>NZ_CP020560.1:0-5130000 GCF_003025345.2 Pseudomonas paraeruginosa
TTTAAAGAGACCGGCGATTCTAGTGAAATCGAACGGGCAGGTCAATTTCCAACCAGCGACCACGTAATAGATAGATACAGGGAAGTCATTTTTCTTTTAAAGGATAGAAGCGGTTATTGCTCTTGGCTGGACCGGTTTCTGTGTATAACTCATTGAAAGCCATTAGGGCCGGGCATTTCCCATGGGCAAAAGGTTGTCGAGAAACGGTGGCGAGGCTGTTTCGATCCTGCGCGAAGCCTGGGGATGGATGTCCTGGTTATCCACAGGGCTTTTTTCCACATGCCGATCACCAGGGATGTACCCCCAGCGGCACAAGGGTTATCCACACAGTTCAGGATGACCGTCCGTCGGTCGGCCTGCTTTTATTAAGGTCTTGATTTGCTTGGGTGCTCGGCGCATCGGCATGTGGATAAGTCCGGCCCATACGGCTACAATAGGCGCTTCTTTCGTTGTGCCGCCTTTCCAATCTTTGGGGGATATCCGTGTCCGTGGAACTCTGGCAGCAGTGCGTGGATCTTCTCCGCGATGAGCTGCCGTCCCAACAATTCAACACCTGGATCCGTCCCTTGCAGGTCGAAGCCGAAGGCGACGAATTGCGTGTGTATGCACCCAACCGTTTCGTCCTCGATTGGGTGAACGAGAAGTACCTCGGTCGCCTCCTGGAACTGCTCGGTGAACGCGGCGAGGGGCAATTGCCCGCGCTTTCCTTATTAATAGGCAGCAAGCGCAGCCGCACCCCGCGTGCCGCCATCGTGCCATCGCAATCCCACGTGGCGCCCCCGCCTCCGGTCGCACCGCCGCCGGCGCCGGTACAGCCGGTGTCTGCCGCACCGGTCGTGGTTCCTCGCGAAGAGCTGCCGCCTGTGGCGGCGGTTTCCAGCGTCACGGCCGACTCCTACGAGGCGGAAGAACCGAGCATCGATCCGCTGGCCGTAGCCATGCCGGCTGGCGCCGCGCCGGCAATACGCACCGAGCGCAACGTCCAGGTCGAAGGCGCGCTGAAGCACACCAGCTACCTGAACCGCACCTTCACCTTCGAGAACTTCGTCGAGGGCAAGTCCAACCAACTGGCCCGCGCCGCGGCCTGGCAGGTGGCGGACAACCTCAAGCATGGCTACAACCCGCTGTTCCTCTATGGTGGGGTCGGCCTGGGCAAGACCCACCTGATGCATGCTGTAGGTAACCATCTGCTGAAGAAGAATCCGAACGCCAAGGTCGTCTACCTGCATTCGGAGCGCTTCGTCGCGGACATGGTCAAGGCCCTGCAGCTCAACGCCATCAACGAGTTCAAGCGCTTCTACCGCTCGGTGGACGCGCTGCTGATCGACGATATCCAGTTCTTCGCCCGTAAGGAGCGCTCCCAGGAAGAGTTCTTCCACACCTTCAACGCCCTTCTCGAAGGCGGCCAGCAGGTGATCCTCACCAGCGACCGCTATCCGAAGGAAATCGAAGGCTTGGAAGAGCGGCTGAAATCCCGCTTCGGCTGGGGCCTGACGGTGGCCGTCGAGCCGCCGGAACTGGAAACCCGTGTCGCGATCCTGATGAAGAAGGCCGAGCAGGCCAAGATCGAACTGCCGCACGATGCGGCGTTCTTCATCGCCCAGCGCATCCGTTCCAACGTGCGCGAACTGGAAGGCGCGCTGAAGCGGGTGATCGCCCACTCGCACTTCATGGGTCGGCCGATCACCATCGAGCTGATCCGCGAGTCGCTGAAGGATCTGCTGGCCCTGCAGGACAAGCTGGTCAGCATCGACAACATCCAGCGCACCGTCGCCGAGTACTACAAGATCAAGATCTCCGATCTGTTGTCCAAGCGGCGTTCGCGTTCGGTGGCGCGTCCGCGCCAGGTGGCCATGGCGCTCTCCAAGGAACTGACCAATCACAGCCTGCCGGAGATCGGCGTGGCCTTCGGCGGTCGGGATCACACCACCGTGTTGCACGCCTGTCGTAAGATCGCTCAACTTAGGGAATCCGACGCGGATATCCGCGAGGACTACAAGAACCTGCTGCGTACCCTGACTACCTGACGCAGCCCACGAGGCAAGGGACTAGACCATGCATTTCACCATTCAACGCGAAGCCCTGTTGAAACCGCTGCAACTGGTCGCCGGCGTCGTGGAACGCCGCCAGACATTGCCGGTTCTCTCCAACGTCCTGCTGGTGGTCGAAGGCCAGCAGCTGTCGCTGACCGGTACCGACCTCGAGGTCGAGCTGGTCGGTCGCGTGGTACTGGAGGATGCCGCCGAGCCCGGCGAGATCACCGTACCGGCGCGCAAGCTGATGGACATCTGCAAGAGCCTGCCCAGCGATGTGCTGATCGACATCCGTGTCGAAGAGCAGAAGCTCCTGGTGAAGGCCGGCCGCAGCCGTTTTACCCTCTCCACCCTGCCGGCCAACGACTTCCCCACCGTCGAGGAAGGCCCCGGTTCGCTGAACTTCAGCATCGCCCAGAGCAAGCTGCGTCGCCTGATCGATCGCACCAGCTTCGCCATGGCGCAGCAGGATGTGCGCTACTACCTCAACGGCATGCTCCTGGAAGTGAACGGTGGCGCCCTGCGCTCCGTCGCCACCGATGGGCACCGCCTGGCCATGTGCTCGCTGGACGCGCAGATCCCGTCGCAGGACCGCCACCAGGTGATCGTCCCGCGCAAGGGCATCCTCGAACTGGCGCGCCTGCTCACCGAGCAGGATGGCGAGGTCGGCATCGTCCTCGGCCAGCACCACATTCGCGCCACCACCGGAGAGTTCACCTTCACCTCGAAGCTGGTGGACGGCAAGTTCCCGGACTACGAGCGTGTGCTGCCGCGTGGCGGCGACAAACTGGTGGTCGGTGATCGTCAGCAACTGCGCGAGGCCTTCAGCCGTACCGCGATCCTCTCCAACGAGAAGTACCGCGGCATTCGCCTGCAGCTGTCCAACGGTCTGCTGAAGATCCAGGCGAACAACCCGGAACAGGAAGAGGCCGAGGAAGAAGTGCAGGTCGAGTACAACGGCGGGAACCTGGAGATCGGCTTCAACGTCAGCTACCTGCTCGACGTGCTGGGCGTGATCGGTACCGAACAGGTCCGCTTCATTCTCTCCGACTCCAACAGCAGCGCCCTGGTCCACGAGGCCGACAATGACGATTCCGCCTACGTCGTCATGCCGATGCGCCTCTAATCACGCTGAATGTCCCTGACCCGCGTTTCGGTCACCGCGGTGCGCAACCTGCACCCGGTGACCCTCTCCCCCTCCCCCCGCATCAACATCCTCTACGGCGACAACGGCAGCGGCAAGACCAGCGTGCTCGAAGCGATCCACCTGCTGGGCCTGGCGCGCTCGTTCCGCAGCGCTCGCCTGCAGCCGGTGATCCAGTACGAGGAAGCGGCCTGCACTGTATTCGGCCAGGTGATGTTGGCCAATGGCATAGCCAGCAATCTCGGGATTTCCCGTGAACGCCAGGGCGAGTTCACCATCCGCATCGATGGGCAGAACGCCCGAAGTGCTGCTCAGTTGGCGGAAACCCTTCCCTTGCAACTGATCAATCCGGACAGCTTTCGCCTTCTCGAGGGCGCGCCGAAAATTCGTCGGCAGTTCCTCGATTGGGGAGTGTTCCACGTGGAACCTCGCTTCCTGCCCGTCTGGCAACGCTTGCAGAAGGCGCTGCGCCAGCGGAACTCCTGGCTCCGGCATGGTAAACTGGACCCCGCGTCGCAAGCGGCCTGGGACCGGGAGTTGAGCCTGGCCAGCGATGAGATCGATGCCTACCGCAGAAGCTATATCCAAGCGCTGAAACCGGTGTTCGAGGAAACCCTCGCCGAGTTGGTTTCGCTGGATGACCTGACCCTGAGCTACTACCGAGGCTGGGACAAGGACCGGGACCTCCAGGACGTCCTGGCCTCCAGCCTGTTGCGCGACCAGCAGATGGGCCACACCCAGGCGGGACCGCAGCGTGCGGATCTTCGCATACGGTTGGCGGGTCATAACGCAGCCGAGATTCTCTCGCGCGGACAGCAGAAGCTGGTGGTATGCGCCCTGCGCATCGCCCAGGGGCATCTGATCAATCGCGCCAAGCGCGGACAGTGCGTCTACCTGGTGGACGACCTGCCCTCGGAACTGGATGAGCAGCATCGAATGGCTCTTTGCCGCTTGCTTGAAGATTTGGGTTGCCAGGTATTCATCACCTGCGTGGACCTGCAACTATTGAAAGACGGCTGGCGCACGGATACGCCGGTAGCCATGTTCCACGTGGAACATGGAAAAGTCTCTCAGACCACGACCATCGGGAGTGAAGCATGAGCGAGAACAACACGTACGACTCTTCCAGCATCAAGGTGCTGAAGGGGCTGGATGCCGTACGCAAGCGCCCCGGCATGTACATCGGCGACACCGACGATGGCACCGGTCTGCACCACATGGTGTTCGAGGTGGTGGACAACTCCATCGACGAAGCGCTGGCCGGCTATTGCAGCGAAATCAGCATCACCATCCATACGGACGAGTCGATCACCGTCCGTGACAACGGGCGCGGCATTCCGGTGGATATCCACAAGGAAGAAGGGGTTTCTGCGGCGGAAGTGATCATGACCGTCCTCCACGCCGGCGGCAAGTTCGACGACAACACCTACAAGGTGTCCGGCGGCCTGCACGGTGTGGGCGTCTCGGTGGTGAACGCGCTGTCCCATGAGTTGCGCCTGACCATCCGTCGCCACAACAAGGTCTGGGAACAGGTCTACCACCACGGCGTGCCACAATTCCCGCTGCGCGAGGTGGGCGAAACCGACGGTTCCGGTACCGAGGTGCACTTCAAGCCGTCGCCGGAGACCTTCAGCAACATTCATTTCAGCTGGGACATTCTGGCCAAGCGGATCCGCGAATTGTCCTTCCTCAATTCCGGCGTCGGCATCCTGTTGCGTGACGAACGCACCGGCAAGGAAGAGCTGTTCAAGTACGAGGGCGGCCTGAAGGCCTTCGTCGAGTACCTGAACACCAACAAGTCCGCGGTGAACCAGGTCTTCCACTTCAATGTCCAGCGCGAAGAAGACGGCGTGGGCGTGGAAGTCGCCCTGCAGTGGAACGACAGCTTCAACGAGAACATCCTCTGCTTCACCAACAACATCCCGCAGCGTGACGGCGGCACCCACCTGGCCGGCTTCCGCTCGGCGCTGACGCGTAACCTGAACAACTACATCGAGGCCGAGGGCCTGGCGAAGAAATTCAAGATCGCCACCACCGGCGACGACGCCCGCGAAGGCCTCACCGCGATCATCTCGGTGAAGGTGCCGGATCCGAAATTCAGCTCGCAGACCAAGGACAAGCTGGTCTCCTCCGAGGTGAAGACCGCGGTGGAACAGGAAATGGGCAAGTACTTCGCCGACTTCCTGCTGGAGAACCCCAACGAAGCCAAGGCCGTGGTCGGCAAGATGATCGATGCCGCGCGGGCCCGCGAGGCGGCGCGCAAGGCGCGCGAGATGACCCGCCGCAAGGGCGCGCTGGACATCGCCGGCCTGCCCGGCAAGCTGGCAGACTGCCAGGAGAAGGACCCGGCGCTCTCCGAACTGTACATCGTGGAGGGTGACTCCGCGGGCGGCTCCGCCAAGCAGGGCCGCAACCGCCGGACCCAGGCGATCCTGCCGCTCAAGGGCAAGATCCTCAACGTCGAGAAGGCGCGCTTCGACAAGATGCTCTCTTCCCAGGAGGTCGGCACGCTGATCACCGCCCTGGGTTGCGGCATCGGTCGCGAGGAGTACAACATCGACAAGCTGCGCTACCACAACATCATCATCATGACCGATGCTGACGTCGACGGTTCGCACATCCGTACCCTGCTGCTGACCTTCTTCTTCCGCCAGATGCCCGAGCTGATCGAGCGCGGCTACGTGTACATCGCCCAGCCGCCGCTGTACAAGGTCAAGCGTGGCAAGCAGGAACAGTACATCAAGGACGACCAGGCCATGGAAGAGTACATGACCCAGTCGGCCCTGGAAGATGCCAGCCTGCACGTCAACGAGCACGCCCCGGGCCTGGCCGGCGCGGCGCTGGAGAAGCTGGTCAACGAGTACCGCGGGGTGATCGCCACCCTCAAGCGCCTCTCGCGCCTGTACCCGCAGGAGCTGACCGAGCACTTCATCTACCTGCCCACCGTGTCGGTGGATGACCTGGCCAACGAGTCGGTGATGCAGGGCTGGCTGGAGAAATTCCAGGCGCGCCTGAGCGCCGCCGAGAAGTCCGGCCTGACCTACAAGGCCAGCCTGCGCGAAGACCGCGAGCGCCACCTGTGGCTGCCCGAGGTGGAACTGGTGGCTCACGGGCTGTCCAGCTACGTCACCTTCAACCGTGACTTCTTCGCCAGCAACGACTACCGCTCGGTGTCGCTGCTCGGCGACCAGTTGAACAGCCTGCTGGAGGACGGCGCCTACGTGCAGAAGGGTGAGCGCAAGCGGCCGATCAGCGCCTTCAAGGACGGTCTGGACTGGCTGATGGCCGAAGGCACCAAGCGCCACAGCATCCAGCGATACAAGGGACTGGGCGAGATGAACCCGGAACAGTTGTGGGAAACCACCATGGACCCGAACGTCCGCCGCATGCTCAAGGTCACCATCGAGGACGCCATCGCCGCCGACCAGATCTTCAACACCCTGATGGGCGATGCCGTGGAGCCGCGTCGCGACTTCATCGAAAGCAACGCGCTGGCGGTGTCGAACCTGGACGTGTAAGAGGTCGACAGACCGATCCTCAGGGAAACCCCAACCCCGGCCTGGCGCCGGGGTTTTCTTTTTTGGTCGGGTAACCGGATACAGGCCCGTGCCTGCCTTGCCGAAGTGTGATCGAGTCCGCCAGCTACCCGCCGGCATTGGCGCCCTGGACCCCGGTGTCCGGGCGGGCGTTCCACCGGTCTGGGGCTGCGGGACACGCCAGCCGGTTCGCTCGGTCGTTGCCAGCCGGCCTGTGCTTGGGTCTCGCGTGAAAACAGGAAGCCCCGCTACGGCGGGGCTTCTTTTATCGAATCGGCGCACAGGAGGCCTTGAAGGGGCCTTTGCGGCGGCCTCACGAAACCACAGACGGCTCCGGATGGCTGACCCGCTGCTGGGTGGGGCTGATCTCGGCCATGGTCTCGCTGACCCAGGCCTCGGCGCGCTGGTTGAGCTCGGCGATGGCGCGCGGGCCTTCGCCTTCGGCGTGCATAGCCGGGCCGATCACCACCTGGATGGTGCCCGGGTACTTGGCCCATCCGGCCTTGGGCCAAAACTGCCCGGCGTTGTGGGCGATCGGCAGTACCGGCAGCCCGGCGTTGACCGCCAGGGCGGTGCCGCCGCGGGAGAACTTGCCCATCTGCCCCACCGGAATGCGCGTACCCTCCGGGAAGATCAGTACCCAGGCGCCTTTCTTCAGGCACTCGTCGCCCTGCTTGGCCAGTTGCTTGAGCGCCAGCTTGGGTTGGCTGCGGTCGATGGCGATGGGCTTGAGCAGGGCCAGGGCCCAGCCGAAGAACGGCACGTAGAGCAACTCGCGCTTGAGCACCTGGCTGAGCGGTTCGAAGAAGCCGGAGAGGAAGAAGGTTTCCCAGGTGCTCTGGTGCTTGGAGAGGATCACGCAGGGTTGCTCGGGCACGTTCTCCAGGCCGCGTACCTCGTAGCGGATGCCGGCGACCACGCGGGTCAGCCAGATCGCGAAGCGGCACCAGCTCCGCACCACGAAGCGGTAGCGGGCGCGAAACGGCAGGAACGGCGCGATGAAGAAGCTGAGGGTGCCCCAGACGAACGCGCTGGAGGACAGCAGCAGGTAAAAGAGGACGGTTCTGATGGCCTGCACTGTCGACATGTATTCTGACCTTACTGAAGTAATGCGCTGGCGACTGCCGCCAGATCGTCGAATATCAGGGTGCCCTCTGGCAAGGGCTTGCCCAGCGTACGTACACCTTTTCCGGTCTTTACCAACACCGGCTGACAATCGACGGCCCGCGCCGCCTCCAGGTCACCGATGCTGTCGCCGACGAACCAGATGCCCGACAGGTCGACCCCGTAGTGCTCGCCGATCTGCCGCAGCATGCCCGGCTTCGGCTTGCGGCAGTCGCAGCCGTCGTCCGGTCCATGCGGACAATAGACGATGAGGCCGAGTTCGCCGCCCTGCTTCGCGACCAGTTCGCGCAAGCGTGCGTGCATCGCCTCGAGCACCGCCAGTTCGTAATAGCCGCGGGCGATG
This sequence comes from Pseudomonas paraeruginosa, assembly GCF_003025345.2. NCBI lineage: Bacteria > Pseudomonadati > Pseudomonadota > Gammaproteobacteria > Pseudomonadales > Pseudomonadaceae > Pseudomonas > Pseudomonas paraeruginosa. The sequence goes on from NZ_CP020560.1 coordinate 8,182, forward strand.
CCGGACTGGTTGGTGGCCACCGCGACGGTCCAGCCGGCCTTGCTCAGGCGGGCGATGGCTTCGATCGAGCTGGGGATCGGGATCCACTCGTCGAGGGTCTTGATGTAGTCGTCGGAGTCGAGGTTGATGACTCCATCGCGGTCGAGAATCAGCAGGGAACGGGACATCGATGCGCAGTTGGCCATGAACGGAAAGGGTCGATTCTACCTCAGCCAGCCGGAGCATCGCGGATGGAACGACGAGCCATCGCCAGGAATTCTACAGCCGCGACCAGGGCTCGCGGGTGATGCCCCCCTGCCCTGGCTGAAGGCACTGCCACAGCCGCCAGCACGCCATCCTCGATGGACAGGTACGGACCGGCGTGACTCAGGCAACAGCCGCTGCGGCCGTGAGTACGGCGGCAGCCTGTCGGCCGAGGAGAAGCGCGTGTTGCTGGAGTACCTGAAGGTCCTGTAACGAAAAAAGGCCCGGCGTCGCGAGGACGCCGGGCCTTTCTTCGAGGCGAACAGGCTCAGCCGAGCAGCGAAATGTCCGCCACCCCGAGGAACAGTCCACGCAGCTTGGCCAGCAGCGCGTAGCGGTTGGCGCGCACGCTGCTGTCATCGACGTTGACCATCACGTCGGCGAAGAACGCATCCACCGGCTCGCGCAGGGCCGCCAGGCGAGCCAGTGCCGCGCGGTAGTCGCGCGCCGCGGCCAACGGAGCGACTTCGCTCTCGGCGTTCGCCACGGCGCTGCCCAGGGCCTTCTCCGCGGCTTCTACCAGCAGGCTGGCATCCACGCTCGCCGGAACCTCATCCTCCGACTTGGCGAGGATATTCGACACCCGCTTGTTCGCCGCAGCCAGGGCCTCGGCTTCCGGCAACTGGCGGAAAGCCTGGACGGCCTGCACGCGCTGGTCGAAGTCCAGCGGCGAACTCGGCTTGAGCGCGCGCACCGACTGGTACACGGTCACGTCCACGCCTTCGTCCTCGTAGCGCGCACGCAGGCGGTCGAACACGAAATCCAGCACCTGCTCGGCCAGTCCGGCAGCCTTGACCTTGTCGCCGTACTGCTCGACGGCGGCGTGGACCGCGGCCACCAGGTCCAGGTCGAGCTGTTTTTCGATCAGGATGCGCAGCACGCCCAGCGCGGCGCGGCGCAGCGCGTAGGGATCCTTGCTGCCGGTGGGGAGCATACCGATGCCGAAGATGCCGACCAGGGTGTCGAGCTTGTCGGCCACCGCCACGGCGGCGCCGGTCAGGGTCGAGGGCAGCTCGGCGCCGGCGCCGCGCGGCATGTACTGCTCGTTCAGGGCCAGGGCCACGTCTTCCGGCTCACCGCCGTGGGTGGCGTAGTAATAGCCGGCGACGCCCTGCATCTCGGGGAACTCGCCGACCATCTCAGTGGCCAGGTCGCACTTGGACAGGATGCCGGCACGCGCGGCGTTCTGCGCGTCGCCGCCGATGCGTTCGGCGATGTAGGCGGCCAGGCCGGAAACCCGTCGGGCCTTGTCGAACACGGTGCCGAGCTGGGCCTGGAACACCACGTTCTGCAGGCGCTCGTTGAAGCTTTCCAATGGCTGCTTCTTGTCCTGCTTGAAGAAGAACTCGGCGTCGGTGAGACGCGGGCGAACCACCTTCTCGTTGCCGCTGACGATGTTCTCCGGCGCCTTGCTCTCGACGTTGGCGACGGTGATGAAGCGCGGCAGCAGCTTGCCGTTGGCGTCCAGCAGGCAGAAGTACTTCTGGTTGTCCTGCATGGTGGTGATCAGGGCTTCCTGCGGGACCTCAAGGAAACGTTCCTCGAAGGAGCAGACCAGCGGCACCGGCCACTCGACCAGCGCGGTCACCTCGTCGAGCAGGCTCGGCGGCACGATGGCGCTGCCCTGCTGCTCGGCGGCCAGTTCGGCCACACGCTTGGCGATCAGCTCGCGGCGCTCGGCGAAATCGGCCAGCACATGGGCGCCGCGCAGATCTTCCAGATACGCGGCCGGGCTGGAGATGCGTACGTTGTCCGGGTTGTGGAAACGGTGGCCGCGGGATTCGCGGCCGGCTTTCTGGGCGAGGATCTCGCAGTCGACCACTTCGTCGCCGAACAGCATCACCAGCCACTGGGTCGGGCGCACGAATTCGTCGCGACGGGCGGCCCAGCGCATGCGCTTGGGAATCGGCAGCTCGTTCAGCGAGGTCTCGACGATGCCCGGCAGCAGTCCGGCGGCCGGCTGGCCGGCGATGGTCTGGCTGAAGCGCAGCTTCGGACCGCTCTTGTCGATCTGCTCCAGGTCCACGCCGCACTTCTTGGCGAAGCCCAGGGCGGCCTGGGTCGGCTTGCCGCTGGCGTCGAAGGCGGCCTGCAGCGGCGGTCCGTCGAGGTTGACGGTCCGGTCCGGCTGCTGCACGGCGAGTTGCTCGACCAGCACGGCGAGACGGCGCGGCGCCGCATAGAAGCGCGCAGCGGAGTAGCTGAGGCCGGCGGCCTTGAGGCCTTTCTCGATGCCGTTGAGGAAGGCTTCGCCGAGGCTGTTGAGGGCTTTTGGCGGCAACTCTTCGGTGCCCAGTTCGACCAGGAAATCCTTGGCGCTCATCATTCGGCCTCCTTCAGCTTGGCCAGTACTTCGTCACGCAGTTCGGGGGTGGCCATGGGGAAGCCGAGGCGCGCGCGGGCCTGCAGGTAGCTCTGCGCCACGGCACGGGCCAGGGTGCGCACGCGGAGGATGTAGCGCTGGCGCTCGGTGACCGAGATGGCGCGGCGTGCATCCAGCAGGTTGAAGGTGTGCGAGGCCTTGAGAACCATCTCGTAGGTCGGCAGCGGAAGTTCCAGTTCGATCAGGCGGTTGGCTTCGCTTTCGTAGAAGTCGAACAGCTCGAACAGCTTCGGCACGTTGGCATGCTCGAAGTTGAAGGTGGACTGCTCCACTTCGTTCTGGTGGAACACGTCGCCGTAGGTGACCTTGCCGAACGGACCGTCGGTCCAGATCAGGTCGTAGACCGAGTCCACACCCTGCAGGTACATGGCCAGGCGCTCCAGGCCGTAGGTGATCTCGCCGGTGACGGGGTAGCACTCGATGCCGCCGACCTGCTGGAAGTAGGTGAACTGGGTGACTTCCATGCCGTTCAGCCAGATTTCCCAGCCCAGGCCCCAGGCGCCGAGGGTCGGCGATTCCCAGTTGTCTTCGACGAAGCGGATGTCGTGGACCAGCGGGTCGATGCCGATGGCTTTCAGCGAGCCGAGGTAGAGTTCCTGGAAGTTCTCCGGGTTTGGCTTGAGGACCACCTGGAACTGGTAGTAGTGCTGCAGGCGGTTGGGGTTCTCGCCATAGCGGCCGTCGGTGGGACGGCGGCTCGGCTGGACGTAGGCGGCGTTCCAGGTCTCCGGGCCGATGGCGCGGAGGAAAGTCGCGGTGTGGAAGGTGCCGGCGCCCACTTCCATGTCGTAGGGCTGCAGCACCACGCAGCCCTGCTCGGCCCAGTAGTTCTGCAGGGCGAGAATCAGGTCTTGGAAGGTGCGCACGGCGGGCGTAGTCTGGCTCACGAAATTCACCTGTGCTGAGGCTTCGATACAAAACGCGGAAGTATACCCGATTCCCTTACCGCCTCGCCCGTTCCCCCGATCCCCTGGAAATCACGGAAAGCCTTATGCCACGCTGCTTCTGGTGCAACGATGATCCCCTCTACATGGCCTATCACGACGAGGAGTGGGGAGTGCCGCAGCGCGATCCCGACGCGCTGTTCGAGTTGCTCCTGCTGGAGGGCTTCCAGGCCGGGCTGTCATGGATCACCGTACTGAAGAAGCGCGAGCGCTATCGCGCGGTGTTGTTCGGCTTCGACGTGCAACGGGTGGCACAGATGAGCGATGCGGAGATCGATGAGCTGATGCTAGACCCCGGTATCATCCGCAACCGCTCGAAACTCAACGCCGCCCGGCAGAATGCCCAGGCCTGGCTGGAGCTGGATGACCCGGCGGGATTCCTCTGGTCGTTCGTCGGCGGCCAGCCGAAGATCAATCATTTTGCCGGGCGCGCCGAGGTGCCGGCGATCACCCCGGAAGCCGAGGCCATGAGCAAGGCGTTGCGCAAGGCTGGCTTCAACTTCGTCGGGCCGACCATCTGCTACGCATTCATGCAGGCCAGCGGCATGGTCATGGACCACACCCGGGATTGCGACCGCTACGCCCAGCTTGCCGGTTAGTCCGGCTTGCGCAGGCGGAATGGCTGCCCTTGCCTGTCGCCAGGGCTTCGAGGAAGCACGGCCCCCTCCTCTGCCTTAAGGCTGCGCCGCCGACGCCGACAACAGCCAATGCGCCGAGGAGGAATCCGACAGCGGCGCCCCGCTCCGGCGTTGGAAGGTTCCACGTGGAACATCCGTGCGCTGGGGGAGCAACACACGCGCCGCTGCCTTTGGCTGCCGCCCTCGCCTCGCTCCTGACGTACAATGCGCGTTCGAGTCGAGCGAGGAGTATTTCGTGGAGAAATTCAAAGGTGCCCTGGTGGTGGGTGCCCTGCGCCTGTTCGCATTGTTGCCCTGGCGCGCTGTACAGGGCGTCGGGGCCGGTATTGGCTGGCTGATGTGGAAGCTGCCGAACCGGTCACGGGAGGTCGTGAGGATCAACCTGTCCAAGTGCTTCCCGGAACTGTCCGAGACTGAGCTGGAGAAGCTGGTCGGGCAGAGCCTGATGGACATCGGCAAGACGCTCACCGAAAGCGCCTGCGCCTGGATCTGGCCGCCGGAGAAGTCGCTGAAGTACATCCGTGAAGTCGAGGGCATGGAGGTGCTGGAAGAGGCACTGGCGTCCGGCGACGGCCTGGTCGGCATCACCAGTCACCTGGGCAACTGGGAAGTGCTTAACCACTTCTATTGCTCCTATGCCAAGCCGATCATTTTCTATCGTCCGCCGAAGCTGAAGGCGGTGGACGAACTGTTGAAGAAGCAGCGCGTCCAGCTGGGCAATCGGGTTGCACCCTCGACCCCGGAAGGCATCCTCAGCGTGATCAAGGAAGTGAAGAGAGGCGGTTGCGTGGGGATTCCCGCCGACCCGGAACCGGCGCGTACTGCCGGTCTCTTCGTGCCCTACCTCGGCACCACGGCGTTGATCAGCAAGTTCGTCCCGCAGCTGCTATCGCGTGGCAAGGCGCGCGGGGTGTTCTTCCATGCGGTACGCCTGCCCGATGGCAGCGGCTACAAGGTGATCCTCGAAGCGGCGCCGGCGGACATGTACGACAAGGACCTGGATGTCTCGGTGGCCGCCATGAGCCGCGAACTGGCCAAGTATGTACGGGCCTATCCGAGCCAGTACATGTGGAGCATGAAGCGCTTCAAGAACCGCCCGGACGGCGAGAAGAAGTGGTACTGAAAAAAAGGCGTCGGAAGACGCCTTTTTCATATCCGGGTACTATGCTCAACCTCTCCCGCTGGTCCCCGAGGGACTCGATGGATAACCAACGACAATACCCACGAACCCCTATCAAATGCCGGATTCGGATCAGCCACCCGCAACTGGGCGAGCTGATGGCTCAGACTCGCGATCTCTCCGATACCGGTGTCTACGTGAAGCATCCCGACCTTCTTCGACTGGACGTCGGCAGCATCGTTACGGGCCAGGTGCAGGATTTGCCCATCGAGGCGCCGGTATTGCGCATGGAAGTGGTGCGCATCGACGCCGAGGGCGTCGGCCTGCGCTTCCTCGCCGATCAATGAAACCCGATGTTCCACGTGGAACCACGGTCCTGCCATCGATCAGCGAACGGGCGAATCCGCCGCCCGTTATCGGCTAGAATGCGCGCCGCTCGGCATGGGGCCGGGCATGGGTTCCCTCACCCCAGCGCGTAAAAAGGACAGTACATGTCAGCCTCCTCCCCGACGGCCTGGCGCGGCACCCTGGCCGGCCTGATCGTCTTTCACATATTCATCATCATCGCCAGCAATTACCTGGTGCAGCTACCTGTGACCCTGTTCGGCTGGCACACCACCTGGGGCGCGTTCAGCTTCCCTTTCATCTTTCTGGCCACCGATCTCACCGTGCGCCTGATGGGCAAGGGCCCTGCCCGGCTGGTGATCGCCCGGGTGATGCTCCCGGCGCTGATCGCCTCCTACGTGGTCTCGGTGCTGTTCCAGGAGGCTGCGTTCCGCGGCCTCTCCGCCCTGCTGGAATTCAACACATTCGTAGCGCGGATATCCCTGGCGAGTTTCCTCGCCTACGTCCTCGGCCAGGTCCTCGACATCCAGGTGTTCGATCGCCTGCGTCGATCACGGCACTGGTGGACCGCCCCAGTAGCCTCGACCATCCTCGGCAACCTGCTGGATACCTTCACCTTCTTCTTCGTCGCGTTCTGGCGCAGCGACAACCCGTTCATGGCGCAGCACTGGGTGGAAATCGCCACGGTGGACTACGGTGTGAAGCTGAGCATCAGCCTGCTGCTGTTCGTGCCGCTCTACGGCATGTTGCTCAATGGCATCCTGAAGATGCTGCCGGGACGGCCGCGGAGCGACGACGCCTGATGCGCATCCAGACTGATGAAGAGGCGCAGCGGAGGTAGCCGCTGCGCCTTTTTCGTTCAGGGGGCGACGTTGCGCGCGGCCATGTGCAGTGTCAGCGCGTCGGACGCCAGCGTGTGCAGGATGTCTGTCGCGCGGCCGATCGACAGGTCGCCGCCGGTACGCGTACGGAATCGCTCCAGGGCCTGCAGGAGGCCGACAAGTCCTTTCAGGCGTTCCTGAGCGGTCTCGAACAGGGCGTCGCTGGAGGCGTTCCGATAGATGTAGAGGAGCGCCTGGTCCGGTTCGAAGTGGAGCTGCGGAGGAGCGTAACGGGTGTGTTTCGACATGGGTGACTCCGAAAGAAGCGAGGGATGTCCGGCGTCGCATGCGGGACTGCTTTTCGGCGGTTGGCGATGCGACAGGTCGAAACTAGGCGGTTGCCCGAGGCATCTCAATGGGGGGCGGGCCGTTCCGGACACAGGCTACGGCGCTGGCGGAACGAGCCTACGGAGAGAGGGAAAAGGTCCGCATGGAAGTGCTGTCATGTCAATTTCCCTCACGCCCATATGGGGTCCGCGAGGTTGGCGGATGACCCTTTGCGCCATCCGCCCTACGTAAGATCGAGACCGCGCCCAGGGTTACGAATGGTTCGTCAGGGCTTCGCCTTGTCCAGCTTGCGCAGGAACACCGCCATTTCCTTTTCGGCCTGCTTGTCGCCGTGCGCCGTGGCCGCCTTCAGCCCCTGCTCCCAGGCCCGCCTTGCGCCATCGAGGTCGCCGCCGGCCTGGCGCGCCTTGCCCAGCAGCTTCCAGCCGGCGGAGTACCCGGGGTCCTGTTCCACGCAGCTTTGCAGATGCTCTGCGGCGCGTTCGGCGTTGCCCGCATCCAGGTAGCCCTTTCCGAGGCCGAAGCGCAGCAGCGCGTTGTCCACGCCCTTGGCCAGCATCTTTTCCAGACCTTCGATCATCGTCCTGCCCTTTTCCGTCGATGCCGGCCATTCTGCCTGTCTCCGCCCGGGGCGTCAGTAGCGCCAGAATGCCGGGGTGAACAGGATCAGCAGCGAGAACACCTCCAGGCGGCCGAGCATCATGGCGAAGGCCAGCACCAGCTTGGCGCTGTCCGGCAGGCCGCCATAGTGCGCGGCAGCCTCGCCGAGGGCCGGGCCGAGGTTGTTCAGGCATGACGAAAGGCTGGAGAAGGCGGTCAGCAGGTCTACGCCCAGGGCCAGCAGCACCAGCATCAGCACGACGAAGGTGACCAGGTAGATCGAGCAGAACCCCCACACCGACTCCACCACCCGGTCGGGAATCGGCCGGCGTCCGAGCTTGACCAGGAACACCCCGCTGGGGTGCAGCAGGCGCATGAATTCACGCATGCCCTGGCGGTACACCAGGAGGATGCGCATCACCTTCATGCCGCCGCCGGTGGAGCCGGCGCAGGCACCGATGAAGGTGGTGTAGAGCAGCAGATGCGGGAGGAAGGTCGGCCAGGTGGCGAAGTCGGCCAGGCCGAAGCCGGTAGTGGTGCCGATCGAGACCACCATGAAGGCGGCATAGCGGACCGCCTGCAACGGCTGTTCGTAGTGGCGCTGGGAGACCAGCGCCAGCGCTGTGACCAGGAATACCGCGAGCAGGATCGACAGGTAGGCGCGGCACTCCGGATCGCGCAGGTAATGGGCCAGGCTGCGGCGGCGCCAGGCGAGGAAATGCAGGCCGAAATTGATTCCCGAGACGACCAGGAAGAACATGCAGGTCGCTTCTATCAGCGGGCTGTCGAAGTAGCCGATGCTCGCGTCGTGGGTGGAGAAGCCGCCGATGGCGATGGTCGAGAAACTGTGCCCGACGGCGTCGAACAGGCTCATTCCGGCAGCCCAGTAGGCCAGCGCGCAGGCAAGGGTCAGGCCGCAGTAGATCAGCCAGAGGGTCTTGGCGGTGTCGGCGATGCGCGGCGAGAGCTTCTGCTCCTTCAGCGGACCCGGCATCTCCGCGCGGTACAGCTGCATGCCGCCGATACCGAGCATCGGCATGATCGCCACCGCCAGCACCACGATGCCCATGCCGCCGAACCATTGCAGTTGCTGGCGATAGTAGAGGATCGCCCGCGGCAGCCGGTCGAGCCCGGTGAGCACCGTTGCGCCGGTGGTGCTGATGCCGGAGATCGCCTCGAACAGGGCGTCGGTGAGGCTCATGTGCGGGGTTTCGGAGAACATGAAGGGAATCGCGCCGAAGCTGCCGAGGACGACCCAGAACAGCGCGGTGATCAGGTAGCCCTCGCGGATGCGCAGCTCTTCCTGTACGCCGCGCACCGGCCACCAGATGCAGGCGCCTGTGGCGAGGGTGATGACGAAGGCCAGCAGGAACGGCTGCCAGACCGGCTCGGCATAGAACAGGGCGACCAGTAGCGGCGGAATCTGCGCGCTGCTGAAGAGCATCAGCAGGACGCCGAGGATGCGGAAAATGGAGGCGTAGTGCATGGGGGCTGGAGGCTTCGGGTAAAACCGTCCAGAGTGGCGATGGTGCTCGCCAAAGGCATTCGGACTTATCTGAAAAGCTGGCGGGAAAAGGCTGAAACGCTCCGCCGACGCCCGCTGAGGCGCCGGCGGAAATCCCTCAGAAGAACGTCAGGCCGGCCTGGAACAGCCGTTCGACATCGCGGATGTACTTCTTGTCGACCAGGAACAGCAGCACATGGTCGCCACTTTCGATGCGCGTGTCGCCGTGGGCGATCAGCACTTCCTCGTCGCGCACCAGGGCACCGATGGTGGTGCCCGGCGGTAGCTTGATCTCGTTGATCGAGCGGCCGATCACCTTGCTCGACTTGGCATCGCCATGGGCCACCACTTCGATGGCCTCGGCCGCGCCACGGCGCAGCGAATGCACGCTCTCGATGTCGCCGCGGCGGACGTGCGCCAGCAGGGTACCGATGGTCGCCAGTTGCGGGCTGATGGCGATGTCGATCTCGCCGCCCTGCACCAGGTCGACGTAGGCCGGGTTGTTGATCAGGGTCATCACCTTGCTCGCGCCGAGCCGCTTGGCCAGCAGCGAGGACATGATGTTGGCCTCGTCGTCGTTGGTCAGGGCGAGGAATACGTCGGTCTCGCCGATGTTCTCCTCCAGCAGCAGGTCGCGGTCGGATGCGCTGCCGTTGAGCACGATGGTGCTGTCGAGGGTGTCTGACAGGTGCCGGCAGCGCAGCGGGCTGCGTTCGATGATCTTCACCTGGTAGCGGCTCTCGATGGCTTCGGCCAGGCGTTCGCCGACGTTGCCGCCACCGGCGATGATGATCCGCTTGTAGCTGTCGTCGAGTCGGCGCATCTCGCCCATCACCGCGCGGATGTGGGCCTTGGCGGCGATGAAGAAGACCTCGTCGTCGGCCTCGATCACCGTGTCGCCCTGGGGAATGATCGGCCGGTTGCGGCGGTAGATCGCGGCGACGCGGGTGTCCACGTTCGGCATGTGCTCGCGCAACTGGCGCAGCTCCTGCCCCACCAGCGGGCCGCCGTAGTAGGCCTTGATGCCTACCAGCTGGGCCTTGCCCTCGGCGAAGTCGATCACCTGCAGCGCGCCCGGATGCTCGATCAGACGCTTGATGTAGTTGGTGACCACCTGCTCCGGGCTGATCAGCACGTCCACCGGGATCGCCTCGTTGTCGAACAGGCCGGTACGGGTCAGGTAGGCCGGTTCGCGGACGCGGGCGATCTTGGTCGGGGTGTTGAACAGGGTGTAGGCGACCTGGCAGGCGACCATGTTGGTCTCGTCGCTGTTGGTCACCGCCACCAGCATGTCGGCGTCGTCGGCGCCGGCCTGGCGCAGCACCGTGGGGAACGAGGCCTTGCCTTGCACGGTGCGGATGTCGAGGCGGTCGCCGAGGTCGCGCAGGCGATCGCCGTCGGTGTCGACCACGGTAATGTCGTTGGCTTCGCTGGCAAGGTGCTCGGCCAGTGTGCCGCCGACCTGGCCGGCACCGAGGATGATGATTTTCATGGCGGGAAACGGCTCGTCAGGTTTCGATCAACGGGCGGATATCTTGATCAGCTTGGCATAGTAGAAGCCATCGTGGCCGTCCACCTGCGGTAGCAGCTGGCGTCCATGGGCCTGTTTCATGCCCCATGGACCTGGCAGGTCCAGTTCTCGGGCACCTGGGGTGCGGGCGAGGAAGGCGGCGATACCGTCGCTGTTTTCCGAAGGCATCACCGAGCAGGTGGCGTAGACCAGCACGCCGCCGACCTCCAGGGTCGGCCACAGGGCGTCGAGCAGCTCGCCTTGCAGCTGCGCCAGGGCGGCGATGTCGTCCGGCTTGCGCGCCAGCTTGATGTCAGGGTGGCGACGGATCACCCCGGTGGCCGAACAAGGCGCGTCGAGGAGGATGCGCTGGAACGGCTGGCCATCCCACCACTCCCCCGTCGCCCGCGCGTCGGCGGCGACCAGGCGGGCCTCGAGGCCCAGGCGCTGGAGGTTTTCCCGGACCCGCAGCAGGCGGCTCTGTTCGAGATCGACGGCGACCACTTCGCCCAGTTCCGGCTGGATTTCCAGCAGATGGCAGGTCTTGCCGCCAGGGGCGCAGCAGGCATCGAGGACGCGCTGCCCGGGTGCGCTTTCGAGGAGTTCGGCAGCCAGTTGCGCGGCTTCGTCCTGGACGCTCACGCGGCCCTCGGCGAAGCCCGGCAGCTCGCGTACGTCGCGCGGCGCGGCGAGCTGGATGCCGTCGCGGCTGTAGTCGCAGGCGCGGGCCTCGATCCCGGCTTCGGCGAGTTCGACCAGGTAGGTATCGCGCTCGCCGTGGCGGCGGTTGACCCGCAGGGTCATCGGCGGGTGCGCGTTGTTCGCCGCGCAAAGTGCCTCGAGCTGTTCCGGCCAGGCCTGCTGCAAGGCCTTCAGCAGCCAGCGCGGGTGGCCCAGGCGCGCCGACGGGTCGCGGTCGACCTCGGCCAGCAGTGTCTCGCCTTCGCGCTGGGCGCGGCGCAGCACGGCGTTGAGCACGCCCTTGGCCCAGCCCTTCTTCAGCTTGTCGGCGCAACCGACGGTCTCGCCGATCGCCGCGTGCGGCGGTACCCGCGTGTAGAGCAGCTGGTACAGGCCGATCAGTAGCAGGGCGTGGATATCGTTGTCGGCGGCCTTGAACGGCTTCTGCAACAGGCGGGCGGCCAGCGCCTGAAGGCGCGGCTGCCAGCGCGCCGCGCCGAAGGCCAGCTCCTGGGTCAGGCCGCGGTCGCGCGGGGCGACCTTGTCCAGTTGCGCCGGCAGCGCGCCGGACAGCGAGGCGCGTCCGGCGAGCACCGCCGCCAGCGCCTGGCAGGCAGCGAGACGCGGGTTCATTGGCCGAGTACCTGGCCGGCGGCGAACTGCTCGCGGCGGCTGTTGTACAGGTCGGCGAAGGCCAGCGGCTTGCCGCCTGGCAGTTGTAGCCTGGTCAGGCGCAGGGCGCCTTCGCCACAGGCCACCAGGAGGCCGTCGCGGCTGGCTTCGAGGATGCTCCCGGGGGTGCCGCTGCCGTGCCCCAGGCTGGCGCCGAGGACCTTCAGCGACGCCCCGGCGAGGCTGCTGTGGCAGACCGGCCAGGGCGTGAAGGCGCGCACCTGGCGCTCCAGTTCGACGGCCGGGCGGCTCCAGTCCAGGCGCGCCTCGTCCTTGTTCAGCTTGTGCGCGTAGGTGGCCAGAGCGTCGTCCTGCACCTCGCCGCGCAAGGTCCCGGCGGCGAGTCCGGCGATGGCTTCGACCACCGCCTTCGGGCCGAGCGCGGCGAGGCGGTCGTGCAGGCTGCCGCCGGTATCGTCGGCGGCAATCGGCGTGGCCACCTTGAGCAGCATCGGCCCGGTGTCCAGTCCGGCTTCCATCTGCATCACGGTGACCCCGCTCTGCGCGTCGCCGGCTTCCACCGCGCGCTGGATCGGCGCCGCGCCGCGCCAGCGCGGCAGCAGCGAGGCGTGGCTATTGATGCAGCCCAGGCGCGGGATGTCGAGCACCGCCTGGGGCAGGATCAGGCCATAGGCGACCACCACCATCAGGTCCGGGCGCAGCGCCGCCAGTTCCGCCTGGGCATCGGCGCTGCGCAGGCTAGGCGGCTGGATGACCGGCAGGCCGTGTTCCAGGGCCAGGCTCTTCACCGCGCTGGGCATCAGTTTCTGCCCGCGTCCGGCCGGGCGGTCCGGCTGGGTGTAGACGGCGACGAGCTGGTGCGGGGTGTCGAGCAGGGCCTTGAGGTGCTCGGCGGCGAATTCCGGGGTTCCGGCGAAGACGATGCGCAATGCTTGGCTCATGCGGGGCTCGCTAAAAGAAAAAGGCTTGCCGGGGCAAGCCTTTGGTGATGGGTCACGCCTGCTGTCGATGCTGCTTTTCCAGCTTCTTGCGGATGCGGTCGCGCTTGAGGGTGGACAGGTAATCGACGAACAGTCTGCCGTTGAGGTGATCGCACTCGTGCTGGATGCATACCGCCAGCAGGCCTTCGGCGACTTCCTCGAACGGCTTGCCGTCGCGGTCCAGGGCCTTGATCCGGACCTTCTGCGGACGGTCCACGTTCTCGTAGAAACCGGGCACCGACAGGCAGCCTTCCTGGTACTGGTCCATTTCCTCGGTCAGCGGCTCGAACTCGGGGTTGATGAACACCCGCGGCTCGGACTTGTCCTCGCTGAGGTCCATGACCACGATGCGCTTGTGCACGTTGACCTGGGTCGCGGCGAGGCCGATGCCCGGGGCTTCGTACATGGTTTCGAACATGTCGTCGATCAGCTGGCGCACCGCGTCGTCGACCACCTCCACCGGTTTGGCGATGGTCCGCAGGCGCGGATCGGGGAATTCGAGAATGTTCAGGATGGCCATATGCGTTTGTGATGCACTTGTGGAATCGATTGAAAATCCGCTGCTAAGATGGCGCGCAGCTTGAAAACGGCTTCAGACCGCGTCTCTCGCGGGCTTCGGGCGTTTCGCGTATGTCGACATGATAAAGGGATTCACTGCATGAGGAAATCACTAGTCGCCCTTCTGCTCCTTGCCGCGAGCGGTCTGGCGCAGGCCCAGGTCGACCTCAGGGAAGGGCATCCGGACCGCTACACGGTGGTCAGGGGCGATACCCTGTGGGACATCTCGGGGAAATTCCTCCGCCAGCCGTGGAAGTGGCCGCAGCTCTGGCACGCCAACCCGCAGATCCAGAATCCCCACCTGATCTACCCCGGCGACACCCTCAGCCTGGTCTACATCGATGGCCAGCCGCGCCTGGTGCTGAACCGCGGCGAGTCGCGCGGCACCATCAAGCTTTCGCCGAAGATCCGCAGCACGCCGATCGCCGAGGCGATCCCGACCATCCCGCTGGACAAGATCAACAGCTTCCTGCTGGCCAATCGCATCGTCGATGACGAGAAGACCTTCACCGCTGCGCCGTACATCGTCGCCGGCAACGCCGAGCGGATCGTCAGCGGCACCGGCGACCGCGTCTACGCCCGCGGCAAGTTCGCCGACGGCCAGCCGGCCTATGGCATCTTCCGCCAGGGCAAGGTCTACGTCGATCCGAAGACCAAGGAAGTCCTCGGCATCAACGCCGACGACATCGGCGGCGGCGAGGTGGTGGCCACCGAGGGCGACGTCGCCACCCTGGCGCTGACCCGCACCACCCAGGAAGTGCGCCTGGGCGACCGCCTGTTCCCCACCGAGGAGCGCGCGGTGAACTCCACCTTCATGCCCGGCGAGCCGAGCCGCGAGGTGAAGGGCGAGATCATCGACGTGCCGCGTGGCGTGACCCAGATCGGCCAGTTCGACGTGGTCACCCTGAACCGTGGCCAGCGCGACGGCCTCGCCGAAGGCAACGTGCTGGCCATCTACAAGGTCGGCGAGACGGTGCGCGATCGCGTCACCGGGGAGTCGGTGAAGATCCCCGACGAGCGCGCCGGCCTGCTGATGGTGTTCCGCACCTACCAGAAGCTGAGCTACGCCCTGGTGCTGATGGCCAGCAGGCCCCTCTCGGTCACCGACAGGGTGCAGAACCCCTGAGTCGAAACCCCCGCCCCGGCGGGGGTTTCGCTTTTCTGGGGGAAGGAAAATTCATACGACGGTTTCCAGGAGGGATGCCAGAGCCTTCCCCTCTTCCTGTCAGCGATGGACCTGCCTGCTATGGATGAGTCGCAATGAACAACCTTTCCCCCGCCGAGCTGGACGCCCGGCTGCGCCTGCATGGCCTGCCCGAACTGGGGCCGATCCGCTTCCTGCGCCTGATCGAGGCCTTCGGCTCGGCCTCCTCCGCCCTCGCCGCGCCGGCTGGCGCCTGGCGCACCCTGGGGCTGCCCGCCGAGGCCGCCGCTGCCAGGCGCAGCGCCGAGGTGCGCGAGCGGGCGGCGGATGCCCTGCGCTGGCTCGAAGCGCCGCGCCGGCACCTCCTGATGTGGGATGACCCGGCCTACCCCGCGCTGCTCGGCGAGGTGAGCGACGCCCCGCCGCTGCTGTTCGTCGAAGGCGCACCGACGGCGCTCGAAAGGCCGCAGCTGGCGATGGTCGGCAGCCGCCGCGCCAGCCCCGCCGGCCTGGGCAGCGCACGGAGTTTCGCGCGCAGCCTGGCACGAGGCGGCTTCGCCATCACCAGCGGACTGGCGCTGGGCATCGACGGCGCCGCCCATGAAGGCGCGCTGGAGGTCGGCGGCGTGACCCTGGCGGTGCTCGGCACCGGCCTGCGCACCCTCTATCCGCGTCGCCACGCGGCGCTGGCGCGGCGCATCGTCGAGGGCGGCGGCGCGCTGGTCTCGGAGTTGCCGCTGGACAGTCCGCCGCTACCCGCCAACTTTCCCCGGCGCAACCGGATCATCAGCGGCCTCTCGCTGGGCGTGCTGGTGGTCGAGGCGAGCCCCGCCAGCGGCTCGCTGATCACCGCGCGGCTGGCGGCGGAACAGGGCCGCGAGGTCTATGCCATCCCCGGTTCGATCCACCATCCGGGCGCGCGTGGCTGCCATCAGCTGATCCGCGACGGCGCGCTGCTGGTGGAAAGCGTCGAGCACGTCCTGGAGGCCTTGCGCGGCTGGACGCAGGCGGGGCCAGCGGAGGCGCCTGTAGCGTCGCTGGCCCATCCCTTGCTGGAGTTGCTGCGCGTCGCGCCATACAGCAGCGAAGGCCTGGCCGCCGCCAGCGGCTGGGCGCTGCCCGAGGTGCTGGCGGCGCTCACCGAGCTGGAGCTGGACGGGCGGGTCGCCTGCGAGGCCGGCACCTGGGTGCATCGCTCCGGCTGACACCGTACACTTCGCGCACCTGTCCGCTGGAGTGAGTCGATGATCAGCAGCTTTCGTGCGCAATGCGCCGCCCGGGTCGTCCGCGAGGGCGGCGTGATCGCCTATCCCACCGAGGCGGTATGGGGGCTGGGCTGCGATCCGTGGAACGAGGACGCGGTATACCGCCTGCTGGCGCTGAAGGCTCGGCCGGTGGAAAAGGGCCTGATCGTGGTGGCCGCGCACATCCACCAGCTCGACTTCCTGCTCGAAGACCTGCCGGACGTCTGGCTGGAGCGCCTGGCCGGCACCTGGCCGGGGCCCAACACCTGGCTGGTGCCGCACCAGGATCGCCTGCCGGAATGGGTCACCGGCGTCCATGACAGCGTCGCCGTGCGAGTCACCGACCACCCGCTGGTACAGGAGCTGTGCTACCTCACCGGGCCACTGATCTCCACCTCGGCCAATCCGGCTGGGCGCCCCGCGGCGCGCACCCGGTTGCGGGTCGAGCAGTATTTCCACGACGAACTGGACGGCGTCCTCGGCGGCGCCCTCGGCGGACGGCGCAACCCCAGCCTGATCCGCGACCTGGTGACCGGGCAGGTCATCCGCCCGGCCTGAGGCCGCCGTCTCAGGGCAGCAGGACGGTCGAACCGGTGGTCCGGCGCGCGGCCAGCTCGGTATGCGCCTGGGCCGCGTCGGCCAGGGCGAAGCGTTGGTTGATCTCGATGCGGATGGCGCCGCGCTCGACCAGCCCGAACAGTTCGTCGGCCATCGCCTGGAGTTTTTCCGGGGTGTTCGCGTAGCTGCCCAGGGTCGGCCGGGTCACGTACAGCGAGCCCTTCTGCGAGAGAACGCCCAGGTTGACTCCGGTCACCGGCCCCGAGGCGTTGCCGAAGCTCACCAGCAGGCCGCGTGGCGCCACGCAGTCCAGCGAGGTCTCCCAGGTGTCCTTGCCCACCGAGTCGTAGACCACCGGGCATTTCTTCCCGTCGGTCAGCTCGAGCACCCGCTTGGCCACGTTCTCATGGCTGTAGTCGATGGTCTCCCAGGCGCCGTGTTGCCTGGCCAGGCGAGCCTTTTCCGGCGAACTGACGGTGCCGATCAGTTTCACTCCCAGGGCTTTTGCCCACTGGCAGGCGAACAGCCCGACACCGCCGGCGGCGGCATGGAAGAGGATGGTCTCGCCGCCCTGCAGTTCGTAGGTCTGGCGCAGCAGGTACTGGGTGGTGAGGCCCTTGAGCATCATCGCGGCGGCCTGCTCGAAATCGATGGCCTCGGGCAGGCGCACCAGGTTGTCCTCGGCCAGCACGTGCAGCTCGCTGTAGGCACCCAGCGGGCCGGTGGCATAGGCGACGCGGTCACCGACCTGGAAGCGGGTCACCGCGCTGCCCACCGCCTCGACTTCGCCGGCGCCTTCGCTGCCCAGCCCCGAGGGCAGGCCGGGCGCCGGATAGAGGCCGCTGCGGTAGTAGGTGTCGATGAAGTTCAGGCCGATCGCGCGGTTGCGCACGCGGACTTCCCGGGGACCCGGTTCGGCGGGCTGGTAGTCGCGGTATTCGAGGACTTCGGGGCTGCCATAGGCAGCGAACTGGACGCGCTTGGCCATGCTGGAACTCCTGTTCGGGTCGGGGCTCGGGTGGTCGCGCCGGACCGGCGAGCATTGGGGAACGGCTTTCATCCAAGCCTTCCGCTTGACGGCCGTCAAGCGCCGGCCACCCATCCAGGGTGATATGCTTGCCCCCTCGTTTCGTCGCCAGCCCGCGCCCTGCGCGGCCTCCCCGCTCCAAGGTGAATTCCGTGACCGACCGTATCGCCGCTGTCAAAACCTATCTGCTCGACCTGCAAGACCGCATCTGCGCCGCCCTCGAGGCGGAAGACGGCAAGGCCCGCTTCGCCGAGGACGCCTGGGAGCGTCCGGCCGGCGGCGGCGGACGCACGCGGGTGATCGGCGACGGCGCGCTGATCGAGAAAGGCGGGGTGAACTTCTCCCACGTGTTCGGCGACAGCCTGCCGCCCTCGGCCAGCGCCCACCGCCCGGAACTCGCCGGGCGCGGTTTCCAGGCGCTGGGCGTGTCGCTGGTGATCCATCCGGAGAACCCCCACGTACCGACCTCCCACGCCAACGTGCGCTTCTTCTGCGCCGAGAAGGCAGGCGAGGAGCCGGTCTGGTGGTTCGGCGGCGGCTTCGACCTGACCCCCTACTATGCGAGCGAGGAAGACTGCGTGCATTGGCACCGGGTCGCCCGCGACGCCTGCGCGCCATTCGGCGCGGACGTCTACCCGCGCTACAAGGAATGGTGCGACCGCTACTTCCACCTCAAGCACCGCAACGAACCGCGCGGTATCGGCGGGCTGTTCTTCGACGACCTCAACCAGTGGGACTTCGATACCTGCTTCGCCTTCATCCGCGCCATCGGTGACGCCTACATCGACGCCTATCTGCCGATCGTCCAGCGTCGCAAGCACACCCCGTTCGACGAGCGGCAACGCGAGTTCCAGGCCTATCGCCGGGGCCGCTACGTCGAGTTCAACCTGGTGTTCGACCGTGGCACCCTGTTCGGCCTGCAGTCCGGCGGCCGTACCGAGTCGATCCTCATGTCGCTGCCGCCGCAGGTACGCTGGGGCTATGACTGGAAACCCGAGCCGGGCAGCGAGGAAGCGCGCCTGACCGAGTACTTCCTCACCGACCGCGACTGGCTCGCCGGCCAGCCCTGACCCGACCGCCGGGACGAGACCATCCGTCCCGCCCCTCTTCCGGCAAAGGACCGACCCATGGACCGCTATTGTGTCTTCGGCAACCCCATCGGCCACAGCAAGTCGCCGCTGATCCACCGCCTGTTCGCCGAGCAGACCGGCCAGGCGCTGGCCTACGAGGCGCAACTGGCGCCGCTGGACGACTTCGCCGGGTTTGCCCGGCGCTTCTTCGAGCAGGGCAAGGGCGCCAACGTCA
This sequence comes from Pseudomonas paraeruginosa, assembly GCF_003025345.2. Classification (NCBI taxonomy): domain Bacteria; kingdom Pseudomonadati; phylum Pseudomonadota; class Gammaproteobacteria; order Pseudomonadales; family Pseudomonadaceae; genus Pseudomonas; species Pseudomonas paraeruginosa. Next base: position 26,768 of record NZ_CP020560.1, read on the forward strand.
CCGTGCCGTTCAAGGAGGAAGCCTATCGGCTGGCGGACGAACTGAGCGAGCGGGCCACCCGCGCCGGCGCGGTGAACACCCTGGTCCGCCTGGACGGCGGCCGCCTGCGCGGCGACAACACCGACGGTGCCGGCCTGCTGCGCGACCTCACGGTCAACGCCGGGGTCCAGCTGCGTGACCGGCGCGTGCTCCTGCTCGGCGCCGGTGGCGCGGTACGCGGCGTGCTCGCGCCGTTCCTCGGCGAGCGGCCGGCGCAGTTGCTGGTGGCCAACCGCACGGCGGAGAAGGCCGTGGCCCTGGCCGGCGAATTCGCCGACCTCGGCGCGGTGCGCGGCTGCGGTTTCGCCGACGTCGAGGGCCCCTTCGACCTGATCGTCAACGGCACCTCGGCCAGTCTCGCCGGCGACGTGCCGCCGCTGGCGGAAAGCGTGATCGAGCGCGGCCGTACCGTCTGCTACGACATGATGTACGCCAAGGAGGCGACCGCCTTCAACCGCTGGGCCGCCGAGCGCGGGGCGGCGCGAACCCTGGACGGCCTGGGCATGCTGGTCGAGCAGGCCGCCGAGGCGTTCTTCCTCTGGCGCGGCGTGCGGCCGGCCTCGGCGCCGGTGCTGGAGACGCTGCGACGGCAATTGGCAACTGGCTGAGTGGCCAGTGGCTATTTGAGACTTGAGTCTCAAATCAGCGCTCTTCTGACATGTAGGAATCACGAAACCCGGTTAACACTTCAGGCTTCTCTCACTCTCCGAGCGCTGCCGATGAAAACCCTCACCCGCCTGGCTGCCGGTCTCTGCATCTGCGCCATCGCCGGCCAGGCCAACGCCTGGTCGCAACCGACCCACAAGAACATCGTCAAGGACGCCCTGGCTTTCATGAACTCCTCCTACGCCACCGAGGAGATGCGCCAGGCCTACCAGTTCTATGTGAGCGCCGCCGGCGGCGAGGCGCAGGCCGGGGAGATCCTCGGCCAGGCGGCGTTCGACGTGGACGACTTCAAGGACACCCGCCTCGGTGGCTGGTGGGTCGGCTACGAACACGCGCCGCTGTGGGGCGCGGCTTCGGGCATCGTCAACTACACCTCGTACTGGCACTTCCTCAACCTGGCCCGCGACGGCGACTCCCACGGCAACCCCCACGGCGGCTACGACTACCGCTACCACAAGGTCGACGGCGGCATCGCCGACGTCGACTGGTACGCCATGGTCTACCTCTACAACCGCGAGCTGAAGCGCGAGGACTTCGACACCACCGAGGCGCATTACCGCCAGGGCACCCGCTCCGACTGGCAGGAGCACTACGGCGACTTCCAGACCGCCGCCTTCCAGCCGATCGACAACCTCGCCAGCTACTGGTTCGACCAGTTCCGCGCCGCGCCCTCGCTGCAGACCATCGGCTACGCCCTGCACGCTACCGGCGACGTGGCCCAGCCGCACCACGTATGGATCACCTCGGCCAACGGCCATTCCAGCTGGGAAGGCTGGGTCGACGATCACTACGCCAGCGAGAAGCTCAACGACCCGGCGGCGGTGGCCAACCTGGTGGGGCGCTACGATCCGAGCAAGAGTATCCGTGACCTGCTCACCCAGACCGGCCAGGTCGCCTACGCGCATCCCGAACCGCTCTACGACACCAGCTACGAGACGCGTCTGCGGGTGGCGAAGGAACTGATACCCGAGTCCATCGCGCTGACCGTCACCGTGCTGACCAAGGGAGCCAACAGCTTCAATGCGCAAACCGCTCTCTGATCGCCGCCCTGGCTGGCGTCGCGCGATCTGCGGCGTCGCGCTCGCCCTGCTGGCATGCGCCGCCCAGGCTGTTCCCGGCGAAGTGCCGCGGGACCTGAAAATCGACGGCGAGGTGCTGCCCGGGAAAAGCATCGACCTGCTGGAGCGGGCCCTGTCGCGGGTCAAGTTCAACACCGACCCGCGGCAGTTGCGCCGCGGGTTGGTGGAGAACCGTCTGCTGGCGCGCGAGGTCGAGGGCCAGCTCACTGCGCAGAACCGCGCCGACCTCGACGCCAGTGTCGAGATCGAGGCCGGCAACCTGCTCGAACAGCTGTACGGCAAGCGTTACCGCGAGGATCTCGGGCCGTTCCTGCGGCAGCCGCAACCGCTGAGCGCGGAACGCCTGCGCCAGGTGCTGGCGCCGGCTTCGCGTGGCCTGGTGGAAAACAGCCTGGTGCTGGGCGAGGCCCAGCGCCGCGAGGCGGCCGGGGTCGAGCTGATCGGTTGGCAGTTCCCCGGCCAGCCGGCGCGGACCCTCGACCTGCTGTCGCTATACGAGGGCGACAACGTCCAGGGCCAGGTGGAGCTGCAGCAGGGCAACCTCGCCTATCTGGCGCGCCAGGTGCAGACCCGCCTCCGCCGCGACTATCTCTGGTACCGCCTGGCCCGGGACGGCTTCGGCCCCGCCGAGCAACGCGGCCTGAAGACCCTGGTGCGGGACCGGCTGGTGCGCCAGCGCTACCTGCACCAGATCGGCCTCTACAGCGATTTCCACCATGAGTCCGATGTGTTGCGCCAGCTCGCCGCCAAGGTCAGCGACCAGGACGCCGAGGCCTATTACCGGCGCAATCTGGAACGCTACCGCAACGTCGCGCAGGTCCAGGCGGCGCATATCCGTCTGGCCGACCAGGCGAGCGCGGACCGGGTCTATGCCGAATTGCAGAAAGGCCTGGCCTTCGACGAGGCGGTGCGCCGCCATTCCCTGGCCGACGACAGGGACCGCGATCCTCCCGGCGATCTCGGCCTGATCCGCCCACAGGACGGCCAGCTCGACCTGCTGCGCAAGACCGCGCTGATCCAGAAGGCCGACACGCTTTCCCAGCCGATGCGCATCGACGGTGCGTTCGAGATCGTCCGGGTGCGCAGCCGCGAGGATCGCCAGCTGCCGCTGAGCGACCGCAGCGTGCGCTTCGAGGTGAACCAGGCGGTGGCCCGCGAACAACTGGCCGCGCAGTTCGAGACGCAACTGCGTGGCCTGCTGGCCGGCGCCCGGGTGGAAGGGCTGTGAAGCGCTGGCTCGGCGTGGCCCTGGGCTGCAGCGGGCTGGCGATGGCCCTGGCCTGCGCCGGGGTGTTGTGGATGCCATCCGCCGAAACGGCCGCTTCCTCGTCCGCTCCCCCGACAGCCGGGACGGCCATGGCGGCCGCCGCCGTCGAGGACCCGCCGCTGGTTGAGCGGGCACGGACGCCAGCGGCGGTCCGGCACGTCGTCGGGCAGCCGTCGGCGCCGGGACTGGACCGCGAGCAGGCGATCCTGTTCATGCAAATGCTGCGCGACGAGGGCGACCCGCGCAGCCCGCCGCTCGGCGGCCTGCAACCGCGCCAGGGCGCGTCGGCGGAGGCGCTGGCCGATCCGAAGCGGTACCAGGCCTTCGAGGAACGCCAGACCCGCGAACTGGTGCAGGCCTATACCAGCGGCGTGCAGCAGATCCCGGAAATCCGCGCGCGCATCGAGGCGGCCGAACAGGGTGGCGAGCGTAGCGCCGAGGACATCGACGAGGCTCGCGCCGCCCTCGGGCAACTGGAGATGATGCGCGACAAGCTGCAGCGCGAATCGCCGCAGCTGCTGCCCGGCGACAGCGCGCCGCCGGCGCCGGCCGTGCCCTGAACTTCAGCCTTCGTAATGCAGGCGGGAGTCTTCGTCGGCCTGCCGGCCCAGCGCTTCGCGCACCTGCGGGCGGGCGTGGCGCAACACCAGGCGGCGTCCCTCGGCGTGCAGGCGGCGGGCTTCCTGCTGTAGCAGCACGGCGCCGGCGAAGTCGATGAAGTTCACCTGGCGCGCGTCCAGCACCAGCCGTGGCTTGTCGCTCTGGCGCATGAGGCGTTGCAGGTAGTCGCAGGCGCCGAAGAAGATCGAGCCTTCGATGCGCAGCACCTCCTCCTCGTCGTTGCGCTGGCGCAGTACGCGCGGTGTCGAGGTACGCCGGAGATAGAAGAACAGCGACGCCAGCACTCCCGCGTAGATGGCGTTCTGCAGCGGCAATAGCAGCGTGGCCAGGCTGGTGAGCCCGGCCACCAGGCATTCGCCGCGGCCGCTGCGGTAGAGTGCGCGGAGCGCTGGGCGGTCGACCAGGCCCCAGGCGATCAGCAGGATGCCCGCCGCCATCGCCGGCAACGGTAGATGCTCGATCAGGCGCGCACCGAGCACGGCCAGCAAGGCCACCCAGAGCGCCGAAAACACACCCGCCAGCGGGGAGCGCGCACCGGCTTCCAGATTGAGCCCGGAGCGGGTGAAGGATCCCGCCGACAGGCTCGCCGACAGCCAGGGCCCGAGCAGGTTCGACAGGCCCTGGGCGCGGACCTCCTGGTTGGCATCGAACGCGTCTCCCTGGCGCGCGGCCAGGGCGCGGGCGATCGACAGGCTGGTGACCAGCCCGAGCATGCCGCAGGCCACCGCCGCGGGCAGCAGGTCGAGGATCGCTCGCGCTTCGAAGACCGGCGGACTCCAGGCCGGCAGTGCGCTGGAGAGAGCCTGCACATGGGCTACCGAGGCGAAGGTTGCGGGCAGCGCCCAGACCAGCGTGGCACCGCCCAGCAAGCCAAGCGGCAAGGCTGGCCAGCGTGGCCGCAGGCGCCTGACCAGCAGGCTGAGCGCGCAGCTGAAACCGCCGACCAGCAGCGACGGGCCGTCGATTTCGGCGACGCGTCGCAGCAGCCGCCAGCCGTGTCCTGGCACTGCGCCCTCGCCGTTCGCGGGCAGGCCGAACAGATAAGGCAGTTGGCCGAGGACGATCAGCAGCGCCGCGCCAAGAGTGAAGCCGAGCATCACCGAGTGCGAGACGAAATTGACCAGCGAGCCGATGCGCAGGAGGCCGAGCAGCCACTGGAAGGCACCGGCGAGAAAGGTCAGCAGCAGCACCGCCTGGATGTACTCGGCGCTGCCCACTGGCGCCAGCGGCGCCACCGAACTGAACAGCAGCACCGAGATCGCCGCGGTGGGGCCGCTCACCAGGTAACGCGACGAGCCCCACAGGCAGGCGATCGCCACCGGCAGCATCGCTGCATACAGACCATACGCCGCCGGCAGGCCGGCGATCAGCGCATAGGCCATCGATTGCGGCAGCGCCAGGACCGCGCCATTCAGGCCGACCCAGGCTTCCCGGCCGAGGTCGCCGCGACGCAGGCCCGGCAGCCAGGCGAGGAACGGCAGCAGGCGCGAGCGCATGCCGCTACAACCGGTCGCGCACCGCCGCCAGGGCGTCGCCGCCGTCGCGCGCGGTGACCCCTCGCAGCCAGGCGTCGAGCACTTGCGGATGCGCCTTGAGCCAGGTGCGGGCGGCCGTGGCCGCTGTCGCCGAGCCTTGCAGCGCGTCGCTCATCATCTGGTTCTCCATGTCCAGCGCGAAGCGCAGGTTGGCCAGCAGCCGCGCCGGGTTCGGGCATTGCGCGGCGTAGCCCTTGCGGGCCAGGGTGTAGACCTGCCCGCGCTCGCCGAAGTACTGCTCGCCACCGTCGAGATAGCGCAGCTCATGGCGAAGGTTCATCGGATGCGGGGTCCAGCCGAGGAACACCAGCCAGCGCTGGCGCTTCTCGGCGCGAGCCAGCTCGGCGAGCATCGCCTGCTCGCTGGAGGCCACCAGCTTCCAGTCGCCGAGGCCGAACCGGTTGGCGTCGATCATCTTCTGGATCGACTGGTTGGCCGGCGCGCCGGAGCCGATCCCGTAGAGTTTGCGATCGAAGCGTTGCGCTTGCCTGGCGAGGTCCTCGAAGCGATGGATACCGGCATCCCAGACGTAGCGTGGCACCGCCAGGGTGAAGCGAGTGCCGTCGAGGTTGCGCCCCAGGCGCTCGACCTGGCCGCTGGCGACGAACCGCTCATGGTAGTCCTGGTGCGCCGGCATCCAGCCGCCGAGGAAGGCGTCCACCTGGCCATCGCGCAGGCCGCCGTAGATGATCGGCACCGACAGGGTCTCGATCTTCACCCGGTAGCCCAGGCTTTCCAGGAGGAAGGCGGCGCTGGCATTGGTCACCGCGATATCGCTCCAGCCCGGATCGGCGAGCCTGACGCGGGCACAGGCGGCGTCTTCGGCATGCAGCGGGGTACTGCCCAGGAGCAGCGTGGCGGCCAGCAGGCGAGTGGGGAGCCGGTTCATGGGAGGTGTCCTCGTGCTCAGGGTTGCGGGAAGCGCGCGCGGCGCTCGAGGTCGTCGAGGTCGATATGGTTGCGCATGTATTGCTGGCTGGCGTCGACCCACGGCTGATGGTCCCAGCTGGTCAACCGGCCGCGCGTCAGCGCCTCGGCTACCAGGCGCCGGCGGCGCTGGCTGTCGAGCACGGCGCGGGTGAGCGCGGGGATGTCCCAGCGCCGCCGTGCCTCGTCGAGGAACGCCTCGAATGCTCCGCGATGGGCCGGGCTGGCGGCGAGGTTCTCGCGCTCCTGAGGGTCGTTGCGCAGGTCGTAGAGCAGGCAGGGGTCCTGCTCTGAATAGATGAACTTGTAATCGCCGCGACGGATCATCATCAGCGGGCCGAGGGTGCCCTCGGCGGTGTATTCGCCGATCACCTCGTCATGTCCGCTGCCGTCACGCAGGTGCGGCAGCAGCGAGCGTCCGTCCAGCGGCAGGCGCGCGTCGACCTGGCCGCCGGCCAGTTCCACCAGGGTCGGCAGCAGGTCGACGGTGGATACCGAGGCGCCGATCCGGCTCGCCGCGAAGCGACCTGGCGCGTGGACCAGCAGCGGCACGCGCGCGGCCATCTCGAACCAGTGCATCTTGTACCAGAGGCCGCGCTCGCCGAGCATGTCGCCATGGTCGCCGGAGAACACCAGGATGGTGTCGTCGGCCAGCCCGCATTCCTCCAGCGTCGCCAGCAGCGCGCCGACCTGCGCGTCGACGTAGCTGCAGGCGCCGAAGTAGGCGCGCCGGGCGGCGCGGATGCGTTCCTCGGGCAACGGCTTGTCCCACAGGTCGATGACCTTCAGCAGGCGTTGCGAATGAGGGTCCTGCTCTTCCTGGGCGAAGCTCTGGCGCGGCAGCGGGATGTCCTCGTCGCGGTAGAGGTTCCAGTAGCTCGCCGGGATGCAGTAGGGATCGTGCGGGTGGGTCATCGACACGGTCAGGCAGAATGGCTGGCCGGCGTGCTGGCGAACATGGTCGTAGAGGTACTGGCGGGCCTTGAACACCGCCTCCTCGTCGAAGTCCAGCTGGTTGGTGCGCACGCAGGGACCGGCCTGCAGGACCGAGGACATGTTGTGGTACCAGCTCGGGCGCACCTCCGGCTCGTCCCAGTTCACCGCCCAGCCGTAGTCGGCCGGATAGATGTCGCTGGTCAGGCGCTCCTCGTAGCCATGCAGCTGGTCGGGGCCGCAGAAGTGCATCTTGCCCGACAGCGCCGTGCGATAACCGAGGCGACGCAGGTAGTGGGCGTAGGTCGGGGTGTCGGCGGCGAAGTCGGCGGCGTTGTCCCAGGCGCCGATGCGGCTGGGCAACCGGCCGCTGACCAGGGTGAAGCGCGAGGGCGCGCAGAGCGGACTGTTGCAGTAGGCCGAATCGAATACCACCGCCCGTTCGGCGAGGCGCGACAGGTTGGGCATGCGTAGCACCGAGCGGGGATCGTGAAACGGCAGCAGCGGCGCGGCCATCTGGTCGGCCATGATGAACAGGATGTTCGGCGGGGTCTTCATCGAGCGGCTTATCCCATGCGATCAGGTTATGCGATAGTGCTGGATCGATCATCGACGCATCGAAAATCCAGGTAAACCGCATGGGCCGGGATGCGTTGGATAAGCCAGGCTTATGGGAGATTCGCCTCATGCCGCTGTCGCTCGACCTGCTCCGGGTGTTCGAGTCCGCCGCCCGCCAGCTCAGCTTCACCGCGGCCGCCGAGGAGCTGGGCAGCACCCAGCCGGCGGTGAGCCAGCAGATCAAGCGGCTGGAACAGGAGCTGCAGACCGAACTGTTCCAGCGCGTGCACCGGGGCATCCTGCTCACCGATGCCGGCCTGCTCCTGCTGCGTCACGTGGCGCCCGCGCTGGAGTCGGTCGAGGCCGGCATCGCCGCGCTGGGCGCGCGGCAGCGCCACGAGGTGCTGCAGGTGGCCACCGACTACGCCTTCGCCGCCTATTGGCTGATGCCGCGCCTGCCGCGCTTCCACCAGGCCCATCCGCACCTGGACGTCAGCCTGGTCACCAGCGAGCGCGGCCTGGCCGGCCCGCGCGGAGATATCGACGTGGCGATCCTGTTCGGCGACGGACGCTCGAAGCATGGCGAAACGCACCGGCTGTTCCGCGAGGAAGTGTTCCCGGTGTGCAGCCCGCGACTGCTCGAAGGATTGCCGCTGCCGCTGGCCAAGGAACACCTGGCGCGGCTGCCGATGCTGCACCTGAAACCGGCGCAGCACAGCCGCTGGTTCGACTGGCCGGCCCTGTTCGAGGCGCTGGCGATCGACCGGCAGCCGATTCCGGCGGTGCTCAGCTTCGACAACTACACCTTGCTGATCCAGGCCGCCATCGCCGGTCAGGGCGTGGCCATCGGCTGGCGTCACCTGGTGGACGACCTGCTGGAACAGGGCCTGCTCTGCCGGCCGATCAGCGAGAGCTGCCTGTCCCGATACGGGTACTATGCACTGTTGCCGGAGCGCAAGCGGCGCCAGCGGCTGGTCGACGCCTTCGTCGGCTGGCTGCGGGCGGAGCTGCAGGCCGGCGGAGCTTGAAGAGGTCGGCATGAACGAGTTTTCCACCCCGCGGATCCAGGGTTTCCACGCTCACGTGTACTTCGATGCGCAGAGCATCGAGCGCGCCCGTGCGCTCTGCGAGGAAGCGGCGCGGCGATTTCCGCTGAAGATGGGACGGGTCCACCAGCGGCCGGTGGGGCCGCATCCGGACTGGAGCTGCCAGCTGGCGTTCGCTCCCGAGCTGTTCGGCGAGCTGATCCCCTGGCTGGCCATCCATCGCCAGGACCTTGTGGTGTTCGTCCACCCGGTCACCGGCAACGACCTGGTCGATCACCGCGACCGCGCCATGTGGATGGGCGCCATTCGCCCGCTGGACCTGTCGATCCTCGACGAAGGCGCGGAGAGCTACGACTTCCGCGCGCCCTGAGGCTCGGTCAGCGTCATCCAGTCGTGCAGCTCGCATTGCAGGTCGCCGAGGGCGGTCACCAGCTCGTCGACGGCGTCGGCCAGGTTGCTCACCGAGGTTTCGCCGCAGGCGATTTCCAGGTGGTGGCAGGCGCGTTCCACCGCGTGGGCATGGATCAGCGAAGCCATGCCGGCCAGGCGGTGGGCCAGCTCGTTGAGTTCCTGGATCTGCTCGCGCTCCTGGGCGCGGCGCAGCTTGCGGGTGTCTTCGCTGTTGCTGGTCATCAGCTGCGCGACGAGCAGGCGGCTGATCTCCGGTTGGTTGGCGCGGTCGCCCAGCGCGGCGGTCAGGTCGAACGTTCGCATGGGGACCTCAGATCAGCTCGTGGCGGCGGGCGAAGTCGATCAGGCCGGCCAGGGAATGGGCGTTGAGTTTCAGCATGATGCGTGACTTGTAGGTGCTCACGGTCTTCTCGCTGAGGAACAGCTGCTGGGCGATGGCCTTGTTGGTATTGCCGTTGGCCAGGTACTGCAGCACGGTCATTTCGCGGTCGGAGAGGCTTTCCAGCATGCGCGCCTCGTTGTCCCGGCTCTGCTGGTTGATGCTGCGCAACGCCCCGGTGGGGAAATGGATGTAACCGGCGAGAACGGCCTTGGCGGCGAGCAGCAGTTCGGATAGATTCTCCCGCTTGCTGACGAAGCCCATGGCGCCGGCCTGCAGGCAGCGCGGGGCGAACTGGGCCGGATTCTGGCGGGTCAGGACCAGCACCTTGGTGTCCAGCTTCAGCGACTTCAGGCGGGCGATCACCTCGAGGCCATCGATCTTCGGGATGCCGATATCGAGGATGGCCAGGTCGGGGGATTTCTTGCGGGCTACCTGCAGGGCCTCGGCACCGTTGTCGGCTTCGCCGACGATGGTGAAACCGTCGCGCTCGAACAGCAAGCGCACGGCCAGGCGGATAGCGGGATGATCATCGACGATCAGCACCTTACTCATGCGAACCTTCTTTGAATGCGTTGGCTATGGGGTAAAGGCGCTATTCAAGGCTTCGACAGAGTCGTCGGACAATAAGACATTTCTGAAAATTGAAGGAAAGTTTCCTCACCTTTCTGGCGGTGTCCGCCGAAAGGCCAGGCGCGACGAACCCTGTCCGCGCCTGGCCGATGCCGCCGGCGGCGGGTCAACGCGCGTTGCGCACGCCTTCCGCCAGTTCGCCGCAGAGGGCGAGGACATCCTTGACCGCCCGGGCGGTATCGCCGGCCTTGGCGATCCGCTCGATCAGCGCCGAGCCGACCACCACGCCGTCGGCCAGCCGGGCGACCGCCGCGGCATGTTCGGCGCTGCGGATGCCGAAGCCGATGCCGATCGGCAGGTCGGTATGCCGGCGCAGCCGCGCCACCGCCTCCTCGACGTGTTCCAGGGTCGCCGCGTTGGCGCCGGTGACGCCGGCCACCGATACGTAGTAGACGAACCCGGAGCTGCCTTCGAGCACCGTCGGCAGGCGCTCGTCGCCGGTGGTCGGGGTGGTCAGGCGGATAAAGTCGATGCCCGCGGCCTGGGCCGGGTGGCAGAGGTCCTCGTTGTGCTCCGGTGGCAGGTCGACCACGATCAGGCCGTCCACGCCCGCCTCCTTCGCCTCGGTGACGAAGCGCTCGACGCCGTAGTGGTGGATCGGGTTGAAGTAGCCCATCAGCACCAGCGGGGTATCGCTGTCGCCGGCGCGGAATTCGCGGACCATGCGCAGCGTCTTCGCCAGGGTCTGGCCACCCTGCAGGGCGCGGATGTTGGCCAGCTGGATGGCCGGGCCGTCGGCCATCGGGTCGGTGAACGGCATGCCCAGCTCGATCACGTCGGCGCCGGCCGCCGGCAGGCCCTTGAGGATTTCCAGGGAGGCGTCGTAGTCCGGGTCGCCGGCGGTGACGAAGGTCACCAGGGCGGCGCGGTTGTCTTGCTTGAGCTGGGCGAAGCGGGTCTGCAGGCGGCTCATGCTTTGTGCTCCTGTTGCATGTGGTGCATGACGGTCTGCATGTCCTTGTCGCCGCGACCGGACAGGTTCACCACCATGATGTGGTCCCCGGGCAGGCCGGGGGCGCGCTTGAACGCCTCGGCCAGGGCGTGGGAACTCTCCAGCGCCGGGATGATGCCTTCGAGGCGGCAGCAGGTGTGGAAGGCGTCCAGCGCCTCGTCGTCGGTGATCGAGGTGTATTCGACCCGACCGACGTCGTGCAGCCAGGCGTGTTCGGGGCCGATGCCGGGGTAGTCGAGGCCGGCGGAGATGGAGTGCGCGTCGATGATCTGGCCGTCCGCGTCCTGCAGCAGGAAGGTGCGGTTGCCGTGCAGCACGCCGGGCACGCCGCCGTTCAGGCTGGCCGCGTGCTTGCCGGTATCGATGCCGTGGCCGGCGGCCTCCACGCCGACGATCCGCACACCGGCGTCGTCGAGGAACGGATGGAACAGGCCCATGGCGTTGGAGCCGCCGCCGATGCAGGCGACCAGCGAGTCGGGCAGGCGCCCTTCCTTCTCGGCCAACTGTTCGCGGGTCTCCTTGCCGATCACCGCCTGGAAGTCGCGGACCATCGCCGGGTACGGATGCGGGCCGGCGACCGTGCCGATCAGGTAGAAAGTGCTGTCGACATTGGTCACCCAGTCGCGCAGCGCTTCGTTCATGGCGTCCTTCAGGGTGCCGGTGCCGGCGGTCACCGGGATCACCTCGGCGCCCAGCAGCTTCATGCGGAACACGTTGGCCTGCTGCCGGTCGATGTCGGTGGTACCCATGTAGATCACGCACTGCAGGCCGAAGCGCGCGGCCACCGTGGCGGTGGCCACGCCGTGCATGCCGGCGCCGGTCTCGGCGATGATGCGCTTCTTGCCCATGCGCCGGGCCAGGAGGATCTGGCCGATGCAGTTGTTGATCTTGTGCGCGCCGGTGTGGTTCAGCTCCTCGCGCTTGAGGTAGATCTTCGCCCCGCCGCAGTGCTCGGTCAGGCGCTCGGCGAAGTACAGCGGGCTCGGCCGGCCGACATAGTCGCGCTGGAAGTAGGCCAGTTCCTCCTGGAACGCCGGGTCGTCCTTGGCCTTCTCGTATTCGCGGGCCAGGTCGAGGATCAGCGGCATCAGGGTCTCGGCGACGTACTGGCCGCCGAAGCGGCCGAACAGGCCCTTGGCGTCGGGGCCGTTGCGATAGGCTGTCATGGAGGGCTCCAGGAAATGACGTATGGGCAGAATCTAATCTCCCCGCGACGTAAAAGAAACCGATAAGATTGCTCCAACCTGTCAGGAAAACTCACGCATGGCCATGAGTCGCGAACTGCCCTCCCTGAATGCCCTGCGTGCCTTCGAGGCCGCCGCCCGGTTGCACAGCATCAGCCTGGCCGCAGAGGAGCTGCACGTCACTCATGGGGCCGTGAGCCGGCAGGTGCGATTGCTCGAGGAGGCGCTCGGCGTGCCCCTGTTCGGCAAGGAAGGACGTGGCATAAAACTCACCGATGCCGGGCTTCGCCTGCGCGATGCCTGTGGCGACGCCTTCGAGCGCCTGCGCGGCGTCTGCGCCGAACTGCGCCGGCAGACCGCCGAGGCGCCGTTCGTCCTCGGCGTGCCCGGCAGCCTGCTGGCGCGCTGGTTCATCCCGCGCCTGGACCGGCTCAACCGCGCCCTCCCCGACCTGCGCCTGCAACTGTCCACCAGCGAGGGCGAGCTAGATCCGCAACGGCCCGGCCTGGACGCCCTGCTCTGGTTCGCCGCGCCGCCCTGGCCGGCGGACATGCAGGTGTTCGAACTCGCCCCGGAACGCATGGGGCCGGTACTCAGCCCGCGCCTGGCGCGCGAAACCGGGCTTGCCGAGGCGCCCGCCGCACGATTGCTGGAAGAGCCGCTGCTGCATACCGCGTCGCGGCCGCAGGCCTGGCCGGCCTGGGCCGTGAGCCAGGGGCTGGCGCCCGAGGCGCTGCGCTATGGCCAGGGCTTCGAGCATCTCTATTACCTGCTGGAAGCCGCGGTGGCCGGGCTCGGCGTGGCCATCGCCCCGGAGGCGCTGGTGCGCGACGACCTCGCCGCGGGCCGGCTGGTGGCGCCCTGGGGCTTCATCGAGACCGACGCGCGCCTGGCCCTGTGGGTGCCGGCGCGATTGCACGATCCGCGCGCCGAGCGCCTGGCGCAATGGCTGCGCGAGTGCCTGGCGGACTGAGCGCTGGCGATTTGCTGCACTTTTCCCACTCGGCTAGTGTCCATTGGACAGGGGCGCCGTTCGGGCGCGAAGAAATCCAGGCATCGTCCAGGGAGACAGTCATGTCCAATCATCACACCTACAAGAAGATCGAGCTGGTCGGGTCGTCCAGGACCAGCATCGAGGACGCCATCAACAATGCCCTCGCCGAGGCGGCGAAGAGCATCCAGCACCTGGAATGGTTCGAGGTGGTGGATACCCGCGGGCATATCGAGAACGGCGCCGTCGGCCATTACCAGGTGACCCTGAAGGTCGGCTTCCGTATCGCCGACAGCTGATGGCGTGGCACTCTGAGGGCGGCGTGCCTCCATGGCCGGCGCGCTCGTCTCAACCTTGCCTCATGTGGCAAGCCTGACCCGTTCGGGTCTTCACCCATGCAACGAGGGAATGTGTTCATGAAGAAGTTGATGTTGGCAGTCGGCCTGTTTGCCGTGGCGGGCAGCGCATTCGCCGCCAAGCCCTGTGAGGAACTCAAAGCCGAGATCGATGCGAAGATCAAGGCCAACGGCGTTCCTGCCTATACCCTGGAAATCGTCGACAAGGGCAGCGTCACCGACAAGAAAGTGGTCGGTTCCTGCGACGGCGGCACCAAGGAGATCGTCTACCAGCGCGGTTGATTGCGGGGTTGCGACGAGCAGTATCCGGGGCCGGCTTTCCCATGGGAGCCGGCCCCTTTTCTTGTGCGCGAAAATTCCCCGCCTAGGTTGGGGAACGCTGCAGTTCGTCGAGAAAGCGCTCTATCTAACGGATTAATCCAAAAGTCTATGTTAGGTTTTTCGCTCCAGAGGTGGCCCGTTGCCGCTACCTCGCTACGCCCGGCTCATGGACGACGGTTTTCGGAGCATTCCTACATATCCGCCGCCGCCACCGGGCCGATACTGCGTCCTCTGCATTTCAAGGAACGAAATCGTGGCTATCCCTCGCCTGGCCCTTGTCCTCCTGTGCCTGCCGCTCATGGCCAGCGCCGCCCCCTTCACCTCTCCCGGCGACCGCGACCTGATCCGCGAGCGCCAGCAGCGCCTGCTGGACGAGCAGCGCAAGCGCCTGGAGGAACTCCAGCAACTGCCAGGTAACGAAGCGCCCTCGACGCCAGGCGGATCCGCTGGCGACGGCCGTTGTTTCGACATCCGCCGCATCGAGCTCGAAGGCGCCGAGCACCTGGCGCAGGGCGCCCGCGACGAATTGCTGGCCCCCTACCAGGGCGAATGCCTGGGCGTGGGCCAGCTCAACGCGTTGCTCAAGGCCATCACCGACCATTACCTGGATCGAGGCTACGTCACCACCCGTGCCTACCTGCCGCAGCAGGACCTGGCCTCCGGGACGCTGCGGGTGATCGTCGTCGAAGGCCGCCTGGAAGGTCTCGACAGCTCCGCGCTGGCCAGTCCGCGCGAGCTGGCGATGAGTTTTCCCGGCAAGACCGGCGAACTGCTCGACCTGCGCGAGCTGGAGCAACTGGTCGACCAGCTGGGCCGCCTGCCCTCGCGCCAGGCACAGCTGGAGCTGGTGCCCGGCAGCCAGGTCGGCGGCAGCCGGGTGCGTCTCAAGGGCGAGCGCGACAAGCCCTGGCGCGTCTCCGCCACGCGCAACAACGACGGCGACGTGAGCACCGGCGAGCAGCAGATGGGCCTCGGCCTGGACTGGGACAGCCCGCTGGGCCTGGCCGACCAGCTCAGCCTGCGCGCCAACCAGGACGCGGTGAGCGACCGCTGGCGCCATTCCGACAGCCAGAGCCTGTTCTACAGCCTGCCCTGGGGCTGGTGGACCTTCACCTACGGCTACAGCCAGAGCGACTACCGCACGCGCAACGAGACCAGCGGCTTCCCCTTCAAGCTCGACGGCGACAGCCGCAGCCACCAGTTCCGCGCCGAACGCGTGCTGCACCGCGACGGCGTGAGCAAGACCGCCATGAGCCTGGGGCTCAGCCACCAGCGCACCAACAACTATATCGAAGACACCCGCCTGGAAGACCAGAGCACACGGATCACCGAGACCCAGCTCGGCTTCAACCATGGCCGGCGGATCGGCAGCGGCTTCGTCAACCTCGACCTCGGCTGGCAGCAGGGCATCGGCGCCCTCGGCGCGCAGGGTCGCGGCCAGCCGCGGGGTGACGATGCGCATGCGCGCTACGACAAGTACAGCCTGACCCTCAGCTACCTGCAGCCGTTCCAGCTGTGGGGCGAGCGTTTCAGCTTCGACAGCCTGGCCACCGGGCAGAGGAGCGAGGACGTGCTGTTCAGCCCGCAGCGCATCAGCCTCGGCGGCAACAGCTCGGTGCGCGGCTTCAAAGACCAGACCCTGACCGGCGACAGCGGTGGCTACTGGCGCAACCAGTTGCGCTGGCGGCGCGCGGTGCAGTGGGCGCCGCTGCGGCCCTGGCTGCAGGAATACGGCGTGGCCTTCGCCTACGACGTCGGCGTGATCCGCCACGACCGCTACAACGACGGCGCCAGCGGGCGCATGAGCGGCAACGCCATCGAACTGGATGCCCGCGGCCGCTATTTCGCCGCCAGCGTCGGCTTCGCCCGCTCGCTGGAGCGGCCCAGCGCCATCGAGCGGCGCGAGCACCCGATCTATTTCCGGGTCGACGCGTTCTTCTGAAGACGCGGCGACCTCCTGAACGCTTTAGGAAAGCGCCTTCGTTCATCGAGGCCCTTTCCCTGGACAACCTTGCTTAACCTCGCCGGGCCCCTACCCGCCAAGGAGTGACGATATGGACATCCGCAGCCCCCTGAACCAGTGCATCGCCCTGACCCTGGCCGGCATCCTGTTCCTCGACCCGATCGTCGCGGCGGCGGCGCAGTTGGCGGTGGACGCGGCGGCCGGCGGCAATACCAGCCTCGGCCAGGCGGGCAACGGCGTGCCCATCGTCAACATCGCCACGCCCAATGGCGCCGGGCTGTCGAACAACCATTTCCGCGACTACAACGTCGGCGCCAACGGGCTGATCCTCAACAACGCCACCGGCAAGACCCAGGGCACCCAGCTCGGCGGGATCATCCTCGGCAACCCGAACCTGCAGGGCCAGGCGGCGCAGGTGATCCTCAACCAGGTCACCGGCGGCAACCGCAGCACCCTGGCCGGCTACACCGAGGTGGCCGGGCAGTCGGCGCGGGTGATCGTCGCCAACCCGCACGGCATCACCTGCCAGGGCTGCGGCTTCATCAACACGCCGCGCGCCACCCTCACCACCGGCAAGCCGATCATGGACGGCCAGCGCCTGGAGCGCTTCCAGGTGGACGGCGGCGACATCGCCATCGAAGGCGCCGAACTGAACGTCAGCAACCTCGAACAGTTCGACCTGATCACCCGCAGCGCCACGCTCAACGCCAAGCTCTACGCGAAGAACCTGAACATCGTCACCGGCCGCAACGACGTCCAGGCCGACAGCCTGCAGGCCACTCCGCGCGCCGCCGACGGCAGCGAAAAGCCGCGACTGGCGATCGACAGCTCGGCGCTGGGCGGGATGTACGCCGGGGCGATCCGCCTGGTCGGCACCGAGCAGGGCGTGGGGGTGAAGCTGGCCGGCGACATGGCCGCCAGCGGCGGCGACATCCGCATCGACGCCAGCGGCAGGCTGAGCCTGGCCCAGGCCTCCAGCCAGGGCGACCTGAAGATCGCGGCTCAGGCCGTGGAACTGAACGGCAAGACCTACGCCGGCGGTAGCGCCGAGATCCGCGGCGCGGAGGAGCTGGTCAACCGGCAGAGCCTGGCGGCGCGCGAGCGCATCGCGCTGGACGCCGCGCATATCGACAATGCCGGGGTGATCGAGGCCGGCGTCGATCCGGACAACCGGCGCAACGCCCGCGGCGACCTCGAGCTGCGCAGCGGCACCCTGCGCAACGCCGGCAGCCTGGTAGCCAGCCGCACGCTGGAGGCCAGGGCCAGCCAGGCGCTGGACAACCAGGGCGGCAGCTTGAAGGGCGCGACCACCCGGGTGGCCGCCGGAGACCTGGACAACCGTGGCGGCAAGCTGCTCGCCGAGGGCGAACTGCGGGTCGCGGCGGCGAACCTGGACAACCGCCGGGGCGGGCTGTTGCACAGTCGCGACCGCACCGTGGTCGCGGCGGCCGGCAAGCTCGACAACCGCGGCGGCCAGGTGATCGGCCTGAACGACCTGGAAGTCGGCGCGGCGACGCTCGACAACAGCCAGGAAGGCCTGCTCGGCAGCCAGCAGGCGACCCGCGTCAGCGCCCAGGTGCTGGACAACCGGGCGGATGGCGAAATTTCCGGCAAGCGCGCCGAGGTGCGCATCGGCAGCCTGGACAACCGTAGCGGCAAGCTGCTCGGCGACGACCTGCTGGTGGTCGCCAGCGGCGCCATCGACAACCGCCTCGGCCTGTTCTCGGCGGCCAACCGCCTCGACCTGCAGGCCGGCAGCCTGGACAACAGCGGCAAGGGTACGCTGGCCAGCCAGGGCGGGCTGGTCGCCAGCGTCGCCGGCCTGCTGGACAACCGCGACCAGGGCAACCTGCTCAGCCAGGGCGCGCAGCGCGTGACGGCCGGGCAGTTGAACAACCGAGCCGGCGGCCTGCTGTCGAGCCGCAGCGAGCTGAACGTCCACGGCGCCAGCCTGGACAACCGTGGTGGCATGCTGGTGGCCGACGCCGGTCTGGATGCCACGGGAGGCGCCTTCGACAACGGCGATGGCGGCATCGCCAGCGGCAAGGGCGGGGTGCGCGTGGAGGTCGCCAACCTGCGCAACGACCAGGGCGGCAAGCTGCTCAGCGATGGCCGCCTGGATCTCACGGCGAACGCCGTCGGCAACGCCGGAGGGCGTATCGCCGCCAAGGGCGACCTGCAGGCGACGCTTGGCAGCCTGGCCCAGCAAGGTGGCGAACTGGTCAGCGAAAAGACCCTGAAGGTCGCGGCCGACACGCTCGACAACAGCCAGTCCGGGCTGATCGCCGCGAACGGCGGCATCGCTATCGAGGCGCGACAGGTCGACAACCGCGCCGGCGAGATTTCCAGCACCGCGAAGGTCGCCGTGAACGTCCGCGAGCAACTGGACAACCGCGGCGGCAAGGTCATCGGCGACGGCGGCCTGCGCCTCACCGTGCAGCGCCTGCTGAACCAGGCCAAGGGGGTGCTGGCCGGGCGCGACGGCCTGAGCCTGGACGGCGGCGAACTGTTCAACGGCGACGGCGGGCGGCTCGACAGCCAGAAAGGCCTGGGCGTGAGCCTGGACGGCGCGCTGGACAACCAGGGGGGCGCGCTGGTCAGCGAAGGCGCGCTGACGGCGCGATCCGCCAGCCTCGACAACCGTGGCGGCACCTTCTCCAGCGCCGGCCCGCTCACGCTGAGCAGCCGGGGCGCGCTGAACAACCAGGGCGGTAAGCTGCTCAGCGACGCCGGCGTGGCGCTGGACGGAGCCAGCCTCGACAACAGCCGCGCCGGGGTGATCAGCGCCAAGGGCGCGGTGGATATCCGCACCGGTGCGCTGGACAACAGCCAGAAGGGCACCATCGGCAGCAACGCCGGCGTCACCCTGGC
Source organism: Pseudomonas paraeruginosa (assembly GCF_003025345.2). Lineage (NCBI taxonomy): Bacteria > Pseudomonadati > Pseudomonadota > Gammaproteobacteria > Pseudomonadales > Pseudomonadaceae > Pseudomonas > Pseudomonas paraeruginosa. The sequence continues at coordinate 45,500 of NZ_CP020560.1, forward strand.
GGCCGCCCGGCTGGACAACGGCCAGCAGGGCCGGATCAGCGCCAAGGGCCTGCTCGACGCCAACCTGAAAGGCCTCGACCAACGCGCAGGTGGCGCACTGGTCAGCGAAACCGGCATCACCCTCGACCTCAATGGCGGCGCGCTGGTCAACCGCGACGGCGGCCTGATCGCCACGCCCGGCGCGCTGCTGCTGCGCCAGCTCGGCGCGGTGGACAACGGCGCCGGCGGGGAAATCTCCAGCGACCGCGCCTTCACCCTCGCCGCCGCCAGCCTGGATAACCGCGGCGGGCGCCTGCTCAGCGCCGACAGCCTGGTCCTGCGCATCGCCCAGGCCCTGGACAACAGCCTGGCCGGGGTGATCTCCGGCGCCACCGGGCTGGACATTGAGGCCGGCAGTTTGGATAACAGCGCCAGGGGCACCCTGGCCAGCCGCGCCGGCATCGACCTGCGCGTCGCCGGCGCGCTGGACAATCACGCCGAAGGCACCGTTTCCGGCGCCCGCCTGACGCTCGCCAGCGCCTCCCTGGACAACAGCGGCAAGGGCCTGCTCTCCGGCAACGCCGGCCTGAGCGTCGCCACTGGCGCGCTGAACAACGCCCAGGGGGGCCAGCTGGTCAGCCAGGGCGCCCTCGATGTCAGCAGCGCCGACCTCGACAACCGTGGCGGCGCCCTCAGTGGCAAGCAGTCGCTGACGCTGGGCGCCGGCAACCTGGACAACCGCGGCGGCCTGCTCACCAGCGACGGCGAACTGGAACTGACGGCAGGGCGCGTCGATTCCGCCGACGGCGGCGAAATCTCCGCCAGGGGCGACCTGCGCCTGACCGTCGAGCGCCTGCTGCAACGCCAGGGCCGGCTGATCGGCGAGCGCGGCGTCCGTCTCGACCTGCAGGGCGGCGACCTGGACAACCAGGGCGGCCTGATCAGCGCCCGTGGCCCGCTGAGCATCGAGCGGCTGAACGTCCTCGACAACCGCCAGGGCGGCGAGATTTCCAGCCAGCAGGGCTTCGAGCTGCTGGCCAGTCGCATCGACAACGGCCAGAAGGGCCGCATCATCAGCGCCGGGAAGCTGCGCCTGGTCGCCGACCAGCTGGGCAATGCCGGTGACGGCCTGTTCTCCGGCTGGGAAGGCCTGGCGGTCGAGGGCGGCAGCCTGGACAACAGCGCCGGCGGCACCCTGTCGAGCAAGAACGGCGAGCTGGCGGTCAGCCTCGCCGGCGCGCTGGACAACCACGGCCAGGGCGCCCTGGTCAGCAAGGGGGCGCAGCGGATCGCCGCCGCCCGCCTGGCCAACGCCGGCGGCATCGTCTCCGGCGAAAGCGACGTGACCCTGAGCATCACCGGGAAGCTGGACAACGGCCAGGGCGGGCTGATCTCGGCGCAGCGCGCGCTGACCTTCGACCGCGCCAGCGCGGTGCTGACCAACGCCGGCGGCCAGGTCAACGGCGGCAGCCTGCTGCTCACGGGCGCCAGCCTGGACAACAGCGGCGGCCAGCTGATCAGCCAGGGCCGGCTCGAGGCGCTCCTCGGCGGCGCCCTGGTCAATACCGGCGGCGCGCGCCTGGCCAGCGGCGGCGACCTGCTGCTGCGCAGCGCCAGCGTCGACAACCGCGGCGGCAAGCTGGTCAGCCAGGGGCTGCTGGAACTCTTCGCCCAGGGCCTGGACAACAGCGCCTCCGGCACCCTCGCCAGCCAGGCCGACATGACCCTGCGCCTGGGCCAGGGCGCCCTGCGCAACCAGCAGGACGGCCTGGTCTTCAGCCAGGCCGGCGCCCTCGACGTGCGGGCCGGCCGCCTGGACAACCGCCAGGGCACGCTCCAGGCCCAGGGCGACAACCGCCTGCGCCTCGACGCCGCGCTGGACAACCGGGGCGGCCGTCTGGACAGCCGGGCCGGCAACCTCGACCTGCAGAGCGCCAGCCTCGACAACGGCGCCGGCGGCGTGCTCAACAGCGCCAAGGGCTGGCTGAAGCTGCTCACCGGGCTGTTCGACAACAGCGCCGGCATCACCCAGGCGCAGTCGCTGGAGATCCAGGCCCAGCAAGGCGTGCGCAACCAGAAGGGCCATCTCTCGGCGCTGGCCGGCGACAACCGCATCATCACCGCCGACTTCGACAACCAGGGCGGCGGCCTCTACGCCAGCGGCCTGCTCAGTGTCAGCGGCCAGCGCTTCCTCAACCAGGGCGCGGCGGCGGGCCAGGGCGGCAAGGTCGGCGCCGGGCGCGTCGACTTCAGCCTGGCCGGCGCGCTGGCCAACCGCTTCGGCCAGCTGGAAAGCGAAGGCGACCTGCTCCTGCGCGCCGCCTCGATCGACAACAGTGACGGCAGCCTGCGCGCCCTGGGCCGCAGCGGCAGCACGCGGCTGGTCGCTGGCGAGCTGAACAATGCCTACGGCGCGCTGGAAAGCGCCAACCAGGACCTCGACCTGCAACTGGGCAGCCTGGCCAACGCCGGTGGGCGCATCCTGCACACCGGCAACGGCACCTTCGGCCTGGATTCCGGGCAGGTGATCCGCGCCGGCGGCGAGCTGACCACCAATGGCCTGCTGGACATCCGCGCCAGCGAATGGACCAACAGCAGCGTGCTGCAAGCCGGACGCCTGAACCTGGACATCGGCACCTTCCGCCAGACCGCCGAGGGCAAGCTGCTGGCCGTGCAGTCCTTCACCGGCCGCGGCGGCGACTGGAGCAACGACGGCCTGCTGGCCAGCGACGGCAGCTTCCGCCTCGACCTGAGCGGCGGCTACCGTGGCAACGGCCGCGCCACCAGCCTCGGCGACTTCGCCCTGAACGCCGCCAGCCTCGACCTCGGCACCGCCGCCAGCCTCGCCGGCGGTGCCAATGTCACGCTCGGCGCCGGCAACCTGCTGGTCAACCGTGGGCGGATCACCGCCGCCGGCGACCTCGTGGCCAGCGCCGCGAGCCTGAACAACTACGGCACCCTGGGCGGCGGCGGCAACCTGCGATTGAACGCGCCCGCCCTGCTCAACGAGCGCGGGCTGCTGTTCAGCGGCGCCGACATGACCCTGCGCGCCCGCGACATCACCAACCTCTACGCGGATGTGTACAGCCTCGGCAGGCTGGATATCGCCCGCGACGATGCCGGCGGGCGCGCCGACAGCCTGCGCAACCTCTCCGGGGTGATCGAGAGCGACAAGGACTTCAGCCTGCGCGCCAGCCTGATCGAGAACCGTCGCGCCGTGCTGGAAAGCAAGTCGGGCCTGTACACCGCGAAGATGGAGCAGACCGCCTGCATCGAAGGGGTCAACGCCGGCGACTGCAGCGGCAAGCGCAATGCCATCTGGACCGTCACCCAACGCGACAAGACCGAGGTCACCGCCAGCAGCGCCATGGGCCAGCTGCTGGCCGGCGGCGACTTCGCCATCGACGGCGGCACCCTGAGCAACGTCTCCAGCCTGATCGGCGCCGGCGGCAACCTCACCGCCAATCTCGAGGTCCTCGACAACCAGGGCCTGGAAACCGGCGAGCTGGAAACCATCCGCGTGCTGCGCACCGCCCGTGGCGGCGATATCGGCGGCATCGACCAGAAGTCGCGCAACTTCACCGACCTCTACTGGTACCAGAGCGCCAACTTCGACCCGGCGCGCGCCGGCGAGATCCCCGCCGCGCTCAACGCGATCCTCAGCGACTGGTCCTTCGAGTACGAATTCCCGAGCAAGGGACCGACCCCGATCAGCACCGGCGACCAGTCCTACGCAGCGGTGATCCAGGCCGCCGGCAACGTCACGGTGAATGCCGGCAAGCGCATCAACAACAGCGTCATCCGTCCCGGCTACACCTTCGTCGGCAGCGGTCGCCAGGTGGGCGACAGCGCGGTGGGCGGCAGCGGGGTTTCGGTGGTCGTGCCGCTGACCTCGCAACTGCCGCCCGACCTGGCGCGGCGCCAGGTCAACCCGGTCACCCTGCCCGGCTTCAGCCTGCCGCAGGGCGACAACGGCCTGTTCCGCCTCAGCTCGCGCTTCGCCGAGGACGGCAACGCCAGCGCCGCGCTCGGTGCCGGCGCCGACCGCACCCAGGGCGGCAGCGGCGTCTCGGTCGGCCAGCAGGGCGCCGGCAACGCCGCCGGTACCTGGCAGGGCCAGGGCGTGCGGGTCGACGGCCTGGCTGGCGCGGCCAACGTCCAGGGCCAGGGCGGCAGCGCGCTCGGCGGCAGCCTGCCGGGCGTCGCCCGGGTCCAAGGCGTGCCCGGCAACGCCACGCCGAGCGCCAGCCACAAGTACCTGATCGAGACCAACCCGGCGCTCACCGAGCTGAAGCAGTTCCTCAACTCGGACTACCTGCTCAGCGGCTTGGGCATGAACCCGGACGCTAGCAAGAAGCGCCTCGGCGACGGTCTCTACGAGCAGCGGCTGATCCGCGACGCGGTGGTGGCGCGCACCGGCCAGCGCTACATCGACGGGCTGAGCAGCGACGAGGCGTTGTTCCGCTACCTGATGGACAACGCCATCGCTTACAAGGACAAGCTCCAGCTGCAACTGGGCGTGGGCCTGAGCGCAGAGCAGATGGCGGCGCTGACCCACGACATCGTGTGGCTGGAAGAGGTCGAGGTGAACGGCGAGAAGGTCCTCGCGCCGGTGGTCTACCTGGCCCAGGCGGAGGGTCGGTTGGCACCCAACGGTGCGCTGATCCAGGGCCGCGACGTGAAGCTGGTGAGCGGCGGCGACCTGCATAACGTCGGCACCCTGCGCGCGCGGAACGACCTCAGCGCGACGGCCGGCAACCTCGACAACAGCGGCCTGATCGAGGCCGGCAAGCGCCTCGACCTGCTCGCCGGCGACTCGATCCGCAACCGCCAGGGCGGGGTCATCGCCGGGCGCGACGTGAACCTCACCGCGCTGACCGGCGACGTGATCAACGAACGCAGCGTGACCCGCTACGACAGCGCCATCGACGGCCGCACCTGGGAACGCAGCTTCGCCGACAGCGCCGCGCGGGTGGAGGCGGCGAACAGCCTGAACGTCCAGGCCGGACGCGACATCGCCAACCTCGGCGGGGTGCTGCAGAGCCGCGGCGATCTCAGCCTCGACGCCGGACGCGACGTCACCGTCGCCGCCGTCGAGGACCGCCAGGGCCAGACCCGCTGGAGCACGTCGCGGCTCCAGAGCGTGACCCAGCTCGGCGCCGAAGTCAGCGCCGGGCGGGACCTGAACGTCAGCGCCGGTCGCGACCTGACGGCGGTGGCCAGCACCCTCGAAGCGCGCCGCGACATCGCCCTCTCCGCCGGGCGCGACGTGACCCTGGCGGCGGCGGCGAACGAGGAGCACGCCTACAGCAAGACCAGGAAGGTCACCTACCAGGAAGACAAGGTCGCCCAGCAAGGCACCCGCGTGGAGGCTGGCGGCGACCTGGCGATCAATGCCGGACAGGACCTGCGCCTGATCGCGAGCCAGGCCAGCGCCGGCGACGAAGCCTACCTGGTGGCCGGCGACAAGCTGGAACTGCTGGCCGCCAACGACAGCAGCTACTACCTGTACGACAAGAAGAAGAAAGGCGACTTCGGCCGCAAGGAAACCCGGCGCGACGAAGTCACCGACGTCAAGGCGGTGGGCAGCCAGATCAGCAGCGGCGGCGACCTCACCCTGCTCAGCGGCGGCGACCAGACCTACCAGGGCGCGAAGCTGGAATCCGGCAACGACCTGGCCATCGTCAGCGGCGGCGCAGTGACCTTCGAGGCAGTGAAGGACCTGCACCAGGAGAGCCACGAGAAGAGCAAGGGCGACCTGGCGTGGCAGTCGTCGAAGGGCAAGGGCCAGACCGACGAAACCGTACGCCAGACCCAGATCGTGGCCCAGGGCAACCTGGCGATCAAGGCCGTGGAAGGGCTGAAGATCGACCTCAAGCATATCGACCAGAAGACCGTGAGCCAGACCATCGACGCGATGGTGCAGGCGGATCCGCAACTGGCGTGGCTGAAGGAGGCCGAGCAGCGCGGGGATGTGGACTGGCGCATGGTGCAGGAGGTGCACGATAGCTGGAAGTACAGCAACTCGGGCATGGGGCCGGCGACGCAGATCGCTGTCGCCATCGCGGCGGCAGCCATCGGTGGCATGGCGGCAGCGGGAGCGCTCAGTGGTGCAGGAGTGGGTGCCAGTAGCTTCGCCATGGGCGCAGGAGTTGGTGCGGCAGGAAGCCTGTCGGGCACGGCAGCGGTCAGCCTGATCAACAACAAGGGCGACCTCGGGAAGGTGCTGAAAGACAGCTTCAGTAGTGACAGTCTGAAGCAGATTGCTATTGCGAGCCTGACCGGGGGGCTGACGGCTGAGTACTTCGACGGGATTCTTCAGACCAAGACTGATCCGCTTACTGGAAAGGTCACGGTAGACCTCAGCAGCCTATCTGGTGTTGGTCGCTTCGCTGCCAATCAGGCGATGCAGAACGCTACATCCACTGTACTGAGCCAGGCCTTGGGCCAGGGCGGGAGCCTGAACGAGGCGCTGAAGAGCGCGCTCTACAACAGTTTCGCGGCGGCAGGTTTCAACTTCGTCGGCGATATCGGCCAGGAATACAGCCTGAAGCCAGGCGATCCGTCGATGGTGACCATGCACGCCCTGATGGGTGGCCTGGCGGCGCAGGTCAGCGGTGGCGATTTCGCCACGGGCGCCGCGGCAGCTGGCGCCAATGAAGCGCTGGTGGCCAAGCTAGACCAGGCCTTCAAGAGCTTGAGCCCTGAGAACCGTGAAGCCATGGTCACTATGGGGTCGCAATTGGTTGGTGTTCTGGCTACGGCGGTACGCGATCCTGATGCGACAGGCAAGGCTCTGGAAAGCGCTGCTTGGGTAGCGAAGAACTCGACGCAATACAACTTCCTGAACCATCAGGATGTGGCCGATCTGGATAATGCCTTGCAGAAATGCAAGTCCCAGGGAAATTGCCGTCAGGTAGAGGAAGAGTTCAAGGCGCGTAGCGACGAGAACCGGCGGAGGTTGAATGGCTGCGTGGCTGCGGGCAATTGCGCGGAGATTCGTGCGGAGATCGATGCGGGGTCTAGGGCTCTCAACGAGTTGGTGGCCCGGCAGGAAACAGCTAATCCGGGAGGAAGTGACAGCGATATAGCCTACGGTTTCCTGATGGGCCGAAACGTCGTCGACTGGACGACGGCTGGTCAGTTGCACCTGGAGCAGACCGCCAACCTCTGGTGGAACGGCAATCCACAGTGGCAGAAGGAAGTCGGTGCATACCTGGACCAGACGGGGTTCAATCCGTTCGGAATCGGCGTTCCGGCAATGGGCGGTGCCGCTGGCAAGGTATCGGCCAAGGCGCTCATGAATGCGCTGAAGGCGGGAGAGTTGCCCAAAGGAGAGGTGGCCCCAGGAAAGGCTAATCTGCCTACCATTGGGGCGTTGGCGGATGCTGAGGCGGGGATGCCTTATACCCATCCGGTGAAAGAAGCAACTAAAACAAAAATACCAAATCCTCCTCGTGCAGAAGGGAACTTTACTGGTGGCCCCTTAGAAAATGCTATTAAGACTAGCGGTAGGTTTAAGCTAGATGGTGGGCCGGCCAATGGAGTACTATATAGATCTGATAATAAGGGGAATGTTACAAGTTATGCTGTATATGACTCGGCTGGCATGATTATTAAAAGGGTCGATGTAAGCGGGGCTTCGCATGCAAACATACCCACGCCCCATGTAATAGAGTATGGTAGAAATATATTGCCAGACGGAAGTGTTAGAGTGCAATCTCCATCAACTAAATTAGCTCCGCGCCCTGCTAATTCGGATGAGATACCATGAAAAAAATAGTATCTTTTAAAGATTTAAAGTGTTTGAGTAATTATGAATTATGGAGGTCCGGCTGGGAGAATAAGAATGAGATTGATGTATTTTCATATATTTCCTATGTAATCAGGCCAGAAGACTTATTGATCTTAGGGAAATTGGTTTTTCCTGATTTTATCTTGGATAGGGGGGCGGTAATACTGGAGATGAACTATGAGGAAAAAAAATTTAATGCCTGGATGGCAAGATTCGAAGATGATATCCAGTCTGTAGAGAGATTTATTAATCATACCCATATTTATGATATTTTTTCCGGGTGCAATGAGGATGTAGAAGATGAAATTTTTGAGCAGCTTGCTCATATGCTTTCTCTATCATGGCGCTTAATTTTAAAAGAGAAATTTCCAGATAGAGATTTTTCGGTTTTGCTATCTTACTCAGATCAAGATTATGGCCCTACTATTACTTTTTTCCAGAAATAAAAATACTTTATTAAATAAAGAATAAATAAAGGGGGGTAGATTTATTTTCCCTACTCTAATTTTTCTAAGCAAGGAGGCTCCAGCGCAGACGCCGTAAGGAGGCTCCGCGATGCCTAGGCAAGGGCGAGTGGTTTTACCGAATTATCCGCTTCACGTGGTCCAGCGGGGACACAATCGGCAAGTGGTATTCGCCGAGGACGAGGACTACCAGCGTTACCTCTCCGATCTACGGGACCTCAAGGATGCCTTTGGTATCAAGGTCTACGCATTTTGCCTGATGACCAACCATGTCCATTTGCTCTTGGCGCCTGGTGATTCGCTGTCTGGCTTGGCGCAACTGATGAAAACGCTGGCGGCGCGCACGACACGATATCGGAATCACCTGGAGGGTCGTTCCGGAACGTTGTGGGAAAGTCGCTATAAATCGAGTGTCGTACAGAGCGATGCCTACCTGCTGGCGTGTTGCCGGTACATCGAACTGAACCCTGTTCGGGCGCGGATGGTGGACGATATGGCGGCCTATCCCTGGTCAAGTTATGGGCTGCGGGCGGATTGGTTGAAGGAGCCAAACTGGTTGGATATGGATCCTTGCTTCATTGGAGATTAGAGTACAAAGCCCGACGGGACCTTTGTGACAATTATGAAGGATGGAATAAATAATACTTCCGTAAAGAATGCGCTGAAAGGCAGTCCACAATGATTAATGTTTCCGAAGATTTTAAGAATTGGTTGGTTAGTTGCATAGGGCTCCGGCTGCTCCTGGCTTTGGGTTTGTTCCATGTATTTGAGTTGAAGAAAAACGGCGCCCCACAGGCAGTAAGTCTTTTTTTTGATGGTCGGGAGGGGAGCGGAACTTTAATGTGTGCTCCCGATGGCGCGTCTATAGCTTACAACTCAGATGCTGTTTCAGAATGCGACTTGGGGGAGTTTGGAGCGGAAAAAATTTTCTCATTGGTGAATGATGAGAGTTTTTCGTCAGTCATAGGAGAAGAGTTGATTTTGGTCTCGCTAATTATATCATCCGTTGAAGGCTCAGTTGCTGGGGTGTCTCTCCAATTTGGAAACTTCCAATCTTTGAGTCTGATTAACCTGGGTGATGAGCTATTTATTTACAAAGAGATACCCCCTGAAATTGTTAAGTGTGAAGGGCTAGAGTTTGTGAGGCTCTCTTGATGTAGAAAATCTTTTTCTCAAAATAAGTGAGAAAATAAAGAGGGCGTATTTATTTTTGCTGCTCTAAAACTAAAAGGCAGGTAGGTTTACCTCCTTTCAGTAATTCCCTGTTCTTTAAAAATTTACCTTTTCAGTTTTAGAAGAAAAGCACTGTGCAGGACCTCCCTGTCGCTACTTCCGCATAGTCCTGAACCCCCGGCCTCGCTATCCCTGGCGGGTCGCTCGCCGAGGCAACGCATGCGTTGCCTGTTTCCGGCTCGCCCTACAAGGACAAGCTCCAGCTGCAACTGGGCGTGGGTTTGAGCGCAGAGCCGATGGCGGCGCTGAACCCCGCCGGGCTTGATCAGCTACGGTCAGGCAGCGAGTTCCTTGACCGAGTACATGCGCAAGAACGGGGCGACAGCCGAGGATATCACCCAGGCGCAACGTGATCTGGCCCAGGGACAGGGCTTCGATGGCGTACAGCCAGCGAATGAGTTCATCAAGGCCTGGGGCGAGGCCATGGTTGCGGAGGCTGCCGGCCTTGGGATTGTTGCGGGGTTGGGTAGGTTTGGGTTGTGGGTTGGGAAAGGGGAGCAGGCTGCAAAAGCGACTGGGAATCCGGTAGTTGATGCTGAAAAAGCTGCCCTGGACCGCATTGCACAGAACCCCAAAAGCCCTGATCTGGCAGGCAAGCAGCCTGGCACTGTGCTGCAAACGCAATCACAGAAGAGAATTGATGATCTCGCTGTGCAATACAACACCAAGTCAATTGAGCCGAAGGATTTTCAATTGAATTTGGGTGGTAAGGTATTGAAGACCGATCCTCAGGTTAGCAAGGGGGCACCGGTCTATATGGGGGCTACCACATCCGATGTGATGTCTTACTTTAGGCAGTTGGCTGGGGTTGAAAATATGCCTGCAGCTAAAGTTATCCCTGGGAAGGGGGCAATATATACAGCCAAAACTGACGCCGGAGCTCGAATAACCCTTCGAGACTTTTCCACGTCTTCGCAGCAGACGGGGGCTTCTTGGACTATAGATGTTATGGATAAGTCCATTAATGGCGGAAGAATGGTGGAGATCAAGTTCAAATGATTAGAGATATCTATGAGCCGGTGTTGCGAAGCGCATTTGGGCTCTCAATGGGCGTTATATGGCAGCATATGACGGTTGAGCTTCTTGATTCGTCTGTTGAGTACGTGCACCGAGTTAATCTGTTCTTCTCTCTGATGGAATGTTTGATGTTGGAGGGGAATATAAAGCTTGCGCATGATGGCCTTTTCCTTGTTGGTACTATCCAAGATCAGTTAAACGTGCTCAAGGACGCGTGGCCTGAATATCCCGGCGAAGACGATCTTGATGGCTTCGGGCTTTGGTTTGTCACAGAGGCCCCTGCTGGGGTTGTATGGATAGACTCGGATGGGAAGGAGTTTTGGACGTAGTTTTTAAATTCAGGCTGCTGCAAAAGGAACTGGAACGGCGCTGCGTGAAGTAGAAGTTAGCTCTGGCAGCAAAGGGGCATGGACTAAGGAACTCAACAAACCAGAGCCGAACACGATTTATAAAGTGGACGGGAAAAAGACCTATCAGACAGATAGTCTTGGGCGTGTTGAGAAGGTTGAGTCCAACCTCTCGCTGACGAAGAGTGACCGGAATACTTATCAGCAGTGCATTGCTGGTAAATGCGGGGTTAGTGGCGATGAAAGTGGCCACCTGATTGCAAGTATCTTCAATGGGCCAGGTGAGAAGTTGAACCTGCTTCCCATGAATGGGAACTTGAATAAAGGTGCCTGGAAGTCCATGGAGAACACTTGGTCATCTGCGCTCAAGCAAGGGCAGATGGTCAGTGTGAAAATTTAGTCTGTCTATTCTGGCTCATCTGTGCGTCCTGATAGATTTACTGTCAGATACTCTATTGATGGTGGTCGCCCTGTCATTGTCGATTTCAAAAACTCACCGGGTGGTATTTGATGGGCGATCAAGAGTTATATCAGAAAATTGGAAAGCTTTTAGTAGATGCTGGCCCAGCGGATGCTAGGGAAATAATAGTTCGGGCGGAGCTTTTCTCAGAGGGCGATGGAGGGAAGTATGAGTTTGACTATGTTGATCAGTCTGGTGAATTCAACTGGTTTGATCCGGATGGGCGTGCTGTAGGGGATTTGACAGAGTTGCTGGTCCAATTGCGCGATTATTTTTCAGCCAACAATTTGACCGCTGGAGAGGGGGGGGCTGGATGTGTAATTAAATTACACGTTGATGAAATGAAATTTGGTATTGAATTCAACTACGGTAAGTAGTGTTGTTTTCAATAAAAATAGCCCCGGCACTCCCGGGGCTATTGAATCGGTGGTGACAGTGGCGAAACGTTCAGTTCTGGGCGTGACTGCCCTATGATCGGCCTTAGCCATGGTCAGCTCCTTCTTAGCTGCTTGTGGTTAGCGGGCCTGCACCTACGGCCCGCGTCTTTTTCGCCGAATAAAAGGGCCAGATTTGAATGGCACTTACTTAAGCGCTAAGCGATTGATTCAGAAAAGAAAGGCTGCTCTTGGTCTACGGTGATAGTTGCGAACACACACCGAGCCCAAGGAGCAACCCAGATAGAATAAAGAGAATAAAGGGGACAGAGAATAAAGGGGACAGATTTATTTTCCCTACTCTAATTTTCTAAGCAAGGAGGCTCCAGCGCAGACGCCGTAAGGAGGTTCCGCGATGCCTAGGCAAGGGCGAGTGGTTTTACCGAATTATCCGCTTCACGTGGTCCAGCGGGGACACAATCGGCAAGTGGTATTCGCCGAGGACGAGGACTACCAGCGTTACCTCTCCGATCTACGGGACCTCAAGGATGCCTTTGGTATCAAGGTCTACGCATTTTGCCTGATGACCAACCATGTCCATCTGCTCTTGGCGCCTGGTGATTCGCTGTCTGGCTTGGCGCAACTGATGAAAACGGTGGCGGCGCGCACGACACGATATCGGAATCGCCTGGAGGGCCGTTCCGGAACGTTGTGGGAAAGTCGCTATAAATCGAGTGTCTTACAGAGCGATGCCTACCTGCTGGCGTGTTGCCGGTACATCGAACTGAACCCTGTTCGGGCGCGGATGGTGGACGATGTGGCGGTCTATCCCTGGTCAAGTTATGGGCTGCGGGCGGATTGGTTGAAGGAGCCAAACTGGTTGGATACGGATCCCTGCTTCATTGAGCTAGGTCAGACGGCCGAAGAGCGATATCGGCGATACGTAACGTTCGTGAAAGAGGCGATATCGGCCGAGGAATTGAAGCTGATTCGCGAGGCGGTTCAGCGTGGACAACTGACGGGCAATCAACGGTTCGTGGACGAGATCGAGCGGGTAGCCGGGGTGAGAATAGAGCGGCGTGGGCAAGGGCGGCCGAGATTAGAGCAGGGAAAATAAAACTGTCCCCTTTTTCCAAGTGCACAAGCAGGGCGTGAAGTTAACTTTATGATTTATGATTCTGCGGCAACGGCTGCAAGCCGCGCTCCGAGCTTGGTACTTCCAAAATGATTGCATATGACTTGTACGGAACGAAAAATCTCAGCCTTTTGCTGGCAAGAGAGCATATAGAGAAAATTTTTGGAGTGTCTCTTGATGAAAGAAATAGTTTTTATCAAGGAGGGGATTGCTACATGCTTGGCAGTAATGATTCGGAGAATTTTATTCTGAAAGCCAATCTTGACCCTCTTGATGATGAACCAGTAGAGTGAAATTTTCCTGACTACCCTATTTTGCTCTATATAAACGCCACGACACGTTCATCTGCCATAGAGGGGGTAATCAAGAAGGGTGCATGCTTTAAGCTGCTCAGGCATGAAATGTTCTAGGAATGAAAGAACAAAGGGGACAGATTTGAATGGCAGTAACTTAACCCTTTTCGGATGACCGTGTTTCTTGATCGCTGCCCGAGCAGATTGACGTGTACAGGTCAGTAATGGGTAGGGCTTTGGACTTCGCTTGAGGGCTCTGGGTTCAACTCGCCCGGAGCGATTGCCTACACGCTGTTGCGCGACCAGAACCAGCAGGCCTCGAAGAGTCGTACCTCCGTCAGGATCATCGTCGAATTGCCGCCACGCCAGCCATAGCTGGAGGCTGTGCTTGAAGCTCAATTCACGGGGAGTCAGTCAGCCATCAAGGCCGATTGCGCCATGATCAGGCGAATCAGGCTGTGTGCCAGCAGGTAAATCCAGAACGGGGAAAACTTTCACTTGGACACGTGGTATTGATGGGTGGCGATAATGATACTTGATTATGAAGATGATTTGGAGCCGGTCCTTGAGTTGCACTGCGGTGACAATTCTGCCTCCTCTCTAGCGGTAGTGGTTGAGCAGCCAGTCTGGGAAAGCATAGAGAAAGGAATAGTTAACTCATTTAAGTTTGGCGGATTTGTAAGGGTAGAGGTTATTCGTCCGAAAAAATCTTTTGTTCGTCAGCTAAGTATGAAGTCTTTGCCTGGAAGGTTTAGGGTAAATATACTGACTCGTTCAACTAACCCTAAAGAAGAATATCTTGAGTGGTGGGAGTTGGATGAGTCCCCTTATAGAGGGATGATAAAATTTGGTGATGATGATTTCGACTCCAGAACTGTATGTACAGATATATCAATAGCTGAAGCGGTTTTTAAAGAGCTTTATGAAAAAGGCGATCTGGATGTGGGTCTGTCTCAAATGCGTTCGCCCTGGAATCCCAAGCCATGACCACAAATAGACCACGAGCAGCAAAGGGGGCAGATTTATTTTCTGCCACTCTAAATCTAAAGAATAAAGGGGACAGATTTATTTTCCCTACTCTAATTTTCTAAGCAAGGAGGCTCCAGCGCAGACGCCGTAAGGAGGCTCCGCGATGCCTAGGCAAGGGCGAGTGGTTTTACCGAATTATCCGCTTCACGTGGTCCAGCGGGGACACAATCGGCACGTGGTATTCGCCGAGGACGAGGACTACCAGCGTTACCTCACCGATCTACGGGACCTCAAGGATGCCTTTGGTATCAAGGTCTACGCATTTTGCCTGATGACCAACCATGTCCATCTGCTCTTGGCGCCTGGTGATTCGCTGTCTGGCTTGGCGCAACTGATGAAAACGCTGGCGGCGCGCACGACACGATATCGGAATCGCTTGGAGGGCCGTTCCGGAACGTTGTGGGAAAGTCGCTATAAATCGAGTGTCGTACAGAGCGATGCCTACCTGCTGGCGTGTTGCCGGTACATCGAACTGAACCCTGTTCGGGCGCGGATGGTGGACGATGTGGCGGCCTATCCCTGGTCAAGTTATGGGCTGCGGGCGGATTGGTTGAAGGAGCCAAACTGGTTGGATATGGATCCCTGCTTCATTGGGCTAGGTCAGACGGCCGAAGAGCGATATCGGCGATACGTAACGTTCGTGAAAGAGGCGATACCGGCCGAGGAATTGAAGCTGATTCGCGAGGCGGTTCAGCGTGGACAACTGACGGGCAATCAACGGTTCGTGGACGAGATCGAGCGGGTAGCCGGGGTGAGAATAGAGCGGCGTGGGCAAGGGCGACCGAGATTAGAGTAGGGAAAATAAATCTGTCCCCTTTTTTCGTCCCTACCTGCTCTCGGAGTTGGGGGGCGCGGCGGCTATGGCGCTTCTTGGAGGGAGGGGGAGTGTTGGAGCGGGTTCGACAGGTTCTGTTCCGAATATTACTGAGCGGGGCACGTTGGTTAATCTGCGACCTAATGATGTTGCTATTGCACAGCGACCAGTAAGAACGCTTGTACAAGATGAGTCTGGTCGCTACTGGCTGAAAACCTCAACCGGAAAGAGAATAACGCCATCAGGTTCATATGATTTTGTAACGATGCCAGATGGAAGTATTCGGGTTGCCAGGCCGAATGTGAATCAGGACTTTTCAACCCACCTTGGGCTGAGTGGTGGTGGAGAGGTTAAATATGCGGGCTCTGTACGATTCGGGAATAATGACGGTCCAAGTAGAGGAAAAATAACTCAGTGGACTAACAATTCTGGGCATTACCAACCGCCTGCAGCTTTAAGTAGTAATGCTGGGTTGCCGCAGAGCCTATTTAATCCGAGGTAGATCAGATTATGGATGAACGGCAGAAAGTATTATGTGCACAGCTTGTTAAAATGGGATCTGAGCAGGCTGCCGAATGGTTAATAAACAGATATCCGGTAGACTCCATAGATTATGGCGAGGCTCTGTTGTTGATCCCGCATCGATCTTGGAGGCGATCCGACCAGAAGCGACTGGCTCAGCATTATTTTAGAAAATTGCCTTTCTCTGGTGCGGGAGGGTATGAGGCGTTTGCTTCATTTATGTCTGTAAAGACTTTTCTGGATTGTGTTAGGGAACGCTTGCCAATGAGCGCTTCTGATGCAAGCTTGCTGCTGTATTACTTGATCCCAGTCCTTAACAAATTTGCAAAAAACGAATCTGATCGACAGCTTATTATGAATTTTTTAAATGAAATACGGCCCTCATGATCATACTGGTTTGCTACAATCCGCTGCTCTGCTGGGCCTGCTGTTGTAGAAGTAAAAAATAAAGGAAGAATAAAGGGGGCAGATTTATTTTCTCTACTCTAATCTTCTGAGCATGGAGGCTCCAGTGCAGATGCCGTAAAGGAACTTCGCGATGCCTAGGTAAGGGCGCATGGTTTAGCGAGTTATTCGCTTTGAGTGGTTCGGCGTGGGCGCAGTCGCCGAAACTAGAGTAGTAAAAATAAATCTGTCCCTTTTTCTAAAGCGACTGGTGCAAAAGCAACAGGCGGGAAGCCCACCGTTGAGCTGTTCGGCGGGAAGAATGCGCAGACTCCCGGCGCAATAAACGTAGATATCCGCGCCGATATTCAATCAGGCATCCGTGCTGATGCGACGAAATTGCCTTTCAAAGACGGATCGCTACACATAAAGGCACATAAAGGGGACAGATTTATTTTCCCTACTCTAATTTTCTAAGCAAGGAGGCTCCAGCGCAGACGCCGTAAGGAGGCTCCGCGATGCCTAGGCAAGGGCGAGTGGTTTTACCGAATTATCCGCTTCACGTGGTCCAGCGGGGACACAATCGGCAAGTGGTATTCGCCGAGGACGAGGACGAGGACTACCAGCGTTACCTCTCCGATCTACGGGACCTCAAGGATGCCTTTGGTATCAAGGTCTACGCATTTTGCCTGATGACCAACCATGTCCATCTGCTCTTGGCGCCTGGTGATTCGCTGTCTGGCTTGGCGCAACTGATGAAAACGCTGGCGGCGCGCACGACACGATATCGGAATCGCCTGGAGGGCCGTTCCGGAACGTTGTGGGAAAGTCGCTATAAATCGAGTGTTGTACAGAGCGATGCCTACCTGCTGGCGTGTTGCCGGTACATCGAACTGAACCCTGTTCGGGCGCGGATGGTGGACGATGTGGCGGCCTATCCCTGGTCAAGTTATGGGCTGCGGGCGGATTGGTTGAAGGAGCTAAACTGGTTGGATATGGATCCCTGCTTCATTGAGCTAGGTCAGACGGCCGAAGAGCGATATCGGCGATACGTAACGTTCGTGAAAGAGGCGATACCGGCCGAGGAATTGAGGCTGATTCGCGAGGCGGTTCAGCGTGGACAACTGACGGGCAATCAACGGTTCGTGGACGAGATCGAGCGGGTAGCCGGGGTGAGAATAGAGCGGCGTGGGCAAGGGCGGCCGAGATTAGAGCAGGGAAAATAAATCTGTCCCCTTTTTTCTTTCTCTGTCCCCTTTTTTCTCGAATAGGCAGTAAGGAGAGCCCAGTGAGATATCCTTGCCCGTGCTGTGGATACTTAACTTTTGATGAGGAGCTGTGCGGAACTTATGAAATATGTCCCGTGTGTTACTGGGAAGATGACATTGCTCAGAATAAAGACCCTGATTATGATGGTGGTGCTAACGTGATAAGTCTGAACAATGCCAAAGAGAACTTTTTTAAATATGGAGCGATAAAGCGGGAATTTTTAAAAAACGTCAGGAAACCTTTGGATGACGAATCACTATGACCATAAGGGGTAAAGGAGCCCAAAGGGGGTAAGCCAAAAAGAAAAGATTTATTTTTACTACTCTAAGTCTAAAAGGCAGGTAGGCTTCCTCCTTTCAGTGATTTTCTGCTATTTGAAAATGCTAATGGTGGGCCAATAGACCCGACGACGGGTAAGCCACCGCAGCCACCGAAAGGGCTTTCTAAAGCTGAAAGGAAACAGTGGATTAGAGAAAGAACTCATATTGAGCAGGTAGACTAATGTTTGACTTATTAAGGCTTGTTATATACTTCCTCCCGCTTTGCATTAAAACTGTTGAGTGGGATGGTGATTCCTTGGTTATCTCTGGCGACAATTGGAGCTTTATCACTAGTAGTGCTTGGAGAATATCTCAAGGTAAAGAGCTATTGTTTGCATGTTGGGATGATCAAGTAGATACACGTACAGAAGGATTAGTAGGGCTTTCAATTGTTGATATGTCATGGGTTACGAGTGGCCAGCCTATTGATCCGTCATTTATCCTTTCTGATGGCAGAAGGCTAGATGTATTCTGTTCTTCCTTTTCTGAGCCTTGGGTGATGAATCTCCCGGATAATAGTGTTTATGTTGGAAATTCATAAAAGCATAAAGGGGACAGATTTATTTTCCCTACTCTAATTTTCTAAGCAAGGAGGCTCCAGCGCAGACGCTGTAAGGAGGCTCCGCGATGCCTAGGCAAGGGCGAGTGGTTTTACCGAATTATCCGCTTCACGTGGTCCAGCGGGGACACAATCGGCAAGTGGTATTCGCCGAGGACGAGGACTACCAGCGTTACCTCTCCGATCTACGGGACCTCAAGGATGCCTTCGGTATCAAGGTCTACGCATTTTGCCTGATGACCAACCATGTCCATCTGCTCTTGGCGCCTGGTGATTCGCTGTCTGGCTTGGCGCAACTGATGAAAACGCTGGCGGCGCGCACGACACGATATCGGAATCGCTTGGAGGGCCGTTCCGGAACGTTGTGGGAAAGTCGCTATAAATCGAGTGTCGTACAGAGCGATGCCTACCTGCTGGCGTGTTGCCGGTACATCGAACTGAACCCTGTTCGGGCGCGGATGGTGGACGATGTGGCGGCCTATCCCTGGTCAAGTTATGGGCTGCGGGCGGGTTGGTTGAAGGAGCCAAACTGGTTGGATATGGATCCCTGCTTCATTGGGCTAGGTCAGACGGCCGAAGAGCGATATCGGCGATACGTAACGTTCGTGAAAGAGGCGATACCGGCCGAGGAATTGAAGCTGATTCGCGAGGCGGTTCAGCGTGGACAACTGACGGGCAATCAACGGTTCGTGGACGAGATCGAGCGGGTAGCCGGGGTGAGAATAGAGCGGCGTGGGCAAGGGCGACCGAGATTAGAGTAGGGAAAATAAATCTGTCCCCTTTTCTTGTAAATTTATTGGATTTAGAGGGATGCAAAAATGAAGCTAAATTTGGTTTTTGAAAAAGTTGGAGATATTAATAGTGATTATCCATATCTTTGTGTATATAAGGAGGGGGAGAGAGAGCCTTTTATGGAGATATCAGTGAATCAAGAAAGAAAGATTGAGTTTGTTTTTTATTCTAGAGCTGATAATTTTTCCCTAAGCTCTGAAGAATTCTATGAAATATATGGTAGAGCGGAATCTTTTTTGCCCCAAGCTTTAGAGAATGAAGATTCACTGTAATGCTTAAATAAAGAGACTGGCTATAATGGGATGATTTATTTTTCTGGCTCTAGTTTTCTGAGCAAGGAGGCATCCGTGATGCTTAATTAAGGGCGAGTAGTTTAACGAGTTATTTGCTTTGAGCATAAAGGGGACAGATTTATTTTCCCTACTCTAATTTTCTAAGCAGGAAGGCTCCAGCGCAGACGCCATAAGGAGACTCCGCGATGCCTAGGCGAGGGCGAGCGGCTCCAGCGAGTTATCTGCTCACGGAACCTCGTGCTGCCCGGTCGGATCGATCTTTCTCGGCGGATCGACAAGCGACAGCCTCCCGTCATCCGCTTTCCATTTTTTCCGCCAAGCCTCGGGCTTCACAGCATGGCTCCGGAAAGGTCTGGTGGAGCGGTCCGAGTTTCCCCGGCGCCTCACAGCAGGATCAACAGCGCACCGACCAGCAGCCCCGCCAGGCTGAAGGGCAGCGTTAGCAGGGCCAGCCGCTTGCCGCCGACCAGCACGACCAGGCCGGCCTTGACCAGGCTGTTGCTCAGGGCGGCGAGGGCGATGCCGCGGCTGGCCACGCCGGGATCGAGTTCGCCCTGCGCTGCGCGGGCCAGGGACAGGGTGATCGCGTCGACGTCGGCGAGGCCGGAGAGCAGCGCGACCGCGTAGATGCCGGCATCGCCGAACAGTCGCCGGCCGGCCTCCACCAGCAGCAGGATCGCGCTGAGCAGGGCGGCGAAGCGCGCCGATCTCGACGAGGATGCGCGGGAACATCAGCGCCGAGGTCGCCAGGAGGCCGCACGCCAGCAGCGCGTCGGGCATGCGCTGGCGCAGGCGCGCCAGGGTCAGGGTCATCACCGTGGAGGACACCAGGCCGCCGAGCACCGCGGTCAGCAGCAGGCCCTTGCGCGAGCCGACCAGGCGGATGGCCAGGTAGGCGGAGAAGCCGAGGGCGGCGATCAGCACCACCATCCACCAGGTCAGGTAAGGGTTGAAGAACGCCCAGGGGCCGTAGCCCCGGTCGGGCAGCACCGGCAGCAGGACCACGGAGATGAACAGCAGCTTCAGGGTGCCCGACAGCTCCTCGGCGGTCAGGCGCTTCAGCACGGCGTGGAGTTTGTCCTTGAGGCTCAGCAGCAGGGTCAGCACGATGCCGCCGGCGGCGGCCATCAGGCGCTGCTCGGTGAGGGCGAGGCTGCCGAGCAGGAAGGTCGTCAGCAGGGCGATCTCGGTGGTCATGCCCTGGTCGCCGCCTCGCCTGACGTCGCTCACGTAGCCGGCCACGACCAGCGCCGCCAGGGCCAGCAGCAGCGCCACCCAGACCGCGCTGCCGAGTTCGCCCGCGAGCAGGGTGGCGAAGCCGCCGAGCAGGCCGACCAGGCTGAAGGTGCGGATGCCGGCGATCTGCCGCGTATCTTCGCGGTCGCGCGCCTGCCAGCCGCGCTCCGCGCCGATCAGCAGGCCGATGGCGAGGGCCGTGCACAGGCTCAGCAACAGATCCAGGGAAAGCGTCATGCTCGATTCCATTCGCCGGAAGAGAAGATGGCAAGATGCCTGTGGGCACCATAGCAGCAGACGACCCCGCGGTGTTTTCCAACCTGGGGCATCCGGTCGAAGGTGTAGCGCTCCCCCGGGGGCCCGGCTTCCTTCGTATAAGCGAACGAGATGCAATCAGAATTCCCCGAATATGTTTCCTGCATAACGAAACGACCGGGGCAACTGTGGTAACTTTGCCGCCCACCGAGATGGCCTATTGATGGCGCATACGGTTCGTGCATCGCACGATCCTTTCGGATTTCCAAAGGCCGGCCGGGAGCGCCGGTTGTTCGACGCATTCGTATTTCAAGGAAAGAAATCGTGGCCACCCCATTTCGCCCCTTGCCTTGGCGCGCCGCCATGCCGCCCGGCCTTCCTCGACTTTCACTACGCCCTCTTTTCCGCACTCGGGACGGCTGGAAACCGTTCCGTGGCGCCAGCGTTTTTTCCAGGAGAACCCCATGAGTCACAGCGCCAAGAAAGCACTACTGCCGCTCCTCGCCGCCGCCACCCTGGCCGGCCTGGCGGGCTGCGCCACCGAGACCTCCACCGCGTTGCCGGTACAGCAGGTCGAGAGCGTCAACCGACCCTACAGCGGCGTGCGTTCGCCGATCGCGGTGGGCAAGTTCGACAACCGCTCCAGCTACATGCGCGGGATCTTTTCCGATGGCGTCGACCGCCTCGGCGGCCAGGCTAAAACCATTCTCATCACCCACCTGCAGCAGACCAATCGCTTCAACGTGCTGGACCGCGACAACATGAGCGAGATCCAGCAGGAAGCGGCGATCAAGGGCCAGGCCCAGCGCCTGAAGGGTGCCGACTACGTGGTGACCGGCGACGTCACCGAGTTCGGCCGCAAGGAAGTCGGCGACCGCCAGCTGTTCGGCATCCTCGGCCGCGGCAAGTCGCAGATCGCCTACGCCAAGGTGGCGCTGAACATCGTCAACATCTCTACCTCGGAGGTCGTCTATTCGACCCAGGGCGCTGGCGAGTACGCCCTGTCCAACCGCGAAGTGATCGGCTTCGGCGGCACCGCCAGCTACGACTCGACCCTCAACGGCAAGGTCCTCGACCTGGCCATGCGCGAGGCGGTGAACAAGTTGGTCAACGCGGTCGATAGCGGCGCCTGGAAGCCACAGAACCAATAATCCACTAGAAACCAGGGAATCACGGCACACATGAGCAAGACGATCACATGGACGGCGGCGCTGCTGGGGAGCATGGCGCTGGCCGGGTGCAGCGGACCGAAGACGCTGTACCAGTGGGAGGGCTACCAGGCCCAGGTCCATGAATACTTCAAGGGTGAATCCAAGGAGGCCCAGGCGCAGGCGCTGGAAGCCGACCTCGAGAAGATCCGGGCGAAGAACGGCGCGGTGCCGCCGGGCTATCACGCCCAGCTGGGGCTGCTCTATTCCAGCCTCGGCAAGGACGACCAGATGGTCCGCGAGTTCGAGACCGAGAAGGCGCTGTTTCCCGAGTCGGCCACCTACATGGACTTCCTGCTGAACAACGCCCGTGGAGGTGCCCGTTGAAGCTCGCCCGACTGTCCGGCCTGGTGGCCGGTTTCACCCTGCTGGCCCTGCTCGGCGGCTGCGCGCCGACCAAGAGCGTCGACTACTCGGCGTTCAAGCAGGCCAAGCCGCGCTCGATCCTGGTCCTGCCGCCGCTGAACGAGTCGCCCGACGTGAAGGCGACCTACAGCATGCTCTCGCAGGTCACCTTCCCGCTGGCCGAGGCCGGCTACTACGTGGTGCCGGTGGCGCTGGCCGACGAGACCTTCCGCCAGAACGGCCTGACCAGCGCCGGCGACGTGCACCAGGTGTCCCCGGCCAAGCTGCGCGAAATCTATGGCGCCGATGCGGCACTGTACGTCACGGTGAGCGACTACGGCACGCGCTACATGGTGATCAGCAGCGCGACCATCGTCACCGCCAGCGCCAGGCTGGTCGACCTGCGCTCCGGCACCACCCTGTGGACCGGCACGGCGACCGCCTCCAGCGAGGAGAACAACGGCGGCAACAACGGCGGCCTGGTGGGCATGCTGATCACCGCGGCGGTCAAGCAGATCATCAACAGTTCGGTGGAGGACGCCGGTTACCCGATCGCCGGGATGACCAGCGCGCGCCTGCTCTCGGCCGGCCAGCCGGGTGGACTGTTGTATGGCCCGCGCTCGCCGAAGTACGGCAGCGACTGAAGCGCGCGCCGAGGCTACGGCGGCGCGTCCGTGGCCTCGGCGCGGTTCGCCGGACGCACCGGTGGTGGCGGCGCCCCGGGCGCTGGCCGGGGCTTCGCTGGCAGGTTGCGCTTGGCCATGTACTGGCGGATCAGCTCGTCGAGCAGCGCGCGGATGGCGCGCCGCTCGTCCAGCCGCAGACGGCCGATGGCCTCGAACTGCAATTGCAGGTCTGCCTGCAGCGCCCGCCGTTCGCCGCGGTCGCAGATCAGCCAGTCGAGGGACACCCCGAAGCGTCCGGCGAAGGTTTTCAGTACCGCCAGCGACGGCTGCCCGCCTTTGGTCTCGAAGTGGCGGAACTGGCTCAGGGTGACGCCCAGCCGCTCGGCCATCTGCCGTTGGGTCAGGGCGTTCTGCCGGCGCAGGCGCAGGACGTTCTGCGAGAAGCTCATGGATATCTCTCCGGGTCAGGGCAAGTCGTGCCAGCGTCGAGGTGGTGCGAGCGTTGGCGGTTGTCTCCATCATCCGGCGTGGCGATTCGGGCTTCTGCCCTACCGTTCCGATGCGGGCCTGGGAAAGCGCCGTGTCGCGCGTCCGGGGTTTCCTTGCTCCAGTACAGACTCACCCCGCGGGCCCTCGCGTCGCTCGTGCGGGTCGCGGCAGCTGCGCTTGTGCGCGGCGCGACCGGATGCCGGCCGGGTCTCAGGCGGTGGACGCGGCCTCGCTTTTTCCGGCGCTCTTCTCTGACCTGCCGTGCTGGACTGGCGGGGGAAGGTCCTGGCCTCCGGGCTGGCGGCGGGAAGGCGCCGGCGCGTGGCGCGGAGCCTTCCACCTGGCGTCGGTTAGTCCGCTTTCGCGCCCTGCGCCAGGGCGTTGCCGACGCCCACCAGCAGCGCCCGGGTCTGCGCCACGATGGCGCTGCGGTAGGCCTCGTAGCGGGCGTCGCTGATGGCGTTGTCGTTGCGTGCGCCGCCGCCGCTCGCCGGTGAGCCGGTGTAGTAGTTGTTCATTACCGGGACATGGATATGGCCGGCGGGGATGTCCAGGCCGAACGCGTCGCGCAGCACGGTGTTGCGATAGGCGCTCTCGTTGGACAGGTAGTCGCCGCCGCCGCCGTTGCGTGCGCAGATCCGGCGGTTCGGCGGCAGGACCAGGGCGGGGTCGGGCATCGCGTTCATCACCCCGTTGCTCGGTACGCTCTCGGTTTGCGGGTTGGCGCAGTCGGGGAAGAAGGCGTAGTTGGTGTGCCAGGTGACGTCGAAGCCTTCCGCGGCCTGGCTGGTGGCCCCCGGCGGTCGCTCGATGCCGCGCCAGGTATCGGCGGCGAGCAACTGGCGGACCGGCAGCGAGGCCCTGGAGAACTGCGCCGGCAGGTTCCGTCGCCAGTGGCTGGCGCTGTCGTAGCCGAGCCAGCGGCGCGGCGGGTTGATGTTGCAGCCGGAGCCGGGCAGGGAAATCGGCGCGCTGCCAGGGTTGGTCACGCTGCCCAGGGGCAGCACGTAGTTGGGCAGCGCCTTGTCGGCGGGGCAGTAGACGATGCCGTCGTTGCCGGCGGAGGAACCGTGGAAGCGGCCGTTCCAGGCTTCCAGCCAGAACTGGTTGGCGCCGCCCTGGCTGATGGTGATCGAGGCGTCGACCCGCCGCGGGCCGGGGCGGAACCAGGGGCCGAGGGTGTCTTCCTGCATGCCGCGGTTGAACGGGTCGTAGCTGACCGGTAGCAGGTAGGCCTCGATGCGCAGCAGGCTGCCGTCGCTCAGGCGGATCTCGCGGCCGTCCAGCGCCAGGGCGGTGGCGCCCGAGGGATTGCCGTTGCGCAGGCCGGTGTTCGGCGTGCCGGGAGCGCCCAGGGTGAAGACGTCGAAACCGCTGATGATCATGCGCCGGTAGCGCGAGCCGTCGGCGGCGTAGCGGCGCGGCAGGTCGATGTCCAGTTGCCCGCGCGAGGCGCGTTCGAAGCGCCATTGCAGCGCCTGGGCCTGGGCCTGGCTCAGGCGGAAGGACGGTGCCCACTGGCGCAGGGTGCGGGTCATGTAGGTGCGCGTCCAGTAGAGCATGCGGTCGTCGCTGGCCGGCAGCGCGCCGGCGGGGATGGCGCGGCGGCCCTGGACCCGGTCGACGGCGGCGCGCCACAGCGCGCGGCCCTCTTCGGTCACCAGTTTCAGCGCCTTGGCGTAGCTGGTGACAGGAGTGCGGCCGTTGTCGGCGCACAGGCGTCTGGCGAAGGCCGGTTCGAAGCCGTCGAAGCCGGCGCCCTTGACGATGCGCTCGGCCAGCGGCGTCTGGTCATGGGTGACGACGTTGGCGCCGCTGAACGGCAGTGGCGTGTCGAGCCGGCGTTCCTCGTAGGAGAGCGGCGCGTCGCGGTTCCAGGCGCAGGCGACGCTGGGTGGCTTGCGGGCGGCGGCGCGCTCGCCGCTGGCGGCCCAGCTGGCGCCGGGCAGCAGGGCTGCCGCGACGGCCAGGGCGAGGAGGGGGTGTCGGCTTGCGAAACGGGCGTAGCGCATCGGTTGGACTCCTGTTCTTGTCCGGTACATGGGTCGATCGGTGCGGTGGGCGAAACGCGGGCGAGCGGCGTCCGCCGGCGCGGACGAAACGCGTGACCCGGTGGAACGCTTGCGGGTGGGGAACGGCTAGGGGGAGCGCGTCGCTGCGGGGCGGCTACGCGCGGAGAGCGGATTGCGTGGAGTGGCGGAAGCGCCGGGGGACGTCAGTTCCTTTGCCATGGATGCACCGATCGTTGTTCTTGCTGTTGTGGGGCGTCGGTGGGTGCACGGCCGGACTTCGCACCCGTGCGGCATTCTTGGAGGCGCCGGCGCGGGGCGTCCAACGAATTTATGTGGCCGCCGGGGATAGGAAAAGTTGATGGCGGACCGGTGCCGAAGCGCCCTGCCCCGGTGTTTTCGCCGGCGTTGCGGCAACCCACCATGGCGCGTGCGTCGACCGCGCTGGTCTTCGCTGGCCGGGGCCGTCGACCTGCGCATGCCCTTGCGGTAGTCCGCCTGTCTGCTCCGGGCATGCCGGGCGGCTCGCCAGGGCCTTCAACCGGCGGGCGTTTCGCCGCGGTCGCCGAGCCCGACCGGCATGCCCTCCACCCCCGCATGGAACAGCAACGCCTCCACCGGCTCGGCACCGGCGACCAGGCGATGGATGATATTCATCAGGCAGCCCGCCGCCTCGCCTTCCAGCACCCGGGTGTTCTGCGCGCCGTCGCGGGTCTCCAGGCGCAGTTCGCCCTTGAGCACGTAGAGCGCGCTGGGCATCGGATGGACCTGCCAATCCAGGCGTTCGTGGGCGGCCAGGCTCAGGCGCTGCACGGTGAGCTGCGGCTGGCCGAGGGGATAGCCGAGGTAGAGCGAGCCGTTCCAGGCGCAGCCGCTGCGCAGCAGGGTCTCGCGGTGCGGATGGGTTTCGGCCGGAAGGTCGCGGCTGGGTGGGAACACATGCACGTGGCTGGGGCGGAGGTCCATCGGGCGTCCTGCGCTTGTCGGTATTTTCCTTCAGTCAAGCCGGCTTTCGCCGCGCGCTCCACTGCCGCTTCTGCTAGGCGGCAGCGGGCCATCAAGGGGCGGTTGGTTCATCGCCAGGTGGCGGCCTCCTCCTTGAGCCTCGGCGTATCGGCGGATAACGCTGCGCGTTATGCGCCCTACGGTTTCCCGATGGGAGGCTTGGCGTTGGGTTGGGCGAATGGCCGTTTGCGGTTCCTCGGAGAAGGCCCCCGCAACGACGCCTTCTCAAGCCTCGCGGATGAACCGCACGGGCACCTGCCCGGCCAGCCAGACGCCGTTCTCCGCCTGGTGGAATAGGTGCCCGGCCAGGTGCATGTCGCGTGCGTCGACTTCCAGCAGCACCGGGCTGCCGTAGCGGCGGCCGACTTCCAGGGCGGTGGCGCGGCGGGCGGAGAGGTGGACGTGGTGGCGGCTGCCAGGAACCAGGCCGTGCTCGCGGATGGAGTCGAGGAAGCGCCGGGCGGTGCCGTGGTAGAGCACTGCGGGCGGGACCGCGGGGGCGTAGGCGATGGCCACCGCGGCATGCGAGTGGCCTTGCACGGCGCGGATGCGCTGGCCGTCGGCGGAGAAGGCGAAGCGCTGCTTGTCGTTGCTCCTGACCACCGCGCCGAGCAGCGCGCGGTCGAGGGCGCGGCCGTCCCGCGCCGCGCCGGCGATCAGGGCGTCGATGTCGGCCCAGCCTTCGCCGTCCAGCGTCAGGCCGATGGCCTCGGGCTGGTGGCGAAGGACATGGCTGAGGAACCTGCTGGTATCGTCGAGGGTTTTCCGATCCATTCCATGGTCCTTGTGCGTGCCATCCCGGCGCGGGAACCTCAGGCGCCGCCGAGGAAATCCATCTTGCCCAGTTCGACGCCGTTATGGCGGAGGATGGCGTAGGCGGTGGTGACGTGGAAGAAGAAGTTGGGCAGGGCGAAGCCGAAGAGATAGTCGCGGCCGTTGAAGCTGATCTCCTGGCCGCGCACCTTGAGGGTCACGTTGCGCTCTTCGGCGCCGTCCAGTTGTTCCTCGCGGATGCCCTCGAGGAACTCGACGGTGCGGGCGATGCGCGCCTGGAGTTCGTCGAAGGTGGTTTCCGTATCCGCGTAGCTCGGCACTTCCAGCCCGGCCAGTCGGGCGCCGGCACCCTTGGCGGCGTCGCTGGCGATCTGCACCTGGCGCGCCAGGGGGAACATGTCCGGCGCCAGCCGGGCGTCGATGAAGATGCGCGGATCGATGTTCTTCGCTTCGGCGTGGGCGGCGGCTTTCTTCAGGATCGCCGAGAGGTTGCCGAGGGTGCGCAGGAAGGTCGGGATCGAAGCCTGGTAGATCGACAGGGACATGGACGTGCTCCAGACAGGGGATAAAGGTGCGCCGAAGGCGGTGCGTCCAGCAGTCTACCCGGCTTTCACGCCAGCGCCAGCGGGCCCGCCTCGTCCCAGTGCGGATCGGCGGCCATCCGCTCGACCAGGAAGTCCAGCAGCGCCCGCAGCGCCGGTGGCATCTGCCGGCGCGAGGCATACACGGCGTGGATGCCGAGCACCTGTGGCGACCATTCCGGCAGCAGCGCCACCAGGCGTCCGCTACGGATCAGCGGGGCTGCCGAGTACAGCGGCTGCTGGCTGATCCCGGCACCGGCGGCGGCGGCCTCCAGCAGCACGGTGGATTCGTTGGCGCTGAGGCTGCCGCCCACCGGCACGCTGGTCGGCTCGCCATCGCGCTCGAACTGCCAGAGACTGCGGCCGAAGTAGGAGTAGGTCAGGCAGTTGTGCAGCGCCAGGTCCTCCGGGCGCCGCGGGGTGCCGTGGCGGCGCAGGTAATCCGGCGCGGCGCAGATCACCGAGCGGCATTCGCCGAGGCGGCGGGCGATCAGGTTGGGGTCGAGTTGGTTGGTGATGCGCAGGGCCAGGTCGATGCGCTCCTCCACCAGGTTGACCACCTGGCTGTTGACCTGCAGGTCGATGGCGGTGCCCGGAAAGCGCTCGACGAAGGCGGCGGCGGCGCGGGTCAGCCAGGCCTGGGCGAAAGACAAGCTGCTGGTGATGCGCAGGGTGCCGCGCGGGCTGTCGCGGCGGGTCTGGCCGGTGGCCTGCATGGAGTCGGCCACGGCGAGCATCTCGCGACACTGCGGCAACAGTTCCGCGCCGGCGTCGGTCAGGCTCAGGCGGCGGGTGCTGCGGTGCAGCAGGCGGGCGCCGACCCATTCCTCCAGCTCGGCGAGGTAGCGCGAGACCATCGCCCGGGACATGTCCAGGCGCTCGGCGGCGGCGGTCTGGCTGCCGCTGTCGATGACTTCGACGAAGACGCGGGTAGCGGTCAGGCGGTCCATGATTCGCTCGATCCATGCAACAAAGCTGTGATTATCGCGGGGCTTTTTGCGCGCTTTCAAGCAACTAACATGGCAAGCCTCTGATCCCACTGCCTGGAGAACCGCTCATGTCGCGCCATGGATTGCTTCGTTCCCTGTTCGCCGCCGCCGCCCTGCTGGGTGCCGCCGGCGTCTTCGCCGCCAGCGCCGAGCCGCTGCGGCTGGAAGTCTACAACCCCGGCGAGAAGGCGATCTTCGCCGTGTCCTCGGAACTGCTGGTGGGCCAGCGCGAGGCGATGCTGATCGACGCGCAGTTCTCCCGCGCCGACGCCGAGCAACTGGTCAAGCGTATCCAGGCCAGCGGCAAGACCCTCAGCACTATCTACATCAGCCACGGCGACCCGGATTTCTACTTCGGCCTCGACGTGCTGAAGGCCGCCTTCCCCGAGGCGAAGATCCTCGCCACGGCGCAGACCGTCGCGCACATCCAGGCGACCAAGGACGCCAAGCTGGCCTACTGGGGGCCGATCCTCAAGGACAACGCGCCGACCTCGCTGGTGGTGCCGGAGCCGCTGAAGGGCGACCAGTTGAAGCTGGAAGGCCATGCCCTGAAGGTGGTCGACCTGAAGGGGCCGAGCCCGGACCGCACGGTGCTGTGGATCCCGTCGCTGAAGACGGTGGTCGGTGGGGTGCTGGTGGAATCCGGTTCGCACGTCTGGACCGCCGATACCCAGACCAAGGCCTCGCGCCAGGCCTGGGTGGCGATGCTCGAGCGGATCGAGGCGCTGCAACCGCGCCGCGTGGTGCCCGGCCATTTCACCGGCGAGGAGCCGAAGGGCCTGGACGGCGTGCGCTTCACCCGTGACTACTTGAAGGCCCTGGAAGCCGAACTGCCCAAGGCCAGGGATTCCGCCGCGCTGGTCGAGGCGATGAAGCGCCGCTACCCGAACCTGCCGGGCGAGGAAGGCCTGGAGCTGAGCGCCAAGGTGCTCAAGGGCGAGATGCAGTGGCCCTGAGCCGTGCCCGCCGCTAGCCGCTGATCGAGGCGTCCCCCTGCGGGGCGTCTCGTGGAGACTGAGATGAACGACCTCACTCTGCATTACCTCTACGATCCGCTCTGCGGCTGGTGCTACGGCGCCTCGCCGCTGCTCGCCGCCGCCCGCGAGGTGACGGGTCTGGACGTACGCCTGCATGGCGGCGGCATGATGACCGATGCCAACCGCCAGCCGGTCGGCGCCGGCCTGCGCCACTACGTGATGCCCCACGACCTGCGGATCGCCCAGCTGACCGGCCAGCTGTTCGGCAAGGACTACTTCGACGGCCTGCTGCGCGACACCGGCGCGGTGTTCGACTCGGCCCCGCCGACCGCCGCGGTGCTTGCCGCCGAAGCGCTCGGCGGCCTCGGCGCGGCGATGCTGGCGCGGATCCAGCGCGCCCACTACGTCGAGGGCCGGCGTATCGCCGAGCGTCCGGTACTGTTCGGGCTGGCTGCCGAACTGGGGCTTGGCCAGGGTTTCGCCGAGGCGTTCGACGCCTGCTCCGGCGAACCGCTGCGCGTACACTTCGCCGACAGTCGGCGGCTGATGAACCGTCTCGGCGCCGCCGGCTTCCCGACCTTCGCCCTGGAGCGCGATGGTCGCCTGCAGGTGCTCGACACCGGGCGCTACCTCGGCCAGCCGGACGAGTGGCGGGCTTTCCTCGAGACGCAAAAGGACATCGCCAGCTCTACCCTGACAAGCGGCGTGCCGGCTCCATTCTGCGGCATCGACGGTTGCCCTTGAATCCCGCCGCCGCGCAAGCGGACTGAACTTGTCCGGCTGCGTCGTCCTCCCATGTAGACATGCCCGCTCGCCGACGCGAGCGGATGTCCATCCACAGCTCCGGAGGAGTCGACATGAAGAAGACGGCATCGGCGGTCTGGCAAGGCGGCCTGAAAGACGGCAAGGGCACCCTTTCCACCGAAAGCGGCGCGCTCAAGGACAACCCCTATGGCTTCAATACCCGCTTCGAGGGCGCACCGGGAACCAACCCGGAAGAGCTGATCGGCGCGGCCCACGCCGGCTGCTTCAGCATGGCCCTGTCGATGATGCTCGGCGAGGCCGGCCTGACCGCCGAACGTATCGAGACCCGCGCCGAGGTCACCCTCGACAAGCAGTCCGACGGTTTCGCCATCACCGCCGTGCACCTGGTGCTCCGGGCGCGCGTGCCGGGGGCGGACGCGCAGACCTTCGAGCAGATCGCCAACAAGGCCAAGGCCGGTTGCCCGGTATCCAAGGTGCTCAACGCGAAGATCAGCCTGGACGCCAGCCTCGACGGCTGAGCGGAACGCTTCCCCGGCCCGGCGAACCGGCCCTGGCCTGCCGCAGTCGAATGCGGCAGGATGCGCTGCGCAGCACTCGGCTGCCAGGCATCGACGAGGAGAGACGGGTCATGAAAACCATCGGGCTGGGGATAGCCGCCTTGCTGTTCAGCGCCACGGCGCTGGCCGCGCCGAAGCCGTGCGAGGAACTCAAGGCGGAGATCGAGACCAAGATCCAGTCGGCCGGGGTGATCTCCTACACCCTGGAGATCGTGCGCAACGACGAAGTCAGCGACCCGAACATGGTGGTCGGCAGTTGCGAGAACGGCACCAAGAAGATCATCTACCAGAAGAACGACGACTGAGCCGCTGCGTTGTCAGTACGGCGGGCAGCGGCTGGTCTGGAAGTTCGAACGGGCGACCACCGCGCCGCGTTCGTCGCGCAGTAGCGCCAGCGCCCTGCGCAATTGCGGGCGCACCTCCAGGCGATAGCGCCGGCCCGCCTCGAAGCCGTCATAGACCACCTGCTGGTAGCAGTTGATCTGCACCGGCTCGCCGAAGCCGCCGCCCCCGCCGCCGGAACCGCCATAGAGTTCGTACTGGAAGCGCACCTCCAGCACATGGCGTCCCGGCGTGACCTGGAAGTAGCGCCCGTCGCTCAACCGCTCGCCGTCCAGGCGCTCGGCCAGCAGGGTGTTGGCCGGCGCACTGCGCAGCTCGACCCAGGCCATCTTCGGGTCCGGCTGCGGCAGCGGTCCGGCGCAGCCGGCGAGGAGCAGCAGCGCGAGCGGGACGAGACGGGTGAATGGACGCATAGGGCGGGTTCCGGAGGGGGTTCAGCCCTTAGCATAGCGCCCTCGCCTCGCGCCGTTCAGACCTTCGCGCAGCGCCCCTCGCGGCCGCGCGCCAGTTCCCTGTTGTCCTGGTCGTAGAGCTTCGCCCAGGGACGGAAGCCGATGTGCCCGGCCTCCAGGCGGTAGCGCTGGCCGGCGCTGAAGTCCTTGAACTTGAGGTTGAGCTGGCAATCGCGCCAGAGCGGGCTGTCCACCGGACCGATGTTGGTCGGGTCGACGGTGAACTGGTAGCGCACCGTGAGTTCGCGGGTGCCGGGATCGACCTCGAAGTAGCGCGTGCGGTCCCAGGTCTTGTCGTCGACTTCCACGGCGGCCAGATCGGCGTCGGGCCGGGTGGCGAGGTCGACCCAGGCGCGGTTCGGGTCGGGGGTGGGCATCAGCAGTGAGCAGCCGCTCAGGACGAGCAGGCCACCGGCAAGCAGCAGCGTACGCATAGAAGACTCCGAAGCTCCTTTAACCCGGCCGCCATCCGTCGCGCCTTGGAAAAACGCCTTGCGTTCCTCCGCCTCGCCGGATCGCGGACCGGTGCTGGTAGGGCGGCGGGCGGTCCGCGTGCTGTGCTATGTTCCGCCCATGCCACGCCGCCTTCGCCATCCGCTTGCTGACCTTCGACTGCCCCGCTGGGTTCCCTGCCTGGCGCTGTTGGCGCTGAGCGGTTGCTCGACCGTCTCCTACTACGGGCAACTGGCCAGCGGCCAGTTCGCCCTGCTGCGCGCCCGCGAGCCGGCCGCCGCGGTGATCGCCGACCCGCAGCGCGACGCGCGCTTGCGCGAACGCCTGGCGCGGGCGGAAAAGGCCCGGCAATTCGCCAGCGAACGCCTCGACCTGCCGGACAACCGCAGCTATCGCCTGTACGCCGATATCGGCCGGCCCTACGTGGTATGGAACGTATTCGCCACCCCGGAGCTGTCGCTGCAACCGGTCACCCATTGCTTCCCCATCGCCGGCTGCGTGGCCTACCGCGGCTACTACAGCGAGGCCGCCGCGCGCGCCGAGGCGGCGCGCCAGCGGGCGCTCGGCGACGACGTCTACGTCGGCGGGGTGCAGGCCTACTCGACCCTCGGCTGGTTCGACGATCCGATCCTCAGCAGCATGCTGCGCTGGGACGACGAACGGCTGGCGACCTTGATCTTCCACGAACTGGCGCACCAGAAGTTCTACCTGCGCGACGACACCGCCTTCAACGAATCCTTCGCCACCTTCGTCGAACAGGAAGGTACCCGCCAGTGGCGCGAGTATCGTGGACTGCCGCCGGCGGACGGCCGCGAGGAGAAGCGCCGCGAGCAGTTCACCGCGCTGGTCCTGGCCAGTCGTGCGCGCCTCGAAGCACTTTATGCCGGGCCGCTGGACGATGCCGCCAAACGTGCCGGCAAGGCTGCCGAATTCCAGCGCCTGCGCCGCGAGTACGCGGCGCTGAGCCAGCGCGAATGGGGCGGCGAGTCGCCGTTCAAGGCCTGGATCGACTCGCCGTTCAACAATGCCAAGCTGCTTCCCTTCGGCCTCTACGACCAATGGGTGCCGGCGTTCGCCGTGCTGTTCCGCCAGGTCGGCGGCAACTGGCCAGCGTTCTATGCGCGGGTCCGTGCCCTTGGCCAGCTACCCCTGGCGGAGCGCCAGGCGGCGTTGCAGCGGCTGGCCGCCGCAGCGCCCTGACGCCTGCTCAGGCGGCGAGCTGGTCGGCGTAGCACCAGCGCGTGGCCAGCCGGCCGATCGGCCAGAGCAGCGCCAGCAGGCCGACGCCGAGCAGCGCCACCAGCAGCGTATAGCCGATGCCAGCGGGCGCCAGGCCGAGGATCATCAGCAGCGCCAGCCCCCCGCCGACCGCCAGCAGCGCCACGCTCCACAGCAGCATGGCGACTACCGCGAGCAGCAGCGCGCGCCCGGCGGCGAAGCGTTGCAGGCGCGCCGGCAGGCGCGTGCAGATGGCGCCGAAGAGCAGCGCCGCGGGCAGCGCCACGCCGCTCAGGTACAGGCCGTACAGCCAGGGCTCGTCGTAGCGCAGCAAGGCGTAGGGAAGGAACTGCAACAGCTTGAAGCACAGCGTGGCGAAACACAGCGCGGCGGCCAGGGCGACCTGCCAGGCGCCGACGCCAGCCTCCTCGCCCTCGGCCAGGCGCGGCGAGTTCACCCGACTGCCGAGCAGCACCAGGCCCAGCGGCAGCAGACTGCCGAGAAGCAGGTAGACCCAGCTCATCGCTTCGTTGAACGCCAGCAGCCAGGCGGTGTAGCTGGCTTGCACCGTCGCCCACTGGTAGAACGGCAGCGTCAGCGGCGTCAGGCCGATCCCGGCGAGCATGCCGCAGACCAGGTTGAGCAGGCCGTAGCCGATCAGCAGCAGCGCCAGCGGGCGGAATTCGACCAGCCGCCGCTGTTCGCGGTAGGCGTGCAGCGCCAGGAGGTTGGCCGCCGCGTAGAACACCAGGCCGGTGAACCAGTGCGGCGCCGTCAGTTGCAGGTGCTCGGAGAAGCGCTGGCGGACCTCGCCGATGTCGTTGTACCACTGGATGCCCAGGCTCAGGGCGAAGGACAGGCAGGTGACCAGCGCCAGCACCGCGATGAACGCGTAGGGCTGGGTGGTCGCGGGCACCTCGCGGGTCGGCGGCTGCACCGGGGCGCTGGGGGTGGCGAAGGGATTGTCGGTCATGTCAGGCGTCCTTGTCTGAAACGGAGCATGGGTCAGTGGGATTCCAATACCTGCCGCAGGGCGGCGAGGTCGGCGCAGTAATGGGTCGGTTGGTGCGCGCGCAGTTCGTCTTCGCTGCCGAAGCCGTAGCCGACGCCGATGCAGGCGACGCCGTTGCGGCTGGCGCCGAGCAGGTCGTGCATGCGGTCGCCGATCATCAGGCACTGCTCCGCCGCCAGGCCTTCGCTGTCGAGCAGGTGGCGGATCAGTTCGTCCTTGTGCGTGCGGGTGCCGTCCAGCTCGCTGCCGTAGATCGCCTTGAAATGACGGTCGAAGGCGAAGTGGCGGGCGATCTCGCGGGCGAACACGCCGGGCTTGCTGGTCGCGACGTAGAGCGTGTGGCCGCGCCCGACCAGGGCTTCGAGCAGCTCGGGAATGCCGTCGAACACGCGGTTCTCGTAGAGCCCGGTGACCCTGAAGCGCTCGCGGTAGTGGTTCACCGCCTCCCAGGCGCGCGCTTCGTCGAAGCCGTAGGTCTGCATGAAGCACTGCAACAGCGGGGGCCGATGAAGTGTTCCAGGCGCGCCAGGTCCGGCTCGTCGATGCCCAGGCGGGCGAGGGCGAACTGCACCGAGCGGGTGATGCCCTCGCGCGGGTCGGTGAGGGTGCCGTCGAGGTCGAAGAGGATGTGCGGGTAGCGCAGCGCGGCGTCACGCATGGTAGCCCTCGGCGATGTGCTGGTCCTTGAGCTTCACGTAGTTGCCGGCGGTGTAGGCGAAGAAGCCGCGCTCCCTGTCGCTCAGCGGACGGGCCTTCTTCGCCGGGCTGCCGACGTAGAGGAAGCCGCTCTCCAGCAACTTGCCCGGCGGCACCAGGCTGCCGGCGCCGAGGATCACTTCGTCCTCGATCACCGCGCCGTCCATGACGATCGAGCCCATCCCCACCAGCACCCGGTTGCCGATGCTGCAACCGTGCAGCAGGACCTTGTGCCCGACGGTCACTTCGTCGCCGATGCTCAGCGGAAAACCGTCCGGGTTGAAGGGACCGGCGTGGGTGATGTGCAGCACGCTGCCGTCCTGGATGCTGCTGCGCTGGCCGATGCGGATGCGGTGCATGTCGCCGCGGATCACCACCAGCGGCCAGACCGAGCTGTCGGCGCCGATCTCGATGTCGCCGACGAGCACGGCCGAGGGATCGACGAAGACCCGCTCGCCGAGCAGTGGCGTCTTGCCCTGGTAGGAACGAATGGTCACGATAGTTTTCCTCAGGCTGCGGATGCCGCCGATTGTATTTAAGATGGTCGGGTATTTCCTTAGCCAAGGTTGCCAACGTGAGCGCGAATCCCCTTCTGCAGGCCTACGACCTGCCGCCTTTCTCCTCCATTCGCCCGGAACACGTGAAGCCGGCCATCGAGCGGATCCTCGCCGATAACCGCGCCGCCATCGCCCGCCTGCTGGAAACCCAGCGCGAGCAGCCGACCTGGAAGGGCCTGGTGCTGGCGATGGACGAACTCAACGACCGCCTAGGCGCCGCCTGGAGTCCGGTCAGCCACCTCAACGCGGTGTGCAACAGCGCCGAGCTGCGCGAGGCCTACGAGGCCTGCCTGCCGGAGCTGTCGGCCTACTCCACCGAGCTGGGGCAGAACCGCGCCCTGTTCGAGGCCTACGAGGCGCTGGCGAAAAGCCCCGAGGCGGCCGGCTTCGACGTGGCCCAGAAAACCATCCTCGAACATGCCCTGCGCGACTTCCGCCTGTCCGGCATCGACTTGCCGGCGGACAAGCAGAAGCGCTACGCCGAGGTGCAGTCGCGCCTGTCCGAGCTGGGCAGCCGTTTCTCCAACCAGCTGCTCGACGCCACCCAGGCCTGGACCAAGCATGTCACCGACGAAGCCGCGCTGGCCGGCCTGACCGATTCGGCCAAGGCCCAGATGAAGCAGGCCGCCGAGGCCAAGGGTCTGGACGGCTGGCTGATCAGCCTGGAGTTCCCCAGCTACTACGCGGTGATGACCTATGCCGATGACCGCGCCCTGCGCGAAGAGGTATACGCGGCCTACTGCACCCGCGCCTCCGACCAGGGCCCGAACGCCGGACAGAACGACAACGGTCCGGTGATGGAAGAGATCCTCGACCTGCGCCAGGAGCTGGCCGGCCTGCTCGGCTTCGCCAACTACGCCGAGCTGTCGCTGGCGACCAAGATGGCCGAGTCCGGCGACCAGGTGCTCAGCTTCCTCCGCGACCTGGCGGTGCGCAGCAAGCCGTTCGCCGCCCGCGACCTGGAGCAGCTGCGCGCCTACGCCGCCGAGCAGGGCTGCGCCGAATTGCAGAGCTGGGATGCCGGCTACTACGCCGAGAAACTCCGCGAGGCGCGCTACAGCGTGTCCCAGGAGGCGCTGCGCGCCTACTTCCCGGTGGACAAGGTGCTTGCCGGCCTGTTCGCCATCGTCGAGCGCCTCTACGGCATCCAGATCCGCGAGCTGCACGATTTCGAGCGCTGGCACGCCGACGTGCGCCTGTTCGAGATCCTCGAGAACGGCGAGCACGTCGGCCGCTTCTACTTCGACCTCTATGCCCGCGCCAACAAGCGCGGCGGTGCCTGGATGGACGGCGCCCGCGACCGCCGGCGCGACGCCCGGGGCCGGCTGATCGACCCGGTGGCCTACCTGGTGTGCAACTTCACCCCGGCAGTGAACGGCAAGCCGGCGCTGCTGACCCACGACGAGGTCACCACCCTGTTCCACGAGTTCGGCCATGGCCTGCATCACCTGCTGACCCGCGTCGAGCATGCCGCCGCCTCCGGGATCAACGGGGTGGCCTGGGACGCCGTCGAGCTGCCCAGCCAGTTCATGGAGAACTGGTGCTGGGAACCGGAAGGCCTGGCGCTGATCTCCGCCCACTACGAGACCGGCGAGGCGCTGCCGCAGGACCTGCTGGAGAAGATGCTGGCGGCGAAGAACTTCCAGTCCGGGATGATGATGGTCCGCCAGCTGGAGTTCTCCCTCTTCGACTTCGAGCTGCACGCCACCCACGGCGACGGCCGCAGCGTGCTGCAGGTGCTCGAGGGCATCCGCGACGAAGTGGCGGTGATGCGCCCGCCGGCGTACAACCGCTTCGCCAACAGCTTCGCGCACATCTTCGCCGGCGGCTACGCGGCCGGTTACTACAGCTACAAGTGGGCCGAGGTGCTGTCCGCCGATGCCTTCTCGCGTTTCGAGGAAGACGGCGTGTTCAACCCGGATACCGGCCGCGCCTTCCGCGAGGCGATCCTGGCCCGCGGCGGTTCGCAGGAGCCGATGCTGCTGTTCGTCGACTTCCGCGGTCGCGAGCCGTCCATCGACGCACTGCTGCGTCACTCCGGGCTGGTCGGGGAGGCCGCATGAGCCCGGTGATCACCAGGAAGCGCTTCATCGCCGGGGCGGTCTGCCCGGCGTGCAGCGAACAGGACAAGATCCAGATGTGGGAAGAGGACGGCGTGCCGCACCGCGAATGCGTGGCCTGCGGCTACGCCGACACGCTCAACGCCCAGGGCCAGTCGATCCCGAAGGAACTGGGTACGCGGGTCAACCGGAACGCGCCGAAGCCGGCCAACCCGAAGGTGCAGTCGGTGCAGTTCTTCCCCAATCCCAAGCTGAAGAAAAAGCCCGACGCCTGACCGCTCGCCGCCGACCGGCGGCGATGGCTGTGCGCCGGGGCCCGGTGCGATACTGTATCCATATACAGTATTTCGCCGGGTTTCCCTCATGAGCGCTCCCCTGCCCCCGCGCGGTCGCGGTACCGCCAGCAACCCCCTCAACCGCTTCGCCCCTACCCACAGCGAGGCCTTCGACGATGGCTGGGAGCAGGACGTGCCGCCGATCCAGCTCACCGAGGTGCGCGAGGAGATCGCCCGCACGGTGATCTCCCGCAACCAGTCGCCGGACCTTCCTTTCGATCGCTCGATCAATCCCTACCGTGGTTGCGAGCATGGCTGCATCTACTGCTATGCGCGGCCCAGCCATGCCTACTGGGACCTCTCGCCGGGGATCGATTTCGAGACCCGGCTGATCGCCAAGAGCAACGTCGCCAGCGCCCTGGAGCAGGAACTGAGCAAGCCCGGCTATCGCTGCGCGCCGATCAACCTGGGCGCCAATACCGACCCCTACCAGCCGCTGGAACGCGAACGCCGCCTGACCCGCCAGGTGCTGGAGGTGCTGCTGCGCTTCCGTCATCCGCTGACCATCGTCACCAAGGGCTCGCTGATCCTTCGCGACCTCGACCTGCTGCGCCAGCTGGCCGAGCAGAACCTGGTGGCGGTGATGATCAGCCTGACCACCCTCGACGACGAGCTCAAGCGCATTCTCGAACCGCGCGCGGCGGCGCCGTCGGCGCGGCTGCGGGCGATCCGCACGCTCAGCGGCAACGGCATCCCGGTGGGCGTGCTCTGCTCGCCGATGATCCCGATGGTCAACGACATGGAGCTGGAGCGCCTGCTCCAGGCGGCGCGGGACGCTGGC
Organism: Pseudomonas paraeruginosa; assembly: GCF_003025345.2. Classification (NCBI taxonomy): domain Bacteria; kingdom Pseudomonadati; phylum Pseudomonadota; class Gammaproteobacteria; order Pseudomonadales; family Pseudomonadaceae; genus Pseudomonas; species Pseudomonas paraeruginosa. The sequence continues at coordinate 84,301 of NZ_CP020560.1, forward strand.
GCGCGCAGCGCCGCGTACATGCTCCTGCGCCTGCCGCGCGAAGTCGGCCCGCTGTTCGAGGAATGGCTGGCGGCGCACTACCCGCAGCGTGCCGAGCATGTGATGAGCCTGGTCCGCCAATGCCGTGGCGGCGAGGTCTACGACAGCCGCTTCGGCCACCGCTTTCGCGGCCAGGGGCCGTTCGCCGACCTGTTGGCGCAGCGTTTCGCGGTGGCGCTGAAGCGCCTCGGGCTGGACCGGCGCACGGGATTCGGGCTGGATTGCAGCCGGTTCGCCGTGCCGGGGGCGCAGATGGCGCTGTTCTAGCGTTTTCCCCGACGAGCAGGATTCGGGTAGGGCGGAGTATCGGCGGATTACCCACCCATCAACGACAACGGCGACCCGGAGGTCGCCGTCGCGTTCTGCCGTAGCGAGGCCGATCAGGCCTTGGCGCAGCTCGGCGGCGCCCAGTCGCCCATGTCCGGGCTGTTGCAGACTTCCCGGATCATGCCTTGGCCCTGGGAGGCCACCTTGTTGCCTTCGCTTTGCGCGTCCTGGGCCTTGCGGATGGTCTGCTCGGTGGCGACCGCTTCCTTCGGCACCTTGGGATTGCTGCCGGTCTTGGGCTTGTTGCCACCTTTCGTAGTGCTGGCGCGGTTCTCGGCCTCGGCGACCTTGGTCACCTCGGCGCGCGGTACGCCGACCTGCTGCAGGTCTTTCTCGTAGGCCTGGGTGTAGTTGCTGATGTTCTCGCCGGCGCGGCCGTTGGCGGCGACCAGCAGGGCGTTGGTCTCCTGCAGGCCGCTGACGATCTCGGCCAGGCGCTTGCGCCCTTCGGCCTCGTTGATCGACTTGTTCTTGCGGCCGTCGAGCAGGGCCTTGAACTGGCTCTGGTAGCAGCTCTGCGCCGACTTGGCGTAGGCCACGCTGCGGTTGATCTCGACGGTGCTGCGGTCGACGTCGGTGCCGTAGGAGCCGATGCGCGCGCGGTCGTCGCTGATCTGCTTCTGCTTCTCCATGTAGTAGCCCGCCGCGCCGCCGGCCAGGGCGCCACCGGCCGCGGCGAGGGCGGCATTGCGGCCACGGTTCTCGTCGCTGGCCAGGCCGCCGGCCAGGCCGCCCAGCAGGCCGCCGGTGATGGCGCCGGTGATGGCCGAGTTGCGCACCGCGTTATCGGTGCTGCGCAGGTGTCCCACCGGCTCGTAGCAGGACGGGTAGTACTCCGCGCGGGTGGTCTGGGCGACCGAGCCTACGCCGCTGCTGGCGCAGCCGCTGAGCAGCACGCCGCTGGCGGTCAACAGGCAGAGCGCGTAGCGCGCCGAGGTGATCAAACGGTTTTCGCTGGGTTGGCTCATTGCATCTCACTCCTGGTTTGACGAACCGTCCGGCTGCCGAGAGGTGCCGGACGGAGCTCCTTCAACGCCCGCTGGACGCGAGCAATTCCTTCAATACCGCCTCCGGCTCGGCCCGGTGCTGCTGGCGATAATCTCCGACGTGTTTGACGAACAGGGTCGCGCGCTTGACCAGGCTCTTGCCCAGAACCGGGTTGCGATTGAGTTCTTCCTGGATGCGCTGGAACTGCGCCTGGATCACCGCGTCGGTGTAACGGGTGCCGGTGGCGAGGTTGTCGATGTAGATGGCCAATGCGCCGTCGAGGGCGCTGCGCCCGTTGGCGATGGCGCCGGCATAGAGTTGGGCGGTCGCCTGATCCCTGGCTGCCACGGCTTTCTCCCTGTCCTTCTTGAGGTTGGTCAGGCGTATGTTGTAGTTGTTGATCGTCTCGGCGACCAGTGCCGCCGACTGTATCAGGTTTCCGGCGGCTTCTTCGCGCTGCCGGGCGATCAACGAAACGTTACGCTTGAGTTCCTCGTTTATCTGGGCCAACTGCGCCTGCATCTGCGGGTCGCGGGTGGCGGCAATGATTCCGTCCAATTGCTTGGTGGGATCTTGAGCGTCATCGATGGCATCGGTCAATGCCGCTAGTCGGCCTTCCTTCTGCCATTGGGCGAACAGCTCGGGATAGCGCGAGCGCGGCGCGGACAGCGCGCCGATGGCGACGCGGAAACCGGTGGTCGCGTTGCGCTGTTCGCTGCCGTCGGCGGCGAACAGCGGATATTCGCGGCGCATCCCGGTGAATAGAGTCATCTCGCCTTCGAGATAGTTCCCGCCTTTCACCACGAAACCGCCATAAGTGCCCTGCCGGCGACCGGCGTGGACCAGCTGGAAGGACTCCTGGACCATCTCCGCGGCGTTGCCGATCACGTCGTACAGGCCCAGCGGGTTCGGCCGCTTCATCCCCACCGGCAGCAGCCGCGCGGCCTGGCCGGTGCCGCCGGCGACCTGGTTGTACACCGCCCAGTCGGCCAGCGGGCCTTCCTGGTCGCTGCCCTCGACCTTGCGCGGGAACAGCCGGCCTTCCAGCTCCTGGCGGCTGACCGCCTGGCCGCCGCGCGCGGCGAACTCCCACTCGACCTCGGTGGGCAGACGGACGAAACCGGTGCCGCCGTCCTCGGGATTCTTGCCACGGCCGCTGACCGGCAGCAGGTCCGGGTGGTTCTTCAGCAGCCAGGCGCTGTACACCGCGCCGAAGCGTTCGGCGTCGAAGCGCGAGAGGTCGACCTTGGGCAGGCGCGCGGCCATCCCGCTCGGCACGTCGCAGGCCGGCGCCTCGCCCTGGCCGGCGAGCGCGGCGGCCTGACTCATCACCGCGGCGTACTGGCGGGCGGTCACCTCGTACTTGCCGATGAAGTACAGCATCGGCTTCAGCGGGGTGCCGGCGGCGGGCTTCGGCAGGCTGGCGGAGAGCTTCTGCTGCCAGGCCGGTGCCAGGTCGGCGAGGCTGAACTGGCCGTTCACGTAGTCGCGCCGGTAGCCGGAGATGAACGACTGCTGGTAGCCCGCCTCGCCTTCGTTGAAGGCGTAGCCGAGGTTGACCTCGCGATCGTCGAGGGCGCCTTCGGCGAGTACGTAGACATGCCGGAAGACCATCTCGCCGCCGCACGGCAGCGGCAGGGCGACGTCGTCGGCCAGCGGCCTGGGATTGTCCGGCGAGTCGCCTTCGGCCCAGGCCGGCGCGGCGAACCCCAGGCAGGCGCCGAGGGCGAGCGGAAGAATGGCTTTCTCAAACATCGCGTAATCCCTCTGCGGCTTCGATCCGCGCCGCGCGCCAGCCGCCGCTGGCGGCGGCCAGCACGCTGCACAGCAGCGTGGCGAGCAGCGCCGCCAGGAAGTGGCTGGGCAGCAGGCGGCAGACGAACTCGCCGCTCTGGTTGTCGAACAGGTGGTTCAGCGCGCCGGCCGTGGCGGCGTACAGCAGCCCGGCGAGGAACAGGCCGAAGACGGCGCTGAACAGCGCCAGGAGCATGACGAAGCCGACCAGCGCGGCGGTCGGGAAGCCCAGCAGACGCAGCACCGCCAGGGCGCGGCGCTTGCGCTCGACGGCGGCCAGGCTGCTGGCGGCGATGGCGGCGAAGGCGCCGCCGATGGCCAGCGCGGCGACGATCCAGAACACCAGTCCGAGGTTGCGGCTGAGGCTGCGCACCTGGGCGATGGCCTCGGCCTGGGTGGCGACTTCCACACCGCTGGCGACGAAATGCCGGCGCAGCCCTTCCACCGCGTCGAGGTCGCGGGCATACAGGCGGAAGCCCGGGTAGATGCGTTCGCGCGGTGCTCCGCCGGCCTTCCCCGGCCAGCCGTAGGCGGGCACGGCGCGGCCGTCGCGGTAATCCTCGGCGGCTTCCAGCAGGGCCAGCGGGGCGAACAGCGCGTCGCGGGCGAAGCGTTCCTGCGGCAGCACCGCCAGTACTTCCAGCTCCAGGCGCTGGCTCTGTGCCTGGCCGTCCATGCGTCGGCCGATGCGCGCGACGATGCGCTCGCCAGGCTGGGCGCCGAGCTTTTCCGCGGCGCCGTGGCTGAGCACCACGCGGGTCGGCCGGTCGGGTTGCTGCAGGCCGGCCAGCAGCGGGTCGCCGGCGGCGCTGGGAATCATCTCGACACTGAGGACGGTCTCGCCGCCACCGCTGAGGTCGGCGCTGGCGGCGATCTGCCGGGTGCGCGGCACGGCGAAGGCGACGTCCGCGCGTGCGGCCAGGGCGGCGATCTCCCCGGCGCGGTAGCGGGCGCCGCCGACCGGAATGATCTCGCGCACCGAAGGCGCGCGTTCCAGGCGTTCGGTGAGGGTACCGACCAGGCCGTACTTGAGGCCGAACAGCACCAGCAGTGGAGTGATCACCGCCGCCAGGGCGAAGATCGCGCAGAGCGACAGGCGCGCCTCGCCGCGATAGTCGGCCCAGGCCAGCGAGAGCAGCAGCCCGGCGCGCATCAGCCGGCATCCTCGAGGCAGGCGCCGACGCTGTCGTCGGCCTCGCGTTGCCAGCGGATGGCCAGGACCTCCAGGCCGGCGGCGCGGGCCAGGCGCTCGTCGTGGGTGGCGACCACGGTGCAGGCGCCGCGCTCGCGGGCCTGCTCCACCAGCAGGCGCATCACCCGTTCGGCGTTCAGCGGGTCGAGCGCCGCGGTCGGTTCGTCGGCCAGCAACAGGCGCGGCGCATGCACCAGGGCGCGGGCGATGGCGACCCGCTGGCGCTGGCCGACCGATAGCGCCGCCGGTTTCTTGTCCAGCTGGTCGCCGATTTCCAGTCGCTCGGCCAGCGTCTGCACGCGCTCGGCGGACGGGGCGCCGAGCAACGCGCAGGGCAGTCCGATGTTGCGCCGCACATCGAGGAACTCGAGCAACCCGCCGCTTTGCAGGACGTAGCCGCAGTGCTGCCGGCGCAGCGTCGCCAAGCGGTCCTGGCGGCCGTCGCGCCAGAGCGCGGCGATGTCCTGGGGGCGCTCCCCGGCGAGGAATTCGAAGCGCCCGCCCGGGTCCGGCGCCAGGGCCAGCGCCAGCAGGTCGAGCAGGGTGCTCTTGCCGCAGCCGCTGGGGCCGACGATGGCCAGTTGGCGACCCGCGCGCAACTCCAGCGCCGGCACCCGCAGGCGGTAGCGCTGGCGGCCGGCGCCGTGGCTGCGGGCGACCTCATGCAGGCGCAGGATCATGGCAGGGTCGACAGCGGCACGCGGTACAGCGCGTCGCCGGCGTCGGCGTCGCCGAACCGGACCCAGTTGGCGACGTCGTTGTGGAAGGTTTCGTAGAGGCGGATCTTCGACTCCAGCTCGTCGATGAAGTCCTCCTGCTCGGCGACGCTCAGCGACAACCAGAGGTCCTGGGTCATGTTCAGCGACTTGCTGCGGTACGGCAGGCCTTCCAGGTATTCGCCGAGCACGCCGCTCTGCGCCAGGTTGCTGCCCTTCACCAGCTGCGCCGGGTCGCGGCTCATGTAGGCGCTGGCGCTGGCGATCTCCTGGAAGAAGTCCTTGGGCGAGGTCTGGGTGCGCTTGGCCGCGTCGACGATCAGTTTCAGCGACTGTTGCAATTCGTTGAGTTGCAGCTTGCTCAGCAGCACGCAGACCTGGAACGCCGGCAGCGCCGGGTTGGTCAGGTCGCGGTCGGCGGTCCAGGCGGTGACGACCTGCGGCGCGCGCACCGGGTCGCGGCGGCCGAGGAATTCCATCTGCATGGCGTAGCCGATGGCCGCCGACTTGCTCGCCACGCTCGGCGCGGCGTCGAAGCGCGGCGCCTGCGGCTTGCGGTTGCCGGCGTCGTGGACCAGGTCGGCGAACACCGTGCCGATCTCCTTCACCGTGTTGCCGAAGGCGTTCACCTCACCGCCGGCCACCGGGATGTAGAGGTCGGCGATCTTCGGGTTGGCGTCGGCGGTGAGGCTGCGGTACTGCTGCTCGGCGTAGCCGTGGTTGTTCTTCCCGGCCGGGGTGCGCAGGTGCAGGGCATAGATCTTCACGCCCTTGCGCAGCGCCGCCTGGCGGACCTCGGCCTCGTTCATCTGGGTGCGCCCGAGGGGGTCGTTCTTGCGCAGCGCGCCGGCGTCGGTGACCAGCAGCACCACGCGCCCGGCGTAGGGCGACCAGTCCATTTCGTCGACCGCCTGCATGATCCCGGCGAAGGCGTCCTCGTTGAACGAGTGGCTGGAGACGTCGGTGGCGCGCACCTGGCTGCTCAGCTCGGCGAAGCGCTGTGCGTCGTTGCCCGGTTGCAGCGGCACCAGGGTCTTGCTGACGTATTCCAGACCGGGGGTCTTGTCGGTGTTGTTGCGGAAGCCGACCAGGCCGAAGCTGACCTTGTCCAGGTCGCCGCGCTCGCCGATCTGCCGCTGCAGGCCATCGATCACCTCGCGCACGCGGTCGATGTAGGGCTGCATCGACACCGAGGTGTCCACCACCAGGACGATGCCGGTGCGGAAGGTGTCGCTCGCCGCGCCGCTGGCGCCGCCCTGCCCGGCCTGGCCCGGCGCCTGGGGTGCCGCGGCGCTGCCGCCGGGGTCGATCGAGGCGACCTCCAGCAACTGCGCCGGCTGGCCGTCGGCGTCGAAGCTCTCCTTCGAATCGAAGATCGGCAGCAGGTAGAACTGGTCCTGGGGGATCGCCCGGTCGTTGGGCTCGACCGCGACCACCTGCGGATCGCCCTCGTGGTCCACCGCCTGGGTCAGGGTGTCGCGCGCCGCGCGGGTATCGCCGAGCAGGCGCTCGACCTGCTCGGCGCTGTTGAGGAACATCACCGGCGCGCGGCCGGAGCGTTCGGTGAACTTCAGCACCAGGCTCTGCTTCCAGTCGCTCACCGCGCTGGCCGGCAGCCAGCCGTCGCCCGCGCCGTTGCTCGAGGCGCCGACGCGCAGCCAGGGGCTGCCGCCGACCTGCTTGCGGGCGTACACGTAGAGCACCGAGAAGGCCGGCACCGCGCCGGCCCGGGGCGGGCCGCCAGCCTCGGCGGAGATGGCCGCGCCGGGCTTGGTCAGGACGCGCTGGAACAGGGTCTTCTTGCCCGGCATCAGCAGCGGACGCTCGCCGCCGTCCTGTTCGGCGTCGGCCATCGGAGTCTGCTGCGGCGGCTTGTCCGTCGGCGTCTGTCCCAGCGGCGCTGGATCGGCAGCGTTCGGCGCGTCGCCCGAGCCCAGCAGCCACCAGGCGCCGCCGCCGATCGCCAGGAGCACGGCGGCCGCGGCGGCGGCGATCAGCGGCGTGCGGCTGCCGCCGGCACGTGGCTTCGCCGGCGGCAACGGAGGCGGCGGGGGCGATGGCGGTTTCGCCGCTTGCGACGGCGGAGGTGGAGGCGGCGTGGCGCCGCCGGCGCTGGGCGTGACCGGCGGCAACTGGATCGACACCGGTTGCAGGCCGCCGAGGTCGGCGGGCGGCATGGGCGCGGGCCCGGCCGGCGGCGGGTCGGTCGCTCGCGGCGAGCCCTGCGGCGTCGCCAGCGGACGGATCTGGGTGGCTTCCAGGGCGCTCGGCGCCAGGCGGTCGAGGGCGGCGATCAGCGCGCCGGCGGTGGGGAAGCGCTCGGCCGGGTCCTTGGCCAGCAACTGGCGCAGGATGTCCTGGTAGCGGCCCTGCTCGATCGGCAGTTCCGGCAGCGGCTCGGTGAGGTGGGCCAGGGCGGTGGAGAGCGAATCCTTGCCGTTGTAGGGCAGCTTGCCGGTGAGGATCTCGTAGAGCACCACGCCCAGCGCGTAGAGGTCGGCGCGGCCGTCGATCTCCTGGCCGCGGGCCTGCTCCGGGCTCATGTAGCTGGGGGTGCCGACGGCGAAGCCGACCTGGGTGAACTGGGTATTGTCCTCGATCGACTTGGCGATGCCGAAGTCCGAGAGCACCGCGGTGCCGTCGGCGCGGAACAGGATGTTGGCCGGCTTCACGTCGCGATGCACCAGGCCCTGGGAGTGCGCGTAGCCGAGCGCGGCGGCCACCTGCCGCACGTAGGCCAGGCCCAGCTCGGGATCGAGGCCCTGCTGGATACGCTCCTTGAGCGTGCCGTTGGGCAGGTACTCCATGGCCATGTAGTAGCAGCTGCCGACGTTGCCGATGTCGTGGATGGTCACCGTGTTCGGGTGCGACAGCCGCGCCAGGGTCCGACCTTCGCGCAGGAAGCGTTCGGCGAAGCTCGGGTCGGCGGCCAGCGCCGCGGCCATGACCTTGAGCGCCACCTTGCGTTGCAGCGAGCGCTGGGTGGCCAGGTAGACCGTGGCCATGGCGCCTTCGCCCAGTTCGCGTTCGATGTCGAAACCCGGAAGTTCTATGTCCATGTCCGTCTCAGAAGGCCCTGACCACCAGGGCCGTGATGTTGTCCGGGGCGCCGCGGGTCAGGCCCAGGTGGACCAGGCTGCGCACCACCGCGTAGGGATCGCTGTGGCCGAGCACGTCGCGCAGTTCGCTGTCGTCGGCGGTCTTGTTGAGGCCGTCGCTGCAGAGCAGGAAGCTGTCGCCGGGCAGCACGTGCAGCGCGGCTTCCGAGAGCTCCAGTCGCTCGTGCACGCCGACCGCGCGGGTGACCACGTTGGCGCGCGGATGGTGGCGCGCCTCGTCCTCGCTGATCAGGTCGTTGTCGAGCAGTTCCTGGACGTAGCTGTGGTCCCGCGAGATGGCTTCCAGCACGCCGCCGCGCAGGCGGTACAGGCGGCTGTCGCCGGCCCACAGGCAGCTTGCCTGGTTGCCGCGCGCGGCGAGCAGCACCAGGGTGCTGCCCATCACGCTGACGCCGCGCAGGCCGGCCTCCTGGCGGACCCGCTCGTTGACCTGGGCCAGGCCGGTGCGCAACGCGCCGACGTAGGCCGGTAGCGAGGAGGCGGCGGGGATGCGCCGCAGGGTGTCGACGATCAGGCTGCTGACGAAGTCGCCGGCGGCGTGGCCGCCCATGCCGTCGGCGACCACCCAGAGCCCGGACTCGGGGGCGTCGAGGCTGGCGTCCTCGTTGACCTTGCGGACCATGCCGACGTGGCTGTAGCTGGCCGATCTGTAGTAGCTGACTGAGTTGGGCACCATCAGTTGTCCTTAACCGGGTATGCCGGGAAAGAGCGGGATCACCTCGCCCTCGCCGGTGAGAAAACGTCCGAACGCCGGCGCCGGCGGCAGTCCCTGGTAGCGCATCAGGCCTGCGGAAATCCGCGCCGAGCCGCGGCCCCACCAGTGGCTGGCGCCGTCGCAGGCGTGCTGGGCCAGTGCGGCGAGGCGCTGTGCCGGGGTCACCGCCTCGCTGCGCAGCAGGTTGCCGCTGATCAGCGACTGCTCGATGCGCGGGCCGCAGGGCGGCGCCGGGAGCTGCGCCACCGCCTGCTCGAAGGCTTCGACCTCGGCTTCCGGTTCCAGGGTGGAGAGCAGCAGGCCCTCGACCTGCTCGAACCAGCCGTCGTCGCCGCCGACCAGCGCGCCGAGGTCGGCGTTCGCCGGCAGCAGGCAGGCCACGGTGAGCGGGAAGTAGCGGCCGACCCGGTCGATGCTCGGCATCACCACTCCGGCCACCGCATCGTCGCCGAGCAGGCCGGGGGCGATGGCGAAGCGCCACAGCGGGCTGGTCAGGTAGGCGTCGAGCCAGGCCGCGCCGAGTTCGTCCTGGCTGGCGCGCATGCCGCTGGCCAGCCAGGCGTCCCAGGGCTCGACGAAGGTGTTCGGCAGGCCGCGGCTGACGAAGTCGCCGCGGCCGGCCAGCTTGCCGTAGAAACCGACGCTGTTCAAAGGCGCTCCGGGAGGCTGAAACCGGACACGACCCGGCTCTTGAAGGGGTTGAAGGCGCTGCTGGCGCGCAGTTCGCAGGCGATGCTGGAGCCGTCGATGCGCAGCCGCAGGGTGAAGCGGTCCGGCGAGTTGCCGCGCTCCAGGTCCGACTGGTCGAGCAGGCGGAACCAGGCCCAGGGGCCTTCCAGGGTCAGCCCGGAGCGGCCGCTGCTGGGCGGCGGCGTCACGGTCAGGCGGACCACGCCGAGGCCGTTGGCGCTCGGCCACTGCATCGCCACCGGGCGGCTCGGGCCGTGGTCGTAGGTCAGTTGCTGGCCGTCGAGGTCGAGGATGAACTGGCTGATCGCCGCGTCCATGGTCACCGGCTTGAGCTCGAAGCGCACCGTCGGTTGCATGCCGCCGGAGCGGAAGAAGGCGTCGCGGATCGCCGCCGCGCGCTGGAAGGTGTGCAGCACGCCGGGGTTGATGCCGAGCTTCTGCGCCGCGCCGGGCTGCCAGCGCCAGGTGCTGGCGGAGGTGTCGACGTAGGGTTGCAGGTACTGGCGGAAGTAGCTGTCCATCACCCCGCCGGCCCCGAAGAAGTGGCCGAAGTCCTCCAGGGTGGCGTCGCGCGAGCTGCCGGCGGCGATCGGGTAGCGCCCGGCCAGGGATTGCCGGTAGACGCTGACCACGTCGCTGATCCACGCCGCGTTGAGCTGGTTGCGCACGCTGCCCATCATGCTGCTGGTGGTGGAGTTGACCACCTTCTTCACCAGGCCCTGGACCACCGGCGGCTGGCGCTCGGCGCTCAGAGCCACGCGCGAGGCGGCGGCGGCCACCTGGTTCTTGGCGTCGCCGAGCAGCGAGTCGCCGCTGGCTCCGGCCATGGCGCTGACCTGTACGTAGAGGGTGTTCATGTCCTCCAGCAGGCTGTCGATCGGCGCTGGCTCGTTGTCGCCCTCGCCCTTGCTGACCAGGCTGTTGAGTTCGGCGAAGTGCGCGCTGATCGGGTCGCTGTCGGCCTGTTGCGGCTGTTCGCGGACGCCCTCCTCTTCCTGGCCGACCAGCGAGCCGAGGCGCTGCTTGAGCTTGTCCACGGTGCCGTCGGCGGCCTTCTTCACCTGCGCGGCGACCAGCCGGTCGCCTTTCTGCAGGTCGGTCTCGCGGGCCACCGCCTCGAGCAGCTTGCGGAACGGCGAGGTCGGTCCGGAAAGGATGCGCAGCACGTCGGCGGCCTGGGTGACGTTGGTGATCGGCACCACGGTGAGGTCGGCGAGCAGGTCGTCCCACTGCCGCAGGTAGTCCTGGAAGTACAGGCGACGCACGTCGAGGGCCAGGTTGGCGGCGTCGCCGGCATCGTTCAGGTTGCGCCCGAGCACCCACTGTTCCTCGGCGATGGTGCCGGCCTGGCTGAGGCTGGCGGTGAGGAACACCTCGCGGTAGCCGCGGTAGGTGAAGAAGCCGCTGAGCGGGTCGGTGAGCGGCTTGCCGCTCTTGCGCGCGAACACCAGCGGCGCGTCGCGGCCGGCGGCGTCGCTGATGCGGAAGTCGGGCACGTCCTTGGGCAGCCTCTGCCGCTTGACCCGGTCGTAGACCCGCTGCGCCACCGGCAGTTGCTGCAACTGGCGGCGCAGGTCCTCGACCAGGTCCTGGTCCAGGCGCGCCGACGGCGGCCGCCGCTCGAGCAACGCGTCGAGGTGCGCGTGCAGCGCCTGGCGCTGTTCCGGCGAGAGGTCGCGCGGCAGGTTGCGTTCCCAGTCGAGGCTGATCCAGGCCTTGATGAAGTCGGCGTCGTAGTGGTCGGGGCTACCGAGCATCAGGTAGGCCTTCAGGCCCTCGTAGAGGAAGTCGCTGCTGCCGCCGGAGCGCAGCTGTTCCTCGATGCGGGTCACCAGGCGCGGGGCGAACACCGCGATCAGCAGCTTGCGGTAGACGCTGGCGGACTCCTCGCCGAGCATGTCGCCCTGGTACAGCCCGTAGCCTTCGGCCCAGCCCGGCGCGTCGTTGGCGAGGTTTTGCACCGCGTTGAGCTGCGGCAGCACGGCGAGCACGTCGCGCTGCGCCGGACTCAGCGACTCGATGCCGCGCGCCAGCGGGTCGACGCGCTGGTCGACCGCGGCGATGTAGCTCTGGTTGGCGCGGTAGCTGGCGATCCATACCGCCGTCACCGCCAGCACCACCAGCGCGGTGGCGCTCAGCGCGCCGATGGTCAGCCACTTGCGGCGGCGCTCGACCTTCGGGTTGGTGCCGACCAGCCCGCGCTCGCCGAACGCCACTTCGCGGAACAGCCGCTCGATGAAGTAGCTGCGCCCGGTGCCGGTCTGCCGCGCCAGGTGCTGGCGGTCGAGGTTCATCGACTGCGCCATGCTGCCGATCAGGCGGTCGATCGGGCTGCCTTCCTGGGTTCCGCTGGTGAAGTACAGGCCGCGCAACAGCGGGCGTTCCTCGTAGGGGTTGGGCTTGAACACGCCATTGAGGAACTCGCCGAGGCACTCGCGCAGGGCGGCGAACTGCTGCGGGAAGCCGTAGACCAGGTCGCGCCGCGCCGGGTCGCGTTCCTGCTGCAGGCGCTCGACCAGGCGCGCGGTGAGGCGCTGCTCGAGCAGCGCGAACTCGCTGGCGAAACCCGCCAGCGGGCCTTCCGCGCTCTTGCCGTCGTCGAGGGCGAAGGTCATTCCCCAGACCTGGGCGCGCTCCTCGCGGTTCAGGCTGTCGAAGAACTCCATGAAGCCCGGCACCAGGTCGAACTTGGTCAGCATCACGTAGATCGGGAAGCGCACGCCGAGCTGCTGGTACAGCTCCTGGATCCGCGCGCGGATCGCCTGGGCGTGGGCGGCGCGCTCGGCGTCGCTGCCCAGCAGCAGGTCGGAGAGGCTGATGGCGATGAACGCGCCATCGATGGGACGGCGCTTGCGCTGGGTCTTGAGCAGGTCGAGGAAGCCCAGCCAGGCGGCCTTGTCCACCTGGGCATGGCTGTCCTGGGTGGTATAGCGGCCGGCGGTGTCCAGCAGCACCGCTTCGTCGGTGAACCACCAGTCGCAGTTGCGCGTGCCGCCGACCCCGCGGATCGCCCCGGCGCCCATCTGCGCGGCGAGCGGGAAGTCCAGGCCGGAGTTCATCAGCGCGGTGGTCTTGCCCGAACCGGGCGGGCCGATGATCACGTACCAGGGCAGCTCGTACAGGTTGCGCCGCTCGCTGCCGCCCAGCTTGGCCCGCTTGAGCAGGGCCAGGGCCTCGTCCATGCGTTGCTTGAGGGTCGCCAGCTCTTCGGCGGTGGCGACGCTGGCGGCGTCCGGTGCGCTGACCTCGGCGAGACTCTGCATGACCTTCGCCGCGTTGCGCCGGGCCTGCACGATGCGCAGCACGCGGAAGCCGATCCAGACCAGGAACAGCAGGGCGATCAGCGCCCAGCGGCTGGTCGCCGAGGCCAGCGGCTCGTAGTTGCCCAGGCGCAGCAGCGGGCCGAGGAACCAGATGACCAGGCTCAGGGCGAGCAGGCCGAGCACCGGCACCACCCAGCGCGTGAAGAAGTTGAGGAAGCCTTTCATTGCGCACCCTCCGCGAATACGGTGATTTCCACCCGGCGGTTGCGTGCGCGGCCTTCGGCGCTGGCATTGGTCGCCACCGGCTCGGTGTCGCTGCGCCCTTCGGCGGTGAAGCGGCCGGCTTCGCCGGTGGTCGCGCCGAGCAGGTCGGCGACCTCCTGGGCGCGGGCCTGGGACAGTTTCCAGTTGGACGGGTAGCGCAGCGTGGCGATCGGCCGGTTGTCGCTATGGCCGGTGACCAGTACCTGGCCCTTGACCTTGCGCAGGGCGTCGGCGATGCGCAGCAGCAGCGGCTGGAACTCGTCGCGCACGCTGGCGCTGGCGCTGGCGAACAGCTCGTCGCCGCGGATGGTCACCACCGAGCGATCGACGGCGTCTTCCACCGCCACCCGCTGGGCCTTGATGTCCTCGGCGAGGAAGCGCGCCAGGCGCGGCCGCTCGATCACCCGCGGCTGGATCGCCGGGCGGTCGATGGCCTGTACCGGGATCTCGCCGATGGCGTGGATGCGTCTGAACACCGGCTCGGCGTCGGCGGCCAGCTTCATCCGCAGGCCGAACAGCAGGGCCAGCAGCAGGGCCAGGCCGATGGCGATGCCGACCCACGGCGGCAGGTATTGCGAAAGGCGGTCGCGCATCACGCTGAGGCCGCGCCAGTGCGGCGACAGCTCGCGCTCGTATTCGCCGCGGGTGCTGCGGATCACCGCCGCGGTGCGCTCGCGCAGCGTCTCCAGCTGGCTGCGGCCGTCGTGCATGACCCGGTAGCGGCCTTCGAAGCCGAGGCTGGTGCACAGGTACAGCAGCTCCAGCAGATGCAGGCGCTGGTGCGGGTTCTGCAGGCAGTGCTCGAGCAGCTGGAAGACCTTCTCGCCGCCCCAGGCCTCGTTGTGCAGGGTGATCAACAGGCTCTGCTTGCCCCAGTCGCTGGCGCTGCCCCAGGGCGTGCTGAGCACCGCTTCGTCGAGGGCGGTGCAGAGCACGTAGCGCGCCAGCATCACTTCGTCCGCGGCGACCCCGGCCTGGCGCGCCTTCTCCTCGAACTGGCGCAGGTAGCCGAGCAGCTGTGCGCGCAGGCTGGCCGGCGCCGGGTGGGCGATGGTGCTGCGCAGGCGGGTGAGCATCGCCAGCAGCGGGCCGGCGGCCTGCTCCAGCGGGTTGAGGCCGTCGCCCCGGCTGGCCAGCGGTGCCAGGCTGGCCATCGGCGGCGGCGTGTAGGGGTCGCCGGCGCGGGGGCCGCTGGCCGGTTCCGGCGCGCGACCGCCGGGGCGCGGCATGATCATGGTGCGGTCGTCGGGCGGGCTTCCGTTGCCGCCGCCGGCCGGGGTGCCGAAGGGATCGTCGATGGGGGACATCGTTGCTTATCCTCGAATGGCCCAGAAGGCCAGGTTCAGCCCGGGGAACTGGCCGGCGATGTGGAAGGCGAAGCCGCCGGAGTGCGTCAGCTGCTTCCAGTGCGCGCTGCCGCGGTCCAGTTCGAAATAGGTGGAGCCGGCGTGGTAGGGGATCTGCCGCGGCGCCACCGGCATCGGCAGCAGGCCGATGCCCGGCAGCTGCAGGTTGACCAGGTCGCGGATGTGTTCCACCGAGCCGACCTTGGCCTGCTGCGGGAAGTGCCCGCGCAGGGTCTCGCCGGGCACGTCGGCGCGCACCACCAGGATGAAGCTGGCGTTGTCGATCAGGTTGCGGTCGCTGAGCATGGCGACATGCACACCGTAGGCCTTCTCGACGATCGGGATGGCGATCGCCTTGGCGTCGATCACCGTCGCCAGCGCCTGGCGCAGGGCGAGCATCACCGGGGCGAAGCTGGCGGCCAGGTCGTCGTGGTTGTACACCGGGTACTCCTCGGGACGCCGCTGGCTGGCGGTGAAGGTGCAGAACTCGCCGGCCAGGGCCACCAGCTCGCGGTACAGCTCCTGCGGGTGCAGCGGGCGCACGCGGGACAGGTGGCCGGTGAGCGCCTCGGCGCGGTTGACCAGTTGCAGCAGCAGGAAATCGGCGATCTCCGAGGCGCCACCGGCGCTGGAGGCCACCACCCGTCCGGCGAGGGCCTCGCCGCGCTGGTGGAGCAGGCCCAGCAGTTCCTTGGCGAAGGACGCCAGGGGCGGCGCGGCGGCGATATCGAGTACCGGCGGCAGGTAGTCCTCGTCCAGGCTCAGGGCCTGGTCGGCGCGCTTCTCGCGGACCCGCGCGATGCCCAGCGCGGCGTACTCGCCGAGGCCGTCGCGCTCGGTCAGCAGGCGGAACGCCTGGCTGCCCAGGGCCACCGGCGCGCGGCTCTCGAAGGCGGCGTTGTCGTCGCGCACTTCCTGCACCTGGCTGACGTAGCGGGCGCCGCCGAGGGCCTCGCCCTCCTCCGCCGTGTCGCGGGTGCCGACCCGTTTCAGCGGCAGGCCGAGGTAGACGATGCCGTCGCGCAGGCTTTCCTCGACGTTCAGCGGTGCCGGCGCCGGGTCGTCGGCGGGGATGTTGAACGGCGTACCGTCCGGCAGCACGCCGCGGGCGCTGAGCACGGCGAGTTTGCCCTGGGTCAGCAGGGCGTCGTCCAGCTTCAGTTCGGAGAAGCCCCAGCCACCCGCCAGGAGCGAGCGGCAGCGGCCATCCACCAGGGTTTCCAGGTAGCGGTCGTGCTGCTGGAAATGCTGTGGCCGCAGGAACATGCCTTCGGACCACACCACGCGGTTATTCCAGGACATAGGGAACTCCGAAGGTTCAGGGCGCGGGACGCGCGACGATGCCGATGGCCTGCGCGCCGAGCGTGACGTCGAGATGGCTGGTGCGTTGCCCCGGGATGTCCAGGACCTGGCGCCAGGTGGCGCGGTCGAGGTCGCGGTAGGCGGCGACGAAGCCGAGCTGGCGGGTCTGCTCGTCGAGGGTGCGCTCGATGCGCCGCTCCTCGCCCGGACGCAGGAGGAACTCGTCCTGCTCCACCAGGTCGCCGCCGAGCGTGGACGGCGCGTTGTCGGTGAGAGCGAAGTAGTCGGCGCGGCCGAACGCGGTGTCCTTCTTCAGCTCGTACAGCCGCAGGCGCAGCGGCGCCGCCTGGCCGGCGGCGGACGGGTTGAGGTTGGGCGCGGCGTGGAGCCAGATCACCACCCGCGTCGGCGGGGTTTCCGGCGGGCTGGACGAGCAGGCGGCGAGCAGCAGCCCGAACAGCGCGATCATCAGTTTCTGCATGGTGTCGTCCTCATTGACGTTGTTTCTCCTAGTGTTCGTCGGCGTCAGGAACGCCGTAGTCGAGCGCTGTGTTCCTCGTAGGCGCGGCTGAATTCGCGGCCGAACAGCTCCTGGAAGTCATCCTCCGCCTCGCGCAGGATCTTCGCGTAGAGCTCGGTGAAGCTTTCCCAGTTCTGTGCCTGGCGGGCCCCCGGCAGCAGGCCGGAAAGCCCGGCCGGCTTGCCGAAGCGGGCTTCCAGCGCGGCCGGTTCGAAGCGCGCCAGCAGGTGGCGGATGGCCGCCTGCACGCCGGCCATCACTGCCAGCTGGTGCGCCTTGAGATCCTCGAAGCTGTCGGCCACCGCGCGGTCCGGCGCCATGAACGCCTGGTTGTCGCGGCGCAGCAGGAGCAGCATGGCTTCGTCGACGTTCGGCGCGAATTTCAGCGGGTTGTTCTGCACCGGCTGGATCATGGTCTGCGCCATGCGGAACTCGCCCTTCAGGCTGGCGCGCGCACGCAGCACGTCGACCAGCCCTTCCACCAGGCCGCGATAGCTGCGGCCGATGGCTTCCATCTGCGCCTCGGCGCCGGCCGGGTCGACCTTCAGCTGGGTCATCCCGGCGCCGCGCAGGAACGCCTGCAGCAGGTCGGCGCCGGCCGTGGGGGCGGCGCTTGCCGGCGGCGTCGGCGGCGCCACGCTCGCTGGCTGTGGCTGTGGCTGTGGCTGTGGCTGTGGCTGTGGCTGTGGCTGTGGCGGCTGCTGGGTGATCCCGGGGTCGGCGAAGGGCATCGCCAGGGGTGCCGGCTCCGGCGTCGGCAGCGGCGTGGCGAGGGGTTCCGTTGCAGGCGCCGGGCCCGCAGCGGGCGTATTGCCGAGCAGCTCGGCGAACGGGTCCCAGTCGGCCGGAATCAGCGGCGCGCCGCCAGCGGGCGCTGGCGCCGGAGTGATCGCGGGCGGTGGCGGGATCACCGGTTCCGGCGGGCGGAAGTCGTGCTGTTCGGCCGGCACGTGGTCCGGGCGCGGTGCCGCGCCGGGCGGCGGCGGGGTGAGGAAGTCGAACAGGTCGGGCCTGGTATCCAGCGGCGAGCCGCCCTGGAAATGCGCCGCCACCGCCGGGTGCGGGGTGGCCGCCGGCTCGGGAAATGCCGGCGCCGTGGCGGCGTTCTGCCGGCTCATCAGCGCATCGAAGCTGGTGAATGGATCGGTCTGCGGGTTGCCGCTGCCGGGCAGGGCGATGTCGTGGCCGAGCTGGACGAGGATGTCGTACTCGCCGAGGCGGACGGTCTCGCCGTCCTGCAGCGGTTCGCTGTTGCCGCGGCGCAGGCGATGTCCGGCGTTGACCAGCAGCACGCCGTTGGTGCTGGTATCGGTGAGGTAGTACACCCCGTCGCGGTTGAGGATGGTGCAGTGGCGGCTGGAGACCAGGCGCTCCGGGTCCGGCAGGACCCAGTCGTTGTCCGGGCCCCGACCGATGGTCAGCTGTCCCTGGTCCAGTACCTTTTCCGAACACTGACCGGGGGTCAGCTTGTGGTAGCTGGTGATGGTCAATCGCAGCGGCATTGCTACTCCTTGCATTGCCAGCGCCCGGCTCTTCCAGGCGCCCACCCTCGTGCCCGAGGGGTTTCGGTTCGCATCCAGGCTGGCCCAATGGCTTTCCGGCGTTTCGTCGCCTCGGGAAGACACATCGGGTTGTACCGGATTATAAAAGACTAATCCTACGTCTTTAAAAGATTTGTCCGATCTGCGGTGTCATGCAACTAGTGGCCTTGTGCCTTCCTTGACAAGCATTGCGGCATGCCACAAGAATTTTGCCAACCTTTCGAGTCATCCGATATTCATCAATGGCTCCTACAAGATCCGACGGAGTGGATCTTACAAGCGAAGGTGAGGGCCGCGTAGCGGCTCCGATGATAGGGAGATCGTCACCGTGCTGGATGTACCCGTTTTGCTGGCCGCCGTAGCCCCGGACTCGCCCTGTGGCGAGGACCTGGAGTACGACGCCGCCTTCCTCGAGCTCGAACGCATCGCCCAGGGCCAGCCCGAGCGGCAGATGGGCGACGCCGTGTTGCCCGCCGAACCGCCGGAGTGGCCGCGCGTGCGCGCGCTGGCCTGCGAGCTGTTCGGCCGCAGCAAGGACCTGCGGGTGGCCAACCTGCTGCTGCAGAGCAATGTCGCCCTCGACGGCCTGGACGGGCTCGCCGAGGGCCTGTTGCTGGTCCGCGAACTGCTCGACCAGTACTGGGACGGGGTCTATCCGCTGCTCGACGCCGATGACGACAACGACCCCACCTTCCGCATCAACGCCCTCACCGGCCTGGTCGCCGAGCCGCTGCTGCAACTGGTCTGGGCGATCCCGCTGGTGCGCTCGCGGGCGTTCGGCCCGGTCAACCTGCGCGCCGCGCTGAACGCCGCCGGCCTGCAACGCTTCGCCAGCGAGACCCTGAGCCCCGAGCAGATCGCCGGCGCCTTCGCCGATGCCGACGCCGATGCGCTGGCCGCCACCCGGCGCGCCCTGGAAGGCGCCCAGGAACATGCCCTGGCCATCGAGGGCGGTGTCGCCGAACGGGTCGGCTCGGCCCAGGGCCTCGACCTCGCCCCCCTTCGCCAACTGCTTCGCCAGGCCCTCCAGGTGTTCGACCTGTACGGCCCGCAGGGCGCCGGCGCATCCGTCGTGCCGGGCGCCGAAGCGGCCCCCGCCGAAGAGCCCGGCGCAGCGCCTGTCGCCGCCGCCGTGCCGGCAGCGCGCGCCAGCGGCGAGATCGGCAACCGCGAGGATGTCCTGCGCCAGCTCGACCGCCTGCTCGAGTATTACGTTCGCCACGAGCCATCGAGCCCGGTGCCGGTGCTGCTCAAGCGCGCCAAGACGCTGGTGACGGCGGACTTCGCCGAAATCGTGAGGAATCTCATCCCCGATGGGATCACTCAGTTCGAAACCCTGCGGGGCCCGGAGAACGAGTAACGCCTAGCGGCCGTCCGGGCCAACGCTGCAAGCCGCCGGGGCGATTCCGCCGGCGCTAACAACCGCCGTCGCGCGAGGGAGAAACGAGATGGGAAGCACTACCAGCAGTCAGAAGTTCATCGCCAGGAACCGGGCGCCACGCGTGCAGATCGAGTACGACGTGGAGCTGTACGGCGCCGAGAAGAAGGTCCAGCTGCCCTTCGTCATGGGCGTGATGGCGGACCTCGCCGGCAAGCCCGCCGAGCCCCAGGCGGCGGTCGCCGACCGCAAGTTCCTGGAGATCGACGCGGACAACTTCGACGCCCGGCTCAAGGCGATGAAGCCGCGGGTGGCCTTCAACGTGCCGAACGTGCTGACCGGCGAAGGCAACCTGAGCCTGGACATCACCTTCGAGAGCATGGACGACTTCAGCCCCGCCGCGGTGGCGCGCAAGGTCGACTCGCTGAACAAGCTGCTCGAGGCGCGCACCCAGCTGGCCAACCTGCTGACCTACATGGACGGCAAGACCGGCGCCGAGGACATGATCATGAAGGCGATCAAGGACCCGGCCCTGTTGCAGGCCCTGGCCAGCGCACCGAAGCCCAAAGACGACGAGCCGCAGGCGTAAGAGGATTCCAGCATGGCCGAATTGAGCACCGAGAACCTGGCCCAGGGCCAGACCACCACCGAGCAGACCAGCGAGTTCGCCAGCCTGCTGCTGCAGGAATTCAAGCCCAAGACCGAGCGCGCCCGCGAGGCGGTGGAAACCGCCGTGCGTACCCTCGCCGAACACGCCCTGGAGCAGACCAGCCTGATCTCCAACGACGCGATCAAGTCGATCGAGTCGATCATCGCGGCGATCGACGCCAAGCTCACCGCGCAGGTCAACCTGATCATGCACCACGCCGACTTCCAGCAGCTGGAAAGCGCCTGGCGCGGCCTGCACTACCTGGTCAACAACACCGAGACCGACGAGCAACTGAAGATCCGTGTGCTGAACATCTCCAAGCCGGAGCTGCACAAGACCCTGAAGAAGTTCAAGGGCACCACCTGGGACCAGAGCCCGATCTTCAAGAAGCTCTACGAAGAGGAATACGGCCAGTTCGGCGGCGAGCCCTACGGCTGCCTGGTCGGCGACTACTATTTCGACCAGTCGCCGCCGGACGTCGAGCTGCTCGGCGAGATGGCGAAGATCTCCGCCGCGATGCACGCGCCGTTCATCTCCGCCGCCTCGCCGACGGTGATGGGCATGGGTTCCTGGCAGGAACTGTCCAACCCGCGCGACCTGACCAAGATCTTCACCACCCCGGAATACGCCGGCTGGCGCTCGCTGCGCGAGTCCGAGGACTCCCGCTACATCGGCCTGACCATGCCGCGCTTCCTGGCGCGCCTGCCGTACGGGGCGAAGACCGACCCGGTGGAAGAGTTCGCCTTCGAGGAAGAGACCGACGGCGCCGACAGCAGCAAGTACGCCTGGGCCAACTCGGCCTACGCCATGGCGGTCAACATCAACCGTTCCTTCAAGCTCTACGGCTGGTGTTCGCGGATCCGCGGCGTCGAGTCCGGGGGCGAGGTGCAGGGCCTGCCGGCGCACACCTTCCCCACCGACGACGGCGGCGTGGACATGAAATGCCCGACCGAGATCGCCATTTCCGACCGTCGTGAGGCGGAGCTGGCGAAGAACGGCTTCATGCCGCTGCTGCACAAGAAGAACACCGACTTCGCCGCCTTCATCGGCGCGCAGTCGCTGCAGAAACCCGCCGAGTACGACGATCCGGACGCCAGCGCCAACGCCAACCTGGCGGCGCGCCTGCCCTACCTGTTCGCCACCTGCCGCTTCGCCCACTACCTGAAGTGCATCGTTCGCGACAAGATCGGCTCGTTCAAGGAGAAGGACGAGATGCAGCGCTGGCTGCAGGACTGGATCCTCAACTATGTCGACGGCGACCCGGCCCACTCCACCGAGACCACCAAGGCCCAGCACCCGCTGGCGGCGGCCGAGGTGGTGGTGGAGGAAGTCGAAGGCAACCCGGGTTACTACAACTCGAAGTTCTTCCTTCGCCCGCACTACCAGCTCGAGGGACTGACTGTATCGCTACGCCTGGTATCCAAGCTGCCTTCGGCCAAAGAGGCCTGAGGCGTTCAACGACAGCGCCTGCCATGGTGGCGGGCGCTTGCATAGCGTAGTGGCGCGAGCCACACGGGAGGAAAGATGGCTGTTGATATGTTCATCAAGATCGGCGACGTCAAGGGTGAGTCCAAGGACAAGACTCACGCCGAGGAAATCGACGTGCTGGCATGGAGCTGGGGCATGTCCCAGTCCGGGTCGATGCACATGGGCGGTGGCGGCGGCGCCGGCAAGGTCAACGTGCAGGACCTGTCGTTCACCAAGTACATCGACAAGTCCACGCCCAACCTGATGATGGCCTGCTCCAGCGGCAAGCACTATCCGCAGGCGAAGCTGACCATCCGCAAGGCCGGCGGCGAGAACCAGGTCGAGTACCTGATCATCACCCTGAAGGAAGTCCTGGTGTCCTCGGTGAGCACCGGCGGCAGCGGCGGCGAAGACCGCCTGACCGAGAACGTGACCCTGAACTTCGCCCAGGTCCAGGTCGACTACCAGCCGCAGAAGGCCGATGGCGCGAAGGACGGCGGTCCGATCAAGTACGGCTGGAACATTCGCCAGAACGTACAGGCCTGATGCGCCGGCCACCGGTCATGGCCTGGCCGCGCCAGGCCTTGGCCGGTGCGCCCGCCTGACCTCCCGCGTGAGGTACCCAATTGCACCGGGTCGGGCGCCGTGTCCGACCCTTCACTCGTTCCGGGCGCCTGGGCTCCCGGCTACAGGGAAGTAACGCGATGATCGCCGAAGAACTGTTGCGTGCCGGGCGCCTGGACGACGCGCTGAAAGCCTTGCAGGAGCAGGTGCGCAGCCAGCCGTCGAACGCCACCCTGCGGATCTTCCTGTTCCAGCTGCTGGCGGTGATGGGCCAGTGGACGCGGGCGCTGAACCAGCTCAAGGTGGTCGGCGAACTGGACGCCTCGGCACTGCCGATGGTGCAGACCTACTCCACCGCCATCGAATGCGAGGCGCTGCGCCGCGAGGTGTTCGCCGGGCGCCTGACCCCGGTGATCCTCGGCCAGCCGGCGGAATGGATCGCCCCGCTGCTGCAGGCCCTGAGCCTGGACGCCGAGGGCCATGGCGAAGCCGCCCAGGGCTTGCGCGAGCAGGCTTTCGACGCGGCGCCGGCGGTGCCCGGGCGGATCGGCGAGACGCCCTTCGCCTGGCTGGCCGACGCCGACACCCGGCTCGGCCCGGTACTCGAGGTGATCGTCAACGGCCGCTATGCCTGGCTGCCGATGAGCAACCTGCGCAGCCTCCAGGTCGAGGCGCCGAGCGACCTGCGCGACCTGGTCTGGCTGCCGGCCGAACTGACCCTGGCCAACGGCGGCGCCACCGTCGCGCTGTTGCCGGCGCGCTACGCGGAAACCGTCGAGCACGGCGACGACGCCGCGCGCCTCGGGCGCAAGACCGAGTGGCTGGACAGCGGCCTGCCGCTCGGCCAGCGGCTGTTCGTCACCGACGCCGGCGAAACCGCGCTGTTCGACCTGCGCCGCCTGGACTTCGAGGCGACGGACGCCTGACATGGCCGAGCTGACCCTCCAGGAGCGCCTGCAGCCGTCGCTGCTCGACCGCCTCACCGACGACGAACCGGGCAACCTGAAGGAAGCCGCGGAGCGCCGCGTGCTGACCCTGAGCCAGCTGAAGGCCTCGGTGCTGCGCGACCTGGCGTGGCTGTTCAACACCACTTCGCTGTTCGACCACGACCTGGCGGCGCGCATGCCGGCCGGCAACTCGGTGCTCAACTACGGGCTGCCGGCGCTGGCCGGGCACACCGCGTCGAGCGTCGACGTGCATGCCATCGAGGCGTTGCTCACCGAGACCATCGCCACCTTCGAGCCGCGCATCATCCGTTCTTCGCTGCGAGTGCGCGCGCAACTGCTGCCCGGCGAGATGGACCACAACGCCCTGAGCTTCGAGATCGAGGGCGATCTCTGGGCCGAGCCAGCGCCGCTGCGCCTGCTGCTGACCACCAACCTGGACCTGGAGACCGGCCACGTGCGGGTCGCCCAGGGCGAGCGGAGGCGTGCATGAACCCGCGCCTGCTCGAGTACTACAACCAGGAACTGCAACACATCCGCGAAAGCGCCGCGGAATTCGCCGAGGAATTCCCGAAGATCGCCGGGCGCCTGTCGCTGTCCGGCTTCGAGTGCGCCGACCCCTATGTCGAGCGCCTGCTGGAAGGCTTCGCCTATCTCACCGCGCGGGTCCAGCTGAAGCTCGACGCGGAATACCCGACCTTCACCCACAACCTGCTGGAAATCGCCTATCCGCACTACCTGGCGCCGACCCCCTCGATGACCGTGGTGCAGTTGCGCCCGGACCCCAACGAAGGCGCCCTGAGCAGCGGTTTCAGCGTCGAGCGCGGGGCCTCCCTGCGTGGCCAGCTCGGCCCCGAGGACCAGACCGCCTGCGAGTACCGCACCGCGCACCCGGTGACCCTGTGGCCGCTGGAAGTGGCCCAGGCCGACTACTTCGGCAACCCGGCCGCGGTGCTCGGGCGTCTCGCCGCCAGCGAGCCGCGGGCCAAGGCCGGCCTGCGCATCCGCCTGCGCAGCGGCGCCGGCATTCCGTTCCACAGCCTGTCGCTGGACGCCCTGCCGCTCTACCTGCACGGGGCCGACGAACAGCCCTATCGTCTCTACGAGCAGTTGCTCGGCAACGCCTGCGCGGTGTTCGTCCGCGCCCCGGACAACGCCTGGGTCGAGCGCCTGCCGGCGAGCAGCCTGCGGCCGCGCGGCTTCGACGACGAGGACGCGCTGCTGCCGGTGGTGCCGCGGGCGTTCCAGGGCTACCGCCTGCTGCAGGAATACTTCGCCCTGCCGGCGCGCTTCCTGTTCGTCGAGTTCTCCGGGCTGAATCGCGCCCTGCGTCGCTGCGCCGGCGAGGAACTGGAGCTGATCGTGCTGTTCGGCAAGCACGACGCGCGCCTGGAGGGCACGGTGGACGCCGAGCAACTGGTGCCGTTCTGCACCCCGGCGATCAACCTGTTCCCGCGTCGCTGCGACCGCATCCACCTGTCCGACCGGGTCAACGAGCACCATGTGATCGTCGACCGCACCCGGCCGCTGGACTTCGAGGTGCATTCGCTGCAGCAGGTCAGCGGCCACGGCAGCGGTCCGGAGCAACCCTTCCAGCCGTTCTACGCGGTGCGCGATCCGGCGCGCTACGGTCGTGAGCAGGCCTACTTCAGCGTGCGCCGCGAACCGCGCGTGCTGTCCAGCAAGCAGCGGCGCAAGGGCCCGCGTTCGACCTATGTCGGCAGTGAGACCTTCGTCGCCCTGGTCGACGCCAGCCAGGCGCCCTATCGCCACGACCTGCGCCAGCTCGGCATCGCCGCGCTGTGCACCAACCGCGACCTGCCGCTGTTCATGCCGATCGGCGCGCACAGGAGCGACTTCACCCTGGAGGACAGCGCGCCGGTCATGCAGGTGCGCTGCCTCGCCGGACCGAGCCGGCCGCGCGCCAGCCGTGCCCACGATGCCAGCGCCTGGCGGCTGATCAGCCAGCTGTCGCTGAACTACCTGTCGCTGGCCGAGCGCGGCCAGGGCGCCGCCGCCCTGCGCGAACTGCTGCGGCTCTATGGCGACAGCGGCGATCCGGCGCTGCAATTGCAGATCGAGGGCCTGCGCGAGGTCAGCAGCAAGCCCTGCACGCGGCGCCTGCCGATGCCCGGGCCGATCGTCTTCGGCCGCGGCCTGGAGATTACCCTGGACTTCGACGAGAACGCGTTCCGCGGTACCGGGGTGTTCCTCCTCGGCGCGGTGTTCGAGCGCTTCCTGGCACGCTACGTGTCGATCAACAGCTTTACCGAGACGGTGCTGCGCACCGGCGAACGGGGCGAGGTGATGAGATGGCAGGCGAAGCCGGGCAGCCGTCCGAACCTCTGAGCCTGCTCGCCGGGATGGCGGCGGCGCCCTGGGACTACGACTTCTTCCAGGCGCTGCGGCGCATCGAGTGCGAGTCGCCGCAACTGCCGCGCCTCGGGCATTCGGTGCGGCTGGCGGACGATCCGCTGCGCCTCGGGCAGAAGCCCGACTGCACCTTCGCGCCCTCGACCCTGGCCTCGGTGAGCCAGGCCGGCGCCGACGCGGCGCCGCGCCTGGACCAGTTCTTCTTCGGCCTCACCGGGCCCAACGGGCCGCTACCGCTGCACCTCACCGAATACGCCCGGGAACGCCAGCGCAACGTCAACGATGCGACCTTCAAGCGCTTCATGGACGTCTTCCACCACCGCCTGCTGACCCTGTTCTACCGGGCCTGGGCGGAGGCGCGACCGGAGATCAGCCACGACCGGATCGACGACGACTACTGGTCGGCACGCCTCGCCGCGCTGTCCGGGCGCGGCATGCCGAGCCTGCGCGCTCGCGTGCCGCTGGCGGACACCGCGCGCTACTACTACACCGGCCACCTCGCCGCGCAGACCCGCTACCCGGACGGCCTGCGGGTGATCCTCGCGGAGTATTTCGAGGTCCCGGTGGCGGTCGAGGAGTACGTCGGCCAGTGGCTGGAGCTACCCGAGCGCAGCCGCCTCGGCGTCGACTCGACGAGCCTGGGCATGGACGTCTGCCTGGGCACCCATGTCTGGGATCGCCAGCACAAGTTCCGCCTGCGCCTGGGGCCGCTGGACCTCGATCAGTACCAGCGCTTCCTGCCCGACGGCGACCACTTCGTCGAGCTGGCCGCCTGGGTCGCCGAATACCTGGGCGAGGAGCTGGACTGGGACGTCAACCTGGTCCTGCAACGCCAGGAAATACCCCCGCTGGGCCTGCAGGGCGGCGGGCGGCTCGGTTTCAACACCTGGCTGGGCGATCCCGGCCAGGATGCCAGGGATCTACTGCTGGCCCGCCAGTACGCCACTGCGCGGCCGCATGAGCACAAGGAGAAGGAACATGAGTGAGA
Source organism: Pseudomonas paraeruginosa (assembly GCF_003025345.2). NCBI lineage: Bacteria > Pseudomonadati > Pseudomonadota > Gammaproteobacteria > Pseudomonadales > Pseudomonadaceae > Pseudomonas > Pseudomonas paraeruginosa. The sequence continues at coordinate 110,479 of NZ_CP020560.1, forward strand.
TCAGTCGCGTTGCGCTGTTCGGCAAGCTGAACAGCCTGGCCTACAAGGCCATCGAGGCCGCCACGGTATTCTGCAAGCTGCGCGGCAATCCCTATGTCGAGCTGGTGCACTGGTTCCACCAGATCCTCCAGTTGCCGGACTCGGACCTGCACCAGATCGTCCGCCAGTCCGGGATCGACCCGGCGCGCCTGGCCAAGGACCTGACCGAGGCCCTCGACCGCCTGCCGCGCGGCTCGACCTCGATCACCGACCTGTCCTCCCATGTCGAGGAGGCGGTGGAGCGCGGCTGGGTCTACGGCAGCCTGATGTTCGGCGAGAGCCAGGTGCGCACCGGCTACCTGGTGATCGGCATCCTCAAGACGCCGAGCCTGCGCCATGCCCTCACCGGGCTGTCGGCGGAATTCGCCAAGCTCAAGGTCGAGGCGCTCACCGAGCGCTTCGACGAGTACGTCGGCGCCTCGCCGGAGAACGGCCTGTCGGCCAGCGACGGCTTCAACGCCGGCGCCGCCCCGGGCGAGGCCAGCGGCGCCATGGCGCCGAGCGCGATGGGCAGGCAGGAGGCGCTCAAGCGCTTCACCGTGGACCTCACCGAGCAGGCCCGCAGCGGCAAGCTCGATCCCATCGTCGGGCGTGACGAGGAGATCCGCCAGCTGGTGGACATCCTCATGCGCCGCCGGCAGAACAACCCGATCCTCACCGGCGAGGCCGGCGTCGGCAAGACCGCGGTGGTGGAAGGCTTCGCCCTGCGCATCGTCGCCGGCGACGTCCCGCCGGCGCTGAAGGACGTCGAACTGCGCGCCCTCGACGTCGGCCTGCTGCAGGCCGGGGCGAGCATGAAGGGCGAGTTCGAGCAGCGCCTGCGCCAGGTGATCGAAGATGTGCAGAGTTCCGAGAAGCCGATCATCCTGTTCATCGACGAAGCCCACACCCTGGTCGGCGCCGGCGGCGCGGCCGGCACCGGCGACGCCGCCAACCTGCTCAAGCCGGCCCTGGCGCGCGGCACCCTGCGCACCGTGGCGGCGACTACCTGGGCCGAGTACAAGAAGCACATCGAGAAGGACCCGGCGCTGACCCGGCGCTTCCAGGTGGTGCAGGTGGACGAGCCGTCCGAGCACAAGGCGATCCTGATGATGCGCGGCGTCGCCTCGACCATGGAGCAGCACCACCAGGTGCAGATCCTCGACGAGGCGCTGGAGGCGGCGGTCCGGCTGTCGCACCGCTACATCCCGGCGCGCCAGCTGCCGGACAAGTCGGTGAGCCTGCTGGATACCGCCTGCGCGCGCACCGCCATCAGCCTGCACGCGGTGCCGGCCGAGGTCGACGACAGCCGCCGGCGCATCGAGGCGCTGGAAACCGAACTGGCGATCATCCGCCGCGAGAGCGCCATCGGCGTCGCCACCGGCGAACGCCAGCGCAACGCCGAGACCCTGCTGGCCGAGGAGCGCGAGCGCCTGGCCGGCCTGGAGCAGCGCTGGGCCGAGGAAAAACGCCTGGTCGACGAACTGCTGGAGACCCGCGCCCGTCTACGTGCCGCCGCCGAAGCGGTGGACGCCGGCGGCGTGCCGCTGGGCGAAGGCGAGGCGCGTCTCGACGAGGAACAGCGCCAGGCGCTGCATGCGCGGCTGGCGGAACTGCAGGCGCAACTGAGCGCGTTGCAGGGCGAGGAACCGCTGATCCTGCCGACCGTGGACTATCAGGCAGTGGCCTCGGTGGTCGCCGACTGGACCGGGATTCCGGTCGGGCGCATGGCGCGCAACGAGATCGAAACCGTGCTCAACCTCGACAGCCACCTGAAGAAACGCATCATCGGCCAGGACCATGCGCTGGAGATGATCGCCAAGCGCATCCAGACCTCCCGCGCCGGCCTCGACAACCCGAGCAAGCCGATCGGCGTGTTCATGCTCGCCGGCACCTCCGGGGTGGGCAAGACCGAGACCGCGCTGGCGCTGGCCGAGGCCATGTACGGCGGCGAGCAGAACGTCATCACCATCAACATGAGCGAGTTCCAGGAAGCCCACACCGTCTCCACCCTCAAGGGCGCCCCGCCCGGCTACATCGGCTACGGCGAAGGCGGCGTGCTGACCGAGGCGGTGCGCCGCAAGCCCTACAGCGTGGTGCTGCTGGACGAAGTGGAGAAGGCCCATCCGGACGTCCACGAGATCTTCTTCCAGGTCTTCGACAAGGGCGTGATGGAGGACGGCGAAGGCCGGCTGATCGACTTCAAGAACACCCTGATCCTGCTCACCACCAACGCCGGCACCGAGATGATCGCCAGCCTCTGCGCCGATCCGGAACTGATGCCCGAGCCGGAAGCCATCGCCAAGTCGCTGCGCGAGCCGCTGCTGAAGATCTTCCCGCCGGCGCTGCTCGGCCGCCTGGTGACCATCCCCTACTACCCGCTCAGCGACGACATGCTCAAGGCCATCTCGCGCCTGCAACTGGGGCGGATCAAGAAGCGCGTGGAGGCGACCCACAAGGTGCCGTTCGAGTTCGACGAGGGCGTCGTCGACCTGATCGTCTCGCGCTGCACCGAGACCGAGAGCGGCGGGCGGATGATCGACGCCATCCTCACCAACACGCTGCTGCCGGACATGAGCCGCGAGTTCCTCACCCGCATGCTCGAAGGCAAGCCGTTGGCCGGGGTGCGCATCAGCAGCCGCGACAACCAGTTCCACTACGACTTCGCCACGGCCGACTGAGCGCCATCGAGACCAGCAGTAGAGAGGAGCGTCGATGGGATTGATGCAACTGACCCGCCTGGTCCAGGTGGATTGCCCGCTGGGGGCGGACGTGCTGCTGTTGCAGCGCATGGAGGGCCGCGAGGAACTGGGGCGGCTGTTCGCCTACGAGCTGCACCTGGTCTCGGAGAACCCCAACCTGCCGCTGGAACAGTTGCTCGGCAAGCCGATGAGCCTCTCGCTGGAGCTGCCCGGCGGCGGCCGGCGCTTCTTCCACGGCATCGTCGCGCGCTGCAGCCAGGTGGCCGGGCACGGCCAGTTCGCCGGCTACCAGGCCACCCTGCGGCCCTGGCCGTGGCTGCTGACGCGGACCTCGGACTGCCGGATCTTCCAGAATCAGAGCGTGCCGGAGATCATCAGGCAGGTATTCCGCGACCTCGGCTTTTCCGATTTCGAGGATGCCCTCACGCGCCCCTACCGCGAGTGGGAATACTGCGTGCAGTACCGCGAGAGCAGCTTCGACTTCATCAGCCGGCTGATGGAACAGGAGGGCATCTACTACTGGTTCCGCCATGAGCAGAAGCGCCACATCCTGGTGCTCTCCGACGCCTACGGCGCGCATCGCAGCCCTGGCGGCTACGCCAGCGTGCCGTACTACCCGCCGACCCTCGGCCATCGCGAGCGCGACCACTTCTTCGACTGGCAGGTGGCGCGCGAGGTCCAGCCCGGTTCGCTGACCCTCAACGACTACGACTTCCAGCGCCCCGGCGCGCGCCTGGAGGTACGTTCGAACATCGCCCGGCCGCACGCGGCGGCCGACTACCCGCTGTACGACTATCCCGGCGAGTACGTGCAGAGCCAGGACGGCGAGCAGTACGCGCGCAACCGCATCGAGGCGCTCCAGGCGCAGCACGAGCGCGTGCGCCTGCGCGGCGTGGTGCGCGGCCTCGGCGCCGGGCACCTGTTCCGCCTGAGCGGCTATCCGCGCGAAGACCAGAACCGCGAGTACCTGGTGGTCGGCGCCGAATACCGGGTGGTCCAGGAGCTCTACGAAACCGGCAGCGGCGGCGCCGGCTCGCAGTTCGAGAGCGAGCTGGACTGTATCGACGCCAGCCAGTCGTTCCGTCTCTTGCCGCAGACTCCGGTGCCTGTGGTGCGCGGTCCGCAGACCGCGGTGGTGGTCGGGCCCAAGGGCGAGGAGATCTGGACCGACCAGTACGGCCGGGTCAAGGTGCACTTCCACTGGGATCGCCACGACCAGTCGAACGAGAACAGCTCCTGCTGGATCCGCGTGTCCCAGGCCTGGGCCGGGAAGAACTGGGGTTCGATGCAGATCCCGCGGATCGGCCAGGAAGTGATCGTCAGCTTCCTCGAAGGCGACCCGGACCGGCCGATCATCACCGGGCGGGTCTACAACGCCGAGCAGACAGTGCCCTACGAGCTGCCGGCGAACGCCACCCAGAGCGGGATGAAGAGCCGTTCGAGCAAGGGCGGCACGCCGGCCAACTTCAACGAGATCCGCATGGAGGACAAGAAGGGCGCCGAGCAGTTGTACATCCATGCCGAACGCAACCAGGACAACCTGGTGGAGAACGATGCCTCGCTGATCGTCGGCCACGACCGCAACAAGAGCGTCGGCAACGACGAACTGGCGCGCATCGGCCACAACCGCACCCGCGCGGTGAAGCTCAACGACACCCTGCTGGTGGGCGGGGCGAAGAGCGATAGCGTCAGCGGCACCTACCTGATCGAGGCCGGCGCGCAGATCCGCCTGGTCTGCGGCAAGAGCGTGGTGGAGTTCAACGCCGACGGCACCATCAACATCTCCGGCAGCGCCTTCAACCTCTACGCCAGCGGCAACGGCAACATCGACACCGGCGGCCGCCTCGACCTCAATTCCGGCGGCGCCAGCGAGGTCGACGCCAACGGCAAGGGCGTGCAGGGCACCATCGACGGCCAGGTGCAGGCGATGTTCCCGCCGCCGCCGAAGGCCTGAGACGGCTCAGCGGAGGGGAAAGCCGCGTTGGTATTCCCCGCGGCTGGCCAGGTGGGCCTGGAAATTCATCGTTCGCTTCTCGCTGGTCTGGTCGATCTTCAGGCCGCGTGCGCTGCGCACGGCGACCTAGTGGGCAGCCTTGAGCGCTTCGGCGAGCTCGACATCGGTCTCGTCGAATTCCTTCACGGCGATCGCGCCGATCCCGATCCGGTGCAGCGCGGCGCGGTTCGGTTGATGCCCGAGCGGCACCATCGTCGGCGCCTCATGGATTGTCGGGAACGAAATCCGGCCCGCCGAGCTTGTCGCGTACCGTCGTGGACGTGCGCAGGAGAGGCCCCCACAGGCCGTTGCTGCTGTTCCAGGCCGCGCCGGCCCAGCGGGTGTCGCGGATCAGCTCGTCCTTGTTCGCCTCGAGCTGCCGCTTCAGCGCGACCGCGACGGCGCCGAGGTCGACCTCGAACAGATCACCGTAGGGGCCCTGCGGATTCGCGCGTTTCTTCGACAGGCAGAAGCGGTAGTACCAGATCCAGTTCTGGGCGACGTAGATCGCCCGGTTGCGATCGGGATAGGTGGCGAGGATCTTCAGCAGCGCGGCGACGAAGCGGAAGGGCAAGTCCGGATCGCGGGTGGCGCGCCAGTACGGCATCAGCAACTGGTCGAACGCCTGGCTGACGTTCTGCGGCTCCTCGTTGTCGCTGCGGGCCTCGAGGAAGTAGAAGGGTTCGCCGACGAGGAAGCGATCCAGCTCGTCGTTGGCCAATGCCAGGGTCAGAACGTTGTCCGGGTTCATGCTCATTGGATTCTCGCGATGTCGTGGGTCGACATCAGTACGTTTACATCGTTTCCATGGGGGATCGCCACATTGTCCAGAACCGCTTCGCGCATGCCGCCCGGGTGGGTGAGGCCGCCGGGCCGCCACAGCGAGTTGACCCCGCCCTCGTTGCCGGTCGGCATCAGCACCTTCGGGTTCTCCAGGTTCAGCATGTAGATCTCCTTGCCGGCCAGCGAGCCTGGATCGTACCCCAGCGCCGACTCCAGCACGGAGACGTCGCCGGTGCGCTTGTACTCGGCGACCACGGAGTTCAGGTCGGACTTGGCCATGACGAACTTGTTCGGGTTGAACGAGGTGTAGTTCGGGTTGGCGATGTCGTCGGTGGTGAAAAGGAAGGCGCCGCCCTCTTCCTTGAACACCTTCAGGTGCTTGTCGATATAGGACTTCTTCAGGTACTCGCTGGGAGGCGGCCGCTTGCCCTTGGCCAGGCCCAGGATATCCGCTTCGGTCCTGCCGCGCTTGTAGGCGGGCGTGCGTACCTCGCCGGCCGCCGAGGCCCGGCCGAGCCGGGCCATCTTCGGCCCGAAGCCCAGCAATGCCATCCCCGCCACGCCCTGGAACAGATCGCGGTAACCGGGACCGAGGCGATCGCCAAGGTCGCCGAGCAGGGCCATGCCGCCCATCATCAGCCCGCCGATGGCGACGAAACCGGCCAGCGCCGCGACCCCGGCCATCGCCGCCAGCAGCAGGCCGCCGGCAAGGGCCGCCAGGCCCAGCGCCTCGAGTCCGGTGTGCAGCCATTCCTCCAGGTCGAGGACGAAGGCCACCCGCTCGGTGGGGCCGCCGATGAAGGTGTCCTGGCTGCCGGTCTTGATGTGCGCACCGCAGACCATCTTGCTCTGCAAGCGCGCGGCGGGCTTGCCGTTGATGTACACGGTGGCGCTGCCCTCGGCGATGATCACCGGGAACGGCCACAGCGGATGGTTCAGCGGCAGGCCGCTGCAGGTGGCGGAGACGTCGTCGCCGGCGCGCATCGCGTTGCGGCTGTTCACGTAGACATTGAAGCTGCCGCGTATGAGCACCCCGGTGGTGGGTTCGGGCAGCTCGAAGATAGTGGTCAGGCCCTTGACGATCTGGAACATCGACAGCCCGCCGGCGGCGATCGAGCCGGCCAGGATCACCGCGGCCAGGCCGCCGGTGGCGGCAGTGGCGGCGACCACGGCGGCGCCGATCAGGGCTCCGGCCACGGCCCCGGCGACCATCGCGGCGACACCGAAGCCGTGGGCGATCTCGTCGCCCAGGCGGGCGGCGGCTTGCGCATCCATGCGTTGGCGCTCGAATCAGTGGCCGGCGGGGCGCGGAACCAGGGTCTGCATCGCCTGCTTCCAGGCCGGCTCGTGGTGCGGCAGGTCCCCGGGGGTGGTGGTCAGGGTGGTGATCAGCACCGCCGGGCGGCGCTCGATGAACACCTGGCGCAGCATCAGGTCGCGGCCTTCGCGCTGCCACTGGTAGTCGAGGAGCACGGCGGCGTGGCCGTGGATGTTGATATCCCAGCGCTTGTGCAGCTTGAAGCCGGGTAATTGTTTCTCGGCGTTCTCCAGCTGGCGCGCGACGTAGTCGGCGAAGGGCGCGTCGCCCTGGCTGGCGTCGCGGCTGATGACGAAGCTGGCTTCGCGGGCGGGGCCGCTGGCGGGGAGCTTGAAGATGTTGATGCTCTGGTCCTGCCAGGCATCGGGAATCTCGAGATCGGCTTCGTGGAGGCGATAGAGCGTCACCGTGTTAACCCCTTCCCTAGGATTCTGAGTGCGTCGTTGCTGGACAAAATCTTTACGGAATGTTGCCTGGGAATCAAGGTTTTCCTGTGCGGCTTCGCCGCTCGATGATGGCCCTGTGCCTGTTCGCCGTCGGTCGGGGCACTCGTCGGAATCTGTGCCACGCATCTCCCTTCCCGCCCCATCAGCGCCTATGCTGCGTGGGTGACGCCGTCCGAACGGCGCCAGTGATGGACGTGGATCAAGGATGATTTCATGGCACTTGCGCAACAGACCCGCCTGGTCCGGGTGGACAGTCCGCTCGGTGCGGATGTCCTGCAACTGCAGCGAATGGAGGGCCGCGAAGAACTCGGCCGGCCGTTCGCCTACGAGCTGGAACTGATCTCGGAAGACCCCGACCTGCAGCTCGACGGCCTGCTGGGCAAGCCGGCCAGCCTGGCGCTGGAGCTGCACGATGGCAGCCGGCGCCACTTCCACGGCATCGTCGCCGCCTACAGCCAGGGTTCCGGCAATGGCCAGTTCGCCAGCTACCAGGTCACCCTGCGGCCCTGGCTGTGGCTGCTCACGCGCACCTCCGACTGCCGCATCTTCCAGAACCAGAAGGTCCCGGACATCATCAAGCAGGTGTTCCGCGACCTCGGCTTCTCCGACTTCGAGGATGCCCTGAGTCGCTCCTACCGCGAGTGGGAATACTGCGTGCAGTACCGCGAGACCAGCTTCGACTTCGTCAGCCGGCTGATGGAGCAGGAGGGCATCTACTACTGGTTCCGCCACGAGCAGAGCCGTCACATCCTGGTGCTCTCCGACGCCTATGGCGCGCACCGGAGCCCGCCGGGCTACGCCAGTGTGCCCTACTACCCGCCGACCCTGGAGCAGCGCGAGCGCGACCACTTCTACGACTGGCACATGGCGCGCGAGGTGCAGTCCGGCTCGCTGAGCCTCAACGACTACGACTTCCAGCGCCCCGGCGCGCGCCTGGAAGTGCGCTCGAACATCGCCCGTTCGCATGTGGCGGCCGACTACCCGCTGTACGACTACCCCGGCGAGTACGTGCAGAGCCAGGACGGCGAGCAGTATGCGCGGACCCGCATCGAGGCGTTGCAGGCGCGTTACGAGCGGGTGCGCCTGCGCGGCCGCGCCCGTGGCCTGGGTTCCGGCCACCTGTTCAAGCTCAGCGGCTACCCGCGCGAGGACCAGAACCGCGAGTACCTGGTGGTCGGCGCCGAGTACCGGGTGGTCCAGGAACTCTACGAGACCGGCGGCGGCGGGGTCGGCGCACAGTTCGAGAGCGAGCTGGATTGCATCGATGGCGGCCAGGCCTACCGCCCCTTGCCGACCACCCCGTTGCCGATCGTCCGCGGCCCGCAGACCGCGGTGGTGGTCGGGCCCAAGGGCGAGGAGATCTGGACCGATCAGTACGGCCGGGTCAAGGTGCACTTCCACTGGGACCGCCACGACCAGTCGAACGAGAACAGCTCCTGCTGGATGCGCGTGTCCCAGGCCTGGGCCGGGAAGAACTGGGGCTCGATCCAGATCCCGCGGATCGGCCAGGAGGTGATCGTCAGCTTCCTCGAAGGCGACCCGGACCGGCCGATCATCACCGGGCGGGTCTACAACGCCGAGCAGACGGTGCCCTACGAGCTGCCGGCGAACGCCACCCAGAGCGGCACCAAGAGCCGCTCGAGCAAGGGCGGCACGCCGGCCAACTTCAACGAGATCCGCATGGAGGACAAGAAGGGCGCCGAGCAGTTGTTCATCCACGCCGAGAAGAACCAGGACATCGAGGTCGAGAACGACGAGACCCACTGGGTCGGCCACGACCGGACCAAGACCATCGACCACGACGAGACCGTGCACGTGAAGCACGATCGCACCGAGACCGTGGACAACAACGAGACCATCACCATCGGCGTCGACCGCACCGAGAAGGTCGGCAACAACGAGAAGATCAGTATCGGCGCGAACCGCACCGAGGACGTCGGCAGCAACGAGACCATCAGCATCGGCGTCGACCGCACCGAGAAGGTCGGCAGCAACGAGAAGATCAGCATCGGTGCCAATCGCACCGAGGACGTCGGCAACGACGAGACCATCAGCATCGGCGCGAACCGTAGCGAGTCGGTGGGCAACAACGAGACGATCAGCATCGGCGCCGACCGCAGCGAGTCGGTGGGCGCCAACGAGAGCATCGATATCGGCGGCAACCAGAGCACGAGCATCGGCAAGAACGAGTCGCGCAGCGTCGGCCAGGGCCGCGATACCTCGGTGGGCAAGGACGATAGCCTGGACGTGGGCAAGAGCTTCACGCTCAACGCCGGCGACTCGATCACCCTGGTCACCGGCGCCGCCAGCATCCGCATGAAGAAGGACGGCAGCATCGTCATCAGCGGCAAGAACATCACCATCGACGGTTCCGGGGCGATCAACATCAAGGCCGACAAGAACGTGGTGATGAAGGGTCGCAAGATTCTCCAGAACTGAAGCGGCGCAGAGCCAGGGAGTGCAGCGCATGAGTGTCGAGATCCATCTACCGGGGCCCGCGTCGGCCCTCCCCGCCCGCCTCGACGGCGTGGTCATCGGCATCCTCCTCGACGTGCCGGACGCCGCCGCGCCGGTGGTCGCCTATCCCGGTTGTCCGAACGAGCACGGCCTGGCGGCGGCCACCACCACCCAGCTCGGTCGCGCCGACATCGGCGCCCAGGTAGCGTTGATGTTCGTCGCCGGCGACCCGCGCCAGCCCCTGCTGATCGGGCGTATCCAGCGCCTGCCGCAGGGAGCGTCCGCGCAGCTGGACGGCGAACGCCTGGAGTTCAGCGCCGAGCGCGAGATCGTCCTGCGCTGCGGCAAGGCCAGCATCACCCTGACCCGTGCCGGCAAGGTGATCATCCGTGGCGCCTACCTTTCCAGCCGGTCCACCGGGGTCAACCGGATCAAGGGCGGCTCGGTGCAGATCAACTGAACGCGGCGGGCCCGACATGGAACTGTTGAATGCCACCCCGCTCGCCGCCGCCTACAACCAGGGGCTCGACGCCGCAGGCCGGGAGTCGCTGGTGGTGATCGCCAAGGGCAGCTTCGACCTGCCGCTGGACGGCCGCGAGGCGCGCCTGCTGGACGAGCAGCAGGCGTTGCTGATGATGGACGAGTTCTTCGGCGAGCCGGGGCTTTCCGCGCCGCGCCGGGAGTGCGACTTCGTCCCCTTCAAGCCGTTCTGCGATGTGCTGGTGCTGGGTAGCGCCCAGGCGCCCGGTGGGCGGCCGGTACAGCAGTTGACCGCGGGCATCCGCGTCGGCCGGGTCGGCAAGGCGTTGACGGTGCATGGGCCGCGCCAGTGGGAGCCGGGATTGCTCGGTGCCGGTGCGGGCGTCGCGCAGCCGTTCCAGCGCCAGGACATTTCCTATGCCAGCGCCTTCGGCGGCAGCCATGCCTCGCCGGACAACCCCGGTTTCATGGATTGCTACATGGCCAATCCGGCCGGATGTGGCTGGTTTCCACGCAGCGCCGACACCGCCGAGATCGTCGGCACGCCGATGCCGGCCACGGAAAAGCTCGGCGAGCCGGTGGACAGCCCCCACGGCCGCTTCACGCCGATGGCGCTCGGCCCGCTGGGTCGCCACTGGCAGGCCCGGGTCGGCTTCGCCGGCCGCTACGACGACGCCTGGTTGGCCGAGCGCTTCCCGTTCCTGCCCGCCGACTTCGACGAGCGCTACTTCCAGTCCGCGCCGGCCGACCAGTGGACCGACCATCTGCGCGGCGGCGAGGAGGTCCTGCTACTCAACCTCACCGGCGAGGAGCGCGCGGCCTTCCGCGTGCCGCGCAGGGAGGTGCCGGTGACCTTCTTCCTGAAAAAGGGTGGCCACGAAACCGCGCAGGCACGGATCGATACCCTGCTGGTGGACTGCGACGCCCGTCGCGTGGAAGTCACCTGGCGCATTCGCCGGCCGTTGAAGCGCAACCTGTTCGAGATCGCCCAGGTGCTGGTCGGCAGCAAGTCCGCCGCCTGGTGGCGCGCCCGCGAGCTGGGCAAGGACTACTACCCCTCGCTTGCCGCGTTGGCACGCAGCCGCCAGGCCGAGGAGGACGAGGCATGAGCCAGGCCCTGAGCATCGTCGCTTCCGGCATGGTCAGCGCGGTGGGTCTCAGCGCGCCGGCCAGCTGCGCGGCGATCCGCTGCGCCCTGGACAACTTCCAGGAAACCCGTTTCATCGACCAGGGCGGCGAATGGTTGCTTGCCGCCAGCGTGCCGCTGGAGCAGCCCTGGCGCGGCCGCGCCAAGCTGCTGAAGATGGCTGCGCGAGCCATCGACGAGGCCTTGCGCGGCCAGCCCGATCTCGATTGCACGGAGCTGCCGCTGCTGCTCTGCGTCGCCGAGGGCGACCGTCCCGGACGCTGCGCGGGGCTCGACGAGTCCTTCCTGCGCGACCTGGAAAACGAGCTGGGACGACGCTTCCACCCCTCCTCGGCGCTTATCGCCCGTGGCCGGGTCGGTGGTGCGGTGGCCCTGCTCAACGCGCGCAAGCTGGTCCAGGGCGGTTGTCGGCAGGTCCTGCTGGCCGGCGTCGACTCCTTCCTCAACGGGCCGACCCTGGCGGCCTACGAAGCGCGCGAGCGGCTGCTGAGCAGCCAGAACTCCAACGGCTTCATTCCCGGCGAAGGCGCTGCCGCCGTGCTGGTCGCCGCGCCGCTCCACGAGGAGGCGCCGCAGCTGCTCTGCATCGGCCTCGGCTTCGGCATCGAGAAGGCCACGGTGGAGAGCGAGGACCTGCCGCTACGCGCCGACGGCCTGACCCAGGCTGTGCGCGCCGCCCTCGCCGAGGCTGGCTGCGGCCTGGAGCAGATGGACTACCGGCTCACCGATATTTCCGGCGAGCAGTACTACTTCAAGGAAGCCTCGCTGACCCTGAGCCGCAACCTGCGCGTGCTCAAGCCGAAGTTCGACCTCTGGCACCCCGCCGACTGCATCGGCGAATGCGGCGCCGCCATCGGTCCGGCGTTGCTCGCCGTGGCCCTGGCCGCTTCGCGCAAGGGCTACGGCGACGGGCCGAACGTGTTCTGCCACCTGGGCAACGACGCCGGCGAACGCGCCGCCGCGCTGCTCAGCTATCGACGGGTGAGGGCTGCCTGATGGCCAACGAGGTGTACGCCAACGACATGGAGATCTCCTGCAAGGCGGCGAGCGGCAAGTCCATCGCGGCCTTCCCGGACGTCTGCTTCACCCCACCGCAGGCGCCGCCGACGCCGATGGGGGTGCCGATCCCCTATCCCAATACGGGTTTGGCAAAGGACACGACCAAGGGAACCCGGACCGTTCGGATCACCCGCAAGGAAGTGATGCTGAAGAACAAGAGCTACTTCAAGACCAGCTATGGCGATGAAGCCGGGCGGGCGCCGAAGAAGGGGGTCATTACCAGCAAGATCAAGGGCAAGGTGTACTTCACCTCCTGGTCGATGAACGTGAAGTTCGAGAGCAAGAACGTTGTCCGGCACATGGATCTGACGACTCACAATCACGGTTCCCAACCGGGAAATACCATGACCTGGACCTATGCCGACCGCATGGCCTACGCCAAGGGCCTGAGTCAGTGCGACGATGAGAGGACGCGTGCCAAGGATGCTTGTGGAGACACCAGCAAGAAGGTGGTCTGCCCGGATATCTCCGCCTTGAAAAAGGCATCCGCTGCTCGTGCCGCCGCCAAGAAAAAAGCCGGTGACAAGTTCAAGGACAATGCCGATTACCAGAGTCGGCATCAGGAGGTGCAACGCGAATTTTCCGCCTTGGCCGAAAAGATCAATAACGACCCCTGCCAGAAGGCCTTGCGCTGTTTCCTGGCCCCTTACAGGCCGAACCGCTGCTGCCCTGGGCAGACCGGCGACCACTTGGTTGACGCTGCCTCGTTCGGCCCGCGCAAAGGGAAGAAAATAACCGGCTGGAGCAAGTACCAGACCAACAAGGCGCCTTGTATCTGCGCCGAGGGGCCGAACCAGACGACGGCGACGCATGGACAATTGCATACGCGGAGAGGCGTGGTTGCACTGCATGAGCAAGATGACAAGGGGGAATGGCCGAGAGGGCGAGCTACCCAGGTAGGGGCAAAAGCGGCGCGAAAGACTTTTCCGGACTCCAACTGCTCGCAGGAGTGCTTGGAGGCGCAACTGAACAAGTATCACGACACCGCAAAGGATGACGGGGCGGAAAAGCCCATCAAGGCGAATGCCTCAATGACCAGTGATGTCGGTGAGAGGGCCGCTGCCCGTGTCGAGATGTTCGAACAAGTAACTCTCAGATAATCAGGAGCAATTCATGGATGCGAATGACCGCCGCTTCAGTGGGTTCAGTCTGAGTACCGGCGTACTTCGGTATTCGGATCTGGCCTATCTGCTGGCTACCAGCGATGAGGATATCCAAGAGGGGTTGGTTGGCACCCTCCTGTTCACTATCGACCGTGGTACGCCGGGAGCTGCGAGCCTGGACTGGCTGGCCTGCTCGGGTACGGTCTGCCATCTTCCGAGTGAGCGTTATGTTGCGCTGGGCGTCCAGGGCCAGGTGCGGGTAATGGGAGGTGGCTCCCAGAGCGATGAGTCGATTTCGAACAGCGGTAGGGATCCTCGTTCGAGAGGACCGTTGAGGGAAGTGAGAGGCGTCGCCAGGGGGCGCGCTTATGCCGTGGGCACTTGTCGTCAGGCTTATGTTCGTGAAGATGAAGGGGTATGGCGTTGCATCGATCAGACTGCCCAGGGCGGAGATGTGGCGCTAACCGACACCAGCTTCGAATCCATCGATGGCTTCAGCGAACAGGAAATCTATACGGTTGGCTGGGAGGGAGAAATCTGGAGTTACGATGGTTCTGTTTTCACTCAGGTAAGCAGCCCCACCAACCTCGCCTTGTACAAGGTGCGTTGCGCTGGCGACGGTTACGCCTATGCCTGTGGACAACTGGGCACCTTGTTGCGTGGTCGCGGCGACAAGTGGGAAATCATCGAGCATGAGTCCACTCGGGAGGACCTCTGGGGCATGGAATACTTCGACGGCCACCTTTACGTTTCCTCGACGCACTTCGTCTATCGGCTGGTGGACGGACGCTTGGAGCGAGTGGACTTTGGCGATGATGTCCCAGCCTCCTGCTATCACCTGAGCGCGGCAGACGGAATCATGTGGTCGGTCGGAGCGAAAGATGTCATGGAGTTCGACGGACAATCCTGGAAGCGGATTCTCGAGATTCAGTGATCAACGAAGCGATGCCGAGAATGAGCCTGCCAATCGTCTCTATGCTCGATCAGCACGCCGAGGAAGCCGCCTTCCTCGCCCTGCTCCGCGACTACGCCGTGTGCGCGCCGCACTACGACCTGGAAGAGCTCGCCGAACTCGACCAGCGCATCGAGGCGCACCTGGATGGCCTGTCCATCGCCGGCCAGGCTGGATACGAAGCGCTGTTCGAGCAACTCGATGCGCATGCCCAGGGCGAGGCGTTCGCCCTCGCGGCGCTGGCCATGCAGGCTGGCGACGAGGCGGTGATCGGGCGGATGCGCGCCTGCCTGGCGGAGTCTAGGGAAGCCCGGCGCGGTTTCGCCGCCGCCCTCGGCTGGCTCGACTGGGAGCGCGTGCAGCCCTGGGTCGAGCGCCTGCTGGCCTCGCCGGAACCGCTGTTCCGCAGCCTCGGCCTGGCCGCGTGCGGCATGCACCGGCAGGATCCGGGGCCGGCGCTGCTGTCCGCCCTCGGCCATGCCGACCCGGCGGTGCTGGCGCGCGCCGCGCGCACCGCCGGCGAGCTGCGTCGGCGCGACCTGATGGCGGATATCCGCGCCTACCGCGCCCACGACGACCCGAGCCTGCGCTTCTGGGCCAACTGGGCTACCGCGCAGATGGGCGACGAGGAGGCGTTGGGGCCATTGCGTGCGTTCGCCGGGCAGCCCGGCCCGTTCCAGCTGCCGGCGACCATGGTGCTGCTCGCCTGGCAGCCGCGCGATACCAGCATGGCCTGGATTCGCCAACTGATGCAGGCGGCGGAGACGCGGCGGATCGGCATCCAGGCCACCGGCCTGTTCGGCGATCCGGTGGCGGTGCCGTGGCTGATCCAGCAGATGCGCGACGAGAGCCTGGCGCGGGTCGCCGGCGAGGCCTTCAGCCTGATCACTGGTGCCGACCTGGCGTTGCTCGACCTGGAGCTGGAGGTTCTGCCCGACCACGACCCTGGCCCCAACGACGATCCCGACGACGAGAACGTCGCCCTCGACGACGACGAGAACCTTACCTGGCCGGAGGCGGAGCGAGTCTCCGCCTGGTGGCGGGACAACGGCGCGCGCTTCGTCGCCGGGCGCGCCTACCTGCTCGGCGAGCCGCTGGGCGAGGCGCGTTGCCGCGAGGTCCTGCGCGATGGCCAGCAACGCCAGCGGATGGCCGCGGCGTGCCTGCTGGCGCGCTTCGTGCCGGGCCTGCCGCTGTCTCCCACCAGCGCGCCGGTGCGCCGGCAACTGGCCCTGTTCTGATAGCTGGCTGTCGCCGGCAGCGGCGGGTCGGGTGCTATCCGCTCGCACCGGCTTTTCCCATTCGACGATTTTCCCCGCACGAAGCCTGCCGGTTGACTGAAACCTTTCACCTCTTATGCGGGATGAATGGGAATGCCACTCGTTTGCCATGATAGCCTGCCGATATCGTCTGGAAATATCGTGAAAAAAGCTTACAAAGTGCGAGATAGAGGCTTCTTTTAATTTATGGTTAAGCTTCTGGCATTAGCGTTGAGTACCGGAAGTGACCGAACGGTCACGAAGGTTGCTCTGCGTTTGTTGTGCCTTTTTCCTATGGGGAAAGCGTCGGCAGACGTGGGAAAATTCAATCGATCCACTCATCGAGGTTCTGAACCATGCCAGACCGTATGCGGGGCGTTAAGACCGATTCACCGGAACAGGAAAGCGCGGACGACGCGCTGAAACGGATCGTCGATGGGTTCCAGCACTTCCGCCGGGAGGTCTTCCCGGAGCAGCAGGAACTGTTCAAGAAGCTCGCCAAGAGCCAGCGGCCGCGGGCCATGTTCATCACCTGCGCGGACTCGCGCATCGTCCCCGAACTGATCACCCAGAGTTCCCCCGGCGACCTGTTCGTCACCCGCAACGTCGGCAACGTGGTGCCGCCCTACGGGCAGATGAACGGCGGCGTCTCCACCGCCATCGAGTACGCCGTGCTGGCGCTGGGCGTGCACCACATCATCGTCTGCGGCCACTCCGATTGCGGCGCGATGCGCGCGGTGCTCGACCCGCAGACGCTGGAGCGCATGCCGACGGTCAAGGCCTGGCTGCGCCATGCCGAAGTGGCGCGCACGGTGGTGGCGGACAACTGCGACTGCGGCGCCAACCACGACACCCTCGGGGTGCTCACCGAAGAGAACGTGGTGGCGCAGCTCGACCACCTGCGCACGCACCCCTCGGTGGCCTCGCGCCTGGCCAGCGGGCAGCTGTTCATCCATGGCTGGGTGTACGACATCGAGAGCGCGCAGATCCGCGCCTATGACGCCAAGCAGGGCCGCTTCCTGCCGCTCGACGGCGAACACCCGGTGCCGATGGCCACGCCCGCGCCGCGCTACCTGAACCAATGACAGCGGCGGCCGTGCGGGCCGCCGGATAACAACAGCGTTTTCGCGTCACCTTTCGCCGTTCCTGCCATGGACGACCTCTGGGAAGCCCCGTTCCGGGGCTGAACGGGTCGCTATTACAAGAAAAACACACTGCGCACACACAACCGGTGCCGGGTCCGCCCCGGCGTCGCTCCCTCGTCGTGGAAAAAAATTCGCAGGAGAACTGTGCCATGCATGTTTCAAAGGTGTTTCCGTCCCTCCGGGACACGTTGCCACGGGACCTGATGGCCTCCGTGGTGGTGTTCCTCGTCGCCCTGCCGCTGTGCATGGGCATCGCCATCGCCTCCGGGATGCCGCCGGCCAAGGGCCTGCTCACCGGCATCGTCGGTGGCCTGGTGGTCGGCTTCCTGGCCGGCTCGCCGCTACAGGTCAGCGGCCCGGCGGCCGGCCTCGCGGTGCTGGTCTTCGAACTGGTGCGTACCTACGGGGTGGCCATGCTCGGGCCGATCCTGCTGCTCGCCGGCGCCATCCAGCTGCTCGCCGGGCGGCTGCGCCTGGGCTGCTGGTTCCGGGTGACCTCGCCGGCGGTGGTATACGGGATGCTCGCCGGCATCGGCATCCTCATCGTCCTTTCGCAACTGCACGTGATGCTCGATCTGGCGCCCAAGGCCTCCGGCCTCGACAACCTGCTGGCATTCCCCCAGGCGGCGTTCGCCGCGCTCGGTTCGCTGGGCATGGACAGCGGCCTCGACGCGGCGCTGCTCGGGCTGGGCACCATCGCCGTGATGTGGGGCTGGGACAAGCTGCGTCCGCAACGCCTGCGCTTCCTACCCGGCGCGCTGCTCGGCGTGAGCCTGGCGACCCTGGCCAGCCTCTGGCTGGCGCTGGACGTGCGGCGGGTCGAGGTACCGGCCAACCTCGGCGAGGCCATCGACTGGCTACGCCCGGCCGACCTGCTGGCCCTGGCCGATCCCTCCCTGCTGCTGGCGGCGGTGGTGGTGGCCTTCATCGCCAGTGCGGAGACCCTGCTCTCGGCGGCGGCGGTGGATCGCCTGCACGACGGCCCGCGCTCGGACATGGACCGCGAGCTGTCCGCCCAGGGCGTCGGCAACATGCTCTGCGGCCTGCTCGGCGCGCTGCCGATGACCGGGGTGATCGTGCGCAGCTCGGCCAACGTCAACGCCGGCGCGCGGACCCGCGCCTCGGCGATCTTCCATGGCCTCTGGCTGCTGGCCTTCGTCCTCCTGCTCGGCAGCCTGCTGCGGCAGATCCCGGTGGCGAGCCTGGCCGGGGTGCTGGTCTACACCGGGATCAAGCTGGTCGACTTCAAGGCCCTGGGCAACCTCGGTCGCTACGGACGGATGCCGATGCTGGTGTATGCCGCCACCGCCCTGGCGATCGTCTTCACCGACCTGCTGACCGGCGTGCTGGTGGGCTTCGCCCTGACCCTGCTGAAGCTGGTGCTGAAGGCCGCGCGGCTGAAGATCGTCCTGCGCTACACCGGCGAGCACGAGGCCGAGCTGCGCCTGAGCGGCGCCGCGACCTTCCTCAAGGTGCCGGCGCTGTCGCGGATGCTCGACCAGGTGAAGCCGGGCACCACCCTGCACGTGCCGATGGACAACCTCAGCTACGTCGATCACGCCTGCATGGAGCTGCTCGAGGACTGGGGGCGGATGGCGCCGGTGCAGGGTTCGCGCCTGGTGATCGAGCCGCGCGCGCTGAAACGGCGCCTGGAGGGTCGCCTGCGCAGCAACGCCGGGCTGGGCGGCGCGCGCAGCGGCGGAGCGGTCAGCCCAGGCTGAGTTCCACGCCGAGCTGCCTGGACAGGCACGGCCACTGCTGCCAGGCGGCGACCACCCGCGGGTTCTTCAGGTTCTCGCGGTAGGCGCGGGCCGACTCGGCGTCGAAGGTATCGGCGTCGAGCATGTGCTCCAGCGCGTGGCGGACGGCCTCATCGAGCTGGTTGGCGAAGGGCTCGCCGATCAGCTGGTGGGCCACCAGGTTGGCCACGGTGGTGTCCAGCGGGATCAGCGCCTGACCGAAATGGGCGATGTAGCGGTCGTTCACTTCCTCCACCAGGCGGTGCGCCAGGTAGGCCTCGTCGAGCAGCGCGTCGAGGCCGTCGTGGCCGGCCAGCAGCGCCGGCGGGGTGAGGAAGAACTGTTCGGCGACCTTCAGCACCGGCTTGATCCGGTCCTCTATGCCGGCCTCGCGGGCCACGCTGTTGGCGGCGTCGAGCAGGTCCGGTACCTGTTCGACATAGGCGTGGACGAAGCGGGTGAGGATGTCTTCCGTGTTCTCTCCTTGCGGCCGGATGGTGCGGTGCAGGTGGGGCAGGCGGCTGGCTATCAGATCAGCCAGGTAACCGTGGCGGGCTTCGCTGAGGTGCGCCTGCTGGATGAGCTCGCGGAGGGCGGCGGTGTTCATGGGTTCTCCCATACAACGGGGATGGTGAGGAAGAGGTGAAACATAGCCGGCGGCGCGCGCCGGCTAAGACGCGATTGTCATAATCGTCCGATGGTTATGCGAGGATGATATATCAGGCGGCCACTATTCGCCTGCAAAGCCACGCCGCCCGCGGCTTTTAGAGAATAATCGGCACTTTCCAGCGACGTTTTTACGCTGCGTTGTTATGTCGCAGCCGCTGTCTATACTCCCACTCGAATGCTGAACCTGATGAACCCGGCCTGCCTTGCTGTGTGCCGAGGTGAGACGGTCAAAGTTCGCTGTCTTGGCGGTCCACCCCTTGGCCGTTGGCGTCTGCCGGCGGGATAAAAACAACGATAAGGGGAACCCGAATGCTGCGACATCCACGAGTCTGGATGGGCTTCCTTTTGCTCTCGGCGATCAGCCAGGCGAACGCCGCCTGGACGGTCAACATGGCCCCGGGCGCTACCGAGGTGAGTCGGTCCGTCTTCGACCTGCACATGACCATCTTCTGGATCTGCGTGGTGATCGGCGTGCTGGTCTTCGGCGCGATGTTCTGGTCGATGATCGTCCACCGCCGCTCCACCGGCCAGCAGCCGGCGCACTTCCACGAGAGCACCACGGTGGAGATTCTCTGGACGGTGGTGCCGTTCGTGATCCTGGTGGTGATGGCGGTGCCCGCCACCCGCACCCTGATCCACATCTACGACACCTCCGAGCCGGAGCTGGACGTGCAGGTCACCGGCTATCAGTGGAAGTGGCAGTACAAGTACCTGGGCCAGGATGTGGAGTACTTCAGCAACCTGGCCACCCCGCAGGAGCAGATCCGCAACCAGCAGGCGAAGGACGAGCACTACCTGCTGGAAGTGGACGAGCCGCTGGTGCTGCCGGTGGGCACCAAGGTGCGCTTCCTGATCACCTCCAGCGACGTGATCCATTCCTGGTGGGTGCCGGCCTTCGCGGTCAAGCGCGACGCCATCCCCGGCTTCGTCAACGAGGCCTGGACCAAGGTCGACGAGCCCGGCATCTACCGTGGCCAGTGCGCCGAGCTGTGCGGCAAGGACCACGGCTTCATGCCGATTGTGGTCGACGTCAAGCCCAAGGCCGAGTTCGACCAGTGGCTGGCCAAGCGCAAGGAAGAGGCGGCCAAGGTCAAGGAACTGACCAGCAAGGAGTGGACCAAGGAAGAACTGGTCGCCCGCGGCGACAAGGTCTACCACACCATCTGCGCCGCCTGTCACCAGGCCGAGGGCCAGGGCATGCCGCCGATGTTCCCGGCGCTGAAGGGCTCCAAGGTGGTCACCGGGCCGAAGGAACATCACCTGGAAGTGGTCTTCAATGGCGTGGCCGGCACCGCCATGGCGGCCTTCGGCAAGCAGCTCAACGAGGTCGACCTGGCAGCGGTGATCACCTACGAGCGCAACGCCTGGGGCAACGACGACGGCGACATGGTCACCCCAAAGACGTCGTCGCCTACAAGCAGAAACAACAATAGGAGACCGCCATGAGTGCTGTGATCGATACGCCCGACCACCATGCCGGCGACCACCACCACGGGCCGGCCAAGGGCCTGATGCGCTGGGTGCTGACCACCAACCACAAGGACATCGGCACCCTCTACCTGTGGTTCAGCTTCATGATGTTCCTGCTCGGCGGCTCGATGGCCATGGTGATCCGCGCCGAGCTGTTCCAGCCCGGGCTGCAGATCGTCGAGCCGGCGTTCTTCAACCAGATGACCACCATGCACGGCCTGATCATGGTCTTCGGCGCGGTGATGCCGGCCTTCGTCGGCCTGGCCAACTGGATGATCCCGCTGATGATCGGCGCGCCGGACATGGCCCTGCCACGGATGAACAACTTCAGCTTCTGGCTGCTCCCGGCGGCCTTCGGCCTGCTGGTCAGCACCCTGTTCATGCCCGGCGGCGGCCCCAACTTCGGCTGGACCTTCTACGCGCCGCTGTCGACCACCTTCGCCCCGCACAGCGTGACCTTCTTCATCTTCGCCATCCACCTGGCCGGGATCAGCTCGATCATGGGCGCGATCAACGTGATCGCCACCATCCTCAACCTGCGCGCGCCGGGCATGACCCTGATGAAGATGCCGCTGTTCGTCTGGACCTGGCTGATCACCGCGTTCCTGCTGATCGCGGTGATGCCGGTGCTGGCCGGGGTGGTGACCATGATGCTGATGGACATCCATTTCGGCACCAGCTTCTTCAGCGCCGCCGGCGGCGGCGACCCGGTGCTGTTCCAGCACGTGTTCTGGTTCTTCGGCCACCCCGAGGTGTACATCATGATCCTGCCCGCGTTCGGCGCGGTCAGCGCGATCATCCCGACCTTCGCGCGCAAGCCGCTGTTCGGCTACACCTCGATGGTCTACGCCACCGCCAGCATCGCCTTCCTCTCCTTCGTTGTCTGGGCGCACCACATGTTCGTGGTCGGCATCCCGGTCACCGGCGAGCTGTTCTTCATGTACGCCACCATGCTGATCGCCGTGCCCACCGGGGTGAAGGTGTTCAACTGGGTGACCACCATGTGGGAGGGCTCGCTGACCTTCGAGACACCGATGCTGTTCGCCGTGGCCTTCGTCATCCTGTTCACCATCGGCGGCTTCTCCGGCCTGATGCTGGCGATCGCCCCGGCGGACTTCCAGTACCACGACACCTACTTCGTGGTCGCCCACTTCCACTACGTGCTGGTGCCCGGGGCGATCTTCGGCATCTTCGCCTCGGCCTACTACTGGCTGCCGAAGTGGACCGGCCACATGTACGACGAGACCCTCGGCAAGCTGCACTTCTGGATGAGCTTCGTCGGCATGAACCTGGCGTTCTTCCCGATGCACTTCGTCGGCCTCGCCGGCATGCCGCGACGGATCCCGGACTACAACCTGCAGTTCGCCGACTTCAACATGGTCTCGTCGATCGGCGCCTTCATGTTCGGCACCACCCAGCTGCTGTTCCTGTTCATCGTCATCAAGTGCATCCGCAGCGGCAAGCCGGCCCCGGCCAAGCCCTGGGATGGCGCCGAGGGCCTGGAGTGGAGCATTCCCTCGCCGGCGCCCTACCACACCTTCAGCACCCCGCCCGAGGTCAAGTGAGGAGCGTGCCATGAGCGATGCCAAGGTCGATACCCGCCGCCTGGTCGGCCGCCTGTTGCTGGTGACCGTGCTGATGTTCGCCTTCGGCTTCGCCCTGGTGCCGATCTACGACGTGATGTGCCGGGCCCTGGGGATCAATGGCAAGACCGCCGGCAGCGCCTACAGCGGCGAGCAGCAGGTGGACGTGGGGCGCGAGGTGAAGGTGCAGTTCATGACCTCGAACAATATCGACATGGTCTGGGAGTTCCGCTCCGCCGGCGACCAACTGGTGGTGCACCCCGGCGCGGTGAACCAGATGGTGTTCTACGCGCGCAACCCGAGCGACAAGCCGATGACCGCCCAGGCCATCCCGAGCATCGCTCCGGCCGAGGCCGCCGCCTACTTCCACAAGACCGAATGCTTCTGTTTCACCCAGCAGGTGCTGCAACCCGGCGAGAGCATCGAGATGCCGGTGCGCTTCATCGTCGACCGCGATCTGCCCAAGGATGTGCGGCACGTGACGCTGGCCTACACCCTCTTCGATATCACTGCGCGCAATCCGCCCGTACCGGTTGCGGGACGATAGGGAGAACGACATGGCAAGCCACGAACACTATTACGTCCCCGCCCAGAGCAAGTGGCCGATCATCGCCAGCATCGGCCTGCTGGTGACGGTGTTCGGCCTGGGTACCTGGTTCAACGACCTCACCGCCGGGCACGAGGAATCCCACGGCCCGTGGATCTTCTTCGTCGGCGGGCTGATCATCGCCTACATGCTGTTCGGCTGGTTCGGCAACGTCATCCGCGAAAGCCGCGCCGGGCTCTACAGCGCGCAGATGGACCGCTCGTTCCGCTGGGGCATGAGCTGGTTCATCTTCTCCGAGGTGATGTTCTTCGCCGCCTTCTTCGGCGCGCTTTTCTATGTCCGCCACTTCGCCGGTCCCTGGCTCGGCGGCGAGGGTGCCAAGGGCGTGGCGCACATGCTCTGGCCGAACTTCCAGTACAGCTGGCCGCTGCTGCAGACCCCGGACCCGAAGCTGTTCCCGCCGCCGAGCGCGGTGATCGAACCGTGGAAGCTGCCGCTGATCAACACCATCCTGCTGGTCACCTCCAGCTTCACCGTGACCTTCGCCCACCACGCCCTGAAGAAGAACAGGCGCGGCCCGCTCAAGGCCTGGCTGGCGCTGACCGTGCTGCTGGGGATCGCCTTCCTGGTCCTGCAGGCCGAGGAATACGTGCACGCCTACAACGAGCTGGGCCTGACCCTCGGTGCCGGCATCTACGGCTCGACCTTCTTCATGCTCACCGGCTTCCACGGCGCCCACGTGACCCTCGGCGCGCTGATCCTCGGCATCATGCTGATCCGCATCCTGCGCGGTCACTTCGATGCCGAGCACCATTTCGGCTTCGAGGCCGCCAGCTGGTACTGGCATTTCGTCGACGTGGTCTGGATCGGCCTGTTCATCTTCGTCTACGTGATCTGACCGCCACCGGAGGAATCAGAAATGCCAGGGCGCGTGGCTGTTCAGCTCGCCGCTGTAGAAGCCCCAGGCGATCAGCGCCAGGGTCGCCGCGGCGAGCACCACGCGCACGGTCAGCGAGTTGACCACGCGGGAACCATGACCCTGGTCGCGGACCAGGAAGAACAGGCCACTGAACAGGCTCACCAGGGTAGCCAGCAGTAGCAGGACGATCGCCACTTTCAACATGGTGGGACTCCGGCGATGGGGGGATTCATGCAGTATAGCCAGCGCCTCGCGGAGGCCGGACGCAACGACAGACGCAGCATGCGCGGCGCGTTCCGCCCCGGCCTGCTGCCGACCCTGGTGGTCCTCGGCCTGCTGCCGGTGCTGCTCTGGCTGGGTACCTGGCAACTGCAGCGGGCCGACGAGAAGCGCGCCCTGCTGGCCAGCTACGAGGCCCGGCGCGACGCCGATCCGCTGTCGCCCGGGCAGCTAGAGGGCTTGCGCGACCCGGCGTACGTCCGCGTGCGCCTGCACGGCCGCTTCGACGAGCGGCATACGCTGCTGCTGGACAACCGCCTGCGCAACGGCCAGGCCGGGGTGGAGGTGCTGCAACCCTTCTACGACCAGGCCAGCGGCCTCTGGTTGCTGGTCAACCGCGGCTGGGTGCCCTGGAGCGACCGGCGTTCGCCGCCGACGCTGGAAACTCCGGATCGCGTCCTCCTGCTCGACGCCTGGACCTACCTGCCGCCACCCGGCGGCCTGCACCTGGCCGACGCGCCGGCCGTCGGCTGGCCGCGCCTGGTGACCCAACTGGAGATCCCCGCGCTGTGGCGGGACTTCGGTCGCGCCGGGTTGCCCTGGGAGATCCGCCTGGAGCCGGGCGACGCCAGCTTCGACACCGACTGGCCGCTGGTCTCGATGCCGCCGGAGCGGCACACCGGCTACGCCGCGCAGTGGTTCGCCCTGGCGGCGGCCCTGCTCGCCCTCTACCTCTACCTCGGCGTGCGCCGCGCACGGGAGAAAAACCATGAGTCTCGCGATTCCGATGCCTGAACGTCCGCGCCGCGCCCGCGGCCGCCTGCAACTGCTGGCGATCATCGGCCTGGTGGTGGGGCCGATGCTGCTCGCCAGCGCCATGTACAAGTGGAATTTCTGGGTACCGCAGGGGCGCAGCTACAGCGGCGCGCTGATCGGCACCGGCCAGAATCCCGCCGACCTCGGCGTGCAGGGACGCAGCCAGGACGAGCGCTGGCAACTGCTGGTGACCGCGCCGGGCAGCTGCGCCGAGGACTGCCAGCGGCTGGTCTACCTGGCCCGCCAGGTCAATATCGCCCTCGGCCGCGAAGCCTCGCGTGCCGGCCACGCCCTAGCCGCCAGCGGCGAGCTGCCGGCGGACTTCGCCAACCTGGTGAAACTGGACTACCCGCGCCTGCAACGTTACGGCCTGGATCCGGCGCTGTACGACAAGGCCGGCGGCGGTGAGCGGCCGCTGCTGTGGGTGGTCGACCCGCACGGCAACCTGGTGCTGCGCTACGACGCCAAGGCCAACGGCAAGAAGCTGCTGAAGGACGTGCAACTGCTGCTCAAGCTCTCGCATATCGGCTGATCGGAGCGGGCCGGCGTGGCGCCGGTCCGCCGAGGACAGAACCACAAGAAAAAGGGGCCCGCGAATGACAGGCGCAACGCGCAAACCCGGTTTCATCGTCGCCGTGCTGGCGACCCTGCTGGCCGCCGTGGTGGTCCTGCTCGGCGCCTATACCCGGCTGACCCACGCCGGCCTCGGCTGTCCGGACTGGCCAGGCTGCTATGGCTTCGTCCACGTGCCGCTGAGCGAGGCGCAACTGGCCCACGCCGAGCTGCACTTCCCCGACGCCCCGGTGGAGGCGCAGAAGGGCTGGAACGAGATGATCCACCGCTACTTCGCCGGCGCCCTCGGCCTGCTGATCCTCGGCCTGGCGCTGCACGCTCTGGTCCGCCGCGGGCGCGACGGGCAGCCGCTGAAGCTGCCGCTGCTGCTGCTCGCGGTGGTGATCGCCCAGGCCGCCTTCGGCATGTGGACGGTGACCCTCAAGCTCTGGCCGCAGGTGGTCACCGCCCACCTGCTCGGCGGCTTCGCCACCCTGGCGCTGCTGTTCCTCCTCGTCCTGCGCCTGTCCGGGCGTCTCGAGCCGCGCCGCTACCCGGCGGCGACCCGTGGCCTGGCGGGCCTGGCCCTGCTCCTGGTGATCGGCCAGATCGCCCTCGGCGGCTGGGTCAGCAGCAACTACGCGGCGGTGGCCTGCATCGACCTGCCTACCTGCCACGGCGAGTGGTGGCCACGGATGGACTTCGCCAACGGTTTCCACCTGACCCAGCACATCGGCCCCAACTACCTCGGCGGCCAGCTCGACAGCGACGCGCGCACGGCGATCCACATGACCCACCGGGTCGGCGCGCTGTGCGTGACCCTGGTCCTGCTGCTGCTCGCCTGGCGCCTGCAACGCAGCGGCCTGGTCTGGCCGACCGCGCTGATGCTGCTCGGCCTGTCGCTGCAGGTCGGCCTGGGCATCAGCAACGTGCTGCTGCACCTGCCGCTGCCGGTGGCGGTGGCGCACAACGGCGGCGGCGCCCTGCTGCTGCTCAGCCTGGTGCTGGTCAACTACCGCCTGCGCGCGCCGGCCAGCGTCCGCGCGCCGGCACCGTCGCCGTTGCGCGTGCGCCGCACGCTGCCGCCGGCGCAGGGTTCGCGGCTGAAGGCCGCCTGACAGACAGAAGGATGGAGGTAAGGATATGGCCACCGTCATCGATCGCCACAGCCAGCCGACCTGGCGCGACTTCCTCGAACTGACCAAGCCCAAGGTCGTGGTGCTGATGCTGATCACCTCGCTGATCGGCATGCTGCTCGCCACCAAGGCACCGCTGGATGGCTTCGTGCCCTGGCAGGTGCTGATCTTCGGCAACCTCGGCATCGGCCTCTGCGCCGGCGCGGCGGCGGCGGTCAACCATGTGGTGGACCGCCGCATCGACTCGATCATGGCGCGCACCCACAAGCGCCCGCTGGCCGAGGGCCGGGTGTCGCCGAGCATGGCGCTGGGCTTCGCGCTGCTCCTGGCGCTGGCCGGGATGGCGGTGCTGCTGGCCTTCACCAACCCGCTGACGGCCTGGCTGACCCTCGCCTCGCTGCTCGGCTACGCGGCGCTCTACACCGGCTTCCTGAAGCGCGCCACGCCGCAGAACATCGTCATCGGCGGGCTCGCCGGAGCGGCGCCGCCACTGCTCGGCTGGGTCGCCATCACCGGCCACCTGAGCGCCGAGCCGCTGCTGCTGGTGCTGATCATCTTCGCCTGGACTCCGCCGCACTTCTGGGCGCTGTGCATCCATCGCAAGGACGAGTACGCCAAGGCCGACATCCCGATGCTGCCGGTGACCCACGGCGAGCGCTACACCAAGCTGCACATCCTGCTCTACACCCTGGTGCTGTTCGCGGTGAGCCTGATGCCGTTCGTCATCCACATGAGCGGGCTGGTCTACCTGCTCTGCGCCCTGGCCCTGGGCGCACGCTTCCTCGACTGGGCCTGGGCGCTCTACTGTGACAGCCGGCCACATGCGGCGATAAGGACCTTCAAGTACTCTATCGTCTACCTGTTCCTGCTGTTCATGGCGCTGCTGGTGGACCACTATCTGCCGCTGAAGCTGCTTCTCTGATCCCACTCTAGAGCCTTGCCCACCCATGACTCGAGTCAACAAGACCGCCCTCGTCCTCGCCGCCCTGGTCGCCCTGGTCCTCGGCCTCACCGTGCACAAGGTGCTCACCGCCCAGCGCCAGGCCGACCCCACGGTACTGCTCGACGCCGGCATCGTGATCCTGCCGCAGACGCGCAAGGTGCCGGCGCTGGAGTTCACCAACCAGGACGGCCAGACGGTCGGCACCGACAGCCTCAAGGGGCGCTGGCACCTGCTGTTCTTCGGCTACACCTTCTGCCCCGACGTCTGCCCGACCACCCTCGCCCAGCTCCGCGAACTGCAGGGCAAGCTGCCGCAGGGCGTGCGCGACGACCTGCAGGTGGTCTTCGTCAGCGTCGACCCGAACCGCGACACGCCGCAACAGATCAAGCAATACCTGGGTTACTTCAATGCCGGCTTCCAGGGCCTCACCGGTACCCCGGAGAACATCCAGAAGCTGGCCAACGCCTTGAGCATCCCCTACATCCCCGCCGACACCAGCAAGCCCAACTACACCGTCGACCACAGCGGCAACCTGGTGATCATCGGCCCGGACGGCGAGCAGCACGGCTTCATCCGCGCGCCGCTGAACAACGCCAAGCTGGAAGCCCAGCTGCCCGGCGTGCTCAAGCCGCAGGCCTGACCCTCCCCGCCCCGTCCAGGGGCGACCCGCCTCAGGCGCGGCGCATGCCGATATGCGGGATGTCGTCTTCCAGGTAGACCTCGGTGACCGGGACGAAGCCGTAGCGGCCATAGTAGGCCTGCAGGTGGGCCTGGGCCGAGAGGTACACCGGGGTGTCCAGCCAGAGCCGCTCCGCCGCCTGCAGCGCGCGTTCCATCAACTGGTGGCCGAGCCCCTGGCCGCGCGCGGCCGAGGAGCTGACCACCCGGCCGATCACCACCTGGCCCTCATGGCGAACCGGGTCGAGCAGGCGCAGGTAGGCCAGCAACTGGCCGTCGCGCCAGGCCATCAGGTGATGGGTGTCGCCGACCAGGTCGAGGCCGTCGACCTCCTGGTAGGGACATTTCTGTTCCACCACGAAGACCTCGGTGCGCAATTGCAGCAGCGCGTAGAGCTCCTTCAGGGTGAGGTCGGCGTGGTGCTTGCAGGTCCAGTCGAGCGACATGGTCGGGATTCCGGAGCAGAGGACAGGAACGCGGTTATGCCATGGGCGGCGGGCCGCTGGAAAGGCGTGGCGGGTCGGTTTCGTTTCAGAACCCACGCGGCTATCCTGTGGCGAACGGCTGGAGGTGTCTCATGCGTTGGGAAGAACTGAGCGAACAACCCTGTTCGCTGGCGCGGGTACTGGCGATCGTCGGCGATCGCTGGACCCTGCTGGTATTGCGCGACTGCTTCCTGGGCATTCGCCGTTTCGACGACTTCGAGCGCAGTCTCGGCGTGACCCGTCACGTCCTCGCCGACCGCCTCAAGCGCCTGGTGGAGGCGGAGATCCTGGCCAAGTCGCCCTACCAGGAGAAGCCGCTGCGCGAGGAATATCGCCTGACCGAGAAAGGGATGGAGCTCTATCCGACGATCCTCTCCCTGGTGAACTGGGGCGACCGCCACCTCGCCGGCGTCGAGGGCCCGCCGCTGGAGCACGTGCACAAGCAGTGCGGCCAGCACATGCATGGGGTGCTGGTCTGTTCCGAATGCGGCGAGCCATTGCATGCGCGGGACGTGACGGTGCGCGAGGGGCTGTTCTGGCGTGGACGCCTGTTACGGCGGGGTTGACCGATACACCGTTTGCCTGGGGTAGCCTGCCATCGCCCCGGGTTGCCCCACGCGGTTTCCTCTGCTTTCAGGGAAAGGATCGAGGCTGCGCCGGCCATTCGGCAACTGGCGTTTCCTGGCCGGTCCGGTGAATCGGCGGATAACGCCGTTGGCGCCGCCCTACTGGGGTGAAGCGCCATCGTTCCAAGCCCCTCCGCACGGCCCCACTTCCCTTCAAGGCCGGGAAGAGCAAACCAATCGCAGCGCAGGCGCAGAGCCCCCACTCTCGGTAGTTGACAAGTTCCTTTAAAGAACCAACTATCCCTCAATATAAGTTCTAAAAAAGAACTATAAGAGGGAGGCCTGTGCAATGACCCAACGCAAAGCGGTTCTGGTAATGGGCGCCGGCGACGCCACCGGTGGCGCCATCGCCCGGCGGTTCGCCCGCGAGGGCTACGTGGCCTGCGTCGCCCGGCGCAACGCGGAGAAGCTGGAGCCGCTGGTGCAGGCCATCCGCGACCAAGGCGGCGAGGCCCTGGCCTGCGCTTGCGACGCGCGCCAGGAGCAGCAGGTGATCGATCTCTTCGCCCGCATCGAGCGCGAGGTCGGGCCGCTGGAGGCGGTGATCTTCAACGTCGGCGCCAACGTCTGGTTCCCGATCACCGAAACCACCGAACGGGTCTACCGCAAGGTCTGGGAAATGGCCGCCTTCGGCGGCTTCCTTACCGGCCGCGAGGCGGCGCGGGTGATGCTGCCGCGACAGCGTGGGACGATCATCTTCACCGGCGCCACCGCCTCGCTGCGCGGCCGCGCGCACTTCGCCGCGTTCTCCGGCGCCAAGTTCGCCCTGCGCGCCCTGGCCCAGAGCATGGCGCGCGAGCTGGGGCCCAAGGGCATCCACGTCGCCCATCCGATCATCGACGGCGCCATCGACACCGACTTCATCCGCGAAACCCTGCCCGAGCTGTACAAGCGCAAGGAGCAGGACGGCATCCTCGATCCCGAGCACATCGCCGAGACCTACTGGCAGATCCATTGCCAGCCACGCGATTGCTGGGTGCACGAGCTGGACCTGCGCCCCTGGACGGAAACCTTCTGATCCCCGCCACGGAAAGAGCCACGCATGAACAAACAGATCGAGTTCTTCTTCGACGTCGGCAGCCCCACCACCTACCTGGCCTGGACCCAACTGCCACGCATCGCCGCCGAACGCGGCGCGACCATCGCCTGGCGGCCGATGCTGCTGGGCGGCGTGTTCAAGGCCACCGGCAACCATTCGCCGATCGAGGTGCCGGCCAAGGGGCGCTATACCCTCCACGACCTGGCGCGCCATGCGCAACGCTACGGCGTGCCGCTGGTCTTCAACCCGGCCTTCCCGATCAATACCCTGACGCTGATGCGCGGCGCCCAGGGCTATCTCGGCGGCGAAGGCTTCCATCCCTACCTGAAGGCGGTGTTCGAAGCGCTGTGGGTGCGCCAGCGGGACCTCGGCAAGCCCGAGGTGGTCGCCCAGGTGCTGGCGGAGGCCGGGTTCGACCCGGATGAGTTCCTCCGCCTGGTCGGCGACGAACAGGTCAAGGCGGGGCTCAAGGCGACCACCGAAGAGGCGGTGCGGCGCGGCGTGTTCGGCGCGCCAAGCTTCTTCGTCGGCGACCGGCTGTTCTTCGGCCAGGACCGCCTGGATTTCGTCGCCGAGGCGCTCGCCGACTGACTGTCCTTCTCCCGCGGCGAACCGCTCTGGCTCGCCGCGTTGCGCCCCTCCAGGCGCTCTCCCCGCGGCTGTGGCCCGTGCTCCTCGCGGCTGCCAGCCATTCGTCGCGCTCGCCGTGGGTGGCTTGTCAGGCCGGCTTCTTTGCGTATAGGCTGAACTGGTCAGACCGGTAATACCACAATAAAAATGCCTTCATCGCCCGCCTCCGCGAGGCCCGATGGAAGCGCCGAATGGAGACTCCTGCGATGTTCATCAAGCGCTGTTCCCGCTCGATATTCCTGCAAGTCGTGATTGGCCTGGTGATAGGCGTCCTGTGCGGAGTCGGCATTCCCGACCTGGCCGTGCAGATGAAGCCGCTGGGCGACGGATTCATCAAGCTGATCAAGATGCTCATCGCACTGATCGTCTTCTGCGTGGTGGTCAACGGCATTTCCGGCGCCGGCGACCTGAAGAAGGTCGGCCGCATCGGCCTGAAGTCGGTGATCTACTTCGAGATCCTCACCACCATCGCCCTGGTCCTCGGCCTGGTGGTGGCCTACAGCCTGGGCCTGGGTAGCGGCGCCAACATCCATCTCAACGAGCTGCCCGCCGGCGACATCGCCTTGTACACCGGGCGCACCCAGGAAATCCACGGCCCGGTGGCGTTCCTCATGGGCCTGATCCCGACCTCGGTGTTCAGCGCCTTCGCCGAGAACGACATCCTCCAGGTCCTGCTGTTCTCCGTGCTGTTCGGCAGCGCCCTGAACCTGGTCGGCGAGCAGGCCAGCGGGGTGGCCCGCTTGATCAACGAATTCAGCCATATCGTGTTCCGCATCATGGGCATGATCGTGCGCCTGGCGCCGCTCGGCGTGTTCGGCGCGGTGGCTTTCACCACCGCCCGCTACGGCGTCGACTCGCTCAGCCACCTGGGCGCGCTGGTGCTGGTGTTCTACGCCACCTGCCTGGTCTTCGTCATGGCCGTGCTCGGCAGCGTGCTGCGCCTTTCCGGGGTGCGCATGCTGCCGTTCCTGCGCTACTTCCGCGAGGAACTGCTGATCGTGATGGGCACCGCTTCCTCCGACGCGGTGCTGCCGCAGGTGATGCGCAAGCTCGAGCACATGGGTATCCGCAGTTCCACGGTGGGCCTGGTGATTCCCACCGGCTACTCGTTCAACCTCGACGGTTTCTCGATCTACCTGACCCTGGCGGTGGTATTCATCGCCCACGTCACCGGCACGCCGCTGGCGATGACCGACCTGCTCACCATCCTGCTGGTGTCGCTGGTGACCTCCAAGGGCGCCCATGGCATTCCCGGCTCGGCCCTGGTGATCCTCGCCGCGACCCTCACCGCGGTGCCGGCGATCCCGGTGGCCGGGCTGGTGCTGGTGCTCTCGGTGGACTGGTTCATGGGCATCGGCCGCGCGCTGACCAACCTGATCGGCAATTGCGTGGCCACGGTGACCATCGCCCGCTGGGAAAACGACATCGACCTGCCGCGCGCCCAGGCCATACTCGACGGGCGCCTGGAGGCGCCGGCCAGGACCGGCGGTGAGCCGCTCGAGCGCGGCGTGGTGGCCGGCGAAGGCAAGCTGCAGGGCTGAGGCCGCGGCATGATGGGAAGTCAGATTCGCACGTAAAGGGAGGCGACATGTTTTCTTCGTCCAAGCTGGTCAACGCGGTCGCCCAGCGCCTGCTCGACACCATCGAGCAGGGCCGCTGGGTCGCCGGCCAGATGCTGCCCGGCCAGCGCGAGCTGGCGGAGCAGATGGAAATCAGCCGGCCGAGCCTGCGCGAGGCGATCATGGTCCTGGAGACCCTCGGCGTGGTCCGTTCGATGCCGGGCAAGGGCGTGATGGTCCTCGAGCGCAGCGAGCCGCTGCGCGAGGTCGCGGCACCCGGCGAGGCCACCATGGAGGACGTCCTGCAACTGCGCTACGCGCTGGAGCCGTTCATCGTCGGCATCGTCGCGCAGAGCGCCGGCGCCGCCGAGATCAGCGAGCTGCGGCTGTTGCTGCTGGACCTGCGCGAGGCGGTCGAGGACGGCGCCGCGCAGGCCGTGGTGGAGGCCTACACGGCCTTCCACCGGCGCCTGGTCAAGCTGACCTCGAACCCGATCTTCCTCAGCGTATCCGAGCAGATCGGCAGCGCCCTGGAGCGCAGCGACAACCTGGTGCGGCGGCAGCCGGAATATGCCGAGGAGATCCTCCAGGAGCACGAGGCGATCCTCCGCGCGATCCGCCAGCATGACAGCGAGCGGGCGAGCCAGGCGATGCGCCAGCACATCCTCAACGAAGGCGCGCGGCTGAACATCGACCTGCGCCTGCCGCAGGGCTGAGCGCCCGCGCCACGTCTCCAACCTGGTTCCGCCGCGGTGGCCGGACGGTTCTCGTCCGGGGCCTGCGACGGCCCACAAGCATGACTCGACAGGTGTGATCATGGTCGGATTCGAAGCACGTACCCCGCAGGGCGCCGCGCTGCGCCCCACCAGCCATTTCGTCTACGAAAGCATCTACACGGCGATCCTGGAAAAGCGCCTGGCGCCGGCCGCCAAGCTGAGCAAGGAAACCCTCGGACAGATCTTCCGGGTCAGCAACGGCACCATCCAGCGCGCCCTCACCCGCCTCGCCGAGGACGGCGCGGTGGTGATGGCGCCGAAGGAGGTCGCCAGTGTCGCCCGCCCGGACGAGCGCCAGGCGCGGCAGGTGCTGGAGGCGCGCCTGTTGGTGGAGAGCGAGGTGCTGCGCCAGCTGCGCAAGGGGGTGGACGCGACCACCCTGGCCGAGCTGCGGGCGCTGGTCGACGAGGAACAGGCCTGTCTCGAGGCGCGCGACAGCGCCGGGGTGATCCGGCTCGCCGGGCGCTTCCACCTGCGCCTCGCCGAATGCACCGAGAATCCGCTGCTGCTTGGCTTCGTTCGCGGCCTGGTGGCGCGTGCCTCGCTGGACATCGCGTTGAACAAGGGCGCGGTCTACAGTGTCGAGGCCTGCGTCGCGCAGCGTGGCCTGCTCGATGCACTGGAGGCCGGCGACAGCGTGGCGGCCACCGAGCTGATGGACGAGTACCTGCGCGGCCTGTTCGCCCGCATGCGCTTCCTGCCACCGCCCACCACCGACCTGCGCAAGGCGTTCGGCATGAGCGCCCGTCGGCAGGACAAGCGCCAGGAGGCCTGATTCCCACCCTCCTCCGCCTACCATATCTGGCAGGCGGGGGTGGCTGTTCGCCATCCCGTGGTTAAACAGATCGGGGGCACCGTGCTGGTCGGCGTAGCCAAGGGTCCGTTGCGAGCGCCCGGTCCTGTCCGTATGTCTGCAGGAACCTGTGAGCGCATGGTCAATGGAGATCGACATGGCATACGCAGAATGGATCGCAGTGAAGGTCGTTGTATCCAACTCCATCGGTACGGCGGGCATCCGCAACGCCACCCTGCAATGGGGCATGTTCTGCCGCTGCTCGAACAGGGACGACGAAATCTCGGCCGAGAAAGACAGCAGCATGAACGTGCAGGCCGGCAGCCCGCAGTGGATCGCTTCCTGCGGACGGGAGAACGCCGCGTCCGGTACCCGGGGCTGCTTCGACTGCCACGACGGCAACACCAGGATGGGTACCTTCAGCTGGGATGATCCCCGGAAATCCGGCGCCACTTAAACCCGGCACTTCACGCCGGCGTCGCAGAACTACGCCGGTATCAGCAGCGGCGGCAACGCCACCGGAGCGGCATCGGCGAGGTCACCCTGACCCTCGGCCGCTTCTCCTGACGGCACCTGGAGCCGGCCGGCGATCCGCCGGTCAGCTCCGCCGCCCCTACCCCGTAGCGAATGCCCGCCGCAGCGCTTCGATGGCGACCTTCACCTTGGCCGGCTGGGCATCACGCCGCGGTGTCACCGCATGGATCCCCAGGTCCGGTAACTTCCACTCCGGCAAAAGCCGCTGCAGGCGACCTGCGTCCAGGGCCTCGCGGACCTCCGGCAACGGCTGGCAGGACACGCCCAGCCCATCCAGGGTGAACTGGCGCACCGCGAGCATGCCGTTGGCCGCGACCCGTGGTTCCAGGCGCAGCTTGCAGACTTCGCCATCGGCGCCGGTGAGGGTCAGGAGGTTGAACTGACTGGCGGTGTTCAGGGCGATCCAGTCGAGCTCGAGCAACTGTTCCGGGCGTTTCAGCGGCGCGCGTTGGCGCAGGTAGCCCGGCGCCGCGCAGAGGATGTTGTTCCAGTCGCCGAGATGGCGCGCCACCAGGCTGGAGTCGGCGAGATTGCCGACGCGGATCGCCAGGTCGATGCGCTCGGCGACCAGATCGATGCGTTCGTCCTGGAAGAACAGCTGCAGGCGCAGCTGGCGGTGATCCTCCAGCAACGGTTTCAGCGCCTGGGTGATCAGCGAGCCGGACAGCCCCACCGGTGCTGCCAGGCGCAACTCGCCAACCGGCGCATCGCGCCATTCGCCAAGCCGTCGCTCGGCCTCCTCGGCGATCGCCAGCATCTGCGCGCAACTGCGATAGAACGCCTCGCCGGCTTCGGTCAGGGTCAGCCGGCGGGTGGTGCGATGCAGCAAAGTGACCTGGGCGCGGCTCTCCAGCCTGCGGATCTGCTGGCTGACTGCCGAAGGAGTCAGGCCCAGGCTCTCCGCTGCGGCTGCCATCGAGCCCTTGTCCACCACAGTGGCGAAGATCGCCATGCCTTTCAGCGAATCCAAGCCGGTTCCTCCTTATGGGTACCTCCGCCAGGGAAAAAGCGCCGGAAAGCGTGCCCAGCGGGCGAGGGCGTCGACTTTCGGAAAATGCGGACGCAGATAGGAGCGAAGAACAAGTCAATTAAAGAACTGATCAGCTAACCGTGGTCGCAAGTCAATCATTCTCATTGGGTTGGTCGAAAAATGTCCATTATTTGTGAATTATGGATGTTTCGTTCGAAATAAAGAAATTCGTACAAGTCAAGATAAATATTCGTTTTGAAACATCTTGTAACCGTGTGACCACTTTCAGGGGGTAATTTCGACCCTGTCGATGCGCAAAATCTGGATTTCCTTGCCTTTTACCCGAAATGGGGCGCTGAACGGCCAGCGCTCCAGCGCCAGGGTGCGTACGCCTGGCACCTCGCTGGGTCGCCCCGCGCCCTGGTTGGCCACCTCCTGTAGCGGTTTCACCTGCTCGACGATGTCCTGGACGGCTTTCAGCGCTTTCTCCGGGCCGATCAGCACCACGTAGTGGTCATAGATGGCGTCCAGGTCGGCGGCCGCCTTGCGAGTCCACTTCAGGCTCATTGCAGCCCCCAGCGCTTCTCGATCTCGAGGTGTTCCAGCAGGCGACCGGCATTGGCATCGGCCAGGCCTTCATCGATGGCAGCGACCTGCCACTGCTGCCTTTCCAGGTACTGCGCGAGCGCCTGCCGCAAGTGGTACGGACGGTCCCGGTGGGTGGCGCGGGCCAGTTCGTCGAGGGCCGCGACCAGGGCATCATCGGCGCGGAACGAGACTACGGTGCTCATTTTCTGATCAGCTTCGTTTTCGATGTATACGGTGTTTACAGTGAAAACGAATGTATACGAAAGCGATCGGGCGAGCAAATGCCAGGCTGTTTCGTCCGACGAAAAAACCTTTATCGATCAGTGGCTTGGATTAGGAGCCCGCCCCGAGCGGGGCGGGCGGAAGGGCGGCGCGGGATTACCAGGCCTGATTGAAGTGGAAGCCCCGCCTGGGCGAGAAGCGGGTGTTGACGAGCTTGTAGCCTTCCTCGCCGCGCGGCTTGACCAGCGAGACCTGGCCGACCTGCGGTTGGGTGATCTGTTGCAGGGTGGTCAGGCTGGCCTGCTTGAGCACCTCGGGGGTCTTCGCCCAGTCCTTCACTCCGCGTGGCCTGACCTCGACGGTGACGAGCCAGCCCTTTTCCACGGCCGGGCCGTGGTCGTCGGGCTTGGCGGGGTCTACCGAGCGGACGCTGACGTCGAAGCCGCTGCTGTAGCAGAAGGCCTTCAACTCGGGCTTGTAGTCCTCGCGGCCGGCGGGCGTGAGGGCGTAGGTATCGCCGTCGCGTTGCAGCAAGCCGACGCCGACCAGGGCGTCGTAGACCGCGGCGTTGCCTTTCGCCGGGCCGGGGCCGGAGAAGCTGTCGGAGAGCGTCACCGGGAACGCCTTGAACAGGGTGGAGCTGGCGCAGGCGGGTTTGTCGAAGCCGCGCTCGGTGAGCAGGCGGGCGATCTCCTCGCTGGACGGAGCCGGATCCGAGCAGGCGGCGAGGAGCAGCGGGAGGGCGGCGGCGAGGCCGCGCAGAACGTGTGTAGGCATGGGCATGTCCTTTGTCCATTGGCGCAGCCGGACCGGCTGCGCGGCGAATTCTACCGGCTGTGGCACCATGCACGTACATTCGACCCAAGGAGGAGAACCCATGCGCCTGCCCGCGAACCTCGGCCGCCTGCTGCTGGCCCTGTGCCTGGGCGCCCTGTTGAGCGCCTGCAGCACCTTCGGCCAGCGCGATCCGTTGCGTATCGACCTGGTCGGCCTGGAACCCCTGCCGGGGCAAGGCATGGAGATGCGCTTCATGGTCAAGCTGCGGGTACAGAACCCCAACGATCAGCCGATCGAATACAACGGCATCGCCCTCGACCTCGACGTCAACGGCCAGCCCCTGGCCAGCGGCGTCAGCGACCAGGCCGGCGAGGTGCCGCGCTTCGGCGAGCGGGTGGTGAGCGTGCCACTGACCGTCTCCGCCTTTTCCGCTTTCCGCCAGGCCTGGGGCCTGAGCAACAACGCTCCGACCCGGGGCCTGCCCTACGTGGTGAAGGGCAAGCTCGCCGGAGGCCTGTTCGGCACAGTGCGCTTCAGCGAAAAGGGCACCCTCGACTTCCCCGGGCCGGCCGTCGGCGTGCCGAAGACCAAGGGGCTCTGAGGCGGATCGGCAGGGCAGGGAGAAACCCTATATAATCTGCGGTTTTCGTCCCCCTGCTGAAGAGAGAATGCCGTGAGCACGCTGCCGCCCTGTCCCCAATGCAATTCCGAATACACCTACGAGGATGGCGCGCTGCTGGTCTGCCCTGAGTGCGCCCATGAATGGTCGCCGAACGAGGCCGCTACGGCGTCCGACGATGGCAAGGTGATCAAGGACTCGGTGGGCAACGTCCTCCAGGACGGCGATACCATCACCGTGATCAAGGACCTGAAGGTGAAGGGCTCCTCGCTGGTGGTGAAGGTCGGCACCAAGGTGAAGAACATCCGCCTGGTGGACGGTGACCACGACATCGATTGCAAGATCGACGGCATTGGCGCGATGAAGTTGAAATCTGAATTCGTCAGGAAGGTCTGAGACGACCTCTTGCCTGAAGAAGCCCGGCCATTGGCCGGGCTTTTCTTTGGAGGGCTGTCCGGGTTCTCTCTCCATGGGGAGGAGGGGCCGGGCCGGGTGGCGCCACCCCGGTGGTGGGCTCAGACCCGCGCCGTCTTCCCGGCGTAGTCCTCGCCGAGGCGCGGCTTGCGTCGCGCGTTGAGCAGCCCGAGGCAGACGGTGAATATCGTCAGCAGGGCAGTGGCGAACACCTCGTGGCGGTGCTCCGGCATGACCAGCATGGTGCTCAGCGCGGCGACGATGAACAGGATCACCGCCCAGGTCAGCCAGGGATACAGCCACATGCGGAACTCGATGGGCTGGCCGCTGGCCTGCAATTGCTTGCGCATGCGCAGCTGGGCCACGGCGATCACCAGGTACACCAATAGCGCCACGGCGCCGGAGCTGGCGAGGAGGAAGGTGAAGACCTTCTCCGGCGCGAAGTAGTTGACGATGGTGGTGAGGAAGCCCACCGCGGTGCTGGCCAGCACCGCCGGGCGCGGCACGTGGGCGGTGTTGGTCAGCTTGAGCACGCTCGGGGCGTCGCCACGCCTGGCCAGGGAGAAGACCATCCGCGACGAGGTGTAGATCGCCGAGTTCAGGCAGCTGGCCACGGCGACCAGTACCACCAGGTCGACGATCAGCTTGGCGTGCGGGATGTCCAGCAGCTCCAGGGCGCGCTGGTAGGAGCCGACCTGGATCAGCAGCGGGTCGTTCCACGGCACGATGGAAATCACGATGAAGATCGACACCAGGTAGAACAGGCCGATCCGCCAGATCACCGAGTTGGTGGCGCGGGTGATCTGCTTCGCCGGGTCCTTGGACTCGGCGGCGGCGATGGTGACGATCTCGGTGCCCATGAAGCTGAACATGGTCGTCAGCAGGGCGCCGAGCACCGCGCCGTAGCCATTCGGCACGAAGCCGCCGTTGCTCACCATCAGGCTGGACAGGCCGCTGACCTCGCGCTCCGGCAGGCCGCCGACGATGGCCACCGCGCCGAGGACGATGAAGGCGATGATGGCGATCACCTTGAGCAGCGCGAACCAGAACTCGAACTCGCCGTAGCGGGCCACGCTGAACAGGTTGGTGACGGTGAGCAGGAAGGTCACCGCGAGGGCGAAGATCCAGGTGTCGATGGCCGGGAACCAGGCGTTGAGGATGGCCGCGGCGGCGATCGCTTCGAGGGGGATCACCAGCACCCAGAACCACCAGTAGAGCCAGCCGATGGTGAAGCCGGCCCAGCGGCCGATGGAGCGGTCGGCGTAGGTGGAGAAGGAACCGGTGTCGGGGGAGGCGACCGCCATTTCCCCGAGCATGCGCATGACCAGCACCACCAGGGTGCCGGCGATCAGGTAGGCGAGCAGGGCGGCCGGGCCGGCGGCGGCGATGGCATGGCCGGAGCCGACGAACAGGCCGGCGCCGATCACCCCGGCGATCGACAGCATGGTGACGTGGCGTTGTTTCAGGCCGGGCGCGAGCGAGGCGCTGCGCTTGTCCGGCAGTTGTGAAGCCAGTACGACTTTGGACATCGTTGAGACCCTTTAATTGTTCTTGGGCAAGGTCTGGGCCGCCTTGTGGGCGACG
The DNA here is from genome assembly GCF_003025345.2 of Pseudomonas paraeruginosa. Lineage (NCBI taxonomy): Bacteria > Pseudomonadati > Pseudomonadota > Gammaproteobacteria > Pseudomonadales > Pseudomonadaceae > Pseudomonas > Pseudomonas paraeruginosa. The sequence continues at coordinate 150,228 of NZ_CP020560.1, forward strand.
CCATGGGCGCGGCCGTGGGTGAGGTTTCACGGCGGTGGAACGTAGCGGACTCCCGATTGCGGAAAAAGAAAAAAGGCATGGTCGTCACCGACCATGCCTGTCGTCGTCAGCCTTCAGAGGCTGGGGAAGGCGAATTGCGAGGCCTCGTGGCTGGCCCGCTGCGGCCAGCGCTGGGTGATGGCCTTGCGCCGGGTGTAGAAGCGCACGCCGTCCGGGCCGTAGGCGTGGAGGTCGCCGAACAGCGAGCGCTTCCAGCCGCCGAAGCTGTGGTAGGCCACCGGCACCGGCAGCGGGACGTTGACGCCGACCATGCCGACCTCGATCTCGTCGCAGAACAGGCGGGCGGCCTCACCGTCGCGGGTGAAGATGCAGGTGCCGTTGCCGTATTCGTGGTCGTTGATCAGTTGCATGGCCTCTTCCAGGCTGTTGACGCGAACCACGCACAGCACCGGGCCGAAGATCTCTTCCTTGTAGATGGTCATTTCCGGGGTCACCCGGTCGAACAGGCTGCCGCCGAGGAAGAAGCCGTTCTCGTGGCCGGCGACCTGGTAGCCACGGCCGTCGACCACCAGCTCCGCGCCCTGGGCCACGCCGCTGTCGATGTAGCCGGTGACCTTGGCCTGCGCGGCGGCAGTGACCAGCGGGCCCATGTCGAGGCCGCAGGAAGTGCCGGCACCGATCTTCAGCGCCTTGATCTGCGGCACCAGCTTGGCGATCAGCGCGTCGGCCACCTGGTCGCCGACGCATACCGCCACCGAGATCGCCATGCAGCGCTCGCCGCAGGAGCCGTAGGCGGCACCCATCAGCGCGCTGACGGCGTTGTCGAGGTCGGCGTCGGGCATCAGCACCGCATGGTTCTTCGCGCCGCCCAGGGCCTGCACGCGCTTGCCGCGCTTGGTGCCCTCGGCATAGATGTATTCGGCGATCGGGGTCGAGCCGACGAAGCTGATGGCCTTCACTTCCGGCGCCTGGATCAGGCCGTCCACGGCTTCCTTGTCGCCGTGCACCACGTTGAGCACGCCCTTCGGCAGGCCGGCTTCGTGGAACAGCTCGGCGATCAGCAGGGTGGAGCTGGGGTCGCGCTCGGAGGGCTTGAGGATGAAGGTGTTGCCGCAGGCGATGGCCAGCGGGTACATCCACAGCGGCACCATCGCCGGGAAGTTGAACGGGGTGATCCCGGCGACCACGCCGATCGGCTGGAAGTCGCTCCAGGCGTCGATGTTCGGGCCGACGTTGCGGCTGTACTCGCCCTTGAGGATTTCCGGGGCGGCGCAGGCGTACTCGACGTTCTCGATGCCGCGCTTGAGTTCGCCGGCGGCGTCTTCCAGGGTCTTGCCGTGCTCTTCGCTGATCAGCTTGGAAATCCGCGCCTCGTTCTGCTCCAGCAGTTGCTTGAAGCGGTACAGCACCTGTGCACGCTTGGCCGGCGGGGTGTTGCGCCAGGCCGGGAAGGCGGCCTTGGCGGCATCGATGGCTTTCTGCAGGGTCTTGCCGTCGGCCAGCGGGACCTTGTGGATGGCTTCGCCGGTGGAGGGGTTGAAGACGTCGGCGCTGCGGCCGCTGTCGGCGACCAGTTCGCCGTTGATCAGGTGTTGGAGCATGCCCATCTTGTTTTCTCTTCTCGCTAGGGGTGATGAAAGGGCCGTGGCCCTTTCCCTTTACCCGCTCCCTGGGGAGCGGGTGCGGATCATTTGATCTCGGTCTCGACGAAGACCACTTCGTGTGCGCTGGCGTTGATCACGTTGTGCTCGACGCCGGCCTTGCGGAAGTAGGCCTGTCCGGCGACCAGCGGCGCGTGGCGGTCGCCCTCGGGGGTTTCCAGCAGCAGCGTGCCGTCGGTCAGCGGTACCACCACATAGTCGTGGCCGTGGCGGTGGCGCCCGGTTTCCGCGCCGGGGGCGAAGCGCCATTCGGTCACGATCACCTCGGCGTTGTCCACCTGCACGGTGGGTACGGCTTGCGGGCGGCCGCTCATCAGGCGATGCCGTCGAGCGCTTCGCCGACCGCGTCGAACAGGCGGTCCAGCTCTTCCGGCCTGGCGTTGAAGGTCGGGCCGAATTGCAGGGTATCGCCGCCGAAGCGCACGTAGAAACCCTGTTGCCAGAGCTTCATGCCGGCCTCGAACGGACGTACGGTCGGATCGCCGTCGCGCGGGGCGATCTGGATCGCGCCGGCCAGGCCGCAATTGCGGATGTCGATGACGTTCTTCGCGCCTTGCAGGCCGTGCAGGACCTTCTCGAAGTGCGGCGCCAGCTCGGCGGACTGCTGCACCAGGTTGTCGCGGGCCAGGATGTCCAGCGCGGCGAGGCCGGCGGCGCAGGCCACCGGGTGCGCGGAGTAGGTGTAGCCGTGGCTGAATTCAACCGCGTGCTCGGGCAGCGCCTGGTTCATGAAGGTGTCGTAGATCTCGCTGCTGGCGATCACCGCGCCCATCGGCACGGCGCCGTTGGTGACCTGCTTGGCGACGTTCATCAGGTCCGGGGTGACGCCGAAGTATTCGGCGCCGCTGTAGGTGCCCAGGCGGCCGAAGGCGGTGATCACTTCGTCGAAGATCAGCAGGATGTTGTGCTGGTCGCAGATCTCGCGCAGGCGCTGCAGGTAGCCGACCGGCGGCACCAGCACGCCGGCGGAGCCGGACATCGGCTCGACGATCACCGCGGCGATGTTCGAGGCGTCGTGCAGTTCGATCAGCTTGAGCAGTTCGTTGGCCAGTTCGACCCCGCCGGTCTGGGCCATCCCGCGGGTGAACGCCATGCCCGGTTGCAGGGTGTGCGGCAGGTGGTCGACATCCATCAACTGGCCGAACATCTTGCGGTTGCCGCCGATCCCGCCGAGGCTGGTGCCGGCGACGTTGACCCCGTGGTAGCCGCGGGCGCGGCCGATCAGCTTGGTCTTCTGCGGCTGGCCCTTCAGGCGCCAGTAGGCGCGGGCCATCTTGATCGACGTGTCGGCGCATTCGGAGCCGGAACCGGTGAAGAACACGTGGTTCAGTTCGCCGGGCAGCAGCTGGGCGATCTTCTCGGCCAACTGGAAGGACAGCGGGTGGCCGTACTGGAAGCCCGGCGAGTAGTCGAGGGTGCCGAGCTGGCGAGCCACCGCCTCCTGGATTTCCTTGCGCGAGTGGCCGGCGCCGCAGGTCCACAGGCCGGACAGGCTGTCGTAGACCTTGCGGCCCTTGTCGTCGGTCAGCCAGCTGCCTTCGGCGGCGACGATGATCCGCGGGTCCTTCTGGAAGTTGCGGTTGGCGGAGAAGGGCATCCAGTGGGCGCGCAGGTTGAGTTCGCTGGAAACCGGCGGGGCCACGTTGAGCGGCTGGTTCATCGTTCGATCCTCGGGCTTTCTTGTTGGAGGGTTCCGCGCACGCGGCGGCGGAGCGTTTGGATCAAGCTTGGCCCTGACGAAAGGTTAGATAAAGCTTATTCTTCTCACGTTTGGTTTCGACTGGGTAAAACAATAATGGGCAAATCCCGCAACCCTTCGCTCGGCCAGGTCAGCGATTTCGATATCCGCCTGTTGCGCATCTTCAAGACCATCGTCGAGTGCGGCAGCTTCTCCGCCGCCGAGAGCACCCTGGGCCTCAGCCGCTCGGCGATCAGCCTGCACATGGGCGACCTGGAGAAGCGCCTGGGCATGCGCCTGTGCCAGCGCGGCCGCGCCGGCTTCGCCCTGACCGACGAGGGCCGCGAGGTCTATCGCGCGACCCAGACCCTGCTGGCGGCGCTGGAGGGCTTTCGCGCCGAGGTCAACGACCTGCACCAGCACCTGCGCGGCGAGCTCAACATCGGCATCATCAACAACCTGGTGACCCTGCCGCAGATGCGCATCACCCACGCCCTCAGTACGCTCAAGGGACAGGGGCCACAGGTGCGGATCAACATCGGCATGACCACTCCCAACGAGATCGAGCTGGGCGTGCTCGACGGTCACCTGCATGTCGGCGTGGTGCCGTTGATCAGCCCGCTCTCGGGCCTGGAGTACCTGCCGCTGTACGACGAGCACGCGCAGCTCTATTGCAGCCGCGGCCACCCGCTGTTCGAGCGCGCCGACGGCGACATCGCGGTGGACCAGGTGCTCGCCGCCGACGCCGTGGCGCCCAGCTACCGCCTGCCCGCCGAAGCCCAGGCGCGCCACCAGGAGCTGAACAACAGCGCCAGCGCCTCGGATCGCGAGGGCATGGCGTTCCTGATCCTGACCGGCAACTTCATCGGCTACCTGCCGTCGCACTACGCCGCCGACTGGGTCGCCGCCGGGATGCTCCGCCCATTGCTGCCGGAGCGCTTCCACTACGCCATCGCGCTGACCATCGTGACCCGCAAGGGCCGCCGGCCGAACCTGGTGCTGGAGCGGTTCCTGGAGGCGGTGGCGGTGTCATGAGGATCTGGCTGGAGTGATGCCGGCAGATTGGCGCGGTATGCGCCCTTTGCTCATCCGGGCGAGGGGCGGTGGAGGAGCGCCAGGCCGATCCAGCGTGGGTGAGGCTCACCCCTTCGCATGGCGCCGCTCCCCCAGCACCCAGGTTGCCGCCACCGCGCGGTCGTCGCCCAGGGTGTTGAGCACGAACAGGGTATCGGCCAGTCCGCGCGCATGCTCCATGCGCTGGGCGATCATCGGCGTGGCGGCGAGGTCGAGGGCGACGAAGTCGGCCTCGCGGCCGGGCAGGAAATTGCCGATCAGGCCGTCCAGGCCGAGCGTCCGGGCGCCGCCGAGGGTGGCCAGGTAGAGAGCCTGGAACGGATCGAGACTGGCGCCGCGCAATTGCTGGATCTTGTAGGCGTCGGCGAGGTTGGCCAGCAGCGACAGGCTGGTGCCGCCGCCGACGTCGCTGCCGATGCCGACACGGATGCCGTACTGCTGGGCGCGGCCAAGATCGAACAGGCCAGAACCCATGAACAGGTTGGAGCTGGGGCAGTGCGCCAGCGCCGCGTTCTTGTGCGCCAGGCAGCGGCACTCGCGTTCGGACAGGTGGATGCCGTGGGCGAACACGCTGCGTTCACCGACCAGCCCGGCACGGTGATAGACGTCGAGGTAGTCCTGGGCCTGGGGAAACAGCTCGCCGACCCAGGCGACTTCCTTGAGATTCTCCGAGAGATGGCTGTGCAGGTAGACGCCGGGATACTCGTCCAGCAGGCGCGCCGCCGCGGCCAACTGCCCGGGCGAGGAGGTCGGCGCGAAGCGCGGGGTGACCGCGTACTGCAGGCGTCCGTTGCCGTGCCAGCGCTCGATCAGCGCGCGGCTCTCGGCGTAGCCGCTGGCCGCGGTATCGCAGAGTGCCGGCGGGGCGTTGCGGTCCATCAGCACCTTGCCGGCGATCATCCGCAGGCGGCGCTTCTGCGCGGCCTGGAAGAAAGCTTCGGCGGACACCGCATGGACAGTGCCGAATACCAGCGCGGTGGTGGTGCCATGGCGCAGCAGTTCGTCGAGGAACAGCTCGGCCTGGACGGTGGCATAACCGGCATCGGCGAAGCGCTGCTCGGCGGGATAGGTGTGGGCCTCCAGCCAGTCCAGCAGCTGGGTGCCGTAGGAGGCGACCACCCCGAGCTGCGGATAGTGCACATGGCAGTCGACGAAGCCGGGCAGCAGCAAGCGTCCCGGATGCTCCTCCAGCGCCAGGCCGGCGGGCAGCCGTGGCAGCAGGTAGGCGGCGTGGTCGAGGGCACGTACCTGGCCGTGCTCGATCCACAGCAGGCCGTCGTCGAAATACTCCCAGGCCTTGTCGCCGAGCTTCGCCGGGTCGCCGAGGAAATGCAGGATGCGCCCGCGGTGGGCCGAGCTGCTCATCGCGCGTGCGCCGTGACCGGAACACAGGGCAAGCGGGGGGACGAAGTTGCCAGCCGATACCGCATCGTTCATCTCCTCTGCCGCAGGAAAGGGCTTTCGCCTCTTTTAGTCCGGAAAATCGGTGGAAATATCCCGCCCTTGGCGCGCGATGCCCCGCCGGAGGTATCGGCGAAGAACGCCAGCGGAGTCTTCATCGGGTCCCCGGCTTTGTCATTATGCGCTGTGCGCATGCTGTGGATAAGTCTGTGTGCAGAGTTTCTGCGAAGGGCCGGGCGAGCCGTCGCGGGCAGCGTGCTTCCGGCCTCCGGCAGGTAGTCCGCGCAAAGTGCTTCGGCACCATGGAAACGCCTTGCGAAATGCCCGGCCGGCGACCGGCCCTTCTGTGGGTTTGTCTGTGGAAAAGCTGTTCGCATTAGCCACTGAAAAAGTTGCTTCGCTGGCTGGCGGAAAGGCTTCAGGCGGGGCCGCAGGATTTCTCCTGGCCGGCGAAAAACCCAGGGAAAGGGCGATGTGGGAGGCGCCACAATGGTGCGTCGCCAGACTGTGGACAGCGCAGCCGTGCATGGCCGCGCCGAGCATGCCCCCGTCGATCACCGCGGACTTCGCTGAAAAGCCGGGAAACCCAGTGTTCACGGGCCAGCGGACGCTGAAAGGGAACATCCTTGAGGCATTTTCGCGGACGCTCTCGATCGGCGCGATTCCTGTGGAAAAGCTGTTGGCAAACTGTGCTGTATGCATGCCGCCGGGTCTCCTCCGGGGATTCAGCCGAGCGCTGGTCTCGTCGGCGGGCGGTATTCCGCCGTACTCCCCTGAGCGGCTGTTGAAGGCTTGTTGATAAGTCTGTTGGCAAAGTGTTGGAAAAAATGTCTCGCCGGGTCGCGTTCATGGCCTGCCGGGTTGGCTGTTTTCTGTCCACCACGGTAATCGTGAAATTCGCCGGGACGGTCGGCGGGGATGGCTCCCCGGGATGCCGGGCGGCTGTCGGCATGCTGTGGATAACTCTGTGCGCAAGGTGGTGATGACTGTTTCGCGACAAATGCCCACGTTCGTTCGTCGCCGCGCTGCTCGCAAATGCGTCGTGGTCTGCGGGGCGTGCCCCGGCGTGGTGCCGGCGGCTGCCACGCCGCCACTGACGGCGAGCGGGGAAACCAGCGCCACGGGGCTTTCCTGACTTCCTGGCCAGGTATTTGCAACGGCGGCGCAATCGCCGAGCCACCGACCGAGCCCGCCATGACTACTGTTTCCTCCCCCGCGCCGCCGCGCCTCGAATTGCGCGGGATCAGCAAGCGCTATCCGGGTTGCCTGGCGAACGACCGCATCGACCTGCGCATCGACGCTGGCGAGATCCATGCCCTGCTCGGTGAGAACGGCGCCGGCAAGAGTACGCTGATGAAGATCATCTACGGTGTGACCCGGCCGGACGCCGGCGAGATCCTCTGGCAGGGCGAGCCGGTGCGGGTGCGCGACCCGGCCGGCGCGCGGGCGCTGGGGATCGGCATGGTGTTCCAGCATTTCTCCCTGTTCGAGACCCTCAGCGTGGCGCAGAACATCGCCCTTGCCCTGGGCACCGAGGCGGGCGGCCCGCGCCGGCTGGAGGCGCGCATCCGCGAGGTCTCGCAGCGCTACGGCATGCCGCTGGAGCCGCGCCGGCTGGTCCATGGATTGTCCATCGGCGAGCGCCAGCGGGTGGAGATCGTGCGCTGCCTGATGCAGGACATCCGCCTGCTGATCCTCGACGAGCCGACCTCGGTGCTGACCCCGCGCGAGGCCGAGGATCTCTTCGTCATCCTGCGCCGTCTGGCGGAGGAGGGGTGCAGTGTCCTCTTAATCAGCCACAAGCTGGCCGAGGTTCGCGCGCTCTGCCGGCGCGCCACGGTGCTGCGCGGTGGGCGGGTGGCCGGGCAGTGCCTGCCGGCGCAATGTTCCGATCTCGAGCTGGCGCGGCTGATGGTGGGCGACGCCGAGGGCCTGGCGGCGGAGTATCCGAAAGTCGCCGGCGGCGCACCTTTCCTCCAGGTGCGCGACCTGCACTGGCGCAACCCGGACCCGTTCGGCGTGTCCTTCGCCGGCCTCGACCTGGAGGTGCGCAGCGGCGAGATCCTCGGTATCGCCGGGGTCGCCGGCAACGGCCAGGATGAATTGCTCGCCCTGCTCAGCGGCGAGGTCCGCCTGCCGCGCGTCCAGGCCGGGCGTATCCGCCTCGGCGGCACTGCCGGCGGACACCTGGCGGCGGATGCGCGGCGCCGCGCCGGCCAGGCCTTCGTTCCCGCCGAGCGGCTGGGGCATGGCGCGGTGCCGGAGATGAGCCTGGCGGACAATACCTTGCTCAGCGCCTTCCAGCGGGGACTGGTGAAGCGCGGGTTGGTCCGGCGGCGCAAGGTGCTGGCGCTGGCCGAGGAGATCATCCGCCGTTTCGCCGTGAAGACCCCGGGAGCCGGAGCGCCGGCACGCAGTCTTTCCGGCGGCAACCTGCAGAAGTTCATCCTCGGCCGCGAGATCCTCCAGAGCCCGCGCCTGCTGGTGGCGGCGCATCCCACCTGGGGCGTGGACGTCGGCGCGGCGGCGCTGATCCACCGCGCGCTGATCGCTTTGCGCGATGCCGGTACGGCGATCCTGGTGGTCTCCGAGGACCTCGACGAGCTGTTCCTGCTCAGCGACCGCATCGCCGCGCTGTGTTCGGGGCGGCTGTCCCCGGTGGTCGCCACCGCGAGCGCTTCGCCGCAGCAGGTCGGCGGCTGGATGGCCGGACAATTCGAGGCGCCGGCGGCGGTCGCCGGCGCCGTTGCCCAAGGGAGCCTGTGATGCTGTTGTCCCTGGAACCGCGTGGCCGGCAGTCGCGCTGGATACTACTGGCCTCTCCGCTGCTGGCGGGGCTGCTGACCCTGGTCTGCGGCGCGCTGCTGTTCGCCGGTCTCGGTCACGATCCGTGGCAGGCCCTGCATACCGTGCTGGTACAGCCGGTCAGCGATCTCTACGGGATCGGCGAGCTGCTGGTGAAAGCCATGCCGATCCTGCTTTGTGCCCTCGGCCTGGCGCTGGCCTACCAGGCGCGCGTGTGGAACATCGGCGCGGAGGGCCAACTGCTGATCGGCGCCCTGGCCGGCAGCGCGGTGGCGATCCAGTTGCTCGACTGGCAGAGCCGCTGGGCGCTGGCCGGGGTGCTGCTCGCCGGGAGCGCTGCCGGGGCGTTCTGGGCCGGGCTCGCCGCCTGGCTGCGGACGCGCTTCAACGCCAACGAGATCCTGACCACCATCATGCTCAACTACATCGCGCTGAACCTGCTGCTGTACGGCGTGCACGGGCCGTTGAAGGACCCGGAGGGCTTCAACTTCCCGCAGTCGGCGCTGTTCGGCGAAGCCAGCCGCCTGCCGGCGCTGTTCGAGGACAGCCGGGTGCACTTCGGCGCGCTGTTCGGCCTGCTGGCGCTGGCGGCGGTCTGGGTGCTGGCGCAGCGCAGCTTCCTCGGTTTCCAGGTCCGCGTACTCGGCCTGGATCGCCGCGCCGCCGGTTTCGCCGGTTTCCGCGAGAAGCGCCTGGTCTGGTTCGTCCTGCTGTTTTCCGGGGCGCTGGCGGGGCTGGCGGGCGTCTGCGAGGTCGCTGGCCCGATCGGCCAGCTGGTGCCGCAGGTCTCGCCGGGCTATGGCTACGCGGCGATCACCGTGGCCTTCCTCGGCCGCCTGAACCCCTTCGGCATCCTCGCCGCCAGCCTGCTGATGGCATTGCTCTACCTGGGGGGCGAGGCCGCGCAGATGAGCCTCAACCTGCCGCTGGCGCTGACCGGGCTGTTCCAGGGAATGATGCTGTTCTTCCTCCTCGCCTGCGACGTGCTGATCCTCTACCGCCCGCGCCTGCACGGGCACTGGCGCAAGCGCCCGGCACTGCGCGACGCCCTGGCCTGAAACCGCTTCGTCGAGGAACCACGATGGACATCGATCTGCTGAACAACCTGCTGTTCGCCATGGTCCGCACCGGTACGCCGCTGCTGCTGGTGGCGCTGGGCGAACTGGTCTGCGAGAGGAGCGGGGTGCTCAACCTCGGCCAGGAAGGGATGATGCTGTTCGGCGCGGTGATCGGCTTCATGGTCGCCTTCTCCAGCGGCAGCCTGTGGCTCGGCGTGCTACTCGCGGTGCTCGCCGGGATGCTGCTGGCGGCGCTGTTCGCCGGGGTCGCCCTGTACCTGAACGCCAACCAGGTGGCCTGCGGCCTGGCGCTGACCATCTTCGGCGTCGGCCTGTCGTCGTTCGTCGGCGCCGCCTGGGTCGGCAAGCCACTGCAGGGCTTCGCCCCGCTGGCGCTGCCGGTGCTGGGTGAGTTGCCGCTGCTCGGGCGCATGCTGTTCGCCCAGGACGCGCTGGTCTACCTGAGCCTGGCGCTGTTCGCCGCGGTCGCCTGGATGCTCCTGCGCAGCCGTGCCGGGCTGGTCCTCCAGGCGGTCGGCGAGAACCCCGACGCGGCCAGCGCGATGGGCTTGCCGGTACTGCGCGTGCGCACCCTGGCGGTGCTCTTCGGCGGGGCCATGGCCGGCCTGGCCGGCGCCTACCTGTCGCTGGCCTATACGCCGATGTGGGCGGAGAACATGACCGCCGGGCGTGGCTGGATCGCCCTGGCGCTGGTGGTGTTCGCCAGTTGGCGGGTATTCCGCGTGCTGCTCGGCGCCTGGCTGTTCGGCCTGGCCAGCATCCTGCACCTGGTGGCCCAGGGGGGCGGCCTGGCGATTCCGGCCAACCTGCTGGCGATGCTGCCCTACGTGGCGACCATCCTGGTGCTGGTCCTGCTCTCCCGCGACGCCTTGCGCACCCGGCTCTACGCCCCGGTTTCCCTGGGCCAGCCGTGGAAGGCGGGTCTCTGACCGAGGTGGGTTGTACGATTAGTTGTTTTAACTATTTATATATACTTCGATAGATTTAGATAATTTCACTGATGGCCTAAATCAATGGGGCATTTTTGTCGAACCCCGTTAAGATTCTCCCAGTCGATTTGAAACACCCCCATTCAACTGAGAGAGGAACGACTGATGTCCCTGATCAACACTCAAGTCCAACCGTTCAAGGTCAACGCTTTCCACAACGGCAAGTTCATCGAGGTGACCGAGGAATCCCTGAAGGGCAAGTGGTCGGTCCTGATCTTCATGCCGGCTGCCTTCACCTTCAACTGCCCGACCGAGATCGAAGACGCCGCCAACAACTACGGCGAGTTCCAGAAGGCCGGTGCCGAGGTCTACATCGTGACCACCGACACCCACTTCTCGCACAAGGTCTGGCACGAAACCTCGCCGGCCGTCGGCAAGGCCCAGTTCCCGCTGATCGGCGACCCGACCCACCAGCTGACCAACGCCTTCGGCGTGCACATCCCGGAAGAAGGCCTGGCTCTGCGCGGTACCTTCGTGATCAACCCGGAAGGCGTGATCAAGACCGTCGAGATCCACTCCAACGAGATCGCTCGTGACGTCGGCGAGACCGTGCGCAAGCTGAAGGCCGCCCAGTACACCGCTGCCCACCCGGGCGAAGTCTGCCCGGCCAAGTGGAAGGAAGGCGAGAAGACCCTCGCGCCGTCCCTGGACCTGGTCGGCAAGATCTAAGACCGCGCCGGCGGCATTCGCCGCCAGCCTCTCCGGCGGACGATCCTTCCCGGATCGTCCGTCCTTCACCCAGCCAACGCGCCGTGCAGGGCGGATGTTCCATCCGCCGGGGACCCGTTTGCCCGAATTTCGAGGAGCTGAACCATGTTGGACGCCAATCTTAAAGCCCAGTTGAAGGCCTACCTGGAAAAGGTCAGCCAGCCGTTCGAGATCGTTGCGTCCCTCGATGACAGCGACAAATCCCGCGAGCTGCTGGGCCTGCTGCAAGACATCGTCGGCCTGACCGACAAGATCACCCTGAAGACCGACGGCAGCGATGCGCGCAAACCGTCGTTCTCGCTGAACCGCCCGGGTGCGGACATCGGCCTGCGCTTCGCCGGTATCCCCATGGGCCACGAATTCACCTCGCTGGTGCTGGCCCTGCTGCAGGTAGGCGGCCATCCCACCAAGCTCGACGCGGAGGTGATCGAGCAGGTCAAGGGCATCGAGGGCACCTTCGAGTTCGAAACCTACTTCTCGCTGTCCTGCCAGAACTGCCCGGACGTGGTCCAGGCGCTGAACCTGATGGCCGTGCTCAACCCGAACATCCGTCACGTCGCCATCGACGGCGCGCTGTTCCAGGATGAGGTCGAGGCGCGCCAGATCATGTCGGTGCCGAGCATCTACCTCAACGGCGAAGTCTTCGGCCAGGGCCGCATGGGCGTGGAAGAGATCCTCGCCAAGATCGACACCGGCGCCGCCGCCCGCGACGCCGAGAAGCTGACCGCCCGCGACGCCTTCGACGTGCTGGTGGTCGGCGGTGGCCCGGCCGGCGCCGCGGCGGCGATCTACGCCGCGCGCAAGGGCATTCGCACCGGCGTCGCCGCCGAGCGCTTCGGCGGCCAGGTGCTGGACACCATGGCCATCGAGAACTTCATCTCGGTGCAGGAGACCGAAGGGCCGAAGCTGGCGCGGGCGCTGGAAGAGCACGTGCGTCACTACGAGGTCGACATCATGAACCTGCAGCGCGCCAGCAAGCTGGTGCCGGCGAAGAACGCCGGCGAGCTGCACGAAGTGCAGTTCGAGAGCGGCGGCAGCCTCAAGGCCAGGAGCCTGATCCTCGCCACCGGCGCCCGCTGGCGCGAAATGGGCGTGCCCGGCGAGCAGGAGTACAAGGCCAAGGGCGTGTGCTTCTGCCCGCACTGCGACGGCCCGCTGTTCAAGGGCAAGCGCGTGGCGGTGATCGGCGGCGGCAACTCCGGCGTCGAGGCGGCCATCGACCTGGCCGGCATCGTCGCCCACGTGACCCTGCTGGAATTCGACAGCAAGTTGCGCGCCGACGCCGTGCTGCAACGCAAGCTCTACAGCCTGCCGAACGTCGAGGTGATCACCAGCGCCCTGACCAGCGAAGTGAAGGGCGACGGCCAGAAAGTCACCGGCCTGGTGTACAAGGACCGCAACTCCGAGGAGTTCAAGTCGATCGAGCTGGAAGGCATCTTCGTGCAGATCGGCCTGCTGCCCAACACCGAGTGGCTCAAGGGCAGCGTCGAGCTGTCGCCGCGCGGCGAGATCATCGTCGACGCCCGTGGCGAGACCTCGCTGCCCGGGATCTTCGCCGCCGGCGACGTGACCACGGTGCCGTACAAGCAGATCGTGATCGCCGTGGGCGAGGGCGCCAAGGCTTCGCTGAGCGCCTTCGACCACCTGATCCGGACCTCCGCCCCGGAGTGATCCCCCTGTCGAAAGCGGAACGCCCGGAGCGCGACAGCGCCCCGGGCGTTTTCATTGGCGCGACCGCCGGCCTCAGGCCGGGATATCCAGGTTCGCGTGGCCCGGCGCGGCGGCCGCCTCGGCGTAGACCTTCTCGTCTTCCTCGATCACCCGCGAGGCCGGTCCCACCAGCAACGGGTCGGGCTCATGGGCGATGCGCCGGTCCTTGCCCGGGTAGTCCAGCGCGTGCAGGAAGTGGCGGATGCAGTTGAGTCGCGCGCGCTTCTTGTCGTCGGACTTGATCACCGTCCACGGCGCGTCGGCGGTGTCGGTATGGAAGAACATCGCCTGCTTGGCGGCGGTGTAGTCGTCCCACTTGTCCAGCGACTTGATGTCGATGGGCGACAGCTTCCAGTGCTTGAGCGGATCGTCGCGGCGCGAGATGAAGCGCCGCAGTTGCTCCTCGCGGCTCACCGAGAACCAGTACTTGAACAGCAGGATGCCGCTGTTGGTGAGCATGCGCTCCAGCTCCGGCGCCTGGCGCATGAACTCCAGGTATTGCAGCGGCGAGCAGAAGCCCATGACCCGCTCGACGCCGGCGCGGTTGTACCAGGAGCGGTCGAAGAAGACCATCTCGCCGGCGGTGGGCAGATGTTGGATGTAGCGCTGGAAATACCACTGGCCCTGCTCCTGGGAGGAGGGTTTCTCCAGGGCGACGATCCGCGCGCCGCGCGGGTTCAGGTGTTCCATGAAGCGCTTGATGGTGCCGCCCTTGCCGGCGGCGTCGCGGCCTTCGAACAGGACCACCACGCGCTGGCCGGTGTCCTTCACCCAGCTCTGCACCTTGAGCAGCTCGATCTGCAGGTCGTGCTTGGCCTTCTCGTACTCGTTGCGGCGCATCCGCGTGTGATAGGGATAGTTCGCCGGCAGGCTCGCCGAGGTGCTGTCCTCGCTGCTGCCGTGGGGCGCACTGGCGACCTGCAGGGCCACCGGCTTCTGGCTGATCGCCTGGATCTCCTCGCGAGCCTTCTGCGCCGGGCTGGCCACCCGCGGGCGGCGGGTCGCCGGCTTGCGCGGGGCGCGGCGGGCGGCGGGTCGGGCCGGCTTGGCCGGCTGCGCGGCGGGTTGCTCGGGGGAGGGGGGACTGACAGTGGGTTCTTCGCTCATGCGGGGCTCCTTCCGTTCTACGTTTTCAGCTATGCAGTCCCCCACTCTATGCCCCTGCCGGGGGGCGTCCGTTGACCCCCATCAAACCGCGCCCGGCCGCCGCCGGGAGGAAAGCCTTACACCTCTCCAGAAATCCCTTGTAGGATATCGCCACGCGCGCGGCATCCCGTCGCCCCGCGGACCTGGATCAGCAGACAGGGTGAACACTGAGCTGGCTCTCATCAACCGAGGGCCGGCAGCGTTCGCGCCGGCCCGCCGATCCGACGAAGGTCCGCACATGTCCCGCACCTGGATTCGCAACCCCCTCGCCATCTTCACCGCCAACGGCCTCGACGCCGCCGGCGGCCTGGTCGTCGAAGACGGCCGCATCGTCGAGCTGCTCGGCGCCGGCCAGCACCCCGCGCAACCCTGCGCCAGCCAGTTCGACGCCAGCCAGCACGTGGTCCTGCCGGGGCTGATCAATACCCATCACCACTTCTACCAGACCCTCACCCGCGCCTGGGCGCCAGTGGTCAACCAGCCGCTGTTCCCCTGGCTGAAGACCCTCTACCCGGTCTGGGCGCGGCTGACCCCGGAGAAACTCGAACTGGCCACCAAGGTGGCGCTGGCCGAGCTGCTGCTGTCCGGCTGTACCACCGCTGCCGACCACCACTACCTGTTCCCCGGCGGTCTCGAACAGGCCATCGACGTGCAGGCCGGGGTGGTCGAGGAGCTGGGCATGCGCGCCATGCTCACTCGTGGCTCGATGAGCCTCGGCGAGAAGGACGGCGGCTTGCCGCCGCAGCAGACGGTGCAGGAAGCCGAGACCATCCTCGCCGACAGCGAGCGACTGATCGCCCGCTACCACCAGCGCGGCGAGGGCGCCCGCGTGCAGATCGCCCTGGCGCCCTGCTCGCCGTTCTCGGTGACCCCGGAGATCATGCGCGCCAGCGCCGAGCTGGCGGCGCGCCACGACGTGCGCCTGCACACCCACCTGGCGGAGACCCTCGACGAGGAAGACTTCTGCCTGCAGCGCTTCGGCCTGCGCACCGTGGACTACCTGGACAGCGTCGGCTGGCTCGGCCCGCGCACCTGGCTGGCCCACGGCATCCACTTCAACGCCGAGGAGATCCGCCGGCTCGGCGAGGCGGGCACCGGTATCTGCCATTGCCCGAGTTCGAACATGCGCCTGGCCTCGGGCATCTGCCCGACCATGGAGCTGGAGGCGGCCGGCGCGCCGATCGGCCTGGGGGTCGACGGCTCGGCCTCCAACGACGCCTCGAACATGATCCTCGAGGCGCGCCAGGCCCTGTACCTGCAACGCCTGCGCTACGGCGCCGAGCGGATCACCCCGGCGCTCGCCCTGGGCTGGGCCACCCGTGGCTCGGCACGCCTGCTCGGGCGCAGCGACATCGGCGAGCTGGCCCCCGGCAAGCAGGCCGACCTGGCCATGTTCAAGCTCGACGAGCTGCGCTTCTCGGGCAGCCACGACCCGCTCTCGGCGCTGCTGCTGTGCGCCGCCGATCGCGCCGACCGGGTAATGGTGGGCGGCACCTGGCGAGTGGTCGACGGTGCCGTGGAGGGCCTCGACCTGGCCGCGCTGATCGCTCGCCACCGCGCGGCGGCGAGCGCGCTGATCGCCGGTTGACGCGGTTGCCGACGGAGGAAGCGCTACGCTTCCTCTGTCGGTTTGCATAGGTCGGCGCGTGGCCCGCGACTGGCTAGACTGTGGCATTCCCACCAGGAGCCGCCCCCATGTCACGCGCCGCCCGCCCCCGCAACCGCTTTTGCCGCCTGCTGCTAGGACTCGCCCTGCTGATGCCCGCCAGCCTTCCCCTCGCCGCCGCCGAAACGGCCGCGCCGCAATCGCCGCGGACCCTGATCATCGACACCGATCCGGGCGCCGACGACGTGATTGCCCTGCTGTTCGCCATGGCCTCGCCGAAGGAACTGAAGATCCAGGCGCTGACCACCGTCGCCGGCAACGTGCCGCTGGAAAAGACCGCGCGCAACGCCCGCCTGGCCCGCGAGTGGGGCAAGCGCCCGGACATCCCGGTCTACGCCGGCGCCCCGCGGCCGCTGCTGCGCACGCCGATCTACGCCGCCGACGTGCATGGCAGCGAAGGCATCAGCGGCGTCGAGGTGCATGAGCCGAAGCAGCCGCTGGCCGAAGGCAACGCCGTGGACTACCTGATCCGCACCCTGCGCGCGGCGCCGGAGAAGAGCGTGACCCTGGCCATGCTCGGCCCGGAGACCAACCTCGCGCTGGCCCTGACCCAGGCCCCGGACATCGTCAAGGGTATCCGCGAGATCGTGATCATGGGCGGCGCCCACTTCAACGGCGGCAACATCACCCCGGCCGCCGAATTCAACATCTTCGCCGATCCGCACGCGGCGGAGATCGTGCTCAAGAGCGGGGCGCCGATCACCATGCTGCCGCTCGACGTGACCCACAAGATCCTCACCAGCCCCGAGCGCATCGCCAGGCTGCGCAACCTCGGCAACCGGGCCGGCAAGACCGTCGCCGACATCCTCGACGCCTACGTCCAGTACGACATCAAGTACTACGGCCTGGAGGGCGGCCCGGTGCACGACGCCACGGTGGTCGCCTACCTGCTCGAGCCCTCGCTGTTCAAGGGCAAGCGGATCAACGTGCAGGTCGACAGCCGCGAGGGCATCACCTTCGGCCAGACCGTGGCCGACTGGTACGGCGGCCTCAAGCAGCCGGCCAACGTCAACTGGATCAACGAGGGCGACGCCCAGGGTTTCTTCGACCTGCTCGCCGAGCGTATCGCCCGCCTGCCCTGAGTCTTTCGGCCGGCTCAGCCGTGGTGCCCGGCGAGTTGGCGCAGGGCCTGCTCGGCGTCGCCGACGACTAGCGTTGCCGGCACCGCCAGCATCAGGTTGAGCGGCAGGCCGAACTCTTCCAGGGCCATGCCGTCGCGGTCGCGGCTCGGGTCCTGGCCGACCAGCGCGGGAGCGTGGCGGCGGATTCGTTCGGCGTAGCTGCCGGCGTCGTCGACGTAGCCATAGACCGGCTTGCCGAGGGCGGTGGCGTAGCCGACCTCGAAGGCGGTGCCGCTGTCGGGCTCGGCGCCGCGGAAGAAGTTCAGGTTGGCCAGCACCGCGTCGGCGCGTTCGATCAGGCCGAGATTGGCGCGGTAGATCCAGGCCGCCTGTTCACGCGGATCGGCGATGCGCTTCGGCAAGGCGTTGTCCAGCGGGTAGAGGCCCTCGAAGCCGTAGCGTGCGCAGAGCGCCTTGAGCGCTTCGCCGTGGGCGACGGCGTCGGCGCGGAACACGTCGGGGCCGGCCAGGTAGAGTTTGCGCGGCCTGGTCGCGGCGCCGGCCGGCGCCAGGCCGGCGAACAGGGCGCCGGCGGGCAGCAGCAGGGCCGCCAGGCGCAGGAAGCTGCGACGGCTGCTGGAACCCTTGGATCGGCTCATCGGATGTTCTCCTGGAGGCCGGCCTCCCGGATGGGGCCGCTGTTGTCCTGGATTATGGCCGGCAAGCGGCGGGCCGGGCGGCGTCTATCTGCCAGCAGCTAGGCGACGGTTTTCCCGCCGCGCTTCAGGTGTTCCGGCCGAGATCCTCGGCGAGACGCAGCAGGGCCTCGCGCGGGCCGCCCGCGACCAGCCGCGAAGGCACCGCCAGCATCAGGTTCAATGGCAGGCCGAAACCCTCCAGTTGCCAGCCGTCGCGGTCCACGCCGGGGCGCTCGCCGAGCCATTCCGGGGCCAGCCGGGCGAGACGCTCGGCGTAGGCGCCGGCATCGTCGAGATAGGCGTAGACCGGCTTGCCCAGGGCCAGGGCGTAGCCGACCTCGAAGGCGGTGCCGCTGTCCGGCTCGCTGCCGCGGAACGGGTCGAGGTTGGCCAGCACGCAGTCGGCGCGCTCGATCAGGCCGACATTGGCGCGGTAGATCCAGGCGGCCTGGGCGGCCGGCTCGCGGATGTCGGTGGGCAGGGCGTGGTCGAGCGGGTAGAGGCCGACGAAGCCGAACTCGGCGCAGAGCGCCTTGAGGGTTTCGCCGTGGGCCTCGGCGTCGGGGCGGAAGACGTCCGGCCCGGCCAGGTAGATCGCGGTCATCGCGTGCGTGCCTTGTTACGGAAAGCCAGCGCCCATGGTAGGCCATCGTGGCGGCGCCGGCATGCACCAGGCGATGGCGCGCTGCACCGTCCTGCAGCCGCGCCGGCATGGCGCGGCACGCAGAAGCGCGGGCTTGAGCGGAGTTGTCCGGGTGGTCAGGTAATTGCATCGGCGGGCGGGCTGAACGCGAAGCCACGCCCGATGGCCAACCCTGCACTCACCGGAGCACACCCATCCATGAAACACCGTCGCACGCAATCCCGCATGTCCGTCCTGCGCCGCCTTGCCGCCGTCCTCGGCCTCGGCGCCTGCGCTCTCGCCGCCGAGGCCGCCGAACCACTGAAGGTCGGCTTCGTCTATGTCGGCCCGGTCGGCGACCACGGCTGGACCTACCAGCACGAACTGGGCCGCCGCGAACTGGTGGAGCACTTCGGCGACAAGGTGAAGACCAGCTTCGTCGAGAACGTCGCCGAGGGCGCCGACGCCGAGCGGGTCATCCGCAACCTGGCGAAAGACGGCTACGGCCTGGTCTTCACCACCTCCTTCGGCTACATGAACCCCACCGCCAAGGTGGCCCGGCAGTTTCCCAGGGTGACCTTCGAGCACGCCACCGGCTACAAGCGCGACAGGAACCTCGGCACCTACCTGTCGCGCTCCTACGAGGGCCGCTACGTCGGCGGCTTCCTCGCGGCGAAGATGACCCGCAGCCACAAGATCGGCTACATCGCCTCGTTTCCGATTCCCGAGGTGATCCGCGACATCAACGCGATCCGGCTGGCGCTGGACAAATACGACCCGCAGGCCGAGCTCAAGGTGATGTGGGTGAACACCTGGTTCGATCCGGGCAAGGAGGCCGACGCGGCCAACGCGCTGATCGACCAGGGCGTCGACGTGGTGTTCCAGCACACCGATAGCCCGGCGCCGATCCAGGCCGCCGAGCGTCGCGGGGTATACGCCGTGGGCTACGCCTCGGACATGCAGCACTTCGGGCCGAAGACCGTGCTCACCTCGATCGTCAACGACTGGGGCCCGCACTATATCCGCTCGGCCCAGGCGGTGATGGACGGCACCTGGAAATCCGAGGACTTCTGGGGCGGCCTGGCCGAGAGCACGGTGGTCCTGCCGCTGAACCAGGAGGTGCTGCCGGCGCCGGTGCGGGAAGAGGCGGGCAGGCTGATCGAGTCGATCCGCAGCGGCGCCTTCCATCCCTTCACCGGGCCGATCCGCGACCAGTCCGGCAAGGAGCGTTTCGCCGCCGGCGTCAGCGCGACCAATGCCGATCTGGCGTCGATGAACTATTACGTGGAAGGCATCAAGGCCGACCTGCCGAAGTGAACCCTGGCCTCGTATGAGACAAGTCGCCGAGCGCAGGCACTTTCCGTACAGGGCCCATCGAGGAGAGCGCGATTGGACCGTCTACCCATCATCGACATCGCCCCGCTCTACGGCGCCGACCGCGGCGCCTGGAACGACGTGGCGCGGCGGATCGACCAGGCCTGCCGCGAGTGGGGCTTCTTCTATATCGCCGGACACCCGTTGCCGGCCGCGCGCTTCGAAGCCCTGCTGGCGGCGGCGCGGGAGTTCTTCGCGCTGCCCGTCGAAGAGAAGCTGAAGATCGATATCACCCGCAGCCGCAACCATCGCGGCTACGGCGCGATCGCCACCGAGCAGCTCGACCCGGCGTTGCCCAGCGACTTCAAGGAAACCTTCGACATGGCCCTGCACCTGCCGGCGGAGCATCCGGACGTGGGCGCCGGCACGTCCTTCTACGGGCCCAACCGGCACCCCGACCTGCCCGGCTGGGAGGCGCTGCTGGAGGGGCATTACGCCGACATGCTGGCGCTGGCCCGTACCGTGCTGCGCGCCCTGGCCATCGCCCTGGGGATCGAGGAGGACTTCTTCGACCGCCGCTTCGAGCAGCCGGTCAGCGTGTTCCGCCTGATCCACTATCCGCCGGCCGCCGACCGGCAGAGCGCCGACCAGCCCGGCGCCGGCGCGCACACCGACTACGGCTGCGTGACCCTGCTCTACCAGGACGCCGCCGGCGGCCTGCAAGTGCAGAACCGCCAGGGCGAATGGATCGACGCGCCGCCGATCGACGGCACCTTCGTGGTTAACATCGGCGACATGATGGCGCGCTGGAGCAACGACCGTTATCGCTCGACCCCGCACCGGGTGCTCAGCCCGCGCGGAGTGGACCGTTATTCCATGCCGTTCTTCGCCGAGCCGCACAGGGACACCGAGATCCGCTGCCTGCCGGGCTGTTTCGACGCGGACAATCCGCCGAGGTACCCGCCGACCACCTGCGGCGAGTGGCTGACCTCGCGCTTCGCCCAGACCTATGCCTATCGGCGCGGCGAAACGGCCTGAGCCGCCCGTCGCGCGCGGGAGCGGCTCGCGGGTTTGCCGCGGGCCTGACTCCCGGGACAGGTTAAACTTGCCGGCCAAGACCAGCCTGATCGAGAACCCACCCCATGTACGAATGGCTCAACGCCTTGCCCAAGGCCGAACTGCACCTGCACCTGGAAGGTACCCTGGAGCCGGAACTGCTGTTCGCCCTCGCCGAGCGCAACCACATCGCCCTGCCCTGGAACGACGTCGAGACCCTGCGTAAGGCCTACGCCTTCAACAACCTGCAGGAATTCCTCGACCTCTACTACGCTGGCGCCGACGTGCTGCGCAGCGAGCAGGACTTCTACGACCTGACCTGGGCCTACCTGCAGAAGTGCAAGGCGCAGAACGTGGTCCACGTCGAGCCGTTCTTCGACCCGCAGACCCACACCGACCGCGGCATTCCCTTCGAGGTGGTGCTCGCCGGCATCCGTGCCGCGCTGCGTGACGGCGAGAAGCAGCTGGGCATCCGCCACGGGCTGATCCTCAGCTTCCTCCGCCACCTCAGCGAGGAAGAGGCACAGAAAACCCTCGACCAGGCCCTGCCGTTCCGCGACGCCTTCGTCGCCGTAGGCCTCGACAGCTCGGAAGTCGGGCATCCGCCGCGCAAGTTCCAGCGCGTCTTCGACCGCGCCCGCAGCGAAGGCTTCCTCACCGTCGCCCACGCCGGCGAGGAGGGGCCGCCCGAGTACATCTGGGAAGCCCTCGACCTGCTCAAGGTCGAGCGCATCGACCACGGCGTGCGCGCCTTCGAGGACGAACGGCTGATGCGGCGGCTGATCGACGAGCAGATCCCGCTGACCGTTTGCCCGCTGTCCAACACCAAGCTCTGCGTGTTCGACGACATGAGCCAGCACACCATCCTCGACATGCTCAAGCGTGGCGTGAAGGTGACGGTGAATTCCGACGACCCGGCCTACTTCGGCGGCTATGTCACCGAGAACTTCCACGCCTTGCAGCAGAGCCTGGGAATGACCGAGGAACAGGCCAGGCGCCTGGCGCAGAACAGCCTGGATGCGCGCCTGGTGAAGTGAGGGCCGGCGGGGTTCCACCGGGCGTTTCGTCGTCACCGGCTTCTCGGCATTGATGATAAGCATTATCA
Source organism: Pseudomonas paraeruginosa (assembly GCF_003025345.2). Taxonomy (NCBI): domain Bacteria; kingdom Pseudomonadati; phylum Pseudomonadota; class Gammaproteobacteria; order Pseudomonadales; family Pseudomonadaceae; genus Pseudomonas; species Pseudomonas paraeruginosa. The sequence continues at coordinate 172,001 of NZ_CP020560.1, forward strand.
TTTGAGGGTCTGCTCAGCATCCCCATGGCGCCGTTCCGGCGCCGGCTTTCGTGCAGCCGTCCCTCACCGATGTCCGACCGCGACCTACCCTCCGGCCCGCGCCCGGATGCCTTGCCGGCAGACGGCGAGGCGGCGCGCCGCGCGGATCTGCTCAAGGCCTTCCTGGCCCAGCGCCAGCGCATGGAAAGCCTGGTCAGGCGCCGGGTCGGCTGCCGGGCGACCGCCGCCGACCTGGTCCAGGAGCTGTTCCTGCGCTTCTGGCGGCGCCCGGCCGCCCCGGTGGAGGAGCTTGGCAGCTATCTGCTGCGCAGCGCGCGCAACCTGGCCATCGACCACTTGCGTGGCGAGGGCTCGCGGCAGCGGCAGCTGGACGACTGGCTGCCGGAGCAACGCCAGGGCGAGCCGGTCGGTCCCGAGCAGGCGCTCGAGGCCGGCGACCAGTGGCGGCGGGTCGAAGCCGCTCTGCGCGACCTGCCCGAGCGGACCCGGCGGATCTTCCTGCTCAACCGCATCCATGGTCGCACCTACGCGGAGATCGCCCGGGCCATGCAGTTGTCCCAAAGCGCCGTGGAAAAACATATGATGCGCGCCCTCGACGCCTGCAAGGCGAGCCTGGCCGGCCCGGCCGGCGAGCAGACCCGGAGCGCCCAGCCATGACCCGAACCGACAGCGACGCCACGCCCTGCGATCCGGCCCTGGAGCAGACCGCCCAGGCCTGGCTGGTGCGCCTGCGCGGCACATCCGACGTGGCCATCCGGCGGGCTTTCGAGGATTGGCTGGCGCAGCGCCCCGAGCATGCCCAGGCCTACGCCCGCGCCGAGACGCTCTGGCGCCTGACCGAGATGCCGGCGACCCGGCTGGCCCTGGAAGAGGCCGACGCCCTGGAGATCTACCTGCGGCCGCGGCGGGCGCCGCGCAACCCACGGCGCTGGGCTTACCCGCTGGCCAGCGTGGCCTGCCTGCTGGCGATGCTCTGGCTGGGCGGCTGGTGGCAGCCCGGCGACTGGCTGCAGGACTGGCGCGCCGACTATGTCGCGGCGCCGGGGCAGGTCGCCGAATGGAAGCTGGCCGATGGTTCCTACCTGAGCCTTGACGCCGGCAGCGCGGTGCGCGTGCGTATCGACGGTGGCCAGCGGCGGGTCGAACTGCTGCGTGGCGCCGTGGCGTTGCGAGTGAAGCGCGACGCGCTGCCATTCGTGGTCGAGGCCGGCGAGGGCAGGGCGCGGGTGCTGGGCACCGAGTTCGAAGTCCGTCGCGGCGCCGGGGCGACCCGCGTCACCGTGCTGCAAGGGCGGGTCGCGGTGAGCGCCGGCACGGGCGCGGGCGCCGCCGAGGAAGTGCTGGGCGCCGGCCAGCAGGTCGGCTTCGCCGACGGCGAGCTGGGCCGGCCCGTGGCCGTCGACGCCGCCGCCGCGCTGGCCTGGCGCCAGGGCTGGCTGAGCTTCTACCGGCAGCCGCTGGCGGAAGTGCTCGACGAACTCGCTCGCTACTACCCCGGCCGCATTCTCCTGCTCGACGACGCGCTCGGCCGCCAGCCGGTCAGCGGCAGCTTCCGCAGCGACGATCCCGAAGCCGCGCTGAAGTCGCTGCAGGCGGTACTCGGCTATCGCCAGCAGATCCTGTTCGGACGCCTGGCGGTGATCCGCTGACGACGGCCCCGGTCCGTTCGGGTGCCGGAATTTTTCCCGGCGACGAATTTTTTGCGCCGCGGGGTGAGGTAAAACCATCGCCGCTTCGTGTAGTGCTCATGACCGCGATTGATTCGCATTGGAAAAGCGACCGACACGAGCAACCCATGACCCCGTTCCCGCGCTTCGCCCTACGTACCCTCCCCGCCCTGTTCCTCAGCCTCGGCTGTCTGGCCACCACATCTCAGGCCGCCGAGACGGTGCGCTACCGCTTCAGCCAGGCCGCCGCACCGCTGGCCCGGGCGCTCGACGCGTTCAGCCGGGCCAGCGGGCAGACGCTGCTCTACACCGCCGAACTGCCGCCGCAGGCGACCGCGCCGGCGTTGCACGGCTCGCTGGGCGCGGAGGAGGCGCTGCAACGCCTGCTGCAGGGCAGCGGCCTGCGCGCGCGGCGGGTCGACGAGCGGACCCTGACCCTGGAGCCGATCCCCGCCAGCGGCGCGCTCGACCTCGATGCCACCACGGTGTCCGCCGCCGCTCCGGCGCAGGGCTACCGGCCGGCGGCCAGCGCCTCGATCAGCCGCGGCGATGCGCCGGTGCTGGAAATCCCCCAGGCGATCAGCGTGGTTCCGGCACAGGTGCTGCAGGACCAGCGTCCGCGCAACCTTGACGACGCGCTGGGCAACATCAGTGGCATCACCCAGGCCAACACCCTCGGCGGTACCCAGGACGCGGTGATGAAGCGCGGCTTCGGCGACAACCGCGACGGCTCGATCATGCGCGACGGCATGCCCTCGGTGCAGGGCCGCAACTTCACCGCCACCGCCGACCACGTCGAGGTGCTGAAGGGGCCGGCATCCCTGCTCTATGGCATCCAGGACCCGGGCGGGGTGGTCAACGTGGTCAGCAGGAAGCCGCAGTTGCAGCAAGCCAACGCCCTGACCCTGCGCGGCTCGGCCTACGCCCACGGGCGCAACGGCGGCGGCGGCCAGCTGGACTCCACCGGCCCGCTGGGCGACAGCGGACTGGCCTACCGGATGATCCTCGATCATGAGGACGAGGATTACTGGCGCGACTTCGGCAAGAGCCGCGAGACGCTGGTGGCGCCCTCGCTGGCCTGGTACGGCGAGGACACGACGGTCAACCTGAGCTACGAGCACCGCGAGTTCACCACGCCGTTCGACCGCGGCACGGCCATCGACCCGCGCACCAACCGCCCGCTGGACATCCCGCGCAGCCGGCGCCTGGACGAGCCCTTCAACATCACCGAGGGCCGCTCCGACCTGACCCGCCTGGACCTCGAACGCCAGCTCGACGACAGCTGGAAGGCCCACTTCGGCTACGGCTACAGTCGCGAGACCTACGACGACAACCAGGCCCGGGTGATGGCCGTGAACGCCGACGGCACCCTGACCCGGCGCATGGACGGCACCCACGGCGCGGTCAGCAGCGACAGCTTCGCCACCCTCGGCCTGAGCGGCGCGCTGCAACTGGCCGGGATGCGGCACGACCTGCAGTTCGGCATGGACCACGAGAAGCGCAAGATCTTCCGCGCCGACCTGCTGCGCGACAGCAGGACCAGCCGCTTCGACTACCTCGACCCGGTCTACGGCCAGGTGGTGCCGTCGACCCGGGTGGTCGCCGGCGACAGCGACCAGACCGACAAGCTGCGCAGCGACTCGTTGTACCTCCAGGATTCGATCCACCTGGACGACCGCTGGATCCTAGTCGGCGGCGCGCGCTACCAGATCTACGACCAGCTCGCCGGGCGCGGCCGGCCGTTCAACGCCAACACCGACATCAATGGGCAGAAGTGGGTGCCGCGCGGCGGCCTGGTCTATCGCCTGAGCGACGAGGTCTCGCTGTACGGCAGCTACACGCGCTCGTTCAAGCCGAACTCGACCATCGCCCCGCTGAGCACCGGCGAGACCATCGATTCGGCGATCCTGCCGGAGGAGGCGACCTCCTGGGAGCTGGGCGCCAAGCTGGATGTGCCGGGGCGTCTCAGCGGCACCCTGGCGCTGTTCGACATCCGCAAGAAGAACGTGCTGGTCAACGAACTCGACGGCGCCGGCAACAGCAGCGTGCGCGCCGCCGGCCGGGTCCGCTCGCGCGGCCTGGAACTGGACCTCACCGGCCAGCTCAGCGAACGCTGGAGCCTGATCGGCAGCTACGCCTGGCTCGACGCGGAAGTCACCGAGGACCCGACCCTGGAGGGCAAGCGCCTGCAGAACGTGGCGCGCAACACCGCGTCGCTGTCGGCGGTCTACGAACTCGGCGAGGTCCTCGGCGGCGACCGCCTGCGCCTGGGCGGCGGCGCGCGCTACGTCGGCGAACGCCCGGGCGACCCGGGCAATTCCTTCGACCTGCCGTCCTATACCGTGGCCGATGCCTTCGCCAGCTACGACACCCGCTTCGGCGGCCACGGGGTGAAGTTCCAGCTCAACGTGAAGAACCTGTTCGACCGCACCTACTATCCCTCCAGCGCCAACCGTCTGTACGTGGCGATGGGCGAGCCGCGGCAGTTCCAGGTGTCGACGACGGTGGAGTTCTGAGTCGGGGATCCCTCCAGGGGGGCTCCTGGACGACGGGAGGCAGGCCCGCCGCCCTCCCCCCACGCCCTGGCTAGGGAGAGGGATGCGGACGGCCCCCGGGCACTACCTCGCCAAACGCCACCTCGTCCCCAGCCTGCCCGTTGGGTACCATGCCCGCACCACTCGCCGCCACGGCCGCCCCATGAACCTCGACAACCGCATCAAGTTCCGCCACCTCGCCTGCTTCCTCGAAGTCGCCCGCCAGCGCAGCTTCGCCAAGGCGGCGGACGCCGTGGCGGTGTCGCAGCCGGCGATCTCCAAGACCCTCAAGGAACTGGAGGAAATCCTCGGCGCGCGTCTGTTCGAGCGGAGCAAGGCCGGCGTCGAGCTGACCGAGGCGGGCGTGACCTTCCTGCGCTATGCCGGCCCCTGCGTGCAGGCCCTGCGCGATGGGGTGAACACCCTGCGGGGCCACGAGGCGCAGGTGGAGACGGTGCGCGTCGGCGTGCTCTCGACGGTGGAAAGCCTGGTGGTGCCCGAGGTGCTCCGCCGCCTGCACCGGCGCCACCGCGCGCTGGTGGTCAGCGTCGCCACCGGGCCCAGCGCCTACCTGCTGGCGCAGCTGAAGGTCGGCGAGCTGGACCTGGTGGTCGGGCGGATGACCGACAGCCCGGAAATCCAGGGCCTGACCTTCGAGCACCTGTACAGCGAGTCGATGATGCTGGTGGTGCGCCCCGGCCATCCGTTGCTCGCCGCACCGCTCCGCGACCCGCAGCGGCTGGCCGACTTCCCGCTGGTGCTGCCGCTGGCCGGCACCACCATCCGCCGCCATGCCGACAGCCTGTTCGTGCAGTGTGGCATCCCGCTCGCCGGGCAGCGCCTGGAGACACTCTCGCCGACCCTCAGCCGCAGCTACGTGCTGCGCAGCGAGGCGATCTGGGTGGCGCCGCGCGACGCGGTGCGCCTGGACGTCGGCAACGGCGAGCTGGTCGAACTGGACCTGGGCATCCGCGAGCCGGGCGGTTCGGTCGGGCTGTGTCACAACGCGGCCCTGCCATTGCCGCTGGGGGCGCAGTGGTTCAGCGTGGTGCTGCGCGAGGTGGCCGCCGAGCTGCACTGATTTCGCATAACCAAACGGTTATGTGTCTGGCCGGATAATTCACTGTCCCCGTCCCGCTTCCTGCGCAAGACTTCCCTCTCCATGCCTGAATCCACAAGCCTGGCGACCGACAATGCGAATAACAGGAGCCTGACATGCACGACGCCGAGAATCGTCGTTTCGTCATCCGTGACCGAAACTGGCACCCCAAAGCGCTGACCCCCGACTACAAGACCTCCGTGCCGCGCTCGCCGAGCCAGGCGCTGGTGAGCATTCCGCAATCGCTCTCGGAAACCAGCGGGCCGGACTTCTCCCATCTCAAGCTGGGCCGACACGACAACGACCTGCTGCTCAACTTCGACCACGGCGGCCTGCCCCAGGGCGAGCGGATCATCATGTTCGGCCGGGTCTTCGACCAGTACGGCAAGCCGGTCCCGCATACCCTGGTGGAGATGTGGCAGGCCAACGCCGGCGGACGCTACCGGCACAAGAACGACCGCTACCTGGCGCCGCTCGATCCGAACTTCGGCGGTGTCGGCCGGACCCTCACCGACAGCGAGGGCAACTACTACTTCCGCACCATCAAGCCCGGTCCCTATCCCTGGCGCAACGGCCCCAACGACTGGCGTCCGGCGCACATCCACGTGTCCGTGAGCGGCCCGGCGATCGCCACGCGGCTGATCACCCAGATGTACTTCGAGGGCGACCCGCTGATCCCCAGGTGCCCGATCATCCGTACCCTTGCCGACCCGGAGGCGGCGCAGAGCCTGATCGGCCGGCTCGACATGAGCATGGCCAATCCGATGGATTGCCTGGCCTACCGCTTCGACATCGTCCTGCGCGGGCAGCGCAGGACCTTCTTCGAGAACGCCTGAGGAGCCGACCATGAGCCACGAACTGCTGCGGGAAACCCCTTCCCAGACCGCCGGCCCCTACGTCCACATCGGCCTGGCGCTGGCCGCCGCCGGCAACCCGACCCGCGACCTGGAGATCTGGAACCGCATGGCCCGCGAGGACGCGCCGGGCCAGCACATCCTCCTGCTCGGCCACGTCTACGACGGCAACGGCCACCTGGTCCGCGATTCCTTCCTGGAGTTCTGGCAGGCCGACAGCGAGGGCCGCTACCAGGAACGCTACGACCCGGAACAGCCCTTCAACAGCTTCGGCCGCACCGCCACCACCTTCGACGCCGGCGAGTGGACGCTGCACACGGTCAAGCCGGGGGTGGTGCGCAATGCCCAGGGCGTACCGATGGCGCCGCACATCAACGTGGCGCTGTTCGCCCGCGGCATCAACATCCACCTGCACACCCGCCTGTACTTCGACGACGAGGCCGAGGCCAACGCCGCCTGCCCGGTGCTCAACCTGATCGAGCAGGCGCCGCGGCGGGACACCCTGGTGGCGCGGCGCTGCGAGGTGAACGGGCAGCTCGCCTACCGCTTCGACATCCATATCCAGGGCGATAACGAGACGGTGTTCTTCGACTTCTAGCGGTACCGGTCGCGCGCAGGACGCGCGGGGGAGGAGAGGCGCCCTTGCCGGAGCGGCAAGGGCGTTACCCAGAACCCGCCGATGGGTACCTGACATTACTCCCGGAGGGCGATGGGTAGCCCGACAGTACTACAGTCGGAGCCACCAGGGTCAATTGCGATTACCGCACCACTGTTCGATAATCGGCTCGTTTACCCGTGAAGCGAGCGCAAATCTCCATGAGCGAACACCCGGAACATCCCGCCACCCTGGCGCCGCCGAGCGTCCTCTCGCCGGCCAGGCGCATCGCGGCCTTCACCGGCGATCCCAACTTCATGACCTCGCTGGCCCGCGGCCTGGCGGTGATCCATGCGTTCCAGGAGCGCAAGCGGCACCTGACCATCGCCCAGATCAGCCACCGCACCGAGATTCCTCGCGCCGCCGTGCGCCGCTGCCTGCATACGCTGATGCAGCTCGGCTACGCGACCACCGACGGGCGCACCTACTCGCTGTTGCCGAAGGTGCTCACCCTGGGGCACGCCTACCTGTCCTCGACGCCGCTGGCGATCACCGCGCAGCCGATCCTCGACCGCCTCAGCGAGCAGCTCCACGAAGCCTGCTCGATGGCCACCCTGGAAGGCGACGACGTGCTCTACATCGCTCGCTCGGCGACGCCGCAGCGGCTGATCTCGGTGGACCTCAACGTCGGCAGCCGGCTGCCCGCCTACTGCACCTCGATGGGGCGCATCCTCCTCGCCGCGCTGGACGACGACGCGCTGCACGGCTACCTCGGCGAGGTGGAGATGCAGGCCAAGACCAGCCGCACCCTCTATACCCCGGATACCCTGTTGCCGTGCCTGATGGATATCCGTCGCCAGGGTTGGTGCATCGTCGACCAGGAGCTGGAGGTCGGCCTGCGCTCGCTGGCGGTGCCGGTGCGCGATTCCGCCGGCCACGTACTCGCCGCGCTGAACGTCGGCACCCATGCCGGCCGGGTTTCCCGCGCCGAGCTGGAAAACCGCTTCCTGCCGTTGTTGCTGGAGGCCAGCCGCGAGTTGAGCGCGCGCCTGTTCAGCTGACGCCTGTAGCGAACCCCTCCACAAGTTTGGAAAAGGAACCCCCGCTTCCATCTGATAGTCGCAATCCTTGGGGACGCGGCTAGAATCCCTGCCAATTCTGGGAGTTTCCGGCCGGTTCGGCCGGTATCTGTATGGTTCGCGAAGGGGAAGGCATGTCAGACGCCAGAGGCGCTTTTCATTGCAAACGTCACTGGCCACGGATGGCGCTGCCGGCCATCCTGTGCGCCAGCCTGCTGGCCGGCTGCGGCGCCGAGCCGCCCACCGAGGAACGCACCCGCGTGCTGGCGCAGACGGTGAAGCTGGCCGAGTTCGCCTCGGCCACCTCGATCACCGGCGACATCCAGGCGCGGGTGCAGGCCGACCAGTCGTTCCGCGTCGGCGGCAAGATCGTCGAGCGCCTGGTCGATGTCGGTGACCACGTTGCGGCTGGCCAGGTGCTGGCACGGCTCGACCCACAGGACCAGCGCAGCAACGTGGAGAACGCCCAGGCGGCGGTCGCCGCGCAGCAGGCGCAATCGAAGCTCGCCGACCTCAACTATCGGCGGCAGAAGGCGCTGCTGCCCAAGGGCTACACCAGCCAGAGCGAGTACGACCAGGCGCTGGCCTCGGTGCGCAGCGCGCAGAGTTCGCTGAAGGCCGCCCAGGCGCAGTTGGCCAACGCCCGCGACCTGCTTTCCTACACCGAGCTGCGGGCCTCCGACGCCGGGGTGATCACCGCCCGCCAGGCCGAGGTCGGCCAGGTGGTGCAGGCCACCGTGCCGATCTTCACCCTGGCCCGCGACGGCGAGCGCGACGCGGTGTTCAACGTCTACGAATCGCTGTTCAGCCACGACGTCGAGGGCCAGCGGATCAGCGTCAGCCTGCTCGGCAGGCCGGAGGTCACCGCCAGCGGCAAGGTCCGCGAGATCACCCCGACGGTGGACGAGCGCAGCGGCACGCTGAAGGTCAAGGTCGGCCTCGACGCGGTGCCGGCGGAAATGACCCTCGGCAGTGTGGTCAATGCCAGCGTCGCCGCGCCGGCGCAGCACAGCGTGGTACTGCCCTGGTCGGCGCTGTCCAAGCTCGGCTCCCAGCCGGCGGTGTGGCTGCTCGACCAGGAGCGCAAGGCGCGCCTGCAACCGGTACGGGTGGCGCGCTACGCCAGCGAGAAGGTGGTCATCGCCAGCGGCCTGGAGGCCGGCCAGACGGTGGTCACCGTCGGCGGCCAGCTGCTGCACCCGGGGCAGGTGGTCGAGGTCGCGCAGCCGCCGCAGCCGACCCAGACCACCGCCAGCCGTGACGCCCTCGGCGGAGGCCAGCCATGAAGCCGGTTGTCCTCGCCAGCCTGTTCGGCTGCGCCCTGTTGCTCTCCGCCTGCGGCGACGAGCAACCCTCGGCGCCGCCGCGACCGGTGCTCTCGGTGACCGTGAAGACCCTGAAGAACGATGACCTCGGCCGCTTCGCCGGAAGCATCCAGGCGCGCTACGAGAGCGTGCTCGGCTTTCGCACCAATGGACGGATCGCCTCGCGCCTGTTCGACGTCGGTGACTTCGTCGGCAAGGGCGCGCTGCTGGCGACCCTCGACCCCACCGACCAGCAGAACCAGCTGCGCGCCAGCCAGGGCGACCTGGCCAGCGCCGAGGCGCAGCTGATCGACGCCCAGGCCAATGCCCGGCGCCAGGAAGAACTGTTCGCCCGCAGCGTCACCGCCCAGGCGCGTCTGGACGACGCGCGGACCCGCCTGAAGACCAGCCAGGCCAGCTTCGACCAGGCCAAAGCGGCGCTGCAGCAGGCCAGGGACCAGCTTTCCTACACACGCCTGGTGACCGACTTCGACGGTGTCATCACCACCTGGCATGCCGAGGCCGGGCAAGTGGTCAGCGCCGGCCAGGCGGTGGTCACCCTGGCCCGGCCCGAGGTGCGCGAGGCGGTCTTCGACCTGCCCACCGAGGTCGCCGAGAGCCTTCCGGCCGACGCGCGCTTCCTGGTCAGCGCCCAGCTCGACCCGCAGGCCAGGACCACCGGCAGCATCCGCGAGCTGGGTCCGCAGGCCGACGCCTCGACCCGCACCCGCCGCGTGCGCCTGAGCCTGGCGCAGACGCCGGAGGCGTTCCGCCTCGGTTCGACCATCCAGGTCCAGCTGAGCAGCGCCGGTAGCGTGCGCAGCGTACTGCCGGCCAGCGTGCTGCTGGAGCGCGACGGCAAGACCCAGGTCTGGGTGATCGATGCGAAGCAGTCCAGCGTGGCCCTGCGCGAGGTACAGGTGCTCAGCCGCGACGAACGCCAGGTGGTGATCGGCGGCGGCCTGGTCGATGGAGACCGGGTGGTCAGAGCCGGGGTCAACAGCCTCGAGCCCGGGCAGAAGATCAAACTCGACGAGGATGCGCGATGAAGGGCGGTTTCAACCTGTCGGACTGGGCCCTGCGCCACCAGTCGCTGGTCTGGTACCTGATGGCGGTATCGCTGGTGATGGGCGTGTTCTCCTACCTCAACCTGGGCCGCGAGGAAGACCCCTCGTTCGCCATCAAGACCATGGTCATCCAGACCCGCTGGCCGGGCGCCACGGTGGACGACACCCTGGAGCAGGTCACCGACCGCATCGAGAAGAAGCTCGAGGAACTGGACTCGCTGGACTACGTGAAGAGCTACACGCGGCCCGGCGAATCGACGGTCTTCGTCTACCTCAAGGACACCACCAAGGCCGGCGACATCCCGGACATCTGGTACCAGGTACGCAAGAAGATCTCCGATATCCAGGGCGAATTCCCCCAGGGCATCCAGGGGCCGGGTTTCAACGACGAGTTCGGCGACGTCTTCGGCAGCGTCTACGCCTTCACCGCCGACGGCCTGGACTTCCGCCAGCTGCGCGACTACGTGGAGAAGGTGCGCCTGGACATCCGCTCGGTGAAGGACCTGGGCAAGGTGCAGATGATCGGCGCACAGGACGAAGTCATCTACCTCAATTTCTCCACCCGCAAGCTGGCCGCCCTCGGTCTCGACCAGCGCCAGGTGGTGCAGAGCCTGCAGGCGCAGAACGCGGTGACCCCCTCGGGGGTGGTCGAGGCCGGCCCCGAGCGCATCTCGGTGCGTACTTCCGGCAACTTCCGTTCGGAAAAGGACCTGCAGGCCATCAACCTGCGGGTCAACGAGCGCTTCTACCGGCTGTCCGACCTGGCCAGCATCAGCCGCGACTTCGTCGATCCGCCGACCTCGCTGTTCCGCTACAAGGGCGAGCCGGCCATCGGCCTGGCGGTGGCGATGAAGGAGGGCGGCAACATCCTCGAGTTCGGCGAGGCGCTGAACGCGCGCATGCAGGAGATCACCGGCGAGCTGCCGGTGGGGGTCGGCGTGCACCAGGTGTCGAACCAGGCGCAGGTGGTGAAGAAGGCCGTCGGCGGCTTCACCCAGGCGCTGTTCGAGGCGGTGGTGATCGTCCTCATCGTCAGCTTCGTCAGTCTCGGCCTGCGCGCCGGGCTGGTGGTGGCCTGCTCGATTCCGCTGGTGCTGGCGATGGTCTTCGTGTTCATGGAGTACACCGGCATCACCATGCAGCGGGTTTCCCTCGGCGCGCTGATCATCGCCCTCGGCCTGCTGGTGGACGACGCCATGATCACCGTGGAGATGATGATCACCCGCTTAGAGCTGGGCGACTCGCTGCACGACTCGGCGACCTACGCCTACACCTCGACGGCCTTCCCGATGCTCACCGGGACCCTGGTGACGGTGGCCGGCTTCGTGCCCATCGGGCTCAACGCCAGCTCCGCCGGCGAATACACCTTCACCCTGTTCGCGGTGATCGCCGTGGCCCTGCTGCTGTCTTGGATCGTCGCGGTGCTGTTCGCCCCGGTGATCGCCGTGCACATCCTGCCCAAGACCCTCAAGCACAAGTCGGAGCAGAAGAAGAGCCGCATCGCCGAGCGTTTCGACAGCCTGCTGCACCTGGCGATGCGCCGGCGCTGGACGACCATCTTCCTCACCGCGCTGCTGTTCGGCGTGTCGCTGTTCCTGATGAAGTTCGTCCAGCACCAGTTCTTCCCGTCTTCCGACCGGCCGGAACTGCTGGTCGACCTCAACCTGCCGCAGAACAGCAGCATCCACGAGACCCGGGCGGTGATGGACCGCCTGGAAGCGACGCTGAAGGACGACGAGGACATCGATCACTGGAGCGCCTACGTCGGCGAGGGCGCGATCCGCTTCTACCTGCCGCTGGACCAGCAGTTGCAGAACAACTTCTATGGCCAGCTGGTGATCGTCACCAAGGACCTGGAAGCCCGCGAGCGCGTCGCCACCCGCCTGCGCGAACGGCTGCGCAAGGACTACGTCGGTATCAGCACCTACGTGCAGCCGCTGGAGATGGGGCCGCCGGTGGGTCGGCCGATCCAGTACCGGGTCAGCGGGCCGCAGATCGACAAGGTCCGCGAATACGCCATGGGCCTGGCCGGGGTGCTCGACGGCAACCCGAACATCGGCGATATCGTCTACGACTGGAACGAGCCCGGGAAGATGCTCAAGATCGACATCGCCCAGGACAAGGCGCGCCAGCTCGGGTTGTCCTCAGAGGACGTGGCGCAGATCATGAACAGCGTGGTGACCGGTAGCGCGGTGACCCAGGTGCGCGACGACATCTACCTGGTCAACGTCATCGGCCGCGCCGAGGACAGCGAGCGTGGCTCGCTGGAGACCCTGGAGAGCCTGCAGATCGTCACTCCCAGCGGCACCTCGATCCCGCTCAAGGCGTTCGCCAAGGTCAGCTACGAGCTGGAGCAGCCGCTGGTGTGGCGCCGCGACCGCAAGCCGACGATCACCGTGAAGGCGTCCTTGCGTGGCGAGATCCAGCCCACCGACCTGGTCGCCCGCCTGGCCCCGGAGGTCAGGCGCTTCGCCGACGGCCTGCCGGCCAACTACCGGATCGAGGTGGGCGGCACGGTGGAGGAGAGCGGCAAGGCCGAGGGCCCGATCGCCAAGGTGGTGCCGCTGATGCTGTTCCTCATGGCGACCTTCCTGATGATCCAGCTGCAGAGCGTGCAGAAGCTGTTCCTGGTGGCCAGCGTCGCGCCGCTGGGGCTGATCGGGGTGGTCGCGGCGTTGCTGCCGACCGGCACGCCGATGGGCTTCGTGGCGATCCTCGGGATCCTCGCGCTGATCGGCATCATCATCCGCAACTCGGTGATCCTGGTGACCCAGATCGATGCCTTCGAGAAGGACGGCAAGACGCCCTGGGAAGCGGTACTGGAAGCCACCCACCACCGCACCCGGCCGATCCTGCTGACCGCGGCGGCGGCCAGCCTGGGGATGATCCCCATCGCCCGCGAGGTGTTCTGGGGACCGATGGCCTATGCGATGATCGGCGGCATCGTCGCCGCCACGCTGCTCACGCTGATCTTCCTGCCGGCGCTGTACGTCGCCTGGTACCGGATTCCGGAGCCGGGACGCTGAGCGCGGCGGAAAGGGAAAGGGGCGTCGCCGTAGCAGAGTCTGTGCGGGGGGAAGGAAGGCGGGCGGCGGGTGGGCCATCCGCCCCGACGCCGGGCAGGGTATGCCCGGCGTTGCTACGGCGACGACGGCCAGTATAGGCAGCCCGGCGCCGCGGAAAATCCGACCAATTTACGAATCTGTTTTGCAACCGAGGTAACAGTGGACACATTGCAAGGCATGCGCGTGTTCGCCAGGGTGGTCGACAGCGGCAGCTTCACCTCCGCCGCCCAGGCCCTGGACCTGTCCACCGCGCAGGTGTCGCGGCTGATCTCCGACCTGGAGGCGCACCTGCAGACGCGCCTGCTGCACCGCACCACCCGGCGCCTGGCCCTGACCGAGGCCGGCGAACGCTACCTGGAGCGCTGCCGGGCGATCCTCGCGGACATCGAGGTCGCCGAGGCCGAGGCCAGCGGTGCGCACATCCGCCCCTGCGGACGCCTGCGCGTGCAGTCGCTGATGGGCCTGGGGCAGCACCACCTGGTGCCGATGATCGCCCGCTACGGCGCGCTGTTCCCCGACGTGGTGATCGAGCTGACCCTGTCCCAGCGCAACCCGGACATGCTCGAGGAAGGCCAGGACGTGCTGATCACCGGCGAGCGCCAGTTGCCCGACTCGGAGTTCGTCGCCCAGCGCCTGGGCAGTATCCACAGTGTGCTCTGCGCCAGCCCCGGCTACCTGCAGCAACGCGGAGTGCCGCGTTCGGTGGACGAACTGGAGCAGCATGTCTGCCTGCGCCTGCAGGACCCGGCCTATCCGGAGGGCTGGCTCTTCGTCGACGAGCAGGGCGAGCGCACCGTCAGCCCGCAGAACACCTTCATGGTCAATGTCGCCGAGGTCATGGCCCAGGCGGCCAGGGCCGGTCTGGGCATCGCCCTGCTGCCCAGCTACGTGGCCGCCCCGGCGCTGCGCAACGGCGAGCTGCGGCGGGTGATGCCCGGCCACACCATGCATGAACGGACCATCTATGCGCTGTATCCGTCGCGGCGCTACCTAGACGCAAAGATCCGTACCTGGGTCGACCTGTTGCAACAGGAATTGCCCCAGGCATTCGCTCGCGACGAAACCACCATGCAAAGTTCAAGTTACTGGGCGCAATGAGGGATTATTGTTATTGAGGTAATACTCTCTCGTCTGTTTGGCTATTTTTCCGACCATGGCGGTTAACTAATATGGCTCCCGTCCCAAGTGAAAAGGGTGTCATCGGAGACCCGCCATGAATCGCCAGATCCTTGCTGCCGCCGTACTCAGTCTGTTTTCCCTCGCATTTTCCCAGGTCGGTTTCGCCGAAGAGTCCTCGCTGATGACCAACCGCATGGTCGACGCCAACCAGCAGGCCATCGAGCACCAGCAGGAACTGTCCGCCTCCGCCGCGCCGGCCGAGACCCGCCGCGACTCCTGATCCAGTGCATGGCGCCGGGCGCGCCATGGCTTCCCCCGGGTACTCGGGAAGCGTGAGCCTGGGTACCCTGTCCTTGCGCCGCATACGATATGCGGCGTTTTTTTTGCCTTTCCGAGCGCCCGGATAATTCTTGCAAAATATGTAAAGGACTTTCGTTTGATAGCGGGGTTTTTCCAATAATGGCGGAAAAATATAATCGGGCCAGCTCAATGGATAATTATCGCCGGCTGTAGACGATTATCCGTTCTGTTTGCCTCGATCTCGCCAACCGAAGAGCGGGACGTGAAAAACATAATGCCCGATGAGTCGAAGAGACTTTCCATAGAAGAGTCCGACTGCGTTCCAACCGGTTTCCAGTGTCCGGTACATACACTGGAAAGACTTCCCGACGCCGAACCTTGATTGCTCCTATTCGACGTCTTCTCAAGGCCGCTGCTACCAGCGGCCTTTTTTTTCGGGTTGCGCCCGCCTGGGCGCCCCGTGGGAGCGATCGCCCGCGCGACGCCGCCAGAAGCGCCGCCGGAAACACCACAACACCTTTCCGGCCCTGCCGGATTTCAACACGCTGTAAAAGGAGCAACCGCAATGAGGAATCTGTTCGCCTTGACGCCATTGGCGCTGGCGCTGTTCAGCGCGCCTGTCGCCTGGGCCGATGAGGGGGAAGCCGAAGAAGGCTTCATCGAAGGCTCCAGCCTCCAATTGCTGACCCGCAACTACTACTTCAACCATGACCGCCGGCACGCTTCCGGGCACGACAGCAAGGAATGGGCGCAAGGCTTCATCGCCACCTTCCAGTCCGGCTATACGCCCGGCGTGGTCGGTTTCGGCGTCGATGCCTACGGCATGCTCGGGCTGAAGCTCGACGGCGGCGGCGGTACCGGCGGCACCAGCATCCTGCCGATCACCGCGCCGAGCAAGGAAGGCTACGAGTCCGGCAAGGCACCCGACGAATTCTCCAGCGGCGGCGCGGCGCTGAAGATCCGCGCCTTCGACACCGAGCTGAAGCTGGGCGACCAGTTCCTCGGCAACCCGGTGGTCGCCGGCGGCGAGTCGCGCATGCTGCCGCAGACCTTCCGTGGCGTGAGCCTGACCAACAACAGCTTCGAGGACCTGACCCTCACGGCCGGCCAGGTCAGCTTCACCAAGTACTACAACCAGAGCGGCCACCGCCGCCTCGGCTCGTACTACGGCGAGCTGCCGGAGAACCGCGACAGCCACCACCTCAGCTGGCTGGGCGGCACCTGGGGCGGCATCGAGGGCTTCACCAGCAGCCTGTACGCCGCCGAACTGCAGAACGTCTGGAAGCAGTACTACGCCGACGTCGACTACACCTACGAGATCGACGAGGACTGGTCGCTGAATCCCGGCGCGCATTACTACAAGACCGTAGACAGCGGCGACTCGCTGCTCGGCCGGATCGACAACAACACCTACAGCCTGCATTTCGCGGTCGGCTACAGGCAGCACACCGTCACCGCGGTGCTGCAGAAGGTCAACGGCAACACGCCGTTCGACTACATCAACCAGGGCGACAGCATCTTCCTCGACAACTCGCAGCAGTATTCCGACTTCAACGGCCCCAACGAGAAGTCCTGGAAGCTGCAATACGACTACGATTTCGTCGCCCTCGGCATGCCCGGCCTGACCGCTTCGGCTTCCTACTCGCGCGGCAAGCTGGACCTGACCCGGGTCGACCCGGACAGTCCCGGCTACGGCGGCTGGTACAGCGCCGAGGGCAACAACGCCAAGCACTGGGAACGTGACCTCGACCTGCAGTACGTGGTCCAGGGCGGTCCGGCCAAGGACCTCTCGCTACGCCTGCGCTGGGCGACCCATCGTGGCACCGGCGGCTACAGCGCGGTGGACAACGGCATCGACGAGTACCGGGTGATCGTCGACTACCCCGTCGACGTGTTCTGAGCCCGGCGCGCCGGGCCTCTCGCCGGGCTCAGCGCTGCCTGAACAGCTCGCCGGGCGTGAAGCCGAAGAGTCCCTTGAAGGCGGCGATGTAGGCCGAGGTCGAGTCGTAGCCGCTGTCCAGGGCGGCGCCGGTGACGCTGTCGCCGGCCTCCAGCGCGTTGAGCGAGGCGAGCAGGCGCTGGCGCTGGCGCCAGAGCCGGTAGTTCATCCCGGTCTCGCGCTGGAACAGGCGCGACAGGGTCTTTTCCGAGGTGCCCAGGCGCTGCGCCCAGTCGCCCATGGTCAGGCTCTGGGTCGGTTCGTCGATCAGTGCCTGGCACAGCCGCAGCAGGCGCGGCTCGCGCGGCATCGGCAGGGAGAAGGCGACCTCCGGCAGCAGCCGCAGCTGGTCCAGCAGCACCTGCACCAGCCGCGACTCGGCGCTGTCGCCCTCCGGGTAGTCCACCGGCAGTTCGCAGAAAGACTTGATCAGCTCGCGCGCCAGCGGCGTCACCTCCAGCACCCGGCAGCGCGTGGGCGCCCAGGCGCAGGCGTCGCCACGGATGTACAGGCTGCGCATCTCGGCGCGGGTGGAGGTGACCACCTCGTGTTCCAGTTGCGCCGGAATCCAGATCGCCCGTTGCGGCGGGGCGAAGAAGCTGCCCTCGGCGGTATGCACGCCGAGCACGCCGCTGATGGCGTAGGAAAGTTGCACCCAGGCGTGGTGATGGCGCGAGGTCCAGGAACCGGCGCGCAGGCTTTCCGCGCGCGCATAGACTGGTCGTGGCAGGCGTGCGAGGCGGGGAATGGGGCGGTGGAGTTCCGCGGGCTGTCCGTTCATCGTCATGACTTGGCGTCGTGTCGCTAGTCGGCAGAGTCTGGCAGGGCTAACCTGCCGCCTCAAGTTTCCCGGAGCCCACGCCGATGCTCGACTTCTCCGCCCACGCGCTTCCCTACGCCTCGCAACGTTCGCCGGTCCATGCCCGCCGTGGCATGGTCGCCACCTCGCAGCCGCAGGCGGCGCAGGTCGGGCTGGAGATATTGCGCCATGGTGGCAACGCCATCGACGCGGCGATCGCCACCGCCGCCGCGCTGACGGTGGTCGAGCCGACCGGCTGCGGCATCGGCGGCGATGCCTTCGCCCTGGTCTGGACCCGCGGCCGCCTGCACGGCCTGGACGCCAGCGGGCGCGCGCCGGGCCTGCTCGACCGCGAGCGGGTGCGCGCTGCCGGTCATGACAGGATGCCGCTGTACGGCTGGACCCCGGTCACCGTGCCGGGCTGCCCGGCGGCCTGGGCCGAACTGTCGCGGCGCTTCGGCAAATTGCCGTTCGGGCAGTTGCTGCAACCGGCGATCGAGCTGGCCCGCGACGGTTTCCCGGTCTCGCCGGTGATCGCCCGCCTGTGGCAGGGCGGCCTGGACAAGTTCCGCACGGCGCTGCCGCAACGGCCCGAGCTGCGGGCCTGGTTCGACGAGTTCCTCATCGACGGCCGGGCGCCGCGCGCCGGCGAGGTGTTTCGCCAGCCGGGGCAGGCCGACACCCTGGACGAGCTGGCGCGCAGCCAGTGCGAAAGCTTCTACCGCGGCGAACTGGCCAGGACCATCGCCGGCCACGCCGAGCGCAGCGGCGGCTACCTGCGCCTGGACGACCTGGCTGGCTACCGGGCGCAGTGGGTCGAACCGATCGCGCTGAATTACCGTGGCTACGACGTCTGGGAGATCCCGCCGAGCGGCCAGGGCCTGATCGCCCTCATGACCCTGAACATCCTCAAGGGCTTCGAGTTCGGCGAGCGCGATTGCGCGCAGACCTGGCACCGCCAGCTGGAGGCGATGAAGCTGGCCTATGTCGATGGCTTGCACTACATCAGCCAGCCGCGGTCGATGCGGGTCTCGGTCGAGGAACTGCTGCACGAGGACTACGCCGCCAGCCGCCGCGCGCTGATCGGCGCGCACGCGCTCGACCCCACGCCCGGCCAGCCGAAGCCGGGCGGCACGGTGTATCTGGCCTGCGGCGACGAGGAGGGCAACCTGGTCTCGTTCATCCAGAGCAACTACCACGGCTTCGGCTCCGGCGTGGTGGTGCCCGGCACCGGCATCGCCTTGCAGAACCGCGGCGCCGAGTTCAGCCTCGACCCGGACCACGTGAATTGCCTGGAGCCGGGCAAGCAGACCTTCCACACCATCATCCCCGGTTTCCTCAGCAAGGACGGCATACCGCTCGGCCCGTTCGGCGTGATGGGCGCCTACATGCAGCCGCAGGGCCACGTGCAGATGGTGATGAACCTGGTGGACTTCGGCCTCAACCCCCAGGCCGCCCTCGACGCGCCGCGCTGGCAGTGGCTGGGCGGGCTGCGCGTCGGCATCGAGCACGCCGCGCCGCGCGCGCTGGCGACGGAGCTGGCGCAGCGTGGGCACCAGGTGGAGATCGCCTACGACTCGACCAGCTACGGGCGCGGCCAGATCGTCCTGCGTGACCCGGTCAGCGGCGTGCTCTGTGGCGGCACCGAGCCGCGCACCGACTCGCAGATTGCGGTGTGGTGAGGGACTCATGTGGGTGAGGCGGGCAGACCCGTCCGGCGGATAACGCCCGAGGCGCATCCGCTCTGCGGATGGCGAAACAGGAAGTCCCGGTGGGCATGAGAAGCAGCCAGGCTACGCGGTGCTCACGCGCGCTCCGCTACGCAACATCGAGGGTGTCATGACACCGGAGCCTTGCCGGCCCTGGCGAATCTATCCCCGGGCGTCCCGAAACCCGACGAAAAGCCCCATTCGGGGATGAATTCCGCCCGCCGTCTCTGGCATCATCCGCGCCGCTTCTCGCCCGTCTGCCGGGGCGGCGATGTGTAGAAACACCACGCACTTTTTTGTGTACAAAAGTCTGCTGATTCTTTTTGTCACAAATCGTTTTTGTGTATCCAGTTTTCTTCGCGCTGCCCACCCGAGTCGAGCACGCCCCTCCCGGCCACGCACCAGCGCAAGGCAAAAGCTGTCCTTGGGGTCAGGTTTTTGCCGTCGTAGAGAGGTTGGAGGCACTTCGCCGCCTTTGTCCAAAACACTGAAAAAACAGGCGTTCCCTTCGCCGCAGGAAACCCGGCGAAGCGTCCGCGCCGTCTTGGCTTCGTTCTTGCTATCCATGGCGAGGCCTGACCGCTCGGACAGGTTCGCCCACTAGAAAAAAAGCTATCCACTCCAGGAGCGTTTCAATGAGCCGCACACTCGCCACCGTGATGCTAGCCGGGGGGCTGCTGGCCGCAGGCCAGGCCGTCGCCGAAGACCATGACATGACGCCGACCCACGAGACCGACTCGGGGCCGCTGCTCTGGCACAACGAGAGCCTGACCTACCTCTACGGCAAGAACTTCAAGATCAACCCGCCGATCCAGCAGACCTTCACCCTGGAACACGCCAGCGGCTGGACCTGGGGCGACCTGTTCATCTTCTTCGACCAGATCAACTACAACGGCAAGGAAGACGCCAGCAACGGCAAGAACACCTACTATGGCGAGATCACTCCGCGCCTGAGCTTCGGCAAGCTGACCGGCGCGGACCTGTCCTTCGGCCCGGTGAAGGACGTGCTGCTGGCCGGCACCTACGAGTTCGGCGAGGGCGACACCGAGGCCTACCTGCTCGGCCCGGGCTTCGACCTGGCGATTCCCGGCTTCGACTACTTCCAGCTCAACTTCTACTACCGCAAGCCCGACGGCAACCGCGTGCGCGCCGGCGCCTGGCAGATCACCCCAGTGTGGTCCTACACCATCCCGGTAGGCAACTCCGACATCCTCATCGACGGCTACATGGACTGGGTGATCAACAACAAGAGCGCCAGCACCAGCCGCCGCAACCAGAGCGACTACCACGCCAACCTGCACTTCAACCCACAGGTCAAGTACGACCTGGGCAAGGCCCTCGGCTACGAGCCGAAGCACCTGTACGTGGGCCTGGAGTACGACTACTGGTCCGACAAGTACGGTGTGAAGGACTCGCAGTACTTCACCACCGACCAGAACACCGCCAGCTTCCTGGTCAAGTACCACTTCTGAGTTCGTGGCGCGGGGCTCCGGCCCCGCCCCGCCAGCGCGCCCCGACATTGCGCGCCGTGCTTCGGCACGGTGCGCGGCGGTCACCTCCGTCGCCCTTGCGTTTGTCTATCGTTGCCTGCTCGACCCGCGCCGGGCGTGCCTTGCAGCCTGAGCGGCAGGAATAAGCTGATCACCTGGACAGCTTCTTGCAGAAGCCGTGCATCCTCCTCGCCGCCCGAGGAGCGCCACCCTGAGACGGCCCCGATGCACAGCGAAGAACAACGCCCCCACGACCTCATCTACGGCCTCGACGACCGGCCGCGCCCGCTTCCCGCCTTCCTTGCCGCGCTACAGCACGTGCTGGCCAGCTTCGTCGGCATCGTCACTCCGCCGCTGGTGATCGGCTCGCTGCTCGGCCTCGGCGAGCACCTGCCGTACCTGATCAGCATGGCGCTGACGGTTTCCGGCGTCGGGACCCTGATCCAGGCGCGCCGGCCGTTCGGCATCGGCGCCGGGATGATCTGCCTGCAGGGCACCAGCTTCGCCTTCCTCGGCGCGGTGCTGGCCGCCGGCATGCTGGTGAAGCAGCGCGGCGGCGGTCCCGAGGATATTCTCGCGATGATCTTCGGCGTGTGTTTCTTCGGCGCCTTCGTGCAGATCGTCCTCAGTCGTTTCCTCGGTCACCTGCGGCGGGTGATCACGCCGCTGGTGACCGGTATCGTCATCACCCTGATCGGCGTCAGCCTGATCAAGGTCGGCATCACCGACCTCGGCGGCGGCGCCGGGGCCGCCGACTTCGGCGCGCCGGCCAACCTGGCGCTGGGCGCGCTGGTGCTGCTGAGCATCGTCCTGCTGAACCGCTCGCGCCTGCCCTGGCTGCGCCTGGCGGCGATCGTCGGCGGCCTGGCGCTGGGCACCCTGGCGGCCTGGGCGACCGGTGTGTTCGTGCCGCGGCCGCTGCCCGAGCTGCCGCTGCTCAGCCTGCCGCAGCCGTTCCGTTTCGGCTTCGCCTTCGACTGGATGGCGTTCCTGCCGGTGGCGCTGATCTACCTGATCAGCAGCATCGAGACGGTCGGCGACCTGACCGCCAACTGCATGCTCTCGCGCCAGCCGCTGGACGGGCCGAAATACCTCGAACGGTTGCGCGGCGGGGTGCTCGGCGACGGCGTCAGCTGCCTGCTGGCAGCCACCTTCAGCGCCTTCCCGAACACCACCTTCGCGCAGAACAACGGGGTCATCCAGCTCACCGGGGTGGCCAGCCGGCACGTCGGCATCTACATCGGCGGCGTGTTGCTGGCGCTCGGCCTGTTCCCCTGGATCGGCGCGATCCTCCAGCAGATCCCCAAGCCGGTGCTCGGCGGCGCCACCCTGGTGATGTTCGGCAGCGTCGCCGCCGCCGGCATCCGCATCCTCGGCCAGACCGCCATGGATCGCCGCAGCGTGCTGATCATCGCCGCCTCGTTCGGCGTCGGCCTCGGCGTCGCCGCCCAGCCGACCCTGCTCGACCAGATGCCGGCGGTGGTGAAGACCCTGTTCGATTCGGCGATCACCAGCGGCGGCGTCACCGCCATCCTGCTCAACCTGCTGCTGCCCGAGGAGCGTGTTGCCCAAGCGCCGCTGGGCAGCCCGGAGGGCGGCGCCCTGGCGCGCTGGCGCAAGCCGCTGGGTTGATACGCGCGTTTGCAAATTTTTCCACCCGCGGCTTGTGTGTCCCGGCCGCGCTGGGGTATCAACGCGGGGACCTCGTCGATGGAAGCCGCCGCATGACCCTGACAGTGCCCGCCCACGCCCCGGACGCCCGCGACAAGCCAGCCGGGCGCATTCGCCAGAAGAACGAGGAAGCGATCCTCGCCGCGGCCGAGGAGGAGTTCGCCCGCCACGGCTTCAAGGGCACCAGCATGAACACCATCGCGCAGAACGTCGGCCTGCCCAAGGCCAACCTGCACTACTACTTCGGCAACAAGCTGGGCCTCTACACGGCGGTGCTGAGCAACATCCTCGAACTCTGGGACGGCACCTTCAACACCCTCGGCCCCGGAGACGATCCGGCCGAGGCGCTGGCCGGCTACATCCGCGCCAAGATGGAATTCTCCCGCCGCTACCCGCTGGCCTCGCGGATCTTCGCCATGGAGATCATCAGCGGCGGTGAGTGCCTCACCGCGCACTTCAACCAGGACTACCGCAGCTGGTTCCGCGGCCGTGCGGCGGTCTTCGAGGCCTGGATCGCCGCCGGGCGGATGGACCCGGTGGATCCCGTGCACCTGATCTTCCTGCTCTGGGGCAGCACCCAGCACTACGCCGACTTCGCCACCCAGATCGGCCTGGTCACCGGACGCAAGCGCCTGTCGAAGCAGGACTTCGCCGCCGCGACCGAGAACCTGGTGCGGATCATCCTCAAGGGCTGCGGCCTGACCCCGCCGGCGGCCTGAACCGATGCCGAGCACCCTGCAAGGCCTCGCCGAGTTCCGCGAGGAGATCCGCAAGAGCCGTTTCCACACCATTGCCGCGCCGGTCGCCGACGAAGGCGCGGCGCAGGCGTTCATCGCCGCCCACCGCGATGCCTCCGCCGGGCATAACTGCTGGGCCTGGAAGTGCGGCGCGCAGTACCGCTTCAGCGACGACGGCGAACCCGGCGGCAGCGCCGGACGGCCGATCCTGGCGGCCATCGAGGGCCAGGACATGGACTGCGTGGCGGTGCTGGTCAGCCGCTGGTTCGGCGGCATCAAGCTCGGTACCGGCGGCCTTGCCCGCGCCTATGGCGGCGGCGCGGCCAAGTGCCTGCAGCAGGCACCGCGCCGCGAACTGGTCGAGCGTTGCCGGGTGCGCTTCGCCTGTGCCTTCGCCGAGCACGCGCTGCTCAAGGCGCGCAGCCTGGCGCTGGGTGCGCGGGTGGAGGAGGAAGAGTACCGCGCCGATGGCGTCGGCCTGGTCCTGGAATTGCCCGCGGCGCGCTTCGACGAGTTGCAGGCGTTGCTGGTGGACCTCAGCCGCGGCCAGGTGCGGCCACAGCGGCTGGAGGCCTGAGCGCTCAGCGCGCCGGAGCCGGGCGCGGGCTGGCCGGGGTCGCCGGGACGGCGGCGAACACGCATTTGTCGCGGCCGCTGCGCTTGGCGTCGAGCAGCGCGGCGTCGGCGCGGTTGACGGTCTGCGAGTAGGTTTCGCCGATGCGATGCTCGGTGACGCCGACGCTGGCGGTGACGCTCAGCGCCTCGGTGCCGACCCGCACCGCCAGGGTCCGCACGCTGTCGCGCACGCGTTCGAGCACCGGGCCGGCGTCCTGCAGGCGGGTCTGCGGCAGCAGCAGGAGGAATTCCTCGCCGCCCCAGCGCCCGCACAGGTCGTATTCGCGCAGCTCTGACTCCATCGCCCGGGCGATCTCCACCAGCACCCGGTCGCCGCTGTCGTGGCCCCAGGTGTCGTTGACCTGCTTGAAGAAGTCCACGTCGAGCATCGCCAGCACGTAGCTCTGGCCGTGGCGCTGGGAACGCTCGTTCTCTTCCCGCAGGCGCTCGAGCAACATGCGCCGGTTCGGCAGGCCGGTGAGCGGGTCGCGGATCGAGGCTTCCTTCAGCGCCAGGTTGAGGTCGCGCATCATCTGCTGGTAGCGGTCGGAAATCCGCGCCACCTTCTCCAGGCGCCGCAGTTGCTTGTGGTAGCGCTCGGACAGCGTCAGGTTCTGCTCCCGCGCCATCGACTGGAAACCGTCGGAGATCCGCGCGATGCGTTCCAGCCGCACCAGTTGTTCCAGCGACTGCTGGCGCAGGCGGCCCAGCGCCTCGTGCAGCGGATGCCCATGGAAGCGCGGGTCGGCCAGCAGGCCGTCGATCCAGGCGTCCAGTTCGCGTTCGCGGCTCATCGTCGGCTACTCGTCGTGGGCCTGGATGGCGAAGGGGAAGCTGCAGTCCTCGCGGAACTCCTCGGCCAGCTCGGCGACCCGTTCGTTGCGCCGGTCGTAGTGCCAGCGCAGGTCGATGGCGCGGCCGCCCTGATGGGCTTCCTCGAGCAGGTCGAAGATGTCCATCATGGCCTTGATCGAACTGGTGTTCAGGTACAGCAGGCGCAGGTCCAGTTCCAGCGGACGGCGCTCCTCGGCGAGGAAGCGCTCGACCCAGTCGATCACCTGGCCGAATAGTTCGTAGGAGTTTTCCGGGTAGGAGTCGCCTTGCATGGACAGGCGTCCGGCCTGCCAGTCGCCCTGGATGGCGGGCGTGGACTGGGTGCCGGGTATGTGCAGGTCACTCATGATGGTGTTCTTCCTAAAACACGGGGTCAGATCACGGCGCGCAGGCTGAAGAAGGCGCGCCCGTCGGGCTGCTCCTTCAGCGATGCGGCCAGTGGTTCGCTGGACTTGCGGGCGATGTCCAGCAGGCCGAGACCGGCACCGCTGGCGCTGCCGCTGTCGCGCGGGCGGCGCAGCTGCTCCTTGTAGGCGGCCTTGAGGGCGGCCTTGTCGAGGTTGGCGATGGCCTGGATGCTCTGCACCAGGCGCTGGCCGTCGTCGCGTTCCACCAGGTTGCCGGCGGAGACCACGTAGTGGCCGTCCTCGTTGCGGGCGATGGCTACGGTGGCCGCCGCCTCGTGTTCGCCGTAGCCCTTGAGGTTGGCGTAGTGGCGGATGTTCTGGGTCATCTCGATGTACACCGCGAACACGTCCATCGCCTCGCTCGGCTTGGCCTGCTCGGCGTGCAGGTAGTTGCGCAAGGCGTGGCCGATCTCCTCGATCAGGCTGCGCGAGATCGGTCCGTTGAAGCAGAGCAGGATGCGTTGGCGGGTGTAGCTTTCACGCATGGCCAGCAGGTCTAGCGTTTCCATGGGTGCCCCTAGTCGAATCGGAAGGACAGGATGGTGATGTCGTCGCGTTGCGGGTGCTCGCCCTGGTACTCGGCGAGGGTCGCCACGAAGGCCTCGGCCTGCTCGGGGAGCGGCTGCCGCGCGTGGTCGCGGAGCATGTCGGCGAAGCGCCGGCTGCCGAAGCCGAAGCCGTGTTCGCCGCCGGCCTGGTCGAGGAAACCGTCGGTGCTCAGGTAGAAGGTCCAGCCCGGCGCCAGCGGTACCTCGATGTTGTGGTAGTCGCCGCGGCGCTTGTCGCCGATCGCCCGGCGCGCGCCCTTGAGTTCCTGGACCTCCTCGCCGTCGCTGGCGTAGAGCGAGATCTTCGCCCCGGCGAAGGCCAGCTGGCCGCGCCGACGGTCTACCCAGACCAGCCCGGCGTCCATGTTGGTGGCCAGTGCCTGGGGGATCTGCTCCTGGCTGAGCATGCTGCGCATCGCCTGGTCGGTCTCGTCGAGGATCGCCGCCGGGTCGCGGCTGCCGACCGCCTCGATGGCGTGGTCGATGGCGGCGCGCGCGAGCATGGTCATCAGCGCGCCGGGCACGCCATGCCCGGCGCAGTCGACCACGCCGATCAGGTAGCCGTCGGCCTGTTCGCGATACACGTAGAAATCGCCGCCGACCACGTCGCGCGGTTTCCACAGGATGAAGTGGTGCTCGCCGAGGGTGGCGCTGAGCTGGCGGTCGGGGAGGATGGCGCGCTGGATCAGGCTGGCGTAGTCGAGGCTGTCGCCGATCTTCTTCTGCGCGGCGGCCATCTCGCGGTTGGCTTCCTCCAGCGCCTGGGTGCGTTCCTGGACCTTGTCTTCCAGCTCGGCGGTGTGCCGGCGGACCTGGTCGGCCATGCTGGCGAAAGCCTTCGACAGCGAGCCGATCTCGTCCTGCCGGGCCAGCGGCAGCGGCGTGTCGTAGCGTCCGGCGGCGATCGCCTTGGCCGAACGCTTGAGGCTGCGCAGGGGACGCAGCAGCAGGCGCTCGACGGCATAGGCGAAGCCCAGCAGCAGGGCCACCAGCAACAGCAGGAAGGTCCCCGCCAGCGGCCATAGCCAGCGGTTGTCGAGGACCTGGGCGGCATGCAGGTCGACAGCGGTGAGCACGTACCAGCGCAGCTGCGGGATGTAGGCCACGGCGAACAGCTGCTGGCGGCCGTCGAGACCGGCCCACAGGCAGTGCACCGAGCCGGCCTTGGCACGGGCCAGGCGCATGGCCTCGCGCAGGGCGTCGCGCTGTTCCGGCCGGTCGAGCAGGTCGAACACCCGGTGGCGTTCGCTGGCGCCGCCGGCGGCCGAGCTGTAGGCGATCAGGCGGCGGTCCGGGTGGGCCTGGATGGCGCCGTCGTCGCCGACGATCATCGGCGTCACGCCCGGCTCGCGGGCGATGATGAAGTCGTCGAGGAAGCCGCTCAGGTCCAGGCCGCTGCCGGCCAGGCCGATGGGGCGGCCCTGGTCGCGGATCACCAGGTTGAACCAGACCTTGGTCAGGTTCAGCTTGCTGTCGACATTCACGTTGATGTTGTAGGCGGCGCTGTTGCGCAGGGTATTGAAGTACCAGGCGTCTTCCGGGTCGTCGGCTTCCAGGGTGTAGCGCGGCGCGTCGCTGTGGGCCTGGCGGCCGTCGTTGAAATAGTAGTGGCCGGAACCGCTGGCGATGATGAAGTAGGCGTGGTCGCGGAAATCGCCGCGGTAGCCTTCGGCCTCGCGGAAGAACAGGGCGCGGCGCGCCGGGTCGTCTTCCTTCAGCAGCCAGTCGCGGGTCACCACCGATTCGGCGAAACGGCGTGACAACGCCAGTTCGCGGGAGACCGGGGCGAGGATCTGCTGCCGATGCAGCAGGGTGAAGTTCTTCGCGTAGGCCAGGCCGAAGTGCGTACGGATGTCGTCCATCGCGCGCCAACCCAGCAGCACCGCCGGAACCAGTGCCAGGGCACAGGCCAGCAACAGCGCCACCACCGATTTGCCGCGCAACCCCCAGTTCGCCGCCATGGCTATCCCTATCAGTTTCTCGCCCGGCCCGCGGCCGAAATCATGGATCGAAAGCGTGTGTCGAACTTTTGGCGAAAGGGCCAATTGTGCAGTTGTGCATTATTTCAGGCAACGTAAATTGGTTTTATTTCGCCATTAATTTGACGTCACAATGATGGCGACGTCCTGGGCGCCCATGAACCGGGCCTGTCATGACGGGCGGATAGCGGGGGCGGGTTGCGGTGGCTTCTGAAAAAGCGTGCGCGGTGGCGCAAATATCCTTCGCCGCGTGCCTCAGAGGCGGTTGCCGCCGCCGCGTTGGCCAGCCTGCTGGAGCAGCGCCTGGGCGATCCGCTCGAGCGGCAGCACGTCTTCCGCGGCGCCCAGTTCCACCGCTTCGCGGGGCATGCCGTAGACCACGCAGGTAGCCTCGTCCTGAGCCAGGGTGTAGCCGCCGGCCTGGCGGATCGCCAGCAGCCCGCGTGCGCCGTCCCTGCCCATCCCGGTGAGCAGGCCGGCGAGCAGGTTGCGCCCGGCGCAGCGGGCCAGCGACTCGAACATCACGTCGACCGCCGGACGGTGGCCGTTGACCTGCGGCTGGCGGTTCAGGCGGACCATGTAGTCGGCCCCGGAGCGTTGCACCTGCATGTGATAGTCGCCCGGCGCGATCAACGCATGCCCGGGAAGGATGCGGTCGCCGTCGCGCGCCTCGCTGACGGCGAGGCGGGTCAGGCGGTCCAGGCGCTCGGCGAAACTGCGGGTGAAGCCGGGCGGCATGTGCTGGGTGATGACTACCCCGGGGCTGTTGGCAGGCAGGCCGAGGAGGACTTCCTTGAGCGCCTCGGTGCCGCCGGTGGAAGCGCCGAGGGCGATGATCTTCTCGGTGCTGAGCAGCGGCGCCGCGCTCTCCGGCGGCGCCGGCGCGTCCGCCGCGCGGCGCCGCAGGCGGGCGCGGGCGACGGTCTTGAGCTTGGCGCGGATTTCCTCGGCGTAGGCCTGCATGCCTTCGGCAATGCCCAGTCGCGGCTTGGCGATGAAGTCCACCGCGCCCAGTTCCAGCGCGCGCAGGGTGGCTTCGGAACCGCGCTCGGTGAGCGAGGAGATCATCAGCACCGGGGTCGGTCGCGCCTTCATCAGCTTGTCGAGGAAGGTCAGGCCGTCCATCCGCGGCATTTCCACGTCGAGGCTGATCACGTCCGGCGCGTGCTGCCTGATCAGGTCGCGGGCGACGAAGGCGTCCGGCGCGCAGCCGACCAGGCGCAGCTCCGGGTCGGCCTGGATGATCTCCTTGAGCAGGCTGCGGATCAGGGCGGAATCGTCGACGACCAGGACGCTGATGGGCATGGCGGGATCTCCCGGCGAGTCAGAACAGGTCGATGGGGCCACCGTCCGGGTTGCGGTCGATACGGCGGCGGTAGTCGCGTTCACGCTGTAGCACGGTGTCGTTCTTCAGCTCCACCAGGGACTTCACCAGGACCCGGCCATTGCGCGGGAAGAAGTAGATCTTGCGCGGGAAGGCCTCCAGCACGTCGCTGGCGAGTAGCGGGATGCGCTCGGTGGCCAGGTAGCCAAGGGTGAACTCGACGTTGCGCTGGCCGATGGCGGCGCTGATCTGGCGCAGTACCGAACCGCCGCCGAAGACCTTGGCCTGCAGGCGCTCGCGGCGGGCGCCGAGGGCCAGCATGCGGTTGATCAGCAGTTCCATGGCGTGGCCGCCGTAGCGCGCCGAAGGCGAGGCCGGGTCGCTGCCGGCGCCGCGCTCGGGAAGCATGAAATGGTTCATCCCGCCGATGCCGTTGACCGGGTCGCGCAGGCACACCGAGACGCAGGAGCCGAGCACGGTGACGATCAGCAGGTCTTCGTCGCTGGCGAAGTACTCGCCGGGCAACAGTTTCACCGCATCGCAAGCGAAGTACGGATCGTAGTAGCGGTTCAGCGGCGCGCCTTCCCGGGCCTGGAGATTCATCGCGAACAGGCCGGGCGATAGACGGTCTGGCCGACGGAGCGCACCAGGTGGCTGGCATGCACGAAGTTCTCCGAGTGGCCGGCGAAGAACAGGCCCTCCGGCCGCAGCAGGGCCACCATGCGTTCCAGCAGGCGGGTCTGGGTCGGCTTGTCGAAGTAGATCATCACGTTGCGGCAGAAGATCGCGTCGAGTTCCCCGGCGATCGGCCAGTCCGCTTCCAGCAGGTTGATCTGGCGGAATTCCACCAGCTGGCGCAGCTCCTCGACCACGCGGGCCTTGCCGGCGTTGGGGCCGGTGCCGCGGAGGAAGAAGCGTTTCTTCAGCGGCGCCGGCAACTGCTCCAGGCGGTCCAGCGGGTAGACGCCCTGGCGGGCGCAGTCGAGCACCCCGGTGTCGATGTCCGAGGCGATGATCTTCACCGGTGGGTCGAAGCGGCCCAGCGCCTCCACCAGGGTAATGGCGATCGAATAGGGCTCCTCGCCGGTGCTGGCCGCCGCCGACCAGACGCGCAGCGGGCGGTGCCGCTGCAACTGGCGGCGGGCGAGGTCGGCGAGCAGAGGGAAATGGTGGCGCTCGCGGAAGAACGCCGTGAGGTTGGTGGTCAGCGCGTTGACGAACAGTTGCCGCTCGCCCGGCTCGCGGTCGAGGTGGGCGAAGTACTCGGCGAAGCTGGCCAGCCGCAGCAGGCGCAGGCGCCGCGAGAGGCGGCTGTAGACCATCTGCACCTTGCTCTCGGCCAGGCTGATGCCGGTCAGCCGGTAAAGCCGCTCGCGTACTTGCTGGAAGTCCTCGCGGGTGTAGTGGAACTCGTGGTTGCCGAACACCGGCGAGGGCGTGGAGATGGACATTGGCGTCGGGTTTCCCTGGTCTGCCCGAGGGGCTTGCCGCCCCTCCGCCGGGGGAGGGGCGGCGTGGTCTCAGAACTCTTCCCAGCCGTCTTCCTTGCGCGCCTTGCTGGCCCGCGCCATGCCGCCGCGGGCGAGCGGCGCCGGCGCAGCGGGACGCGGCGCGGGAGGACGCGCGCTGGCGAGCTGGACCACGCTCGGCGCGTTGTCCAGCCTGAACACCGCCACCGACTGGTTGAGCAGGCCGGCCTGCTCCTGCATCGCCTCGGCGGCGGCCGCCGCTTCCTCCACCAGGGCGGCGTTCTGCTGGGTCATGTCGTCCATCTGCGATACCGCGCTGTTCACCTCCTCGATGCCGGTGCTCTGCTCGGCGGAGGCGGCGGCGATCTCCGACATGATGTCGGTGACCCGGCGGATCGCCACCACGATGTCGCTCATGGTCTGCCCGGCCTGGGCCACCAGGGTATTGCCGTTCTCCACCTTGTCCACCGAGTCGGAGATCAGCGTCTTGATCTCCTTGGCCGCGGCGGCGGAGCGCTGGGCGAGGGTGCGCACCTCGCCGGCGACCACCGCGAAGCCGCGCCCCTGCTCGCCGGCGCGGGCCGCCTCGACCGCGGCATTGAGGGCGAGGATGTTGGTCTGGAAGGCGATGCCGTCGATCACGCCGATGATGTCGGCGATCTTGCGCGCCGATTCGTTGATCGAGGACATGGTGCTGACCACCTTCTGCACCACGGTGCCGCCCTGGGTCGCCACTTCCGAGGCATTGGCCGCCAGAGAGTTGGCCTGGCGGGCGTTCTCCGCATTGAGCTTCACCGTGCTGGTCAGCTCCTCCATGCTCGATGCGGTTTCCTCCAGGCTCGACGCCTGCTGCTCGGTGCGCGCCGACAGCTCGGCGTTGCCGCTGGCGATCTCGCCGGCGGCGGTATTGATGGTGTCGGCGGCATCGCGGATCTGCCCGAGCATGCGCGACAGGCTCTGCGCGGTCTCGTTGGAGAAGTCCTTGAGCTGGCCGAAGGTGCCCTGGTAGTCGGCCTCGATGCGCTGGGTGAGGTCGCCCTGGGCCAGCGCCCCGAGCATCCGCGAGACATCGCGCAGGCCGCGGTCGGCGGTGTCCACCAGGCTGTTCAGATCCTTCGCCAGCCTGAGGAAGAAGCCTTCCTTGCCGCTCTCCTCGACGCGCTTGCTGAAATCGCCGGCGGCCGCCGCCTGGACCAGCTGCGAGACTTCCTGCTCGGCGCGATGCTCCTCGGTGCGGTCGGTCCACTGCACGGCGGAGCCGAGCCGCTCGTTGGCGTCGTTGAACACCGGCACCACGTCGAGGGCGAAGCGCCGGCCGCCGAGGTTCAGCTCGGCCTTGTGCACCCCGGTGAGGTTGGCCAGCAGGTGCCGCTGGTGCGCCGGGTTCTTGTGGAACACGTCGATGTTGGCGCCCATCAGGCGGCCGGCATCGAAGTTCGGCAACTGCTTGCGGATGTCCGCTTCGGCGCGGCTGAGCATCTCGCTGACGGTACGGTTCATGTAGATGATGTTGAGGTCGTTGTCGGCGATCATCACGTTGGCCGAGACGTTGTCCAGCGCGCTCTTGATCCGCGCGTTGTAGGCCGCCGTGGCCAGTTGCGCCGCGGTCGCCTCGGCGGCGCCGCGCAGGCGCTCGCGAACGCCGTCGATGGCCTCGGTGATCTGCGCCTTCTTGCCTGGCAGGCGGTCCATCAGCGGCTCGAAGTCGCCCTGGCCGTAGGCGGTGACCACGCTGACCACCTTCATCTTCACCGCGATGTGCGCGGCGACCAGTTCGTTGATGCCCTTGCCGATGCGCGCCGCGCGGCCCTCCAGGCGCTCGTCGGGAATCGTCCGGTCGATCCAGCCGGCTTCGTGCTGGCGGCTCATCTCCGCCAGCCCCGCCTCCAGGCTTTCCACCTGCTGGAGTTCGGCGCGTTGTTCGCGCAGTTGCCGCTGCAGCGCCCGCAGGCTGTCATAAAGGCGCTCGTAGCCGGGCGCCGGGGCTTCGCCGACGGCGGTGTCGAGCTGGCCGTCGGCGAACGACTGGAGGAGCGTGGCGATCCGGTCGGCGCGTTGCTGCGCCACCGCATGTGCATTGAACAGACCCATTTCGATATCCCCTGCCTATCCCTCGTTGGCGCCGCTCAGGCCGCGGCTTCGTCGACCAGCGCCATTTCGCGGCTGGTCATCAGTCTCTCGATGTCCACCAGGATCAACATGCGCTCGCCCGCGGTGGCCAGGCCGAGCAGGTATTCGGTGTCGAAGCTGGCGCCGAACTCCGGCGGCGGCCTGATCGCCTCGCCGCCCAGGGCGATCACGTCGGAGACCGAGTCCACCACCACGCCGACGATGCGCCGGCCGATGTTGAGGATGATCACCACGGTGAACGGGTCGTAGGTGACCTCGGCGAGGTGGAACTTGATGCGCAGGTCGACGATCGGCACGATCGCCCCGCGCAGGTTGATCACGCCCTTGATGAAGGGCGGCGCGTTGGCGATCGCGGTGACCTGGTCGTAGCCGCGGATCTCCTGCACGCGGAGGATGTCGATGGCGTACTCCTCGCGGCCCAGGGTGAAGGTCAGGTATTCCTGCGCCGGGCCGTGCGCCTGGCTTGCCTCAGTGCCGTTCATCGGCGGTGTCCTCCCGCGCCGCCAGGCGTGGCAGCGCATCGACGTCGAGAATCAGGGCGACGCTGCCGTCGCCCATGATGGTGGCGCCGGCGATACCTTCCACGCGGCGGAAATTCTGTTCCAGGCTCTTGATCACCACCTGCTGCTGGCCGACCAGTTCGTCCACCTGCAGGGCGAAGCTGCGCCCCTCGGACTCGAGGATCACCACGATGCCCCGTTCCGGCGCCGGCGCCTCGCCGCCGATGCGCAGCAGTTCGTGCAGGCTGAACAGCGGCAGGTACTCGCCGCGTACCCGGATCATCGCGTTGTCCTCGCCGCCGAGACCGCGCACGTCCTCGCTGCGCGCCTGCAGCGACTCGACGATGTAGGTCAGCGGGATCACGTAGTTGACCGCCGCCACGGCGACGATCAGACCGTCGAGGATCGCCAGGGTCAGCGGCAGGCGGATGCCGATGCGGGTGCCCATGCCGGGCGCCGAGTCGATGTCGATGCGCCCGCCCATGGCGCCGATGTTGCGCTTCACCACGTCCATGCCGACGCCGCGCCCGGACAGCTCGGTGACCGTCTCGGCGGTGGAGAAGCCGGGCATGAACACCAGTTGCCAGACCTCGGCGTCGCTCATCCCGTCATGCACCGGCAGGTTGCGCTCGCGGGCCTTGGCGAGGATGCGCGGGCGCGACAGGCCGCGCCCGTCGTCGGAAACCTCGACCACCACGCTGCCGCCCTGGTGGCTGGCGGCGAGCTTCACCGTGCCGCTCGCCGGCTTGCCGGCGGCGAGGCGTTCGGCGGGCGTCTCGATGCCGTGGTCGATGCTGTTGCGGACGATGTGGGTGAGCGGATCGCTGAGTTTCTCGATCACGCTCTTGTCCAGTTCGGTGTGCTCGCCGTGCAGGTGCAACTCGACCTGCTTGCCCAGGCGCGTGGCGGTGTCGCGCACCAGCCGGGGGAAGCGGCTGAAGATGAAGTTGATCGGCAGCATGCGGATCGACATCACCGACTCCTGCAGGTCGCGGGTGTTGTGTTCGAGCTGGGCGAGGGCGTGCTGCAGGCGCTCGTGGCGGCTCGGCTCGAGCTGCTCGCCGAGCTGGCCGAGCATGGCCTGGGTGATCACCAGTTCGCCGACCAGGTTGATCAGGCTGTCGATCTTTTCCACGCTGACCCGGATCGAGCCGGACTCGCCATCGCCACGCGCGGGCGCGGCTGCGCCCCTGGCCGTCGCGGCGATGGCTTGCGCTGGCGCGCCGGGCGCGGCGGGGCTGCCGGGGGCGCCGTCGAACAGGCCGAAGGCGCGCTCCTGCGGCAACGGCGTGCCCGGCGCATCATCGAAGAGGCCGAACGCCTCGGTCCCGGACGCTTCCCCCGGCGCGCCCGGGGCATCGTCGAAGAAACCGAAGGCATCGTCGAGCGCGGCGTCCTCGGCGGGGCTGCCCGGGGCGCCGTCGAAGAAGCCGAAACCGTCCTCGGGCTGTTCCTCCGGCGCCCGCAGCCAGCCGCGCAGGCGCTCAACGGTCTCGTCCAGCGGCACGTCGGGGTCGGCGTGGCCGCTGCGGTGGGCGTCGAGCAGGCGCTGCAGCACGTCGCGGGCTTCGAGGAAGGCGCTGATCATGTCCGGCCGCAGGCGCATCTGCCCGCAGCGGATGCGGTCGAGCAGGGTCTCCAGTTCGTGGGTGACGGCGCTGATGTCGTCGAAACCGAACATGCCGCTGGAACCCTTGATCGAATGCGCGGCGCGGAAGATGCCATGCAGCGTCTCGCTGTCCGGCCGGTCCAGGTCGAGAGCGATCAGGAGGAGTTCGAGGGTGGCCAGGTGTTCCTCGGTTTCCTCGAAGAACACCTGGAGAAACTGGCTCATATCCTGGGGCATGGGACCTCCCCCGCGGGGGAACGGGAATCAGGGCAGGACCTTGCGCGTCACTTCGAGCAGCTTCGGCGGGTCGAACGGTTTCACCAGCCAGCCGGTGGCGCCGGCGCTGCGCCCCTGCTGCTTCATCGCATCGCTGGATTCGGTGGTCAGCATCAGGATCGGCACGCTGCGGTAGCCGGCCAGGTTGCGCAGGCTGCGGATCAGCGACAGGCCGTCCATGTTCGGCATGTTCTGGTCGGTGAACACCAGGCTGTAGTTCCTGCTCTGGGCCTTGCCCAGGCCTTCCTTGCCGTCCGCGGCCTCGTCCACCTCGTAGCCGGCGGACTTCAGGGTGAAGCTCAGCATCTGGCGGATCGACGCCGAGTCGTCGACGATCAGAATCGGTTTGCCCATGGTCTTGCTTCCTCACGGTGTCCCTACCGCAGCGCCAGGTTCGGCGGCGAAGGTGGTGTGCTCGTTGGCTGTGGCGGAGGGCTCTGATGGCCCTTTGCTAGCTCCAGTAAAGACGCTGTACGCTGGATTTCAATTATTGGCGCCGGTTTCTCGTCGGATAGTTATCCGGTTAGACGGATTGGCTATCGATGCGCTTCAGAACAATTCCACTTCGCCCACCTCGACGCTGTTCTGGTTCACCGGGCTGGGCAGCGGCCGGCGCAGTTCGGCGACCTCCTGCGCGACCCGCGCCGGCCACTCCTGGCGTGGCCGCGTCCGCAGCGCGCCGAGACCGAGGGCGAAGGCGCCGAGGCGCGCGTGGTGCTTGCGCATCTGGCCGAGCAGTTGGCTGCTCATGTCCTGGAACTGCAGGGCGGTGACCGCCGCGTTGACCCCCTGGCCGACCTCCAGGGACAGCCGGTCCAGCTCGTGGATGACTTTCAGGGTGTGGCGGTTCATCGCCTCCAGGTCGTCGAGCATGCCCTGGATCTTCTGCTTGGAGTCGAGGGCGAAAGACATGTCCTTGTCGGCCAGCTGCGAGATGGCGCCCTCGGCGTCCTGGATCTCGTGGTAGACCACATCGACGTGCTTGCGGATGGCGGCGGAGAACTCGGTGGAGCGGGTCGACAGCGCGCGCACCTCGTCGGCTACCACGGCGAAGCCACGGCCGCTCTCGCCGGCGCGGGCGGCCTCGATGGCGGCGTTGAGGGCGAGCAGGTTGGTCTGCTTGGCGATGGCATCCATGTCCTGGGTCGATTGCAGGATCTCGGCGATTTTCTGCCGCACGTGGTCCATGCGCTCCACCAGTTGCTGCGAGGTGCGGCTGGTCTCCAGGGTGGCCTCGACGAACAGGCTGAGGGTTTGCTGGGTGGTGCGGATGAAGTCCTGGAAGTTGATTCCCTCGTCGACCTGGCCATGGCCGTCGTAGCGCTCGATCAGCGAGTGCGACAGGCCGCGCTGGGTGTCGATGCGCTCGGCGAGGCCATGGAAGCTGTCGCTCAACTGGCGGATCGCCGAATGCAGCAGTTCGTCGACCTGCCGGGCATGGCCGTCGAGCTGCGCGGTTTCCTCGCCGAGCGCGCGCTGCGCCTCGTCCCAGGCCGGCAGCGCGGCGTCCGCTTCGCTGCCGCTGTCCGTCGTGGCCGACTGGCGGCCGGCGCGCCGCAGCGGCAGGGCGGCCGCCAGGCTGGCCAGCCAGCCGAGCGACAACGCCAGCCAGGCGCCGAGGCCCATGGCGTAGAGCCCGGCACACAGCGCCCAGGGCAGGGACAACAGGCCCAGGGTCAAGGCCAGGGAGCGGGATGGAACCGAAACACCGAGGGACTCGCGCATGCTGCACTCCATGTGCCGGATCGGAGCTGGACTTCCTGGCGGTCCCCGGGACCGTGCGGAAGGCGCCTTTCCAAGCTCGTCGGCGGCGCTTTCTAAAACTAGAGTCCCAATCGGTAATGTCAAACTGCCATTTTTCTGGCGAGGCCGGTGCCAGGGCCTTTCCCTCGCTGCCGAGGCGACGGGCGGCTGGCGCTAGCCGGGCGGGTAGGCGCAGAAGCGCCGGGCCAGGTCCTGGCGGCGGAAGTAATCGACGACGAAGTCGACGAAGACCCGGGTCTTGGCCGGTAGCAGCCTGTTCGCCGCGTAGTAGAGGCTGGTGTTGCCGGCATCGACGTACCAGTCCGGCAGGACCCGCACCAGGGTGCCGGACTCCAGGTAGGCATAGGCGTGCTGCATGCAGACCAGGGTGATGCCCAGGCCCATGGCGGCGACCTCGCAGGTGGCTTCCGGGTCGCTCATGGTCATGCGTTCGCGCAGCTCGATCGGCGCCTGCTCGCCGTCGCGCCGGCGCAGCGGCCAGGGACGCACGCGGCCGGTCTGCGGCGAGCGGATGCGGATGCCGTCGAAGTCACACAGGTCGCCGGGTTGGCGGATCGGCGGCTTGTCGCGCAGGTAGGCGGGCGAGGCGAGGAGGATCAGGTGGCCCGGCGTCAGGTGGCGCGCGACCACCCCGGGAGGCAGCTCGAAACCGCCGCCGATGGCGGCGTCGAAGCCCTCGCCGATGAGGTCGACCTGGCGGTTGTCGAAATGCCAGTCGGGAACGATGCCGGGATAGCGTTCGAGGAACTCGCCGAGCAACGGCAGGATGTAGTCGCGACCGAAGGCCAGCCCCATGCTGACCTTCAGCGTGCCGCTGGGCTGGTTGCCGACGTTGGAGACATTGGCGAGGGCGGTCTGGATGCCGGCGAGGCTGCCGCCGACCTCCTGCAGGAAACGCTCCCCGGCCTCGGTCAGGGCCAGGCGCCGGGTACTGCGCTGGAACAGGCGCACACCGAGGTTGCTCTCCAGGCGCGCGACGTTCTTGCCCACCCCGGCCGGGGTCAGGCCCAGGCGCCTGGCGGCTTCGGCGAAACTGCCGGCCTCGGCACTGCGGACGAAGCACTGGATGTTGCTGAGGGTTTCCATGGGGAGAAGGGATCCGCATAAACCATTGGTATCGACTGAATATAGCCATTACCCGCTAGCAGGTCTGCAATGGACGGCGGAAACTCAGGGCCTGTCTTCCTTTTCCGCTGGAGATTTCCCATGTCCGTATCCTCTGCACCCCTCGCCGGCAAGGTCGCCTTCGTCCAGGGCGGTTCCCGTGGCATCGGCGCCGCCATCGTCCGCCGGCTGGCCGCCGAAGGCGCCAGCGTCGCCTTCACCTACGTCAGCTCGGCGGACAAGTCCAGGGCCCTGGCGGCCGAACTCGAGGCCGCCGGCTCCAGCGTCCTCGCCCTGCATGCCGACAGCGCCGACGCGGCCGCGCTCGTCGCCGCCGTCGACGCAGCCGCGGCTCGCTTCGGCCGCATCGACATCCTGGTCAACAACGCTGCCATCCTCGCCTTCGGCTCGGTGGAAGAGCTGCCGCTGGCCGACTTCGACCGGACCCTGGCGATCAACGTGCGCAGCGTGTTCGTCGCTACCCAGGCGGCGATCAGGCACATGGGCGACGGCGGCCGGGTGATCAGCATCGGCAGCACCAATGCCGAGCGCATGCCGTTCGCCGGCGGCGCCACCTACGCCATGAGCAAGTCGGCGCTGGTCGGCCTGACCAAGGGCCTGGCCCGCGATCTCGGCCCGCGCGGGATCACGGTGAACAACGTGCAGCCAGGTCCGGTGGACACCGACATGAACCCGGACGACGGCGACTTCGCCGAGACCCTCAAGGGCCTGATGGCGCTGCCGCGCTACGCCCGCAGCGAGGAGATCGCCAGCTTCGTCGCCTACCTGGCGGGGCCGGAGGCGGCCTACATCACCGGGGCCAGCCTGAGCATCGACGGTGGGTTCTCGGCCTGAACCCGGGTCGCCTCGTTCCTTCCGGCGAAGTGGCCCCTCACCCTTCAGGGGAGAGGCCGCGCCCGCCGCAGGAACGGGCGAAGCCCCTCCACCACCGCGGTCTCGCTGACGTGCTGTTTCCAGCGCTCGATCAGCTCCGCCAGCTTGCCCGGCTGGCTGCGGCGAGATCGTGGTGCTCGCCCGGATCGCGAGCCAACTCGTAGAGCTGCCAGGTGTCCGGGGCCACCGGCGCCGGTAGGTAGATCGTCTTACCAGGTCCAGGGGTAGTCGAGGATCAACCGGGTCTCGTCGACGTCGCCGTCGAGGTAGGTCGGGTTGCCCCGGTGCCAGGCCTGCGAGGCGCGCAGCGCGAGGCCGGCGAGAGGCCCCGCCTCGACCCGGTAGGCGAGGCCGAAGTCGGTTTCCCGGTGTCGGCCGTCGCGTCCGTAGAGGCCGGCGTAGATGCTCTCGGTGGCGCTGGCGGCGCTGGCCCCGGCGCGTCCGCGCGCATGCAGGGCGTGCAGGCTGAGCCCGGGCAGGCCGAGGGCGCCGAGCTCGAGGTCGTAGCGCAGTTGCCAGGAGCGTTCGCCCGGCCCGTTGAAGTCGGAATAGCCCAGCGAGTTGGCCAGCACCATCGAGGCGCTGGAACGGCCGTCGCCGAAGGCCATGTAGTCGAACGGCTGCTCGCCGCGGACGTGCTGGTAGGCCAGGGTCAGGCGCTGCGGGCCCTGCTCGTAGCCCAGCGCCAGCGAGCTGGCCAGGGTGTCGATGCGGCCGAAGCGGCTCTGCCCGCTGTCGCGCGTGCGGTAGGCGTTGAAGTCGAGCAGCAGCGCGCGTCGCTCGCCGAGCGGCTGATGATGGCGGGCGCCGAGGTAGGCTTGCTGCCAGACGTCGTCGAAGCGCGCGGCATAGAGCGACAGTTGCAGGCGCTCCCCGGCCTGCCACTGGCCACCGAGGAAGTTCACCGTGTCGAGCCGCACCGGGTAGGCGCCGAGGCGGCCGTAGACGGTGCTGATCTCGCCGTGCACCTTGGATTCGCCGGGGCCGGAGGCGGCGCTGAAGCGTCCGCCTTCGAGCAGCAGGCCGTCGAAGGTGCGGTCCTCCAGCAGCAGGCCGTAGGCCATGCCGGTCAGCGTGCGGTTGCTGCTGGCAGCGAACACCGGCGCGCTGGTGCTGGTCTGGCCGTATTTCAGGCGGGTCTCGCCGTGGCGCAGCTTGAGCGCGCCGCCGAGCTTGCCGTAGCGATGCTCGGGATGGCCGTCGGCGCCCACCGGCAGGTTGCCGGTGCCCGTGCGGCCGCCGCCGCTGTCCAACTGCAGGCCGAGCATGGCATGGGCGTCGAGGCCGAAGCCGAGGTTGCCCGGCGTGTAGCCTGAGCCGAACAGCAGGCGCAGGCCCTGGGTGGTTTCCTCGCGGTAGCCGTTGCGTTCGCTGCGTGGCTTGAAGCGGTTGCGCCCGGCGTTGTTCGGTCCGTCGCGGTAGTCGCGGTTGAAGTAGTAGGTGCGGGCGAGGAACTGCAGTTCGCTGTCCTCGATGAACCCGCCGGCCCCGGCCGTGGCGGCCGCCCCCTCGCAAAGCGTGCCGGCAAGCAGGCCGGCGAATACAGCGTGTCTGAGATCGTGCATTTGTTGTTTTCTCCCACCTGAATGCCAGGTGGGCGCAGTCTCGGAAGTCGTC
Organism: Pseudomonas paraeruginosa; assembly: GCF_003025345.2. Taxonomy (NCBI): domain Bacteria; kingdom Pseudomonadati; phylum Pseudomonadota; class Gammaproteobacteria; order Pseudomonadales; family Pseudomonadaceae; genus Pseudomonas; species Pseudomonas paraeruginosa. Next base: position 212,099 of record NZ_CP020560.1, read on the forward strand.
CCATGGGGCGCTTGTGTTTCCCTGCCCCGCCAATTGCCTGCCCCTGCCATTGGCACGCGCGGGCATGCGCGGCGGCAGGCCGGGTCAAGCACTTCGGAACGCGCCGACGGAGAGTGAGGTGGCCGGCCGTCATCCGCAGCGGCCGCGGGAGGGAGCCTCCGGCTCCCGATGCAACCTTGCCTCAGGGAATACGCCCCATGACCCACAACCAGACCCTACGCTCCTCGCTGCTGCTCTGCCTGGCGCTGCTCGCGCCGCTGGCCTGCCTCGGGGAAACCGCCGTGCCCTATCCGCTGGCCCAGCCGCCGCGCCTGGCCGACTACCTGCCGCCCCCGCCGTCGGCGGACTCGGCGGCGGCGGTCGCCGACCTCGGCGCGGTGCTGGAGGCGCAGCGCCTGCGCACACCCGAGCAGGTGCGCCGGGTGCGCGCCCATGACCAGTGGGAGGACAACGTCTTTCCCTTCGCCGGCGACCTGCTGGGCGCGTCCTTCAGCAAGGAACGCCTGCCGCTGGCCCGCAGCTTCTTCAATCGCGCCCAGGAAAACCTGGTCGAGGTCCTGATGCCGGCGAAGAAGCATTTCGCCCGTCCGCGTCCCTATGAGGTGACACCGCTGGTCAACCCGGTGTTGCCGCCGCCGGAGGGCGAGTCCTATCCCAGCGGCCATACCATGGACGGTTACCTCAAGGCCTCGCTGCTGAGCATGCTGGTGCCGGAGCGCCACGACGCGTTCTTCGCCCGCGCCGAGGAGCATGCGCAGAGCCGGGTGCTCGCCGGCGTGCACTTCCCCAGCGACCTGGAAGGTGGGCGGACCGCCGCCGCGGCGCTGGTGGCGAGCCTGCTGGCCGAGCCAGCGGTGGCCGCCGACTTCGCCGCGGTGCGCGAGGAGGTGCGCGGCGCGCTGGGGTTGCCGAAGCTCCAGTAGTCGGAAGGGGGAACCGCGCGGCGGCTCAGCCGTCGCGTGCTGCGCCTGGCCCGCTTCCACCAGCGGTTCGATCCTCGCTCTGGTCGCCGCCGACAACCGGTGGCCGCTGCGGCTGGTGCTGCCGCAGCGGGCGCCGAGGTTCTCCAGGTTCTGCGGCAGGTTGCGCCCGTGCGCGGCCGCAGTTCGCCGCGCTGCAGGTAGGGGCCCAGGGTTTCGTTGCGGACGATGCGCATCAGTCCGTGCATGTTCCGGCAGCGGATGTTGGTAGCGGAGATGCGACACGCTGTCGCAGTTTCGCCATTTTTCAGCGTCTATCCTGCCCTCATGGCAATCCACCTTTAGTCTAGGAAATCAGCCTGAAGCGCCCATGGGAAGGCGATCCTGACTTTGTAGTCAAAGATTTGCTTTGCTACTTTGGCCAGGCATCAGGGATTGCTGATACAGCGTATTAAAAACATTAATTACCCCGGTATTCCGCGGCGCTGGCAGGATATTTTCCCGTCGAAGCCGGTAGCGGCTTGACCTGATAGCCGGTCATTCACGGCAGGGATGTCATATTCTCGCGCCGCTCTCTCCGGCTAGGCTGCACGCCAGTCAGGACGCGCCTGGCGCCGATGTCTGGGAATGGCGGGTCTTTTTATGACTTGTAGTTTTCATGTCGTATGCCTTCAGAACTTGTTGAAGGCTTTTCGGCTCGATTGCACAATGCCGCGCCAGGGTTCGTTCGCGAACCGCGGTATGTGAGCTAGACCTCCGCAGCCGGTGCGCCATCCGCAGTGCGCCGGACTACTCGACAATCACGCAGGAGATTCGTGAGTGCAGATCGGTGTCCCCCTCGAGACCCATGCCGGTGAAACGCGGGTTTCCGCCACCCCGGAAACCGTCAAGAAGCTGATCGGCCAAGGCCACCAGGTGATCGTCCAGAGCGGCGCCGGCGTCAACGCCAGCCAGCCGGACAGCGCCTATGAAGCCGCCGGCGCGACGATCGGCAGCGCCGCCGAGGCCTTCGGCGCCGACCTGGTGCTGAAGGTGGTCGCGCCCAGCGCCGCCGAGCTGGCCCAGATGAAAAGCGGCGCCGTGCTGGTCGGCATGCTCAACCCCTTCGACAACGAGAACATCGCCCGCATGGCCGAGCGCGGCATCACCGCCTTCGCCCTCGAGGCCGCGCCGCGCACCTCGCGGGCGCAGAGCCTGGACGTGCTCTCCTCGCAGGCCAACATCGCCGGCTACAAGGCGGTGATGCTCGCCGCCAACCACTACCCGCGCTTCATGCCGATGCTGATGACCGCCGCCGGCACCGTGAAGGCCGCCCGCGTGCTGATCCTCGGCGCCGGCGTCGCCGGCCTGCAGGCGATCGCCACGGCCAAGCGCCTGGGCGCGGTGATCGAGGCTTCCGACGTGCGTCCGGCGGTGAAGGAGCAGATCGAGTCGCTCGGCGCCAAGTTCGTCGACGTGCCCTACGAGACCGACGAAGAGCGCGAGTGCGCCGAAGGCGTCGGCGGCTACGCGCGGCCGATGCCGGCCTCGTGGATGGAGCGCCAGGCCAGAGCCGTGCACGAGCGCGCCAGGCAGTCGGACATCGTCATCACCACCGCGCTGATCCCCGGCCGCAAGGCGCCGACGCTGCTGCACGAGGCGACCGTGGCGGAGATGAAGCCGGGCTCGGTGGTCATCGACCTGGCCGCCGCCCAGGGCGGCAACTGCCCGCTGACCGAGGCCGACCAGGTCGTGGTCCGGCACGGCGTGACCATCGTCGGCCACAGCAACCTGGCCGCGCTGGTTCCGGCGGACGCCTCGGCGTTGTACGCGCGCAACATCCTCGACTTCCTCAAGCTCACCCTGAGCGCCGAAGGCTTCAGCGTGAACCTCGAGGACGACATCGTCGCCGCCTGCCTGATGTGCCGCGACGGCCAGGTGGTGCGCAAGAACGGCTGAGCCGCTGCGTCGGGAAGCTTCGATAACGATAAATGCGCACGCCTCGCGCCTGCGCCCTGAAGACCGGTGAAAACGATGGATATCATTTCTGACGGGATCTACAACCTGATCATCTTCGTGCTGGCCGTGTACGTCGGCTACCACGTGGTATGGAACGTCACTCCTGCCTTGCACACCCCGCTGATGGCGGTGACCAACGCGATTTCCGCGATCGTCATCGTCGGTGCCATGCTCGCCGCCGCCCTGACCGTGACCCCGCTGGGCAAGGCCATGGGCACCCTCGCCGTGGCCCTGGCCGCGGTCAATGTGTTCGGTGGCTTCCTGGTCACCCGGCGCATGCTGGAAATGTTCAAGAAGAAAGCGCCGAAGGCGGGGGCCACTGATGAGCATGAACCTGGTCACCCTCCTGTACCTCATCGCCTCGGTCTGCTTCATCCAGGCCCTGAAAGGCCTGTCGCACCCGACTACCTCGCGCCGCGGCAACCTCTTCGGCATGGTCGGCATGGCCATCGCCGTGGCTACCACCGTCGGCCTGGTGTTCAAGCTGGGCGCGGAGATCGCCACCACCGGCGTCGGCTACATCCTCGTCGGCCTGCTGGTCGGCGGCAGCGCCGGCTCGATCATGGCCAAGCGCGTCGAGATGACCAAGATGCCCGAGCTGGTCGCCTTCATGCACAGCATGATCGGCCTGGCCGCGGTGTTCATCGCCATCGCCGCGGTGGTCGAGCCGCAGTCGCTGGGGATCGTCGCGCAGCTGGGCGACACCATTCCCACCGGCAACCGCCTGGAGCTGTTCCTCGGCGCGGCCATCGGCGCCATCACCTTCTCCGGTTCGGTGATCGCCTTCGGCAAGCTCTCCGGCAAGTACAAGTTCCGCCTGTTCCAGGGCACCCCGGTGCAGTTCTCCGGGCAGCACCTGCTGAACCTGGTGCTTGGCCTGGCGACCCTCGGCCTGGGCCTGGTGTTCATGTTCACCGGCAACCTCACCGCCTTCGCCGTGATGCTGGCGCTGGCCTTCGTCCTCGGCGTGCTGATCATCATCCCGATCGGCGGCGCCGACATGCCGGTGGTGGTGTCGATGCTCAACTCCTATTCCGGCTGGGCCGCGGCGGGGATCGGTTTCTCGCTGAACAACTCGATGCTGATCATCGCCGGCTCGCTGGTCGGTTCCTCGGGCGCGATCCTCTCCTACATCATGTGCAAGGCGATGAACCGCTCGTTCTTCAACGTCATCCTCGGCGGCTTCGGCGCCGAAGCCGACGCCGGCGGCCCGGCGGGTTCCAAGGAGCAGCGCCCGGTGAAGTCCGGTTCGGCCGACGATGCCTCGTTCCTGCTGACCAACGCCGACAGCGTGATCATCGTCCCCGGCTATGGCCTGGCGGTGGCCCGCGCCCAGCACGCGCTGATGGAGCTGGCGGAGAAGCTGACCCACCGCGGGGTCACCGTGAAGTTCGCCATCCACCCGGTCGCCGGGCGCATGCCGGGGCACATGAACGTGCTGCTGGCCGAGGCCGAGGTGCCCTACGAGCAGGTGTTCGAGATGGAGGACATCAACTCCGAGTTCGGCCAGACCGACGTGGTCCTGGTGCTCGGCGCCAACGACGTGGTCAACCCGGCGGCGAAGAACGATCCGAAGTCGCCCATCGCCGGCATGCCGATCCTCGAGGCCTACAAGGCCAAGACCGTGATCGTCAACAAGCGCTCCATGGCCAGCGGCTATGCCGGGCTGGACAACGAGCTGTTCTACCTGGACAAGACCATGATGGTGTTCGGCGACGCCAAGAAGGTCATCGAGGACATGGTCAAGGCGGTGGAGTGATGTTCCGCTGAGACCACGAAAAACCCCGGGCCAAGCCGGGGTTTTCGTTTTCAGGTGTTGGGGCTCGCGGCCCCGACGAATTCGCCCACGACTTCTGCAGCCTGGCGCAGAAGAGCGCGTTCCGCGTCATCGTCCATCCTCCGTCGCGCGTCAGTCCGGCAACGCCTCGCGCAACGTGAAGGAGGCGTTTCTGGCATGGCCTTATCGACCCGCGACCGCGACGAAGTCCTTTCCCAGAGCAATGTCACCCCGCTGGCGACGCGCTGCTGCTGGTGTTCATCGTCACCGCGCCGCTGCTGATCAGCTCGATCCCGATCAACCTGCCGAAGACCGAGTCGATCGCCCCGCCGGAGCGGTTTTTTTGCAGATGGACGATTCGTCGGCGTTATCCGCCGATGGCGGGCCCGCGAATGCGCGCGCATCGTTCCCGCCGCTTGCCCGCCCTGTGCCTGGGCACGTCTCAGGGCTGTCCCGGCGGTGGCGCCTCCTGCTCTCTGGCGTCCTCCGTTCCTTCGACCTCCCATTCGCCGGCCCAGTCCTCGCCGAACAGTTCGCTGGGATGCTGGGTGCGGCTGGCGCCGTTGCCGCAGCCCATCGATTGCGCCGAGCAATAGCGGTCGCAACCCCAGCAGATGCGCTCCGGGTGGCTGGGGTGGAGGGGAAATTTCTTGGCCATGGCCCTGTCCCGATACCTGATGCCTGCGCTCAGGTATACCGCCGATATGCGTGGGAGCCCAGGCAGATCCGCGGAAAACTGCCGTCGGCTTGCGCTGGATCAACGGAATCGGCCTATAGAAATATATAGAATAATAAAATTGCTTTTTATTCCTTAGAGAATAAAGCAGACTCCCTTACACTTTCCCGGTGATGATTTCTGGAGGGATCTCCATGCACAGCGAACGTGTCCGTTATGTGTTGGTGCCCGGCTGGTACGGCTCGGAAGACGCCCATTGGCAAAGCCACTGGCAGCGTACGCTGCCCAATGCCTCGCGGGTCGAGCAGAAGGACTGGATCGCCCCGTTGCGCGCCGACTGGATCGCCGGGCTGGACGCGGAGATACGTCGCCAGCCCGGGCCGGTGGTGCTGATCGCGCACAGCCTCGGTTGCGTGACCGTGGCGCTATGGGCCGCCCAGGCCGAGCGCCGGGTGCGCGACCGGGTGCGCGGCGCCCTGCTGGTGGCGCCGGCCGACGTCGAGCGCGAAAGCTGCGCCGAGGCGTTGCGCAACTTCGCGCCGATCAGCCGCGAGCCGCTGCCGTTCCCCGCCGTGCTGGTGGGTTCGGACAACGACCCAGCCTGCAGCCCGCAGCGCGCCATGCACCTGGCCCGCGCCTGGGGCGCGGAGACGGTGATCCTGCCCGAGGCCGGGCATATCAACGTGAAGTCCGGCCATGGCGCCTGGGAAGCCGGCTACCGCCACCTGTTCCGCCTGCAGTACCTGATCGACAGCCAGGCCCGTCGCCGCGCCTGAGCCCGCTTCAGCCCGCCAGCAGCGGCGACGGCTGCCGTTCGAACCAGCGGCTGGCCTGCTCGTAGGCATGGGCCAGTTGCAGCACGGCGAAGTCGGCCTGGTGCGGACCGATGATTTGCAGGCCCATCGGCAGCCCGGCGGCGTTGAAGCCCGCCTGTACGTTGGCCACCGGGCAGCCGGACAGGCTGCCGGGAACTACCACTTCCATCCAGCGGTGGTAGGTGTCCATCGCCACGCCTTCGATGCTGCGCGGCCAGGGAATCTCCTTGGCGAAGGGAAACACCTGGACGCTGGGCAGCAGCAGGTAGTCATAGCGTTCGAACAGCCGGCCAATGGCGCGGTACCAGTCGCTGCGGATGACCGAGGCGCGGTACACCGCGTCGGCGCCCAGGCGCAGGCCGTTCTCCACTTCCCAGAGCGCTTCGGGCTTGAGCTGGGCGCGCTTCGCCGGATCGGCGTGGAGTGCCCCGAGCGAGCCGGCCACCAGCCAGTGACGCAGGGTGCGCCAGGACTCCCAGAGGCGTTCCGGAGCGAAGCCGAGGGCCGCCTCCTCGACCTCGCAGCCGAGGCTGCGGAAGTCACCGAGCGCGCGCTGGCAGAGTTGCAGGATGCCGTCCTGCATCGGCAGGTAGCCATCGAGGTCGCCCAGCCAGCCCAGCCGGGTGCCGGCGAAATCGCGCTCCAGCGGCGCGGCGAACGACGCGCCGGGTTCGGCGATGGACAGCGGCGCGCGGCGGTCGGCGCCGGCCTGCACCGAGAGCAGCAGGGCGGTATCGCGCACGCTGCGCCCCATCGGGCCCTCATAGCCGAGCTGGTCGAAGAACAGGTCGGCGCTGTCGTCGAACGGCACGCGTCCCTGGGAAGGGCGGAAGCCGATGACATTGTTGAACGCCGCCGGATTGCGCAGCGAGCCCATCATGTCGCTGCCGTCGGCCACCGGCACCAGGTGCAGGGCCAGCGCGGCGGCCGCGCCGCCGCTGCTGCCGCCGGCGCTGAGGCGCTCGTCGTAGGCGCAGGCGGTGGCGCCGAACAGCGGGTTGTAGGTCTGCGAGCCGAGGCCGAATTCCGGCGTATTGGTCTTGCCGATGAGGATCGCGCCGGCGGCCCTGATCCGCTCGACCATTATTCCGTCGCGCTCGGGAACATAGTCGCGGTACAGCGGTGAGCCCAGGGTGGTGCGGATGCCGCGGGTCAGCGACAGGTCCTTGATCGCGTGCGGCAGGCCGTGCATCCAGCCACGGTACTGGCCACGGGCGAGTTCGTCGTCGCGGGTGGCGGCCTCGGCCAGCAGGTGTTCCGCCGGCAGCAGGCTGACCAGGGCGTTGACCCGTGGGTTGAAGCGCTCGATGTGCGCCAGGTAGGCCTGCATCACCTCGCGGCAGGACACCTGGCGCAGGCGGATGCGTTCGGCGAGCTGGTGGGCCTGGAGCAGCACCAGTTCGTTGATCGGGGGATAGCGGTTCATCGGCGGTCGGAACCCTGGCAGTCGGGAAAGAGCGCCCCGTGATCGGGGCGCGAAACGGTGGCGCGCTCAGCGCATCAGGTTGGTCCACAGGCGGTCGGCCAGGCGGATCGCGGCTTCGCCGCAGGTCTGGCTGAACACCACGCGGGTGCCTTCGGGGACATGCAACTCCGGGGCGTCCTTGAGGCCGGGTTCGAGGTAGGGCTCGACGCCCTTCACCGGACTCTGGTGCTTGAGGAAGTTCTGCGTCAGCGCGGCGTTCTCCGGCTGGGCGAGGAAGGCGATGAAGCGCCGCGCGTTGTCCGGATTGCGGCTGCCGCGCGGGATCACCAGGTTGTCGACCCAGGCCAGCACGCCTTCCTTCGGATACAGGTACTTCAGGCTCGACTTGAGTTCGCGCGCGCGCAGCGACGAGCCGCCCCAGAACATCGACATGTCCACCTCGCCCGCGGCGAGGTTCTCGCGGATCGAGCCGGCCTTGGAGCTGTAGGTCTTGACGAAGGGCTTCTGCGCCTTGAGCAGGTCGAGGACGCGCTGCATCTGCTTCGGGTCCTCGCTGCAGAGCGGGATGCCCAGGTACAGGCTGGCCATGTCCACCACCTCGCTCACCGAGTCGAACATGTTGATCCGCCCGCGCAGTTCCTCCGGCGGCTGGTAGAGCACCGCGTAGCTGTCGGCCGGCCCGGCGTAGCGCGCGCCGTCCAGCACCACGCTGGTGGTGCCCCAGATGAAGGGCACGCTGTAGGCGCCCTCCGGGTCCCAGGCGGGTTTCTTCAGGTTGTCGACCAGGTTGGCGTAGTAGGCTTCGGCGGCCGGGTCGAAGCGCTCCAGCAACCGCTCCTCGACCAGGATCGGGACGAACTGTTGCGAGGGGATCGCCACGTCGTAGCCGGCGCCGCCCTGCTTGAGCTTGGCCAGCAGCGTCTCGTTGGAGTCATAGGAGTCCACGGTGACGCGGATGCCGCTCTCCTTCTCGAATTTCTCCAGCAACTGCGGCGAAAAATAGCCGCTCCAGCTGACCACGTTGAGTTGCCCGGCGGCCTGGGCGCTGCCGCCGAGGACGATACTGAGGCCGAGGCCGATGCGTGCGATGCGTTGGTACATGGGAGTTCTCCGGCGTGGGGCTCAGGCGCGCGGCTTGCCGAGCAGGTAGGACAGGCTGACGAAGATCACGGAGACGCCGAGGATCAGCGTCGACACGGCGTTGACGTCGGGCGTGACGCCCATCCGCAGCAGGCCGAAGATGAAGATCGGCAGGGTGGTGGTGCCGGCCTGCGCGACCATCATCGAGATCACGAAGTTGTCCAGCGAGACGATGAAGGCGAGCATCAGGCCGGAGAAGATGCCCGGCGCCAGCAGCGGCAGGGTCACCTTGCGCAGGGTCCGCCAGGGACCGGCGTAGAGGTCGGCGGCGGCCTGCTCCAGGGACAGGTCCATGTCGTCGAGGCGGGCGCGCACCGGCAGGTAGGCGAACGGGATGCAGAACACCGTGTGGGCGATGATCAGGTTGCCGTAGCCCAGCGACAGGCCGAGGGTGGAGAACAGCGCCAGGGTGGCGACCCCGACCACGATCTCCGGCAGCACCAGCGGCAGCATGATCGTCCCCATCGACAGGCGCAGGCCCTTGAATCGCGCACCGCGCGAGGTGCCCAGGGCGGCCAGGGTGGCGATCGCGGTGGCCGCTGCGCTGGCGCACACGGCGATCAGCAGGCTGTTGCCGGCGGCCTGGCGCAGCGCCTGGTTGGCGAAGGCGGCGCGGTACCAGTCGAGACTGAAGCCGGTCCAGACGGTGGCCGACTGGTTGGCGTTGAAGGAATACACCACCAGCACCAGGATCGGCGCGTACAGGTACAGGTAGAACAGCAGGCTGAAGGCGCCGAAGCCGGGGAAGTCCTGGACGCTTCGACGTCCGCCTCGCCACAGGCGCGCGTTCATCGGCCGGCCCCCCGCGCGAGACGCCCGGCACGCCAGGCATAGAGGCTCAGGACCAGCATCACCGCGGCCATCAGCAGCAGCGACAGGGCGGCGCCGAGCGGCCAGTTCCGGGCGTCGGCGAACTGCCGGAAGATCAGGTTGCCGAGCATCATGCGGGTTCCGCCGCCGAGCAGCTCGGGGGCGATCATCGCGCCCAGGCAGGGCACGAAGGTCAGCATGGCGCCGGCCAGGATGCCCGGCCGGGCGAGCGGCAGGACCACCTTGCGCAGCGTGCGCAGGCGGCCGGCGTAGAGGTCCTGGGCGGCTTCGAGCAGGCGCATGTCCATCTTCTCCAGGGTCGCGTAGATCGGCAGCACCACGAAGGGCGCGTAGGTGTAGACCAGGCCGAGCAGCACCGCGCCGTCGCTGTAGAGCAGCGGCAGCGGTTGGTCGATCAGGCCGAGGCCGAGCAGGCCGTTGTTGATCACCCCGCTGCCGCGCAGCAGGAGGATCCAGGCGTAGGTGCGGACCAGCAGGTTGGCCCAGAACGGCACGGTGATCAGGAAGATCAGCAGGCCGCGCCGGCGTGGCGGCTGCATGACCAGCCAGACCGCCACCGGGAAGCCGATCAGCAGGGTGACGAGGGTGGTCAGCGCGGCGATGCCGAGCGAGCGCAGGGCGATCACCAGGTAGGAGTCGGCGAAGGCCAGGCTGTCGTCCATCTGCCGCTCGAAGAGCAGGGCGACGTACGACTCGCCGCTGAAGGTCCGGTTGACCCCGCCGTAGGGGTTGGCCTCCATCAGCGAATAGGCGCCGACGATGAGGATCGGCAGTACCAGGAACAGGCCGATGGCGACCAGTGCCGGGGTCACGCCGAGGAAGCTGCGCAGAGCTTGGCGACGCTGCAGGGCGGCGCCGGGGGAGGAGGTCGGATGCATGGTCGTGGTCCGTTGCCGAGGGGCTCAATCCAGCAGGACGCTGGCGCTGTCCCTGGCCACGGCCAGGCGCGCCGCCTCGCCGGCGGCGAAGCGCCGGCCGGTGGCGTTCGGCGCGCGCACCGTCAGCAGGCTGCCGTCGGCCAGGCGCACGCGGTACTGCAGGTCGGTGCCGAGGTAGACCTGGCTTTGCACCGTGCAGGGCAGGCCGTCGCCCGTGCCGGCGTCCCGCAGGCCCAGGCGTTCCGGGCGGATCGACAGGCTGACCCGCGCGCCCGGCGCCAGGTCGTCGCGCGCGGCGGCTTCGAACGACTCGCCGCCGGGGCCGCGGTACAGCGCCAGCGAGCCGTCGCGACGGAGCAGTTCGGCCTCGATGAAGTTGGTCTCGCCGATGAAGTCGGCGACGAAGCGGTTGCCGGGACGCTCGTAGATTTCCTCCGGCGGGCCGACCTGTTGCACCTGTCCTTCGGAGAGCACGGCGATGCGGTCGGACATGGTCAGCGCCTCCTCCTGGTCGTGGGTGACGAAGATGAAGGTGATCCCGGTCTTCGCCTGGATCGCCTTGAGCTCTTCGCGCATCGCCTGGCGCAGCTTGAGGTCGAGGGCCGAGAGCGGTTCGTCGAGCAGCAGCACCCGGGGCTGCGGCGCCAGGGCGCGGGCCAGCGCCACGCGTTGCTGCTGCCCGCCGGAGAGCTGGGCGGGGCGGCGCTCGGCGAAGCGCTCCATCTGGACCAGGGCGAGCATCTCGCGGACCCGTTCGGCGATCCCCGCCTTGTCCAGGCTGCGTCCCGGCGGACGCGATTCGAGGCCGAAGGCGAGGTTCTCGGCGATGCTCATGTGCGGGAACAGCGCGTAGTGCTGGAACACGGTGTTCACCGGGCGCTCGAAGGGCGGCCGCGCGGCGATGTTCTCGCCGTAGAGGAGGATCTCGCCCTCGGTGGGAAACTCGAAGCCGGCGATCATCCGCAGCAGGGTGGTCTTGCCGCAGCCGGACGGGCCGAGGAGGGTGAAGAATTCGTTGTCGCGGATATCCAGGTCGATGCGCTTCAGCGCCACCGGGCCGCTCCCGGGATCGCCGTAGACCTTGCGTACCGCGCGGATGGACACTGCATGGGTGCGCAGCGAATGCAGGGCATTCATGGACTTACCTCCGATTCCCCTTCGTGCGTGCCGCAGCGCGGCGCGACGATGGTTGTTGTTGTTCTGGCAGGGCTGGAAAGTAGGCTTCCGCGAGGCGGCGGAAGAGCGGCGCCGGCTGTCGCCACCGGCTGCTGGGGCGGATGATGCGAAAAAGGGGCGGCTGTCGAAAGCTCAATTTTCTTATATAAGGTGTTAAAAAAACTAACACCGAGCGAGGTCCTCGACATCCATGTCCATCCCCCGTCTCCCGCCGCTCAACGCGGTGCGCGCCTTCGAGGCGGCCGCCCGCCTGGGCAGCTACGTGGCGGCGTCGAAGGCCCTGCACGTGACCCAGCCGGCGGTCGGCCGGCACGTCCGGCTGCTCGAGGACTGGCTCGGTGCGCGCCTGTTCGAGCGCACCTCGCGCGGCGTGCGGCTGACCCCGGCGGGGCGGCAATACTACGCGGCGGTGTCCGCCGCGCTGCAGCAGATCGCCGAGGCCGGCGGCCAGCTCGGCGGCGCGCGCTGGTTGCGGATCATGGCGGTGCCGGCGTTCGCCCGGCGCTGGCTGACGCCGCGCCTGGAAACCCTTTGCGCGCAGCGGCCGGGGCTGAAGATCGCCCTCGAACCCAATCCCACCTTCGACCACGTGGAAGAGCGCAGCGCCGACCTCGGCATCGTCTATGGCCTGCCGGGCCAGTACGCGAACCCGCGCGCACTGCTGATCCGGCCCAAGGTCTTCCCGGTCTGCTCGCCGGCCTACCTGGCCGCGGCCGGGCCGCTGGAGACGGTCGAGCGACTGGTGGAGCACAAGCTGATCCATGTCGACGACGGCGAATGGTGGAATCTCTGGTTCTCCGCCGTCGGCGTCGACGTTCGGGTCAGTCCGGCGGTGCTCTACCTGAGCAACGACCACGCCCTGGCGCGCGCCGAGGAAGGCCTCGGCATCGCCCTGGCCAACGAGGTGCTGGTCCGCCAGGAGCTGCGCAGCGGCGCGCTGGTGCGCCCGCTGGCCGCCGAGGCGGCGCTGGAGAGCTACCAGGTGCTGACCCCGCCGGGCGTGCCATCGGCGGACGTCGAGTGGTTCATCGACTGGCTCGGCGAGGCACTGCGCGAGGCCTTCCCGGACGCCGTGACCTGCTGAGGGCGGCGCTTGCGCTACATCGTTAACCCCAGCGTAACGATCACACCGGCTGCTTGATTGAAGGCCATCGCCGGCCTGCCTAAGTTGGCTCCCACGACAGCGTGAACCCCGGAGCCGACATGACGACAACCCTCTCCCCTCCGCCGCAGTGGTCGCGGCGCCGCCAGGAAAAGCAGCGGCGCCTGGAACGCGCGCGCAGCCTGGCCGACGGCGTGGTGCTGCCGCGCGATCGGATCGTCGCCGCGCTGGAAGCGCTGATCGCGCCGGGCGACCGGGTAGTGCTGGAAGGCAACAACCAGAAGCAGGCGGACTTTCTCTCCCGCTCGCTGGCGCGGGTCGACCCCGGCAGGCTGCACGACCTGCACATGATCATGCCCAGCGTCGGCCGCCCGGAGCACCTCGACCTGTTCGAGCTGGGCATCGCGCGCAAGCTCGACTTCTCCTTCTCCGGCCCGCAGAGCCTGCGCATCGGCCAGTTGCTCGAGGATGGCCTGCTGGAGATCGGCGCGATCCACACCTACATCGAGCTGTATGCGCGGCTGCTGGTCGACCTGATCCCCAACGTAGCGCTGGTCGCCGGCTTCATGGCCGATCGCGAGGGCAATGTCTATACCGGGCCGAGCACCGAGGACACCCCGGCGCTGGTCGAGCCCACCGCGTTCAGCGACGGCATCGTCATCGTCCAGGTCAACCGTATCGTCGACGACCCGCGCGACCTGCCGCGAGTGGACATCCCGGCGTCCTGGGTGGACTTCGTGGTCGAGGCCGACCAGCCGTTCTACATCGAGCCGCTGTTCACCCGCGACCCGCGCCACATCAAGCCGGTCCACGTACTGATGGCGATGATGGCGATCCGCGGCATCTACCAGCGGCACAACGTGCAGTCGCTGAACCACGGCATCGGCTTCAACACCGCGGCGATCGAGCTGATCCTGCCGACCTACGGCGAATCACTCGGTCTCAAGGGCAAGATCTGCCGGCACTGGACCCTCAACCCGCACCCGACCCTGATCCCCGCCATCGAGAGCGGCTGGGTCGAGAGCGTGCACTGCTTCGGCACCGAACTGGGGATGGAGGGCTACATCGCCCAGCGTCCCGACGTGTTCTTCACCGGCCGCGACGGCTCGCTGCGTTCCAACCGGATGTTCTGCCAGCTGGCCGGGCAATACGCCGTCGACCTGTTCATCGGCGCGACCCTGCAGGTCGATGGCGACGGCCATTCCTCCACCGTCACCCGCGGTCGCCTGGCCGGCTTCGGCGGTGCGCCGAACATGGGCCACGACCCGCGCGGGCGGCGCCACTCGACGCCAGCCTGGCTGGACATGCGGCCTGAACCCGAGGCGCTGCTTGAGCGCGGCAGGAAGCTGGTGGTGCAGATGGTCGAGACCTTCCAGGACGGCGGCAAGCCGACCTTCGTCGAGCGGCTCGACGCGGTGGAGGTGGCGCGCCAGACCGGCATGCCGCTGGCGCCGGTGATGATCTATGGCGACGACGTCACCCATGTGCTTACCGAGGAAGGCATCGCCTACCTGTACAAGGCGCGCTCGCTGGAGGAGCGCCGGGCGATGATCGCGGCGGTGGCCGGGATCAGCCCGATCGGCCTGCGCCACGACCCGCGCGAGACCCAGCGCATGCGCCGCGAGGGGCTGATCGCGCTGCCCGAGGACCTCGGCATCCGTCGCACGGACGCCTCGCGCGAGCTGCTGGCGGCGAAGAGCATCGCCGAGCTGGTCGAATGGTCCGGCGGGCTGTACCAGCCGCCGGCGCGTTTCAGGAGTTGGTGATGAACGCCATCGCGAACCTCGCGGCGACGCCGCGCGCCGACCTCGGCGAATGCCTGGCCGACCTGGCGGTGGACGCCCTCATCGACGAAGCCGAACTGTCGCCCAAGCCGGCCCTGGTGGACCGTCGCGGCAGTGGCGCGCATGCCGACCTGCACCTGGGCCTGATGCAGGCCTCGGCGCTGAGCCTGTGGCCGTGCTTCAAGGAAATGGCCGATGCTGCCCAGCGGCATGCGCGCATCGATGCGCACCTGCGCGGCGTCCTTGGCCAACTGGGGCGCGAGGGCGAGGTGGCGATGTTGCGTACCACCGAAGGCGTGAACAGCCATCGCGGAGCGATCTGGGCGCTCGGCCTGCTGGTCGCCGCCGCCGCCCTCGCACCGCGCCGCACGCAGGCCGGCGAAGTGGCCGCGCGCGCAGGACGCATCGCCCTGCTCGACGACCCGGCGGCCGCCGGCGGCGACAGTCACGGCGAGCGCGTCCGCCGGCGCTACGGCGTCGGCGGCGCCCGCGAGGAAGCCCGCCTCGGTTTCCCCCGCGCGGTGCGCCACGGTCTGCCGCAGCTATGGCGCAGCCGCGAGGGCGGTGCTGGCGAGCAGAACGCCAGGCTCGATGCGCTGCTGGCGATCATGAGCGTGCTCGACGACACCTGCGTGCTGCACCGCGCCGGCCGCGTCGGCCTCGCCGCGATGCAGGAGGGCGCCCGCGCGGTGCTCGCCGCCGGCGGCAGCGCCAGCCTCGCCGGGCGTCGCCGCCTGCGCGAGCTGGACCGCCGCCTGCTGGCCTTGAACGCCTCGCCCGGCGGCGCCGCCGACCTGCTCGCCGCCTGTCTTTTCCTCGATCGCCTGCCCGCCGCGCTCGGCGGGTGGGCTGGGAGTCTCTGAGATGGAAACCCTGACCTTCGAATTTCCCGCCGGCGCTCCGGCGCGTGGCCGCGCCCTGGCCGGCTGCGTCGGTTCCGGCGACCTGGAAGTGCTGCTCGAACCGGCCGCCGGCGGCGCGCTGAGCATCGAGGTGGTGACCTCGGTGAACGGCAGCGGTCCGCGCTGGCAGCAACTCTTCGCGCGGGTCTTCGCGGCGGCCACGGCGCCGGCCGCGGCGATCCGCATCCACGATTTCGGCGCCACCCCCGGGGTGGTCCGTCTGCGCCTGGAGCAGGCGCTGGAGGAGGCCGGCCATGACTGACGTCGCCCGCCTGCTGGCGCTGCGCAGCTTCACCGAGCTGGGCGCCCGCCAGCGCGCCCGCGCCCTGCTCGACGCGGGCAGCTTCCGCGAGTTGCTCGATCCCTTCGCCGGTGTGCAATCGCCCTGGCTGGAACGCCAGGGCATCGTGCCCCAGGCCGACGACGGCGTGGTGATCGCCCGCGGCCTGCTCGACGGCCAGCCGGCGGTGCTGGCCGCCATCGAGGGCGCCTTCCAGGGCGGCAGCCTTGGCGAGGTCAGCGGGGCGAAGATCGCCGGCGCGCTGGAACTGGCCGCCGAGGACAACCGCAACGGCGTGCCGACCCGCGCCCTGTTGTTGCTGGAAACCGGCGGCGTGCGCCTGCAGGAAGCCAACCTCGGCCTGGCGGCGATCGCCGAGATCCAGGCGGCCATCGTCGACCTGCAGCGCTACCAGCCGGTGGTGGCGGTGATCGCCGGGCCGGTCGGCTGCTTCGGTGGGATGTCCATCGCCGCCGGGCTGTGCAGCCATGTGCTGGTGACCCGCGAGGCACGCCTGGGGCTGAACGGTCCGCAGGTGATCGAACAGGAGGCCGGCATCGGCGAGTACGACTCGCGCGACCGCCCGTTCATCTGGAGCCTGACCGGCGGCGAGCAGCGTTTCGCCAGCGGTCTCGCCGACGCCTACCTGGCCGACGACCTCGACGAGATACGCGCCTCGGTGCTCGCGCACTTCGCCAAGGGCCTGCCGGCCCGGCCGCGTTGCCGCCGCGCCGGGGACTACCTGCGGCGGCTGGACGACCTCGACACCGCCGGACAGCCGGACGCCGCCGATGTGCGCCGGCTCTACCGTGGACTGAGCCAAGGAGACGTCGCATGAGCCAGCCTTCCGCATCCCGTGGTCAGGCCTGGTTCCAGGCGCTGGCCGGAAACCTCCCGCCGCGCGCCGGCGATCCCGCCTCGCTGCGCGTCGCCGACCTCGAGCTGGACGGCTACCCGGTGAGGATCCTGGCAGTCGTGCCGGACGCCGGCAACCCCTTCCCGCGCGCCCGCCAGGGCGAGGTCGGGCTGCTCGAGGGCTGGGGCCTGGCCGCCGCCGTCGACCAGGCGCTGGAGGCCGACCGCGAGGCGCCGCGCAAGCGCGCGCTGCTGGCCATCGTCGACGTGCCGAGCCAGGCCTACGGCCGCCGCGAGGAGGCCCTGGGTATCCACCAGGCGCTGGCCGGGGCGGTGGACGCCTACGCCCGCGCCCGGCTCGCCGGGCATCCGCTGATCGGCCTGCTGGTGGGCAAGGCGATGTCCGGCGCGTTCCTCGCCCATGGCTACCAGGCCAATCGCCTGATCGCACTGCGCGATCCGGGGGTGATGGTCCACGCCATGGGCAAGGCCGCCGCCGCGCGGATCACCCTGCGCAGCGTCGAGGAACTGGAGGCGCTGGCGGCGCAGGTGCCGCCGATGGCCTACGACATCGACAGCTACGCCTCGCTCGGGCTGCTCTGGAAGACCCTGGAGGTAGAGGCCATCGAAGCGCCTACGGCGAACGATCTGGCGCGGGTACGCGAATGCCTGGGCGCGGCGCTGCTCGACATCCTCGCCGGCCCGCGCGACCTGGATGGCCGCCTCGGCGCGGCCAATCGCGAGGCGTCGGCGCGGGTGCGCCGGTTGCTGCGCGAGCAGTGGTGAGTTCAGGAGCGAGCCGTGGTCATCGCGAACAGCTCACAGCGGGGCTCCAGCCGGCGACGGCTCGCTCCTGTCCCTATGCGCGAGGCGTCTGCGCCGGAGCCCCACGACCTGCTCCTGGGCATGGCCCCGGAGCACCTGGCCGACGACGCACCGCCCTGGGCCCGCGAGGTCCTGGCGGCCGGCTGGCCGGTGGTGGTGCGGCGCGCGCCGGGAGATCCGGCGACGGTGGCCATCGGCGTGCGCGGCCCGGCGCGGGAGCAGCGCTGGGCCGGCTGGATGCCGTTGGCGGCGATCACCCGGCGCCTGCGTCCGGAAGCGCTGTGCCAGCGCGAACCGCCGTTGTCGCGCGACCTGCCGGCCTGGAGCGCCCTGCGCCAGTTGCGCGCGCCGCTGAACGCGCTGGGGCTGGCCTGGGGCGTGATCGGCGGCGCCGGTTTCGAGCTGGCCAGCGGGGTCGCCGTGCTGCATCCGGACAGCGACCTCGACCTGCTGCTGCGCACCCCGCGCCCGTTCCCGCGCGATGACGCGCTGCGCCTGCTGCGATGCTTCGAGCATTGTCCCTGCCGGATCGACCTGCAATTGCAGACTCCGGCGGGCGGCGTGGCCCTGCGCGAATGGGCCGAGGGACGGCCCCGGGTGCTGGCGAAAGGCGTCGAGGCGCCAGTGTTGCTGGAAGATCCCTGGCGGGTCGCGGAGATCGGGGCATGAGCACGCTGTTCGCCTATCCCGGTCAGGGTGCGCAGCGTCCCGGCATGCTTGCGGCGCTGCCCGACGAACCGGCCGTGCGCGACTGCCTGGCGCAGGCGGCGGATTGCCTCGGCCAGGCGCCCGCCGAACTGGACAGCGCCGAGGCCCTGCGCGGCACCCGCGCGGTGCAGCTGTGCCTGCTGATCGCCGGGGTCGCCGCCAGCCGCCTGCTGGAACAGCGTGGCCATCGACCGGGCCTGGTCGCCGGCCTGTCCATCGGCGCCTATGCGGCGGCAGTGGCGGCCGGCGCGCTGGATTTCGACGACGCGCTGCGGCTGGTCGCCCTGCGCGGCGAGCTGATGCAGGCGGCCTGGCCGCAGGGCTACGGGATGAGCGCCATCCTCGGCCTCGACCAGGCGCAACTGGAAGCGCTGATCCAGGCCGTGCGCCGCGCGCATCCGTCGCTCTACCTGGCCAACGTCAACGGCGAGCGGCAACTGGTGGTGGCCGGCAGCGACGCGGCGCTGGCCGCCCTCGCCGAACGCGCCCGCGACGCCGGCGCCAGCGCGGCGAAGCGCCTGGCGGTAAGCGTGCCGTCGCACTGCCCGCTGCTCGACGAACCGGCCGCGCGCCTGGCCGAAGCTTTCGCCGGCATCCGCCTGCGCCGCCCGCGCGTACCCTACCTGAGCGGCAGCCGGGCGCGCCTGGTCGGCGATCCGGCTGCGCTGGCCGATGACCTCGCCGGCAACATGGCGCGTCGCGTCGAGTGGCTGGCGACGCTGCGCAGCGCCTACGAACGCGGCGCCCGCCTGCATCTGGAACTGCCGCCGGGACGGGTCCTCAGCGGGCTGGCGCGGCCGCTGTTCGGTTGCGCCACGCCGGCCTTCGATGGCACCCACCCGGATACCCTGGACGCGCTGTTGCGCGAGGAGGAGAGGCGAACCCGATAGGCTCGTGCGAGGCAGAAAAACAACAATATCGATACGCAACCGGAGGACAACAACAATGATTATCTACGGTGTCGCACTGCTGTCCCTGTGTACCCTCGCCGGGCTGTTCATCGGCGAGGTCCTTGGCGTGCTGCTCGGCGTGCCGGCGAACGTCGGTGGCGTCGGCATCGCCATGCTCCTGCTGATCTTCGTCGGCAGCTACCTGGGCAAGCGCGGCCTGCTGTCGGCGAAGACCGAGCAGGGCGTGGAGTTCTGGAGCGCCATCTACATTCCCATCGTGGTCGCCATGGCCGCCCAGCAGAACGTGATCGGTGCGCTGAGTGGCGGGCCGGCGGCGATTCTCGCCGGGATCGCCGCGGTGGCCGTGGCCTTTGCCCTGGTGCCACTGCTCGATCGCGTCGGCCGGGGAAAGCCTGAAGGCGTCCCTCCCCTGAAGCCGCACACCAGTGCGCAGGGGTGAGCGCCATGATCGAGTCCCTGAACAAAGTCATCAACGGCTACGGCCTGATCAGCGGCTTCGCCATCATCGGCGTGACCATGGCGTTGTCCTACTGGCTGTCGGCGCGGCTCACCCGGGGGCGCCTGCACGGCTCGGCCATCGCGATCTTCCTCGGCCTGCTGCTGTCCTACGTTGGCGGCCTCGCCACGGG
Organism: Pseudomonas paraeruginosa; assembly: GCF_003025345.2. Lineage (NCBI taxonomy): Bacteria > Pseudomonadati > Pseudomonadota > Gammaproteobacteria > Pseudomonadales > Pseudomonadaceae > Pseudomonas > Pseudomonas paraeruginosa. The sequence goes on from NZ_CP020560.1 coordinate 231,732, forward strand.
AGGCCAGAAAGGACTGGTGGACGTACCGCTGATGTCCGGCATCGGCCTGCTGGGCGGCGCCATGCTGCGCGACTTCGCCATCGTCGCCACGGCCTTCGGCGTGAATGTCGAGGAGCTGCGCCGGGCCGGGGTTTCCGGGGTGGCCTCGCTGTTCCTCGGGGTCGGCTCGTCGTTCGTCGCCGGGGTCGGCGTAGCCATGGCTTTCGGCTACACCGATGCGGTCAGCCTGACCACCATCGGCGCTGGCGCGGTCACCTACATCGTCGGTCCGGTGACCGGCGCGGCGCTGGGCGCCAGCTCCGAGGTGATGGCCCTGAGCATCGCCGCCGGGCTGGTGAAGGCGATCCTGGTGATGGTCCTGACTCCCTTCATCGCCCCCTATATCGGCCTGAACAACCCGCGCACGGCGGTGATCTTCGGCGGTCTCATGGGTACTTCCAGCGGCGTCGCCGGCGGCCTCGCCGCCACCGATCCGAAGCTGGTGCCCTACGGCTGCCTGACGGCGGCGTTCTATACCGCCATCGGCTGCCTGCTGGGACCGTCGCTGCTGTATTTCAGCGTGCGCGGACTGGTGGGATGAGGACCCTCGCCCTCTCCCTTCGGGGAGAGGGCAACGGCCAGCGCCAAGACGGTCTGGCATGGACCTCCATTCGCCCCGCGGTGCATCGTCGGCGGCTGCGTTGCGTCTCCTCAGCCCGTCGCCTCCTGTTCCAGCCGCAGGCTATGCATCCGGCATTCCGCGAGCAGCGCCAGCAGGTTCGGGTCGCGCTCCTTGGCCTTGAGGAACACCACGCCGATGTGCTGTTGCAGGCGATAGCGCGGCTGCAGCGGGATCAGCCGCACACGGTTCTCGTAGACCGCCTCGATGCGCTTGGGCAGCAGCGCGTAGCCGACCCCGGAGCTGACCATGCTGAGCAGGGTGAAGATATCGTTCACCTGCATCGCGATCTGCGGTTCGAAGCCGGCCTGGCGGAACACCCGGGTGCCGTCCTGGTGGGTGGCGAAGCCCTGGGTGAGGGTGACGAAGGGCGCGTCGCGCAGGCTGCTGAGGTCGATCTCGGCGAGCCCGGCGTAGGGTGAGTCGACGGGCACGGCGAGGTAGATGTCATCGGAGAACAGCGGCAGGCATTCGCAGTCGGGGTCGCTGACGCTGTCGTTGAGCGATACCAGGATGGCGTCCAGTTCCATGTTCTTCAGTTGGTAGAACAGGTCGACGTTGGAGCCGAGGATCAGGTCGATGTTCAGTGCGCTGCGCCGCAGCTTGAGGCCCATGATCAACTGCGGCACGGTCTTCACCGTCAGCGAATAGAGCGCGCCGAGCTTGAAGCGCTCGGCGGAGAAGCCGGCCGCCTCGCGGGTCAGACGCACCGTGTCGAGCACTTCCTGGACCAGCTTCTGCGCGCGTTCCTCGAGCACGTAGGCGCTTTCCAGCGGAGTCAGGTTGCGTCCCTCGTGCTTGAACAGCGGGCAGCGCAGGGCGCTTTCCAGCGAGTGGATGGCACGGTGCACGCTGACGTTGCTGGTGCCCAGTTCCGCCGCCGCGCGCGCCAGGTTGCCGGTGCGCATGAAGGCGAGGAAGGTCTCCAGCTTCTTGAGGGTGATTTCTTCGTCGATCAGCATCCGCGTTCCCCTGGCCGGTGGCGTCGGGGGATTGTGCCTGAGGTGGTGCGGGAGCGGTAAAAAGGACCGTCATGTCCTAGAGCGTGGCGGAGCATGACGGCCGGAAAACGCCACGGATGGGCGGACTTGCACTAACGGGATGAAACGGATGCTGGCGGGCGGAGGCCCGCCAGGCGGAAGGGGTGTCAGCGGATCGACTGGATGGTGCCCTTGCTGCCGGTGACCTTGACGTCGACCTTCTTGAACACGAAGTAGTCGTTCACCGAGACCTCGTAGCGCGGTGCCACGATCAGGTCGGCATCGGCGCTCTTCACCGCCTTGAAGGCGGCGGCGGCCTTGGCCGAGGAGATCGGGTCGAAGCCCAGGCCGAGGCCCGATTCGCCGCCACCGTAGGTCACGCCGTCGGCGAACTGGCTGTCGCCGCCGAACTTGATGAAACCGAACAGGATGTTGACCGAGGACTGGCCGCTGATCGGGGCGCCGACGGCCACGTCGGCCTTCAGGTCGGTCTTCACCAGGCCGTCCACCGGTGCGGACGGCTGGCTGATGTTGTAGCTGGTGCAGCCGGTGAGCGAGGCGGCGGCGAACAGGAAGGCGGGCAACAGGTACTTCTTCATCTGACTCTCCATGATGATTCATCGATGAGGCGGCAGGCCCGAATATCCATCGATCCCTGGGCGCTGCCGGACTGCCGAACCGGGGTGGTCCGGAGCGTCGGCCACCCTAGCAACGGAGGCTTTTTGCCACAGTCATCGGATTCGTCTTTGTCAGGAAGAAAATTCCTCTTGGAATGTCGGAAAGCTGAGGGTCAGTACCGGCGCACGGCGAGCTTGCCCAGCTGCTCCCGGCAGTAGTCGACGAACAATCGTGCCGGCTTGGTCAGTTGCGCGCGTTTCAGCCAGGCGGCGGCGAGCCCGGAGGTGGACACCGGTTCGGCGAGGTCGACCATGACTACCTTCTTGCCATCGTAGGTGCATTCCGAATGCGGGCGGGTGACCAGCAGGGAGAAGCCGAAGCCCTGGCCGACCATGCCGCGGACCATCTCGATCGACGGCGAGCTGAAGGCGATGTTCGGGGTCAGGCCGAGCTCCTCGAACAGACTGACGAAGTAGGTGCGGCTGGGCTGCACGTCGAGCAGGATCATCGGCTCCAGGCACAGGTCGCGCAGCGATACCTGCGCCTGGCCGGCGAAGCGGTGGCCTTCGGGGAGCAGCGCGTGGGGTCGTTGCGGCGGCATCAGCGGCTCGGTCTCGATGGTCGAGTCGAGGTCGTGCTCGTAGAGAAAGGCCAGGTCGAAGCGCCCCGAAGTGAGGCCCTGCACCAGCTCCTGCTGCTCGCCGTCGCGGATGCGGATCTCCACCCCCGGATAGGCCTGGCGAAAGCCGGCGATCAGGCCCGGCAGGTAGAGCGGGGCGACCGTCTCGAAGCAGCCGATGTCGATCTGCCCGGCGATCACGTCGTTGTCGGCCAGGGCGTTCTGCTCGAACTCGTGGGCCATCCGCAGCAGTTCCTGGGCCTTGCGGTAGAAGCGCGCGCCGGCGGGGGTCAGCGACACGCCCTGGGCGTGGTGGCGGATGAACAGCTGCACGCCGAAGCTTTCCTCCAGCCCCTTCACCGCCGTGGAGATCGACGGCTGGGCGATGTACAGCTTGCGCGAGGCCTCGGCCACGCTGCCGCATTCCACGGTGGTCACGAAATACTTGAGTTGCCGCAAGGTATAGGACGCCACTGCAAGACCTCATCGGCGCATCATCCTCCCCGGGCCGGGCGTGCGCGCCTCGATTGTTGTGTTCGCCGCGCTGCAAGCAAGTTGCAGGCCGCTGCCGAGCGTCGCGGCGCTGGCCGCGAAGACGATTGCCCGCCTGCACGATAACCCAGCACGACGCACTTTGCCGGGGCACGCCTGGCCAGCTTTTTCTTATGTCCCGAGGACATTTTTAATAATTTTCCTTCGCAGCGGCTTGCGCGACCATCCTTCCCCATCGACCCCATGGACAGCGGTCCGCCACCCGGCGGTCCGGGCCATGCGTGCACAACAACGACCGGCGCAGACCGGCGAGATGACAAGGAGAAGGTGGGGTGTTCGAACTCAGCGATTGGCAACGGCGCGCCGCGACACAGCGCTTCATCGACCAGGCCGTGATCGGCGGCCGCCAGCGTCCGGCCGCCAGCGGCGCTACCTTCGACGCCATCGATCCGGCGAGCAATCGCCTGCTGGCGCGGGTCGCGGCCTGCGACGCGACCGACGTCGATGCGGCAGTGGCCGCCGCCCGCCGCGCCTTCGACGAAGGCCCCTGGGCGCGTCTCGCCCCGGTCGAGCGCAAGCGCGTGCTGCTGCGCCTGGCCGAGCTGATGCTGGCCCATCGCGAAGAGCTGGCGCTGCTCGATTCGCTGAACATGGGCAAGCCGGTGATGGACGCCTGGAACATCGATGTGCCAGGCGCCGCACACGTCTTCGCCTGGTATGCGGAAAGCCTCGACAAGCTCTACGACCAGGTCGCGCCGACCGCCCGGGAGGCCCTGGCCACCATTACCCGCGTGCCGCTGGGGGTGATCGGCGCGGTGGTGCCGTGGAACTTCCCGCTCGACATGGCCGCCTGGAAGCTCGCCCCGGCCCTGGCCGCCGGCAACTCGGTGGTGCTCAAGCCGGCCGAGCAGTCGCCGTTCTCCGCCCTGCGCCTGGCCGAGCTGGCCCTGGAGGCGGGGGTGCCGGAAGGCGTGCTGAACGTGGTGCCGGGCCTCGGCGAGCAGGCCGGCAAGGCCCTCGGCCTGCACCCGGAGGTGGACGCTCTGGTGTTCACCGGCTCCACCGAGGTCGGCAAGTACTTCATGCAGTATTCCGCGCAATCCAACCTCAAGCAGGTCTGGCTGGAGTGCGGCGGCAAGAGTCCGAACCTGGTGTTCGCCGATTGCCGCGATCTCGACCTGGCGGCGGAGAAGGCCGCCTTCGGCATCTTCTTCAACCAGGGCGAGGTCTGTTCGGCGAACTCGCGGTTGCTGGTGGAGCGTTCGATCCACGACGAGTTCGTCGAGCGCCTGCTGGCCAAGGCCCGCGACTGGCAGCCGGGCGATCCGCTGGACCCGGCCAGCCGCGCCGGCGCCATCGTCGACCGCCGGCAGACCGCCGGGATCCTCGCCGCCATCGAGCGGGCGCAAGGCGAGGGCGCGACCCTGCTCGGCGGCGGCCGCCGATTGACGATCAACGGTTCGGACAACTTCATCGAACCGACCCTGTTCGGCGGCGTACGCCCGGATATGCAGCTGGCCCGCGAGGAAATCTTCGGTCCGGTGCTGGCGATCAGCGCCTTCGATTCCGAGGACGAGGCCATACGCCTGGCCAACGACAGCCGCTACGGCCTCGCCGCCTCGCTGTGGAGCGACGACCTGCACCGTGCGCACCGGGTGGCGCGGCGCTTGAATGCCGGAACGGTGTCGGTGAATACCGTGGACGCGCTGGACGTTGCGGTGCCTTTCGGTGGCGGCAAGCAGTCCGGCTTCGGTCGCGACCTGTCGCTGCATTCCTTCGACAAGTACACCCAGTTGAAGACGACCTGGTTCCAGTTGCGCTGAAGACGCGACGGACACGACACGACTCGATGCCGATAACGACAACAAGAGGACGATCGAATGAACGACACGCCGAACGTGCGTGAACCGGCCCTGCGCCGCGTGCTCGGGCTGGGGCCGCTGCTGGCGGTGGCCATCGGCCTGGTGGTTTCCCAGGGCGTGATGGTGCTGATGCTGCAAGGCGCCGGGACGGCCGGGCCGGGCTTCATCGTGCCGCTGGGAGTGGCCTACCTGCTGGCGCTGAGCTACGCCTTTTCCTTTTCCGAACTGGCCCTGATGATTCCCCGCGCCGGTGGCCTGAGCAGCTACACCGAGGTGGCCATCGGGCATTTCCCGGCGATCCTGGCGACCTTTTCCGGTTACGTGGTGGTGGCGATGTTCGCCCTCTCGGCGGAACTGCTGCTGCTCGACCTGATCATCGGCAAGGTCTACCCCGGCGCGTTGCCGCCGATGCTGGTGGCCTACGGCGTGCTCGGCCTGTTCACCCTGCTCAACCTGCTCGGCATCGACATCTTCGCGCGCCTGCAGAGCGCCCTGGCGCTGCTGATGATGATCGTCCTGCTGGTGCTCGGCCTGGGTGCGGTGAGCAGCGACCACGCCTCCGCGCAGACCGCCCTGGCGAGCGGCTGGAACCCGCTCGGGGTCAGCGCCCTGGCGCTCACCGCGATGGCCGTGTGGGGCTTCGTCGGCGCCGAGTTCGTCTGCCCGCTGGTGGAGGAGACGCGGCGCCCGGAGCGCAACATCCCGCGCTCGATGATCCTCGGCCTGAGCATCATCTTCCTGACCATCGCCCTCTACTGCTTCGGCGCGCTGCTGTGCATCCCGCAGGCGGAACTGGCCGGCGACCCGCTGCCGCACTTCCTCTTCGCCAACCGCGTGTTCGGCGAGTACGGCCAGCTGTTCCTGGTGATCGCCGCGATCACCGCCACTTGCAGTACCCTGAACTCGTCGCTGGCGGCGATCCCGCGGATGCTCTACGGGATGGCGCAGAACGGCCAGGCCTTCCCGCAGTTCAGGCAGCTCAGCCGGCGGGCGCGCACGCCGTGGGTGGCGGTGCTGTTCGTCGCCGCGATCACCGGCCTGCCGATCCTGATCCTCGGCCAGGACCCGGACTCGATCAACCTGCTGCTGCTCGCCGCCGCGCTGGCCTGGCTGCTGGCCTACATCATCGCCCACGTCGACGTGCTGGCCCTGCGCCGGCGCTACCCGCACATCGCCCGTCCGTTCCGCACGCCGTTCTACCCGCTGCCGCAGTTGTTCGGCATCGCCGGGATGATCTACGCGGTGGTCCACGTCTCGCCGACCCCGGAAATGACCGGACGGATCTTCGCCAGCGCCGGCGTGGTGCTGGGCGTGGTCTCGCTGGTGGCGGTGGTGTGGATCAAGGGCGTGATGCGCAAGCCCCTCTTCGTACCCGAACCGCTCGAGACGGCCGGTGAGACTGCCCAGGGCAAGTCCGTCGCCCTCGATCCCCTGCAATCCCCTTCGGCCTGACGCGCCAAGGGAACAAGGAGAACACAGACGATGACCGCTCAGCTCAACCCGCAGCGCGACACCCGCGACTACCAGCAACTGGACGCCGCGCACCACATCCACGCCTTCCTCGACCAGAAGGCGCTGAACCGCGAAGGCCCGCGGGTGATGGTCCGCGGCGACGGCCTGCAGCTCTGGGACAACGATGGCAAGCGCTACCTGGACGGCATGTCCGGCCTCTGGTGCACCAACCTCGGCTACGGCCGCCAGGACCTCGCCGCCGCCGCCAGCCGCCAGCTGGAACAATTGCCCTACTACAACATGTTCTTCCACACCACCCACCCGGCGGTGGTGGAGCTTTCCGAGCTGCTCTTCAGCCTGCTGCCGGACCACTACAGCCACGCGATCTACACCAACTCCGGCTCCGAGGCCAACGAGGTGCTGATCCGTACCGTGCGGCGCTACTGGCAGATCCTCGGCAAGCCGCAGAAGAAGATCATGATCGGCCGCTGGAACGGCTACCACGGCTCGACCCTGGGCAGCACCGCGCTCGGCGGGATGAAGTTCATGCACGAGATGGGTGGCATGCTGCCGGACTTCGCCCACATCGACGAACCCTACTGGTACGCCAACGGCGGCGAGCTGAGCCCGGCCGAGTTCGGCCGCCGCGCGGCGCTGCAACTGGAGGAGAAGATCCTCGAACTGGGCGCGGAGAACGTCGCCGCCTTCGTCGCCGAACCCTTCCAGGGCGCCGGCGGCATGATCTTCCCGCCGGAGAGCTACTGGCCGGAGATCCAGCGCATCTGCCGGCAGTACGACGTGCTGCTGTGCGCCGACGAGGTGATCGGCGGCTTCGGCCGCACCGGCGAATGGTTCGCCCACGAACACTTCGGCTTCCAGCCGGATACCCTGTCCATCGCCAAGGGCCTGACCTCCGGTTACATCCCCATGGGCGGCCTGGTGCTCGGCAAGCGCATCGCCGAGGTGCTGGTGGAGCAGGGCGGGGTGTTCGCCCATGGCCTGACCTACTCCGGCCACCCGGTGGCGGCCGCGGTGGCCATCGCCAACCTCAAGGCGCTGCGCGACGAGGGCGTGGTCACGCGGGTCCGGGACGAGACCGGGCCCTACCTGCAGGGCTGCCTGCGCGAGGTGTTCGGCGCGCATCCGCTGGTCGGCGAGGTCCAGGGCGCCGGCTTCGTCGCCGCGCTGCAGTTCGCCGAGGACAAGGCGACCCGCAGGCGCTTCGCCAACGAGAACGAGCTGGCCTGGCGCTGCCGCACCATCGGCTTCGAGGAGGGCGTGATCATCCGCTCCACCCTCGGCCGCATGATCATGGCCCCGGCGCTGGTGGCCGGGCGTGCCGAGATCGACGAACTGATCGACAAGACCCGTATCGCGGTGGATCGCACCGCGCGCGAGATCGGCGTGCTTTGACGCGCCCCGGCGGCCCGGCCTCGGCCGGGTCGCCTGCGACACGGAGCGTCCCCCCATAACGACGACGCGGCGCCTGGCGCCCGCGCGCGGAACCGTTTCGGCCTCTGGCCGGCAACTGCCTCAGCAACATCACAACAATGCCAATCGGCTGTGGGAGTGTTCCATGTACAAGTCCTTGCACCAGTGCGCACACGTGTTTTCCCGGTTGTCCCTGTTCGGCCTGGCGTTCGCCGCGGCGGCCCAGGCGCAGGGCCAGAGCCTGACGGTGATCTCCTTCGGCGGCGCGACCAAGGCCGCCCAGGAGCAGGCCTATTTCAAACCCTTCGAGCGAAGCGGCGGCGGGCGGGTGGTGGCCGGCGAATACAACGGCGAGATGGCCAAGGTGAAGGCCATGGTCGACGTCGGCAAGGTCAGCTGGGACGTGGTCGAGGTGGAGAGTCCCGAACTGCTCCGCGGCTGCGACGAGGGGCTTTTCGAACGCCTCGACCCGGCGCGCTTCGGCGATCCCGCGCAGTTCGTCCCCGGCACTTTCAGCGAGTGCGGGGTGGCCACCTACGTCTGGTCGATGGTGCTGGCCTACGACTCGACGAAGCTGGCCCGCGCGCCGCAGTCCTGGGCGGATTTCTGGAACGTCCGCGAGTTCCCCGGCAAGCGTGGCCTGCGCAAGGGCGCCAAGTACACCCTGGAAGTGGCGTTGCTGGCCGACGGGGTGAAGGCGGAGGACCTCTACAAGGTACTCGCCACCCCGGAGGGGGTCAGCCGCGCCTTCGCCAAGCTCGACCAGCTCAAGCCGAACATCCAGTGGTGGGAGGCCGGCGCCCAGCCGCCGCAATGGCTGGCGGCCGGCGACGTGGTGATGAGCGCGGCCTACAACGGGCGCATCGCCGCTGCGCAGAAGGAGGGGGTGAAACTGGCCATCGTCTGGCCCGGCAGTCTCTACGATCCGGAGTACTGGGCGGTGGTGAAGGGCACGCCGAACAAGGCGCTGGCGGAGAAATTCATCGCCTTCGCCAGCCAGCCGCAGACGCAGAAGGTGTTCTCCGAGCAGATCCCCTACGGGCCGGTACACAAGGGCACCCTGGCGTTGCTGCCGGAGACGGTGCAGGAAGCGCTGCCGACCGCGCCGGCCAACCTCGAAGGCGCGCGGGCGGTGGACGCCGGGTTCTGGGTGGATCACGGCGAGGAACTGGAACAGCGCTTCAACGCCTGGGCGGCGCGCTGAACCGGGTGGGGATGGCGCAAAAAAAACGACGGGCCCCAAGTCGTCCGGGCCCGTCGGTCAAAGCGCTGACGGGGTGATCAGCGCAGCTCTTCCAACAACCCCTGCAGATACCGACAGCCCTCGGTATCCAGCGCCTGCACCGGAAGGCGCGGCGCCCCCACCTCCAGGCCGGAGAGAGCCAGGCCGGCCTTGATGGTGGTCGGCAGGCCCCGGCGGAGAATGAAGTCGAGCAGCGGTAGCTGCCGGTAGAACAACGCCCGGGCCCGTTCCAGGTCGCCATCCAGGACCGCCTGGTAGAGCTGGCCGTTGAGCGTCGGGATCAGGTTCGGCGCGGCGGTGCACCAGCCTTTCGCACCGGCCACGAAGGCCTCCAGCGCCAGCGGGTTGCAACCGTTGTAGAAGGGCACCCGGCCTTCGCCGAGCAGGCGCAGCTTGTGCATGCGCTGGATGTCGCCGGTGCTCTCCTTGACCATGGTCACGTTGTCCACTTCGCGGACGATGCGCAGGATCAGCTCCACCGACATGTCGATGCCGCTGGTGCCCGGGTTGTTGTAGAGCATCACCGGCACGCCGATGGCCTCGCCCACCGCGCGATAGTGCTGGAACACCTCGGCCTCGTTGAGCTTCCAGTAGGAAATCGGCAGGACCATCACCGCCTCGGCGCCGAGGGACTCGGCGAACTGCGCGCGGCGCACGGTCTTGGCGGTGGTCAGGTCGGAGACGCTGACGATGGTCGGCACGCGGTGGGCGACGGTCTTCAGGGTGAAGTCGACCACCTCGTCCCATTCCGGGTCGCTCAGGTAGGCGCCTTCGCCGGTACTGCCGAGCGGGGCGATGGCATGCACGCCGCCATTGATCAGGCGCTCGATGGAGCGGCCGAGCGCCGGCAGGTCGAGAGCGCCGTCGGCGGCGAAGGGGGTGATGGTGTAGCCGATGATGCCGTGGATCGGTGCGGACATTGGTTGTACCCGTGACATTGAGTGGGAAATGCCAGGTCGGACCTGGTGGGAAAGGTCGTTCAGCTCAGGCAGTCGCTGTTGCGCGGCAGGCAGCGCCGGGCGTAGTAGTTGAACGCGGCGCCGTGGCGCTTCGGGGTGGAGATCCAGTCGTGGGCCTCGCGCGCCAGGGTCGGCGGGATCGGCTTGATCTCTCCGGCGGCCATCGCCAGCAGTTGCATCTTTGCCGCGCGTTCGAGCAGCACCGCGATCACGCAGGCTTCCTCGATGCTCGCACCGGTGGCCAGCAGGCCGTGGTGGGAGAGCAGGATGGCGCGTTTGTCGCCGAGGGCGGCGGAGATGATCTCGCCTTCTTCGTTGCCTACCGGCACGCCCGGCCAGTCCTTGAGGAAGGCGCAGTCGTCGTACAGCGGGCAGAGGTCCATGTGCGAGACCTGCAGCGGCACTTCCAGGGTCGACAGCGCGGCGATGTGCAGCGGATGGGTGTGGATGATGCAGTTGACGTCCGGGCGGGCGCGGTAGACCCAGCTGTGGAAGCGGTTGGCCGGGTTGGCCATGCCGTGGCCGTGCAATACGTTGAGGTCTTCGTCCACCAGCAGCAGGTTGCCGGCGCTGATCTCGTCGAAGCCCAGGCCCAGCTGCTGGGTATAGTAGGTGCCCGTCTCCGGGCCACGCGAGGTGATCTGCCCGGCGAGCCCCGAGTCGTGGCCGGCCTCGAAGAGAATCCGGCAGGTCAGGGCCAGCTTTTGCCGGTCAGTCCACGTATTATCGCCGAGGCTGGATTTCATCTGCTTCAGCGCGTGCTGGATCAGTTGATCCTTGGGAAGTTCCAGTGTCGTAGCCATGCGAGGTTCCTTTGACGGAGCGGGTCGGAGGAAACGCCGGGCGGTTGCGCGCCACGCAACGGCCCGGCTGTAAATGACACGGATCAAGTTATATGACACAAAGTGTCATTAGCAAGAAAAAGTTTTACTGCCATCGGGAGAAGGCTGTCCGCAATGTCCATGCGCTTGAAATTGCTGAGAAAAAAACTCGGGGTGACGCTGGAGACCCTGGCCGAGAAGACCGGCCTGACCAAGAGCTACCTGTCCAAGGTCGAGCGCGGCCTGAACACGCCGTCCATCGCCGCCGCGCTGAAGCTGGCGAAAGCGCTGAACGTCCAGGTGGAAGAGCTGTTCTGCGAGGAAAACGACGGCCTCGACGGCTACAGCATCGTCCGCCGCGACCAGCGCAAGTCGCTTTCCAGCGGCGACGACGGCCCGGCCTATGCCTCCCTGGCGCAACAGATCGGCGCCCGCGCGCTGCTGCCGTTCATCGTCCACCCTCCGCGCGACTTCAGCCACTCGACGTTCAAGGAACATCTGGGCGAGGAGTTCATCTTCGTCCACGAAGGGCAGGTGGAGGTCGACTTCATGAACCAGCGGATCATCCTCGAGCGCGGCGACGCCCTGCATTTCAACGCGCAGAAGCCGCACCGCATCCGCTCGCTGGGGGAGACCCAGGCGGAGCTGCTGGTGGTGATCCACAGCGAGGAATGAGGCGTGGGCTCGTCGCCTGCCCGAGGCTCTCCGGCGCAGGACAGGCCCATTGCAGCGTAGCGGGCAGCCCGGAGCCCGGATGGGCGCGCGAGGGGTCGGTTGCTTGCTAACGTTATGTTCGATTATCGAACTGTTAATCGATTATCGGATTGTGAGCCCTCGGACCCCGGCGTAAGGTCTTCGTCACGTGCCGTCCAGGCAGCGCACAACAAGACGAGACCCGACCGATGGCTGAAATCCTCTCCCTGCGCGAAGCGGTGCAACGCTTCGTCCACGATGGCGACAGCGTCGCCCTCGAAGGCTTCACTCACCTCATTCCGACCGCCGCCGGCCACGAGCTGATCCGCCAGGGCAAGAAGGACCTGACGCTGATCCGCATGACCCCCGACCTGGTCTACGACCTGCTGATCGGCGCCGGCTGCGCGAGGAAGCTGGTGTTCTCCTGGGGCGGCAACCCCGGCGTCGGCTCGCTGCATCGCCTGCGCGACGCGGTGGAGAAGGGCTGGCCGCAACCGCTGGAGATCGAGGAACACAGCCACGCCGACCTCGCCAACGCCTATGTCGCCGGCGCCTCCGGGCTGCCCTTCGCGGTGCTGCGCGCCTACGCCGGCTCCGACCTGCCGAAGGTCAACCCGCTGATCCGCAGCGTCACCTGCCCGTTCACCGGCGAAGTGCTGGCGGCGGTGCCCTCGGTGCGCCCGGACGTCAGCGTGATCCACGCGCAGAAGGCCGACCGCAAGGGCAACGTGCTGCTCTGGGGCATCCTCGGCGTGCAGAAGGAAGCGGCCCTGGCGGCGCGGCGCTGCATCGTCACCGTCGAGGAAATCGTCGACGAGCTGGACGCCCCGATGAACGCCTGCGTCCTGCCGAGCTGGGCGCTCAGCGCCGTGTGCCTGGTACCCGGCGGCGCGCATCCGTCCTACGCCCATGGCTACTACGAACGCGACAATCGCTTCTACCAGGACTGGGACCCGATCGCCCGCGACCGCGACGCCTTCACCGCGTGGATCGACGACTACATCCGCGGCACCGAGGACTTCGGTGCCTTCCAGGCCAAGCTCGCGGAGGGCAAGCGATGAGCAGCTACAGCACCAACGAGATGATGACCGTGGCCGCCGCCCGCCGCCTGCACAACGGCGCGGTGTGCTTCGTCGGCATCGGCCTGCCGTCGAAGGCCGCCAACCTGGCGCGCCTGACGTCCTCGCCGGACGTCGTGCTGATCTACGAGTCCGGCCCGATCGGCGCCAAGCCCAGCGTCCTGCCGCTGTCCATCGGTGACGGCGAGCTGGCCGAGACCGCCGACACCGTGGTCCCCACCGGCGAGATCTTCCGCTACTGGCTGCAGGGCGGGCGGATCGACGTCGGCTTCCTCGGCGCGGCCCAGGTCGACCGCTTCGGCAACATCAACACCACCGTGATCGGCGACTACCGCCAGCCCAAGGTACGCCTGCCGGGCGCCGGCGGCGCGCCGGAAATCGCCGGCAGCGCCAGGGAAGTGCTGATCATCCTCAAGCAGTCGCACCGCACCTTCGTCGACAAGCTGGCCTTCGTCACCTCGGTCGGCCATGGCGAGGGCGGCGACTCGCGCCAGCGCCTGGGCCTGCCGGGCAAGGGCCCGGTGGCGATCATCACCGACCTGTGCATCATGGAGCCGGAAGCCGGCAGCAACGAATTCGTGGTCACCTCCCTGCATCCGGGCGTGACCCGCGAGCAGGTGGTCGAGGCCACCGGCTGGGCGATCCGCTTCGCCGAGCGGGTCGCCGAGACGCCGGCGCCGAACGAGGTCGAACTGACCGCCCTGCGCGATCTCGAAGCGCGCACCGCGGCCGCCCACGGTCAGAAGGGGAGCGACGAATGAGCCGCGAGGTATTCATCTGCGATGCCGTGCGCACGCCTATCGGCCGCTTCGGCGGCAGTCTCGCCGCGGTGCGCGCCGACGACCTCGCGGCGGTGCCGCTGAAGGCCCTGGTCGAGCGCAACCCGGGTGTCGACTGGTCGGCGCTGGACGAGGTGTTCCTCGGCTGCGCCAACCAGGCCGGCGAGGACAACCGCAACGTGGCGCGCATGGCGCTGTTGCTGGCCGGGCTGCCGGAAAGCGTGCCCGGGGTCACTCTCAACCGCCTCTGCGCTTCGGGAATGGACGCCATCGGCACGGCGTTCCGCGCCATCGCCAGCGGCGAGATGGAGCTGGCCATCGCCGGCGGCGTCGAGTCGATGTCGCGCGCGCCCTACGTGATGGGCAAGGCCGATAGCGCCTTCGGCCGCGGGCAGAAGATCGAGGACACCACCATCGGTTGGCGCTTCGTCAACCCGCTGATGAAAGAGCAGTACGGCATCGACCCGATGCCGCAGACCGCCGACAACGTCGCCGACGACTACCGCGTGTCGCGCGCCGACCAGGACGCCTTCGCCCTGCGCAGCCAGCAGCGCGCCGGGCGGGCCCAGGCGGCCGGCTTCTTCGCCGAGGAAATCGTCCCGGTGACGATTCGCGGACGCAAGGGCGATACCCTGGTCGAGCAGGACGAGCACCCGCGTCCGGACACCAGCCTGGAGGCGCTGGCCCGGCTCAAGCCGGTCAACGGCGCGGACAGGACCGTCACCGCCGGCAACGCGTCCGGGGTCAACGATGGCGCCGCCGCGCTGATCCTGGCCTCCGCCGAAGCGGTGGAGAGGCATCGCCTGACTCCGCGCGCGCGGGTGCTGGGCATGGCCAGCGCCGGCGTGGCCCCGCGGATCATGGGCATCGGCCCGGTGCCGGCGGTGCGCAAGCTGTTGCGGCGCCTGGACCTGGCGATCGACGCCTTCGACGTGATCGAACTCAACGAAGCCTTCGCCAGCCAGGGCCTGGCCTGCCTGCGCGAACTGGGCGTGGCCGACGACAGCGAGAAGGTCAACCCGAACGGCGGCGCCATCGCCCTCGGTCACCCGCTGGGGATGAGCGGCGCGCGGCTGGTCCTCACCGCGCTCCACCAACTGGAGAAGAGCGGCGGCCGGCGCGGCCTGGCGACCATGTGCGTGGGCGTCGGCCAGGGCCTGGCGCTGGCCATCGAGCGGGTCTGACCGGGCAGGAGCGGGTCGCTCGCCCCGTATCAATGAGACGCGCGTCGCGCGGCGCCATCCGGGACTCGTGGATGGCGCCGCGTGCGTGCAGCGGAACAGGACGCTCCGTCACACGGTCAGGATGAAACGGACCCTGTCGAGAGAACAACAGCATGACTGCCCCTGTTCACCAGTACAGCCACGAAGAGCGCCGCAAGCGCATCTTCGCCATCGTCGGCGCCTCTTCCGGCAACCTCGTGGAGTGGTTCGACTTCTACGTCTACGCCTTCTGCGCGATCTACTTCGCCCCGGCCTTCTTCCCCTCCGATAACCCCACGGTGCAGCTGCTGAACACCGCGGGGGTGTTCGCCGCCGGCTTCCTCATGCGACCCATCGGCGGCTGGATGTTCGGCCGCATCGCCGACAAGCACGGGCGCAAGACCGCCATGCTGATCTCGGTGGTGATGATGTGTGCCGGCTCCCTGGCGATCGCCTGCATGCCCACCTACGCCAGCATCGGCACCCTGGCGCCGACCCTGCTGTTGCTGGCGCGGATGTTCCAGGGCCTGTCGGTGGGCGGCGAATACGGCACCAGCGCCACCTACATGAGCGAAGTGGCGCTCAAGGGCCAGCGCGGCTTCTTCGCCTCGTTCCAGTACGTCACCCTGATCGGCGGACAGTTGCTGGCGGTGCTGGTGGTGGTGATCCTGCAGCAGTTGCTGAGCGAAGACGAACTGCGCGCCTGGGGCTGGCGGATTCCCTTCGTGATCGGCGCGATCACCGCGGTGATCGCCCTCTGGCTGCGCCGCTCGCTGAACGAGACCGCTTCGAAGTCGACCCTCGAGCGCAAGGAGTCCGGCACCTTCGCCGAGCTGTTCGGCAAGCACAAGCGGGCCTTCTTCACCGTGCTCGGCTTCACCGCCGGCGGCTCGCTGATCTTCTATACCTTCACCACCTACATGCAGAAGTACCTGGTCAACACCGCCGGCATGAGCGCGAAGACCGCCAGCGCGGTGATGACCTTCGCCCTGCTGGCGTACATGCTGATGCAACCGCTGTTCGGCATGCTCTCCGACCGTATCGGGCGCAAGACCTCGATGCTCTGGTTCGGCGCCCTGGGCACCCTCTGCACCCTGCCGATCCTGCTCGCGCTGAAGACCGTGAGCAGTCCCTACATGGCCTTCTTCCTGATCATCCTGGCGCTGGCCATCGTCAGCCTGTACACCTCCATCAGCGGCCTGATCAAGGCCGAGATGTTCCCGCCGGAGGTGCGCGCGCTCGGGTCGGGGTGTCCTACGCGGTGGGCAACGCGATCTTCGGCGGCTCGGCCGAGTACGTCGCCCTGGGGTTGAAGTCGGTGGGGATGGAGAACGTCTTCTACTGGTATGTTTCAGCCATGTGCCTGCTGGCGCTGCTGGTCTGCGTGAGCCTGCCGGACCTGCGCAAGGTCAGCTACCTGAACGACGAGCCCTGACGGGCCGGGAAAAAGGAAAACCCATGAGCGACGTACCCGCCAACCAGTTGTTCGACGCCTACTTCACGGCGGCGCCGATGCGCGCGGTGTTCTCCGACCGGGGCCGCCTGCAGGGCATGCTCGATTTCGAGGCCGCCCTGGCTCGCGCCGAGGCGCGGGTCGGGGTGGTTCCCGCGACGGCGGTGGCGCCGATCGAGGCGGCCTGCCGCGCCGAGCTGTACGACCCGCTGGCACTGGCCGAGGCGGTCGCCAATGCCGGCAACTCGGCGATCCCCCTGGTCAAGGCGCTGGGCCGCCAGGTGGCGGCTGGCGACGCCGAGGCCGAACGCTACATTCACCTCGGCGCCACCAGCCAGGACGCCATGGACAGCGGCCTGGTGCTGCAACTGCGTCGCGCGCTGACCTTGCTCGAGGAGGATCTGCAGCGTCTTGCCGTGGCCCTGGCGGACCAGGCCGCACGGCATGCCGACACACCCCTGGCCGGACGCACCTGGTTGCAGCACGCCACCCCGGTGACCCTGGGCATGAAGCTCGCCGGCCTGCTCGGTGCCTTGACCCGGCACCGCCAGCGCCTGCGCGAGTTGCGCCCGCGCCTGCTGGTGTTGCAGTTCGGCGGCGCCTCGGGGACTCTCGCCGCGCTCGGCGAGCAGGCCCTGCCGGTGGCCGCGGCGCTGGCCGAGGAACTGGGCCTGGCTTTGCCCGAACAGCCCTGGCACACCCAGCGCGACCGCCTGGTGGAATTCGCCAGCGTGCTCGGCCTGGTGGCCGGCAGCCTCGGCAAGCTCGGTCGTGATGTCAGCCTGCTGATGCAGACCGAGGCCGGCGAGGTCTTCGAGCCGGCCGGCGCCGGGCGTGGCGGTTCCTCGACCATGCCGCACAAGCGCAACCCGGTGGGCAGCGCGGTGCTGATCGCCGCCGCCACCCGTGCGCCGGGGCTGGTCTCGACCCTGTTCGCGGCGATGCCGCAGGAGCACGAGCGCAGCCTCGGCCTCTGGCACGCCGAGTGGGAAACCCTGCCGGAACTCTGTTGCCTGGTTTCCGGCGCGCTGCGACAGGCGATCGGCTTGCTCGAAGGCCTGGAAGTGGATGCCGGACGGATGCGCCGCAACCTCGGCCTGACCCACGGCCTGGTGCTCGCCGAGGCGGTGAGCATCGCCCTGGCCCGTCGCCTTGGCCGCGAAGCCGCCCATCACCTGGTGGAGCAATGCTGCCGCCGCGCCGTCGAGCAGCGCCGCGCGTTGCGCGTGGTGCTCGGCGAAGAGGCGCGAGTGAGCGCCGAGCTGTCCGGCGACGAACTGGACCGCCTGCTCGATCCCGCCCATTACCTCGGCCAGGCCCGCGCCTGGGTCGAGCGCGCGCTCGCCGAACACCATGCCCTGGGCTTCGAACCCCATCCCGCCTGACTGGAGATCCCTTCGTGCCAACCGTACGCCTCGCCGACGGCGACCTGAACTACTCCCTGGAAGGACCGGCCGGCGCGCCGGTGCTGCTGTTGTCAAACTCGCTGGGCACCGACCTGGGCATGTGGGACACGCAGATCCCCGCACTCACCGCCCACTTCCGCGTGCTGCGCTACGACACCCGCGGCCACGGCGCCTCGCTGGTCACCCCCGGACCGTACTCCATCGGCCAGCTCGGCGCCGACGTGGTTGCCCTGCTCGATGCCCTCGACCTGCCGCGCGTGCATTTCTGCGGGCTGTCCATGGGCGGCCTGATCGGCCAGTGGCTGGGCATCCATGCCGGCGCGCGGATCGGCCGGCTGGTGCTGTGCAATACCGCGGCGAAGATCGCCAGCGACGAGGTCTGGAACACCCGCATCGACACCGTCCTGAAAGGCGGCGAGCAGGCCATGCGCGACCTCCGCGACGCCTCGCTGGCGCGCTGGTTCACCGCGGGTTTCGCCGAGCGCGAGCCGGCTCAGGCCGAGCGCATCGTGGCGATGCTCGCGGCCACCTCGCCGCAGGGCTATGCGGCCAACTGCGCGGCGGTGCGCGACGCCGATTTCCGCGAGCAGCTCGGGCTGGTCCAGGCGCCGACGCTGGTCGTCGCCGGCAGCCACGATGCCGTGACCACTCCAGACGACGCCCGCTTCATGCAGGCGCGCATCGCCGACGCGCAGCTGGCCGTGTTCGCCGCCGCGCACCTGTCCAATGTCGAGGCCGGCGACGCCTTCAGCCGCCGCCTGGTCGATTTCCTGCTGTCCGCCTGAGGAGCCGCCGATGGACGAGAAACAACGCTACGAGGCCGGCATGCAGGTGCGCCGCGCGGTGCTCGGCGACGCCCATGTCGACCGCAGCCTGGCCAGCCTGACGCCGTTCAACGAAGAGTTCCAGGAGATGATCACCCGCCACGCCTGGGGCGACATCTGGACCCGCCCGGGGCTGCCGCGGCACACCCGTAGCCTGGTCACCATCGCCATGCTGATCGGCATGAACCGCAACGAGGAACTCAAGCTGCACCTGCGCGCGGCGAAGAACAACGGCGTGAGTCGCGACGAGATCAAGGAAGTGATCATGCAGAGCGCCATCTACTGCGGCATTCCGGCGGCCAACGCGACCTTCCACCTGGCCGAGTCGGTGTGGGACGAACTGGGCGTGGAGTCGCAGCAGGAGACCCGCTAGGCCGGTGGCGTTACGGATAGCCGCAAGTGCTTGTCCGCGCTGCGCGAGGGCCGGCGAGGCGGTGCTTCCCCTTGCCATTCGCCGGCGTTTCCCGGAAGGTCGACAGCTCCGTCACCCCTCTGGTCCGCCATGAGCCGCAAGCTGCACATCCACGCGCCCGCCATCCATTACTTCGACATGGTCCGCCGTTGCGATTCGATCCGCGAAGCCGCGCGGCGCCTGAACGTCGCCTCGTCGGCGGTGAACCGGCAGATCCTCAAGCTGGAGGACGAGATCGGCGCGCCGCTGTTCGACCGCCTGCCCGGCGGCCTGCGCCTGACCGGCGCCGGGGAGATCTTCGCGCGCCACGTCACCGTGGTCCTGCAGGACATGGAGCGGGTGCGCTCCGAACTGGACGCGTTGCAGGGCCTGCGCACCGGGCATGTGGAAATCGCCACCATCGAGGCAGTGACCAGCGACCTGCTGCCCTGCGTGCTCAAGGCCATGCGCGAGCGCTATCCGGATGTCACCGTCGGTGTCACCCTGCTCGGCTCACAGGCGATCCCCGATGCGGTGGCCAGCGGCGCGGTCGACCTCGGCCTGGCCTTCGCCCTGCCGCGCAGTGCCGATCTGCAGCAGATCAGCGTCGGCCATTTCCGCCTCGGCGCCATCGTCGCTCCGCAGCACCCGCTGGCGCGGCGCGACGCCATCACCTTCGCCGACTGCGCCGGACATGGCCTGATCATGGCCAAGAGCGAACTGTCCATTCATCACCTGCTGGCGCCGCTCCAGCGCCGCCTGCGCGAGCCTTGCCGGGCGGCGCTGGAAAGCAGTTCCCTGGAGCTGTCGCGGCAACTGGCGCGGCGCGGTCTCGGCGTGGCGTTCCAGACCCGCCTGGGGATCGAGGCGGACATCGCCAGCGGCGAACTGCGCTTCCTGCCGTTGCAGGACAACGGCGGTATCCACAGCGATCTCGGCCTCTACGTGCGTACCGGGCGCTACCTGCCGGTGGCGGTGGATGCCCTGGCCCGGCAGATCGCCGAGGAAGTGCGCCTGCGCGAGCGTGAGGAAGCCCGCCTGAACGACGCTTGAGCCCATGCCGGACGGGGCGGGTCCGGTGGTGGCATCGCTGATGCCGTTTCGGCATCGGTGTGATCGATATTCTGTGCTTTGGTCAGCGCGGCGATATGCCGATACTGCCCCGCGACCCCGGCGCGAAACCGGGGGCTGAGTCGCCACAAGAACAACAAGCAACCAGCAGGACACACAGCATGAAGAAGATGATGCGGGGCGCCGCCGCCCTGGTCGCGCTCGTCGGCGCCGGGGAGAGCATGGCGCTGGAGTGGATGAGCAACAGTGTCGGTTTCCGCTACGGCCAGCAGTTCACCAACCCGAACAACCCGGACAAGTTCGCCAAGCGCATATACAGCTTCACCCACGCCGACGGCTATCGCTACGGCAGCAATTTCTTCAATCTCGATGTGTTCCTTTCCGACAGCCGCGACCCGCGCAAGGGCACCGACCACGGTGGCAGCGAGGTCTATGCGGTCTACCGCCACCAGCTCTACGCCTCGCGGGTGTTCGACCGGCCGCTGGGCACCGGCCTGGTCAAGGACTACGCCTTCACCCTGGGCTTCGACGCCAGCCGCAACAACAACCTGGCTTCGGCCAAGAAGCGCGCCCTGGTGTTCGGCCCGACCCTCAAGTTCAACGGTCCCGGCGTGCTCGACCTGAGCCTGCTCTACTACCGCGAGAAGAACCACTTCGGCGTGCCCGGCGCGCGCCATCCCGACCACACCTTCGACACCACCTACATGCTCAACCTGACCTGGATGCGGCCGTTCAAGGTCGGCAACCATGCGGCGAAGTTCCAGGGTTTCGTCAACTACGTGGGGGAGAAGGGCGAGGACTACAACGACAAGGACACCGCGGCGGAAACCCTGGTCCGCGCCGCCCTGATGGTCGCCGCCCTGCCAGGCGACAAGCGCCAGCCGAACCTGTGGCTCGGCGTCGGCTACGAGTATTGGCACAACAAGTTCGGCGTCGACGGCGGCACCGGCAGCCGTACCTCGACGCCGACATTGAACATGGAGTTCACCTTCTGAGGCGATGCGCCGCCGATACACCGGCGTCCGAGGGCGGATGACCGCGAGCGGTCATGCGCCCTGCGCGCTGTCGCGGCCCTGGGGTAGGGCGAATAACGCCGACGGCGTTATCCGCCGTCTCACCCCGCATCCGCGTGACTGACCAGCCCCTTCAGCAGCACCGCGGCGGTCGCCAGCGCGGCCGGCAGCACCAGGGCGGTCAGCACCTGTTCGAAGTTCCAGCCCAGGCCCAGCAGGGTGGCGCCGATCCAGGCGCCGAGGATAGCGCCGAAACGGCCGATGCCGAGCATCCAGGAGACCCCTGTGGCACGTCCCTGGGTCGGATAGAAGCGTGCTGCCAGCGACGGCATCGCCGACTGCGCGCCGTTGATGCACATGCCGGCCAGCAGCACCAGGGTCGCCAGCAGGGTGACCTGGCCGAGGCTCTGGCCGACGCACCAGGCGAACACCCCGGCCAGCAGGTAGAACAGGCCGATCACCTTGTGCGGGTTGAAGCGGTCCATCGCCCAGCCCACCGCCACCGCGCTGAGCACACCGCCGAACTGGAACAACGCGCCGATGAACGCCGCCTGCTCCAGGCTCGCGCCGCTATCGCGCATCAGGGTCGGCAGCCAGCTGGTCAGCAGGTAGACGATCACCAGGCCCATGAAGTAGGTCAGCCAGAGCAGCAGGGTGCCGGCGCTGTAGGTGCCGGAAAAGATCACCGCGAACACGTTGCGAGCCTGCACCGTCTGCTGCTCGGGGACGTGGAAACCCTGTGCCAGCGCCACCTGCGCCGGGGCGATGGGGGCCAGCGCCCGGCGTACCCGCTCGCTGCCGCGGTTGCGCACCACCAGGTAGCGCGCCGATTCCGGCAGGCGGAACAGCAGGACTACCGCCAGGAGCAGCGGCAGCAGGCCGCCGAGCAGCAGCAGGCTGTGCCAGCCGAACAGCGGGATCAGCTTGGCCGAGACGAATCCGCCGCAGGCCATGCCCAGGTTGAAGCCGCAGAACATGCTGGTCACCAGCAGCGACTTGAGGCGCTCGGGGGTGTATTCGGAAAGCAGGGTGGTGGCGTTGGGCATCGCTGCGCCGAGGCCGAGGCCGGTGAGGAAGCGCAGCGCCAGCAGTTGCTCGACGTTGGTGCTGTAGGCAGAGGCCAGGCTGAACAGGCCGAACAGGAACACCGCCGCCACCAATACCAGCTTGCGCCCGTAGCGGTCGGCCAGCGGCCCGGAGCCGAGGGCGCCGAAGACCATGCCGATCAGCGCGGCGCTCATCACCGGGCCGAGGCTGGCGCGGTCGATGCCCCAGTCCTGGGTCAGCGCCGGGGCGATGAAGCCCATCGCGGCGGTGTCGAGGCCATCGAGGAAGACGATCAGGAAGCACAGCAGGACGATCCGCCACTGATAGGGGGAAAGAGGCTGGGCATTGATGAAGGCTTGCACGTCGAGACGCTCGACGGCGGGCAGGCTGGAACTGTTCATGAGGCGGCTTCCGCGGCGAGAGGGAGGGGCGTGGGACGCAGTCGCACGCGGACTCAGGTACCGGCGGTGGAGCGTGGGGTGTGCAGCGGCATGTCGGAATTCCCCTGTTGTTCTTGTATGGGCAGCCAGGCTGCCAGGGCGAGGAACACATTAGGGAGAGAGGGGGGAGCCCGCAATCCGGTAATCGATTGATGGTGCGTTGATCGAACGCTTCCGTCTGTGGCCATTTCCCCGCGGCGTCTGGCATGCTCGGATACCCGCGCCATTCATTCATCCCGGTACCGCCCAATGAACGCGACCTCCTCCGCGCTACCCGGCAACGACCAGCCGTTGCGCGGGATCTTCCTGATCTGCGCCGCGGTGTTCCTGTTCGCCAGCCATGACGGGCTGTCCAAGTTCCTTTCCGGTTTCTACCCGATCGTCATGGTGGTCTGGGCCCGCTACCTGGTGCACACCCTGCTGATGGTCGTGGTGTTCGTGCCGCGCAACGGCCTGGCGGTGATCCGTACCCGGCGGCCGCTCATGCAATTGGCACGGGCGCTGTGCCTGATCGGCACCAGCCTGTTCTTCACCACAGGCCTGCGCTACCTGCCGCTGGCCGAGGCGACCGCGGTGAACTTCCTCGCGCCCTTGCTGGTGACCGCGCTGTCGGTGCCGCTGCTGAAGGAGAAGGTCAGCCCGGGGCAATGGCTGGCGGTACTCACCGGCTTCGTCGGGGTGCTGTTCATCGTCCGTCCCGGCGGCGCGCTGTTCACCCCGGCGGCGCTGTTCCCGCTCGGCTCGGCGTTGTGCTTCGGGCTCTACCAGCTGCTCACGCGGATGCTCGCCAACAGCGACAGCCCGACCACCAGCAACTTCCTCGCCGGCATCTTCAACACCCTGATCATGAGCCTGCTGGTGCCGTTCTTCTGGCAGACCCCAAGTCTTCTCCACGGCCTGATGATGATCGCCCTGGGCGGCTGCGGCATGGGCGGCCACCTGCTGCTGACCCAGGCCTTCCGTCACGCGCCGCCAGCGACCCTGGCGCCGTTCAGCTACGGCCAGATCATCTTCGCCGGGCTGCTCGGCCTGCTGGTCTTCGGCCACGCGCCGGATGCCTGGGCGTTGCTCGGCATCCTCGTCATCTGCGCCAGCGGCCTGCTGGTGGCCTGGCGTCGCGGTCGCTGAAGGCGTCGGCGCAGTGGCGCGCGGGATTCAGAACAGGCCCAGCGGATAGCTGACGATCAGCCGGTTCTCGTCGAAACGGGTATTGCTGCCCCAGTCGCGGCGCTGGCTGGAATTACGCCAGCGCAGGTTGAGGCGCTTGAAGGCGCCGCCCTGCACCGTGTAGCCCAGCTCGCTCTCGCGTCCCCATTCGCTACCATCGTCGGTGACTCCGGCCAGACGCACATGGCCGCCATGCAGGTAGCGGGTCATGAAGGTCAGGCCGGGCAGGCCGAGGCCGACGAAGTCGAAGTCGTAGCGCAGCTGCCAGGAACGTTCGCCGGGGTTGTCGTAGCTGGCGTTGTAGCTGTCGTTGGCCAGGGTGCCGCCGCTGGTGCCGTTGACCCGCATCCAGCCGTCGTCGCCGCCGACCTTCTGCAGGCCGAGGTAGAGGGCATGCAGGCCGTGGCGCGCGGAGAACAGCGCGGAAACGGTGCGGTTGTCGAGTTCGCCGGCGCGCGCGCTGCCATCGTCGCGGCCACGGAACCAGCCGAGGTTGGCGCCCAGCAGCCAGTCGCCGAGTGGCTGGCTGTGTTGCAGTTGCAGGTACTGCTGGCGGTAGATGTCCTTCAGCTCGGCGTGCCACAGGCCGAGCAGGGTGCGTTCACCGTTGAAGCGATATTCGCCACCGACGAAATCGAAACGGTCGGAAGTGGCGGCCGGCCGGCCGAATAGCGACATGTCCTGCATGCTTGCGTCGTTGCGCGGGCTGTTGCCGCGCAATTGGCCGGCGTGGAGGGTCAGGCCGGCGATCTCGCTGGCGCTGAGCTGGCCGCCGCGGAAGGTCTGCGGCAGCGAGCGGCCATCGTCGGAACGGAGGATCGGCAGCACCGGCATCCATTCGCCGAGCTTCAGTTCGGTATTCGACACGCGCAGCCTGCCGGCCACCGCCAGGCGTCCGAAGTCGTCGGCCGGGCGGCCGTCGTCGTGGGTCGGCAGCAACTGGGTGCCGGCCGATCCCTTGCCGCCATCCAGCTTCAGGCTGTACAGGCCGAGGACATCGAGGCCGAAGCCGACGCTGCCCTCGGTGAAGCCGGAGCGGGCGTCGAGGATGAAGCTCTGCGTCCATTCCTCGGCCTTGTCCTGGCCGGCGTGGCCGACGAAGTCGCGGTTCAGGTAGAAGTTGCGCGCGGTGAGGCTGACCTTGGCGTCTTCGAGGAAACCTCGCTCGGCGTGGACCGGCAGGCCGGCGCCGAGGCAGAGGGACGCGCAGAGCGCGCGGACGAGGCTCGGGTGCGACATGGGAATGTCCCTTCGTTTCTTGTTCTCGGGGCAGGGAAGCGCCCGGCGAGCGCCGGGCGCCGGGACTCAGGCTTCGATCCGACGCGGCGCCATGAAGTACAGCCAGGCCAGGGCGATGAAGTACATCGCCGGGATCATGCAGAAGAGCACCGCGTAGTTGTTGTTCGTCGCGGTCAGCACGCCGCCGACGAGCTGCGTCATGAACATCCCGCCCAGCGCCGCGCACATGCCGCCGAAGCCGAACACCGTGCTCATCAGGTGCCTGGGCGTGTAGTCCATCACCAGGCTCCAGATGTTCGCCGTCCACGCCTGGTGCGCACCGACCGCAAGGGCGATGGCCAGTACCGCGATCCACAGGCCATCGGCATTGGCGGCGAACACCACGCCGACGATGGTGCAGGCGAACAGCAGCATCGACAGCAGGCGCGCGCGGACCGCCGGCATGCCCCTGCCGACCAGCCAGGAGGAAAGGATGCCACCGCCGATGCTGCCGAAGTCGGCGGTCAGCCAGATCAGGATCAGCGGAATGCCCATCTGCGTCACGCTGATGCCCAGGCCGTACTGCTGGTTGAGGAACGGCGGCAGCCAGTAGAGGTAGAACCAGAACACCGGGGCGGTGATCGAGTAGGCCAGGGCGAAGGCCCAGGTGCCGCGGCGGCGGAGGATCCGCGAGAAGGGCACGCGGGTGACGGGAGGCTCTTCCTGCTGCTGGATGTAGTCCAGTTCGCTCCGTCGTACCCGGGGATGTTCTTCGGGGTTGTGGTAGTTGCGCCACCAGAACGCCAGCCAGACCAGGCCCAGCGCCGACATGCAGAGGAATGCCGCCTGCCAGCCCCAGACGCTGAGGACCAGCGGCAGGAGCGCCGGGGTGACCATCGCGCCGACGTTGGTGCCGGCGTTGAAGATGCCGGTGGCCACCGCGCGCTCGCCGGCGGGGAACCAGAGGCGGGTGGTCTTCACGCAGGCCGGGTAGTTGGCCGCCTCGGTCAGGCCGAGGACGAAGCGGCAGAGCATGAAGCCCGCCGCCGAGGTCGCCAGGCCGTGGAGGCCGGTGGTCAGGCTCCAGAGCAGCACGGCGAGGAAGAAGGCGCGCTTGACCCCGACCCGGTCGATGAAGCGGCCCTGGAGGATGAAGCCGATGGCGTAGCCGACCTGGAACCAGAAATTGATGTTGGCGTAGTCCATCGCCGTCCAGCTCATCTTCTCGGCGAGGATCGGTTGCATCACGCCGAGGGCGGCGCGATCGATGTAGTTCAGGGTGGTGGCGAAGAACACCAGGGCGAGCATGCCCCAGCGGGTATGGCCGACGGCGAGGGCGCTGCGCAACCTGCCGCCGCGGGTAGCGCGCGCGGCGGTGTCGGCGGCGGGCAGCCGGGAACTGGAGGAGTGGATCATCGGTGGGGCCATCCTTTCGACGGCCGGTGCGCGAGCGCCCGGCCTGGATTTGTCGTTCTGGTTTCGCACGCGGGCGTCAGCGTGGCAGGAGCGCTCGGTCCGGGCGGGCGGCCGGGGGGTGGAGCGGCGGAGCAAGGGCGAAGTCGGTGAGGGACATGGCAGGTACCCGATTATTGAAATTGTTATGTCGCTTGGGTTGCGCAGGTTCCCGGAGGGAAGCGGCGAGCGCTTCCGGCAGAGCGGGATGGCCTGCACCGGTGGCAGCGATGGTGAGCGATTGGTCGAAAAATCGTCAATTCGATAATCGCGCTTATGTTCGATATTCGAACAGAATACTAACCAGTTCGTACATTTTGCATTGCCCGGTTCGCGCCGCAAACCAATAATCGGGCTGCCAGCCGAGCGCGCGCGTTCCTGCGCGGCGGCTCCCCGGCATATCCGCGCGGTTTCCCGCGCCTCCCTGGTTCCACCTCGTCACCCGCGCGATGCCAGGCGCCGTGGGGCGTTTTGAGTTGAGGAGTCGAAGCATGCAGCGTTCGATCGCCACCGTATCGCTGAGCGGTACCCTGCCGGAGAAGCTCGAAGCCATTGCCGCCGCCGGATTCGATGGAGTGGAAGTCTTCGAGAACGACCTGCTCCATTACGACGGCAGCCCTCGCGATGTGCGCCGGCTGTGCGCCGACCTGGGACTCGAGATCCTGTTGTTCCAGCCGTTCCGCGACTTCGAGGGCTGCCGCCGGGAGCGCCTGGCGCGCAACCTGGAGCGCGCCGAGCGCAAGTTCGACCTGATGCAGGAGCTGGGCACCGACCTGGTGCTGGTCTGTAGCAACGTCGCCGCGGACGCCCTCGGCGAGCCGGCATTGCTGGTCGACGATCTTCGCCTGCTGGCCGAACGCGCTGCCGCCCGGGGCCTGCGTATCGGCTACGAGGCATTGGCCTGGGGCCGCCAGGTCAGCACCTGGGAGCAGGCCTGGGAATTGGTGCGGCGGGCCGACCGGCCGAACCTCGGTCTGATCCTCGACAGTTTCCACACCCTCTCGTTGAACGGCGATGCTCGTGGCATCGCCGGGCTACCCGCGGAGAAGATCTTTTTCGTACAGATGGCCGATGCGCCGTTGCTGGCCATGGACGTGCTGGAGTGGAGCCGGCATTTCCGCTGCTTCCCGGGGCAGGGCGGCTTCGACCTGGCGGGCTTCCTCGCGCCGATCGTCGCCAGCGGCTACCGTGGGCCGCTGTCGCTGGAGGTCTTCAACGACGGCTTCCGCGCCGCGCCGACCCGCGCCAACGCCGCCGACGGCCTGCGCGCGCTGCTCTACCTGGAGGAAAAGACCCGCGAGCGCCTGCGCCGCGAGGCACCGCAGGTGGCCGTGGACGGGCTTTTCGCGCCGCCGCCGGCGAGCGTCTGCGACGGCATCGAGTTCCTCGAGTTCGCCGTCGACGAAGCGTTGCGCGCGCGCCTGGGCCAGTGGCTGCGCCAACTGGGCTTCGCCAGGGTCGGGCAGCATCGTTCGAAGAATGTCAGCCTGTTGCGCCAGGGCGGGATCAACCTGGTGCTGAACGCCGAGCCCTATTCCTTCGCCCACGGCTTCTTCGAGGCCCATGGGCCTTCGCTGTGCGCCACCGCCCTGCGCGTGCGCGACGCCGGCCAGGCGCTGGAGCGCGCGCGCCGCTACGGCGGCCAGCCCTATCGCGGGCTGGTCGGCCCCAACGAACGGGAAATCCCGGCGGTGCGTGCCCTCGACGGCAGCCTCCTGTACCTGGTCGAGCAGGAGGGCGGGGGGCGCGACATCTACCAGACCGACTTCGAGATGACCGGCGAGGCGACGCCCGGCCTCGGCCTGCGGCGCATCGACCATGTGGCCATGGCGTTGCCCGCCGAGGGCCTGGACAGCTGGGTGCTGTTCTACAAGAGCCTGTTCGACTTCAGCGCCGACGACGAGGTGGT
Organism: Pseudomonas paraeruginosa; assembly: GCF_003025345.2. NCBI lineage: Bacteria > Pseudomonadati > Pseudomonadota > Gammaproteobacteria > Pseudomonadales > Pseudomonadaceae > Pseudomonas > Pseudomonas paraeruginosa. Next base: position 260,011 of record NZ_CP020560.1, read on the forward strand.
CCTGCCCGATCCCTACGGCCTGGTCACCAGCCGCGCGGTGCGCAGCCGCTGCGGCCAGGTGCGCCTGCCGCTGAACATTTCCGAGGACCGCAACACCGCCATCGCCCGTGCGCTGTCCAGCTATCGCGGCTCCGGCGTGCACCACATCGCCTTCGACTGCGCGGACATCTTCGCCGCCGTGGCCCAGGCCAAGGAGGCCGGCCTGACGCTGTTGGAAATCCCGCTGAACTATTATGACGACCTCGCTGCGCGCTTCGACTTCACCGAGGAGTTCCTCAGCGAGCTGGCCTACTACAACGTGCTCTATGACCGCGACGCCCAGGGCGGCGAGCTGTTCCATGTGTTCACCGAGCCGTTCGAGGAACGCTTCTTCTTCGAGATCCTCCAGCGCCGCCATGGCTACGCCGGCTATGGCGCCGCCAACGTGGCGGTGCGCCTGGCGGCGATGGCCCAGGCCCGGCGCGGTGTGCGCCGGGTCAAATTGTGAGAATTATCGGTGCTCCGGCAGGTGCTCTTCCTACAGTCGGCCGCGGCCCGCATAATCGGCCGCAGTTTCCGCCGGCCACGAGTGAGCCACCGATGTCCAATCCCGATCCCGCCGCCGTGGAAGCGCCCGCACCACGGGGCAAGGGGCGCAAGAACAATCCCGAGAAGACCCGCCAGGACATCCTTCGCGCCGCGGCCGACGAGTTCGTCGCCCAGGGGCTGTCCGGCGCGCGGGTGGACGCCATCGCCGAGCGCACCCATACCTCCAAGCGGATGATCTACTACTACTTCGGCAGCAAGGAACAGCTCTACCAGGCGGTGCTGGAGAAGCTCTACAGCGATATCCGCGGTATCGAGAACAGCCTCCAGCTGGGCGAGCTGCCGCCGGTGAAGGCGATGCGCAAGCTGGTGGAGTTCAGCTTCGACTACCACGACCGCCACGTGGATTTCGTCCGCATCATCAGCATCGAGAACATCCACAAGGGCGAGCACATCGCCAGCAGCGAACTGGTGCAGAGCGTCAACGGCTCGATCGTCCAGGGTATCGCCGAAATCCTCCGTCGCGGCGAAGCGGAAGGGGTGTTCCGCCCCGGGCTGGTGGCGCTCGACGTGCATCTGCTGATCAGCTCGTTCTGCTTCTACCGGGTCTCCAACCGCTACACCGTGTCGCGGATCTTCCGCACCGACCTGCACGACGCCGGGGTCCGGCAACGGCACCTGGAGATGATCTGCGAGGCGGTGCTGCGCTATCTCCGCGCCTGAGCACCGACGCCTGCCCGCCAGCCCGGCCCCTCTCGCGTTCCCGGTCGGAGGGGCCGCGGTCCGCTTCAGTCGCCGAGACTGGCGAAATGCGCCTGCATCCGCGCCGCGTCGGCCTTCACCCCGCTGAACAGCTCGAACGCCTTCACCGCCTGGAACACCGCCATGCTGCCGCCGTCCAGGGTCCGGCAGCCGAGGGCGCGGGCCTGGCGCAGGAGCTCGGTTTCCAGCGGAAAGTAGATAACCTCGGCGACCCATAGCTCGCTGCGCAGCAGTTCCGCCGGCAGCGGCATGCCGGGCAGCTTGGCCATGCCCACTGGGGTGGTGTTGACCAGTCCCTGGGCGGCGCCGAGGGCGCTGGCCAGGTCGTTGCCGGCGAGCGTTCGCGCCGCGCCGAAGTGCGCGTTGAGATTGTCCGCCAGGGCTTGCGCGCGTGCCGTCTCGACATCGAACAGGATCAGCCGCTCGACGCCCTCGGCGAGCAGCGCATGGGCCACCGCCGCGCCGGCGCCGCCAGCGCCCAGTTGCACCACCCGCTGGCGCGGCGCGTCCGCCAGGCCGCGCCGGAAACCTTCGGCGAAGCCCAGGCAATCGGTGTTGTGGCCGATGCGCCGGCCGTCGCGCAGCACCACGGTATTCACCGCGCCGATACCACGCGCCTCGGCGGAAAGCTCGTCGAGCAACGGGATGATCGCCTGCTTGCAGGGAAAAGTGACGTTCAGCCCGGTGAAGCCGAGGTCGCTGGCGGCGGCGAGCAGGGATTCCAGGTCGTCCGCCGACTTGCCCAGCAGGTCGAGATCGATCAGCCGATAGAGATAGCGGATGCCCTGGGCGTCGCCCTCGTGTTCGTGCAGGGCGGGAGTGCGCGAGGCCTGGATGCCGGCGCCGACCAGGCCGGCGAGCACCGAGCGTGGGCGGCTCATGCGGCGGCCTCGAACTGGCTGGCGAAGTATTCCAGGGCCAGGCGATAGCCAAGGCCGCCGAGGCCGCAGATCACCCCGGTCGCCAGCGGCGAGACGTGGGAGTGGTGGCGGAACGGCTCGCGCTGGTGCACGTTGGACAGGTGCACCTCGAGTACCGGCAGCTCCACCGCCGCCAGCGCGTCGCGCAGGGCCACCGAGGTGTGGGTCCAGGCGGCTGGGTTGATGACGATGCCGGCGATCCGGCCGCGCGCCTGGTGGATCCAGTCGAGCAGCTCGCCCTCATGGTTGGTCTGCCGGAACTCCACGGCGAAGCCGCGTGATTCGGCGAAGGCCGCGCATTGCGCGGCGATCTCGGCAAGGGTCTGCCGACCGTAGGTGCGTGGCTCGCGGGTGCCGAGCAGATTCAGGTTGGGACCGTTCAGGACCAGTACCGTGCGCGTCATGGCGCAGCCTCCACAGCAGTGACATTGTCGATGCCGGGAAAATGTACCGAACGGTTACTTTTGTAAATCGGACACGGCCGCTACCAGGACGAATGCGTTCGATTATCGGCGCGCGCTCACTCCCCGGCCGACGGCTCCGCCACCGGGCGACCGCGCAAGGGCATGTCGGGCAGCGCCGCGGCCACCACCAGGCCAAGCAGGGCCACCGCCGCGTTGACCAGGAAGAGCACCTTGAAGGCATCCGCGAGGACGTGCTGGAAGATGATCTGCGCCGGTCCGCTGGCGGCGTTCAGGCTGCTCAGCAGGGCGCTTTCGGAGAACCCCTGATCGATGCCGCCGCCGATCCGCAGATGCTTGAGCAGGGCCAGCAGGATCGCCGACATCAGCGCCACCCCGACCGCGCCGCCGAGGGAGCGGAACAGCGTCGCGTTGCTGGTGGCCACACCGATATGGCGCTGTTCCACGGCATTCTGCGCAGCCACCAGGCTGGTGGGGAACTGGGTGCCGACGGCGATCCCGGTGAGCAACATGAAGAGCCCCGACAGCCAGGGGTGCGTGGCCGGGGTCAGGGCCAGGCCGGCGATGCTGCACGGCAGGAGCAGGGCGCCGCCCAGGATCAATGGCTTGTAGCGCCCCAGGCTGGCGGTCAGCCGGCCGCAGCAGTAGGCGCCCAGCGGCAGGCCCATGACCAGCGGCAGCAGGTGCAGCGCGGCGCTGTCGGCGCCGGCGCCGGTGACGCTCTGGTAGCGCAGCGGCACCAGCACGGTCAGCGAGATGGCCTGGAAACTGGCGAAGAACGCCACCAGCCAGCTGAGGGTGGCGGCGCGGATGCAAAACAGCTGCATCGGCACCAGCGGCTCGCGGAAACGCCGCTCCTGGAGAATGAACAGCAGCAGGACGACCGCCGCCAGGGCGAACAGGCCGAGCAGCGCCGGGTCGTTCCAGGCCACACCCTGGCCGATCTGGGTGATGCCCAGCAGCAGGGCGGTGAGACCGACCACCATCAGCGCGATGCCCGGGTAGTCGATCAGCGGCTGCCGGCGCGGCACCGGCAGGCCGACCAGGGTTCGCCGCGAGATGGCCAGCGCGAGCAGGCCGATCGGCAGGTTGATCCAGAATACCCAGCGCCACGACAGGTATTCGGTGAGCAGACCGCCGAGCACCGGTCCGGCGACGCTGGCGATGGCGTACATGCTGCTGAAGTAGCCCTGGTAGCGCCCGCGTTCGCGCGGCGGGACGATGTCGCCGACGATCGCCTGGCTGACCGCCATCAACCCGCCCGCGCCGATCCCCTGCAGCACCCGCCCCAGCACCAGCTGGCCCATGCTCTGCGCCAGCCCGCAGAGCAGCGAGGCGGCGCTGAACACGGCGATGGCGAAGAGCATCAGTCGGCGCCGCCCGTAGAGATCGCCGAGCTTGCCATAGATCGGCATCGACACGGTCATCGCCACCATGTAGCCGGAGATCACCCAGGCCAGCAGGTCGAGGTCGGCGAAGTCGGCGGAGATCGCCGGCAGGGAGACGGCGACGATGGTCTGGTCGAGGGCGCTGAGGAAGATCGACAGCATCAGGCCGACGAGGACGGTACGGACGGCGGGCGGGTTGTGGGCGAGCTCTGGCAAGACGGCACCTGGGACGGACGCGACGCGAAGGGCAGCGGGCATGATACTGCGCCTGGGGTTGGACGGGTGCCGGAGAATGTTCGATCCCTTGGCGTCGCGGAGTCGCCATGCAGAGACGCCTGGAGCGCGTCCCGCGCTGCCGCTAAGCGGCGTCGCGGGTCATTCGACGGCCTCGTAGGGCAGTCCCACGTAGTTCTCGGCGATGGTCGCCAGCCCCGCCTCGGAGCCGAGGTAGTACTCCAGCTCGGTCTGCTGGATGCGCTGGCTGAACGCGTCGGTGTCGGGGAAGCGATGCAGCACCGAGGTCATCCACCAGGAAAAGCGTTCGGCCTTCCAGATTCGCCGCAGGCAGATCGCCGAGTAGCGTTCCAGCAGGTCGGCGCGGTCTTCGCGGTAGGCTTTCAGCAGCAGGCGGTACAGCGTGGCGACATCGCTGGCCGCCAGGTTCAGGCCCTTGGCGCCGGTCGGCGGAACGATGTGCGCGGCGTCGCCGGCGAGGAACAGCCGGCCATGCTGCATCGGCTCGACCACGAAGCTGCGCAGCGGCGCGATGCTTTTCTCCAGCGCTGGGCCGGTCACCAGCCGTTGCGCGACTTCCGTCGGCAGGCGCGCCTTGAGTTCCGTCCAGAAGCGCTCGTCCGACCAGTCCTCGACCTTCTCCGTCAGCGGCACCTGCACGTAGTAGCGGCTGCGCGTCGCCGAGCGCTGGCTGCACAGGGCGAAGCCGCGCGGGTGGCTGGCGTAGATCAGTTCGTGACTGACCGGCGGGGTGTCGGCGAGCAGGCCGAGCCAGCCGAACGGATAGACCCGCTCGAAGACCTTCAGCCGCTCCGCCGGGATCGACTGTCGCGAGACGCCGTGGAAGCCGTCGCAGCCGGCGATGTAGTCGCAGTCCAGGCGAACCCGCTCGCCGTCGCGCTCGAAGGTCACGTGGGGGTGCTCGCCCTCGAGGTCGTGCAGGCGCACCTCGGCGGCCTGGTAGATGGTGGTGGCGCCGCAGGCGGCGCGGGCCTCCATGAGATCGCGGGTGACTTCGGTCTGGCCGTAGACGGTCACCGTCCGGCCGCCGCTCAGGCGTTTCAGGTCGATGCGCCGGCGCTGTCCGGCGAAGGCGATCTCGACGCCCTCGTGGACCAGCCCGTCGCGCGCCATGCGCTGGTCGACGCCCGCTTCGCGGAGCAGGTCGACCATCCCCTGTTCCAGCACCCCGGCGCGGATGCGGCCGAGCACGTAGTCAGGCGCCTGGCGTTCGAGGATCACGTTGTCGATGCCGGCCTTGTGCAGCAACTGGCCGAGCAGGAGGCCGGACGGACCGGCGCCGATGATGGCGACTTGAGTCTTCATTGCGGATAGCCCTCTCGCTGTTATGGCTGGCCGGCATGGGTGGCGCCGGCGCGGATCTTGTCTGGAGGTGGCTGTATTTTTGTTTGCCCTGGATGCCTGGAGAAGGCAAATTGGCTTTCTATTCCTGGACTTTTCCAAACTCTGTTCGGCAATCGGCCATTTCGGCAGGAGGTGGCGATGACGCTTCCCACAGGCGCTGTTCCGGTGTTCAAGCTCTATGGCGAGCCCCTCGAGTGGCCGACCCCGGACCTCCTGCACTGCGAGTCGATCCCCGCCCGCAGCCGCCTGCATGACTGGGAGATCAAGCCGCACCGGCATGCCGATCTCGGCCAGTTGCTGTACGTGCGCAGGGGCTGGGCGCAGTTGCAGGTGGAAGGCGAACTGACCCGCGTCGAGCGGCCCGCCATCCAGTTCGTGCCGCCCTTGTGCATCCATGGCTTCCAGTTCTCCGAGCGTATCGACGGCTACGTGCTGACCCTCGCCGCGCCGCTGCTGGCCCGCTTGCAGGCGCACCTCGGCGCGCAGCGCCAGGCGCTGGAGGCGCCGGGGCTGTATCCGGTGGGTGCGGACCGGCGCTACATCGACACGCTGTTCGACGCCATCGACGGCGAGTACGCCGGCACTGCGCCGGCGCGCGAACTGCTGCTGCAGTCGCTGATCGGCGTGCTGGCGGTGTGGCTGGGGCGGCAAGTGATGGTCCGGCGGGCGGAGGCGCGGCCTGGGCGTGGGCAGGAGTATCTGTCGGGCTTCTCGCAACTGGTCGAGCGGCATTTCCGCGAGCACCTGGGGATCGACGAGTACGCGCGTCGCCTGGGCATCACTCCGGCGCACCTTAACGGCGTGGCGCGCCGCCTCAGCGGGCAGACCGCGCTGGGCATCGTGCACCAGCGCCTGCTGCTGGAGGCCAAGCGCGACCTGGTCTACACGGCGATGACGGTGAACGAGATCGCCGACCGCCTCGGCTTCAGCGAGCCGGCCTACTTCACCCGCTTCTTCAAGCGCCTGAGTGGCGTGGCGCCGAGCGTTTTCCGCAAGGGGGGCTAATCGCCGCGACGCAGGTGGACGATTTCCAGCGGCCGTCCCTCGTCGTCCTCCTTGCGCCGGCCGGTTTCGACGAAACCGCAATGCCCATAGAACCCCAGTGCCTCGCGGTTGGCGGCGTAGACCTCGACTTCCAGCGCGCCCTTCAGGGCCGCGGCATGTTCCAGCAACTGCCGGCCGATGCCGCGGCCGTGGGCCGCCGGTGCGACGAACAGGCCGCCGATGAAGGCGTCGAGCAGGCCGATGAAGCCCAGTGGCGTTTCGCCGTCCAGCGCCAGCCAGGTTTCCGAAGCGTCCAGGTAGTGATCGCGCACCAGCGCCTTCTGCTTCTGCAGTTCGGCTTCGCCGAGGAAGCCGTGGCCGATCCGCGAGGCCTCCAGCCAGATGGCCAGGGTGGCGTCGCGGTCGGCGGGAGTGTAGCGGCGGAACTGCAGCGGGGATGACATGGCGGCGGGCTCGGAGTGGGACCAGCCGGGATTATCGCCAAACCTGGAGGGAAAAGGGCAGGGGCCGCCATATCGGGCCGGCCCGACCGGTTCAGTCGCCGCGGATGTATTGTTCCAGCTGCTGGATCAGTTCGGCCTGCTCGGCGATCGCCGCCTTGACCAGGTCGCCGATGGACAGCAGGCCGAGCAACCGGCCCTCCTCCACCACCGGCAGGTGGCGCAGGTGGCGGTCGGTCATCAGGTTCATGCAGGTGTCGACGCTCTGCTTCGAGTCCACGCTGACCACCGGCGCGCTCATGATCGCGCTGATCGGCGTGCCAATGGACGAACGACCCTTGAGGACCATCTTGCGCGCGTAGTCGCGTTCGCTGACCACCCCGACTACCTCGCCATGGTTCAATACCAGCAGCGCGCCGATGTTCTTTTCCGCCATCAGCCGCAGGGCGTCGAGCACCATCTCGTCCGGTCCGATGGTGTACACCTGCTGGTTCTGCTTGGCGTTCAACAGTTGTGCCACGGTTTTCATGCGCGCTCCTCCGGAGCCGTCCTCACGTCCAGCAAGAATCGTAGACGGCGGACGGATCGGCAAGCGGGGAAAACGGCATCGAACCGATTGAAAAACGTCATCGGTGGATTGCCCGACGAAGGTCGGGGGCATCGGCAGGGCTCAGTGCAGGACCCGGCCGAGGCCCTCCGGGCGCTCGCCGGTCACGTAGCAATGACGGTGGCGGTCGAGGCTCAGCGGATGGGCGGACTGGCTTAGCAGCGCGCCGATGCCTTCCAGGTTCCTCTTCACCTTGACCTGGTATTCAGGCTCGGTCAGCGGCACCACCCAGAGCAGATCGACCGGGTAGGCGGAGTCGGCGAAGCCGTCGAACAGGCCGGCGTCCTCGCGGTCGGGGGTGCCGAGCAGGAGGAAGTGTCGCAGCAGGCTGTATTCGTAGAGCGGGAAGCCGAACGCCACGCTGTGCCCGCGACCGAGCGCCAACTGGTCGTGGAACGGCATCCCGGCCAGCCACTGCAGATGGCGGAGGTCCTCGCCGCCCAGGTGATCCAGGTAGCAGATCAGTTCGGTCGACCAGCGCGCCTTGCCCATGTACGGCGCGAAGTGCATGGGGCGCTGGCTCATCCCGGCGGTGATCGCCACGTGGTGCGCCCGCCGGCTGTTCTCCAGGCGATAGGCGAAGACGGCCATGTCCGGCACTGCCGCGCAGTGTTTCCAGAAGCCGCGGCAGTCCAGCGTCATGGCGGGCGCGCAGCCGAAATGCTCATCGTAGCGGGCGCGCAGGCGGGCGATGTAGTCGTTCATCCTCGGTCCTCGGGTTGGGCGGATAAGGGCCGGACATGGGCGGGTGCGAGGCGCGTCCGTGTTCCATGCGAGGGCCGCCCGGTCATGGCTGGTCCTCGTTGCCGTTGGGTGACCAATGGAATGCGAACGGCATCGGCCGAGAAATCGGCTCGTTCCGAGAGGGGTGAGAGGTTTTCCTCCTTGGTGTGTGGGAAAAATCCAGGGTCGCCGGAAGGGCAGGAAAAAAGCCCGTCGGGAACGGGCAAGGAAGGGGCGTTGCCAAGGGGGCGATAGCCAGGGGCGTGCTGGCCGCGCAGCCGTATGGGCGGTGCGGCGAAACTCGGCGCGTTGGTGTCCGGCATGGCGTGACCAGGCGAGCTTGCCAAGGCTCCATGCTATCAACCGGCCAGCAGTCTGGTGACCGTCCGCTCAGTCTATCCCCGGGTTGGGAGCTGCTTCGCAAACCGCGCGTCTGCGGCGGAAGAGGGTTGCATCACTCAGGAACGCCCGTCCAAGGCGCGCAGGAGTTTTCCCAGGGCGACGGCCAGCGTGCCGTCCTCGCCCGCCTCCAGGCTTGCCAGCAGCGCCTCGTCGAGGCGCGCGACCCGTTCCAGGGCCTGTTCGAACACCGCCTGTGCCGCGCGGCTGCGGCGCACCAGCACGGCACGACCGTCCTCCGGATCCGGCAGACGGCTGGCCCAGCCACGCTGCACCAGCCGTTCGATGGTGCGGCCCAGCGCGGTCCGGTCGGTCTGCGAATGTTCGATGAGCAGGCTCATCGGTACGTCGCCGTCGAACGCATGGATGATCCGCAACGCGCGCCATTCGTGCAGGCCAAGGCCGAGCGGGGCGAGCAGGGCGGTCAGCTGCCGCTCGCGCTGGCGCACGATCTCGGTCATCAGGTTCAGCGGGCCGCGCGGCAGCCCCAGTGCGTTGGTCTCGTTCATCGGCCTTCGCCCCCTTGGTCGAGCCTTTTCCGCCAGGGCGGGATTGTAGCGCTCAGTCGTCGGCGAATCCGTATTCGCGCCAGCGCTCCTCCACCCGCTGGCGCAGCGCCGGCGGATAGGAGTGGCGGAACGACGCCGTGCTGGCGCGCATCCGCCCGGCGAACTGCTCCGGATACAGGCAGTTGATCACCAGCCGGCCGCCGCTGCCGCGGGCCCTGTCCTCGGCATCGAGGTAGGGCACCATCGGGAAGTCGCGGATGGCCGGGAAGACGAAGTGATCGTGCAGCGGGTGCGCACGGCTCGCCAGGGCCCAGACCACCTGGTCGATCTCGCTGACGTCGATGTCGTTGCCGACCAGGATCAGCTTCGGTACCAGGTGCCCGGGGTGCGAGCCGAACGCCACCTCGGCGATCCGCGTGGCGAAGGCGGCGGCGTCGGTGCGCAGCGCCGCCAGTTGTTGCACGTCGATCGACAGCACGGCCCAGCAGGTCGCCGCCTCGTAGGAGCACCAGGCCATGTCCACCGGCAGCCCGGCGTCCTGCAGCACGTCGAGCAACTGTGCGGAAATCATCGTGCCCCAGATGGTGTGGTTCTCCTCCGGTGGCGTGCCGGCGACGCAGATCGGCAGGATCGGCTGGTCGCGGAAGGTCACCGCATGGACATGGAACAGCGGTTGCGGCTTGCCGGTGGGGAAGCAATAGCCGTGGTATTCGCCCATCGGGCCCTCCAGCGCGGTTTCGTCCAGGCTGATCTCACCCTCCAGAACGATCTCGGCGTTGGCCGGCACCCACAGGCCGTTGGTCCGGGCCCGCACCACCTCCACCGGTTCGCCGACCAGGGCGCCGACATAACCGGCCTCGCTGACCCCCTCCGGCAGCGGCATGCCGGCCGCCGCCAGCGCCGCCGGCGGCGCGCCGAGGGCCATCGCCCAGGGTGTCGGCCTGCCCTGCCGGCGCCACTGCTCGCGGATGATGCCGATGTGCTGGGTGGGAATGGTCGGGCCCGCCAGGGTATTGCGGTCCACCAGCATCAGCCGGCCCACCGACCAGCTGTCCCAGCGGCGGTCGGGCGTCTGCACGATGTGGAAGCCGTAGGTGCCGAAGTAGCGCCCGCCGTCCTGGGCATGGAGCAGGGGAACCGGGAAGCGGGTCAGGTCCACCCGTTCGCCGATCCAGACGTTCTCCTGCACCGGCCCGCGTTCGACGCGCCGCGGCGCGATCGGCGCCGCGCGCATCGCCGCCCGTAGCGCGGCGACGATCTCCCGGGGGCCGCTGTGGTCCGGCAGGCCGAAATGCAGCGCCAGGCGTCCATGGGCGCGCGCCTTGTCGGCCCGCAGGCCGGCCGGCGCGCCGAGGATCCGCGCGCCGGGAAGGCTGCCGCGGATGGTGTGGAACAGCGGCGCGGGCGCGCCCCTTTCGTAGACCCGGCGGGTGATGGCGCCGATCTCCAGGTCGGCGTCGACTTCGGCATGGATGTCCACCAGGTCGCCCTGGTGGCGCAGGTGGTCGATGAAATGACGGAAGTCGAGAGCACTGCGGTTCATCGGTTCGCCACTCATTCAAGTGCATGTGCACGCATCTTATTGAGCGATTCCGGACGAGGTCAAGAAACGTCGCCACCCTCCCCGCCGGGCCTTCCTTCTCCGGCGGCGGGGCGCAGGGCAGGCTTGGCGGCTCAGCGCGCCATATAGTCCATCTGCCACGGTCGCGGGATCACCAGCGCCGCCAGCGCGAGGAGCGCCGCCAGCGCCGCGCTCGCCGCCATCGCGGCGAGTCCCAGTCGCTGTTCCAGCAGGGCGCCGAGTACCGCGCCGATGCACATGCCGCTCCAGGGCACCAGTTGTACCCGCCAGCCGTTGCGCCGCTCGCCCAGCAGCCAGCGGCCGAGGCCGCGGCCGAAGCGGGAGAGGGCGCCGGTGACGTAGGTCAGGCCGATGGGCAGGCCGTTGACCTGCTCGACCACCGCGTTGAGCATGCCCATCGCGATGATCGCCGCGACCAGCGCCGGCACGTTCCAGTCGAACGGCCAGACCGCCGACAGCGCCAGCAGCATCGCGCAGCAGACCAGGATCGGCGCCGCCCGGCGTCCGCTGAAGCGGGCCAGGATCACCCCCAGGGCGTTGCCGGCGACGAAGCTGGCCAGGGCGATGGCCAGGCGCGCCATGCCGCCCAGGTCGCCCTCGCCCAGGGATACCGCCAGACGGGTGGTATTGCCACTCATGAAGGACACGAAATCGCCGGTGGCGAGGAAACCGATGGCGTCGGTCATGCCAGCCAGCACCGAGAGCCCGGCCACCAGGCCAAGCCCGACACGCCCGCGCACCCGGCGCAGACGAAGGCGCCGCGCGCTGCTACCTACCACGCTGTCTGGAAGCATCCGGAGAAACCACCCGCAGAATTAGAGAAGGCCCGCCCCAATGCGGACTCCCGATCTTAAGGCGGCGCCTGGGGAAAAGGCCAGGGCGGCGGATTGCGCCCTCGGCGCGCGCCACGCCGTTCCGTCCCCCGCCGGCCTGCCGCGAGCCGACTCTTTTCCTGGCGAAAGGGCTCTGCTAGATTTTTTCCGCCGGGCTGGGAAGACAGCAGCCCAGGCAAAGGCCGCGCCTCACTCATGCGCGGCCTTTTCGTTTCCGCCGTCTTCCGCGGGCACTGGTCGGGACGGAGCGACAGGCACAAAAAAGCCCGCTCGGTCTGGCGGGCTTTGCGGGTGCTCGGTTCGCAGGGCGAATCGAGGAGGGAGATGGCGCATCCGGCGGGATTCGAACCCACGACCCCTGCCTTCGGAGGGCAGTACTCTATCCAGCTGAGCTACGGATGCAGCGCCGCGGCTCGCGCGGCAGGGCGCAATCATACGCATCTCGTCCGCGTGCGTCCATCCATGTGTTCACGTTCGTGATTTCGAACGGAAACGACCATCCGTCCGCGATGTGCTCAGCAAAGCAGTGGAATTTTCCGACTTTCGTTGATTTTATCGAACGGGGTATTGCCCTTTGTCAGTGGGGGCCCTAGGATTCGTTTGAGATTTCAAACGCCCCCAAAGCCACAACAATAGGAGACCGGGGAATTGGCTTCAGTTCAGCCGGCCGCGTGCCCCTGGAATGACCTCTTTCTGACCTGCCCGTCGCTCGTCCAGCCTTCCATGCTGTCGGGCCACCGTGGCGCCGGCGTGGCGTTTGCTTCGCAATCCCTTTCCCGCGTGAATCTTTCGTATCCTCCCCGACGTCAGTCGGCGGCCGGCTTCGCTCCTGCCCGCCCGTTGCGCGCGGTGGCCGGCCGGTAGCGGCGGCGCCGCTGGCACAGGGCGAAGGAAATGGAACACCGGGGCGCTGGCCCTCTCGAATAACCAGCAGGCAACACTTTCCGGTTACAACCGAACCAGACAACCAGGCACGCGGGGTAGTCGAGGTAGACCCGCTGCTCACGGCATTCCTCGAAGGAGACAGGTCATGCAACTCAAAGATGCCAAGCTGTTCCGTCAACAAGCGTACATCGATGGCGCCTGGGTGGATGCCGACAGCGGCCAGACCATCAAGGTGAACAACCCGGCCACCGGCGAGATCGTCGGCAGCGTGCCGAAGATGGGGGCCGCCGAGACCCGCCGCGCCATCGAGGCCGCCGACAAGGCGCTGCCGGCCTGGCGCGCGCTGACCGCCAAGGAGCGCGCCAACAAGCTGCGCCGCTGGTTCGACCTGATGATCGAGAACCAGGACGACCTGGCCCGCCTGATGACCATCGAGCAGGGCAAGCCGCTGGCCGAGGCCAAGGGCGAGATCGCCTACGCCGCGTCCTTCCTCGAGTGGTTCGGCGAGGAAGCCAAGCGCATCTACGGCGACACCATCCCCGGCCACCAGCCGGACAAGCGCATCATCGTGATCAAGCAGCCGATCGGTGTCACCGCGGCCATCACCCCGTGGAACTTCCCCTCGGCGATGATCACCCGCAAGGCCGGCCCGGCCCTGGCCGCCGGCTGCACCATGGTGCTCAAGCCCGCCTCGCAGACCCCGTACTCCGCCCTGGCCCTGGCCGAGCTGGCCGAGCGCGCCGGCATTCCGAAGGGTGTGTTCAGCGTGGTCACCGGCAGCGCCGGCGAAGTCGGCGGCGAGCTGACCAGCAACCCGATCGTGCGCAAGCTCACCTTCACCGGTTCCACCGAGATCGGCCGCCAGTTGATGGCCGAGTGCGCCCAGGACATCAAGAAGGTGTCCCTGGAGCTGGGCGGCAACGCGCCGTTCATCGTGTTCGACGATGCCGACCTGGACGCCGCCGTCGAGGGCGCGCTGATTTCCAAGTACCGCAACAACGGCCAGACCTGCGTCTGCGCCAACCGCCTGTACGTGCAGGACGGCGTGTACGACGCCTTCGTCGACAAGCTGAAGGCCGCCGTGGCCAAGCTGAACATCGGCAACGGCCTGGAGGCCGGCGTGACCACCGGTCCGCTGATCGACGCCAAGGCCGTGACCAAGGTCGAGGAACACATCGCCGACGCGGTCTCCAAGGGCGCCAAGGTGGTGTCCGGCGGCAAGCCGCACGCCCTCGGCGGCACCTTCTTCGAGCCGACCATCCTGGTCGACGTGCCGAAGGACGCCCTGGTGTCCAGGGACGAGACCTTCGGCCCGCTGGCGCCGGTGTTCCGCTTCAAGGACGAGGCCGAGGTCATCGCCATGTCCAACGACACCGAGTTCGGCCTGGCTTCCTACTTCTACGCCCGCGACCTGGCCCGCGTGTTCCGCGTCGCCGAGCAGCTGGAATACGGCATGGTCGGCATCAACACCGGCCTGATCTCCAACGAAGTGGCGCCGTTCGGCGGCATCAAGGCCTCGGGCCTGGGCCGCGAAGGTTCCAAGTACGGGATCGAGGACTACCTCGAGATCAAGTACCTCTGCCTGGGCGGTATCTGAGCCCGGCGAGGCACCTATCCGGAGGGGCCGGACGGCAGGCAAGAGCTGCGCCGTCCGGTGTCGACGTTGCCGGTGGTGGCACCGGACGAACCGGGAGCCGCGGTCGCCGATCGCGAAGCGGCTCCGAGCCCTGGCGGGCCTGCAAGTCCCGAGGCAGTCGATCATCGTATGCTGCCTTGGGGAGCTTCCTTCCCGCCTTCATCCTTTGACCCGGCCGACCCGATGAGCGGCCACTGAGGAAGCCATGAGCAAGACCAACGAATCCCTGCTGAAGCGTCGCCAGGCCGCGGTACCCCGCGGCGTGGGCCAGATCCACCCGGTCGTCGCCGAGCGCGCCGAGAACTCCACCGTCTGGGACGTGGAAGGCCGCGAGTACATCGACTTCGCCGGCGGCATCGCCGTACTGAACACCGGCCACCTGCATCCGAAGGTGATCGCCGCGGTCCAGGAACAGCTGGGCAAGCTGTCCCACACCTGCTTCCAGGTGCTGGCCTACGAGCCCTACATCGAGCTGGCCGAGGAAATCGCCAAGCGCGTGCCGGGCGACTTCCCGAAGAAGACCCTGCTGGTGACTTCCGGCTCCGAGGCCGTCGAGAACGCCGTCAAGATCGCCCGCGCCGCCACCGGTCGCGCTGGCGTGATCGCCTTCACCGGCGCCTACCACGGCCGCACCATGATGACCCTGGGCCTGACCGGCAAGGTGGTCCCGTACTCCGCCGGCATGGGCCTGATGCCGGGCGGCATCTTCCGCGCCCTGGCGCCCTGTGAGCTGCACGGCGTGAGCGAGGACGACTCCATCGCCAGCATCGAGCGCATCTTCAAGAACGATGCCCAGCCCCAGGACATCGCCGCGATCATCATCGAGCCGGTGCAGGGCGAGGGTGGCTTCTACGTCAACTCCAAGTCCTTCATGCAGCGCCTGCGCGCCCTGTGCGACCAGCACGGGATCCTGCTGATCGCCGACGAAGTGCAGACCGGCGCCGGCCGTACCGGCACCTTCTTCGCTACCGAGCAACTGGGCATCGTTCCTGACCTGACCACCTTCGCCAAGTCGGTCGGCGGCGGCTTCCCGATCTCCGGCGTGGCCGGCAAGGCCGAGATCATGGACGCCATCGCTCCCGGCGGCCTGGGCGGCACCTATGCCGGCAGCCCGATCGCCTGCGCCGCGGCTCTGGCCGTGCTGAAGGTGTTCGAGGAAGAGAAGCTGCTGGAACGTTCGCAAGCCGTCGGCGAGCGCCTGAAGGTCGGCCTGCGCGAAATCCAGGCCAAGCACAAGGTGATCGGCGATGTCCGTGGCCTGGGTTCGATGGTGGCCATCGAGCTCTTCGAGGGCGGCGACACCCACAAGCCGGCCGCCGAGCTGGTCAGCAAGATCGTCGTGCGCGCGCGTGAGAAGGGTCTGATCCTGCTCTCCTGCGGCACCTACTACAACGTCATCCGCTTCCTGATGCCCGTCACCATCCCCGACGCGCAACTGGAGAAGGGCCTGGCCATCCTGGCCGAGTGCTTCGACGAACTCGCTTAAGCTTCACCGGCAAAGCGATACCCCCGAGGCCCGCGCGTCCGCGCGGGCCTTTCTTTCAGAGGCTTCACGGAAACGGAAGCCTCTTTTTTCTGCCAGGGTTTCTTCGCGAAATACCCGACGGACGGTTCCCTCCTGCTACTCTTGCGCGTCTGGCGCCTCTGCCTTCGCGAGCGTGCCGTCCGAGCTATTTAGGACGGGTCCTAGAGTCGGCCCGCGCTCGTCCGTCATACCGTTATGCGCCCGCGGGTGTCGTCGCCCGCCCCGTCACGCCTGGCGAGGCCCGGCCGGCCCACCAGGATCGAAGAGGAAAGCCATGAGCGCCGCGAAGAAGGCCCCCGTCATCCTGATCGCCGACCCGGACCCCTGGAGTCGCGACCTGCTCGGCCAACTGGTCCTCAGCGTGCGCTGCGATGCCCGCCTGGTCCTCTGTGGCGACGGCGGCGAGGCGCTGGAGCACTGTCGGCGCCGGAGCTTCGCGCTGGTCCTGGCCGAATCGAACCTGCCGCAGGTCGACGGCTTCGAGCTGCTGCGCGAGGCGCGCCTGCGGCGGCCAGTCGCCGAGCAGCCGTTCATTCTCATCAGCGACCGTGCCGACCAGGCCAGCGTGCGTGCCGCCGTGGCGCTGGCGCCGACCGCCTACCTGGTCAAGCCGTTCCAGGCCGGGAACCTTCTGCAACGCCTGCGCGGTCTGTTGCTCAAGGACGACGAAGTGATTGCCTGTCCGCTGCCCGAAGTGACACCGGAAGAGGATCTGCTCGCCTTCCTCGAGCATGCCCGGGATGCCACCGAGGGCGCGCCGCTGCTGGCCGATGTCCGCGCGGCCAGTGACCGCTGCCTGGGCGCCGAGGAGCAGCCGCTGCGGGTGCTGGAGGACGAGTTCGGGCGCGATCCGCAGATCACCGCCGGGCTGATCGCCGCTGCCAACAGTGCCGCGCGGCATGTCGGACCGCCCTGCCAGACCCTGGGCCAGGCCCTGAGGCGGCTGGGCCTCGGACACAGCCTGAACCTGGTGCTCGGCTTCAGCCTGCAGCGCGCCATCCAGCTCGACGAGCCGCTGCTGGCGGCGCGTGCGCTGCAGTTCTGGGAACTGTCCCAGCGTTGCGCGGATATCGCCTGGGAACTGGCCGACGCCCTGGGGGCCGATGTCGAGCGCTGCTATACCGCGGGCCTGCTGCATCGGCTCGGTGACCTCGCGTTGTTGCGCACCCTGCAGGACTGGTGCGATGGCGGCGGTGCGCTGGACGAGGCGCGACTGGACGAAGCGCTGGGGCGCTTCGGCGCCAGCTTCGGTTCGGCCCTGCGGGCGCGCTGGCGCCTGCCGCTGGAGCTGCGCCGGCTGATCGCCGCGGCGTACCAGTTCGGTGGCGTGCTGTCGCGCGAGGAGCTGATCCTCAGCCTGGCGACCCAGGCCGCCAGCCTGCCCGAAGCGGAAACCGGACAACTGGCCGACAGCAAGGCCGCGCGCATGCTCGGGCTGGATGGCGAACGGCTGGTGAAGCTGTTGCAGCCCTGAGTCCTTCCTGCCGGCCTGGTCGGCGGTCATCCTGCTACCCGCATCGCGCATCGCGCATCGCGCATCGCCACGCGATGCATCGTTCCGCTCATCGGGCCTGGTCCCCCACTGGCAGCCAACCACGAGCTGCGCCATCGGCGCGGGCCGAGAGACTCCGGCGTTCTCGCCGCTCCGGGAGCATGTCCGCGGTCCCGGCGTGCGCGCCGCCGAGCGGGTGGCCGCAGGCATGCGGGAGCGCCTGCGCTCTATCCGCCGCTGCGTTGCAGTTCGGCGCGCAGCAGGTCCAGCGCCGGGTCGATGTCGTCGCATTCGATGCAGCCGAAGCCGAACAGGAATCCGGCCTGTGGCGGGGTTTCCGCGTAGAAGGGTGGCAGGGTGCCGACCTCCAGGCCCTGCTGGCGCAGGTGGCGGGCGATGCGGTCGACATCCAGCGGCTCGCGGCAGCGCGCCGCGAGGTGGATCCCGGCCACTGCCGGCAGGGCCTCGAGCCAGGGCTCCAGGTCACCCCGCAGGCGTTCCAGCAGGCGGTCGCGGCGTTGCGCGTATTCGCGCTGCAAACGCCGGGTGTGGCGGGCGAAGTCGCCACGCTGGATGAACAGCGCGAGGGCGCGCTGCTGGAGGGTCTCGCTGTGCCGGTCGACCAGCTTGCGCGCCGCCAGCACGGCTTCGCGCAGGCTCGCCGGCGGCAGCAGGTAGCCCAGGCGCAGCTCGGGGAACAGGGTCTTGGAGAACGTCCCGAGGTAGGCCACCTGGCCGTGGCGGTCGAGGCTGCGCAGCGACTCCAGCGAGCGCCCGTCGAAGCGGTACTCGCTGTCGTAGTCGTCCTCGATGATCAGCGCGCGTTGGCGCTGTGCCCAATCCAGCAGTTGCAGGCGGCGCTCCAGGCTCATCGGCATGCCCAGCGGGAACTGGTGCGAGGGGGTGACATAGACCAGCTTGGCGTTGTCCGGCAGCAGGTCGACCCGCAGCCCCTCGGCGTCCACCGACACTCCGCGCACTTCGGCGCCGGTGGCCAGCAGGCTGGCGCGGGCCGGCGGGTAGCCGGGCTCCTCGACCACCGCCAGGTCGCCGGGCTCGAGCATCACCCGGGCCAGCAGGTCGAGGCCCTGCTGGGCGCCCTGGGTGATCATCAGGGCGTTCCAGTCGCACTGCACGGCGCGGCTGATCGCCAGGTAGCGGGAGGTGGCCAGGCGCAGCTCGGGATCGCCCTCGGTGTCCTTGTAGAACGCCGGGGTCCGCTGTTGCAGGCGCAGCGCCTGGAGCACGCAGGTGCGCCAGGCGTCGAAGGGGAAGCGGCGCTTGTCGGTGGTGCCGCCGGCGAAGCTGTAGCGCAGCGCCGGACGCTGGTCCATCAGCCCGGATTGCGGCTCGATCCGCGCCCAGCGCGCGGCCGGTCGCAGCGGACCCTCGGCGCCGGCGGGCGGCTGCTGCTGGGCGAGGCCGCGGGCGACGAAGGTGCCATTGCCTACCCGGCCTTCGAGGAAACCCTCGCTGGCCAGTCGCTCGTAGGCTTCGCTGACGGTCTTGCGCGACACCTCCAGGCGCTCGGCGAGGTAGCGCGTCGGCGGCAGGCGGTCGCCGGTGGCCAGGCGCCCGCGCAGGATGGCGTCGCGCAGCTGGCGGTAGAGCTGGCCGACCAGGTCGTGGCGGCCGTCGAGGGTCAGTTGCAGTTCCATGGCGGGATTGGCTACCTGGTATTTCTGGTGATTGGCTCTTCGTGGGAGCCAAAGGCAGGCTTAGTGTTACCCCATGCCGCGCCGCTTTCCACTGCCGCGGCGCCCTTTCAACCAAGGAGATTCGCCATGACCACCCGCCTCGAATGGGCCAAGGCCGCGCCCGACGCCTACACCGCCATGCTCGGCCTGGAGAAGGCCCTGGCCAAGGCCAGCCTGGAGCGTCCGCTGATCGAACTGGTCTACCTGCGCACCTCGCAGATCAACGGCTGCGCCTACTGCGTGAACATGCACGCCAACGACGCGCGCAAGGCCGGCGAGACCGAGCAGCGCCTGCAGGCGCTCTGCGTCTGGCAGGAAACCCCGTACTTCACCCCACGCGAGCGCGCCGCCCTGGCCTGGACCGAGCAACTCGCCCGCCTCAGCCAGGGCCCGCTGCCGCATGCCCTGCTCGACGAACTGCGCGAGCACTTCGACGACAGGGAAATCGCCGAGCTGACCCTGGCGGTCTCGGCCATCAACGCCTGGAACCGCTTCGGCGTGGGCATGGGCATGCAACCGGAGTGAGGTGAACCGCGATGAGACTGTCCCGAACGTTCGCCTGCCTGCTGTGCGCGGCGCTGCCGGCCCTGGCCGCGGCCCATGATGCGGAAAAGGTCGTGACCCTGCGCGACCAGCCGCTGGCGGAGCCGCCCGGCTATCGCGGATTGATGCTGACCGTGTCGTTCAAGCCCGGCCAGGTGTCGGCGCCGCACGTGCACCCCGGCCCGGTGTTCGTCTACGTCCTCGAAGGCACCGTTCAGACGCAGCTGGAAGGTGGTCCGGTGGAGACCTATACGGTCGGCCAGAGCTGGTACGAACCGGCCAACGTGGCGCACGTGCTGGCGCGCAACCCCGACCCGATGAAGCCGGCCAAGCTGCTGGTCTGGGAACTGCTCAAGGACGGCGAGCCGGTCCTGAAGCCCCTGTCGCCCGGCGCCCACTGAGGCGCCGCACCCCGGAGGAAATGCCGACATGAGCGCCAGCCAGGTGTTTCGCATCCGTGCGCGCAAGGGCCAGTCCGACCGTCTCGGCCTGCGCCTGCGGCAATTGTCCGGACCGGGGCGGGAGGCGCCGGGATGTCTGGACTTCCAGGTGCGCAGGGATGCGCTCGAAGCGGACGTCTGGCTGATCCGCAGCCAGTGGCGGGAGCCGCAGCAGATGCTCGACTACCTCTGCGGCGAGATCCAGCAGGTGTTCGCCGAGGTGCTCTGGCGCTCGCTGGCGGCGAGCCTGGAAGTCCGCGACGAGGAAGGCTAGAGCAAACCTGCTCGGCGCAGACAGATGAGTATCTGTTCGCGCAGCCAGAGGTTCGCCGGGTCCTGGTCGGCGCCGTGTGGCGAGCGGCGAGGTTATCCGCCCAGCGCGGCAGACCCTCTCACTCCGCGCTCAAGCGCATCAGGCTGTCGCTCAGGGCCCGCGCGTGGCGGTCGACGATGATCGGGGCCCAGGGCCTGCCGGAAGCGCTGACCAGCGCGCTGCTCTTGCTGTTCAGGTCGCGCAGGGCCTGGCTCAGGTACTCCCAGCGGTTCTCCAGTTTCTTCAGCCCCGCCGGGTTGGCGCTGTTCGCCACCAGCAGGGCGATGCGCCGGTCGATCAGCGGGACCAGCACGCTCTCGTCCTGGCCGAGATAGTCCCGGGGCTGCTCGCGGGCGATCTCCAGCCCGCCCAGGTAGGCGCGCGCGAGGTATTGCAGGGACAGGTACTCGACCCGCGCCGGCAACTGCCAGAGCGGCAGGGGCTGCCCAGGCGGAGTCGGCGGCACCTGGCGCTCCACCAGGTTGAGGAAGTCACGCAGGGCGCGACTCAGTTGCTGCGGGTAGCGCCAGGGCAGGTCCTCTTCGCGGGGACCGTAGGCCGCGCCTTCTCGGATACGCGCCACCAGGGCCTTTTCGCCCTGCCGCAGGAGCACTCCCTCGGGGGCGGCGGCGAGCGCCCGGTCGAGGCTGGCGAGGTCCTTCTCCAGTTGCGCCGCGTGCTGTTCCTGGAAACCTTCGCCGCGCAGCAGCAACAGGCTGCCCACCACGCGACAGGCCTGGACCTGCAGTTGTTGCAGGGCGCGTTGCTGGTCGTCGAGGGCGGCGCGCGCCGGCAGTGTCGACAGCAGGCAGCAGAGGCAGAGCAAAGCGGACAGCGCGAGGCGGGGCATGGGGAGATCCTGTTGTTGTCGTTATGGATATCCGCACCGGGGGCAGGTGTCCTGCACACGGTAGCCGGTCACGGCGCGCCTGCAAGCGTTCGAAAGTGTGATTCGCGCGCTCAGCCGTGGCTGGCGGCGCGCAGGCCGGCGAGATCGAGGATCTCGATGCCGCCATAGCTGAGCTGGAGGATGCCCTGGGCCTCGAGATCCTTGAGGATCTGGTTGGTGGTCTGCCGCGACAGCGACAGCATCAGCGCCAGTTGTTCCTGTGGCAGGTGCAGGATCTGCCGGCTGCGGCTGTTGTCGTAGCCCTCGGCAAGCATCAGCAGGCGTCGGGCCAGGCGTTGCGCGGCCGGCAGCAGGGCCATTTCCTCGAGGGCGATGAACGCCAGGCGCAGCTTGTGGCTCATCAGCAGGGCCATGTCGCGCCAGTAGCGCGGCTCGCGCCGGAGCAGCTCGAGCAATGCCGCCTGCGGCACCTGCAGCAGTTCGGTGGGACCTTCGGCGTAGGCGTCGTGGGTGCGCGCCTGGCCGTCGAACAGGGCGATCTCGCCGAACCAGTGCGGCGGCTCCACCAGGATCAGCAGCGCCTCCTTGCCGTTCTCGCTGACCGCGCTGATGCGGATCGCCCCCTCGACCACGCAGTACAGTCCGCAGGGGGCGTCGCCGCGCGCGAACAGGCGTTGCCCGGGCGGCAGCTGGCGCGGCTGGGCGAGCGCCAGCAGGTGCGTCTGCAGGGCTTCCGGCAAGCCCTGGAACCAGCGGCCGGCCTGGAGCTGCGAGCGGTAGTCGGTATGCGCGTTCATGTTTGTCGTCTAGCTGACAGAGTGAGGAAGCGGGCAGGCGCGATGATGCGAAGACCCTGGCGTGAGACCACAACAATGAAAACCCTAGTCGATCACCTTGCGCAATACGCTGCCTACCACCGCGACCGGCGCAATATCCTCAGCCACTTCATCGGCATTCCGATGATCGTCCTCTCCATCGCCGTGTTGCTGGCGCGACCGTCGCCGGGCTTCGGCCTGTCGCCGGCATCCCTGCTGGCGCTCGCCGCGGTGCTGTTCTACCTGCGCCTGGACCTGCGCTTCGGCGCGACCATGGCTGCGCTGCTGGCGCTGACGGTATGGAGCGGCGCGCAGCTGGCGGCGGGCAGCACCGCGGCCTGGCTGGGCTGGGGCATCGGTCTGTTCGTGGTCGGCTGGATCATCCAGTTCGTCGGCCACTACTACGAGGGACGCAAGCCGGCCTTCGTCGACGACCTGAGCGGGCTGATCATCGGCCCGCTCTTCGTGCTGGCGGAACTGGCCTTTCTGCTGGGCCTGCGCGGCGAGGTGCAGCGCGAGGTCGAGGAGCGCGCCGGGCCGACCTGCATCCGCGAGCGCAAGCGGGCGGCGTGAGGTGGTCTCCCGCGAGCGCGGGAGACCGGGTCCGGAGCGTTACTTGCGATCCGCGGCGATGCGCTGGCGGATATGATCGGCGCGCGCCTGGGAGCCCGGGTGCGAATCGAACATGCTGCTGTCGCCGCCGCCCAGCCTGGCCAGCTTCTCGAAAGCGGTGACCAGGCCCTGGGGATTCACCCCGCGCTTCTTCAGCAGTTCGTAGGAGAAATCGTCGGCGTCGGATTCCTGCGACTGGGAGAACTGCGCGTTGATCAGCGACTCGGTGAGCTCGCCCAGCTGCGAGCCGGACAGGGCGGCCAGCGTGCCGCTCTTCGAGGCGCCGGCGGCGCCGCGCACCGCGGCTGCCGCATAGGCGGCCTGGGCGGCCTTGCGGGTGTGGCCGAGGGCGACGTGGCCCATTTCGTGGCCGAGCACGCCTTCGATCTCGTTGTCGCTCATCAGCTCCATCAGCCCGCTGTAGACGCGGATGCAGCCGTTGGCCATGGCCCAGGCGTTGACGTCCTCGGTGAGGTAGACCTTGTAGTTCACCGGCACGCCGTCGATCTGGTCGCCCAGGGCCTTGGCGATCTTGTCCAGGCGCTGGCCATACTTGCTGTTGGCCGGGGCGATGCGGTTCTGCTGGTCGGACTCGGCGCAGGCCTGGTCGGCGACCTGGCGGACCTCGGCGTCGCTCAGGGTGGCGGCCTTCATCGCCATCATGCCGTGCTGCATCAGATCCTGCTGGGACAGGTTCTGGCAGCCGGCCAGGGCGGCGCAGGCGAGGGCCAGGGCGGAAAGGGAAAGGCGGGTGTTCATCGTGTGCTCCTTGCTTGAAGTGGCGTTCCGTGCCGGACGGGCGTGTTCCGCCCGCTGCCGCGTGCCCGTCAGGGCCCCGCGCGGCGGCGGATGATAGCGGTTCGCGCCGTTCGTCGGAAGTGCCTGGAGGGTCGCAGGAGCGTTCCGGCGCGAAGCTGGCTCAGTGGAAGCCGCGCCAGGCCAGGTCGGCGCCCAGCAGCAGGAGGCCGACGAAGAAGCAGCGCCTGAACAGCGTCGCGCTGATCCGCTGGCGCAGCCACTGGCCGAGGAGCATCCCGCCCAGCGCCGGGACCAGGGTCAGCAGGGAGGCGCCGAGCATCTGCGGTTCGAGCAGGTCGCCGTGCACGCCGAGGGTGACCGCCAGGGCCAGGGTCGAGGCGCTGAACGACAGGCCGAGGGCCTGGACCAGTTCGTCGCGCTGCAGTCCCAGGGCGCCGAGATAGGGCACCGCGGGAATCACGAAGACCCCGGTGACCGCCGTCAGCGCTCCGGTCGCCAGGCCCACCAGCGGGCCGACCCAGCGCTCGTGGCGCGCCGGCAGATGCAGGGCGATCGCCGCCAGGCCGAGCAGCGCGTAGACCACCAGGGCCAGGCCGAGCACGCCGGTGGCCTGCCGTGGCGCGTCGCCGCCGAGCCAGGCGCCGACCAGCAGGGTGCCCACGACCACCCCGAGGAGCATGCCGGCCAGGCGCTTCATCAGGCCGAGGAAGCTCGGGCCGCAGGCGAGTTGCCAGAGGTTGGTCACCATCGACGGCACGATCAGCAACGCCGCCGCCTGCATCGGCGGCATGGCCAGGCCGAGCAGGCCCACCGAGACCGTCGGCAGGCCGAGCCCGACCACGCCCTTGACGAAGCCGGCGAGGAGGAAGGTCAGGGCGATCAGCGGGATCAGGGCGTGGAGGTCGACGGACATGCGGGCTTTTCCTTGTCTCGGGGCTGGCGCGAGCGGGCGATGGCGGCCAGTATCTCCCGACGTCGAGAGGGAATGTTTCATCCGGAGGTGAAGCATGCAATTCAATCCCGGTTTCAGTTCGCTGGCGGCGCTGCTCGCCGATCCCGGCCGCGCGCAGATGATCTGGGCTCTGATGGATGGCAGCGCCCGCCCGGCCAGCGAGCTGGCGCTGCTGGCAGGCGTCTCGCCGTCCTCCGCCAGCGGCCACCTGGGACGGCTGGTCGAGGGCGGCGTGCTGAGCCTGGAGGCGCGCGGGCGCAATCGCTTCTATCGCCTGGCCGGGCCGGAAGTGGGACAGGCGGTGGAAGCGCTGGCCAGCGCCTCCCTGGCCCTGCAGCCGCAGCGGCGCAGCCTGCCGCCGAGCCACGGCACGCCGTCGGCGTTGCGCGAGGCGCGGACCTGCTACGACCACCTGGCCGGCGAACTCTCGGTCGGTGTGTTCGCACGGATGCTGGATGCCGGCTGGATCGAGCAGGAGGGCAGGACGGTGCGCCTGAGCGCGACCGGCGAGGCCGGGCTGGCCGGGTTGGGTATCGACCTGGTGGAGGTCCGCCGCCGCCGTCGGCAGTTCGCCTGCGCCTGCCCCGACTGGAGCGAGCGCAAGCCGCACCTCGGCGGCGCGCTGGGGGCTGCGTTGCTGGAGGCCTGTCTGCGCCAGGGCTGGTTGCGACCTCAGGACGGCTCGCGGGCGCTGCGCGTGTCGCCGAAGGGCCGCGCGGGGTTGCGCGGCCTGGCGGAACGCACGGCGGGCTGAGCCCGCCGCCGGTTCAGAGGTTGGCCACCGGCTGGAAGGCCTTCGGCTTGAAGTAGAGGGTCTCGCCGCGGGCGAGGCCGGCCAGGCTGTCGTGGTCCTTCACCACTTCGGCCTCGATCAGCTCGTCCTGGCCCTCGACTTTCAGCGTCACCCGGGTGATGGCGCCCAGCGGACGGATGTCGCGGACCTCGGCGGCGCGGTGCTCGGCCACCGCGGAACGCGACAGCGAGACTTCGTGCGGGCGGAACAGCAGGTGCTGGTCGTCTCCCAGTTGCAGGCGGTTGGAGTCGCCGAGGAAGTGGTAGACGAAGTCACTGGCCGGATTCTCGTAGACCTCGCCGGGCGAGCCGATCTGCTCGATCACGCCCTTGTTCATCACCACGATGCGATCGGCGACTTCCATCGCTTCTTCCTGGTCATGGGTGACGAACACCGAGGTCAGGTTGATCTCCTCGTGCAGGCGCGCCAGCCAGCGGCGCAGCTCCTTGCGGACCTTGGCGTCGAGGGCGCCGAAGGGTTCGTCGAGGAGCAGGATCTTCGGCTCCACCGCCAGCGCGCGGGCCAGGGCGATACGCTGCCGCTGGCCGCCGGAGAGCTGCTCGGGGTAGCGGTCGGCGAGCCAGTCGAGCTGCACCATGCTGAGCAGCTCGTGGACCTTGGCCTTGATCGCCGACTCGCCCGGCCGCTCGCCCTTGGGTTTCATGCGCAGGCCGAAGGCGACGTTGTCGAACACCGTCATGTGGCGGAACAGCGCGTAGTGCTGGAAGACGAAGCCGACGTTGCGGTCGCGCACGTCGTGCTGCGAGACGTCCTCGCCGTGGAACACGATGTTGCCGGCGTCCGGGGTTTCCAGCCCGGCGATGATCCGCAGCAGGGTGGTCTTGCCGCAGCCGGAGGGGCCGAGCAGGGCGACCAGCTCGCCGCTCTGGATGTCCAGGTTGATGGCGTCCAGGGCCTTGAAGGCATTGAAGTTCTTGCTGACGTTACGGATTTCGATGCTCATGCTTCATTCCTCGTCAGCATTGCTTTTCAGTCGGGACATGCGGGATTCGCTCCACTGCTTGAGCAGAAGGATGACCAGCGCCATCAGCAGCAACAGGCTGGCGACGCTGAAGGCGGCGACGTGGTTGTATTCGTTGTAGAGGATCTCGACGTGCAGCGGCAGGGTGTTGGTGACGCCGCGGATGTGCCCGGAGACCACCGACACCGCGCCGAACTCGCCCATCGCCCGCGCGGTGCAGAGCACCACGCCGTAGATCAGGCCCCACTTGATGTTCGGCAGGGTCACGTGCCAGAACATCTGCCAGCCGTTGGCGCCGAGCAGGCGCGCGGCCTCCTCTTCCTGGGTACCCTGTTCCTGCATCAGCGGGATCAGCTCGCGGGCGACGAAGGGCACGGTGACGAAAAGGGTCGCCAGGACGATGCCGGGCACCGCGAAGACGATCTGGATGTCGTGCTCGCTCAGCCATTCGCCGAAGTAGCCCTGGGCGCCGAACAGCAGCACGTAGATCAGGCCGGCGATCACCGGCGAGACCGAGAACGGCAGGTCGATCAGGGTCACCAGGATGCTCTTGCCGCGGAACTCGAACTTGCTCACGCACCAGGCGGCGGCGACGCCGAACAGCAGGTTCAGCGGTACCGAGATGGCCACGGCGAGCAGGGTCAGCTTCAGCGCGGCCAGCGCGTCGGGTTCGAGGATCGCCTCGAAGAAGGTGCCGAAGCCCTGCTTCAGCGCCTCGCTCAGCACCACGTAGAGCGGCAGCAGGAGGAACAGGGCGAACACCAGCCAGGCCAGGACGATCAGGGTGAGGCGGCCGCCGGCGTGGCCCCGGCGGGCGCTGGCGGTCGCAGCGGAAATGCTTGCACTGGACATGGCGCCCTCCTTACGGGGTTTCGATGCGGCGCTGCAGCAGGTTGATCAGCAGCAGCAGGATGAAGGAAACCACCAGCATCAGCACGCCGATGGCGGTGGCGCCGGTGTAGTCGTACTGGTCCAGCTTGACCATGATCAGCAGCGGCAGGATCTCGGTCTTCATCGGCATGTTGCCGGCGATGAAGATCACCGAGCCGTACTCGCCGACGCCACGGGCGAAGGCCAGGGCGAAGCCGGTCAGCCAGGCCGGCAGCAGCGCCGGCACGAGGATGTGGCGGAACACCTGCAGCGGCCGGGCGCCCAGGCAGGCGGCGGCTTCCTCGACTTCCTTGGGAATGTCGGCGAGCACCGGCTGCACCGTGCGGACCACGAACGGCAGGGTCACGAAGGTCAGCGCCAGGGTGATCCCCAGCGGGGTATAGGCGATCTTGAAACCGAGGTCGCTGGCGAACTGGCCGACCAGGCCGGCCGGCGCGTAGAGCGCGGTGAGGGCGATGCCGGCGACGGCGGTGGGCAGGGCGAACGGCAGGTCGATCATGGCGTCGATGATCTTCCGTCCGGGGAATTCGTAGCGCACCAGGACCCAGGCCAGCAGCGTGCCGATCAGGCCGTTGAGCACGGCGGCGGCGAGCGCGGTGCCGAAGCTCAGCTTGAGCGCGGCGAGCACCCGCGGCGCGCTGACGATGGCCCAGAATTGCTCCCAGCTGAGCTGGGTGGTCTTGAGGAACATGGCCCCCAGCGGGATCAGGACCAGCAGGCTGAGGTACACCAGGGTGTATCCCAGGGTCAGCCCGAAGCCGGGTATGACCGGGGAAATGCGTCGTGACATGTTCTGTCCTTACTCTGCGTTGGAACGCTTGGTGGCTCTCCCGGTGCCGGATCCTTCCGGTCGCGGCCCGGTATGGGACCGGCCGTCCGGGAGCGTGTGGGAGAAGGGCCGAGGTACTGGCGACGGACCTGCCGTCGCGGTCATTGCGCCTGGTAGATCTGGTCGAAGATGCCTCCGTCGTTGAAGAACTTCGGCTGTGCCGACTTCCAGCCGCCGAAGTCGGCGTCGACGGTCACCAGGTCGAGTTTCGGGAACTGCGCGGCGAACTCGGCGGCGACCTTCTGGTTGCGCGGCCGGTAGAAATTCTGCGCGGCGATGCGCTGGCCTTCCTCGCTGTACAGGTATTGCAGGTAGGCCTCGGCGACCTTGCGCGTGCCCTTCTTCTCGACCACCTTGTCGACCACCGCGACCGGCGGTTCGGCAAGGATCGAGAGGGAGGGTACGACGATCTCGAAGTTTTCGCCGCCCTGTTCCTTCTTCGCCAGGAACGCCTCGTTCTCCCAGGCCAGCAGCACGTCGCCGATCCGGTTGTTGACGAAGGTGATGGTCGAGCCGCGGGCGCCGGTGTCGAGCACCGGTACGTGCTTGTACAGCGCCTGCACGTAGTCCCTGGCCTTCTCGTCGCTGCCGTACTGCTTCTTCGCCCAGGCCCAGGCGGCGAGGAAGTTCCAGCGCGCGCCGCCGGAGGTCTTCGGGTTCGGTGTGATGACTTCCACGCCGTCCTTGGTCAGGTCGCCCCAGTCCTCGATGCCCTTGGGGTTGCCCTTGCGCACCAGGAACACGATGGTCGAGGTATAGGGGGTGCTGTTGTCCGGCAGGCGCGCCTGCCAGTCGGCCGGGAGCAGCTTGCCGAGCCTGTTCAGTTCGTCGATGTCGCCGGCCAGGGCCAGGGTCACCACGTCGGCCTTGAGCCCGTCGATCACCGCGCGGGCCTGTTTGCCGGAGCCGCCATGGGACTGCTGGACGGTCAGGTCCTCGCCACCCTGGGCCTTCCAGTGCTCTATGAAGGCGGCGTTGTAGGCCTGGTACAGCTCGCGGGTCGGGTCGTAGGATACGTTCAGCAGTGGCGTGGCGGCGGCCGCCGGGCCGGCTATCAGGACGCTGGCGAGTGCGGCCAGGGCGAAACGACGAAGGGACATGTGCAGCTCCTGATGTGCTGATTCGATGGTTCTGGTTGGTGTGTTGGCGAAACGACGGGAACCCGGGGCGTCAGGCGCGCATTCGCGGCCGACGGCTGCAAGACCGGTGCGGATGGGGAATCGAACGGATGTTCATCGCGGGACGCCTCCGGTGGTCCAGTCGGATCGCGGGCTTCAGGCCTGCTTGACGCTCGGTTGCTGCAGGCGGAATTTTTCCTTGCGCTCGATCTGCACCACCTGGCCGTTGTGCACGGTGATCTCGACGGCGCCGAAGCGCAGGCCGCGCAAGGCGCTCTGGATTTCACGCAGGATGGTGGCTTCGTCCGGGCCATCCAGGCTTCTGAGGGTTGCGCTCATGGTCTCTGCTCCTGTGGCTCTAGGTGCCGCATCGCTCGACGAAGGGGGGGCGGCGTGAGCGTATGGTAAGCAGTTCGCAATATTCTTAAAAATATTGTTTGAGAATCTTTATAGGTAAACTGGTTATAAGGCGGCGCGGCGACCGGCCGCCCGCTCTCAGTCTTCCGGCAGCGCCACCGGCGGCGCGTCGAAGCGCAGCGTTTCCGGTGGCTGCGGGCGCCCGTACCAGTAGCCCTGGCCGAAGTCGCAGCCATGCTCGCGGAGGAACAGCGCCTGGTGCTGGTGCTCGATGCCTTCGGCCACCACCCGCAGGCCCATGCTCTGGGCCAGGGCGATGATCGCGCGGGCGATCGCGGCGTCATCCACCGCGCCGGGCAGGCCGGCGACGAAGCCCTGGTCGATCTTCAGCTTGTGCACCGGCAGGCGCTTGAGGCGCATCAGCGAGGAATAGCCGGTGCCGAAGTCGTCGATGGCCAGGTTCACGCCGAGGATGCGCAGGCGGCAGAGCAGGTTGAGGGACTGCTCGAAGTCCTCCATCACCGCGCTCTCGGTAACTTCCAGCTCCAGATAGCGAGGTTCCAGGCCGGACTCCTCCAGGGCATTGGCGATCCGCTCCTCCAGGCCGCCGCGGTTGAACAGCCGGCTGGAGACGTTGACCGCGATGAAATCCAGTCCGACACCTCGGTCCTGCCACTCGCGCATCTGCCGGCAGGCGCGCTTGAGCACCCAGTTGTCCAGCGCGGCGATCAGCCCGCATTCCTCCGCCACCGGGACGAACTCGCCCGGCGGCACCAGGCCGCGCTCCGGATGCTGCCAGCGCACCAGCGACTCGACGCCGACGATCCGCCCGCTGGCCAGGTCGTGCACCGGCTGGTAGTGGACGCGCAGCTCGTCGTGGTCCAGCGCGTGGCGCAGCGCCGATTCCACCTGGACGTGGGCGCGAGCCCGGGCGGTCAGTACGCGGGTATAGAAGGCGTAGGCGTTGCGCCCGCTGTCCTTGGCCTGGAACAGCGCGGCGTCGGCGTGCTGCATCAGGTGGTCGACGTCGCTGGCGTCCTCCGGATAGAGGCTGACCCCGAGGCTGGCGCTGATGTAGATCGGCTGGCAATGGATGTCGAAGGGCGCGTTGAAGGCATCGAGCAGGCGTTGCGAGAGGCGCGCGACGGCTTCCGGGTCGTCGTTCTCGACGAGAATGGCGAACTCGTCGCCGCCCAGGCGCGACAGCAGGCAGCGTTCGCCGAGCTGGTGCTGCAGGCGCTTGCTGACTTCCTTGAGCAGCATGTCGCCGGTGGTGTGGCCGAGGCTGTCGTTGATGTGCTTGAAATGGTCGAGGTCGATCAGCAGCAGGGCGCCGGCCACCGCCCGGTCCTTGCCGTCCTCCAGCGCCTGCTCGATGCGCTGGCGCAACAGCACGCGGTTGGGCAGCCCGGTCAGCGAGTCGTGGTGGGCGAGGAAGTCCAGCTCGTTCTCCGAGCGCTTGATGCTGCTCAGGTCGGAGAACACCCCGACGTAGTGGGTCAACTGGCCCTGGTCGTTGCGCACCGCGCGGATGTGCAGCCACTGCGGGTAGATCTCGCCGCTCTTGCGACGGTTCCAGATTTCCCCGCTCCACACGTCCTGTTCGCGCAGGGCCAGCCACAGGCGCTGGTAGAACGCCTGGTCCTGGCGGCCGGAACGGAGGATCGCCGGGGTCTTGCCGAGCACGTCCTCGGAGCGGTAGCCGGTGATGCGCTCGAAGGAAGGATTGACGTGGACGATCATCGCCTGGGCGTCGGTGACCAGCACGCCCTCGCGGGTGCTGTCGAATACCGCCGCGGCCTGGCGCAGGTGGTCTTCCTTGAGCCGCTGCAGGGTGATGTCGCGAGCCACCCCGGTGTAGTGCAGCGGCTTGCCCAGGGCGTCGCGCAGGACCCGGCCGCGCGAGTGGATCCAGCGGTAGTCGCCGTCCTTGTGACGCAGGCGGTAGATGTGGTCGAGGTTGTCGGTCAGGCCCTGCAAGTGGTTGCGGTGGGCCTCCAGCACGGTGGCGAACTCCTCCGGATGCAGGTGCTTCTTCCAGGTCTCGATGGGATCGCCGAGCTCCTCCGGCGTCAGCCCCACCAGGGCCGCGTAGCCGGGCGAGATGAACATCCTGCCGGTCACCAGGTCCCAGTCCCAGAGCCCGTCGCGCACCGCCTCCAGGGCCCGGTTCAGACGCTGTTCGCTGCCATGCAACTCATCGTAGGCCTGGGCCTTGCGGCGGAACTGGCGTACCAGGTAGAGGTACAGGAGCAGGCCGGTGGCGGCGAAGAAGAACAGTCGCTTGGCGGTCATCCAGAAGACCAGCTGTTCGTGGTCCTGTACCTGGTTTTGTAACAAATGATCGCTCAGGAAGGCCCAGGCGATGGCGACTGCCAGGTAGGCCAGGCTCAGGCGAAAGGCACTCAGGCGGGGGCTCATGGGATGTTCAGTGGGCAATTATTGGCCGGGCAGTATAAATGATGGCCATCCGGGCCTGTTCATATCTAAAAGAACGGATGGTAATCCCCCGCCGCTTGGTGATAATGCCCCCAGGTTTTGTCAGACAAGGCCCCTCATCACTCCCATACCCCGAGGTTCAGTACCGCCTATGTGGTTCAACGGTTTTCTCGACCTGTCGCCGTGGCAACTGGTGGCAGTTACCCTGGTGCTGACGCATATCACCATCGTCAGCGTGACCGTCTACCTGCATCGCTATTCCGCTCACCGTGCACTCGACCTGCACCCCGCGCTGCAGCACTTCTTCCGTTTCTGGTTGTGGTTGACCACAGGGATGAACACTCGCGAATGGACCGCGATCCACCGTAAGCACCATGCCAAGTGCGAGACCGTCGAGGATCCGCACAGCCCGGTGCACAAGGGCCTGTTCACCGTCCTGCGCGCCGGCGCGGAACTGTACAAGGCCGAGGCGAAGAACCAGGACACCCTGCGCATCTACGGCAAGAACTGCCCGGACGACTGGATCGAACGCAACCTCTACTCGCGCTTCCCGATCGGCGGCGTGGTGCTGATGGCGCTCATCGACCTGGCCCTGTTCGGTGCCCTCGGCCTGACCGTCTGGGCGGTGCAGATGGCATGGATTCCATTCTGGGCCGCCGGCGTGGTCAACGGCCTCGGCCACGCGGTCGGCTACCGCAACTTCGAATGCCGCGACGCCGCCACCAACCTGGTGCCCTGGGGCATCCTCATCGGCGGCGAAGAGCTGCACAACAACCACCACACCTATCCGAACTCGGCCAAGCTGTCGGTGAAGAAGTGGGAGTTCGACCTGGGCTGGGCCTGGATCAAGCTGTTCAGCTTCCTGCGCCTGGCCAGGGTCGCCCGGGTCGCGCCGATCGCCCACCGGGTCGAAGGCAAGCACAGCCTGGACATGGACACCGCCATGGCGATCCTCAACAACCGCTTCCAGATCATGGCGCAGTACCGCAAGCTGGTGATCGCGCCGCTGGTCAAGCAGGAAGTGGCCAAGGCCGACGAGTCGGTGCGCCATCTGTTCCGCCGCGCCAAGCGCCTGCTGTCGCGCGAGACCAGCCTGCTGCAGGACCGCCACCACGTGCGCATCGACTCGATGCTGGCCCACAGCCAGGCGCTGAAGGTGATCTACGAGAAGCGCCTGGCGTTGCAGCAGATCTGGGCCAAGACCAGCGCCAACGGCCACGACATGCTGGCTGCGATGAAGGACTGGGTGCACGAGGCGGAAGCCAGTGGCATCCAGTCGCTGAAGGAGTTCGCCGCGCAACTGAAGACCTACTCGCTGCGTCCCGCCTGACGCCTGGCGCACCCTCGCGGGTGCGTCAGCCGCCTCTGCAACGCGCCGGCTCCTGCCGGCGCGTTGCGTTTCGGCGTCGCCAGGGCGACGCCCCGCCGTTACTTCTCTTCCTCCGCAAGTCGGCTTGCCTGATCCGGGATTCAGCCCGGGCGGCGCCCGGCCTATCTTCGGCGTGCCCCGGCGTTGCGCCGGGCCTCACGCAGAACAACAAGAAGAGGAGCGCGGGCGATGTTGCTGGA
This sequence comes from Pseudomonas paraeruginosa, assembly GCF_003025345.2. Taxonomy (NCBI): domain Bacteria; kingdom Pseudomonadati; phylum Pseudomonadota; class Gammaproteobacteria; order Pseudomonadales; family Pseudomonadaceae; genus Pseudomonas; species Pseudomonas paraeruginosa. The sequence continues at coordinate 293,222 of NZ_CP020560.1, forward strand.
TTATCTGATCATGCTGGTCTACGCCCTGGCCATGCTGGGCCTGGGCTGGTACGGAATGCGCAAGGCGAGGAGCCAGAGCGACTTCCTCGTCGCCGGACGCCGTCTCGGCCCCGGTCTCTACCTGGGCACCATGGCGGCGGTGGTGCTCGGCGGCGCCTCGACCATCGGCACGGTCAAGCTCGGCTACCAGTTCGGCCTGTCCGGCTTGTGGCTGGTGTTCATGCTCGGCCTTGGGATCATCGTCCTCAGCCTGGTGTTCTCGCGGCAGATCGCGCGCCTGCGGGTATTCACCGTGACCCAGGTGCTGGAACAGCGCTACCAGGCCTCCTCGCGGCTGATCGGCGGGGTGGTGATGGTCGCCTACGACCTGATGGTGGCGGTCACCGCGACCATCGCCATCGGCTCGGTCACCGAGGTGGTCTTCGGTATCCCGCGGATCCCGGCGATCCTCTGCGGAGGCGGGATCGTCATCGTCTATTCGGTGATCGGCGGCATGTGGTCGCTGACCCTCACCGACATCATCCAGTTCGTGATCAAGACCATCGGTATCTTCCTCGCCCTGCTGCCACTGTCGATCGACGGTGCCGGCGGCCTGGCGCGCATGCAGGAGATGCTGCCGGCGGGCTTCTTCGACCTCGGCCAGATCGGCCTGGACACGATCCTCACCTACTTCCTGCTGTATTTCTTCGGCGCGCTGATCGGCCAGGACATCTGGCAGCGGGTATTCACCGCGCGCAGCGAGACGGTGGTGCGCTACGCCGGGCTTGGCGCCGGTGTCTACTGCATGCTCTACGGCGCCGCCTGCGCGTTGATCGGCGCGGCGGCGCGGGTCCTCCTGCCGGACCTGGCGGTGCCGGAGAACGCCTACGCCGAGATCACCCGCGAGGTGCTCGCACCGGGCCTGCGCGGCCTGGTGGTGGCGGCCGCGCTGTCGGCGATCATGTCCACCGCCAGCGGCTGCCTGCTGGCGGCGGCCACCGTGCTGCAGGAAGACATCTACGCGCGTTTCCTGCGCCCCGGAACTACCAGCGACATCCGCCTGAGCCGTTGCATCACCCTGCTGATGGGCGTGGCGATGCTGGCCCTGGCGTGCCTGGTCAACGATGTCATAGCCGCCCTGAGCATCGCCTACAACCTGCTGGTCGGCGGCCTGCTGGTACCCATCGTCGGCGCGTTGCTGTGGCGCCGCGCCAGCCCGCAGGGGGCGATCGCCAGCATCGTCGTCGGCTGCCTGACGGTGGTCGCCTGCATGGCTCGCGACGGCCTGCTCGCCAACTCGCCGATCGTCTACGGCCTGCTGGCCAGCCTGGCGACCTTCGTCGTGGTCAGCCTGGCCACGCGCCCCGCCGCCGGCCTGCGCGCCCAGCCGGAATGATCCATGCGGCGCCGGGCGTCCGGCGCCTTCTTCCCGCCACACGGAGATTCCTTCATGTCCAACGACAATCCGCAGCCCCTCGACGCCGCCGAGATTCCCCGCTTCGCCGGTATCCCGACCTTCATGCGCCTGCCGGCCTTCACCGACCCGACCGCGGTGCGGGTCGGCCTGATCGGCGTGCCCTGGGACGGCGGCACCACCAACCGCGCCGGAGCCCGCCATGGCCCGCGCGAGGTGCGTAACCTGTCCAGCCTGATGCGCAAGGTGCATCACGTCAGCCGCATCGCGCCCTACGACCTGGTGCGGGTCGGCGACCTCGGCGACGCGCCGGTGAATCCCATCGACCTGCTCGATTCGCTGCGCCGTATCGAAGGTTTCTATCGCCAGGTACATGCCGCCGGCACCCTGCCGCTGTCGATCGGCGGCGACCATCTGGTGACCCTGCCGATCTTTCGCGCCCTGGGTCGCGAGCGGCCGCTGGGCATGGTGCATTTCGATGCGCATTCCGATACCAACGACCGCTACTTCGGCGACAACCCCTATACCCACGGCACGCCGTTCCGCCGGGCCATCGAGGAAGGCCTGCTCGATCCGCGGCGCACGGTGCAGATCGGCATCCGCGGCTCGGTGTATTCGCCGGACGACGACGCTTTCGCCCGCGAATGCGGGATCCGGGTGATCCACATGGAGGAGTTCGTCGAGCTGGGCGTCGAGGCGACCCTGGCCGAAGCGCGACGGGTAGTGGGCGACGGGCCGACCTACGTGAGTTTCGACGTCGACGTGCTCGACCCGGCCTTCGCCCCTGGCACCGGCACCCCGGAGATCGGCGGCATGACCAGCCTCCAGGCCCAGCAACTGGTCCGAGGCCTGCGTGGGCTGGACCTGGTCGGCGCCGACGTGGTCGAGGTCTCGCCGCCGTTCGATGTCGGCGGCGCCACCGCGCTGGTCGGCGCGACCATGATGTTCGAGCTGCTCTGCCTGCTCGCCGAGTCGGCCGCGCGAAGCGCCTGACGGCGTTCCGCGGGGTCGGCTTTGGCGCTATAACGGAGAGGGTCCTGGACGCCACGGGAGCGGGGAATGCTGGGCAATCTCAACGACATCGACCTGCGCCTGCTGCGCACCTTCTGCGCCATCGTCGAGGCCGGCGGTTTCACTGCCGCCCAGGCGCGCCTGAACACCAGCCTGTCGCGCCTTAGCGTGCTGGTCCGCGACCTGGAGGTGCGCCTGGGCTATTCCCTGTGCCGGCGCGGCAACGGCGGGTTCCAGCTGACCGAGGAAGGCCAGGAGCTGTACGACGCCGCGCTCGGCCTGTTCAGCGATATCGCCCGTTTCCGCGAACAGGTTCGCGGCCTCGGCGGGCGCGACCGCGAGGCGCTGCACCTGGGCTGCGTCGACGGGGTCATCGGCCAGCACTGCCTGCCCCTGCCGCTGGCCATCCGGTTGTTCCGCCAGCGCGCTCCGGAGGTCCTGCTCAACCTGCACACGCGGCGTCCCGACGAGCTCGAGCACGCGGTGCTGGAGGAACGCCTGCAACTGGCGGTGGGAGCCTTCCATCATCGGCTGTCCGGGCTCTGCTACCAGCCGCTGTTCCGCGAGGAGCAGAACCTCTATTGCGGCCGCGCGCATCCCTTCTTCGCCCGCGCGGACGACGAGCCGACGCTCGACGAGATCTGTGCCGCCGACTACGTCGGGCGCGGCTACATGGCGGAGAACCAGCGTCCGCACGACCTGCGTTTTCGCCACGGAATCAACGCCTACACCATGGAGGCCATCGCCACCCTGGTCTTCAGCGGCACCTACATCGGCTACCTGCCGACCCACTACGCCGCCAACTGGGTCGCCGAGGGCCGCATGCGGGCGATCCGTCCCAGCCAGCTGGCCTACGATTCGGAGTTCCACTGCGTCACCCGCCAGGGCCACGACGAACGGCCGACCCTGAGCCTGTTCCTGAGCTCGCTGTTCGAGGCGCAGGAACAGTTGGGCGCGCAGGCACCGGCGAATATGAGCGGCATCGCTCGACAACTGTGACCGGGCGCACTTGCTGAGGGCTTTTCCTGCCGTTCGGCGGGCATTTCCGTATTGCCGCGACCCCTGCGCTAAGTTGGCGGTCGAAGCGGTTCCGCAAGCAGAGCGACGATCCATGGACGATCTACCCAGCATTCCCGAAGACCCCCAGGAGGCCGCGCTGGCCCTGTTGCACAGCCGCGCCGAAGTGGCCCGACTGAAGGAGCGCGAGCAACTCTTCAGCGCGCTGCTGGCCAGCGTCAATTCGGTACTCTGGGCCTACGACTGGCAGAACCGGCGGATGGTCTACGTCAGCCCCGCCTACGAGAAAATCTTTGGCCGTTCCGCGGCGCTGCTGCTGGCGGACTACGAGGAATGGCGCAACAGCATCTACCCGGACGACCTCGACTATGCCGACAGCAGCCTGCGCCAGGTGCTCGAGCGCGGCGCCGTGGAGCAGCGCGAATACCGCATCGTGCGCGGCGACGGCGAGGTCCGCTGGCTCAACGACAAGTGCTTCGTCAGCCGCCAGGGCGAGGCGGGACTGCCGCTTATGGTGGTCGGCATCGCCGAGGACATCACCGACAAGAAGCGCATGGAGAGCGAGCTGCAACGGCTGGCCACCACCGACGTGCTGACCCAGAGCAGCAACCGTCGCTACTTCTTCGACAGTGCCGAGGCGGCCTTCAAGGAGTGCCGGCGGGAGGGGATACCGTTGGCGTTCCTGCTGCTGGACGTCGATGACTTCAAGAAGATCAACGACCGCTTCGGCCACCAGGTCGGCGACCAGGTCCTCCAGCGTATCGCCCAGAGCGGCAGCGCCGCGCTGCGCCGTGGCGACCTGTTCGGGCGGATCGGCGGCGAGGAGTTCGCCGTGCTGCTGCCCGGCTGCGACGAGCAGACCGCGCGACAGATCGGCGAACGCCTGCAGCGCGAGGTGCAACGCCTGCGCTTCCAGGAAGGCGAGCAAAGCTTCGGGATCACCGTCAGCCAGGGCCTGACGGTCCTCCAGGCCGATGACGAGGGGCTCGGCGCCCTCTACAGTCGGGCCGACGCCGCGATGTACTCGGCCAAGCGCCAGGGCAAGGACTGCATCGTGGTGGGCTGAGCAGCGGGCAAACGTTTCCTTTTTGTCGACAGGACCACGGAATACCTCTTTGGGGAGGCGACCGGGAGGTCGGCGCTGCGGTAGAATATATTCCTTAAAGATATTAAATATAAAAAATTAATTCTTTTTAGGATTATGCGGGTGTTTTACTGTTTATTACATAAACGTTATAAATTCAGGGTGATAACGCTTGATTGGTAACGTGGCGGTAATTCGCCGGAAATGAACAGGAAATCGGCGGTTTTCTGCCGAACCGATCAAGGGCCGCCAACCGCGGAAAGGCCGGGAAGCCGTAGCGAACGCGCAGCCGAAGCCGGCTGGAAAGATTGGCTTACAAATTGCCTTCACTGGCGGCGGGGCTAGCCACCCGCCGCACAATAACAAGACACGAGTACGCCCATGCACACGCTTCCTTCCGCTGCCTTCCTGCCTGCTTGCCTGTCCCGCCGTCGCTACGTCGCGGGCTGCGCTGCGTTCTGATCCATCGAATGCCGAGTTCCATCCGCGCCGCTTCCTGAAGCGGTCCGGCGCTCGGTGTTTTCAAGACCGGTCGGGCCCACGCGAGGCATCCCCCGACCGGAAGACAATTAGCAATACCAATGGGGAAAAGACCAATGAAGAGTCGCAAGATCAATAAATCACGACTGGCCCTGGCCATCACCGCAGGCACCCTCGGCGCCCTGGCGCAGCAGGCCGTCGCCGCCGGCTTCATCGAGGACAGCAAGGCATCGCTGACCCTGCGCAACTTCTACATCAATACCGACAACCGCAATGGCAGCGCCTCGCCGAACAAGCAGGAAGAATGGGGCCAGGGCTTCATCCTGAATTACCAGTCGGGCTTCACCCAGGGCACCGTGGGCTTCGGCGTCGATGCGCTGGGTATGCTCGGCGTGCGCCTGGACGGCGGTGGCCGTGCCGGCAAGAGCGACCTCGATCGCCAGCCGGGTACCGTGTTCCCGCTGGAAAGCGACGGCGAGCCGGTACACGACTTCGCCAGCCTGGGCCTGACCGCCAAGGCCAAGGTCTCCAACACCGAGTTCCGCTATGGCACCCTGCAGCCGAAGCTGCCGGTGGTGACCTACAACGATGGCCGCATGCTGCCGGTCACCTTCGAGGGCGGCCAGGTCACCTCGACCGACCTCAAGGACTTCACCCTGGTCGCCGGCCAGCTGGAGCATTCCAAGGGCCGCAACTCCACCGACAATCGCAGCCTGAGCATCGCCGGCGCCAACGGCAGCAGCGCCAGCTCGCGCGACAGCAACAAGTTCTACTATGCCGGTGGCGACTACAAGGTCAACAAGGACCTGACCCTGCAGTACTACTACGGCAACCTGGACGACTTCTACAAGCAGCACTTCCTCGGCCTGATCCACAACTGGCAGATCGGCCCGGGCGTCCTGAAGACCGACCTGCGCGCCTTCGACAGCAGCTCCGACGGCAAGAACGGCAGCCGCTCCGGCCGTGCCGACGGCTACGTCAGCAGCGGTTACTACGGTAGCGGCGTGACCAAGGGCGAAGTCGACAACCGCGCCTTCAGCGGCCTCTTCACCTACACCGTCAGCGGCCACAGCATCGGCGCCGGCTACCAGGTGCTCAACGGCGACAGCGACTTTCCGTTCCTCAACCGTGGCGATGGCGAAGGTGCCACCGCATACCTGATCACCGACGTGCAGATCGGCAAGTTCCAGCGCGCCGGCGAGCGCACCTGGCAGGTCCGCTACGGCTACGACTTCGCCACCGTCGGCGTGCCGGGCCTGACCTTCAACACCATTTACCTGAGCGGTGACAAGATCAAGACCGCGCGCGGCGACCAGAGCGAGTGGGAACGCGACATCTCGCTGGCCTACGTGATCCCGGACGGTACCTTCAAGGGCCTGGGCTTCACCTGGAAGAACGCTTCGTTCCGCAGCGGCCTGCCGGCCGCCGGTTCGAGCAACAACCAGCGCGACCAGGACGAGAACCGCCTGATCGTCAGCTACACCCTGCCGCTGCTGTAAGCGCCGGCCGGGCACGAAAAAGCCCGCGTCCTCCCGGGAGGACGCGGGCTTTTTTCATTCGGGACACCACCCGGCGTTGCGGGCCGGCCCGTCAGGCCTTGCGTGGCGCCGGCTGCTGCTGGGTGATGCAATGGATGTTGCCGCCGCCGAGGAGAATCTCGCGGCCCGGCACCATCACCACCTCGTGCTCGGGGAACACGCGCTGGAGGATTGCCCTGGCCTCGGCGTCCTTCGGATCGTCGAAGCTCGGCGCGACGATGCCGCCGTTGACGATGAGGAAGTTCACGTAGGAACCGGCCAGGCGGATCGACGGATCGCGCGGCTGGCTGCCCTCGACGATGTCCACCCCGTCGCACTCTTCCTGGGTCGCGTACAGCGGGCCGGGAATCGGCATCTTGTGCACCACCAGCTTGCGGCCCTTGGCGTCGCGGCTTTCCTCCAGGATACGGAGTGCGGCCTGGCAGCGCAGGTAGTTCGGGTCGTCCTGGTCGTCGGTCCAGGCCAGCAGTACCTCGCCGGGGCGCACGTAGCAGCAGAAATTGTCGACGTGGCCGTCGGTCTCGTCGTTGTACAGACCGTTGGGCAGCCAGATGATGCTGTCCACCGCGAGGTGGTCGCGAAGGATCCCTTCGATCTCCGCCTGGCTCAGGTGCGGGTTGCGGTTGTGGTTGAGCAGGCATTCCTCGGTGGTGATCAGGGTGCCTTCGCCGTCGACATGGATCGAGCCGCCCTCGAGGACGAAGTCGTCGGTGCGGTAGCGGGCCCGCCGCTCGATCTCGAGAATCTTGCGCGCCACCTGGTCGTCGCGCTGCCAGGGGAAATACAGGCCGCCTTCGAAGCCGCCCCAGGCGTTGAAGCCCCAGTCGACGCCGCGTACATCGCCCTGGTCGTCGATGACGAAGGTCGGTCCGGTATCGCGGACCCAGGCGTCGTCGGTGCTGATCTCCACCACGCGGATGTTGGCGTCGTCGAGGCGCGCGCGGGCATTCTCGTATTGCGCGGCGCTGGCGCAGACGGTGACCGGTTCGAAGCGGGCGATGGCCTTGGCCACCGCGGTGAAGGCCGCCTGCGCCGGCTTGCCGCCGTTGCGCCAGTTGTCCGGGCGCTCCGGCCAGACCATCCAGGTCTGCTCGTGGGGTTCCCATTCGGCGGGCATGCGGAAGCCGTCGGCGCGTGGGGTGCTGGTCGGATTGCTCATCGCTGCTCCTGAAATCGTTGCTATGCGCGGCGGACGCCGGCGCGGATCGTTTTCCGAGTCCTCAGGACTCCAGCGAACCGTCCAGGGTCTTCAACGGACCGTAGAGGTTCGGCCGGCGGTCGCGGAACACGCCCCAGGCACTGCGGGTGCGCTCCAGCGCATCGAGGTCGAAGGTATGGACAAGGATACCTTCCTCGGTGCGGTTCAGCTCCTCGACTTTCTCGCCGAACGGGTCGGCGATGAACGAAGAACCATAGAAGGTGATGTCGTAGCCGTCCTGCTCCTCGCGGCCGATGCGGTTGGAAGCCACCAGCGGCATCAGGTTGGCCCCGGCATGGCCCTGCTGCACGCGCTGCCAGTGATCGCGCGAGCTGATGCTGGCGTCGTGCGGCTCGCTACCGATGGCGGTCGGGTAGAACAGGAGTTCCGCGCCGAGCAGCGCCATGCTGCGCGCCGATTCGGGGAACCACTGGTCCCAGCAGATACCGACGCCGATCCGGGCGTAGCGGGTCTGCCAGACCTTGAAGCCGGTGTCGCCCGGATTGAAGTAGTACTTCTCGTGGTAGCCCGGGCCGTCCGGGATGTGGCTCTTGCGGTAGATTCCCAGGTTGCTGCCATCGGCGTCGATGATCGCGATGCTGTTGAAGCGGGCGCGCCCGGCGCGTTCGAAGAAGCTGATCGGCAGCACTACCTGCAATTCCCGGGCGAGGGCCTGGAAGTGGGCGATGGCGGCATTCTCCTCGACGGTGGTGGCCAACTGCAGGTAGTCCGGGTTCGGCTTCTGGCAGAAGTACGGGGTTTCGAACAGTTCCTGGATCAGGATGATCTGCGCACCCCTGGCGGCGGCCTGGCGCACCAGTTTCTCGGCGCGGGCGATGTTCGCCGGGCGATCCCAGGAGCAGGCCATCTGGGTGGCGGCGACGGTGACGTTGCGGGACATGGAACACCTCGTGTGCTGGCTCGGTTGGCTGCCGGGCTTGGTGGCGGCCGGTTGCGGGTCGGGCGGGCGGCAACGAGGTGTCGCGCCCGTTCGAGGAACGGGCGGATTTATATCCGATAAAAATCGGCTAGTGAAGCGGTTTTTTCAAATAAATAAGGTTATATATCGATTTTAATCGGATAAAAATCTGTTTAAGGTTCACTGCGTTTTTCCAGGAAAGGCGGCAGGTACAGGCCCAGGTAGGCGTCGAAAACCCGCATGCCTTCTTCCGCCAGGCGCGCGTCGATGGTCCCGTGACGCTGTACCGACAACGCATAGACGCGATCGCCGAGTTCCATGGCCAGGCTGAAGATCTCGATATCGGTCGGCAGCGGTGGCAGCAGGAAATGCCGTTCGAACAGGGCGCGCATGGCCTGGCCGAGTTGCACGTCGTGCTGGCGATCGGCCTGGGTGACTTCGGCCAGGCCGTGGCTGGCGAGAATCAGCTGGCGGGCCGCCGCGTCGTGGGCATAGACCGCCAGCATGCGCTCCTCGACGATCCGCGACAGGTCGCGCCAGCAGCGCAGGCCGGCGTGATCCACCGGCCGTTCGAGGCAGGCGCGGAAGGCGGCGTGGACCTCGCCGGTCAGCCCCTGGAGCAGGGCCGGCACGCTGGGGAAGAAGTGGTAGACCGACGATGGTGGCATTTCCGCGCGTTCGGCCACGCTGTAGATGGACAGGCCGCCGATGCCTTCGTCGGCGAGCAGGCCGCGGGCGGCGTCGAGGATCGCGGCGATCCGGGCCTGGCTGCTGGCGCGGGGCTTGCGGGTGGGCGAGGTGGGCTGCATGGCGGGTCTCCGGGCGTGAGCGGCTATTGGACGCCAGCTCACGCGGCCGGGGCAAGCCGCTCAGTGGGCGGCGTCGCGGAATGCCTGCCAGATTTCTCCGAGCACCGGCTGGAGCTTCTCCGGCGGCGTTTCCAGGGCGAACAGGCGGCGGCTGGTGTCGCGGTCCGGGTACAGGCCCGGTTGCTGGCGCAGGGCGGGATCGAGGAAGCCGGCGGCGTCGGCGTTGCCGCTGGGATAGAGGGTGGCGGCGGTGATCTGCGCGGCGACCTGCGGCTGCATCAGGTAGTCGATGAAGCGCAGCGCCTGCTGCGGATGCTGGGCGCTGGCGGGGATCACCAGGTTGTCGATGAACAGCACCGAGCCCTCCTGCGGCACCGTGAAGCTCACCGGCTGACCGGCCTTGGCCGCGCGCAGGGCATCGCCGACCCAGGCCATCGCCACGCAGAGCCTGCCGCCCTCGAGATCGGCGATGTAGCGTTCGCTGTCGACGTAGCGCAGGTTCGGCCGCAGCCCGTGCAGCGCATCGGCGGCGCGGCGTACCTGGCTCGGCGCGGTGCGACCGAGGTTGCGCCCCTGGTAGTTGAGGAGGATCGCCAGGGTTTCGTCCGGGGCGTCCAGCAGGCTGATGCCGCAGCTCTTCAGGCGCTGGCTCTGGCTGGCGTCGAACAGCAGGCTCCAGCTGTCGGGCAGCGGCCCGCCATAGGCGGCTTCGGCCTGCGGGGTATTGATCGCCAGGCCGACGGCACCCCATAGATAGGGGATGGCGTGGCGGTTGTCGGGGTCGACCGCGGCCAGCTTGCTCAGCAACTGGCGGTCGAGGTGGCTGCGGTTGGGCAGCCGGGCGAAGTCCAGCGGTCGCAGCAGGTTGTCCTTCAGCAGGGCCGGCAGGGTGTCGTGGGAGGGCACGGCGACGTCGATCGGCTCGCCGCTGCGCAACGCCCTGTCCAGTTCCTCGGCGGTGGCGAAGGTGTGGTACTCGACGCGGATGCCGGTGTCCTTCTGGAAGGCCTCGAGCACCTGCGGGTCGATGTAGTCGTTCCAGTTGTAGACGCGCAGGGTTTCCTCGGCCTGGGCCAGCCAGGGCGCGAAAGCGAGGAACAGCAGGACGGAAAGGCGGGGCATGGGGTCTTCTCGCTGGACGGAACGGAGCGGACGATGGTGCCGCAGCCGGAAGGTCGCGGCATTGATGCAGGCCAGCCTCGAGTCTGGCGGGAGGCGTGGCGGCAGGCTGTGCCGTGGCGCACATTTCCCGGTTGCGAGAAAAGGACCGGGGCGGTTTCCCAGACACAGACGCCCCCGCGTTGAGTGTCTGCGAAACCGCCCCGGATTTCGCTGCGTACGGCGCCGGCCCGGGGGCCGGCGCGCCGATACCGCTACCTCAGACGGTATGCAGGTACCAGTTGTACTCGAGGTCGGAGATCGAGTGCTCGAACTCCTCCAGCTCGCTTTCCTTGCAGGCGACGAAGATGTCGATGTACTTCGGGTCGATGTACTTCGCCATGATCTCGCTTTCGTCCAGCTCGCGCAGGGCGTCGCGCAGGTTGTTCGGCAGGCTCGGCTCCATCTGCTCGTAGGAGTTGCCTTCGATCGGCGCGCCCGGCTCGACCTTGTTGCTCAGCCCGTGGTGGACCCCGGCCAGCACCGCTGCCAGTAGCAGGTAGGGGTTGGCGTCGGCGCCGGCCACGCGGTGCTCCAGGCGCACCGCATCCGGGCTGCCGGTGGGCACGCGCAGGGCCACGGTGCGGTTGTCCAGGCCCCAGCTCGGCGCGTTCGGCACGTAGAACTGCGAACCGAAGCGGCGGTAGGAGTTGACGTTGGGGCAGAGGAAGGCCATGGAGGCCGGCAGGGTCTCGAGCACACCGCCGATCGCATGGCGCAATGCGGCGTTCTGCTCGGGATCCTCGCTGGTGAAGATGTTGTTGCCGTGCTTGTCGAGCAGCGAGATGTGCACGTGCAGTCCGTTCCCGGCCTGGCCCGGATAGGGCTTGGCCATGAAGGTGGTGTCCATCTCGTGGTCGTAGGCGATGTTCTTGACCAGGCGCTTGAGCAGCACCGCGTGGTCGCAGGCCTTGAGGGCATCGTTGACGTGGTTGAGGTTGACCTCGAACTGCGCCGGAGCGGATTCGGCGACGATGGCGTCGGCCGGGATGCCCTGGGCGCGGGCGCCGTCGATGATGTCCTGGAGGCACTCGACGTATTCGTCGAGGTCATCGATGGAATACACCTGAACCGACTGCGGGCGCTTGCCGGAGATCGGCGAGCGCGGCGGCTGCGGCCGGCCGTTCACGTTCTCCTGGTCGATCAGGTAGAACTCCAGTTCGAAGGCGGCGACGATGGTCAGTTCCATCTCGGTGAATTTCTCCACCACCTGGCGCAGGACTTCGCGGGGGTCGGCGAAGAAGGGCTCGCCTTCCAGCTCATGCATGGTCATCAGCAGTTGCGCGGTGGGGCGCTTCTGCCAGGGCTCCATGGAGAGGGTGCCGGGGATCGGATAGCAGATCCGGTCGGCGTCGCCGATGTCGAGACCCAGGCCGGTGCTCTCCACGGTGGAGCCGGTGATGTCGAGGGCGAACAGGGAAGCGGGGAGATTGATACCTTTCTCGAAGACTTTGTTCAGACTGTTGCGTTCGATCCGCTTGCCGCGAACCACGCCATTCATGTCTGCAATAAGAAGGTCGACGAACTGGACCTCGGGATGTTCCTTGAGGAACTCGCTCGGTTCAGTGAGCTGAACGGCACGCTGGGGTACCGACATGATGCAACACCTTTTTTGTTAAAAATTTCAATCATGCGGGGGGTAGGCTATGAGTCAATCCGAAAGCCTGTGGGATGTCAATAGCCGCCAAAAACGCCCTCTTGTGGGGCGTTGAGGCCGTTTTCAGGGCATTTTCGCCAGGCGAAAAGCCAAAAAAAAACCTCGCGTCGAAGGGTGTTCAGGAACGCGTGTTCAATTTTTTACAGGCCTATTGTGTAAAAAAATGAACAACGCTAAGCTCGGCCAAACCCCATAACATCTACAAACAACGGGTGTCTCATGTCTCGCCTGCCGTTAATCGGCGTCACCGCCTGCACCAAGCAGATCGGTCTTCATCCCTACCACATTGCCGGCGACAAATACCTGCGTGCCGTGGTCAACGGCGCTGGCGGCCTCCCGCTGATCATTCCTGCGCTGGGCGAACTGCTCGACCAGGCAACCCTGCTGGACAGCATCGACGGCTTGCTCTTCACCGGCTCGCCGTCGAACGTCGAGCCCCGTCATTATAGTGGGGCGGCGAGCGAGCCTGGCACTCTTCACGATCCCGACCGCGACGCCACCACGCTGCCGCTGGTCCGCGCCGCCATCGACGCCGGCATTCCGGTCCTCGGCATCTGCCGTGGTTTCCAGGAAATGAACGTGGCTTTCGGCGGCAGCCTGCACCAGAAGGTGCACGAGGTCGGAACCTTCATGGACCACCGCGAGCCGGCCGACCAGCCGCTCGAGGTTCAGTACGCGCCGCGCCATGCCATGCATGTGCAGTCGGGCGGAGTGCTCGCCGGCATCGGCTTGCCGAGCGAGTTCCAGGTCAATTCCATCCATGGCCAGGGCGTTGATCGTCTGGCGCCGGGCCTTCGAGTAGAAGCACTGGCGCCTGACGGGTTGGTCGAAGCCATCTCCGTAGAAGGTGCAAAAGCCTTCGCTCTTGGTGTGCAATGGCACCCGGAGTGGCAGGTTCTGACGAACCCCAACTATCTCGCTATCTTCCAGGCTTTCGGTAAGGCCTGCGGCAAGAGGGCGGGGCAACGTTGAGTCCGGCTGTTGGGGCCGGACTCTCAACCCTGAGGTCTTTATGACTACCAAGTTAGACCAGCTGACCAGCTGGCTGAAGGAACGCAAGATCACCGAAGTGGAATGCCTGATTTCCGACCTGACAGGCATCGCCCGCGGCAAGATCTCGCCGACCAACAAGTTCATCGCGGAAAAGGGCATGCGCCTGCCGGAGAGCGTTCTGCTGCAGACCGTCACCGGCGACTACGTGGAAGACGACATTTACTACGACCTGCTCGACCCGGCCGACATCGATATGGTCTGCCGCCCGGACGAGAATGCCGTGTTCCTCGTCCCCTGGGCCATCGAGCCCACCGCGATGGTGATCCACGATACCTTCGACAAGCTCGGCAACCCCATCGAACTGTCGCCGCGCAACATCCTCAAGCGCGTGCTGAAGATGTACGCCGACAAGGGCTGGCGGCCGATCGTGGCGCCGGAGATGGAGTTCTACCTGACCAAGCGCAGCGATGACCCCGACTACCCGTTGCAGGCCCCGGTGGGTCGCTCCGGCCGCCAGGAAACCGGGCGCCAGTCGTTCTCCATCGACGCCGCCAACGAGTTCGACCCGCTGTTCGAGGACATGTACGACTGGTGCGAGGCCCAGGGCCTTGACCTGGATACGCTGATCCACGAGGAGGGCACCGCGCAGATGGAGATCAACTTCCGTCACGGCGACGCCCTCGACCTGGCCGACCAGATCCTGGTGTTCAAGCGCACCATGCGCGAGGCCGCGCTCAAGCACAACGTCGCCGCCACCTTCATGGCCAAGCCGATGACCGGCGAGCCGGGCAGCGCGATGCACCTGCACCAGAGCATCGTCGACGTGAAGACCGGCAGGAACATCTTCTCCAATGCCGACGGCACCATGAGCGACCTGTTCCTGCACCATATCGGCGGCCTGCAGAAGTTCATCCCGGAAGTGCTGCCGCTGTTCGCGCCCAACGTGAACTCGTTCCGCCGCTTCCTGCCCGATACCTCGGCGCCGGTGAACGTCGAGTGGGGCGAAGAGAACCGTACCGTCGGCCTGCGCGTGCCGGATTCCAGCCCGGAGAACCGCCGGGTCGAGAACCGCCTCGCCGGCGCCGACGCCAACCCTTACCTGGCGCTGGCTGCCAGCCTGCTGTGCGGCTACATCGGCATGGTCGAAGGCATCAAGCCGAGCGCCCAGGTCAAAGGTCGCGGCTATGAGCGCCGCAACCTGCGCCTGCCGCTGACGATCGAAGCGGCGCTGGAGCGCATGGAGAACTGCAAGCCCCTCGAGCAGTATCTCGGCAGCAAGTTCATCAGCGGCTACGTCGCGGTGAAACGTGCGGAGCACGAGAATTTCAAGCGGGTAATCAGCTCCTGGGAGCGGGAATTCCTCCTGCTTTCCGTTTGATCCTGGCCGGGGGCGGCCGGCGTGGACCGCCGCTCCCGGACAGTCTTGAATAGAAGAGGTGTGACATGAACAGCCAAATCACCAACGCCAAGACCCGTGAGTGGCAGGCGTTGAGCCGCGACCACCATCTGCCGCCGTTCACCGACTACAAGCAGTTGAACGAGAAGGGCGCGCGGATCATCACCAAGGCCGAAGGCGTCTACATCTGGGACAGCGAGGGCAACAAGATCCTCGATGCGATGGCCGGCCTCTGGTGCGTCAACGTCGGCTACGGCCGCGAGGAGCTGGTCCAGGCCGCTACCCGGCAGATGCGCGAGCTGCCGTTCTACAACCTGTTCTTCCAGACCGCCCACCCGCCGGTGGTCGAGCTGGCCAAGGCGATCGCCGACGTCGCCCCGGAAGGCATGAACCATGTGTTCTTCACCGGCTCCGGCTCCGAGGCCAACGACACCGTGCTGCGCATGGTCCGCCACTATTGGGCGACCAAGGGCCAGCCGCAGAAGAAAGTGGTGATCGGCCGCTGGAACGGCTACCACGGCTCCACCGTCGCCGGCGTCAGCCTGGGCGGCATGAAGGCGCTGCATGAACAGGGCGATTTCCCCATCCCGGGCATCGTCCACATCGCCCAGCCCTACTGGTACGGCGAGGGCGGCGATATGTCGCCGGACGAGTTCGGCGTCTGGGCCGCCGAGCAGCTGGAGAAGAAGATTCTCGAAGTGGGCGAGGAAAACGTCGCCGCCTTCATCGCCGAGCCGATCCAGGGCGCCGGCGGCGTGATCGTCCCGCCGGACACCTACTGGCCGAAGATCCGCGAGATCCTCGCCAAGTACGACATCCTGTTCATCGCCGACGAAGTGATCTGCGGCTTCGGCCGTACCGGCGAATGGTTCGGCAGCCAGTACTACGGCAACGCCCCGGACCTGATGCCGATCGCCAAGGGCCTCACCTCCGGCTACATCCCCATGGGCGGCGTGGTGGTGCGCGACGAGATCGTCGAAGTGCTCAACCAGGGCGGCGAGTTCTACCACGGCTTCACCTATTCCGGTCACCCGGTGGCGGCCGCCGTGGCCCTGGAGAACATCCGCATCCTACGCGAGGAGAAAATCATCGAGAAGGTGAAGGCGGAAACGGCACCGTATTTGCAGAAACGCTGGCAGGAGCTGGCCGACCACCCGTTGGTGGGCGAAGCGCGTGGGGTCGGCATGGTCGCCGCCCTGGAACTGGTCAAGAACAAGAAGACCCGCGAGCGTTTCACCGACAAGGGTGTCGGGATGCTGTGCCGGGAGCATTGTTTCCGCAACGGTTTGATCATGCGCGCGGTGGGCGACACTATGATTATCTCGCCGCCGCTGGTGATCGATCCGTCGCAGATCGATGAGTTGATCACCCTGGCGCGCAAGTGCCTCGATCAGACCGCCGCCGCCGTCCTGGCTTGAGTCCCTGAGCGGACTTTTGCCAGACTGCGCCAGTGCGTTGGCCAGGCTCACCGGGTGGTGACGCGATCGGTTGCGCCACCGCCCGGATACTTCAACAAAAATGGAGCTACCCCGCATGATGAAACGTTTCGGTAAGACCCTGCTCGCCCTGACCTTGGCGGGCACTGTGGCCGGTATGGCGCAGGCTGCGGACAACAAGGTGCTGCACGTCTACAACTGGTCCGACTACATCGCGCCGGACACCCTGGAGAAGTTCACCAAGGAAACCGGGATCAAGGTCGTCTACGACGTCTACGACAGCAACGAGGTGCTGGAAGCCAAGTTGCTGGCGGGCAAGTCCGGGTACGACGTGGTGGTGCCTTCCAACTCCTTCCTCGCCAAGCAGATCAAGGCCGGGGTCTACCAGAAGCTCGACAAGTCCAAGCTGCCGAACTGGAAGAACCTGAACAAGGACCTGATGCACACCCTGGAAGTCAGCGACCCGGGCAACGAGCACGCGATTCCCTACATGTGGGGCACCATCGGCATCGGCTACAACCCGGACAAGGTCAAGGCGGCTTTCGGCGACAACGCGCCGGTGGATTCCTGGGACCTGGTGTTCAAGCCGGAGAACATCCAGAAGCTGAAGCAGTGCGGCGTGAGCTTCCTCGACTCGCCGACCGAGATCCTTCCGGCGGCCCTGCACTATCTCGGCTACAAGCCGGACACCGACAATCCCAAGGAACTCAAGGCGGCCGAGGAGCTGTTCCTGAAGATCCGTCCCTACGTCACCTACTTCCACTCGTCGAAGTACATTTCCGACCTGGCCAACGGCAACATCTGCGTCGCCATCGGCTACTCCGGTGATATCTACCAGGCCAAGTCGCGCGCCGAAGAGGCGAAGAACAAGGTCACCGTCAAGTACAACATTCCCAAGGAAGGCGCCGGCAGCTTCTTCGACATGGTCGCCATCCCCAAGGACGCCGAGAACACCGAAGGCGCCCTGGCGTTCGTCAACTTCCTGATGAAGCCGGAAATCATGGCCGAGATCACCGACGTGGTGCAGTTCCCCAACGGCAACGCGGCGGCCACCCCGCTGGTGTCCGAGGCGATCCGTAACGACCCGGGCATCTACCCGAGCGAAGAGGTCATGAAGAAGCTGTACACCTTCCCCGACCTGCCGGCCAAGACCCAGCGGGCGATGACCCGCAGCTGGACCAAGATCAAGTCCGGCAAGTGATCCGCGTGGACGCCGGCGGCGCCTGAGCCCGCCGGCGCTCCGCCACGAGTGAACCGGAACGCGGCCGGGTTTCCTCCGGTTGCGCTCCCCCTGCGAAGAGGTTCGACTCTTTTGCCCGTTCGTCCAGACGCTTCCTCCTGGGGGCCCGACGACCGGACGCAGTATCGACGACGAAGACGCTGCCATGGGCGCTGCGCCAATCTGCCGCGCCGGGGCCGTTCACGCCGTTCGCACGGGGCCCCGGGGCCCGGAAAACCTGAAACCAACACGTCGGTGGGGAACCCAGCTCACTCATGTTTCCCGGCGCAATCGCCGGGTTGTCATGAAACCCGAGTGATCTGGGCTTACATCGGCACTTGAAGAACACGGGTCGAACAGGCAGGGTGCTGCCGTGAAAAGGCCCGGAACAGGAGTCGGACATGCAACATTCCATTGGAAAGACACTGCTGGTGGCCACGCTGGCCGCGGCGATCGCGGGCCCCGTACAGGCGGAGAAGAAGAGCCTGCACATCTACAACTGGACCGATTACATCGCTCCGACCACCCTCAAGGACTTCACCAAGGAGAGCGGGATCGACGTCAGCTACGACGTCTTCGACTCCAACGAGACCCTGGAGGGCAAGCTGGTATCCGGGCATTCCGGCTACGACATCGTGGTGCCATCGAACAACTTCCTCGGCAAGCAGATCCAGGCCGGCGCCTTCCAGAAGCTGGACAAGAGCAAGCTGCCGAACTGGAAGAACCTCGACCCGGCGCTGCTCAAGCAGCTGGAAGTCAGCGATCCGGGCAACCAGTACGCGGTGCCCTACCTGTGGGGCACCAACGGCATCGGCTACAACGTGGCCAAGGTCAAGGAAGTGCTCGGCGACCAGCCGATCGACTCCTGGGCGATCCTCTTCGAGCCGGAGAACATGAAGAAGCTCGCCAAGTGCGGCGTGGCCTTCATGGACAGCGGCGACGAGATGCTGCCCGCCGCCCTCAACTACCTGGGGCTGGATCCCAACACGCACGACCCGAAGGAGTACAAGAAGGCCGAGGAGGTACTGACGAAGGTGCGTCCCTACGTCAGCTACTTCCACTCCTCCAAGTACATTTCCGACCTGGCCAACGGCAACATCTGCGTCGCCTTCGGCTATTCCGGGGACGTCTTCCAGGCGGCCGCCCGCGCCGAGGAGGCCGGCAAGGGCATCGACATCCAGTACGTGATTCCCAAGGAAGGCGCCAACCTGTGGTTCGACCTGATGGCGATTCCCGCCGACGCCAAGGCCGCCGACAACGCCTATGCGTTCATCGACTACCTGCTGCGTCCGGAAGTGATCGCCAAGGTCAGCGACTACGTCGGCTACGCCAACGCGGTACCGGGGGCTCGCCCGCTGATGGACAAGAGCGTCAGCGACAACGAGGAGGTGTATCCGCCGCAGGCCGTGCTCGACAAGGCCTACGTTTCCGCTGTGCTGCCGGCCAAGGTGCTGCGCCTGCAGACCCGCACCTGGACCCGGATCAAGACCGGCAAATAAGTTCAAATTCCGCCCGGTAGCGTGAACCGGGCATCAACGACTTGGGAGTTGTGGTAATGGCGATAGCCTCCGGTGCCTACAAGAAAGCCCTAGAGGGCAGCCAGCAGCCGAAAGAGGTGCTGGTAAAGATCGACCGGGTAACCAAGCAGTTCGACGAGACGCTGGCGGTGGACACCGTGTCCCTGACCATCAACAAGGGCGAGATCTTCGCCCTGCTCGGCGGCTCCGGCTCGGGTAAATCCACCCTGTTGCGCATGCTCGCCGGCTTCGAGCGACCCACCGAGGGGCGGATCTTCCTCGATGGCCAGGACATCACCGACCTGCCGCCCTACGAGCGGCCGATCAACATGATGTTCCAGTCCTATGCGCTGTTCCCGCACATGAGCGTGGCGCAGAACATCGCCTTCGGCCTCAAGCAGGACGGCCTGCCGAAGGCCGAGATCGACGAGCGCGTGGCGGAGATGCTCAAGCTGGTGCACATGACCCAGTACGCCAAGCGCAAGCCGCACCAGCTCTCCGGCGGCCAGCGCCAGCGGGTGGCCCTGGCGCGCTCGCTGGCCAAGCGGCCGAAGCTGCTGCTGCTCGACGAGCCGATGGGCGCGCTGGACAAGAAGCTGCGCTCGCAGATGCAACTGGAACTGGTGGAGATCATCGAGCGCGTCGGCGTGACCTGCGTGATGGTGACCCACGACCAGGAAGAGGCCATGACCATGGCCCAGCGCATCGCCATCATGCACCTGGGCTGCATCGAGCAGATCGGCAGCCCGATGGACATCTACGAAACCCCGGCGAGCCGCCTGGTCTGCGAGTTCATCGGCAACGTCAACCTGTTCGACGGCGTGCTGGTGGAGGACGTGCAGGACCATGCGGTGATCGCCTGCCCGCAACTGGAGAACCCGATCTACATCGGCCACGGCATCAGCACCCGCGCCGAGGACAAGCGCATCACCTACGCGCTGCGGCCGGAGAAAGTGATGATCAGCGCGCAGAAGCCGGACAACCTGGAACACCCCGGGCACAACTGGGCGCAGGGCACCGTCTATGACATCGCCTACCTCGGCGGCCACTCGGTGTACTACATCAAGCTGGCTTCGGGGATGATCGTCCAGGCCTTCATGGCCAACGCCGAGCGCCACGTCGCACGGCCGACCTGGGACCAGTCGGTGTACATCAGCTGGTACGACGACAGCGGCGTGGTACTGCAGTCATGAAATTCGCCAACAGCCTGAAAAAGCGCATGCCCGGTGGGCGGCATGCGGTCATCGGGGTGCCGTTCCTGTGGCTCTTCCTGTTCTTCCTGCTGCCCTTCGCCATCGTGCTGAAGATCAGCCTGGCGGAAGCGGACGTGGCCATCCCGCCCTACACCGAGATCTTCGCCTACGCCGACCAGCAGCTGCAGGTGCTGCTGAACCTCGGCAACTACCTGATGCTGACCGACGACCCGCTCTACATCGACGCCTACCTCGGCTCGCTGAAGATGGCCTTCATCAGCACCCTGATCTGCCTGCTGGTGGGCTACCCGATGGCCTACGCCATCGCCCGCTCCAGCCAGTCGACGCAGACGGTCCTGCTGCTGTTGATCATGATGCCGACCTGGACGGCGATCCTGATCCGGGTCTATGCCTGGATGGGCATCCTTTCCAACAACGGCCTGCTCAACAGCGTGCTGATGGGGCTGGGGATCATCAGCGAGCCGCTGACCATCCTCAACACCAACGTCGCGGTGTACATCGGCATCGTCTATTCCTATCTGCCGTTCATGATCCTGCCGCTCTACGCCAACCTGGTGAAGCACGACCCGAGCCTGCTGGAAGCCGCATCCGACCTGGGCGCGCGCAACTTCACCAGCTTCTGGAAGATCACCGTGCCGCTGTCGAAGAACGGCATCATCGCCGGCTGCATGCTGGTGTTCATCCCCGCGGTGGGCGAGTTCGTCATCCCGGAACTGCTCGGCGGCCCCGAGACCCTGATGATCGGCAAGGTGCTCTGGCAGGAGTTCTTCAACAACCGCGACTGGCCGGTAGCGTCCGCCCTGGCGGTGGTGATGCTGGCGATCCTGATCATCCCGATCATCCTGTTCAACAAGAACCAGGCTAAAGAACTGGAGGGCAAGGTATGAGCCAGCACCACGTATTCTGCTCTTCATCCTGTTCAACAGGCTCTCCATCCAGAAGCATGGCTAAAGAACTGGAGGGCAAGGTATGAGCCAGTACAGCGTATCCCGCTCCGTATCCCGTTCAACAGGCTCTCCATCCAGAAGCGTGGCTAAAGAACTGGAGGGCAAGGTATGAAGCGCTGGAATTTCTCCAACGTCATGCTGATCGTCGGCCTGCTCTTCATCTACCTGCCGATGCTGATCCTGGTGATCTACTCGTTCAACGCCTCCAAGCTGGTGACGGTGTGGGGCGGCTGGTCGGTGAAGTGGTACGTCGGTCTGCTGGACAACACCCAGCTGGTCAGTTCGGTCGGCCGCTCCCTGGAGATCGCCTTCTACACGGCGTTCTCCTCGGTGATCCTCGGGACCCTGGCGGCCTTCGTCCTCACCCGCATCCCGCGCTTCCGCGGCCGCACGCTGTTCGGTGGCATGGTCACCGCACCGCTGGTGATGCCGGAAGTGATCACCGGCCTGTCGTTGCTGCTGCTGTTCGTGGCCATGGCGCAACTGATTGGCTGGCCGCAGGAGCGGGGTATCGTCACCATCTGGATCGCCCACACCAGCTTCTGCTCGTCCTACGTGGCGGTGGTGGTGTCGGCGCGCCTGCGTGAACTCGACCTGTCGATCGAGGAGGCGGCGATGGACCTGGGCGCCAAGCCGTGGAAGGTGTTCCTGCTGATCACCATCCCGATGATCGCGCCCTCGCTGGCGGCCGGCGGCATGATGTCCTTCGCCCTGTCGCTGGACGACCTGGTGCTGGCCAGCTTCGTCTCCGGCCCCGGCTCGACCACCCTGCCGATGGAAGTCTTCTCCGCCGTGCGCCTGGGCGTGAAGCCGGAGATCAACGCGGTGGCCAGCCTGATCCTGCTGAGCGTCTCGTTGTTCACCTTCCTTGCCTGGTACTTCACCCGCCAGGCCGAGGAGCGGCGTCGCCGGGCGATCCAGCAGGCGATGGAAGAGACCGCCAGCGACTGGCAGAAAGGCTCGCCGACCCCGGCCTGAGCCTGCCGCCGGAAAAGAAAAGGCCACCTTCGGGTGGCCTTTTTCATTGTGGCGTCGGTGGCGGGAAATGCCTGGCTACGCTCCGTAGGGCGAATAACGCCCGAGGCGTTATCCGCCGATACCCCGTTGTATCCGGCGGACAACCACCATGCGGTTACTCGCCCTACTCCACGCCGGCCGGCTCAGCGCTTCGGCTCCAGCACCAGCACGCCCTTGCTGTTCGCCTTCACCTCGTTTTCCTCATAGTGCTGCGGCAGGTAGTGGCCCTCGATGTAGGCTTCGGCCTGGTCGTCGTAGTGGCCATCGAAGGGCACGCCGCTCTGCCCGACCGGGTTGATGCCGAGGCTGTGGGCCGGGTCGGCGAAGTCCATCAGGCGCCGGGTCGAGGGGCCGTAGGTGACCGGCCAGGGGGCCGGACCGATCTTCGCCGACAGGTTGTTCGGCACTTCGTGGGTGCCGGGGGCGGCGAACGGGCCGACGTTGAGGAGGCGCCTGAGCAGCGGCTGCTGGCCCAGCGCGTGCTCGTGGGTCAGGGTGTGCGCCTTGCCCCACAGCCAGCCGGACGGGTCGTTGCCGAGGGTGCCGCGCAGGTGCGCGAGGGAGGCGGCCCAGGCGGCCTTGACGATATCCGCGCGGCTTTCCCGGCGCTCTGTGCGGCGGTCGTCCCACCAGGGGGAGTCGGCGTCGGCGGCCAGTCGTGGCAGCGCGCTGTCGATGGCGCGGGTGGCGATCAGGTTGTCGAAGAAGGCATCGCCCAATTCGTCGTGCAAGGCGCCCTCGGCGATCTGGAACAGCAACTGGTTGAACAGCGTGGCGGCGGTCGAGTCGACCGGGTAGTCGCCCTTCCAGGCCGCCAGTTGCTCGACCAGACGCTTGCCTTCGGCGTCGTCGACCGCCTCGCGCAGCACCGGCAGCAACGGTGCGAGCAGGCGCGGCGCGTAGCCGGTGCGGTTGCCGAGCTGCAACGCGCGGCTGTTGTCCAGGTTCCACTTCACGCTGCGATCGGCCAGTTGCGCATCCAGCCACTGGCCGCGGTCGGCCAGGTTGTAGTAGCCGGGGATCGGCCGGCCGTTGGCCGGCACCGGCTGGAAGTTGGCGGAGACGATGTAGCCGCGCGCCGGGTTTTCTTCCTGTGGATTGTCGGCGAAGGGATAGAAGCCGGATTTGTCCGCCTCGCCCTGGCTGCCATCGAGGATGAAACTCGGATTCACTCCCTCCGGCCGCTTCGGCAGTGCCGCCGAGGCCCACCAGCCGATGTCGCCGGCGGCGTTGGCCCAGACCAGGTTGAGCCCCGGCGAATGGATCTTCGAGGCCGCCGCGCGGGCCTTGGCCAGGGTGTCGGCGCGGTTCAGCTCGTAGAAGGCGTCGAGCACCGGGTTCTCGCTCTCGAGGAAGGCCCACCACATGGCGATCGGGGTCTTGCCGGAGCTGGCGCCGAGCGCGTCGTTGACGATCGGACCGTGGGGCGAGCGGCGCAGGGTGAGCTTCACCGGCGCGGCGCCCTTGACCGCGATTTCCTGCTCCTCGCTCTGCAGGTCGACCCACTTGCCCTGGTACCAGACCTGGTTGGGGTTGTCCGGGTTGACCTTCTCGGCGATCAGGTCGAGGTCGTCGTTCTGGAACATGGTCAGGCTCCAGCCGAACGCGCGGTTGTGGCCCAGCGAGGCGAAGGGGTTGAGCGCCTGGTGATGGCCGTAGAGCTCGAAGCCGGGCGCGCTCAGCTGGGCCTCGTACCACACCGCTGGCGCGGCGAAGCGGATGTGCGGGTCGCCGGCCAGCAACGGCTTGCCGCTGGCGCTGCGGCTGCCGGCGACGACCCAGGCGTTGCTGCCTTCGAACTGCGGCAGGCCGGCGTCCTCCAGGGCCTGCTGGCTGAGACGGGCGAGGGCGCCGAGGTCCTGCCAGTCGCCGGCGCCCAGTGCGCTGGAGGGCGTCAGCACGCCCTGCGGATGCCAGTCGAGGTCGAAGATGCGCAGGTAGTCACCGCCCAGTTCGTCGCGCACATAGGTCAGCGCCGGCTCGGTGCGGAACGCGGCGGCGAAGCTGTAGGCCATGTAGCCGGCGATGCTCAGGGTGTCCTCGGGGGTGAAGGGACGCCTGGGTATGCCCAGCAGGTCGAATTCGAGCGGAGCGGGGTTGTTTTCCTGGAACTGGTTGACCCCGTCGAGGTAGGCCTCCAGCACCTTCCACGGCTGCGACTGCTTGTCCTGGCGCGCGCTGTACGCGGCGGCGTGGTCGCGGATGCGCAAGGTGCGGAACAGCCGGTCGGTGTCCACCAGCCTGGGGCCGAGTACCTCGGCCAGTTCGCCGCGCGACAGGCGCCGCAGCATTTCCATCTGGAACAGGCGGTCCTGGGCGTGCACGTAGCCGAGGGCGCGGTAGAGGTCGGTCTGGTTCTGCGCGTACAGGTGCGGCACGCCGCGCTCGTCGTAGCGCACGTCGACCGGCGCCTGCAGGTGGGCCAGGGCCAGCGAGCCGCTGCGCACCGGCTGCTTGGCATGGAGATACCAGGCGGCGCCGGCGGCCGCGGCGGCTACCGCCACGGCGATCACGGTCAGGGTGCGTTTCATCGGACCTTTCTCCTTGTTGTAGTGGCGAGCATTCTGCGGATGCCATCGACGCGCGGCATTGACCGAATGCTCGGAGCCTGGAAGTCTTTGGTCAATCACGAGGAGCCGCCATGCAGGACGACCCGTCCACCAGTCCCCTGACCCATTCCGCCACGTTGCGGCGCCTGTTGTACGAAGCCTTCGACGCCCTCGGCCTGGACCCGACCCGGGTCTATCGCAGCGTCTACCGGCGCACGCCGCTGCCGCCACCGGTCCTGGGTGGCCGCCTGGTGCACGACAACGCCCCGTTGTTCTGGACCGAACTGGCGGCGGTGACCGGCGATGCCGACATCGGCCTGCACCTGGGCGAGGCGATGAAGCCGCGCCTGCTCGATGTGGTCGGCTACCTGCTGCTGTCCGCGCGCGATCTGGAGGAGGCTCTGCGCAGCTTCGTGCGTTTCCAGCACATACTCTCCGGTGGTTTCGCCGCGCGCCTCGAGGTCTTAGGGGATTCGGCCAGGCTGATCCTCGACATCAACTACCTGGGCCATGCCTCGCTGCGCCAGCAGATCGAATGCCTGATGCTGCTGTTCCTCAAGCTGCTGGCGCTGATCAGCGACGACGAGTTCGTCGCCGAACGCATCGAGTTCCGCCATCCGGCGCCGGCCCGCCTCGGCGAGCACCGCCGGCTGTTCGGCCGGTTGCCGCTGTTTTCCCGCGAGCACGACGCGCTGCTGTTCCCCGCCGCGCTGCTCCGGCGACCGTCGCGCAACGCCAATCCGGACATGCATGCGCTGCTTACCCGTCACGCGGAAGAGCAGAGCCGCGAGCTCAGCGAGAACCGCCTGCTCAATCGCGTGCGCTACCTGGTCGAACTGCGCCTGGGCGAGGGCTACGGCATGCGCCAGTGCGCGGCCGAGCTGGGTCTGGGCGCCGGCGCGCTGCAACGCGCGCTGGCCGCCGGCGGGGCGAGCTTCCGCCAGGTGCGCGAGGAGGTCCGCCGGCAGCGCGCCGGCGAAATGCTGCGGGCCGGCAGCGCGATCCGCGAAGTGGCCAAGGCCTGTGGCTTCGCCGAGCTGTCGCCGTTCTACCGGGCCTTCCGCCGCTGGTACGCCGCGCCCCCTGAACAGTACAGGGCGCGGCTGGCGAGGGAGGAGAAGGATTATTCGACCAGCGGCACCTGACGGCCGATCTCCAGGGTGGCGATGGCGTCGAGCTGGATCTCGATCTGCAGGAAGCGCATGGCGCGCTTGGGCGAGACGTTCTTGGCGATGCGCTTGACGTACTTGTCGCGCAGTTCCAGGCGGTCTTCCTGGAGCTCCTCGACGCGGTCGATCAGCTTGCTCGCCTGGTCGTCGGTGACGTTGCCGCTGTTGTAGGCCTGCGCGTAGTCCAGCAGCAGCTTGAGGGTTTCCTTGCTGAGCTTGTCCGACTCGGTGCGGTAGGTGTTGTAGATCGGCCAGAATTTCTCGCCTTCCTGGTCGGTGAGGTTCATGTTGGCTTCGACGATGCGCTTGCGCTTGTAGTCGACGTCGGCCAGGTCGTTCTGGATCTGCGCCTGGTGTTCCTTCATCAGTTCCTTGCTGCTGGGCTGCGGATCGTTCTGGGCGGCCATCAGCGGCAGGCTGACGAGGGCGGCGAGCAGGGCGAGGGTGGGGCGTAGGGACATGCAGCGACTCCTTGGTTCGGAAACGGCCCTTCGTGGACCGACCCGGGCAGTGTAGCCGCTGCGCCGGCCCGTGCCCTCTGCCGAAAGCCTGGCCTTGAGCCAGGTCAGTCTTTTTCCCCGGCCCAGGGGCAATAGCAGCCCACGGCGAGGGTATGGGTGGCGTTCACCGGGCGGCCTTGCAGCAGCGCCTCGAGGATCGGCTCGATGAAGCTGTTGCTGGAGGTGCATACCGCGCCTTCGCTATAGGGGCCGAAGTAGGCCAGGCGGCCGTCGCGGTCCCAGATCGCCACGGCCGGGCTGGCCGGCAGTTGCTCGGAACCGGGCAGGCCGGCGAGGGGACGCAGGGCGGCCAGGTTGTCCGGCAGGCGGCCCTGGCTGCCGGGCTTCTGCAGGACGTGGAACTCCACGCCCTGGCCGGCGAAGCGCTCGATCAGCTCGCCGAGATGCTGCTGGTTGCCGACGTTGCAGGGACAGGCCGGGTCCCAGAAATGCACCAGGCGGATCGGGCCCGGCCCGGCCAGCCCGGCAGGCAGGCGCAGGCTGTCGCCGGAGAACAGGGTGGTCTGCTCGCTGAACGGGCGGATGTAGCGGATCTCGAACCACCAGTAGGCGGTGAGCAGGCCGCCGGCCCAGAGCAGGCCGACGAGGCTGACGAGGAGCGTCTTGCGGCGGGGAGTCATGGCGTTCACACGGAAAACGGGTGCCAAGCTTGCCATGTGTTCGCGCGCAGCTGAATATCCCAGGGTTTCGCCCGTGGCCCGGCCACCTATAGTCCCCAGCCCGGAATCGCCGATGTCAGAAGCCTTCAACCCCGATTACCTGCGCCAGCACCTGCGACCCTTGGCCGCGGCCGAGGCGGATGCCGCTGTCCTCGCCTACCAGGCCTACTACGGCCTGGACCTGCGCGCCCGCCATCCGGACCTGCGAGCGCGGCTCGGCAGCATGCTGGTCGACGGGCGCCGCCTGGCGGTACAGGCCTGGCTGCTGCCGGAGGCGCGCGGTAGCCTGCTGCTGATGCATGGCTATTACGACCACATGGGGCTGTACCGGCACGTGGTCGACTGGGCGCTGGGCATGGGCTTCTCGGTGCTCGCCTGCGACCTGCCTGGGCATGGCCTGTCCGAAGGCGAGCGCGCCAGCATCCGCGACTTCGCCGAATACCAGGCGGTGTTCAAGGGCCTCCTGGGCCAGGCCGCCGAACTCGCCCTGCCGCAGCCCTGGCACCTGTGCGGACAAAGCACCGGCGGGGCGATCCTGCTGGACTACCTGCTGCATGGCGGCGAGCGTCCCGAACTGGGCGAGACCATCCTTATGGCGCCGCTGGTGCGTCCGCGCGCCTGGGGCTGGTCGAAGCTCAGCTACCGCCTGCTGAGCCCGTTCGTCGACTCGATCCCGCGGCGCTTCTCGGAGAACTCCAGCGACCCGCGCTTCCTCGACTTCCTCCGCGAGCACGATCCGTTGCAGCCGCGCACCCTGCCGACCGCCTGGGTCGGTGCGCTGACCCGCTGGGTGCCGCGCATCGAGCGGGCGCCTCGGCGCGCCCTGAGTCCCCTGGTGGTGCAGGGCGAGGCCGACGAGACGGTGGACTGGCGCCATGGCCTGAAGGTGCTGCGGGAGAAATTCGACGAGCCGCGGATACTGTTGCTGGATGAGGCGCGCCATCACCTGGCGAACGAAAGCGAGGGGTTGCGGCGGCGCTATTTCGATTTCCTGAGCGACGCGCTGGGGGCCTGACCCGCAGGCCCCGCGTCGATCACTGGGCGACCGACTGGTCCACCGCCAGGCCGGCTTTCAGCGCGGCCAGGGCCGCCTGGTAGTAGCTGCGCCCGGCGGGCGATTCGGCGAAGCTCACGTACTGGGTGAGCTCCGTGTCGGAGAGGCCGCGGTAGACATACAGCAGGGTGTTCTCCAGGTCCGCGCCGATCTGCTGCACCAGACGCTGGCGCTGGCCCTCCAGCAACTGGCCGGTCTGTCCGCCGCCAAGCAGGCCGGGCAGCCCCGGAAGCATCTGGCTGAGGCTGTCGGCGGCGACCCCGGCCAGGGCCAGGCTGACTTCCGCGCCGGCCTCGCGCGCCGGGAGGACCTGGGCCAGGCGCTTGACCAGGGCGCGGCGCGGCTCGCTGGCGGTCTGCCGCGGCAGGCCGTTGCTGTGCTGTAGCAACTGGTCGCGGCGGGTGGCGAGGACCTCGGCGGCGACCACCTTGCGCCCCAGCGGCGACTCGAAGAAGTTCAGTGGATTGGCGCTGTCCGGCAGGTTCTCGCGCAGGCCGTTGAGCGCGCGCCGGTCGACCTCGGCCGGGGCGAAGCGACGATTGCTGTTGTCCACCAGGGTCTGGTAGAGCGCCGGCGGCAGCTTGTCCTGGTAGCGCTTCTGCGCCGCGTCCAGGGCATCGCTGAAATGCGCGCGCTGGTCGGGCCAGCCAGCGGCCTGGTACAGGCGTTGATAGGGGTCGGCCAGGGCGGGCAGACCAACCAGCAGTAAAGCGAAGGCGAGCAGGGCGCGCATTGATACTCCTTTGGCGGCGAAAGCCTCGTCGTTCGGGTGGTGCCGTCCATGGGGCGCTATTGTCGACATGCAGCGGACCGCTTGTCGAGACACCCGGGCGGCACGCTAGAATGGACGATGCACATCAACGTCGATCATCCACTCCTGCAGCGCATCGTCGATGAACTGGTCGACCAGGGCTGGTCGCACCAGAGCGTCTTCATGCCTGAGCGTCTGACCACCAGACTGGCCGAAGAGTGCCGCAGCCGCGCCTGCGCCGGCGAACTGACCCCGGCGGCGATCGGCCGCGGCGACGGCCAGGTGATCCGCGAAGGTATCCGCGGCGACCTCACGCAATGGCTGGAGCCCGGTGAATCCGCGGCCTGCGACGAGTACCTGGGGGTGATGGACAGTCTCCGGCAGGCACTCAACGCCTCGCTGTTCCTCGGCCTCGAGGACTTCGAGTGCCATTTCGCGCTGTACCCGCCGGGCGCCTACTACCAGAAACATGTCGACCGCTTCCGCGACGATGACGCGCGCACCGTTTCCGCCGTCCTCTACCTCAACGACGCCTGGCTGCCCGAGCATGGCGGCGCGCTACGCCTGCACCTGCCGGGGCGGCAGCTGGATATCCAGCCGACGGGCGGTAGCCTGGTGGTGTTCATGTCCGCCGGCACCGAGCACGAAGTCCTGCCGGCCAGCCGTGACCGGTTGTCCCTGACCGGCTGGTTCCGCCGGCGCGACGAGTCGCCCCTGCTGTTGCCCTGAGCCTGGGCGGCGCCTCAGTGCCCCCAGACCTTGAGCGTGCCGCGCAGGTCGGTGATGTCGCGCAGTTCGAGGCGGCCGATCGAGTTCTCGCCGATGTACAGGTCGCTGGCTATCCGCAGGCGGATGCGCTGTGCCGGCAGGCCGCTGGCGATCAGCTGGTCGTTGATGGTGGCGAGGTCCGGCAGGCTGATCGCCAGTTGCTGCCTGCCGCCGCTGCCGGTGGTCACGTCCAGTGCCAGGGTCGGCTGCTCGACGCCGAAGATCGGCAGGCTCAGGCCGAGCTGGGCGGCGCCCAGCGGGATGTTGCCGCCGCGCCCGTCCGGGCAGTCGCCGGCTTTCGCGCAGCCGTTGTCGATCACCAGGTTGCGCAGCGACAGGCTGCCGCCGTCGTCCACCCAGGCGACCCTGGCCGCGCCGGCGCGCAGGTCCAGGCGCAGGTTGATCCCGGCCTGGCCGGTGACCTGGCTGAGGCTGTGGTTGTCCAGGGCCTCCATGGCGGCCTGGCTGGCGCCGCTGGCCAGCAGGGCGGAGGCCAGGAGGTACGGCAGGAGCGAGCGGGTGGGGAACATGGTCGGCGGATCCTTCGCGGTTGCGCGGGAGGCCAGTCTGCGCGGGCCCGCGGCGGTTCGCCATGGGCCGCCGGCAGTTCTATCCTAAGGATCGGCAAAAAACCGCCAGGCCCCGCCAGCCGTGCCCTGGAACGTTACCCGGGAGTCTGGCTCCGGTTCGCTCGAGGGAGCGTCTCCCCGGGTTCTCCCAGGGACTGTTACCGGGCGTGACCATCGCTGGGCGCCGGGCTACTCTGTGTGCCTGTCAAAGGGGGTGGAGCATTCATGCAGAAGGTTCTGGTCAGCCGTTGCCTGCTGGGCCACCTGGTGCGCTACGACGGTGGCAGCCACGGCCCGTTCGACCTGCTCTCGCGCTGGCAGGCGCAGGGGCGGATCGTCGCGCTTTGCCCGGAAGTCGCCGGTGGCCTGCCGACGCCCCGCCCGCCGGCGGAAATCCCCGGCGGCCAGGGCGGCGAAGTGCTGGACCGGCTGAACCAGGTGCTCACCGTCGACGGCGAGGATGTCAGCGAGGCATTCCTGCTCGGCGCCGAGGTCGCCGTGCAACTGGTCCGCCGTCACGACATCCGCATGGCCGTGCTCAAGGCGCGCAGCCCTTCCTGCGGCAACCTGGAGAACTACGACGGCCGCTTCAACGGCAGCCGGGTCGCCGGCGAGGGCGTCACCGCCGCCGCCCTCAAGCGCATGGGCGTGCTGGTCTTCAACGAGGACGAACTGGATCGCGCGGCGGTCTGCCTGGCCGGTCTCGACGCCGGCGGCTGAGCGCTCAGCGCCGCAGCGGCGCGGTCAGGCGGTTTTCCAGGGCCTTCTGCACGCGCTCGAAGAGTGCCGAGAGCAGCCAGTAGATCCCGGCGGCGGCCAGGTACAGCGGCAGTGGCTGGAAGGTCTCGGCGATGACCTCCTTGGTCGCCAGCATCAGCTCGGTCACCGTGATCACCGAGATCAGCGAGGTGTCCTTGATCAGGCTGATCAGGCTGTTCGACAGGCTCGGCACCGCCAGGCGCAGGGCCTGCGGGGTGATGATGTTCCACAGGGTCTGGCCCCAGGTGAGGCCGACCGACAGCCCGGCTTCCCACTGCCCCTTGTCGATGCCGAGGATCGCTCCGCGCATGGATTCGGAGAGGTAGGCTGCGACGTTCAGGGTCAGCGCCAGGATGCCCGCGGTGACCGGGGTGAACTCGATGCCGACGCTCGGCAGGCCGTAGTACAGGACGAAGATCTGCACCAGCAGCGGCGTACCGCGGAAGGCGCTGACGTACACCGCGGCGATCTGCGACACCAGCGGTACCTTGGTAACCCGGACCACGGCGACGCTGAAGCCGAGTACCAGCCCCAGCACCATCGATACCGCGGCGAACAGCACGGTATACATCGCACCCTGGAGCAGGAAGGGCCAGGCCATCCCGAGCAGCTCGACCAGGTTGGCCAGCCATTCGAGCAGTTTCTGCAGCGAATTCATTCAACACTCCATCGACAAACACGACGACCGCGCCCCGGAAGCGCGGCCGCTTCCCGCCCGTTCGGGCGGGGATTCACTTCGGCGGCTGGCTGACGTCCAGACCGAACCATTTTTCCGACAGCCTGGCGAAGCGGCCGTCGGCCTTGAGTTTTTCCAGCGCCGCGTCCAGCGCTTCGCCGAACTTCGGATTGTTCTTCCGGTAGGGAATCGCCATGTTCGCCACCGGTCCCACCGCCGCGCCGGGCTTGACCGGCAGCCTGGCCTCGCGGATGGCGAAGGGGATCAGCAGGCGGTCGTTGAGCGCCGCGTCGATGCGCTTGCTGGCCAGGTCCTGCAGGTACTCCGGGGCGCCCGGATAGGTGCGCACGTTGACCCCGGCCACCGACTTCGCCAGATCAGCGTAGTTGGTGCCCTGGCCGACGCCGAGCTTGAGGCCCTTGAGGTCTTCCAGCGACTTGAACTGGCGGGTCTCGTCGGCGCGCACGATCAGTTGGGCGCTGGAGATGGTGTACGGCGCGCTGAAGTCGAAGACCTTGCGCCGCTGCTCGTTGACCGAGACCTGGTTCAGGGCGATGTCGTACTTGCCGCTCTGCAGGCCGGCGAGGATGCCGCTCCATTCGGTGGTGACGAATTCCGGCCTGACCTTCAGCTCGGCCGCCAGCAGTTCGCCCAGTTCGGTCTCGAAGCCGGTGAGCTTGCCACCCTGCTTGAAGTTGAACGGTGGATAGGTGCCTTCCAGGGCGATGCGCAGGGCGCCGCGCTGGTGGACATCGTCGAGCAGTTCGGCGTGGGCCAGCGGAGCGGCCAGGGAAACCAGCATCAGCAGGCGGGGCAGAAATCGCATGTAGTACTCCTCGGGTGGGAATGAACGTCGGTCGGGCCTATGCTGTTCGTTCAGCTTAGCCGGGCCCGCGTCCTGGACAATCGCGAACCTACTGGGTTGCATGCGGTCTTTCCAGAGGTTGCGGGCTTTGGCCTGGATTATGTGCGCAAGCGCCGCTCTACGACGGGCTTCGCAACGAAAATCGCTGTGCCAGCGATGCCTTTCCCTGATGCGAAAGGCACGGAAAGTGCCGGGGAAATTCCGTCCAGTGGCGTTTCCCGGTGCTAACGGAAGTGAAAACAGGAGACTCCCATGAGAGTGACATTGCCTTGCCTCGGTCTAGCCGCCCTGATGTTCGGCGCATCCGCCAGCCTGATGGCTGCCGACCTGCCCCGCACGAAGGCACCCGAAGGGGCGAAAGTGTATTTCATCACGCCGGCCGATGGTGCAACCGTCGACAAGACCTTCACCGTGAAGTTCGGCCTGAAGGGCATGGGCGTGGCGCCGGCCGGCGTCGACATGCCGGATACCGGACACCACCACCTGCTGGTGGACCTCAAGGAGCAGCCGGCGATGAACCTGCCGCTGCCGATGACCGACAACATCCGTCATTTCGGCAAGGGCCAGACCGAAACCGAGATCACCCTGCCGCCGGGCAAGCACACCCTGCAGCTGCTGGTGGGCGACAAGAACCACGTGCCGCTGGATCCGACCGTGGAGTCGGAGAAGATCACCGTTACCGTCAAGTGACGGAAACGAAAAAAGGAGGCCGCTGGCCTCCTTTTTCCTTTCCGCTTGCCGCTGCCTTCAGAACAGCACGCGGCTGCGGATGGTGCCGTTGACCTGCTGGAGCTTCTCCAGGGCCAGGTCGGAATATTCGGCGTCGACGTCGATCACCACGTAGCCGACCTTCTCGTTGGTCTGCAGGTACTGGCCGGAAACGTTGATGCCGTTGTCGGCGAAGACCTTGTTGATCTCGCTCATCACGCCGGGGATGTTGGCATGGATGTGCAGCAGGCGGTGCTTGCCCGGGTGCGACGGCAGGGCCACTTCGGGGAAGTTGACCGAGGACACCGAGGTGCCGTTGTCGCTGTACTTGACCAGCTTCTCCGCCACTTCCAGGCCGATGTTGGCCTGTGCCTCGGCGGTGGAGCCGCCGATGTGCGGGGTCAGGATCACCCGGTCCAGGCCGCGCAGCGGGCTGGCGAATTCCTCGTCGTTGGATTTCGGCTCGACCGGGAACACGTCGATGGCGGCGCCGATCAGGTGCTCGTCCTTGATCGCGGCGGCCAGGTGGTCCAGCTCGACCACGGTGCCGCGCGCGGCGTTGATCAGGATGCCGCCCTTCTTCATCGCGCGGATTTCCTTCTCGCCGATCATCCACTGGGTGGAAGGCAGCTCGGGGACGTGCAGCGAGACGATGTCGGACATGCCCAGCAGTTCGTGCAGGCTGCCGATCTGCACGGCGTTGCCCAGCGGCAGCTTGGTCACCGTGTCGTAGAAGAACACCTGCATGCCCAGGGCCTCGGCGAGCACCGAGAGTTGGGTGCCGATCGAGCCGTAGCCGACGATACCGAGCTTCTTGCCGCGAATCTCGAAAGAGTTCGCCGCGCTCTTGATCCAGCCGCCGCGATGGCAGGAGGCGTTCTTTTCCGGGATGCCGCGCAGCAGCAGGATCGCTTCGGCCAGCACCAGCTCAGCCACAGAGCGGGTGTTCGAGTAGGGCGCGTTGAACACGGCGATGCCGCGTTCGCGGGCGGCGTTGAGGTCGACCTGGTTGGTGCCGATGCAGAAGCAGCCGACCGCGATCAGTTTCTTCGCGCAGTCGAAGACCTCTTCGGTCAGCTGAGTGCGGGAGCGAATGCCGATGAAGTGCGCGTCGGCGATCCTTTCCTTCAGCTCGTCGCCGGAAAGCGCGGTCTTGAGGTACTCGATGTTGGTGTAGCCGGCGGCCTTCAGCGTGTCCACGGCGTTCTGGTGGACACCTTCGAGAAGAAGGAACTTGATCTTGCTCTTGTCGAGAGAGGTCTTGCTCATCTGCGTAAACCTGTTGTCCCGGAGGAAGTGGCTGGAAAGCGAACTGCGCGAAGCGGGTCCGGCCGGCGCTGGCCGGCTCCCGCGAGTCGGCGCCCGGAGGCACTAAGCGCGGGGGGCGTATGCTAGCATGTTCTCCCTTTTCCTTGCCCGGTTGCGACCTGAGTTGTTCTCAGGACGACCATGAACCATTTGAGAGTTCCCGAATGACCCGCGAAGCCCTGATCGAATCGCTCAAGCCCCTGGTCGAGCCTGGCAAGCTGCTCGACGACGCCGCCTCCCTGGACTCCTACGGCAAGGACTGGACCAAGCATTTCGCCCCGGCGCCGCTGGCCATCGTGTTCCCCAAGAGCGTCGAGCAGGTCCAGGCGATCGTCCGCTGGGCCAACCAGCACAAGGTCGGTCTGGTCCCGTCGGGCGGGCGTACCGGGCTCTCCGCCGCGGCGGTGGCGGCCAACGGCGAGGTCGTGGTGGCCTTCGACTACATGAACCGGATCCTCGACTTCAACGCCTTCGACCGCACCGTGGTCTGCCAGCCGGGGGTGGTGACCAAGCAGTTGCAGACCTTCGCCGAGGAAAACGGCCTGTACTACCCGGTTGACTTCGCTTCCTCCGGCTCCAGCCAGATCGGCGGCAATATCGGCACCAATGCCGGCGGGATCAAGGTCATTCGCTACGGCATGACCCGCAACTGGGTGGCCGGCCTGAAGGTCGTGACCGGCAAGGGCGACCTGCTGGAGCTGAACAAGGACCTGATCAAGAATGCCACCGGCTACGACATGCGCCAGCTGTTCATCGGCGCCGAAGGCACCCTGGGCTTCGTGGTCGAGGCGACCATGCGCCTGGAGCGCACGCCGAAGAACCTCACCGCGATGGTCCTCGGCGCGCCCGACTTCGACTCGATCATGCCGGTGCTGCATGCCTTCCAGAGCAAGCTCGACCTGACCGCCTTCGAATTCTTCTCCGACAAGGCCCTGGCCAAGGTCCTGGCCCGTGGCGACGTACCGCGCGCGTTCGAGACCGACTGTCCGTTCTACGCCCTGCTGGAGTTCGAGGCGGCCACCGAGGAGGTCGCCAACGAGGCGCTGGCCACCTTCGAGCACTGCGTCGAGCAGGGCTGGGTGCTGGACGGGGTGATGAGCCAGAGCGAGCAGCAGTTGCAGAACCTGTGGAAGCTGCGCGAATACATCTCGGAGACCATCTCCCACTGGACACCGTACAAGAACGATATCTCGGTCACGGTTTCCCGGGTGCCGGCCTTCCTCAAGGACATCGACGCCATCGTCGAGGCCAACTACCCGGACTTCGAGGTGGTGTGGTTCGGCCACATCGGCGACGGCAACCTGCACCTGAACATCCTCAAGCCGGAAAACCTCGGCAAGGACGAGTTCTTCGCCAAGTGCGCGACCGTCAACAAATGGGTGTTCGAGACCGTCGAGAAGTACAACGGCTCGATTTCCGCCGAGCACGGCGTGGGCATGACCAAGCGCGACTACTTGACCTACACCCGCTCGGAAACCGAAATTGCCTACATGAAGGCGCTCAAGGCGGTGTTCGACCCCAACGGGATCATGAACCCCGGCAAGCTCTTCGCCGAGTAACAGGTTTCGCAACGCAGAGGGCCGGTCATCCGGCCCTTCTCGTCTGTGGCGGATGTCACGGACGCCTTCCCATCCGTTCAGGAGTCGGTACATGAGTTACCAGCATCACTATATCGACGGTACCCCCATCCACTTTTCCCTGGGCAAGCTGGTCTGCGTCGGGCGCAACTACGCCGAACATGCCAGGGAGCTGAACAACCCGGTGCCCAGCGAGCCGCTGCTGTTCATCAAGCCCGGCTCCTGCGTGGTGCCGGTGGGCGGCGGGTTGAGCCTGCCGCAGGAGCGTGGTTCGGTGCACTACGAGGCGGAAATCGCCGTGCTGATCGGCAAGCCGCTGTCGCGCAAGCCGAATCGCGAAGAGGTCCTGGACGCGATCTCCGGCTATGCGCCGGCGCTGGACCTGACCCTGCGCGAGGTCCAGGCGAAGCTGAAGGAGAAGGGCCTGCCCTGGGAGCTGGCGAAGAGCTTCGATGGGGCTGGCGTGCTGGCGCCGTTCGTCAATGCCGACCAGTTCCCCGACCCGACCGACATCGGCATCCGCCTGACCATCAACGGCGAGGTGCGCCAGGACGGCAACAGCCGCGACATGCTCAATCCGATCGTGCCGCTGATCCAGCATATCGCCGGGCATTTCTCGCTGCAGGCCGGCGACGTGGTGCTGACCGGCACGCCGTCCGGGGTCGGGCCGCTGCACAGCGGCGACGAACTGGTCCTCGAGTTGCCGGGCGCCAGCCGCTTCGAGACCCGCGTGCTCTGAGACGAACCGGCCGCCGATGGGCGGCCGGCTGTTCCCGGGCGGCATCGGAAGCGACTGTCGGTCGGCTGGCCGGGACTCCGATTGACAGGGCGGGGCCAATGCCCTTTCATGGCGACGCTCATGAAAACACCTGGCCAAAAAGTCGAGCCTCGCCCATGTCCCTTGCCTCCAAGCTTCCCCGTTTCCGCTGGCTGCTGCTGGCGTTCGTCGCGCTCGTCGGCGTGGTACTGACCGTCATCATGCATTGGGACGATCGCGCCGGCCTGTGGTGGAAGGAGAGCCAGGCCAGCCAGCAGCAGCGCGACGAGAGCATCTGGTTGCCGGGCTACCGGGTGGTGATCGACGCCAAGCCGTTGCAGGGCCTGGAAGAGGAAGAAACCTCGGACCTGGCCTACAACCCGGCGACCAGAACCCTGTTCACCGTCACCGGCAAGCGTCCTCTGCTGGTGGAACTGTCGCTCACCGGCGACGTGCTGCGCACCATCCCGCTGCTCGGCCTGAGCAATCCCGAAGGCGTGGCGGTGCTGGAGAACGGCAACGTCGCGGTGACCGACGAGCGCCGCAATACCCTGACCATCTTCCACGTCGACCCGCAGACCGCCGAGCTGAGCACCAAGAGCCTGGCCGAATTCCCGCTGGGCAACCTCGGCAAGAAGAACAAGGGCTTCGAGGGCGTCGCCTGGGATCGGCGCCAGCAGCGCCTGCTGCTGAGCAAGGAGCGCGATCCGATGACCCTGTTCAGCTGGAAGAGCGACGGTGGCCCGCGCCTGAGCGGGGCGATGACCGCGCTGCCGAGCGACGACCTGTACATGCGCAATGTCTCGGCGCTCAGCGTCGACCCGCGCACCGGGCACACCCTGGTGCTGTCGGCAGAGTCGCACCTGCTGCTGGAGTTGGACGAGAAGGGCGAGCCGGTCAGCTTCATCAGCCTGCTTGGCGGCTTCAACGGCCTGGACAGCAGGATCCCGCGCGCCGAAGGGGTGGCCATCGACGACGAGGGCACCATCTACATGGTCAGCGAGCCGAACCTGTTCTACGTGTTCCGCAAGAAGAGCGGCGAGCGCCTGGCCACCAGCGATGCCGATTAAGCTTCGCTTAAGCGCCGATTAAGCCTGGTTTCAGCAAGGCCTCGTAGCCTGGACCCATCGAAACCAAACACGAGGCGTTACCCATGAAACTTCGTCACTTGCCCCTGATCGCCGCCATCGGCCTGTTCTCCACCGTCACCCTGGCCGCCGGCTACACCGGCCCGGGCGCCACGCCGACCACCACCACGGTGAAAGCCGCGCTGGAAGCCGCCGACGACACCCCGGTGGTTCTGCAGGGCACCATCGTCAAGCGCATCAAGGGCGACATCTACGAGTTCCGCGATGCCACCGGCAGCATGAAGGTCGAGATCGACGACGAAGACTTCCCGCCGATGGAAATCAACGACAAGACCCAGGTCAAGCTGACCGGCGAAGTCGACCGCGACCTGGTCGGCCGCGAGATCGACGTCGAGTTCGTCGAAGTGGTGAAGTAACCAGCCCAGCCGAAACGGCCCGCCCTTCCTTGCGAACGGCGGGCCGTTCTGCGTTCACCTGCAATGCCTAGCGATGCACGTTCTCGAAGCCCTGCAGGACGTTCACCGCGTTGATGCCGATCTCTTCCACCGCGTAGCCACCTT
Source organism: Pseudomonas paraeruginosa (assembly GCF_003025345.2). Lineage (NCBI taxonomy): Bacteria > Pseudomonadati > Pseudomonadota > Gammaproteobacteria > Pseudomonadales > Pseudomonadaceae > Pseudomonas > Pseudomonas paraeruginosa. The sequence goes on from NZ_CP020560.1 coordinate 331,563, forward strand.
CCATCACGAACAGCGTGGCCAGGCCGAGCTTGCCGATCGCCTCGCCCATCCGCAGGTAGTCCGGGCTGTCCAGCCTGAACTGGGAGATCGGGTCCTCCTTGAAGGTATCCACCCCCAGGGAAACCACCAGCACGTCCGGTGCGTACGCCTGGATCTGGCGGATCGCCGCCTGCAACGCCAGGCTCCAGGTCGTCCAGTCGCTGCCGGACGCCAGCGGGTAGTTGCAGTTGTAGCCCTCGCCGACACCCTTGCCCTTCTCGTCGGCGTAGCCGAGGAAGTAGGGGTACTCGAAGCGCGGGTCGCCGTGGATCGAAGTGAACAGCACATCGGCGCGGTCGTAGAAGATGTCCTGGGTGCCGTTGCCGTGGTGATAGTCGACGTCGAGGATCGCCACCCGCCCGGCGCCCCGGTCGAGGAAGGCCTGGGCGGCGATGGCGGCGTTGTTGAGGAAGCAGTAGCCGCCCATGTAGTCGGCGGCGGCGTGATGGCCTGGCGGGCGGCAGAGCGAAAATACCGAGCGAGCGCCGCCGGCGAGTTCGGACTGGCCGCTGAGGGCGACGTTGGCCGAACTGGTGATCGCCTGCCAGGTGCCGGCGGTGATCGGCGCGCCGGCGTCGAAGGAGTAGTAGCCGAGGCGACCGTCGATGTTGTCCGGCTCCGTCTGCCGCAGGCGCCGGGTCGGCCAGGCGATCGGCAGCATGTCGTGGCTGCGGCCGCTGGCCAGCCAGTCCTGCCAGGCGTTCTGCAGGAAGCGCACGAAACCTTCGCTGTGCACCCGGCGGATCGGCTCCAGGCCGAAGTCGCGTGGCGCGCGGACATCGCCGAGACCGACCGCCCTGATCCGGTCGAGGACCATGTCGGCGCGGCTGGGCTTTTCGAAGCAGGGGGTGAACTGGCCGCCGATCAGTTCGTGGCGGCCGTGATGCAGGCGATGGTCGTCGCTGTAGATCGTCAGCATGTCGGGATCCCGGGCTCAGTTCTGTTCGGAGAAGGTCACGCTCGGCGCCTTGCGGCGGAAGCCGCCGGTATGGAACGCCAGGTAGGCGAGGCCGGCGGCGAACCAGGCCAGGCCGATCACCAGGGTCAGCGCCGAGAGGCTGGTCCACAGCCACAGGGTCAGGCCCAGGCCGATGGCCGGCACCAGCCCGTAGCGCAGCAGGTCGCGCGGGGCGCGGCGGCCGTCGAGCAGCAGGTAGCTGCGGATCACCGCCAGGTTCACCGCCGAGAACGCTACCAGCGCGCCGAAGCTGATCATCGAGGCCAGGGTGGTGAGGTCGATCACCACCGCCAGCAGGGAAATCAGCGAAACCACCAGGATCGCGATCACCGGTGTCTGGAAACGCTCCGAAAGACCGCCGAACACCCGTCGCGGCAGGATGCCGTCGCGGCCCATGCTGTAGAGGATGCGCGACACCGAGGCCTGCGAGGCCAGCGCCGAGCCGGCGGCGCCGGCGACGTAGGCGGCGGTGAAGAAGCTGGCGAGGAACTGGCCGCCGGCCGCCAGCATCACCTCGTTGGCCGCCGATTCGGCGTCCTGGAATACGCTGCCGGGGAACACCATTTGGCTGAAGACGGCCAGCACGGTGAACAGCAGGCCGGCGCCGACCGTGGTGATGACGATGGCGCGCGGAATGTCGCGCTGCGGGTCGCGGGTCTCCTCGGCCAGGGTGGAAACCGCGTCGAAGCCGAGGAACGACAGGCACAGCACCGCCGCGCCGGCCATCAGCGGGGTGAAGCCCGGCTGGCTGCCGTCGCCGACGAAGGGCAGGGAGAAGTCCAGCGAGGGAATGCCGGCCAGGTGCTTGATCGCCATGGCGATGAACACCAGTGCGAAGACGAACTGGGCGCCGACGATCACGTTGCTCATCCCGGCCACCGAGCTGATGCCGATCACGTTGAGCAGGGTGACCAGGGCGATCGCCGCGAGCATGAAGACCCAGGCCGGCACCATCGGGAAGGCGATATTGAGGAACAGGCCGATGAGCAGGTAGTTGATCATTGGCAGGAACAGGTAGTCGAGCAGTAGCGACCAGCCGGCGAGGAAGCCGACGCAAGGGCCGAAGCTGAGGCTGGTATAGGAATAGGCTGAGCCGGCTATGGGGTACTTCCTCACCATGAAACTGTAGGAAAAGGCGGTGAAGAGCATCGCCGCCAGGGTGATCAGGTAGGCGCCGGCGGTGCGCCCGCCGGTCATCTCGGTGACCACTCCATAGGTGGTGAACATGGTCAGCGGGACCATGTAGACCAGCCCGAAGAACACCAGGGCGGGCAGCCCGAGGATGCGCCGCAGGCCGGTGCCCTGGGCGCTGTGGACGTACTCGGGGCGCTTGCCACCGATGAGGATGCCGTTGTTGCGTTCGCTGGCCATGCTCCGCTCCTCGCGAAAATGCCGTATCGATCCCGCAGGCGGCCGCGCGGGCGGGCCGCTCCTGCGCCAGTTGGGGACGCGCTAGGGAAGAACCGCCGGGGTTTCCGTCGGGTCGCTGGAAAGGGCAGTGGTGAAGAGCCGGGGCGCGGCGTGCATGGGCACGGCCGTTCGGGGTGTGATCGTGTTCATGGCGGTCTCAGGAAGCGTTCTTGTTGGATTTATCGCTCGCGCTGGCGAGGTTCCCTTGGGCACTGTCGGCACCATTTCCGCAGCGCCGAGCGTCGTTCGAGGAAGGACGCGGTTCGACTCTAGCAATCCGGTTTCGCCGGTGAGAACCCTGTAGACGGTCAAAAAGGGATCGAAGTGGCCAAGCTGGATGGCCGGCCAGCGCTGACGGGAAAGCGCCGCATCGAGCATCTCTTCAGCCTGGTCCAGACCTTGCCGCAGCGCCAGGGCTTTCAGGCCTTGGCCAGGAGCAGCGGATTCCATGCAGTCAGGCAGTTGTCATTGCCGGGGATTTGCGGTTTCTGCGGCCCGCTTCACCTGCTGCGGTTCGATAATGACCGGGACGCCGCGGCTGCAGAACGATGGAAGTGGCCAATAAAGAATCGAACAGGCCAGTCTGCTGGCGGTGAGGAAGACGGTGGCGGCCTTTCTCATCGTCTCTTTCAGACAGGAAACTCGGACCCGTCCGAGTGATCCGGTCGGCTGGCGGACTTTAAGCTTGGCTTCAGCCTGGAACCGTAGTTTGCGTACGAAAGGTCGGGCGCAGCCCGTTTCCATACAGCCCCAGGCTCTATGCTATGAATATCCACGCCCGAACTCCCGAGCCGTTCTCCATGTCCCGAGCCTTCACGCCTCGCCGTCTGCTGCTGGCCGTCCTGCTGGTCGCGCTGGCCGCGCTGGCACTTCTCGGCCAGAACTTCCGGGTCTTCGACCGGGCCTGGTTCGCCGTCCAGGAATGGCGTCACGCCGATGCCTGGAAGGAGCGGTCGATCTGGCTGCCGGACTACCGCGTGCGGGTCGAGGCGCAGCCCATCGAGGGCCTGAGCGACGACGTGTCCGCGCTGACCTTCGATCCCGACCGGCGCACCCTGTTCACCGTGACCAACCAGCCGGCGCAGATCATCGAGCTGTCCCTGCAGGGCAAGGTGCTGCGGACCATCCCGCTGACCGGCTTCGGCGACGCCGAGGCCATCGAGTACATCAGCCGCGGCGTCTACGTGATCACCGACGAGCGCGAGCAGCGCCTGGTCAAGGTACGCCTGGAGGACGACACCCGTTTCATCGACGCTGCCGACGCCCAGCAGCTTTCGCTGGGGATCGGCCTCAACGGCAACAAGGGTTTCGAGGGGCTGGCCTACGACGCCGAGGGCAAGCGCCTGTTCGTCGCCAAGGAACGCGACCCGGTGCGCATCTACGAGATCCACGGTTTCCCCCACACCCAGGCGGACAAGCCGTTCGCCGTACACGTGGTGGACGACCCCGGGCGCGACCGGCGCCTGTTCGTCCGCGACCTGTCCAGCCTGCAGTTCGACGAGGGCACCGGGCACCTGCTGGCGCTGTCCGACGAGTCGCGTCTGGTGGTCGAGCTGGACACCGACGGCGAGCCGGTCAGCACCCTGTCGCTGCTGCGCGGCATGCACGGCCTGAAGCGCAGCGTGCCGCAGGCCGAGGGCGTGGCGATGGACGACCGCGGCGTGCTCTACCTGGTCAGCGAGCCGAACCTGTTCTACGTGTTCAGCAAGGACGAGCCGGCGCAGCCCTGAGGCGGCCGGCGTGGGACGGCCGGCGACCGTCCCGCCGGCCTGCTCAGAACTGCCAGTTCACCCCGAGCGAATAGCCCGCCTGGTTGCCCTCGCTGTGGGCGAAGCGGCTGTTGGCTTCGGCGAAGATCCCGAGCTGCTCGGTGACCGCCAGCTGCGCGCCGAGCTGGACGCGGCCGAAGTCCTTGTCCACGTCGCCCATGTCGGCGACCCGGATCCGCCCGTCGCCGCGGCTGGTCAGATCGATATCGTCCAGCCGACCGTCGGCCAGCTCGCGTATCCAGCGCAGGCTGGCGTAGGGTTGCAGGCGCATCCTCGCGCCCAGCGCCAGCTCGCCGCGCAGGCGCCAGCCGAGGCTGGCCTCCAGCGAGTCGTAGTCCTGCTTCTCATAGCCGAGCGCGGTGCGCAGGGCCTCGTCCTCGCGGAAGTCGTCGATGCGGTAGCGCATGTAGTCGAGGCCGGCCAGCGGCCCGTTCCGCAGTTCGCCGAAGCTGAAGTCATAGCCGCCTTCCAGCCGCGCGCCCCAGGACCAGGCCGAGGTGTCGCCGGAGAGGCGCTGGTCGAGTAGCACCGGGCCCCCGGCGGCCTGCAGGTAGACCGGGCGCTTGCTGTCGTAGCGGGTATGCCCGAGGTTCAGCTCGCCGGCCAGCCATTGCGGACCGCCGTCGTGGTACAGGCCGAACAGGCCGAGCTGCCAGGTGTCGCCCTCGATGCGCCCGCCATGGTCCAGCTTGTCGCGGCTGCGCTGGAAGGCCAGGCTGGCGCCGAGGGTCAGGGCCTCGCTGTAGCGGTAGTCGCCGAGCAGGTGCACGCCGGCGCGCCTGGACTCGGGATCGCCGGGCATGTCGAAGCCGCTGTCCGGCGAGACCTCGCCCTCCGCGCCCACTTCGCCGTCGAAGCTGCCCACCGGTCGGCTGCTGCCGAGCAGCGTCAGCCAGCGCCGGTCGTGCAGGCGGGTCAGCGCCTGGTGCTGGCGTTGCAGCTGGTCTTCCATCTGCCGTGCCAGGGCGCCGCCGGAGGCGGTGGAGGCGAGCAGGTCGGCGTTGGTCAGCTCCAGCACCAGGCGTGTCAGCAGGCGGGAGAAGTCGCGCATGCGCTGGTCGATGCGTTCCTGGCCGAAGGCGCCGGTCAGCACTTCCTTGTTGTCCTCGGCCGGATCGTGCCAGGTGGAGCCGCCGGGAATCGCCGGGTTGTCGGTCTGCTCGTAGCCGTCCAGGTCGCCCAGCTCCCAGTTGGTCGCCTCGATGAACAGCACCGGGATGTCCATCCCGTTGAAGCTTTCTCCGTCGCTACAGCAGCCGGTGCCCGCCGGGTATTCGGCGTTCAGGCCGGGGTTGGTGGACAGCGGGATGTCCAGTTCGCGGGCGATGCGCAGGATCTGTTCGCGGTAGGCGCCGAGGGCCGGGTTGGCCACGCTGTTGGAGCCGGCATGGGCGTACATCCTGTCGCCGGTGACCAGGCTGTCGAGGTTGATCATCCCCAGCAGGTTGGCGCGCTGGCTGGCGTCGAGGGACTCGACGTAGGCGCGCGAGCCACGCAGGCCTTCCTCCTCGGCGCCGAAACCGACCACCTCCAGGCCGTTCTCCAGGGCGATGCCGCCGAGGTTGCGGGCGATCTCGGTGAGCACCGCGGCGCCCGAGGCGTTATCGTCCAGGCCCTGCAGGGTCGGGCGGCCGTAGTAGGTGTCGTAGTGCGCGCCGAGCACCAGGACCTTGCCGCTGCTGCCGGGCGCCGAGGCGATGACGTTCTGCGAACTGCGGTTGCCGGCCCAGGTGAAGTCCTGGCGGCTGGTCTGGTAGCCGAAGCCCAGGCGCGACTGCATCAGCTCGGTGGCGCCGGCGAAGCTGGCGGTGCCGCGGTAGCGGCCGGGATAGTCGGTGATCAGGCGCTCCAGGGTCTCCCCGGCATACTCCCCGTACTGGTAGGCGTTGGCGCCCGATGACAGCGCAGCACATCCCAGGCTTACAGCGACAGCTAATGGTTTGAACACGGCACTTTCCTCTGTGTCGGTACGATGGTGCATCGAATGATGCTCGCGCCGCGCAAAGCAGGATGCGGACCGTTTCATGTCCCGCATGGCTGAATTGACGCCTGGTCGACCTGCGGTGTCGCCAGGTTGTAAGAAGCCCTCCCATCGGACGCGCGGCAACGCTCCGCGTCGTCTGCAGTGTTACCCGCGCGAGGTGCGAGATGGGGCGTGACTTCCCGTTTCGGGGCTTGGTAACCGCGAGAGGGCGATTTACAGTGCTTGCCCTGTCGTGCCGCCCTGGAACCCGTCCGATGAACATTTTCCGCGAAGCCCTGCTCAACCGCCGCCTGAGAAAGGCCCTGGCCCGGCACGGCTGCCGCATGGCCAGCGGGGTCGAGACGCTGCGCGACGGCACGCTGGTGACGCTGGAGCCGAACGTGAAGCTGGGCAAGGCGAAGATCTACTCGCCGGCGCTGGAGATCGGCGCCTACACCGATGTGGTCAGCGGCTGCGAATTCATGGAGGTGGCCAGCATCGGCCGCTTCTGCTCGATCGCCGCCGGGGTGGTGATCGGCCAGCCGCGCCGGTCGCATCCGATGCACTGGCTGAGCACCCATGCCTTCACCGCCAACCCGAAGCTGTTGCGCAAGCCGTTGCAGCCCGAGCGCGAAGCGACCCCGGCGCGCATCGGGCACGATGTGTGGATCGGTCGCGATGCGCTGATCCTCGATGGGGTGGAGATCGGCACCGGGGCGGTGGTCGGCGCGCAATCGCTGGTCAACCGCGACGTGCCACCCTACGCGGTGGTGGCCGGGTCGCCGGCGCGGGTGATCCGCTATCGATTCGAGCCGGAGCTGATCGAACGGCTGCTGGCCAGCCGCTGGTGGGAATTGCCGCTGGACCTGCTCGGCGAATTGCCGCTGGACGATCCGCGGGCCTGCGTCGAGGCGCTGGAGCGCCTGCCGCCGAAGGCGCGGCAGGAGACCCGGCACCTGCGCATCCGGCACAAGCCGTTCGCCATCGAATGGCTGGACTGAGGCCAGCCGCCGCCGTCGCCGACGGCGGCCGGAGAATCAGCTCTCGTCGCTGAGGCCGGCTTCCGGCGCCGCGCGCTTGACCGACTGCACGCCGGCTTCGGCGTTGGCCTGGCTGGCATACAGCTGGCTCTGGCCGACGACCTGGCCGTTGGTGGCCTTGAGCACGAAATGGAACTTGCCGTTGCTGGCCGGCTTGACCTCGAAGGCGCCGTCGCGCTGGGCGTTCTTGCGCACCGAGTCGATGCCGTTGAGCGCCGAGTCCTTGGCCTTGTACAGCTCGCTGGTGAGGATGATCTCGCCGTTGGCGGCATGCAGGTTGAAGTGGAACTGGCCGTCTTTCGCTTTCTTCAGGTGGAATTTGGCTGCCATGTCTAGCTCCTTGTTCACGGAATGAGGCGGATCGCAACGGACCAGCCGTCTGCTGAGACACAGCGTAGCCGCTTTTGTTGCAGTGTCGCCCCGAGCCGGTGATCGGCGCGGGGCACGAGGGACTCAGGCCTTGAGGGTCTGCACGCCGTCGGCGGTGCCGAGCAGCAGCAGGTCGGCCGGGCGGGCGGCGAACAGGCCGTTGGTGACCACGCCGACGATGGCGTTGATCTTCTCTTCCAGTTCCACCGGGCTGTCGATGCGCAGGTTGTGCACGTCGAGGATGATATTGCCGTTGTCGGTCAGCACGCCTTCGCGGTAGACCGGGTCGCCGCCGAGCTTCACCAGTTGGCGGGCGACGTGGCTGCGGGCCATCGGGATGACTTCCACCGGCAGCGGGAACTGGCCGAGGATGGGCACCAGCTTGCTGGCGTCGGCGATGCAGATGAAGGTCCTGGCCACCGCGGCGACGATCTTCTCGCGGGTCAGCGCGGCGCCGCCGCCCTTGATCAGCTCCAGGCGCTCGTTGCTCTCGTCGGCGCCATCGACGTAGAACTCCAGCTCGCTGACGGTGTTCAGTTCGTAGACCGGGATGCCATGCTCCTTCAGGCGTTTGGCGGTGGCCTCCGAGCTGGCCACGGCGCCGTCGAACTCGGCCTTGTGACGGGCCAGGGCATCGATGAAGAAGTTCGCGGTGGAGCCTGTGCCGACGCCGACGATGCTCTTGCTGTCGAGGTGCGGAAGAATGTGGTCGACGGCGGCCTGTGCCACTGCCTGCTTGAGCTGATCCTGGTTCATCCCGGGTGCCTGTCTGGTTGCCTGGCCGGCCGTCCCGGCGGCGCAGGCGGAGGGTGCGCGCGGCCGGGGCGGCCCGGCGGGTTTCCGGCACGTCCTGTGCCGCTGCGATACGAAGGGACGAATTATAGCGGCCTGGCGGCCTCCGGTCTTGCTCCGGATGACCGGCAGTCGCGGCGTTTTCCTGCGGCGCGCCGGTAGTCCGCCCGGCGGGCCTGGAGTAGACTCCGGGCTTCCGTGAAGTCCGCCGAACCGCCTCCGATGCTCGAACAATACGTCAAGAAGATCCTCACCTCGCGCGTCTACGACGTCGCGGTGGAAACGCCCCTGCAACCCGCCCGCCAGTTGTCCGAACGCCTCGGCAACCAGGTCCTGCTCAAGCGCGAGGACCTGCAGCCGGTGTTCTCCTTCAAGATCCGTGGCGCCTACAACAAGGTCGCGCAGCTTACCGAGGAAGAGAAGGCCCGCGGGGTGATCGCCGCCTCGGCCGGCAACCACGCCCAGGGGCTGGCCCTGGCGGCCAGGCGCCAGGGGATCAGGGCGGTCATCGTGATGCCCAAGACCACCCCGGAGATCAAGGTCCAGGCGGTGCGCGCCCAGGGCGCCAAGGCGGTGCTGCACGGCGACGCCTTCCCCGAGGCGCTGGCCCACGCGTTGAAGCTGGTCGATGAAAAGGGCTACACCTTCGTCCATCCCTACGACGATCCGGACACCATCGCCGGCCAGGGCACCGTGGCCATGGAGATCCTCCGCCAGCAGCCCGGCCGCCTCGACGCGATCTTCGTCCCGGTCGGCGGTGGCGGGCTGGTCGCCGGCATCGCCGCCTACGTAAAGTACCTGCGTCCGGAGATCAAGGTGATCGGCGTCGAGCCGGACGAGTCGAACTGCCTGCAGGCGGCCATGGCCGCCGGCGAGCGGGTGGTGCTGGGTCAGGTCGGGCTGTTCGCCGACGGGGTGGCGGTGGCGCAGATCGGCCAGCACACCTTCGACATCTGCAAGGACCACGTCGACGAGGTGATCACCGTCAGTACCGACGAGATCTGTGCGGCGATCAAGGACATCTACGACGACACCCGCTCGATCACCGAACCGGCCGGCGCGCTGGCGGTGGCCGGGATCAAGAAGTACGTCGAGCGCGAGCGCGCCGAGGGCCAGACCCTGGTGGCGATCGACTCCGGCGCCAACGTCAATTTCGACCGCCTGCGCCACGTCGCCGAGCGCGCCGAGCTGGGCGAGCGCCGCGAGGCGATCATCGCGGTGACCATTCCCGAGCGGCCGGGCAGCTTCAAGGCCTTCTGCGAGGCGGTCGGCAAGCGCCAGATCACCGAGTTCAACTACCGCTATCACAGCGGCAGCGAGGCGCACATCTTCGTCGGCGTGCAGACCCACCCGGAAAACGACCCGCGCGAGGCGCTGGTGGCCTACCTGCGCGAGAAAGGTTTCCCGGTCCTCGACCTGACCGACAACGAGCTGGCCAAGCTGCACATCCGCCACATGGTCGGCGGCCACGCGGTGAAGGTCAGCGACGAGATGGTGTTCCGCTTCGAATTCCCCGAGCGGCCCGGCGCGCTGTTCAACTTCCTCACCAAGCTCGGTGGGCGCTGGAACATCTCGATGTTCCACTACCGCAACCACGGCGCTGCCGACGGCCGGGTGGTGGCCGGGCTGCAAGTGCCGGAGGATGAGCGCCAGTTGATCCCGCAGACCCTCGAAGCGATCGGCTATCCCTACTGGGACGAGACCGACAACCCGGCCTACCAGCTGTTCCTCGGCTGACCCGCGGCGGCTCGCCGACGCGGGCTGCTAAGCTTCACCGGCAGGTGTTTCCCTCTTCGGGAACTGAGCCCGCCCCGGCCTCTCAAACAGGCCGGGCACACGGACAAGGATGCGCTGATGGAACATTTTCTCCAGATCAAGATTCTCCACGGGGTCGCCACCGTGCTGCTGTTCGGCGGCCTGCTCGGCCTGGCGTTCTACGCCTGGCGCAGCTGGCGCTCGGCCGACGCGGCGCGGATCGCCCGCGGCTTCCGGCGGATCCGCCTGATCGGCTGGCCGCTGCTGGGTCTCAGCCTGCTGGCCCTGCCGGTCAGCGGCTGGTGGCTGGCGCACCTGGCCGGATGGCCGCTGGGCCAGAGCTGGCTGCTGTTCGGCGCCTGCCTCTATCTGCTCGGCTGCATCTTCTGGCTGCTCCTCGCCGGCCGCCTGGCGCGGGTCCAGCACCAGGCCGGCGCCGCCGAGACGGCGGGCGCCACGCTGGGCGAGCAGACTGTGCGCGATATCAGGATCGGCCTGGTCATGGCCCTGCTCGGCACGGCCAGCTTCGTCGCCGTGGCGGTGCTGATGGTCAGCAAGCCGCTCTGAAACCCCAACGAAACGGACTTCACCGGTTTTCGCCGGTTCTGTAGGAACACATGCGCATTCTGCTGGTGGGCGCGAGTGGCTTCGTCGGTCGGCACCTGCTGCCGGCGCTGCTCGCCGCCGGGCACGAACTGATCCTCACCGCGCGCCGCCCGCCGGACGCCGCGCCCCCTGGCTGTCGCTGGCTGGCCCTCGACCTGGAGCGGCTTGCGCAGAGCCCGGACAGCTTCGCCTGGCCCGCCGGGGTCGACCTGCTGGTCAACGCCGCCGGCGCCATGAGCCTGGACGAGGCGAGCATGGCGCGGGTCCAGGATAGTGGCACGCGGGCGCTCTTCGATCTCGCCGCCGGCCATGGGGCCAAGGTCCTGCAGATTTCCGCGCTGGGTGCCGGCGAGCACCCGGATGTGCCCTTCCTCGCCAGCAAGGCCGCGGCCGACCGCCACCTGCTGGGGCTGGGCATTGCGGCGCTGGTGCTGCGCCCGTCCCTGTTGCTGGGACCGGGCGGCGCCAGCAGCGCCTGGCTGGAGCGCCTGTCGCCGCTGCCGCTGATTCCCTTGCTGGATAATCGCGCCCGGCTGCAGCCGCTGCATGTCGATGACCTGGTCGGCGCGGTGCTGGCGCTGTTGCGCGACTGGCCGGAGCGCGCACAGGTGATTCCGCTGGTGGGGCCGCAGGCATTGACCCAGGGCGAGCTGCTCGACCGGCTGCGCCGGGCCCAGGGCTGGCCGCGCGGACGCTACCTGGTGCCGCCCGCGGCGCTGCTGGATGCGCTCGGCGGGCTCGGCCGGCGCCTCGGCTGGCGGGTCCTGAGCCCGCCGATGCTGAAGCTGGTGCGCCAGGACAACCTGGCCGACCCGGCGATTCTCCAGGCCGCCTGCGGCTACCGCTGCGCGCCGCTGTCCAGCCGCCTGCTCGGCTGGCCGCAGGCGCAGAACGCCCTGGCGAGCCTGCTGCGACCTCTGATGCTGGCGGCGCTGGTGCTGATCTGGCTGGGCACCCTGGTCGCCTGTCTCGGCCCGGGGTATGCCTGGGGCCTGCGCATCCTCGGCGAAGCCGGTATCCAGGGCTGGCCGGCGAGCCTGGCGGTGATCGCCGGGGCCCTGCTCGATGGCGCGCTCGGCGTCGGCCTGCTGCTCCGTCGCTGGCGCCGGCGCGCGCTGCTGGCGCAGTTCTGGCTGATGCTCGGCTACAGCCTGGTGATCAGCCTGATCCTGCCGCACTACTGGTACGACCCCTACATGGCGGTCGGCAAGAACCTCGTGCTGATGGTGGCCACGCTCTGGCTGCTGGGCGGCGAACCTCGAGCCAAGGAGGCCCGCGGATGAACCTCTACCTGCTGCTGAAGACCCTGCATATCCTTTCCTCGACCATCCTCTTCGGCACCGGCCTCGGCTCGGCCTACTACGCCCTGCGTGCCTGGCGCAGCGGGCAGTTGCCGGTGATCGCGGTGACCTTCCGCCACCTGGTCACCGCCGACTGGCTGTTCATCGCCACCACCGCCGTGTTCCAGCCGCTCAGCGGCCTGGCCATGGTGCATGTCGCCGGCTGGCCGCTGACCCAGGGCTGGTTGCTGTGGAGTCTGGGCCTCTACGTATTCGCCGGGCTCTGCTGGCTGCCGGTGGTGTGGTTGCAGATCCGCGTGCGCGACATGGCCGAGTCGGCCCTGCGCGAGGCGCGACCGATCGAGCCGCTGGCGCATCGCTACATGCGCGCCTGGTTCATCCTCGGCTGGCCGGCCTTCATCGCCTTCATGGTGATCTTCTACCTGATGGTCAACAAGCCGGTCTGAGGATTCGTTCGACGCAGCCAGAGCAGCGCCAGCAGCAGGAACGCCAGCGAGCCGCCCCAGTACAGCCAGGCGAAGCCGCCGGGCCGCTCCAGCAGGAGGAAGGCCAGCGCCGGGCCGAGCGCGGCGCCGAGGTCCTGGACGATGGAGTAGCGGGTCATGAAGTCGACCACGTCGCCGGCACGGGCGACGTCGGCGGCCAGGGCGTCGGTCAGGGTGGTGAGGGCGGTGGCGACCAGCATCACCAGCAGCGCGAGGGCCAGCCAGGCGAGGATCGGCAGCGCGGTGGAGAGCAGGCCGAAGCCCAGCGCTCCGGCCAGCAGCGCGGCCACGTAGTAGCCCTGGCGCCCGCGCGGGCCGTCCGACCAGGCACCGAAGCGCCCGGCCAGCCAGGGCTCCCAGGACCAGCGCAGGGCCTGGATGATCCCGGAGAGACCGGCGGCGCTGAGCGCCAGGCCGAGCAGGCTGACCTCCGTGCCGAAGCTGCGGGCGATCAGCGCGCTCAGGGTGGCGGCGAGCACGCCCTGGATCAGGAGCGCGGTACCGAAGCCGCTGAGGATCACCAGGCCGCGCGGCGGCGGGAGCCTGGCGACGCTGGTGGATGCCGTTGCGGCGGGGGGCCGCGCATGTCCGGCGGGATTCTCCGGCAGGACGAAACCCTTCGCCAGCAGCGGCAGGCCGAGCAGCGCCAGGATCGCGAAGGACAGCGCCAGCGCCGGCAGGCCGAGGACCGGCACCAGCAGTCCGCCGAGCAGCATGCCGACCAGGCTGCCCAGGCGGTAGAGGCCGTTGTACAGGCCCATGGCACGGCCGCGCTGGTGGTCGGCGGCGCAGTAGACCACCGCCGAGAGCCCGCCGATGCGGAAGAACGACCAGCCGATCCCCCATAGCCCGCGCAGCAGTACCCAGGCCAGGAATCCGCTGGCCAGGCCGTAGCCGGCGGTGCTCAGCACGCCGATGACGACCGCCAGGAGCAGCCCGGTCTTCAGCGCCAGATGCTTGTACAGGCGGCCGATCAGCGGATTGAAGGGCAGGCGGATCAGGCGGTTGATCGACAGCAGCACGCCGACCTGCCAGAGCGCCTCCAGGCCGACCTCGCGCCAGTAGATCGGCAGGGCGATGTAGAGCATCGAATCGCCGGCCAGGCATAGCGCGGTGACCAGGGCGACGATCACGACCGGCCGCAGCGAGCCGGGAGCGGGGGCGGTGTGGGGCATCCTGGGTCCGCCGTGGCGCCGCCCGTCGGACGGCGCGGTTGTCAGTGGGTCAACGCAGGGAAATGATCGGCCAGCCGCGTTTTTCCGCCTCGGCGCGCAGGCGAGGATCGGGGTCGACGGCCACCGGCCGGCTGACCTTCTCCAGCAATGGCAGGTCGTTCAGCGAGTCGCTGTAGAAGCTGGCGCCTTCCAGGTCCAGGCCGTTCTCGTCGAGCCAGCGTTGCAGGCGTACCACCTTGCCGCCCTGGAAGCAGGGTACGTCGAAGGTCTGCCCGGTGTAGCGGCCGTCGCGCATCTCGCACTCGGTGGCGATCAGGGTATCCACCCCGAGCCGTTCGGCGATCGGGCCGGTGACGAAGCGATTGGTGGCGGTGATGATCACCAGCCGGTCGCCGGCGGCGCGGTGCTCGGCGAGCAGCGCCTCGCCCTTGGCCAACACGATCGGCTCGATGACTTCCTGCATGAACTGGCGGTGCCAGGTTTCCAGCTGGGCCATCTCGGTGCGACCGAGAATCGCCTGGGTGAAGGCCTGGTAGGCAAGGACGTCGAGCTTGCCGGCCACGTAGTCGGCATAGAAGGCGTCGTTGCGCGCCTGGTATTCGGCGGCGTCGACCAGGCCGCGCTGGCACAGCCATTCGCCCCAGCTATGGTCGCTGTCGCCGGCGAGCAGGGTGTTGTCGAGATCGAAAAGGGCCAGACGCACGGGGTGACTCCATCGGTTGGCGGGTGGCGGAGGGGCCGCGAGAGCCTTTTGCGAAGGTTCCCGCCGGGCCTTGGGAAAACCCCTAGCCTACCGGCTTTTGCCGGCCCTGTATCCTCCCCGCGCGAGTCGCAAAGCCGCGCGTTGCCGCTATCACAAGCTTTATGGAACAATGCGGGCACATGCGATTTCGAGGATGTCCCAGCGTGATCGATTCCGATGGTTTTCGCCCGAATGTCGGCATCATTCTCGCCAACGAGGCGGGGCAGGTGCTGTGGGCGCGGCGTATCAATCAGGAAGCCTGGCAGTTCCCGCAGGGAGGCATCAATGATCGCGAAACGCCGGAAGAGGCGCTGTATCGCGAACTGAACGAAGAAGTCGGCCTGGAGGCCGGCGACGTGCGCATCCTGGCCTGCACCCGTGGCTGGCTGCGCTACCGCTTGCCGCAGCGCCTGGTGCGGACCCATAGCCAGCCGCTGTGCATCGGCCAGAAGCAGAAGTGGTTCCTGCTGCGGCTGATGTCCGACGAGGCGCGCGTGCGCATGGATATCACCAGCAAGCCCGAGTTCGATGGCTGGCGCTGGGTGAGTTACTGGTACCCCCTGGGACAGGTGGTGACCTTCAAGCGCGAGGTCTACCGCCGCGCCCTGAAGGAACTGGCCCCGCGCCTGCTGGCGCGGGACTGAACACGGAGACAAGGCCCCCGAGCATGCTCAACACGCTGCGCAAGATCGTCCAGGAAGTGAACTCCGCCAAGGATCTGAAGGCGGCGCTGGGCATCATCGTGCAGCGGGTCAAGGAGGCCATGGGTACCCAGGTCTGCTCGGTCTACCTGCTCGACACCGAGACCCAGCGTTTCGTCCTGATGGCCACCGAAGGCCTCAACAAGCGTTCCATCGGCAAGGTCAGCATGGCCCCCAGCGAAGGCCTGGTCGGCCTGGTCGGTACCCGCGAGGAACCGCTCAACCTGGAGAACGCCGCCGCCCACCCGCGCTACCGCTATTTCGCCGAGACCGGCGAGGAGCGCTACGCGTCGTTCCTCGGCGCGCCGATCATCCACCATCGGCGGGTGATGGGGGTGCTCGTGGTGCAACAGAAGGAGCGCCGCCAGTTCGACGAAGGCGAGGAGGCCTTCCTGGTCACCATGAGCGCGCAGCTCGCCGGGGTCATCGCGCATGCCGAGGCGACCGGCTCCATCCGTGGCCTGGGCAAGCTCGGCAAGGGCATCCAGGAGGCCAAGTTCGTTGGCGTGCCCGGCGCCCCCGGGGTCGGCGTGGGCAAGGCGGTGGTGGTATTGCCGCCGGCCGACCTGGAAGTGGTGCCGGACAAGCAGGTCGACGACATCGACGCCGAGATCGCCCTGTTCAAGCAGGCGCTGGAGGGCGTCCGCGCCGACATGCGCGCGCTGTCGAGCAAGCTCGCCAGCCAGTTGCGCAAGGAAGAACGCGCGCTGTTCGACGTCTACCTGATGATGCTCGACGATGCCTCCATCGGCAACGAGGTCAAGCGCATCATCCGCACCGGCCAGTGGGCCCAGGGCGCCCTGCGCCAGGTGGTGATGGAACACGTGCAGCGCTTCGAACTGATGGATGACGCCTACCTCCGCGAGCGCGCCTCCGACGTCAAGGACATCGGCCGGCGCCTGCTCGCCTACCTGCAGGAAGAGCGCAAGCAGAACCTGACCTACCCGGAACAGACCATCATCGTCAGCGAGGAACTCTCCCCGGCGATGCTCGGCGAGGTGCCGGAAGGGCGCCTGGTCGGCCTGGTCTCGGTGCTCGGCTCGGGCAACTCGCACGTGGCGATCCTCGCCCGCGCCATGGGCATCCCCACGGTGATGGGGGCGGTCGACCTGCCGTATTCCAAGGTCGACGGCATCGACCTGATCGTCGACGGCTACCACGGCGAGGTCTACACCAACCCCTCCGCCGAACTGGTGCGCCAGTACAGCGACGTGGTCGCCGAGGAGCGCGAGCTGAGCAAGGGCCTGGCGGCCCTGCGCGAACTGCCCTGCGAGACCCTCGACGGCCACCGCATGCCGCTCTGGGTCAACACCGGCCTGCTCGCCGATGTCGCCCGCGCCCAGGAGCGCGGCGCCGAGGGCGTCGGCCTGTACCGCACCGAAGTGCCGTTCATGATCAACGACCGCTTCCCCAGCGAGAAGGAACAGCTGGCGATCTACCGCGAGCAGCTCAGCGCCTTCCACCCGTTGCCGGTGACCATGCGCACCCTGGACATCGGTGGCGACAAGGCGCTGTCCTACTTCCCGATCAAGGAAGACAACCCGTTCCTCGGCTGGCGCGGCATCCGCGTTACCCTCGACCACCCGGAGATCTTCCTGGTCCAGACGCGCGCCATGCTCAAGGCCAGCGAGGGCCTGGACAACCTGCGCATCCTGCTGCCGATGATCTCCGGCACCCACGAGCTGGAGGAGGCGCTGCACCTGATCCACCGCGCCTGGGGCGAGGTCCGCGACGAGGGCGTTGACATCGCCATGCCGCCGATCGGGATGATGGTCGAGATTCCCGCGGCGGTGTACCAGACCCGCGAGTTGGCGCGCCAGGTCGATTTCCTCTCGGTCGGCTCCAACGACCTGACCCAGTACCTGCTCGCCGTCGACCGCAACAATCCCCGTGTCGCCGACCTCTACGACTACCTGCACCCCGCCGTCCTCCACGCGCTGAAGAAGGTGGTCGACGACGCCCACCTGGAAGGCAAGCCGGTGAGCATCTGCGGCGAGATGGCCGGCGACCCCGCCGCCGCCGTGCTGCTGATGGCGATGGGCTTCGACAGCCTGTCGATGAACGCCACCAACCTGCCCAAGGTGAAGTGGCTGCTGCGCCAGATCTCCCTGGACAAGGCCCGCGACCTGCTCGGCCAGTTGCTCACCTTCGACAACCCGCAAGTCATCCACAGCTCGTTGCACCTGGCGTTGCGCAACCTCGGGCTGGGCCGGGTGATCAACCCGGCGGCCACCGTCCAGTCCTGACTCCCCGCGCGCCGGTCGCTTCGTCGTCCGGCGCTTACGCTTTGCGCGCAAGCGTATAGACTGCCTGCCATTCGGTAGAGGCCACTGGCCAGTCGAACGTGCGAGGGATTGCCGCAAATGGATGAACGGGCGTCGAAACCGCCGGGTCTTCTTCCGCTGTCACGCGAAGACCTTGAGAAGACCCTGCGTTATGCCCTGGAGATCGTCAGCGACGGGATCTGGGACTGGAATATCGCCACCAACCAGGTGAGCCGCAGCGCCGGCTGGTACCTGATGCTCGGCTATCCGCCGAACAGCCTGCCGGAGAGCGTGGACACCTGGAAGGGCATCATCCATCCCGAGGACTACCCTGGGGTGATGGCCAGCTTCCAGGCCTATCTCGATGGCGAAAGCCCGGAATACTGCGAGGAATACCGCTGCCGGACCTACAGCGGCGACTACCTGTGGATCAGCGATCGCGGACGCTTCGTCGAGTTCGACGAACGTGGCGAGCCGCGGCGGATGATCGGCGCGCACCATGAGATCCACCAGCGCAAGCTGGTCGAGCTGGAGCTGCAACAGCGCAACGAGGAGCTGTTCGACTGGAACCTGCGCCTCGAGGAACTGGTGGCCGAGCGCACCGAGGCGCTGCATCGGGTCAACCAGGCGTTGGCCCTGAAGATGGCCGAGGCCCAGCGCCTGAGCGAGATCGACCCGCTCACCGGGCTGTACAACCGGCGCAAGTTCGAACAGTGCCTGCACCAGGAGTGGATGCGCCGGCAGCGCCACGGACGCTCCACGGCGCTGGTGATGATCGATATCGACCACTTCAAGCGGATCAACGACCTGTTCGGCCATTCCATCGGCGACAGCGTGCTGGTGGACTTCGGCCACCTGATCGCCGGCGAGCTGCGCGAAGTCGATGTTCTGGCGCGCTGGGGGGGCGAGGAGTTCATCCTGCTGCTCCCGGAAACCGCCTTGGAGGCCGCCGCGGCGCTGGCTGAGCGGCTGCGCCAGCGGGTCCGTGGCCAGCCGTTCGAGGTCTGCGGGCGCTTGACCGCGAGCTTCGGCGTCGGCGTGCTGGACGACGGCGAAACCCTCGACCTGCTGCTCTGCCGGGTCGACGACGCGCTCTACCGGGCCAAGCAACGGCGCGACTGCGTGACCTGTTGCTGAGTCTTCAGTCCGGCGGCAGCACCAGGCTGACTTCGCCGAGGCGGGCGCCGGAGGGGCCGAAGCTGCGCTCGACGATCTCCCGCGAGCCGTCGGCGTGCACCCGCAGCGCGGTGCTGGCCCGGGTGCCGTAGCTGGGGCTGGCGATGAACACGCTGGAGAGCAGGCGCTCGGTGGCCAGGCCGACGCCGGTGTCCGGCAACTGGCCGTCGGTGGCCGGCTGTGGGTCGGCCAGCAGCTCCAGCAGGGCGTGCGGATGCGGCTCGGCGAGGCGTTCGGCAAGCGCCGCGCGGGCCTTGAGGAGTTTCGGCCAGGGACTGTCGAGCGCGGCGTTGGACAACCCGTAGACGCCCGCTGGCAGCAGTAGTGGCGGGCCGACGCGGGGGTTGTAGTGCCAGAGCTGGTGGCGGTCGCCGACCAGCAGGTTGAAGCCGGAATAGTCCGCGGCGCGCTCGGCGACCCGGGCCAGGTAGTCGGCCGGGTTGCCGCCGTCGCGCAGGAAGTCCGCCACCAGTTCGCCGCGCGAGCGCTTGCCGAGCGGCTGTGACGGATCGCGGACATTGGTCAGGGCGGCGAAGCGGCCGGCCGGGCCGAGCCCCAGCCAGGTGCCGCCGGCCTCCAGGTCGCGCCCGGCGAATACCCCCTCGGCGTCCTCCCAGGCCGCCAGCGGCAGGCTCGGACGGGCGTAGAACTCGTCACGGTTGGCGGCGACCAGCAGCGGCAGGGCGTGTCCCGGTTGCCAGGCGAAGACGATCAGGCACATGCGCGATCCTTGGAGTGGGCAGGCCGTCAGGCTAAAGGCATCGGCCATCGCCGTTCAAGCACGACGCCTGCCGCGCCGCGCGCAATTCCGTTACCATGCCGGCTTTCCAACGGGGGCGTGCATGGAGTTTCTCCTCTATATCGTGCTGGGCGCCTGCGCCGGCGTGCTGGCCGGACTGTTCGGCGTCGGCGGCGGCCTGATCATCGTCCCGGCGCTGGTGTTCAGCTTCACCGCGCACGGTTTCGGCGGCGATGTCCTGACCCAGATGGCGGTCGGCACTTCGCTGGCGACCATCGTCTTCACCTCGATCAACTCCATTCTCGAACATCACCGGCGCGGTGCGGTGTGCTGGCCGGTATTCGCCTGGATGACCCTCGGCATCCTCATCGGCAGCGCCCTCGGCGCGCTGACCGCGGCGCAGATCAAGGGACCGCTGCTGCAGAAGATCATCGGTGTGTTCGCCATCCTGGTCGCCCTGCAGATGACCCTCGACCTCAAGCCCAGGGGCCGACACGAGGTGCCCGGCAAGGGCGGGCTGACCGTCGCCGGCGCGGTGATCGGCTGGGCCTCGGCGATCTTCGGCATCGGCGGCGGTTCGCTGACCGTGCCTTTCCTCAGCTGGCGCGGCGTGCCGATGCAGCAGGCGGTGGCGACCTCCTCGGCCTGCGGCCTGCCCATCGCCATCTCCGGCGCGCTGTCGTTCATCGCGGTCGGCTGGCATAACCCGCAGTTGCCGGAGTGGAGCCTGGGCTACGTCTATCTGCCGGCGTTGGTCGGCATCGCCGCCACCAGTATGCTGTTCGCCCGTTTCGGCGCGCGCCTGGCCCACCGCCTGTCGCCGCGCGTGCTCAAGCGCCTGTTCGCCCTGCTGTTGTTCAGCGTGGGCGTGAGTTTCCTGATCTAGCTTTCTTGCCCTAGGAGTTATCGATGCTGACGTATCCCCAGATCGATCCGGTTGCGCTGGCCATCGGCCCGTTGAAGATCCACTGGTACGGGCTGATGTACCTGATCGGGATCGGCGGCGCCTGGCTGCTGGCGTCGCGCCGGATGAAACGCTTCGACCCGAGCTGGACCAAGGAGCGCCTGTCCGACCTGGTGTTCTGGGTCGCCTGCGGCGTGATCCTCGGCGGTCGCCTGGGCTACGTGCTGTTCTACAACCTGGACGAGTACATCGCCAATCCGACGCTGATCTTCGAGGTCTGGAAAGGCGGCATGTCCTTCCATGGCGGGCTGCTCGGCGTGATGCTGGCGGTCTGGTGGTTCGGCAAGCGCCATGGCAAGAGCTTCTTCCAGCTGATGGACTTCATCGCCCCGCTGGTGCCGATCGGCCTGGGCGCCGGGCGCATCGGCAACTTCATCAACTCGGAGCTGTGGGGCAAGGTCAGCGACGTGCCCTGGGCCATGGTCTTCCCCAACGGCGGCCCGCTGCCGCGGCATCCGTCGCAGCTGTACCAGTTCGCCCTGGAAGGCGTGGCGCTGTTCGTCATTCTCTGGCTGTTCACCCGCAAGCCACGGCCGGCCGCCTCGGTCTCCGGCCTGTTCGTGCTGTGCTACGGGATCTTCCGCTTCGTCGTCGAGTTCGTCCGCGTGCCGGATGCCCAGCTCGGCTACCTCGCCTGGGGCTGGCTGACCATGGGGCAGGTGCTCTGCGTACCGATGGTGCTGGCCGGCATTGCCCTGATGGTCTGGGCCTACCGCCGCGACGCAGCGCAGCCGAAGGCGGCCTGAGGGGCCGCTTCCGATGGTCGGGGCGGATAACATCGCAGGCGTCATCCGCTCCGGGCGGCCGGCCTTCCCCGCCTGGGCGCGCATGGCTTGCGCCGGTCGCGGCGAACTGGCGATGCAGCCGCCGCCACCGTAGACTTGGCCATCTTTCTTTCATCCCTCGGTGGGAGCCGCGACGCCGGCGCCGCACCGATATCGATCCGGGCCTCCGATGAAACAGTACCTCGACCTGATGCGCCATGTGCGCGAGCACGGCACCTTCAAGAGCGACCGCACCGGCACCGGCACCTATAGCGTGTTCGGCTACCAGATGCGCTTCGACCTGGCCGCGGGCTTCCCCCTGGTGACCACCAAGAAGTGCCACCTCAAGTCGATCGTCCACGAGCTGCTGTGGTTCCTCCAGGGCTCCACCAATATCGCCTACCTCAAGGAACACGGCGTCTCGATCTGGGACGAGTGGGCCGACGAGAACGGCGACCTCGGTCCGGTGTACGGCTACCAGTGGCGCTCCTGGCCGGCGCCGGACGGCCGGCACATCGATCAGATCGCCAACCTGATGACGATGCTGAAGAAGAATCCGGACTCGCGCCGGCTGATCGTCTCCGCCTGGAACCCGGCGCTGATCGACGAGATGGCCCTGCCGCCGTGCCACGCGCTGTTCCAGTTCTACGTCGCCGACGGCAAGCTCAGCTGCCAGCTCTACCAGCGTTCGGCGGATATCTTCCTCGGCGTACCCTTCAACATCGCCAGCTACGCCCTGCTGACCCTGATGGTGGCGCAGATCGCCGGCCTGCGGCCGGGCGAGTTCATCTGGACCGGCGGCGATTGCCACCTGTACGCCAACCACCTGGAGCAGGCCGACCTGCAGCTGACCCGCGAACCGCTGCCGTTGCCGAGCATGAAGCTGAATCCCGAGGTGAAGGATCTGTTCGACTTCCGCTTCGAGGACTTCGAACTGGTCGGCTACCAGGCCCATCCGCACATCAAGGCGCCGGTCGCGGTCTGACCGGCCGGCGGAGCCTCCGGGCTCCGCCTGTTCCTCTCATTCACCGCTGTCGGCCAGGTGTTCGGCCAGCGCGTCGATCTGTTCCTGGCGGTCGCCACCGCCCGCACGCCTGCCGTTGAGCGACGACCACTCCGGATGCGCGCGCGCCTTGCGCAGCGCTTCCGGCAGTTTGCCTTCGCGCCACTGCCTGTCTTCCGGGGTCTCCAGGCGGATCGCCTCGAGCGCCGCGTGGCCGCGTGTCTGCAGGGCCGCCAGGAGTTGCCGTTGGCGCAGCGCGAGCAGGCGCAGCACGGCGTCGTTGACGGTCAGCTCGCGGGCGCCCTTGAGCTTGCCGAGCAGGCGCGAACCGTAGTGGCCGACGGTCTGCCAGGCGCCGCCGGCGAGGGCGCCGAGGGCGGCGGCGGCGCCAAGGGTGACGCCGCCCACCAGCAGGTCGATGCCGGCGCCGGCCGCGGCGCCGGCCGCAACCCCGCCGCCGAGGCGGATACCGAGCTGGCGCAGGGTCTCCGGATTGAACAGATCGTCGCCCCAGCGGCCGTCGAGCAGCGGCAGGTCGGCGGCGCGGGCGTCGTCCCTGGCGAAGGCGTAGAGCCGCAGCAACGCTTCCACGCAGGCCTGTTCGCGCTTGCGCACCTGCTGGTGCAGATCGCGGGTGGCTTCCTGCACCGCGCTTTCGGCGCTGGCCACCAGGCGCCGGCAGGCGGCGACGTCGACCAGCAGTTCGGCGATCAGCCGTTGCCCGGCGCGCAGGCGCGCGGCGGCCTGTGCCTCGTGGTCGGCGATCAGCCGGTCGAGCTGCGGCCGGGCGCGCTCCAGCAGCAGCGCCAGGCTCTCGTAGAGGCGCCGTTCGCCGTCCAGCGGCGGGGCCACGCTGTCGAAACGCACCAGGGCGTGCAGGCCGAGGCGGGCGAGGGCGGCGCGCCACTCCTCCTCGCGATGCTGTGGGCTGGCGACGAAGTTCAGCACCGGCAGCAGCGGCCGGCCGCAGCCGGCGAGCACCGCCAGTTCGTCGCGATACTTGGCCAGCACCGGTTCGCGGGCGTCGATCACGTAGAGCCCGGCGTCGGAGGCGAGCAACTGGCGGACCACCTTGGCTTCCTGTTCGAAACGCCCGCGCGCTTCGTTGCTGTCCAGCAACCGCGCCATGCGTTCCGGGCCATCGAGACGCTCGCCGGGGCGCTCCAGGGCGTCCAGGTAGTCGAGCAGGGCGATGGCGTCTTCCAGGCCGGGCGTGTCGTAGAGTTCCAGCAGCGCTTCGCCGTCCACCGACAGCCTGGCGCCCTCGACGTGGCGGGTGGTGCTGGGGCGATGGGAGACTTCGCCGAATCCGCGGTCGCGGGTCAGGGTGCGCAGCAGCGAGGTCTTGCCGGTATTGGTGTGGCCGACCACGGCCAGGATCAGCGGCTCAGTCATGGCCGGTCTCCAGCCAGGCCAGCGGCGAGGTCTCGCCGTGCGGCAGTTGCAGGCGTTCCAGGGCGGTGTGCCAGTCACCCAGGCGGTCGCTGTCGAGCGCTTCGCCGGGCGGAGCCTGGAGCAGCCAGATGCGGGTGCTGGCGGCGCAGCGGGCGAGTTCGCCGAGCAGCGCCAGGGTGCCGCGGTCCGGCGAGCGACGCGGGTCGCAGGCGATGGCCAGGCGCGCCGGCGGGTAGCGGGTCAGTTGTTCGAGCAGGCGACGGCGCTGCTGGCCGTCGTCGAGGATGCCGGCGTCGGCGACGCCTTCGGCGAGCTTCGGCGGCCAGGGCCGGCGATCGTCCAGCTCCACCGCCACCAGCACCGCTCCGGCGGCTTCCTGGCCGGACTGGCCGCCCTGCGGCTCCGGCAGCCAGTCCGGTGCCGCGTCGCTGACGCCGAGGCGTTCGCTGGCCGGCATCAAGCGTTCGCGCAGCAGGCTGTAGCCTGGGTCGTCGAGGTCCAGGTCGAGGTGGGCCAGGCCGCGTTTCCAGCGCCACAGGCAGAGCAGACCGAGCAGCGCGCGCGGCAGGACCCCATAGACCAGCAGTACGCCTACCAGCCAGCCGGCCCAGGCGTGCCGTGCGGCTTCGTTGGCCAGGGCGGCGTCGCCGCTGGCGCGGATCAGCTCGGCGTCCGGCAACGGGAAGCCAAGCAACGCCGGCAGGGCGCCGAGCGCCTGGGTGAGGGCGATGAAGGTATCGCTGCCGAGAATGGTGGTTTCCCAGACGAAACCGTAGCGGCGGGTCGCCAGCAGGCCGAGGAGCATGGCCAGCGCGGTCAGCAGGCCGAGCAGCCAGAGCCCGTGGACCAGCGCGCCGAGGCCCCAGCGCGCCAGCCGGCGCCGGCCGAGCAGGACCAGTAGCGCCGGCGCCAGGTGCGCGGCGCGGGCGTCGCGCGCCAGCTTGCCGCTGAGCCACAGCCAGAGCCGGCCGAGCGCGCCCGCGGCCTCACCGCCGGCGAGCAGGCCGATGGCCCAGCCGAGCAGGGTCAGCAGGTGCAGGCCGAGCAGGCTGGCCAGCGCCCAGAACACGTTGACCGGACGCTGGCCGTCGCCGAGCGCGGCGAAGGCCAGTCCGGCGCCGCTGGCCAGGGCCAGCACCAGCAGCAGGGCCAGCGCCAGCCTCGATCCTTGGCGCCAGGTGCGCTGGGCCTCCAGCAGGCCTTCGCGGCGGCCGAGCCAGTGGGCACGGGTGAGAATGCGGCGCGGCAGGGAACCGCCCTGGGCCAGTGCCTGACGAACCGCCTCGCTGTCTTCCAGCGGGCCGGCCTGCTCCTCGCGCAGGCGAACGGCCTCGGTCAGCCAGAGGGCGTCGAGGCCGGGATGCGTGGTGTGACTCAAGTCACCTCCTGTGTCGATTTCCCTGCCGGGTGTGAATCCCGGTCGGACAAAGGCGTCTGATCAGCGCAAACATAGCAAAAAGCACCCATGCGGCTCATGCCGGCCTTCGCGACGGCGGGCGATGGGCGTGGTATTTCGACTGGCGCCGTGGCGAAAGCGTTCGGCGCCGGGGCAAGAGGAGCGCGAGATGAAGGTGGTACGCCGATGGCCTCTGGCGCTGTGGCTGGCAATGACCGGCACGCTGGCCGACGAGTTGCCCGACGGTTCGTTGCTGCAACGCTACGGCGTGGCGGCCGACCAGTTGCCGGCGCTGACGGCGGAGCCGCAGCCGCGCAAGGAGAAGGTGGAAGCGCCGGCGCGCTTCCGCCTGGCGCCGGAACAACCGTTGGTGACCTTTGGCGTCAAGGAGCCACAGGACGCGGAGCCCACCGGCAATCCGTCCATCGACGCCATGCATGAGCGTGATCGGCGGCTTTGCCGGAGGATCAGGCAGGAAGCGTTGGAAAAGGGCAAGGCGCCGCCGTTCGACAGCTATATCGGCTGCCCGTGAGGACGGCGCCGTGCCCGGGCGCCGTCCGCGACACCGTCAGCGCTGTTCGCGCAGGCGCACGGCGACGTCCGGCTGGTCGCTGAACAGACCGTCGATGCCGGCGTCGAGGTAGGCCCTGATCTCGCCGGCCAGGTCGCCGCGTGACTGCGGGTTGCCGTCGGCGCTGCGGAATTCCGCCGGAAGGAAGCTGTTTTCCGCGCGGAAGGTGTAGGGATGCACCTTCAGCCCGGCGGCGTGGGCGTCGCCGACGAAGCGGGTCGGCTGGCCGAGGTTGTCGTTGGCATCGCGGGGAATCACGTAGCTCTTGTCCGGACCGACCCCGTAGGCGTAGCGCGCCACTTGGCGCAGGCCCTTGGCGGTGGCCATCTCGGCGTAGGTCAGGCTGCCGCCGGTGGCCTGCTGGTCATAGGGCTGGCCGCTGCCGTAGAGCTGGATCAGGCGGATGCCGGTGAGGCGCTTGAGTTCCTTCAGGTTGTTCACCTCGAAGGACTGGATGAATACCGGCGCGCGCGGACCGAGGTAGCCGTTGCGGTGCAGGGTCTTCACCAGCGGACGCTCCATGGCCAGGCCGAGGCGCTGGAAGTGGGTGCCGTGCTTGATCTCCGGGTACAGGCCGATGCTGCGCTGCTGGCTGATTTGCAGGCTTTTCACCAGATCGATGATCTCCTGCAGGGTGGGAATCTCGAAGGTGCCGTCCAGGCGCGCATTGCCCGGGCGGATCGTGGGGATGCGCTCGATGGCGCGCAGGGTCTTCAGTTCGGCGAGGGTGAAGTCTTCGCTGAACCAGCCGGTGAGTTCCACTCCGTCGACTTTCTGCGTGCGCTTGCGGTCGGCGAATTCGGGGTGCCGGGCGACATCGGTGGTCAGGCCCAGCTCGTTGTCGTGGCGCGCGACCATCTTGCCGTCGCGGGTCATCACCAGGTCCGGCTCGATGTAGTCGGCGCCCATCATCACCGCCAGGGCGTAGGCGCCCAGGGTGTGTTCCGGTACGTAACCACTGGCGCCCCGGTGGGCGATGACCAGCGGCGAGCGCTCCTGGCCGGCCGGGTGGCGGGCGGAGGCCTGGCCCTGGGCCCAGTCGATGGCGCGTTGCACATTGCCGGTGTCGGCGGAGGCGGAGGCGGCGCTGGCCAGGCCAGCGGCGAGCAGCAGGCAGGCGGCGCCGAGCTGGCGGCGCAGGAAGGCTGATTGCATGACGGGTCCTCGTCGGCGGTTCGGGAGTGTTCCAGTCCAGCAGAGTGACGCAGCCAGGTGATACTTCTTTGCCCGTTTCGCGACATTCCCGTGACAATCGCTGCCAGCGTGTCGACGTCGGCGTTTTCCCGGCCAATCCAACGAAAGGGGCGGCCGGCCGGGGCAGGGTATAGGGTGACGGGCGCTCGCATAACAATGAGAGGACCGGCCATGGCCTCCCCGCAACCTGCCTCCGCGTTTCCCTGCCTGTCGCTGCAACTGGCCTGCCTGTTGCTGGGTGCCTGGCTGGCCTTCGATGCCCATGGTGGCGGCCAGGCCGTGGCGCCGCCGGCCCGCGTCGAAGCGCGTGTGCCGACGGCCGCTACCGATGACTGGGGGCGCCAGCCGGACAGCCTGATGAGCGGCGTGCCGCCGCGCGCGCTGGAGGCGAGCGTCGGAGCTCGCGGCTCGGGGTCGGCGAGTTCGCGGCTGTGGATCGCCGATACCGACTTCCGCCTGCACGACGACATCGGTTTCTTCATCCGGCGCATGCTGATCCGCATGGAACCGTCTCGTCCCGGCACGCCCTTGTTGCTCGACGATCCGACGGCGATGGTGGCGCGGATCCAGGCCGGCGAGATCTTCGTCAGCGACGCCACCCTGGCGACCCTGCTCAATCAGGACCTCGCCGCGTCCCGCGCCGCCGTGCGCAACCTCAGGATGAGCACCCGCAAGGACGGTCAGGAAGTGCGTGGCGAGTTGTTGCGCAAGGGCCGCTGGCGGCCGTTGCGGATGCTCACCGAGATCGAGCCGAGCGGTCCGCTGGAGGTGACCCTGATACCGCGGCGGATCTTCGTCGACGGGGTCGAGGTCACTTCGTCGCTGGCGGCCGCCTCGATCGAGATGTCCGAGGTGCTGAAGCTGAAGACCCGGCACATGGAACTGGTCGGCAACCGCATCCGC
Organism: Pseudomonas paraeruginosa; assembly: GCF_003025345.2. NCBI lineage: Bacteria > Pseudomonadati > Pseudomonadota > Gammaproteobacteria > Pseudomonadales > Pseudomonadaceae > Pseudomonas > Pseudomonas paraeruginosa. Next base: position 359,037 of record NZ_CP020560.1, read on the forward strand.
GTCGACCTCGACGGTTTGTTCCCGCCGCCGCGCCTGGACTTCCGCGTCAGCCGCCTGGCCCTGGCCGACGGCGGCCTGCAACTGGCCCTCGGCGATCCCCTGGACAGCCTGCAATGGCCGGCGCTGCGGGCGCCGGACAGCTACATGTTCATCGAGGGCGGCGACATCAAGATGGCGCGCACCGTGCTGGTCAAGGCCTACGCCCTGTTCACCAGCCTCAGCCCCGAGCGGCCGCTGCTGTTCAACCTCTACGACTACCGGCGGCAACTGCAGAATGGCGTGATCCGCCTGCGCGAGGACGGCATGGTGCAGATCGCCGTGTCGCCGGTGAAGGCGCCGGCGCCGCTGGAGGCACGGCTGTGAGCCGGCGTCCGTGGGGCGTGCCGCTGCTCGGCTGCTGCCTGTTGGCGGCCGGCGCGGCCCAGGCCGAAAGCGCCATCGACAGGCAGCAGCGCGAACTGGCCCTGCTGCGCGAGGGCTGGTACCGGCAGGTCCCGCCGGCGCCGCTGCCGCTGCCCATGCGTGCGGCCGGGCCGGCGGATTCCGGCCAGGATGGCGTCGGCATACTGCTGCGCAACGTGGACATGTACCTGCGCGGCAACATCGGTTTCCACGTGCCCGAGGTGAAGGGCTGGCTGGTGCCGAACCGGGCCGGCCAGCCGGTGGACTTCGACCGCCCGCAGGACATGCATTTCCAGGTGATGGAAGGCGAGGTGCTGCTCAGCCCGCGGCAACTGGCCAACCTGTTCAACGAGCACATCCTCGCCTATGACGGGACCATGCTGAAGGACTTTCGCATGAACAGCGCGGCGGGACGCCTGGAGGTGGAGGGGCGGGTGCGTCCGTTTGGGGTAGGGCCGTGGCTGCCGTTGCGGCTGGGCGGCGGCGTGGAGGTGGACGCGGGCAGCGGCGCGCTGGTCTATCGTCCCGACCAGTTGAAGGTGATCGGCCTGCCGCTGTACGGGGCGATGAGCCTGGTCGGCCTGCCGATGTCGGCGCTGGTCAGCCTCGATCGGCCGGGGGCGAGCCTGGTCGGCAGCGCCATGCGCCTGGACTACCGCAAGGTCTTCCCGCTGCTGGGCATCGACGGCCACGTACAGGAGGCATGGCTCGACGACCAGGGCCTGCACCTGCGTTTCTCCCAGGCGCCCGGCCGGCCGTCGCCGGTGTTCAGCCCGCCGGCCGTGGCGGGCCCGTCCTTCCTCTGGCTACAGTCCGGCGACCTGAAGATCTTCGAAATCCTCATCACCTACGCCCAGGTGCTGCTGAAGACCGAGAAGCCGGAGCAGGTGCTGACCTTCAACCTGCGGGACTACCGCAAGGTCCTGGCGACCGGCACCACCCAGGTCAACGAGGATGGCACCTTCTTCATGCGGGTGCCGCCCTATGCCAATCCCTTGTAACTGATGGCGGGCCGCTGGGGAGCGCCGCGCGGTTGGTCTGGAGTCCGCCGGCGCGAGTGTTTATCCTCGCGCCTTTGTCCTTCCACGATGAGGTAACCCCATGGCACGACCGCTGGCGATGATCGCCGCCCTTGGCGAGAACCGCGCGATCGGCATCGACAACCGCCTGCCCTGGCGCCTGCCGGCCGACCTCAGGCATTTCAAGGCGATGACCCTCGGCAAACCGGTGATCATGGGGCGCAAGACCTGGGACTCGCTGGGCCGGCCGCTGCCGGGCCGGCTCAACCTGGTGGTCAGCCGCCAGGCCGGCCTGGCGCTGGAGGGCGCGGAAGTGTTCGCCAGCCTGGACGCCGCGCTGGTGCGCGCCGAGGCGTGGGCGCAGGCGGAGGACGCCGACGAGCTGATGCTGATCGGCGGTGCCCAGCTCTATGCCGAGGCCTTGCCGCGCGCCGAGCGTCTGTACCTGACCCGGGTGGGCCTGGCGCCGGAAGGCGACGCCTTTTTCCCCGAGATCGATGACGCGGGCTGGCGCCTGGCGTCGAGCATCGAGCACGCCGCGGCTGACGATGCGCCGGCCTACGCCTTCGAGGTGTGGGAGCGCCGCTGACGGTGCCAGGCGGGGTCAGAGGGTGATCAGCTGCGCCTCGACCTTCTTCCCCGCCACTTCCAGCACGCCGATCCCGATCGGCAAGCTGAAGCGCCGCGGCCCGGCGCTGCCCGGGTTGAGGTAGAGCACGCCGTCGCGCTCTTCCTTCAACGGTTTGTGCGAGTGGCCGGCGACCACCACGTCGATGCCTTCGGCGGCCGGGTCGAGGTCGAGTCGCTTGAGATCGTGCAGCACGTACAGGGTCAACCGGCCGATCTTCAGCAGCAGGCGCTCGGGAATGTCCGCCGCCCAGTCCTGGGTGTCGTTGTTGCCACGGACCACCGAGAGCGGCGCCAGGCGCTCCAGCTCGGCGAGGATTTCCGGCTTGCCGATGTCGCCGGCGTGGATCAGCTGGTCGCAGCCGCGCAGCCGTTCCAGCGCCTCGGGCCGGAGCAGGCCATGGGTGTCGGCGATCAGGCCGATGCGCAACGGGCGGCGGGACTGGGGCATGGGCGCGGGTCCGGGTTGCGGGACGGAAGAGGGGCCGATGGACATGGCCCTGCCGTCGATCATACCCAACCATTGGCCGGGTAAGAAAACCCTGTCGGCGAAAACCGCGACGCCACCCGGAGGTGGCGCCGCGCGTATCAGTGTGCGGCCTTCTGGGCCGGGCTTTCCGGCAGGAACCAGTTCAGCAGCAGGGCGCAGATGCCGCCGGTGGCGACCCCGGATTCCAGCACGTTGCGCAGCGCCGCGGGCATGTGCGCGAGGAACTCCGGCACCTGCGAAACGCCCAGGCCGAGGGCCAGGGACACGGCGATGATCAGCAGGGCGCGGCGGTCCAGCTGGATGCCGGCGAGGATGTTGATGCCCGAAGCGGCCACCGCGCCGAACATCACCATCGCCGCGCCGCCCAGCACCGGCTCCGGCACCGCCTGGATGACCCCGGCGACGCTCGGGAACAGGCCGAGCAGGACCAGCATGGCGGCGATCCACAGGCCGACGTAGCGGCTGGCCACGCCGGTGAGCTGGATCACTCCGTTGTTCTGGGCGAACACCGAGCTGGGGAAGGTATTGAAGATACCGGCAAGGAACGAGTTGGCGCCGTTCACCAGCACGCCGCCCTTGATCCGCTGCATCCACAGCGGGCCTTCCACCGGCTGCTTCGACACCTTGCTGGTGGCGGTGACGTCGCCGATGGCTTCCAGGGAGGTGACCAGGTAGATCACCAGCATCGGGATGAACAGCGGCCAGGAGAAGTCCAGGCCGAAGTGCAGCGGGGTCGGTACCTGGAACAGCTCGGCCTGGTGCATGCCGGTGAAGTCCAGGCGACCGAGGTAGCCGGCCAGCGCGTAGCCGACGGCCAGGGCGATGACGATGGCGCAGCTGCGCATCCATACCACCGGGATGCGGTTGAGCACCACGATGATGCCCAGCACCACGCCGGACAGCAGCAGGTTCTCGCCGTTGGCGAAGGTACCGTCGGACATCGCCGAGAAGCCGCCGCCCATGCTGATCAGGCCGACCTTGATCAGGGTCAGGCCGATCATCAGCACGACGATGCCGGTCACCAGCGGGGTGATCAACCGCTTGACGAACGGCAGTATGCGCGAGATGCCCATCTCGACGAAGGAGCCGGCGATGACCACGCCGAAGATCGCCGCCATCACGCTTTCCACCGGCGTGCCCTGCTTGACCATCAGCGCCCCGCCGGCGATCAGCGGGCCGACGAAGTTGAAGCTGGTGCCCTGGACGATCAGCAGTCCGGCGCCGAACGGGCCGAAGCGCTTGCACTGGACGAAGGTGGCGATGCCGGAGATCACCAGCGACATCGACACGATCAGGTTGGTGTCGCGCGGCGATACGCCCAGCGCCTGGCAGATCAGCAGGCCGGGGGTGACGATCGGCACGATGATCGCCAGCAGATGCTGGAGGGCGGCGAGCAGGGCGATGGGAGCGCTGGGACGGTCGTCCAGGCCGTAGACCAGGTCGTTGCGGGGGCTGGCGTCCGACGGGCTTTGCAGGGAACTCATGGTGGCGGTCCGGGGAAAAAGAGCGCGATTTTACTGGGCGAACGCGGTCTCGCCCAGGCCTGGCTGCGCCGCATGTCGGTGGATAACGCCGGTGGCGTCATGCGCCCTACGGTTGGAACGTGGGTGAGCGGTAGGGCGAATAACCGCTTGCGGTTATCCGCCATTCGGCGTGCGCACGCGCGAATGAAAAAGCCCGGCGCGGGACCGGGCTTTTTTCGTCGCGGGACGATTCAGCCGTCCAGCAGCGCCTTGTTGCGTACCGCGCCCTTGTCGGCGCTGGTGGCGAGCAGGGCGTAGGCCTTGAGCGCGGTGCTGACGCGACGGGCGCGCGGCGCGGCCGGCTTCCAGCCCTTCTTGTCCTGTTCGACGCGGCGGGCGGCGAGTTCTTCGTCGCTGACCAGCAGGTTGATCGAGCGATTGGGAATGTCGATCAGCACCTTGTCGCCGTCCTGCACCAGGCCGATGGCGCCGCCGGCGGCGGCTTCCGGGGAGGCATGGCCGATGGACAGGCCCGAGGTGCCGCCGGAGAAGCGCCCGTCGGTGAGCAGGGCGCACTGCTTGCCCAGGCCCTTGGACTTCAGGTAGCTGGTCGGATAGAGCATTTCCTGCATGCCCGGCCCGCCCTTCGGCCCTTCGTAGCGGACGATCACGATGTCGCCGGCCTTCACCTCGTCGCCGAGGATGCCTTTCACCGCGGCGTCCTGGCTTTCGAAGATCTTCGCGCTGCCTTCGAACACGTGGATCGACTCGTCGACCCCGGCGGTCTTCACCACGCAGCCGTCGAGAGCGATGTTGCCGTAGAGCACGGCCAGCCCGCCTTCCTTGGAATAGGCATGCTCGACGCTGCGGATGCAGCCCTCGGCGCGGTCGTCGTCCAGGCTCGGCCAGCGGGTGTTCTGGCTGAACGCGGTCTGGGTCGGGATGCCCGCCGGACCGGCCTTGAAGAAGGCGTGCACGGCTTCGTCGCGGGTCTGGGTGATGTCCCACCGGGCGATGGCGTCGGCCATGCTCGGGCTGTGCACGGTGGCGACGTCGGTATGCAGCAGTCCGCCACGGGCCAGTTCGCCGAGGATGGAGAAGATGCCGCCGGCGCGATGCACGTCTTCCATGTGGTACTTCTGGATGTTCGGCGCCACCTTGCACAGTTGCGGCACCTTGCGCGACAGGCGGTCGATGTCGCGCAGGTCGAACGGCACCTCGGCCTCCTGGGCGGCGGCCAGCAGGTGCAGGATGGTATTGGTCGAGCCGCCCATGGCGATGTCCAGGGTCATGGCGTTCTCGAAGGCCTTGAAGTTGGCGATGTTGCGCGGCAGCACGCTGTCGTCGCCTTCGCCGTAGTAGCGCTGGCAGAGTTCCACGGCCAGGCGCCCGGCGCGCAGGAACAACTGCTCGCGGTCTGCGTGGGTGGCCAGGGTCGAGCCGTTGCCCGGCAGCGACAGGCCGAGGGCCTCGGTCAGGCAGTTCATCGAGTTGGCGGTGAACATGCCGGAGCAGGAGCCGCAGGTCGGGCAGGCGCTGCGCTCGTACTCGGCGACCTTCTCGTCGGAGCAGGAGTCGTCGGCGGCCACCACCATGGCGTCGACCAGGTCCAGGCCGTGGCTGGCCAGCTTGGTCTTGCCGGCCTCCATCGGCCCGCCGGAGACGAACACTACCGGGATGTTCAGGCGCAGCGCGGCCATCAGCATGCCGGGGGTGATCTTGTCGCAGTTGGAGATGCAGACGATGGCGTCGGCGCAGTGGGCGTTGACCATGTATTCCACGGAGTCGGCGATGATCTCCCGGCTCGGCAGCGAATAGAGCATGCCGTCGTGGCCCATGGCGATGCCGTCGTCGACGGCGATGGTGTTGAATTCCTTGGCCACGCCGCCGGCCTTCTCGATCTCGCGGGCGACCAGCTGGCCGAGGTCCTTCAGGTGCACGTGGCCGGGCACGAACTGGGTGAAGGAGTTGGCGATGGCGATGATCGGCTTCTTGAAGTCTTCGTCCTTCATCCCGGTGGCGCGCCAGAGGGCGCGGGCGCCGGCCATGTTGCGGCCGTGGGTGGAGGTTTTCGAACGGTAATCGGGCATGACGATTTCCTGCGGCTAATCAGGTTCGGGTTATGACTGTATCGTGAGCGTCGAGGGAACCGGATGCAAACGGGGAATAGCCGAGTGTACGGAGTTGGCCGGGGTCTGAATGGGGTCACCATTGGCGACGGCCTGGGCTCACTGCCCGCCGGGGGATGATTGGCGAGGAATGCCCGGATTCTAAGCCCAGAGCGGGCGAATGGGGAAGGCTGGCGGTCGGCGGAACGGCGCGTCGCGACCGGGCTGGCGTCTTGCGCCGCCCGTCGCGCCATGAGCTGCGCTGGCTGTAGGGCGGATGAGCGCAGGCGCTCATCCGCCGGGACGGGTTCAGCCGTTGGGCAGCAAGCGGCAGGTCAGGCTCTTGATGTAGCGGGTTTCCGGGATCGCCAGGTGCACCGGGTGATCGGGGCCCTGGCCGCCGCGCTCGAGCAGCTGGATGTTGCGGTCGAGATGGCGGGCGCTGCCGATCAGGATGTCCTGCAGGTCGTTCTCGGGCAGGTGCATCGAGCAGGAGGCGCTGACCAGGATGCCGTCCTTGCTCAGCAGGCGCATGGCCTGTTCGTTGAGACGGCGGTAGGCGGCCTCGCCGTTCTTCAGGTCCTTCTTGCGCTTGATGAAGGCCGGCGGGTCGGCGATCACCACGTCGAAGCGCTCGTCGGCGGCCTTCAGCTCACGCAGCGCCTCGAACACGTCGCCCTCGACGCAGGCGACCTTCTCCGCCACGCCGTTCAGCGCCGCGTTGCGCTCGACGCCGTCGAGGGCGAAGGCGGACGCGTCCACGCACATCACTTCGCTGGCGCCGAAGGCGGCGGCCTGGATGCCCCAGCCACCGATATAGCTGAACAGGTCGAGGACCCGCTTGCCCTGTACGTAGGGCGCCAGGCGCGCGCGGTTCATGCGGTGGTCGTAGAACCAGCCGGTCTTCTGCCCGGCCAGCACCGGCGCCTCGAACCTCACGCCGTTCTCTTCCAGGGCGACCCACTCCGGCACCTCGCCGTAGGCGTTGGCCACGTAGCGCTCCAGGCCCTCGGCGTCGCGCGCGCTGGAGTCGTTCTTCCAGAGCACGGCGGCAGGCTTGAGCACCTGCAGCAGGGCGGCGAGCACCTCGTCCTTGCGCAGTTCCATGGCGGCGGAAGCCAGTTGCACCACCAGCACGTCGCCGAAGCGGTCGACCACCAGGCCGGGCAGCAGGTCGGAATCACCGTAGACCAGCCGGTAGAACGGCTTGTCGAAAAGCCGCTCGCGCAGGCTGAGGGCGATGTTGATGCGATGAACCAGCAGCGATTTGTCGAGAATGTGCTTGGTATCGCGGGAAATGAGGCGGCCGCAGATGAGATTGTTCGGGCTCAGCGCGACGATTCCCAGCGGCTTGCCGTTGGCCATTTCCAGCACGGCCTGGTCGCCGGCGGCGAAGGCGTTCAGTGGCGTCGCGGCGACATCCACCTCGTTGCTGTAGACCCACAGGTGACCGGCGCGCAGGCGGCGCTCGGCGTTGGCTTTGAGACGCAAGCTGGGCAGGGTCATGGGAAAGGCTCCGGCAAAAGAGCGCGATTATAGCGCAGCGACGGGGTTCGCCGCTGCGCGAACGCGAGCCGTTCAGCCGGCGAGGATGTCGATGAAGCGACGGCTGAAGGCGGGGATGTCGTCGGGTTTGCGGCTGCTGACCAGCTTGCCGTCCACCGCGACTTCCTGGTCCACCCAGTGGCCGCCGGCATTGTTGATGTCGTCCTTGAGCGACGGCCAACTGGTCAGAGTACGGCCCTGCACCAGGCCGGCGGAGATCAGCAGCCAGGCGCCGTGGCAGATCACCGCCACCGGCTTGCTCGCCTGCTCGGCGCGGATCACCAGTTCCTGGGCCTTGGCCAGGCTGCGGATCTGGTCGGAATTGACCACCCCTCCGGGCAGCAGCAGGGCGTCGTAGTCGTCCAGGCTGGCGTCTTCGAAGGTGCCGTCGACGCGGAAGGCGTCGGCTGGCTGGTGATGGTTCCAGCCGCGCACTTCGCCGCTCTTGTCGGAAAGAATCCTTACCGTGGCGCCGGCGTCTTCCAGGGCCTTTTTCGGACCGGTCAGTTCGACCTGTTCGAAACCGTCGGTCACCAGGGCGGCGACGACCTTGCCGTGCAGGGATTGGGTCATGGCGTGTCTCCCGATATCAGAAGGGGTATTCATTCCGACCCTGGCGGCTGCGGGAAAAGTTCCATGTCCGTTGCCTGGCGCCGCTTTTCCGGCAGAAGCCCGCCCCATGGCGGGGTTCTCCGGGTAAACTGCGCGCACCGTCAACTTTCGCCTTCGCCCCTCATGGTCCAAGAACTCACCGCCGAGCAGATCCGCCAGGCCCTGCAAGGCATCAGCGTGCCGCCGCAACCCCAGATCATGGTCGACCTGCAGATGGAGCAGGTCATGCCCAATCCGGACCTGAAGAACATCGCCAGGCTGATCAGCCAGGACCCGGGCCTTTCCGGCGCCCTGCTGAAGCTGGTGAACTCGCCGTTCTTCGGCCTGGCCAACCGCATCACTTCGATCCAGCGCGCGGTGAACCTGCTGGGCAGCCGCTCGGTGATCAACCTGATCAACGCCCAGTCGATCAAGGGCGAGATGAGCGACGACACCATCGTCACCCTCAACCGTTTCTGGGACACCGCCCAGGACGTGGCCATGAGCTGCCTGAGCCTGGCCAAGCGGATCGGCTACGAATCGGTGGACGAGGCCTACGCCCTCGGCCTGTTCCACAACTGCGGCATCCCGCTGATGCTCAAGCGCTTCCCGCACTACATGGCGGTGCTGGAAGAGGCCTACGCCGCGGCCAGCGACGAACGCCGGGTGGTGGACACCGAGAACCGCGTGCTGAACACCAACCACGCGGTGGTCGGCTACTACACGGCGCGCTCCTGGCGCCTGCCGGAGCACGTCTGCGAGGCGATCGCCAACCACCACAACGCGTTGTCGATCTTCGGCGACGAGTCGGCACGCGACACCCAGCTGAAGAACCTGCTGGCGATCCTGAAGATGGCCGAGCACATCTGCGGCTCGCACCGGATTCTCGGCAACCAGCCGGAAGACCACGAGTGGAACAGCATCGGCGCGCTGGTGCTGGACTACGTCGGTCTCACCGACTATGACTTCGAGAACCTCAAAAGCTCGATCCTCGAGCTGGGCGTCGGCCAGGGCAGCTACTGACTGGTCGCGCCGCGGCGCTTCCTGCTAAGGTGCGGCGGTCAACCGGATTGCTGCCGCCATGCCTGAACTACCCGAAGTCGAAACCACCCGCCGGGGCATCGCCCCCTACCTCGAAGGCCAGCGCGTCGAGCGCGTCATCGTGCGCGAGCGGCGCCTGCGCTGGCCGATCCCCGAAGACCTGGACGTGCGCCTGTCCGGACAACGCATCGTCAGCGTCGAGCGGCGCGCCAAGTACCTGCTGCTGGGCGCCGAGGCCGGCACCCTGATCAGCCACCTCGGCATGTCCGGCAGCCTGCGGCTGGTCGAGAGCGGCACCCCGGCCAGCCGCCACGAGCACGTCGACATCGAGCTGGCCTCCGGGATGTCCCTGCGCTACACCGACCCGCGGCGCTTCGGCGCGATGCTCTGGAGCCTGGCTCCGCTGGAGCACGAACTGCTGCGCAACCTCGGTCCGGAACCCTTGACCGATGCCTTCGCCGGCCAGCGTCTGTTCGAGCTGTCGCGTGGGCGGAGCATGGCGGTCAAACCGTTCATCATGGACAACGCGGTGGTGGTCGGGGTCGGCAATATCTACGCCAGCGAAGCGCTGTTCGCCGCCGGCATCGACCCGCGCAAGCCCGCCGGGAGCATCTCCAAGGCGCGCTACCTGCGCCTGGCCGAGGAGATCAAGCGGATCCTGGCGATCGCCATCGAGCGCGGCGGCACCACCCTGCGCGATTTCGTCGGCGGCGACGGCCAGCCCGGTTACTTCCAGCAGGAATTGTTCGTCTACGGTCGTGGCGGGGAGTTCTGCAAGGTCTGCGGCAGCACCCTGCGCGAGATCCGCCTAGGCCAGCGCGCCAGCGTGTACTGCCCGCGCTGCCAACGCTGAAACGCCGCGCAGCGCGTACTCTACCGCCAGAAGAAGGGCCGCCACGGTGAGCGGCCTGCCATAAGAAAGGTGCACGATGTCCGGCAACTACCTGCCTCGCAATACCCTGGTCGAGTCGCTCGGCCATGCCATGCTGAAACTCTCCGGCTGGAAGATCGAGGGCCAATTGCCCGCGCTCGACAAGTTCGTGGTGATCGGCGCCCACCACACCTCGAACTGGGACTTCGTGGCCTTCCTCGCCGCCAAGTTCGTCCTGCGCCTGAACGCCCGCTGGTTCGGCAAGCACACCCTGTTCAACGGCCCGCTGGGCGGACTGATGCGGCGCTGGGGCGGCATCCCGATCCAGCGCCATCTGAAGCTGAATACCGTAGACCAGGCGATCCAGGCCTTCGGCGAGCACCGCGAGTTCATGCTGATCATCGCCCCGGAAGGCACGCGCAAGAAGGTCGACCGCTGGCGCATGGGCTTCTACCACATCGCCCGCGGCGCCGGCGTGCCGGTGGTGCCGGCGGCTCTGGACTACGAGAACCGGCGGATCGTCATCGGCGAACCCTTCTGGCCGACCGGCAACGAGGACGCCGACCTGCGCGGCCTGATCGGCTTCTACCGGCCGTTCATCCCGAAAAAGCCGCACTACGCATTCCTCGGCGATTGAAGGCGGTCACGCTGGCACTACCCGCAGCGCTGTTATAGTTAGGCGATATCTGCCCAACCAAAAAACCAGAAAGGACCGCCTCCATGAACCTGTTTCGCACCACCGCGCTCGTGCTGGCGCTGACCACCGGGCTGTCGTCGATGCCCGCGCTGGCGGATGCCGTACAGGAAAACGCCAGCGGCGACCCGATGTACACCGCCGACGCGCCACCCGCGTACGCCATGATCGGCGACCTGCTCATCGCCCGTCCGTTCCTGATCGCCGCCACGGCCATCGGCGCCGTGGCCTTCGTGGTCAGCCTGCCGTTCACCGCGGCCAGCGGCAGCGTTGGCAAGGCCGGGCAGGCGCTGGTGGTCGATCCGGGCAAGGAAGCCTTCGTCCGTTGCCTGGGCTGCACCACCAGCGGCTACAACCACGACGAAAGCTGAGTTTTCAGCGGGATGAAAAAAAGCCGGTCATCGACCGGCTTTTTGTTTTCTCGATGCATTGCAGGGGCCAACCCGCCCCGGAGATCGGGTCAAGCTTTTTCTTCCACCACGGCAGGTGGCAGGCCATGCCTGTACTGATGCGGCAGCTATGGCGGCGCATCTGCGATGACAGGGGTTCCGCTTGGACCATACCCTGCACTTGATCGGACTCTCCGATGGTGACAGTGTCCTGCAGAGCAAAGGTCACAAGGTCGACCAGGGCTGGTCGACCGACTCAACCACGATAAGGATTTTCGCGTATGTTCAGCCAGTGGGTATTCTTCTTCCTCCTCGCTCTTGCCGTACCTTCATTCGCCTGGGCTGAGGACGCAACGTCCGACTTCGCTAGCGAGCGGTCCGAGGCCGGGCTGGACGACCGGCGCGGCGATGAGCCGCTCGCCGAATTCACCCGCCTCCGCCAGGCCGCCGAGACGGGCGAGCCGCAGGCCCTGTTCGATTTCGGCGCCTACTTCTACCAGCAGCAGAACTACGTCAGCGCGCGCGAATGGTGGGGCAAGGCTGCCGGCGCGGGGATGGCCCGCGCGCAGATCCAGCTGGCCATGCTCTATCGCGATGGTGACGGCGGTCGCGAGGACAAGACCGAGGCGGCACGCTGGTTCCGGAAGGCCGCGGAGCAGGGGGATGCCGGCGCCCAGAATGAAATGGGCGTTCTCTACTGGAGAGGCGAGGGGGTCGACCAGGACCGGGTCAAGGCCGGGAGCTGGTTCGAACGTGCGGCGGCCAGCGGTAGCGAAGACGCCGAAACCAATCTGGGATGGTTCTACCTGGACGACTTGCAGAGCGATTCTGCCGTCCCTTCCTCCGACGAGGAAGCCGCCCTGCTGGACCGCTATGCCGCCAGCCGGGAAAAGGCCTTCCAGTGGTTCTGCAAGGCAGCGAGCCAAGGGGATGCCCGCGCCCAGTTCAAGGTGGGCGAGGCCTACTGGAACGGTTCCGGTGCCGGGATGAACAAGCTGCAAGCGCGGCTCTGGCTGGAAAAGGCCGCGCAGCAGCAGGATGCGGATGCCATCGCCTGGCTGGAGAGCGCCGACCAGGCTGCCTGGTATACCCGCCTGGAAAACTGGGTTCACGCTGCGCTGGATGGAGAGCTGTCCGGCATCGCCGACTGCTCCGGTGCCGCCGATCGCCGGCACTCCGGCCGTGGGGTGGAGAGTGCACCGTCCGAGCCGGAGGCGGTGGAAATCGGTGCGGAGGATGCGATACAGGCGGCCGAAGCGGCGAGCCAGTGAGGCCCGCCGCCTGGATTGCCCGCCGGACTCGTCGGCGAAATCCCTACGCGGCGCCTAACTGGGTGAGATCGTCGAACATTTTTCAGCGCCGTCTCTCGTTTGTTCAGTGCGGCCGAGGCTGCGCTTGCGCCTCCAGGGACAGAGACGAGTAGCCGATCCCGCGTGGGTCGCTGGCGGCGTCTACGCGGCCGCTACGCTTGTCCCAATAGAGCACCTGCTGGTTGCCGTAGCTGCGCTCCAGACGCTTGAGCTGATAGCCGCGCCGACGCAGCTCGGCGGCCTCGGCATCGCTGAAGGCGCGCGGTTCGTACTCGACGACGTCCGGCTTGTACTGGTGGTGATAGCGCGGCGCGGCGACCCACTGCCCGACCGGGCGGCCGTCGAAGTACTGCAGCATCGAGATCAGCACCATGCTCGGGATGCGGCTGCCGCCCGGCGTGCCGAAGGCGGCGAAGTCCGTGGGGCTTTCCAGGAAGCTCGGGCTCATGCTCGACAGCGGCCGCTTGCCGGCCGCCACCGCGTTCGCCTGGCTGCCGGCCAGGCCGTAGCTGTTGGCGCCCTGGGTGTCGGCGGCGAAGTCATCCATCTCGTTGTTTAGCACCACGCCGGTGCCGGGAACGGTGAAGGCGGCGCCGAACGGCAGGTTCACCGAGAGAGTGGCGGCCACCGCGTTGCCCTGGGCGTCGATCACCGCGAAGTGGGTGGTGTGGTCGCCTTCGCGCCAGGCCGGCGCCTCCGGCAGCGCCGCGCTGGGCGTGGCGCGGCGCGGGTCGATGCCGGCGGCGAGGCGCTTCAGGTAGTCCGGCGCCAGCAGCCGGGGCAGCGGATTGGCGACGAAATCCGGGTCGCCGAGCAGGCCGCGGTCGCGGTAGGCGCGCCGCAGCACTTCCAGCACGTAATGGGCGCGCTGCACCGGCTCGGCCTTCTGCCACGGCAGCTGTTCAAGCATCTGCAGGCTCTGCGCCAGGGCGACGCCGCCGGCCGAGGGCGGCGGTGCGCTGATCAGTTCGCGGCCGTTGGCCAGCTTCACCTCCAGCGGGCGGCGTTCGATCACCCGGTAGTCGCGGAGGTCGGCGGCGCTCCAGACGCCGCCGCCGGCGCGCACCCCGGCGAGCAGCTTGTCCGCTGTCTCGCCTTCGTAGAAGCCGATCCGCCCGTAGCGCCCGAGGCGTTCCAGGGTGCGTGCCAGCTGCGGTTGGCGCAGCAGGTTCCATTCGTCGGGAATCCCGCCCTTGTCGAGGAAGATTCGCGCGGTCTCCGGGTCCTTGCGCATCGCTTCCAGGCGCATGCTGGCGCGGTCGCGGTAGATCCGGTCGACGGACACGCCGTCCACCGCCAGGCGGATCGCCGGTACCAGGTTGTCGGCCAGTGGCTGGCGTCCGTAGCGGCCGGTCAGCTCGACCAGTGCCGCCGGCAGGCCGGGAATCGCCGCCGCCAGCGGGCCGTTGACGGACAGCCTGGGGTCGACCTTGCCGTTGCGCCGGTACATGTCGGCGTAGGCGGCCTTCGGCGCGCGCTCGCGGGCGTCGAGGAAACGGTAGGTCGGCTGCGCGCCGGCCTGGCGCAGGAGGAAGAATCCACCGCCGCCGAGGCCCGATCCATAGGGCTCGGCCACCGCCAGAGCGGCGGCGATGGCCACCGCGGCGTCGAAGGCGTTGCCGCCATTGGCCAGGGTTTCCAGGCCGGCGACGGTGGCGGCCGGGTGCGGCGTGGCGACGGCCGCCTGCTGTGGCGGCCGGGCGTCGCCACGAAGGCTGTCGGCTTGCGCCGCGAGGCTGAGCAGGGTCAGGCCGCAGGCGGCGACCAGGGTACGGACGGGCAGGTTCAGGAAGGACATGGCGGCTCACTGTTCAGCGGCGTTCGCGGGACGGGACCGCGAACGCCTCAGACTGGATTGCCAAGGATAGCCAAAAGCGCGTCGGACCGGGCGCGAACCGTCCCTGGAGGACAGGCGCCGGCGGGGATCAGGCCTTGCCGGTGATCTTGCGGTACTTCTCCATCAACTGGTCCTTGCTCTCGACATTGGCCTCGTCGAGGGGAATGCAGTCCACCGGACAGACCTGCTGGCACTGCGGCTCGTCGTAGTGGCCGACGCACTCGGTGCAGAGATTGGGATCGATCACATAGATTTCTTCGCCCTGCGAGATCGCGCCGTTCGGGCATTCGGGTTCGCAGACGTCGCAGTTGATGCAATCGTCAGTGATTTTCAGGGACATCTAACAACTCCAACCGCGACGGACAGCCACGGCATCGGTAACGGGAATGGCGGAATTGTGCCGCATCGGCGCCCGCAGTGCACGCGGAGCGCCGACGGGAGGCCGGCGAGAGGGACGGATCAGCGCTTGAAGCGTTCCGCCAGGGCGTCTGCCACGGCCGGATGCACGAACTTGCTGATATCCCCGCCGAGGGCGGCGATTTCCCGGACCAGGGTCGAGGAAATGAAGGAATACTTCTCCGACGGGGTGAGGAACATGCTTTCCACGTCGGGGGCCAGCTGGCGGTTCATGTTGGCCAGCTGGAACTCGTACTCGAAGTCGGAAACCGCGCGCAGGCCGCGGAGGAAGACATTCGCCTTCTGTTCCTTGACGAAGTGCGCCAGCAGGGTGGAGAAGCCCACCACCTCGACGTTCGGCAGGTGCTTGGTGACCTCCTGGGCCAGCGCCACCCGCTGTTCCAGGCTGAACAGGGGATTCTTCTTCGGGCTGGCGGCGACCGCGATGATCACATGGTCGAAAAGCCGTGAAGCACGTTCGATCAGATCGCCGTGACCCTTGGTGATGGGATCGAAGGTGCCTGGGTACAGCACTCGGTTCATCGCTACGTCCTGGCAGGGTTTCGTAAGGGAATCGGATGGTAGCGCAGGGATGCCCGTGCGGCCAAGACGCACGGGCCATCAGCCTTTAGCCCATAGGTCTGATGGCGCCGCGCCGGTAGCGCCGCCGGCTCAGGCCTTCAGGCGTTCGGCCAGCGCGCTGGCCAGTTGCGCGGTGAGGCCGTAGACCGAGAGCTGCGGGTTGGCGCCGATGCTGGTGGGGAACAGCGAGCCGTCGTGGATCGACAGGTTCTGCAGGTGGTGGTGGCGGCCGAGGCTGTCGGCCACCGCCACGGCCGGGTCTTCGCCCATGGCGCAGCCGCCCATGACGTGGGCGCTGCCCAGGCGCGTGCGGTAGATCTCCAGGCGCAGGCCGTCGATGATCTCCCGCGCTTCCTGCAGGTTCTTCGCGTTGTGCGCGTCGCTGTGCACCGGTCGCACTTCCCGGGCGCCGGCGGCGAACTGGATCTCCGCCATGGTATGGAAGGCACGGCGGATACCGTCCCAGGTGTAGTCGGTCATCCGGTAGTCGAGCACCGGGGTGTCGTCGCCGCGCAGGCCTACCGAGCCCTCCGCGCTGTCGGGGTGGAAGCCGTCGCGGAGCAGGGCGAGCATCATGTTGGTATGCGGTAGCTGTTCCATGCGCAGGGCGTTGTCGCTGCCGAAGCCGCCGAGCAGCACCGAGGCCAGCGACGGTTGCAGCGGCGGCACCTCCAGTTTGTAGGACATGCGTCCGGTGACGCCGTCGTCCCATTGGAAATGGTCGGAGTAGATCGACTGCGGTGCGCCGTAGAAGGGATTGATCACCCGGTCGAACAGCGCCGCGCTGAAATTCACCGTGTGCAGGAAGGTACGCTTGCCGACCCGTTGGCTCGGGTCAGGCGCCTTCGAGCGGAGGAGAATCGCCGGGGTGTTGATGCCACCACCGGAGAGCACGTAGTGCCTGGCCCGGACCTTGACCTTGCGGCCGTTGGGCGCCACGCAGCGCTCGTCCATGCCCAGGCATTCGAGGCCCGTCACCTTGTCGCCCTCCAGCAGCAGGCGGTTGGCGCGCGCCAGGTAGAGCAGCTCGCCGCCCTTGTCGAGAGTCGCCGGGATGGTGGTGACCAGCATCGACTGCTTGGCGTTGACCGGGCAGCCCATGCCGCAGTAGCCGAGGTTCCAGCAGCCGAGGACGTTGCGCGGGATGACCTTCCAGTGATAGCCGAGCTTCTCGCAGCCCAGGCGGATCACGTCGTTGTTGGCATTCGGCGGCAGCGCCCAGGGTGCCACGTGCAGGCGCTGCTCCATTTTCTCGAACCAGGGCGCCATGTCCTCCGCGCTGTGGCCCTTGACCCCGTAGACCTGGGCCCAATGTTGCAGGGTCGGTTCCGGGGTGCGGAAGCTGCTGGTCCAGTTGATCAGGGTGGTGCCGCCCACGGCGCGCCCCTGGAGGATGGTGATGGCGCCGTCCTTGCTCATCCGGCCGATGCCTTCCTGGTACAGCTCGGGGTAGGCGTCGGCCTCCTGCATCCTGAAATCGCTGCTGGTCTTCAGCGGGCCCTCTTCCACCAGCAGCACCTTCAGGCCGGCGGCGCTGAGGATTTCCGCGGTGGTGCCGCCGCCGGCGCCGGTGCCGACCACGACCACGTCGGCCTCCAGTTCCAGGTCGTGGTCCAGGCGCGAACCGTTGTAGGTTTTCCAGCCGCGGGCGAGGCCCTCGGCGAACAGATCGGGTACAGGCATGAATGCACTCTCAGGCTAGGCGGCTTCGGGCTTTTCGTATTGTTCCGGGGCGGCTCAAGCGATCTTCGGCGGTCCGGGATAGCCGCAGTGGGCCCACGCCTCGGGGCGGGCGTACCAGGCCATCATCGCCAGTTGCATCAGCGAGCTGTGGCCCATTCGCAACAGGCCGATGAAGCTGTTTTCCCAGCGCGAGAGGAACGCCCGCACGTCGTCGCCGCTGGCACTCTCCCAACTGCCCCAGATACCGGTCAGCGGGCCGCGGGTGAGCGGCAGGGCCAGCACGTCGAAGAGTTGCCGGGTGAGCTTGAACATCTCCGGGGAGAGTCGCGCCAGGTTGTGGTCGAGGCTCTGGATCGCGCCCTCCACGGCTTTCGGCATCTGCTCGGCGGAAACCGCGCCGAGCAGCATCACCGGCAGCAGCGCACGGAGGAACGGCAGGTCGGATTCGCGGACCTTTTCCAGGCCGTTCGCCGGTTTCTCCGCCGAACAGCCGGTGAGGCTGGCGGTGACGCCCGCGGTGGCGAGGAAAGCGCCGCCGATCAGGCCGACCTTCATCAGGCTGCGTCGGGACAGGCCGGCGCTTTCGAGAGTGGTGTCGCTCATTGTTGTTATGTCACCTGCAGCGTAGGAATGAGGGGGCGCCGCACGCGCCCCGGTTCAGCGCACGAACAGCTTGTAGACGAGCTTCTGGATCGACTTGCCGTAGGGGGGGTAGATCATCCGCGCGGCGTTGAAGCGCGGCTTGCTGAACACGCCCTTGGCCTTGCTGAAGGTGAGGAAGCCTTCGTGGCCATGGTAGTGGCCCATGCCGGAGGGGCCGACGCCACCGAACGGGATGTCGTCCTGGGCGACGTGCAGCAGGGTGTCGTTCAGGCACACGCCGCCCGAGTGGGTCTCGTGCAGCACGCGCCGCTGCTGTGCCTTGTCGTAGCCGAAGTAGTACAGGGCCAGCGGCCGCGGGCGCTGGTTGACGTAGGCCAGGGCGTCTTCCAGGCGCTCGTAGGGGATCACCGGCAGCAGCGGGCCGAAGATTTCCTCCTGCATCACTTTCATGTCGTCGCTGACGTTCAGCAGCAGCGTCTGCGGCAGGCGCCGTTGCTGGCCTTCGGCGAACAGCGGGACGAGGGTCGCGCCCTTCTCGCGGGCGTCGTCGAGGTAGCCCTGGAGACGGCCGAGCTGGCGCTCGTTGATGATCGCGGTGTAGTCGGGGTTGTCCGAAAGACGCGGGAAGAAGCCCTGGACCACCTCCTTGTACCGGCTGACGAATTCCTCGACGCGCCGGCTCGGTACCAGCACGTAGTCGGGCGCGACGCAGGTCTGCCCGGCGTTGAGGCTCTTGCCGAAGGCGATACGCTCGGCGGCGTCCTTCATCGGCACGCTGTCGGAGACGATCGCCGGCGACTTGCCGCCCAGCTCCAGGGTCACCGGGGTCAGGTTCTCGGCGGCGGCGCGCATCACGTGCTTGCCGACGCTGGTGGCGCCGGTGAACAGCAGGTGGTCGAACGGCAGCTTGGAGAAGGCCACGCCGACGTCCACCTCGCCGAGCACCACGGCGACCTGGTCCTCGGGGAAGATTCGCGCCAGCAGGTCCTTGAGCAGGCGCCCGGTGGCCGGGGTCGATTCGCTCATCTTGATCATCACCCGATTGCCGGCGGCGAGGGCGCCGGTCAGCGGGCCGATGGAGAGGAACAGCGGATAGTTCCACGGCACGATCACCCCGACCACGCCCAGCGGCTGGTACACCACCTGGGCCGAGGCCGGCTGGAATTGCAGGCCGACCGCGCGGCGCGCCGGCTTCATCCATTTCTTCACGCGCTTGGCGGCGTAGTGGATGCCGTGCAGGCTGGGCATGATCTCGGCGAGCAGGGTCTCGTCGGCGGAGCGCGCGCTGAAGTCCCGGTCGATGGCTTCGATCAGTGCCTTCTGCTCCTTGAACAGCAGGTCGCGCAGGGCCTTCAGCCATTCCACGCGCTGCGTGGCGTCAGGCATCGGCTGCGCCAGGTAGGCGGCGCGCTGGCGGACGAAGAGGGCTTCGAGCTGGTTGATTTCCTGCTGGCTCTGCTGCAGGTAGGCGATATCGGCGACCATGGGCTGGCTCCTCGGCGAAGCGTGGGCGGCTGCGTGGCCGCGCGTCTGTCGTTATGGCGGACCTGGCTCGGTCCGATGAATTTCGCTGCGTCGCTGGATTTCTAGAGTAAATACTCTAAAGTGTCAAACAGCATGCCTGCCGGCCCGGCGCTTGCGTACCCAACGAAAGGCGGGCCGGTCGTCGGCTGCCGCCCCGGGGGCTGACCCGGGCCGTCGGCTTTGTGTACCTTCTACGCTGTCACGGCGGGCCGCGCCCCGCACTGTTACCCGAACGAGCCCGTCGTCCCCATGGCCCCACGCATCAAGACCCGCGACCGCATCGCCCAGGCCAGCCTGGAACTGTTCAACGCCCAGGGCGAGCGCAGCGTCACCACCAACCATATCGCCACCCACCTGGGTATATCGCCTGGGAACCTCTACTACCACTACCCGAACAAGCAGGCGATCATCGCCGAGCTGTTCGCCGAGTACGAAAGCCACGTCGAGAGCTTCCTGCGCCTGCCCGAAGGGCGGGGGTGACGGTGGACGACAAGACCTTCTATCTGGAAGCGCTACTGGCCGCGATGTGGCGCTACCGCTTCCTCCACCGCGACCTCGAGCACCTGCTGGAAAGCGACCCGGAGCTGGCGGCGCGCTACCGCGCCTTCGCCCAGCGCTGCCTGGTCAACGCCAAGGCGATCTACCGGGGCTTCACCGAGGCCGGCATCCTGCGGATGAACGAGACCCAGCTGGAGGCCCTGACCCTCAACGCCTGGATCATCCTCACCTCCTGGGTGCGCTTCCTCTGCACCACCCTCGATCTCGACGGCGACCTCAGCGAGGCGCAGCTGCGCCGTGGCATCTACCAGGTGCTGGCGCTGGAGAGCGGGCACATCGAGGCGCAGGCCCAGGAGGCGGTGGACGGGATTTCCGAGCGGCTCTACGTACCGCTCTGATCGCGCGGGGTTTTCTCCAGCACCTGCTGGATGTGGATGCCATGGCGGCGGAAGAAGGCCTCGGTGCCGAGGGTGGCGTCGGTGAACAGGAAGGCGCCGCGGTGATCCTCGGCGAAGCGCCGCAGCAGGGCAGCGCCGACGCCGCTGCTCTGTGCGCCGGGCAGCACGGCGATTTCCGCCAGCCAGACGCGGATCGGGGTTTCTTCCTCGGCACGCAGCAGGCCGACCAGGCGGCCGTCGTGTTCGGCCAGCAGGTAGTAGCTGGAATGCTGGTAGAGCGTGCGCAGCTCGGCGGCCGGCATGCGCCGGTCCCAGCCGACCGCCGCGTGGATCGCCAGGATCGCCTCGCAGTCGGCGTCGTCGAGTACCGGGTTGTGGCGCAGCTTCAGATCCATTCGCCCCTCGTTGTCCTCCAGCCAGCGGCCATTCTGCCGTCCATCGACTGGCGCAGGCCAGCTCAGCGCTGCCGCAGGCGTGCCTCCAGCCAGTCGGGGATGCGCCGTTCCAGGTAGTAGCTGGGCTGCCGCGGCGAGCCGCCGACGAAGCCGACATGGCCACCGCGGGCATGCAGCTCCAGTTCGGTACAGGGCGCCAGCTCGCTGCGTTCGGGCAGGCTGCGGGCGAACACGAAGGGATCGTCGCTGGAATGGATGATCAGGCTCGGCGTGCGGATTTCCGGCAGGTAGTAGCGGCTGGAAGCGCGCCGATAGTAATCCCTGGCGTCGGCGAAGCCGTGCAGCGGCGCGGTGACCCGGCCGTCGAAGTCCCAGAAGGTGCGCATGCCCTCCAGCGGACCGAGGCGTTGCAGGGCGGCCAGGCCTTCCGCCTGGCCCTGTTCGCCGAACAGCCGCTGCTTGTCCTGCACGTAGGCCAGCATGGCCTTCATGAAGTGCGCCTGGTAGACCCGGGAAAAGCCCAGGCCGATGCGGTCGGCGCACTCGTCCAGGCGGAACGGCACCGACACCGCGACGCCGCCGAGCAGCGGGCAGTCCCCAGCGGTTTCGCCCAGGTACTTGAGCAGCACGTTGCCGCCCAGCGAGTAGCCGACTGCGTACAGCGGCGCCTGTGGGCGCCTGGCGCGCAGGTGCGCGACCACCTCGGCGAGGTCGTCGCTGACCCCGGAATGGTAGCCGCGCGGCAGGCGGTTCGGCTCTCCCGAGCAACCGCGCCAGTTCAGCGCCACGCTGGCCCAGCCGCGTTCCAGCAGGGCGCGCTGGAGGCCGAGGATGTAGTGCGAGGAGGAGGAACCGGTAAGACCGTGCAGCGCCAGCACCAGCGGGGTCTCGGCCTCGTGCGGGCCGGCCCAGTCGAGGTCGATGAAATCGCCGTCGGCCAGCCACAGGCGCTCGCGCTGTCGCTCCAGCGCCGGGCCGCGGCGGAAGAACGGGCTCCAGAGGGTCTGCAGGTGCGGATTGGGCAGCCACCAGGCGGGTTGGAAGGTCGGAAGCGCGGACATGCGGCGGTCACGAAACGGGGGTGGGATACCCAGCTTACCAGCCGAATTCGTCGGCGAGATCCTCGGCGCGCTGGCGCGAGCCGAGGATCGGCAGCAACTCGTCGATGAGTTGATGGCGGTAGCATGGCGCCACGCTGCAATCTTCCAGCAGGATGTCCTCGCCGGCGTCGCTCCATACCTGGCCGAAGCAGGCCAGGCTGGCCGCCATCTGCCACAGGTCGTCGAAGCATGGCGCGGGGTCCCAGCCGCCGCCGCCGTGCAGGTCGAACAGCACGCGCCCGCTACCGGTCTCGAGGATGAACGGATCGGCGCCCTGGTCGGCCACCACCAGCCAGTCGTCCTGCCAGCCCGCCAGCCGCTCGCCGCTGAGGCCGTGCCAGCGGTAGCCGGCCTGGCGCTGCCAGAGGCGGGCCAGCGACGGCAGGAAAAATGGATTGCCGGCAGTCTCCAGGGTGCAGTCGAGCGGCCCGACCTCGCGGTAGAAACGCTCCAGCTCGGCGGGCAGGGCGATGTCGCCCTGCCAGTCGCTGGCGGGTTGCGCGACGCTGCGCTCGCCGAGCGCCAGCAGGCGCTGGCGTATCGCATGCGAGGCCGGGTTCATGGCCGGTCGCTGCGCTGCCACAGCGCGTAGTGCACGTTGCCGGCCTTCTTCTCCCGGTGCAGCCGCCAGTTGCCGGGCAGGCCGAGGGAAGAGGGCGGGCTTTCGCTCTCGGTGTAGACCCAGGCTTCGGCGTTCAGCCAGCCGCGCGTCTCCAGCAGGCGACAGGCGTCCTGCAACAGGTTCTGGTGGAACGGTGGGTCGAGGAACACCAGGTCGAAGGCACTCGCTACCTGGTTTTCCAGGTAGCGCAGGGCGTCGCCGAGAATGAGTTGCGCGGTGCCGCACTTGAGGACGTCGAGATGGCTGCGCAGGGCCGCCACCGCCTCGCCGTTGGTGTCCAGGGCCAGGCCCTCGCGGGCGCCGCGCGACAGCGCCTCGAGGAACAGCGCGCCGCTGCCGGCGAACGGATCGAGCACCCGCGCACCTTCGATATGGGGCGCGAGCCAGTTGAACAGGGTCTCGCGGACCCGGTCCGGGGTCGGTCGCAGGCCGGGGCCATCGGGAAAGGCGAAGCGCCGGCTGCGCCATTCGCCGCCGATGATCCGCAACTGGCCCTGGCCGCCATGGCGGCCGGGGACTTTCGCAGTAGGTTTGCGCATCAATGCTCCGGAACGCCGCTGGGTTGCTGGGCCGGCTTGGCGGTGGGCGGCGGCAGGGGTTTCTGCGGCACGCTCGGGCCGGCGCTGACGATGACGAAGGCGTCGGCGTCCAGGTGCCTGGCCATGGCGGTCCTGACCTGTTCGACGCTGAGTCCCTCGACCTGCTTGAGGAAGCTTTCCAGGTAGTCCAGCGGCAGGCCGTAGAAACCGATGGCGCCGAGCTGGCCGACGATGTCGGCATTGCTCGCAGTGGACAGCGGGAAGCTGCCGGCCAGTTCGCGCTTGGCGTCGTCCAGCTCCTTCTGGGTCGGGCCGTTGGCCAGGTAGTCGCGGACGATGTCCTGGACCAGCTTCAACGCACCTTCGCTGAGTTCGGCGCGGGTCTGGAAGTTGATCATGAACGGACCGCGTGCCTGCATGGCGGTGAAGCCGGAATAGATGCCGTAGGTCAGGCCGCGCTTCTCCCGTACCTGGTCCATCAGGCGGGTGCCGAAGCCGCCGCCGCCGAGGATCTGGTTGCCCAGGTAGAGCGCCGCGTAGTCAGGGTCCTGGCGGTCGATGCCAAGCTGGGCGAGCATCAGGTGGGTCTGCTCGGAGGGAAACTCGATGTGCGTCAGGCCGGGCTTGGGTGCTTCCGGCTGGGCGGTCTTGGCCAGCGCCGGGCCCTGGGGCAAGGCCTTGGAGACTTCCGCGGCGATCGCCTCTGCGTCCTGTCGCGACAGGTCGCCGACCAGCGCGATGACCACGTTGCCGGCGGCGTAGGCCTTCTTGTGGAAGGCTTGCAACTGCTCGCGGGTGATCGGCGGAATGGATTTCTCGTCACCGTCGCTGGAGTGCGCGTAGGGATGTTCGCCATAGAGGCGCTTGAACAGTTCCAGGCCGGCCAGCTTGCCGGGGTTCTGCTTCTGGTACTCGAAACCGGCCAGGACCTGGTTCTTGATCCGCGCCAGGGCCTCCTCCGGGAAGGTCGGCTGGCCGATCACCTGTTCGAACAGCTTCAGCGCCTGGGTCCGCTTGTCGGCGTCGGACAGGCTGCGCAGGCCGGCCACCGCCATGTCGCGGTAGGAACCGTTGCTGAACGAGGCGCCGAGGTCCTCGAAGCCGGCGGCGATGGCGGTGGTGTCCTTGCCCGGCACGCCTTCGTTGAGCATGGCGTTGGTCAGCATCGACAGGCCGGGGCTGCCGGCGTCCTGGCTGCTGCCGGCGGCGAAGGTCAGGCGCAGGTCGAACATCGGCAGTTCATGGGCTTCGACGAACAGCACCTTGGCGCCTTCGGCGGTCTTCCATTCCTGGATGTCCAGCTTGCGATGGACCGGCGCCTGCTTGGCGACGTCCTTCAGCGACTGCAACTGGTTTTCCGCGACCGCCGCGGCATGGGCCGCCGCCGGGGTCTGGGTGGGACGCGCGACGAAATAGGCCAGCGCGGCCAGCAACGCGATGACGATCAGGCCGAGCAGGCCATAACGCAGCCCTGTGCGCTCACTCATGACGGGCCTCCTTTTCCTCGGCCTTCACAGGCAGCACTTGCGCCAGGGTCAGGCGCGACGGGGTGAAATAGGTGCGGGCGGCTTTCTGGATATCGTCCGGAGTCACTGCCTTGAGGGCCTCCAGGTCCTGGTCGATCAGCTTCCAGGACAGGCCGACGCTTTCCAGCTGGCCGATGCTGCTGGCCTGGGCGGCGATGGAGTCCTTCTCGTAGACCATCCCGGCGATCATCTGTGCGCGCACGCGCTCGATCTCAGCGGTGCTGGGCGGGTTCTGCTTGAGGTCGTCGAGCTGCTTCCACAGGCCGGCCTCGACCTGCTCGAGAGTCTTGCCCTTCTGCACGTTCGGCGTGGCCGAAAGGACGAACAGGCTGTCGCCGCGGTTGAACGCGTCGTAGTAGGTGGAGGCGCCGGCGACCAGTTCCTCGCCGCGCTCCAGGCGCGATGCCAGGCGGGCGCTGTAGCCGCCATCGAGCAGCGCGCCGATCAGGCGCAGGGCGTTGACTTCGCGAGGGTTCTCGCTGCTGCCCAGGCTGGGCACGTTGAAGCCCATGATCAGGTTCGGCAGCTGGGTGCGTACGTACAGCTTGAGCCGGCGCTCGCCGGGCTCGGCCAGCTCCAGCGGCTTGCGCGCCGGCGGCAGCTGGCGCCAGGGGATCTCGCCGAAGTAGCGCTTGGCGAGGGTCTTGACCTCGTCGGCGGTGACGTCGCCGACCACTACCAGGGTGGCATTGTTCGGCGCGTACCAGGATTCGTACCAGTGGCGCAGGTCGTCGATGGTCATGCGCTGCAGGTCGGCCATCCAGCCGATGGTCGGGGTGTGGTAGCCGCTGGCCGGGTAGGCGGCGGCCTTGAAACGCTCGAAGGCGAGGGCGTTGGGATTGTCGTCGGTGCGCAGGCGGCGTTCCTCCTTGATCACCTCGATCTCGCTCTTGAACTGGTCGGCCGGCAGGCTCAGGTGGGCCATGCGGTCGGCCTCCATCTCCAGCGCCACCGGCAGGCGGTCGCGGGCCAGGACCTGGTAGTAGGCGGTGTAGTCGTCGGTGGTGAAGGCGTTCTCTTCCGCACCCAGGTCGCGCAACACCCGCGAGGCTTCGCCCGGGCCGAGCTTGCGGCTGCCCTTGAACATCATGTGTTCGAGGGCGTGGGACAGGCCGGTGAGCCCGGGTGTCTCGTAGCTGGAGCCGATCCTGTACCAGAGCTGGGAAACCACCACCGGGGCGCGATGGTCTTCTCGCACGATGACCTTCAGGCCGTTGTCGAGGCTGAACTCGTGGGTGGGCTGGGTTTCCGCCGCCTGGGCGAAAAGCGGGAGACAAAGGCTGGCTAGGAGCAGGCCGACGCGGCGGCGAGCTGGGGTTTTCATGGTGATCTGGACCTTTCGTGCCGCCACCGGGGTCTCAGGTCACTGCGGGGCAGGACCCTTAGCCCCGTCGGGCGAGGAGATGCTAGGATACCCATCCGTTTTCCGGGCGGCCACGTCCCGTGCCGCTCCCTTGAGATACAAGCATTCATGTTTGGTTCCAACGACGACAAGAAGGCCCCGCAGGGCGGGGAAAAGAAAGGCCTGTTCGGCTGGTGGCGGAAAAAGCCGCAAGCCGGCGAGCAGCCTGCCGATCAGCCTGTCGAGCCGGTTTCCGAGACATCGGCCGCCGAGCAGCGCACGCCTGCCGACGACGCGGCGCCGGCCCTGACAGAACAGCCAGTGCGGCAGGAGCCGCCCGCTGCCGTGCCGGCCATGCCGCCGGCGCCGGTTGCCGAAGCGCCGCTCGCCCATGGCGAGCCCGCGACGCCGGTCGAGGCGCCCGTCGCCCAGCCCGAGCCTATCCTGGCCGCCGAGCCCGAGCCCGAGCCCGAGCCCGAGCCCGAGCCCGAGCCCGAGCCCGCTGCGCCGGTGGCCGCCGCCCCGGCCGCCAGCGAGCCGGCTGCCAGGCCGGGCTTCTTCGCCCGCCTCCGCCAGGGCCTGTCCAAGACCAGCGCCAGCATCGGCGAAGGCATGGCCAGCCTGTTCCTCGGCCGCAAGGAAATCGACGACGACCTGCTCGACGACATCGAGACCCGCCTGCTGACCGCCGACGTCGGCGTCGAGGCCACCACCCTGATCGTGCAGAACCTGACCAAGCGCGTGGCGCGCAAGGAGCTGGCCGACAGCGGCGCGCTGTACAAGGCATTGCAGGAAGAGCTGGCCAGCCTGCTGCGTCCG
Source organism: Pseudomonas paraeruginosa (assembly GCF_003025345.2). NCBI lineage: Bacteria > Pseudomonadati > Pseudomonadota > Gammaproteobacteria > Pseudomonadales > Pseudomonadaceae > Pseudomonas > Pseudomonas paraeruginosa. Next base: position 385,451 of record NZ_CP020560.1, read on the forward strand.
GTGGAGCAGCCGTTGCAGGTCGACGTCGCGCGCGAGCCCTATGTGATCCTGGTGGTCGGGGTGAACGGCGTGGGCAAGACCACCACCATCGGCAAGCTGGCGAAGAAGCTGCAACTCGAGGGCAAGAAGGTCATGCTGGCCGCCGGCGACACCTTCCGCGCCGCCGCCGTGGAGCAGTTGCAGGTCTGGGGCGAGCGCAACCGCATCCCGGTGATCGCCCAGCACACCGGCGCCGACTCCGCCTCGGTGATCTTCGACGCGGTGCAGGCGGCCAAGGCCCGCGGCATCGACGTGCTGATCGCCGATACCGCCGGACGCCTGCATACCAAGGACAACCTGATGGAGGAGCTGAAGAAGGTGCGCCGGGTGATCGGCAAGCTGGACGAGACGGCGCCCCACGAGGTCCTCCTGGTGCTCGACGCCGGCACCGGGCAGAACGCCATCAACCAGGCCAGGCAGTTCAACCTCGCCGTGGAGCTGACCGGCCTGGCCCTGACCAAACTGGACGGCACCGCCAAGGGCGGGGTGATCTTCGCCCTGGCCAAGCAGTTCGGCCTGCCGATCCGCTATATCGGTGTCGGCGAGGGGATCGACGATCTCCGTACCTTCGAGGCCGATGCCTTCGTCCAGGCACTCTTCGCAGAGCGGGAGAACGCATGATCCGCTTCGAGCAGGTCGGCAAACGCTATCCCAACGGCCACGTAGGCCTGCACGAGGTGTCCTTCCGCGTGCACCGTGGCGAGATCCTCTTCGTCACCGGCCACTCCGGCGCCGGCAAGAGCACCCTGCTGCGCCTCATCCTGGCGATGGAGCGACCGACCAGCGGCAAGCTGCTGCTCGGCGGCCAGGACCTGGGGCGCATCACCACCGCGCAGATCCCTTTCCTGCGCCGGCAGATCGGCGTGGTGTTCCAGAACCACCAGTTGCTCACCGATCGCACGGTGGCGGAGAACATCGCCCTGCCGCTGCAGATCCTCGGCATGCCCAAGCCGGAAATCGCCAAGCGCGTGGCCTCGGCCCTGGAGCGGGTGAACCTGAAGGAAAAGGGCGAGGCGCTGCCTTCCGACCTTTCCACCGGCCAGCAGCAGCGGGTCGGCATCGCCCGCGCCATCGTCCACCAGCCGGCCCTGCTGCTGGCGGACGAACCCACCGGCAACCTCGACCCGCGACTCGCTTCGGAAATCATGGGCGTGTTCGAGGACATCAACCGCCTGGGCACCACCGTACTGATCGCCAGCCACGACCTGGCCCTGATCGCCCGTATGCGCCATCGCATGCTGACCCTGCAGCGTGGCCGGATCATCGCTGACCGTGAGGACGAGGCCTGATGAGCGCCAACGATCTCCCCCGCGGCCCCGAGGAGGGCGCCCCGGAACGCAAGACCCGCGAGAAGCCGAGCCAGGAACAGACCGACTGGAGCGGCTCGTTCGGCGCCTACCTGGAAAGCCATCGCGCCAGCCTGGTGGACAGCCTGCGCCGGTTGTTCGGCCATCCGTTCGGCAGCTTCTTCACCTGCCTGGTGATGGGTATCACCCTGAGCCTGCCGATGGGCCTCTCGCTGCTGCTGAACAATGTCGAGCGGCTCGGCGGCTCCTGGCAGCGCGCGGCGCAGATTTCCCTGTTCCTCGACCTGAAGACCAGCGAAAACCAGGGCCAGGACCTGCGCGAGCGGATCGAACGCCTGCCGGACGTGATCGAGGCCCAGCTGATCAGCCGCGAGCAGGCGCTCAGCGAACTGCAGGAGCAGTCCGGCCTGGGCGAAGCGCTCAAGGAACTGCCGGAGAACCCGCTGCCACCGGTGATCTCGGTCACGCCCAAGCAGATCGACCGGGCCGGCCTGGAGGCGCTGCGCCAGCAACTCGCGGAGCTGCCTCATGTGCAGCAGGCGCAGCTCGACCTGGTATGGGTCGAGCGCCTGAGCGCGATCCTCAAGCTCGGCGAACGCTTCGTCTTCGGCCTGACCATCCTGCTGGTGCTGACCCTCTTGCTGGTGGTGGGCAATACCATCCGCCTGCACATCGAAAATCGCCGTAACGAAATCGAGGTGATCAAGCTGGTCGGCGGGACGGACGGCTACGTGCGCCGGCCATTCCTGTACATGGGCGCGCTGTACGGCCTCGGCGCGGGCATCCTGTCCTGGGCGCTGCTGGCCTATTCGCTGAACTGGCTGAACGGTTCGGTGGTCAACCTTTCTGGGTTGTACGGCAGCGATTTCGGCCTTCAGGGCGTGCCGCTGGATGACGGCCTGTCGCTCACCGTCGGCGCGGTGCTGCTCGGCTGGGTAGGCGCCTGGCTGGCCGTGGCCCGCCACCTGCGCGAACTGGCGCCGCGCTGAGGCGGTGGGGAGACGACCGTGAGCAGGCGCTGTAAAGGAACTTATACACCCGCTTGCAGTCAGATATCCGAGTGCTACACTGCGCGAGTTTCGTGAATCGGAGGATTCGCATGACCACTTCTCTGCAACCTGTACATGCCTTGGTTCCAGGCGCAAACCTGGAAGCCTACGTGCATTCGGTGAACAGCATCCCGCTGTTGTCGCCGGAACAGGAGCGCGAACTGGCCGAACGCCTCTTCTATCAGCAAGACCTGGAAGCGGCGCGGCAGATGGTGTTGGCGCACCTGCGCTTCGTTGTTCATATCGCCAAGAGTTATTCGGGGTACGGCCTGGCCCAGGCCGACCTGATCCAGGAAGGCAACGTCGGCCTGATGAAGGCCGTGAAGCGTTTCAACCCGGAAATGGGCGTTCGCCTGGTGTCTTTCGCCGTGCACTGGATCAAGGCGGAGATCCACGAGTTCATCCTGCGCAACTGGCGGATCGTCAAGGTCGCCACCACCAAGGCGCAGCGCAAGCTGTTCTTCAACCTGCGCAGCCAGAAGAAGCGCCTGGCCTGGTTGAACAACGAGGAAGTCCATCGCGTCGCCGAGAGCCTGGGTGTCGAGCCCCGCGAAGTGCGCGAGATGGAAAGCCGCCTGACCGGCCAGGACATGGCGTTCGACCCGGCCGCCGACGCGGACGACGAGAGCGCCTACCAGTCGCCGGCGCACTACCTCGAAGACCACCGCTACGACCCGGCGCGCCAGTTGGAAGACGCCGACTGGAGCGACAGCTCCAGCGCCAACCTGCACGAGGCGCTGGAAGGCCTCGACGAGCGCAGCCGCGACATTCTCCAGCAGCGATGGCTGTCCGAGGAGAAGGCCACGCTGCATGACCTGGCGGAAAAGTACAACGTTTCCGCCGAGCGTATCCGGCAACTGGAAAAGAACGCCATGAGCAAGCTGAAAGGGCGGATTCTCGCCTGATCGCCGCGCCTCGCGAAAACCGCACCCCGCAAGGGTGCGGTTTTTTTCTGCCCGGAGGAATCCCATGCCGCGCAATACCCGCTGGCTGTTCTACCTGTCGCTGGCGGTCCTGACCTTCGTCGTCGGCGCCTGGCTGGTCCGTACGCCGGAACCGGCGCGGCCGTTGCCGTGGCTGGCCGACTGGCGGGAGCAGGTACTGGCGCCGTTGGCGGACAACGCCCTGACCCTGCGCGAGCTGCATGACGCGGTGGATGGCGAGCTGTGGGTGGACCCGCGCCTGGATGGCGTGCGCCTGGCCTTCCGCGGCCGCCTGCTGGGCGATGGCGGCCCCTGGCAGGTGGAGGGCGAGCTGGGACTGAGCGCCGAGGAGCAACTGAGCCTGCAGCGGGCATCCGCGTTGAAGCCTGGCAGCGCGCCGCAGCCATTGAGCGCGGGGCTGGAAGGACAGTTGGGCGACAAGCCGATCGTGGCCCTGAGCATGATTCCAGAAGGTCGGGTCGGCGCCGAGCGACTGCTGGCCAGCCTCGGCCAGCCGCGCCTGCGCCTGCAACTGGCCCAGGGCGAGGCCTGGGTCTATCCGCAACTGGGCCTGACCGCGCACCTGCCGGACGACGACTTGCGGTTGATGCTCGCGGTGCCGCGCCAGGCCCTGGAAAAGCCTCTCAGATAACGGAAGCTCAGCCTCCAAAACGCAAGAGGGTTCTACCCCGTTACCACGGACATTTTCGAGTAAGCTCACGCTGAGCTGAAGGAGTGTTCATGTCCAAGCGCAAGAGATACAGCCCGAGTTCAAGCGGGAAGCCATCGAACTGGTTCGCCGTTCAGGGGCGAGCTGCCGACAGGTGGCCCTGGAGATTGGCGTTGCTCCGAACCTGCTCACGCGCTGGGTTCGAGAGGCTCAATCAGGTGTAGAAAAGGCCTTTCTCGGCACGGGAAGCCCGCGAGATGAGGAACTTGCTCGTCTCAAGCGTGAATTGGCCCGAGTGCCAAGGAGCGTGATTTTTTAAGAGACGCGGCAGCGTACTTTGCCAAGGAGTCATCGAGCGGCACACGGTGATCCAGCGCTGCCGCAATGAAGTACCCTGTGCGATTGATGTGCCGATGTCTGAAAGTGTCCGCCAATGGTTATTACGCTTGGCAGGATCGCGCGCCAAGCCCGCGTGCCCGCGCGAATGCGCGTCTGGTGAAGCGTATTCGTGAGATCCACGAGCACAGCCGTGGCATGATCGGAGCGCCACGTATGCACGAGGATCTGCTCGACGAAGGTGAAACCGTCAGCCCTGAACCGCGTTGCCCGCCTGATGGCAGCAGAGCGCATTCAAGGCTGGCCGCGCCGGAAGAAGTGTGCTTTGGTCGATCAGCCTCCAGCCTCCAGCCTCCAGCCGGCGTGAGCAACTTGTTAGAGTGAGTCTTCACCGCCCTTGAGCCGGAGCGCAAATGGGTCACGGACATCACGGAGATTGCCACCTTGGAAGGCAAGCTGTTCCTGTGCGTGGTGCTCGACCTGTACAGCAAGTTGGTGATCGGTTGGTCGATGCATCATCGCCAGGATCGGCAGATGGTGATCCGAGCGGTGGAGATGGCGATCTGGCAACGCCGAGGGACTGGTCGGTAATTCTGCATTCCGATAGAGGCAGTCAGTTCACCAGTGCGGATTACCAACGCTTTCTGAATAGCAACACGCTGGTTTGCAGCATGAGTGCAGTCGGTCATTGCGGTGATAACGCGGCCTGTGAAGGCTTCTTCGGTCTGCTTAAGCGAGAGCGGGTTGCCCATCAATCGTATCGGACCCGTGATGAAGCACGGGGGATCTATTCGATTACATCGAGCGGTTTCATAACCCACGAATGCGTCGTAGAGTCGTCCGGCAAGATCTGAAGTTTTCACCCCTTTTCAAACCGTCCGTGGAAACGGGGTAGAACCCGACTATCGCCTGAGATCCCGGCGGATAAACGCACCCTCAACCAGTTCCGCCGCATCACCGGCCGCGCCGAAGAACTGTCGATCAGCTTCGAGGCTCACCTGCTGGGGCTCCACGATCGACTTCGACGAGAATGCTGGCACGCTTACTATTCGCAGTCTGCCCACACAGTTGAGTGATTAACTCGAGCGCAGCTAGAAAATGCCCCGTCCATGTCAGGACGGGGCGACTCTTCTACGTTGGTTCAATCATTTAACTACATCCCACACATGCCGTCAGTTCATCAATTTTATGAGGAAATAAACCAAGGCAAGTATGTATTGAATGGACAGCGCACTCAATCGAATAGAATGTCCGAAAATATCCTGTATTTGTCCGAACGTACTCTAGCCAGGCAAGGGGCATACTGGTTCTATAAACATTTATACTAAAAAGTATCGTTTAAGTTAGTTCAAAACATTTAACAAGCTCTAGGTGTTATCGAAACAAAGATAGCTTATTAACTGACCAGTTTGTTAACCAGTGGCAAACTTGAAAAAGATAAAAATAGCACTCGGATTTACTAGCCTGGAGAGAGGCTGCAGAGAATTTAACTTAACCCAGGTACTAGAAATCTCCACGCTACCAGCAAGCCTAGAAAAAAAGGACTAAATCGAATGATAAAAAAATATACAAATAAGAAAATTGTCATTGTTCTTTCGGCGGCTCTAGTAATTCTGACGGCTACCTACATTGGCAGCAAAGGCGTGAGGTTTTGGAAACTGCATACTTTGTTTGACTCGAATAAGATTAACGAAAACTTCCGATCCATGCCGGACATGTTCGAATCCTTGCCAGTCATAAAGGGCAGCGAGACAAACCAATTTCAGACTGAGTTAGCCAATATGCCTGTGTCATTTAGCTTTCAAGGTAGGCAAATTTTATTTGACGACTGGATAAAGAGTAGCAATACCACAGGCATAATAGTATTCAGTAACGACCGTATAGCCTATGAGAGATACTTTCAAGGAAATAGCTCTCAAAGTCTTGCTATAGGATGGTCATTAAGCAAGTCCATAATGTCACTTTTAATAGGAATGGCAGTTGATGATGGGTCAATACATAGCTTGCTAGACCCTGTAAACCTCTACGCTCCACAGCTATCCACTAGCGGATACGCGGGTGTTTCTTTGAGAGATGTGCTCGAGATGTCTTCAGGAATAGCTTTCAATGAGGACTACGGAGATCCGGACTCAGATATTAACCAACTGGGGAGGACCATCGCACTTGGTGGATCAGTAAACGAAACAGTCAGCTCATTGAGAAGAGGAGATGCACCAGGTAGAGTACACCACTATGTTAGCGCGGATACTCAGGTACTTGGCATGGTTCTGCTAGGTTCGACTGGTATGGGGCCATCAAAGTTCATGAGTAAAAGACTGTGGTCTAAACTGGGGGCTGAGTGTAAAGGAGAATGGTTAACTGATGATAAAGGGACAGAGCTGGCTTTCGGCGGTGTAAATCTTTGCCTAAGGGACTTTGCACGTATTGGTCTACTTTATCTTCGGAACGGAAAAAGCTTGAACGGAAATCAGATCGTAAGCTCCGCGTGGGTAACAGCATCAACCAAGCCTCGAAGTGATCATTTGCGTCCTGGGCGTTTCAAAGAAAGCGGCGAGCCAAATCTTGGCTATGGGTACCAATGGTGGATTCCCGAAGGAATGGAAGGGGAGTTCTTGGCTATCGGAGTATACGGGCAATTCATATACGTCAATCCCAAAAGAGGCGTGGTCATTGCAAAGACCTCCGCCTATAGCAACTATAATGTTGACGGAATAAGCATGGAACATGAAGCCATTGCTGCATTTCGAGCCATATCTAGGACTGTTGGAGTAAAGTGAGCATGGACCTAACAACCGAACACATACTCGATTTTGAATGGAGACCACTACAGAATTATCTTCGTGACCGGGGTATACCGGCACCACCCATAGAAACAAGCCAGCAACTAAGAAGTGATAGACTTTATAACTGGATAGTTAGCAAGGGGTATTCAGGCGAGGAAGGTCTGAATCTAGGCACCTACTATCATATATCTGATTACGGTGTTATTGGTTTGGCGTTGCAGTGTGCTGAGAATGTAGTGGATCTTTTGAAGGTCATTAGGGCATATGTAAAGTTGTTCAACCGTGATATAGCTGATGTTCGTGTCAATGCTGGAGAGCATTACGAGGTAGAAGTCCATATTTTGGTTAACTTTAAACCCGAGTGGACTGCCGCATCGCGTCAATTCCACGTAAACGTTATAGCTTCAGCGTCCTACAAACTTATGATGGACTTGTTGGGGACGGACTTCCCCATCAGCGCTTTGACAGTGCCGGTGTACAGCTCAGATAAAACAAACTATGAACACTTTTTTTCTTTACCTGTAAGTCATGAATTGAGTGAGATAGTATTCAAATTTCCAGCTCAACAAATGAGTAAAACACTAGTAACTGCCAACCCAGCGGTGTTTCAGTCGGCTCTGGCTATGGCCAGTGAAACCTTCAATGCTTTGCTAGAAATAGAGATGGGAGGACTCCGTCAGCGAATTGAATTATTTCTTGAGTCCATACCTGATTGCTACCCTAGTTTGGTGACTACCGCAAAGCATCTACGGATGAATGAACGGACTATCAGACGGCGCCTTGCGGACGAAGGCTGTTCCTACCGCCAGATTGTAGATACGGCACGCAAAGCTCGGGCAATTTCACTACTTTTGAATTCGTCAATTCCAGTAGAACGTATTAGCGATATTCTGGGATACTCAGAGCCAGCTTGCTTTAGGCACGCGTTTAGGCGTTGGACGGGGAAGTCTACTACGTCATTCAGAAACAAATCACACTAACTAGACTCTTCCCCCTGATCAAGGGCAACTTATGAACTATAATAATCGAAATAATCAGATCCAAGCCATGATAGCCGAGACACAGTTCGACGCTTACGTCTTAGGCTATATCGCAAAGGCTAGAACTAACTCAGTTCCAGATGAGTCCCTCCGTATTGAGGCCGAAGGCTCAGCAATGCTTGCTGGACTTATCAGCGACTCGTGCAGGAAGCGCCGAACCCCAACCCCCCCCTTCCCTTACTTGCTACTTCAGATCGCGCACGAAGCCTTAGATCGAACCAAGTCCAATTTGGCAAAGGCTCGTGATACATCAAGGGCTGATTCATCATGCCTAGAGATACTCAATCAGGCTGTGTGGGACACCGCTGTTGCTATGGACAACATATCTGAGTTCGTCGAGCCAGATCAAGGTAGCGTCAGTTTAATTAAAAAACTAGTTGAGTTCGCACAAAAGTCAGGCACTAAAGAAGGGCAGGCTCTTGCTTTGCAAGCACTTGCAGTTCTTGGCGTTAATTATGAAGATAACATTTAATTTTTTAATAAAATTGTCTACTGCCTCTCCGGAAATCACAGCTTTAGATATTCCGAAATGTTGAGTTTGGCAGCCAGTCCTGTTCTTAAAGAAATTCAATCAAGACAAGAGGGTATAGACTATACTTAGTGCGTACCCCAGGGTATTCAAATACGGAATCTCGGCAACCACACGATACCTCCCTGAAAGTCTAAGTTTCTCGCCTTCGCGAGTTTGTATTACAATAATAAAAGTTCCGTCTTGATCGGTTTTTTGAGCAGATCGGTCTGATTGATCTGACATCAAGAGCTGACAATGCAGGCAGTCACTACAGTCATCAAATAGTAGTTTCCAAGATAACTGCCCTCCAGCCTTTTTGCCACGGGCAGAGGCAGGCTGGATGGATCGAAGGGGAGGCCGATTAGCGGCTGGCTGTCCAGGACAGCGCATGGCCACTGCCACCAGGCTGCACCCTCATCGGCCCCTTCAGGGCGATGGCGATCCCCTCCAGTGTGATGCCTCCGTCGTGCAGCGTGATGGTTCCGCCGGGGCCGTACAGGCGGAAGACTTCGCCAGCCTGTAGCTCGACAACGCGCGAGCGCTGGATAATTGACTTGCCCGCTTCCAACAGCGCATTGCCCTCCACCCGTTGCTCCAGGTGCCCGCCAATCTCCACCCAGTGGTTGGCGGCGGTCTTGTCGCGGCGGTGGTTGCCCACCTGTTCGGTGCGGTCTTGCCGGTGGTAATGGTGTGGTTACGCTCGATGGTCAGGTAGTCGTCGCGGTCGATGTCGTGGCGCCGGTCCTGGCCAATGGTCACCCGCTCGTCGTTGCCTACCGTTTCCGTGCGGTCATGCCCGATGTCGATGACTTCGTCGGGCTCGACCTGTTCTTTGCGGTCGTGGCCGACAAAGGTGGTCTCGTCATGGTTGACGATGTTGTTCTGGTCCTCCTGGGCGTGGATGAAGATTTCCTCCTGCCCGGCCTCGTCCTCGAAGCGCAGCTCGTTGAAGCCCTCGCCCTTGTGGGTCTGGCTCTTGAGGGGCATGCGCGTCTTGTGCCGGGGTAGCTCGTAGGGCGGGCGCTGGTTGGCATTGAAGCTCCTGCCGGTGATGACCGGTTGGTCCGGGTCGCTATCGAAGTTGGAGATGATGACTTCCTGGCCGATGCGCGGGATGGCCATGTGGCCCCAGAGCGCGCCGGCGATTTTCTGCGACACCCGTATCCAGCAGGAGCTGTGCTCGTCGTGGCGGCCTTCCCGGTCCCAGGGGAACTGCACCTTCACTCGGCCAAATTCGTCGCAGTAGATTTCCTCGCCCTCGCCCTCGCCCTCGCCCTCGCCCTAGCGCTTGGTCTGCTGGTTGTACAGCGGGTTCTTGAAGTTGTAGTCGCGCTGGGTCTGGCGCGCGGTGCGCACGTTCTCGCCGTAAGTGAAGCTGCGCAGCGCCGGGCCCGGGCGGTCGCCGCCGGCCTGCGGGTTGTACTCCACCGGCAGGCCAGGCTGTTTGCCGAAAATCCACAGGCGGTCGCAGTGGATGAGGCGGTGGCCTTCGGCGTTGTGCAGGAAGCCGTAGAAAAAGCCTTCCTCGCGCATGATGCGCTCGACGAAGTGGTAGTCGGTGCCGCCGGCCTGTACGCAGTACTCGCGCGGAGCGTGGAGGTTGGTGACCTTCTGCTCATAGTCCAGGGTGATGGCGTGCTTCTTCAGTACGGCGGTGGCGATGTCGGGCACGGACAGGGTCTGGAAGATGCGCCAGTCCGAGGCCAGCTGCAGGCGGGCCAGGCGCGGCTCGACGATGGCGCGGTAGCGAGTGCGGCGAAAGCCGGTGTTGCCCTGCTGGAACGAGGTCACCGAGCCATGCACGTAGCGCACGGGCTGGCCGCCCTGCCAGATAGTGAGGAGCGCCGGACGGTCGAGGATCTGGCCGAAGTCGACGGCGGGGTTGGCGCAGCTGAGATGGACGTCGAGGTGAAAGGTCTCGGAGAGGCCTTCGACGAGGTGGAACTCGATGACCTCGAACGCCTCGGGGCCGGCGGTGAAGGTGAAGCGCAAATCGCATCGGATGGACATGCGGTGCTCCCTGCTGGTCCTGCTCCGCGCACGCTGAGCGGGAACCGGGCCGTGATCGACGAGCACCCGCTTTCATCCTGAAACGCTCAGCGGAAACGAAGGCAGGTGCCCATAGGCATCCAAAGCCCTGATCCTGCAGCTCGGTTCAATGTTGGAATATCAGAGGAATCCTTATTTCGCAGAAGAATGGTTCGATGGCGACTATCGTGCAGGCCTTCGACGCGCCACCAAGTCCTCACCCAGGAGCGAGAGGCTGGGCCGCCGGTTAGCTAGTGCTCCAGGCGCAACAGGTAGTCTTCGCCGCCCAACTGCCACATCTGCTGGCGAATCCAGGCCGCGCGCTGGCGCACGTAGGGTCCCGGCCTGGCCGCGCTCCATTTCAGCGGGCTGGGCAGCACCGCGGCGAGCTGGCTGGCCTGGGCGCGGCTCAGGCGTTCGGCGTCGAGGCCGAAGTGATAGCGTGCCGCAGCCTGCGCGCCGAAGACGCCCGGGCCCCATTCGGCGCTGTTGAGGTAGACCTCGAGAATCCGCTGCTTGGTCCAGAGCGTCTCGATCAGCAGGGTGAACCAGGCCTCCAGGCCCTTGCGCAACCAACTGCGCCCGGACCAGAGGAAGACATTCTTCGCTACCTGCTGGCTGAGCGTACTGGCGCCGCGAATACTGCCGCCGCGCTCGTTGTGCGCGAGCGCCTGCTGGATGGCCGGCAGGTCGAAGCCGTGGTGCTCGGCGAAGTGCTGGTCCTCGCCGGCGATCACCGCGACCTTCAGGCTGTCCGGCAACTGCTCCCAGGAGCGCCAGTCGCGTTGCAGATCGATGGGCTGGCCGTCGACCCAGGAACCGACCTTGCGTTCGAGCATGACCATGGTCCCCGGTGGCGGCACCCAGCGCAGGACCGCGACCAGCACGACGCTGGCGGCCATGAACCAGAGCAGGTACTTGAACAGGCGACGGAGCAGGGATCGCAACATGCGTGGCTTGGCTTGGAAGAAGGGGGCGGCCATTATAACGGGCTGGATGCTATCACCGGAGTCTTGTCCATGCTTCGTCCCTTCCTGTTGTTGGCGGCATTTTTCGGTTTCACCGGCGTGGCCCTCGGGGCGTTCGCCGCCCACGGCCTGAAGAAGCAGCTCAGCGCCGAGCACCTGGCGGTATTCCAGACCGGCGTGCACTACCAGTTGATCCACGCCCTGGCGCTGTTCGGCGTGGCGCTGCTCGCCACCCGCCTGGACGGCCGCCTGGTGAGCGCGGCGGGTGGCCTGTTCACCCTGGGCATCCTGCTGTTCTCCGGCAGTCTCTACCTGCTGACCCTCAGCGGCGTCGGCAAGCTCGGCATCGTCACCCCGTTCGGCGGCGTTTCCTTCCTCGCCGGCTGGCTGTGCCTGGGGCTGGCCGCCTGGCGCCTGGGCAACGCCTGAGACCGGTTGCCTCGGGCGGCGCACTTGTCGACAAGGCGCCTTGGTCATCGGGGTGGATCGGGCTAGAATGCCGCTCCCTTACACTTTCGTGACCGTCCAGCCATGCAGATTCAACTGAACGGCGAGGCCTTCGAGCTCCCCGACGCGCAGAGCGTCGCGGACCTGCTGGCCCGCCTGGAGCTTGGCGGCCGCCGCGTGGCCGTCGAGCTGAACCTGGATATCGTGCCGCGCAGCCAGCACGCCAGCACCGCGCTCAAGGATGGCGACCGCGTGGAGATCGTCCACGCCATCGGCGGCGGCTAGGCCCCGAATTTCTTCCATCGGCCCCGCAAGCCTTTCCATCCAGGAGTCATCCGATGAGCCAAGCATCCAGCACCGATACCCCCTTCGTCATCGCCGGCCGTACCTATGGCTCGCGCCTGCTGGTGGGGACCGGCAAGTACAAGGACCTCGACGAGACCCGCCGGGCCATCGAGGCCTCCGGAGCGGAGATCGTCACGGTGGCGGTGCGCCGCACCAACATCGGCCAGAACCCCGGCGAGCCGAACCTGCTGGATGTGATCCCGCCGGATCGCTACACCATCCTGCCGAACACCGCCGGCTGCTATGACGCGGTCGAGGCCGTGCGCACCTGCCGCCTGGCCCGCGAGCTGCTGGACGGGCACAACCTGGTCAAGCTGGAAGTCCTGGCCGACCAGAAGACCCTGTTCCCCAACGTCGTCGAGACCCTCAAGGCCGCCGAGCAACTGGTGAAGGACGGCTTCGACGTGATGGTGTACACCAGCGACGACCCGATCATCGCCCGCCAGTTGGCCGAGACCGGCTGTATCGCGGTGATGCCGCTGGCCGGCCTGATCGGCTCCGGCCTGGGCATCTGCAACCCCTACAACCTGCGCATCATCCTCGAGGAAGCCAAGGTCCCGGTGCTGGTCGACGCCGGCGTGGGCACCGCTTCCGACGCGGCGATCGCCATGGAGCTGGGTTGCGAGGCGGTGCTGATGAACACCGCCATCGCCCATGCCAGGGACCCGGTGATGATGGCCGAGGCCATGAAGCACGCGATCGTCGCCGGTCGCCTCGCCTACCTGGCCGGACGCATGCCGCGCAAGCTGTATGCCAGCGCCTCGTCGCCGCTGGATGGCCTGATCGACTGATTCCGACTACCCGGGGCGGGCTGTCCGCCGGATGCGGGAAGCGTCCGGCAGGCAGCCCGCCCTTCTGTCTCTAGCAAGGTTTTCTTTTCCATGAGCGATACCCCGCAACCCCCGGCCCAGGACTCCCTGGCGGAACACGACGAAGCACGGCCGATGCGCACCGTGAAGAGCTTCGTGATGCGCGCCGGGCGCATGACCGAAGGCCAGCAGCGTGGCCTCGACCTGGGCTGGCCGAAGTTCGGCCTGGAACTGAGCGACAAGGTCCAGGACTTCGACGCGATCTTCGGCCGCCAGGCGCCGCGGACTTTCGAGATCGGCTTCGGCATGGGCCATTCCACCCTGGAAATGGCCGCCGCCGCGCCTGACCTCGACTTCATCGGCGTCGAGGTGCACAAGCCGGGCGTCGGCGCGCTGCTCAACGGCCTGCTGACCCAGGGCCTGGGCAACGTGCGGGTGTATAGCTGCGACGCGCTGGAAGTGCTGCGCCACTGCGTGGCCGACGCCAGCCTCGATCGGCTGCTGCTGTTCTTCCCCGATCCCTGGCACAAGAAGCGCCACCACAAGCGGCGGATCGTCCAGCCGGAATTCGCCGAACTGGTGCGGCGCAAGCTGAAGATCGGCGGCGTGCTGCACATGGCCACCGACTGGGAGCCCTATGCCGAGCACATGCTGGACGTCATGAGCGCGGCGCCGGGCTACCGCAACCAGGCCGAAGACGGCCGCTTCGTGCCGCGCCCGCAAGAGCGCCCGGTGACCAAGTTCGAACGGCGCGGGGAGCGCCTGGGACATGGTGTCTGGGATCTCAAGTTCGAGCGCGTCGACTGATCCACCGCACCAGCGTCGTACCCCTGGCGCCGAACCGGCGCCGGGACTCCAAGCAGACCGGGAAAACCCGGCGGACCTCACCTTCAAGCTGCACGTTTCCCGGCTCCGGCCGGATCCAATAATAAGAGCGGCACGGCTCGGCCGGCTGCAAAGGAGACTGCTGTGTTGAAGAAACTGGGCATCCTGTTGCTCGGCGCCGGTTGCGCCTGGGCGGCGCAAGCCAAGGTAGACGAGGTCCAGGCCGCGCGCCTGGGCCAGGACCTGACCCCGCTGGGAGCGGAGCGGGCCGGCAACGCCGATGGCAGCATCCCGCCCTGGACCGGCGGCATCACCCAGGCGCCGGCCGGCTACCGGCCCGGCATGCATCACCTGGACCCGTTCGCCGCCGATCGTCCGCGCCTGCTCGTCGACAGCCGCAACATGGCCGCCTACCAGGCGTTGCTGACGCCGGGCACCCAGGCCCTGTTGCAGGCCAACCCGGACTACCACCTGCGGGTCTTCCCCACCCGCCGCAGCGCATCCCTGCCGCAGCGCCTCTACGACGCCACCCGCGCCAACGCCAGCCGCGCCGAGCTGATCGCCGACGGCAACGGCGTGCAGGGGGCCGCCGCCGGCGTGCCCTTCCCCCTGCCGCAGAGCGGCCAGGAAGCGATCTGGAACCACATCATGCGCTACCGCGGCGAGCAACTGCACCTGCAGACCAACCAGGCGGCGGTGCTGGCCAACGGCAGCTACAACCTGCTCAAGCTCGACCGCTACCTGTATTTCGTCTATGGCCGCGCGGGGATGATCCCGGAGAACCTCGACAACACGTTGTTCTACTACAAGTACAAGGTGGTCGCGCCGGCGCGCCTGGCCGGTTCGGCGCTGGTGGTGCAGGAAACCCTCGACCAGGTGCTGTCGATCCGCAAGGCCTGGCGCTTCAACCGTGGCGAGCGGCGCGTGCGGCGCCTGCCGACGCTGGCCTACGACAGCCTGCAGCCGGACACCAACGGCATGGCCACGGCGGACACCGTGGATGTCTACAACGGCGCACCGGACCACTACGAGTGGGCGTTGCTCGGCAAGCGCGAGATGCTGGTGCCTTACAACAGCTACGCGGTGCACCAGAAGGGCCTCGCCTATGGCGACATCCTCAAGAGCCGTTTCATCAATCCCGACCTGCTGCGCTACGAGCTGCATCGCGTCTGGGTGGTCGAGGCGACCCTGCGCAAGGGCTTCAGCCATCCCTATGCCAAGCGCCGCTTCTACCTCGACGAGGACAGCTGGCAGATCCTCGCCGCCGACATCTACGACAAGGATGGTGCGCTGACCCGGGCCCAGGAGGTCCACCCGATCAACTACTACGATGTGCCGCTGGTCTCCAGCACCCTGGAAGCGATCTACGACTTCAAGGGCGGCCGCTACTTCGTCGATGGGCTGGACAACAACGAGCCGATGTACGACTTCGGCGTGCAGGTCGGGCCGCGCGACTTCACCCCGCAGGCGCTGCGCCGGGAGGGCAACTGACGCCGGCGAGGACAGCCTTCAGACGATCAGCTCGGCGCCGCGCAGCGTACCGTCGTCGTCCAGGCGCGCCGGCGCCGGGCTGATCTGCAGGTACTTGATGCTGTCCCGCGGGATCAGCAGCAGGTCGCCGTCGACCTCGACGCTGAGGTAGGGCGTGTCCAGTTGCTGGCGGATGCTGCGGGCGACCTCGGCCGGGTCGTCCTGCTGGCGCGGGAAGCGCAGCGACAGGCGCTGGCCGTCGGTGAAATGCAGGTAGAGGTGCTTGATCGGTTTCATGCGGGCTCCCGGAGGCCATGACGCTCGTGGGGACGGCGCTGGCCGCCGGGAGACCGGGGGCTCAGCTGCGATCGGCGATCATGCCGATCACGAAGAACACTAGCAGGAGCACGGGCGCCAGGGTGTAGTTGTTGAAGTAGCCCAGGCCCTTGGCCAGCCAGGGGGTGACGAAGACCATCGCCAGGCCGTAGCCGACCGCGCAGATCAGCACGAACAGCAGGGTGCGGAAGACGAAGTTGAGGCTGCCGATGCGCTGCTGTACCCAGGCGTTGATCGCCGGGCCGAACAGCACCAGCAGGGTTGCCATGATGGCCAGGGAAATGTCCGACAGGTGGCTGCGGCTCCAGCGCGACAGGGTGGCGATCAGGTCCAGCGCGTAATCCATCGAGGGTTCCTTGTAGCGAATCGGCGTGTCGGTCGGCGGAGTTTACCTGCCTGTCGGCACGGATGGGCGTGCATCCGTCGTCACGGCAGGAAATGTTGCAGCAGGTCGTTGAGGAACAGCTGGCCGCGTTCGGTGGGGCGCAGGCGCTGCGGATCGTCGGCGAGCAGCCCGGCGTCGCGCGCGGCGGCGCAGGCATCGGCGAGCGCCGCCAGCGGCTGGCCGGTGCGCTGCGGGTAGAGCGCGGCGGGGACGCCGTCGACCAGGCGCAGCACGTTCATCATGAACTCGAATGGCAGGTCGGCCGCCTCCAGCGGGCGCTCGCCGGCCTGGAAGGCCTTTTGCGGGTTGAGGTAATCCTTCGGCAGGCGGGTCTTCCAGGCCCGCGCGATGCGTCCGTCCGGCGCGCTCAGCTTGGCGTGGGCGCCGGCGCCGATGCCGAGGAAGTCGCCGAAGCTCCAGTAGTTCAGGTTGTGCCGGGCGCGCAGGCCGTCGCGGGCGTAGGCGGAGGTCTCGTACTGGCGGTAGCCGTGTTCGTCGAGCAGGGCCTGGCCGGCTTCCTGGATATCCCAGAGGATGTCGTCCTCGGGCAGCTCCGGTGGCTGGCTCCAGAACACCGTGTTCGGCTCCATGGTCAATTGGTACCAGGAGAGGTGCGTAGGGGCCAGGGCGAGAGCCTGGCGCAGGTCGGCCAGGGCGTCGTCGAGGCGTTGCCCGGGCAGGCCGTGCATCAGGTCGAGGTTGAAGTTGTCGAAGCCGGCCTGGCGCGCCATGTCGGCGGCGCGCACGGCCTCGTCGCCGTCGTGGATGCGGCCCAGGGCCTGCAGCTTGTCGGCTTGGAAGCTCTGCACGCCGATGGACAGGCGGTTGATGCCGAGGCGCCGGTAGTCGGCGAACTTGGCCTGTTCGAAGGTGCCGGGGTTGGCTTCCAGGGTGATCTCGATGCCGTCGGCGAAGCCGACCCTGCGCTCGACGCCTTCCAGTAGCCGGCCCAGGGCCTTGGCCGAGAACAGGCTGGGCGTGCCGCCGCCGAAGAAGATCGAACCCAGGCGCCGACCATGGACATGGCGCAGGTCCTGCTCCAGGTCGGCGAGCAGGGCGTCGACATAGGCCTCTTCAGGTAGCTCCGGGCCAGCGGCGTGGGAGTTGAAGTCGCAATACGGGCACTTGCGCACGCACCAGGGGATATGCACGTACAGGGCCAGGGGCGGGAGCTGGAACGGGGCGGCTTGGGTCACGGCGGGGCGGGGTGGGGGCGGTTTCGGGGCGCTATCGTGGCATGAGTTCGGCCAACCTCCAAGGCGGCCGGACGAAACGCCGTGCCGACGCCGCCCGGGGGCGGCAGCCGGCGGCTGCGGCTCAGAGGCCCAGGCGCTGCTTGAGCAGGGCCATGGCGCGAGCGCGGTGGCTGAGGCGGTTCTTCTCCTCGGGCGCCAGCTCGGCGCTGGAGCAGTCGCGTTCCGGCACCCAGAACAGCGGGTCGTAGCCGAAGCCATGGGCGCCACGGGCTTCGCGGAGGATGCGGCCTTCCCAGATGCCCTCGCAGAGGATCGGCAGCGGGTCGTCGGCGTGGCGCACCAGCGCCAGCACGCTGACGAACTGCGCGCCGCGCCCGGCGTCCGGGACGTCCTTCAGGGCCTCCAGCAGCTTGGCGTTGTTCGCCGCGTCGCCCCGGCCGTCGGCGTAGCGCGCCGAGTAGATGCCCGGCGCGCCGCCGAGGAAGTCCACCGCCAGCCCGGAGTCGTCGGCCAGCGCCGGCAGGCCGGAGATGCGCGCGGCGTTGCGCGCCTTGAGGATGGCGTTCTCGACGAAGGAAAGACCGGTTTCCTCCGGCTCCACCTGGCTGAACTCGCCGATCGAGCGCACCTTCACGCTGGCGCCGAGCATGGCCTGGAGTTCCTTGAGTTTGCCGGCATTGTGACTGGCCAGCACCAGCTGTTCGAGCTTGATCATTCGTCCGGGAAGATTTCCTTGTTGAAGCTGAAGGTCTGCGCGGGTTCGCCCTTGGCCTCGACCTTGATGGTGAAGACCAGGGTCTCGCGCTGGCTGATCGGGAACTGCGCCAGGTTGTAGATGGCGCCTTCCTCGCTGACGCGGCGGAATTCCAGGGGAATGACCTTGCCGGTCAGGTCCCTGGCCGAGCCGGTCACGCTGGCCTCCACCGGCTTGCCTTTCTCCATCGGCACCACGTTGATCACGCCCTGCGCCTTGCTGCGCACCAGGCCGACCGCGCTGGCCACGTTGGGCTGGAGGAAGCTGGAGTTGAACACGTTGTAGTGGACGTCCAGGTCGCCGAAGCGCTGCACCTGCTCGGCGAGGACCGGCAGGCTCAGGCAGAGGCCGAGGACGAAAGCGGTGAAGCGGCGCATGTGGTTCTCCTGAAAGGTGGCATGGAGGTTGTCCATGGTCTGCTGCCGGCGGCCTTGGCCGGCTTCGGCAGCGCTCTCCCGAGGACGAGCGGAGGGGCGCCCGGCCCTGGCCCGCAGCCCGGCGCGTTCCTAGACGGCGAGGCTGCGGGTCTGTACTCCGGGCCCGGTGACCCGGTAGATACCGATCTCTCCCAATAGATTAGGCCACAGCCGGCTGGCCCAGCCATGCCGGTGGTCACGGTCCACGGCGAGGCGGTCGAGCACGCGCATGCGCAACTGGCGGCACAGGCGCTCGAAGTCCTGGAAGGTGCAGAAATGGATGTTCGGCGTGTTGTACCAGGTATACGGCAGGAACTCGGAGACCGGCATCCGGCCGTTGCGCGCCAGGTACCAGCGGCAGCGCCAGTGGCCGAAGTTGGGGAAGGTGATGATGCAGGTCTTGCCGACCCGCAGCATCTCTTCGAGGATCTTGTCCGGGTAGTGCACGGCCTGTAGCGCCTGGGTCATCACCACCACGTCGAAGCTGTCGCTGGCGAAGTTGCCTAGGCCCTTGTCGAGGTCCTGCTCGATCACGTTCACCCCGTTTTCGATGCAACGGGCGATGTTGTCGGGGTCGATCTCCAGGCCGTAGCCGCTGACCTGCTTGTGGTCGCGCAGCCAGGCCAGGAGTTCGCCGTCGCCGCAGCCGAGGTCGAGGACGCGGCTGCCGGCGGGAATCCATTCCTGGATGATTTCGAGATCGGCGCGCATCGGGTCCTCACACGCTGATGCGGTTCATGTAACCGCTGAAGGCTTGCAGGTACCGGGGGATCGGCATGAGGAAGGCGTCGTGGCCTTGCGGGGCGTCGATCTCCAGGTAGCTGACGTTCTTTTTCGCCGCGATCAGGGCGTCGACGATTTCCCGCGAACGGGCCGGCGAGAAACGCCAGTCGGTGGTGAAGGACATCAGGCAGAAGTCCGCCTTGACGCCCTCCAGGGTACGCACCAGGTCGTCGCCGTGGGCGGCGGCGGGGTCGAAGTAGTCCAGCGCCTTGGTCATCAAAAGGTAGGTATTGGCATCGAAGCGGGTGGAGAACTCCTCGCCCTGGTAGCGCAGGTAGCTCTCGACCTGGAACTCGACGCTGTGCAGGTCGTAGTTGAGCTTCTCGGTCTTCAGTACGCGGCCGAACTTGGCGCCCATGGCGTCGTCGGACAGGTAGGTGATATGGCCGACCATCCGCGCCAGCTTGAGGCCACGCTTGGGAATCACGCCCTGTTCCTGGAAGTAGCCGCCGAGGAACTCCGGGTCGGAAAGAATCGCCTGCCGGGCGACTTCGTTGAAGGCGATGTTCTGCGCCGACAGCTTCGGCGCGCTGGCGATGCACAGGCAGTGACGGACGCGCTCGGGATAGCTGATGGTCCATTGCAGCGCCTGCATGCCGCCGAGGCTGCCGCCGACCACCGCGGCCCACTGGCGGATGCCGAGGCGGTCTGCCAGGCGCGCCTGGCTGTGCACCCAGTCTTCCACCGTGACCATCGGGAAGTCCGCGCCGTAGACCTTGCCGGTCGCCGGATTGATGCTGGCGGGGCCGCTGGATCCGTTGCAACCGCCGAGGTTGTTGAGGGCGACGACGAAGAACCTGCGGGTGTCGATCGGCTTGCCCGGACCGATGCAACTGTCCCACCAGCCCGGCTTGCGATCTTCGGCGCTGTGGTAGCCGGCGGCGTGGTGGTGGCCGGAGAGGGCGTGGCAGATCAGCACCGCGTTGCTCTGCGTGGCGTTCAGCTCGCCGTAGGTTTCGATCACCAGGTCGTACTCGGCCAGGGACTTGCCGCTGGTCAGCTCGAGCGGTTCGTTGAAGTGCAGCGTCTGGGGGGAGACCAGACCGACGGAGTCGTCGGGGAAGACTGTGGGCATCGACCCTGCTCTCGAACAAAGGAGGGCGCCAGTCTAAAGAGCGTCGCCCCCAGCGGCAAGCGCGCAGGCGCGCGGCGCGGGAGCGGGGTTCAGGCGCGCTGCGAGCCGGGCAGGTTGACCACCTTGGCCTGGCGCTGCAGGGGCGAGGGCCGGCGCAACTGGCGGAGGATGTCGCCGGCTTCGCGCATCTGTTCCTGCAGTTCCTCGGCGAACCCGGCGAAGGCCTGGCTGCGCTGGCGCACCTGCTGGGTTTCCTGGGCCAGGCCCTTGAGGCGGAGCATGTGGCTTTCGAGCAACTGCTTGTTCTCCAGGGTGTGCTGCATCAGCGGCAGCAGCGCGTCGCCGGCCCAGCGCTCGGTTTCCTCGCGCAGGCGCTGGTACAGGCCGACCACTTCCTGCACCAGGGTGGCGAAGAAGCGCCGGGTCAGCAGGCGCTGCTCGGTGAGCACGGTCTTCAGCTGCAGGCGGAACTGGTCGCCCTTCTTCTTCAGCTGCAACAGTTCGTGCTGGTAGCGCTGGACCCGCAGCTGCGGCGCGTCGAGGGCGTAGAGCGGGTTCTCCTCGTTGTGCCGGCGGTAGATGGCGGCGACCATGCGGTTGGCCATGCCGGCCTCGTGCTCGAGGTTGTCGAGGTCGTGTTCCACCGCGCGGAAGAACGCCAGGATCGCCTGGTTGATGCCGACCGTGGTCAGGCTGCCGTTGAGGTTGCGCCGCACCTTCTGCAGGTGCTGTTCCATGCGCTCGCTGCGGATCGTCTCGCGCAGCGTCGCACCCTGGTGCTGCAACAGGCGCTGGTTGGTCTTCAGGTTGAGCAGGCGGCGGTGGTGGCGGCCGTGGTCGTCCTTGGTCTTCGCAGTCAGTTCGAACAGCAGCTGGCCGCTGTCGCGTTGCTTGTCGTCGAGCAGCGCGCGCTGTTCCTCGACCTTTTCCAGGCGCAGGCGCAGCAGGTGCTGGCTGTTGTGCAGCAGGCCGAGGACCTGGCCGAGCACGGCGTTCTCCAGCAGCGCCTCCTTCTGCGCGACGATGCGCTCGCAGAGCAGCGCTTCCAGGCGGTCCAGGCGGCTGCGCTCGAGCAGCGCCGGTTCGCCGCGGACCTTGGCCAGCAGCGCCTGCTTCGCCGACAGCGGCAGCACGTCGCCGCGCTGCAGGCCGAGCTGGCGGGCGGTGCCGTCCTGGATCAGGCGGATGGCGTTCTGTACGAAGCGCTCGCCGGAGAGATCGTCCCAGAGCACGTCGATCTTGTTCAGCACGGCGAACAGGCTGCTGTGGCCGTCCTCGCGCAGTGGCTGGATGTATTTCTGCCAGATTTCCATGTCCGAGGCGGTGACGCCGGCGTCGGCGGAGAGCAGGAACAGGATCGCCTGGGCGTTGGGCAGCATCGACAGGGTCAGCTCCGGCTCGCTGCCGAGGGCGTTCAGGCCGGGCGTGTCGAGGATCCGCAGGCCCTGGCGCAGCAGCGGGTGGTCGAAGTTGACCAGGGCGTGGCGCCAGGCCGGGACGCGCACCTGGTCGGGCTCGTCGGCGGCTTCCAGGGCGTCCGGATGGAAGCCGAGCTGGATCGCCTGTTCCACCGGCAGCGCCTTGGTCTTGGCGACCTGGGCGAAGGCCTGGGCCATGCCCTCCGGGTCGCTGGTGTCCAGCGGAATGTTCACCCAGTGCCGTGGCACGCGCTTGAACTGGGCGACGCTGGCGTCGGCCAGGCGCGTCTCGATCGGCAGCAGGCGGATATAGCTGCGCTCGGCGCGCGGATCGTGGAACAGCTCGGTCGGGCACATGGTGGTGCGCCCGGCATGGGACGGCAGCATGCGCTGGCCGTAGCCGGCGAAGAACAGGCTGTTGATCAGTTCGGTCTTGCCACGCGAGAACTCGCCGACGAAGGCCAGGGTGATGTGGTCCGCGCGCAACTGGCGCAAGGCGCGCTCGAGCTTGGCCTCGACCGCCGGGCTGCTCAGCCGACTGCGCTCCAGCCAGCCGCGATAGCGGGTGATCTCCCGCATCAGCTCGCGCTTCCAGGCGACGTAGGCGTCGATTTGATGGCTGAGTCTTTCCATGCTCATCCAGGGGCTCCAGGGCGCGGGACCGGCGGGGGAAGGATGGCGTGGATTATGCGGGGGCGCGGAGGAGCGTCAATTGGCCTGCTTCACATTCCTGCACGTAAGGTCGGTCAAGCGGGTCGAGCGGCGATTCCCAGCTCCTCCGGCAGCCGGGTCGGGCGGCGGATGCGTACCCGTTTCTGCCGGTTCAGCTCGCCGCTCTCCAGGCTGACCAGGCTCTTGGCCACGCCGAAGGCCTTGCCGAGGAAGGCCAGCAGATGGGCATTGGCCTTGCCTTCCACCGGCGGTGCGGTAAGGCGGATCTTCAGGCGTTCTCCATGCAGCCCGGCGAACTCGTCGCGGCTCGCCTTGGGCTGCAGGTGGCAATCGAGGAGCAGGTCCTCGCCGTCCCAGCGGTAGAAGCTCAGAGGAAGATGCTCAGCTGCTGGGGCATGCCGGTCATGGCCGCCAGGTTGTTGATCACCAGCATGTCGATCAGCTTCAGCGCGAGGAACGCGAAGATCGGCGAGATATCCAGTCCGCCGAGGTTCGGCAGGAGCTTGCGGAACGGCATCAGCAACGGCTCGCAGATCTGGTTCACCAGCTGCGCGCCGGGGTTGTAGCTGCCCGGGGCGACCCAGGAAAGGATCACGCTGATGATCAGGGCGAAGAAGAACACCTTCAGGAACAGCGAGGTGACGGCGATGATCGACCAGATCAGCAGTTGCATGATGAAGCCGCCGACGCCGTAGCCCATCAGCATCAGGATCAGGATCATCAGCACCAGCTGGATCAGGATCGCCAGCACCAGCGAGGCCAGGTCGATCCCGCCGAAACCGGGGATGATCCGCCGCAGCGGGTTCAGCAGCGGCTTGGTGGCGCGCACGATGAACTGGCTGAGGGGGTTGTAGAAGTCCGCGCGGACCAGCTGCAGGATGAAGCGCAGCAGCACGATCAGCAGGTACAGGCTGCCGAGGGTCTGGAGGATATAGATAGCAGCGGTATTGAGGCCGATCATCGACTACTCCTTATTGGCCAAGCTGTTCGGCCAGCTCGGCGGAGCGCTGGCTGGCGGCGTTCAGGGCCTGCTCCACCAGTGCTTCGAAGCCGTTGGCCTGGAAGGATTTGATCGCCGCTTCGGTGGTGCCGTTCGGCGAAGTCACCCGGCGCCGCAGTTCGGCCGGCCCGGCGTCGCTGGACAGCGCCATCTGCGCCGCGCCGAGGGCGGTCTGCAGGGTCAGGCGCGAGGCCGTCTCGCGGGACAGGCCGAGCTTCTCGCCGGCGTCGGTCATGGCCTGCATCAGCAGGAAGAAATACGCCGGGCCGCTGCCCGACACCGCGGTCACCGCGTCGATCTGCGCTTCGTCGTCCAGCCACAGGGCGATGCCCACCGCGGACAGCAACTGCCCGGCCTGCTCGCGTTGCACGGCGCTGACCTGCGCGTTGGCGTACAGCCCGCTGGCGCCCTGGCGCAGCAGTGCCGGGGTGTTGGGCATGCAGCGGACCACCGGGCGCGGCTGGCCGAGCCAGGCTTCGAGGCTGGCGCAGGGGATGCCGGCGGCGATGGAGACGATCAGTTGTTCCGCCTGTAGCGCCGGCGCCAAGGCTTGGCACACGGCCTTCATGGCCTGGGGCTTGACCGCCAGGACCACGACGTCGGCGCCGGCCACCGCCTCGGCGTTGGACTCGACCACGTCGATGGCGAATTCGCCGGCGATCTTCGCACGCTGTTCGGCGCCCGGATCGCTGGCGCGGATGCGTTCCGCCGGCACGCCCTGGGCGCGCAGGCCGCCGATCAGGCTGGCGGCCATGTTGCCGGCGCCGATGAACGCTATGCGGGGTGTGCTCATAGAGGATTCCTTCAAGAAGTCGGCGCGCCGTAGTCGCGCGCGCCGAACAGGGCGGTACCGATGCGGACCCAGGTCGCGCCTTCGGCGATGGCCGCCTCGAGGTCGTCGCTCATGCCCATGGACAGGGTGTCCAGGCCAAGGTTCAGACCCAGCAGCAGCTCGCGCAGGCGGGCGAACGCGGCGTGTTGCGCGGCGCGTTCGACGGTGGGCTCGGGGATGGCCATCAGGCCACGCAGTCGGAGGTTGGGCAGGAGTTTCACGGCCTCGGCCAGGGCCGGCAGGTCCTCGGGGCGCAGCCGGACTTGCTGGCTTCGCCGCTGACGTTGACCTGCAGGCAGATATTCAGGGGCGGCAGGCCGGCCGGGCGTTGCTCCGACAGGCGCTGCGCGATCTTCAACCGGTCCACCGAGTGCACCCACTGGAAATGCTCGGCGATGGGGCGGGTCTTGTTCGACTGGATGGGGCCGATGAAGTGCCAGTTCAAGGACAGGTCGGCCAGTTCGGCCTGCTTGCCGAGGGCCTCCTGCAGGTAGTTCTCGCCGAAGTCGCGGAGGCCGGCCGCGTGCGCCTCGCGCACCGCGGCGGCGGGCTTGGTCTTGCTCACCGCGAGCAGCCCGACCGTGGCCGGATCGCGCCCCGCAGCTTGCGCTGCCTCACGGATGCGCGCGGCAACCTTTGCAATATTCTCTGCTATCGTGGACATTACCTGCGCCCTATGGAAGTGCGGTCGGCGTCGGCTCGACGCCCTCGAGACCGCCGGCCCCGATGGCCATCTTCCTGTTCCAGTGTCGAGGTTTCGCCTCCGGCGCAGGACACCACGCGTGTCCTGGAAGCACCCTGGGTCATCCGGTGTTTTCCTTGTCCGAGACGGCGGCTTTGGCGGCATTCTACCTGCTTGCTTGTAATTGGGGAGTCCCATGGATATTACCGAGCTGCTCGCCTTCAGTGCCAAACAGGGCGCTTCGGACCTGCATCTCTCCGCCGGCCTGCCGCCCATGATCCGGGTGGATGGCGATGTGCGCCGGATCAACCTGCCGCCGCTGGAGCACAAGCAGGTGCACGCGCTGATCTACGACATCATGAACGACAAGCAGCGCAAGGATTTCGAGGAATTCCTCGAGACCGACTTCTCCTTCGAGGTGCCGGGCGTCGCGCGTTTCCGGGTCAACGCCTTCAACCAGAACCGGGGCGCCGGCGCGGTATTCCGGACCATTCCCTCCAAGGTACTGACCATGGAGGAGCTTGGCATGGGAGAAGTGTTCAAACGTGTTTCAGACGTGCCGCGCGGGCTGGTGCTGGTCACCGGGCCGACCGGCTCGGGCAAGTCCACCACCCTGGCGGCGATGCTCGACTACCTGAACAACACCAAGTACCACCATATCCTCACCATCGAGGACCCGATCGAATTCGTCCACGAGTCGAAGAAATGCCTGGTCAACCAGCGCGAGGTGCATCGCGACACCCTCGGCTTCAGCGAGGCGCTGCGCTCGGCGCTGCGGGAGGACCCGGACATCATCCTGGTCGGCGAGATGCGCGACCTGGAGACCATCCGCCTGGCCCTGACCGCGGCGGAGACCGGCCACCTGGTATTCGGCACCCTGCATACCACCTCGGCGGCGAAGACCATCGACCGGGTGGTCGACGTGTTCCCGGCCGAGGAAAAGGCCATGGTCCGCTCGATGCTCTCCGAGTCGCTGCAATCGGTGATCTCGCAGACCCTGATCAAGAAGATCGGCGGCGGCCGGGTGGCGGCACACGAGATCATGATCGGCACCCCGGCGATCCGCAACCTGATCCGCGAGGACAAGGTCGCGCAGATGTATTCGGCGATCCAGACCGGCGGCTCGCTGGGTATGCAGACCCTCGACATGTGCCTCAAGGGCCTGGTCGCCAAGGGCCTGATCAGCCGCGAGAACGCCCGCGAGAAGGCGAAGATCCCGGAAAACTTCTGATCCCGGCGCCGTTCCGCCGCGCTTCGCCCGAATCCCGGAACTGCGTCTAGGATTCAAGGACGGGAGAACGGTACCGTAGCGCATTCCCAGCCAAATCCTTGTCGGCGAGCGCCTCCCCGGGGGCGCCCGCCGGCATCCGGTTCGCCGTCGCGGCGCGCCCCTGAGTGAGCGAGAACATCATGGAATTCGAAAAGCTGCTGCGCCTGATGGTGGAGAAAGGCGGCTCCGACCTGTTCATCACCGCCGGCGTGCCGCCGTCGATGAAGGTCAACGGCCGGGTGATGCCGGTGACCAAGACCCCGCTGTCGCCGGAGCAGACCCGCGAGACCGTGCTCGGCGTGATGAACGAGCAGCAGCGCCGCGATTTCGCCGAGAACCACGAGTGCAACTTCGCCATCAGCGCCCGCGGCATCGGCCGCTTCCGGGTCAGCGCCTTCTACCAGCGCAACCTGGTGGGCATGGTGCTGCGCCGGATCGAGACCAACATTCCCACCCTGGACGAGCTGAAGCTCCCGGAAATCCTCAAGAAGCTGGCGCTGACCAAGCGCGGCCTGGTGATCTTCGTCGGCGCCACCGGCACCGGCAAGTCCACTTCGCTGGCGGCGATGATCGGCTACCGCAACAAGAACTCCACCGGGCACATCATCTCCATCGAGGACCCGATCGAATACATCCACCAGCACCAGGGCTGCATCGTCACCCAGCGCGAGGTGGGGCTGGATACCGACTCCTTCGAGGTGGCGCTGAAGAACACCCTGCGCCAGGCACCGGACGTGATCATGATCGGCGAGGTGCGCTCGCGGGAGACCATGGACCACGCCGTGGCCTTCGCCGAGACCGGCCACCTGTGCCTGGCGACGTTGCACGCGAACAACGCCAACCAGGCGCTGGAGCGGATCATCCACTTCTTCCCGGCCGACCGTCATGGTCAGGTGTGGATGGACCTGTCGCTGAACCTCAAGGCGATCGTCGCCCAGCAACTGGTGCCGACCCCCGACGGCAAGGGGCGGCGGGCGGTGATCGAGGTGCTGCTGAACACCCCGCTGGCCGCCGACCTGATCCGCAAGGGCGAGGTGCACGAGCTCAAGCCGCTGATGAAGCGCTCCACCGAGCAAGGCATGCAGACCTTCGACCAGGCGCTGTACCAGCTCTACACCCAGGGCGAGATCACCTACGAGGACGCCCTGGCCCACGCCGACTCGGCCAACGACCTGCGACTGATGATCAAGCTCGGTTCGGAAAGCGACGCCGACCATCTGTCGAGCATGACCCAGGGCCTGAGCCTGGAGATCACCGACGACGACCCGGCCGGTCGGCGCTTCCGCTGAACCGCGCTCAGTAGGCCAGTGGTTCCTCGGCCTGGGCGCAGGCCGAGGTTTCCAGTTGCAGGGTGCTGTGTTCGATCTCGTAGCGGTCGTGCAGCAGCGCCTTCACCGTTCCCAGCAGCGCCTCGGCGTCGACCTGGTTGGGATCGTAGACCAGGTGGCTGGTCAGGCTGATCTTGCCGCTGGTGATCGACCACACGTGGAGGTCGTGCAGCCCGGTCACGCCGGGAATCCCCAGCAGCGCCTCGCGCAGCTCGGCCAACTGGATTTCCTTCGGCACCCCTTCGAGCAGCACGTGCAGGCTTTCACGCAGCAGAATCCAGGTGCGTGGCAGGACCCAGAAGCCGATCAGCACCGCCACCAGCGAGTCGACCCAGGCCCAGCCGGTGACGCGGATGACGATCGCGGCGACGATCACCCCCAGCGAGCCGAGCATGTCGCTCCAGACTTCCAGGTAGGCGCCCTTGACGTTCAGGCTGTTACCCTGGGCCGGTGCCAGCAGGCGCATGCTGGCCAGGTTCACCAGCAGGCCGAGGACGGCGATCACCAGCATGCCGACGGACTGGATCTCCGCCGGCTGGCTGAGCCGCTCGTAGGCCGCGTAGAGGATATAGAAGGCCACGCCGAACAGCAGGATCGCATTGAACGCCGCGGCGAGTATCTCGAAGCGGTGGTAGCCGTAGGTCAGGCGATCGTTGGTCGGGCGCTTGGCGATGTTGATCGCGGCCAGGGCGATGACCAGGGCCATGGCGTCGGTGAGCATGTGCGCGGCGTCGGAGATCAGCGCCAGGCTGCCGGTGAGGATGCCGCCGACGACCTCGGCGACGAGGAAGCTGCCGGTCAGCAAAAGGGCCCATTTCAGGCGGGTTTCGTTGGTCTGGGCGAAACTGTGCTCGTGTCCGGCGCTCATGGCGGCTCCTGGGGCGGTTGCGGCAGAACCAGCCTACAGGATAGGCAATTGCAAAACTGTCATGCGCCGGCACGCTCTGGCGCGGCGTCCGCCGCTCCGCTACCCTGCGGCTCAGACGCGGCCGCAGGCGCCGCATGGAACAAGGGGGACGCATGACGCAGCAGCACGACACCCACAGCAAGGCCATTGGCTATCTGCTATGGATCTTCGGTTTCACCGGTTCGCACCGCTTCTATTACGGCAAGCCGATCACCGGGACCATCTGGTTCTTCACCTTCGGCCTGTTCTTCATCGGCTGGATCGTCGACCTGTTCCTCATTCCATCGATGGACCGCGAGGCCGACCGCCGTTTCCAGGGCGGCAACCTGGACTACAACGTGGCCTGGATCCTGCTCACCTTCCTCGGCGCACTGGGTGTGCACCGGATGTACATGGGCAAGTGGATCACCGGGATCATCTACCTGTTCACTGGCGGCCTGTTCTTCCTCGGCGTGCTCTACGATTTCTGGACCCTCAACGGACAGGTGTCCGAGCGCAACGGGCCGCAGCGCATCTGAGGTCCGTCGCCAGTCGCGAGAAAGCCCGCCATCCGGCGGGCTTTTTCATGGGCGTCGCGGCGGGCGGCGGGAATCCTTCCGGCGGCCGCAAGGAACCAAAGGTTCTAACGTTCTACCTGTAGGTTATTGGCGCCCGCGCGCGCCAGCCCCTATGGTCTGCAGGCCCCAGAACGGATAGGTGCAATGGCTCACGAGGCCGCGCACCGTATCGCTCCGTACGGAAACACCGATAGGAGAAGAGATGACTTCCGACTCACGCCCCGCCGTGCTCGACCTGATCGGCAATACCCCGCTGGTTCGCGTGACGCGCTTCGATACCGGCCCCTGCACCCTGTTCCTCAAGCTCGAATCGCAGAACCCCGGCGGCTCCATCAAGGACCGCATCGGCGTCGCCATGATCGAGGCCGCCGAACGCGACGGTCGCCTGCGGCCCGGCGGCACCATCGTCGAGGCCACCGCCGGCAACACCGGCCTCGGCCTGGCCCTGGTCGGCCGCGCCAAGGGCTACCGGGTGGTGCTGGTGGTGCCGGACAAGATGTCCACCGAGAAGGTCCTGCACCTGCGCGCCATGGGCGCCGAGGTGCACATCACCCGCTCGGACGTCGGCAAGGGCCATCCGGAGTACTACCAGGACGTTGCCGCGCGCCTGGCGCAGGACATTCCCGGGGCCTTCTTCGCCGACCAGTTCAACAACCCGGCCAACCCGCTGGCCCACGAGTGCGGCACCGGCCCGGAGCTCTGGGCGCAGACCGGCCACGACCTCGACGCCGTCGTCGTCGGCGTCGGCTCTTCCGGCACCCTGACCGGGCTGACCCGGTTCTTCCAGAAGGTCCAGCCGGATCTGGAGATGGTCCTCGCCGATCCGCAGGGCTCGATCATGGCCGAGTACTCGCGCTCCGGGACCTTGGGAACGCCCGGCTCCTGGGCGGTGGAAGGCATCGGTGAAGACTTCGTGCCGGCCATCGCCGATCTTTCCAGCGTGCGCCACGCCTATTCCATCGGCGACGAGGAAAGCTTCGCCATGGCCCGCGAGCTGCTGCGGGTCGAGGGCATCTCCGGCGGCTCCTCCACCGGCACCCTGCTGGCCGCGGCGCTGCGCTACTGCCGCGAGCAGACGGTGCCGAAGCGGGTGGTCAGCTTCGTCTGCGATACCGGTACCCGCTACCTGTCGAAGATCTACAACGACCAGTGGATGACCGACCAGGGTCTGCTCCAGCGCAAGCATTATGGCGACCTGCGCGACATCATCGCGCGGCGCTTCGAGGAGGGCCGGGTGATCAGCGTCGGCCCGGACGACACCTTGCTCACCGCCTTCCAGCGCATGCGCCTGGCCGACGTTTCGCAATTGCCGGTGCTGGACAACGGAAAACTGGTCGGCGTGATCGACGAGTCGGATATCCTGCTCGGCGTGCACGCCGATGCGCCGCGCTTCCGCGATGCGGTAAGCAGCGCGATGAACGCCGCGCCGGAGACCCTGGCTCCCGGCGCCAGCCTGGGCGAGCTGCAGGCGGTCCTCGACCGCGGCCTGGTGGCGATCGTCGCCGACGCCAGCGGCTTCCACGGCCTGATCACCCGTTTCGACCTGTTGAACCATTTGCGGAGAAAGCTCACATGAGCCAGCACGACCAGAACCCCGACGCCCCGGCCCAGGCCTTCGCGACCCGGGTCATCCACGCCGGGCAGGCCCCCGATCCCTCGACCGGCGCGATCATGCCGCCGATCTACGCCAACTCCACCTACATCCAGGAAAGCCCCGGGGTGCACAAGGGGCTCGACTACGGCCGCTCGCACAACCCGACGCGCTGGGCCCTGGAGCGCTGCGTCGCCGACCTCGAAGGCGGCGCCCAGGCGTTCGCCTTCGCCTCCGGCCTGGCGGCGATCTCCTCGGTGCTGGAACTGCTCGACGCCGGCTCCCACATCGTTTCCGGCAATGACCTCTACGGCGGCACCTTCCGCCTGTTCGAGCGGGTCCGCCGGCGCAGCGCCGGGCATCGCTTCAGCTTCGTCGATCCGACCGACCTGTCGGCCTTCGAGGCCGCGCTGACCCCGGAAACCCGCATGGTCTGGGTGGAAACCCCGAGCAATCCGCTGCTGCGCCTCACCGACCTGCGCGCCATCGCCCAGCTCTGCCGCGCCCGCGGTATCATCAGCGTGGCCGACAACACCTTCGCCAGTCCCTATATCCAGCGTCCCCTGGAGCTGGGCTTCGACGTGGTGGTGCACTCCACCACCAAGTACCTGAACGGCCACTCCGACGTGATCGGCGGCATCGCCATCGTTGGCGACAACCCGGACCTGCGCGAACGCCTGGGCTTCCTGCAGAACTCGGTGGGCGCCATCTCCGGGCCGTTCGACGCCTTCCTCACCCTGCGCGGGGTGAAGACCCTGGCGCTGCGCATGGAGCGCCACTGCAGCAATGCCCTGGCCCTGGCCCAGTGGCTGGAGCGTCAGCCGCAGGTGGCGCGGGTGTACTATCCCGGGCTGGCTTCGCACCCGCAGCATGAGCTGGCGAAACGGCAGATGCGTGGTTTCGGCGGGATGATCTCCCTCGACCTGCGCTGCGACCTGGCCGGCGCCCGGCGGTTCCTGGAGAACGTGCGGATCTTCTCCCTGGCGGAGAGCCTGGGCGGGGTGGAAAGCCTGATCGAGCATCCGGCGATCATGACCCACGCCAGCATCCCGGCGGAAACCCGCGCCGAACTGGGCATCGGTGACTCGCTGATCCGCCTGTCGGTGGGCGTCGAGGCGCTGGAGGACCTGCAGGCCGACCTGGCGCAGGCGCTGGCGAAGATCTGAGGCTCCGCAGGGAGCGGCGCCGACCGGCGCGGCTGCCGGCCATCGGGTGTTTCCGGCGAGCATGCCTCGGCGGATAACGCTCCGCGTTATTCGCCCTGCCGTTGAGGCGGGTTGGTGGCAGAGGCTCTGCCTCCTGCTGCAGATCGTCGCCCCTCCCGTCCGGGAGAGGGCGCCCGCCCCGGCAACGGATAGGCCTCCGCAATCGCGAACGCGAAGATGAAAAAGCCCGCCGGATGACGGGCTTTTTCATGCTGGCAGGGATCAACCCTCGTGGGTCAGGTGCCCGTCCACCAGGGTGTAGCGCACCCGCCCCGGCAGGCAGTGACCGATGAACGGGCTGTTCTGCCCCTTCGAGTACCAGCTTTCGCCGGCCAGGGTCGAGCCCTGCGGGTCGAACAACACCAGGTCGGCCGTCTGGCCGACCGCCAGGCGCCCGGCGGGCAGGCGCAGCGCCTGGGCCGGGCCGTGGGCGAGGCGGGCGAGCAGGGTCGGCAGGTCGAGCAGGCCGTCCTGGACCAGCGTCATCGCCAGCGGCAGAAGCAGTTCGGCGCCGCTGATGCCCGGCTCGGTGGCGGCGAACGGCGCATTCTTGGCGTCCGCCTCGTGGGGCTGGTGGTGGCTGGCGATGGCTTGTACCACGCCGCTCTTCACCGCCTCGCGCAGGGCTTCGCGGTCGGCCCTGGTGCGCAGCGGCGGTTGCACGTGGTAGAGGCTGGAGAAACCCACCAGCGCTTCGTCGGTGAGGATCAACTGGTACAGCGCCACGTCGCAGGTCACCGGCAGGCCGCGGGCCTGGGCCTGGGCGACGAGCTCGATGCCGCGGGCGCTGGTCAGCTGGCTGAAGTGCGCGCGCACGCCGCTCTGTTCCACCAGCAGCAGGTTGCGGGCCAGGGCCACGGTCTCGGCGGTTTCCGGGATCCCGGCGAGGCCGAGGAAACTGGCGGTCGGACCTTCGTGGGCGAGCCCGCCTTCGGCGAGATCGGGATCCTGCGAGGTGAAGATCACCGTCAGGTCGAAGGTTGCCGCGTACTCCAGCGCGCGGCGCAGGATGCGGTTGCTGGCGAAGCCATGCAGGCCATTGGTGAAGGCCACGCAACCGGTGTCGCGCAGCGCCACCAGTTCCGACAGCTGCTCGCCGCCGAAGCCGCGGGTCAGCGCGCCGATGGGGTAGACCTTGGCGTTGCCGGCCTCGCGGGCGCGGTCGAGGATCAGTTCGGCCACCGCCGGGGTGTCCAGCACCGGCCGGGTGTAGGGCGGGCAGCACAGGCTGGTGGTGCCGCCGGCGGCGGCGGCGCGGGTCTCGCTTTCGACGTTGCCCTTGCGTCCGTAGCCCGGCTCGCGCAGGGCGACGCTGAGGTCGACCAGTCCAGGCGCAGCCACCAGGCCGGCGCCGTCGAGGGTCTTCTGGGCGCTGAAGCCGGCCGGCGCGGCGCCGATGGCGACGATCCTGCCGGCCTCGATGTGGAGATCGCCGACCTGGTCCAGGCCGCTGGCCGGGTCGATGACGCGGGCGCCTCGGATACTGATGGTCATTCGGCGTCCTCCTGTTCCAGCTGGCGTTGGGTGTTCTGGCCGCTCATGGCCATGGACAGCACCGCCATGCGGATGGCGATGCCATAGGTGACCTGGTTGAGGATCACCGACTGGGCCCCGTCGGCCACCGCCGATTCGATCTCCACGCCACGGTTGATCGGCCCCGGGTGCATGACGATGGCATCCGGCCTGGCCAGCTTCAGGCGCTTCTCGGTCAGGCCGTAGAGCCTGAAGAACTCGCCCTCGCTGGGCAGCAGGCCACCCTGCATGCGCTCGCGTTGCAGGCGCAGCATGATCACCACGTCGACGTCCTTCAGGCCTTCGTCGGCGTTGGTGAAGACGCGCACGCCGTACTGTTCTTCCAGGCCGACCGGCAGCAGGGTGCGCGGAGCGATCACGCGGATGTCCGGGCAACCCAGGGTCTTGAGCGCCAGCATGTTCGAGCGGGCCACCCGTGAATGCAGGATATCGCCGACGATCGCCACCGATAGCTGCTCGAAGTTCCCTTTGTGCCGGCGGATGGTCAGCATGTCGAGCATCCCCTGGGTGGGGTGCGCGTGGCGGCCGTCGCCGCCGTTGATCACCGCCACGTTGGGGCTGACGTGCTCGGCGATGAAGTGCGCCGCGCCCGAGTCGCTGTGGCGCACCACGAACATGTCGGCGGCCATCGCCTCCAGGTTGCGCAGGGTGTCGGTGAGCGTCTCGCCCTTGCTGGTGGAGGAGGTCGATACGTTCAGGCTGATCACGTCGGCCGACAGCCGCTGGGCGGCCAGCTCGAAGGTGGTGCGGGTGCGCGTGGAGTTCTCGAAGAACACGTTGCAAACGGTCTTGCCGCGCAGCAGCGGGACCTTCTTCACCGCGCGGGCGCCGACTTCCAGGAAGGAGTCAGCGGTGTCGAGGATTTCGGTGAGTAGCTCGCGGGGCAATCCGTCGAGCGAGATGAAGTGGCGCAGCTGGCCCTGGTCGTTGAGCTGCAGCGGGCGCTTGGCGTCTGTCGGCATGGGGCAGGCCCTAGTGAAGAGGATCAGGAAGCGGGGGAGAGGACCTTGCGCTCGAGGGCGAGCGGTGCGGGACCGACCAATTTTACCCGTTCATCGCGGCCCAGGGACAGGGTCTGGCCGACCACGTCGGGGCGGATCGGCAGTTCGCGGGCATTCAGGTCGAGCAGGCAGACCAGGGTCACGCTGGCCGGGCGTCCGTAGTCGAACAGTTCGTTGAGCGCGGCGCGGATGGTCCGGCCGCTCATCAGCACGTCGTCCACCAGGACCAGGTGCTGGCCGTCGATCTCGAACGGCAGCGCCGACGGTCGGACCTGCGGGTGCAGGCCGTTCCGGGTGAAGTCGTCGCGGTAGAAGGAGACGTCGAGGGTGCCCAGCGGTTCTTCGTTGCCCAGCGCCTTCAGCAGGGCCTCGGCGACCCAGATACCGCCGGTGTGGATGCCGACGTAGCGTGGCCGCTCGATGCCACGCTCGGCGAGATGGGCGCGCAGGTCGCTGGCCATGCGCGGCAGCAGTTCGGCGGGGTTGGGTAGGCTCATGGTGGCTCCTCGCTGACATCGATGGGATGGCCGCCGGGGCGGAGGGCGCCCGCGGTGGCGCAAGCTTAGCGGCGGTCGGCGCGGCGCCGGCTGCCGTGGGTCAATTCGGCTGTTCGGCCAGCCAGCCTTCCAGCAGCAGGGCGGCGGCCAGGGCGTCGACCGGACGCTCGCGGTAGCCGTCGCGCTGGCCCTGGGCCAGGCGTTCGCCTTTGGCGGCGTAGGTGGTCAGGCGCTCGTCGTGGGTAAACACCGGCAGGTTGAAGCGGCCGTTGAGGCGGCGGCCGAACTTCTCGGCGCGCTCGCTCATTTCACTGGGGCTGCCGTCCATGTTCAGCGGCAGGCCGACGACGATGGCGTCCGGCTGCCATTCCTTGATCAGGGCTTCCACGCGGTTCCAGTCCGGTACCCCGTTCTGCGCCTTCAGCACGCACAGCTCGCGAGCCTGGCCGGTGACCGCCTGGCCGACGGCGACACCGATCTGCCGGGTGCCGTAGTCGAAGCCCAGCAGCAGGCGCAGCGGCTTGTCGGCGGCCATCAGGCGTGTCCGGCCTGGGCGGTGAGCAGGCTGAGGTTGACCCCCAGGCACGCGGCAGCGGCACTGAGGCGTTCCTCGGCGGGCAGGTCGAAGAGGATCGCCGGCTCCGCCGGGCAGGTCAGCCAGGCGTTGTCGCTGAGTTCCGCCTCCAGCTGGCCGGCTTCCCAGCCGGCGTAGCCGAGGCTGATCAGGCTCTTCTGCGGGCCGGTGCCGGCGGCGATGGCGAACAGCACGTCCTGCGAGGTGGACATCGCCAGCTCGCCCAGTTCCAGGGTCGACTGGTACGCCAGGCCGCTGGGGTGGAGGACGAACCCCCGGTCGGTCTGCACCGGGCCGCCGTTGTAGATCTCGATGTGCTGGCAGCGCGCCGGCGGCAGGGCGTCCGGCTTGAGCTGCTCGAGGACTTCGGCCAGGTTGAGGCCGCTGGGGCGGTTGATCACCAGGCCCATGGCGCCCTGCTCGTTGTGTTCGACCAGGTAGGTCACGGTCTGGGCGAAATTGGGGTCGGCCATGTGCGGCATGGCGATCAGGAAATGATGCTTGAGATAGGTTGGGCTGCTCTGTTTCATGGCCGCTAGTGTCCTGCTTCGGACGCGAGAAAGCCAGTCTTGCCCGCGCTACTTGCTGGACAGTCGGTCGCCGCGCTCGAAACGCCAGGTACGGATGATTTCCAGCCGGTCGATGTCGGCCAGGTCGCCGCTGAATGGCGCGTAGGGCGCGGCCAGGCGGACGATGCGCTGGGCGGCCTGGTCGAGGATCGGTTCGCCGGAGGACTCCAGCACCTGCACCTCATAGATGGTCCCGTCGCGGTTGATCGACACCAGCAGCCGCAGGCTGCCGTAGAGCTTCTGCCGGCGCGCCTCGTCGGGGTAGTTGAGATTGCCGATGCGCTCGATCTTCTTGCGCCAGTCCTCCTTGTACCAGGCACCCTTGTCGCGCATGGTCGAGGCGGCGCTCAGGCGATGGATGCGCGGGCGCTTGGCATAGGCCTGCTGTTCCTTGGCCAGGTCGGCCTCGAGGCTGGCGATTTCCGCCGACAGCTGGGACGAGTCGAACTGCGGCGCCGGCTTGGCGACCTGCTCGGCCTTCTGTGCCTGGGTCTTGCTCGGGGCCTTCTGCTGGCGCTGGCGGGTGGTGGTCACCGCGGCCTTGGGCGCCTCTTCGCTCCTGGCCTGCTTCGGCGTGGCCGGCGGCGCCACCTTCTTCACCTGGTTGTCCTGGAACGGCGCGACCTCGGTGGTCTTCGGCACGGCCTTGTGCTCCAGGGTGCCGCTGCCCTGCTGGTTCATCTGCGCGAGATAGTCGGCCTTCTCCGGCGTCTTGTCGCTCTTGAAGGTGGCCAGGGTGATTTCCAGGGTCTTGCTGATCTGGCTCGGCGCGGGCATGGAGAAGCCCACACCGAGGATCAGGGCGACGTGCAGGATGGCGGCGATGAACAGGGTGAAGCCCAAACGGTCCGCCGGGCGGACGCCGGCAACGGCGGAGGGGGACTTGAGGACGGCGGTGTTCATTGCGGATCGTGGTGGCTGGCGTGGGGCGAAGTCTGCCGATGGGGGGCACAAAAGTCTATGACGCACTCCGCGCCTTGGACACGCGGTCGCTCGCCGTGGCGCATCGAGCGGGCGGAGGCGGGCGGGCCGGGGCCCGCCCACCGGCTCAGCGGGCAGCCAACTGGGCGGCGATGGCATCCATCAGCTTGTCGCCGATGCGGGTGTCGAAGGCCTGGTCGATTTCGCGGATGCAGGTCGGGCTGGTGACGTTGATTTCCGTCAGATAGTCGCCGATCACGTCGAGGCCGACGAACAGCAGGCCGCGCTCGCGCAGGTGCGGGCCGACCTCGGCGGCGATCCAGCGGTCGCGCTCGCTCAGCGGCTGGGCCACGCCGCGGCCGCCGGCGGCGAGGTTGCCGCGGGTCTCGCCCTGGGCCGGGATGCGTGCCAGGCAGTAGGGCACCGCTTCGCCGTCGATCATCAGGATGCGCTTGTCGCCATCCTTGATTTCCGGCAGGTAGCGCTGCGCCATGATCTGCTGGCTGCCATGCCGGGTGAGGGTCTCGAGGATCACCGAGAGGTTCGGGTCGCCCTCGCGATGCCGAAATATCGACGAACCGCCCATTCCGTCCAGGGGTTTGAGAATGATGTCACGATGCTCCGCGGCAAACTCGCGCAGAATATCGGATCGACGGCTGACCATCGTCGGCGGGGTGCACTGGGTGAACTGCGTGGCGAAGAACTTCTCGTTGCAGTCGCGCAGGCTCTGCGGACGGTTCACCACCAGGGCGCCGGCGCGCTCGGCCTGCTCCAGCAGGTAGGTCGAATAGACGAATTCGTTATCGAAGGGCGGGTCCTTGCGCATCAGGATCACGTCCAGTTCGTGCAGCGGCTGGTCGCTTTCCGCTTCCAGTTCGAACCAGCGGGAGGCATCGTTGAAGACCTTCAGCGGGCGCATGCGGCCACGGGCGACACCGGCCTTCTGGTAGAGGTCCTGCTGTTCCATGTAGAACAGCGACCAGCCGCGGGCCTGGGCCGCCAGCAGCATGGCGAGCGAGCTGTCCTTCTTGAAGTTGATGCGCGCGATGGGGTCCATGACGATCCCGAGGCGTACGCTCATGGGGGTTCCTCCGAAAGGGGGTGAGTTGTCCGGTCGCGGCGGGGAGGCCGCGTGGCAAGCGGGTTTGACGCTCAGGTTGGCGCCCCGTTTGCGCTTGGTCAAGGAAAAAGCCGGCCTGTTCCGGGCATTATGGCTAGAGTTGCGTCGAGTGTGCTAAAAAGGCCCGCGATTGGGTCGCAGCCCGTCGGTGACAGGGCGTTAGCGCACTGAAGAAAACACAGAAGAATGATTCACCGAGTCGATATAGGGCGAACATGGAACAGCAATCCGACGGTTTGAAAGTGATGGTGATCGACGATTCGAAAACGATTCGTCGCACCGCCGAAACGCTGCTTAAGAAGGTCGGTTGCGACGTGATCACGGCGATCGACGGCTTCGATGCCCTGGCGAAGATCGCCGATACCCACCCGAACATCATCTTCGTCGACATCATGATGCCGCGCCTGGATGGCTACCAGACCTGCGCCCTGATCAAGAACAACAGCGCGTTCAAGTCCACCCCGGTGATCATGCTGTCCTCCAAGGACGGCCTGTTCGACAAGGCCAAGGGGCGCATCGTCGGCTCCGACCAGTACCTCACCAAGCCGTTCAGCAAGGAAGAACTGCTGGGCGCGATCAAGGCACACGTACCCAGCTTCACTCCGCTGGACGCCGCTTCCTGATATCCGGCCGCATGGCCGTTGATGCTTATTTCGTGATGGGGATCCCATGGCTCGTATTTTGATTGTTGATGACTCTCCGACCGAGATGTACAAGCTGACCGCCATGCTGGAAAAGCATGGCCACCAGGTACTCAAGGCCGAGAACGGCGGCGACGGCGTCGCCCTGGCGCGCCAGGAAAAGCCCGACGTGGTCCTGATGGATATCGTCATGCCCGGCCTCAACGGGTTCCAGGCGACCCGCCAGCTGACCAAGGACGCCGAGACCAGCGCCATTCCGGTGATCATCGTCACCACCAAGGATCAGGAGACCGACAAGGTCTGGGGCAAGCGCCAGGGCGCGCGCGACTACCTGACCAAGCCGGTGGACGAAGAGACGCTGCTGAAAACCATCAATGCGGTGCTGGCGGGCTGAGTCCGCCGCAGCGCATCGCTCATCCTGACCCGGAAAGACCAGGCCCCGCATGTCGGACGTTCAGACCCCCTTCCAACTCCTCGTCGACATCGACCAGCGCTGCCGACGCCTGGCCGCCGGCCTGCCGGCGCAGCAGGAGGCGGTGCAGAGCTGGAGCGGGATCGGCTTCCGCATGGGCGGCCGGTTCTTCGTCGCGCCGATGGGCGAGGTCGGCGAAGTCCTGCACGAGCCGCGCTACACCCAGCTGCCGGGCGTGAAGACCTGGGTCAGGGGAGTGGCCAACGTGCGTGGCCGCCTGTTGCCGATCATGGACCTCTGCGGGTTCCTCGGCACCGAACTGTCGCCCTTGCGCAAGCAGCGGCGGGTGCTGGTGGTGGAGCACCTGGACGTGTTCGCCGGCCTCATCGTCGATGAGGTGTTCGGCATGCAGCACTTCCCGGTGGACACCTTCAGCGAACAGCTGCCGCCGCTAGAAGCGGCACTGCAACCCTTCATTCATGGCGTCTTCCATCGAGAGCAGCCGTGGCTGGTGTTCAGCCCGCATGCGCTGGCGCAACACCAGGGCTTCCTCGACGTCGCCATATAAACAGCTTCACCGGTTGGGCCGGTTCTGCCGGCCCGTGTCGTGACATGGAAATCGTAATCGTGGTCGGTCCGGGCGGGGGCCAAATATGAAGAAAATCAACGCAGGCAATCTTTTCGCGGGCATGCGCAGCAGCTCGGTGATCGCGGGGCTGTTCATCGTCCTCATCGTCTCGATCGTGTTGCTGTTCGCCAACTTTGCCTACCTCAACACCCAGTCGAACCATGACAAGCAGTACATCGGCCATGCCGGTGAACTGCGCGTCCTGTCGCAGCGGATCGCGAAGAACGCCACCGAAGCAGCGGCGGGCAAGGGCGAGGCGTTCAAGCTCCTGAAGGACGCGCGCAACGACTTCGAGAAGCGCTGGAACATCCTGGTCAACGGTGACGAAAGCACCTCGCTGCCGCCCAGTCCGGAAGCGGTGAAGCCGCAGATGGACGTGGTGCAGCAGGACTGGGACGGCCTGCGCAAGAACGCCGACTCGATCCTCGCCAGCGAACAGACCGTACTGTCCCTGCACCAGGTGGCCTCGACCCTCGCCGAAACCATCCCGCAGCTGCAGGTGGAGTACGAGGAGGTGGTCGACATCCTGCTGGAGAACGGCGCCCCGGCCGACCAGGTCGCGGTCGCCCAGCGTCAGTCGCTGCTGGCCGAACGTATCCTCGGCTCGGTGAACAAGGTGCTGGCCGGCGACGAGAACTCGGTGCAGGCCGCCGACAGCTTCGGTCGCGACGCCAGCCTGTTCGGCCGCGTACTGAAGGGCATGCAGGAAGGCAATGCGGCGATGAGCATCTCCAAGGTGACCAACGCCGAGGCGGTGGACCGCCTGAACGAGATCGCCGAGCTGTTCGAGTTCGTCTCCGGCTCGGTGGACGAGATCCTCGAAACCTCGCCCGACCTGTTCCAG
The DNA here is from genome assembly GCF_003025345.2 of Pseudomonas paraeruginosa. Classification (NCBI taxonomy): domain Bacteria; kingdom Pseudomonadati; phylum Pseudomonadota; class Gammaproteobacteria; order Pseudomonadales; family Pseudomonadaceae; genus Pseudomonas; species Pseudomonas paraeruginosa. The sequence goes on from NZ_CP020560.1 coordinate 426,148, forward strand.
GTCCGGGAAGCGGCGAACCACATCTTCAGCGTTTCGCAGACCCTGCTGGACAAGGCCTCGCGACTGGCCGACGGCTTCGAGAACCTGGCCGGCGGACGCAGCATCAACCTGTTCGCCGGTTACGTGCTGGGTGCCCTGGCCCTGGCCTCGATCATCCTGATCGGTCTGGTGATGGTGCGCGAGACCAACCGCCGGCTGGCCGAGACCGCCGAGAAGAACGACCGCAACCAGGCCGCGATCCTGCGTCTGCTCGATGAGATCGCCGACCTCGCCGACGGTGACCTGACCGTGGCCGCGACCGTGACCGAGGACTTCACCGGCGCCATCGCCGACTCGATCAACTACTCCATCGACCAGCTTCGCGAGCTGGTGGAAACCATCAACCAGACCGCCGTGCAGGTGGCTGCCGCGGCCCAGGAAACCCAGTCCACCGCGATGCACCTGGCCGAAGCTTCCGAGCACCAGGCGCAGGAAATCGCCGGCGCCTCGGCGGCGATCAACGAAATGGCGGTGTCGATCGACCAGGTATCGGCGAACGCCTCGGAATCCTCGGCGGTAGCGGAGCGTTCGGTAGCCATCGCCAACAAGGGCAACGAGGTGGTGCACAACACCATCACCGGGATGGACAACATCCGCGAGCAGATCCAGGACACCTCGAAGCGGATCAAGCGCCTCGGCGAATCGTCCCAGGAGATCGGCGACATCGTCAGCCTGATCAACGACATTGCCGACCAGACCAACATCCTCGCCCTGAACGCCGCGATCCAGGCGTCGATGGCGGGGGACGCGGGCCGCGGCTTCGCCGTGGTGGCGGACGAGGTACAGCGTCTGGCGGAACGTTCCTCGGCGGCGACCAAGCAGATCGAGGCGCTGGTGAAGACCATCCAGACCGACACCAACGAAGCGGTGATCTCGATGGAGCAGACCACCTCCGAGGTGGTCCGCGGCGCGCGCCTGGCCCAGGACGCCGGTGTGGCCCTGGAGGAGATCGAGAAGGTATCCAAGACCCTCGCGGCGCTGATCCAGAACATCTCCAACGCCGCCCGTCAGCAGGCATCGTCGGCCGGCCACATTTCCAACACCATGAACGTCATTCAGGAGATCACCTCGCAGACCTCCGCCGGTACCACCGCCACCGCGCGGAGCATCGGCAACCTGGCGAAGATGGCGAGCGAGATGCGCAACTCGGTATCCGGCTTCAAGCTGCCGGAGGGCGTGGAACAGGCCTGAGCATAGGCGTGGCGGCCGCCTGGCGGGCGCCGCGTCGACACCTTGGACGAGGGACACGGCATGCAGGCGAACGGCGTCTGGTCACTGCAGCCGCTGGCCGACATGTCGGCAGCGGAGTTCCGCGACTGGCAGGTGCTGCTGGAGAACCGCACCGGCGTGGTGCTCAACGAGCAGCGCCGGACGTTCCTGCAGACCAGCCTGACCGCGCGCATGCGTGAACTGGGCATCGGCGACTACCACAGCTACTACCGCCAGGTGACCGACGGTCCGCGTGGCGCGGTGGAGTGGGCGATCCTGCTGGACCGCCTGACCGTCCAGGAAACCCGTTTCTTCCGCCATCCCCCGTCTTTCGAGCTGCTCGAGCGCTACCTGGGCGAGCGCCTGGGCCGCGAGGGCATGCCCAGGCCCTGGGCGTTGTGGAGCGTCGGCTGCTCCAGCGGCGAGGAACCCTACTCGATGGCGATGTGCGCGGCGCAGGCGCTGCGCGGGTGGCAACGGGGCGATTTTTTCGGCGTCACCGGGACGGATATCAGCCTGCATGCCCTGCAACGGGCGCGCGCGGCGAACTATCCGGCCCGCAAGCTGGAGCAACTGCCGGCGGAAATGGTCGAGCGCTATTGCGAACGCCAGGCCGATGGCAGCTTCAGCGTGAAAACGATACTGACCGGGCGCGTCTGCTGTGCCCGGTTGAATGTGCTGGACCTGGCGAAGGCGCCATGGTCCGGCATGGACGTGATTTTTTGTCAGAACCTGCTGATCTACTTCCGTCGCTGGCGACGGCGCGAGATCCTCAACCGCCTGGCCGAACGGCTGGCGCCGGGGGGCTTGCTGGTGATCGGGGTCGGCGAAGTGGTCGACTGGAGCCATCCGGAGCTCGAGCCGGTCGCCGACGAGCGGGTCCTGGCCTTTACCCGTAAGGGGTACTCAGGCACATGAATGGAGTGGCTATGGGTGACCGGCACGACTACGTCGCTCTGGAGTGGGTGAAAGGCGAGATCGCCGAAACCCTGAAGCAGGCGCGCCAGGCGCTGGAAGCGTTCGTCGAGAACCCGCAGGACCCGACCCGCATGCGGTTCTGCCTGACCTACGTGCACCAGGTGCAGGGCACCCTGCAGATGGTCGAGTTCTATGGCGCGGCGCTGCTCGCCGAGGAAATGGAACAACTGGTCCAGGCGTTGCTGGACGGCCGCGTGCCGAACCAGGGCGAGGCCCTGGAAGTGCTGATGCAGGCGATCCTGCAACTGCCGGTCTACCTCGACCGGATCCAGACCGCCCGGCGCGACCTGCCGATGGTGGTCCTGCCGCTGCTCAACGACCTGCGCGCCGCGCGCGGCGAGAAGCTGCTCTCGGAAACCAGCCTGTTCGCGCCCGACCTGTCGCGGCGCCAGCCGCAACTGGACGGCGAGGCCATCGCGCAACTGCGCACCGACGAACTCGGCGGCCTGCTGCGCAAGCTGCGCCAGACCCAGCAGATGGCCCTGGTCGGCCTGCTGCGCAACCAGGACGTGGCTACCAGTCTCGGCTATCTGGCGCGCGTCTACGCGCGCCTCGAAGGGCTGTGCCGCGAGGCGCCGCTGGGGCCGCTGTGGAGCATCGCCTCCGGCCTGGTCGAGGGCCTGGCCAACGGCAGCGTGGTCAACAGCGCCTCGGTGCGCACCCTGCTGCGCCAGCTCGACCGCGAACTCAAGCGCCTGGTCGAGCAGGGCGCCGACGGGCTGAACCAGGCCGCGCCGGACGAACTGATCAAGAACCTGCTGTTCTACGTGGCCAAGGCGCCGTCGCAGTCGCCGCGGATCCGTGCGTTGAAGGAGCAGTACCGCCTCGACGAGGCGCTGCCCGACCACGAGACGGTGGACGCCGAGCGCGCCCGCCTGGCCGGACCCGACCGCGACGCCATGCGGTCGGTGGTCGGCGCGCTGTGCGAGGAGCTGGTGCGGATCAAGGACAGCCTCGACCTGTTCGTGCGCAGCGACCGCGCCCATCCCGCCGAGCTGGACGCCCTGCTGGCGCCGCTCAAGCAGATCGCCGACACCCTGGCGGTGCTCGGCTTCGGCCAGCCGCGCAAGGTCATCCTCGACCAGCTCGACGTCGTCCATGCCCTGGCCCAGGGCCGCCGCGAGCCGAGCGACGCGACCCTGATGGACGTCGCCGGCGCACTGCTCTACGTCGAAGCGACCCTGGCCGGCATGGCCGGTCCCGGCGACGAGCGCAACAGCGAGGAAAGCCGGCTGCCGACCACCGACGTGGCGCAGATCCACCAGTTGGTCATCAAGGAAGCGCGCAATGGCCTGGAGCAGGCCAAGGACGCGATCATCGAGTTCATCGCCTCGCAGTGGAACCACGAACACCTGGCCCGCGTGCCCGAGCTGCTGACCCAGGTCCGTGGCGGCCTGGCGATGATCCCGCTGGAGCGCGCCGCGAGCCTGCTGGAAACCTGCAACCGCTACATCCAGGAACAGCTTCTGGCGCGCAGGGCGGTGCCGGACTGGCAGAGCCTGGATACCCTGGCCGACGCCATCACCAGCGTCGAGTACTATCTCGAGCGTCTGAGCGAGGACCACGAGAGCCAGAGCGACCTGATCCTCGACGTTGCCGAGGACAGCCTGGCGAACCTCGGCTATACGCTGAAACCGCATTCGTCGGCCCCGGCCGAACCCAGCCTGTCCGAGCCCGGTGCCGTCGAGTCACCGGTTGCCGAGCCGGAGATGCCGGAGGCGATCGCCGAGGCCGCCGAAGCGCCGCTACAGCCGCCCGCCGACACGGCTTCTGCCGAGGCGACGACGGAAGATGCCCCGCTGCTGGCCAGCGACGACAACCGGACCCTGGGCGAAGTCGCGCCCGACGCCGGCGAGGCTTCCCTCGACCTGGCCCTGGACCTGTCGCTGGACGGCTCCAGCGAAGTACCGCCGGCGTTGCCGGAGGTGGTCGAGGAGAGCGGCCAGTCGCAGTCGTCCCCGGCGCCTGCCCGCAGCCTGGAAGACTTCAACCTCGACGAGATCGACCTCTCCGGCCTCGACCTGCCCGCCGATGCGGCGCCGGCCTCCGAGCCGGCGCCCTTGGCGGACTGGTCGCTGCCGGAGCAGTGGGGCCTCGGCGATGACCTGGCACAGCCGGCGCGGGCCGGCGAGGCGCTGGAACCGAGCCTGGAAGAGCCGGCGCTGGTCTTCGACGCGCCGCTGGAAAGCCTGGAACCGTTGCCGGCGCCGGAGCCTTTCGACGGGCCCGCTGAACAGGAGCTGGCTCTCGATTCGTTCGATCCGTTGCCGCTGGATGTAGCCTTGCCGGAGGCAGAGGTCGAAGTGTCCGACTGGGAAGGCTCGAGCCTGGAGGAGCTGGACCTTTCCGACCTCGATCTCCCCGAGGTGCAACTGCCCGAGGTCGAGACTCCGCCTGCTGCCGAGGCGCTCGCCAGCGAAGCGCCGGCGCTGTCGCTGGCCGAGGTGATGGCCGCGCCGGTGCAGCCGATCAACCCGCCGGCACAGAACGTGCCGGTCAGCCTGCTGCCGCCGCCGGCCGACGAGGAACCGGTGGATGAGGAACTGCGCGAGGTCTTCATCGAGGAGGCCGGCGAAGTCCTGGAGACCATCGGCCAGTACCTGCCGGCCTGGAAGGCCGACCAGGACGACCGCGAGGCGCTGACCGAAGTGCGCCGTGCCTTCCATACCCTCAAGGGCAGCGGACGGATGGTCCGCGCCCTGGTGATCGGCGAACTGGCCTGGTCGATCGAGAACCTGTTCAATCGCGTGCTCGACCGCAGCATCGCCGCCAGCGAGCCGGTGCGGAGCGTGGTCGACCAGGTGGTGGCGCTGTTGCCGGAGCTGGTCGAGGAGTTCGCCGCCAACGCCCAGCGCCAGCGCGACGACGTCGATCTGCTGGCGGCCACCGCGCATGCCCTGGCCAGGGGCGAGCCGCTGCCGGAACCGCCGGCGCCGGACGACCGTGGCGTACCGCCGGAAGTCGAGGCGCAGCAGCCGGTGGCCCCGGAGGATGGCGCCCCGGCACTGCCGTTGGCCGACGCGCCGCAGGCCGCCGCCGAGGCGGAGAGCGACGTCGAGCTGCTCGATCCGCAACTGCTGGAAATCTTCACCAACGAGGCGGAGACCCACCTGGAGGCCCTGGTCGGCTTCCTCGCCGACTGCGCCCGCGAACTGCCGCAGCCGGTCACCGACGCCTTGCAGCGCGCCCTGCATACCCTCAAGGGCAGCGCGCACATGGCCGGCATCCTGCCGATCGCCGAGATCGCCACGCCGCTGGAAAAACTGGTCAAGGAATACAAGTCCAACCTGCTCGCCTTCGACCTGCGCGAAGCCGAGCTGCTGCACGACGCCGAGCAGCTGTTCCGCATCGGCCTGGAGCAGGTCGGCGAGCGCCGTCCGCTGAATCCGATTCCCGGCAGCGTCGCGTTGCTGGAGCGGATCGAGGCGCTGCATCAGGAGCGCATCGCCTCGCTCGAGGCCGATCGCTACAGCGATGCCGGAGAGCGCCGCGATCCGCTGCTGATCGAAGCCTTCCTCGCCGAAGGCATGGACATCCTGCTGGACGCCGAGGACCTGCTCGAGCGCTGGCACGAGCATCCGCAGGAGCGCCAGGAACTGAGTGCGCTGCGCGAGGAACTCAGCGCCCTGGGCCGCGGCGCCCAGCACGCCGAGTTGCCGCAGGTGGAAGAACTCTGCCAGGCCTTGCTGACGCTGTATGAGGCCGTCGAGCAGGGCCGCCTGGCGGTCAGCCCGGCGTTCTTCGAGGAAGCCCGCCAGGCCCACGAAGCATTGATCGGGATGATGGACCAGGTCGCCGCCGGCCTGCAGGTGACGCCTCGTCCCGAGCGGGTCGCGGCCCTGCAGGAACTGCTGGAAACGCCCACCGCCGAAACCGTTCCGTTCATCGATCCGGAGAGCCTCGACGCCGAGGATTTCCCCCCGGAAGACCAAGAGTCGACCCTCCCCGGGGCGGTCTTCGAAGAGACCGGGGTGCCTGTCGAGGAGACCGTGCCGGCGGCGCCTGCGCCGGTTCCCGGCCGCGAGCTGGACGAGGAAATGGTGTCGATCTTCCTCGAAGAGGCGGTGGATATCCTCGAAAGCGCCGGCCAGGCACTGGCCCAATGGCAAGCCGAGCCGGGCGCGCTGTCTTCGCTCAGCGCCCTGCAGCGCGACCTGCACACTCTCAAGGGTGGCGCGCGGATGGCCCAGATCGCCGAGATCGGCGACCTCGCCCACGAACTGGAGTCTCTCTACGAGGGCCTGGTCGACCGCCGCTACCAGCATTCCCCGCGGCTCTCCGAGCTGTTGCAGGCGTGTCACGACCGCCTGGCCGAGCAGCTCGAGCAGTTGAGCGCCGGCCGGGCGCTGGCCGACCCGGAAGACCTGATCCTGGCGATCCGCCAATTCCGCCAGGGCCCGCTGGCCGAGGCGGCGCAGGGCGAGGCGCAGAGTCCCGCCGAGGAACCCGTCGCGCCTGCCGGCGAGGAGCCTGCCGAGACGCCGCAGCCCGCTGCGGAGGCTTTCGAGGAGCGCGATCCCGAGCTGGTGGAAATCTTCCTCGAAGAGGGCCTCGATATCCTCGACAGCGCCGCCGCCGCGCTGCAACGCTGGATCGACGACGTCGACAACACCATCGAGCTGGAAGCCCTGCAGCGCGACCTGCATACCCTCAAGGGCGGTGCGCGGATGGCCGAGATCGCCGAGATCGGCGACCTCGCCCACGAGCTCGAATTCCTCTACGAGGGTCTCTGCGGCGGACGCCTGCGCGCCAGCCCGACCTTGTTCGGCCTGCTGCAGCGCTGCCACGACGAACTGGCCGAGATGCTCGAGGCGGTACGTGGCCAGCGCGAGCTGCCCGACGGCCAGGCGCTGATCGCGGAGATCAGGCGCCTGCGCAGCGATCCCGAGGAGCAACTGAGCGTACCCACCAGCGTCAGCCTCAAGCCGCTGGCGGGGAGGGGCGCGGCGGCCGACGAGAGCGAGATCCTCGATATCTTCCTCGAGGAAGCCGACGACCTGCTGGAGAATCTCGAACTGGCGCTCGGCCGCTGGGACGGCGGCAGCGGCGACGCCCAGCCGCTGGACGACCTGCTGCGGATCCTGCACACCCTCAAGGGCGGCGCGCGACTGGCCGGCCAGACCGAGCTGGGCAACCTGGCCCACGACCTCGAGCAGCATCTCACCGACGCGCAGCAACAGGGCGCGCCGTGGCCGGACAGCCTGCTGCTGGATGCGCAGTCGGGACTGGAAGGCCTGCAGCGGCAGGTCGACCTGCTGCGCGAGCGGCTGGCCGAGGACGACGAGGCCGGTGAGCGCCCCGAGGCTGCCCAGGCGCCGGTCCAGGCCGACGATACCGATCGCGCGGTGGCCTCCGCGCTGGCCGAGCTGACCCGCCTGGCCCCGGCGGCCGGCGCGATCATGGCGGCCGAGGCGGCGCCTCCGGCTGCCCCGGCCACCACCCTGCCGTTCGTGCGCAAGGCCCGGGAAGCCGCCCAGGAAGCCGCTTCCCGGCGTGCCCCGCAGGAACTGGTGAAGGTGCCGGCGGAACTGCTGGAGAACCTGGTCAACCTGGCGGGCGAGACTTCGATTTTCCGCGGCCGGGTCGAGCAGCAGGTGAGCGACGTCGGCTTCACCCTCGGCGAGATGGAGTCCACCATCGAGCGGGTGCGCGACCAGTTGCGCCGCCTCGACACCGAGACCCAGGCGCAGATCCTCTCGCGCCACCAGGCCGACGCCGAACGCGCCGGCTACGAGGAATTCGACCCGCTGGAAATGGACCGCTATTCGCAGTTGCAGCAGCTCTCGCGCGCGCTGTTCGAATCGGCTTCCGACCTTCTCGACCTGAAGGAAACCCTGGCGGCGAAGAACCGCGACGCGGAGACCCTGCTGCTGCAACAGGCGCGGGTCAACACCGAACTCCAGGAAGGCCTGATGCGCACCCGCATGGTGCCGTTCGACCGCCTGGTGCCGCGCTTGCGGCGGATCGTCCGGCAGGTCGCCGGCGAGCTTGGCAAGCAGGTCGAGTTCGTGGTCGGCAACGCCGACGGCGAGATGGACCGTACCGTCCTCGAGCGCATCGTCGCGCCGCTGGAGCACATGCTGCGCAACGCCGTGGACCACGGCATCGAGACCGGCGAGACGCGCCGCGCGGCCGGCAAGCCGGAGCACGGGACGATCCGCCTGAACATCGGCCGCGAGGGTGGCGACATCCTCCTCACCCTTTCCGACGACGGCGCCGGCATCCGCCTCGACGCGGTGCGGCGCAAGGCCATCGAGCGTGGCCTGATGAGCGCCGACAGCGACCTGAGCGATCATGAGGTGTTGCAGTTCGTGCTCGAGTCCGGCTTCTCCACCGCCGAGAAGGTCACCCAGATCTCCGGACGCGGCGTCGGCCTCGACGTGGCCAACTCCGAGGTCAAGCAGCTCGGCGGCTCGGTGAGCATCCAGACCGAGCCGGGCCAGGGCACCCGCTTCAACGTGCGGCTGCCGTTCACCGTGTCGGTGAACCGGGCGCTGATGGTGCTCTCCGGCGAGGATCTCTACGCGGTGCCGCTGAACACCATCGAGGGCATCGTGCGGGTTTCCCCCTACGAACTGGAGGCGCTCTACGAACAGCGCGGCGAGGCGGGGCTGGATACGCCCAGCTTCGAATACGCCGGGCAGTCCTACGAGCTGAAATACCTCGGCGAACTGCTGAACAACGGCCAGGAGCCCAAGCTGGTCGGCCAGTCGCTGCCGCTGCCGGTGATCCTGGTGCGCTCCTCGGAACACGCGGTGGCGGTGCAGGTCGACTCGCTGGCCGGTTCCCGCGAGATCGTGGTGAAGAGCCTCGGGCCGCAATTCGCCGGGGTTGCCGGGATTTCCGGAGCGACCCTGCTCGGCGATGGCCGGGTGGTGGTGATCCTCGACCTGCTGGCGACCATCCGTTCCCGACACGCGCTGCTCGGCCAGGAAAGCCGCCGCGAACGCCTGGCGTTGCGCCAGGAAACGGCGGCGAGCGAGAGCGAGCAGCAGCGGCCGCCACTGGTGATGGTGGTGGACGACTCGGTCACCGTGCGCAAGGTCACCACGCGCCTGCTGGAGCGCAACGGCATGAACGTGCTCACCGCGAAGGATGGCGTGGACGCCATCGCCCAGCTCCAGGAGCACCGTCCGGATATCCTCCTGCTGGACATCGAGATGCCGCGCATGGACGGTTTCGAGGTCGCCACCCTGGTGCGCCACGACGAGCGCCTGGGCAACCTGCCGATCATCATGATCACCTCGCGGACCGGCGAGAAGCACCGCGAGCGCGCGCTGGGCATCGGCGTCAACCAGTACCTCGGCAAGCCTTACCAGGAAACCGAGCTGCTGGAAGCCATCCAGTCCCTGGTCGGCCAGCATGACTGAGCGTGCCACGCCGCGGGTCGCGGTGATCGCCGACACCTCGCTGCAGCGCCACGTGCTGCAGCAGGCGCTGCTCGGCCATGGCTACGAGGTGGTGCTCAACGCCGACCCGGCCAGGGTCGACGACGCCGCGCTGGAGTGCGCTCCCGACCTGTGGCTGGTGGACCTGACCCAGCAGGACGACTCGCCGCTGCTGGACAGCCTGCTGGAGCAGGACCGCGCGCCGGTGCTGTTCGGCGAGGGCCACGCGCCGGAGCGGCATACCGAACATTACCCGCGCTGGGAGCGGCGGCTGATCGCCAAGCTGAAGCGCTTGATCGGCGACCCCAGCGATGGCGTTGGCGATAGCCTCGGCGCATTGCTCGACGAAGAGCGTCCAGCGCGCCTGGAGATTCCCGGCGATCTCGCGGCGATGCCGCTGCAGGCCGGTGAGCCGGCCCGCGAGGTATGGCTGCTGGCGGCCTCGCTCGGCGGGCCGGCAGCGGTCAAGGCGTTCCTCGACGCCCTGCCCGGCGGCCTGCCGATCGCCTTCCTCTATGCCCAGCACATCGATGCCAGCTTCGAGCAGAGCCTGCCGCAGGCCGTCGGCCGGCACAGCCAGTGGCACGTGAAGAACGTCCGCGATGGCGAAGCGCTGCGCTGCGGCGAAGTCCAGGTGGTGCCGGTACTCCATGAGCTCGGTTTTCACCATGACGGGCGGCTGAAATGCAGCCAGCGTCCCTGGCCCGAGCCCTACACGCCGTCCATCGACCAGATGATGCTCAACCTGGCCCAGCAGTTCGGCCCGGACTGCGGGGTGATCGTGTTCAGCGGCATGGGGAGCGACGGCAGCGCCGCCGCCGCCTATGTGCGGCGCCAGGGCGGCGAGGTGTGGACCCAGCGCGCCGACAGTTGCGTCTGTTCGAGCATGCCGGACAGCTTGCGCGAGGCCGGTTACAGCAGTTTCAATGCCAGCCCACGCGAACTGGCCGAGGCATTGGTCAAGCATCTGGCCGCACGCTGCGCGCCGACAGGAGTCGAAACATGAACCAGGCCGTGATCGAGCAGGATGGCATGAGCCGCAAACCCCTCGCCACCCCGACCCCGGACAGCCTCACCGGGCTGCTCCTGCCGCTGAGCGACCGCACCCTGCTGTTGCCCAACGTCGCCGTGGCCGAGCTGATCGCCTATCGCAACCCGCAGGTCGCCGCCGGCCTGCCGCAGTGGTACCTCGGCCAGGTCGCCTGGCGCGACCTGCGCCTGCCGCTGCTGTCCTTCGAAACGGCTTCCAGCGGCGAGCGGCAGCCGGTCCTCGGCAGCAGCGCGCGGGTGGTGGTGATCAACGCCCTCGGCGGACGACCCCATGTGAAATTCCTCGCCCTGCTGGTGCAGGGCATCCCCCGCTCGGTGCGGCTGGACGCCAATCTTGCGGCCACTGCCGCGCCGCTGGCGGCGCTGGAACTGGCGGCGGTGGACATCGGCGGCGAAACCGCGCGGATTCCGGACCTGGCCGGACTGGAAGAGAAGCTCGCCGACGCCGGCCTGATCTGAGCCGCCCATGGCCGGCCTGCAGCATGCGCGGATCGGCGCCTCCCTCGAGGTAGCCTGCGCCAGCCTGGCCGGGCATCGCTTCGAGAAGCACAGCCATGACGAGTTCGTCATCAGCGCCAACCTGTGCGGGCTGGAGGACATCTGGCTGGACGGTCGCACCTTCCAGGCCGACAGCGGCGACCTGACCCTCTACAACCCGGGGCAGATCCAGGGCGGCGGCGTCCGCGACGGCCAGCCCTGGCGCTTCGCCAGCCTCTATCTGCCTGCCGCCGAGCTGGCGAACAGCCTGGATCTTTCCTCCGTCGAGTTCGACCGCCCGCTGCTGCGCAGTCCGGCGCTGGGCCGGGAGCTGGCCGCCAGCATCGAAGCCTTGCTGGCCAGCGACCGTTTCGCCCGCGAACGGGGCGAGGAGCGCCTGCTGGAATTCCTCGGCCGCCTGCTGGCGGCGAGTGGCACCCGCCTGCCGCAGAGGGCCGATCCTGGGCGCCCGGCTGTCGCCCGCCTGCAGGCGCTGCTCGCCGAGCACCTGGCCGAACCGCTGGACCTGGATGGCATGGCGGAGCAGGTGGGCCTGTCGAAATACCACCTGCTGCGGGCGTTCAAGAAGGCCACCGGTCTCAGCCCCCGGCAGTGGAGCATGCAATTGCGCGCCCGCCGCGCCCTCGGCCTGTTGCGCCGTGGCCTGGCGGTGGGCGAGGTGGCCCACGTCCTGGGTTTCGCCGACCAGAGCCACCTGACCCGTTACTTCAGCAGCGCCTACGGTATCTCGCCGGGCCGCTACCAGCGCGCCGTGCGCGGCTGACCTGCGCAATCCGGTTCAAGTTTCCAGCGTCGCCGACGGGGATAATCCGGCGACCCACCCGCGGAGTCGCCGTTCCATGCTCGCCATCTTTCTCGCTGCCCTGCTGTTCGGTTTTGCCTTCAATGTTTCCCCTGGAGCGGTGTTCAGTGAAACGCTGCGCCGCGGTTTGACCGGCGGCTTCCGCCCGGCGTTGCTGGTGCAGTTGGGCTCGTTGATCGGCGATGCGGTCTGGGCCCTGCTCGGCCTTACCGGACTGGCGCTGCTGCTGGGCTACGAGCAGGTGCGGATGCCCCTGACCCTGGTTTGTGCCGCCTACCTGGCCTGGCTCGGCGTGCAGGGCCTGCGCGACGCCTGGAATCCGCCGCTGGCGGCGGAAAACGTCGGCGAGCAGGGACGCAACGCCTTCGGCGCCGGCGCGGCGATCTCCCTGTCCAACCCGAAGAACCTGGTCTATTGGGGGGCCCTCGGCAGCGCCCTGGCGGGGATCGTCGACGGCACGCCGAACCAGGCGCAGTCGCTGGTGTTCTTCGCCGGCTTCATGCTCTCGTCGCTGATCTGGTGCTTCTGCTGCGCGGCGCTGGTGGACTGGCTGCGGCGCAACACCTCGCTGTTCTGGCACCGCGTCAGCTACGCCGGCTGCGGCGTGCTCCTGCTCGGCCTGGCGGGATTGGCGCTGCGCGGCCTGTAGCGTCTCAGGCCAGCGCCGGGCGCCGCCGCAGCAGGCGCTGGCGCAGGCTTTCGAACGTGCCGAGGTCGACATGCCGGGCATGGTCGCCGACGACGATCCGCCCGTCGGGCAACTTCGCCCAGTGCTGTAGTCCGCCCTCCAGGTCCAGTTCGCCGTAGCGGATGCGCAGCGCCCGGCCGGATTCGAGGTGCCAGAGTTGGGCGAGGTCGCGCGAGCGATGCGGTTCCAGCCACGGCGCCAGCAGCAGCCAGCCTCCGTCCAGGGCCTGGAGCTTCAGGTAGGGCCCCTCGGCCAGGCCGTCCAGCGAGTGGCTGCGGATCTCGCCGCTGTCGAGCCGGCCTTCGCAGAGCGTCTCCCGCTCCAGCCAGACTATGCTCCCGGGCGCCACCGAGGTCGGTTGCGCCGGATCGGCGGGCAGATCCTTGCCGACGGGGAACGGCAGGGGCTGGATGCGTGCCTCGCGCCATTCGAAGAACTGCCCGCGGGAGAGCAGGCAGACGCGCTCGTCCGGAGTGGTGAAGACCGCCGGCGGATTCTCGATGGAGCGCCGCGCTTGCGGCACCTCGAAGAGCAACCGCGGTTCGCCGTTGCCCCGGGCGAAGCCGGGATAGAGGAAGACCAGGCCACGGTCGACCAGCAGCAGGTCCTCTCCGGCTAGGCCGATGGCAAGTTCCGGGGTGCGGCGTTGGCGCAACGACTGCGCCGGCGGCAGCGGCAAAGGCGGTAGTTCGGGCGTCAACGAGGCGAGGTCGCGGGAGCGTTGCAGCCAGGCGTAGGGGCTTCCCGAACCGGTCATCCTGACCCAGGCGTGCAGGCCGTCCGCCGAACTGGCCCGGCAGAGCAGCGCGCCCCGGGTTTCCTCTGCACCATCGGGCAGGCGCCGTAGCCTGGGCCACTGGCGCAGGTCCAACAGGTCGCGGCTGTCCTCGCCCGGCAGGCGGCCGGTGGCCAGGCCCGGCGCCAGGTGCTCGGCGCGTTCGAGGCAGATGTAGGCCGAAGCCGCCGCCAGGCCGGCCGGCGTGGCGGCGGGGAGCGTCGCCGGGGCGCCTTCGGCGGCGTCTTCCTGGCGCAGCGTGCGGGCGTTGTGGCCCTGCGCTGCGAGCGCATCGAGGAGGCGCTGGCTGTGGGGGGCGCCGACCACGTACAGGTTCAGGCTGTCGTCTTCGTCCAGGCGTTCCACTAACGCCAGTCCCAGGGACTCCAGCTCCTGGCCGAGGGCCGGCAGGAAATCCTCGGGCAGGTCGTCGCGCAGGCGCTCCAGCAGCGTCTCCAGCGCGGCGGAGGCCAGTTGCGGGAAGCGTCCGGCATAGTCTCGGCGGAGTACGCCGAGCACATCGGGCAGGCGGATCTTCCAATCGAAGGTAACGGGCGTGTCCATGCGTGCGATCCGTTGCGAAGTGGGCTGCGCAACGGTATTCACTGGCTGCCGCCGTTGTAAAGCGGCGGGAGAGATATCAGGCGAAGTCGCCCCAGAGTTGCTGGGCCACCGCCAGCGCCACCACCGGCGCGGTCTCGGTACGCAGCACGCGCGGGCCGAGGCGCGCGGAGTGGAAGCCGGCCGCCTGCGCCTGCTCCACCTCGGCATCGCCCAGGCCACCCTCGGGGCCGACCAGGAACGCCAGGCTGGCGGGGCGGGCATGGCTGGCCAGGGGCGCGGCGACCGGGTGCAGGACCAGGCGCAGTTCGTCGTCGCGTTGCCGCAGCCAGTCCTCCAGGGCCAGCGGCGGATGGATCCGCGGCAGGCTCGAACGGCCGCACTGCTCGCAGGCGCTGATCGCCACCTGGCGCCAGTGTTGCAGGCGCTTGTCGGCGCGCTCGTCCTTCAGGCGCACTTCGCAACGCTCGCTGAGGATCGGGGTGATTTCCGCCACGCCCAGTTCGGTGGCCTTCTGGATCGCCCAGTCCATCCGCTCGCCGCGCGACAGGCCTTGCCCCAGGTGGATACGCAGGGGCGAGTCGGGCTGGCCGGCGAACTGCTCGCGGAGTTCGACGCGGACATTCTTCTTGCCGACCTCGATCAGCTCGCCGAGGTATTCCCGGCCGCTGCCGTCGAACAGCTGCACGGCGTCGCCCGTGGCGTGCCGCAGCACGCGACCGATGTAGTGGGCCTGGGCCTCGGGCAGGTCGTGCTGGCCGAGGGCGAGGGGCTGGTCGACGAAGAAGCGGGACAGGCGCATGGCGATTCGAGGGTAGTGGCGACAGGCGCGCAGTGTACTGCCTGCCGCGGGGCGCTGGAACCGGCCCCCTCGGGACGAAGGGGCGGCGACGTTCAGCCCGGGTCGCGGTGGTCCGGGTGGAAGTCGCTGACCGCCACGCTGACCGCGTCGCGGGTGGCGATGTCGATGCCTTCGCTGGCCACCTCGGCGAGGAAGTCGATCTGCTCCGGGGTGATCACGTAGGGCGGCAGGAAATACACCACGCTGCCCAGCGGGCGCAACAGCGCGCCGCGCTCCAGGCCATGCTGGAAGACCTTCAGGCCGCGGCGCTCCTGCCAGGGGTAGGGTGTTCTGGATGCCTTGTCTTGGACCATTTCGATGGCCAGGACCATCCCGGTCTGGCGCACCTCGGCCACATGCGGGTGGTCGGCCAGGTGCGCGGTGGCCCTGGCCATGCGGGTGGACAGCGCGCGGTTGGCCTCGATCACCTTGTCTTCCTCGAAGATGTCCAGGGTCGCCAGGGCGGCGGCGCAGGCCAGCGGGTTGCCGGTATAGGTGTGCGAGTGGAGGAAGGCGCGCAGGGTCTGGTAGTCGTCGTAGAAGCCCCGGTAGACGGTCTCGGTGGTCAGCACCGCGGACATCGGCAGGTAGCCGCCGGTGAGGGCCTTGGACAGGCAGAGGAAGTCCGGGGCGATGCCGGCCTGCTCGCAGGCGAACATCGTCCCGGTGCGGCCGAAGCCCACCGCGATCTCGTCGTGGATCAGGTGCACGCCATAGCGGTCGCAGGCTTCGCGCAGCAGCTTGAGGTAGACCGGGTGGTACATGCGCATGCCGCCGGCGCCCTGGATCAGCGGTTCGACGATGACCGCGGCGATCTCGTCGTGCCCTTCGGCCAGGGTGCGCTCCATGTGGGCGAACATGTTCCGCGAGTGTTCTTCCCAGCACATGCCGTCCGGACGCAGGAAGCAGTCCGGGCTGGGCACCTTGATGGTGTCCAGCAGCAGCGACTTGTAGGTCTCGGTGAACAGCGCCACGTCGCCCACCGACATCGCCGCGATGGTTTCGCCGTGGTAGCTGTTGGTCAGGGTGACGAAGCGCTTCTTGCGTGGCCTGCCGCTATTGAGCCAGAAGTGGTAGCTCATCTTCAGCGCCACCTCGATGCCCGCCGAGCCGCTGTCGGCATAGAACACGCGGTCCAGCCCCGGCGGGGTGATCTTCACCAGCCGCTCCGACAGCTCGATCACCGGCTGGTGGCTGAAACCGGCGAGGATCACGTGCTCCAGCTGGTCGACCTGGTCCTTGATGCGCTGGTTGATCCGCGGGTTGGCGTGGCCGAAGACGTTGACCCACCAGGAGCTGACCGCGTCGATGTAGCGTTTGCCCTCGAAGTCTTCCAGCCAGACGCCTTCGCCACGGCGGATCGGGATCACCGGCAGGCGTTCGTGGTCTTTCATCTGGGTGCAGGGATGCCAGAGCACGTTCAGGTCGCGCTGCATCCAGTCGGCGTTAAGGCCCATGGGCTGTCTCCTCGGATCGGTCGGCAAAGCCTATGCAATGGGGGTGAGATGAACAACCCGGCAGGTTGGGACACATCCGACAGCAGTCGCCGACGGACTCCTATGGTGGCTCAAACGGCTCTGGCGTATGCTGCGCGCCGTTGTGTCTTCGCTTCTTTTCCTGGGGAGTCCTGTATGTCGTTAAGGTGGCTGCGCGCCGCGGCGTTTCTCGTGTTGGGGGTGTTCAGCGCGGTCGCGCTGGGCAAGGACAAACAACCGACGGCGATCGTCGTCGGAGCGGGCCTTGCGGGCCTGAGCGCGGCCTACGAACTGCAGAAGGACGGCTGGCAGGTCACTGTCCTCGAGGCGCGGCCGCAGGTCGGCGGGCGTTCCGGGCTGGCCACCAGCGAATGGGTCGGCAACCAGAAGGTCCAGCCCAACCTCAACGGCTACCTGGACACCTTCAAGCTGAAATCGGTACCGGCGCCGGACTTCGTGCGTACCCCCAGCTACCTGATCGACGGCCTGTACTACAGCAGCAGCGACCTCGCCCTCAAGCAGCCGAACGTCGCCGCCGACCTCAAGCGCTTCGAGCAGACCCTCGACGACCTCTCGGCGTCGATCTCCGATCCGCTCAACCCGGCCTCGAACAACACCCTGTTCGCCCTCGACCAGATGAACGCCGCGCGTTGGCTGGACAAGCTGAACCTGTCGCCGACCGCGCGCCTGCTGGTCAACCAGCGCATCCGTTCGCGCTACGACGAACCGTCGCGCCTGTCGCTGCTCTACCTGGCCCAGCAGGGCCGCGCCTACCGCGGCGTCGACGACCGCGACCTGCGTGCGGCGCGCCTGCCCGGCGGCAGCCAGGTGCTGGCCGAGGCCTTCGTCAAGCAGCTCAAGACGATCAAGACCAAGGCCAAGGTGTCGAGCATCGTCCAGGCCAGGGACGGCGTCACCGTCAAGGCCGGCAGCCAAACCTACAAGGCCGACTACGTGGTCCTCGCGGTGCCGCTGAAGGCGCTGGCGCAGATCCAGATGACCCCAGCCCTGAGCGGCACCCAGATGTCCGCCCTGAAAGGCACCAACTATGGCTGGCGCGACCAGATCCTGCTGAAGTTCAAGCGCCCGGTGTGGGACGACAAGTCGCGCCTCTCCGGCGAGATCTTCAGCGACCAGGGTCTGGGCATGATCTGGGTCGAGCCGGCGCTGAAGGGCGGCGCCAACGTGCTGATCAACCTGTCCGGCGACAACGCCCGCGTGCTGCAGGCTTTCGGCGACCGGCAGATGGTCGACCAGGTGCTGATCCGCATGAACAAGTTCTATCCGAAGATGCGTGGCGCCTTCGCCGGCTACGAGATCCGCCGCTATAGCGCCGATCCGGGCACCGGCGGGTCCTACCTGGCCTATGGTCCGGGCCAGGTCACGCGCTTCTGGCGGATCTGGGAACAACCGCTGGCGCGGGTGGCCTTCGCCGGCGAGCATACCGACGCGCTGTATCCCGGTACCATCGAAGGCGCGCTGCGCAGCGGCAAGCGCGCCGCCAGCCAGGTGCGCGACCTGTACGCCGGCAAGACCCCGGTCATCGAAGGCGCGCCGATGGTGGCCAAGGCCGAGAAGGTCGCCGCGCCGAAGGCCGATGGCGAGAAGAAGAACCCGTTCGCCTGGTTCACCCGCCTGTTCGATTGATTCCCCTCGCGGGCGCCGGACCCTCCGGCGCCCTGCGCAGCCGCTGGCGCGGGCGTCCAGGGAATTTTCCTTAGCCTGCGAACCTATCTTGTGAGTCGATGTTTCAAAGCAGGATTTTCTTGCTTTAATTCGATCGGTTTGCCGCTAGTCTTGATGCTTCGCTTTTCAAGGAAGTTTTTTCATGCAGTGGCGCAATACCTCTTCTCGTTACGGCGTGTTCAGCCTGTTCCTGCACTGGGGCAGCGCGCTGGTGGTCTTCGGCCTGTTCGGCCTGGGCCTGTGGATGCGCGAGCTGAGCTATTACGACCCCTGGTACCACCCCGCTCCGGCGCTGCACAAGAGCATCGGCATCCTGCTGGCGATCGCCCTGCTGGTGCGGATCGTCTGGCGTTTCGTCAGCCCGCCGCCGCCGGCGCCGGCCAATCACGGCCCCGCCACCCGGGTGGCGAGCAAGCTCGGCCACCTGGCGCTGTACGCCCTGCTGGTCGCGGTGATCGTCGCCGGCTACCTGATTTCCACCGCCGACGGCGAGCCGATCAGCGTATTCGGCTGGTTCTCCGTGCCGGCCACCCTCAGCGGCCTGCCCGACCAGGCGGACGTCGCCGGGGAAATCCATCTCTACCTGGCCTGGGCGCTGGTGGTCTTCGCCGTCCTCCATGCCTTCGCCGCCCTCAAGCACCACTTCATCGACCGCGATCCGACCCTAAAGCGCATGCTCGGTCGCTCGTCGAATGAACAACAACCACGTTAAGGAGAATGTCCATGCTGAAGAAGACCCTTGCCGCGCTGGCGCTCGGCTCCGCCCTGTTCACCGCCGGCCAGGCAATGGCCGCGGACTACAAGATCGACAAGGAAGGCCAGCACGCCTTCATCGAGTTCCGCATCAAGCACCTGGGCTATAGCTGGCTGTATGGCCGCTTCAACGACTTCGACGGCAGCTTCACCTTCGACGAGAAGAACCCGTCGGCCGACAAGGTCAAGGTGACCATCAACACCAACAGCGTGGACACCAACCATGCCGAGCGTGACAAGCACCTGCGCAGCGGCGATTTCCTCAACGTCGGCAAGAACCCGACCGCGACCTTCGAGTCCACCGAGGTGAAGGCCAATGGCGACAGCGCCGACATCACCGGCAACCTGACCCTGAACGGCGTGACCAAGCCGGTCACCATCAAGGCCAAGCTGCTTGGCCAGGGCAACGACCCGTGGGGCGGCTACCGCGCCGGCTTCGAAGGCAGCGCCACCCTGAAGCTGAAGGACTTCGGCATCAAGATGGACCTCGGCCCGGCATCCCAGGAAGTCGAGCTGCTGCTCTCCGTCGAAGGCATTCGCCAGTAAGCGGATACCTGAAAATGAAAAACGCCGGCGATCGCCGGCGTTTTTCATTGTGCTTCGAAAAGAATGTTCTTAAATATCCTCAAGCGGTTGCGCGGCCAGGCACTGGTCGAGGAGATGCACCAGGGTGGCCTGTTCCTCCGGGGTGAGCGGGGCAAACAACTCGTCATGCACGCATGACATGATGGCTTCCGCGTGACGGTGGATAGCCAGGCCCTCGTCGGTGAGGAACAACTGGAAGCTGCGCTGGTCGCTGGGGTTGCGTTCGCGGCGGACCAGGCTGCGGCCTTCCAGCTCGCGGATTTTCCGGGTGATCAGCGCCTTGTCGCGGCACATCTGCCGCCCCAGGTCCTGCAGGTTCAGCCCGCGCTGTTCGTCGATGAGCTTCAGGACATGGACGTCGGGCGGGGTGAGGTCGAGCCGCTGGCGATCGAGCTCGCTCTGGATGCGCGTCCGTACATGCTGGAAGACCGCCATCAGCGCGGGCATCAGGTCGGGGTTGACGGGGTAGTTCATTGGTCTGGCCGAGTAAACCTAATGTAAATGTGGTTGATCCAGTCAACCATTTTGCTTATTTTAGTTGACCTTATCAACCTTGTTTCAGGTTCTGAATATGGGCCATGGCGCCGGGTGGATAACCGGCCATCGAGCTAAAACGTTTCAGGTGTTTTCACGCGAGGCTTCCGGACGTTTACAAACACCTATGAATGTAAGTATTTTGCCTGCCTTCTTCGAGCCGGTGCAGCGCCTTCACGCTGCATCGGCCGCTTTCGCTCATGAGGACAACGCTATGCAACGAACGCCAGCCATGCGTGTACTGGTTCCGGCCCTGCTGGTCGCGATTTCGGCCCTTTCCGGGTGCGGAAAAAGCGAGGCGCCGCCGCCGGCGCAGACGCCGGAGGTCGGGATCGTGACCCTGGAAGCGCAGACGGTGACGCTGAATACCGAGCTGCCGGGCCGGACCAACGCGTTCCGCATCGCCGAGGTGCGTCCCCAGGTGAACGGCATCATCCTCAAGCGCCTGTTCAAGGAAGGCAGCGACGTCAAGGCCGGGCAGCAGCTCTACCAGATCGACCCCGCCACCTACGAGGCCGACTACCAGAGCGCCCAGGCCAACCTGGCCTCGACCCAGGAGCAGGCCCAGCGCTTCAAGCTGCTGGTCGCCGACCAGGCCGTGAGCAAGCAGCAGTACGCCGACGCCAACGCCGCCTACCTGCAGTCCAAGGCCGCGGTGGAGCAGGCGCGGATCAACCTGCGCTACACCAAGGTACTGTCGCCGATCTCCGGCCGCATCGGTCGTTCCGCGGTGACCGAAGGCGCTCTGGTGACCAACGGCCAGGCCAACGCGATGGCCACCGTGCAGCAGCTCGACCCGATCTACGTCGACGTCACCCAGCCGTCCACCGCCCTGCTGCGCCTGCGTCGCGAGCTGGCCAGCGGCCAGCTGGAACGCGCCGGCGACAACGCGGCGAAGGTTTCCCTGAAGCTGGAAGACGGTAGCCAATACCCGCTGGAAGGCCGTCTCGAGTTCTCCGAGGTCTCGGTCGACGAGGGCACCGGTTCGGTGACCATCCGCGCCGTGTTCCCCAACCCGAACAACGAGCTGCTGCCCGGCATGTTCGTCCATGCGCAGTTGCAGGAAGGCGTCAAGCAGAAGGCCATCCTCGCCCCGCAGCAGGGCGTGACCCGCGACCTCAAGGGCCAGGCCACCGCGCTGGTGGTGAACGCGCAGAACAAGGTCGAGCTGCGGGTGATCAAGGCCGACCGGGTGATCGGCGACAAGTGGCTGGTCACCGAAGGCCTGAACGCCGGCGACAAGATCATTACCGAAGGCCTGCAGTTCGTGCAGCCGGGTGTCGAGGTGAAGACCGTGCCGGCGAAGAATGTCGCGTCCGCGCAGAAGGCCGACGCCGCTCCGGCGAAAACCGACAGCAAGGGCTGATCAAGGGGATTCGTAATGTCGAAGTTTTTCATTGATAGGCCCATTTTCGCGTGGGTGATCGCCTTGGTGATCATGCTCGCGGGCGGCCTGTCGATCCTCAGTCTGCCGGTCAACCAGTACCCGGCCATCGCCCCGCCGGCCATCGCCGTGCAGGTGAGCTACCCGGGCGCCTCGGCCGAGACGGTGCAGGACACCGTGGTCCAGGTGATCGAGCAGCAGATGAACGGGATCGACAATCTGCGCTACATCTCCTCGGAGAGTAACTCCGACGGCAGCATGACCATCACCGTGACCTTCGAGCAGGGCACCGACCCCGACATCGCCCAGGTCCAGGTGCAGAACAAGCTGCAACTGGCGACCCCGCTGCTGCCGCAGGAAGTTCAGCGCCAAGGCATCCGGGTGACCAAGGCGGTGAAGAACTTCCTCATGGTGGTCGGCGTGGTTTCCACCGACGGCAGCATGACCAAGGAAGACCTGTCGAACTACATCGTCTCCAACATCCAGGACCCGCTGTCGCGGACCAAGGGCGTCGGTGACTTCCAGGTGTTCGGTTCGCAGTACTCGATGCGCATCTGGCTCGACCCGGCCAAGCTGAACAGCTACCAGCTGACCCCCGGCGACGTGAGTGCGGCGATCCAGGCGCAGAACGTGCAGATCTCCTCCGGCCAGCTCGGCGGCCTGCCGGCGGTCAAGGGCCAGCAGCTCAACGCCACCATCATCGGCAAGACCCGCCTGCAGACCGCGGAGCAGTTCGAGAAGATCCTGCTCAAGGTCAATCCCGACGGTTCCCAGGTGCGTCTGAAGGACGTCGCCGACGTCGGCCTGGGCGGCCAGGACTACAGCATCAACGCGCAGTTCAACGGCAGCCCGGCGTCCGGTATCGCGATCAAGCTGGCCACCGGCGCCAACGCGCTGGATACCGCCAAGGCGATCCGCCAGACCATCGCCAACCTGGAACCGTTCATGCCGCAGGGCATGAAGGTGGTCTACCCGTACGACACCACCCCGGTGGTCTCGGCCTCGATCCATGAGGTAGTGAAGACCCTCGGCGAGGCGATCCTCCTCGTGTTCCTGGTGATGTACCTGTTCCTGCAGAACTTCCGCGCCACGCTGATCCCGACCATCGCCGTGCCGGTGGTACTGCTGGGGACCTTCGGCGTGCTCGCCGCGTTCGGCTTCTCGATCAACACCCTGACCATGTTCGGCATGGTGCTGGCCATCGGCCTGCTGGTGGACGACGCCATCGTGGTGGTGGAGAACGTCGAGCGGGTGATGGCCGAGGAAGGCCTGTCGCCAAGGGAGGCGGCGCGCAAGTCCATGGGCCAGATCCAGGGCGCGCTGGTCGGCATCGCCATGGTGCTCTCGGCGGTATTCCTGCCGATGGCGTTCTTCGGCGGTTCCACCGGGGTGATCTACCGGCAGTTCTCCATCACCATCGTGTCGGCCATGGCCCTCTCGGTGATCGTGGCGCTGATCCTCACCCCGGCGCTGTGCGCGACCATGCTCAAGCCGATCGAGAAAGGCGATCACGGCGAGCACAAGGGCGGCTTCTTCGGCTGGTTCAACCGGATGTTCCTGTCCACCACCCACGGCTACGAGCGTGGCGTGGCGTCGATCCTCAAGCATCGCGCGCCGTACCTGCTGATCTACGTGGTGATCGTGGCCGGGATGATCTGGATGTTCACCCGCATTCCCACCGCGTTCCTCCCCGACGAAGACCAGGGCGTACTCTTCGCCCAGGTACAGACCCCGCCGGGCTCCACTGCCGAGCGTACCCAGGTGGTGGTGGACTCGATGCGCGAATACCTGCTGGAGAAGGAAAGCTCTTCGGTCAGCTCGGTGTTCACCGTCACCGGCTTCAACTTCGCCGGCCGCGGCCAGAGTTCGGGCATGGCCTTCATCATGCTCAAGCCCTGGGAAGAGCGTCCCGGTGGCGAGAACAGCGTGTTCGAACTGGCCAAGCGCGCGCAGATGCACTTCTTCAGCTTCAAGGACGCGATGGTGTTCGCCTTCGCTCCGCCGTCGGTACTGGAACTGGGTAACGCCACCGGCTTCGACCTGTTCCTCCAGGACCAGGCGGGCGTCGGCCACGAAGTCCTGCTCCAGGCGCGCAACAAGTTCCTCATGCTCGCCTCGCAGAACCCTGCGCTGCAGCGTGTGCGCCCCAACGGCATGAGCGACGAGCCGCAATACAAGCTGGAGATCGACGACGAGAAGGCCAGCGCCCTCGGCGTGTCCCTGGCCGACATCAACAGCACGATATCGATCGCCTGGGGTTCCAGCTACGTCAACGACTTCATCGACCGTGGCCGGGTCAAGCGGGTCTACCTGCAGGGCAGGCCGGACGCGCGGATGAATCCGGACGACCTGAGCAAGTGGTACGTGCGCAACGACAAGGGCGAGATGGTGCCGTTCAACGCCTTCGCCACCGGCAAGTGGGAGTACGGCTCGCCGAAGCTGGAGCGCTACAACGGCGTGCCGGCCATGGAAATCCTCGGCGAGCCGGCGCCCGGCCTGAGTTCCGGTGACGCGATGGCGGCGGTCGAGGAGATCGTCAAGCAACTGCCGAAAGGCGTGGGCTACTCCTGGACTGGCCTGTCCTACGAGGAACGTCTGTCCGGCTCGCAGGCGCCGGCGCTGTACGCGCTGTCCCTGCTGGTGGTGTTCCTCTGCCTGGCGGCGCTCTATGAAAGCTGGTCGATTCCGTTCTCGGTGATGCTGGTGGTGCCGTTGGGCGTGATCGGCGCGCTGCTGGCGACCTCCATGCGCGGGCTGTCCAACGACGTGTTCTTCCAGGTGGGCCTGTTGACGACCATCGGCCTGTCGGCGAAGAACGCCATCCTCATCGTGGAGTTCGCCAAGGAGCTGCACGAGCAGGGCAAGGGTATCGTCGAGGCGGCCATCGAGGCCTGCCGCATGCGTCTGCGGCCGATCGTGATGACCTCCCTGGCGTTCATCCTCGGCGTGGTGCCGCTGGCCATCTCCACCGGCGCCGGCTCCGGCAGCCAGCATGCGATCGGTACCGGCGTGATCGGCGGCATGGTCACCGCGACCGTCCTGGCGATCTTCTGGGTACCGCTGTTCTACGTGGCGGTCAGCACGCTGTTCAAGGACGAGGCGTCCAAGCAGCAGGCTGAGGCCGAAAAGGGGCAATGATATGAAAAGGTCCTTCCTTTCCCTGGCGGTAGCCGCTGTCGTTCTGTCCGGCTGCTCGCTGATTCCCGACTACCAGCGCCCCGAGGCGCCGGTAGCCGCGGCCTACCCGCAAGGGCAGGCCTACGGGCAGAACACCGGCGCGGCGGCCGTTCCGGCCGCCGACATCGGCTGGCGCGAGTTCTTCCGCGACCCGCAGTTGCAGCAGCTGATCGGCGTGGCGCTGGAAAACAACCGCGACCTGCGCGTCGCCGCGCTGAACGTCGAGGCCTTCCGCGCGCAGTACCGCATCCAGCGGGCCGACCTGTTCCCGCGGATCGGCGTGGATGGCAGCGGTACCCGCCAGCGCCTGCCCGGTGACCTGTCGACCACCGGCAACCCGGCGATCTCCAGCCAGTACGGGGTGACCCTGGGCACTACCGCCTGGGAGCTCGATCTCTTCGGCCGCCTGCGCAGCCTGCGCGACCAGGCCCTGGAGCAGTACCTGGCGACCGAACAGGCGCAGCGCAGCGCGCAGACCACCCTGGTGGCCAGCGTGGCGACCGCCTACCTGACGCTGAAAGCCGACCAGGCGCAGTTGCAACTGACCAGGGACACCCTGGGCACTTACCAGAAGAGTTTCGACCTGACCCAGCGCAGCTATGACGTCGGCGTCGCCTCCGCGCTCGACCTGCGCCAGGCGCAGACCGCCGTGGAAGGCGCCCGGGCGACCCTGGCGCAGTACACCCGCCTGGTGGCCCAGGACCAGAACGCGCTGGTCCTGCTGCTGGGTTCCGGGATCCCGGCGAACCTGCCGCAAGGCCTGGGCCTGGACCAGACCCTGCTGACCGAAGTGCCGGCGGGCCTGCCGTCTGACCTGCTGCAGCGGCGTCCGGACATCCTCGAGGCCGAGCACCAGCTCATGGCCGCCAACGCCAGCATCGGCGCCGCACGCGCGGCGTTCTTCCCGAGCATCAGCCTGACCGCCAACGCCGGCACCATGAGCCGCCAGCTGTCCGGCCTGTTCGACGCCGGTTCGGGGTCCTGGCTGTTCCAGCCGTCGATCAACCTGCCGATCTTCACCGCCGGCAGCCTGCGCGCCAGCCTGGACTACGCGAAGATCCAGAAGGACATCAACGTCGCGCAGTACGAGAAGGCGATCCAGACGGCGTTCCAGGAAGTCGCCGACGGCCTGGCCGCGCGCGGCACCTTCACCGAGCAGTTGCAGGCACAGCGCGACCTGGTCAAGGCCAGCGACGAGTACTACCAGCTCGCCGACAAGCGCTATCGCACGGGTGTGGACAACTACCTGACCCTGCTCGACGCGCAACGCTCGCTGTTCACCGCGCAGCAGCAGCTGATCACCGACCGCCTCAACCAGCTGACCAGCGAGGTCAACCTGTACAAGGCCCTCGGCGGCGGCTGGAACCAGCAGACCGTGACCCAGCAGCAGACCGCGAAGAAGGAAGATCCGCAGGCCTGATCCGCCTTCCGCGCCATGCAAGAACGCCGACCCTTGGGTCGGCGTTCTTTTATCCCTCGCGGAAGTTGGCGGGCCCGGGGGCCCGCCGTGCTTCAGCGGTTGCGGGTCAGCAGCGCGGGGCGCTCGCCCTTGCGCCGTGGTTCCAGCTCGTCGAGCTGCTCGGCGGTGGGGAAGCGATCCATGCGCACCAGGTCGCGCTTGTTGATCACCACCGGCTGACGGCTCGGCTGCTTGCCGACGCCATACTCGGACGGCTCGCGCAGCGGCGCGTCGCTCATCCGCGAAGGATTGTCACGGCCCTGGCCGCGCGGCTTGCCGGCGCGCGGTTTCTTCGCCTTGCCCTGGCCGGCACCCTGGCCGCGAGCGCCGCCTTGAGCGCTGCCCTGGCTCTTGCCGCGCCCCTGGCCCTGGCCACGACCCTGCTGGCCAGCGCCGCCCTGCGACTTCTGCTGGCCGCCGCGGCGGCCGCGACCTTTGTTTTCCTGGCCCTGGTAAGGGCTGACGTAGTCGGCGCGGTTGCCGAAATTGTCGAAGTCGTCGTCGAGGAACTCTTCCGGATCGCGATTACCGTCGATTTCCGGCGGCCGATTGGGCTTGGCGGGACGCGCTTCACGGCTCTGCCGCGGTTGCTGCGCCTGGCCGGCCTCGCGGTTTTCCTTGTTCTTGCCGCCACGGCGGCGACGCTTGCCGGCAGGCTTCTCGGCGCCGTCCTGGCCGACGACGGCAGCGTTTTCCGCGGGCGCCTGGGCCTCTTTCGGCTTGCGCTCACGGCTGCGCCGTTCCTTGTCGCGGCGCGGCTGCTTCTGCGGCGCCTCGCGGGGTTCCGGCTGGGCCACCTCGGGCAGCACGGCTTCCGGGTCGAAGCCCTGGGGATCGCCGTCGGGAATGCGCTGCCTGGTCATCTTCTCGATGGCCTTGAGCAGTTTCTCCTCGTCCGGCGCCACCAGCGAGATCGCCTCGCCGCTGCGTCCGGCGCGGCCGGTACGGCCGATACGGTGGACGTAGTCTTCCTCGACGTTGGGCAGTTCGTAGTTGACCACATGGGGCAACTGGTCGATGTCCAGGCCGCGGGCGGCGATATCGGTCGCCACCAGGATCCGCACGTCGTTGGCCTTGAAGTCGGCCAGCGCCTTGGTCCGCGCATTCTGGCTCTTGTTGCCGTGGATCGCGGCGGCCGGCAGGCCGTGCTTGGTCAGGTACTCGGCGAGGCGGTTGGCGCCGTGCTTGGTACGGGTGAAGACCAGCACCTGTTCCCAGGCGCCGACGGTCACCAGGTGCGCCAGCAGGGCGCGCTTCTGCGGCGCCGGCAGGCGGAACACGCGCTGCTCGATGCGCTCGACCGTGGTGTTCGGCGGCGTCACCTCGATGCGCTCCGGGTTGTGCAGGAGCTTGTTGGCGAGGTCGACGATGTCCTTCGAGAAGGTCGCCGAGAACAGCAGGTTCTGGCGTTTGGGCGGCAGCTTGGCGAGGACCTTCTTCACATCGTGGATGAAGCCCATGTCGAGCATGCGGTCGGCTTCGTCGAGGACGAGGATTTCCACGTGGGACAGGTCGACCTTGTTCTGCCCGGCCAGGTCGAGCAGGCGGCCGGGGCAGGCGACGAGCACGTCGACGCCCTTGGCCAGGGCCTGGATCTGCGGGTTCATGCCAACCCCGCCGAAGATGCAGGTGCTGTTCAGCGGCAGGTCGCGGGCGTAGACCTTGAAGCTGTCATGCACCTGGGCGGCCAGCTCGCGGGTCGGGGTCAGTACCAGCACCCGCGCCTGGCGCGGGCCGTGGCGGTGTTCGCGGTCGGGGTGACCGGCGGGGAACAGGCGCTCCAGTACCGGCAGGGCGAAACCACCGGTCTTGCCGGTGCCGGTCTGTGCCGCGACCATCAGGTCGCGACCTTGCAACACGGCGGGAATCGCCCGCTGTTGCACGGGAGTGGGCTGGCTGTAGCCCGCAGCCTCCACAGCGCGGGCAAGCGCCTCGGAGAGTCCGAGGGAAGAAAAGGACATGCGGGTTTTCCTATATGGGCCGGGGCGAGGCCGGCTGCTGTGAAATCACCAAGTTCTGCGAACTCCTGTCTACCTTCGGGCCCTGTCGGCCAGGGCGGAAGGTCTGGCCGCGGCGCTGCGTATGCGCTCGGAGGCCGGTGTCGAACGGGTGCCCTCGCGGGCATGGCCGCGCACCGGGTATGGGGCGCTGGCCGGTTCGCTCCCGGCCCTGGGTGGGGGGGCCGGGGGCAGCGTCAACGGAGGGCTGCGGTCAGAGCAGGTCACGCTGGCGCAAATGCTGGCGGATCTCGTTGGCCCGGGAGCCAAGGAGGTTGCGCAGCAAGCTGTGATTCAGCCAATCCTCGATTTGTTCCGCAATCGGTTCCCGCGGATAGCGTTCGATGGCATTGGTCGCGGCTTTCTCCCACCAGACGGGGCCGCAGGCCCGGTCGAACTCGTTACTGTATTCGTGGCAACCGTAGAGCAGCTCGATACTGAACTGGCGCATCGGTGCCGGCAACGGCAGGGTTCCCAGCTTGTACAGCAGACGCTTGGCACGCGGTGGGCGTGGCAGTCGATCGGTCACCTTCAGGGTGTCGTCGAGGGCTGCAGCGCTGAGAAGGGAGGAACCGTGCTTGCACAACCAGGCCTGGATCTTCGCGCGGAACAGCTGTTTCCGGCTCCAGTAATGGTGGATCAGGTCGGTACAACCCACCAGCTCCAGCCGCTTGTGGGCGGCGACGGCCAGGACGAATTCCTCAAGAGTATAGGCACCGTTGGCAATTGGATAGAGTTCATCCATTAATTCCAACGAACGGTCGAGTATTTTTGCCTCTTCCCGGGGCAGGCCGATGACGCCGGAGTTGAGCTGGTGCATCTCGTCGTCGGCCCAGCCGCGCTCGAACAGGTAGGCCGAGAGGTCGCGGTAGAGCGGGAAGTTGCGATGTTCGCCATAGCGCGCGCCGATCGCGTTGCACAGCAGGCGGCCGGGCTGGATGCGCTCGAACAGGCGCAGGGGCGAACTGTGGAAGAAGGTGTCGGTGTCGATCAGCAATGCCTGGTCGGCGTCCTCCAGGGCCTCGCGCAGGGCCACGTGCTTGGCGCGGAAGTGATAGCCGTGCGGTTGGCACCAGGCGACCAGTTCCTCGGCGGTCAGTGGGCGGACCTGCACCGGCAGGCCGGCGTAGGGGCTGGGGTCGTCGGTGTAGACCCTGACGGTCAGGCCATGCGCCGGTTCGTCTCGCAGGTGAGCGAAGGCGCTGGCGATGCTGAACAGGGCTTCCTGGTGGTAGGTCTGTCGCCCGTAGACCAGGTAGATCAGATGCTTGCGTGAGTTGGCCATGGTGTCGTGGATCGCGTGAGAGGCTTCCCTGCCGATGTACGCTGCGGCGTCGATCCGGGTTTCCCCGGTATCAGCGCGGCAGCTGGAGATTCTTCCAGATCGCCAGGCTCGGATCGGCCTGGTTCAGAGTATAGAAATGCAGTCCCGGTGCGCCGCCTTGCAGCAGGCGTTCGCACATTTCGCTGATCACCTGCTCGCCGAAGGCCTGGATGCTGCGGCTGTCGTCGCCGTAGGCCTCCAGCTGCTTGCGGATCCAGCGCGGCAGCTCGGCGCCGCAGGCGTCGGAGAAGCGCGCCAGCTTGGAGTAGTTGGTGATCGGCATGATGCCGGGGACCACCGGGATGTCCACGCCCAGCTTGGCGACCCGCTCGACGAAGTAGAAATAGGCGTCGGCGTTGAAGAAGTACTGGGTGATGGCGCTGCTGGCGCCGGCCTTCACCTTGCGCACGAAGTTCGCCAGGTCGTCCTCGAAGCTGCGTGCCTGGGGATGGACTTCCGGATAGGCGGCGACCTCGATGTGGAAGTGGTCGCCGGTCTCGGCGCGGATGAACTCCACCAGTTCGTTGGCGTAGCGCAGCTCGCCGCTGGCCATGCCCATGCCCGACGGCAGGTCGCCGCGCAGGGCGACGATGCGGCGGATGCCGGCGGCACGGTACTGGCCGAGCAGCTCGCGCAGCTCGGCTTTCGAGTCGCCGACACAGGACAGGTGCGGCGCGGTCGGTACCTTCACCTCGCCGTCCAGTTGCAGCACGGTGTGCAGCGTGCGGTCGCGGGTGGAGCCGCCGGCGCCGTAGGTGCAGGAGAAGAAGTCGGGCTTGTAGCCCGCCAGGTTGCGGGCGGTGGCCAACAGCTTTTCATGGCCGGCCTCGGTCTTCGCCGGGAAGAACTCGAAGCTGAAACGGCGTTCGCTCTGACTCATGATCGGTTCCTTGGACGCGGCCGTGGCCGCGCCTCTTCTTGTTGATTCTGTCTAGCGCCGTACCTCAGTAGTACTGGCGGTAGTGCTCGATTTTTTCCCGCAGGCGCCGGGCCGTCGCGGCATGCGCATGGCCGAGGCGGGCGAGGATCAATCGCGACTCCTGGTGGTAGTCCGCGATCTTGTCCGGGTTCCAGGTCTGCGGTGGTGGCTGCAGGTTGGTGATGCGGTCGCACAGCTTGACCAGGGCATACTGCGCCGGTCCTTCGGCCAGAGCCTGGAAGTAGTCGTCGGGCGAGCGCTTCGGGCCGTCGCCGACGCGCTTGCTCAGGGCCAGCACGCCGTCGTGGACGAACTCACCGAACTGTTGCCGCAGCTCCTCGGGCGAGGTCGCCGTGTCTTCCAGGGTGTCGTGCAGGACCGCGATCTGCAGGGTTTCCGCCAGCCGTTCGACGGCGCCCTGGCGATCGGCGGCCAGCAGTTCGTTGGCGACCATGCCCAGGTGCACCAGGTAGGGCAGCGGCGAGCCGCTGAGGGTCTGGTTGCGGTGGGCGCGGGCGGCGAACAGCCAGGCCTGGTTGTAGCGATCGGCGAGGTGCGTGGACATCGAGGGGCGCTCATGCGAACGGGGCAGGCGCATGGCGCCTGCCCCGTGGTTCGCTTAGTAGCGGTAGGCGTCCGGCTTGAACGGGCCTTCCACGCTGACGCCGATGTACTCGGCCTGTTTGGGGGTCAGCTGGGTGACCACGCCGCCGAAGCCCTTGACCATCTCCAGGGCCACTTCCTCGTCGAGCTTCTTCGGCAGCACTTCGACGCTCAGGCGCTTGGCCTTCTCGGCGGCCGGCAGGTCGGCGTACTTCTGCTCGAACAGGTGGATCTGCGCCAGCACCTGGTTGGCGAAGGAACCGTCCATGATCCGGCTCGGGTGGCCGGTGGCGTTGCCCAGGTTGACCAGGCGGCCTTCGGCGAGAAGGATCAGGTAGTCGTCGTTGTGCGCGTCGAAACCGTCCTTGCCGGTGCGGTGGATCTTGTGCACCTGCGGCTTGACCTCTTCCCAGGCCCAGTTCTTGCGCATGAAGGCGGTGTCGATCTCGTTGTCGAAGTGGCCGATGTTGCAGACCACCGCGCGCTTCTTCAGCGCCTTGAGCATGTTGGCGTCGCAGACGTTGACGTTGCCGGTGGTGGTCACGATCAGGTCGATCTTGCCCAGCAGCGCGGCGTCGATGCTGGCCTCGGTGCCGTCGTTGATGCCGTTCTTGTACGGCGAGACGACTTCGAAGCCGTCCATGCAGGCCTGCATGGCGCAGATCGGGTCGACTTCCGCGACCTTGACGATCATGCCTTCCTGGCGCAGCGACTGCGAGGAGCCCTTGCCCACGTCGCCGTAGCCGATCACCAGCGCCTGCTTGCCCGACAGCAGGTGGTCGGTGCCGCGCTTGATGGCGTCGTTGAGGCTATGGCGGCAGCCGTACTTGTTGTCGTTCTTGCTCTTGGTCACCGAGTCGTTGACGTTGATCGCCGGGACTTTCAGGGTGCCGTTCTTGAGCATGTCGAGCAGGCGGTGGACCC
This sequence comes from Pseudomonas paraeruginosa, assembly GCF_003025345.2. Taxonomy (NCBI): domain Bacteria; kingdom Pseudomonadati; phylum Pseudomonadota; class Gammaproteobacteria; order Pseudomonadales; family Pseudomonadaceae; genus Pseudomonas; species Pseudomonas paraeruginosa. The sequence continues at coordinate 457,797 of NZ_CP020560.1, forward strand.
CAGTGGTGGTCTCTTCGGTGATGCCGTGGATGCGCTCGAGCATCTGCGGGTATTTCTTGTGCAGGATCTCGGTCAGGTCACCGCCGTCGTCCAGCACCATGTTGGCGTCCCACGGCTGGCCGTCCTTGAGGATGGTCTGCTCGATGCACCACTCGTACTCTTCCTCGGTCTCGCCCTTCCAGGCGAACACCGGGATGCCGGCGGCGGCGATGGCGGCGGCGGCCTGGTCCTGGGTGGAGAAGATGTTGCAGCTCGACCAGCGGACTTCGGCGCCCAGCGCGACCAGGGTCTCGATCAGCACGCCGGTCTGGATGGTCATGTGGATGCAACCGAGGATCTTCGCGCCTTTCAGCGGCTGCTGGCCGGCATACTTGCGGCGCAGGCCCATCAGTGCGGGCATTTCCGATTCGGCGATGATCAGCTCGCGGCGGCCCCAGGCGGCCAGGGTGATGTCGGCGACCTTGTAGTCGGTGAAACCGGCGGGCGTCATGACAGCGCTCATGCGTAACTCTCCATTCGTTGTCTGCGAATGGGCGCCGTTGGTGCGTTGACAGACCGGCGAGGCCGGCCTGAGAGCGCGCTCCGTTCGAGCCTGACAGGCCTAGGCCTGCTGCAGCGCCCCTCGAACGGAAGGCGGGAGCGACCCGGAGGGCCGCCTGAGCGGGCGATTATAGCGGCGCCACATGAAACTCCCAAGTCACCCCTGCTACGCCGCTCGTCGCCGTGCGTGGCGCCCTCGGCCTGCGGCGATGCACCGCAGCGCAGAAGCGCGGGGAATTTGCGGGTCAGGATGCTAGAGTGCGCGGTCATGAGAATCGCTCCCATCTCCCGCTCGCCGCTGCTGCAGTGGCTGAGCTTCGCCCTCTGTGCCTGCGTGCTGGTCAACGCGCTGGCTTGCGGCGTCCTGCACCTGCAGGCGCTGGGAGTGGGCGGCGACAAGGGGCAGAAGGCCAGCGTCGGGCTGTTCTGTGTCGCCGGTGCCAGCCAATGGCTGTCCCTGGACTCCGAGGACGGCTCCGCCGGCGATCCGGCGCCGGTCAATCCCCAGTTGCCGATGAGCTGCCCGATGTGCAGCGCGCTGGCGCTGTTCGTCGCGCTCGGAGTGATCTGGACCTGGCGCCTGCAACGGCGACACCAGGCGCGTTTCCGCCCGCCCGCCACGCGCGAGCCGGTGCCGCCCCGGTACGTCTGGCCGCCGGCCAACCCGCGCGCTTCCCCCGCCTGATCCTGAACGCCCGCCGCGCCGGGCATTTGCATCCGTCGCCCGTCCTGCCTCGTCCGCGCAGCGCTCGCCGCTGTCCATCCGGGCGAGGCGGGCGTGCCCACCATGCCTTGCTTCAGGATCGCTCGATGAAAAAGCACTCCACGGCCCGCCGCGCCCTCGCGCTGGGTCTCAACCTCACCTTGGCCGGCGTTCCGGCCTTGCTCTGGGCCGATGAGGAACCCACCGAACTGCCCGCCCTCACCGTCAGCGCCGGCGCCGCCGGGGAAACCCCGCCTGCCCTCGATCTCGACGACAGCGCCGGCGGCGGCTCGCGCCTGGGCCTGAGCCTGCGCGAGACTCCCGGCTCGGTGAGCGTGGCCAGCCGCGCCGGTTTCGAGCGGCGCGGCCTGCGCAGCACCCAGGACATCGCCAACAGCCTGCCCGGGGTGAACGCCTCGGCGCCGCCGGGCTTCGGCGGCTTCGTCAGCTACCGCGGCTTCAGTTCCAGCCAGGTCAACCAGTTGTTCAACGGCATCCCGGTGCAATACAGCAGCGCCATGCGTCCGCTGGACGACTGGATCGTCGAGCGCGTCGAACTGGTCGGCGGTCCGTCCTCCTTCCTCAACGGCGCCGGCGCCGTCGGCGGCTCGCTGGACTACATCAGCAAGCTCGCCGATCGCTACGGCGATTTCATGGAAGGCCGGGTGCGCTACGGCAGCTACGACGATTCGGAAGTCGCCTTCGGCTTCAACCAGGCCCTGGACATTGGCCCCGAGCCGAAGCACTTCGTGCGCCTGGACGTCAGCCGCAGCGGTGGCAACGGCTACGTCGACCGCAATTCGCGCGAATCGTGGAACGTCGCTTTCTCCCTGCTCAGCGACCTGACCCCGGACCTTTCCCACACCCTGGCCCTGGAGTACCAGGACGAACAGGAAGACAGCCCCTACTGGGGCACGCCGGTGCTCAATCCCTATGCCGGCGAGCTGAAGATCGACAAGAGCCGCCGCCGCGAGAACTACAACGTCGCCGACGGTCGCTACGAACAGCGCGTGCGCTGGCTGCGCTCGATCCTCGAATACCGGGTCAGCGACAGCACGCGCTGGCGCAACACCTTCTACCACTACGATGCCGAGCGTGATTACCGCAACCTCGAGACCTACCGCTACAACGCCGACAACAGCGGGGTGGTGCGCTCCAACGCATTCCTCCAGCGCCACGACCAGCAGCTCGACGGCAACCGCTTCGAGCTGCAGCACAGCCAGCCGCTGTTCGGACTGGCCAGCGACTGGGCGCTGGGCTTCGACTACAGCATCAACAAGCAGACGCGCTTCCCGAGTACCGCCTCCGGGCCGTTCGGTACGGTCGATCCGGCCAGTTTCGAGCCGGGCCACTTCTACGACCTGCCGGGCATGCGTCCCGGCCACCGGAAGGACCGCAGCAACGAGGTGCGCACCAGCGCGTTGTTTGCCGAGAACCGCCTGGGCCTGACCGACGAGCTGTCGCTGGTCACCGGGCTGCGCTACGACCACCTCGACCTCGACGTGCGCAACCATCGGGTGCCCGACAAGGACAATCCCGCACACTTCGAACGGCGCTGGGACGTGGTCACCGGGCGCGCCGGGCTGGTCTACCAGTTCACCCCGCACGCCAACGTCTACCTGCAATACAGTACCGCCGCCGACCCGCCGGGCGGGGTGCTGACCAGCGCCAGCTTCGCCCAGGTCCGCGACTACGACCTGTCCACCGGCGACCAGTGGGAGCTGGGCAGCAAGTTCGATTTCCTCGACGGTCGCGGCAGCGCCACCCTGGCCGCCTACCGCATCGTCCGCCGGGATTTCTCGGTGGCCGACCCGAACGACCCCAACCTCAGCGTGCCGGTGGGCCAGCAGACCTCCAGGGGCATCGAGGCCGCCGCCTCCCTGCGGATCACCCCGAAGCTGCTGGCCGAGGGCAACTTCGCCTGGGTCGACGCGCAGTACGACGAGTTCACCGAGAACGTCGGCGGCGTCGCCGTCTCGCGCAAGGGCAAGACGCCGCCGAACGTGCCGGAGCGGGTCGGCAACCTGTGGCTGACCTACGACTTCGACCCGGCCTGGCAGGGCGGGGTGGACGCGCGCTACGTGTCCTCGGTGTACGCCAACAACGCCAACACCTGGCACGTGCCGTCCTATACGGTCTACGGGACTTTCCTCAGCTACCGGCTGGACGAGCGCACGCGCATCACCGGGCGGGTGCGCAACCTCACCGACGAGGTCTACGCGCGTTTCGTGCAGAGCACGCCGCTGTACTACGTCGGCGACCCGCGGACCTTCGAACTGAGCGTGCAGACGCGTTTCTGAGGAGCTGCCGATGAAACGCTACCTGTACCTCTGGCACCGCTGGCTGGGCATCGGCTGCTGCCTGCTGATGGTGCTGTGGTTCGTCTCCGGGATGGTCATGCTCTACGTTGGCTATCCCAAGCTGACTCCGCTGGAGCGCCTGACCCATCTGCCCGGGCTGGAAGGCTGCGAGGCCTGCATGCCGCTGCGGACGGCCCTCGCCGACGGCGCTGGAAAGGCCCCGCGAAGCATCCGGCTGGCCAGCGTAGCCGGCCTGCCGACCTACCTGCTGGACGACGCCGACGGGCGCACGCGTGCGCTGGCGGCGCGCGACGGCCGGCCGCTGGCGGTGGACGCGGACAGGGTGCTGGCTTCGGCCCGTGCCTTCAGCGGCGAAGTACCGATGCAGGTGCAAGGGCGGATCGAGGAAGACGCCTGGACCCATACCCGCAACCTCGATCCGCACCGGCCGCTATGGCGGGTGCAGACCGCGGACGAGGAGGGCCGGCTGCTCTACCTGTCCTCGCAGACCGGCGAGGTGGTACGCGACGCCAGTCGCCGGGAGCGCGCCTGGAACTGGCTCGGCGCCTGGCTGCACTGGCTCTATCCGCTGCGCGGCGGCTGGTTCGACGGACAATGGGCGAACCTGGTGATCGGCCTGTCGCTGCTGGCGACCCTGGCGACCGTCCTCGGCATCCTCGTCGGCCTGCTCCGCTGGCGCTTCCGCAAGCCTTACCGCAGCGGTTCGCGCTCGCCCTATGCGGGCGGCTTCCAGCGCTGGCACCACCTCGCCGGCCTGCTCTTCGGCGCGCTGGTGCTGAGCTGGATCTTCAGCGGGCTGATGTCGATGAATCCGTGGAACCTGTTCGGTCGCGGCACGCCGCTCGACCTCGCGGCCTACCAGGGCGCAAGCTGGGACCAGGCGCTGCCCGCCGGCCTGGAAGCGGACGCCGCCCTGCGGCGTTTTCGCGGCGCCGGGCTGCGGGTGCGCGAACTGGAGTGGCGGATGCTCGGTGGCGCGCCCTATGTGGTCGGGCGCAGCGGCAGCGGCGCCAGCCTGCTGCTCACGGCGGACGGCGAAACCCTCCGCGAGTTGCCCGAGGAGCGCCTGCTGGCGTCGGCTCGCGCGCTGCTGCCGGGGGTGCCGATGCAGGCCGAACGCTTGGATCGCTACGACTTCCATTACTACCCGCGCGAAGAGCACAGCATGATGGGCTACCTGGAACGGCGCCTGCCGGTCTGGCGCCTGCGTTTCGACGATTCCCGGCATACCTGGGTGCACCTGGATCCCTACAGCGGCGCGGTGGTTGGCGTGCTCGACGACGGTCGGCGCGGCAGCCGCTGGCTGTTTTCCCTGCTGCACAGCTGGGATTGGCTGCCGCTGCTGACCCGGCGTCCGCTGTGGGACCTGTGGATGCTCGGTGGCAGCCTCGGCGGCCTGGTGGTCTGCGCCAGCGGCTGCTGGATCGGCTGGCGTCGTCTGCGCGGCCGCCGTCCGAAGCGCCGCTGAGAGGGCTACCTGGCAAGACTGGGCGTCGCCGCGCGCCCGGATTTGCTGGTAGCCTTGGTTGAATTCGCAGTAATGGATCGCACATGGGCACACACAAGATCGAGATCCGCCGCCGCAACGTCGAGAAGATTCTCCTGGCCGCCGAAAAAGTCTTCGCCGAAAAAGGCTACGCCGGCACCTCCATGGGCAACATCGCCGAAGAAGCCGAACTGCCGCGCTCCAATCTGCACTACTACTTCAGCACCAAGGACGAGCTGTACCGCGACGTCCTCCTCGGCCTGCTCGAGGTCTGGAAGCAGGACGCCCTCTGCTTCGAGATGTTCGATGACCCAAGGGTGGTATTGACCAGCTATATCCGCGCGAAGATGAACCACTCGCGCACCCGTCCGCATGGTTCCAAGGTCTGGGCCAACGAAATCATGCATGGCGCGCCGCTGCTCGGCGCCACCCTCGACGACAGCCTCTACGAATGGGCCAAGATGAAGGAGGCGAAGATCCGCCAGTGGGTCGAGGAAAAGCGCATCCTGCCGATCGAACCGAGCAGCCTGCTCTACCTGATCTGGGCCTCCACCCAGCACTATGCCGACTTCGGCTACCAGGTCGAGGTGCTCAACGGCCACCAGCCGCTCAGCGACATGCAGTTCGAAAGGGCGGTACAGACGGTGACCAGCGTGGTCCTGCGCGGAATCGGCCTGGAGCCCTGAGCAATCGGAGCCTTCGCGCGAAGGCTCCGGCGAAGGCTCAGCTGGCGCGGGTGAAGTCCACCGCTTCCGCCTGTTCGAGGAACACCGTGGTCTGCGCCGGGAGCGTCTCGGCGACCAGCCGTCCGCCGCGGATCGAGTAGCGCACCGGAACCTGCCGGCGCACCGCGTCGAAGCCGTCGCGGGCCGGCAGCACCAGCAGGTTGGCCGGATGGCCGACCTCGATGCCGTATTCCCGCAGGCCGAGGGTGCGGGCGCTGTTGTGGGTGATCAGGTCGAGGCCGCCGTCGATCTCGTCGTAGCCCATCATCTGCGTCACGTGCAGGCCCATGTGCAGCACCTGCAGCATGTTCGCGGTGCCCAGCGGGTACCAGGGGTCGAACACGTCGTCGTGGCCGAAGCAGGTGTTGATCCCGGCGCCGAGCAGTTCCTTGACCCGGGTGATGCCGCGGCGCTTCGGATAGTCGTCGAAGCGCCCCTGCAGGTGGATGTTCACCAGCGGGTTGGCGACGAAGTTGATTCCCGACAGTTTCAGCAGGCGGAACAGCCGCGAGGTGTAGGCGCCGTTGTAGGAGTGCATCGCCGTGGTATGGCTGGCGGTGACCCGTCCGCCGAGGCCGTCGCGATGGGCGAGCATGGCCAGGGTCTCGAGGAAGCGCGACTGCTCGTCGTCGATCTCGTCGCAATGCACGTCCACCGGCAGGTCGTAGCGCCTGGCCAGGTCGATGGCCTTGTGCAGCGACTCGATGCCCAGCTCGCGGGTGAATTCGAAATGCGGGATCGCCCCCACCACGTCGGCGCCCAGGCGCAGCGACTCCTCCAGCAGTTCCAGGCCGTTGGGGTAGGAGAGGATGCCCTCCTGGGGGAAGGCGACGATCTGCAGGTCGACCCAGGGCGCCACTTCGCCGCGCACCTCGAGCATAGCCTTGAGCGCGGTGAGGGTCGGGTCGGAGACGTCGACGTGGCTGCGCACGTGCTGCACGCCGTTGGCGATCTGCCACTTCAGGGTCTGCCAGGCGCGCTGCTTGACGTCCTCGTGGCTGAGCAGCGCCTTGCGCTGGGCCCAGCGTTCGATGCCTTCGAACAGCGTGCCGGAGCGGTTCCACTCCGGCTGGCCGGCGGTCTGGGTGGTGTCGAGATGGATGTGTGGCTCGATGAACGGCGGCACGGCGAGACCGCCGGCGCCGTCCAGGCGCTCGCCGGTGTCGTCGGCGGCCTGTTCCATCGGCACCAGGGCGGCGATACGGCCATCGGCGACGCGCAGTTGCCAGAGACCTTCGCGGCCACGCAGGCGCAGGTTGTCAATCAGCATGGAGGACCTCTTCTGGTTTGTTCGGGCTGCGGCTCAGCAGGGGATTGAGCAGCAGGTAGGCGATGGCGGCGCCGAGCACCGCGTTGACCGGCACGATCCCCGGCAGCCAGTGGCCTGCGGCGGTGCCGCAGGCGACGGCGAGGATCGCCGCCCAGTTGATCGCCTGGATGTCCGCGCAGGGGTGCTGGCGGTAGCGCCGGCGGCGACTCAGGTAGTCGGCGATGATCACCCCGCCGATGGGCGGGATGGCGGCGGAGAGGAAGGTCAGCCAGCCGACGAAGTGGTTGTACAGCCAGAGCGCGGCGAGGGTGCCGAGGGCGCCGTTGAGCATCGCCAGGAAGCGGCTGGAGAGCCCGGTGATGTTGGCGAAGCCGAGGCCGGAGGCATACAGCGCGTTGTCGTTGGTGGTCCAGATGTTCAGGCCGAGGACCAGGATCGCCGGGATCAGCAGGCCCTGCGCGATCATCACGTCGGAGATGTCCGACTTGCCCACCGCCGCCGCGCCGGCCGCGCCGAAGATGAACATCAGCGAGTTGCCGAGGAAGAACGCCACCAGGCACACCACCACCGCGGTACGCGCGCTGCGACCGAAGCGGACGAAGTCGGCGGTGAGGGTGCCGGCGCTGACGAACGAGCCGACCACCAGGGCGATCGCCGCCGAGAGGCTCAGCGGCGCGCTCGGCGTCACCTGCTGCAAAGCCGCCAGGCCGCCGGCGTCGCGCACCGCGAGCCACACCGAGTAGCTGCCGAGGACGACGATCGCCGGTACCGCGATGGCTGACAGCAGCGTCAGCCCGGCGATGCCGAAGAACACCGTGAGGGTCATCAGCGCCCCGGAAACCAGGATCAGCAGGTTGACGTCGAGTCCGCTGGCCTTGGCCACCGGGATGGCGAACATCGCTACGCCGACGCCGAACCAGCCGACCTGGGTGCCGCCGAGCAGCGCCGAGGGCAGCCAGGAGCCCTTGCTGCCGAACGAGTAGTGCGCCAGAAGGTGGGTGGAAAGGCCGGTGCGCGCGCCGATGAAGCCGAGGATCGCGGTGTACAGGCCGAGCATCAGGTTGCCCAGCAGTACGGCGAGGAAGAAGTCGTCGTAGCTCAGGCCGGTGCCGAGGGTGCCGCCGGTCCACATGCTGGCGGAAAAGAAGGTCAGGCCGAGCATCACCACGCTCAGGGCCAGCGCGCTCTTGCGCGCCGCCAGCGGGACCGGTTGCTGGCTGTAGTTGCTGTCTGCGGACATGCGCGAGTCTCCATGGGGCGCCGGCCGTCCGGGAGCGTCGGCCGGGCCGCGGCGAATGGTAGTCGAAGGCGGGTCGATCCGACAGACGCCGTTGCGCGTCGCCGGACCGCAGCGGCACGCAGGAAGCGTGCCGGCGCGCGGCAGGGCGGCATCCGCCGGGGATGCGGGCGCCGCCCTGCGTTCAGGAGGCTTCGCGGTAGGGGTTGCGCGGATCCTGGGTCCAGTTGAGATAGGGCTTGCCGGTATCCTGCGGCACCATTTCGATGCAGTTCTCCACCGGACAGGTGATCTGGCACAGGTTGCAGCCCACGCACTCGGCGTCGATCACTTCGTAGCGGTGCGTGCCGTCGGCCCGGGGCAGGCTGGCGATGGCCTGGTGCGAGGTGTCCTCGCAGGCGATATGGCAGCGGCCGCAACCGATGCAGGCGTCCTGGTCGATGCGGGCGATCACCTGGTAGTTGATGTCCAGGTACTTCCAGTCGGTGGTATTGCCCACCGCGGCGCCGCTGAAATCGGCCAGCCGCTGGTAGCCTTGGCTGTCCATCCAGCGCGCGAGACCGTCCTGCATGTCCTCGACGATACGGAAGCCGTGCAGCATCGCCGCCGTGCACACCTGCACCGCGCCGCAGCCGAGCGCGACGAATTCCGCTGCGTCGCGCCAGCTGCCGATCCCACCGATGCCGCAGATCGGCAGGCCGCGGGTCTGCGGGTCGCGGGCAATCTCGGCGACCATGTTCAGGGCGATCGGCTTCACCGCCGAGCCGCAGTAGCCGCCGTGGGTGCTCTGGGTGCCGACCACCGGCAGGGCGACCATGCGTTCCAGGTCGACGCTGGTGATCGAGTTGATGGTGTTGATCAGCGACACCGCGTCGGCGCCGCCGCGCTGGGCGGCGCGCGCCGACTGGCGGATGTCGGTGATGTTGGGGGTGAGCTTGACGATCACCGGCAGCGAGCAGTGGGTCTTGCACCAGCGGGTGACCATCTCCACGTACTCCGGCACCTGGCCGACCGCCGCGCCCATGCCGCGCTCGGGCATGCCGTGGGGGCAGCCGAAGTTCAGCTCGATGCCGTCGGCGCCGGTGGCTTCCACCAGCGGCAGGATGTATTTCCACGACTCCTCGACGCAGGGCACCATCAACGACACGATCAGCGCGCGGTCCGGCCAGTCCTTCTTCACCTGGGCGATCTCGCGCAGGTTGATCTCCAGCGAGCGGTCGGTGATCAGCTCGATGTTATTGATCCCCTGCACCTGGCGGTTCGGCCCGAAGTGCGCGGAATAGCGCGACGACACGTTGACCGCCGCCGGGTCTTCTCCGAGGGTCTTCCAGACCACCCCGCCCCAGCCCGCCTCATAGGCGCGGACCACGTTGTAGGCCTTGTCGGTGGGCGGCGCGGATGCCAGCCAGAAGGGGTTGGGCGACTTGATGCCGGCGAATTCGATAGACAGGTCGGCCATCACGCAGCCTCCACGTTGAGCATGAGTTGGGCGTGGATCGCTTCCGCCGCCAGTTTGCCGTGCTGCACCGCCTGCACGGTGAGGTCCTCGCCGAGCGCCACGCAGTCGCCGCCGGCGTAGATGCCCGGGATGCTGGTGCGCATCTGCCCGTCGACCTGGATGCGGCCGCCGTCGCGGCGCAGTTGCGCCGCCAGCGGATCGCCCAGGCTGGCGTCGTCGAAGGCCTGGCCGATGGCCTTGAAGATGGCGTCGGCGGCCAGCTCGAAATGCTCGCCGGTGTCGCCCAGGCGGCCGTTCTCCAGGCGGGTGCGGGCGAAACGCATGCCGCGCACCCGGCCATGCTCGTCGAGCAGTACCCGTTCCGGTCGGGCCCAGGTCAGCAGGCGCACCTGGCTGGCCTTGGCGATCTCCTGCTCGTGGCCGGTGGCGCCCATTTCCTCGAAGCCGCGGCGATAGACCAGATTGACGTCGCGGGCGCCGAGCCGGCTCATCTGCACCGCCATGTCGATGGCGGTGTTGCCGGCGCCGATGACGATGCAACGGTCGGCGACGGGCAGGTCGAGCAGGTCGTCGCTCTGCCGCAGTTCGCGGATGTAGTCGGTGGCGGCGAGCAGGCCGGGGGCGTCCTCGTCTTCCAGGCCGAGGCGCTTGCTGGCGGCCAGGCCGATGCCGAGGAACACCGCGTCGTACTCTTCGTGCAGGGCGCCGAGCGCCAGGTTGTCGCCGAGCCGCTGGCCGTGGCGCAGTTCGATACCGCCGATCTGCAGGAGGAATTCCACTTCGCGCCGGGCGAAGTCGTCCACCAGCTTGTAGCGGGCGATGCCGTACTCGTTGAGGCCGCCGGCCTTGGCGCGGGCCTCGAAGAGCACCACCTCGTGGCCGTGCATGGCCAGGCGGTGGGCGCAGGACAGCCCGGCCGGCCCGGCGCCGACCACGGCGATGCGCTTGCCGGTGGCCGGCGAGCGCTTGAACGGATGCTCGCTGAAGCCGGCGTGGTCGAGGGCGTAGCGTTGCAGCTGGCCGATCAGCACCGGTGCGCATTCCTGGGCGTTGTTGCGCACGCAGGCCTGCTGGCAAAGGATCTCCGTGGGGCAGACGCGGGCGCAGCTGCCGCCGAGGATGTTCGCCGAGAGGATCTTCTGCGCCGCGCCCTGGACATTCTCCTGGGCGATGCTGCGGATGAACCCGGGGATGTCGATGCCGGTCGGGCAGGCGTTGACGCAGGGCGCGTCGTAGCAGTACAGGCAACGGGCGCTTTCGAGGTCGGCCTGGCGGGCGTTGAGCGGCGGCGCGAGGTCGGCGAAGCGCTCGGCGAGCGTGTCCGCGCCGGCGTCCGGACGGGGGAGGTGGTTCAGGGAATCGATCACGGTTGTAGCCTCTCTTCTGGTTTCTTCTCGGGGCAGTCAACGGCAATACGGCACCGTCCGGCCTCTACGGGCCGGTCCGGTATTGCGGGAAGGATCAGCGCTCGACGGCGACCGGACGCTGGCGTTCGGCGCGGCGGCCGAGCACTTCGTACACCGACGGGTAGGCCGGGCGCTCCACGTAGCGTCCGGCGCCGGGTTCGGCGCGCAGGTCGCCGGCGGCCCAGAGCAGCTTGCCCTGGCTGATGGTGTGGCTGGGAACGCCGCGCACGGTGCGGCCTTCGAAAATGTTGAAATCGACCCGCTGGTGATGGGTGGCGGCCGAGAGGGTGCGGCTGCCCTGCGGGTCCCAGAGCACCAGGTCGGCATCCGCGCCGACGCGGATCGCGCCCTTGCGCGGGAACAGGTTGAAGATCTTCGCGGTGTTGGTGGAGGTCAGCGCGACGAACTCGTGCATCGACAGGCGCCCGCTGTTGACCCCGGCGTCCCAGAGCAGCGCCATGCGGTCCTCGATGCCGGCCGTGCCGTTGGGAATCTTGCTGAAGTCGTCGCGGCCCATGGCCTTCTGTTCGGCGCAGAAGCAGCAGTGGTCGGTGGCGGTGGTATGCAGGTTGCCGGACTGCAGGCCGCGCCACAGCGCTTCCTGGTGTTCGACGGGACGGAACGGCGGGCTCATCACGTAGCCGGCTGCGGTGGCCCAGTCCGGGTGGCGGTAGACGCTGTCGTCGAGCAGCAGGTGCCCGGCCAGGACCTCGCCGTAGACCGGCTGGCCCTTGGCGCGGGCATAGGCGATCTCGTCCAGTGCCTCGCGGCTGGAAATGTGCACCAGGTACAGCGGCGTACCCAGCGTCTCGGCGATGCGGATGGCGCGGCTGGCGGCCTCGCCCTCGACCTGCGGCGGCCGCGACAGCGGGTGCGCCTCGGGGCCGGTGAGGCCCTGGGCGAGGAGTTTCCGCTGCAGGTGGAAGACCAGTTCGCCGTTCTCCGCGTGCACCGTCGGCACCGCGCCCAGCTCCAGGCAGCGCTCGAAGCTGGCCACCAGGGTATCGTCGGCGGCCATGATGGCGTTCTTGTAGGCCATGAAGTGCTTGAAGCTGTTCACCCCGTGCTGCGCCACCAGTTCGCCCATCTCCCGCGCCACCTCGTCGCTCCACCAGGTGATGGCGACGTGGAAGCCGTAGTCGGCGGCGGACTTCTGCGCCCAGCCGCGCCAGGTATGGAAGGCCTCCAGCAGCGACTGCTGGGGATTGGGAATGACGAAGTCGATGATCGAGGTGGTGCCGCCGGCCAGCCCGGCCGCGGTGCCGCTGAAGAAGTCCTCGCTGGCCACCGTGCCCATGAAGGGCAACTGCATATGGGTATGGGGATCGATGCCGCCTGGCATCAGGTACTGGCCGCCGCCGTCGAGGACGTCGCAGCCGGAGGGGGTTTCGAGGTTCTCGCCGATGGCCTGGATCAGGCCGTTGGCACAGAGCACGTCGGCTCGATAACTCTCTTCGTGAGTGACCACGGTGGCGCCACGGATCAACAGGGACATGCCGTCTTTCCTCGCAGGCTGACCGGTCGTTGCCGGTTCTTGAAATTGTTTTTTCGCCATGCGCCGAGGGTTTCGTTAATCCTGTCAGCGCTGACAGGATTCGAATCTAGATGCTGATCATGGATTGAGCAAGATTATTTTCAAATGGTTGTTTGAGTTTATAACTAATTGATTTTGAATGAATAAAAATAAATATCACCAAAATGGTGAGGGTTCTCACCATTTTGACGCGCTTGACAAGAACGCAAAAAGGTCGAGATTTCCCATGCAAAATCAGCCGCTTGAAAGCCGTGTTCGGGCGGTTGTGGGGAGATGAAAAAAGTTCGCCTGCACTCCTTTGGTTCCTGACCGGGACGACAGGCTCGCGCATTTCCCCCGACGACGCGCCGGACTGCCCGCCGGCATGTCGCCGTGATTGTCGATGAAGTGTTTCAGATCAGTCGGTTACCTCCAGTAGACCGGCCTGCCCAGTGACGTCGCGGGGTTTTCGGCACGCTTATTGAGTGCCGCCCGCCACGGCATTGTCCGGACCGGAGGTGCAGTACTGGTGGTGCGGTACTCCGGCCATCGCATTAGCCCGATGAGCGAATAACTAGAAGAATCCTGGAGAGGCCCATGCAACAGAGCAGATCGGAAGTGACCGAGCGCGACGGCTTGGTCGAGCTGTCCGCCGGCAGCGACGTACTCGACAGTCCCCGCTACAACCACGACATCGCCCCGACCCGGGTGGAACAGCGTACCTGGAACAAGTGGCACATCACCGCGCTGTGGATCGGCATGTCCATCTGCGTGCCCACCTACACCCTCGGCGGAGTACTTACCGCCTACTTCGGCCTCAGCGTCGGCGAAGCGCTGCTGGCGATCCTGCTGGCCAACCTGGTGGTGCTGATCCCGCTGACCCTCAATGCCTTCGCCGGCACCCGCTACGGCATTCCCTTCCCGGTGCTGCTGCGCGCCTCGTTCGGGATCATCGGCTCCAACGTGCCATGCCTGATCCGCGCCGTGGTCGCGTGCGGCTGGTTCGGCATCCAGACGCTGTTCGGCGGGCTGGCGATCCACCTCTTCCTCGGTTCGCTCTTTCCCGCCTGGAAGGCCCTCGGCGGCACCGGCGAGGTGATCGGTTTCCTCCTGTTCTGGGGCTTGAACCTTTGGGTGGTGCTGCGCGGCGCGGAGTCGATCAAGTGGCTGGAGACACTCTCGGCACCGCTGCTGGTGCTGGTCGGCCTCGGCCTGCTGGTGTGGGCGCTGCCGCACATCTCGGTCAGCGAACTGCTGGCGCAGCCGCCGAAGCGTCCGGAGGGCGCCAGCGTCACCGGCTACTTCATGGCCGGGCTGACCGCGATGGTCGGCTTCTGGGCCACGCTGTCGCTGAACATCCCCGACTTCAGCCGCTACGCGCGCAGCCAGAAGGACCAGATACTCGGACAGATCCTCGGCCTGCCGCTGACCATGTTCCTGTTCGCCGCCCTCGGCGTGGTGATGACCGCCGCCTCGGCCTCGCTGGTGGGCGAGACGGTTTCCGACCCGGTCAGCCTGATCGGCCACATCCCCAGCCCCGGCTGGGTAGCGGTGGCGATGGCGTTGATCATCGTCGCTACCCTCTCGACCAACACCGCGGCGAACATCGTCTCGCCGACCAATGACTTCCAGAACATCGCGCCGAAACTCATCGGCCGCACCCGCGCGGTCTGGCTCACCGGTTTCATCGGCCTGGCGCTGATGGCCCACGAGTTGCTGAAGAAGCTCGGCTGGATCGTTTCCGACCTCAGCCTGGAAAGCGTCTACTCCAACTGGCTGCTCGGCTACTCCAGCCTGCTCGGGCCGATCGCGGGGATCATGGTGGTGGACTACTTCCTGGTGCGCAGGCAACGCCTCGACCTCGCCGGACTCTACCGCGACGACGTCTACCCGGCCTGGAACTGGCCCGGCTTCGCCGCCTTCGCGGTGCCGGTGGCGCTGACCGTCATGGCCATCGGCAATCGCCAGTTCCACTGGTTCTACGACTACGGCTGGTTCACCGGCTCGCTGCTCGGCGGCGCGCTCTACTACGGCCTCTGCGGCCGCCGCGCGCGGAGCCCGGCGGCGCTGGCCAAACCGCTGCCCTGATGGGCGCACAGGCGGCCGGCGAGCCGCCGATACCCACTCCAAGCCTGAGGAGACGACAATGAGCACTGCCCGGAACGTCCTGCAATCCACCCAGCGGCACATCGATGGCCAGCGTCTCTGGCAATCGCTGATGGATCTCGCCCGCCTCGGCGCCACCGCCAAGGGCGGGGTCTGCCGCCTGGCCCTGACCGATCTCGACCGCCAGGCCCGCGATCTCTTCGTGCAATGGTGCGAAGCGGCCGGCTGCACGGTCAGCGTCGATCGGGTCGGCAACATCTTCGCCCGTCGTCCCGGGCGCAATCCGGAACTGCCGCCGGTGATGACCGGTAGCCACATCGACACCCAGCCCACCGGCGGCAAGTTCGACGGCTGCTTCGGGGTGATGGCCGGCCTCGAGGTGATCCGCACCCTCAACGACCTCGGCGTGGAAACAGAGGCGCCGCTGGAGGTGGTGGTGTGGACCAACGAGGAAGGCTCGCGCTTCGCGCCCTGCATGATGGGCTCGGGCGTATTCGCCGGCAAGTTCACCCTGGAGGAGACCCTGGCCAAGCGCGATGCCGACGGTGTCAGCGTAGGCGAGGCGCTGGACGCCATCGGCTATGCGGGAGCGCGCGATTGTCTCGGGCATCCGGTGGGTGCCTATTTCGAGGCGCACATCGAACAGGGGCCGATCCTCGAGGACGAGGAGAAGACCATCGGCGTGGTGCTCGGCGCGCTCGGCCAGAAGTGGTTCGACCTGTCCTTGCGCGGCGTCGAGGCACACGCCGGGCCGACGCCGATGCACCTGCGCAAGGACGCCCTGGTCGGCGCCGCCGCGGTGGTCGAGGCGGTCAATCGCGCGGCCCTCGGCCACCAGCCGCACGCCTGCGGCACGGTCGGCTGCCTGCACGCCTATCCCGGCTCGCGCAACGTGATACCTGGCGAAGTGAAGATGACCCTGGACTTCCGCCATCTGCAACCGGAGCGCCTGGACGCGATGATCGCCGAGGTCCGCCAGGTGATCGCCGCGACCTGCGAGAAGCATGGCTTGCAATACGAGCTGGTGCCGACCGCCGACTTCCCGCCGCTGTACTTCGACCAGGGTTGCGTCGGCGCGGTGCGCGAGGCGGCGCAGGCGCTGGGGATGCCGCACATGGACATCGTCAGCGGCGCCGGCCACGACGCGATCTTCCTTGCCGAACTCGGTCCGGCGGGGATGATCTTCGTGCCCTGCGAGAACGGCATCAGCCACAACGAGATCGAGAATGCCAGTCTGGACGACCTGGCCGCCGGCTGCGCGGTGCTGTTGCGAGCCATGCTCAAGGCTTCCGAGGCGATCGCCGGCGGCCGCCTGGCGGCCTGAGCGGCGCTTCCATCGAGGCGCGGGCAGACCGCCTTCTACACGGGTTCGGTAGGGCGAATAACGCCAGGGGCGTTATCCGCCGATGCGCGGCTGGTCGGCGGATAACCGCGTTGCGGTTATGCGCCCTACGCCCTACGTGGTGCTGCGCGGTGGACGGTGGGGCGTTGTCCGCCGCTGCGTCGCTGGGGCGGCGCGCTGGGTTCAGATCACCTTACCGTCGCGCAGTCTTTCCAGCGCGGCCGCGTCCAGGCCGAGGAGCGTCTCGAGGACATCGTCGGTGTGCTGGCCGAGGGTAGGCGGCGGGTTGCGGTATTCCACCGGCGTCTCGGACAGGCGGATCGGGCTGGCCACCTGCGGCACCGTGCCGCCCAGCGGGTGCGGCAGCTCCACGCGCAGGCCGCGGGCCTGCACCTGCGGGTCGGCGAACACCTGCGCCAGGTCGTTGATCGGCCCGCAGGGCACGCCGGCGCGCTCCAGGGAAAGAATCCACTCGGCGGTGCTGTGCAGCACCGTGGCCTGGCGGATCAGCGGGATCAGCACCTCGCGGTTGGCCACCCGCGCCTTGTTGGTGGCGAAGCGCGGGTCGTCGGCCCATTCCGGATGGTCTGCCAGCTCGGCGAACTTGCGGAACTGGCTGTCGTTGCCGACCGTGAGGATCATGTCGCCGTCGGCGGTGGGGAAGTCCTGGTACGGCACGATGTTCGGGTGCGCGTTGCCCAGGCGCCGCGGCGG
Organism: Pseudomonas paraeruginosa; assembly: GCF_003025345.2. NCBI lineage: Bacteria > Pseudomonadati > Pseudomonadota > Gammaproteobacteria > Pseudomonadales > Pseudomonadaceae > Pseudomonas > Pseudomonas paraeruginosa. The sequence continues at coordinate 474,619 of NZ_CP020560.1, forward strand.
CACGCCGGTGGTCAGGTAGTTGAGGGTCTGGTTGGCCAGGCAGGCGACCTGTACGTCGAGCAGGGCCATGTCGATGTGCTGGCCGATGCCGCTGACGTCGCGGTGGGCGAGGGCGGCGAGCACCGCGGTGGAGGAGTACAGTCCGGTGAGGATGTCGGTCAGCGCCACGCCGACCTTCACCGGACCGGCGCCTTCCTCGTTGTCGGCGCGCCCGGTGAGGCTCATCAGGCCGCCCAGGCCCTGAATCATGAAGTCATAGCCGGCGCGCTTGGCATAGGGGCCGGACTGGCCGAAGCCGGTGATCGAACAGTAGATCAGCTTCGGGTTGACCTGCTTCAGCGATTCGTAGTCGAGGCCATAGGCCTTGAGCCCGCCGACCTTGAAGTTCTCCAGCAGGATGTCGGCCTTGGCCGCCAGCTCGCGGACGATGCGCTGGCCTTCCGGTTGGGTGAAGTCCACCGTCACCGACTTCTTGTTGCGGTTGGCCGACAGGTAGTAGGCCGCCTCGCCGGTGTCGTTGCCTTCGGCATCCTTGAGGAACGGCGGGCCCCAGGCGCGGGTGTCGTCGCCGCTGCCGGGGCGCTCGATCTTGATCACCTCGGCGCCGAGGTCGGCGAGGATCTGCCCGGCCCAGGGGCCGGCCAGGACACGGGACAGGTCGAGTACGCGGATATGGGAAAGGGCGCCGGGCATGACGGTTCTCGCTGCTGGGGGCTGGAAACGGAAATGGCCGGGAAGACGGGTTCCTTGCCCGTCTCCCCGGCGGCCGGCGCGCTACCGTGAAAAAGCGCGCCGGGGTGTTGCTCGGTGACTCAGAAGAACGCCTGGATGCCGGTCTGCGCGCGGCCGAGGATCAGCGCGTGGACATCGTGGGTACCCTCGTAGGTGTTCACCACCTCCAGGTTGACCAGGTGGCGGGCGATGCCGAACTCGTCGGAGATGCCGTTGCCGCCCAGCATGTCGCGGGCCAGGCGGGCGATGTCGAGGGCCTTGCCGCAGCTGTTGCGCTTCATGATCGAGGTGATTTCCACCGCCGCGGTGCCTTCGTCCTTCATCCGCCCCAGGCGCAGGCAGCCTTGCAGGGCCAGGGTGATCTCGGTCTGCATGTCGGCCAGCTTCTTCTGGATCAGTTGATTGGCGGCCAGCGGGCGGCCGAACTGCTGGCGGTCGAGCACGTACTGGCGGGCGGTGTGCCAGCAGAACTCGGCGGCGCCCAGGGCGCCCCAGGAAATGCCGTAGCGCGCCGAGTTCAGGCAGGTGAACGGACCGCGCAGGCCGCGTACTTCGGGGAAGGCGTTCTCTTCCGGAACGAACACGTTGTCCATCACGATCTCGCCGGTGATCGAGGCGCGCAGGCCGACCTTGCCGTGGATCGCCGGGGCGCTCAGGCCCTCCCAGCCCTTCTCGAGGACGAAGCCGCGGATCTGCCCTTCGTCGTCCTTGGCCCAGACCACGAAGACGTCGGCGATCGGGCTGTTGGTGATCCACATCTTGCTGCCGCTCAGGCGATAGCCGCCGTCGACCTTCTTCGCCCGGGTGACCATCGAGCCCGGGTCGGAACCGTGGTTCGGCTCGGTCAGGCCGAAGCAGCCGATGTATTCGCCGCTGGCCAGCTTGGGCAGGTACTTCTGCCGGGTGGCTTCGTTGCCGAATTCATGGATCGGCACCATCACCAGCGAGGACTGCACGCTCATCATCGAGCGATAGCCGGAGTCGACGCGCTCGACTTCGCGAGCGATCAGGCCATAGCAGACGTAGTTGAGGCCGCTGCCGCCGTAGGCTTCGGGAATGGTCGCGCCGAGCAGGCCGGTCTCGCCCATCTCGCGGAAGATCTTCGGGTCGGTCTGTTCGTGGCGGAAGGCTTCGAGCACGCGCGGGGCCAGCTTGTCCTGGGCGAACTGCTGGGCGCTGTCGCGAACCATGCGCTCTTCTTCGGTGAGCTGCTGGTCCAGCAGCAGGGGATCTTCCCAGTTGAAGCTAGCTTTGGTGGCCATGCGTACATCCTCGTCGAGCGGTAGCGGAGGCTGGCGTGGGCCAGCCGGAATGGAAGCATCCTAAGAGCCTGGCGAGTGGGGCGGCAAACGAGGAATTCGCACTGATCTGTGCTATTTTCTCACTCCGAAAAATGAATGCCCGTATTCCATGCCCTTTGCGAGGCGCGAGGAAGCGTGACCAGGGCGTCATAGATGCGAAACCAGCACTCCGGAGTCTTCCGTGCGACGCAAGATCCCTTCCACCGCCGCGCTGGTCAGCTTCGAGTCCGCCGCGCGCCACGAGAGCTTCACCAAGGCGGCGGAAGAACTGTCCCTGACCCAGAGCGCGATCTGCCGGCAGATCGCCACGCTCGAGGAGTTCCTCGGTGTCGAGCTGTTCCGTCGCTCGCGGCGCGGGGTCAAGCTCACCGAGGCCGGGCTGTCCTATAGCCGGCGGGTGGCGGTACGCCTCGACGCGGTGGAGCGCGACACCCTGGCGGTGATGGGCCACCAGGGCGGCGGCGCGATCGAGCTGGCGGTGGTGCCGACCTTCGGTACCCAGTGGCTGTTGCCGCGGCTCAAGCGCTTCCAGCGTCTGCACCCGGAGGTCACGGTCAACCTGACCAACCGTACCCGTCCGTTCCTCTTCGCCGACACCGAGTTCGACGCCGCGCTGTACTTCGGCGATGCCGACTGGTCGGGTACCGTCTCGCATTTCCTGATGCGCGAGAATCCGGTGCCGGTGTGCAGCCCGGAGCTGCTGGGCGGGCGCCGAACGCTGAGCGCCGAGCAGATCGCCGGGCTGCCACTGATGCAGCAGAGCACCCGGCCCTACGGCTGGCGCCAGTGGTTCCATTCCCAGGGCCTGAACGTCGCCCACGACATGAGCGGGCCGCGCTACGAGCTGTTCTCGATGCTCGCCCAGGCGGCGATGCACGGCATGGGCGTGGCGCTGGTACCGCCCTTCCTGATCCAGGAGGAACTGGCCGACGGCCGGCTAATCGTGCCCATGCAACATGCCTATTTGAGCGAGAACGCGTATTACCTGATCATTCCCGAGCGCAGGGTCGAGTCGGCCATGCTCAACGCCTTCCGCGACTGGCTGGTGGAAGAGGCCAGGCAGTACCGCGAGGCCAACGGACTCGGCTGAACGCGCAGGAACACCGGGCGGCGCAGGCAGGACGCGCCGCTCCGGGACCGGGCTTGCCGGCCGGGTCCCGCGGAGCCGCGGCGGCGATCCCGCCGGGCATCCTCCACGACGGCCAGGACGGCGGCCGCGGAGCACCACACCAGGAGTTCACATGAATTTCCACACCCGCAAGTGGGTCAAGCCAGAAGATCTCAACCCCAACGGCACCCTGTTCGGTGGCAGCCTGCTGCGCTGGATCGACGAAGAGGCGGCGATCTACGCGATCATCCAGCTGGGCAACCAGCGCGTGGTCACCAAGTACGTTTCCGAGATCAACTTCGTCAGCTCGGCGCGCCAGGGCGACATCATCGAGTTGGGCATCACCGCCACCGACTTCGGCCGCACCTCGCTGACCATGACCTGCCACGTGCGCAACAAGATCACCCGCAAGAGCATCCTCACCATCGACAAGATGGTCTTCGTCAACCTCGGCCCGGACGGCTTGCCGGCGCCCCATGGCAAGACCGAGATCACCTACATCAAGGACCAGTTCAAGGAAGACGAAGTCCTGCCCTGAGCGGCGCGCCAGGCGGCCGGCAGCCGAGCCGGCCGCCGCGTTTCAGAACAGCCGGGTGAGCAGCCAGTAGAGCGAGGCCGAGAGCAGGATCGCCGCCGGCAGCGTCAGCACCCAGGCCATCAGCAGGTTGCGGATGGTCCTCCACTGCAACCCCGAACCGTTCGCCGCCATGGTCCCGGCCACCCCCGAGGAGAGCACGTGGGTGGTGGACACCGGCAAGCCGTACAGGTCCGCCGCGCCAATGGTCAACATCGCCACGGTTTCCGCCGAGGCGCCCTGGGCGTAGGTCAGGTGGGTCTTGCCGATCTTCTCGCCGACCGTCACCACGATGCGTTTCCAGCCGACCATGGTGCCCAGGCCGAGGGCGATGGCCACGGCGATCTTTACCCACAGCGGGATGAACTTGGTGGCGTCGTCGATCTTCTGCTTGAACGCCTGCAGCTTGCCGCGGGTGTCGGCGTCGAAGCGGCCGACGCCGTCCTGGTCCATCAGGCGGATCGCCTCGGAGGTCAGGTACATGTCGTTGCGCACGTTGCCCATGGCTTCCGCCGGTACCCGCGAGAACGCACCGTAGCCTTTCACTTCCCGGCCGATCGAGCCGGTCAGCGCGGCCAGCGCCGGGATCAGCTCAGGCGATGCCTGCTTGCTGCGCACGTACTCGGAGAGCACCTGGCGCGGATCGGCCGGCGCCGGTTGCGGCGCGCTCTTCACCAGCGCTTGCCGGGTGACCTCGGCGACCGCGGCGAACTGCACCGCCTGGTCCGCCGGCATGGTGCGGTTCAGCGCGTAGGCCATCGGCAGGGTGCCGACCAGGATCAGCATGATCAGGCCCATGCCTTTCTGCCCGTCGTTGGAGCCGTGGGCGAACGATACCCCGGTGCAGGTCAGGATCAGCAGGCCGCGGATCCACCAGGGCGGCGGCGCCTTGCCCTTCGGCGCCTTGTACAGTGCGCGGTTCTTCACCAGCAGGCGCAGCGTCAGGAGCAGCAGGGCGGCGCAGGCGAAGCCGATCAGCGGCGAAAGCAGCAGCGAGTAGCCGACCTTGCTCGCCTGGCCCCAGTCCACCCCGCTGGTGCCGTCGCGGCCGTGCATCAGCGCATTGGCCACGCCGACGCCGATGATCGAGCCGATCAGGGTGTGCGAGGACGATGCCGGCAGGCCCAGCCACCAGGTCCCGAGGTTCCACAGGATGGCGGCGATCAGCAGGGCGAAGACCATGGCGAAGCCGGCCGAGGAGCCGACCTGCAGGATCAGTTCCACCGGCAGCAGGGCGATGATGCCGAAGGCCACCGCGCCGCTGGAGAGCAATACGCCGAGGAAGTTGAAGCTGCCCGACCAGACCACCGCGAAGTGCGGCGGCAGCGAGTGGGTGTAGATCACCGTGGCCACGGCGTTGGCGGTGTCGTGGAAACCGTTGACGAATTCGAAGCCGAGGGCGATCAGCAGGGCCACGCCGAGCAGCAGGAAGGGCGTCCAGGTGGTGACCGCGCTGCCGACGTCGTCGATGTCCTGCACCAGGCTGTAGGCGCTGAACAGCAGGCCGATGGCGAGGGCGGCGAAGAAGACGATGGCGGCGAGGCGGCCGGGCTTGTGCTCGAGTTGCGGCTTGCCGGCGCTGGCGATGGCGTCGGCGGGAAGGGCATCGGAGGTCATGGTGCAGGTCCGCGCTGGGGTGACCGGCACATCATGGGCAGGCGATTGTGACAAGTTGTGTCTTGCGCCTGCCGGCTTCGGCTGGCGAAGAAAAGGGCAGGGGCCGCGGGAGGCCGCTGGAAGCCGGATGGGGTCGGGCGCCAGGCGGCCTGCCCGCTGCGGGCGCGAAGGTTAATGAATTCCTGCGATGAGTGCCATCATTTTGTCGCTAAAAAGTTGGCATGTTGAGAGATTTGCCGAACCGGACACGCTCGGGAAGGCGAGAGGCGCTGGACTAGACTGAGAAGTGCGCGGCAGGACCGGTCGCTTGCCGGTCCGTCGCGCGGGACGAGCGTCTTCGTCCCGGGGTGGCCCGGCCGGGCGGCCGGGGAGGTCGATATGCGTATGCCGTGGCGGCTCGCGCTGGCGCTGTGGCTGTGCTTAGCCGGCCAGGCATGCCTGGCCGCCAGCGCAACGGTGCGGGTACTCTCCGTGGACGGCGCGATCGGCCCGGCCAGCGCCGATTACCTGGTGCGCGGCATCCAGCGTGCCGCCGAGGACGGCGCGCAACTGGTGGTGCTGGAAATGGACACGCCCGGCGGCCTGGACGCATCGATGCGGCGCATCGTCAAGGCGATCCTCGCCAGCCGGGTACCGGTCGCCGGCTTCGTCGCGCCCGCCGGCGCCCGGGCGGCCAGCGCCGGTACCTATATCCTCTACGCCTGCCATGTCGCGGCGATGGCGCCCGGTACCAATCTCGGCGCCGCCACGCCGGTGGCGCTGGGGGCGCCGGACGAAGCCGAAGGCAAACCCCCGGCGCGGGGCACCGGCCCCATGGCGCGCAAGCAGGTCAACGATGCCGCCGCCTATATCCGCGGCCTCGCGCAACTGCGCGGGCGCAACGCCGAATGGGCCGAGCGCGCGGTGCGCGAGGCGGTCAGCCTGGCGGCGAGCGAGGCGGCGGCGCAGAAGGTGATCGACCTGCAGGCTCGCGATCTGCCCGACCTGCTGCGCCAGCTCGATGGCCGCAGCCTGCGCGTCGGCGAGCGCGCGTTGACCCTGGCCACCGCCGGCGCCACGGTCGAGCGCCAGGCACCGGACTGGCGTGCGCGGCTGCTGGCGGTGCTCACCGACCCCAGCGTGGCGCTGATCCTGATGATGATCGGTATCTACGGGCTGATCTTCGAACTGGCCAATCCCGGCATGGCGCTGCCCGGCGTGCTTGGCGGCATCTGCCTGCTGCTCGGCCTGTACGCCCTGCAGATGCTGCCGGTCAACTACGCCGGGCTGGCGCTGATCGCGCTGGGCCTGGCGTTCATGGTGGGCGAGGCGTTCGTCGCCAGTTTCGGCGTGCTCGGCATCGGCGGGATCGTCTCGTTCGTGGCCGGCGCGCTGATCCTGATCGATACCGAGGTGCCCGGCTACGGCATTCCGCCAGGCCTGGTGGTGGCCCTGGCATTGCTCAGCGCGGCGCTGATCGTCGGTCTGCTGGGCATGGCCCTGCGCGCTCGCCGGCAGGCGGTGGTGAGTGGCACCGCCGGACTGGTCGGCAGTCTGGCGACTGTGGCGGCGGTGGATCCCGAACAACCCTGCGCAGGCTGGGTGCTGCTCCAGGGCGAGCGCTGGCGGGTGCTCGCCACGCGGCCGCTGGCGGTGGGCCAGCCGGTCTGGGTGCTGGCGCGCAAGGGCCTGCTCCTGGAAGTCGCGCTGGCCGATGAAGGAGGTGGATGATGGGTATTTCCTATGGTTTGGCGATGTTGCTGGCGTTCCTCGCGCTGCTGCTGTTCAGCGCGCTGCGCATCCTCCGCGAGTACGAGCGCGGCGTGGTGTTCCAGCTCGGGCGCTTCTGGAAGGTCAAGGGGCCGGGGCTGGTGCTGGTGATCCCGGCGATCCAGCAGATGGTGCGCATCGACCTGCGCACCATCGTTCTCGACGTGCCGCCGCAGGATGTGATTTCCCGCGACAACGTTTCGGTGAAGGTCAACGCGGTGGTGTACTTCCGCGTACTCGATCCGCAGAAGGCGATCATCCAGGTGGAGAACTACCTGGCCGCCACCAGCCAACTGGCGCAGACCACCCTGCGCGCGGTGCTGGGCAAGCATGAACTGGACGAGATGCTCGCCGAGCGCGAGCGCCTGAACCTGGATATCCAGCAGGTGCTCGACGCGCAGACCGACGCCTGGGGCATCAAGGTGGCGAATGTGGAAATCAAGCACGTCGATCTCAACGAATCGATGGTCCGCGCCATCGCCCGGCAGGCCGAGGCGGAACGTGAGCGCAGGGCCAAGGTGATCCACGCCGAGGGCGAGTTGCAAGCCTCGGAGAAACTCATGCAGGCGGCGCAGATGCTCGGCCGGCAGAGCGGTGCCATGCAGTTGCGCTACATGCAGACCCTCGGTGCGATCGCTGGCGACAAGAGTACGACCATCGTTTTCCCGATGCCGATCGAACTCTTCGGCGGCAAGTACGCAGGTGCCGCGCCGCGGAACGAAAAGGCTGCCGGAGAGGACCAGGAGAGGTGAAAGCGCGCGGTTTGTGATCGAAATATCATCGAGCCGCGACACGGGGACATGCGTGCCCGGGGTCGGGATGGCTATGCTGTGGCGATCCATCCCCGGGAACCGTCCTTCATGCTGCGATGCGCACTCCTGCTGCTGTCATTGCTTCTTTCCTGTGCTTCGCCCGCCGCCAACCTGCGCCTGGTCGGCGACGCCTGGCCGCCCTTCGTCGATGCGCGCCTGCCCGGCAACGGCCTGGCGGTCGAGCTGGTGACCACCGCGCTCAAGCGTGCCGGCTTCGACGCCAGCTTCCAGCAGGTGCCCTGGTCGCGGGCCCTGTACGGCGTGCGCAGCGGCGACTACGACATCGCCCTGAGCGCCTGGTACGAGCCCGCCCGCAGCCTCTATGGGCAGTTTTCCCGCGCCTACCTGACCAACCGCATCCGCCTGCTGCAACGCAAGGGCCGCGGCATCGAGTTCACCCGCCTGAGCGACCTGCGGCCCTACCGCATCGCGGTGGTGCGCGACTACGCCTACGCCCCCGAGTTCGACCGCGACAGCGGGCTGCAGAAGGTCAACGTGACCAGCTTCGCCAATGCCGCGCGGATGCTCGAGGCGGGGCGGGTCGACCTGGCGGTGGAGGATGAGCTGGCGCTGGGCTTCGCCCTCAACGGCGAACTGGCCTACCTGCGCGACAAGCTCGAGGTCCTGCCGACGCCGCTCGGCGAAAATGGCCTGCACCTGCTGGTGAGCCTGAGGAACCCGCGCCACGAGGAAATCGTCGACGGCTTCGACCTGGCCATCCGCGGCATGCGCGACGACGGCAGCTACCAGCGTCTGCTGCAGCGCTACGGCGCGCGCTAGGGCTGCCCGGGCAGCGGCTGCTCGCCGGCCAGTTCCTTCTTCAACAGGTGCGCGGCCAGGGTGCGCAGCGGCGCGAGCTGGCGGCAGATGTGCGCCAGCTGGGTCTGCACCAGGCGATGGCCGTCGTCCATTTCCTCGGGCATCTGTTCCAGTTCCTTGGCCAGCGCTTCCTCCTCCTCGCTGTAGATGGCGACCGGACGCTTCTGCTCCAGGCAGGCGGCGATCTCCTCCAGACTGGCGGAGAGGCGCTCGGCGGCGCGTTGCAGGAGGCCGTCGCTGGCGTCCTCGGGCAGGTTCTCGCGGTGCGCGCCGAGGCCGGACAGGTAGCTGAGCAGGGTGTGCGTGAGGACCAGGAAGCGGAAGCCGATCTCCGCGTCCTTCCTGAAGTGGCCGGGCTCCAGGAGCATGTTCGAGAGGGTGGTGGAGAGCGCCGCGTCGGCGTTGTGCGCGTTGCGCCGGGCGGTGCGGTAGTCGAGGTCGTCGCGCTTGCCGGTGGCGTACTGCTGCATGATCTGCCGCAGGTAGCGGCTGTTGCAGGCCAGGGTGTTGGCGAGCATGCGGTTGAGCCGGCGGCCCTGCCAGTCGGGCAGCACCAGGAACACCGCGAGGCCGGCGATCAGGCTGCCCAGCAGGGTATCGAACAGGCGCGGCAGGATAAGTCCGTAGCCGTCGCCGACCTGGTTGAAGCAGAACAGCACCAGCAGGGTGATCGCCGCCGTCGCCAGGGTATAGCGGCTGCTGCGGGTGGCGAAGAAGGCCACCCCGGCGGCGACCGCGAACAGCGACTGCACCAGCGGGTTGGGGAACAGGTCGATCAGCGCCCAGCCGGCCACCAGGCCGACCAGGGTACCGAGGATCCGCTGCACCAGGCGCAGGCGGGTCGCGCCGTAGTTGGGCTGGCAGACGAACACCGTGGTGAGCAGGATCCAGTAGCCCTGGGTCGGGTGGATCCAGTGCAGCACACCATAGCCGGCGGTCAGCGCCAGGGCCATGCGCAGGCCGTGGCGGAACAGCAGCGAGGTCGGGGTGAGCTGCTGGCGCAGGCGCTCGAAGGCGTCCTTCAGGCTGCGCGGCGAGCGATCGAGCAGGGCGCTGTCCTGTTCGTCGGCGATGGCGTCCGGATTGCTCGCCCCGGCCAGCTTGCGGTCCAGGGTGGCGAGGTTGGCGGCGAGAGCACCGAGCGAACGCAGCAGGCCCCTCCAGGCCGGATTGCTCTGCTGGCGCAGGTGCTCCAGCGATGCCTGCAGGTCCTCCAGGGCCTGCTCGCTGTCGTCGTAGTCGAACGGCTGGCGCAGGCGGATCGCCCGCGCCAGGGCCTGGCAGGCCTTGCCCTGCTGGTTGAGCAGGCGCTGGCAGCGGAACAGCACGTCGCTGTGGAAGAACGCTTCGGCCAGGCGGTTGTACGGGTAGTGCGAGGAACTGGCGCGCTCGTGGACATCCTGGGCGATGAAGTAGAGCTTCAGGTAGCGGCTCACCTTCGGCCCCGGGCGGCCGTGGCCGAGGCGGTTGAGGATGGTCTCCTTGGCCTGGTTCAGCGCCACCACCACCTTGCCGTTCTGCCGCGCCAGCGCCAGGCGCTGGCCTTCCACGTCGAGCTGGCGCAGGGGTTCGAACAGGCTCGACTTGATCCGCAGGTACTCGCCCAGTTCGAAGTACAGGCGCGCCAGGCTCTGCTGCACCGGCTGGTTGGAGAACAGCGCGTTCCACAGCACCGAGAGCAGCCCGTACCACGCCGCGCCGGCCACCAGCAGCAGCGGTTCGTGCCAGACGTCGGCGACCTCGCCGCCGCGCTGGTCGACGCCGATCATGGTGTAGATCGACAGGATCAGGGTCGCCGAGGCGATCGCCGCGTAGCGTTCGCCGAGAGCGCCGAGCAGGATCATGCCGAACGCCGACAGCGCCATCCCGGAAACGAACAGCCAGGGATAGGGAAACAGGAGTTCGACGGCGAAGGCGGCGACGCTGAAGCACAGCAGGGTCACCAGTAACGCCTGCAGGCGGCCGAGCCAGTTGTCGTCGGTCTCCGCCAGGGCGCTGGCGATGATCCCGAGGAACAGCGGGATCAGCAGCTCGATGCGGCCCTGCCACCAGCACAGCAGCATGGCTCCGGCCAGGGCGAGGAAGACCCGCAGGCTATAGGCGAACTTGTCGAGGGCCCAGAGGCGGCGGAGCGTATGTGTCAGCGAAGTGGGCGGCATGGGGGCGGAGGGCTGTCCGAGGGTCCGTGATTCAGCCTATGTGGGCTGTCTGGCGAATTCAAATGGCTCGCACGGTTGCTGTCCCGCCCGAGCCGGCCATTCGCGGATGCAGGCTTCGTGCCTTCGAGCGCTGAGACGCCGGCGCCGGCGCGGAAGCCACCCGCCGGCGCGGCTCGCGCCCTGACCGCGGCGCGCGGCGGTTGCCGCAGGGGGCCGTTACAGCAGGCGCACCTTGAACGAGCGGCCCTTGATCCTGCCTTCGCTCAGGCGCTTCAGGGCCTGGTGGGCGAGGCCGCGCTCGATGGCGACGAAGGCCTGGAAGTCGAAGATGGCGATCTTGCCCACCGCGCTGCCGGGCAGCCCGGCGTCGCCGGTGAGGGCGCCGAGCAGGTCGCCGGGACGTACCTTGTCCTTGCGACCGCCGGCGATGCACAGGGTGCTCATCGGCGGCAGCAGCGGTTCCGGGTTGGCCTTCAGCTGGCCGAGGGCGTACCAGGCCAGCGGCTGCTTCTGCAGATCCTCGATGGCCTGCGCGCGGCTGGCCTCGGCCGGTGCCACCAGCGACAGGGCCAGGCCCTTCTCGCCGGCGCGCCCGCTGCGGCCGATGCGATGGATGTGGACCTCCGGGTCGCGCGCCAGCTCGACGTTGATCACGGTTTCCAGGGCGGCGATGTCCAGCCCCCGGGCGGCCACGTCGGTGGCCACCAGTACGGTGCAGCTGCGGTTGGCGAATACCGTCAGGACCTGGTCGCGTTCGCGCTGCTCCAGGTCGCCGTGCAGGGCCAGGGCGGAGATCCTGTGCGCCTTCAGCGCGTCGGCCAGTTCCTGGCACTGCTGGCGGGTCTGGCAGAACGCCACGCAGGATTGCGGGCGGAAATGCTGGAGCAGGCGTACCACGGCGTCCATGCGCTGCTTCGGATCGATCTCGAAGAAGCGCTGCTCGATCTGGCTGTCGGTGTGCAGCGACTCGACCTTCACCTGCTGCGGATCGCGCATGAAGGCCTTGGCCAGTTTCTCGATGCCGTCCGGGTAGGTGGCGGAGAACAGCAGGGTCTGCCGGCGCTCGGGGAGCTGGCCGATGATCTCGGCGATGCTGTCGTAGAAGCCCATGTCGAGCATCCGGTCGGCTTCGTCGAGGACCAGGGTATTGAGCCCGTCGAGGACCAGGGTGCCCTTGCGCAGGTGCTCCTGGATGCGCCCGGGGGTGCCGACGACGACGTGCGCGCCGTGTTCCAGCGAAGCCACCTGCGGACCGTAGGGCACGCCGCCGCAGAGGGTCAGGACCTTGATGTTGTCGGCGGCGCGGGCCAGCCGGCGGATCTCTTTGGCGACCTGGTCGGCCAGCTCGCGGGTCGGACACAGCACCAGCGCCTGGCAGCCGAAGTAGCGCGGGTTCAGCGGCGCGAGCAGGCCGAGGCCGAAGGCGGCGGTCTTGCCGCTGCCGGTCTTGGCCTGGGCGATCAGGTCGCGACCCTGGAGGATCAGCGGCAGGCTCTGCGCCTGGATCGGCGTCATCTCCCGGTAACCGAGGGAGTCGAGATTGGCCAGGAGGTCCGCGGAAAGCGGCAGCGAGGAGAAAACGGTGGAAGTCACGGGGAGGGCTCGGCAGGCGATTCGAGCGGGCTAGTCTAGCAGCCTGCGGCCGCTTGCCGCGTGCGAGCGCCGCCGAGGCAGCGGCGACAGGCAATGTATCTTTGGCCAGTACCATTCGTCAGAAAAACGAAAAAAGCGCGTTTCTGTATTTTTATACAGGTTCGCTTTCCTCAGTTTTTTGTCGTAGAGTGCTGACACTGTGTTTGCATGGGTCGCCGTCGATCGTGACCTGATGCGGTCGGAAATTCCAGCCCGTCCTGCTCGACTCCTTGTAACTCCTTGCAACTCAGTTACCGGCTACGATTTCGTGGCTAAATCAATACCCCTAGTTCCAAGGAGAACTTGCAATGTCCCGTCAGAACGGCACCGTTAAGTGGTTCAACGAAACCAAAGGCTACGGCTTCATCACCCCGGAAAGCGGCCCGGACGTTTTCGTTCACTTCCGTGCCATCGAAGGTAACGGCTTCAAGACCCTGGCCGAAGGCCAGAAGGTCAGCTTCGAAGTCGTGCAAGGCCAGAAAGGCATGCAGGCCGAGCGCGTTCAGGTGATCAACTAAGATCCCTGGGCCCCAGCCCGAAGAACCCGGATGGAAACATCCGGGTTTTTTATTGCCCGCAGAAACCCGTCACACTGTCTTCACCTGCCGTTCACCCAGTCTTGCGAGCACCCGGTCAGAGTGGCCCGGTCCCGTACGGAGTCGTTTCGATGAAGCCTGTGCAATCCCGTCGTCTGGCCTTCGCCGCACTGTTGTCGCTATCGTTCTCTTCCGCGTCCTGCCATGCCGCCGCCGAGCACTGGGGCTGGATCGAGCAGTCCTGGCTGATGCCCGAGCGCATGCAGGCCAAGGCCAAGCTGGATACCGGCGCGCTGACCTCGTCGCTGGACGCGAAGAACATCCATCGCTACAAGAAGGACGGCGAGCGCTGGGTGCGCTTCGAGGTGGTGCTGCCCACCGCCGGGAGCAAGGCGCCGGTCAGCGTGACCTTCGAGCGCAAGGTACTGCGGGTGATCAAGGTGCGCGGCGCCGGCGGCAGCGACAGCCGCCCGGTGGTGGCGATGGACATCTGCCTGGGCGACAAGCTGTTGCGCGAGCAGTTCTCCCTGCGCGACCGCGGCAACATGAACTATCCGGTGCTGCTCGGTCGCCGCACGCTCGATCACCTCGGCGCGGTCGACGTGTCCCGCACCTTCACTCGCAAACCCTCCTGCGGAGCGCTCGCCGCTCAGTAGAAGAACCAGCGCAGCAGGCCCGCGGCCAGCGCCAGCCAGAGCAGCACGATCAGCGCCGCCATCCACGGGTTGCGCGGGCGCGCCTCGACTTCGCGAGCCCGCGCCCGGCACTCGGCGAGCAACGCGGGTGGGGTGAGGCGGATCGCCAGCCAGATCCCCAGCGGCACCAGCAGCAGGTCGTCGAGGTAGCCGAGCAGCGGGATGAAGTCCGGGATCAGGTCGATCGGGCTCAGGGCATAGGCCACCACCAGCAGCGCCACCAGCCGGGCCGGCCAGGGCATGTGCGGATGGCGGCTGCACAGCCAGAGGGCGATGACCTCGGCCTTCAGCCCGCGAGCCCAGCGCCTGAGCGTGGCGAGCCAGGCCATCCTAGAGGTCCGGGTCCTTTTCCGGATCGACCCGGCGTGGGCTGGTGCGACCGTCCTCGCTGCCGAGCTGGAAGAAGATCGCCGCGGCCAGCATCGACATCAGGCCGACGCTGACATAGGTGGCGTGGAAGGCGCCGAGGACGGTGTCCTGCCCCGTATCCAGGTCGGTCTGGAACCCCCCCAGCAACGCCGCCGCGCAGGCCACGCCGAGGCTGATCGACAGTTGCACGACCACCGACATCAGGCTGTTGCCGCTGCTGGCGTTGCTGTCCTGCAGGTCGATCAGGGTGAGGGTGTTCATCGCCGTGAATTGCAAGGAGTTCACCGCGCCGAGCAGGCTCAGGTGCAGCAGCAGCCAGACGTAGGGGGTGTCCTGGTCGACCAGGCCGAAACCGGCGATCAGGCAGCCGAGGATCAGGGTGTTGCCGACCAGCAGTTTGCGGTAGCCGAAGAAATCCAGCAGCGGCTTGGCCAGCGGCTTGGCGACCATCGCGAACAGCGCCAGCGGGATCATGGTCATGCCGGCGGTGGAGGGCGGGTAGCCCAGGCCCACCTGTAGCAGCAGCGGGGTGAGGAAGGGCAGGGCGCCGCTGCCCAGTCGGGCGAACAGGTTGCCGAGGATGCCGACGGCGAAGGTCCGCGCCTGGAACAGGCTCGGCGGGAACAGCGGCTTGTCGATGCGCAGCGCGCGCAGCCAGTAGGCGGTGAGCAGGACCAGCCCGCCGACCAGCAGCAGGACCACGCGCAGGTGCGACAGGTGCAGCTCGCCAAGGCCTTCCAGGGCGATGGAGATCAGCACCATGGAGCCGCCGAAGAGCAGGAAGCCGATGCTGTCGAAGCGGCTCGGCAACGGGCTGCGCAGGTCCGGCATGAGTTTCATCGCCACCAGGCAGCCGAGCAGGCCGACCGGCAGGTTGATCAGGAAGATCCAGTGCCAGGAGGCGTATTCCACCAGCCAGCCCCCAGCGTCGGCCCGGCCAGCGGGCCGAGCAGGCCAGGGATGGTGACGAAGCTGAGTACCCGCACCAGGTCCTGGCGCGGATAGACGCGCAGGATCACCAGCCGCCCCACCGGCATCATCAGCGCGCCGCCGACACCCTGCACGATACGCGCACCGACCAGCAGCTCGAGGCTCGGCGACAGCGCGCAGAGCAACGAGCCGAGGCTGAACAGCAGCACCGCGCCAAGAAACACCCGGCGCGTGCCGAAGCGGTCGGCGATCCAGCCCGAGGCCGGGATCAGCAGGGCCACGGTGAGCAGGTAGGCGATTACCACCGCCTGCATGCGCAGCGGGTTCTCGTTCAGCGAGGTGGCCATGCTCGGCAGCGCGGTGTTGAGGATGGTGCCGTCGAGGGCTTGCATGAAGAAGGCGACGGCGACCAGCCAGGGCAGTTGGCGGGCGATGCGGGGGGTGAGCTGGAACGGCTCGCTCATGAACGGGCTCCCTCGGGCGGACAGGCCTCAAGCATAGAGAACTTCTCGCGCCGATGGCATTGCCGGCGACCGGATCGGGACGATCCGCGGGGCATTCCTACGCAAGTCGCGATCCAGAGCGCTCGGCTTTCTTTGTCCTGGGTCAAGTCGAAGCGCTGGCGCTCGCCGGCCGCTGTGCTAGTACTCAAGAGTCACCCCGTCAGTGGCTGCGGATGCGACGCCGCCGTGCCGTCATCGCACGGACATGTCCCGCGTTGCATGCTCGACGGCGCGTGCTTCACCGCCTTGTCGCGATGTTCTCCACGCACCGCTCGGCGCCCCCGGTCGCCGCCGCCGATGCTGAAGCCTTCTTCCGTGGAAACAGGAGCCCTCCCATGGCCCAGGAACTTTGCGCCATCTGCCACGAACGTCCCGCCGTCGCCCGCGTCAGCCTGGTGCAGAACGGCCAGCGCCGCGAACTCGCCCTGTGCGAACTGCATTACCGCCAGTTGATGCGCCAGCAGCGCATGCGCTCGCCGCTGGAGTCGCTGTTCGGCGGCGGCAGCCCGTTCGACGAGATCTTCTCCGGCTTCGGCGAGCAGAGCCCGGTCAGCCCGGTGCGCGCCCGCGAGCCGGAGGCGGTGGACATCGCCGAGTACTTCAGCAAGCAGACCACCGAGTACCTGCAACGCGCCGCCCAGGTCGCCGCCGAATTCGGCAAGCGCGAAGTGGACACCGAGCACCTGCTCTACGCCCTGGCCGATGCCGACGTGGTGCAGGCGGTACTCAAGCAGTTCGGCCTGTCGCCGGCCGACCTCAAGCAGTACATCGAGGCCAACGCCGTGCGCGGCGCCGGCAAGGGCGAGGCGAGCGAGGACATGACCATCTCGCCGCGGGTGAAGAGCGCCTTGCAGCACGCCTTCGGCCTGTCCCGCGAGCTCGGCCACAGCTATGTCGGTCCCGAGCACCTGTTGCTCGGCCTGGCGGCGGTGCCGGACAGCTTCGCCGGGACGCTGCTGAAGAAGTACGGCCTGACCGAGCAGGCGCTGCGGCAGAAGGCGGTCAAGGTGGTCGGCAAGGGCGCCGAGGACGGCCGCGTCGACGGCCCGAGCAGCACCCCGCAACTGGACAAGTTCAGCCGCGACCTGACCCGGCTGGCCCGCGAAGGCAAGCTCGATCCGGTGATCGGCCGCTCGAAGGAAGTCGAGACCACCATCGAGGTGCTCGCCCGGCGCAAGAAGAACAACCCGGTGCTGATCGGCGAGCCCGGCGTCGGCAAGACCGCCATCGTCGAAGGCCTGGCCCAGCGCATGGTTCAGGGTGAGGTGCCGGAGGTGCTGCGCGACAAGCGCCTGGTCGAACTGAACATCAACGCCATGGTCGCCGGCGCCAAGTACCGCGGCGAGTTCGAGGAACGCCTCAAGCAGGTGATGGACGAGCTGCAGGCGGCGCAGAGCGAGATCATCCTGTTCATCGACGAGGTGCATACCATCGTCGGTGCCGGCCAGGGTGGCGGCGAAGGCGGGCTGGACGTGGCCAACGTGCTGAAGCCGGCGATGGCGCGCGGCGAGATGAACCTGATCGGCGCCACCACCCTCAACGAATACCAGAAGTACATCGAGAAGGACGCCGCGCTGGAGCGGCGCTTCCAGCCGGTGTTCGTCCCCGAGCCGACGGTGGAGCAGACCATCTCCATCCTCCGCGGCCTGCGCGACAAGCTCGAAGGCCATCACAAGGTGACCATCCGCGACGAGGCTTTCGTCGCCGCCGCCGAGCTGTCCGACCGCTACATCGGCAACCGCTTCCTGCCGGACAAGGCCATCGACCTGATCGATCAGGCCGCCGCCCGCGTGCGCATCGCCAGCACCTCGCGGCCGGCCGAGATCCAGGAACTGGAGGCCGAGCTGGCGCAGCTCAAGCGCGAGCAGGACTACGCCGCCAGCCGCAAGTGGTACGACGAGGCGAAGGTCTTCGAGAAACGCATCCAGGAGCGCAAGGAACATCTCGAGCAGATCACCGAGCGCTGGCAGCAGACCCAGGGGTCGAAGACCGAGGAGGTGCGCGTCGAGGACATCGCCGAGATCATCTCCAGGCTCACCGGCATCCCGGTCACCGAGCTGACCGCCGAGGAGCGCGAGAAGCTCCTGCGGATGGAAGAGCGTCTGCACCAGCGGGTGATCGGCCAGCAGGAGGCGATCACCGCGGTCAGCGACGCCGTGCGCCTGGCCCGCGCCGGGCTGCGCCAGGGCAGCCGGCCGATCGCCACCTTCCTGTTCCTCGGCCCGACCGGGGTGGGCAAGACCGAGCTGGCCAAGGCCCTGGCCGAGGTGGTGTTCGGCGACGAGGACGCGATGATCCGCATCGACATGAGCGAATACATGGAGCGCCACGCGGTGTCCCGGTTGATCGGTGCGCCGCCGGGCTACGTCGGCTACGAGGAGGGCGGCCAGCTCACCGAGCGGGTGCGCCGGCGGCCGTACAGCGTGATCCTGCTCGACGAGATCGAGAAGGCCCACGCCGACGTCAACAACATCCTCCTGCAGGTGTTCGACGACGGCCGCCTCACCGATGGCAAGGGGCGCGTGGTGGACTTCACCAACACCATCATCATCGCCACCAGCAACCTCGGCTCCGACCTGATCATGAAGAACGCCCAGGCCGGCGAATTCGCCCAGCCGCCGGAGAAGCTCAAGCGCGAGCTGATGAACACCCTGCGCGGGCACTTCCGCCCGGAGTTCCTCAATCGCCTCGACGAAGTGATCGTCTTCGAGTCGCTGAGCAAGGCGCAGATCGAGGACATCGTGCGCCTGCAACTGGAGCGGGTGAAGCGCGCCGCGCACGCCCAGGACATCCACCTGCACATCGACGACAGCCTGGTCGGCCACCTCGCCGAAGAGGCCTACCAGCCGGAGTTCGGCGCCCGCGAGCTGAAGCGGCAGATCCGCCAGCAACTGGAGACGCGCCTGGCCACGGCGATGCTCAAGGGCGATGTGAAGGAAGGCGAGACGATCACCTTCTTCCACGACGCCAGGGATGGCGTCGGCTACCGCAAGGGCGCCGCGCCGAAGCCGGCGGCGCGCAAGAAGGCCGGCGCCGGCGAGACGCCCAAGGGGCGGGCGACGGCGACGAGGAAGCCGGCGGCGAAGAAAGGCGCTGCCGCCAAGGGCAAGGCCGACAAGCCGAAGGCCAAGTGACCCGACCAAGGTTGGGGAACAAGGCACCGGCCTGCCGGTCGAAATCTCACCCCGGCCCGCGAATGCGGCCGGGGCGTTCGATATCTCATGAGGAATTGCCGATGCGCGTCACTACCCACGCTACCCTGGCCGCGGCCCTGCTGCTCAGCGCCGCCTCCGCGTTCGCCTTCAATCTCGGGGACGCCGCGAAGGCGGTCGCCGGGGCCACCCAGGGCGACTCCGCCCAGGTAGCCACCACCCCGCAGACCAGCGGCCTGCTCGGCGCACTCACCGGCCAGCTCGGGGTCAGCCAGGAGCAGGCGGTCGGCGGTACCGGCGCCCTGCTCGGGCTGGCCAAGAACCAGCTGGCCGGCAACGATTATTCGCAACTGGTGAAGACCATCCCGGGCCTCGACAAGCTGTCCGGCAACAATGCCCTGGCCGGCCTCGGCGGGCTCGGCAATATGCTTGGCAAGAACGCCGGCACCGACAAGGGCCTCGGTTCGCTGCTGGGCAACGCCGACAGCATGGGCGACGTCAACAAGGCCTTCAATACCCTGGGCATGGATAGCGGCATGACCGAGAAATTCGCCCAGGTGCTGGTCGACTATTTCGGCAAACAGGGCGCCAACAGCGAGCTGCTGGGCAGCCTGAGCAACCTCTGGGGGGTGAGCAAGGCGGGCGGCTCGTCGCTGCTCTGATCTGCCGCCACCGACGGGAAGCCCGGGCATCCGCCCGGGCTTTTTCATTTGCGCCGGGGGTCGCCAGCGGATCGGCGGATAACCGCGTTGCGGTTATTCGCCCTACGAGGTGGGTGCGACGCCTGGATATTCGTTGCCCCGCACCGATAGGGCGAATAACGCCCCCGGCGTTATCCGCCGTGGCTCCGTAGAAACGGGGGCATTCCGGCGAGGCGTTCGGCCGGTACTTCAGCGCAGTTGCCGCAGGCGCGCGATGCGTTCGTCCTTTTCTTCCCACATGCGCGAGACCCATTCCTGCACGTACTGGCGGAACACCGGGTCGTTCTCGTAGTCGCCCTGCCAAAGGGCGGGATCGATCGGCCGGGTCTGGATGTCGACGATCACCTTCGGCACCCGTCCGCAGAGCAGGTCCCAGAAGCCCGGCACCTTGTCGCTCGGGTAGACCACGGTGACGTCGAGCAGGGCGTCCAGCTGCTCGCCCAGCGCGGCGAGGACGAAGGCCACCCCGCCGGCCTTGGGCTTGAGCAGGTGGCGATAGGGCGACTGTTGCCGGGCCTTCTTCTGCTCGCTGAAGCGCGTGCCTTCCAGGTAGTTCACCACGGTCACCGGGATGCGCTTGAACTTCTCGCAGGCGGCCTTGGTGATCTCCAGGTCCTTGCCCTTGAGTTCCGGGTGCTTCTCCAGGAAGGCCTTGGAATAGCGCTTCATGAACGGATACTCCAGCGCCCACCAGGCCAGGCCGAGGAAGGGCACCCAGATCAGCTCCTTCTTGAGGAAGAACTTGAAGTACGGGGTGCGCCGGTTGAACACCTGGATCAACGCGGGGATGTCCACCCACGACTGGTGGTTGCTCACCACCAGGTAGGAGGTGTCCTGGCGCAGGTCGGCGGCGCCGCGCACGTCCCAGACCGTCGGCGTGCAGGTGGCGAAGATCCACTTGTCGATCTCCGCCCAGGTCTCGGCGATCCACATCACGCCCCTGGAGCAGAGGTCCTTCAGGCGCTGGCCGGGGAGCACCAGCTTGAGCAGAGCGATCAGCATCATCGGGCCGATCAGGATCAGCGTGTTGAGAAGCAGCAGAAGGCTGCTGGTCAGGCCGGTCAACAGTTCCCGCATGGTTGGTTTCCCTGTCCTGGGTGTGGGTCGACGCGGCCCATCATACGCATCAGCGCCGTGCCGCCCAAGCCGCCGGCGTGGCGAACGAAACCGCACCGTGCTAGTCCTATGTGGACCTCGTATCACTTCAGGAGATGCCCGCGTGAAGCGTGTCCTTGCCTTGCTCTCGCTGTTCGCCCTGCCGGTCCTCGCCGCCGAACCCAACCTCTACGGCCGCTACGAATGGGTCTCGCTGCCGGAGCTGGATCGTACCCTGCAGGCGAAGATGGACACCGGCGCCTATACCTCCTCGCTGTCGGCAAAGGACATCGAGCTGTTCCAGCGCGACGGCGAGGAATGGGTGCGCTTCCGCCTGGCCACCAAGGAGGCCGACGGCTCGGTGTTCGAGCACAAGCTGGCGCGCATCGGCAAGATCAAGAACCGCGCCGACAACCGCAGCGGCGAGGACGAGGACGAGGACCGCCTGAGCGAGCGCCCGGTGATCGACCTGCAGGTCTGCCTGGGCGGCGAGATGAAGACCATCGAGGTCAACCTCACCGACCGCAGCGCCTTCAACTATCCGTTCCTGATGGGTACCAAGGGCCTGCGCAAGTTCCACGTGGCGGTCGATCCCGCCGAGCGCTTCGTCGCCGGCAAGCCCGCCTGCAAGTAAGCCTGCCCCGCGACCGGCGGCGCGATTGACGCGCACGCCGGCTTGCGGCACCGTTCCGGCATTCCCGTCAGCCGCCGTCACGCCATGCCGCATATCCTGATCGTCGAAGATGAAGCCGCGATTGCCGACACCCTGCTCTACGCCCTGCAGGCCGAGGGTTTCGCCACCACCTGGGTGCCTCTCGCCGGCGAGGCGCTGGCGTTGCAGGAGCGCCAGCCGGCGGACCTGCTGATCCTCGACGTCGGCCTGCCGGACATCAGCGGCTTCGAGGCCTGCAAGCGCCTGCGGCGGTTCTCCGAGGTACCGGTGATCTTCCTCACCGCCCGCGACGCCGAGATCGACCGGGTGGTGGGCCTGGAGATCGGCGCCGACGACTACGTGGTCAAGCCGTTCAGCCCGCGCGAGGTGGCGGCGCGGGTCAAGGCCATCCTCAAGCGCATGGCGCCGCGCCCGGCGCCGCTGGAAGAGGCTGCCTTGCACGGACCGTTCCAGGTCGACGCGGAGCGCGTCCGCATCCACTACCACGGCGCCCCGCTCAACCTCACCCGTCATGAGTTCCGCCTGCTGCAGACGCTGCTCGGGCAGCCCGAGCGGGTATTCAGCCGCGAGCAGTTGCTCGACGCCCTCGGCGTCGCCAGCGAGGCCGGCTACGAGCGCAACATCGACAGCCACATCAAGAGCCTGCGCGCCAAGCTGCGCCAGGTGAACGCGCGTGGCGAGGCGATCCAGACCCATCGCGGCCTGGGCTACAGCTACAGCCCGGACCACGCCTGATGCCGCTCGGCGTACGGATCTTTCTGGTCTACTTCCTGTTCGTCGGTCTCACCGGCTACTTCGTGCTGAGCACGGTGATGGACGAGGTGCGCCCCGGGGTGCGCCAGTCCACCGAGGAAACCCTGGTGGACACCGCCAACCTGCTCGCCGAGATCCTCCGCCAGGACGTGAAGAACGGCACCCTGGCACAGAGCGACCTGCCGGAGATGCTCGAGGACTACGGCAAGCGGGTGCCGCAGGCGGACATCTGGGGGTTGCGCAAGGAGGCGGTGAACCATCGCATCTATGTCACCGATGCCAGCGGCAAGGTGCTGCTGGATTCCACCGGGATCGCCGTCGGCCAGGACTACTCGCGCTGGAACGACGTCTACCGGACCCTGCGTGGCCAGTACGGCGCGCGCTCCAGTCGCGAAGACCCGGACGATCCGGACTCCTCGGTGATGTACGTGGCCGCGCCGATCAAGGATGCCGGGAAGATCATCGGGGTGGTTTCGGTGGCCAAGCCGAACAGCAGCCTGCAACCCTACATCGACCGTTCGCAGCGGCGCCTGGCCTGGCTCGGCGCCGGCCTGATCGCCCTCGGCCTGCTGGTCGGCGGCCTGCTCTCCTGGTGGCTCAGCGGCGCGCTGCGGCGCCTGACCCGCTACGCCCAGGCGATCAGCGAGGGGCGCCGCGCCGAACTGCCGCGCTATCGCGGTGGCGAGATGGCGCAGTTGGCGGGCGCGGTGGAACGCATGCGCACCCAACTGGAAGGCAAGGACTATGTCGAGCGCTACGTGCATACCCTGACCCACGAACTGAAGAGCCCGCTGGCGGCGATCCGCGGCGCCGCCGAGCTGCTCGACGGCGAGATGCCGGCCGAGCAGCGGGCGCGTTTCGTCGCCAATATCGCCGGCGAGAGCGAGCGCCTGCAGCAGTTGATCGAGCGCCTGCTGAGCCTGGCCCAGGTGGAACAGCGACAGGGGCTGGAGGAGGTCGGCCCGGTCGACCTGAGGGAGGTCGCCGAGGCCTTGCTCGAAGGCCAGGCGGCGCGCATCCAGCGCCAGGGCCTGACGGTGGAGAAGCGCCTCGACGGTCCTTGCGCGATACGCGGCGAGCGGTTCCTGGTGCGCCAGGCGCTGGCCAACCTGCTCGACAACGCCCTCGACTTCACCCCGCCCGGCGGTCGCCTCCGCCTCAGCGCCGAGGTCGACGGCAAGGGTGTCGCCCTGCGCCTGTTCAACCAGGGCCCGGCGATTCCCGACTATGCCCTGGCGCGCCTCACCGAGCGCTTCTACTCGCTGCCGCGCCCGGCCAGCGGGCGCAAGAGCACCGGGCTGGGACTGAATTTCGTCGCCGAGGTGGCGCAACTGCATGGCGGCCGGCTGCAGGTCGGCAACCATGAGGACGGCGTCGAGGCGCTGCTCTGGCTGCCGCGCGGCTGAAGCGGCTCCACACAAACTCCATCGATTCTCCACACGACGCCCCGCGGCATCCCACGAGCGCGTCGCAGACTCTCCGCCATCACCCTGACGGAGAGTCCCCATGAACCGCACGCTGGCCTACAAGCTTGGCGCCATCGCCCTGCTCATCCTGCTGTTGCTGATCCCCCTGCTGATGATCGACGGCCTGATCCGCGATCGCCAGGAGGCCCGCGACGGCGTGCTGCAGGACATCGCCCGCAGCTCCAGCTACAGCCAGCGCCTCACCGGGCCGCTGCTGGTGGTGCCCTACCGCAGGACGGTGCGCGAATGGGTCACCGAGGAGAAGACCCAGAAGCGCGTCCTGCAGGAGCGCGAACAGCGTGGCGAGCTGTACTTCCTGCCCGATCGCTTCGCCCTCGACGGCCAGATGCGCACCGAGCTGCGCTACCGCGGGATCTACCAGGCGCGCCTGTACCACGTCGACAACAAGGTCGGCGGCTACTTCCAGGTGCCGGCGCACTACGGCATCGAGGAGGACCTGGAGGACTACCAGTTCGAGACGCCGTTCCTGGCGATGGGCATCAGCGACATCCGCGGCATCGAGAACGCCCTGCGGCTTTCCCTCAACGGCGCCGGCGTCGACTTCGAGCCGGGCAGCCGGGTCGGCCTGCTCGGCAGCGGCGTGCACGCACCGCTGCAAGGCGTCGACGGGCGCCAGGCGCAGCGCCTGGAGTACGCCTTCGACCTGACCCTGCTGGGCAGCGAGCGGCTGGACATCGTGCCGGTGGGGCGCGACAGCCAGGTCATCCTCAAGGCCGACTGGCCACACCCGAGCTTCGGCGGCGAATTCCTGCCCAGCGAGCGGGAGATCACCGCCGAGGGCTTCACCGCGCGCTGGCAGACCAGTTTCTTCGCCACCAACATGGAAGAGGCGCTGCGCAGTTGCGTGCAGGAGCAGCGCTGCGACGGCTTCCAGGCGCGCGCCTTCGGCGTCGGCCTGGTCGACCCGGTGGACCAGTACCTGAAGGCCGACCGGGCGATCAAGTATGCGTTGCTGTTCATCACCCTGACCTTCGCCGGCTTCTTCCTCTTCGAGGTGCTCAAGCGCCTGGCGGTGCACCCGATCCAGTACGCGCTGGTCGGCCTGGCGCTGGCGTTCTTCTACCTGCTGCTGCTATCGCTGGCCGAGCACGTCGGCTTCGAGCTGGCCTACCTGGCCTCCGCCGGGGCCTGCGTCGGCCTGATCGGCTTCTACCTGTGCTTCGTCCTGCGCAGCGTGACCCGTGGCCTGGGCTTCAGCGCCGGCCTGGCCGGGCTGTACGGGCTGCTCTACGGCCTGCTCAGCGCCGAGGACTACGCCTTGTTGATGGGCTCGCTGCTGCTGTTCGCGGTGCTCGCCGCGGTGATGGTGCTGACCCGCAGGCTGGACTGGTACGGCGTCGGTCGCAAGGACCTCCCGGCCGTACCCGCCAAGGCCTGACGACGAGGGCGGCGGCACCGGCCGCCGCCGATTTCCAAGGAGGAAAACCATGCGCCTGTTCTTCGAGTTCACCCTCTGCGCCGCCCTCGGCCTGCTGGTCAGCGGCGTGATCCTGATCTTCCTGCTGTTCTTCGGCAAGTTCGGCCTGATCGAGTACTGGATCGCCAGCGGCAAGCCCCTGGCCCACGCCATGCTGGTGCTGATGCCGGGCGGATTCTGGGAAGGCCTCAGCGGCATCGAGGACGCCGCCGGCAACCCCCATGTGCGCTCCTTCCTCGAACTCTGCATGGGACTGGGGCAGAGCGCTCTGCTGCTGGGCCTGCTGCTGTTCCGCCTGGTGTGCTGGAAATGAACGGCTATGTCGGCCTGCGCGACGACCGCCGCGACGGCGAGCGCCTGGCGGCGCGGATCGGCCTGCTGTTCCCCGGCCCCTCGGCGGCCTGGCTGCAACGCGCCGAGCTCCTGCGGCGGCAGCAGGCGTCGGCGGGCCCCGGGGTCAGGCGCGGGTCGCCTGCATCGACGGGCGCTGGCTGACCTCGGCGAACCAGGCGGCCAACTGCGGATAGTGGCCGCGCCAGTTCCACTCCGGCTGGCGCAGGTCGAGATAGCCCAGGGCGCAGGCGACGCCGATGGCGGCGATGTCGAAGCGCGCCCGCAGTTCGGCGATGCAGTCGCTCTCCAGCCAGGCCAGGGAACGCGCGATCTTTTCCCGTTGTGCGTCGAGCCAGGCGTCCCAGCGCTTTTCCTCGGGGCGGACGAAGGCTTCGTAGCGGGCCAGCACCGCCGCGTCGAGGATGGCGTCCGCCAGCGAGGCGATGGTCAGGCGCCGCCAGCGGGCGCTGCCTTCGCGGGGAATCAGCGGTTCGCCGACGTGCTGCTGGTCGAAGTAGTCGCAGATCACCCGGCTGTCGTGCAGCACCTGGCCGTCCGGCAGGCGCAGGGCGGGGATCTTGCCGGCCGGGTTGCTGGCGTTGAGCTGCCGGATGGGCGCGACCGGCGTCGGCATGGCTTCCTCGAGGGCCACGCGCTCGCGTTGGCCGGTCTCGTGGAGCAGGACCAGGACCTTGCGCACGAAGGGCGAGGCGGCGGCGTAGAACAGCGTATGGGTGGCGTTCATGCGGGCTCCTTGGATGGATCAATCGCGGACGACGCGAAGACGATCGGTGGCGGGCTCGGCGCTCCAGGTCTCGCCGGGCCGCCCGCCGAGCAGGGCGTTGCCGGGCGCCGGCCGGTCGCTGGGCAGGACGCGGAATGTTGCCTGCTCGCTGTCGAAACGCAAGAGCGCGCCGCTGGCGGCGTCGTGCAGCCAGACCCGGTCCATGGCGTCGACCCGCAGGCTGTCCGGGCGGGCCTGGCTGTCCGGCAGCGGCCAGCTCTGCCACGAGGCATCGCTGGGATCGTAGCGGTACAGCCGGGCGCCGCCGCTGTCGCTGGCCCAGAGCCTGCCGACGGAGTCGGCGCCGAGGCCGCGCAGGGCCTTCGTGCCTTCAGGCGCGGGCAACCGCTCGGCGCTGCCGTCGAGCGGATCGACATGCACCAGCGCGTCGTCCTGTGCGTACCAGACCTCGCCGTCCGGGGTGACGCAGATGCCGCTCGCCGCCTTGCCCTGGGGCGCCGGCCAGACTTCCACCACGCGCCGCTGCGGATCCAGGCGGCCATGGAAACCACGGCTGCCGGTGAACCAGAGCCGTCCGTCGTCGTCGAACGCGGCGGCCTCCAGCCCGACCGGCGCGGCCTTGGCCGGCAGCGCGAAGCGCTCGCTGCCGAGGCGCTCGCCGCCGACGCGGAGGATGGCGTCGAGGCCGCTGTCGAGCACCCAGGCGTTGCCGCTCTCGTCGCTGACGATGGCTCGCGGCCGCGCGCCTTCGCCGAGCGGCACCTGCACGCTCGCGCCGCTGGTCGGATCGAGCCGGCCCAGTGCGTGCCCGCCGGCGGCGCCGAACCATACCGGTCCCTGGGCGGTGGGCGCGACCGCGTAGGGCGCGGAGCCCTTGTCCAGCGGGTAATACTGCTCGCCCGCCAGGGCGGCGCCATTCAGCGACAGGCCGACAAGCAGGCCCAGCAACGGGGATGACAGGCAACGCATGCAATTCTCCTCGAACGACGGGCGGGACGTGGAAAGGCCCTGTCTTGCTATTCTGGCAAGCCATTGAGCATAGGAGGAACTGCGAATGCCCACAGTGGAAATACTCGGGGCGGAATGCCGCGCGGGGGCGCGGTGAACGACGATGCGCTGGGTTGCACGGCGCAGGCCGCCTGGGTGATCGACGGTGCCACCAGCATCGGCCGCAGCGTGCTGGGCGTGGAAAGCGACGCGCGCTGGCTGGCCCAGGCGGTGGACCGGCACCTGCGGTTGCTGCTGGAAGTCGAGCCCGAGCAATCCAGCGAGACCCTGCTGCGGCGCCTGCTCAACGATATCCAGGGCGACTTCCGCGCGCAGAGCGGCCGCGACTGGCACGACCTCGAAGACATGCCGGCGGCCTGCCTGAGCCTGCTGCGGATTCGCGGCGGCGAGGTCGAACTGCTCAACATCGGCGACAGCCGGATCCTCGTCGAAGGCGCCGACGGCCAGGTGCGCAGCTTCGGCGAATCGGCCCTGCACGAACTGGACCGGCAATCGCTGGCGCATTTCTGCCGGATGCGCGAGGAGCACCCGCAGTGGGACCACGCCGAACTGTTCAAGGCCAGCCGCCCGCGCGTGCGGCAGAACCGCCAGCTGATGAACAAGCCCGAGGGCTACTGGGCGCTGGACATAAGCGATCGCTGGCTCGGCCAGGTGCAGCGCGAGACCCTGCCGCTCGCCGCGTTGCGCTCTTTCGTGCTGATGACCGACGGCTTCGACCGGCTGGTCGAGCCTTTCCGCCGCTATACCGACGAGCAGTTGCTGCGGCGCCTCGAGGACGTCGGAGTGAGCGCCCTGCTCGACGAGTTGCGCGAGATCGAACAGGGCGACGACCAGGCCCTGGCGTTCCCGCGTTTCAAGATCCACGACGACGCCAGCGCGCTGTGGGGTCGGATCGCGGGGTGAACGATGATCTCCGGCGCCCGGAATGCAGGGTCCTCCCCATTGCGCCGGCTGCCGATATCCCGGCCCTCTCCCTCAGGCGGGAGGAGGGCATCCGGTGCCCGGAAGGTACGTTCTGCGGCAGGGCGAGTAACCGCGAAGCGGTTATCCGCCGTTGCACACCCGTGACGCGTCGCTCACCACTTGTAGCTGACGCTGCCCACCACGCTGCGCTGGTCGCCGTAGTAGCAGTAGTAGCCGTCGCAGGACGCCAGGTAATCCTTGTTGAACAGATTGTTGGCATTGACCGCCACGCTGACGCCTTTCAGGCTGCCGTTCAATTGGCCCAGGTCGTAGCGCACGGCGGCGTCGTACAGGGTGTACGAGCCGGCGTAGCCGTCGTAGGTGTTGGCCTGGTCGCCGTAGGTCGAGCCTACGTAGCGGGCGCCGGCACCTACGCTGAAACCGTTGAGCGCACCCTCGTGCCAGGTGTAGTCGGCCCATAGCGAGGCCTGGTTGCGCGGCGCCTGTTGCAGGCGGTTGCCTGCGTACTGGCCTTTTTTCACTTCGGTGTCGGTGTAGCTATAGGCGCCGATCATCTTCAGGTTTTCGGTGACGTTGCTGGTGGCTTCCAGCTCAATCCCGGAGACCTTCACTTCGCCCGTCTGCGAAGTGACCGGCGTGCCGCCTATGTTCTGCGACACGCTGACGTTCTCCTGGCGCAGGTCATAGACCGCGGCGGTGAACAGCGAGTCGGAGCCCACCGGCTGGTACTTCACGCCGATTTCCCATTGCTTGCCTTCGGTCGGCTTCAGCGAACTGGTGCTGTTCATATCGGCGCCAGTGGTGGGCTGGAACGACTCGGCGTAGGAGATGTAGGGCGCCACGCCATTGTCGAAGATGTAGCTGAGCGCCGCGTTGCCGCTGAACTTCTTGTCGCGGCTGGTATTGGTGGCGTCGCCCTTGTTGTAGAAGGTGGCGCCGGTGTGCACCCAGTCTTCGCGCCCGCCGAGGGTCAGGCGCCAGTTGTCGAGGGCGATCTGGTCCTGGATGTAGAGGCCGGTCTGGTAGGTCTTCTGCTTGTAGTCGTAGTACGCATCGGAACGCGGCGGCTTGGGAATCGGCTGGCCGTAGATCGGATTGTTGATGTTGGTCGGCGGTACCTCGAAGCCGAAGATCGAGGTGTATTCGTTGGTGGTCCTGTTATGGTCCAGGCCCAGCAGCAGGGTGTGGCGCAGCGCGCCGGTGTCGAAGTCGGCCTGGAAGTTGTTGTCCACCACGAACTGGCTGACGTCCTCGTCCACTGATGTGCTGGTGCGCTGCAGGGTACCGTCGTCGCTGGCGGCAGCGTAATAACCGGCTGGGGTCAGCGCCTGGAACGACAGGTCGTTGCGCAGGTAGCGCAGGTTCTGGCGGAACTGCCAGACGTCGTTGATCCGCCGCTCGAAGGCGTAGCCCAGCCAGTAGTAGGTGCGGTCGTAGTATTCCCAGTCCGGATCGCCGAGGTTCTTGTGGTGGGAAACCTTGCCGAACGGCGCGTCGTACTTGGTCCCGCGCAGCGGCAGGAACTGGCTGGTGATGCCGGTATCGTCGCGGTTGAACTGGCCGAGGAAGGTCAGCCGGGTGTCGTCGTCGATGTTCCAGGTCAGGCTCGGGGCGATGTTGTAGCGCTTGTCGTCGATATGATCGACCTGGGTGTTGCTGTCGCGCACCACCCCGGAGACGCGGTAGAGAAAGCGTCCCTCGTCGTCGAGCGGGCCGGTGCTGTCGAAGCTGACCTGCTTGTGGTTGTAGTTGCCGACCTCGGCCTTCACCTCGTGACTGGCGACGTTCTGCGGACGCAGGCTGACCATGTCGAGCATGCCGCCCGGCGGGGTCTGGCCGTAGACCGAGGAGGCCGGGCCGCGCAACAGGGCGACACGCTCCAGGTTCCAGGTTTCCAGCTTCGGGTTGTTGTAGACACCGACCGCCATCGGCAGGCCGTCGAGGAACTGGGTCGGCTTGAAGCCGCGTACCTTCAACCAGTCGGAGCGGGTGTCGCTGCCGAAGCTGCTGGCGACGACGCCGGGCATGTAGCGCACCGCGTCGTCGAGGTTGTGCACGGCGCGGTCGGTCATCTGCTGGCGGGTCGCCACCGAGATCGAGCGCGGGGTTTCGAGGATCGGCGTATCGGTCTTGGTCCCGGTCATGCTGCGCTTGGCCACGTAGCCGCTGGTCGGCCCCAGTGGGTCTTCCTCGGCGCCGCTGACCGTCATCGCCTGCAACGACAGCGTGTCTTCCGGCACCTTGCGCAGGCTGTAGGTGCCGCCGGCGTTTTCCACCAGCTCCAGGCCGCTGCCCCTGAGCGCTTCGCGCAATGCGCCGGGCGCGTCGAAGCGACCTTGCACGGCGTGGGCGCTGCGTCCTTCGGCGAGCGCCGGGTCCAGGGTGAGGACCAGGCCGGCCTGGGCCGCGATGCGGTTCAGGGTGCCCGCCAGCGGCCCGGCGGCGATGCGGTAGTCGCGCACGCTGGCCTGTTCGGCCGGGGCGGCGTGGAGGAACGGTGCGGGAACGGCAAGGGCGATGGCGATGGCGAGCAGGCCGGGACGGAACGTCGGGCGGGGCATGTGCGGGGCTCCTGGATGGAAACGAGTCTCAATGCCTCCTTGCCGGACGAGTCGGAAAAAGTGATAGGGCCGGCGGAAAAAATTTTTCGCGACCCGTTCGGTTCAGCGTGGCACCACTTCGAACCACCAGGCGTTGTGCCTCACGCTGCGTACCGGCAGGCTCGGCTCCAGGGCCTGGAGGGCGAGGCGGGTGTCCTTCAGCGGGAAACTGCCGGTGACGCGCAGGTCGGCGATGCTCGGGTCGACCCGCAGCAGTGCCGGCGAGTAGCGCCCCAGTTCCGCCACCAGGTCGGCCAGCCGGGCGTTCTCCACCACCAGCATGCCCTGCGCCCAGGCGCCGGCCAGGGCCGGAGCCGCTGCGCTGGCCTGCAGGCCTTGCGGCAGGATCAGCACCTGCTGGCCTTCCTTGATCACACGTTCTTCGCTGAGCGTTTCCGCGCGCGCGGCCACCGCCGACTGCAATACGGTGAGGCGCGTACCGGGCTCCTCGCGACGGACCAGGAAGCGCGTGCCGAGGGCGCGCATGTCGCCGTCGGCGCTGCTGACCACGAAGGGGCGCGGGTCGCCATGGGCGGTTTCCACCAGGATCTCGCCGGCCAGCAGCACGACCTGGCGGCGTTCGCCGTCGAAGCGGACATCGATGGCGCTGCGGCTGTTCAGGCGCACATGGGTGGCGTCGGGGAGGGTCAGCTCGCGCTGCTCGCCGGTGGCGCTGTAGGCGTCGGCCAGCAGGTAGCGGACCGGGACGTAGCGGTTGGCCACGCCGAGCCCGACGCCCAGCGCCAGCAGCAGTCCCAGGGCGCTGCCGCCGAGCCGGCGCAGGCGCCGCTTGAAGCGTGCGTTGCCGGACAGCAGGGCGTTGCGCGCCGGCCCGTTGGCGGCTCTCGCCAGGTGCCGGTCGAGGCCGCCGAGCTGTTCCCAGGCGCGTTCGTGTTCGGGATGCGCCGCGTACCAGCGGTGGAAGGCGCGGTGGTCGTCGGGATGAGCCTCGCCGGAATCGAGCAGCAACTGCCAGGCGATGGCTTCGTCGAGCACCCGCGCGTGCACTGCTGTCTGGCGCTCGTCGGGGTTCATCGCGGTTCCCCGTAGAGGGCGATGTAGCACTGGCGCAGGCCCTGGGCCAGGTACTGGCGCACGCGCGGCACCGAGACCCCGAGACGCTCGGCGATCTCGGCGTGTGGCATGCCGTCCAGGCGGTTGTAGAGGAACGCGCTGCGCGCCTTCAGCGACAGCGTGCCGAGCAGGCGGTCGATCTCGCGCAGGTCCTCGAGGATCAGGTACCGCTCTTCGGCCGAAGGCTGCTCCGCTTCCGGAACCAGCGCCAGTTCGGCGAGATAGGCCTGCTCCAGGGCGGCGCGGCGGAAGTGGTCGATCAGCAGGCCGCGCGCCACCTTCGCCAGGAACGCACGCGGTTCGCGCAGGCCGGGCAGCTCCGGGCGGCCGAGGAGGCGGACGAAGGTGTCCTGGCTGAGGTCTTCGGCGCGCTGGCGGCAGCCGAGGTTGCGGTTCAGCCAGGCGAGCAGCCAGCCGCGGTGGTCCCGGTACAGGCTACCCACGAATTCGCTGTTGCTGACTTCACCCGCCGCCACGGACGCTCCCCATCCCGTAACGGGATCGAATGGAAAAACGAGAATTATTCGCAAATGATCGCAAAGTGCGACTATCCCTGCAATTGGCGTCCGTCGGGAAGCCACTTGAGTCGCCCCGGTGGTTTGCCGGAGGATCGGCGTTCCGATAACAAGAACAGGAGTCTCGTCGTGGCCGAACCTTTGCTGATCATCGGTTCCTATCTATCCCCCTATGTGCGCAAGGTACTGGTGCTGCTGGAGCTGAAAGGCGTCGCCTACCGCATCGACCCCATCGTGCCGTTCTTCGGCGACGAGGCCTTCGAGCGCCTCAGTCCGTTGCGGCAGATACCGGTGCTGGTGGACGGCGACTTCGTCCTCAACGATTCCAGCGTGATCTGCCAGTACCTGGAAGAGCGCTATCCGCAGCCGAGCCTGTATCCCGTCGATCTCGGCCAGCGCGCCCAGGCCCGCTGGCTGGAGGAGTACGCCGATTCGCGGCTGGGCCAGGTGATCATCTGGCAGTTGTTCCACCAGCAGGTGATCAATCGCGGGATCTGGAAGCGCGAGCCTGACCAGGCGGTCCTGCAGCGCACCTACGACGAGGACCTGCCTTCGGTCTGCGCCTACCTGGAAGGGCGGACGCCGGAGCGGGGCTGGCTGCTCGGCGAGCTGTCCATCGCCGATGTCGCCATCGCCTGCCTGTTCCGCAATGCCCAACTGGCGCGCTATCAGGTCGACGGCGAGCGCTGGCCGCGCCTGGCGCGCCTGCTGGCCGACGCCTTCGCCCTGCCGGTGTTCCAGCGCCTGGCGCGTTTCGAGAACGCCAGCGCGCAGACGCCGGTGGCCGAACAGCGCAAGGTGCTGGGCGAGGCCGGCGCGCCGTTGAGCGCCACCAGTCATGGGCGCGAGCAGCCGGTCCGCGGGCCGATGAGTCGCTGAAGCGGCCAGGGGCGCCTCGGCGCCCTCTTTATGCACGCCCATTCAGCGAGCGGATAAGACCCGTACGTGGCTGGCGAGGATGTCGTTCGGGACTATCTTATCTAGACCAGTCTATATAAAACCTGGGCGAGCCCGCCATGAACGTCCCCGAAGGATTCCAGCCATTGTTCCGCAGCAGCCCGTTGCTCGACCTGCTCGGCCCCTTCTTCTGCCGGCGCGATGCGCAGCGCCAACTGGTGGTGGCGCTGCGCATCGAAGAGAAGCACTGCAATCACGGCGGCAGCGCCCACGGCGGCCTGCTCTCGACCCTGGCCGACGTCGGCCTCGGCTACGCCATGGCGTTTTCCCGCGAGCCGCCGCAGCCGATGGTGACCGTCGGCCTGCGCCTGGACTTCTGCGGCGTCGCGCGGGTCGGCGATTGGCTGGAGGTGCATACCCGGGTCGACAAGCTCGGCCAGCGCATGGCCTTCGCCTCGGCCCGGCTGCACAGCGGCGAGCGCCTGGTGGCCAGCGCCAGCGGTGTGTTTCATCTACCCTGAGGCTCGGGCATGCTTGCCCGCTCGTCTGCCGTGAGTTGGAGAGTCAGGTTTGCCGAAGAAGTCCAATGCCGCCGAACGGATCGTCCATGCCACCGCCTCGCTGCTGGCCAGCCGCGGCTACTTCGGTACCGGGCTGAGCGACATCATCGCCCGCGCCGAGGCGCCGAAAGGTTCGCTCTATCACTACTTCCCCCAGGGCAAGCCGCAGATCGCCAGCGCGGCGATCGGCTTCGTCGGCGCCGAGGTCGAGACCTTCCTCGACCGTGCCGGCGCCACGGCGCCCCACGCGCGCAACGTCCTGCGCGAATTCACCGCGACCCTGCGCGGCTGGCTGGAGCGATCGGCTTTCGAGGAAGCCTGCCCGGTGTTTTCCACTACCTTGAGCATCGATGCCGAGCTGGCCCCGGTGCATGCCGAGTGCCGCCGCGCGCTGCGCGCATGGCACGCCGGCATCGAGCGCGCGTTGCGCGCCGACGGCATGGCGGAGAAGGCCGCCGGCTCGCGCGCCTGGTTGATTCTCGCGGCGCTGGAGGGCGCGGTCGGCGTGGCCCGCGCCGAGCGTTCGGTGGATGCCCTCGACGCGATCGAGGAGGAACTGCGGGCGTTGCTGCCGGCTTAGCTGGCCCGCGCCGGCCGGGCGCCCTTCAGTGCTGCACGCTGTCCACCGCGATCGCTTCGCCGGACACCTCGCGGTACGCCGCGCGGCGGTTGGCCAGGGCGTAGTGGATCAGACCCGCCAGGCCGGCGCCGAAGAACCAGGAGAACGGCGACAGTTCGGCGAACGCCGGCAGCAGCGCCAACAGGGTGGAGATGATCGCCGCCGGGACGAAGGCGGCGATGGCTCGCGGATTCACCCCGCGCGCGTAGTGGTAGGCGCCGGCGCGGCTCTCGGTGTACAGCTCCGGCAGGTTCACCCGGCCTTTGCGCACCAGGTAGTAGTCGACCATGATGATCCCGTACAGCGGGCCGAGCAGCGCGCCGAGGCCGCCGAGGAAGTAGAGGATCACCCCGGGGCTGTTGTACAGGTGCCAGGGCAGGATCAGTACCGCGATGGTCGCGCTGATCAGCCCGGCGCGGCGGAAGTTCAGCAGGTTCGGCGCCAGGTTGGTGAGCACGTAGGCCGGGGCGACGAAGTTGGCCATGATGTTCACCGCCACGGTGACGATCAGCAGCGCCAGGCTGGCCAGCACCAGGAAGGCGGTGTCGGGGATCGCCGCGACGATGTCGGTGGGGCTCTGGATGAGCTGGCCGTCGATCCTGAACTGGGCGCCGGCGAGCACCACCGCGAACAGGCCGAACAGCAGGATATTCACCGGCAGCCCCCAGAAGTTGCCGACGCTGATGGTGCGCTTGTCCGGGCAGCCGCGGGCGAAATCGCAGAAATTCAGGATCATGGTGCCGTAGAGGGTGACCCAGAACGCCGCGCCGCCGAAGATCTTCAGCCACATCTGCGAACCGCTCATGGGGTCGCCGCTGGACCAGGCGATGGAGGCGCCGGCGCGCAGGTACATCCAGGCGGCGAGGGCGGCGACGGTGAGCAGGATCACCGGTCCGGCGAAGGATTCGTAGCGACGCACCATCTCCATGCCGTAGGCGAAGATCAGCAGTTGCACGCACCAGATGGCGACGAAGGTCGCCCAGCCCAGGCTCGACAGGCCGAGGATCGCATCCTGGTCGTAGGCCGCGAGGCCCGGCCAGATCGCCGTCAGCAGGACGCGCAGGACGATCGAGGCGAGATAGGTCTGGATGCCGAACCAGGCGATGGCGATCACCGCGCGGATCAACGCGGGAAGCTGCGCGCCATGGATGCCGAAGGCGATCCGGCACATCACCGGGTAGGGCAGGCCGGTCTTCTGGCCCATGTAGCCGGACAGGTTCATCAGCCCGTAGACCATCAGCGCGCCCAGGGCCAGCGCGGCGAGGATCTGCGCGCCGCTCATGCCGAGGGCGAAGAGGCCGATGGCGAAGGAGTAGTTGGCGATGTTGTGCACGTCGTTGGTCCACAGCGCGAACAGGCTGTAGCGTCCCCAGCGACGCCCTTCGGCCTTGCTCGGGGCGAGGTCGGCGCTGTACAGGCGCGGGCTCAGCGGCGGCAGTTCGCTGCCGGCGTGATGGCTGGCGCGGGGCAGGCAATCGAGACTGGCGGGAGTGCCCAGGTCCAGGCGCGCCGCCGAGAACTCCGCTGCGCGCAGCCCGGCGCGGGGCAGGCAGTCGAGACTGGCCGGAGTGCCCAGGTCGAGCATCGCGGCGGAGAACTCGGCTGCGCTCTGGCCGGCCCGCGGCAGATGGTCGAGGCTTTCCAGGGTGCCGAGGTCGAGCAGCGAGGGGGAAAACTCGCGGGGCGCGGCGGGCGGCTTCGGGGTGCTGGACATGGCGGTCTCCTCCGGCAGTCGGAAGAACTCGGCGCGAGGTCGGGTTCGTCTGTTATTTTTGTATACAAGAATTTCGAATATTTAAGCCAGTTATGTGCCAACCGTTCCTCGACCGGATTTTCCGCGCTCTGTGGAAACCGGCCTTTCGGCGGCAAGCCCCTGAAACCGCTTGGGAAAAAGCTGTCGCTTCGATCAGGTAAGAATTTCTAACCGATTCATAGGTTTATGCTGAAGGATGAGAGGGAGGGGAAAAAACGGGGCGGCCAGGAGGCCGTATTGGGAAAATTGTGCACAATAATTGTGCCCAGTGTTACCGCGACGCCCGTCGACGGTGCGCGGCGTGAAGCTCAGCCTGTCCGGGAAATGTCCAGGCCCTTCAACTGCCCGATCATCCACGCATGGGCGTCACGCCCGACATGCTGGACGTGGCTGTAGAGCCGCAGCACGTAGGGCGGAATGTCGAACGGGGCGGGATACAGGGCGAGGCCGGCGGCTTCCGCCAGGGCCTGGGCGGCATGTCGGGGAGCGGTGAGCAGGAAATCGGTGGAGCCTGCCAGGAACAGCGCCGCGAGCACCGTCGGCAGTTGCACCGCCACTTCGCGACGCAGGCCGGAGCGGGCCAGCAGCCGGTCGATCACGCCGCTGTCCTCGTTCCACGGCGTCACCACCGCATGCCGCTCGGCCAGGTAGCCCTCCAGCGTCGGTGCCCCGGCGAGGCGCGGGTGGTCGCGGCGCGCCACCACCACGTAGCGGTCGGCGAACCAGTCATGGGCCTGGATTCCTTCTGGCAGGCGCTCGTGTTCCTCGTCGTAGCCGAGGGCGAAATCGATCCGCCCGCTGGCCAGGGCTTCCACCGACAGCTTGCGCTCGGCATTGACCAGGCGCAGGCGCACCCCGGGCGCGCTGTGCTGCAGGCGGGCCATCAGCGACGGGAGCAGGGCGAAGGCGGTGTAGTCGGTGGTGGCGAAGACGAAAGTGCGCTGGCTCTGTCCCGGCACGAACGGCCGCCATTCCTCGAGTCCCTCGCCCAGGGCACGCAGGGCGGCGGCCACCGCGCCGGCCAGGTGCTCGGCGCGCTGGGTCGGCTGCATGCGGTTGCCCTGGCGCAGGAACAACTCGTCGTCCAGTCCCTGGCGCAGGCGCCCCAGCGCATGGCTGAAGGCCGAGGCGCTGATCGCCAGCTCGCCGGCGGCGGTACCGACGTTGCGGTGGCGATACAGGGAGTCGAACACCAGCAGCAGGTTGAGATCGAGACGGCGCAGCAGTGGATGCATGATATTCAGTTGCCGATGAGAAGAATGCACTTCATGCATCTTATCAGCCGCACTAGGATGGCCGGGTTTCTCATCGGAAGGTTGCCCATGACGCTCGAAATCCGTCCCGCCGTACCGGCCGACGCCGAACAGATCCTTGCCTTCATCATCGAACTGGCCGACTACGAGCGGGCCCGCCACGAGGTGGTCACCGATGTCGAAGGCATCCGCCGCAGCCTGTTCGCCGAAGGCTCGCCGACCCGCGCGCTGATGTGCCTGAGCGAGGGCCGGCCGATCGGTTATGCGGTGTACTTCTACAGCTACTCGACCTGGCTGGGACGCAACGGCATCTACCTCGAAGATCTCTACGTCACCCCGGAGTACCGTGGCGTTGGCGCCGGTCGCCGGCTGCTCCGCGAGTTAGCCCGCGAGGCCGTGGCCAACGACTGCGGACGCCTGGAGTGGAGCGTGCTGGACTGGAACCAGCCGGCCATCGACTTCTACCGCTCCATCGGCGCGCTGCCGCAGGACGAGTGGGTGCGTTACCGGCTGGATGGCGAGGCGTTGCGCAGGATGGCGCAGTAGCTGGCGGCAAGCCGCGTGCCTTGGGCGGGTGATGCCGGGGGAGAGCGTGGAGTAGGGCGAATATCGCCCTACGGTCTATATCGCTCGCAACTTCTGGCAGTTAACAACCGGGGGAGGAAGTCGCTTGAAGCTTGAGCTGGCTTCAGGCTTCAAGCGACGTGCCGGCAGAACAAACGATCCCTCGCGATATCCGCCGTATCCGCGACCCGTCCGCCACGAAAAAGCCGCCCCTCGGGGCGGCTTTTCGTTGCGCTGCGGCGAACGGCCTACAGCCCGTTCTTCGCCTTGAACTCGCGACGCCGGCGATGCAGGACCGGCTCGGTGTAGCCGTTCGGCTGCTTCGTGCCTTCCACCACCAGTTCCAGGGCTGCCTGGAACGCGACGTTGTCGTCGAAGTTCGGCGCCATCGGCCGGTAGGACGGGTCGCTGGCGTTCTGCCGGTCGACCACCACGGCCATGCGCTTGAGACTCTCGACCACCTGCTCCTGGCTGATCACGCCGTGGCGCAGCCAGTTGGCCAGCAACTGGCTGGAGATACGCAGGGTGGCGCGGTCTTCCATCAGGCCGACGTCGTTGATGTCCGGTACCTTGGAGCAGCCGACCCCCTGGTCGATCCAGCGCACTACATAGCCGAGGATGCCCTGGGCGTTGTTGTCCACCTCGTTCTTGATCTCTTCCGCGGTCCAGTTGGTGTTCGGTGCCAGCGGGATGGTCAGGATGTCGTCCACCGAGGCCGGGGTGCGTTTGGCCAGCTCGGCCTGGCGGGCGAACACGTCGACCTTGTGGTAGTGCAGGGCGTGCAGGGTGGCGGCGGTCGGCGACGGGACCCAGGCGGTGTTGGCGCCGGCCAGCGGGTGGCCGATCTTCTGCTCGAGCATGGCGGCCATCAGGTCGGGCATGGCCCACATGCCCTTGCCGATCTGCGCCTTGCCTTGCAGGCCGGTGGCCAGGCCGACATCGACGTTGTTGTTCTCGTAGGCGCCGATCCACTTCTCCGACTTCATGGCGCCCTTGCGCACCACGGCGCCGGCTTCCATGGAGGTGTGGATCTCGTCGCCGGTGCGGTCGAGGAAGCCGGTGTTGATGAACACCACGCGATCCTTGGCCGCCTTGATGCAGGCCTTCAGGTTCACGGTGGTGCGGCGTTCCTCGTCCATGATGCCGACCTTCAGCGTGTTGCGCGGCAGGCCGAGGACGTCCTCGACGCGGCCGAACAGCTCGTTGGTGAAGGCGGCTTCTTCCGGGCCGTGCATCTTCGGCTTGACGATGTACACGCTGCCGGTGCGGCTGTTCTTGCGGCTGGTGTTGCCGTTCAGGTTGTGGATGGCGATCAGGCTGGTGAACAGGCCGTCCTGGATGCCTTCCGGCACTTCGTTGCCGTGCTTGTCGAGGATCGCGTCGTTGGTCATCAGGTGGCCGACGTTGCGCACGAACAGCAGCGAGCGGCCGTGCAGGGTCAGTTCGGAGCCGTCGGCCCCGGTGTAGACGCGGTCCGGGTTCATGGTGCGGGTGAAGGTCGTGCCGCCCTTGCTGACTTCCTCGGCCAGGTCGCCCTTCATCAGGCCCAGCCAGTTGCGGTAGATCACTACCTTGTCGTCGGCGTCGACCGCGGCGACCGAGTCCTCGCAGTCCATGATGGTGGTGAGGGCGGCTTCCATCAGCACGTCCTTCACGCCGGCGGCGTCGGTCTGGCCGATCGGGCTGCTGGGGTCGATCTGGATTTCGAAGTGCAGGCCGTTGTGCTTGAGCAGCACGGCCTGCGGCTTGGCGGCATCGCCCTGGAAGGCAAGGAACTGGCCGGCGTTCTTCAGGCCGGTTTCGCTGCCGTTCTTCAGCGCCACGACCAGCGCGCCGTTCTTCACGCTGTAGGAAGTGGCGTCGACATGGGAGCCGGACTCCAGCGGCGCGGCCTCGTCGAGGAAGGCGCGAGCGAAGGCGATGACCTTGTCGCCGCGAACCTTGTTGTAGCCCTTGCCCTTCTCCGCGCCGCCTTCCTCGCTGATCACGTCGGTGCCGTAGAGCGCGTCGTACAGCGAACCCCAGCGGGCGTTGGAGGCGTTCAGGGCGAAGCGCGCATTCATCACCGGCACCACCAGCTGCGGGCCGGCCATGCGGGCGATCTCGTCGTCGACGTTCTGGGTGCCGGCCTGGAAGTCCTCCGCCTCGGGCAGCAAGTAGCCGATTTCCTCGAGGAAGGCCTTGTAGGCCGCGGCGTCATGGGTCTGGCCGGCGCGAGCCTGGTGCCAGCCGTCGATCTTGGCCTGGAGGTCGTCGCGCTTGGCGAGCAGGGCTTTATTCTTCGGTGCGAGGTCGTTGATCACGGCCTCCGCACCGGTCCAGAACGAGTCGGCAGAGACGCCGGTTCCGGGGATGGCTTCGTTGTTCACGAAGTCGAACAGGACTTTGGCGACCTGCAGGCCACCGACTTGAACGCGTTCAGTCATTGTTTGCCTCACTCTGCTCTAGACCAGCTCTGGACCCGGGCCGCACGGCCTTGTAGTCCGAGCCGCGGCATACTACATGATGCCGCGGGAAAAATCAGTGGTTACGCGTCGCGTTACGACTGGATGACGCTTCACGGTCACGTTGGCCAGGCTCAATGTTCGCAAAAAAACTGTACTTTGTTCCAGATAAATCTGAAAACAGTACACGATTTCTTTCGAACCCAACTGCGGCGCGGCGTCGCAGGATGTTTCAATGCGCCCTGAGCGCCTTGCCTATACTCCCGGAATCGCCCCAGGAGCCTCGCCATGCCCGTCCATGCAGCATCCCTCGCCGATCTCGCCGACCTGGTTCCGCTGTTTTCCGCCTACCTCGACTTCTACGAAGTGCCGGCGCCGGAAGAACAGGTCCGCGCATTCCTCGCCGAGCGCCTGCGCCAGGGCGACTCGACCCTGTTCCTGGCCAGGGACGCCGAGGCGCGGGCGCTGGGCTTCGTCCAACTCTATCCGCTGTTCGCCTCGCTGGCGCTACGACCTTCGTGGCTGCTCAGCGATCTCTTCGTTCGCCCGGAGGCGCGCCGCCAGGGCGTCGGCGAGGCCCTGATGAACCAGGCCCGGCGTTTCGCCGAAAGCATGGGCGCCTGCGGCCTGCAATTGGAGACGGCGAAGACCAACCATGCCGGGCAGTCGCTCTACGAGCGCCTCGGCTATGTCCGTGACGAACAGTTCTACACTTACTGGCTGCAGCTCTGAACTCCCATTCGTCCCAGCAGGAGGCAAGCTCATGGATCACCTGGTCCTGACCGTGATCGCCACCGACCATCCCGGCCTGGTCGAGCGCATCGCCCAATGCATTGCTTCCCACGGCGGCAACTGGCTGGAAAGCCGCATGTCGCGGATGGCCGGACAGTTCGCCGGGATCCTGCGGGTGGCCGTGCCGGCGGAAGGCTACGACGAACTGGTCGAGGGCCTGCAAGGCTTGTCCAAACATGGCATCCGTGTGCTGCTGGCGGAAAGCGGGATCGAGCCGGTGTGCAGCTGGAAACCGATCCGACTCGACCTGGTGGGCAACGACCGGCCCGGTATCGTCCGCGACATCACCCGGCTGCTCGCCGAGCATGGGGTGAACCTGGAGAGCCTGGCCACCGAGGTGCGCCCCGCGCCAATGAGCAGCGAACCGCTGTTCCACGCCGAGGCGCTGCTGGCGGTGCCCCTGACGCTGCCGCTGGATACCCTGCGCGAGCGCCTGGAAGACCTCGCCGACGACCTGATGGTGGAGTTGGTGCTGGAAGCCTCCTGAAGTTGTTCAGGAAAGCCGGGGACGGGCCTGTGGAAAAACCTTGGGTGAAACCCTGAAGCCCAGGCGCCGCGAGGCTTTGGGATCATAGCGCGTTTTTTGACCAGCGGCGTTGCGGTTATTCCCAAACCAGGTGGACCAGCCTGTGGATATTCTGTGTGGATAAGCTTGCAGGCCTCTATCCATGGGCGATACAAGGGTTTGCTCGTTTTCTGAGCAGCCTCTCTTGTGCTTTTGCTTGTGGATTAACCTTCGCCGCTATCTTTGCCCCTGTGCACAAATAACGTGGAGCAGTCTGTGGGTAAGCCGGGGAAGAATCCATGCAGGCCTTTATCCATCGGTAGTCCAGGTGTCCGTACGTTTTTTGATCGATGGCTTTTCTGGTTCATCCACAGTTGCTCACAAAAGCCTTGGGCAGCTTTGTGGGTAAGCCTTGTGTATATCGCTGTAACCATTGGTAAGACTGGCCAGCAGAGGTGTGCTCAAAGACTGATCAGGCGCTTTGCAGGGCCTCTTCCGAAGAGTTATCCACGTGCCTGCGGATAGGAGAAGCAGGTCTATGCACAAAGTGCGTGCATGATCCTGTGGAAAAGCCTGGGGTGGATCGCTGAACGTCAGTATTGGCGGGGGATAGGAAGGAGTGCGTGTTTTTTCGCCAGGCTTGCGGAGTTCCGCAAGCCTGGGGATAACGTCAGCCCGGCTGCGGCAGGCGGCGCAGGCTGCGCCAGGCGTCGAGGCTGTAGACGGCCAGGGCGAGCCAGATGAAGGCGAAGGCGGTCAGGCGGCTGGAATCCAGATGCTCGCCGAACAGCAGGATCGCCTGCAGCAGGACCAGCGTCGGCGCCAGGTATTGCAGGAAGCCCAGGGTGGCGTAGGGCAGGTGGCGCGCCGCGGCGTTGAAGCAGACCAGCGGAACCAGCGTCACCGGGCCCGCGGCAACCACCCACAAGGCTTCGGGGGTGCTCCAGAACGCCGCTTCGCTGGTCGGCCCGTCGGCGAACAACAGCAGCCAGACCAGCGCCAGCGGCAGCAGCAGCCAGGTTTCCACCACCAGTCCGGGCAGCGCGGCGACCGGCGCCTGCTTGCGGATCAGGCCGTAGAAGCCGAAGGTCAGCGCCAGTACCAGCGACACCCAGGGCAGGCTGCCGAGTTGCCAGACCTGCTGCGCCACGCCCAGCGAGGCCAGGGCCACCGCCAGCCATTGCAAGGGACGCAGGCGCTCCTTGAGCAGGAGCATGCCGAGCATCACGTTGATCAGCGGGTTGATGTAGTAGCCCAGGCTGGCCTCGAGCATGTGGCCGTTGTTCACCGCCCAGACGTAGGTCATCCAGTTGCTGGCGATCAGCAGCCCGCTGGCGGCCAGCACCACGAAGCGCCTCGGGTTCTGGCGCAACTCGCGCCACCAGCCCGGGTGCTTCCAGAACAGCAGCAGGACGGCGCCGAACAGGGCCGACCAGACCGCGCGCTGGACGATGATTTCCACCGCGGGGATGCGTTCGAGCAATTTGAAGTAGAGCGGGAACAGTCCCCAGATCACATAAGCCGTCAGGCCGAGGACATAGCCCCGACGGAGGTTGGCGGTCGCCATGGAGAATCCTTGAAACGTCAGGCAGGTAGGAGTGGCCGTGCATCGAACGCACGCGCGAGTGACCTGTGAATTCTAGTAGGGGGGCGGCGAGCTTGTCTGCGCACAGTTTCCGCGGAAAAGCACCGGCACACTTGCGGGAGCCGCCGAGGGGCTGTGGATAGAAACGGGCGAATGGCGCTACGCGCCATTCGCCCTGTACGGAGAGCGCGCTCAGAACAGCCGCAGCGGTTCCTCGTCCAGCGCCGCCAGTTGTTCGCGCAGCACCAGCACCTGCTCGCCCCAGTAGCGCTCGCTGCCGAACCAGGGGAAGCTCGGCGGGAACGCCGGATCGTCCCAGCGCCGCGCGAGCCAGGCGCTGTAGTGCATCAGGCGGAGGCTGCGCAGGCCTTCCAGCAGGGGCAACTGGCGTGGGTCGAAGTCGTGGAACTCGTTGTAGCCATCGACCAGTTCGGCAATCTGCGCCAGGCGCTCATGGCGTTCGCCGGCGAGCATCATCCACAGGTCCTGCAGCGCCGGGCCCATGCGACAGTCGTCGAGGTCGACCATGTGGTAGACCTCGTCGCGGCACAGCAGGTTGCCCGGATGGCAGTCGCCGTGCAGGCGGATCGGCTGGTAGGG
Source organism: Pseudomonas paraeruginosa (assembly GCF_003025345.2). NCBI lineage: Bacteria > Pseudomonadati > Pseudomonadota > Gammaproteobacteria > Pseudomonadales > Pseudomonadaceae > Pseudomonas > Pseudomonas paraeruginosa. Next base: position 518,204 of record NZ_CP020560.1, read on the forward strand.
CACTTCGGCGAACAGCGCGTCGAGGCGCCTGAGCAGGTCGCGGGCCACCGACTCGTAGGCCGGCAGCAGGCTGCGGGGGATGAAGTCGCCTTCCAGCAGGGTGGCCAGCGAGGCGTGGCCGAAGTTATCCACGGTGAGCGCCTCACGGTGCTCGAACGGCCGGGTGGCCCCCACCGCGTGCAGGCGGCCGAGCAACTGGCCAAGGCGGTAGAGCTGGTCGAGATTGCCCGGCTCGGGCGCGCGACCGCCGCGCCGGGGAAACAGGGCGAAACGGAAGCCGGCAAAACCGAACAGGCTCTCGCCGTCGCGGGTCAGCGGCGCCACCACCGGCACCTCGCATTCCGCCAGCTCGGCGGAGAACGCGTGTTCCTCGCGGATCGCCGCGTCGCTCCAGCGGTCCGGCCGGTAGAACTTGGCGATCAGCGGCTCGTCGTCCTCGATACCGACCTGGTAGACCCGGTTTTCGTAGCTGTTGAGTGCCAGCACCCGGGCGTCGCTGAGATAGCCGAGGCTTTCCACGGCATCCAGGACCAGGTCGGGGGTCAGTGAGTCGAAGGGATGGGACATGACGGGGCATCCAGGGCTCGAAAGTCCCCTAGTGTACGCAAGCCGGCGCGCCCCGGCAGGTTCACAGCGGCGTGCCGAGCAGGACCTGGGCCGGGTCGAAGGAGACGACCACCTTCCGGCCCTTCTTCAGGCCCAGGCTGGCCAGGCGTTCGCCGGAAAGCAGCGCGCAGAGGGTCAGGCCGCTGCCCAGGCCGATGCGCACCTCGCTCGGGCCGGCCTTGGCCGCGAGGATTTCCTCCAGGGTGCCGTGCAACTGGTTCGGCTGGTCGTCGCGCGGCTCCAGGTCGACTTCCAGCCAGCCGGCCTTGATCAGCGCCAGCACCGGACGGCCGCGGCCGAGTTCGAGCTGCTCGGTGCTGGCGCGGGTGATCAGTGCCTCGATGCGTTGCTGGCCGGGCAGCTCGATGGCGATGCGGTCGTGGAAGCCTTCGCCATGGATCGACAGCACCCGCCCGTGCAACTGGTTGCGCGCGCTGGTGCGCAGCATCAGGCGGCCTATCAGGTTGAGGTCCTCGGCGTCCTCGGCGGCCTGCAGCACCTGTGCCTGCAAGGCTTCCAGGCGCCGGTAGAGGGCCAGCAGGCGCTCGCCCTCGGCGGTCAGCCGCGCGCCGCCGCCGCCCTTGCCGCCGACGCTGCGCTCGACCAGCGGGCGGTCGGCCAGGTTGTTCAGTTCGTCGATGGCGTCCCAGGCGCCCTTGTAGCTGATGCCCACGGCCTTCGCCGCACGGGTGATGGAGCCCAGTTCGGCGATCTGCGCGAGCAGGGCGATGCGTTGCGGGCGGCGGGTGACGTGCTGGGCGAGGGTGGAGAGTGCGGACATGGAGGCTTCGCTATGAGCGGACGTATACGGCGAAGGCTCCAACAGCCCGCGGCAAAACGCAAGGGCGTCAGTCCGCGGCCCGGTAGAGGCTGTAGCCGGCGGCGGAACCGGCCACGTCCCAGGCCAGGTCCTTCCAGCTCCAGCCGCTGCCGGCGGCACGGCTATCGTGGAGTTCCTTGCCGACGCCGAAGGCGAGCGAGAAGCTCAGGCCGAAGCGGGCCTGGCGACCACCGCGCAGGCCTCGTTCATGGGCCGCCTGCATGCCGGCCGCGGCGAGGGCGGCGGAGCTGGCGAAGTGCAGGGCCTTGTCCTGGCCCAGCCAGTCGTCTTCGGCGAAATGGCTGCAGCCGCCCAGCGACAGGCAGGCCGCGACCAGCAGCGCGCGCATGGTTCGTCTCCGGTATCGAGTGCGCCGCAGTCTAGCCCAGATCAGCCGGGCTTCGGCGTGCGCGCCAGGCAATAGACGTCGACCCGCGCCGCGCCCGCCCGGCGCAACAGGCGGGCGAGGCATTCGGCGGTGGCGCCGGTGGTGAGCACGTCGTCGACCAGCGCCAGGTGCAGGCCGCGAACCTCCTTGCCGGGGGCCAGGGCGAAGGCGTGGCGCAGATTGCGCCGTCGCAGCGCGGCATCCAGGCCCTGCTGGGCAGGGGTGTCGAGCACACGCCGAAGCAGGTGCGGTGCGCAGCGCAGGCGTAGTTCGCCGGCCAGCCAGTCGGCGAGCAACCGCGCCTGGTTGAAGCCGCGGCGACGTTCGCGGCGTGGCGCCAGCGGGACCGGCAGCAGGCGTACGGGGCGCGGCAGGCCTTCGGCATAGCGTTGTCGCAGGTGCTCCGCCAGCAGTTCGCCGAGCAGCCGTCCCAGCGGCCAGGCCGCCTGGTGCTTGAAGCGGTTGATCAGGCTGTCCAGCGGGAAGGCGTAGCGCCAGGGCGCTATTACCTGTTCATAGGCCGGTGGGCGGCGCAGGCACTCGCCGCACAACTGCCCGTCCAGCGGCAGGGACAGGGCGCAGCGCCGGCATTGCCGGCCCGACCAGGGCAGCTCGGTCGCGCAGGCTCGGCACAGCGGACGAGGCGGTTGGTCGCTGCGGGCGGCGCAGAGCAGGCAGGCCGGTGCCGGCGCGAGCCAGCGCGGCAGATACTGGAGCGGGAACGACATGGCGGGACTTCCAGGCGGATGTCACGCCATGCAACGACAGGAACGCCCTGCAGACCAGCCGTCGGCAGCGGGTTCGGAATTCGCCTGTGGATTGCCGAAACGCTCCTTCGGCCTTTGCGGAAACAGCCGACGCGTCGATCAGTGGATAAGCCAGCTCATCACGATCAGGCCGAGCACCGTCCAGATGATCCCGCCGATGATCGAACGGCGCATGAAGGCGCGGATGCCGCTGTAGAGCAGCAGCAGGCCGAGCACCAGGAAGACGAAGCTGAACAGCGACGCGTCCATGCCGATGGCCCTGGCCAGGCCGTGGAGGAAATCGTCCATGGCGCTCCAGATGCCGCCCAGCAGGCCGGAAAGCAGGTCCACCACGAAGCGGATGGCCCTGCCCAGCATCTCGCCCAGTCCGTCGAAAAAGCCTTCTGTACCCATGAGTGTCCTGTCCTGAGTGGTCCTTGGGTTGGATCAGAGATTAGCCGCCGGGTTCAGCGCCGGCTGCTGCTTTGTTGCGGGGCGAGGAACGACTGGCGGAAGTACTCGCGCAAGGCGCGCATGCCGGCGCTTGGCTCGGCGTCGCGGCGCCAGGCCAGGCCGACGCTCATCGACGGCACCGGGTCGACCAGCGACAGGGTCTCGATGCGCTTGCCCTCCAGCGACCAGGGTCGGTACACCAGGTCGGAGAGGATCGCCACCCCCGAGCCGTTGGCGACCATGCTGCGCACCGCCTCCACCGAACTGGTGTGGAGGATCACCCGGGGCCGGTGGCCGCTGCGCTCCCAGTAACGCAGCGCGCTCTGTCCGGCCTCGTCGACGGTGAGCATGATGTACGGCTCGCCGGCCACGTCGGCCAGCCCGAGGTTGGCCTTCTCGCCCAGCGGATGGCGGCTCGGCAGCCAGAGGCGGCGTTCGGAGTTGAACAGGGTCTCGGCGGCGATCCCGGGATCGGTGAGGTTGCCGGTGAGCAGCACGGCGATGTCGTAGCGCCCGTCGAGCAGGCCGCGCTCGATGCTGGCGCGTTCGTCTTCGAACAGTTGCAAGCGCAGCTCCGGGTACCACTGCGCCAGGCGTTGCAGGTGGTGGGGCAGGAAGTAGCCCATCACCGTGTAGCTGGCGGCGACCTTCAGACTGCCGCCGACACGGGTGTCCGGCAGAGGGCTGGCCAGGGCGTCGTCGACGCTGCGCTGGATCGAGTACGCATGGTTGAGGAAGTGCCGGCCGCTGTCGGTCAGGTTCATGCCCTGCGCGGTGCGGGTGAACAGGGCGACGCCGAGCATGGCCTCCAGTTCCTGGATCGCGCTGGTCACCGCCGACTGCGAGATGTTCAGGTGGACGGCGGCCTGGGAAATCTGGCCGAACTCGGCGGTGGCGATGAAGTAGCGAACCTGGCGAAGGGTCAGGGCCATGGAATGGGCGTCCGTAGGAGGTATCGGTTTTTCAGAAACGAGTCTATCGAATAATAAATCTACCCAATACCTTCCGCGGCTTTTACCGTGGCCCCATCCCACAACAAGACAGATGAGGCCAGCCGGCAATGACTGAAGTCGACCTCAATTCCGACATGGGCGAAGGCTTCGGCCCATGGACCATCGGCGATGGCGTGGACGCGGCGATCATGCCGCTGATCAGCAGCGCCAACATCGCCACCGGCTTCCATGCCGGCGACCCGAGCAGCATGCGCCGCACCGTGGAGATGGCCGCCGAGCATGGCGTGGCCATCGGCGCCCATCCGGGCTTCCGCGACCTGGTCGGCTTCGGCCGCCGGCACATCCAGGCACCGGCCATCGAGCTGGTCAACGACATGCTCTACCAGCTCGGCGCACTGCGCGAGTTCGCCCGCCTGGAGGGCCTGGCGCTGCAACACGTCAAGCCCCACGGCGCGCTGTACATGCACCTGGCGCGCGACGAGGCGGCCGCCCGCCTGTTCGTCGAAACCCTGCAACGCCTGGAACCGGAACTGCTGCTCTATTGCATGCCGGGCTCGGCCACCTGGCGCATCGGCCGGGAACTGGGCCAGCCGCTGGTGCGTGAGTTCTACGCCGACCGCGACTACGACCGCAGCGGCTCGATCGTCTTCACCCGGCGGGTCGCCGCCCTCGATCCCCGGCAGGTCGCCGACAAGGTCCTGCGTGCCTGCCGCGAGGGCAAGGTACGCACCGTCGAGGGCGAGGACCTCGACATCGCCTTCGACTCGGTGTGCATCCACAGCGACACCCCCGGCGCCCTGGAACTGGTCGCCGGCACCCGCGCGCGCCTGGAGGCGGCGGGCATCCGGATCAAGGCGCCGCGCTGAGCGCCCGTCCCGCGAACGGCTTTTTCTGCCATTTCCTACAACGTTCGAATAATGAGGATTCGTCATGGCCGAACATAACGTGCAGTCCCCCTTGCCCGGCACCTTCTATCGCAAGGCCAGTCCCGACGCGCCGCCCTACGCGGAGGTCGGGCAGGCGGTCGAGGCCGGCAGCGTGATCGGGCTGATCGAGGTGATGAAGCAGTTCTCCGAGGTGCAGGCCGGACAGGCTGGCGTGCTCCAGGCGTTCCGGGTGGCCGATGGCGAGGCCATCGAGCCGGGCCAGGTGCTGGCGGTGATCGCCAGCGCGGAATGAGGAGCCTGCCATGCACAAACGACTGAACAAGCTGCTGGTGGCCAATCGTGGCGAGATCGCCGTGCGCATCGTCCGCGCCGCCCAGGCCCTGGGCATTCCCACGGTGGCGGTGTGCAGCGAGGCGGATCGCGATTCGCTGGCCGCGCGGCTGGCCGACGAAGTACGCCTGATCGGCCCGGCGCGGGCCGACCAGAGTTACCTCGACAGCGAGGCGATTCTCGCGGCGGCGCGGGAGACCGGCGCCGACTCGATCCACCCCGGCTACGGCTTCCTGTCGGAAAACCCCGCCTTCGCCGAGGCGGTGCAGGCCGCCGGCCTGGTCTTCGTCGGCCCGGACGCGCAGACCATCCGTCGCATGGGCGACAAGGCCGAGGCGCGACGCACCGCGATGGCCGCCGGGGTGCCGGTGGTGCCGGGTTCGCCCGGCGAGCTGGACGACCTCGACGCGGCGCTGGCCTGCGCCGAAGAGGTCGGCTACCCGCTGCTGGTCAAGGCTTCCGCCGGCGGCGGCGGGCGTGGCATCCGCATCGCCCGCGACGCCGACGAACTGCGTCGGGAATTCCCCATCGCCCAGCGCGAGGCGCAGGCCGCCTTCGGTTCGCCGGCGGTGTACCTGGAGCGCTTCATCCGCCAGGCGCGGCACATCGAAGTGCAGATCCTCGGCGACGGCGAGCGCGTGGTGCATCTGTTCGAACGCGAATGCTCGCTGCAGCGGCGCCGCCAGAAGGTCTTCGAGGAGGCACCTTCGGCGGCGCTGGACGGGGCGCAGCGCCAGGCACTCTGCGAGAGCGCTGTGCGCCTGGCGCAGAGTCTCGGCTATCGTGGCGCGGGCACCCTGGAATACCTGTTCGACGCGCACAGCGGCGAGTTCTTCTTCATCGAGATGAACACCCGTATCCAGGTCGAGCATCCGGTCAGCGAGATGGTCACCGGTATCGACCTGGTCCAGGCCATGCTGCGCATCGCCGCCGGCGAGGCGCTGCCCTGGCGCCAGGAAGAGATCCGCCTGAACGGCGCGGCGCTGGAGATGCGGATCAACGCCGAGGATCCGGCGCGCAATTTCTTCCCCAGCCCCGGCACCGTGGAGCGCCTGGCATGGCCGCAGGGCGAGGGCGTGCGGGTCGACAGCCACCTGTATCCCGGCTACCGGGTGCCGCCGTACTACGATTCGTTGCTGGCCAAGCTGATCGTCCACGGCCGCGACCGCAGCGAGGCGTTCGCCCGCGCGCGCCAGGCGCTGGAGCGCACCGAACTGGCCGGCATGGCCAGCACCCTGCCGCTGCATCGCTGGCTGCTCGCCGATGCGCGGGTGCAGGCCGCGCAGTTCGATACCGGCACCCTGGAAACCTGGCTCGCCGAGCGGGCCGTCGCCCTGGAGACCTGAGATGCACGCGAATATCCGCTACAGCTTCGGCGGCGACGAGCACCTGTTCGCCGAGGTCGCCGAGTCCATGTCGCTGGAAGCCTTCTTCCGCGGCATGGCGATCAGCCGCGCCATCGAGTCCCTGCAATTGCCCGGGGTGCTCGACGTATGCCTGGCCAACGCCTCGTTCCAGGTCCGCTTCGACCCCGACCGGCTGGCCCCGCAGGCGCTGCTGGAGACCGTGCGCGGACTGGAAGCGGAGGCGGTCGCCGCGCGCAGCATCGAGACGCGTATCGTCGAAGTGCCGGTGTTGTACAACGATCCCTGGACCCACGAGACCCTGATGCGTTTTCGCGACCGTCACCAGGACCCGACGTCCACCGACCTCGAGTACGCCGCGCGGATCAACGGCTATGCCGACGTCCAGGCGTTCATCCAGGCGCATAGCGGCACGCCCTGGTTCGTCTCGATGGTCGGTTTCGTCGCCGGCCTGCCGTTCATGTACCAGATGGTCGAGCGCGAGCGGCAGTTGCAGGTACCCAAGTACCTGCGGCCGCGCATCGACACGCCGAAGCTGACCCTCGGCCATGGTGGCTGCTTCGGTTGCATCTATTCGGTGCGCGGCGCCGGCGGCTACCAGATGTTCGGCGTGACTCCGGCGCCGATCTTCGATCCACGCCAGGGCCTGCCCTATCTCGCGGAGTCGATGGTGTTCTTCCGCGCTGGCGACATCGTCCAGTTCCGCCCCATCGAGCGGACCGAATACGAACGCATGGCGGCCGAAGTCGAAGCGGGCACATTCGACCTGCGCATCCGCCCGGTGAGTTTCGATCTCGACGCGTTCCTCGCCGATCCGCGAGGCTGCACGCAACGTCTGCAGGAGGTGCTGCATGTCGATTAAGGTGCTCAAGCCCGGACTGGCCACCTCGGTACAGGACGCGGGTCGGGAAGGCTACTACCACCTGGGCATCCCGCCCTCCGGTGCGCTCGACCAGTACGCCCTGCGCGTGGCGAACCGGCTGGTGGGTAATTCCGCCGACGCGGCGGTGCTGGAGTTCGCCCTGATGGGCCCGCAACTGGAGTTCCAGCGCGACGCCCTGGTGGCGGTCAGCGGCGCGCGCATGCAGCCGCGTCTGGATGGCCAGGACATGCCGCTGGACACCTCGTTCCGCGTGCGTGCCGGGCAGGTCCTGGAGTTCGGCTATCCGACGGCGGGCGCGCGCGGCTATCTGGCGGTGGCGGGTGGCATCGACGTGCCGCTGGTACTTGGCAGTCGCTCCACCTATGGCTTGGGCGCCATCGGTGGCTACCTGGGGCGGCGGTTGCAAACCGACGACCTGCTGCCGCTGGGCGAGCCTTCGGCACAGGCGCGCGAGGGACTGGCACTGCCGCCCTCGCTGGGGCTGGCGCTGGAGAAAGAGGTGATCCTGCGGGTGGTTCCCGGCCTCTATTACCATCGACTGACCGCCGAGGCTGCCGAGCGCTTCTTCGCCGATACCTGGACGGTGGGCTCGGAGGCCGACCGTACCGGCTATCGCTACAAGGGCGGCCAGCCGCTGGCGTTCGAGCCCCGCGAGCAGCCGTTCGGCGCCGGTTCGGACCCCTCGAACATCGTCGACGCCTGCTATCCGATCGGCTCGATCCAGGTCCCGGGCGGGCTGGAGCCCATCGTCCTGCATCGCGACGCGGTGTCCGGCGGTGGCTACGCGATGATCGGCACGGTGATCAGCGCCGACCTCGACCTGATCGGCCAGTTGCAACCGAACAACCGGGCGCGTTTCGTTGCCGTTACCCTGGAACAGGCAATGCAAGCGCGGGCGCAATATCGGCAGCGGCTGAGGCGGCTGGAACTGATGGGGCAAGGCTAGGGCGAAAAGGCCCGGCGATGATGCCGGGCCTTCGTTGTTCAAATTGTGTTCATATGTCGACCTGTGACTTTACGAAGGTTGACAGCGACTCATGCTTACTTATCATGCCTCGAAAGCCTGAACAGCCGCGCCCGTGCCGTGGCGTCACCGAATAACGAGGCGCCACCAAGCGTCGAAGGAATCTCCCCATGAGCGCATCCGCAGCCGTCGCCACCCGCCACGATTGGTCCCTCGCCGAAGTCCGCGCGCTATTCGAACAGCCGTTCAACGACCTGCTGTTCCAGGCGCAGACGGTGCATCGCGCGCACTTCGATCCGAACCGCGTGCAGGTCTCGACGCTGCTCTCGATCAAGACCGGCGCCTGTCCCGAGGACTGCAAGTATTGCCCGCAGTCCGGCCACTACAACACCGGCCTGGATAAGGAAAAGCTGATGGAGGTGCAGAAGGTCCTGGAGGCGGCGGCCGAGGCCAAGGCCATCGGATCGACCCGCTTCTGCATGGGCGCGGCCTGGAAGCATCCTTCGGCCAAGGACATGCCCTATGTCCTGGAGATGGTCAAGGGCGTGAAGAGGCTCGGCCTGGAGACCTGCATGACCCTGGGCCGGCTGACCCAGGAACAGACCCAGGCGCTGGCCGACGCCGGCCTCGACTACTACAACCACAACCTGGACACCTCGCCGGAGTTCTACGGCAACATCATCACCACCCGTACCTACGGCGAGCGCCTACAGACCCTGGCCTACGTGCGCGAGGCGGGGATGAAGATCTGCTCCGGCGGCATCCTCGGCATGGGCGAGTCGGTGGACGACCGCGCCGGCCTGCTGATCCAGTTGGCGAACCTGCCGGAGCACCCGGAGTCGGTGCCGATCAACATGTTGGTGAAGGTCAAGGGCACGCCGCTGGCGGAAGAGAAGGACGTCGATCCGTTCGACTTCATCCGCACCCTGGCGGTGGCCCGGATCATGATGCCGAAGTCCCACGTGCGCCTGTCGGCCGGCCGCGAGCAGATGAACGAGCAGATGCAGGCGCTGGCCTTCATGGCCGGGGCCAACTCGATCTTCTACGGCGAGAAGCTGCTGACCACGAAGAACCCGCAGGCGGAGAGGGACATGCAGTTGTTCGCCCGGCTCGGCATCAAGCCGGAAGAGCGCGAAGAGCACGCTGACGAAGTGCACCAGGCGGCCATCGAGCAGGCGCTGGTGGAACAACGCGATTCGCAGCTGTTCTATAACGCCGCCTCCGCCTGACCATACTGGAAGGGAGGGCGCCGCCTTCCCTTCGTTGCAGCCGTTGATGTCGGCCCTGCGTGGATGGGCGCGCCCGCGTCCGTCCAGCAACACGAGCGACCTGCCATGTCCTTCGATCTCGCTTCCCGCCTCGCCGCCCGGCGCGCGGAAGACCTCTACCGGCAGCGACCGCTGCTGCAGTCGGCCCAGGGCCCGGACGTCGTGGTCGACGGCCAGCCGCTGCTGGCCTTCTGTTCCAACGACTACCTCGGCCTGGCCAACCATCCCGAGGTGATCGCCGCGCTGCGCGCCGGCGCCGAGCGCTGGGGCGTCGGCGGTGGCGCCTCGCACCTGGTGGTCGGCCACAGCGGGCCGCACCACGAGCTGGAGCTGGCCCTCGCCGAATTCACCGGGCGGCCGCGCGCACTGCTGTTCTCCACCGGCTACATGGCCAACCTCGGCGCGGTCACCGCGCTGGTCGGCAAGGGCGACACGGTGCTGGAGGACCGCCTCAACCATGCTTCGCTGCTGGATGCCGGACTGCTTTCCGGGGCGCGCTTCTCGCGCTACCTGCACAACGACCCGGCGAGCCTCGCCGCGCGCCTGGACAAGGCCGAGGGCAACATCCTGGTGGTGACCGATGGGGTCTTCAGCATGGACGGCAATCTCGCCGACCTGCCGGCCCTGGCCGCCGTCGCGCAGGCCCGCGGCGCCTGGCTGATGGTCGATGACGCGCATGGCTTCGGCCCGCTGGGCGCCGCCGGCGGCGGCATCGTCGAACACTTCGGCCTCGGCCAGGAGCAGGTGCCGGTGCTGATCGGCACCCTCGGCAAAGGCTTCGGCACCGCCGGCGCCTTCGTCGCCGGCAGCGAGGAACTGATCGAGACCCTGGTCCAGTACGCACGGCCCTACATCTACACCACCAGCCAGCCTCCGGCGGTGGCCTGCGCCACCCTGAAGAGCCTGGAGCTGCTGCGCCGCGAAAGCTGGCGGCGGGAACACCTGGCGGCGCTGATCGCGCGTTTCCGCCGTGGCGCCGAAGCGCTCGGCCTGACCCTGATGGACAGCTTCACGCCGATCCAGCCGATCCTGGTCGGCGGCAGCCGCCAGGCCGTGGCCCTGGCCGACATGCTCCGCGCGCGCGGGATCATGGTCGGCGCGATCCGCCCGCCGACCGTGCCGGCCAACAGCGCGCGGCTGCGCGTCACGCTGTCCGCGGCGCATAGCGAGGCACAGGTCGACCGCTTGCTCGAAGCCCTCGGCGAAAGCTGGCGACAGCTGTCGTCTAGCCTTCTGGCAGAGATCGAAGCCGAGGAGGGAGACGATGCGTGACCACCTGATCCTGCTGCCGGGCTGGGGCCTGGGCAGCGCGCCGCTGGAACCGCTGCGCGACGCGCTGCACGAGCGCGAGCCACACCTGAACGTGCTGATCGAGCCGCTGCCGTCGCTGGCCGACGCCGCCGACTGGCTCGACGAACTCGACGACAACCTGCCGCGCGACAGCTGGCTGGCCGGTTGGTCGCTAGGCGGGATGCTCGCCAGCGAACTGGCGGCGCGGCGCGGCGATGACTGCCGGGGGCTGCTGACCCTGGCCAGCAACCCGTGCTTCCGTGTGCGCGAGGACTGGCCGAACGCGATGCCGGCGGAAACCTTCGAGGACTTCTTCGAGGCCTTCCTGCTCGAACCGCACCTGACCCGCAAGCGCTTCACCCTGCTGGTCAGCCAGGGCGCGCGCGACCCGCGGACCCTGGCGCGACAACTGCAGGTGGCGCTGCCGCAGCTGGAGCGCGAGGCGCTGGTCGCCGGCCTGCAGTTGCTCGGCCAACTGGATACCCGAGCCGCCCTGGAAAACTTCCGCGGGCCGCAATTGCACCTGTTCGCCGGGGCCGATGCGTTGGTGCCGGTGGCGGCCGCCGAGGCCCTGCTCGAGTGGCTGCCGGACGTCGAGGTCGCGACCCTGGCGGCCAGCCACGGCCTGCCGCTGGAATGCCCGGACGAGGTGGCCGGCGCGATCCTGAGATTCCTCCGCGAGGGTGACGATGCCTGACCTTTCCGCGCCGCTGCTGGCGCCCCATGGCGTTGCGGCGCTGCCCGACAAGCGCCAGGTCGCCGCGTCGTTTTCCCGCGCGGCGGCCAGCTACGACGCGGTGGCCGAACTCCAGCGCGGCGTTGGCGAGAGCCTGCTGGCTGCATTGCCGGAAGGCTTCGCGCCGCGCCGCTGGGTCGATCTCGGCTGCGGCACCGGCTACTTCAGCCGCGCCCTGGCGCAGCGCTTCGGCGGCGGCGAAGGCCTGGCCGTGGATATCGCCGAAGGCATGCTGCGACATGCCCGCGCGCGCGGCGGCGCCAGCCATTTCATCGGCGGCGACGCCGAGAGGCTGCCGTTGCGCGACGGCAGTTGCGACCTGCTGTTCTCCAGCCTGGCCATCCAGTGGTGCGCCGACCTCCCGGCGGTGCTCGCCGAGGCGCGACGGGTCCTGCGGCCGGGTGGCGTGCTGGCGTTCAGCAGCCTGTGCGTCGGGACCCTGGGCGAGTTGCGCGACAGCTGGCGGGTGGTGGACGGCTTCGTCCATGTCAATCGCTTCCGCGCCTTCGCCGACTATCTGCAACACGCCGCCGGCAGCGGCCTGCTACCGCTGGTCCTGCGCCATGAAGACCGCGTGCTGCATTTCCCCGACCTGCGCAGCCTGACCCACGAACTCAAGGCGCTGGGCGCGCACAACCTCAACCCCGGGCGCCCCGATGGCCTCACCGGGCGCCAGCGCATCCGCGCGCTGGTCGCCGCCTACGAGCGTTTCCGCCAGCCCGGAGGGCTGCCCGCCACTTACCGCGTCGTCTTCGGCGTGCTGCGCAAGGATTCCTGAACCATGCCGGCGTTTTTCGTCACCGGGACCGATACCGAGATCGGCAAGACCACCATTGCCGCCGGCCTGCTCCACGCGGCCCGGAGTGCCGGCCTGAGTACCGCTGCGGCGAAGCCGGTGGCGTCCGGCTGCGAAGCCACGGCGCAAGGCCTGCGCAATGGCGACGCGCTGGCGCTGCTCGGCGAGTGTTCGCTGGCGCTGGCCTACGAACAGGTCAATCCGCTGGCCTTCGAGCCGGCCATCGCCCCGCACCTGGCGGCGCGCGAGGCCGGCGTCGAGCTGAGCGCGGCGCGTCTGCACGACGCGGTGCGCGAGGTGCTGGCGCTGCGGGCCGATTTCACCCTGGTGGAAGGCGCCGGCGGCTGGCGGGTGCCGTTGCAGGGCCGCGAGAACCTGTCCGACCTGGCGCGCCTGCTGGGGCTGCCGGTGGTGCTGGTGGTCGGCGTGCGCCTGGGCTGCATCAACCATGCGCTGCTCAGCGCCGAGGCGATCCTTGGCGACGGCCTGGCGCTGGCCGGCTGGGTAGCGAACATCGTCGACCCGGCCACCTCGCGCCTGGAGGAGAACCTGGCGACCCTCGCCGAGCGCCTGCCGGCGCCCTGCCTGGGCCGCGTGCCGCGCCTGGCCGACGCCGGTCCGGCGGCGGTGGCCGCGCACCTCGACCTGCGCCCGCTGGGCATCGGGCTATAAACAGCCGGCCGCCCATAACCAACGGGCGGTACCCAGCGGCGGCCAAGTCTGCTTGAATAGAAGCCACTTGCTATCGCAGTGGCGCATGCGCGCCTCCAAGGAGTCGACGGTGGAAATCTCCGGCAACGCTTTCGTCAGTGGCCTGAACACGCTGCAGTCGGGTAGCGCCCGCGTCGCCCAGGCCGGCAGCGAGATCGCCCGCAATGCCGTCGAGGCCCGTTCGCCCCAGGCTGAGCAGATGCTCGAGCTGACCCGCGGCAAGCTCGAGGCGCAGAGTGGCGCGCGGGTCATCGAGGTGGCCGACGAGACCCTCGGTACGCTGATCGACACCCACGCCTGACCCTTCGCGGCCGACCGACGGCCGCGCCTACGCTTTTCCGACTGTCACCCGGCCGCTGCAGGCGCCTGCCGGGCGCTTCGCCATGGGCTTCACCGAACCAGACGAAACCGCCCGGGATACCGGGGCGGCCAGCGATTTCCGGGCATGACCGGGCGGTCGGTTCGGATGCTTGACAAGGGATTGGCGTAAACGTATGTTTCAAACGCCTGTTTGAGAGTCGGGACGCATGAGTGCGTCCGGCAAAGGCGACCGGGAACGATCCCGTACTGCGACCGCAGACTCCTGGACATCCGTCCGGTCGCCGATTAACCAGAACCCTTCGTAGAGGTTGACTGCTATGCCTGATTACAAGGCCCCCTTGCGTGATATCCGTTTCGTTCGCGACGAGCTGCTGGGCTACGAAGCGCACTACCAGAGCCTGCCGGGCGCCGAAGACGCGACTCCCGACATGGTCAACGCCATCCTCGAGGAAGGTGCGAAGTTCTGCGAACAGGTGATCGCTCCGCTGAACCGCGTCGGCGACCTGGAGGGCTGCACCTGGAGCGCCGAGGGGGTGAAGACCCCGAGCGGCTTCAAGGAAGCCTACCAGCAGTTCGTCGAAGGCGGCTGGCCGAGCCTGGCCCATGACGTCGAGCACGGCGGCCAGGGCCTGCCGGAATCCCTCGGCCTGGCCATCAGCGAGATGGTCGGCCAGGCCAACTGGTCCTGGGGCATGTACCCGGGCCTGTCCCATGGCGCCATGAATACCCTGCACGCCCACGGCACCGCCGAGCAGCAGGCGACCTACCTGACCAAGCTGGTCTCCGGCGAGTGGACCGGCACCATGTGCCTGACCGAGCCGCACTGCGGCACCGACCTGGGCATGCTGCGCACCAAGGCCGAGCCGCAGGCCGACGGCAGCTACAAGGTCACCGGCACCAAGATCTTCATCTCCGCCGGTGAGCACGACATGGCCGACAACATCGTCCATATCGTCCTGGCCCGCCTGCCCGACGCTCCGCAGGGCACCAAGGGCATCTCGCTGTTCATCGTGCCGAAGTTCCTGCCCAACGCCGAAGGCAACGCCGGCGAGCGCAACGCGGTTTCCTGCGGCTCCATCGAGCACAAGATGGGCATCCACGGCAACGCCACCTGCGTGATGAACTTCGACGCCGCCACCGGCTTCCTGATCGGCCCGCCGAACAAGGGCCTGAACTGCATGTTCACCTTCATGAACACCGCTCGCCTGGGTACCGCGCTGCAAGGCCTGGCCCATGCCGAAGTCGGTTTCCAGGGCGGCATCGCCTATGCCCGCGAGCGTCTGCAGATGCGTTCGCTGACCGGGCCGAAGGCGCCCGAGAAGCCCGCCGACCCGATCATCGTGCATCCCGACGTGCGCCGCATGCTGCTGACCATGAAGGCGTTCGCCGAAGGCAACCGCGCGATGCTGTACTTCGCCGCCAAGCAGGTCGACATCGTCCAGCGCAGCCAGGACGAGGAGCAGAAGAAGGCCGCCGATTCGATGCTGGCCTTCCTCACCCCGATCGCCAAGGCGTTCATGACCGAAGTCGGCTTCGAATCCGCCAACCACGGCGTGCAGATCTACGGCGGCCACGGGTTCATCGCCGAGCATGGCATGGAGCAGAACGTCCGCGACAGCCGCATCTCGATGCTGTACGAAGGCACCACCGGCGTTCAGGCCCTCGACCTGCTGGGGCGCAAGGTGCTGATGACCCAGGGCGAGGCACTGAAGGGCTTCACCAAGATCGTGCACAAGTTCTGCCAGGCCAACGAAGCCAACGAAGCCGTCAAGGAATTCGTCGCCCCGCTGGCGCAGCTGAACAAGGAGTGGGGCGACCTGACCATGAAGGTCGGCATGGCCGCCATGAAGGATCGCGAGGAAGTCGGCGCCGCTTCGGTGGACTACCTGATGTACTCCGGCTACGCCTGCCTGGCCTACTTCTGGGCCGACATGGCGCGCCTGGCCGCCGAGAAGCTGGCCGCCGGCACCGGCGAGGAAGCCTTCTACAAGGCCAAGCTGCAGACCGCGCGCTTCTACTTCCAGCGCATCCTGCCGCGTACCCGCGCCCACGTCGCCGCCATGCTGTCCGGCGCCAACAACCTGATGGAGATGGCCGAGGAAGATTTCGCCCTCGGTTACTGATGGCACGGGCCGCTGGCGGCCCGTTCCCCAGGCATGGAAGAGCCCGCCCTTCGGCGGGCTTTTTCATGCCCGCGTTCCGCTGCATCCTGGCTGCCCGACCTCGGGGTTATGGCGTTGCATTCAGCGCCCGCAGCGTGATTGTCGCCGCCTGCCCGGCGCAGTAGCTTCGAGGGATCCGCGCCTGCCGGGCGCCCCTGCCGAGGAGAACAGAGATGCCGGAATACAAGGCTCCGCTGCGCGATGTGCGCTTCCTGATCGATGACGTATTCGACTTCCATGGACACTACCAGGCGCTGGGCGCCAGCGATGCGACCCCGGACATGGTGGCGGCGATCCTCGAGGAGGGTTCGAAGTTCTGCGAGCAGGTGCTGGCGCCGCTGAACCGTTCCGGTGACGAAGAGGGCTGCCACTTCGACAACGGCGCGGTGACCACGCCCAAGGGTTTCAAGGAAGCCTATGCGCAGTACGTCGAGGGTGGCTGGAACGGTGTCGCCAGCGATCCCGCCTACGGCGGCCAGGGCCTGCCGCACTCGCTGGGACTGCTGCTCAGCGAGATGATCGGCGCCAGCAACGTCTCCTGGGGCATGTACCCGGGCCTGACCCGCGGTGCGATGTCGGCGATCCACGCCCACGGCAGCCAGGCGCAGAAGGACACCTACCTGCCGCGCATGACCGCCGGCACCTGGACCGGCACCATGTGCCTGACCGAGCCGCACTGCGGCACCGACCTGGGCATCATCAAGACCCGCGCGGTGCCGAACGCCGACGGCAGCCATGCGATCAGCGGGACGAAGATCTTCATCTCCGCCGGCGAGCACGACCTGAGCGAGAACATCGTCCACCTGGTGCTGGCCAAGCTGCCCGATGCGCCGGCCGGGACCAAGGGTATCTCGCTGTTCATCGTGCCGAAGTTCCTCCCCGACGCCGAAGGCAACGTGGGCGCGCGCAACGCGGTCTCCTGTGGTTCCATCGAGCACAAGATGGGGATCAAGGCCTCGGCCACCTGCGTGATGAACTTCGATGGCGCCACCGGTTATCTGATCGGCGAGCCGAACAAGGGCCTGCACTGCATGTTCACCATGATGAACCACGCCCGCCTGGGCACCGGCATGCAGGGCCTGTGCCTTGGCGAGACCAGCTACCAGGGCGCCGTGCGCTATGCCCGGGAGCGCTTGCAGATGCGCTCGCTGAGCGGGCCGAAGGCGCCGGACAAGCCGGCCGACCCGATCATCGTGCACCCCGACGTGCGGCGCATGCTGCTGACCATGAAGGCGTTCAACGAAGGCAACCGCGCGCTGGCCTACTTCACCGCCCAGTTGCTCGACACCGAGCACCTGTCGCAGGACGCCGCCGAGCGCGAGCGGGCCGCCGACCTGCTGGCCTTCCTGACGCCGATCTGCAAGGCCTTCATGACCGAGACCGGGCAAGAGGTGACCAACCTCGGCATGCAGGTCTACGGTGGCCACGGCTACATCCGCGAGTGGGGCATGGAGCAGTTGGTCCGCGATTGCCGCATCGCGCAGATCTACGAAGGCACCAACGGCATCCAGGCTCTGGACCTGCTCGGCCGCAAGGTACTAGGCAGCCAGGGCAAGCTGTTGCGCGGTTTCACCAAACTGGTCCACCAGTTGTGCCAGGCCCAGGCCGGGCACCCGCAACTGAAGGGACAGGTCGCGCAACTGGCGGCGCTGAACGCGCAGTGGGGCGAGCTGACCCAGCAGGTGGGTCTGGCGGCGATGAAGAATGCCGACGAAGTGGGCGCCGCCTCGGTGGACTACCTGATGTTCTCCGGCTACGTGACCCTTGCCTATTTCTGGCTGCGCATCGCCCTGGTGGCGCGCGAGAAGCTGGATGCCGGCAGCGGCGAGGCCGCGTTCCACGAAGCCAAGCTGGCCACCGCCGACTTCTACTTCAGTCGCCTGCTGCCGCGCAGCGCGGCGCATGCCGCGGCGATCCAGGCCGGCGCGGCGGGCCTGATGAGCCTGTCGGCGGAGCAGTTTTCGCTCTAGCGGCTGCCGGGGCAGGCGTGGCGCTGCTTGTCCCGGTTTTCCTGCCTTCATCGGGGCCGTCGTATTCCCGGCGAGCTCGCTCGAGCCCGCGAAAAGCGGGCTTTTTCATGCCTGTCGCATGGAAGACCGGCGTGGACTTATCGGTCACGACGTGACGCTACAAGTCCGAAATGTTGGTGGTGTAGACTCGGCCGCGGCACGCCTTTCGTGCCTCCATTTTGTTGCCGCTGGCCCCCGGCCGGCGATCGGTACGATCGAGGATTCCCCCACATGGCTGATTACAAAGCACCGCTGCGCGACATGCGCTTCGTCCTCAATGAGGTGTTCGAGGTTTCCCGGCTCTGGGCGCAACTGCCGGCGCTGGCCGACGTGGTCGACGCCGAGACCGCCGCGGCGATCCTCGAAGAGGCCGGCAAGGTCACCGCCGGTACCATCGCCCCGCTGAACCGTCCGGGCGACGAGGAAGGCTGCCAGTGGAACGCGGGCGCGGTGAGCACCCCGGCCGGCTTCCCCGAGGCCTACCGGACCTACGCCGAAGGCGGCTGGGTCGGCGTCGGCGGCGATCCGGCCTATGGCGGCATGGGCATGCCCAAGGTGATCTCGGCGCAGGTCGAGGAACTGGTCAACTCGGCCAACCTGTCGTTCGGCCTGTACCCGATGCTGACCGCCGGCGCCTGCCTGGCGCTCAATGCCCATGCCAGCGACGAGCTGAAGGACAAGTACCTGCCGAACATGTACGCCGGCACCTGGGCCGGTTCCATGTGCCTGACCGAGCCGCATGCCGGCACCGACCTGGGCATCATCCGCACCAGGGCCGAGCCGCAGGCCGACGGCTCCTACAAGATCAGCGGGACCAAGATCTTCATCACCGGCGGCGAGCATGACCTGACCGAGAACATCATCCACCTGGTGCTGGCCAAGCTGCCCGACGCCCCGGCCGGGCCGAAGGGCATCTCGCTGTTCCTGGTGCCGAAGGTGCTGGTCAACGCCGACGGCTCGCTGGGCGAGAGGAACAGCCTGGGTTGCGGCTCCATCGAGCACAAGATGGGGATCAAGGCCTCGGCCACCTGCGTGATGAACTTCGACGGCGCCACCGGTTGGCTGGTGGGCGAGGTCAACAAGGGCCTGGCGGCGATGTTCACCATGATGAACTACGAGCGGCTGGGTGTCGGCATCCAGGGCCTGGCCACCGGCGAGCGCTCCTACCAGAGCGCCATCGAATATGCCCGCGAGCGTATCCAGAGCCGCGCGCCGACCGGCCCGGTGGCCAAGGACAAGGCCGCCGACCCGATCATCGTGCACCCCGACGTGCGCCGCATGCTGCTCACCATGAAGGCGCTGAACGAAGGCGGCCGCGCCTTCTCCAGCTACGTCGCGATGCAGCTGGACACCGCCAAGTACAGCGAAGACGCGGTCACCCGCAAGCGCGCGGAAGAACTGGTGGCGCTGCTGACCCCGGTGGCCAAGGCATTCCTCACCGACATGGGGCTGGAAACCACCCTCCATGGCCAGCAGATCTTCGGCGGCCACGGCTTCATCCGCGAATGGGGCCAGGAGCAACTGGTGCGCGACTGTCGCATCACCCAGATCTACGAAGGCACCAACGGCATCCAGGCGCTCGACCTGGTGGGACGCAAGGTGATCGGCAGCGGCGGCGCCTTCTCCCGTCACTTCACCGACGAGATCAAGGCCTTCGTCGCTTCCGCCGACGAGACCCTGGGCGAGTTCAGCAAGCCGCTGGCGGCCGCCGTGGAGAACCTGGAAGAGCTGACCGCCTGGCTGCTCGACCGCGCCAAGGGCAACCCCAACGAGATCGGCGCCGCGTCGGTCGAATACCTGCACGTGTTCGGCTATACGGCCTACGCCTACATGTGGGCGTTGATGGCGCGCATCGCGCTGGCCAAGCAGGGCGAGGACGACTTCTACGCCAGCAAGCTGGGTACCGCGCGCTTCTACTTCGCCCGCCTGCTGCCGCGCATCCATTCCCTGAGCGCCTCCGTGCGCGCCGGCAGCGAATCGCTGTACCTGCTGGACGCCGAGCAGTTCTGAGGCCTGGCGCCTGTGACGGAAAGCCCCGCGATGCGGGGCTTTTTTCTGGGCGCTGTGTGGTCGGCGGATAACGCCGTTGGCGTTATGCGCCCTACGGCTCCTCGCGCAGGGCGGATGGTAGGGCGAATAGCCGCTTGCGGTTATCCGCCATTCCCGTGGTTTTTCTCGTGCCGTGATGGGACAGGGTTGTCGCGGTTCGTCGCGGGGGAGGCGGAACCTCCGTGGATGGTGTCTCGCCCGCGCCTCAATGCGAGGTTCCCTCCGCATAGCCGATCTTGTTGCCGACGTTGTACTTGCCCGACGGCTTGTTCATCGGCAGTCGCTTCACTTCCTCCAGGCTGTGCGCGTCGTAGACCACCAGCGCGCCGTCGCGGTCCCAGACGCTGAGCAGGGCGTAGCGGCCGTCGCGGGTGAACTCGACGTGGCCGGCCACCTTGCCCGGGCTGGGGCGCAGGCGATGGGCGATTTCCAGGGTCTGCTTGTCGATCAGGAGGATCTCGTCGTGTTTCTTGCCAAGGAAGGTATCGGTCCAGGCGTAGGGCGAGTCGGCATGGCTGCGCATGAAGAAGCCGGGGCCGTCGGTGGCGATTTCCTTCAACGGCTTCCAGTTTTGCAGGTCGATCACCGAGATCACCCCGCGGCTGATGTTCGGCGTGGCGAACACCCAGCGTCCGTCGCGCTTCCAGTAGATGCCCGAGCCGAGGTGCGGCATGCCCGACAGCGGGATCGAGGCGACCCGTGCGCCGCTGTCCAGCTCGATCACCTCGCCGCCCCTGGCCTGCCGCGAACTGCCCAGCAGGTAGCGGTAGTCGGGGCTGAA
The DNA here is from genome assembly GCF_003025345.2 of Pseudomonas paraeruginosa. Taxonomy (NCBI): domain Bacteria; kingdom Pseudomonadati; phylum Pseudomonadota; class Gammaproteobacteria; order Pseudomonadales; family Pseudomonadaceae; genus Pseudomonas; species Pseudomonas paraeruginosa. The sequence continues at coordinate 538,721 of NZ_CP020560.1, forward strand.
GGAGAAGTCGTCGAGGTAGTCGGCCACCGCCAGCCGTTTCGGCGCGACCGGCTTGCCGTTGGCATAGGGCAGCTCCCACAGCTCGTGGACGTCCTTCAGGGCGACCACGAAGCTGTGCCGTGGCGGTGCCGTGTATACCGCGCTGACCCGCGAGGCCTGGCCCTGGGCGTCGGCCGCCGGGATGACCTGCACCAGGGACAGGTCGCGGGCGTCCAGCAGCACCAGGTTGCCGGGCAGGTAGTTGCCCACCAGCACCCAGCGCCCGTCGTCGCTAACCGCCAGGTTGCGCGTGTTGAGCCCGGCGCGGACCTCGGCGACCACCTTCAGGTTGTACAGGTCGTAGAGGGTCACCCAGCCGTCGCGCGAGGCGAAGTACACCAGGCGCCCGTCCGGGGAGAACTTCGGACCTCCGTGCAGGGCGTAGCGCGAGGGGAAGCGGGCGATGGGCGCGAAGCGATCGCCGTCGAGGATGCTCACGTGGTGGTCGCCGGATTCCACCACCACGAACAGGTTCAGCGGGTCGGCCTGGAAGCGTGGCGTGGCCGGCAGCGTGGCGAGGGGATGGGGTTGCACGCGGCTGGCGCGGATATCCTCCGCGCTCCAGTGCGGCGCGTGCGACGGCGCCTGGTAGAGATAGGCGACCAGGGCATCCGCACCGGCCTCGTCCAGCTGGCCGGCGAAACCGGCCATCTGGGTCGCCGGACGGCCATGCAGGATCACCTCGCGGGCCTGCGCCGGCTTCAGGCGCGACAGGCTTTCCGGGAGCAGCGTCGGGCCGCTGCCGCCGAGCCGCTCGGCGCCGTGGCAGGCCTGGCAGTGCTGACGGTAGAGCGCCTCTCCCCTGGGCTCGGCGGCCTGCGCCAGTGGGAGCAGGAGCAGGCCGAGGGCGAGGCCGGTCAGGCGCATGCGCTGGCCTCGCCGCTGCTCGCCGGAGCGGCGTTCAGGCACGACGGCCGCGGCATCTCGCGCTCGGCGAAAAGTCCGACCACCTGGCCGACGACGATCAGGGTCGGCGGTTGCAACTGGTAGCGCCGCGCCAGCGCCGGCAGTTCCGCGAGGGGGCCGCGGGTCACTTGCTGGCGCGCCTGGGTACCCTGGCTGACCAGCGCTGCCGGGGTGTCGCCGGGGAGGCCGTGCTCGACCAGGCGCGCGGCGATCTCGGCGAGGTTGCCCAGGCCCATGTAGAACACCAGGGTCTGCCTGCCGCGCGCCAGGCCGGTCCAGTCGAGGTCGAGGTGGCCATCGTTCTGCAGGTGGCCGGTGACGAAGGTGCAGGACTGGGCCAGGTCGCGGTGGGTCAGCGGGATGCCGGCGTAGGTACTGCAACCGGAGGCGGCGGTGACGCCGGGGACCACCTGGCAGTCGACGCCGGCTTCGAGCAGGCGCTCCAGCTCCTCGGCGCCGCGACCGAAGATGAACGGGTCGCCGCCCTTCAGGCGTACCACCCGGCGTTGCTGCCGGGCCAGGCGCACCAGCAGCTCGTTGATTTCTTCCTGCGGCAGGCTGTGGTGGCCGCAACGCTTGCCGACGTAGATGCGCTGGCAGCTTTCCGGCAGCAGGGCGACCAGCTCGCGGGCGACCAGGCGGTCGTAGACCACCACCTCGGCCTGTTGCAGCAGGGCCCAGGCGCGCAGGGTGAGCAGGCCCGGATCGCCGGGGCCGGCGCCGACCAGGGCGACGCTGCCGGCAGGGAAATCGACATCGAGGAGGGACGGCGGAATCACGGTAGTGTTCATGAGGCTTTCCTTAGACGGCGTGCAGCGCGATGCGCTCGAGGCCGATTTCCTGATCGCTGAGGTAGCAGCCGGGGTCTTCGCCCCAGAGTTCTCCGCCGGCCCAGGCGCGGGTGCGGGTGTTGCCGTTGCAGATGTCCAGCCAGCGGCATTGGCTGCAGCGCCCGACCACCGGTCGCGGGCGCTGGCGCAGTTGCAGGAGCAGCGGGTCGGGGCGCTCGAACCAGAAGTCGGCGAAGCGCTGATGGCGGATGTTGCCGACGCTGTGGTGCCACCAGTAGCTGTCCGGATGCACCTCGCCGGTGTTGTCGATGTTGGCGATGCCCTCGCCCGAGGCGTTGCCGCCCCAGTCCAGCAGCAGCTCGCAGAGACGCGCCAGTTGCTGCGGGCGGCGGCGCTTGAGCCAGTCGAGGAGAAGGATTGCGTCGGCGTCGTTGTTGCCGGTGACGAAGTCGCTGTCGCGCCCCTGCCGGATGTCCTCGTCGGCCCGTTCGAAGAGCAGCGCGAGGGCCTCGCGGGTGCGCCGGTGGTGGGCGTCGAGGGCGCGGCTGCGGCGGCCGCGGCCACTGTAGTTGAGGTGCGAGAGGTAGAACTTCTGCACGTCGAGTTCGCGCATCAGGTCGAGCAGTGCCGGTAGTTGCGCGGCGTTCTCCTCGGTCAGGGTGGTGCGCATGCCGACGCGGATATCCGCCTCGCGGCACAGGCGCATGGCCGCCAGCGCGGCGTCGAAGCTGCCCTGCTTCTGGCGGAAGCGGTCGTGGGTCTCGCGCAGGCCGTCGAGGCTGATGCCGACGTAGTCGAAGCGGGCCTCGGCGACGCGCTGGATGTTGCCTTCGTCGATCAGCGTACCGTTGCTCGACAGCGCCACGAACATCCCGGCCTGGCGCGCATGGGCGGCGATCTCGAAGAGGTCCGGGTGCATCAGCGGCTCGCCGCCGGAGAGGATCAGCACGCGCACTCCGGCGGCGCGCAGGTCGTCGATGCCGCGAAGGATTTCCGCGGTCTCCAGCTCGCCACGGAAGTCGCTGTCGGCGGAGGTGGAGTAACAGTGCTTGCAGGTCAGGTTGCAGCGCCGCAGCAGGTTCCAGATCACCACCGGGGCGCGCCTGCCGCCGGCGCGGCGCGGCGTCGGCGCGTCCTCGGCGAGGCTGCGCAGGTAATGGCTGATCCTCAGCATGGACGTTCCTCCTTCTGCGCCAGGCGCAGGCCGGTCTTCTTCAGGATGCGGCTGCTCACCAGCATCTCGTCGGCGCGACAGTCCTCGCCGAGCAGCAGGCGGATCTGCTGGCGGTAGCCTTCGATCTCCGCTTCGCTGCGGCCGTGGACCATGGCGAACAGGTTGTAGCGCCACTGCGGCAGATGGCGCGGGCGCCGGTAGCAATGGCTGACGAAGGACAGCCCGCCTACCAGCCGGCCGAGGCGTTCGATGCGTTCGTCGGCGACGTCCCAGACGGTCATGCCGTTGTGCCGGTAGCCAAGGCGATAGTGGTTGGGCACCGCGGCGATGCGCCGGATCACCCCGGCGTCGCGCAGGCGCTTCAGCAGCGCCAGGGTCTCCGCCTCGCTCAGCCGCAGTTGCGCGGCGATCCACGCCCAAGGGTCGGCGACCAGCGGCAGGCCGGCCTGGGTCAGTTCGATCAGGCGGCGGGCGAGCAGGGCGTCAGAGGGGGAAATGCAGGCCGACATGGTAGGTCGCCTCCTTGGGCAGGTCGAGTACCGCCAGCCCGCTCTCGCGCTCCAGCCGCGCCAGGGTCTCGGCGACCTCCGCCGGGCTGTCGCAGGCGACCACCAGCCACATGTTCAGGGCGTGCTCGCGACGGTAGTTGTGGGCGACCTGCGGCCAGCCGGCGAGCAGCGCGGCGAGCTCTTCGAAACGCGCCTCCGGCACGCTCATGGCGGCCAGGGTGAAGGCGCCGCCGAGGGGCTCGATGTCGAACAGCGGACCGAAGCGGGTCAGGGTGCCGTCGTCGAGCAGGTCGTCGAGGCGGCGCAGGATGTCTTCCTCGCGGCAATCCAGTTCGCCGGCGAGCAGCGCATAGGGGCGCGGCTCCAGCGGCAGGCCGTGTTGCAGGCGGTTCAGCAGGCGCCGGTCGAGCTCATCCATGGCGGCGCTCCAGGCCGGACGGCGGCGCGGTGTAGCGGCCGCCGCACTGCTTGTAGGCGCGCAGGCTGAACAGCCAGCGGTGCGGTGCCTGGCGCAGGTCGTGGCGCTCCAGCAGGGCCGCGATCTGGCGTTCCACTTCGCAGCGCTCGCGGCCGTGGATCATGCAGAACAGGTTGTATGGCCACATCGGCAGGCGACGCGGGCGCCGGTAACAGAGCGAGACGATCGACTCGTGGGCGAGGGCGCGGCCGACGGCGTCGACCTCCGCGTCGGCGACATCGAGCACCAGCATGGCGTTGGCGGTATAGCCCAGGGCGCGGTGGTGGATGATCACCCCGAAGCGGCGGAACAGGCCGTCTTCGTCCCAGCGGCGGACCTGTTCCAGCACTTCGTCTTCGCCGGCACCGATGCGTTCGGCGAGCACCCGATAGGGCCGGCTGGCCAGCGGCAGGCCCTGTTCCAGCAGGTAGCGCAGGTGTTGTCGCTGCGGCGCGGCGAGGGGTTCGACAGGATTCATCGGCTGGCCTCCAGGGGAAACGCGAGGTCGATGCAGTAGGCTTCCTGCATCGGCAGGTCGAGAGGTTGCAGGCCGGTGTCGGCGGCGATCTCCGCCAGTACCCGGTCGAGTTGCGCGCGGTCGCCGGCGGTGAGCACGAACCACAGGTTGTAGTGGTGTTCGCGCTGGTAGTTGTGGTTCACCTCGGCGTACTGGCTGATGCGCTCGGCGACCCGTTGCAGACGTTCCTCGGGCACCGCCAGGGCAGCCAGGGTGCTGGCCCCGGCGCGCTGGTGGCGGAGCACCGGGCCGACCCGCGACAACGCGCCGTCGGCTTCCAGGCGACGCAGCCGTTCGAGCACCTCGGCTTCGCTGCAACCCAGGGTTTCGGCCATCCGCCGATAGGGTTCCGCGCAGATCGGCAGGCCTTTCTGGTAGCGGGCGAGGAGGCGGCGGGAGAGGTCGTCCATGGTGCCTCCTAGAGTCCGATGTGCTGGGCGCGGTGGCTGAAGAAGATGCCGCTCGGGCTGCGGGCCGGAAGGCTGCCGATGCGCTCCAGGCGGTACGGGTCCCAGACCTGCACCTGGTCGGCGTCGCGCACGGAGATCCAGACCTGGTCGCCGCGCCCGCTGAATTCCATGTGCAGTACGCCGGGGCCGGGGCGCAGGGTCTCGATCACCTCGTGGGTCTCGCTGTCGATGACCTGCACCTTGTCGTTGTCCGGGTAGGCGAAGTTGACCCAGATCTGCCGGTCGTCCGGGCGGGTCATGACGAACACCGGCTGGCCGGCGACATCGATGGCGTCGGTCTGCTTCCAGTCGCGCGCGTCGAGCACCAGCACCTGGTGATGGCCGACCGCCGGGACGAAGGCCTGGTCGCTGGCGATGGTCCAGCCCTCCAGGTGCGGCATCTTGTACACCGGCAGCTTGCGCTGGCCGCGGCCGTAGTCGCCGAGTACGCGCCTGACGCCGCGCTCCGGGTGCCAGAGGTCGAGCTGCGCCATGCCGTCCTCGCCGAACAGGCCGGCCATGTAGTAGCGCCCGTCGGGGCTGATGAGGGCGTCGTAGGGCTGCTTGCCGACATCGCGGAAGCGGGTCAGACGCGGCGTGTCGCCCTGGCTGAAGTCGGCGATCCAGATCTCGCCGCTGTCGAACAGGCTGAACACGAAACGCTGCCCCGGCGCGTCGACCAGGCCGACCACCCGGGAGTTCCTGTCCTGGCCGGGGAGGCGGGTGGCGGGAATCTCGGCGACCAGCTCCAGGGTGCGGCTGTCGAACACCTTGACCCCGCCCGGCTCGTAGTTGGATACCGCGACCAGCCGACCGTCCTGGCTGATCGCTCCGCCGATGCTGTTGCCGCCCTGGATCAGGCGCTTGTCGATGCGCTGGGCCAGCAGATCGAGCCTGGTCAGGCCGCCGTCGCGACCGAATACGTAGGCGTAGCGCTGGTCGCGGGAGAACACCAGGGAGGCGTGGGACAGGTCGCCGAGGCCTTCGACCCGCGCCAGCGAGGTCTTCGCCGTGCCGTCGAGGATCTGCACGCTGCCGTCGGCGCGTTCGATCAGCACGCCGAGGTCGCCGCTGCCGCGCAAGGGCGGCTGCTGGCTACAGCCGGCGAGCAGAGCGAGGAAAAGCGGCACGAGGGGACGCAGGTTCATGGGGCGATCTCTCCTTCGATCAGGCGGTCCACCAGCCAGCCGGCGTCGTCTTCGCTGAGCAGGCCGGCCCAGGGGGGCATCGGGGTTTGCGGGCGGCCCATGAGCACGGTGGCGACCAGCGATTCGCGCGGCTTGCCGCGCAGGGCCTCGGGGGTCAGCGCCGGGCCGAGGCCGCCGGTCAGGCGCAGGCCGTGGCAGGAGCCGCAGTCCTGCAACAGCAGGTGACGCAACTGGGCCTGGCGACGGGCATCGGGATGCTCGTCGGCCAGGCCCTGAAGTGGACAGGCGAACGTCAGCGCGAGGGCCAGCCACAAGGCGTGGCTGGCGGCGCGCCGGAAGTCCGGAGGGGCGTTCATTTCTGCGACAGGACCCATTTCGCCAGGGTCTGCGCCTCGTCGTCGCTGACCGCGTTCGGCGGCATCGGGATCGGGCCCCAGACGCCCTGGCTGCCGTTCTTGATCCGCTGCGCGAGTTCCGCTTCGGCGCCGGCCTGGCCGGCGAACTTGGCGGCGACGTCCTTGTAGGCCGGGCCGACCATCTTGGTGTCGATCGCATGGCAGGCCACGCAGCCCTTGTTCTTGAACAGCACTTCGGGGGCTTCGGCCCAGGCGCCCTGGGCGAGCAGGGTGCCGGTGGCGAGCAGCGAAAGCAGTGCGTACGGTTTCATCACGGTTCCTCGTAGGGGGGAGCGTGCGGGGCGTGCCCCGCACGCGGGTCTCAGTACACGTCGTGCTGGGTGTTGTAGACGTTGAACTTGCCGGTCGGGGTGATCAGCCGCGGGTCCTTGACCACGGCCTTGAGCTTCAGGGTCTTGTCGTCCACCACCACCAGCGCGGAGGTGTCGTTCTTGCCGTTCCACACCGAGAACCAGACTTCGTCGCCGCGCTTGTTGTACTCGGGCTGCACCACCCGCTTGGCGCCTTCGCCGAGATCGGCCCATTCGGCGATCGGCAGCACCTGGTACCTGGCGTCGAGGTTCTTCAGGTCGAACACCGCGACGCTCTGGCTGATCCTGGCGTCGGGGTTGAAGGTGGTGTCGACGTAGAGGTGCGAGGACTTCGGATGGGTCTTGATGAACAGCGAGCCGCCGCCCTGGCCCTGTAGTTCGGCGACTTTCTTCCAGGCGTACTGCGGATGGTTCTTCGGATCGGTGCCGATCAGCGAGATGCTGCCGTCGCCCAGGTGGCTGGTGCTCCACACCGGGCCGTACTCGGGATGCACGAAGTTGGCGCCACGCCCCGGGTGCGGGGTCTTGCCGACGTCGACCAGGGCCGACAGGCGACGGTCCTTGGAGTCGATCACGGCAACCTTGTTGGAGTTGTTGGCGGCGGTCATGAAGTAGCGGTGGCTGCTGTCCCAGCCGCCGTCGTGGAGGAACGGCGCCGCACCGATGCTGGTGACGGTGAGGTTGTCGATGTCCTTGTAGTTGACCAGCAGGACCTTGCCGGTCTCCTTCACGTTGACGATGAACTCGGGGTGCTCGTGGGAGGCGATGATCGCCGCCACGCGCGGTTCCGGGTGGTAGGTCTGGGTGTCCACGGTCATGCCGCGGGTGGAGACGATCTGCTTCGGTTCCAGGGTCTCGCCGTCCATGATCGCGAACTGTGGCGGCCAGTAGGCGCCGGCGATGGTGTAGCGGTCCTCGTAGCCCTTGAACTTGGAGCTTTCCACCGAGCGCGCCTCGATGCCGATCTTGATCTCGGCGACCTTGGTCGGCTCCTTGGCCCACAGGTCGATCATGTCGATCCGCGCGTCGCGGCCGATCACCAGCAGGTAGCGGCCGGAGGCGGACATCCGCGAGATGTGCACGGCATAGCCGGTATCGATGACCTTGACGATCTTCTTGCTGTCGCCGTCGACCAGGGCGATCTGCCCGGCGTCGCGCAGGGTCACCGAGAACAGGTTGGGCAGGTCGAGGTCGTTGAGCTGTTTCTTCGGCCGGTCCTCCGGCTTCACCAGCACCTTCCACGATTCGCGCATCTCCGGCATACCCCACTCCGGCGGTTGCGGCGGGGTGTGCTGGATGTACTTGGCCATCAGGGTGATCTGTTCCTTGCTCAGCTCGCCGGAACTGCCCCAGTTCGGCATGCCCAGCGGGGTGCCGTAGGTGATCAGCGCTTCCAGGTATTGCTGGCCGCGTTGCTGGGTGATGTCCGGGGTCAGCGGCTTGCCGGTGGCGCCCTTGCGCAGGACGCCGTGGCAGCCGGCACAGCGTTGGAAGTAGATCTGCTTGGCCTCGTTGAACTCGCTTTCACTCATGTCGGGAGCACCGTTGGTGCGCACCACGTGAGCGGGATCGACGGCGGAAGCGGCACCCTGATATTGCGCGGCTGCTTGCATGTCGTCCTTGGCGTGAGCGGTGGCCAGGCCCAGCAGCGTCAGCGAGGCGAGCAGGGTGCCCGCCAGTGGCTTGCCAAATGGCATGGTCTATCTCCTCAGGAGCCCTGCGAGGCGCTCCCTTAGCAGTGTTTTGGGGGTGGCTGCGTCGGGAACTCCCGGGAATTCATGGCGCGAAAGGATCATAGAAAGCAGGGTCTTTACCCTTGCTTGACCGGAATCAAGATTGCGGTGCTTTGCGCTTGTGGCACCTTCCAACTGTGAATAGCGTGCGGTCCTAATCCCTAGCGCAGGAGTAGGACATGCGGGACGCGATACCTTTCTACGAGGCCACCGGCCATGAGATCGACGTCTTCGAGCGCGCCTGGCGGCATGGCCTGCCGGTGCTGCTCAAGGGCCCCACCGGTTGCGGCAAGACCCGCTTCGTCCAGCACATGGCGCGGCGCCTGGAACTGCCGTTGTACAGCGTCGCCTGCCACGACGACCTGGGCGCCGCCGACCTGCTCGGGCGCCACCTGATCGGCGCCGACGGCACCTGGTGGCAGGACGGCCCGCTGACCCGCGCGGTGCGCGAAGGCGGTATCTGCTACTTGGACGAAGTGGTGGAGGCGCGCCAGGACACCACGGTCGCCATCCACCCGCTGGCCGACGACCGCCGCGAGCTGTACCTGGAGCGCACCGGCGAGACGCTGCGGGCGCCGCCTTCGTTCATGCTGGTGGTGTCCTACAACCCCGGCTACCAGAACCTGCTCAAGGGCCTGAAGCCCAGCACCCGGCAGCGCTTCGTCGCGTTGCGCTTCGACTACCCGGCGGCGCAGCAGGAGGCACGCATCCTGGTCGGCGAGAGCGGTTGCGCCGAGGCCCTGGCGCAGCGCCTGGTGCAGTTGGGCCAGGCGCTGCGGCGGCTGGAGCAGCACGACCTGGAGGAAGTCGCCTCGACCCGCCTGCTGATCTTCGCCGCGCGCCTCATCGGCGACGGCATGGACCCGCGCGAGGCGTGCCGGGTGGCGCTGGCCGAACCGCTCTCGGACGACCCGGCGACGGTGGCGGCGCTGATGGACATCGTCGATCTCCATGTCGGCTGATACCGTCGAGCGGCGCCTGCCCGGCGACCTGGCGATGTGGTTCTTCATCCTCGCCGAACTCAGCGTGTTCAGCCTGCTGCTGCTGGCCTTCGCCGGCGCCCAGGCCTGGCAGCCGGAGCTGTTCCGCGCCGGCCGGGGGCAACTGGACAGCCGCTGGGGTCTGTTGCTGACCGTGGCCCTGCTGAGCTCCGGCTGGCTCGCCGCGCTGGCGGTGCACGCGGTGCGCCGCGGGCGGCCGCGCCAGGCGAGCGGCTGGTTGCTGGCGGCGCTGCTGCTGGCGCTGGTCTACGTCGGCCTGAAGCTGCACGAGTACGGGCGGCTCGCCGACCTCGGCCTGGACATCGAGCACGACACTTTCTTCACCCTCTACTGGTGCCTGACCGGCTTCCATTTCCTCCACGTCCTGCTCGGCCTGTTGATCCTCGGCTGGCTGGCGCAGGCCTGCTGGCGCCGGCGCCATACGCCGCAGGCCTGCTCGGGACTGGAATCGGGCGTGCTCTACTGGCACATGGTCGACCTGGTCTGGGTGCTGCTGTTCCCGCTGGTCTACGTCCTGCAATGAGGCGCCGATGCGAACCCTGACTCTCTGCTGGCTGGCGTTGCTGGCGCTGGCCGTGACCGGCGTGCTGCTGGGCGGCGCCGGCGACTCTCCCTGGCTGCTGGCGGCGGTGCTGGCCTGCGCGGTGGCCAAGGGCTGGCTGATCGGCGAGCGCTTCATGGAACTGGCCCACGCCCCGGCGCTATGGCGCCGCCTGCTGCTGGCCTGGCCGCTGCTGATGGCCCTGGCGGTGGGCGCGGCGCTGTACCTGGCGCGGATGAATAACTGAGTAAATCGTTCGGGAATCTTGATTGCCATCAAGCGGGTTCGCCGCCGCCGCTTCCTAGAATCGCCGCACCACCCATTCCAGGAGGCCGCATGTCCGAGACCTTTACCAAAGGCATGGCCAGGAACATCTATTTCGGCGGGAGTGTGTTCTTCATCCTGTTGTTCCTGGCCCTGACCTACCACACCGAGAAGACCCTGCCCGAGCGCACCAACGAGGCCGCGATGAGCGAAGCGGTGGTGCGCGGCAAGCTGGTCTGGGAGCAGAACAACTGCGTCGGCTGCCACACCCTGCTCGGCGAGGGCGCCTACTTCGCGCCGGAGCTGGGCAACGTGGTCGGGCGGCGTGGCGGCGAGGAGGGCTTCAACACCTTCCTCCAGGCCTGGATGAAGATCCAGCCGCTGAACGTGCCGGGCCGCCGCGCCATGCCGCAGTTCCATCTCAGCGAAGGGCAGGTCGACGACCTGGCCGAGTTCCTCAAGTGGAGCTCGAAGATCGATACCAACCAATGGCCGCCGAACAAGGAGGGTTGATGATGTCGCCCAATGGCTCCCTGAAATTCGCCTCGCAGGCGGTCGCCAAACCCTACTTCGTGTTCGCCCTGGTCCTCTTCGTCGGGCAGATCCTGTTCGGCCTGATCATGGGCCTGCAGTACGTGGTCGGCGATTTCCTGTTCCCGGCGATCCCCTTCAACGTCGCGCGCATGGTGCACACCAACCTGCTGATCGTCTGGCTGCTGTTCGGCTTCATGGGCGCTGCCTACTACCTGGTGCCGGAGGAGAGCGACTGTGAGCTGTACAGCCCCAGGCTGGCCTGGATCCTGTTCTGGGTATTCGCCGCCGCCGGCGTGCTGACCGTCCTCGGCTACCTGCTGGTGCCCTACGCCGGCCTGGCCAGGCTCACCGGCAACGAACTGTGGCCGACCATGGGCCGCGAGTTCCTCGAACAGCCGACCATCAGCAAGGCGGGCATCGTGATCGTCGCACTGGGCTTTCTGTTCAACGTCGGCATGACCGTGCTGCGCGGGCGCAAGACCGCCATCAGCATGGTCCTGATGACCGGCCTGATCGGCCTCGCCCTGCTGTTCCTGTTCTCCTTCTACAACCCGGAAAACCTCACCCGCGACAAGTTCTACTGGTGGTGGGTGGTGCACCTGTGGGTGGAAGGCGTGTGGGAGCTGATCATGGGTGCGATCCTCGCCTTCGTGCTGGTGAAGATCACCGGGGTCGACCGCGAGGTGATCGAGAAATGGCTCTACGTGATCATCGCCATGGCGCTGATCAGCGGCATCATCGGCACCGGCCACCACTACTTCTGGATCGGCGTGCCCGGCTACTGGCTGTGGCTCGGCTCGGTATTCTCGGCGCTGGAGCCGCTGCCGTTCTTCGCCATGGTGCTGTTCGCCTTCAACACCATCAACCGCCGCCGTCGCGACTATCCGAACCGCGCGGTCGCGCTGTGGGCCATGGGCACCACGGTGATGGCCTTCCTCGGCGCGGGAGTCTGGGGCTTCATGCACACCCTGGCGCCGGTGAACTACTACACCCACGGCACCCAGCTCACCGCCGCCCACGGCCACATGGCCTTCTATGGCGCCTACGCGATGATCGTGATGACCATCATCTCCTACGCCATGCCGCGCCTGCGCGGGATCGGCGAGGCGATGGACAACCGCTCGCAGGTCCTGGAGATGTGGGGCTTCTGGCTGATGACCGTGGCGATGGTGTTCATCACCCTGTTCCTCTCCGCGGCCGGGGTGCTGCAGGTCTGGCTGCAACGGATGCCGGCGGACGGCGCGGCGATGACCTTCATGGCCACCCAGGACCAGCTGGCGATCTTCTACTGGCTGCGCGAAGGCGCCGGCGTGGTGTTCCTCATCGGCCTGGTCGCCTACCTGCTGAGCTTCCGGCGCGGCAAGGCGGCCGCCTGAGATGGCCTTCGCCGTCGAGCTGGAGGAATGGGTCGGCGCCCACTGGCACCGCTTCATCACCCGCCATGCCAGCGGCGAGTTCGAGGCGGCGCGGGTGACCCTGGAGAGCATGCGGCGTCCGCTCGGCATGCTCTTCCGGGCGCTCGGCGGCGCTCCGGGGGTAGCCCTCGAAGCGACCCCGGCGCGCCGCCTGCTGCTGCGCCGTACCTGGTTGCAGCGGGTCGCCGGGACCTGCGAGCAGGCCCCGGTGTCCTGGTTCAATGGCGACAGCCTGCGCCTGCCGGAGTCCTTGGCGGTATACCCGCAGGCCGAGCTCAACCGCGAACTGTATCGCTGGCTGGCGCTGCTGGCGGCCAGCGCCGGGCCGCTGCGGCACTGGGCGCAGGACAACCAGCGCTGGGCGCGGCAGTTGCTCGACGCCTATCCGGCGCTGCGCCCGCGCTATGCCCGGCTGGTCGCCGCGCATCTGCGCCAGCGCCCGTCGCTGGACGATTGCTCGGCGGCTGATGCCGAACTGGAAATCGCCCTGCGCCGCGCGCTTGCCGAGCCGGGCAGCGTCGAGCGCTTCCCGCGAGTCGAGCAGGCGCCCTGGCCGGTGCCGCTGTGGCTGTATCCCGGCGAGCGCTGGACGCCTTCCGCCAGCGCCGAGGACGGCGAGGAAGCGGCCGCCGGCGCCGGCAAGCGCCAGGTCGCCCGCAGCGGAGCGCGCAAGCGCGCCGAGCGCGTCGAAGAGCGCGACAGCGAACGCAACCTGCTGCTGTTCCGCCTGGAAAGCCTGCTCAGTTGGTCGGAGCACCTGGCCCTGGACCGCTGTAGCGACGACGAGGACGACCCGGACGGCGCGCGCGTCGCCGAGGACCTCGACTACCTGTCGCTGTCGCGCCAGCGCACGCAGAAGGGCGGCGGCCTGCGCCTGGATCTCGACCTGCCGGCCGCCGACTACGATGACCTGCCGCTCGGCCCCGGGCTGAAGCTGCCCGAGTGGGACTATCGGCAACAGCGCCTGCTGGCCGACCACGTGCTGCTGCAACCGCTGCGGCCGCGCGGCGCGGCCAGCGCCAGCCTGCCGGCGCACCTGGAGAAGACCGCGCTGCATCTGCGCCGTCAGTTCGCCTGCCTGCGCGACGGTCGCCAACGCCTGCGCCAGCGGCCGCAGGGCGACGAGATCGACCTCGATGCCTGGCTCGACTTCCAGGTCGAGCGGCGGCGCGGAGGTTCCACCCAGCCAGGCCTGTTCCTCGAACAGCGGCCGCGCCGGCGCGACCTCGCCTGCCTGTTGCTGGCGGACCTGTCGATGTCCACCGAAGCCTACCTCGACGACCAGCGGCGGGTGATCGACAGCATCGTCGACAGCCTGCTGCTGTTCGGCGAGGCCTTGCAGGCGCTGGGCGACCCCTTCGCGCTGTACGGGTTTTCCTCGGTGCGCCGGCAGCAGGTGCGCTGGCAGGTGCTGAAAGATTTCGACGAAGGCTACGGCGGCGAGGTCCGCGGCCGCGTGCTGGCGCTCTCGCCGGGCTACTACACGCGGATGGGCGCGGCGATCCGCCGGGCCAGCCAGGTGCTCGGCGGGCAGCCGCAGAAGCGTCGCCTGCTGTTGCTGTTGAGCGACGGCAAGCCCAACGACCTGGACCGCTACGAGGGCCGCTACGGCATCGAGGACACCCGCCAGGCGGTGATCGAGGCGCGCAGCCAGGGGCTGGTGCCCTTCTGCATCACCATCGACAGGGAGGCGGCGGACTACCTGCCCTACCTGTTCGGCGCCGACGGCTTCGCACTGGTCGAGCGCGCCGGGCAGTTGCCCGAGCGCCTGCTCCAGCTCTATCGGCGCCTGCGCCGCTGAGACGCTTCAGGGAATATCGCGCGGCAGCCAGAGCATCATGCCCAGGCAGAACAGCGCCAGCCCGGCGCAGAACCAGGCGAAGCGCCGCTGCCGGCGGCGCTGGAGCTGGCGCTGGGAGGCGCTGGGCAGCGGCATGCCGCACTGTTCGCAGGCGCTTTCCGCGCCTTCGGTTTCATGGAGGCAATACAGGCACTGGCGCATGGGCGTTCTCGCGGGCTCGACCCCTCCAGCTTGCCGGCGGACGGGCCGTTGCGCGCTTGATCGCGATCAAGCGGCGAGGCTGTTCACTCGAAGCACTCCAGGCGCTCGCGGTCGAGGATGCTGATCTCGCGGCCGTCGAGGCGGATGATGCCCTCGTCGCCGAGGCGGTGCATGATCCGCGAGAAGGTTTCCGGCTGGATCGACAGGTGCCCGGCCACCAGTTGCTTGGCCACCGGGATCTCCACCCGGCAGTTCTGCCCCGGCGCGTGGGCGGCGAGGGTCAGCAGGTAGCGCACCACGCGGTGGGTGGCGTTCTTCAGGGAAAGCGTCTCGATCTCGTCGATGCGCTGGTGCAGGCGGGTGCTGAGCTTGGCCAGCAGGGCCAGGGCCAGCGGTGTGTTGTCCTGCAACTGGCGCAGGTAGGCCTTGTTGGAGAAACGGAACAGCTGGCTGGGCACCACCGCCTGGGCGGTGGCCACGTAGTTCGGGGTGTCCATGAACATCATCGCCTCGGCGAAGGTGTTGCGCTCGCTGGTCACCTCGAGAATCTTCTCCTGGCCTTCCGGGGTCAGCCGGTAGATCTTCACGCAGCCGGAAATCAGGTAGTAGAAGGCGTGCGCCGGCTCGCCCTGGCGGAACACGTAGGCGCCCTTGTCCAGGTTGACCAGATCGCTGCTGGCGAGCAACTCCTGGAGCTGGGCGGGTGAGAGCGGTTCGAACAGGTGGTGGCTCTGCAGGAGCTGCTGGTGGACGCGCTGGAATTCCATGCTGGGAAGGCTCGCGGTGATGAGGGGACTGCCCACTGTAGCGGGCGCGCTGCGGGTCATCTTGATGCACGGCAAGGCGGGGGCGACTGGCGCATGCCGTCGGTCCGGCGGGCGGAACTATTACAGCGTGTAAGCCAGGGCTTACAAACGCCGGTGGTTTTGGCTGCTTTCTCCTCCTCGCGGAGATGCGTAATCTTCAAACCGTCAGGACATTGCGCAGGAAGCGCCAAAGACAATACGGAAACTCAGGGAATCCACCACGGATGGTGGCGTAGCACGGATGTCAGGATAGAGGTCTGCAAAACCCCGCCCAAAAGGCGGGGTTTTTTATTGTCCCGGAAAAACCGCGCGCTCAGACCACCCCTTCCAGCAACGAGCGCAGCAGCTCGACGCTGGCGTGCTGGCGCTGCGCATCGCGGTAGACCAGGCCGACCTTCAGCGGGATGCGCGGTTCGCTCAGCGGCTTCCACAGCAGCCGCTGGTTCGAGTGCATCTGCCGCGCCTTGCCCGGCAGCACCGTGGCGAAGCGGGTCTGCGGCAGGCTGTCGAGGATCCCGCTCATGTGGTTGAGTTCCGCCTGCACCCGTGGCCGGCGGCCGATCGCGGCGAGCTGTTCCTGCCAGATCTGCCGGGCGCGAAATTCCTCGCCGAGCAGCAGCATCGGCAGTTCCGCAGCCTGGGCCAGGGAGACCTTGCGGAATTCCTTCAGGGGGTGTTCCTCGGGGATAACCAGCTGCAGTTCGTCCTCGTACAGCTCGACGCTGTGCAGGCCCGGCTGGCGCGGCGGCAGGAAGCCGATGCCGATGTCCAGGTTGCCGGTGAGCAGGCGCCGCTCGATGTCGATCCCCGACAGTTCGTAGATCTGCACCCGCAGGTGCGGCTGCGCGGCGTGCAGGCGTTCGACCATGTACGGCACCAGGCTGGCGTTGACCGTCTGCAGCACGCCGATCGCCAGGCTGCGCGGGGTCTGCCCGCGGAACACGCGCATCGCCTCGCGGGCCCGGTCCAGTCCTTCCAGCAGCGGTACCGCATGGTTGTACAGGGTGTGCGCGGCGACGGTCGGCAGCAGGCGCTTGCCGCTGCGCTGGAACAGCGAGACATCCAGGTTCTGCTCCAACTGGCGGATCTGCTGGGAAAGCGCCGGCTGCGACAGGGCCAGGCGTTCGGCGGCGCGGCCGACGTGACCTTCCTCGTAGAGCGCGACGAAATAGCGGAGCTGACGAAAATCCATAAGTGATTCTTATCGATGAAACTGGAAAATCGAAATGGAGTGGTTCCCGCGTGAGGCAATAGTCTAGCTGCATTGGCGGTATATCGGGTGGTCGCGGAGCAATGGAGCAGATAGTCGTAAACGGCGTTTTCATAGGTAAAGTCGAAGAAACCTGGGGCGGGTTGGTCAGCGCGATCGACAGGCTGCCGCTGGAGCGGGAGTTCTGGCTGGGCCATGACGGCCTGCCCGGCGACGAACAGGCCGACATCCGCCACCACGGCGGCCTCGAGCGCGCGCTCCACCACTATCCCGCGGAGCACTACCGCTACTGGCGCAAGCGTCATCCGTTGCACAAATGGCAGCAGCCGGCGTTCGGCGAGAACATCTCCACCTACGGCGTCACCGAGGCCGAGGTCTGCATCGGCGACCAGTTCCACTGGGGCGATGCCCTGCTGGAGGTGAGCCAACCGCGTTCGCCCTGCTATCGCCAGGGCCAGCGCTGGAATCTCCCCGAATTGCCCGACGAACTGCAGAGCGGCGGTCGTTGCGGCTGGTTCTACCGGGTGCTGCGCAGCGGCATGGTGACCCCGCGGGACGAGCTGAAGCTGGTCCAGCGGCACTATCCGGAACTGACCGTCGCCCGCCTGTTGCAGTGCTATTTCGGCGATCCCCTGGAGCCACTCGGCCTGCGCCAGATGATGGCCTGCGATGCGCTTTCGCAGCGCTGGCGCAAGACCGCCGCGAAACGCCTGTCCAGCGGTCGGGTGGAAGACTGGGGGCCGCGCCTGCGCGGTCCGGCCTCTTGCCAGGAGCATGCGTCTTGAACGATTACCTGATCACCCTCAGCCAGGCCGGTCGGTTGCTGGCCCGCATGGAAGTCAGCGCCGCGCGCTTCGCCGAGGTGCGTGAACTGATGCGCCGGCGTTTTCCCAGCGAGGATGGCTTCGAACTGCGCTTCGAGACGCGCCGGGAAAGCCGCCGGGTACTGGAGCAGGGGCCGCGGGGCGTGCGCCTGCTGGCGGTGGAATATGCGACCGAGGAACTCATCGATGGCTGACGCGCTGGATAGCCTGCGCCTGATGCGCACCCAGGAACGCCCCGGGCAGGTGTTCGTCCGTGGCCAGGGTTCCTGGCTGTGGGACAGCGATGGGCGCGCCTTCCTCGACTTCACCCAGGGCCTGGCGGTGAACTGCCTGGGCCACAGTCCCAGCGTGCTGGTCCAGGCCCTGGCCCGGCAGGCGCGCGAACTGGTCAGCGCCGGTCCCGGGCTGCTCAACCAGCCGGTGCTGGCCCTGGCGCAGCGCCTGTGCCTGGCCACCGGCAGCGACCAGGCCTACTTCCTCACCAGCGGCGCCGAGGCCAACGAGGCGGCCATCGCCCTGGCGCGCAAGTGGGGCCGCCTGCACCGCGGTGGCGCGCAGCGCATCGTCAGCACCACCAACGGTATCCATGGCCGCACCCTCGGTGCTCTCCCGGCCTCCGGCAAGCCTGCCTTGCAGGCGCCGCAGGAGCCCGGCCTGGCGGGTTTCGCCAGGGTGCCGTTCAACGACCTCGACGCCATGGCCGGCGCCATCGACGAGCAGACCGTGGCGGTGATGCTGGAGCCGGTGCAGGGCGACGCCGGGGTGATCCCGGCGACCCTCGACTACCTGCGTGGCATCGAACGCCTGTGCCGGCAGCGCGGCGTGCTGCTGATCCTCGACGAGGTGCAGACCGGCATCGGCCGCTGCGGCGCGTTGCTGGCGGAGGAACTGTACGGCGTGCGCGCCGACATCGTCACCCTCGGCAAGGGCCTCGGCGCCGGGGTGCCGCTGTCGGCCCTGCTGGCGCGCGGCAATGCCTGCTGTTTCGAGCCGGGCGACCAGCTCGGCACCCACCACGGCAACGCGCTGATGACCGCCGCGGGGCTGGCGGTGTTGAATACCGTGCTGGAGCCGGGCTTCCTGGAGCAGGTGCGCGAACAGGGGACCCACCTGCGCGACGGCCTGGCCCGCGTCGCCCGCCGCTACGGGCATGGCCCGCTGCGCGGCCAGGGCCTGTTCTGGGGCCTGCCGCTGATCGGCCAGCGCGCGCCGGCGGTGGTCCGCGCGGCGTTCGGCGAGGGGCTGCTGATCAATGCGCCGCAGCCGCACTGCCTGCGTTTCTCCCCGGCGCTGACCGTCAGCCGGGCCAACGTCGACGAGATGCTGCGGCGACTGGAACGGGCCCTGGCCCGGGTCGCCAACCGCCACGAGGAGGTAGCCTGATGCGAGCCCTGGTCCTGCAACACGTTCCCTTCGAGGGCAGCGCGCGGATCGGCGACTGGATCGGTCGCCACTGCGCGCACGAACACGTCTGCTACCTCTACGCAGACGCCCGTCTGCCGGCGCTGGACAGCTTCGACCTGCTGGTGGTGATGGGGGGGCCGATGAGCGTCCATGACGAAGCGGAGTACCCCTGGCTGGTAGCGGAGAAGCATTTGATCCGCGCGGCCCTGGACGCCGGCAAGAAGGTCCTCGGCATCTGCCTCGGCGCGCAGTTGCTGGCCCAGGCGCTGGGTGCCGCGGTACGCCCGGGACGTCAGGCGGAGATCGGCTGGTGGCCGCTGCACAGGTACAGCCAGGCACTAGGCTCGCCGCTGGGCGAGCGCCTGCCGGAACAGCTGATGGCGTTCCATTGGCATGGCGAGACCTTCGACCTGCCGGCTGGCAGCGTGCCGCTCTACGGCTCGGCGGCCTGTGCCAACCAGGGCTTCGTCTGGAACGAGCAGGCGATCGGCCTGCAATGTCACCTGGAAAGCACGCCGGAGAGCATCGAGGCGCTGCTCGAGGCCTGCCCGCAGGACCTGCTGCGGGAGGGGGCGGTACAGAGCGCCGGGAGGATCCGCCAGGGGGCCGCGCATTGTCGCGAGGTGGCGCCGGTGCTGTTCCAGTTGCTCGATTACCTGGCCGGTCGGCCGACGGAAAGCGCTCGCCGGACCTGACCGCCAGGAAGATTCCTCTGTCCTCGCATGCGCCTCCGGACGTCGTTTTGGTCCTGTGGGGCGCTTTTTTTATTCTAGGCGGCGTGCTTTCCCAGCCAGGGTTCCAACAGGGCCAGGTCCCGGCGCAGGCTTTCGGCGAACAGGTGCAGGCGGGTGGGGTTGTCCAGCTCGCCGGGCTGGATGCCGACGAAGGTGAAGGTTTCGTCGTGCTCGCGAGCGCTGACGTTGATACTGACGGTGCCGTCGTAGTGCATCCGGCACTGGCAGTCGTAGCCATCCAGCGCCTGGTTCAGGGTGCGCTGGATCTCGCCGAGATCGGGGTGCTTGTTCTTGCTCATCGCATCGCTCATGCAAGGGGATGGGGCTTTCTTCTCGTGCAGGGCGAGTCGGGGGAATGCGTCGACGACCTCATCACCGAGGGGCGACGTAGCCTCCCGGCCGGCGCGGCGTCTGGGCTTCCCGCCCGGACATTGCTTCCTGTATCGCCAGGGTAGGGGTGCCTCCGCTATCGTTTCGCGATGCAAATGCACTAGCGCGCCTAGTGCAATCGTCACGCGAGCGCGGCGCTGGCGGGCGGGCATCCTTTGCGCCCCCGCAAAATCGCTCCAGCCAAGAGGAACAGCATGAACGACCAGGTACTGCGGACCCAGACCGACCGCCGCCAGTTGCAGCAGATCATCGCCGGCCTGACCGAGGGGGTGATCCTGGTCGAGCCCGACCAGCGCATCCTCTGGGCCAACGAGGCGGCCCTGGCGATGCATGGCGTCGATTCGCTGGCCGGGCTGGGCGCGGACATCGGCGAGTACCGCGAACGCTTCCGCCTGCGCTACCGCAACAACCATCCGTTGCAGGAAGGCCAGTACCCTGCCGAGCGCCTGGTGGCCGGCGAGTGCTTCAGCGACGTGGTGGTCGAGGTGTTTCCAGCCGACGCCGAGGACACCCGCTGGGTGCACCGCGTGCGTGGCCTGGTCCTGACTACCCCGGAGGACAAGCCCGACTGCCTGGTGCTGATCCTCCACGATGCCACCGAATGGGCCAGCGCCGAACAGCGCTTCGAGAAGACCTTCAACGCCAACCCGGCACCGGCGGTGATCTGCCGGCTGGGCGACTACCGCTACGTGAAGGTCAACGTCGGTTTCCTGGAAATGACCGGCTATGCCCGCGACCAGGTGATCGGCCGCTCGGTGTACGAACTGGACGTGCTCGACCAGGCCGAGCGCCGCGACCTGGCGGTGGAACGCCTGAGCGCCGGCGAGACGATCCCGCAGATGGAGGCGAGCCTGCGGGTGGCCGAAGGCGGGCGCAAGTGCGTGGTGGTCGCCGGACAGCCGATCGAGGTGGGCGAGGAGGCCTGCATGCTGTTCACCTTCACCGACCTCGAGCCGCGCAAGAAGGCCGAGGAGGCCCTGCGCAAGAGCGAGGAGCGCTTCGCCAAGGCGTTCCGCATGGCGCCGGTGCCGAGCCTGGTGCTGGGCGGCGACGACCTGCAGGCGCTGGACGTCAACCAGGCGTTCGGCGAAACCTTCGGCTACCCGGCCGAGGAGCTGCTCGGCGAGTCCACCATCGCCGGCGGCCTGTGGCTGGATGGCGGCGGCGAACGCCTGCGCGAGCTGCTCGGCCACAGCGGCAGCGTGCGCAACGTGCAGTTGCGTTTGCAGCACAAGGACCGCAATGGCCTCGACTGCCTGGTCTCGGCCGAGGCGGTAAGCCTCAACGAACAGGATTGCGTGCTGGTGGCGCTGCTCGACATCAGCGACCGCCGGCGTACCGAGATGGAACTGGTGCATGCCATCGAGACGGTGATGCAGGACACCTCGTGGTTCAGCCGCACCCTGATCGAGAAGCTGGCCAACGTGCGTCGCGCCAACGCCCCGGGTACCGGCGCCGAACTGGCCGACCTGACGGCGCGCGAGCGTGAGGTGTTCGACCTGATCTGCCAGGGCCTGGCGGACAAGGAAATCGCCAAGGAGCTGGGCCTGGCGCCGAACACCGTGCGCAACCACGTGGCGACCATCTACGCCAAGCTCGACGTGCACAGTCGCGGCGAGGCCATCGTCTGGGCCCGCGAGCGCGGCTTCGCGCCGGAGCCGCGCAACGGCAACGGGCGCAAGTGAAGAGGGTACGAATGCACCAGCGCGGCTGGTGCATTCGTACCTGTCGCCCGCTCCCGTCGGCGCCGACACTGGCGCAGCACGCCCGGCATGCCCCCGCCCGTGGTCGTGCACCTTTTCTCCGCGGCGCGAGCCGCGCCGTCCGCACGTCTGTTCCCCTCGCCAGTTTCGCTCTGGCGGGGGCTTCCCGCCTCCTTTCGAACATTTGCCCCTCTGCCTTTGCTGGTGCGCGACGGCATTCTGCCGGCCGTTTGCGAATGCTCGGGACTGGTGTCGTGAAATTTTAAGTGTTATTTTTCATGAAAAATAACCAATATAATTTCACGGAGGTCGCCATGTTCCTGCAATCCCACGAGCACGTCGGCACTTATTACGCCGCCGCCAATCCCGAACTGATCCAGCCGCGCGCGGCGCTGGAGGGCGACCTCGATTGCGAGGTGCTGGTGGTCGGCGCCGGCTTCAGCGGCCTGCACACCGCGCTGCGGCTGGTGGAAGGCGGGCGCAAGGTCTGTGTCATCGAGGCCAGCCGGGTCGCCTGGGCGGCTTCCGGGCGCAACGGCGGACAGGCGCTGCCAGGCTGGTCCAGCGACCTGCCGCCGCTGGAGGCCGACCTCGGCTATGAAGGCGCGCGGCGCCTCTGGGACGGCATGCTCTGGGCGGCCGGCGAGATGCGCGAGCTGCCGCGGCGGCACGGATTCGACTGTGACTATCGGGTTGGCCATCTGTGGACGGCGATCCTGCCGCGCCGGGTCGGCCTGCTCTATGACTGGCAGGCCGAGGCCAATCGCCGCTGGGGCTACGAAGGGCTGCGCTTTGTACCGAAGGCCGAGCTGCCCGAGTGGATCGCCAGCGAACGCTATCTCGCCGGCCTCTATGACCCGCACGCGGCGCACCTGAACCCGCTGAAGCTGGCGTTCGGCCTGGCCGCCGCCATCGAGCGCGCCGGCGGGCGCCTCCACGAGCGGACCCGGGCCCTGAGCTACCGTGAGGAGGGCGACGGCTACCGGGTCCGCACCGAGCGCGGCGAGATACGCTGTGCGGCGCTGGTGCTGGCCTGCAATGCCTATATCGACGGGCTGGATCGCGAGCTGTCGCAACGGATGCTGCCGGTGGGCACCTACCAGGTCGCCACCGCGCCGCTCGGTGAGGAACGGGCGAAGTCGCTGCTGCCGCGCAACTGTTGCGTGACCGACAACCAGTTCGTCCTCGACTACTTCCGCCTGACCCCGGACCACCGCCTGCTGTTCGGCGGCGGTTGCACCTACCTGGGCGGCATGCCCGACGACATCCGCGCCGCCACCCGGCCCTACCTCGAACGGGTGTTCCCGCAGTTGCGCGGGGTGGAGCTGGAATACGCCTGGGGCGGGCATATCGACTGCAGCATGCGGCGTACCCCGGACATCGGCCGACAGGGCAACCGCTACTGGTTGCAGGGCTATTCCGGGCATGGCGTGCTGCCGAGCCTGGCGGCGGCCAGGGCGGTCAGCGACGCGTTGCTCGGCGACGACGAGACCCTGGCGCTGTACCAGCGCCTGCGCAATCCGAAGTTTCCCGGCGGCCAGCGCTTCGCCGCGCCGCTGGAAGCCCTGGGCAAAGCGTATTACCGTTTGCGCGACCTGTTCTGAGAGGGGCCTGGAGCCGAAATGACCGAGGTAGCCGACGACCTGGCGCAGATCGCCAGCCTGGTGCGCGAACTGCGCAAGCGCAAGGGCATGACCCTGCAGGCGCTGGCCGACGGCATCCGCCGCTCGGTGGGCTTCGTTTCCCAGGTCGAGCGCGGCCTGTCGCGGCCGGCGGTGGACGATCTGGTAGCGATCAGCCAGGTGCTCGGGGTGCCGGCGACCTATTTCTTCTGCTCGCCGAAGACCCAGGCCTCGCCCTGGGTGACCCGTCCGGACGAGCGCCGGACCCTGGCCTACGCCCGCGGCGCCAGCGACAACCTGGTGTCGCCGCGCCTGGGCGGCGCCTTCTTCATGCTCGAGACCTGCCTGGAGCCAGGCGCCGACAGCGGCGAACGCGACCTGCTGGACAGCTCGGAGCAGGGCGGCTACGTGCTCGAGGGCGAGCTGACCCTGTGGCTGGAGGACGAGGAACTGCGCCTGCGCGCGGGCGACGGCTTCCAGCTTCCCAGCCGCATGCGCAGTCGCTATGCCAACCGCAGCCAGGCGCCGGTGCGGGTGTTGTGGGTGTACGCCTGAGGCCCGACGAGCTATCCGCTGTGTCCGTTCCCGCGGGCGGGAAGGGGCCGGGGAGAGCGCAGAGGCCTTTGCGCCGCGAACGGTTCCGCCGTCAGCGACAGGTCCGCCCCATGAAAAAAGCCCGGGGCACGAGCCCCGGGCTTTCCTGTCACCAGCGCCCGGAAGCGCCGCCGCCGCCGCTGGAACCGCCACCGCCGCGGAAGATGCCGCCACCGCCGCTGCCGCCGCCCCCACCGCCGCCGCCACGGCTGCTGAGGATGGCGCTGAGGATGGCCATCAGCACTTCGCCGGGAAGCAGGAACAGGGCGTAGATGAACAGGGTCGGTGCCAGCACGCCGAGACTGTCGTCCGCCGCGCGGTCGACGTTCTGCCACAGGCCCATGCTCAACAGCCAGGCCAGGCCGGCGACCGCTGCGCTGCAGAGCAGGAAGCGGCCGATGCTGCGCCGGCGCATCCACTGCAGTGGCAGCAGGCGGCCGAGCAGGGCCACGGCGAGCAGCACCGCCACATAGACGCCGAGATATACCGGGTTGTCCCAGAGCTGTCCGCTCAGGCCGCTCTTCTTCTTCGGCTGCGCCGGGGTGCTGTCATACATCGATCCTTCTTCGATCGGCTTCGGCAGCGCCCGCGGCGGCGTGGCCTCGGGAATCGCCGGCAAGGCGTCGAGGGGAGCGCTGGCAGCGCTATCCGGGTTCTTCTCGGCATCGATCAGCTGTACCAGGCTATCCACGCCGGCCTGGATGCCGCCATAGAAGTTGCCCTGGCGGAACTGCGGGGTGATCTGCTCGCTGATGATCCGTCCTGCCTGGACGTCGGTGATGGCACCTTCCAGGCCGTAGCCGACCTCGATGCGCAGGGTGCGGTCGTTCTTCGCCACCAGCAGCAGGACGCCGTCGTCGACCTTCTTCTGGCCCAGCTTCCATTTCTCGAAGGTGCGCACCGCGTACTCCTCGATGGACTCGTCGCCGGTGGTCGGGACCAGCAGCACCGCGACCTGCGCGCCGCTCTTGGTTTCCAGGGCGGCGAGCTGTTGCTCCAGGTGCTGGCGCTGATCGCCGGAAAGGGTCGCGGTGAGGTCGGTGACCCGCGCCGTCAGCGCGGGTATCGGCGGCACATCGGCCCAGGCGACCAGGCTGGCGAGCAGCAGCCCGGCAGCCAGTAGCAGCCGGCGCATGGCTTACTGCGCCGGTTGCGGATTGCCGAAGTCGACCTTCGGCGCGGTGGAGATCGCCGCTTCGTTTTCCACGCTGAAGTTCGCCTTGGGCTTGTAGCCGAACAGCTTGGCGGTGATCACGCCGGGGAACTGGCGCAGCAGCACGTTGTATTCCTGCACCGACTTGACGTAGCGGCCACGGGCCACGGTGATGCGGTTCTCGGTGCCTTCCAGCTGGGTCAGCAGGTCCTTGAACAGGCCGTCGGCCTTCAGCTGCGGGTAGTTCTCGGTGACCACCAGCAGACGCGAGAGCGCCGAGCTCAGTTCACCCTGGGCCTTCTGGAAGCGCTGCACGGCCTGTTCGTCGTCCAGCTGGTCGGCGTTCAGTTGCACGCTGCCGACCTTGGCCCGGGCCTCGGTGACCTGGGTCAGCACCGACGCCTCGTGGGAGGCATAGCCCTTCACCGTGCTGACCAGGTTGGGTACCAGGTCGGCGCGCCGCTGATACTGGTTCAGCACTTCCGACCAGGCGGCTTTCACCTGTTCGTCGCCGGCTTGCATGGCGTTGTAGCCGCAGCCGCTGAGCAGCAGGGCGAGGAAGGGGAGGAGGGCGTTTCTGAGGAATCGAGGCATGGTGTTACTCATCCGGGTTGAGAAAGCTCGATTGTAGACCAGCCAATGGCCAGCACGTTCCTTGTGCCGGCACGGATATCGGCAGTGTCAGGCGGTGCGGCGGCCGAGCACCAGCTTGGCCGCCAGGGCCAGCAGGCAGAACACGAACAGCGCCAGCGACCAGACCGCCATCGACTGGCCGAGCAGGGTCCAGACCACCTCGCCGCACAACCCCTCGGGCTGGAAGACCTGCGGCAGCCAGGTATCCAGCGGTATCCATTCGGGGAAGCCCATGAACATCTTGCAACTGCCCATGCCCTGGGCGGCGAGTTTCTCTTCCGCGACCAGCGACCAGGCGTGATAGATCCCGCCCAGGCTGGCGGCGAGCATGCCCAGCGCAGCGACGCCACCGGCGAACCGCGAGCGCGGGGCGAGGCTGCCGACGATCCCGGCGAACACCAGGCCGAGCACGTCCAGGCGAATGAAGATGCACAGCGAGCAGGGCGCGAAACCGCGCACATGCTGGAGATAGAGGACGAAGGCGAGGATCAGCAGGCCGCCGACGGCGACCGCGGGCCAGAACAAGCGATTGTCGAAGGGCTTGAGAAGAGCGCTCAAGGCAGGGATTCCTGTGTCGTTGAAAGGGAGGCCGGGCCGGCACTGTGCGGCGCTGGCCGATGGTAGTCCATCAGGATTGTCCGAAGATTAAGCCGTTGGCCTGACAATGTCTGCTGCGTGTTTCTCCGCTTTCCTAGGAGCTTTCAGGAAAAAACGCCGCAACGGGGCGAGCATTTAGAGGCGCCGGCGGGATAGACTGTGTTGGTCTATACCAATAAGGCCGATCATGCTCGCCACCAGCCTGGTGCTGTGCGCCGCCGTCCTCCACGCCACCTGGAACACCCTGGTCAAGTTCAGCAGCGATCGCCTGCTGGTGGTGGCCTGCATGGACGTGGTCGGGGTGCTCTGCGCCGTCCTCCTGTTGCCCTTCGTCAGCCTGCCGCCGGCCGAGGTCTGGCCCTGGCTGCTCGGCGCCACCGTCCTGCAGTTGCTCTACCGGGTGCTGCTGATCGAGGCCTACAAGGTCGGCGACCTGGGCCTGGTCTATCCGCTGATGCGCGGGCTGTCGCCGCTGGTGGTGCTCGGCCTGACCCTGGCATTCGGCGGCGAGCAGCTCGGCGGCCGGCAGATCCTCGGCATCCTGCTGATCCCCTTCGGCATGCTCTGCCTGCTCTGGGGCGGCGGCGGCTCGCGCCTGCCCTGGCGGACCCTGCCGGTGGTGCTGCTGATCGGCCTGTGCATCGGCGGCTACACCTGGAGCGACGGCAATGCGCTGAAGCGCTGGCCACTGGCGCTGGACTACCTGGTCTGGCTGACGCTGCTTTCCGG
The DNA here is from genome assembly GCF_003025345.2 of Pseudomonas paraeruginosa. Classification (NCBI taxonomy): domain Bacteria; kingdom Pseudomonadati; phylum Pseudomonadota; class Gammaproteobacteria; order Pseudomonadales; family Pseudomonadaceae; genus Pseudomonas; species Pseudomonas paraeruginosa. Next base: position 565,327 of record NZ_CP020560.1, read on the forward strand.
CCTGCCGTTCCCGCTGCTCGCCGCTGGCGCGCGAACCCGCGCCTTCGTGCGCTTCTGGGCGCTGGAATGGAAGCTCGGCCTGGCGGTCGGGGTCTGCGTGCTGGCCAGCTACGGCCTGGTGCTATGGGCCATGCAGCTGGGCTCGATCGCCGAGGCGGCGGCGCTGCGTGAGACCAGCGTGCTGCTGGCGGTGCTGTTCGGCATGCGCTTCCTCAAGGAGCCGTTCGGCCTGCCGCGCCTGCTGGCCTGCGGCCTGGTGCTGGCCGGAATGCTGCTGATGAAGCTGTGAGCCGGTCCTTTACAGAACCGGCGGCACCAGCTTGAGTTGCAGTTCCATTACGACGAGGAGCTGCCATGACCATCGCCTTCTGGTGCGTGCTGATCGCGATCTTCCTGCCTTACGTCTGTACCTCCATCGCCAAGTTCGGCGGGGAGGGCTATGGCGCTCGGGCCAACGCCGATCCACGGGCGTTCCTAGGTTCGCTCGCAGGCTTTCGCCGGCGTGCCAACAATGCCCAGTTGAACGCTTTCGAGGTGACCCCGGCGTTCGCCGCGGCGGTGATCATCGCCCATCTGGTCGGCAACGCTTCGCAGGCGACCCTGGATAGCCTGGCCATTGCCTGGATCACCAGTCGCCTGCTCTATGTCATCTGCTACCTCGCCGACTGGGGGCCGCTGCGCTCGCTGGTCTGGTTCGCCGGCATGCTGCTCATCGCCGCCTTCTTCGTGGTTTCCGCCTGAGCAGCCCGCTGCGGCCTATGGCCGCAGTGCGGGCGCGCGGCTCTGGATCAATCGGCGGTCGCGGCGGATAATCCGCCGCTTCCGTGATCGACCCTGAAAAAAGAGCCTTGCCATGAAGCTGAAGTCCCTGCTCGTCGTGCTGCTGGCCGGCGTCGCCCTGAGCGGCTGTCACCGTATGGATCCCAATTCGCCCGAGGCCAAGCGCCAGGCGATCTTCAAGGAAATGCTACGGACCAGCGAGGACATGGGCGGGATGCTCCGCGGACGCCTGCCCTTCGACGCCGAGAAATTCCGCGCCGGTTCGGCGAAGCTGCACGAACTGGCCGACCAGCCCTGGCAGTACTTCCCCAGTCCCAAGGCCGGCGAGGAGGGCGAGGACACCCGCGCCAAGGACGAGGTCTGGCAGCGCCAGCAGGAATTCAAGGGTGCCACCCAGGTGTTCATCGACGCGATGAACCGCCTGCAGGACAACACCCGCCAGGCCACCCCAACCCCGGACGGGGTGCGCAAGGACTTCGCCGCGGTGGAAGACGCCTGCGAAGCCTGCCACAAGAAATTCCGCGCGCTCTGAGGCCGAACCGGGCATCGCCCGCGCGCAAGGGGCAATGCCCGGCGGATAACGCCGTGGGCGTTATCCGCCCTACGTGGAAGGGGCGAGGCGCAGGGCGGTGGGCGGCACCTGTGTCCTACTGCGCCTGGGCCTGTTCCAGGCCTTTCTTGGCCTCTTCCAGTTCGGCGCGGGCCTCGGCCAGCTTGGCCTTGCGCTTCTCGATCTTCTCCGGATCGCCCTTGCCCATGGCCTTGCGCAGGTCCTTCTCGCGTTCGCTGACCTCGCGCTCGCTGTCGATCACCTTCTGCTTGTTCTCGCGCAGCAGGCCGGCTTCGGTGCAATGCGCCTTGACCTCGGCGAGGGCCTTTTCCAGGCCGGCCACTTGGCCTTCGTTGGCGAACGAGCGGGCGGTTTCCAGCTTCGCCTCGATCGCGGCCTGCTTGGCGGCGCAGCCGGTGAGCGGGGCGCCGCCCTTGGCGCCCGGCTGGGCGGCGAACAGCGGCAGGGACACGGCGAGCAGCAGGCCGGCCAGCGGCAATGAAGGACGAATGGACATGACGGGTCTCCTTGATCGAACGGCCGGCGCGACTGCCGGGCGGCGGCTCGGTCGGGCCTCCTGGCAGGCGCGGGGTGCGGATGGCAGCCGGCGCGGCAAAGGCGCAAGTGTGCCAGCAATCGGCATGGATGTGGTTGTCCGGGAGCAAAGTCCGGTGTCCCGGGGTCTCTGAAGAAGGACCGGATTCCGCGCGTTCGTCGGCAACCCGGCCTAATGTTGTCCGCAGAGGCCGAGAACGGAGAACCGCGATGCGCACGTTGATCCGCCTGGTTCGCACGCTGATCCTGCTGCTGGTCCTGGCACTGCTCGCCGGCGCCTGGTGGTGGCTGCAGGACGAGACCCTGCGCACTCCCGCGCTGGCCGGCTATAGCGAGGATTCGAGCCTGAAGGTCGCGGGTCTGCGCCGGCATTACTTGCTCTACGTGCCGCCGGGCGTGCCCGAAGGCGCGCCGTTGCTGGTGGTGCTGCATGGCTCCCGGGGCGATGGCGCGCAGATGCGCCGCATCAGCGGCTACGGCTTCGATCGACTGGCGGCGCAAGAAGGCTTCCTGGTGGCCTACCCGGACGGCTTCGAGGGCCACTGGAACGACTGCCGCAAGGCCGCCAGCTACTCGGCGCGGCTGCGTGACGTCGACGACGTGGCTTTCCTCCGCGCGCTGGTTGCGCGGCTGGCCCAGGAATACCGTGTCGATCCGCAGCGGGTATATGTGACCGGCTACTCCAATGGCGGCCAGATGGCTTTCCGCCTGGCCGCCGAAGCGCCGGGGTTGCCGGCGGCAATCGCAGCGGTGGCGGCGAGCCTGCCGACCATGGAGAACGATGCCTGCCGGCCGCTCGAGCGGCCGACCGCGGTGTTGCTGATCAACGGCACGCGTGATCCGATCAATCCCTATCTCGGCGGCAAGGTCAGCCTGTTCGGCTTCGGCGACCGTGGCGCGGTACGCTCGACCCTCGACTCGGCACGCTGGTGGGCCGGCCTGAACGGCCTCGCCGCGCAGCCTGACGTGGCGCCGCTGACCCGTCCCGGCCCGGTCTGGACCGAGCGCCAGCGCTGGCAGGAAGACGGCCATCCGCCGGTGGAACTGCTCAGCGTGCATGGTGGCGGCCACGTGCTGGCGCAGCCGGACTATCGCTTCCCGCGGATCCTCGGCAAGAGCGACCCGGAACTGGACGCGCCAGCGGAAATCTGGCGCTTCTTCAGCCAGTTGCCGCGCTGAGGCTCAGACCTCGAAGACGAACTCCGGACGGAACCCGCCTTTCTCGTGGGGATAGCCGCCCGGATTGGCCAGCACCCGTGCCTCGCCGATGCGGTAGTCGAGGGCGTCATGGACGTGTCCGTGCAGCCAGTAGTCGGCCTGCGCCACCAGTTCGTCGAGGTTGGAAGCGAAGGCTGGCGACAGCGGACTGTCGACGAACTGCGGCGGAATCGACCGTGCACTGGGCGCGTGGTGGCTGACCACCAGGGTCGGGCCGTCGTGGGGTCGCGCCAGCTGTTCGGCGAGCCAGTCGCGCGAGGCGCGGTGCAGGGCGATGCTCTGCTCGGGGGTGAAGTCGCCGCCGAACCAGTCGATGCAACTGAAGTCCGGCATCGATTGCAGGGCCAGTTCATGGGCGGGCGCATAGCCGGCCGTGCCGTGGAGCTGGAAATCGGTCCACAGGGTGGCGCCGAGGAAGCGCGCCGGGCCGATCCGTGCTTCGTCGTTTTCCAGGAAGTGGATCTCCAGCGCACGGGCGATATTGCGCATCGCCTGGGTCAGGTCGGTCATTTCCGAAGAGTAGAACTCATGGTTGCCGGCGACATAGACGATCTCACTGTCGGCGAAGGTCTCGCGGGCCCAGTGCAGGCCTTCCAGGTGGCTGTGGATATCGCCGGCCAGCACCACCACGTCCGCCTCCACCTCCGGCAACTGGCGACGGCCATCGAAATGTTCGTGATGCAGGTCGGACAGCAGGCGGATCTTCATGGCACGGCTCGGCGGTGGACGCGGCGGCCCAGCATAGCGCCGCACCTCCCGGGGTTGAAGGCCGGCAACGATTGACGCAGGTCATTGCGCTGCGGGAAAGCTTCGCCGCTTACGTCAATTCCCTCACTAAGTTAAGGGACAATTAAGACTGGGCGCGCAGGGTTCAGGCCAGTGATTCGCGCGTTCTGTTCAGGAGTTGTGCCTATGAAACTGCTGTGGGGAGTCCTTGCCGCCGCGCTGGCGGCCTGGGGCCTGACGCTGGCCATCGATCCGCCGGCGAGCCTGGATATCTGGGTGGTGCGCAAGCAGGCGATCCTGCTTACCGGGGTAGCGTCCTTCGCCCTGATGTCGTTGATCATGCTGCTGGCGGTGCGCCCGACCTGGTTGGAGAAGCCGCTGGACGGGCTCGACCGCATGTACCGCCTGCACAAGTGGGCGGGCATCCTGGCCATCGTCCTCGGCCTGTTGCATTACCTGCTGGAGCTGGGCGGTCCCTTGCTGGCGAGCATCGTCGCCAAGCCGGCCAAGGGGCCCCGGGTGGAAACCTTCCTCGATGTGTTCCGCGGTTCGGCCAAGGACCTCGGCGAATGGTCGGCGTGGATTCTCGGCGGGATGCTGCTGATCACCCTCTGGCAGCGTTTCCCGTACCACCTCTGGCGCCATGTGCACAAGGCATTGGCATTGGTCTACCTGGTGCTGGCCTTCCATTCCGTGGTGCTCGCTCCGGCCAGCTACTGGAGCCAGCCGGCCGGCTGGCTGGTGGCGGCGTGCGCCTTGCTCGGTTCGGCCTGTGCACTGCTGTCCTTGAGCGGACGGATCGGGCGCGCGCGCCGTCATGCGGGTGTGGTCACCGCCGTCGAGCGGCGTGGCGAAAGCCTGCTCGAGGTGACCTGCCGGCTGCAGGGCGACTGGTCGCACAGAGCCGGGCAGTTCGCCTTCCTCACCTGCGACCGCCTGGAGGGCGCCCATCCGTTCACCATCGCCAGCGCCGACCACGGCTGCGGCGAGGTGCGTTTCAGCATCAAGGCGTTGGGCGACTACACCCGGCGCCTGCAGGCCAACCTGGACGTCGGCGCCAGGGTCGAGGTGGAGGGGCCATACGGCTGCTTCGATTTCCGCCGTGGCCTGGCCGGGCGGCAGGTCTGGGTCGCCGCCGGGATCGGCGTGACGCCGTTCATCGCCTGGCTGGAGTCGCTGCAGGCCGCGCCGGAAAGCGCGCCATCGGTGGAACTGCACTATTGCGTGCGCAATTCCCAGGAAGCGCTGTTCGCCGGGCGCTTGCGCGAGCTTTGCGAACACCTGCCCAGCGTGACCCTGCACATCCGCTATAGCGACGAGCAGGGCAAGCCGCAGGCGGCGCAACTGGGCGTGCTGAAGAGCGCCGAAGGACGCTGGCCGAGCGTCTGGTTCTGCGGTCCGCAGGGGCTGGCCGACAGCCTGCGCCGCGATCTGCGCCGGCAGGGCATGCCGCTGCGGCTGTTCCACCAGGAAGCCTTCCGCATGCGCTGAGCCTGCCGGAAACGAAAAAGCCCCGCCGAAGCGGGGCTTCTTTCATCGTGCGGTCGCTTACAGACCAGCGGCGTCGCGCAGGAGAGCGGCCTTGTCGGTCTTCTCCCAGGTGAACGCGGTGAAGGTATCGCCGTCCACGGTCAGCTCGAACGGATGACGGCCGAAGTGGCCGTAGGCCGCGGTCGGCTGGTACATCGGGTGGAGCAGGTCGAGCATCTTGGTGATCGCGTACGGGCGCAGGTCGAAGTGCTCGCGGACCAGTTGCACGATCTTCTCGTCGCTGACCTTGCCGGTGCCGAAGGTGTTGATCGAGATCGAGGTCGGCTGGGCCACGCCGATGGCGTAGGAAACCTGGATCTCGCAACGCTCGGCGAGGCCGGCGGCGACGATGTTCTTCGCCACGTAGCGGCCGGCGTAGGCGGCGGAGCGGTCGACCTTGGACGGGTCCTTGCCGGAGAACGCGCCGCCGCCGTGGCGGGCCATGCCGCCGTAGGAGTCGACGATGATCTTGCGCCCGGTCAGGCCGCAGTCGCCGACCGGGCCGCCGATCACGAAGTTGCCGGTCGGGTTGATGTGGAACTGGGTGTCCTTGTGCAGCAGCTCGGCCGGCAGCACCTGCTTGATGATCAGCTCCATCACGCCGTCGCGCAGGTCGTTATAGGAGACCTCCGGGTTGTGCTGGGTGGACAGCACCACCGCGTCGATGCCGACCACCTTGCCGCCTTCGTAGCGGCAGGTCACCTGGGACTTGGCGTCCGGGCGCAGCCAAGGCAGCAGGCCGGACTTGCGCGCCTCGGCCTGGCGCTCGACCAGGCGGTGGGAGAAGCAGATCGGCGCCGGCATCAGCACGTCGGTCTCGTTGCTGGCGTAGCCGAACATCAGGCCCTGGTCGCCGGCGCCCTGGTCTTCCGGCTTGGCCCGGTCGACGCCCTGGTTGATGTCCACCGACTGCTTGCCGATGATGTTCAGCACGCCGCAGGTGGCGCCATCGAAGCCGACGTCGGAGCTGTCGTAGCCGATATCGATGATGACCTTGCGCACCAGCTCTTCCAGGTCGACCCAGGCGGAGGTGGTGACTTCACCGGCGATGATCGCCACGCCGGTCTTGACCAGGGTCTCGCATGCCACGCGAGCGTACTTGTCCTTGGCGATGATGGCGTCCAGCACCGCGTCGGAGATCTGGTCCGCGATCTTGTCCGGATGGCCTTCGGACACGGACTCGGAGGTGAAAACGGAATATTCGCTCATCAATCGGTTCCTACATTACCGGTGGGTGAGGCGGCTTTCGGATGCATCCCTGGCGAAGTGCCGGACCTGGATCTGGAAGCCATTGCGTAAACCAATGTAAAGACTCTCGCCGGGCGTGAGCCCCGCGGCGTCGGCCCACTGGGCCAGGTCCTCCTGTTCGAAACCCAACCAGAGGTCGCCGCAGGCCTCCCTGGCCCAGCCCTGGTCGTGCCGGCACAAGTCCGTCACCAGCAGGCTGCCGCCCGGATGGACCAGGCGGGCCAACTGTTTCAGCGCCTCCGCCGGCGCGGCGAAGTGGTGCAGGACCATGTTCAGCACCACGCAATCGGCCGGTTCGGCGGAGTCCTGCAGGGCATCGGCCAATTCCAGGCGGACGTTGCCCAATCCTTCTTCCTTGCAGCGCTGGCGCGCCAGCTCCAGCATCGCCGCGCTGTTGTCCAGCGCCGTGACCTGGCGGAAACGCCTGGCGAGTTCCGGCAGGAACCCGCCGTCCCCCGGGCCGACCTCCAGCGCCGTGGCGCCGGGGGCGAAGGCCAGTGCGTCGAGCAAGGCCAACACGCTCTCACGGTATTGCGGCAGTCCTGCGATCAGGTCCTGCTGCGCCTGGAACTTGTCCGCCGCGCGGGCGAAGAAATCCTGGCTGACCGCCGCGCGCTGGGCGTGTACGGCATCGATGCGCGCCCGCACGTCGTCGGGTAGTACCCGTTCGTCCACTTCCTCCAGCAGCGCCGCATGCAGCGCGCCGCCGGTGCGTTCGACCAGCGGCAGCGAGCGCCGGTAGAAGATCGCGTTGCCCTCGCGGCGCGTCGCCACCAGCCCGGCCTGGGCCAGCACCTTGAGATGGTGGCTCATGCCCGACTGGCCGATGGCGAAGATCTGCGCCAGCTCCAGCACGCCGAACGAATCGTTGGCCAGGGCGCGCAGCACGTTCAGCCGCAGCGAGTCGCCAGCGGCCTTGCACAGCGCGGCGAGCGGGTCGTAGTCGTCTGGTCGTATCGAAGGCACGCGAAGGCTCATGGAGGCGCAGTCTAGTACCGGGTCCGGACCCCGGCAATGCCTGTATCAAAAATTTTTGATATTGATGACGGGTGGCCGTCGCGCAATTGCAATCGGCCTGCGCCAGGCTTCTGGCAAAACCGGTCGGCAGCGACATACTGTCCCCCTGCCGATCTGTCATTGCCCCCTGGGCCTTCGGTGGGCGAAAATGGCGCCCTTTTTTTCACTCCTGGTCCTCGACCAGCAACCCCCGTAGGAGAATTGCGATGCCCAGCCGTCGTGAGCGAGCCAATGCCATCCGTGCACTGAGCATGGATGCCGTGCAGAAAGCCAACAGCGGCCACCCGGGCGCCCCGATGGGCATGGCCGATATCGCCGAGGTCCTCTGGCGCGACTACATGCAGCACAACCCGAGCAACCCGCAGTGGGCCAACCGCGACCGCTTCGTGCTGTCCAACGGCCACGGCTCGATGCTGATCTACTCCCTGCTGCACCTCACCGGGTACGACCTCGGCATCGAGGACCTGAAGAACTTCCGCCAGCTCAACTCGCGCACCCCGGGTCACCCGGAGTACGGCTACACCGCCGGCGTCGAGACCACCACCGGTCCGCTCGGCCAGGGCATCGCCAATGCCGTGGGCATGGCGCTGGCGGAGAAGGTCCTGGCCGCCCAGTTCAACCGCGACGGCCACGCGGTGGTCGACCACTACACCTACGCCTTCCTCGGCGACGGTTGCATGATGGAAGGCATTTCCCATGAGGTCGCCTCGCTGGCCGGCACCCTGCGCCTGAACAAGCTGATCGCCTTCTACGACGACAACGGCATCTCCATCGACGGCGAGGTCCACGGCTGGTTCACCGACGACACCCCGAAGCGCTTCGAGGCCTACGGCTGGCAGGTGATCCGCAATGTCGACGGGCATGACGCCGACGAGATCAAGACCGCCATCGATACCGCGCGCAAGAGCGACCAGCCGACCCTGATCTGCTGCAAGACCGTGATCGGCTTCGGCTCGCCGAACAAGCAGGGCAAGGAAGAGTGCCACGGCGCGCCGCTGGGCGCCGACGAGATCGCCGCGACCCGCGCCGCGCTGGGCTGGGAGCACGGTCCGTTCGAGATCCCGGCGCAGATCTACGCCGAGTGGGACGCCAGGGAAACCGGCGCCGCCCAGGAAGCCGAGTGGAACAAGCGTTTCGCCGCCTACCAGGCCGCCCATCCGGAACTGGCCGCCGAACTGCTGCGCCGCCTGAAGGGCGAGCTGCCGGCCGACTTCGCCGAGAAGGCCGCTGCCTACGTCGCCGATGTCGCCAACAAGGGCGAGACCATCGCCAGCCGCAAGGCCAGCCAGAACGCGCTGAACGCCTTCGGCCCGCTGCTGCCGGAGCTGCTCGGCGGTTCCGCCGACCTGGCCGGCTCCAACCTGACCCTGTGGAAGGGCTGCAAGGGCGTCAGCGCCGACGACGCCGCCGGCAACTACGTGTTCTACGGCGTGCGCGAGTTCGGCATGAGCGCGATCATGAACGGCGTCGCCCTGCACGGCGGTTTCATTCCCTACGGCGCGACCTTCCTGATCTTCATGGAGTACGCGCGCAACGCCGTGCGCATGTCCGCCCTGATGAAGCAGCGCGTGCTCTACGTGTTCACCCATGACTCCATCGGCCTCGGCGAGGACGGCCCGACCCACCAGCCGATCGAGCAACTGGCCAGCCTGCGCCTGACCCCGAACCTGGACACCTGGCGCCCGGCCGATGCGGTCGAGTCGGCGGTGGCCTGGAAGCATGCCATCGAGCGTGCCGACGGTCCGTCCGCGCTGATCTTCTCCCGCCAGAACCTGCCGCATCAGGCGCGCGACGTCGCCCAGGTGACCGACATCGCGCGCGGCGGCTACGTACTGAAGGACTGCGCCGGCGAGCCGGAACTGATCCTGATCGCCACCGGTTCGGAAGTCGGCCTGGCCGTGCAGGCCTACGACAAGCTCAGCGAGCAGGGCCGCAAGGTCCGCGTGGTGTCGATGCCGTGCACCAGCGTCTACGAGCAGCAGGACGAGTCCTACAAGCAGTCCGTGTTGCCGGTGGAAGTCGGCGCGCGCATCGCCATCGAGGCCGCCCATGCCGACTACTGGTACAAGTACGTCGGTCTCGACGGGCGCATCATCGGCATGACCAGCTTCGGCGAGTCGGCGCCGGCCCCGGCGCTGTTCGAGCACTTCGGCTTCACCCTGGACAACGTCCTGGCGGTGGCCGAGGAACTGCTGGAAGACTGATGCACAGGCTCTACTGGCGGGACCTCGAAAGCCCCGCCAATGGCGAATGGCTGGGCCTCGCGGTCCAGGTGGAGGGCGCCCATCGGGCGCCCTCTTGCGTTCACCTGCAATCCGGCGGCCAGGGCCGCATCCGCCTGGTGCGTGGCGATCAGCCGCTGCTCTGGGGCACCCAGTTGCCGTGCCACGACGGCATCTGGCTGGTGAAGAGCCTGGCCGTGGCGAGCCCGGAACAGGCCAGCGTGCCGCCCATCGACTCGCCAACCCTGGAATCGTTGCGCGGCCTGCGCGGCGAGGCCCGCTACAAGGCCTGGAGCCGGCATTTCGTCGAGGCCCTGCGCGCCAGCCCGGGCAGTTGCCTGGAGGCCGGGCGCTGGTTGCTGCGCCTGTCGCTCGCCGAGCAGGCGCCCGCCTGGCAGCCGTCGCAGAGCCACGATCCGCGCGAGCGGGTGCTGGAGCGCTGGCGCTACCGCAGCGTAGGGCGCGACGCACTGTTGCCGGACTGGCGCTTCCACAGCCTGGAGAAGGTTCTCGACGACGACTGGGTGCAGTGGCTCGACTGGTGGGGGCGCGACAACGATGCGCTGATCGCCCTGCGCCGGGTCGAGGACGACGAGGGGCGGGTCAAGTGGTGGCGCAAGAAGGCCCGCGAAGGCGAGCTGCCGCCGGTGCTGGCGCTGCGCCTGAACTGCCTGGACGCCTGCGTGATCCTCGACGGCCATTGCCGGTTGCGCGCTGGCCTGCTGGAGAACGTCGCGCCGGAGATCCTGGTGCTCTGCGCCTACGACGAGCAGCCGATGCCGGTGGATACGGCGCAGCGCGAGCGGGTGCTGCAATCGCTGGCGCAGCGGGTCGACGCGCCGGTGCGCCGCGGCCGCCGGCCGCTGAGCGGCGAGCAACTGAACGAGGTGCTGCTGCGCCTGTTCGACGACCGTCCCTGGCCGCGCGTGCTGACCCATGCCCGCGCGGTGCTGAAGGAAGAGCAGTGGTGCGCGGAAGTGCGCGACTGGCTGGCCGCCCACGACCGCCTGGACGCGCTGGAGCCGATCATCCGTCGCGTCGAGTAGCGCGCCAGCGCCGCAGCCATTCCAGGCCCGCCGAGGTGTCGCCGCGCGGGCGGTACTCGCAGCCGATCCAGCCCCGGTAGCCGAGCCGGTCGAGCAGCTCGAACAGGTAGGGATAATTCACTTCGTTGTCGCCATCCGGCTCGTGGCGGTCGGGCACCCCGGCGATCTGGACATGGCCGACATTGCCGATGTCGCGGCGCAGGGTGGTGGCCAGGTCGCCCTCGACGATCTGGCAGTGGTAGCAGTCGAACTGCACTTTCAGGTTGTCCGCGCCGACCTCGCGGCAGATGGCCTGGGCGTCGTCCTGGCGGGTGAGGAAGAAGCCCGGCATGTCGCGGTTGTTGATCGGTTCGATGAGCACCGTCAGCCCGGCGCCGGCGGCCTCGCGGGCGGCATGGGCGAGGTTGTCGAGGTAGGTCTCGCGATGGCGGATACGCTCGGCGCCGGCCGGCAGCAGCCCGGCCATCACATGGATATGGCGATTGCCGAGGACCTGGGCGTAGTCGATGGCCTGGGCGATGGCGCGGCGGAATTCGGCTTCGCGCCCCGGCAGGCTGGCCAGGCCGCGCTCGCCCTTGTCCCAGTCGCCGGGCGCGGCATTGAACAGCACCTGGCGCAGGCCGTGATGGTCCAGCCGGGCCTTCAGTTCGGCCGCAGGATAGGCATAGGGGAACAGGTACTCCACGCCCTCGAAGCCGTCCGCGGCAGCGGCGGCGAAGCGCTCGAGGAAGTCGTGCTGGGGATAGAGCATGCTGAGGTTGGCGGCGAAGCGAGGCATCTGGCGCTCCTGGCGGTCGGGGGTTGCGGCGAGCCTTGCACAGCGGAGCGCGGTGACGCCAGCCGTGCGTCGCATGAATCGTTTCAGCTGCCGGGCGGGGGGCCTCATCGCGGTGCAGCCCGCGCGGGACGGGATGCCGACGGTTCCCACGCGAGCCCATCCCCCGCATAATTGGCGCCTTTCCCTGGCCTCTTGCCGGAGCTACCCCTGCCGATGTCCACCCCGCCTTTCCGCGTCGCGCTCAATGGCTATGGCCGTATCGGCCGCTGCGTCCTGCGCGCGCTGCACGAGCGCCCGGAACAACTGGGCTTCGAGATCGTCGCGCTGAACGACCTGGCCGACCAGGCCAGCGTCGAGTACCTGACCCGCTTCGACTCCACCCACGGCCGTTTTCCCGGCGAGGTGAGGGTCGATGGCGACTGCCTGCACATCAACGGCGACTGCGTGAAGGTGTTGCGCAGCCCCACCCCGGAAGCCATCGACTGGCAGGCGCTGCGGGTCGACCTGGTGCTGGAGTGTTCCGGCCAGTACACCAACCGCGCCCAGGCCGAGCGCTTCCTGCGCGCCGGCGCGCCGCGGGTGCTGTTCTCGCAGCCGATGGCGAGCGAGGCGGACATCGACGCCACCATCGTCTACGGGGTCAACCAGCAGGACCTCAGCGGCCGCGAGACGCTGGTCTCCAACGCCTCCTGCACGACCAATTGCGGGGTGCCGCTGCTCAAGCTGCTGAACGAGGCGATCGGCCTGGAATACGTGTCGATCACCACCATCCACTCGGCGATGAACGACCAGCCGGTGATCGATGCCTACCATCACGAGGACCTGCGCCGTACCCGTTCGGCGTTCCAGTCGGTGATCCCGGTGTCCACCGGTCTGGCGCGCGGCATCGAGCGTCTGTTGCCGGAACTTGCCGGACGCATCCAGGCCAAAGCCATACGCGTGCCCACGGTGAACGTCTCGGCGCTGGACATCACCCTGCAGACTTCCCGCGACACCTCCGCCGCCGAGATCAACCGGGTGCTCCGCGAGGCCGCCGACAGCGGCCCGCTGCGCGGCCTGCTGGCCTATACCGAGCTGCCGCACGCCAGTTGCGATTTCAACCACGACCCCCATTCGGCCATCGTCGATGGCAGCCAGACCCGCGTTTCCGGGCCCCGCCTGGTCAACCTGCTGGCCTGGTTCGACAACGAATGGGGATTCGCCAACCGTATGCTCGACGTCGCCGGACACTACCTGCGCGCCGCCGTGCCTGATCAACAAGTACCCAAGGACTGATTGTCATGACCGTGTTGAAGATGACTGACCTCGACCTCAAAGGTAAGCGCGTGCTGATCCGCGAGGACCTCAACGTTCCGGTGAAGGACGGCCAGGTGCAGAGCGATGCACGGATCAAGGCCGCCCTGCCGACCATCAGGCTGGCCCTGGAGAAGGGCGCGGCGGTGATGGTCTGCTCGCACCTGGGCCGTCCGAGCGAGGGCGAGTTCTCCGCCGAAAACAGCCTGAAGCCGGTGGCCGAGTACCTGTCCCGGGCCCTGGGCCGCGAAGTGCCGTTGCTGGCCGACTACCTCGACGGCGTCGAGGTCAAGGCGGGCGACCTGGTGCTGTTCGAGAACGTGCGCTTCAACAAGGGCGAGAAGAAAAACGCCGACGAGCTGGCGCAAAAGTACGCCGCGCTGTGCGACGTGTTCGTGATGGATGCCTTCGGCACCGCCCACCGTGCCGAGGGTTCCACCCACGGCGTGGCCAGGTTCGCCAAGGTGGCCGCCGCCGGCCCGCTGCTGGCCGCCGAGCTGGACGCGCTGGGCAAGGCCCTGGGCAACCCGGCGCGGCCGATGGCGGCGATCGTCGCCGGCTCCAAGGTGTCCACCAAGCTCGACGTGCTGAACAGCCTGGCCGGCATCTGCGACCAGTTGATCGTCGGCGGAGGCATCGCCAACACCTTCCTTGCCGCGGCCGGTCACAAGGTCGGCAAGTCGCTGTACGAGGCCGACCTGGTCGAGACCGCCAAGGCCATCGCCGCCAAGGTCAAGGTGCCGCTGCCGGTGGACGTGGTGGTGGCCAAGGAGTTCGCCGAGAGCGCCGTGGCGACCGTCAAGGCCATCGCCGAGGTCGCCGACGACGACATGATTCTCGACATCGGCCCGCAGACCGCCGCGCAGTTCGCCGACCTGCTGAAGACCTCGAAGACCATCCTGTGGAACGGTCCGGTCGGGGTGTTCGAGTTCGACCAGTTCGGCGAGGGCACCCGTACCCTGGCCAACGCCATCGCCGACAGCGCGGCATTCTCCATCGCCGGCGGCGGCGATACCCTGGCGGCGATCGACAAGTACGGCATCGCCGAGCGGATCTCCTATATTTCCACCGGTGGCGGCGCGTTCCTCGAGTTCGTCGAGGGCAAGGTCCTGCCGGCCGTGGAAATCCTGGAGCAGCGCGCCAAGGGCTGACGCAGACGGGGCAAACCATTCGCCGTCCTCGGGGGTCACACCCTTGAGGACGACGAAAAAAGGAGGTGCCCCATGCGAACCCTGACCCTGCCGCTCCTGCTGTTCTGCCTGGGCCTGGCCGCCTGTGGCGGCGATGGCGGCCGACGCCCGAGCACCTGCGAGGTGATCAGCCCGCCGGACGTGATGGTGCCGACCGAGCAGAATCGCCAGCGGGTCGAGCAGCAGAGCAGCGGCGACCCGACCGCCGGACAGAAGCCGGTGGAATGCCCGTAATCGTTTTCCGCCAGTTTCTACGGAAAGGGCTGGGGATTCGGCGGCGTACGCAGTAGCATTGCGCCTTTCCCGTGGCAGGCGAGGCCAGGCGGCCGCCGCGCGAGCCGCTTGCGGCCCGGCGAGGCGCGGCGGTGCCTTGCGCACGGATGGAGGATGCAACATGAACTACCCGCGTTTCGCCCTGTTCGGCGGCCTCGCCGCCGCGGCCCTGCTGGCCGGCTGCTCCGGCTCCTCCGGCAAGCCGGGCGGCAGGGACTGGACCCGCTGGACCTGCGACAGCAAGGCGGTGATCGAGTGGCGCTACATCGACGGCAGCAGGAACATCGTCGACCTGCGCCTGAAGGACGAGGACGACGTGGTCCACCATCTGGAGCAGGAACCTGCGGCCGTCGGCGCTTTCTATAGCGACGGACGCCTGGGCTTCCACCTGGAGAACGACGAAGGCCTGGTGTACTGGGTCGAAACCGACGACCTCATCGGTCGCGGTTGCAAGGCGCGCTGAGCAGCGCCGGCAGGGGCGCGGCGCCGCGACCGCTCCTCGCAAGGAACTTGAACCGGGCCTGCCCCTGCGGCAGGCTTCTGAATCACTGAACGACCCCGCGATTGGGAGATACGAGAACCATGGCACTCATCAGCATGCGCCAGATGCTGGATCACGCCGCCGAATTCGGCTACGGCGTGCCGGCCTTCAACGTCAACAACCTCGAGCAGATGCGCGCCATCATGGAAGCGGCCGACAAGACCGATTCGCCCGTGATCGTCCAGGCTTCCGCCGGTGCTCGCAAATATGCCGGCGCACCCTTCCTGCGCCACCTGATCCTCGCCGCGATCGAAGAATTCCCGCACATCCCGGTGGTCATGCACCAGGACCACGGCACCAGTCCCGACGTCTGCCAGCGCTCCATCCAGCTGGGCTTCAGCTCGGTGATGATGGACGGCTCCCTGCGTGAAGACGGCAAGACCCCTGCCGACTACGACTACAACGTCCGCGTGACCCAGCAGACCGTGGCGTTCGCCCATGCCTGCGGCGTGTCCGTGGAAGGCGAGCTGGGCTGCCTGGGTTCCCT
Source organism: Pseudomonas paraeruginosa (assembly GCF_003025345.2). Taxonomy (NCBI): domain Bacteria; kingdom Pseudomonadati; phylum Pseudomonadota; class Gammaproteobacteria; order Pseudomonadales; family Pseudomonadaceae; genus Pseudomonas; species Pseudomonas paraeruginosa. The sequence goes on from NZ_CP020560.1 coordinate 580,781, forward strand.
GGAAACCGGCATGGCTGGCGAGGAAGACGGCGTTGGCGCGGAAGGCGTGCTGGACCACAGCCAGTTGCTGACCGACCCGGAAGAAGCCGCCGACTTCGTGAAGAAGACCAAGGTCGACGCCCTGGCCATCGCCATCGGCACCAGCCACGGCGCCTACAAGTTCACCAAGCCGCCGACCGGGGACACCCTGTCGATCCAGCGCATCAAGGAAATCCACGCGCGCATCCCGGACACCCACCTGGTGATGCACGGCTCTTCCTCGGTACCGCAGGACTGGCTGGCGATCATCAACGAGTACGGCGGCGAGATCAAAGAGACCTACGGCGTGCCGGTCGAGGAAATCGTCGAGGGCATCAAGTACGGCGTGCGCAAGGTGAACATCGACACCGACCTGCGCCTGGCTTCCACCGGTGCCATCCGCCGCTTCCTGGCGCAGAACCCGAGCGAGTTCGACCCGCGCAAATACTTCGCCAAGACCGTCGAGGCCATGCGCGACATCTGTATCGCCCGCTACGAAGCCTTCGGCACCGCCGGCAACGCTTCCAGGATCAAGCCGATCTCCCTGGAAGGCATGTTCCAGCGCTACGCCCGCGGCGAGCTGGATCCGAAGGTCAACTAAGCGCCTTCGTTCGAACGGGAGCCCCGCTGGTCGGGGCTCTTGCACATCCGGCCGAAGGAAAATCCCATGCGCCGCTGGATCCTGCTCCTGCCCTTCCTGCTGCTGGCCGGTTGCGCCGGCCTGCACGCGCCGTCCCGCGATGCCGTCGAAGCCCCGGCGCCGAGCGTGGCGCGCGATCCCGCCGATCCGCAGGACTGCCTGGCGCGCAGCGACTGCACGACCAAGACTTCGCGCACCCTGCTGTTCGTCTTCGACTATGCAGAGGCCGGCGGCGAACTGGTGGTGCGCGACGGTCGCCGGCTGGAAACCCCGCCGGCGCCGCCGCGCTCCACCTGGCCGGCGTTGCGCATCCAACTGGCCGAGCCGGTCCACGGCCGCTTCGAATTCGCGAGCCCCTGCCTGCGCAGGAGCGGCAAGGGCTGCCGCTACAGCCAGGCGACGCTGCTGAAGGTCTACCGCAGCTACCTGGCCGGCAAGCCTTGCTCGCTGCTCAGCCCGCGCGCGGTGAAACGCTGCGTCGATCCGGCGGCGACCGCCGCGCGACGCTGATTCAAGGCTGCAGGTCGAACAGCGCCTTGCCGTCCATGTCGAACGGCGCCGAGAAATGCTCGTGGACCACCCTCCACTGGCCATCCTGCTTGCGGTAGCCGGCGCTGACCCGCATCCACGAGGAGTGCGGCTGGCCGTCCGGGCCGGTGCCGCCGCAGTGGCAGAGGTAGTGGGCGAAGGCGACCTGCGGGTCGGCATGGATCTGCAGTTCGGCGATATCGAAGGTCATCGGCCCCTTGCACATCTCGGTGCAGGCCTGCCAGTGCTTCTGGTAGGCGTCGCGCCCCTTGAATTGCAATTGCAGGATGGCGTCGAAGGCGACGATGTCCTCCGCGTAGTACGAGACGATGCGCGGCACGTCGCTGGCGCGCACGGCGGTTCGCCAGTCCTCGATCAGTTGGCGGATGGCGCTGACTTCGTTGTTCATGGCTGACTCCTTGTTATGACGGGGGGACACCGGCGCATGCCGGAAACGTTTCCCCCTGGTCGTCGGACGGGGCTCCGGATCGACAATAACCCCTGCCCGGCGATCCGCCCGAAGCCCCTGACCAATGGCTGCAAGCCACGCCGCTCAAGGCGCGTGGCCGTTCGTCGGATGCCTCGGGAAAAGTCCGCTGTGCTATACCCGGGCTTTCCCTGCCGCCCAGGAGGCCTGCCATGTCGTCCGTACATACCGCCGCCCAGCAAGGTTTCAGCGCCGAGGCCCGGCGTTACGCCGAGGGTCGGCCCGAGTACCCGGAAGCGCTCTCCGGCTGGCTGCGCGATGCCCTTGGCCTGCGTCCGCAGACCGTCGCGGTGGACCTCGGCGCCGGCACCGGCAAGTTCACCCGCCTGCTGGCCCATACCGGCGCGCGGGTGGTCGCGGTGGAGCCGGTGGATGCGATGCGCGCCCAGCTCACCGAAGCCTTGCCGCAGGTCCGGGCGCTGGCCGGTAGCGCCCAGTCGATTCCGCTGGCCAACGGCTTCGCCGACGCCCTGGTGTGCGCGCAGGCCTTCCACTGGTTCGCCAGCGAAGAGGCGCTGGAGGAAATGCGCCGGGTGCTGACGGCGGAAGGCAGGCTGGGGCTGGTGTGGAACGTGCGTGACGAGTCGCTGGACTGGGTCGCCGAGATCACCCGCATCATCACCCCCTACGAAGGCGATGCGCCGCGCTTCTACAAGGGCGACTGGCGTCGGCCGTTCGAGCGGGCGCCCTTCGGACCGCTGCGACTGTCCACCTTCGTCCATGAGCATGTCGGCCCGCCGGAGCAGGTGATCGTCTCGCGCTTCCTTTCGGTGAGCTTCATCGCCGCCTTGGCGGAGACGGAAAAGAACGCCGTGGCGACGCAATTGCGCGAGCTGGTCGCCAGCCACCCGGCGCTCAAGGGGAAGGAGCAGGTAGCGCTGCCCTATCGCACCGAGGCCTATCTGGCCGAGGCGCGCTAGGCGTACTGCCCCGCCGCGTAGCCCGAGGCCCAGGCCCACTGGAAGTTGAAGCCACCGAGGTGGCCGCTGACGTCCAGTACTTCGCCGACGAAATACAGCCCCGGCGAGCGCTGCGACTCCATGGTCTTCGACGACACTTCGTCGGTGCTCACCCCGCCCAGGGTCACTTCGGCGGTGCGGTAGCCCTCGGTGCCCGAGGGCGTGACCCGCCAGGCCGAAAGTTGCCCGGCGATACCCGCCAGCTCGGCCGGGGTGTACTGCTTCATCGGCTTGGAGACGAACCAGCGGTCGGCCAGCAGGCCGGCGAGCTTCTTGGTGAACAGCTCGGCGAGCAAAGTCTTCAGCTCGCTGTTGGGACGTTCGCGCTGTTGCTGCGCCAGCCATTCGCCGGCGTCGTGGTCCGGCAGCAGGTCGATCTCCAGGGTATCGCCCGGTTGCCAGTAGGAGGAAATCTGCAACATCGCCGGGCCGCTGAGGCCGCGGTGGGTGAACAGCAGGTTCTCGCGGAACGCCTGGCCGTTGCAGCTCACCCGGCAATCCACCGAGGTGCCGGAAAGCTCGGCGCACAGCTCCTTCAACTGGTCGGTGATGGTGAACGGCACCAGCCCGGCGCGGGTCGGCAGCACCTCATGGCCGAACTGGCGCGCCACCTGGTAGCCGAAACCGCTGGCGCCGAGGGTCGGGATCGACAGGCCGCCGCTGGCGATCACCAGCGACTCGCAGCGCATCTCGCCGGCGCTGGTACGCAAGCGGTAGCCGGCGTCGTCGCGGGCGATCTCCTCGATCGAGGTGTCCAGCAGGATTTCCGCGCCGGCCTCGGCGCATTCGCGCAGGAGCATCTCGAGGATGTCGCTGGACTTGTTGTCGCAAAACAGCTGGCCGAGTTTCTTCTCGTGGTACGGCACCTGGTGCTTGGCCACCAGGCCGATGAAGTCCCACTGGGTGTAGCGGGCCAGCGCCGACTTGCAGAAGTGCGGGTTGCGCGAAAGGAAGTTGGCCGGCTCGGTGTACAGGTTGGTGAAATTGCAGCGCCCGCCGCCGGACATGAGGATCTTCTTGCCGGCCTTGTTGGCGTGGTCGAGCACCCGCACGCGGCGCCCGCGTCCGGCCGCCGTCATCGCGCACATCAGCCCGGCCGCGCCGGCGCCAACGATCAGCACATCTGTACTTGCCACTGTCCCACCCCGCTCATCGGAAACGGCGCGCATCTTACCCGAAGCGGCGGCCGGCCGCCGGAGCTCCCGACGCGGTACACTGGGCGTTTTCCGCGAACCGCCGGACCCGCGCATGACCCCGCTCAAGTATCTCCAGGCCTACCCCGCGTCGCTGCAGGACCAGGTCCGCCAACTGATCGCCGAGAACCGCCTGGGCGAGTACCTCGAGCGGCGCTACCCGGGGCGTCACGATGTGCAGAGCGATAAGGCGCTCTACGCCTTCACCATGGACCTCAAGCAGGAACACCTGCGCAATGCGCCGGGCCTGGACAAGGTGCTCTACGACAACAAGCTCGACGTGGTCCAGCGCGCCCTCGGCCTGCACACCGCGATCTCGCGGGTGCAGGGCGGCAGGCTCAAGGCGAAGAAGGAAATCCGCGTGGCCTCGCTGTTCAAGGATGCCGCCCCGGAGTTCCTGCGGATGATCGTCGTCCACGAACTCGCCCACCTGAAGGAAAGCGAGCACAACAAGGCGTTCTACCAGCTCTGCCAGTACATGCTGCCGGACTATCACCAGTTGGAGTTCGACTTGCGGGTGTACCTGACCTGGAAGAGTCTCTGACGCCCGGTTACGGCGTTCCCAGCGCCACACGGCTCTCGCGGCGCAGGCGCGCCACGGTCTCCGGCAGTTCGCGCATGTGCTCGACGATGGCGATGGCGCCCAGCTCGCGCAGTACATCGGCATGCCCGGCGGGAATGTGTCCGGCGCCGACGAAGCCGATCACCCGCATCCCCGCGGCGAGCGCGGCGCGGGTGCCGGTGCTGCTGTCTTCCACCACCAGGCAGCGCTCGGGCGCGACGCCGAGCAGGCTGGCGGCGTACAGGTAGACGTCCGGCGCCGGCTTGGGCAGGGCGACCATGTCGGCGCTGGCCAGGCGCTCGCCGATCAGTTCGCTGAGCCCGGCGCGCGCCAGCGAGCGCTCCAGGCTATGGCGGCGGCTGTTGGAAGCCACCGCGACGGGCAGGTCGAGGGCCAGCAGGGCGTCGCGGGCGCCGGGGATGGGCTGGACCTGGGCGACCATCTCCTCGCTGCGCTGGCGCACCTCGCGGTTGAAGCTGTCGGGGATGCGCAGGCCGAAGTGCTTCTCGACCCGATCGAGGATGTCGCGGCTGGTCAGGCCGAAGGTGCCTTCCAGCAGGCGCTGCAACTCGTCCAGCGGCGCGTAGGCGCTGAGCGCCTCGTACATCACGCGTTCGGCGATGACCTCGCTGTCGACCAGGACGCCGTCGCAATCGGAAATCAGTGCGTCGATGGGGTGGGGCATGGGCTACCTCGCTGCGGGCGTGGGCGCAGGGCGCCGGAGTGGGAGCGAGGCATTCTAACCCCGGGCAGGGGCGGGAAGGAAAACCGGGAGGGGAGAACGCCGGGCCGTGCGGCCCGGCGGGAAGGAATCAGGCGATGCCTTTCGGGTTCTGGCCGTACTGGTTCTGGCCGGCGTCGCTGTCCTTGGCCAGCAGGTAGATCAGGTACAGGCCGACGATCGGGATCAGCGCGATCAGCATCCACCAGCCGCTCTTGTTGATGTCGTGCAGGCGGCGGGCAGTCACGCCCAGGGCCGGCAGCAGCACGGCGAGCGAGTAGAGGTTGGCGATCGGCAGGAGTTTTTCACTGATCAGGCCGAGCACGACGCTCAGCGCGACGGAGATGATGATGTTCACCAGGGTGAACATCCAGTATTCCTTGCGACGGGCACGCCCGTTGAAGTCGAAGTAGTGTTCCTTCACGCATTTCAGAAACCATTCCATGTTTGCCTCCTGGGCGTACTGGTAAAGCGGGAGAGTGGGTGCCGCGACAAGTACCCCCGCGCCTCCTTGCCGGGAAAGCATAGTGTAGCCGGACTGTCCGTGATTTCGTACAGGATGTTGCGAAAATCATGCGTATCGCATAGCGCCGGCTCGCGTAAATATGCGTCGGTAGCGCTTTCAGCGAGAAGCGTCGGCCTGGCGGCGGAAGCGGCCGGGCGATTCGCCGAAGGCCTGGCGGAAGTTGCGCGAGAACGCCGCCTCCGACTGGTAGCCGGTCTCGGCGGCGATATCCAGCAGGCTCATCTGTGTCTGTCGCAGCAGGCCGCGGGCCTTTTCCATGCGGATCCGGGTCAGCAGGCTCCATGGCGAGGTGCCGGCCAGGGCGGAGAAGGCGCGGACGAAACTGGCCCGCGACATCGCCGCCTGTTGCGCCAGTCGTTCCACGGTCCAGGCTTGCTCCGGACACTCCAGCATGACCTGCAGGGCCCTTCCCAGACGGGCATCGCCGAGCAGGCCGAACAGGCCGTCGCCGAGCGGCTGGCGATCCAGGTAGGCGCGCAGGGTCAGGGCGAACAGCGCGGTGGCCAGCGCGTCGATGATCGAGCGGGCGCCGCTGCGGGTGCTCTCGGCCTCCTGGCGCATCAGGGCGATCAGCGCGCGCAGGGGCTGCTGGGTCGATTCGTCCATGTGCACCAGCAGGCGCTCGGGAAGAGCGCCGAACAGGCTGGCACCGGCGTGATAGCGGTAGCTGCCGCAGAGCATGTCGAGGGCTTCGCCGGGGCCGTTCAACTGGTACAGCGGAATGCTGCCCTGGCGCTCGACCGTGGGTTCGCAGGGGTGCGCCGGGCTGTCGCTGCGCAGCAGGTGCGGGGTGCCGCGCGGCAACAGGATCAGGTCGCCGGGGTGCAGGTCGAGGCGACTGCCGTCGAGGAATTCGCAGTGGCAGGTGCCGGCCATGACGATATGGAAGGTCGCCTCGCCGGGCACCGCCTGCGGATGCTCCAGCGCCCAGCTGCCTTGCAGCTGGCAGCGCTGGTCGAGACGGCCCTGCAGGTTGGCGAGCTGGATGAGCCGGTCGAGTGGGTCCATGGGATGAGCCGATCAGGTCGAAAGTAGAGACGCATGGGCAGGCGCCGCGGGCCAGACTGGTCGAGACTGGTAACCCGACGCGCCACTCCCGGCGCGAAAGCCACGGAGAATATCACCATGCTGAACAACTGGACCGAGTTCGTCCCCGCCGTGAAAAAAGCCTTCGGTGCCCTGGGCAAGCAACACCCGAAGATGCTCGCCGCCTACGGCGCGCTGGAGGAAGCCAGCGCCGAGGGTGCGCTGGACGCCAAGACCCGCGAACTGATTTCCATCGCCGTGGCCATCACCACCCGTTGCGACGGTTGCATCGGCGTACACACCGAGGCCGCGCTGAAGGCCGGCGCCAGCGAGGCGGAAATCGCCCAGACCCTGGCCACCGCCATCTCCCTGAATGCTGGCGCCGCCTACGTCTATTCGCTGCGCGCGCTGGAAGCCTACGACCAGTTCAAAAAGTGAGACCGTACAGGCGCTGCAGGTAGAACAGCAGCGCCAGCCAGCCCGCCAGCGCCAGCCAGCCGAGCACCAGCAGGCCCCGGCGCAGCAACGCCGAGGGTCTGCGGTGGAGCAGGTCGATCAGGCCCAGCACGCCGCCGAGCAACAGCGTGCCGAGCAATGCCTGGGCGTATCGGGCGAAGCTCGGCGACAGGGCCTCGTCGCCGTGCGCCGCGTAGTTGTACAGGTTCCAGGCGCAGATCAGCGCCGTCGGCAGCAGGCTCAGCAGGGCGCCGAGCCAGCGCCCGCGCACGTGCAGGAGAAAGCCGGCGAGCAGGCCCACCAGCCCGGTGCCCAGTGGCAGAAGGGCCAGGCCCTGGCTGAGGTAGACCAGGTCGGCACCGTCGGCCAGCGGCAGCGGCGTGACGAAACGGTAGCTGCCGCTGGCGCAGAGCAGCACCGAGAGCAGCAGCAGGGCGTAGCCCGGCAGGTACGGCCAGAAGGCGGGGCGCGGGGACAGGTCGGACATGAAGATTCCTTGCGGGACGACCGCTCGCATGAGCGTAGGCGCAAGCGTACTGCCGCGCGCGGCGAACGGCGAGTGCCGTTGCGGTTGAACCCTGCGCGATCGTCGGGAGTCAGTCATAGGGTGACGCGAAAGAACGCCGGCTCATACGCCGGATATCGTATCGATCCCTGGACCAAGGAGTTCCGTGCATGGACCTGATCCGCATCCTCATCGCCATCCTCCTGCCGCCGCTGGGCGTATTCCTGCAAGTCGGCTTCGGCGGCGCCTTCTGGCTGAACATCCTGCTCACCCTGCTCGGCTACATCCCGGGCATCGTTCACGCGGTGTACATCATCGCCAAGCGTTGAGGCTCCTGCTCAGGCGTAGTTCCATGGCTCCTTCGCGGTGAAGTCCCGCCACGGGTCTTCGCCGTGGAAGGGGCCGACATAGAGCACCTCGCCGCCCCTGACGATCCATTCCATGCCGTGTTCGCGATCCCATTCGCAGTTCAGCGACAGGTGGATCACCGGTTCGTCGCCGTGTTCCGGGTCGGGTACGATCAGCTCGCCCGGCTCGACCCGTGCCAGCACCGCGCGCGCCGGCGCGACTTCCTCCGCAGGCTCGCCCAGCCGCTCCAGGCGCGCGGCGCGGTAGCGCAGGCTGGCGGCACAAAGCCGCTCGACCACGGCGTCGTCCAGTTCGTCGAGGGCGCGGGCGCAGCGCCAGGCGTAGGCGTCGTCGGCCTCGTTCTCGATGAACAGGCTGATATAGCGCCGGTACAGGCGCCAGTACACTTCGCCCATGTTCGCCTCGTCCAGGTTGCGGATCAGTTCCATGCGCGGTCTCCTGCTCAGCAGTGTTCGGTGAGGGCGATGGCGCGGCCGTCGCCGAAGCCGTCATGCACATGCAGCCACAGCGGGACCGGCCAGGCCCAGCCGCCGGCCTTCCACCAGCACTCGGCGAACCAGGTTTTCGCCGTATCGGCGAGCAGGTCGACGCCGCCGAAGCCGGCGGCGAAATAGGCCTCGTCGAAATCGGCAAGCGGTCCCAGGTCGAGCGCCAGGTCCAGCGCCTTGCCGGGAAACAGACGCGGGTCGCTGGCATCCACCCGGTTGCTGGCGCCGCGCAGGTACAACCAAGCGTCCGGTGTGTCGCGGCCGTCCTCGCCGAGGAACAGCTGGACCTCGCCGTCGCGCACCCCTTCCTCGAGCGTTTGGTGGAGCAGTTCGCGCAGGCGCTGGATCACGCCCGGCGCGGCGCGCTGCAGGTCGCGACGGTAGCGCTCGCGGAATTGTTCGGGGCTGAGGCCGAAAGGAATCATGAGCGTTTCTCCGTCATTCGGGCAGACAGGGCCCGGCTTCCAGCCAGGCCGCCAGGCTGGGTGCCAGGGGTTCGAAGCAGTCCGGCGTCAGCGCGCCCTGATCGACCAGGAACAGCGCCTGCCGGTGGTCGTCCAGCGCCATCATCACGGCGCGGCCGCCGCTGTCGTCGCCGATGGCCAGGTAGCCGGGGCAATAGAGATCGGTCTCGAAGGTCCGGTTGCGTTCCAGCAACTCGTCGGCGGCATAGAGCAGCAGGCCCGGCTCGACGAGACGACCGCCGTGCTGCTCCAGAGCGGCGACGAAAGCGGCCGGCAACGGGCGTCCGAGCCAGGCTTCGAGGGCATCCAACTCAGGCTTCATCGGTTTCGTCCTGGGCGAACAACGCATGACGGCGGGCATGGGCCAGCAGGCGTTCGTCAAGCGCGTCGGCCAGGGCGTAGAAGCGCGTGTCCAGCGCATCCAGGGCGGCTTCGCAGTCGCGGTCGGGATCCTCGGCCCAGGTCGGCATGCGCAGCTGGCGTTCGGCCTGGGAGCCTGGCACCGGCCCGTTGCCGAACAGCAGCGTGGCGGCCCGCTCCAGCAGGGCCAGCGCCTCCTCTGCCTGTAACTCCCGCAGGCCGGCGCACGCCGCCGGGTACTGGTCGCCGGAGGAATTGCCGAAGTACTGGTCGAAGCCGCCGTTGTGCACTTCGCCGCTGAGTACGCTTACCGCGAAGTAGGTCTGTTCGGCCGGCGAAAGCCCGGCGAATCCCGCGCCGTCGTCGTGGACGCGCGTCACCAGCGCGCTCCAGTACAGCGCCCGGGGGCTCTCCAGGTAACGTCGGCGTTGCTCGTGGAAGCGCTTGCCGTCCTCGATGTTCTGCCGATAGCCGCCCTGGCAGGGCATGCACAGTCCGTCGTTCCTCGCCGCCGTGACCGGGAGGATGAGGTGGCCGCAGGCGCGGCAGGGGAGGCGGTCGGTCATGAGCGGTCCTTGCTGGTGGAAAGGGGCTCATTATTGCGCAGGTGGAGGGCAGGTAGGGTGGGAATGGGATTTCGGTCTTGTATACCTGAGGCACGGCATTGCTCGCGGGCACGGCCGAACCCCTCTCCCTTAAGGAAGAAAGCGGCGCGAGGCCTGGCACGGAGCCAGCTCCACCGCGCCGCGCCAGCCCCCCTTTATCTACGGCTCAGGGAAACGGCCACGCCGGCGAGCCCTGGCTCATGTCCAGGCGTTTCACCGTGGCGTGCTCGTTGGTTCGGTTGTTGGCATAGAAGAACGCCGGCTGCTCGGTGAAGCCATAGGCCGCCACCTGTGCCTGGGCCGCCGCCGAGGTGCGGATGCCCCAGAGCGCGAAGGTCGGGCGCTGGTCGCGCTGGGTCAGCCAGGACAGGCCGACCAGCAGGTTGTCGTTGCCGTCGGTGCTGCTGGCATCGCCGCTGTTGCCCGGGCGCTGCGCATAGGTGCCGTAGCCGAGGGCGGCCCTGCTGGCGTCCCAGTTGGCCTTGTCCACCTGGCGCTGGTGCAGGTAGAGCAGGGTCCAGATATCCCAACCCTGCAGCGGATCGTTCTTCAGGTCGGCCCAGTAGTGCACCCACTGGGTATAGAAGGCCATTCGCTCGCCGTTCAGCGAGTAGGTACCCGGGTCGTTCCACAGGCGCTTGTACACGCCTTCCAGCGGGTCCGCCTCGGCGCGCCCGGCGACGATCAGGTTGTAGGCGTTGCGGTAGTTGACCCGGGTATCCTCCAGGTTCTGCCCGAACTCGCGGAGCACCCGCCAATCCTTGTGCAGCGGGAATATCTGGTTCGACACCTCGCCCGAGCGGCCGCCATAGACCTTCAACCGGTTCACCTGCAGGTTGTGCCCCAGTTCGTGGCTTTCGCCCCAGCCGCGCGGGTTCAGGCCCCAGGTCTGGTCGTAGGGGTTGCCGCTGCAACCGCCGCCGCACTGGGCGTACTGGTCGACGTTGATGTGCTGGGTGCCAGGCAGCTTGTGCAGGGCCTCGCTGTCGCAATCCCAGCCGCGCGCCGCGCATTCCTGCTGGATTGCCGGAGTCTTCGCCTGGTTGGGAATGGCGAAGCCGGCCAGGGTGTAGGCGTCGTCGATGAACACCTCGTTCAGCTCGCGGATGAAGCGCTGGATATCGCCGCCGTAGTCGTTGTCGATCGAGCCGCGGACCTTCTCCACCTTGGCGTGGACCTCCACCGAGCCGCTGCGGATCTCGAGCCAGTCGGCCTGGTCGGCATCCAGCGCCTGGATGAAGTCGGCGATGGCCTGGCTGTTGTCCTCGCCCGGCTTGATGTCGAGGAATGGCTGGCTGGCCGCGCCGGATACCTTGACGGTCACCGTCTGCCCCGGCGTGGCGCCGCTGTAGACCAGTTGCAGCAGGCCGCCATAGGGCGACACCAGGACCACCGGCTGGCTCGTCGGGAGCTTGATGTCCGGGCTCTTGAGGAAGCGCGGGCGGTCGTACTGGCGGCTGTTCCACAGTCGTGTGGAACCGGTGCGCTGGGTGTTCAGGCCGACCGCCAGGCTGGCCTGGCCGGCATCCTCGACGCGGATGCTCAGGCGCTTGCCCGGTGCCGCCATGCGTCCGATGGCGGTGGAACCCTGGGCCGACGGCAGGGTAAGGGTCAGGGTTTCTTCGCTGCTCGATACCGGCATCGACTGCTGGCGCTGGCCGGCGTAGCTGCCCAGCTCCTTCTGCGCCGCGCCGGCCTCGCGCACGTAGCCGACGATGGCGTCGGCGACGAAGGCTTCCTGGAAGCGCGCCGCGTCGGCAGCCTTGTCCATGGGGTAGCGGACGTTCTGCCGCACCGCGTCGGCCCACAGCAGCCAGAGCCGCAGCGAGGTGGTGCCGGGCACGGCGAAGAGGTTCTGGGCCTTCTGGTTGTAGCTGTCGAAGGCGCCTTTCAACACGTCCACGCGCTTGCTGAAGTCGTTCAGCCCCGGCACGTCGTCGCAGCTGGTGCGGCCGACGAAGGTCGTGCACTTCGACCAGTCGTAGTCCGTGCGCCAGCTGCCGTCGACGATCTGCTGCAGCAGCGCCGGGTCCTGGCCGTAGGCGCTGGCCAGCTCAACCGAGCGTGCCCGGGTCCGGCTACCTGGCACCTTGTCATTGTCCCAGTAGTTGCCGCCGTAAGGGCCTTCCTGCAAGCCCAGTCCGGCGAGGATCTGCTGGCCGGTGGCGTTCTGGCCCCAGCCGCTGGTATGCACGAAGAGGATCGGCAGGCCGGCCTGTAGGCGTGCGCGCACTGTGCTGCTCAGGTTGCCGGCGCTGGCACCGTTGCCGAGCACCAGCAGCTTGCTGGAGCTGGCGCAGCTGGCATCGGTCAGCGCGTTGCAGGCGGCGTCCGCCGGTTGCAGGCCGGCGCTCTTCAGGCCGTTGAGGGTGGAGGTCTTGTCCACCCCGACCACGCTGATCTTGAATTCCGGGGCCGTGGCCACGTCCGGATTGCCATTCACCAGCCACTGCACCGCCCGTTTCAGTAGCGGCGCATGGGCGGCATTGGTCCCGCCCAGTTGCGTGAGTACGTTGCTCCCGTAGGCCAGGCCGCGACCGCCTGCTTCCAGGCTCAGGCTGGCCAGCACGCGTTCCTTGTCGCCGACCAGGAAGGGCAGCGTGCTGTCCGGGTTGGCCGGCACGATCCACTGGCTGGAAGCACCGGGATCGTAGGCCTGGCTGAGGTCCTGGTAGAGACCGTCGAGCAGTTGCGTGCGGCTCTGGCGAATGCCTTCGATCTGCCGTTGCAGGCGCAGGGCGACCAGGTGGCTGTCGGTCAATTGCGAGGAGTCTCCGCTGACCAGCGCCGCGTCGAGGATCTCTTCCTGGGTGGCCGCCTGGGCGGACAGCGCGCCCGCCAGGCAGACGCCGGCCAGTAGCGCACGTTGGCGTGTCGTGGGTGAGCGACTCATGTTCTCTCCTTGCCGTGAGGGATATGCAGTGGTGGACAGGCTCACTTCTGGCGCTGTTGGCCCGCGAAAGGCGCGCGGATTGTTATGGGGCGCCGGGTATCACGTCGAACAGGGAATGCGCCTCGGGCAGTGCCGGGAATACGCGCGGACGACCCGTTGCGTCGAACGAGTCAAGGCGAGGGGAGCATGTTGGGAAAGGTGGAGAAACTATCTGTTCTAGTTGTTTTTGAACTGTGTCTGATTATTTGGATTTTATTTTTATCGATTGTTCGAAGCGCTCTGGAATAGGTGCTACAGCGTTTCCTGTGACGAAACGATCCAGACTTTGGCTAGGGGCTTGGAAAATACTGAGGATGTACTTCCAGAGCTGTCGGTAGAGTTGGAAGTTGCAGTTTCATGAAGGTTTAGGTACTTCGAAGTTACCGCGTTGGCGATGGAGTCGATATCGTCCGCACTTCGGAAGTTTCCTGATAAGCGCGCCTTCCCACGGCCAGGCTGCGAGCAGGGCCGCCATGTCCATCGGATTCCGCTCCGCCAGCGCCAGTTCGCCTTCGCCGAAACTTGCGATGCTGCCGCCGACATCCTGCAATTGATCGCGCAGCGGGGGGCGATTGACACCGAAGCCTGTGACCTAGAGCACGGCTTGCCGGTGCAACCGTAGAGACCTATCGGCCGGTGCCGGAAACCTGCCGCCAGCGCAGCTGCGAATTGCGCCTGGCACCGGCCTACGACATCGTCAACACCACGGCTTATATCCCGGAAGATGTACTGGCACTGGATCTCGTAGGCAACAAGTCCCTCTTTACCTCGCGGCAGGGGCTGCTGGAGTTCGTCCAGGTCTGCGATGTAGCTCGGCCAAAAGAAGTGACCTGCGAGCAGTTGCAAACACTGGAGCGGGTGTTGGCCCGCTCAGCTGAGCTGTGCGAGCAGGCCCCGCATGTGGTCGCGGCAACCAGGCAATGTACCGTTCCGTTCATGCAGACGTTTGGCTAACGCATTCGAAGGATCGTGAGCTGACCAAGCTCGAAAACGCGGTGAGGGGAGACAGCTAGTCGCTGGAGGACAACTCGGTCCGGGATAGACCAAAAAGCTTGAAGCCGCGCAGTGCGCGGCTTTGAAGGTGGTGGGCCCACACGGACTCGAACCGTGGACCAAAGGATTATGAGTCCTCTGCTCTAACCGACTGAGCTATAGGCCCCCAGAAGGTCGGCGGATTATACCGGCGCTTCGCGGGGAGCGCCAATCGGCTGGCGCGGTTTGAGGAATTTGCTGGCGAACAGCTCGGCGGGCAGCGGCGGACTGAGGACGAAGCCCTGGATCTGCTCGCAGCCTTCGTGGGTGAGGAAGCTCTGCTGGCCCTCGGTTTCCACCCCTTCGGCGATCACCGTGAGCTGCATGCTGCGGCCGAGGGCGATGATGGCGCGGGTGATGGCGGCGTCGTGGGGGTCGTCGGGAAGGCCGCGGATGAACGACTTGTCGATCTTCAGGATATCCAGCGGCAGGCGCTTGAGGTAGCTGAGCGAGGAGTAGCCGGTGCCGAAGTCGTCGATCGCCAGTTGTACGCCGAGATCCTTGAGGCCGCGGAGCACGCCGAGGGCTTCCTCGGTCTGGTTCATGATGAAGCTTTCGGTGATCTCCAGTTGCAGCCGCGAGGGCTCCAGGCCGGACTGTGCCAGCAACTGGCGGAGGCGCTCGATCAGTTGCGGCTGGCCGAGCTGGGCGCCGGCGAGGTTTACCGACAGCGGGCCGAACGGTGCGTGAAGCTTCTGCCAGTCGCCCATCTGCTGGCAGGCATGTTCCAGCACCCAGTCGCCGAGGGGCAGGATCAGTCCGCAATCCTCGGCGAGGGGGATGAAGCGTTCCGGGGAAATTTCCCCGAACAAGGGGTGGTGCCAGCGCACCAGCGCTTCGGCGCCGACCAGCAGGCCGCTTTCCAGGCTCAGCTTGGGCTGGTAGTAGAGCAGCAGTTCGTCGCGTTCGAGGGCGCGACGCAGTTCGGTTTCCAGGGCCATGCGTTCGGTGGCCAGGAAGGTCAGCTCGCGGGTGTAGTACTCGATGCGGCTGCGCCCGCGGGACTTGGCGCGGTACATGGCGGCGTCGGCGTTCTTCACCAGGGTCGGCGCGTCGTCGCCGTCCTTGGGGAACAGGGCGATGCCGATGCTGGCGCTGACGAAGAACTCATGGCCATCGGCCTGGAATGGCGCGGTGAAAGCGTTCAGCAGCTTGCGTGCGACATGCTCGGCATCGCTTTCCTGGTGCAGGCCGGGGAGCAGGATGATGAATTCGTCGCCGCCCAGCCGGGCTACGGTATCGACATCGCGCAACTGGTCGCGCAGGCGCTCGGCGATGGCCTTGAGCAGCAGGTCGCCGGTGGGGTGGCCGAGGCTGTCGTTGATGTGCTTGAAGCGGTCCAGATCGATGAACAGCACGGCACCGGGACGGCTTTCCTCGCGCGCCTCGTCGAGGGCGTGGTCAAGGCGGTGCTCGAACAGCAGGCGGTTGGGCAGGCCGGTGAGCGGGTCGTGGTGGGCCTGGTAGTCGAGCCGCGCCTGGGCGTACTTGAGGGTGGAGATATCGGCGAAGACCCCGACGAAATGGGTGATCTCGCCCTGCGGATTGTGCACCGCGCTGATGGTCAGCCACTCGGGATACAGCTCGCCGGTCTTGCGCCGGTTCCAGATCTCGCCCTGCCAATGGCCCTCGCGTTCCAACTGGTTCCACATGGCCAGGTAGAAGGCACGGTCGTGCTGCCCGGAGGAGAGCAGGCGCGGCGACTGGCCGAGGGCTTCCTGCTCGCTGTAGCCGGTGATCTCGCTGAAGGCGCGGTTGACCGCGGTGATGCGCTGGCGGGTATCGGTAATCATCACCCCTTCGGCGGTGCTTTCGAAGACGGTGGCGGCCTGCTGCAGCTTTTCCTCCATGAGCTGGCGCTCGGTGACGTCGCGGGCGATGGTCAGCACGCAGTCCTCGCCGCCGATGCTGATCTGGTGGGCGGACATTTCGCATTGGCGGACGCTGCCGTTGCGGATCCGCACGGGGGCGGTGAAACCCTGGGTCAGGGTATGGTGGCGCACCAGCGACATCAGGCGCTTGCGGTCCTCGGGGTCGACCCACAGGCCGAGTTCGAGGGTCGAGCGCGAAGTGACTTCGTCGCGGCGGTAGCCGGTGAGGCGGCTGAAGCCTTCGTTGACGTCGATCAGCGTGCCGTCCTCCAGGCGGCTGATCAGCAGACCGTCGGGCGAGGCGTGAAAGGCGTTGGCGAATTTTTCCTCGGAGATCCGCAGCAGCTCCTGGGTCTCCAGCAGGCGGGTGATGTCGCGGATCACCACCACCAGCGCCGGGCGCTGGTCGAGGGTCACGTGCTGGGCGCTGAGCAGGGCACTGAAGGTATCGCCGTCACGGCGCCGCAGCGGTACCTCGAGGTTGGCGAGGTTGCCCTGGGCGAGTTTTTCCAGTACCTGCGGGCCGAGCCCGGGGGCGCCCCAGATGCCCAGTTCGGTGGCGGTCTTGCCGAGAGCCTCCGTGGCGGCGATGCCGATCTGCTGCTCGAAGGTGCTGTTCACCGCGAGGAAGCGGCCATCGGCGCCGTTGGCCAGCACCACCATGTCCGGGCAGTGGTGGAACACCGAGGCGAATTTCTGCTCGGACAGGCGCAGGGCCTGTTCGGTGTGCTTGGTCTCGGTGATGTCGATCATCAGGCCGCGCAGGAGCAGCTCCTGGCCCTGCCCGATCAGTGTGACCAGGTCGCGGATCCACACCACCCGGCCGTCGGCGGCGAGCATCCGGTAGTCGAAACTGTGGTCGCGGCCGGCCTGGCTTTCGCTCAGGCAGTAGTCGATGGCGTGTTCGGCGTCGTCGGGGTGCAGGGTGCGTTGCCAGAAGCCTGGCTCCAGCCACTCGGCCAGGGGATAGCCGAGCAGGCGCTCGGCATGTGGCGAGACATAGGTGAAGCGGTTTTCCGTCAGGCGCATCTCCCAGGCGATGGCGTTCAGGCTCTCCACCAGGCCGCGGTAGTGCTCCTCGCTGTCGCGCAGGTCCTGTTCCAGCTGGCGGCGCCGGCTTATCTCGCGGCGCAGGCGGCGGTTCATGGCCAGCAGCACGGCGACCGAAACCAGGATCAGCAGGGCGACAGGAATGCCGTAGCGGGCCAGCGCGCCCCAGGCCGGCCGCCGGTCGAGCAGGCCGCCGACCCAGGGCGCCTGGAGCCGATCGATTTCCTCGGCGCGGAGGTCGGCGAACACCTTGTCGATGATCCCGGCGAGGATCGGCTCGCCGCGCGGCACGGCCATCGCCAGTTGGTAGCGGTAGGGCGTCTCGCCGCTGATCTCCAGGCCGCTGAGCTTGAGCTGGCGCAGGTTCCACACGCTGGAGGCGAAGTCGCCGACGAACGCGTCGGCCTGGCCGGTGGCCAGCGCCTGCAGGGCAGCGGCGACCGACGGCAGCGGCAGCAGGGTGAGGTCCGGGTGTCGGGCGACCAGCAGCTCGTGGGGGGCGTAGTGATCCACCACCGCGACCTTGAGCCCGTAGAGCTCGTCGATCCGTTTCGGCAGCGGCCCGTTCTTGCGCGCCAGGATGATGATCGGGAAATCCAGGTAGGGACGGGTGAACGTCAGGTATTCCTGGCGTTCCGGAGTGGCCATGATGCCGGGCAGCAGGTCGAGCCGGCCAGCCCGGGCCTGCTCGAGGACCTGTGCCCGGCTCCTTGGCTCCGCAGGCGTCATGCTGACCCGCAGGCGCTCTTGCAGCAGGGCGATGTAGTTGGCGGCCAGTCCCTGGTAATGGCCCTGGGCGTCGCGGAATTCGAAGGGCGGCCAGGAGGTGCCGATGCCCAGGCGGAGCTCCGGATGTTCGGCCAGCCAGGCCCGTTCCTCGGGCGAGAGCGTGAGGGCGGTGGCCAGCCCTGGCCAGCAGCAGGCCAGACACAGGAGGAGCACGGCCTGCAGACGCTGCATGAGGCGGTCTCGCGATGGAGGGGGGTATAAGCGGAAGTGTAGACGCCGAACGGCGAGACGAGCGGCAAAGAAAAACCCCCGGCTTTGCGGGCCGGGGGTTCGTTCGTCACTCGTCGAGGAAGGAGCGCAGGTGCTCGCTTCGCGAGGGGTGGCGCAGCTTGCGCAGCGCCTTGGCTTCGATCTGGCGGATCCGCTCGCGGGTCACATCGAACTGCTTGCCGACTTCCTCGAGGGTGTGGTCGGTGTTCATGTCGATGCCGAAGCGCATGCGCAGCACCTTGGCTTCCCGGGCGGTGAGGCCGGCGAGCACTTCGCGGGTGGATTCCTTGAGGCTCTCGCTGGTCGCCATCTCGATCGGCGACTGCATGGTGGAGTCCTCGATGAAATCGCCCAGGTGCGAGTCTTCGTCGTCACCGATCGGGGTTTCCATGGAGATCGGCTCCTTGGCGATCTTCAGTACCTTGCGGATCTTGTCCTCAGGCATGTCCATGCGCTCGCCAAGCTCTTCCGGGGTGGGCTCGCGGCCCATTTCCTGGAGCATCTGGCGGGAGATGCGGTTGAGCTTGTTGATCGTCTCGATCATGTGCACCGGGATGCGGATGGTGCGTGCCTGGTCGGCGATCGAACGGGTGATCGCCTGGCGGATCCACCAGGTGGCGTAGGTGGAGAACTTGTAGCCGCGACGGTATTCGAACTTGTCCACCGCCTTCATCAGGCCGATGTTGCCTTCCTGGATCAGGTCGAGGAACTGCAGGCCGCGGTTGGTGTACTTCTTGGCGATGGAGATGACCAGGCGCAGGTTGGCCTCGACCATTTCCTTCTTCGCCCGGCGAGCCTTGGCTTCGCCGATCGACATCGCGCGGTTGATTTCCTTGATCTCGGCGACGGTCAGCTCGACTTCGCTTTCCAGGGCCGCCAGCTTCTGCTGGTTGCGCAGGATGTCGTCGCGCAGGCGCTCGATGGCCTCGGCGTACTTCGGCTTGCTCTTCAGAACGCTGTCGACCCACTTCTCGTCGGTCTCGTGGTTCGGGAACAGGCGCAGGAAGTCGGCTCGCGGCATGCGCGCGTCACGCACGCAGAGCTGCATGATGGCGCGTTCCTGGGCGCGAACGCCTTCCAGGGCGGAGCGCACGCGGGCGACCAGGGCGTCGAACTGCTTGGGCACCAGCTTGATCGGCATGAACAGCTCGGCCAGGCCGGTCAGCTCGGCGGTGGCCTGCTTGCTGCCGCGACCGTGCTTCTTCAGGGCCTTCTTGGCCTTGTCGAGCTGTTCGGAAACGGCGGTGAAACGCAGGCGGGCCTCTTCCGGGTCCGGACCGCCGTCACCTTCGTCGTCGCTATCGCTGTTGTCGTCGCTTTCCTCTTCCTCATCGTCCTTCTCTTTCGAGTCGGCGGAATCGTCCTTCAGGTTGACCGGCTCCACCTCTTCGGCGGGCAGGCTGCCATCATCGGGATCGATGTAGCCGCTGAGGACGTCGGACAGGCGTCCGCCCTCGGCGACGATGCGGTTGTAGTCGGCCAGGATGCTGTCCACCGTGCCCGGGAACTGGGCGATGGCGCTCATCACTTCGCGGATGCCTTCCTCGATGCGCTTGGCGATTTCGATCTCGCCTTCGCGGGTCAGCAGTTCCACGGTACCCATTTCGCGCATGTACATGCGCACCGGGTCGGTGGTGCGACCGATGTCGCTTTCCACCGCGGCCAGGGCCGCTGCGGCTTCTTCCGCTGCGGCTTCGTCGGTATCCGCCTCGGCCAGCAACAGGGCATCCGCATCCGGGGCTGTCTCGAATACGTTGATCCCCATGTCGTTGATCATGCGGATGATGTCTTCCACCTGTTCCGGATCGGAAATATCCTCCGGCAGGTGGTCGTTGACCTCCGCGTAAGTCAGGTAACCCTGCTCACGACCGCGGGCGATCAACTCTTTCAGACGAGATTGCTGTTGCGCTTTTCCGGACATAACACCCTATCCACTGAAGGTCTTGGCGGGCAAAAAATAAGCAGAGGATTATACCTGATGCCTGGGCTGAGGCGCCAGTTCAGCTCTGGGAAGGCGATGAAGCGGCAAGACTGTAGTGCTCTCTGAGCAAGGCTTTCTCTTCATCGGTCAATTCACTGTAGCTCTTCTGCATGACGCTGCGTAAACGCTCCTCCCGTTCGCCGAACCGCTGGCTCTCGGAGAGTTTAGTAATGGTGTCGAAGAACTGCTTTTCAAGGTTCTCCTGGACGATCAGCCATTCCTTCTCGCCCAGGGCTTGCAGCAGGCGGCCCTGGGGCGTGCCGTGCCAGCGCGCGATGAGCTGCATCGAGCTCTGCCGCGGGTTCTTCTGCAGGGCCTCGAGCAGCGACACCAGCAACTGGGCATAGGTGTCCTGCTCCCTGGCCAGCGTGCCCGCGTCGTCGACCTTCAAGGCCAACTGCGGATGGTGCAGCAGGGTGCGCAGGGCGTTGAGGGTGGTCGACTCGACGCTCACCGGGGTTCGCTGCGGCGCCTTGAAGTCGCCGCGGCCGCCCTTGTCCCATTTCTTCCGGCCATCCCATTTCTTGCCGTCCCAGGGCTTCCTGTCCTTGTTCCAGGCCTTGCGCGGCTGCGCGTCGGCGTAGCCCGGCGCGCTCTCGAACGGTGCGTGGGAGGGCTCGTTCTCGTAGTAGGCGCTGGCGGCGAAATAGTCGTCGCCGTCGAAGGCGCCAGTCGTCCCGTGATCCATGGCGGGCGGCGGGCTCTGCTGCGCCAGTTGCCCGATATTTTCGCCAGAGAGGCCGGTAATTTCCGACAGCTTCTGACGCATAAGCTGTCGGAGGTTGTTGCCGGGGATCTTTTCCAGCAACGGCGCGGCAAGGGTCGCCAGATGCGCCTTGCCCTCCAGCGTGGCGGGGTCGGCCTCCGCCATCAGTTGTTGGAAGAAGTACTCGGCCAGCGGTTGGGCCTGCTGGGTGATGCGCGCGCGGAAGGCGTCCTCGCCCTCGGCGCGTACCAGGCTGTCCGGGTCCTCGCCTTCGGGGAGGAACAGGAAGCGCACGCGCTTGCCGTCCTGCAGGTTCGGCAGTACCGATTCCAGCGCGCGCCAGGCGGCCTTGCGGCCGGCCTGGTCGCCGTCGAAGCAGAACAGGATGCTCGGCACCAGGCGGAACAGGCGCTTGATATGCTCCTCGCTGGTCGCCGTGCCGAGCGTCGCCACCGCGTTGCGGATGCCTTGCTGGGCCAGGGCGATGACGTCCATGTAGCCCTCGACCACCATGATCTCGTCGAGGTCGCGGTTCTTCTGCCGGGCCTCGTAGAGCCCGTAGAGCTCCTGGCCCTTGTGGAAGACCGGGGTCTCCGGAGAGTTCAGGTACTTCGGCTTGTCGTCGCCGAGCACCCGGCCGCCGAAAGCGATGATTCGCCCGCGGCTGTCGCGGATCGGGAACATCACGCGGTCGCGGAAGCGGTCGTAGCGCTTGCCGCTGTCGCTGTTCTCCACCAGCAGGCCGGCATCGAGCATGGCCTTGAGCTGCAGATTGTCGCCGCCCAGGTGCTTGAGCAGGTTGTCCCAGCCGGGCGGGGCGAAGCCGAGGCCGAAGTCGCGGGCGATTTCGCCGGTCAGGCCGCGGCCCTTCAGGTAGTTCACCGCGGCCTTGCGCGCGGGATGGCTTTTCAGAGCCTGCTTGTAGAATTCGGCGGCGGCGGCGAGCAGCGGGTAGAGCGGCGAGTCGCTCGGCTGGCGCGGCGTGTGTCCGCGTCCGCCACGCTCCTCGCGTGGCACGTCCATGCCGGCGCGTTTGGCCAGTTCCTCGACCGCCTGGGGAAACTCCAGCTGGTCGTGGTCCATGACGAAGCCGAGCGCGTTGCCGCCGGCGCCGCAGCCGAAGCAGTAGTAGAACTGCTTGTCCGGGCTGACCGTGAACGAGGGGGTCTTTTCCTTGTGGAACGGGCAGCAGGCGCTGTAGTTCTTGCCGGTCTTCTTCAGCTGGATGCGCGAACTCACCACCTCGACGATGTCGGTGCGGTTCAGCAGGTCGTCGATGAAGCTTTGCGGGATCAGGCCGGCCATGGTGTTCTCGAAAACGACGGCGCGTGGGCGCAGAGCGGCAGCATAGCAATTATCGCCGGGCCGATCAGGCCGGCGCAGTGGTTCAGGAGGAGAGGCGCGCCTTCAGGCGCTGGCTGACCTGCGCCATGTCGACCCGGCCCTGGACCTGCGGGCGCAGGAGGTTCATCGCCTTGCCCATGTCCTGCGGGCCCTGGGCGCCGCTGTCGACGATGCTGCGCTCGATCAGGGCGTCGATCTCGTGGTCGTCCAGCGGCTTGGGCATGAAGTCCTGGAGCACGAGGATCTCGGCGGCCTCGACCTCGGCGAGGTCCTGGCGGCCGGCATCGCTGAATTGGCGCTGGGCGTCGCGGCGCTGCTTGATCATCCGGTCGAGGATCAGCAGGGCGCGGGCGTCATCCACCTCGATGCGTTCGTCGACCTCGACGCGCTTGATGTCCGCTAGGGCCAAGCGCAACGTGGTCAGACGCGGCTTGTCCTGGGTGCGCATGGCGACCTTGACGGCGTCGAGAAGGCGGGACTTGATTTCGCTCATATCGGAAAGCCGAAAGCCCGGCCGGGGCCGGGCTGGGCATGATCACTGACGCGCAGGCGTCGGTGGATCAGTACAGGCGCTCGCGACGGCGCTGTTCGCGCTGTACTTTCTTCGCGTGGCGCTTCACTGCGGCAGCGGCCTTGCGCTTGCGCTCGGCAGTGGGCTTCTCGTAGAACTCGCGGCTGCGAACTTCAGCCAGTACACCTGCTTTTTCGCAGGAGCGCTTGAAACGACGCAGGGCTACGTCGAAGGGTTCGTTCTCTTTTACTTTGACGGCTGGCATCCAGGTCGTACCTTCACTGATTACCGGGGGTTGAACGTACTCCGGCAAGTGGGCGCGGATACGTCGGTTTTCAAGGGTTGCGGATATTAACGGTTCGGCCGGAGGAATGCAAAGCCTCCGATCGAAAAACACTGGTCTGGCGCAAAGCCGCCGATTATCATGCGCGGCTTCGTATTTGCCAAGCTCTAAGGCTCAAGCCCATGCGTGTGCTGGGACTGGAAACGTCCTGCGACGAAACCGGCGTCGCCCTTTACGACAGCGAACGCGGCCTGCTGGCCGACGCGCTGTTCAGTCAGATCGACCTCCATCGCGTCTACGGCGGCGTCGTGCCCGAGCTGGCCTCGCGCGACCACGTCAAGCGCATGCTGCCGCTGATCCGCCAGGTGCTCGACGAGTCCGGCTGCAAGCCGGCGGACATCGACGCGATCGCCTACACCGCCGGCCCAGGCCTGGTCGGCGCGCTGCTGGTGGGCGCCTCCTGCGCCCAGGCGATGGCGTTCGCCTGGGGCGTGCCGGCGGTCGGCGTGCATCACATGGAAGGCCATCTGCTGGCGCCGATGCTGGAGGAGCAGCCGCCGCGCTTCCCGTTCGTCGCCTTGCTGGTGTCCGGCGGCCACACCCAGCTGGTGCGGGTGGACGGCATCGGCCGCTACCAGTTGCTCGGCGAGTCGGTGGACGATGCCGCTGGCGAAGCCTTCGACAAGACCGCCAAGCTGATCGGCCTGGGTTACCCCGGCGGCCCCGAGATCGCCCGCCTGGCCGAGCGCGGCACGCCCGGCCGCTTCGTGTTCCCGCGGCCGATGACCGACCGGCCCGGCCTGGACTTCAGCTTCAGCGGGCTCAAGACCTTTTCCCTGAATACCTGGCAGCGCTGCGTGGAAGCCGGCGATGACAGCGAGCAGACTCGCTGCGATATCGCCCTGGCATTCCAGACCGCGGTGGTCGAGACCCTGGTGATCAAATGCCGGCGCGCATTGAAACAGACCGGCCTGAAGAACCTGGTGATCGCCGGCGGGGTCAGTGCCAACCAGGCGCTGCGCGGCGGCCTGGAGAAGATGCTCGGCGAGATGAAGGGGCAGGTGTTCTACGCCCGCCCGCGCTTCTGCACCGACAATGGCGCGATGATCGCCTATGCCGGCTGCCAGCGCCTGCTCGCCGGCCAGCACGACGGCCCGGCGATCGGCGTTCAGCCGCGCTGGCCGATGGAGTCGCTGCCGGCGGTCTGAGTGGCCGCCAGGTCGCAGCCAGGCAGGCGTCGGTGAAGCTCCTGGGTCAGACTGCGTGAAGTTTTTTCCTTTTATGGATTAGAAATGCCGTTCGCGCCCGGCGAACAGATCGCGTAAGTTGGCCCGGTGCCGCCAGACGATCAGCGCGGTGAGCACGGTCATCGGCAGCAACGCTCCGGGTTGTTGCCAGGCCAGCAGCGGGAGCGTCAGCGGAGTGGCGACCAGCGAGGCGAGCGAACTGGTGCGCGACAGCTTGAAGGTCAGCAGCCAGGCGGCTGCGGCCAGCAGCACGGCCGGCGGGTAGAGGCCGAGGAGCATGCCGGCGGCGGTGGCGACGCCCTTGCCGCCGCGGAAGTTGAAGTACAGCGGGTACAGGTGGCCGATCACGGCGGCGATGCCGACCCAGGCCTCCTCCATCACGCCGAGCCCCAGCCAGCGGGCGACCAGCACCGGCAACAGGCCTTTGCCGACGTCGCCGAGCAAGGTCAGGATGGCGAGTTTCTTCCCGGCGACGCGCAGCATGTTGGTCGCGCCGGGGTTGCCGGAGCCGCTGGCGCGCGGGTCCTGGGTGCCGAACCAGCGGCTGAGCAGGACGGCGAAGGAGAGGGAACCGAGCAGGTAGGCGAGGATCGCCAGTAGCCAGACCATGGATTCCACCGAGGACGAGGATGTCCTCGATTCTAACGGGGCGGCGCACGCTTGTCGTGGCATCCCTTGGAGCGGGTAGCGAAGTGGACAGAGTTTTTATCGAAGGCTTGGAGGTCGACACCGTCATCGGCGTGTACGACTGGGAGCGCGGCATCCGTCAGTGCCTGCGCCTGGACCTGACGCTGGGCTGGGACAACCGTCCGGCGGCCGCCGGCGACGACATCGCCCTGGCGCTGGACTACGCGGCGTTGTCCGAGCGGGTCCTGCAGTTCGCCCGGGAGTCGCATTTCCAACTGGTGGAAACCTTTGCCGAGCGCCTCGCCGAGGTGCTGATGGACGAGCGCGGCATTCCCTGGCTGCGCATCCGCGTCACCAAGCCCGGCGCGGTGCCGGCGGCCCGCGGGGTTGGCGTGGAGATCGAACGCGGATGTCGCTGATCCCGGTCTACCTCGGCCTCGGCAGCAATGTCGAGCGTGAGCGCCATCTGCATGCCGGCCTCGACGCGCTGGCCGGCTTCCTCCATGACCTGCGTTGCTCGCCGGTGTTCGAGAGCGAGCCGGTGGGGATCAGGAGCGGCCCGTTCTTCAACCTGGTGGTATCTGCCCGCACCGATCTGCCGCTGGCCGAACTGAGCCTGCGGCTCAAGCACATCGAGGCCGACAATGGCCGCTATGCGCCGGAGCGCAAGGGGCTGCCGCTGGATATCGACGTGCTGCTGTACGGCGACCTGGTCGGCGACTTCGATGGCCTGGTGCTGCCGCGCGCCGAAGTGCTGAAGAACGCCTTCGTGCTCTGGCCGCTGGCCGAGCTGGCGCCGGAACTGGAGCATCCGCTCGCGCGCCGGGCGTTCGGAGAGCTCTGGCGCGAGTCGCGGATCCCGCAGAAACTCTGGCCGGCGCCCTTCGAATGGCGGGGCCGGGCTCTTACCCCCGAGGCACTGCTTCAGGCCTTTCCGCGCTCTTCCTTGTAGGCCTTGAGCGCGGCGAGGCGCGCACGCTTCAGCGCCTCGCCCAATTCCGCGCCCTTCAAGCCCTTTTCCACCAGCGGTTTCACACTGACCGCCCGCGCGGCCTGCGCCGCGCCGAGCAGGTAGGCGGCCTGCGGGTAGTCCCGCTGCTCCAGGCCGTGGCGGCCGCGCGCGTCCATCTCGCTGGCGGCGACGAATTCCTCGAAGCGCTGCGGACGACGATAGACGTCGAAGCTCTGCAATAGCTCCAGCAGGGTGGTCGGCCGCAGCTCCAGGGCGCGATGGGCGTGGGTATGGTACTCGCCGACCAGACGCGCCAGCTCCTGGCAGTCGCGCGGAACCCTGAAGCGCCGGTTGATCGCATCGATCAGCGGCAGGCCGCGTGTTTCGTGGGCGATGTGGCGTGGCCAGTCGGCTTCCCGGGTGAGCCCCTTGCCCAGGTCGTGGAGCAGGCAGGCCCAGCGCACGGTCAGCGGCTGGTGGTGGCGGGCGCATTGCTGCAGGACCGACAGGACATGGACGCCGGTATCGATTTCCGGGTGGTGCGCCGCCGGCTGCGGCACGCCGAACAGCGCCTCGACTTCCGGCATCAGTTCGGCCAGCGCGCCGCAATCGTGCAGGACCTGGACGAAGACCTCGGGGTTGGGTTCCATCAGGGCGCGGGAAATTTCCTTCCAGCTGCGCTCCGGGGTCAGCGCCTGCAATTCCCCGGACCCGGCCAGCTGGCGCATCAGCGCCAGGGTCTCGGCGGCGACACGGAAGCCCAGGCCGGCGTAGCGCGCGGCGAAGCGGGCGACGCGCAGGACGCGCAAGGGATCTTCGGCGAATGCCGGGGACACGTGGCGCAGCAGGCGCGCCTCGAGGTCGGCCTGGCCGCCGTAGGGGTCGATCACCCGGCCCTGTTCGTCCTCGGCCATGGCGTTGATGGTCAGGTCGCGGCGGGTCAGGTCTTCTTCCAGGGTGACGTCGGGGCTGGCATGGAAGGTGAAGCCGCCGTAGCCGCGTCCGCTCTTGCGTTCGGTGCGCGCCAAGGCGTACTCCTCGCCGCTCTGCGGGTGGAGGAAGACCGGGAAGTCGGCGCCCACCGGGCGATAGCCGCGGGCGAGCATTTCCTCGCTGCTGGCGCCGACCACCACCCAGTCGATATCGGTGACCGGGCGGCCGAGAAGACGGTCGCGTACCGCGCCGCCGACCTTGTAAATCTGCATGGAAACCTCCGCGTGTTAGGCGGAAGTCTACCCCAGGGCGCTCTAGCGGGCGCGCGGAAGCTGCTGGAGCAGGGCGCCGACCGCTCGTTCGAGCTGTTCCGGATTGGCCCTCGCCGGGCTGAGACCGGTGCTGGCGGTGCCCTCCCAGAGAATGCGCTCTTCCAGGTCGACCAGGCGTACGCGCAGGGTGCCGGTTTCGTCGCGCAGGCGGTGGATCGCCAGGTAGGGCCCCATGCTGGACGTAGGCGGAAGGTCGGGGCGGAATTCCAGCGCTGCGTCGCGCAGCGCCAGCCAGTAGTAGACGCGGAACTGCGGGGTGGCGCTCTCGTGGTAGCCGTGGGCCGCCAGTCCCTGGCGCAGCTCTGCGTTGATCAGCGGATAGCGGCTGCGGTAGGGCAGGGCGTCGACCGCCCGCTCCGGCGGCATCAACTGGAAGCCTTGCAGGCCGGGCAGTTCGGCACTGGCCGGATGCGTCAGCCGGACGCCGGGAGGATGGTCGGCGCAGGCGCCGAGGGCAAGGCAGAGCAGGATGGTGGCGAACAGGCGCATGGCGGCTCCCTGGACGGCCGGCTTCTTGTTCTGGTGTGGGGCGGCCCCGACCGTGCCGGCATGCTGTCCGGCGGCCGGGGCGGGCGTCAACCGATCAAATGGGCGGGATGATCAGGTCCAGGCGCGGATAGCCTTCCTCGCCCTCGCTGACACCCTTGGGCGGCATGTGGTGGGTCTGGATCAGCTGGTCGCCCTGCAGGGTCTCCAGGTGGATGTCGAAGCCCCAAAGGCGATGCAGGTGCTTGAGCACGTCGGCGGTGGAGTCGCTCAGGGGCTGGCGGTCGAACTGCTGGTGACGCAGGGTCAGCGAGCGATCGCCGCGGCGGTCGACGTTCCAGATCTGGATGTTCGGCTCGCGGTTGCCGAGGTTGTACTGCGCCGCCAGGGTCTCGCGGATAGTGCGGTAGCCGGCCTCGTCGTGGATCGCGGCGACCAGCAGGTCATCCTTCTGGTCGTCGTCGAGGATGCTGAACAGCTTCAGGTCGCGGATCACCTTGGGCGAGAGGAACTGCAGGATGAAGCTCTCGTCCTTGAAGCTCTTCATGGCGAACTTGAGCGTGGCGAGCCAGTCGCTGCCGGCGATGTCCGGGAACCAGCGGCGGTCCTCCTCGGTGGGCTCCTCGCAGATGCGGCGGATGTCGCGGTACATGGCGAAGCCCAGGGCGTAGGGGTTGATGCCGCTGTAGTAGGGGCTGTCGAAGGATGGCTGGAAGACCACGCTGGTGTGGTACTGCAGGAACTCCATCATGAAGCCGTCGTTGACCAGGCCTTCGTCGTAGAGGTCGTTGAGCAGGGTGTAGTGCCAGAAGGTGGCCCAGCCTTCGTTCATCACCTGGGTCTGGCGCTGTGGATAGAAGTACTGGGCGATCTTGCGCACGATGCGGATCACCTCGCGCTGCCAGGGCTCCAGCAGCGGTGCGTTCTTCTCGATGAAGTAGAGGATGTTCTCCTGCGGTTCGCTCGGATAGCGCGCGGTGGATTGTTCCTTGTCCTTGCCGCCGGTGCGCGGGATGGTCCGCCAGAGGTCGTTGACCTGCCGCTGGATCAGTTCCTCGCGCTCCTTCTGTCGCTGCCGCTCTTCCTCGGCGGAGATCGGGTAGGGACGCTTGTAGCGGTCGACGCCGTAGTTCATCAGGGCGTGGCAGGAGTCGAGCAGGTCTTCCACCGCGTCGATCCCGTAGCGTTCCTCGCATTGCATGATGTACTGCTTGGCGAACACCAGGTAATCGATGATCGAGCTGGCGTCGGTCCAGGTGCGGAACAGGTAGTTGCCCTTGAAGAAACTGTTGTGCCCGTAGCAGGCGTGGGCGATCACCAGCGCCTGCATGCACTGGGTGTTTTCCTCCATCAGGTAGGCGATGCAGGGGTCGGAGTTGATCACGATCTCGTAGGCCAGGCCCATCTGGCCGCGCTTGTAGTTCTTTTCCGTGCTGAGGAAGTGCTTGCCGTAGGACCAGTGGTTGTAGCCGATCGGCATGCCCACCGAGGCGTAGGCGTCCATCATCTGCTCGGCGGTGATCACCTCGATCTGGTTCGGGTAGGTATCCAGTGCGTAACGCTCGGCGATCCGGCTGATTTCCCGGTCGTACTGCTGGATCAGCTCGAAGGTCCATTCCGAGCCGGTGGCGATGGGCTGGCGCTTGCTCATGCGACGAGCCTCCTCTGGAACAGCTCGCGGAACACCGGGTAGATATCCGACGCCGACACGATCTGCTGCTGGGCGAAGCTGTCTTCGAAGGCCTCGCGCACGCGCTCGTACTCGAACCACAGGGCCTGGTGTTCGCGCGGGGTGATCTCGACGTAGGTGTAGTACTGGACGAACGGCATGATCTGCTTGAGCAGGATGTCCCGGCACACCGGCGAGTCGTCGTTCCAGTTGTCGCCGTCCGAGGCCTGGGCGGCGTAGATGTTCCACTCATGGGTCGGATAACGCTCGGCCATGATCTCCTGCATCATCTTCAGCGCGCTGGAGACGATGGTGCCGCCGGTCTCGCGGGAGTAGAAGAACTCCTCCTCGTCGACCTCGCGGGCGCTGGTGTGGTGGCGGATGAACACCACCTCGATCTTCTCGTAGTTCCGCTTGAGGAACAGGTAGAGCAGGATGAAGAAGCGCTTGGCGATGTCCTTGGTCGCTTGGGTCATCGAGCCGGAAACGTCCATCAGGCAGAACATCACTGCCTTGGAGGTGGGGTTGGGCTGCTTGACCAGCAGGTTGTACTTGAGATCGAAGGTATCGAGGAACGGCACCCGGTCGATGCGCGCGCGGAGTTTGGCGATTTCCAGCTCGAGTTCCTGGATATCGCCGAGGTTGTCCGGCTCTTCGCGCCTGATCCGCTCCAGTTCCTTCAGCGCCGCGCGCAGCTTGGCCCGGCTGCCGCCGGACAGCGCGATGCGCCGCGCATGGGCCGAGCGCAGGGTGCGGACGATATTGATGCGCGACGGGTTGCCGTCGTTGCTGATGCCGGCGCGGATGGTCTTGAAGGTATCGGTGCCGGTGATGTGGCGCTTGACCAGGTTGGGCAGTTCCAGGTCCTCGAACATGAAATCGAGGAATTCCTCCTGGGTGATCTGAAAGACGAAGTCGTCCATCCCCTCGCCGCTGTTGCTGGCCTTGCCGCCGCCGCGACCGCCGCCGCCGCCGGAGGGGCGGGCGATGTGTTCGCCGGCGGTGAATTCCTTGTTGCCCGGATGGACCACCGTCTGCCGCCCGCCGCGGCCATGGTGCAGCACCGGTTCGTCGATATCGCGCCCGGGAATGCTGATCTGCTCGCCGTGCTCCATGTCGGTGATGGAGCGTCGGCTGACGGCCTCCTCGACGGCCTTCTTGATATGCTCACGGTAGCGCCTCAGGAAGCGCTGGCGGTTCACCGTGCTCTTGTTCTTGCCGTTCAGACGCCGGTCGATGACGTAGCTCATGAATGCTCCTCAGGGCCTGTGGCGCCCCGCCGGAGCGGAGGCGCCGAGGTCCGAATGCGACGGCGACCGGTACGGCCGAAACGACCGTACCGATGGCAGACTACTGCGACTTGCGAACCCGCAGGTACCATTCCGACAGCAGGCGGACCTGCTTCTCGGTGTAGCCGCGCTCGACCATGCGTTTGACGAAGTCGTTGTGCTTCTGCTGGTCCTCCTTGCTGGCCTTGGCGTTGAAGCTGATGACCGGCAGCAGGTCTTCGGTGTTGGAGAACATCTTCTTCTCGATCACCACGCGCAGCTTCTCGTAGGACAGCCAGCTCGGGTTCTTGCCGTTGTTGCCGGCGCGGGCGCGCAGCACGAAGTTGACGATCTCGTTGCGGAAATCCTTCGGGTTGCTGATGCCGGCCGGTTTCTCGATCTTCTCCAGTTCCTCGTTGAGGGCGGCGCGGTTGAGAATCTCGCCGGTTTCCGGGTCGCGGTATTCCTGGTCCTGGATCCAGAAGTCGGCGTACAGCACGTAGCGGTCGAAGATGTTCTGACCGTATTCGCTGTAGGACTCCAGGTAGGCCGTCTGGATTTCCTTGCCGATGAACTCGACGTAGCGCGGCGCCAGGTATTCCTTGATGAAGCGCAGGTAGCGCTCGCGGGTTTCCGGCTGGAACTGTTCCTGCTCGATCTGTTGTTCGAGGACGTAGAGCAGGTGCACCGGGTTGGCGGCTACCTCGTGCGGGTCGAAGTTGAATACCTTGGAGAGGATCTTGAAGGCGAAGCGGGTGGAAAGCCCGGCCATGCCTTCGTCGACCCCGGCCGAGTCGCGGTATTCCTGGATCGACTTGGCCTTGGGATCGGTATCTTTCAGGTTTTCCCCGTCATATACCCGCATCTTGGAGTAGATGTTCGAGTTTTCCGGCTCTTTCAGTCGCGACAGGACGGAGAACTGCGAGAGCATCTTCAGGGTGTCCGGCGCACAGTGGGCGTGGGCCAGCGAGCTGTTGATCAGCAGCTTGTCGTAGATCTTGATCTCATCGGCGACGCGCAGGCAGTACGGCACCTTGACGATGTAGATGCGGTCGATGAACGCCTCGTTGTTCTTGTTGTTGCGGAAGCTGTGCCATTCCGACTCGTTGGAGTGAGCCAGGATGATGCCGCTGTAGGGCAGGGCGCCGAGGCCTTCGGTGCTGTTGTAGTTGCCTTCCTGGGTGGCGGTCAGCAGCGGGTGCAGGACCTTGATCGGGGCCTTGAACATCTCGACGAATTCCATCAGGCCCTGGTTGGCCCGGCAGAGCGCGCCGGAATAGCTGTAGGCGTCGGCGTCGTTCTGCGGGAATTCCTCCAGCTTGCGGATATCCACCTTGCCGACCAGTGCGGAGATGTCCTGGTTGTTCTCGTCGCCCGGTTCGGTCTTGGCGATGGCGATCTGGTTGAGGATCGAGGGGTACAGCTTGACCACGCGGAACTGGCTGATGTCGCCGCCGAACTCGTTGAGACGCTTGGTCGCCCAGGGCGACATGATTGAGCGCAGGTAGCGTCTTGGGATGCCGTAGTCCTCCTCGAGGATGGCGCCGTCTTCGTCCGGGTTGAACAGCCCCAGCGGCGATTCGAAGACCGGCGAGCCCTTGATCGCGTAGAAGGGCACCTTCTCCATGAGTTGCTTGAGTTTTTCCGCCAGGGAGGATTTACCGCCGCCGACCGGGCCGAGCAGGTAAAGGATCTGCTTCTTCTCTTCCAGGCCCTGGGCCGCATGGCGGAAGAACGCGACGATCTGGTCGATGCATTCCTCCATGCCATGGAAGTCGGCGAACGCGGGGTAGCGACGTATCACCTTGTTGGAGAAGATCCGCGACAGCCTGGAGTCCACCGAGGTGTCCAGCAGCTCCGGTTCGCCGATCGCCATCAGCAGGCGCTCGGCGGCGGAGGCGTAGGCTGTCTTGTCTTGCTTGCAGAGATCGAGATATTCCTGGAGGGAATACTCCTCTTGGCGGGTCGCTTCGAAGCGTTCCTGGAAGTGACTGAAAATGCTCATGACGTCTCCTCGCTCGATGCAATGAGCCGGCGCGGGATCGGTCGTGCGGGTGCGGGAGGGCCGCCAGCCAGGCCGGCGAGAATCCCCCAGACTCCGACGCTGCACGGTGCTTCCCTTTTCCGCCAGCGCTCCTAACGGTCACAGCCGATGGCCCGGAAGCCGGTGTGCCGGCTCTCCCCTGTTTTGGATGGCCTGAGGAAAAGAATAGTTCGTTCTGGGCGGAGTAAAGGAAGAAAGGCGAGAGAAGTTACAGTTTTTTTGGGGCAGCCCGCGGGGTGGCCTACTCCGCCTCGCCGGTGCTGGTATCCGCGGGATAGACGCTGCGCCACAGCTCGAAGCCGCCGTCGAGGCTGTAGACGTCGCTGAAGCCCTGCTGGATGAAATAGGCGGCGGCGCTCTGGCTGGAGTTGCCGTGGTAGCAGACCACCACCAGCGGCGCATCGAGGTCGGCGGCGGCGATGAAATCCACCACCGAGTGGTTGTCGATGTGCTGCGAGCCGCTGATATGGCCAAGGGCGTAGCTCTGCGGGTCGCGGATATCGACCACCTGGGCGCCGTTTTCGCGGAGTTGACGAGCCTGTTCGGGGGCGATGCGCTGGAAGGTGTCGCTCATGACGGGATACCTGTGTGCAGGGCGTCCGGCGGACGCCGTGGGTTCATGCCGGTGGGCCGGCGGGCTTGGCCGAGGCCTGCTGTCCGGCGCAGTCGCAGCTCAGGCGTTCGCCGCTGTCTACGTTCAGCAGGGTCATCTTCGCGCCCCAGACGCAGCCGGTATCCAGGGCGAACAGCCCGGGCTCGTCGCACTGGCCTTCGAGGGCCGCCCAGTGGCCGAAGATGATCTTCTCGCCGCGGGTCTTGCGCGAGGCGAAGCTGAACCAGGGGGCGTAGCCGGGCGGCGCGGTGTCGAGGCCTTCCTTGCTCTTCAGGTCGAGCCGGCCGTCTTCGGTGCAGAAGCGCATGCGCGTGAAATAGTTGGTGATCACCCGCAGGCGCTCGATGCCATGCAGCTTCTTGTCCCATTTGGCCGGTTCGTTGCCGTACATGCCTTCGAGAAACAGCGGCAGGCGCTGGTCGTCGCGCAGCGCCTCCTCGACCTCGGCGGCGCGCAGGCGGGCTTTTTCCAGGCTCCACTGCGGCGGGATGCCGGCGTGCACCAGGGTGACCTGGCGTTGTTCGTCGTAGTGCAGCAACGGCAGGCGTCGCAGCCAGTCGAGAAGTGCTTCGCGATCGGGCGCCTCGAGGATTTCCCGCAGCGTATCGGACTTCTTCAGGCGCTCGGACCTGTGCGCCACCGCCAGCAGGTGCAGGTCGTGGTTGCCCAGCACGCTGACCACCGCCTCGCGCATGGCATAGAGGAAACGCAGGGTCTCCAGCGACTGCGGCCCGCGATTGACCAGGTCGCCGACCAGCCACAGGCGGTCCTTGGCCGGGTCGAAGGCGACACGTTCGAGCAGGCATTTCAGGGGTTCCAGGCAACCCTGCAGGTCGCCGACCGCATAGACCGTCATCAGTGCAGCGCTCCCGGCACGGCCAGGCGGAACACCGGGATCGCGGCGTCGAAGGCGACACCGTCGCTGCCGAGCATCTGGTAGCTGCCGCGCATGCTGCCGACCCGGGTCGCCAGCACCGTGCCGCTGGTGTAGGTGTGACGCGCGCCGGGGGCGATCAGCGGTTGCTCGCCGACCACGCCGGCGCCGCGGACTTCCTGGGTGCGGCCGTCGCCGTCGGTGATGATCCAGTGGCGCGACAGCAGCTGGGCCGGTACCTCGCCCCGGTTCTCGATGGTCACCGTGTAGGCGAAGGCGAAACGGTTCTGTTCCGGCGCGGACTGCTCGGGTAGATAGCGGGTGTCGACCCGGACGTTGACCTGATGCTGGGTGTCGCTCATACGGCTTGCCTGATTCCTGTCGGGTGTCCCTTCAGACTAACGATTGCCTTGCAGCTCGGCCAGCCGGTTGGCCAGGCGGACGAACGCGGCCAGGTCGAGCTGCTCCGGGCGCAGGGTCGGATCGACCGCGGCGGCTTCGATGTCTTCGACGCTCAACAGGGGCTTGAGGGTGTTGCGCAGGGTCTTGCGCCGCTGGTTGAAGGCCTCGCGGACCACCCGCTCGAGCAGTTTCGGATCGCGTGCCGGATGCGGCGGCTCGGCGAAGGGGGTGAGGCGGACGATCGCCGAATCGACCTTGGGCGGCGGGTTGAACGCACCAGGGCCGACGTTGAACAGGTGTTCCACCCGGCAATGGTACTGGACCATGATCGACAGCCGGCCCCAGTCGCCGCCGCCCGGGGTGGCGGCCAGGCGCTCGACCACTTCCTTCTGCAGCATGAAGTGCATGTCCTCGATCACCGGCGCGTGCTCGAGCAGGTGGAAGATCAGCGGCGTGGAGATGTTGTAGGGCAGGTTGCCGACCACTCGCAGCTTCTCGTCGCTCTCCACCAGCGAGGCGAAATCGAACTTGAGCGCGTCGCCCTGGTGCAGGCTGAAACGCGGCTCGAGGCCGAATTTCAGCTTCAACAGGGGTATCAGGTCCTGGTCCAGCTCGATTACATCCAGGCGCGCGCCGCTGCCCAGCAGGCCTTCGGTCAGGGCACCCTGGCCGGGGCCGATCTCCAGCAGGCGCTGCCCTTCGCGGGCGTGGATGGCACGGAGGATGCGGTGGATCACCCCGGCATCGTGCAGGAAGTTCTGGCCGAAGCGCTTGCGCGCGCGGTGTTGGTAAAGCTCGGACATCGGGAACGGTTCCAGGCTGCGGGCCCCAGGCCAAGGCGGGAGGCGCGGATGCGAAAGGGCGCCATTTTAGCAGCGATGCGCCGGGCCGGCAGGGCTAAACGATGGCCGACCGGCCTCAGGAGCGGCTGACGGCCATCTGGTAGGCGGTTTCCAGGGCGACCTGCAGGCTGCCGCTGTCGATGCGACCGCTGCCGGCGAGGTCGAGGGCGGTGCCGTGATCGACCGAGGTACGGATGATCGGCAGGCCCAGGGTCACGTTGACTGCGGCGCCGAAGCCCTTGTACTTGAGCACCGGCAGGCCCTGGTCGTGGTACATCGCCAGCACCGCGTCGCAGTGCTCCAGGTGCTTGGGGGTGAACAGGGTGTCGGCCGGCAGCGGGCCGACCAGGTCGAGACCTTCGTCGCGCAGGCGTTCGAGGCAGGGCTCGATCACCTCGATCTCTTCCCGGCCCAGATGGCCGCCTTCGCCGGCGTGCGGGTTGAGGCCGCAGACCAGGATGCGCGGGCGGGCGATGCCGAACTTGTCGTGCAGGTCGGCGTGCAGGATGCGAGCGACCCGCTCCAGACGCTCGGTGGTGATAGCGTCGGCGACCTCGCGCAGCGGCAGGTGGGTGGTCGCCAGGGCCACGCGCAGACCGCGGGTGGCCAGCATCATCACCACCTGGCGGGTGTGGGTGAGGTCGGCGAGGAACTCCGTATGCCCGGAGAAGGGAATCCCGGCTTCGTTGATCACGCCCTTGTGCACCGGGGCGGTGATCATCCCGGCGAAGTGACCGTCGAGGCAGCCCTGGCCTGCGCGGGTCAGGGTCTCCAGGACGTAGGCGGCGTTGGCCGGGGTCAGCTGGCCGGGGCGTGCTGGCGCGGCCAGCGGCGTATCCCAGACATAGAGTTGGCCGGCCTTGGCCGGCGCGCCGGGCCAGGCGGCGGGGGAGGCGTCGAGCAAGTCGATCGCCAGGCCGAGTTGGCCGGCGCGCTCCTGCAGGAGCGCGCGGCTGGCGATGGCGATCAGAGGGTGGGGCTGGGCGGAGCGGGCGAGCAGCAGGCACAGGTCGGGACCGATGCCGGCCGGCTCGCCGGGAGTCAGCGCGAAGCGCAGGCTCACTGCTTGATTTCCACGTAGGCCTCGTCGCGGATCTGCCGCAGCCAGGCTTGCAGTTCCTCGTCGTACTTGCGGTTGCGCAGCACGCTCACCGCCTGCTGTTCGCGGAACTTCTCGCTGCTGTCGGTGGCGCGACGGCCGAGGACCTGCAGGATGTGCCAGCCGAACTGCGATCGGAACGGCTTGGACAGCTCGCCCTGCGGGGTATCGTTCATCACCTGGCGGAACTCGGGTACCAGGGCTTCCGGATCGATCCAGTTCAGGTCGCCGCCGTTGAGCGCGGAGCCCGGATCCTCGGAGAAGCTCTTCGCCAGTTCGCCGAAGTCCTCTCCGGACTGGATGCGTTCGTAGAGCTTCTGCGCCAGCTTCTCGGTCTCGGCGTCGCTACGAATCTCGCTGGGCTTGAGCAGGATATGGCGGACATGCACCTCGTCGCGGACCATCTTGCTGCCGCCGCGCTTCTCTTCCAGCTTGAGGATGATGAAGCCGCCCGGGGTGCGGACCGGCTCGGTGACGTCGCCGACGGCCAGCGAGCCGATCATGCTGTCGAAGGGCTGCGGCAACTGGGCGGCCTTGCGCCAGCCGATCTCGCCGCCTTCCAGGGCGTTGTCGCCGGCCGAGCGGGAAATCGCCAGTTGGCCGAAGTCGGCGCCCTGCTTGAGTTGCTGATAGAGCTCCTGGGCCTGGCGCGCGGCGGCCTGGATCACGTCGGAGGACGCGGCTTCGGGCACCGGGATCAGGATATTGGCCAGGCGGTACTCTTCGGAAAGCTGGATCTTGCCCATGTCAGAGGCGAGGAAGTTCTTCACTTCCTGCTCGCTGACCTGGATGCGTTCGGCTACCCGGCGCTGGCGCACGCGACTGATCACCATCTCGCGGCGAACCTGGTCGCGGGCATCGGCGTAGGAAAGGCCGTCGCGAGTCAGCGCAGCCTGGAACTGCTCCAGGCTCATGCCGTTGCGCTGGGCGATGGTGGCCATCGCCTGGTTCAGCTCTTCGTCGCTGATGCGGATGCCGGAACGGTCGCCGATCTGCTGCTGGATGTTCTCGATGATCAGGCGCTCCAGCACCTGTTGGGTCAGCACGTGCTCGGGCGGCAGCGGCGCGCCGCGCTTGAGCAGCGTCTGGTGCACTTCACGCAGGCGCTGGTCGAGCTGGCTCTGCATGATCACATCGTTGTCGACGATGGCGACGACCCGGTCCAGTGGTACCACTTCGGCATGCGCGAAGGAGCAAAGGAGTGCTGCGCCCAATGCAAGGGGGCGCAGCCGGTTACATAGCTTGATCTTCACGTTGACGATAACCTTGGATGCCTTTGTCGAGGAACATTTCCGTCTTGTTGCCCACGATGCCACCGAGGCCCTTCAGGACGATCTGCAGGAAGATGCCGCGGTCGGCCTTCTCGCTCTGCACGAGGAAGGCATCGTCGTCCACGTCCAGCCAGTAGCGGTTGATCAGGCGCAGTTTCCAGCAGCAGCTGTCGTATTCGAAACCGCCGAAGGCCTCGAGTGTGCGGTTCTTGTTGTAGTCGTACTGCCAGCGGGCGAGCACGGACCACTGCGGCACCAACGGCCAGATGACCGAGAAGTCGTGCTGCTTGATGATGTCGTCTTCGCGGCCGTACATGAAGCGCCCTGTCGAACTGTTGAAGCGACGGGTGTCTTCGCGATAGCGATAACCCGCATTGACAATCTTGTTTGGGTTCGCCTCTGGTTGATAATGGAACATTGCGCTACCCGATTCGGTACGCTTGGTGCTGGGGTTCCAGTTGAAGTCGGAAGTAACGTTCCAATCACGATTGAAGCGATACAAGCCGGCCAGCGCATATGGTGAGCGCCAACTGTCGTTGTCAGGCTCCTTGATATCCATATTTGGATTTTCTTGTTTTAAGCGAGCTAAATCTTTTTCTGTCAGGCCGGGCAATTGTACACGTCTGTCGCGGAAGTAATAAATTTGGCCGGCACTCAAAGTTGCTCGCTCGAAGCCATTAGGCTCGATGAAGCGGCTAGTTACACCCAGCGAAAGCTGATTGGCGTCACCAACACGATCTCGCCCAGCGAAGCGGTTTTCTCGCCACAAATAGTCATAACTGAAGGTATGTTCGCTGGTGTCAAAAACAGGAATGTTGTCCTGGTCTTTATAAGGAACATAGAGGTACATAGCCCTTGGTTCCAATGTTTGCCGGAACTTCGTTCCAGCAAAGGCTACGTCTCGATCAAAGTACAACCCGCCGTCAACTTTTACCAGAGGCAGTGAGCGATCCTGGCTACTGTTGAACTTTTCATCGTAAACCTTGAGGCTAGTCTTGCCCTTGCTATCTAGGTCGAGGTCGTACTTAGTGTAAAGATACTTCAGCGACGGAGTCAGATAGCCCCAGCTGCGTGTCATCGGCAAGCTCATGCTTGGCTCGAGGTGAATGCGATCGCCAGTCGAGCGGGCTAAGCCTTGAAGCGAAGCATCTGGGCGAAAACCCCGCACGGTGCCATCATCGTTAAAGTAGACATTTTCGTCTAGGTCACGATCAAAGCGGACAAACTCAGTACTGTAATTAAGTTTTAGACCGCCTGGACTGTAGGGTAGAAAACCGTCAAACGTAATTTGAGGAAGGCGATCATATGGGGTTACATCGGTTGTAGTCGCCAGTTGATAGGATTGAGCATTCAATCGGCCCGTGAAAGTATCGCCGCGGTAGGTCAAGGTTCCCCGCTGATTGAGATAGGTAGTGCTACCTACACCTAAATCACTATCCAGATCTTGGAAATAGTAAGGATCGCTGATGCGTGTGTAGTCGACCTCGGCCAGCCAGCGCGAATCGAGGCCGGTGGTGTTCTTGATACCGTACAGCCAGCGGTCCTTGCTGTAGTCCGGGAAGTTCTCGCGATGGTCGTCCTTGTCGTTCAGGTAGGCGGCGTTCAGGGTGCCTTCGCTGCTGTGGGTCAGGTAGCGGAACTCGCCTTCCAGCATCATGCCGCGCTTGGCCATGTAGCGCGGGTACAACGTGGCGTCGTAGTTCGGCGCCAAGTTGAAGTAGTACGGGGTGACCAGGGTGAAACCGGTATCGCTGGTGCTGCCGAAGCTTGGCGGCAGGAAGCCGGACTGGCGGCGATTGTCGATCGGGAAGTAGATGTACGGGGTGTAGAACACCGGGAAATCTTTGACCCGCAAGGTCGCGTTGGTCGCGGTGCCGAAGCCGGTGGCCGGGTTCAGCTTGACGTTGTTGCCCTTCAGGGTCCAAGCGTTGCTGCTCGGTTCGCAGCGGGTGTAGGTGCCATCCTTGAGCATGATGATGGCGTTCTCGCTGCGCTTGGCATACAGCGCGCTGCCGCGGGCATGGGCCTTGTGGATCACGTATTCGGCGTTGTCGACCTGGGCTTCGCCGTTGTCCAGCTGGACCTGGGCGTGGTCGCCCACCACCAGCATGCCCTTGTCGCGCAGCTTGACGTTGCCGATCAGTTCGCCGCGGTTTTCCAGCTGGTGCAGGTTGGCCTCGTCGCCCTCCACCTGCATGCTGCCCTGGCGCAGGACCACGTCGCCGGCGAGGGTGGCGATCTGCTTGTCCTGCTCGTAGCGCGAGGCCTTGGCCGAAACATAGGTCGGGCTCTCGTCGTTCGGCGCGCCATCGTTCATGCCCGGACGGACCGGTTCGATGTAGGAACCGCCGCAATAGGGGCCGATTTCCGCCAACTGGGCGGCGGTCAGCTTCTCCCGCGGAATCCAGTCGAGGTGCGAGTAGTCGGCGCTGCGCGACTTCAGGGCGCGGCCGCCGGACTCGGTGACCAGGCGCTGGGCCGGTTCGGCCTCGACCGTTTCGCCGCCGCCGGATACGCTGCCGCCCGCTGCGGCGGTGCTGACCGAAGTCGCGGTATGCGCGGGGCGGGGCGGCAGGTTGGCATTGGCGTTCTGCAGCGGGGAGCAATCCCAGCCGCCGGTGGCCGATACCTTGCAGTCGAACTGATCGGCGGCCTGTACAGTCAATGCTGCGACCGGCTGCAGAGCCAGCAGGCTGCCGGTGACCAGCAGGGGAAACTTTCTTCGAAACACGAGGGATTTCACTGCCATCTTGTTAATCCGGGCTTCCTGCGCGCCATCGGCCCGGTGGGCCGCACGCCTCTCGATGGGCTGAAAAAGATGCTGGATAATAAAGCATGACCTGCGCAACGGCTAGGGCCGTGGAGAACCCTGTAAATGTCTGATGATGCCCGTTTCCAGCAGCTGAATCGCTGGTTGGACTCTTGTTTGCCCGAGTTGTTCGTTGCCGAAGGTTGGGGGGAAGTGCCTCCCGCCGAACTGATTCCAGCCAGTAGCGACGCCAGCTTCCGCCGCTATTTCCGTTGGCAGGGGGGAGATCGCAGCCTGGTGGTGATGGATGCGCCGCCACCCCAGGAAGACTGCCGACCCTTCGTCAAGGTCGCCGGCCTGCTCGCCGGCGCCGGCGTGCATGTGCCGAGGATTCTCGCCCAGGACCTGGACAACGGTTTCCTCCTGCTCAGCGACCTTGGCCGTCAGACCTACCTCGACGTCCTGCATCCCGGCAACGCCGACGAATTGTTCGAACCGGCCCTGGATGCGCTGATCGCCTTCCAGAAGGTCGATGTCGCCGGCGTCCTGCCGCCCTACGACGAAGCGGTGCTGCGCCGCGAACTGCAACTGTTCCCCGACTGGTACCTGGCCCGCCACCTGGGCGTGGAACTGGAAGGCGAAGCCCTGGCGCGCTGGCGGCGCATCTGCGACCTGCTGGTGCGCAGCGCGCTGGAGCAGCCGCGGGTGTTCGTCCATCGCGACTATATGCCGCGCAACCTGATGCTCAGCGAGCCGAACCCGGGCGTCCTCGACTTCCAGGACGCCCTGCACGGCCCGGTCACCTATGACGTCACCTGCCTGTACAAGGACGCTTTCGTCAGTTGGCCGGAGCCGCGCGTGCACGCCGCGCTCAACCGCTACTGGAAGAAGGCGGTCTGGGCCGGCATCCCGCTGCCGCCGAGCTTCGAGGACTTCCTTCGCGCCAGCGACCTGATGGGTGTGCAGCGGCACCTGAAGGTAATTGGCATCTTCGCCCGTATCTGTCACCGCGACGGCAAACCGCGCTACCTGGGCGACGTGCCACGCTTCTTCCGCTACCTGGAAACCGCCGTGGCGCGGCGTCCCGAACTGGCCGAACTGGGCGAACTGCTGGCCTCGCTGCCGCAGGGGGCCGAGGCATGAAGGCGATGGTCCTGGCGGCCGGGCGTGGCGAGCGCATGCGGCCGACCACCCTGCATACGCCCAAGCCGCTGATCAAGGCTGCCGGCGTGCCGCTGATCGAGCGCCAGCTGCTGGCGCTGCGCCAGGCCGGGATCGATGACTGGGTGATCAACCATGCCTGGCTCGGCGAGCAGATCGAGGCCTACCTCGGCGACGGCTCGCGCCTGGGCGGGCGGATCGCCTATTCCGCCGAAGGCGAGCCGCTGGAAACCGGTGGCGGGATCTTCCGCGCTCTTCCGCTGCTCGGCGAGCAGCCCTTCCTCCTGCTCAACGGCGATGTCTGGAGCGACTTCGACTACACCCGCCTGCGCCTGGCCGACGGCGACCTGGCGCATCTGGTGCTGGTCGACAACCCGGCGCACCACCCCGCCGGCGACTTTCACCTGGACGCCGCCGGCCGGGTGGGCGAAGCCCGCGACGCGGGCGGCAACCTGACCTACAGCGGCATCGCCGTGCTGCACCCGGCGCTGTTCGACGGCTGCGCGCCGGGCGCCTTCAAGCTGGCGCCGTTGCTGCGCAAGGCGATCGCCGCGGGGCGGGTAAGCGGCGAGCACCATCGCGGGCATTGGGTCGACGTCGGTACCCACGAACGCCTGGCAGACGTCGAGCGATTGCTGGCGGAGCACGCCTGAGATGCTCTGGCCCGCCACACTGATCGGCGCTGGGGCAGGCTGGGCCCTGGCCAGCATCCCAGGGGCCCTGCTCGGCGGGCTGCTGGGGCAACTGCTCGACCGTCGGTTGCGCCTGGAGTCCTGGCGCAGCCTGCTGGCGCGCCTGCGGGGCAGGGCGGTGAGCGACGAGGATGACTTGCTGTTCCAGCTGCTTGGCTACCTGGCCAAGAGCGGCGGGCGGGTCGATGAGGTGCATATCCAGCAGGCGCGCCAGGAAATGACCCTGCGCAGGCTCGACGCCCGTGCCCGGCACCGGGCCATTGCCTCCTTCGGCAAGGGCAAGGCGGGTGTCGCCCACCTGCAGGAGGAGGTGGCGCGGCTCAAGGGGGAGCGTGCCGAGGCGGTATTGCTTGCCTGCTGGCGGATGGCCTGGGCCGGCGGCATGCTCAGCCAGTCGGCGCGGCAACTGGTGCTGCAGTGGGGGCGTTGGCTGGGCTGGTCGGCGGAACGCACCGAACGCCTGTCGGCGCGGGTCATGCCGCGGCGCGCGCGGCCAGTCGCCCAGGACAGCTATCGCGATGCACTGCTCCTGCTCGGTGTGGAGGCCGGAAGCGAACCGGTAGCGATCAAGCGTGCCTATCGCAAGCTGATCAGCCAGCACCACCCGGACAAGCTGGCGGGTGCCGGCGCCAGCGCCGAACGTGTGCGCGCGGCTACCGAGAAGACCCGCCAGTTGCAGGCGGCCTACGCCTTGATCCGAGAGCGCGAGGGCTTCCGCTGATCACTCCATGGGCTTCTGCGCAGCGGCTTGCAGGTGGAGGCCGAGCCAGCCGCGGATACGCCGGTAGAGCTGTTCCTGCTCGGCCTCGGGATCGGCCGGCAGGGCCTGCATCGCCACCTGGATGTAGGCCGGATGCTTCTGCCGCTTGCCGGCCTGCATGCGCAGCCTGGCGGCGTCCCGGTCGGCGCGGGTATCGCGGTAATAGAAGTCGCCGGTCGCCAGTTTCAGCTTCGGCACCATGTCTTCCAGTGGCGGGCGGAAGTCGCGCGGTAGCTCCGGCGCGACCAGCAGCAGGTTGTGGATTTCCGAAGGTTCCTTTTCCGCCAGGTAGCGTGCCGCCCAGTAGGCGCCGGTGCCGTGGCCGAGCAACACCACGCTCTTCGGTTCGTGCTGCAGGGCCAGGTCGATGGTTGCCTGCAGTCGCGCCATGACCCGCTCGGCATGCGCCTTGCGCTGTTCGACCGGATCGATGGCCGGTGGCGTGGGTCGCTCGTCGCTTTGCGCCGGCTCGCCGCTGCCGGCTTCGGCAGTGCTTTTCGCCGCCGGGGCGTTGCCACTTTCGCCTTTCACCTCGGTTTTGCTGGCGCTGTCGATGGCGCTGGCATCCTTGTCGGCACTGGCGCTGGCGGCGGAGCCCGCCGGGCGGGTGACCGGCGCGCTGCTCTGCGGGTCGGGCAGGGCCAGGCTCAGGGTCTGCCAGCCGGCGTCCGGCAGTTTGCGCCGCAGCGGCCCGATGACCTGGGGCCAGTCCGGACTTTCGCCATCGCCCGGGACCAGGATCACCACGCCCTCGGGTTCGGCGCTGTTGGCCGGCAGCCAGAGGGTGAGGAAACTCTCGTCGCCGGCCTTCAGGATCTGCTGGCTCTCTTCCGGCAACTGGCGTTCCAGGCCCCTGGCCTCGTCCTGGCTGCGTTCGCTGACCGCCGGGCGCTCCATTGCCGTCGGCGGTTGCTCCTTGGCGCTTTCTTCCTTGGCATGGGCGGCGGCCGGCCACAGCAGCGAGGTGGCCAACAGCAGGGCGAAGGGCTTCGGCGGGTGACGGAGGACCGGCATCGGAGATTCCTGATAGCTTTTTCAGAAGGGCAGCCTAAACCCTGGCCTGTTCTTTGTCAGGCCGAGCCTTCGCATGGTTCGCCACCCGCGCTCGCGGTAAGGTATGCCCGCTTTCCCTTTCGAAGCGCCGTTTCCGCGGGGTGTCGTCGGCATGTTGCGTCGTTTTTGCGTGTTTTTCTGCTGCCTGCTGCTGAGCCTGTCCCCGCGCGCCGAGGAGGCGCCGCCGGGCCTGCCGCTGACGGCGGAACTCCAGGCCTGGCTGGCGGGGCACCGCGAGTTGCGCGTGGGCGTCGTTACCGAAGTTCCCTACGCGCAGTACGACCGCCGCCTGCAGCGATACTCCGGAGCCAATGTGGAACTGATGGGCTGGCTGGCCGCGATCATGCAGGTGACTCTGCAATGGCAGGGGTATCCCGACCAGGCCGCGCTCGACGAGGCCCTGCGTGACGGCCGCGTGGATATCGCCCCCGGCCTCAGCCAGACACCGTCCGGCCTGCGTCTGTGGCTGTTTTCCGATCCCTACCTGCGCGTCTCGCGGCTGGTGGTGGGGCGACGCGAAGGCAGCGGCAGCGTCGAGCTGGAACAACTGGAGCGCGACACGCCGGTGGCCGTGCGCGGCCACGGCTCGGTTGCCGGCTACCTGAGCGGCACCTACAGCGGTCTGCGGCTGCTGCCGGCCGATTCCGAGCGCGAGGTGCTGCGCGCGGTGCTCGCCGGCCAGGCGCGCTACGCGGTGATCGACGAGGCGCAATTCAGCCGCCTGACCCGCGAACCGGAGTTCGCCGACCTCGCGGTGGTTGGCGACATCGGCTACCCGCAGCTGCTACGGGTGGCGACCCGGCGCGACTGGCCGGAACTGGCGATGGTGGTCGACCAGGCGCTGCGCGCATTGCCGCGCAAGTCCCTGGACCAGTTGCACGAGCGCTGGCTGCAACCCAGGTATCCGCGTCTCGGCGAGTCGCCGGGGTTCTGGCAGAACCTGTCGATCCTCCTCGGCCTGCTGCTGGCCGGCGCGCTGGCGGCGGTGTTCCTCCAGCGGCGCCAGCAGCAGGCCCTGGAAGCCCGGCTGTACGGCGCCCGCCGGGACCTGGAGTTGCGCCAGGCGGCCGAGGAAGCGCTGCGCCTGACCCAGTTCTCCGTCGACCACAGCACCCTGGGGATCCTCTGGGTCAACTGGGACAGCCGCGTGCGCTACGCCAACCGTGCCGCCGAACAGGTGCTCGGC
Source organism: Pseudomonas paraeruginosa (assembly GCF_003025345.2). Lineage (NCBI taxonomy): Bacteria > Pseudomonadati > Pseudomonadota > Gammaproteobacteria > Pseudomonadales > Pseudomonadaceae > Pseudomonas > Pseudomonas paraeruginosa. The sequence goes on from NZ_CP020560.1 coordinate 625,657, forward strand.
TACGCCGACGGGCAACTGGTGGACCGCCCGTTGGTCGACTTCGAGCCCGGCCTGGACATGGACCGCTGGCTGACCCTGTGGCGCCGCGCGCGCAACAGCGAGGAAGGCCCGCTCAGCTTCGAGACCCGCTGCCTGCGCGCTGACGGCAGCTGGCTGCCGGCGGATGTCTCGCTGAGCTTCCTGCGTTTCGGCAACTCCGAATACCTGGTGGTGTTCCTCAGCGATGTCACCGAGCGCCGCCGCGCCCGCGAGGCGCTGCAGGAAAGCGAGGCGCGGATGAAGGGCATCGCCTCCAACGTGCCGGGCATGGTCTTCCGCCTGGAGCGGCCGCGGGCCGGCGCGTTTTCCGACTTCGCCTATATCAGCGAGGGTAGCGAGGCGCTGGTTGGCTACAGCGCTCGCGAACTGATCGAAAGCGGCCGTGGCATCCGCGGCCTGGTCCATCCGGATGATCGCGATGGCTACTGGTCGAGCCAGATGGCGGCCCTCGAGGAGGATCGCGACTGGCATTGGCAGGGGCGTATCCTCACCCGCCGGGGCGAGCTGCGCTGGGCCGACATCAAGGCCTCCGCGCGCTGCTTCGAGGATGGCCGCGCGGTATGGGACGGGGTGGTCTGGGACATCACCGCGAACAAGCAGATCGAACTCGAGCTGGGCGAATCGCGTGCGCAGTTGCGCGAACTGTCGGCGCACCTGGAGTCGGTGCGGGAGGAGGAGAAGGCGCGCATCGCCCGCGAGGTACATGATGAACTCGGCCAGGTGCTGACGGTGCTGAAACTGGAAACCTCGATGTGCGAACTGGCCTACGCCGACGCCGAGGACGGCCTGCGCGAACGCCTGGGCAACATGAAGAAGCTGATCGCCCAGCTGTTCCAGCTGGTGCGCGACGTGGCCACCGCGCTGCGCCCGCCGATCCTCGATGCCGGCATCGGTTCGGCGGTGGAGTGGCAGGCGCGGCGCTTCGAGGCGCGCACGCAGATTCCCTGCCTGGTGGAGGTGCCGGAGAATCCGCCGCAACTGGCCGACGCCAGGGCCATCGGCCTGTTCCGCATCCTCCAGGAAGCGTTGACCAATGTCATGCGGCATGCCGAAGCGCATACTGTACAACTGCGGCTGGTGCGCGAAGGCGAGGAGCTGTGCCTGAGCGTCAGCGACGACGGGCGCGGGTTCGATGTCGCCACGGTGGGGCGTGGCAGTTCCTTCGGCCTGGTCGGCATGCGCGAGCGGGTGCTGATGATGGGCGGCAGGCTGGACATCGACAGCGCACCGGGCGAGGGCACCACGCTCAGCGTGAGGATTCCGCTAGGCGTGTCGGGCCCGTCATAAGAACAACCGCCGGCAAGGCGGAACAGCGTGAGGCAGCGAAGAGTGGTGATCCGTGTCCTGGTCGCAGAAGACCACACCATCGTCAGGGAAGGCATCAAGCAACTGATCGGCATGGCCAAGGACCTGCAGGTGGTCGGGGAGGCCACCAATGGCGAGCAATTGCTGGAAACCCTGCGCGGCACGCCGTGCGAGGTGGTCCTGCTGGACATCTCCATGCCCGGCGTCAACGGTCTCGAGGCGATCCCGCGGATTCGCGCGCTGAGCGAGCCGCCGGCGATCCTGGTGCTGTCGATGCACGACGAGGCGCAGATGGCCGCCCGTGCGCTGAAGATCGGCGCCGCCGGCTATGCGACCAAGGACAGCGACCCGGCGCTGTTGCTCACCGCCATCCGGCGGGTCGCCGGCGGTGGCCGCTACATCGACCCGGACCTTGCCGACCGGATGGTCTTCGAGGTCGGCCTGACCGACTCGCGCCCGCCCCACGCACTGCTTTCCGAGCGTGAATTCTCGGTGTTCGAGCGGCTGGTGCAGGGCGCCAACGTCAACGAGATCGCCCAGCAACTGGCGGTCAGCAACAAGACCGTCAGTACCCACAAGGCGCGCCTGATGCAGAAGCTCAACGCGCATTCGGTGGCCGACCTGGTGCGTTACGCGATGGAGCACCGGCTGCTCTGAGGCGGTCGGCGCTGCCGGTTTTGCCTGCGGCCTGTGCGCCAGGTCCGGTTTTCGCGATCTGCCCCCTACCTGGCGTCCGCGTGGCAGGGAATGATGCGTGCCGGCCAACACGATAAGGAGAAGAAACGATGTTGCCAGCCATGAGGACGGGCCTGCTCTGCGCCCTTCTCGGAGTCAGCGTGCCCGCCTGGGCCGAATACGTGACCGTGATTTCCTTCGGTGGCGCCAACAAGGAGGCCCAGGAAAGCGCATTCTACAAACCCTTCAAGAGCGCCACCGGCAACAGCGTGGTGCATGGTTCCTACAATGGCGACCTGGCCAAGCTCAAGCGCATGGTGGAGATCAGCCATGTGTCCTGGGACGTGGTCGAGGTCGAGGCGCCGGAGCTGGCGCGCGGCTGCGAGGAAGGGTTGTTCGAGAAGCTGGACATGGCGAAGGTCGGCGATCCCGCCGATTTCGTTCCCGGCGCGGTGCAGCCCTGCGGGGTCGGCATCTTCGTCTGGACCACGCTGCTCGCCTACAACCGCGACAAGGTCGCCGGCACGCCGCAAGGCTGGGCGGACTTCTGGGACGTGAAGAAGTTTCCCGGTAAGCGCGGCCTGCGTTGGGGCGCGAAGTACAGCCTGGAGTTCGCCCTGATGGCCGATGGCGTGGCACCGAAGGACGTCTACCCGGTACTGGCGACGCCAGCGGGCGTCGAACGGGCGTTCCGCAAGCTCGACGAGCTGAAGCCCTATATCCACTGGTGGAAGTCCGGCCAGGACCCGGTGCGCGACCTGTCCGACGGTACGGTGGCGATGAGCTCCGCCTACAACGGCCGGATCGCCGCGGCCCAGGCCGAGAAGCGGCACCTGTCGATGGTCTGGAGTGGCGGTGTGTACGATTTCGATTTCTGGGCGTTGCCGGCCGGGGTGTGGAAGAAGCAACTGGCCGAGGATTTCATTCGCTTCGCCAGCCAGCCGGAGCAGCAGAAGGCCTTCGCCGAGAACATCGCCTACGGCCCGGCCAACCGCAAGGCGGTGGACCTGCTCGATCCCGGGGTCGCCGCCAACCTGCCGACCGCGGCGCAGAACATGAAGAACGCGGTGGGCATGAACGTGGCCTTCTGGGCGGAGCATGGCGAGGCCCTGGAGCAGCGCTTCCAGAACTGGGTCAAGCGCTGAGGGAGCCTCCGCGCGTCGATCGGCGGTTGGGTGGCGCAAACCTTTGCGTCGCTTGAAAACCTTGTTGCAGAGCGCCTCGAACCGTTTCGGGGCGTTTTTTATTCTGTAGGGCAATTCCTACAAATGGCTTTCCCTTCCCCTGATAGCAAACTCTCTCCCCGGCCGATTTGCGCCGCGCTCGGGGTTCTCTAGGCTGTCCGCACAGCATCCATAAAACGAACAAAGGTGCGGTTATGGCCGAGACTCAAGGCGGCGATGTGCTGGTCAGCTTCCGTGGCGTGCAGAAGAGCTACGACGGCGAGACCCTCATCGTGAAGGATCTCAACCTGGACATTCGCAAGGGCGAATTCCTCACCCTGCTCGGCCCCTCCGGGTCCGGCAAGACCACCAGCCTGATGATGCTGGCCGGTTTCGAAACCCCCACTGCCGGCGAGATCCTCCTGGCCGGTCGCTCGATCAACAATGTCCCTCCGCACAAGCGCGACATCGGCATGGTGTTCCAGAACTATGCGCTGTTCCCGCACATGACCGTGGCCGAGAACCTGGCCTTTCCCCTCAGCGTCCGCGGCATGGGCAAGACCGACGTGAAGGAACGGGTCAAGCGCGCGCTGTCGATGGTCCAGCTCGATGCCTTTGCCGGGCGCTACCCGGCGCAGCTCTCCGGTGGTCAGCAGCAGCGCGTGGCGCTGGCCCGCGCGCTGGTGTTCGAGCCGCAGCTGGTGCTGATGGACGAGCCGCTGGGTGCGCTGGACAAGCAACTGCGCGAGCACATGCAGATGGAGATCAAGCATCTGCACCAGCGCCTCGGCGTGACCGTGGTCTACGTCACCCACGACCAGGGCGAGGCGCTGACCATGTCCGACCGGGTGGCGGTGTTCCACCAGGGCGAGATCCAGCAGATCGAGCCGCCGCGCAACCTCTACGAGCATCCGCGCAACACCTTCGTGGCCAATTTCATCGGCGAGAACAACCGCCTTTCCGGGCAACTCCTCAGTCGCGACGGCGAACGCTGCGTGGTGGGCTTGCCGCGCGGCGAGAAGATCGAGGCGCTGGCGATCAACGTCGGCCAGCCGGGCGAGCCGGTGACCCTGTCGATCCGCCCCGAGCGGGTGCGCCTGAACGGCGCCAGCGAGGCCTGCGCCAACCGTTTTTCCGGCCGCGTGGCCGAGTTCGTCTACCTGGGCGATCACGTGCGCGTGCGCCTGGAGGTCTGCGGCCGCGAGGACTTCTTCGTCAAGCAGCCGATCGCCGAGCTGGACCCGACGCTGAGCGTCGGCGATGTGGTTCCGCTGGGCTGGCAGGTCGAGCATGTGAGGGCGCTCGACCCCCTGCCGGCGGCGTGAGCGCCGGCAGTCCCGAACCGTACCGAAGCAACCCTGCACTGTGGAGAGAACAATAATGTCGAAATCCCTGAAAGCGGCCAGCCTCAAGTTCGCCACCCTGGCGGCGGGCCTGGCCTGCGCGGCCCAGGCCATGGCGGTGGACCTGACCGTGGTGTCCTTCGGCGGGGCCAACAAGAGCGCCCAGATCAAGGCGTTCTACGAGCCCTACCAGAAAGCCACCGGCAACAGGATCGTCGCCGGCGAATACAATGGCGAGATGGCCAAGGTGAAGGCCATGGTCGATACCAACAGCGTGTCCTGGGACCTGGTGGAAGTGGAGTCTCCGGAGCTGTCGCGCGGCTGCGACGAAGGCCTGTTCGAGGAACTCGACCCGGCGCAGTTCGGCAAGACCGAGGACTTCGTGCCCGGCGCCATCCAACCGTGCGGCGTGGGTTTCTTCGTCTGGTCCACGGTGCTCGCCTACAACGCCGACAAGCTGAAAAGCGCGCCGACCAGTTGGGCGGACTTCTGGGACATCAAGAAATTCCCCGGCAAGCGCGGCCTGCGCAAGGGCGCCAAGTACACCCTGGAATTCGCCCTGATGGCCGACGGCGTGGCGCCGAAGGACGTCTACAGCGTGCTTGCCACCAAGGAAGGCCAGGATCGCGCCTTCAAGAAGCTCGACGAGATCAAGTCGAGCATCCAGTGGTGGGAGGCGGGCGCACAGCCGCCGCAGTACCTGGCTTCCGGTGACGTGGTGATGAGCTCGGCCTACAACGGCCGGATCGCCGCGGTGCAGAAGGAAAGCAACCTGAAGGTGGTGTGGAACGGCGGCATCTACGACTTCGACGCCTGGGCTATCCCGAAAGGCGCGAAGAAGCAGGAAGAGACCCTGAAGTTCATCGCCTTCTCGGTACAGCCGCAGCAGCAGAAGACCTACTCGGAGAACATCGCCTACGGCCCGGCCAACAAGCAGGCGGTGCCGCTGCTGGACAAGGCCCTGCTGAAGGACATGCCGACCACTCCGGAAAACATCCAGAACCAGGTGGCAATGGACGTGACCTTCTGGGCCGACTACGGCGAGCAACTGGAACAGCGCTTCAACGCCTGGGCGGCCAGGTAAGTCACGCCCATCCTCCCCGGAGGGCTGGAGGGTGCGCCGTCCGGCGCACCCTCCCATGGTTCCATCTTTTCCAGGGCCGCGCCCGACGGCCCGTTTTTTCCGGAGTTCGCTATGGCCACAGCTGTGCCCATGTCCCAGGCCGCCGGCAGCACCCTCAAGCAACGCCTGGCGCGCGCCGAGCGGATGAACCGCCTGAAGTCCCAGGCGCTGATCCTGCCCCTGGTGGCCTTCCTGGTCCTGACCTTCCTGGTGCCGATCGCTGCCCTGCTCTACAAGAGCGTGTCCAACCCTGAAGTGGTTCGCTCGTTGCCGCTGACGGTGGAGGCCATCTCCGCCTGGGACGGCAAGTCGCTGCCGGCCGACGCCGTCTACAAGGCGCTCAGCCAGGATCTCGCCGAGGCTCGTCGCAACCAGACCATCGGCGATCTCTCCAAGCGCCTGAACATGGAACTGGCCGGCTATCGCAGCCTGCTGGCGAAGACCGCGCGCAAGCTGCCGTTCAAGGAGGAGCCCGCTTCCTACAAGGACGCCATGGAACAGCTCGACGAGCGCTGGGGTGACCCCGCCTATTGGCAGGTGATCCGCCGCAATGCCAGCAGCTATACCCCCTACTACCTGCTCGCGGCCCTCGACCACCGCATCGACGACCTTGGCGAAGTGGCCCGCGCCACCCCGGACCAGGCCATCTACCTGGACATCTTCGCCCGCACCTTCTGGATGGGCGCGGTGATCACCGTCGTCTGCCTGCTGCTCGCCTACCCGCTGGCCTACCTGCTGGCCAACCTGCCGACGCGCAAGAGCAACCTGCTGATGATCCTGGTCCTGCTGCCGTTCTGGACCTCGATCCTGGTCCGCGTCGCCGCCTGGATCGTGCTGCTGCAATCAGGCGGCCTGATCAACGGCGCGCTGCTCAAGCTCGGCCTGATCGACCAGCCGCTGCAACTGGTGTTCAACCGTACCGGGGTGTACATCGCGATGGTGCATATCATGCTGCCGTTCATGATCCTGCCGATCTACAGCGTGATGAAAGGCATCTCGCCGAGCTACATGCGCGCTGCGATTTCCCTGGGCTGCCATCCGTTCGCCAGCTTCTGGCGGGTGTACTTCCCGCAGACCGTCGCGGGCGTCGGCGCCGGTTGCCTGCTGGTGTTCATCCTGTCCATCGGCTACTACATCACCCCGGCGCTGCTGGGCAGCCCGAACGACCAGATGGTCAGCTACTTCGTCGCCTTCTATACCAACAGCACCATCAACTGGGGCATGGCCACCGCCCTCGGCGGCCTGCTGCTGCTCGCCACCCTGGTGCTCTACATCGTCTATAGCTGGCTGGTGGGTGCCAGCCGACTGCGCCTGGGATAAGGCGTCTTCGAGGAAGGCCCCCTGCCCGGCCCTCAGGGCCGGGCAGGGGGCCGCACGAAACACATTGGAGAGCGAGTCATGCTTAGTCCCTACATGTCCCCGGTCGAGCGCCTGTGGTTCTACTCCCTGCGCATCCTCTGCGGCCTGGTGCTGCTGTTCCTGGTATTGCCGGTGCTGGTCATCGTGCCGCTGTCGTTCAACTCCGGGACTTTCCTGGTCTACCCGTTGCAGGGCTTTTCCCTGCGCTGGTACGCCGACTTCTTCCAGTCCGCCGAGTGGATGCGCTCGCTGACCAACAGCCTGATCGTCGCCCCGGCGGCGACCCTGCTGGCGATGGTCTTCGGCACCCTCGCCGCGATCGGCCTGACCCGCGGCGAGTTCCGCGGCAAGGCACTGGTGATGAGCCTGATGATTTCGCCGATGGTGGTGCCGGTGGTGATCATCGGCGTCGCCAGTTACCTGTTCTTCGCCCCGCTCGGACTGGGCAACAGCTACCTGTCGCTGATCGTGGTGCATGCGGTGCTCGGCGTGCCGTTCGTGATCATCACCGTCTCGGCGACCCTGCAGGGTTTCAACCACAACCTGGTGCGCGCCGCCGCCAGCCTCGGCGCGCCGCCGCTGACCGCCTTCTTCCGGGTGACCCTGCCGCTGATCGCTCCCGGGGTGATTTCCGGCGCGCTGTTCGCCTTCGCCACCTCGTTCGACGAAGTGGTGGTGACCCTGTTCCTCGCCGGTCCCGAGCAGGCCACCCTGCCGCGGCAGATGTTCAGCGGCATCCGCGAGAACCTCAGCCCCACCATCGCTGCCGCGGCGACCCTGCTGATCGGCTTTTCCGTGCTGCTGTTGCTGACCCTGGAATGGCTGCGCGGACGCAGCGAGAAGATGCGCACCGCGCAACCCGGCGCCTGAGGCGCAGGCCGCGCCCGGCTTCGTCCGGGCGTCGGCTGCTGCGGCGAAAGGTCGTCATTTTCACCGCCAAAAACCGATAACGGCTACAATGCGCGCCTTCCGTGATCCCCTTTGAGGTGCGCCATGCAACCCTTCGCCATCGCTCCGTCGATCCTTTCCGCCGATTTCGCCCGCCTGGGCGAGGACGTGGACAAGGTGCTCGCCGCCGGTGCCGACATCGTTCACTTCGACGTGATGGACAACCACTACGTGCCGAACCTGACCATCGGTCCGATGGTCTGCTCGGCGCTGCGCAAGTACGGCGTGAGCGCGCCGATCGACGTGCACCTGATGGTCTCCCCGGTGGATCGCATCATCGGCGACTTCATCGAAGCTGGCGCCACCTACATCACCTTCCATCCGGAAGCCTCCCAGCACATCGACCGCTCCCTGCAACTGATCCGCGACGGCGGCTGCAAGGCCGGCCTGGTATTCAACCCGGCCACTCCGCTGGACGTGCTGAAGTACGTGATGGACAAGGTCGACATGGTCCTGCTGATGAGCGTCAATCCCGGCTTCGGCGGGCAGAAGTTCATCCCCGGTACCCTCGACAAGTTGCGTGAGGCACGCGCCCTGATCGATGCCTCCGGTCGCGAGATTCGCCTGGAGATCGATGGCGGCGTCAACGTCAAGAACATCCGTGAGATCGCCGCGGCGGGTGCCGATACCTTCGTCGCCGGCTCGGCCATCTTCAATGCCCCGGACTACGCCGAGGTCATCCGCGCCATGCATGCCGAACTGGCCCAGGCGCACCCGTAATGAGCGCTGCGGAGCCGTTCTTCGCCACGCGCCTGCCGCGTCTGGTGATGTTCGACCTGGATGGCACCCTGGTCGATTCCGTTCCCGACCTCACCGCCGCGGTCGACAGCATGCTCGCCAGCCTCGGGCGGCCGCCGGCGGGCATCGAGAAGGTCCGCCAGTGGATCGGTAACGGCGCGCGCATCCTGGTGCGTCGCGCCCTGGCCGGAAGCATCGAGCACGACGGCATCGGCGAGGAGGAAACCGAAGCCGCGCTGGCGCTGTTCATGGAGGCCTATGCCGACAGTCATGCGCTCACCGAGGTCTATCCGGGCGTCGTCGATACCCTCAGGTGGCTCAAGCGCAACGGCGTGGAAATGGCGCTGATCACCAACAAGCCGGAGCGCTTCGTCGCGCCGCTGCTGGACGAGATGAAGCTGGGCCGCTATTTCCGCTGGATCATCGGCGGCGATACCCTGCCGCAGCAGAAGCCCGACCCGGCGGCACTGCTGTTCGTGATGAAGATGGCCGGGGTCGAGCCGGAGGACGCGTTGTTCGTCGGCGACTCGCGCAACGACGTGCTCGCCGCCAAGGCCGCCGGCGTGCGCTGTGCGGCGTTGTCCTACGGCTACAACCACGGCCGGCCGATCGCCGAGGAAGCGCCCACCCTGGTCATCGACAACCTGCGCGACCTCCTGCCTTGCGCCGACCGGGCCGCTGCGATAGTGTTGCCGGACGACTCCCTTTCCCCCACCGACCAGCGAGATCAAGCCGTGGCGGTCAGCAAACTCTGGATGAAGGTCATCAAGGCCCTGGCGCGTTGGCGCTGGCGCGCCTGACATCATCCTCCGCCGGATAGCCGGCGCGCGTTTGCACCCTGTTGACCGTTCTCTCCTCCCACGAGGCTGATCATGAATCGCGAAGAATTCCTGCGGCTGGCCGCCGATGGCTACAACCGCATCCCGCTGTCCTTCGAGACCCTTGCCGACTTCGACACGCCACTGTCGATCTACCTGAAGCTGGCCGACGCGCCCAACTCCTACCTGCTGGAGTCGGTGCAGGGCGGCGAGAAGTGGGGGCGCTATTCGATCATCGGCCTGCCCTGCCGCACGGTGCTGCGGGTCTACGGCCACCAGGTCCGGATCAGCGTAGACGGGGCGGAGACCGAGCGCTTCGACTGTGCGGACCCGCTGGCCTTCGTCGAGGAGTTCAAGGCGCGCTACCAGGTGCCCACCGTGTCCGGCCTGCCGCGTTTCGATGGGGGCCTGGTCGGCTATTTCGGCTACGACTGCGTGCGCTACGTGGAAAAGCGCCTGGCCAGTTGCCCGAACCCCGACCCGCTGGGCAACCCGGACATCCTGCTGATGGTTTCCGATGCGGTGGTGGTGTTCGACAACCTGGCCGGTAAGATCCATGCCATCGCGCTGGCCGATCCCGCCGAGGAGAATGCCTACGAGCGTGGCCAGGCCCGCCTGGAGGAACTGCTGGAGCGTTTGCGCCAGCCGATCGTCCCGCGTCGCGGCCTCGACCTCGAGGCGGCCCGGGGCGGCGAGCCGGCGTTCCGCGCCAGCTTCACCCGCGAGGATTACGAGAGCGCGGTCGAGCGCATCAAGGACTACATCCTCGCCGGCGATTGCATGCAGGTGGTGCCGTCGCAGCGCATGTCCATCGAATTCAAGGCGGCGCCCATCGACCTGTATCGCGCGCTGCGCTGCTTCAACCCGACGCCCTACATGTACTTCTTCAACTTCGGCGATTTCCATGTGGTGGGCAGTTCGCCGGAAGTACTGGTGCGGGTCGAGGATGGCTTGGTCACCGTGCGCCCCATCGCCGGCACCCGCCCGCGCGGGATCAACGAAGAGGCCGACCTGGCGCTGGAGCAGGACCTGCTTTCGGATGCCAAGGAGATCGCCGAGCACCTGATGCTCATCGACCTGGGTCGCAACGACGTGGGGCGGGTTTCCGATATCGGCGCGGTGAAGGTCACCGAGAAGATGGTGATCGAGCGTTATTCCAACGTCATGCACATCGTTTCCAACGTCACCGGCCACCTGCGCGAGGGGCTCGGTGCGATGGACGCGCTGCGGGCGATCCTGCCGGCGGGCACCCTGTCCGGCGCGCCGAAGATCCGCGCCATGGAGATCATCGACGAGCTGGAGCCGGTCAAGCGTGGAGTCTACGGCGGCGCGGTCGGCTACCTGGCATGGAACGGCAACATGGATACCGCCATCGCCATCCGCACCGCGGTGATCAAGGATGGCGAACTGCATGTGCAGGCCGGCGGTGGCATCGTCGCCGATTCGGTTCCGGCCCTGGAGTGGGAAGAAACCATCAACAAGCGCCGGGCGATGTTCCGCGCCGTGGCGCTGGCCGAACAGAGCGTCGAATAAGACGGCGCGAGGCGGAAGAACAGAAGGCGGATGGCGTTTGCGTCATCCGCCTTTTTTTTGTGTCCGGCTGGACCCACGCATGGGCTTCGCCTTACGCGGAATCGCTTTCGTAGGGCGAATATCGCGGCGCGATATCCGCCAGAGGGCAGGACGCCGAACCCGCCTCAAGATGAAGTGATCGAGATGTCCGGTTGGCGGATAACGCCTTCGGCATTACTTGCCTATGCAGAAGGCGCCGGGCGGAGCATGGTGTCGCTCCCAAGATGGAGGCAACGGGGCAGGACGCTCAGGATGCGACGCTGTCCGTGCCTGGCTGCGCTCGGCGAGCGCTCCCGGCCTGGCTTGCGCGCTGGTCGACATAGGCGGCCAGGTGATCGAGGGCGACGAACTGCATGGCCTTGTGGCTATCGTCCAGGGTCGTCACCGGCAGGGCGATACGCCCGCAGGCCAGGGCCTTGCTGAAGTTTTCCTTGTTCAGGTTGCGGAACCAGCGTTCGCGGACCTGCTCCAGTGGCACCAGGACGTCGCCGAAGATGCGGTAGACCAGCTCCACGGTTTCCTGGCGCGGTACATGGGTGTTGGGGGCGATGGATGGCTGCACGGTATTCCCTCCTGCGCGGCTATGCGTCGATGGAGAAAATATAGCTCAGGTTGTTTTTCGATTCAATAGCATAAGTCGTAACGGACCGGGCGCGGCGCGTTCACCTGACCAGGGACGGGCCGCGCCGATGGCGTACGGTGGACCACCAGAAGACCCAGCCGATCATACTGATCTGCCGGCTGCGCATATCTTCGGGCGAGTACTCCTCGTCGGGATATTCTTCGCGATTGAAGCTGCGCAGGCGGATGCCGCCGCCGGGCAGGCGATAGACGAATTTCACCCGCAGCATGCCGTCGTGCTCGAGGGCATAGATCTCGCCGTCGGTGATGTGGGTGGTGGCGGTGTCCACGCCGATGGTGGAGCCATCCATGATCAGCGGCTCCATGCTGTTGCCGGTCAGCTGGGCGCAGATCGCCGCCGACGGATCGACACCGGAGGCGCGCAGCGTGGCATACGAAAAGCGCAGCTTGCGCCCCTCTATCTCGCGGACCGCGGTGCGGCCGGCGCCGGCGGACATTTCCACCTCCTTGTACAGCGGCAGTTCCACCTCGTCCTCGTCCAGGGGGGTCTCGCTGTCCCACGGATGCAGCGGTTCCAGCACCAGCGGACTGCCATCCGCCACTGGCACGGTGCTGCGCGCGGCGGGCGCGCCTTCACCGGTCTGCAGCCAGACCGGCGAGACGCCCAGGGCCGCGGCGATCTCGATCAGCTTGCGAGTGCTTTGGGCCTTGCCGGAGGTCAGCTTGTGGATGGTGTTCTGCGAAACCCCGGCCGCTTCGGCGAGGGTCTCCTGCTTGAGGTTGCGCATCGCCATGGCCTGCTTGAGGCGGGCGGCGAAGCTGTCGGGCGGGATCTGGGTGCTCTTGTCCATGCTCGGCAATCTACAGGCCAGTGCCTTTTCTGTAAAGAGCCTAGGTGTTGACCATAAATAGCTTTGGTTGTAACTTCTCTTCCGTCAGAAAGCGGAAGAGGTGAGTTTCACAACTCCCTACCCGCTTTCAGGGATTTCACATTGGGTGCAGGGATGCACCCGGTTGTCGGCGGCCGACGATGTTGGCGCCGACTGCTTGGGTGCCGGGGCCACGGGAAAGCGCTCCGGCACCTAGAGGGCCGGAGCGCCTTCCATGCAGACGCTCCGTCCCGCTCATTCATTCTGTCGCCGGCCTGCTTCAGGTACGGCGGCGTCGTACAGGGAGTCATTGCCATGTCGCGAGATACGCACGCGCCATTTCCAGGCGGGGGAGCGCAGTCCGCCGAAGCGGAGTCGTCCATCCGCCATGTTCCATCCGTCCAGCCGCCCGGCGTCGGGCCCGCCAGGGAGGCTTTCCATGGCTGATCTCGCCGACCGCGCCAATGAACTGGTCCTGGCTCGTCTCGACGGCCTCCTGGCGGCGCGTCCTGCGCTGGTAATCCGCGAGTCCGCCGAGGAGTGCCAGGACTGTGGCGAGCCCATACCCCAGGCGCGCCGCCAGGCGGTGCCGGGCTGCAACCGTTGCATCGATTGCCAGGCACGCCACGAGCGCCGCTGAACCACACCATGCCGGCCCCTGCGGGCAGTGAAAGGAGACACGACCGTGATCAAAGCCATCGATGAAATGCTCAAGCTCTGGGCCGAGGAAATGCACACGCCGGGCAGCAACGGCGGCGGTTACGCCGGCGGCAACCTGATCGCCATGCTGATCGCCAGCAAGGGCGAGGTGGTACGTGGCCATCGTGGCAGCCGGGTGATCCTCGACCGCGTGGCGGAGGTCGATCGCCTGGTCAATCGCCTGCCCGAGGAACTGAAGACCGTGGTGGTGGAGCACTACCTCAATCGCGACAGCTTCCCTGAGCAGAAGTACCGTCACTGCGGTTGCAGCCGCAACACCTTCTATTTGCGCCTGCACGTGGCCCACCAGGGCATCCAGGACGGCCTGCTGCGGCGGGCGGCCTGAGCGCTTTCCTCCACACCTGTCCCCTGGTGTTTTCCAACCGGCCTTCGGGCCGGTTTTTTTATGCCTGTCGCCCGCGGAGGCGGCGAATCCAACGCACGGCAGCGCTCCTTGCACGGCAGATGCGAAGTCCGGCCGGCGGAGCCGGCCTTTTCCTCAGTCGATGCCGGGCTTTTCCCTATCGGAAGTTGGTAGACGCTTACCCGGATGCCTGGCGAATGCTCCCAGGACGGTATATCACCCTCATATCGTGGTGCGTCTCCCTCCTATTGCAGTGGATTGTCGAGAAGGCATTGCCGGGCTGGGAATCGGGCGGTAAAAAGTAGTCATTCTTGTAAAGGTGCGTCCCCAGGGACAGCACTCGCGAAACATCGGAACCCGGCCCTGGCGCCGGGTTTTTTATTGCCCGGGAAAACGTTCGTGCGGAGGTTTCCGGCGCAGCCTGCCAAGGAGGGACCCATGGGCAACGAACCGCAGACACTGACGGAGATGCCGCTCTGGGTGCTGATCCTGCTCGCCGCGCTAGGTGGCGTCAGCGGCGAGATGTGGCGTGCCGACAAGGCCGGCCTCGGCGGCTGGGCCTTGCTCCGGCGCCTGGCGCTGCGCTCCGGCGCATCGATCGTCTGTGGCGTGGCGGTGATGCTGCTGGCGCTGGCCTGCGGCGCCGCGCTGCTGTTCGCCGCGGCGTTGGGCAGCCTGACTGCCGCGGCCGGCGCGGAGATTGCCGTCGGTCTCTACGAACGCTGGGCCGCGCGGCGCCTGGGCGTATGCGAACTGCCGGAAGACGAGCCGCGCGAACGCGGCCCGCATTGAACCCGATCGAAGGAGTCAACCATGCCTGAACAGGCTGTAACGCTCGAGGCGCTGTACGTGGCCATCGAGCAGGTCCTGCGCGAGCGCCTGCCGGAAGTCACGCTGATCGGCTTCTGGCCGGGCGTGCCCGAGCGCACCCCGGCGGTGGCCCTGGAGGTGGCCGAATTGTTGCCCGAGCGTGACCCCGGCACCGGCGAGAGCGCGCTCTCGTGCCGCCTGCAGGCTCGGGTACTGGTGCCGCTGGACGCCGACCGGCAAGCCGTGGCGCTCGCCGGCGAGATCGTCCGGGTACTGCGGGGCCAGACCTGGGGACTGGCGCTGGAGCCGGCGCGCTTGGTGCGCGCTACCGTCGATAGCAGCCGCGAGGAACTGAAGGGCCTGCGCGCCTGGTTGGTGGAGTGGACCCAGGCGCTGCGTCTCGGTGAGCCGGAGTGGGCCTGGGAAGACCAGCCGCCTGGCAGCCTGCTGCTGGGCCTGGATCCGTGGACCGGTCCCGGCCACGAAGCGGATTACTTCGCGCCGGAGGACTTGCCATGAGCTATGTCAGCGCGGAACACGATCGCATGCTCGCGGCGATGATACTGCCCTGCGTGGTGGTCGCCGTGGACCTGGCGGCGGCCCGCGTGCGGGTGCGTTGCGGCGACTGGACCAGCGGCTGGCTGCGCTGGCACGCCCAGGCCGCCGGCCAGGCGCGCCACTGGCGAGCGCCGAGCCTCGGCGAGCAGGGCGTGCTGCTCAGCCCGTCGGGGGCAGTGGCGATGGGGACCTTCATTCCCGGCCTGTACGGCGATGCCGGCGCGGCGCCGGACAGCAGCGCCAGTCGCGAGACCTGGCTGTTCGACGATGGCGCCTCGCTGAGCTACGACTGGTCCGCACACCGCTACCGCATCGAGGTGCCCAGCGGCACGGTCGAGGTGAAGGCCGGTGCCAGCCGGGTGCTGGTCAGCGATGCCGAGGTTCGCGTCGAGGCGGCGAAGATCAGCCTCCAGGGAGCGGTGGAGATCGCCGGGCCGCTGAAGGTCAGCGGCGACATCCTCGGTGGCGGCTCGATCGTCGACACCTCCGGCAACAGCAACCACCACACCCACTGAGCACGGGGCGGGGCGCTTCCGGGCGCACCGCCGTCCTTTCAATCCGGCCCGCGCGAGCGGGCCTTTTCATTTGCGGAGTTCGCCATGGGCAACATCCACCGCCGCGCCGGGCAAAGGCACGGCGCGGCACGGCCGGAACGGGAGGGCGGGGCGATGATCGGGATGGATCGCCGCAGCGGCCAGCCTTTGTCCGGCCTGGCCCATCTGAAACAGTCCATCGAGGACATCCTGACCACGCCCCTGGGCAGCCGGCGCATGCGCCCCGAGTACGGCAGCAAGCTGCGGCGGATGGTCGACCTGCCGCTGAGCGAGGGCTGGAAAAGCGCGGTGCAGGCCGAGGTGGCCCGCGCACTGGGGCGCTGGGAGCCGCGCATCGCCCTGTCCTCCGTGCGGGTCGTGGCGGTCGTCGAGGGGCGCGTGGGGCTGCTCCTGAGCGGCGTCTTCGAAGGAGAAGACATCAACATGGAGATATCGGCGTGATCATCGATCTTTCCCAACTGCCGGAACCCGAGGTCATCGAGAGCCTCGATTTCGAGGCGATCTACCAGGAGTTGCTCGGCGACTTCCGCGCAGCCATGGCCGGCGAGTGGACGGCGGAGCTGGAGTCCGATCCGGTACTGAAGCTCCTGCAACTGGCGGCCTATCGCGAACTGTTGCTGCGAGCGCGGATCAACGACGCGGCGCGGGCGGTGATGCTGGCCTATGCCAGCGGAGCGGATCTCGACCAGATTGGCGCCGGCTTCAATGTCCAGCGCCTGCTGATCAGACCGGCCCAGCCCGAGGCGGTGCCTCCGCTGGAGGCCCAGTACGAGAGCGACAAGTCGTTGCGCAACCGCATTCAGCTGGCATTCGAACAACTGTCGGTGGCGGGCCCGCGCAACGCATACGTCGCCCATGCGCTCGGCGCGGACGGACGGGTGGCGGATGCTTCGGCGACCAGCCCGGCGCCCAGCGAGGTGCTGATCAGCGTGCTCGGCGTGGAGGGTGATGGACAGGCGCCGGAGGCGCTGTTGCAGGCGGTGCGTTCGGCGCTGAATGCCGAAGATGTACGGCCGGTCGCGGACCGGGTCACGGTGCGCTCGGCGAGCATTGTCCCTTACCAGGTCAAGGCGCAACTCTATCTGTTTCCCGGCCCCGAGGCCGAGCTGATCAAGGCCGCTGCCGAGGCCTCGCTACGCGAATACATTTCCGCGCAGCGCCGCCTTGGCCGCGACATCCGACGCTCGGCGCTGTTCGCCACCCTGCATGTCGAGGGCGTGCAGCGCGTCGAACTTCAGGCGCCGGCGACCGATGTCGTCCTCGACGAAACCCAGGCGGCCTACTGCACGGGCTACGCGATCACCCTGGGAGGCGTCGATGAGTAGTCGTCTGCTGCCGCCGAACAGGACTCCTCTGGAACGTGTCCTGGGTGATGTCCTGCCTGCCAGGTTGCCGGTGCCGCTGCGCGAACTGTTCGACCCCGCTCGCTGTGACGCGCCCCTGCTGCCGTACCTGGCCTGGGCACGCTCGGTGGACCGGTGGGACCCCGACTGGAGCGATGAGGCCAAACGCAACGCGGTGGCGGCATCCTTCGTCCTGCACCAGCGCAAAGGCACGCTGGCCGCTCTGCGCCAGGTGGTCGAGCCGATCGGTGCGCTGACCGAGGTCAGCGAATGGTGGCAACGCTCCCCGCCCGGTGCGCCGGGAACCTTCGAGATCACTGTGGACGTCAGCGATCGCGGCATCGACGAGGGCACCGCGCTGGAGCTGGAACGCCTGCTCGACGACGTCCGTCCGGTCAGTCGCCACCTGACCCGTCTGGACCTGCGCATAACCCCGGAAATCCGCGCCCGTCACGGCTTGGCCGTGACCGATGGCGACACTCTGGAAATCTTCCCCTGGAAACAGTGACATGACGACCAACACTCCGAAATACGGTGGCCTGCTCACCGACATAGGCGCCGCGGCGCTGGCCGCGGCCAGTGCGGCGGGCAAGAAGTGGCAGCCGACTCACATGCTCATCGGCGATGCCGGCGGGGCGCCGGGCGATGTCCCGGACCCGGTTCCTTCGGCGTCGCAGAAGAGCCTGATCAACCAGCGCTATCGAGCACAGCTCAATCGCCTGTTCGTTTCCGACAAGAACGCCAATACCCTGATTGCCGAAGTGGTTCTGCCAGTCGAAGTGGGCGGCTTCTGGATCCGCGAGATCGGCCTGCAGGATGCGGATGGCAAGTTCGTCGCGGTGTCCAACTGCCCGCCCAGCTACAAGGCCGCGGTGGAAAGCGGTAGCGCGCGGACCCAGACGATCCGGGTGAACATCTCGCTTTCCGGACTGGAGAACATCCAGTTGCTGATCGACAACGGCATCGTCTATGCCACCCAGGACTGGGTGAAGGAAAAGGTCGCCGCCGACTTCAAGGGGCGCAAGGTGCTTGCCGGCAACGGCCTGGTTGGCGGCGGCGATCTGTCCGCCGATCGTAGCATCGCCCTGGCGCCTTCCGGCGTGACGGCGGGTATCTATCGCTCGGTGACGGTGAATGCCAATGGCGTGGTGACCCAGGGCAGCAATCCGACCACCCTGGCCGGCTATGCGATCGGCGATGCCTATACCAAGGCCGATACCGACGGGAAGCTGGCGCAGAAGGCGAACCGGGCCAGCACCCTGGCGGGCTATGGCATCACCGATGCGCTGCGTGTGGATGGCAACGCCGTGTCGGCCAGCAGGCTGGCTGCGCCGCGAAGTCTGGCGGCCAGTGGCGACGCGAGTTGGTCGGTATCCTTCGACGGCAGCGCCAGCGTAGCGGCGCCGCTCAGCCTGTCCAGCACCGGTGTGGCGGCGGGCACCTATCCGAAGGTAACAGTCGATGCCAAGGGGCGGGTGACGGCCGGCTCGACCCTGGTGGCCGGGGACATTCCAGCCCTGGATGCGTCGAAGCTGACCAGTGGCGTGCTGGCCGAACAGCGTTTGCCGGTGTTCGCGCGCGGACTGGCCACCGGGGCATCGACCGGCAGCGATCCGAATACCGCGAGCATTCCGCTGATGTTGACCAATCATGCGAACGGACCTGTCGCGGGGCGCTACTTCTACATCCAGTCGATGTTCTACCCCGACCAGAACGGCAATGCCTCGCAGATAGCGACGAGCTACAACGCCACGTCGGAGATGTACGTCCGGGTTTCCTACTCGGCCAATCCCAGCGCCCGGGACTGGCTGCCCTGGAAGCGCTGCGACATCGGTGGCTCCTTTGCCAAGGAGGCGGACGGAGTCTTGGGTGGTGCGGTCAACCTCAACTCGCTGATCACTTCGGGGTGGTGGTATCAGACGGCCAACGCACAGGCGGAAAGCGGGGCGAACTACCCGGTCCCACGGGCCGGCCTGCTCCAGGTGCACAGCGCCAGCGCGAGCTTTATCTACCAGACATACCAGGTATACGACGGCGAAGGGTTCTACTTTCGTTGCCGCTATGCCAACACCTGGTATCCATGGCGGCGTGTATGGCACGGGGCGGATTTCAATCCGAACGACTACCTGCTGAAAAGTGGCTTTACCTGGGCTGCCCTGGCGGGAAAACCGGCGACCTTCCCGCCCACCGGTCACAACCACGATGCCGCGCAGATCACTTCGGGCATCCTGCCCCTGGCGCGCGGAGGCCTTGGTTCGAATACGGCGGCGGGAGCGCGCAACAATATCGGGGCCGGGGTTCCCGCCACGGCGAACCGGTCACTGAATGGCTGGTGGAAAGACAACGACACCGGACTCATCGTGCAGTGGATGACGGTGAACGTTGGCGACCATCCGGGTGGAATCGTCAACCGTTCGCTGACTTTCCCGATCGCGTTTCCCACTACCTGTCTGCATGTGGTGCCGAGCGTCAAGGAACTGGGGCGGCCGGCGACGTCGGCATCGACCGTCACCCTCGCGGATGTCAGTGTCAGTACCACGGGGTGCGTGATCGTCGCCACCGAGTATTTCGGCGCGGTCCAGAACTATGCGATCAGGCTTGTGGCCATCGGCTGTTGAGGTGAACCATGATTTTTTTCCATGCCGCCACCGGTGGCTTCTATTCGAAGGACGTCCACGGTGATCGCATGCCTGTGGATGGCCGGATGCATCCCCTCGAGGAAACTGAATACCTGGCGTTGCTGGCAGCCCAGGGCGAGGGCAAGCAGATTGTCGCCGACGACGCCGGCCGGCCGCTCTGCATCGACCCACCGGCCCCGGCCGAAGAGGTCCTGGCTCAGCGCGAGCGCATCTGGCGCGATCGCCAACTGGCGCTAACCGACGGCCCTATCGCCCGCCACCGGGATGAACTCGACCTGGGCAAGGCTACGACCCTGGATCAGGAACGACTGCGTGAACTCACGTTGTACCGCGCCAGCCTTCGCGACTGGCCGGCATCCGCGGCGTTCCCCGCGTTGCGTGCAAGACCCGAGCCGCCGCAATGGCTCGAACCGCTCATCACCCCCTGAACCCCGCCCCGTGCGGGGTTTTTCATCAATGGAGATCTACCTATGAGTTTCTTCCACGGCGTTACGGTGACCAACGTCGATATCGGTGCGCGTACCATCGCGCTGCCGGCCAGCTCCGTCATCGGCCTGTGCGATGTGTTCACGCCGGGGGCTCAGGCCAGCGCCAAGCCCAACCTGCCGGTGTTGCTCACCAGCAAGAAGGAGGCTGCCGCGGCCTTCGGCATCGGTTCGCCGATGTACCTGGCCTGCGAGGCCATCTACAACCATGCGCAGACGGTGATCGTCGCGGTCGGCGTCGAGGCCGCCGAGACGCCCGAGGCGCAGGCCAGCGCGATCATCGGCGGGGTCAGTGCGACCGGCGAGCGCACCGGCCTGCAGGCCCTGCTCGATGGCAAGAGTCGCTTCAACGCCCAACCGCGCCTGCTGATCGCGCCCAGGCACTCCGCCCAGCAGGCGGTAGCCACCGCCATGGACGTCCTGGCCGGGAAGCTGCGCGCCATCGCTATCATCGACGGCCCGAACAGCACCGATGAAGCGGCTACCGCCTATGCCAAGAACTTCGGCAGCAAGCGCCTGTTCATGGTCGACCCGGGCGTGCAGGTCTGGGACACCGCGGCCAACGCCGCGCGCAACGCCCCCGCCTCGGCCTATGCCGCCGGCCTGTTCGCCTGGACCGACGCCGAGTACGGCTTCTGGTCCTCGCCGTCGAACAAGGAAATCAAGGGCATCACCGGCACCGCCCGCCCGGTGGAATTCCTCGACGGCGACGAGAGCTGCCGCGCCAACCTGCTGAACAACGCCAACATCGCCACCATCATCCGCGATGACGGCTACCGTCTGTGGGGCAACCGCACGTTGTCCAGCGACAGCAAGTGGGCCTTCGTCACCCGCGTGCGGACCATGGACCTGGTGATGGACGCGATCCTCGCCGGGCACAAGTGGGCGGTCGACCGCGGCATCACCAGGACCTACGTGAAGGACGTCACCGAAGGCCTGCGCGCTTTCATGCGCGACCTGAAGAACCAGGGGGCGCTGATCAACTTCGAGGTCTACGCCGACCCGGACCTGAACACTGCCAGCCAGCTGGCCCAGGGCAAGGTGTACTGGAACATCCGCTTCACCGATGTGCCGCCTGCCGAGAACCCCAATTTCCGTGTCGAGGTGACCGATCAGTGGCTCACCGAAGTTCTGGACGTCGCCTAAGGAGCGCCCGTGATGATTCCGCAAACCCTGACCAATACCAACCTGTTCGTCGACGGCGTGAGCTTCGCCGGTGACGTGCCGTCGCTGACCCTGCCCAAGCTGACCGTGAAGACCGAACAGTACCGTGCCGGTGGCATGGACGCGCCGGTCTCCATCGACATGGGGCTGGAGGCGCTGGAGGCTAAGTTCTCCACCAACGGCGCCCGCCGGGAGGCCCTGAACTTCTTCGGCCTGGCCGACCAGAGCGCCTTCAACGGCGTATTCCGCGGCTCCTTCAAGGGCCAGAAGGGCGCCAGCGTGCCGGTCGTGGCCACCTTGCGCGGCCTGCTCAAGGAAGTCGATCCGGGCGACTGGAAGGCCGGCGAGAAGGCCGAGTTCAAGTACGCCATCGCGGTCAGCTACTACAAGCTGGAAATCGATGGTCGCGAGGTCTACGAGATCGATCCGGTCAATGGCGTCCGCGCGATCAATGGCGTCGACCAGTTGGCCGGCATGCGCAACGACCTCGGCCTGTAAGAGGAGCTCCGGACATGACCCAAGAGAATCGACAGCCGGGTTGGCTGACGCTGGATGCCGATGCCGCCATCGTTCGTCTCTCGCGTCCGGCTCAGTGCAACGGGGTCAGCGTCGACACGCTGACCCTGCGTGCACCCACCGTGCGTGACATCCGCCTGGCCGGCAAGGTGGCCGGCGACGACGCCGAGGAACGCGAACTGCAGTTGTTCGCCTCGCTGGCGCAGGTCAGCCGCCAGGACCTGGAGGGGCTGAAGCTGAGCGACTACCAGCGGCTGCAGGGCGCCTACTTTCGCCTGGTGCAGGAAGACCCGGATGACGCCTTCGCGTATGCGCCAGCTGGCGAGGCGGCTGGCCACTGAGCTGGGCTTCCAGGCCAGCGAGCTGGAGCGCATGACCCTGGGCGACCTGCTCTGGTGGCTCGCCGAGGGCGAGGACTGAGTCGCTGGCGCCGCCTGCCCTGGCGAGCGGCATCAGCGCTTCTTCACGAGGCCCACGCAAGCGGGCATCGACAGACAGACGAGACGAATCGTCATGAGTAAAGACATTGACCTGGTGGTTTCCATCGGTGGCATCGTTGATCCGTCCCTGGGCAAGGCCTTCGATACCGTCAAGGCGCGGGTCGACAGCCTCCAGGAGCGTTCCCGCCAGGCGGCCAGCCTGAGGGATGTCCTGGGCGACGCCATACGCCTGGAAAAAGAGCTGGTCGATATGCGCAAGGTTGGCGACCGAGGTGTGGCAGAGCATGACCGGCAGCTTCGCGAGCGCCAGGCGCAATTGAAGCGGCTCGGCATCGAAGCCAGGGAAGCGAGCGCCGCCTACGCCCAACTGGACGATATGCAGCGTGGCCTGGACATGCAGGTGCGTGGCCTGCAACGACTGGAGCAGGCCAATTGGGCCCTGCCGCTGGCTACGGCGTTTTCCGGGGTGGTCGTGGCCGCAAGCAAGGCGGCTGCCGGCTATCAGGCGCGGCTGCGCGATCTGGCGATCCGCAATGGCCTGGATGACATCCAGGAGAAGAAGCTCGCCAGCCGGGTGCAGGAGAGCGCAGGTAAAACCGGACTGGGGCGCGTGGCGGCGCTGAACCTGCTGGAAGACCTGAACGCGACCGGCATGGGTTTCGCTGCTGCGCAGCAGAATCTGGGGCTGGCCGGCCGCTTCGGTTTCGGGCAGAAGATCGCACCGGCGGTAACGGCGGGCCTGGTTCGCGCCTTGCAGCTGGCCCAGGGCTCGGACAGCCCGGAGCAACTGTCAGCGGCCCTCGATCGCCTGGTCACCCTGGGCAAGGGGCGGATCGGCAGCGAAGCGCTGGCGCAGCGTCTTCCGGCGCTGTTGCCGGCTTTGGCGCCAGCGGGGAAGGTCGAGTCCGGCGATATCGGCGCCCTGGGTGCCTTGCTGGAAATCCAGGCCAAGAGCGCCACGCCGGACCAGGCGGACGCCCGGGCCAAGGCATGGCTGGAGTTCGTCCGTAGCGGCAGCCTGGAGCGCGCCTATGGCAAGGACTACGAGCAGGAGCTGGAAGCTCTGCGCAAGGATGGGGCGAGCTCGCTGGAGGCCAGCCTGGAGCTGGCTGCGCGTTATCGGGACCGGGGTGGCGAGCTCCGCGCCGGCTCGGCTTCTCCGGCACTCGAAGCCTATCGTGCGTCGCGTGGTGAATTCCAGGCACTGCTCGAGAACCAGGCATCTTCCTCCGGCTCTTCGGAGCGGGATGCAGAGCGTCGCAAGGACTCGTCGGAGGAGTTGTGGAAGTCCTCCGACGAGAGTTGGGGGAGGGCGCAGACTGCATTGGGCAGCGCCCTGAATCCGTATCTCGACAGCGTGGCCAGGTGGAGTGCGAGGCTCGGAGATTCAACTGCCGGGCTGCTCGAGGCGCATCCACAGGAAGCGGCCGGCCTTACCGCCGGCGCGGGCGCGGCGTTGTCCGGTTACCTGCTCTACAAGGGCGGGCGCGGGGCCATCGATGTGCTGCGCGGCGGTCGGCTCGGACGCCACGCAGCGGGAGGCGTCGGCGACCTTCTCGGCCGGGCCGCCGGTAATGTGGGCGGTAGCGAGGCGCAGCGGGTGTTCGTGACCAACTGGCCGCTGTCGAGCATGGCTGGCGTCCAGCCGAAGCAGCCAGATTCCGCAGGTAAAAGACAGACGTCGCGGAAGCAAGGGCAGGCGCTTCGCCAAAGGAAAGGCAAGGGCGGCGGAATCAAGGCCCGCTCCACTCCTTCCTTCGGCTTCGCCGCCGAGCGGAGTGGGTACTCCTCGCTGGGGCGTTTGTCGCGCCTGCCGGTCCGCAACGCGCCGTTGCAGGTGGCGTCGTCGCTGCTCGATGTAGCGGATATCTATTCCAGCGATATGTCCGCCAGCGAGAAAACCGTCGCCTACAGCGAAACCGGCGGCTCCCTGGCCGGCTCCCTGGCTGGTGCCGCGCTGGGCGCGAGCATTGGCTCGGTGGTGCCGGTGGTGGGTACCCTGATCGGTGGTCTGGTTGGCGGCGCCATCGGAGCCTGGGGGGGCGGCGCACTGGGCGCTAGCCTGGGGCGCAGCCTGGCTGGCGAGCCGCCGGCGTCGCCGCTCGACAAGGCCGGGACGGGCAACGAAGCCCAGGCCGCTGTCGCGACGCAGCCAGCGCCTGCCGCGCCGATACCCAACTGGACCTTCGCCCCGCAGATCAACCTGACGGTGCAAGGCAACGTGCACGAACCGCGTCGCCTGGCGGAGGAACTGCTGCCCTACCTGCAACGAATGCTCGTCGACTTCGCCGGCGAACAGCAGCGACGCAGCCTCTACGACCCGGCGATGGTGGTGTAAGGAGTCCCCATGGCATACCTGGAACAATTGCAGGCCGGCCTGAAGCACCTGGGCCGGGCCGGCGAGTCCGGACGCAAGAATCTGGACAAGGTGGTCGCCCCGGTGAATGGCGCGATCAGCGAAATCCGTGGCGCCGCCACGGAACTGGAGAACCTGCCCGGCGTGTCGCCGGAGATGGCCGCCAGGCTACAGCGCGCCATGCGCGGCATCGGCCAGGCGCAGGGCAAGGTCAACCGGGTGGTTTCCACCTACAACCGGGCGAGCCGGACGCTGCTGGGCGTCGATGAGCGTCTGGACGCGCTGAAGGTACAGGTGAACAGGGCGACCCAGGCGGTCGGCAAGGTCGCCGGTGCCGTCAGTCCGACCCTGGCCGGGGTGCTGCCGTCGTGGCTCCTGGCCCCGACCGCGACCCCGCCGAGCGAGAGCGTCGCACCCCTGCCGCACCTGCTGGTTCTGCAGCCGCTGACCGCCAATGGCCAGCCGTTCTACTTCAACCTGGATACCGCGGCTTTCGATACGTTGCAGCGCACCAGCGCCTACAACTGGAGCGCGCAGGCGCGCCTCGGGCGGCGGCCGGCGTTGCAGAGCGTCGGCCTGGGCGAGGAGAACATCCTGCTCAAGGGGGCGGTGTTCCCGCTGCGCCGGCAGGTGGGCGAGCAGAAGGTCGTCGGCCTGGAGCAGCTCGAGGCACTGCGCAAGCTGGCGGAGCGGCGTGAACCGCTGGTCCTCAGCAGCGGCTACGGCGAGGTCCGGATGGGCCTCTGGTGCCTGGTGCGGATCAGCGAGAGCCAGAGCGCCCTGCTGGGCAATGGCGCTCCCCGCAAGCAAACCTTCGACCTGGAGTTCAAGCGCTATGGCGACGATCTGCCGAACCGCTGACGGCGACCTGCTGGACAGCCTCTGCTACCACGTATACGGGCACCTGCCGGGTTGCGTCGAGGCGACCCTCGAGGCCAACCCCGGCCTGGCCGACGAGGTCCAGCCGCTGCGCGCCGGCCTGCTGATCCGCTTCCCCGACATGCCGCTGGTCAACTCCGCGCAGGTACGCCTGTGGGACTGACCGGACGGCCTCCCGCAACCCCGCTCGGGCGGGGTTTTTCTTTTCCGGAGAGACCAGGTGCAACCGAGTTTTCGTATCGTCGCCGACGGCACCGATATCACCGCGCGGCTGAATGACCGCCTGCTCAGGCTGACCTTGCTGGACAAGCCTGGCATGGAGTCAGACACCCTGACCCTGAGGATCGACGACCGCGACGGCCTGGTGGCGTTGCCTCGGCGCGGCGCGGTGCTGGAGGTCTACCTGGGGTACGCCGGCGAAGCGCTGATGCGCATGGGCCGCTACACCGTGGATACCCTGCGGTGGTCCGGTCCGCCGGATACCCTGAACATCACCGCCAAGGCCGGCGACATGCGCGGCAGCGGCAAGAGCACGCGCAGCGGCGGCTGGGAGAACACCAGCCTGGCGCAGGTCTGTCGCGATGTCGGCGCGCGCAATGGCTGGCGGGTGGAGTGCCCGCTGCAGGTGGCGATCTCCCGGGTCGACCAGATCAACGAGTCCGACTACCACTTCGTCACCCGCCTGGCGCGGCAATACGACTGCACCGCAAAGCTGGCCGAGGGCATGCTGCTGGTGCTGCCGCGAGAGAGCGGACAGAGCGCCACGGGGCGGCTGATCGAGCCGCTGGTGCTGGGCCGGAGCGATGTCGGCAGCTTCGACGTCACCTATGACGACCGCAGCCTGATGAAGACGGTGAAGACTCGCTACCAGGTGCCCGGCAGCGGCGAGGTGCAGAGCGTCGAACTGAAGAACCCCAAGGCACCGGCCACGGCCAGGGGAGAACACGTCGAGCGTCATCTCTACGCCAGCCGCGGCGAGGCCGAGCAGGCGGCCAGGGCGCGCCTGGCGGGCTTCAACCGCTCCAGTGCCGGCGTGCGTCTGGAACTGCCGGGGCGCGCCGATCTGTACGCCGAGCGGCGCATCGTGCTGCAGGGCTTCAAGGCCGGGATCGACGGCGAGTTCCTCGTCGACTCGGTGGAGCACACCTACGACGCCGGCGGCTGGACCATTACCGTGCAATGCAACGGCGGGCGCGGCGGCAAGGGTGACGGCTGAAACCATCGAGCGGCAGGAGAGCCTATGAAACTGACCGAGCAGCAGCTGCTGCGCATTCTTCCCAACGCCCGCCTCGTCGCGGGCGTTTTCGTTCCGGCGCTGCAGGCGGCCATGGCCGAGGCGCAGATCGACACCCCGGCGCGGGGCGCCGCCTTCATCGCCCAGGTCGGCCACGAGAGCGCCCAGCTGACCCGCCTGGTGGAAAACCTCAACTACAGCGCGCGGGGCTTGGCGGCGACCTGGCCGGGCCGTTATCGCAGCGCCGATGGCCAGCCCAACGCCCTGGCGCTGCGCCTGGCGCGCAACCCGCAGGCGATCGCCGACAACGCCTACGCCGCGCGCAACGGCAATGGCGACGAAGCCTCCGGCGACGGCTGGCGCTTCCGTGGCCGCGGCCTGCTGCAGATCACCGGGCGCGCCAACTACCGGGTGGTCGGCGAGGCCCTCGGCGAGCCGCTGGAAACCGAGCCCTGGCGCCTCGAACAGCCCGGGCCGGCGGCTCGCAGCGCCGCCTGGTGGTGGGCCGGCCATGGCCTCAACGAGCTGGCCGAGCGTGGCGAATTCGCCGCCATCACCCGGCGTATCAACGGCGGCCTGAATGGCCAGGCGGAGCGCCTGGCGTTGTGGCGGCGGGCCCGCGCGGTGCTCTCGTGAGCCGGCTTGGCCTGCGCCTGCTGGCGCTGTCTCTGGTGCTGCTGGTGGGCGCGTTGCTCGGTGGCGGCGTGACCGCCCGCCATTACCGCCCGCAACTGGACGATGCGCAGCGCCAACTGGCTGCCACGCGTACCGCCAGTGACCAGTTGCAGATGCTGCTGGACGAGCAGCAGCGTACCCTGTCGGCGCTGCGGACGAGCGCCGAGGTGCGTGCGAAGGAGGCCACGCAGGCCCTCGACGACGCCCGGGCGCAGGCCGCGGAGCAATATGCCGCGGCGGTCCGCCTGCTGCAGGCGCGCGACGCGGGGGAAGACTGCCAGGCGGCGCGTGCGGCGATCGACCGGGAGCTGGGGCTATGAGCCGCCTTCTCCTGTGTCTTTGCCTGTTCCTCGCCGGTTGCGCGGGCTCGCCGCCGGAGCCCCGCCCGCTGCGCGTCGAGGTGCCGCTGGCGGTGCCCTGCCGGGTACCCGAGGTGCGTCCGCCGAGCTGGGCCGGCGCCACGCTGAAGGCCGGCGATTCGCTGCAGACCAAGGTCCGCGCGCTGCTCGCCGAACGCCGCCAGCGCCAGGGCTACGAACTCGAGTTGCAGGCGGCGCTGCGGGCCTGTCGCTGAGGTCTTGCGGCCGGCTCGCCAAGAGCCGGCCCTTTCTTCCGACATCCCGCTGTTGCACCCATCCTCCCCACTGGGCTATGTTCCCCAACATGGCTTCGTGAGACCGCTATCGTGATCCACCTCAGCAGCATCATCACCTCCCTCATCAAGGCATTCGCCCGTTGGCGCTGGCGCGCCTGACTTCTTCTTCGCCGGCCTGGCCGGTCACGTCTCCCTGCGTCCCCCGTTTTCCACAGGCATAATGCCGACGATCCACTCTCCCTTCCTGCGCGTGCGCGCCGGGAAACGGGTGTGGCGAAAGCCGGGTGATGCGATTCGCATAAGAATGAAATCAAGAGGTTACAGCCAGCATGCTGCTGATGATCGATAACTACGACTCCTTCACCTACAACCTGGTGCAGTACTTCGGCGAGCTCAAGGCCGAGGTCAAGGTGGTGCGCAACGACGAACTGAGCGTGGAACAGATCGAGGCCCTGGCGCCCGAGCGCATCGTCCTTTCCCCCGGTCCCTGCACCCCCAACGAGGCCGGCGTCTCGCTGGCCGTGATCGAGCGCTTCGCCGGCAGGCTGCCGCTGCTCGGCGTCTGCCTTGGCCACCAGAGCATCGGCCAGGCCTTCGGTGGCGAAGTGGTGCGGGCGCGCCAGGTGATGCACGGCAAGACCAGCCCGATCCACCACAAGGACCTCGGCGTGTTCGCCGGCCTGGCCAATCCCCTGACGGTGACCCGCTACCACTCGCTGGTGGTGAAGCGAGAGAGCCTGCCGGAGTGCCTGGAGATCACCGCCTGGACCCAGCTCGACGACGGTTCGGTCGACGAGATCATGGGCGTGCGGCACAAGACCCTGAACGTCGAGGGCGTGCAATTCCATCCCGAGTCGATCCTCACCGAGCAGGGCCACGAGTTGCTGGCCAACTTCCTCCGCCAGCGGGGCGGCGTGCGTGGGGAGGGCAACTGAGATGGATATCAAGGGAGCCCTCAATCGCATCGTCAACCAGCTCGACCTGACCACCGAGGAAATGCAGGCGGTCATGCGCCAGATCATGACCGGCCGGTGCACCGACGCGCAGATCGGCGCCTTCCTGATGGGCATGCGGATGAAGAGCGAAACCATCGACGAGATCGTCGGCGCGGTGGCGGTGATGCGTGAACTGGCCGACGGCGTGCAGTTGCCTACGCTGAAGCATGTGGTCGACGTGGTCGGCACCGGCGGCGATGGGGCGAACATCTTCAACGTCTCCTCGGCGGCGTCCTTCGTGGTCGCCGCCGCTGGCGGCAAGGTCGCCAAGCACGGTAACCGCGCGGTCTCCGGCAAGAGTGGCAGCGCCGACTTGCTGGAAGCCGCCGGCATCTACCTTGAGCTGACCTCCGAACAGGTGGCGCGTTGCATCGACACCGTCGGCGTCGGGTTCATGTTCGCCCAGGTCCACCACAAGGCCATGAAGTACGCCGCCGGTCCGCGCCGCGAGCTGGGCTTGCGGACCCTGTTCAACATGCTCGGCCCGTTGACCAACCCGGCCGGGGTTCGGCACCAGGTGGTCGGGGTGTTCACCCAGGAGCTGTGCAAGCCGCTGGCGGAGGTGCTCAAGCGCCTTGGCAGCGAGCATGTGCTGGTGGTGCATTCGCGCGACGGGCTGGACGAGTTCAGTCTCGCCGCGGCGACCCACATCGCCGAGTTGAAGGACGGCGAGGTACGCGAGTACGAAGTGCGTCCCGAGGACTTCGGGATCAAGAGCCAGACCCTGATGGGGCTGGAGGTCGACAGTCCGCAGGCCTCGCTGGAACTGATCCGCGACGCTTTGGGGCGGCGCAAGACCGAGGCTGGACAGAAGGCCGCCGAGCTGATCGTGATGAATGCCGGCCCGGCACTGTACGCTGCCGATCTGGCGACCAGCCTGCACGAGGGCATTCAACTGGCCCACGACGCCCTGCACACCGGGCTGGCGCGGGAGAAGATGGACGAGCTGGTGGCCTTCACCGCCGTTTACAGAGAGGAGAACGCACAGTGAGTGTGCCGACGGTTCTGCAGAAGATCCTTGCCCGCAAGGCCGAGGAAGTCGCCGAGCGCCGCGCGCGCGTCAATCTGGCCGAGGTCGAGCGCCTGGCGCGTAGCGCCGATGCGCCGCGCGGCTTCGCCAATGCCCTGCTGGAGCGGGCCAGGCGCAAGGAGCCGGCGGTGATCGCCGAGATCAAGAAGGCTTCGCCGAGCAAGGGCGTGTTGCGCGAGCACTTCGTTCCGGCGGAGATCGCCCGCAGCTATGAGGCGGGCGGCGCGGCCTGCCTGTCGGTACTCACCGATGTGGATTTCTTCCAGGGCGCCGATGCGTACCTGAAGGAAGCGCGCGCGGCCTGCGCGCTGCCGGTGATCCGCAAGGACTTCATGATCGATCCGTACCAGATCGTCGAGGCGCGGGCGATCGGCGCGGACTGCATCCTGCTGATCGTCTCGGCGCTGGACGACGTGCTGATGGGCGAGCTGGCGGCGACCGCGAAATCGGTCGGCCTCGACGTGCTGGTCGAGGTGCATGACGGCGCCGAGCTGGAACGTGCGCTGAAGACCCTGGACACGCCGTTGGTAGGGATCAACAACCGCAACCTGCACACCTTCGAGGTGAGCCTGGAAACCACCCTCGACCTGTTGCCGGAAATTCCCCGCGACCGTCTGGTGGTGACCGAGAGCGGCATTCTCAACCGCGCCGATGTCGAGCTGATGGAAGTCAGCGAAGTCTATGCCTTCCTGGTCGGCGAGGCGTTCATGCGCGCCGACGATCCTGGCCTGGAGCTGAAGCGCCTGTTCTTCCAGGAGCGTGGCGGCGTGGTGCTGGGCGCCGATCCTGACTGATCCGCGCTGTCGAACCCCATGAGAAAGGCCGGCTGCGACCGGCCTTTTTCATGGGTGCTGTTCAGCGGGTGCCGAAGACCACCATGGTCTTGCCCTTCACGTGCACCAGGCCCTGTTCCTCCAGGCTCTTGAGCACGCGGCCGACCATCTCCCGCGAGCAGCCGACGATCCGGCCGATCTCCTGGCGGGTGATCTTGATCTGCATGCCGTCGGGGTGGGTCATGGCGTCCGGTTGCTGGCACAGGTCCAGCAGGGTGCGGGCGACGCGACCGGTGACGTCGAGGAAGGCCAGGTCGCCGACCTTGCGGGTGGTCTTGCGCAGGCGGTCGGCCATCTGGCTGCCGAGGGTGTAGAGGATCTCGGAATCCTGCTGCGAGAGTTCGCGGAACTTCGCGTAGCTGATCTCGGCGACTTCGCATTCCACCTTGGCGCGAACCCAGGCGCTGCGCTCCTGTTCGCTGCCTTCCTTTTCGAACAAGCCCAGCTCGCCGAAGAAATCACCGCTGTTGAGGTAGCCGATGATCATTTCGCGGCCGTCGTCGTCCTCGATGAGGATGGTGACCGAACCCTTGATGATGAAAAACAGCGTTTCGCAGCGGTCGCCGGCATAGATGATGGTGCTCTTTGCGGTGTAGCGGCGGCGGTGACAGTGTGCGAGCAGCTTGTCGAGGTGTTTGAGTTTGGGTGTGTGGGTAATAGCTACCATGCCCGAGTCCCGAAAGAATAAAGAATATGCCTGACGTGCAAGGCAATGTTTTTTTGAGTTCTTATGAAGAGACCTGCCAGGGCCCGGGAGCTCAGCGGAGAGCTCCCCCCAACCGGGCAGATCGGAAAGTGTGCCAGTAAACCGGGTCCAGCTTAACAGACGGGCCATGAAGGTTGATGTGATTTTGCGACGCAGCTATCAGGACTGTGATCCCGTACTGTCCTTGGGCCCTGTGCTAAGCTGGCGCCCTTTGCCGGCGGGAGTCTGAACGATGAAAGCGCGTATCCAGTGGGCGGGCGAGGCGATGTTCCTCGGCGAGTCCGGTAGCGGCCACGTGGTGGTGATGGACGGTCCGCCGGATCACGGCGGACGCAACCTTGGCGTGCGGCCCATGGAGATGGTCCTGATCGGCCTCGGCGGTTGCACCAACTTCGATGTGGTCAGCATCCTGAAGAAGGCGCGCCAGCCGGTAGAAAGCTGCGAGGCCTTCCTCGAGGCCGAGCGGGCCGACGAAGAGCCCAAGGTGTTCACGAAGATCCACGTGCACTTCGTGGTCAAGGGTCGCGGCCTGAAGGAGGCCCAGGTCAAGCGCGCGGTGGAACTGTCGGCGGAGAAATACTGCTCGGCCTCGATCATGCTCGGCCGCGGCGGGGTGGAGATCACCCACGACTACGAGATCGTCGAACTCGGCTGAGACGACATCCGGTCATCATAAAAGGGGCGCAAACTCTGGCGGAGGCTCGATCGGCTCTGCATAATGCGCCCCTTTTTTCGTGCCGCGCAGTTTCGTCGGGCGGCCCTTCAGTTCGGAAGTTTCTTCCGGTCTGATAGACGTTTCCCGAGCCATCCCGGTCGGGCGACCAATGGCGCCAGCCGGCGCCCGTGCAACTCAACAAACCACAATCGCCATCGCGAAGAGGTGTTAACCGTCCTACGCAGGTGCGTCGTTCGCATCTGACGGGCATGCCCCAACCCTGCGGCAGAGCCGCACGCAACCGAGAGAGTTCCCCACGGTGAAAAGCAAACTCAAGCTCCACGGGTTCAACAACCTGACGAAGACCTTGAGCTTCAACATCTACGACATCTGCTACGCCGAGACGCCCGAAGACCTCCAGGCCTACGTGCAGTACATCGACGAAGAGTACGACGCGGAGCGTCTGACGCAGATTCTTACCGATGTTGTCGACATCATCGGCGCCAATATCCTGAACATCGCACGTCAGGACTACGACCCCCAGGGCGCCAGCGTGACCATCCTGATCTCCGAGCAGCCGGTCACCCCGACCGACAGCCAGATCGAAGAGTCCCCGGGCCCGCTGCCGGACACCATCCTGGCGCACCTGGATAAAAGCCACATCACCGTGCATACCTACCCGGAAATCCATCCGGTGGACGGCATCGCGACCTTCCGCGTGGACATCGACGTATCCACCTGTGGGGTGATCTCCCCGCTGAAGGCCCTCAACTACCTGATCCACCAGTTCGATTCGGACATCGTCACGGTCGACTACCGGGTCCGCGGCTTCACCCGCGACATCGAGGGCGCAAGCACTTCATCGACCACGAGATCAACTCGATCCAGAACTATCTCTCCGACGACACGCGCGAGGCCTACCAGATGACCGACGTGAACGTGTACCAGGAGAACCTGTTCCACACCAAGATGCTGCTCAAGGACTTCGAACTGGAGAACTACCTGTTCGGCGACGCCACCCGCAACCTCTCGGCGGAGCAGCGCGAGCAGGTCACCGAGCGGCTCAGGCACGAGATGCTGGAGATCTTCTACGCGCGCAACATGCCGCACTGATCGCCCGCAGGGCCCGCAAGATAAGAAAAAGCCCGCTTCGAGCGGGCTTTTTCATGGGGGCGATTCAGATGCGGTAGGTGCTCTTGGTCATCACCTTGGCCAGCAGGCTCATGCCCAGTTTCACCGGCGCCGGGAAGCGCAGGCCGCCGGCGGCCAGGGCGTTGCTCGAATGCTGTTCTTCGTCGACACGCATCTGCTCGAGGATGGCGCGGGATTTCCGATCTTCCTGGGGAATCTGCGCCAGGTGTTCGTCCAGGTGCTTGCATACCTGGTCCTCGGTGGCGGCGACGAAGCCCAGGCTAACGCGGTCGCTGACCAGGCCGGCGGCGGCGCCGACGCCGAACGACAGGCCATAGAAGATCGGGTTGAGCACGCTGGGACGGCTGCCCAGTTGGCGGATGCGTTGCTCGCACCAGGCCAGGTGGTCGATCTCCTCCTCGGCGGCTTCTTCCATCGCCTCGCGGACCTCCGGCAGCCTGGCCGTCAGCGACTGGCCCTGGTACAGCGCCTGGGCGCAGACCTCGCCGGTATGGTTGATGCGCATCAGGCCGGCGATGTGGCGGGTGTCTTCCTCGCTCAGCTCGCCGTCGGGTTCCACGATGGCCGGCGACGGTCGCGCCGGCTGGCCGCTGAACGGCAGCAGGGTGCGCAGGGCGGAGTCGGCCTGCAGCAGGAAACGGTCGATGGGCGAATAGTGGCGGTCGGCGGACATGGCGCACCTCCGGAAACGAAAGATCGCACCAGTTTACCGGAAGTGAGCTGACAGCAGTGTGCCGCGGACGGGCAGTGATGTCGCAGTCGCACCACCCGGCGTTTCAACCCGGCGGCCAGTGCATCTGCCGCTGACCCAGCACGTGCATGTGAATGTGGTGGACCGTCTGTCCGCCCAGCTCGTTGCAGTTCATCACCACCCGGAAGCCTTCCGCGCAGCCCTGCTCCCGGGCCAGGCGCTGGGCGGTGAAGAGGATATGGCCTGCCAGCGGCCGGTCGGCCTCGGTCAGGTGCTCGAGGGTGGGAATGTGCCTTTTCGGGATGACCAGGAAGTGCACCGGCGCCTGCGGGCCGATATCGTGAAACGCGACAACTTCCTCGTCTTCATAGAACTTGCGCGCGGGAACTTCCCCCGCCACGATCTTGCAGAACAGACAGTCCATGGGCGTTCCCTCCGATTTCGGTATTCCCCGAGTGTAGCGGCGCCCGTCGCGACCACCCAAGCGTGAGGAGACGCGGTGAAGAACGATATACACGACCTGGGCCTGGTGCTGGATTCCCGGGTCAAGCTGATCCTCATCGAGTCCTGGGACGAACCGAAGGTCATGGAGACCCTCACCGGTCTGGCGATCAAGCGCGGTCTCGGGCTGTACACCTGGTCGGTGACCGAGGGCGTGCAGCGCCTGGGCTTCGGCGGCGAGCCGCTGGGTGACGAGGACAGCAGCGACCCGGTGGCGGCGTTGCGGCTGATCAGGCATGACCGGCAGGCGAATCTCTACGTGCTCTGCGACCTGCATCCGTTCCTCGGCGACAGCCCGATCCTGGTGCGCCTGCTCAAGGAGATCGCCATGGCCGAGGGCAACCATCGGCCGACGGTGGTGCTGGTGTCCCATGCGCTGAAGCTGCCGGCCGAGGTGCAACGCTTCGCCGCACGCTTCTCGCTGTCCCTGCCCAGCGAGGACGAGTTGCTCGGCATCGTCCGCGAGGAGGCTTCACGCTGGAGCGAGCGCAATCGCGGCGCGCGGGTACGCACCGACAACCGCACCCTGCAGCAGGTGGTGAAGAACCTGCGCGGGCTCAGCCACGCCGAGGCGCGCCTGCTGGCGCGCAACGTGATCTGCAACGACGGGGCGATCACCCAGGAAGACCTGCCCGAACTGAACCGCACCAAGTTCCAACTGCTCGACCTGGAAGGCGTGCTGAGCTTCGAATACGACACCGCGCGCTTCGCCGAGGTCGGCGGGCTGACGGCGCTCAAGCGCTGGCTCGGCGAGCGGCAGTCGGCATTTCTCGCCGGCAAGCCCGGCGACCAGCCCAAGGGCATCATGCTGGTGGGCGTGCAGGGCGCCGGCAAGAGCCTGGCGGCCAAGGCGGTGGCCGGCCTCTGGGGCCTGCCGCTGCTGCGCCTGGATTTCGCCTGCCTCTACAACAAGTACTTCGGCGAAACCGAACGCAACCTGCGCGAGGCGCTGCGGCTGGCGGAGCAGATGGCGCCCTGTGTGCTGTGGATGGACGAGGTGGAGAAAGGGCTTTCCGGCGGCGACCAGGACAACGGTGTCAGCCAGCGCGTGCTGGGCACCCTGCTGACCTGGATGGCCGAGCGCGAGGCGCCGGTGTTCCTGGTCGCCACGGCGAACGCCATCGACCGCCTGCCGCCGGAACTGGTGCGCAAGGGGCGCTTCGACGAGCTGTTCTTCGTCGACCTGCCGGCACCGGAGATTCGGGCCGAGATATTTCGCATCCATCTGCAGCGCCGCGAACTGGAGCCGGCGCAGTTCGACCTCGCCGCGCTGGCGGCCGCCAGCCAGGGATTCAGTGGCGCGGAGATCGAGCAGGCGGTGGTGGCGGCGCTGTATGCCGGGCAGGCGCGGCAGCAGGCGGTGGATCAGGATTTGCTGCTGAAGGAACTGGCGCGGACCTCGCCGCTGTCGGTGCTGATGGCGGAAAGGCTCGCCACGCTGCGGGCCTGGGCCAACGGGCGGGCGGTACCGGCGGACTGAGCGGGTGCCGCTCAGCCCCGTGGCGCGGAGGGCAGCGTCGAAGCGTTGAGCCGCGCGGCGATCCTGCGCACCAGCCAGCGCGGCGCCAGGCGCGGGCTCAGGGTGAGCAGGCGATTGCGCCAGCCGGGAACGATCAGCGCGCGGTTCCTGTCCAGCCCGCGCAGGGCCAGCAGGGCGACTTCCTCGGGGGACATCATCAGCTTGCCCTGCTCGAGCTTGCCGAGGCGCATCCCGGCTTCCCGGAAGAACGCGGTCCGGGTCGGCCCGGGGCACAGGACCGAGACTTTCACAGCGCGGGCTCTCAACTCTTCCCGCAGGCCTTCGGAGAAATGCAGGACATAGGCCTTGCTCGCGTAGTAGTTGCTCATCCAGGCGCCGGGCTGGAAGGCCGCCACCGAGGCGACATTGAGGATCTGCCCACCGCCCTGTGCCGCCATGCGGGTGCCGAGGGCGTGGCAGAGGCGGGCCAGGGCGAGAATGTTGAGCTCGATCAGCTCCTGCTCGCGCGCCCACTCCTGGTCGACGAACGGACCGGCGCTGCCGATCCCGGCGTTGTTCACCAGCAGGTCGATCTGCCGTTCGCCCTGCTCCAGTTCGTGCAACAGCCCGGACAACTGCAGCGGTTCGGCAAGGTCGCAGGTACGGAACAGCACCTCCACCCCGAAACGCTGTGCCAGTTCGTAGGCGATGCTCTCCAGCGCGTCGCGCTGGCGCGCCACCAGGATCAGGGCGCGGCCGCGCCGGGCCAGGGCTTCGGCGAGGGCCAGGCCGATACCGCTGGACGCGCCGGTGATCAGGGCATAACGGGGCATTCGAGACTTCTCCGAAACGGACGGGGGATTGGACCCCGCCCGTCGCGAGGGGTTGCGTGGTTACTGTTGCTGGTCTTCTTCCAGGGTCTCCGCCGCTGCGGTGGCGGCTTCACTGGCCTCTGCCGCCGCGGCGGAAGCCTGTTCCTCCATCGTGTACGGTTCGCTGGCGCCGCCGTCATAGTTCGCGCGCTCCAGGTAACCCTCGTAGGAGGGCAGGGCGATGGCGGCGATGATAGCGACTATCGGCAACAGGACGATCAGGCTGGCCAGGACTTTCACTCCGGTGCTGTTGGCCGGCGGCGGCGGGCCGTAGCGGTTGGCGCCGTTGCTGCCGGGCAGGACCAGCATCAGGATGCCGAACACGCTGCCGACGAAGGGTACGAAGTTGAGCAGCCAGAGCCAGCCCGACCAGCCGAGGTCGTGCAGGCGCTGCACGCCGATCATCACCGCGATGACGATGAAGGCGATCGAGGCCAGCACGGTGACGGCCACGCCGACGGTTTCGCCGAGCAGGAAGCCCAGGCCCATGATGAGCATGAAGCACAGGGTCATCGCCATCGACCAGCCGAGATAGCGCAGGCGGCCGATCCGCCCGTTGGTGGTGAAGACGTTCAGCTCGCCGTACGCGGGAAGGGCGTCGCCGACCTGGGCGCTGGGCGGGGTATAGGGCGAGGCGGCCGCGGCGGTCGCCGCCGCAGGCGCGGTGTTTTCGCCGAGTTGCGCCTGGCGTGCCAGGTACTTCTCGATGATGATGCCGCAGGCCGCGCACTCCGGCGCGCTGGGCTGTTCATGGCCGCACTTGGGACAGGTCATCGGCGGCAGGTCCTGCGCCGGGGGCTCGTCCGCGGCCGGGGGGTTGTGCTCGGGCGTTTCCACCAGGCTCAGGCTGGCGGCCAGGTCGACCTCCTTGTGGGCGTTGGCGCCGGCCTGGTGCAGGGCGGCCAGGTAGCGATCGGCCTCGGCTTCCGGAAGCTCGCGTTTCAGCACCACCGGGCGACCGCCGAACAGGGCGTCGATCTTGCCCGGTTCGCTCTTGAACAGGCGGGCGAGATTGTCCTTCACGGCCTCGAGCTGTGCGTCGGGCATCAGCTCGCCGGAGAAGACGATCTTGAAGCGTTGGTCGGTCATGCAGGCATCCTTGTCAGCTGGGGTGAGAGAAATGCAGCCGACAGCCTAAATCGGCGGCCCTGGCGCTCACAAGCGCGAGATGAGAAATCCCGCACAAGCCGGGCCGCCTGGCGGGGCGGTTTCAGCGCGGCCAGCGGGTCGCCAGGCGATTCGCCTTCTGCAGGGCGTCGCGGTATTCGTGATCGAGGCGGGCGATCAGTTGGTCGACGGCGGGTAGGTCGTCGATGTTGCCGGCGCCCTGGCCGGCGGACCATACGGTCTTCCAGGCCTTGGCTTCATCGTTCACCGGCTTGAGCTTCTCGCCGTAGTTCATGTCCGCCTTGTCGGTCAGGCGTTTCAGGTCGTAGCCGGCAGCCTCGAGGCTTTGCCGCATGAAGCTCGCCGGGACCCCGGAGACGGCCGGGGTGTGCACGATATCGGCGGCTCGCGCCTCGAGGATCATCTGCTTGTAGGCGTCGGAGGCATTGCTGTCGCGGGTGGCGATGAAGCGTGTGCCGAGGTACGCCAGGTCGGCGCCGAGCATCTGCGCGGCGAGGATCTCATGGCCATGGTTGAGGCAGCCGGCCAGCAGGAGGGTCTTGTCGAAGAACTGGCGGATCTCCGCGACCAGCGCGAACGGACTCCAGGTCCCGGCGTGGCCGCCGGCCCCGGCGGCTACCGCGATCAGCCCGTCGACCCCGGCCTCGGCGGCCTTCTCGGCGTGGCGGCGGGTGGTCACGTCGTGGAATACCAGGCCGCCGTAGCTGTGCACCGCGTCCACCACTTCGCGCACCGCGCCGAGGCTGGTGATGACGATCGGCACCCGCTGCTCGACGCAGATCCGCAGGTCGGCCTGCAGTCGCGGGTTGGTGTTGTGCACGATCAGGTTCACCGCGTAGGGCGCCGGGTTGTCCAGCTCCGCCAGGCCGGCCTCGATCTCTTCCAGCCAGCCCTTGAAGTCGCTGCTCTCGCGCTGGTTGAGCGCCGGAAAGCTGCCGACGATGCCGTTGCGGCAGCAGGCCAGCACCAGTTGCGGGTTGGAAACCAGGAACATCGGCGCGGCCACCATCGGCAGTCGCAGGCGTTGGTCGAGCAGGGCGGGCAAGGACATGTCAGGACTCCAGGGTCAGAAAGGTTTGAGCACCACCAGTAGGACGATCAGCAGCAGGAACAGTACAGGGACTTCGTTGAACCAGCGGTAGAACACATGGCTGCGGCCCGGCTCGCCGCGGGCGAAACGCTTGAGCATGGCGCCGCAGGCGTGGTGGTAGCCGACCAGCAGCAGCACCAGGGTCAGCTTGGCGTGCAGCCAGCCCTGGCTCAGCCAGCCGGGGGTTAGGTAGAGCATCCATAAGCCGAGGACCAGGGTCGCGAGCATGGACGGCATCATGATTCCCCGGTACAGCTTGCGCTCCATGACACAGAAACGCTCCCGGCTGGTCTGGTCCTCGCTCATGGCGTGGTAGACGAACAGGCGTGGCAGGTAGAACAG
This sequence comes from Pseudomonas paraeruginosa, assembly GCF_003025345.2. Taxonomy (NCBI): domain Bacteria; kingdom Pseudomonadati; phylum Pseudomonadota; class Gammaproteobacteria; order Pseudomonadales; family Pseudomonadaceae; genus Pseudomonas; species Pseudomonas paraeruginosa. The sequence continues at coordinate 664,956 of NZ_CP020560.1, forward strand.
GCCGGCGAACCAGCAGACCACGGCGATGATATGGAAGGCTTTGAGCCACAGGTACATCAGGACATCCTCTTGATCACGGTGCCCCGATAGTAGAGGGATGGGTGGGAAGCGTCACCCTGGTGGCTTGTCGCTGTCTGATATGGCGGCTGATATGGCCGCATAGCAGGTAGGAGTATTCGGATAGGCCCCTGCGGCGATTTCTGTCCTCCTGCGCTGGGATAGACTCCCGCCCCGAAGGGCCGAACCGGTCGCAAAGCCGGATGCCCAGCGCTGTTCATGCCGGCGCTCGGCTCTTATCATTGACCTCTTTTGGCTAGCTTGCCTCAGCGCGCGGAGTGATGGACAGATGATCAAGGTCGGCATCGTTGGCGGTACGGGTTACACGGGCGTGGAACTGCTGCGCCTGCTGGCGCAGCATCCCCAGGCTCGGGTGGAGGTGATCACCTCGCGCTCCGAGGCGGGGGTGAAGGTCGCCGACATGTACCCGAACCTGCGGGGTCACTACGACGACCTGCAGTTCAGCGTGCCGGACACGCAGCGCCTGGGCGCCTGCGACGTGGTGTTCTTCGCCACGCCGCACGGGGTGGCGCACGCGCTGGCCGGCGAGTTGCTGGATGCCGGGACCCGGGTCATCGACCTTTCCGCCGACTTCCGCCTGGCGGACGCCGAGGAGTGGGCGCGCTGGTATGGCCAGCCGCACGGCGCCCCGGCGCTCCTCGAGGAAGCCGTTTACGGTCTTCCGGAAGTGAACCGCGAGAAGATCCGCCAGGCGCGCCTGATCGCCGTGCCGGGCTGTTACCCCACGGCCACCCAGCTGGGCCTCATCCCGCTGCTGGAGGCCGGTCTGGCCGACGCCTCGCGCCTGATCGCCGACTGCAAGTCCGGCGTGAGCGGCGCGGGCCGTGGCGCCAAGGTCGGCTCGCTGTTCTGCGAGGCAGGCGAAAGCATGATGGCCTATGCGGTCAAGGGCCATCGCCACCTGCCGGAGATCAGCCAGGGGCTGCGCCGGGCCTCGGGCGGCGAGGTCGGCCTGACCTTCGTGCCGCACCTGACGCCGATGATTCGCGGCATTCATGCGACGCTCTATGCGCATGTCGCGGATCGTTCGGTCGACCTTCAGGCGCTGTTCGAGAAACGCTATGCCAACGAGCCTTTCGTCGACGTGATGCCGGCCGGGAGCCATCCCGAGACCCGCAGCGTGCGCGGTGCCAACGTCTGCCGGATCGCCGTGCATCGTCCGCAGGGCGGCGACCTGGTGGTGGTGCTGTCGGTAATCGACAACCTGGTGAAGGGCGCCTCCGGGCAGGCGCTGCAGAACATGAATATCCTGTTCGGGCTGGATGAGCGCCTGGGTCTTTCGCATGCGGCCCTGCTCCCCTGATGTCCGGCTGGGAACTCCGCTTTCGTGATCCGAGACGGGCCTGGCTGGCCCGTCTCGGCATCGGTGCGCTGCTGCTGTCGGTTCCGTTGGCATTTTTCGGCGGCCGCTGGTCGACGGGCGCGGACAACGCCCGCAGCGAGGCTGAGGCACAACGCCAGGAGGCCCTGATCGGCGAGCAGAAAACCGAACTGGAGCGCCTGCGTACCGAGGTCGAGGTGCTTCGCAGTGGCGAGCGCCTGGGGCAGCAGGCCATCGAGCAGAGCCGGCAGACGATCAAGCTGCTCGAGGAGCAGGTGTTCAAGCAGCAGCAGGACATCGCCTTCTACAAGGGCGTGGTCGCACCGGCGAGCAAGACCGATGCGCTGGAAATCCGCGCCTTTGAGGTACAAGGCACGGACAATCCGCTGCGCTTCCGCTATAAGGTGATGCTCAGCCGCCTGGGCAAGGACGAGCGCAAGCTCGACGGGCGGCTGAAAGTCCGCATCAGCGGCAAGCTGGCGCGCAAGGACGCCAGTTACGACCTCGAACAGCTCTCGCCGGAACTGGGCAAGACAGGGCTGTCGATTTCCCTCCGGCATTTCCAGTCGATTCCCGAAGCGGGACGTTTCGCCGAACTGGAGTTGCCGAAGAACTTCATCCCGACGCTGATCGACGTACGCGCAGAGCTGAATGGCCAGTCCAAACCGCTACAGCGCCGTTTCGATTGGCCGAAGCAGTGAGTGACCATTATGTGGAGCAAGAACAAGGGCCGGGCTGACGTCCAGCGTTTCACCGGCCAGACCAGCCTGATCGCCAGCGGTGCCGAACTGGTTGGCGACATGAACCTGAAGGGGGCGGTACAGATCGACGGTGCCGTGCGCGGCGCCCTGCAGGCCCACGAAGGGCTGGTACGGGTCAGCGTTGGAGGCCGGGTGGACGGTGAGATCCGCGCGCCCCACGTGATCATCGATGGCCAGGTGGATGGCGACATCCATGCCATCGAGCGGCTGGAACTGGGGGCTCAGGCGAGGGTGAAGGGCAATCTGCACTATGGCTTGATCGAGACTGCCATGGGCGCCCAGATCGATGGTCGCCTGTGTCCGATGACCGAGGCCAGCCCGCGCCCGCTGGAGCTGCCGGCCAGCGTGGAAACTGTGGATTAGTTGACCATTTTTCTGGGACAAGAGGATAATGGGCGTAATGTTGTAACGCACGGCCTCAAGCCGGGAGATTCGGAAACATGAGCATCGAAACCTTCACCCCTACGCCCCTGCTCTTTACCCCAGGCGCAGCCAACAAGGTGAAGACGTTGATTGACGAAGAGGGTAACCCTCGCCTGAAGCTGCGGGTATTCGTCACCGGCGGCGGTTGTTCGGGCTTCCAGTACGGTTTCACCTTCGATGAAGACATCGCCGACGACGATACGGTGATCGAGCGCGATGGCGTCGGCCTGGTGGTGGATCCGATGAGCTTCCAGTATCTGGCCGGTTCCGAAGTGGACTACCAGGAAGGTCTGGAGGGCTCGCGGTTCGTGATCAAGAACCCGAACGCCGCGACGACCTGCGGTTGCGGGCAGTCGTTCTCGATCTGATCCGGCCGGAGGCCTGAAGAACGCCGCGCAACCGCGCGGCGTTTTCTTTTCAGGCGGGATAGAGCGCGCCGAGGACCCTCGGCCCCGCAGCGCCTGTGACGTCCGGGCAATTGCCGGGCAGGCGCTCGAGGAAGCGATGGGCGAGCCAGGCGAATGCCATGCCCTCCATCCAGGCGGGGGAATGCCGTATGCGTCGGTACTGGCGATCCGTGCCGCGGGCATCAGCGCGGCGAGACGTGCCATCAGCGCCGCATTGAAGGCGCCACCGCCGCATACCAGCACTTCCTCGCACTCCGGCTGGGCGTCCAGCAGCGACTCGCTGATGCTGCGGGCGCTTAGTTCCAGCAAGGTCGCCTGGACGTCCTCGGCGGGAAGGATGGGATGGTCGGCCAGACGTTCCTGCAGCCAGGCCAGATTGAAACGTTCCCGCCCGGTGCTCTTGGGCCCCCGGGTGGCGAAGAACTCGTCCGCCAGCAGGGTTGCCAGCAGATCGTCGTTCACCCGCCCGCTGGCGGCCCAGGCACCGTCGCGGTCGAAATGCTCGCCGCGCCGGAAGTGGATCCAGGCGTCCATGAGGACATTGCCCGGTCCGCAGTCGAAACCGCGCACCGGTTTTCCGGGAGCGAGCAGCGAAACGTTACTGAAGCCGCCGATGTTCAGGATCGCCCTGGCCTTGCCTGATTCCCCGAACAGCGCCTGGTGGAAGGCTGGCACCAGCGGCGCGCCCTGGCCGCCGGCGGCGACGTCGCGGCGGCGGAAGTCGGCGATGACATCGATGCCGGTCAGTTCCGCCAGCAGGGCGGGATTGCCGATCTGCACGGTGAAGTGCCGGGCGGGTTCATGGCGAATGGTCTGCCCGTGGCTGCCGATGGCGCGGACCTCGCCAGGAGCCAGTCGCTGCTGTCGCAGCAGTTCGCCGACACCATGTGCCGCCAGGCTGACCCAGCGCCGCTCGACATCGGCGGCCCGGGCGATCTCGTCAGGACCCGGTGCGCAGAGCGCGAGGATGTCCTCGCGCAGGTCGGCGGGCATGGGCAGGTAGTGGGAAGCGAGCAAGGTGGTGCGATCACCTTGCTCGATCAGGACGATGTCCATCCCGTCCATGCTGGTGCCGGACATCAGCCCCAGGTAGCGAGGCATGATCAACGCTGCTTGTTCAGGGCCAGGAGGGTTTTCTTTTCCTGGTCCATGCGCGCGATCATTGGCTGGGTCTGCGCCATGAAGCGCTTGCGATCGGCGCCGCCGAGCGGGTCGGCCATGGGCAGCTTCGCGCTCAGCGGATCGACGTGGCGACCGTTGATCTGGAACTCGTAGTGCAGGTGCGGGCCGGTCGCCAGACCGGTCATGCCTACGTAGCCGATGATCTGCCCCTGTTTCACGCTGGTGCCGGAACGGATGCCCTTGGCGAAGCGGCTCATGTGCCCATAGATGGTGCGATAGCGCTGGCCATGCTGGATGACCACGGCGTTGCCGTATCCGCCCTTGCGTCCGGCCTGGAGGATCTTGCCGTCGCCGGTCGCCTTGATCGGCGTACCGATGGGCGCGGCGTAATCGACGCCCTTGTGCGCGCGGATCTTGTTCAGGATCGGATGCCGGCGGCCGAGGGAGAAACGCGAGCTGATGCGAGCGAAATCCACCGGGGTGCGGATGAACGCCTTGCGCATGCTCGAGCCGTCGGCACGGTAGTAGCTGGTGTTGCCCTGCTTGTTGGTATAGCGCACCGCCGTGTAGGTCTTGCCGCGGTTGACGAAGCGGGCGGCGAGGATGTTGCCGGTGGCCACCTGCTTGCCATTGACCTTGTGCTGTTCGTAGATCACATCGAACTCGTCGCCTTCGCGCAGGTCGAGGGCGAAGTCGATGTCGTAGCCGAAGATGTTCGACAGCGAGGTGACCAGGTTGTAGGGGAGACCGGCGTTGCGCCCGGCTACGAACAGCGAGCTGGTGATGCGGCCGTGGGCGTAGGCGGTGTGCAGGTCGATCTGGGCTTTCTCGCGCTTGAAGGCATAACCCTTGGCGGTCTTGTCCAGGCCGATGGTCTCCAGCTCGCTCTGCTTGACCCGCAGGGCTTGCAGCTCGCCGTTGGGGTCGAGCTTGAGCTTGACCTCCTGGCCGACCTTGAGATGGGTGAAGCGCTTGGCGTCCTTGCTGCTGGCGAGCATATCGTGCATGGCGCTGGTCGACAGGCCGGCCTTGGCGAATACGGTCGACAGGGTGTCGCCACTGGCGACGGTGACGGTCTTCCACTCGGGGACGACGGGCTTTGCGGCGGAGACCGGCGTGTCCGAGTTTTGCTCGGCGCCTTCCGCCTGGGCGAAAGGAGTGCCTTCGTCGCTGGAATTGGTGACCGATTGCGGCAGGAGATCGTCTTTCTCCTGAAGGATGCGGTCGGTGTTGCTTTCAAGCTCCAGATTGAGCGTGGTCCTCTTGGCCTCGACTTCGCTCGAGGGGAACACCAGTAGTGCCAAACTGAGGAGCGCTGCAACACCGCTGGCGGCCAACAAGTGGCTTTTCGGGTAATACGGCGGCGCTTTCTGATCGGATTGCGTCATGGCGTGATTGGTGTTTTTGGATTGTGAATAAATAACTGCCTAAAATATAACCAAAATCTCCTTGAATCAAGCCAAAAGTCGCGTCTGGCCTGGCCCCGTCCCCCTGGCGGTCGGCAAAATTTGTTTTTAGTCTGCGATCTTGTATGGTTGGTTCCCTTTCGATTTTGGCAATTGGGCAGAACCTGTAAATGAAGTCGGTTGAAGAGCAGCTGGCACTGATCCAGCGCGGTGCAGACGAGATCCTGGTAGAGGCGGAACTGGTGGCCAAGCTGAAGCGTGGCCAGCCCTTGCGGATCAAGGCCGGCTTCGACCCGACCGCTCCCGATCTGCATCTGGGTCATACCGTGCTTATTAATAAGCTGCGGCAGTTCCAAGATCTGGGGCATCAGGTGATCTTCCTGATTGGCGACTTCACTGGGATGATCGGTGACCCGAGCGGGAAAAGTGTTACCCGTCCTCCCTTGACGCGCGACCAGGTTCTGGAGAATGCGGAGACGTACAAGTCCCAGGTCTTCAAGATCCTGGACCCGTCCAGGACCGAGGTGGCCTTCAATTCCACGTGGATGGACCAGCTGACGCCGGCTGATTTCATTCGTCTCGCCTCCCAGTACACCGTTGCGCGGATGTTGGAGCGTGATGACTTCAGCAAACGCTATGCCAGCAACCAGCCCATCGCGATTCACGAGTTCCTCTATCCGCTCGTCCAGGGTTACGACTCGGTCGCGCTGAAGGCGGACGTCGAACTGGGTGGTACCGATCAGAAGTTCAACCTGCTCATGGGGCGTGAGTTGCAGCGTGCCTATGGCCAGGAGGCCCAGGTGATCCTGACCATGCCGTTGCTGGAAGGGCTGGACGGCGTGAAGAAGATGTCCAAGTCCCTGGGCAACTACATCGGTATCCAGGAAGCGCCGGGCGTCATGTACAGCAAGCTGGTCTCTATCCCGGATACCTTGATGTGGCGCTACTTCGAGCTGCTCAGCTTCCGTTCCATGGATGAGATCGAAGGCTTTCGCAAGGATGTCGAGGCGGGCGCAAATCCGCGCGACATCAAGATCAAGCTGGCCGAAGAGATCGTCGCTCGCTTCCATGGCGAAGAGGCTGCGGCGAGTGCTCACAAGTCGGCGGGTAACCGTTTGAAAGATGGCGAGCTGCCGGAGGATCTGCCGGAGATCGAGCTGTCGGCCGCCGAGGATATGCCTGTGGCATCCGTCCTTAACAAGGCGGGGCTGGTGAAGAATGCCGCCGCGGCGCGCGATCTGCTGGGGGCAGGTGGTGTCAGGGTGGATGGCGAGGTGGTCGATCGCTCCTTCGTGTTGGCCCTTGGGGAGACGCGTGTGTTCCAGGCCGGCAAGAAGGCATTCGCGCGTATCACCCTGACGGTCGAGTAATTCTTTCGAAATAAGTGTTGACGGCAGTTTTTATCTCCCTATAATGCGCACCACTCCCGGCGACGACGAAGAGTAAATGCTTGAAAATCAAGGATTTACGGATTCTCTCCCAGGGGTGGTGAAGCGCTCCGGCAGGTTGTCCGACGCAGCGGTTCGGTCCCGGAAGGGATTCGGAACGAAGCTTCGCCGAGGTGCTTGACAGCGAGTTTGAACGCTGTAGAATGCGCCTCCCGCTGATCGGAAGATGGTTTGAAGGTCGGCGCAAGCGGTTGAGTAGAAAAGAAAATTTTCGAAAATAACGCTTGACGGAACGAGAGGTTGCTGTAGAATGCGCGGCCTCGGTTGAGACGAAAGCCTTGACCAACTGCTCTTTAACAAGTCGAATCAAGCAATTCGTGTGGGTGCTTGTGATGTAAGACTGGTGATCGCAAGATTATCAGCAACACAAGTAACTCTGTGAATTCACAAGAGTTAATTGCGATTGCTGAGCCAAGTTTAGGGTTTTCTCAAAACCCAAGCAGTATTGAACTGAAGAGTTTGATCATGGCTCAGATTGAACGCTGGCGGCAGGCCTAACACATGCAAGTCGAGCGGATGAAGGGAGCTTGCTCCTGGATTCAGCGGCGGACGGGTGAGTAATGCCTAGGAATCTGCCTGGTAGTGGGGGATAACGTCCGGAAACGGGCGCTAATACCGCATACGTCCTGAGGGAGAAAGTGGGGGATCTTCGGACCTCACGCTATCAGATGAGCCTAGGTCGGATTAGCTAGTTGGTGGGGTAAAGGCCTACCAAGGCGACGATCCGTAACTGGTCTGAGAGGATGATCAGTCACACTGGAACTGAGACACGGTCCAGACTCCTACGGGAGGCAGCAGTGGGGAATATTGGACAATGGGCGAAAGCCTGATCCAGCCATGCCGCGTGTGTGAAGAAGGTCTTCGGATTGTAAAGCACTTTAAGTTGGGAGGAAGGGCAGTAAGTTAATACCTTGCTGTTTTGACGTTACCAACAGAATAAGCACCGGCTAACTTCGTGCCAGCAGCCGCGGTAATACGAAGGGTGCAAGCGTTAATCGGAATTACTGGGCGTAAAGCGCGCGTAGGTGGTTCAGCAAGTTGGATGTGAAATCCCCGGGCTCAACCTGGGAACTGCATCCAAAACTACTGAGCTAGAGTACGGTAGAGGGTGGTGGAATTTCCTGTGTAGCGGTGAAATGCGTAGATATAGGAAGGAACACCAGTGGCGAAGGCGACCACCTGGACTGATACTGACACTGAGGTGCGAAAGCGTGGGGAGCAAACAGGATTAGATACCCTGGTAGTCCACGCCGTAAACGATGTCGACTAGCCGTTGGGATCCTTGAGATCTTAGTGGCGCAGCTAACGCGATAAGTCGACCGCCTGGGGAGTACGGCCGCAAGGTTAAAACTCAAATGAATTGACGGGGGCCCGCACAAGCGGTGGAGCATGTGGTTTAATTCGAAGCAACGCGAAGAACCTTACCTGGCCTTGACATGCTGAGAACTTTCCAGAGATGGATTGGTGCCTTCGGGAACTCAGACACAGGTGCTGCATGGCTGTCGTCAGCTCGTGTCGTGAGATGTTGGGTTAAGTCCCGTAACGAGCGCAACCCTTGTCCTTAGTTACCAGCACCTCGGGTGGGCACTCTAAGGAGACTGCCGGTGACAAACCGGAGGAAGGTGGGGATGACGTCAAGTCATCATGGCCCTTACGGCCAGGGCTACACACGTGCTACAATGGTCGGTACAAAGGGTTGCCAAGCCGCGAGGTGGAGCTAATCCCATAAAACCGATCGTAGTCCGGATCGCAGTCTGCAACTCGACTGCGTGAAGTCGGAATCGCTAGTAATCGTGAATCAGAATGTCACGGTGAATACGTTCCCGGGCCTTGTACACACCGCCCGTCACACCATGGGAGTGGGTTGCTCCAGAAGTAGCTAGTCTAACCGCAAGGGGGACGGTTACCACGGAGTGATTCATGACTGGGGTGAAGTCGTAACAAGGTAGCCGTAGGGGAACCTGCGGCTGGATCACCTCCTTAATCGAAGATCCCAGCTTCTTCATAAGCTCCCACACGAATTGCTTGATTCACTGGTTAGACGATTGGGTCTGTAGCTCAGTTGGTTAGAGCGCACCCCTGATAAGGGTGAGGTCGGCAGTTCGAATCTGCCCAGACCCACCAATTGTTGGTGTGCTGCGTGATCCGATACGGGGCCATAGCTCAGCTGGGAGAGCGCCTGCTTTGCACGCAGGAGGTCAGGAGTTCGATCCTCCTTGGCTCCACCATCTAAACAATCGTCGAAAGCTCAGAAATGAATGTTCGTGGATGAACATTGATTTCTGGTCTTTGCACCAGAACTGTTCTTTAAAAATTCGGGTATGTGATAGAAGTAAGACTGAATGATCTCTTTCACTGGTGATCATTCAAGTCAAGGTAAAATTTGCGAGTTCAAGCGCGAATTTTCGGCGAATGTCGTCTTCACAGTATAACCAGATTGCTTGGGGTTATATGGTCAAGTGAAGAAGCGCATACGGTGGATGCCTTGGCAGTCAGAGGCGATGAAAGACGTGGTAGCCTGCGATAAGCTTCGGGGAGTCGGCAAACAGACTTTGATCCGGAGATCTCTGAATGGGGGAACCCACCTAGGATAACCTAGGTATCTTGTACTGAATCCATAGGTGCAAGAGGCGAACCAGGGGAACTGAAACATCTAAGTACCCTGAGGAAAAGAAATCAACCGAGATTCCCTTAGTAGTGGCGAGCGAACGGGGACTAGCCCTTAAGCTTCATTGATTTTAGCGGAACGCTCTGGAAAGTGCGGCCATAGTGGGTGATAGCCCTGTACGCGAAAGGATCTTTGAAGTGAAATCGAGTAGGACGGAGCACGAGAAACTTTGTCTGAACATGGGGGACCATCCTCCAAGGCTAAATACTACTGACTGACCGATAGTGAACCAGTACCGTGAGGGAAAGGCGAAAAGAACCCCGGAGAGGGGAGTGAAATAGAACCTGAAACCGTATGCGTACAAGCAGTGGGAGCCTACTTGTTAGGTGACTGCGTACCTTTTGTATAATGGGTCAGCGACTTATATTCAGTGGCGAGCTTAACCGAATAGGGTAGGCGTAGCGAAAGCGAGTCTTAATAGGGCGTTTAGTCGCTGGGTATAGACCCGAAACCGGGCGATCTATCCATGAGCAGGTTGAAGGTTAGGTAACACTGACTGGAGGACCGAACCCACTCCCGTTGAAAAGGTAGGGGATGACTTGTGGATCGGAGTGAAAGGCTAATCAAGCTCGGAGATAGCTGGTTCTCCTCGAAAGCTATTTAGGTAGCGCCTCATGTATCACTCTGGGGGGTAGAGCACTGTTTCGGCTAGGGGGTCATCCCGACTTACCAAACCGATGCAAACTCCGAATACCCAGAAGTGCCGAGCATGGGAGACACACGGCGGGTGCTAACGTCCGTCGTGAAAAGGGAAACAACCCAGACCGCCAGCTAAGGTCCCAAAGTTGTGGTTAAGTGGTAAACGATGTGGGAAGGCTTAGACAGCTAGGAGGTTGGCTTAGAAGCAGCCATCCTTTAAAGAAAGCGTAATAGCTCACTAGTCGAGTCGGCCTGCGCGGAAGATGTAACGGGGCTCAAACCACACACCGAAGCTGCGGGTGTCACGTAAGTGACGCGGTAGAGGAGCGTTCTGTAAGCCTGTGAAGGTGAGTTGAGAAGCTTGCTGGAGGTATCAGAAGTGCGAATGCTGACATGAGTAACGACAATGGGTGTGAAAAACACCCACGCCGAAAGACCAAGGGTTCCTGCGCAACGTTAATCGACGCAGGGTTAGTCGGTTCCTAAGGCGAGGCTGAAAAGCGTAGTCGATGGGAAACAGGTTAATATTCCTGTACTTCTGGTTACTGCGATGGAGGGACGGAGAAGGCTAGGCCAGCTTGGCGTTGGTTGTCCAAGTTTAAGGTGGTAGGCTGAAATCTTAGGTAAATCCGGGGTTTCAAGGCCGAGAGCTGATGACGAGTCGTCTTTTAGATGACGAAGTGGTTGATGCCATGCTTCCAAGAAAAGCTTCTAAGCTTCAGGTAACCAGGAACCGTACCCCAAACCGACACAGGTGGTCGGGTAGAGAATACCAAGGCGCTTGAGAGAACTCGGGTGAAGGAACTAGGCAAAATGGCACCGTAACTTCGGGAGAAGGTGCGCCGGCTAGGGTGAAGGATTTACTCCGTAAGCTCTGGCTGGTCGAAGATACCAGGCCGCTGCGACTGTTTATTAAAAACACAGCACTCTGCAAACACGAAAGTGGACGTATAGGGTGTGACGCCTGCCCGGTGCCGGAAGGTTAATTGATGGGGTTAGCGCAAGCGAAGCTCTTGATCGAAGCCCCGGTAAACGGCGGCCGTAACTATAACGGTCCTAAGGTAGCGAAATTCCTTGTCGGGTAAGTTCCGACCTGCACGAATGGCGTAACGATGGCGGCGCTGTCTCCACCCGAGACTCAGTGAAATTGAAATCGCTGTGAAGATGCAGTGTATCCGCGGCTAGACGGAAAGACCCCGTGAACCTTTACTGTAGCTTTGCACTGGACTTTGAGCCTGCTTGTGTAGGATAGGTGGGAGGCTTTGAAGCGTGGACGCCAGTTCGCGTGGAGCCATCCTTGAAATACCACCCTGGCATGCTTGAGGTTCTAACTCTGGTCCGTGATCCGGATCGAGGACAGTGTATGGTGGGCAGTTTGACTGGGGCGGTCTCCTCCTAAAGAGTAACGGAGGAGTACGAAGGTGCGCTCAGACCGGTCGGAAATCGGTCGCAGAGTATAAAGGCAAAAGCGCGCTTGACTGCGAGACAGACACGTCGAGCAGGTACGAAAGTAGGTCTTAGTGATCCGGTGGTTCTGTATGGAAGGGCCATCGCTCAACGGATAAAAGGTACTCCGGGGATAACAGGCTGATACCGCCCAAGAGTTCATATCGACGGCGGTGTTTGGCACCTCGATGTCGGCTCATCACATCCTGGGGCTGAAGCCGGTCCCAAGGGTATGGCTGTTCGCCATTTAAAGTGGTACGCGAGCTGGGTTTAGAACGTCGTGAGACAGTTCGGTCCCTATCTGCCGTGGACGTTTGAGATTTGAGAGGGGCTGCTCCTAGTACGAGAGGACCGGAGTGGACGAACCTCTGGTGTTCCGGTTGTCACGCCAGTGGCATTGCCGGGTAGCTATGTTCGGAAAAGATAACCGCTGAAAGCATCTAAGCGGGAAACTTGCCTCAAGATGAGATCTCACTGGGAACTTGATTCCCCTGAAGGGCCGTCGAAGACTACGACGTTGATAGGCTGGGTGTGTAAGCGTTGTGAGGCGTTGAGCTAACCAGTACTAATTGCCCGTGAGGCTTGACCATATAACACCCAAACAATCTGACGATTGTGTGTTGTAAGGTGAAGTCGACGAACCGAAAGTTCGCATGAACCGCAAACACCTTGAAATCACATACCTGAATCCGGATAGACGTAAGCACAAGCAAACGGATATCCAACCGAATTGCTTGACGATCATAGAGCGTTGGAACCACCTGATCCCTTCCCGAACTCAGAAGTGAAACGACGCATCGCCGATGGTAGTGTGGGGTCTCCCCATGTGAGAGTAGGTCATCGTCAAGCTCCTATCCCAAAACCCCTGGCCAGCAATGGCCGGGGGTTTTGCTTTGGCGCGCGGAAAAGTCTGCCAGAATCCGTCCAAATGGCCGCGTTATGACAGGGCTTTTCGTAGGCAAAGCGCAAGTGCCTCTATATGATGCGTGCCTGGCTAGTGTGGGGCGTCTATGCAGACCTTGCTGAAAATACTTCAAGACGGGCGATTTCACTCCGGAGAGGAGCTGGGGGCCGTGCTGGGCATCAGCCGTAGCGCGGTCTGGAAACGCCTGCAGCATCTGGAGGCCGAACATGGCCTGCAGTTCCACAAGGTGCGTGGACGGGGCTACCGCCTGGCAAGCCCCATCAGCCTCCTGGATCCGCAACGAATCGAGGGGTTCTGGCCCGTCGAGATTCTTTCCGCCATCGACTCGACCAACAGCGAGGCCATGCGCAGGCTGGCGGCAGGTGCTTCGACGCCTTTCGTCCTCGTCGCCGAGCAGCAGACGGCCGGCCGAGGGCGGCGTGGCCGCGTCTGGATCAGTCCCTATGGAGAGAACCTCTATTATTCTCTGGCCGTTACCGTCAGGGGTGGGGCCCGGGAGCTCGAAGGGCTGAGCCTGGTCGTCGGCCTGGCGGTGCTCAAGGTGCTGGATCTGCTGCAGGTCTCCAAGGCAGGTTTGAAGTGGCCGAACGACCTCCTGCAGGATGGTCGGAAAATCGCCGGAATACTGCTGGAACTCAGTGGGGATCCGGCGGACCTGTGCCAGGTCGTCATCGGCATCGGCATCAACGTCAATATGAAGGTTGCCACCGATATCGACCAGCCATGGACATCCTTGCGCGAGGCGCTGGGTGGGTTGGTGGATCGTTCGCACCTGCTTTCCGTGCTCAATCAGCAACTGGCGTGGTACCTGGACAGGCATTCGCGTGAGGGCTTCGCGGCGAGTCGCGAGGAATGGGAGGCGCGCAATCTCTGGCAAGGTGCCCTCGTCAGCCTGTCGACTTCCTCGACGTCCATCGAGGGTCGGGTGTTGGGCGTCGACGCTCGAGGTGCGTTGCGCCTCGAGGTGGGAGGAGTGGAGCAGAGCTTCAGTGGGGGAGAGCTAAGTTTGAGGTTGCGCAATGATTCTTGAGCTCGACTGTGGAAACTCGCTGATCAAGTGGCGGGTCATCGATGGGGGCGGCGGACGCTCGGTCGCGGGTGGGTTGGCGGACTCCGACGAAGCCCTCGTCGAACAGCTTTCCCTGCGCCGGGACCTGCCGGTTCGTGCCTGTCGCCTGGTGAGCGTGCGCAGCGAGCAGGAAACCTCCCAGCTGATCGCTCGGCTGGAGCGGCTGTTTCCGGTTTCCGTCCTCGTTGCCGCGCCGGGACGGCAACTGGCCGGTGTGCGCAATGGTTATCTCGACTACCAGCGCTTGGGACTGGATCGCTGGCTCGCCCTGGTCGCCGGCCATCACCTGGCGCAGAAGGCCTGCCTGGTCATCGACCTGGGCACGGCGGTGACGTCCGACCTGGTCGCGGCGAATGGCACCCACCTGGGCGGCTATATATGCCCGGGCATGTCGCTGATGAGAAGCCAGCTACGTACCCATACGCGGCGGATTCGCTACGACGATACCGAGGCCCGCCGGGCGATGGGTAGTCTCCATCCCGGGCAGGCAACTGCCGAGGCGGTGGAGCGTGGCTGTCTGCTCATGCTCAGGGGGTTCGTTCGCGAGCAATACGCCATGGCCTGCGAGTTGCTAGGCGCGGACTGTGAAATCTTCCTGACGGGAGGCGATGCCGAGTTGGTTCGCGACGAGTTGGCTCGGGCCCGGATCATCCCCGACCTGGTGTTCGTGGGGCTGGCTCTTGCCTGTCCGATAGAATGAGGGATCTATGCGCTGGTTTTTCCTGTTTCTCCTGGCCCTGAACGTTTTCTATTACGTATGGCATCAACAGCAGTCTCCGCTTCGGGCCAAGGAAATCGCCCCGCTGGGGCTCTATAAGGACGGGCAGAAGAACATTCTGCTCCTGGCCGAAAGCGACCTTGCCGGCAAGGCGCACACGGAACGGACGCAGGTGCCGACGATGCCTCCCGCGCAAGCTGAAACACCGGCTGGCTCCGAGTCAGCCTGCCTGTATCTGGGAGGCGGCGGGGCGGAGGCGGACGCTCGGCGACTCCAGCAGCGCCTGTTGGGGTTGGATATCGAGGCTGAGGTCGAGGCCCGCGGTGAAATGAGCGTCGACTATTGGGTCTATCTTCCTCCCCTGGCTTCGCGGGAGGCGGCTCTGCGGCAGTTGAAAGAACTCCAGGCGCGCAATATCGACAGCTATCTGATCGGTGAGGGCGCGCTGGCGAACGGCGTTTCCCTGGGAATGTTTTCCGCCCGGGACTCGGCCGAAAGCGCGCAGGCGCGGCTCAAGACAGCCGGCTACGAGGCGGAGCTGAAGGAGTTGCCGCGCGGGCAGCGCGATTTCTGGGTGCGGGTGGCGCCCGCCAGCCGACGCCTGGTGGACGAGCAGTTGCTCCAGGAGCTGGCCCGGGACTTCAAGGGGCTGCAACATCAAATAATGTCGTGCAAAGGTGTTGCATCCCCCTGATGCATTGCATAGAATGGCGCCCGCTTCGCAGGGGGAAGGCTGAAAGACTCCGACTACGAAGTTGCTGTTGAAACCTAAGTTCAGGTTTTTTAAGAGAAAACTCTTGACAGCAAGGTGGCAGACGTAGAGAATGCCGCCCACCAGTTTGGAGGGATTCCCGAGTGGCCAAAGGGATCAGACTGTAAATCTGACGTCATAGACTTCGAAGGTTCGAATCCTTCTCCCTCCACCAGTTTAAAAGCGTGAGCTTCGGGCTCCGCGGGTATAGTTCAGTGGTAGAACCTCAGCCTTCCAAGCTGATGATGCGGGTTCGATTCCCGCTACCCGCTCCAGTCAAGTCGCTTGTGTTTTGCTCATGTAGCTCAGTTGGTAGAGCACACCCTTGGTAAGGGTGAGGTCAGCGGTTCAAATCCGCTCATGAGCTCCATTTATCCAAGGGCAGATATGAAAATATCTGCCCTTGTTCTAATGGTAGCGTGATCCGCTCAATTCCTTGAAGGGGATGGTCTCCATGGCTAAAGAAAAATTTGAACGGAACAAGCCGCACGTCAACGTCGGCACCATCGGTCACGTTGACCATGGCAAGACCACTCTGACCGCTGCACTGACCAAGGTCTGCTCCGATACCTGGGGTGGTTCCGCTCGTGCCTTCGATCAGATCGACAACGCGCCGGAAGAAAAGGCCCGCGGTATCACCATCAACACCTCGCACGTTGAGTACGATTCCGCTGTTCGTCACTACGCTCACGTTGACTGCCCCGGTCACGCCGACTACGTGAAGAACATGATCACCGGTGCTGCCCAGATGGACGGCGCGATCCTGGTTTGCTCGGCTGCCGACGGCCCCATGCCGCAGACCCGCGAGCACATCCTGCTGTCCCGCCAGGTAGGCGTTCCCTACATCGTCGTGTTCCTGAACAAGGCCGACATGGTTGACGACGCCGAGCTGCTGGAACTGGTCGAGATGGAAGTTCGCGACCTGCTGAACACCTACGACTTCCCGGGCGACGACACCCCGATCATCATCGGCTCCGCGCTGATGGCGCTGGAAGGCAAGGACGACAACGGCATCGGCGTAAGCGCCGTGCAGAAGCTGGTAGAGACCCTGGACTCCTACATTCCGGAGCCGGTTCGTGCCATCGACCAGCCGTTCCTGATGCCGATCGAAGACGTGTTCTCGATCTCCGGCCGCGGTACCGTGGTAACCGGTCGTGTGGAGCGCGGCATCATCAAGGTCCAGGAAGAAGTGGAAATCGTCGGCATCAAGGCGACCACCAAGACCACCTGCACCGGTGTCGAAATGTTCCGCAAGCTGCTCGACGAAGGTCGTGCTGGCGAGAACGTCGGTATCCTGCTGCGCGGCACCAAGCGTGAAGACGTAGAGCGTGGCCAGGTTCTGGCCAAGCCGGGCACCATCAAGCCGCACACCAAGTTCGAGTGCGAAGTGTACGTGCTGTCCAAGGAAGAAGGTGGTCGTCACACCCCGTTCTTCAAGGGCTACCGTCCGCAGTTCTACTTCCGTACCACTGACGTGACCGGTAACTGCGAACTGCCGGAAGGCGTAGAGATGGTAATGCCGGGCGACAACATCAAGATGGTTGTCACCCTGATCGCTCCGATCGCCATGGAAGATGGCCTGCGCTTCGCGATCCGCGAAGGTGGCCGTACCGTTGGCGCCGGCGTGGTTGCCAAGATCATCGAATAATATCGGTTGATCTTCCCTCCTCAGGCCGGCATAATGGCCGGCCTGATTTTGCTTCAGGCCAGTAGCTCAATTGGCAGAGCGGCGGTCTCCAAAACCGCAGGTTGGGGGTTCGATTCCCTCCTGGCCTGCCAGATTTCAAAAGTAAATCTGGCTTTTCTTCACGAGATTCCTAACAGATGAATGCCAAGGCAGAAGCCAAAGAATCACGTTTTGATCTCTTGAAATGGCTCTTGGTTGCCGTTCTGGTTGTGGTTGCCGTCGTAGGTAACCAGTACTTTTCGGCTCAACCAATCCTGTATCGCGTTCTCGGTATTCTCGTTCTGGCGGTGATCGCTGCCTTCCTGGCGTTGCAAACGGCCAAGGGGCAGGCCTTCTTTAGTCTTGCTAAGGAAGCGCGAGTCGAGATTCGCAAGGTCGTATGGCCGAGTCGTCAAGAAACAACTCAGACCACGCTGATCGTGGTCGCGGTAGTGCTGGTGATGGCGCTGCTGCTGTGGGGGCTCGATTCCCTGCTGGGTTGGTTGGTTTCCATGATTGTAGGTTAAGGGTGCGCCGTGGCTAAGCGTTGGTACGTTGTGCATGCATACTCGGGTTACGAGAAGCATGTCATGCGCTCGCTGATCGAGCGTGTCAAGCTTGCTGGCATGGAAGAAGAGTTCGGCGAGATTCTGGTTCCCACCGAAGAAGTGGTGGAGATGCGGAACGGCCAGAAGCGCAAGAGTGAGCGCAAATTCTTCCCTGGCTATGTGCTGGTTCAGATGGAGATGAACGAAGGCACCTGGCACCTGGTGAAGGACACTCCGCGTGTCATGGGCTTCATCGGTGGAACCGCCGACAAGCCTGCTCCGATCACCGATCGGGAGGCCGATGCCATTCTGCGTCGCGTCGCCGATAGCGGTGACAAGCCCAAGCCGAAGACCCTGTTCGAGCCGGGCGAGACCGTTCGTGTCATCGATGGTCCGTTCGCCGACTTCAATGGTGTCGTCGAAGAAGTCAACTACGAGAAGAGCCGGATCCAAGTGGCCGTGCTCATCTTTGGCCGCTCTACTCCGGTAGAGCTGGAGTTCAGTCAGGTCGAAAAGGTCTAGCTGAAAACGCATCCCTCACCCCGCAGCCCAAGGCTGCGGGGTTTTGTCGTCACTGGGATAAACGCGAAAGCAACCGGGGAGCCTTCAGGCGCTTGTACCCGAATTTGGAGTAGCAAATGGCTAAGAAAATCCAGGCTTATATCAAGCTGCAAGTAAAGGCCGGCCAGGCCAACCCGTCGCCGCCGGTCGGCCCTGCCCTGGGTCAGCACGGCGTGAACATCATGGAGTTCTGCAAGGCGTTCAACGCCAAGACCCAAGGCCAAGAGCCGGGTCTGCCGACTCCTGTGATCATCACCGTTTACAGCGACCGTAGCTTCACCTTCGAAACCAAGAGCACCCCGGCTGCCGTCCTGCTGAAAAAAGCAGCTGGCATCACCAGCGGCTCCGCTCGTCCGAACTCCCAGAAGGTCGGCACCGTTACCCGTGCCCAGCTGGAAGAGATCGCCAAGACCAAGCAGGCTGACCTGACCGCTGCTGATCTGGACGCTGCTGTACGTACCATCGCTGGCTCCGCGCGCAGCATGGGCCTGAACGTGGAGGGTGTGTAATGGCTAAGCTGACCAAGCGCCAGAAGGCGATTGCCGAGAAAGTAGTTGCCGGCAAGCAGTACAGCTTCGAAGAGGCCGCCAAGCTGCTGGCCGAGCTGTCCACCATCAAGTTCAAGGAGTCCGTGGACGTTGCCGTCAACCTCGGCGTCGATCCGCGTAAATCCGACCAGGTCGTTCGTGGTGCCACCGTTCTGCCGAACGGCACCGGCAAGAGCGTCCGCGTTGCCGTCTTCACCCAGGGTCCGGCCGCTGAAGCCGCTCTGGCTGCCGGCGCCGACAAGGTGGGCATGGACGAACTGGCTGCCGAAATGAAAGGTGGCGACCTGAACTACGACGTCGTCATCGCCTCCCCGGACGCAATGCGTGTCGTTGGTCAGCTGGGCCAGATCCTCGGCCCGCGCGGTCTGATGCCGAACCCGAAAGTCGGTACCGTGACCCCGGACGTCGCCACCGCGGTGAAGAATGCCAAGGCTGGTCAGGTACGTTTCCGTACCGACAAGAACGGCATCATCCACAGCTCCGTTGGCAAGGTCGATTTCGAGCCGGCCAAGCTGCAGCAGAACGTCGAAGCTCTGCTGGCGGACCTGAAGCGCCTGAAGCCGTCCTCGTCGAAAGGCGTGTACGTCAAGCGCGTGACCCTGAGCACCACCATGGGTCCGGGCCTGCAGATCGACCTGGCTTCCCTGGAAGCCTAAGTGACATCGTGCAGCGGGTTCTGCCCGCTGCACAGGTATTGGGGTCCCTGCCTGGCGGGGGCTATCCAAGACCGTAGGTGGCGCGAGCCTTAAACCACAAGCCTACGCAGATGGTGCTCCCGATTCGGTTACCGAATCAGACACCAAAACGACGTCCGGCCCCGGCTGGACGAAACGGTAACATCCAGGAGTAAACCCGTGGCAATTAAACTCGAAGACAAGAAGGCCATCGTCGCTGAAGTCAACGAGGCTGCCAAAGCTGCCCTGTCCGCTGTCGTGGCCGATGCCCGTGGCGTGACCGTAGGCGCCATGACCGGACTCCGTAAAGAGGCCCGCGAAGCTGGTGTGTACGTGAAAGTCGTACGTAACACCCTGCTCAAGCGCGCCGTTGAAGGCACCCAGTTCGACGTGCTCAACGACGTGTTCAAAGGCCCGACCCTGATCGCTTTCTCCAACGAACATCCGGGCGCTGCCGCTCGTATCTTCCGTGAGTTCGCCAAGGGTCAGGACAAGTTCGAGATCAAGGCGGCTGCCTTCGAGGGTCAGTTCCTCGCAGCCAATCAGATCGACGTACTGGCAAGCCTGCCGACCTACGACGAAGCCGTATCGCAGCTGATGAGCGTGATTCAGGGCGCTACCAGCAAGCTGGCTCGTACTCTGGCGGCCATTCGCGACCAGAAAGAAGCTGCTGCCGCCTGAGTCGGCTCGCAACCTCTTTCAATCTTATTTGTTTAATACGATGGCCGCAGGCCGTCCCCCAATACAGGAATTAGAGTCATGGCTCTGACCAACGAAGACATCATCAACGCCGTATCCGAAATGTCCGTCATGCAAGTGGTCGAACTGATCAAGGCGATGGAAGAGAAGTTCGGCGTTACCGCTGCTGCCGCTACCGTTGCCGCTGCTGGCCCGGCTGCTGCCGCTGCCGAAGAGCAGACCGAGTTCACCATCGTCCTGGCCGAAGCTGGCGACAAGAAAGTGAACGTGATCAAGGTCGTTCGCGAACTGACCGGTCTGGGTCTGAAAGAAGCCAAGGCTGTCGTAGACGGCGCTCCGGGCGTGGTGAAGGAAGGCGCTTCGAAAGAAGAAGCCGAAGCTGCCAAGAAAGCCCTGGAAGAAGCAGGCGCCAAAGTCGAGCTCAAGTAAGCGACGACCTTGCGTCTACAGCCCGAGCGTCAAGCGAAAGGCTGATGGCTGGTGGCTTTTGCCACCGGCCTTTTTCCGTTCTGGGTGGACTCGCCTCGGGCGTTCCACCCAAGACGTGAAAGTGCCCCGAGTGGGCAATGCAGGCCAAGGGGTCTGCAAGATTTTCCGGCTGCTCCCGTCGGAGACGCCAAACAAGCAGGTGACCAAGCTGGGGAACGCTGATGGCTTACTCATACACTGAGAAAAAACGTATCCGCAAGGACTTTAGCAAGTTGCCGGACGTCATGGATGTGCCGTATTTGCTGGCCATCCAGCTGGATTCCTATCGCGAATTCCTGCAGGCTGGCGCAACCAAGGAGCAGTTCCGCGATATCGGTCTGCACGCGGCCTTCAAGTCCGTTTTCCCGATTATCAGCTATTCCGGCAATGCTGCCCTGGAATACGTCGGCTACCGTCTGGGTGAGCCGGCATTCGATGTCAAGGAGTGCGTGCTGCGCGGCGTGACCTTCGCCGTACCGCTGCGCGTGAAAGTCCGCCTGATCATCTTCGACCGCGAGTCGTCGAACAAGGCGATCAAGGACATCAAGGAACAAGAAGTCTACATGGGGGAAATCCCCCTGATGACCGAGAACGGTACCTTCATCATCAACGGTACCGAGCGCGTCATCGTCTCCCAGCTGCACCGTTCCCCGGGTGTGTTCTTCGACCACGACCGTGGCAAGACCCACAGCTCCGGCAAGCTGCTGTACTCCGCGCGGATCATTCCTTACCGCGGTTCCTGGCTGGACTTCGAGTTCGACCCGAAGGACTGCGTGTTCGTCCGTATCGACCGTCGCCGCAAGCTGCCGGCCTCGGTACTGCTGCGCGCGCTCGGCTACAGCACCGAAGAGATTCTCAACGCCTTCTACGCGACCAACGTCTTCCACATCAAGGGCGAGACCCTGAACCTGGAGCTGGTCCCGCAGCGCCTGCGCGGTGAAGTCGCGAGCATCGACATCAAGGACGGCAGCGGCAAGGTCATCGTGGAGCAGGGTCGCCGTATCACCGCCCGCCACATCAACCAGCTGGAAAAGGCTGGCGTGACCCAGCTGGAAGTGCCGTTCGACTACCTGATCGGCCGTACCATCGCCAAGGCGATCGTGCACCCGGCCACCGGCGAGATCATCGCCGAATGCAACACCGAGCTGACCCTCGACCTCCTGGCCAAGGTGGCCAAGGCTCAGGTCGTGCGCATCGAGACGCTGTACACCAATGACATCGACTGCGGTCCGTTCATCTCCGATACCCTGAAGATCGACAACACCAGCAATCAGTTGGAAGCCCTGGTCGAGATCTACCGGATGATGCGTCCGGGCGAGCCGCCGACCAAGGAAGCCGCCGAGACCCTGTTCGGCAACCTGTTCTTCAGCGCCGAGCGTTACGACCTGTCGGCCGTGGGTCGGATGAAGTTCAACCGTCGTATCGGTCGTACCGAGATCGAAGGTCCGGGCGTCCTGAGCAAGGAAGACATCATCGATGTGCTCAAGACCCTGGTCGACATCCGTAACGGCAAGGGCATCGTCGATGACATCGACCACCTGGGCAACCGCCGTGTCCGTTGCGTCGGCGAGATGGCCGAGAACCAGTTCCGCGTGGGCCTGGTGCGTGTCGAGCGCGCGGTCAAGGAACGCCTGTCGATGGCTGAAAGCGAAGGCCTGATGCCGCAGGACCTGATCAACGCCAAGCCGGTGGCTGCCGCGATCAAGGAGTTCTTCGGTTCGAGCCAGCTGTCGCAGTTCATGGACCAGAACAACCCGCTCTCCGAGATCACCCACAAGCGCCGCGTCTCCGCGCTCGGCCCGGGCGGTCTGACCCGTGAGCGTGCGGGCTTCGAGGTTCGTGACGTACACCCGACCCACTACGGTCGCGTGTGCCCGATCGAAACCCCTGAAGGTCCGAACATCGGTCTGATCAACTCCCTGGCGACCTACGCCCGCACCAACAAGTACGGCTTCCTCGAGAGCCCGTACCGCGTGGTCAAGGACAGCCTGGTAACCGACGAGATCGTGTTCCTGTCGGCGATCGAAGAAGCCGATCACGTCATCGCCCAGGCTTCGGCGACCCTCAACGAGAAGGGCCAGCTGGTGGACGAGCTGGTGGCCGTGCGTCACCTGAACGAATTCACCGTGAAGGCGCCGGAAGACGTGACCCTGATGGACGTTTCGCCGAAGCAGGTCGTTTCCGTCGCTGCCTCGCTGATTCCGTTCCTCGAGCACGACGACGCCAACCGCGCACTCATGGGCTCGAACATGCAGCGTCAGGCCGTGCCGACCCTGCGTGCCGACAAGCCGCTGGTGGGCACCGGCATGGAGCGCAACGTGGCGCGCGACTCCGGCGTCTGCGTCGTGGCTCGCCGTGGCGGGGTGATCGACTCGGTCGATGCCAGCCGTGTCGTGGTTCGCGTGGCGGATGACGAGGTCGAGACCGGCGAGGCGGGTGTCGACATCTACAACCTGACCAAGTACACCCGTTCCAACCAGAACACCTGCATCAACCAGCGTCCGCTGGTGAGCAAGGGTGACGTGGTCGCGCGCGGCGATATCCTGGCCGACGGTCCGTCCACCGACATGGGTGAGCTGGCCCTGGGCCAGAACATGCGCGTGGCGTTCATGCCCTGGAACGGCTTCAACTTCGAAGACTCCATCTGCCTGTCCGAGCGTGTGGTCCAGGAAGATCGCTTCACCACGATCCATATCCAGGAACTGACCTGCGTCGCTCGCGACACCAAGCTCGGCCCAGAGGAAATCACCGCGGACATCCCGAACGTGGGCGAGGCTGCGCTGAACAAGCTGGACGAAGCCGGTATCGTCTACGTCGGCGCCGAAGTGCAGGCCGGCGACATCCTGGTCGGCAAGGTCACTCCGAAAGGCGAGACCCAGCTGACTCCTGAAGAGAAGCTGCTGCGCGCGATCTTCGGTGAGAAGGCGTCCGACGTGAAGGACACTTCCCTGCGTGTGCCGACCGGCACCAAGGGCACCGTGATCGACGTACAGGTCTTCACCCGCGATGGCGTCGAGCGCGATTCCCGCGCGCTGTCCATCGAGAAGATGCAGCTCGACCAGATCCGCAAGGACCTGAACGAAGAGTTCCGCATCGTCGAAGGCGCGACCTTCGAGCGTCTGCGTGCCGCCCTGGTCGGTGCCAAGGCCGAAGGCGGCCCGGCGCTGAAGAAGGGCACGGAGATCACCGACGACTACCTGGACGGCCTCGAGCGCGGCCAGTGGTTCAAGCTGCGCATGGCCGACGATGCCCTTAACGAGCAGCTGGAGAAGGCCCAGGCCTACATCAGCGATCGTCGCCAGCTCCTGGACGACAAGTTCGAGGACAAGAAGCGCAAGCTGCAGCAGGGCGACGACCTGGCTCCGGGCGTGCTGAAGATCGTCAAGGTCTACCTGGCGATCAAGCGCCGCATCCAGCCGGGCGACAAGATGGCCGGCCGTCACGGTAACAAGGGTGTGGTCTCGGTGATCATGCCGGTGGAAGACATGCCGCACGATGCCAATGGCACTCCGGTCGACATCGTCCTCAACCCGCTGGGCGTACCGTCGCGGATGAACGTCGGCCAGATCCTCGAAACCCACCTGGGCCTCGCGGCCAAGGGGCTGGGCGAGAAGATCAACCGCATGCTCGAAGAGCAGCGCAAGGTCGCCGAGCTGCGCAAGTTCCTGCACGAGATCTACAACGAGATCGGCGGTCGCGAGGAAAACCTCGACGAGTTGGGCGACAACGAGATCCTCGCGCTGGCCAAGAACCTGCGCGGTGGCGTACCGATGGCGACCCCGGTGTTCGATGGCGCCAAGGAACGTGAGATCAAGGCCATGCTGAAGCTGGCCGACCTGCCGGAAAGCGGCCAGATGCGTCTGTTCGACGGTCGTACCGGCAACCAGTTCGAGCGTCCGACCACCGTCGGCTACATGTACATGCTCAAGCTGAACCACCTGGTGGACGACAAGATGCACGCCCGTTCCACCGGCTCGTACAGCCTGGTTACCCAGCAGCCGCTGGGTGGTAAGGCACAGTTCGGTGGTCAGCGCTTCGGTGAGATGGAGGTGTGGGCGCTGGAAGCCTATGGCGCGGCGTACACCCTGCAGGAAATGCTGACGGTCAAGTCGGACGACGTGAACGGCCGGACCAAGATGTACAAGAACATCGTGGACGGCGATCACCGCATGGAGGCCGGCATGCCCGAGTCCTTCAACGTTCTGATCAAAGAGATCCGTTCGCTCGGCATCGACATCGAACTGGAAACCGAATAACACGTGACGCTAGACGGTGCGGCTGGTCAAGGCCGGTCGCACCGGGTCCGTGAGGAGGAAAGGCCTTGAAAGACTTGCTTAATCTGTTGAAAAACCAGGGTCAAATCGAAGAGTTCGATGCCATCCGTATTGGCCTGGCTTCGCCCGAGATGATTCGTTCCTGGTCTTTCGGCGAAGTTAAAAAGCCGGAAACCATCAACTACCGTACCTTCAAGCCGGAGCGCGACGGCCTGTTCTGCGCCAAGATCTTCGGCCCGGTGAAGGACTACGAGTGCCTGTGCGGCAAGTACAAGCGCCTCAAGCACCGTGGTGTGATCTGCGAGAAGTGCGGCGTGGAAGTCGCCCTGGCCAAGGTGCGCCGCGAGCGCATGGGCCACATCGAGCTGGCTTCGCCGGTCGCCCACATCTGGTTCCTGAAGTCGCTGCCGTCCCGTATCGGCCTGCTGCTGGACATGACCCTGCGCGATATCGAGCGCGTGCTCTATTTCGAGAGCTACGTGGTGATCGATCCGGGCATGACCACCCTGGAAAAGGGCCAGCTGCTGAACGACGAGCAATACTTCGAGGCTCTCGAGGAGTTCGGTGACGATTTCGATGCTCGCATGGGCGCCGAAGCCGTTCACGAACTGCTCAACGCCATCGACCTGGAGCACGAGATCGGCCGCCTGCGCGAAGAGATTCCGCAGACCAACTCGGAAACCAAGATCAAGAAGCTGTCCAAGCGCCTGAAGCTGATGGAAGCCTTCCAGGGCTCCGGCAACAAACCCGAGTGGATGGTCCTGACCGTCCTGCCGGTGCTGCCGCCGGACCTGCGCCCGCTGGTTCCGCTGGACGGCGGTCGCTTCGCGACTTCCGACCTGAACGACCTGTATCGTCGGGTGATCAACCGTAACAACCGCCTGAAGCGCCTGCTCGACCTGGCCGCTCCGGACATCATCGTGCGCAACGAAAAGCGCATGCTGCAGGAGGCCGTCGACGCCCTGCTCGACAACGGCCGTCGCGGTCGCGCCATCACCGGCTCGAACAAGCGTCCGCTGAAGTCGCTGGCCGACATGATCAAGGGCAAGCAAGGTCGCTTCCGTCAGAACCTCCTCGGCAAGCGCGTGGACTACTCCGGTCGTTCCGTGATCACCGTGGGCCCGACCCTGCGCCTGCACCAGTGCGGTCTGCCGAAGAAGATGGCCCTGGAGCTGTTCAAGCCGTTCATCTTCGGCAAGCTGGAAGGTCGTGGCATGGCCACCACCATCAAGGCCGCCAAGAAAATGGTCGAGCGCGAGCTGCCCGAGGTCTGGGACGTTCTCGCCGAGGTCATCCGCGAGCATCCGGTTCTCCTGAACCGTGCGCCGACCCTGCACCGTCTGGGCATCCAGGCGTTCGAGCCGGTCCTCATCGAAGGCAAGGCGATCCAGCTGCACCCGCTGGTCTGCGCCGCGTACAACGCCGACTTCGACGGTGACCAGATGGCCGTCCACGTTCCGCTGACCCTCGAGGCCCAGCTGGAAGCGCGCGCGCTGATGATGTCCACCAACAACATCCTGTCGCCCGCCAACGGCGAGCCGATCATCGTTCCGTCGCAGGACGTGGTAATGGGTCTGTACTACATGACCCGTGAAGCGATCAATGCGAAGGGCGAGGGCATGGCCTTCGCCGACCTGCAGGAAGTCGACCGCGCCTACCGCAGCGGCCAGGCGTCCCTGCACGCCCGGGTGAAGGTACGCATCAACGAGAAGGTCAAGGGCGAGGACGGTCAACTGACCGCCAATACCCGCATCGTCGACACCACCGTCGGCCGCGCGCTGCTGTTCCAGGTCGTTCCGGCCGGTCTGCCGTTCGACGTGGTCAACCAGTCGATGAAGAAGAAGGCGATCTCCAAGCTGATCAACCACTGCTACCGCGTGGTGGGTCTGAAGGACACCGTCATCTTCGCCGACCAGCTGATGTACACCGGTTTCGCCTATTCGACCATTTCCGGCGTCTCCATCGGCGTCAACGACTTCGTCATCCCGGACGAGAAGGCGCGCATCATCAACGCCGCCACCGACGAAGTGAAGGAAATCGAGAGCCAGTACGCCTCCGGCCTGGTAACCCAGGGCGAGAAGTACAACAAGGTGATCGACCTCTGGTCGAAGGCCAACGACGAAGTGTCCAAGGCGATGATGGCCAACCTCTCGAAAGAGAAGGTCGTCGATCGCGAGGGCAAGGAAGTCGACCAGGAGTCCTTCAACTCCATGTACATGATGGCCGACTCCGGTGCGCGGGGTTCCGCGGCCCAGATCCGCCAGCTGGCGGGCATGCGCGGCCTGATGGCCAAGCCGGACGGCTCGATCATCGAGACCCCGATCACCGCTAACTTCCGTGAAGGTCTGAACGTACTCCAGTACTTCATCTCCACCCACGGTGCGCGTAAGGGTCTGGCGGATACCGCGCTGAAGACCGCGAACTCCGGTTACCTGACCCGTCGCCTGGTCGACGTGGCCCAGGACCTGGTGGTGACCGAGATCGATTGTGGCACCGAGCACGGCCTGCTGATGTCGCCGCACATCGAAGGCGGCGACGTGGTCGAGCCGCTCGGCGAGCGCGTGCTCGGCCGCGTGATCGCGCGTGACGTGTTCAAGCCGGGCAGCGACGAAGTCATCGTGCCGGCCGGTACCCTGATCGACGAGAAGTGGGTCGATTTCCTCGAGGTGATGAGCGTCGACGAAGTCGTCGTGCGTTCGCCGATCACCTGCGAAACCCGTCATGGCATCTGCGCCATGTGCTACGGTCGCGACCTGGCCCGTGGCCATCGCGTCAACATCGGTGAAGCGGTCGGCGTCATCGCCGCGCAGTCCATCGGTGAGCCGGGCACCCAGCTGACCATGCGTACCTTCCACATCGGTGGTGCGGCCAGCCGGACCTCGGCTGCCGACAACGTCCAGGTGAAGAACGGCGGCACCATCCGCCTGCACAACCTGAAGCATGTGGTGCGTGCCGACGGCGCGCTGGTCGCGGTATCGCGTTCCGGCGAGCTGGCGGTCGCCGACGACTTCGGTCGCGAGCGCGAGCGCTACAAGCTGCCGTACGGTGCGGTGATTTCGGTCAAGGAAGGTGACAAGGTCGACCCGGGCGCCATCGTCGCCAAGTGGGACCCGCACACCCACCCGATCGTCACCGAGGTGGACGGTACCGTGGCCTTCGTGGGCATGGAGGAGGGCATCACCGTCAAGCGTCAGACCGACGAACTGACCGGCCTGACCAACATCGAAGTGATGGATCCGAAAGACCGTCCGGCTGCCGGCAAGGACATCCGTCCGGCCGTGAAGCTGATCGATGCCGCGGGCAAGGACCTGCTGCTGCCGGGTACCGACGTACCGGCGCAGTACTTCCTGCCGGCCAACGCCCTGGTCAACCTGACCGACGGCGCCAAGGTGAGCATCGGTGACGTTGTCGCACGTATTCCGCAGGAAACCTCGAAGACCCGCGACATCACCGGTGGTCTGCCGCGCGTTGCCGACCTGTTCGAGGCCCGTCGTCCGAAAGAGCCTTCGATCCTGGCGGAAATCAGCGGCACCATCTCCTTCGGCAAGGAGACCAAGGGCAAGCGCCGTCTGGTCATCACGCCGAACGATGGCAGCGATCCGTACGAGGAGCTGATTCCGAAGTGGCGTCACCTGAACGTGTTCGAAGGCGAACAGGTGAACCGCGGCGAAGTCATCTCCGACGGCCCGAGCAACCCGCACGACATCCTGCGCCTGCTGGGCGTGAGTTCGCTGGCGAAGTACATCGTCAACGAGATCCAGGACGTCTACCGTCTGCAGGGCGTGAAGATCAACGACAAGCACATCGAGACCATCCTGCGTCAGATGCTGCGCAAGGTCGAAGTCAGCGAGTCCGGTGATTCCAGCTTCATCAAAGGCGACCAGGTGGAACTCACCCAGGTGCTGGAAGAGAACGAACAGCTCGGTACCGAGGACAAGTTCCCGGCCAAGTACGAACGCGTTCTGCTGGGTATCACCAAGGCCTCCCTGTCGACCGAGTCGTTCATCTCCGCGGCGTCGTTCCAGGAGACCACCCGCGTCCTCACCGAAGCGGCGGTCACCGGCAAGCGCGACTTCCTGCGCGGCCTGAAGGAGAACGTGGTCGTGGGTCGCCTGATCCCGGCCGGTACCGGTCTGGCTTACCACAGCGAGCGCAAGCGTCAGCGCGACCTCGGCAAGCCGCAGCGTGTGAGTGCCAGCGAGGCGGAAGCCGCACTGACCGAAGCGCTGAACTCGAGCGGTAACTAAGCATCAACGACAAGCCCCGGCTATCCCGATAGCCGGGGCTTTGTCTTGACGGTGTACAAGAACCTCTTTACTATTTTGTACCCCGAAAATTGGCAGGGCGCACGCTCTGTCATTTCGTTTGTGTGTCGTAAGACAATCAGTGGAGCTATAGATGGCAACTATCAACCAGCTGGTGCGTAAGCCGCGCAAGCGCATGGTCGACAAGAGCGACGTGCCTGCGCTGCAGAACTGCCCGCAACGTCGTGGCGTATGCACCCGCGTATACACCACCACGCCGAAAAAGCCGAACTCGGCACTGCGTAAGGTATGCCGTGTACGTCTGACCAACGGTTTCGAGGTTTCCTCGTACATCGGTGGTGAAGGTCACAACCTGCAAGAGCACAGCGTAGTGCTGATCCGTGGCGGTCGTGTAAAGGACCTTCCGGGTGTGCGTTACCACACCGTGCGCGGTTCGCTGGACACCTCGGGTGTCAAGGATCGTAAGCAGGGTCGTTCGAAGTACGGCGCCAAGCGTCCGAAGTAATAGCGTTTTTATATTTATCTGAGTCGATAAGAGTAAGGTCGGGCGTAACTTGATTGTTATGGTCCCGGGCTAACCTGAAGACCGTTTGAGGGCTTATCAATGCCAAGACGTCGTGTAGCGGCCAAGCGTGAAGTGCTGGCTGATCCGAAATACGGAAGCCAGATCCTGGCCAAGTTCATGAACCACGTGATGGAAAGCGGCAAGAAAGCCGTTGCCGAGCGTATCGTTTACGGTGCGCTGGACAAGGTGAAGGAACGCGGCAAGGCCGATCCCCTGGAAACCTTCGAAAAAGCTCTCGATGCCATCGCTCCGCTGGTCGAAGTGAAGTCCCGCCGCGTAGGTGGTGCGACTTACCAGGTTCCGGTCGAAGTCCGTCCGTCCCGCCGTAATGCCCTGGCCATGCGTTGGCTGGTGGACTTCGCCCGCAAGCGTGGCGAGAAGTCCATGGCCCTGCGTCTGGCTGGCGAGCTGCTGGATGCCGCTGAAGGCAAGGGCGCAGCAGTCAAGAAGCGTGAAGACGTGCACCGTATGGCAGAGGCCAACAAGGCCTTCTCGCACTACCGGTTCTAATCGCGCTGCCCAACCCCCGAGGACCTTATTGTGGCCCGTACTACACCCATCAACCGCTACCGTAATATCGGTATCTGTGCCCACGTTGACGCGGGCAAGACCACCACCACGGAGCGGGTTCTGTTCTATACCGGCGTCAACCACAAGCTGGGCGAAGTGCATGACGGCGCTGCGACCACCGACTGGATGGTGCAGGAGCAGGAACGCGGTATCACCATTACCTCCGCTGCCGTTACCACCTTCTGGAAGGGCTCGCGCGGTCAGTACGACAACTATCGCGTGAACGTCATCGACACCCCCGGCCACGTAGACTTCACCATCGAGGTGGAGCGTTCCCTGCGTGTACTGGACGGCGCTGTCGTGGTGTTCTGTGGCACCTCCGGCGTAGAGCCGCAGTCGGAAACCGTATGGCGTCAGGCCAACAAGTACGGCGTACCGCGCATCGTCTACGTCAACAAGATGGACCGCCAGGGTGCGAACTTCCTGCGCGTCGTCGAGCAGATCAAGAAGCGCCTGGGTCATACCCCGGTTCCGGTCCAGCTCGCCATCGGCGCTGAAGAGAACTTCGTCGGTCAGGTCGACCTGATCAAGATGAAGGCCATCTACTGGAACGATGACGACAAGGGCATGACCTACCGCGAGGAAGAAATTCCTGCGGAGCTCAAGGACCTGGCCGAAGAGTGGCGTTCCAGCATGGTCGAGGCTGCGGCCGAAGCCAACGAAGAGCTGATGAACAAGTACCTCGAAGAGGGCGAGCTCTCCGAAGCCGAGATCAAGGAAGGCCTGCGCCTGCGCACCCTGGCCTGCGAGATCGTTCCGGCCGTCTGCGGTTCCTCGTTCAAGAACAAGGGCGTTCCGCTGGTTCTCGATGCCGTCATCGATTACCTCCCGGCTCCGACCGAGATCCCGGCGATCAAGGGTGTCAGCCCGGACGACGAGACCGTCGAAGACGAGCGTCATGCCGACGACAACGAACCGTTCTCCTCCCTGGCGTTCAAGATTGCCACCGACCCGTTCGTTGGTACTCTGACCTTCGCTCGCGTTTACTCCGGCGTCCTGAGCTCCGGCGACTCCGTCCTGAACTCGGTGAAGGGCAAGAAGGAGCGCGTTGGTCGGATGGTGCAGATGCACGCCAACCAGCGTGAAGAGATCAAGGAAGTGCGCGCAGGCGACATCGCTGCCCTGATCGGCATGAAGGACGTCACCACCGGTGACACCCTGTGCTCGATCGACAAGCCGATCATCCTCGAGCGCATGGACTTCCCCGAGCCGGTAATCTCGGTCGCTGTAGAGCCGAAGACCAAGGCCGACCAGGAGAAGATGGGCATCGCCCTCGGCAAGCTGGCCCAGGAAGACCCGTCGTTCCGTGTCAAGACCGACGAAGAGTCCGGTCAGACCATCATCTCCGGCATGGGCGAGCTGCACCTGGACATCATCGTCGACCGCATGAAGCGCGAGTTCGGCGTCGAGGCCAACATCGGCAAGCCGCAGGTGGCTTACCGTGAGACCATCACCAAGGACAACGTGGAGATCGAAGGCAAGTTCGTTCGCCAGTCCGGTGGTCGCGGCCAGTTCGGTCACTGCTGGATCCGCTTCTCGGCCGCGGACGTGGACGAGAAGGGCAACATCACCGAAGGCCTGGTGTTCGAGAACGAAGTCGTGGGTGGTGTGGTTCCCAAGGAATACATCCCGGCGATCCAGAAGGGTATCGAGGAGCAGATGAAGAACGGCGTCGTCGCCGGCTATCCGCTCATCGGCCTGAAGGCTACCGTTTTCGATGGTTCCTACCACGACGTCGACTCCAACGAGATGGCGTTCAAGATCGCTGCTTCCATGGCAACCAAGCAACTGGCCCAGAAGGGTGGTGGCAAGGTGCTCGAGCCGATCATGAAGGTAGAGGTGGTGACTCCTGAGGACTACATGGGTGACGTGATGGGCGACCTGAACCGTCGTCGTGGTCTGATTCAGGGGATGGAGGACACGGTTTCCGGTAAGGTTATTCGTGCCGAGGTTCCGCTGGGTGAGATGTTCGGTTATGCGACCGACGTGCGTTCCATGTCCCAGGGTCGCGCGAGCTACTCCATGGAATTCTCCAAATACGCCGAAGCTCCGTCGAACATCGTCGAAGCGCTGGTTAAAAAACAAGGTTGATTCAGCCCTTTAAGTAAGAGGTTTACTGTCGTGGCTAAGGAAAAATTCGAACGTAACAAACCGCACGTCAACGTCGGCACCATCGGTCACGTTGACCATGGCAAGACCACTCTGACCGCTGCACTGACCAAGGTCTGCTCCGACACCTGGGGTGGTTCCGCTCGTGCCTTCGATCAGATCGACAACGCGCCGGAAGAAAAGGCCCGCGGTATCACCATCAACACCTCGCACGTTGAGTACGATTCCGCTGTTCGTCACTACGCTCACGTTGACTGCCCCGGTCACGCCGACTACGTGAA
This sequence comes from Pseudomonas paraeruginosa, assembly GCF_003025345.2. NCBI lineage: Bacteria > Pseudomonadati > Pseudomonadota > Gammaproteobacteria > Pseudomonadales > Pseudomonadaceae > Pseudomonas > Pseudomonas paraeruginosa. Next base: position 697,366 of record NZ_CP020560.1, read on the forward strand.
GAACATGATCACCGGTGCTGCCCAGATGGACGGCGCGATCCTGGTTTGCTCGGCTGCCGACGGCCCCATGCCGCAGACCCGCGAGCACATCCTGCTGTCCCGCCAGGTAGGCGTTCCCTACATCGTCGTGTTCCTGAACAAGGCCGACATGGTTGACGACGCCGAGCTGCTGGAACTGGTCGAGATGGAAGTTCGCGACCTGCTGAACACCTACGACTTCCCGGGCGACGACACCCCGATCATCATCGGCTCCGCGCTGATGGCGCTGGAAGGCAAGGACGACAACGGCATCGGCGTAAGCGCCGTGCAGAAGCTGGTAGAGACCCTGGACTCCTACATTCCGGAGCCGGTTCGTGCCATCGACCAGCCGTTCCTGATGCCGATCGAAGACGTGTTCTCGATCTCCGGCCGCGGTACCGTGGTAACCGGTCGTGTGGAGCGCGGCATCATCAAGGTCCAGGAAGAAGTGGAAATCGTCGGCATCAAGGCGACCACCAAGACCACCTGCACCGGTGTCGAAATGTTCCGCAAGCTGCTCGACGAAGGTCGTGCTGGCGAGAACGTCGGTATCCTGCTGCGCGGCACCAAGCGTGAAGACGTAGAGCGTGGCCAGGTTCTGGCCAAGCCGGGCACCATCAAGCCGCACACCAAGTTCGAGTGCGAAGTGTACGTGCTGTCCAAGGAAGAAGGTGGTCGTCACACCCCGTTCTTCAAGGGCTACCGTCCGCAGTTCTACTTCCGTACCACTGACGTGACCGGTAACTGCGAACTGCCGGAAGGCGTAGAGATGGTAATGCCGGGCGACAACATCAAGATGGTTGTCACCCTGATCGCTCCGATCGCCATGGAAGATGGCCTGCGCTTCGCGATCCGCGAAGGTGGCCGTACCGTTGGCGCCGGCGTGGTTGCCAAGATCATCGAGTAATCGCTGATCCTGCCATCAGAAAAAGGGGCCCTTCGGGGCCCCTTTTTTCGTTCGTTGGTTAAATATTGACACCCTGTGGGGGCATCCGTACAATTGCGCCTCCTTTTAACGGGCGTAGTCCGTCCGTTGGGAATGGTAAATTGGAGTCTGAGGTCAAATGCAAAACCAACAAATCCGGATTCGGTTGAAGGCTTTTGACCATCGCCTGATCGATCAATCAACCCAGGAAATCGTGGAAACCGCGAAACGTACTGGTGCTCAGGTGCGTGGTCCAATCCCTCTGCCGACCCGCAAGGAACGTTTCACCGTGCTGATCTCTCCGCACGTCAACAAAGATGCGCGTGATCAGTACGAAATTCGTACACATAAGCGTGTGCTGGACATCGTCCAGCCGACGGATAAAACCGTCGATGCGCTGATGAAGCTCGATCTTGCTGCAGGTGTTGAAGTACAGATCAGCCTCGGCTAATGCCTTCGGCATTGGTCGTGTAACGCTCTGAAATGGGCGGCCATAGCGGGTGAAAGCCCCGTACACTCAAGAGGTTTACAACATGACAATTGGTGTTGTCGGTCGTAAATGCGGCATGACCCGCATTTTCACCGAGGAAGGTGTCTCTATTCCGGTTACGGTCATCGAGGTCGAGCCGAATCGCGTCACCCAGTTCAAGACTGAAGAAACCGATGGCTACCGCGCAGTGCAAGTCACCGCCGGCGAGCGTCGCGCTTCTCGCGTTACCAAAGCGCAAGCTGGTCACTTTGCCAAGGCGAATGTCGCCGCCGGTCGCGGCGTGTGGGAATTCCGTCTGGGCGAAGAGCAGTATGCCGCCGGTGACCAGATCACTGTCGATCTGTTCCAGGCAGGCCAGATGGTAGACGTTACCGGCGAGTCCAAGGGTAAGGGCTTCGCGGGCACCATCAAGCGCTGGAACTTCCGTGGTCAGGATAACACCCACGGTAACTCCGTTTCCCACCGCGTCCCCGGTTCCATCGGCCAGTGCCAGACTCCTGGTCGAGTGTTCAAGGGCAAGAAAATGTCCGGTCATCTGGGTGCGGAGCGGGTAACCGTTCAATCCCTGGAGATCGTGCGTGTCGATGCTGAACGCAATCTGCTGCTGGTCAAGGGTGCCGTTCCCGGCGCTACCGGCGGTGATGTGATCGTGCGTCCGGCAGCCAAGGCTCGCGGTTAAGGGGGAAGCTGAGATGCAATTGAATGTGAACGGCGCTCAGGCTATCGAAGTCTCCGAGCGTACCTTTGGTGGCGAATTCAACGAGACCCTGGTGCACCAGGCAGTCGTGGCCTACATGGCTGGCGGCCGTCAGGGCAGCAAGGCACAGAAGACTCGCTCCGAAGTCTCTGGTGGTGGCAAGAAGCCGTGGCGTCAGAAGGGCACCGGTCGTGCTCGCGCTGGCACCATCCGTAGCCCCATCTGGCGTGGGGGCGGCACCACTTTCGCCGCTAAACCGCGTAGCCACGAACAGAAGCTGAACAAGAAGATGTACCGCGCAGCACTGCGCTCCATCCTTGCCGAGCTCGTTCGTCTGGACCGTCTGGTCGTCGTTGCCGACTTCGCTGTCGATGCACCGAAAACCAAGGGCCTGGTTGCCAAGCTGGACACCCTGGGTCTGAAAGACGTGCTGATCGTGACCGATGGTGTCGACGAGAACCTGTACCTCGCTGCGCGCAACCTGGCGCACGTCGATGTACGTGATGTCCAAGGTTCCGACCCCGTCAGCCTGATCGCCTACGACAAGGTGCTGGTCACCGTGTCCGCCGTGAAGAAGTTCGAGGAGCTGCTGGGATGAACCAGGAACGCGTATTCAAAGTGCTGCTTGGTCCGCACATCTCCGAGAAAGCCACGGGTCTCGCGGACGGCAAGAGCCAATTCGTTTTCAAGGTTGCCACCGATGCAACCAAGCTGGAAATCAAGAAGGCCGTAGAAAGCCTGTTCAGCGTGAAGGTACAGCGCGTCACTACCCTGAACGTCAAGGGTAAGACCAAGCGCACCGCTCGCGGTCTGGGCAAGCGTAACGACTGGAAGAAAGCGTACATCGCTCTCCAGCCGGGCCAAGATCTCGATTTCGCCACCAGCGCTGAGTAAAGGGGTGCATCATGGCAATCGTTAAGTGCAAACCGACTTCCGCTGGTCGTCGCTTTGTCGTCAAGGTGGTGAATCAGGAGCTGCACAAAGGCGCTCCCTACGCACCGCTGCTGGAAAAGAAATCCAAGTCTGGCGGCCGTAACAACAACGGTCGTATCACCACCCGTCATATCGGTGGTGGTCACAAGCAGCACTACCGTCTGGTCGACTTCCGTCGCAACAAGGATGGCATCCCTGCCATCGTTGAGCGCGTCGAATACGATCCGAACCGCACTGCACACATCGCTCTGCTGAAGTATGCAGACGGCGAGCGTCGCTACATCATCGCCCCCAAGGGCGTTGCTGCAGGTGACCAGCTGATCTCCGGTATCGGTGCGCCGATCAAGGCAGGCAACAGCATGCCTCTGCGCAACATCCCGGTGGGTAGCACTGTTCATGGTATCGAGCTGAAGCCGGGTAAAGGCGCTCAGATCGCTCGTTCCGCTGGCGCTTCCGCCCAGCTGGTCGCGCGTGAAGGTGCGTACGTAACCCTGCGTCTGCGCTCCGGTGAAATGCGTAAAGTCCTGGCTGAGTGCCGTGCGACCCTGGGCGAGGTCTCGAATTCCGAGCACAGCCTGCGTTCGCTGGGTAAAGCCGGTGCTACGCGCTGGCGTGGTGTTCGCCCGACCGTTCGCGGCGTGGCGATGAACCCGGTCGACCACCCGCATGGTGGTGGTGAAGGCCGTACCTCTGCTGGTCGTCATCCGGTATCGCCGTGGGGTCTTCAGACCAAGGGTAAGAAGACTCGCTCGAACAAGCGTACCGATAACATGATCGTCCGCCGCCGCAAGTAAATAGAGGGATACCACAGTGCCACGTTCACTGAAAAAAGGTCCGTTTATCGATCTTCACCTGTTGAAGAAGGTCGAAGTCGCGGTGGAAAAGAACGACCGCAAGCCGATCAAGACCTGGTCGCGTCGTTCGATGATTCTGCCGCATATGGTTGGTCTGACCATCGCCGTGCACAACGGCCGTCAACACGTACCGGTTCTCGTCAACGAGGACATGGTCGGCCACAAACTGGGCGAGTTCGCCGCTACCCGCACCTATCGCGGGCACGCTGCGGACAAGAAAGCCAAGCGTTAAGGGGTAAGGAAGATGGAAGTAGCCGCTAAGCTGTCGGGCGCTCGTATCTCCGCCCAGAAAGCCCGCTTGGTCGCCGACCAGATCCGCGGGAAGAAGGTGGGCGAAGCGCTCAACCTCCTGGCTTTCAGCAGTAAGAAAGCCGCCGAGATCATGAAGAAAGTGCTGGAGTCGGCCGTTGCCAACGCTGAGCACAACGAAGGCGCCGATGTGGATGACCTGAAGGTTTCCACCGTCTTCGTCAACGAAGGTCGTTCGCTCAAGCGCATCATGCCGCGTGCCAAAGGCCGTGCTGATCGCATCGTGAAGCGGTCTTGCCATATCACGGTCAAGGTTGCGGACAAGTAACGGAGTCGACAGATGGGTCAGAAAGTACATCCCAATGGCATTCGCCTGGGTATCGTCAAGGAGCACACCTCCGTTTGGTACGCAGACCGCAAGAACTATGCGGATTACCTGTTTGCCGACCTGAAGGTGCGTGAGTACCTCCAAGACAAACTAAAAAGCGCGTCCGTAAGCCGTATCGATATCCATCGTCCGGCTCAAACCGCACGTATCACCATCCACACCGCTCGTCCCGGCATCGTGATCGGCAAGAAAGGTGAAGATGTTGAGAAGCTGCGCCAGGACCTGACCAAGCAAATGGGTGTGCCCGTGCACATCAACATCGAGGAAATCCGCAAGCCGGAACTCGATGCCATGCTGGTTGCGCAGAGCGTAGCCCAGCAGCTGGAGCGTCGCGTAATGTTCCGTCGCGCCATGAAGCGCGCCGTACAGAACGCCATGCGCATTGGTGCCAAGGGCATCAAGATTCAGGTCAGCGGTCGTCTGGGTGGGGCTGAAATCGCCCGTACCGAATGGTATCGCGAAGGTCGTGTGCCCCTGCACACCCTGCGCGCCGATATCGACTATGCCACCTACGAAGCGCACACCACTTACGGTGTGATCGGTGTCAAGGTTTGGATCTTCAAGGGCGAGGTCATCGGTGGCCGCCAGGAAGAACTGAAGCCTGTTGCACCCGCTCCTCGTAAAAAAGCTGCTAGGTAAGGAGTACGCAAATGCTGCAACCCAAGCGTACGAAGTTCCGCAAACAAATGACCGGCCACAACCGTGGTCTGGCTCATCGCGGTAGTAAGGTCAGCTTCGGTGAGTACGCACTGAAGGCCACTGGTCGTGGCCGCCTTACTGCTCGTCAGATCGAGTCCGCGCGTCGCGCGCTGACCCGTCACGTGAAGCGTGGCGGCAAGATCTGGATCCGCGTATTCCCTGACAAGCCTGTCACCAAGAAGCCCCTCGAAGTTCGTATGGGTAAAGGTAAGGGCGGGGTCGAGTACTGGGTAGCCCAGATTCAACCGGGCAAGGTCCTGTACGAGATCGAGGGTGTTTCCGAAGAGCTGGCGCGTGAGGCTTTCGCCCTGGCTGCTGCAAAGCTGCCCCTCGCCACCTCCTTTGTTAAGCGGACGGTGATGTGATGAAAGCGAATGAACTTCGTGAAAAATCCGTTGAGCAGCTGAACGAGCAACTGCTCGGCCTGCTGCGCGACCAGTTCAATCTGCGCATGCAGAAAGCAACTGGCCAGTTGGGGCAGTCTCACCTGCTCTCGCAGGTTAAGCGCGACATCGCTCGCGTTAAAACTGTGCTCAATCAGCAAGCAGGTAAGTGATCATGGCTGAAGCTCAGAAAACCGTCCGTACGCTGACCGGCCGCGTCGTCAGCGACAAAATGGACAAGACCGTCACCGTTCTGATCGAGCGTCGCGTCAAGCACCCGATCTACGGCAAATACGTCAAGCGTTCGACCAAGCTGCACGCACACGACGAATCCAATCAGTGCCGCATTGGTGACCTGGTCACCATCCGCGAAACCCGTCCGCTGGCCAAGACCAAGGCCTGGACCCTGGTTGATATCGTTGAACGCGCGGTGGAAGTCTAAGGACTAGGGGTCGGAGAAATTATATGATTCAGACTCAATCCATGCTCGATGTCGCTGACAACAGCGGCGCGCGTCGTGTGATGTGCATCAAGGTGCTCGGCGGTTCCCACCGCCGTTACGCCGGCATCGGCGACATCATCAAGGTCACCGTCAAGGAAGCGATTCCGCGCGGCAAGGTGAAGAAGGGCCAGGTCATGACTGCCGTGGTCGTTCGCACCAAGCACGGCGTACGTCGTACCGACGGTTCCATCATCCGCTTCGACGGCAACGCCGCCGTCCTGCTGAACAACAAGCAGGAGCCGATCGGCACCCGTATCTTTGGGCCAGTGACTCGTGAACTCCGTACCGAGAAGTTCATGAAGATCGTCTCGCTCGCCCCCGAAGTGCTGTAAGGAGTAGCCGTCATGCAAAAGATTCGTCGTGACGACGAAGTAATCGTCATTGCCGGCAAGGACAAGGGCAAGCGTGGCAAGGTGCTGAAGGTTCTCGCTGACGACCGTCTGGTCGTCGGCGGGGTGAACCTGATCAAGCGCCACACCAAGCCCAATCCGATGCTCGGCCAACAGGGCGGTATCGTCGAGAAGGAGGCGCCTCTGCACGTCTCCAACGTCGCCATCTTCAACACTGAGACCAGCAAGGCTGACCGCGTTGGCTTCAAGGTAGAAGACGGTAAGAAAATTCGTGTCTTCAAGTCGACCCAGAAACCGGTTCAGGCTTGAGGCTGCTAGGTAGATCACCATGGCACGATTGAAAGAAATTTATCGGAAGGAAATCGCGCCCAAGCTGAAAGAAGAGCTTCAGCTGGCGAACGTGATGGAAGTTCCGCGCGTTACCAAAATCACCCTGAACATGGGTCTTGGCGAGGCGGTCGGTGACAAGAAGATCATCGAGAACGCCGTAGCCGATCTGGAAAAGATCACCGGTCAGAAGCCGATCGTGACTTACGCTCGTAAGTCCATCGCCGGCTTCAAGATCCGTGAAGGCTGGCCGATCGGCGTCAAGGTCACCCTGCGTAGCGACCGGATGTACGAATTCCTGGATCGTCTGCTGTCCATCTCCCTGCCGCGCGTGCGTGACTTCCGCGGCCTGAATGCCAAGTCCTTCGACGGCCGCGGCAACTACAGCATGGGCGTGAAAGAGCAGATCATCTTCCCGGAAATCGATTACGACAAGATCGATGCGCTGCGTGGCCTGGACATCACCCTGACCACCACCGCTCGTACGGATGACGAAGGTCGCGCCCTGCTGCGTGCTTTCAAATTCCCGTTCCGTAACTGATTGGAGTAGGAACATGGCTAAAGAGAGCATGAAGAACCGCGAGCTGAAGCGTCAGCTGACGGTAGCCAAGTACGCCAAGAAGCGTGCCGAGCTGAAAGCGATCATCGCTAATCCGAACTCCTCTGCGGAAGAGCGTTGGAATGCCCAGGTCGCCCTGCAGAAGCAACCGCGTGACGCCAGCGCCAGCCGCCTGCGTAACCGTTGCCGCCTGACCGGCCGTCCGCACGGCTTCTACCGCAAGTTCGGCCTGAGCCGTAACAAGCTGCGCGAAGCCGCCATGCGCGGCGACGTACCGGGCCTGGTGAAAGCCAGCTGGTAATCGCAGCGAACGGTGCCGCCAGTCGGCGCCGTTGATCGCGACATCGAATCAAGCCCCTCATGGGGCTTGATTCGTTTTGGCGTGATCTCTAGAATACCCGGCTCCCCTGAGCCTGGGTTTGTTTCGCCTGGCGTTTATGGGCGAATTGAAGTTGAAGGCTTATTCTTTTGTATCAGGAGCGTTAAGCCCATGAGTATGCAGGACCCGTTAGCAGACATGCTAACTCGCATCCGTAATGCCCAGATGGCTGAAAAGACCGTCGTAAGCATGCCGTCCTCGAAACTGAAAGCGGCGGTAGCCAAAGTCCTGAAGGACGAAGGCTATATTGCGGATTTCCAGATCAGCTCGGAAGTAAAACCCCAGCTGTCCATCGAACTGAAGTACTTCGAAGGCAAGCCTGTCATCGAAGAGGTCAAGCGCATCAGCCGTCCTGGCCTGCGTCAGTACAAATCCGTTGAGCAACTGCCGAAAGTTCGTGGCGGCCTCGGTGTGTCGATCGTCTCCACCAACAAAGGTGTGATGACCGATCGTGCTGCCCGTGCTGCTGGTGTTGGCGGCGAAGTGCTCTGCACTGTGTTCTAAGGGGAATCAGCATGTCTCGCGTTGCTAAGAACCCCGTCAAGCTGCCCGCCGGCGTCGAAATCAAACTGGCTGGTCAGCAACTGTCCATCAAGGGCGCCAAAGGTGCTCTGGAGCTCAAGGTCCATCCTTCGGTCGAAGTGATCCAGGACAGCGGTGAGCTGCGTTTCGCTGCGCGTAACGGCGACCAGCAGACCCGCGCCATGGCTGGTACCACCCGTGCTCTGGTGAACAACATGGTAGTCGGCGTCAGCCAGGGCTTCGAGCGCAAGCTCCAGCTGGTCGGCGTTGGTTACAAAGCGCAGGCCAAGGGCCAAGTGCTGTCCCTGTCCCTCGGCTTCTCCCATCCGGTTGATTACGAACTGCCGGCCGGCATCGTCGCTGAGACCCCCAGCCAGACCGATATCCTGATCAAGGGCATCGACAAGCAGCTGGTCGGTCAGGTTGCTGCCGAAATTCGCGACTTCCGTCCGCCGGAGCCTTACAAAGGCAAGGGCGTGCGTTACGCCGACGAAGTCGTCCGTCGTAAAGAAGCCAAGAAGAAGTAGGGCATAGCAAATGAGCGTCAAGAAAGAAACCCGTCTGCGTCGCGCTCGCAAGGCACGCCTGAAGATGCGCGAGCTGGAAACCGTACGCCTCTGCGTGTACCGCTCTTCCCAGCACATTTACGCCCAGGTCATTGCGGCCGACGGCGGCAAGGTCCTGGCCAGCGCCTCGACCCTGGACAAAGACCTGCGCGAAGGTGCCACCGGCAACATCGATGCAGCCAAGAAAGTTGGTCAACTGGTCGCCGAGCGCGCCAAAGCGGCCGGCGTCACCCAGGTGGCGTTCGATCGTTCTGGCTTCAAGTACCACGGCCGTGTGAAAGCGCTGGCTGATGCCGCTCGTGAAGGCGGACTGGAGTTCTAAGTTATGGCAAACAACGAGCAAAAGCGCGACGAAGGCTACATCGAGAAGCTGGTTCAGGTTAACCGCGTCGCCAAAACCGTAAAAGGTGGCCGTATCTTCGCTTTCACCGCACTGACCGTGGTGGGTGATGGCAAGGGCCGCGTTGGTTTCGGTCGTGGCAAGGCGCGTGAAGTGCCGGCCGCCATCCAGAAAGCAATGGAAGCCGCTCGCCGCAACATGATCCAAGTCGATCTGAACGGCACCACCCTGCAGTATCCGACCAAGTCCGCCCATGGCGCCTCCAAGGTGTACATGCAGCCGGCTTCGGAAGGTACCGGCATCATCGCCGGCGGCGCCATGCGTGCCGTTCTGGAAGTGGCTGGTGTGCAGAACGTCCTGGCCAAGTGCTATGGCTCCACCAATCCGGTGAACGTGGTGTACGCCACCTTCAAGGGCCTGAAGAACATGCAGGCTCCGGAAGCAGTAGCGGCCAAGCGTGGCAAGAGCGTCGAGGAGATTCTCTAACCATGGCAACTGTCAAAGTCACTCTGGTCAAGAGCCTGAACGGCCGTCTGGCCAACCACAAGGCTTGCGTCAAGGGTCTCGGCCTGCGTCGCATCAATCATACCGTCGAGGTTCAGGACACCCCTGAAAACCGCGGCATGATCAACAAGGCCTACTACCTGCTGCGTGTGGAGGGTTAATCCATGCAACTGAACGATCTGCGTTCCGCGCCGGGTGCCCGTCGCGAAAAGCACCGTCCGGGCCGTGGCATCGGTAGCGGTCTGGGCAAGACTGGTGGCCGTGGTCACAAAGGTCTGACCTCCCGCTCCGGTGGCAAGGTCGCCCCGGGCTTCGAGGGTGGTCAACAGCCCCTGCACCGTCGTCTGCCGAAGTTCGGCTTCGTCTCCCTGAAGGCCATGGACCGTGCCGAGGTTCGCACCTCCGAGCTGGCCAAGGTCGAAGGCGACGTCGTCAGCCTGCAGACCCTGAAGGATGCCAACCTGATCAACCAGCACGTACAGCGCGTCAAGGTCATGCTGTCCGGCGAAGTTGGTCGCGCGGTCACCCTGAAAGGTATCGCCGCCACCAAGGGTGCGCGTGCGGCTATCGAAGCAGCTGGCGGTAAATTCGAGGACTAAATGGCTAAGCAAGGTGCTCTCTCTGCGCTAAGCAACGGCGGTCTGTCCGAGCTCTGGGCACGTCTGCGTTTCCTGTTCCTGGCGATCATCGTCTATCGGATCGGCGCGCACATCCCAGTTCCGGGCATCAACCCCGATCGCTTGGCGGCACTGTTCCGGCAGAACGAGGGGACCATTCTTAGCCTCTTCAACATGTTTTCCGGCGGCGCGCTGGAGCGCATGAGCATTTTCGCACTGGGGATCATGCCGTACATCTCGGCCTCGATCATCATGCAGCTCATGACCGCTATCAGCCCGCAGCTGGAGCAGTTGAAGAAAGAGGGTGAGTCTGGGCGTCGCAAGATCAGCCAGTACACCCGCTACGGTACTGTAGTCCTGGCACTGGTCCAGGCCATCGGCATGTCCGTTGGCCTGGGCAGCCAGGGCGTAGCCTTCTCCAACGACTTCGGCTTCTACTTCGTGGCTGTCACCACCTTCGTGGCTGGTGCCATGTTCATGATGTGGCTGGGCGAGCAGATCACCGAGCGCGGTGTCGGCAACGGCATCTCGATGTTGATCTTCGCTGGTATCGTTGCAGGCCTGCCGCGCGCCATCGGTCAGTCTTTCGAGTCTGCCCGGCAAGGTGACATCAACATCTTCGCCCTGATCGGCGTCGGCCTCCTGGCCGTGGCGATCATCGCGTTCGTGGTGTTCATCGAGCGTGGCCAGCGTCGCATCGCGGTGCATTACGCCAAGCGCCAGCAAGGACGCAAGGTGTTTGCCGCGCAGACCAGCCATCTGCCGTTGAAGGTGAACATGGCGGGCGTGATTCCCGCGATTTTCGCCAGCAGTATCCTGCTGTTCCCGGCGTCCCTGGGCTCCTGGTTCGGTCAGTCGGAAGGCTTGGGTTGGCTGCAGGACGTCGCGCAAGCGATCGCTCCGGGGCAGCCGCTGAACATCTTGCTGTTCACTGCAGGGATCGTTTTCTTCTGCTTCTTCTATACAGCGCTGATGTTCAACCCGAAGGACGTGGCGGAGAACCTCAAGAAGTCCGGTGCATTTATTCCGGGCATCCGTCCGGGCGAACAGTCCGCTCGCTACATCGATGGCGTGCTGACCCGTTTGACCATGTTCGGTGCTCTGTACATGACGGCTGTCTGCCTGCTGCCCCAGTTCCTGGTGGTTGCGGCGCACGTGCCGTTCTATCTTGGCGGGACCTCGCTGTTGATCGTGGTCGTGGTTGTCATGGACTTTATGGCCCAGGTGCAATCTCACCTCGTTTCTCACCAGTATGAATCCCTGATGAAGAAAGCCAACCTGAAGGGCTACGGCAGCGGCATGCTGCGCTGATAGACCCGTAAGGTTCGAGGAGTTGGTGATGAAAGTTCGTGCATCGGTCAAGAAGCTGTGCCGTAACTGCAAGATCATCCGTCGCGATGGCATCGTGCGGGTGATCTGCAGCGCGGAACCGCGTCACAAGCAGCGCCAAGGCTGAGTGTGATTCACGCGTGATAACCCGGCAGCTAGTGTGCTGCCGGGTTGATTATTTGCTATTACAGCGCTAATATCCGCGCCCTTTCTTGGCTTCCTGGGCGCAGGGTAGCTGTCAATTGGAGTTTTTCTGAATGGCCCGTATTGCAGGCGTCAACATTCCGGATAACAAGCACACTGTTATCTCGCTGACCTACATCTATGGTGTTGGTCGCACTACTGCTCAGAACATCTGCGCAGCTACCGGTGTAAATCCGGCTGCCAAGATCAAGGACCTGAGCGACGAGCAGATCGATCAGCTGCGTAACGAAGTCGCGAAGCACACCACCGAAGGTGACCTGCGTCGCGAAATCAACATGAACATCAAGCGTCTGATGGACCTCGGTTGCTACCGCGGTCTGCGTCATCGTCGCGGTCTGCCGGTTCGCGGTCAGCGTACCAAGACCAACGCGCGTACCCGCAAGGGCCCGCGTAAGCCGATCCGCAAGTAATCGCGTAGGAATCTAGTCATGGCAAAACCTGCTGCTCGTCCCCGTAAGAAAGTCAAAAAGACAGTGGTCGATGGGATCGCCCACATCCACGCGTCTTTCAACAACACCATCGTGACCATCACCGACCGTCAGGGCAACGCACTGTCCTGGGCGACCTCCGGTGGTTCCGGTTTCCGCGGCTCGCGTAAGAGCACTCCGTTCGCTGCCCAGGTAGCGGCCGAGCGTGCCGGCCAGGCTGCCCTGGAATACGGTCTGAAGAACCTGGACGTCAACGTCAAGGGCCCGGGCCCGGGCCGCGAGTCCGCTGTTCGCGCTCTGAATGCTTGCGGCTACAAGATCGCCAGCATCACCGACGTAACCCCGATCCCGCATAACGGCTGCCGTCCGCCGAAAAAGCGTCGCGTGTAATAGGAGACAGTGAGAAATGGCTCGTTACATTGGTCCCAAGTGCAAACTGTCTCGCCGTGAAGGCACCGACCTGTTCCTGAAGAGCGGCGCCCGCGCCCTCGACTCGAAGTGCAAGGCTGAAAACGTTCCCGGCCAGCATGGCCAGCGTCGTGGCCGTCTGTCCGACTACGGTCTGCAGCTGCGTGAGAAGCAGAAGGTCCGCCGCATCTACGGCGTACTGGAGCGTCAGTTCCGTGGCTACTACCAGGAAGCCTCCCGTCGCAAGGGTTCCACCGGTGAGAACCTGCTGCAACTGCTCGAGTGCCGTCTGGACAACGTCGTATACCGCATGGGCTTTGGTTCCACTCGCGCCGAATCGCGCCAGCTGGTGTCCCACAAGGCCATCACCGTCAACGGTCAGACCGTCAACATCCCTTCCTACCAAGTGAAGGCCGGTGACGTCGTAGCTATTCGCGAGAAGTCGAGGAATCAGCTGCGTATCGCTCAGGCTCTGGAACTCTGTGGCCAGCGCGGTCGTGTCGAGTGGGTCGAAGTCGACCTCGACAAGAAGACTGGTACCTTCAAGAGTGTTCCGGCTCGCAGCGACCTGTCCGCTGATATCAACGAAAACCTGATTGTCGAGCTCTACTCCAAGTAAGGGCTAGAAAATAGGTGCATCCATGCAGAGTTCGGTAAATGAGTTCCTGACCCCCCGCCACATCGATGTGCAGGTGGTCAGTCAAACCCGCGCCAAGATCACGCTCGAGCCTCTCGAGCGTGGTTTTGGTCACACCCTGGGCAACGCGCTGCGTCGCATCCTGTTGTCCTCCATGCCTGGCTGCGCAGTGGTCGAGGCCGAGATCGACGGGGTGCTCCACGAGTACTCGGCGATCGAAGGTGTGCAGGAAGACGTAATCGAGATCCTGCTGAACCTGAAAGGTCTGGCCATCAAGCTGCACGGTCGTGATGAAGTGACGCTGACCCTGGCTAAGAAGGGCTCGGGTGTTGTGACTGCTGCCGATATTCAGCTGGATCACGATGTTGAGATCATCAACGGTGACCACGTTATCGCCAACCTGGCAGACAACGGCGCGCTGAACATGAAGCTGAAGGTAGCTCGTGGCCGTGGCTACGAGCCTGCCGACGCACGTCAGAGCGATGAGGACGAAAGCCGCAGCATCGGCCGTCTGCAGCTCGACGCATCGTTCAGCCCGGTCCGTCGTGTCTCCTACGTGGTGGAAAACGCCCGTGTCGAGCAGCGCACCAACCTGGACAAACTGGTCCTGGACCTGGAAACCAACGGCACCCTGGATCCCGAAGAGGCTATCCGTCGCGCCGCTACCATCCTGCAACAGCAGCTGGCAGCGTTCGTGGACCTCAAGGGCGACAGCGAACCCGTCGTTGAAGAGCAGGAAGACGAGATCGATCCGATCCTCCTGCGTCCGGTCGATGACCTGGAACTGACCGTACGTTCGGCCAACTGCCTGAAGGCGGAAAACATCTACTACATCGGTGACCTGATCCAGCGCACCGAAGTAGAGCTGTTGAAAACGCCGAACCTGGGCAAGAAGTCCCTGACCGAAATCAAGGACGTTCTGGCTTCCCGTGGTCTGTCCCTCGGTATGCGCCTCGACAACTGGCCGCCGGCAAGTCTTAAGAAAGACGACAAGGCCACTGCCTGATCGTCGTAACTACCGAACGTAAAGTTTGGAAAGGAATTGAACCATGCGCCATCGTAAAAGTGGTCGTCACCTGAGCCGCACCAGCGCGCACCGCAAGGCTATGTTCCAGAACATGGCGGTGTCGCTGTTCGAACACGAACTGATCAAAACCACCCTGCCCAAGGCCAAGGAGCTGCGTCGCGTTGCCGAGCCGCTGATCACCCTGGCCAAGGAAGACAGCGTCGCCAACCGTCGCCTGGCTTTCGACCGTACCCGTTCGAAAGCTGCCGTCGGCAAGCTGTTCAACGACCTGGGCAAGCGCTACGCCAACCGTCCGGGCGGCTACCTGCGCATCCTGAAGTGCGGTTTCCGCGCTGGCGACAACGCCCCCATGGCGTACGTCGAGCTGGTTGATCGTCCGGTCGGCGGTGAAGTCGTGGAAGCTGCCGAATAAGGTAGCTGCCGCATAAGAAACCGGGCCTAGGCCCGGTTTTTTATTGCCCTGCCTTAAAGTTTTTATCTATCGACTCGCTGGCTTTAATAAATTGGATTACTGGAGGGCTGTCATTCATCCTTAACCTGCTTTTACGAAAAGCTACGTTCGGGTAGGCGAGATCAATGCAGCGGGCGCTTGGCACAACCGAGAGGTTGTCCTGCGGCGATCCCTGGTCCACGCTGATGATTTCCGTGTAGCCGCTTCGCTTCATAGCACGTTAGCCGTTGAGGAGAGAGTAAATGGAAGAGAAAACCCGTTTGACCACCGCTGCCGGAGCTCCGGTGGTCGATAACCAGAACGTGCAGACCGCCGGCCCGCGCGGCCCGATGTTGCTGCAGGACGTGTGGTTCCTCGAGAAGCTCGCCCACTTCGACCGCGAAGTGATCCCCGAGCGCCGCATGCACGCGAAAGGCTCCGCGGCCTACGGCACCTTCACCGTCACCCACGACATCACCCCTTATACCCGCGCGAAGATCTTTTCCCAGGTGGGCAAGAAGACCGACATGTTCCTGCGCTTCTCCACGGTCGCCGGCGAGCGTGGCGCAGCGGATGCCGAACGCGACATCCGCGGTTTCTCCATGCGCTTCTATACCGAGGAAGGCAACTGGGACCTGGTCGGCAACAACACCCCGGTGTTCTACCTGCGTGACCCGCTCAAGTTCCCCGACCTCAACCACGTGGTGAAGCGCGATCCGCGCACCAACCTGCGCAACGCCACCTTCAAGTGGGATTTCTTCTCCCACCTGCCGGAATCGCTGCACCAGTTGACCATCGACTTCAGCGACCGCGGGCTGCCGAAGAGCTACCGGCACATCCACGGTTTCGGCAGCCACACCTTCAGCTTCATCAACGCCAGCAACGAGCGTTTCTGGGTCAAGTTCCACCTCAAGACCCAGCAGGGCATCGAGAACCTGACCAACGCCGAAGCCGCCGAAGTGATCGCCCAGGACCGAGAGAGTTCTCAGCGTGACCTCTACGAGAGCATCGAGAAAGGCGATTTCCCGCGCTGGAAGATGTACGTGCAGATCATGCCGGAGAAGGAAGCGGCGACCTACCGCTACAACCCGTTCGACCTGACCAAGGTCTGGCCGCATGGCGACTACCCGCTGATCGAGGTGGGCTTCTTCGAGCTGAATCGCAACCCGGACAACTACTTCGCCGAAGTCGAGCAGGCCGCCTTCACCCCGGCCAACGTGGTGCCCGGTATCGGTTTCTCGCCCGACAAGATGCTCCAGGGCCGCCTGTTCTCCTACGGCGATGCCCACCGCTATCGCCTGGGCGTCAATCACCACCAGATCCCGGTCAACGCCGCGCGTTGCCCGCACCAGGTCTACCACCGCGACGGCGGCATGCGGGTGGATGGCAATAACGCCCACCAGCGCGTCAGCTACGAGCCGAACAGCTTCAACCAGTGGCAGGAGCAGCCGGACTTCTCCGAGCCGCCGCTGAGCCTGGAGGGTGCCGCGGATCACTGGAACCACCGGGTCGACGACGACTACTTCAGCCAGCCGGCCGCGCTGTTCCGCCTGTTCACCGACGAGCAGAAGCAGCGCCTGTTCGACAACATCGCCGAAGACATCCGCGATGTGCCGGAACAGATCCAGCGTCGACAGATCGGCCTGTTCCACAAGATCGATCCGGCCTACGGCAAAGGCGTCGCCGACGCCCTTGGCCTGAAGCTGGACTGATGGCCTGATGAGGCCCGGCCCCCTTTCTTCGCAAAGGGGGCTTTTTTATGGCCGTTCGCTTGACCGGGGTCAGGCGAAGCCGGGAGCATATGCGGCTAGATTCTTTGTTTTCTCCAGGGAGAGCGCCGATGCAAGGCCATCCGGAAGTCATCGACTACCTCAACACGTTGCTGACCGGCGAACTCGCCGCGCGCGACCAGTACTTCATCCACTCGCGCATGTACGAGGACTGGGGCTTCAGCAAGCTCTACGAGCGCCTCAACCACGAGATGGAGGAAGAGACCCAGCACGCCGATGCCCTGCTGCGCCGCATCCTCCTGCTCGAGGGCACGCCGCGCATGCGTCCGGACGACATCCACCCCGGCACCACGGTGCCGGAGATGCTCGAGGCCGATCTCAAGCTCGAACGCCACGTCCGCGCCGCGCTGGCCAAGGGCATCGCGCTCTGCGAGCAACACAAGGATTTCGTCAGCCGTGACATCCTCAAGGCCCAGCTGGCCGACACCGAGGAAGACCATGCCTACTGGCTGGAGCAGCAACTCGGCCTGATCGCCAGGATGGGCCTGGAGAATTATCTGCAATCGCAGATCTGAACTCCCTGTGGATACGAAAAGCCCCTGCGCCTCACGGTCGCAGGGGCTTTTTTCATGGGCGTCCGCGGATCAGGCGCGATCCCGTTCCAGCAGCGGCTTGAGGAAGTGCCCGGTGTGCGACTGGGACATCTCGGCCACTTGCTCCGGCGTGCCGTTGGCGATGATCTGGCCGCCCTTGGAGCCGCCCTCGGGACCGAGATCGACCAGCCAGTCGGCGGTCTTGATCACGTCCAGGTTGTGCTCGATCACCACCACGGTGTTGCCGTGGTCGCGCAGACGGTGGAGCACGTCGAGCAGTTGCTGGATGTCGGCGAAATGCAAGCCGGTGGTCGGTTCGTCGAGGATGTACAGGGTCTTGCCGGTATCGCGCTTGGACAACTCGCGCGACAGCTTGACCCGCTGCGCCTCGCCTCCGGAGAGGGTGGTCGCGCTCTGCCCCAGCTTGATATAGGACAGGCCGACGTCCATCAGCGTCTGCAGCTTGCGCGCCAGGGCGGGGACGGCGTCGAAGAACTCGCGGGCTTCCTCGATGGTCATTTCCAGCACCTCGTGGATGCTCTTGCCCTTGTAGCGGATCTCCAGGGTCTCGCGGTTGTAGCGCTTGCCCTTGCAGACGTCGCAGGGCACGTAGATGTCCGGCAGGAAGTGCATTTCCACCTTGATCACGCCATCGCCCTGGCAGGCCTCGCAGCGGCCGCCCTTGACGTTGAACGAGAAACGGCCGGGACCGTAGCCGCGCGAGCGGGCCTCCGGCACGCCGGAGAACAGTTCGCGGATCGGCGTGAACAGGCCGGTGTAGGTCGCCGGGTTGGAGCGCGGGGTACGGCCGATGGGGCTCTGGTCGATATCCACCACCTTGTCCAGGTGCTGCAGGCCGTCGAACGAATCGTACGGCGCCACTTCCAGGGTGGTCGCGCCGTTCAGCGCGGTGGCGGTGATCGGGAACAGGGTGTTGTTGATCAGCGTCGACTTGCCCGAGCCGGACACCCCGGTGATGCAGGTGAACAGGCCGACCGGGATCTCCAGGTTGACGTTCTGCAGGTTGTTGCCGCGCGCGCCCTTCAGCTTCAGCAGTTTCTTCTTGTCGCGCGGGGTGCGCTTGGCCGGTACCACGATCTTCTTGCGCCCGGAAAGGTACTTGCCGGTCAGCGAGTCGGGGTGGTTCATCACCTGGTCGGGCGTACCTTCCGCCACTACCTGGCCGCCGTGCACGCCGGCGCCGGGGCCGATGTCGACGACGTAGTCGGCGAGGCGGATGGCGTCCTCGTCGTGCTCGACCACTATCACCGTGTTGCCGAGGTTGCGCAGGTGGGTGAGGGTGCCGAGCAGGCGTTCGTTGTCGCGCTGGTGCAGGCCGATCGAAGGTTCGTCGAGGATGTACATCACTCCCACCAGGCCGGCGCCGATCTGGCTGGCCAGGCGGATGCGCTGGGCTTCGCCGCCGGACAGGGTGTCGGCACTGCGGTCGAGGGTCAGGTAGTCGAGGCCGACGTTGACCAGGAACTGCAGGCGGTCGCGGATTTCCTTGAGGATCTTCGCCGCGATCTCGCCACGGCGGCCGCTCAGGCTGAGGCCGGCGGCATACTCGCAGGCCTCGCCGACCGGCATCGCGGTGATCGCCGGCAGTGTCCGGTCGCCGACCCACACATGCCGCGCCTCGCGGCGCAGGCGGGTACCGTGGCAATCCGGGCAGGGCTGGGTGCTGAGGAACTTGGCGAGTTCCTCGCGGACCGTGGTCGACTCGGTCTCGCGGTAGCGCCGCTCGAGGTTCGGCAGGATGCCCTCGAACGGGTGCGAGCGCTTGACGATATCGCCGCGGTCGTTGAGATAGCGGAAGTCGACGTTCTCCCGGCCCGAGCCGTAGAGCACCACCTTCTGGTGCTCGGCGCCGAGCTCGTCGAAGGGCTCTTCCAGGCTGAAACCGTAGTGCTGGGCCAGCGAGCCGAGCATCTGGAAGTAATAGACGTTGCGCCGGTCCCAGCCGCGGATCGCGCCCTCGGCCAGGGTCAGCTCGCCATTGACC
Source organism: Pseudomonas paraeruginosa (assembly GCF_003025345.2). Classification (NCBI taxonomy): domain Bacteria; kingdom Pseudomonadati; phylum Pseudomonadota; class Gammaproteobacteria; order Pseudomonadales; family Pseudomonadaceae; genus Pseudomonas; species Pseudomonas paraeruginosa. The sequence goes on from NZ_CP020560.1 coordinate 716,459, forward strand.
ACCCGCCGCGCGTCGAAGAATTGCTTCACGCCGAGGCCGTCGCAGGTCGGGCAGGCGCCGGCCGGGTTGTTGAAGGAGAACAGCTTGGGTTCCAGCTCGCTGATCGAGTGGCCGCAGACCGGGCAGGCGAAGCGCGCCGAGAAGATGATCTCCTCGACATCCTCGTCCTCATCCATCGGCGCCACCAGGGCGATGCCGTCGGCCAGGGCGAGGGCGGTCTCGAAGGACTCGGCCAGGCGTTGCTGGAGGTCGGCGCGGACCTTGAAGCGGTCCACCACCACGTCGATGCTGTGCTTCTTCTGCTTGTCCAGCTTAGGTACTTCGTCGAGCTCGTAGAGCTTGCCGTCGACCCGGGCGCGGACGAAACCCTGCGCGCGCATCTCGTCGAACACCGCCAGGTGCTCGCCCTTGCGCTCGCGGATCACCGGCGCCAGCAACATCAGCTTGCTGCCTTCGGGCAGGGCGAGGACCTGGTCGACCATCTGGCTGACGGTCTGCGCCTCCAGCGGGATGTCGTGGTCCGGGCAGCGCGGGGTGCCGACGCGGGCATAGAGCAGGCGGAGGTAGTCGTAGATCTCGGTGATCGTACCCACGGTGGAGCGCGGGTTGTGGGAAGTGGACTTCTGTTCGATGGAAATCGCCGGTGACAGGCCCTCGATGGTGTCCACGTCGGGCTTTTCCATCATCGACAGGAATTGCCGGGCATAGGCCGAGAGGGATTCCACGTAGCGCCGCTGGCCTTCGGCATAGAGCGTGTCGAAGGCCAGGGAAGACTTGCCGGAACCGGAAAGTCCGGTGATCACGATCAGTTTGTCGCGTGGCAGTGTGAGGTCGACGTTCTTCAGGTTGTGGGTACGCGCCCCACGAATCAGGATCTTATCCACAGCGGCCTCGCATGGCGGGCGAAAACCGCTGAGTATACGGCTGGCCGCTACCGCGCGGCAAAGTGGCGCGCCTGTGCCGCGAGGGGGCGGGCTGGTAGAATGCGCGGCATTTTTCCGGCGCGGGGATCGCCCCGGTCGCCCAGGAGCGGGCGGCGGCGCCATCGGCAGGGGCATGAGGCCTTGCCCAGCAGCGTTTTCTTCCATGAGGGTGTTATGCACGACTCACACACTGAGCGGATGAGCGGTACCGAAACGCGAGCGGCCGTCGGGCTGTCCCTGGTCTTCGCCTTCCGCATGCTCGGCATGTTCATGGTCCTGCCGGTGCTGGCCACCTATGGCCAGGACCTGGCCGGCGCGACGCCGGCGCTGATCGGCCTGGCCATCGGCGCCTACGGCCTGACCCAGGCGATCCTGCAGATTCCCTTCGGGACCATCTCCGACCGCATCGGCCGGCGTCCGGTGATCGTCGTCGGGTTGCTGATCTTCGCCGCCGGCGCGGCCCTCGCGGCCAATGCCGATTCCATCTGGGGCGTGATCGCCGGCCGCGTCCTGCAAGGCGCCGGGGCGATCTCGGCGGCGGTGATGGCGCTGCTCTCCGACCTCACCCGCGAGCAGCACCGGACCAAGGCGATGGCGATGATCGGCATGAGCATCGGCGTGTCCTTCGCCGTGGCCATGGTGCTCGGTCCGGTGCTGACCCACCTGTTCGGCCTGCACGGGCTGTTCTGGTTCACCGCCGGGATGGCGCTGGTCGGCCTGCTGCTGATCCTGTTCTTCGTCCCGCAGCCGGACCACATGACCCAGCATCGCGAATCCAGCGTGGCGCGCCAGGCCCTGCTGCCGACCCTGAAGCACGGTGACCTGCTGCGCCTGGACGCCGGCATCCTGATCCTCCACGCCATCCTCATGGCCAGCTTCGTCGCCCTGCCGCTGGCGCTGGTGCACGAGGGCGGCCTGCCCAAGGAGCAGCACTGGTGGGTCTACCTGACCGCGCTGCTGGTCGGTTTCTTCGGCATGGTGCCGTTCATCATCTACGCCGAGAAGAAGCGCCGCATGAAGCGCGTGCTGACCGGCGCGGTGGCTACCCTGCTGGCCTGCGAGCTGTTCTTCCTGGCCTTCGGTCACAGCCTGGCCATGCTGGTGGTCGGCACGGTGGTGTTCTTCACCGCCTTCAACCTGCTCGAAGCCTCGCTGCCGTCGCTGGTGAGCAAGGTCTCGCCGGCCGGCGGCAAGGGCACGGCGATGGGGGTGTACTCCACCAGCCAGTTCCTCGGTGCGGCGCTGGGCGGCATCCTCGGCGGCTGGATGTTCCAGCACGGTGGGCTGAGCATGGTGTTCATCGGATGCGCGGTGCTCGCTGCCCTCTGGCTGGCGATTGCTGTTACCATGCGCGAACCGCCTTATGTGACCAGCATCCGCCTGCCGCTCGCGCCCGCCGCGCTGCAGGACGCGGCGCTGGTCCAGCGATTCAGGGCGTTGCCCGGTGTGGCAGACGCCGTGGTGGTGGCCGAGGAGGCCGCCGCCTATGTCAAAGTGGATACCCAACAAGTGGATCGCACCGCCCTCGAGCGCCTGGCCCAGGCCGCGCCGGGCGGATGCTGAACCTTAGGAGAACGTCATGGCCCGTGGGGTTAACAAAGTCATTCTGGTTGGCAACGTCGGTGGTGACCCGGAAACCCGCTACATGCCCAACGGCAATGCGGTGACCAACATCACCCTGGCCACCAGCGAGAGCTGGAAGGACAAGCAGACCGGCCAGCAACAGGAGCGCACCGAATGGCACCGCGTGGTGTTCTTCGGCCGCCTGGCGGAGATCGCCGGCGAGTACCTGCGCAAGGGTTCCCAGGTCTACGTCGAAGGCAGCCTGCGCACCCGCAAATGGCAGGGCCAGGACGGTCAGGACCGCTACACCACCGAGATCGTGGTCGACATCAACGGCAACATGCAGTTGCTCGGCGGCCGTCCCTCCGGCGACGACTCGCAGCGCGCCCCGCGCGAACCCATGCAGCGCCCGCAGCAGGCGCCGCAGCAGCAGTCGCGTCCGGCACCGCAGCAGCAACCTGCGCCGCAGCCGGCCCAGGACTACGACAGCTTCGACGACGACATTCCGTTCTGAACCGCAGCTTTTTCAGAACCGTAAACATTAGAAGCGAAGCCATTGATTTGGCTTCGCTTTTTTATTGCTTTAAGGATGGTGTTGAGAGCGTCGTTACAAGAACCATCTATGTTGGCGCTTGATTCTCTCGAGTATCAGGAAAAAGGCTAGGCATGCAACAGAGGGACTATTCACCGTGTTTACCTACCAGTGCGTAGCTGGGGTAAACGCTTGCATGCTTAGCAGAAGTGCAGTTGGACTAACGTGTAGCCAGACCGAGCGCCGAGGTAACCTGCCTGCGGTCAGAGTTATTACTGCTGGCTAGGTTTATCTATGGTGCGCAGCCGTTCTGGCAATCCCCAGAAGAGTAGCGCCGCAGCCACCAAGCTGGTGACGCCAATGACATAGAGTGCAGGTGTCGTGCTACCGGTAAGGTCTTTGATATAGCCCACCATCACAGGACTGACAATACCTCCAAGCTGGCCCATGGTATTTATCAACGCAATGCCTCCAGCCGCTCCGGCACCAGCGCCAGCCAGCAACTTGGGTGGCAAAGCCCAGAATGCCGGAATCGAGGCGATGATGCCCGTCCCCAAAAGTGCCAACGAGACGATTAGCAGCGTAGTGTTTTTCGCGAAAACACCTGCACTGAAGAAGCCGATTGCTCCAGCAATTACCAGAGCGCACACATACTTGCGACGTTCGCCACTGGCGTCCGACAGCCGACCGATAACTACCATGCTTATCGCCCCGCAGACATATGGAATAGCAGTGAGCATGCCGATTGCGACTGGGCTTTCTGTACCAGAACTACGAATTAGTTGCGGGGCCCAGAAATTCAGTCCGTATGAGGCGACCTGGATGAGGAAGTAAATTATCCCCAGCATAAAGAAGCCTGGCAACTTAATCGCAGTCAGCAGCGAGCTGTGTTTATTAGTTTCATGGCTGGCGATCCTGCTGCTCAGAATTGCTTTTTCGTCTGAGGTTAGCCAAGGTGCGTCCGCCACACGATCTTTAAGAACGGAGAGCACTACCAGTCCCAGTAGCACACAAGGCACACCACCTAGCAGGAATAACCAATGCCACCCGCGCATATCCAGAAAGCCATCCATGTGGCCAAGCACAAGGCCAGAGGCAGGGGCGCCAAGCAGGCCAGCGAACGCCGACGCCAGGAGTAGAGTAGAAGTGATGCGGCCGCGATAGCTCTGAGGAAACCATAGTGTGAGGTAATACAGCACGCCCGGAGCGAAACCTGCTTCCATGGCCCCGATCAAGAAGCGCAGCACGTAGAACTGCCATTCGGTGGTAACGAAGGCCATCAAGGCGGTAGCGACCCCCCACGATATCATGATCCGGGCGATCCAGCGCCGGGCACCAACTTTGTACAGCATCATGTTACTCGGCACTTCGAAAATCATGTAGCCCACGACAAAGAGCCCTGCACCGAGCCCATAAGCGGTATCGCTCAACGACAAATCAGTCTGCAGTTGGAATTTGGCAAAGCTGATGTTGATGCGATCGAAGAAAGCAAATAGATAGCAGGTCATTATTAGCGGCATTAATCGCCAGGCCACTTTGCGAACAATTTCTTTTTCAACGCCGGCATCATCGACAACGCCATGAATAGTGGTGGCGGAAATATTCATTTAAATCTCCAGATAGGCTGACTTCCAGAGGCCTGATTTTTTTGTGGTCTGGGTTCTGACCGGTTAATAAAGAGAGCGGCTTGTTCGCCGTTCCTTCCGAGGTTCAAGCAGTCAAACCGCCAGGGGTCGGATGCAAATCGCGGTTCCGGCCTGCCTTACAACTTGTCCTAGCAGTTCGTGCTCAAGAAGCGAGGGCAGCGTTTGAGAGAGTTTCAGCAGGTCTGAAAACTCTATTCCCATTTCATCACAGAGTTTCACAAGATCCTCTGTACAGATGTTTCCGAAAGCCCCCGGCGCAAACGGGTATCCTCCCAAACCACCCAATGAAGCGTCGAACCGCCGAGTTCCTGCCTCGTACGCCGCCATAACATTGCAGAGGCCGAAGCCGCGGGTGTTATGGAAATGCAATGTCAGAGCGGATGCCGGCACCATTTGCAAAGCCCGTTGAACTATTCGGATGACCTGTCGGGGGGTCTTCAAAGTCACTCAATGACTGTTCGCAGCTCATGCGCATGTTGGCACGGTTATGAGTTTGGCTGGCAGACAGCCCCAGGTTGATTTCGTCCGCGCCTGCTTGTAAAGCTCGCTGCGCGCCCTTGAGGTTGGGTACTAGTGCCACGTAGATGACCCCCGGGTTGGCGTTTGATGCCTTAAAACACCTCTTCGCCGTCCCGCAGGGCAGGAATAGCTTTGGGCGACACAAAAGAACCAGCCTTGATGCGCGAGAAGCCTGCCAAAGAAAGCTGATTAATCAGAGCGATCTTGTCAGCAGTATCTACCCATACTGGCTCAATCTGGAGGCCCTCCCGCGGGGATACCTCTTGTATCACTGTGCGATGGGAATAATCGGTGATCATTGAACAACGCCTCCCGTTTTGAGACGCTGAATGTCTGAGTCGCTGAAACCCAGCTCGCCGAGGACAAGTTCGGTGTGTTGGCCGACCCAGCGCTGGCCCCTGCCAGTCTACTTGCCCAGGTGCCGCGGAAAGCTCGGGGACAATACAAGGCATCTTCACTTCGGCACCATCAGGTAGCGTCGCATCCAGAATCATGTCGCGGTCTTGATAGTGAGGATCAGCCACGATGTATCCGCCACTGAATAGACGCGTCCAGACGGAACCTCAGCCTGCTCCAGAACCGCTAGTACATTATCGATGGACTGCTTGGAAGTCCACTCGGTGATCACCATATCCAGCATCTTGCTTTCGCGGGCTCGGCCATCGTTCTGCGCCAACTCTTCCCGTTCCGCCAAGTCAGAGCGTCCGATTGCGTGCATCAAACGCTTGAAAATGGGATCACTGTTGCCTGCGATAACAACATAAGCACCATCGGCCGTCGGGTAAGTGTTCGAAGGCGCATGCCTGGCAGAGAGCCGCCAGTACGCTCGCGGGCGTGGCCGAGCATGGCGTATTCAGGACCAGGCATCACATTGAAGACGCTCTACCAGCGAGACATCAACAATCTGGCCCTCGCCCTGGCCCGTTTTCACCCGCAGCACGGACATCAGTGTACCGATCGCTGCGTGCATGGAGGCGAGGGAGTCATATAGGCTGACGCCTACTCTGGCAGGCGGGATGCCGGGTGTGCCAGTGATGAGAACGTCAGTGCCTTCCACCAACCGCTTTACGATGCCGATTCCCTCAATCGACTTGAGATTGAGAGCCAGAGATCTCTTGTTGCGGGGTTGAGATGCCACCACGAAGGCGTGTCTTCGTGCATCTTTCGCCATTGCGAAGAGGATCGCCGGTACCTATTGACTCGATTTTGATGATCTCGGCCCCGAACTCACCCATCAGGCGAGCGGCGAATGGAGCCGCGATCAATGTACCGATCTCAATGACGCGGAGGCCGTTCAAGGCGGTCATGATGGCGTCACCTCATTTTTCTTGGAATTTTAACCAAGGAGATGGGAGGCGAACACCTAACTACCAACCGTAAATCAGTAACAACCCCTTCGCGAAACGCGAAGGGGCTGAAGCTAGGACTTTGCAAGTGCTGGTACAGTAGATGCCGATGTCGGCGACACCAACCAGAATACCTTTCACCACTCCGACGCTCGGGCGCTCTTCCAGATTGATCTGACCTGTCCGTGACTGATGACGAATGTCTGCAAATCCTCGGGCAAGACTTCAATGATTGCAGAGATATTGGCCAGCATACGGAATTACCCTGCGGATCCCATGAAGATGTTCGCCGACATCAATGCTGATTTTTCTACATTGGCCAGTATCCGCTTTGCGTAGTAGCCCCCGCGACAGTGAGCCCTATCCCCTTTGCGGTTCTCTCGATACTCGATGCCCGGCGCTTGTTCCATGTCGTTCATGCTCTTGCTCGCCGCCGATAAAGCAATCATCTCTCGTTCTGCTCCTCGGGTTAAGGTGCCTTCCTTCTGGACTGAGACGAATAATTGGAGCGTCATGATATCGAGTCGACGAACGAGCTGTTTTTGAAGCATCAGGGATTTCTCATGCTTGATATATGCCGGTATTACTCTGGAGCGCCGCAGCGGTGGTTGCGGCCAGGCCTTCCGACTGTTCTCAAACATGCCTCTGGCAATCATGGGCTTGGATCAGTGCACGTGTTCCCATAGTGTTGAGGACCGTCCTGATCGACTGCCCCCGCTCGGCTTCGGATCAGCGGAGCGGCATTCTGAGCCAGGAAAATGTGCACAAAACATCCTTCCAGTCCTAGTTATGTTTACAGTTTTTGGACGCTGGTCTGCCACTGATCTATAGGCGCTTGATCTAAAAGAAAAATCTGTTGACCTTTTCTATTTGAGTAGAACCGTTCATAAGTCGCGACCTTGGCCGCGCGCGGTCCAGGCCGCGCCGCGGCGCTTCTTCGAAGCCCCCTGCACCCCGGGTCGCAGGGGGCTTCGTGTTTCAGGCGACGCCGCGTTGCAACGGTGCCTCGCCCAGGCCGCCGGCGGCGGACAGGGCGTCCTGCATGGCGCTGAGCTTAAGGCAGGTTTCGCGGTACTCGTGGGACGGTTCCGAATCGCCTACCAGGCCGCAGCCGGCGAACAGATAGCCCTGGCCCGGAGTGAGCAGAGCCGAGCGCAGCGCCACCAGGAAGTCGCCGTTGCCTTCGCCGTCGAGCCAGCCCAGCGGCGCGGCGTACCAGCCACGGTCCATGCCTTCGTGCTGGCGGATGTGGTCCAGCGCCGCGCTGCGCGGGTAGCCGCCCACCGCGGGGGTCGGGTGCAGTGCTTCGACCAGGCGCAGGATGCCCTGGCCATCGGCCAGGCGAGCCTGGATCGGCGTGTTCAGGTGCTGCACCCGGGCCAGTCGTTTCAGGGCGGGCGTCGCGGGGATCCGCAACGCTTCGCTGAAGGGCTCCAGGGCCGCGCGGATCGCCTCCACCACCAGTTGGTGCTCGTGTCTTTCCTTGGCGCTGTCGAGCAGCGCCTGGCCGAGCCGGGTGTCTTCCCCGGCGTCGCCGCCGCGGGCGGTGGTGCCGGCGAGGGCGTGGGTGCGCAGCGCGCCGTCGCGCACCTGCACCAGGCGTTCCGGCGAGGCGCCGAGGAAGCAGGCGTTGCCGCGCCGACAGGCGAACAACTGGGCCTCGGCGTGGCGCAGGCGCAGTTGTTCGAGTACCTGCCAGGGCTCGATCTCGCCGAGCGGCTGGACCTGGGCGCGGGCCAGCACGACCTTGCCGAAGCGTCCCTGGCGCACGCCGCGAACCGCGTCGGCGACCTTGCCTTCCCACTGCCGGCGCTCCAGCGGCGAGGCGTCCTGCTGTTCGCCGGCGTTCGCCGGCAATGCCCGGCGTCGGGCCGGCTGGCGCAGGCGCAGCAGCGCCGAGCAGTGGAAGGCGGCCAGGGCCAGGGCGTCTTCGCCGGGCTTGGCCAGGTGCTGGCAGAGCACCCGGTGGTGCTCGCCCTCGCGCAGCACGGTGAGGCTGGCGAGCATCAGGCTGGCGTCGGCGAAGGCCTGCCAGTGTTCCTGGCGCGGGCCGCGCGGATCGAAGCGGAAGCCGCCGCACAGGCGCGGCGCCAGCGGACCCTCGACCACCGCCTCGGCGCAGAGCAGCCGCCAGCTGTCCTCGAGCCGGGCGAAGCGCTGTTCGCCGTGGCCTTGCAGCTCCAGGGCGCAGCCCCAGGCGAAGAACGCCAGCTCGGGCTGTTCCCAGTACAGGCAGGGCGTTTGCCGGTCGTCCCAGGCGCCGAACACCTGCAGCGGGTCCAGCGGGTCGATCTCGAACGAAGCCGCCACCAGGACCGGACGATCGAGCGCCTGCGCCTGGCCGATGGCGCGCTCGAAGGTGCCGCGCAAGGCGTGCAGGCACTGGCTCAGGGGGGCCAGGCGGCTCATGCGGCACCCCGGGTCTGGCGCCAGTACTTGATCTGCTCGGCGATGTACCAGTGGATGATCTGCGCGAACAGGCCCTCGACGAAGGGCGCGTCGAGGCCGTTCTCCTCCGCCCAGCGGGCGCGTTCCGGCAGCATCGCGGCGACCCGCTCGGGCGCCGGGATCGCCGCCTCGCTGGCCTTGAAGCGCGAGGCCGCCTTGACGTAGTCCATGCGCCGGCCGAGGGCCAGGACGATATCGTGGTCGATGCGGTCGATGGCTTCGCGGATATCCGCCAGGCCGGTGCAGTCTTCGGGCATTTTCATCATGCAACCTCTCGGGAACGGGTGTCGGGGTGTTCGAGGCGGCGCAGCAGGTGGTCGATCACCGCGTCGCGTCCCTCGCTCAGGTAGAAGTGCCCGCCGGGAAAGCGCCGCAGCCGCGCCAGGTGCCGGCTGGCGTCGCTCCAGGCCTGCGCCTCGGCGGGGCTGACTTCCTCGTCGCTGTCGCCGAGGAGCACATCCAGCGGGCAGGCCAGGGCGATCGGCTGCGCCCGGCGGTAGGTCTCGATCGCCTGGTAGTCGGCGCGCAGGAGCGGCAGGAACAGCGCGCGCAGGTCGGCGTCCTCGAGCAACTCGCTGGCGCCACCCTGGCGGCGGACGTCCGCCAGCAGCGCCGTGTCTTCACCGCGGTGCAACACGCCGCCGCGCTGCCGGTGCGGCGCCGGATGGGCCGAGACGAACAGGTGGCGCAGAGGCGCGCCAGCGCTTTCCAGACGCAGCGCGGTCTCGTACGCCAGCGCCGCGCCGAGGCTGTGCCCGAACAGCGCCACGGGCGCATCGGCGAATTCGCGCAGGGCGAGGGCGGCGCCGTCGGCGAGGTCTTCCAGGCGGGTCGCCGGGGCCTCGTTGAAGCGGTCCTCGCGGCCGGGATACTGCAGCGCCAGGAGGTCGACGTCGGCTGGCAGGCGTTCGCTCCAGCTGCGGAAGAAGCTGGCGCTGCCGCCGGCATGGGGGAAACAGGCCAGGCGCAGGCGCGGCATCGGCGTCAGGCGCAACGGACGGATCCAGGCGGCGTTCATGCGCGGGCCTCCAGCTCGCGGCGCAGGCGCTCGCGCAGGTCCTTCTTGCTGATCTTGCCGATCCCGGTCTGGGGGAAGGCCGCGACCAGCTCGATGCGGTCCGGCACCTTGAACGCGGCCAGTCCGCAGGCGTGCAGGTACTGCTTCAGCTTCAGCGCCGAGGGCGCCGGCTGGCGCGGGATGACGAAAGCGCAGGTGCGTTCGCCGAGCAGGCTGTCGGGCATCGCCACCACGGTGGCGTCGTGCACCTGCGGATGGGCGATCAGCAGGTTCTCCACTTCCTCCGCGGCGATCTTCTCGCCGCCGCGGTTGATCTGGTCCTTGTCGCGGCCTTCCACCACCAGGTAGCCGTCGGCGTCGCGGCTGACCCGGTCGCCGGTGCGGTAGAAACCGTCCGCGCTGAAGGCCTTGGCGTTGTGCTCGGGCAGCCGGTAGTAGCCGCGGATGGTGTAGGGGCCGCGCACGGTCAGCTCGCCGATCTCGCCGGGGCCGACCTCGCGGCCGTCGGCGTCGACCACCCGCACCTCGTCGTCCGGCGACAGCGGCCGGCCCTGGGTGTGCAGGACGCGTTCGGGCGGATCGTCCAGGCGGGTGTAGCAGATCAGCCCCTCGGCCATTCCCAGCACCTGTTGCAGCCGGCAGCCAAGCACCGGTTCGACGCGCCGCGCGGCACTGCTGCCGAGCTTCGAGCCGCCGACCTGGAGCAGGCGCAGGCTGGATAGATCGGCGCGGCGGCTTTCCTGGGCATCCAGCCAGAGCATCGCCAGCGGTGGTACCAGGGCGGTGTGGGTGACCCGTTCGCGGGCGATCAGCGGGAAGCAGTGCTCGGGATCGGCGCGCTGGCTGACCACCACGCGACCGCCGGCCAGCAGGGTGCCGATCACCCCGGGGCAGCAGAGGGTGAAATTGTGCGCCATCGGCAGGCCGGTAAGGTACACGGTGTGCTCGTCGAAGCCGCAGACCTCGGTGCTGGCGCGCACGTTGTAGAGGTATTCGCGGTGACGCCGGGGAATCAGCTTCGGCGTGCCGGTGGTGCCGCCGGACAGCTGGAAGCAGGCGACGTCCTCGGCGCGGGCGGCGCATTCCTCCAGCGCCGGCGCCTGGTACAGCGGTGCCAGCGTTTGCAGCGGAGCCTCGGCCTCGCCGTGGATCAGCGCCATGCGACAGGCGCCGCTGGCGAGCAGTTCGCCGGCCATCGGCCGCGGGTCGAAACCATCGATCCGCTCGGCGCCGATATAGGCCTTGGCCCCGGCGAAGCGGCAGAAGCCGCCGATCTCGTGCTGGCGGTGTGCGGGCAGGGCCAGTACCGGGCACACGCCGAGCTGGAACAGGGCGAAGCAGGTCTCGACGAAGGCGATTCCGTTGGGCAGGTGCAGCACCACCGTGTCGCCGCGCGCCAGACCGAGCTGGCGCAGGCCGGCAGCCAGGCGGCGACAGCGCAGCAGCAGCTCGGCGTAGCTGAGGCGCTGCTGGTCGGCGCACAGCGCGATCCGTTGCGGATGGCGCGCGGCGCTGGCGGCGAGGGCTTCGGCGAAGCTCTGCTGCTGCCAGTGGCCAGCGGCGATGTAGCGGCGAGCGAAGTCGGCGGGCCAGTCGGGGGCGTCGTCGACGGCCGTTCGAGGGACGGGCGAGGAAGTCATGCGATCTCCGTGGATGCGGTCGATTGCCAAGGCTGGGAAATGAGATTTATTATCATTGGCGGCTGGCAGGGACCGCGCAAGCCCGCGCCTTTCGATTGCGGGGCTTTTTCATTCGCTACAGGGACGGAGTGCCGGATGCTTTGTCCATCTCCGCTAAAAAGTCCCCCCTGTCTCCACGTTTCGAGGAAGGCGTCGCCGCGTCGGTGGCGCCCGGGCTACAGGAAAACCTGATGACCATCACCATCATCGCTCCACAGGCCGACGGTGCCGCGCCGGTGCCGGGCAACCGGCCCGGGGTGGCGCACATCGATCCGAACATGAAGCTGGTGACCGGGACCTTCTGCTCGGCCAGCGAGGACTGGTTCGAGGAACCGCTGGAGCGCGGCCTGCGCCTGATCCTGGTGCAGAGCGGCCAGTTGCGCTGCCGGATTCCCGGCCAGCCCGAGCACCTCATCGAGGGGCCGAGCCTGTGTACCATCGCCAACGACGGCGACTTCACCTCGGCGCAGATCTACGGCACCGACAAGCCGCTGCGCTACACCATCGTCCAGCTCGGCATCGAAGCCCTCGACAGTCGCCTCGGCTGGTTGCCCGAGCAGCTGGTGCGGCGCCCCGGCGGGGATCCGCGGATCATGAGCTGCCCGGCGCCGCGGGCGATGCAGGCGCTGGCCTCGCAGATCGCCACCTGCCAGATGCTCGGTCCGACCCGCGACCTGTACCTGGGCGGCAAGGCCCTGGAACTGGCTGCGCTGAGCGCCCAGTTCCTTTCCGGCGAGGCGCGTCCGGCAGAGGAGCGGCGCATCACCTGCACCGAGGTCGAGCGCATCCACGCCGCCCGCGACCTGCTGGTGGGCGAGCTGCAGGAGCCGCCGTCGCTGGACGCCCTGGCCAGCCGCGTGGGGATGAACCCCCGCAAGCTCACCGCCGGCTTCCGCAAGGTGTTCGGCGCCAGCGTGTTCGGCTACTTGCAGGAGTACCGCCTGCGCGAAGCACACCGGATGCTCTGCGACGAAGAGGCCAACGTGTCCACGGTCGCCTATCGGGTCGGCTACAGCCCGGCGCATTTTTCCATCGCCTTCCGCAAGCGCTACGGCATTTCCCCCAGCGAAATCCGCTGAGCCGGCGCGACGCTGCCCCGACCCGGCCGCGGGAGGGGCGTCGTCGTTTCCGGTTGTCCCTGCATCTAACGAAACAGTCCGGCTGGCTAAAGCATTGCCGGCCTGCGCTCCTGCTCAGGTGAGATAAGGTCGCATTTGATAATGGTTGCCAGTAACTGGCGGCCGACCTCCGATGCTTGCCCTAGGGAGCCCCCATGGATCTGCCCCCCGATTCCCGTACCGCCCTGCGCGACTGGCTGGCCGAGCAGCTCGCCGAATTGCTTGGCGAACCGCTCGACGACGTGCGCGCCCTGGCCGACGACGACGATCTGCTGGGTTGCGGCCTCGATTCGATTCGCCTGATGTACCTGCAGGAGCGCGTGCGGGCACGCGGCTTGGCGGTGGATTTCGCCCAGTTGGCGCAGCGACCGAGCCTGGGCGCCTGGCTCGAGCTGCTGGCCGGCGCGGCGCCGCTCGGGGTTCCGCCCGCGGTGGCCGCGCCGCTGGCGCATGACCGGCCATTCGAATTGTCGTCCGTGCAGCAGGCCTACTGGCTGGGGCGCGGCGCCGACGAGGTGCTGGGCAACATCAGTTGCCACGCGTTCCTCGAATTCCGCGCTCGCGACCTCGACCCGCAGCGCCTGGCCGCGGCGGCGGAGTGCGTGCGCCAGCGACATCCGATGCTGCGCGCGCGCTTTTTCGACGGCCTGCAGCAGGTCCTCGCTGCGCCGCCGCTGCCGTGCTTCGACCTGCAGGACTGGCGCGCGCGGCAAACCGACGAAGCCGAGCACGACTGGCGGGCGCTGCGCGAGTGGCGCGCCCATGAATGCCTGGCGGTGGAGCGCGGCCAGGTGTTCCTGCTCGGGCTGGTGCGCATGCCGGGCGGCGAGGACCGCCTCTGGCTGAGCCTCGACCTGCTTGCCGCCGATGTCGAAAGCCTGCGCCTGCTGCTCGCCGAGCTGGGCGCCGCCTATGTCGCGCCGGAACGCCTGGCGGAACCGCCGGTGCTGCATTTCGCCGACTACCTGGCGTGCCGTGCGGCGCAACGCGCCGAGGCCTCGGCGCGGGCCCGCGATTACTGGCTGGAACGCCTGCCGCGCCTGCCGGACGCGCCGGCCCTGCCGCTGGCCTGCGCGCCGCAAAGCATCCGCCAGCCGCGCACCCGGCGCCTCGCCTTCCAGCTTTCCGCCGGCGAGAGCCGGCGCCTGGAGCGTCTCGCGGCGCAGCATGGCGTGACCTTGTCCTGCGTGTTCGGCTGCGCCTTCGCGCTGGTCCTGGCGCGCTGGAGCGAAACCCCGGAGTTTCTCCTCAACGTACCGCTGTTCGATCGGCATGCCGACGACCCGCGCATCGGCGAAGTGATCGCCGACTTCACCACCCTGTTGCTGCTGGAGTGCCGGATGCAGGCCGGGGTGTCCTTCGCCGAGGCGGTGAAGGGCTTCCAGCGCACCCTCCACGGCGCCATCGACCATGCCGCCTTCCCCGCCCTCGAAGTGCTGCGCGAGGCACGCCGGCAGGGCCAGCCGCGTTCGGCGCCGGTGGTGTTCGCCAGCAACCTGGGCGAGGAAGGCTTCGTCCCGGCGGCGTTCCGCGAAGTCTTCGGCGATCTCCACGACATGCTCTCGCAGACCCCGCAGGTCTGGCTCGACCACCAGCTCTACCGGGTGGGCGACGGTATCCTGCTGGCCTGGGACAGCGTCGTCGGGCTGTTCCCCGAAGGCCTGCCGGAAACCATGTTCGAAGCCTACGTGGGATTGCTCCAGCGTCTCTGCGACAGCGCCTGGGAGCAGCCCGCCGAGCTGCCGCTGCCCTGGGCGCAGCAGGCGCGCCGGGCCGCGCTCAACGGCCAGCCGGCATGCGCCACGGCGCGCACCCTGCATCGAGACTTCTTCCTTCGTGCCGCCGAGGCGCCGGATGCCGACGCGCTGCTCTATCGCGACCGACGTGTCACTCGCGGCGAACTGGCCGAGCATGCGCTGCGCATCGCCGGCGGCCTGCGCGAGGCCGGGGTACGCCCTGGCGACGCGGTCGAGGTCAGCCTGCCGCGCGGGCCGCAGCAGGTCGCGGCGGTATTCGGCGTGCTCGCCGCCGGCGCCTGCTACGTGCCGCTGGACATCGACCAGCCGCCCGCACGGCGGCGCCTGATCGAAGAGGCCGCCGGGGTATGCCTGGCGATCACCGAGGAGGACGATCCGCAAGCCTTGCCGCCGCGCCTGGACCTCCAGCGCCTGCTGCGCGGTCCGGCGCTGGCCGCCCCCGTGCCGCTGGCGCCGCAGGCGAGCGCCTATGTGATCTACACCTCGGGTTCCACCGGGGTGCCAAAGGGCGTCGAGGTCAGCCACGCGGCGGCGATCAATACCATCGACGCGCTGCTCGACCTGCTGCGGGTGGACGCATCGGATCGCTTGCTGGCGGTCTCCGCGCTGGACTTCGATCTGTCGGTCTTCGACCTGTTCGGCGGCCTCGGCGCCGGTGCCAGCCTGGTCCTGCCGACCCAGGAACAGGCGCGCGACGCCGCCGCCTGGGCGGAGGCCATCCAGCGGCATGCGGTGAGCCTGTGGAACTCGGCGCCGGCACTGCTGGAGATGGCCCTCAGCCTGCCGGCGAGCCAGGCCGACTACCGCAGCCTGCGGGCGGTGCTGCTGTCCGGCGACTGGGTGGCCCTGGACCTGCCCGCCCGGCTGCGCCCGCGCGGCTCCAGCGAGTGCCGCCTGCATGTGCTCGGCGGCGCCACCGAAGCGGGTATCTGGTCGAATCTGCAGAGCGTCGATACGGTGCGGCCGCACTGGCGTTCGATTCCCTACGGCCGGCCGTTGCCGGGACAGGCCTACCGGGTGGTCGACGCGCACGGGCGCGACGTGCCGGACCTGGTGGTCGGCGAACTGTGGATCGGCGGCGCCAGCCTGGCCCGTGGCTATCGCAACGACCCCGAGCTCAGTGCCCGGCGTTTCGTCCACGATGCCCAGGGCCGCTGGTACCGCACCGGCGATCGCGGGCGCTACTGGGGGACGGCACCCTGGAATTCCTCGGCCGGGTCGACCAGCAGGTGAAAGTGCGCGGCCAGCGCATCGAGTTGGGCGAGGTGGAGGCCGCGCTGTGCGCCCAGGCCGGCGTGGAGAGCGCCTGCGCGGCGGTGCTCGGCGGTGGCGTGGCGAGCCTCGGCGCGGTGCTGGTAGCGCGCCTGGCGCCACGGGCCGAAGGCTCCATGGAACTGCCGGCCGCACAGCCTTTCGCCGGCCTGGCAGAGGCCGAGGCGGTGCTCACCCGGGAGATCCTCGGCGCGTTGCTGGAGGCGCCGCTGGAGCTCGACGACGGTTTGCGCCGGCGCTGGCTGGACTGGCTGGCGGACTCCGCCGCCAGCGCGCTGCCGCCGCTCGACGAGGCGTTGCGCCGGCTCGGCTGGCAGGCCGCGGGGCTGACCGCGATGGGCAACGCCTTGCGCGGCCTGCTCGCCGGCGAACAGGCGCCGGCCGCGCTGCTCCTCGATCCCTGGCTGGCGCCGCAGGCGGTGGCCGCGCGCCTGCCGGACGGCCGCGAGGCCTTGGCGCGCCTGCTCGAGGCGTTGCCGACGCCGGCTGCCGGCGAACGCCTGCGGGTGGCGGTGCTGGACACCCGCGCCGGGCTCTGGCTCGACCAGGGCATGGCCTCGCTGCTACGTCCGGGACTGGAACTGACCCTCTTCGAACGCAGCCGCGTCCTCCTCGACGTTGCCGCCACCCGCCTGCCGGAGCGGATCGCGGTGCAGGCGCTGGACGACGGCCTGCTACCTGCCGAGCACCTCGGTCGCTACGACCGGGTGATCAGCTTCGCCGCGTTGCACGCCTACGACGCCAGCCGCGATGGCCTGGCGCTGGCCGCGGCGTTGCTGCGCCCACAGGGCCGCCTGCTGCTGGTCGACCTGCTGCGCGAGTCGCCGCTGGCGTTGCTCGGTGCGGCCCTGCTCGACGACCGGCCGCTGCGCCTGGCGGAACTGCCGAGCCTGTTGGCCGATCTCGCCGCTGCGGGACTGGCGCCGCGTTGCCTGTGGCGCAGCGAACGGATCGCCCTGGTCGAGGCGCTGGCGCCGGGGCTCGGGCTCGACGCCGCCGCGCTCCAGGCCGGACTGGAGCAACGCCTGCCCCAGGCGATGCGGCCCGAACGCCTGTGGTGCCTGCCAAGCCTGCCGTTGAACGGCAATGGCAAGGTCGACCGTCGCCGCCTGGCCGGGAGCATGACCCGCGCGCTCGGCGAGTGTCGCGACGAGCCCTCGGCGGAGGAGCCGCTGGAAGCCCATGAGCAGGCGCTGGCCGACTGCTGGGAAGCGGTTCTTAAACGCCCGGTGCGTCGTCGCGAGGCGAGCTTCTTCAGCCTCGGCGGCGACAGCCTGCTGGCGACCCGCCTGCTGGCCGGCATACGCGAGCGTTTCGGCGTACGCCTGGGCATGGCCGACTTCTATCGCCAGCCGACCCTGGCCGGGCTCGCCCGCCACTTGCAGGCGCAGACCGACGACATTGAGGAAACCCAACTGGAAGAGGGCGTGCTATGAGCCTCGGCGAACTGCTGGAAACCTGCCGCAGCCGGCGCATCGAACTCTGGAGCGAGGCGGGCCGCCTGCGCTATCGCGCCCCCCAGGGCGCCCTCGACGCCGGCCTCGCCGAACGC
Source organism: Pseudomonas paraeruginosa (assembly GCF_003025345.2). Taxonomy (NCBI): domain Bacteria; kingdom Pseudomonadati; phylum Pseudomonadota; class Gammaproteobacteria; order Pseudomonadales; family Pseudomonadaceae; genus Pseudomonas; species Pseudomonas paraeruginosa. The sequence goes on from NZ_CP020560.1 coordinate 733,832, forward strand.
CTGCGGGCCGAGCGCGAGGCCCTGCTGGAACACCTGGAAGGCGGCCCTGGCTGGCGCGCCGAGCCCGAGCTGGCCCACCAGCGTTTCCCGCTGACCCCGGTGCAGGCCGCCTACGTGCTGGGCCGCCAGGCGGCCTTCGATTACGGTGGCAACGCCTGCCAGCTGTACGCCGAGTACGACTGGCCGGCGGACACCGATCCGGCGCGCCTGGAGGCGGCCTGGAACGCCATGGTCGCGCGCCACCCGATGCTGCGCGCGGTGATCGAGGACAACGCCTGGCAACGCGTCCTGCCCGAGGTGCCCTGGCAGCGGCTGACCGTGCATGCCTGCGCGGAGCTCGACGAAGCCGGTTTCCAGGCGCACCTGGAGCGGGTCCGCGAACGCCTCGACCACGCCTGCGCGGCGCTCGACCAGTGGCCGGTCCTGCGCCCCGAGCTGAGTATCGGCCGGGATGCCTGCGTACTGCACTGTGCGGTGGATTTCACCCTGGTCGACTACGCCAGCCTGCAACTGCTGCTTGGCGAATGGCGCCGCCGCTATCTCGATCCGCAATGGACGGCGGAACCGCTGGAGGCGACCTTCCGCGACTATGTCGGGGTCGAGCAGCGTCGACGCCAGTCGCCGGCCTGGCAGCGCGACCGCGACTGGTGGCTGGCACGCCTCGACGCGCTGCCGGGGCGTCCCGACCTGCCGCTGCGGGCGCAGCCGGACACGCGCTCCACGCGCTTCCGGCACTTCCACGCGCGCCTCGACGAGGCCGCCTGGCAGGCGCTCGGCGCGCGCGCCGGCGAACACGGCCTGAGCGCTGCCGGCGTGGCCCTGGCGGCCTTCGCCGAGACCATCGGTCGCTGGAGCCAGGCACCGGCGTTCTGTCTCAACCTGACGGTACTCAACCGGCCGCCGCTGCATCCGCAGCTGGCGCAGGTGCTCGGTGACTTCACCGCGCTCAGCCTGCTGGCGGTGGACAGCCGCCACGGCGAGAGTTTCGTCGAGCGCGCCCGGCGCATCGGCGAGCAGATGTTCGACGACCTCGACCACCCGAGCTTCAGCGGCGTCGACCTGCTGCGCGAGCTGGCGCGCCGGCGCGGTCGCGGCGCCGACCTGATGCCGGTGGTGTTCACCAGCGGCATCGGCAGCGTGCAACGCCTGCTCGGCGATGGCGAGGCGCCGTGCACGCCACGCTACATGATCAGCCAGACCCCGCAGGTCTGGCTGGACTGCCAGGTCACCGACCAGTTCGGCGGCCTGGAGATCGGCTGGGACGTACGCCTGGGGTTGTTCCCCGAGGGCCAGGCGGAGGCCATGTTCGACGACTTCGTCGGGCTGCTCCGGCGCCTGGCGCAGAGCCCGCGCGCCTGGACCGACGGCGATGCCACGGAACCCGTCGAGGCGCCGCCGCAGGCGTTGCCCGGCAGCGCCCGGAGCATCGCCGCCGGTTTCGCCGAGCGTGCCCTGCTGACCCCCGACGCCACGGTGATCCACGATGCCGCCGGCAGCTACAGCTACCGCCAGGTCGCCCAGCATGCCAGCGCCCTGCGCCGGGCCCTGGAAGCGCACGGCGCGGGCCGTGGCCGGCGGGTCGCGGTGATGCTGCCGAAAAGCGCCGCGCAACTGGTCGCGGTGCTCGGCATCCTCCAGGCCGGCGCCGCCTATGTGCCGGTGGACATCCGCCAGCCGCCGCTGCGTCGCCAGGCGATCCTCGCCAGCGCCGAAGTGGTCGCGCTGGTCTGCCTGGAAAGCGATGTCCCGGACGCCGGCTGCGCCTGCGTGGCCATCGACCGGCTGGCCGCCGACAGCGACTGGCCGCCGCCGCCCGCGGCGGAGGTGGCGGCGGACGACCTCGCCTACGTGATCTACACCTCCGGCTCCACCGGCACGCCCAAGGGCGTGATGCTCAGCCATGCGGCGGTATGCAACACCCTGCTCGACATCAACCAGCGCTACGGCGTCGATGCCAACGACCGCGTCCTCGGCCTCGCCGAGCTGAGCTTCGACCTCTCGGTCTACGACTTCTTCGGCGCCACCGCGGCGGGGGCCCAGGTGGTCCTCCCGGACCCGGCGCGCGGCAGCGATCCATCGCACTGGGCGGAACTGCTGGAACGCCACGCCATCACCCTGTGGAACTCGGTGCCGGCCCAGGGGCAGATGCTCATCGATTACCTGGAGAGCGAGCCGCAACGCCACCTGCCGGGACCGCGCTGCGTGCTCTGGTCCGGCGACTGGATTCCGGTCAGCCTGCCGACCCGCTGGTGGCGGCGCTGGCCGGACAGCGCGCTGTTCAGCCTGGGCGGCGCCACCGAGGCGGCGATCTGGTCGATCGAGCAGCCGATCCGCCCGCAGCACACCGAGCTGGCCAGCATTCCTTATGGCCGTGCCCTGCGTGGGCAGAGCGTGGAAGTCCTGGATGCCCGCGGGCGACGCTGCCCGCCGGGCGTGCGCGGCGAGATCCACATCGGCGGGGTGGGCCTGGCGCTCGGCTACGCCGGCGATCCGCAGCGCACCGCCGAACGCTTCGTCCGTCATCCCGATGGGCGCCGCCTGTATCGCACCGGCGACCTCGGCCGCTACCTGGCCGACGGCAGCATCGAGTTCCTCGGCCGCGAGGACGACCAGGTGAAGATTCGCGGCCACCGCATCGAACTGGCCGAACTGGACGCCGCGCTGTGCGCCCATCCGCAGGTCAACCTGGCGGCCACCGTGGTGCTCGGCGAGACCCACGAGCGCAGCCTGGCCAGCTTCGTCACCCTGCATGCGTCGGCGGAGGCTGGCGAGGATCCGCGTACGGCGCTCGACGCGGTGCGCCAGCGGGCGGCCCAGGCGTTGCGCCGCGACTGGGGCAGCGAGGAGGACATCGCCGCGGCGGTGGCCGCACTCGACCGCGCCTGCCTCGCCTCGTTGGCCGCCTGGCTGGCCGGCAGCGGGCTGTTCGCCAGCGCGACGCCGCTGGATTTCGCCACCCTCTGCCAGCGCCTGGGTATCGCCGAGAAGCGCCAGCGCCTGCTGCGCCACTGGTTGCGCCAGTTGGAGGAGGGCGGCTACCTGCGCGCCGGGGGTGACGGCTGGCTGGGCTGCGCCGAGCGTCCCGCGCAGAGTCCGGAGGACGCCTGGGCGGCGTTCGCCGGCTGCGCGCCGGAGGCGCTCTGGCCGGCCGAGCTGGTCGCCTACCTGCGCGATAGCGCGCAATCCCTCGGCGAGCAACTGGCCGGGCGGATCAGCCCCGCGGCTCTGATGTTCCCGCAGGGCTCGGCGCGCATCGCCGAGGCCATGTACAGCCAGGGCCTGCATGCCCAGGCGCTGCACGCGGCGATGGCCGAGGCCATTGCCGCGATCGTCGAGCGCCAGCCGCAACGGCGCTGGCGCCTGCTGGAGCTGGGCGCCGGTACCGCCGCCGCCAGCCGCGCGGTGATTGCCCGGTTGGCGCCGCTGGTGCAGCGAGGGGTGGAGGTGGACTACCTGTTCACCGACGTTTCCAGCTACTTCCTCGCCGCCGCCCGCGAGCGCTTCGCCGACCAGCCGTGGGTACGCTTCGGCCGCTTCGACATGAACGGCGATCTCCTCGACCAGGGCGTGGCGCCGCACTCGGTGGATATCCTGCTCAGCTCCGGGGCGCTGAACAACGCGCTGGACACCCCGGCGCTGCTGGCCGGTCTGCGCGAGCTGCTGGGCGCCGACGCCTGGCTGGCGATCCAGGAACTGACGCGCGAGCACAACGAGATCAGCGTCAGCCAGAGCCTGATGATGGAAAACCCGCGCGACCTCCGCGACGAGCGCCGGCAACTGTTCGTCCACACCGGGCAATGGCTGGAGTGGCTGGCGGGACAGAGCGGCGACCTGGCTTGCGGCGTGGTCCCGCCCGGCAGCGCTCTCGACCTGCTTGGCTACGATGTCCTGCTGGCCCGCTGCAAGACCGACCGCGCCCGCCTGGAGCCGGCCGAGCTGCTGGCCTTCGTCGAAGCGCGGGTGCCGCGCTACATGCTCCCGGCGCAGTTGCGCGTGCTCGAACGCCTGCCGGTCACCGGCAACGGCAAGATCGACCGCAAGGCCCTGACCGGCTTTGCCCGCCAGCCCCAGGCGGACCTTCGGCGTGGCGTCGCGCAGGCGCCGGCCGACGAACTGGAGAATGCGCTGCTGGCGCTCTGGCGCGAGGTGCTGGACAACCCGTCGCTGGGTGTCGAGCAAGACTTCTTCGCCGCCGGCGGCGACTCGCTGTTGATCGCCCAGTTGATCGCCCGCTTGCGCGAACGCCTGGAAAGCGCCCGCCGACATCCGTTCGATCGCCTGCTGCGCTGGGCGCTCAGCCAGCCGACCCCGCGCGGCCTGGCCGAGCGCCTGCGCGGCGCGCCGGAAGAGGGCCGCGGGCCAGCCCTGGCAGCGTCGCGCGGCGTCGCCCCGGTGCACGCCGGCCTGTCGCGCGCACCGCTCGCCGAGGGGGCGGTGGCGCTCGATCCGCTGGTGCGCCTGGTGCCCGGCGAGGGCGTGCCGCGGGTGCTGGTCCACGAAGGCCTCGGCACGCTGCTGCCGTACCGCCCGCTGCTTCGCGCCCTGGGTGAGGGGCGGCCGTTGCTGGGGCTGGCCGTGCATGACAGCGACGCCTACCTGGCGATCCCCGCCGAGCATCTCAACGCCTGCCTCGGCCGCCGCTACGCCGAGGCGCTCCACGGCGCCGGGCTGCGCGAGGTCGACCTGCTCGGCTACTGCTCCGGCGGGCTGGTCGCCCTGGAGACCGCCAAGTCCCTGGTCCAGCGCGGGGTGCGCGTACGCCAGCTGGATATCGTCTCCAGCTACCGGATTCCCTACCGGGTGGACGACGAGCGCCTGCTGTTGTTCAGCTTCGCCGCCACATTGGGCCTGGATACCGCGACGCTCGGCTTCCCCGCGCCGGAGCGTCTTGGCCAGGCGGTGCAGGCGGCGCTCGCGCAGACACCGGAACGTCTGGGCGCCGAGGCGCTGGCGGGGCTACCGGGCCTGGCCGATCTCGTCGCCCTGCGCGGCCGCGTGCTGCAGGCGGCCAGCGGTAGCGCCGACGCCGCCAGCGTCGAGCGCGACACCCTCTACCGCCTGTTCTGCCACTCGGTGCGTGCCAGCCAGGCCGAGGCGCCGGAGCCCTACGTCGGCGCCCTGCGGCTGTTCGTGCCGGACGCCGGCAACCCATTGGTGCCGCGCTATGCCGAGGCCCTGGCGAACCACTGGCGGACCGTCGCGCTCGGCGCGTGCGGCATCCACGAGGTGCCCGGCGGGCACTTCGACTGCCTGGGCGAGGCCCTGGCGCAATCCCTGTCCCAACCCATGCCAGAGGAGGCGAGTCGATGAGCGACGTCCGTTCCGTGGTGGTCGCCGGTTCCCGGTTCGGCCAGTTCTATGCCGCCGGCGTCGCCGCCGATCCACGCTTCGTCCTGCGCGGCATCCTTGGCCAGGGCAGCCGGCGTTCGCGGGCGCTGGCCGAGCGTCTCGGGGTGGAGTCCTGGCGCGAGGTCGAGGCGCTGCCGGACGATGTCCGCCTGGCCTGCGTCGCGGTCGGCGGCGCGGCGCGCGGCGAGCAGGGCCCGGCGCTGGCCGAGGCGCTGATGGCGCGCGGCATCGACGTGCTGATCGAGCACCCGTTGCTGCCGCGCGAATGGCAGGACCTGCTGCGCAGCGCCGAGCGCCTGGGCCGGCGCTGCCTGCTCAACACCTTCTATCCGCAGTTGCCGGCGGTGGCGCGTTTCATCGAACTGGGCCGCCAGTTGCACCGCCGGCGCGGCATCCGCCACCTGGACGCGGCCTGCGGGGTGCAGGTCGGCTTCGCCACCCTGGACATCCTCGCCGCGTTGCTGGAGGGCGTCGGCCCCTGGTCGCTGGAATCGCCATCGAGCGACCTGTCGGCGATGCGCGGATTATCCCTGGTGCTGGCGGAAGTGCCGTTGAGCCTGCACGTGCTCAACGAACTGGCGGCCGCCGACGACGGGCGCATGACCCTGTTGCAACGCGTCAGCCTGACCACCGACCGTGGCACGTTGAGCCTGCTCAGCCCCCATGGCCCGTTGTTGTGGACGCCTGCGGTGGCGGTACCGGCCGAGGATGACGACGGCCTGTTCGCGCTGTTCGACGAGATACCCGGTGAACCGCTGCCCAGCGCCCAGCTCTGGTATGCCGAACCGTGCAGCTGGGCCCAGGTGCACCAGCGCCTGTGGCCGGCGGCGGCGGCCGAGGCGCTGGCGCTGCTCGCCGACGGCGACGCGGTGCGTCGGCGCAACCAACGCAGCCTGGAGGTCGCCGCCCTGTGGCAGCGGATCGGCGAGCGCCTTGGCTTCCCCGAGGCGCCGCCGGCGTCGCTGGCGCCGGCGAGCCTGGAACAGGTGCTGGAGCAAGCCTCGTGACCCCGGTGCTGTGGCGCCTGCTGCGCACCTATCGCTGGCGGCTGGCGGCGGCCATGGGGTTGCAGGCCCTGGCCGGGCTCTGCTCGCTGTTGCCCTGGATGCTTCTCGCCTGGCTCGCCGAGCCGCTGGCGCGCGGCCAGGCGCAGCCGGCGCTGCTGGCCCTGGTGCTGCTGGCGGTGCTGGCCTGGCTGTTCTGCCAGGCGCTGGCCGCGCACCTGGCCCACCGGGTCGACGCGGACCTCTGCAACGACCTGCGCCTGCGCCTGCTGGCGCACCTGCAACGGCTGCCGCTGGACTGGTTCGGCCGCCAGGGCCCGGACGGCGTGGCGCGCCTGGTGGAGCAGGACGTGCGGGCCCTGCACCAACTGATCGCGCACGCTCCCAACGATCTCAGCAACCTGCTGGTGGTGCCGCTGGTCGCGCTGCTCTGGCTGGCCTGGCTGCAACCCTGGCTGTTGCTGTTCTGCCTGCTGCCGCTGGTAATGGCCGTCGCCGGCTTCCTGCTGCTGCGCTCGGCGCGCTACCGCGAGCAGGTGCTGCGGCGCAACGCGGCGCTGGAGGCGCTCTCGGCGGAATACGGCGAGTTCGCCCACAACCTGCTGCTCGCCCGGCAGTACCCCGGGGCCGGCGTGCAGCGGGGTGTCGAGGCCGCGGCGGCGGACTTCGGCGCGGCGTTCGGCGCCTGGGTGTCGCGGGTCGGGCATCTCGCCGCGCTGGTCTACGTGCAACTGGCGACGCCCTGGCTGCTGGCCTGGGTCCTGCTCGGCGCGCTGGCCCTGGACGCCCTCGGCATGCCCCTGGCGCTCGGCCAGGCCTGCGCCTTCCTGCTCCTGTTGCGGGCGCTGGCGGCGCCGGTGCAGGCCCTCGGCCACGGCGGCGACGCCTTGATCAGCGCACGCGCCGCCGCCGAGCGCCTGCAACAGGTGTTCGACCAGCCGCCGCTGGAGGAGGGACGATGCGCCACCGAGCCTGCCGACGGTTCGGTCTCGCTGCGTGGCCTCGGCCACGCCTACGACGACCGCGAGGTCCTCGCCGACATCGACCTGGAACTGGCCGACGGCAGCCTGGTGGCCTTGGTCGGCCCTTCGGGTTCCGGCAAGAGCACCCTGCTGCACCTGCTGGCGCGCCACATGGACGCGACACGCGGCGAACTGCGGGTCGGCGGCGTGGCGCTGCGGGACATGCCTTCGGCCATGCGCCACCGGCATCTCGCGCTGGTCGGCCAGCAGGCGGCGGCGCTGGAGATATCCCTGGCCGACAACATCGCCCTGTTCCGCCCCGATGCCGATCTCCAGGAGATTCGCCAGGCGGCCCGCGACGCCTGTCTCGACGAGCGCATCATGGCCCTGCCGCGCGGCTATGACAGCGTGCCGGGACGCGACCTGCAACTGTCCGGCGGCGAACTGCAACGACTGGCCCTGGCCCGTGCGCTGCTATCGCCGGCGCGCCTGTTGCTGCTCGACGAGCCGACCTCGGCGCTGGATCCGCGGACCGCCCGGCAAGTGCTGCGCAACCTGCGCGAGCGCGGCGGCGGCCGGACCCGGGTGATCGTCGCCCATCGCCTGGCCGAAGTCAGCGATGCCGACCTGATCCTGGTGCTGGCCGACGGTCGTCTGGTCGAACGCGGCGAGCATGCGGCGCTGTTGGCGGCGGACGGTACCTATGCGCGCTTGTGGCGCGAACAGAGCGGCACTGAGGTGGCGGCATGAACCTGTTCGAACGAATGCGCGCCCTGCCCGAGGACTGCCGTGCCGCGTTGCGCCGGGCGAGCGCCTGGGCGGTCCTGGCGGCGCTGCTGGACGCCGCCTGCGGCGTATTGCTGGTGCCGCTGGTCGAGGCCTGGTTCGCCGAGGGCGCGCTGCCCTGGCGCTGGGTCGCCGCGTTGCTCGGCCTGAGCCTGGCGCAGGCGCTGGTGCAGTACCTGGCCCTGCGTCGCGGTTTCGCCGCCGGCGGCTCGCTGGCGGCCGGGCTGGTGCGCAGCCTGGTGGCGCGCTTGCCGCGCCTGGCGCCGCCGGCGCTGCGCCGGGTCGCGCCGGCCGAAGGCCTGCTGCGCGGTCCGGTGCTGCAGGCGATGGGCATCCCGGCGCACCTGCTGGGGCCGCTGATCGCCGCGCTGGTGACGCCGCTCGGGGTGATCCTCGGGCTGTTCCTGATCGACCCGTCCATCGCCCTCGGCCTGCTACTTGCCGGTGCCGTCCTCGCCGCGCTGTTGCGCTGGAGCGGGCGGCGCAATCTGGCGGCGGAGGATGCCCGGCTGACCGCCGAGCGCGACGCCGCGCGGCAGTTGCAGGCATTCGCCGAACGCCAGCCGCTGCTGCGCGCGGCACAGCGCGAAAGCGTCGCTCGCCAGGGCCTGGAAGAGGCCTTGCGCAGTCTCCATCGCAGTACCCTGGAACTGTTGCGGCGCAGCCTGCCCAGTGGGCTCGGCTTCGCCCTGGCGGTGCAGGCGGCGTTCGCCTTCGCCCTGCTCGGCGGCGCCTGGGCGGTGGAGCGGCAATGGCTGGACGGCGCGCGACTGGTGGCGGTGCTGGTGCTGCTGGTGCGCTTCATCGAGCCGCTGGCCCAGCTCACCCATCTCGACCAGGCGTTGCGCGGCGCCTGGCAGGCGCTGGACAGCCTGCTGCGGGTGTTCGCCCTGGCTCCGCTGCGCAGCCCCGAGCCGGGCGAGCGGCCGCACGACGCCAGCCTGGTGGCCGAGGCCCTGGATCTGCGCCTGGAAGATGGCCGCGCTCTGCTCGAGGACATTTCCCTGAGGCTGGAGCCGGGCTCGCTGAACGTCCTCGTCGGCCCCTCCGGGGCCGGCAAGAGCAGCCTGCTGGCGCTGCTCGGGCGGCTCCACGACGCCGACGGCGGGCGCGTCCTGCTGGGTGGCGTGGATGTCCGCCGGTTGAGCGAAACGACCCTCGCCGCCAGTCGCAACCTGGTATTCCAGGACAACGGCCTGTTCCGCGGCAGCGTCGCCTGGAACCTGCGCATGGCGCGACCCGACGCCGATCTCCAGGCGCTCCGGGAGGTGGCGCGGGCGGTTGGCCTGCTGGAAGAGATCGAGGCCTGGCCGCAGGGCTGGGACAGCGATGTCGGCCCCGGCGGCGCGCTGCTTTCCGGCGGCCAGCGGCAGCGCCTGTGCCTGGCGCGCGGCCTGCTTTCGACGGCGCCGCTGCTGCTGCTCGACGAACCCACCGCGAGCCTCGATGCCGCCAGCGAGGCGCAGGTGCTGCGCAGCCTGCTCGGGTTGCGTGGCCGCCGCACCCTGCTGGTAGTGACCCATCGCCCGGCGCTGGCGCGCCTCGCCGACCAGGTGCTGGTGCTGGAGGAGGGCCGCCTGCGCGCGCGTGGCGAGCATGCCGGGCTGAGTGCCGGCGATGCCTGGTACGCCGCTTTCGCCGGCGCGGCGGCGGGGGAAAGTTCCACGTCGGCCGTGGATCGATAGAGAAAGGCCGGCAATCGAAAAAGCCCGGGGGATGAATTCTTCATAATGATAAGCATTATCAAATCGTATATCCCCGAGGCTGTCGAACGATGAAGACGGAGACGAAGGTGAACAAGGGACGCCAGGGCATCGCCCCTACTCGGCATGCCCCGCTGTGCCTGGGCCTGCTGCTGGCGCTGAGCCCGCTGGCGATGGCCGTGGCCGACGCGCGCAAGGACGGCGAGACGGAGCTGCCGGACATGGTGATCAGCGGCGAAGGCACTTCCGCCAGCCAGCCGCCGGGGGTGACCACCCTGGGCAAGATGCCGCTCAAGCCACGGGAAATCCCACAGTCGGCCAGCGTCATCGACCGCGAGCGCCTCGAGCAGCAGAACCTGTTCAGCCTCGACGAGGCCATGCAGCAGGCCACCGGGGTCACCGTGCAGCCGTTCCAGTTGCTGACCACCGCCTACTACGTGCGCGGCTTCAAGGTCGACTCCTTCGAACTGGACGGGGTGCCGGCGCTGCTCGGCAACACCGCCAGCTCGCCGCAGGACATGGCGATCTACGAGCGGGTGGAGATTCTCCGCGGCTCCAACGGCCTGCTGCACGGCACCGGCAACCCGGCGGCCACCGTCAACCTGGTGCGCAAGCGCCCGCAGCGCGAGTTCGCCGCCAGCACCACGCTCAGCGCCGGGCGCTGGGACCGCTATCGCGCCGAGGTCGATGTCGGCGGCCCGCTGAACGCCAGCGGCAACGTGCGCGGCCGCGCGGTGGCGGCCTACGAGGACCGCGACTATTTCTACGACGTGGCCGACCAGGGCACCCGCCTGCTCTACGGGGTGACCGAGTTCGACCTGAGTCCCGACACCCTGCTCACCGTCGGCGCGCAGTACCAGCACATCGACTCGATCACCAACATGGCCGGTGTGCCGATGGCCAAGGACGGTTCCAGCCTCGGGCTGTCCCGCGATACCTACCTGGACGTCGACTGGGACCGCTTCAAGTGGGATACCTACCGCGCCTTCGGCTCCCTGGAGCAGCAACTGGGCGGCGGCTGGAAGGGCAAGGTCAGCGCCGAATACCAGGAAGCCGACTCGCGCCTGCGCTACGCCGGCTCGCTCGGCGCCATCGACCCGCAGACCGGCGATGGCGGCCGGCTGATGGGCGCCGCCTACAAGTTCAAGAGCATCCAGCGCAGCCTCGACGCCAACCTCAACGGGCCGCTGCAACTGTTCGGCCTGACCCACGAACTGCTCGGCGGGATCACCTACGCCCAGGGCGAGACCCGCCAGGACACCGCGCAACTCCTCAACCTGGCGGAAACCCCGGTCAACGTCTACCGCTGGGATCCGCACAGCGTGCCGCGTCCGCAGATCGGCGCATATCGCTCGCCTGGCACCACCACGACCACCCAGAAGGGCATCTATGCCCTGGGCCGGATCAAGCTGGCCGAGCCGCTGACCCTGGTGCTCGGCGGCCGCGAAAGCTGGTGGGACCAGGACACCCCGGCGACCCGCTTCAAGCCGGGCCGCCAGTTCACCCCCTACGGCGGCCTGATCTGGGACTTCGCCCGCGACTGGTCGTGGTACGCCAGCTATGCCGAGGTCTACCAGCCGCAGGACCGCCAGACCTGGAACAGCGAACCGTTGCGCCCGGTGGAAGGCAAGACCTACGAGACCGGGATCAAGGGCGAGCTGGCCGATGGCCGCCTGAACCTGTCGCTGGCGGCGTTCCGCATCGACCTGGAGAACAACCCGCAGGAGGATCCGGACCATCCCGGACCGCCGAACAACCCGTACTACATCAGTGGCGGCAAGGTCCGCAGCCAGGGCTTCGAACTCGAAGGCACCGGCTACCTGACGCCCTACTGGAGCCTGTCGGCGGGCTACACCTACACCAGCACCGAGTACCTCAAGGACAGCCAGGTCGATTCGGGTACGCGCTATTCCACCTTCACCCCGCGGCACCTGCTGCGCCTGTGGAGCAACTACGACCTGCCCTGGCAGGACCGGCGCTGGAGCGTCGGCGGCGGGGTCCAGGCGCAGAGCGACTACAGCGTCGACTATCGCGGCGTGGACATGCGCCAGGGCGGTTATGCGCTGGTCAACCTGCGCCTGGGCTACAGGGTCGACGAGCACTGGACGGCGGCGGTCAACGTCAACAACCTGTTCGACCGCACCTATTACCAGAGCCTGTCCAACCCCAACTGGAACAACCGCTACGGCGAGCCGCGCAGCTTCAACGTCAGCCTGCGGGGCACCTTCTGATGCCCCGGCGGTTCGCTGCCCGCCGCCCGCAGGCGCCCGCCATTCCTTCCCGCCTCCCCGGAGACCGCCATGCTTGAGCTGTATCGCCACCGTCGCCTGGTCATCACCCTGGCGTTGCTCTACCTGTCCCAGGGCATACCCATCGGCCTGGCGATGGACGCCCTGCCCACCCTCCTGCGCCAGGACGGCGCGCCGTTGCAGGCGCTGGCCTTCCTGCCGTTGGTTGGGCTGCCGTGGGTGGTCAAGTTCCTCTGGGCGCCCTGGGTCGACAACCACTGGTCGCGCCGGCTCGGCCGGCGGCGCAGCTGGATCCTGCCGATGCAGTGCCTCGTCCTCGCCTGCCTGCTCGGCCTGGCGGCGCTCGGCCTCGGCGTGGCCAGCGCCGGCTGGGCGGTCGGCCTGCTGGCGCTGGCTTCGCTGGCCAGCGCGACCCAGGACATCGCCACCGACGGCATGGCGGCCGAGCACTTCAGCGGTGAGCTGCTGGCCAAGGTCAACGCGGTGCAGATCGCCGGGGTGATGATCGGCTTCTTCGGCGGTGGCGCCGGCAGCCTGATCCTTGCCGGCCACTTCGGCCCGCGCGCAGCCTTCCTGGTCATGGCCTGCGTGCCGCTGGCAAGCCTGTGCTGCGTGCTCGCCCTGGGCCGTGGCGATCCCCACGAACTACCCCCGGCGCCGGCCGCCAAGGCCAGCCTGCTGCGCTTCCTGCGTCGGCCGCTGGCGCCTTCGCTGCTGGCGCTGGCGCTGCTGTCGGCGATGACCGCGGTATCCGGCTTCGGCCTCTCCAAGCTGTACCTCAGCGATGCCGGCTGGTCCTTGCAGGACATCGGCCGGCTGGGTATGAGCGGCGGCCTGGTCACGGTATTCCTCGGTTGCGGCGGCGGCGCCTGGCTGGTCCGGCGGATCGGCCTGTGGCGCGGTTTCGCCCTCGGCGTGGTGCTCGCCGGCTGCTCGGCGCTGCTCTGGTATCTGCAGGCCAGCCGCTGGTTGGCGCTGAGCGAAGGACTGGCCTGGGCCTGCGTGCTGATCGGCTCGCTGGCCACCGGCATCACCTCGGTGGCGATCCTCACCGCGGCGATGCGCTTCGCCGGCCAGGGCGATCAGGCCGGCACCGACGTCACCGCGGTGCAGAGCACCCGCGACCTCGGCGAGATGCTGGCATCTTCGTTCCTGGTCAGCCTCACCGCACAGATCGGCTACGCCGGCGGTTTCCTCAGCGGCAGCGCCCTGGCGGTGCTGGCCCTGCTGCTCGCCCTGCGACTGCAGGCCCGCGAAGGGCGCGGGGAGTGGAAGGGGCGGGCGGAAGAGGCCTGAGGCGCTGCCGATAGGAGCGCTGCGCCCGGCACCGCACGGACGCCACCTCTCCCGCTCGCGGGAGAGCTGGGAGAGGGCAGGCGCGGCGGCCTGCCCGGCCTTGCTAGCGCGGCCGTTCCACCTGGTTGCGGTAGCTGCCGGTGATCGCCTCCAGCGCCGCGCTCTTCTCGGTTTTCGGCCGCGAGGCAGCGGCCCATTCCTCTTTTTCCCGTTCGCGGTTGGCCAGGATGATCTTGTTGGCCATCGGCCGCCGCGCCTCCTCGTATTCGCGCAGGGCCCCGGCCACGTCGGCGTTGCGCGCCAACGCGGCGGCCAGCTCGATGCCGTCGAGGATCGCCTGCGAGGCGCCGTTGGCGCCCATCGGATACATCAGGTGAGCAGCGTCGCCGAGCAGGGTGATGCGTCCCCGGCCCCAGTGCGGCAGCGGATCGCGGTCGACCATCGGGTACTGCAGGATCAACTGGTTGCGGGTCAGCAGGTCGCGGATGTCGAACCAGCCCAGGTCCCAGTCGGCGAAGAACGGCAGCACGTCTTCCAGGCGCCCGTCACGGTTCCAGTCGGCCTCGTTGTCGAGCTGGCCGACGGCGGCGCTCGGCACCATGCACACCCAGTTCACCAGCGACTTGCCTTCGGCCGCGTGGCGCGCCGAGATGGGGTAGGCGACCAGGCGCGACCAGTGCTCGTCGTTGGCGACGATCATGGTCTTGCCGTCGAGGAAGCGGTCGAACTCGGTGACGCCGCGCCACATGGTGATCCCACCATGGGACAGCGGCCCCTGGTCGGGATGCAGGTGCGCGCGCACCTTCGAATGGATGCCATCGGCGCCGACCAGCACATCGGCACCGAGCGCCTGGGGCTTGCCGTGTCCGTCGCGGGCACCGATCAGCACGCGGCCGTCGTGCTCCTCGATGCGCTCCACGCCGAGGCCGGTGCGTACCGCCTGTTGGCCGAGGCGTTCGCGCACCGCGGCGAGCAGGATCATCTGCAGTTCGCCGCGGTGAATGGAGTACTGCGGATAGGCGTTGCCGGCTTCCACCCCGCGCGGCTCGGACCACACCGTGGCGCCGCTCTGGTCGATGTAGCGCAACTCGTGGGTGGGGATGGCGGTTGCCGCCAGCGCCGGGCCGAGGCCCAGTTCGGCGAGGGCCTCGACCGCCGCCGGCTGGATATTGATGCCGACGCCGAGGGGGCGTATCTCGCTGCTGCTTTCCAGCAGCGTGACCTTGCCGATGCCGGCCTGGTGCAGGGCCAGGGCGCAACTGAGGCCGCCGATGCCGGCGCCGGCGATGAGGATATCGATGGGTTCGCTCATGGGTGCTTCCTTTTCTCGAGTGTTCGAATCGATGGATGTTCGGCTGCGACGGATGAGCGCTTGCGATCATCCGCCGTGAAACGCCGGAGCAGCGGCGGATAACGCCGGTGGCGTTATTCGCCCTACGGCCGGACTCCGAGGCCACGTGCGGTTATCCACCGTGAACCGGGTGGGCTCCGAGGCCGCGTAGGGCGAATAACCGCGTGCGGTTATCCGCCGTGAAACGCCGGCGCTACGGCATCGTCACGGTTGCAGGTAGCGGTGCCTCCAGCCTCCCTCGTCGCGGTCGTAGCGCAGGCGTTCGTGCAGGCGCTCGGTGCCGTTGCCCCAGAACTCCACCGACTCTAGGCACAGCTCGAACAGGCAATAGCCCGGCGGGCGCGGCAGCGGGCCGGCGGTTTCGGCCAGGCGGCGGGCCTCGGCGCGCAGGGCGTGGATGTCGGCGAGGGTCTGGCTCTGCCGCGAGGCGATGGACATCGGGTGGGTCTGGTACGGGCGGCTCAGCCACTGGGCGTCGGCGCGTGCGTCGGGCAGGCGTTCGGCGATGCCGTTGAGGATCACCTGCTGGCTGCTCTCGCGCCAGTACAGCACTCCCGAGGCCCAGGGGTTCTGCGCCAGTTCGCGGCCCTTCTGGCTGTCGGCGTGGGTGGCGAACACCACCCCGCGCTCGCCGAGCTCGGCGATCACCACGATCCGCGTCGATGGCCGGCCCTGCCCGTCGACCGTGGCCAGGGCCAGCGCCCGCGGCTCGCGCACGCCATAGCGGCGGGCGCGTTCCAGCCAGTTGCGCAGCACCTGCATGGGGTTCGCCGGCGGCGCCTCGAACTCCGGGAAGGCGGCTTCGATGGTCCCGGTGAGGGACTCGGAGATGTTCGGGTTCACGCCCATGGCGGCGCTCCTTTGCTCTGGGGGTTCACAGGTAGGCCCGGCCTTCGG
Organism: Pseudomonas paraeruginosa; assembly: GCF_003025345.2. Taxonomy (NCBI): domain Bacteria; kingdom Pseudomonadati; phylum Pseudomonadota; class Gammaproteobacteria; order Pseudomonadales; family Pseudomonadaceae; genus Pseudomonas; species Pseudomonas paraeruginosa. The sequence continues at coordinate 749,429 of NZ_CP020560.1, forward strand.
CGAAGGCCGCGCCGTTGCCCGACACTTCCACCGCCGAGACCCGCTCGCCGGCGCCCTCGGCGCGCGCGTACATGCGCGACGGCCGGCCGATCTCGACGCCCTGGAGGATCTCGATCTGCTGCCCGTAGGGGATCTGCCGGTGGCGCGCCAGGTGGATCGCCAGCGGCCCGGCGGCGGAGCCGGTGGCGGCGTCCTCGACCACGCCGTAGGCCGGCGAGAACATGCGGCTGCGCCAGTGCCGCCCGGCGCCGGCGAAGCAGTTCACCGCCAGGTCCGGGAAGTCGCACAGGGCGCGGTGGTCGGGGTGCAGCGCGGACAGCGCGGCGACGCTCTCCAGGCCGACGAAGACGTGGCGCGGGCCGTTGCGGTAGACCTCGATGGGAAAGGTCGAGCCCTTCAGGCCGAGGGCGGCGAGCAGCTCGGCCGGGCGGCCGAAGTGCTCCCAGGTGGGGATCGGCTGCCGCATGCTGCAGGCCACCACCTTGCCGTCCTGGCGCTCCAGGGTGAAGGGCACGGTGCCCATCCTGGTCTCCAGGAACAGGCTGTCCTTGTCGGTCTCGGCGCCCAGGGCGATGGCGGTGCCCAGCAGCGGGTGGCCGGCGAACGGCAGTTCGTTGACCGGGGTGAAGATGCGGATGCGCGCGTCGCCGTCCTCTTGCGGGCGGAGCACGAAGGTGCTCTCCGACAGGTTCATCTCCCGCGCCATGCGCTGCATGCGCTCGCCGCTGAGGTCGTCGCAGTCGAAGAACACCGCCACCGGGTTGCCTTGCAGCGGTTCGCTGGCGAAGGCGTCTATCACGACATATCTGTGCATGGGGTCTCCTGGCTCAGGGCCGCCGCTCGACCAGCGCGTGGCGCAGCAGGTCGGCGATGATGCGCGGACCCTCGCGGGTCAGCACCGATTCGGGGTGGAATTGCATGGAGGCGAAGCGCGGCCCGCGCAGGGCATGGACCTCGCCGGTCTCGCGGTCGCGGCTGATCTCGATCGGGCCGACCTCGGGGATCTCGATGCGGTCCTGCAGGGCGCGCGCGGCGAAGGTGTTGTAGAAGCCGACGCGCTCGGCGGCGCCGAACAGGTCGATCTGTTTCTGCACGCCCTGGTTGGGCTCCTGCCGGCGTTGCAGGTCCAGGCCCAGGCACAGGCTCAGCACCTGGTGGCTCAGGCACACGGCGAGGAACGGCCGGCGCTCGCTGAGCAGCGAACGGATGGCCAGGTGCAGGTGGCCGATCTTCGGCTGGCCGACCTCGGTGGGGTTGCCCGGGCCGGGGCCCATGATCACCAGGTCGTAGCCGTCGAACGAGTACGGCTCCTGGAAGCCGCGCACGTTCACCGCCAGGCCCAGCGACTTGAGCTGCTTGGCGATCATCGAGGTGAAGGTGTCCTCGGCGTCGACGATCAGCACCTCGCGTCCGGAGAGGTCGGCCTGCAACTGCTGGCGCTCGCTGGCGCCGCGCAGCCAGAAGTCGGCGATCGGCGCGTTGCGGCTGGCCAGCGCCGCCACCACGTGCGGATGCGAGCCCAGGCGCTGCGGTGCCTGGCTCTTCAGCGCGGCGATCAGCCCGGAGGCCTTGGCGCGGCTTTCCGCGGCCTCGCCGCGGGGATCGGAGTGGCGCACGATGGTCGAGCCGACGCCGATGCGCAGGCGACCGTCGGCCTCGATCTCGGCGGTGCGGATCAGGATCGCCGAGTCCAGCGTGCGCCCGCCCTGGCCGTCGCCGCCGATCAGCGCCGCGACCCCGCTGTAGTAGCCGCGCCCCTGCGGCTCGTAGCGGCGGATCACCCGGCAGGCGCTTTCCAGCGGGCTGCCGGTGACGGTCGGGGCGAACAGCGTCTCGCGCAGGATCTCGCGCACGTCGCGGTTGCTCTGGCCCTCGATGAAGTACTCGGTGTGCGCCAGGTGCGCCATCTCCTTGAGGTAGGGTCCGAGCACCCGGCCGCCGTCCTCGCAGATCCGCGCCATCATCTTCAGTTCCTCGTCGACCACCATGTACAGCTCGTCGGCTTCCTTGCGGTTGTCGAGGAATTCCATGACCTCGGCCAGGTCCGGCCCGCTCGGCGGATAGCGGTAGGTGCCGCTGATCGGGTTCATCACCGCCAGGCCGTCGCGCACGCTGATGTGCCGCTCGGGCGAGGCGCCGACCAGGGTGCGTTCGCCGGTGTGGATGATGAAGGTCCAGTAGGCGCCCTTCTCGCGCAGCAGCAACTGGCGGAAGAAGCTCAGCGCGCTGGCCGTGGCGTAGCCGTCGATGCGCGCCTGGAAGCGCCGCTTGATCACGAAGTTGGCGCCTTCGCCGCGGCCGATCTCGTCGGCGATGACCCGCCGGACCACCTCGGCGTATTCCTCGTCGTCGAGGTCGAAGCCTTCCTCGTCCAGGGCCAGCGCCTGGTTCGGCAGCAGCGCCAGGGCCTGTTCCAGCGGCAGCAGCTCCTGCTCCAGGACCTTCAGCGCCAGCAGCGGCGCGCCGTCGTCGAGCGCCTCGAAGCCGCGCTCGGCGATCTGCCGGTAGGGAATCAGCGCCAGCAGGTCGTGGCGCGGCAGGCCGGCGCCGGGCTCGTCCAGCGGCAGCTCGGCCAGGCTGCGCAGCTCGTGCGCCTCGCCACGGATCACGTCGAGCAGGCCCGGGCCATTGCTTTCCGGACGGTAGAGCAAGGCGAACGGCGCCGGCCGCTCGAGCAGGCGTTGCAGCAGCGATGTGGGCAGGCCGTTCATGCGAGCACCTCGTCGGTGGTGACCACCATCGCGCAGCGGCTGGCAGCGTATTCCAGGGCCATGCGGTGGTGCGCCTCGCTGAAGTCGGCGATGGCGTCGGCCACCAGGAACGGCTGGATGTCGTTGGAGTAGGCGTCGACCGTGGAGATCAGCACCCCGACGTGGGCATACACGCCGCACAGCACCAGCTGGTCGCGGCCGGCGGCGCGCATGCGCTGCAACAGGTCGGAGTGGAAGAAGGCGCTGTAGCGCCACTTGGTCAGCAGCCAGTCGTCCGGCCCCGGCGCCAGCTCCTCGACCACCTCGCGGTCGGCGGGACTGGCGCGCATGCCCGGGCCCCAGAAGTCCTTGAGCAGGCCGCGCTGCTCCTCGGTCATGCTGCCCGGCTGGGCGGTGTAGGCGATCTGCACGCCCTGCCCGGCGCACCAGCGGCGCAGTCGCGCGGCGTTGGCCACCAGGTCGGCGCGCAGGCTCGCCGGCAGCGGGCGCAGGAAGTAGCGCTGCATGTCGTGCACCAGCAGCACCGCGCGCGCCGGCTCCAGGTTCCAGCGCGCCAGGTTGGCCGGCAGCTGGCCGGCGGTCGGCAAGGGATAGGCGAGGATTTCGGGAATGCCGCTCATGCCACGGTCTCCAGGGGGAAGGTTGCGCTCGGGCTCGCCTGCGCGCCGGACCAGGCCATCACCGCGCTGAGCGCCTGCCAGGGGTTGAGCCGCGGATCGCAGAGGCTGGTGTAGTGCCGGCCGACCTGGTGCAGGCCGCTGGAATCGGCGACGCACTCGGTGACGTCGTCCGGGGTGGTCTCCAGGTGCAGCCCGGCGGCCACCCCGCCGGAGCCGGACACCGCCAGGCGGAACGCCGCCACCTCCTCGGCGATGCTGCGCACCAGGCGGGTCTTGTTGCCGCAGGGGGCGACGATGGTGTTGCCGTGCATCGGGTCGCTCAGCCAGATCACCGGGTGCCCGGCCGCGCGCACCGCCTCCACCAGCGGCGGCAGGCGCTCGCCGACCTTCTGCGCGCCCATCCGCGCGATCAGCGTCAGGCGCCCCGGCTCGCGGCGCGGATCGAGGCGCTCGCAGAGCGCCAGCAACTGCTCGCGGCCGATCTCCGGGCCGACCTTGCAGGCCACCGGGTTGAGCACCTCGGCCAGCAGCGCCACGTGGGCGCCGTCGACCTGGCGGGTGCGTTCGCCGATCCACGGCCAATGGGTCGAGCCGAGGTAGACCCGGCGCTGCTCGTCCTCGCGCAGCATCGCCAGCTCGTAGTCGAGCAGCAGCATCTCGTGGCTGGTCCACACCGGCGAGGCGTTCGCCTCCTGCCCGGAAGCGGCGTCCCAGCCCAGGTGACGCATGACGTTGCGCGCCGCCGCGTAGCCCTTGAGGATCCGCTGCGGATCGGCCTGGCGCCGCTCGGCGTGAGCCTCGCGGCCGTTGACCATGTCGCCGCGGTAGACCGGCAGGGTCTGCCCGTCGACCTGCTCGTGCGGCTTGGAGCGCGGCTTGGCGTACTGCCCGGCGATGCGCCCGACGCGGATCACCGGGCGCTTGCCGGCCAGGCGCAGGGCGCCGGCCAGCAGTTCCAGCACCGCCGCCTTGCGCGCCACGTTCTCGGCATGGTGGTCGTCCATGTCCTCGGCGCAGTCGCCGCACTGCACCACCAGCGCCTCGCCGCGCGCCACCCGCGCCAGGGTCGCGCGCAGGGCCAGGATGTCGCCGGCGCGGATCAGCGCCGGGCTGCCGCGCAGGTACGCCTGCACCTCGCGCAGCCGCGACGCATCGCCCCACTCGGGTTGCTGCAGCGCTTCGCAGCGCCGTACGCGTTGCAATAGATCGTCCATGCTGGGTCCCCCTTCGGCCGGAGATATCGATTCGATCAAGTGGGAATGCCTTCGCGTTTTATTTCCGGAACCGGAATGCTCAAGGCGCGCAGTTGCTGGAATACATTCATGAACTCGCGGTTGCGTTTTATCTTGCCGTCTTCGAGTTCGAAGGAATGCAGGAAGTGATTTTCGTAATAACCTTCGGGATAACCTGGAAAGAGAATCTTGCCGTGGCCATCGCATTCGACCCAGAAATGATTGGGGTCGTCGGTTCCGAATATCTTGATGTTGTACCACTCCCAGTCGGGAAAACATTTCAATGACCAGACGGCATGTTCTGCAAGTTTGTCCTTGCCGCGAATGACGATCGGTTCGCCGGTATCGGTGGTCCACAGGCCGCCGCAACCATCCTCGACGAAAAGTTCATGGCGGCGCAGGCGATCCTGGCCCTTGGTATTCATGTATTTTTCTACGGTGGCGCGATTCTTTTCGCGAAGTTGCTCGGTTTCGCTGTAGTTGGAAAGGCTGGTCGTGTCGGGCATCTTTGCTACTCCATGGCGGTCGATGACATTCGAACTGGGAAGGCCTTCACGTTGTATTGAAGGCACGGGAATTCCCAGGGCGCGGAACTTCTGCAACGGGTTCATGAACTCGCGATTGCGTTTTATCCGGCCGCTCTCGAGTTCGAAGGAATGGATGTAGTGGTTCTCGCAATAGCCCTCCGGGTAGCCGGGCAGCAGCACCTTGCCGCGTCCGTCGCACTCCACCCAGAAGTGGTTCGGATCGTCGGTCTCGAAGATCCGCACGTTGTGCCACTGCCAGTCGGGAAAGCACTCCTCGAGCCAGTGCTCGAGCCGCGCCAGGCTCTCGTGGCCTTGGAAAACCAGGGGCTCGCCGCTGTCGGTGGTCCAGTTCCCGGCGCAGCCATCGGCGTGGAACAGGCGGTGCCGCTGCAGCCGCTCGGCGCCCTTCAGCGCCATGTAGCGCTCCACCGTGGCGCGATTCAGGCGCCGCATTCGCTGGATGTCGACCGGGGTATCGCTGTAGCGCTGGCCGCTCATGCCTGCCTCCGGGAGGTCTCTCGGGTATGCCGGGGGAAAACTTCTTCCATGCGGCAGTCGTCATTCGTCGAGGCGCGGGAGTTCGTCGCTCAGCAAAGGAGCGAGATTCGATGCGCACACTATTTACAGGGGCCTTGAAATCCCGCGTTACATGTCGTCGTTCGCGTTTTCGACTTTTCGAAAGGCAATAGAAATTCCCTGTCGGGTTTCCATTGGAAACCTTTTGGTAATGAGTTCGTAATGCTTTCGTTAAGTTGCGATGGACGAGGTCGCGGAGACTTTCAGCGTGATTCCGTGAAGTAGTTCAAATAGCCAGCATCCCTGGTCGCTGATGTGGATTGCATAAAACACAGAACGATCGTGCCGGCTCAACTACAAGATCTGGTAGGTGCCAGACAGGGTATCCGGAATTGCTAAGCTGGGCTTCCCCGCACCGTCGCTGGCTGTGTCGAAGTTGTCATTTCGTACTTTCGATAGACGGGGAATAGCTCTGGAACGGGCGCTTCGAATATTCCAGAGTTGTTGTTGCACCGAGATCCAGGTGGCGCTGGCCCCAAGGGGTGGGCGCATTTTCTTCTCAATGATCCGAATGAACTTTTGCGTTCTGTGGTGTTTTTCGCCATGGCGGTGAAAAGTGCGAGTTAGAGCGCTCGGATAGTTCTCGGGTTACAGAAATGTGTAACGAGAGAGAATAAAACATGAACAATACGAATCTTGCTGCTGCGCGCGATTTGATACAAGTTGTTACGGGGGAATGGAAGTCGCGTTGCGTCTACGCCGCCACGCGGCTGGGGCTGGCCGACCTGATCGAAAGCGGGGTCGACACCGACGAAGCCCTGGCCGCCGCGGTCGGCTCCGATGCCGAACGCATCCACCGGCTGATGCGCCTGCTGGTGGGCTTCGAGATATTCCAGGGCGATGCCCGTGGCGGCTACACCAACACCCCCACCAGCCAGTTGCTGCGCGAAGCGCCCGGCTCCTTCCGCGACATGGTGCTGTTCTACGGCGAGGAGTTCCATGCCGCCTGGACCCACGCCTACGAAGCCCTGCTCGGCGGCACGCCGGGCTTCGAGCTGGCCTTCGGCGAGAGTTTCTATGCCTACCTGCGTCGCTGTCCGGACGCCGGCCGGCGCTTCCTGCTGGCGATGAAGGCGAGCAACCTGGCCTTCCACCAGATCCCCGGTCTCCTGGACTTCCGCGAGCGCTGCTTCGTCGACGTCGGTGGCGGTTCCGGCGAACTGACCAAGGTGATCCTGGAAGCCGAGCCCAGCGCACGCGGGGTGATGCTCGATCGCGAAGGTTCGCTCGCCGTGGCCCGCGACAACCTCGCCGGCCTGCTGGCGGGCGAGCGTGTCAGCCTGGTGGGCGGCGACATGTTGCGCGAGGTGCCGGCCAACGGCGACTTCTACCTGTTGTCGCGGATCATCGGCGACCTCGACGAGGCCACCAGTCTCGTCCTGCTCGGCAACTGCCGCCAGGCGATGGCCGAGGACGGCCGGGTGGTGGTGATCGAGCGGACCATCTCGGCCAGCGAACCGTCGCCGATGTCGGTGCTCTGGGACGTGCACCTGTTCATGGCCTGCGACGGCCGCCACCGCACCACCGAGGAGGTCGTCGGGCTGCTAGGGCGTGGCGGCTTCGCGGTGGAGCGGATCGTCGACCTGCCGATGGAGACGCGCATGATCGTCGCCGCCAGGGCCTGAGCCGGCCGCCTCAACGGCCTTCGCCGGCGGCCAGTTGGCGGACCTCCGGCAAACGACTGTCGGTGCCCCAGCCGAGTGCCTTGTAGAGGGCGATGACGTTGACGAACGAGGCGGTCTCCGCCTGTGCCAGTTCCTCGCGGATCTGATACAGCGCGCGCTGGTTCTCCAGCACCGCCAGGTAGCTGCCGGCGCCGGCGCGGTAGCGTTCGTTGGCGATCTCCAGGGCGTTGCCGGCGTGGCTCGCGGAGCGCACCAGGGCGACCAGCCGGCGCTGGTGCTCGGCCAACTGGTTGAGAGCGTTGCCGACATCCTCCTGGGCCAGCAGCAGGGTGCGCTGGTAGCGCGCCAGGGCGGCGTCGGACTGCGCCTCGGCGGCGCGCAGGCGCGCCCGCACGTTGCCCAGGCGGAACGCCGGCCAGCTGACCGCGGGCGCCAGTTCGAAGGCACGCGAAGCGCTGCCGAGGTCGCCGCTGCGCAAGGCGAAGAAGCCGATGAAGCCGCCCAGGTCGAGGCGCGGATACAGCTCGGCGGTGGCCGCGCCGACATCCTCGCTGCTCGCCGCCAGTTGCCGTTCGGCGCTGATGACGTCGGGGCGCTGGAGGATCAGGTAGTCGACGTCGCCCAGCGGCAGGTTCTTCGCCAATGGCGCGGCGCCGCCGTCGAGTACCGGGGCGCCGCTGCCCGGCGCCTCGCCGCGCAGCACGTCGAGGCGGTAGCGAGCGGCCTCCAGCGCGCTGGTCAGCGGCGGAACCGCCGCTTCGCTGCGCGACAGGTTGGCCTGGGCGTTCTCCACCTCTTCCGGCAGGCCGCTGCCCAACTGCAGGCTGCTGCGGGTCAGTTCCAGGGTGTCGCGCCAGCTGCGCACCTGGGCGCGGGCCACGTCCAGGCGGCGCTGGTAGCCCTGGACCTCGAAGTAGGCGCGGGCGGTGTCGGCGGCGATGCTCAGGCGCGCCAGCTCGAGGTCGGCACTGGCCGCTTCGGCACGCGCCAGGGCGGCATCGGAAAGATGCCCGAGGCGGCCGAACAGATCGATTTCCCATTGCGCGTCGAAGCCGGCGCGGTAGCTCTCCGAAAGTCTCCGGCGCGGCTCGCCGTCGTAGTCCGCCTGTTGCGCGAGGCTGCGGTTGTAGCCGGCCTGGCTGGTCACTTGGGGCAACTGGTCGAGCCAGCGCTCGTCGTACAGCGCGCGGGCGCTGCGCAGGTTGGCGCGGGCCTCGCGGATATCGTGGTTGTGCGCCAGCGCCTGGTCGACGAGGCGCACCAGTTGCGGGTCGTCGAAGAAGCTCCACCAGGGCGCCTGCCGCCGCTCGGCGGAGAACTCGCCGGCGTGCTGGCTGGCGATGCGTGTCGCCGGTGTCTGCGGGCGCTGGTAGTCGGGGCCGACGCTGCAGGCCGCCAGGCTCGCGGCGATGCCCAGGGCCAGCGCCAGGCGCGGGAAGTGCGGATGCTTCATGTCTTGTTCACCAGGAGGTCGGCCTCGGCCAGTTGGCGGTTGCGCGGGCTCTGGTCGACTTCCGCGTGGTTGCGCGCCAGCAGGGTGTAGACGGTGGGCAGCACGAACAGGGTGAAGAGGGTGCCGACCAGCATCCCGCAGACGATCACCACGCCCAGGCCGAAGCGGCTGGCGGCGCCTGCGCCGCTGGCGAAGAGCAGTGGCACCAGACCGAAGACCATCGCCGCGGTGGTCATCAGCACCGGTCGCAGGCGGATCTGCGCGGCGCGCAGGATCGCCGCGCGGCGGTCGAGGCGCTCGTGGACCTGCAGTTCGTTGGCGAACTCGACCATGAGGATGCCGTGCTTGCTGATCAGGCCGATCAGGGTGACCAGGCCGATCTGCGTATAGATGTTCATCGTCGCGTAGCCCAGCGCCAGTGGCAGCAGGGCGCCGCAGATCGACAGCGGCACGGTGATCAGGATGATCAGCGGGTCGGCCAGGCTCTCGTACTGCGCGGCGAGCACCAGGTAGATCACCACCAGCGCGGCGAGGAAGGCGAAGGCCAGGGTATTGCCTTCCTGGGTGTACTGCCGCGAGTCGGATTGCCAGTCGTGGCTGAAGCCGGCCGGCAGGCCGCGCGCCACCTCGTCGAGGAAGGCCACCGCCTGGCCCATGGAGACGCCGGGCGCGGGAATCGCCTGGAGGGTCGCGGCGTTCTGCTGGTCGAACTGGATCAGCTTGTTCGGCTCGACCTTGAGTTCCACCCGTACCACCGTCGACAGCGGCACCAGATTGCCGTCCTGGGTGCGCACGAACTGCCGGGCCAGCGCCTGCGGGGTGAAGCGCTGGTCGCGCAGGCTCTGCGGGATCACGTCGTAGGAGCGGCCTTCCATGCCGAAGCGGTTGATGTAGTTCTCGCCCACCAGCACCGCCAGCGACTCGCCGATGTCCTGCATGCGGATGCCCAGGCTGTTGGCCTTGGCCCGGTCGATACGGATCTGCACCACCGGGTTGTTGTAGTCCAGGTCGCTGTCGACCACCACGAACAGGCCGCTCTGCCGGGCCTTCTGCTTGATCTCTTCCATGGTCCGGTAGAGCACCGGGTAGTCCTGCGGGCTGCGCAGCACCAGTTGTACCGGCAGGCCGCCGGTGGAGCCGGGCAGGGCGGCCAGCTGGAAGGCGAAGATGCTGCTGCCCTCGACGTCGCCGACCTTGCCCTGCAGCTCGGACTGGATCGCCGAGGCGTCGCGCTCGCGCTTGTCCCAGGCCGCCAGGTTGATCCCGCCGAAGCTCGCCGCCGGTCCGTCGGTGCCGTTGATGATCCAGGTGCCCACGGTTTCCGGGATGCTGGTGTAGACCCGGTCGAGCTTGCGCGCGAACAGTTCGACGTAGTCGAGGTTGGCGTGCTGCGGTGCCTTGATCGCGGTGAGCACCGCGGCCTGGTCCTCGGTCGGCGCCAGTTCGCGCTTGGGCATCGAATACAGCAGCGGCAGGCTGATGCACACCAGCAATGCCAGGCCGCCGGTCAGCCAGCGGTGGCCCAGGGAGAATTCCAGGACCTGCCCGTAGCGCCGCGTCAGGCCGCCGAAGAACCATTCGGCGGCGCGGCCCATGCGGCCCTCGTTCTGGTGGGGCTGGAGCAGCAGCGAACTCATCACCGGCGACAGGGTCAGCGCCACCACCCCGGAAACGATCACCGCGCCGGCCAGGGTCAGGGCGAACTCGCGGAACAGCGCGCCGGTGAGGCCGCCCATCAGGCCGATGGGGGTATATACGGCGGCCAGGGTGATGGTCATGGCGATCACCGGGCCGGCCACTTCGCGGGCGCCGATCAGCGCCGCCGCCACCGGCGACTTGCCTTCCTCGATGTGGCGGTGGACGTTCTCCACCACCACGATGGCGTCGTCCACCACCAGCCCGATGGCCAGCACCATCGCCAGCAGGGTCAGCAGGTTGACGCTGAAGCCGAAGGCCAGCATCAGCGCGGCGGCGCCGAGCATCGACAGAGGAATGGTCGCCACCGGGATCAGCACGCTGCGCAGCGAGCCGAGGCAGAGGTAGATCACCAGCACCACGATCACCAGGGCCTCGACCAGGGTCCGCACCACCTCGTCGATGGACGCCTGGATGAAGCGCGAGGTCTCGTAGGCGAGGTCGACGCGGACGTCCGGCGGCAGGGTCTTCTGGATATCCGGCAGCAGCTTGCGGATGCCGTCGACGATCACCAGCGGGTTGCCGGTGGGCGTCGGGAACAGCCCCAGGTGCACCGCCGGTTCGCCGTCCATCAGCGCGCTGGTCTCGGTGGCCGCGGCGCCCAGCTCGACGGTGCCGACATCGCGCAGGCGGACCAGGCCGTTGCCATCGTTGCGGATGACCATCTCGCGGAAGTCGTCGACATTGGTCAGGTCGGTGTTGACCCGCACGTTGGACAGCACGTACTGACCCTTCACCATTCCCGGCGCGGCCTGGTAGTTGTTGCGGCGGATCGCCTCGGCCACGTCGGAGGCGGTCAGGCCGCGCCCGGCGAGGCGATCGGCGTCGAGCCAGAGGCGCATGGCCAGGCGCTGGCCGCCGAAGGTCTGGACCTTGGCCACGCCGTCGATGGAGGAGAACATCGGCTCGACCACCCGCGACAGGTAGTCGGTCAGCGCCGGGATCGGCAGGGTCTTGCTGGAGAAGCCGACATAGGCCACCGCGGTGGTCTCGCCGGAAGAGCGCTCGATCACCGAGTCGTAGGCACGCTCGGGCAGCTTGTAGCGCACCGAGTTGACCTTGGCCATGGTCTCGGTCATCGCCTGGGTCGAGTCGCGGTTGAGCAGCATGCGGATGGTCACCACGCTGCGCCCCTGCACCGAGGTCGAGGACAGGTAGTCGATGCCTTCCACCGAGGACACCGCCTGGGCGATCGGCTGGGTGACGAAGCCCTGCATGAGGTCGGCGGAGGCGCCGGGATATTCGGTGGTGACGGTGATGGTCGAGCTTTCCAGCAGCGGATACTGGCGGATCGGCAGCTTGCCCAGGGAGAACAGGCCGAGCAGCAGGATCAGCGTGCTGACCACCAGCGCCAGCACCGGCCGGCGGACGAACAGGTCGGTAAAGGTCATCGCGGGTTTCCTTCAGCGGCCGGCGACCGGCACGGGGAGCGCGGCGCTGCTCAGGGTGTCTTCCTTGACCGGTTCCACGGCCATGCCGTCGCTCAGGTTGATCTGCCCGGAGGTCACCACCCGGTCGCCCTCGGCGAGGCCCTGGAGGATTTCCACGCGACCGTCCCAGCGCTCGCCGACCCGCACCGAGACGCGCCTGGCGCTGAGCGGCTGGTCGCCCTCCTGGCGGGCGACGAACACGGTGTCGCCGTAGGCGGTGTAGGTGACCGCGGTTTCCGGCACGCTCAGCGACGGCGCGTCGGCCTTGCGCGAGACGCGAACGCTGGCGAACATCCCGGCGGCGAGCAGGCCCTCGGGGTTCTCCAGCACGGCCTGGACCTGCACCGTGCGCGACTTGCCGATCAGCGGGTCGATGGCGCTGATGCGCGCCGGGAAGCTGCGCCCCGGGTAGGCGTCGACCAGCACCTCGAGGGTCTGTCCGACCTTCAGCTCGGGGCTGGTGCTTTCGTCCAGGGAAAAGTTGCTCTTGAGGGTCCGCGCATCCACCAGGCTGGCCACCGGCTCGGCGATGCCGAGGTATTGGCCGAGGTGCACGCGGCGGATGCCGAGCCGGCCGGAGAAGGGCGCGCGGATCGCCTTCTGCTCGATCAGCGCCTGGGTCTGGCGCACCGCGCCGAGCGCCATGTCGCGGGCGGCGACGGCATTGTCCAGCTGCTCCTGCGAGGCGACGTTGCGCTCCACCAGCTTGCGCGCCCGGGCATGCAGGATCTCGGCGTTGCGCAACTGCGCCTTGAGACGGATCAGGTCGGCCTGTTCCACCGCGTCGTTGAGCTGCACCAGCAACTGGCCCCGTTCGACCTGCTGGCCGGACTCGAAGGCGATGCGGGTGATCCGTCCGGCCGCTTCGGCGGCCACCTGGACCTGGCGGCCCGCTTCCAGTTCGCCGACGCCGTCGAAGAGACGCGGCACCACCCGCCGCTCCACCGTGGCGAGGGCGACTTTCACCGGTGGGTAGCCGGCGAAGCCGCCGGTGTCTTTCTTCGCCGAACCGGTGGCGTACACGGCGATGCCGACGACGGCCGCGCAGAGCAGCGCGGCACTGGCGATCAGGACGGGTTTCTGCATGATTGTCTCAGGCCTTCTGGTAGGTGGCGGCGACGGGCGTTTCCTGGCGCAGTCGCTGGCGCAGCGCGCTGGCGATCGCCGTGGCGATCAGGCCGCCGATCACCGCGATGTGCTCGAGGGCGAAGAACATCGCCAGCTTGGCTTCGACGCCGGTCTTGCTCCAGAAGGTATGGACGATGAGGATGGTCAGCAGCAGGAACACCGCCAGCGCCCCGGCGCCGAGCCAAAGCTTGCGGTCCAGCAGGACCAGCGCGGAGCCGGCCAGCAGGGTGATGGCGGTGGCGATGTTGAACAGCCAGGCCGGCTCCAGGCCGGCGGCGCGCATTTCCTCCAGGCTGGCCTGGTAGTCGAACAGCTTCGCCAGTCCCGAGGCGACGAACATCAGGGCCAGGCAGATCCGGGCGGTGAGCCAGAGCCAGTTGCTTTCGAGCGAGTTATCGATGAAGCGCTGCATGTGTCGTTCCTTGTGCTGGGCGCCATCCGGCGTCGCGAAGCGGCCGCCGGGGCTGTTCGTGGTCCTTGGGGAAACGGAGCGGTGTGACCGCTGCGGGGACTATAGAACCTCAACTTAAGTTGAGGTCAAGGGCGCCGCGGACAGGGCTGGAGGGCTTGGCGGGCGCGGGCTGCGGGCGGATTTGCGGGCGCCGTTGAGCTGTGGGAGGAGGGGGCTGGCGATTTGTCGCAGGGGGAGGGTGTCGCTCAAAGCTTGGGTGGGCGTCAGGCTGGGTGGTCTGGCTGCTTGCCGTGCCTGCCCCGACGTCCTGTTTCGCCTTCCCGGGCGAGTCACTTCTTTCAAGCGCCCGATGGCCGGCCCGAAAGAACTAACCAGGAGCGTTCGCCCCGGCATCCGGCCCCAGCCGCTGCGCGACCGGGGTTCCAGCCTTCGGCTGTTACTGCGTTTCCCTCGCTCCACCGATTGGCGGGCAAGCATGGCTTCGTGCATGCCAGACCGCCACAGGTCGAGCCGGGTTCCGTAGGGCGGATGACCGCTTGCGGTTATCCGCCGCTTATCTGGGGTTTCGGCGGATACCGCCTATGGCGGCATTCGCCCTACGGCTCTATATCGCTCGCGACTTGGCTGCCTGCATGGCAGTTAACAACTGAGGGAGGGTGTCGCTTAAAGCTTGAACCGGCTTCAGGCTGGGCGGCCTAGCGGCTTGCCGTGCCTGCCTCAGCGTCTTGTTTCGCCCTCCCGGGCGGCGTACCTGTCTCACCAGCGGGCCGAACGCGAACTCACGGCACCGCCACGAACCGCAAATCACTCGGCGAGCCCACCTCGACGCTCTGCAACGTCTTGCCCACCTGCCCGCTCTGCGGATCGCGAGCGAACACCCGTAGCTGGTTGCTGTTCTGGTTGGCCACGAGGACGAAGCGCCCGCCGGGCGCGAAGGCGAACTCGCGCGGTTCCGCGCCTTCCATCGAGCGCCGCTCGACGAAGCGCAGCTGACCGCTGGCCGGGTCGACGGCGAAGGTCACCAGGTGGTTGTCGTCGCCACGGTTGAGCACGCCGAGGAAGCGGCCGTCGGCGGACAGGTGCAGGGCGCCGGCGCCGACCTTGCCCTGGAAGCCGGCCGGGGCCAGGTCGTAGGTCTGCAACTGGCGCAGGCGGCCATGGCCTTCATGGGCGAAGACCATCACCTGGCCGCTCAGCTCCAGGGTCAGGTAGGCGAAGCGTCCGTCGGCGCTGAAGACCAGGTGGCGCGGACCGCTGCCGGGAGGGGTGGGGACGAACGCCGGGTCGGCCACCTGCAGCGGGCGCTCGGCCTGCTCCGGGGCGTAGCGGTAGACGAACACCTTGTCGGCGCCGAGGTCGGGGGCGAACAGGTACTGGCCGTCGGGCGAGGACACCACCGAATGCACGTGGCCGGACGCCTGGCGCGGCTGCACCTTGCTGGCCTGGTGCGATTCCACCTGCACCGCCGGCGCCAGCGAGCCGTCCGCGCGCACCGGCAGTACCGCCACCGAGCCTTCCGGCTGCACCGAGTAGTTGGCGACGAACAGGTAGCGGCCGTCGTGGCTGAGGCTGCTGTAGGTCGGGTGGTCGCCGAGGGTCTGGACCTGGCTGATCTGCTGCAGGCGGCCGCTGATCGGGTCGAAATGGTAGGACGTGGCGCGACCGATGGTATCGCCCTTGCCGCCACGGCCGTTCTCGTTGACGACGAACAGGGTGCGCTGGTCCGGGGCGAAGGTCAGGTACGAGGGATTGCTGGTGTGAGCCACGCGCAGCGGGCCTTTCACCGAGCCGTCGGCACCGTCGAAGCGGTACACCTGGATACCCTCGCTGGAGCCTTCGGTATAGGTCCCCACCAGCAGGTTGTAGAGGCTGGCGGCCTGGGCCTGGGGCGCTACGCCGGTGAGCGGCGCGAGGGCCAGCAGGCAGAGGGTGGGCAGTCTTCTCATGGGCAACTCCTTGGCTCGCTATTGTTCTGGTGGCTCGGGGTTGGACCGGAGCCGGGCCAGCGGGTTCGCCCTCGGCGCTCAGCCGCCGCTTTCACCCAGCAGGCCGCGCCAGCGTTCGAAGGCGGCGGTCGCGTAACCCTCGCGCCAGACCAGCCAGGTGTCCACCTCCGCGAGGGACAGGCTGCGCACCGGTGCCGCGCCGAGCAGTTGCAGCACCGAGCGCGGCAGCACGCCGACACAGGCGCCGGCGGCGACGCAGGCGAGGATCGCATGGTAGGAGCCGACTTCCTGCACCGTCAGCGGCGCGCCGAGGCTGTCCTCGGCCAGTTGCCGGTAGGTACAGCCGCGGGCGAAGCCGGCCAGGGTGCGCAGGCGTACCTCGGCGACATCGTGGACCGGCGGGTGTTCGGTTGGCAGGATCATCAGCAGTTCCTCGCGGAACAGCGGCTCGCCGCGCAGGCCGCTGCCATCGAGCTCACCGGCCCAGCCCGGGCCGGCGGCCACCAGCGCGCAGTCCAGGCGCCGCGCCCGCACCCCGTCGAACAATGCGCGACTGGTACCGGTGGAGACTTCCAGGACGACCCGCGGACAGGCCTTGTGATAGGTCGCCAGCAGCGCCGGCAGGCGGCTGGCGGCGGTGCTTTCCATGCTGCCCAGGCGCAGGCGTCCGCCGGGCTCGGCGGGATGCATCGACTGCCGTGCCTCGTCGGCGAGAGCCAGCAACTGCTCGGCGTAGGCGAGGAACTGGCTGCCGCGTTCGGTCAGGCTCATGCGCTTGCCGTCGCGCAGGAACAGTTCGACGCCCAGCTCCTCCTCGAGCTGGCGGATCCGCGTGGTGACGTTCGACTGCGCGCGCTGCAACCGCTGCGCGGCGCGGGTGACGCTGGCTTCGCCGGCGACCGCGCGGAAGATTTCGAGGGAGGAAAGGTCCATCTATTTATCTCTTTTTGAGAATGTTCTGTTAAAAATATTCTTTTATGAAGATATATTGGTCAAGCGTCGGCCGACGCGGTGTCGTCCGACCGGGAGAGGGAATCGCCATGACTGACCGCTTCACGCGCCTGCTCGGCATCCGGCAGCCGATCATCCAGGCACCCATGCTCGGCGTCTCCACGCCGGCGCTGGCCGCCGCCGTGTCGAATGCCGGCGGGCTCGGTTCGATCGCCATCACCGGTAGCGCCGCCGAGAAGGGCCGGGCGCTGATCCGCGAGGTGCGCGGGCTGACCGACAAGCCATTCAACGTAAACCTGTTCTGCCACCGCCCGGGGCGGGCCGACCCGTCCCGCGAGCGCGCCTGGCTGGACTACCTGAAGCCGCTGTTCGCCGAGTTCGGCGCCGAGCCGCCGGCGCGGCTGAAGAACATCTACCTGAGTTTCCTCGAAGACCCGACCCTGCTGCCGATGCTGCTGGAAGAGCGGCCGGCGGCGGTCAGCTTCCATTTCGGCGCGCCGCCCCGCGACCAGGTCCGCGCGTTGCAGGCGGCGGGCATCCGCGTACTGGTCAGTGCCACCACGCCGGAGGAAGCGGCCCTGGTGGAGGCTGCCGGCGCCGATGCGGTGGTCGCCCAGGGCATCGAGGCCGGTGGTCATCGCGGGGTGTTCGAGCCGGAGCGCGGCGACGCCGCCATCGGCACCCTGGCGCTGGTCCGCCTGCTGGCGGCGCGCGGTTCGCTGCCGGTGGTCGCCGCCGGCGGGATCATGGACGGACGCGGCATCCGCGCCGCCCTGGAGCTGGGCGCGAGCGCCGTACAGATGGGCACCGCCTTCGTCCTCTGCCCGGAGTCCTCGGCCAACGCCGCCTACCGCGAGGCGCTGAAAGGGCCGCGCGCGGCGCGCACCGCGCTGACCCTGAGCATGTCCGGGCGCAGCGCCCGCGGCCTGCCCAACCGGATGTTCTTCGACCCCGCCGCGCCTGGCGTGCCGCCGCTGCCGGACTATCCGTTCGTCTACGACGCGACCAAGGCGTTGCAGGCCGCGGCATTGGCTCATGGCAACCATGATTTCGCCGCCCAGTGGGCCGGCCAGGGCGCGGCGCTGGCGCGCGAGTTGCCGGCCGCCGAGCTGTTGCGCACGCTGGTCGAGGAGTTGCGCGGCTGAGCCTGACCGTTCGTTCCGCGCGGCGATGACTGTGTCTGTTCAGCCGCCCCTGTGTTGTGCTTTTCTGCCTCCAGCACTGGAACGACAGGTGGAACATGGGACAGGACAAGTTGAAGGTCGCCGTTCTCTTCGGCGGCAGCAGTGAGGAGCGGGACGTCTCCATCGCCAGCGGCGCGCAGGTGATCCAGGCGCTGCGCAGCGCCGGCCACGAGGTGCTGGCGGTGGATACCGCCAGCGGCCTGCTCGGCGCGGAGGAAGAGCGGCGCCTGCTGGCGAGCAAGGTGAAGGAGGTTCCGCCGGATTCCGACTCGCTGGCGATCATCCGCAGCGGCAAGCAGGGCCTGCTGAGCGCCGGCGAGCTGGCCGGGGTCGACGTGTTCTTCCTCGCCCTGCACGGCGGCACCGGCGAGGACGGCACCCTGCAGGCGCTGCTGGATGCCGGCGGCTTCGCCTATACCGGCAGCGGCCACCTGGCCAGCGCCATGGCGATGGACAAGGACGTGGCCAAGCGCCTGTTCCTCGCCGCCGGGGTGGAGACCGCCAGCTGGCTGATGGCGCCGGCCTCGGAAGAGGCGGTGCGCGAGCAACTGGGCTTCCCCCTGGTGGTCAAGCCGAACAGCCAGGGTTCCACCGTGGGGCTGTCCATCGTGCATTCCCAGGCCGAATTGCAGCCGGCCATCGAACTGGCCGGGCGCTATGGCGACGAGGTGATGCTGGAGCGCTTCGTCGCCGGCCGCGAGGTCACCGTCGGGGTGCTCGACGACCAGGCGCTGCCGGTGGGCGAGATTCTCCTCGGCGGCCAGGAAGTCTTCGACTACGAGCACAAGTACCAGGCCGGCGCGGTGCGCGAGGTGTTTCCCGCCGACCTGCCGCCGGCGGTCGCCGCCGAGGCCCAGCGCCTGGCGCTGAAGGTGCACCGGGCGCTGAAGCTGAGCGGCTACAGCCGCACCGACTTCCGCCTCGACGAACAGGGCCGGCTCTGGTGCCTGGAGGTCAATACCCTGCCGGGAATGACCGCCACCAGCCTGCTGCCGCAGGCCGCGGCGGCGGCCGGGATCGGTTTCGCCGAACTCTGCGAGCGGATCTGCCGGCTCGGCATCCAGCGTTGCAAGGGCGCGCGCAAGGCGCGTTGCTGATTCCCGCGGCCCGCCGCCGGGGCGGGCCGCGCCTTTCGCTCAGGCCTGGAGGTTCTCGACCCGCTCGACGGTGTCGTAGAGGCTGTAGCGCTCCTGTTCGTCGCGTCGCACCCGGCCCATGGCGACGCTCGGGTCATGGGTGAAGACCAGCCGGCCGTTGCGGGCGATCAGGCTGTCCAGCAGGCGTTCCTTCTCCTCGATCAGGCCTTCCGGGAAGCGGTCGTAGCCCATGGTCAGCGGCAGGTGCACCCAGGGCGCGCCGGGGATCAGGTCGCCGCTGAATACCACCGGGCCGTCGGGCATGGCGATCTCCGGGAGCATCTGGCCCGGGGTATGGCCTTCGCTGAAATGGAAACGCCAGCCTTCGCCCAGGTGCGCCGAGCGCTCGCCGTCGTCGAGCAACTCCAGGCGCCCACTGGCCTGCAGCAGGTCGAGCAGTTCCGGCACGAACGAGGCACGGTCGCGCGGGTGCGGCTGGCGCGCGCGCTGCCAGTGGCGGCGGCCGGTGACGAACTGCGCGTTGGGGAACAGCAGGCGCGCCGGCTGGCCTTCTTCCCAGGCGGCGAGCAGGCCGCCGGCGTGGTCGAAGTGCAGGTGGGTGAGCAGTACCACGTCGATGTCGGCGTCGCCCAGGCCGGCCGCGGCGAGGCTGTCGAGCAATACGTGGCGCTCTTCCTGGACGCCATAGCGCTGGCGCAGGGCGGGCGGGAAGAAGGCGCCGATGCCGGTCTCCACCAGTACGTTGCGCTCGCCGTCGCGCACCAGCAGGGCACGGCAGCCGAGGTCGATGCGGTTCTCCGCGTCGGGCTGCATCCAGCGTGACCAGAGCGCGCGCGGGGCATTGCCGAACATGGCGCCGCCGTCGAGTTTCTGGCTGTTGCCGAGGAGGGTGGTGAGGGTTCGCATGGATAGGTCCTTGTTCCTGGTCTAGCGAATAACCGACGGTTGCGTCGTTTTTCAGGAATACCTGGCCGGCTTCCCGGGAGTCGTAGGGCGGATAACCGCTTCGCGGTTATCCGCCGTTATCGCGGGCTGTCGGCGGACAACGCGCGACGGGCGTTTCAGAACTGCTCCGCCTCCAGGCCGTACAGGCTTTCGCTGCCGGCTTCGACGGCGGCGGCGAGGGAGTGCACGCGGGGCAGGATGCGGGCGAAGTAGAAGCGCGCGGTGGCCAGCTTGCCGTCGTGGAACGCCGGGTCGGCGTCGCGCTGGCGCAGCGCGGCGGCGGCCATGCGTGCCCAGAGGTAGGCGTAGGCGGTGTAGCCGAACAGGTGCAGGTATTCCACCGAGGCCGCGCCGATCTCGCGCGGGTCGTTGCCGGCGCGGGCGACGATGCCCTGGGTGAGGTTGTCCAGCAGGTCCAGGGCGGCCAGCAGCGGGGTGGTGAATTCCGCCAGCCCGGCGCCGGCCGCGGCGGCGAAGGCGCGCACTTCGCGGCTGAAGATGGAGAGGAACAGCCCGCCGTTGGCGACCACCTTGCGGCCCATCAGGTCGAGCGCCTGGATGCCGTTGGTGCCTTCGTAGATCTGCGCGATGCGCACGTCGCGCACCAGTTGCTCCTGGCCCCACTCGCGAATGTAGCCATGGCCGCCGAACACCTGCTGGCCGAGCACGCAGCTCTCCAGGCCGGTATCGGTGAAGAAGGCCTTGGCCACCGGGGTCAGCAGGGCCACCAGGGCTTCGGCCTGGCTGCGTTCCTCCTGGTCCTCGGCGTACTTGGCCAGGTCGAGCTGCTGGCCGACGTAGGTGGAGAAGGCGCGGCCGCCTTCGGTCAGCGCCTTCATGGTGAGCAGCATGCGGCGCACGTCGGGATGCACGATGATCGGGTCGGCGGCCTTGTCCTTCGCCACCGGGCCGGTCGGCGCGCGACTCTGCAGGCGTTCGCGGGCGTAGGCGACGGCGCCCTGGTAGGACATCTCGGCGCAGCCGATGCCCTGGATGCCGATGGACAGGCGCTCGTAGTTCATCATGGTGAACATCGCCGCCAGGCCCTTGTTGACTTCGCCGACCAGCCAGCCGCTGGCGCCGTCGAAGTTCATCACGCAGGTGGCCGAGGCCTTGATCCCCATCTTGTGCTCGATGGAGCCGCAATGCACTGGGTTGCGCGCGCCGAGCGCGCCGTCGTCGCCGACCAGGAACTTCGGCACCAGGAACAGCGAGATGCCGCGCGAACCGGCTGGGGCGTCGGGCAGCTTGGCCAGCACCAGGTGGATGATGTTCTCGGTGAGGTCCTGCTCGCCGCCGGTGATGAAGATCTTCGTCCCGCTGATCCGGTAGGAGCCGTCGGCCTGCGGTTCGGCCCTGGTGCGGATCATGCCCAGGTCGGTGCCGGCGTGCGGTTCGGTCAGGCACATGGAGCCGGCCCAGGTGCCGGCGTACATGTTCGGCAGGTACCTGTTCCTCAGCTCCTCGCTGCCGTGGGCATCGAGGGCCAGGCAGGCGCCGGCGGAGAGGGTCGAGTAGAGGCTGAAGCTGGCGTTGGCCGCGTACATCATTTCCTCGAACTGCACCGCCAGCATCTTCGGCATGCCCATGCCGCCATGGGCCGGATTGCCGGTAAGGCCGACCCAGCCGCCCTCGGCGTAGGTCGTGTAGGCCTCGCGGAAGCCGGCCGGGGTGCGCACCGCGCCGTCCTGCCACTGCGCGCCTTCCTCGTCGCCGCTGCGGTTGAGCGGCGCGAGCAGGCCGCCGGTGACCTTGGCCGCTTCCTCGAGGATGGCGTCGGCGGTGTCGGCGTCGATCCGCTCGGCCAGTCGCGGCAGGCGCTGCCAGAGGGCGGGGGCGTCGAACACGTCGTTGAGCAGGAAGCGCATGTCGCGCAGCGGGGCGTTGTAGTCAGGCATTGCACACCTCGTCGGTGAGCGGCCGGCGGAGCGGCCGCAGGTACAGGTTCGTCCGTGCCCATCCTGCCTACGGCCGCCATGGCATGGCCGCTGCACGGGCAATTCGGCGGGCGGCGCTCAGAGGGCGGCGGCCCACTCGCGCAGCACGTATTTCTGAATCTTGCCGGTGGAGGTCTTCGGCAGCTCGGAGAACACCACGGTACGCGGAATCTTGAACGCGGCCAGGTGTTCGCGACAGAACGCGACGATCTCGCTCTCGGCGATTCCCTGATGATCGCTCTTCAGGGTAATGAACGCACAGGGCGTTTCCCCCCACTTTTCGTCGGGACGCGCCACCACCGCCGCCTCCAGCACCGCCGGATGGCGGTAGAGCACGCCCTCCAGTTCGATGGTGGAGATGTTTTCGCCGCCGGAGATGATGATGTCCTTGAGCCGGTCGCGGATCTCGATGTAGCCGTCCGGATGGCAGACCGCCAGGTCGCCGGTATGGAACCAGCCGCCGGCGAAGGCTTCCTCGGTGGCGCTGGGATTCTTCAGGTAGCCCTTCATCACGGTGTTGCCGCGCATGAAGATCTCGCCGATCGACTGGCCGTCGCGCGGCACCGGCTCGAGGGTCTTCGGATCGGCCACCATCACTCCTTCGAGAGTCGGATAGCGTACGCCCTGGCGCGACTTGATCGCGGCGCGCCGCTCCAGCGGCAGTTCGTCCCATTCGCCGTGCCAGGCGCAGACCGTGACCGGCCCGTAGACCTCGGTGAGGCCGTAGACGTGGGTGACGCGAATGCCCATCTCCTCCACCGCGCCGATCACCTTGGCCGGCGGCGCGGCGCCGGCGACCATGGCGTGCACCGGATGGTCGATGGCGGCCTTGGCCGAGTCGGGCATGTTGATCAGCGCGTTGAGCACGATGGGCGCGCCGCACAGGTGGCTGACCTGGTGTTCGCGGATCAGGGTGAGGATCTTCTGCGGATCGACCCGCCGCAGGCAGACGTGGACGCCGGCCAGCGCGGTCACCGTCCACGGATAGCACCAGCCGTTGCAGTGGAACATCGGCAGGGTCCAGAGGTACACCGGGTGCTGGCCCATCGACCAGGTCATCTGGTTGCCCAGCGCGTTCAGGTAGGCGCCGCGGTGGTGGTAGACCACGCCCTTGGGGTTGCCGGTGGTGCCCGAGGTGTAGTTCAGCGAGATCGCCTGCCATTCGTCGCGCGGCCACTCCCAGGCGAACTGCGGGTCGCCCTCGGCGAGCAGCGCCTCGTAGTCCAGCTCGCCCACCGGGCGGCCTTCGCCGTATTCGGGATCGTTGACGTCGACCACCAGCGGCGGGTGGTCGAGCATGCCGATGGCGGCGTGGATCACCTCGTGGAACTCGTAGTCGGTGATCAGCACCTTGGCTTCGCCGTGCTGCAACATGAAGGCGATGGCTTCGGCGTCGAGGCGTACGTTGAGGGTGTTCAGCACCGCGCCGATCATCGGCACGCCATAGTGCGCCTCGAGCATCTCGGGGATGTTCGGCAGCATCACCGCTACCGTGTCGCCTTGGCCGATGCCGCGTCCGGCCAGGGCCGAGGCCAGGCGCCGGCAGCGTTGGTAGGTCTGCGCCCAGTCGCGGCGGATGTTGCCGTGGATCACCGCGGGGTAGTGCGGATAGACGCTGGCGGTGCGCTCGATGAAGCTCAGCGGCGTCAGGGCGATATGGTTGACGGAGGCGGGCGCGAGACCCTGTTCGAAGATCGACATGAAGAGTACCCCGTGGCTGATTGTTAGCTCTGTTCTGGGTAAGGGTCACGATTTGCTGGATGTCGGAAAAACCGCGTTGAAATCGCGTGTCTTTGCCTGGCTCGGCGGATCGTGAACAGCTTCCAGGGGTTTCCCTGGGTGGGTGCGATTTATAGCAACGATGAAAAATATATGGAAGTTAAACCATAAGCTTATAGTATAAGTACCATATGCATTTGCAGAGTCCTTTTCCGTCCATGAGTCCGCTTCCCGCCTCACCGGCCCTCAACAGTCTCCTGCGCCTGCTGCGCGAGGGCGCGCCGCTGGCCGAGCGGGTCGGCGCGCTGCGCCGCCTGCTGCTCGAACATCCGGGCACGCGCCAGGCCTGGTACCTGGCCTGGCAGCCGCAGGCGCAGAGCTATACCCCGGTACCGCCGTCGCCGGCCCTGCCGCCGGGCGCCGGCGAGCCGAACCGGGCCAGCGACCTGGCGTTGCGCGAGCGCCTGGCGCGCGAGGGCCGGCTGACGCTGGACGAATTGCGGCGTTCGGCTTCCTGGCTCGGCGCGCGCCTGCGGCGCGCCGGCGTGGAGCATGGCATGGCCCTCGCCCTGGATTTGCAGGCTGGCGACGAAGGCCTGCTGCTGGTGGCCTGCGATACGCCGCAGAGCGCCGCGCTGGACTGGCTCGGCCTGCTTCTCGCACCGTTGCTCGCCGCCGCCCGCGGCGTCACCCGTGCCGCGCCGTTCCTCGCCGCCGACCCGCAGCCGGCGCTGCTGCTCGACGGCCAGGCGCAGGCGGTGGAATTCAACCAGGCCTTCCTTGCCTTGCTTGGCGAGCGTCCGCGCGAAGCCTGGCGCGCTTTCCTCCCGGCCAACCATGGGCAACTGGTGCGCGCCAGCCTGGGCCAGGCGCGCGCCCTCGGCGAAGTGGAGGCGGAGTGCGACGGGCGCATCCTGCTCTGGCAGTTCATTCCCGACAGCGCCGAGGGCCGGGTGCTGGCGCGCTGCCGCGACGCCACCGCCAGCCTGCGTGGCGAGCGCGAGGCGGCGCGGGCCAGCCGGCTGTACCGGCTGATCACCGAGAACACCACCGACCTGATTTCCCGGCACACCCTCGACGGCGTCTTCCTCGACGCCTCGCCAGCCTCCTGGACCCTGCTCGGCTACTGGCCGGAGGAGCTGCGCGGGCGGCCGGCGCAGGCGCTGTTCCATCCCCGGGACCGCGGCCAGGTGGCGCTGCGCGCGCGCGAAGCGCTGGAGCAGGACGGCTACCTGACCATCACCTACCGCATCCGCCATCGCGACGGCCGCTACCGCTGGTTCGAGACTGCCAGCCGGGCGATCCGCGAGACCTACACGGGAGCGGTGGTGGAGGTGGTCAGCGTATCCCGCGACGTCACCCGGCGGGTCGAGGCGGAGGAGAATCGCCGGCGCTTGGCCGAGGTGGTCGAGGCGAACACCGATCTGGTGCTGTTCGTCGACGCCGGCGGCCGCCTCACCTACCTCAATCCCTCGGCGCGGGCGGCCCTCGGCATCGCCGACGGCCTGGCGCCGCCGGCGCTGGAGCGCCTGCTGGCCGCCGACACGCTGGCGCGGCTGGCCGAGGAGGGCTGGCGGCAGGCTGGCGAGCGCGGCGTCTGGAGCCGCGAAGGGCGCCTGCAGCCGCAGGACGGGCGGCCGCCGCTGCCGGTTTCGCTGGTGCTGCTGGCCCACCGCGGCAGCGGCGCGGAGCGCTACTACTCGCTGGTGGCCCGCGACATGACCGAACGCGAACTGCGCGAGGCGCAGCAGCGCCGCCACCAGGACGAGCTGGCGCACACCGCGCGGCTGGTCACTCTCGGCGAGCTGGCCTCGGGCATCGCCCACGAGATCAACCAGCCGCTGGCCGCGGTGATGAACTACGCCGGCGCCAGCCAGCGCTACCTGGCCGGCCTCGGCAGCCAGCCGCAAGCCGCCGAGCGGGTCGCCGAGGGCCTGGCGCGGATCGCCGAGCACGCCGGTCACGCGGCGGAGGTGATCAGGCGCCTGCGCGCCTTCCTGCGCAAGGGCCAGCGGCGCCTGCAGGCGCTCGACGTGAACCAGGTGGCGCGCGAGGCCATCGGCCTCTGCGCCTGGGAAGCCAGCCACTGGCAGGTGGCGGTGGAGGAGGCGATGACCGACAATCCGCCGCCGCTGTACGCCGACCGCGTGCTGCTCGAACAGGTGTTCCTCAACCTGCTGCGCAACGCCATCGAGGCCAACCGCGAGGCACACCCGGGGGCGCCGTCGCGGGTCGTCATCGGCAGCCGCGTCGAGCCCGGCGGGCTGCTCTGCCTGTGGGTCCGCGATGAAGGCCCGGGGGTGCCGGCGGATCAACTGGAACACATTTTCACGCCGTTCCACACCAGCAAGGCGGAAGGGCTGGGCCTGGGCCTGTCGATGAGCCGCAGCATCGTCGAAGGCTTCGGCGGCACCCTCGAAGCCGGGCTGCCGGCGGATGGCGGATTGCTCATGAACTGCCGGCTGCCGTTCGCCGCCGGCGCCACCGGAGGAAAGGATGGCGATGCCTGACGAAGCGCTGGTCTACGTGGTCGACGACGACCAGGGCATGCTCGAATCGACGGTCTGGCTGCTGGAGTCGGTCGGCCTCAAGGCCCTGCCCTTCACCCAGGGCCGGGCCTTCCTCGACGCCTGCGAGGGCGGCCGCCACGCCTGCGTCCTGCTCGACGTGCGGATGCCAGGCATGGGCGGGCTGAACGTGCAGGACGAACTGCTGGCGCGCGGCATCGACCTGCCGGTGATCTTCGTCAGCGGCCACGCCGACGTGCCCATCGTGGTGCGCGCCTTCAAGGCCGGCGCGGTGGATTTCATCGAGAAACCCTACAACGAACAATTGCTGCTCGATAGCGTGCAGCAGGCCCTCGATCGCCACGCCCGTCGGCGCCGGCACCGCGATCTCGACGCCGGGTTGCGCGAACGCCTGGACAGCCTCACCCCGCGCGAGCGCGACGTGCTGCTGCCGCTGGTGCGCGGCTACACCAGCCGCGAGGTGGCCGAGCAACTGGAGGTCAGCGTGAAGACCGTCGACCTCTATCGCGCGCGGGTGATGAGGCGCATGCAGGCGCAGACCCTGGCGGACCTGGTGGGCATGGCCATCGCCGCCGGGCTGGTGGATCCGCTGCGCCTGCGCGAGGGCTCCTGAGCGCGCGCTGGATCAGTTGCGCGTAAGCTCCCGGGATGGCGACCGCACCGGCTGGTAGGAACGTTCGCCGCCCAGCGCTTCCGGCGCCCGGCTGCTGCCTTGCAGGGCGGTGTCGAAGACCCCGGCGAAGCGCTGGCGGTCTTCCAGGCTGGTGGCCAGCGCATGTCCATACGAGACGATCGCCTGGTTCACCGGGAAGCGCTCGGCCTGGTAGCCGGCCAGGGCTTCCTCCAGCGCGCAGGCGTCGCGCAGGGCCAGGTCGAGGGCGTCGGCCAGGGCGCTGGCGTCCTCGATGGCCAGGTTCATGCCCTGGCCGGTGATCGGGTGCACGTTGTGGATGGCGTCGCCGAGCATCGCCACGTTGCCCGCCCAGTAGCGGTCCAGGTTCAGGTAGCCGATGGGGATGCCCTTGAAGCGCGAGGTGCCGGTGACGGCGGCGATCGCCTCGGCGCTCTCGTCGCCGACGAACCGTTGCAGGCGCCGGCGCAGCGACTCGCCGCGGGTGTCGGCCATCAGCTCGCGCGACTCCTCCCTGGGAAAGCTCACCACCAGTCGCGCGCGGTCGAAACCGATCGGATAGAAGTAGGCCAGCCCGCCGCGCGAGTCCACGTACAGCCGGTTGCGCTCGGCCACGCAGGGCGCCAGGGCGAAGGTCCCCACCAGCATCGGCGACGGGTAGGGGTGGCGCTCCACCTCGATGTCCAGCAGCCGGCGGCGCACGTAGGAGGCGATACCGTCGGCGCCCACCACCACCCGTGGACGCAGCACGCGGCCGTCGTTCAGGCGCACCTGGCCGACCGCATGGCGCTCGTCGCGCTGCACCGCCTCGATGCGGGTCTCGAACAGCATCTCGACGGTCGCTTCGCCGTCGATCTTTTCCAGTACCAGGCGGCGCAGCGACTCGCAGGGCATGAGGATGAAGTAGCCGCGCGGGTCGACGCTGGAATAGTTGAAATGGCGAAGCAGCTCGCCGTCGTGATAGACCTCCAGCTCATGGCGGACCCGTCCGCCGCGGCGGGTCACCTCGGCCAGCAACCCGGCCGCCTCGACCACCCGGATGCCGGCCGGCTTGAGCAGGTCGGCGCCGTTGATCGCGCGTTCCCGCCGCGCCTGCTCCACCACCGCCACGCGGTGGCCCTGGCGGCCGAGCAGGTAGGCGAGCATCGCCCCGCCGATGCCGCAGCCGTTGATGAGTACGTCGATGTGGATGTCCGTCATGGATGAGTCTCCGTGTCGTTCCTGGCGGAAAAGGGAAGGGTGGAGGCAGCAGCATAACGACGGAACGTTATGCAGAATGGGTGTTGTCCTGCACCTGGTCGCCTGTTCGGCGAACCGGCGACACCGGTTTTCTGACTCGTCCTACATAACCGCAACGGCGCCATCGCTAGATTCCCCCGCGCCGGCATCGCCGGCATTTCAGCGAAGCGCGGCTGTCCGCCTGCCACGTCCGGCGTGGGGTGGCGTGGCCAGCGGCGACTGCCCGTGGGGGATGGATGACGACGAAAAACCTTTGTGTCCTGGCCTGCGCGCTGGGTCTGGCCGGCTGCCTGCAGGGCGCCGTGGTCGAGCGGCCCGACGCGCATGGGGAAACGCTGGCGCCGCCGCCGCTGGCGATCGACTACAACAGCTACCGGACCAGCGCCGCCTACAACAAGAGAGTGCGCTACCTGGTACTGCACTACACGGCGCTGGACTTCTCGCGTTCGGTGGAGGTGCTCACCCGGGGGCCGGGCAGCGCCCACTACCTGGTGCCTTCGCCGGCCGACGCCAGCTACCGCCGCGCCGGCTTCAGCGGGCAGCGGATCTTCAACCTGGTCGACGAGAACGACCGCGCCTGGCATGCCGGGGTCAGCAGCTGGGGCGGACGCGAAGGGCTGAACGACAGTTCCATCGGCATCGAGATCGTCAACCTCGCCCGCGACGACGATGGCGTATTCACCTTCCCGGACTACGAACCGTCGCAGATCGAGGCGCTCAGGCAACTGGCGCGGAACATCCTGCAGCGCTACCCGGACATCTCACCCAAGCACGTCCTCGGGCATTCCGATATCGCCGTGGGGCGCAAGTCCGACCCCGGTCCGAAACTGCCCTGGAAGGAACTCCACGACGCCGGCATCGGCGCCTGGTACGACGACGCCACCCGCGATCGCTACCAGGCACGCTTCGAACGCGACGGGCTGCCGTCGCGCGCAGAGTGGCTGGAAGCCTTGCGCCGCTATGGCTACGCCGTGCCCGAAAGGGGCAATGACGAGGACTTCGCCAAGCTGCTGCGGGCATTCCAGATGCATTTCCGCCCGGACAACCACGATGGCGTGGCGGATGCCGAGACGGCGGCGATCCTCTATGCGCTGAACGAGCGCTACTCCTGAGCCCGGATTCCGCGACAGCGCTGCTCCGGTGCTACTGCAAGCATCCGTCTTGCGCCTATCATGGGGCTTCGCCGAAGCGAAGGCCTGTCGAAACCAGCCAGCCATCGCTGCCTGTTTCGCTGTGCTTCGCTGGCGAACGAACCAGAAGAAAAACAAGAGGCCGCAAGCGATGCAAAGAAGGCGTTTCAGCGCCGCCCTGCAAGGGCAGAATCTCCGCTTCACCGGGGGCGGAGCGGGCGCCCGCGCGCGGGCGCGGGTGGGCTTCCTGCTGCTCGAGCATTTTTCCCTGCCGGCCTTCACCCAGGCACTGGACTCCCTGGTGACCGCCAACCTGATCCGCGGCGAGTCCTTCGCGGTGAGCAATTTCAGCCTCGGCGGCGAGCCGGTGACCAGCGACCTCGGCCTGCTGATCTGCCCGGACCTGGCGCTCTCCGCGGCGGCCGTGGAAGGGCTGGACCTGCTGGTGGTGTGCGGCGGGCTGCGCACGCCGCTGCGTTCCTCCGGCGTGCTGAGGGAGGCGTTGCGGGAGGCGGCGGCGCACGGCATCGCCCTGGCCGGGTTGTGGAACGGTGCCTGGTTCCTCGGCGACGCCGGCCTGCTGGATGGCTACCGCTGCTGCATCCACCCGGAGCACCGCGCCGCGCTCGCCGAGATCGCCCGCCACAGCCAGGTGACCAGCGACAGTTACATGGTCGACCGCGACCGGCTGACCGCGGCCAGCCCCACCGGCGCCTTCAACCTGGCGCTGGAGTGGATCGCCCGGCGCCACGGGCGCGACCTGGTGGAGGCGGTGGTGGACATCCTCGCCTTCGAAGAGTCGCGCTACCGACGGGTGCGTCCGGCGTTGCACGAGAAGATGAGCGAGCCGCTGCGCGAGGTGATCAACCTGATGGCGGCGAACATCGAGGAGCCGCTCAGCCAGGAACAGCTTTCCCAGTACGTGGGCCGCTCGCGGCGGCAGATCGAGCGGCTGTTCCAGCAGCAGCTCGGCACCACCCCGGTGCGCTATTACCTGGAGCTGCGCATCACCGAATGCCGGCGCCTGCTACAGCACTCCGACCTGACCATGCTCGAGGTGCTGGTCGCCTGCGGCTTCGTCTCGCCCAGCCATTTCAGCAAGTGCTACACCGCCTTCTATGGCTATCCGCCGTCGAAGGAAGTGCGCTACGGCAACGTCCGCTCGGCGAAATGAAGGCGTTTTACCTGCTGCCGGACGGCCGGTGGCGGAGTTCGTCCACCACCGGCCGCAGCCGGGCGAGACCGGCGGGACCTGAGCGAGGCTCTCAGGGACGTCCCGCGGTCACCCCGCCGTCGACCGGCAGCACGGTCCCGGTGATCCAGCCGGCGGCGTCCGAGGCGAGGAACAGGATGGCCGCGGCGACGTCGCCCGGCTGGCCGTTGCGCCCCAGGGGATGGAAGGCGTTGAAGCCGGGCAGCACCTCGCGGACCTGTTCGGGGTCCATGAAAGTGGCGTAGACCGGGGTCTCGACCACCGCCGGCGCCACGGTATTGATGCGGATATTGGCGCCGGCCAGTTCCAGGGCGAGGTTGCGGGTCAGCGCGTGGACTCCGGCGTTGGCCGCCGAGTAGGCGGCCGAGGGCGTCGCGCCGACGGCCTGGATCGCCCATAGCGAGCCGGTCTGCACGATGGCCCCGGCGCCGCGCCGGAGCATGGCGCGGGCGGCGGCCTGGGCCATGAAGTACTTGCCCTTGAGGATGGTATCGAGGAAATCGTCGTACTCCTCCGGGGTGACCTCGAGGAACGGCTTGGGACGGAAGATCCCGGCGTTGTTGACCAGGATGTCGACGCCGCCGAAGGTGGCGCTGGCCAGGTCCACCAGCGCCTGGGCGGTGGCCGGGTCGGCGATGTCGCCGGCGAGGGTGCGGACGCTGTCGCCGACGGGGTCGATGTCACGGGCGGCGCGCTCCAGCTTGGCCGCGTCGCGGCCGCCGATGACCACCCGTGCGCCGGCCTCGACCAGGCGCCGGGCGACCTCCTTGCCGATCCCCGAGCCGCCGCCGGTGACGATCGCGACCTTGTCAGAAAAACTATTCATGATGGACCTCCCCCAAGCGGGTTGGGCGAAACTGTTGCGTTTGTGGGAAAGAGGCCACGTCTCTCCCGCAAAGCTGCTATTTTCGGCAAGAGGCGCGACCTGTACGGAGCGGATTGTCGAACCGCGGGGATGTCGCCACAACGCATGAGTTCTTTCCTTGCGGAAAAGAAAATCTATCGATGAACGGTCCCGTGTATCTCAACGCCCTGCGCGCCTTCGAAGCCGCCGCGCGGCACCTGAGCTTCTCCGCCGCGGCGGCCGAGCTGAACGTCACTCCCGCCGCCGTTGGCCAACAGGTGCGCAATCTCGAGGCCTGGCTGGGCAGCGAATTGTTCATCCGCGCCGGCCACGGTGCCGCGCGCCTGACCCTGACCGAGGCCGCGCGCGCCGCGTTGCCGGATATCCGCGCCGGCTTCGAACGCCTGGCCAGCGGCCTGGCCAGGCTGAAGGACAGCGGCCGCCAGGCGGGCCTGACGGTGACGGTCAGCCCGGCCTTCGCGGCGAAGTGGCTGCTGCCGCGCATCGAGCGTTTCCAGCAGGCTCACCCGCGCATCGACGTGTTGCTGGACACCAACTCGCGCTCGCTGGATTTCCATCACGAGCGCATCGACATTGGCGTGCGCTACGGCGCCGGTCGCTGGCCGGGCCTGGCCGCGATCCGCCTGCTGGACGAGGTGATGTTCCCGGTCTGCGCGCCCGGCTACCCGCCGTTGCGCAACGGCCGGCTGAGCCGCGCGGCGCTGGCGCGCTGCACCCTGATCCATGACCTGTCGATGGCCAGCGATCCCGACTATCCGACCTGGCGCACCTGGCTGGACGCGGCGGGACACGGCGATCTCGGCGCCGACCACGGCCTGGCGATCAACAACTCGGCGGCGGTGCTGCAGGCGGCGATGGACGGCCAGGGGCTGGCCCTGGCCCGCAGTGTGATGGTGCAGGACGACCTGGCGGCGGGCCGCCTGGTCCGCCCGCTGATCGGCCGCAACGGCACGGAGCGCGCGCTGGCCCAGGCCTACTACGTGGTCTACCGGCCCGAATGCGGGGCGCTGGAGAAGGTCCGCGCGTTCCGCGACTGGTTGCTGGGCGAGGCCGGCAGGCCGGCCGCGGGCTGAGGTGCGTTCAGCCGCGCCTTGCCCGCGCGCAGTCGCCCATGGCCGCGCCGAGCGCCTGCTCGCCGCGCGCCAGCAGCGCCTCGCTGGCGCCCTGGATGTCGCGGGCTTCCTTGTTCTGGCTGAGCTTGAACTTGCCGACCAGGCGGGTGATCTCGACCTCGATGCCGACGATCAGCCGGAGCATCTCGTCGATGTACTCGGCGGGGCCGTCGGTCATCTTCCAGGGCTGCGCCTGGGACGCCTCGTGGGTGCGCGTCAGGCGCGCCACCAGGCCGCGCACGTAGCGTTGGTCGTCGCGGATCCGCACCCGGCCGTGGGCGTGGACCACCCGGTAGTTCCAGGTCGGCACCTGGCGGTGGTGCTCCTGCTTGCTCGGGTACCACTGCGGCGAGATGTAGGCGTCGCCGGCGCGGAACACCACCAGCACCTCGTCGCCGTCGCGCAGCTCGCGCCACACCGGGTTGTTGCGCGCGACATGGGCTTCCAGGGTGCCTTGCGCGCCCTTTTCCGGGCTCAGCTCGAACGGCAGGTGGTTGGCGTCCAGACCCGCTTCGCCGTGGGTCAGCAGCAGGCCCAGCGGGTATTCGCGGATCAGCGCGTGCAGCGCCTGCGGGTCGGGCTCTTCGAAATGCGAAGGCAGGTACATGTTCCGTTCTCCTCTCGGGGCAGCGCCTTTATACGCTTTCCGTGGGCGATGCCGCCACGGGCAACAGGCGCGCGTCGGCGCGCATGCCGGGCATCATCAGGCGCAGTTCGTCGAGCAGCAGGTCGCCCGCTTCGTACAGGGCTCGCAGCGGCATCTCCGGCAGGCTCTCGAGGATGAACCACATGCGCCGGGCGCTGGCGTCCAGGCGGGTGCGCACGCCCTGGCGCCAGTTCCAGCGGCGGCAGGTGACGCCGAGGTCGTCGCGCCAGACCACCTCGCCGGCTTCCGGCGACTCGACCACCGCCTCGCCATTGCTCAGGGTGTCGAAGGTTTCGCTGCCGTCGGCGAGCACCAGGCGCGGCGTACCGGCGTAGGCGGCGAGGTTCTCGCCGCCTGCCGGAATGGCGAACTGCACGCTGATGGCGTTGTACAGGTCCACCACCGGGTCGATGCCCGGCAACCTGCCGTCGCGCAGCGCGCGCTTGCGCAGGGCCTCGGCGGAGCAGGGGGTGCGCTGCGGCTTGGCGCCGAAGCGGCGGAAGGTCTCGGCCCAGGCCGCCAGGTGCGCCTCGGCCCAGGCCGGTTCGCCTCGCGCCAGCGCCTGGCAGGCGCGTTCCATGGCGCGGCCGGCGATTTCCGGACGAACGATCGGCGCCGCCTCGACGGTGAGGCTCAGGGCGCGGAAGCCGGGGGCGAGGGCAGCCACCTCGGCGGCGATGACGGGGATGTTCGGGGCGTGGTCGGGCATGGCGTCTTCTTGTTCGATGGGAGACAGGAGGGGAGCATTCAGGATGGCGGGCCCGGGAAGCGGCGGGTGGATTTCTACCATCCGGGCATCGGCCTCGCCATGAAATCAGCGAATGAATTATT
The DNA here is from genome assembly GCF_003025345.2 of Pseudomonas paraeruginosa. Lineage (NCBI taxonomy): Bacteria > Pseudomonadati > Pseudomonadota > Gammaproteobacteria > Pseudomonadales > Pseudomonadaceae > Pseudomonas > Pseudomonas paraeruginosa. Next base: position 782,812 of record NZ_CP020560.1, read on the forward strand.
AGCTGTGCTGATGATCGGGCAGGTGGCTTCAGCTGCGCTGATGATCGTTGGCGGCCGCCGCGTGCCGGCGAAGCCGACGCCAGAGCCTGCCGCCGGCCAGAAGGGCTGGACAGCGCGACGCCAGGGGCGCAGTGTTCGAGCGGTCAGAAATCGCCACCACCCGAGGTAATACGCAGATGGCCAAGGCAGCCGATGTGGTTGTGCAATGCCTGGAGAACGAGGGCGTGCAATACGTCTTCGGCATTCCCGGCGAGGAAAATCTCGACCTGCTGGAATCCCTGCGCAAGTCGCAGATCCGCCTGGTGCTGACCCGCCACGAGCAGTCGGCCGGCTTCATGGCCGCCACCTACGGGCGCCTCACCGGCAAGACCGGGGTCAGCCTGTCGACCCTCGGCCCGGGCGCCACCAACCTGGTCACCGCCGGCGCCTACGCCTACCTGGGCGGCATGCCGATGCTGATGATCACCGGGCAGAAGCCGATCAAGAAGTCCAAGCAGGGGCGCTTCCAGATCCTCGACGTGGTCGGCATGATGCAGCCGCTGACCAAGTACACCCATCAACTGGCCTCCGCCGACATCATCCCCTCGCGGGTCCGCGAGGCGTTCCGCCTGGCCGAGGAGGAGAAGCCCGGCGCGGTGCATCTGGAGCTGCCGGAGGACATCGCCGCCGAGCAGACCGACAGCCTGCCGATCCCGCCGAGCCTGAGCCGCCGGCCGCTGGCGGAATACAAGGCGATCTGCGCCGCGGTGGAGAAGCTGCGCGCCGCGCGCAGTCCGATCCTGGTGATCGGCGCCGGGGCCAACCGCAAGATGACCGCCAAGGTCCTCAAGCAACTGATCGACAAGACCGGCATTCCCTTCGTCACCACCCAGATGGGCAAGGGCGTGGTCGACGAGCGCCACCCGCGCTTCCTCGGCAACGCCGCGCTGTCCGCCGGCGACTTCGTGCACCGCGCGGTGGAGGCGGCCGACCTGATCGTCAACATCGGCCACGACGTGATCGAGAAGCCGCCGTTCTTCATGGTTCGCGGCGGTACCGAGGTGATCCACGTGAACTTCCGTTCCGCCGAGGTGGACCCGGTGTATTTCCCGCAGATCGAGGTGGTGGGCGACATCGCCAACGCCGTCTGGCAGATCGGCGAGGCGTTGGACGATACCGCGCACTGGGACTTCAGCCGCCTGCTGGCGATCCGCGAGGCCAACGAGGCGCAGGTCGCCGAAGGCGCCGACGACCCGCGCTTCCCGCTCTATCCGCAGCGCCTGGTGGCCGATGTGCGCCGGGCGTTGCCGTCGCAGGGCATCGTTGCCCTGGACAACGGCATGTACAAGATCTGGTTCGCCCGCAACTACAAGGCGCACATGCCCAACACCGTGCTGCTGGACAACGCCCTCGCCACCATGGGCGCCGGCCTGCCCTCGGCGATGGCCGCGCACCTGGTCTACCCGGACCGGCCGATCGTCGCGGTGTGCGGCGATGGCGGCTTCATGATGAACAGCCAGGAACTGGAAACCGCGGTGCGGCTGAAGATGAACCTGACGGTGATCATCCTGCGCGACAACGGCTACGGGATGATCCGCTGGAAGCAATCGAACATGGGCTTCGCCGACTTCGGCCTGGACTACGGCAACCCGGACTTCGTGCGCTACGCCGAGGCCTACGGCGCCCACGGCCACCGGGTCGACAGCGCCGAGGGCTTCCTGCCGCTGCTGGAGCGCTGCCTGGGCACGCCCGGGGTGCATGTGATCGATTGCCCGGTGGATTACTCGGAGAACGACCGCATCCTCAACGTCGAGCTGCGCGAACGCGCCCTGGCGGTCTGAACCGCCGGGGCGTCGCGCCGGCGTGCGTTCCGGCGCGACGGCTCAGAACAGCGACAGGTTGTAGCTGGCGATCAGGCGCACCTCGTCCACGTCGCGCGCCGAGCGCTCGAAGTCGGTGCGGTAGGTGGCGTTGCGCAGGCGCAGGCTGAGGTCCTTGAAGCGGCCGCTCTGTACCACGTACTTCAGCTCGACGTCGCGCTCCCATTCCTTGCCCTCGTCGCCGTTGGCCAGGCGGATATGGTCGCCGTTGACGTAGCGGGTCATGAAGCTCAGGCCGGGCACGCCGACGCTGCGCAGGTCGAAGTCGTAGCGCAGTTGCCAGGAGCGTTCCTCGGGGTTGGCGAAGTCGTTCACCTGCAGGTAGTTGGCCAGGTACGGATTGCTGCCGTCGAGGTAGGGCATCGAGCTGGCGCCGTTCATCCGCTGCCAGCCGGCGCTGAGCGTGTGGCCGCCCTGGGCGTAGGCGAGCAGCAGGCTGAGGGCGCGGTTGTCGATCCTGCCGGCGCGGGCCGCGCCGGCGTCCTCGCTGTCGAACCAGCGCAGGTCGGCGCTCAGCTTGCCGGCGCCGAGCTGCCGCTTGCCCACCGCGCCGAGGTAGCGCTGGCGATAGACGTTGCGCAGGCCGCCCTGGGCGTATTGCAGCAGCAGGCCGTCGTTGACCTGGTAGTCGAGCTGGTAGGCGTCGAAGCGGCTGCCGGTGATGTCGCAGGCGTAGCGCTTGTTCTTGCAGTGCAGGCGGATGTCCTGGGCGTCGCTGGAGTCACGCGCGGTGTAGCGTTCCAGGCGGGTGGCGGAAAGCCTGAGCCCGGCGATCTCCTCGCTGGTCAGCTGCGCGCCGTGGAACAGGGTCGGCAGCAGGCGTCCGTCGTTGTATTTCAGCAACGGCATGTCCGGCAGCATCGCGCCGTACCTGAACTGTGTCTGCGAGAAGCGCATCTTGCCGGTGACGCCGGCCTTGGCGTACTGGTCGACCGAGCGACGCGGATCGTGGCCGCTGGAGGGCAGCAGGCCGCTGTTGCTGTCGGCGGGGCTGGAGTCGAGCTTGATCCCGAGCATCGCCAGGGTGTCCACGCCGAAGCCCAGCGCCCCTTCGGTATAGCCCGAGCGCAGGTCGAGGATGAAGCCCTGCGCGGCTTCCTCGCGCTTGGCGGCGCCCTGCGGGCTGGATGAGCTGCCGTCGCGGAAATCGCGGTTGAAGTAGACGGTGCGCGCCTCCAGGCGCGCGCTGCTGTCCTCGAGGAAGGCGGCGCTGGCCGGGGTGACGAAACCGCCGCACAGGGCGAGGGCGCCCAGGCCGCGGAGCGTGCGGGACGAAGGAGGGGAAAACGGGGCGGACATGCGGTGACTCTCGACAGCGGGGTAAAAAAAGCGCGCGAAGGTGTCACAGATGACCGGCGGGGTCTTTGCGACCTTGGTCTAGCCGAAGGTGGCGTCACGCTCCGCAGGCATCCCCGGCACCGTTACAGTCTCGCACCCATCGTTCGGTCGGGGATTGATTACAAGAAAATCATTGATGTGAATCTGAATGTAATATTACAGTTGTTTGCATCGAATGATAAAAGAAGTCATGAAAATGTCCCCCGCTCCCGCGACCTGATCCTCAAGTTCCTCCTGAGCGCCGACGACGGCCAGTTGACCGCGCGCGACGCGGTGGCCGCCTGCGCGCTGTTCGGCATCCGCGAGAACAGCGTCAGGGTCGCGCTGGTGCGCCTGGCCGCCGCCGGCATGATCGAGGCAGCCGAGCGCGGCGCCTATCGCCTGGGTGCCAATGCCAGCGACCTGGCGGAGGACGTGCGCGACTGGCGCAACGCCGAGTCGCGCGTGGGACCCTGGAGCGGTGCCTGGATCGTCGCGCATTGCGCCGGCCTGGGACGCACCGATCGCGCACAGCTGCGCCGGCGCGAACGAGCGCTGGAACTGCTGGGGTTCCGCGAGCTGGAGCGCGAGTTGTTCGTGCGTCCGGACAATCTGCTGGGCGGCGTGACGATGGTCAGGGAGCGCCTGCTCAAGCTCGGCCTCGAACCTTCGGCCTGTGTGTTCCTGGCGATGCAGTTCGACCCGACCCGCGAGGCGCGCGCGCGCGGCCTCTGGGATGGCAAGGGCCTCGATCGCGGCTACCGCAGGACCGCCGAGAAGCTCCGCGGCTGGATGGCGCGGGCCGATGCGATGGAGCCCGAGGCGGCGGCGCGCGAGTCCTTCCTGCTCGGCAGCGCGGCGATCCGCCAGTTGGTCTACGACCCGCTGCTCCCCGAGCCACTGGTTGATCCGCACGAGCGCCGCGCCTTCATCGAGGCCCTGTTGCGCTACGACGATGCCGGCCGAGCCATCTGGCGCAGCCTGCGAGCGCCGGCGCTTGCCGGGGCGCCGGCCGGCAGCGCCGCCGAACCTGTCCGCCACTGACCGTCACGAGGTTGCCATGCTCCAGGATGCCGCCGTTCGCCAGGAACGTTCACCCGCCACGCGCCGCAAGCTCACGCAGTTGTTCAGCCGCGACGAAATCCGCATGCTGACCCGGCGCTCGGATCTCATGGGATTCGCCGCCGTCGGCTTCACCTGGGGCGTCATCGCCCTGGCGTTCGCCGCCATGGCCTGGGCCAGCGGGCAGGCGCCGGCGCTGGCGGTCCCGGTGTTCCTGCTCGCCATCGCACTGATCGCCGGGCGGCAACTGGCCCTGGCGATACTCATGCACGATGCCTCCCACGGCACCTTGTTCAGGCATCGCTGGCTCAACGAGGTCTTCGCCGACTGGGTGTGCGCCAGGCCGATCTGGAACGACCTGAAGAAATACCGCAGCCATCATCTCGCGCATCACGCCCGGACCGGCCAGGCGGACGATCCGGATCTCTCGCTGGTGGCGCCCTTCCCGACGACCCGGGCGTCGCTGGCGCGCAAGCTGCTGCGCGACCTCAGCGGCCTGACCGGGGTGAAGTTCTTCATCGGTCGCTTTCTCATGGATGCCGGCTACCTCAGGTGGACGGTGGCCAACGAGCGGGTCAGGCTGCCCGCCGACGGGCAGACGTTCGCCAGTCGCGGACTGCTGTTCCTGCGCAACGCGACGCCCACCCTCATCACCAACGCGCTGCTCTTCGGCCTGCTCTGGACCGCCGGACATGCCTGGCTGTACCTCGCCTGGGTGGTCGCCTACATGACACCCTTCGCCGCCTTCGTGCGTATCCGCTCCATGGCCGAGCATGCCTGTACCGAGAACGTCGCCGACAACTTCCTCAACACCCGCACCACCCGCGCCGGCTGGATCGCCAGGGCCACGGTGGCGCCCATCAACGTGAACTACCACATCGAACACCACGTGATGGCCTCGGTGCCGTACTTCCGCCTGCCGTTGATGCACCGGATGCTGCGCGAGCGCAACGCCACCGGTGCGCCGCCGGGCTACCTGGAAGTGCTGCGGATCGTGTCGTCGCGCCGGGCCGCCTGAAGCCTCCCGAGCGCCGGCTCGCGCAGGGCTTGCGGCCTAGCGCCTGACGCAGACGAACAGCGCGTTGCCGGAGTCGCCGTCCCAGGGAGTGATCCGCTGGTAGTCGTGCTCGAAGACCTGTACCTCGAAGTGCGGCCGCAGCAGTTCCAGCAGCTCGCCGAAGCCGAGGGCGACCATGGGGTGTTCATCCTGCCAGGCCTGGGTGGTTCCCGCCGTGGTCTTCTCGATGCCGAGGCGCAGCGTCTGTCGCTCGCCCTCGCCGCCGTAGTGCCAGCCGGAGCCGAAGGTGAAGCGGCTGCCCTCGTGTTCCAGGGTGTGGCGGACGAACGAACGGTTGTCGATCCGGTGCTTGTCCACCGCGTTGAAGCAGAAGACCCCGCCGTCTCCAAGCGCCTCGTGGACGCTCGCCAGGCAGGCCCGCAGGGGAGCCAGGCCGGCGTTGTAGTGGATCGAGTAGAGGAAGCAGGTGATCAGGTCGAGCGTTTCCTCGACCTGGAAGTCGGCCATGTCCTGGCGACTGAAACGTGCCTCGGGGCAGCGCTGCCGGGCGAGGTCGAGCATCGGCTGGTTGATGTCCAGGCCGGCGCTGCGGTAGCCGAAGTCCAGGAAGTGGCGCACGTGCGGGCCGGTGCCGCAGGCCAGGTCCAGGTGGCGGCGCCCCTGGTTGCCGAACAGCTGGTGCAGGCGCCGCACGCAGTGGCTCTGCGCCTGGTAGTCGATGTCGGCGCACATCAGGTCGTAGTAGGCGGACAGGTCGGTGTACAGCGCGTTGGAGGACATGGACGGGAGGTCGACGGCGGTTTCGGCGCGGCATGGTACCCCAGTCCCGGGCGCTACCGGCTAAAAACCGCCCGCCGGCCGGCGGATCGCCACCGGGCGCTCAGTCGTGCCGTGGCCAGTCATCGGCGATCCGCTACCAGCAGGCCCGCGACGCCACCTGGACGTGCTTCTGCTTCTACGCGAGTAGCGGCGTGTCCAGGCTGCCCAGGGCGTCCGTGGTTGCGCGAAGGGGGCCGAGTCAAGCAGGCCGTGTCGCGGTTGTCGAGCCTCCCCGCGGTCGCGGGTTGTCGGTGCCGGGCTGGATGTCTGCTAGGCTCTGCGCTTTCAACCGAGGAGTACCTCCCCATGGCCCGAGCCACTGCCCGCCACATCCTGGTTTCCAGCGAAGCCAAGTGCAACGAACTGAAGACCGCCATCGAAGGCGGCGCCGACTTCGCCGAGATCGCCCGCCAGCATTCGACCTGTCCCTCCGGCCGCGACGGCGGCAACCTCGGGTCCTTCGGGCCCGGCCAGATGGTCCGCGAATTCGACCAGGTGGTCTTCAGCGCGCCGCTGAACGTGGTCCAGGGACCGGTGAAGACCCAGTTCGGCTACCACCTGCTGGAAGTCACCAGCCGCCAGGACTGAACAGACGGCGGGGATCGGCGCATGACGCCACCGGCGTCATGCGCCCTACGTGTCCCTGACCGACGAAAGAAACCGCACTTCCACGCGCCGATCCAGGCGTAGGGCGAATAACCGCCGCGCGGTTATCCGCCGATGCGCGGGTTGACGACCCCGCGCGCTCGGTAGCCTGCCCGGTCTTCAGGGCGCGAAGTAGCGGGCGATCTGCGAGTAGACGCCGCTGAAGTCGGAGAAGTAATCGTTGCGCTTGGCGGTCGGTGCGCCGCAGTACGAGGGGCCGCCGTAGAGGCCGCCGCGCAGCTGGTAGGAACCGTCGCTGGCCTGGGTCAGCAGGCCCGAGCCGGACGAGCCACCCTCGACCACCGCCGACGGCCAGTCGACGCGGGTCAGGGCGGTATGCCCGTCGTAGGTGACGCCCACCGCCGTGACGTTGCCCTGCGAGTACTTCTTCGCGTCGCCGCGCGGATGGTGGATGTCATGGCCGAGCGCGCCGTTGGCGATCGGCGTGGCGCTCCAGCCCTGGTAGAACACCCCGGCCGGCGGGGTACGCTTGAGTTCCAGCAGCAGGGTGTCGCGCTTCTCGTCGCGGTGCAGGATGTTCGCCCCGCCGGTCAGCACGGTGACGCTCTGGTTGATGGTCGAGGCGTCGCCGTAGCACTGGGTGGTGTTGTAGAACCAGATGGTCTGCAGCGTCGCGGCGGTAGCCTGGTCCTCGATGCAGTGCGCGGCCGACCAGAACAGCTGGCGCTTGGGCGAGTTGCCGTTGTTCAGCAGGGTGCCGGTGCAGATGTAGCTGCCACCGTCGGCCGAGTTGGTGAAGACCATCTTCGCCACCGCGGCGGTGGCGTTGTCGTAGGCCGGCGTGCCGCTCTGGGTCGCGCAGACCGCATCCACCTCGCAGCTGCCGCTGGCACCGAAGCCGTCGCGGTAGCCGGCCTTGTACAGCGAGTCGGCGAAATACGATACCTGGGGTACCGACAGGCGCAGGTCCCCCGGTTGCAGGCTGGCCGGCAGGACCAGCTCCACGGTCAGGGTGTCGCCCTCGATCACCGGGCTCCAGTAGGGGCGGTTGGGCGACAGATCCTTGCCGCTGGCCTCGAAGATCTCCTTGCCGGCACCGGCGAAGTGCAGCACGACGTCGTCGGGCAGCGAGCCGCTGCGGGTTTCCAGGCGAATCGCGGCGCGCAGGCTGGCGGCCCCCGCGGCGCTGACCGGGAAGCGAGCGGTATGGCGGCCGTCCGGGGTGTCGATCCACTCGAGGGTGGCCAGGTCGATTTCCGGCGTCGCCGTCTTCAGACCCACGCCCACTTGCAGCGGCGTACCCGGTTTCGGCGCCAGCGGCGCGGCGCGTGCCACGCGGCGGGCGGGGGGCGCGGCGAAGTGGATGCCGGCCGCCGAGGTCGCTGCGTTGGGGTTGGCGAAGCGGGCGTGACCGGTGCTCGCCGGAGAAGCCTGGAGCACGGCGACGTCGCCAGCCATTTCGTTCGCACCGGGCGCCGCCGAGGCCTGGTTCGCGCCGACAGCCAGCGCGAGAATCAGGCATGCATTCAGGTATGTAAGCTTATGCATGAATCGACTCCTTGAGTGTGGGGGAGGGCAACTTCCTTAATCATTCGCGTGGCGAAAGATATGCAGGGGTGACGGAGTCGTTCAAATATTTTTTATGTTCGTTTCTGCTAGCTATTAATTCTGCGCAAGTGTGGCCGGTTAGCAAAAGGAATAGCTATTAGTGCGGGCTGGATGAATATTTTGAAGTTCGTCGGAATCCAACGGAAGTTCGGGATACAGGCGCTCTGCAATGCGCACTTGGTAGGTTCATGCCTAGAGCTTTGCCGAGCGATGGCGCACTTTCCTGGTGTGCTATGGATTGTGACGGAGTTAACGAATATGAACTTGGAGTATTCGGACTTTTCCGCCGGGCGGCGCTTTGGTTGGTTGGTTTGTTTCCGGTTGGAATTTATATGTCTTATTTCTTTTGATGCATATTGATTTGATGCTTTCTTATGATTGCCGGATATATACGCTCAGCGAGCGGATGGCGCCGTGCCTGATACTGGGGCCGGCAAGGCGGTACGAGATTACTCATGTTCCGCTGAGGTCAGGACCGTTCGGCACAGGGGGCCATCACGCTGTCGATGAAGGGCGCCTTGCCGGCGAGGTACTCGCCGATGCCGCCGGTATTTTCCGCCTCCAGGGCCAGCTTGAGGTCCTGGTAGCGTTGGCGCAGGAGCGAATCCTTGCGCAGCAGGTCGCGGAAACGCAGCATCCTGTCGATCTGTGCATGACCCTCGGTGCAGACATGAATCTTGTGAGTGCGCACGCCGTCGACGTCGCGCCGATGGAAATGGTGCCCCGCCGACAGGTCGCTGCCGCGCACATAACCGAGGTCGCGCAACGCCTCGTCGCGGCGGACCTCGTCACGCTGTGCCGAAACCACCACCAGCAGGTCGATCTCCGGCTTGGCCGCGAGCCCCGGTACGGCGGTGCTGCCGACATGATGGATGGCCAGCAGCTCGTCGCCGAAGGCACCAGCGATCTGTGCGCGGGCGACCTGGAAGCGTATGGGCCAGCGCTCGTCGTAGAGGGTGATGGTGCTGGTCAGGACCATGGGGCGGCGCCTCGCGAGGGGACGGTGGGACGTTTCGGTCGGGCGATGCTACTACCCCGCCGCCTGCCCTGGCGAGCCTGTCCTGGCAGGCTCGGCGGAGCGCCGTCGAACCAGGAACGATAAGTGGCCGATGAAGGCTGCCGGCGCTTACCGTTCCTGCGTCGTCCGGCGTGGCGCCGCGACACGGTCAGGGTCGGCGCAGGCTTACCCAGGCCGGCGCGTGGTCGCTGGCGTGCTCCTCGCCGCGCACCCAGCGATCCACCCCGGCATCCACCAGGCGTTCCGCCAGGCTGGCGCTGAGCAGCAGGTGGTCGATGCGCAGCCCGGCGTCGCGTTGCCAGTGCTGGCGGAAGTAGTCCCAGAAGGTATAGAGGCGCCGGTCGGGGAAACGCTGGCGCAGCGCGTCCACCCAGCCCTGCCGCAGGAGGCGCTCGAAGCACTCGCGGGACTCCGGCTGGAGCAGCGCGTCCTTCTTCCAGGAACGGATGTCGTAGATGTCGAAATCCGTGGGCACGACGTTGAAGTCGCCGGCCAGCACCACCGGGTGGCCGCTCTTCATCAGCTCGGCGGCGTGGCGGATGAGGTGCTCGAACCAGGCCAGCTTGTAGTCGAACTTCGGCCCAGGCTGGGGATTGCCGTTGGGCAGGTACAGGCTGGCCACCAGCAGGCCGTCGACGGCCGCCTCGAGGTAGCGGCTCTGCGGGTCGCTGGCGTTGCCCGGCAGGCCCCGGCGAACCTCCAGCGGCTGGCTGTCGCGGGCGAGGATGGCGACGCCGTTCCACGCCGACTGGCCCTGCCAGATCGCGCCGTATCCGGCCTTCTCCAGCGCCGCGGCGGGGAAGCGCGCGTCGGGCGTCTTCAATTCCTGCAGGCAGACGATGTCCGGCGTCTCCCGCTCCAGCCAGGCGAGCAGCGCGGCCAGCCGGGTCTGGATGCCGTTGACGTTGAAGGTGGCGATCTTCAGGGTGCCCACCGATTGTCTCCACGAGCGACGATCAGGCCGCCGCCCGCAGGGCCTCGCCGATGGCCTGGCTGAACGCCTGCAGGTCGCCCGGGTTGCGCGAGGTGATCAGGGTCCAGCCGTTCGCCGGACAGGTCTTCACCTGGGCGTCGACCCAGTCGGCACCGGCATTGCTCAGGTCGATGCGCACGCTGGAATAGGAGGTCAGGGTCTTGCCGCTGGCCACGCCCGCATCGATCAGCAGCCACGGGCCGTGGCAGATGGCGGCGACCGTCTTGCCCGCTTCGCTGAACTCCTTGACCAGGCGCCGGGCCTCGCTGTCCTGGCGCAGGGTGTCGGCGTTCACCGTGCCGCCGGGCACCAGCAGCAGGTCGTAGTCCTCGGCGCGCTGGCCTTGCAGCCGGGCGTCGGAGTCGACGATCAGGTCTTTCTCGCGGTCATGTACCCAGGTCTGCGCCTCGCCGCCTTCGATGGTCGCATGGGTGACCGCGGCGCCCTGTCGCTTCAGGGCTTTCAGCGGTTCGAGCAACTCGTCGCGCTCGATCCCGGCGTTGGCGGTGATGACCAGTACCTTCTTGCCTTGCAGGTTCGTGCTCATGGTTTTCTCCTTTGTCGGGGCGCCCGTGACGGGCGCCGTGGCGTGACATGCAGGAGAGTGGAAAGCTGGAGCGCCGGGGAGTTCGAAAGATTTGCCGGGCGGTGGGCCGCTCCTTGGCCGCCGGCTCCGCCGTCAGCGGAACAGCAGCGAATGATGCACCGCGCCACCGGTGCGCGCGCCGTCGCCCACTGCGATGGCGACGTTGCCGGCCGCCAGCGCCGCGTCGCCGCAGGCGAAGACGCCGGGAACGCTGGTTTCGCGCATGCCGTCGGTCCTGATGAACGGCCCGCTCGGTCCATCCTCGAACTCGCAGCCGAGCAATGCCGCCAGCGGGCTGGCCATGCGCGTACGTGGCTGGGTGAACAACCCCGCGAGCGGAATCGTGCGTCCGCTGGCCAGGATCACGTCGGCGCGCACGCCGCCCAGAGCGACCACGGCTTCGCGCTCGATCGCCACGCCGCGCCGGTCCAGCCTGGACATTTGCTCGGCATCAGGTTCGAAGACGCCGTTGAGGAAGAAGGTGGTCGTTCCCCAGTCGGGCAACATCAGGGCGTGGTGGATGGCCAGCGGCGAGGCCGCCAGTACGCCAATCGGCCCACCGTCCAGTTCGTAGCCGTGGCAATACGGGCAATGGAACACGTGCCGGCCCCAGCGCTCCGCAAGACCGGGGATCTCCGGCAGGTCGTCGGCTACCCCGCTGGCGAGGATCAGCCGGCGCGCGGTGAAGCGTTCTCCGTTGGCGGCCTTCACCACGAAACCGTCAGCCTCCTTCTTCGCCGCGACGGCGGCTTCGGACAGCCACTCGACGCTGGGATAGGCCAGCAACTGTGCGCGGGCGTCATCGGCGATGGCCGCCGGATCGCGGCCGTCCTGGCCGAGAAAGCCATGGGAGGCCCGGGCGAAGCGGTTGCGTCGCAGGCCCGTATCCATCACCAGCACCCTGCGCCGCGCCCGCGCCAGTTGCATGCCCGCGGAGATGCCGGCATAGCTGCCGCCCACGATGATCACGTCGAAAGTCATGGCGTATCTCCCATTCGGATAGTCATGAAACAACATAAGTTTCATGATATGGGCTTGTCAACGCTCTCGTAACTTTTTCTGTAGCGAGAGATACTCATGGCCTTTCCGTCTCCACGAGCCCGCCGTCCATGAGAAACGACACCCGCCTCTCGCGCATGCTCCATGTGCTGATCCATATGGCCCGCCACGAAGGGCCGGCGACCTCCGAAGCCATCGCGCATATGCTTGGCACCAACCCGGTGGTGGTGCGGCGGACCATGGCGCTGCTGAAGAACGAAGGCTACGTGAGTTCGGAGAAGGGCCATCGCGGCGGTTGGAGGCTGGCCAAGCCGCTGGCGGACATCACTTTGCTGGATATCCACCAGGCACTGGGAGCGTCCTCGATCTTCGCCATCGGCCTGTCTACCGACCATCCGGAATGCCTGGTCGAGCAGGCGGTCAACGAAGCGCTCGGCGAAGCGTTCGAGGCGGCGCAGGCGCTGCTCCTGGAGCGCCTGGGTAGCGTTACGCTGGAGCAGTTGGCGAGCGAGTTCGAGCGCCGCTACCGGCCCTGCTGAGGCGGCTGGAAGGGGGGCGAACAGCGCCGCCGCGCCTGTGGAGGCACGGCGGCGGTCCGGGCCCGGAGCGTGTACTTCACCGTGGACATCAGGTTGCGCGGCTCGCCGTAGTTGAGGTTGCCGAAGTCGATGCCGCTGTAACGGTACTTGTCGCACAGGCTGCCCCGGCCGCCGTGGCCGTCGAGGCGAAGCCGATGAACTGCGTTCTGCCAGAGGCTGGCGATTTCCGCTGGAGACCTCCAGTGAAGACCTCCTTGATTCGTGACTCCAGCGCAAATGAATTTGCTCCATTCTCGTCTTAATCGAAGAGTTGCAAGCCGCCACACTGCGCTTCATTCGAGCCATCCCGCCCACGGAGCGCAGCCATGTCTTCCACCGTCCACTCTTTCCCGTCCTTCGGCCTCGGCACCTTCCGCCTGACCGGCCAGGCCGTCATCGACTCGGTGCGCAGCGCCCTCGAACTGGGCTACCGCGCCATCGACACCGCGCAGATCTACGGCAATGAAGCGGACATCGGCCAGGCCATCGCCGAGAGCGGCGTAGCCCGATCCGAGCTGTTCCTGACCACCAAGATCTGGGTCGACAACTACGCCAGGGGCAGGCTGGTCGCCAGCCTGCGCGAGAGCCTGGAAAAGCTTCGCACCGATCAGGTCGACCTGACCCTGATCCACTGGCCGGCGCCGGGCAACGGCGCCGAGCTACCGGAATACATGGCGGCGCTGGCCGAAGCCAAGGCCCTGGGCCTGACCCGCCGGATCGGTGTCTCCAACTTCAATATCGAGCTGACCCGCCAGGCCATCGCCGCGGTCGGTGCGGGCGAGATATCCACCAACCAGATCGAGCTCAGCCCCTACCTGCAGAATCGTGCGCTGACCGCCTTCCTCGAGGAGCAGGGCATCGCGGTCACCTCCTACATGACCCTGGCCTACGGCAAGGTCCTGAAGGACCCGCTGCTGGCCGGCATCGCCGCCAAGCACCAGGCCACCGTGGCCCAGGTTGCGCTGGCCTGGGCGATGCAACTGGGCTACGCGGTGATCCCGTCCTCGACCCGCCGCGAGAACCTTGCCAGCAACCTGCTGGCCCGCGACCTGCGCCTGGACGACGAGGACATGGCGCGGATCGCCGGCCTCGAGCGCAACGGCCGTGAAGTCAGCCCCGAAGGCCTTGCGCCGGCCTGGGACTGAGCCGGCCTTCCCATCCTCCCGGCGCGCCGCAGCGGTGCGCCGTCGACCCCAATGCCTTCCACCCGACGCCGGGCGAGGACGCTCCGCGTCCCCCCGCCGGTCTCGACGAACACAGGAGAATCACCATGAAAACCTTCGCCATGCTCGCCCTGGCCGCCGCGCTGCCGTTCGCCGCACAATCCGCCGCGGCCGCCGACTGGTACCCTTCCGCCTACGGCGCGAAGGACGAAATCGGCGCCGCCAACCTGCTCACCCCGGAAGTGGTGAAACAGGCGGTCGGCCTGGTCAGGACCGGCAAGACCTACCCGCTGGCGGTGCCGGTGGACAAGAACCTTCCGGCCTTCCGCCACCGCAGCTTCCGCCTCTACAACATCCAGCCGGGCGAACAGGCCGGGCAGTCCCTCGGCCCGAACAGGTTCACCTTCAACGACGAACTGGTGAACGCCTGGACCGGTGTCGGCACCCAGCTCAACGGCATCGGCCACATCGGTATCGACAACCGCTACTACAACGGCAACCAGGCCGCCGACTTCGTCACCGTCGAAGGCGTGAAGAAACTCGGCATCGAGAAGGTCCCGCCGTTCGTGACCCGCGGCGTGGTGCTGGACATGACCGCCCACTATGGCAAGGACATCGTCCCCGGCGGCACCGAGTTCAGCGTCGCCGACATCCAGGCGGTGCTGAAGAAGCAAGGCCTGGCCCTGCGCAAGGGCGACGTGGTGCTGTTCAACACCGGCTGGCTGGAACTGATCGGCAGGGACAACAAGCAGTTCCTCGAAGTCGAGCCGGGCATCGGCATGGAGGCCGCGAAGTGGCTGGCCGACCAGGGCATCGTGGCCTTCGGCGGCGACACCTGGGCCTCCGAGGTGTATCCCAACCCGCACGGCAAGGACGAGTTCCCGGTCAACCAGTACATGCTGGCCAAGCGCGGCATCTACAACCTGGAGCTGATCGACAGTCGCGCGCTGGTTCGCGACCAGGCCTGGGAGTTCCTCTTCGTCCTCGGCCAGCCGCTGTACGTCGGCTCGACCCAGGTCAACATCAACCCGGTGGCCATCCGATGAACCGTTCCACCCAGGCGGTGCGCCCGGCACCTTCCTTCATCGAATCGGCGGGGCGCATGCCCCGGGAGCCATCGTGATGGCCAAGGCCCGTGCATCCATCGATCTACGCAACGACGCCGAACAGGTCTGGCGCCTGATCGGCGGTTTCGACGCGCTGCCTGACTGGCTGCCGTTCATCCTGCAGAGCGTGCCCAGCGAGGGCGGCCGGGTCCGAACGCTGGAGAGCGTCGAGGGCGGCACCAGCGTCGAACGCCTGCTCGACTTCAGCGAGGCCGGGCGCAACCATACCCACGCCATCCTCCAGGACCCGGCCCCGGTGCGCGACTGCCAGGCGACCCTGCGCGTCCTGCCGCTCGCCGACGGCCGTCGACCATTGCCCTGCGACCTTCCGCGGTGCGCATTGGTCGGAACGGCCGGGGCCGAGGCTGGCGCAGACGAAGAGTCGAGGCACCGAGAACTACCTTGGACGGAAGAACAAGGCCGGGAGGCGGGGGCCTCCCGGCCAGAGGGTCACTCGCGTACCAGCGGCGGCGTGCGCGGCGGCACGATGCGCCGCGCGCCGGTCGACTCGAAGGCTGCGGCGAAGCGCAGCAGCGCCGAGTCGTCGTAGGCGCGGCCGGCGAAGGTCAGGCCCACCGGCATGCCGATGTCGGCCATCACCCCCATCGGCACGGTGACGGTGGGCACGCCGAGGTGGCGGATGGCGAGGTTGCCGTTGGCGACCCAGACGCCGTTGCTCCAGGCGATGTCGGCCGAGGCCGGGTTGACGTCGGCGTCCGCCGGGCCGACGTCGGCGACGGTGGGGAACAGCACTGCGTCCAGGCGCAGGCCCTGCATCCACTCCTCGAGGTCGATCCGCCGGGTTTCCTCGAGGCCGCGCAGGCCATCGGGCAGGGTCGCGATCCGGTCCCAGGGCTTGATGCCGCGCTCGGCCATCCGCACGTATTCGTCCATGCCGGCGGCCAGGTCGCCCTCGCGGTTGGGCAGGGTGCCGGGGTCGTGGGGGAAGATCTGCGGGCCGTCGACATCCGCCAGGCGGTTCAGCTTCGGATCGCCATTGGCGCGCAGGAAGTCGTCGAAGCCCCAGGCCGAAAGTTCCCACAACTCGTCGTGGAGGAATTCCTTCGACACCAGGCCGCGGTTGAACACGGTGGGCGCGCCGGGGCGGTCGCCCTCGCAGTTCGAAACCAGCGGGAAGTCCACCTCGATCACCTCCGCGCCGGCGGCTTCCAGGGCCTTGCGCGCCTGTTCCCAGAGGGCGATGACCGAGGGCCGGGTCTGGATGCGCTGGCCCGTCGGGCCGCCGATCCCGGGGGATTCGCTGGTGCCCGCATCGGGGTCGGCGTTGATGAACATGCGCGGCACGCCAAAGCGCTTGCCGGCCAGGGCCTCGGCGCCTGCGGCCAGGGCCGGGTAGCTCGCCGGGCGCACCTCGGAGGCCTTGGGGATCGGCACCCAGGGCTGCATGCGCCAGAGGTCGCCGCGGGTATCGGGATCGTCGGCGACCACCACGTCGAGGATTTCCAGGAGGTCGGCCATGTTCCGTGCGTAAGGCACCACCACGTCCATGGTCGGCGTCAGCGGCCAGTTGCCACGCACCGAGATCACCCCGCGCGACGGCGTGTAGGCGCACAGCCCGTTGTTCGACGCCGGGCCGCGCCCGCTCGACCAGGTTTCCTCGGCCAGGCCGAAGGCGGCGAAGCTGGCCGCGGTGGCGGTGCCGGCGCCGTTGGAGGAACCCGAGGCGAAGGGCGCGGTGAGGTAGGCGGCGTTGTAAGGGCTCTCCGCGCGGCCGTAGACGCCGCGCTGCATGCCGCCGTTGGCCATGGGCGGCATATTGGTCTTGCCCAGGCAGATCGCCCCGGCGGCACGCAGGCGCTCGACGGTGAAGGCATCGCGCTGGGCCACCAGGTCCTTGAACGCAGGGCTGCCGGAGGCCGCAGTGAGGCCCTTGACCAGGTAGCTGTCCTTGGCGGTGTAGGGAATGCCGTCCAGCGGGCCGAGGGTCTCGCCACGCGCCCGGCGGGCGTCGGAGGCCTGCGCTTCGGCCAGCGCGTCGGGATTGCGCACCACCACCGCGTTCAGCGCGGTGGGCGTGCCGGGCGCATCGTAGGCGTCGATCCGCGCCAGATAGGCCCGGACCAGTTCGACCGCCGTGGTACGGCCGGAGTCGAGCGCGTCACGCAGCTCGGCGATGGAAACCTCGGTGACCTCGATCATGCTGTCACCGCCTGGCGTATGGATGCGGGGATACCGTTAGCGACGCTCATCATCGTTCCTCTTGTTCACTGCTTGCTGCGACGGGGGCGAGCCCGCGCCCGGTTGCCCGGCCCTTCGCCCGGCGCCGGATCGTCGCCGGAAGCGCCAGTGTACCAACTTGGCCGGTGGCGGCGCTGTCCGGCCGGCGTGTCGCGACCGTCCCTGGCCAGGCCCGGCCTCAGGGCAGCCGGGGAGGATTGGTGGTGCTGAAGATGTAGCGGGCGAAGCGCCATTGGCCGTCGTTTTCGCGGTGCAGGAGGAACACCTCCTGGTTGGCCTCGGCGTTTGCGGGAGCGTCGACGCCCAGCACTTTCAGCGTACCGTTGGAGCGGGTCCGGGCGAAGGCCCAGTCCGGGCCCAGCGGGCGGATCTCGTCGATGCTGAAGTCGATGTCCAGGCGGATCTTCGCGAACACCTGCCGGTAGGCCGCGCGTACCGCCTCGCGGCCCACCGCGGGCAGGCTGTGTTGCGGCATGAACACCGGGTCGCGGGCATAGAGTCTCATCACCGCGTCGACGTCGGAGGCGTTCAGCGCCTCTTCATAGCGTTCCAGCTGCCGGGTGACGGCGGCCTCGATGGTGGGGTCCGCTGCGGCGGCGTGCGCCGCGAATGGTGAGAGGGTGGTGCACAGGAACGGGAGCGCCAGTCGGGCAAGGGGAATATGAAGCATGGTCGGTTCTCCTCTAGACGCGGACCACGAACTTGCCGAAGGCGCGATTGGCCTCCATGAGGCTGTGGGCGCGGGGCAGGTCGTCGAAATCGAAGGTGGCGGACAGCAGCGAGGGCAGGCGGCCGCTGGCCAGTTCCTGCACCACCCAGCCCAACGGCGAATCGCCCAGGTCCAGGTACGCGCCGCCGAGCAGGTCGCTGGGGAAGAAGCTCAGGCGGGCCGCGCCGGGCAGGTCCTGCATCAGTTGGAACCGTTCGAGCGATGGCGGGCCACCGAGCAGGCCGATCACGCATGCCGAGCCGAACGGGCGCAGGCTGCGGACGCTGTCGCGCAGGGTTGGCGCGCCGACCACCTCCAGCGCGGCGTCCACGCCCTCCGGCAGCGCTGCGAGGATCGACGCGGAGAGCTCGCCGTTGTCGACGAATACCAGGTCGGCTCCCAACTGCCGCAGGCGCTCCGTGTTTTCCGCGCTGCGGGTGCTGGCCAGCACCCGCAGGCCGCGTGCCTTGGCGTAGGTCAGGGCGGCCAGGCCGACCGAGGAGGTGGCGCCGCGTACCAGCAGGGTCTGCCCGGGTTGGATCGCCAGGCTGCGATCCAACGCGCCCCAGATGGTCAGGTAGGCTTGCGGCAGTGCTGCCAGCTCCTCCCAGGACAGATAGGTATCGGGCAGGGCGAGCACATTGCTGCGCAGGACCGTGACCTCTTCCGCGTAGCTGCCGTTGCGGCTGAACTGCAGGCCACCCATCGCGGTGGCGACCCGCTGGCCGACCCGGAAGCGCCCGGACGGGTCCAGCAGGACCTCGCCGACCGCTTCGATGCCGGGAACTACCGGCCCGGTGATCGGACCCATCTTGCCGGCGCGCCGATAGAGCTCGGCGCGGTTGAGGCCGAAGGCGCGCACGCGGATCCGCACTTCGTTGGCGTTCGGTTCCGGCGAGGCGATGTCGCGCAGGCGCAGGACTTCCGGACCGCCGGCTTGTTCGATGACATAGGCTTTCATGGCGGTGGTTCCTCAGGCGCGCGACTGGTTGGTGGCGAAGAGATAACGGTGGATCTTCCAGTGACCCTGTTCGCGCCGGAACACGAACAGCTCGTTGTTGCCCTCGGCGATTTCCACACCGTCGGCCAGCAGACGGGTGCGCCCGGCCGAACTGGTGCGGGCCCAGGCCCAGTCGCCGGCGACCTCGACCTCGTGGATGTCGAAGCGGACCTGCAGGCTGATGCTGGCGAACACCTGCCGGTAGCCGGCGCGCACCGCTTCGCGGCCGACCAGGGCCGGGGCATGCTGCGGCATGAACACCGGCGCGTCGCCGTAGAGTTCGAGGATGGTGTCGATGTCGTTCGCGTTGAGTGCGGTCTCGTAGGATCGCAGGATGGACTGGATGCTCATGGACGGAATCTCCCGTGGTGGACGGTCGTTACCTTCCTCCTTCCGCATTCGATAAAAAATGCACAAGATAGAGAAGATGGTTCCCATCGATGAGAGGTAGGCATGGACCTGAACGCGCTTCGCATGTTCGTTGGCGTAGTCCAGGCGGGTAGCCTGTCGGCCGCCGCCGGTCGCCTCGGGATTCCCCTGCCGACGCTCAGCCGGCGGGTCCGCGACCTGGAGCGCCAGCTCGCTGTGCAGTTGCTTGAGCGTTCGGTGCGCGGGACGCGGTTGACCGAGGCGGGCATGCGGCTCTACGAGAATGCCTCTCGCGGTGTCGAGATGCTGCACGAGGCGGAGCAGGCCCTGGTCTCGGACCAGGCGCGGCTCAAGGGTCGCCTGCGGCTGTCACTGCCGCCCGGTTTCGAACCCTGGTGGGAGTTGCTCGGGCTGTTCCAGCGGCGCTATCCGGAGATCCGCGTGCAGGTGTTCACCACCGAACGGCGCATCGACCTGATCGAGGATGGCGTCGACGTGGCCCTTCGGGTCGGCGCGGTCGCTCATGAGACGATGGTGGCGCGTCGCCTGCTGGCCTACCGACATGTACTGGTGGCCAGTCCGCGCCTGCTCGAGCGCGAGGGCCTGGCGGAGACGCTCGATGACCTGCGCCGGTTCCCGGCCGGCATGTGGTCCCCCGGCGGCAGCGGCGAGGGCGCCTGGTCGCTGGGCGGGCAGCCGGTCAAGCCGCGGGTGGTGCTGGCGACCAACGACTACGCGCACCTGCGCGCCCGTGCCCTGGCCGCCGAACTGGTCGCCGAGTTACCGCCGTTCATGGCCGCCGCCGCGGTACGGGCCGGGGAACTGGTCGAGCTGCTGCCGCGGTCGCCGTTGCCAGAGCAGGAAATCCACCTGCTCTATCCGTCGCACCGACATCCCTCGACCCTCGTCAGGACCTACCTGGATTTCTGCCAGCAGCACCTGGACCTGTTGCGCGAGGCCTGCGGGCTGGACGAGCCGCCGCCCGCCGAGGGCTGACAGGGCGCCGCCCGGCTCGCGATGTCACTCGGTCTCGGCGAGCGGCCCGGCCGGGAGCTCGGTTTGCCATGTGTGCGGGCTGCCATGGCAAGCTGCCCGCGGCGCTGTCGGAGGCGGTTTGCCGCTGGCGCGGAAATCCGAGGATGATTCCGAGGATCGATCCGCAGGGGCCTCGCTTCCGCATCGCACCGGGCCTGCGTGAACGGCGAAATTTTATTGTTACAACCATCCATCCATTCCTGCGGAAACGAGTGAACTCAATCCCACCGGACGCTGTCTGTCAGCCGTCGGCCCAACCGGGCCGGGCGCATGGCCCTTGGCCATGCGGTAGCCCCGTCCCGGTCGCGCGCTTGTCCATAACAATTCGACTGGCCGGCTTTTTCGCTCCCCTTTGCGGGTTTCGTTCTCTCGCCATGTGAAGATTGCCATGTCCCTATCCCGTCGCTTCCCCGCCGCTCTTTCCCCGTTCCAGAACCGCGTCATCGGAGCCTGCCTGCTCGGCGGCCTGCTGGCGGCCGGCGCTCCGGCGCAGGCCGAGGAGGCGACCGGCAACGCGCGCTGGGTGAGCGACAGCCTGACCACTTTCGTGCGCAGCGGCCCCACCGACGGCTATCGCATCGTCGGCACCCTCACTTCCGGGCAGAAGGTCGAGCTCCTCGGCACCCAGGGCAATTACAGCCAGGTGCGCGGCGAGAACGGCAGCACCGTGTGGATCCCCAGCCGCGACCTGCAGGAGGTTCCCGGCCAGGCCGAGCGCCTGCCGCAGCTGGAACAGAAGGTGGCCGCCCTGACCGCCGAGCTGGACGGCATCAACGACACCTGGAAGACCCGCGTGCAGGGCATGCAGGAAACCCTCGACACGCGCAAGAAGCTGATCGACGAATTGCAGGCGGCGCGCAGCAACCTCGATGCCGAGCTTGGCAAGGCCCGCTCCGACCTGCGGGCGGTGCAGGCGCAGCTGGGCGACGAGAACAAGCAGGTGCTGATGCGCTACATGGTCTACGGCGGCAGCATCGCCGGCGCCGGCCTGTTCGCCGGGTTGATCCTGCCGTCGTTGCTGCGGGTGCGGCGCAAGCGCAACGACAAGTGGTTCTGAACCTCCGCCCGCGTCTCTACGTTTCGTAAAGGAAGCCCCGCCGGCCGCGGGGCTGCGTCGCAAGCGCGACAAGGGCTGAAGCGTCAGCCGCCCGGCGAGACGATGATCTTCACGTTGTGCTCCTTGTTGTTCACCAACTCTTCGAAACCGCGCTCGACGATTTCTTCCAGGCCGATCCGACCGGTCACCAGCGGTGCGATGTCGAGGCGGCCGTCGGCGATGAAGGCGATCACGTCGGCGAACTCGCCGTTGTAGGCGAGTGCGCCGAGCACCTGCTTCTCGGTGGAAACCAGCTCGAAGAAATTGAATTCGCTGGGCTCCTCGAAGATTCCCACCAGCACGCACTTGCCGGCCTTGCGGATGGCGTCGATGGCCAGCTTGGCGGTGTGCTTGTTGCCGATGCATTCGAAGCTGACGTCGGCGCCAAGCCCGCCGGTGAGGGCGCGGATTTCGCCGAGGGCGTCGCACCGCGAGGGGTCCAGCACCTGGCTGGCGCCGACCTCCAGGGCCTTGGCCTTGCGCGCCGAGGACATCTCCAGGGCGATCACCTGCGCCGCGCCGGCGGCGCGCGCGCACATGATGGTGCACAGGCCGATGGTGCCGGCGCCGACCACCACCACGTTCTGCCCGAGCAGGCTGCCGGCCTTCTTCACCGCATGCATGCCCACCGCCAGCGGCTCGATCAGCGCGCCGGCCTCGCTGGGAAATCCGGCCGGCAGGGCATAGAGCAGGTTGGCCGGGACGTTGACGTACTCGGCGAAGGCGCCGTTGTTCATCAGCCCGGTGAAGGCCAGGTTTTCGCAGATGTTGTACAGCCCGTGGCGGCAGTAGTAGCAGGTGCCGCAGTGCTGGCAGGCATCGGCGGCTACCACCTGGCCGACGGCGAAGCCGGCCACGCCGCCGCCGAGGCGGACGATCTCGCCGCTGAACTCGTGGCCGAGGATGCACTGGCCCTTGAGGCCGGTGAGCGGGTGCGGCGTCTCCACCGGGATGAACACCGGGCCGGCCAGGTATTCGTGCAGGTCGGAACCGCAGATGCCGCACCAATGCACGCGGATCTGCACCCAGCCGGGCGGCGGTTCGCCCGGGAGCGGCACGTCTTCCACGCGGATGTCGTGGCGACCGTGCCAGACGGCGGCGCGCATCGCCGCGTTGGCTTGCGGGAAACTGTTCATGGCGGTCGTCTCCTCAGTGCTGGCGGAGGAAGTCGAGCAGCAGGCGGTTGACCTGCTCGGCGGCTTCCATCTGCACCATGTGCGCCTGTCCGGGAATGATCTCTACCTGGGCCGACAGACCCTCGGCATGCCGCGCCGGGATGATCGCGTCATCGCCGCCCCAGATCGCCAGGACCGGCTGGCGGCCCTCGCTCACCACGGCACGCAGGTCGTTGCGCTGGCGACCGTCGGCGAACAGGTTGTCCAGCAACTGGCGCAGGGCCGCATCGACGCCCTCCAGGCGCTTGTAGCGGAGCATGTCCTCGAGCATCTGCCGGGTGACCAGCGCCGGGTCGGAGAACAACTGCACCAGTTGTGGCTTCAGCGCGTTGCGGTTGGCCGCCTCGACGAAGCCGCGCAGGTAGTCGCCGTTGATCTCCTCGCCGAGGCCGGCGCTGCCGATCAGGCTCAGCGACAGCACCCGCTGCGGCGCCAGGCGCGCGCAGTTCAGCGCCACCGCGCCGCCCATGGAGTGGCCGGCCAGGTGCGCGTGTTCCAGTTCGAGGTGATCGAGCAGGGCCAGCACGCTGGCGCTGAGTTCGTCGAGGTCGCCGCGCGCCAGGAGCTTGCCGGACTCGCCGTGGCCCGGCAGGTCCAGGGCGATCACCCGACGCTCGGCGGCCAGCGCCTCGTGGTTGAACAGCCAGTTGTTCAGGTCGCCGGCGAAACCGTGGATCAGCAGCAGCGGCGCATCTCCCTCGCCACGGTCGAAGTAGCGCAGGACGCGGCCATCCAGCTCGACCTTGCGGGGGGCCGGTCCGCTGTCCGCGGCGTCCTGGTGGCCGGGGACGAACTCGGCCTGGAAGCGTTGCACCACGGCGTCGATCTCCTCCTCGCTGGCCTCGCCCTCGACCACCACGCCGAGCAGCGCGCCGACCGCCAGGGTCTCGTCCGCGCGCGCCACCTGGCGCCGCAGCACGCCGGAGAAGGGCGCCTCGACGCTGCTGGAGATCTTGTCGGTCTCCACGTCGAGCACCTCGTCGCCTTTCTCGATGTGCGCGCCTTCTTCCTTGAGCCAGGCATCCACCCGGCCCTCGCTCATCGACAGGCCCCACTTGGGCATGGTCAGCGTATGGATCCGGCTCATGCCGCGTCCCTCCCTTCCAGGGCCTGGCGCACGGCCGCCTCGATCTTCGCCGCGTCGGGGATGTAGAGGTCTTCCAGGGCGTCGGAGAAAGGCACCGGCGTGTGCGGCGCGGTGACCCGGCGGATCGGCGCGCGCAGCGCGGAGAAGGCCCGTTCGGCGACCAGCGCGGCGATGTCGGTGGCCATCGAGCAGCGTGGGTTGGCTTCGTCGATCACCACCAGGCGGCCGGTCTTTTCCACGCTTTCGAGAATGCTGTCCTCGTCCAGCGGGCTGGTGCTGCGCAGGTCCAGTACCTCGCAGGAGATGCCCTGGCGTGCCAGGCTGGCGGCGGCGTCCATGGCCAGGTGGACCATGCGCCCGTAGGTCACCAGGGTGACGTCGTCGCCGTCGCGGAGGAAATTGGCCTCGCCGAAGGGCACCGTGTACAGCTCCTCGGGTACCTCCCCCTGCATCGAGTAGAGCAGCTTGTGTTCGCAGAAGATCACCGGGTCGTTGTCGCGGATCGCCTGGATCAGCAGGCCCTTGGCATCGTAGGGCGACGACGGGCAGACCACCTTGAGGCCGGGGATGTGGGTCCATAGCGAGGTGAGCATCTGCGAATGCTGGGCGGCGGCGCGCAGGCCGGCGCCGACCATGGTGCGGATCACCAGCGGGGTGACCGCCTTGCCGCCGAACATGTAGCGGAACTTGGCGGCCTGGTTGAGGATCTGGTCCAGGCAGCAGCCGGCGAAGTCGACGAACATCAGTTCGCACACCGGGCGCATGCCGCGGGTGGCGGCGCCGACCGCGGCGCCGACGTAGCCGATCTCCGACAGCGGGGTGTCCAGCACGCGGCCGGGGAACTGGTGGTAGAGGCCCTTGGTGACCCCCAGCACGCCGCCCCAGGCGTCGTCCTCGCCGGGCGCGCCGGCGCCGCCGGCATTGTCCTCGCCCATGATGAAGACGCTCGGGTCGCGGCGCATTTCCTGGGCCAGCGCCTCGTTGATGGCCTGCTGGTAGCTGATCTTTCTCGCCATGATGGTTCTCCTCGTTCTTGTTGTCGGGCGGCTCAGGGATAGGACACGTAGACGTCGCGCAGCAGGTCGGCCGGCTCCGGCTTGGGATCGTTCTTGGCGCGCTGCACGGCATCCTCGATATGCGCTTGGACCTCGGCGTCGATGGCGTCCAGGTCGTCGGTGGAGAGCAGGCCGGCATGGCTGGTGCGTTCGCGGAACTGCTTGAGGCAGTCGCGGGTTTCCCGGTAGTGCTTCACTTCGCCGGGGTCGCGGTAGGTCTGTGCGTCGCCCTCGAAGTGACCGTAGTAGCGGGTCAGCTTGACTTCGATCAGCGACGGCCCCTCGCCGGCGCGGGCGCGCTCGATGGCGGCACCGGCGGCTTCGTGGACGGCGAAGAAGTCGAAGCCGTCGACGGTCACCCCGGGCATGCCGAAGCCGGCGGCGCGGTCGGCGATGTGGTCGCAGGCCACCGACCAGTTGGCCGCGGTGGCCTCGGCATAGCCGTTGTTCTCGGCGACGAACAGGCACGGCAGGTTCCACACCGCGGCCAGGTTCATCGCTTCGAACACCGCGCCTTCGTTGGAGCCGCCGTCGCCGAAGAAGGCCACCGCCACCGCATCGCTGCCTTTCAGCCTGGCCGCCAGCGCGGCGCCGGCGGCCAGCGGCGCGCCGGCGCCGACGATGCCGTTGGCGCCGAGCATGCCCTTCTCCAGGTCGGCGATATGCATGGAGCCGCCCTTGCCCTGGCAGACGCCGGTCTTCTTGCCGTAGATCTCCGCCATCATGCCGTGCACGTCGACGCCCTTGGCGATGCAGTGGCCGTGGCCGCGGTGGGTGGAGGCGATGCAGTCGTCGTCGCGCAGGTGCGCCATCACGCCGGCGGCGGAGGCTTCCTCGCCGGCGTAGAGGTGGACGAAGCCGGGTATCTCGCCCGTGGCGAACTCGACGTGCAGACGTTCCTCGAAGGCGCGGATGGTGCGCATCACGCGGTAGGCATGGAGCAGTTGGTCGGTGCTCAGAGTGGACATCTTGTTGTTCTCCAGGTTGTCTTCACGGGGTCATCGGGGTTCGCTGGCCGGCCAGCAGGCGATGGCGGGCGGCGTAGGCGAGGGTGGCCGGCACATCGACGCTGAACGGGCCGGAAGGGTCGAGGGTGATGCTCGGGCGGTCGGTGGCGCTGAACTCGATCTCGCGCTCGCCGTCCAGCGCCAGGGTCCCGCTGGACAGGCTCGGCGCGTGGGCCACGCCCGGTTGCAGGTAGCCGGCGGCAGAGACCCCGCAGTCCACCAGCAGGCCCGGCGCCAGCGGCACCAGCAGGCTCTCGCGGGCGTCCGGATGCAGGCGCATCCAGGCGCCGTGGGGCTCCTCGCGGCTCACCGGCGACCACAGTCCGCAAAGCGCCGAGAGGCCGATGGCGTGGGGTTCGGCGAAGCTGACGAAGACCTCGGCGAGGTCTTCGGCGCGACTGATGGCGCGGGCGCCGATGAACGGCTGCGGCGACACCGCGACGTCCACCAGCGCCCACTCGCAGAGCCCGCGGCGCGCCTCGCGCACCAGCAGGCGCTTGTTGCGTCGCAGGCCGATCTCCGGCGGCACCCGGCCGCTGGCGCAGAGGCCGCCGGCGAGCCCCGCGCCAGTGGCTTCGCGTAGCTCCGGGAAGGCGTTGTTGGTTCCGGTGGACAGCGCCAGCAGGGGGACGTCGCCGACCTCGGCGGCCACCGCCTTGTGCGTGCCGTCGCCGCCGAGCACGGCGATCAGCGCCACACCGCGCTCGACCATGCGCCGCGCCGCCAGGCGGGTATCCTCGACGCTCTGGCGCAGCGGCATGTCAAGGAACTCCAGGAACGGCCAGTGGCCGTCGCGGGCCTGGCGGGTCTGGCTGGCCCGGAGCACGGCGGCGGCGATGCCGGTCATGTCCGGCGGCAGCAACGCGTGGCGGATGCCGGTGGCGCCGAAGGCGGCGAGCAGGCGTTGCACCACCGATGCCTTGTCGGTGCTGGAATGCAGCCCGGCATGCGCGGTGAGGCGACGCAGGTCGCGCCCGGAGGCCGGGTTGGCGATGATGCCGACGAGCGGCGAGGCCGGCTTCATAGCGAGAAGCCGCCGTCGAGGGCGATGCCCCGGCCGATGCCGCGCCCGGCGCCGGTCACCAGGGCGACCCGGGAGTGCAGGGAAAAATCGTCGGACGACGTAGCGTGCATGCTTCACCTCTGATTGTTCTTGTGGGTGTATGCGGCAGGGCGTTGGGAGGAGCGGACAGTCCGCCCTGCCGTCGCCGTGGCTGGAGCAAGGCCGATGCCAGGTTGCGGCGTGGCGGCCGGAAGGCCCGTCGTAGAGCGCCGGCATGGGAAGGCCGGCGACCGCCGGGGCGACGTCCGGCGAGACAACCCATGTCATCGCGCACGGGTTCCCGGCGAGACGCTGAGACGCTTCGTCTCAGTCGTCGGCCGGGGTCGCCCGGCGCTTGTCGAGGGGCATCGATGGGCGCTTAATGGGCGGCACAACAACAAGATGCCGAGCAACGGAGGCCCCATGCTTTCCGCACACTCGAAGGACCATGTGGACTGTGTCAGCCGTGTCCTGAGGAACGCCGCGCGCCTGCCGCAGGCGCCGGTGCCGACGCCGATCCTCGACTCCTGGCGGCGCTCCATGGAGCAGCACCGTCTCGACCCCGGTTCCCTGCAAGGACCGCGGATCCTCTCGCAGACCCTCCTCGACGAATGCCGCGAGCGTTCCGAACTGTTCCTGCGCATCGCCAGCGAAGAGGTGGCGCGACTGCATGGACGGGTGCGCGATGCCGACTATTGCGTACTGCTCACCGATGCCCAGGGGCGGACCATCGACTACCGTGTCGAGTCGACCATCCGCAACGACTGCCGCAAGGCCGGGCTGTACCTCGGCACCTGCTGGTCGGAAGGCGAGGAGGGCACCTGCGGGGTGGCCGCCGTGCTCACCGACCGGGCGCCGGTGACGGTGCACAAGCGCGACCACTTCCGCGCCGCCTTCATCGACCTGACCTGTTCCGCGGCGCCGGTCTTCGATCCGCAGGGCGAGTTGCTCGGCGTGCTCGACGTTTCCGCCGTGCAATCGCCGGACGACCGCCGCAGCCAGCACCTGATCCGGCAGATGGTGGCGCAGAGCGCGCGGGAGATCGAGAACGCCTTCTTCATGCACAGCGCCCAGGGCCATTGGGTGCTGCGCGCGCACCGCGCGCCGGGCTATGTCGACAGCCAGCCGGACTACCTGTTCGCCTGGGACGCCGACGGGCGCCTGCTGGCGCTGAACCCGGCGGCGCGGCACTTCCTGCGGCAGCGCCTGGGGCGGTTGCCGGGCCACATCGGCGAAGTGTTCGACCTCGATGCCCTGCATGCCGCCGCCGACCAGGCGCCGTGTCTGCTGCGCGGCCAGGCCGGCGAACTGCACGTGCGCCTCAGCGCGCCGCGGGTGAAGGCGCGGCGGCTGGAGCGCGAAGTGGCCGCTGACACAGCGCTCGATCCGCGCATCGCCGAGAGCCTGCGCCTGGCGGTGCGGGTCAAGGACCGCAACCTGCCGGTGCTGATCCAGGGCGAGACCGGCGCCGGCAAGGAGGTCTTCGCCCGCCAGTTGCACCAGGCCAGCGCCCGCCGCGACAAACCCTTCGTCGCGCTGAACTGCGCGGCGATTCCCGAAAGCCTGATCGAGAGCGAGCTGTTCGGTTATGTCGCCGGGGCTTTCACCGGCGCGGCGGCGAAAGGCATGCGCGGCCTGCTGCAACAGGCCGACGGCGGCACCCTGTTCCTCGACGAGATCGGCGACATGCCGCTGGGCCTGCAGACCCGCCTGCTGCGCGTGCTCGCCGAGGGCGAGGTGGCGCCGCTGGGGGCGGCGCGCCGGCAGGCTGTGGATATCCAGGTGATCTGCGCCACCCACCGCGACCTGGCGGCGCTGGTGGCGGCCGGCGGCTTCCGCGAGGACCTGTACTTCCGCCTCGGCGGCGCGCGCTTCGAGCTGCCGCCGCTGCGCGAACGCAGCGACCGGCTGGCGCTGATCCGGCGCATCCTCGACGAGGAAACCGCGCACTGCGGCGTGCGCATCGAACTCGGCGAGGCGGCGCTGGAGTGCCTGCTCGGCTACCGTTGGCCAGGCAACGTCCGCCAGCTGCGCCATGTGCTGCGCTACGCCTGCGCGCTGTGTGGCGGACCCACCCTGCAACTCGCCGACCTGCCGGCGGAGCTGCGCGGCGCCGGCCAGGCTCCGGTCAATCCGGTGGAGAGCGGCGGTGGCCCGGAACGCGACGCGTTGCTCGACGCCCTCGTGCGGCATCGCTGGAAACCCCTGGCCGCAGCCCGTGAGCTGGGCATCTCGCGCGCGACCCTGTATCGGCGGGTGCGCCGGCATGGCATCCGCATGCCGGGCCAGGCGGGCGACTGACACGCACCTGCGGATGGCGCGGTCGTCAAGCACGGAAAATCAAAACCAGCCTTGAGTCCTGCCCCGTTAAAGCTCGGGGGCTTTCCCTGTAGCGTTCCGGGCAGCGGCGCGCCCCGTTCGGGCGCGCCCCGCCAGGAGCCTACGGAGGAACCCCGATGCCCGCCCCGCACCAGCCAGCCCGCAACCCGACCGGGGAGTTCGACCCATGCCGCTAGCCCTGCTGCTCGCCATGGGCGCGTTCTCCCTGGGCATGTCCATCTCTCCCGGCCCGGTGAGCCTGACCATCGTCGCCTCCGGCGCCAACCATGGCTTTCGCCGGACCCTGCCGTTCGTTTCCGGGGCCACCCTCGGCTTCGTCCTGCTGCTGGCGTTCGTCGGCTTCTGGTTCGTCCGCCTGATCGCGGCCT
Organism: Pseudomonas paraeruginosa; assembly: GCF_003025345.2. NCBI lineage: Bacteria > Pseudomonadati > Pseudomonadota > Gammaproteobacteria > Pseudomonadales > Pseudomonadaceae > Pseudomonas > Pseudomonas paraeruginosa. Next base: position 812,006 of record NZ_CP020560.1, read on the forward strand.
ACCCGCGCTTCTTCGACTATCTGGGCGTTGCCGGAGCGGCGTTCATCGCCTATGTCGGCTACCGCATCGCCACCGCGGATCCACGCCTGGCCCTCGAGGAAAACGGGGTCCCCGGGTTCTTCCAGGGCGTGTTCCTGCAATGGCTCAATCCCAAGGCCTGGATCGCCTGCGCTTCCGGCGTGGCAATGTTCGCCAGCCCGGGCACGCACGCGCCGCTGCTGGTCTTCATGGCCATCTACCTGGTGGTCTGCTACCTCTCGCTAGCCGCCTGGGCGCTGCTCGGCGACCGCGTGGCGCTGCTGCTCGACAGCCCCCGGCGGGTGCGCCTGTTCAACCGGGCGATGGGCGCGACGCTGGTGTTCACCGCCGGCTACATGCTTTACCTGCAGTTCGCCGCTAGCCCGGGTTGAACGCGTCGTGCAGGTGCTTGATGAGGCGGTAGGCGATGCCGCTGGCGGGAACGTTCGGCGGCCACACCGCATACACCTTCAACGGCGCCAGGCGCCATTCCGGCAGCACCGCGCGCAACTCGCCGCGGCGTATCGGTTCGTCGCCCAGGTAGGTCGGCGGCGCGGCCAGGCCGACGCCGAGGCGCGCCAGGCGACAGGAGGCCTCGACACTGTCGACGCGTATCCGCGGGGTGTAGCGGACCTGCGCTTGCTCGCCGCTGGCGGCGTGCTCGAACACGCGGCTGTCGGGGCGCATGTCGAGGCCGATCCATTCCAGGCGTTCGAGGTCGCGCGGATGTTCCGGCGGCGCCTGGCGGGCGAGGAACGCCGGGCTCGCCACCACCTGGCGCGGCAGCAGGAACAGGTGGCGGGCCTTCAGCGAGCTGTCCGGCAGGTCGCCGATGCGGAAGGCGATGTCGATGCCGTCGGCGATGATGTCGTGGCGGCTGTCGTCGCAGGCGACGCTGAGATCGAGGTCCGGATGTTCCTCGATGAAGCTCGCCAGGTGACGGGTGAAGTCGCCATTGATGAACACCGCGGGTATCGAGATGCGCAGGCTGTTGCGGGTCGAGACGGCGCGCTGGCGGAACTCGATAAAGCCCTTTTCGTAGAGTTCCAGCATGGATCGCGCGGTTTCCAGCAGGCGGCTGCCATCCTGGGTCAGGGACAGCTTGCGGCTGTTGCGGTAGAGCAGCGCGCAGCCGAGGTTCCTTTCCAGCCTGGATAGATGCAGGCTGGCGGTCGCCGCGCTCAGGCCGAGCGCCTCGGCGCCGGCGGAAATGGAACCGCTCTCGGCGATGCGGGCGAATACGATCAGGTAGCGGATATCGTCGATCATGCGGGCTCTCGTCGCGGTGGCTGGGTGCATCCTGCGCGAAGGCGGCCAGCCGGACAAGCGCGAGAGATAGCGGGCGGCGGCGAACTCCGGGCGTTTCAGCGCAGGCTCCAGAAGCCCAGGCGACCCAGGCTCGCCGCCAGCCGCAGGCGCGAAGTCTGCCAGTTGCCGAGGGCGCGGATGTGCTGGTCCTCGGCGCTGGCGTAGGCGGTCAGGGCATTGAGCAGTTCGATCATGCTGCCGACCCCTGAGCGGTAGCGGCCTTGCACCACCTCCAGGCTTTGCCGCGATTGTTCGACCAGTTCGCGGGTGCGCGCCAGGCTGCGGCTCTCGACGCTGAGCGACTGGTAGTTGTTCCACACCTCCAGCGAAACCTGCTGCTCGGTGTCGGCCAGCTCCGCTTCGCTGGCTTCGCGCCGGGCCAGGGCGTTGCGGACCTGGTAGGTACGTTCGAAGCCTTCGAACAACGGGATGTTCAGTTGCAGGCCGATGCTGCGGTCGCGCCCGCGGGTATCGCCCCCGGCCGCCAGCGACTGGTCGGTGTAGCTGCGTGCCAGGTTGGCGCTCAGCGCCAGGCTCGGCCGGCCGGCGGCGCGGCTTTCCTCCACCGAGGCGGCGGCGGCCTTCAGCCGCGCCTGGGCGGCGAGCATGGCCGGATGCTCGCGGCGGGCCTCGGCGAGCATCGCGTCGATGGCCTTGACGAAGCCGGTGTCGGGCTGCGCTTCCAGTTCGCCGGAGAGATGCAGCGGGGTGTCCGGCGCCAGGCCCATGCGCAGGGCGATGACGCCCAGGGCGTTGCTCAGGGCGCCCTCGTCGCGGACCTGGGCGAGGCTCGCCTGGGACAGCGCGGTCTGCGCCTGCAGGCGGTCGGAGAGGGCGGCGGCGCCGGCCTTGTACTTGGCGTCGGCGGCCTCCAGGTTCTGCGCCGCCAGTTCCGCCACCTGTCGCGAGGCGGCCAGGCTGCGCTGGGCGGCGAGGGCGTCGTAGTAGGCCTGAGCGGCGAGGGCGAAGGTGTTCTGCAGGGTCGCGTCCTGGCTGGCGTTGGCCGCCAGCAGCAACTGCTGGGCGTTGCGCAGGGCGGCGCTGCGGCGGCCGAAATCGAACAGTACCCAGCTCAGCCCGAGGCTGGCGCTCCGTTGGCGGCGATGGCTGTCGGTGGACGGGTAGGGTGCTTCGCGGTAGTCCAGGTCGCTGTCGCTACGGCTGGCGTCGAGGCGGCCGTCCAGGCGTGGCAGGTACGCGGCCTTGCCGAGCCCGACCTGGGCCGCCTGGGCCTTGGCGTTGGCCCAGGCGAGGCGGGTCTGCGGGTCGTGGCAGAGAATCCGCTCGATGGCTTCCTCCAGGCTCAGCTCGGCCGGCGGTGGCCCGCCACGACACGGCAGGCCGCTGCCGCCGAGGTCGTAGACCGCCTGGCCGGCGACCTGGCCGGCGGTGCCGAACACGTCCGGTTCGTAGGCCGCGGCGCCGGGAACCAGGCCGAGCAGCCCGCACAACAGGCCGGCGAGCGCGCCACGCATCAGGCCTGCTCCCGCGCCGCGGCGGCCTGGCGTTCGGCCAGGCGCGCGGTGCTTTCGTCGAGCGTCACCTTGCCCTGGCCGAGGACCACCACGCGATCCGCCGAGGCGATGGTCTCGGGACGGTGGGCGACCATGATGCGGGTGATGCGCAGCGCGCGGATGGCGGCGTTGACCCGCTGTTCGCAATGCACGTCGAGGTGGCTGGTGGCTTCGTCGAGGAACAGGATGCGCGGCTTCTTGTACAGCGCCCGGGCCAGCATCACCCGCTGCTTCTGGCCGCCGGAGAGCACCGTGCCCATGTCGCCGACCAGGGTGTTGTAGCCCATCGGCATGGCCTGGATGTCGTCGTGGATCGCGGCCATCTGCGCGCACTGCAGCAGCCAGGGCAGGTCCGGCTGCGGGTCGAAGAAACTGATGTTGTCGCTGAGCGAGCCGGCGAACAGCACGTCGTCCTGCAGCACCGTGCCGACCAGTTCGCGCAGGCCGTCCAGGCCCAGCTGGGAAAGCTCCAGGCCGGCCATGCGGATCTGTCCCTCCACCGGCGGGAGGATGCCCAGCAGGACGTTGAACAGGGTGCTCTTGCCGCAGCCCGAGGGGCCGACGATGGCCACCGACTCGCCGCCGGCGATGCGCAGGTCGAGGCCGTCGAGGACCCAGGGCTCCTGGTCCGAGTAGCGGTAGCGCAGGCCCTGGATCTCGATGCTCGCCTCGCGCTCGCGGAGGTTGTCCGGGAGGGTGTCGCCGTGGTTGGCCTCCGGGGCCTGGAGGACGATGTCGGCCAGGCGCTCGCCCTGCAACTGGAGCATGCGCAGCTCGAAGAACTTGTCGATCAGGCTGCCGACGCGGCCGTCGAACTGCGACTTGTAGGCGTTGAAAGCCATCAGGATACCGACGCTGAACTGGCCGTCCATCACCATGGTCGCGCCGAGCCAGATCACCAGCAGGTTTTCCACGCCGAACAGCAGGCCGTTGAGCTGCTGGTAGAACAGTTGCAGCTTCTGCGTGCGCAGGCCGGCGTTGATCTGTTCCACCAGCAGGCCGAGCCACACCGAGCGGCGCTCGTCCTGGCGCTGGAACAGCTTCAGCGGACGGATGCCGCGCACCGTCTCGAGGAAATGGCTCTGCTGGCGTGCGGCGTGGACGATCTGCTCCTCGGTGGCGTTGCGCAGCGGGCGGTACCAGATCCACCGGCCGAGGGCGTAGAGGCTCATGGCGGCGATGGCGATGGCCGCCAGCGGCGGGCTGTAGAGCAGCATCATGGCGAGGGTGGCGAGGGTCATCAGGCCGTCCAGCACCGCCGAGAGGAAGGCCGCGGTGAGGGTCTGCTGGATGCTGTTCACCGCGCCGAAGCGCGACACCACGTCGCCCAGGTGGCGCTTCTCGAAGTACTGCGCGGGCAGGCGCAGCAGATGGCTGAAGACGTTGGCCTGCCACTGCACGCCGAGCAGGGTGCTCATGTGCATCATCACCCAGGCGCGCACCCCGCTGACCGCCTGCTGCATCAGCAGTAACAGGCCGAAGCCGATGGCCAGGGTACTGAGCAGGTCGCGGTCCTCGCTGACGATGACGTTGTCGATGGTCCATTGCAGGAAGAACGGACTGACCAGCGAGAACACTTCCAGCGCGCCGGCCAGCAGCAGGACCTGGGCCAGCGAGCGGTACAGCCCGGTGACCTTGCCGAGCATGCCCAGCAGCCTGATCCGCGGCGGCGCCTCCTGCTTCTCGAAGCCGCTCTCCGGCCACAGTTCCAGGGCCACTCCGGTGAAGCTCCGCGACACCTCATCCAGGCCCAGCCGGCGCAGGCCGTGCGCGGGGTCGTGGAGCACCACGCCACGGCCATCGACGGCCTTGAGCACGACGAAGTGATTGAAGTTCCAGTGCAGCACGCAGGGCAGCTTGAGCTTGCCCAGGTCGGCTAGCTCGAGCTTCACCGCGCGGCTGCCCAGGCCGAGGCGGTGGGCGGTGTGGATCAACTGCTTGAGGGAGATGCCCTTGAGCGATACCGAGAAGCGCCGGCGCAGTTCCATCAGACCGGTGTGGTGGCCGTGGTAGCCGGCGATCATCGCCAGGCAGGCCAGGCCGCATTCGGTGGCTTCGGTCTGCAGTACCAGCGGCAGGCGCCGGCCCAGGCGCAGGGCGAGGGTGTCGAGAAAGGCCATGGCTCGTTCCTAGAGTTTGCCGGTCAGGCTGTAGAGCGGTTCCAGCACCCACTCGTAGAGGCGCCGGGTGTCCTGGAGGATGTCGGCCTCGAGCAGCATGCCGCTCTGCAGCGGGCGCGGCTGGCCGTAGGCGGTCACCGCCTGGTCGTCGAGGGTTACCCGCAGCCGGTACAGTTGCTCGCCATCCTGGCCGAGTCCCGGTACGCCGCCGACCATGCTGGAAAGCTCGGCGTAGGAGACGCTGGCGCGGGAGATCGACCGCACCTTGCCGTGGTACTGGCCGAACTTCTGGTACGGATAGGCCTGGTAGCGGATCAGCACCGCGTCGCCCGGCCGGATGAAGCCGATGGACTTGCTCGGCGCATAGAGTTCGGCCTGCAACGGGGTGTCGGCGGGAACGATGCTCAGCAGCGGACGCGAGCTGTCGACGGTCTGCCCGGCCTCGGCGAGCACGGCGGTGGCGATGCCGCTCTCCGGCGCGGTGACCAGCAGGGTGCGCTTGGCTTCGCTTTCGGCCAGGTCCTGCTGCACCGCGCTGAGCTGGCGGCGGGTTTCCGCGAGCTGGTTGGCCTGTCGCGCGGAAAGCCCGGCGAGTTCGTTGCGGCGCTCGGTCAGTTGCTGTTCCAGCGACGTGCGCTCGCGGGCTAGTCCCTGCAGGGTCTGGCGCTGGCCGAGAAGCTCGGCCTGGCGCTGCTGCAACTGGTCCATGGAGATGTAGCCCTTGTCCATCAGCCCCTGGTAGCGCGCGGCGGCGTCGCTGGCCAGTGCCAGCAAGCGCTGCTGGCTGTCGGTCTGGGCGGCGAGGGTGGCCAGCTCGCGCTGCAGGCTGGCGACCTTGCTGGCCAGGCTGGCGCGCTCGTCGTCTTGCAGGCGGCGAAGCTTTTCCAGTTCGTCGCGCAGGGAGTCGCGGCGCTGTTCCAGCTGGCGGCTGATGCCGGCCTGCACCGGTCCGGCGTCGCTGCCGTAGCGTTCGCTGGAGAGCACCATCAGGCGCTCGCCGCGCCGTACCGCCTGGCCTTCCTCGACGAACTTGCGCAGCACGATGCCAGCTTGTGGCGCGTGCACCTTGACCTGGCCGCTGGCGGGAACCAACTGGCCGCTGACGGTGCTGCGCTTGGTGTAGCTGCCGAACAGGAAGAAGCCGACCACCAGTAGCGCCATCGCCGCGGCCAGCAGGGTGAGAAAAGTGAAGGAGACCGGGCGGATCAGCACGATCCGGCCGAGGCTGCCGGCGTGCTGGGCGTCCAGGGCTTCCTGGCGGAACAAGGGGGGACTGCTCATCGAGGGGACGTACCTCTGGCTGGAAAGGCGGCAGGCGGGTGCGGGAGGCCACGCTCTGATGATTCATGGCGCCTTCGAAGGGCGCGGAAGGAGCCCGCTCCGGAGATACCGGCTGGCGAGGGTGCCGATATTCCGGAGCCGCGACGGAACCGGTCACTATTGTTCGGAGCGGTTCCCGACCTTTCCTGAAAGTTCAGGAAACAGCCCGTTTCACAAGTTGCAACTGGAGAACTTCTCGTGCGTGTTGCATTGCACTCGAGGTGTTCGGGAAGTTCGGTGTTCAACTTGCTCTTTCAATATTGAAACTGAATCAGCAGGGCCGCGGACGGCACGGCGGAGGCGGACATACCGGCGGCATCACCGGCCGGCAGTTCCACCAGGGCCAGAAGCCCCTGGCCAGGCGGGTTCCGTCGAAGCCAGGATCGATCTCGCCTAACCCGCGCGCCTTGGCGCCGGGGAAGGAGGGGACCGGCGTTCCCCACACATCGCCGCCCGCTACGTTTTCCATCTCGCTTTCATTCAAGAGTTCCATGATTACCTCACTGGTTGATAGTAACTTTCCTTTGCGAATGAGACGCTGTCTGCATTCGGCGAGGATAATCGCTGGGAATTTGCCGGGCATGAAATAGTAGGGCTCTGAATTTTCCGGACTCCGCTTTATCAAGTTGGTTATCGGGTGTCGCACAGGAAACTGTTTATCCGAATGAATGATTCGATTCGCCACTTGGGTAATTACCGGGGTGGCGAACCGCTCAGATGCCTCCGACCTTCCTCAGGGCATCAGCCGTTCGAGCAACGGTGAACTGAACAGCCGATGCGGATCGGCTTCGTTGAGCTGGCGCACGGCGCTGTCCCAGTCGTCGCCGGCGACCAGTCCCTGGCGCAGCGACTGCGCGACCAACTGGTCGACCACCGCCGGTTCGTCCCAGGCGGCCGCGGGGCTGTAGCCCCAGCCCTTGCTCCATTCCACCCGCAGCGAGGCGTAGTCGCCGCTGAAGTGGCTGAACAGCCAGGTCTCGAACTCATGGTAGAAAGCGTTGGCCTGCGGGGTTCCGGGCAGGCTGAGGATGTCCAGCCAGATCGCCGTGTCCCATTCCGGCTGGTCCGGGCGCGGGCGGATCGCCGACAGGCTGGGAGCCTGGGCGCCGGGGACGATCGATTCGCCCGGCTGGTCGAGCCCGGTGACGCGGATCTCCACCGGCCCGTTCATCGGGTAGTGGCCGTTGGCGCGGTAGCGGTCGACCATCGCCTGGTACTGCTGGTAGAAGTCGTTGATCACCCGCTGCACGTCGCGCCGCCGGGTCAGCACCGCGTAGCCGTTGGCGGTGACGCGCAGGGTGCTGGGCTTGATGTACAGCAGCAGGTCCTTGCTCCAGCCCCACAGGTCGTAGCCCAGGGTCAGCGCCATGCCGCTCACCACCAGGTCGTACTGCAGCTTGCCGAGCAGCGGGGTGAGTTCCGGGTGGCCGGTGTTGATCGAGGCGAGCAGGTCGGAGACGACCTTGGGGATGTTGTCGGAGAACGGGTAGTTGAACGGTCCGTTCACCGCGCGGGCGCCCAGCGGGCAGCGCGGGGTCGGGGTCCAGACCTTCAGCCACGGCTTGTCGGTGAAGGGGAACCAGATGGCCTCGGCGCGTCCGCTCTTCTGCAGGAAGCTGTCGAAGGTCCGTCCGCCGCTGCCGGCGGGAGCGAACATCTCGCGGGCGGGGATGTTCACGTAGCTCTGGCAGCGCATGCGCTTGTTGACCCCGGCCTGCAGGGTCGCCTCGACGATGAAGGCGCGGCCGAGGTGGGTGAGGAACGGCGCGCAGGCCGGATCGTCGCGGCGGAAGGTCTTCAGTGCGTATTGCCCGGCGGCGCCGTCCCAGACCACCGCGGTCAGCGCCACGATGCTGTTGCTCAGGGAGCCGTAGCTCTGTCCCGGCAGGCGCGTCTCGCCCCGAGCCGGGATGCCGGTGCCGTGGCCGTCGATGGCGAGTACCCCGCCGAGGGTCAGGTCGCCGGGCGCCGGGGTGGCGACGAAGCCGAGCCTGACTCGCTCCAGCTGCTTCAGCAGTGCCTCCATGGTCACTCCGGCCTGCGCGGTGAACAGGCCGAACTCGCCCTGGGCGTCGATCTGCACGCGGGTCAGGTAGCGGCTGGTTTCCACCAGCACGATGCGGCTCTCGCAGTTCTCGCCGCCTTGCAGGAGCAGGGGGGACCAGTTGTGGCCCATGCCGCGGGGGCGCACCTTGAAACCGTTTTGCCAGGCCCAGTTGACCACCGCGAGGACTTCCTGGTTGTTGCGCGGGGCGCAGCTCCAGAGGTCGTCGGCGGCGATTTCGCCCGACCAGTTGCGGAACGCCCTGCGATACAGCTCGAGGCCGGCCGGGAAGCCCGCCGGCGCCGGGCAGCTGCTGGCGGCGGCTTCGGCCGGCTGGATGACGAAGGCCGGCGTCCAGCCGGCGAGCAGGCCGACCGCGCCGAGCGTGGCACTCTTGCCGAGAAAGTCGCGCCGCGACAGGCCGGCGGCGTCGGCAGCGGGCGAGGCGGGGGTGGTTTGCTGGATGGGGTCGTGCATGGAGGTTCTCCTGACGGGGCGTTCATCCGCCCCTTCCCGTCGTCGGGTCCTTGGCCGTCGCTGTGGCGCTCGGGCCGCTGGCTGGGGGAAAGCCCGCCCGAAAGGGAGCGGGCGGGGGCCCGGGATCAGGTCCACTCGGTGTCGTAGTGGTAGTCGATGCGGCTGGTGTCGCCGCCGAGCAGGCCGCCGATCGCGGCGACGCCCTTGAACACGCCGTAGCCGAGGGTGTCGGCCAGTTGATGGATGGGCGTCAGGCCGACGGCATTGAAGACCTTGCCGACCGAAGAGATGACCGAGGTATTGAGTACGTCGTTGGACACCTTGACCACATCGACGATGGCATCGCCGACGAAGCTGAAGAGTCCGGCGCCCGATACCTGGTCGATTTCATCGAGATTCAGTTCCTGAAGCGTGGCGAGTTGCATGGCGCTATTCCTTCATCAATCAAGTTTTGAGCGATAGCCGGCCATCTCGCGTAAATCGAAAGTTTGCGCGAAGGGGAGTTGGCTATCGGTTGCCAGCCGCTCTGGAGAGGCACTTTGCCGGCTGGTCATTAAAAATTACTGAGACGCTGGTGACGGTGTCAATGCGGGGGATTGATAGGATGAAAGTTCGATATTGGAATGGCGCCGATATTTTGTCGCTGGGGTGGAAGATGTTTTTTCGAAGGCTGCCGATAAGGTATCCGCAGGTGGTTGTTTTAGATTTTCCGGGTGTTCGGTTCAACTCGGTCTGTATTTTTACGATGCGTCGCGACAATGGCTTGCTTATGTCGTGATTTGGTTTTTCAGAAAATTTCAAGTTCCTTGCTGATAGGTTTCGCATCGTAGTAATAGCAAATTAGAGGCCTATTCAAAGTTGGGTTTTCGAAGTTGGCGAAGTGGCGTCAGAAAACCGTGTGGAGAATATTTTTCGAGCTTCTTTGCCTGGCTTCGACCTCCGCGGGGGATAATCGGCGAAGCGCCTTTGCGGCTTGACAGCACGGCGCGGGCGGGTAGAGTGCCCCGCATGAAACGCGCAGCCTTTTCCTTCGATCGTTATTACGCCTATCTGCTCCCTCATTGAGGCGGTAGGTGCGTCGCTGCATTCCCGAACCGCCCGAGGCGGCGGTCCGGTGAACCCACTCCCAACCAGTCTCCTCGGGCACCCACCGTGCCAAAGGAGATATCCGTGTCCGCCCCGACCCATCAGCAAGACCTGATCGCCCTGCTCGAAGAGCGTGGCTTCGTCCACCAGTGCACCGACCGCGAAGGCCTGGCCGCGCACCTGGCCGCCGGCCCGGTGACCGCCTACCTGGGCTTCGACGCCACCGCCGACAGCCTGCACGTCGGCCACCTGCAGGGCCTGATGCTGATGCGCTGGCTACAGCAGGCCGGGCACCGCCCGTTGCTGCTGATCGGCGGCGCCACCACCCGGATCGGCGATCCGAGCTTCCGCGATTCGAGCCGGCCGATCCTCGGCGAGGCGCAGATCCAGGCCAACATCGACGGCATCGTCCGGGTCTTCTCGCGCTACGTCGCGCTGGACGAGGGCAGCCTGGTGAACAACGCCGAGTGGCTTGACGGGGTCGGCTACCTGGAATTCCTCGACCAGGTCGGCCGGCATTTCTCGATCAACCGCCTGCTCACCTTCGACGCCATCAGGCAGCGCCTGGACCGCGAGCATTCGCTGTCGTTCCTCGAGTTCGGCTACACCCTGCTGCAGGCCTACGACTTCGTCGAACTGTCGCGCCGGCATGGCTGCACCCTGCAGCTCGGCGGCGCCGACCAGTGGGCGAACATCATCAACGGCGTGGAGCTGTCGCGGCGCCAGGGCGGCGCCCAGCTGTTCGGCCTGACCATGCCGCTGCTGGCCACCAGTGACGGACGCAAGATGGGCAAGTCGGCGCAGGGCGCGGTCTGGCTCAACGCCGAGCGGCTGGCGCCGTTCGATTTCTGGCAGTTCTGGCGCAACTGCGACGATCGCGATGTCGCTCGCTTCCTCGCCCTGTTCAGCGAATTGCCGATGGACGAGGTGCGCCGCCTGGGCGCCTTGCAGGGCGCCGAGCTGAACGAAGCGAAGGTGGTCCTGGCCAATGCCGCCACCGCCCTGGCCCACGGCGCGGACGCCGCGCGGGCCGCGGCCGATGCCGCACGCGGAGTGTTCGCCGATGGCGCGCGGGACGCCGGGCTGCCGCTCGTCAGGATCTCCCGCGAGCGCCTGGCGCAGGGCCTGTCGCTGACCGAGCTGCTGGTGGACAACGCCCTGCAAGCCTCCCGTGGCGCGGTCCGTCGTCTCGCCGCCGGCGGCGGCCTGCGCCTGGACGGCATGCCGGTCGCCGACCCGGACGCGCCGCTGACGGGTGAGGTGGATGGCCGGCGCCTGAGCCTGGGCAAGAAGCAGCACCTGCAGTTGCGCCTCGATGACTGAGGAACTCGCGGCCCCGGGCGGGCCGCGTTTCACCAGAGCTTCAGGGTGTAGTTGACGATCAGGCGGTTCTCGTCCAGGTCCGTGCCGTAGCGACTGCGGTAGGTGACGTTGCGCCATTTCAGCGCGACGCTCTTCAGCGGCCCGCTCTGGATCACATAGGACAGGTCGCTGTTGCGCTCCCACTCGCTGTCGTCGGCGCGGCCGGCGCCGCGCTCGATGTCACGGCCCTGCACATAGCGGGTCATGAAGTTCAGGCCGGGCAGGCCGAGGCCGGCGAAGTCGTAGTCGTAGCGCAGCTGCCAGGATTTCTCCTGCGGCCGGGTGAAGGTCTGGTAGGTCATCAGGTTGGCCACGTAGGGTGGGGTGTAGCCGTTGAGCACCGGGAAGGCGTCGTTGCCGATCATCTTCTGCAAGCCGACGCCGAAGGCATGGGCGCCGGCGCGCAGGGTGAACATGCCGTTGAGATTGCGGTTGTCCACCGGCCCGGAGATCGCCGCGCCGTCCGCGTCGCTGTCGAAGAAGCGCAGGTCGCTGCGCAGCGAGAGGCCTTCGCCCAGCGGCAGGCTGTGCAGCAGGCCGAGGTAATGCTGCTGGTAGATGTCCTTCAGCTGACCGTAGTAGTAGCTGGCGCTGAGCCGCGGGGTGAGGGCATAGGTCGCCCCGGCGAGGTTGAACTCGTCGCTGGCGTGGGCCTTGTCGCGGCCCATGATGTACATGTCGTCGCTGCCGGCCGATTCGCGGGTGCGCGATTTCCACAACTGGCCGGCGCTGAGGGTCAGGCCGTCGAACTCGCTGGAGGTCAGCAGCGCGCCGTCGAAGGTCTGCGGCAGCAGGCGCATGTCGTCGCGGAACACCACCGGCAGTTGCGGCATGAGGATGCCGACCTGCAGCAGGGTCTTCGAGTGGCGCAGCTTGGCGGTCAGGCCGAGGTGGCTGTAATCGTCCACCGGTTGCTTCGAGTTCGGTCCGAACGGCAGCGTGCCGTCGTTGCTGCGTCCGCGTCCCGAGTCGAGCTTGACGCCGAGCAGCCCGGTGGCGTCCAGGCCGACGCCCAGCGGTCCCTCGCTGAAGCCCGATTGCAGGCGCAGGACGAAGCCCTGCGACCAGTTGCCGGCCTGCGCCTGGGGCGCGGCGTGCTGGCGGTAGTCGCGCAACTGGTAGAAGTTGCGCAGGTCGAGGTGGGCGCTGCTGTCCGCGAGGAATTCCGCCTGCGCGGCGAGGGGCAGGAGGCCGAGGCCGAGCGCGTAGCCGCGCCAGGCGTGCGGCCGGGGGCTTGCCGTGATCATCGATTCTTCCCTTGGTTGTTGTTCTTGTAGGTCTGGGTGACGCCGATTGCACGGCGAGTTCTATCATATTGTTAACTTGTTAATGAAGTGCTGGCGATCCTGCCCGGAAGCGGTGGTCGGGACGAGGTTGGAAAAAAGCGTTTCCTCGTGGGCTTCCGCTGCCGGCATGCAAGGGGCGCCGTCTCTTGCCGCCGCCAGGGCGCGCGGATCGTGGCCAGCATGGTTTTCGTGGTTTCGTTAACCTGTTAACGTTGTGCCGCCGGCGCGGTCGAAGGCGAACGACGTCGCGCCACCGGGATTTCCCGGGCGCCGGCATTGAATCCCTGCGCGCGCGGGTATTGCCTGGAGGCAACGGCCATGGGCCGGGACAGCGAAGAAGAAAGGAGCGAGGGCATGCCGGCGAGTGCAGCGAAGAACCATCCCGGGGGCGCCGGACGCCACCTGTTGCCGCTGTTGTCGGCGCTGGTGGCGTTCGGCCCCTTGTCGATCGACATGTACCTGCCGAGCCTGCCGGCGATCGCCGCCGACCTCGGCGCCAGCGATGCGCAGGTGCAGCGGAGCATCAGCGGTTTCCTGGTCGGCTTCTGCGTCGGCATGCTGTTCTACGGGCCGTTGTCCGACCGTTTCGGCCGGCGCCCGGTGCTGCTCGCCGGGATCGCCCTGTACCTGGCCAGCAGCCTGGCCTGCGCCCTGGCCGGCAGCGCCGGGCAACTGCTGTCGCTGCGGGTGCTCCAGGCTCTCGGCGGAGGTGCCGCCTCGGTACTGGCGCGAGCCATGGTGCGCGACCTCTATCCGCTGGACGAGGCCGCGCGGATGCTGGCGCTGATGCATCTGGTGACCATGCTGGCGCCGTTGGCCGCGCCGCTGCTCGGCGGCTACCTGATGCTCTGGGCCGGCTGGCGCGCGCTGTTCGTGGCCCTCGCGCTGTTCGCCGGGCTCTGCCTGCTGGCGGTCTGGCGGGTCGCCGAAAGCCATCCGCCGGAGCGCCGCGGCGGCAGCCTTGCCCAGGCCTTCCTCGCCTACGGGCGGCTGCTCGGCGACCGTCGCGCGCTGGGCTACGTGCTGTGCATGGGCCTGGCGTTCGCCGGAATGTTCGCCTACATCAGCGCCGCGCCCTTCGTGTTCATCGAGCACTTCGGCGTGCCGGCGGAGCGCTTCGGCTGGTTCTTCGGCCTGAACATCCTCGGCGTGATGCTCGCCACCTGGAGCAGCGCGCGCCTGGTGCGTCGCCTCGGCCCGCGACCGCTGCTGCTGACCGGCAGCCTGCTGGCGTGCGTCTCCGGCCTGTTCCTGCTGGCCCATGCCGCGCTCGGCGAGCCGGGCGGATTGTGGGCGCTGGTGCCGGGACTGCTGTGCTTCGTCAGCGTCACCGGCCTGCTCGGGGCCAACTGCATCGCCAGCCTGCTGGCGTTGTATCCCGGGCAGGCCGGGGCGGCGTCGGCGGTGGCGGTGTCCGGCCAGTTCGGCCTCGGCTGCCTGGCCAGCCTGGCGGTCGGCTGGCTGGCGTTGCCGGGCGTGCTGCCGATGGCGCTGGTGATGGCCATCTGCGGCATCGGCAGCCTGCTGGCGCTGGGCCTTGCGCTATTGCACGGAGGCCGTTGATTTCCTGCTGCATGCCCGCATGCAGTCTGTGTTTTTTCCGCTACTCTTCTGCACTTTCGAAACCAGCCATCCAAGCTCGGACCCTATGTCGACGCCAAGACCCTCCCTGACCCTGACCCTGTTGCAGGCTCGCGAAGCCGCGATGAGTTTCTTCCGCCCCTCCCTCAACCAGCATGGCCTTACCGAGCAGCAGTGGCGGGTGATCCGCATCCTGCGCCAGCAAGGCGAGATGGAGAGCTATCAGTTGGCCAACCAGGCCTGCATCCTGCGCCCGAGCATGACCGGCGTGCTGGCGCGCCTGGAGCGCGACGGCATCGTGCGGCGCTGGAAGGCGCCCAAGGACCAGCGGCGGGTCTACGTGAACCTGACCGAGAAGGGCCAGCAGTGCTTCGTCTCGATGAGCGGTGACATGGAGAAGAACTACCAGCGCATCCAGGAGCGGTTCGGCGAGGACAAGCTCGCGCAGCTACTCGATCTGCTCAACGAACTGAAGAAGATCAAGCCCTGAGGCGACTGGCAGGCGTCATGCCGGCCAGTCCTTGTCCCAGTGCCGGCAATCGCCCTGGCAGCGACCGGGGCAGCCGCAGCCGGTGCGGCTCCTGCCGGTTTCCCGCTCGACCCGGCGGGCCACTTCCTCGTCGTCGGCGAACGGCAGCATGCTCGCCTGGTCCAGGGTCTTGGCGTGGCGCAGGCTCCAGTGCACGCCGAAGAACAGCACGGCGACCGCCAGCAGCTCCGGCAGGAGCTCGCTCCAACTGAATTCCATGATGATTCTCCTCGTCGGTTGACGAACCTTGCCCGCAGCGTGGCGGGCGAGGTCCGGGGAGGGAAGGGACGCGCCGTCGCGATTCAGGCCATGCGGGCCGCCGCGAGGACTCCTTCCGGGCGCGCCTGGCGCACCGTGCGCCAGGTGTTGTAGCTCATCAGCAGCATGCCGGTGAGGAAGAACCCGCCGCCGACCAGGCGCACGATGAAGCCCGGGTGGCTGGCCACCAGGGACTCGACGAACGAGTAGGTCAGCGTGCCGTCCTCGTTGACCGCGCGCCACATCAGGCCCTGGGTGATGCCGTTGACCCACAGCGAGGCGATGTACAGCACGGTGCCGATGGTGGCCAGCCAGAAGTGCGCGTTGATCAGGCCGACGCTGTGCATCTTCTCCACCCCGTAGACCTTGGGAATCAGGTGGTAGAGCGAGCCGATGGTGATCATCGCCACCCAGCCGAGGGCGCCGGCATGGACGTGGCCGATGGTCCAGTCGGTGTAGTGGGAAAGGGCGTTGACGGTCTTGATCGCCATCATCGGGCCTTCGAAGGTGGACATGCCGTAGAACGCCAGGGAGACCACCAGGAAGCGCAGGATCGGGTCGTCGCGCAGCTTATGCCAGGCGCCGGAGAGGGTCATCATGCCGTTGATCATGCCGCCCCAGCTCGGCGCCAGGAGGATCAGCGACATCACCATGCCCAGCGACTGCGCCCAGTCCGGCAGCGCGGTGTAGTGCAGGTGGTGCGGGCCGGCCCAGATGTACAGGGTGATCAGCGCCCAGAAGTGGACGATGGACAGCCGGTAGGAGTAGACCGGGCGCCCGGCCTGCTTGGGCACGAAGTAGTACATCATGCCGAGGAAGCCGGTGGTCAGGAAGAAGCCCACCGCGTTGTGCCCGTACCACCACTGGACCATGGCGTCGGTGGCGCCGGAGTACATCGAGTAGGACTTGAACCAGCTCACCGGCAGCGACATGTGGTTGACGATGTGCAGCATCGCGGTGGTCAGGATGAACGAGCCGAAGAACCAGTTGCCGACATAGATGTGCCTGACCTTGCGCTTGAGCAGGGTGCCGAAGAACACCACCGCGTAGGCGACCCAGACGATCGCCAGCCAGACCGCGCCGGTGAACTCGATCTCGGCGTATTCCTTGGTGGTGGTGTTGCCCAGCGGCAGGCTGATCAGCAGGATCACCGCCACCGCCTGCCAGCCCCAGAAGGTGAAGGCCGCCAGGGTATCGGAGAACAGTCGTACCTGGCAGGTGCGCTGCACCGTGTAGTAGCTGGTGGCGAACAGCGCGCAGCCACCGAAGGCGAAGATCACCAGGTTGGTGTGCAGCGGCCGCAGGCGGCCGAAGCTGGTCCAGGGCAGGTCGAAGTTCATCTGGGGCCAGACCAGCTGCGAGGCGATGAGTACGCCCAACCCCATGCCGATCACGCCCCATACCACGGTCATGATGGCGAACTGGCGAACCACCTTGTAGTTGTAGGCAGGTTCCGTCGTTGCTTTGTTCATCTGTACAGTCCCGAAAGAAAGGAACAGCCGGCGACCGCCGTCGAGGGGGGAGACGGGGCGCCGGCCGGAGCCTGCAATCTAAGGGCTGGGGCGGGGGTAAAACAGCTTCAGGTCGATATGGAATTTGGGTATCAGATGCGGCAGGAGAATGCGTTCGCGCAGGGCGGCGGCGCATACCGGGATGGGGGGACGCGAGCCGATCAGGGCGGATAACCGCGTGCGGTTATCCGCCCTACACCGGGGTGGCTTTCCGTCTGCGGGGCGTCATCCCGCCAGCGACTGGGCGATCCGCCCGAGGGTTTCCATCGCCTTCTCCTGCCGCGCGCTCCACGGATGCCCGTAGTTGAGCCGGGCACAGTGGGCGAAACGGCGGGTGGCGGAGAAGATCGGCCCTGGGGCGAGGCTGATGCCCTGGGCCAGGGCCAGTTGGAACAGGCGCAGCGAATCGACCGCCTCGGGCAGTTCCAGCCAGAGGAAATAGCCGCCGCTCGGGCGGCTGACCCGGGTCTGCTCGGGGAAGTAGCGCGCCACCGCCGCGAGCATGGCGTTCTGCTGGGTTTCCAGGGCGTAGCGCAGCTTGCGCAGGTGGCGATCGTAGCCGCCGTGCTGGAGATAGTCGGCGATGGCCGCCTGGGCCGGGATCGACGCCGACAGGCTGGTCATCAGCTTCAGCCGCTCGATCTGCTCGGCATAGCGCCCGCCGGCCACCCAGCCGACCCGGTAGCCCGGCGCCAGGCTCTTGGAGAAGGAGCTGCAGTGCATCACCAGGCCTTCCTGGTCGTAGGCCTTGACCGGCTTCGGCGCCTGCTGGCCGAAGTACAGCTCGGCGTAGACGTCGTCCTCGATCATCGGCACCTGGTGGCGCGCCAGCAGTTCGGCGAGGGCGCGTTTCTTCTCGTCGTCCATGCTCGCGCCCATCGGGTTCTGGAAGTTGCTCATGAACCAGCAGGCTTTGATCGGCAGGCGCTGCAGACTGTCGGCGAGCACTTCCAGGTCGATGCCCTCGCGCGGGTGCACGGGGATCTCCACCGCCTTCAGCTTCAGCCGTTCCAGCACCTGCAGGGTGGCATAGAACGCCGGCGCCTCGATGGCCACCAGGTCGCCGGGACGGGTGACCACCTGCAGGCAGAGGTTGAGCGCCTCCAGCGCGCCATTGCTGATCACCAGCTCTTCCACCGGCAGCAGCAGGCCGCCGACCATGTAGCGCAGCGCGATCTGCCGGCGCAGGCCGTGGTTGCCGGGGGTCATGTCGGCGACCACCGACTGCGGGTCCATGTCGCGCACCGCGTGGGCCATGGAGCGCGCCAGGCGCGGCAGGGGGAACAGCTGCGGGCTGGGGAAGGCCGAACCGAAGGGCACGGTGTCCGGGTCCTTGATCGAGCTGAGCACGGAGAACACCAGCTCGCTGACGTCGACCTCGGTGGCGTCGGCCTGGCGCGGGCTGATCTCCGGTTCCGGCAGCGGCCGTTGCACGTGCTGGCAGACGAAGTAGCCGGAGCGCGCGCGGGCCATGATCAGCCCGCGGCTTTCCAGCAGGTAGTAGGCCTGGAACACGGTGGACGCGCTGACCCCATAGGTGCGGCTGGCGTGCCGCACCGAAGGCACCTTCTGCCCGGGGGCGAGGACGCCGGTACGGATCAGCTCGGCAATCTCGTCGGCGAATTTCTCGTAGCGCTTCATCTTGTCCTGGCCGCTGTCCTGGCTGGCCGTGGGCACGGCCGCTGGCGCCCACTCTATGCGCGCCGAGACCGTGTTGTCATGCCTCATCGCGGCCTCCTCAGCGCGCCGGCGAAACGAAGGTGCTGGTGCTGCCGACCGCCAGCCCCGGGTCGTCGATGCCGCGCAGGCTGAACGCCAGCGGTTGCGAGCCGGCCCTGGCGCGTTCGGCGGTGGAGGCCACCGACACCGGGAAGTCGAGGATCTCGCCGGGCTTCAGGCTCAGGATGTGCTCGCCCTGCAGGCGGAACTCCGGCGCGTCGTCGAGTTGCAGGCGGTAGCGCTGTGGCTGCTGGGTCTTGTTGATGACCTTGAGGGTGTAGATGTTCTCGATCTGCCCGGCGGCGTTCTCGCGGAACAGCCCACGGTCGCGGGTCACGTCCAGCGAGGCCAGCGGGCGGGCATCCAGGGCGACGACGAAGGCGCCGATCATCGCCAGCATCACCGCCGCGTAGCCGACCAGGCGCGGACGCAGGAAGCGGGTCCTGCCACCTTCCAGGGCGCGTTCCGAGGTGTAGCGCACCAGGCCGCGTTCGTAGCCCATCTTGTCCATGATCGAGTCGCAGGCGTCGACGCAGGCGGCGCAGCCGATGCAGGCGATCTGCAGGCCGTCGCGGATGTCGATGCCGGTCGGGCAGACCTGCACGCATTGCTGGCAGTCGATGCAGTCGCCGAGCCCCTGGGCGCGCGGATCGCTGCCTTTCTTGCGGGCGCCGCGCGATTCGCCGCGGGCGGCGTCGTAGGAAACGATCAGGGTGTCCTTGTCGAACATCACGCTCTGGAAGCGCGAGTAGGGGCACATGTGGATGCACACCTGCTCGCGCAGCCAGCCGGCGTTGACATAGGTGGCGGCGGTGAAGAACAGCACCCAGAACAGGCTTTCCAGGTCCAGCTGGAAGCTGAACAGGTCGGCCACCAGCGGCCGTACCGGGGTGAAGTAGCCGATGAAGGTGATCGCGGTGACCAGGCTGACCCCCAGCCACAGCGCGTGCTTGGCGGTCTTGCGCAGGAGCTTGGCGGCGCTCGCCGGGCCCTGGTCGAGCTTGATCCGCGCGTTGCGGTCGCCCTCGGTGACCTTCTCGCACCACATGAACACCCAGGTCCATACGCTCTGCGGGCAGGTGTAGCCGCACCAGACGCGGCCGGCGAACACGGTGATGAAGAACAGGCCGAAGGCGGCGATGATCAGCAGCGCCGAGAGCAGGATGAAGTCCTGCGGCCAGAAGGTCGCGCCGAAGATGTAGAACTTGCGCTCGGGCAGGTCCCAGAGCACCGCCTGGCGGCCGTTCCAGTTCAACCACAGGGTGCCGAAGAACAGCAGGAACAGCAGGCCGCCGCCGAGCCGGCGGAAATTGCGGAACAGACCGGTGAAGCTGCGGGTGTAGATCGGGCCGTTCACCGCCGACGGCAGTTTGCCGGGCGCGGGCGGCTGTTTCGACGGAGCGGCCGGTGCGGCGGGCTCGACCTGGATCGCGGGAATTCTTTCGCTCATTTTTCGTAGGCCCATCAGGCTGGAGAGGCGGTTGCGACTATAGGAACCGGCTGATGGGCGAAACAGCGGCAGATCGAGCGGGAAAAACCGTATCAGATGCCTCCGCAAAGCGCCGGCCCAGCGTTGCCGCGGGTTGCCGGGCGACTTCGGGCAGTACAGATATGCGCCCCGTGGCAACCGGTCGCAGGCGGCGCGAATTCGCCGCCGTCGGCCATCTGATGTGTTTTTTTCGGCGGAATCTGCCGCTGTTTCGCTGTCTGTACGCAGGCGATAGTGGACGCCAGTGAACACCGGCCCATCCTGTCGCCAGAAACAGGGGCGCAGCCGGTCCCCGGTTTCTTCGCCCGCACCCTGCCCGTCCTCGGTGGAGAAACCCTGTCGATGAGGGCTTTGCGATGTACCAGTACGACGAATACGACCAGGCGCTGGTGAGCGAGCGGGTGGCGCAGTTCCGCGACCAGATCGCCCGCCGCCTTGGCGGCGAACTGAGCGAGGAGGAGTTCCTCCCGCTGCGCCTGCAGAACGGCCTTTACCTGCAGAAGCATGCCTACATGCTGCGCGTGGCGATTCCCTACGGCACCCTGTCGGCGCCGCAGTTGCGCGCCCTGGCGCATGTCGCCCGGCGGTACGATCGCGGCTACGGCCACTTCACCACGCGGCAGAACATCCAGTTCAACTGGATCGAACTGGAGCAGGTCGGCGACATCCTCGAACATCTCGCCGGCGCGCAGATGCACGCGATCCAGACCTCCGGCAACTGCGTGCGCAACATCACCACCGAAGCCTTCGCCGGGGTCGCCGCGGACGAGTGGACCGACCCGCGGCCGCTGGCCGAGATCCTGCGCCAGTGGTCGACGGTGAACCCGGAGTTCCTGTTCCTGCCGCGCAAGTTCAAGATCGCCCTCAGCTCGGCGGTGGAGGACCGCGCCGCGGTGCAGATGCACGACATCGGCCTGTACCTCTACCGCCACGCCGAGGACGGCGAGCTGCGCCTGAGGGTGCTGGTCGGCGGCGGCCTGGGACGCACGCCGATGCTCGGCCAGGTGATCCGCGACGACCTGCCCTGGCAGCACCTGCTGTCCTACGTCGAGGCGATCCTGCGGGTCTACAACCGCCACGGCCGGCGCGACAACAAGTACAAGGCGCGGATCAAGATCCTGGTCAAGGCGCTGGGCATCGAGGCCTTCGCCCGCGAGGTGGAGGAAGAGTGGCAGCACCTGCGCGACGGCCCGGCGCAACTGACCGCCGAGGAGTGCCAGCGGGTCGCCGAGCGTTTCGTATTGCCGCGCTACCTGGCCCCGGCCGGCGGCGAGCTGGCCTACGGCAGCGCCCGCGCGGCCGATCCGGCGTTCGCCCGCTGGGCCTCGCGCAACGTCCAGGCGAACAAGGTGCCGGGCTATGCCTCGGTGGTGCTGTCGACCAAACCCGGCGCCAGCGCGCCGCCCGGCGACGTCACCGCGGAACAGATGGAGCGGGTCGCCGACTGGGCCGAGCGCTACGGCTTCGGCGAGATCCGCGTGGCCCACGAACAGAACCTGGTGCTGCCCGACGTGCGCCTGGAGCACCTCCACGCGCTCTGGCTCGAAGCCTGCGCCGCGGGCCTGGGCACGCCGAACCAGGGTCTGCTCAGCGACATCATCGCCTGCCCCGGCGGCGACTACTGCGCGCTGGCCAACGCCAAGTCGATCCCCATCGCCCAGGGCATCCAGCAGCGCTTCGAGGACCTCGACCACCTGCACGACATCGGCGAGCTGAGCCTGAACATCTCCGGCTGCATGAACGCCTGCGGCCACCACCATATCGGCAACATCGGCATCCTCGGCGTCGACAAGAACGGCAGCGAGTGGTACCAGGTCACCCTCGGCGGCGCCCAGGGCAAGGACAGCGCGCTGGGCAAGGTGATCGGCCCGTCGTTCAGCGCCGCCGAGGTGCCGGCGGTGATCGAGCGGATCGTCGAGACCTTCATCGACCTGCGGGTCGGCCCGGAGCGCTTCATCGACACCTTCAACCGGGTCGGCCTGGAGCCGTTCAAGGCCCGGGTCTACGCCAGGACGGAGGAACCGGCATGAACAACCTGATCCGTTTGCGCGATGGCGTCGCCGAGGTCTGCCGCGAGGATCCCTGGCAACTCCTGCGCGAGGTGCCCGATGCGCTGCCGCCGGGGCCGCTGCTGTTGCCGCTGGCGGCGTGGCTGGAGCGCCGTGGCGAGGGCGGATCCGTGGCGCCCTGGCTGGCGCCGGACGACGAGGTGGAGGTGCTGTTGCCGTACTTCGCCGAGCTGCCGCTGATCGCCGTCGACTTTCCCAGCTTCCGCGATGGCCGTGGCTACAGCCTGGCCTACCTGCTGCGCGTGCGCCTGGGCTGGAGCGGCGAATTGCGCGCGGTGGGCGACGTGTTGCGCGACCAGCTCAGCCACATGCGCCAGTGTGGCTTCGATGCCTTCGCGGTGCGCGAGGACAAGAACGTCGAGGACGCGCTCAAGGGGCTGGCCGGGCTGAGCGTGCTCTATGGCCGCTCGGCGATCGAGCCGCGACCGTTGTTCCGCCGGCGCTAAGCACAGGCTTTGCGGACTGGGCCGCTGCCTGGCCGCAATCTCGGTCGTCCCCTCTCCCGCAAGCGGGAGAGGGGATAGGGCGCGGCCTTCAGCCGTAGACCGAGGAAGCGGCGGACGGCGCCGGCGCGCCGCCCTTGAAACGCCCGGCCAGTTCGCGCAGCGAACGCATCAGCAGGCTGGTGTCCACGCCCACCGCGACGAACGCGCAGCCCAGCTCCAGGTAGCGCCGCGCCAGCGCCTCGTCGGCGGAGAGGATGCCGGCGGCCTTGCCGGCCGCGCGGATGCGGCGGATGGCGTCCTCGATCGCCGCCTGCACCTCGGGGTGGCCGGGATTGCCGCGATGACCCATGGCTGCGCTGAGGTCGGCCGGACCGATGAACACGCCGTCGACGCCATCGACGGCGGCGATCGCGTCGAGGTTGGCCAGGCCCTCCAGGTTTTCCACCTGGACCAGCAGGCACATCTGCTCGTCGGCGTGGTCGAGGTACTCCGCCACGCTGTTCCAGCGCGAGGCCCGGGCCAGCGCGCTGCCGACCCCGCGCACGCCCGCTGGCGGATAGCGCACGGCGCGCACCAGCCCTTCGGCCTGGGCGGCGCTGTCCACCATCGGCACCAGCAGGGTCTGCACGCCGATGTCGAGCAGTTGCTTGATCAGCGCGGTGTCGCCCTGCACCGGGCGGATCACCGGCTGGCCGGGGTAGGGGGCCAGCGCCTGCAACTGGCCGAGCAGGCTGCGCAGGTCGTTGGGCGCGTGCTCGCCGTCCAGCAGCAGCCAGTCGAAGCCGGCGTTGGCGGCCAGTTCCGCGCAGTAGGGATCGGCCAGGCCGAGCCACAGTCCGATCTGCGCCTCGCCGCCGCGCAGGCGTTGCTTGAAGCGATTGACGGGCAGGTCCATGGAAATGCCTCCTCAGACGAAACGGCAGGAGATGCTGCCGAGCAAGTCGTAGTCGACGTGGAAGGTGTCCCCCGGCGCGGCCGCCACCGGACGGGTGAAGGAGCCGCCGAGGATCACCTGGCCGGCCTCCAGGCAGACGCCGTGGGGCGCCAGCTTGTTGGCCAGCCAGGCGACGCCCTTGGCCGGGTGGTTGAGCACCGCGGCGGAGACCCCGGACTCTTCGATCACGCCGTTGCGGTAGAGGATCGCCGGCACCCGCCGCAGGTCGATCTCGCCCGGCCGCACGGCGCGGCCGCCCATCACCACGCCGGCGTTGGCGGCGTTGTCGGAGATGGTGTCGAAGACCTTGCGCGTGACTTTCGTCTGCGGATCGACCTGCTGGATGCGCGCATCGATGATCTCCAGCGCCGGGATCACCCACTCGGTGGCCTCGAGCACGTCGAACAGGGTGCAGCCCGGCCCCTTCAGCGGCTTGCCGAGGATGAACGCCAGCTCCACCTCGACCCGCGGCACGATGAAGCGCTGGAAGGGGATATCGCTGCCCTCCTCGAAGAACATGTCGTCGAGCAGGGCGCCATAGTCCGGTTCGCTGATATTCGACGAGACCTGCATGGCGCGCGAGGTCAGGCCGATCTTGTGGCCCTTGAGCACGCGCCCGTCGGCGATCTTGCGCTCGACCCAGGCGCGCTGGATGGCGTAGGCGTCCTCGATGGCGATGTCCGGGTAGTCGAGGGAGAACTGCCTTACCTGCTGGCGCGAGCGCTCGGCGGCGTCGAGGCGGTTGGCGGCGTCCTGGATCAGGCGGGGATCGAGCATGGTCGGGGTCTCTCGGTTCAGCGTGGGTTGACCACGGCGGCGGGGGTCCGCAGGACCAGGCCGGCGCCGAGGGCGATGAGGATGGCCAGCAGGTACAGGGCCAGGCTGGCGCTCTGGGTGGTGTCGCGCATCCAGCCGATCAGGTAGGGCGCGAGGAAGGCGGCGATGCTGCCGAAGGAGCTGATCAGGGCGATTCCCGCGGCGAGGGTGGCGCTGGAAAGGAAGGCCGGCGGCAATTGCCAGAACATCGGCAGGGCGGCGCTGGCACCCATCCCGGCGATCACCAGGCCGGCCATCACCAGCCAGGCGCTGGTCGGCGCCAGGGCTGCCAGGCTGAGACCGGCGGCGGCCATCAGCAACGGGATGCCGAGGTGCCAGCGGCGCTCGCGCAGGCGGTCGGAGGAGCGGCCGATGAAGATCATGAAGGCGCAGCCGGCGAGATAGGGCACCGCGCTGAGCATGCCGATGCGGCTGTCCCGGGCGATGCCGGCGCCATGGATCAGGCTCGGCATCCAGAACGCGATGGTGTTCACCGCCAGCATCACCGCGAAATAGATCGCCACCAGCAGCCACACCTGGGGATTGCTGAAGATCCCGGAAAAGGAGGTGATGGTCTTGCGCTGCTCCTCGCCGGCCAGTTCTTCGCGCAGCAGGCGCTTCTGCTCGTCGCCGAGCCAGGCCACCCGTTCGAAGCTTTCCGGCAGCGCGCACCAGACCACCACGCCGAGCAGCACTACCGGCAGGCCTTCGATCAGGAACATCCATTGCCAGCCGCGCAGGCCGAGGGCGTCGTGGAAACCCTCGAGGATCCAGCCCGACAGCGGTCCGCCGATCACCCCGGCCATGGGCACGGCGATGGCGAACAGGGCGGTGACCTGCCCGCGTCGGCGCGCCGGGAACCAGCGGTTCAGGTAGACCAGGATACCGGGGAAGAAGCCGGCCTCGGCGACCCCCAGGAGCAGGCGCAGCAGGTAGAAGCCGCGCGCGCTCTCCACCAGCAGCATGGCGGTGGAGAGACAGCCCCAGACCACCATGAGGCAGGCGATCCAGCGGCGCGGGCCGATCCGTTCCAGCATCAGGTTGCTGGGCAGGCCGAACAGCGCGTAGGCGATGAAGAACAGCCCGGCGCCGAGACCGTAGACGGTGTCGCTGAAGTGCAGGTCGGCGCTCATCTGCAACTTGGCGAAACCGATGTTGATGCGGTCCAGGTGGGCGAACACGTAGCACACCAGCAACAGCGGCATCAGCCGCCAGGTGACGCGGCCGTGGGTGCTGTCGCTGAGAGGCGGGGTGGTGCTGTTCAGGGTGCTGGCTGTGCTCATGATCTTGTACTTTTTGTGAGCGCCCGGACGTCCCGGCGACCTGTCGGTGGCCGGAAGGCGGGCTGGGTGAGTGCAGCGTTATGGCGGGCCGGTCAGCCCGCCGGGTTGTTCAGGAATTCATGCACGTTGTTGCGCTTGTAGTTCAGCTCCGCGTCCAGTTCGCTGAGTTCGAAGGACAGCGCCAGCAGGCGTCGCGCCTGGAGCTCGGCGAAGTGCGCGGTGATCACCTCGAAAAGTGCCTCGGCGACTTGCCGGCGAGTCTCCAGGTCGCGACCGGCGCCGACTTTCAGGGTCATGTGGACGAAGGCGTAGTCGTGCCTGCCGTCGGCCATGCGCCAGGTGTCCAGGCGTACGCCGCGGCTGCGGATGCCGCCGAGCGGGAACACGCCGCTGGCGCCGAGGCAGGCGTGGACCTTCTCGAACAGGCCGGGCAGGTCGGCTTCGGCTTCGATGTTGTCGGTGTATTCGGCGATGAAGTGCGGCATGGCGGCGTCCTCAGAGGCGACTGGCGCAGCTGGCGCCGGCCGGGTTGCCGGCCTGGGCGGCGGGGATCGCCGCGCCGTCCTGGGCGGTGACCGGGAAGACCGCGTTGATCTGCCCGGTGCCGGAGGAGCCGAAGTAGGGCGTCACCACCTCCGCCTTGCCGTCGTAGTCCGACCAGCCGAGGGCGCCGAGGAGCATCGCGGTGTCGTGCATGAAACCTTCGCCATGGCCCTTGGAGGCGTACTCCGGGAGCATCCCGCAGAACTCGGCCCAGCGGCCCTCCTGCCACATCTGCACGACTTCATGGTCGAGGACCTCGAGGAACGGGCTCCAGATGCGGTCGGAGAAGTCCGGCGCCTGGCCGTTCTGGGCGAAGCGGTGGGACAGCGAGCCGCTGGCGAGGAACGCCACCG
The DNA here is from genome assembly GCF_003025345.2 of Pseudomonas paraeruginosa. Classification (NCBI taxonomy): domain Bacteria; kingdom Pseudomonadati; phylum Pseudomonadota; class Gammaproteobacteria; order Pseudomonadales; family Pseudomonadaceae; genus Pseudomonas; species Pseudomonas paraeruginosa. The sequence goes on from NZ_CP020560.1 coordinate 838,072, forward strand.
TGCCGTCGTAGTGTTCCTCCACCGCCTTGCGCATGGCCCAGCCCAGGCGCGCGCTGTCGTTCAGGTAATGCACGGTGCACAGGGCGGAGACCGAGACCACCTTGAAGTGGCGGTCCTGGTTCATGTAGCGCATCGGTACCAGGGTGCCGTACTCCGGGCCGAGGGTGGTGGCGTCGTGGGCCAGGGTCTCCACGCCGAGTGCGTTGCAGCCCTCGGCGAGGATGCGGCCCAGCTCCGGGTTGCCGGGGAAACCGTACTCCATGTTGGCGATGAAGTGCGGCAGCTCGTTGCTGGTGTAGAGCCCCTCGAAGTGCGGCGCGCAGTTGATGTGGTAGCCGGCGTTGACCAGCCAGTGGGTGTCGAACACCACGATGGTGTCGACCCCCAGTTCGCGGCAGCGCCGGCCGATCTCGCGGTGCCCGTCGATCGCCGGCTGGCGGCAGCCGTGGCGCGGGCCGGGCAGCTCGGACAGGTACAGCGAGGGTACGTGGGTGATCTTGGCAGCCAGAGCGACTTTGCCCATGACGATTCTCCTGGTGGCCCGTTGGGCCTGGCAGCGGGCGCGGCCGTTGGCGGCTGGCCCGGATTCTTCTGATTGTGTCTGCACGCCGGCGCTGCTGGCGGCCTCGGGCGGCCGCTCTGCACGAGCGCGCCCTACACGCCCCAGCGGGGGATGTGATGGCTGCCCATGGATATACACACGTTCTTGATCTCGGCGAATACCTCGAAGCTGTATTCCCCGCCTTCGCGTCCGGTGCCCGAGGCCTTCACCCCGCCGAACGGCTGGCGCAGGTCGCGCACGTTCTGGCTGTTGATGAAGACCATCCCGGCCTCGATGCCACGCGCCAGGCGATGGGCCTTGCCGATGTCCTGGGTCCAGATGTAGGAGGCCAGGCCGTATTCCACGTCGTTGGCCAGGCGCAGCGCCTCGGCCTCGTCCTTGAACGGGATCAGGCAGACCACCGGGCCGAAGATCTCCTCCTGGGCGATGCGCATGCGGTTGTCCACGTCGGCGAACACCGTGGGCTGGATGAACTGCCCCTTGCCCAGGTGCGCCGGCAGCCCGGCCGGACGCTCCAGGCCGCCGGCCACCAGCCTGGCGCCTTCCTCGAGGCCGATGCGGATGTAGCCGGTGACCTTGTCGTAGTGGGCCTGGGTGATCATCGAGCCGACCTGGGTCTTCGGGTCCTGCGGGTCGCCGACGACCAGGCGCTTGGCACGCGCGGCGAATTCGGTGACGAACCGCGGGTAGACACTTTCCTGGACGAAGATGCGGCTGCCGGCGGTGCAGCGCTCGCCGTTCAGCGAGAAGATGGTGAACAGCGCGGCGTCCAGCGCGCGCTCGAGGTCGGCGTCCTCGAAGACCAGCACCGGCGACTTGCCGCCCAGCTCCATCGAGTACTTCTTGATCCCGGCCGCCTCCATGATTCGTCGCCCGGTGGCGGTGCCGCCGGTGAAGGACACCGCGCGCACGTCGCGGTGGCGGACCAGCGCGTCGCCGGCGCTGGCGCCGTAGCCCTGGACCACGTTGAACACCCCCGGCGGGATGCCCGCCTCGTGCACCAGGCGGCCCAGCTCGTTGGCGGTCAGCGGCGACAGCTCGGACATCTTCAGCACCGCCGTATTGCCCAGCGCCAGGCACGGCGCGGTCTTCCAGGTGGCGGTCATGAACGGTACGTTCCACGGCGAGACCAGCCCGCAGACGCCGACCGGCTGGTACAGGGTGTAGTTGAGCATCTGGTCGTCGACCGGATAGCTGTGCCCGTTCATTCGCGTGCAGACCTCGGCGAAGAACTCGAAGTTGTGCGAGGCGCGCGGGATCAGCACGTTCTTCGTCTGGTGGATCGGCAGGCCGGTATCGAGGGTTTCCAGCTCCGCCAGGTGCGGCACGTTCCGGTCGATCAGCTCGCCGAGCCGGCGCATCAGGCGCGCGCGCTCCTTGGCCGGGGTATTGGCCCATTTCGGGAAGGCTTCCCGGGCCGCCGCCACCGCCGCGTCGATTTCCGCCGCGCCGCCGCTGGCGACCTCGCCGATCAGCTCGCCGGTGGCCGGGTTGTAGTTCTCGAAGACGTCCTTGCTTTCGACCTCGCGGCCATCGATCCAGTGTTTGATCATTCTGCGTGCTCCTGTGCGCGGGCGCGGAAGAATTCGGCCTCGCTGACGATTCGGTTGACCAGGCGACCGACGCCTTCCACTTCCACCACCACTTCGTCGCCGGGGACCACGTCGGACAGGCCTTCCGGGGTGCCGGTGGCGATCATGTCGCCCGGCTGCAGGGTCATGAAGCTGGAGAAGTATTCGATCAGGTAGGGGATGTCGAAGATCATGTCCGCGGTGCTGCCTTCCTGGCGCAGTTCGCCGTTGACCCAGGTGCGCAGGACCAGCCGGTTCGGTTCCGGCACGTCGGCCGCGTCGACGATCCACGGTCCCACCGGGGTGGTGGCGTCGCGGTTCTTCACCCGCAGGTTGGGCCGGTAGTAGTTCTCCAGGTAGTCGCGGATCGCGTAGTCGTTGCACACCGTGTAGCCGGCCAGGTAGCCGAGGGCGTCCTCGCGGCGGACGTTGCGCGCCGGCTTGCCGATCACCGCCACCAGTTCGCACTCGTAGTGCATGTAGTCGACGTTGTCCGGGCGCCAGCTGACCTGGCGGTGGCCGGTGTAGGTGCCCGGCGACTTGATGAACGCCAGCGGTTCGCTGGGCGCCTTGAACGACAGTTCGGCGGCGTGGTCGGCGTAGTTCAGGCCGAGGGCGAACATGCTCCCGGTGGCCGGCGGCAGCCACTCCACCCGGTCCTCGGCGAGCAGGGTGCCGTCGGCCAGGCGCACGGCGTTGGACTCTTCCACCGTCACCTGGTGGACCTGGCCCTGGTAGCGGATGCGTGCGTGTTTCATGGTCGGCTCCTCATTCCGCGACGATGCTGTTGGCGAGGCGGCCGAGGCCGTCGACCTCGACCTCGACGCGGTCGCCGGGATGCACGTCGACACGGCCCTCGGGGGTGCCGGTGATCAGCACGTCGCCGGCATGCAGGGTCATGAACTCGCTGATCTCGGCGATCAGCTGGGGAATGCCGCGCACCAGGTTGGCGGTGCTGTTGCGCTGGCGCAGTTCACCGTTGACGTACAGCTTCAGCTCCAGCGCATGGGGGGCGACGATCTCTTGCGCCGGCACCAGTTGCGGACCGAGCGGGCAGAAGCCGTCGCGGCACTTGGCTTTCACCGCCGGGCGGTAGTAGCTGTCTTCCGGCAGGCTGAACTCGTTGACGATCACGTAGCCGGCGACATGCGCCATGGCTTCCCCGGCTTTCACCCGGCTGGCGTCGCGACCGATCACCACGCCCAGCGCCGGGCCCGGTTGCAGGCGCTCGACGCCGCGCGGGAAGACCACCGCAGCGCCATGGCCATTGCGGGTGTTCGGTGTCTTGATGAACAGCACCGGCTTCACCGGCGGCTTCTGGTACGGCGGCTGGCGGAACTCCGGCAGGCGGCTGTCGAGCAGGCCCTTGTAGTTCAGCGCGACGCCGAACAGGGTGCCGGCGGCGACGTCATTCAGTGCGCGGCTCATTGTGGTTGGTGTCTCCTGGCGCGATGGACGGACGGCCAAGCGGCTGTCCTGGCGAAAACTCGTTAATGTGTTAGCGTTATATTTAACATGTTAATGATCGTCAAGCCCGAACGCCCCGCCATTCGTCCCGGCCAGGTGGCAAGAGGCGCCGCCTGCGGTATACGGATGCCCGCGACGGCTTGCGCACGCAGCCGCAAGAACAACAAGAGAAGATCGCCATGCCAGAGCGCCAGCCGATCCCCAACATCAACATCGGGCAGGTCTACGACCAGCGCTACAGCGATGCCGAGGTGCACTACGACGCGCTCGGCAACCTCGCCGGCTTCTTCGGCCGCAACATGCCGGCGCACCGCCACGACCGGTTCTTCCAGGTGCACTACGTGAAGCGCGGCACGGTGCGGGTGTTCCTCGACGACCGGCGGTACCTGGAGTCCGGGCCGATGTTCTTCCTCACCCCGCCGACCGTGCCGCATGCCTTCGTCACCGAGGCGGACGCCGACGGTCATGTGCTGACCGTGCGCCAGCAACTGGTCTGGAGCCTCCTCGAGGCCGAACCATGCCTGGCGCCCGGTCCGCAGGTGGCGCCGGCCTGCGTGGCCCTGGGCGGCCTGGAGGGAGCGGCGGCCGAGGAGGGCGCGCGCCTGGCGCTGCTCTTCGATCAGTTGCGCAGCGAATCGATGGCCAGCCGGCCCGGTCGCCAGCAGACGCTGCTGGCGCTGACCCGCCTGGTGATGATCAGCCTGCTGCGCCTTTCGACCAATCCGGTGGCGGCCCGGCCGATGCGTCACGAAGACCTGCAGATCTTCCAGCGCTTCAATGCGCTGATCGAGGAGCGCTACGCCGAGCACTGGCCGCTGTCACGCTACGCCAGCCGGATCGGTGTCACCGAGGCGCGCCTCAACGATGTCTGCCGGCGCATCGCCGACCTGCCGTCGAAGCGCCTGGTCTACGAGCGGCTGATGCAGGAGTCCAAGCGCCTGCTGCTGTTCACCGGCGGGTCGGTGAACGAGATCTGCTACCAGCTGGGCTTCAAGGACCCGGCCTATTTCAGCCGCTTCTTCGTCCGCTACGCCGGCATGACTCCCAGCGCCTACCGGCAGCGGCAGGTCGACGGAACGGCCGGTCGCTGAGTGGGAGCGCGGGTATACTCGCGCTCCCACTCGAAAGGAAAGCTCTTCCATGCATGACGCAGCCGCCTCCCTACCGCCCCAGGCGCCCGCCGCCTGGGCCGATTATCTTTCCGGCTACCGCTGGCAGGCACAGCGCGAAGGCTGCTCAGCGGCCGCTGTCCATCGTCTCGATGCGGCCCGGCGGCCGACCCTGTTCGTCAAGCACGAGGCGCTCTCCGAGCAGGCCGAACTGCCCGACGAGATCGCTCGCCTGCGCTGGCTGCACGGTGCCGGCATCGACTGCCCGCAGGTACTGAACGAAACCCAGGGTGGTGGTCGGCAGTGGTTGCTGATGAGCGCCGTAGCGGGAGACACGCTCTCCGCGCTGGCGCAGCGCGGCGAGCTGGAGCCGGAGCGCCTGGTGCGTCTGGTGGCCGCCGCCCTGCGCCGGCTGCACGACCTCGACCCGGCCGCCTGCCCCTTCGACCACCGCCTCGAGCGGCGCCTGGAAAGCGTGCGCCGGCGTGTCGAGGCCGGGCTGGTGGAGGAGACGGACTTCGACGACGAGCATCGCGGGCGCAGCGCCGTGGAGCTGTACCGCCTGCTGCTCGACCGGCGCCCGGCGGTCGAGGACCTGGTAGTCACCCATGGCGACGCCTGCCTGCCCAACCTGCTGGCTGAGGGCCGACGCTTCAGTGGCTTCATCGATTGCGGCCGCCTCGGCGTCGCCGACCGCCACCAGGACCTGGCACTGGCCGCGCGGGACATCGAGACCGACCTCGGCGCGCCCTGGGCCGAGGCCTTCCTGGAGGCGTACGGCGGCGATATCGACGGCGAACGGCTGGCGTACTTCAGGCTGCTGGACGAGTTCTTCTAGTAGGGCCGGTTCGGATCCGGACTGCATCCGGCCTGCCGTTGCGCGCAAACGGAGGTACAACGGCACCAGCCACCGTCGCGAACGGCAGCGCGCCCTCTCTCGCCTGTTCCGTGGAATCGCCGGCTCAGTTCAGCCGGTATTGCGCCAGTTCCTTCGCCGAGAGCACGCGCATCCGCTTCGGATCGGTGCTTTGCATGGCCTGTACCAGGCTGCTCGGGACATCCATTTCGCGGAAGTAGGCCGCGGAGTCGTAGCGCATGCCGTTGGCCGAGCGCGAGTGCAGCGAGTCGCCGTGGGCGTAGTAGGGACGGTGCAGGCCGACGTAGCCGCGCACGGTCTTGCGCTTGCCGGCCGCCAGCAGGTAGACGCAGGTGCCCTGGCAGACGCTGCTCGACGGCACCAGCGCGTCGAAGCCGGTCTCGCGCAGCAGGCGGCCCATGCGGATCGCCTCGGGCACGCTGCCGCCGATGCTATCGAGCAACAGCAGCTTGCGCGAGAAGGTACCCGGATTGTTGCGCAGGCCCTTGAGCAGGGTCTCGTAGTCGCCCGGCGCTATTTCCTCGGAGACCCGTACCGTCAGCACCCGGCCCATGCTCTTGTGCTGCAGGGAGTGCACCTCGACCTTGGCCAGTGCGGGGGCCGAGCAGAGCGCGGCGAGGCAGGCGAGGGCGGTGCGGAGGCGGAGACGGCGCATGGAGCGGAACGATCCTGTCAGACGGTGATGGCTGCCGAAGATACCTGCAAGCGTTGCATTCCGCACGGTCCTCGTCGTCAGGACGAGGATCCCGCCGCCTCCCGGCTCGCCGGCAGACGCAGGCAGAAGCTGATGACGTCGTCCTGGCAGTCCACCTCGATGCGCCCCCGGTGGGCCTGGGCGATGGCCTGGGAAATGTACAGGCCGATGCCCAGGCCGTTGCGATTGCGCTGGTTGTCCGCCGATTCGCGCTTGAACGGCTCGAACAGGTTGGCCAGCTGCGCCTTGGACAGGCCGCTGGTTTCGTTGAGCACGCTCAGGCAGACCTCGTCGCCCTGGCGGGTCAGCGTCACCAGTACCGGCCGTCCGGGCAGGCCGTGATGCCGGGCGTTGCTCAGCAGGTTGGCGGCGACCTGGGCGTAGCGGTCCGGGTCGACCACGGCGCGGACCTGCGGGTCGATGGCGACCTCGATCACCAGGCCGGGATAGGCGACGTCGGTCTCGCAGACGATCTGCCGTACCAGCTGCGAAACGTCGGTGTCCACCGGCGCCACGGTGAGGCCGATGCCCGACTGCAGGCGGCTCATGTCGAGGATCTGGCTGACCAGCCGCTCCATGCGGCTGCTGGAGGCGGAAATGTGCTGGCGCAGCTCGGTGGTGCGGGTATCGCTGGAGGAGAGCAGGGCGGCGGCCATCGAGATCGACTGCAGCGGGTTGCGCAGGTCGTGGCCGAGCACCGCGATCAGGCGCTGGCGCATGCGGTCGATCTCGGCCGCATGGTTGAGGCACAGTTCCATCAGGTCCAGGCGCAGCTTCTCGGCGATCGCCAGGTCGGTTTCGCTCCACGGCGTGGAGTGGCCGCGGACCACTTCCTCCCAGGCCTCGAACGAACCGCGCGGGGTCAGGCGCGGGCCGGAGGGACCGATGCTCAGCAGCTTCTCCGGCTTGCCGCCCCAACGGATACGGTGCACCTCCTCGTGGCGGAACCAGAAGATCCAGCCGGATTCCTGGCGGTGGAAACGGATCGCCAGCACCCCGCAGCAGTCGCCGCCGTCCGGCGAGTCGGCGCTGGGTTGCGGCCAGTTGTCGGTGTGGTAGATGTCCCGCTCAGGGTCGCGCTGCAGGCGCTGCAGGACGTTGCCGGCCTGGCGCTCGAAGTCGCCGCGGATGCTCAGAGTGCGTCCGCCGAGCATGACCAGCGCACCGTCGCAGGGAATCAGCCCGGCGATGCCGTCGTCCGGGTGGGCCAGGGCGCCGAACAGGTCGTCGGCGTCCCGCGCGCGTCGCGCCAGGGCAAGCCGGCGCTCGGTGGAAACGCGCAGCAATTCGGCGATGCGCCCCTGCTCGAGGCGGTCGACGATGGCGCTGCAGACCTGCGAGAAGATCTGGAACGACATGCGCACCGGGTAGGGAATCAGCTTGGGCGACATATGGTGGCAGGAGAACAGGCCCCAGAGCTTGCCGCCGACCACGATGGATATGCTCATCGAGGCGCGCACGCCCATGTTGGTCAGGTACTCGCAGTGGATCGGCGAAACGCTGCGCAGCACGCTGTAGCTCAGGTCGAAGGACCCGCCACTTTCCGGATTGAGCGTCGGAAACACGCGCATCGGGATGTAGGCCACGTCGGCGATCAGCCGGATCGGGTTCTGGATGTACAGGCGGCGTGCCTGTGCCGGGATGTCCGAGGCCGGGTAACGCTGGCCGAGGTAGCTTTCCAGGTCGTCGCGACGGCTTTCGGCGACCACCTCGCCGGAATCGTCATGGCGGAAGCGGTAGGCCATCACCCGGTCGTAGCCGGTCATCCGGCGCAGCTCCTCGGTGACGCTGCTGAGCAGGGTCGCGGTGTCGTTGTGCAGCTGCACCTGGGCGATGATGCGCTGGGCGTTGAGGGTGAAGGACGTGATCGACAGGGTATCCGTGGTGCGGACCTCGAACTCCAGGTAGAACACGTCCTTGTAGCTGTGCCCGATCACATCGAACAGGTGCTCGCCGATCCGCGTCTCCACGCTGTTCGCCCAGGGGCCGCCGCCGAGCAGTCCGTCCTCGAGCATGCGCAGGACCTCGGCGCCGACCTGCTGTTCCTGCAGGTAGCTGCCCGGCGCGGCGACGAAACCGAGCAGCGCCTGGATGTTCTCGCTCGCGGCGAGCACCATGCCATCCGCGCGCAGGGCGAGCAGCGCGCCGTGCGGCTGGATCGCGCCGGGCACGTGGATGGCTTCGTCCTCGCAGTTCGCCAGGGTTACCGGGGTGATGCTCGTCATCTGTCGTCCAGCCTGGAGCCCAGGCGATCAGGCTTCGTCGATGACCCACCGACGAAACGAAACAAAGGTAGCCCGTGCCGCGTCCTGCGCCAGGCCAATGGATTCGGGGCTGACGACCTGGCGGGCGAGCTGCTCGAGAAAGTCCTGCCAGCGCGGCCCGGTGGCCTGGCCGTAGCCTTGCAGCCACTGTAGCGGCAGACCTGGCAGGCGGGGAGCTAGTCGTTTGTAGAGATACGCGCCGCCCAGCGTCGCACCCTCCATCACGTAGGCCACGCCGAAGACCTGCGCGGCGCGTGTCGCGACGGGCAGGTCGGCGCAGCGCGGCAGCGCCTGCACCTCGGCATGGCTCAGGCCGCCGGCCAGCAGGTCGCTTTCCAGCCAGGCGCTTTTCACCAGCCGCGCCTCGGCTCCCAGGGTCGCCGGCCAGCCGCCGCGGTTGTCACGAAACGCGCGTTCCAGGGGTTCCAGCCAGCCCAGGATGCGCCCGGCATGTTCGAGATAGTCCCGCTGGTCGAGATCCTCGGCGCCCAAGGGCGAACGGCGGTCCAGCTCGGCGTGCAGGTCACGGGTGGCGTCGCGTAGTGCGGCGAGGGCTGGCGAAGGACGTGGGGACATGGTGTCAGGGCCAGCGTTTCGGGGCATGAGCGCAGAGAGTAGCAGGAAGCCGGGGGGCTGGCTCCAAATAAAAAAGCCTCCCCGCGCCGGGGCGCAGGGAAGCCGCGCGGGAGGACTCAGGCGGCCTCGGTCTGCACGACGCGGTAGCAGGGCACATAGGCCGCGCCACCGGGCAGCTTCATCCGGTGCTGCTTGACGAACGCCTGCAGCAGGCGGTCCAGCGGCAGCATCACCGCCGGATCGCCGTGGATCTCGTAGGGCCCGTACTGTTCGATCATGCGGATGCCGTTGTCCTTGACGTTGCCGGCGACGATCCCGGAGAACGCCCGCCGCAGGTTGGCCGCCAGTTCATGCGGAGGCAGGCTGCGGCTGAGCTGGAGGCTGGCCATGTTCTCGTGGGTCGGCTCGAACGGGCGCTGGAAGCTTTCGTCGATCTTCAGCAGCCAGTTGAAGTGGAAGGCGTCGTTGCGCTCGCGGCGGAACTGCTTGACCTCCTTCAGACCCTGGGCCATCTGCTTGGCCACCTCGGCCGGGTCGTCGACGATGATCCGGTAGTGGCGCTGCGCCGCGTTGCCGAGGGTGGCGCCGACGAACTCGTGGAGCTGCTGCAGGTAGGCCTCGGCGCTGCGCGGGCCGGTGAGGATGACCGGGAAGGGCACGTCCTGGTTGTCCGGATGCATGAGAATGCCCAGCAGGTAGAGGAATTCCTCCGCGGTGCCGGCGCCGCCGGGGAAGATGATGATGCCATGTCCTACGCGGACGAAGGCTTCCAGGCGCTTCTCGATGTCCGGCAGGATCACCAGCTCGTTGACGATCGGGTTCGGCGCCTCGGCGGCGATGATCCCGGGCTCGGTCAGGCCCAGGTAGCGGCCACCGACGATGCGCTGCTTGGCGTGGCTGATGGTGGCGCCCTTCATCGGCCCTTTCATCACTCCCGGCCCGCAGCCGGTGCAGACGTCCAGGCTGCGCAGGCCGAGCTCGTGGCCGACCTTCTTGGTGTACTTGTACTCCTCGCTGCTGATCGAGTGGCCGCCCCAGCAGACGACGATCTTCGGCTCGACGCCGGGGCGCAGGGTACGGGCGTTGCGCAGCAGCTGGAAGACGTAGTCGGTGAGGCCCTGGGAACTGTCCAGGTCGACGTGCTGACTGTCCAGCCCGCTCTGCGTGTAGACGATGTCGCGCAGGGCGCTGAAGAGCATCTCGCGGGTACTGGCGATCATCTCGCCATCGACGAAGGCATCGGCCGGCGCGTTGATCAGTTCCAGGCGCACGCCACGGTCCTGCTGGTGGATGCGCACCTCGAAGTCCTTGTAGGCGTCGAGGATGGTCTTGGCGTTGTCGCTGTGGGCGCCGGTGTTGAGGATCGCCAGGGCGCACTGGCGGAACAGTTGGTAGGTCTTGCCGTTGGCGGTTTCGCTGAGTTGCTGCACTTCGCGTTGGGAGAGGGTTTCCAGGGTGCCTTTGGGGCTGACCGAGGCATTGATCACAGGACGATGGGACATGTGCGATTCCATGCAGGGGAGGCGGGGGCGGTGGGCGCCGCCGCGTCCGGGTAAGGGAGCGCCGGGCGGGTTGCGTGCCGGGAGAGAGGGCGATCAGCCGTCGGAGTGGGGCGACGAGGCAACCGTGCGCTGGGGCTTGGCTCCAGGGGTCATGATTGAACGTAATAACGAGAACCTGACTGATCTGACAAGGAAAATCTCGAATTTATCTGTCGATGGCCTGGCCGCGGGATAATCCTGTCGTCGAGCGCGGGCGAAAAAATCCGCCATCGGCCGGGATAATCTGCCTTTCTCCTGATATCGTTGCGCTTCCGCCGGATGCTCGGCCAGTCGAAGGGAGGAACGAACCATGACGTATGAACAGTCCAGCAGCGTACGTAGCGACTTTCTTTCCTCCTTTTTCCAAGAGCCTGTCATCCATGATCGAACTCAGAACCATCACCCGCGACGACTGGGAAACCTGCATTGACCTGAAGGTCGCCCGCCACCAGGCGCACTTCGTCGCTTCCAACCTCTATTCGCTGGCCCAGAGCCGCTTCCTGCCGGGGTTCCGCGCGGTCGGCATCCACCACGGTGGGCGCATGGTCGGCTTCGCCCTCTACGGTCCCGACGCCGACGACGGCCACTATTGGCTCTATCGCCTGATGATCGACCGTCGCCACCAGGGCAAGGGGCACGGCCGCGCCGCCCTGCAACGGATCATCGCCAGCGTGCGCCGGACGAGGCGGCGCAGCGACCGGCTGATGGTCGCCTACGCCGTCGACAACGATGTGGCCCGCCAGCTTTATCGGGACGCCGGCTTCGTCGAGCAGGGCCTGGCGCCCTGGGGCGAGACGATGGCCTGCCTGATGCTGCCGGAGCCGTCCCATCGGTCCGGGACGCCGGGCGTGCGTGCAGCGAGCGGCTTCCCGGCGTAGAATCGGGACATTCGGCAGCTCCCCCCTATACCTACAACGACTACCCAACGCGCAACGCCGCCCCGGACTCCTCCGTCCGGGGCGGTTTCCGTCGTGCGCGACCTGGGCGCGGGGCCTGCCCGTCCGTCCCCTGCTCCGGAACCGAATACCCCATGCACAGCACCTCCGAAATCCGCAGCGGCAGCTGGCTGAGCGTGATCGCCCTGGCCCTGGCCGCCTTCATCTTCAATACCACCGAGTTCGTCCCGGTCGGTCTGCTCAGCGACATCGGGCACAGCTTCGACATGCCCACCTCGCAGGTCGGCCTGATGCTGACCATCTACGCCTGGGTGGTGTCGCTGGCTTCCTTGCCGATGATGCTGCTGACCCGCAATATCGAGCGGCGCAAGCTGCTGGTCGGGGTGTTCCTGCTGTTCATCGCCAGCCATGTGCTGTCCGGGCTGGCCTGGAACTTCCCGGTGCTGATGCTCAGCCGGATCGGCATCGCCTTCGCCCATGCGGTGTTCTGGGCCATCACCGCCTCGCTGGCGGTGCGCGTGGCGCCGCCCGGCCAGCAGGCCAAGGCGCTCGGCCTGCTGGCCACCGGCACCACCCTGGCGATGGTCCTCGGCATCCCGCTGGGGCGGGTGGTCGGCGAGGCGCTGGGCTGGCGCACCACCTTCATGGCCATCGCCGGGCTCTCGGTGCTGACCCTGCTCTACCTGGTGCGCTCCCTGCCGCCGCTGCCGAGCCAGAACTCCGGCTCCCTGCGCAGCCTGCCGATGCTGTTCCGGCGACCCGCGCTGGTCTGCCTGTACATCCTGACCGTGGTGGTGATCAGCGCCCAGTTCACCGCCTACAGCTACATCGAGCCCTTCGCCAGGCAGGTGGCGCAGATGGGCGGCGAAGCCACCACCCTGCTGCTGTTGCTGTTCGGCGGCGCCGGGATCTTCGGCTCGCTCCTCTTCAGCCGCTACAGCGAGGCCTTCCCGCGCGGTTTCCTGCTCGCCGCGATCCTCGCCCTGGGCACCAGCCTGGCGCTTCTGCTGCCGTTTTCCGCGCAGCCGACCTGGCTGATGGCGCTCAGCGTGCTCTGGGGCATGTCGATCATGTGTTTCGGCCTGGCCCAGCAGTCCCGTGTGCTGCGCCTGGCCTCGGACGCCACCGACGTGGCCATGGCGCTGTTTTCCGGCCTGTACAACGTCGGCATCGGTGCCGGCGCCCTGCTCGGCAGCGTGGTCAGCGAACGCCTGGGGCTGGCCGCGATCGGCTACGTCGGCGCCGCGCTGGCGCTGGCCGGCCTGCTGCTGGCGCTGTTCACCGCGCTGCGCTACGCAGGGGCGTTGAAAACGACCTCGTTGTAAGAGCCCATTAACTGGCCCGGATGACTCGGCGGTGGAATCCGCCTGCTTGATCTAGTCTTCTGGAACCAAGGCGCAGGGACCGCAGGGCTGACCGGCGCTGCACTGGCAGGGATGGACGAACCGGGTGAACGTACGACAGAGCAAGTTCAAATTGAGCCGCTGGGCCGGCGCGACGCTGCTGCTCGGCCTGCTGCTGTCCGGGCTGGGCGCCTGGGGCCTGGCGCTGGTCAACCAGCAGCAGGCGCGGGCGGCGCTGGAGCGTGAGGCTGAACTGGTGGCCGAGGCGGTGACGCGGCGCATCGAGCTTTACCAGTATGGCCTGCGTGGCGTGCGCGGGGCATTGCTGACCGCCGGCGAGGCGCACATCGACCGCGAGCTGTTCCGTCGCTACAGCCTGACCCGCGACATCGACCGCGAGTTTCCCGGCGCCCGCGGCTTCGGTTTCATCCGCCGGGTGGCGGCCGCCGACGAGGCCGGGTTCCTGGGCCAGGCGCGGGCCGATGGCCAGCCGGAGTTTCGCATCCAGCAACTGACTCCGCACGATGGCGAGCGCTACGTCATCCAGTACATCGAGCCGCTGGCGCGCAACGACCAGGCTCTGGGCCTGGACATCGCCTCGGAAACCAATCGTCGCGAGGCCGCCCGCGCCGCCCTGGAAAGCGGGCAGGTGCGCCTGACCGGGCCGATCACCCTGGTCCAGGCCAGCGGCCTGCGCCAGCAGTCGTTCCTCATCCTGATGCCGATCTACCGTAGCGGCACCACCCCGCCCGCCGGCGCCCAGCGCGAACTCGAAGGCTTCGGCTGGAGCTACGCGCCGCTGCTGACCAGCGAGGTGCTGGCCGGGCTGCCCATCGACAACGCCGCGATCCACCTGGAGCTCAGCGACGTCACCGGCGATGGCGCCGCCGTGCCGTTCTTCGTCAACGGCGCCGCGGCCCCGGGCCAGCGCCTGTTCGGCCAGGAGTTGCAGCGGGAGATATACGGCCGCCACTGGCAGATGGAGTTCAGCGCCCTGCCGTTGTTCGTCCAGCGCCTGCACCAGCCGTCCCCGCGCATCCTGTTCCTGGCCGGCGGCCTGGTCAGCCTGCTGCTGGCGGCGCTGGTCAACGCCGGAGCCCTCGGCCGCCAGCGCCGGCGGCGCGAGGCGGCGACCCAGGCGCGGCTGGCGGCGATCGTCGGCAATTCGGCGGACGGCATCATCGGCGCCGCGCTCGACGGCACCATCACCGACTGGAATCGCGGCGCCGAGGCGTTGTTCGGCTACCGCGAGGAGGAGGCGGTCGGGCGGCGGGTGGTGGACCTGCTGGTGCCGCCATCGAAGGAGAGCGAGGAACTCGACATCCTTGCCCGCATCGCCCGCAACGAACAGGTGGTCAGCTTCGACACCGTGCGCCGGCACCAGGACGGCCACCTGCTCGACGTGGCGGTGACCGTCTCGCCGATCCTCGATGGGGACGGCAGGGTGGTCGGCGCGTCGAAGACGGTGCGCGACATTTCCGCGAAGAAGGCCGCCGAGGCGCGCATCCGCGAACTCAACGCCGGTCTGGAACACCAGGTCGCCGAGCGTACCGCCGAACTGCGCCGGCTCAACGTGCTGCTCGGCAGCGTGCTGCAGGCGGCCTCCGAGGTTTCGATCATCACCCTCGACCGCGACGGCATCATCAGCGGTTTCAACCTCGGTGCCGAGCGGATGCTCGGCTACCGCGCCGAGGAGGTGGTCGGCAAGGTCTCGCCGACTCTCCTGCACAGCGAGCGGGAACTGCTCGCCCGTGGCCGTGAACTGGGCGAGCAGGGTTTCCGCGTGCTGGTGGCGCGTGCGGAGCGGGAAGGCGCCGAGACCCGCGAATGGACGTACCTGCGCAAGGACGGTTCGCCACTGAGCGTGACCCTCTCGGTCACCGTCCTGCGCGACGAGGCCGGGGCGATCAACGGCTACCTGGGTATCGCCGTCGACGTCACCGAGTGGCGCAACGCCGAGCGCGAGATGGCCGCGGCGCGCGACCAGCTGCAGATGGCCGCCGACGTGGCGCGCCTGGGCATCTGGCGCTGGACCCTGGCCGACGACAGCCTGCAGTGGAACGAGCGCATGTGCGAACTGTATGGCCAGCCGCTGGCGCTGCGCGAAGGCGGGCTGGTCTACGAGCACTGGCGCAGCCGCCTGCATCCGGAAGACCTCGAGCGCACCGAGGCCAGCCTGCGCGCGGCGGTGGAAGGGCGCGGCAACTACGACGTGATCTTCCGCGTGCTGCTGCCCGACGGCGGCATCCGCTTCATCCAGGCCGGCGCCCAGGTCGAGCGCGACGCCGACGGCACGCCGCTGCAGGTCACCGGGATCAACATCGATATCACCAGCGACCAGCAGCTGCAGGCGCGCCTGCGCGAGGCCAAGGAGCAGGCGGACGCCGCCAGCGCGGCGAAGTCTTCGTTCCTGGCCAACATGAGCCACGAGATCCGCACGCCGATGAACGCCGTGCTGGGCATGTTGCAGCTGGCCCGGCAGACCGACCTCAACGAACGCCAGCGCGATTACCTGGACAAGGCTAGCTCGGCGGCGACCTCATTGCTCGGCCTGCTCAACGACATCCTCGACTACTCGAAGATCGAGGCCGGCAAGCTGCTCCTGGAAATGCTCCCGTTCGAGCTGGAGCCGCTGATGCAGGACCTCGCCGTGGTGCTCTCCGGCAACCAGGGCGACAAGGACGTGGAGGTGATCTTCGACATCGATCCCGAACTCCCCAGCGCGGTGGTCGGCGACCGCCTGCGGCTGCAGCAGATCCTCATCAACCTGGCCGGCAACGCGCTGAAGTTCACCGCCCACGGTCATGTGCTGGTCAGCCTGCGGCGGCTGGCGCACGACGCGCATCGGGTAGGCCTGCGCGTCCTGGTGGCGGATACCGGCATCGGCATCAGTGCCGAGCAGCAGCAGCGCATCTTCGAAGGGTTCACCCAGGCCGAGGCGTCCACCTCGCGGCGTTTCGGCGGCACCGGCCTCGGCCTGTTCATCTGCAAGCGCCTGGTCGACCTGATGGGCGGCCGGTTGCAGGTGGAAAGCTCGCCGGGAAGCGGCAGCCGGTTCTGGTTCGACCTGGACCTCGACGTGGCTCGCGGCGAACCGCTGCGCGCGGCCTGCCCTGGAGTCGGCGAACCTCTGCGGCTGCTGGTGGCCGACGACAACCTGATCGCCGGTGAACTGCTCGAGCGCACGGTGGGAGCCCTCGGCTGGCGCGCCGATTGTGTCGGCAGCGGCAGCGAGGCGGTGGCGCGGGTACAGGCGGCGATGGCCGAGGGTCGTCGTTACGACGTGGTACTGATGGACTGGCGCATGCCCGACCTCGACGGCCTGAGCGCGGCGCAACTGATCCGCCAGTTGCAGGGCGACCTGCCGCCCCCGATGGTGATCATGATCACCGCCTATGGCCGCGAGGTGCTCGCCGACGCCCGCGACCACAGCGCGCCGCCCTTCGTCGACTTCCTGACCAAGCCGGTCACCCCCAAGCAACTGGCCGACTCGGTGCTGCACGCGCTGCACGGCGAACAGGGCGCCCCGGCCAATCCGCCGCCGCGCCCGCAGGAGCGCCCGCAACGCCTGCGGGGCGTACGCCTGCTGGTGGTGGAGGACAACGCGCTGAACCGTCAGGTCGCCGCCGAGCTGTTGAGCAGCGAGGGCGCCCGGGTATCCCTCGCCGATGGCGGGCTGGCGGGCGTGCAGCAGGTGCTGGAGGCCGGCGTGCCGTTCGACGCGGTGCTGATGGACATGCAGATGCCGGATATCGACGGCCTCGAGGCGACCCGGCGGATCCGCGCCGACGGCCGCTTCGCCGGGCTGCCGATCCTGGCCATGACCGCCAACGCCTCGCTGTCCGACCGCGAGGCCTGCCTGGCGGCGGGGATGGACGATCATGTGGCCAAGCCCATCGACAAGGAGCGTCTGGTGCTCTGCCTGCTCGGTCATCTCGGCCGGTCCGTCGACACGGCTGCGGTGCCGGTGCCGGCGGCGGAGACGACCGAACTGGTCGAGGCGCGTGGCGACATCGTCGGCCGCTTCGGCGGCAGCCTCGAGCTGATCGTCCAGGTGCTGCGACGCTTCGTGCCGGACATGCAGGAACTCCTCGGCCAGCTCGAACGCCAGTTGGGCGAGGGAGATATCCAGGGCTGCGCGGCGACCCTGCACACCATCAAGGGCAGTGCCGCCACCGTCGGCGCCAGCGCCCTGGCCGGTCGCGCCGGCGAGCTGGAACTGGCGCTGCGTCGCGTCGATCCGCTGGACGGCGCGGAGTGCCTGGCCGGCATCCGCCTCGACGAGCTGCGCGCCCTGCGCGATACCTGCCTGCAGCGCCTGCAGGGAATGTTCGGCGACGTGCAGGCGGAATCGGCGAGCTGAACGCCGGCGGGACCAGGCGCGGCCCCGTCGGAACGCCAGCAGCAACCGCCTCTGCGAATAGCGTCCCAGGGTTCAGCCGGGACCGTTGCAGCGACAGCGTTCGCGATTTTGGGGTTGCCTGTACGGCAGTGAATTGAGGTTTCCTGCTTTTCCCGGATCGCTGGTACTTTTCTTCGCTGCCTGCACGGCAGTGACACAGGGGGAGGATGCAGCTTCAAGCCTGAGTGTGCTTCAGGCTGGGTGATCTGGTTGCTTGTCGTGCCTGCCTCGACTTCCTGTTTCGCCCTCCCGGGCGAGTTCCTTTTGCAAGCGTCCAAAAGGAACCGAAAGACTCGCCCCAGCCGCTAGGCGACTGGGGTGCCCTCGCTCCACCGCCGCGCCGGGGGCCCGCCGCCACGGTCCTTCGTGGGCCGAGGCGGCTCTCGCGGCTTCCTGACGCTCGTCCCCCTGCGCAACGACTCCGCTCGGCCTCCTGACGGGGCGGGTTCGCCGCCTCCACACTCCGATGCCGGGTTCGTAGGGTGAATAACCGCTTGCGGTTATCCGCCGCTTATCCGGGGTATCGGTGGATAACGCCCATGGCGTTGTTCGCCCTACATGCCCTGGAAACGCCGGACAACTCCTCCGGACATTTCCCCTGCCTCTCTCGGACGCCCAGGAATTGGAGAAAAACCCAGTAGGAGGATGATGGAGGGGTCGCCAAGACCATCTTCCAAGATGCGTTCCAGCGCCCGAAACGACACGGGCCGCAGGTGCTTGCAACACCCACGACCCGCTAACCACAACCCAGCTCAATAGGAGCTGACCCATGGCTAAGCTGAATGATACGTCCACCCCTTCCGTCACAGAACGTCCCTCCGCTTCATCCCGCTGCTGCCCGCCTCGCAGGCCAACTGGTTCCCACGCAACGCCACGCTGTACCAGGACGCCCAGGCGCCACGCGGCCAGTTGTTCGAGAGCGCGAAAGCGCGCCTGCAATCGGCGCTCAGCATCCTCGCCCCGACCCGCCTGCTCGACGAGAACGAGGAGCCCAACTAGGAAACGCCCGGCATGACGTCGCCGTGGGTGCGGCCGGGTTCACCGCCATAGCGACAACCAGGAAATCCATAGGGCTGCATCGGTGCAATGGCCCGGATCCGCTGCCGTGCCGTTCAGGCGTCGCGCAGCAGGTCGTGGGCGTTGAGCAGGGCGTAGGCGATTTCCGGGCGTTTCTCCAGGCCACGGCGGATGGCGGCGGGAATCGCCTGGCGGGTCTTGCGGCAGAGCCCCGGCTGTTCCTCGAAATGCATGCGGATGCCGCGCATGCTACGCACTTCGCCGAACGCCGGGGCGATCCGCAGGCGGATGCCCAACTGGTCTTCCATGCGCCGCAGCAGGCGTTGCAGGTCATCCAGGCTGCGCAGGACCTCCAGGCGCGCCAGCAGGCGCTGTTCTTCCTGGCGGGTCAGGAGGAGGATGCGGCGGTCCGAGCCGGGTGCCTCCAGGCGCTCGCGTTCGCAGACGCAGGCGCCGGGCGGGCAGGGCTGGCGGAGGGGCGGGGAGAGGGTCATGGCTCCATCATAGCCATGACCGGCGCTCCGTGCCGCAACGCGCCATCGTCGCGCGAGAGGCCTCAGCGCACCAGCGGTACCTTGGCCTGCTGTTCCAGGCCGCTGAGGATGGCGTAGGCGATCTTCACCCGCTCGGCATTGGGGTAGTTGCGATTGGCCAGGATCACCAGGCCGACGTCGCGTCCCGGGATGAACGCCAGGTAGGCGCCGAAACCGTTGGTGGAGCCGGTCTTGTTCAGCAGGCGCTGGCCGTCCAGGGCTTGCGGCGCCGGCAACCTGGCGACCTTGTGCGCCTGTAGCGCCATCGGCGCCGAGTTGCCCGCCTGCAGGCGCTTCAGGTCGATCGGCCAATCGTAGGCTTCCCAACCCAGGCCCTGGGTCATGTCGCCCACCTTGTAGTAGCCGCGATGGGTGGCGTCGAGGGCCTGCGCCCAGGGCTTCTCCAGGCGCTCGGGGTGCAGGTTGGCCTCGACGAAGCGCAGCAGGTCCGCAGCGCTGGACTTCAGCCCGTAGGCCTCGGCGTCCAGCGGACCGGGTCCGACCCGCAGCGGGTGGTCGTCCTTGCCGTAGCCCTGGGCGTACAGCCCCTGCTGCGCGGCGGGCACCCGGATAAAGGTGTGCTCCAGGCCGAGCGCCGGGAACAGCTGCCGTTCCATGCTGCGCTCGAATGGCTGGCCCAGGCTGCGCGCGGCGAGATAGCCGAACAGACCGATGCTCGGGTTGGAGTACTGGCGGTGGCTGCCCGGGGCGTAGGTCGGTTGCCACTGGCGGTAATAGTCGCGGATCTGCGCCGGATCCTTCTGCACCGCATCGGGGAACTGTAGCGGCAGGCCGCCAGCGGTGTAGGTGCCGAGGTCGAGCAGGCTGATACCGTCGAAGCGGCTGCCCTGCAGGGCGGGCCAGTGCCGGCTGGCGCGGTCGTCGAGGCGCATCTTGTCCTGGGCCAGGGCGTAGCCGGCGAGGGTGGCGGTGAAGGTCTTGCTCACCGAGCCGATCTCGAACAGGGTCTCGGGGGTCACCTTGCGGGCGTCCTCCTTCGAGGCCACCCCATAACTGAAGTAATGCGGTTCGCCCTTGAGAGTGATGGCGACGGCCAGTCCCGGGATATCATTGGCCTTCATGACCGGTTGCACGGCGGCGTCCACCAGAGCCTTCAGGCGCTCCGCCGGCGCCTCCGTGGCGAAGGCCGATGTTGTCGCGAAGAACAGGGTGGAAGCGGCGAGGCCGCACAGGTTGAGGATTGTCGCATGGCGCATGGGGATTGGCGTCCTATGTCGTTGGCTGCAGGGAAAACCGCCCCGGGAGCGCTCCTTCGTCGGCGGGCGAGGAAAATCTAGGCTTGCGCGGCTCGTTGGGCAAACGATGAATACTCGCAGTAGCCATTAGAAAAATTTGGAGCAGACATGGTTCGACCGCATTTGCCGCTGAACGCCCTGCGGGCCTTCGAGGCTTCCGCCCGGCACCTGAGCTTCACCCGCGCGGCCATCGAGCTGTGCGTGACCCAGGCGGCGGTCAGCCACCAGGTGAAGAGTCTCGAGGAGCGTCTCGGCGTGACCCTGTTCAAGCGTCTGCCGCGCGGGCTGATGCTGACCCATGAAGGCGAAAGCCTGCTGCCGGTGCTGTGCGACTCCTTCGACCGCATCGCCGGGCTGCTGGAGCGTTTCGAGGGCGGCCACTATCGCGACGTGCTCACCGTCGGCGCGGTCGGCACCTTCACCGTCGGCTGGCTGTTGCCGCGTCTCGCGGACTTCCAGGCGCGCCATCCATTCATCGACCTGCGCCTGTCGACCCACAACAACCGTGTCGATATCGCCGCTGAGGGCCTCGACTACGCGATCCGCTTCGGCGGCGGTGCCTGGCACGGCACCGAGGCGCTGGCCCTGTTCGAGGCGCCGCTGACGGTGCTCTGCTGCGCCGAGCTGGCGACCCGGTTGCGCAGCCCCGCCGACCTGCTGCAACACACCCTGCTGCGCTCCTACCGCGCCGACGAATGGCCGCTGTGGTTCCAGGCCGCCGGCCTGCCGGCGCACGTGCCGCTGACCCGCAGCATGGTCTTCGACACCTCCCTGGCCATGCTCGAGGCGGCGCGGCAGGGTGTCGGGGTGGCCCTGGCGCCGGCGGCGATGTTCGCCCGGCAACTGGCCAGCGAAAGCATCCGGCGGCCGTTCGCCACCGAGGTGAGCACCGGCAGCTACTGGCTGACGCGCTTGCAGTCGCGGGGGGAGACCGGGGCCATGCTGGCGTTCAGGGAGTGGTTGCTGGAACAGGCTTCTGCCGAAGTCGGTAAGAGATAGCGCTTAACCAGCGTTTGGAATAGTAAGGAAGAAGCGATCTTCCTGTTCGGACTCTTTTTTGTACGCGATGGCATTTCCGAGATTGATACGGTTTCTGGCGTTGGGGTTGTGATTGGAGTCGCTGACAGCATGGCGGATATGGCGTGGCTCGTCAGCGTTGCTGGTCGGTCCGTCAAGCGTCAGCCCCAGGCTGGCGGCATACGCCCGGCGTGCCGCAACGATCTCGCTCTCCGGCATGCCTTCTTTCCCTGCCGCGGCAACGACGGCAAGTTCGCATAGGCGGCCAGCCTTCCTCGGGGAAAGCCTCAGATCGGCGCCTGCGGACCGCAGGGCAAGCAGCGCTTTGGATTGAGCACAGCCATTTTTGCTGTGCTCTTCGATGGTCTTCAGGAGCGGGCTCATATGGCCTCTTGAAGATTGTCGGCGGATCGCCAGCAGTATTGACGATGGCGCGCTTGAAGCAATCGGGAGCAGGCGATGGCTGCGGTGAAACGGCGGATAACGCTTCGCGTTATGCGTCCTACGGGAGCGGCGTCCCGGCGTCGCCGGCGGAAGGCGTCTACGGTTTCCCCGTTCCCGTGTCGAAATACGATCCGCCGCTGCCGGGCAGCCCCGTCCACAACTCATCGAGATTGCGGAAGTTCCACGCCTCCGCCGGCTCGAAACCGACGATCCGGTCGGTCTGCCCGGCCTGACCGAGGTCCACCACCTGTTGTGGGATCGGCACCCTCGAGCGGGCCGAGAAGAATACCCTGACCCGTGGCGTCAGCAGCGAGCGACCGTGTTGTTCGAGGACCACGCCGAGGCGCCCGCTTTCCAGCCGGACCAGTACGCCGACCGGGTAGATGCCCACCGCCTTGACGAAGGCGCGGAACACCTGCGGGTCGAAGTGCCCGTTCCATTCGGCCATGCGCCGGATCGCCTCGGCGGCGTTCCAGCCCTTCTTGTAGGGGCGGTCGGAGGTGAGCGCGTCGTAGACGTCGCAGACCGCGCCCATTCGCGCCAGCAGGCTGATCTGCTCTTCGGCCAGGCCGAAGGGGTAGCCGGTGCCGTCGACGCGTTCATGGTGGTGCAGGCAGACATCCACCACCAGGGCGCTGACCTGGCGGCAATCGAGCAGCATCCGCGCGCCGTTCTGCGGATGCCGGCGGACCAGGCCGAACTCCTGTTCGGTGAGCTTGCCGGGTTTGCTCAGGATCGGTTCCGGCACCGCCATCTTGCCGATGTCGTGGAGCAACCCGGCGAGCCCCGCTTCGCGCACCAGCGGCTCGGCCAGGTCGAGCTGGCGGGCGAGGGCGATCATGAGGGCGCAGACCGCCACCGAGTGCATGTAGGTGTACTCGTCCGAAGTCTTCAGCCGCACCAGGCTGACCAGGGCGTTGGGGTGGCGCAGCACCGAGGCGGAGATGTCGTCCACCAGCGCGGCGGCATGCGCGGTGTCGATGGCCTGGCCCATGCGCGCGTCGCGGAACATGCTGACCACCGCGCGCTTGGCCTTGCCGCAGAGCAGGGCGGCCTGGCGGATTTCTTCCTCCAGGGCGACCCGCGCCGGCGCTGGCGCGGCCGGCATGGTCACCGGCAGCACGGCTGCCGCTGCGGCGGCTTCGGTGGGCAGGTCGAGGCCCTTGCCGACATCGATCCAGACCTCTTTCACCGCGCTTTCGCGCAGGCGTTGCAGGTCGGCCTGGTTGTCGAGCAGGAAGCTGCCTCTTTTCCAGAACGGATGGTCCAGCCAGGAGCCGCACAGGCTCTGGATGAACATGCCGGGGCGAAGCTGGGTGACCGGAATGCGTTTCAGCACGATGGAGGTGATCTCGTGGCAGGCCCAGGGGGCTGTCTCCATACGGTAGCCGAGTTGCTCCGGCGGAAACGAGCGTTATCCGCCACTTCCCGGCATGGCGAGACGGCCGGTCGCGGCGTTCGCCGCGTATCGCTCTGTATCTGCGCCCAGCGCCGATACGAGCGGGGTACAAATCGATGCGCCGGGCGATACATCGCCGATACATCTTCCAGGCGAAATGGGCCCGTCCGAACCGGGACGGGCGAGTCGGCCAGACAAGGTCCCGCCGCCCGGTTCGAACCGGCGCCGAAGGCGGCGCCGCGCCTGCGGCCCGGCCGCGTTCACTGTGGAGAAGAAGCATGTCCGTTTTCGATTCGCGTCAAAAGACTTCCGCCAGCCTGCTCGGCGCCGTGCTGGTGGGGGAATGCTGCTCGGTGGTTCGGCGTTCGCCGTCGAGCCGCTCGGGCAGGGCCTGCAACTGGCGGCGGCCAGCGCCGGCGAAGGCAAGTGTGGCGAGGGCAAGTGCGGCAGCGGCGGGGCGCAGGCCTCGGCCAAGGCTGGCGCCGAAGGCAAGTGCGGAGAGGGCAAGTGCGGTGACGCCTCGTTCGCCCGTACCGATACCGACCACGATGGCAAGGTTTCGCGCGCCGAGTTTCTCGCGGTGGCCAAGGAGCGTGCCGGCGAGTTCGACAGCATCGACACCGACCACGATGGCTTCATTTCCGAAGCCGAGGCCTACGAGCACCTGCGCAAGACCTACGAGGCCAACGGCAAGCCGATGCCCGCAGGGCTGTTCAGCAGGCTGGAACAAAGCCGGCACTGAACCTTTCCTCACCCTGGCGGCGCCCTCTCTTTCCTCCGGGAAAGCGGGGGCGTCGCCGTTTCCGGAGCGATCCCATGACCCTGATCGACAATGCCGCCGGCCTCGGCCTGAGGCGCGGCCTGCTGCCCCAACTGTTGGCGATGGAGGCTGGCTCGGTGGACTTCCTCGAATGCGCGCCGGACAACTGGATCGGCGTCGGCGGTGCCTTCGGCGCCGACCTGGAGCGCCTGGTGGAGCGCTTTCCGCTGACCTGCCACGGCCTGTCGTTGTCCCTCGGCGGTCCCGCGCCGCTGGACGGCGCCTTCCTCGGACAGACCCGGCGCTTCCTCGACCGCCACCGGGTAGCGTTGTACAGCGAGCACCTCAGCTACTGTTCCGACGATGGCCATCTCTACGACCTGTTGCCGCTGCCGTTCACCGAGGCTGCGGTGCGCCATGTCGCCGCGCGCATTCGCGAGGCGCAGGAACGGCTGGAGCGGCGCATCGCGGTGGAGAACATTTCCTACTATGCCGCGCCGTACCGGGAGATCAGCGAGATCGAGTTCGTCAACGCGGTACTCGACGAGGCCGACTGCGACCTGCTGCTGGACGTCAACAACCTGTTCGTCAACGCCTGCAACCATGGCTACAACGCCTTCGAGTTCCTCGCCCGGCTGCCGCCCGGGCGGGTCGCCGCCTACCATGTGGCGGGGCACTACGACGAGGCGCCGGACCTGAAGATCGACACTCACGGCGCCGCCGTGAAGCCCGGCGTCTGGTCCCTGCTCGGCGCCGCCTACCGGCGCTTCGGCGTGCGCCCGACCCTGCTCGAGCGGGACTTCAACTATCCGCCACTGGGCGAACTGCTGCGGGAAGTGGAGCAGATCCGCCAATGGCAACGCGAAGAGGGGCGCCGTCATGGATGAGCGCCTGCGCCAACAGCAGTTCAGCCTCGCCAGGCACCTGCGCGACCCGCTTGGCAACGCGCCGCCGCCGGGTCTCGAAGAGCGGCGCCTGCGGGTCTACCGCGAGCTGTTCTACAACGCCATCGAAGGGGTTCTCGCCAGCGGCTTCCCGCGTTTGCGCGGACTGCTTGGCGACCCGGACTGGCATGGCCGGGTGCGTGAGTTCTATCGCGAGGAGAGAAGCCATACCCCACTGTTCACCCGTATCGCCGGGGTGTTCGTCGACTACTTGCAGGCGAACGTCGGGGCCGACCAGGCCTGGCAGGCGGAGCTGGCCCATTTCGAGTGGAGCGAGACGCGCCTCTATCTGGCCGAGCCGGACGACCCGCCGCACCGGCCTGATGGCGAGCTGCTGGACGAGGTGCCGCTGTTGTCGAGCCTGGCGTTGCCGCTCGGCTATCGCTGGGCGGTGCATGACCTCGACGCGGATCCTGCCGAACCGGCAGCGGCACCGACTCTGCTGCTGATGCGTCGCGACTCCTCGCATCGCGTGCACACCGCGCGCCTGACCCCGCTGGCCTATCGCCTGCTGGTGTCACTGGCGAGCCGGCGCCTGAGCGGGCGCGAGCATCTGGCGGCGCTGGCGCTCGAAGCGGGGCGCGCGCCAGGAACCTTCGACGCGGCGGGGCTGGCGTTGCTGGAAGCGTTGCGGACCCAGGGTATCGTACTCGGAACCCTGGATCGCGATCCGGCGGGCGAATGACGACGCTGCCCTGGCGCAGGGCGTATGTCCGCCTGCGGTTATCCGCCGTGGCGGGTCCGGTGCATCGGCGGATAGCGCCGTCGGCGCTATTCGCCCTACGCGGTGCACAGGTTGGTCCTGGCTGGCTGTCCCGACGAAGAAAAACCCCGGAGGCGATCGCCTTCCGGGGTTTTTCGTGGCTGGCCGATTCCTAGCGGGACAGGCCCAGGCGCCGCCCGAGCCAATGGTCGAGGCTCAGCTTCCCCGCTCCCGCCAACAGCAGCGGCAGCAGTGCCGCCAGGTAGATCGCCGGGAGCTTGAAATTGCCGAAGCCGTGGTCGGTGATCGAGTAACCGCGGGCCAGTTCCGCCAGGCTCGACCACTCGGCCGGCCAGTGTACGGCGGCGGTCGCCACCAGGGTGACGACGATCAGCACCAGGGCGCTCAGGCGGGTACCGAGGCCGAGCAGGAGCAACAGCGCGCCGAGCAGTTCGGCCCACATCGACAGTTCCCAGTTGAGGACGGCGGGCAGGCGGTCGAAGGGGAACGGGAAGGCCGACTGGATGTCGCCGAACCAGTTCTCGCCGTTCCACTTTTCCCAGCCGGACTCGAAGAACTCCCAGGCCAGGAACAATCGCAGGGACAGGTCGGCGCACCAGCCGCCGCAGCGGTCGAGCAGGACGAAGGGGAGGCGCCAGGCGCGCAGGTCGGATGCTTGCATGATCGATGTCTCGTAGAAGGGGCTGGATGGGTCAGGCAGGCTGGGCGTCGCGACGACGCAGGCGCACGGCGAGCTTGGCGGTGAGCTTGAGGACGATGGCGGAGAAGATCGTGGCGAATGCCAGCGCGTACCAGCCGCCCATGGGGATGCGCTTGAAGAACGACAGGCAGAAGATCCCCGCCAGCACCCAGGTGCCGGTCGAATGCAGGGCTTTCCAGGCGCGTGGGCCGAGCAGGCGGGCCGGGGCGCGGAAGGAGGTGAGGGTGAGCAGGAGGATGAACAGGTAGCCGATCGAGCCGGGGATGTTCGCTGTCACCGAACGGCCATTCCAGAAGGTATCCGGGTACAGTTTCCAGTAGGCCAGGATCAGCAGCGCATGGACCGCGTGGGAAAAGGCAAAGGCCAGGCCCAGGTAGCGACGTTCGCGAAGCAGCGCGCGGGTACCCGGTCCGGGCACCAGGATCGCCAGCGAAGACGCGAGGAAGGCGGCGAGAAACAGCGCGAAGGAACTGCGCGCGGTGGCGCGGATGGCGCTGCGCAGGCCTTCCACCGCCTGCGGCTGGAGGGCCAGGACGAGGGCGGTCATGGCCAGCACGGCGATAGCGAGGACGGCGAACAGGCGCCAGCCGTGCCAGGGGGATTGCAGGGATCGGGTGGTCATGGTGGGGCTCCTGGTGGCGGGAGCGGCTCGGCGATGTGCCGCCGCTTCCCGTGGTCAGGAGTGTTGCAAGCGGGTTTATCCGCAGTGTGTCCGCCGCGGGCGGTTATGTATCGCTCTGTACCAGCGTCTCAGGCGTCCAGTTCGATGCGCGCGCAGAGCCCTCCAGCAGGGCGGTTGGCCAGGCTCAGGCGAGCGCCGATGGCCAGGGTCAGTTGCTGGGCGATGGCCAGGCCGAGACCGGTGCCGCCGGTGTCGCGGTTGCGCGAGTTCTCCACCCGGTAGAAGGGCTTGAGCACCTCGTCGAGTTCCCCGGGGGAATCCCGGGGCCATTGTCCAGCACCTGGATTCGCGTGCCGCCATCGGCGCGGCGCTCCACTTCCAGGCGCGCGGCGCCGGCGAACTTCAGCGCGTTGTCGATCAGGTTCACCAGCACCCGGCGCAGGGCGTGCGGACGGGTGTCGATCACCGCTGCGGTGCGACCGTCGAGCTGCACCTGCTTGCCGCTGTCCTGGTAATCGAACACCAGGCTGTCGAGGAAGGCATCGAGATCGACCCGGCAAGTGGCCTCGGCGCTGCCATGCATGCTGCGGGCGTAGGCCACGCCTTCGCGGACCAGGTGCTGCATTTCTTCGAGATCGTTCCAGAGCTTGTCCCTGTCGCTGGAAGCGTCCATGAATTCGACGCGCAGCTTCATCCGTGTGATCGGCGTCTGCAGGTCGTGGGAAATCGCCGCCAGCAGTTGCATGCGTTCCTTGAGGTGTTCGGCGATGCGCACCTGCATGGCGTTGAAAGCCGCCGCAGCGTGCGCCACTTCGCGTGGGCCGGTTTCCGCGAGCGGTTGTGCGGGACGATTCGGATCGAGGTGTTCCACGGCCTTCACCAGCCGGGTCAGCGGGCCGATGGCGGTGCGCACCGCGAGTCCGGTGCAGAGCAGCAGGAGGGCCAGTTGCACCAGCAGCACCAGCGGCAGCCAGCCGGACAGCGGTACCGGCGCCGGCGTGACATCGATGGTCAGCGGGCTGCCGTCGCGCAGGCTCAGGCGGACCTGGAAGTGCGGTCGGCTGTCGGCCACCGTCTGCAGGGCCAGGGGGTATTGCCCGTCGAGGGCGCGCTCGATGGAGTGCGCGGCGACCGGCGCGTCGGCCAGTGCCAGCGGCTGGCCGGGCTCGCCGGCGTCGAGGCGGTAGCGGTAGGTGCGTCGCTCCAGGCGCGGCAGCCAGGCCTGGCGCTCGGCGGGCGTCAGGCGGTCGAGCATGGCCACCGAGATCGCCACGTCCTGTTCGAGGCTGTCGAGCATCATGTGCTTCGCGGTCTGGTAGCGCTCGTAGAACTGCGAGGCGAAGGACAGTCCGTAGGCCAGCACCAGCCCGGCGAAGAGAATGAGCGCCAGGCGCGCGGCGAGGCTGCGCGGACGCGGCACGGCAAGCTTCATGGATGGGCCTCGAGCAGTCGTACCGGTAGCGAGAACACATAGCCTTCGCTGCGCACGGTCTTGATGTACTCCGGCTCGCGGGCGTCGTCGCCGAGTCGTTGGCGCAGACGGCTGACCAGCAGGTCGATGGAGCGATCGAAGATGTCCGCCTCGCGGCCCTGGGTCAGGTTGAGCAACTGGTCGCGGCTGAGCACCCGCTGCGGGTGGTCGAGGAATACCCGTAGCAGACGGTATTCGGCGCCGCTGAGGGCGACCACGGTGCCCGCGCCATCGAGCAGGTGGCGCGCGCTGGTATCCAGCTGCCACTGGCCGAAGCCGATCAGGCGGCTGCTTTCGGTCACGGTCAGGTTCGGCGGCAGCATCCGCGTGCGCCGCAGCACGGCGTTGATCCGCGCGAGCAGCTCGCGGGCGGAGAAGGGCTTGGTCAGGTAGTCGTCGGCACCCATCTCCAGGCCGATGATGCGGTCGGTCTCGTCGTTGCGCGCGGTGAGCATCAGCACCGGCGTGGCCTTGTGCTTGCCGACGCGCAGCTCGCGACAGAGCAGCAGGCCGTCGTCGCCGGGCATCATGATATCGAGGACGATCAGGTCCACCGTGTTGGCTTCGAGGAACGCGCGCATCTGCCGGCCATCGGCGACGATGGTGGTGCGCAGGCCGTTCTTCTTCAGGTAATTGCCTACCAGCTCGCGAATCTCGCGGTCATCGTCGACGATCAGGACGTGATCGACATGCTCCATTGCCCGGCTCCCGTGGCGGTTGGTGTGATTGCAAGCAGTGTATCCGCGCTCGCGGCGCTTGCCTGCCGGGGTTTGTATTGCACTGTATCCGGTGCCGGAGCGAATACCGGGGCGTGCAAAAAAACCGGCTGTCACTGCCGCGCGCGGGGCGCTGGCGGCTGGCGCTGCGCGTGTTCGTCGCGTGGCTGTGGGCGTGGCGAATGTACGTGCGTGTATCGGTCGGCGGCGGCGATACAGCGACTGACGAACCGGGCGTTCCGGTGACACATGCGGGACAACTCCCTGGCCTGGAATAGGCATCGACGAAGGCACGTCGCCTTCCACCGATGCGGACCTGCCGCCAGGAGAACCACCATGACTCGCACCCTGCTCGCCACCACCCTGTTCGCCGCCCTGGCGGCTCCCGCGTTCGCCGCCCAGCCCGCCGCGCCGGTGGCGATCGAAAGCTACCACTACGGCATGCCGCTGGATGTGCGCAAGGTCGTGGCGACCCAGGAACAGGCGTCGACCACCTGCGAGATCGTCGATGCGCGGATGGACTACCTCGATTCCTCCGGCAAGCTGCACTCGCTGGCCTACCGCAAGTACGCCAGTGCCTGCAGCCAGGGCGGCTAGCCAGGCGTGGGACGGCGGCTGGAACATCGGCTTGCGCCGGTCGAACCAGGGGGCGGCCTGGCCGGGGACGACCAGCGCATCGCCGCCGATGGGGCCGGGCGCCCGCTAGGCGTCGGCGAGTGCCTCCCGGAGCGCTTGTCCTGTGGCGTGCGCCGCCGGCGCCGGCTTGCCGAGGATCAGGTCGGCGGCCTTCTCGCCGATCATGATCGCCGGGGCGTTGGTGTTGCCGGTGATCAGCGTCGGCATGATCGACGCATCGGCCACCCGCAGGCCCTCCAGGCCGTGCACGCGCAACTGGTCGTCGACCACGGCGAGCTCGTCGTGGCCCATCTTGCAGGTGCCCACCGGATGGAACACGGTGCCGAGGCTGGCGCGGATCCAGGCCTCGATCTGGCCGCGGCTGGAGACCTGCGGGCCCGGCACCAGTTCGCCCTTGAGGTGGCGGGCGAAGCTGCGGCTGGCGGCCAGCCTGCGGATCAGCTGGAAGCCCTGGACCAGGGTGTCGAGGTCGGCCGGATGGCTGAGGAAGTTGGCCTCGACCAGCGGCCGGTCGTGCGGGTCCGGCGAGTTCAGGCGGATCCTCCCGCGACTCTGCGGATGCATCACCGCCACATGCAGGCTGACCCCATGGCCGAAGGGGACCAGCCGCCGCGGCTGGTTCTTCAGTGCCGGGGCGACGATCAGGCCGAGCTCCGGGGTCGGTGCCTGCGGGTCGAGGCGGAGGAAGCCGCCGGACTCGACGGTATTCGAGGTCAGCGCCCCGCGCCGGCCGAACAGGTACTGCCAGGGCGAGCGCAGCAGCGGCAGCCAGCCCCTCGGCGAGAGGCCGAGGCCATAGCCGAGGTCGGCCTCGGTGCGGTACATCAGCACGATGTCCTGGTGGTCCTGCAGGTTTTCGCCGACCCCCGGCAGCTCGTGGCGCTGGACGATGCCGTGGCGCGCCAGTTCCGCCGCCGGGCCGATGCCCGAGAGCAGCAGGAGCTGCGGCGAGTTGATCGAGCCGGCGCTGAGGATCACCTCGCGGCGCGCCTGCAATCGCACGACTTCGCCAGCCTGGCTGATCTCCACGCCGCTGGCGCGGGTGCCTTCCAGCAGCACGCGCAGGGTCAGCGCCGGACTGAGCACGGTGAGGTTGGGCCGCGCCAGGGCCGGGTGCAGGAAGGCACGCGCCGCGCTGCAACGCTCGCCGTTGACCTGGGTGACGTGGAACGGTCCGACGCCTTCCTGTCGTTCGCCGTTGAAGTCGGCGTTGTAGGGCCAGCCCATTTCCTCGGCGGCCTGGAAGAACACCTGGTTGATCGGGCTCGGGCTACGCTGTTCGGCGACGTTCAGCTCGCCGCCGCGGCCGTGCCAGGGGGATTCGCCCGGCTCGAAATGTTCCGAGCGGCGGAAGTAGGGCAGCAGTTCGTCGTAGCTCCAGCCGCGGTTGCCCAACGCCGCCCAGCGGTCGTAGTCGTGGCGGTCGCCGCGGATGTAGATCATTCCGTTGATCGCGCTGGAACCGCCCCAGACCTTGCCGCGCGGGCAGGCGATCGGCTGCCCGGCGGTGCCGGGCTGGGCGGCGAAACGGTGCATCCAGTTCCATTTCGGATTGGCGATCAGGCGGATGATCCCGGCCGGCGTGCGGATGTAGGCGGCGGGCAGCGGCGTGCGGTCGCTCGGTCCGGCCTCGACCAGGCAGACGGA
Organism: Pseudomonas paraeruginosa; assembly: GCF_003025345.2. Lineage (NCBI taxonomy): Bacteria > Pseudomonadati > Pseudomonadota > Gammaproteobacteria > Pseudomonadales > Pseudomonadaceae > Pseudomonas > Pseudomonas paraeruginosa. The sequence continues at coordinate 869,260 of NZ_CP020560.1, forward strand.
AACGGCGGGGTCGGCGGACAGCCGGTTGGCCAGGACGCAGCCGGCGGAACCGGCGCCGACCACGATGTAGTCGAACGCGCGGCGGGCAGTGGAAGTCATGTCGGCACCTTTCTGGGTGTGCTGCCGGGCCTCGCCCGGCGTTCTTTTCGCCCGCGCCCATGGGCGCGACGCTACTCCATTGGACGGGGAAGCGCGCCCGGCCGCTTGTCCCAGCCTGCCGGCGGGATTGACCGAGGCTGCCAGGCGGCGCGCTAAAGCCCCAGCAGCGAGCCCATGTCGACCATCAGTTGCAGGCCGACGACGAAACCGTCGCCGCTCAGTTCGCGGGCGCCGGGGTTGTAGTAGTTGTCCGGGTTGAAGATGTACTGCACCGAGGGTTCCAGGGCGATGTGCGGGGTCAGGGCGATGTGCGCATTGGTTTCCAGGGCGTACACGTCGCGCTGGCCCAGGCGCGGATCGCCGCCGGCGGCGACTCGCGCCTGGCGCTGGAATTCCAGCTGGTGGTCGTTCAGGCGCAGGTAGCTGGCCTTGAGGTTGAGCTTGTCCAGCGGCCGGTCGAAGGGCGCGTAGTAGGTCAGGCCCAGCTCGGCGAAGTGGCGGAACGGCTGCTTGGCGTCGGCCGACACCGAGAGCGAGCCGAACATCCCCAGCGCCCGTGGCGAGTCGAGGCGGCCGCCGTCGGCGCGCCAGAACAGCTGCTGGAACTTGAAGAAGCTGCCGGCACTGCCGTGGTCGCGGGCGCCGGTGAGCGGGTCGACCTGGCTGGCGGTGTTCAGGTAGGCGTTGAGTTCGTAGTGCGAGCGGTAGGGATCGAGGCTTTCCTCGCGCTTGTCGCCGATCCCCAGCAGCAGGCTGGTGCCGCTGGCGTCGTCGGTGCTGAAGTCGAGGCCGTGGCGCTTCTTCAGGTAATCCACCGGGTTGGACTCGAAGGCCCCGGCGTGCAGGTACAGCGCCGGGGTCGCCTGGTATTTCAGGTAGCCGCCCCAGGCGCCGTAGGGTGGCGGCAGGATACCGGTGGAGGCGTCGATGACCGGGTCGTTGCAGGTGACCACGGTCTCGCAGTTGTAGACCAGGAAGTAGCGCCGCGCATTGGTCCGTCCGAGGTGGCTGGCGAGGCGTCCGTCCAGCCATTTCTGCTGCCAGGTGAGCAGGCTCAGCTGGTTGGCGCCGATGTCGTTGTGCAGCGGCGCGCCGCCGAAATAGCTGCCCACCGCGCCCTGCCAGCTCGGCCCGGTGGGCTGGCCGGTGCCACGGTCGAGGATGAACACGGTCTCCTCGACATGCAGCGAGGCGCCGTCGATGCCGGCAAGGGTCGCGAGGTCGAGATCGGCGCCGAGGAACAGGTCGCCGCTGTTGCCGAAGCTGTGCGGGCGCGGACCGGTGTCGAGGTTCTTCAGCGACAGGCTCCAGAACTGCGCGTGGGTCTTCACGCCATGCCGTTCGAGCTGTGCGCCGAGACCGGCCAGCGGACCGCCGCGGGGACTTTCGGCGGCCTGCGCGGACAGGCCGAGGAGACCGGCGCAGAACAGCGCCGGCAGGGTACGGAGGGTTTTCATGGCAAGGCACTCGTCTTGTTGTTGTTCTGTCGTGCGAATCGCTGTCCGCTCCAAGCGGACGGGTACATCCGGAGCGAAGGCGGCTCAGGCGCAGAGGTAGCCGCCGTCCACCGCCAGCACGGCGCCGGTGACGAAGCTGGCGCCGGGACCGCAGAGGAACGCCGCGGCGCTGGCCACCTCGGCCGCTGCGCCCCAGCGCGCCAGCGGCGTGCGCTGCATGATCCGCCGGGTGGCTTCGGCGTCGGCCTTGAGCCCGGCGCCCAGCGGCGTGTCGATCCAGCCGGGGGCGATGGCGTTGACCCGGATGCGCTGGCCGGCGTACTCGCAGGCCAGCGATCTGGTCAGTTGGACGATCGCGCCCTTGCTGGCGCTGTAGGCCGGGCGGTCGGCGGAGCCGAAGGTGCTGTACATCGAGGCGATGTTGAGGATGCTGCCACCGCGCTGCGCCAGCAGCGGCCGGGCCAGCTGGCTGGCGAGCATGGCGGCGCTCAGGTTGAGGCGCAGCACCCGTTCGAAGGTAGCCAGGTCGTATTCCTCGCGGTCGCGGCTGATGCCGGCGTTGTTCACCAGCACATCCAGGCGCGGTAGCTCTTCGAACAGCCGTTGCAGGCGCTGGCTGTCGGTGATGTCCAGTTCTTCCCGGCGAATCCGCGGGTGGCGCGGGGCGTGCACGCCGTCGGCATCCAGGCCGAGGGCGACGACTTCGGCGCCGAGTTCGGCGAACTGCATGGCCATGGCCGCGCCGATGCCGGAGCTGCCGCCGGTGACCAGCACCTGCCGGCCGGCGTAGAGATCTTTCTGGAAAACCATGGGCGGATGCTCCTTCAGGCGTCGGCCAGGGCCGGGTTGGGATTGACCAGTACCTTGACTTGCGACTTGTCCCGCAGCAGCGCTTCGAAACCGTGCTCCACCGCCTGCTCCAGGGACACGCTGCGGGTCACCACGCGGGCCAGGTCGAGGCGACCCTCGGCGAGCAGCGCGATCAGCTCCGGATAGGCGTGGCGGTAACCGACGCTGCCGAGCAGGCGCAGCTCGCGGTTGACCAGGTCGAAGGCGTCCAGCCGGACCTCGCCCATCAGGCTCACCAGCACCAGCTCGCCACCCTTGCGCAGGCTGGCCAGGGCCGCGTCGAGGCTGGCCTGGCTGCCGGCTGCCTCGAACGCGCAATCGAGCGCGCCGCCCTCGCTCAGGCGCGTCGCCACCCCGTCGTCGCGGGCGTCGAGTACCCGGCTGGCGCCGAACCCGCTGGCCAGGGCCAGGCGTTCGGGACTGACGTCGACCGCCGCGATGTCCGTTATCCCGCGCAGGCGGGCGAGCATCACCAGCAGCAGGCCGATCGGCCCGAGGCCGAACACCGCGCAGCGCTGTCCCGCCTCCAGGCTGCTCTGGCGCAGGGCATGCAGGGCCACGGCGGCCGGTTCGAGCACGGCGGCCTGGCGGAAGCTGACCGTGTCCGGCAGGCGATGCAGCATGTAGGCCGGCACCCGCGCGCGCTCGGCGAAGCCGCCGTCGCCCATCAGGCCGATGAAACCCATCGACTCGCAGAGGTTGTAGCGGCCTTCGCGGCAATAGCGGCATTCGCCGCAGCGGTATTCCGGCTCGACCGCGACCCGCTCGCCGAGCGCCAGTCCCTCGACTCCCGGACCGAGGCCGACGACCACGCCGCAGAACTCGTGGCCGAGGGTCAGCGGCGCGCGGCAGCCGGACAGGGGATGGGGGGCGGCGTGGGGGATCGAGTGCGGGCCGTCCTGGTATTCATGCAGGTCGCTGCCGCAGATGCCGCAGTAGGCGACTTCCAGTTCGACTTCGCCGGGCCGCGGCGCCTGGCTTACCAGCTCGCTCAGGCGAAGGTCGCGGGCGGCGTGCCAGCGCAGTGCTTTCATGGTTGGTTTCCTTGCAGGATGGAAGCGTTCGGCGTGCCGCGGCGGGCCAGCGCGGCCGGCGCGGTTTCGCGCAGGAACAGCGAGAGGAACGCGGCGAGCAGGGCGCCGCCGCAGGACATCCACATGACCACGGAAAGGCCGAAGCGGTCGGCGGCGAAACCGGCGACGGTGGGCGCGACGAAGCCGCCGATCAGTTCGCCCAGACCCATGATCAGGCCGAGGGCGGTGGCGATGGCGGTACGCGAGACGGTTTCCGCCGGGATGGTGGCCATGAACAGGGTGAAGCAGCCGAGCCCGGTGTAGGTCAGCAGCAACAGCAGGCCGAGGCTGGTCGCGGTCGGCGCGTAGAGCAGCGCCAGCGGGCAGCAGGCGGCGAGCAGCGAGAACGCCACCAGGGTCGGCCGGCGGCCGAGGCGGTCGGAGATCGCCGGCACGGCGAAACCCCAGATCACCCAGGCGACGCCCAGGCAACTCATCAGCCTGCCCATGGTCGCCGGGCTGAAGCCGCGGGCATTGACCAGGAAGGTCGGGGTAAAGGAAATCAGCACGATGAACCAGGTGACGAATACGCAGCTGATCAGGGTGCAGAGCAGGATGTTGCGGCTCTTCAGCAGTGCCAGGCGGCTGCCTTTCGCGGCGTGCGCGTGGATTGCCGGGACCCGTTCGCGGGGTGGATCGGGGCGCACGTGGCGCCAGATCAGCCAGGCGATCAGCAGCCCCGGCAACAGCGAGACGATGAAGGCGTGGCGCCAGCCGAAGGCTTCGGCCAGGGCCACCAGCAGCGGCGGGCCGAGCACCGCGCCGAGCAGGCCGGCGGCCGAGCCCTGCAGCAGGCCCATGTTGAGGCCCCGGCGATGCGGCGAGGAGGCCTCCACCATCAGCGATTGCGAGAGCGGCAGGATCGGCCCCTCGGCCAGCCCCATGATGCCGCGGAACAGCAGCAGGCCGAGGAAGCCGCCGACCAGCCCGGACAACGCCGAGCACAGCGAGAACAGGATCACCGCGACGATCAGCAGCGGCTTGCGCTGGCCGCGGCGGTCGGACCAGGCGCCGACCAGCGCGCCGGATACCGCCCAGGCCAGGGCCAGCACCGAGGAAAGCATGCCCAGGTGGCTGTTGCTCAGTTGCAGCTCCTGTTCCATGAAGGGAAACAGGAAGGACAGCGCCAGGCGGTCGAAGAAGACGAAGCCGAAGGTCAGGAACAGCACGCAGAGCAGGACGTTTTCGTAACTGGCGGAATTGTTGTTATGCGCCATGTCGGTCTCCAGGCCGGGCGGGCCGGCCGGCGGGGAGGCGCGCGTCCGCATGGGCGGCGCGCGCCCGGGGTCAGCGGAACAGGGAGTCGATGTAGGCGGCGCCGACGCCGATCTTGTCGTAGTGCGCACGGCACATCGCGATGTAGTCGTGGACGTCGAAGATGCCGTCCGCGTTGCCCTTCTCGTCGAGCCAGACCAGCGGCCCCTTGACGATGAAGAACGCGCGCATCGGCTGCTCGTGCTCGTAGGCCACCAGGGTGTGGCCCTCGCCGGGCGTCTCGTAGACGAAGTCGCCGGCGGTGGCGGTCCAGTCGTGCTCCAGGTAGCCCCACTTGCCGCTGATGGTGTAGGCGAACACCTCGTGCGGGTGGTAGTGGCGGTTGACCAGGCCGGCGCTCGTCGCCATCAGGATGTCGCACCAGCGGTTCTCGCTCGGCGAGATCCACAGCGGGCGCGACTTCACGGTCTCGGTGAAGGGCACGTAGAGGCGCTCGTCCTCGGTCGGCGCGTTGCGCAGGTAGACCTCGGGCTTGGCGTCCGGCTTGAAGCAGTCGGGAATCGGTTGCAGGTCTTTCCAGAATTCACGGGTGGCGAGTTCGGGCATGGGGCGGCCTCTGTCATTGTTGTCGTCGGGCCGACTCTAGCCAGGCATGGGCGTGCGGGTTTGACCCTGGCGGCCGGGATGCTTGCGCTTTTCGGACATCGCCTGGCGCGCCCGTCGCCGCTGCGCCAACCTGGCCAGCCCGCCGTCGGCGAGGGCCGGCGGGCGATTGACGGGGGCGAGGATTCAGATGTTAATGAAGGAGCGCCGCTACTGTCCGACCGCCCGAGGTTGGCCGGGCACCGCGGCGCCTGGCCCCGGATGCCTTGCCTGAGCCCCGGGTGGTCCACGCAGCGTTCGACGAGAAGAATAAAAATGCCCGCACATGCCTTGCTCGAAACCCGGCGGGCCAGCACCCAGGACATCCCCCTGGAGCAGCGGCTGGCGTTCTGGGAGGACTACAACGCTTCCATCCTGGTCGGCCTGAAATGTTCCTCGTACTCCCAGGCCGGCTTCGCCGCTACCCAGGACAACCTCTGCCTCGAACGCCTGCGGATGGCCCGCATCGGCGGCACCGAGCACGTGGTGGAACGCGACCGCTCGATGATCCGCGCGGTGCCCAAGGAGTCGATCTTCGTTTCCCTGGTGCTCGGCAGCCAGTCGTTCTTCTACCAGGACAACGGCTGCAACCTGCTACAGCCAGGCGAGCTGATGATCTACCGGACCGACAAGCCCTACCTGTTCGGTTTCTCCGGACCGATGCGGCAGTTCATCTTCGACATGCCCCAGGACGACTTCGCCGAGCGCTGCCTGCGCGATTTCAAGGGACCGCTGAAGATCGGCGCGGAAAGCCCGGTGCAGCGCCTGCTGGTGCGTACCCTGGGGACGCGCGCCCAGGGCTTCTTCGACCGTCCCGACGGCGCTGGCGCGGCCCGTTTCCAGGAGGAGGCCTACGACCTGCTGGCGAGCATCATCAGCGACCATGCCGGCGAGCACCGCGCCAGCGCGTTGAGCGCCTCCTACCTGCTGGCGGCCAAGCAGTACATCCAGCAGCACCTCGACGATCCGGCCCTGAGCTGCGAGCGGGTGGCCGCCGCCACCGGTGTCTCCAGCCGGCACCTGGCGCGGCTGTTCGCCCAGGAAGGCCGCTCGCCCGGCCGCTACCTGCAGGAGCGGCGGCTGGAGCGCGCCCGCCAGTTGCTCGCTTCGCCCCAGGGCCGGCGCCTGGATGTCGCCGAGGTCGCCTATCGCCACGGCTTCTCCAGCCAGGCGCATTTCGCCCGGGCCTTCAAGGCGCGCTACGGAGTGACGCCGAGCGAGGCGCGTGGCCGCTAGATCCGATTGCCGTATCCTTCCTCCTGCTGCCAAGGACAGTTCCGTGACCGACAAGAAAGAGCAGATAGCCCGTTTCATCCAGCACGAATTTCCCCAGACCCGGGTCGTGGTCGAAGCCGTCGGCGAGCGTAGCGCCACGGTCTGGCAGGCGGTCGACGCCAGCGACCTGCGCCCCGGCGGCACGGTTTCCGGGCCGACCCTGATGGCCATCGCCGATGTCGCGCTGTACGTGGCGGTGCTCGGCGAGATCGGCATCGTTCCGCTGGCGGTGACCACCAGCCTGACCATCAACTTCCTGCGTCGCCCGGCGGCGGACCGGCGGATCGTCGCCGACTGCCGGCTGATGAAGGTCGGCAAGACCCTGGCGATGGGCGAGGTGGCGCTGTTCTCCGAGGGCGACGCGGAACCGGTGGCGCATGTGGTCGGCACCTACTCGATCCCGCCGGCGCATCGGCGCTGAGCGGGAGTCGGCGTGGCGGCGCGGCCTGCGTGTTCAGGCCGCGCGGCGGTCCCGTTGCAGGCGGTGGAAGCCACGGCTGAAGTAGACCAGCCCGTCGCCCTGCTCGAGCACCTGGATATCCTCCAGTTCCAGCAGCAGCACCGAGTGGGTGCCGATTTCCTGGACCTCGGCGATGCGTCCCTGCAGGTTGGCCAGGGCGCCGTGCAGCAGCGGCAGGCCATGGATGCCGTCGTGCCAGTCGTGCAGGGCGAAGCGCCGCTCCATCGCCACCCCGGTCATGCCGGCGAAATGGCGCGCCACTTCCTCGTGCTCGCCGCTGAGGACGTTCACGCAGAGCCGGCCATTGGCCTTGAACACGGGGTTCATCTCGCTGTTGCGGTTGATGCAGACCATCAGCGTCGGCGGGCTGTCGGTGACCGAGCAGACCGCGGTGGCGGTGATCCCGCAGCGTCCGGCGGGGCCGTTGCTGGTGATCACGTTGACTGCCGCCGAGAGATGCGCCATGGCGTTGCGGAAGGCTTGCTGCCTGGGTTCGAGCTGGGTCATGGGAAGAACCTCCGGACGCGACGCGGGCGTCATTGGCGGATGCGGTCGAGCACGTTGATGTCGTCCGGGTTGTGCAGGTGCGGCACGGTCCAGCCGTTCTCGTCGTAGTCGCCCATGCACTGCTCGACCATGCCGAGCATGCCCTTCATCGCGCCGCTGCCGAGCGCCTGGCGCAGGGCCTGCATGCGGATCTCGTCCTGGCTGCCGGCGTAGTTGATCTCGTACAGCTCGTGGCGGCCGCCGAACTCGCTGCCGATGGCGTCCCAGAGCAGCTTGAGGATCTTGATCCGCTCGCGGTGCCCCATTCCGCCGGAGCCGCGGCAATAGGTGGCGAGGTACTTGTCGAGCTGCGGGTTGTGCAGGTCGCGGACGCCGGAAGGCAGGTAGATCAGGCCGCTGGCGACCACCTGCTCGATGGTCTTCTTGATTTCCGGATAGGCCTGCGGCGCCAGCACCCGGTAGGCCTGCAAGGCCTCGGCGCTGGGCAGGAAGGCGCCGCCGTGCCACTCGCTGGCATTGCCGTGCATGGCGTCGGTCAGCGACCAGAACAGGTTGCGCCAGGCCACCACCTCGCCGACCTGCGCCTGCACCCCGCGGAACTCCAGGGAACCGGTGCATTGCAGGGCCTTGTAGAGGGCGCCGGTGATGAAGTCGAGCTTGACCGCCAGGCGGGTGCAGCCCTGCATCGGGAACAGCCGGCCGAAGCCACCCTGGGGGAACCACTGCTTGCAGCGCTCGAAGTCGCGGTAGATCAGTACGTTCTCCCAGGGGATGAACACCTTGTCCATCACCAGGATCGCGTCGTTCTCGTCGAAACGGCTGGACAGCGGGTAGTCGAACGGCGAGCCGGCGATACCCGCCACCAGTTCGTAGGAGGGGCGGCAGATCAGCTTCATGCCGGGGGTGTTCATCGGCGCGATGAACATCAGGGCGAAGTCGGTGTTGTCGCCGAGCAGCTGCGCCGAGCCCTGGCCGACGAAGTTGTAGTGGGTCAGCGCGGAGTTGGTGGCGACCACCTTGGCGCCGCTGACGATGATGCCTCCGTCGACCTCCTCGTCCACCGAGATGAACACGTCCTTGACCTGGTCCACCGGCTTGTCGCGGTCGATCGGCGGGTTGACGATGGCGTGGTTGAGATACAGGCAGGCTTCCTGGATGCGTTTGTACCAGGTCCTCGCGTTGTCCTCGAACTTGCCGTAGAAGCCCGGGTTGGCGCCCAGCGCGCTGCCGAAGGCGGCCTTGTAGTCGGGGGTGCGGCCCATCCAGCCGTAGGTCAGGCGCGACCACTCGGCGATGGCGTCGCGCTGCTGGCGCAGTTCGTCGGCGCTGCGCGCGTAGCGGAAGAACTTGTGGGTATAGCCGCCGTTGCCGGTGTCGGTCTCCCAGCAGAGCCTGTCCTTGCTCTGCGGATCGTGCAGGGCGTCGTAGAGCCGGGCCATGGAGGCGGCCGCGTTGCGGAAGGCGGGGTGGCTGGTGACGTCCTTGACGCGGTCGCCGTAGATGTAGATCTCACGGTCGTCGCGCAGGCTGGCGAGGTATTCCTCGCCGGTGAACGGACGGGTGGCAGAGGCACGGAAATCTTCGGGTTTCATCATCGACTCCAGTCATTGTTGTTATCTGCGCGAGAGCGCCTGGAGACGATGATGGGACGCGGGGAGAGCGAGCTGAATGGCTTTTCCGGGGAATGAATTGCACTTTTCATGGTGGCCATGACGCCGGTCGCCAGGGGGCGGCCGGGTGGCCAGGCGCTCAACTGTCGGCGGCTTGCCAGCTGATTTCCAGGCTTTCGCTGCTGGCCATGCGCTGCAGGTGGTCGGCGACCACGTTCTGCATGTGCGCGAGGCTGTCCTCGTCGGGGCTGTTGAGAACCAGCAGCACATGGTCGGGCTGGGCCAGCAGCTCGCAGTTGGAGTCGCCGAAGTCGATGAAGCCGCGCTCGGCGCTCAGCTCGACCTCGAACTTGTGCCCCCAGTGCTTGCACAGGCGGTTGATGTAGCGGGCGGCCGATTCGGTACGGACATGGGACATGGAGCGGAACATGAAGCGAATCCTCTCGGTTGGGATTTCCGATACTAACCCGCTGAGAGTCGTTCTTATTCATCCATTTTGCAGGGGCTTTCGATAATCGCCCGGCAAATTGGGCGGTCCTCGCCCGCGCGGCAGGGCGAGGGCGCTTGCCGCATGCACCCAACGGCCCCCTCCAGGGAGAGGGCGGGGGACGGCAGGCCTGGCGGAGAACCGCGAGCGGTCATTCGCCCTGCCGGAGCCGCGGCGGGCGGAGGTGCTTGCCGCGTGCGCCGAACGGCTCCTCTCCCTTCAGGGAGAAGGCGGGGGAGAGGGCGAGCCAGGCCGGCGAGCGCCAGAGGTGGGTGGGCGTTCAGGCCAGTCCGCCGTTCTCCGGTAGCAGCGCGCCGCCATCCACCACCAGCGTCTGTCCGGTGATATAGCTCGCCTCGTCGGACGCGAGGAACAGCATGGCGTGGGCGATATCCCGTGGCTGGCCGACGCGGCCGAGAGGGATGTGCGCCGCGAGACGGCCGGCGTCGCCGAGGTTGCCCAGCGCCGGGGTGGCGATGAGGCCGGGTTCGACGCCGTTGACGGTGATCCCGTCGCCGGCCAGTTCCAGCGCGGCGGCGCGGATGAAACCGTTGACCCCGGCCTTGCTCGCTGCATAGTGGGCGAGTCCGGCGATCGCCGTGCGCGGGCCGGTCACCGAGGATGTCACCAGTACCCGCCCCGCCAGGCTGCGCCGCAGGGCGGGAAGGGCGGCCTGGGTCAGCCAGAAGCAGCTTTTCAGGTTCACCGCGAGGGTTTGCTCCAGCGTCTCGTCGCCCAGGTCGGCGAGAGTGCACTGGGCGAAGGCCGCGGCATTGTGCAGGAGGATGTCCAACTGGCCGAAGCGCTCCAGGGTGGCGAGCACCGCGCGCTCGGCGGCGTCGCGGCTGCCCAGGTCGACGGCCAGCAGTTCGGCTTCGCCCCCCGCCGCGCGGATCGCCGCAAGGGTGGCCTGGCCGCTGCTGGCGGTGCGGGTCGCCAGCAGCACCCTGGCGCCCTGCGCGGCGAAGTGCTCGGCGATGGCGCGGCCGATGCCCTGGCCAGCGCCGGTGACCAGCGCGACGCGACTTTCCAGGCGCCTCATGCGTCATCCTCCAGCAGTTCGCCCAGGCAGTCGCGCAGCAGGCGGTTGTGCAGGTCGACATCTTCTGTCCGGGTCGCCGGGCAGACCAGCGCCATGTTGTGGAAGGGCGTCAGCAGGACCCCGCGGTTCAGCAGATAGAGATGCAGGTATGCCTCGATCAGCCCGTGCCGCGCATGATGGGCTTCGCCACCGTTGCGCGGGGCATGGGTCATGAACAGGTATTCGACGCGCGCGCCGATGCGTGTCACGTGCCAGGGCAGGCGCATGTCCTTGAGTATCGCCCGGACACCCTCTTCGAGCCGGGCGGCGAGTTCGAACATGTGCCGGTAGGCGGCTTCGGTCATCACCTCGGCGAAGGTCGCGCGCATCGCCGCCAGTTGCAGGGCATTGCCGGCCAGCGTGCCGCCGAAGCCGAAGTGGTTGATCGCCTGTCCCGGGCGAAAATGCGGGAGCACCGCCCAGATGCGCTCCGCCAGCGCCTGGCTGCAACCCCAGACCGCGCTGGGAATGCCGCCGGCGATGCATTTGCCGAGGACCAGGAAGTCCGGCTCCAGGCCATGTGCGCCGCTGTAGCCGGAAGGGCCGCAGGAGATGGTGTGGGTTTCGTCGATGACCAGGGCCACGCCGTGGCGGCGAGTCAGTTCGCGCAGGCCGGCGTGGAAACCCTCGGCTGGCGGGACCATGCCGACATTGGTCATGAACGGCTCGGTCAGCACTGCGGCGACGTCGCCGTGGGCGAGGGCGGCTTCCAGCGCGCCGAGGTCATTGAACTCCACCAGGCGGGTGGTGGCGTCGTGGCGCACGCCGTTGGGATGCACGCCTTCGCGCGGGACCATCCGGCCCTCGCCGTCGAACTCCACCTGCGATTCGTCGACGCTGCCGTGGTAGTTGCAGTTGAAAACCACCACCTTGTCGCGGCCGCTGAGCATCCGGCACAGGCGCAGGACGAAGCGGTTGGCATCGGTCGCCGAGGTGGTCACCTGCCAGTAGGGCAGGCCGAAGCGGCGCGCCAGTTCGGCGCCCACCCACAGGCTGTCCTCGCTCGGCAGCATCAGGGTCGAACCGTGCCGCGCCTGCCGGGCGATGGCCTCGGCCACCGCCGGCTGGGCGTGGCCGAACATGGCGCCGGTGTCGCCGAGGGCGAAGTCGACATGGTGGCGTCCGTCGATATCGGTGACCCGCGCGCCCCGGGCGGCCTTGACCACCAGCGGGCAATTGCCCGGCCATTGCTGCATCCAGTGCAGCGGGGCGCCGTACAGCCAGTGACGGAGATTCTCCCGGTATGCCGCCATGGAGCGCGGATGCAACGCGTCGAAGCACTGCAGTTCGCGCTGGAACAGGGTTTCGACACGAGCCAGGTCGAGGCCGAGGATGTTGTTTTCCATGCTGGCCTCACTGTTCGTGGCGGGTCTGGCCGAGTACCCGGGCGAGGGCGCCGACCGGGAAGTTCACCGGGGTGGCGAAGTCGTCGCCCTGGTAGCCGAAGATCTTGCCGTCGGTACGCCCGGCTTCGAGGTCGATGAGCAGCACGCCGAGGGTCGGCACGATCTTTTCGCGCCAGACGAAGAGGTACAGACGCTCGGCCAGTCGGTAGTGGTGGCAGCGGTCGGTGTCGGCCAGGCCCTGCTCGGCGCCGCGCAGGCAATGCCAGGTATAGAAGCGCGGATTCAGGTAGATGTGCTCGTAGGCCTCGCTGGCGCTGTAGACGTACTGGTTGCGCAGGCCGAGCAGTTCTTCGCTGGGCGCGTGCGGGCAGGCGCCGGGCTGCCAGGGACGCCCGAGGCTGCCGTGCAGGAACCCGGCCTCGACGCCGGTCGGTTCCTGGCCGCTGAGCGCACGGCTGAACAGGCCCTGCTCGCAGGTGGCGCGGGTTGGCAACCGGCCGAGTACCGCGGTGAATGCCAGGTGGTGGAAATCCAGCACCAGGCTGACCGACACCGTCCGGCCGTCTTCCTGCTTGAGGAAGTCCACCAAGTAGACGTTTTCCCGCAGCGAACTGGCGCGATAGGCCGACTCGCCGCTGACGCTGCCGTCCGCCAGGCGCCAGCGCAGGCGTTGTCGGCCGAAGGCGTGCTGGATGATCCAGCCGTTGGCGAAGTGCAGGACCAGCTCGCGTCCGTCGAGGTCGAGGCTGGCGGGCAGGACGTGGCTGTCCGGGGCGAAGCCATCGGCCAGGGCGCCGACGGTGATCCATTCGGGGTGGGGGGAGGCGGGCATGGCGAGTCTCCGGTCGTTGGGAAAGCGCCATGCTGGCGTGTCGCGACGTCGCACGGTATCGACCGGATGGTTGAGGTGCCGATGCGGTCTACGGACATTTCCTTGAATAACGTGAAAGTTTGCGTAGGAAAATACTTTTGGTAGTTCGAATGATTGGTCTGATATTGAAGATTTAATGTTTTTCTGTTGCGAGTCTTGATGTGGAAGTGCTTTAAGCATTGCTCTCGGAAAAGGACTACATATATTTTCGTATGTTTATTATTTTTATGATTTTCCTTTCTTTCTAACATCTTTCTTCGCGCTTCGAGCGATGTTCTCCAACTGCCCCGCAGTCATGGTCGCTCGCAGTGGCTGTTCCTTATTTGCACGAAAAGACTTGGCTCGCCCCACTCGATCCGAACTTGCAGCGGATCTCGACGGTGTTGTCAGGATGTTCCATCCACTTGAAAGGAAATCAGATGAACATGTTCAAGCGTAGCGTTCTCGCTCCCCTCGCCGTTTCCGGCGCTCTCCTGGCCATGGGATCTCCCGCGTTCGCCGCCGATGGCGTGGTCAACTTCATGGGCAGCATCTCCGACGTGACCTGTGACATCAACGGCCAGGCGCCGGGTATCGGCAACGTCACCCATGTCGACCTGGGTACCGTAGCTCCCGGCGTATTCACCGCGGTCGGCACCGCATCCCCCTTCAAGAACTTCGACCTGGTCCTGTCCGGCGCCGGCTGCACCGATGGCAAGAAGGCTTCCATCGCCTTCGACGCCGTGACCAACGTGGACCAGTCCACCGGCAACCTGAAGCTGACCAGCAACTCCCCGGCTGGCGGCGTGCAGATCCAGATCTACAACAACGCCGGCAACAATTCCAAGATCCCGCTGGGCTCGGCCGAGGCTTCGCCGCAACAGGCCGAGATCAAGAACAACACCGCGACCCTGAAATACAAGGCGTCCTATGTCTCCACCGCCGCCACCGTCATTCCGGGCAGCGGCGTGTCCCATATCCGCTACGTGCTGGCGTACCAGTAAGCAGCTCGGACACAGGGGCGCGACCATGGCTTCGCCAATGCACAATGTTCTCCTCTCTTGGGTTGCGGCGAGCGCCGTGGTCTTCGCCCTGGGCGTCTCCCCGGCCGAGGCCGGGCTGGTCGCCCAGGGCACCCGCGTCGTGTTTCCTGGCAATGAGCGCGAAGTCACCCTGCGGGTCAACAATACCTCCAGCGTGCCGGTGCTGGCGCAGGCCTGGATCGACGATGGACGCGAGGATGTGCCGCCCGAGCAACTGAACATGCCGTTCAGCATCACCCCCGCGGTCGCCCGGGTGGAGCCCAACGGGGGCCTGGTCCTGCGCGTCGCCTACCTCGGCACGGCATTGCCGAAGGACCGCGAGTCGGTGTTCTGGCTGAATATCCTGGAAGTGCCGCCACGGGACGAGAGCGACGAGAATGCCTTGCAGTTCTCCTTCCGTTCTCGCCTCAAGTTGTTCTTCCGTCCCAGCCAGTTGAAAAGTGCCGAATCCGCACCTGAAAAGCTCCGCTGGAAGTTGGTTGGAAGTGCGGGACGAAGTCCAGTCGTTCGAGTCGATAATCCCACGCCGTATTTCGTTTCTTTCTCCGACGTCGAGGTGCTTGTCGATGGACGCGCCGTCTCGATCGGCAATGGCATGGTTTCCCCGTTCTCCCGGAAGGACTTCGGCGCAAAGAAGAACATGCCGCTCGATAGCCGGAACGCTTCCGTCCGCTACGAGGTGATCAACGATTACGGCGGCCGTTCCACGCTCGAGCGAGCGTTCGGCGAGTAAAGCGGTTTCCCGCGGTTTCTCTCTCTGGTTCGACATATGGGTGGCGATTATCCATCGCCGCAGGGATTACATATGCCTAAAGTTTTTCGTCATGGGGGGCCGTCGGCTCGTGGCTCGGGCCGGGGGCAGCTTCTCCCGTCGCGCATGGCGGAACAAGGATGTTTCTCCATGCGCACCCGGTGCCTTGTTCTTGCGCTCATGTCGTTGCCTTCCCTTGCCTGGACCGGCAGCGCCAGTGCCGGGCCGCGTGAAGGAGCGCCACGGCAGGCCGAGCCCATGGCTGCGAACGGCCCCGTGTTGCCGGCGACGCCTGGCGCCAGGGGCGCGCCGCCGCGCCGGATCGTCTTCGATGCGCAGATGCTGTCGCTGGGAGCGGGGGGCCGCGCCATCGACACTTCGCGCTTCGAGCGCGGCAACGTCATCGAGCCGGGGCGCTATCGTCTCGACCTGCTGGTCAACAACCAGTGGCGGGGTGTCGAGGACGTCGAGTTGCGCCGCGAGCCGGGCCAGGACAGCGCGGTGCTCTGCTACGACCGGCGCCTGCTGGAGCGGGCCGGTATCGACCTGGCCAGGAGCGCGCGCGGGCAGGACGGCGTTTCCGGCGGCGTCCCGCTGCCCGAGGGACTGGCCTGCGAGCCACTGGCGCGCCACGTGCCGGGCGCCACGACCAGGCTGGACATCGCCGAGCAGGCCATCTATCTCTCGGTGCCCGAGTTTTACCTGAGCCTGGCCTCCTCGAAGACCTACGTCGATCCGTCGAGCTGGGACAACGGCATTTCCGCCGCGCTGCTCAACTACAACGCCAGCCTCTACAACACCGATACCCGCGGCAGGAGCGACACCAGCGGTTATGCCGGGCTGAACGCCGGCCTGAACCTGGGCCGGCTGCGGCTGCGCCACAACGGCACGGCCACCTGGTCGCGGCGCAACGGCAGCCACTACCAGCGCAGCGCCACCTACGGCCAGACCGATCTTCCGGCCTGGCGCTCGCAACTGCTGGTGGGGGAAAGTTCGACCAGCAGCGAGTTCTTCGACCCGGTGTCGTTCCGTGGCGCGCGGCTTTCCAGCGACGACCGGATGCTGCCCGATTCGCTGCGCTATTACGCGCCGGTGGTGCGCGGAACGGCCAACACCAATGCGCGGGTCTCGGTCTACCAGCGCGGCTACCTGATCTACGAGACCACCGTGGCCCCCGGCGCCTTCGCGCTCGACGAACTGCAGGCCGCAAGCTTCGGCGGCGACCTGGAAGTGCGGGTGGCCGAGGCCAGCGGCGAGGTGCGCACCTTCATCGTGCCGTTCGCCACCACGGTACAACTGCTGCGTCCCGGCACCACGCGCTACAGCCTGACCGCCGGGCAGGTCAACGACCCCAGCCTGGAGCGGCGACCGAACCTGGTGCAAGGCATCTACCAGCGCGGCCTGGGCAACGACCTGACCGCCTATGGGGGTGGGGCCTTCACCGGCAGCTACATGTCGGCGCTGCTGGGCCTGGCCCTGAACACGCCGATCGGCGGCTTCGCCGGGGACGTGACGCTGGCGCGAACCGACGTGCCCGGCGGTGGCGGCCAGTTGAACGGTTCGAGCTACCGGCTTTCCTACAGCAAGAACCTGCCGAACACCGGCACCAACTTCTCGCTGCTCGCCTACCGCTATTCCACCAGTGGCTACCTGGGGCTGCGCGACGCGGTGTTCATGCAGGACCGGGTGGACAGGGGCGAGCCGCTGGAGTCGTTCTCGCGCCTGCGCAATCGCGTGGATGCCAACATCAGCCAGCAGCTCGGCGCCGGCGGGGGCCACCTGTACCTCAACGGTTCCGCGCAGCGCTACTGGAGCCATGGTGGCCGGGCCGTGAACTTCTCGGTCGGCTACAGCAACCAGTGGCGCGACGTCAGCTATACCCTCTCCGCGCAACGTCTGCGCAGCCAGTACGAGGGCTTCTCCGACCGTGAGCGCGGCGGCGCCAGCAGTACCCTGTTCAGCCTGAGCGTTTCCATTCCGCTGGGCGGTCCCGGCCGTGGCTCGCCGACCCTGAGCAGCTACCTCACCCATGACAGCGCCAGCGGCACGCAGCTGACCAGTGGGGTGTCCGGCCTGCTGGGCAGGCGCGATGAGCTTTCCTACGCGCTGTCGGCCTCCCACGATCGCGAGCGCGGAGAGACCTCGAAGAACGCCAGCCTCGACTACCGCCTGCCGCAGGTGGAACTGGGTTCGAGCCTGTCGCAGGGCCCGGGTTATCGCCAGGTGTCGCTCAAGGCGTCCGGCGGCCTGGTCGCCCATGCCGGCGGGCTCACCGCCACCCAGATGCTGGGCGAGACCATTGCCCTGGTGCATGCCGCCGATGCCCTGGGCGCACGCGCCGGCTATGCCGGCAACAGGGTCGACCGCAGTGGCTACGCGGTGGTCCCCAACCTGATTCCCTACCAGTCGAACAGTATCGACCTCGATCCCCTCGGGATGCCCGAGGCGGTGGAACTGAAGGCCAGCTCGCGCAACGTGGCGCCCACCGCCGGGGCGGTGGTGCGCCTAGAGTATCCGACGCGGATCGCCCGCCCGCTGCTGGTCGACAGCCGGATGCCCAGCGGCGAGCCGCTGCCCTTCGCCGCGGAAGTCGTCGATGCGCAGAGCGGAGAGAACGTCGGTGCCGTCGGCCAGGGCAGCCGCCTGGTGCTGCGCGTCGAACGGGAACGCGGCACGTTGCGCGTGCGCTGGGGCGACGCGCCCGACCAGCAGTGCCTGCTGGACTATGCGTTGCCGGCGCGCGCGCAGACCTCGACGGTCCTGAAGCTGGCGTGCCGGCCGGTGGCCGGAGGACTGCGCTCGTGATCCGCCGATGCCTGCATCGCTGCGGCTTGGCGCTCGGCCTTTCTCTCGCGCTGCCGGCGAGCGTCGACGCGGCGCTGAACGTGGTCGGTAGCCGCTTCATCTATCCGGCGCAGAGCGAGGCCCTGAGCATCCGTATCGGCAATGGCGGCCAGCGGCCGATCCTGGTCCAGGCCTGGTTGGATCGCGGCGATGGCTCCGCCGACCCGAGCACCGTCCAGGTGCCCTTCGTCCTGTCTCGGCCATTGTCGCGTGTCGAGCCGCAGGAAAAGTACGCGTTGCAGCTGCGCTACACCGGCGAGCCGCTGCCGGACGACCGTGAATCGCTGTTCTGGCTGAACCTGCTCGAGGTGCCATCGCGGGACGAGGGCCGCGACAACCTGCTGCTGCTGAGCTACCGCCTGCGGATGAAGGTCCTGTTTCGCCCGCGGGGATTGCCCGGCGATCCACGGGCGGCCGCCGGACAGGTGGCCTGGCGTCTGTTGCCGGCCGCGTCGCCGGGGAAGCTGGCGGTGCTCGAGGCCGACAACCGTTCCCCCTATCACGTTTCCCTGACCCGCCTGGAACTGCGCGAGGGGGACGTGGCGATCGCCCTTGGCCACCCGACCCTGCCGCCATTCAGCCGTACCCCGCTGCCACTGCCCAAGCCGGCGCGCGCGGGCGCGCGGGTTCACTACGAGGTCGTGGATGACCAGGGCCGGATCGAGGTCGGCGTGGCGTCGACCGGCCCGCCCGTGGCGGAACACCCCTAGGAGTTCGGCAGGGCCCGGGGAGATGGGGCGCTGCCGCAGCATGGCCCTGCAAATAGGTTGCGGGGCTTCATTGGAGAGGAAGTAGACAGATGAACAAATGCTATGCACTGGTCTGGAACGCATCCCAGGGCTGCTGGAACGTCGCCAGCGAAGGTACCCGTCGGCGTGGCAAGACCGCTGGCGTACGGGCGGTGGCGGCCTCGCTCCTCGCCCTGATGGGCGCGGGCGTCCTGGCTCCGGCCTATGCACTGCCGACCGACCCCAAGGTGGTGGCCGGCAGCGGAGACATCCAGCTGGTCGGCGCCAAGAACATGTCGATCAACCAGCACACCGAGAAGCTGATCACCAACTGGGATTCCTTCAGCGTCGGCGCCGGCGAGCGAGTAACCTTCAACCAGCCAACCTCGACTTCGATTGCCCTGAACCGGGTGCTCGGCACCAGGGGCAGCGATATCCAGGGCAATATCGACGCCAACGGCAAGGTATTCCTGGTCAACCCCAACGGTGTGCTCTTCGGCCGTAATGCCCAGGTCAACGTCGGTGGCCTGGTGGTTTCGACGCAGAACATCAAGGACGCCGATTTCCTGGCCAGCAAGTTCCAGTTCTCCGGCTCGTCGACCAGCGAAGTGCTCAACATGGGGCGCCTGAGCGCGGCGGAAGGGGGATCCATCGCCTTGCTGGGCGCCCGGGTCGACAACCAGGGGACGATCCTGGCGCAGATGGGCACCGCCGCTCTCGGCGCAGGTGGCGATTTCACCCTGAACTTCGATGGCAACCGGCTGCTCGATATCCAGGTCAACGGCGCCGTCACCGATGCGCTGGCGAAGAACGGCGGCCTGCTGAAGGCCGATGGCGGCCAGGTGCTGATGACCGCCAGGGCAACCACCACCGTCCTCGGCTCGGTGGTGAACAACCAGGGCGCCATCGAGGCCAGGAGTCTGCGCGGCCAGTCCGGCAAGATCATCCTCGATGGCGGTTCGGGCAAGGTGCTCGTGGCCGGCGCGCTGTCCGCCAATGCGCTGAACGAGCCGGGCCACGGTGGCACGGTGGAGATGAAAGCGGCCGAGGTCGAGGTCAACCTGGCGACCCAGGTGAACACCCTGGCCAGCAACGGCAACAATGGCATCTGGAAGATCAGCGCCGACAAGGTCGACGTCCATCGCACGGCGCTGGCCAGCGGCGGCACCGTGCATGTCGATACCCTGTCGCGCAACCTGGCGACCACCAATATCGAACTGAACTCGACCAAGGGCGACCTGAACCTGAATGGCCCGGTGGCCTGGGCGTCGGGCAACCGGCTGGCGCTGAACTCCGCCGGCGACCTGAACCTGAACGGCAAGCTGACCGCTACCGGCGTCAATGCCAGGCTGGGTCTGCAGGCCAAGGGCGGGATCGAGATCAACGACAAGATCGTGATCAGCGGCGCCTCCAGCGGCATGAGCCTGGATGCCGGCAACGGACATCGGGTGAACGGCAATGCGTCGGTCACGCTGTCCGGCGCCAATGCGAGCTATGTCTCGGGCGGTTATTACTACACGGTGGTCCAGACCCTGGCGCAACTGCAGGCGATCAACACCAACCTGGACGGCCTCTACGTCCTCGGCAACAACATCCTGGGCAGCTACTACTGCACGGCATTGCAGTCCATCGGCGGTCCCGCCGGCGTCTTCACCGGAACCCTGGATGGTCTGGGCAACACCATCGGCAACCTCTCGATCACCAACACCGGGGCCAACGTCGGCCTGTTCGCCCGCTCTTCCGGCACCCTGTCCAACCTGAAGCTGGACAACCTGCGGGTCTCCGACAGCAACTACGGCGCCGGGCCGTCCTCCCTCGGCGCGCTGGTGGGTATCAACAACGGCCTGGTTTCCAATGTCACCGCCACCCGGGTCAGCGTCAATGGCAGCAGTTCGCGCTCCAACGCCGTGGGCGGCCTGGTCGGCCGCAATAACGGCGGGCGGATTCGCGCCGCCAGCGTCAGCGGCACGGTCAGCGGCTACGCGCCCACCACCGCGATCGGCGGTTTGGTCGGCGAGAACGCTTCCAATGGTCGGCAGGCGCTGATCGAGGACAGTAATTCCAGCGTGCAGATCGCCGCCAGGTCCACCGAGCGCAACAGCCTGGGCGGCGTCGGCGGCCTGGTCGGGTTGAATTCGCGCGGCGTGATCAACAACTCCCATAGCCAAGGCCGGGTCGATGCCTCCAGGGCCGGCCTCAACGTGGGTGGCCTGGTCGGCTTCAACCTGATGGGCGAGATATTCCGCAGCAGCGCCAGCGGCCAGGTGGTGGCGGGCAGCGCCGGCTATACCGGCGGCCTGGTTGGCCTGAACAGCAACGGTGTGATTTCGCAGTCCCAGGCCAGCGGCATGGTTTCCAGCAGCAGCGGCCTGGCGACCGGCGGGTTGGTGGGCAGGAACGAGGGCGACAGCGAGCTGAGGAACGTCAAGGCCAGCGGCAATGTCACGGACAGCTACGGTGCGGACATCGGCGGCCTGATCGGAGTCAACACCGCCGCGCGGGTGGATACCGCCGAGGCGACCGGCAAGGTCTCCGGGGGCGCCAACAGCCGGGTCGGCGGTCTGGTCGGCAGCAACATCAGCGCCTCGCTCGATCATGTGATCGCCCGCGGCGACGTGTTCGGCGGCATCAACAGCCAGGTCGGCGGAATCGCCGGCAGCAACAGCGGCGAGATCTCCAGCGCGGATACCAGCGGCATCGTCTCCGGTGGCTCGAACAGTTCGCTCGGCGGCCTGGTAGGGACCAACTTCGGCAGCATCATGGCATCCAGCAGCAAGAACGACGTGCGGGGCGGGAGCCGCAGCCGCATCGGCGGTCTGGTGGGCGAGAACCAGATTCAGGGACGAATCAGCTCTTCCAGCTCGGAGAGCACCGTCAGCGGCGACTACTACACCACCATGGGCGGTATTGCCGGAGTCAACCTGGGGCGGATCGAGTACTCCGGCGTCAGCGGCAGGATCAACTTCAGGCCGCAATCCAACTATGGGCAGATCTACGGCTCCCTGGTGGGCGAGAACCGTGGCGTCCTCGTCGGCAACTACGTGACCGGCGAGGCGGCGGTCCTGCCGCCTGCCGGCGTCGACTACGGGCAAATCTGGTAAGGCAGGCGGGGAGCCCCCCCGGCAGGGGGGCTCCCTTTCCGCGTCGACGGCGGCCTTCCGGATTCCTGCGGCGGCCGCCTTTTCCACAAGAACAACCTGGAGAATCCCATGAGCGCGAGGTCTTTTCCCTTCGGCCATATCCCCGCCGGACGTGCCTGCCGGCCGCTGCTTCTGTGCTCCCTGCTCGCCGGGCTGTCCCTGCAGCCGGCCTCGGCGCTGGACGAGATCGCGCGCGACTGCACCTTCCGCAACGGCCTGGGAGGCCCCTGGCGCGCAGTCAACGACCTGACCAGCAACACGCCCAAGGGCACCGTGTTGTTCATCAGGCCGGTCAACCTGTTTATCGACTACAAGGTGTCGTACTCCGCGGAGCCGCATGAGTTGATCCTGGGGGGAAACTGGAGCGGGGTCGGCTATCCGGAACCCTACGGGACGGTACAGACCAACATCCACGGGATCGGCTACCGGATCTCCATGGACGCCCAGGATGGCGTCAAGCGACCGATCCCCATCGATAACATTCCTCACGCCCTCGATCGACGCGCGACCGACAATGCCGGAGGCGCGGTCAACGACTACCTGCAGGAACTGGTGCTGACGGTCGATCCCAGGGACCTCCCCAGTGGCGAACTGCTGGTCACCCGCGTTTCCGGCAGTGCAATGCTGAACCTCTGGGCGGTGGACATGCTCAAGGGCGAAACGTCCTTGGGGGGGCGCTTCGACATTCCCACCAGCAACACGCCGGTTGGTGTATGCCGGACGCCTTATCGGCTGGTCGGGCCGGAGGCGATCAATATCGGCGGCGGACCGCCGCCGCTGATTCCTAACAAGTGCAAGGTCGAGGTCGGGCAGACCATCCCGGTCGAGCTGGGCAGCGTCGCGCTGAAGGATTTTCCGCAGATCAACGATACCTCCAGGGCGCGCCACTTCAGCATCACCCTGAGCGAATGCGCGGCGGCGGCGAAGCCGCAGGTGGCCTTCCAGGACAAGTACGCCTCCGTGGCCCCGGCCGATCCGACGATCCTCAGCCTGAAGGACGGCGGTGCCAAGGGTTTCGGCATCGTCGTCGAGAACGGCCTGGACAGCGGCAGGCGCATCCGCTTCGACGGCACGCCTTACCCGATGCGCCGCGTCGGCGACACCGCCGACATTCCCCTGAGCGCCGCCTACATCCGTACCGGCACCGCGGCCGAGCTCAAGGCCGGGGTGGCCGACGGCGCGGCCGAGTTCAGCTTCACCTTCCCCTGAGCGGAGCGGGCGCGGGACTCATGGGGAGATCACGCCATAGGTCTGCTCCGGTTCCAGGATCGCGGGCTCCACCCCAAGTACAGGTCTAGGGGCGGCGAGCCATCCAGCGAATCCTCGGTGCAAGCCCTGGAGCGCGCGCTGCAGCTTGCCATCAGGCGCACTTCGCCGACCATGTGCGCCATGCCTTGCAGGCGATGGAGGATACCGCCCAGGGCCGCGATGTCGCCTGGCATGGCCAGCCCGCGCAGGTTCGCCGGAAGGGCACGGGGTTCGCCACTGGAGGCTGGCACCTCGGCGCCCAGGCGATCCTTGAGCAACGAGGCGATGTCGGCGCTCAGCCGGTCATGGCCGCCGTCGCGGTAGACGATGGCCAGCGGCGGGAAGTCGCGGGTGGTGGTGCCGAGACTGGGTGCGCTTGCGCGGCAGCCAGGCCCGGTTCGTCTTGTCCTGCTGCACGCCCGACCTTAAACGGCAAGTTGATATCGCAACGACCGCCAGTCCGCTGGCTCCAGGCGGATCAGTGCTTCTGTCCCAGGCAATAATGCATGAAATCGCGGCCGCTCATGGGCGGGGCGAGGGCGACCCCCTGGCCGAGCGTCACGCCCAGTTCGCCGAGCAACAGGCGCTGCTCGGCGCTTTCCACGCCGGTGGCCACCAGTTGCACGCCGAGGCTCCTGGCCAGTAGCACGGTGGCGTGGATGATGGCCTGGCAATCGGGGTTGCCCAGCAGGTGGTGGGTGAAGGGAATGGCCAGCTTTATCTGGGTGAATGGCAGGTCGAGCAGGCGTTCCAGGGAGGAATGGCCCGAGCCGAAGTCATCCATGGCCAATCCGCAACCGAGCATGCGCAGGCGTGTCAGGTTCTCCAGCAGCAGGGTGGGCGAGTGCGCGAAGGGTTCTTCGGTGAGTTCGAAAAGGACATGTTCGGCGCAGGCGCGATGGCGCCGCAGGGTCTGCGCGAGGAACTCCATCAGGCCGGGCGAGATCGCCTGGGCCGGCGCCAGGTTGAAAGCCAGCTCCACCGGTTTTCCGTACGCGTAGCGGCGCAATTGTCGTTGCCACTCCAGCCCCTGGCCGAGCAGGCGGGCCAGCAGGTCGTCGGCGAGTCCCGCTGCCTGCAGTACTTCCAGGAAGGATCCCGGGGTCAGCAGGCCCAGGCGAGGATGGTTCCAGCGGGCGAGTATTTCCGCGCCCTGCATCTGGTTGCCCCGTAACAGGAGCTTGGGCTGGTAATAGGCTTCGAACTCGTTGCAGGCCAGGCCGCGACGGACGTCCGCCGGCGACGGCGTGGGTCTTTGCGGCAAGGCGGGAAGAGCGGGCGGAAGCAGCCTGGGCATGTTCCTGAAGGCGGACAGCGCATCGAGCACCGCCCGGGTATCGAAGGATTTGCCGAGGTCGCCGATGAAATCCAGCCCGAGGCGCTGGATCAGGCTGGTGGCCGCCGTCCGCAGCGGGCTCTCCACCGAGGAACTCAGGGCGACGGCCCGCACCAGGCCGACTTCGCTCACCGCCCGGATGAAGGCCAGGCCATCCATTTCCGGCATCTGCAGGTCGCAGATGGCGATATCCACCCCACCGCGTTGCTTGAGCAGGGCCAGGGCCTCGCTGCCGTTCTGCGCTTCGTGGATGTCGACGAGACCCGCCCGGCGCAGGGCGGTGACCGCTGCCAAGCGTAGGAACGGATGATCTTCCAGAACCAGGACGCTGATCTGCCGCATGAGTTACAGGCTTTTTAAATGTTTTTTAATCTTTATGGTGGAGCGATTGTTGGGTAAATAGTCGGTTTCCGTATTTTTTGTAGAAATTTTCCTATGGGATTTCGGGTTTTTTAATTGCTTGGATTTTTTGTTTGGGAAGTGCCTGGAGGTTTCTTCTGTTGGGTGGTTTTTCGGTTTTTATATATCTTCAGGTTGTGTGGGTAAGCGGTTTCCAGAGGCTTTTCAAGTGTCTTTGTTGTTAGTTTTCCAAATGGAAAAATAGTAGTTTTACTATGTAAAGCGTGGCGGGGTTTACTAGAGAATACACTCGTTCACTTGGGGTCGGGACATGTGCTGTACGGGCTCCCGGTCCGTGCTTCCTTGCCTGCGGATCGGCACGCCGTTCCCGCGCTGCGCGGATGGTGCCTCGCCGGAGCATGGACAGCGCGGGTCGAGCTTCCCCGTTCCCTGGCGATGCTGTTCCCCGGCCATGCCGTGTGTAGTTTAAGGAGAAGCAAGGATGTCCGTACATAGCATTCGTGTCATGGTTGCGGATGATCATCCCGCCATCTCGCTAGGTATTTCCTACGAACTGAGTCGGAATGATTCGCTGGAAGTACTTGGACAAGTTTCGAATTCTACCGAACTGATCGCGCAACTCAATGAACATGTCTGTGACGTGGCTATCGTGGATTATACGATGCCTGGCGGAAAGTATGGTGATGGGCTGACGTTATTGTCATTGCTGCGGCGTCGTTATCCTCGCCTGCAATTGGTGGTTTTCACCATGTTGAATAATCCGGGACTTATCCGGGCCATTCTCAAGCAGGGAATCAACTGCATCCTGAGCAAGTCCGACTCGACCAGTCATCTGCTGATGGCGGTGAGTGCGGCCTATTCGCGAAACCAGTATTTCTCCCCGTCCATCAGGGACATCTTCGTCAACCAGGTTCTCTCTTCCCACACCGAGCGCCTGACCGCGCGCGAGGCGGAGATCGTCCGGCTGTTCGGCTCCGGACTGACCATCACCGAGATCGCCGAGCAGTCGCACCGTAGCGTGCAGACCATCAGCACGCAGAAGGTCAGCGCGATGAAGAAGCTGGGGATCAAGCGCGACGCCGACCTGATCCGCTACGCGGCGGAAGGCGACAGTCGCGTTCGTTGAAGCGCCGGGTGGCGCGGCTTCACCACGGCAGCGGCTGGTTCCGGTAGTCGACGAAGCGGCAGGCATTCGCGCCCGCGGCATCCTCCACCGCGGCGACCAGCCCGGCGGAGCTTTCCTCGACGCTCAGCGGCGCGCTCTCGCCGCCCATTTCGGTACGTACCCAGCCGGGATGCAGGAGCAGCAGGCTGAACGGCAGTTCTCCCAACTCCGCCTGCCAGCTGCGCACCAGGCTGTTCAGCGTGGCCTTGCTGGCTCCGTAGAGGGGCATCGTGGCCGAGAGGCCCAGCCCCAGGCTGGCCATCTGCGAACTCATGAAGGCCACCACGCCGCCTTCGCGCACCTTCCCGGACAGGGCCCTGGCCAGGCGCAGCGGGGCGATGGCGTTGGTGAGGAAGAGCTGGGCGATCTGGGCGCCGTCGATCGTCGTCACATCCTGGTCCGCCGGACCATAGACACCGGCATTCACCACCAGCCGATCGAGCCGCTCCTCCGCCAGTGCGTGCAGGATGGCGCCGGCGCACTGCGCGTCGTCGAGGTTGCCGGTCACCAGTTGCAGGCGATCACCGCTGGCGTGCCGCAAGGCCTGCAGGCCCGCGGAGTCTTCCGGCCGGCGGGCCACGGCGTAGACCCGGGCGCCGCTGTCGAGGTAGCGTGCCACCAGACCCAGGCCAATGCCGCGCGAGGCGCCGACGATCAGGACGTTGTGCATGGGGTTCTCCCGTCGAAAAGAACCCAGCATACCCAAGCGCGCCGCGCGGCGGTAAGCATGCCGCGCCCGCCGCGGCGATCGACCGCGACGGACGGCTTCAGCGGGTAGCGGCGGCGCCGGTCAGGCTGGCGAGATAGAGGTCGAGCAGGCGGGCGTCGAACTCCGGCTCGCGTATGCCGCTGCCGCGCAGATGCTCCTCGACGTTGGCGCAGTCCCACAGGTAGGTGTCCTGGTACAGTTCGACGGTGCTGCGGCCGGCATACATGTTGTCGCGGAACATGCTCAGCAGGGGATGGAGCGGAGCGTCGCGATTCTCCTCCCAGAGGCTGACCCAGTCGTGGAAGGGCATAGGACGCAGCGGCTGGCCGGCGCGTTCGCCGAGGCGGGCGAAGAACTCCTCCAGGGTCAGGCAGCGAGGGATGCTCGGCACCAGGTTGAATTTCTTGCCCAGCGCCGTCGGCTGGCGGGCGATGGCGCTGATCGCGCCGACCATGTAGTCCACCGTGGTGAGGCCCTCGCGCAGTTCGCGCAACAGCGGCACCGCCCGGTATTCCAGGCAGGTCCGCGCCAGCCGGCTCCACCACTGGTAGTCGGCATGGGCACCGCTGCGGCTGTGGCAGGTGGCGTAGCCGAGGCGGAAGGTCATCAGCGCCAGGCCCCGTTCGGCGGCGAGGTCGGCGATCTTCTCCATCACCCATTTGCTGCGCACGTAGCCCATGTCGGTGAGCACCGCCGGCAGGTTCTGGTCGAGATCGTCGTCCTCGCGCATCAGGCGCTTGCCGGTGTGCAGGTGCCCCCAGCTGTACACCGAGATGCTCGACAGCAACATCAGCGGCTTGGCCTGGCCGCAGGCGCAGAAGCGCAGGACCTCTTCGAGTCCCTGGACGTTGTCGCGCTTCATGTAGCTGTACGGCTGGATGAAGTTCACCGCGCTGGCGGAGTGGAATACCTGGTCGACGCTGCCGGCCAGTTCGCGGTAGGTCTCCGCCGGTAGTCCGAAGCCTGGTTCGGCGAGGTCGGCGGCGTAGGCCCTGACCCTTCGCCAGTCCGTCTCGGCGAGTTCGATGCGGTATTGGCGCGTGGCCTGGCGCAGGCGCTCGAGGGCGTGCGCGTCGCTCTGCGCGCGTACCGGGCAGTGCAGCTCGGCATCGCGGCTGGCCAGCAGTTCGGCGAGCAGGTGCGCGCCGATCAGGCCGGTGGCCCCGGTCAGCAGGAGGTGCCGTGGCGTCTGCAACTGCTCGGGGTGTGGGGAGCGGCCGAAGTCGAGGCCTTCCGGCAGGCGCACGTCCTGCCGCAGCTCCTGGGCCGGCTCGCTGTCCAGTTCCGCCGGCGCCTGTCCGGCGCGTCGAGCCAGGCTGGCGGCCTGCTGCCGCACGCTGGGCGTGCGATAGACGTCGTGGATATAGGCGCGGCTGCCGAAGCGCCGGCTCAGCTCGCGGACCAGCGCCGCGGCCAGCAGGGAGTGCCCGCCGACATCGAAGAAGCTGTCGTCGAGGCCGAAGTCGTTATGCCCCAGCACTTCCTGCCAGGCCAGGGCCGCCTGCAGTTGGTCCGGCGTCCCGAAGCGCTGGGTGTCGAGCCGCTCATGCCGGTGTTCCGCGAGGCTCCGCCGCAGGGCCTGGCGATCGGTCTTGCCGTTGGCCGTGGTCGGCAGCCGCTCCAGCAGCAGGTAGCGGCTGGGCAGCATGTAGTCGGGCAATTCCTGGCGCAATCCCGACTTCAGGGCGGCGAGCAGGGCCGCGGGGGCGACGGCGCGCTCGCGGGGGACGACGAAGGCGCTCAACTGCTGGCTGCCGGAGCTGTCGTCGGCGTGCGCCAGCACCACCGCGCCATGGATCGCCGGCTGGCGCAGCAGTGCGGCTTCGACGTCGCCGAGCTCGACACGGTTGCCGCGGATCTTCACCTGGTCGTCCAGGCGGCCGAGGAATTGCAGGCTGCCGTCGGCCAGCCAGCGGGCGCGGTCGCCGGTGCGGTAGAGGCGACGCCGGAGGTGCGGGGCGTGATGGAAACGACGCTCGGTCATCACCGGGTCGTTCAGGTAGCCGCGCGCCAGGCAGATCCCGGCCAGATTGAGCTCGCCGGGTGTGTCGCCGCGACATGGGCGGTCCTCGGCATCGAGGATGAATGCCTCGCAGCCGCCGATCGGCAAGCCGATCGACGCCGGTCGCCGGCAGGCCTCGGCGTCGACGACGCGGCAGGTGGCGAAGACCGTGGCTTCGGTCGGTCCGTAGTAATCCACGAGGGTATAGGGCAGGCTACCGGTGGCCACCGGTGGCAGCTTTTCCCCGGCGCAGAACAGGTAGCGCAGCGCCAGCGAGGCCGGGACGGGGCGCTCCACCAGCGCGGGGACCATCACGGTAGGGGCGAAGGCGTGGCTGATCCGCTGTTCGGCGAAGAACGCCAGCAGCGCCGCGGGATCGGGGCGGACGTCCTCGGGCACCAGGTGCAGGCAGGCGCCGGCGCACAGGGTGGACCATATTTCCCACTGGGATACGTCGAAGCCGACGCCGGCCATCAGGGTGGTGCGGCTCTGCCCGGACATTTCGAAGCGCCGGTTGTGCCAGCGCACCAGGTTGGCCAGGGAGCGGCTCTCGACCACCACGCCCTTGGGTTCGCCGGTGGTGCCCGAGGTGAAGATCACATAGAGCGCGTCGCTGCCGCCAGGCTCCGGACCCGCCGGGCTTGCCCGGGTGGCCTGGTCGAGGAGCTCCGCGATGGTCTCGACGGCGTGCCCCGGCAGCTCCCCGGCCTGGGTGGCAAGGACCAGCGGCGCCCGGCATTGCCGGAGGATCTCCTGCTTGCGCTTGTCCGGCTGCCGCCGGTCTACCGGGACATAGGCCGCCGCGCACTTGGCCGCCGCGAGGATGGCGATGACCAGCTCGGGCGAACGTTCGGCCAGCAGGGGCAGCAGGGCGCCCTTGCCGACGCCGCGCCCGGCGAGCCGGGCGGCAAGCCGGTCGCTGAGCCGGTCCAGTTCGCGATAGGTGAGCGAGCGCGCGTGGTCGACGATGGCCAGGCGCTCGGGATGGCTCTTCGCTTGCTGGCTGAACAAGCCCAGAACAGAATCTTTCGACATGGCTGGCACTCCAGGTTGAAAGGACGTTATTCCGTGGTTTTTCAGCGTATCGAGCGGGGACCAGGCGATGGCTGGCGATAGGCCTGACCCTCAACCTAGCAGTGGCGGGAAATGCGGCAACTGCCATTTGCGACAGGGGGCTCGCTTCGGCCGTGGCGGGTGGGGCGCGCCAAGCCGTCTCCCTGCCTGGCGCGCAAGCGTGGCGGGGTGTCAGTCGGGGTGCTGTTCCCGGTCGTCGAATATCGCTTCTATTGCCAGTCCGAAGACCCGGGCGAACCTGAAGGCCAGCGGCAGGCTGGGGTCGTAGCGCCCGGTCTCGATGGCGTTCACCGTCTGCCGCGATACCTCCAGCTTCGCCGCCAGGTCGGCCTGCGACCAGCCATGCTCCGCGCGCAGCTCGCGGACCCGGTTCCTCATGCGTAGCGCCTCAGCGCCAGGACGCAACCGATAGCCCAGGTCGCGCCCATCAGCGGCCAGACGAAGAACATCGAGAGCTTCGGAAAACCGATGGTTTCGAGGAATCCGTAGGCGAAGGTGAGCAGGGCGGTGCAGACGAAGGCCAGCGCGAGCGCTTCGAGGTGGATACGCCGGCCCATCTCGTCGAGTCGCCGTAACTGGCGGATCACCACCAGGGCCATGGCGATCATCGGCGGCACCGGCAGCAGGGCGAGGAGCACGCGGCCGGCGCCCGCCTCCAGTCCGGCGAGGAACCGGCCGGAGAGGAGAACGGCGGCGGCGTAGGCCGCCAGCGCGAGAAGCAGTACGAGGAAAAAGCGCTTGCAGGTCATTGCGGGGTCATCCATGTAAAGTAGGCTTTACATTGATCCGGATTGATCAGCTTTGTCAAGCGTGCTTTACATCGCGCTCCAGGCCTGTCTCGGTGAGCGGCCCGGCGAAGGTAGCGGGCGGTCTCGCGAGGAGGCGCGCAAGGCCTCGGTGGCGCCTGCCGCTTCGCCGAGGCCTAGAGGAACAACTGCCGCACCAGCTCCGTACGGTTGCGCGCTCCGGTCTTGCGGAACAGATTGAGCAGGTGGGTCTTCACCGTCGGCAGGCCGAGGCCGAGTTGCCGGGCCAGGCACTTGTTGCTGATTCCGTCGCGCAGCAGCAGGGCGATCTGCCGTTCCCGCGGCGTCAGGCCGTGCAGGCGGTCGCCGTGCGCCGGTTCGTCCACCCAGGCCTGCGCGGCCAGTTCCATCAGGCCATGCAGGGCCTGCAACTGCTGCAGGTCATGGCCGGAAAAGGCGCCCAGCTCGGTACCGCGCAGCAGCGACAGGGCGGCCACCGGGCGATCCTGCGCGCGGGCCAGCACCTCGACCACATCGCAGACCCCGTGGCGGCGCAGGAAACCCTGGTACAGCGCGGTGTGTCGCGCGTCCTGGCGGGCCATGCCCTGGCGCAACGGCACCACCGGCGAGGCGCTGGCCAGACAGTGGCGCGGTAGCAGCGGGTCGTAGTCGCGGTAGTGGCGTAGGTAGTCGCGGTGCATGGAAGCCGGCATTCGCAGCAGCTGGAAGTCGTGCGCGCGGTATTCCCGGTCGATGCGGTAGAACACGCACAGGCTGGCCGGCACCACCTGGGTGAAGGCCTGCATGCAGCGTTGGCCGAGGTCGGGCGAGAGGGTCGAAGGCATGGCGCGGGCTCCCGTGGGGCGAGGCGGCGGGATGGTCACTGTCCCGCCTGCGGGACAGCTTGTCCAGGCTTCGGCATGGCGTCTTGTTTGCGCCTGCCGGAGTTGGCAGGCAACGGCAAGAAACCCGGCAGGCTGGGTCAAGCGGGCGGGGCGTGGGCGGGTCCAGAGTATTCCCCGGGTAGTAGGCGCCTGCACGATGCAGCGCCGTCGCACAGCCGAGGAGCACTCATGAGTATTGCCATCGACCCGTCCGTCACCGCGTTCCTGCGTAGCCACCATGGGCTGCTGATCGACGGTGAGTCCAGGCCAGCGCGCTCCGGCGCCGACATGCCGCTGTACGACCCCGCCAGCGGCGCCGAGCTGGCCCGGGTGGCGCGCGCCGCTGCCGACGACGTCGACCTGGCGGTCGCCGCGGCGCGGCGTGCCTTCGAGGGCAGCTGGGCGCAACAGCGCCCGGCCGATCGCGAGCGCCTGCTGTTGTGCCTGGCCGAGCGGCTGGAGGCGCATGGCGAGCAACTGGCGCAGCTGGAGACCCTGAACAACGGCAAGTCGATCAACCTGTCGCGGGCGCTGGAGGTCGGCGCCTCGGTCGAATTCATCCGCTACATGGCCGGTTGGGCGACCAAGATCGAGGGCCGCAGTCTCGACCTGTCGATCGCCGCGGTTCCCGGCGCGCGCTACCGGGCCTACACGGTGCCGGAGCCGGTGGGGGTGGTGGGGGCGATCGTGCCGTGGAATTTTCCCCTGCTGATGGCGGTCTGGAAGATCGTCCCGGCCCTGGCCTGCGGCTGCACCGTGGTCCTCAAGCCGGCCGACGAGACGCCGCTGACCGCCCTGCGCCTCGGCCAGTTGTGCCTGGAGGCGGGGATTCCGCCAGGGGTGGTGAACATCGTCACCGGCACGGGCGCCGAGGCCGGCGCGGCGCTGGCGGCGCACCCGGGCATCGACAAGCTGGCATTCACCGGCTCGACCCCGGTGGGCAAGCTGATCGGGCATGCCGCGGTGGAGAACATGACGCGTTTTTCCCTCGAACTCGGCGGCAAATCCCCGGTGATCATCCTCGATGACACCAGCCTGGACATGGCTGCCGCCGGTTCCGCCGCCGCGATCTTCTTCAACCAGGGGCAAGTCTGTACCGCCGGCTCGCGTCTCTATGTACAGCGCAAGCGCTTCGAGCAGGTGCTCGAGCGCCTGGCGAGCATCGCCGCCGACCTGAACATCGGCCCCGGCCTGGACCCCGCGGCGCAGATCAATCCGCTGGTATCGGCCAGGCAGCAGGGCCGTGTGCTGGGAATGATCGAGGGCGGCGTGGCGGAGGGTGCCCGCGTGGTCTGCGGCGGAGCGCGGGCGGGCGAGACGGGTTTCTACGTGCAGCCGACGGTCCTCGCCGACGTCACCCCGCGGATGCAGGTGGTGCGCGAGGAAATCTTCGGCCCGGTCCTGGTGGCGACGCCCTTCGACGACCTGGACGAGGCCGTGCGCCTGGCCAACGACAGCATCTATGGACTGGGCGCGAGCATCTGGTCCAACGACCTGCGCCAGGTAATGGACCTGGTGCCGCGGATCAAGGCCGGCACGGTATGGGTGAACACCCACAACATGCTCGATCCGTCGATGCCCTTCGGCGGCTTCAAGCAATCCGGCATCGGCCGCGAGATGGGCCATGCGGCGATCGAGGCGTACACCGAGAACAAGTCGGTGTGCATCGCCTACTGAGGGAGACGATAGGGAGGAGCCGATGCGCTCGGCTCTTTCGCTGCCCTGCCGGGGCAGCCGTTCATTCGATGCGCCGTGCCACGCCAGGCGCGGCGCGCGGGGCGCCGACACGCCGCGCAGGGAGCCGCCGCTCCCGCCAGGAGCCTGACGCAAGAACAACAACGCCAACCCTGCCGTCGAGGATATGTCGATGTCGAACTCCAGACTCACCCAGCACCTGCTCCGGGGACGGGTCGGTTTTCCCACCGCCCTGGCCAGTTCGGTCGGGCTGATCATGGCCAGCCCGGTGATCCTCACCGCCACCACCGGCTTCGGCCTGGGGGGCGGGACCTTCGCGGCGGCGATGCTGGTGGCGCTGCTGCTCATGCTGGCGCAGTCCACTACCTTCGCCGAGGCCGCCTGTCTGCTGCCCACCCGCGGCTCGGTCTACGACTACCTGTCGTGCGGCCTCGGGCGTTTCTTCGCGATCACCGGCACGCTCTCGGCCTACCTGATCGTCCATGTGTTCGCCGGCACCGCCGAAACCATGCTCAGCGGGACCATGGCGCTGGTCAACTTCGAATCGCTGAACACCCTCACCGAACCCGGGGGCGGCGCCTGGCTGGTGGGTGTCGGCATGGTGCTCGGCTTCGGCCTGCTCAATGCGGTGGGGGTCACCGCCTTCAGCCGCGCCGAGGTGATCCTCACCTTCGGCATGTGGAGCACCCTGATGATCTTCGCCGTGGGCGGTCTGCTGCGCCTGCCCGCGGTGGAGTCGCAAGGCTGGTTCGGCGCATCGATGGTCGGCAGCGACCTGCCGACCCTGCTGTCGCTGGTGGGCATGGCGATGTTCATGTTCGTCGGTTGCGAATTCGTCACTCCGCTGGCGCCGGAGGTACGCCACGCCTCGCGGACCTTGCCGCGGGCGATGGCGCTGGGGCTGGTCGGGGTGGCCAGTTGCATGTTCCTGTATGGCGCGGCGATGCGCCGGCAGGTGGAGAACCTCGACCTTGGCAGCGGCGTGCACCTGCTGGAGACGCCGATGGCGATCCCGCGATTCGCCGAGCAGGTGATGGGTCCGTTCGGCCGCGTCTGGCTGGGCGTCGGCCTGCTGTTCGCCGGGGCCGCCACCATCAACACGCTGATGGCCGGACTGCCACGGATCCTCTACGGGATGGCGCTGGATGGCGCCTTGCCGAAGGCCTTCACCTACCTGCATCCACGCTTCAAGACGCCGCTGCTGTGCATCGCCGTGGCGGCTGCGATCCCCTGCCTGCATGCCTGGTGGCTGGGCGGCGACAGCGAAGGGATCATCCACCTGGTGCTGGCGGCGGTCTGCGCCTGGGGTACCGCCTATCTGCTGGTGACCCTCTCGGTGGTGCTGCTGCGCATCCGCCGGCCGGACCTGCCGCGCGCCTATCGCTCGCCGCTGTTCCCTTTGCCGCAGCTGTTTTCCAGCGCCGGAATCCTGCTTGGAATGTGCTACATCACGCCGCCGGGGATGGACCCCGCCGACATCTACCTGCCGTTCGCCCTGATGCTCGGGCTGGCAGCCGCCTATGCGCTGTTCTGGACCCTGTGCGTACAGCGGGTCAACCCGTTCCGCCCGCTGTCGGTGGAGGAGGTGCTGGAGAAGGAGTTCGCCGTGGAAGAACTGCAACAGCAGCGGGAGAGGGCGAATGTCCGCCTGGGCGCGCTGGTATGAGCGCTACTGGCGCGAGTGGTTGCCCTCGGCCTATCGACCGGGCGCGACCCTGGCGCTGGTGCGTCGAAACCTGGCGGGTATCGACTGCGTGGAGCAGGATGGCAGGCTGTTGCTGCGTACGAAGGATCTGAGTATCGAGGTCCGCGAGCGGGTCCAGGCGCACCTGCTGATGCATATCGTCACCACCGAGTTCCGCCTGTTCGTCCCGGCTCCGGGATATCCGCCGGTCAGCCTGGAGCTGCGCCATGACGGCTGGCTTCGCCGCCGCGGGATCGT
Source organism: Pseudomonas paraeruginosa (assembly GCF_003025345.2). Lineage (NCBI taxonomy): Bacteria > Pseudomonadati > Pseudomonadota > Gammaproteobacteria > Pseudomonadales > Pseudomonadaceae > Pseudomonas > Pseudomonas paraeruginosa. The sequence goes on from NZ_CP020560.1 coordinate 903,878, forward strand.
CTGCGTGGTGCGTCGTGGCGGTGTTCGCGGGCCGTTGCCGGCGATCCTGGAGGAGGACCGGGCCTTGCGGGAGCAGCTCATGCCCCTGGATTTCCGCAGCCTGCGCCTGCGCCGCGACAGCCTGGGCTGGAACCTGAGCCTGGAGCACCTGGGGGCCTGCGAAGTGGTCAACCGGATGCCCGCCTACCGCCGCTACATTCCCCTGGTCGGCGAGCAGCGCCAGGCGCTGCTGGGGACCTTCGTGCAATTGCAGCGCCTGCTTTCTTCCTCCTGAGCCCACCACCCCGGTACGCTTCCGAGCGACCATTCCGGTAGCTTGTCGGTATATCGATAACATGTTAATCATGTCGCTAAAGCGGCGTGGCCACATCTCCTGCCGCCCATACAACAATAACGATGGCCATTGCCGTCAGGAGGTGCCCGGTGCATACCCTGTCTTCCGCACCCAACAGCTTCGAGGCCTGGGACCGGGCATTGCGCCAGGTCTGCGGTCGCTTCGAGTCGCAGCCCGCGCTGAACCGGACGCTGTTCATCGGCGATATATCGCGGCAGGATCTCGGCGGCCTGGAGCTGGCGCAGATCCGCACCAACGCCGGGCGCATCGCTCGCCAGACCACCCATGCCGACCATGACGACGACCGCCACTGCTTCCTGGTCGTCCAGCGCAGCGGCCATGCGCAATTGCGCCAGGGTGGGGACAGCATGGAGCTGGCGCCAGGGGAGATGGCGCTGATGGACTCCGCGGGCGGCTGCGAGATCATTCCCCACGGCCTCATCGAACACACCTCGTTCCATCTCTCCCGCGAGCAGGTATGCCGACAGCTGCCACCCAGCCAGCGGGCCTTTGGCAAACTCTCGCCGAACTGCGCCAGCGGTCGTCTCCTGCTCCTGCTGGTGCAGCAGGTGTGCGCCGGCGAGCTGCAGCCGTGGGCGCTGGCGGGTGAGGGCGGGGCGTTGCAGGAGGCGCTGATCGCCCTGCTCGGGCCGGCCCTGCAGCACGCCGGCGAGGCGCAGGATGGGGCACTGGCCGGGCTCTACGGCTACAGCCTGCGGCGTCATGCGGAGCGGCTCATCGAGCAGTCGTTGCAGGAGCCGCGCCTGAGCCCGGATATGCTCGCCGCGCGCCTGCGCATTTCGGTGCGCCAGCTGTACCGGTTGTTCGAGGACCAGGGTGACAGCGTCTGTCGCTACATCCTCCGCCAGCGCCTGGGGCGCAGCGCCGCCGATCTCGGCAACCCGGCGCTGCGCGGCGAGTCGATCACCTCCATCGCGTTCAAGTGGGGCTTCAGCGACTCGGCGCACTTCAGCCGGGCGTTCAAGAAGCAGTTCGAGGTTTCGCCGAAAGACTATCGGGCCGCCGCACTACCGGCCTGATTCCTCCACGCGTTGCCATTCGTCACGCTGATCCGCGCCGCTGGCGGAGCTGGCCCGGTGAATGCTTGACGCTGTACCGAAGGCACAGCAAGAATGCGGCGTGTCAGGTTGCATGAAAATAACGGCGGCGCTGTCCGGGATACTTGCCGCGATAAAGCAGCACCCGATGCCCGACCCTTTCATGTCGCCAGCGAGGCGCAGGACGTCACTGCCTTGGGGCGTGCGCCGCGTCGCCAACCACTATCAGATTTCGAGTGCCCCCCTACACCATGCGAATGCGCCTGATGCTTTTGGGCGGCGGTAATGCCCTTGGACAGGCGCTGATCCGCCTCGGGGCGGAGGAAGACATCGGTTTCCTCGCGCCCAGACCACCCGAGCAGGGCTGGGATGCCGCCAGCCTCACCACCCTGCTGGACGAAACGCGTCCCGATGCGGTGATCAACCTCGCCTTCTACCATGACTGGTTCCAGGCCGAGCAGGTCGAAGCGGCGCGTCTGAATGCCCAGGAGCGCGCGGTCGAGCGCCTCGCCGAGCTCTGCCAGCACTACGAGATCCTGCTGATCCAGCCGTCCAGCTACCGGGTTTTCGATGGCGCCCGGGCCACCGCCTACAGCGAGAAGGACGAGACCCTGCCGCTAGGCCTGCGCGGCCAGGCGCTCTGGCGCATGGAGCAGAGCGTGCGTGCGGCCTGTCCGCGGCATGTGCTGATCCGCTTCGGCTGGCTGCTCGACGAAAGCCCGAACGGCCTGCTGGGGCGCTTCCTCAGTCGCGCCGAGCAGCCGCAGCCGCTGTACCTCGCCGACGACCGGCGCGGCAACCCGACTCCGGTGGACGACGCCGCGCGGGTGGTGCTCTCGGTACTCAAGCAACTGGATTGCCAGGCCCCGCTGTGGGGCACCTATCACTACGGCGGTCTGGAAGCGACCACCACCCTGGCCCTGGGCCAGGTGATCCTCAACGAGGCGCGCAGCTACCGCTCCAACCTCATCCAGGAGCCGTCGGCGGAAGCCCACGCCGCTCGTCCCGATGCCGCGGACGAACCGCAGCACGCAGTGATGGTCTGCAAGAAAATCCTCCACACCTTCGGCATCAAGCCGCGCGCCTGGCGCGCGGGCTTGCCCCCGTTACTGGACAGGTACTACAGGCATGTCTGAACGACCGATCCTGATCACCGGCGGCGCCGGTTTCATCGGCTCCCACCTGACCGACGCGCTGCTCGCGCGCGGCCACCGCGTGCGGGTGCTGGACAACCTGTCCACCGGCAAGCGCGACAACCTGCCCCTGGACGACGGGCGGGTCGAGCTGATCGAAGGCGACGCCGCCGACGCGGCGACCCTGGCGGCGGCCCTGAAGGGCTGCGCGGCGGTCGCCCACCTGGCGGCGGTGGCCTCGGTGCAGGCCTCGGTGGACGATCCGGTCGCCACCCACCAGAGCAATTTCATCGCCACCCTGAATCTCTGCGAAGCGATGCGCGAGCAGGGCGTCAGGCGCGTGGTGTTCGCCTCGAGCGCAGCGGTCTACGGGCAGAATGGCGAAGGCAGCGCGATCGACGAGGACACCCCGAAATCCCCGCTGACGCCTTACGCCTCGGACAAGCTGGCCAGCGAGTATTACCTGGATTTCTATCGTCGCCAGCATGGCCTGGAGCCGGCGATCTTCCGCTTCTTCAACGTCTACGGGCCGCGCCAGGACCCGTCCTCGCCCTATTCCGGAGTGATCAGCATCTTCACCGAGCGCGCGCTCAAGGGAACCCCGATCACCGTGTTCGGCGATGGCGAGCAGACCCGTGATTTCATCTACGTCGCCGACCTGGTCGACTTCCTCGTCCAGGCGCTGGAGGCACAGGCGGTGGAGTCCGGCGCGGTGAACGTCGGCCTGAACCGCGCCACCAGCCTGAAGCAGCTGCTGGCCGAGATCGGCCAGGTGCTCGGCGGCCTGCCGCCGGTGAGCCACGCCGAGGCGCGGGCCGGCGATATCAAGCATTCGCGGGCGAACAACGACCGCTTGCTGCAGCGCTTCCGCTTCGATCAGCCGACGCCGATGAGCGTGGGCCTGGCGCGCCTGCTCGGCCGTTGATCACCACCAGGGCTTGTTCAGCGCCAGGTAGAAGATCCCGCCCAGCAGGGCGAGACTGAGGGCGCTGAGCAGGCCCTTGCCGATCCCCCGGGCCATGCGCAGGGCGAACGCCGCGCAGACGATATAGCCCAACAACAGGCCCAGCTTCGCCTGCAGCCACAGCGGCAGCGGCCAGGGCATCGCCAGGTGCACCAGGCCCAGCGCGCTGAGCAGCAGCAGGGTATCCACCAGGTGCGGTCCCCAGCGGCGGATGCCGGCGCTCTTGCGTCCGCACCAGTTCCAGGCCAGGCGCCAGGCGAACAGCGCGGCGCTGCTCAGGGCCAAGGCGATGTGCAGGGTTTTCAGCCAGAGGTACATGGGCCCTTTCCACAGGATGAAAGAAAGGCGCCCGGAGGCGCCTTTCTGGTCGGGGGCGTGCCCCGCGTCAGTCTACGGCTCAGAACTTGTAGCCGAAACCGATCATGTAGACCCACGGATCGACGTCCACGTCGACCTTGGTCTTGCTCACGCCCAGCGCGCTCGGGCCGTTGATGCTGGCCTTGGTGTCGATGTCCATGTACCAGACGGCCATGTTGAACAGCGCGTGCTCGTTGAGCATGTAGTCGAAGCCCAGTTCGCCGGCCAGGCCCCAGGAGTCCTGCAGCTTCATGCTGCTGAAACCCTGCGCCTTGCGGTTGCTGGCGAGGTCTTCGTCGAAGAAGGTGGTGTAGTTCACGCCGAGGCCGCCGTAGGGCTGGAAGGCGCTGTTGGTGCCGCCCATGGGGTAGTACTGGAGCAGCAGGGTCGGCGGCAGTTGCTTGATGTCGGCCAGCTTGCCGTCCAGGCCCGGGCCGAGGCCCTTGACGTCGACCTGGTGGTTGAACGGGGTGGCGGCGACCAGTTCCACGCCCCACTTGTCGGCGAACATGTAGGTGAAGGTCAGACCGAGCTGGGTATCGCTGTCGACAGTCGCCTTGGTACCGCGCTGCTTGGCGCCGTCCAGCTTGATGTCGGAACTGCTGTCGTCGGGATCGACGGTGGCGAAGCCGCCGCGGATGATGAAGTCACCGGCCTTGTGTCCTTGAATATCCGCAGCGGCGAACGGGGAGGCGACGGTGAGGGCCAGCAGGGAAGCGGTAAGCCAGGACTTACGCATGATGAGCTCCATTCCTTGTATTAGAAGAGTGTTGGTGCTGCTAATGGTCAGCCAGCTAACAGTTGCCTTCCTTGACACAGCTCAATCAATCCTAGGGGCAAATGTGACCGCCGCAACCTAATGCGCGCGGCGGATTGTCGCATGCCGTTCAGCCATCTTCGTATTCATAGGGTGTTACCTTGCTCGCCTGCATGCGGTAGCCGGCCGCCGCCAGCTCGCTGCTGGCGTTTTCCACCTTGAAGGTGCCCTCGACCCAGAACGGCTGGTACAGCTCGTCCATCTGCACGCCCTTGGCGGTCTTCACGTAGACGATCTGGTTCGACGGCGGCGGTGGCACGTGGATGCAGGCGCCGTAGTAGGGCACCAGGAGGAACTCGGTGACCAGCCCGGCCTCGCTGATTTCCAGCGGCACGATGTAGCCCGGCAGCTTGGCCTCGATGCCGTCCAGTGCCTTCACCACCGGGGCGTTGGGGCTCTGCTGGCTGGCCGCCGGGCCGGCTTCGCTGAGGGCGTTGGCCAGGTCGTGGATCGGCAGTGGCGCCGGTGCCGGCGGGGCGCCGGCCGGGATCAGTTGCGACCAGGTCAGTTCGCGCGGCGCGGCGCGCGCCACGGCACTGCCCAGGAGCAGGGCGAAAGCCAGCAGGAGGACGGTCAGGGAGCGCAGCATCGGGGAATATCTCCGGGTCATAGGCGGATCGACAGGCCATCGGCCAGGGACTGGCGGTAGGCGCGCCAGGCCGGCACGCAGCCGATCAGCACGGCGGCCGCCAGGATAGCCCCGAGCAGGCTCCACTCATAGTCGCTCGGCCAGGCCAGCGGCAGGTAGATGCCGTAGCTGGCCTGGACGTAGCCCTGGCTGGCGGCGATGCCCAGGTAGAGCAGGCCGAGGCCGAGGCCGACGCCGGCCAGCGCCAGGCTGAAGGCCTCGGCCAGCAGCAGGCCGAAGATATGCCAGGGACGTGCGCCCACCGAGCGCAGGATGGCCATTTCGCGGCGGCGCTCGTTGAGGCTGGTGAGGATCGCCGTGAGCATGCCGATCAGGCCGGTCAGGACGACGAACAGCGAGACCACGAACAGCGCCTTCTCCGCGGTGCCCATCAGGCCCCACAGTTCCTGCAGGGCGACACCGGGGAGGATCGCCATCAGCGGTTCGCCGGGATAGTCGTTGACCTCGCGTTGCAGGGCGAAGGTCGCCACCTTGCTCTTCAGGCCGACCAGGAACGCCGTAATCGCCTGCGGCTGCAGCTCCATGTGCCGTGCCTGCTCGGCGCTGACGCGCCCGGCGCCCAGCGCCGGCACACCGTTGCGCCAGTCGACGTGCAGCGCCTCCATGCCGGCGAGGGAGATGTGCAGGGTGCGGTCCACCGGCGTGCCGGTGCGCTGGAGGATGCCGACCACGGTGAACGGCTTGTCGTCGTGCTTCACCAGGCTCACCGTGCTCACCCCGTGGGCCAGCACGATCCTCTCGCCGAGCTTGTAGTGCAGGGCCTCGGCCACCTCGGCGCCGAGCACCACGTCGAACAGGTCCTGGCCGAAGGCGCGGCCCTCGGCCAGTTGCAGTGCCTGGCCGCGCCCGTAGCGGTAATGCTCGAAATAGCCGGCGTCGGTGCCCATCACCCGGTAGCCGCGGTGCGAGTCGCCCAGGGAGATGGGAATCGCCCACTTCACCCGCGGGTTGTCGGCGAAGTGCCGGTAGCTGTCCCAGCGGATGTTGTTGGTCGCGTTGCCGATGCGGAACACCGAGTAGAGCAGCAGGTTCACCGAGCCGGAGCGCGCGCCGACGATCAGGTCGGTACCGGAGATGGTACTGGCGAAGCTGGCCTTGGCCTCGCTGCGGACCCGCTCCACCGCCAGCAGCAGGCAGGCGGAGAGGGCGATGGCGAAGATCGTCAGCAGGGCGGTGAAGCGGCGGTTGGCCAGGCTGGCCAGAGCCAGTCGGAAGAGATACATGCTCAGAGTCCTGCCGGCCGGGCGGCGCGGTTGAGATCGGAAAGGGACAGGCTGCGGTCGAACAGCCCGGCCAGGCTCTGGTCGTGGCTGACGAACAGCAGGCTGGCGCCGGCCTCGCGGCATTCGGCGAAGAGCAGTTGGAGAAACGCCTCGCGGCTGTCGGCGTCGAGCGCCGAGGTCGGCTCGTCGGCGATCACCAGTTCCGGCTGGCCGATCAGCGCACGGGCGGCGGCGACCCGCTGCTGCTGGCCGATGGACAGGCTGTCGGCGCGGCGTTCGTGCAGTTCGCCGCCGAGGCCGAGCTGGCCGAGCAGATGGCTGGCGGCCTGCGCCGGGCTACCGTGGCGTTCGCGGGCGCGCTGGCGGCGCAAGGTGGAAAAGTGGCAGGGCAGTTCGACGTTCTCGCGCACCGAGAGGAACGGCAGCAGGTTGAACTGCTGGAAGATGTAGCCGGTGTGGTCGACGCGGAAATGGTCGCGGCGCGCGGCGGACAGCTTTTCCAGGTCCTCGCCGAGCAGGCGGATGCTGCCGCGGCCGGGCTTCTGCACGCCGCCGAGGAGGCCGAGCAGGGTGGTCTTGCCGCTGCCGGAAGGCCCCTTGAGGAACAGGCTCTCGCCGCGTTCGAGATGGAAGCTTGGGATGTCCAGCAACTCCGCCTGGCCGGGCCAGGCGAAGCCGAGGTTGCTCAGGGTGATCAGTGCGCTCATGGGGGTAGGGGCGGAACGCTCCGCCGGAGCCTCGAGAATGGATGGAGGGGCGCCGCGCCGAATCCCTCGCGGCGCCTCCGGAACGATCCTACAGCTTCAGCTCGGCGCTGGCCGGAGCCAGGTCGGCGCCTTTCTGGCCGTCGGGACCGATCAGTTGTACCTGAATTTTCTGGGTGGCGGGGAAGCGCTTGAAGAACTCGGCGAGGGTCAGCAGCTTGAGCAGCTCGGGCTTCTCGCAGCTGAGCCGGTAATGGGCGTGGATATCGGCATGGCCGTGTTCGTGCTCGTGGCCTGCCTCCTCCTTGTGCGCGTGGGCCGCCGCCTTGTCGCCGAACAGCGGGCTCCGCAGCTCCTGGCTGGCCACCGAGCAGCCGGCGGTGACCGGCAGGGCGAACAGCTCCAGCGGTTTTTCCAGCTGTGCGCGGGCCTTGGTCACGGCGGCCTTGTCCGCTTCGCTGCTGGCGGCATGCTCGAAGCCGACCAGGTTCATCGCCGGGCTGTCCAGCTCCAGTTCGAGGCTCTTGCCGTCCAGCGCCACGTTCAACTGGGCTACGCCGTGCTCGTGCTTGCCGAGGCTGCCGTGGGCGTGGTCATGGTCATGATCGTCATGGGCCTGGACGGCGAACGGCAGCAAGGCGAGGGCTAACAGCAGTGGGCGCATGGACAGGACTCCGGCAAGGATGGGAAATGATTCGTTACGTTATAACGAATTTTTCCGCCTGCCTAGCCTGGTTGATTTGGTCCATTCGCGCCGACGTGGGAGCATGGCGCGATTCGCTTGTGGAGAAACGAGATGGTGCGGATTCGCGGAAGCATCGGCGATTGGCCGGTGGACCTGACCCTGGAGCTGGACGCCGAGGATTGGCGCCAGCTGGCGCAACACTTGCCCCCGCCGCCGCCGGGCGAGCCGCAGGCCGCGGCGGCCAGGACGCCGGTGGCGGAAGCGCCGCAGGATCGCCTGTGGCAGGCTGCCATCGACCTGCTGCGCGGCAGTGGACGGATCGAGGGACCGCAACTGCTCGCGGAACTGCAGGCCTTCACCGGCAACGCCGGGGCCGCCAAGCATCTGCTGGTGCGCCTGCGGCACAACGCGCGGGTCAGGGTCGAGGTGGTCGACGGTACCCAGGTATTCGTCTGGCAGGAAGAGTGAGCCCCGCGGACGGGGCCCGGACCACTCAGTAGAGCGCCTGGTAGAGCTTGCGGCGATAGGTGGTGACCAGCGGGTGGTCGTTGCCGAGCAGGTCGAACACCTGTACCAGGGTCTTGCGCGGCAGGTCGTCCTGGTAGCCGCGGTTGCGCAGGAACAGCTTGAGCAGGCCATCCAGCGCCGCTTCGTACTGCTGCCGGGCGAGCTGCTGGATGGCCAGCTGGTAGGCGGCCTCGTCGTCGCCGGCGTCGTTCGCCAGGCGACTCTTCAGCTCGGCGGCGTCGGGCAGGTCGGCGGCCTGGCGCAGGAAGGTCAGCTGCGCGCGGGCGCCGGCCAGGGCCTGCTTGTGCTCGTCGCTCTTCACCGCGTCGAGGATGGCCTGCGCCTCTTCCAGTTCGCCGCGCTCGGCCAGGCAGCGGGCGTAGAGGATCAGCGCAGCGGGGTTGTCGTTGTGCTCCGCCAGCAGGGCCTTCAGGGTCGCTTCGGCGTCGCCGATGCGACCTTCGGCGAACAGCGCCTGGGCCACTTCCAGCGGGTCTTCGTCGGGTAGCGCCGGGGCTTTCACATGGGGTTCCAGCAGGGCGCGGATCTGCGACTCGGGCTGGGCGCCGGCGAAGCCGTCGACCGGCTGGCCATCCTTGAACAGGACCACGGTCGGCAGGCTGCGGATGCCGAAGCGCATCACGATGTCCTGCTCGACGTCGCAGTTGACCTTGGCCAGCAGCAATTCGCCCTGATAGGACTCGGCGATCTGCGCCAGCAGCGGCATCAGCGCCTTGCACGGGGCGCACCAGTCGGCCCAGAAGTCCACCAGGACCGGCTTGTGGAACGAGTTCTCGATGACCAGCTGCTCGAAGTTGGCGCCGGTGACGTCGAAGATGTAGGGCGTATCGCTCATGTCGATTCTCGGAAACGCAAGGTGGTGACCACTATAAGTGGGGGCGCGCCGCGCGCAAACAAGCCCGTGCCTCAGGCTTGCCCGCGTTCGGCGTGATACAGGCTGACCAGGCGGAATTCGGCGGGCTCGGCGAGGTCCGGCCAGGTACAGGCGTCGAGCACGTCCAGGCGCCGGTACAGCGGATGACGGAAGTCACGCACCCGCGAGTCGGCGACCAGCGCCTGGCGGCCGCGACTGAGGAACTGGTCGAGCAGCGGCAGGTTGGCGCGGTCATAGAGCACGTCGGCGACCAGGATCAGGTCGAAGCGATCGTCTTCGGCGAAGAAGTCCGCCGAATAATTCAGCGCCACTCCGTTCAGTTCGGCGTTCGCCCGGCTCGCCGCCAGCGCCAGGGGATCCAGGTCGCAGGCCACCACCTCGGCGGCGCCGGCGCGGGCCGCGGCGATCGCCGCCACCCCGGAGCCGCTGCCGAAGTCCAGCACGCGCTTGCCGCGGACCCACTGCGGGCGCTCCGCCAGCCAGCGCGCCAGGACCAGCCCGCTGGCCCAGCAGAAGCACCAGTACGGCGGCTCCTCGAGGATGCGGCGGGTTTCCTCCGGACTGAACTGGCGGTCCATGTTCCGCGCGTCGATCAGCCACAGGCGCAGGTCGGTGCCGGGCAGCGCGGTGGCGCTGAGCCGGGCGTCGCCGAGCAGTTCGCCCAGCGCCTGGGTCAGGGCTTGCGGTGCCGTCACGGTGCGCGTACCAGGCGCAGTTCGCCGAGGGCCTGGGTGGTCGGCTGGGCGATCCGCAACGGGTGCAGGCGCCAGGCCAACTGGCCGGACTGGATCACCCGGGCGTGCAGTTCGACGCGCAGCGCGCCGCCGGCCGGCGGGAAGGATTCAGGGTTGAAAGGCAGGCGGAAGGGCATGAGTTCGCCGGAGGCCAGCACCGTCTCGCTGGCCAGCAGTCGCTGCGGGCGGTCGCGCTCGTCGATCACCAGCAGCGCCATCTGCACCTCGCTGCCGCGCGGCAGGCTGCCCTGGACGCTGCTCAGGGTTCCGCTCAGCTCGCGCAGGTGGGCCGGCAGCACCGGCTCGACCATGCTCACGCTGCGCGGGACTGGCGGTGTCGGCGCGGGCTTCGGCTTGTCGCTGGAACAAGCGGCGAGGAGAAGAAAAGCCAGCAGGGCGATCGGGCGCAGGGTCATGGGCTGCTCCATGGCGGTGGAATCCGGGGCGGCGCTTGTATAGCGCAAAGTGTGATTCTTGTCGCGCTTCGCGTGGGCCGCAACGTCCGATTCCTCCCGCCTTTCCCATCGCGCCGGCGCCGGTCGATTCTGCGGGTGCTCGGCCGGGCGCGGATGCGCTACCATGCGGCTTCCTTCAGCTACGCCTGTACCTGCACCATGCATTGTCCCTTCTGCGGTGCCCATGACACCAAAGTGATTGACTCGCGACTGGTCGCCGAGGGCGATCAGGTGCGCCGGCGCCGCGAGTGCCTGGCCTGCGGCGAACGCTTCACCACCTTCGAGACCGCCGAGCTGGTCATGCCGCGTCTGATCAAGCAGGACGGCAGCCGCCAGCCGTTCGACGAGGACAAGCTGCGCGCCGGCATGCAGCGTGCCCTGGAGAAGCGTCCGGTCAGCGTCGAACGCCTGGAAGCGGCCATCGGCCACATCAAGCACCAGCTGCGCGCCACCGGCGAGCGCGAGATCAAGTCGCGGGTGCTGGGCGAACTGGTGATGGCCGAGCTGCAGAAGCTCGACGAAGTCGCCTACATCCGCTTCGCCTCGGTCTACCGGCGCTTCCAGGACCTCAACGAATTCCGCGAGGAGATCGAACGCCTCGCCCGCGAGCCGGCCAAGGAATGAACGCCGCCGACCCGCTGTACATGGCCCGCGCCCTGGAGCTGGCGCGCCAGGGGCTGTACTCCACCCATCCGAATCCGCGCGTCGGCTGCGTGCTGGTCAGGGACGGCCAGGTGGTCGGCGAGGGCTGGCACGTCCGCGCCGGCGAGCCGCACGCCGAGGTCCATGCCCTGCGCCAGGCCGGCGAGAAGGCACGCGGCGCCACCGCCTACGTGACCCTCGAGCCCTGCAGCCACTTCGGCCGCACCCCGCCGTGCGCCGATGCGCTGGTGGGCGCCGGGGTGGCGCGGGTGGTCGCGGCGATGCAGGATCCAAACCCCGAGGTTGCCGGCCGCGGCCTGCTGCGTCTGATGCAGGCAGGCATCGCGGTGCACAGCGGGGTCCTCGAGGCCGAGGCGCGGGAACTCAACATCGGTTTCATCAAGCGCATGGAACATGGCCTGCCGTTCGTCCGGGTCAAGCTGGCGATGAGCCTGGACGGGCGCACCGCCATGGCCAGCGGGGAAAGCCAGTGGATCACCGGCCCCGCCGCGCGTTCGGCGGTGCAGCGCTTGCGCGCTCGCTCAAGCGTGGTGTTGTCCGGCGCCGATACGCTGCTGGCGGACGATGCGCGGCTCAACGTACGCCCCGACGAACTGGGCCTGAACGCCGAGCTTACCGCGCTCGCCGCGGCTCGCCAGCCGTTGCGGGTGCTGGTCGACGGGCGCCTGCGGGTGCCGCTGGAGTCGGCGTTCTACCAGGCCGGCCCGGCGCTGGTGGCGACCTGCGCCGCCGCCTCCGCGCGCGAACGCTTCCAGGATGCCGGCCACGAACTGCTGGCGCTGCCCTCCGCCGAGGGCCACGTCGACCTGCACAAGCTGCTCCTGGAACTGGCGGCGCGCGGTGCCAACGAAGTGCTGGTGGAGGCCGGCCCGCGCCTGGCCGGCGCCTTCGCCCGGCTGGGGCTGGTGGATGAGTACCGGCTATTCGTCGCACCGAAGTTCCTCGGCTCCAGCGCCCGTCCTTTGCTCGACTGGCCGCTGGCGCGGATGGCCGATGCGGCGGAGCTGGAGATCGACGACATCCGCGCGGTGGGCGACGACTGGCTGGTCACCGCGCGGCCCCGTCCGCAGGACGCCTGAACTTCGCTGCGCGGCGACGCGCAGGACGATGCACAAGCGGCGCAACTGTGGTAAAACGCCACACGGCCATCTCGGTGGCCGTAACGTTCTCAGGGCGGGGTGAAAGTCCCCACCGGCGGTAATGGCGCGCAACGCGCCTAGCCCGCGAGCGCTTGCCGGACCGGCCACCGCCGGACGACAAGGTCAGCAGATCCGGTGCGATTCCGGGGCCGACGGTCATAGTCCGGATAAAGAGAGAACGGGATTGCCTGCCTGGGCGTACCGCGTGCGCCCGCAAGATCCCCTTCGATCCAAAAAGCCCTGTTTTTCACGAAACAGGAGTTCGTCATATGTCTTCATCTTGGAATACCCGCGCTATGGCATGTAGGCCGCTCGGCGTCGCGCCGGCCGGGCTGCGCGCCTGTGCGGCGGAAAAACGGGAGGTCGCATGTTCACCGGCATAATCGAGTCGATCGGCAGCATCCGCGCGATGACGCCCAAGGGCGGCGACCTGCGGGTCTACATCGCCACCGGCAAGCTCGACCTGGGCGATGTCAAGCTCGGCGACAGCATCGCGGTCAACGGCGTCTGCCTCACCGCGGTGGACCTGCCCGGCGATGGCTTCTGGGCCGACGTCAGCCGCGAGAGCCTGGCGCGCACCGCCTTCCAGCACCTGAAGGTGGGTAGCCGGGTGAACCTGGAAAAGGCCCTGACGCCGACCACCCGCCTCGGCGGGCACCTGGTCAGCGGCCATGTCGACGGCGTTGGCGAGGTGCTCAAGCGCGAGGAGAACGCCCGCGCCATCCAGTTCACCGTGCGCGCCCCGCGCGAACTGGCCAGGTACATGGCGCACAAGGGTTCGATCACCGTCGACGGCACCAGCCTCACGGTGAACGCGGTGAACGGCGCGGAGTTCGAACTGACCATCGTCCCGCATACGCTCAGCGAAACCATCATGGCCGAGTACCAGCCCGGGCGCCGGGTCAATCTCGAGGTCGACCTGCTGGCGCGTTACCTGGAACGCCTGCTGCTCGGCGACAAGGCCGCCGAGCCCAGCGTATCCGGCATCAGCGAAGCGTTTCTCGCCGAGAACGGTTTTCTCAAGTAACCCACGAATTGCACAAGGGGGTGCCCATGGCACTCAACACGATTGACGAACTGATCGAAGACATCCGCCAAGGCAAGATGGTCATCCTGATGGATGACGAGGATCGCGAGAACGAAGGCGACCTGATCATGGCCGCCGAATGCGTCCGCACCGAAGACATCAACTTCATGGTCAAGCATGCCCGCGGCCTGGTCTGCATGCCGATGACCCGCGAGCGTTGCGAGCGCCTCGGCCTGCCGCTGATGGTGCAGCGCAACGGCTCCGGCTTCGGCACCAAGTTCACCGTCTCCATCGAGGCCGCCGAGGGCGTCACCACCGGCATCTCCGCCGCCGACCGCGCCCGCACCGTGCAGGCCGCGGCGGCGAAGAACGCGGTGGCCGCCGACATCGTCAGCCCCGGCCACATCTTCCCGCTGATGGCCCAGCCGGGCGGTACCCTGGCGCGCGCCGGGCATACCGAGGCGGCCTGCGACCTGGCGCGGATGGCCGGGTTCGAGCCGTCCGGGGTGATCTGCGAGGTGATGAACGACGACGGCAGCATGGCCCGCCGGCCCGAGCTGGAGGCGTTCGCCGCCGAGCACGGGATCAAGATCGGCACCATCGCCGACCTGATCCACTATCGGCTGATCCACGAGCGCACCGTGGAGCGCATCGCCGAGCAGCCGCTGGACAGCGAACTGGGGCACTTCAACCTGATCACCTACCGCGACTCGGTGGAGGGCGACGTGCACCTGGCGCTGACCCTCGGCAAGGTCTGCGCGGAAGAGCCGACCCTGGTCCGCGTGCACAACATGGACCCGCTGCGCGACCTGCTGCAGGTCAACCAGCCGGGCCGCTGGAGCCTGCGCGCGGCGATGACCAAGGTCGCCGAGGCGGGCAGCGGCGTGGTGCTGCTGCTCGGCCACCAGATCGGCGGCGACGACCTGCTCGCGCACGTCCGCGAGATCGCTTCGGCGCCGGCCCCGGCGCCCAAGGCCACCACCACCTACAGCACCGTGGGTGCCGGCTCGCAGATCCTGCGCGACCTCGGCGTGCGCAAGATGCGCCTGCTGAGCGCGCCGATGCGCTTCAATGCGATATCCGGTTTCGACCTGGAAGTTGTAGAATACCTGCCCGCCGAATAAGGCCTGTCCCGCCCGCCGCGTGCAAGATCGCGGCGGGCGCTATGCTGGACGGACCTTTCGACCCTTTTCGCTCGGGGCGCAACGGCGCCCCGGCTCTTTAACAGATGAGACCTGCTCATGACCCTGAAGACCATCGAAGGTACCTTCATTGCTCCCAAAGGCCGCTACGCCCTGGTGGTCGGCCGCTTCAACAGCTTCGTCGTGGAAAGCCTGGTCAGCGGCGCCGTCGACGCCCTGGTCCGCCACGGCGTGGCTGAAAGCGAGATCACCATCATCCGCGCCCCGGGCGCCTTCGAGATTCCGCTGGTGACCCAGAAGGTCGCCCAGCAGGGCGGCTTCGACGCCATCATCGCCCTCGGCGCGGTGATCCGTGGCGGCACCCCGCACTTCGAATACGTGGCCGGCGAGTGCACCAAGGGCCTGGCCCAGGTGTCCCTGCAGTTCGGCATCCCGGTCGCCTTCGGCGTCCTCACCGTCGACTCCATCGAGCAGGCCATCGAGCGCTCCGGCACCAAGGCCGGCAACAAGGGCGCGGAAGCAGCGCTGTCGGCCCTGGAAATGGTCAGCCTGCTGGCGCAGTTGGAGGCCAAGTGAGCAATCAAGACAGCGGCAGCCCGGCAGCCAAGCCGCCCAAAGGCAAGACCGCCGCTCGCCGCAAGGCCCGCAGCCTGGCCGTCCAGGCCCTGTATTCCTGGCAGATCGCCGGCCAGCCCCTGCACGAGATCGAGGCGCAGTTCCGTACCGACAACGACTTCTCCGAGGTCGACGGCGCCTACTTCCACGAGATCCTGCACGGCGTGCCGCGGCAGAAGAGCGAGCTGGACTCCACCTTCGAGCCCTGCCTGGACCGCCCGCTGGCCGAGATCGACCCGGTCGAGCTGGCCATCCTGCGGCTGTCCACCTACGAGCTGCGCAACCGCATCGACGTGCCCTACAAGGTGGTGATCAACGAGGGTATCGAGTTGGCCAAGACCTTCGGCGCCACCGACGGCCACAAGTTCGTCAACGGCGTGCTCGACAAGCTGGCGCCGCGCCTGCGCGCCGCCGAGCTGCGCGGCGGCAAGCGCTGATCCCGCGCCGGCGGCGTCATGGGTGAGTTCGAGCTGATCCGCCGCTTCTTCGCCGCGGCCGCCTGCGCGGCGCAGGCGGAGGGCGTGGCCCTCGGCATCGGCGACGACTGCGCCCTGCTGGCGCCGCCAGCCGGCGAACAGCTGGCGGTCTCCACCGATACCCTGGTGGAAGGTGTGCATTTCCCCGCCGGTTGCGACCCTTTCCTTCTTGCCCAGCGCGCCCTGGCGGTGTCCGCCAGCGACCTGGCGGCGATGGGCGCCGCGCCCCTGGCCTTCACCCTGGCCCTGACCCTGCCGCAGGCCGACGCCGAGTGGCTGCAGGGCTTCGCCCGCGGCCTCGACGCCATGGCCCGGCAATGTGGCCTGGTCCTGGTCGGCGGCGACACCACGCGCGGCCCGCTGAGCATGACCCTGACCGTGTTCGGCAGGGTGCCGGCCGGCCAGGCGCTGACCCGCGCCGGTGCGCGCCCGGGCGACCTGCTCTGCGTCGGTGGCCCGCTCGGCGAGGCTGGAGCGGCGCTGGAACTGGTGCTGGAGCGAAGATCGGCGCCCGCCGAGGTGGCCGAGCCCCTGCTGGCGCGCTACTGGACGCCGGCCCCGCAATTCGAGCTGGGCCTCGCCCTGCGCGGCAAGGCCAGCGCCGCCCTGGACATCTCCGACGGGCTGCTCGCCGACTGCGGACATATCGCCCGCGCTTCCGGCGTCGCCCTGCTGGTCGAATGCCAGCGCTTGCCGGCGAGCGCCGCGTTGAGCGGCCTGCTCGTCGGCGAGGAAGCCTTGCGCCAGCAACTGGCCGCCGGCGACGACTATGTGCTGGCCTTCACCCTGCCGCCCGCGCACCTCGACGAGATTCGTGCCGCCTGGCCGGCCATGGCGGTCATCGGCCGGGTCGAGGTGGGGCAGGGGGTGCACCTGCTCGACGCCAGCGGAAAGGAACTCACGCCGGCCGCGGCCGGCTACCAACATTTCGGAACCCAACGTGACTGAGCATCCTGATCAGGCGCCGGCGCAGCCGGTGCCGCCGTCGGTCTGGCGCAATCCCTGGCATTTCCTCGCCTTCGGCTTCGGCTCCGGTACCCTGCCCAAGGCACCGGGTACCTGGGGTTCGCTGGTGGCCATCCCGTTCATCCCGCTGTGGCAGATGCTGCCGGACTGGGGCTACTGGCTGATGCTGGGAGTCACCATGCTGTTCGGCTTCTGGCTGTGCGGCAAGGTCGCCGACGACCTGCGCGTGCATGACCACGAGGGCATCGTCTGGGACGAGATGGTCGGCATGTGGATAACCCTCTGGCTGGTGCCGGAGGGCTGGTGGTGGCTGCTGGTCGGCTTCGTCGTGTTCCGCATCGTCGATATCCTCAAGCCCTGGCCGATCAGCTGGGTTGACCGCAACGTGCACGGCGGCGTCGGCATCATGCTCGACGACGTCCTGGCCGGGGTATTCGCCTGGCTGGTCATGCAGGGTCTAGTCTGGGGATGGGTACACTGGCTGGTCTGAGGCCTCCCATGCGTCTGCTCGTCCTGTTCTGCTGCCTGTGGCTGTTGTCCGCTGTCGCGTCTGCCGCGTCCGCTCCCGGCGAGATCCGCGTGGTCAGCGAAACCTGGACGCGCTACACCCAGGAGGATGGTCGCGGGGTCGCCTGGGACTTGCTGCGCGCGGTCTACGAGCCGGCCGGGGTGCGCCTGCGCATCGCCAACGAGCCCTATACCCGGGCGGTCGGCCTGGTCCTGCGTGGCGAGGCCGACGCCTGGGTCGGCGCCTACCGCGGGGAAGTCGACGAAGCGCTCTACCCTCGCTGGCCCTATGACGTCGATCCGATCGCCGTGCTTTCCCTGAGGGACAACCCGCCGCCGCCACTCGAAGGCCTGAGCCGGTTCCGCCTGGCCTGGATGCGTGGCTACGCCTTCGCCCGCTATATCCCATTGGCCCCGCACAGCGAGGTGCAGCGCCGCACCTCGGTGCTGCCGATGCTGCTCAACCACCGGGTCGACTACTTCATCGATTCACGTCCGGAACTGGAAGAAATGCTCGCCGGAGCCGGAGCGCTGGCGGCTGAGTACCGCATCACCGACGTCACCCGGCTGCCGTTGTATCTTGGCTTCTCCGATACCCCCAGGGGCCGCGAGCTGCTGGCGCTGTTCGACCGGCGCATGCGGCGGCTGCACGCCAGCGGCGAGCTGGAACGCATCTTCGCCCGCTGGAACTGGCCCTACGCGCCGTTGCAGGCGATCCTGCCACCCAAGGAGTGATTCCATGCCGCGCCTGTGCGTCGCCCTGTTTTCCAGCATTCTCGCGCTGCCCTCGCTGGCTGCGCCCCAGGTGTTCGTGGTCGGCCTGTTTCCTGGCGCGGCGGTGCTCAACGTCGACGGCCAGCGCAAGCTGGTCAGGGTCGGCCAGACCGGCCCGCAGGGCGTCCAGGTGGTCAGCGCCGACAGTCGCAAGGCGGTGCTGCGGGTCGATGGCGTCGAACGCACCTACGAGTTGAGCCGCGAGTACAACGAGGCCGGCTACTCGACGCCGCAGCGGCAGGCCTTCAGCATCGCCCGAGGTACCGGCGGGCACTACTGGGTGGCGGGGTCGGTGAACGGGCAGAACATGCAGTTCCTGGTGGATACCGGCGCCACCAGCATCGCCATGAACGAGAACGAGGCGCGCCGCCTGGGCATCGACTACCGGGTGGCCGGCAAGCCGATGGTCGCCTCCACCGCCAGTGGCACCTCGCGCGGCTGGCGGGTGACCCTGGACCGGGTGAAGATCGGCGGCATCGAAGTGCTGGGCGTCGAGGCGGCGGTGATCGAAGGCGATCATCCGACCGAAGCCCTGCTCGGCATGAGCTTCCTCAACCGGGTGCGTTGGCGCGAGGAGCAGGGGATGCTGCTTATCGAGGCCAAGCATTGAACGCCGGTCGTTCATAACCCGGGATTCTATCCATCGTCCATCTCGATAGGTATTTGCGGCATTTCGAACTGACCGGGCGCCGGACGCTGCTGGTACAATGGCGGACTTCCGTTTCCCTAGGAGTTCCCCGGTGTCCGTCGTGTTCGTCGCCGCCTCCAAACTGCCGACTCCCTTCGGCGAATTCACCATGCACGGCTTCCTCGACGAGGAGAGTGGCAAGGAGCATGTGGCCCTGACCATGGGCGACATCGCCGATGGCGCGCCGGTGCTCGGCCGCCTGCATTCCGAATGCCTGACCGGCGACGCGCTGTTCAGCCTGCGCTGCGATTGCGGTTTCCAGCTGGAAGGCGCGCTCGCCGCGATCGCCGAGGAAGGCCGCGGCGTGCTCCTCTACCTGCGCCAGGAAGGCCGCGGCATCGGCCTGCTGAACAAGATCCGCGCCTACGAGCTGCAGGATGGCGGCGCCGACACCGTCGAGGCGAACCTGCAACTGGGCTTCGGCGCCGACCAGCGCGACTACGCCATGTGCCAGCCGATGCTCGCGCACCTGGGCGTTTCCTCCCTGCGCCTGATGACCAACAATCCGCGCAAGGTCAAGGCGCTGGAAAGCTATGCCGTCACCGTGGCCGAGCGCGTGCCGCTGCAGAAGGGCCTGAACAAGCACAACAGGCGCTACCTGGCGACCAAGGCCGGCAAGCTCGGCCACATGCTCGGCAGCCTGCACCAGGGCGAGGCGGAAACCACGTGAGTCGCCAGCAAGCCCGCGGCGCGCTGGGACGCGCCTGGTGGTTGCAGCTGGCGTTGGCGCTGTTGCCGCTGATCCTGGTCGAGTTCTTCCTCGGCGCACTGCAACCCCTTCCCCATGGCCTGGCGATGCCGTTGTTCATCGCCGCGCTGCTGTCGATGTTCGTCAACCTGCCGCTGTTCGGTGCCTACAAGCGTGGCCTCATCGCCACCCAGAAAGCGCTGGATACGCCGGAGGAAGCCGCCGCCTGGAGCAGCCTGGCCCAGGTGCGCCGCAAGGCCCTGCTGGGCGCCAGCCTGCCGGCCTGGATCGCCGTGCCGGGCATGTTCGCCGGGCTCAACGGCGTCGCGCTGATCCTGCTCGGGATCACCAGCCTGGTGCTGTTCTGGCTCTACCGTATTCCGCGTCAACTGGGCTGATGCGTTCGTTCTGGCTGCTTGCCTGCCTGCTCCTCAGCCTTTCCGCCGGGGCGGCGCAGCGGGTGGTCAGCCTGGCGCCTTCGTTGACCGATAGCGTGCTCGAACTCGGCGCCGCGGGCCGCCTGGTCGGCGTGCTGGACGGCGGCGAACGGCCGGCGGCGATCCGGGACCTGCCTTCCGTCGGCCGCTACGGCCAGGTCAACCTCGAACGCCTGCTCGAGCTGCAACCCGATCTGATCCTGGTCTGGCCGGGCAGCGTGCCCGAGGCGCAGTTGCAGCGTCTGCGCGATTTCGGCATCTCCCTCTTCATCGCCGAACCGCACAACCTCGACGAACTGGCTCGGCAACTGGCTTCGCTGGGCGAGGCATTGGGCGAGGCCGAGGCCGGCCAGCGGTTGTCGGCCAGGTTCCGCGAAGGCATGCGGCGCCTGGCCGAGCGCTACCGGCGGGACAAGCCGCTGAAGGTGTTCTACCAGGTCTGGGACCGGCCGCTGTACACCATCGGCGGACGCCAGGTGATCAGCGATGCGCTGCGCGTCTGTGGCGCCGAGAACCTGTTCGACGATCTGCCGCAACCGGCGCCGCAGGTCAGCGTCGAAGCGGTGCTGGCGCGCGATCCGGCGGTCATCGTGGCTGGCAGTCACGCCCAGCTGGAACTCTGGCGTCAGTGGCCGGCGCTGGCGGCGACGCGGCGCGGACAGCTGTACCGGATCGAAGACAAGAACCTCGAACGGCCGAGCTTCGCCATGCTGGCGGCGACCGAGAAGCTCTGCCGCTCGCTCGCCGGGGCGCGCTGAGTGCTGCCGGTATCGCGCTGTACCGGCGGATGACGCCGGTGGCGTTGTCGCTGCCACGCGGTGCGTGTCGGCATGGCGGTGTATCGGCGGATAACGCCGGCGGCGTTATTCGCCCTACGGGCAATTGGGGGGAGGGCGAATAACCGCAACGCGGTTATCCGCCGTTGTCGCTGGGTTTGGCGCTACTGCCGGTCGAGGCGCTGGCGCACGGCTTTTTCGATGCCGGCGGCATCCAGGCCGCACTCGGCGAGCATCTCGCTGGGCTTGGCGTGCTCGACGTAGTAATCGGGCAGGCCCAGTTGCAGCAGCGGGACTTCGAGGCCCTCGCGGGCGAGGAACTCGCCGACCGCCGAGCCGGCGCCGCCCATCACCGCGTTTTCCTCGATGCTCACCAGCAGTTCGTGGCTGCCCGCCAGTTCGCGCACCAGGGCTTCGTCGAGGGGTTTGACGAAACGCATGTCGGCGACCGTGGCGTCGAGCCCTTCGGCGACCTTCATCGCCTCCGCCAGTTGCACGCCGAAGACCAGCAGGGCGACCTTGCCGCCACGGCGGCGGACCACGCCCTTGCCGATCTCCACCGGCTGCAGGTCGGGATCGATCGGGTGGTTGGGGCCGCTGCCGCGCGGATAGCGCACCGCGGCCGGGCCGTCGAACAGGTAGCCGGTGGTGAGCAGCTTGCGCAGCTCGTTCTCGTCGCTGGGGGTCATCACCAGCATGCCGGGGATGCAGCGCAGGTAGGAGATGTCGAAGCTGCCGGCGTGGGTCGGTCCGTCCTCGCCGACCAGGCCGGCGCGGTCGATGGCGAAGAGCACGTCGAGGTGCTGCACGGCGACGTCATGGATCAGCTGGTCGTAGGCGCGCTGGAGGAAGGTCGAGTAGATCGCCACCACCGGCTTCATGCCCTCGCAGGCCATGCCGGCGGCCAGGGTCACGGCGTGCTGCTCGGCGATGGCGACGTCGAAGTAGCGTTCCGGGTAGCGTTCGCTGAAGGCCACCAGGTCGGAGCCTTCCTTCATCGCCGGGGTGATGCCGAGCAGGCGCGCGTCCTGGGCGGCCATGTCGCACAGCCACTGGCCGAAGACGCTGGAGTACTTCGGGCCACCGGTCTTCTTCGGCGCGCTGCCGGGGCTTCCAGCTTGGTGATCGCGTGGTAGCCGATGGGGTCCAGCTCGGCCGGGGCGAAGCCCTTGCCTTTCTTGGTCACCACGTGAAGGAACTGCGGGCCCTTCATGTCGCGCATGTTGCGCAGGGTGGCGACCAGGGTCGGCAGGTCGTGGCCGTCGATCGGGCCGATGTAGTTCCAGCCGAGTTCCTCGAACAGGGTGCCGGGGACCAGCATGCCCTTGGCGTATTCCTCGGTGCGGCGGGCGATCTCCCAGGCCCCGGGCAGGCGCGAGAGGACCTTCTTGCTGCCCTCGCGCATGCTGCTGTAGGTGCGGCTGGAGAGGATCTTCGCCAAGTAGTTGGAGAGTCCGCCGACATTGTGCGAGATCGACATGTCGTTGTCGTTGAGGATCACCAGCATGTCGGCGTCGACTTCCGAGGCATGGTTGAGCGCCTCGAAGGCCATGCCGGCGGTCAGCGCGCCGTCGCCGATCACCGCCACCGACTTGCGCTCCTTGCCCTGCAGGCGGGCGGCGATGGCCATGCCGAGGGCGGCGCTGATGGAGGTGCTGGAATGACCGACGCCGAAGGTGTCGTATTCGCTCTCGGCGCGACGCGGGAAGGCGGCCAGGCCGTCCTTCTGGCGCAGGGTGCCCATCAGCTCGCGGCGCTCGGTGAGGATCTTGTGCGGATAGGCCTGGTGGCCGACGTCCCAGACCAGGCGGTCGTCCGGAGTGTCGAAGACGTAATGCAGGGCGATGGTCAGTTCGACCACGCCGAGGCCGGCGCCGAAGTGACCGCCGGTCTGGCCGACGGTATACAGCAGGTACTGGCGCAGCTCGTCGGCCAGGGTTTCCAGGTCCGCCTCGCCCAGCCGGCGCAGCTCGGCCGGCGAAGAGGCGCGGTCGAGCAGGGGCGTGGCGGGGCGCTCGCGGGGAATCTCATGGAGCGTCTTGGGCATCAGGCTGTCGTTATGCAATCCGGAGAGGGCAGCAGTTTACCTGATGCACCGGCCACGCCCAAGCAAGGCAACCCCTACCTTTGCCGGGGTCTTGCGACGACCCGTCGGTCAGTTGCGCCGCTCGACGATATAGCGGGCCAGCTGGCGCAGCGGGTCGGCGCTCGCCGGGAAGCCTTCGAGGGCCGCGAGGGCCTGGTCGCGCAGCTCCAGGGCATAGGCCTTGGCGGCCTCCAGGCCGAGCAGGGCGGGGTAGGTGGGCTTGTTGTGCGCCTGGTCCTTGCCCTGGGTCTTGCCGAGGGTCGCGGTGTCGCTTTCCACGTCGAGGATGTCGTCCTGTACCTGGAAGGCCAGGCCGATCGCCTGGGCGTAGCGCTCCAGGGCGGCCAGGGTGGCGGCCTCGGCGCGGCCGCTGGCGAGGGCGCCGAGGCGCACGCTGGCTTCGATCAGAGCGCCGGTCTTGTGCCGGTGCATGACCTCCAGGGCCGCCTGGTCGAGCGCCACGCCGACCGAGCCGAGGTCGATCGCCTGGCCGCCGACCATGCCGGCGGAACCGGCGGCGCGGGCCAGGTGGGTGAGCATTTCCAGACAGACGGCAGGTTCCTGCGGATTGCGCCGGCCGTCGGCGAGCACTTCGAAGGCCAGCGCCTGCAGCCCGTCGGCGGCGAGGATCGCGGTGGCTTCGTCGAAGGCCCGGTGGGTGGTCGGCTGGCCGCGGCGCAGGTCGTCGTCATCCATCGCCGGCAGGTCGTCGTGGACCAGCGAGTAAGCATGGATCAGCTCCACCGCGCAGGCCGCGGCGTCGGCACGCTGCGCCTCGCCTTGAAGGGCTTCGCAGGCGGCGTAGGCGAGCAGCGGGCGGACCCGCTTGCCGCCGTTCATGACGCTGTAGCGCATCGCCTGGTAGAGGCGATGCAGCTCTTCGCGAGGGGCGACGAACAGGGCGTCCAGGGCGCCGTCGACGCGCGCCTGGCAGCGCGCCTGGTACGCCGCGATCATGCCTCGTCGCCTTCCGTTTCGAACGGCGCTTCGCTGAGTTCGCCGTCGCGCTCGAGAAGGATCTGCACCTTCTGCTCGGCCTGGCTCAGCGAGGCCTGGCATTCGCGGGTCAGGCGGATACCCTGCTCGAAGGCGCCCAGCGACTCTTCCAGCGACAGCTCGCCGCTTTCCAGGCGTTCCACCAGGGTTTGCAGCTCGGTGAGGGACTGTTCGAAATCGAGGGTTTTCTTGCGGGCCATCGGGGGAGTCTCGGCGAGGTGTTCAAAACCCCGCGACACTAGCAGAGGGGCGGGGGCCGGGCAAATCGGCGGAAGGTCGGGACAGCCGGTCGGGCGACCGTCGCGGCGAGCTTGGCTAAGGTGAAGGAGGGCGGATCGAGGAGGAACCGGCCAGCGATGCGAATCCAGGAAATCTACGAACGCAGCATTCCGCTGTCCCGCTACGCCGGGGTGGCCGCCGCCGCGGGCGGGCTGAGCACCAGCCTGGTGGCGGTGCGCACCGATGTCGTGCGCGACGGCCGGCGAGTCGTCGGCTACGGCCACGCTTCGGTAGGGCGCTACGCCCAGGGCGGACTGATCCGCGAGCGTTTCGCCCCGCGCCTGCTGGCGGCCCCGGCAGGCAGCCTGCTGGGCGACGACGGCGGTATCGATCCGTTCCGCGCCTGGAGCGTGATGATGCGCGACGAGAAACCCGGCGGGCATGGCGAGCGCTGCGTGGCGGTGGGCGCCCTGGACATGGCGTTATGGGATGCCGCGGCCAAGGCCGCCGGGCTGCCGCTGCATCGCTTCCTGGCGCGACGCCTGGGGCTGGCGCAGGACTATCCGCGGCGCGTACCGGTCTACGCCAGCGGCGGCTACCCCTATCCGCACGACGACCTGGCGCGCCTGGAGGAGGAGCTGCGGCGCTTCGTCGATCTCGGCTACACCCACGCCAAGATCAAGATCGGCGCGGCCGGGCTGGACCGGGACCTGCGCCGTATCGACACGGCGTTGCGGGTTCTCGGCGACGCTTCGCGGCTGGCGGTCGACGCGATGAACCGCTACGACGCGGGGGGCGCCGTCGACGCAGCGAAAGCCCTGGCGCCGCTGGGGTTGTGGTGGTTCGAGGACATCTGCGATCCCCACGACTTTCCCACCCAGGCCGAGGTGGCGGCTTTCTACCCGGGGCCCATCGCTGCGGGCGAGGCCCTGTTCTCCCTGGCCGAGGCGCGCCTGCTCGATGCCTACGGCGGCCTGCGGCGGGAGCGTGACGTGCTGCTGTTCGACCCGGTGCATTGCTACGGTCTGCCGGGTTACCTGGCGATACTCGACGCGCTCTGCGCCCGTGGCTGGCCGCGCTCGGCCTTCCGTCCGCACGCCGGGCAACTGTTCAGCCTGCATCTGGTGGCGGCCCTGCGCCTGGGCTGGGCGGAGGCTACGCCGTCGGCTTTCCGGCCATTCGACGATTTCGCCGGTGCCCTGCCGTTTTCCTCGGGACTGGCGGGATTGCCACAATCGCCTGGTATCGGCTTCGAGCGCCAGGCGACACTTGCCGGGCTGTTCCGCAAGCTTCTGGAGGCCTAGAGAACGGTGATTGGCTGGGGTTGTGCGGAGGCATTAAAAAAGCCGGCTTGTGGCCGGCTTTTTTAATGCCATACGATTTGATTTTTAAGGGGAACTGAATTTTTCATCTATTTGTCCCCCCCCACGTTTCGTTTGCGTTGTGCCCGGCTGGTTAGATACTCATCAGACGGAACGCTTGTGGTCATCGGCACGCACCATCCCGTCATGGACCAGGTGGGGGCAGTACGCAAATCCTCCGCAGGGGGCTTAGCTATCTTGCGCAGTGCCACGTAAGTGATTGCTGTTAGGAGCTTCGGAGGTGGAAAGGCAGGCAAGGCATTCCGAATATCCCAAATTGTCGAGATAAAGCCGGTACTGTAGCATGCAGTACATTTGCAGTGGTTTCTGGAGACCCTATGGCCACCGTCAAGACCGCCACGCTCACATTTCGTATCGAACCCGGACTGAAGGAAGCGCTTCGCACTGCGGCGGATCTGGAACACCGCTCCATCGCGAATATGGTCGAGGTTCTCATTCGGGACTACTGCGAGCGCCACGGCATTGCGATTGTGCACTCTGAGACAGCCGAAGACAGCAATGGAGCGCATTCATGATCATAACGCTTACGCAATCCGAGATGCACTTTGCCGCCGAGCTGTTGGGCGCGCGCCTCAATAATCTTCGCTTCGGCGAATAAGGGAGATTGCATGCAAGCGGATTTTCTGAATGCACATGAGCGTCATTGGGATGATGCCGAACGTTTGTTGCAGGCTCAGCGTTGGGCAAATGCCGATCATTTGTACGGCATGGCAGCAGAGTGTGGGTTGAAGCGGCTGATGTTGGCGTTTGGGATGCCTTACGACGCGACTAAAGACCGGCCTTCCAATTTCTCGGATCGGGTGCACGCCAATGGTGCCTGGGCGCGTTTTGAGAGCTACCGCAGCGGGCACGCACTAGGAGTTGGTTACGTATTGCCTGCTAATGATCCTTTCATCAACTGGGATGTCTCGGATCGCTACGCACATCAGTCCAATTTCGATCAAGTTCTAGCGCAGGTGCATCAAGCAGGTGCTCAGGCAGTTCGCAGTCTGATCGCCAAGGCACAACGTGAGGGCTTGCTATGACCACCTTTGATCAAATCCTGCCTCTCTCAATCGAGATACTGGTTGCTCACCGCGATAAGATTGCGCAGTTGGAGTGGCTGGTTATCAACCGTGACCTTAACGGTCGGGTGCGCTTTATTGCGCCGGAACAACTCCGAGACAACGCGGTTCAGCGAGCTGCGCTCGAAGCCATCTATACGGAACTATCTGAACGTCTTGCATCCCATGCCTATTCTGCCGGTTCGGGCGTTCTGTATGAGGCGAGCCGGGAACTGACGTGCCAGGGCGCATCTCATTTCGCTCTGAGCGAATTAGGCAATGTGTGGATGGTGGATCGGCTTGTAACAGAAACCAATTGGTCATACATCGCACCTGAAACGGAGAGCGTTCCGCGTATCGTCTTTTTCTCTATCAAGGGGGGGTAGGTCGCTCCACCGCCTTGGCTGCCACCGCATGGAGCCTCGCCCAGGCTGGAAAGCGGGTGCTGGTGCTAGACCTTGACTTGGAGTCTCCAGGCTTGTCTTCCGCTCTATTACCGTCGGATCGCCAACCAATGTACGGCATCACCGATTGGTTAGTTGAGGATCTGGTGGACAACGGCAATGCCGTTTTTGACAGCATGGTGGCCACTAGTAATCTTTCCCATGACGGTGAAATTCATGTTGTGCCTGCACATGGCACTAATCACGGTGAATACATTGCCAAGATGGGACGCGTCTGGATGCCAAAGTTGCATGCAGATGGCACGCGCGAAATGTGGTCCGCCCGACTTGGACGCTTGCTTCAAGCCTTGGAGGCGCGTGTCCAACCTGATGTGATCCTTATCGACTCGCGTTCTGGAATTGATGAAATTGCGTCGGCTTGCATTACTGAACTCGGTGCCAATCTGATTCTGCTGTTTGCGCTGGAAGGTGAGCAGACTTGGAATGGTTATCGGATGCTGTTCGAGCAATGGCAACGAGCCCATGTTGCAGAGACGATCCGTGAACGTCTAAAGATTGTTGGTGCCATTGTGCCCGAACTGGATCGCGTGACTTATCTTGAGGGCTTACGTGAAAGCGCTTACTGGATTTTTGTTGATACGCTCTATGACGAGATAGCACCTGCGAAGCCAGAGGCTATCGGACCAACTTCTAATGGAGACGGGAAGTGGCGTGTCGAAGACTTTGTTGAAGGATGGAATTTTGATGAGGCTGATGAAGGCGCTCCCCATTATCCGTGGGCAGTGAACTGGCACCGCAGTTTTGCCGGCCTACGATCTTTGCAGGGGCGGCTTTCCTCCATTGACGCTCTAGAAGTGCAATCTGTCTTTGGGCCGCTGATCGGTGGAGTCAGTGATGCCACCGATTCGAGGAAACCGTCATGACGCAAGCTCAACAACTGCGCGAAGCCATCTTGGCTGCGCCCCTTGAGACCAGCAACTTTGGTGAAACTCCGCAGGTCGGGACTCTGTATCTACCGCCCTCTCATCTCAAGGCATTGAGACTTGATTCGCATATAGTCGTGGGAGGTCGAGGGGTAGGTAAATCGTTCTGGACAGCGGCGCTGCAATCCGAATCGCTTCGCGCTCAACTGGGGGCAGTGGCCACTGAGCTGAAAGGCATCCATGTTTTTGCAGGCTTCAGCAATGCAGAGGTCATCGACAACCATCCGAATGCCGACGTGTTTTCCGCTTTCCTTGACGAGAATGGTGATCCCTACGATTTATGGCGGGCAGTGATTCTGCGCTGGGTTGCCCAAAAAGAAAGCGAGAGCATTCCGAATAGTGACTGGCAACAGACAGTCGATTGGCTAAAGAAACAACCGGAAGCAGCCGCGCGCCTGATGCAACGTCCACGTGATTGGCAAGGTTTGATTCTCTTTGATGCGCTGGATCGTACGAGCTCAGACTGGCGGCGTATGGATGACATCGTGCGGGGCCTGTTGCGCACGGTTCTTTGGTTGAAAACCTTCCCCGGGCTATACGCCAAGGTATTTTTGCGTGAGGATCAGGCGGAGCGTACGGTTTTCAACTTCCCGGACGCATCCAAGCTCACTGCAACTAAGGCTGAACTGGTGTGGGCCAGACATGATCTGCATGGGTTGCTCTGGCAGCGGCTTATCAATGCTCCAGATGTACAAGGCGAACAGATGCGTCGTGTCTGTAAAAGCATCGAGCAGGGTGATGTATGGCATGTCGCTCCAGAGATGAAGTTGGAATCTGAGGTGCAGAAGAAGGCTTTTGAAACGTTGGCAGGTCCATGGATGGGGCGGGACAGGCGACGTGGCGTGCCTTACTCATGGTCGGTGGGGCATTTGTCCGATGGGCGCGGGCAAACATCGCCGAGATCCTTTCTCGCGGCAATCCAGCAAGCAGCAGAAGACTCCAGAGAACGTTATCCACAGCATGACTACGCCTTGCACTTCGAGAGCATCAAGCGCGGCATCCAAAAAGCTTCGGAAATCCGTGTGCAGGAGATGGCTGAGGACTACCCCTGGGTGCCCGAAGTTCTTTCTGCATTGACTGGCATGAACGTACCTGCTGAATTCGATGCTGTGAAGGGGAAATGGGAAGAGAGATTTCCCACTGGAGCACAAGGCATCAGCTCTGGGCGTCTTCCAGCACAGCACGTTGATCGTGGTTGGGACGGTGTTCGTGAAGATTTGCAGCGTCTTGGCTTGTTGGAGACCAAAAAAGATGGACGTATTGACATGCCTGACCTGTACCGCGTCGGTTTCGGCCTCGGCCGCAAGGGTGGCGTGAAGCCCAAGGTTTAAGGCTTTGATCACTCGCCACTTTTCTTCGCGTACCCATCGGCTGGAGGCCACTGCCCTGATGTCCCATCTGGTCGGTGTCCAGAGCTACAAGCAATTGCTCGCCAGCGAGTACGCTGCAAGCTGAGCCAGGAGTAGGTCGCGAAGCGTTTGGGGATCGGCTGGGGCATCGAGCGTAGAGTCGTGATACCCAACGTCTAACGTCTGGTTGCCCTCGCGGCAATCTTCGGCTGTGAGACCGTCGGCCTGCCGACCGAGGGCAGTTCGTGCTTGGAGGATCAGTCGCGTCGACGTTGCTTTCATCTTTGCCTGCATACATAAAAACGCCCGACCAGCATAAGGCTGACCGGGCGCGAAGGTTGATGTGAGTGAGGGTGTCTAGTCCTGAAATAGGTTTCCACCTGCTCAGGTAGGCCGATAGGTCTCAAAGCGCCCGATGCACCGCATCGGGCGCTTTGTTTTTCAGGGCCATGTGAGGCCGCTCTGTGTTGTAGATCTGCACGGCTTCAGCAACCATCTTCCTTGCCTGATCCAGATTTTCAGGGCTACTCAGCAGCAGCTCTGTTTTGAGGATTCCGGTGATGCGCTCAGCTAGCGCGTTCTGGTAGCAGTCATATCCGTCAGTCATTGAGCACTGGACGCCATGCCGTGCATGCAGTGACTGATACAGTTGACCTGCCCCCGATTTCAGTACCACGTCAAACTTAGTAGAGTCCGTTTTCCGAGCAGGAGACGGCAGTGAAAAAGCGTTTTACCGAAGAGCAGATTCTCGACTTCCTCAAGCAGGCGGAGGCCGGTGTGCCGGTGAAGGAACTGTGTCGCCGACACGGCTTCAGTGATGCCTCGTTCTACACCTGGCGGGCCAAGTTTGGCGGTATGACCGTGGCGGACGCCAAACGGTTGAAGGATCTTGAACTGGAAAACAGCCGATTGAAGAAGTTGCTCGCCGAGGCCCATCTCGACATCGAGTCGCTGAAAGTGGTCGCCCGGGGAAAAGGGTAAGCCCGACAGCACGGCGGGAGACGGTGCAGGAGATGCAGGCGCGAACCGGCATCTCCGAGCGTCGTGCCTGTCAGTTGATCGGGCTGTCCCGCTCGGTGTTGCGCTACCAGCCGCGAGCCAGTGTGCAAAACACCGAGCTGCAAGCCCAACTGGTGGAACTGGCCCAAGAGCGCCGGCGCTTTGGCTATCGCCGCCTGCACATCCTGCTGCGGCGTGCTGGCGTGCAGGTCAACCACAAGCGGATCTATCGCCTGTACCGCGCTGCCGGCTTGATGGTGAAATGGCGGCGCCGCCGCCATGGCGTCGCGGTGGAGCGCGAACGTCTGAGTTTGCCGAGCGCACCAAACCAGGTCTGGTCGATGGACTTCGTCTTCGATGCACTGAGCACCGGGCGGCGGATCAAATGCCTGACGGTGGTCGATGACTTCACCAAGGAGTCGGTCGGCATCCTGGTGAAGCACGGTATCAGCGGCTTTCGCGTCACACGGGCGCTGGACGAGATGGCGCGGTTTCGCGGCTACCCGAAAGCGATCCGCACCGACCAGGGGCCCGAGTTCACCGGCAAGGCACTCGATCAATGGGCCTATCAGCGCGACATCAAGCTGAAGCTGATTCAGCCTGGTAAGCCCACGCAGAATGCCTTCATCGAGTCGTTCAACGGTAAGTTCCGGGACGAATGCCTCAATGAGCACTGGTTCTGTTCGCTGGCCGAAGCGAGAATCCGCATCGCGGCCTGGCGGCGGGATTACAACGAACACCGACCGCACAGCGCGATTGGCAATCTCACCCCGGCAGAATTTGCTGCAAGTTGGCGAACTCGCCAGCAGCAGCTGAAGCAGGAAAAATTAATATCAACCCCAGGGCCTACTAACTAGGCAGCGGTACTAAAACTGGGGGCAGGTCAAAGTGCCGAGCAATATTGAATACCGCGATCCGAGTGGTGGACCAGTGACTGGCGACGCTGCCGTTTGCGTAGGGACTGCCTAAAGGCTTGTGCAACTGACTTGGCATGCAGGCTTTCATGCACATGGTGACCAACAATTTTTCTGGAATACGCATCCGTTACCAGGCTTAGGTACAGCGGGCCGCTACTGGCTGGCAGGTAAGTAATGTCCGCCACCCAAACATGCTCCGGCCCTGACGGGACAATCTGGTTCGGGCCTGACTTGAGTAGGTTCGGATGGCGGTGGAAGCGATGAAAGCTTTGTGTTGTCTTGTGATACGCCCGCTTGGGCAACACCAGCAAACGGCGCTTTTGTTGAACAAATTCGACAACCCGATCTGCCTGGCGTGCTTTGCTATCAGCAGCTCGATTGCGCTTGTAGTAAGCCTGTCGGCTCATGCCAAGGAACTGACAAGCCCTGGCAATGCTCAGTCCTGCGACTTGACCTTGCGAGAGGACTTGCCGGATCGCTTTTTTACGACCGATACACCGTAATCATTTTTCAGGACATCGACGACGGTCTCGAAGAACTGAGCCTTCTGGCTCATCAACTCAAGCTGCTGCTCAAGCTCTTGATCCGCTGCTCTGGAGTGAGCGTTTTGGGGGCAGACATCGCGCAACTCCTCTCGGCCCGAATCGACGCCTCTTGGCTCCAATCTGCCGACCATGTTTGCGCAACCATACCAGAACCGTCGACCGGCCCTGGATGCCATACCGCACCTGGGCCTGCTTGTAGGTCAGTTCGCCTTTTTCGATCTGATCAACGACGGCCAATTTAAAAGACAGTGAGTAATCTCGCTGTGTGCGCTTTACACCTTGCTCCATCTAGCTCTCCGGAAAATCGGCATGGGAGGTGTAAACCTTATTCAGGACGGGACAGAGGCATTAAAAAAGCCGGCTTGTGGCCGGCTTTTCTGGGGTGGGGTTGGCTTACTTCTGATAAGCCGCGCCTGCCTTAGGAATTCTGCATCGACGAGCCCGTGGCCCGTGGAGGAGGCGGTACTCTAGCAAACTCGGCGGGCCCTGCCCAGCGCGCTATTGCGCCGGGCATCGACCGGCGGCTGGCGGGGACGTTCAGCATTTGGGCGGCGAAGGCTTCGCCGGCTTGCGCTTCTTCACCGGCGACGCCTTGGGTGGGCTGGGCGCGGGGGCGGTGTCCGGCGCCAGGCCTTCGACCCGGTAGCGCCAGCCCTGGAGGGCGGCCACCTGGCCCTCGGCGAAGCCCTTGCTCTTGGACAGTTGCAGCCAGTACTGGCGGCCCAGCTCGAAGAGCTGGCCCTGCAGGACGCCACCGGCGAAGCTTTTCAGGGTGAAGGTGAGCAGCGGCTTCTGTCGCGTTTCGGCGGCCGGCGCGACATCCACCAGGGTGAGCGCGCTGAACAGCCGCGCGGCCTGTTCCGCTTCCGCCTCGCCCATCAGCCGCGGCTTGGAGGGAAACTGCTGCAGACGGATGCCGGCGTCCTGCTCGCTGCTGCGGGAGATGCCCAGCCGCACGCCGTTGCTGTAGGACAACGTCAGTTCACGCAGTTGCTCGAAGGGCAAGGCGGTGAGCTTTCGATCGAGCAGTGCTAGGTCGCCAAGGGGCAGGCCCACCGTGCGGTCGATCAGCCAGGCACGGGCGTCTTCGCCCTGCCTGACCAGTTGCCCGCCCTGCGGAGTGGGCTTGCCCAGCAACAGCACCAGGGGAGCGGCGTCGCCGCGCTCCAGGGTGATACGGCTGGCCTGGCCCTTGCCTTCGTCGGCGAGCCCCATGCGCTCGCGGTTTTCCGCAGAGGCGCTCTTTTCTTCCAGCAGGCGGGCGTCCGCCAGGGTCCGTAGCAGTTGCCGGATCGCCACGCCGGAAGCGGGATAGTCGGCACGGCTGGCGAGTTTCCAGACCTTGCCGTCGCGCCTGAGGCGAATCGGCGGCTTGCCGGGGGTGGCAATGCACAGTGCGGTTACCTGGTGCGGTTTCAGCTCCGGTAGCCAGGCGCGGCTGGCGGGCGCTTGCGCCGGAGGCTGCTGGCGCTCGTGCAACCAGCTGAAGGCGGCGGCGAGCAGGACGAGGGCGAGGGAAAGGCCCGCTACGGTTCGCAGGCGCATGTCAGGCGCTCCTTCGGCGCAGTCTGCGCCAGGTCCAGTGCAGCAGGAGAAGGAATGTGAGCAGCGCCGGCACCAGGACCGTGTTGACCAGTTTCACCTGCTCCGCCAGGCGGTCGATGTCGGCGTTCAGCTGGAACTGCAGCTGGCGCAGTTGCTGGCGGATGCGCAGCTTGTCGTCGACGAAACGCCGCAGGGTCGCTTCCATTTCCGGGGTGACGTCCTGTTCGGCGCCGTCCATCGACTGTTGCAGCTCCTGCAGGTTCTTCTCGGTATCGTTCAGGCTTTGCTGCAGGACGTTGAGCTGTTCCTGGACGCGCATCCCGGCTTCGCGACGCAACTCCTCCACGCGGGTGAAGGGACGGTTCGTATGGCCGCGCGAGCGCAGGTCGATCAACGCGTCCGATCCGGAGAGATAGTCGAGGGCGTTGCCGACGAACAGGTCGTTGTCCGCCCAGACCCGCGGGCCGCCAGGCCCCGCCTGTTCCTGCAGCCAGAGTGGATCGCTCAGCAGGTCGCTGTCGGCGACCAGCAGGACATGGATGTTGGCGCTCTCCGCCGGGCCGTCGGCCGGCTTTCCCGGCTCCGGCGCGAACGCGCTCTTCGCCGGGCCTTCGAGCTTGGCGGCAAGCACGTAGCGCTCGCCGGTCGGGGCCAGGGAGGCGTTGAGTTCGTCGGTGGTGGACCGCTGGAAGCGCTCCAGCGACAGCGGCATGCTGCGCTCCGAGCTGTACATCAGCGGGATGAAGCGGGTGGACGCTTCGGCAAGGGGTTCGAGCAGGCCGGCGGTGGCGAGGTTGAGTCCTTCCAGCCCGGTGGTCAGGACGTTGTTCTGGGGGAACGAATGCCCGGGAAGGTGCAGCCAGGTCGGATTGCGTTCCGGCCGCCGCTCGGCGTTCGGCCTGATCATGGCGAACGCGGCATCCGCCAGCAGGGTGTCCGGTCGCAGCTGGACGCCCCAGGCGCGCAGCAGGGGGGAGAGGTCGGAGCCCTTGTCGGCGGAAGGGTCGGCCAGGCTCAACGGATCGACGAAAGCCAGGAGCTTGCCGCCGCGCAGGACGAAGCGGTCGATGGCGCGTAGGGTCGGTTCGGACAACTGCCTGGGATGGACCAGCATCAATACCGAAATCTCGGCGGGAATTTCCGTGGTGGCCAGCCCCAGGGTACGGATGTCGAACTGCTGGTGGAGCTTGTCCATCATCGCCCACGGCCGGCTGCCCGGCTGGCTGTCGGTGGCGGCCTGGCCGTTCATGGGCAGGCTGCTCATCAGCCCCACGACGGTGCGTTCCCTCTCGGCGAGAGCCTGCACCAGGCGGCTCAGGTCATATTCGAGCAGCGGTTCCTCCTCCGGCGAGAAGAACGGAATCACCTGGATGCCGTCGGTGGCGTTGGTAGCCGCCAGGCCGAAGTAGATGCCTTCTTCGTTCGGGCCGAGGGGCAGGGCCTGCAGACCGAAGCGCGAGGCGCGGTCCTCGTCGTCGGAGAACGGCAGGGGATCGATCACGAACAGGCGGATCTTGCCGTGGCTGCGCTGTACATACAGGTCCAGCACTTCCTCGACACGGCGGGCGTAGTTGCGCAGGGCGACCAGGTCACCGGCGCGGCTTTTCGAAAAGAACAGGTAGAGGTTCAGCGGTTCGTCGAGCTGGTCGAGGATCTCCCGGGTGCCGTCGCTGAAGGTGTAGAGCTTCTGCTGCGTGAGGTCGACCTGCAGGTTGCGCAGCAGCAGGCCGGACAGGAGATTGAAGACGAGGAACAGCAGGCCGACCAGCAACAGGCCGGCGCCCGAGTACAGGGTTCGTTTCATGGTTGCTTCCTAGGCCGCCTTTTTCAGGTCGATGATGATGGTGGTGGCGGCCAGCCAGGCGACGATCAGGCTGAGGAAATAGGCCAGGTCGCGCAGGTCGAGCACGCCCCGGCCAAGCGCCTCGAAACGCACCAGCACGCTCAGCGAGGCAATTCCGTCGAGCAGCCATTGCGGCAGCCAGCCGGCGAGTGCCTGTTGCACATCGGCAGCGCCGCTGCCGACGAACAGCAGGCAGGTCAGGACGGTCAGGGCGAAGGCGATGATCTGGTTCTTCGCCAGTGCCGACATGCAGGAGCCGATGGCCAGGTAGCCGCCGGCCAGCAGCCAGCCGGCCAGGTAGCCGGCGACGATCGCGCCGTTGTCCGGGGAACCCAGGTAGTTGACCGTCAGCGGCATCGGGAAGGTCAGCAGCAAGGCCAGGCCGGAGAAGAACCAGGCCGCCAGGAACTTGCCGGCCACCACCGTGGCACCGGAGACCGGCAGGGTCATCAGCATCTCGATGGAGCCCGACTTGCGCTCCTCCGCCCACAGGCGCATGGACAGGGCGGGTATCAGCAACAGGTATAGCCACGGCAGGATCGAGAAGAACGGCACCAGGTCGGCCTGGCCGCGTTCGAAGAACTCCCCCTGGTAGAACGTCGTGAGGCCGGCGAGGACCAGGAAGATCAGGGTGAATACATAGGCGAGCGGCGTCGCGAAGTAGCTGCCCAGCTCGCGTCTGAAAATGGTGCCGATGGCGGTCATGCGGGGTTTTCCCGGGTCAGTTGGCGGAACACTTCTTCCAGTTGGCCGTGCTCGGTACGCAGGCCCGAGACCCGCCAGCCCTTGCCGTGGATCAGGTGGTTGAGTCCGGGCAGTATCTGCGTGCCGGGGCGGGCCAGGATGGTCAGGGTGCCGGCCCGGTCGGGCCGCCCTTCGATTCCGGCGACACCGGGGAGCATCGCGATCGCCAGGGGATCCACCGGTGCTTCGATGGTCAGGCTGACGGCATGGTGGTAGCGGCTGCGGGTCTTCAGTTCGCCCGGGGTGTTGTCGGCCAGCAGGCGGCCGCCGCTGATCACCAGGGCACGGCTGCACATGAAGGAGACTTCCTCGAGGATGTGCGTGGAAATCACCACGATCTTGCTTTCCGAGAGATTCTTCACCAGTTGCCGCACCTGGTGCTTCTGATTCGGGTCGAGGCCGTCGGTGGGTTCGTCGAGCAACAGCAGTTCGGGATCGTGGAGGATCGCCTGGGCCAGCCCTACGCGGCGCTTGAAGCCCTTGGACAGGGTCTCGATGACGCTCCGGCGCTCGCCATGCAGTTCCATGCACTGCATGGCGTGGTCGAGGCGGCGCCGTTTTTCCCGGCCGCTGTAGTTGCGGATGGAAGCGACGAAGGCGAGGAAGCCTTCGACGGTCATTTCGCCGTAGCTGGGGGCGTTTTCCGGGAGATAGCCGATCAGCTTCTGCGCCTGGCGCGCCCTGTCCTGCATGTCGAAGCCGAAGATGCGAACGCTGCCGGCGCTCGGCGGGAGGAAGCCGGAAAGCATCTTCAGGGTGGTCGACTTGCCGGCTCCGTTGGGGCCGAGGAGGCCGACGATCTCCCCCCGGCCAATGCGGAAGCTCAGATCGTTCACTACCGTCCGGCCAGAAAAACGTTTGGTCAGTCTGTCTATGTCGATCATGGTTTCACTGCAGTGGTTGAACCGTTTGCCTTTTATGCGGAGGGGATCGCGTGAGCGCGGTAGATTACCGGGAGTTGCCGGTTAATTTTTTAGGCCCGCTCTTTTTGGGATTAGTTACTTGTACGCTTGGGAAACTTCCTACGAACTTTGCCCATGCATGAAAGTTGTTCCGGCGTTCGGCAGATAAAGCGGGTTAAACGTCGAATTCAATATCGCCGGATATCGTAGGCATGAAGGCATTCGAGTTGAGCGTCGAAGGCAGGCAAGGAGGGGCTTTGCCTGCCTGCAGCGGCATCGCACGGCGCGGCAATGGCTGGGCGGATGTCGCTCATGGTCCGCCAGGGGGCGAGTCAGCCTTCGCTTTTCAGCAGCGGCAGGCGAATCTCGAACGTGGTGCCTTGGCCGACCTGGCTTTCGCAGGTGATCCTGCCGCCGTGGCGGTCTATCACCGTCTTCACCATGGCCAGGCCCAGGCCGAGGCCGGCGCTGCCTTCGGCGGAGGCGAAGCGCTGGTACTGGCCGAACAGGCGCGGCAATTCCTCGGCGGCGATGCCCCGGCCCTGGTCGGCGATCCGGCAGGACAGCCCGTCGCCATCGAGGTGGATGCCAAGGCTGACGCGACTACCCGCCGGGCTGTACTTGACGGCGTTTTCCAGCAGGTTGAACAGCGCGCGGGTGAGCAGGCCGGGGTCGGCCCAGACCATCGGTTCCTGCTCGTCGTCCCAATCGCGGTGCAGCTCGATGTCCTTCTGCTGCGCCAGTGGCCAGAGCTGGTCGGCGGCGTCCATCGCCAGCATGGTGAACATGCACGGTTCGAAGCGGTAGGCGTCGGACTCGGCCTTGGCCAGTTGCACGAAGGCGTCGGTCAGGCCCAGGGCGCGGCGGACCTGCTGCTCGATCTGCCGGTAGACCCTCTGGCCCGCTTCGCCCTCGGCGCGGCGCACGTCGAGCAGGGCGAGG
This sequence comes from Pseudomonas paraeruginosa, assembly GCF_003025345.2. NCBI lineage: Bacteria > Pseudomonadati > Pseudomonadota > Gammaproteobacteria > Pseudomonadales > Pseudomonadaceae > Pseudomonas > Pseudomonas paraeruginosa. The sequence continues at coordinate 941,190 of NZ_CP020560.1, forward strand.
ATCGCCGAGTGCGGCGCGCGCAGGTCGTGGGAGAGGAAGCGCAGCAGGGTGGCGCGCTGGCGCTCGGCGTCACGCTCGGCGCTCAGGTCGATCAGGCTGACCAGCCAGCCGATGGCGGTTTCGCTTTGCACCGGCAGCAGGCGCGCCAGTTCGACGCGCAGGTCGCGTTCGTGGCGGTCATGGAACTCCACCGCTTCGAGGCTCCCCAGTGGCGGAGGGTTGTCGCCGGCGAGACTCGGGTGGCCGAGCTCGGCCAGGCGCTGGCGCAATTCGTCGCCGCGCAGGTCCCGGCCGAACAGTTCCCGGGCCTTGCGATTGGCCAGCAGGATCCCGCCTTCCGGATCGCAGATCAGCGTTGCCACCGGCAGCCCTTCCAGGCCATCGGCCATGAAGCGTCGGCTGTCGCGGGTGCGGCTGACCGCCTGTTCCAGGGCGGCGATGCGGTTCTGCAGGGGATCGTTGCCGGCGGCTGGCGCGCGGCTCCGTTCGGGAAGCACCTTGGGCTCCTGGTCGAGGCGCGCCAGCTCCCAGCCGAAATAGGCGAGCACCGCGTTCAGCCGGCGCCAGCTCCAGATCAGGTAGGCCAGCAGCAGGCCGACCAGGCTGGCCAGTGGCGACCACCACCAGCCGTTCAAAAGCAGGACCCAGGACAGGCCGAGGGCCAGCGCCGCGCAGGTCAGGGTGAGGAGCAAGGCGTGGCGCGAGCGGAACAGCATCAGGCCGAGCAGCAGGGCGACGCTGGCGGCGGAGAGCAGCGCGGCGAGCCAGGGTTGCAGGTCGACGCTGCTGCGCTGCTGCAGCAGGCCGTTGAGGATGTTCGCCTGGATTTCCACCCCCGGCGTGGTACCGAGGCTGGCCGAGAGCGGGGTGACGTAGCGATCGCCGAGGCCCGGCGCAGTGGCGCCGACCAGGACCAGGCGGTCGCGCAGCAGGGTGTCCGGCACTTCGCCGCGCAGCACGCTGACGTAGGGCACGCTGGGGAAGCCCGCGGCGGCGCTGATGAAGGGAATGCGGATCGCGTGGTCGCGCTGCCAGCCGGGCAGGTTGCGCTTCGTGTCGAGCCCGGGCATCGGCGTTTCGCCGAGGCTGGCGAAGACCTGCCAGGCGAGCAGCGGGCGTGGCTGGCCGAGCGGCCCCTCGCGCAGGTAGACGCTGCGCACCGTGCCATCGCTGTCGGCCTCCACGTTGATATGGCCGATGCCGGCGGCGCAGCTCGCCAGCTGCGCCGCCGGCGGTATCTCCCGGGGCGGTTCGCCGTAGCGCGGGACGCTTTCGCGCAGCAGCGGCAGCAGCACGTTGCCGGCCCGGCACAGCGACTGCGCCAGTTGGCGGTCGTTGTCCGGATCGGCGGAGGGTTCGCTGAAGATCACGTCGAGCAGCACGCTGCGCGCGCCGGCGGCGCTCAGGCGCTCCAGCAGTTCGGCGTGGACGCTGCGTGGCCAGGGCCAGCGGCCGAGGCTTTCCAGGCTGCGATCGTCGATGGCGACGATGAGGATGCGTGGGTCGACCGCCAGGGGCGTGAGGTTGCGCAGGCGATCATAGAGCAGGTTGTTCAGTGGCAGCCCGGCGCTCAGCGAAAGCAGCGCGGTGAGCGGCAGGAGCACCAGGCTGACCAGCAGCCATTCGCGTACCAGGCCGCGGAACAACCGCTGCGCCTGGCTGGATTCGTCCCGCCGGGAAGGCGCAATCACCGCCGGGGCCCCGGCGCCTTACCGGGCACTGCCGCCCCGGGGGTAATAGAGGATGTCGTAGACGCTGGTTTCGCCTTCCAGGCCGTCGTTGTCGAAGGCCGAGAGGCGGACGTGGTAGAAGGCCGCCTTCAGGCCGCTGAAGGCGACCTCCGGGGTGCTCGAGAAGCGTTCCTGCTGGATGCGCAGGAAGTCCGGGTCGCTGGCCACCTGGGCGCGGTAGCGCTTGGCGCCCTGCAGCGGCGCGAGGTACAGCTTCCACACCGGCGAGTCGCCATGCTCGCCGCCCTGGCCGCGCAGTTGCGGAGCGGGCAGCAGGTCGACCGGGGTCAGCTTGCCCTGCGGCCTGACCTTCAACCCGCGGCGCGCATCGACCAGCACGTCCTCGTCGGGGACGGTCCGCGCCTGCGGCGACTTGCGGGCGGGGCGCCCGCCGTTGAGCGGCAGGTCGTCGCTGGTCAGCTCGCGGTTCACCGCGACGCGTCCGTCGAGCACTTCGGTCAGCGTCTGGCCGTCCTCGGTGCGGGCGCGGAAATGGGTACCGCGCACGCCCAGCACGCCGACCGGGGTCAGCACCTGGAAGCGGTCGTGATCGCTCTTTCTCTTCAGGACATACGACTCGACCTGCCCCGCGCGCAGGGCGATCTGCGGAATGCCGGTGTCCTCGTCCAGGTGCAGGGTGACTTCCGAGCTGGAGGGCAGGACGATGCGGCTGCCGTCGCCGAGCAGCAGGCTGACGAAGGCGGTCGGGGAGGTTTTCACACCTTCCAGGTCGTCGATGTCCATGCCTTCTTCCAGGGGCGTCTGGTTGCCCTTGGCATCGAGCTTCCAGGCGTCGCCGGCGAGATAGAGCACGCTGGCGGGGAGCGGCTGGGGCAGGCAGGTTTCGCCCTGCTCGATGAACGGCGGCCGTTTCGCCTTGGCCGGCACGGCCGCGACGGGGTTGGCGAGCAGCGCCAACAGACCGCCCAGCGCCAGGGCGGCGCAGGCCGGAAGGAAGGTACGGGGTGTAGAGGCGAGGGCTGTCATAGGCTTCACTGGCGGCGGGTAAGGTATCGCTGGCGGTCCGGTCAGGCTGCAATCTGCCTGATCGGGCGGCGGTTTCGCAATCCTTGCAACGACATCGGGAGCCCGCAGGCTCCCGCGACGTTTCCTCGGCCGCAGCGCCTGGCGACCGGGCCAGGCGCTTCGGTTCAGTCGTTCTTGTCGCCGATCAGGCGATAGGCCAGGGCGCCGAGTACCGCGCCGAGGATCGGCGCGACCCAGAACAGCCACAGCTGGGATACCGCCCAGTCGCCGACGTACAGGGCGACCGCGGTGCTGCGCGCGGGGTTCACCGAGGTGTTGGTGACCGGGATGCTGATCAGGTGGATCAGGGTCAGGGTCAGGCCGATGGCGATCGGCGCGAAACCCTGGGGCGCGCGCTTGGAGGTGGCGCCGAGGATGATCAGCAGGAACATGCCGGTGAGCACCACTTCGCTGACCAGCGCGGCCTGCAGCGAATAGCCGCCCGGCGAATGCTCGCCGTAGCCGTTGGAGGCGAAGCCGGCGGCCAGGTCGAAGCCGGCCTTGCCGCTGGCGATCAGGTACAGCACACCGCCGGCGGCCAGGCCGCCGAGCACCTGGGCGACGATGTAGGGTAGCAACTGGCTGGCCGGAAAGCGCCCGCCGACCCACAGGCCGATGGATACCGCCGGGTTCAGGTGGGCGCCGGAGATCGGCCCGATGGCATAGGCCATGGTCAGCACGCTGAGGCCGAACGCCAGGGCCACGCCGAGGTAGCCGATTCCCAGTTCCGGTACGCCGGCGGCGAGCACGGCGCTGCCGCAACCGCCCAGTACCAGCCAGAAGGTGCCGAAGAACTCTGCTCCGTATCGTTTCATGATGAGGTCCTTTTCAGATCCAGGGTGGGACGCGGAACGAGGCGTCCGGATGTCGGGAGGGGATGATTCGGATAAGGAAGGGGAGATGACACATCCGTGTGTCGAAGCCAGCCCTGGGGGGATTGGCTCGGTCGCCTGGGGCGGTCGTCCGTTACCGGCCCCCGACTGTGGTTCGAGTGATCTCGTCCCACGGCCCGCCGAGGCGGGTTTACACGTCCCTGTGTCGGAGCAATCCATTTGCTCCTTGGCCTACTCAGCGGTTGGAAATCTACCAAGCGGCTTTCGCCTGCTGCGGGATTTGCCATATTTCTTCAGATTCTTTCGCGAAATTTCAGATTCACAGGATTCAAAACACCCAGCGCGTCTCGTCCCGCACGCTGACTGCGCCGGACAGGCCGACGTTCCACAGTTCCACGCCTGCCCGCGCGCTGTTGTCGAGGCCGAGCGGAGCGGCGAAGGAAGGGCTGCTGGTGCCCTGGTTGAACACCGGGGCGAGGGGAGTGGTGGACGGCGGGCCGACCGATTCGAGGCCGAGGATCAGGGCCAGGCAGGAAAACTTGCCGAAGGCCTGCAGGTTGATGTCACGCAAACGTTGGCGAACTGGCCGGAAACCCATGGCTACGACTCCTTGATAGTCAGGCTGGCACTGGCGCGCGGGTTCTCTGTCCCGCTTAATGGCTATTTGGAATCAGGCTATCAAGGGCTGGTCGCCACCAGAGAGATTCGTCACAATTCTTCAGATTTGTACGTAATCAACCGTTCCTGGAGCGAAAAAAGGGCGATAGCCCGATTGAACAGGACCAGCTTTCTATGCGTGTCGCGATACTGGACGACGAGTCGGCCGAACTGGACCGGGTCGAGCAGACCCTCCAGCAGATACCCGCGCAGGGCGAACAGGCCTGGGTGGTGCACCGTTTCTCCCGGGGCGAGGACCTGCTCAAGCAACTCAAGCGGGAAACCTTCGACCTGCTGATCCTCGACTGGCAGCTGCCGGACCTCAGCGGCCTGCAGTTGCTGCGCTGGAGCCGCGAGCATCTCGACGCGCCGCCGCCGGCGATCATGCTGACCAGCCGCGACGCCGAGCAGGACATCGTGCAGGCGCTGAACAGCGGCGCCGATGACTACGTCAGCAAGCCGTTCCGCCCCAACGAACTGAAGGCGCGGGTCGCCGCCGTGCTGCGTCGCCACGCGGCGACGCGACCGGCGCAGCACGAGAGGCAGACCTTCAATGACCTCAGCTTCGACGACGCCGAACTGACCGTGACCCGCGCCGGCGCGCCGATCAGCCTGACCGAGCGCGAATACCGCCTGGCTCGCTGCCTGTTCGCCAACCTGGGGCGGCCGCTGTCGCGGGAATATCTCTACGAGCGCTTCTGGCCTCACGAGGAGGTGCTTTCCTCGCGACCGCTGGACACCCACATCTACCGTCTGCGCAACAAGCTCGGCCTGACCGCCGAGCGTGGCTGGCAACTGCTGACCATCTATGGCTACGGCTACCGCCTGGAGAGCGTGGCGGCCGGGGAGTGACCCGTCGCGCCGGCGGAAATGAAAAAGCCCCGCGGGTGCGGGGCTTTTTCTGGCTGGGCGGCGCTTACTTCTGGAACGCGGCCACGGCCTTGGTGATTTCGGCGCGGGCGGCGTCGGCGTTGCCCCAGCCTTCGACCTTGACCCACTTGCCCTTCTCCAGATCCTTGTAGTTCTCGAAGAAGTGCTTGATCTGCTCCAGCAGCAGGGCCGGCAGGTCGGTGTATTCCTTCACGTCCTTGTATAGGACGCTCAGCTTGTCGTGCGGCACCGCGATCAGCTTGGCGTCGCCACCGGCTTCGTCGGTCATGTGCAGGACGCCGACCGGACGGGCGCGGATCACCGAGCCCGGCGCCACCGGATAGGGGGTCACCACCAGCACGTCCAGCGGGTCGCCGTCGTCGGCCAGGGTGTTGGGGATGAAGCCGTAGTTGGCCGGGTAGAACATCGGGGTGGCCATGAAGCGGTCGACGAACAGGCAATCGGTGTCCTTGTCGATCTCGTACTTGATCGGCGCATGGTTGGCCGGAATCTCGATAGCGACGTAGATGTCGTTCGGCAGGTCCTTGCCGGCCGGGATCTTGCTGTAGCTCATGGGTTGACTCCAGAGGTTTCTGGCCAAAAAAGAGGCCGCGATTATAGGCATATTCGCCTGGCGATGCCATGTACCGGCATTCAGCCGTTAGTCGTGCCGCCCGCCGCCTCGCGGTAGTCCGGGTGCTCGGCCTGCAGGCGCCGCAGGCGTTGCAGCGGATCCTGGCGGTAGAACAGCTGGAGCTGCTGGTAGACCGCCGGGTAGGCCTCGTGGAGAAGGTCCGGGGCGCTGAAGAAGTACTCGCTGGTGACCGCGAAGAATTCCGCCGGGTCTTCCGCCGCGTAGGGATCGATGGCGGTCTGCGCGTCGGGGTCGCGGTCGAGCAGCGCGTTCATCTCGTCGTAGGCGGCCTGCATGGCGCTCGCCCAGTCGCCGATGCGCATGCCGGCATGCAGCGGCGGCAGGCCGTTGGCGTCGCCGTTGAGCATGTCCAGCTTGTGCGCCAGCTCGTGGATCACCAGGTTGTAGGCGTCCCAGCCGCCCCCGCCGACGACGCCGGGCCAGGCCAGGACCACCGGCCCTTGCAGGGACGTCTCGCCGCTGCGTTCGTCGTCGAACTCATGGACCACGCCGCTGGCGTCGCGGTGTTTCTGCGGACTGACGAAGTCGTCGGGATACAGCACCAGTTCATGGAAGCCCTGGTACCAGTTCAGGTCCGGCAGGTGCAGCAGCGGCAGTTGCGCCTGCGCCGCCAGCAGCAGGCGGCCGAAGTCGTCGAGATCGACGCCGGAGAGTGCGGTCAGGTGCTTGTCGGCGAGAAACAGCACGGCCCGCTCGCGCAGGCGGCGGTCCTCGTCGGCGTCCAGGCCGTCGAGGATCGGCAGGTGCCGGCGCACCTGCCGCCAGAGTTCGTCCGCCACCGGGTGGCGCGCCAGCAGGCGTCGGCGCCGCCAGGCGCGGAACGACCACATGTTCAGTCGCTCTGGGCCTTGGCCTGCTTGGCGGCGCTGACCTGCAGGCGATGGCGGATGAAGCCGAGGATCATCGGCAGCAGCGACAGCAGGATGATGCCGATCACCAGCAGCGACAGGTTCTTCTTGATGAAGGGCACGTTGCCGAAGAAGTAGCCCAGGGTCACCAGGCCACCGACCCAGGCCACGGTGCCGGCCACGCTGAACATGACGAAGCGCGGGTAATGCATCTTCGCCATGCCGGCGACGAAGGGCGCGAAGGTCCGCACGATCGGCAGGAAGCGCGCCAGGGTCACGGTCTTGCCGCCGTGGCGGGCGTAGAACTCGTGGGTGCGGTCGAGGTAGTCGCGGCGGAACACCTTGGAGTCGGGGTTGCTGAACAGCCGCTTGCCGAGGGTCCTGCCTATCACATAGTTGGTGCTGTCGCCGGTGATCGCCGCGATCATCAGCAGGCCGCCGAGCAGCCAGGGATCCATGCCGCCGGTGGCGCAGATGGCGCCGGCAATGAACAGCAGCGAGTCGCCGGGAAGGAACGGGGTCACCACCAGGCCGGTTTCACAGAAGATCACCAGGAACAGGATGGCGTAGATCCAGACGCCATAATTGCTGACCAGCATGGCCAGGTAGGTGTCCAGGTGAAGGATCAGATCGATTGGGTTGAAGTCCATTGAGCAACCTGCGGAGACAACGCGTTGAGCGGCAGAGGGCCGCCATTATAGGGGGGCGTCCGGATGGGCGGGGGGTTGTTTGTCGCGATCCCGGCAAAACCACTGATTGCAGGATGTTTCGGTAATTTTTCCGAAATTGGTCGGCATAAAGCCTGCAAGAACAGGAGAAATTTCTAGCAGGGAAGGACCCGCCATGACATTCCAGCCTGATGCCCGGCCAGCGCTCAGCTTCACGCTGGGTGCCGGGCGCGACCTCGCCGGGCAGGCCGCGCGGGCCCGCGCCGAGTGGCTCGTGGCGCGCCCCGGGCGGGCGCCGGCGTTTCTCCTGGCGCTGCTCTGGGGACATGGCTGCGCCAACGTGGTGCAGGCGCTCGAAGGACATCTCGACGGCCTGTTCGCCGACTACGCCTGCACTCCCGAGGGCTGGCCGGAAGCGCAGGCGGTACGTCAGGTGCTCGCCTCGCTGAACATGCAACTGTACCGCCGACGCCGGGAGGGCGAGCCGGGGGTGCTGGAACTGGCGGCGGGGTTGCTGCTGGTCCACGACGGCGGCGTGCACTTCTTCCAGTGCGGCGCGGTCGGCCTGCTGCGCAATCGCCGGGGCAGCCTGCAGCGCCTGGGCGGCAGTGGCCAGGCGCTGGGCAGCAGCGCGGAACTGGCGCTGGTCCAGCACAACCTGGCCCAGGTGACAGGCGAGCCGCTGTTGCTGGCGCCGCAGCCGTTGCTCGAAGTGGCCGACCTGCGCGCCCTCGGCGAGCGCTGCGCCGGGCTGGCCGAGGAGCGCCTGGACGAGGTACTGCAACCTTTGCTGCAGGCGCCGGGAGCGGTGGCGCTGGTCCTGCCGGGGGCCATGGGGGCGGCGCCCCCGGCGCCACGGCACGCCGGCTGGCCGGCGCTGCGCAGCGCGCGGCCGGGCGAGTGCCTGGACGGCTGGACCTTGCAGGCGGCCTGTGCATTCGGCCCGTCCGGGCGACTGTTCCGCGCCCGCGACGAGGTGGGTCGTGAGGCCTGGCTGCTGCTCGCGATGACGGACGCCGACGAAGCGTTCTGGCAGCGTGAGTGGGCGTTGCGCCGTTGCCGGGTGGAAAGCCTGCCACGGGTGCTGTCGTCGCAACGGCCGCGCCGGCATGCTTACCAGCTGTTCGCCCCGCCGAAGTGGCCGGTGCGTAGCCTGCAAGACTGGGCGCCGGCGCACCTGCCGCTGGATCCCGAATGCGCTCTGGTCCTGCTGGAACAACTGATCGAGGCCGTTCGCGCCCTGCAGCGGCGCGGTGTGCAGGGGCTGTGGCTGGCGCCGCGGCAGATCCTGCTGGACGAGGGCGGACGCCTGCTGTTCCTCCCCGAGGCCGCGGCGATTCTGCCGGGCGTGGCGCGCCAGGCCATGCCGGCCGGGATCGTGCCACTGGCACCGGAACTGCGCGGTGGCGAGGCGGCCGACGGCCGTGCCGACCAGTTCGCCCTGGCGGCGCTGCTCTATTGGCTGCTCAGTGGGCGCTGGCCGCCGGTCGCCACCACGGAGGGCGCCGCCGGCAGCCGCTACGAGCCGCTGGGCGAGCGTCACGCGGGCCTGCCGGTGGGCTGGGACGGCGTCCTGGCGCGGGCGCTGGCGCCGCGGCCGGAGGCGCGCTTCGAGGCGTTGTCGGAATTCTGGCTGGCCTTGCAGAGGCCGCTAGCGCATCCCCAGCGAGCCCAGCCGCCACGCCGGCCGGGCTTGGGCGGGGTGCTGCTGGTCCTGCTCCTGGTCGGGCTGGCGCTGCTGGTCGGCCTGGCCGGTTAGCGGATCGATCGCCAGCGTGCGGGTCTGTCCGCTGCGTTCCAGGTGCGCTTCGGCGATGAGTTGCTCCAGCCGGCCGCTGCGGCGCATCAGGCGCAGGTTGCGATCGAGGCTGGCGGCCAGGGCCGCGCCGCGGCCGAGTTTCTTCGGCACCAGCACATAGAGCGGCTTGACTTCCAGTGGCGGCTCGATGAACACCAGGCGGTCCTTCAACGCCGGCACGTTGCGCGCCAGCAGATGGTAGCCGGTGTAGCGATCGACCACGGCCAGGTCGATACGCCCGCGCAGGAGCTTCTCGAGGTTCTGCCAGTCGTTGGTCACCGTGTCCCTGGTCAGGCTGCGGTCGGCGTCGAAGTCCTGCCGGTTGACGTAGCCGCGGACCACGCCGATGCGGTACGGACGCAGGCTTTCCAGGTGCGCCGGGTCGACCGGCAGGAGGCGTTCGCGCTGGCGGAAGAAGCCCAGCTGCGAATCGAGCAGGGGAATGGTGGCATGGAACAGTTCGCCTCGCTCGGGCGACAGGTAGGCCGGCATCAGGGCGTCGAAGCGGCCCTCGGCGGTCTCCTTCAGGGCGCGCTGCCAGGGCAGGAAGACCAGCTCCGCGCGATGCCCGTCGAGCGCCAGGGCTTCGGCCAGGATGCGGCTGGCGAGGCCGTGCCCCGGCAGGTCGGGGCCGACGTAGGGCGCCCAGTCGAGGGTTGCCACACGCAGGGTGTCGGCCTGCGCGCCGGCCACGGCCAGGAGCAGGCCGAGCAGGACTGCGGGCCAGTGCGACGAAGGGCGCGAACCCATGGTTGCCTCTGCGCTACGCGATCGGGTAGTGGGAGAACCTCTGCCTTCAGCTTAGTTCGTCGCTGATCGGCAGGGTGTAGTTCTTGAACTCGTGGTCCTCGCGGAAACCGATCGACTCGTAGACCTTCTGCGCCACCTCGTTGTCGACGCTGGTGGACACCCGCATGCGCACCGCATGGGTGTCCCGGGCCATCTGCTTGGCGTGCTGCAGCAGGTGGTCGGCGACCAGTTGCCGGCGCGCTTCCTCGGCGACGTAGATGTCGTTGAGAATCCATACGCGCTTGAGCGACAGCGAGGAAAAGCTCGGATAGAGCTGGCAGAAACCGAGCAGCCGGTCTTCTTCGTCGGCCAGTGCCAGGTAGATCACCGACTCCTTGCGGCGCAGGCGTTTCTCGAGGAATTTGCGCGACGACTCGGGGTAGGACAGCATGCCGTAGAACTCGCGGTACCTGACGAACAGCGGCGCCAGCAGGTCGAGGTGTTCGAGGGTGGCTTGCACGATTCGCATGACGGACCTCGCGGTGCGGGAAGGGGCTGTCGGAACGATGCAGGCTGCATGCCAGCAATGTCCCGATGCTGCCCAATCTCCCTGCAAAGCGCAATCCAGGCGAGCGGCCGAATGGTGCGAAGAGCGGGCGGCTGGCGCCCGCCCGTCCTTCGGCCGGGGCTCAGTCCCTTGCCAGGAGGAAGTTGCCGGTGCGCGGAGCGTCGCCTTCCAGCGACTGGACCTCGGCTTCATCCTTCAGGTTGACCCCGGAAAGCTGCCGCCGGCAGGCCTCGCGCATGAGGTACAGCAGGCGGTGCGCGGCCATGCCGTAGCTGAGGCCTTCCAGGCGGACGTTGGAGATGCAGTTGCGGTAGGCATCGGTGAGACCGACCCGTGGCGCCCAGGTGAAGTACAGGCCGAGACTGTCCGGCGAGCTGAGGCCGGGACGCTCGCCGATCAGGATCACGCTCATCCTGGCCCGCAGCAGTTCGCCGATCTCGTCGGCCACCGCCACCCGTCCCTGTTCCACCAGGACCACCGGGGACAGCGACCAGCCTTCGGCCAGCGCCTGTTCCTCCAGGCGTTCGAGGAAGGGCAGGGTGTGACGCTGCACGGCCAGCGCGGAGAGGCCGTCGGCGACCACGATGGCCAGGTCGATCTGCCCGTCGTAGCCGGCGGCGTGCTCGCGCAGGCGACGCACCGAGGCCTCGTCGAGGCGCCGGCCGAGGTCCGGGCGTTGCAGGTAGACGTGGCGGTCGGCGGCGGCGCTGTGCAGCAGCAGGCTGTCGCGGCCGCGCTGGCGCAGGCCGTCGCCGATGGACGCATGGTCGAAGGGCAGGTGCACGGCGTCGCGCGCCTGGGCGTGGGCGTACTGGAAGTCCAGTTGCGGGCGGGTCGGCAGGCTGGTGCCGGTGCGGCCCAGGGCGATCCGCGCGGGGGTCAGCTGGCGCAGCGGCAGCCAGGGGTTCTCGGCGTTGGCGTCGGGCAGGTGCTTGTCGTTCATCGGCGTCTCCTCAGGCCAGTTGCGCCAGGGCCTGGCGGAACGCCGGCGGTAGTTCCTCACCGAAGCGGATACGCCCGTCGGCCTGGGTGAAGATGCCCATCCGCTGCAACCAGTCCTCGAATTCCGGCGCTGGCTTCAGGCCCAGCGTCTGGCGCGCGTAGAGGGCGTCGTGGAAGGAAGTGGTCTGGTAGTTGAGCATCACGTCGTCGGAGCCGGGAATGCCCATGATGAAGTTGATCCCGGCGACGCCCAGCAGGGTCAGGAGCATGTCCATGTCGTCCTGGTCGGCCTCGGCGTGGTTGGTGTAGCAGATGTCGCAGCCCATCGGCACGCCGAGCAGCTTGCCGCAGAAGTGGTCTTCCAGGCCGGCGCGGATGATCTGCTTGCCGTTGTACAGGTACTCGGGACCGATGAAGCCGACCACGGTGTTCACCAGGAACGGCTTGAAGTGGCGCGCCACTGCGTAGGCGCGGGTCTCGCAGGTCTGCTGATCGACGCCATGGTGGGCGTTGGCCGAGAGCGCGCTGCCCTGGCCGGTCTCGAAGTACATCAGGTTGTTGCCGAGGGTGCCGCGCTTCTGGCTGAGCCCGGCCTCGTAGCCTTCCTGGAGGATCTTCAGGCTGATGCCGAAGCTGGCGTTGGCCGCCTCGGTGCCGGCGATCGACTGGAACACCAGGTCCAGCGGCACGCCGCGATTGATCGCCTCGATGGAGCTGGTGACGTGGGTCAGCACGCAGGCCTGGGTGGGAATCTCGTAGCGCTGGATGATCGCGTCGAGCATCTCCAGCAGGGCGCAGATCGAGGCCATGCTGTCGGTGGCCGGGTTGATCCCGAGCATGGCGTCGCCATTGCCGAACAGCAGACCGTCGAGGATGCTCGCGGCGATACCGGCCGGGTCGTCGGTCGGGTGGTTCGGCTGCAGGCGGGTGGAGAGCCGGCCGCGCAGGCCGAGGGTGTTGCGGAAGCGGGTGACCACGCGGATCTTCTGCGCCACCAGGACCAGGTCCTGGACGCGCATGATCTTCGACACCGCCGCCGCCATCTCCGGCGTCAGGCCCGGAGCCAGGGCGCGCAGGCTGGCCTCGTCGGCGGCGTCGCCGAGCAGCCAGTCGCGAAAGCCGCCGACGGTGAGGTGGGACACCGGGGCGAAGGCGTCGCGCTGGTGGGTGTCGATGATCAGGCGGGTGACCTCGTCGTCCTCGTAGGGGATCAGCGCTTCGTCGAGGAAGTGTTTGAGCGGGATGTCGGCCAGGGCCATCTGCGCGGCGACCCGCTCGCCGTCGTTGCTCGCCGCGACGCCGGCGAGGAAATCGCCGGAGCGCGCGGGGCTGGCCTTGGCCATCACGTCCTTGAGGCTGTCGAAACGGTAGGTCTCGCCGCCGACGCTATGGGTGAATCGTGCCATGTGTTTCTCCAGCGCCCGGCCTCGCCGTGCGGCGGGCCGGGCTTTGCTTGTCGTTGTCGCTCAGCGCAGGTCCTGTTCCGCCGCCTGGATCGCGGCGAACTCCTCTTCCGGGGTGCCGGACACCAGATGATGCCGACTGTACAGGGCGAAGTAGCCGATCAGTACAGCGTAGATCGCCACCGCGCCGACCACGACCCGCGGATCGACCAGGAAGCCGGCGACCACCGCGACGCAGGCCAGCGCCAGGGCCACGCCGGAGGTGAGGACGCCACCAGGGGTGCGGTAGGGGCGCTGCATGTCCGGACGGCGCACGCGCAGGGTGATGTGCGCGGCCATCATCAGCACGTAGGAGATGGTCGCGCCGAACACCGCGACCAGGATCAGCAGGTCGCCCTGGCCGGTCAGCGACAGGCCGAAGCCGATCACCCCCGGCACCACCAGGGCCAGCACCGGCGCCTTCTTGCGGTTGGTCAGCGAGAGGCTGCGCGGCAGGTAGCCGGCGCGGGAGAGGGCGAAGATCTGCCGCGAGTAGGCATAGATGATCGAGAAGAAGCTGGCGATCAGCCCGGCCAGGCCGACCAGGTTGACGAACTGGCTCATCCAGGTCGAACCCTTGTAGGCCGACTCCAGCGCCTCCACCAGCGGATTTCCCGAGCCCATCAGCTCCTTGGCCCCGGCGGCGCCCGGCCCGACGACCAGAATCAGTGCGGCGAAGGCGAGAAGCACCAGCATGGCGCCGATCAGGCCGCGCGGCAGGTCGCGCTTGGGGTTCTCGGTCTCCTCGGCGGCCAGCGGTACGCCTTCGACGGCGAGGAAGAACCAGATGGCGTAGGGGATCGCCGCCCACACCCCGACATAGCCGAACGGCAGGAAGCTGCTGGCGCCGGTCGCCGTGGTCTGCGGGATGTTGAACAGGTTGGCCGGGTCGAAGTGCGGAACCATCGCGACGATGAACACGCCGAGGGCTATGGCCGCTACCGCGGTGATGATGAACATCAGCTTCAGCGCCTCGCCGGCGCCGAGAATGTGGATGCCGATGAACACCATGTAGAACACCAGGTAGATCAGCCAGCCGCCGACGCCGAACAGCGATTCGCAGTAGGCGCCGATGAAGCAGGCGATGGCCGCCGGGGCGATGGCGTATTCGATGAGGATCGCGGTGCCGGTGAGGAAGCCGCCCCAGGGACCGAAGGCGCTGCGGGCGAAACCGTAGCCGCCGCCGGCGGTGGGGATCATCGAGGACAGTTCGGCCAGCGAGAAGCACATGCACAGGTACATGGTGGCCATCAGCAGGGTGGCGAGGAACATCCCGCCCCAGCCACCCTGGGCCAGGCCGAAGTTCCAGCCGGCATAGTCGCCGGAGATCACGTAGGCGACGCCGAGGCCGACCAGCAGGACCCAGCCGGCGGCGCCTTTCTTCAGTTGACGGTGTTGGAAGTAGTCGGCGTCGACGCTTTCGAAGTCGACCCCGGAGGTTGCGGGCGCATGGCCGGTTTGTTCGAGGGACATGGGTTTTCACCTCATCTTGTTGTTATCGACCCCGGGTTTTCCCGGTGGTGTGCTGTACGTGGTGAACGCAGGCAATAGCTGTGCCAGCCGCTCTGCAATCGGCCTGGCGAGGAGGTGGAAGGGGCGCCGCCGTCAGCCTCGGCGGCGAGTTTCACGAGCCACCGCGACCGCTCCGGGAAAGAGCGGTCGCGGCCGATCCGAGGTCTTAGAAGAAGCCCAGCGGATTGATGTCGTAGCTCACCAGCAGGTTCTTGGTCTGCTGGTAGTGGTCGAGCATCATCTTGTGCGTCTCGCGGCCGACGCCGGACTTCTTGTAGCCGCCGAACGCGGCGTGGGCCGGGTACAGGTGGTAGCAGTTGGTCCACACGCGGCCGGCCTTGATCCCCCGGCCCATGCGGTAGGCGCGGTTGATGTCGCGGGTCCAGAGGCCGGCGCCGAGGCCGTACTCGGTGTCGTTGGCGATGGCCAGGGCTTCCGCCTCGTCCTTGAAGGTGGTGACGCCGACCACCGGGCCGAAGATTTCCTCCTGGAACACGCGCATGCCGTTGTGCCCCTTGAGCAGGGTCGGCTGGATGTAGTAGCCGCTGGCCAGGTTGCCTTCGAGCTTCTCGGCGCTGCCGCCGGTGAGCACTTCGGCGCCTTCCTGCTGGGCGATGTCGAGGTAGGAGAGGATCTTCTCGTACTGCTGCTGCGAGGCCTGGGCGCCGACCATGGTCTCGGTGTCCAGGGGGTCGCCGCGCTTGATCGCCCTGACCTTCTTCAGCACTTCTTCCATGAACGCCGGGTAGATCGACTCCTGGACCAGCGCGCGGGACGGGCAGGTGCACACCTCGCCCTGGTTGAAGAAGGCCAGCACCAGGCCCTCGGCGGCCTTCTCGATGAACGCCGGCTCGGCCTGCATGATGTCTTCGAAATAGATGTTCGGGCTCTTGCCGCCCAGCTCGACGGTGGAGGGAATGATGTTCTCCGCCGCGCACTTGAGGATGTGCGAGCCGACCGGGGTGGAACCGGTGAAGGCGATCTTGGCGATGCGCTTGCTGGTGGCCAGGGCCTCGCCGGCCTCCCTGCCGAAGCCCTGGACGACGTTGAGCACGCCCGGCGGCAGCAGGTCGCCGATGAGTTCCAGCAGCACGCAGATGCCCAGCGGGGTCTGCTCGGCCGGCTTGAGCACCACGCAGTTGCCGGCGGCCAGCGCCGGGGCCAGCTTCCAGGCGGCCATCAGCAGCGGGAAGTTCCACGGGATGATCTGCCCGACCACGCCCAGCGGCTCATGGATGTGGTAGGCCACGGTGCTGTCGTTGATCTCGGCGGCGGAGCCTTCCTGGGCGCGGATGCAGCCGGCGAAGTAGCGGAAGTGGTCGGCGGCCAGGGGGATGTCGGCGTTGAGGGTCTCGCGCACGGCCTTGCCGTTGTCCCAGGTCTCGGTGACGGCGAGCAGTTCCAGGTTCTGTTCGATGCGGTCGGCGATCTTCAGCAGGATGTTCGAGCGCTCCTGCACCGAGGTGCGGCCCCAGGCGTCGGCGGCGGCGTGGGCGGCGTCGAGGGCCTTGTCGATGTCCTCGGCGGTGGAGCGGGGGAACTCGGCGATCGGCTGGCCGTTCACCGGCGAGGTGTTGGTGAAGTACTGGCCCTTGACCGGAGGCACGAATTCGCCACCGATGTAGTTGCCGTAGCGGGCCTTGAAGGAAACGATGGCGCCTTCGCTACCGGGATGGGCATAACGCATGGTGGTATCTCCTGGCTCTTGTGTTTATTAGGGGAGGATGCGCTGTCGCGCTTGTCGAGAGCATGCAGCAAGGGCCGGGCCAGAGTTGCGAAAGGCCCGTGGCAGAGCGGCTGGGGCTTTCCTGCGGGGTGTCGGCGAGGGGGCCGTGTCACGCGGGTGAGACGTCCGGGGGTGACAATTCGTACCGTTTCCGGCGCAGCGCATGACTCATCGGTCAGTCCGTCGTTGCATTGCGCCCCGCCCTGTTGGATGCTGCACGTCTAGCCGTCCGGATAGACGCGGACCGATCCACCGCGCCCAGGCAAGAGACGGCCCATCCCTCGCGGAGACCATAACAATGCCTGCCAGCTCCATGAGCCGCCACGCGCGGCAAGTGCTGACCGTCGCCCAGGGCAAGATCCCGCCGGGCGGCCCGGCCACCGACCCGTCCATCGCCCGTTCCTGGCTGCGTTGCCTGGAGCAGCACCATCTCGATCCGGGCCAGCCGATGGCTCCGATGGTGCTCGAGCACGCGCGCATGCTCGAACGCCGCGAGCGCCTGCAACAGGTGCTGGAAATCGCCGACGGCGAGATGCACAGCCTCTACCAGCAGCTTTCCGGCAGCGATCACGCGGTGCTGCTCACCGACGCCCGCGGGGTCATCCTCAACTGCGTCAACGCCGACGCCCAGCGCCAGACCTTCGAGCACGCCGGCCTCTGGCTCGGCGCCGACTGGAGCGAACCCTGCGAAGGGACCAACGGCATCGGCACCTGCGTGGTCGAGCGGCAGGCCCTGACCATCCAGCAGGAAGAGCACTTCCGCAGCCGCCACACCGGCCTGACCTGCTCGGCGAGCCCGGTGTTCGACCCACAGGGCGAACTGATGGCGGTGCTCGACGTATCCTCGGCGCGCCAGGAGGTGTCGCGGCAGAGCCAGTTCCACACCATGGCGCTGGTCAACCTGTCGGCGAAGATCATCGAAGGCTGCTACTTCCTCCGTCGCTTCGAGGGTTCCTGGCTGCTGCGCTTCCATGTCCAGGGCGACTATGTCGGCCTGTTCAGCGAGGGTCTGCTGGCCTTCGAGGAGGACGGGCGGATCCGCGCGGTGAACCAGAGCGCGCTGAACCTGCTCGGCTGTCCGCGCCAGCGCCTGCTCGGCCAGCCGGTGGAAGCCTTCTTCGATTGCCGCCTCGACGACCTGCTCGGCCGCGCCTCGCCGCAACCCGCCGCCAGCTGGCCGCTGCGCACCCGCGAGGGACGGACCCTGTACGCCATGTTGCGGGGCGCGCCGCGGGCGATCCCGCAGGCCCTGGTGGTGCCGTCCGTACCCGCGCCACCGTCGGCGCCGGGCCTGTGCCTGGGCGACGCCGAGCTGGCCGCCGACTTCCGCCGGGCGCTGAAGGTCTATGCGCGTGACGTGCCGCTGCTGCTCAACGGCGAGACCGGCTCCGGCAAGGAAGCCTTCGCCAAGGCCGTGCACCTGGCCGGACCGCGCGCGCGCCAGGCGTTCGTCGCGCTGAACTGCGCGGCGATCCCGGAAACTCTGATCGAGAGCGAACTGTTCGGCTACCGCGGCGGCAGCTTCACCGGCGCGCGCAAGGAGGGCATGCGCGGCAAGCTGCAGCAGGCCGACGGCGGCACCCTGTTCCTCGACGAGATCGGCGACATGCCGCTGGCCCTGCAGACCCGCCTGCTGAGGGTGTTGGAAGAGCGCCGGGTGGTGCCGCTGGGCGGCGAGCCGCAGGATGTCGACGTGCGCCTGATCAGCGCCACCCACCGCGATCTTGCCGGCCTGGTCGCCGATGGGCGCTTCCGCGAGGACCTCTACTATCGCCTCAACGGCATGGTCCTCAGCCTGCCGCCGCTGCGCGAGCGCAGCGACCGCGAGGAACTGCTCGACTACCTGCTGGCCGAGGAGGCCAGGGGCCAGGCCATCCAGCTCGATGCCGAGGTTCGCCGGGGCCTGCTGGCCTATCGCTGGCCGGGCAACGTCCGGCAGATGCGCACGGTGCTGCGGACCCTGGTGGCGCTCTGCGAGGACGGCCGGGTCGGCCTGCGCGACCTGCCGGCCGATATCCGCCAGGCCCTGGCGGCGCTGCCGACGGCCGAGGCGGCGCCGGTCGCCGCCAACAGCCTGGAGGACGCCGAGCGCGTCGCCCTGCTGGCGGCGCTGGACGGCCAGCGCTGGCATATGAGCCGGGTCGCCGAGCAACTCGGGATCAGCCGCAACACGCTGTACCGCAAGCTGCGCCGCCACGGCCTGGTGCGCGGCCGGGCCTGAGTGCGCGGACGCGCTTCCCGCTCTGCCGGGAACCGCGTCCGCGCCGCGTCGTCTGATGCCGCGACGCCGGGCGGCCGGCACCTCCGCTGTGCTAATCTGCCGCCCATTCACAGCGCCTTCGACGGCTTGATCTGCAGGAGTCTGCATGCACATCCACGTACTCGGCATCTGCGGGACCTTCATGGGCTCGCTGGCCGTGCTGGCCAAGGAACTGGGCCACCGGGTGACTGGTTCCGACGCCAACGTCTATCCCCCCATGAGCACCCAGCTGCAGGCCCAGGGCATCGAACTGATGCAGGGCTACGACCCGGCCCACCTGGAGCCGGCGCCGGACCTGGTGGTGATCGGCAACGCCCTGTCGCGCGGCAATCCGGCGGTGGAGCATGTCCTGAACAAGGGCCTGCCCTACGTCTCCGGCCCGCAATGGCTGGCCGACCACGTGCTGCAAGGGCGCTGGGTGCTGGCGGTGGCCGGTACCCACGGCAAGACCACCACCACCAGCATGCTCGCCTGGGTCCTGGAGCACGCCGGCATGAGCCCGGGCTTCCTGATCGGCGGCGTGCCGCAGAACTTCGGGGTCTCGGCGCGCCTGGGCGGCACGCCGTTCTTCGTGGTCGAGGCCGACGAGTACGACAGCGCGTTTTTCGACAAGCGCTCGAAGTTCGTCCACTACCGTCCGCGCACGGCGATCCTGAACAACCTGGAGTTCGATCACGCGGACATCTTCCCCGACCTCGCGGCCATCGAGCGGCAGTTCCACCATCTGGTGCGCACCGTGCCGGGCGAGGGCCTGATCATCCGCCCGAGCGCCGAGAAAGCGCTCGAACGCGTGCTGGAGATGGGCTGCTGGACCCCGGTGCAGACCACCGGCGAAGGCGGCCAATGGCAGGCGCGCCTGCTCGCCGAGGATGGTTCGCGCTTCGAGGTGCTGTTCGACGGCGTGCTCCAGGGTGAGGTGAACTGGCCTCTGACCGGCCTGCACAACGTTGCCAACGCCCTCGCCAGCCTGGCGGCTGCGCGCCATGTCGGCGTGCTGCCGGACCAGGGCGCTGCGGCGCTCAGCGCGTTCCGCAACGTCAAGCGGCGCATGGAGAAGGTCGCGGAAGTCGATGGCGTGACCATTTTCGACGACTTCGCCCACCATCCGACCGCCATCGCCACCACCCTCGACGGCCTGCGCAAGCGGGTTGGCGCGGACACCCAGGTGATCGCCATCGTCGAGCCGCGCTCCAACTCGATGAAGCTCGGCGCCCATCGCGACGGCCTGCCGGACAGCGTGCGCCAGGCCGATCAGGTGCTCTGGTACGCGCCGCCGAACCTGGGCTGGGACCTGGCCGCCACCGCCGCGCAGTGCGCGGTGCCGTCGCAGGTCTGCGACTCCCTGGAGGCGATCATCGTCCAGGTGCGCCACCTGGCGAAGCCTGGCGCCCAGGTGGTGATCATGAGCAACGGCGGCTTCGGCGGCTTGCATGGCAAGCTGGCCGCGGACCTGGCCGAACGAGGGGCGCGATGAGCGGTCCGGAACGCATTACCCTGGCGATGACCGGCGCTTCCGGCGCCCAGTACGGCCTGCGTTTGCTCGACTGTCTGGTGCAGGAAGAGCGCGAGGTGCATTTCCTGATCTCCAAGGCCGCGCAACTGGTGATGGCCACCGAGACCGACGTCGCCCTGCCGGCCAAGCCGCGGGCGATGCAGGCCTTCCTCACCGAATACTGCGGCGCCGCCGCCGGACAGATCCGCGTGTTCGGCCAGCACGACTGGATGGCGCCACCGGCGTCGGGCTCCAGCGCGCCCAATGCGATGGTGATCTGCCCGTGCTCCACCGGCACCCTGTCGGCGGTCGCCGCCGGCGCCTGCAACAACCTCATCGAGCGCGCCGCCGATGTCGCCCTGAAGGAGCGCCGGCCACTGGTGCTGGTGCCGCGCGAGGCGCCGTTCTCCAGCATCCACCTGGAGAACATGCTCAAGCTGTCCAACCTTGGCGCGGTGATCCTGCCGGCGGCGCCGGGTTTCTACTACCAGCCACAGTCGGTGGAAGACCTGGTCGATTTCGTCGTGGCGCGGATCCTCAATACCCTGGGGATTCCCCAGGACATGCTGCCGCGCTGGGGGAACAGCACCTTGTCAGCGACGAGTAGGGCGCTGCTGCTGATCCTGGCGCTACAACTGGCCGGCTGCGCTACCGTGCGCACGCTGGACGCGGCCAAGCCCGGCGCGCCGGTGGTCTATGCCGGCACCCGGCTGGACTGGTACAGCCTGCACGGCGGCTGCTGCCCGATGGAGCGCTTCGGCGCCGAGGCACCGGCTCATGCGGGTCTCGACCTGCCGGGCAGCGCGCTGCTGGACACCCTGTTGCTGCCGTTCTCGCTGGCCACCGCCATCGGCCTCAACCTCGGCGTCAGCGGCGGCATGTAGGGCGGGACCCGCCCGAGGCTCATTTCCCCAGCTTGCGCAACTCGTCGGACTCGACGAAGCGCACGCCCTTGCCTTCTTCCAGCGCCAGGCGCCAGAGCGCGCGAGCCAGGTCGCAGGCCTCGATGCCGTGGTACTTGCCGGGAAGGATCCGGGCGATCGGCGCGGCGAGGATCTCGGCGAGGCGGAATTCCTCGCGCGGGCCGAACAGCAGCGATGGCCGGGCGATGGTCAGTTGTGGCCAGCCCTGCTCCTGCAGGGCCTGTTCCAGTTCGCCCTTGACCCGGTTGTAGAAGATCGACGACTTGGCGTCGGCGCCCAGGGCGCTGACCACCAGGTAATGCCGGGCGCCCATTTCCAGCGCGCGCTTGCCGACCGCGATCGGCAGGTCGAAATCGACCGAGCGGAAGGCTTCCTCCGAGCCGGCTTCCTTGATCGTGGTGCCGAGGCAGCAGAAGGCGATGTCGATGCTCCCGCTCAGTTGCGGCAGCAGTTCGGCCAGTGGGCCGACCGGGTTGTCCAGCCGCGGATGCTCGGCCAGCGCCTTGCGGGCGGGCGCGATGACCTTGGCGAGGGTCGGCTCGCTCAATATCCGGTCCAGCAGGTGTTCGCCGGTAAGACCGGTCGCGCCGGCGAGCAGAACGCGCTTGGGCGTCGAGTGCATGTGTGTATCTCCCCTTCCACACCAATGAGCGTAGTGCGCGGCGAATCTATTTGCCCGCCGTGCCCTCGCCGGTTGTTTCCTCCCGGGACGCGAGCGCACCCGCGGCATGCTGCCCCCGCAGCGTCCGCCAGTGCGCGAGCACGCGTTCCGGTAGCCAGGCTTGGGGTTCCGAGGCTTCGAAACCCTCTTCCTTCTCTCTTTGACGCACTTCCTCCTTCGCCAGTTCGAAGGCCCTGGCGAGGTCATCGGTGCGGTGCAGCGCATTGGCCAGCAAGGCGCGGCCGAAGTAGGTGAAATCGGCGTCGTCGGAACAGCCGAACGAGACCCGGTCGGCACGCGCCGCGGTCAGGACCAGGGTGCGTTCGTCCTTCAGCGGCGGGATGAACCCTCCGCTGTAGCAGGCCGATACCACCAGCACCTTGTCGCGCTTGCGCAGCGGCGCGAGCAGTTCGGCCAGTTCCGCGGCCGGCAGGTCGCCGAGGTTCAGGCCGGGCATGTCCAGGGCCAACTGGTGGTCGCTGGAGCCGTGGCTGGTCAGGTAGATGAAGACCAGGTCTTCCGGCCCGCTGCGTTCGGCCAGGGTGCGCACGGCGCGGGACAGGCTTTCCCGGGTGGCCAGCGGGCGGTCGCCGAAGTGGTCGCGATGGTTGACCAGGCGGATCACGCCACGAGCGGCGAAACGCTGGCCGAGCAGGTCGCCGGCGTAATCGGCCTCGCGCAGGAACACGCCCTGGCGACCGTCGCCGCCCAGGCTCAGGGCATAGAGCTCGCTGGCCGGCGTCGAGGCCGGAAGCTTGTCCAGTTCTTCGTCGAGCAGGCGACCCTGGGCCAGCAGGCCGACCTCGAGGGTGTCGGGCAGGACCTTGCCGGCGGCGTCGCGGATGCGCTTGCCGTCGGCCCAGAGTCCCTGCTCGCGGCTACCGTCGGCGCGACTCAGGCTGCCTTGTCCGGCATAGGCGCCGGCGGCGAAGCCGCCTTCGTAGCGGCTGCCGTCCAGTTGTTCGAGCAGGCCCTGGCCATGGAAGCGCCAGAACTGGAAGCCGCCGCGATAGCGGCTGCCATCGGCGCCGAGGAACTCTCCGGTGCCGTTCAGCGCGCCTTCGCTGAAGCGGCCGCTCCAGACATCGCCGCTGGCGCTTTCGTAGCGACCCTGGCCATGGAACTGGTTGTCCTTGAACTGCCCGTCGTAGCGGTCGCCATCGGGGCCGTTCCAGCGCCCCTTGCCGTTCAGCATGCCGTCGCGAAAGGTGCCGGCGTACTGGTTGCCCTGGCTATCGGTGAAAAGGCCTTCACCTTCCAGCCGGCCCCGGCGGAAGCTGCCCTGGTAGCGGCTGCCGTCGCTGCCCTCCAGGCTGCCCTGGCCGCTGTACAGGCCCTTGCGGAAGCCGCCGCGGTAGCGATCGCCCTGCTGCTCCAGAGCGCCTTCGCCATCGAACAGACCCTGGCGAAATCCACCCTGGTAGACGCTGCCGTCGGCCAGCGCCAGGCGGCCCTGGCCGTCGAACAGGCCGGCGGCGAAGCCGCCGCTGTAGCGGCTGCCGTCGGCGCCCTGCCAGGTGCCATGGCCATGCAGCAGGCCATGCTCGAAGCGGCCGACGTACCAGGCGCCGTTGTCGTAGTCCAGCCGGCCCTGGCCTTCCAGGCGCCCGTCCACCAGTTCGCCGCGATAGCGCGCGCCGTCCGGCAGGCGTGCGTCGGCCGGCAGCAGCGGTTCGCCCTCGCCGCAGGCGGCGAGCAGGATGACCAGGGCGGAGCAGAGCGAGAGAGACCTGGCGGGGCGAAGCATGCGGCGTTCCCGATGAGTGGTTCGGTCCGAGGGTGAAGGGGAGACAGTGTGGCGGAAAAATCGTTGCCTGGCAGTAGAGTATTTCCCCGCCGGCGCAGGACGCCCCCGCGAGCGGGGGCGATCGGCTCCCTCTCCTTTCAGGGAAAGGGGGATAGCGGCGCAACGGCGCCTGGCCGTCAAGCGAACGGCAGCGCTCGCTGGGGCGGGCTCAGACGAAGCAGAGGCTGAGGGTCTCGGCGATATAGGCGGGTTTCTCCTGGCCTTCGATCTCCAGGGTGGCGCGGGCCTTGATCAGCCACTGG
Source organism: Pseudomonas paraeruginosa (assembly GCF_003025345.2). Lineage (NCBI taxonomy): Bacteria > Pseudomonadati > Pseudomonadota > Gammaproteobacteria > Pseudomonadales > Pseudomonadaceae > Pseudomonas > Pseudomonas paraeruginosa. Next base: position 964,579 of record NZ_CP020560.1, read on the forward strand.
CCGGGGTTCTTCTCGTTGACGTCGAGCAGGGTCAGGCCCAGGCGGACCCGCGAGCCGACCCGCACCGGCTGGATGAAGCGGACCGTGTCGAGGCCGTAGTTGACCGCCATCTTCAGCCCTTCGGGCAGTACCAGCAGGCCTTCCATCAGTTTCGGGATCAGCGACAGGGACAGGAAGCCGTGGGCGATGGTGCCGCCGAAGGGCGTCTTCGCCGCTTTCTCCGGGTCGACGTGGATGAACTGGTGGTCGCCGGTGCATTCGGCGAACTGGTCGACCCGCTCCTGGTCGATGGTGAGCCATTCGGAATGGCCGAGATCCTTGCCGACATAGTCCTTGAGCGTTGCTACGGGTACGAATGGCATAAGTCCTCCGGGAGGATGGCTGTTGTTCTCGAGGTGCAGGAAGATCAGCACGCGTCGGCGAGCGGGTCAAGAAACCATCGGCCTGGCGAATACCCGGTCATGCGGCGCCGCGACTACGACCGATGGCCAGGCGAAGAGCGTGCCAATGTCCGGGCGGGCTGGGCATAATGGTCGGCCCTGGCTGGAGGTGCCCATGTTGCTTCGTGGTCTGACCTGGCTGGTGCTGTTCCAGTTGCTCGGTACCGGTCTGAACGTTCTGTTGTTGCCCATGCTGCCCGGGCCGATCATCGGCCTGGTACTGCTGTTCGGCTATTTCCTGCTGCGTGGCGAGGTCGGCAAGCCGCTCAACGAGGCGGCCGGCGCGCTGCTGCGCTACCTGCCGCTGCTGCTGGTGCCGGCGGCGGTCGGGGTGATGGCCTACGCGCGGGAGATCGCCGCCGACTTCTGGGCCATCGTCGGCGCGCTCGTGCTGTCGCTGGTGGTCTCGTTCCTGTTCGCCGGCTGGATGATGCAGAAGCTCATCGACCGCCAGCAACGTCGCCGGGAGGAACCCTGATGGCCTGGCAGGCCGCCCTCGCGGCGGTGATCCACCATCCGTTGTTCGGCGTCGGCGTGACGCTCGGCGCCTACCAAATGGCCCTGGCCGCCTACGAACGGACCCGCTGGGTATTCCTGCAGCCGGTGCTGGTGTCGATGCTGGTGGTGATCGGCGTGCTGCTGCTCTGCGGCATCGACTACGAGGAATACAGCGCCAGCGCCAAGGTCCTGACCATCCTCCTCGGTCCCGCCACGGTAGCCCTGGCGGTGCCGCTGTTCCTCAATCTGCGGCGTATCCGCCAATTGTTCTGGCCGACCCTGCTGACCCTGGTCGTCGCCGGTACGCTGGCGACGGTGCTGGGCATCGCATTCGGCTGGCTGTTCGGCGCCGAACCGCGGATGCTGATGAGCATGGCGCCGAAGTCGGTGACCTCGCCGATCGCCATGCTGGTGGCCAGTCAGATCGGCGGCGTGGCGGCGCTGGCCGCCGTGTTCGTCCTGATCACCGGGGTCCTCGGGGCGATCCTCGGCCCGGAGCTGTTGCGCGCCATCGGTGTCCGCCATCCCGCCGCGCAGGGCATGGCGCTGGGCATGACCGCCCATGCGGTGGGCACTTCGCGGGCCTTGCAGGAGGGCGAGGAGTGCGGCGCCTTCGCCGCCCTGGCGATGAGCCTGATGGGCGTCGCCACCGCAGTGCTGCTACCGTTGGCGGTAGCGCTGGTCGCCTGACGATGCCCGAGGAGTCGCGATGAAGTTGCCGCTGTTCCCCCTCAACGCCGTGCTGTTCCCCGGTTGCCGCCTGGATCTGCAGATCTTCGAGGCGCGCTACCTGGACATGCTCAGCCGCTGCATGAAGCAGGGCACCGGTTTCGGCGTGGTGACCATCGGCGAAGGGCGGGAGGTCGGCGAAGCGCCGAGCCGCCTGGCGATGGTCGGCTGCGAGGCGTCGATCCGCGACTGGCAGCAGCGCCCGAACGGCCTGCTGGGGATCCGCGTGGAAGGCGGCCGGCGTTTCCAGGTGCTGTCGGTGGAGGTCCAGGCCGACCAGCTCAGCGTCGGCGAGATCGAGTGGTTCGACGACCTGCCGGAGCAGCCCCTGACCCACGAGCACAACGATCTCGCCGCGCTGCTCGGCGTACTGGCCGAGCATCCTATGGTGGCCGCGCTGGAGATGGGCGGCGAGCCCGCCGGCCAGCAGGACCTGGCGAACCAGCTGGCCTACCTGCTGCCGTTCGACACCGAGCGCAAGCTGGAGCTGCTCGCTTTGCCCAACGCGCAGACGCAACTGGCGCGGATCCAGGTGCTGCTGGAGCATCTGCAGGGCGAACTGGGCAGCGACTGAACCGCCGCCGTCACAGTGGCCGGTAGCGCGCGATGGCCTCCGGCAGGGCCCAGCCGGCGGCGATCGCCAGGGTTGCCACGCAGACCGGCAACAGCAGCCACCAGACCCGTTGCGGCAGCGCCGGCAGCGACTCGCGGCGCTGGCTCAGCCACAGGCTGGCGGCGCATACCGTGGTGGCGAGCAGGGCACCGGCGATGATGTCCGACGGCCAGTGCACGCCAAGGTAGACCCGCGACAGGGCGATGCTCAGCGACGGGATCACCGCCAGCAGTACCCAGGTCAGGCGCCAGCGTGGCGGCTGCTGGCGGCTGGCGAGCACGCCCAGGGTGAGGAAGAAGGCGAAGGACGCCGAGCTGTGTCCGCTGGGGAAGCTGAAGCTGCTCAGCGGTTCGGCCAGCACTTCCGGGCGGGCGCGGGCGAACAGGGTCTTCAGCGCCTGGTTGGCCAGGGCGGTGCCGACCAGGGTACCGATGGCGAACGCGGCCGGACGCCATTGCCGGGTCAGCAGGAGGATACCGCCGAGCAGGGCGCCGGCGATGAACTGGGTGCGGAAATCGCCGAGCCGGGTGACCACCACCATCACCGGGTTCAGCTCGGCGTTGCGGTGCTCCTGGACCAGCGTCATCAGGCCCTGGTCGAGGTCCTGCAGGTACGGCCAGGCGACGGTCATCGCCAGCAGCAGGACCAGGCTCAGCGCGGCCGCCACCGCGGTTGCCCAGCGTTTGCGCCGCAGGCTGGCCTGGACTACCACGCCGACCAGCACCGCCAGGCAGACCGCGACGATCCCGGCTTCGCTCCAGAAGCCTTCCGGCAACGGCAGGCGCAGGGCTGCGCCGGTGGCCCAGCCGGGCAACAGGTAGGCGACCGCCCAGCCGGCGGCGGCGATCAGCGAAACGCCGAGAAAACGGCCGAACGGCATGTCGAGCATGCCGGCGACCATCGGCAGCATCGGCCGCAGGGCGCCGATGAAGCGACCGACCAGCAGGCTGGCGATACCGTAGCGCTCGAAGTACACCTCGGCGGCGGTGATCCACTGCGGATGGCTGCGCAGGCCGGGCAGGCGGCGGATGTTCTGGTGGAAGCGGCGGCCGATCCAGTACGAGCTGAGATCGCCGAGCACCCCGCCGGTGTAGGCCAGCAGCAGGGTCTCGCCGAGGCCCAGGGCGCCGCTGCCGGCGATCACCGCGACGCCGAACAGCAGCACCACGCCGGGCAGGACGATGCCGACGATGGCCGCGCATTCGAGGAAGGCGACGAGGAAGATGGCCAGGCCCAGCCATTCTGGGTTGGCGGCCATCCAGGCGTTGAAGGCGTCGAGGCTCATTGCAGGTGCGGGTCCTGGGGTCCGAGTAGTTGGTAGTCGCGCCCGGCGAGCTGGCCGCGGCGCAGCGGGTTGCGGGTGCAGAAGGCGGCGAAGGCGGCATCGACGAAACGGTACGGCAGGTGCTCGTCGCGCCCCTTCGGAATGCCCAGCCGAGCGGCTTGGACCACCTGGCTGGGGCGTTCGCCGACATCGTCGACGAACAGCCGCTGCGGATCGAAGCGCTGTGCGTCCCAGTCCGGCACCTTCAGGCCCATGGCCTTGCACAGCAGGGTCTGGCCGGCGCACAGGCGGCCGATCTCGCGGGGACGGCCCTGGCTGTCCGGGTTGAGGCTCTGCATCCGCTCCAGCGCCGCGTGGTCGCTGACGCGATCCAGCCAGGGATGGCCGGACTTGATCAGCACCGCGTTGCCCGGCCCGCCGGCGCTGAAGTTCAGCGAGTCGCCGCCGCGCGCGTAGTACATATAGATGTGCCCGCCATCGAGGAACAGCGCCTTGCGCTTCTCGGTGTAGCCGAGCGAGGCGTGGCTGCCTTTCTCGTCGAGGTAATAGGCCTCGGTCTCGATGATTCGCGCCGCCAGCCAGAGGTTTCCATGGCGATGACGGATCACCTTGCCCAGCAGTTCGCGGGCGACCAGCAGTGCATCGCGGTCGAAGAAGGCGTCGGGGAGTGGCCGGGCGTCCGGCCAGGGCAAACTAAGGATGGGATCGCGGGACATGGGATTGTCGCTGGGACCATGGCAGTCATAGGCTGGCGAATGATAACAACAAGAGCCTGAATCATGGTTGAACGAGAGCGTGTCGACAGTGCCCACATCACGCCCAGCGCCCATTACACCGGGTATGTCTGGTTCCGCCACCGGCTCGCCGAACCGGCCTTCGCCACCGCTTTCGGCCGCTGGGTGCACGGCTTCGTCGCGCCGATCAACTGGGGCGCGCAGCTCGGTTTCGGGCTGAACATCGAGGATTTCCTGTTACAAAGACACCTGCTGATCGACGCGCGCCTGTCCCAGGCCGTCGAGCGCGAGGGGGTGGTCCAGGTGGTGGAAATGGCCTGCGGACTGTCGCCGCGCGGGCGACGCTTCCGGCAGCGCTATCCACAGCTGCGCTACCTGGAGGCCGACCTGCCGCCGATGGCCGCGCGCAAGGCGGCGCTGCTCCGCGAGCAGGGCTGGCTGGGCCCGGAGCACGCGGTGGCGGCCGTGGATATCCTCGCCGAGGACGGCGAACGCAGCCTCGCCGCGTTATTCGCCGGGCTCGACCGCCAGCGTCCGCTGGTGGTGATCACCGAGGGCCTGGTGAACTATTTCCAGCGCCCGGTGATCGAGGCCTTCTGGAGTCGCCTGGCGACCGAACTGAAACGCTTCCCCCAGGGCACCTACCTGACCGACCTCTATCCGGACCTGCGCGAACACCCGCGCTATCGGCAGATCCGCTGGGGCGTGGGGATCATCGGGCGGCTGACGCGGGGAAGCTATCCGTTGCACTACCGCAATGCCGCGGAGATCGAGGCAGCCTTCGCCCGCTGCGGCTTCGCCTCGACCCTGGTGCTCGACCCCCAGCGCGACGGCGCCGCCCTGGGCTTGCCGCAGGGACGCCTGCCGAGCCTGGTGCGGGTGATCGAAAGCCGCACGGCGTAGTCGTTTCTCAGGCGACCTGCGCCCGCTGCCAGGCGGCGAGGAGGGCGGCCAGTCCGGCGCTGGCCGCCGGGTCGGAGTGCGGGAAGATGAAGGCGAAGCCGCCGGCGGTCGGACGCAGGGGCAGGATGTCCAGGTCCGCCAGGCCGTCGATGCGCAACCGCCAGCCGCGTTGCGGGCGGGATTCGGGCAGGTCGGCGTGCAGCCGCCCGCCGAAATAGCCGAGCTCCAGCAGCTCCGCCGAGCGATCGCCGAGTTGCGGATGGTCCAGTCGTGCGTGTCCATGGGCAGGCCGGCGGCGGGCCTCGAAGCGTCGCTCCAGGTCTAGCAGGCGCGTGCGTGGGATCCGCGTACTGCCCTCCGCCCGCTCCGGCAGCGCCTCGCCGCGCAGGAACGGGCCGTAGAGCCGGGCACAGGCCTCGCGCCGTTCGAACTGGGCTAGATGGTCGGCGTCGTGGATCAGGGCGAACTCGGCGTTCCCGCAGGCATGGGCGAACACCGCATGTTCCCAGGGCTGGGTGAAATGGTCGTACTCGCCGGCGAGCACCAGGGTCGGGCAGGTCGGGTGCCGCTCGAAGCCGCCGAAGGCCAGCAGGCGCCGGCTGTTCTGCCGGTAGCGTTCGATCTCCGCCGCGGTCAGGCGTTGCAACTGGCGCAGCATGGCCTTGCGAAACAGCGGGGAGACGCCGGTACGCTCCAGCTGTAGCGGGTTGATCAGGCCGGTCAGTACGCCGTGGGCGAAGGCGCTCTGGTCGCCTTCGTCGAGCCGGGCCAGGGCTTCCACCAGCAGCAGCCGGGCGCCGGGACGGCCGAACGCGGTGATGCCGGCCAGCAGCAGGCGCGCGCAGCGGCGCGGATGGCGGGCGGCGAACAGCGCGGCCAGGGCCGAGCCGTAGGACAGGCCGATGGGCATCAACGGCGGCAGGCCGAGCCGTTCGGCGAAGGCCGCGATCAGGTCGGCGAGGTCTTCCAGGCTCAGTTCGGCCGCCAGTTGCAGGTTGCCGCCCTGGCTCGGCAGGTCGAGGAGGATCACCGGGTGCTCGGCGAGCAGTTCGCTGACCTCGCCGGCGAACGAGCGGAAGCTCTGGAAGGCGCCGCCCAGCAGGAGCACCGGCGGGCGCGGGTCGTCGACGCGGGCGGCGAAGGCCTGGTAGCGCAGTTGCCAGCCGTCGAGGAGGAGGAGATTCGGTTCGCTGCTCAGCGACTGCGCGCTGTAGTCGGTCCGGTAGCGCATGGCGAGGCCCCGCGGTGTGTGCGTCGTTATTGTTGTTCTGCCGGGCGGCTGGCGGTGGGTGCAGCGGCCAGGCGCATCTCGAAGGTAAACAGAGGTAGCAATTTTGTTTACCTATCCTTCGGCCGGCGCCTTTGCCCGGGTGTCACCGTCTCGCGCACAGGCCCAGGCGCAGCGGGGCCGCCGCGTTACCGCCGGGGCGGCGGAACGCGCTGTCTACCGACCGGCTGTTGCGGCTGGGCGCGCCGGGGCAGGCTCGCTATAATCGCGCATTTCCCTGATGCCAGATGCCGAGACCATGACCGAGTCCGTCCTCGACTATATGAGCCGCCTTGGCCGCGACGCCCGCGCCGCCTCGCGGCTGCTCGCGCGCGCCGCCACCGCGCAGAAGAACCGCGCCCTGCTGGCCGCGGCCGATGCGCTGGACGCCGCTCGCGCGGAGTTGTCCCACGCCAACGAGCAGGACCTCGCCGCCGGCCGCGCCAACGGCCTGGAGCCGGCGATGCTGGACCGCCTGGCGCTGACCCCGGCGCGCATCGACGACATGATCGAGGGCCTGCGCCAGGTCGCCACGTTGCCCGACCCGATCGGCGAGATTCGCGACATGCGCTACGTGCCCTCGGGCATCCAGATCGGCAAGATGCGCGTGCCGCTGGGCGTGGTCGGGATCATCTACGAGTCGCGGCCGAACGTGACCATCGATGCCGCCAGCCTGTGCCTGAAGTCCGGCAACGCGACCATCCTGCGTGGCGGCTCCGAGGCGATCCACTCCAATCAGGCGATCGCCCGCTGCATCCAGCAGGGCCTGGCCGAGGCCGGGCTGCCCGCCGCCGCCGTGCAGGTGGTGGAAACCACCGACCGCGCCGCGGTCGGCGCGCTGATCAGCATGCCCGAGTACGTCGACGTGATCGTCCCGCGCGGCGGCAAGGGCCTGATCGAGCGCATCAGCCGCGAGGCCAGGGTGCCGGTGATCAAGCACCTGGACGGCATCTGCCACGTCTACATCGACGTCGCCGCCGACCTGGACAAGGCGGTCCGCGTCGCCGACAACGCCAAGACCCAGCGTTACGCGCCGTGCAACACCATGGAGACACTGCTGGTGCACGCCGGCATCGCCGAACGGGTGCTGCCGCCCCTGGCCACGATCTACCGCGAGAAGGGTGTGGAACTGCGCGGCGACGCCGCGACCCGCGCGCTGCTCGGCGCAGACGTGCTGGAGGCTACCGAGGAGGACTGGCGTACCGAGTACAACGCGCCGATCCTGTCGATCCGCATCGTCGACGGCCTCGGCGCGGCGATCGAGCACATCAACACCTACGGCTCGCAGCACACCGACGCGATCATCACCGAGAACTTCAGCGATGCGCGGCGTTTCCTCGCCGAAGTGGATTCCGCTTCGGTGATGGTCAACGCCTCGACCCGCTTCGCCGACGGCTTCGAGTACGGCCTCGGCGCCGAGATCGGGATTTCCACCGACAAGCTGCACGCCCGCGGCCCGGTCGGCCTGGAGGGCCTGACCAGCGAGAAGTACGTCGTCTTCGGCGACGGTCACGTGCGCACCTGATGGGCAAACGTATCGGCCTGTTCGGCGGCACTTTCGACCCCGTGCATATCGGACATATGCGCAGCGCCGTGGAAATGGCCGAGCAGTTCGCCCTCGACGAACTGCGCCTGCTGCCCAATGCTCGGCCGCCGCACCGGGACGCCCCGCAGGTGTCGGCCGCGCAGCGGTTGGCGATGGTCGAGCGGGCGGTGGCGGGGGTCGAGCGGCTGACGGTCGACGCCCGCGAACTGCTGCGCGACAAACCGTCCTACACCATCGACACCCTGGAGTCGGTGCGGGCGGAGCTGGCGGCCGACGACCAGTTGTTCATGCTGATCGGCTGGGATGCCTTCTGCGGCCTGCCGACCTGGCACCGCTGGGAGGCGTTGCTGGAGCACTGCCACATTATCGTGCTGCAGCGTCCGGATGCCGACAGCGAGCCGCCGGAAGCGCTGCGCGACCTGCTGGCGGCGCGGAGCGTGGCCGACCCGCGGGCCCTGAAAGGACCGGGCGGGCAGATCACCTTCGTCTGGCAGACGCCGCTGGCGGTGTCCGCCACCCAGATCCGCGCGTTGCTGGGGAACGGGCGTTCCGTGCGTTTCCTGGTGCCGGACGCGGTATTGAACTACATCGAGGCGCACCACCTGTATCGTGCGCCACACTGATAAAGAAACAGAGACCGACTCAATGCAAACCGAACAACTCGTCCAGCTGGCCATCGATGCCCTGGAAGACCTCAAGGCCCAGGACATCGTGACCCTCGATGTGCGGGACAAGACCAGCGTCACCGACTACATGGTGATCGCCTGCGGCAGTTCCAGCCGCCAGGTCAAGTCGCTGGCCGACAACGTCCTGACCAAGGCCAAGGAAAACGGCGTCAAGCCCCTGGGCAGCGAAGGCCTGGAGTCCGGCGAATGGGCGCTGCTCGACCTGGGCGACGTGGTGGTCCACGTGATGCTCCCGGCGACCCGCCAGTTCTATGACCTGGAGCGCCTCTGGCAGGGCGCCGAGCAGAGCCGCGCCCAGCACCAGCCGGAAGAGTGACGCCGGCATGCGGTTGCGCCTGATCGCGGTTGGCTCGCGCATGCCTCGCTGGGTCGAGGAAGGCTGGCAGGAGTACGTCAAGCGCCTGCCGGCCGAGCTGTCCCTCGAACTGGTGGAGATCCCGCTCAACACCCGCGGCAAGAACGCCGACGTGGCGCGCCTGATCCGTCAGGAAGGCGAGGCCATGCTGGCGCGCGTGCAGCCGGGGGAACGGGTGGTTACCCTGGAGGTCGAAGGGCGGCCCTGGAGCACCGAGCAACTGGCCCGCGAGCTGGACCGCTGGCGCCTCGATTCGCGTACCGTGAACCTCATGGTCGGCGGCCCGGAAGGGCTGGCGCCGGAGGTCTGCGCGCGCAGCGAGCAGCGCTGGTCGCTGTCGCCGTTGACGCTGCCGCACCCGCTGGTGCGGATCCTGGTCGGCGAGCAGATCTACCGGGCCTGGACCGTATTGTCCGGGCACCCCTACCACAAATAGTCCCCAGTCCCGATGCCGCAGCCGATCCACCTGAAAGACCACGAGAAAGACGCCCGCCTGGTGCGTCGGCGTGTCATCGTCGGGGCGGTGGCGGTGGTCCTGCTGACCCTGGTGCTGGTGGCGCGCATGTACCACCTGCAGGTGACCCAGTACGAGTACCACTCGACGCTGTCGGAGAACAACCGGGTCCACGTGCAGCCGATCCCGCCGACCCGCGGGATCATCTTCGATCGCAACGGGGTGATCATCGCCGACAACCGGCCGAGCTTCAGCCTGACCATCACCCGCGAGCGCACCGAGGACCTGCAGAAGACCCTCGACACGCTGGTGGAGATCCTCGGCCTGAGCGAGGACGACCGGGCCATCTTCGAGAAGCGCATGAAACAGGGGCGGCGTCCGTTCGAGCCGGTTCCCATCATGTTCGAGCTCAACGAGGAGCAGATCGCCCGCATCGCGGTGAACCAGTTCCGCCTGCCGGGCGTCGACGTGGCGACCCAGTTCGTCCGCCACTACCCGCTCAAGGAGCACTTCGCCCATTCGGTCGGCTACGTCGGGCGGATCAACGAGCAGGAACTGAAGAACCTCGACCCGATCAACTACAGCGGCACCCACCATATCGGCAAGACCGGCATCGAGCGCTTCTACGAGAGCGAGCTGCACGGCACCGTCGGCTACGAGGAGGTCGAGACCAACGCCCGCGGGCGGGTGCTGCGGGTACTCAAGCGCACCGATCCGATTCCCGGCAAGGACATCGTCCTGAGCATCGACAGCCGCCTGCAGGAGGCTGCCGAGAACGCCCTGGCCGGCCGTCGCGGGGCCATCGTGGCGATCCAGCCGTCCACCGGCGACGTGCTGGCGATGGTCAGCCAGCCGAGCTACGACCCCAACCTGTTCGTCACCGGCATCAGCTTCAAGGCCTACGCCGAGCTGCGCGACTCCATCGACCGGCCGCTGTACAACCGCGTCCTGCGCGGGCTCTATCCGCCGGGCTCGACGGTGAAGCCGGCGGTGGCGCTGGCCGGCCTCGACGCCGGCGTGGTCACGCCGACTTCGCGGGTGTTCGACCCCGGCTACTACCAGTTGCCCAACTACGACCACAAGTACCGTAACTGGAACCGCTACGGCGATGGCTGGGTGAGCCTGGAGTCGGCGATCTACCGGTCCAACGACACCTACTTCTACGACCTCGCGCACAAACTGGGGATCGACCGTCTGCACGCCTTCATGAGCCGTTTCGGCTTCGGCCAGAAGGTCGCCCTGGACATGTTCGGCGAGGCCGACGGGCTGATGCCCTCGCGCGAATGGAAGCGCAAGACTCGGCGCCAGGCCTGGTACCCGGGCGAGACCCTGATCCTCGGCATCGGCCAGGGCTACATGCAGGCGACACCGATCCAGCTGGCGCAGATGACCGCGCTGCTGGCCAACAAGGGCCACTGGATCCGCCCGCACCTGGCCAAGACCATCGACGGCCAGCCGCCGCTCGACCCCAACCCGATGCCCGACATCGTGCTGCGCGACCCGGCCAACTGGGACCGCGTCGACTACGGCATGCAGCAGGTGGTGCATGGCGCCCGCGGCACGGCGCGCAAGGTCGGCGCCACTTCGGTCTATCCGATCGCCGGCAAGAGCGGTACCGCCCAGGTGGTGGCGATCAAGCAGAACGAGCGCTACGACCGCTCCAAGCTGCTCGAGCGACATCGCGACCATGCCCTGTTCGTCGGCTTCGCGCCGGCCAACAACCCGCAGATCGCGGTGGCGGTGATGGTGGAGAACGGCGAGTCCGGCTCCGGCGTCGCCGCCCCGGTGGTCAAGCAGGTGATGGACGCCTGGCTGCTCGACGAGCACGGCAAGCTCAAGGCCGAATACGCCGAACCCGTGGCGCCGCTGGCGGCGGCGGTGGCCAGGCCCGAACCCACGGCAGCCGAGCCGGAGGCGCCCGCCCTTGAACAGTAACTTCGACCGTACCCTGTCCAACGAAGACGTGATGCGCCGGCGCGCCAGCCTGCTGCAGCGCCTGCACATCGACGGCATCCTCCTGCTGCTGTTGCTGATCCTCGGCGCCACCGGCTTGTTCGTCCTCTATTCGGCGAGCGGCAAGAGCTGGGACATGCTGATGAAGCAGGCCACCTCGTTCGGCCTGGGCCTGGGCATGATGGTGATCATCGCCCAGATCGAACCGCGCTTCATGGCCCGCTGGGTGCCGCTGGGCTACCTGGTGGGGGTCGCGCTGCTGGTGGTGGTCGACGTGATCGGCCACGACGCCAAGGGCGCGACGCGCTGGATCAACATCCCCGGGGTGATCCGCTTCCAGCCCTCGGAATTCATGAAGCTGCTGATGCCGATGACGGTGGCCTGGTACCTGTCCAAGCGCAACCTGCCGCCGGGACTCAAGCACATGGTGATCAGCCTGGCGATCATCATCACCCCGTTCGTGCTGATCCTGAAGCAGCCCGACCTCGGCACCGCCATGCTGATCCTCGCTTCCGGCGGCTTCGTTCTGTTCGTCGGCGGCCTGCGCTGGCGCTGGATCGTCGGCGCGGTGTCGGCGGCGGTGCCGATCGCGGTGGCGATGTGGTTCTTCATCATGCACGACTACCAGAAACAGCGGGTGCTGACCTTCCTCGACCCGGAAAGCGACCCGCTGGGTACCGGCTGGAACATCATCCAGTCGAAGGCGGCCATCGGTTCCGGCGGGGTATTCGGCAAGGGCTGGCTGCTGGGCACCCAGTCGCACCTGGATTTTTTGCCGGAAAGCCATACCGACTTTATCATTGCGGTCCTCGGCGAGGAGTTCGGCCTGGTCGGCGTCTGCCTGCTGCTGGTGCTCTACCTGCTGCTGATCAGTCGCGGCCTGGTCATCACCGCCCAGGCGCAGACGCTCTACGGCAAACTGCTGGCCGGGGGCATCACCATGACGTTTTTCGTTTATGTCTTCGTGAATATCGGTATGGTGAGCGGGTTGTTGCCGGTGGTGGGGGTACCGCTGCCTTTCATTAGTTATGGCGGAACTTCGCTGGTTACCCTGTTGTCAGGGTTCGGGGTTCTGATGTCGATCCATACCCATCGGAAATGGATCGCCCAGGTTTGAGACCAAGAGTGAAGAACGCAATGCACGTACTGCGTACATGGGCGGCCAGGGGCGTCCAATGGGTCGGCGTGGCCGGCTTCGTTGGCCTGTCCGGGGCGGCCCAGGCGGGGGACTACGACGGCTCGCCGCAAGTGGCCGAGTTCGTCAGCGAGATGACCCGCGACTACGGCTTCGCCGGAGAGCAGCTGATGGGGCTGTTCCGCGACGTGAACCGCAAGCAGTCGATCCTCGATGCGATCTCGCGCCCGGCCGAGCGGGTCAAGCAGTGGAAGGAATACCGGCCGATCTTCATCAGCGACGCACGCATCAGTCGGGGCGTCGACTTCTGGAACAAGCATGCCGAGGACCTGGCGCGGGCGGAGAAGGAATACGGCGTACCGGCCGAGATCATCGTCTCGATCATCGGCGTGGAAACCTTCTTCGGCCGCAACACCGGCAGCTACCGGGTGATGGATGCGCTGTCCACCCTCGGCTTCGACTATCCGCCGCGGGCCGACTTCTTCCGCAAGGAATTGCGCGAGTTCCTCCTGCTCGCCCGCGAACAGCAGGTCGACCCGCTCAGCCTGACCGGCTCCTACGCTGGCGCCATGGGCCTGCCGCAATTCATGCCGAGCAGCTTCCGCGCCTACGCGGTGGACTTCGACGGCGACGGCCATATCAACATCTGGAGCGACCCGACCGACGCCATCGGCAGCGTCGCCAGCTATTTCAAGCAGCACGGCTGGGTCACCGGCGAGCCGGTGGTCTCGATGGCCGAGATCAACGACGAGAGCGCCGAGAGCGCGGTGACCAGGGGCGTCGACCCGACCATGAGCCTGGGCGAGCTGCGCGCCCGCGGCTGGCGCACCCACGATGCGCTGCGCGACGAGCAGAAGGTCACGGCGATGCGTTTCGTCGGCGACAAGGGCATCGAGTATTGGGTCGGTTTGCCGAACTTCTACGTGATCACCCGCTATAATCGCAGCGCCATGTATGCCATGGCGGTTTATCAGCTGGCGGGCGAGATTGCCCGCGCGCGAGGTGCCCATTGAGCAAGCGTGTCCGCTCCTCCCTGATCCTGCCCGCCGTCTGCGGCCTCGGGCTGGCGGCCGTGCTGTTGAGCAGTTGCTCCAGCAAGGCGCCCCAGCAGCCGGCCAGGCAGGCGGGCATTTCCGGGCCGGGCGACTATTCCCGTCCGCATCGCGACGGCGCCCCCTGGTGGGACGTCGACGTGTCGCGGATCCCCGATGCGGTGCCGATGCCGCACAACGGTTCGGTGAAGGCCAACCCCTATACCGTGCTGGGCAAGACCTACTACCCGATGAACGACGCGCGGGCCTACCGGATGGTCGGCACCGCCTCCTGGTACGGCACCAAGTTCCACGGCCAGGCCACCGCCAACGGCGAGACCTACGACCTGTACGGCATGACCGCCGCGCACAAGACCCTGCCGCTGCCGAGTTACGTGCGGGTGACCAACCTGGACAACGGCAAGAGCGTGATCGTCCGCGTCAACGACCGCGGACCGTTCTATTCCGACCGGGTCATCGACCTGTCCTTCGCCGCGGCGAAGAAGCTCGGCTATGCCGAGTCCGGCACCGCGCGGGTCAAGGTCGAAGGCATCGACCCGGTGCAATGGTGGGCCCAGCGCGGCCGGCCGGCGCCGATGGTCCTGGCGCAGCCCAGGCAGGCGGTGGCCCAGGCCGCTCCTGGCGCGGCGCAGCCGCAGGCGGTGGCAATGGCGCAGCCGATCGAGACCTATACCCCGCCGCCGACGCAGCACGCCGCAGCCGTGCTGCCGGTGCAGATCGACTCAAAAAAAAACGCTTCATTACCAGCCGATGGCCTGTATCTCCAGGTGGGCGCCTTCGCCAACCCGGATGCGGCGGAGCTGCTGAAGGCCAAGCTGAGCAGCGTGACGGCTGCGCCGGTGTTTATCAGCTCGGTCGTGCGCAACCAGCAGATCCTGCACCGGGTGCGGCTGGGACCGATCGGTTCGGCGGACGAGGCTAGCCGCACCCAGGACAGCATCCGCGTGGCCAATCTTGGCCAGCCGACGCTGGTACGCCCCGACTGAGCGCCTACTCACGCAGGGAATTCCCGCAAGGGATTGTTTGACCATTGGTAGAACCAGAGAGACGGATGAACATCACCACTATCGCGAAACGCTTGTCACTGCTTGTCCTGTTCATCGCCCCTACGGCTGGCTGGGCTGCTGAATCCATGGTTCCGGCGCCGCCGCAACTGGCCGCCAAGTCGTACGTCCTGATGGACGGCGAGAGCGGCCAGGTACTGGTCGAGAACAACGGCGACCAGCGCCTGCCGCCGGCCAGCCTGACCAAGCTGATGACCGCCTACATCGCCACCAAGGAGATCGAGGCCGGCCGCATCGGCGAGAACGACCTGGTCACCGTCAGCGAACATGCCTGGCGCACCGGCGGCTCGCGGATGTTCATCAAGGTCGGCAGCCAGGTCTCGGTGAGCGACCTGCTGCATGGCATCATCATCCAGTCCGGCAACGACGCCAGCGTCGCCCTGGCCGAGCATATCGCCGGCAGCGAAGACGCCTTCGCCGACATGATGAACACCACCGCGCAGAAGCTGGGCCTGACCAACTCGCACTTCATGGACGCCACCGGCCTGCCCAACCCGGACCATTATTCCTCGGCCCGCGACATGGCGGTGCTGGCCCGCGCGATCATCTACGGCGAGCCGAGCCACTATGCGATCTACGCGCAGAAGGAATTCCTCTGGAACAACATCAAGCAGCCGAACCGCAACCTGCTGCTGTGGCGCGACAAGACCGTCGACGGCCTGAAGACCGGCCACACCGAGGAGGCCGGCTACTGCCTGGTGGCTTCCGCTGTGCGCGACGGCCAGCGCATGATCGCCGTGGTGTTCGGCACCAACAGCGAGCAGGCCCGCGCCGCCGAGACCCAGAAGCTGCTGACCTATGGCTTCCGTTTCTTCGAAAGCCGCAACTTCTACAAGAAGGGCACCGAGCTGACCAAGGGCCTGGTCTGGAAAGGTTCCGAGCATGAAGTGAAGGCCGGCCTCGCCGAGGACCTGACCATGACCCTGCCGCGCGGCCAGATGCAGAAGCTGCAGGCCAGCATGGTCCTGGAGCCGCAGCTGATGGCGCCGATCCAGCAGGGCCAGGTGATCGGCAAAGTGGAAGTGAAGCTGGACGACAAGGTCATCCGCACCGCCGACCTGGTCGCCCTCAACGCCGTCGAGGAGGGTGGTTTCTTCCGCCGCCTGTGGGATAGCATCCGCCTGTTCTTCTACGGTTTGTTCAACTGACCGACCGGCGCCCGCCCGCTCACGAGGCCAGCGGGCGCCCGTCCCAGCGGACCACGGGTCCGCCGCCGCCATGACCGATACCCCTGACGTTCAACCCCCGAAAATCGAATTCCCCTGCGAGCGCTACCCGATCAAGGTGATCGGCGACGCCGGCGAAGGTTTCTCCGACCTGGTCGTGGAAATCATCCGGCGCCATGCGCCGGACCTCGACGCCGAGACCCTGGTGGTCCGCGACAGCAGCAAGGGGCGCTTCCTCTCGGTGCAGGTGCTGATCACCGCCACCGATGTCGACCAACTGCAAGCCATCCATAACGACCTGCGCGCGACCGGACGCGTGCACATGGTGCTCTGATGGGTCTCGAGCTGGGCTTCCGTGAGCTCGGCGAGGTTCCCTACGAACCGACCTGGCATGCCATGCAGCGCTTCGTTGCCGAACGCGACAAATCGGTGATGGACGAAGCCTGGCTGTTGCAGCACCCTGCGGTCTTCACCCAGGGCCAGGCCGGCAAGGCGGAGCATGTGCTGTTCCCCGGCGACATCCCGGTGATCCAGGTGGATCGCGGCGGCCAGGTGACCTACCACGGCCCTGGCCAGTTGGTCACCTACCTGCTGCTCGACGTCCGCCGCCTGGGCCTGGGCGTGCGTGAGCTGGTCAGCCGGATCGAGCAGAGCCTGATCGGCCTGCTGGCATCCTATGACGTGCAGGCCGTGGCCAAGCCGGACGCGCCGGGTGTCTACGTCGACGGGGCGAAGATCGCCTCGCTCGGCCTGCGCATCCGCAACGGCTGCTCGTTCCATGGCCTGGCGCTGAACCTGGACATGGACCTGCGTCCGTTCCAACGAATCAATCCCTGCGGCTACGCCGGGATGCCCATGACCCAACTGCGCGACCTGGTTGGGCCGGTGGATTTTGCCGAGGTGTGTACCCGATTGCGCGCTGAGCTCGTCTCACGCCTTGGCTACGCTGAACAGAAGACCCTTACGGGCGGGATCGAACTGACATGAGCACTGTTGTGGAGAAGTCCGGAGAAGCCAAGCCGGGCAAGGTGGAAGTCGGCGTGAAGCTGCGCGGCGCGGAAAAGGTCGCGCGGATTCCGGTGAAGATCATTCCCACCGAGGAACTGCCGAAGAAACCCGACTGGATCCGCGTGCGCATCCCGGTTTCCCCCGAGGTCGACCGCATCAAGCAACTGCTGCGCAAGCACAAGCTGCACAGCGTCTGCGAAGAAGCGTCCTGCCCGAACCTGGGCGAGTGCTTCTCCGGCGGCACCGCGACCTTCATGATCATGGGCGACATCTGCACCCGCCGCTGCCCGTTCTGCGACGTCGGCCACGGCCGGCCGAAGCCGCTGGACGTCGACGAGCCGACCAACCTGGCGATCGCCATCGCCGACCTGCGCCTGAAGTACGTGGTGATCACCTCGGTGGACCGCGATGACCTGCGCGACGGTGGTGCCCAGCACTTCGCCGACTGCCTGCGCGAGATCCGCAAGCTGTCGCCGGGCATCCAGCTCGAGACCCTGGTTCCCGACTACCGCGGGCGCATGGACATCGCCCTGGAGATCACTGCCAACGAGCCGCCGGACGTGTTCAACCACAACCTGGAGACGGTACCGCGGCTGTACCGCTCCTCGCGGCCGGGCTCGGACTTCGAGTGGTCGCTGGACCTGCTGCAGAAGTTCAAGCAGATGGTCCCGCACGTACCGACCAAGTCCGGCCTGATGCTCGGCCTGGGCGAGACCGACGAAGAGGTCATCGAGGTCATGCAGCGGATGCGCGAGCACGACATCGACATGCTGACCCTCGGCCAGTACCTGCAGCCGTCACGCAACCACCTGCCGGTGCAGCGCTTCGTGCATCCGGACACCTTCGCCTGGTTCGCCGAGGAAGGCGAGAGGATGGGCTTCAAGAACGTCGCCTCCGGTCCGCTGGTGCGCTCGTCCTACCACGCCGACCAGCAGGCGCACGGCAACAAGATCGGCTGATCGTCACCGCGCCAATGCCCTCCGACGCCGCGTCCCTGCGCAGGGACGCGGCGTTTTTCATTGGGCCGCCACGAAGCCTCTTCAGGCGCAGGGCGAACAATCGCTTGCGGTTATCCGCCGGCGCCGAGGCTCGGGGCATCGGCGGATAACGCCGGGGTCGTTACCCGCCCTGCGCGGGGGCGGCTCATTCCTGCGTGGCCGAGGCAGCGGGTGGAGCGCCGTTTGCGCTCACCCCCGTGCAGCGACGAAGCGATTGCGCTGGCCGAGTTGCCGTACCGCTTCCACCAGCGCCTCGGCCGCCAGGCTGGGCTGGCGCGAGAAGGCGTAGAAACGCGCCTCCGGCAGATCCGGAAGGCCCTGCTCCGGCCCCACTTCCCGCAAACCCTCGCGCATCTGGCTGCGTGCGACCACCGTCACGGCGAAACCGGCCAGCGCGGCGGACAGGCAGCCGGCCATGCTGGCGCTCTCGAACACCAGTCGCCAGGGGCGCGCAGCGGCGCCCAGGGCGGTGATCGCTGCCTCGCGGTAGACGCAAGGCTCGGGGAACAACGCCAGCGGCAGCGGTTCACCCGGGGATAGCTCGACCGCGCTCGCGGCGGCCCAGACCAGCGGTTCCTCCCAGAGCAGTTCGCCGTCGTCCTCGACTCGCCGGCATTGCTTGCCGAACACCACGTCGGTGCGGCCCTGGGCCTGCTGGCGGAGCAGGTCGCTGGTGATGCCCACCTTGAGTTCGATGGAGGCTTCCGGGTGCCAGCGGCGGAAGCGCTGCAGGACCCTGGGCAGCCAGGCGCTGGCGAAATCCTCCGAGGCGCCGATGCGCAAACGCTCGCGGATCGGCGTGCCGTGCAGCCTGGCGCGTGCCTCGCGCTCCAGTTCGACGATGTTGCGGGCATAGCCGTAGAGCGTCTCGCCTGCCTGGGTCAGCTCCAGGCGGCGGGTGGTGCGGCTCAGCAGGCCAACCCCGGCGCTTTGCTCCAGGCGCTTGATGTGCCCGCTGACCGCGGAGGGGGTGAGCGCCAGGTTGTCCGCGGCGAGGGCGAACCCTCCGCTGTCGACCACTTCGAGAAAGGTGCGCAGCAATACGATGTCCAGCGATTGGGAGACGGGGACGGCAAGCTCCATGAAGTCATCCATTCATTTCGTTTCATGAAGAGTAGACGCTAACTATTCATGAATCACGCGTGGAGATCGTTCCAGGATGGCGGTTCATCCTCCCGGAGGTGCCCGATGAGCCGCTATGCCTTCGCTTCCACCGACGACCTGGAAATCGCCTACCTGGAGTGGAGTCCCCAGGGCGAACGCAACGCCGTCCTGCTCCACGGCTGGCCGGACAGCCCGCATGGCTGGAAGGCCGTGGCGGAAACCCTGGCGAGCGCCGGCTACCGGGTACTGGCGCCGGCCCGCTTCAGGCATGCCGCGACGCCGCGCAGCGGGCAACTGGCGGCGCTGGGTTGTGACCTGCTGGGGCTCATCGACAGCCTGGCGCTACGCCGTCCTCTGCTGGTGGGCATGACTGGGGCGCTCGCGCGGTGGCCAATGCTCGCGGCCTGCGCGAGGGCGTTGGCTCACCGGGAGCACAGCTGCTGCCGGCGCCACGCATGGCTGTGCCGACCCTGGTCCTGCACGGCGGCGCGGACGCCTGTACCCATCCTGACGGCTCCCGCGGCCGCGAACAGTATTTCAGCGGACGCTGCCGGCGCCTGCTGCTGGATGGCGTCGGCCACTTCCCGCCGCGCGAGGCGGCCCTGCGAGGCGCTGCGGAAGCGCTCGCCGGTAGGGCGAATAACCGCATCGCGGTTATCCGCCGATGCGGGGCGGGGCGGTGGATAACGCCCGTGGCGTTATACGAGCCGGTATACCGCGAGCGGTCGTGCAGGACGTGGGACCATAAGCTCCGCCGGCGGCCCTATGGCGTGCGCAGGCGATCGAGCAGCGCCGGGGTCGGATAGCCGTCCGCCGGCCAGCCGAACTCCTGCTGGCAGGCGCGGATCGCCTTGCGCGTATTGGCGCCGATGATGCCATCCACCGCGCCCGGATCGTGTCCGCGTGCGGCCAACTGCTGTTGCAGTTCGATACGTTGCGAACGGCTCAGCGGCACATCCTCCAGCGGCCAGGCGGCGACGATCCGGCCGCCGCCCTTGAAGCTGTCGGCGAGCAGGCCGACCGCCAGGGCATAGGCGCTGGAGTTGTTGTACTTGAGGATCGCACGGAAGTTGTGCAGCACCAGGAACGCCGGGCCGCGATGGCCGGCGGGCAGCAGCAGGGAAGCCTGTTCGCCGGCGAGGTGTGCGGGCAGGCCGGCGCCAGCCACGCCTTGTACACCCAGTCCTTGCCACTCGCTCAGGGGCTTGCGGATGGTGAGCTCAGCCTGGGAGTAGTCGAAGCCCGCGGGCAGGCGGACTTCGAAGCCCCAGGGCTGACCGGCGATCCAGCCGGAAGCCTTCAGGTAATTGGCGGTCGAGGCCAGGGCGTCGCCGGGGGAACCCCAGATATCACGCCTGCCGTCGCCGTCGAAATCCACTGCGTACTGGTTGTAGGTGGTCGGGATGAACTGGGTCTGGCCCATGGCGCCGGCCCAGGAGCCGATCATGAAGGAGGCCGGAACGTCACCGTGCTGGAGGATCTTCAGGGCGGCGAGCAACTGGGCGTGGGCGAACTCCGGCCGGCGTCCCTCGTAGGCCAGGGTGGCCAGGGAGCGGATCACGTTCTTGTTGCCCATGTGCGAGCCGTAGTTGCTTTCCATGCCCCAGATCGCCACCACCGCGTTCGCGTCCACGGCGTAGCGTGCGTCGACCTGCTCGAGGATCCGCGCGTGGCGCGCCAGGCGTGCCTGGCCCTGGCGGACCCGCAAGGGATCGAGGGCGCCTTCCAGATACTTCCACACCGGACGGGTGAATTCCGGCTGGCTGCGGTCGGCTTCGACCACGGCGGGATCGGGTTGCACGTCGGCGAAGGCACGATCGAAGGTCTGCGCGTCGATGCCATCGGCCAGGGCCTGCTGGCGGAAGGCTTCGCGCCACTGCTCGAAGCTCTGTGCGGGCTGTGCGGCATCCGCCGTAACGCTGGAGTAACCCGGGACGGTCGGGCGCGCGCCAGTGGATGACTTGGCCGGCAGGGGGGCGGCAGGCTGGTTGTATTCGAGCGCCGGATTCTTTTGCGCGCAGGCGCTGGAGAGGCCAAGCCCCATGGCGATCACGGTGCTGCCCAGCAGCCCGCTCACCTTCAGCAGGGCGGATCGTTCGGGGTTACGCATTGCTCTCCTCAGCAGGGTCCTCGGGACGGGCCACCTTAGCACGCCGGCCTGGACGCGTCTGCCGTCGTTGGACGCGCCGGCAGGGCTCGGGTTCGCCAATGCGGTGCCATCGGCGCGGTGGATATCTTTCGCCATATGTTCGGTCACTGTCGGGCGGCCAATGGTTTCGTCCGTATCGCTGCGCCGCTTGTCGACGCCTCGCGGCACCCCGGTCCGGAATCGGCGGCGGGGCGCACGGCACGTTCGAGGCATTCGACTTCCTATTCCCGGCCTTCGTTCTGCGCGACATCGCTGTCCGCTTCGGCGCCGGCATCGAATACCCGAGCCTGGCTCTCGCGCCGCAATGGCCAGGGGACTGCCAGTCGGCCGCGCGGGATGTCGAGGCTGCGAATCATGATGGAGGAACCACCGGCTTTTTGCCCAACCCGATGGGACCATGTCCGGCACGCTGGCGATGGTGTGCCCATGGGCGACCTGGTGGCGGTGAGCTTGGTCTTGTCGAAGGGCTTCGGGGGGATGGCGGGGAGTGTGGGAGAGGCAGGTCGTTGCGGGAGGAATGGGCCAGCGGTTGTTTCAGGCCGCCATAACGAAAGAAGCCTCCCAGTTACGGGAGGCTTCGCGGCGGTAGCTGCCTTTGCCTTTCTTCGCCTGTTCCTGACGGCTGCGGAACAGGGGCTGGGCGATCAGGGATTTGGCCTTGTTCGGCCGCTTGCTTTTCTTTGCCATGGCAGAGGTCCTCGAAGGTGATCGGGCTGGCGCTCGCCAGCGCGCGCATCATCTGCCTGTCGCCGCGGATTGTCCAGTGCCGGTTGCGCCTTCAGGCTGCCGGCAGGCCGAGACGCTGGCCTGCGAGGGTCAGGGTGAGAAGCGAGAGGCCGCTCCAGGGGCTGCCGGGCGCCTGGCCCTTGATCTGCGCGTCGATCAACTGGGCGTCGCGCAGCATCTGGTTCCAGCGGCTGCTCGAGTGGCGCTGCAGGGCGCGGGTCAGCAGCGGCCGGCGCTTGTCCCAGACCGGCGGGCGTGCCTGGGCGAAGGCCTTTTCCAGGGGAATGCCCTGCCCGTATTGCTGGGCCAGGCCAGCCAGCAGGCGGATCTCCCGGGCCAGACCCCAGAGGATCACCGGTGGTTCGATGCCCTCGCCACGCAGCCCTTCGAGGATGCGCAGGGCATGGGCGGCTTCGCCGCCCAGGGCCGCGTCGATCAGGCCGAAGATATCGAAGCGTGCGCTGTCGGCGACCGCGGCCTGGACGGTGGCGGCGTCGATCTGGTTGCCCTCGGCGAGCAGCTTGAGCTTTTCGATTTCCTGGGCGGCGGCGAGGAGGTTGCCTTCTACCCGCGCGGCGATCAGCTCCAGGGCTTCGGGGCTGGCGGACAGCCCGGCCTGGGACAGGCGCTGGCGAATCCACTGCGGCAACTGATGGACGTCGACCGGCCAGACCTGGATGAACTGCGCGGCGCCGCCATCGATCAGGGCCTTGGCCCACTTGGTTTTCTGCGTACTGCCGTCGAGCTTGGGCAGGCTCAGCAGCAACACGGTGTCTTCCGGTGGCCGCTGCAGGTATTCCTGGATAATCGCCGCGCCCTTGTCGCCGGGCTTGCCGGAGGGCAGGCGCAGTTCGATCAGGCGCTTCTCGGCGAACAGCGACAGGCTGGCGCCAGCTTCCAGCAGCAGGCCCCAGTCGAAGTTGGCTTCCGCATTGAACACCTGGCGCTCGCCGAAGTCGCGTTCGCGGCAGGCCTGGCGAATGGCGTCGCAGGCTTCCTGGCACAGCAGCGGTTCGTCGCCACTGACGACATAGACCGCTGCCAGTGGGCCCTGGAGGTGTTTGGCGAGTTGCGCGGGAGTCAGTTTCATAGGGAAGGGCGGGGCCGGCAAGGCCGGCCCCGGGGTGTCACGGGGTGGGGAACTCGATCGGCGACTGCTGCGGCTCGGCGGCGCGGCGCTGGCGTTCGGCCTCGTCGGCGGCGCGCAGGGCGTCGGCTTCCGCCTTGGCCTTGGCTTCGGCCTGGCGCTGGGCCTCGTCGAGTTGCGCCGGAGTCAGCGTCTGCAAGCGCATGGAGAGCTGCTGGATCAGGTCGCGGCGCATTTCGCTGCGCAGTTGCGCGGCTTCCTGGTCGGAACCGATCAGGTTGTTCTCGTCGTGCACGTAGACCTTCTGCACCTGCACCTGGTTGCGCATCAGGACCAGGTCGTTGGCGCCGACGATCTCGTAGTTGATCGTGTTGGTCAGCTCGAACTCCGCGCCGCGCGCCGAACCGGTGTAGCTGACGGTGCGCTGCTGGCTGTCCTCGCGGACCAGCACCAGGTGGTAGGGAGCGCTGCTGGTGACCTTCACGCCGCTGTTTTCCAGATTTTCCTTCAGCTCACGCACGGTCGGACCGTAGGCATTGCGCGCGCTGACGTCGAGTTCCTTGAGCGCGAACTGCGCATCGCCCAGGCCGCGCAGTTGGAAGCCGCAGGCAGCCAGCAGGGTGGTCATACCGATCAGCGCGGCGCTGGTCAGGATACGTTTCATCAAGCTTCCCTCACTCCTGTTGATCAGCGCCCCCGGCTCTCCGGGGGCGTCGAATGTAGTCGCGCGTCAGTTGGCGACGATGTTGACCAGCTTGCCCGGAACCACGATGACCTTGCGGATGCTCAGTCCCTCGGTGAAGCGCAGCACGTTCTCGTTGGCCCGCGCCGCCGCCTCGACGTCCTCGCGGCTGGCGCTGGCGGCCACGTCGATGTGCCCGCGCAGCTTGCCGTTGACCTGCACCACCAGTTGCAAGGTGTCCTGCACCAGGGCGCTTTCGTCGACGACCGGCCAGCGTGCGTCGATCACTGCCTCGGCGTGGCCGAGCTGCTCCCACAGCACGTGGCAGATATGCGGAGTGATCGGCGCGAGCAGCAGGACCACGGTTTCCAGGCCCTCCTGGAGTAGCGCGCGATCCTGGGCGTCCTGGCTCGGTGCTTTCTCCAGCACGTTCATCAGGGTCATCACCGCGGCGATGGCGGTGTTGAACTTGTGGTGCTGGCCGACATCCTGGCTGGCCTGCCTGATCGCCAGGTGGATGGCGCGACGCACCTGCTTCTGCGCATCGCTCAGGCTGGCGCCGTCCAGCGCGCCGGGGAGACCGGCGCTGACGTGGGCGTGGGCCAGGCGCCAGACGCGGCGGAGGAAGCGGTTGGCGCCTTCGACGCCGGCGTCCGACCACTCCAGGCTCATGTCCGGCGGCGAGGCGAACATCATGAACAGGCGGCAGGTATCGGCGCCATACTGGTCGATCATCGATTGCGGGTCGACGCCGTTGTTCTTCGACTTCGACATCTTCTCGGTGCCGCCGATCTCCACCGGCTGGCCGTCGCTCTTCAGGCGCGCGCCGACCACCTTGGCCTTGGCGTCGCGCTCGACCTCGACGTCGGCCGGGTTGAACCAGTCCTTGCCGCCATTGGCGGTGGTCCGGTAATAGGTGTCGGCAACCACCATGCCCTGGGTCAGCAGGTTCCTGAACGGCTCGTCGCTGCCGACCAGCCCCTCGTCGCGCATCAGCTTGTGGAAGAAGCGCGCGTAGAGCAGGTGCAGGATGGCGTGCTCGATGCCACCGATGTACTGGTCGACCGGCAGCCAGTAGTCGGCGGCCTTCTTGTCCAGCATGCCGCCTTCGAACTGCGGGCAGGCGTAGCGGGCGAAGTACCAGGACGACTCGACGAAGGTGTCCATGGTGTCGGTTTCGCGCTTGGCCGGCTGGCCGCACTTCGGGCAGCTGCACTCGTAGAACTCCGGCATCTTCGCCAGCGGCGAGCCGGCGCCGTCCGGCACCACGTCCTCCGGCAGGACCACCGGCAACTGCTCGGCCGGCACCGGGACGTCGCCGCAAGCGTCGCAATGGATGATCGGGATCGGACAGCCCCAGTAGCGCTGGCGGCTGATGCCCCAGTCGCGCAGGCGGAACTGAGTGCGCGCCTGGCCCAGGCCCTTGGCCTCGAGGTCGGCGCCAATGGCGTCGAAGGCGGCCTGGTAGCCGAGGTCGTCGTACTTGCCGGAGTTGACGGTGCGCACGGACTCGTCCTTGGCGCCGTACCATTCCTTCCATACGGCGGGCTCGAAGTCGTTCTCGCCTTCGACCCTGGCGATCACCTGGCGGATCGGCAGGCCGTATTTGTTGGCGAATTCGAAGTCGCGTTCGTCATGGCCGGGCACCGCCATCACCGCGCCTTCGCCGTAGTTCATCAGCACGTAGTTGGCGACCCACACCGGCAGCTTGTCGCCGGTCAGCGGGTGTTCGACGAACAGGGAAGTGGCCAGGCCTTTCTTTTCCTGGGTGGCGATGTCGGCCTCGGCGACGCCGCCGCGCTTGCACTCGTCGATGAATGCCTGCAACTGCGGATCGTTCTGCGCGGCCTGGGTGGCCAGCGGATGCTCGGCGGCGACGGCCACGTAGGTGGCGCCCATCAGCGTGTCCGGGCGGGTGGTGAAGACCTTCAACTGGCCGGCGTGGCCGATCGAGGCCTGGTCGTAGGGGAAGGCGATCTCCATCCCGCGCGACTTGCCGATCCAGTTGCGCTGCATGGTCTTCACCTGCTCCGGCCAGCCGGGCAGGTTGTCGAGGCTTTCCAGCAGTTCCTCGGCGTAGGCGGTGATCTTGAAGTAGTACATCGGGATCTCGCGCTTCTCGATCAGCGCGCCGGAGCGCCAGCCGCGCCCGTCGATCACCTGCTCGTTGGCGAGTACGGTCTGGTCGACCGGGTCCCAGTTCACGGTGCCGTTCTTGCGGTAGATCACGCCTTTCTCGAACAGGCGGGTGAACAACCACTGCTCCCAGCGGTAGTAATCCGGCTTGCAGGTGGTGACTTCGCGGGTCCAGTCGATGGCCAGGCCGAGGCTGTCCAGCTGCGACTTCATGTAGGCGATGTTGTCGTAGGTCCAGGCCGCCGGCGCGACGTTGTTCTTCATCGCGGCGTTTTCCGCCGGCATGCCGAACGCGTCCCAGCCCATCGGCTGCAGCACGTTGCGGCCCTGCATGCGGTGGTAGCGGCTGATCACGTCGCCGATGGTGTAGTTGCGCACGTGGCCCATGTGCAGCTTGCCGCTCGGATACGGGAACATCGACAGGCAGTAGAACTTCTCTTTGTCGGGTAGCTCCCTGACGAGGAAGGACTGGTGTTCTTTCCAGTAGTTCTGGGCCTGGGTTTCGATCTCGAGTGGCTGATATTGCTCGTGCATGGCGCTACTTAGACGTGACTGTTCGAAAGCCTCGTAGCATACATGACCCCCACCGCCGTCGATAGCCCGCGCCGTTTGTCGCCGGGAGCGGTTCGGCCGGACGGGAACGCTAAGCTTGCCCTATGGACGGTCGATGGCTGGCCGTCCAGTGGTACCTTCAGAGGTGTTCGATGGCTGAGCTGCAACGTGCGAGTGTGACGGGAGGTGGGCTGTACGAGAGGCTGCTGCAGCGTCTCGCCCTGGCTCTGGATGAAGCGGATACGGCCGAGCGCCTGCGCGACGAGCGCCCCACGGAACTCGAGTTGCGCGGCCTCAGCGAAGCGGAGATGGGGCTGATACGCGCCTATCTCGACCAGGACCTGCACTGGTTGCGCGGCTGGCACGCGGCCGCGGAGGAACTGGCGCTGCTCGAGCGCCAGCCCGGCAGGACGGCGCGGCCGCCACGGCCGCAAACGACACCGATGCGCCGGCATGTCTCGCTCAAGCAGCGACAATTGCTCTGCGCGCTCTGCGGCGCCCCGGTGCAGTGGAGCAAGGGGCATGGCGTGCTGCCGTGCGGCCACTGCGGTTCGCAACTGTTCCGCTCGGGCAACGGTCGCTAGAGGCTTACTACCGAAGTTTCGCCACGCGTCGCACAATCCTTTAGATTGCCTCCTTCCGACAGGGAGGGGACGATGCCGATCCGTTATTTCTTCAAGCAACTGCTGCTGCCGCCCGGCGGTCTGCTGGTATTGCTGTTCCTGGCGTTCTGGTGGCGTGACAGGCGGCCGCGGCTGGCGCGCCTGTGCGGCGTCTGCGGATTCTTCGGGTTGTGGCTGATGAGCATGCCGCTGAGCGTGGAATGGATGGGCCGCTGGATCGAGAGCGAACCCGCGCTGCGGGCGGAAGACTGGCCGGGCCTGGCGCAGCGCGCCGACGCCATCGTCATCCTCGGTGCCGGGCGGCAGACCAGCGATCCGGCCTGGGGCGACGACGCCCCCAGCCTGCTGGCGGCCGAGCGGCTGCGCTACGCCGCGCGGCTGGTCAGGGCGTCGTCCCTGCCGGTGCTGACCAGCGGCGGCCTGCACTATGGCCGGCCGCCCAGCGAGGCGGCGCTGATGGCCAACGCGCTGCTGGAGGATTTCGGCGTGCCGGCCCGCTGGCAGGAAGGCCTCAGTCGCACGACCTGGGAGAACGCCACCCTCAGCGCCCCGCTGCTACGCGAGGCCGGCGTGCGCCGGGTGGTGCTGGTGACCCAGGCCTGGCACATGCAGCGGGCGCGCTGGAGTTTCGAGCGCCAGGGCTTCGAGGTGATCCCGGCGCCGGTCGGTTTCCTCGGTGGAGCCAACCTGCGCCCGTTCGGCGGCTGGCTGCCGGAGGCGCAGGCGTTCTGGCAGAGCGGCATGCTGCTGAACGAGGCCGTCGGCCTGCTCGGTTATCGCCTGTTCTACCGCTGAAACGCGGCCGGCGCCGCTGCGGCGCCGGTCGTCGAGCGAGCGCTGGCCTCAGCCGAACAGCCGGCGCTCCTGCGGGCGCAACCGGCGACCGAGCAGGGCCCATAGCAGCAGCACGCCGGCCAGGCTGGCCAGCGGCCAGACACGGTACTGCAGGTAGGGCGTGAGGCCCTGCATCGGTATCACCTCGCCACGCAGGATGCCCTGCTGGAACTGCGGGATCTGCTTGACGATCCGGCCGTAGGGATCGATCAACCCGGTGACGCCATTGTTGGTCGCGCGGATCATCCAGCGGCCGCTCTCCAGGGCGCGCATCTGCGCCATCTGCAGGTGCTGCAGCGGGCCGATGGAGGTGCCGAACCAGGTATCGTTGCTCACCGTCAGCAGGACCTGGCTCTGCGCCGCGAGGGCGGCGGCGAACTCCGGATAGACCACTTCATAGCAGATGTACGGGGCGATCTCGTAGCCCTTGGCCTTGAGCAGCGCCTGGTCGGCCGGACCGCGGGCGAAGTCGGACATGGGCAGGTCGAAGAAGGCGATCAGGCCGCGCAGCAGGTCCTGCAGCGGCACGTATTCGCCGAACGGCACCAGCTTCTGCTTGAGGTAGGTGCCCGCGCCTTCGCCGACCACGGTGATGCCGTTGAAGTAGCGGCTGTTTCCGTCGGCGAGGCGCTCGCGCACCGGTACTCCGGTGATCAGCGCGGCCTTCTTGTCGGCGGCGACCTGGCCCATGGCGCCGAGGTAGCCGCTGGCCATGTCCTTGAGAATCGGCACCGCGGTTTCCGGCCAGACGATCAGGTCGACGTCCTGCTGCGGCAGGCTCAGGTCGCGGTAGAGGTCGAGTTGCGCGCGGACCTGCGTCGGGTCCCACTTCAGCTCCTGGGCGATGTTGCCCTGGATCGCCACTACCTTCAGCGGTTCGCCGGCCGAATGGGTCCAGGCGTGGCCCTTGAGATAGAGGCCGGCCGCCCACGGGCCGAGCAGCAGGACCAGCGCCAGCAGCAGGCTGGCACCGTGCGGGAAGAGGCGCGGCAGGTTCACCAGCAGGGCCGCGCTGAGAGCGATGACGAAGGACGACAGCCACACGCCGCCCACCGGGACCAGCCCGGCCAGCGGGCCCTGCAGTTGGCTGTAGCCGGCATAGAGCCAGGGGAAGCCGGTGAGGAACCAGCTGCGGAACAGTTCCAGCGCCAGCCACAGCGCGGCGAACGCCAGGGCGTCGCCCAGCGGCGCGTTGTCGCGGCGCAGGCAGCGCGCCCACAGCCAGGCCGGCAGGGCGAAGAAGAAGGCGACGCCGGCGGTGAAGCCGAGCATCAGGAAGCTCGCCAGCGGCACCGAGGCGGCGCCATAGTCGTGGATGCTGACGTAGATCCAGCTGGTGCCGGCGCCGAACGCGCCGAAGCCGTACCACCAGCCGCGCCATAGCGCGGCGCGGGCGGGCAGGCCGCGCAGGCCGAGATAGAGCAGGGCGATCGAGAGGATCGCCAGCGGCCAGTAGTCGAAGGGCGCCAGGGCCAGTGGGGTGAGCGCGCCCGCGGCCAGCGCCAGCAGGTGCCCGGGCCAGCCGGGACGAGAAATCCAACGCATCGAATGTCCTTAGAACCTGTTCAATGTCCGACTGCGCAGACACGGGCCGCTTTCCGGGGCCGACGCAAGCCGCCCGTGGCGTCACCGGCGGACGTGCCGGTCTGGCGCAAGGCGCAAGAGTAAAGGAGGGGCTGGCGAGACGCCAGAAGGACGACGAGGGAAGATGCCCCCGCACCGTGGCGCAGGGGGGGCAGGCTCAGTTCTGCAGTGGCGACAGGCGCAGCAGGTGCACGCGGCGGCTGTCGGCGTTGAGCACGCGGAAGCGGAACTCGCCGAGTTCTACCACCTCGTTGCGCTTGGGCAGATGGCCGAAGGCACTCATCACCAGGCCGCCGACGGTGTCGAATTCCTCGTCGGAAAACTCCGAGCCGAAGAAGTCGTTGAAGGCATCCACCGGAGTCAGCGCCTTGACGATAAAATCGCCGCTGGGCAGCGGCTTGATGTAGCTGTCTTCCTCGACGTCATGCTCGTCCTCGATGTCGCCGACGATCTGCTCCAGCACGTCCTCGATGGTCACCAGGCCGGCCACGCCGCCGTATTCGTCGATGACGATGGCCATGTGGTTGCGGTTGGCGCGGAATTCGCGGAGCAGGACGTTGAGGCGCTTGGATTCGGGAACGAAGGTGGCCGGGCGCAGCAGTTCCTTGATGTCGAACGGACGCTCGTCGTTGTGCAGGATCAGTGGCAGCAGGTCCTTGGCCAGCAGCACGCCCATGATGTCGTCGAGGCTTTCGCCGATCACCGGATAGCGCGAGTGGGCGGCCTCGATGATGGCGGGGAGGAATTCCTTCGGTGTCTGGGTCGAGCGGATGCTCATCATCTGCGAACGCGGCACCATGATGTCGCGAACCTGCAGGTCGGCGACCTGGATCGCCCCCTCGACGATGGACAGCGCCTCGCTGTCCAGCAGCTTGTTGTCGTGGGCATCGCGCAGCAGCTCGAGGAGCTCCTGGCGGTTTCTCGGCTCGTGGGCAAAAGCCTGGGTGATCTTGTCCAGCCAGGACTTGTGCCCGTTGCTCGATCGGTCTTCGCTCATTTTTCCTTGCTCGGTGGCTCTTCGTCGTCGCAGGCGTATGGGTCGGGATGGCCCAGTTCCGCCAGCAATTCACGTTCCAGTGTTTCCATTTCTTCCGCTTCGGCGTCGTCGATATGGTCGTAGCCGAGCAGGTGCAGGCAGCCGTGGATCACCAGGTGCGCCCAGTGGGCCTGCAGGGGCTTGTGCTGTTCGCGCGCCTCGCGGGCGACCACCGGGGCGCAGATGACCAGGTCGCCGAGCAACGGGATATCGAGGAACTCCTCCGGCACGTCGGCGGGAAAGGACAGCACGTTGGTCGCGTAGTCCTTGTGCCGGTAGGTGCTGTTCAGCTCCAGGCCCTCGGCCTCGTCCACCAGGCGGATGGTCAGTTCCGACTCCGCCCGCTGGCGCAGGGCCAGTTCGCACCAGGCGCGGAACTGCGCCTCGCTGGGCAGGTCGGCGGCGTCACTGGCGACCTGCAGGTCGAGCTCAAGCGGCATCGTGACCGCCCTTGCCGCTCCCATCGACCGGTCGCACCTGGCCCTGCTGGCGACTTTCGTGGCGTTCGTAGGCTTCGACGATACGCTGCACCAGCGGGTGGCGCACCACGTCCTTGGGCTTGAAGTGGGTGAAACTGATGCCGGGGACGTCCTGCAGCACCTCGATCACGTGCCTGAGGCCGGAGCGGGTGCCGCGCGGCAGGTCGACCTGGGTGACGTCGCCGGTGATCACCGCGGTGGAGCCGAAGCCGATCCGGGTGAGGAACATCTTCATTTGCTCGACGGTGGTGTTCTGGCTCTCGTCGAGGATGATGAAGCTGTTGTTCAGCGTGCGCCCGCGCATGTAGGCCAGCGGCGCGACCTCGATGACGTTGCGCTCGATCAGCTTGGCCACGTGCTCGAAACCGAGCATCTCGTAGAGGGCGTCGTACAGTGGGCGCAGGTAGGGGTCGATCTTCTGCGACAGGTCGCCGGGCAGGAAGCCGAGCTTCTCGCCGGCCTCGACCGCCGGGCGCACCAGCAGGATGCGGCGGATCTGCTCGCGCTCCAGGGCGTCCACCGCGCAGGCCACGGCGAGGTAGGTCTTGCCGGTGCCGGCCGGGCCGATGCCGAAGTTGATGTCGTGGTCGAGGATCGCCTTGACGTAGCGCTGCTGGTTGGCGCCGCGCGGGCGGATGTGCGCCTTGCGCGACTTCAGGGTGATCTGCGGCGCGCTCTGCAGCTCCTCGAGGTCTTCCAGGCCGGACTCCTGGAGGAACAGGTGCACGGTGTCGGGGCTGAGATCGGTACCGTTCTGCGCTTCGCGGTAGAGGCGCTGCAGCAGGCGTTCGGCGACCTTGGTCCGGCGCGGTTCGCCGGCCAGCTCGAACTGGTTGCCGCGGTTGCGGATCTCGATATCGAGGCGTTTCTCGATCTGGTGGAGATGCTCGTCGAACTGCCCGCAAAGTGTCGCGAAGCTGCGGGCGTCGAACGGCTCGAGGATGAATCGATGAAGTTCCTGGGGGGCGTTCAAGGTGTTCTGTCGTACTCGCCAGTGACTGGTTGATAGGGAAGAGGATAACCGCTGGATACCCTCGCGCAAAGTTGCCGCATCGCGGTGGCGCTCCCGGCGCGCCTGCTGAATCGTTGGTTCAGCGGCACGGCGGGAAGGTTCAGCGGCCCCGCCGTACGGTCGTGCCGGCTCAGTGCAGGGTGCCCTCGATCAGCGTGCCACGCAGCGAGTGCGGCAGCGCGTCGTCGATGTGCACCTGGGCGAACTGGCCGATCAGGCGTGGATTGTCGCAGCGGAAGTTGACGATCCGGTTGTTCTCGGTGCGCCCCTGGAGCATGCCGGGGTCCTTCTTCGAGAAGTCGGTGACCAGGATCCGCTGGGTGCTGCCGACCATCCGCCGGCTGATCTCGTAGCCCTGCTGGTGGATGCGGCCCTGGAGGATCTGCAGGCGCCGTTTCTTCACTTCTTCCGGCAGGTCGTCGGCGAGATCGGCGGCGGGCGTGCCGGGACGCGCGCTGTAGATGAAGGAGAAGGAAAAGTCGAAGCCGACCTCTTCCACCAGCTTCATGGTCTGCTCGAAGTCCTTTTCGGTTTCCCCGGGGAAGCCGACGATGAAGTCGGAGCTGATGCAGATGTCCGGGACCGCGGCCTTCAGCTTGCGAATCCGCGACTTGTACTCCAGCACCGTGTGGTTGCGCTTCATCGCCGCCAGCACGCGATCCGAGCCCGACTGCACCGGCAGGTGGATGAACTTCACCAGTTCCGGCACCTCGGCGTGGGCCTGGATCAGCGCGTCGGAGAACTCCAGCGGGTGCGAGGTGGTGTAGCGGATCCGCTCGATTCCGTCGACGGCGGCGACCACCCGCAGCAACTCGGCGAAGTCGGCGAGACGGCCGTCGTGGGTCTGGCCGCGGAAGCCATTGACGTTCTGCCCGAGCAGGGTGACTTCGCGGACGCCATTCTCGGCCAGGTGGATGACCTCGGCGATGACGTCGTCGAACGGCCGGCTGACTTCCTCGCCGCGGGTATAGGGCACCACGCAGAAGCTGCAATACTTGCTGCAGCCTTCCATCACCGAGACGAAGGCCGTGGGACCGTCGACCCGCGGCTCCGGCAGGCGGTCGAACTTCTCGATCTCCGGGAAGGACACGTCGACCTGCGGCTTGCGCGTGCTGCGCGCGGCATCGATCATTTCCGGCAGGCGGTGCAGGGTCTGCGGGCCGAAGACCACGTCGACGTAGGGCGCGCGTTCGCGGATCGCCGCGCCTTCCTGGCTCGCCACGCAGCCGCCGACGCCGATCACCAGGTCGGGATTCTGCTGTTTCAGGTCGCGCCACATGCCCAGCTTGGAAAACACCTTTTCCTGGGCCTTCTCGCGAATCGAGCAGGTATTGAGCAGGATGACGTCGGCCTCGGCGGCGTTTTCGGTCACCTCGAGGGTTTGGTGTTCACCGAGCAGGTCCGCCATTCGCGAGGAGTCGTACTCGTTCATCTGGCAGCCGTGGGTTTCGATGAAAAGCTTCTTGGCCATGCGCTTCGTCGGACAGTTCGAAAGGACCGGGCATTATAGAGGGAGGGGGGCCGGCTTCCTAGCGTTGCTGGCCGAAAGGCTGTGCTATGATTCGCGCCCTTCTTTTTCCGGCATTGCTTTCCCCGCCATGAACAAGCGCGAAAACCCCATCTACAAGGTGATTTTCCTCAACCAGGGCCAGGTCTTCGAGATGTACGCCAAGCAGATCTACCAGAGCGATCTGTGGGGCTTCCTGGAAATCGAGGAGTTCGTCTTCGGCGAGCGTACCCAGGTGGTGGTGGATCCCAGCGAGGAGAAGCTCAAGGCGCAGTTCGAAGGCGTGCTGCGCAGCTTCGTGCCGATGCATGCGATCGTCCGTATCGACGAGGTCGAGCGCCTCGGCACGCCGAAGATCAGCGAGGCCAAGGGTGCCGGCAACGTCATGCCGTTCCCCATGCCGATGCCCGGCAAGAGCGACTGATCCACCTGGGCGCGAGGGTCAGGGCAGCGGCGCGAAGGGCGTGACGCCGCCGGCGGTCTGCAACTCGATCAGATAGTTGCGGAAGATCTGGCCGAGAACCCGGGTGGCGATGTCCAGCTCGTCGCGGTTCATCTGCTCGGCCACCAGGTCGGCGCTGTCCAGCGCGTCCTCGGCGCCGTTCACCGCGGCCATCTTCAGCACGATGTAGGCCTGTACGTTGTTCGCCGGTACCCCTTCGCCGCGGAAAAACATGGTGCCCAGGTGGTACTGGGCCAGGGCATGGCCCTGCAGCGAAGCTTTCTCGAACCAGTTGAGGGCGGCCTGGAGGTCGCGCGGGATGCGCTGGCCGTCGTAGAAGAACTCGCCCAGTTCGTATTGCGCCTCGGCGTCGCCGTCGTTGGCGACCTTCTGGCAGGTGGCGAGGGCTTGCTGCAATTCTTCGGGAACGGTGTTCAGCGCGCAGCGGCCGGTCGCTGGAATCAGCAACGAGTTGCCTCCCGCCTGCGCGAGCAGCGGCTGGAGGAGCAACAGGCAACCCAGGGCGAGGGTGCGGCCGGTACGGAACATGAGGGGAAGACACCTCCTGGATCGGGGCGGGCAGGGGCTGCCCGGCCAACGAAATGCGCTGACCCTCACATTATGAAATAAGCCGACGCCTCCTTACAAAGTCTTTACTGTCTTTTCGGGAACTTTGTCGGTGTGCCTATGCGTTTCGGGTAGGAATGTCCTGCGCCAGGGGCGGGCGGCGCCCGGAAGGGCGCCGCAAGGGAGGTCACTTCAGCGCGGCGAAGGCTTTCTCTGCGGCGTTCAGCGTGATTTCCAGTTCCCTGTCGCCATGGGCGATCGAGGTGAAACCGGCTTCGAAGGCGCTCGGCGCCAGGTACACGCCGCCGTCGAGCATCAGGTGGAAGAAGCGCTTGAAACGCTCCACATCGCTGGTCATCACGTCCTCGAAGGTGACGATGGCCTCGGCGTCAGTGAAATACAGGCCGAACATGCCGCCGGCCTGGGTGGTGACGAAGGGGATGCCGGCGGCGTCGGCGCGCTGCTGCAGGCCCTCGAGCATGCGCGTGGTGTAGGCGCCCAGCTCGTCATGGAAGCCGGGGCGGCTGATCAGGCGCAGGGTGGTCAGGCCGGCGGCCATCGCCAGCGGGTTGCCCGACAGGGTGCCGGCCTGGTAGACCGGGCCCAGCGGGGATATCTGCTGCATGATCTCGCGCTTGCCGCCGAAGGCACCCACCGGCATGCCGCCGCCGATGATCTTGCCGAAGGTCGACAGGTCCGGGGTGACCCCGTAATAGGCCTGGGCGCCGCCGAGGGCAACGCGGAAGCCGGTCATCACCTCGTCGAAGATCAACACCACGCCATGCTCGTCGCAAGCCTCGCGCAGGCCTTCGAGGAAGCCCGGCGCCGGCGGCACGCAGTTCATGTTGCCGGCGACCGGCTCGACGATGATGCAGGCGACGTCCGTGCCGACCTCGGCGAGGGTCTCGCGCACCGCCTCGATGTCGTTGAAAGGCAGCGTCAGGGTGTGCTTGGCGAAGGCCGCCGGCACGCCCGGGGAATTCGGCACGCCGAAGGTCAGGGCGCCGGAGCCGGCCTTCACCAGCAGGCTGTCGGAGTGGCCGTGGTAGCAGCCTTCGAACTTGATGATGCTGTCGCGTCCGGTATAGCCCCGGGCCAGGCGGATCGCGCTCATGGTCGCCTCGGTGCCGGAGCTGACCATGCGCACCATTTCCATCGACGGCACCATGGCGCAGACCAGGTCGGCCATTTCCACTTCCAGCGCGGTCGGCGCGCCGTAGGACAGGCCGTGGTCGAGCTGCCGGCGCACCGCGTCGAGCACGTCCGGGTGGCTGTGGCCGAGGATCATCGGGCCCCAGGAGC
Organism: Pseudomonas paraeruginosa; assembly: GCF_003025345.2. Taxonomy (NCBI): domain Bacteria; kingdom Pseudomonadati; phylum Pseudomonadota; class Gammaproteobacteria; order Pseudomonadales; family Pseudomonadaceae; genus Pseudomonas; species Pseudomonas paraeruginosa. The sequence continues at coordinate 1,000,287 of NZ_CP020560.1, forward strand.
CGACGTAGTCCACGTAGCGCTTGTCGTCTTCGTCCAGCACATAGGCGCCTTCGGCATGCTTGAAGAACAGCGGGGTGCCGCCGACGCTCTTGAAGGCGCGCACCGGGGAGTTGACCCCGCCGGGGATGTGTTTCTGGGCGTTGCTGAACAGCGTTTCGGAACGGGACATGGCTAGCTCTCTATCTCTTCGGGCGAGGCGCGGAGGCGTCAGGCGGTTTCGAACAGGGCGCTGAAGGCGCGGGCGCGGCGTTCCACCTCGGCGGCGGATGCGGCGGCGAACAGCGCATGGATCACGGCGATCAGGTCGACGCCGCGGGCGATCAGGCCGGGCGCGGTGTCCAGGCTGATGCCGCCGATGGCGGTGATCGGCAGGTGCAGGCGCGGCCGCGCCTGGTCGAGCAGTTCGACGCTGGCGGCGGGAGCGCCGGGTTTGGTGCTGGAGTTGAAGAAGCGGCCGAAGGCGACATAACTGGCGCCGTCGGCCACCGCCTGCTCGGCCAGTTCCAGGCTGGCATGGCAGGTGGCGCCGACGAGCGCCTGGCGGCCGAGCAGGGCGCGCGCCGCGGACAGCGAACCGTCGGTCTGGCCGAGGTGCACGCCGACGCCAAGGCGCGCAGCGAGCTCGGCGTCGTCGTTGACGATGAGCTGCGCGCCATGCCGCTCGCAGAGTTCGCGCAGGCTTGCCGCCTCGCGCAGGCGCCGCGCCTGGTCGCAGGACTTGTCGCGGTACTGCAGCAGGCGCGCACCGCCGCGCAGCGCCGCTTCGACGTAGGGCAGCAGGCGACCGTCGTCCAGTAGCTGACTATCGGTGATGGCGTACAGGCCGCGCAGCTTCATCTCGTGGCTCTCAGTGGCAGAAGTCGGTGGGCAGGCGGCGCGGCACGTACTGGCCGTGGCCTGGGCTCTCGGCGTCGCGCAGGGTGCGCCAGGTGTAGTCGAGGGCGCTCTGCACGGCGGTGTCCAGCGCCTCGCCGAGGGCGATGCGGCCGGCCAGGGTACTGGCCAGGGTGCAGCCGGAGCCGTGATAGCTGCCGGGCAGGCGCTGGCAGGTGAAGGTGCGGCGGCTGCCGTCGCGGCTGTACAGGCGGTTGTGCACTTCGCTTTCATCGCCGTGGCCGCCGGTGATCAGCAGGTGCTGGCAATGCTCCAGCAGGCGCTCGGCGCACTGGTCGGCGCTGCCTTCCGGCAGGTCGGCGAGCAGGCGCGCTTCCGGCAGGTTGGGGGTGGCGATGGTGGCGCGCGGCAGCAGCCGCTCGCGCATGGCGAAACCGACGTCGCCCTTGCCCAGCGCGCCGCCGCCGCCGGCGCGCAGCACCGGGTCGCAGACCACCGGCAGGTGCGGGTGGGCGGCGAGGAGTTCGATCACCGTGTCGACCATCTCCAGCGAACCGAGCATGCCCAGCTTGACCGCGGCGACGGGCAGGTCGGCGAGCACGGCGTTGGCCTGGGCCAGCACCCATTCACGGTCGAGGACGCGGAAGTCGCTGACGTTGACGGTGTCCTGCACGGTCAGCGCGGTGACCGCCGGGGCGGCATGGCAACCCTGGGCGAGCAGGGCTTCGATGTCGGCCTGCAGGCCGGCACCGCCACTGGGGTCGTGGCCGGACAGGCAAAGCACTACGGGGCGGGAGGTCGGTGTTTTCATGGCGCGGGAGCTTACCACTAAAAGCGTCGTGCGGCGGAGGCGCGGGCGACCTTCGGCCGCATCGGCCGGCCAGCCTGTGACGCTCGCCAGGCCGGATGTGGCGCGGCGTGTGCTAAAGTTCGGCGATATTCAAACAACGCCCGCCAAGGGCGGACCATATCGAGGGAGGTGGGGCTCCCGGTCCGCTCGAGGGGCATTGCGGGGCATCATGCGGCACTGGCTGATTCTCTTTCTTCTTGCGTTGCCCTGCCTGGCGGGCGCGGTGAGCTTCGACGAACGGGTCGAGCGCCTGCCGCTGGGGCAGTCCATCGACGTCTTCGAGGACGTGCGTGGCAGCGCCGACATCAACGACATCACCTCCCGAGCCATCGATGGCAGCTTTCGCCGCCATGACAAGGAGGTATTGAACGCCGGCTATTCGCGCTCGGTGTTCTGGCTGCGCCTGGACCTCGACTATCGTCCGCTGGCCACGGGCGATCCGCGCACCTGGCTGCTGGAGCTGGCCTATCCGCCGCTGGACAAGCTCGACCTGTACCTGCCCGACGGTCAGGGCGGCTACCGCCTGGCCCAGCGCACCGGCGACACCCTGCCGTTCGCCAGCCGGCCGATCCGGCAGAACAACTACCTCTTCGAGCTGCCGCTGGAGCCGAACAAGCCGCAACGCGTCTACCTGCGGCTGGAAAGCCAGGGGTCGATCCAGGCGCCGCTGACCCTCTGGTCGCCCAAGGCCTACCTGGAGGAGCAGCCCGGGCGCATCTACGTGCTCGGCATCATCTACGGCGTGCTGCTGGTGATGCTGATCTACAACCTGTTCATCTTCCTCAGCGTCCGCGACACCAGCTATCTCTACTACATCCTCTACATCGCCTCGTTCGGTCTCTACCAGGTGTCGGTGAACGGTGCCGGCATCGAGTACTTCTGGCCTGAGAATCCCTGGTGGGCGAACGCCGCCACGCCGTTCCTGATCGGCTCGGCGGCATTGTTCGGCTGCCAGTTCGCCCGCAGTTTCCTGCACACCCGCGACCACAGCGTGTGGGTCGATCGCGGCCTGCTGGCGCTGATGGCGGTCGGTGCGCTGGTGATGCTGCTGGCGCTGACCATGAGCTACGCCGTGGCCCTGCGCCTGGCCACCTACCTGGCGCTGGCCTTCACCGGCCTGATCTTCGCCGCCGGCATCCTCGCCTGGCTGCGCGGCATGCGGGTGGCGCGCTATTTCATCATCGCCTGGACCGCCTTCCTCCTCGGCGGCATCGTCAACACCCTGATGGTGCTGGGCTACCTGCCGAACATGTTCCTCACCATGTATGCCAGCCAGATCGGTTCGGCGCTGGAGGTGGGCCTGCTGTCGCTGGCGCTGGCCGACCGGATCAACGCGATGAAGGAGGAGCGCGCGCGGATCCTCCAGGAGTCCAGCCGCAAGCTGGAGGCGCTGAACCAGGAACTGGCCAACAGCAACCGCCTGAAGGACGAGTTCCTCGCCACGGTCACCCACGAGTTGCGCACGCCGATGAGCGGGGTGATCGGTTCGCTGGAACTGATGCAGACGGTGCCGATGGACGTCGAACTCGCCGAGTACCAGCGCACCGCCGCCGGCTCGGCGCGGGACATGATGCGGATGGTCAACGACATCCTCGCCCTCATCGAGCTGCAGGCCGGCAAGCTCTACCCGCGGCGCGAGCCGTTCAGCCTGCGCGGCCTGTTCGACAGCCTGCGCGCGCAATACGCGCCGCGCGCCGAGGAGAAGGGCCTGCGCTTCGTCCTGCAACTGGATGACAGCCTGCCGGATACCCTCGAAGGCGATGCCGGCAAGCTGGCCCAGGCGCTGGGCTACCTGATCGACAACGCGATCAAGTTCACCGCCAGGGGCAGCGTGACCCTGCGCGTCGCCGCCGGGCGTACCCATGACGGCGTGGCGTTGCGGGTGGAGGTGATCGACACCGGCATCGGTTTCGACATGGCCGCCGGCAGCGACCTCTACCAGCGCTTCGTCCAGGCCGACAGCTCGCTGACCCGGGGCTATGGTGGGCTTGGCATCGGCCTGGCGTTGTGCCGCAAGCTGGTGGAGCTGCTTGGCGGCGAGCTGAGCCATGAGTCCCGGCCGGGACAGGGCAGCCGCTTCCTCCTGCGCCTGCAACTGACCCAGCCGGCCCAGGGCCTGGCGCCGCCGCCGCGGCGCGCCGGCGGGCAGGCGGTGCGGCGTCCCGAGGAGTGCACGGTGCTGGTGGTGGAGGACAATGCCATCAACCAGTTGGTGACTCGCGGCATGCTGCTCAAGCTCGGCTACCGGGTGCGCACCGCCGACAACGGCAGCGAGGCGCTGGAGTCGCTGGCGCGCGAGCGGCCGGACGGCGTCCTGCTCGACTGCCAGATGCCGGTGATGGACGGCTTCGCCACCTGTCGGGCGATCCGCGCGCTGCCCGGCTGCGCGGAACTGCCGGTGCTGGCGTTGACCGCCCACAGCCACAGCGGCGATCGCGAGCGCTGCCTGGCGGCAGGCATGAGCGACTACATGGCCAAGCCGGTCAAGTTCGAAGAGTTGCAGACCCTGCTGCACGATTGGCTGCTGTGCCAGCCGATCGTCACCAAGTCCGCCTGAAGCCTTTCCTCGGCTGGCTGAAATGCCGGCCTGCGCGACCTGTATGTCTCTTTAGGCAAAGCCTGAAGCGTGATTCACTGGGAAAAAGTGAATCCGGATTCAGTCATGGTCTATCGTGTCACCGAACGCCGCCTGCAACGCGATTCCGCGCTGCGCGAGCGTATCCTCCAGCTGGGCCTGCGGCGTGTCGCGGAGGGCGGTTTCGCCGCGCTGACCATGCAGGCCCTGGCCGACGACGCGGGGATCGCCACCGGCAGCCTGTACCGCCATTTCCGTGGCAAAGGCGAGCTGGCGGCGGAAATCTTCCGCCGCGCCAGCCAGCGTGAGGTCGATGCCCTGGCCGTCGTCCTGCGCGGTCCCGGCGCGCCCGCCTGGCGCCTGGCCGAGGGCTTGCGGCGCTTCGCCGCGCGCGCCTGGAGCAGCCAGCGGCTGGCCTTCGCCCTGATCGCCGAGCCGGTGGACCCGGAAGTCGACGAGCAGCGCCTGCGCTATCGCGAGGCCTACGCCGCGCTGTTCGTCGAACTGCTCGAGGAAGGCCGGCGCAGCGGCGCATTCCGGCTTTCCCTGGTGCCGCTTGCCGCGGCCTGCCTGGTCGGGGCCATCGCCGAGGCGCTGGTCGGCCCCTTGTCTCCCCCGGCGCGCGCCGCTCGCGACAGCGGCCAGCCGGAACCGAGTCTGGAGCCGGTGAGTACGGCTCTGGTGAACTTCTGCCTGCGCGCGGTGGGCGCGCCTGTCTGCGAGGAACCCTCATGAACCTGCACCAGTACGCCGAAACCCACGAAGTGACCAATCAGGTACCGTCGCTGGATGGCGCCAACCTCTACCGCCTCGACCTGCCTCTCCAGGAGTGGGTGCGTCGCTACCAGGGCGGCTGGGCCGAGGAGCGCCTTCAGCGCTACGGCGAGCTGGCCGGCGGCCCGCTGATGGCGGCCGGCTTCCTGGCCAACCAGCACAAACCGGAATTCCACAGCCACGACCGCTACGGCAACCGCGTCGACCTGGTGGAATTCCATCCCGCCTACCACGAGCTGATGCGCGCCGCCATCGAGCACGAACTGCCCTCGCTGCCCTGGACCGACCCGCGACCCGGCGCCCAGGTGGCGCGGGCCGGGCTGTCCTACCTGCACAGCCAGGCGGAGGCCGGCACCGGTTGCCCGCTGACCATGACCTACGCCAGCGTGCCGGCGATCCGCCTGCAGGCGGACCTGGCCGAGAAATGGCTGCCGAAGATCCTCTCCCGCGAGTACGACCCGCGCAACGTGCCGATGGAGCAGAAGGCGGGCGTCACCATCGGCATGGCAATGACCGAGAAGCAGGGCGGCACAGACGTCCGTGCCAACACCACGCGGGCCTACCCGGTGGGGATTCCCGGGCCGGGCCAGGCCTACGAACTGGTCGGGCACAAGTGGTTCTGCTCGGCGCCGATGTGCGACGCCTTCCTCACCCTGGCCTATACCGACAAGGGCCTGACCTGCTTCCTGCTGCCGCGCCACCGGCCGGACGGTAGCCGCAACCAGTTCTACATCCAGCGCCTGAAGGACAAGCTGGGCAACTGGTCGAACGCCTCCAGCGAGATCGAGTACCGCGGCGCCCTGGCCTGGATGGTCGGCGAGGAGGGCCGTGGCGTGCCGACCATCATCGAGATGGTCGCCATGACCCGCTTCGACTGCATGATCGGTTCCAGCGCGCTGATGCGCCAGGCGTTGACCCAGGCCGCGCACCACTGCGCCTACCGCAAGGTCGGCGGGCGGGTGCTGGCCGAGCAGCCGCTGATGCAGAACGTGCTCGCCGACCTGGCGCTGGAAAGCGAGGCGGCCCTGGCCCTGACCCTGCGCATGGGGCATGCCCTGGACCGTGCCCACGATGAGCAGGAGGAGAAGTTCGCCCGCCTGGTCACCGCGGTGGGCAAGTATTGGATCTGCAAGCGTGCGCCGGCGATGATCAACGAAGCCTCCGAATGCATGGGCGGTGCCGGCTACGTCGAGGAAACCATCCTTCCGCGGCTGTACCGCGAGGCGCCGGTGAACTCGATCTGGGAAGGTTCCGGCAACGTCCAGTGCCTGGACGTGCTGCGTGCTCTGTCGAAGGAGCCGGGCGTGCTCGACGCGCTGTTCGCCGAACTTGGCGACGGCCATGGCGATGCCCGTCTCGCCGCGCACATCGGCAACCTCAAGGCAGCTTTCGCCGACACCGCCGACATCCAGTACCGCGCCCGTCAGCTCACCGAGGACGTGGCGGTCGCCCTGCAGGCCAAGCTGTTGCTGGAAGCCGGCAACTCCGTGGTGTCCGATGCCTTCATCGGCAGTCGCCTGGGCGACGGCGGGCGGGTCTACGGCACCCTGCCGCGTGGCGCCGAGGTCGAGGCGCTGTTGGCTCGCGCCACCCCGCACCTGGCCTGAGGCGCGCCGCGATGCAGGCGCATCCGCGCTACCGGGAGCTGGTCGAGCAGGGCTTCGCCGCGGCCGGTTTCGTCGGTGACCTCGGCATCCGTCCGCTGGACTGCGGGCCGGGCTGGGTCGAGGCGGGGCTGGAGATCCTGCCACGTCACGCCCAGCAGAACGGCTTCGTCCATGCCGGGGTCCAGGCGACCCTGGCCGACCATGCCGCCGGGGCCGCCGCCGCGACCCTGGTGGCGGAGGGGCAGACCGTGCTGACCCTGGAGTTCAAGCTCAACCTGTTGCGCCCGGCGCGCTGCCAGCGCCTGTTGTGTCGCGCCGAGGTGCTCAAGGCCGGGCGCCAGGTGACGGTGGTCGAGGCCGAGGTGTTCGCCGAGGAGGGCGGCCGGCGATGCCTGTTCAGCAAGGCCACCGTGACCATGGCGGTAGTGGCGTTGCCCGAATGAGGCAACGGGAGAAAAGCGCTGTGTTTTCCTGTCGGTACAGGCAAGATGTTTCCCATGCGAACCGACAGGAAATCCACCATGAGTATCGATTCCGACGACGGGTTCGTCGTCGCCCGCACGGCCGAGGAGGCCGTCGACCGCCTCGCCGCGCTGCATCGCGAGGCTACTTCGGCGCTGAGCCAGGCGCTCAAGCGCTACATCAAGGAGCGCGTCGAGCCGAGCGAGGCCGAGCGGCAGAACTTCCACTACCCGCAACTGCGCATCGGCTACCGCTGCCAGGGCGAGGTGCCGTCCTCTACCCGCGCCTACGCCAAGGTCCAGGTGCCGGGCGACTATAGTGTCACCGTCACCCACCCCGACGCCTTCCGCAAGTACCTGCTGGAACAGTTGCGTCCGCTGATGGACGATTTCACCGTGCAGGTGCAGGTCGGCCCGAGCCAACAGGACATCCCCTATCCCTACGTGGTCGAGCAGGGCGACGAGCTGGCCGGCTCCGGGGTGACCGCCGCCGAGCTGGCGCGGGTGTTCCCCAGCACCGACCTGTCCGCCGCCTCCGACGACATCGCCGATGGGCTCTACGAATGGGAGCGCGCCGACCAGTTGCCGCTGGCGCTGTTCGACGCCGCGCGAGTGGACTTCTCCCTGCGCCGCCTGGTGCACTACACCGGCAGCGACTGGCGCCACGTTCAGCCGTGGATCCTGCTGACCAACTACCACCGCTACGTCGACCAGTTCATCCGCCTCGGCCTGACCCGCCTGCGCGAGGACCCGCGCTTCGTGCGCATGGTCCTGCCGGGCAACGTGATCATCGAGCGCGGGATGGACGAGGGCGAGGCCAACGCCATCGTCGCCGGGGTGGTCTGGCACCGCTACCAGATGCCGGCCTACCATCTGATCGCCGCCGACGGCGACGGCATCACCCTGGTCAACATCGGGGTCGGCCCGTCCAACGCGAAGAACATCACCGACCACCTGGCCGTGCTGCGTCCGCACTGCTGGCTGATGATCGGCCACTGCGGCGGCCTGCGGCAGTCGCAGACCATCGGCGACTACGTGCTGGCCCATGCCTACATGCGCCGCGACGGCATTCTCGACCGCGCCCTGCCGCCGCATATCCCGATCCCGGCGCTGGCCGAGGTCCAGGTGGCCCTGCAGGAGGCCGCCGCCGACGTCACCGGCGAGCGTGGCGAAGCCCTCAAGCGGCGCCTGCGCACCGGCACCGTGCTGACCTACGACGACCGCAACTGGGAACTGCGCTGGGCCCAGGAGCGGCCTCTGATCAACCTGGCCCGGGCCATCGCGGTGGACATGGAGAGCGGTACGATCGCCGCCCAGGGCTATCGCCTGCGGGTGCCCTACGGCACGCTGCTGTGCGTCTCGGACAAGCCGCTGCACAGCGAGATCAAGCTGCCCGGCTCGGCCAACGCCTTCTACGAGCGCGCGGTGAACCAGCACCTGCGGATCGGCATCGCCGCCCTCGACCTGCTGCGCAGCCAGCTCAACTCGCTGCACTCGCGCAAGCTGCGCAGTTTCGACGAGCCGCCGTTCCGTTGAGCCGTCGCCTCCCGCCTTCCTCGTGAAAACCGGGGGGCGCCCCGCTACGCCGCGCGACGTCGAGGGCTTACAATGATGGCCCTTCGCTCCGCGCGGAACCGCGGCGCCTCCTGCCGGTCGGAACGACCACGCCTGCCCATCGATGTGAGCCCCATGCCGTTCAGTGCCCCGCCCCATCTCAGCAACCCGCTGCGTCGTTTCGCCCGCCGCCTGGTGCCGGACGGCACGCCGGAAGTGGCATCGCCCCTGCCGATGCCGGAAAGCCTGGCTGGCGAGCCGTGGTTCTCGGTCGGGCGGGCGGTGGACAGCCTCGGTGGTGAGCGGGTCGACGGCTGGATCCTCGAAGAATGGCGCGGCCTGGCCTTGCGCGCGCGGTTCGGTGCCTGCTGGCGCGATCCGCGTGGCAACCTGTGGAACGTCCTGCCGCAGGCGCAAGCCATCGCCTTCCTGGCCGATCCGCAACGGCGCTACGAAGGCGTGCCGCTGGCCGACCAGTACCAGGCGCTGAGTCGCGACGTGCTGCTGGAGGACTACCTCGGCCTGCAGCGCCGGTTGTCCCGCGCCGGACTCGACGAGGAAGCCCGCGAGCGCCTGGCCGGCATGTCCGGGCGCCTGGAAAGCTGGCTGGCGCTCGGCGGTCGCGCTGACCAGGCCTGCCCCTGTGGCAGCGGCAAGCGCTACCGCAATTGCTGCACGCGCCTGGTGTCCTCGACCTCCTGAACCTGCTCGGCGCGCGGCGCGACGCGCCACTGTTCGCCCGGCTTCGGCGCCCGGAAGCTGGTGGCGTCCACGCCTTGGGCGAGCAGCGCCGCCCGGAGCGCCCGGGGCGGGTCGTCCTGCTCTTCGTCGGTGAGATTGAAGGTGCCGAAGTGGATGGCCATGCTGGTTTGCGCCTGCAGCGTGCGATGGGCCTGCACCGCGTCCTCGGGGTTCATGTGGTGGTTGCGCATGAACCAGCGCGGCGCGTAGGCGCCGATCGGCAGGGCGGCGAAGCGCAGCGGGCCGAAGCGCCGGCGGATCAGCTCGAACTCCGGGCCTAGCCCGGTATCGCCGGGAAACAGCAGCGGGCCGTCCGGCGAGTCGATGACGAAGCCGAGCCAGAGCGTGCGGTTGGTGTCGCTGCGGGTGCGCGACGACCAGTGCTGCACCGGTACGCCGTGGAGGGTCATGCCCTCGCCCAGCGCCAGCTCCTGCCACCAGTCGATTTCCTCGACATCGACGAAGCCGGTCCGGCGGATCAGCCCGGCGTTGCCCAGGCCGCTGACCACCTTGGCCGCCGGCCAGCGCCGATGGAGCTGGCGCAGGCTTTCCAGGTCGAGGTGATCGTAGTGGTTGTGGCTGACCAGGATCAGGTCGATCGGCGGCAACTGGTCGAGGGTCAGTCCGGGTGGGTGGTGGCGCTTCGGGCCGATGAAGGGGAGCGGGCTGACTCGCTGCGACCAGACCGGGTCGGTGAGGATGTTCAGGCCACGGTGCTGGATCAGCAGGGTGGCGTGGTTGATGTAGGTGACCCGCAATTCGTCGCCGTGTGCGCGTTCGTCCACCCTGGCCGGGGTTTCCGTGGGCGGCAGGGCGATCCAGGGGCGCTGTGGCGGACGGTTCCATTGCCACTTGAGCAGGTCGCGCAGGCTCTTCTGCTCGGTGGGCTGGATGTTGCGGAAACGCTCGCCGTCGAAATGATCCGAGGGTGGACCCTGGTAGGCGCTGCCGGTGCAGCCGGCCAGGGTCAGCAGGCTGATCAGCCAGGTGGGACGCAGGGAGGGCATGAGGGGATGCTCTTGCGGTCAGGCTCGCCGACAACCTAGCATGCCGCCCGGTATCCCGATCAAGCCAACTCGTTTCCAGTCATGTCCCGTCCCCCGCGTTCTTCCCCGCGTCATCCCGCCCGTCCTGCGCCACGCCGGATGGCCAAGGCGCCGCCGAGCGAGCCGAAGCTGCTGCTGTTCAACAAGCCGTTCGACGTACTGACCCAGTTCAACGACGAGCAAGGGCGTTCGACCCTCAAGGACTTCATCCCGGTGCCGGGCGTGTATCCGGCCGGGCGCCTGGACCGCGACAGCGAGGGCCTGTTGCTGCTGACCAACGACGGTCGCCTGCAGGCGCGCATCGCCGACCCCCGGCACAAGCTGCCGAAGACCTACTGGGTGCAGGTCGAAGGCACGCCGGAGGAGGATCAATTGCGGCGTCTGCGCGAGGGAGTGACGCTCAACGACGGCCCGACCCTGCCCGCCGAGGCGCGTCTGCTGGACGAGCCGGCCTTGTGGGAGCGGGTGCCGCCGGTGCGTTTTCGCAAGTCGGTGCCGACCCACTGGCTGGAACTGGTGATCCGCGAGGGGCGCAATCGCCAGGTGCGGCGGATGACGGCGGCGGTGGGCTTGCCGACGCTGCGGCTGGTGCGAGTGCGGATCGGCCCCTGGAGCCTGGACGGCCTGGGCCTGGGGGAGTGGCGGGAAGTGCCGGCGCGGCTGGACTGACGAGAGGGGCGTCGTCCAGCGGGCGCGGACCGATCAGTAGTACGACTTGATCACGGCGATGCCGCGACCCATCACGTCGCGCCAGGCGTCGCGGGTCTCGGCGTCGCAGTCGCGGTCGTGCTCGGCGACCGCCATCAGCAGGGCGTCGAGCCACAGGTCGTAGAGTTCCGGACGGATATCCAGCGCGGCGCGCGAATGACTGGCGCCGAGGGCGCGCAGCTTGCTGTCGGACATGCCGCGAGCGTACATCACCAGGTTCATGATCCCGGCGCGCAGCAGGTGTTTCTGCGCGGTCATGTCGGTGGTGGCGAACTTGGCGCGAATCTGCGGGGAACTGGCAAGGAAATGCCGGTAGAAATCATCGAAGAATCCGGTGCTGGCACAGCAGCGTCCATAACTCTGCATGACGCGGTCGGCGGCGTTCATGGCGACTCCCTTGTTCTAGGCAATGGCAAGGCGAGCCGGCCCCGTTGGGCGGGCCGGCGGATGGATAACGAGTAGTTGGATGACGCGCGCGGCGGCGGGGTTACATGCCCGCGCCTTCGAGGCTGCCGATGACCAGGCCCTTGATGATGAAGCCCAGCACGCCCAGGCCAAGGGCGAAGAACAGGATCAGGGTGCCGAACTTGCCGGCCTTGGATTTCTTCGCCAGGTCCCAGACGATGAAAGCCATGAACAGGATCAGGACGGTCACCAGACCGGTCATCATCCACTCTTCGAACAGTTCGGGATCCATTGGCAACCTCCGGATTTTCAAGCAAACGAAGTCCGGCTCGCGGTCGGACGGAGCGTGCCATGGGGGGCGGGCAAGGCGTTTATCGTTCTACGAGCGGGAGCTCTTTATGTGCGGGGGCCACGCGGGCATGACAACTGAAACAGGCTGCCGATTATACGGCATGCCGCCTGTTCCGTGTCATGTCCCAGGTCTCGCTCCGATCAATCGCGCAGGTGCTCCAGCGGCAGTTCGGTACTCGCCAGTACCTGGTTCAGGACGAAACTGGAGCGCACGCTGGAGACCCCTTCGATGCGCGTGAGGGTACCGAGCAGGAGCTTCTGGTAATGGTCCATGTCCGGCACCACGACCTTCAGCTGGTAGTCCGCGTCCATTCCGGTGACCAGGCTGCACTCCAGCACTTCCGGGCATTTGCCGATGACTTCCTGGAAGTGCTCGAAGCGTTCCGGGGTGTGCCGGTCCATGCCGATGAGGACGAAGGCGGTGAGGCTCAGGCCGAGCTTCTTGCGGTCCAGCAGGGCCACCTGGCGGACGATGTAGCCGTCGTCCTCGAGCTGCTTGACCCGTCGCGAACAGGGCGATGGCGACAGGCCTATCCGTTCTGCCAGTTCCTGGTTGGAGATGCGTGCGTCGCGCTGGAGCTCTTCGAGAATACGCAGGTCGTAGCGGTCGAGTTTGTTCATGGCGAGGGATTCTTTCAGGTTGATTGCCGTTGGCAAGGTGTATTTGAGTGATTTATTGCGCAATCAGTCTTATGGTGAGCAATATTAGCAATCATTGGTCGCGCCTGGCGACGTATTCTTTTACCCAGATTCACGGCCCGGACATCTCGTCCATCACGGCACGCCCAATCAGGCCTGCCGTGGCCGCCGACCCTACAGGGTTGCGCCGGCCTCCGGGTTGCACACCGCCCAGAAGGTGGAGTGAGGTGAGCCGCCGCCAACAGCGCCGAGCCAGGACAGTTACCCCGGAAGGGAGGTCGACGGGCCTCCCTTTTTCTTTGCCCGCGATTCGCTACGAGTGCCAGCGCTGGGCGGTGGGCCAAAGCGGCTTCGACCCGGCGGCGGCCTACGCGCCGGCCGCCGGGTCGCCAACGGCTACCGGCGGGCCATGGCGGCTTGCCTGAGCGGGCGTGGCTACAGCGTCAACTGATGGTTTCCCTGCCGACCACTTCCTGCGGGTCGGCGTGGACCAGCACCTCGGCCTTCGGGTATTCGCGCCTGATCGCCAGCACCGCCTGGTCGGTCAGCGCGTGGGCGGTGGAGAGGCTCAACTCGCCGGGCAACTCGAGGTGCAACTGGACGAACCAGTGGTTGCCGGAGATGCGCGTGCGCACGTCGTGCGCGCCGAGCACGCCCGGCACGCTGCAGGCCAGTTCCCGCATGCGCTCGCTGATATCGGTCGGCAGCTCGCGGTCCATCAGGATCGACACCGACTCGCGGGCGATCTGCAGTGCGCTCCAGAGGATGTACAGGGCGATGCCGAGGCCGAACAGGCCGTCGCTCTGCGGCCAGCCGTAACGGGTCAGCAGCAGCGCCACGAGGATGCTGGCGTTGAGCAGCAGGTCCGAGCGGTAGTGCAGCGAGTCGGCGCGAATCGCGGTGGAGCCGGTGCGGCGGATGACATGGGTCTGGAAGGCCAGGAGCAGGGCGGTCAGCAGCAGCGACAGGAGCATCACCGCGATGCCCCAGTCGGCCGAGCCGAGGGGCTGTGGATCGCGCAGTTGCTCGAGCGCCTGGATCCCCACCAGCACTGCGCTGGCGCCGATGAACATGGCCTGGGCCAGGCCGGCCAGCGCTTCCGCCTTGCCGTGGCCGTAGCGGTGGTCGTCGTCCGCCGGGCGCAGCGAATAATGCACCGCCAGCAGGTTGAGCAGCGAGGCGGCGCTGTCCAGCAGGGAGTCGGTGAGGCCGGCGAGCAGGCTCACCGAACCGCTCAGCCACCAGGCGATGGCCTTGCCGATGACCAGGGTGACGGCGACGCCGAGCGAGGCCAGGGTGGCCAGGCGCAGCAGGCGGGCATGGGGGGAATCGGGACTCATGGGGCGCTTCTGCGAGGAGACTGGCGCCACTGTAAACCAACCGGGCGGCGACCGGGCACTGCTGCACGGTCGCGCCGCGACGACGGATCAGGCGGCCGGCTTCAGGCCATAGGCCGCCAGTTGCTCGAGGTTGCCGCTGTGGCGGATCAGGCGCGGGTCGTCGAGCGGCAGCTCGCGGCCGATCTCGCGCTCGAGGATCGCCTTGAGCTTGCGGTTGTCGACCTTGCCGTCCGCGCCGACGGCATCCTTGAGCACTTCCGGGGCGACCGAGTACTTGGCGTCGGGCAGGTAGATGGCGCCGGTGGCGAAGTCGACGCCGAAGGCGATCAGGCCGGGGATGATATAGAACAGCAGGCCGATGGCGTCGAAGGCGACGATGGCCGGGTCGATGCGGCCGTCGATCTGGCCGCGCCGCTCGGGGTAGAACAGCGTACCGCAGGCCGACAGCTGGCTCAGCAGGGCGGCGCTGAGAACGGCACAGGAAACGCGGGTGGCAAGGCGCATGGAGGACCTCCGGGTGGACATGACGGCGAACTATAGCAATCGGCCAGGGTTCGGCAATCTTCTGGCCTGGACATGACGATAGGACCGTCGAAGGCGCTCGCCGGTTCGCCGGTATACTGCGTCGGACTGTCCGGAGCCACCATGATTTCACTACCCATCGATGCCGTTCTTCCCGCCTTGCGCCAGGCCCTTGGCGAACACCACCAGGCCGTGCTCGAAGCCCCGCCGGGCGCCGGCAAGACCACCCGGGTGCCGCTGGCGCTGCTCGGCGAGCCCTGGCTCGCCGGCCAGCGCATCCTCATGCTCGAACCGCGCCGGCTGGCGGCGCGCGCGGCGGCCGAGCGGCTGGCCGCCGAGCTGGGGGAGCGGGTCGGTGAGACCGTCGGCTATCGCATCCGCCTGGAGAGCAAGGTCGGGCCGCGGACCCGCATCGAAGTGGTCACCGAGGGCATCCTCGCCCGCCGCCTGCAGGACGATCCGGCGCTGGACGGCGTCGGCCTGGTGATCTTCGACGAATTCCACGAGCGCAGCCTGGATGCCGACCTGGCCCTGGCGCTGACTCTCAATGGCCGCGAACTGTTGCGCGACGAGCCGCCGCTGAAAGTGCTGGTGATGTCGGCGACCCTGGAGGGCGAGCGCCTTGCGGCGCTGCTCGGCGAGGCGCCGGTGGTGCGCAGCGAAGGACGCATGTTCCCGGTGGATATCCGCTGGGGACGGCCGGCGCAACCCGGCGAGTTCATCGAGCCGCGGGTGCAGCAGGTGGTGCTCCAGGCGCTGGCGGAGGAAAGCGGCAGCGTGCTGGTCTTTCTTCCCGGACAGGCCGAGATCCGCCGCGTGCACGACGGCCTGCGCGAGGCCCTCGAGGGACGCGACGCGGTGCTGCTCTGCCCGCTGCATGGCGAACTCGATCTCGCCGCCCAGCGCGCCGCCATCGAGCCGGCGCCGGCCGGGGTGCGCAAAGTGGTGCTGGCGACCAACATCGCCGAGACCAGCCTGACCATCGATGGCGTGCGAGTGGTGATCGACGCCGGCCTGGCGCGGGTGCCGCGCTTCGATCCGGGCAGCGGCATGACCCGCCTGGAGACCCAGCGCATCTCCCGCGCCTCCGCCACCCAGCGTGCCGGTCGCGCCGGGCGCCTGGAGCCGGGGGTGTGCTACCGGCTGTGGTCGGAGACCCAGCACGAACAGTTGCCGGCCTATGGCAGCGCGGAAATCCTCCAGGCCGATCTCGCCGGGCTGGCCCTGCAACTGGCGCGCTGGGGCGTGGCGCCGGAGGAGCTGGCCTGGCTCGACGCGCCGCCCGCGGCGGCCTATGCCCAGGCCCGCGACCTGCTCGGGCGGCTGGGTGCGCTGAACGCCAGCGGCGCGCTGAGCGCCCATGGCCAGGCGATGGCCGAGTTGCCGACCCACCCGCGCATTGCCCACCTGCTGCTGCGCGGCCAGGCCCTCGGCCTTGGCGAACTGGCTTGCAACGTAGCGGCGCTGCTCGGCGAACGCGATATACAGCGTGGCGGCGGTGCCGACCTGCATAGTCGTCTCGCCCTGCTCGCCGGCGAAGCCCGCGCTGGCGCCTCGCGAAGCGCGGTACAGCGCGCCCGGCAACTGGCCCGGCAGTTCCGCGGCTACCTGCGCGGGCCGGTCGCCGAGGCGGTGGTCGATCCCGGGCATCCGCGCTGGCTCGGCTGCCTGCTGGCCTTCGCCTATCCCGACCGCGTCGCCCGCCAGCGCCGCGCCGGCGGCGGCGACTACCGGCTGGCCAACGGTCGCGCCGCGCAGTTCGGCGAGCCGGACAGCCTGATGAAACAGCCCTGGCTGGTGATCGCCGACCTCGGCAGTCGCCAGGGCCAGCGCGAGGAGCGCATCTACCTGGCGGCCGAACTCGACCCGGCGCTGTTCGACACGGTCCTGGCGGAACAGGTCGGCCTGCACGACGAACTGGAGTGGGACGAGCGCGAGGGCGTGCTGCGCGCCGAGCGCCAGCGCAAGGTCGGCGAGCTGGTGCTGTCCAGCGAGGCGCTGCCCGGCCTCGACGAGGCGGCGCGCAGCCGGGCGCTGATCGGACTGGTCCGGCGCAAGGGACTGGAGTTGTTGCCCTGGACCCCGGAGCTACGCCAGTGGCAGGCGCGCATCAGCCTGTTGCGTCGGCTCGACCTCGAACGGGGCGATACCAGCGACTGGCCCGACCTCGGCGACGCGGCCCTGCTGGCGCGCCTGGAGGATTGGCTGCAACCCTACCTCGGCAAGGTCACCCGCCAGGCCCATTTCGCCAATCTCGATCTCGCCTCGATGCTCGCCGGCCTGCTGCCCTGGCCGCTGCCGCAGCGCCTCGACGAATGGGCGCCGAAAACCCTGGAAGTACCCTCCGGTTCGCGGATCCGCCTGGACTACAGCGAAACCCCGCCGATCCTCGCGGTGCGCCTGCAGGAGCTGTTCGGCCTCGGCGACACCCCGCGCATCGCCCAGGGCCGCCTGGCGGTGAAGTTGCACCTGCTGTCTCCCGCGCAGCGCCCGGTGCAGGTGACCCAGGACCTGGCGAATTTCTGGCGCAGCACCTACGCGGAGGTGAAGAAGGACCTCAAGGGGCGCTATCCCAAGCACTACTGGCCGGACGACCCGCTGATCGCCGAGGCCACCGCGCGGGCCAGGCCGCGCAAGTAGCCGGCGACGCTCAGAGCACCCGGGTCAGGTCGTCGTCGAGGAAGTGACGGAAGCTCAGGCGCTGGCCGTCGGCGAAGTCGAAATGGCTGTCCAGGGTCGGCCCGTTGAGGACGAACCCCAGGTCCAGCAGGCGCACGCCGACCAGCCCGCGCTGCTGGCCGAGGTCGTGCAGGCGATATTCGCCGGGCCCCTCGTCGCGCTCGCAGGGGCGCGGCGCCTCGCCGCTGCGCCAGAACACCGTCTCACCCTCGAAGTAGAGGCGGTACCAGCGCTGCCCGAACTGCAGGTAGACCACGTTCACCGGGTCCGCCGGGCGCCCCTCCCACCACCATTCCTGGATCAGCAGCGACTGGCAGACCTGGCCGAGCAGGGCGGGCTGTTCACCGTTTATCGTGCAGCAGGGAATGGCGGTGTGCATCGGGCTCCTCCTCCGGGGTCGGGGGTCACAGCAGGGACAGGTCGGCGCCGTTCCTGCGCAACTGGTCGTAGGCCTGGTCCAGGCGGTCGCGCAGCGCCTCGGCGTCGGGCACATGGCGCGAAACGATCATCCGCAGCGGCAGGCGCTGCAGTTCCTGGCTGGCCAGAGGCTGGTGGCTCGCCGCCTCCACTGGCGCCTGGTAATCCAGCAGGTAGTCGCCGCGTCCCAGTTCGAGCATGCGCAAGGCGGCCTGGTGGCTACCGGTACGGTACAGCCGCAGGCGCAGGGCGGGGTCATGGATGAAGTCGGTGGCCGGCTTCCAGTAGCTGTAGCCGCTGATCAGGATCAGCCGGCGCCCGGCCAGGTCCTGGGGAATGCGCGGGGCCGGCTGTCGCGCCGGGTAGTACAGGTTCAGGCTGACATGGCCGAGCACGCGCCGCGCCTGCAGGGTGTCGGCAGCCAACTCCGGCTTGGCGGCGCCGGCCCAGAGCGCCACGCTACCGTCGCGCAGGCCGAGGTACAGGCGGGCGCTGGGCAGGGCGCGGAAATTCGCCCGGTAGCCGGCCTGCCCCAGCAGCAGGCGTACCAGGCGCGCGCCAGGACCGACGGCCCGACCGTTCGCAGCGGTATGGATATAAGGCGGGAATTCGTAATAGCCGACGTTCAGCGCGGGCCGGGCATCCTGCGCGCGGAGCGGCGGTGCGACCAGCAGGACGAGCGCCAGCAGCGCTAACAGCGGCGTGGAAGGGCGTAGGGGCATGCGATGCGGCCTTGCCGTTTTCTTGTTGTTATCGATTGGGGGCGAAGCATGCGGCGCGCCGGGCCGCTTGTCCAGCCCGGCGCGCGGTCGTTCAGTGGGGCAGGAGGAAGCGCGCGCTGAGTGGCAGGTGATTGGAAATCTGCAGCGTATCGCTGCGTCGTACCCGTGCGTCGAGGCGGGTCAGCGAGGGGCTGTGGAACAGGTAGTCGAGTGTCCGGTCCGGCCCTTGGACCCGCGGATCGTTGGGGAAGTGCGTGTACCAGCGCATCTGGTCGACGCCGCTGGCTTCCTCCAGCGAGGGCACCATCGGGTAGCGCCCGCTGAGGAGTGCCAGTTCGCTGTCCGCGCGATAAGGCGCGCGCAGCGGCTCCAGAAGGTAGGCGTACTGGCCGGGCGGCAGCAGGTTGAGGTCGCCGCCGAGCAACCAGGGCGTGCGTCGGGCCTGGAGTTCATCGAGCAGCGCGCGGGTCATTTCGACCTGGCGCTGCAAGGTGTCGTCCTGTTCCCGTGGGCGGTCGAAGCGGGCGTTGAGCACCGCCAGTGCGCCGCCGCCGTCGATCGGCAGGTGGCTGACCAGGATCGCCGGGCGCGGCCCGAACAGGCGGTCGAACAGGCCGCCGTCGCGCTGTGGCAACTGGCGGCGTTCGGCGCTGTCGATGCGGTAGCGGCTCAGGGTGGCCTGCTTGCGGCCGACGCTGCCGAAGATGTGCGGAGTCGGCACGAAGGCCGACTTCCATTCGTAGGCCTGGGTGCTGCAATGATAGAGGTCGTTGATGCGCTCCTGGATCAGTACCAGCTGGTCCTGGTCGTCGGTGGCACTGGAGCCGTCGTCGATTTCCTGCAGCAGGACCAGGTCCGGTTGCTCGTCGCGGATGACCCGGACCACTTCGTCGAGGGTGAACGCGAGGTCCTCGGCGGTCGGCCGCTGGTCGGGGCCGGTGGCGTCGGGCAGGTCGTCCCAGAAGATGTAGCGCTTGCCGGCCAGGTACTGGATGTTCCAGGTCATCACCTTCAGCGCCTGGCCTGGCTTCAGCGTTGGCGTGGAGCCCTGGCAGTGCAGGGGCGCGGCCTCGCGCTCGGCCGGTTGCCAGCTCAGCAGGTAGCTGGCGAGCAGGGCGCCGCCGACCAGCAGGAGCAGGCCGATGAACAGCAGGTTGCGTAGACGGGGCAGGGACATCGCGATCGAGACTGGGCCGGAAAGGACCAGAGCATAGAGCTTGCCGCCGCGTATTTCATCCTTGCCGCATGAATTGAGGCAGGGTTCGCGTTTTTTCGAGCGAGAGCAACGAG
This sequence comes from Pseudomonas paraeruginosa, assembly GCF_003025345.2. Lineage (NCBI taxonomy): Bacteria > Pseudomonadati > Pseudomonadota > Gammaproteobacteria > Pseudomonadales > Pseudomonadaceae > Pseudomonas > Pseudomonas paraeruginosa. The sequence continues at coordinate 1,019,802 of NZ_CP020560.1, forward strand.
CCGGCCGCGCAGGGCCACCCGCGGCCAGGCGTATCGTCACGAGGCGCTGCGTCCGTCGGGCTCGGGCCGCCGCCTCGCGTGGCGATCAGTGGGCGTGGTCGTGGCTATCGAAACCCTGGCCCGGGTCCCAATAGGAGGCCTCCACCTTGTGCCCGTCGGGATCACGGATGAAGCACCCGTAGTAGGGCTCGCCGTACTCCGGGCGAGGGCCGGGCGCGCCGTCGTCGCGGGCGCCGGCGGCGAGGGCGGCGGCGTGGAAGGCGTCGACCTGGGTCTTGCTGTTGGCGAGGAAGCCGACATGGCTGCCGTTACCGGTACTGGCCGGACGCCCATCGATGGGCGCCTGCACCCAGAATTCCGGATAGAGCCTGCCATAGGCCACAGCACCGGGATGCTCGAGGATCACCTTGCAGCCCAGGGTGGCCAGCACCGCGTCGTAGAAGGCCCTGGCCCTGGGCAAGTCGTTGGTGCCGATGGACAGGTGGGAGATGCAGCTGGGGTTGGCCGATTCGTCGCTCATGGCGTTTTCCTCGCGGGTCGGGCCTACAAGGATAGGCTACCGGCGTGGGTCGGCGCGTGACCGCGTTCAGCTCAGCGCGCGGGGCGCCGGACCGAGACTGTAGATGCGGAAGGCGACGATGGTCAGCAGCAGCTGGAAGAACCCGCTCAGGGTATGCAGGCCGACCTTCAGTATCACGGCTTCGCCGGCCGAGTCGGCGAGCCAGGCTTCCAGGCTCCAGACCGGCAGCAGGATCACCAGCGAGCAAGCGAGGATGACGAAGAACCGCCCGCGGGTGAACTCGAAACTTTCCCGCAGCGCCTGCAGCGGGCTGCGCCCGCGCAGGACCAGGCAGAACTCGGCGAACGCCAGCTTCACCATGACGAAGATCCCCGGCAGGATCAGCAGCGACAGGCCGAGCACGATCAGCAGCGAGGTCAGCGCCGCGAGCAGGGCGAAACCCGGCCACAGGCGCAGGGCGGCGCTCCACAACTGGCCGATGCGGGGCCGCTCGTCGCGGCCGCGGGCGTCCATGAACAGGATCAGCGCGGCGGTGTAGAGCGGGTAGAAGAGCAGTCCGGCGACCAGGCTCCAGGCCCCCATCTGCTGGGGGCCGACTGCCTCGTCGATCTGTTGCTGGACCAGGCTCTCGAGGAAGATCCAGGGCAGGCAGAGCGGCACCAGGGTGGTCAGGTGGCGGGTGAAGAAAAACCAGGCGTCACGCAGCGGCAGCAGAGGATTCATCGCGGGTCGGCAGATCGGGGTCGAGCCCGCGACTCTACCGCAGCCGGCCCGCCGAGGCCAACGCCCGGCGGCCTTCAGCGCGACGATTCGTTCGGCGACCTGCCGCGGGGGGCCGATCAGGTTGGTCTTGAAGCCGTCGTTGTATTGCACCAGGTCCTCGAAAGTCGATTTGGCCCAGTTGCCTTCACCCTCCGGCGAGGCCTTGCCGGCCGGCTTCACCGCGTCGCCGAAGGCGCTGCAACAGTTCGCCGGCATGCAGCACCTCGGCATATTCGCCGTGCAGGTTGGCCAGCGCCATGGCGTGCACATCGTCGGCGCTGCGCGGAATGCCGTGGAAGTCGGTTTTGGCGAAGGTGAAGCAGGCGTCCGCGACCACCCAGGTGTGGAAGCCGAGGTTGCCGGCGCTACGCGCGCTGGCTTCCACCGAATTCTCCGTGGCCACGCCGGCGATCGCCAGGTGGCGGATGTCGCGGGCGTGCAGCCAGCGTTGCAGGCCGCTGTTGACGAAGGCGTCGGGGACGTTCTTCTCGAACACCGCTTCGTCGTCGCGTGGCGCCAGCGCCGGCTGGAACTCCACGCCCGGCTGGCCGGGAGCGAACGGCGAGGCGGGCTGCCGGGAAATGTGCCGGATGTGCACCACCGGCCAGCCGGTGGCGCGCCAGGCGGCGAGCAGCTCGGCGATGCGCGCCTCGGCGCCGGGGTTGTTGCGTGGCGGCAGGTCGCTGCGCTGCATGCCGCGTTGCAGGTCGACGACCAGCAGGGCGATCGGCGGCTGCGGGGAAGGCGTGGCGGCGTCATTCATCGGGATTTCACCGGAGGAACTTGAGATCGTGCAGGGTGCTCCAATATTTCCCTTTCGTGCAATCCATCCTTCCTTCTCGAAATGCAGTCGAGGCGTGCGATGAAATCCGATGAGAAAACCCTGATCGATGGTCTGTTCAGCCGTCTGCGCGAGGCCGAGGGGCAGTCCGCTCCGCGTGACGCCGAGGCCGAGGCGCAGATCAACCAGCACCTGGTGCGGCAGCCGGCGGCGCCGTACTACATGGCGCAGGTGGTATTGATCCAGGAAGCCGCGCTGAAGCGCCTCGACCAACGGGTGAAGGAGCTCGAGGCGCAGGTCGCCCAGTTGCAGCAGAGCCGTCCGAGCAGCGGTGGCTTCCTCTCCGGCCTGTTCGGCGGCGGCGCGCGCGACGAGCCGGCGCCGAGCCAGCCGGCGCGCCCGGCGGGCTGGGGCGAGACACGGTTCTCCAGTCCGGCGGCGGCTGGGACCGGCGACATGCGTCCGGGTATGGCGCCAGCTGCGGCGGCCGCGCCTTCGCGCGCCAGCGGCTTCCTTGGCGGCGCGCTGCAGACCGCGGCCGGCGTCGCCGGCGGGATGCTGGTAGCCGACCTGCTCACCGGCATGTTCCGCCACAGCCAGCCGCAGGAGATCGTCGAGGTGATCCAGGACGTCCCGGTGGATAACCTGGACGCCAGCCAGTTTGCCGACCCCGAGCCGGCGTCCGAGCGTTTCGCCGATGGCGACCATTCCGCCGACGGTGGTTTCGCCGATGGCGATTTCAGCGACAGCGACTTCAACGACGACTCCAGCTTCCTAGGCGACGACGACGATTTGTTCACCTGATCGTTAGGGTTGCGGGCCGTGGGCTGCGATAATGGTGGTCCACGGCCGTCGTTCCGGAGTTCCCCTTGAGTCATCCCGAGTCGCCCGCGGCGAAGAAGATCGCTGTCTTCGCCGATGTGCAGAACCTCTACTACACCGTGCGCCAGGCATACGGCTGTCACCTCAACTACGCCGCCCTGTGGGCCGACATCGCCCGTCGCGGACGGATCGTCGAGGCCTACGCCTATGCCATCGATCGGGGCGACCCGCGCCAGCAGCAGTTCCAGCGGATCCTGCGCAACCTCGGTTTCACGGTGAAGCTCAAGCCGTACATCCAGCGCGCCGATGGCTCGGCCAAGGGCGACTGGGACGTCGGCATCACCATCGACGTGCTGGACGCCGCACCGCGGGTGGACGAGGTGGTGCTGCTTTCCGGTGACGGCGACTTCGACCTGCTGCTGGAAAAGGTCATCCGTGCCCACGGCGTCGAGGCGAGCGCCTATGGCGTGCCCGGGCTGACCGCCAACGCGTTGATCCGCGCGGCGTCGCGCTACGTGCCGATCGAGGGCGGGTTGCTGCTCAAGGGCTGAACGAGCTCGCCGCAACGAGTCAGGCGGGCGGCGAATCCGTTAGAATGCGCTCCGTTTCACTCTTTCCCGAGCCTGTCATGACGTTCGCCTCCCTCGGTCTGCTCGACCCCCTGCTCAAGGCCCTCGAAGGGCTCGGCCTGCACACGCCCACGCCGATCCAGGCCCAGGCCATTCCGCCGGCGCTCAAGGGCCGCGACCTGCTCGCAGCGGCCCAGACCGGCACCGGCAAGACCGCCGCTTTCGCCCTGCCGCTGCTGCAGCGGCTGACCCTGGAGGGGCCGCAGGTCGCAGCCAACTCGGTGCGCGCACTGGTACTGGTTCCGACCCGCGAACTGGCCGAGCAGGTCCACGGCAGTATTCGCGACTACGGCCAGCACCTGCCGCTGCGTACCGCGGTGGCCTATGGCGGGGTCAGCATCAATCCGCAGATGATGAAGCTGCGCAAGGGCGTGGACGTCCTCGTCGCCACCCCGGGCCGCCTGCTCGACCTGTACCGGCAGAACGCGGTGCAGTTCGCCCGGCTCCAGGCGCTGGTGCTGGACGAGGCCGATCGCATGCTCGACCTCGGTTTCGCCCGCGAACTGGACGAGCTGTTCGCCGCGCTGCCGCGCAAGCGCCAGACCCTGCTGTTCTCCGCGACCTTCTCCGACGCCATCCGCACGTTGGCCGGCGAACTGCTGCGCGACCCGCTGTCCATCGAGGTCAGTCCGCGCAATACCGCGGCGAAGAGCGTCAGGCAATGGCTGGTTCCGGTGGACAAGAAGCGCAAGGCCGAGCTCTTCTGTCACCTGTTGCAGGCCAATCGCTGGCGCCAGGCGCTGGTCTTCGCCAAGACCCGGAAGAGTGTCGAAGAACTGGTCGGATTGTTGCAGCGGCAGGGTATCGCCGCCGACTCGATCCATGGCGACAAGCCGCAGCCGGCGCGATTGCGCGCGCTACAGCGATTCAAGGCCGGCGAGGTCGACCTGCTGGTGGCCACCGACGTCGCCGCGCGAGGCCTGGACATCGAGGAAATGCCGCTGGTGGTCAACTTCGACCTGCCGATCGTCGCCGAGGACTACGTGCACCGGATCGGCCGCACCGGCCGCGCCGGCGCTACCGGCCAGGCGCTGTCGCTGGTCTGCGCCGACGAGGTGGAACTGCTGGCGGCGATCGAGACGCTGATCGGCCAGACCCTGCAGCGCCGCGAAGAGCCCGACTTCGAGCCGGAGCACCGGGTGCCGCAGACCGCGCCGGGTGGGGTGGTGCTGAAAAAACCGAAGAAGCCGAAGAAACCCAAGGCCGCCGAGGCCACCGGTAAGCCCGGCCAGATCCACCTGGGCACCTGGTTCGACAGCAGCGCGCCGAAGGTCAGGGCGGTACGCAAGGCGCCGGGCTTCGGCGCGGCGGGCAAGCCGAAGAAGCGGCCGTCCGGGAAGTAGCGAGACCGACAGGTTCGCGGCGGCTCCGGAGCCTAGCGCCTGCCGCGCAACCACTCCAGCGCGCCCAGCCCCGCCACGCGCCCGCTGGCGAAGCAGGCGGTCAGCAGGTAGCCGCCGGTGGGCGCCTCCCAGTCGAGCATTTCGCCGGCGCAGAACACCCCGGGCAGGCCCTTGAGCATCAGCTTGCGATCGAGCGCCTCGAAGCGCACGCCGCCGGCGCTGCTGATCGCCTCGTCCAGCGGACGCGGACGCAGCAGCCGCAATGGCAGGCGCTTGATCGCCGCCGCCAGGCGGGCCGGATCGGCGTAGGTGTCGGCGGGCGAGAGTTCGCGCAGCAGGCCGGCGCGTACCCCGTCGATACCCAGCTGGCTGCGCAGGTGGTTGGCCATCGAACGGGAACCGCGCGGTCGGGACAGGGCCTTCTCGATCTGCTCGTGGCTCCGGTTCGGCAGCAGGTCGAGCAGTACGTCGGCCGCCCCCTGCGTTTCGATCCGAGCGCGGATCGCGGCGGACAGCGCATAGACCAGGCTGCCCTCGATGCCGTTGCCGGTGACGACGAACTCGCCCTGGCGCGGCGTGTCGCCCGGCAAGCCCATGGCCACCGGCTTGACCGGCGCGCCGGCGAACCTGTCGCGGAACAGCTCGCTCCAGCCGACGCACTCGAAACCACAATTGCTCGGGCGCAGGGCCTCGACCTCGACCCCGCGCGCCTGCAACAGGGGCACCCAGGCGCCATCGGAGCCCAGGCGGCGCCAACTGCCGCCGCCGAGGGCGAGGATCATGGCATCGACCCGCAGCGTCTGGCGTTCGCTGCCGCTCTGGATGTCCAGCGCGCCATCCGGGTGCCAACCCAGCCAGCGGCTGCGGGTATGGATGAGCACGCCCTGCTCGCGCAGGCGCTTGAGCCAGGCGCGGAGCAGGGGGGCGGCCTTCATGTCCGTGGGGAAGACCCGGCCGGAGCTGCCGACGAAGGTGTCGATGCCCAGGTCATGGATCCAGGCGCGCAGGGCTTCCGCATCGAAATCTCCGAGCAATCCGGAAATTTCTTCCCGGCGCTTTCCATAGCGGCTGAGGAATTGCGCCTTGGCTTCCGCATGGGTGATGTTCATGCCGCCGACGCCCGCGAGGAGAAACTTGCGGCCGACCGAAGGCATGGCATCGAACACTTCCGTACGCACGCCCTCCCTGCTCAGGACTTCCGCGGCCATCAGGCCTGCGGGGCCGCCGCCGATGATGGCGACTCGGGGGAGGGGCGATGGGTTTGGCTGGGCATGTGGATGACGCGCGTGACCGGAGGAAACAGGCGCGCAGTGTACCCGAGGCGAAGAGCGGCTCCGAGCCCCGGGAACCACGAAGCCTCCCGGCGCGGCGTCTGGTCGGGAAATGATCGATTCTCGCGGAGCCAGCGGTGGCGCGGTGCGCAAGCCATTTTTCGCATCTTGTCCACAGCTGGCTCCACATGCTTTGTGGACATTTCTGCCCTCTCGCCGGGAGGGCGGCGCGGCAACCAACCGGGCGCCGCTTGCCGGCGGAAGGCGTGAAGCCCGGTCTCAGCTGATCAGCGAGTTGCGCTTGGCGAATTCCGCGAGGTCGACCAGCGAGCCCAGGCCAAGCTTCTGCAGCAGGCGGGTCTTGTAGGTGCTGACGGTCTTGTTGCTGAGGAACAGCTTCTCGCCGATGGCCTTGTTCGAATATCCCATGGCGAGATGCTGCAGGACGATCATCTCGCGGTCCGAGAGCAGGCCGATGAGTTCGCTTTCGGAAATCCGCTCCGGCGGGGTGCCGAGGGTATCGAAGGTCAGCGAGGGGAAGAAGGTATAGCCCGCGGTGACGGCGTTCAGGGCGTTGATCAGGTTGCCCAGGTCTTCTTCCTTGTTGACGAAGCCCCGGGCGCCCACCTGGATGCAGCGCTTGCAGAAGGCTTCCGCGGATTGCGAGGTGAGAACCAGCACCTGGCTGCGCAATTCCAGCGATTTGATCCGCGAGATCACGGTCAGGCCGTCGAGCTTGGGAATGCCGATGTCGAGAATCACCACGTCCGGCTCGTGCTCCCGGACCAGTTGGATGGCGTCCACGCCATTGTCCGTCTCGGCCACCACCTGCAAGCCATGCTTTTCCAGCAGGACGCGCACGGCGAGGCGGATGACGGGATGGTCGTCGACGATCAGGACGGTATGCATAAGTTCGATTTACCTTGAGGGACCGGTGTTGCTCCGGGCTTCGACTTCCCGAGCGCTTCCACCGCTGGTCATCCATGTTGGGGCGCTAAGCCGATATCGCTGCCCAGAATAGCCTGTTACGGCAGGGCGATCCGCTTTTTCATGTGTACTCATGCTAATCCAACGGGGCCTTCAAATCAGTAGGAAAATTCCCACAAAACATGGGGACTTGTCCCATAGGTCTAGTAAGGGAAAAACAGCAGTATATCGCCGGTATTTTCTGGAATCCCTGCGTGAGCCGCGATGAATGATTTGAATGTGCTGGTGCTGGAAGATGAGCCATTCCAGCGTCTGGTGGCTGTCACCGCCCTGAAGAAGGTTGTGCCCGGATCGATCCTCGAAGCGGCGGATGGCAAGGAGGCCGTTGCGATTCTGGAGTCCTGCGGGCATGTGGACATCGCCATCTGCGACCTGCAGATGAGCGGCATGGATGGCCTGGCCTTCCTTCGTCATGCGAGCCTGAGCGGCAAGGTCCATTCGGTGATCCTCAGCAGCGAGGTCGATCCTATCCTGCGCCAGGCCACCATTTCCATGATCGAATGCCTGGGCCTGAACTTTCTCGGCGACCTCGGCAAACCGTTCAGCCTGGAGCGTATCACCGCCCTGCTGACCCGCTACAACGCCCATCGCCAGGACCAGCCGCGGCAGGTCGAGGTGGCCGAGCTGCCCTCGGTGGCGGACGTCGTGCGCGGCCTGGACAACGGCGAATTCGAAGCCTACTACCAGCCGAAGGTGGCCCTCGACGGCGGCGGGCTGATCGGCGCGGAGGTCCTGGCGCGCTGGAACCACCCGCACCTGGGCGTGCTGCCGCCTTCGCATTTCCTGTATGTGATGGAGAGCTACAACCTGATCGACAAACTGTTCTGGCAACTGTTCAGCCAGGGGCTGTCGATGCGCAGGAAGCTGGCGCAGCTCGGGCAGCCGATCAATCTAGCGTTCAACGTCCATCCATCGCAACTGGGGTCCCGGGCACTGGCCGAAAACATCTCGGCGTTGCTGACCGAGTTCCACCTCCCGCCCAGTTCCGTGATGTTCGAGATCACCGAAACCGGCCTCATTAGCGCGCCGGCGAGCAGCCTGGAGAACCTGGTGCGCCTGCGGATCATGGGCTGCGGCCTGGCGATGGACGACTTCGGCGCCGGCTACTCCTCCCTCGACCGGCTATGCGAGTTCCCGTTCAGCCAGATCAAGCTCGACCGGACCTTCGTGCACAAGATGAAAAGCCAGCCGAGAAGCTGTGCCGTCATCAGCAGCGTGGTGGCTCTGGCGCAGGCGCTGGGGATTTCCCTGGTGGTCGAAGGGGTGGAGAGCGACGAGCAGCGGGTGCGCCTGATCGAACTCGGTTGCTCGATAGCCCAGGGCTACCTGTTCGCCCGACCGATGCCGGAGCAGCATTTCCTCGACTACTGCTCCGGAACCTGAGGCCGTGGCGTCGGCAGCGGGTCGCCTCGCGCCGGACCGCTGGCCGAACGCCTGACGCATCGCGTCAGCCATTTTCCCTGGCCGTGCCTGGCCTCGTTCAGACGCCGGCCTTCCACTTCACGACCCGACTCCCATGCGATCGAAACTACTCCTGCTGTTCATTTGCCTGTTGCTGCCGGCGGTACCGCTGGCCGCCACCCAGGCGGGTGCTTCCATGACCCTGTTCAGCCAGATGCACGTCGAGCACGAGGACATGGTGATCGGCGAGGACGACTGGGCCTGGGTGCGTCACAAGGGAACCCTGCGGGTCGGCGTGGCCCTCGACGAAACGGCGCCGTTCAACGTGCGCCTCGACGACGAGAACTACGAAGGCATCACCGCCGATGTCACCGCTCTGGTCGGGCAATTGCTCGGCATGCGCATCAAGCTGGTGGCGTACGCCACCCATGCGGCGGCGATCGAGGCGCTCGGCGCCGGGCAGATCGACCTGCTGGGCAGTCACTACAGCGCGCTGGAGCAGCCCGCGCTGGTTTCCAGCCGTCCCTACGCCCGGGATCGGCTGGCCGTGTTCAAGCGGGTCGGCGAGCCGCGCAATTCATCGGCGGACCTCGCCGGTCTGCGCGTGGCCGTGGCCAGGGAGCACGACGAGGAACTGCGCCAGCGCTTCCCGCGTGCCCGCTTCGTGGTGTTCGACAATCACGACGAAGCGATCGCGGCGGTAGCCTTCGGCCACACCGACCTTTACATCGACGACGTGCTCAGCGCCTACCAGCGGATCAATCGTTCCTTCTACGGCTACGTGAAGTTCGAGCGTTTCGCCGATACCCGCAGCGACGGAGGGTACGGCTACCTCCTGCGCAGCGACGAGACGCGCCTGTTGCGGGTGGTCAACGCCGCCATCGGCGCCATCGACCAGGATCGCCTGGAGTACATCGCCCGGCGCTGGGTCGGCGGCGGCTCCCTGCCGACCGGCGAGCGTATCGCGCTGACGCCCGAGGAACGTCGCTGGGTCGCCCGGCATCCGGTGGTACGCCTGGTGATAAACGACGACCTGGCGCCGCTGGCCTTCTTCAACTCCAACGACGTGTTTTCCGGGATCACCTCCGACCTGCTGGAAATGATCTCCCGGCGCACCGGCCTGCATTTCCAGGTTTCCTCCCGCAGTGGCGGCTTTCCGGAACAGATCGCCGCATTGCAGAAAGGCCAGGCCGACCTGGCGATCATGAGCCGCAGCAGCCGGCGCGAGGAGACGCTGCGCTTCACCCGCTCCTTCCTGTCGACCTCCTTCGTGCTGATCGCCCGGGCCGACGAGAAGGGCCGGGCGGAAAGGGTGGGGAACCTGGATGGCAAGCGCCTGGCGATTCCCTCGGGCCACGTGGGAATCCAGGGGGTGCGCGATCGTTATCCGCAGGCTGCCGTCGTCGAGGTCGAGACCACCCTCGACGCGATGAACCTGGTCTACGAAGGGCGTGCCGAAGCGGCGGTGGTGCCGCTGGTTTCCGCCCGTTACTACATCGTCCGCCTGTTCCACGAGAGACTGGCGGTGGCCGACCAGGTTGCCCTCGGCCCGGCGACCGCCAACTTTGCCGTGCGCCGTGGCGACACGGAGTTGCAGACCATCCTCGACAAGGCCCTGTTGAGCATTTCCCCCGGCGACCTGAGCGATGTCGTCAACCGCTGGCGCTCGCCGCCAGGCATGAGTGGGCAGACCTGGGTCGACTATACCCGGCTGATCGCGGAAATCGTCGCGGCGGCGGCGGGCCTGCTGCTGCTGAGCCTGGGCTGGGTCACCTACCAGCGTCGGCAGATTCGCGACCGGCTGCGCGTCGAGCAGGCGCTCAACGACCAGTTGCAGTTCGTCGAGGCCCTCACCGATTCCATGCCGCCCCCGCTCTACGTGCGTGACGCCAATGGGCGGATGCTCTCCTGCAACCGCAGCTACCTGAGCAGCGTTGGCCTCGCTGCCGAACAGGTGCTGAACCGGACGGTGCTCGAACTGCCCATGGAAAACTTCGAGACCGGCCCCCAGTTCCATCGCAATTACCTCGAGGCCATGCGTGACGGCCGGACCATCGAGTCGGTGCACGAGGTGGTCCTGGGTGGCAGGAAATGCTGGATCGACCACTGGATCCAGCCGTTCCGCGACGCCAACGGTACCGTGCGGGGCGTCATCTGCGGCTGGCTGGACATTTCCGAACACCGCAAACTGGTCGCTGAACTCAAGGAAGCGAAGAACCTGGCGGACGAGGCGAGCCGGGCCAAGACCACCTTCCTGGCGACCATGAGCCACGAGATCCGCACGCCGATGAATGCGGTGATCGGCATTCTCGAGCTGGCGCTCAAGCGCGCCGATACCGGCCGGGTGGACCGCTCCAGCATCGAGATCGCCTATGCCTCGGCGAAGAGCCTGCTGGAACTGATCGGCGATATCCTCGACATCGCCCGCATCGAGTCCGGACGTCTCGGCCTGTCGCCGAAGCGGGCCAACCTGCGCGAACTGGTGGAGTCGGTGGCGCGGGTGTTCGAAGGGCTGGCCCGGCAGAAGCGCCTGAGCCTGATCCTCGACATCGACGCGAGCATCAATGGCGACGTGCTGCTCGACGCCATGCGTTTCAAGCAGATCCTGTCCAACCTGGTCAGCAACGCGATCAAGTTCACCGACGAAGGCTCGATCAGCATCCGCATCGACGGTCACCTGGTGGAGCCCTCGCTGCTGCAAGTCAACCTCTGCGTGGAGGATACCGGCATCGGCATTTCCCTGGGCGACCAGCAGCAACTGTTCCGTCCGTTCGCCCAGGTCGAGCGCAATGTGCAGAACACCGAAGGAACCGGACTGGGTCTGGTGATCTGCCGTTCGCTGTGCGAGATGATGGGCGGGCGCCTGGTCATGAGCAGCGCGCTCGGACAGGGTACGCGGGTCGACGTCGAGCTGCGCCTGCAAGTGCTCGAACCGGTCAGCGTCAGCGAGCGCCCGGTCCAGGTCGGCACCCGCCAGGCGCGGCGCCTGCAGGTGCTGGTGGTGGACGACCATGCGGTCAACCGGCAGATCCTCCACCAGCAACTGAGCTTCCTCGGCCATGACGTGCAGGAGGCGGAAAACGGCCTGGCTGCCCTCAATCTGTGGCACGAGCAGCCGTTCGACATGGTCATCACCGACTGCCACATGCCGTTGATGAACGGTTCCGACCTGGCCCGCTCGATTCGGCAGGAGGAGTGCGAGAACAACGAGGAGCCGGTGGTCATCCTCGGCCTCACCGCGGATGCCCAGCCGGAAGAGATCGAACGGTGCATCCAGGCCGGGATGAACGAGTGCCTGATCAAGCCGATCGGTCTCGACGTGCTGGAGGAGCGTCTGCTGGCCCTCGGCTTCGCCGAGGAGCAGGAGGAGACCTCGCCGGTGTCCCTCGATGCCGAGCCCGTCGCGGCGCCGCCGTTACCGCTTCTGTACGACCTGGAGTCGCTGCATGCGCTGACGGGCGGCGAGCCGAGCATGCTTCGTCGCCTGCTCGACGAGTTGCTCACCAGCAACCGCAAGGATCTGGAAGCCCTCGAAATTCTGGTGCAACGCCAGGAGACCGGCGAACTGGCCGAACTGGCGCACCGGATCAAGGGCGCGGCGCGGGTGGTGCGCGGCGAGCAACTGGTGGACAGTTGCCGGCGCCTGGAAGAGGCCTGCCTCAACCCCAACGCCGCGTTTTCCCGGGTGGAGGAGTGCGCCGTCGGCGTGAAGCTGGCGCTCCTCGCCCTGGACGAGGGCCTGCTCGGGGAACTGGCCGAATGACCCGCGGCTCTTTTTCTTACATGCCGGTCGCCTGGGTGCCGCAACCGCCGGCGCGGTAAAGCGATCGTCATCGCTTTGCCCGAGGATCGGACATGTCCAGGCGCGGAAAAGTCTACACTCCGGTTGGGTAGCCTTTTCCGCGGAGCCTGACCAAAGATCGGAATGTCGTCCTCGCGGGCACCCCAACCGATTCCCGCGGTCAGACATTCCTTCTGGAGTGTGTCGAACGAAAGGAACCAAGCGATGGCCGACCTGACCAGCCTGAGTATCGAGCATCTGCGCTCGCCACGGCTGTACACCCACCGTCTGATCCTGCGGCCCTGGCTGGTGCAGGACCGAGCCAGGTTCGCCGAGCTGAACGCCGATCCGCGGGTGATGGAGTTCTTTCCGTCTTGCCTGGATCGTGCCCAGAGCGACGCGTTGCTGCGCCGCATCGACGCGCATTTCGCCGAGCACGGTTTTGGCTGGTGGGCGCTGCAGGTCAAGGGTGGCGATCCTTTCATCGGCTACGTGGGGCTGGAAGTCGTGGACTTCGATGCGCCCTTCGTCCCCGCGGTGGCCATTGGCTGGCGCCTTGCCGCCGAGCATTGGGCGGAGGGCTTCGCCCACGAGGCGGCCGAGGCGGCGTTGAGCTACGCCTTCGATACCCTTGGCCTGGACCAGGTGGTGGCTTTCACCGTACCGGCCAACGGCAACTCCCTGAGACTGATGGAGCGTCTGGGGATGCAGCGCGACCCCGCCGACGACTTCGAGCATCCCGACCTGCCTCCCGGCCACCGCTTGCGGCATCATGTGCTGTACCGGTTGACGCGCGAGGACTGGCTTCGCAGATGAGTCGGCCGTTTCCGAAAAGGCCTTCTATGAACGCGATCCCTTCTCCTTCCGCCATTGCCCAACTGCATGGCCCACGCCTGCTGCTGCGCGCCTGGCGCGACAGCGACCGCGAGGCGTTCGCCGAGATGTGCGCCGACCCGCGGGTGATGGAATTCTTCCCAAGCGTGCTGGACCGCGCGCAGAGCGACGCCCTGGTCGATCGCGTCCAGGCGCATTTTGCCGAGCGTGGCTGGGGGCCCTGGGCCCTGGAATTGCCTGGCGAGGCGGCGTTCATCGGGTTCACCGGCCTGTTCGAGGTGACCATGGACGTGCACTTCGCGCCGACCGTGGAGATCGGCTGGCGGCTGGCGCCCGCCCATTGGGGTCGGGGACTCGCCCGCGAAGCAGCGGAAACCGCATTGGACTTCGCCTTCGAGCGGCTGCGCCTGCCGGAGGTGGTGGCCTTCACCACGCCGCCCAACCGTAGCTCCTGGGGCTTGATGGAGCGCCTGGGCATGCGTCGCGATCCGGCCGAGGATTTCGACCACCCGCTCCTGGCGGCAGACCACCCGATGCGCCGGCATATCCTCTATCGCACCGATGCGGCTCGCTGGGCGGAGCGACGGCGATGAGCGATACCGCCGCCGAGGTGCTGTCCTACCATCGCCTCAGCATGCATCACCCGGAGCGCTATGCGCCCGGCCCCGGCGGGCTGGACTGGGCGACCCAGCCGGCACCGTTCCGCCAGTACCGGGGCTGCCGGCAAATCGAACTGCTGCATCGGCCGCTGGAGGAGTCTCACCCCTACGACGGCATCTTCTCCGGGCCGGCGGCGACGCCCGCCCGGCTCGACCGCGCGAGCCTCTCGCAACTGCTCTACGACAGCCTGGCGCTGTCGGCCTGGAAGGAAGCCGGTGGCAATCGCTGGGCGCTGCGGGTCAACCCGTCGAGCGGCAACCTGCATCCCACCGAGGCCTACCTGCTGCTTCCCGGCGGTGCGCTGGAGGCGGCGCCGTTGCTCGCCCACTACCGTCCCGACAAGCATGCCCTGGAAGTGCGCGGCGAACTGCCGGCACCGCTGGCTTCGCTGCTGGATGAATGCTTGCCGCCCGGCGGCTGTCTCCTGGCGTTGGCCAGCGTGCCCTGGCGCGAAGCCTGGAAGTACGGTGAGCGGGCCTATCGCTACTGCCAGCACGACCTTGGCCATGCGCTGGCCTGTCTCTCCATCGCCGCGGCGATCCAGGGCTGGGAGATGCGCCTGATGCGCGGCGTCGCCGAAAGCGCACTGGACGGCCTGTTCGGGCTTGACCGGGACGGCTTCGCCGAGCGTGAGAGTGTCGACGCACTGTTCTGGATCGGTCCGGCACTCACCGAGGAGCCGTCCCTTTCGCCGCGCCTGTGCGAGGCATTGGCGGTCCTGCCGTTGGCCGGCGCGCCGAACCGGCTGTCGCGCGAGTACCGCGACTGGCCGGAGTTGCAGCGGATCCATGGACTGTGCCGTGCGCCGCGCCTGCCGGCACGCCCCTGGAGGGTCGCGCCGGGCGAGCCCGGCAATGACAACCCCGGCCTGCCGTTGCGCCCGCTGCTGCATCGGCGGCGCAGCGCGCAGCGCATGGACGGGCGCGCCGGGATCGACGTCGACCTGCTACGGGCCTGGCTGCGCCGGCTGCTGCCGGAGCGCTCGCCGGTGCCTTTCGCGGTCACGGGCGAGGCCGTGCGGGTCGACCTGCTGCTGTTCGTCCATCGTGTCCGGGGCCTGGCGCCGGGCTTGTACTGGCTGGAGCGCAGTGGCCTGCGGCGGCCGCCGATGCGCGACGATTTCCTCTGGCAACGCGTCGATCCGGAGTTGCCGCTGTACCTGTTGCAGGAAGGCGATGCGCGCGCGCTGTCGGCGTTTCTCTCCTGCCAGCAGGACATCGCCGGCGATGGCTGCCTCGCCGTCGCCATGCTCGCCCACCTCGGCGCGGCGCTCGAAGAAGGCCCCTGGTGCTATCCGCGGCTGTACTGGGAATGCGGCCAGATCGGCCAGTTGCTCTACCTCGAGGCGGAGGCTGCCGGGCTGTCTGGAACGGGCATCGGCTGCTACTACGACCCCCTGGTGCAGGAGCTGCTTGGACTAACGGACGAGTCCCTGGCCAGTCTCTACCATTTCACCCTCGGCCGCGCGGTGTGGGACACTCGTCTTTCCAACATGCCCGCGTACCCGGCCTTGCGCCGCGACTAGCCCGTCGACAGCCCGAATTCGAGGAAACACCCCATGACCCAGATACTCGACAACCTGGTGGCCTTGCTGAGCCTGGAACCCATCGAGGAGAACCTGTTCCGGGGCATGAGCCAGGATCTCGGCTTCCGCCAGCTCTATGGCGGCCAGGTCCTGGGCCAGGCACTGTCGGCGGCCAGCCAGACGGTGGAGGACGATCGCCACGTACACTCCATGCACGGCTACTTCCTGCGTCCCGGCGACGCCGGCATGCCGGTGGTCTACCAGGTCGACCGGGTGCGCGACGGCGGCAGCTTCAGCACCCGCCGGGTCACCGCGATCCAGAAAGGCCAGCCGATCTTCACCCTGAGCAGCTCCTTCCAGTACGACGAGGAAGGCTTCCACCACCAGATCGAGATGCCCGAGGTGGTCGGCCCGGACAACCTGCCGTCGGAGCTGGAACTGACCCGCCTGCGCGCCGAGCGGATTCCCGAGCGCATCCGCGACAAGCTGCTGTATCCGAAGCCGATCGAGATCCGCCCGGTCACCCAGCACGACCCCTACGACCCGCAGCCGGACGAGCCGGTGAAATACCTCTGGTTCCGCGCCGACGGCAAGCTGCCGGACGTCCCGGCGCTGCACAAGTACCTGCTGGCCTACGCCTCGGACTTCGGCTTCCTCACCACCTCGATGCAACCCCACGCCGTGTCGGTGTGGCAGAAGACCATGCAGGTCGCCAGCCTCGACCACGCCCTGTGGTTCCACCGCGACCTGCGCGCGGACGAGTGGCTGCTCTATGCCATCGACAGCCCCTGGGCCGGCAACGCACGCGGTTTCGTGCGCGGCAGCATCTTCAACCAGAGCGGCCAGCTGGTCGCCTCGTCGAGCCAGGAAGGCCTGATCCGCAAGCGCGAGGACTGGGCGTGAGGCTGGCCGACATCCGTCACTGGGTATTCGACATGGACGGAACCCTGACCCGGGCCGTGCACGACTTCCCGGCGATCCGCCGGGCGCTGGACATCCCCGAGCAGGACGACATCCTGCTGCACCTCGCCGCCCTGCCCGAAGCCGAGGCCGCGGCCAAGCACGCCTGGTTGCTGGAGCACGAGCGCGAGCTGGCCGAGGCCGCGCGGCCGGCGCCGGGCGCGCCGGAACTGGTGCGCGAGTTGCAGCGACGCGGCATGCGCCTGGGCATCCTGACCCGCAACGACCACCAGTTGGCGCTGGTCACCCTCGAAGCGATCGGCCTGGGCGGCTGCTTCCCCACCGAGCACATCCTCGGGCGTGGCGAGGCGCGGCCCAAGCCGGACCCGGACGGCCTGCTGCGCATCGCCAGGCGTTGGAACGTGACGCCGGCGGAGCTGGTGATGGTCGGCGACTACCGTTTCGACCTCGACTGCGGACGCGCCGCGGGTAGTCGCACGGTGCTGGTCAACCTGCCGGAAAACCCTTGGCCGGAGCTGGCCGACTGGCACGCTGCCGACTGCCATGCGTTGCTCGAGCAACTGCAAGCGCCGTAGGAACATCCGGCGGAAGATCTCCAGGGCGAGAGCGCCAGCGCCCCGCTGAAAACGAAAAAAGCGCAGGAGGCCAGGCTCCTGCGCTTTTTTGGGATGCGGTGGCCGTTATCAGCCGTTGATCGCGTCGGTCAGGGCCTTGGCCGGAACGAACTTGGCTACACGCTTGGCAGCGATCTCGATCGCCTTGCCGGTCTGCGGGTTGCGGCCGGTGCGGGCGGGACGCTCGGAGACCTTCAGCTTGCCGATGCCCGGCAGGGTGATTTCGCCATCGTTCTCCAGGGCGTCCTTGACGATGTCGGTGAGCTGGTCGAGCGCGCTGCGAACGGTGGTCTTCGGCGCGTCGATGGCTTCGGCGATGTCCTGGATCAGTTGGTCTTTGGTCAGTGCCATGGTGGTGTAGCTCCTTGGTGAAAGACTGCGCGAGGGGCCTCGCGCAGAAACGGGCGTGATTTTAAACAGCTTGGCGCGAATAAGGTTCCCTTTTCTCCGCTTATTTGTTTCCTCGCACGACGCGCATGACAGAGCCGTTACAGAGGTTTTCGCGGCTGTCGGGAATGATGCCGGCGTCGGTGGTACGACGCATCCTCATGGTTCTGCCAGGGGCGCGCGCGTCCGGTTCCTGGTCAAGGATGATCGGTTATTCATGTGCGGGACGTTCATCGATCTGGGTTATAGGCAGGACCTCCCGTTCCCTTTCCATCCTTCCCGGAGCCTGCCTCCCTCGTTCGAGGTGCCGCATGAGCGAAGCCCGGCGCCAATCGCCCAGCCCAAAGAGACCGCGACCCATGGCCGGCTGGACGGCAAGCCTGCCTGACAGCGGATTGCTGGCGCTGGCAATGCCGCGCGCGTTCGCCGGGATGGAGCGGGACTGGGGGAAATCTTCGCAGGCATCCGCCAGCTCCCGGGCAGGAACTCGAACTGGCGCCTGGTCCGGCACCATCTGCTGCTCGCTTCCATTCGCCTGCTGGGTAGTCCGGAGCAGCAGCGCCGCCTGCTGGGCGCCGCCCTGTAGAGACGAGCGCGCATGGGGCAAGGGGGAGGGTGCCTCGCGCTCATAAACTAATTCCCAAATATTATTTATATTGAGTTTTTTATAGCTGTAATCTGCGTCACACCGGACCACCGGACTCGCTGTCGCCACCCTTCGCCGACTCCTGGTCCGTCCTCCTCTGGAGCGCGGCACCCTTGCCTCCGAGGTTCGCCCGATGAAACGCCCGAATTCCCTGCACTGCCTGGTGGCAGCCCTGGCCCTTGCCGGCCTTTCCGTCGCCGCCCAGGCCGCCGACATCACGGTCGGCTACCAGACCGGCATCGACCCGACCAAGGTGCCGCAGGCCGATGGCCTGTACGAGAAAGCCATCGGCGAGAAGATCGACTGGCGCCGCTTCAACAGCGGTCCGGAAGTGATCGCCGCGCTCGCCTCCGGCGACCTGCAACTCGGCAACATCGGCTCCAGCCCGCTGGCAGCGGCGACCTCGCGCAAGCTGCCGATCGTCGCCTTCCTCGTTTCCGCGCAGATCAATGCCGCCGAGGCGCTGGTGGTGCGCAATGGAAGCGGGATCGAGAAACCCGAGGACCTGGCCGGCAAGACCATCGCCACCCCGTTCGTTTCAACCTCCCACTACAGCCTGCTCGGCGCCCTCAAGCACTGGCGGATCGATCCGTCCAAGGTGAAGATCGTCAACCTCAACCCGGCCGAGATCGCCGCCGCCTGGCGTCGCGGCGACATCGACGGGGCCTTCGTCTGGTCGCCGGCGCTGGGCGAGATCAAGAAAAGCGGCAAGGTCCTCATCGATGCCGCCGAAGTCGGCCAGTGGGGCGCGCCGACCTTCGAGGTGTGGGTGGCGCGCAGGGACTTCGCCGAGAAGCATCCTGAAATCGTCGCCCGCTTCGCCCGCGTCAGCCTCGATGCCTTCGCCGACTACAACGCGCACAAGGCCGAATGGACCGCCGACTCCGAGCCGGTGAAGAAGATCGCCCGGCTGACCGGTGCCGATCCCGGGGACGTCCCCGAATTGCTGGCCGGCTCACGCTTCCCGGAAAGCCAGGCGCAATTGTCCGCCGACCTGCTCGGCGGCGGCACCGCCAAGGCCATCGCCGGCACCGCCGCATTCCTCAAGGAACAGAAGCGCGTGCCGACCGTGCTCGGCGACTACTCGCCCTACGTCAGCGCCGACTTCGTGCGCGAGGCCGGTCAGGTCCAGCTCGGCCAGCGCTGAATGCCGCGATTGCCGCCCCCGCCTGCCGGAGCGGCACCTGCTTACCCTACGGAGGGCAGAACATGAGCCGTCTGACGGCCGAGGCGATCAGCCTCTCATTCGAACAGCGCGGCCAGCGCCGTGCCATCCTCCGCGATCTCAGCCTGGGCCTGGCCAAGGGCGAATCGCTGGTGGTGCTGGGGCCGTCGGGCTGCGGCAAGTCGACCCTGCTGAACATCCTCGCCGGTTTCCAGAAGCCGGACCAGGGACGCGTGCAGATCGACGGCTGGACCCTCGAAGGGCCCGGCGGCGAGCGCGGCGTGGTGTTCCAGGACGATGCCCTGATGCCCTGGCTCAATGCCCTCGACAACGTCGCCCTGGGCCTGCGCATCCGTGGCCTGGGCAAGGCCGAGCGCAGCGCGCGGGCGCGCCAGGTGCTGCAACGGGTGGGCCTGCAGGATCACGCCGAGCAATCCGTCGCCCAGCTCTCCGGCGGCCAGCGCCAGCGCCTCGGACTGGCCCGCGCGTTGGCGGTGGAGCCGGATTTCCTGCTGCTCGACGAGCCGTTCGGCGCGCTCGACGCGCTGACCCGCGAGCGCATGCAGGTGCTCCTGCTGGACCTGTGGAAACAGACCGGCAAGGGCCTTTTCCTGATCACCCACAGCGTCGACGAAGCGCTGTTCCTGGCCACCGACCTGGTGGTGATGGACGGCCCGCCGGCGCGCATCGTCAAGCGCCTGCCGGTGGACTTCGCGCGGCGCTATGCCGCCGGCGAAGCGGTGCGCTCGATCAAGGCCGACCCCGAGTTCGGCCGTTTGCGCCAGGCGTTGCTGGACGAATTCCTCGATGTCGCGGAGGCCGAACATGCCCACTGATACCCTCGGACTCGCCGTCGCCAAGCCGGCCTCGCGCACACTGCGCCTGCCCGGCGACCGTCGGCGCTGGGCCGCCGGTGCCAGCGTCCTGGTCCTGGCCGCGTTGTGGTGGGCGGCGACCCGTTTCGGCTGGGTCGACGTGCTGTTCCTGCCGGCACCCGAACAACTCTTCGAAGCCCTGCAACGGCTGTGGCAGGAGGGCTACCTCGACGCCAGCCTGCTGCAACACGTCGGCACCAGCCTGCTGCGGGTGCTGCTGGCGCTCGGCGCGGCGGTGCTGACGGCGATCCCGCTGGGCGTGCTGATGGGGCTCAACCCGCTGGCCGGCGCCGCGCTCGATCCGCTGGTGGAGTTCTACCGGCCGATCCCGCCGCTGGCCTACCTGCCGCTGATCGTCATCTGGTTCGGCATCGGCGAGCTGAGCAAGGTACTGCTGATCTACCTGGCGCTGTTCGCGCCGCTGCTGATCGCCACCGCCGCCGGCGTGCGCCGTGTCGACAGGTCGCGGGTGCAGGCGGTGCGCTGCCTGGGCGCGAGTCGCTGGCAGGTGGTGCGCTACGTGATCCTGCCGAGCGCCTTGCCGGAGGTCCTCACCGGCCTGCGCATCGCCCTCGGGGTGGGCTGGTCGACCCTGGTCGCCGCCGAGCTGATCGCGGCCAACCGCGGCCTCGGCTTCATGGTCCAGTCCGCCGCGCAATTCCTCGCCACCGACGTGGTGGTGATCGGCATCCTGCTGATCGCCGCCATCGCCCTGGCCTTCGAACTGGGGCTGCGCTGGATCCAGCGGCGTTTCGCCTGCTGGGGCTGAGCGCAGGCCACAACCGGATCCGTACCGAACAGGCTTTCCCCATGCGGGAGGGCCACGGCGAGGCCGCGCAGCGCCTCGTCCGCAACCTGCCCGACGAGTAGAACGACATGAGCCTGACCATCCAACCCATCAGCCCGGCCCTGGGCGCCATCGTTTCCGGCATCGACCTCGCCGCGCCGCTCGACGACGGCGGGCAGCGGGCCATCGAGCAGGCCCTGCTCGACCACCAGGTGCTGTTCTTCCGCGACCAATCTCTGGAGCCGAAGAGCCAGGCGCGCTTCGCCGCCCACTTCGGCGACCTGCACATCCACCCGATCTACCCCAGCGTGGCGGAGCAACCGGAGGTCATCGTCCTCGATACCGCGGTCACCGATGTGCGCGACAACGCCATCTGGCACACCGACGTGACCTTCCTCGAGACCCCGGCGCTGGGCGCCGTGCTCGCCGCCAAGCAGTTGCCGCC
The DNA here is from genome assembly GCF_003025345.2 of Pseudomonas paraeruginosa. NCBI lineage: Bacteria > Pseudomonadati > Pseudomonadota > Gammaproteobacteria > Pseudomonadales > Pseudomonadaceae > Pseudomonas > Pseudomonas paraeruginosa. The sequence goes on from NZ_CP020560.1 coordinate 1,040,958, forward strand.
CTACGGCGGCGACACCCTCTGGGCGAGCAGCTCGGCGGCCTACGAGGCGCTGTCGGCACCGCTGCGGCGCCTGCTGGAGGGACTCACGGCGACCCATGACATCGGCAAGTCCTTCCCCCGCGAGCGCTTCGGCACCACCGAGGCCGACCTGGCGCGCCTGGAGGAAGCGCGCCTGAAGAACCCGCCGCGCTCGCATCCGGTGCTGCGCACCCATCCGGTCACCGGACGCAAGGGCCTGTTCGTCAGCGACGGTTTCACCACCCGCATCAACGAACTGGAGCCGGCCGAGAGCGACGCCCTGCTGACGTTTCTCTTCGCCCATGCCACCCGCCCGGAGTTCACCGTGCGCTGGCGCTGGCGGGAGAACGACGTGGCGTTCTGGGACAACCGCGTGACCCAGCATTACGCCGTGGACGATTACCGGCCGCAGCGGCGGGTGATGCACCGCGCCACCATTCTCGGCGACAGGCCGTTCTGATCCGCGCCGGGCGCGGGTCCGCGCTGCAACTGTTCGTTCCGCCAGCTTTCCCTCTCGAAAAGGTCGCCTCTGCGACATTCGCTGTCGTGTCCCCGCGCGTCGCACTCGCCTAAGCTTGGCGGGTCCAATTGTTTCGAGAGTTTTCATCCATGCAAGAACGCATCCCGGATGAGCTGACCCTGCCTGAGCTCACCCTGCGTGGCCTGATCCTCGGTGCGCTGATCACCGTGGTCTTCACCGCTTCCAACGTCTACCTCGGGCTGAAGGTCGGCCTCACCTTCGCCTCGTCGATCCCGGCGGCGGTGATCTCGATGGCGGTGCTGCGCTACTTCGCCGGCGCCAACATCCTCGAGAACAACATGGTGCAGACCCAGGCCTCGGCGGCTGGCACCCTGTCCTCGATCATCTTCATCCTTCCCGGCCTGCTGATGATCGGCTACTGGAGCGGCTTCCCGTTCTGGCAGACCGCGGCGATCTGCTCGATCGGCGGCATCCTCGGGGTGCTCTACACCATTCCGTTGCGCCGGGTGATGGTGGTGCAGAGCGAACTGCCCTATCCGGAAGGCGTGGCGGCGGCGGAAATCCTCCGCGTCGGCAGCGATGGCGGCGAGCCGGAAGAGGGCGCCGCCGCGCCTCGCGACGACGGCCGCGCGCCCGGCCTGCGCGACATCCTCGGCGGCGGCCTGGTGGCGGCGCTGTTCAGCCTGTGCAGCAGCGGCTTCAAGGTCTTCGCCGAAGGCTTCAGCGTCTGGCTGAGCGCCGGGCAGGCGGCATTCCGCCTGTCCACCGGTTTCTCCCTGGCGCTGGTCGGCGCCGGCTACCTGATGGGCATCACCGCCGGCATCGCGATTCTCGTCGGCGTGGTGATCTCCTGGGGCGTCGCGGTACCGCTGCTGACCGTCAACAGCCTGCCGGCCGACGGCCAGAGCCTGGCGGACCTGGCTTCCCAGCTATGGAGTTCGCAGGTGCGTTTCCTCGGCGCCGGGACCATCGGCGTGGCCGCGCTGTGGACCCTGGCGACCCTGTTCAAGCCCATGGTCCGTGGCGTCTGGGCGTCCCTCGGGGCGGTACGCGGCAACGCCAGGGCGAGCGGCCAGCGCACCGAGCTGGACATGCCGGCCAGGTGGATCCTGCTGATCGTCGGCGCATTGCTGGTGTCGCTGACCGCGGTCTTCGGGCATTTCCTCGGCGAGGCCGCGCCGGACATGGCGCGGCCGGCGTTCTGGAGCCTGGTCGCGGTGTGCGTGGTGTTCGCCTTCTTCTTCGGCTTCCTGATCGCCGCCGCCTGTGGCTACATGGCCGGCCTGGTCGGTTCGTCGAGCAGCCCGATCTCCGGGATCGGGATCATCGCGGTGATCCTGGTGTCGCTGCTGATCCTTGCCTTCGGCAGCGTCGAGGGCGACCTGCTGCAGCGCCAGGGCGGCAAGCTGGCGATCGCCCTGGCGCTGTTCACCACCTCGGTGGTGCTGGCCATCGCGGCGATTTCCAACGACAACCTGCAGGACCTCAAGACCGGCTACCTGGTCGGCGCCACTCCCTGGCGCCAGCAGGTCGCGCTGATCGTCGGCTGCATCGTCGGCGCGCTGGTGATCCCGCCGGTGCTGGAACTGCTCTATGGCGCCTATGGTTTCACCGGCGCCCTGCCGCGTGACGGCATGGATCCGAACCAGGCGCTGGCGGCGCCGCAGGCGACCTTGCTGACGGCGATCGCCAGCGGGATTTTCCACGATGCGCTGAACTGGAACATGATCCTGATCGGCGTCGTGCTCGGTATCGCCCTGATCCTCGTCGACCTGCTCCTGCGCCGCACCGGCAAGGCCTGCCTGCCGGTGCTGGCGGTGGGTCTGGGGATCTACCTGCCGCCGACCATCGGCATGACCCTGGTGGTCGGCGCGCTGCTTTCCTGGCTGCTGGAAAACGCCCTGAAGAAGCGCGCGGCGGCGGCCGGGACCGACCCGGAAAGCTACGCCGAAGTGCCGAAGCGGCGCGGCGTGCTGCTGGCCTCGGGACTCATCGTCGGCGAGAGCCTGATGGGCATCCTTCTCGCCGGGGTGATCGGCACTACCGGCGAGGACGCGCCGCTGGCGCTGGTCGACGCCGGCTTCGCCGGCACCGCCCAGTGGCTGGGGCTGGCGGTATTCGTCGCGGTCTGCGTGCTGTTCTACCGGCGCGTGCTGGCGTGCTGAGGGATTCGCGGCTGCAAGCAGAGGGGAGGCCGCTAGCGTCATTGCCCGCGCTCAGGCCGGCTGCCCCACCCTTCAGGGACAGGGCTGGGGAGAGGGGGCGGCACGACCTGCGCGCCCCCTTTGCGTACGCTCAACGCACCAGGTGAAGGAATTGCAGGTGCCGCTCGTACTGGTCGAGCATGTCGTTGATGATCTGCTCCTTGGTGTAGCCCATCAGGTCGTAGTCCTGGCTGCCTTCGGCGAGGTGCACCTCGGCGCGGAAGTAACGGCGGTTCTTCAGGTGCAGGCCGCCCATGCCGGCGCGGGCGAAGGATGGCGTGAAGTAGCCGCGCATCAGCACCTGGTAGAGGAAGCGGTGCTGTTCACCATGGCCGATCTCCAGGCTCAGCGAGGCGTTGCCAGGGTCGAGCTGGGCGTCCACCGCCAGGCCCTTCTCGCGGAACACTGCGGAGACTTCGCTGATCGCCGGACGCACCACGTCGTTCATGAAGCGATACACCTCGTCCCGCGAGGGAAGTGCACCGCCTGCGAAAGGCGCCGCTTCCAGCCGCCGGAACGCTTGCCGTTGCCGCTCATCAGCGGCGCCAGGGAGTGGGTTCGCGCGCGTTGCCGCTGCGATTCCAGGTAGAAGGCCTTGTGCAGGCCCCACATCATCAGCAGCAGGATCAGCGAGAAGGGCAGCGAGGTCAGCACCACCGCCGACTTCAGCGCGTCGATGCTGCCGGCGAACAGCAGCCCGCCGGTGACCAGCGCGGTGACAGAGCCCCAGAACACCCGCAGCCACTTCGGCCCGTCGTCGTCGGCGTTGCCGCCATGGGCGGAGAGGGTGGACAGGACCACGGTGCCGGAGTCCGCCGAGGTGACGAAGAAGACGAAGCTGACCAGTACCGTGACGGTGATCACCGCGCGGCTCCAGGGATAGTTCTGGAGCATCTGGTAGAGCGCCATCGACGGTTGCTCGATGGCCACCCGGCCGAGTTCGCTGGCGCCGCCGAGGGCCTGGTCGAGGGCGCTGTTGCCGAAGATCGACATCCACGCCAGGGTGAAGCCGAGCGGGATGAACAGCACGCCGAAGACGAATTCGCGGATCGTCCGGCCGCGCGAGATGCGCGCGATGAACAGGCCGACGAAGGGCGCCCAGGCGATCCACCAGGCCCAGTAGAACACCGTCCAGGAGCCCAGCCAGTCGGTCGGGCCGCCGTAGGCGTAGAGGTCGAAGCTCTTGCCCGGCAGGTGGCCGAGATAGTCGCCGACGTTCTGCACCAGGGTGTTGAGCAGGTGCTGGGTCGGCCCGGCGAACAGCACGAACAGCAGCAGGCTGCAGGCCAGCAGCATGTTGATGTCGGAGAGGATGCGGATGCCCTTGTCGACCCCGGAGATCGCCACCGAGATCGCCGCGCCCATCATCAGCGCGATGAGCACCATCTGCACCGGGTGGGTGTGCGGGATGGCGTAGAGGTAGTCCAGTCCTGAGTTGAGCTGGAGTACGCCGAAGCCCATGTCGGCGCCGAGGCCGAACACCGTGGCGATGATGCCGAAGCAGTCCACGGTGTAGCCGATCGGCCCGTTGATCCGCTTGCCGATCAGCGGGTAGAGCGCCGAACGCAGGGCCAGCGGCAGGTTGTGGCGGTAGGCGAAATAGGCCAGGGCCATCGCCACCAGGGCGAACACCCCCCAGCCGTGCAGGCCCCAGTGCAGGAACAGCAGTTCCATGGCCTGCCGCGCGGCTTCCTGGGTAGCGGCCTCGCCTTGCGGCGGCTGGAGGAAGTGGGTCAGCGGCTCGGACACGCAGAAGAAGAACAGGGTGATGCTGATGCCGGCCGCGAACAGCATGCCGGCCCAGGACAGGTAGCTGAATTCCGGTTCGTCATGGTCGGCGCCGAGCTTGATCTTGCCGTAGCCGGAGAGCGCGGTGACGACCACGAAGATCAGGTACAGGGTCATCGCCAGCAGGTAGTACCAGCCGACGGTCTGCGAGGCCCAGGTCTGCGCGGCCAGCAGCCATTCGCCGGCGCGCTGGGGAAAGCCGATGACCACCGTGGCGAACAGCAGGATCAGGATCGCCGCGCCGTAGAACACCGGTGGGTTCATGCGGATCGGCGGGGGCGTGGCGGGGGTAGTGGAGGGCGATTGTGCGTCAGTCAAAACAGGCTGGTCTCCTCGTCCTTAATTTGATCAAGCGTTCAATATAAACACGATCAAGGGCCGCGGAGCCAATCCTTCGGACGTATGGATCCCCTCGGCGGGGCGCTTTTTCCCGCACGTTCGCCGAAGGTTTTCCTCAGTTCGCCACCAGTCCAAGGCGCAGCCTGGCGGCCTGCGCATCCCCTCCGGCCTGCTCGGTAGCCAACTGCAGGAGCAGGGCCTGGACCTGCTCCAGGGACGGAGCACCTGGCTGGCCGAGCAGGCGCCTTACACCAGCCAGAGAAGGGTCTGGCGTCGCGCCGCCAAAATTCAGATGTTGCGGTAGGATTTCATCCCGTCCGCTGACCAGCAGGGCGAAGTGGACGACGTTTTCCAGTTCGCGGATGTTGCCGGGCCAGGGATAGCGCTCGAGGACCTCCTGGGTCTCCACGCCGATCACCGGCACCGGGAGTTCCAGACGTTGGGCATAGACGCCGACGAAGTATTCCGCCAGCGGCAGGATGTCGCCGGGCCGCTCGCGTAGCGGCGGCAGGCTCAGGCGGCCGTCGTGCAGGTATTGCCGCAGGCCTTCGAGGAACTTGCCGGCACGCACCGCCTGGTTCAGGTCGATGCTGGTGGCGGTGACCAGGCGCACGTCGTGGGGCAGCGGCTGCTGCGCGCCGACCCGCAGCACCTCGCGTTCCTCCAGCGTTTGCAGCAGCTTGGCCTGCAGGGCCAGCGGCAGGTCGGCGATCTCGTCCAGGTACAGGGTGCCGCCGTTGGCCGAACCGAACCAGCCGGCGCGGCTGCCGACCGGGCCGTTGTGGGCGCCGGGGACGTAGCCGAACAGCTCGGCTTCGGCATGGTTGCGGCTTAGGGCGCTGCAACTGACCGCGACGAACAGCCCGGCGCGTTCGCTGTGGCGGTGGATCTGCCGGGCGAGCAGCTCCTTGCCGGTGCCGGTCTCGCCTTCGATCAGCACCGGCTGGCTCTGCGGCGCCAGATGCTCGAGTTGCTCGCGCACCTGGCGCGAGCGTGGATCGAAGAACACCAGGGCCTTGGCGCGGATGCTCAGCGGGCTGCGATCGGCGTCGGGGAAGGTCAGGGGCGCGGGTCGTGGTTTCTCGCTCATGGATCGCTCCTGGGCGGCGTGGGCGCGTCCTGCGCCTATGCCGCGACGGCGGCCGGAACGATTGCGGGCGGGGTCGTTCCGGAAAAAAGAAACGCCGGTGCAAGCCATGCGACACCGGCGTGAACAAGGGGCGCTGCAACGGCGCCCAGCGTGGGAGTCGGGGTGGGATCAGAAGGCCGGAACCACCGCGCCGTCATATTTCTTCTCGATGAAGGCTTTCACTTCCGGGCTGGTCAGCGCGGCGGAAAGCTTCTTCAGGGCGTCGCTGTCCTTGTTGTCCGGGCGCGCCACCAGGTAGTTGACGTAGGGCGAGTCGCGGTCCTCGAGGATCAACGCGTCTTTCGCCGGGTTGAGCTTGGCTTCCAGCGCGTAGTTGGTATTGATCAGGTCCAGGTCGACCTGCTCCAGCACCCGCGGCAGCAGGGCCGATTCGAGCTCCCTGAACTTCAGGTTCCTCGGGTTCTCGGCGATGTCCCTGGGCGTGGCCAGGGCGTTGTTCGGGTCCTTCAGCTTGAGCAGCCCGGCCTTCTGCAACAGCAGCAGGGCGCGCCCGCTGTTGCTGCCTTCGTTGGGAATGGCGACGGTGGCGCCTTCGGGCAGGTCGGCCAGCGACTTGTACTTCTTCGAATAACCGCCGAAGGGCTCGACATGCACGCCGGCCACGGTGACCAGGTTGGTGCCCTTGCCTTTGTTGAAGTTCTCCAGGTACGGCAGGGTCTGGAAGTAGTTGGCGTCCAGGCGTTTCTCGGCGACCTGCACGTTGGGCTGCACGTAGTCGGTGAACACCTTGATCTGCAGGTCGACGCCTTCCTTGGCCAGGGTCGGCTTGATCAGCTCGAGGATTTCCGCGTGGGGGACCGGAGTGGCGGCGACGATGAGCTTTTCCGCGGCGCTGGCGGACACGCTGATGACGGAGGCCAGGGCGGTCAGCAGAAGCAATCTTTTCATTCCTAGATCCTTATAGGGCTGTTTCCGCTGCGGTGCGCAAGGCGGGAGTCGAGTTGCCGGGGCCGGAAGGGCGGGCTTGGAGGGAGATTAGCGATTCTTTTTATTCCATAAAAATATTATTTGTTTATTTTTATATTCATTATTTGAATAATGAGCGGCTGAGGCAATTTGTCTCGCGACAACCGACCACAGCGGGACGGTCTAGGCTAACGGGTAAGATTTTCGTACCGGATTGCTCTGCATCAAGGCGGGCAGGCCGGGAATCTGCTTGCGACCCTTCCCGCACTCCTGCCGGCCAGGGCTGCGGTCGCTTTCCAATGACAAGAACGATAGCTGAAGGATGTGTTCCAAAGCCTTGCGCGAACGGCGCGCGAGGAAGCACGGCCGAATCCGCACGTAAGCCGGAAGGGCCGAGAACCTGAAGAGGAGTTGCCATGTTCGGATTGGAGGCTATCGACCTTGCCCGCATCCAGTTCGCCTTCACCGTGTCCTTCCACATCATCTTCCCGGCGATCACCATCGGGTTGGCCAGCTACCTGGCGGTGCTGGAAGGGCTCTGGCTGAAAACGAACGAAGAGGTCTACCGCGACCTCTATCACTTCTGGTCGAAGATCTTCGCGGTCAACTTCGGAATGGGCGTGGTGTCCGGCCTGGTCATGGCCTACCAGTTCGGCACCAACTGGAGCCATTTCTCCGATTTCGCCGGATCCATCACCGGGCCGCTGCTGACCTACGAGGTGCTCACCGCGTTCTTCCTCGAGGCCGGCTTCCTTGGCGTCATGCTGTTCGGCTGGAACCGCGTCGGGCCGGGGCTGCACTATTTCGCCACGGTTATGGTGGCGATCGGCACGCTGATCTCGACCTTCTGGATCCTTGCCTCCAACAGCTGGATGCAGACCCCGCAGGGCTTCGAGATCGTCGACGGCCGGGTGATCCCGGTGGACTGGCTGGCGGTGATCTTCAACCCGTCGTTCCCTTATCGCCTGCTGCACATGTCGGTCGCCGCGTTCCTCGCCACCGCCTTCTTCGTCGGCGCCTCGGCGGCCTGGCACCTGCTGCGCGGGCGCGACAACCCGGCGATCCGCAAGATGCTCTCGATGGCCATGTGGATGGCCCTGATCGTCGCCCCGGTGCAGGCGGTGATCGGCGACGCCCATGGTCTCAATACCCTGGAGCACCAGCCGGCGAAGATCGCCGCGATGGAAGGCCACTGGGACAACAGCAGCGGCGAACCGACCCCGCTGATCCTGTTCGGCTGGCCGGACATGCAGCGCGAGGAGACCCGCTTCAAGGTGGAGATCCCGGTGCTCGGCAGCCTGATCCTCAAGCACAGCCTGACCGAACCGATCCCGGCGCTGAAGGATTTCCCGCCGGAAGACCGGCCGAACTCCACCGTGGTGTTCTGGTCGTTCCGGATCATGGCCGGCCTCGGCATGCTGATGATCCTGGTCGGTGTCTGGAGCCTGTGGCTGCGCTGGCGCGGCCAGGACCGCCTGTTCAACTCGAAGGCCTTCCTGCGCCTGACCCTGCTGATGGGCCCTTCCGGACTGATCGCGATCCTCGCCGGCTGGTTCACCACCGAGATGGGTCGCCAGCCCTGGGTGGTCTACGGGCTGATGCGCACCGCCGACGCCTCCTCGGCGCAGAGCGTGACGCAGATGAGCCTGACCCTGCTGACCTTCGTGGTGGTGTACTTCTCGCTGTTCGGCGTCGGCATCGGCTACATGATGCGCCTGGTGCGCAAGGGCCCGGTCACCCACGAGGGACGCGAGACCAACCCCGGCGGCGCCGGGCAGAAGCGCACCCCGGCACGGCCGCTGTCGGCCGCCGGTGAAGGCTTCGACGAAGAACACGACGGCCACGACCAGGACAAGAGGAACTGAGACATGGGTATCGATCTTCCCCTCATCTGGGCGGTCATCATCATCTTCGGCATCATGATGTACGTGGTGATGGACGGTTTCGACCTCGGCATCGGCATGCTCTACCCGTTCTTCAAGGACAGCGGTGACCGCGATGTGATGATGAACACCGTGGCGCCGGTCTGGGACGGCAACGAGACCTGGCTGGTGCTGGGCGGCGCGGCGCTGTTCGGGGCCTTCCCGCTGGCCTACGCGGTGGTCCTGTCGGCGCTCTACCTGCCGTTGATCTTCATGCTCGTCGGGCTGATCTTCCGTGGCGTGGCCTTCGAGTTCCGCTTCAAGGCCAAGCCGGCCAAGCAGCACATCTGGGACAAGGCGTTCATCGGCGGTTCGCTGGTGGCGACCTTCTTCCAGGGCGTGGCGCTGGGTGCCTTCATCGAAGGCATCCCGGTCGAGAACCGCAGCTTCGCCGGCGGCTCGCTGGACTGGATCGCACCGTTCCCGCTGTTCTGCGGCCTGGCGCTGATCGTCGCCTACACCCTGCTTGGCTGCACCTGGCTGATCATGAAGACCGAGGGCCGCCTGCAGGAGCGCATGCACGACCTGGCGCGTCCGCTGGCGCTGGTGCTGCTGGCGATCATCGGGGTGGTCAGCCTGTGGACGCCGCTGGCCCACGCCGAGATCGCCGCGCGCTGGTTCAGCCTGCCGAACCTGTTCTGGTTCCTGCCGGTGCCGATCCTGGTCCTGGTGACCTTCTATGCGCTGCTGCGCTCGGTGGCCAACAACGACCATGTGAAGCCGTTCGTGCTCACCCTGGTGTTGATCTTCCTCGGCTACAGCGGCCTGGGCATCAGCCTGTGGCCGAACATCATCCCGCCGGCGGTGAGCATCTGGGAGGCCTCGGCGCCGCCGCAGAGCCAGGGCTTCATGCTGGTCGGCGCGCTGTTCATCATTCCCTTCATCCTCGGCTACACCGCCTGGAGCTACTACGTGTTCCGCGGCAAGGTGAAGCACGGCGATGGTTATCACTGAGGAGGCGCCGCACATGGTCCGTACGCCGAGTCATCCCGAACGAGACACCGCGGCCAAGCCGCCGCTTTGGCGGCGCCTGGCCTGGCTGGCGGGCATCTGGACCGCCAGCGTGCTGGCCCTGGGCGTCGCCGCCTGGCTGATGCGCCTGTTCATGAACGCGGCGGGGCTGGGCGTCCCGCACTGATCGACGATCCCATCCGGGGCGCTGCGGCGCCCTTTTCCGAGAGCCCTCCGCCGGAGGGCTTCTTTTTATCCGCGGTGTATCGCCCCAGCGATTAAGCGGAATCGTCGTGTAGGGCGGATAACGCCACAGGCGTTATCCGCCGATCCGCCATTGCCTCGGGTTGCGCCGAGGGGCATCAGTCCTCGCGGCCTCTGACCCGTGCCAGTTGCTCCAGTCGCCCCAGGTAGTCGCGTGGGGTCTCACCGAGCAAACGGCGGAACATGCTGCTGAAGGCCCGCGTACTGCCGTAGCCGAGGTCGCGGGCGACCACCTGCACGCTGTCGCCGGCCAGCAGGCGCGGCAGGGCTTCGGTCAGGCGCAGTTGCTGGCGCCACCCATGGAAGCTCATCTGCAGTTCCTGGGCGAACAGCCGCGCCAGGGTACGCGAGCTGGCGCCGACCCGCAGGCCCCAGTCATCGAGGGTCAGCCCCAGTTCCGGCTGCTTCAGCAATGCCTGGCAGATCGCCTGCAAACGGCGGTCGCGGGGCATCGGTAGGTACAGCGGCATCCGTTCGAGGTTGGCGATCTCGCTGAGGATCAGCCCTTGCAGGCGCTGGCGGAAGTCGTCCAGGCGCGGCTGGCTCTCGAGGTGGATGGCGCGCAGGATCATTTCCCGCAGCAGCGGCGTCACCGCCAGTACGCAACAGTCGCTTAGCGGTGTCGGCGTTTCGGGTTGCTCGATGAACAGGGTGCGCATGTGCACCTCGCCGGACATGAATATCTCGTGCTCCACCCGGGGCGGAATCCATACCGCGCGGGTCGGCGGGATCACCCAGGCGCCGTGGTGGGTGGCCAGGCGCATCAGGCCGCGAGCGGCGTAGAGGAACTGCGCCTGCGGGTGGAAATGCCGCCCCAGGTGATGGCCGTCGGGGAAGTCGAGGGAGATGGCGGCCAGCAGGCCGTCCGGGCGGTGCTCGATCAGCATGTCCGTTTCGATGACCTCGCTGTCCTGTCTGCGCTTTTCGGTCAACCTATCATGCCCGGGTCATGACGCCCATTCCCCACCGACCATTCAGGCCGCACGCCATGAACCGACCTCGAACCGTTATCCGCTTCATCAACGCCGCGCATGTCATCGACCACATGTTCATGCTGATCTTCCCCGCCGCCGTGCTCGGCATGGCCGGCAGCTTCGACCTCGACTACGCCGGGCTGATCGGCCTGGCGCTGGGCGGCTTCATCGCCTTCGGCGCCTGTTCGCTGCCGGCCGGCTGGCTGGGCGACACCTGGAGCCGGCGCAGCATGATGCTGCTGTTCTTCTTCGGCATCGGCGCCGCCGCGGTGCTCACCGGGCTGGCCGGCAGCGTACCGATGCTGGTGACCGGGCTGACCCTGATCGGGGTATTCGCCGCGATCTACCACCCGGTCGGCACCGCGATGCTGGTGGCACACGCCGAGAACCGCGGCCGCGAGATCGGCATCAACGGCATGTGGGGTAACCTCGGGGTGGCCTTCGCCGCGCTGCTTACCGGCTTTCTCACCGCGCACTTCGGTTGGCGTGCGGCGTTCATCCTGCCCGGCGGGGTGGCCATCCTGCTCGGCATCGGCTTTTTCTTCTGCGTGCGCGAGGAGCCATCGCCGCACCTGTCGGCCAAGGCCGCGGCGCGTGGCGAGGACGGCGAGGGCCTGTCGACGCGCCGGGTGTTCGGCGTGCTGGCGCTGGTCACCGCCACCGGCGGGGTGGTGTTCAACGCCAGCACCGTGACCTACCCGAAGCTGTTCCAGGAGCGCCTGAGCGACCTGCTGTCGTCGCCGCAGACCCTCGGCGTGGTGGTCAGCCTGGCCTATGCCTTCGGCGCGGTGGCGCAACTGATCATGGGCCGCCTGATCGATCGGCTGAACCTGAAGTTGCCGTTCGTCTTCCTCACCTTCTGCCAGGTGCCGCTGCTGCTGGCCCTGGCCTACGGCCACGGCAGCGCGGTGGTGCTGTTCGGCGCGCTGTTCATGTTCGCGGTGTTCGGCCAGGTGACGGTGAACGACGCGATGGTCGCCCACTTCGTCGCGCCGCAGTGGCAGGCGCGGGTCTTCGCCCTGCGCTATTTCCTGTCGTTCGGCGCCAGTGCGGCGGCGATCCCGATGATCGCCTTCCTCGAACCGCGGCAGGGACTGGTGGGGTTGTACCTGGTGCTGGCAGGCTTCGCCGCGCTGACCTTCGCCGCGGCGCTGGTGTTTCCGCGCCCGGCGCGTAGCGCCGCGGTAGGTGCCTGAGGAAGAGGGCGCCCGGACCGCGCGATCCGGCCGGGCGCCGATGGCTCAACGCCGCGTCAGAGCAGTTCGACCGCCACCGCGGTGGCTTCGCCGCCGCCGATGCACAGCGAGGCGACGCCGCGCTTGCCGCCTTTCTGGCGCAGTGCGTTGATCAGGGTGAGGATGATCCGCGAGCCGGTGGAGCCGACCGGGTGGCCTTGGGCGCAGGCGCCGCCATAGACATTGACCTTCGCATGATCGAGGCCGTGTTCGCGCATGGCGAGCATGGTGACCATGGCGAAGGCTTCGTTGATCTCGAACAGGTCGACGTCGTCCTTTCTCCAGCCGGTCCTGGCGAACAGATTGGTCATCGCGCCGATCGGCGCCAGGGTGAACTCGCTCGGGTCCTGGCTCTGGGTGGCATGGCCGACGATTCGCGCCAGCGGCTTCAGGCCACGGCGCCGGGCTTCCTCGGCGGTCATCAGGACCAGCGCGGAGGCGCCGTCGGAGATCGAACTGGCATTCGCGGCGGTGATGGTGCCGTCCTTGCGGAACGCCGGCTTGAGGCTCGGGATCTTCTCCAGGTTGGCGGTCAGCGGTTGCTCGTCGTCCTTCACCACGGTCTCGCCCTTGCGGCTGGTGACGGTGACCGGGACGATTTCCGCCGCCAGCGAGCCATCGGCGATGGCGGCCTGGGCGCGCCTGAGCGATTCGATGGCATAGGCGTCCATCTCCTCGCGGGTCACGCCGTACTTGTCGGCGGTCTCCTGGGCGAACGAACCCATCAAACGGCCGGTGCGGGCGTCCTCGAGGCCGTCGAGGAACATGTGGTCCTTGATCTCGCCGTGGCCCATGCGCAGGCCGGTGCGGGCTTTCGGCAGCACGTAGGGCGCGTTGGACATGCTTTCCATGCCGCCGGCGACCATCACCTGGTTGGTGCCGGCCTTGAGCAGGTCGTGGGCCAGCATCACCGCCTTCATCCCCGAGCCGCACAGCTTGTTGATGGTGGTGCAGCCGGTGGCGGCGGGCAGCCCGGCCTCCAGCGCGGCCTGGCGGGCCGGCCCCTGCTTCAGGCCGGCGGGCAGGACGCAGCCCATGATCACTTCCTGCACGTCGTCGGCGGCGATGCCGGCGCGCTGCACCGCCTCGCGGATCGCGACGGCGCCGAGTTCGACCGCGGAAACCCCGGCCAGGCTGCCCTGGAAGCCGCCCATGGGAGTGCGGGCGCCGGCGACGATGACGATATCAGACATGGAACGTTACCTCTTGTTCTGGATAGGGTCTGAACGATTCAGTGAGCGGATTCTATCTTGTGACCGAGAGGGTTCGAAAGGTCACGGGGCAAATCACTCTTTTGACTGATGAACAAAGCCCGCCGACGGCTCTAGAGTCGGCCTCATCCTGACAACGAACCCGCTCCCAGGTGTACGCCCCATGCTGAAGACCCGTCTCATCCCGGCCGCCGCCGGCGCTTATCAGTATCCGTTGCTGATCAAGAGCCTGATGCTTTCCGGCAGTCGTTACGAAAAGAGTCATGAAATCGTCTACCGCGACCAGGTGCGCTACAGCTACGCCACCTTCAACGAGCGTGTCGCGCGACTGGCCAATGTGCTCAGCGAAGCCGGGGTAAGGGCCGGCGACACGGTGGCGGTGATGGACTGGGACAGCCATCGCTACCTGGAATGCATGTTCGCCATCCCGATGATCGGGGCGGTGCTGCATACCATCAACATCCGTCTCTCCCCGGAACAGATCCTCTACACCATGAATCACGCCGAGGATCGTTTCGTGCTGGTCAACAGCGAGTTCGTCCCGCTCTACCAGGCAGTGGCGGGGCAGCTGGCCACGGTGGAGCGGACCATCCTGCTCAGCGACGGCGCGGAAAAGAGCGCCGAACTGCCCGGGCTGGTCGGCGAATACGAGTCGCTGCTGGCCGCGGCCAGCCCGCGCTACGACTTTCCCGATTTCGACGAGAACTCCATAGCCACCACCTTCTACACCACCGGCACCACCGGCAATCCGAAAGGGGTGTATTTCAGCCACCGGCAACTGGTCCTGCACACCCTGGCGATGGCCTCGACCATCGGCAGCCTGGACAGCATCCGCCTGCTCGGCACCAGCGATGTGTACATGCCGATCACCCCGATGTTCCACGTCCACGCCTGGGGCACTCCGTACGTGGCGACCATGCTCGGGGTCAAGCAGGTCTACCCCGGGCGTTACGATCCGGAACTGCTGGTCGAACTGTGGAAGCGCGAGAAGGTCACCTTCTCCCACTGCGTGCCGACCATCCTGCAGATGGTGATGAACGCCAGGGCCGCCCAGGGCGTGGACTTCAGAGGCTGGAAGGTGATCATCGGCGGCAGCGCACTGAACCGCTCGCTCTACGAGGCCGCCAAGGCGCGCGGTATCCAGCTGACCGCCGCCTACGGCATGTCGGAGACCTGCCCGCTGATCTCCTGCGCCTACCTCAACGACGAACTGCTGGCCGGAAGCGAGGACGAGCGCACCACCTACCGGATCAAGGCCGGCGTGCCGGTACCACTGGTGGATGCGGCGATCATGGACGAACAGGGCCGCTTCCTGCCGGCCGATGGCGAGTCCCAGGGCGAGCTGGTGTTGCGCTCGCCGTGGCTGACCCAGGGCTACTTCCGCGAGCCCGAGCGCGGCGAGGAACTCTGGCGTGGCGGCTGGATGCATACCGGCGACGTGGCGACCCTGGACGGCATGGGCTTCATCGAGATCCGCGACCGCATCAAGGATGTGATCAAGACCGGCGGCGAGTGGTTGTCCTCCCTGGAGTTGGAAGACCTGATCAGCCGCCATCCGGCGGTGCGCGAGGTGGCGGTGGTCGGCGTGCCCGACCCGCAGTGGGGCGAGCGACCGTTCGCCCTGCTGGTGGTGCGCGAGGGTCAGGAACTCGACGCGCGCGGGCTGAAGGAGCACCTCAAGCCTTTCGTCGAGCAGGGCAACATCAACAAGTGGGCGATTCCCTCGCAGATCGCGGTTGTTACCGATATTCCCAAGACCAGCGTCGGCAAGCTGGACAAGAAGCGCATCCGCATCGAGATCGCCCAGTGGCAGGAAGCCGGCAGCGCCTTCCTGTCGACCGTCTGACAGGGCTTTCCTACACCGCTGAAACGCCCGGAGGCCAAGCAAACGCTTGGTCTCCACGTTTTGCGACCGTCCGGTCACGGCAGGCCCGCCGCAAAGGCGCGAGCCAGAGTGGTCGCGCCGCGCAAATCACACTTTCGAGGGATCAAGCGGCAGGCACCGCTGGCTATAGTCCACGCACTCATAACAAAAAACACACATGGAGTAGCGTCGATGACAACCCGTAATCCGTTCTCGCGCCGGGCCCGGTTGCCGTTGGCCGTCAGCCTGGCTTCCTCGCTGGCGGCTCCGGCCTTTGGGGTGACCTTCAACATCGGGGAAATCGAAGGTTCCTTCGACTCGGCGTTGTCGGTCGGGGCCAGCTGGTCGACCGCCAAGCCGAACAAGAACCTGATCGGTGTGAACAATGGCGGCAAGGGACTTTCCCAGACCTCCGACGACAGCCACTTGAACTTCAAGCGTGGGGAGACGTTCTCGAAGGTCTTCAAGGGCATCCATGACCTCGAACTGAAGTACGGCGATACCGGTGTGTTCCTGCGCGGCAAGTACTGGTACGACTTCGAACTGAAGGACGAGCACCGCGAGTTCAAGGACATCGACGACAGCGGCCGCAAGACCCTGGCCAAGTCCTCCGGCGCCGAACTGCTCGACGCCTTCATCTACCACAACTACGCCATCGGCGACCTGCCGGGCAGCGTGCGCCTGGGCAAGCAGGTGGTGAACTGGGGCGAGAGCACCTTCATCCAGAACGGCATCAGCGCGGTCAACCCGATCGACGTCACCGCCTTCCGCCGGCCCGGTTCGGAGATCAAGGAAGGCCTGATCCCGGTGAACATGTTCTACCTGTCGCAGAACCTCACCGACAACCTGTCCGCCGAAGGCTTCTACCAGATCGAGTGGGACCAGACCGTGGTGGACAACTGCGGCACCTTCTTCTCCCAGCCGGACGTGGTGGCCGACGGCTGCGACCAGAACCTGGCGGTGCTGACCAACAACAAGGCGTCCATCAACCTGCTCAACAACGTGCTCGCCGGCGCCGGCCTGAGCGTTACCCCATCGCCCTGGGACGAAGGCATCCTGGTGCGCCGCGGACCGGACCGCGACGCTCGCGACAGCGGCCAGTACGGCTTCGCTCTGCGCTACTTCGCCGACGAACTGAACACCGAGTTCGGCGCCTACTACATGAACTACCACAGCCGCCTGCCGATCTTCAGCGGCCAGGGCGCCTCGGCCAGCACCATGGCAAAAATCAACGAACTGACCACCCGCCTCGCTGCGCTCAACCCGGCGCTGGCCGCCCAGGCCGCGGCGGCAGCCACCGCCGGCAACTCCAGCTACTTCATCGAATACCCCGAAGACATCCGCATGTTCGGCCTGAGCTTCTCCACCACGCTGCCCAACGGCACCGCGTGGAGCGGCGAGGTCAGCTACCGGCCGAACGCGCCGGTACAACTGAACACCACCGACATTCTCTTCGCCGGCCTCGACCCGGTGAACATCGGTGGCAACCGCCCCTACGACAATGCCTCGGTGCTGAACGGCCAGGCCGGGCAGGACCTGCACGGCTACCGGCGCAAGGAGATCACCCAGCTGCAGACCACCCTGACGCACTTCTTCGACCAGGTCATGGGCGCCGAGCGCCTGACCCTGGTCGGCGAGGTCGGCTGGACCCACGTCGGCGGCCTGGAAAGCACCTCCAAGGCGCGCTACGGACGTGACCCGGTGTTCGGCCCGGGGCCGCTGCCGGGGACCATCTCCGGCCTGGCCAGCTGCCAGGCGCTGAACGTCAGCACCCTCGGCACCGCAGCGGCGAACAACGTCAGCCGCTACTGCGAGAACGACGGCTATACCACCTCCGATGCCTGGGGCTACCGCGCCCGTGCGATCTGGGACTACAACGACGTGTTCATGGGGGTGAACCTCAAGCCCAGCGTGGCCTGGTCGCATGACGTCGACGGCTATTCGCCCGGTCCGGGCGCCAACTTCGAGGAAGGCCGCAAGGCGGTCAGCCTGGGGGTGGATGCGGAGTACCAGAACACCTACACCGCGAGCCTCTCCTACACCAACTTCTTCGACGGCAAGTACACCACCGTGGACGATCGCGACTTCGTCGCGCTCAGCTTCGGCATGAACTTCTGATGTACGCCGGCCCGGCGTGCGCCGGGCCGGCGAGCGGGACTTAACGAGGACGACGAGCGAATGAAAACAACCAAGATTCTCCTGCATTCCGGTGTGCTGGCCCTGAGCCTGCTGGCCACCCAGGTGATGGCGGCGGTGTCCGCCGACGAGGCGGCCAAGCTCGGCGCCAGCCTGACCCCGCTGGGCGCGGAAAAGGCCGGCAACGCCGACGGCAGCATCCCGGCCTGGGACGGTGGCCTGGCGACCAACGCCGGCAGTGTCGACGGCCGTGGCTTCCTCTCCAACCCCTACGCCAGCGAGCAGCCGCTGTTCACCATCACCGCGCAGAACGTCGACCAGTACAAGGACAAGCTGACCCCCGGCCAGTTGGCCCTGTTCAAGCGCTATCCGGACACCTACAAGATCCCGGTGTACAAGACCCATCGCAGCGCCACCGTCCCGGCGGCGGTGCAGGAGGCGGCCAAGCGCAACGCCACCACCACCAAGCTGGTGGAGGGCGGCAATGGCCTGGAGAACTTCGATACCGCCAACCCGTTCCCGATCCCGCAGAACGGCCTGGAGGTGATCTGGAACCACATCACCCGCTACCGTGGCGGCAGCGTGCGGCGCCTGGTGACCCAGGCCACTCCGCAGGTCAACGGCTCCTACCAGCTGGTCTATTTCCAGGACGCCTTCACCTTCCGCACCAACCTGAAGGACTACAACCCGAACAAGCCGAGCAACGTGCTGTTCTACTTCAAGCAGCGGGTCACCGCGCCGTCGCGGCTGGCCGGCAACGTGCTGCTGGTCCACGAGACCCTCAACCAGGTCAAGGAACCGCGCCTGGCCTGGCTCTACAACGCCGGCCAGCGCCGTGTGCGGCGCGCGCCGCAGGTGTCCTACGACGGCCCCGGCACCGCCGCCGACGGCCTGCGCACCTCGGACAACTTCGACATGTACAACGGTGCGCCCGACCGCTACGACTGGAAGCTGGTGGGCAAGAAGGAAATCTACATTCCCTACAACAGCTACAAGCTCGACGATCCGAAGATCAAGTACAGCGATATCGTCAAGGCCGGGCACATCAACCAGGACCTGACCCGCTACGAGCTGCACCGCGTCTGGCACGTGGTCGCGACCCTGAAGCCGGGCGAGCGGCACATCTACGCCAAGCGTGACTTCTATATCGACGAGGACACCTGGCAGGCCGCCGAGATCGACCACTACGACGGTCGCGGCACCCTGTGGCGCGTGGCCGAGGCGCATGCCGAGCAGTACTACGACAAGCAGGTGCCCTGGTATGCGGTGGAGACCCTCTACGACCTGCTCTCCGGCCGCTACCTGGCGCTGGGCATGAAGAACGAGGAGAAACAGGCCTACGACTTCAACTACAGCGCTTCGGAAAGCGACTACACCCCGGCGGCGCTGCGCCAGGAAGGGGTGCGCTGAGGAAGGACGCCGCTTGCCACGAAGAAACCGGCCTTGTGCCGGTTTCTTCGTTTTCGCGCCCGGCTGCCGGTCCTGGCCGCCAATTCATTACAAAGTGTTTACCCGCCTCGCCCGCGGATTCCGCCGCCGTCGTCCTCCCGGCAGGCGCCCGCACGGCCGGGAAACGTTTGCCGCGCCTGGACCGCGGCGGGAAAGCGGTCTTTTCTTGAGTGTCGAGCTGAAGCGCCGGGGCGCTATTTGGTCCGAGCCGATGGATAGTGCTTCAAATAGCCATCACTTGTGGTTAGTCTCCGGAGCGTTCACGCCCCATACATAAACCAAGAAACCGGGTGATGACTGACTTCTCGCGCACCTTTCCGGGCACCGCCGCCGCCGTCCTGCCGACGGCCAACCGCTTTTTCCGCCCGCCGTTGCCGACGGCCCACGTGGCACGCCCGCGTCTTTGCCAGCGGCTGCGCGAGGGGCTCGACGGGCGCCTGCTGCTGATCGCCGCGCCCGCCGGGTTCGGCAAGAGTTCCCTGGCCATCGAGTTCTGCGAAAGCCTCGACCCGCGCTGGCAGAGCCTCTGGCTGGGACTGAGCAGCCGCGAGAGCGATCCCGGGCGTTTCCTCGAACGTCTGCTCGATGGCTTGCGACAGTACCACCCGACCCTCGGCGAAGAGGCCCTGGGCCTGCTGAAGATGCGCCAGCGCCACCAGCCGTTCGCCTTCGAGACCTGGCTCGACGATCTGCTCGACGAACTGGCGCCCTGCCTGGACCCGCAACGCCCGCTGCTGCTGGTGCTGGACGACTACCACCTGGCCCAGGGCGCGGTTCTCGATCGCTGCCTGCAGTTCCTTCTCAACCACCTGCCCGAGGGGCTGGTGCTGCTGGTCACCAGCCGGCAGCGGCCGGACTGGCACCTGGCGCGCCTTAGGCTGTCGCGGCAGTTGCTCGAACTCAGCGAACAGGACCTGCGCCTGACCGCCGAGGAAAGCGCGGCGCTGATGGCCGCCAGCGGCCTGGCGCTGGACGAGGAGGCGCTGGACAGCCTGCTCGAACGCAGCGAGGGCTGGGTCGCCGGGTTGCGCCTGTGGCTGCTGGCGCGCGGCGACCGGGCGGAACAGGTCAGCCCCGGGGTGCACGGCGCCGACGAGCTGATCCGCGACTACCTGCTGGAGGAGGTGATCGAGCGGCAGCCGCCCGAGGTCCAGGCCTTCCTCGCCCAGACCGCGCGCTTCGAGCGCTTCTGCGCCGAACTCTGCGACACCGTGCGCGAGGCCGGCGACAGCGCCGCGATCCTCGAGCACCTGCAGCAGCACCAGGTATTCCTCGTGCCGCTGGACGAAAACGGCCAGTGGTTCCGCTACCACCATCTGTTCTCCGACCTGCTGCTGGCGCGCCCCTTGCCCGACTTCGGGCCCTCCGCCGGCGCCCTGCACCTGCGCGCCTGCGGCTGGTTCAGCCGCCACGGCCTGCTCGACCAGGCGGTCGAGCAAGCCCTGCGCGCCGGCCAGCCGGACGTGGCGGCGAGCCTGGTGCAGAACCTGTCGGAAGAGCAACTGTTGGCGGAGCAGAACATCGCCACCCTGCTGCGCTGGAAGATGGACCTGCCGGACAGCCTGCTGGCCAGCACGCCGCGGCTGATCCTGCTGTACGGCTGGGCCCTGGCCCTGGCCTGCCAGCTGGATGCGGCGCAAGAGCTGGCCGGCCAGCTGGCGCGCTTCCTGCCGGCGCCGGACGCCGCCGCGCAACGCGACCTGCTAGCCCAGTGGCAGGCCCTGAGCGGGGTGATCGCGCGTGGCCGCGGCGATATCGACAAGGCCGAGGCGCACTGCCGCGAGGCCTTGCAGGACCTCGTCGGGGAGCGCTACGGCACCCGCCTGCAATGCCTGTCGACGCTGAGCAACCTGGCGGTGACCCGTGGCGACTTCTGGCAGGCGCGCAACTACAACCGCGACGCCCTCGAATTCGCCCAGCGCTACGGCAACCCGCTGTTCGAGGCGCTGGTCCATTACGACCGCGCCCGGGTCCTGCAGGCGCGCGGCGAAGTGGCGCGCGCCGAGGAGGAGGTGCGCCAGGGCCTGGAACGCCTCCAGCACCTGCCGGCGCAACGCCGCTACGCGGTGCGCGGGCGGCTGCTGCTGTACCGCGGCTACCTGCGCAGCCTGGCGCTGCAGCCGGACGAGGCGCGCAAATGGATCAAGCAGGGGATCGAGGAAACCCGCAGTTGCCGGGACGTCAGCCTGGTGATCGGCTATTGCGTCCTGGCCAGCCTGGAAGGGCGCCTGGGCAACTACGCGGCGGCGTTCTCCCGGCTCGGCGACGTCGAACGGCTGATGCATGCCTGGGACATCCCGCCGATCTACTACCTGGCGGCGATCACCCTGATCAAGTGCGAACTCTGGCTGGCCCAGGGCCAGACCGAGCTGGCCGGCGTCTGGCTACAGCGCCTGGGCGGCACCTATGGCGGGCAGGCGGCCACGCCGCCGGAATGCAGCCCGCTGCTGCCGCTGCATGTCGAATTGCTCCAGGCCGGCCTGGAGCGCCGCGAGGGGCGCTCGCAGGAAGCCGCCCAGCGGCTGGCGCGGTTGGCCCGCTCGACGCGGGAGAACGGCGCGCTGCTGCCGGCGCGCCTGGCCCTCGGCCAACTGGCCGCGCTGTACCTGGAGCAGGGCCGCGAGCGCGATGCCCTGGCGACCCTGCAGCAGGCGATGGAGGGCGCGGTCGGCGGCGCCTTGCTGCCACTCCACGAATTGCTGGTGCAGCAGCCGGAATGGCTGCGCGAGCAGTTGCAGCGCTTCCCCGCCTGCCCCGGTGCCCGGCGCCTGCGCGCGTTGCTGCCGGAGCCGCCGGCGGAACCGGCCGCCGTCGCCGGCGAAGTGCTCAGCGGGCGCGAACTGGCGGTGCTGGAGCTGATCGCCCAGGGCCTGTCCAACCAGGAGATCAGCGAGCGGCTGTTCATCTCGCTGCATACGGTGAAGAGCCACGCCCGCCACATCAACGACAAGCTCGGCGTCGAGCGGCGCACCCAGGCGGTGGCGCGGGCCAAGCACATGGGGTTGTTGCGCTAGGCGCGCCACCCCAAGTGCCTGGCGTGCTGGTTCAGGGCTTCCAGCGCCGCAGGAGCAGGGCGTTGCCGACCACGCTGACGCTGGAGAAGGCCATCGCCGCGCCCGCCACCATCGGGTTGAGCAGGCCGAAGGCGGCCAGCGGAATGCCGATCACGTTGTAGATGAAGGCCCAGAACAGGTTCTGCCGGATCTTCGCGTAGGTTCGCCGCGAGATATCCAGCGCCGCCGGCACCAGGCGCGGGTCGCCGCGCATCAGGGTAATGCCGGCGGCGTGCATGGCCACGTCGGTGCCGCCGCCCATGGCGATGCCGACATCGGCGGCGGCCAGGGCCGGGGCGTCGTTGATGCCGTCGCCGACCATCGCCACCACCCGGCCCCGGCCTTTCAGCTCGGCGACCGTGGCGGCCTTGTCCGCCGGGAGCACCTCGGCGTGCACGTCGTCGATACCCAGGGTCTTGGCCACCACCGCCGCGCTGCCGCGGTTGTCGCCAGTGATCAGGTGGCTGTGGATATCCCGTTCGCGCAGGGCGGCCACCGCCTCCGCCGCGCCTTCCTTGAGGCTGTCGCCGAAGGCGAACAGGCCGAGCACGCGTTTTTCCGGAGCCAGTTCGAGCAGCCAGGACAGGGTCCGCCCCTCGGCCTCCCAGTCCGCGGCCGAGGATGCCAGCGCGCCGGGCTTGAGTTCCTGTTCGTCGAGCAGGCGACGGTTGCCCAGGGCCAGCCGGCGACCCTCGACCTCGCCCTGGATGCCGCGCCCGCTGAGGGCCTGGCTGGCGCTTACCGATGGAGTTTCCAGGCCGCGCTCGGCGCAGCCTTCGAGCACCGCCTTGGCCAGCGGGTGTTCGCTGCCGCGTTGCAGGGCGCCGGCGAGCCTGAGCAGCTCGTCGTGGTCGTCGCCGCCGAGGTGGATGATCTGCGGCCGGCCCGAGGTCAGGGTGCCGGTCTTGTCGAAGGCCACGCTGGTGACCGCGTGGGCGACCTCCAGGGACTCGGCGTCCTTGATCAGGATGCCGTGGCGCGCGGCGACCCCGGTGCCGGCCATGATCGCGGTCGGGGTGGCCAGGCCGAGGGCGCAGGGACAGGCGATCACCAGCACCGCCACGGCGTTCACCAGTGCCTGTTCGAGGCCGACCCCGGCCACCAGCCAGGCGCCCAGAGTGACCAGCGCGATGAGGATCACCACCGGCACGAAGACCTGGCTGACCCGGTCCACCAGCTTTTGGATCGGCGCCTTGGCGGCCTGGGCGTCTTCCACCAGGCGGATGATCTTCGCCAGCACCGTTTCCCCGCCGAGGGCGGTGGTGCGCAGCAGCAGCCGGCCTTCGCCGTTGATCGCGCCGCCGGTGACCTTGTCGCCCGGCGCCTTCGGCACCGGCAGGCTCTCGCCGGTGATCAGCGCCTCGTCGGCGTGGCTGCTGCCGTCGAGCACCTCGCCGTCGACCGGGAAGCGCTCGCCGGGGCGCACCACCACCTCGTCGCCGAGGCGCAGTTCGGCGATCGCCACTTCCTCCTCGCGGCCGTCGCGCAGGCGCACCGCGCGTTCCGGGCGCAATGCCTCGAGGGCGCGGATGGCGCTGGCGGTCTGGCGCTTGGCGCGGCTTTCCAGGTACTTGCCGAGGAGGATCAGGGCGATCACCACGGTCGAGGCTTCGAAGTACAGGTGCGGCATGTGTCCGGGCGGGGCGGTCAGCCAGAGGTAGACGCTGAGCCCGTAGCCGGCGCTGGTGCCGAGGGCGACCAGCAGGTCCATGTTGCCGGCGCCGGCCTTCACCGCGCGCCAGGCGGACACGTAGAAACGCGCGCCGATGATGAACTGCACCGGGGTGGCCAGGACGAACTGCGCCCAGGGCGGCAGCATCCAGTGCAGGCCGGCCCATTCCACCAGCATCGGCAGCACCAGCGGCAGCGCCAGCAGCAGGGCGGCGATCACCCACCAGCGCTCGCGGCGCAGGCGACGTTCGGCGTCGTCCTGCTGCGGCTGTCCGGCGTCGAGCAGGCGCGCCTTGTAGCCGGCCTGCTCGACCGCCTGCAGCAGCGCCTGGTTGTCCACCGCGCCGAGCAAATCGAGGTGGGCGCGCTCGCTGGCCAGGTTGACGCTGACCTCGCGCACCCCGGGCACCTTCTTCAGCGCGCGTTCGACACGGCCGACGCAACTGGCGCAGGTCATGCCCTCGACGGCCAGTTCCAGGCTCTGCGCCGGTACCTGGTAGCCGGCCTGCTCGACCGCTGCCACCAGGGCCGGCAGGCTGTCAGCCGGGGCTTGCACGCGGGCCTGTTCGCTGGCCAGGTTGACCGAGGCGGCCGTGACCCCGGGCACTTTCTTCAGGGCTCGCTCGACACGTCCGGCGCAGGACGCGCAGGTCATGCCGCTGACCGGCAGATCGAGCTCGGTGAGCGTGGCGCTGTTCATGGAACCTCCTTGGAATCGCGGAATTGGCACCGGTGGGGCCGCAAGGGGCTTCGGTGAAGTCTGGGCGACAGCTTCAGCCTTGACATCGTGTCAAGGTCAAGCCCCGGATTCATACAGGAGAAACGCACGGGCGCGCGGCGGATTTGCCGTGCGCAGAGGGGGATGGGGAAGGGCGGGCGGAACCCCGGCGCGGCAAGGGGCGCCAGGTTTTCCCATGGGTGGGACCGATAACACTAGCCCTCGATACAGGCCTAGCCAAGGTATTTCGTCGCTTGCGGAAAAAAAACCTGCTGATGACGAAAAGTACTTTTTACCGTCATATTTTTTGCGGTATTTGTGGAACCGTAGACCGCCGAACCCTGCAGCACAGGTGGCGGCCCCGGCCCACACCTCTGCTGTCAGGCTCTCTCCACCGGAAGAGAGAAGGCGGCTCGCCCCCCGGCGGAGCGCCGACCCGGCATTCCGTCGCCAGGCCCTTAGCAGAAGGTGATCGCGTATGGATGACCACGGACGTTCCCGCCCCACCCAGCCCACCCTGTACGTCCTCGATACCAATGTCCTGATCCACGATCCGAATGCCTTGTTGAACTTCCAGGAACACCGCGTCGCGATCCCGATGACGGTGCTCGAAGAGCTGGACAAGCTGAAGACCGGCAAGCACACCATCGCCGCCGAATGCCGCCAGGCCATCCGCCTGATCGACCAGGTTCTGGGCGAGGCCACGCCCGAGCAGGTGGAGGGCGGGGTGCCGATCCAGCGTGGCAAGAACGGCCCCAGCGGCAGCCTGTCGATCCTCATGAGCAAGCGCGCCGAACCCATCACCTGGCTGCCCGAGCATCTCAACGACAACAAGATCATCAACCAGCTGGTCGAGCTGAAGAGCCGCCACAGCGGCGTGCGCGTGGTGCTGGTGACCAAGGACATCAACATGCGCCTGAAGGCGCGCGCCTGCGGGGTGGACGCGGAGGACTACCACACCGACCAGCTGATCGACGACGTGGCCCTGCTGTCGCGTGGCTACCACTCCCTCGCCGGCTCGTTCTGGGACCGCGTGAGCAAGGTCGAGACCCGCCAGGACCATGGTCGCACCTGGCACCGCGTGCAGCTCACCGACAACCTGCCGGCGGTGCATATCAACGAGTTCATCGTCGACGAACAGGGCTTCGTCGGCTGGATAAAGGGCATCCATCAGGACGAACTGACCATCCTCGACCTGCACCAGGAACCGCTCCTGCACCAGGAAGCCTGGGGCCTGCGGCCACGCGACGTGTACCAGTCGCTGGCGTTGTACGCCCTGCTCGATCCGGATATCCACCTGGTCAACCTGTCCGGCGCCGCCGGCTCCGGCAAGACCATCCTGGCGCTCGCCGCGGCCATCGAGCAGACCATGGTCAGCAAGCGCTACCGGCGCATCATCGCCACCCGCAGCGTGCAGGGCCTGGACGAGGACATCGGCTTCCTGCCCGGCACCGAGGCGGAGAAGATGGAGCCCTGGCTCGGCGCCATCACCGACAACCTCGAGGCGCTGCACATGGACGACGAATGCACCCACGGCAGCGTCGACTACATCCTCAGCAAGGTGCCGCTGCAGTTCAAGTCGCTGAACTACATCCGTGGCCGCAGCTTCCAGCAGAGCCTGATCCTCATCGACGAGTGCCAGAACCTCACGCCGCACCAGATGAAGACCATCATCACCCGTGCCGGCAGCGGCTCGAAGGTGATCTGCCTGGGCAACCTGGCGCAGATCGACACGCCCTACCTGTCAGCCACCAGTTCCGGCCTGACCTACCTGACCGAACGCTTCAAGGACTTCCCCCACGGCGTGCACGTGACCCTGCAGGGCGTGCCGCGCTCGGTACTGGCGGAGTACGCCGAGGCGCACATGTGAGGTAGCCGGCGGCATACGCCGGCCGATATCCCGCCCGGTTGCAAACCAGGCGGGATATACATCCTGCCAGGCCCTGTCCGGGGGCCGAGCCCGCATCGTTGCGGGCGCCCGGCGCAGGATGCCTTGGGCCGGCGCTTTCTCCGCGCCGGCCCGGCCTACCTCTTTATGTATACAATCATCCCCCTTGCGAACCTTCCCCAGGCATGGCGTCATGCCCTCCAGGGCTTACAATGACTGGCCAGTAGCCTCTTCCAGGAGCACCCACGTGCTGACCCATCTCGATTCCCAGGGCCGTGCCAACATGGTCGACGTCACGGAAAAGGCCGTGACCTCCCGTGAGGCCACGGCCGAGGCCGTGGTGCGCATGCGCCCGGAAACCCTGCAACTGATCCAGGACGGCGGCCATCCCAAGGGCGACGTCTTCGCCGTGGCGCGGATCGCCGGCATCCAGGCGGCCAAGCGCACCCACGAACTGATCCCGCTGTGCCATCCGCTGCTGCTCACCAGCGTCAAGGTCGAGTTGCAGTCCGAGGCGCCCGACGCGGTGCGCATCCGCGCGCGCTGCCGGCTGGCCGGGCAGACCGGGGTGGAGATGGAGGCGCTGACCGCCGCCAGCGTCGCCGCCCTGACCATCTACGACATGTGCAAGGCGGTGGATCGCGGCATGCTCATCGAGCAGGTCCAGCTGCTGGAGAAGCTCGGCGGCAAGAGCGGCCACTACCGCAAAGAGGAGGAAGGGCAGGCATGATCCGCGTGCAGTATTTCGCCCGTTACCGCGAGGCCCTGGGCATCGACGGCGAACAGTTGAACTGGGAGGCCGGGCTGGCCACCCTCGGCGCCTTGCGCCAGCTCCTGGTGGAGCGCGGCGGCGCCTGGGAACGCACCCTCGGCGAGCAGAACCTGATGTGCGCGCGCAACCAGGAACTGTGTGGCCTCGACGAGCCGCTGCAGGACGGCGACGAAGTCGCCTTCTTCCCCACCGTCACCGGAGGTTGAGCCCATGGCCATCCGCGTCCAGCAGGCCGCCTTCGACCCGGGGCGGGAACTCAACGCCCTGCACGCGCAGAACGTCGGCATCGGCGCGGTGGTCGGCTTCGTCGGCTACGTGCGCGATTTCAACGACGGCCGCGAGGTCGGCGGGATGTTCCTCGAACACTATCCCGGAATGACCGAGAAGGCCCTCGGCAGGATCGCCGACGAGGCCCGGCAACGCTGGCCGCTGCTGCGCCTGGAGATCCTCCACCGCATCGGCCGCCTGGAGCCGGGCGAGCCGATCGTCTTCGTCGGCTGCGCCAGCGCTCACCGGCAGGCGGCGTTCGACGCCTGCAACTTCGTCATGGACTACCTGAAGACCCGCGCGCCGTTCTGGAAGAAGGAAGACACCGCCGAAGGCCCGCGCTGGGTCGAAGGCCGCTGCAGCGACCAGGCCGCCGCGCAGCGCTGGGAGGAGTGACGGCTACCTCCTCGCGCCGCCGGCTTACCTCTTCGGAGGAATAGCCAGCCGGGGGCCCCGGGTTCAGGCTGAGGCATCGCCCGTTCCGAGGACCCCCTTCCATGAGCCACCTGGCCACCTCCGCCTTCCAGCCGCTGAACATCGCCATCCTCACCGTCAGCGACACCCGTACCCTGGAAACCGATACTTCCGGCCAGACCCTCGCCGACGCGCTGCTGGCCGCCGGTCATCGCCTGCACCAGCGGACCTTGAGGATCGATGACATCTACCAGATCCGCGCGGTGGTCTCGGCCTGGATCGCCGACCCCGAGGTACAGGTCGGCCTGATTACCGGCGGCACCGGCTTCACCGTGCGGGACAACACCCCGCAGGCGGTGAAGCCGCTGTTCGAACGCGATGTCGAGGGCTTCGGCGAACTGTTCCGCCAGGTCTCGCAGCGCGAGATCGGTACCTCCACCATCCAATCGCGGGCGCTGGCCGGGCTCAGCAACGGCACCCTGGTCTGCTGCCTGCCCGGCTCGCCGGGCGCCTGCCGCACCGCCTGGAACGAAATCCTCCTGGCGCAGCTGGACAGCCGCACCCGGCCGTGCAATTTCGTCCCGCACCTGAAGACCCCGCCGGCCACGGCGCCGGTGACCGGCTGCGGGTGTCGTTCATGAGCGGTTGCGGCTGCGACGGCGGGCAACTGCGTCCGCTGGACGAGGCGCTGGCCGAGCTACTGGCGCGCGCCCCATGCCCGCCGGCCTGCGAAACCCTGCCCCTGGAGCGGGCGCTGGGGCGGGTGCTCGGCGACGACCTGCCGGCGCCGATGGACCTGCCGCCCTGGGACAACAGCGCGATGGACGGCTACGCCCTGTGCTCCGCCGACCTTCCGCGCAGCGGCGGCAGCCTGACGGTCGGCGCGCGGATCGCCGCCGGCGATACCCGTGGCATGAGCCTGCCGCTGGGCCAGGCGGCGCGGATCTTCACCGGCGCGCCGCTGCCGACCGGCGCCGATTGCGTGGTGCCGCAGGAACTCTGCACGGTCGACGGCGAGCGCGTGCAGTTGCCGCCGGTGAGCGCCGGCCAGCACGTGCGTCGGCGCGGCGAGGAGTTGCGGCGTGGCGCGCCGGTGCTGCGCGCCGGGCAGCGATTGCGCCCGCAGGAACTCGGCCTGCTGGCGAGTCTCGGCGTCGCCACGGTGTCGGTGCGCCGGCGCCTGCGCATCGGCCTGCTGAGCAGCGGCGACGAATTGCGCGAGCCTGGCCAGCCGCTGTTGGCCGGGCAGATCTACAACGCCAACCGTTACTGCATCGGCGCGCTGCTGCGCGGCCTCGGCTTCGAGGTGCACGACGAGGAAGTGCTCGCCGACGAGCTGGTGGCCAGCCGCGACGCCCTCAGCCTGGCGGCCTCCGAATGGGATGCGCTGGTCACCAGCGGCGGCGTCTCGGTGGGCGAGGAAGACCATCTCAAGCGTGCCATCGCCGAACTCGGCGAGGTCAACCTGTGGCGCCTGGCGATCCAGCCGGGCAAGCCGTTCGCCTTCGGTACGGTGGCCGGCAAACCCTGGCTGGGCTTGCCGGGCAATCCGGCGGCGGCGCTGGTCACCGCGCTGCTGCTGGCGCGGCCGTTCCTGCTGCGCCAGCAGGGGCTGCTCGACGTGCTGCCACGGCCGCTGGCGCTGCCGGCGGCGTTCGACTGGGCGCAGCCGCGGACGCGCCGCCAGTACCTGCGGGCGCGGCTCGACGAACGGGGGCGGGTGGCGATCCACCCGCAGCAGGGCTCGGCGATGCTGCTCGCCGCCAGTTGGGCGGACGGGCTGGCGGTGATCGAGCGCGGCGCGACCCTGGCGGCGGGTGACAGGATCGACTTTCTGCCGTTCTCCGCGCTGCTGGCCTGAGGCCTTCTTGATCCCGGTCAAGCGCCGACCGGGAGCGTCTTTCTAGAGTGTGGCGCCTGTGCCCCGGGGTTGCCCACTGCCGCGGAGCGCGTTTTTCGCCAGAGGAGCAACCCCATGCAACTGGTCTGTCCGGCGGGCAGCCTGCCCGCCCTGAAGTCGGCCCTGCGCCAGGGCGCCGACGCCATCTACGTCGGCTTCCGCGACGACACCAACGCCCGCCATTTCGCCGGCCTCAACCTCGACGAACGCCAGCTCCAGGAAGGCCTGCGGCGCGTCCACGAGGCCGGGCGACAGCTCTACGTCGCGGTCAATACCTACTCCAGCGCCCAGGGCTGGGAGCGCTGGCAGCGCGCGGTCGACCAGGCCGCCGACCTCGGCGTCGACGCGCTGATCGCCGCCGACGTGGCGGTGCTCGGCTATGCCGCCAAGCGTCATCCGCGGCTCAACCTGCATCTGTCGGTGCAGGGCTCGGCGACCAATGCCGCGGCCCTGGCCCTCTACCACGAACGCTACGGCATCCGCCGCGCGGTGCTGCCGCGCGTGCTGTCGCTGGCCCAGGTACGCCAGGTGGCGGCCGGCAGCCCGGTGCCGGTGGAGGTATTCGCCTTCGGCAGCCTGTGCATCATGGCCGAGGGCCGCTGCCACCTGTCGTCCTACGTCACCGGCGAGTCGCCGAACCTCTGCGGGGTCTGTTCGCCGGCCAGGGCGGTGCGCTGGAGCGAGGAGCCGGAGGGGCTGACCTCGCGCCTCAACGAAGTGCTCATCGACCGCTACGCCGCCGGCGAGGCGGCCGGCTACCCGACCCTCTGCAAGGGCCGCTTCCTGGTCAATGGCCAGCGCTTCCATGCGCTGGAGGAACCGACCAGCCTGAACACCCTGGACCTGGTCCCGCAACTGGCGGAAATCGGCGTGGCGGCGGTGAAGATCGAAGGCCGCCAGCGCAGCCCGGCCTACGTCGAGCAGGTCACCCGGGTCTGGCGCCAGGCGCTGGACAGCTACGCCAGCGCACCGGGCGCCTACAGCGTGCAGCCGCAATGGCAGCGCGCGCTGGCCGGACTTTCCGAAGGGCACCAGACCACCCTGGGCGCCTATCACCGTTCCTGGCAGTGAGGAGCGCCGCGATGAAACTGAGCCTGGGACCGCTGCTGTTCTACTGGGACAAGCGGCAGATCTTCGATTTCTACGCCGAGATGGCCAGCCAGCCGCTCGACGTCATCTACCTCGGCGAGACCGTCTGCGCCAAGCGCCGGGCGCTGTCGCTGAACGACTGGCAGGCGCTGGCCCGCGAGCTGGCGCAGGCGACCCGCGCCGAGCTGGTGCTCTCCGGGCTGGCGCTGATCGAGGCCGCCTCGGAGCTGTCCAGCCTGCGCCGGCTCTGCGAGAACGGCGAATTGCGGGTCGAGGCCAACGACATGGCCGCCGTCTACTACCTCAGCCAGCGCGGCGTGCCCTTCGTCGGCGGTCCGGCGCTGAACCTCTACAACGGCCATGCCCTGGCCGAACTGTATTCCTGGGGCATGCGCCGCTGGGTTCCGCCGGTGGAAGTCTCCGGCAAGCTGCTGCGCGGGGTGCTCGACCAGGCTGCGCGGCTGGGCCTCGACCAATTGCAGACCGAGGTCTTCGCCTACGGCCACCTGCCGCTGGCCTATTCGGCACGCTGCTTCACCGCGCGGGCGGAGAACCGGCCCAAGGACGACTGCCAGTTCTGTTGCCAGCAGTATCCCGAAGGCATCCCGCTGCTCAGCCAGGAGGGCGAGGCGCTGTTCACCCTCAATGGCATCCAGACCCTGTCCGGCAAGGTCAGCAACCTGCTGGCCGACTACCGCTCGCTGGAACATAGCGGCGCCGACCTGCTACGCCTGAGCCCTCGGGCGCAGGGCATGGCCGAGGTGATCGCGGCCTTCGACCGGGTACGCAAGGGTGCCGCTCCGCCGCTCGCCGTGGAAGGCTGCAACGGCTACTGGCACGGCCGGCCGGGGATGCTGCGGGCAGAGGAGGCAGGGCTATGCTGAACCGCCAACGCCTGCTCCTCGGCGTCGCCGGACGCCTGTTGCCGCTGGCGGCGAAGGTTCCGCGCGGGGTCCAGCACCTGGTCCTGCAACGGGTCGCCAACCGGCTGTTCGCCCAGCCGCTGGAGGAGGGCGCCTTCGACCTGCTGGAAGGTCGCTGGCTGCGCCTGGAAGTGAGGGACCTCGGCGTCGGCTGGTGCGTCACCCGGGTACCCGGCGGCCTGCGCCTGGTCGAACGGCCACGGGCCAGCGTGACCATCCGCGGCGACTGGCGCGACTTTCTGCTGCTGGCCAGCCGCCAGGAGGACCCGGACACGCTGTTCTTCCGCCGTCGCCTGGTGATCGAGGGCGACACCGAGTTGGGCCTGGCGGTGAAGAACCTGCTCGACAGCCTCGATCCCGAGCACCTGCCGCCCTGGCTGTGGAACGCCGTGGAGAGCGCCGGACGGACGGTGCAGGAGGAGCGTGGCGAGGTGGTACAAGGTGCGCAGGGCGCTTGAGGTTCGTGCAGGAGAGCCGCAGAGATAGCCGACGTTAGGAACGCCCAGGTCTGCTGCAGCGACAGCGTTCTGCCGGTATGGGACGGCGCAGAGCGCGTCGGCGATTTACACCGCAGTGCACAACAGAGATACCGTCGCTTAGAGCCTGAGCGGGCTTCAGGCTTGGTGGTCCAGCTCCTTGCCGTGTCTGCCTCGACTTCTTGTTTCGCCTTCCCAGGCGAGTTCCTTTTGCAAGCGTCCAAAAGGAACCAAAAGACTCGCCCCTGCATCCGGCCCCAGCCGCTGCGCGACTGGGGTACCCTCGCTGCATCGTTGCTCCGGGGGCCCGCCGCCACGGTCCTTCGTGGACCGGGGCGGCTCTCGCGGCTTCCTGCCGCTCGGCCCCCTGCGCAACGACTCCGCTCGGCCTCCTGACGGGGCGGGTTCGCCGCCCCACCGACTGGAGGCCAAGCATGACTTCGTGCCTGCCAGACCTCCGCAGGCCGGAGCCCTACAGGCTCTGGAAACGCCGGACAGTTCCCCCGGACATTTCCGCAGCCTCTCTCGGAAGCCCAAGGCTTGGATAAAAAACCAGTAGGAGGATGATAGGAGGGGCCGCCAAAGCCATCCCTCGGGATGCGTTGCAGTGGCAGAAAAGACGCGGGCCGCAGGTGCGACCAACACCTACGACCCGCTAACCACAACCCAGCTTACTTAGGAGCTGACCCATGGCTAAGCCGAATGATACGTCCAAGCCCCCGGTAACAGAACCGTCCCCCGCTTCATCCCCCTGCTGCCCACCTCGCAGGCCAACCGCTTCCCGCACAACGCCACGCTGTACCTCGACACTCAGGCACCGCCCGGCCAGTTGTTCGAGAGCGCGAAAGCGCGCCTGAAGTCGGCGATCAACGTCCTCGCCATGACCTGCCTGCTCGACGAGAACGAAGAACCCGGCGAAACCCTCGCCTACATCAACGGCGCCTTGCTGAAGCTGGTCAGCGACGCCCTCTCCGAGATCGACGCGGCCCACCCACGCCAGTAGCGCCCGTCCCAGGCGCGACGCCCCCGGCCTGGCCGGGGGCTTTGAGAGGTGATCCCTTCGAGGCCCATTCGCGCGCAAACGGCGAGGTCCGCCGCCCGTCCCGATCATCGCGAAATGGCCTCCAATTGCCCGAAGCTTCCGACCCTTTTTTCGGACGGTTTCTTACGCCCTTGAAAATCAATAACTTACAAAGACATGAAAAAAGAGGGTTTCAGACCAGGAAAACCCGGTATTCCTTTTTCCTTCAAATGGTTATAGGTTTTCGGGGCTAGTTCACTGCCGCATAGGCAGCTAAGAAAAGCACCTGCAAGCCCATTCGCGGCCGCAAGACGTTCACTGCCGCATAGGCAGCTAAGAAATGAACGAGTCGCAGCGCGATCCTATCGACCAGGTTCACTGCCGCATAGGCAGCTAAGAAACGGCTCTACGCCCGATTTCGCGAGCGTGAGCAGTTCACTGCCGCATAGGCAGCCTGACTTCCCTCGGACTCGCAAATGGACGCTGGAAGGCAAGAGACGATCACCGTGGAACGACTGGCAGACACTGCCGCCCACACCCGGCATTCCCCTCACGAAACGAATAGCCTGTCCGTTCCCGTAACGCCCCTGTCAACTTGCCCCGGTAAACCGGACCTTCGTGAAGCCTGCGGAGAACTCCGGAATGAGTGCAATGGACCTCAAGCGCCGCCGCGTCATGCAAGGCCTGGGCGCTGGGCTGCTGTTGCCGGCGCTGGGCGCGCCGGCGGTGATCGCCGCGCCGAATGCGCGGCCGAAGCTGACCGATGGCGTGCAGTCCGGTGACGTGCACGGCGACCGCGCGCTGGTCTGGAGCCGCACCGACCGTCCGGCACGGATGATCGTCGAGTGGGACACCCGCAGCGTCTTCAGCGAGCCGCGCCGGCTGG
The DNA here is from genome assembly GCF_003025345.2 of Pseudomonas paraeruginosa. Classification (NCBI taxonomy): domain Bacteria; kingdom Pseudomonadati; phylum Pseudomonadota; class Gammaproteobacteria; order Pseudomonadales; family Pseudomonadaceae; genus Pseudomonas; species Pseudomonas paraeruginosa. The sequence goes on from NZ_CP020560.1 coordinate 1,074,928, forward strand.
TCTCGCCGATCACCGACGAGCGTCTCGACTACACCGCGCGCATCGACCTGCGCGGTCTGCCGGCCGACCAGTCGATCTTCTACCGGGTGCGCTTCGAGGATGCCCGCGACGGCAGCCTGAGCCGGCCCTGGTTCGGCCACCTGCGCAGTGCGCCGGGCGAGGCGCGCAACATCCGCTTCGTCTGGAGCGGCGACACCTGCGGGCAGGGCTTCGGGATCAATCCGGATATCGGCGGCATGCGCATCTACGAAGCCATGCGCCGGCGCCAGCCGGACTTCTTCCTGCACAGCGGCGACACCATCTATGCCGACGGGCCGATTCCCGAGCGCATCGAGACCGAGGGCGGGCGCATCTGGCGCAACCGGGTGACCGAGGCCAAGAGCAAGGTCGCCGAGACCCTCGACGAGTTCCGCGGCAACTACCGCTACAACCTGCTCGACGACAACCTGCGCCGCTTCAACGCCGAGGTGCCGCAGATCTGGCAGTGGGACGACCACGAGACCACCAACAACTGGTCCTCCAGCAAGCAGCTCGACGAGCGCTACCGGGTGAAGGACATCGACCTGCTGGCGGCCCGCGCGCGCCAGGCGTTCCTCGAATACGCGCCGTTGCGCTTCCAGCGCCAGGGACGCGACGGGCGGATCTACCGCAAGGTCGCCTACGGTCCGCTGCTCGATGTGTTCGTCCTCGACATGCGCAGCTACCGCGGCGGCAACAGCGCCAACCTGCAGGCCCGGCGCAGCGGCGCCACCGACTTTCTCGGTCGCGAGCAACTGCAATGGCTCAAGCGCGAGCTGCGTGGTTCGCGCGCGCAGTGGAAGGTCATCGCCGCCGACATGCCGATCGGCCTCTGCGTGCCCGACGGCAAGGACGAGCACGGTCGCGAGCGCTGGGAGGCCATCGCCAACGGCAACGACGGCAAGGCCCTGGGCCGAGAGCTGGAGATCGCCGACCTGCTGCGCTTCATCCAGCGCGCCGGGGTGCGCAACACCGTCTGGCTGACCGCCGACGTGCATTACTGCGCGGCCCACCACTACAGCCCGGAGCGCGCCGCGTTCAAGGACTTCGCGGCGTTCTGGGAGTTCGTCGCCGGGCCTCTCAATGCCGGTAGTTTCGGCCCCAACGCGCTGGATGGCACCTTTGGCCCGCAGGTGATGTTCCAGAAGGCCCCGCTGGTCCAGAACAGTTCCCCCTTCGCCGGCTACCAGTTCTTCGGCGAGGTGGAGATCGATGCGCAGACCCGCGCGCTCACCGTCACCCTGCGCGACCTCGACGGCGAGTCGGTGTTTTCCCAGGAGCTGCAGCCCGACGGCGCCTGAGCCGCGGCGATTCCCTTCCGATAAAGGAGTATCCCGATGCACCCCTTGCGTAACGCCGCCCTGCTGGGCGGCCTGGCCCTGCTGGGCCTGCCGGTGGCGAACGCCGCCGAGCTGATCATCTCCGAGTACGTCGAAGGCAGCGGCAACAACAAGGCGCTGGAGTTCTACAACAGCGGCAGCCAGGTCCTCGATCTCTCCGCCTACCGCGTCGAGTTCTACTTCAACGGCGCCAGCGCGGCGGGCCGCAGCATCGAGCTGAGCGGCAGCCTGGCGCCGGGCAGGACCTTCGTCCTCGCCAACGGCGTGGCCGATCCGGCGCTGCTGGCCCTGGCCAGCCAGCGCGTGGAAGGCAGCTGGTTCAACGGCAACGACGCGGTGCTGCTGCGCCGACGCGATGGCGAAGTCCTCGACAGCCTCGGCCAGGTCGGTGTCAATCCCGGCACCGCCTGGGGCAGCGGCGATGTGCAGACCCTCGACCGGAGCCTGGTGCGCAAGGCCGACATCCGCGACGGCGACAGCGATCCCAGCGACGCCTTCGACCCGGCGGCGCAATGGCTGGGCTACCCGCGCGACACCTTCGCCAACCTCGGCCAGCATGGCGCTGGTGAGCCCGGCGGAGGCGAGGAGGCCGGCCTGCGACCGATCCACGAGGTGCAGGGCGCCGGCGCCGAAAGTCCGCTGGTGAACCAGCGGGTCGCCATCGAGGGCGTGGTGGTCGGCGACTTCCAGAACGCCAGCGAGTTGAAGGGCTTCTATGTGCAGCAGGAAGATGCCACGGTGGACGGCGATCCGGCCACCTCCGAAGGCCTCTTCGTCTACGACGGCGGCAACGGCAGCGACGTCAAGCTCGGCGACCGCGTCCGGGTGAGCGGCCAGGTCCGCGAGTTCAACGGCCTCACCGAGCTGGTCGGGCCGCTGCAGGTCAGCGTCCTGGCGAGCGGTGTGGCGTTGCCGACGCCGGCTGGTATCAGCCTGCCGCTGGCCAGCGCCGATGCGCTGGAGCGCTACGAAGGCATGCGCGTGCAGCTCCGCCAGGCGCTCACCGTCAACGAGGTCTACAACCTCGGCCGCTACGGCGAGGTCCTGCTGTCCTCAGGCGGTCGCCGGATGACTCCGACCAACGTGGTGGCGCCCGGTGAACAGGCCAGGGCCATGCAGGCACGCAACGACCTGGACCGGATCATCCTCGACGACGGCCGCAGCGGGCAGAATCCCGACCCGATCCGCTATCCGGCGCCCGGGCTGAGCGCCTACAACAGCCTGCGCGTGGGCGACCGCACCAGCGCCATCGACGGCGTGCTCGACTACTCGGCCGGCAGCTACCGCATCCAGCCGCTGCAAACCCCGGTATTCGAGGCGGCCAACCCGCGCCCGGCCCAGCCGGTGGTGGAAGGACGCCTGCGGGTGGCCAGCTTCAACGTGCTCAACTACTTCAACGGCGACGGCAAGGGCGGCGGCTTCCCCACCTCGCGCGGGGCCAGCACGGCGGAAGAGTTCCAGCGGCAGAAGGCGAAGATCGTCGCCGCGATCCTCGCCTCGAAGGCGGACATCGTCGGCCTGATGGAGATCGAGAACGACGGCTATGGCGAGTTCGCCGCCATCGCCGACCTGGTCGACGGCCTCAACGCCGGCCTGCCCCAGGGGCAGCGCTACGCCTTCGTCAATCCGAACCGGACTAAGCTGGGCAGCGACGAGATCGCCGTCGGCCTGATCTACCGCAGCGACAGGGTACGCACCTACGGTGCCGCGGCAGTGCTCGATCGCACGGTGAACCCGGAGTTCGATGACAGCAAGAACCGCCCGACCCTGGCCCAGACCTTCCAGGAGATCACCGGCGGCGAGCGCCTGACCATCGCGGTCAATCACCTGAAGTCGAAGGGCTCGGCCTGCGACGGCGACCCGGACACCGGCGATGGCCAGGGCAACTGCAACCTGACCCGTGCGCGCGCCGCCCAGGCCCTGGTGGACTGGCTGGCGAGCGATCCGACCGCGGCGAAGGACCCGGACTACCTGATCATCGGCGACCTCAACTCCTATGCCAAGGAAGACCCGGTGAACGTCATCCGCGCCGCCGGCTACACCGACCTGGTGGCGCGTCAGGCCGGGGCCGGGAAGGGCTACTCCTACGTGTTCTCCGGGCAGTCCGGCTATCTCGACCATGCCTTGGCCAATGCCAGCCTGGCGCGCCAGGTGCGCGGCGCGGTGGAGTGGCACATCAACGCCGACGAGCCGCGGGTGCTGGACTACAACCTGGAGTTCAAGACGCCGCGGCAGCAGGACAGCCTGTACAGCGCCGAGCCGTATCGTGCGTCGGACCACGACCCGGTGGTGATCGGCATCGACCTGCGGCGGGTGGCGATGAAGCGCCACCGGCGCTGAGTCGCGCTTGAAAAGGCGGGCGTTGTCCTGATGCCAGTCCGTTGAGAAAAAACGGCGCTTCCTCACGCGAGGGAAGCGCCGTTTCGCTTGGGTCTTCTCATCGCCTCGAGCGAGAAGCCGCTCGCGACTGGCATTCGCCGGTTGGCTTGCCTTTTTCGCCTGTCGCGATCAGTGATGCTCGCGTGTCGCGCGGAAGCGGATATCCGGCCAGCGCTCTTCCATCAGGCTCAGGTTGACGCGGGTCGGCGCCAGGTAGGTGAGGTGGCCGCCGCCGTCCACGGAAAGATTCTCGAAGGCCTTGTCCTGGAACTCCTTGAGCTTCTTCTCGTCGTCGCACTCGATCCAGCGCGCCGACCAGACGTTGATCGCCTCGTAGGCGCACTCGACCTTGTATTCCTCCTTCAGGCGGCTGGCGACCACGTCGAACTGCAGCACGCCGACCGCGCCGAGGATGATGTCGTTGTTGCGCTCGGGGAAGAACACCTGGGTGGCGCCTTCCTCGGCCAGCTCCTGCAGGCCCTGGCGCAACTGCTTGGACTTCAGCGGGTCCTTCAGGCGCACGCGGCGGAACAGCTCCGGGGCGAAGTGCGGAATGCCGGTGAAGCCGAAGTTCTCGCCTTCGCTGAAGGTGTCGCCGATCTGGATGGTGCCGTGGTTGTGCAGGCCGATGATGTCGCCGGCATAGGCTTCCTCCAGCTGCTCGCGCTCGGAAGAGAAGAAGGTCAGCGCATCGGCGATCTTCACATCCTTGCCCAGGCGCACGTGGCGCATCTTCATGCCCTTCTCGTACTTGCCCGAGCAGATGCGCATGAAGGCGATGCGGTCGCGGTGCTTGGGATCCATGTTCGCCTGGATCTTGAACACGAAGCCGGAGAACTTCTCCTCGGTCGGCTCCACGTTGCGTTCGTGGGTGGCGCGCGACAGCGGTTGCGGCGCCCAGTCGACGATGCAGTCGAGGACCTGGTCGACGCCGAAGTTGCCCAGCGCGGTGCCGAAGAACACCGGGGTCATCTCGCCCTTGAGGAAGGCGTCCTTGTCGAACGTGTGGCACGCGCCCTGGACCAGTTCCAGCTCCTCGACGAAGTTGTCGTAGAGATCGCCCAGGTGGGCGCGGGCCTCGTCGGAGTCGAGCTTGTCGATGATCTTCGTCTCGATACGCTCGTGGCCATGGCCCGGGACGTAGACGATGATCTTGTCGTCGGCCAGGTGGTAGACGCCCTTGAAGTCCTTGTAGCAGCCGATCGGCCAGGTGATCGGCGCGGCCTTGATCTTCAGCACCGCCTCGATCTCGTCGAGCAGCTCGATGGGATCGCGGATGTCGCGGTCGAGCTTGTTGATGAAGCTGACGATGGGCGTGTCGCGCAGCCGGCAGACTTCCATCAGGGCGATGGTCCGCGGTTCGACGCCCTTGCCGCCGTCGAGCACCATCAGCGCCGAGTCCACCGCGGTCAGGGTGCGGTAGGTGTCTTCGGAGAAGTCCTCGTGGCCGGGAGTGTCGAGCAGGTTGATCATGTGCTCGCGGTAGGGGAACTGCATCACCGAGGTGGTGATGGAGATGCCGCGCTGCTTTTCCATTTCCATCCAGTCGGAGGTGGCGTGGCGGTCGGACTTGCGCGACTTCACGGTACCGGCGACGGCGATCGCCTTGCCCATCAGCAGCAGCTTCTCGGTGATGGTGGTCTTACCGGCGTCGGGGTGGGAGATGATCGCGAAGGTACGGCGCTTCGCGACTTCGGCGGCCTGAGTGGTCATGGATGCGTGCCTGCTGGAATCCGTTGGCGTGGGCGCGGGGCGGCCCGGAAAAACGCGGGATTATAGCGGTAAAACGTGGCGTGCCGGGATGCCTGTCATCCGGCAATCCAGGGATTTGTCGGTCGCCGGCGAACTTGTCGGGCCCGTGCCGCTCCAAGCAGCCATTGGCGGGGACACTGCCCGGCAGGCCGGCCAACCTTTTCATCTGATCGAAGGAAATCGCCATGAACGGAATATCCAGACTGCTCTCGCTGGCCCTGCTCGGCGCCTCGCTGCATGCGGTGGCAGTCCAGGCCGAGGAGCAGCCGCGGCTGTTCGAGCTGCTCGGCCAGCCTGGCTACAAGGCCACCTGGCACGCCATGTTCAAGGGCGAGAACGAGGTACCGAAGTGGGTTTCCGAGGCCAGCGGCCCGAGTTCTCCGTCCACCAGCCTGAGCCTGGACGGCCAGCCCTACGTGCTGGCCGACAGCTGCAAGCCGCATGATTGCGGCAACAACCGCCTGCTGGTCGCCTTCCGCGGCGACAAGAGCGCCGCCTATGGCTTGCAGGTCAACCTTCCGGACGAGCCCGCCGAGGTCATGGAGAAACCCAGCGCGTATGCCACCTACCGCTGGTACGGCAAGCCGTCCAAGCCGGTCCGCGAGCTGCTGATGAAGCAGCTGGAGAGCGATCCGAACTGGAAGTGACGCGGGGCCTGACCGTCGCCCCGGCCCGGCGACGGATGGCGCCTCGCGCCATTCGCCCTGCCGGTGGAGGGGCGGATGGTCGCTTGCGCTCTTGCGCCTCGGATTCCCGCTCCGGCGTGCCTCAGAAGCCCACCGACGCCTGCACGTACAGGGTGCGCGGCTGGCCGACGTAGAGTCCCTTGTTGTTGTCGTCGAACGAGCGGGTGTAGTAGCGGCGATCGAACAGGTTCTTCACCCCCAGGCCGAGCTTCAGGTCGTTCAGTTGCGGGCCGAAGTCGTAGCTGCCGCGCGCGCTCCAGACCATCCAGCCGGCGATCCGCCCGGTGCTGCCGTCGGCGCTTTCGCTCTCGGTGTTGGCGTTGTCGGCGTACTGGCTGGTCTGGAAGCTGCCGTCGAGGTTGTAGCTCCAGGCGCCGGTGCGGTAGTTGGCGCCGAGGGTGCCCTTGTGCTTCGAGGAGAACGGCACCTGGTTGCCCTTGTTCGGCCCGTCCTCGCGGATGCTCGCGTCGACATAGGCGTAGCTGGCGTAGACGTCGAAGCCGGAGAGCAGCGGATCGAGATCGGCCAGGTCGTAGGCGAGCGCCGCCTCGATGCCCTTGTGCCGGGTCTTGCCGCGGGCGGTGACGCTGTCGGTCTGCTGGTTGCTCTCGTACTGGTTGTCGAAGTTGATCAGGAAGGCGCCCAGTTCGGCGCGCAGGATGCCGTCGTCGTAGCGGCTGCCCAGTTCCCAGGTGCGTGCCTTCTCCGGCTCGATGTCGCCGCTGCGCACCGCCTTGCCCATCTGACTGTACTGCACGGTGCCGAACGAGCCTTCGGTGTTGGCGTAGAGATTCCAGCTCGGGGTGAGGTGGTAGATCACGTTGAGCGCCGGCAGCGAGGCGTTGTAGCGACCGCTGTCCTTGCTGCCCTTCAACAGGTTCTTCTGTTGCGAGTCGATCTTCTCGTAGCGGATGCCAGGGGTGATGGTCCAGTTGCCGATGTCGATGCGATCGTCGATGTAGAACGCGTTGGCCTCGGTGCCGCCGCGGGTGTCGCGATCGTTGCGGCTGCCGGTGCTGGGTAGCTGTCCGCTGTCGGCGCGGGTCCAGTAGCGCAGCTCGTGGCTGGCTTCGTTGACGTAGCGGTGGCCGATGCCCACTTCGTGGCGACTTTCGCCCAGCTCGAAGCCCTGGCTGAAACGAGTTTCCAGGCCGCGTACCCAGTACTCGCGCGGCGACAGGGTGAGGTTGCGGCCCTGGTCGAGGTAGCCGCTGCGCAGGGTCTTGGTGAAGAAGCCGGTGACGTTGAGCTTCTGGCTGGCGTTGGGGGTGTATTCGTAGCTGGCGCTGGCCAGGGTACGGCGGCCCCAGAACTTGTCGTAGGGACGGCTCGACTGGTACGGGTCGTCGCGGTAGGCCGCGGCGCTGAGGCCGCCGGGCATGTCGGCCTCGCCGTCGTAGTACTGGGTCAGCGCCGAGAAGGCGTGTTCGTCGCTGGGCTGGAAGCGGCCCTTGAGGATCAGGTCGTCGATCCGCGTGTCGCTGTGCTCGCGCCAATCGCCGCCGCGGGTGCCGGAATAGAGCAGGGCGCCGCCGAGACCGTTGGCGCCGGTGCCGCCGATCAGCACGTTGTGGGTGGTCTTCAGGCCGTCCTGGCTGGAACTGGGGCTGAGTTCGCTGTGCACGTCGAGCCTGGTGGCGAAGTCCTCGGGGATCGCCCGGGTCACGAAGTTGACGATGCCGCCGACGTTCTGCGGTCCGTAGCGCACCGCGCCGCCGCCACGCACCACGTCCACCGCGTCCATGTTGCCGATGGACACCGGCGCCAGCGACAACTGTGGCTGGCCATAGGGCGCGAAGGGTACCGGGATGCCATCCATCAGTACCGTCGAGCGCGACGCCAGGCGCGGGTTGAGGCCACGGATGCCGAAGTTCAGCGCCAGGTCATGGCTGCCGGTGCCGTTGTTCAGCGGCGCGCTGACCCCTGGAATGCGCTCCAGCACTTCGCGGGTGCTGGATGCGCCCCGGGCCTGGAACTGTTCGCGGCGGACCACGTCGCGCGCCCCCGGGTGCTCGAAGACGTCGGCGGCGCTGGCGTCCGCCAGCCAGTCGCCGACCACGGTGACCGCCTGCAGGCTGGCCGGGTCTTCCACCGGCAGCGCTTCCAGGATGTAGGCGCCGCCGCCCTGGGCGCGTGCCTCCAGGCCGGAGCCGGCGAGCAGGGCGGCCAGTGCCTCGTCCAGGGTGTACTCGCCGTCCAGTGGTTGGCTGCGGCGCGCGGCGGTCTGCTCGGGGCTGAAGGCGATCAGTACGCCGGCCTGGCGGCCGAGGTGGTTCAACGCCTGTTCCAGTGGCTCGGCGGACAACCGGTAGTACTGGCGGGCATCGGCGCGGATCTCGGCGGCGCCGGCGGCTTCGGCGGTAACCAGGGCGGGACCGCCGAGGCAGGCGAGGAGCAGGGCGCGGCTGAGCGGTGACAGGACGCGTGACGGGGACATGAGGGACACTCCAGTGGATCTTCGAGGTTGGCTTTCCTCCTCTGTCACGCGAGGTGGGGAAAAAGGCTCAGGGGCGCGGAAAGTTTTTTCCGCTCATTCGCGCGGGTGCACGCCGACCCAGTAGCGGGTGACCCGCCGCACCTCCACCGGCAGTACCGTCGGCAGGGTGGCGAGGATCCGCTCGCTGTCGTCCAGCGGATAGCTGCCGGAAATCCGCAGGCCGCCGATGCGCGGGTCGCAGCCCAGCCGGCCGGGGCGGTAGCGCGCGACTTCGGCGAGGAATTCGTCCAGGCGCATGCCGGCGGCCACCAGCATGCCGTCGGTCCAGGCGCCGCTGCCGACCGGCAACGGCTGCGGGGCGCCGAGTCGCTCGCGGTCGAAATCCAGTTGCCGGCCGCTGGGCAACAGCAGGCCCTGGCCGGCGCGGTTCTCCACCTGTACCGCGCCCTCGTGGACGGCGACGCGGGTGCGCCCGGCGAACTGGCGCACGTCGAAACGGGTACCCACCGGGCGCAGCCGGCCTTCCGCGCTGTACACCCGCAGCGGGCGCGGATCCTGGCCGGTGCTGAGCTGGATCTCGCCGCGCAGCAGGAGCAGGCGTCGTTCGCCGGCGTCGAAACGCACGTCGATGGCCGTGTCGCTGTTCAGCTCGACGCGACTGCCGTCGGCCAGGGTCAGGCGCCGGCGTTCGCCGACGCCGGTGGCATAGTCGGCGCTCCAGCGCTGCAGGCTGCCGTTCTCGCGCAGGCCCCAGGCGCCGCCACCGGCGGCCAGCATGACCAGCAGGGTCTTCAGCGCGCGCCGGCGCTGTGCCGAGCGCGGTGCGTTGACGACGGCCAGGGCCAGCGGCGTGCCGATCCCGGCCAGGCGCTGGTTGACCGCTTCGATGTGACGCCAGGCCTGCTCGTGTTCCGGCGCCGCCTGGCGCCAGCGCTGCCAGGCCTGGCGCAGGCGTTCGTCGTCGGCGCCGCCCTGCAACTCGACCAGCCAGCGCACCGCCTGCTCGGCCACCTGCGGCGGCACCTTGGGCGCGGCGGGCAGGCTCATGGCAGATCGAAGAAATAGCAGCGCTGCGCGGCCTTGAGCATGTAGCGCTTGACGCTGCTCAGGGAGATCCCCAACTGCGTGGCGATCTCGGCATAGCCGAGGCCGTCGAGCCGGGCCAGCAGGAAGGTTTCCTTGGCCAGCGGCGGCAGGCCGTCGAGCAGATGGTCCAGCTCGACCAGGGTTTCCAGGACGATGGCGCGCGTCTCTTCGCTGGGCAGCTCGCACTCGGGCAGGCTGGCCAGGGCTTCCAGGTAGGCGCGCTCGACGTCCTGGCGGCGGTAGTGGTTGCACAGCACGCGGCGGGCGATGGTGGTGAGGAAGGCGCGCGGTTCGTCGATGCGCGTGGCCTGGCGCGAGACCAGGACCTTGACGAAGGTGTCCTGGGCCAGGTCGGCGGCGTTCTGCGGGCAGCCGAGGCGGCGCCGCAGCCAGCCCGTGAGCCAGTGGTGGTGGTCGCTGTAGAGGGTATGCAACGCGGCCGCATGGGCGAGGTCGGCGCTCGACACCTGGACATTCCCGGAGCAGAAGGGTTAACGAATGATAATAGTTATCATTTTATGCTGCGAGAATGCCTGCCTACAACCGCAGGCCGTCGGCGCCTGGCTTTCAGGAGGCTTTCAGGGCGGTGCGGTATTGACCCGGGGTGGCACCGTGGGCTTCGCGGAAGCGCCGGTTGAAATGGCTCTGGCTGGCGAAGCCGCAGGCCAGCGAGACCTCCTGCAGCGATAGCGCGGAGTACGCCAGCAGTTCGCGGGCCCGCGTCAGGCGCCGCTCCAGCACGTAGCGGTGCGGCGGCAGGCCGAAGGAGACGCGGAACATGCGGGCGAAGTGGTACTCGGAGAGCGCCGCCAGTTCCGCCAGCAGCCCCAGTTCCAGCGGCTGCTCCAGGTGGCTTTCGATGTAGTCGGCCAGGCGTCGCCGTACGTGCGCGGCCAGCCCGCCCTGCCAGCGCACGCCGGTGCGCCTGCCGCAACCGGTGAGCAGCAGGTGGTCCACCGCCTGGTGGGCGAGGCTGGTGCACAGCAGGCGCTCGCCGGGTTCGTTCCAGTCCTGCCGTTCCAGGGTCCGGCACAGCGCGGCCAGCGGGGCGTCCTGGATATAGGTGCGCTCCTCCAGCTGCAGGCTGCGCGGTTCGCAGTCGAGGGTGCGCACCGCCGCGCCGGCCAGGCGTTGCGGGCTGATGTACAGGTGCATGAAGCCCAGGCCGCGAGTCACCGCCCAGTCGGAGTGGTGTTCGGCCGGCATCACGCAGAAGCGGTCGGGACCGCCGTAGAGGCCCGGGCGGTCGCGGCGGAAGGTCTGCCAGCCGCCTTGCAGGTAGAGCGACAGGGTGTGGTGGCCGGGATCGCTGTAGCCGAGGATCTCCGCTTCGTCGCGGTACCAATGGGCGAGTGCCAGGCCGTCGCTGAGCGTGCTGCTGCGCAGCAGGCGCGCATTGGAGGTCCGGTCGAGGGTGCGGAATACCTGGAAGTCGCTGGGTTGGTGCATGACCTCCATGCTACCCACGCATGTCCGGGACGGCGAGGGGCGGCGGATGAAAAGCGCAAGAATGGACAATCGTCCCACCCGGCCTCGCCCGCAGACTGGCGGCATCCTGTCGTTGCGGAGCCGCCATGAACCTTTCGCTGTACCTGCTCACCGTGCTCATCTGGGGCACCACCTGGATCGCCATCAAGCTGCAGATGGGCCCGGTGGCTATCACCCTGTCCATCGCCTACCGCTTCGCCCTGGCGGCGCTGGTGCTGTTCGCCGTGCTGCTGCTGGGCCGCCGCCTGCAACGGCTGGATGCGCGTGGCCAACGCCTGTGCATGGCCCAGGGCGTATGCCTGTTCTGCCTGAATTTCATCTGCTTCTATACCGCCAGCCAGTGGATTCCCAGCGGCCTGGTGGCCGTGGTGTTCTCCACCGCGACCCTGTGGAACGCCCTGAATGCGCGGCTCTGGTTCGGCCAGCGGATCGCGCCGAACGTGATGGCCGGCGGCGGTCTCGGCCTGTTCGGCCTGGGGTTGCTGTTCTGGCCGGAACTGGCGGGCCGCCAGGCTACCCCGGAAACCTTCTACGGCCTCGGCCTGGCCCTGCTCGGCACGCTGTGCTTCTCCACCGGCAACATGCTTTCCAGCCTGCAACAGAGGGCCGGCATCCGCCCGCTCACCGGCAACGCCTGGAGCATGCTCTACGGCACCCTGATCCTCCTGGCGCTGTGCCTGGTCCAGGGCGTGCCGCTGAATTTCGACTGGAGCGCGCGATACGTCGGCTCGCTGCTGTACCTGGCGATCCCTGGCTCGGTGATCGGTTTCACCGCCTACCTGACCCTGGTCGGGCGCATGGGCCCGGATCGCGCGGCCTACTGCACCGTGCTGTTCCCGGTGGTGGCGCTGAACATCTCGGCCTTCGTCGAGGGCTACCGCTGGACCGCGCCGGCGCTGGCCGGGCTGGCCCTGGTGATGCTCGGCAACGTGCTGGTGTTCCGCAAGCCGAAGGCGCCCGCGCTGGCGGCGCCGGCGCGTTCGGCATAGCGCGGAAGAGGGGGTGCGTTCAGGCGCGCGACCAGGTCTGCGGGTTGACCAGGTCCAGCGGTCGCTCGCCGCGCAGCGCCGCCTCGAAGTTGTCCAGCGCGCGCTCGGCCATGGCCCGGCGCGTCTCGTGGGTGGCCGAGCCGATGTGCGGCAGGGTCACCACGTTGTCCAGGGCGAACAGTGGCGACTCGGCCAGCGGTTCCTTCGCGTAGACGTCCAGGCCGGCGCCGAGGATGCGTTTCTCCCGCAGGGCGTCGACCAGCGCGGCCTCGTCGACCACCTGGCCGCGGGCGACATTGACCAGGATCGCCGAGGGCTTCATCAGGCCCAGTTCGCGCGCGCCGATCAACTGGCGGGTCTGCGGCCCCAGCGGCACCACCACGCAGACGAAGTCGGCCTCGCCGAGCAGTTCGTCGAAACCGAGGAAGCGCGCGCCGAGTTCCCGCTCCAGCTCCGCCTTGCGGCTGTTGCCGTGATAGAGCACCTGCATGCCGAAGCCGAAACGGCCGCGCCGGGCGATGGCCGCGCCGATCCGGCCGAGGCCGAGGATGCCGAGTTTCTTGCCATGCACATCGGTGCCGAACTGCGGGGTGTCGACGGTACGCTTCCAGTTCCCGGCCTTGACCCAGGCATCCAGTTCGGCGACCCGGCGCGCGGCGCTGATCAACAGGGCGAAGCCGAGATCGGCGGTGGTCTCGGTGAGCACGTCGGGGGTATTGGTCAGGGCGATGCCACGCTGGTTGAGGTAGTCGAGATCGTAGTTGTCGTAACCGACCGAGACGCTGGAAATCACTTCCAGTTGCCGCGCCTGTTCCAGTTGCCTGGCGCCGAGCGGCCGGCCGACGCCGATCATGCCGTGGGTGTCGGGCAGGGCGGCGGCATACTGGGCGTCGATATCGCCCAGCTTCGGTTCGAGCAGGCGGACGTTGAACTGCCGCCGCAGGCGCTCGAGGTGCTCGGGGGCGAGGCGGCTGAAGACGAAGACGTTCTTTTTCATGGCGGTACTCTGCAAGCGGGAGCGAAGGCGCCGACCTTACCACCGCCGCCTCGGCGGCGGGCGGCGGCTCGCCACGTGGCGGGCGATTATCGGCTCAGGAAGACTTCCTGAGTTCCAGGCACAACTCGACCAGCGTGGCCTCGTCGCGTTGCAGCAGGCCGGGCAGGCTTTCCTTGAGATACTCCACCCAGGTCTTGATCTTGGCGTCGAGATACTGCCGCGAGGGATACAGCGCGTAGACGTTCAACTGTTGCAGGCGATGCTGCGGCAGCACCCGCACCAGGGTGCCCTTGCCGAGGTCGTCGATGGCCGAGTAGACCGGCAGGATGCCGATGCCCAGGCCGGAGCGGATCGCCTCGGTCATGGCGTCGCCGACATTGACCTGGAACGGCGAGGCACCGATGGAGACCATTTCCTGGCCGTTGGGACCGTCGAACAGCCAGCGGTCCAGCGGCACCACCGGGCTGACCAGGCGCAGGCAGTCGTGGTTGGCCAGCTCCGCGGGTTCGCTCGGCGTGCCGTTGCGGCGCAGGTATTCCGGCGAGGCGCAGAGAATGCTGTAGGTCTCGCCGATGCGCTGGGAGATGAAACCGGAGTCGGGCAGCTCGGAAGCCACCACGATGGCCACGTCGAACCCCTCGTCGAGCAGGTCCGGCACGCGGTTGGCCATGGTCAGGTCGAAGGTCACGTCGCGGTACTGCTGGCGGTAGCCGGCGATGGCGCGGATCACGTAGTGCTGGCCGATGCCGGTCATCGAATGCAGCTTCAGCCTGCCGGCCGGCCGGGCATGCGCGTCGCTGGCTTCGGCCTCGGCTTCCTCGACGTAGGCGAGAATCTGCTCGCAGCGCAGCAGGTAGCGCTGGCCGGCCTCGGTGAGGGCGATGCGACGAGTGGTACGGTTGAGCAGGCGGGTGCGCAGGTGCGTCTCGAGGTTGGCCACCGCCCGCGAGACGTAGGCGGTGGTGGTGTTGAGCTGCTGGGATGCCGCGGTGAAACTGCCGGTTTCCGCCACGCAGACGAAGGCTCGCATGTTTTGCAGGGTGTCCATCGACGGGGCCTCCTAGGCACGCGCAGAAGTGTGTCAGATTGTTGCGGGGAAGGATTATTTCACATTACGCAATAAACAATCGCACTTGAGCCAGCTTATCAGCCGCCGCCAGCCTCTTAAAATCCACAAGCCCCGAGCGCATGGACGCTCGAGCGGGTTGAGCGGCGCCCGTACCGCTCAAATTCCGTGCTTTGCCCCTCCCAGGATCAGACAACGTGCCGCGTGTTCTCAGGAAGGAGCTGACCTTGGTCGGTTCTTTCGTCGGTTTTCTCGTCGTTTTCTCCGCAATATCCGGTTGTGTCAGTACAGGCGATATCGCCCCCCAGGCCGCCACCCTCGATGCCAACGCACTGGCCACCGACCCTGCGATCCGGGCTGCCGCCCGCGAAGCCGGCTGGCCGCAGGCTCAGTGGTGGAAGGCATATGCCGATCCGCAGCTGGACGCCTGGATCGACAAGGCCCTGGACGGCAATCCGAGCCTGGCGGTGGCCCATGCGCGGGTGCGCCAGGCGAAGTCCATGGCCGGGCTGGTGGAATCCATCGAGTCGCCGCAGATCCAGGGCAAGGGCTCGCTGACCCGCCACCGCTGGCCGGACGACTACTTCTACGGCCCCGGCGACCTGGCGCGGACCACCTCCTGGAACAATTCCACCGAGATCGGCCTGAACTACAAGCTCGATCTCTGGGGACGCGACCGCAGCGACAGCGAACGCGCCGTCGACCTGGCCCACATGGCCGCCGCCGAGGCGCGCCAGGCGCAGCTCGAACTGGAGGGCAACATCGTCCGCGCCTACGTCCAGCTGTCGCTGCAGTACGCCGAGATGGACATCGCCAAGGCCATGCTGCAGCAGCAGCGCGACATCCTCGCCCTGGCCCAGCGCCGCCTGCGCGGCGGCCTCGGCACGCATTTCGAGGTCAGCCAGGCGGAAGTGCCGCTGCCCGAGACCGAGCGCCGCATCGAGGTGATCGACGAAGAGATCCAGCTCAGCCGCAACCTGCTCGCCGCCCTGGCCGGCAAAGGCCCGGGCGAGGGCCGCACGATCCGCCGGCCGCGCCTGGACCTGGCGGCGCAGCCGAGCCTGCCCAGCGCCCTGCCGGCCGAGTTGCTCGGCCGCCGCCCGGACGTGGTCGCCCGCCGCTGGCAGGTCGCCGCCCTGGCCAAGGGCGTGGACGTGGCGCGCGCCGACTTCTATCCCAATGTCGACCTGATGGCCTCGGTCGGTTTCAGCGCGGTCGGTGGCGGCATGCTCGAATTCTTCCGCAGCGCGAAGTACACCTACAGCGCCGGCCCGGCGGTGACCCTGCCGATCTTCGATGGCGGTCGCCTGCGTTCGCAACTGGGCGAAGCGGCGGCTGGCTACGATGCGGCTGTGGAGCAGTACAACCAGACCCTGGTGGATGCGCTGAAGAACATTTCCGACCAGTTGATCCGCCTGCATTCGGTGGACGTGCAGAAGGACTTCGCCGCGCAGTCGGTGGCTTCCGCGCAGAAGACCTACGATATCGCCACCCTGGCCTACCAGCGCGGCCTCACCGATTACCTCAACGTGCTCAACGCGCAGACCCGGCTGTTCCAGCAGCAACTGGTCCAGGAACAGGTGCGGGCCGCCCGGCTGGCCGCCCACGCCAGCCTGGTCACCGCTCTCGGCGGCGGCGTCGGCGCTGGCACGGATACCCCGGCGCAGCCGAAGCTGGCGCCGGAAAGCGTCCCGGTCAGAGCGGTGTCCTCGCGATGAGCGGGCGCCCCGGCAGCCTCGTCCTGCCCAGCCGCGACGAGTGGCGGCGCGCCCTGGCCGAGTGGGCGCGCAGCGACGGGGCGACCTGGATCTATGTGTTCAAGGTGCTCTGCGCGGCCTTCCTGACCCTCTGGCTGGCGATGCGCCTGGAGTTGCCGCAGCCGAGCACGGCGACCATCACCGTGTTCATCGTCATGCAACCGCAGAGCGGTCAGGTATTCGCCAAGAGCTTCTACCGCATCCTCGGCACCCTGGTCGGGCTCAGCGTGATGGTCACCCTGATCGCCCTGTTCGCCCAGGAGCGGGTGCTGTTCCTGCTCAGCTCGGCGATCTGGATCGGTCTCTGCACCGCCGGCGCCGCGCGCTACCGTGACTTCCGTTCGTACGCCTGCGTGCTCGCCGGCTACACCGCGACGCTGATCGGCATCCCCGCCACCAGTCACCCGGAAGGCGCCTTCATGCAGGCGATCTGGCGGGTGCTGGAGATCAGCCTGGCGATCCTCTGCTCGGGCGTGGTCAGCGCGGTGATCATGCCGCAGACCACCAGCGCGGCGATGCGCAACGCGCTCTACGTGCGCTTCGGCCTGTTCGCCGCGTTCGTCCTCGACAGCCTGCGCGGGGTCGGCGGGCGCGAGCGCTTCGAGAGCAGCAACGTGGCCTTCGCCGCCCAGGCCGTGGGCCTGGAGACGATGCGCGCGGCGAGCGCCTTCGAGGATCCGCACATGCGCCTGCGCAATGGCCGGTTGATTCGCCTGAGCGGCGAGTTCATGGCCATGAATACCCGTTTCCACGCCCTCCACCAGTTGCTCGAACGCCTGCGTGCGCAAGGCTCCAAGCCAGTGCTGGAAGCGTTCGAGCCGTGCCTGGAGGAAATCACCGGGTTGCTCGAGGAAATCCGTGGCCGCGCCGTCACCGACCATGACGCCGAACGCTTCGCCGGGCGCCTCGCCGACTGCCGCGAACGCCTGATGGCGCGTATCCGCCAGGCGCGCGGCGAACTGCTGGCGCGGGAGTCTGGGGAAGAGGCGCGGCTGGACTTCAACACCGCCGCCGAGCTGCTCTATCGCTTCGCCGAGGAAATGCACGACTACGCCCTGACCCACGCCTCGCTGGCCGCCCACCGCCACGAGCGCGAGCAGTGGAAGGACGCCTTCACCGCCAAGGCCAACGCGGTGGCGGCGGCGGTGGCGGGGGTGCGCACCGGGCTGATGATCCTGCTGTTCGGCTGCTTCTGGATCTACAGCACCTGGCCCAGCGGCGGCACCTTCGCCCTCAACGCGGTGGCGGTCTCGGCGCTGGCCTCGGCGGCGCCGAATCCGAAGAAGATCGCCATGCAGATGGCCATCGGCACCATGGGCGCGGCGGTACTGGGTTTCAGCGAGATGTTCTTCGTCTACCCGCACATCGACGGTTTCCCGCTGCTGTGCCTGGTGCTGGCGCCGGTATTCGCCCTCGGCGCGTTCATTTCCTCGCGGCCGCAGTGGGCCGGCTACGGCCTCGGCCTGCTGGTGTTCTTCTGCTTCGGTTCGGTGCCGGCGAACCTGACCGTCTACGACCCGGCCCACGTGATCAACGAGTACATCGCCCTGATCCTCTCGATGCTGCTCTCGGCCGCCGCCGCCGCGGTGATCCTGCCGCCCAACAGTGCCTGGCTGTGGAAGCGCCTGGAGCGCGACCTGCGGATGCGCGTGGTGTTCGCCATCAGCGGCAAGAGCCGGGGCCTCGGCTCGGCGTTCGAAAGCGGCACCCGCGACCTGCTGAACCAGGCCTACGGGGTCGCCGCCGGGCGTCCGGACGTGCAGCGTGGCCTGCTGCGCTGGATGTTCCTGGTGCTGGAGGTCGGCCACGCGATCATCGAACTGCGTCGCGAGCAGGAGCGTCTGCCGGACGAACCCTGCTACGCCGAGTCCATGCCCTGGCGCCAGGCGATCCGCGCCATGGGCCGCGCGCTGATCCGGCTGTTCGTGCGCCCCGGCGCGGAGAACCTGGAACGCGCCCTGGCGGCCGTCGACCAGGCGATCCACGCGGCAAGGCACACCGACGAACCCTGCGCGCCGCACTTCGACAGCTCGCCGCTGCGGCGGGTGCGCAGCTACCTGCACTTCATCCGTTCTTCCTTGCTCGCGCCGACCTCGCCGCTGACCGAACTGGCCGGCCGGACGAGTGGCCAGGGGACTGTCCATGCCGCGTGAAATCGCCATCCATGGGGTCTACATGCCGACCCTGACGCTGTTGTTCGTGATCGCCGCGGCGCTCACCTGGGGCCTCGACCGGATCTTCGCCTCGGTCGGCCTGTATCGCTTCACCTGGCACCCGGCGCTGTTCCGGGTCAGCCTGTTCGCCTGCCTGTACGGCGGCCTTTCACTGACCATCTACCGCTGAGGCGGTAGCGCACTCTTCGTTATCGTGAGCCGACCATGACCTTGAAATCCGTAATCAGCCTGCTGGCCACCCTGCTGATCCTGCTGGTCGCCGTGTTCATCGGGCGGACCCTGTGGGTCAACTACATGGACACCCCCTGGACCCGCGACGGCCGCGTGCGCGCCGACGTGATCAACGTCGCCGCCGATGTCTCGGGGATCGTCGTCGACGTCCCGGTGCGCGACAACCAGCTGGTGAAGAAAGGCGACCTGCTGATGCAGATCGACCCCGACCACTACCGCATCGCGGTTAAACAGGCCGAGTCGCTGGTCGCCTCGCGCAAGGCGACCCTGGAGATGCGCCAGCTGAACGCCCGCCGCCGTGCGGAAATGGACGAGATGGTGGTCTCCCGGGAAAGCCGCGACGACGCCCACAACACCGCCGCCGCGGCGATGGCCGACTACGAGCAGGCCAAGGCCCAGCTCGACGCCGCGCGCCTGAACCTGGCGCGTACCCGGGTGGTGGCGCAGGTCGACGGCTACGTCACCAACCTCAACGTGCACCGTGGCGACTACGCGCGGGTCGGCGAGGCGAAGATGGCGGTGATCGACAGGAACTCCTACTGGGTCTACGGCTACTTCGAGGAAACCAAGCTGCCGTACATCCGCGAAGGCGACCCGGTGGATATGCAACTGATGAGCGGAGAGCACCTCAAGGGCCATGTGGAAAGCATCGCCCGCGGCATCTACGACCGCGACAACCCGGAAAGCCGCGAGCTGACCGCCGACGTCAACCCGACCTTCAACTGGGTGCGCCTGGCCCAGCGCGTGCCGGTGCGGGTGCACATCGACGAAGTGCCGGACGGCGTGCTGCTCTCGGCGGGGATCACCTGCACGGTGATCGTCAAGCCGCAGGCGCGCGCCGACCAGACCTCGGCGGCGCAGGCGCCGGGGCGGGCTGGTTGAGCGAGAGAGGCGTGGAGAAGCCCGGCGGATGCCGGGCTTTTTTCGTTTCGGCGGGGCGGAAGAGGGGCCGGGTCGATGATCGTCGAGGGCTTGCTGTCGCGCCCGTCGCTCTCCTCTCCCCGAAGGGCGAGGAGGCCGTTGCCAGGGGTGACGCTGTGGCGACTGGCGAACGGCGGTAGCGAACCGCTTCATACGGCTCCCTCTCACTTCTGGGCCAGCCAGGGGGAGAGGGCGCCACATGCCCGGAGTACGCTCCGGTTGGCGCCTGCGAGCGCTGAATATCCACCCGGCGGCCTAGGCCCCGACCTGCTCCGCCGGCGACACGATCACCCCCTTGCCGCCGCGCGAGCGACCGGAGCTGAGGTAGTCGGCGATGGACTCCTGGGTGACCTCGCCGAGGAACTGCTGGTCGGGGTCGAGCACCGGCAGCCAGGAGCTGTTGAACTCGTACATCCGCGACAGCAGGATGCGCAGGTGCTCGTCGTGGCTGGCGGTGACCCGGAACGGGGTGATGAACGGTTCGCAGGTGCCCTCCTGGCGGCGCAGGTCCTTGCGTCGCACGTAGCCCAGGCCCCTGCCCTGGTCATCCAGCACGATCAGGTAGCGCCGGTCGTTCTCGTCCATCAGTTCCAGCGCCTCGGCCACCGGGGTCTGCGGCCGGGCGGTGACCAGGCTGCTGTCGGCGGCGTCCTCGGCGCGCACCAGGAGCAGGCGCTTGAGGGTGCTGTCCTGGCCGGTGAAGGCGCTGACGAACTCGTCCGCCGGGTGCGCCAGCAGGGTGTCCGGGTGGTCGTACTGGAGCAGCCGGCCGCTCTTGAACACCGCCACCTTGTCGCCCAGCTTGATCGCCTCGTCGATGTCGTGGCTGACCATGATCACGGTCATGCCGAGTTTGCGCTGCATCTCGAAGAACTCGTTCTGGATCGACTCGCGGTTGATCGGGTCGACCGCGCCGAACGGCTCGTCCATCAGCAGCAGCGGCGCGTCCGCCGCCAGCGCGCGGATCACCCCGACGCGCTGCTGCTGGCCGCCGGAGAGTTCGCGCGGGTAGCGCTGCAGGTACTGCTTGGGCTCCAGCTTGACCATGCCCATCAGTTCGCGGGCCTTCTCCTTGCAGCGCGCCTTGTCCCAGCCGAGCAGGCGCGGCACGACCATGATGTTTTCCTCGATGGTCATGTTCGGGAACAGGCCGATCTGCTGGATCACGTAGCCGATGTGGCGGCGCAGGGTGACCTCGTCTAGCTCGGCGGTGTCCTGGCCGTCGATCAGCACGCGGCCGGAGCTCGGCGGGATGATCCGGTTGATCATCTTCAGGGTGGTGGTCTTGCCGCACCCGGAAGGGCCGAGGAAGACGCAGATCTCGCCTTTCTCCACGGTCAGGCTGACGGCATCGACGGCGCGGAATTCCTTGCCGTTCTTCTGGGTGAAGGTCTTGCTGAGCTTGTCCAGTTCGATCATGTGCGGCTCCTGTCAGTGCGCGCCGGCGCGCAGTCCCTTGGGGGTGAGGATGCGTTGCAGCCATTGCAGCAGCAGGTCGGCGACGATGGCCAGGAGGCTGACCAGCACCGCGCCGACGACCAGCATCGGCATGTTGCTCTGGCTGATGGAAGTGAGGATCAGCACGCCCAGGCCGCCGGCGCCGATCACCGCGGCGATGGTCATCACGCCGATGTTCATCACCACGGCGGTGCGCACGCCGGCGAGGATCACCGGCACCGCGAGGGGAATGTCGACCATCCGCAGGCGCTGCCAGAAGGTCATGCCGATGCCCTTGCCGGCTTCGCGGATGCCCGGCTCCACGCCGGTCAGGGCGAGGTAGGTGTTGCGCAGGATCGGCAGCAGCGAATAGAGGAACACCGCGGTGATCGCCGGCAGCGGCCCGAGGCCCTGGCCGAACACCGAGTAGATCGGCATCAGCAGGCCGAACAGGGCGATCGAGGGGATCGTCAGCATCACCGTGGCGGCGCCCTGCAGCGGGCCGGCCAGCCACTTGAAACGGGTCATCAGCACACCCAGCGGCACGCCGACGAGGATCGCCAGGCCCACGGCGACCAGCACCAGCAGCAGGTGCTGGAGGGTGAGCTGGCCGACCTGGGTCCAGTCGAGATGGGAAAGCACGCTGAAGAAATCCATTACTGGCTACCTCCCTGGCCGGCCTTGCCGTCATCGAGCAGGTGGTGTTCGCGGAGGAAATCGGCGGCGACTTTCTGTGGCGTCTGCTGCTGGACGTCGACCCGCGCGTTGAGCGCCTGCATGGTGGCGTCGTCGAGCCGCTCGATGATCGGATCGAACAGCGTGGCGAACTCCGGATGGCGTTGCATGACGTCCTTACGCACCACCGGGGCGGCGTTGTAGAAGGGGAAGTACTGCCTGTCGTCCTTCAGCACGCGCAGCTTGAAGTCCTTCAGGCGACCGTCGGTGGTGTAGACGAGGCCGAGGAACACCTGGCGGTTCTTCAGCGCGGTGTAGACCAGCCCGGCGTCCATCTGGCGGATGTCGTCGCGGGTGAAGTGCAGGCCGTACAGCTCGCTCATGGGGCCGAGGCCGTCGGGGCGGCCGGCGAACTCCGGATCCATGGCGAACAGGTGGCTGCTCCCGGGCTCGGCCTTCCGCTGTTCGGCGAGCACCCGCGCGAGGTCGCTGACGCTGTGGATGCCCAGGCGCTCGGCTTCTTCCTCGGGCATGGCCAGGGCGTAGGTGTTGTTGAAGCGGGTCGGCTTCAGCCAGACCAGGCCCTGGGCTTCGTCGAGCGCCTTGACGCGACGGTAGGAAGCCGCGGCGTCGAGCTTCTCGTCGATGTGGTTGTAGACGATCAGCGACGAGCCGGTGTACTCCCAGACGATATCCAGCTGGCCGCTTTCCTGGGCGGCGCGCGCCAGGGTGCTGCCCAGGCCGGTGGTGACGCTCACGTCGTAGCCGCGCTTCTGCAGGAACTGCGCGGTGATGGCGGTGAGGATGCGCTGTTCGGTGAAGGTCTTGCCGCCGATGCGCAGGGTTTCCGCCTGCGCCAGGCCGGCGGCGAGGAGCCCGGCGCAAGCCAGGCAGAGGGATCGGAGCAGTCGGTTCATCAGGCCTCCCTGGCGGCCAGGCCGCGTTCCAGGAACGTGCGGCTGAACAGCACCACCAGGGCGTCCAGCAGCAGGGCGAGGAGCGCGGTGCAGGCGGCACCGAGCAGCAGTTGCTGGTGGTTGTTCAGGTAGATGCCGGGGAAGATCAGGCTGCCCAGGCTGTTGGCGCCGATCAGGAACGCCAGCGGCGCGGAGCCGACGTTCAGCGCCAGGGCCACGCGCACCCCGCCGACGATGATCGGCATCGCGTTCGGCAGCTCCACCCGCAGCAGCACCTGGTTGGGCGTCATGCCGATGCCGGTGGCGGCTTCCTTCAGCGCCGGCGAGACATTGCGCAGGCCCTCGTAGGTGTTGCGCACGATCGGTAGCAGCGAGGCGAGGAACAGGGCGAGGATCGCCGGGGCGTTGCCGATGCCGATGATCGCCAGGGCGATGGCCAGTACCGCCAGCGGCGGGATGGTGTTGCCGACGTTGAACAGCTGCATCAGGCGTTCGGCCCGGGCCTGCATGCCGGGACGGCTGAGCAGGATGCCAGCCGGCACGCCGACCAGCAGGGCGGCCGCCATCGAACTGAAGACCAGCACCAGGTGGGCCTGGAAGTAGAACAGCAGGTCCTCGCGGTAGTGGAGGATGGTCGCGGGGGTGATCCAGTGGATCAGCAAGGCCAGTACGGCGGCTGCGGCGCAGAGGCCGAGCAGGGCCTTGCCACAGGTTTTCACCATGGTCGGGACTCCCTTCGGAATGAGCGTTGGCTACGCTGTCGGGCGCTCCGTCGAAGCGCGGAAACAGGCCGGAAATCAAAGGCTTCGGATGGGCACCGAATTCCCGGCCCTGAAAGGGTTGACCGTTCGTCGTTCGAGGAGGTTCAACGCAACGGCCATGCTTGTGCCATGACCAGGCCTGGGGAAACGGCCGCAGCCGCCGTCTCGCCTGGGCTGGCGGCGAACGAAGAAATTTTCCCGTGGGAGCGGGCGAGAAGGGCGTCGCCGCGGCGACGGCGTTCCATGCACCGTATCGGTGCGCTGGACGCCCAGGGCTTTTCTGCGGTTATGATGCCGGTTCCGAAATTTTCTCGGGCTTTTCCAGACATTCGCACCCCACGGTTCACGGATCGGCCTTTTGGGGTAGGTGTTTTACCTTCTGCTAAGGGAGTACCCGCGTCATGCTCGATCTCGTCGCGGCATTCATTGCCTTGACCACCCTGCTCACCTACGTGAACTACCGTTTCATCCGCCTGCCGCCGACCATCGGCGTGATGGCCACGGCGCTGGTGTTCTCGCTGGTCGTGCAGGGCCTGTCGGAGCTGGGCTATCCGATCCTCGAGGTGGAGATGCAGGAGATCATCCGCCGCATCGATTTCTCCGAAGTGCTGATGACCTGGTTCCTCCCCGCGCTGCTGTTCGCCGGCGCGCTGCACGTCGACCTCTCCGACCTGCGCAGCTACAAGTGGCCGATCGGCCTGCTGGCCACCGCCGGGGTACTGATCGCCACCTTCGTCATCGGCGGCCTGGCCTACTACACCTTCCCGCTGTTCGGCTGGCAGGTGGATTTCATCTACTGCCTGCTGTTCGGCGCGCTGATCTCGCCGACCGACCCCATCGCCGTGCTCGGCATCCTCAAGTCCGCCGGCGCGCCGAAACCGCTGGCGACCACCATCGTCGGCGAGTCGCTGTTCAACGACGGCACCGCGGTGGTGGTGTTCGCCATCATCCTCGGCATCCTCCAGCTCGGCGAGGCGCCCACGGTCGGCGCCACGGCGATCCTCTTCGTCCAGGAAGCCATCGGTGGCGTGCTCTTCGGCGCGCTGCTCGGCTACGGCGTGTTCGTGATGATGCGCGGCATCGACCAGTACCAGGTGGAGGTCATGCTGACCCTCGCCCTGGTCATCGGCGGCGCCGCGCTGGCCGCGCGCCTGCACGTATCGGCGCCGATCGCGATGGTGGTGGCCGGGCTGATCATCGGCAACCACGGACGCCACTACGCGATGTCGGACGAGACCCGGCGCTACGTGGACAAGTTCTGGGAGCTGATCGACGAGATCCTCAACGCCCTGCTGTTCGCCCTGATCGGCCTGGAGCTGCTGCTGTTGCCGTTCTCCTGGCTGCACGTGGCGGCGGCCTTCGCCCTCGGCGGCGCGGTGCTGGTCTCGCGGCTGCTCACGGTGGGCCCGGCGATCCTGGTCCTGCGCCGCTTCCGTGGCGCCAACCGGCAGGTGCCGGCGGGCACCATCCGTATCCTGGTCTGGGGCGGGCTGCGTGGCGGCGTCTCGGTGGCGCTGGCGCTGTCCCTGCCGCTGGGGCCGGAGCGCGACCTGATCCTCAGCCTGACCTACATCGTGGTGCTGGTGTCGATCCTGCTCCAGGGGCTGTCCATCGGCCCGCTGGTGCGGCGCATCTATGCCGGCCAGCCGCTGGAGAAGAACGAGGGCGCGCACTGAGCGCAGCCTGGGCAAGGCGAGCGCCCGCCGTCATGGCGGGCGTTTTCGTTGGCGGGCCTCAGGCGGGGTCCCGGGGCGCTTCGTTGCGGTGGGTGCCGCGCAGGTTCATCGCCGCCAGGCAGACCTGCAGCAGGATCAGCGCATAGGCCTGGGCGTACAGGCCCCAGGCGATCCACAGCAGGTTGCTGGCGAGGAACACCCAGAAGCCGACCTGGCGCCGCCGCCGGTGCGCCGACGCCACCAGCCAGGCGGCCACCACCGTGACCAGCATGGCGGGCCATTGCAGGTAGTCCAGCCAGTGCATGCGCGCATCCTTCTTCCGACCTTTGAGGGTCAGACCAGCCCTGGCGCGGCAAAGTGCGGTCGGATCGGATAGCCGTGCAGCAGCGACCTGACCCGCTCCTCGTCGAGCGCGCCGTTGAACTCGGCGCCGAGTGCCTCGCGGTGGATGCCGGTGGCGCCCAGCCAGAGGGTGTCGATGCGCGCGGCGAGGGCGCCGGGGACATCGGTCACCAGCGAATCGCCGACGAACAGGATGTGCCGCGCGCCGCGCGCCTCCAGTTGTCGCTGGGCGACGCGGAAGGCCGCCGGGTCGGGCTTGCCGTACCAGCTGACCTGGCCGCCTTCTTCGCTGAACAACTCGGCGAGCATGCCCGCGCCGTACACCGTGCGCCCGCCGGAGACCACCACGCGGTCCGGATTGGCGCAGAGGAACGGCAGGTCGGTGGCGCCGCGCAGGGGCGCGAAGCGCTGTTCCAGTTCTTCCTGGGGAAAGCTGCCGACGCCGACGATCAGCGCCGCCCGGGCGATGTCGTCGACGAAGCGCTCGCGGATTTCCCCCGGCCAGGTCTGCTGGGCCAGGCCGACGCCGGCCAGGTAGATACCGCCGCGCTGGTATTCCGGAACCTGCAGCAGGGCGTCGATGGTCAGTTGCCCGGAAGTGGTGATGCCGGCGAACCATTCCCGGCGCACGCCCAGGCGTTCCAGGCCGACGCTCATTTCCACCACGCTGCTGGAGGAGTTGCTGAGGAACCATACCGGGCGGCCTTCGGCATACCGCCGGGCGAGCCAGGCGAGGGCGCCGGGGAAGGCTTCGGCGCCGTCCATCACCACGCCCCAGAGATCGAGGAGGAAGCCGTCGTAGTCGGCGCAGAGCGTGTCCAGTTGCGCGTGGTCGAGCAGGCGGGTGCTGGTGGCGGCGCTGAAGCGCGGGGAGGTCGGGGCATCGCTCATGGGGAGTCTCGTCGCGGCTGTCGAAGGGGCGCCGCGTGCGGCGGCGAGTCCCAAGGGTGCCAAACTTGCGTGACGGGACCAAGCCTTTCGGCCGGGCGCGCGATTAAGAACGGTCGAGCGCCTGGGCCATCCACTCGCGCACATGGCAGACGGCGAAGCGCGACGGGCTGCATTCGCCGCTGGCCATCGCCAGTCGCAGGCCGTCGACGTCGGCCTCGCGCACATAGGCGCTGGCGTCCTCCATGTCGTCCTCGTCGCCGAAGCCGCCGCGCTGCATTTCCTCCAGCGCGGCCTGCTTGTCCCAGCCCTGCACGACGATGCGGTACATGGCGGCGAACAGCCCGGTGCGGTTGTTGCCGTGCTTGCAGTGCATCAGCACCGGGCCTGCGCGCTCGGCGGCCTGCAACTGGCGGAGGACGCTGAGCACCTCGGTGTCGTCGACCCGGTCGGCGTGGGTCGGCAGGCTGACTATCCGTACCGGCGCCTGGCCCAGCCAGGCGCGGTCGTCGTCCTTGATGAAGCTGACCACCGTCTTCACCTGCAGGCGCTCCAGCAGCGCCACGCTCTGCGCGTTGGGCAGCGCGCTGCGGTAGAGCGTGGGGCTCATGCGGTAGAGGTTGATCGAAGGGTCGACCGGTTGCGCCCAGGCCGGCGGACGCCCCGCGGGCGCCTCGGCGGCGTGCAGCGGGCCGCCGAGCAGGAAGGCGCCGAGGGCGGCGGCGAGCAGCAGGCGGAGCCAGGTGAGCGGGGAGCGGGACATGTCGGCCTCGTGCGTTGGGTGGCCAACACTAGGCGACGATGGGTCAAGGCGACCTGAAGAGAATGTGAAGATTTCGTTGGGGGAATTTCACTTTCTAGCGTAGGAAAAATCCGTAAACCCTGCCGGAGAAGAACACCAGCAACAGCGCCGGGTAGCACAGGTAGTGCAGCACCACGATCAGCAGCGCCGCCGGGCTGGGATCGCCCTTCAGCGAGGCGAGACCGACCAGCAGCAGGTAGAGCACGCCGAGTACCCCGCCGTAGAGGCTGATCAGGCGCAAGCGCTCGCCCCAGGTCGGCCAGCGCCGCTGCGCGCGGGCGAACCACCAGGCCAGGCCGCCGGCGATGACGGCGGCGATCAGCAGGCTGGCCGGCAGTCCGCCGAAACGGACCACCCCGCGCAGCAGCACGTTGAGCAGGATCGCCGCGGCGATGCCGGCCAGGGCGTAATAGCGGATGCGGACGGGAAGAGCGGCGTCCATGGCGGTTCCCCTATAGGCGCGTGTCGAGGCCGAAGCGCTTCTTCAGTACCCGTTCCAGCAGACCGCGCGGCAGCCAGCGGGCCAGCGCCGGCAAGGCCCGGCTGCCGTTGCCGATGCGCACCAGCGCGGGACGCGGGCGGCGCTGCACGGCGGCGAGCAACTGGCGGGCGAAATCAGCAGCGGGCGTGGGATTGTCCTGGGACGCCGCGGAGCGCGCCTGGATCTGCCGACGCAATGGCCACCAGGGCGAGCGTTCGTCGACCACGCTGTCCATCTCGCGGCTGGCGCTGGCGCCGAAGTTCGAGGCGATGGCGCCCGGCTGCACTTCCAGCACCTCGACGCCGAACGGCGCCAGCTCCAGGCGCAGGGCATCGCTCAGCGCGTGCACCGCGGCCTTGGAGGCGCAGTAGGCGCCGGCGAAGGGCGTGACCAGCACGCCGGAGACGCTGCCGACGTTGACCACCAGGCCGGACTTGCGCCTCAGCAGCGGGAACAGCGCGCGGGTCACGCCGACCACGGCGAACACATTGGTCTCGAACTGCCGGCGCATGGCCTCGACGCCGCCGTCCAGCAACGGACCCATGGCGCCGTAGCCGGCGTTGTTGACCAGTACGTCGAGGCCGGCGGCTTCGACTTCCAGCTCCCCGGCCAGCCGGGCCAGCGCGGCGTCGTCGTTGACATCCAGCTGTACCGCCTGGAAGCCGGCCTCGGCCAGGGCGCGCACGTCGTCTTCCTTGCGCGCGCTGGCCCAGACCCGGTAGCCGGCGGCCTGGAACGCCTCGGCCAGGGCGCGGCCGATGCCGCTGGAGCAGCCGGTGATGAGGGCGACGGGTTGGCTCATGGACGGCTTCCTTTGGGAGAGGACGGCCTACCGTACTGGATTCGGCGCTCGCGGAAAACCTCCGACGGCGTTCAATCGTTCTTGCGGGCGATACGCAGCATCAGCGGCATGCGCACCCGGCGCGCCGTCCTCGGATCGCCCCACTGCGCGGCGACCCGCTGCAGGGCCTGGCGCACGAAGGCGTTGCCCTGCGCCTCGCGGCACAGCCGGCTGGCCGACCAGGTGGCCATGTAGTCGAACAACTGGGCCAGGGTCCACTGCTGCTCGATGACGAAGGCCGGGGCCGGGAGTTCCTCCAGTGGCAGCTCGAGATCCCGGTAGGCGTTCCACAGCAGGCGATTCCGCCCGGCCCAGTACGGGCGGATCGGCCGCAGGTATTCCTCGTCGATGGCGGCGTCGATCCCGGCCTCGATGCTGAACCAGCTGTAGCCCCAGGCGGCGAACACCCCGCCGGGGCGCAGTACGCGCAGCAACTCGCGGTTGAAGCGTGGATGATCGAACCAGTGCCAGGCCTGGGCCACGCAGGCCAGGTCGAAGGCGGCGGCGGGATAGTCGGTGGCTTCGGCGTCCTGCACGCTGTAGCGGATGCCCGGATGGAGCGTGGCGTGTTCGATCTGCTGCGTGCTGGTGTCGCTGGCGAGGACTTCGCCGAAGTACTGTGCCAGGCCGAGCGCGGCCTGGCCGGTACCGCAGGCGCAGTCCCAGGCGCGCCGGCGCTGGCCGCAGAGTCCGGCAAGATGGCGGTAGAGCGCGTCGGGATAATGCGGGCGGGCGCTGGCGTAGGCAGCGGAGCCCTGGTCGAACAGGTGGCGGGTTTCCATCGGGTCCTCCCCTCGGTCAATCGCCGAAACGCCCGTCCAGGCGTTCGGCGCGGAATTCCAGGGTGCTGGCGCGATAGCCTGGCCGCAGCGGTGGCAGCGGCAGGCAGTCGTGCCAGCTGTCGCCGCCGAGCAGGGCGCTCGGCGCCCGGTAGCGCGGGCTGTCGAAGCTGGTGTCGGCCAGGTTGACGCTGTCGCCGGGCCGGTAGGCGGCAATCCTCCAGCGTAGTTCCAGCAACGGACGGTCGCTGCCGTTCTTCAGCTCGACCGCCAGCGGGCGGTCCACCGGGCAGCGTTCCGGCGCATAGCTCAGGCGCAGTTCCTGGCGTTGCAGGTGGCGGCTTTCGTCGTTGTCCTGCCAGACCACCCAGGCCGCCACCAGGCCGAGCCCGGCGAGGGCCGCCAGGGAGACCGGCAGGGCCTTGGCCGGGTAACGGACCAGGAGGATGACCCAGGTGAGGATCAGCAGCGCACCGATCAGCATGCAAATGTCCTTTCTTCGAAGCCGAAAGGACATCCTAGCGTAGTGGCGTGCCGCGGGCGTGGCGCGGGGGCGGGCACCTGGCGGATGAGCCTTGCAAGCCGACGGGCGCGGGACCGTGCTCCGCGGGGCGGGCAAGGATGCCGGCGATCATTCGCAACGCCGTGCGCCGCCCTGCGCCAGCAGTCGCTCCAGTTCGACGAACAGGCGCTCGGCGTCCCCTGTCTCGCAGTCCTCGCCGTAGCGTTTCTTCAGGCCGTGCTCGCTGAGGGTCAGGTGCAGGGTCGGCGTGACCTCATGGCGCGCCAGGCAGCCTTTCACGCAGTGCAGGGGACAACCGTCGAGGGCCAGGATCGGCCGGCCGGAGCGGGCCCGGCGAACCAGCAGCGGGACGTCGCCGCCGACCCCGGCGATGCAGGACATCTCCGCCAGCCGGGCGCGGTCCAGGCGCAGCGCGAGGTCGTTGGCCAGTTGCGCCACGTTGGAGCAGCCGGAGCAGGCGTAGACCAGGGGAAGGGGATCGTCGGGACTGCGCTCGAACATCATGACGGACGCCTCGTGGAAGGAAGCCTCCAGTATCGACGCAGCGCGGCGCCGGGCTTCTTGACCGGAGTCAAGCGGCGGTCCGGCTCACACCAGGTCGTTCTCCACCGCCCACACCGCGGCCTCGACCCGCGAGCGCATGCCCAGCTTGTGCAGCACCCGCTTCACATGGACCTTCACCGTGCCTTCGGTGATGTCCAGCTTTCGCGCGATCATCTTGTTGCTGTAGCCGTGGGCGATCTGGCGGAGGATCTGCCGTTCGCGCTCGGTCAGCTCGTCGAGGCTCTTCGAGCGGTCGTCGCCCCGCAGGGCCTGGGCGAGGATCTGGGTCAGCTGCGGGCTCAGGGTCATCTGTCCGGTGGCGGCCTGGCGGATGTGCTCGAGCAGGCGCTCCGGCTCCATGTCCTTGAGCAGGTAGCCGTCGGCGCCGGCGCGCAGGACGTTGACCACGTCGCCCTTGTCGTCGGACACGGTGAACACCACGATGCGCGCGTCGACACCGGCCTCGCGCAACGCGCGCAGGGTGTCCAGGCCGTTCATGCCCTTCATGTTCAGGTCCAGCAGGATCATGTCCGGGTCCAGCGCGGCGGCCAGGCGCAGGGCCTCCTCGCCGCTGCCGGCCTCGCCGACCACGCTGAGGTCGTCTTCCAGCTCGAGCAGCTGGGCGACGCCCTTGCGCATCATCGGGTGGTCGTCCACCAGCAGCAGGCGAACCGGTTCGTCGGCGGTGGCTGGCATGTCCGTCATGGGGTCTGCTCCTTGGCGGGGGAGGGTTGCAGGGCGCTCGGCACGAAGCTGAAGAGCACTCGCGTACCGTGCGGCGCGCGCGGTTCGAAGCGTAGCTGGCTGCCGAGGGTCTGGCCGCGCTCCTGCATGATGGTAAGCCCATAGTGGCCGCTGCGGTTCTGCTGCGGATCAAAGCCGACGCCATCGTCCTCAACGGCGATGCTCACCTGGCCGTCGGCCTGGCTGCTCAGGCGCACCCAGGCCCGCCGCGCCTGCGAATGGCGAACCACGTTGGACAGCGCCTCGCGGACGATCTGCAGGACGTGGATTTCCTCGTTGGGGCTCAGCGGCACGTGTTGCAGGCGGTTGTCCAGCTCGATGGCCACCTCGCCGCGCTCGCCGAACTCGGCCACGGCGTTCCCCAGCGCGGCTTCCAGGCTCGGCTCGTCGAGGCTGAGGCGGAAGGTGGTGAGCAGTTCGCGCAGTTGCCGGTAGGCGCCGTTGAGGCCTTCGCGCAGCTCCTCGAGGGTGTCCTCGATCTTCTGCGCCGGCGCCTCGCGCTTGAGCAGGGTGCCCAGGCGGCTGACCTGGATCTTCAGGTAGGACAGCGACTGCGCCAGCGAGTCGTGCAATTCGCGGGCGATGGTGCCGCGCTCGGCGAACAGGGCCAGGCGGCTTTCCTGTTCCTGTTGCAGGGACAGGGCGAAGGTGCGGGCGATGTTGTCGCAGAAGGTCTCGATCAGTTGCTGCTGCCAGTTCTCCAGGCGAGCGCCGCGGCTCTCGATGAACAGCTCGCCGAAGCGGTGCCCGGCGATCGACAGCGGCTGCATCAGCAGCGGCTGGGCCAGGGTCGAGGGCTGGTCGCAGGCGCTGGCCTGCTCGCGGCAGCTACCGCAGTCGCCCTGCAGGCAGAAGTCCGCCGGGCGCTCGGTGGTGGTCAGCGAACTGTAGGCGCGCTCGACCCCGTCCTTGTTCAGGCAGAGGGTCACGCGGCCGGCGTCGAGCACTTTCTCCAACTGGTTCAGCAGCGGTTGCAGGGTGCGATTGTCGTAGGGGTTCTCGCCCAGCCGGCGGGCGCTGGCGTAGAGCAGTTCGAGGCGCTGGTGGCTCTGCGAGAGGGCGCGGGTCTTGTCCTCCACGCGCTCTTCCAGATCGCCGTAGATGCTCTTCAGCTCGCCGGCCATCTGGTTGAAGCGCTCACCCAGCTGCGCCAGTTCGTCCTCGCCGCTGTAGGTGACCCGCGCGTCCAGCTCGCCGCGGCCCAGGCGGCGGGCGGTGCTGGTGAGTTCGCGCAGCGGGCCGATGACGTGGTAACTGAGGTCGTAGAGGGTGACGAACACCACCAGCAGGCTGAGGAACAGGCACAGGCCCTGCACCGTGCTGAGCAGTTGCGAGCGGCGCTCGGCCTTGGCCTGGAGGATGCCGACGAAACGGTCGATGTCGCCGACGTAGGCGTCCAGCACGTCGCGTCCGGGCAGCGCGCGCGGGTCCAGGCGCGCCAGGCCCTCGCGCAGCTCCTGGTGCAGCTGGCGGATCGGGTCGTCGGCGTCCTGGCGTTGCAGCAGGCGGCGGATGTCGCCGCTGTCGAGGCGGTCGCCGAGGGTCCCGAGCAGCGCCTGGCGGCCTTCCAGGCTGGGCTCCAGGGCGACCCGGTAGGTGAGCATGCGCAACGAGCCGGCGTGGTTGATCACCGCGGCGTCCTGGTGCGTGTAGTCGGCGAAGAGCAGGGCGCTGAACATCCCGATCAGCGCCAGCGATACCAGCAGGGTGAGGTAGCAGCCGAAGCGGACTACCAGGGAGCGGCGCAGGATCGGCTTTCCGGCCCTGTCACTACCTCCAAAGAATCTGTCCCGCTGGTCAGCGTCCGACGCGGTCGCCTTGTTCATGGAAAAAACCTTTTAAAACAGTAAGTTGCGCAATAATTTCAGCCATACCTCTTTCGAGGTAGGGGCGCGCATCTAGGCACGGAACGGCCGGTATTTCATTGATTCCTATCAAATTTGCATAGGAACGCCTTCCCTAGGCTCTCGCTGAACGCTGTCCGTGCAGAGAGTTTAGCCATGGCTTCCCTACGTCAGAAACAGTACTCCGTCCTCGGCATGAGTACCTTGTCCTTCGCGGTGAATTTCGCCGTGTGGACGATGTTTTCGATCATCGGCATCCGCATCAAGGACGAGCTCGGCCTGAGCGAATCCCAGTTCGGCCTGATGGTCGCCCTGCCGATCCTCACCGGCTCCCTGGTGCGCCTGCCGCTGGGCCTGATCACCGACCGCTTCGGCGGCCGCATCGTGTTCTTCATCCACATGCTGCTGGTGGCCATCCCCATCTACGGCCTGGCCTTCGCCAGCCAGTACTGGCACTACCTGGTGCTCGGCCTGTTCGTCGGCCTGGCCGGCGGCTCCTTCGCGGTCGGCATCGCCTACACCTCGGCCTGGTTCGAGAAGGAGCGCCAGGGCACCGCGATGGGCATCTTCGGTGCTGGCAATGCCGGCGCGGCGATCACCAACCTAGTGGCGCCGATGATCGTGGTCGCCTTCGGCTGGCGCATGGTGCCGCAGGTCTACTCGGTGGCCATGCTGGTCACCGCCGTGCTGTTCTGGCTGTTCACCTGGACCGATCCGGCGCACCTCAAGGGCGCCGCCGAGACCAGCCAGCGGCCGACCCTGGCCAGGCAACTGGCGCCGCTCGGCGAGCTGCGCGTGTGGCGCTTCGGCCTCTACTACTTCTTCGTCTTCGGCGGCTTCGTCGCCCTGGCCCTGTGGCTGCCGAAGTACTACATCGCCGAGTACGGCCTGGACCTGAAGACCGCGTCCTTCATCACCATGCTGTTCACCCTGCCGTCCGGCCTGATCCGCGCCCTCGGCGGCTGGTTCAGCGACCACTACGGCGCGCGCTCGGTGAACTGGGGCGTGTTCTGGGTCTGCCTGGTGTGCCTGTTCTTCCTCTCCTACCCGCAGACCACCATGACCATCCACGGCATCCAGGGCGACCTCAGCCTGGGCATCGGCCTGAACGTCTGGCTGTTCACCTTCCTGGTGTTCGTCGTCGGCATCGCCCAGGGCTTCGGTAAGGCCAGCGTGTACCGGATCATCCACGACTACTACCCGAGCAACATGGGCACCGTCGGCGGCATGGTCGGGGTGATCGGCGGCCTCGGCGGCTTCTGCCTGCCGATCCTCTTCGGCTACGCCGCCGACCACATCGGCGTGCGCTCCTCCTGCTTCATGCTGCTGTTCGGCCTGACCGTGGTCTGCATGGTCTGGATGCACTACGCGATCAAGCAGCAGCGCCGCATCGACGGCCAGGCCGCCTCGGCCGACGTCGACCTTCCTCCCACCCTTCCCACCCACTCCTGAGGTAATGCCGTCATGGGCATGATCGCCAATACCCAACTGAAAGCCGCACGGGGACCGCTGCTGCTCGACTGGCGCCCCGAGGACCCCGAGTTCTGGGCGCGCAGCGGCAAGCGCATCGCCAGCCGCAACCTGTGGATCTCGATTCCCGCGCTGCTGCTCGCCTTCGCCGTGTGGATGATCTGGAGCACGGTGACCGTGCGCCTGAACAGCGCCGGCTTCGCCTTCAGCAACGACCAGCTGTTCCTGCTCGCGGCGCTGCCGTCGATCTCCGGCGCCACCCTGCGGGTGTTCTATTCGTTCATGGTGCCGATCTTCGGCGGCCGTCGCTGGACCGCCCTGAGCACCGCCTCGATGCTGATCCCGTGCATCTGGCTGGGCTTCGCCGTGCAGGACCCGAGCACCCCGTACTGGGTGTTCGCCCTGATCGCGCTGCTCTGCGGCTTCGGCGGCGGCAACTTCGCCTCGAGCATGTCCAACATCAGCTTCTTCTATCCGAAGAGCCAGCAGGGCACCGCCCTCGGCCTGAACGCCGGGCTCGGCAACCTCGGCGTCTCGGTGATGCAGTTCGCCGTGCCGCTGGCGGTGGCCGGCGGCCTGTTCGGCGCCTTCGGCGGCGAGCCGCAGCAGCTCGGCGACGGCGGCCGCCTGTGGCTGCAGAACGCCGGCTGGATCTGGGTGCCGTTCATCGCCGTGGTATCGGTCGCGGCCTGGTTCGGGATGAACGACATCGCCGACGCCAAGGCCTCGTTCCGCGACCAGGCGGTGATCTTCAAGCGCAAGCACAACTGGCTGATGTGCTGGCTGTACGTGGCCACCTTCGGCTCCTTCATCGGCTTCTCGGCCGGCTTCGCGATGCTCAGCAAGACCCAGTTCCCCGACGTCAACCCGCTGCAATATGCCTTCCTCGGTCCGCTGGTGGGCGCCCTCAGCCGGCCCCTGGGCGGCTGGCTGGCGGACAAGTTCGGCGGCGCGCGGATCACCCTGTGGAACTACGCGCTGATGATCGGCGGGGTGTTCGCGGTGATCGCCTTCCTGCCGGGCGACGGCGGCCAGGGCAACTTCTTCGGCTTCCTTGGCGCCTTCATCCTGCTGTTCTTCTTCGCCGGTATCGGCAACGGCTCCACCTTCCGCATGATCCCGGTGATCTTCCGCAACGAGTGGGCCCGGCGGGTGCGCGACGGCCAGGCCGACGAAGCCGGCGCGGCGCGCAACGCGAGCATGGAGTCGGCCGCGGTGATCGGCTTCTCCGCCGCCATCGGCGCCTTCGGCGGGTTCTTCATCCCGAAGGCGTTCGGCACCTCGCTGCACATGACCGGCAGCGCCGAGGGCGCCCTCTACGTGTTCATCGCCTACTACCTGAGCTGCATCGTCGCCACCTGGTGGTGGTACGCGCGCAAGGGTGCGGAGAGTCCCTGTTGAGACCGTCGGCAGCAGCCCGCGGCAACCCCTGATTAGCGTTGTAACGCCCGGCACAGACCGGGTGAGGAGATCAAGATGAGTCACCTGCTCGACCGCCTGCAGTTCTTCAAGAAGAAGCAGGGCGAATTCGCCGATGGCCACGGCGAGACCAGCAACGAGAGCCGCGCCTGGGAAGGCGCCTACCGGCAGCGCTGGCAGCACGACAAGATCGTGCGCTCCACCCACGGGGTGAACTGCACCGGTTCCTGCTCCTGGAAGATCTACGTGAAGAACGGCCTGATCACCTGGGAAACCCAGCAGACCGACTACCCGCGCACCCGTCCGGACCTGCCCAACCACGAGCCGCGCGGCTGCCCGCGCGGGGCCAGCTACTCCTGGTACATCTACAGCGCCAACCGCCTGAAGTACCCGAAGGTGCGCAAGCCGCTGCTCAAGCTCTGGCGCGAGGCGCGGGCACGGCACGGCGACCCGGTGGACGCCTGGGCCAGCATCGTCGAGGACGCCGCCAAGGCGAAGAGCTACAAGAGCCAGCGCGGCCTGGGCGGCTTCGTCCGCTCCAGCTGGGACGAAGTCACCGAGATCATCGCCGCGGCCAACGTCTACACCGCCAAGACCTACGGTCCGGACCGGGTGATCGGCTTCTCGCCGATCCCGGCTATGTCGATGGTCAGCTACGCCGCCGGCGCCCGCTACCTGTCGCTGATCGGCGGGGTCTGCCTGAGCTTCTACGACTGGTACTGCGACCTGCCGCCGGCCAGCCCGCAGATCTGGGGCGAACAGACCGACGTGCCGGAGTCGGCCGACTGGTACAACTCCAGCTACATCATCGCCTGGGGCTCCAACGTGCCGCAGACGCGGACCCCGGACGCGCACTTCTTCACCGAGGTGCGCTACAAGGGCACCAAGACCGTCTCCATCACCCCGGACTATTCCGAGGTGGCCAAGCTCACCGACCTCTGGCTCAACCCCAAGCAGGGCACCGACGCTGCGCTGGGCATGGCCTTCGGTCACGTGATCCTGAAGGAGTTCCACCTCGACCGGCCGAGCGCCTACTTCGTCGACTACTGCCGCCAGTACACCGACATGCCGATGCTGGTGTTGCTGGAGGAACATGCCGGCGGCGCGTTCAAGCCGACCCGCTACCTGCGCGCCGCCGACCTGGCCGACAACCTCGGCCAGGACAACAACCCCGAGTGGAAGACCATCGCCTACGACGAGCGCAGCGGCGGGCTGGTCTCGCCCACCGGCGCCATCGGCTACCGCTGGGGCGAGTCGGGCAAGTGGAACATCGCCGAGCTGGACGGCAGGAGCGGTGACCAGACGCGCCTGCAACTGTCGCTGCTCGATGGCCCGGAACATGCCTGCGAGGTGGCCTTCCCGTACTTCGCCGGGCAGGAGCACCCGCACTTCAAGGGCGTCGCCAACGACGAGGTACTGCTGCGCCGGGTGCCGTTCCGCGAGATCGTCGCGGCGGACGGCAAGCGCCTGCGGGTGGCCACCGTCTACGACCTGCAGATGGCCAACTACAGCATCGACCGCGGCCTGGGCGGCGACAACGTGGCGACCTCCTACGAGGACGCCGACACGCCCTATACCCCGGCCTGGCAGGAGCGCATCACCGGCGTCCCGGCGGCGCGCGCGACGCAGGTCGCCCGCGAGTTCGCCGACAGCGCCGACAAGACCCGCGGCAAGGCGATGGTGATCATCGGCGCGGCGATGAACCACTGGTACCACATGGACATGAACTACCGCGCGGTCATCAACATGCTGATGATGTGCGGCTGCATCGGCCAGAGCGGCGGCGGCTGGGCGCACTATGTCGGCCAGGAGAAGCTGCGCCCGCAGACCGGCTGGGCGCCGCTGGCCTTCGGCCTGGACTGGAGCCGGCCGCCGCGGCAGATGAACGGCACCAGCTTCTTCTACCTGCACAGCTCGCAATGGCGTCACGAGAAACTGTCGATGCACGAGGTGCTGTCGCCGCTGGCCGACGCCAGTCGCTTCGCCGAACACGCCCTGGACTACAACATCCAGGCCGAACGCCTCGGCTGGCTGCCGTCGGCGCCGCAACTGAACCGCAACCCGCTGCGCATCGCCGCCGAGGCCGAGGCCGCCGGCCTGCCGGTCGCCGACTACGTGGTGCGCGAACTGAAGAGCGGCGGCCTGCGTTTCGCCAGCGAATCGCCGGACGATCCGCAGAATTTCCCGCGCAACATGTTCATCTGGCGTTCCAACCTGCTGGGCTCCTCCGGCAAGGGCCACGAGTACATGCTCAAGTACCTGCTCGGGGCGAAGAACGGGGTGATGAACGATGACCTCGGCAAGGCCGGCGGTCCGCGTCCCACCGAGGTCGACTGGGTCGACGACGGCGCCGAGGGCAAGCTCGACCTGGTCACCACCCTGGACTTCCGCATGTCCTCCACCTGCATGTACTCGGACATCGTCCTGCCGACCGCTACCTGGTACGAGAAGGACGACCTCAACACCTCCGACATGCACCCCTTCATCCATCCGCTGTCGGCGGCCACCGATCCGGCCTGGGAAGCCAGGAGCGACTGGGAGATCTACAAGGCCATCGCGAAGAAGTTCTCCGCCGTCGCCGAAGGCCACCTCGGCGTGGAGCAGGACCTGGTCACGGTGCCGCTGCTGCACGACACCCCCACCGAGCTGGCGCAGCCGTTCGGCGGCGACGGCCATGACTGGAAGAAGGGCGAGTGCGAGCCGATGCCGGGGCGCAACCTGCCGACGCTGCATCTGGTCGAGCGCGACTACCCGAACGTCTATCGCAAGTTCACCTCGCTCGGTCCGCTGCTGGACAAGCTGGGCAACGGCGGCAAGGGCATCGGCTGGAACACCGAGAAGGAAGTGAAGCTGGTCGGCGACCTCAACCACCGCGTCGTCGAGAGCGGCGTCAGCCAGGGCCGGCCGCGCATCGACAGCGCCATCGACGCCGCCGAGGTGGTCCTCGCCCTGGCTCCGGAAACCAACGGCCAGGTCGCGGTCAAGGCCTGGGAAGCGCTGTCGAAGATCACCGGCCGCGAGCATGCCCACCTGGCGCTGCCCAAGGAAGACGAGAAGATCCGCTTCCGCGACATCCAGGTACAGCCGCGCAAGATCATCTCCAGTCCGACCTGGTCCGGCCTCGAGGACGAGCACGTCAGCTACAACGCCGGCTACACCAACGTCCACGAGCTGATCCCGTGGCGCACCATCACCGGTCGCCAGCAGTTCTACCAGGACCACCCGTGGATGCAGGCGTTCGGCGAAGGCTTCGTCAGCTACCGGCCGCCGGTCAACACCCGGACCACCGAGAAGCTGTTGAACAGGAAGCCCAACGGCAACCCGGAGATCACCCTGAACTGGATCACCCCGCACCAGAAATGGGGCATCCACTCCACCTACAGCGACAACCTGCTGATGCTCACCCTGTCGCGCGGCGGTCCGATCATCTGGCTCAGCGAGCACGACGCGGCCAGGGCCGGGATCGTCGATAACGACTGGGTCGAGGTGTTCAACGCCAACGGCGCGGCGACCTGCCGCGCGGTGGTCAGCCAGCGGGTCAAGGACGGCATGGTGATGATGTACCACGCCCAGGAACGCATCGTGAACGTACCTGGCAGCGAGACCACCGGCACCCGTGGCGGCCACCACAACTCGGTGACCCGCGTGGTGCTCAAGCCCACCCACATGATCGGCGGCTACGCCCAGCAGGCCTGGGGCTTCAACTACTACGGCACGGTCGGCTGCAACCGCGACGAGTTCGTCGTGGTGCGCAAGATGAGCAAGGTCGACTGGCTGGACGAACCCCGCCACGGCGGACTCGGTGGCGACGCCCTGCCGCAACCGCTGCCCCAGGACATTTGAGGAGAGACGCCATGAAAATTCGTTCGCAAGTCGGCATGGTGCTGAACCTCGACAAATGCATCGGTTGCCACACCTGCTCGATCACCTGCAAGAACGTCTGGACCAGCCGCGAAGGCATGGAGTACGCCTGGTTCAACAACGTCGAGACCAAGCCCGGGATCGGCTACCCGAAGGAATGGGAAAACCAGGAGAAGTGGAAGGGCGGCTGGGTGCGCGCGGCGGACGGTTCGATCCGCCCGCGCATCGGCGGCAAGTTCCGCGTGCTGGCGAACATCTTCGCCAACCCCGACCTGCCGGAGATCGACGACTACTACGAACCGTTCGACTTCGACTACCAGCACCTGCATACCGCACCCAAGGCCGAACACCAGCCGGTGGCGCGCCCGCGCTCGCTGGTCTCCGGGCAGCGCATGGAGAAGATCGAGTGGGGCCCGAACTGGGAGGAGATCCTCGGCACCGAGTTCGCCAGGCGGCGCAAGGACAAGAACTTCGACCAGGTCCAGGCGGACATCTACGGTGAGTACGAGAACACCTTCATGATGTACCTGCCGCGCCTCTGCGAGCACTGCCTGAACCCGGCGTGCGTGGCG
Organism: Pseudomonas paraeruginosa; assembly: GCF_003025345.2. Classification (NCBI taxonomy): domain Bacteria; kingdom Pseudomonadati; phylum Pseudomonadota; class Gammaproteobacteria; order Pseudomonadales; family Pseudomonadaceae; genus Pseudomonas; species Pseudomonas paraeruginosa. The sequence goes on from NZ_CP020560.1 coordinate 1,114,824, forward strand.
TCCTGCCCGAGCGGGGCGATCTACAAGCGCGAGGAGGACGGCATCGTCCTGATCGACCAGGACAAGTGCCGCGGCTGGCGGATGTGCATCTCCGGCTGCCCGTACAAGAAGATCTATTTCAACTGGAAGAGCGGCAAGTCCGAGAAGTGCATCTTCTGCTACCCGCGCATCGAGGCCGGCCAGCCCACCGTCTGCTCGGAGACCTGCGTCGGGCGCATCCGCTACCTCGGCGTGCTGCTCTACGACGCCGACCGCATCCACGAAGTGGCCAGTTGCGAGAACGAGCGCGAGCTGTACGAGAAGCAGCTGGAGATCTTCCTCGATCCGTTCGACCCGGCGGTGATCGCCCAGGCGCGCAAGGACGGGGTGGCCGACAGCGTCATCGAGGCGGCGCAGAAGTCGCCGGTGTACAAGCTGGCGATGGACTGGAAGCTGGCCCTGCCGCTGCACCCGGAATACCGCACGCTGCCGATGGTCTGGTACGTGCCGCCGCTGTCGCCGATCCAGAACGCCGCCGCCGAGGGGCACATCGGCAGCGACGGGGTGATCCCGGACGTCGAGTCGCTGCGCATTCCCGTGCAGTACCTGGCCAACCTGCTCACCGCCGGCGACACCGCGCCGGTGCTGCTGGCGCTCAAGCGCCTGCTGGCGATGCGCGCCTACAAGCGCGCCGAGCACGTCGAAGGCCGCCAGGACCTGGAAGTGCTGGCCAAGGTCGGGTTGAGCGTGGAGCAGGTGGAGGAGATGTACCGCTACCTGGCCATCGCCAACTACGAGGATCGCTTCGTGATCCCCAGCGCGCACCGCGAGGAAGCGCTCTCCGATGCCTTCGCCGAGCGTTCCGGCTGCGGCTTCAGCTTCGGCAACGGCTGTTCCGGCGGCAGCAACTCCGCCGTCAACCTGTTCGGCGGCAAGCCGACCAACCGCCGCGACGTGATCCAGGTCGTGCAGATCCAGGAGTGAGCGCCATGAACGATCATAGCCAACTGTTCCGCCTGCTCGCCCTGCTGCTCGACTATCCGCGCGCCGAGCTGCGCGAGGAGAGTCTCGGCCTGCATGCGCTGATTCGCACCTGCGAACTGCCCGAAGCGCTGCGCGACGGCCTCGCGGCGCTGCTCAACGAGCTCGGCCAGGGCGACCTGCTGGACGTCCAGGCGCGCTACGACGGTCTCTTCGAACGCGGCCGCTCGGTCTCGCTGCTGCTCTTCGAGCACGTCCACGGCGAGAGCCGCGACCGTGGCCAGGCGATGGTCGACCTACTCGACCGCTACACCCGGGCCGGCCTGCAGATCGACGTACCGGAGCTGCCGGACTACCTGCCGCTGTACCTCGAATACCTGTCGCTGCTGCCGTTCGCGGCGGCCAGCGAGGGGCTCGCCGAAGTGGCGCACATCCTCGGCCTGCTGGCGCTGCGCCTGGAGGAGCGCGGCAGCGCCTACGCGGCGATCTTCGAGGCGCTGCTGGAACTCGGCGGCGAACGCCCGGACCTCGGCGCGTTGCGTCGCGACCAGGCCCAGGAACAGCGCGACGACAGCCTGGAGGCCATCGACCGGGCCTGGGAGGAAACCCCGGTGAGCTTCACCGACCCTGCCGGCGGTTGCCCGTCGAGCAGTGGCCGCCGTCCGACGGCGTCCACCGAACAACCATTGCAATGGGTCGCCCAGCCGGTACCGCAGATGCAGTACCGCGCGGCCCGCGAAGGAGTCTGAGCATGTCGACCAATCTTCTGTTCTTCGGGATCTATCCCTATGTCGCGCTGCTGATCTGCCTGGTCGGCAGCTGGGCGCGCTTCGACCTCTCGCAGTACACCTGGAAGGCCGGTTCCAGCCAGATGCTCAGCAAGAAGGGCATGCGGGTATACAGCAACCTGTTCCACGTCGGCGTGCTGTTCATCCTCGCCGGCCACTTCGTCGGCCTGCTGACCCCGGCCTCGGTCTACCACCACCTGATCAGCACCGAGAACAAGCAACTGCTGGCGATGGTCTCCGGCGGCTTCTTCGGCGTGCTCTGCTTCATCGGCCTGAGCGGACTGATCCTGCGCCGCCTGACCGACGCGCGGGTGCGCGCCACCGGCAACGCCTCCGACCTGATGATCCTGCTGGTGCTCTACGCCCAGCTGATCCTCGGCCTCTCCACCATCGTCGCCTCGACCCATCACATGGATGGCTCGGTGATGGTGATGCTCGCCGACTGGGCCCAGGCCATCGTCACCCTGCGTCCGCTGGCGGCGGCCGAAGCCATCGCGCCGGTGGGCCTGGTCTACAAGCTGCACGTCGGCCTGGGCCTGACCCTGTTCGTGCTGTTCCCCTTCACTCGCCTGGTGCACATCGTCAGCGCGCCGGTGTGGTACCTGGGCCGGCGCTACCAGATCGTGCGCCAGAAACGTCCTGCCTGAACCCTGGGCGGCCGGCGCATCCGGCGCCGGCCCGCCGAACCGAGGTGATCGATCATGAGTTGCTCCCACTACGAAGAACGCGTCGAGAAGGTCGAACTGCCGCAACTGAAGGTCAACGGCGTGGCCATCGGCGAAGACCTGCTGGCCCGCGAGCTGCAATACCACCCGGCGGACAGCTACGCGCTGGCGCTGGAGGCCGCCTGCCGTGCGCTGATCGTCCGCCAGTTGCTCCTGCAACGGGCCGACGCGCTGGGCATCGAGGCCCGCTGCGAAGACGGCGAGACGCCGGAGGAAGCGCGCATCCGCCAATTGCTGGAGGAAGAGGTGCAGGTCCCGGAAGCCGACGAAGACGCCTGCCGGACCTGGTACGTGGCCAATCCGGGGCGCCTGCTCGGCCCCTGGCGCCTGCAATTGCGCCATGTGCTGCTGGCCTGCGCGCCGGACGACCTGGAAGGCCGCGAGACGGCGCGCAAGCAGGCCGCGGAGCTGCTCGACGAGCTGCGTGGGCATCCCGAGCGCTTCGTCGACCTGGCCCGGCGTTTCTCCGCCTGCCCGTCGAAGGAGGAGGGTGGCGACCTCGGCTGGATCGAGCCGGGGCAGACCGTCCCCGAATTCGAGAAGCGCCTGCTGCGTCGCGCCCCCGGGTTGCTCGAACATCCGCTGGAAAGCCGCTATGGCCTGCATGTGGTGGAGCTGCTGGCGCGCGAGGGCGGCGAACCGCTCGGCTTCGAGGCGGCCCGCGCGCAGATCGCCGCGCACCTGCAGGCGCAGGTGTTGCAGCGAGCGGTGGGGCAGTACATCGGCGTGCTGGCGGGAGACGCCCGCATCGAGGGCTTCGCCTTCGAGGGCGCGGATGGGGCGCTGGTGCAATAGGTTTCGCCGCCGTTGTTTCCGTCTTCCTCCCGAACATCAACCGGAGTACCCAGGACATGACCGACTGGATCGATGGCCAAGGCCGACAGATCGACTACCTGCGCCTGTCGGTCACCGACCGTTGCGACTTCCGCTGTGTCTACTGCATGGCCGAAGACATGCGCTTCCTGCCGCGCCAGCAGGTGCTGACCCTGGAGGAGATCGAGCGGGTCGCCCGGCTGTTCGTCGCCGGCGGCGTGCGCAAGCTGCGCCTGACCGGCGGCGAGCCGCTGGTGCGGCCCGGCATCGTCGGCCTGTGCGAGCGCCTGGCGGCGCTGCCGGGATTGCGCGAACTGTGCATGACCAGCAACGGCTCGCAACTGGTGCGCTACGCCCGGTCGTTGTACGACGCTGGCCTGGCGCGTCTGAACATCAGCCTCGACACCCTCGATCCGGCGCGTTTCCGGGCGATCACCCGCAACGGCGAGCTGGACAAGGTGCTGGCCGGCATCGACGCCGCCCAGGCCGCCGGTTTCCGCCGGATCAAGCTGAACGCGGTGGTGATGAAGGGGCGCAATGCCGATGAAGTGCCGGCGCTGGTGGACTTCGCCATCGCCCGCGGCCTGGACATCAGCTTCATCGAGGAGATGCCGCTGGGCCAGGTCGGACGCGAACGTGGCGAGAGCTTCTGCTCCAGCGACGAAGTACGCGCGCTGATCGCCCAGCGCCACGCCTTGCTCGACAGCGCCGAGCAGAGCGGCGGGCCGGCGCGCTACGTGCGCCTGGTCGAGCATCCGCAGACACGCATCGGCTTCATCTCGCCGCACTCGCACAACTTCTGCGCCACCTGCAACCGCCTGCGCCTGACCGTCGAGGGCCGCCTGCTGCTGTGTCTCGGTCACGAGCATTCGCTCGACCTGCGCGCGCTGCTGCGCCGCCACCCGCTGCACGACGGGCCGTTGCTGGAAGCGATAGGCGAGGCGCTCCAGCGCAAGCCGGCGCGCCATGAATTCAGCGCCGCCGGCGAGGTGCAGGTGTTGCGCTTCATGAACATGAGCGGCGGCTGAGGCGACTCGGGGCGCCCCCAGCGGGCCTTCGCCAGGGGCCAGGGCGAGGCCGCTCTTCTGGTAGGCCACCAGGGGCTCGTCGCCGGTCTCGCTGCTGTACAGCTCGCCCCGGAAAACATCACGGCATAACCGTCGCTGGAACTGCGTGCGATCACCTAGCTGCGCCGCGTGTCCCGGTGGCCGGGCATGTCCAGACCGACCTGGTCCCGCACGTCTCTCAGGCGCCCTTCGGTACTCGCGCTCGGCGCCGACCTGGGCGCGCTAGCTGGCGGAGCGCGGCTTGCGACGGGTAGCGAAGCCTTTCAAGGGCGTTGACGAAACGAAAAAATCCCCGCGGCATGAGCGTGACGCGGGGATCCAGGCGTAAATGGAGCCTTAACCGTGATAGCTGAAATGGAGCAGGGGTGTTGTCTGCTTGGCGGGACACCTCGCGGGGTGGCTGTGTATGGCTCAAGCCTAAGGCTCTCGGGCCGGCGGGCCTATTCCTCGAAGGAGGTAAGGAAGGGTGGCGGAGGAGGGACGGCGATTGACGATGTGTACTTTTTGGTCCAGATTGGACGAAAAGTATAAAGACGGATCACCGTCTCTCCCCGCCCCGGTTCGAGGGCGGACCTTTGCCACCCCTGGAGTCGTCCATGATCAAGTCGCTGAACACCAAGAACCTGCTGGGAGGCCTGCTGCTCGGCGTGCTCGCCAGCGGATCCGCCGTCGCCGCCGATGGCAACCTGCGGATCGGCATCGAGGCCGCCTACCCGCCGTTTTCCTTCAAGACCCCCGAAGGCGAGCTGGCCGGCTTCGACTACGACATCGGCAATGCGCTGTGCGCGCAGATGCAGGTGAAGTGCCAGTGGATCGAGCAGGAGTACGACGGCCTGATCCCCTCGCTGAAAGTCCGCAAGATCGACGCCGCGCTGTCTTCCATCACCATCACCGAGGAACGCCGGCGCTCGGTGGACTTCACCCGCAAGTACTACTTCACCCCGGGCCGCCTGGTGATGAAAGAGGGCGCCCAGCTCGACGACAGCTTCAGCCAGCTGGCCGGCAAGCGCATCGGCGTGCAGCGCGGCGCCACCGCTGACCGCTTCGCCAGCGCGGTGCTGGCCAAGGCCGGCGCCGAAGTGGTGCGCTACACCAGCCAGGACGAGATCTACCTGGACCTGGTGGCCGGCCGCCTGGACGCCACCTTCGCCGATTCCATCCCGCTGCAGACCGGCTTCCTCGACACCCCGCGCGGCAAGGGCTACGCCTTCGTCGGGCCGGAGTTCAAGGACCCGAAACACTTCGGCGAGGGCGCCGGGATCGCGGTGCGCAAGGGCGATGCCGAACTGCTCGGCAAGCTCAACGCGGCGATCGACGCGATCCGCGCCGACGGCACCTACAAGCGCATCGAGAGCAAGTACTTCAAGACCGACATCTACGGCGACTGACCGCTCGCCGGCGGCGGCTGCTTTCAGTCGCCGCCTTCCTTCAGCTCCTTGAGGTGCTTGTAGACCGTCGCCCGGCCCATGTTCAGCACGTTGGCCACATAGTTGGCCGCGCTCTTGCCCTTGAACGCGCCCTCGGCGTGCAGGGCGAGCACCAGCTCGCGCTTGTGCTCGCGGGTCAGCAGGTTGAGGCCGAGCTGGCGCTGGCGCAGCCAGCCGTGCAGGAAGGTGTTGATGCGCTCCTGCCAGTCGTCGCGGAACAGCGCATCCGGTTGCGGAATCAGCTTGCTCGGCGAGAGGAACAGGTCGAGCGCCGCCTTGGCGCTCTCGAACAGGCTGATGTTCAGGTTGATGCACAGCACCGCCAGCGGCTGGCCGGCGCCGTCGCGCAGAACGGTGCTGACCGAGCGGATCTTCTGCCCGTCCCAGTTGAGCTTCTCGTAGGGACCGATGTTGCGCTCGTGGCTGCCGCCTTCGAGCATGTCTTCCAGCGCCGAATCGTCGCCGATCTCGCGCTTGGACAGGTTGTTGGCGATGTAGTCGACCCGCTGGCTGCGCAGGTCGTGCAGGACCACTTCGGCGTGGGGGAAGAACAGGGTGGCGATGCCGTCGGCGATCGCCCGGTAGTTCTCCAGGCTGGGGTCTTGGCTCGGCTTCATGCGCAGGGGCTCTCGTGGGGCGGCGGGCGGGGCGAGTGTGCCGCAAACCCGCCGCCGGGTCATCAGGAACGCAGGCGCCGCGGCGACAGCATCGACTCGTCCAGGCCGTGCTCGCGCAGGTCTGCCGGCAGCGGCTGGTGGCGTACCAGCGCGGCGCTGGCCCGGCCCATCGCCGGCGAGGTCTGGATGCCGTAGCCGCCCTGGGCGGCGACCCAGAAGAAGCCTTCCGCGTCGTCGGCGTAGCCGGCCACCAGGTCGCCGTCGGCGACGAACGAGCGCAGTCCGGCCCAGGTGTGTTCCGGGCGGCGGATGGCGAGGCTGGTGGCTTCCTCGATCAGGTACATGCCGGTGGCGATGTCCAGTTGCTCGGGTTGCACGTCATGGGCCTCCACCGGGTCGGCGTTCGCCGGCGAGCCGAGCAGCATGCCGGCGTCCGGCTTGAAATAGAAGGATTCGTCGAGGCTGACCAGCATCGGCCAGTCGTGGCAGTCGATGTCCGGCGGTGGAGCGAAGATGAACGCCGAGCGGCGCTTGGGTTGCAGCCCCAGCGGGCGCACCCCGGCCAGCCCGGCGACGGCGTCGCACCAGGCGCCGGCGGCGTTGACCAGCACCGCTGCGCGGTAGCTGCCGGTGGCGCAACGGACTTCCCAGGCGCCGTCGACCCGGCGGATCTCCAGCGCCTCGTGGTTGCACAGAACCTGCCCCCGGTTGCGACGGATGCCGCGCAGGTAGCCCTGGTGCAGGGCGTCGGTGTCGATGTCGGCGCCGGTGGGGTCGTAGGTGGCGCCGAACACCTTGTCGCGACGCAGCACCGGCACGATCGAGCAGGCCTGTTCCGCGTCGAGCAGGCGCATCTGCGGCACCAGCGCCTTGCCGCTGCGGTACTGGCGTTGCAGTTCGTCCGGGTCGTTGGTGAAGTCGACCACCATTTCCGGCCGTGGGCTGAGCAGCGGATGCTCGCAGAAGCCGGTCGGCGGGTTGTCGAAGAAGGCCCGGCTGGCGGCGGTGAGCGCGCGCACCTGGGGCGTGCCGTAGGCCACCGTGTAGTGCGCGGCGGAGCGTCCGGTGGAGTGGTAGCCCGGATGCGCCTCGCGCTCCAGCAGCACGACACTGCCATGGGCCGACAACCAGTAGCCGGTGGATGCGCCGGCGATGCCGGCGCCGATGACGAGGAAATCCGCTTCGATCATGCTGCTCTCCTGCATTGCGATCAGCCGGCCTGGCGCAGGCGGTAGAGGGCGTTGGCCAGGGCGACGTCTTCCAGGCCCAGGCCGATCGAGCGGAAGAACGCCGGGCGTTGGTAGTCCGGGCGCGGCGCCTGGCCGCTGAGCAGCTCGGCGAGGTCGCCGCGGATCGCCTCGGGGCTCCAGCCATGCTGCTCGGCGGCGATCAGCATCTCGCCGGCGGAGCCGGGGGTGGTGTGCCGGTAGTCGCAGTAGACGTCCATGGCCGCGAGGCTTTCCGCCGGTACCTCATGGGCGCGGGGCGCGTTGGTGCTGATCGAGGTGACCAGCGCCGGACGCTTGAGTTGGCGCGGGTCGATCACCGCACGGGCCGAGGAGGTGCAGAGCAGGATCACCTCGGCCTCGTCCAGCGCTTCCTCCAGGCTGCCGGCGGCTTCGGCGCGCGAATCGATGGCGCGCAGGCTGTGCAGGCGGCGCTCGTCCAGGCACGGCGAGTGGACCCGCACGCTCTGCCAGTCGCGCAGGCCCTTCACGTATTGCAGGTGGGCGTGGGCCACCGGTCCGCTGCCGATCAGCGCCAGGCGGCCGGCCTCGGCCGGAGCCAGGGCGTCCACCGCCACCGCGGTGGTGGCGGCGGTGCGCGCGGTGGTCAGCCTAGCGGCATCGCAGAGCAGCAATGGCTGGCCGGTCCGCATCGACATCAGCAGGGTCCAGGCGGTGACCAATGGGCCCTGTTCGCGGACGATGTAGGGCGAAGTCTTGACCCCATAGACCTGTTCCTGGGCGAGCACGCCGAGGTAGTTGATGAAGTCGCCGCGACCGGCGGGGAACTCCACCAGTTGCTGGGCCGGCTGGAACGCCTGGCCGGCGGCTAGGTCGAGGAACAGCTGGCGCATGGCCTGGAGCACGTCGATACGGGCGAGCAGTTGCTCGGCTTCGGCCTGCTGGACGATCAGGGGAGTGGCGGCGCTCATGCGATCTCCGGAATGGATGTAAACAATTTGTCCATTCTGGACTTTAAGGTATTGCCGGGCAAGCGCCGACCTGCCTCGATGACCGACGGCGGCACCTGCGTGTCGCAGAAACGAAAAAGGCGAAGCCGGATGGCTTCGCCTTTTTTCTTCGCGCCTGTGTTCAGTGCTTGCGCGGTACCGGCTTGAGCAACTCGGCCGGCGGCATCTCGCAGGTGATCTTGCGGCCCAGCAGTTCTTCGATCGGCGGCAGGGCGAAGGCGTCATCCTCGCCGGCGAAGCTGATCGAGGTGCCCGAGGCGCCGGCGCGGCCGGTACGGCCGATGCGGTGCACGTAGTCGTCCGGATCTTCCGGCAGGGTGAAGTTGATCACGTGGCTGATGCCGTCGATGTGGATGCCGCGGCCGGCCACGTCGGTGGCCACCAGTACGCGGATCTTGCCTTCGCGGAAGCCTTCCAGGGTGCGGATGCGCTTGTGCTGCGGCACGTCGCCGGACATCTGGGCGGCGCTGATGCCGTCCTTGGTCAGGCGTTCCTCGATGCGGCGGACTTCGTCCTTGCGGTTGGCGAAGACCATCACCCGTTCCCAGTTGTTCTGCGCCACCAGGTTGTACAGCAGCTTGTACTTGTCGCTGCCGGCCACCGCATAGACGTGCTGCTCGACGGTGTCGCTGGCGACGTTCTCCGGTTCGATCTCGACGATCGCCGGATCGACGGTCCACTGCTTGGCGAGGTTCATCACGTCGTCGGTGAAGGTCGCCGAGAACAGCAGGGTCTGACGTTCGCCCTTGTGCGGGGTCTGCCGGATGATCTGCCGGACCTGCGGGATGAAGCCCATGTCGAGCATGCGGTCGGCTTCGTCGAGGACCATCACCTCGACCATGTCCAGGTGCACCTCGCCGCGCTGGTTGAAGTCCAGCAGGCGGCCGGGAGTAGCGACCAGGATGTCGCAGAAGCGCGCCTCCAGTTGCTTGAGCTGCTTGTCGAAGTCCATGCCGCCGACGAAGGTCATCACGTTCAGCCCGGTGTACTTGGTCAGCGCCGCGGCGTCCTTGGCGATCTGCACCACCAGTTCGCGGGTCGGGGCGATGATCAGTGCGCGCGGCTCGCCCATGTAGCGCTCTTTCGGCGGCGGGGTCTGCAGCAGTTGGGTGATGATCGAGATGAGGAACGCGGCGGTCTTGCCGGTACCGGTCTGGGCGCGGCCGATGGCGTCCTGGCCGCGCAGGGTGAAGCCCAGTACCTGCGCCTGGATCGGCGTGCAGTAGGGGAAACCGAGGTCATGGATGGCGTGCATCAGGCTCGGCGCGAGGTTGAAGTCGTGGAAGCGGGTCTTGCCTTCCTGCGGCTCGACCACGAAGTCTTCCAGCTTCCAGTTGTCCACCGGCTTCGGCTTGGCCGTGCGTTCGCGGCGCGGCTTGTCGCCGCGAGGCTTGCCGTCGCGGCCTTCTTTGGCGGCTGGCTTGGCGGGTTTCTCGCCTTTCTCGGCCCTGTCGGCCTTGTCGCCATGGCGCGGGCCGCCGGACTCGTTGTCGGCGCGCGGGGCGCGCGGCTTGCGTGGGCGTTTCTCGGACGGCTTGTCGCCGGTGGGGGCGGCGGTACCTTTCGCGGTAGCGCCGGCAGGGCCTTGCGGGACCGGGGAGGAACCGCTCTGCGGCTGGGTTCCGTCGGCCTTGCCGAAGATTTTCTTGAGTGCTTTGAGCACGGCGATCTCGTAGTGGTTAAGGAATGAACGGGCGCCAGTGTAAAGCATGTTGCCAGCGGGGAGAAATCCATGCTTGGCCGATACCCTCCAGGCCTGGCGCCACGGGCCCCGGAGGGGCGTGCCGGGGTCCCCGGGGTGGCGCCCGGCGGGCCCGGGGCGGCCACTCGGCGGCGCGCTACAAAAAGACAACGGTAGGCGACTGGCGAGGGTGGCATCTTCGGGGACGGTGCCGGAGCGATCCGGCGAGTGTCCGCTCACTCACCCACGGAAGAACAAGAAAACCATGAATCCGTCCCAACCGATCGCCGGGCTGCGCGATATCGAAGCCCTGGAACGCGTGCCGCTGGAGCAGCGCGACCTGCCGTCCAGCACCTACGAACTGCTGCGACGCTCGGCCCAGCGCCATGGCCAGCGCATCGCGCTGAGCTGCCTGCTGCATGGCAGCGCCGCCGAGGAGCCGCTGCGGATCAGCTACGCCGAGCTGTTCGCCCGCGTCACCCAGACCGCCAACGCCCTGCACCGGCTGGGCCTGGAGAGCGACCAGGCGGTGTCCTTCCTGCTGCCGAACCTGCCGCAGACCCACTACGTGATCTGGGGCGGCGAGGCGGCCGGGATCGTCAACGCGATCAACCCGCTGCTGGAGCCGGAGCACATCGCCGAGCTGGTCCGCGCCTCCAACACCCGGGTGCTGGTGACCCTGGCGCCGTTCCCCGGCAGCGACCTGTGGCAGAAGGTCGCCGGCCTGCGCGCGCAGTTGCCGGAGTTGTACGCGATCGTCGTGGTCGATCCGGCCAACCTGTTGCCGGCGCCGCAGCGCGAGGCGCTCAAGGCCCAGCGCGGGCCGCTGCCGGAGGGCGTGCTGGATTTCGATGCGCTGATTGCCGATTGCCCGGCAGACCGCCTGGAAAGCGGGCGGGTGATCCATCCGGACGACGTCGCCTCCTATTTCCACACCGGCGGTACCACCGGTACCCCGAAGCTGGCCCCGCACAGCCACTTCAACGAGGTGGCGATGGCCGAGATCATGGGCCTGAACGCCGACTACGGGGTGGACGACGTGCTGCTCTGCGGCCTGCCGCTGTTCCATGTCAACGGCGTGATGGTCACCGGCCTGGCGCCGTTCCATCGCGGCGCCCAGGTGCTCCTGGCCGGACCTCAGGGCTACCGCAATCCGACCCTGATCCAGGACTTCTGGAAGCTGGTGGAGCGCTACCGGGTCACCAGTTTCAGCGGCGTGCCGACCATCTACGCCGCGCTGCTGCAGGTGCCCAGCGACGGTCGCGACCTGTCCAGCCTGCGCTTCGCCCTGTGCGGCGCGGCACCGATGCCGGTGGAGCTGATCCGCCAGTTCGAGGCGCGCACCGGGCTCAAGGTGATCGAAGGTTATGGACTCACCGAAGGCACCTGCGGCACCAGCTGCAACCCGCGCGGCGGTGAGCGCCGGCCGGGCTCGATCGGCCTGCGCCTGCCGTACTGCCAGGTGAAGGTCGCCGTGCTCGACGGCGACGGCCGTTACCTGCGCGATGCCGCGCCGAACGAGGCGGGCAACCTCTGCCTGAAGGGCCCGACGGTGTTCAAGGGCTACCTGCAGCAAGAGAAGAACCGCGACATCTGGGTCGACGGCGACTGGTTCAACACCGGCGATCTCGGCCGCATCGACGAGGACGGCTATATCTGGCTCACCGGGCGCAGCAAGGACCTGATCATCCGTGGCGGCCACAACATCGACCCGCAGATGATCGAAGAGGCGCTGCACAAGCACCCGGCCGTGGCCCTGGCGGCGGCGGTGGGCAAGCCGGATGCGAGGGCCGGCGAGCTGCCGGTGGTATACGTCCAGCTCAAGCCCGGCGCCCGTGCCAGCGAGGAGGAACTGCTGGAACATGCCGGCCGCCATGTGCCGGAACGGGCGGCGGTGCCCAAGGATGTCTGGCTGATCGAGAGCATCCCGCTCACCGCGGTGGGCAAGACCTTCAAGCCGGCGCTGCGCCTGGACGCGATCCGCCGGGTGCTGGAGGAAGAGGGGCGGAAGATCGCGGCGGACATTCGCGTGGACGTCGTCACCGACGAGCGCCACGGCCAGCTTGCCCACCTGCACATTCCCGGTCTCGACGAGACACGCCGGGCGGCGCTGCAGGAGATGCTCGGCGGCTACGCGCTGGCCTACCGGCTGCACGCCGGCTGAGAGACGCTGCGGGCGTCAGAGGCGCTTGCGCAGCCAGGCGCCGATATCGTGGACTTCCTCCAGGGATACCTCGTGCCCCATCGGGTAGTCGTGCCAGCCCACCTCCACGCCTTGCGCCTGCAAAGCGTCATGGGCAGCGCGGCCGAGCGCCGGGGCGACCACGTCGTCCTGGCTGCCGTGCAGGTGCAGGACCGGAGTCCGCCTGAGGTCGTCGTCCAGCGCCAGGTCGTCGAAAGTCGGCGCATAGGTGGACAGCGCCAGGACCCCGCCGAGCGGCTTGCCGTAGCGACGGAAGGCGGTGTGCAGGACCACCGCGCCGCCCTGGGAGAAACCGGCGAGGATGATCCGCTCGGCGGCGATGCCCTTGGCGCGCTGTTCGTCGAGCAGGGCGATGACCTGGTCGGCGGAGGCGTTCAACTGGTCCTCGTCGATCGCCCGCGCCGGGCTGAAGGCGAGGATGTCGTACCAGCTCGGCATCACCCAGCCGCCGTTGACCGTGACCGCCTGGCTCGGCGCTTGCGGAAGGATGAATCGGGTGCTCGGCAGGACCACCTGCAGGGCTTCGGCCACCGGCTTGAAGTCGGTGCGGTCGGCGCCCAGGCCGTGCAGCCAGATGATGCAGGCGTCGGCATTGGGGGCATCGAGGATCAGGGGTTCGCTCATAACGGCTCCAGATGGGGGCGAGTGGGCTATTTTGCCCAACGGGCAAATGCCGAGAGTGCGGCATGTCATATGGGGTGCTGCTGCGCGTTGCGTCGGGGCATGTCCGGTCCTTCGCAAACAGCGACAGGAGGACTTCAGGCGATCCTGCATCGGTCCGGTGGTTTCTTCAGCGCTCCCGTGGCGGCGCGTCATCCAGATTGCTGGCGTGCGCGGCGGCTCGTCGCTTCGACGGCAGCGTATGCTCGGCGTTCGATGCTGCCAAGAGATTGCTGGATTGCCAAGCCGCCGGCGGCGAACCCGGCGCGCCCTCGCTGGAAAGCGCCTCATCGATGTCTCGCTGGCGGTACGACATCGGCTGGGTGTGCGCAGAAGTAGCTGCTGCTGCGCTGCCGCGAGGGCGAGGCGGGGAGCGGCAGGCGAGGGCGCCGATCGAGGGCAATGCGATCCGCGAACCGGCTTTTCCGGAAGGATCGCTGGAGCCTTTTTTCATCCGGAGAATACTGGCGCTGGTGTGCAACCTTTTGGTGGATAACTTCGGGAAAAGCTGTGCATGGATCGCTGTGAGCCTTGTCTTTTGTGGCTTGGAAGCGACTGTGCAACTTCTTGCATAGCAGTGTGCAAGAAGTTGCACAATTTTTGCTGTTTTCGCGCCAATAAGCGCCCCCCTGGCTTGAGGGGTTTCACCCAAGTTACTGATTCAAAAGGGTTCTACTGAAGATGGCACGTTCCTTGTCTAGGAATCGGCGCCCAGGACATGTCGTCCCGGCTCCACATGACAAGGAATGCATCCATGGCAACACCCGCCTATATGTCCATCACCGGCACCAAGCAGGGCCTGATCACTGCCGGCGCCTTCACCGAGGACTCGGTCGGCAACACCTACCAGGAGGGCCATGAGGACCAGGTGATGGTCCAGGGCTTCAACCACGAGGTGATCATCCCTCGTGACCCGCAGTCCGGCCAGCCGACCGGCCAGCGCGTGCACAAGCCGGTGGTCATCACCAAGGTCTTCGACAAGGCCTCGCCGCTGCTGCTCGCCGCGCTGACCTCGGGCGAGCGCCTGACCAAGGTCGAGATCCAGTGGTTCCGCACCTCCGCCGCCGGCACCCAGGAACACTACTACACCACCGTCCTGGAAGACGCGATCATCGTCGACATCAAGGACTACATGCACAACTGCCAGGACCCGGGCAACGCCCACTTCACCCACCTGGAGGACGTGCATTTCACCTACCGCAAGATCACCTGGACCCACGAAGTCTCCGGCACCTCCGGTTCCGACGATTGGCGCTCGCCGGTCGCCGGCTGAGGGTCCGGGGAGCCGGCCGCGCGTGCGGCTCCCCGCCACCCGGAAGCGTCCGCGCTTCGCAGAATCGACCCGGACCGGGAGACATCCGGAGGTCGACCGGGCAACAGTAGTAGCATGGGCCGGCCCCCCCGACGGAACGGGAAGGGCCCGCCACTGGAACAGGGAACGATCCATGCGTCAAAGGGACCTGAAGTTCACCTTCGTCGTCGGCGAAGGCAAGCTCGCGTTCGACGTTGTCGAGTTCGAGCTGGAGGAAGCGCTCTGCGAGCCTTTCCGCCTGCACCTGAAGCTGGCCAGTGACAGGCGCGCCGTCGATTTCAAGCAGGTGCTCGACCAGCCGGGCACCTTCACCCTGTGGCAGGACGGCCGACCCGTCCGCTACGTCCATGGCCTCGTCAGCCGCTTCACCCAGGGGGCCTCGGGCTTTCGCCGGACCCGCTACGAACTGCTGCTGGAGCCGCAGCTGGCGCGCCTGGAGCTGAGTTCCAACTGGCGCATCTTCCAGAACAAGAGCGTTCCGGAGATCCTCCAGGCGTTGCTGCAAGAGCACCAGGTGCTCGACCACGAGCAGCGCATCTACCACGAGCATCTGCCGCGCGAATACTGCGTGCAGGCCGGCGACAGCGATCGCTACCTGCACGACCGGCTGGCCTTCGAGGAGGGTCTGGTCTACTACTTCCGCTTCGACGAGCAGCGCCACACCCTGGTCTGCTGCGACCGGCTCTATGTCCAGGAGCGCATCGCCGGCGGCCCGGTGCTGTTCAGCGCCCAGCCGGAGGGCGACAACCCGCGGCCGGTGCTGCATGCCTTGCGCTACAGCGAAAACGTCCGCACGGCGCGGCAGACCCAGCGCGACTACAGCTTCAAGCGGCCGACCTTCGACCAGGAACAGCACCTGCATGGCGAGGCGCTCGAGCACCAGGGCTCGACCTACGAGCGCTACGACTACCCCGGGCGCTACAAGCAGAGTGCCGCGGGCCGGCCCTTCAGCGAAAACCGCCTGCGCGGGCACCGGCGCGACGCGCGGGTGGCCTGCGTCAGCGGCGACGACCCGCGGCTGATCCCGGGCCACGCGTTCGAGCTGAGCGGTCATCCGCGCGCCGACTTCAACGCCTGGTGGCGGCCGGTGCGGGTGGTCCATCGCGGCACCCAGTATGCCGGCCAGGAGGAAGAGTCCGCCGACGCACCTCTGGGGGTGAGCTACGACCTGCGCGCCGAACTGGTGCCCGAGGACGCCGAATGGCGTCCCGAGCCGCTGCCCCGGCCGCGCATCGACGGTCCGCAGATCGCCACGGTGGTCGGCCCGGCAGGGGAAGAGATCCATTGCGACGAGTGGGGACGAGTGAAGGTGCGGTTCCCCTGGGATCGCGAGGGCCGTCCGGACGAATTCAGCACCTGCTGGATCCGCGTCGCGCAGAACTGGGCGGGCGCCGACTGGGGGCACATGGCGATCCCGCGGATCGGCCAGGAGGTGATCGTCGACTACCTGGACGGAGACTGCGACCAGCCGATCATCACCGGGCGCACCTACCGGGCGACCAACCGGCCGCCCTACGCGCTGCCTGACCACAAGATCCTCAGCACCATCAAGAGCAAGGAGTACAAGGGCAGCCGGGCCAACGAACTGCGCATCGACGACACCACGGCGCAGATCAGTGCGGCGCTGATGAGCGACCACGGCGCCAGCGCGCTGCACCTGGGCTACCTGACCCATCCTCGGCCCGAAGGCGGCCAGCCGCGCGGCGAGGGCTTCGAACTGCGCACAGACGAACATGGCGCGGTGCGTGCGGCCAGGGGCCTGCTGCTGAGCGCCGAGGAGCAGCTCAGGGCCGGTGCCGGCCATCTCGAGCGTGGCGTGGTGGTGCAGGTGCTGGAAGCGGCGCTGGAACTGGCTCGCGAGCTGGGCGACTACGCTGGGGCGCACCAGGGCGTGGGGCACGATGCGGCGCCGCAGCAGAGCCTCCAGGAAGCCGTGCGCGACCTCGGCCTTGGCGCCAACGACGAACCCGGGCAGGGCGTCGGCGGCAAGCCGGCGATCGCCCTGAGCGGCCCGGCGGGGATCGCCGCGGCGACGCCGGCGAGCCTGACCCTGGCCGCCGGCGAGCACGTCGACAGCGTGGCCCGGCAGAACCAGCAGGTGACCGCCGGGCAGAAGGTGGTGGTCAACGCCGGCAGCGACATCGGCCTGTTCGCCCAGGGCGGCGAACTGCGCCAGATCGCCCACCAGGGGCCGATGCTGCTGCAGGCGCAGAAGAACGACATCCGCCTGGAGGCCGAGCAGAGCGTGGAGGTCAGCGCCAGCCAGAAACACGTGCTGGTCACGGCGAAGGAGCACATCACCCTGATGTGTGGCGGCGCCTACCTGACCCTCAAGGGCGGCAACATCGAGCTGGGCATGCCCGGCAACTTCGTGGTCAAGGCGGCGAAGCACAGTCATGTCGGTGCGGCCAGCCTGGAAGCCGAGCTGCCGCAGTTCGAGGTGGGCGAGACGCAGCGGCGGTTCGTCCTCAAGCAACTGGACGGGCAGACGGCCATGCCCAACGTGCCTTATACCATCACCATGGCCAACGGCGAGGTCATCGAGGGCGTCACCGACGCCGAAGGCGCCACCCGGTTGCTGCAGAAGGATGCGATGAACATCGCCAAGGTCGATATGAAACACGCGAAATCGCCCGCCTCCGCAGTTGCCGGGATAACGGCGGCGGTTGGCGCGGCGGTTGCCCTCGGCAAGCTCCTGGGTGGCCCCGACGCCGAGGCCGGACGTGCTCTCAGCGAAGGGGAAATCAGCCTGGCGAAAGGCGTATTCGGCGATTCCATCGACTATTCCACGGTCCGCCTGCGCGACGAGGACTATGTCCCCTGGCAGGGCAAGGACTACGTGATGGCGCCGAACGGCCACATCTACTTCGGCGAGGAGTTGCGCGGCGTGGCGGACTGGAGCCTGGAGAGCCTGCAGCGCCAGGGCCTGTTCATCCACGAAATGACCCATGTCTGGCAGCACCAGCATGGCGTCAACGTCCTTATGGTGGGGGCCTACCAGCAAGCCAGGCAGTTTCTCCTGGGCGACCAGTACGCCTACCGGTTGGAGCCGGGAAAGACGTTGAAGGACTACAACATCGAACAGCAGGGAGACATCGTTCGAGATTATTTCCTCGAGAAGAACGAGTTCGGGGAAGCCTCTGCAAACAGCAGGTTCGCTGGCGTACTGAAAAACTTCCCAACGGGATACTGACCGATGAAATGCAAGACCTTGCTCATTGTCTGTCTGCTCGGCCTGGAAAGCGTCCAGGCCCTGGCCGTTTCCAAACTGCCGCCGCAGATCCCGGTGTACGCCGGCTCCGGGCGCGTGACACTGGATCTACGCCCCTTGCTGGCGGAAACCAACGACGTCGAGATCACCCGTGTTTCGGTATGTCGGCGGGTCGGCAGCCGTTGCCAGGAAACGCTGTGGCGGATCGAACTCCCTCCGGGGTGGCGTGCCGGGGAGATCGAGGTATTCGGCGACTATCCCGGCTCCAGCGCGCTCCTGCGCCGGCCGGAGCGCTTGCAGCCCGGAGGGAGCTACAACGCGTTCATTCATTTCAACGAGCGCAGCCGTCGGCACCGGCAAACGGTTTCCAGCATCGCCGTCGAATTCTGCCTGGCCGGCGAACCTGGCAACTGGTTGCTGCTCGATGACGCGACCTGCCTGGCAAGACGCAACGCCGAGGAGCGGCAAGGAGAGAAACCATGAACGTTAGGGTTCGGTCGAGGACGATCGTCTCTGCCCAGTCCATCACCCTGCCCAAGGGCGGCGACGTGCACCTGGTGCCGCCTCCGCCCAAGCCTTGCGTGACCATCGTGGTGCATGGCGTCAACGATCTCGCCGGCTGCTACGAGCGGATCGAGCGCGGGCTCTGCCAGGGACTCAACGAGCGCCTGGACATGCCGCCGACCTTGCCCGGCGGGCAGGCCAATCCCGGCTACCTGACGCCGGCGGGCTACAGCCTGCCGGCGGACGACGAAGGCAAGGCGGAGAACCCCGACGCCGTCTACTACCGGCGCAACTTCGCCAGTGGCGCCGGCGGGGCCGCCGTACGCAGCGTGGTCGTACCTTTCTACTGGGGCTTCCGCGAGGAAGAGCAATACATCAACAAGACCGCGGCCCACGGCGAATGGCTGGACCGCAACGGCAACCGGCTGGACAAGTCCGGCACCAAGGAAGGCGGGCAGTTCGTCAATGCCACCACCAACCTGCCGGACATGTGGGGCCAGGGCTTCAACGGCAAGCTGTTCGGTTTCGTGTCGCTGGACTGGTTCGGCGGCACCATGACCCATCCGCTGTTTTCGGCGGCGGGGCGCAAGTACATGGTCCTGGCGGCCATGCGCCTGGCCATGCTGATCAAGATCATCCGCAAGCGTTACCCCGACGACACCATCAATGTCGTCGGGCACAGCCAGGGCACCCTGTTGACCCTGCTGGCACATGCCTTCCTCAAGGACGACGGCGTGGCGCCGGCGGACGGGGTGATCATGCTCAACTCCCCCTACGGCCTGTTCGAACCCCTCAACGAGAAGTTCCAGAACTGGAACGGCCAGCAGACTCGCGAGGCGCGGTTGGCCACGCTCAAGGGCATCCTCGAGTTCATCTGCGGCCGACGCCATCCGGTCCCCGCGCTGAGCAGCGTCGCGTTGCGCAACTGCCAAGGCTATGGCGCGATAGGCGGCCCCGGCTGGGTGGGTGGCCAGGGCTGCCAGACGAGCATCGACGGGGAACGGCTCAGCTTCGACGAGCGCGACAATCGCGGCAGCGTCTACCTGTACTTCACGCCCCAGGACCAGACGGTGGGACTTGCCAACGTCCAGGGTATCGGCTGGCGCGGCATTGCTGAGCAGGTCAACGGGCTCCCGGGAAGGACCGGGCTGCCGCAGGGTTTTCACCAGCGCATCTTCACCGTACGCAAGCGCAATGGCGAGAAGGAAAAGATCGGCGGGCACGCCCCTCCCCATGTCTACCCTCTTCTGCTGGCCGGCGAGAAGACCTGGGAAGACACCGGGCTGGGCGGCAAGGACAGATTCGGCCGGGCGAACTTCGACCAGGGCGACAGCGTGCTGCTGACCGCGCCGCGTCTGCCGTTGCCGACGGAAGCGCGATTCGATTTCGACGGAACCGTCACGGCGCCGGGAGAGAACTCCGCCAGCGGCGTCTATCAGGTGCGCGATACCCTCGATCCGATCGACGCCGCCATCGGCGTAAGCAACGGCGGCTGGAAGGAGAAGGACAGCGGGCACGCCGTCGCGCAACAGGTGGACGCCGCGCTGGCGTACCGCTACGGGCGCGACGCGCGCAGCGTGGAAAGGGCGTTGAACGAAGGCAAGGAACTGGCCCAGCAGACCCATGTGTTTTCCGCTCGTGAACTGGGTACCGGCATGGTTCTCGTCACCCGCGCGGAAACTCCCTACGAGGCCCGGCTGCGCCTGCAGACGGCGGAGGGCCATCTGGAGCCCTTGTCGTTCCACTCGGCCATACCCAACAACCCGGAGCATAGCCGGCGGGTACTGGCCTATGACCTGGCCATCGGGGCCGGGGACAGCGTGGATGATGTGGTTTTCTATCAGTATCTGTGTCGGGTGGCGGATTGGCGGTTGGATTGGAGAGCCCCGCGAGGAGGAATAAATGAGCAAGCGGACTCTGAAGTTGATCTTCCCGATGAAGAGCTTTACGCACTATATCGTGCCGAAGAATATGAAAATAGAGAGTTGATTGACTCTGCAGTGATTTACCGAAAATCTGGAAACTTCCCTTCAATAGTAGGCAATAGCCTACCCACTTTGGTGGCGACGCAAACCATCCTGGACCGCTATCACGAACAACCGGTACGTTTTGGAGGGCCGATCTAATGCGCTTGATGCTCTTCGTTCTCTCTTTTGTCGGTGTCCTTTTGAATTGCACTGTGGGGCAGGCGGCTGAGTCGCCACTGTCCTTGATGCGCTGCTTCGCCAGTCCGGCGACGTCCGTTACTGCCTACGCCTCGGCCAAGGAGGCCACCATGTCCGCTGATGCTTATCACGCACCGACAACTTCGCCGCGCCTGGAAACCCTGGACGTGCTCAGCATAGGCATGAGCCTGGATGTGTTTCGCCAGGGGCAGGTGTGGAAGGCCTTGCAGAAGCAAAATGCCATACAGGCCGAGGCCTTGCATGTCGGTAGCATTCTGCCGATGGACCCGAAGAAGTATCCGATTTCTGCGTCTGACAAGGATATGGCTTATTCGAAACGCGAGGCTGATGCACTGGAGTTAGGACTGAAGAATTTTTTGGAAAAATGGCCTATCCCAACAGTGACGGTGGTGCGTGGTTGGAACCCGAGTACTCCTAACCTACGTTTTACCCCAGAGGAAACGCAGGAAAGCTTATCGGTCATGGTTAATGACATACGTGTTCCTGCGGGACTGCATTGGCATCGCATTGCGAATCTGCAAGATGGCATCGTCTGTAATGACACACCTGAGGGAGTACTGGAGGCAGTGTTTCGCCTTTTCGAGCGTCATCCAGACCTTCCAGCAGTTTTGATATATGCCAATGATGGAATAAATATGGCCGGCTCTTTATCAAGCCGAGATATAACTTTGAAATCTTTGGGGGGCGGTTCTGGCCCTCGCGTACCGGGAACCTTGACAGACACCATGGTCGCCCTGATCGTCGGCCGCCCCGAGCGGGTCGACTGGCTACGCCAGTACGCCCCCTACACCAAGGTCAACGAAAACCGGATCGACCCCGAATTCCGTGGCTGGGGCTGGCGCAAGCCGCCGGTGGAGTTCCGCCCCACGCCGTTCATTCCTCAGCCCTGGACCGCGCGCGCCCTGGAGCAGTGGGATGCGTTGCCGGTATTGGCCAAGTTGCATCGGCCGGTGAGTGTGTCGCTGACCCGCCCGGACACCGGCGAACGCCTCAAGCGCGAAGCCCTCACCGCGCAACTGGCCGCC
This sequence comes from Pseudomonas paraeruginosa, assembly GCF_003025345.2. Lineage (NCBI taxonomy): Bacteria > Pseudomonadati > Pseudomonadota > Gammaproteobacteria > Pseudomonadales > Pseudomonadaceae > Pseudomonas > Pseudomonas paraeruginosa. Next base: position 1,136,200 of record NZ_CP020560.1, read on the forward strand.
GCCTGGAGGACGGCCAGCGCCACACTGACACCGGCGCCTGCCCGGCTGTTCTACGACGGTGGGCTGAACGCCACGCCGCTGGCCGAACTCACCCCGGCGCTGGGCGCCGCGCAGAGTTCACTGGACCTGCTGGACTCGCGGGAAAGCTACGACCTGACCCAGCGCCTGGGCGACACCGGTGCCGCCTCGCCCTTTGTCGGTATCGCCCTGGCGACCATGGCCAGCTATCTCAACGGTGACAGCAGCATGGTGATGCCGTTGCGGCGCAAGGACCAGGCGACCCTGATCGGCATCAGTTCGCCGACCCCGGGGAAGAAGCCCGCTCACGACCCGTTCGGCGTCGACCTGCTGCCGCAGACCGCCAGCGGCGACGGTCCGCCGCCATCGGCCGCCCCTGCGGCGCCCGCCAGTCGGCTCGCTACCCGGTTGCCGCCCGGCGAAGACTATGCCCTGGAAGAGTTCCTGAGCAGCCTCAAACCCGGTACCGACTGGCTGGACGACCTGTAGTGGAGCGAGCAGGAGTGGATGGCGTGGGCGCGAGGCGAAAGGGAAGGTTGCTCCTGTTCGCAGCGGGAGTGGCGGCCAGCGCCCTGGCGTCACAGGCGAACGGTACGGACTTTTCCGCGATGCGCTGCTTTGCCAGTCCGGCGACGTCCGTTACCGCCTACGCCCCGGCCAAGGAGGCCGCTATGTCCGCTGATGCTTATCACGCTCCGAAAACTTCGCCGCGCCTGGAAACCCTGGATGTGCTCAGCATAGGCATGAGCCTGGATGTGTTTCGCCAGGGTCAGGTATGGAAGGCCTTGCAGGAGCAGAATGCGGTACAGGCCGAGGCCTTGCATGTCGGCAGCATCCTGCCGATGGACCCGAAGAAGTATCCGACGTCCGCGGATGACAAGGATATGGCGTATGAAAAGCGTCAAGCGGACGCCCTGGAACTGGGGCTGAAAAACTTTCTGGAGAAATGGCCGATACCAACGGTGACGGTGGTGCGTAGTTGGGATCCGAGCACTCCTAACCTACGCTTCACTCCGGAGGAGACGCGGGAAAGCCTGTCAGTAAAAGTCAATGATCTCCGTGTTCCGGCTGGACTGCATTGGCATCGGATTGCCAATTTGCAGGATGGCATTATCTGTAACGATACGCCTGAAGGAGTACTGGAGGCGTTGTTCAGTTTGTTCGAACGCAACCCTGACTTGCCGGCAGTGTTGGTGTATGCCAATGAAGGCATCAGTATGGCGGGGGCGCTTTCCAGTAGAGATGTAACGTTGAAGTCACTAGGCGCCGTGTCAGGCCCGCGGATACCTGGAAAGCTTACCGATGCAATGGTCGCCCTGATCGTCGGCCGCCCCGAGCGGGTCGACTGGCTACGCCAGTACGCCCCCTACACCAAGGTCAACGAAAACCGGATCGACCCCGAATTCCGTGGCTGGGGCTGGCGCAAGCCGCCGGTGGAGTTCCGCCCCACGCGGTTCATTCCCCAGCCCTGGACCGCGCGCGCCCTGGAGCAGTGGGATGCGTTGCCGGTATTGGCCAAGTTGCATCGGCCGGTGAGTGTGCCGCTGACCCGCCCGGACACCGGCGAACGCCTCAAGCGCGAAGCCCTCACCGCGCAACTGGCCGCCGGCTGGAGGACGGCCAGCGCCACACTGACACCGGCGCCCGCCCGGCTGTTCTACGACGGCGGGCTGAACGCCACGCCGCTGGCGGAACTCACCCCGGCGCTGGGCGCCGCGCAGAGTTCGCTGGACCTGCTGGACTCGCGGGAAAGCTACGACCTGACCCAGCGCCTGGGCGACACCGGCGCCGCCTCGCCCTTTGTCGGTATCGCCCTGGCGACCATGGCCAGCTACCTCAACGGTGACAGCAGCATGGTGATGCCGTTGCGGCGCAAGGACCAGGCGACCCTGATCGGCATCAGTTCGCCGACGCCTGGGAAGAAGCCCGCTCACGACCCGTTCGGCGTCGACCTGCTGCCGCAGACCGCCAGCGGCGACGGTCCGCCGTCAGCGGCCGCCCCTGCGGCGCCCGCCAGTCGGCTCGCTACCCGGTTGCCGCCCGGCGAAGACTATGCCCTGGAAGAGTTCCTGAGCAGCCTCAAACCCGGTACCGACTGGCTGGACGACCTGTAGTGGAGCGGGCAGGAGTGGATGGCGTGGGCGCGAGGCGAAAGGGAAGGTTGCTGTCGTGCCTGTTCGCAGCGGGAGTGGCGACCAGTGCCTCGGCGTCGCAGGCGAGCGGAACGGACCTTTCGGTGTTGCGCTGCTTCGCCAGTCCGGCGACGTCCGTTACCGCCTACCCCCCGGCCAAGGAGGCCGCCATGTCCGCTGATGCTTATCACGCTCCGAAAACTTCGCCGCGCCTGGAAACCCTGGACGTGCTCAGCATAGGCATGAGCCTGGATGTGTTTCGCCAGGGGCAGGTGTGGAAGGCCTTGCAGGAGCAGAATGCGCAGGCCGAGGCGTTGCATGTCGGTAGCATTCTGCCGATGGACCCGAAGAAGTATCCGACGTCCGCGGATGACAAGGATATGGCATATGAAAAGCGCCAAGCGGACGCCTTAGAGCTGGGGCTGAAAAACTTCCTGGAGAAATGGCCGATACCGACGGTGACGGTGGTGCGTGGCTGGGATCCGAGCACGCCGAACTTACGATTCTCCGCAGAAAGGACGAAGCGTAGCTTATCGGTCAAGGTCAATAATCTAAGAACGCCGGCTGGACTGCATTGGCATCGGATTGCCAATTTGCAGGATGGTATTATCTGTAACGATACGCCTGAAGGAGTACTGGAGGCGTTGTTCAGTTTGTTCGAACGCAACCCTGACTTGCCAGCAGTGTTGGTGTATGCCAATGAAGGCATCAGTATGGCGGGGGCGCTTTCCAGTAGAGATGTAACGTTGAAGTCACTAGGCGCCGTGTCAGGCCCGCGGATACCTGGAAAGCTTACCGATGCAATGGTCGCCCTGATCGTCGGCCGCCCCGAGCGGGTCGACTGGCTACGCCAGTACGCCCCCTACACCAAGGCCAACGAAAACCGGATCGACCCCGAATTCCGTGGCTGGGGCTGGCGCAAGCCGCCGGTGGAGTTCCGCCCCACGCGGTTCATTCCTCAGCCCTGGACCGCGCGCGCCCTGGAGCAGTGGGATGCGTTACCGGTGCTGGCCAGGCTGCATCGGCCGGTGAGTGTGCCGCTGACCCGCCCGGACACCGGCGAACGCCTCAAGCGCGAAGCCCTCACTGCGCAACTGGCCGCTGCCTGGAAGACGGCCAGTACCGGGCTGAGGCCGGCGCCCGCCCGGCTGTTCTACGACGGCGGGCTGAACGCCACGCCGCTGGCGGAACTCACCCCGGCGCTGGGCGCCGCGCAGAGTTCGCTGGACCTGCTGGACTCGCGGGAAAGCTACGACCTGACCCAGCGCCTGGGCGACACCGGCGCCGCCTCGCCCTTTGTCGGTATCGCCCTGGCGACCATGGCCAGCTACCTCAACGGTGACAGCAGCATGGTGATGCCGTTGCGGCGCAAGGACCAGGCGACCCTGATCGGCATCAGTTCGCCGACGCCTGGGAAGAAGCCCGCTCACGACCCGTTCGGCGTCGACCTGCTGCCGCAGACCGCCAGCGGCGACGGTCCGCCGTCAGCGGCCGCCCCTGCGGCGCCCGCCAGTCGGCTCGCTACCCGGTTGCCGCCCGGCGAAGACTATGCCCTGGAAGAGTTCCTGAGCAGCCTCAAACCCGGTATCGACTGGCTGGACGACCTGTAGTGGAGCGGGCAGGAGTGGATAGCGTGGGAGCGAGGCGAAAGGGAAGGCTGCTGTCGTGCCTGTTCGCAGCGGGAGTGGCGACCAGTGCCTCGGCGTCGCAGGCGAGCGGAACGGACCTTTCGGTGTTGCGCTGCTTCGCCAGTCCGGCGACGTCCGTTACCGCCTACCCCCCGGCCAAGGAGGCCACCATGTCCGCTGATGCTTATCACGCTCCGAAAACTTCTCCACGCCTGGAAACCTTGGATGTGCTCAGCATAGGCATGAGCCTGGATGTGTTTCGCCAGGGGCAGGTGTGGAAGGCCTTGCAGGAGCAGAACGCTGCGCAGACTGAGGCCTTGCATGTCGGCAGCATCCTGCCGATGGACCCGAAGAAGTATCCGACGTCCGCGGATGACAAGGACATGGCGTATGAGAAGCGCCAAGCGGACGCCTTAGAGCTGGGGCTGAAAAACTTCCTAGAGAAATGGCCGATACCGACGGTGACGGTGGTGCGTGGTTGGGATTCGAACACGCCTAACCTACGCTTCACTCCCGAAGAAACACGGGAAAGCCTGTCGGTAAAAGTCAATGATCTCCGTGTTCCGGCGGGGCTGCATTGGCACCGTATTGCTAACCTGCAAGATGGCATCATCTGCAACGATACCCCCGAGGGGGTATTAGAAACCTTGTTCCGTCTGTTCGAGCATCATCCTGATCTGCCTGCGGTACTGGTATATGCCAACGAAGGGATCAATATGGCATGGGCCTTATCGAGTAAAAATGTCTCTGGGAAGTCTTTAGGAGGAGGTTCCGGACCTCGCGTGTCGGGAGCTCTCACAGACACCATGGTCGCCCTGATCGTCGGCCGCCCCGAGCGGGTCGACTGGCTACGCCAGTTCGCCCCCTACACCAAGGTTAACGAAAACCGGATCGACCCCGAATTCCGTGGCTGGGGCTGGCGCAAGCCGCCGGTGGAGTTCCGCCCCACGCGGTTCATTCCTCAGCCCTGGACCGCGCGCGCCCTGGAGCAGTGGGATGCGTTGCCGGTATTGGCCAGGCTGCATCGGCCGGTGAGTGTGCCGCTGACCCGCCCGGACACCGGCGAACGCCTCAAGCGCGAAGCCCTCACCGCGCAACTGGCCGCTGCCTGGAAGACGGCCAGTGCCGGGCTGAGGCCGGCGCCCGCCCGGCTGTTCTACGACGGTGGGCTGAACACCACGCCGCTGGCCGAACTCACCCCGGCGCTGGGCGCCGCGCAGAGTTCGCTGGACTTGCTGGACTTGCTGGACTTGCTGGACTCGCGGGAAAGCTACGACCTGACCCAGCGCCTGGGCGACACCGGCGCCGCCTCGCCCTTCGTCGGCATCGCCCTGGCGACCATGGCCAGCTACCTCAACGGCGACAGCAGCATGGTGATGCCGTTGCGGCGCAAGGACCAGGCGACCCTGATCGGCATCAGCTCGCCGACCCCGGGGAAGAAGCCCGCTCACGACCCGTTCGGCGTCGACCTGCTGCCGCAGACCGCCAGTCGACTAACGACCCGGTTGCCGCCCGGCGAAGACTATGCCCTGGAAGAGTTCTGAGCAGCCTCAAGCCTAGGAGCGACTGGCTGGACGATTTGTAGATCGATGGTTTCCCGCCTCGGATGGAGTTTTCGTCAGATGACAAGGACAGGATGTTCGGAATATGCATGGGGCTTCTGTATTGCGCTGTTCAGCCAGCTTTGCTGGGCCGATTCTTCGTTCGACCTGGGGGAATTCAGTGCGCAGGCTACCTTGGGAACGACATTCGTTCCGCCCTTGTTGACGACGATGGGGTCCGGCTATGTGAGCGATACCCGGCCGTTCGAAGGAATGTTCGTATTCAAGAAATACGCGTATGCCCGCGAGGACGCCGCCGCCTTCGTGGCTTCGGCGGGTGTTATCGACGGCGCGCAGTTGGAGCGTGCCTGGCGCGACTATCTTGCCGGTGTCCCTGGACCCAGGCTGGAACGGAAAGCTTTCGCGGCGGGCGTGCTGGCCTGGAGCGCAGCGGAGTGAGGTGGGCAGAGTGCTCCTCCCAGCGGAGGGCGCGATGCGCAGCCAGGTCGGGGAACCGGCTGACCGGGTGGGTCGACCAGATGGAGAGTGAGGAGGACAACGATGGATATCGTCCGGCTCGGTGATAGCACCGACCACGGTGGCACGGTTATAGAAGCGTTCGGCCAGACCGATCTCAACGGTAAGCCGATGGCCGGGGTTGGCCACCAGGTGGTTTGCCCCTTGTGCAAAGGGACCTTCCCCATTATCGAAGGCAGCGCACTGCTGGATGTGGACGGGGTGCCGGTGGCCCTGCACGGGATGAAGACGGCCTGCGGTGCCAGCCTGATCGCCAGCGGGCCGTTGGGAGCGGCGGAGAACTGAGGGATGCAGGGGAGCCAGCCTACCCGGCGGAGTGACGTTGCGTCGCATGCCGCTGCCGTCGCCCTGGACTCGGGCAAGTTCCGGGAACTCCTGCTGCGGTATGAATTGCAATGCCTGGACGATGAATGGAAAGGCTGGTCGCGCAAGTACCGCTTCCGTTGCCGGCAAGGCCATGTCTTCGACAGGAGCGCCGATGCGCTTGCCCGCGCCAGGACCGACGCCTGCCCGACCTGTGCGGCGGAGCTGCGCAACCGGCGCCTGTCCGATGCCACCCGTGCGGCGGGAGTAACCTGCCTGGAAGCGGGTTGGCTTGGAAGCAAGGCGGGCCATCGCTGTCGATGCCCGGCCGGGCACCATTGGTTGCGGACGGGCGAGCAGTTGCTTCGGCGGGCGCAATGCCCCCATTGTCATCGCCAGTCCACGCAGGACCACAGGTTGCAGCAGCTCGAGGCCCAGGCTGCCCGCCACGGCGGGGAGTGCCTGGTCGACAGGTTCGCCGGGCTGAACTGGCGCTATTCGTTCCGCTGTCGCCAGGGCCATGAATGGAAAGCCATGGGCGCGGCGGTGTTGCGCGGGTCCTGGTGCCCGGTGTGCGCCAGGGAGCAGCGGCTGCTGAAGGCGAGTGGGACGCGGAAGAGGAAAGCGTCCTCCGCATAACGCCGCGCCACCGTCTTTCGCCGATGCCGCCCCGCCGCCAACTCGGCGCGGCGGGTTGCCGGAGTCCGGACATTCGCCAATTCCCCGCGGATGCGCTTTGCTAAGGGAAGTGCGCCGGGCACACCGTTCGTCGCCCGTCGTCGCCTCGTGGCGGGCAGCCCCTGCCGGTGCCGCGGCGGTTGCGGTTACAGTTCGGTGACGGGCCGGGTACGCAGCTTACGGGACGAGGGGCGAAGGGAGTGGCGAACAGATGACGATAATGAAAGGTACCTGGCTGTTGCTGGCCGCCCTTTGCCTCGGCGCCAGCGCCACGGCCCAGGCCGGGGCGACGCTGGATGCGGTGAAGCGCAAGGGCTACCTGCAGTGCGGCGTCAGCGATGGCCTGGCGGGGTTCTCCTACGCTGACGCCAAGGGCCGCTACCAGGGCCTCGACGTCGATTTCTGCCGGGCGCTGGCCGCCGCGCTGTTCGGCGACGCCGGGAAGGTGCGCTTCACCCCGCTGTCCACCACCGAACGCTTTTCCGCGTTGCAGTCCGGCACGGTCGACCTGCTGTCGCGCAACACGTCCTGGACCAGCGCGCGGGACACCGCGCTGGGCATCCACTTCACCGGCGTCACCTATTTCGACGGCCAGGGCTTCCTGGTCAACCGCCGGCTCGGCGTGTCCAGCGCCCGCGAGCTGAAGGACGCGACGGTGTGCATCCAGTCCGGCACCACCAACGAGCTGAACGTGGCGGATTATTTCCGCGCCCACGGCATCCGCTACAAGGCGGTCCTCGACGACAGCTACGAGAAGAGCGCCCGCGCCCTGGAGGCGGGGCAGTGCGACGTGCTCAGCTCCGACCAGTCGCAGCTCTACGCCCAGCGCCTGAAGCTGGCCAAGCCGGAGCAGTACGTGGTGCTGCCGGAAGTGATCTCCAAGGAGCCGCTCGGCCCGGCCGTGCGCCAGGGCGACGAGGCCTGGTTCAACATCGTCCGCTGGACCCTGTACGGCCTGCTCAATGCCGAGGAACTGGGCGTCACCTCGAGTAACGTCGAGCGCCAGGCCAGGGACAGCCGCAACCCGGACGTCGCCCGCCTGCTCGGCAGCGAGGGTGACGTCGGCAAGGACCTGCAGCTGCCGCGCGACTGGGTGGTGCAGATGGTGCGCCAGGTCGGCAACTACGGCGAGATCTTCGCCCGCAACGTCGGTGACGGCAGCCCGCTGAAGATGCCGCGCGGGCTCAACGCGCAATGGAATCTCGGCGGCCTGCACTATGCGCCGCCGATCCGCTGACCGGCGGGGGCTGGCTGAACTCTCGCCAGCACCGACAATCCGATAACAGACAGACGCACCGGTGCCGGTGCACTATAGAGCGACGTGTCATGCCGAACACCGAACAAGAGAAATGCCCGTGAACCTATCGATGACTCCCATCAACAAAGCCAAGGCCTGGGGCGTCCACGCCGTCACCGCCAGCGGCGTGATCCTGGCCCTGCTGGCCCTGCTCGCGCTGGTCGACAACAAACCCCAGGCCTGCCTGCTCTGGCTCGGCGTGGCGCTGCTGGTGGACGGCCTCGACGGCACCCTGGCGCGCAAGTACGAAGTCAAGGAGATGCTGCCGCACTTCGACGGCTCGGTACTCGATCTGGTGATCGACTACCTGACCTACGTGTTCATCCCGGCGATCTTCATCTACCGCTACATTCCCCTGCCGGAGCACTTCGAGTTGCTGGCGGTGGGGGTGATCCTGGTCTCGTCGCTGTTCTGCTTCTGCAACGTCAACATGAAGAGCACCGACAACTACTTCGTCGGCTTCCCGGCCGCCTGGAACGTGGTGGCGGTGTACTTCTACGTGCTCGACCTGCACCCCTGGGTCAACCTCGCCACCGTGCTGGTGCTGGCCGCCCTGACCCTGACCCGGATGAAGTTCCTCCACCCGTTCCGCGTGCGCCAGTTCATGCCGCTGAACATCGCGGTGACCTTCGTCTGGCTGATCAGCAGCGGCCTGCTGATCGTCCAGCAGCCGGCCGACCTGCCGCTCCTGCTCGGCCTGTGGTTCGCCGCCTCGGCCTATTTCGTCGGCATCTGCCTGTGGCGCAGCGCCCGCGAGTGGTTCGGCTGAACCGGCCTGGGCGGCAACGGCGTTCCCGTGCGGGGACGCCGGATGAACTTCCACTCTCCGCAAGGGAGCCCCCATGGACCATCCCAACGCCGAACTGATCGAGCGCTTCTACCAGGCCTTCCAGCGCCTCGACGGCGAGGCCATGGCGGCTTGCTACGCGCCGCAGGCGACCTTCCACGACCCGGCCTTCGGCGAGCTGCGCGGGCGCGAGGTAGGCGACATGTGGCGCCTGCTGGCCAGCCGGGCCCGGGATTTCCGCCTGGACTACGCGGACGTCCGCGCCGACGGGAACGAGGGGCGCGCGCAATGGGTGGCCCACTACCTGTTCACCCAGACCGGGCGCAGGGTAGAGAACCGCATCGAAGCCCGCTTCCGTTTCGCCGATGGCTTGATCGTCGAGCATCGCGACCATTTCGACCTGTGGCGCTGGAGCCGCCAGGCGCTCGGCCTCACGGGCCTGCTGCTGGGCTGGACGCCGCCGCTGCAGCGGGCGATCCGCCAGCAGGCGCGCAAGGGCCTGGCCGCCTACCAGGCAGCCCATCCGGCGGCCGGCTGAGGCTGGCGGTGGCCGAAGCGCGGATAATCTCCTAAGCTCGCCGCGGACAACCCGCAGGACGCCGCGATGATCACGCTCTTCCAGTTCCCCGCCGCATTCAACGTTCCCAATGCCAGTCCCTACTGCCTGAAGCTGGAAACCTGGTTGCGCCTGGCCGGCCTGGAGTACCAGGTGAAGGTCGTCCGCGATCCGCGCAAGGCACCCAAGGGCAAGCTGCCCTACGTGCGTATCGACGGCGAGGCGATCGGCGACAGCGAAATCATCATCCGTACCCTCGACGAGCGTTACGGGGTCACCCTCGACGCCGGCCTGGACGCCCGCGGCAAGGGCTGGGCACGGGCGATCACGCGTCTGTGCGACGAACACCTGTACTACCTGATGCTGTATTTCCGCTGGTTCGACGAGGACAGCTGGCGGGTGCTCAAGCCGGTGTTCTTCGGCGCGCTGCCGTTCGGCGTGCGCGACGCGGTGGCGGCGCTGATGCGCCGCAGGGTGGGCCATACCCTCAAGGCCCAGGGCCTCGGCGCCCACAGCCGGGACGAACTGCTGGCCTTCGCCCGCGACGACCTCGATGCGCTGGATGGCCTGCTCGGCCAGGTCCCGTACTACGGCGGCGAACATCCGTGCAGCGCCGATGCCGCCGCTTACGGTATCCTCGCCAACCTCATCGAGGCGACCCTGGATACTCCGCTCAGCCATGTGGCGCGCGGCTATCCGCGCCTGGTGGCATATTGCGAGCGGATGCGGGAGCGGGTCTGGAGTGAGTGAGGCGACGGCCGCCACGGTGGCGCTCGGGAAGAGCTGGTCGGTGTACCTGGTAAGGGCGGCAAACGGCGCGCTGTATTGCGGCATCAGCGACGATCCGCTGCGTCGCTTCGATACCCACTGCAGCGGCAAGGGCGCTCGCTTCTTCCATTCCAGCCCGGCACGCGCGCTGGTCTACGTCGAGGCCTGCGCCAGCAAGGGCGACGCCCTGCGCCGCGAGCGGGCGATCAAGGCCCTGAGCAAGCGCGCCAAGGAGCGCCTGTTGGTCGGTGTACCGGTGTTGCGCGAGGTTGGCGAGCCGGCAATCTAGGACGTTCATCTGCGGTCATGGGGTATTCGTGGGTTACCTGAAGAATCATTGGTGGAAACGCTGGATCCGCCGCCGCGGCTGCAAGCTCGCCGGCGGCCCGGCCAGTGTCGGCAAGCGCACCACGCTGGTGCTCGAGGAGCGCGTCGAACTTGGCCACCTGCGCATCGTCCCGCCGAGGCTGGAGATCGGCGCCTACAGCTATGTGCGCAGCGGCACCGACCTGTCTCTGGTGGCGTCCATCGGGCGTTTCTGCTCGATCGGCTCGGACTGCTTCATCGGCCAGGAAAAACACACCCATCCCAGCGACTGGGTGAGCAGCCATCCGTTCCAGCACACCGGCACCGCGCTGCGCTACGAGCCGGCGCCGAGCTACGCGGAGATCGGCCACGACGTCTGGATCGGACACAGCGCGATGGTGATGGAGGGGGTCAAGGTCGGCACCGGGGCGATCATCGCCACGCGTGCCGTGGTGACGCGCGACGTGCCGCCCTACGCCATCGTCGCCGGCACGCCGGCGCAGGTGATCCGCTACCGGCATCCGCCGGAAATCGTCGAGCGCCTGCTCGCCTCGCGCTGGTGGGAGCTGGATACTTCCTTCCTCACCGGCTTGCCGCTGGACCGACCGCAGGATTTCCTCGCCGCCCTGGAGGCGCGCGCGGCGCCGCGCGCGACGTACCGGCGGATGACCATCACCCGGCAAGGCTGCCGGCTGGACTGAGCGGATCCGCCGCGGGGGCGTCATCGCCCTCCGCGATGGGTTGCGCTTCATGTCCCGGATTGTCATAGGCGCGTTTTCCCCGCCGCGCTAAGCTGGTGTTTCACATCCGCCCGGAGGCGCCCATGTCAGAGCTGATCCTGCATCACTATCCCACTTCGCCCTTCGCCGAGAAGGCGCGCCTGCTGCTCGGTTTCAAGCAACTGTCCTGGCGCTCGGTGATGATTCCGCCGGTGATGCCCAAGCCGGACCTGGTGGCGCTGACCGGTGGCTACCGGAAGACCCCGGTGCTGCAGGTCGGCGCCGACGTGTATTGCGATACCGCGTTGATCGCCCGTCGCCTGGAGCAGGAAAAGGCGGTGCCGGCGCTGTTTCCCGAAGGCCGGGAGATGACCGCCGCGAGCTTCGCCCAATGGGCCGATGCGGTGCTGTTCCAGCACGCGGTGAGCCTGGTGTTCGCTCCGGAATCCATCGCCGTGCGCTTCGGCAAGCTGCCGCCGGAATTCCTCAAGGCCTTCATGGCCGACCGCAGCCAGCTGTTCAGCGGCGGCAGCGCCAGCCGCCTGTCGCTGGAGCAGGCGCGCCACCAGTGGCCGGGCTTCATGGCGCGGCTGGAACGCCAGCTGGCGCGCGAGGAGGGCGACTTCCTGTTCGGTGAGCCATCCGTCGCCGACTTCGCCGTGGCACACTGCCTGTGGTTCCTCAAGGGCACGCCGGTCACCGCGCCGCTGGTGGATGACTATCCGCAGGTGCAGGCCTGGTTGGGCCGGGTGCTCGGCTTCGGCCACGGCGCGCCGGCCGAGATGAGCGCGGAGGAAGCCCTGGAGGTGGCCCGCGGCAGCCAGCCCGCGGCATTGCCGGACGAATCCTTCAACGATCCCAACGGCTTCCTGCCCGGCCAGGCGGTGGCCATCGCCGCCACCGACTACGGCGTCGACGCGGTACAGGGCGAGCTGCTCTTCGCCGGCAGCGAAGAACTCATCCTGCGCCGCGAGGATCCGCGTGCCGGCACGGTGCATGTGCACTTCCCGCGCCTGGGCTTCCGCATCGAGGCGCGCTGAGGCATGTCGGCGGGCCCCCCCCCTGCCGCGGCCGGACGCCGATCCGTCGCAGTGCGCGTTGCCCGGGGCGAGGCCGGACCGCGACGCCGGCACCAAGCTGTGCGCCGCAGTGCTCGGCGCCAACGACGGCCTGGTGTCGAACCTGTGCCTGGTAATGGGCGTGGCGGGGGCGAGCATGGTGCATTCGTCCATCGTCCTCACCGGGCTGGCCGGACTGGTGTCCGGCGCCTGCTCGATGGCGCTCGGCGTGGGCCTGGGCTGAAAACCCTTCGCCTGCGGCGCGTGCCGCCTTACACTGCGGAGCCCGGCCGGCGTGGCCGGGAACAGGAAAAACCGACCAGGGAGTGGCCATGAACGCCTACGACATCGAAATCGTCAACGACGCCGCGCATGCCGGCGAAGCCAACCACGGCTGGTGCTTCGGCCTGCCGCCGGGTATCCGTCCTGAGCAGTGGCCGCTGGATCCGGACACCGGCTATCCGCTGATGCACGGCTTCACCCTGCTGCTGCCGGAGGATTACCGGGTGCATGGCCCGGAGATCGTCGCGCTGAGCTTCTTCTCCCTCGCCCCGGACCAGAACGACGGTGGACCGACCAGCGTCGACGGCATTCGCGAGATGCTCATCGATCCGCCCGCGCAACCGCCGGCCGAAGCGGAACTGCGGCCGTTCTGGGAGGCCGGGCGCAATAGCCATCCGCGTTTGCATCGGATGGAGGACATCCTCGGCGGCGCCTATGCGGTGATCCTGCTCGACGCCGCTGAATTCAGCGGCGCGCCCTGCCAGCCGCCGGCGCTGCCGGCGGGCAACCCGCTGTTGGCGCAGACCGAGCCGCCGCAATGGCTGGAGGCGGGCTCGGCGGCCAGCTTCGTGCCGGACTGGGCGGAGGACGACTACTACCTGCTGCGTGCACTCGGCGGCCGCCCGGCGGCCGGCCACCAGCAGCGCTACCCGCTGCGCTGGACGGCGCGGGTGCAGGATCCCAACGCCGGGGTGGTGCCCAGCGAATACGGCGACGGCGGCTACCAGCTGCCGCACTACTGGCTGGACGGCAAGATCGAGCGCGACAACTACCGCGAGCATCCCTGGGTGGAAGGGCACCTGCCGAACCATATCGGCGGCACCATGCGTCCGGTGCAGGGCGTGCCGGAGATGAGTCCCTTCTACGTGGAGTTCGAGGAATACCTGGGCGGCTACAACTTCGGCGGCGGCAACGCCCAGCTCGATTTCCGCGACATGCGCTTCGACTGGGCCTGCGGCTGAGGAGGGAAGGGGAGCGCCGGCGGCGCTCCCGGGCGGCGCGGCTCAGTCCTTGCGCCGCTTGAGCTGGTCCTTCAACTGGGTCGGCAACTGGCGGATGATGAGCATGTCGCGCTCTTCGTCATACTCCACCTTTGAGCCCAGCAGGTGCGCCTCGAAGCTGATCGACAGGCCTTCGGCGCGGCCGGTGAAGCGACGGAACTGGTTGAGGGTGCGCTTGTCCGCCGGGATTTCCGGCGACAGGCCGTAGTCCTTGTTGCGGATGTAGTCGTAGAACGCCCGTGGTTGCTGGTCGTCCATCAGTTCGGAGAGCGCGTCGAGGGTCATCGGCTCGCCGATGCGCGCCTGCGAGGTGGCGTAGTCGACCAGCGTCTCGGTTTTCTCGCGGGCCTGTTCCTCGGCCATGTCCTCGCTTTCGACGAAGTCGCTGAAGGCCTTCAGCAGGGTACGCGTCTCGCTCGGCGAATCGACCCCTTCCTGGCAGCCGATGAAGTCGCGGAAGTAATCGGAGACCTTCTTCCCGCCCTTGCCCTTGATGAACGAGATGTACTGCTTCGACTGCTTGTTGTTGCGCCATTCGGAAATGTTGATCCGCGCGGCCAGGTGCAACTGGCCGAGGTCCAGGTGGCGCGACGGGGTGACTTCCAGCGATTCGTTCACCGCCACGCCTTCGCTGTGGTGCAGCAGGGCGATCGCCAGGTAGTCGGTCATGCCTTGCTGGTAGTGGGCGAACAGGACGTGGCCGCCGGTGGAGAGATTGGACTCCTCCATCAGCTTCTGCAGGTGCTCGACCGCTTCGCGGCTGAAGCCGACGAAGTCGCGGTCACCCTCCAGGTACTCGCCGAGCCAGCCGCTGAACGGGTAGGCCCCGGACTCGCCCTGGAAGAAGCCCCAGGCCTTGTTCTTGGCGTTGTAGCTTTCGTTGAGGTCGGCCAGCAGGTTCTCGATGGCCTGGGAGTCGCCCAGCTCGGCGTCGCGCGCGTGGAGCACGGCCGGGGTGCCGTCGGGCTTCTTCTCGATCAGGTGGACGATGGCGTGATGGATCGGCATGTCAGGTTCGACCTTTCAGGTAATCGGCGGCGCCGCGCAGGTTTCCGCGACGCTGCGGGACACGCTGCTGGCGCGCCCGCGGATCGGCCAGTTTACCCGAGGTTGCCGGCTTCTGCCTGCGTCGCCTGGCGTTCCTGCAGGCCGTGCAGGCGCCTGATCACGAAGTTCAGGTGCAGGTGCAGCTCGTACAGCTCGTGGTAGTAGGAGAGCGGCACCTCCACGGTGTTCAGCTCGCTCTCCAGCTTCTCCAGCCGCTCGATCTCGCTCCTCAGCTGCTCGGCGTCGGTGCCGCTGTCGAGCTTGCGGTCGATGTCGCGGATGTAGCGGTACCAGCGGTAGATGCGTGCGCGGATGCGCCAGCGGTACAGCGGGCCGATGGACTTCATCAGCGGAATGAGAATGGCGATGAACGGAATCAGCAGGATGATGTAGCGGTCCGCCAGGGAGGCGATGCGGAACGGCAGGTAGCGCTGCAGCAGCGGCAGGCCGCTCTTGTAGTAGCGTTCGGCGTCTTCGTGCAGGCGCAGGGTGCGCGGTTCGGCGCTGGGGAAGGCGCCGGGCTTGTCGAGCAGCGTGCCGTCCTTCATCACCTCGCGCGCGGCCTCCAGCACCAGCGGGACCAGCGCCGGGTGGAAGCGCTCGTTGATCACCAGGGTGGCCACCGGCGACAGGGTGCTGATGTTGCGTTCCGGCACGTTGCGCGGCAGGTTGAGCAGGCCCTCGCCGACCTCGACCCGCTTGAGGAACGGCAGGCGCGCCTCGTAGGCGGCGCTGCGGCGGAAATTGGCCAGGCGCAGCTGGTCGCTGTCGGCGAGCCTCTGGATCGCCGGGTTCTCCGCCGGCCCGACGAGGAAGGCGGCGTCCAGCTTGCCGGCCAGCAGATCGTCTGCCACCGCGTTGCCGCCGCGCGCTTCCCAGGTGATCGGATAATGCCCGGGGGCGATATCGTTGGCCTGCAGGATCGCCTCGGTGGCGGCGCGGGTGCCGCTGCCATCGCTGCCGATGGCCAGGCGCAGGTGCAGCAGGTCGCTGATCCGGTCGATGTGCACGTTGCTGCGGTGGAACAGCCAGAGCGGTTCCTGGTAGACCGCGCCGAGGGTCTGCAACCGGCGCACCTGCCTGGCGTCGAGCTGGCGTTCCTGGCCGCTCTGCACCAGGGCGATGTCGACCTCGCCGTCGCCGAGCAGGCGCTCCAGGTTGTCGCGCGAGCCGGCGCTGGGCACCAGCTTCAGTTCGAAGCCCTGCTCCCTGAGCTTCTCCCGGAGCTTGCCGGCGAACACGGCATAGCCGCCGCCCTCGGCGCCGGTAGCCATGGTCGCGCTCATCGGCGGTGGCGGGGCGACGAAATAGAACACCGCGGCGACCAGGGCGGCGATCACCGGGATCAGCCAGAGGTTGGCGCGGATCAGGATGGCGAGGTCCTTGAGCAGGTGCTTGATGCGATTCATGAGCGGTCCTTGTGCTGCTCTCCAGAAGGGCGTGGGGGACGCGGCCAGGCGTCCTCCACAGCGTAGTCGAGGGTCACCGCGGGGCGGCGCGGAACTGCCGGCCGAGCACCCGGTGGCGGTGACGGAAGATGCGGGTGAGGAACCAGCGTACCAGCCCGGCGGCGAACAGCGGGCGCACGGTCAGTTGATCGACCAGCAGGCATTCTCCCGCGCCACCGGGGCTCGGCAGGATGCGTCGCTCGTGGCGCCAGAGACGCATGCCGGTCATCGGCGACTGTTCGATGAAGCCCTGGCCGGGCGTCAGCTCCAGCAGGGTCAGTTGCGAGGTGCCCAGCGGCAGCACGCCGAACAGGCGCATGCGGCTGCGAAACAGCGGCCGCCGCGGCTCCACTTCGAGGTCCGCGAGGCTGCGGACACCGGGCGGTACGCTCATGCTCAACAGCGGGCGCATCTCGCGGAGAATCCCATCCACCGAGGTGATCCATCGCCAGAGCTGTTCCGGGCTGGCCTGCAGGCGCGATTCGAAATGCAGGCTGATGTTCATTGCGGGCTCCTGCTAGGGTTGAGGGAGGGCGCGCTGTCCATGGCGTCCGTGCCGTGCAAGCCTAAGTCAGACGAACCGAGACGTCGAACCGAAGGAGGACGCCATGCTGATCCGCGCCGCAACCTCGACCCTGCTGCTGGTCGACATCCAGGAACGCCTGCTGCCGGCCATCGACCACGGCCCGGCGCTGGTCGAGTACAGCCAGTGGCTGTTGCGCGTGGCCCGCGCGCTGGACGTGCCGGTGCTGGCCAGCGAGCAGTACAGCAAGGGCCTGGGGCCGACGGTGGCGGCCCTGCGCGACGAACTGGACGCCACGCAGATCCTCGAGAAGCTGGACTTTTCGGCCGCCGCCGACGGCGCCCTGCTGCGCGCGCCCGGCGGCGACCGCCGGCAGTTCGTGGTCTGCGGCAGCGAGGCGCACGTCTGCGTGCTGCAGACCGTGCTCGACCTGCTTGGCCGCGGGCGCGAGGTGTTCGTCGTGGAGGAGGCGATCGGCTCGCGGCGGCCGGGCGACAAGGCGCTGGCCGTGGAGCGGATGCGCCAGGCCGGAGCGATGATCGTGTCGCGGGAGATGGTCGCCTTCGAATGGATGGAACGCGCCGGCAGCGAGCGCTTCCGCGAGATCAGCCGCAACTTCATTCGCTGAGCGGCGGCTGCTCGGCCTGGTAGCGCCGGGCCTCCTCACGCAGCCAGTCGGCGAAGGCCTGGTGACGCTCGCTCGGCGCCTCGCGCTGCGGCCAGACCAGCCAGTAGGGATAGGGGTAGGGCACGCGGATCTCGCCCAGTTGCACCAGGCGGCCCTCGGCGAGGGCGCCGGCGACCAGGCTGCGCCGCTCCAGGGCGATGCCCTGGCCCAGGCGCACGGCCTCCAGCAACAGGTTCGAATCGTTGATCAGCAACCCGTGCTGCGGTTCCGCCACGCCGGCGCGCTGGCACCAGAGCGCCCAGGATTCGGTGGAGCGCAGGGTCGGGCAGGCGACGATCTCGCTCGGCGTGCGTGGCAGGCGGCCGCCGTTGAAAGCGGGCGCGGCGACCATCAGCAGTTCGTCGTCGAACAGCCGTTCACAGCCGACCCCTTCCCAATCACCCTTGCCGATCCGCACCCCAAGGTCCGCCAGGCCCTGGCGCAGGTTCTGCACGTCGAGGCTGGCGATCAGTCGCACCCGGCACTGCGGATGGCGCTGGCGGAAACGCGGCAGGCGCGGCAGCAGCCAGTTCAGGCCGAAGGACGGCATCACCGTGACCACCAGCTCACCCTCCCGCGGACGCGCCCGCACCACCCGCGTGGCGTCGGCGATCTCGCCCAGCGAGGCGCGTACCTGCAGGGCGTAGAACCGGCCGTTCTCGCTCAGGCGCAGGCCGCGCCCCTCGCGGACGAACAGGGCCAGGCCGAGGAGGTTTTCCAGCAGCTTGATCTGCTGGCTGATCGCCGAGTGAGTGACGTGCAGCTCGCTGGCGGCCTGGCTGATGCTGCCGAGCCGGGCGACCGCTTCGAAGCTGCGCAGCGCAGTGAGGGGAGGAAGGTCGCTCATGTAAGTTTTTCTAAAGGATTCGCTGAATTTATCTCGATATTTTTCGCGCTGTGCAACGACTAGAGTGATTTTTCCAGGCGCTGCCCTCTTAGCGGCGCTTAATCATCGACAAAGGATGCCGCGATGCAACTGATCGGTATGCTGGATTCGCCTTTCGTCCGCCGGGTCGCCATCGCCCTGCGCCTGCTGGACCTGCCCTACGAACATCGGCCGCTGTCGGTATTTCGCAATTTCGAGGCGTTCAGCCTGTTCAACCCGATGGTCAAGGCGCCCAGCCTGGTGCTCGACGACGGCACCGTGCTGATGGATTCCAGCCTGATCCTCGATTACCTGGAGTGCCTGGCCGGCCCGGAACGCAGCCTGCTGCCGCAACGGCCGGAGGTCCGTGCACGAGCGCTGAGCCTGATCGGCGCGGCGCTGGTGGCCTGCGAGAAATCGGTGCAGATCTACTACGAACTGAACCTGCGCCCCGAGGAGCGCCGCCACGGCCCCTGGCTGGAGCGGGTGGAAGGGCAGTTGCTGGCGGCCTTCGACTGGCTGGAGGCGGCGCTGCGCCAGGAACCGCTGGCGCGCGACGGCGGCCTCGACCTGGTCGGGGTGACCGTCGCGGTGGCCTGGCGCTTCAGCCAACTGGTGGTCGCCGAGCGGGACGTCGCCGGCGAATACCCGGAACTGGCGGGCTATTCGGATTATGCGGAGGGGTTGCCGGTGTTCCTGGAGACGCCGCCGGTCTGAACCACCGGGCGTGAAGGGTGGCAACTGGTGTCGATACATGAGCTGGTCGACATGGTCGAAGCGCTGTTGTGGTTGTCCGCGGCAGAGTTCGTGCGGGGCTGGCTCCGCCGACGATTGGCTATGGGCGTTTTCGAGATGTGGAGAGGCATCAGTCGCCGGACCATTTTTCCAGGAGAATCGAAACGAACTTTTCCGCGGCGGGCGAGAGCGAAGCACCACGGCGGTAGACCATCCCGAGGGTGCGTGTGACCTGCGGTTCGATCAGCGGGATGCTGACCAGGGTCGGGTGGTCATCCGCTGGCATGGCCAGGCTGGGCATCGCCGAGACGCCCAACCCAGCTTCGACCATGCCCAGTGAGGTGGACAGGTGCTGGACCTCGTAGAACCATTTGGGGCGCCAACTGAGGCCGGAGAGCGCGTGGTCGAGCAGCATGCGATTGCCGCTGAGCCGGCCTACGCCGATCAGGCGATAGTCGGCCAGTTCGGTCCAGGTCACCGAGGCGCGCCCGGCCAGCTCGTGGTCCCGTCGGCAGGCCAGCACGAAGTGTTCCTGGACCAGGGGGACGAATTCGATGTCAGGGTGCTGGCCGCTCATCATGTTGATGCCGAAGTCGGCCTCGCCGCGCAATACGGACTCGAGTCCATCGTTGGCGCTCAGATCCAGCAGGCGGATGCGGATTTTCGGGTATTGCTCGTTGTAGAGGCGGATCACGGACGGCAGGAAGTAGAAGGCCGCCGTGGGGATGCAGGCAAGGGTGACCTGCCCCGTCTGGCGCTCCGCGAGTTCACGAATGCTGAGGATCGAGTCTTCGAAGTCGTCGAGCAGGCGGCGAGCCTTGGGCAGAAAGTCACGGCCGACGCTGGTCAGACTGACGCGCCGGGTAGTGCGATCGAGGAGAGGCGTGCCTAGCCCTTCTTCGAGTTTCTTCATCCTCCGACTCAGGGCTGGTTGGGACAGGTGAAGCGCGTCGGCAGCTTCATGAAAGCTGCCGAGTTCTGCGATTTTCACGAAAGATTTAAGATCTTGCAGCTCATATTCCATGATTCTTCTCTCGATCCCAGATAATTATTGATTTGTTAAACGCAATAATCTGGCTGATATTTGCATTGGATTGATTTATACGCCTCTGTCACTCTTGTTTCAAACACATCAATCATGCCAATTGATCAACAAGAGTCAGTGGAAATGCAACGAATCCCTTGTGTCCTGATGCGCGGCGGTACTTCCAAAGGCCCGTTCTTCCATGCCCGGGACCTGCCTGCCAATATCGCTGAGCGTGACGAGTTGTTGATCGACCTGATGGGCTCGGGCCACGAGCTGGAAATCGACGGAATCGGTGGTGGCAGTCCGCAAACCAGCAAGGTAGCCATCGTCAGCCCGTCGCCGCACCCCGAGGCCGATGTCGATTACCTGTTCGTCCAGGTGATGGTCGGCCAGCGCCGGGTCGACACCGCGCCCAACTGCGGCAACATGCTTTGCGCCGTGGGGCCGTTCGCCATCGAGCAAGGCCTGGTCGAGGCCCAGGCTGGCAAGACGCTGGTGCGTATCCGTAATCTCAATACCAACACCTTCGTCGATGCGCTGGTCGAGACCCCTGGAGGGGTGGTTCGCTACGAAGGCCGCACGGCGATCGATGGCGTGCCAGGCACGGCCGCCCCTGTGCTGCTGACCTTCCTTGATGCGGTAGGCAGCAAGACGGGCAGGCTGTTCCCCACCGGCGGCGCGCTGGACGTGATCGACGGGGTGGCGATCACGTGCATCGACATGGCTATGCCGATGATGATCGTCGAGGCTCGCCAGTTGGGCGTCTCAGGCTCGGAAACCCCGGCCTGGCTGGATGCCGACACCCGCCTGTTGCAGCGCCTGGAGGCACTGCGCCTGCGGGCGGGCAGGGCAATGGGGCTAGGCGATGTCAGTGGCATGGTCATTCCCAAGCCGGTGCTGATTTCCCCTCCGCAGCACGGCGGTACCCTCCAGGTGCGCTACTTCATGCCGCACAACTGTCATCGTGCGTTGGCCATTACCGGGGCCATCGGCCTGGCGACCGCCTGCGTCAGCCCGGGAAGCGTGGCCATGCGCATGATCGGCGATAGGGCCTGGGACCTGACAGAGGTTCGCCTGGAACATCCCTGTGGCGTGATCGACGTGGCACTTTCACGCAGCGGCACGGAAGGACAGACGATCCAGGCTTCGGTCGTGCGTACCGCGCGGCGCCTTTTCTCGGGCTTCGTCTATGTATCGAGCCAGCGCAAGCTGGCTGGCTGAAGCACAGGCTGTGTAATCCCCAAAGCGCATCCGAACAATTTCAACAATGGGTGATGCCTCATGAAACTCGTCAAGTCGTTGTACTTCCAGATTCTCTGCGCCGTCGTGCTGGGTGTGCTGATCGGTCATGTATGGGCGGACCAGGCGGTCGCGTTGAAGCCGCTGGGCGACGCCTTCATCAAGCTGGTCAAGATGATGATCGCGCCCGTGGTGTTCTGCACCATCGTCACCGGCATCGCCGGCATGACCGACAAACGCTCCCTGGGATGCCTGATGGGCAAGACGCTGCTGCTGTTCCTGGTGCTGACCGTGATCAGCCTGGCGATCGGCCTGGCGGCGGTCTCCCTGTTCCGTCCGGGGGACGGCATGAATATCGACCCTTCCACCCTCAGTACCGAGGGACTTGGCCAGTACGCGGCCTCGGCGGCCAGGCTGAGCGTGGTCGACTTTTTCATGCACATCATTCCCGTGACCTTTGTCGGTGCGTTCGACAAGGGCGAGGTGCTGCCGGTGCTGTTCATCGCGGCGCTGTCGGGATTCGCCCTGTCGTCGCTGGGCGAAAGGGGGCGGCCGCTACTGGTGGTAATCGAGTCTGCTTCGCAGATGGTTTTCCGTATCTTCGGCTACCTGATGCGTTTCGCCCCGGTCGGCGCCTTCGGCGCCCTGGCCTTTACCGTCGGCCAGTACGGCATCAGCTCGCTGGGAGCGCTGGCCAAGCTGATCGGTACCCTGTACATCGCCTGCGCCTTCTTCGTGCTGGTGGTGCTGGGCGGTATCTGCCGGGCCCACGGCTTCAGCCTGTGGAAGCTGCTGCGCTACCTGCGCGAGGAATTCCTGGTGGTGCTGGGCACATCCTCCACCGAGCCGGTGTTGCCACGAATGCTGGAAAAACTCGAGGCGCTGGGCTGCAGAAAGGGCGTCGTAGGGTTGGTGCTGCCTACGGGTTATTCCTTCAACCTCGACGGCACGGCCATCTACCTGTCGCTGGCCGCCGTCTTCATCGCCCAGGCCTGCGACATCGACCTGACGCTGGGTCAGACCATCACCATGCTCGCCATCATGCTGCTCTCGTCCAAGGGGGCGGCCGGGGTGACCGGCAGCGGTTTCGTCGCCCTGGCTTCGACCTTGACGGTCATCCACGACATTCCGCTGGCGGGGCTGGCGCTGCTGATCGGCATCGATCGCTTCATGTCCGAAGCCCGGGCTCTGACCAGCCTGGCGAGCAACGCGGTAGCCACCGTGGTGATTTCCCTGTCGGAAAATGCCTGCGAACGGGAAACCCTGGTGCGCGTCCTGGATGGTTCTGCACCGATGGTGTCGAACCGCCTCGAGGCAGACTGGTCGAGCGAACCTCAGCGCAACGCCTGAGCACGTTCCCAGCCTATCCATAGTCGACTTACGATCCCGCCCGCTGCCTTTTCGAGGCCGGTCGGGGCTGGGGGCCGTCTGCCCGGCGGGCGGCCGCAGGAACAATAAGAACAAGAGATGCAAACCATGCTCGCACTTCTGGGCCTGCTCATGGTGGTGACCTTCACCTGCCTGATCATGAGCAAACGCTTGTCGCCGATCGTTGCCCTGACCTTGGTGCCGATCGTCTTCGCCGTGATCGGCGGCTTCGCCCCCGACCTCGGCAAGTTGATGCTCGACGGGCTGAAAATGGTCGCCCCGTCGGCCGCGCTGTTGCTGTTCGCCATCCTGTTCTTCGGCCTGATGATCGACGCCGGCCTGTTCGACCCGTTGATCCGCAAGATACTCAGGCGCGTCAACGGCGATCCCATGAAGATCGCCGTCGGCACCGCGTTGTTGTCCTTGCTGGTGGCGCTCGACGGAGACGGTACCACCACCTACATGATCACCTGCGCCGCCATGCTGCCGCTGTACAGGCGCATCGGCATGGACCCGATGATCCTGGCCACGCTGTCGATGCTGTCGCTGAGCATCATGAGCGGACTCAGCCCCTGGGGCGGGCCTGCGACCCGCGCCATCGCCGCCCTTGGCCTGGATGCCTCGGAATACTTCATACCCATGCTGCCGACCATGGTCGGCGGCGCCGCCTGGGTTGTATTCAGCGCGTTCCTGCTTGGCCGCTCCGAACGCAGGCGCATCGGCAACGTCAGGCTCGAATCCGGTGGTGGCGATTGCTACATCGAGGCGATCCTGGAGGCCACTCCACACAAGCGTCCGCGCCTGGCCTACATGAACCTGGCGTTGGTCATCGCGGTGATGGCCGCGCTGGTCCTGGGGGCGATGCACGCCGCGATCCTGTTCATGATCGGTTTCGTCGCCGCGCTGATGATCAACTACCCGGCGCTGGAGCAACAGAAGCAGCGCATCCAGGCTCACTCCGGCAACGCCATGACGGTGGTGTTGCTGGTATTCGCCGCCGGCATCTTCGCCGGCATCTTTTCCGGCACCCGGATGGTCGATGCGCTGGCCCAGGCGCTGGTCGGCTGGATTCCCGACGCCTGGGGGCACTGGTTCCCGCTGGTGGTGGCGCTGACCAGCATGCCGCTGACCTTCGTGCTCTCCAACGATGCCTACTACTTCGGCGTGGTGCCGATCCTGGCCAACGCGGCCGCCGCCTATGGCATCGATCCGGTGGAAATCGCCCGCGCCTCGGTGCTGGGCCAGCCGGTACACCTGATGAGTCCGCTGGTGGCCTCGACCTTGCTGCTGATGGGGATGGTCGATCGTGACATCGGCGATTTCCAGCGAGCGACGGTCAAGTGGGCGGTGCTGACCTCGCTGGTCATCACCGCGCTGGCTCTGGCCACCGGCGCGCTGTCCTTTTTCGTCTGAGCGAAGCCCGGCGCCGATAACCGAAAGAGGGTACTTTGCATGTCGTCACTCATACTGCGCGGGGCCGCCTGCGGCCTGCTGTGCGCCTGGCTGTCCGCTGCCGGCGCAGCCGGGTTCATCGAAGAGAGCAGGCTCAGGCTGCAACTGCGCAATGTCTATTTCAACGAGAACTTCCGTGACGAACACGGCATGAGCCCGCGCGCCGCCGCCAATGCCAGGAGCGAGCGTGTCGAGTGGGCGCAGGGGCTGCTGTTCGACTACCAGTCCGGCTACACCGACGGTTCGCTGGGACTGGGGATCGACACCCTGGGCCTGCTGGGCGTGCACCTCGATTCCGGCCGGGGCCGCGCCGGCACCGGCTTGTTGCCGGTACACGACGATGGTCGTGCGGCGGACGAGTTCGGCAGTCTCGGCGCGACCCTCAAGGCACGACTCGGGCAGACGGTGCTCAGGCACGGCACCCTGCTGCCGAAGAATCCCCTGCTGATCTACAACGATGCGCGCCTGCTGCCCCAGACGTATCGGGGTACCCAACTGACCAGCAGCCCCATCGATGGCCTCAGTCTGGACGTGGGCTATCTGGACCGTTTCAAACTGCGCGATTCCTCCGATAGCACCGGCTTGTATGCCGACGCTCATGCAGGCCGGGGATTCGGTGGCTTCGCTTACGCCGGCATGGAGCGCTCCGTCGGCGAACGCCTGCGCTTGAGCTACTTCCATGGCCAACTGGAGCATTTCTACCGGCAGGATTTCGTCGGCATGCAGCACGACCTGGCATTGGCTGGCGGCCTGCTGACCACGGACCTGCGTTATTTCCGCAGCCATGACATGGGTGCGGCCCATGCCGGGGGGATCGACAACGACATGTTCAGCGGGCAACTGGGCTTCAGGCACTCCGGGCACGTCTTCGGCGCGGGATACCAGTGGCTCGATGGTGAGGCGGGGTTGCCCTATGTCAGCGGAGCTACGGTGTATTCGTTCAGCAATGTCGGCATCGGCAAGTTCATCGGAGAGGAAGAGAAGACCTGGATGGCCAGATATTCCTATGATTTCGTGGCTGCGGCTGTGCCGGGGCTGACCTTCATGGTGCGCTATCTGGGCGGTAGCAACGGCCGTTCCGGCGAGCGCGGAGAGAAAGAGTGGGAACGTGATGCGGAGTTGGCTTACGTGGTGCAGTCGGGGCCTGTGAAAGGACTGGGGGTGAAACTACGCAATTATGTCTACCGTTCGGATTTTTCCCGAGGGCGCGACAGCAACCGGATCTACCTGACCTACGATATCGCCCTCTGGTAGCGCAACCACGGCCGTTGTGGGGGCGCCTTCAATCTCCTGGAGGAAGGCCAGGCTGGCCACGACGCCGGCTATCACTCCACCGCACTGAGCCGGTTGTCGTCAGGCGCTTCGGGTAGGGCACGATATCCGCCGCGTTCGGCGGGTCCGGAATCGAGACGTTCGTTTCTGCTTTCGTCGCGCTCCGCAGGCGGGAACAATGGGAGCGGGGGAGCGTCGTACCGGTTATTCGCCCAGCGGTACGGCTGCGCTCCAGCGCTCCCTGCGCCAGGCCCGGCGCTGCTTCTTGTCGAGGTAGGTCCAGGCGACGAAGCGGCTCTGCTTCTGCCCCTGGGCCATGTCCACCACGCGGATATCGCTGGCGCCCAGTGTTTTCAGGCGCTCCTGGAGGTTTGGCAGGTTGCTCGCCTTGGACACCAGGGTGGTGAACCAGAACACTTGCGTGGCGAACGCCCGGCTTTCCCCGGCCATGCTGGCGAGGAAGGCCGCTTCGCCGCCCTCGCAGTGCAGTTCGGCGCCCTGGCCGCCGAAATTCAGCAGCGGCAGGGTGCGGCCCGGGTCGAGCTTGCCGAGGTTCTTCCACTTGCGCCGGCTGCCGCGCGTGGCCTCGTCCAGCGAGGCGTGAAAGGGTGGGTTGCAGAGGGTCATGTCGAAGCGCTCGGCGGAGTCGATCAGCCCTTCGAAGATGTGCCGGCGATCCGGCTGGCGGCGCAGCTCGATGGCGGCGGCGAAACGCGGGTTGGCGGCAAGGATCGCCGCGGCCGAGGCTAGCGATTGCGGGTCGATGTCGGCGCCGACGAAGCGCCAGCCGTACTCGTGGTGGCCGAGCAGCGGGTAGATGCAGTTGGCTCCGGTTCCGACGTCCAGCGCGCGCAGGCCGGTGCCGCGCGGGATCACGCCGTCGTGGCTGGCACCGAGCAGGTCGGCCAGGTAGTGCAGGTAGTCGGCGCGACCGGGGACGGGCGGGCACAGGTAGCCCTCGGGAATGTTCCACTCGCGCACGTCGTAGAACTGTTGCAGCAGCGCGCGGTTGAAGGCCTTCACCGCCAGCGGGTCGGCGAAGTCGATGCTCGGCTTGCCGTACGGGTTGACGATGACGAAGCGTTCCAGCTCCGGATTGCCGGCGATCAGGCCCGGAAAGTCGTAGCGTCCCAGATGGCGATTGCGTGGGTGTAGCGGGCTGGCGCTCTTGCGCTCGGCGTCGGGGCGTGGACTGGACGGACGGGGCATGATCTCGGTTTCCATTACGGCGAGGCGGGCATTATTCACATCCGCCGGAGGCTGGCCAGTGTTTCTGCCGGGCGGCGCGGCCCTGGTCCGGTCACAACGGGAACAGCCACGGGATCACCAGCACGCAGACGAACATCACCAGCAGGGTGAACGGCACGCCGATCCTGACGAAGTCGCCGAAACGGTACTGGCCGGGGCCCAGCACCAGGGTGTTCACCGGCGAGGAGATCGGCGTCATGAAGGCCGCCGAGGCCGCCACCGCCACCACCATGGCGAAGGGGTAGGGCGAGGCGCCGATCTGGTTGGCGGTGGCGATGGCGATCGGCGCCATCAGCACCGCGGTAGCGGTGTTGGAGATGAACAGGCCGATGGCCGCGGTGAGCAGGAACATGCTGGCCAGCAGCACGCGCGGGCCGGCGTCGCCGAGGGCGTCGACCAGCAGCGAGACCGCCAGGTCGATGCCGCCGGTCTTCTGCAGGGCCAGGGCGAAGGGCAGCATGCCGACGATCAGGATCAGGCTCTGCCAGTGGATCGCACGGTAGGCGCCGTCCATGTCGATGCAGCGGAACAGGCCCATCAGCAGGCAGCCGACCAGCGCCGCGACCACGTTGGGCACCACCCCGCTGACCATCAGCGCCACCATCACGGCCAGGCTCAGCAGCGCATGCG
The DNA here is from genome assembly GCF_003025345.2 of Pseudomonas paraeruginosa. Lineage (NCBI taxonomy): Bacteria > Pseudomonadati > Pseudomonadota > Gammaproteobacteria > Pseudomonadales > Pseudomonadaceae > Pseudomonas > Pseudomonas paraeruginosa. Next base: position 1,163,332 of record NZ_CP020560.1, read on the forward strand.
GAGCCTTGCTCAGGGCTGGCGCCACCTCGTCGATCTCCGCCGGCAGGCTGAGCACCAGGAAGTCGCGGCCGCGCCCCTGCAACTGGCGGATCGCCTTCCAGGCGCCGATCACCAGCAGGGTGTCGCCCAGGCGCAGCTTCTCTTCCAGCATGCCGTCGGTGAGCGCCTCGTGGTCGCGGCGCAGGCCGACCACGTTGAGCCCGTACTGCGAGCGGAAGCCCAGTTCCAGCACGCTCTTGCCGAGCAGGGTGGAATCCGGCGGCAGGGTCACCTCGGCCATGCCGACCTCCCGCGACTGGTCGATGAAATAGCTGGCGCGAAACGGCAGGCGCACCAGGTTCAGCTCGGCGCAGCGCCGGTCCATGTCCTGCGGTGGCGCGAAAACGTCCAGCAGGAGCACGTCGCCGGCCTTCAGCTCGGTGCTGCCGCCGACCTTGACCACCTCGCTGTGGAACTTGCGCACCCGCTCCAGGCCGACCACGTTGGCGCCCAGGCGGGTGCGCAGTTGCAGTTCCTCCAGGGTGCTGCCGATCAGCGGCGAGCCGAGCTGTACCTGCAGGCGCCGTTCGCGGCCGGCCAGGCGGTAGTCGCGGATCAGGTCGCGCAGGGTCCGCCGCGCCTTCGGCGCGCCGACTTCCGCCGGGCTGGCGGCGTTCAGCCAGTTGCGCGTGAGCAGCATGTAGGCCACGCCGATGGCGAGCACCATCAGGCCTATCGGGGTGAAGGCGAAGAAGCCGAAGCCGGCATGACCCTCGCGCGCCAGCTCGCTGTTCACCACCATGTTCGGCGGCGTGGCGACCAGGGTCATCATGCCGCTGATCAGCCCTGCGAAGGCCAGCGGCATCATCAGCCGGCCCGGCGGGATCTTCAGCTTGGCGGCGATGCTCAGGACCACCGGGATGAAGATCGCCACCACCCCGGTGGAACTCATCACCGAGCCCAGCCCGGCCACCGCCAGCATCAGCAGCACCAGCAGGCGCGCTTCGCTGCTGCCGGCGCGGGCGATCAGCCAGTCGCCGACCTGGTAGGCCACCCCGGTGCGCACCAGGCCTTCGCCGATCACGAACAGCGCGGCGATCAGCACCACGCTCGGATCGCTGAAGCCGGCCAGGGCCTCGTTGAGGGTCAGGGTTCCGCTGACGCTGAAGGCCATGATCACCAGCAGGGCGATCACGTCCAGGCGCAGGCGGTTGTGGATGAAGAGGGCGACGGTGGTGGCGAGCAGGCCGACCACCCAGAGCAGTTCGAGGTTCATGCGGGCATCCGGGCGGGAGGATGCCTGCGAGTGTGGCAGACGGACGCGGGGCGTGCCTTGATCTGTTGCAGGTCGCCGGCGCCTCCCCGGCTCGGGGCGAAGAGGCGCCGGGTGGGCTCAGCCGAGCAGCAGGGCGTCGTCGGCGAGCTTCTCGCCGCGCACCTTCTCGAACATCGCCAGCAGATCCGGCACGTCGAGGCCCTTGCGTTCATCCCCGGAGACGTCAAGCACCACCTGGCCCTGGTGCAGCATCACCGTGCGTTCGCCGACGTCCAGCGCCTGGCGCATGCTGTGGGTGACCATCATGGTGGTGAGTTTCTTCTCGGCGACGATCCGTGCGGTGAGATGCAGGACGAAGTCGGCGGTGCGCGGGTCGAGCGCCGCGGTGTGTTCGTCGAGCAGCAGGATGCGCGAGGGTTGCAGCGCCGCCATCAGCAGGCTGACGGCCTGGCGCTGGCCGCCGGAGAGCAGGCCGATGCGGTCGCCGAGGCGGTTCTCCAGGCCGAGGCCGAGGGTCGCCAGGCTTTCCCGGAAACCGTCGCGCATCGACGCTTGCACCGCCCGGCCGAGGCCGCGGCCGGCCCCGCGACGCTGCGCCAGGGCCATGTTCTCCTCGATGGTGAGGTCCTCGCAGGTACCCGCCATGGGGTCCTGGAAAACCCGCGCGACGCGGTTGGCACGGGCCCAGACCGGCTTGCGGGTGACGTCTTCGTCGTCGATCAGGATCTGCCCGCTGTCGATCGGCAGGTCGCCGGAGACCGCGTTGAGGAAGGTCGACTTGCCGGCGCCGTTGGAGCCGATCACGGTGACGAACTGGCCGGCCGGGATGTCCAGCGACAGGCCGCGCAGGGCGCGGGTCTCGATGGGAGTGCCGGGGTTGAAGGTGATCTTCAGGTTCTTCGCGCTGAGCATGGTCAGGCCCCCTTCTTGCCGAGCAGGCGTTTCTTCATCATCGGGATCACCAGGGCGACAGTGACCAGCACCGCGGTGACCAGGTTCAGGTCCTGGGCCTGCAGGCCGATGAAGTCGCTGTTCAGCGCCAGGGCGATGAAGAAGCGGTAGACGATGGCGCCGAGGATCACCGCGAGGGTCGCCAGGATCAGCCGGCGCGAGGGCAGGATGCTCTCGCCGACGATCACCGCGGCCAGGCCGATGACGATGGTGCCGATGCCCATGGAAATGTCGGCGCCGCCCTGGGTCTGCGCGAACAGTGCGCCGGCCAGCGCCACCAGTGCGTTGGAAATGGCCATGCCGAGCAGGATCATGCCGCCGGTATTGACCCCCTGGGCACGGGCCATCCGCGGGTTGGAGCCGGTGGCGCGGATCGCCAGGCCCTTCTGGGTGGTGAAGAACCAGTCCAGCAGCAGCTTCGCGGCGATCACGATGAATACCAGCAACAGCGGGCGGAACACATAGTCGCTGAGCCATTCCGGCTGCAGCAGGGTGAACAGCGTCGGCTCGGCGATCAGCGGCACGTTGGGCTTGCCCATGATGCGCAGGTTGATCGAGTAGAGCGCGATCATCATCAGGATGCTGGCGAGCAGGTCCATGATCTTCAGCTTGACGTTGAGCAGGCCGGTGGCCAGCCCGGCCAGCGCGCCGGCGGCGGTGGCCACCAGGGTCGCGCTGTAGGGGTCCCAGCCGAGGGCGATGAGGGTCGCGCAGACCGCGCCGCCGAGCGGGAAGCTGCCGTCCACCGTGAGGTCGGGGAAGCGCAGCAGGCGGAAGGAGATGAACACGCCGAGTGCCACCAGGCTGAAGATCAGGCCGATCTCCAGGGCACCGAACAGGGAAAACAGAGACATGACTTGGTAACCGAGTGCGTGAAGGCAGGATTATCGTGCCGTCCGGCCACGGGCGAGAAACCCGCGGCCGGCGGCCGCTTTTTTACTGGATGACTTCCGCAGCCGACTTGACCAGCTCGTCGGACAGGGTCACGCCTTGCTTCTGCGCGGCCCCCGGGTTGACGAAGAGTTGCAGCTTGTCGCTGGTCTCCGGCTTGATCTCGCCCGGCTTCTCGCCCTTGAGGATGCGCACCACCATGCGGCCGGTCTGCTTGCCCATCTCCTTGTAGTTGATGCCGAGGGCGGCGATCGCGCCGCGCTTGACGCTGTCGGTGTCGGAGGCGATCAGCGGGATCTTCGCGTCGTTGCCGACCTTGACCAGCGCCTCGTAGGCGGACACCACGTTGTTGTCGGTGTTGGTGTAGATCGCGTCGACCTTGCCGACCAGGCTGCGCGCCGCCGAACTGACGTCCACCGAACGCGGGGCCGAGGCCTCGACCAGGCTCAGGCCCATCTTCGGCAGCAGTTCCTTGAGTTCCTTGACCACCACCACGGAGTTGGCTTCGCCGGGGTTGTAGACCATGCCGATGCGCTTGGCGCCCGGCACCACTTTCTTGATCAGCTCGATCTGCTTGTCCAGCGCGAGCATGTCGGAAACCCCGGTGACGTTGGTGCCGGAGGCTTCCCAGCTCGGCGTCAGGCGCGCGCCGACCGGGTCGGTGACGGTACTGAAGACGATCGGAATGCTCTTGGTCGCGGCCACCAGCGCCTGGGCCGAGGGGGTGGCGATGCCGACGATCACGTCGGGCTTGTCGCCGATGAACTTGCGGGCGATCTGCGCGGCGGTGCCGGTATTGCCCTGGGCGCTCTGGTATTGCCACTTGAGGTTCTTGCCGTCTTCGTAGCCGGCCTCCTGGAGGGCTTCCTTGACCCCGTCGCGGGCGGCATCCAGCGCCGGGTGCTCGACGATGGCGGTCACGGCGACCGACTTCTGCTCGTCGGCGTTGGCGCCGAAGGACAGGGCCATGCCAAGGGCCAGGACACTGAGGGGCAACCATTTATTCTTATAGGCCTGCATCATGCGGCGATCTCCTGATTGTATTGGCGCGCTGTAGCGAATTGTTCTGATTGGACGGTGCGGGTACAGCGTGGCCGAAACATCGCATTTTTCGCGCAAGTCGTCAGCAGGTTTGATGTTTTTTCTTGCGGTGGGATTACCGCTCGGGGTGATCCGGGTAAGGTGTCGGCGTCGGACCGTGACCGAAAGGAGGCGACATGCTCACGACCATCGGCCGTTTTTCCCATCCCCTGGAAGCGCAGATCGCTCGCGCCCGTCTGGAGGCCGCTGGAATTCCGGCGTTCGTCGCCGACGAGCACACCATCAACATGCAATGGCTGTACTCCAACGCCCTGGGCGGCGTGCGCCTGCAAGTGCCCACGGTCTGTCGCGAAGAGGCGTTGGCGCTGCTGGCCACCGATGAAAGCGAGGCGCTGCGGGCCGAGCAGGGCAGCAGCGAGTTCCAGTGCTTGCGTTGCGGCAGCGACCAGGTGGCCTGGAAGGTGGACGGCCGCCGCCAGGCTTTCCTTGGCATCCTGCTGCTCAACGTACCGCTGTGGCCGATCCGGCGTCGGTTAGTGTGCGAGGCCTGCGGTCTCCGCAGCGAAGTACCGTTGCCTCTATGCGAGTGAAAGAAAAACGCCCGCCTCTGGGAGGCGGGCGCTGGAGTTAGAGCGCGGCGATCTTCTGCCGTTGCTCGGCCAACTTGGCCAGGGCCTGTTCGGCCTCGGCGAGCTTGGCGCGCTCCTTCTCGATCACGTCGGCCGGGGCCTTGGCGACGAAGCCTTCGTTGGACAACTTGCCGCCGACGCGCTTGACCTCGCCTTCCAGGCGCTGGATCTCCTTGTCCAGGCGTCCCAGTTCGGCGCCCTTGTCGATCAGGCCGGCCATTGGCACCAATACTTCCATATCGCCGACCAGGGCGGTGGCGGACATCGGCGCTTCCTCGCCGGCTTCCAGCACGCGGATGCTTTCCAGCTTGGCCAGTTTCATCAGCAGCGGCTCGTTGTCGGCCAGGCGGCGCTGGTCGCTGGGCGAGGCGTTCTTGAGGATGATGTCGATGCGCTTGGCCATGGAGATGTTCATCTCGCCGCGGATCTGCCGCACGCCGAGCATCAGCGCCTTGACCCACTCGATGTCGCCTTCGGCGGCGGCGTCGATCCGGCCTTCGTCGGCCACCGGCCAGGGTTGCAGCATCAGGGTCGGGCCTTGCTTGCCGGCCTGGGCCTTGATGCGCTGCCAGATTTCCTCGGTGATGAACGGCATGAACGGGTGCGCCAGGCGCAGAGCCGTCTCCAGCACGCGGATCAGGGTACGACGAGTGCCGCGCTGGCGCTCGATGGGGGCGTTCTCGTCCCACAGCACCGGCTTGACCAGCTCCAGGTACCAGGCGCAGTACTCGTCCCAGATGAACTCATAGAGGGCCTGGGCGGCCAGGTCGAAGCGGAAGGCGTCGAGCTGGCGGGTGACTTCCTGCTCGGTGCGCTGCAACTGGGAGATGATCCAGCGGTCGACCGAGGACAGCTCGACCGGCTCGCCGTTGACCCCGGTGTCCTGGCCATCGGTGTTCTCGATGACGAAGTTGGCGGCGTTCCAGATCTTGTTGCAGAAGTTGCGGAAGCCTTCGACGCGGCCCATGTCGAACTTGATGTCGCGGCCGGTGGAGGCCAGCGAGCAGAAGGTGAAGCGCAGGGCGTCGGTGCCGTAGCTGGCGATGCCTTCGGGGAATTCGGCGCGGGTCTGCTTGGCGATCTTCTCCGCCAGCTTCGGCTGCATCATGCCGCTGGTGCGCTTTTGCAGCAGGGTATCGAGGTCGATGCCGTCGACGATGTCCAGCGGGTCGAGCACGTTGCCCTTGGACTTGGACATCTTCTGGCCCTGGCCGTCGCGCACCAGGCCATGGACGTAGACGGTCTTGAACGGGATCTGCGGGGTGCCGTCGGGATTCTTCACCAGGTGCATGGTGAGCATGATCATCCGCGCGACCCAGAAGAAGATGATGTCGAAGCCGGTGACCAGCACGTCGGTGGGGTGGAAGGTCTTGAGGAACTCGGTCTGCTGCGGCCAGCCGAGGGTGGAGAAGGTCCACAGGCCGGAGCTGAACCAGGTGTCGAGAACGTCTTCGTCCTGGCGCAACTCGACGTCATTGCCGAGCTGGTGCTTGCTGCGCACCTCGACCTCGTCGCGGCCGACGTAGACGTTGCCGGCCTCGTCGTACCAGGCCGGGATGCGGTGGCCCCACCAGAGCTGGCGGCTGATGCACCAGTCCTGGATGTCGCGCATCCAGGAGAAGTACATGTTCTCGTACTGCTTGGGCACGAACTGGATGCGGCCGTCTTCCACGGCGGCGATGGCGTCCTCGGCCAACGGCTTGGTGCTGACGTACCACTGGTCGGTCAGCCAGGGTTCGATGACGGTGCCGGAACGGTCGCCCTTCGGCACTTTCAGCGCGTGGTCGTCGATCTTCTCCAGCAGGCCCATGGCCTCGAACTCGGCGACGATGGCCTTGCGCGCCTCGAAGCGGTCCATGCCGGCGTAGCTCTGCGGCAGGCTGGGGTCGAGGTTCGGGTTGACGCTGCCGTCGAGGTGGAACACCTGGGCCTGGGCCAGCACCGCGGCGTTCTTGTCGAAGATGTTGATCAGCGGCAGGTCGTGGCGCTTGCCGACCTCATAGTCGTTGAAATCATGGGCCGGGGTGATCTTCACGCAGCCGGTGCCGAACTCGCGATCGACGTACTCGTCGGCGATGATCGGGATGTGCCGGCCGACGATCGGCAGTTCGGCGAACTGGCCGATCAGCTTGGCGTAGCGCTCGTCTTCCGGGTGCACCGCGACCGCGGCGTCGCCCAGCAGGGTTTCCGGACGGGTGGTGGCGACCACCAGGTAATCCAGGCCTTCGCTGGTCTTCGCGCCGTTTACCAGCGGGTAGCGCAGGTGCCAGAGGTGGCCCTTTTCGTCGTGGTTTTCCACTTCCAGGTCGGAAATCGCGGTGTGCAGCTTGGTGTCCCAGTTCACCAGGCGCTTGCCGCGGTAGATCAGGCCGTCTTCATGCAGGCGCACGAAGGCTTCCTTGACCGCTTCGGAGAGGCCGTCGTCCATGGTGAAGCGCTCGCGCGACCAGTCCACCGAGGAGCCCAGGCGACGAATCTGCCGGGTGATGTTGCCGCCGGACTGTTCCTTCCATTCCCAGACCTTCTCCAGGAACTTCTCCCGGCCGAGGTCGTGACGGCTCACGCCCTGGGCGCCGAGCTGGCGCTCGACCACCATCTGGGTGGCGATGCCGGCGTGGTCGGTGCCCGGTTGCCACAGGGTGTTGCGGCCCTGCATGCGGCGGTAGCGGATCAGCGCGTCCATGATCGCGTTGTTGAAGCCATGGCCCATGTGCAGGCTGCCGGTCACGTTCGGCGGCGGGATCATGATGGTGTAGGGCTGGCCTTCGCCGCTCGGAGCGAAGTAGTCGTTGGACTCCCAGGTCTCGTACCAGGAAGTCTCGATGGCGTGCGGCTGGTAAGTCTTGTCCATGCGAAAGGGGACCAAAGCTGAATATGGCTGGGGAAAATGCGAAGAAAGTCCGGGAGTATAGCGGGGATGGCGGCCCGGGGGTAAGGCCGCGGGCCGCGCCGGGCGCGCACGGCGCCCGGCTCAGTCGTTGCGCTGGCCGAGCAGGCGCCCGAGGCGGGCCTGCAGGCGGCGGCGCAGCTCGGCTTCGATCTGCGGGGCGAAGTCGTCGATGACCTCTTGCAGGATCAGCTCGGCGGAGGCGCGCAGCTCGTCGTCCAGGCGCTCCTGTTCGGCGGGCGCCAGGCCCGTCGGTGCGGGCGCTTCGGCCAGCGGCTCGGAGGCGCGCGGGGCGGTGCCGGGGGAGACGACGTCGGAGAGCAGGGGAATGTTGTCCGGCTCGAAGGATTCGGTCAGCAAGGGCGGCTCGTTGCTTTCGTAGAGCAGGTCGTGGATCGACTCCAGGTCATCGAGCAAGCGCTCCGGGGGTTGTGTCGGTTTGTGGCTGTCCATGGTCGTGCACTTCAGATACGCGGCAAACGATGGTCCTGTAGAGGATAGCCCCGCTCCCGGTAGAAGCGGAACTTATCCCGTGCCGCCTGGCGGATCGTCGGTTCCTCGACCACCAGTTCGGCCACCCGCGCGAAGTTCGGGACGAAGCCGGGCGCCTCGAGGGCCAGGTTGATCAGCAGGTCGCGATGGTTCCCGGCGTCGGCGCCCAGGCCCAGCGCCACCGGCGCCTCGGCGTCGTCTTCGGCCAGGCTGTGGGGGACGAAGGCCTCGCCGCGGAAGCTCCACAGGCGGCCGTCCAGCTCGCCGCGCTGCGCCTCGTCGGCGCAATGCAGGTAGACCCGCATGCCTTGCCGCCAGGCCTTCTCGGCCAGGCGGCAGGCGACCTGCAGGCGCGCCGACGGATCGGCGCTGGGGATCACGTAGAAGTCGACCCGGGTCACTTGGCCCGTTCCAGCAGGTACTGGGTCAGCAGCGGTACCGGGCGGCCGGTGGCGCCTTTGTCCTTGCCGCCGCTGATCCAGGCGGTGCCGGCGATGTCCAGGTGCGCCCAGTGGTACTTCTTGGCGAAGCGCGAGAGGAAGCAGCCGGCGGTGATGGTGCCAGCCTTCGGACCGCCGATGTTGGCGATGTCGGCGAAGGGGCTGTCCAGCTGTTCCTGGTACTCGTCGAACAGCGGCAACTGCCAGGCGCGGTCGTCGGCGAACTCGCCGGCCTTGAGCAGTTGCCTGACCAGCGCCTCGTTGTTGCCCATCAGGCCCGAGGTGTTGCTGCCCAGGGCGACGATGCAGGCGCCGGTGAGGGTGGCGATGTCGACCACCGACTGCGGCTTGAAGCGCTCGGCATAGGTCAGTGCGTCGCACAGCACCAGGCGCCCTTCGGCGTCGGTGTTGAGGATCTCGACGGTCTGCCCGCTCATGGTGGTGACGATGTCGCCCGGACGGGTGGCTCCGCCGCTGGGCATGTTCTCGGCGCAGGCGAGCAGGCCGACCAGGTTGATCGGCAGCTGCAGCTCGAGCACCGCGCGGAAGGTGCCGAAGACGCTGGCGGCGCCGCACATGTCGAACTTCATCTCGTCCATGCCCAGACCCGGCTTGAGGCTGATGCCGCCGGTGTCGAAGGTGATGCCCTTGCCGACCAGCACGTGCGGCGCCTGGTCCTTCTTCGCGCCGTTGTATTGCAGGACGATCAGCCGCGGCGGCTGTTCGCTGCCCTGGGCGACGGCGAGGAACGAGCCCATGCCCAGTTCGCGCAGCTTCTGCTCGTCGTGGACTTCGACCTTCAGGCCCTTGAATTCCTTGGCCAGGGCCTTGGCCTGCTCGCCGAGGAAGGTCGGGTGGCAGACGTTCGGCGGCAGGTTGCCGAGGTCGCGGGTCAGGGCCATGCCGTTGGCGATGGCCTGGGCTTCCTTGCTCCCTTGCTCGACGGCGGCGCTGTCGGCCTTGTCGGCGAGCAGGGTCAGCTTCTTCAGTTTCAGCGGCTCGGCTTTCTGGCTCTTGTAGCGATCGAACACGTACAGGCCATCGGCCAGGGTTTCCACCAGCAGGCGCGCCTTGGCGTGGGCGTCGCGACCTTTCACCGCGAGATCGCCGAGGGCCAGTACGGCATCGGCGCCGGCCAGGCCCTTGAGGGTCGACAGCACGGCGGAGGCCAGCTTGCGGTACTGGCGGTCGCCCAGTTCGCGCTCCTTGCCGGCGCCGACCAGCAGCACGCGCTCGGCCTTGAGGTTGGGCAGGTTCTGCAGGAGCAGGGTCTGGCCGACCTTGCCGGCCAGGTCGCCGCGCTTGAGCACGGCGCCGATCGCGCCGCCGGTGGCGTCGTCGACCGCCTTGGCGCTGGCGCCGAGCTTGCGGCCTTCGTCCACGGCGAGCACCAGCGTGGCGGTTTTCAGGGTTTCCGGGCGTACGCTTTTTACAAGGAATTCCATGGAAGAGGTCCCCAATACAGACAGTCGGGATGACGCAAGGGCGGCATCCATTACCGATGAGCGATCGTTCCGGCAGGCTCCGTTGCGTGGCTCGCGTCATCGCCGGAGCGACGCGGGGGCCGGTCGAGTGCCGGTATTCACGGCGCCGGAACCGCTCGAGCGACGCCTGCGGCAACCGCCCTCCGGCCGTTGCCGCACATGGTCGCACAAGTCCGGCGTCTCTGGCACGACCGTGTGCGTCCGGCCGACGCTAGCTATCCACCACCTTTTCGTCCGGCGTCCGGGGCGGGCGGCGAGCCGGTCGGCGGCGACGGCAAATAAATTGGAACGCGCTGAACGAGCGTTCCCCGCGACGGTCTATCGGGCTCTTGGTTCGGCCTGCGCAGTGACAGGCTCGCCGAATCGCAGGATAATACCGGCTATTTTCTCCGCGCCATGTCGCCATGGCCGGAAACGCGTGATGACGGGGCCGCGAGGTCCTGTCAGAGCCTGGCAACCCAGGAGTGTCCGGATTGATCGTTTTCCGCTATTTGTCCCGTGAAGTGCTGGTCACCATGAGCGCCGTCAGCGCCGTGCTGCTGGTGATCATCATGAGTGGCCGTTTCATCAAGTACCTGGCGCAGGCGGCCCAGGGGCTGCTCGACCCCGGCTCGCTGTTCCTGATCATGGCGTTCCGGATTCCCGGTTTCCTGCAATTGATCCTGCCGCTGGGCCTGTTCCTCGGCATCCTGCTGGCCTATGGCCGGCTCTACCTGGAAAGCGAGATGACGGTGCTCTCGGCGACCGGCATGAGCCAGAAGCGCCTGCTCGGCTACACCATGGCGCCGGCGCTGCTGGTGGCGATCCTGGTAGCCTGGCTGAGCCTGTTCCTGGCGCCCCAGGGCATCAACCAGTTCGCCCTGCTGCTGAACAAGCAGGATACCCTGACCGAGTTCGACACCCTGGTCCCGGGTCGCTTCCAGGCGATGCGCGACGGCACCCGGGTGACCTACACCGAAGATCTGTCGAAGGACCGCGGCGAGCTGGCCGGCATCTTCATCTCGCAGAAAGACCTCAACAGCAGCAACCAGGAACGCGGCATCTCGATCCTGGTGGCGGAGAAGGGCACCCAGAACATTCAGGCGGACGGCAGCCGCTATCTGATCCTGCACAACGGCTACCGCTACGATGGCAACCCCGGGCAGGCCAACTACCGTGCCATCAAGTACGACACCTATGGCGTGATGCTGCCCAAGCCGGAAGCCAGCAGCGAGGTCAGCGAGCGCGACGCGGTGCCCACCACCGACCTGCTCGGTAGCGCCAACCCGCGCTACCAGGCGGAGTTGCAATGGCGCCTGTCGACCCCGCTGCTGGTGTTCGTGGTGACCCTGCTGGCGGTGCCGCTGTCGCGGGTCAACCCGCGCCAGGGACGCTTCCTCAAGCTGCTGCCGGCGATCCTCCTCTACATGGCCTACCTGGCCCTGCTGATCGCCGTGCGCGGCCAGCTGGACAAAGGCAAGATCCCCATGGCCGTGGGCCTGTGGTGGGTACACGGGCTGTTCCTGGCGATCGGCCTCGTCCTGTTCTACTGGGATCCCTTGCGCCTGAAGCTGGCGTCCTCCCGTGCCGGTCGCGAGGTGGCGCATGGTTAAGCTCGATCGTTACATCGGTGTCACCGTCTTCGTCGCGATTCTCGCGGTGCTCGGCGTGATTCTCGGCCTGGCGTTGCTGTTCGCCTTCATCGACGAACTGAACGATATCAGCGCCAGCTACGGCATCGGCGAGGCCCTGCGCTTCATCGCACTGACCGCGCCGCGCCGCGCCTACGACATGCTGCCGATGGCGGCGCTGATCGGCTGCCTGGTCGGCCTCGGCACCCTGGCCAGCAACAGCGAACTGACCATCATGCGCGCCGCCGGGGTGTCGCTGTCGCGGATCGTCTGGGCGGTGATGAAGCCGATGCTGGTACTGATGCTGGCTGGCATCCTGGTCGGCGAGTACGTCGCGCCCTGGACCGAGAATATCGCCCAGAGCGGCCGCGCCCTGGCCCAGGGCGGTGGCGACTCGCAAAGTTCCAAGCGCGGCCTGTGGCATCGCCAGGGACGCGAATACATCCACATCAACGCGGTGCAGCCCAATGGCGTGCTGTATGGCGTTACCCGCTACCGCTTCGACGAGCAGCGCGGGTTGCAATCGGCCAGCTTCGCCAAGCGCGCGCGTTTCGAGACCGACCATTGGCAACTGGAAGACGTCACCACCACACTGCTGCACCCACAGGAGAAACGCTCCGAGGTGGTCAAGCTGCCGACCGAACGCTGGGATGCCCAGCTCAGTCCGCAACTGTTGAATACCGTGGTGATGGAGCCCGAGGCGCTGTCGATCAGCGGCCTCTGGCAGTACATCCACTACCTGGCCGACCAGGGCCTGAACAACAACCGCTACTGGCTGGCGTTCTGGACCAAGGTGCTGCAGCCGCTGGTGACCGCCGCCCTGGTGCTGATGGCGATTTCGTTCATCTTCGGCCCGCTGCGTTCGGTGACCCTGGGCCAGCGGATCTTCACCGGCGTGCTGGTGGGCTTCGTCTTCCGCATCGCCCAGGATCTGCTTGGGCCGTCGAGCCTGGTGTTCGATTTCCCGCCGCTGCTGGCGGTGGTGATCCCTGCCTCGGCCTGCGCCCTGGCGGGCCTCTGGCTGCTACGCCGGGCGGGCTGACGGGCTCGGTCTGCGAGAACGCAAAAAGGCCACCTTCGGGTGGCCTTTCCGTTTCCGTGCCGTGCGTGCAGCAGGGCGGACAACCGTCGCTGTTCCGGATTATCGGCGCACGGCGCCGGGGGGCTAGCAGTCCGTGGATTGCCGGCAGGGGGTGCCGGCCGGACCGTGGTTTCCGCTCACTTCTTGTGGATGTTCTTCGGCAATCTGACTACCTGGCTCTCCGAATAACGGTCGTGCCAGGTGCGCTTGTCGCTGTCCCAGAGCATCCACAGGAAGCCGAGGCCGAGGCACAGCCAGGAGGCGATGGCGATCATGAAGCGCAGCAACGCCTGCAGCAGGCTGATGGCGCTGCCGTCGCGGTTCTGCACGCGCAGACCCCAGACCTGCATGCCCAGGGTCTGGCCGCTATGGGTCCAGAACTTGGCGAAGAAGCCGAACAACGCGAACACCAGCAGGGTCGAGAGCAGTGGGTCGCCGATCAGCGCGCCGCGGTCGGCCAGCTCGCGCAGGTGGTCGCTGCCGTAGATCAGTCGAAGGATGCCTTGCTGGTAGACCAGGGTGACCACCATCATCAGCGCCACGCAGAGCAGGAAGTCGTAGAACATCGCCGCCAGGCGGCGGACCAGTCCTGCGGGGGCATAGTCGCCCTTGGGGGAGAGCATGTGTTTCGGCATCGGCGTGTTCCGCGGCATCGGCAAAAGCGGCGATTATACGTGCATCCGTCGCCGGCGCCGTCCACCCGGGGCACGCTTTTTCCCGGTTGTTCTAGGCTTCTGGCAGTTCCCAATCATTTCGAGTCTTTTCCATGCCGATTCCGGTGAGGCGAGCGCGGCGCAAGGCGCTGCGGCTGTTGTTGTCCGTCCTGGTCGGGATGCTGCCGATCCTTCTCGGCCTGCTGATCCTCTATTGGCAGGCCGGGCGCAGCCTCCAGCTGACCTCCGAGCAGGCTGCCGGGAACGCGGTGCGGCAATTCGAGCGGATGCTCGACAACGCCGCGCTGGCCGCGCGCAACGTCATGCCGGTGGCGGGGCGCCCGTGCCCCGAGGCCGAGCTGGCGTTGCGCGAGCAGGTGGCGACCATGCCGTTCGTTCGCTCGGTAAACCTGACGCGCGACCGCACCATCTATTGCACCTCGCTGTTCGGTGGCTTCGACGAGCCGGTACGGATCGACAGCTACGTCGACGGACGCCTTCGGCTGATGCCCGGCAACCAGGTGACGCCGGACTCGGCGCTGCTGGTGCTGCGCGATTCGGACGGCCGCCGCGGCGTGCTGTCGGCCATCGACGGGCGTTATCTGAGCTACGTGCTTGACCTGGTCGACCGGCGCAGTCGCCAGGTCCTGGTGGTCGGGCCCCACTGGCTGGACGCCGAGGGCCGCACGCACCGCGATGCGCCGCCGCTCTATGCGGTGGCCGCCCAGGATCTCGCCTCGCAGCGCTACCCGTTCCGGGTCCTGTCGGGCTTTCCGGAGGGCGAGCAGTGGCGCTCGATCCGCTCGCAGAACCCGGCGATGTTCGGCCTGCTGCTGTTCTTCGGCGCCCTGGCCGGTACCCTCTGCTACTGGCTGTCGCGGCGCGTCGCCTCGCCCAGCGGCGAGTTGCGCCGGGCTCTCGACGCCAACGAGTTCATTCCCTACTACCAGCCGTTGAGTCCCGGCCAGGGCGGCGCCTGGATCGGTGTCGAGGTCCTGATGCGCTGGCGCCATCCGCGCGAGGGCCTGATCCGGCCGGACCTGTTCATCCCCTTCGCCGAGCGCTCGGGGCTGATCGTACCGATGACGCGCGCGCTGATGCGCCAGGTCGCGGAAGACCTGGGCGGGCATGCCGGGAAGCTGGAGCCGGGCTTCCACATCGGTTTCAACATCAGCGCCACCCATTGCCACGAACTGGCGTTGGTGGACGACTGTCGCGAGCTGTTGGCGGCGTTTCCGCCCGGGCACATCACCCTGGTCCTGGAGCTGACCGAGCGCGAGCTGATCGAGTCGAGCGCGGTTACCGATCGGCTGTTCGCCGAACTGCACGAGCTGGGGGTGAAGATCGCCATCGACGACTTCGGCACCGGCCATTCCAGCCTGGCCTACCTGCGCAAGTTCCAGGTGGACTGCCTGAAGATCGACCAGAGCTTCGTCGCCCGCATCGGCATCGATACCCTCTCCGGACACATCCTCGACAGCATCGTCGAACTCTCCGCCAAGCTCGACCTGGACATCGTCGCCGAAGGCGTGGAAACCCCCGAGCAGCGCGACTACCTGGCCGCCCGCGGGGTGGATTACCTGCAAGGCTACCTGATCGGCCGGCCGATGCCGCTGGAGAGTTTTCTTGCCAGCCTGAGTGCACAGGCTGACCAGCCAGCGTTCGTGGCCGGACACTAACTGTTCCTGCGGCGCTGGAGCGCGCACGGCGGAGCGGGGGAGCAGCAGCGATGCGGGATTCCCGGCTGGCAGGGTATCGATGTGAGTGAATATCGAAAGTCGTTCGGCTCGGTTGGCGGTGGTGAAACTCTCCCTTAAGAAGAATTTAAGCGGCGGTGCCTTAGAACCATGAGCGCCATAGAACCCAAGAGAGAGACATTCGATGAAATCGAAGAGGAGCATCATTGCTGGCGCCGTGTTCACCATCGTCCTTCAGGGGTGCGCGGTAAAGAACGACAGGACCGAACTGGGCTTCATCGGACTGAGCTACCACGCGGACATAAAGGAAGTCGCGGACGGTCTCTATCGGGCCGAGGTCGAAGCCTCTCCCGGGCGTGGACGTATACGGGGCGCCAAAGCTGCTGCCTACGAGGATGCGGTGAAGTACTGCGAAGCGCAGAGCAAGGCCGCGCGGGTGGTCAAGGAACGGACGGACTCGCATGTGTTGATCAATGGCGTTGCGCGGCTGGACTTTTCCTGCGCGTGAGATGGCTTCGAAAGCGCTTGCAATATCCGCTGCGCTACGACGGCATATGCCTTCTCCCCGTATGCTCCGCCGAGGCCGCTCCTGCCGGGCTTGCGGAGCTGCGGCGCTGCACGTTTCCGGGACGATGGTGGCTCGGCCGGTGTTCCAGCCGGACCGCTGCGCAAGCTCGTGATGGCGTTCAGGCTGTCGCGCAGTTATGAGGTTGCCTGGATTGGATGAGGAAATGCAGGCAACAAAAAACCGGCGCTAAGGCCGGTTTCTCTGCTGTCCTGGGTCCCCTCGGGAAGGCATGGGAATCCAGGATGGTGCCTCGGGAGGGCACCTAGGCCGGCTCGGTAGGATCCCGAAACTTCCATCGTCTTCCTGTAATGGCCTGATTTACCGGGGTTTTCCTTCGGCGCGGCCCTGCGACTTCCCGCAGCTTGGCGTAATTTCCTGATACCCTTTACGCCAAATTTACGCCAAGCGGGGCATGTGGTGGCATCGTACAGAAAGCGAAGCGGTGGATGGCGCGCCGAGGTGGCAAAGAAGGGCGTTCGAGACTCCGGCACCTTTTCCACCAAGGCCGAGGCGGTGGCCTGGGCGATTCAGCGGGAGGCCGAGATTCTGGCGAGAGTTGGGAGCCCCAAAGGGGCATCGAACTTCACTCTGAAGGAGGCGCTGGAGAAATACAAGGACGAAGTCTCACCCACCAAGGCCGGCAAACGCTGGGAAGAGATCCGGCTCGACAAGCTGGTCAATGACTTGGAGTTTGTCGGCGAGCGAATCTGTGATATCGGCGCAGACCAGATCGCGGCCTGGCGCGATCACCGCTTGAAGTCGGTGGCCACGTCGTCTGTGCGCCGTGAAATGACGTTGCTGTCGAGCGTGTTCGAGCAGGCACGACGGGAGTGGAGATGGTGCCCGACAAACCCCGTTCGCGAAGTGCGGCGCCCGAAGAGTCGCCCGCCGCGGGACAGGCGCATTTCGGCTGCCGAGGAAGCCCTGATCCTTGAGGGGCTCGGGTATCAGGAGGGCGTGGCGCCGGTCGGCAAGATGCAGGAGCTTGCCTACGCCTTCCTGATCGCCCTGGAGACGGCTATGCGGCAGGGTGAGATCCTCGGCCTCGTTGCTGCCCGGGTCCACTTGAGTGCCCGCTACGTCGAACTGGACAAGACGAAGAACGGAGATGCCCGTAAGGTGCCGCTCAGTTCCCGTGCGGTGACCTTGCTCCAAGTTCTGGTAGATGCTGCCGGGAAGCGCCAGAACCTGTTTACGCTGACGTCCGGCTCGGCCGATACCCTCTTTCGGAAGGTGCGGGACAGACAGAAAATCGACGGGCTGAACTTCCACGACACCCGTCACGAGGCGACCACCAGGCTCGCCAGGAAACTCGATGTGCTCGACCTGGCTAGGAT
Organism: Pseudomonas paraeruginosa; assembly: GCF_003025345.2. NCBI lineage: Bacteria > Pseudomonadati > Pseudomonadota > Gammaproteobacteria > Pseudomonadales > Pseudomonadaceae > Pseudomonas > Pseudomonas paraeruginosa. The sequence continues at coordinate 1,180,348 of NZ_CP020560.1, forward strand.
GACGGGACACCGTGACCCGCGCTCGCTCATGGTCTACTACAATGCGACTGCAACAGAGGTGGCGAGCCGCTTGGGCTGAGCCTTCAGTCGGTGCAGGTCAGTTCTTTTCACGGCATTATGATGGCGTTTCAGGGCAAGGAGGTAGGTATGCGTATACTCGTTATTGCAGCGCTGTTGATCACCCTGGCTGGCTGCGCCAGCAACGGAACGCCGATTGAACAGGATGACGTCCGCCAGATCGTTCAAGGTCAAACCACCTACGACCAGATGCTGGAGCGGTTCGGAAACCCGCTTTCCCAGTCTTTTGACTCCGAAGGAAATCTCCAAGCGATTTGGTTCTACGTCTACGTAGGGCCTTTTGGCACTGGCATGGAGCAGCAGAACCTCACTGTCCTTTTCGACAAGGAAAACAGGGTCAAGCGATACGTGATGACCAACGGCCGACCCGGGAAGCGCTGAGGTGCTCGTCTGGCGGGGCGGAGATCGGGCCGATCATGGGCTAGCTGAGAGACCTACATCCAGCCCAGAATACTGCTTGTCTGGAACGCGCAAAGAGTCTGATGGGAACCTGAAGTTCAAGGAGACGAATGATGGTCGATTTGCATGCTGAATTTGGGGGGAGTCGGATTTTCCACGAGAAACGCATAGACCGAAGATCTGTCGATGCGCTCGCAGGACTGGCCGCCGGGATCACTGCTGATGGGCATATCAATCAGCAGGAGGCCGAGTTCCTACAGGATTGGATCGCTACGAACCTGGTCCATCTTGACGATCCAGTGACCAACCTCCTCTACAGGAGGCTCTCAGACATGCTGTCCGATGGCGTGTTAGACGCTGATGAGTCTGCCGAACTGCTCGAGATTCTTAGAGGGTTTGGTGGCCTCTCTGCTTCCAAGCCGAAACCAAGCGACAATGCCTTTACTCCATCGAATGCTCTTCCGCTCAACAATCCAGCTCCCAAGCTTGAGTGGTCGGGCCATCTCTACGTTTTCACTGGCGTCATGGTCTACGGCCCCAGGAAGCATTGCGAAGAGATCGTCGTCAACCGCGGCGGGGGAATAGCTTCAGGCATCAGCAAAAAGGTGCACTACCTGGTCGTCGGCGAGATCGGCAACGAGCAGTGGCTACACAGCACGTATGGAACCAAGATCAAGCGAGCTGTCGAGCTGCGCGAGGAAGGGCATCCCATTGCGATCATCAGCGAGAAGCACTGGCAAGCCTCGATGTTCAATCTGGTCTAGGTGAACCACAGCGTCATCGCATATGGGTCGCAGGCTCACAAGCACCGCATCATAGGCAAGGTCATCTGGAGGGGTGGGGATTTATAGGAGGCCAATGATGGCTTTTTTATCCAGATGGATGCTGGCGTGGTTCGGGAGAATCCAGCGGAAGGAAATGGAGTCATTCGTTGACAGGATTTCCTCTATGGATGGAAGCGAGCTCGGCTATCTCGTTGCCATCGCAACCCATCAGCGGCACCACTGGGAGGATGAAGGGTACAACTTCCTTGATCCCATAGTTTCTTACTCCATGGATCCAACCGTCGTGCTCAAGATAGGGCGGGTTATCAGGGAATACCAAAAGGTCGGCCAACCAAGTGATGCCGCAGCCCTGATGGTATGGCTGCACACGATGCGCGTTGGAGGTCCGCATGAGCTTCGCCATATTGCCAGGCAGATGTGGCGCCAACTCAGCCGCGGATTCCCACACGTTCCGAAGGCATCGGTAGAGATTGCCCGCCTGATCGGAGACATCCCTAGGATCGATGGGTACGACAGTTTCCCTATCGGCTTGACGCCTGATCCGCTCTAGCTGATTGAGCTATAGGCAGATCATGGGGGAGTGAGCCGCCGTGGCGCCGGCGCCCCAGCGGAACGGCGCAATCGATTGCACATGGCGATAGCTGCATACAACAAAAAATGCGATAACGCCAAGCGTTTTTTTGCAGAAAAGCATTGACGTCATCATCACGACGCTTATACTTCGCGGCATGAGTCGGGAGCGCTGACCTTCTTGCAGTGCGTCAGGGTTTCTACCCTGCCCGGCTTACCTAATTCCAAAGGCCGCGCAGTGCGCGGCCTTTTTCTTTGGAGGCATGGATGCATCTACTGTACCTTGACGAATCGGGAAGCGTTGCCGATCCACAGCAACGTTATTTCGTGCTCGGCGGGGTCAGTGTCTTTGAGCGGCAATCTCACTGGATAGAGACTGAGCTCAATAAGATTGCAGAACGCTTCAAGCCTGCTGCGCCTTACGACATCGAACTCCATGGCTCTCCCATGCGGTCAGGCAGGGATGGCTGGAAGCAATTCCCGCTTGCGGACAGGGTTCAGGCAATCAAGGACTCGCTCGCTGTCAGCCTGACCAGCAAGCATGTGCGTCTCTTCGCGGCAGTGATCGATAAGCAAGGATTTGCCGGGGCAGATCCCGTAGAACATGCGTTTGAGAAGCTTTCAATGCGGTTCGATCTTTTCCTTCGCAGGCTCTATGCCAAGCATGGCGACCCACAACGCGGAATTATGCTTTTCGATAAGAGCAGCACTGAGCGCAGAATCCAGACGCTCGCGCGCGAATTCAAGCATACCGGGCATAGCCAAGGCCAAACTAAGAATTATGCTGAAGTCCCCGTATTTCTGGATTCTAAAGCCTCTCGCCTGATCCAACTCGCAGACCTGGTTGCATTCGCGATCTTTAGGAAATTCGAGCATGGAGATGGGCAGTTCTTTGAGGTGATCAAAGACAACTTCGATATCGATAGCGGAATCCAGCACGGCCTCTATACCAAGACTCAAGCGAATCCAGCACCACAGCCGGTAATCCAGGCGCGACCTGCTAAAAATTAGCCCCGCACCCGCGGGGCTTTTCTTCCCCGCCCGCCTTTGACAGATTCCCTCCGCCGGCCAAGAAAGACAGCAGCCCGGCAACAGGTCGCCCCTCGACTCCAGTGCGGTCTTTTCACATCAGCCGCGCATTTGATACATTGAAGCGTCCTTGAAGGCACAACACCGAAAGGACCAGGCCGCGCCGGAACCTTCCCCGGCGCGGCCTTTTCGTTCCTCCCTGCCCCTCTCGCCATGGCCTACTCTGAAGCATCTCGCCCAGGAGTTTCCAATGACCAACTCTCCTCTCCCCGTCCGCTCTATCGCCTCAATCTGAAAATCAACGCCATCGGCTCGGCCGTCGAAGAGTTGGCGATCTGGGGCGAGCAGCGAGATCGACCGAAACCTCCGATGCCGTGAAGCCGCACCTGGATACGCTGATCGAGAATGCGGACTTCATTTCGGAAGCGTTGGAGGAGCTGGCTGTCCAGGAGGTTGGGCCAGAGCCGGGGTCACTGTACAGAAAGCCAGCATTGAATCTAGTGCCACTATTCGCTATAGTTTGCCATACGTCAATGACGCACGAAGAAACGGATGATCTTCATCGAAACGCCAGTCTTCACGAAGCGGATTCTCGCGCTGGTAGACGACGAGACCTATCGCAAGCTTCAAGAAGACCTAACGCTCCACCCGGACGCCGGAGTGGTCATTGAAGGCACGGGTGGCGTGCGCAAGATTCGCATTGCTGCCAATGGCCACGGGAAAAGAGGCGGCGCCCGGGTCATCTACTACCATTTCACATCCGCCTCTCAAATTGCATTCCTGCTGGCCTATGACAAAGCATCGCAGGAAGATCTGACTGCCGATCAGAAAAAGATGCTTCGGCAGATCGTTGAGAACTGGAGATAGCCATGGACAAAGAACTCTTCGCTGAACTGGTCGAAAGCGTGACCCAGATGGACGAGATCGTGCGTGGCGAACGTCAACCTTCCCGCGAGTTCCACGTCGACGCGGTGAAGGTCAAGGAAATCCGCCGCGCTACTGGCCTGTCCCAGGCCAAATTCGCCCGAAAGATCGATGTTGCTGTTGGAACCCTGCGCAATTGGGAGCAAGGGCGCCGCGATCCCGAGGGGCCTGCCCGCGCCCTGCTCCGGGCCATTGACAATGATCCGGTTCATGTTCTGGCTGCCCTGAATGGTGGCCCGCGAGAAAGCTAACTACTCCGCCTTACCAGAGCCCGGCACAGCGCCGGGCTTTTCATTTCTGCCTGCTTAAGCTTAACGCCTTCGTCCTTTCGGCAGCTTGCTGCTGTTCTGCCTCGCCCACTTCTTTACGTCTATCGCAAACCATCGCTTGGACGCCTTGACCGTGCCGCATGGCTGCAGCGGGGCAGGGAAGTCCGGTCGAGTGACCACGCGACCTTCAACCGTGGCTGGCGAGAGCTTGAGGTACTCGCCGATTTCTCTCGTGGTCCAGAGTTCGTCCTCCGGAGCCACTTTCGGGCCGCGCAGGTGTGCCAGCAGGTCGCGGATGGCGCCGGCCAGGTCCTGCTCTGGAGCCTGTTTCTCTTCGATCATCACCGGCATACCTCCCAGATGAACAGCGTTTTAAACGGTTGGAGTGCGGTGCCGGCGGCAACAGTGGCCAGGCCAACCAGTGCGACGAGTGCGATGGCGGTCAGTGCTCTACGCATTGTTGCTCCCCCTCAGTCTTGTTGATGTTGGACAGTGCGTGGGCGCGCTGGTCGAGCCAGACGGCGGACAGTGGGCGGGATACGCCGGCGCACGGTGCGGAACCGGTCAGAAACTCGGTGGAGTGCTCCACGCTGATCTCTGGAAGGTCGACCACCTCGACGATGGGGCGGCTGTCTTGTTGGGTGTTCTGGCTCATGCTGCCTCCCTCATGGTTTCTTCGGGGAATAGGGGGTTGGCTTTGAGGAGGGCGTAATAGGGCTTGGGCGACACCGAGTTGCCGCACATCTTCACCTTGGCCTTGTTGCTGAACCGGCGGCCGTCGTGCCCTACGTCGATCTTGTAGGTCTTGGGGAACCCTTGGATCAGGAACAACTCCAGCGGCGTGAGCATCCGCATGCCGATATCTACGATCACGTAGGGATTTCCCTTGATCGTCACGGTCACCAGCGCGAGGCGGTCGCGGGTTGTGATGGTGGCGGCCGGATCTCGCGGATCGTAGGTGTTGTCGGACCCGTAATACCCCATAAGGAAGGCTGCCACCCGCAGCGCACCGGCTTCGTTCTCCGGTGATAGCGTGCATTCCATGAGCGCCAGGTCGTCGGCGCCGGCGGTTATCGCTGGGGCTCCTTCTCGTAGATCGCGGCCGGTGCAGCCGTTGCGCAGCGTTACTAAGCTGGCGGTAACAACGTTCTGTTGGCTCCCGCTGGTAGTCAGGGCAGTGGCTGGCTCCGCAGGGTGACGGCCGAGTGTCGCGTTGTACCCGCCATTGTGTTGCGCCAGGTAGGCCACGCTCACGGCACGGTGGTTTTCAGTGAGGACCGTGCCGGCTGGTTGTCCGCAACTGGTCGGTTTACCGCCGTAGGAAGGGCCGCCGGCGCTCACAAGTACGGGGGCGACAACGGCGAAATGCCCCCCTTTCACCTCGCTACAGATAGTTCGCCCGGGCTCGCTGGCTGGCATGTTGCGTTGGTTGCTTGCGTTGGCATGCTCAGTGATGAATGGGGCAAACGTGGGTTGAGCTACAGCGAATCCGTGGCCTCCGGTGATGGTGGCTGCGGGCTCGCGCACGGACTGACCCCGGAACTCGGCGCCACCGTGATTCACGCTGACGATGAATGGATCGGCGTGATCGGTGACGTATTTCTTTACGCCCTTGCGGAGCCGATCGAGCGTCTTCTTGACGAGGGGGCGGCGTACCTTGAATTTCTTGCCTTCAGTCGCGTCGAGGAAGATCGACGGGCACGGAATGCTCCAGTCGATGTGCGTGGCCACGGGAACCCATGGAAGCTGGTCAGGGCCTGGGGTCCTGGCGTGGGTTGGCTCTGGCCAGTTCAATGGGATGCCATCGCGGCGTGCGATGAAGAACAGGCGTTCCCTGGTGGTGGCGGCGCCGAAGTCCGCGGCAACGAGCTTGTCGTAGTGGTACTGATAGCCCATGTCTCGGAGCAGACGAAGGAAGCGCGCCCAGGTGCGTCCTTTGCGCTTGGGGTCCGGTATCAGGTACTGGCGATGGACGGGTACGCGCTCGCCTGGTTCGGCAACGCGGTGCATGGGCTTGCCGGTGGTTGGGTGCGGCACCATGTCGAGAGTGACCACCCGCTTGGTCTGCGGGCAGCGTTTGGCGATCAGCGGACCCCACTGGAGGATCTGCATCACGTTCTCCATGGTGAGCATTAGGGGACGTGTTTGGCCTGCCCACTTGATCATCATCCATGACAGCGACCGACTTTCCTTGCTGCGGGGCTGTCCACCTCTGGCTTGGCTATGGTGGGTGCATTCGGGGCTGGCGTGCAGTCTGCCTACAGGCCGCCCGCGAGTTGCCACCAGAGGCTCCACCAGCCGGATATCTTCCCGGTAGTGCGTGGTCTGCGGATGGTTGACGATGTGCATGCTCACTGCATCGTCGTCATGGTTCACGGCGATATCGACGAACTCGCCAGTGGCTTCCTCCATGGCTTCAGACGCTCCGCCGCCGCCGGCGAAGAGATCGATGTTCAGATATTCGCGAAGATCGAGAGGGAGCTGGGCCTGGTAGATGGCCTGGGCGAGATCGTGGCGACGGAAAGCGGTCATGCCCGTCCCCCTTCGGCTTTCTCCAGGCGCTGGAGGAGGTCGGTGTTCGCGATGCGCAGCGCGGCAATTTCGAGTTGGCCGTTTGCGTCGATCAGCGCTACCCGCTCTGTGATGAAGCGGGGAATCAGAATGTCGAGTATCCGGTTCATGGTCGGCCTCACATGCACATCGGCGCGGTGTCGCCGGAGTAGTCGAGGTCCACCGCCTCCCAGGCGGAGAGTCCGTCTGTCGACTTGGCGTGCGGCAGGTTGGCCGCAGGTGCCTCGGACTCCTCGGCCTTGACCAAGGCGTAGGTGACGGCCTCGCGGATCGTCCTGGTGCCCCGGAAGGTATCGCCGACCTCGAAGCTCAAGGTGAAGGTGCCGAAGTCTGCGGAGCCGGTTGCATGCTGCTCGAGGAAGTCAAACAGCTTCGTATCAAGCGGCGGGGGAACTTCAGCGGCGAGTGCGGCCGGGATGCGCTGGAGCAACGCGCGGATTGCGTCCTGCGCGGCGTGGGCCTCTTCAGCCTTGTCGTTAGCGTGCAGGCGCGCGAACACGTCTCCGGCGAGGCGGAGCAGCTTCGCGGAGCTGGTGAGGGTGTCTACGTCGCCTGGCTGAAACTGAGCGTACTGGTTACGGGCGTTGTTCCTGTCCAGGACCTGGTCGGCCTGCAGAAGCAGTGCTGCACGATCGTTGATGTGTTTCGCCTGCATCGCGCCCACGTCGGCCTGGAGCGCTCGAATGTGGACCTGCTGGTCTTCGATGCGGAGTTCGCAGGCTCTGGATGCATCGTCGTGGCCGGAGTTGTAGCCATTGGCATAGGCGGCGCGAGAGGCGCGGAGTGCGAAGAACAGAACCGCGGCGCAGGCGAGAGCCAGTCCGCCGATGATGAACTGATAGGTGATAGGCATGTGCTGTGTCCTCGTATAGCCCGCCGCCGGTGTAGAGGCCGGCGACGGGGTGCTGCGTGGTAGGAGTTATTCGCCGACCTTGAAGGTGCCGATGGTCAGATCGGTGGAGGTGATGTCGGTAGCGAGCATGTCCTTGAACTCTTGCGCGATTTCCTCTCGCACCTGCTGTTCAGCTACCCAGCGAGGCTTGATTACCGGTTTGGCTTCGCCAGTCAGCACTGACAGGCGCAGGACGAAACTGCGCAGCGGCAGGCCGTCGTAGGGCAGGCAGGTGAAGATCAGCGAGGCCGGCAGCGTGTCCTGGCTGGCAGCCTCGATCTGGTCCATGGCGCTGCGCGACGCATTGAAGTTGCCCTCAACGCTGGTGCGCTCGCTGGAAGCCTTGATGGTGATGTTGCGTACTGCCGCGATGGCCTGGACCAGGGGCATTTCCTGATCATCCGGGGAGATCGCCTTCAGGAAGTCGCGCCAGTCTTCCATCCACTCAGCCAGGTCCTTCTGCGACAGACGCTGGCCAGCGATGTCTTGCAGAGCGGCATAAGCGGCCGTGGGCTGCAGCGCCAAGGTGGCGATATCGTCGGCGTGCCCGGCCAGTTCGGTATCACCCAGGTTGAAGATCACCCGGCAGGACATGCTGTCCTTGTCGACGAAGCCGCGAGCCTCTTCTCCGGCGCGCTCGTTCACGTAGGTTACGAAATCTGCGAGCGAGGAGGTGGTCAGGGCACCACGGAAACGGTTGCGGTGCGCTTCCAGCCGTTCCAGGCTTTGGAGCTTGAAGCCCTCCGGGACAACCGCCATGGCGCCGGCCGAGCCGGTGATACGGGTGCCTGCGGCAGCGATGGCGTTGGCGAGGACCAGTTGCAGTGCTTCTTTCATGTGCTGTGTTCCTTGATGTAGTAGAGGTTGTGGGGTGTGGACGGGTTAAGCGTCCTGGGGGACGACCGGTGCCTGCTGGCGGTTGAACAACTGGTCGGTCGGGTTGGTCTGGAATAGCTCCAGGCCGTTAGGGGTGACGTACATCGGGGTGTCCAGCGCGGTGTCTTCGCTGCGACTGCCGCGCTTGGTGGGCACCTTGTAGTCGAGTTTGTGGTTGATCTTTACCTGGTTGGATTCGCCGATCTGACTGAGCTCCAAGGTGATGACGACTTTGCCTTTCTTGCCGAACTCGACCACGCCGGAGCCGACGTCGGAGAGGGCCGTGCCGATCTGGTTGGCGAAGACGCCCGCATTCAGCGAGCTGAAGAAGTCGTTCACGTCGGTCTTTTTCATGTGCTGTGTCTCGTTGGTGGTGGTTGGTATTCCCCAGGACGCTCTCGTCGAAAGCGCCCTGGGGAAGGCCCGTCTCCAGGCCTTCCGGTTTCACATACGCCGCCATATGTGACTGCTGGTCGAGCTCGGCCAGTTGGGCTGACCTGCCCCGGTTGGGATGTCTACATGGCTGCCACTCCTCCCTGTCGTTTCACCCGGTTGCGCCGGGGCGCGTCGATCAGGCTGCCTTGACGCCCTTAGCGTCGAGGAACTCGGCCAGGTCCGTCAGGTACACCAGCGGCTCCTCCAGCCGGGACGTCGTGAGCTTGCGGGTGACCAGTGCCACCTCTCCGCTCTTGATCAGAGCCCGCAGGCGCTTATCGGTCTTCAGGTGCGGGAAGTACGCTGCCCGGACCTGGGCGAGGGTGAGCGTCGCTGTACCCCACTGCTGGTAGAGCTGCTCGAGTGTCGTCATAGAGCCTCCTCGCACCCCGCCGGTAGGCGGGCCGACACCAAGGCCACGAGGCCGTTGACTGTCTTGCCGAGGCCGCTGGCGGCGACGTTGCCCGCTGCGTCGGTGACTATGGCGCCGTAGGGACGCGCCTCGTCGTTGGTGAGCGTGACGTGGGGCAGCCAGCCGCGCGGGGTGATGGCTACCAAGGCGGCATAGAGCAGTGCCAGTTGAGCTACTTCCTGGGGCTGGCCGGCTAGGCGGTTGATGCAATCTGCCGCGGCGGCCTGCAGAGCGTCGGCCGGGTAGGCGGTCGGTGCCGCGAAGTGCATGCCGATCAGCTTGAGCGTGCCGACGGCGTCGGCGATGGGGTTCGGTGTTGTAGTCATGCCACGTCGTCCTTGTGCTGGGTGACGGTGATGGACACGCCGAGGCGCTTGGCCAGGTAGGCGATTCCAGCCTCGGTGACCATCACCACGCTGTAGTGGGTGTACTGGCCCAGTCGCGGGTTCCAGCGCGAGCGCGGATCCATGAACAGGTGGCCCTGGCCTATGTGCTTGGCCGCCAGGGTGCCGTCCTGATTCAGATCCTTGTGCTGCCGCAGGTGGTTGCGCAGGTCCCGTTCGCTGATGCCGAGTGCGGCAGCTGCATGGCGGATATCCCGGTTCATGGCTGGCCCTCTCAGGCTGCGTTCTTTGCTCGGAGTTGGAGCAGTGCCATCACTTCGTCCAGCGTCTGGTAGAGGTCGTTCAGACTGCCGTCATTGGTGATGAACAGGTCGCGTGCCCCCGGTGTGATGCCCAACTCGCTACTGTGCGCGGTGACGTCAGCGGCACCCTGGCGGTGCAGGTGGACGACTACGCCGCCCTTGGCGCGGATCCAGTCCGCCTCGTTGTCGAAACGCACGTCGCTGATGACGAACCCCTGGGCCTGGGGCATCGCCTCCAGGTGGTTGGATAGGTTCATGTCGGCCAGCATCAGCCAGAGCTGCGGATGCACTAAGTTGCGGCCCCACTCTGTGCCCAGCAGTTGCATCAGTTCGCGAGGCGACTTGCCCAGCCACGGCAGCGGCTGTTCCTTGGCCGGGCCCTCCAGGGCGGACCCGGGCAAGTTCAGCATGTCGAGCAGGGCCAGCTTCAGCGGCGAGGCTAGGGCGTAGACCAGCAGGCCGAACTGGGCGGCGAGGTAGTTCGCCGCAGTGTCTTTGCCGGAGCGAGCGCGGCCAGTGAGGCCGATCAGGAAGGGCTTCATGCCGCGGCCTCCATGCTGAGGTAGCGCTGGGTGAAGGTCAGGAGCATCGACAGGTTCTGCCGGGATTCGTCCTCCGTGAGGTTCCTGCGACGGCCACGGGTGTCGGCGCCGATGAAGGCGTACTCGTAGGCATGGGCAACGCGGTCTCCTAACGGCGTGGTGTCGTCGGCCCGGTGGATTGAAACGGAGACGTCCGCGTCGATGCAGGACAGATAGAAGGTGGCCTTCCACTTGCCCTGGCTGTCGATCAGCAGGCAGGTGGAGAGGATCTGCAGCAGTAGTTCCTCGATGGTGGGCTTGTTCATGCAGCACCTCCCCACGGGCCGCTGTCGGCATCCGTGCTGGGGGCGACAGGGCGCGGCTGGTAGAGGCAGGCGCGCTGGGAGGTGCTGATGATCACCAGCAGCCCGGTGCGGGCCTGGATGGCCTCAACAGTGGCGGGGCTGGTGGCCGCTGCCGGGTGTAGGTACACCGGGCAGCGGGCTTTGGGCGTGTGCTGTGCCGATTGCATGTCTCGTACTCCAAGGTAGAGGGTGGGTACGAAACGCAGATTAGCTACAGCTAATTATATTAGCAATACAGAATGCTAAATTTTTTGTCAGGCGGAGGGAATAAAGCGTGAGGACTTGACTATCGCTCCAACGAAATGGACATAGACGATCTCGTCGTCTTCCAGGAAGACGGGAGATTCGTTGGGGTTCACGCTGTCGAAGCGCCAAGTGCCCTCTCGGCGGTAGCTGTATTCCTTGATCATTGCGCGGCCATCAACTGTCTTAACCAGCACTTCGTCGCCTGGCGCAAAGGAGCGGTTTGGCTCGATCATCACATACTCTTTGTGCTTGATTCTCGGGTGCATGCTATGCCCGACAACCTGCAGCGCATAGGCATTGGGATCGGTGCTGCTGATTAAGACGCTGCCGTCGCCATGGCCCACTGGATAGTCTAGGGCCTCGAAGTATCCATCTACACCCAACTTAGCTTTCCCTACTACTGGGACGCTTCCTTTCAGCACCGGTAGGGCTTCCTCTTCCAGGTTGCTCACCGGTAGGTCTTTCCCTTGAGCCCGATGCACGTCCGGGAATTGGGTTGGCATCACAAGAGAGTTCGGTGCTAGGCCAATCTTTGCCTCTAGGTTTCGTGCGGCTTTCTCGCCCATCGGGCGATGGCCATTCAGCAGTTGCGAGATGTAGGAAGCGTCAAGGTTGTGCTTCTCAGCAAAATCCTTGGTCTTCTGATCGCCGATGAGGGCGCCAAGGGCGCGGATTCTGAGCTTGTTGATGTCCATGGGCCAAGGTTCGCCAAGTGTTAGCGTTTTGTAAATTGATGGCTGCTAATCCCTTGTTGCTATATTCGTTAGCGGACGCTAATCTTCGCAGCAGGAGGGACCATGAAACTACTCGACTACCTCAAGCCCCTGAGTAAAGACGCAAAGGCAGCGCTTGCGGCCCGTTGTGGGACGACTGTGGGGCAACTGACCCAGGTGGCTTACGGGCATCGTCGGGCGAATGCCGCCCTGGCAATTGATCTCGATAGGGAGACTGGCGGTGTTGTGGCATGCGAAGAGACCAGGCCTGACATCGACTGGGCCTATCTCCGCGGGAAGCAGCGAGCGGCATGAAATATTCATCGGATGCAGGGGAGCGTATGGACATATTCGCGGATAACTTCGGTGTGGCCCCCGGCCTGGAGGTGGTGATGCGCCACCTCGATGACGGCCTGGTCATGGTCATGGCACGGCACAAAGGGGAGGCCTTCGAAAGCTATCGCGCCGTCCCGGTGGAGAAGGCCTTGGAAGTAGCTGGCTACCTCATTCGAGGCTCTCAACCACCACGCGCCCTGTTTTGTCCCTGTACACCTGCTCGCTGAATTCGACCTGGACCAGTTCGGGGCCGCGCTGTTTTAGGCGGTAGAACTCTAGGCCGCTGAAGTCGACTTCGTAGTGATCGGGGTAGACGGCGAGATGCTCCCGGAGCATTCCGACGGTGATTGTCTGAGGCTTCTTGGAGGGCATACGCAGTTCCTTGCGAAAAGAAGAGGGAGGCGAATAGAGAAAAGGTTGGCCGGCGCGGGCCTCTACACCCGCGCCGGCCGGGTGCCGGACAGGGCCTCTACACCCTGGGCCCGGCGTACGACGACACAGCACATTGCATCGGTCGTGGTCATAGAGTAGGGCGAGCCCCGCTCGATGGCTACACCGTAAAAGGAGTATTTACGGTTATGAGCCGGAAAGACCTGCTGCCGGACGCCGGTCCGGTATTCGATCTCCGCCAGGCGCTATACCGCGCAGGGCGCGACTACAAGGGAGGCTTGACCTCCCTGGCCCACGACATGGTCCTTCCCTATGAGGACCTGCAGAAGAAACTGAAGCTTGACGAGGAACGCCGGTGGCCCACCCCCGACGAACTCGAAGACATCATCCGCCTGACCAAGGATCCACGTCTGCTGGACGCGCTGATGCGCCCGGCCGGTGCTGTCTGGTATCGGCCTGAGGCGGTCAATGCCACGGCTTCCGCCCTGAAGGCGGTCGGGGATTTGCTGCAGCGCGAAGGCGAGTTTGTTGCCAGTCTGCATAAAGGTGCGGATGACAACCGCTGGGAGCCCGTCGAGGTCGCCGATCTGGAGTACCACGGTGCGAATGTGATTCGGGCTGTCCTGGGCATCATGGCCGGCGCCCGCCAGGCAATGGTGCAGGATCTGGAGGATAGAGCCAATGGGTGACATCCTCGATCGCGCCTCCGAACTGGAGGAGTTCCATTTGCAGGCGGCGCTCGCTTCTCGACCCCGTCCGGCGCCGGCGTACAGTATCAGCGCGACGATCTGCGATGACTGCGGCAGCGAGATCCCCCAGCGCGCCGCCTGGCGGTGCCTGGGTGTGATTGCTGCGTTGAGTGCCAGCAGCGCAGGGAGGTGCGTCGTGGATACCGCTTGCAGACTAAGTCGGGGGCGGTATGAGGCCTGGCGAAGATAGTCTACGTAGCGAGTGGGCTCGCTGGTATGTCGAACAAGGCATCGCGCTGGTAGTCATCGAACCGGGGAACAAGATCCCCAAGGGCAAGGCCTGGCAGAGGCCAGGTGGTTACTACACCGATGCTGCCCAGGCTGAGGCTTTCTGGTCCAAGCATCCGAAGCACAACATGGGGGCCGTACTCGGCCCCAGTCGTGTTTGCTCGCTGGACGTCGACGACGTCCCATCCACTCGCCAGGTGCTGTGGGACTGCCTCGGGTTGGATCTGGATGCGTTGCCGGTAGCCTACCCCACCGTGGTAGGGAATCCGGAGCGCTTCCGAATTCTGTTCCAGGTGCCGGATGGGGTTGAGCTGAGTCGGCACTCACTGAGCTGGCCCAACGAGAAGGACCCGGACGGCTCCAAGTTCAAGCTCGCGCAGGCGGCGATCCTCGCAGCGAAAGAGAAGGGGGATGCCGAGCAGCAGACAAAGATGCAGGTGCTGGCCGACAGCCTGAAGCGCTTCACCGTGTTCGAGCTGCGCGCAGGCCTAGTGCAGGACGTCCTGCCACCCTCCATCCATCCTGGCACCGGGCGACCGTACACCTGGCGCAACCCGCCAAAGGGTGAGGGGCTACCGGTATTGCCGGACAACCTGCTGAACATCTGGAAGAACTGGGACATCTTCAAGCGTGACGCCGAGGCGGCATGCCCTTGGGCGCCGGTGCAGAAACCGAAGAAGGTTACCAAACCGAAGCGGCTGGCTCCGGCTGGTAGCGCTGGGTCGGTTATCGATGCCTTCAACCGGGCACACGATGTCGAGGCATTGCTCGAGGCGCATGGCTACCTCAAGCGTGGGAAGAAGTGGCTGTGTCCGCAGAGCAGCACCGGCTTGCCGGGCGTCACGGTCAGCGAGGGGCGGGTGTATTCACACCATAGCTCAGACCCTCTCGCCAACGGCCACCAGAACGACGCGTTCGACGTGTTCTGCATCCTTGACCACAACGGCAACCAGGGCGAGGCGGTCAAGGCCGCGGCGCGCCTACTGGGCATCGAGCGCGAGTCCAGGGCCCCCAGTGTTCGCGAGGCGCTGGAGCAGTTCGACCAGATGCTTAGCGGCGATGAGCCGCCCCCCAGCCCGGCCAAGCAGCTTCCCCGCTCCCCATCGGTCGAAGACGTGGATGCCGACGGCGACGCCGAAGGTGACAGGGGGGCGGGGGAGGGCCTGACTCTGGCCAAGGCGCTGCGGCGCTATGCCCTGGTCGAGGGGACAACCCACGTGTGGGACATCGACAAGGCGATGAAGATGAAGAAGACCGCCTTCGTCGCCCTGGTGGGCCAGAAGGTTTTCAAGGAGTGGTCGGAGGTTACCGACGAGAAGAAGAAAAAGCGCATCAGCGAAGAGCAGGTCAAGGAGATCGAGCGTGCCCGGTCCATGGCTGGAAAGGCCGTCGGGCCGATGAGCATGCCTCCAGCGGTGCGCTACGTCTACATCGATGGCACCAAGGACGTGTGGGACCTGGCGAAGAAACGGCGTGTGCCCGAGGGCGCAGTGAAGATGGCCCTGGGCGATGCCTACTCGCTCTGGCTCAACAGCCCGGAGCGCCGGGTGGTAGACGTTGCCGACATTGTCTTTGACCCGACGATGACGTGCGACACCAAGACATGCATCAACACGTTCGAGGGCCTGCCGCTGGAGCCCAAGCGCGATGATGCGGCGTGCGAGAACCTCCGCTGGCTGATCGCCTTTCTGTGCAACCACGCTGAGGACTCGATGCAGTGGCTGGTGCGCTGGCTTGCGTATCCGCTGCAGCACACTGGCGCGAAGATGGACACGGCGGTGCTGATGCACTCGACGATGGAGGGTTCAGGCAAGAGCCTCTTGTTCTCCGTCGTGATGGGACGCCTGTATGGTCAGTATTCCGCCACGGTTGGGCAGACCCAGCTTGAGGGGAACTTCAATGCCTGGCAGAGCGGCAAGTTGTGGGCGGTGTTCGAGGAAGTGGTCAGCCGGGACCAGCGCTACAACCAGGTCGGCAAGATCAAGCAGTTGATCACCGGTCAGACCGTGCGCATCGAGAGCAAGTTCGTGAACGGCTGGGAAGAAGCCAGCCACATGAACGCTGTGTTCCTTTCCAACGAAATCATGCCCTGGCCAATCAGCGAGGGTGATCGGCGGTTCTTGGTCATGTGGCCCGAGGAAAAGCTGCCGGAGGCCAGGCAGAAGGCGATCAAGCACGAGTTGGCCAATGGCGGCGTCGAAGCGCTATATGCCTGGCTGCTGGCCCAGGACTTAGGCGACTTCGACCCACAGACCAAGCCACCGAGCACGCCGGCGCGCGAACGCCTGGTGGCCTTGAGTAGGTCCACCTGGCAGACGTTCGTACACCTCTGGCGCATCGGTGAACTTGGGCACGGGCTGTGGGGGGCATGCATGAGCAAGGATCTCTACGCGCTGTTTCTGGAGTGGTGCCAGCAGAACAAAGAGCATTCGATAAGCCACACGAAGTTCAGTCTGTTCATCAGCACGGCAAGTATCGAGAAGACCAGGCCAATTCCCTGGACGGACGGGAGCAACCGTCGGTTCGCGGCGTTCTTCTTCCCTGAGGACCCGGAGTCGTTCCTGCCCCCATCCCCTTCCTCGGCCGCGCTGGGTGCGCACGTGGTCGAGTGGCGGGCGCGAGCCAAGCTCGCGGGCTGGAACGTGGACAGTTGGGACCATGTGAAGGGGCACACGACGTGAATCTGCCCGGAAGTGTGTTGGGTGTGTTGGGTATGTGTTGGGTTGTTTTGCGAACCCAACACAGCGTGAGGCCGCGAAACTCGGGGCCTCTGGGTGTGTGTGTTGGGTGTGTTGGGTTTACGCGCGCGGGCGCGTGCGTGCGAATAAAAAAATGCACCAAGATCATGGTGCTGCGCGCTGCTTTTTTTCCTACGCGAGGGCTGGAAAAACCCAACACACCCAACACACCCGACACACGTTTATCTAGCTCATTGATTTTATTGAGTTTTAAGTGTGTTGGGTGTGTGTTGGGTATGGCGTTTTTGTGTTGGGTTGAGGTTTCGGGCGGGGAGAGGGGCGATGATTGAAGAGATCGAAGTGTTGATGCGGCATTGGAGTGCGCAGATCGGCCGTAATGGGGTGGGATGCAGTTCCATATCCAGCAGCCTGGCGGGTTTGATTGAGTGGCAGGGCGCGCCGCCGCGCGGCGAGCCTGGTTCGCGTGTGTTGCTCGGTGGAACCTCCGTCGATCATCGTGCGCGCGAGGTTCAGGCATGCATAGATGCGATCGAACGGCGAGGGGAGGAAGGTGCATGTCTCGCACGCTTGGCGCGCTTGCGCTATCTGAGTTGTCCTCCGCGCACCGTCAAACAGCAGATCGCGGCACTTGAGGTCGGGGAAATCACCGACCGTACCTATCGCAACTGGGTGCAGCGCCTGCATGAACTGGTGTTGTGCGAACTGGTCCGCCGGCATGCCGGCACGCTGGAGGCGATCAAGGCGCTCCGGAAGGTCGAGCGGCGGCGCACTGCTGCACGGCGTGGCAAAGCCGTACGCGGGGTAAATGGTGAATACCGTTCGTCGGCAATTGCTCCCCCGTCAGCCCCCGCGAGCCCCCGTCAGCCCGTGTCGGGATAACCGATAATTCCCCCCTTTCGGTT
Source organism: Pseudomonas paraeruginosa (assembly GCF_003025345.2). Classification (NCBI taxonomy): domain Bacteria; kingdom Pseudomonadati; phylum Pseudomonadota; class Gammaproteobacteria; order Pseudomonadales; family Pseudomonadaceae; genus Pseudomonas; species Pseudomonas paraeruginosa. The sequence continues at coordinate 1,197,383 of NZ_CP020560.1, forward strand.
TTTCCGTTCGGGGGGTACAAAGCCGCCATGGTGTTCGAGATCCGCCAAGGCGGGCCGGCATCGAGTGATGCACGTGCTGTGCAAACCGCCCCGGAGCCTCCCCGCCCGGGTCACCCTGAAAGCCCCTCGCTCGAGGGGCTTTCTCTTTTCTGCCGCCGGCTGAGGAGTTCTAGCGATGGGAGAACCAGCGAGCACGACTGCTTCCGCTGTTGTGGCCGGTGCCGCTGGTATCGGTCTGGCCGGGTATCTGGCCGGCATCGATGGGGCCGCTGCTGTGGGCGCGCTGTTCGGCGCTCTGCTGTATTCGACGACGAACAAGGAATATCCGACCTGGCAGCGGGTGCTGTTTCTGCTGATCTCGTTCGTCATGGGCTATATGACCGCGCCGGCAATCAAGGACGTTGATGTATACGGATACCGGCCGTTCCACTATTCGGGTCTGGCTGCCTTTGTCGCGGCGCTGCTGGTGGTGACTGTTTCTCTGTGGTTGCTCCGGCGAGGTAAGGCAGGACCTGGCGCAATAGGAGGCCAAGATGGGTAACCATCTGGTGCAATTGCTGCTGACGCAAGCGACGTTCTGGCTGTGCGTCGGTATGTTCCTCCGGCTCTTCACCTACCAGCGGGGGGAAGCACGCTATCGGTTCGGTATCTCGTGCCTCGCCTGGCTGGTTATGGGGAGCGCTGGTTCTGCAGCGCTCTACATCCTGAAAGGCTGGCTGGTTGTACCGCCGCATGCCTGGCCTCTGGTCGTCTTGCTCGGCGTGTTCGCGTGGGCGTTGTTTCGGACTCGGGGCAACCTTGCCCGGGTCTGGCGGATTCAGTAGCGATGCGCGGCAGTATCTCGGCCAGGGACTTGGACGACGCCGTTCGGTCCTTGCAGCAGCTCGGTGGCGACTTGCCTGCTGCTGTGTTGGCCGACGCCTTGAACCACACGGCGAACCAGGCGAATCAGGCGCTGGTCGGGGAGATCGACCAGGTCTTCGACCGGCCGACACCGTTCACCCGCAACGCCGTCCGCATCCTGCATGCCACTTCGCGCCGCCTTGAGGCGGCCTTGTGGGTGAAGGACGAAAAGGACCATGCCTCGAAGGGGCAGGCGCCGGAGGACTGGGTGGCTCCCCAAGTCTTCGGGGGGCCGAGGGTGGACAAGGCGTCGGAGCGGAATCTCCGAGCCCGAGGCATCCTGCCGGCGGGCATGTTCGTCGTTCCAGCGGAGGGCGCCCGGCTGGACCAGTACGGCAACATGAGCCGCGGCCAGATGATCCAGATCCTCTCCGGCCTGGGCGCCCTGGAATACCGAGCGGGGTTTAAAGGAAACGCCACTCAGTCGGCGCGCTCCCTGGCGAAGGGACACCAACTGGCGTACTTCGTGATGCGCCGTGGCCGCCGACCCATTGGCATCGCCGAGCGCCGTGGACGGACGTTGACCATGGTCCTCGCCTTCGTCCGCCAGCCTCAGTACCGCGTGCGCTTCCAGTTTCACGAAGTCGTTCGGCGTGTTGCCGAGGACGACGCGCGCATCGAGGCGAACATCGAGCGGGCCCTGGCGAAAGCGTTGCGCTGAACCGTTGGCGGGTGGCCTTGCCGGGTGGAGCGGGGTTAGTTCAACCCGAGCCGGCAGTGGCCACCCGCGGGCGGGGTGTCGCGAAAAGCGGGGCAGTGACGTGCTACTCAAAAAGCACCGGGGGCCCCTGAAGCGCCGCCCCCGACAAGGGTGATTCGAACCCCGTTCTCGCGCTAGTGGCTGGGCCGGGAAGTTAGTTAACAGGGTTAACCGGGTTAACCCCCTCGGTTCATCGTGGTTAACAGGTACCGCACATGGAGTTCATGACCAAGGCAGCGTTCGCGGACCGCCAAGGCTGGTCGCGCGCCTACGTGTCGAAGCTGGTCCGGCAAGGGCGCCTCGTCCTCACCGCCGACGGAAAGGTCGACGTCCAGGCGAGCGACGAACTGCTGGCCGCCAGCGCAGACCCGAGCAAGGCTGCCGTGGCCGAGCGGCATCGGCAGGAGCGGGTGGAGAAGGGCGTGTACGCCCACATAGGCGCAGGTGCAGCCCCGAGCCCGGCCTTACTGGCACCAGGGCAGACCGCACCGCTGCCCGACTACCAGAAGGCCCGCGCGCGGCGGGAGTACGCCCTGGCTCTGCTGGCAGAAGACGAACACCGCAAGAGCCGTGGCGAGACGGTCGAGCGTGCGCGTGTCGACTCCGCGGCCTTCACCGCTGCGCGCGCTCTGCGCGATCTGCTGATGGGCGTGCCGCCGAAGATCGCCGGCGACCTGGTGACGCTGACCGACCCCTGGGAAATCGAACGCCGCCTGACCCAGGCGCTGCGCCGTGCCTTGGAAGATGCCGACCGCCTCCTGCAGCTCGATGCCGAGATCGAACAAGGGGGCAAGGAGCCGAACTGAACCATGGAACAACCGTATGCCGACGGTGCCGCCGTGTACCTGGCGGCATACCGTCGAGGACTGAAGCCCGACCCCGAACTATGGGTCGATGAGTGGGCGGACGAGTTCCAGATGATCCCGGCAGATACGGGGGCGGCCGAGCCGGGCAAGTACCACACCGACCGGACCCCCTATGCGCGCGAGCCGATGCGTTGCCTGTCGCCGCTGTTCCCAGCCAAGCGCGTGGTGACCATGATCGCCTCGCAGCTGATGAAGACCCAGGTCGCCTTGAACTGGATCGGCGGCTGTATCCACATGGCACCGGCCAACATCCTGGTGCTGCTGCCCACCGAGAAGCTGAGCAAGCGGGTATCAGGACGGATCGACAAGACGATCAAGGCCGTGCCGGTGCTGACCGCGCGCGTTGCCAAGGCCCGCTCGCGCGACTCGCGAAACACGCTCGACACCAAGGAGTTCGAGGGTGGCGCGCTGTACTGCGCGTCAGCCGGCTCGGCCTCCAACCTGGCCGAGTTGTCCGCTCGGTACGTGTACGGCGACGAAATCGATCGCTGGGAAATGGACGTCGACGACGACGGCGACCCGGTCAAGCAGGCCGAGGCGCGCGGTTCGACGTTCGGCCGCCGCGCGAAGTTCTACTACTCCAGCTCGCCCACGCTGAAAGGCGTTTCGCGGATCGCCGACCTCTTCACCCAGGGTGACCAGCGGCACTACTACGTCCCGTGTCCGCATTGCGGAACGATGCAGGTGTTGGAATGGGAGGGCCTGAAGTACGACCCCGAGTACCGCCTTGTGCAGTACATGTGCTGCAACGAGGAGTGCGGGGCCCTGATCGAGGAGCACCACAAGGCGTCCATGCTCTCCGCTGGCGAGTGGCGAGCCCATGCCGTCGGTGACGGCGAGACCGTCAGTTTCACGCTGAGCGCGCTGTATGCGCCTCCCGGCTGGTTGACCTGGACGGACCTGGCGAAGGAGTACGACGAGGCCAAGCGTCTGCAGGAGAAGGGCGATCCCGGGTCCATGCAGGTGTTCTACAACACCCGCTTGGCCCGGCTATGGGACAGCGCCGAGGAAATGACCAAGGCGGACGAGCTGCGCAAGCGAGCCGAGGCCGAGGGGCATCGGCTGGGTCTGGTACCCGCCGGAGCGCTGCTGCTGACCGCGGCGGTCGATACACAGCACAACCGCTTGGAAATGCTGGTGATGGGCTGGGGCGAGGGCCTGGAGCGCTGGACGGTCGATTTCCAGGTGATCCCCGGCGACCCGACCGACGAGCGTACCTGGGCGCTGCTCGACGAGCGCCTGAAGGCTCGATATCGGCACGTCAGCGGTGTGGACCTGGCCATCTGCGCGGTCTGCATCGACTCAGGCGGTCACCATACCCATGAGGTCTACCAGTTCACCCGCCTGCGCCGCTGGCGAAACGTGCTAGCGGTGAAGGGGGCGAGCAAGCGCGGCCGCCCAGTGCTGGCCCAGCGGCCGTCCAAGGTCGACGTCACCTGGCAGGGCAACACCGAGAAGAGTGGAGCTGAACTATGGATGGTCGGCACCGACACGGCGAAGGACTGGGTCTACAACCGCTACCACCTCAAGGATGGCCCCGGGGCGTTGCACTTCTCCGCAGACCTGCCGCCTGACTTCTTCGACCAGTGCGTGGCCGAGCGCAAGGTGGTCCGCTACGTGAAGGGGTTCAAGCGCACCGACTGGGTCAAGGCCAAGTCGGAGCGAAACGAGGCCCTCGACCTCATCGTGTACAACCTGGCCGCGGCCCACTTCCTCGGCCTGCATCGCTATCACGCTCCACAGTGGAGCAGCCTGCGCGCAGCGGTAGGTCAAGGCAGCCTGTTCGCCGACCCAGTCTCCACGGTGCCCAGCGCGGCCGACGAAGCGGACGAGCATGAGCCGCAGGGCGAGGCGCCAAGCGCCCCAGTGCGGCCGGCACCTCCCGCGCGGAGCGCGAACCCACCATCCCAACCAACTGGCCGGCGTACCTCGCGCAGCGGGTATCTGAGCCGCCGATAGACGAGGTCAGCATGAGCACAGCGCAGCAGCGCCTGGACGAGGTCCGGGTGGCGATTCAGGACATCCTGAAAAAAGGGCAGTCGGTGCGCAAGGGAGACCGCCAGGTCGACCGCGCGCAACTGGCGAGTCTGCGCGTTCTGGAGCAGCAGTACGCCGAAGCCGCAGCCCTGGAAGCGGCTACGAACAACCGGCGCTCGCGCCAGGTTCGCCTCTACAGCGGAGGCAAGGGGATCTGATGGCTACCCGATACCGAATCACGTCGAAGCGCATTCGCAACAGCTACGAGGGCGCTGGCACCGGACGCCGCGCCGCAGGCTGGGACGCGCCCGAGGCGGCGCTGAATGCGGTAGCCATTCCGGCATTGCCGACCCTGCGCAAGCGCTCGCGAGCGGCGGTGAGGAATGACCCCTACGCCGCGAGCGCGATCAGCAAGCGCGTCAGCAACCTGATCGGCACCGGCATTACGCCGCGCGCACGCCTGGACGACGCGGCGTTGCGCGAGGCGTTGAACCTGCTGTGGGAGGACTGGGTAGACGAGTCGGACGCGGATGACCGTACCGATTTCTACGGCCTGCAGATGATCATCGCGCGGATGGTCGAGGAAGCGGGCGAGTGCTTCGTGAGGCGCCGCAACCGGCGGCCGGAGGACGGCCTGGCGGTACCTCTGCAACTGCAGGTGCTCCCGCCTGACTTCGTCCCGGTGGATCGCAATTTCAAGACCCGCAGCGGCAACGTGGTGCGCGCGGGAATCGAGTTCGACGCCATTGGCCGCCGGGTTGCCTACTGGATGTGGCAGAGCCATCCCGGCGATCCGGGAGCGCCCCGGCGCGGCTACAACCAGCTCAACCGCATCCCGGCGGACCAGGTGCTGCACATCTTCGAGCCGCTGGAGGGTGGCCAGCTGCGCGGTGTGCCGCGCTTGTCGCCGGTTCTCCTGCGGCTGAAGTCGCTGGACAACTACGACGACGCGGTGCTGTTCAGGCAGGAAGTCTCCAACCTGTTCGCCGGGTTCATCACCAGGCCTCGACAGGACGGGGCGCCGATCTTCGATCCGTCGACCGGGCTGGCACCTGCGCAGGATCGCGACGGGACACCGATGGTCGGCCTGGAGCCGGGGACCATGCAGGAATTGCTGGAAGGGGAGGAGGTGGTTTTCTCCGACCCGCCGGACGCCGGTAACACCTACGTCGACTTCATGCGACAGCAACTGATGGCAGCGGCGGTCGGTGTCGACCTGCCGTATGAGCTGCTCACCGGCGACATGGGCGATATCAGCGACCGCACCTTGCGGGTGCTGCTCAACGAGTTTCGGCGCCGGATCGAACAGGTTCAGTTCAGCGTGTACGTCTACCAGCTCTGCCGCCCGGTGCGCGCGTGGTGGCTGGATACCGCGTACCTCAGCGGAGCAGTTGACCTGCCGGACTATCCGACGCGGCGACGTGAATTCCTGCGCACGCGTTGGATCCCGCAGGGCTGGGCCTACATCCATCCGGTGCAGGACGTCCAGGGCAAGCTGCTGGAGATCGGCGGAGGCCTCGCCAGCCGGAGCGAGCATGCGCTACGCACCGGATACGACGCCGAGGTGATCGACCGGGAGAACGCCCAGGACAACGCCCGGGCCGACAGCCTGAACCTGCACTACACCACCGACACCGGGCAACCGGTGAGAGACCAAGGGGACACCCATGAAGAAACGCAATGAACAGCCCCTGGCGCTGGCCGCCCTGTGGGCTCTGCTGGGCGTTGGCACGCTCGCCGATCCGCGCATCCAGAACAAGGCGCAGGGCGCGCCGGATCTGCAGGCCGAGCACTGGTACAGCGTCAAGGCGCTGAGCGCTGAGGGTACCGGCTCGGCCGCCTCCATCGAGATCTACATCTACGGCGAAATCGGCTTTTGGGGCATCACCTCCGCGGATTTCATCCGCGACCTGAAAGCAGTCGACGACGGCACCTCTCCGGTACTGGTCCACTTCGACACCATCGGCGGTGACCTCTTCGACGGCATCGCCATCCACAACGCGCTCCGGGCCCTGGGCGAACGCTGCACCGCCCGGATCGACGGGGCTTGCTTCAGCGCGGGCAGTGTCGCGGCCTGCGGCGCACACCGGGTCGAAATGGCCGACAACGCGCTGTTCATGATCCACAACCCCTGGACCCTCGCGGCAGGCGACAGCGAAGACCTGCGCAAGGTCGCCGACATGATGGACCAGGCGTTCGAGGGCATCGTGGCGAGCTACCAGCATCGGCCGCTGAATGTCGATGACGCCGAGCTGCGCCGGATGATCGACGACGAAACCTGGCTCACTGCACCCGAGGCGAAGGACAAGGGGTTCGTGGACGAGGTGCTCGGCGCGGCCGAGCCGGTCGGCGTGAATGCACGCCTGGGCAAGGTGCTGAATCGCTATCGCAACACGCCTGACGCGGCGCGCCGGCTGCTGGCCAGCCAGGAGCCAGCGGGTGACCTCGCCCCGACGTCGGCCGAACTGGCTGCGGAGCTGACGGCGGACTGCGCCCAGGCCGGTCTGGCCGACTGCGCGGCGTATCTGATCAAGGCCTCGGGCCTGAAGGATCGCGAGACGGTGCGCGCGGCCTTGGACCGGGCGAAGGCCGTCCGGTCGGTATGCCTCGTCGCGAAAATGCCCGATGAGGCCAAGGCGCTCATCGAGGAGGGCCTGGATGCCGACGGCGCCCGTCTGCGGCTGTACGACAAGATCGTAGCGCGCAGCACCCAGGTGGAGATCGACAACCGCGTGCCGACGGACGATCTGCCGCAGAACAAGGCTTACCAACCCCCGGCGCCGAGCGACGTGTACGCGAAGCGCCGGCTCAATGCCTCGAAAGGAGGAAAGCAAGCATGACCATCAAGACCGAAGGCGTTCACGCCGGAGAGTTCCTCCTGTCGGAGGCCAACGGCTCGCGCAGCCGCGAAAACATCGTCATCACCGCCGGCTCCGGCCGGCTGGTGGCGGGTACCTTGATCGCCCCCATCACCGCCGCCAATGCGCTGACCGCAGCCGCGGCGGCAGGGAACACCGGCGACGGCACTGTCGGTGCCACCGTGGTGACCAGCGCCGCCATCAGCGGCACCTACGTGCTGGAAATCACCGAGGCCGGAGCCAATGGCGGCAAGTTCGAGGTGGTCGACCCGCAGGGACGCCAGGTGGGCACTGGTCAAGTCGGCCAGGCGTTCACCGGCGGCGGAATCGGCTTCACCCTTTCCGACGGGGCCGCCGACTTCGTGGTGGGTGATCGCTTCAACCTGCAGGTACTGGCAGGGCTCGGCGAGTGGACGCCCTACGACGACGACGGTGCCGATGACGGTCGTCGCGCGGCTGGCGGCATTCTGTTCGGTCCAGTGGACGCCACGGATGCCGACGTCAAGGCGGTGGCCGTGGTTCGTGATGCCGAAGTGATCGCCAGCCTGCTGACCGGCCTGGATGCCGCCGGTGAGGCCGACCTCAAGGCGCTGGGCCTCATCCTTCGCACCTGACCTCCTCCGTCCCTCAACCACCTCAAGCCCCGCCTGCGCGGGGTTTTTCATTTCTGGAGTATCCACATGGCTGAAATCAGCATTTTCGAAGATGAGGCATTCTCGGTGGAGGCGCTGCTGGCGGTGATCAACACCGATCACCCGGTGCCGGGGCAACTCGCCGCGCTGGGCCTGTTCGAGGAACAGGGTGTGTCCTCGCTGGTGGTGCAGATCGAAAAGGACGGCACCACGCTGCAACTGGTGGAGGCGAAAGCCCGCGGCGGTGTAGGCCAGGTCGTGACCGGTGATAAGCGTCAACTGGTCCCCTTCAACACCGTTCACCTGCCGCAGACGTTCCGGATCCTCGCCGATGAAATCCAGGGCATCCGTGCGGTGGGTAGCCGGACCGAGCTGCAGTCCGCCGAGGCGGTCGTGGCCAAGCGCCTGGAAAAAGCGCGCCGCCAGTTGGACCTGACCCACGAGTATCAGCGCATCGGCGCCATCAAGGGCAAGATTCTCGATGCCGACGGTTCGACGGTGCTGCTGGATATCTACCAGGCCTTCGGACTGAGGAAGCCCAAGCCGCGATCGCTCGAACTGGGTAACCCCGAGGGTGACCTGAGTGGCATTCTGGCCGACCTGCTCGACGAGCAGGACGACGCGCTGGGCAACGTCACCAGCACCGGTTCGCGAGCGTTCTGTGGCAAGAACTTCTGGGCCAAGTTCATCGATCACCCCAAAGTGCGCGGCACTTACCTGAACACCCTGCAGGCGGCGCAACTGCGGGGTGACCGTCGCCAGTCGTTCGAGTTCGGCGGCGTGATCTGGGAGCGCTATCGCGGCAAGCATGACGGGGAGCCGTTCGTGGACGATGGCAGTGCCCAACTGGTCCCGGAGGGGGTTCCGGACCTGTTCATCAGCGCCTTTGCGCCGGCGGACTACATGGAGGTCGTCAACACCGAAGGCCTGCCGTACTACGCCAAGCTTGAGCGTCTGCCCTTCGACAAAGGCGTGGCTGGGGAAGCGCAATCGAACCCGCTGCACCTGTGCACCCGCCCGTTGGCGGTGCGCGAACTGACCCTCTGACCGTGGCGGGTTTCTCTGAACTGGTCGCCGACATGGACGAGATCATCGCCGACGTCCTCGGCGATGGTGAGTTTGGCTACCTGGACCGCTCTGGCCGGCAGATCGGCAATGCTGCGGTGATCGTCGAGGAAGGCGTGGAACGCATGGAAGCCGGCGCCTTGGATCGGTACCGGACCATTGCGTGCCGCAAGGCGTTCTTGCAGCCGCTTGATCGCAAGGGGGCGTTCCTCGATTCCGATGGCCAGGTCTGGCGCATCGACGGCATCCATGCCGACGACGGCGACTGGATCACTTTCTACGTGGTGCCCGAATGAGCGACGTGATCGATGTACAGACCGCGGTCATCGGCCAACTGCTGGACCTGCTGGCCGCGGTGCCGGCGTTCGGCGATGCCGTTCGCGAGGACTGGGTGGCTGGGGTGCTCGACGCCGAGGACAGCGACGAGCCCGAACGGCTGATCATCCTGCAGGAAGGGGACACCGTGGAACGAGACCGGTCGCCGGGCAGTGTCGTGGAGGAGTGGACCGTGAACATCGTCCCGATGGCGCGCGGCAGGGACGCCGCCCAGGCGTTGCGCGAGGCGCGCCTGGCGATCAAGCGGGTGCTCAAGGGCCACAAGGCCGGGCTGACGGTGCCCGGCCTGGTGCGTGTCGATTTTCCGGCATCCGCTGTGCGCCTGCCCGAGCCCGGCCGGCGCTGGGCCTATCGAGCCATCCCTCTGCAGGTCAGCTACTCGCAGCAGTTGTAACCCATCCACCAGGCCGCCTCCGGGCGGCCTCTTCATTTCCGGAGGGCTCCATGCCCGAGATCATCGTTACCAGGCCGTTCAACTACCGCGAGGGGCTCGACGCGACCCACTACCCGGCGTCGAAGGGCGCCATCAGCGTTACCGCCGCCGTAGCTGCCCATGCCCTGGGCAAGGGCTACGCCACCGAGGCAAAGGCCAAGGCGCCGATTCCCGTGGATTCCGCCGAACCGGCCGGCGGCGCGCAGAAGTAACCCACCCGAACCCATCAGGAGAGCACCATGCTCCAGACCATCGACCGCTCGTTCATCGGCGAGGGCATCATCCATGCCCGCCTGTACGGGTCGCAGGAACCGTTCCTGCCGCTCGGCAACTGCGACACCTTCAACATCAGTTTCGCCACCGACCGCAAGACGCTGCCCAACTACATGGGAGGCGGCGGTAACAGCAACGTCCGCGAGCGCGTCACCGACGTGACGTCCTCCATCGGTATGTTCGACCTGACCGCCGAGAACGTCGCCCTGGTGACGCGCTCCACCATCCAGGTGGCGCCCACCGCCGCGATCACCGACGAGGCGCATACCTCGCAGGGGGTTGCGCTGGAGTTGATCCCGTTCAAGTACCTGCCGGACCTGACCAAGCCCGTGACGGTGAAGACCGCGGGAGATGTCGAGGTGGCCCCGGGGACCGACTACCTGCTGGTGCCCCATGGCATCCAGGTGCTGAGCGGCGGCAAGATCGATGCTACCGGCATCAAGGTCAGCTACACACCGCGCCCGAGCCGGGCGGTGCATATGCTCAACGGCTCGCAGAAGGAGCTGGAGCTGTTCATCGCAGGCCTGAACGACGCGCAGTCGGGCGAGCCGTTCGCGCTGCGTCCTCGCCGCGTCAAGTTCGGCCTCCTGCAGGAGCTGGCGGTGTTGGGCCAGGAGTACGCCAAGCTCACCGGCCCGGCGGAACTGCTCGCCGATTCGCGCGTGACCGCGACCGACATTTCCAAGTTCTGCCAGATGGATCTCGCGCAGGCGGCCTGACCGCCGTGCCAGGGATGGCCCCATGACCACAGCCCGCCGTTTGGCGGGCTTTTTTTTGCCAGAGGATTGCCATGGCGAACCCAATGCAGCGCCTGATCCAGTTCGTTCTTCGCGGCCGGGACGAACTGTCGCCCGCCGCCCAGCAGTCGACCGAGGCGCTGGAAGGGCTGCGCACCACGGCGGCGAACCTGAACCGGCAGTTGGACGATGCGAAGGGGGCTCGCGGCCTGGTGACCGCGCTCGGAACTACCGAGCGCGCCATTGCGCAGACGCAGACGTCGGTGCAGCGGGTGGACCGTACCATTGCGGACCTGCGCGAGGCGTTGGACCGCAACCCCGGGAGTCGGGGCCTGGCCGTGTCCCTGCAGATCGCGGAGCGGGACGCAGCGGGTCTGCGTCGGACCCTTGACCAACTGACCGCTCGGCACGCTGAGCAGCAACGTGCGGCGCGGGCGGCGGGCGTGGATACCGGCCAGCTTGCCAACGAGGAGCGGCGGCTGGCGTCGGTGGTCGACAACACCCGCGAGAGCCTCGCGCAGAACAGCCGCGAGATCCGCGAGCTGGAACGTGCGCAGATGCGAGCGGCGCGGGAGGCTGCTGGCCACACCTCGCGCGTGACGGCGCTGCGTGAGGCCATGTCGTCCGGCGTTCGCCAGGCAGCCGCTTACGCCGCGGCCTTCGTCGGCATCCAGGCGGCGCTGAACCTGGTGCGCAGAGGAATCGGCCTGGTGCGTGATGGCATCGTCTCGATGCTGACCACCGGCGACCAGTTCGAGAACCTGCAGAACCGGCTCACGTCGCTGATGGGCTCGGTTGCCGAGGGTGAGCGGGCAACCGCCTGGATCAAGACCTTTGCCAAGGATACGCCGCTTCAGTTGGGCGACGTCACCGACGCCTTCGCGCTGCTGAAGGCCTACGGCCTGGACCCGATGGATGGGTCGCTGAAAGCGATCGAGGACCAGTCGGAGAAGCTGGGCGGTGGCATGGAGCGCCTTGAGGGCATCACGACGGCAGTCGGCCAGGCCTGGGCGAAGCAGAAGCTGCAGACCGAGGAGATCCTGCAACTGGTCGAGCGTGGCGTGCCGGTGTGGGACATGCTGGCCAAGGTCACCGGCAAGAATGCCGCGCAGCTGCAGGATCTGGCGAGCAAGGGCAAGCTTGGCCGGGACGTCATCAAGGCGCTGGTCGACGAAATGGGGCGCAGCTCCGAAGGGGCCGCGGCCAAGGCCATGAGCACCCTGACCGGTCTGGTCAGCAACCTCGGCGACACTGCGGCCGACTTTCTCAACCGCATTGCCAACGCCGGCGCGCTGGACCACGTCAAGAACAAGCTGAAGGAACTGGGTGACACCATCGCGCAGATGGACCAGGACGGGCGCCTCGACGCGCTGGCCAAGGGGCTGTCGGATGCCTTCGTCCAGGGCTCGGAATGGGTCGAGCGCTTCATCAAGCGCCTGGCCGACGTCGATTTCGGCACCCTGATCGACAAGACCTCGGCCTGGCTGAGCAGCTTCAGCACCCAGCTGGACGACATGGCCTCGCGGGTGCAACTGTTCATCGCGCCGTTCCGGACGTTGTTCAACGGCGTTACCTCGGGCATCAGCGCTATCGCCCTGGCCTGGACCGGCACCCTGTCGCTGATGGTCGCCGGCATCGAGACGGTGGCGGAGAAGATCCCGGCGGCGCTGGGTGGGGAGCGCATCCGCAGTTCCGTCGCCGGTGTCCACGACTTGCTCAGCAGCATGAGCGAGGGTTTCCGCCAGCAGATCCAGCAGGACGCGCAGGATATTGCGGATGCCTGGGACACCAGCACCACGGCCACCGCCTCCGCCGCACAGCAGCAGAGCCAGGCGATCAGCGACACCTTCACCGACCTGAAGGCGGGTGCGAAGAGCGCGGCCGCCGAGTCGGTGCAGGCGGTGACCAGCCTGCAGAATGCCCTGGACCAGATCAGCGCGGCCAAGACCACCGAGCAGCTGACCGCCCTGCAGGGGGAAATGCTCAAGGCCTACCAGGCCGGCACGCTGAGCCAGCAGGAGTATGCGAACGGCGCCGGTGTCCTCAACGCGAAGCTGAGCGAACTGAAGTCGACCGCCAGCGGCGCCGCCCTGGGGGTGTCTGATCTCAGTACCGGCCTGGAGAACCTGAAGCAGGTCCAGGACGCGATCAGCAGCGCGAAGACCACGGTCGATATCCAGAACATCCGGACGGCGCTGAGCCGGCTGTACAACGACGGCACGATCAGCGCGCGGGAGTTCAACCAGGAACAGACCAAGCTGTCCGCCAAGGTCAAGGAACTGAAGGCGGCCGGCGAGGAGGGCGCCAAGGGCATGCAGGCGGTCGCGGAGTCCTCGGACAAGGCGGCCCAATCGCTCTCGGAGCAGCGCAAGGCCATCGGCGAATCGATGGAGGCGACCCGTAAGGGCGTAGCGTCGACCCAGGCCGATATGGGTGCCTTCGAAGGGTTCTTCGGTGGGGTGTTGAGCACCGCGCGGCAGGGCGTCGCGCAGTTGAGCCAGGAAGCGCTGAACGCCTTCGATGCGATGCGTGGGATCTCCACCGTCGATCTCAGCATCGACACCAGCAGCCTGGACGCCACTTCGCGCTCCCTGGCCAAGGTCAGTGAGCAACTGGCCCGGATCAAGGCCGAGTCGGGCGTGGGCATGAGCGGTTTCGGGCGCTGGGCGATGGATACCCAGCGGGCCAGCCTGGAGATCCAGGCGGCGTACCTGGAGCAGAAGCGCAGCCTGCAGAGCCTGATGGACGACTACGAGCGCGGGACCATGAAGCTGGGCGACTTCGTGTCGGCGGCCAAGGGCGCTCGAAACGGCCTCAGCCTGCTGAACGATTCGGACATGCGGCAACTGGAGAGCGCGATCGAGGCGGCCAATCAGAAGATCCAGCAGCTCAAGGAAGGCTCGAAGTCGACGCTGGTCAGCCTGCGCGAGGAACTGGCGGGGCTGCGCGGCGAGCAGGAAACCGTGGATCGCAGCCGGTTCAACAGCCGCAAGGCCGAGTTGCAGCAGCAACTGGCCGAGGCCCAGGGCAGCGGCGACATGAACGCGGTGCAGAACCTGATGACAGCGCTGGCCACCCTGCAGCAGATCCAGGCCGAGACGGATGCCAAGCGGCAGCGAGAGGAGCAGCAGAAGCGGGTGGACGAGCAGAACGCCGCCAAGGCCGCGCCGCCTGCCTCGTCGCCGGTATCGAGTCCTCCGCCCCGGGTCGTTCGTTTCGAGACGCCGCGGGGAGCCGTTGACGTGGCGGTGGCCAGCGAACAGGACGAAACCAACCTGCTCGGCGTGCTTGAGCAGGCCAGCATGAGGACCGGCCGATGAGGCTCGATGCGGTGGAACTGGGCGACCAGTTCGAATGGGTGGACGAGTTCACCTGGGATGCGGTGGCACAAGAGCAGGAACGCTCCCTGACCGGCGCGCTGCTGGTGCAGGAAGGCACCAAGCTGCATGGCCGCCCGATCACACTGCGCTCCGGGGGAGGGGTATGGACGCCGCTGTGGGTCGTGCGGCAGTTGGAGGTGCTGCGCGACCAGCGCCTGCGGGTCATGCCGCTGGTGCTGCCAGACGGCCGAGAGTTCTCGGTGATCTTCAACCGCGCCGACGGGGCGCCGCTGGAAGCCGAACCGTTGTTCCGCGAGGTCAACCCCGGTCCGGACGCCGACTACCTGGTGACGTTGCGACTGCTCACCGTAGCGCCGCCCCCGGCGCCGCCCATCCCCGACCCTTGATCCCACACCCCGCCTCGGCGGGGTTTTCTTCTCTGGCTGGAGTATTCCATGACGATCACCGTCGATGATGTAAAGCTGCTGAAATCCCAGCGCCTCACCGATGAGGACGACGGCGGCGGCCGTGCCACCGGGCAGGCCGTGGTGGATCGCGAGATCAACAACCTGTTTCCCGATATCTCGCGTCTGGACCGGACCATCGGCCGGATCAACCTGCGCAAGGCCTTCGCCGGCATCAGCTCGAACAGCGCCGAGCCATACCTGGGCGCGCATGCCATCGTCACGCGGGCGCCGGCCGATCCGCGTGTCTCGGTGCTGCTGTTCAACACCGGCAGCCAGACCGACGAGCGCCGCGACGCGCGCAACGCCATCGAGTCCTTCGTGGTGCCGGCCGTGTCCGCCTCGTTCGAGCTGCTGGGCAACCAGTTGCAGGGCCAGCGCGCCATCGCTTGCGTGCAGCGCGAAGAGCAGCGGCTGCCCGAGATCGGCGAGGTCTATCAGTTGGTGTTCGAGTCGCGCTCGCAGTATGTCCGCATCACCGACGTCGAGGCGCGGCTGGAACAGTTCGCCCACGACTACGGCAACGGCAACTTCGTGAACTTCACCCGGCGCCGGCTGGACCTGTCGATCAGTGCGCCGCTGGGCGCGACCTTCCCCGGCGGCCAGGTGACCCCAGGCGGCACGACTGATCCGAAAAGCAGGGTACTCAGCACTCAGGTCGCCGATGCAGCGCGGTACTACGGCATCAGCCCCCTGGCCGAAGCTGTCAGTCGCGGCGCGCTGAGCCTGCGGGTCAAGTCGGTCTATTCCCAGCTGGTGCCCAGCACCACCCGGGAAAACGCGCTGGTCGACCAACTGGCCGGCTATCAGCGGCGCCTGTTCGCCGCGGCCGGGCCGGCGCGGACGGTAAACCTGAATGTCGCGAACATAGGCAGCGGCAGGTCGCGGACGTTCCTCGGCACTGGCTGCGCGCCGGGTTCGCTGTCGCTGAGCGCTGGCGGCGGTGTGTTCGCCGACGACCGCAAGGGCGGTCTGCGCTACATCAGCGGATCGAACTGGATTGCCAGCGGTACCGTCGACTACGAGAGCGGCGCAATCGAGATGGCGGCCTCCGGCAGCGGCTGGAGCGGGACAGCGAGCGCCACCTACCAGCCGGCCGCGGCGGCGACCGGCGAAGCGGTGACCGGGGAGATCCCTATCGAACTGGGCAACCGCGGCTTCGTCTACACCCTGTCGCTGTCCGAAGCGCCGCCCCAGCCGGGCACCCTGGTGGTCTCGTTCCTCGCCCTGGGTAAATGGCAGGAGATCCGCGACCAGGGCAACGGCGAATTGGCCGGGGAAGGCACCGGCACGGTGGACTTCGCGACCGGCTCGGTGTCGATCACCCTGAGCGCGCTGCCGGACGTGGGGAGTTCGCTGATCTACGCCTACGTCGGGCAGAACGATGCGGCGCTGACCCAGCGCACCGGCACCAGCGTGCAGGCCCGCGCGCGGATCAACCGGACGTTGCCGCACCAGGGGCTGTTGCCCGGCTCCTACAAGGCGGCGTTCAAGGTCGGCGGGGTAGAGCGCACCGTGCTCGATAGCGGCAACGGCTCGCTCAGCGGTACCGGTGGCAGCGGCCAGATCAACTATGCCGACGGCAAGGTCAGCATGGAGCTGAGCGCGACGCCAGATGCCGGGAGTGGGATCGTGCATACCTACCAGCAGGGCAGCGTGACCGACAGCCCGTTGGCGGTGACCTCCGACAGCACCGGCATGTGCATCGGCACGCTGCCCGGGGCGCCGCTCAAGGCGGGCAGCGTGCGTCTGTCGTGGATCACCAAGCGTCGCCAGGCAGCACCGACCCTCGGTGCGGACATGGGTACCGGGGCGCTGCCGATCTTCGAATCGGAGATCACCGTGGACAACTCGGTGACGGACGATGCCGCCGGCGGCTGGGCCGGGCGCGCCGGGACGATCAACTACGAGACCGGCGAGTTCAGCCTGAAGGTAGCCGGCAACTACGTGTTCAAGGAGTACACCTACTACACCGACACGGTCGACAACTTCGGCATGAAGAAGCTGCGCCTGGTGGCTACCGACACCACCTTGCTCGAGGGTTTCGGTGGCACGCTGAGCGTGCGCGCGCAGAGCCGCGGCGTCGAGTACGGCGAGCAGACCGATTCGCAGACCGTCGCGCCGGTGACCCTTGACCTGTTGCCGGGCGTGGCCGAGCCGATCCTGCCGGGCTCGCTGGTGTTCACCTGGGCCGGCGAGGTCTACGTCGACCGCTCTGGTGTGCTGTACAAGAACATCAGCAGCAGCACCAACGCCGGTATCGCCGTCGGCTCGGTGGATTACGCCGGCCGCACCGCGACGCTGAATACTTATGGCTCGGGGGCGGCGCCGACGGTCACCCTGCTGGCCTGTCTGACCACCAACGCCGGTTTCAGCGTCACCAGCATGACCTTCCGCACCCCGGGGGCACCGTTGCGTTCTGCGAGCCTGCAGGTGACGGCGGTTCGCCTGGATACCGCGCAGATCGTGACCACCACGGCGGACGCGAACGGCAAGCTCAATGGCGCGGTGATCAAGGGCAGCGTCGATATCGTGACCGGCATCGTCCGGCTGCGCTTCACCAGCAACCTGGAGGACACCACCGGGGCCAGCGATATCCCGGTGATTCCGCTGCTGCTGCGCTACAACGCGGTGGTCTTCACCTCGCTGCCGCTGGATGCAACCCTGCTGGGACTGGACCCGGTGCGACTGCCAGCGGACGGGCGGGTGCCGGTGTTCCGCGAGGGCGACGTGATGGTGGTTGCCCATACCGCCGAGACCACGGTGCCGAGTCCTCAAGCCGGGGGCGTGCTGCAGCTCGGCCGCGACCAGCAGGCCGAGATCAAGGTGGTGGACGCCAACGCGGTGGAACTGGCCTCGGCAGGCTACAGCGTCGACCTGGAACGCGGCCGGGTGACCTGGGCCAACCCGCTGCTCCTGCAGGATGCCGAGGGCAACCCGCTGACCCTGCCGCTGGTGGTGCGCGACCGGGTGGAGCACATGACCCTCTGCACCGAGGTCCAGGTGAACGGCGAGCTGGGCATCTCCTCGCCGCTGCCCTGGGATCTGCCGGCGGGCGAAACGCTGGCGTCCAGTGCGCTGAGCTGGGGCGACCTGCAGGCTCGCCTGCACCACTGGTTCACCCAGCGGACCTGGGATATCGGCTCGCCGAACTGGACCGATGAGCCCAAGGGCGACGGGACCACCGCCAACTACAACAGCCTCGCCTATCCGCCGCTGATCGCCAACCGCGGCGCGATCGATGCGAAGTGGGCGCTGGTGTTCAACTCCTCGACCAGTTTCAGCGTGGTGGAGGAGAAGCTGGGGGTGATCGCCAACGGTACCACCACCACCGATACGGCGCCGATCAACCCGGAGACGAACACGCCGTACTTCACCATCCGCAAGGAAGGCTGGGGCAGTGGCTGGGCGGCCGGCAACGCAGTGCGCTTCAACACCGACTCGTGCCTGGGGCCGATGTGGATCGTGCGGACGGTACTCAGCGGCAAGGGCACCGTCGAGGACGATGAATTCCACCTGCAGATCAGAGGAGACGCGGACTGATGACCGCTCGACAGTACAGCTATCGGGACGCCGGCGCACCGCCGGCGCTCTTCCCGTCGGCGGTGACGCCGTTCCAGAAGCTCAAGAGCTACCTGCGCGCGGCGCTGGTCGATGGCTACGGCAATAAGCCGCCGGCCGGGTGGACCGTGGTGAGCGAGTTCGACACTGCCATCACCCTGGCCCCGGCGTCCAACTGCGCGCAGATCACCTTCTGCCAGCACTTGCCAAGTAGCAGCGGTAGCAGCTACCGGGACTTCGTCGGGATCTATGTACATGAGGGAATGCTGGATATCAGCACTCCGCTTCCAAAGGGAGTCAACACGCGATCACGTACGTGGTCGGCGGACACCAATCCCACCAGCAATGATGCCCATATTCTCTATCTGGGCTACATGTACTGGAACGACGCTACCTATTGGCAGATCTGCGCGGATGCCGAGACGTTTGTCTTTTGCATGCTGGCGAATAGGGGCTATGAGAATACGAGCGAGGACTACCACCTCGGCCTCTATGTCGGGCAGTACGAGAGCTTTAGTGGCGCCTCCGGCGTTCAGGGATTCATCGCCGTCGGTGGCGCCCAGGGGAATCAAAGCTCGGGCAGTCGCAGTACCAACCGCTCCTTTGGGAGTGGGTTCAGTTCACTGCGTGACCAGCGCTCGGGGGAGATCATCCAGGGTGCCGGTCCCGGCCTGGGGGCGCAGATGGACCAGATGCAGTATCAGAGCACCTACTATGACCGGCCGGAGGGAGAGAATCCTCCCTACTGGCGTATGCAGCAGCCCTATGTGACGAACGGCGCGAACTACGTCGGCCGCCTGAAGGGGGTGTGTTTCGACCCGATCCTGGGACACTACCGACATGGGCACCTGCTGGATCGGCTTGGCCTGCCCCTGGCCGCTACCTCGGTGGCGGAAGCGGTGCAGATGGATGGCAAGACCTACTACGTGGATATGGACCGCTGGGGGCTCTGGTTCCTGTCTCTCGATCCGGCGTGGTGGCCAGCATGACCGGGCTGATGCTGCAGGTGGTGCCGCCTCTGCAGGCCAGGCCCGATACCTGGCTGCAGCGCTTCGGCATTGGGCCGAAGACCCTTCGCCCGCCAGTGGCGGTCGTCTGGTCGGGGGCCAGGCAGGCGATCTACCAGACCCTCGCCGTGAAGGTCACCCGCGAAGGGGAGGAGACTCCGGCGCGCAAGATTGCCACGCTGTATCGCGGGGCGGTGGTCACCGCGACCGCGATGACGGCGACCTTCCAGGTCTACGAGGGCGAGACGGTGCAGCGCTTCGAGGCATCGGGCCTGCGCGGACAGTTCGTGATCCAGGTCACCGACGAAGGCGACCCGCGCCTGGGGATCATCCGCTGGCCGGTCCTCGATGCCGATACGCGCCTGCTCTCCTATGACCTGACCGAAGGCTCGGGCGGTCGAGATCCGACCGACCCGGCGAAGGTGCGGGCGGTCGTCACGGTCGACGGCGGTGCGGCGTTGCGCCAGGTGGTGGTCATCGAGCGCAAGCTCGATGGCGAGTGGCGGGTGGCCGGCGTGGGGCAGACGGCCGAGTCCGGGCGCGCCGAGATCGCCCTGGAGGTGACGGCCGGCGGGACCACTTACGCGATGGGGCTGGATGACTGGGGCGCGGTGTTCGAGCCACGTCTCGCCGTCAGCCTGGGCCAGCGCGTGCGTCCGACGATCTTCTCTGGCTGGCTCTACGAGGTGACCGAGGCCGGGGTACTGCCGGCGGCTGAGCCGGGTTGGTGGCCGATCGAGGGCGACAACCCCAGCCGCCAGGTCGGCACGGCCCGTCTGCAGGCGACGCGTTACTACCGCCCGCTCAGCCACGGGCCCTTTCCTGTCGAGGCTCTATGATCAATGCGAGTTTCGGCGCCCCCTGGCAGAGGGCGGCGCCGCTTTCCGTGCGCGCCGTCCCGCTGCGCTGGCAGCGCCTGGTGTTTGCCGATGCGCGTAGCGGCGGGCTGTGGGGCTCCGGCCGACCACTGGCACGGCGTTGCGCCAGTGGCTGGTCCGGTGTACCGGTGCGTGATGCGGGCTGGGGGAGTGGCTGGGAGCACGCCGAGCAGCGCAACGCGGCAGCCCGCAGCGCTTGGGACAGCACCCGGGTGCTGGACGTGGAGAGAGAGCTAGGCTGGGATCGGACGCTGCGCCCGCGTGATCGGCGCCTGTCGCTGATCTACAACCCGCGCCCGTCGCCCAAGGACGCCGGCCGTCCGCCCGGCTGGCGGCGCTCGGCCGAGTTCGACCGCTTCCGCGATGCGCTCTCGGAGAGGCGTGCCAGTCTCTACATCCCGACCGGCCTGCTCGACTTCAATTTCGGCCCGACCCGCTACACCCCGGCGAACACGCCCGACGTGTTTTTCGATTTCCGCTACGTGGCGCCGGTCCGTGGTATCCGTCCGGTGGACGCCGGGGCGCGCAGCAGCTACGGCAGTCCGGCCCACTTCGATGCGTTGCGGCGGATTCCCTGGGCATGGGGGCGGCCGACCGATCCGGTGCCGACGGGCATCGTCTATCCCGACTATCCGGGGCCGGTGGTACCGATAGATCCACCCACCGAGCCCGAGATACTGGAGACCTACATGATAGGAAACACGGTCACCCTGGTGGTGCTGCCGAGTCGCACGCCGCTGGATGCGACCAGCATTCGCATCGGCCTGGATATCGACTCGTTCGCCTGGTCGTTCTCGGCTGACCTCTTCGGTCGCACCTCGCTTGACCTGGCGGCGCCGGATGCCAACGGGCCGAAGACGGTAGAGCTGGAGATCAACGGCTGGACCTGGCGGTTTCTGGTCGAGCGTTACAGCGGCAGCGGCAAGCATCCGAGCGAGCGCTACACCATCAACGGCGCGAGCCGCACCCAACTGCTGGACGCGCCCTATGCGCCGAAGCGCAGCGCGGTGAACACGGCGCCGCTGAACGCACGTCAGGTTGTCGACGACCAGTTGCAGTACACCGGCTTTTCAGTGTCCTGGGACGTCGAGAACATGGGGCCGCCGGACTGGACGCTACCGGCCGGCGCCTTCAGCTACCAGGACCAGACGCCGATGCAGGTCATCGTCAAGCTGGCCGAGGTCGCCGGCGGCATCGTGCGGCCGGGCCTGATGGACGACTCGGTGACGATCCTGCCGCGGTATCGTGAGGCGACCTGGTACTGGGACACCGCGATTCCCGACCGGATCATCCCGGCCGCCATCGTCGCCGAGTGGGGCAGCGAGTGGAGTCCCCAGCCGGCATGGAATTTCGTCTACGTCAGCGGTACCAGCTACGGCGTCAGCGTGCAGGTGCGGCGCGCCGGTACCGCCGGCGAGGAGTCGGCGCCCGACGTCATGGAGGACTGGATGACCGGCACCGAGGTGGCGCGCTCGCGCGGGATCTGTGAGTTGTCGAAGGGCGGTAACCAGGCGATCGAGACGCGCCGTATCCCGTTGTTCCAGAAGGATGATGGGGTACCGGGCCTGGTGCAGCCGGGAATGCTGGTCGAGGTGAGGGACGAACAGGCGACGTGGCGCGGTCTCTGCCTGGCCACCGATATCTCGGCCGAGGGGGTAGGGGCTAGCCGCGTGTGGCAGACCCTGCGCATCGAGCGCCACTACTCGGGAGGCTCCTGATGGCGACGGTCAACCCCTGGCGTCGGTTCATCGGGCTCTTACCGGGCGGCGCGCGTACGGTGGGGGAGGTGATCGACGTCGACGAGGGCGCCGGCACCTGCCGCGTCCGCCTGCGAAACAACGTCGTGATCGCGGCTCGGGGCACGGCGGTGCCGGCCGGGCAGATGGCGTTCATCAGCGATGGCATGGTGACCGGGCCGGCGCCGCAGCTCCCCCAGTTCGATATCGAGGTTTGACTGAGCCGATCCGACCAGCATGCCGTCCAGGCACTGCAGGCGGTCGGACCCGCGTTTCAAGGTAAGCGGATCGCGTGCGGAGATCCACCAGCCATCACGCAAGAGCTGATCAACATGGGCGCGCAGCCCCGGCAACATCCGTTTATTCATCGTGGTTCGCCTCCTACCTGGCAAGCGAACGATAGCAAACCGGAACCCCTTCACGCCTACCGATAGCAGAGCATTAACGTTACTGGAGAGTACCGATGCTGATTACCGAGCAGCAGTTGCTGCAGATATTTCCGAACGCCGGCCATCGCGCCGGCTTTTTTGTGCCCGCACTGAATGTTGCCATGGGGCGCTTCGGTATCACGTCGCCGGTGCGCGCGGCAGCGTTCCTGGCGCAGATCGGGCACGAGAGCGCCCAGTTGACCCGGCTGGTGGAGAACCTGAATTACTCGGCGCAGGGGTTGGCGAATACCTGGCCAAGTCGATATCGCGGCGCTGACGGACGCCCAAACGCCCTTGCGTTGAACCTCGCTCGGCACCCCGAGGCCGTTGCGAATAACACTTACGCCAACCGCAACGGCAACGGCGATGAGTCCAGCGGAGACGGCTGGCGGTTCCGCGGTCGAGGGTTGCTGCAAATCACCGGCCGTAAGAACTACCGGGCTGCCGGCGCCGGCCTCGGCCTGCCGCTGGAGGCTGAGCCTGAGTTGCTGGAGCAGCCCGAGCACGCGGCCAGGTCGAGCGCCTGGTGGTGGGCGGCGCATGGGCTCAACAGCCTGGCCGATTCGGGCAGGTTTGCACTTATTACCCGGACGATTAACGGCGGCATGAACGGCCAGGTGGAGCGCCTGGAACTGTGGGAGCGTGCCAAGGCGGTGCTGTCGTGATCTCCGCCCGTACTTTCTCGGTCGCGCTGGCCTGCCTGCTGCTGGTCGGCCTCGGCGCCGTTGGCGGTGTTTGGATCGGCGCGCGGCACTACCGGCCGCAGCTCGATGCTGCCCTGGCGGATCTGATTGCCTGCCGCGCCGCCCGGGGAGAGTTGGAATCCGCAGTGGCGGAGCAGGTCCGGCAGGTTGCCGCGCTGCGTCAGGCTGGTGAGCAGCGCGTCAGGGAGGCAGCCCAGGCGGTGGAGCAGGGACGACAGCAGGCCGCCGAGCAGTATGCCGCGGCACAGCGCCTGTTGCGTGAGCGCTCCGCTGGTG
The DNA here is from genome assembly GCF_003025345.2 of Pseudomonas paraeruginosa. Lineage (NCBI taxonomy): Bacteria > Pseudomonadati > Pseudomonadota > Gammaproteobacteria > Pseudomonadales > Pseudomonadaceae > Pseudomonas > Pseudomonas paraeruginosa. The sequence goes on from NZ_CP020560.1 coordinate 1,220,537, forward strand.
ATCAGTGTCTGGCAGCCGAAGTGGTCATCGATCAGGAGTTGGGTCTATGAAGGCAGTGCTGATGCTGGTGATGGTCGCGCTGGCGGGATGCGCCGGCCAGGTCGAGCCTGAGCCGCGCACGGTGCGCGTAGAAGTGCCCGTTGCGGTGCCGTGCCGAGTGCCGGCGGTAGAGGTGCCGGCCTGGGCAACCGCTGGGCTGAAGAAGAGCGACGATATCCAGACCAAGGTCCGTGCGCTGCTGGCCGAGCTGCAGCAGCGGAAGGGGTATGAGGTGCAGCTGCGCGTCGCTGTGCAGGCGTGCAGTGAATAGAGAAGAGGCGCCATTAGGCGCCTCTTACTTGGATCTCAAAGCCGTTGGGGCTTTGGAAGGAGCCTCGTCGACGGCGCTCAATCGATCCTTCGCCATCTCAAGGCCAAAGTCGATCGCTTTGTTGCCAACATAACCTGCGAACGAAGCAGCAGCAGTGCCAATGGCCATCACCACTGTTACCACAGCAGCGGCAAATAGTAGCTTGCGTTCGACCGACTCCACGCGTGCAACGACCGTTTGCTGATCTTGCTTAAGATCGCCGATTTTTTCTGCGAGGTGTTCAATCGACTGCTCGAGCCGCGCCACTGATGCCGTTAGCTGAGTGATAGCCTGCATATTCCACGCCGAGGCGGTAGGGCTTGGCGTTGACTCGGGGATATCAGGCGTTCCGATCGGGGGCCTTGTATGATGGTTTTTACTCATCCTTAAGCTTCCCACCTAGATTTTACCCAGTCCCAGATGTTGGTCGGCAGACGACCGTAATATGAGGTGACGAGCGTTACGACTCCGGTACCTGATTTCCCGTCAGTGATGCCAAGGGCGCTGGACAGCTCCTCGCTGGTGCCTCGAAAATTAACAAAGTGGCCATGGGCTGGGAGATCAATGAACTCCATCCCATTCCTTTGTAGTTCGGCCTTCACGGCAGCAGGATTTGACGCAGGTAGTACCAGAAAAATCGCCATTTACGTTCCCCTTATGCCGGCCTGCCGAAACACGCCGGCTACGCATAGAAAGTATGGTCTCCAAGGTTAGATATCAATACTTCAGTGCGAATCCTTGAACCTGATCAATGGTTCGTGAGCTAGAGACTATAGATGCAGCCTAGGCTTTGCGCAGAAGAAAGCTCATTACGCCAAATTCACGCCTTCAGATACGCAAAAGCCCGTAAGTTCAATGACTTACGGGCTTTCTGTGGTGCCTCGGGAGAGACTCGAACTCTCACTCTGTCGCCAGAAACGGATTTTGAATCCGCCGCGTCTACCGATTCCGCCACCGAGGCAATGGCGGCGCAGTATAGGGAGGCGCCTACCGTTGGTCAATCGGGTTCATGGCGGGGGAAACACATTTCCGGTAAGCTACGCGGCCTTTCGAGAGTCTCCCCATGCGTGTCGCCGATTTCCATTTCGACTTGCCCGAGGCCCTGATCGCTCGCCATCCCCTGCCTGAACGCCGCGCAAGCCGCCTGCTGGCGCTGGATGGCCCGACGGGAAGCCTTGCCCATAAACAGTTCGCCGATCTCCTGGACTACCTGCGTCCGGGCGACCTGATGGTGTTCAACAATACCCGGGTGATCCCGGCGCGCCTGTTCGGCCAGAAGGAGTCCGGCGGCAAGCTGGAGGTCCTCGTCGAGCGGGTCCTCGACCAGCACCGGGTGCTCGCCCACGTGCGCGCCAGCAAGGCGCCCAAGCCCGGTACGCGGATCCTCGTCGAGGGCGGTGGCAGCGCGGAGATGCTGCAACGCCACGACGCCCTGTTCGAACTCGCTTTCGCCGAGCCCGTGCTGCCGTTGCTGGAGCGGGTCGGGCACATGCCGTTACCGCCCTATATCGACCGCCCCGACGACGCCGCCGACCGCGAGCGCTACCAGACCGTCTACGCCCAGCGCGCCGGGGCGGTGGCGGCGCCGACCGCCGGCCTGCACTTCGACGAGGCGCTGCTCGAGGCGATCCGCGCCAAGGGCGTGGACACCGCGTTCGTCACCTTGCACGTCGGCGCCGGTACCTTCCAGCCGGTGCGTGTCGAGCGTATCGAGGACCATGTGATGCACCGCGAATGGCTGGAGGTCGGCCAGGACGTGGTGGACGCCGTCGCCGCCTGCCGGGCGCGCGGTGGCCGGGTGGTCGCGGTGGGCACCACCAGCGTGCGCTCGCTGGAAAGCGCGGCGCGCGACGGTGAGCTGAAGCCGTTCAGCGGCGACACCGACATCTTCATCTATCCGGGCCGGCCGTTCCACGTGGTCGATGCCCTGGTGACCAACTTCCACCTGCCCGAATCGACCCTGCTGATGCTGGTCTCGGCCTTCGCCGGCTATCCGGAGACCATGGCCGCCTATGCCGCGGCGGTGGAGCAGGGCTATCGCTTCTTCAGTTACGGTGATGCCATGTTCATCACCCGCAATCCCGCTCCCCGCGGACCCGAGGACTGATCCATGAGCTTCATGAACTTCGAGCTGCTGGCGACCGACGGCAAGGCCCGTCGCGGCCGCCTGACCTTTCCCCGCGGCGTGGTCGAGACTCCGGCCTTCATGCCGGTGGGGACCTACGGCACGGTGAAGGGCATGCTCCCGCGCGATATCGAGGACATCGGCGCGCAGATCATCCTCGGCAACACCTTCCATCTCTGGTTGCGCCCGGGCACCGAGGTCATCCAGCGCCACGGCGACCTGCACGACTTCATGCAATGGAAGGGACCGATACTTACCGACTCCGGTGGTTTCCAGGTGTTCAGCCTGGGCGCCATGCGCAAGATCAAGGAGGAGGGTGTGACCTTCGCTTCGCCGGTGGACGGCGCCAAGGTCTTCATGGGGCCGGAGGAATCCATGGCGGTGCAGCGCGCCCTGGGCTCGGACATCGTGATGATCTTCGACGAGTGCACGCCGTACCCGGCCGACCATGACGTCGCCAAGCGCTCCATGGAGCTGTCGCTGCGCTGGGCCAGGCGCTCGAAGATCGCCCATGGCGATAGCCCGTCGGCGCTGTTCGGCATCGTCCAGGGCGGCATGCACGAGGACCTGCGCCTGCGCTCGCTGGATGGCCTGCAGGAGATCGGCTTCGACGGCCTGGCCATCGGTGGTTTGTCGGTGGGCGAGCCGAAGGAAGAGATGATCCGCGTGCTCGATTTCCTGCCGCCGCAGATGCCGGCCGACAAGCCGCGCTACCTGATGGGCGTGGGCAAGCCGGAAGACCTGGTGGAAGGCGTGCGCCGCGGTGTGGACATGTTCGACTGCGTGATGCCGACCCGCAATGCGCGCAACGGCCACCTGTTCGTCGATACCGGGGTGATCAAGATCCGCAACTCGGTGCACAAGCACGACGACTCCGCGCTCGACCCGACCTGCGACTGTTACACCTGCAAACATTTTTCCCGCGCCTATCTGCACCACCTGGACAAGTGCGGGGAAATGCTCGGTAGCATGCTCAATACCATCCACAACTTGCGGCATTATCAGCGGGTTATGGCTGGTTTGCGCGAGGCAATCCAACAGGGTACATTGGCCGCCTTTGTCGATGCCTTCTATGCCAAGCGCGGCCTTCCCACGCCGCCGCTGGATGCCTGACTTTCCTTTATCCAACTCTATTGCTTTGTGACAGGAGTGCTACATGAGCTTTCTAATTCCCGCTGCCTACGCCGACGCAGCCGCTCCGGCAGCCGCTGGCCCGGCCGGCACCGGTTTCGAGTGGGTCTTCCTGGTCGGTTTCCTGGTCATCTTCTATCTGATGATCTGGCGCCCCCAGGCCAAGCGCGCGAAGGAACACAAGAACCTGCTGGGCAACCTGCAGAAAGGTGATGAGGTCGTCACTTCCGGCGGGATCGCCGGCAAGGTGACCAAGGTCGCCGACGATTTCGTCGTGGTCGAGGTTTCCGACAACGTCGAGCTGAAGTTCCAGAAGGCCGCGATTGCCGCGACCCTGCCGAAAGGCACCCTGAAAGCGATCTGATTTTCACCTAAACACATGACGGGGCGCGCAAGGCGCCCCGCGTCATAACGGGCGGTGTCATGCTCAACAAGTATCCTCTGTGGAAATATCTGCTGATCCTGGCGGTCCTCGCCGTCGGGTTCATCTATTCCGCACCCAACCTCTACCCGGACGACCCGGCGGTGCAGATCAGCGGTGCCAGCACGGCGCTGCAGGTCACCCAGGCCGATGTCGACCGCGCCGCCAAGGCGCTGAGCGACGCCGGTATCGCGGTGAAGGCCGACAGCCTGTCGAAGAAAGGCGGCCTGATCCGCCTGGTCAAGCAGGACGACCAGCTCCCCGCCAAGGAAGTGGTGCGCCGGACCCTGGGCGACGACTACGTGGTCGCGCTGAACCTGGCCCAGACCACTCCCGAGTGGCTGCGCAAGCTGGGCGGCAGCCCGATGAAGCTCGGCCTGGACCTGTCCGGCGGCGTGCACTTCCTGTTGGAAGTGGACATGGACAAGGCGGTCGATGCGCGCCTGAAGGTCTACGAGAGCGAAGTGAAGAGCCTGCTGCGCAAGGAGCGCGTGCGCTACCGCAGCCTGCCGATCCAGGATCGCGCGATCCAGCTCGGCTTCACCGACAGCGAGTCCCTGGACAAGGCGCGCAGCCTGATCGCCAAGGACTTCCGCGATTTCGAGGTCGTGCCCGAAGAGCGCAACGGCCTGCAGGTCCTGCGTGTCGCCCTGACCCAGGCCAAGCTGGCGGAAATCCGCGAATACTCCATCAAGCAGAACCTCACCACCGTCCGCAACCGGGTCAACGAGCTGGGCGTGTCCGAGCCGCTGGTGCAGCGCCAGGGCGCCAACCGCATCGTCGTCGAGCTGCCGGGCGTGCAGGACACCGCCGAAGCCAAGCGGATCCTCGGCAAGACCGCCAACCTCGAATTCCGCCTGGCCGCCGAGCCGGATGCGCTGAAGTCCGCCACCGAGACCTTCGAGTTCCGCGAGCCGCGCCGTCCGCCGGTGCCGCTGGAGCGCGGGGTGATCATCACCGGTGACCAGGTCACCGACGCCAGCGCCAGCTTCGACGAGAACGGCCGGCCGCAGGTGAACATCCGTCTGGATGGCCATGGCGGCGAGCTGATGAACCGGGCGACCCGCAACAACGTCGGCCGCAGCATGGCGGTGGTATTCATCGAGCAGAAGCCGGTGACCCGCTATACCAAGCAGATGGTCGATGGCGTCGAGAAGGAAGTGGCGGTCCCGGCGTTCAAGGAAGAGAAGCAGATCATCAGCCTGGCGACCATCCAGTCGCCGCTGGGCAACCAGTTCCGCATCACCGGCCTCGACGGTCCGGGCGAGTCTTCCGAACTGGCCCTGCTGCTGCGCGCCGGCGGCCTTGCCGCGCCGATGTACTTCGCCGAGGAGCGTACCATCGGCCCGAGCCTGGGCGCGGACAACATCGCCAAGGGTGTCGACGCGTCGCTGTGGGGCATGGTCTTCGTGTCGCTGTTCATCATCGTCATCTACCGCTTCTTCGGCGTGATCGCCACCGTTGCGCTGGCCTTCAACATGGTCATGCTGGTGGCGCTCATGTCGATCCTCGGCGCGACCCTGACCCTGCCTGGCATCGCCGGTATCGTGCTGACCATGGGCATGGCGGTGGACGCCAACGTGCTGATCTTCTCGCGGATACGCGAGGAGCTGGCCAATGGCATGTCGGTCCAGCGGGCGATCCACGAAGGCTTCAACCGCGCCTTCACCGCGATCCTCGACGCCAACCTGACCTCGCTGCTGGTCGGCGGCATCCTCTACGCCATGGGCACCGGCCCGGTGAAAGGTTTCGCCGTGACCATGTCGCTCGGCATCATCACCTCGATGTTCACGGCCATCCTGGTCACCCGCGCAATGGTCAACCTGATCTTCGGCGGGCGTGACTTCAAGAAGCTGTGGATCTAAGGGGGCTGAGATGAATATCAAGATCGGTACCATCAACTTCATGGGCATTCGCAACGTTGCGTTTGCCGTCACCCTGATCCTCACCGTCATCGCCCTGGGCAGCTGGTTCACCAAGGGCATCAACTTCGGCCTCGACTTCACCGGCGGTACGCTGATCGAGCTGACCTACGAGCAACCGGCCGATCTCGGCAAGGTGCGCGGGCAACTGGTCGGCGCCGGCTACGAGGACGCCGTGGTGCAGAGCTTCGGCGATGCCCGCGACGTGCTGGTGCGCATGCCCAGCGAGGATCCCGAGCTGGGCAAGAAGGTCGCCGCTGCGCTGCAACAGGCAGATACCGGCAACCCGGCGAGCCTGAAGCGGGTCGAGTACGTCGGCCCGCAGGTGGGTGAGGAGCTGCGCGACCAGGGCGGCCTCGGCATGCTCCTGGCGCTGGGCGGGATCCTGCTGTACGTCGGCTTCCGCTTCCAGTGGAAGTTCGCCCTCGGCGCGATCCTCTCGCTGGTGCATGACGCCATCATCGTGATGGGCGTGCTGTCGTTCTTCCAGGTGACCTTCGACCTGACCGTGCTCGCCGCGGTGCTGGCGGTGGTCGGCTATTCGCTGAACGACACCATCGTGATCTTCGACCGGGTGCGGGAAAACTTCCGCGTGTTGCGCAAGGCCAGCCTGATCGAGAACCTGAACATCTCCACCAGCCAGACCCTGTTGCGCACCATCGCCACCTCGGTGTCCACGCTGCTGGCGATCGCCGCGCTGCTGTTCTTCGGCGGCGACAACCTGTTCGGTTTCTCCATCGCCCTGTTCGTCGGGGTTCTGGCGGGAACCTACTCGTCGATCTACATCGCCAACGTGGTGCTGATCTGGCTGAACCTGACCAGCGAGGACCTGATCCCGCCGCAGGCCAAGGACACCGTCGACGATCGCCCCTGAGGCGCTCTGGTTCGGTGTTCCGGCGCCTGCCGGTCAATCGAGGACTCCCGCTTTTTGCGGGAGTTTTCGTATCTGTGCCACTGAAACGTTTGTCGGAAACCAGGAACTTGCTCGTTTTTGGCCAGTCCTAGGCAAGGCAAAGGGCGAACAACATAGCCCGCATTGGATGAAAGCCAGGAGGTACATGTGAACAAGTCGATGCTCGTCGGGGCCGTTCTGGGTGCCGTAGGCGTGACCGCGGGTGGCGCAGTGGCCACCTATAGCCTGGTGGATCGCGGTCCCGACTACGCCGAGGTCGTCGCTGTCCAGCCGGTCAAGGAAACCATCAAGACGCCGCGCCAGGTCTGCAAGGACGTGGCCGTGACCCGCCAGCGCCCGGTTAAGGACCAGCACCAGATCGCCGGTACCGCCATTGGCGCGGTGGTCGGCGGCCTGCTGGGCAACCAGATCGGCGGCGGCACCGGCAAGAAGATTGCCACCGTGGCCGGCGCCGTCGGTGGCGGCTACGCCGGCAACAAGGTGCAGGAAGGCATGCAGGAGCGTGATACCTACACCACCACCGAGACGCGCTGCAGCACCGTGCATGACCGCAGCGAGAAGGTCGTCGGCTACGACGTGAAGTACATGCTCGACGGCAAGGCCGGGCAGATCCGCATGGATCGCGACCCGGGCAGCCAGATTCCGGTCGACAAGAACGGTCGGCTGGTCCTCAGCCAGGGCGAAATGCTGCGCTGAGCAGAGGTTCCCGGTAATGCGAAAGGGCGTCGGAAGACGCCCTTTCGCATTTTCCAGGCGATAAAAAACCCGGCGCCTGGCCGGGTTCTTCATGGCGCCTGGTCAGCGCTTCAGCGCTGGCGGCAGGTGCGGCTGGATGGTGGTCAGCAGTGCCTTGAAGCACTTGGTGTTGCCGGCGACGATGTGGCCCTTCTCGAGGAACTCGTGGCTGCCGGTGAAATCGCTCACCAGGCCGCCGGCTTCCTGCACCAGCAGTGCGCCGGCAGCCATGTCCCACTCGGACAGGCCGAACTCCCAGAAGGCATCGAAGCGGCCGGCGGCGACATAGGCCAGGTCCAGGCTGGCGGCGCCGGCGCGACGGATGCCGGCGGTCTGGCCGACCAGGCTGCGGAACATGTTCAGGTAGTTGTCGAGGTGGTCGATCTGACTGTCGCGGAACGGGAAGCCGGTGCCGAGCAGGGCGCCCTCCAGGCTCTTGCGCCCGCTGACGCGCAGGCGACGACCGTTGAGGGCGGCGCCGCGGCCACGGCTGGCGGTGAATTCTTCCTGGCGGACCGGGTCGAGGACCACGGCGTGCTCCAGGCGGCCCTTGTACTTGCAGGCGATGCTCACGGCGAAGTGCGGCACGCCATGGATGAAGTTGGTGGTGCCATCCAGCGGGTCGATCACCCAGAGGTAGTCGGCGCCTTCGCCGCTGCCTTCGATGAAACCGCCTTCCTCGCCCATGATGGAGTGGGTCGGATAGGCCTTGCGCAGGGCGGCGACGATGGTCTGCTCGGCGGCGCGGTCGACCTCGGTCACGTAGTCCTTGGCATCCTTCTCGTTGACCGAGATGACATCCAGGCGTTCGATGGAGCGGAAAATCAGTTCACCGGCGCTGCGAGCGGCGCGCAGGGCGATATTCAGCATAGGCTGCATGGAGAGGTCACCTGGGTCGTTAAAGAAAGCCGGCCATTCTAGCAGAAACCGATGGCGTTTGAAGGGCGGCCTGTCGGTCTCGTGGCATAAAGCTGACCTCTGCTGTAGGATTTCACACCCTTTTGCAACTTGGCGTTGGAGAGCATCGGCGTTGCTCGACCGAATTCGTGTGGTGTTGGTCAACACCAGCCATCCCGGCAACATCGGCGGGGCGGCCCGTGCCATGAAGAACATGGGCCTGTCGCAGCTGGTGCTGGTACAGCCGGAAAGCTTCCCCCATGGCGACGCGGTGGCGCGGGCCTCCGGTGCCACCGACATCCTCGATGCCGCGCGGGTGGTCGACAGCCTGGAAGAGGCGCTGGTCGGCTGCAGCGTGGTGCTCGGCACCAGCGCGCGCGACCGGCGCATTCCCTGGCCGCTGCTCGACCCGCGCGAGTGCGCGGCGACCTGCCTGGAGCACCTGGAGGCCAATGGCGAGGCGGCCCTGGTGTTCGGTCGCGAATACGCGGGCCTGACCAACGAGGAATTGCAACGCTGCCAGTTCCATGTGCACATCCCGTCCGATCCGGAGTTCGGTTCGCTGAATCTCGCGGCCGCGGTCCAGGTGCTCACCTACGAGGTGCGCATGGCCTGGCTGGCGGCCCAGGGCAAGCCGACCAAGATGGAAAAGTTCGAGTCCACCTCGATGCTCAACACCGAACTGGTAACGGCCGACGAGTTGGAGCTTTACTACGCGCACCTGGAGAAGACGCTGATCGATATCGGCTTCCTCGACCCGGAGAAGCCGCGCCACCTGATGTCGCGTCTGCGGCGCCTGTATGGGCGCAGCGCGATCAGCAAGCTGGAAATGAATATCCTGCGCGGGATCCTGACCGAAACCCAGAAGGTGGCCCGAGGCCTGACCTACAAGCGGAGTGACGACTGATGTTCGAACGTGTGCGTGAAGATATCCAAAGCGTATTCCACCGTGATCCGGCGGCTCGCAACGCACTCGAGGTTCTCACCTGTTACCCGGGGCTGCATGCCGTCTGGCTGCACCGGCTGGCCCACGGCCTGTGGGCGTCGGGCTGGAAGTGGCTGGCGCGCCTGGTGTCCAACTTCGGTCGCTGGATGACCGGCATCGAGATACACCCGGGGGCGAAGATCGGCCGGCGCTTCTTCATCGACCACGGGATGGGCATCGTCATCGGCGAGACTGCCGAGATCGGCGACGACGTTACCCTCTACCAGGGTGTCACCCTGGGCGGCACCACCTGGAACAAGGGCAAGCGTCACCCGACCCTGGGCAACAACGTGGTGGTCGGCGCCGGCGCCAAGGTGCTCGGTCCGTTCACCGTCGGCGAGGGCGCCAAGGTCGGTTCCAACGCCGTGGTGACCAAGGAAGTGCCGCCGGGCGCGACGGTAGTCGGCATTCCCGGGCGCATCATCATGCGCGAGGACTCCGAGCAGCAGGCCAAGCGCCAGGCCATGGCGGAGAAGCTCGGCTTCGACGCTTACGGGGTCAGCCAGGACATGCCGGACCCGGTGGCGCGTGCCATTGGTCAGTTGCTCGATCACCTGCAGGCGGTCGACGGGCGCCTCGAGGGCATGTGCCAGGCGCTCACCGCGCTGGGCAGCGACTACAGTGCCAAGGATCTGCCCGTCCTGCGCGAAGAGGATTTCGCCGGGGTCAAGGACGAGGAAGACAAGCCGGCCGTGTAATGCGCGGTCGGCGGCTTTCTGCTACCATGTGGCGCCCTGAATTCGCCTATTCCTGAGTAATTTGATCGGTCTTATAGTTGACCTAATTACTCGGGTAAGGGCATAATTCGTGTCAACCGAATGATCCCGATGGGAATAGCCCATGCGTCTGACCACCAAAGGCCGCTACGCCGTAACCGCCATGCTCGACCTGGCGCTGCATGCTCAGCAAGGTCCGGTCTCGCTGGCTGATATCTCCGAACGCCAAGGCATTTCCCTGTCCTACCTCGAACAGCTGTTCGCCAAGTTGCGCCGTGGCAACCTGGTGACCAGCGTGCGCGGCCCCGGTGGCGGCTACCAGCTGTCCCGGCACATGTCGGGCATCCATGTCGCGCAGGTGATCGATGCGGTCAACGAATCCGTCGACGCCACCCGCTGCCAGGGGCAGGGCGATTGCCATTCCGGTGATACCTGCCTGACCCACCACCTGTGGTGCGACCTCAGTTTGCAGATCCATGAGTTCCTCAGTGGCATCAGCCTGGCCGATCTGGTCAGCCGCCAGGAGGTCCAGGAAGTCGCACTGCGCCAGGACGAACGCCGTTGCTCAGGCAAGACGCCTCGTCTCGACAAGATTGAAGCGTCCGCCATCGACTGAGCAGGGCGCCAGCCTGTAGGAGTTACCTGATGAAATTGCCGATCTACCTCGATTACTCCGCGACCACCCCCGTCGATCCCCGCGTCGCCCAGAAGATGAGCGAATGCCTGCTGATGGACGGCAACTTCGGCAACCCGGCATCGCGTTCCCACGTGTTCGGCTGGAAGGCCGAGGAAGCCGTGGAAAACGCCCGTCGCCAGGTGGCCGAGCTGGTCAACGCCGACCCCCGCGAGATCGTCTGGACCTCCGGCGCCACCGAGTCCGACAACCTGGCGATCAAGGGCGTCGCGCACTTCTACTCGGGCAAGGGCAAGCACATCATCACCTCGAAGATCGAGCACAAGGCAGTCCTGGATACCTGCCGCCAGCTGGAGCGCGAGGGTTTCGAGGTGACCTACCTGGAGCCGGGCGAAGACGGCCTGATCACTCCGGCGATGGTCGAGGCGGCGCTGCGTGACGACACCATCCTGGTCTCGGTCATGCATGTGAACAACGAGATCGGCACCATCAACGACATCGCCGCCATCGGCGAGCTGACCCGCTCCCGTGGCGTGCTGTTCCACGTCGACGCCGCGCAGTCGACCGGCAAGGTCGAGATCGATCTGGACAAGCTCAAGGTCGACCTGATGTCCTTCTCCGCGCACAAGACCTACGGCCCGAAAGGCATCGGCGCGCTCTACGTGCGCCGCAAGCCGCGCGTCCGCATCGAGGGGCAGATGCACGGAGGCGGCCACGAGCGCGGCATGCGTTCCGGGACCCTGGCCACCCACCAGATCGTCGGCATGGGCGAAGCCTTCCGCATCGCCCGGGAAGAAATGGCCCAGGAGAGCGCCCACGTGCTGGCGCTCCGCGACCGCTTCTTCGCCCAGATCGACGGCCTGGAAGAGCTCTACATCAACGGCAGCATGACCTCCCGCGTCCCGCACAACCTCAACGTCAGCTTCAACTACGTCGAGGGCGAGTCGCTGATCATGGCGCTCAAGGACCTCGCGGTCTCCTCCGGCTCGGCCTGCACCTCGGCGTCCCTGGAACCGTCCTACGTGCTGCGCGCCCTGGGCCGCAACGACGAGCTGGCGCATAGCTCCATCCGCTTCACCTTCGGTCGCTTCACCACCGAGGAAGAGATCGACTATGCCGCGCAGAAGGTGGTCGAGGCCGTTTCCAAGCTGCGCGAACTGTCGCCGCTGTGGGATATGTACAAAGAGGGCGTCGACCTGTCGCAGGTCGAATGGCAGGCGCACTGAGCGCCTCGTGCCCCGGAAAAACGTGAGGATTAGCCATGGCATATAGCGAAAAGGTCATCGACCACTACGAAAACCCGCGCAACGTCGGCAAGCTCGACGCCGCCGATCCCAACGTCGGCACCGGCATGGTCGGCGCGCCGGCCTGCGGCGACGTGATGCGCCTGCAGATCAAGGTCAACGAGCAGGGCGTGATCGAAGACGCCAAGTTCAAGACCTACGGCTGCGGTTCCGCCATCGCCTCCAGCTCCCTCGCCACCGAGTGGATGAAGGGCAAGACCCTGGACGAGGCGGAAACCATCAAGAACACCACCATCGCCGAAGAGCTGGCCCTGCCACCGGTGAAGATCCACTGCTCGGTACTCGCCGAAGACGCCATCAAGGCCGCCGTCCGCGACTACAAGCAGAAGAAGGGTTTGCTCTAAGCCGCTCGTGACGAGTAAGGAGTTGCAATGGCCATCAGCATGACCGAAGCCGCCGCCAAGCATGTGCAGCGCTCCCTGGAGGGGCGCGGCAAGGGCGAGGGTATCCGTCTTGGCGTGCGCACCACCGGTTGTTCCGGGCTGGCCTACGTCCTCGAGTTCGTCGATGAACTGGCGGCCGAGGACCTGGTCTTCGAAAGCCATGGCGTGAAGGTCATCATCGACCCGAAAAGCCTGGTCTATCTCGACGGCACCGAGCTGGACTTCACTCGCGAAGGGCTCAACGAAGGCTTCAAGTTCAACAACCCGAACGTTCGTGGCGAATGCGGCTGCGGCGAAAGCTTCAACGTCTGAGGCTGGCGTGGGTAAACCCTGTCATTTCGCCCAGTTCGACCTGCAGCCGACTTTCCTGGTCGATCTCGATGAGCTCGGCCGGCGTTACCGAGAGTTGGTGCGCAGTGTCCACCCCGACCGTTTCGCCGACGCTCCCGAGCGTGAGCAGCGCCTCGCCCTGGAGCGCGCGGCGCAGCTGAACGATGCCTACCAGACCCTGAAGAGCGCTCCGCGCCGGGCCCTGTACCTGCTGACCCTGAATGGTCGCGAGTTGCCGCTGGAAGCGACGGTGCAGGATCCGGAGTTCCTCTTGCAGCAGATGCAGCTGCGCGAGGAGCTCGAGGAGTTGCAGGACAGCGCCGACCTGGACGGCGTGGCGACCTTCAAGCGCCAGCTGAAGGCCGCACAGGCCGAGCTGGAGGGTGAGTTCGCCGCGTGCTGGGACGATGCGCGGCGCCGCGAAGAGGCCGAGCGCCTGGTCCGCCGCATGCAGTTCCTCGACAAGCTGGCGCAGGAAGTGCGACAGCTGGAAGAGCGACTCGACGATTAATCCCTGCGGCCGTGGCCGCACCCCATAGTTAAGACAGAGCATGGCCCTACTGCAGATCGCCGAGCCCGGTCAGAGCCCCAAGCCCCATGAGCGTCGCCTGGCGGTTGGGATCGACCTGGGTACCACCAATTCGCTGGTCGCCGCGGTGCGCAGCGGCGTCGCCGAGCCTTTGCCGGATGCCCGCGGGCGTCTGATCCTGCCTTCCGCGGTGCGCTACCACGCCGACCGTGCGGAAGTGGGCGAGGGTGCCCGCGCGGCCGCCGCGCAGGACCCGCTGAATACCATCATTTCAGTCAAGCGCCTGATGGGGCGCGGCCTGGAGGACGTCAAGCAGCTGGGCGAGCAGTTGCCCTACCGCTTCCGCCAGGGCGAGTCGCACATGCCTTTCATCGAGACCGTGCAGGGCCTGAAGAGCCCGGTGGAAGTCTCGGCGGACATCCTCCGGGAACTGCGTCAGCGCGCCGAGACCACTCTCGGTGGCGAACTGGTAGGCGCGGTGATCACCGTGCCGGCCTATTTCGACGACGCCCAGCGCCAGGCGACCAAGGACGCCGCGCGGCTGGCGGGGCTGAATGTCCTGCGTCTGCTCAACGAGCCGACCGCCGCCGCCGTGGCCTATGGCCTGGACAAGGGCGCGGAAGGCCTGGTTGCCATCTACGACCTGGGTGGCGGCACCTTCGACATTTCCATCCTGCGCCTGACCCGGGGTGTCTTCGAGGTGCTGGCCACCGGTGGCGACACCGCCCTGGGCGGCGACGACTTCGACCATGCCGTCGCCGGCTGGGTGATCGAGCAGGCGGGGTTGTCCGCCGACCTCGATCCGGGCCGCCAGCGCGAATTGCTGCAAATCGCCTGTGCAGCGAAGGAGCGCCTGACCGACGCGACCTCGGTGAGCGTCAGCTACGGCGATTGGCGCGGAGAGCTGAGCCGGGCGAAGCTCGACGAGCTGATCGAGCCGTTCATCGCCCGCAGCCTCAAGTCCTGCCGGCGCGCGGTGCGCGACTCGGGCATCGACCTGGAGGAGATCCGCTCGGTGGTGATGGTCGGCGGCTCGACCCGCGTGCCCCGGGTGCGCTCGGCGGTCGGCGAGTTGTTCGGCTGCGAGCCGCTGACCGACATCGACCCGGACCAGGTGGTCGCCATCGGCGCGGCCATCCAGGCCGACGCCCTGGCCGGCAACAAGCGTGGCGAGGAGTTGCTGTTGCTGGACGTGATCCCGCTGTCGCTCGGTCTGGAGACCATGGGCGGGCTGATGGAGAAGGTGATCCCGCGCAACACCACGATCCCGGTGGCGCGCGCCCAGGAGTTCACTACCTACAAGGATGGCCAGACGGCCATGATGATCCATGTGCTGCAGGGCGAGCGCGAGCTGGTGAAGGATTGTCGTTCGCTGGCGCGCTTCGAACTGCGTGGCATCCCGCCGATGGTGGCGGGCGCGGCGAAGATCCGCGTGACCTTCCAGGTCGACGCCGATGGCCTGCTCGGCGTTTCCGCGCGCGAACTCAGCTCCGGCGTCGAGGCCAGCATCCAGGTCAAGCCCTCCTATGGCCTGACCGATGGCGAGATCGCACGGATGCTCAAGGACTCCTTCGACTATGCCGGCGACGACAAGGCGGCGCGCGCGCTGCGCGAGCAGCAGGTCGAGGCGCAACGGCTGCTGGAGGCCGTGCAGTCGGCGCTGGACGCCGACGGCGAACGCCTCCTGGACGAAGAGGAGCGCCTGGCCATCGCGGCGCAGATGGACAGCTTGCGTGAACTGGCCGGCGGTAGCGATACCGCGGCCATCGAGAACCAGATCAAGCGCCTGTCCCAGGTAACCGATGCTTTCGCCGCGCGGCGGATGGATGCGACCGTCAAGGCCGCTCTCTCCGGACGCCGGCTCAACGAAATCGAGGAATGAGCGAGATGCCGCAGATCGTGATTCTGCCCCACGCCGAGCACTGCCCCGAAGGTGCGGTATTCGAGGCCCAGCCCGGCGAAACCATCCTGGATGCCGCGCTGCGCAATGGCATCGAGATCGAGCATGCCTGCGAGAAGTCCTGCGCCTGCACCACCTGCCACGTGATCGTCCGCGAGGGCTTCAATTCCATGGAGCCCTCCGACGAACTCGAGGACGACATGCTCGACAAGGCCTGGGGCCTGGAGCCCGACTCGCGTCTGTCCTGCCAGGCGGTCGTGGCGGAGAAGGACCTGGTGGTCGAGATCCCCAGGTACACCATCAACCAGGTGTCCGAAGGCCACTGAGCCTGCTGGAAAGAAGGAGCGCGCGATGAGCCTGAAATGGACCGATGTGCTGGAGATCGCCATCCAGCTCGACGAAAGCAAGCCGGATGTCGACCCGCGCTACGTGAACTTCGTCGATCTGCGGCGCTGGGTAGTGGAACTGCCGGAGTTTTCCGACGATCCACAGCGTAGCGGGGAGAAGGTCCTGGAGGCGATCCAGGCCGCCTGGATCGAGGAGCGGGACTAGCCATAGGCCTGCCCTACGCATTTGCCGGGAACCCGCGTATAATTCGCGGGTTTTATTTTAGGTAAGGCCTGAGATCGCCCGCGAGCGCGTTCCAGGCCTGGCATGTCTGGCCTGGGGCCAGGCACAGCCACGCTGACTCCGGCCCTTTCGGGCCGTTTTCGTCAGCGTCCTGAACGAATCACGGCGTCCCGCCCCGCTGGCGGGGCCGCCCAAGCTAGACAACCTTGTTTCGGAGTTTTTCCAATGGCACTGCAACGCACCCTGTCCATCATCAAGCCGGACGCCGTCTCCAAGAACGTGATCGGCGAAATCCTGACCCGCTTCGAAAAAGCCGGCCTGCGCGTCGTCGCGGCGAAGATGGTTCAGCTGTCCGAGCGCGAAGCCGGTGGTTTCTACGCCGAGCACAAAGAGCGTCCGTTCTTCAAGGACCTGGTTTCCTTCATGACTTCCGGTCCGGTTGTAGTCCAGGTCCTGGAAGGTGAGGACGCCATCGCCAAGAACCGCGAGCTGATGGGCGCCACCGATCCGAAGAAGGCCGACGCCGGCACCATCCGCGCCGACTTCGCCGTTTCCATCGACGAGAACGCGGTCCACGGTTCCGACTCCGAGGCTTCTGCCGCTCGCGAAATCGCCTACTTCTTCGCGGCTACCGAAGTCTGCGAGCGCATTCGCTGATCGACCGCAGGTGAGGGTGAAGCCATGACGACCGCCACCGGCAAAGTGAACCTGCTGGGCCTGACCCAGCCGCAACTGGAACAGTTCTTCGAGTCCATCGGCGAGAAGCGCTTCCGTGCCGGTCAGGTCATGAAGTGGATTCACCACTTTGGCGTCGATGACTTCGACGCCATGACCAACGTCGGCAAGGCCTTGCGCGAAAAGCTCAAGGCCTCCGCCGAGATCCGCGGTCCCGAGATCGTCAGCCAGGACATCTCCGCCGACGGCACCCGCAAGTGGGTGGTCCGGGTAGCGTCCGGCAGTTGTGTCGAGACCGTGTACATTCCCCAGGGCGGACGCGGCACGCTGTGCGTTTCCTCCCAGGCGGGCTGCGCCCTGGACTGCAGTTTCTGCTCCACCGGCAAGCAGGGCTTCAACAGCGACCTGAGCGCCGCCGAGGTGATCGGCCAGGTGTGGATCGCCAACAAGTCGTTCGGCACCGTCCCGGCCAAGATCGATCGTGCCATCACCAACGTGGTGATGATGGGCATGGGCGAGCCGCTGCTGAACTTCGACAACGTGGTCGCCGCCATGAACATCATGATGGACGACCTCGGCTATGGCATTTCCAAGCGCAAGGTGACCCTGTCCACCTCCGGCGTGGTGCCGATGATCGACAAGCTCGGCGAGGTGATCGACGTTTCCCTTGCGCTGTCGCTGCACGCGCCGAACGACGAGCTGCGCAACAGGCTGGTGCCGATCAACAAGAAGTATCCGCTGACGATGCTGCTGGACGCTTGCCGCCGCTATATTTCCCGTCTCGGCGAGAAGCGCGTGCTGACCGTCGAGTACACCCTGCTCAAGGATGTGAACGATCAGCCCGAGCATGCTGAGCAGATGATCGCATTGCTGAAAGACACGCCTTGCAAGATCAACCTGATTCCGTTTAATCCATTCCCGCACTCCGGCTACGAGCGTCCGAGCAACAATGCCATCCGGCGTTTCCAGGACCTGCTGCACAAGGGCGGCTTCAACGTGACCGTCCGTACCACCCGTGGCGACGACATCGACGCGGCCTGCGGCCAGTTGGTCGGCCAGGTCATGGACCGCACCCGCCGGAGCGAGCGTTACATTGCCGTCCGCCAGTTGGCCGAGTCCGAGTCGGCGGCGAATCGAAATTGATTGAGAGGAGGGTTCCGATGACTGTACGCGCCGCGCTGGTGTTCCTGTTGGCAATCGGGCTGACGGGCTGCGTGACGAGCGGAGATCAGAATCCCCTGAAGACCGACAAGGGCCGTGACGAGGCGCGCGACGCCTACATCCAGCTCGGCCTGGGCTATCTGCAGCGCGGCAGTACCGAGCAGGCCAAGGTGCCGCTGCGCAAGGCCCTGGAGATCGACCCCTCCAGCGTCGATGCGCACGCCGCGCTGGCGGTGGTGTTCCAGACCGAGATGGAACCCCGGCTGGCCGACGAGGAATACCGCAAGGCGCTCGCCGGCGACAGCCGCAACGCCCGCATCCTGAACAACTACGGTGGTTTCCTTTACGAGCAGAAACGCTACGAGGAGGCCTACCAGCGCTTCGTCGAGGCCAGCCAGGACAACCTGTATCCCGAACGCTCGCGGGTGTTCGAAAACCTCGGCCTGGTTTCCCTGCAACTGAAGAGGCCGGCACAGGCCAAGGAGTACTTCGAGAAGTCCCTGCGCCTGAACCGCAACCAGCCCCGCGTCGCGCTGGAAATGGCCGACCTGCTCTACAGGGAGCGCGAGTACGTGCCGGCTCGCCAGTACTATGATCTCTTTGCCCAGGGCGGCGGGCAGAATGCCCGTAGCCTGCTGCTGGGTATCCGTCTCGCGAAGGTCTTCGAGGATCGCGACACGGCAGCCAGTTACGGCCTGCAATTGAAACGCCTGTACCCAGGCTCTCCCGAATACAAGGAATTCCAGGCGGAAAAATGATGAAAGCGCCGCAGCCCGAAGTCGTAGCCACCGCTTCCCGTCAGAATCCCGGGGAAACCTTGCGCCAGGCGCGCGAGCAGAAGGGCCTGTCGCTGTCGCAGGTGGCCGGGCAGCTGAACCTGACCGAGAATTCGTTGCGCCAGCTGGAGAACGGGGCGTTCGACAAGTTGCCGGGGCACACCTTCTC
The DNA here is from genome assembly GCF_003025345.2 of Pseudomonas paraeruginosa. Lineage (NCBI taxonomy): Bacteria > Pseudomonadati > Pseudomonadota > Gammaproteobacteria > Pseudomonadales > Pseudomonadaceae > Pseudomonas > Pseudomonas paraeruginosa. The sequence continues at coordinate 1,239,162 of NZ_CP020560.1, forward strand.
GCGAGGCTACATCCGCGCCTACGCCAAGCTCATGGGTCTCGACCAGGCCGAACTGGTCAACAGCTTCGATCATTTCACCGGCACCAACGCCAGCGGCAGCACCGTGCAGAGCCTGGGCCGGGTCGCCGAACCGGTGCGCCTGTCGCGCAACGTGCTGCGCATCGTCAGCCTGCTGCTGCTCGCGCTGCTGATCGGCTTCGGTTACTTCTGGTGGCAGGAGCACTCCACGCGCAACCCGGAAACCGCCGGCCTCAGCCTCGAGCATGTCGAGGTGGAGAGCGCCGACGGCACCACCGAGATCCATACCCTGGACGAGCCTGAAGACCAGGCGGTGGCCGAGGCGCAGAAGGAGGGCGGGCAGCCGCCCGTCGAGGTCTCCCCGGAAATCGCCGCGCAGGCCGAAGGTACGCCGCCGGCCGCGACCGAGGGTGGCCAGGTTCCCGCCGCCCCGGCCCAGCAGGGTTCCGCCGCCGCGCCGCAGCAACCTGCCACCGCGCCTGCCGCTCCAGCCGCCAGCGCTCCCGATGCAGCACCCGGCGCCCCGCTCACGGCCAGCCCGGCGGCGCCCGCCGCGCCGGGCGAGCCCGCCGTGGCTCCGGTGGTGGCCGGTGAAGGCCAGGGCGTGGTTAAGGTACAGTTCGTCGCCGACTGCTGGACCCAGGTCACCGACGCCAATGGCAAGGTCCTGGTCAGCGCGCTGAAGCGCAAGGGCGACAGCCTGGAGCTGGCTGGCAAGGCTCCGCTGGAGCTGCGTCTCGGCTTCGCCCGTGGCGCGCAGGTCAGCTACAACGGTCAGCCGGTGGACGTGACGCCCTTCGTCCGCGGCGAGACGGCCCGTCTGAAGGTAGGACAATGAGCATTCATAGCGCTTCTCCGATCACTCGTCGCAAGTCCCGGAAAATCTGGGTCGGCAATGTCCCGGTGGGCGGCGACGCGCCGATCGCCGTGCAGAGCATGACCAACACCGAGACCTGCGACGTCGCCGCCACCGTGGCGCAGATCCGTCGCCTGGAAGATGCCGGCGCGGACATCGTGCGGGTCTCGGTGCCGGACATGGACGCTGCCGAGGCGTTCGGCAAGATCAAGCAGCAGGTCAACGTGCCGCTGGTGGCGGACATCCACTTCGACTACCGCATCGCCCTGCGCGTTGCGGAGCTGGGCGTGGACTGCCTGCGCATCAACCCAGGCAATATCGGTCGCGAGGACCGGGTCAAGGCGGTGGTCGACGCCGCGCGCGAACGCAACATCCCGATCCGTATCGGCGTCAACGCCGGGTCGCTGGAAAAGGACCTGCAGAAGAAATACGGCGAACCCACGCCGGAAGCCCTGCTCGAATCGGCCATGCGCCATGTCGATCATCTCGACAAGCTGGATTTCCAGAACTTCAAGGTCAGCGTCAAGGCCTCCGACGTGTTCATGGCCGTCGCCGCCTATCGCCTGCTGGCCAGGCAGATCGAGCAACCCCTGCACCTGGGCATCACCGAGGCCGGTGGCCTGCGTTCCGGCACCGTGAAGTCCGCGGTGGGCCTGGGCATGCTGTTGGCCGAAGGGATCGGCGACACCATCCGGATTTCCCTGGCGGCCGACCCGGTGGAGGAGATCAAGGTCGGTTTCGACATCCTCAAGTCCCTTCACCTGCGCTCCCGTGGCATCAATTTCATCGCCTGCCCGAGCTGCTCACGACAGAACTTCGACGTGGTGAAGACCATGAACGAGCTGGAGGGGCGCCTGGAAGACCTGCTGGTACCGATGGACGTGGCCGTGATCGGTTGCGTCGTCAACGGTCCGGGCGAGGCCAAGGAGGCCCACGTCGGCCTCACCGGCGGCACCCCGAACCTGGTGTACATCGACGGCAAGCCGTCGCAGAAACTGACCAACGACAACCTGGTGGACGAGCTGGAACGGCTGATCCGCCAGAAGGCGGCCGAGAAGGCCGAGGCCGATGCGAGCCTGATCGCCCGCGGCTGACCAGCGTTTAAGGACCCTACGTGAGCAAGTCCCTGCAAGCCATCCGTGGCATGAACGACATCCTGCCGGAGCAGACTCCGGCCTGGCGCTATCTGGAACGCACCTTCGCCGGCCTGCTGGACGGTTACGGCTACAGCGAGATCCGCCTGCCCATCCTCGAATTCACCGAGCTCTTCGCCCGCGGTATCGGCGAAGGCACCGACGTGGTCGACAAGGAGATGTATACCTTCCTCGACCGCAACGGCGAATCCCTGACCATGCGCCCCGAAGGCACCGCCGGTTGCGTGCGCGCCGTGCTCGAACACGGCCTGAGTGGCGGTGGCCAGGTACAGAAGCTGTGGTACACCGGGCCCATGTTCCGCTACGAGAAGCCGCAGAAAGGCCGCTACCGGCAGTTCCACCAGATTGGCGTGGAAGTCTTCAACCTGCCCGGCCCGGACATCGACGCCGAACTGGTCATCCTCACCTGGCGCCTGTGGCAGAAGCTCGGCATGGCCGACGCGGTGACCCTGCAGCTCAACACCCTGGGTTCCAGCGAGGCCCGCGCACGCTATCGCGAGGCCCTGGTGGCCTACCTGCAGGAGCGCTTCGAGCAGCTCGACGAGGACAGCCAGCGGCGCATGACCACCAACCCGCTGCGGATCCTCGACAGCAAGGTGGAGAGCACCCAGGCTCTGCTGGTCGGTGCGCCGACCCTGCACGACTACCTCGACGAAGAGTCGATCGCCCACTTCGAGGGTCTCAAGGCCCGCCTGGATGCGGTCGGCCTGCGCTACGAGATCAACCAGAAGCTGGTGCGCGGCCTCGACTACTACTGCCGCACGGCGTTCGAGTGGGTCACCGACAAGCTCGGTGCCCAGGGCACCGTTTGTGGCGGCGGCCGCTACGACGGGCTGGTCAGCCAGTTCGGCGGCAAGCCGACCCCGGGCGTCGGTTTCGCCATGGGGGTGGAGCGCCTGGTGCTGCTGCTGGAGACTCTCGACGTGATCCCGGCGGAACTGAACCGTCCGGCCGACCTGTACGTCTGTGCCTTCGGCGAACCGGCGGAGCTGGCCGCCCTGGCCCTGGCCGAACAGCTGCGCAGCTCGATTCCCGGCATACGCCTGCTGGTCAACGCCGGCGCCGGCAGCTTCAAGAGCCAGTTCAAAAAGGCCGACAAGAGCGGCGCGCGCTACGCCCTGATCCTCGGGGAGGACGAGGTGGCCAATCGCGTGGTAGGTTTCAAGCCCCTGCGTGACGAGGGCGAGCAACAAAGCATTGCCTGGGACGCTCTGCCCGAGCACCTGGCAGCCTGTCTGGCACAGGCTTGAGAACATAAAGAATAGGAGTGATTGGGGTGACATCGCGTACCGAAGACGAAGACCTGGCGCAGATCAAGGACTGGTGGCAGCGCAACGGCAAGCCGCTGGTCACCGGCGGCATCCTCGCGCTGGCAGTGGTATTCGGCTGGCAGGCCTGGCAGAAGTACCAGACCAACCAGGCGCAGGGCGCCTCGATCGTCTACCAGCAACTGATCGAAACCGCGCTGAACCCGGCTGGCCAGCCGGACACCGCGAAAGTGGCGGAACTGGCCGGCAAGCTGAAGAGCGAGTTCGGCGGTACCCACTACGCCCAGTACGGCAGCCTGTTCGTGGCCAAGGTCGCGGTCGACAGCGGCAAGCTGGATGACGCCGTTGCCGAGCTGAAGGCGGTCATGGACAAGCCGGCCGACGCCACCCTCGGCGAACTGGCGCGGCAGCGCCTGGCCCGTGTCCTGGCGGCCCAGGGCAAGGTCGAGGAAGGCCTGAAGCTGCTCGAAGGCGATGCCGACAAGGCCTACGTCTCCACCCGCGAGGAGCTCAAGGGCGACCTGCTGGTGCAGCTCAAGCGCACCGACGAGGCGCGCGCGGCCTACGAGAAAGCCAAGCAGTCGCTGCCCGAAGACGGTGCCGGCGACGCCCTGCAGATCAAGCTCGACGACCTGTCCAAGGGAGAGGCCTGAGATGGTGCAATGGAAACACGCGGCGCTGCTCGCCCTGGCCCTTGCGGTCGTGGGTTGCAGCAGCAACAGCAAGAAGGAACTCCCGCCCGCCGAGCTGACCGACTTCAAAGAGGAAGTCGTTCTGAGCAAGCAGTGGAGCCGCTCGGTCGGTGACGGCCAGGGTGACCTCTACAACCTGCTCGAGCCGGCGGTGGACGGTTCCACCATCTACGCCGCTTCCGCCGAAGGGCGGGTGATGGCGATCCAGCGCGAGACCGGCGATGTGCTCTGGAAGAAGGACCTCGAGCGTCCGGTTTCCGGCGGAGTCGGCGTCGGCTACGGCCTGGTGCTGGTGGGCACCCTGCGCGGCGACGTGATCGCCCTCGACGAGGCCACCGGCAAGAAGAAATGGACCAAGCGGGTCAACAGCGAAGTGCTGTCCGCGCCGGCCACCAACGGCGACGTGGTGGTGGTGCAGACCCAGGACGACAAGCTGATCGGCCTCGACGCCGCCAGCGGCGACCAGCGCTGGATCTACGAAAGCAGCGTGCCGGTGCTGACCCTGCGCGGCACCGGCGCGCCGCTGATCGCCGGCAACATGGCCCTGGCTGGCCTGGCCAGCGGCAAGGTGGTGGCGGTCGACGTACAGCGTGGCTTGCCGATCTGGGAGCAGCGCGTGGCGATCCCCCAGGGCCGTTCCGAACTGGATCGCGTGGTGGACATCGACGGCGGCCTCCTGCTGTCCGGCGACACCCTCTACGTGGTCAGCTACCAGGGCCGCGCCGCGGCGCTGGATGTGAACAGCGGCCGCCTGCTCTGGCAACGCGAGGCCTCCAGCTACGTCGGCGTCGCCGAGGGCTTCGGCAACATCTACGTGAGCCAGGCCAGCGGTTCGGTGGAAGGACTGGATGCGCGCGGCGCCTCCTCGCTGTGGAACAACGACGCCCTGGCGCGTCGGCAACTGTCGGCTCCGGCGGTGTTCTCCAGCAACGTGGTGGTCGGCGATCTGGAAGGCTACGTGCATCTGCTGAGCCAGGTGGACGGTCGCTTCGTCGGTCGCGAGCGGGTCGACAGCGACGGCGTGCGGGTTCGCCCGCTGGTGGTCGGTAGCTGGATGTACGTGTTCGGCAACGGTGGCAAGCTCGTCGCCTACACCATCCGCTAGACTGGGTTTCAAGTGTCCGGCCGCTGCCGTCCGACGTCAGCGGCCTTTGTGTTTTCTGAATTCTCGTGGAGAGCCGCATGGTTCCCGTTATTGCCCTGGTGGGTCGTCCGAACGTCGGCAAGTCCACTCTGTTCAACCGCCTGACCAAGTCGCGCGACGCCATCGTGGCGGAGTACGCCGGCCTGACCCGCGACCGCCAGTACGGCGAGGCGCGCTGGCAGGGGCGCACCTACATTGTCATCGATACCGGGGGTATCTCCGGTGATGAGGAAGGCATCGATGCGAAGATGGCCGAGCAATCGCTGCAGGCCATCGAGGAAGCCGACGCGGTGCTGTTCCTGGTCGACTCGCGCGCCGGGATGACCGCCGCCGACCAGATGATCGCCGAGCACCTGCGCAAGCGGAACAAGCGCAGCTTCCTGATCGCCAACAAGGTCGACACCATCGACCCGGACCTCGCCCGCGCCGAGTTCAGCCCGCTGGGCCTGGGCGACGCGCTGCCGATCGCCGCCGCCCACGGTCGCGGCATCAACCATATGCTGCAGGAAGCCCTGGGGATCTTCCCCAAGGACAACGCGGAGGAAGAAGGCGAGGGCGAGCCGGCGAGCGAAGAGGTCGCCGAAGGCGAGGAACCGACCCGGATTCCCGGTCCCAGCGAGAAGGACGGGATCAAGATCGCCATCATCGGCCGGCCCAACGTCGGCAAGTCGACTCTGGTCAATCGCATGCTCGGCGAAGAGCGGGTGATCGTCTACGACCAGGCCGGCACCACCCGCGACAGCATCTACATCCCGTTCGAGCGCAACGAGGAGAAGTACACCCTGATCGATACCGCCGGCGTGCGTCGCCGCGGCAAGATCTTCGAGGCGGTGGAAAAATTCTCGGTGGTGAAGACCCTCCAGGCGATCCAGGATGCCAACGTGGTGATCTTCGTCATGGACGCCCGCGAAGGGGTGGTCGAGCACGACCTCAACCTGCTCGGCTTCGTCCTCGAGACCGGCCGCGCCCTGGTGATCGCCCTGAACAAGTGGGACGGCATGGAGGCGGCCGAGCGCGACTACGTGAAGACCGAGCTGGAGCGACGCCTGCTGTTCGTCGACTTCGCCGACATCCACTTCATCTCGGCGCTGCACGGTACCGGCGTCGGCCACCTCTACAAGTCGGTGCAGGAGTCCTTCCGCTCGGCGGTGACCCGCTGGCCGACCAGCCGCCTGACCAGCATCCTCGAGGACGCCGTGCAGGTACACCAGCCGCCGATGGTCAACGGTCGTCGGATCAAGCTGCGCTACGCCCACCTGGGCGGCGCCAACCCGCCGCTGATCGTGATCCATGGCAACCAGGTGGATGCGGTGCCCAAGGCCTATACGCGCTACCTGGAGAAGACCTACCGGCGGGTATTGAAGTTGGTCGGTACGCCGATCCGCATCGAATACAAGGGCGGCGAGAACCCCTACGAGGGCAAGAAGAACTCGCTGACCGCGCGCCAGGTCAACAAGAAGCGCCGGCTGATGTCGCACCACAAGAAGGCCGAGAAGAAGAAGAAGGACAAGCGCCGCTGAGCGCGATGCGCCGTTCGCTGAAGAAGAGCCCGATGGATATCCCGTCGGGCTTTTTTCATTGGCTCTGGCTGCGCTCCGTAGGGCGGATAGCGCTGCCGGTGTTCCCCGCCGGTACCCTGGCGTGACGGCGGATTATCGCGAGGCGGCTGTTCGTCCTGCGCCATGGTCCGGCGCATATTCCCCCGTGACCTGCGGCGGGCGCGCTTTTTTCCAAGCCGTGCCCCTGCAGCGTCGCTTCCGGATCGGCTATCCTGCCCTGCCACCCGTCTGGCCGGGCTATCGTCCGGCGAGTCCCAGCAGGAAGTCCCGATGATTCAGAGCAAGCTGCCGAATGTCGGCACCACCATCTTCACCCGCATGTCGCAACTGGCCGCCGAGTGCGGCGCGATCAACCTCTCCCAGGGCTTTCCCGATTTCGACGGTCCGCCGGAGTTGCGCGAGGCGGTAGGCCGGCATATCGCCGCCGGGCACAACCAGTACGCGCCGATGGCCGGCCTGCCGGCGCTGCGCGAGCAGGTGGCGAAGAAGATCGAGCAGCTCTATGGGCGTCGGGTGAGTGCCGACAGCGAGGTGACCATCACGCCGGGCGCGACCGAGGCGATCTTCAGCGCGATCCAGGCGTTGGTCCATCCGGGTGACGAAGTGGTGGTGCTCGACCCGTCCTACGACAGCTACGAACCGTCGGTGCAGCTCGCCGGCGGGCGTTGCGTGCACGTGCCGCTGGCGCTGCCGGACTTCTCCATCGACTGGCAGCGCATGGCCGAGGCCATCGGGCCGCGTACCCGGCTGGTCATCATCAACACCCCGCACAATCCCAGCGGTGCGCTGATCAGCCGCGAGGAACTGGACCGCCTGGCGGCGCTGATCCGCGACCGGGATATCTACCTGATCAGCGACGAGGTCTACGAGCACCTGGTGTTCGACGGCGTCGCCCATACCAGCGTGCTGTCCCACGACGAGTTGTATCCGCGTTCCTTCGTGGTCAGCTCGTTCGGCAAGACCTACCACGTCACCGGCTGGAAGACCGGCTACGTGGTCGCGCCGCCGGCGCTCGGCGCGGAGCTGCGCAAGGTCCACCAGTACGTCAACTTCTGCGGGGTCACGCCGTTGCAGTGGGCGCTGGCCGACTACATGGCCGCCCATCCCGAGCACCTGGGGCAGTTGCCAGGCTTCTACCAGGCCAAGCGGGACCTGTTCTGCGACCTCCTGCAGGGCTCGCGTTTCCGTTTCAGTCGTGCGCCGGGCACCTATTTCCAGTGCGTGGACTATTCGGCGATCCGCCCGGACCTGGACGACGTCGCCATGGCCGAATGGCTGACCCGTGAACACGGAGTGGCGGCGATCCCGGTTTCGGTGTTTTATGAAAAGGCGCCGGACGCCCTGCGCCTGGTCCGCTTCTGTTACGCCAAACGCGAGGAGACGCTGCGTCAGGCAGCGGAAAAGCTATGCGCGATCTGACGGTGCTGCCGGACCTGGACGTCGCCCTGGTCCAATCCTCCCTGGCCTGGCACGATGCCCAGGCCAACCGCGAGCATTTCACCGCCCTGCTGGAAAGCGCCGCCGGCGCCGACCTGGTGATTCTCCCGGAAATGTTCACCACCGGTTTCAGCATGGCTTCGGCAGAGCAGGCCGAGCCCGAGCAGGGGCCGACCCACGCCTGGCTGCGGGAGCAGGCCCGCCGCCTCGGCGCGGTGGTCACCGGCAGCCTGATCGTCCAGCTCGCCGATGGCAGCCACCGCAACCGTCTGCTCTGGGCGCGTCCGGACGGCGAGGTGCTGCACTACGATAAGCGCCATCTGTTCCGCATGGCCGGCGAGCATGAGCACTACAGTCCCGGCGAGCGCCAGGAGCTGTTCGAACTCAAGGGCTGGCGGGTGCGCCCGCTGATCTGCTACGACCTGCGCTTCCCGGTATGGAGCCGCGACCCGCACGACACCGACCTGTTGCTCTACACCGCCAACTGGCCCGCGCCTCGTCGACTGCACTGGAACCGCCTGCTGCCGGCGCGGGCGATCGAGAACCTCTGCTACGTGGTGGCGGTGAATCGTATCGGCGGAGACGGCAACGCCTTGCGCTACGCTGGAGATAGCCAGGCCCTGGATTTCCAGGGCGACAGCCTGTTCAACGCGGCGGACGCCGACGGCGTGTTCCGCGTCCGGCTGGACGCGGCGGCGTTGGCGGCCTATCGCCAGCGCTTCCCGGCCTACATGGATGCGGATCGCTTCGAAATCCACCCTTGAATGCCGGAACGTCCTGTTCCGCTCGATGTCCGAGGCCATGACCCGGCGCCGTGCATGATGGCGCGTCGCCGGGCCTGGAGTTACCCGTATCCCGCGGCGATACGCCGTGGGCATCAGATCAGGAGGAAGACCAAATGGGACTGCTCGATTCGATTCTCGGTTCGGCGCTGGGTGGCTCTGAAGGACAGGGAGGTGCACGCGATCCGAAAGTGGCCCTGTTGATCGGGCTGGTGACCATGCTGATGTCACGCCAGGGCGGTGCGGCACAGGGCGGTGGCGATGGCGGTGGTCTGCTCGGTTCGCTGGGCAGCATCCTTGGCGGCGCCGGCGGCGGTGCTGCGAGCGGTGGACTGGGCGGCGTCCTCGGCGATCTGCTCGGTGGCGCCGCGGGCGGTGCCGGGCAGGCGCCGGGGGTGGAGGCCGGCTCCCTGGGCGGACTCGGCGGGTTGTTCCAGGTGCTCCAGAACGCAGGCCTGGGCGATGCCCTGAATTCCTGGATCGGCGGTGGGCCGAACCAGGCGGTGTCGGCGGCGGACATTTCCCGCGCCTTCGGCGACGGCCAGTTGCAACAACTGGCGGACTCCGCCGGGGTCAGCCAGGGCGAAGCGGCCGAGCACCTGAGCAGCCTGCTGCCGGAACTGGTCAACAAGCTGACGCCGGATGGCCAGGCGCCGCAGGGCGACCTGGATATCGGTTCGGTGCTGGCGCGCTTCAGCTGAGATCACGCGGCCGTCATTCGAGGGTTCCGGCGGATAACCGCGCTGCGGTTATCCGCCTGTGCGACACCTCGACGCCGTGCTCCGTCAATAGGCGCTGGCGCTGTCCAGGCGGTGGATCGCCTGCTCGTCGAGCCGCAGGCGGGTGGCGGCGATCAGGTCGTCCAGCTGTTCCAGGCTGGTGGCGCTGGCAATCGGCGCGGTGACGGTGGGGCGGGCGATCAGCCAGGCCAGGGCGACCTGGGTCGGATTGGCGTTGTACTGCTCGGCCACTTCATCGAGCGCCGCGAGGATCGCCACGCCGCGCTCGTTCAGGTAACCCCGGACTTTCTCGCCGCGGGCACGACCCGCGGTGTCGGCTTCGCTGCGGTACTTGCCACTGAGGAAACCGCTGGCCAGCGAGTAGTAGCTGATCACGCCAAGGCCGAGTTCTTCCACTGTCGGCTCCAGGTTGGTTTCGTAGTCGGCGCGGTCGTACAGGTTGTACTCGGGCTGCAGGCTCTGGTAGCTGGGCAGGTTCAGCCGGGCGCTGACCTGGCGTGCCTGGATCAGGCGCCGGGCGTCGTGGTTGGAGGCGCCGATGACCCGAACCTTGCCTTTCTTGATCAGCTCGCCGTAGGTGGAGAGGGTTTCCTCCAGTTCGGTGTGTGGATCGTCGGCATGCGACTGGTAGAGGTCCAGGTAGTCGGTCTGCAGGCGCCGCAGGGAAGCCTCCAGGGCCTGTTCGATATAGGCCGCGGAGAGGCCCTTGTGGCCGTTGCCCATGTCCATCCCGACCTTGCTCGCGATCACTACCCGGTCGCGCTTGCCGGTGCGTTTCAGCCATTTGCCGATGATACTCTCCGATTCGCCACCCTGGTGTCCGGGAACCCAGCGCGAATACACGTCGGCGGTATCGATGCAGTTCAGCCCGGCATCGAGCAGGGCGTCCAGCAGCCTGAAGGAGGTGCTTTCGTCGGCGGTCCAGCCGAAGACGTTGCCGCCGAATACCAGGGCCGGGATTTCCAGCCCGGAGTTGCCGAGTTTGCGTGTGCTCATGCGTCATCCCTCCTGTGTGCGGTCCTGTGTGGGCGCTTTCGTTCGCACGTCTTGCTGTGACTGCCGGCGGGCGCGGAATGTTCAGCTGGCGCGCAGCGTCCTATAGACTCTGCCGGTCGCCGGGATTTTCCAATGCCGGCCCTGGTAAAGCTTCAGTAAAGATCCGCAGGGAGCACACGCATATGAGCAGCGATACCGAGAACCCGTTCCGTCCGCCGGAAGCCCGCCTGGACGAGCCGGGCGCAACCCAGGGCGAGCCGCTGTACAGGCTTTCCGCCATCGGCCTGGGCACTTTCATCGGCACCCCCCTGGCTGGCGCCTTCCTGACCGCGGTGAACCTGAGGCGCCTCGGCCGCGGGCAGGAGGTCGGACGCGCCTGGCTGGTCGCCGTCGGCCTGTTCGTCCTGCTGCTGGTACTGGGCGCGATATTGCCGGAGAACATCCCCTCCACCGGCTTCGCGGTGGCGCAGATCATCGGCATGGTCTACTACGCCAGGTCGGCCTTCGGCCCGGCGCTGGAGAGCCACAAGGCCGCCGGCGGCAGCTTCATTTCCAACTGGAGGGCGGCCGGCATCGCCCTGCTGTTCATGCTGGCGGTCCTGCTGGTGATGGTGCCGGTGGTGATGCTGGTGGCCTGAGGCACCGCCGCTTTGCCGTATCATGGCTTCTTTTCAGCGATGACTGACCATGACCACAGAACGTTACCTGCTCGATGAACTGGAAACCGCCGACATGCTCGAGATCGACGGCCTGCATGCCTGGCGCTTCGAACTCAACGAGGCGCTGCTGGACCAGGCGGACCTGGCCGCGGAGGCCGACCAGGCGTTCGCCAGCGAGGAGTGGGTGCTGGCGGTGGAAAGCCTGGATGGACGCACTCGTCGCGACTGGCGTTTTTCCTACAACGCCGTGATGGAAGCCGAGCCGCAGGCCGATGGTGACACCTGGCGCATCGCGGGCACCGGGGGCGCGCATCTGCTCAGGTGCCTGGGAGCGGTCAGCGCCAGCGGCGACGACGAATGACGTCGCATCCATGAAAAAAGGGAGCCATTGGCTCCCTTTTTTCATTCCCATCCCTGGCTCAGGCCGCCTTGGCCTCGGCCTGGGTCACCGCGCGGTTCAGTGCGCTGAACAGGGCGCGGAAGCTGGCGGTGGTGATGTTCTCGTCGATGCCGATGCCGTGCAGCGGGCGCTGGCCTTCGAGACGGATCTCGATGTAGGCCGCGGCCCTGGCGTTGGCGCCGGCGCCGATGGCGTGCTCGTGGTAGTCCATGATCTCCGCCTTGACCGGCAGGGCGGCGACCAGGGCTTCCAGCGGGCCCTTGCCGATCCCGCGCCAGTGCTGCTTCTCGCCGTCGAAGGTGACTTCCAGGTCGACGGCGCTGGTGCCGTTCTCTTCCTGCAGGCGATGGCTGGTCAGGGCATAGGGCGAGGTCGCCTTCAGGTACTCGTTCTCCAGCAGGGAGTAGATCTGCTGGGCGGTCATCTCCAGGCCGAGACGGTCGGTCTCGCCCTGTACCACCTGGCTGAACTCGATCTGCATGCGGCGCGGCAGGCTGATGCCGTATTCCTGCTCGAGCAGGAAGGTGATGCCGCCCTTGCCGGACTGGCTGTTGACCCGGATCACCGCCTCGTAGTCGCGGCCGATGTCGGCCGGGTCGATCGGCAGGTAGGGCACCTCCCAGATCGCGTCTTCCTTCTGCTGGGCGAAGCCCTTGCGGATGGCGTCCTGGTGCGAGCCGGAGAAGGCGGTGTGGACCAGGTCGCCGACGTACGGGTGGCGCGGGTGGACCGGCAGCTGGTTGCATTCCTCGACCACCTTGCGCACGGCGTCGATGTCGGAGAAGTCCAGTTGCGGGTGCAGGCCCTGGGTATACATGTTCAGCGCCAGGGTCACCAGGTCGACGTTGCCGGTGCGCTCGCCGTTGCCGAACAGGCAGCCTTCGACGCGGTCGGCGCCGGCCATCAGGCCCAGCTCGGTGGCGGCCACGCCGGTGCCGCGGTCGTTGTGGGTGTGCAGGCTGATGATCACGCTGTCACGCCGGTTGACGTGGCGGCCGAACCACTCGATCTGGTCGGCGTAGACGTTCGGCGTGGCGCACTCCACGGTGGCCGGCAGGTTGAGGATGATCTTGTGCTCCGGGGTCGGCTGCCAGACGTCGATCACCGCGTTGCAGACCTCGACCGAGAACTCCAGCTCGGTGGAGCTGAAGATTTCCGGCGAGTACTGGAACGACCACTGGGTGTCCGGTTGCTCGGCGGCCAGCTTCCTGATCAGCTTGGCGGCGTTGGTGGCGATGTCGACGACGCCCTGCTTGTCCTGGTTGAAAACGATGCGGCGGAACGACGGCGCGGTGGCGTTGTAGACGTGGACGATGGCCTTCTTCGCCCCGCGCAGGGATTCGAAGGTGCGGGTGATCAGGTCCTCGCGGGCCTGGGTCAGCACCTGGATGGTGACGTCGTCGGGGATGTGGTTGCCTTCGATCAGCTCGCGGACGAAGTTGAAGTCGGTGTCCGAGGCCGACGGGAAGGCCACTTCGATCTGCTTCAGGCCGACCTGCACCAGGGTCTTGAAGAAGCGCATCTTCTTCGCCGCGTCCATCGGCTCGATCAGCGACTGGTTGCCGTCGCGCAGGTCGGAGCTGCACCAGATCGGCACTTCGGTGATGGTCTTCGACGGCCAGGTGCGGTCGGGCAGATTGATGGCCGGGAACGGACGGTATTTCTGCGAAGGGTCTTTCAACATGCTCATGGGGCTAATCCTTTGGAATCGATACCCGGGCGGCGTGGCCAGGCGAACGCAATGACGAGGGGAGGGGAAGCGTCGCTCAGCCACGCAGTCGCGGGCTGACCAGGCACAGGCAGGCGTGTTGGCGGAGCAGAATGAGGGTGTGCGGCGTTTTCATGCGTACCACACTAGTGAGCCTGCATTTGAATGGCAAGCATTAAAGGAAAATTAGTAGAATTTCCTATTTGTAGTGCTTTTTTAGCTTTTTATTCTTCGCCGTAAGTGAAAGCTTCGTCCCGATTGCGCCGCCAGCCTGTGTTCCGCAAGCGAGAATTCTGCGGCCCCATGCCGCAGCAGGACGGGCCGACCTTGTGCGATCATTTCGCTCCCTGTGCCGGGAGCGTATAACGGCAGGCACATACTTCTCTTTTCGGACACGACCTAGCGCGAGCGGCCGCCCGGCCGGATACGCTGCGGGCCTCATTCAAGACGGCGGGAGTCGCGGGTGGCGACCACTCTGAAACGACAAGGCATCGGTGCATGGCTGGGGTTGTTCGCCATGCTGATGATCTTCGTCGGCCCGCTGATCTCCCAGTCGATGCCGATGGACCATCCGATGCCGATGGGCGCGGCGATGGGCCACGAAGGCATGTCCCACGAGGGCATGGACGGCGCTGCCGGGGAGCATTGTTCCGACGTCCAGCGTTCCGCCGCCCTTCACGCAGGCATGCCGGGGATGGGCGACGGCAATCGCCTGGCCAGCGACGTGCTCTGGGAGAAGTGCGGTTATTGCAGCCTGCTGTTCCACAGCCCGCCGCTCACCGAAGACGCCAGCCTGGCGCTGTTCTGCGTGCCCTTCGCGGCGGTGCCCGTCGTCGCCCTCCTCAGCGAGGCGTTCGTCGCCTCGCCGGTGTTTCCCGGCGCCCGCACCCGCGCGCCGCCGTTCCTGATCGCCTGACCTCTTTCAATCCGATAGCCGCCGTTCCTGGGGGCACTGGCGCGTCTTCGCCGCGCCGGTGACGCGAGCCTGGCCGCGCGCCTGTTCGCCGTGGGGCGGGGCGGAAGTCACACAGATCATGGAAAACCGTATGTCTACTCAACAACGAGCGGTCGGCAACGCCTGCCCGACCGCCGCTTTCAGCTTCGACCCTGCCCGTCTCGCACAACGCCGCCGCTGGGCGGGAGCCTTCGCCGCACTGTGCGGCCTGGCCCTGACTCCGTCGGCGGTCCTGGCCGAGGAGCACTCCCAGCACCAGGATCACGCCGTGGAGCTGGCGCCCAGCGTGGTCACCGGAGTCGCCCAGAGTTCGCCGCTGACCATCGTCACCAACCCCAAGGAACCGCGTCAGCCGGTGCCGGCCAGCGATGGGGCCGATTACCTGAAGACCATTCCCGGTTTCGCCGTGATCCGCAACGGCGGCAGCAACGGCGACCCGGTACTGCGCGGTATGTTCGGCTCGCGCCTGAACATCCTCACCAACGGCGGCATGATGCTCGGCGCCTGTCCGAACCGGATGGACGCGCCGACCTCCTACATCTCGCCGGAAACCTACGACAAGCTCACCGTGATCAAGGGCCCGCAGACGGTGCTCTGGGGGCCGGGCGCGTCGGCCGGGACGATCCTCTTCGAGCGTGAGCCGGAGCGCTTCGGCGAACTCGGCTCGCGGGTCAACGCCAGCCTGCTGGCCGGTTCCAACGGCCGCTTCGACAAGGTGCTGGACGCCGCCGCCGGCAACCGGCTCGGCTACGTGCGTTTCACCGGCAACCACGCGCAGGCCGACGATTACGAGGACGGCGCAGGAAATACCGTACCGTCGCGCTGGAAGAAGTGGAACGGCGACGTCGCGGTCGGCTGGACTCCCGACGAGGACACCCTGATCGAGCTCACCGCCGGCAAGGGCGACGGCGAGGCACGCTACGCCGGGCGCGGCATGGACGGTTCGCAGTTCAAGCGCGAGAGCCTGGGCCTGCGCTTCGTCAAGTCGAACATCAGCGATGTGCTGGAGAAGGTCGAGGCGCAGGTCTACTACAACTACGCCGACCACATCATGGACAACTTCCGCCTGCGCACTCCCGACCCGTCCGGCATGATGCCGATGCCGATGGCGTCCCAGGTGGACCGGCGCACCCTCGGCGGTCGCCTGGCGGCCACCTGGCGCTGGGACGATTTCAAGCTGGTCGGCGGGGTCGACGCCATGCGCAACGAACATCGCGCGCGCGGCTCCAGTTACGACATGATGACCGACTACTACACCGACGCCGACCAGTTCCCCTGGAGCAAGGACGCGGTGTTCCACAACTACGGGGCCTTCGGCGAACTGACCTGGTTCGCCGCCGAGCGCGACCGGCTGATCGGCGGGCTGCGCCTGGACCGCGCCTCGGTCAAGGACTACCGGCAGACCCTCAAGTCCGGACACATGGGCCACGCCATGGCCAACCCGACGGCCGGCGATACCCGCGCCGATACCCTGCCCAGCGGCTTCGTGCGCTACGAGCACGACCTCGCCGACTCGCCGACCACCCTCTACGCCGGCCTCGGCCATGCCGAGCGCTTCCCCGACTACTGGGAGCTGTTCTCGCCCAAGCGCGGGCCGAACGGGTCGGTCAATGCCTTCGACAAGATCAAGCCGGAAAAGACCACCCAGCTCGACTTCGGCCTCCAGTACAACGGCGACAAGCTGCAGGCCTGGGCCTCCGGCTACGTCGGGGTGGTCCAGGACTTCATCCTGTTCAGCTATCGCGAGGGCATGATGGGCTCCTCGACCCAGGCGACCAACGTCGACGCGCGGATCATGGGCGGCGAACTCGGTGCGTCCTATCAGTTGACCGGCAACTGGAAGACCGACGCCAGCCTGGCCTATGCCTGGGGCAAGAACAGTTCGGACGGGCGCGCCCTGCCGCAGATCCCGCCGCTGGAGGCGCGCTTCGGCCTGACCTACGAGGAGGGCGACTGGAGCGCCGGCAGCCTGTGGCGGGTGGTCGCGCCGCAGAACCGCGTCGCCCGCGACCAGGGCAACGTGGTTGGCAAGGACTTCGACAAGAGCGCCGGCTTCGGCGTCTTCTCGCTCAACGGCGCCTACCGGGTGACGCGTAACGTCAAGCTGAGCGCCGGCGTCGATAACCTGTTCGACAAGGATTACACCGAGCACCTGAACAAGGCCGGCGACGCCGGCTTCGGTTTCTCCGCCAACGAAACGGTTCCCGAGCCGGGCCGGACCTTCTGGACCAAGGTCGACTTCAGCTTCTGAACCTTGAACGAGGCCCCGCCCAGCGGGGCCCGCCTTGCCTGTGTGCTCCGATGAGGTGATCCATGCAACCCAACGAAAAGAACGGCCGTGACTTCTACGCGCTGGCCTGGCGCTGGCATTTCTACGCCGGCCTGTTCGTCGCGCCCTTCATGATCCTGCTGGCGCTGACCGGAATCGTCTACCTGTTCAAGCCGCAGCTGGATGCGCTGCTCTACCCGCAATTGCTGCGCGTCGAGGCCGGCGCGCAGATGCGCAGCGCCGACCAGTTGCTCGCCGGGGTGCGCCAGGCGCACCCGCAGGCCGCCGTCAGCCAGTACCTGCCGCCGAGCGAGGCGGGGCGCAGCGCGCAATTCGTGATCGGCGAAGAGGGCAGGCAGTGGAACCTGTTCGTCGACCCCTACAGTGGACGCGAGCTCGGCCGCCAGGATGCGCAACTGAATCTCCAGGCGGTGGCCCGGGCGCTGCACGGCGAGCTGATGGTCGGGACCGTCGGCGACCGGCTGATCGAGCTGGCCGCCGGCTGGGGCATCGTCCTGGTGGTCTCCGGTCTTTATCTGTGGTGGCCGCGCGGCCGGGCGGCGAGCGCGCTGCTCTGGCCGCGCCTGCACCTGCGCGGACGACCGCTGTGGCGCGATTTACATGTGGTCGCCGGTTTCTGGGGCAGCCTGCTGTTGCTGTTCATGCTGCTCAGCGGGATGACCTGGACCGGCTACTGGGGCAAGCAGTTCGCCGATGTCTGGAACCGCTTCCCGGCGGCGATGTGGAACGATGTGCCAACCTCCGACATGCAGGCCGGTAGCCTCAACAGCGCGTCGCGCCAGCAGGTGCCCTGGCCGCTGGAGAACACTCCGCTGCCGCGCTCGCAGCCGCCGGCGGCCGACGCCCATGCCGAGCATCGCGGGCACTCCGCCCAGGCCGGGCGCGAGATGCCGATGGACATGCCGATGCCGGCGGGCATCCCTCTGCAAAGGGTGGTGGATATCGCCCGCGAGCGCGGCGTGGCGGCGGGCTACGGGATCGCCCTGCCGAGCGGGATGGAGGGGGTCTACACGATTTCCGTGTTCCCCGACGATCCGCGCCACGACGCCACCCTGCACATCGACCAGTACAGCGGCAAGGTCCTCGCCGACGTGCGTTGGCAGGACTACAACGCGGTGGCGAGGAGCGTGCAGATGGGCGTGGTGCTGCACGAAGGCAAGTTCTTCGGCCTGGCCAACCAGTTGCTGATGCTCGCGGCCTGCCTGGCGATCCTGCTCAGCTCGGCGAGCGGCCTGTGGATCTGGTGGAAGCGCAAGCCGGCCGGGCGCCTTGGCGTGCCGCCGTTGCGCCACGAGCTGCCGCGCTGGAAGACCGGCATCGCCATCATGCTGGCGCTGAGCGTGGCCTTCCCGCTGGTGGGGGCCTCGCTCCTGCTGGTCTGGGCGCTGGACTGGCTGGTGCTGTCGCGGCTGCCGGCGGTTCGCCGGGTCCTGGCCTGAGACCTGCTGCGCGGCGCTCAGTCGAGGTCGAGCTGGCGGGTCTTCCACAGCGCCGCCAGCAACAGCACGCAGAGCACCGCCTCGGCGGCCAGCCAGAAGAAGGTGGCCAGCGCCGGCGAGGCATCGATCAGCACCCCGTAGAGGCGCGCCGCGCCGCTGCTGGCGATCACCGCCAGGGCGGCGAGCAGGCCGAGCACCAGGTATTTCGGGCGTAGCGCGGCATAGCCGAGCAGCAGGCCGACGCCGAGGCTGGTGCCGCCGTAGCTGGCGCGCAGGTCGGTGAGGGCGGCGGGGGTGAGCGGTTCGCCGCTGGTGAGCAGGGAGGCGAGCGGGCCGGGGAAGAAGACGAAGCCCAGGCCGAGGACCACGAACAGTGCCGAGCACAGCCAGAGCAGGCGAAGCGGGTGAGTCATGCGGTGTCTCCCTTGGTCATGAAAGGAGCGCATCGACGCGCCCCCTGTTCCTTCTGACCTCAGTCGGCGCCGCGTTGCTCAACGCTCAGGGCTGGAAGGCGCCGATGAAGATCGCCGGGTCGACCCGCACGTCGTTCAGGCTGACGTTCCAGTGCATGTGCGGCCCGGTCGCCCGCCCGGTGGCGCCGACCTTGCCGACGACGCCGCCGCGCGGCATCTGCTGGCCGAGCTTCACGTCGATCTTCGATAGGTGGCAGAACATGCTGATGAAGCCCTGGCCGTGGTCGACGAACACCGTCTTGCCGTTGAAGAAGTAGTCGCCGATGAGGATCACCTTGCCGGCCGCCGGCGCCTTGATCGGCGTACCGGCCGGTACCGCGAAGTCTAGACCGGAATGCGGGTTGCGCTCTTCGCCGTTGAAGAAGCGGCGCAGGCCGAAGGGGCTGGAGAGCGGACCGTCGACCGGCCTGTCGAGCATCAGGTTGCTGGGCAGGCCGGGACTGAAGCGGCGGTAGGCGGCGGTCTGTTCGGCGAGCTCGCGCTCGATGCGCTTGAGGTCTTCCGGCAGCGGGTTGACCTGGCGCTTGTTCTTCAGGGTGATGCGCTGCTCGCGGTAGTGCTTGCTGCCGACGCTGAAGCTTTCCTCGTGGTTGCCGGTCGCCGCCCGCACTTCCAGCTTCTGCGGGCCGGGCTTGGCGGTCAGTGGGATGCCGACCACGGCGATCCAGCGCCGGCCTTCCTCGCGCACCACCAGCACCGGCTTGCCCTGGTAGAACGCCCGCGGCGGCGGGCCTTCCTCGCCGAGGTCGAGCACCGCCACCCCGCCGGGCACCGGCTTGTTCAGCAGGCGCATGATGAAGCTGTCGGCCTGGGCGGGCAGGGCGCAGAAGGCGGCGAGCAACAGCGTGGAAACGAAGGCTAGGGTGCGGGGCATCGGCTTCTCGACTCGTCGGGCGGCAAAGCCGTCTATGCTGGCGGAAGAGCGCGGCGGGGGAAAGCCCGCAAGGGTTGCAAACGTTTTCACCTGCGGCACTCTGTCGCGCCCGGCGTTTTTACTTTTGCCCCGTGCTCAGGCATAAAGGGCCCATTCTCCGGAGAACCGACGATGCCCCTGTCACGGCGCCCCGTGGCCTGGCTGGCCAGCCTGGCCGTGCTGATGAACCTGTTCGTGGTGCCGCTTTCGCAGGCGCTGACGACGCAGGAGCGCGCCTCGTTGCTGCTCGGCGGCTTCTGCAGCACCTCGTCCGACTCGCTGCTGCGCCTGAAGCTGAGCGCCGCGCTCAAGGACATCGATCTTCCCGACGACCACGAAAGCCTGGCCCCGCACCTCTGCTGCTGCGCCGGCGCCGCCGGCACGCCCGGACTGGTCGCCTCCTGGCCGGCTTTGCCGCTGGCGCCGCTGGCCAGCCCGGCCCGTATCGCCTTCTCCGCCACCGACCTGCCACCCCAGCGCTACTGGCGCCTCGCCAATCCGCGCGCCTCTCCCGTCGCCTGATGCCCAGGCCCATGCACCCGGCAACCTGAACCTGGAGGCCGGGGTGCGTCGCGGCGTCCTGTTCCAACATCCCTACATGGAATCGCCGGTCCGACGGAAAAGGACCGGCCATACGCTACTGGAGAGTCCCCATGCGCACATCCTTCTTCGCAGCCGTCGCCCTGCTGGCCGTTTCCGCCGTCGCCCAGGCCCACGAATACAATGCTGGCCAGCTGCACATCGAACACCCCTGGGCGCTGGCCCTGCCGCCGACCTCGCCGAACGGCGCGGCGTATTTCGTGGTGCAGAACCACGGCAAGGAAAACGACACCCTGGTCGGCGCCGATACCCCGCGCGCGGCGTCCGCCGAGGTGCACGAGCATGTGCACAGGAACGGCATGATGAGCATGCAGAAAGTCGACAGCGTCGACGTCGCGCCAGGCAAGGACCTGCGCTTCGCCCCCGGCGGCTACCACCTGATGCTGATGGGCCTGAAGCAGCCACTGGTGGCCGGCGAGCGCTTCCCGCTGACGCTGCATTTCCGCAAGGCCGGCGAAGTGCCGGTGGAAATCGTCGTCGAGTCCAAGGCGCCGGCCGAACAGGGCGGGCACGAGCAGCACGGCCACTGAGCGCCGTGTCGAGCAGGGGCGCCTGGCGCCCCGCCTTTGCGTGCGAGGTTCAGAGCATGAACAGCAACAGATCTCCCTTGCCGGCACAGACCGGCCTGGTGGTGGCCCCCGGCCTGCCGCCGAAGCATTCCACGCTGCGTCCGGACCAGCTCAACAAGCGCCTGAGCAGCGCCTGGCACCACCTCTACGATCTCTGCCCGGAACTGCTGAAGATCGATCCGCCGGATGGCCTGACCATCCTGCGCGGCTTCCTGCAATGGGCGGCCGAGCAGAAGGCCGCCTGGAACTGGGCGATGCATCTGCGCCTGTACTGCTGGCTGTTGCAGTCGCCGTTCGGCGCCAAGGTGACCGACGAGCACCTGGAGGTGCTGATGGACGCCTCCGCCGCGCGCTGGACGGTGGACGACACCAGCGCCAACCGCGGCATCCTTCTGGCCAGCCAGGGCGGCGCGCATATCACCCAGGACTGGAAGGCGCCGCAGGCCGGCGCCGGCACGCGCGTGCCGCTGGAGCGCCTGGACCTGCCGGTGCCGAACTGGACATTCGCCTATTGCGCGGTGCCCGACCCGCGGCTGCGCGAGTTCCCGGGCTGGAAGCCGTTGCCGGCGCGCGGCTCGCTGGCCGGTTGAGCGGCCGCCGCCCCGCAGGCGTGGGGCGGCGCCGTTTCAGCGGTTGGCCAGGGCGCGCTGGTTGGAGGCGTAGATGTTGTCGCGCTCCGGCAGGTGCCGGCCGGCGAGGGTTTCCAGCCATTCGTCGGTGCTGAGGACCGCGGCGAAGGACGACTGCAGGACGATGCCGAAGATCCGGTGGATCTCTTCCGCGCTGGCCTGGCCGGCGCGGTTGCGATAGGGCACCGAGCCGCTGGCGTCGTGCAGGTATTCCACCTGCCAGCCTTCGTGGATCGCCTGGCGGATGGTCGAGTCGTCGCAGTGCTGGGTCATGTAGCCGACCACGGCGAGGGTGTCGATGTCGCGTTCGCGCAGCCAATCGGCCAGCCCGGTGCCGACGAAGGAACTGGCCAGTTCCTTCTCCACCTTGTGCTGGTAGGGCCGCGAGGCGACCACTTCATGCAGCTCGGCCTGCTCGCTGCCGCGGGCGAACAGCGGCGAATCCGCCGGCGCCAGGTGCTGCACCACGACGATCGGGATGCCCGCCGCGTGGGCGCCGTCCATGGCGGCGCCGATGCGTTGCAGCGACGACTGGATCGCGGGGTATTCGATGCGCAGGTTGCCGCTGACGTATTCGTTCTGCACGTCGATGACCAGCAGGGCGCGTTTGGGTTGTGGTGCGGACATGGGGTTTCCTCCCGAGTGGGTGAGGAAGATTCTCGTCCCGGCGCGGCGTGGCGGGTGAGTGGCCTGGGAGACAACTTTCGCTAGAATCGGGCCAACTCTTCGTTACCGCCGAGGTGCGCATGCCCCGCCAGTCCGTGGCCGTGGTGGCCTTCGACCGCATCAGTCCGTTCCACCTGTCGGTGCCCTGCCTGGTGTTCGGCCAGGAGTGCTACGACCCCTGCGCGCAGGCCTTCGACCTGCGTGTCTGCGCCGCCGAGCCGGGCCGGCTGCGAACCACGGTGGGGTTCACCATCGAAGCCGAGGCCGGGCTGGAAGCGCTGGCCGAGGCGCAGACCGTGATCGTGCCGAGCTGGCGCGATCCACACGAGCGTCCGCCACAAGCGCTGCTCGAGGCGCTGAACGCGGCCCGTGCACGCGGCGCGCAACTGGTGGGTCTGTGCCTGGGGGCCTTCGTGCTGGCCGAGGCCGGTTTGCTCGACGGCCGCCGGGCCACCACCCACTGGATGTGGGCGGACGATTTCGCTGCGCGTTTCCCCGCGGTGCGGGTGGAGCCCGACGTGCTGTACATCGAGGACGACGGCCTGCTGACCTCGGCAGGCACCGTCGCCGGCATCGACTGCTGCCTGCACCTGGTGCGCCAGCGCCTCGGCGCGCAGACCACCAACCACCTGGCCCGGCGCCTGGTGGTGGCGCCGCATCGGCAGGGCGGCCAGGCCCAGTTCATCGAGCAGCCGCTGCCGGACAGCGCCCAGGACGGCCGTCTCGGCGAGCTGCTGGTGTGGCTGCGGCAGAACCTCGACCAGCCGCACAGCCTGGACAGCCTGGCGCGGCGGGTGCTGATGAGCCGGCGGACCTTCACCCGGCACTTCCGCCAGCTCACCGGCACCACCGTCAGCCAGTGGCTCCAGGCCGAGCGCCTGGCCCTGGCCCAGCGCCTGCTGGAGACCACGGAGCATTCGGTGCAGGCGATCGCCGAGCTGGCCGGCTTCGGTTCGGCGGTATCGTTGCGCCAGCGGTTTTCCGCTGCGTTCGGCGTGCCGCCGCTGGGTTATCGGCGCACCTTCGCTTCCTAGTCCGCGGGAGGGCGCTTCTGCAACTGCTGGCGCCAGAGCGCGTCCATCGCCTGCAACTGCGCGGGGCCGAACAGCGCCTGCGCCGCGCCGGTGTGCCAGGCCCAGAGCTGGTCGCCGTAATCGTAGTGCCACCATTCGCTGGGCAGATTGCTGAAACCGGCGTCGAGCATCGCGTGGTAGAGCAGGCGACGATGATCGCGGACTCGACGCTGGCGCGCGTCGGGCTGCGCGATCTGCTCGAAGTAGGCGCTGTAGGACGCCGGTACCGCCTCGTCGAAGGCGCTGCCCATGTCCAGCCAGCGGCCCTGGGCGTCGCACAGGGTGACGTCCACCGCGCCGCCGGTGAGATGCGGGCTGGGCGCTTCGCGGCGGCTGCTCGGCGGCGAGACGAACTGGCGGGTGAGCCGTTCCAGCTCTGCCTCGCCTGCCTCCGGGTAGTGCGCGGAGAGGGCGCTGGACAGACTGTCGTAGAGATACTGCTGCACGGCGAACGGGCGCCAGGCGTCCAGCACCACCAGGCGCACGCCATCGGGGAGGCCGGCGGCGACCCGCAGGAGACGCTCGAAGACCTCGCCGCGAGCGTGGCATTCCGGGATCGCGTGAGGAATGCCGAGCTTGTGGTAGGCCGGCCAGACGCTGAAGTCGCGGCTCAGCCCGAGCGCTTCCAGCGGCGTGCCGGCATCGACGATGGGGATGCCGGCCACGGCGTGCCAGTCGGGCTCCGGGAGAACGGGGATGGCTTGGGTGAAGTCGGTCATGGCGTCAATTGAGCAGGCGTGGCAGCCACAGGGTCAGGGACGGGAACAGGATCAGCAGCGACAGCACCCCCAGGGCGACCAGGATGAACGGCCAGATACCCTTGAACATTTCCAGGATATCGAGGCGGCTGATGGTCGCCACGATGAACAGGCAGGCCCCCATCGGCGGGGTGATCAGGGCGATGGTGATGTTCAGGGTGAAGATCAGCCCGAGGTGTACCGGATCGACGCCGGCGGCCAGCGCCACCGGGGCGACGATCGGCGTCAGCAGCATCAGCACCGAGACCTCTTCCATGAGCATGCCGCAGATGAAGATGACCGCGCTGATGATGAACAGCATCAGGGTCGGCGAGTGGCCGAACGGCTCCAGCAACCGGGCGAACTCGCTGGCGACCTGGGCGTAGTTGAGCAGCCAGTTGACCACCGAGGCGGCGGCGATGATCACGTAGATGGCGGTGGTCAGGCGTACCGTCTCGCGCAGCGAGTTCCACAGCCCGGCCAGGCTCAGCTGGCGCTGGAGCAGGCCGACCAGCGCCACGTAGAGAGCGATCAGGGCGCCCGACTCGGTGGGCGTGACCAGGCCGAGGACGATCCCGGCGACGATGATCACCGGCGCGATGAGCGCGGTCAGGGCACCGGACAGCGCCGCCAGAATCTCGCCCCAGGCCGGCGCCGCGTGGCGTGCCTGCAGCCCGTTGCGGTAGGCGTACAGCGCGTTCAGCAGCATGAAGGCGGCGGCCAGCAGCAGGCCGGGGATCACCCCGGCGAGGAACAGCTCGCCTACCGAGGTGTTGGTCAGCGAGGAATAGAGGATCATGAAGATGCTTGGCGGGATGATCGGGCCGATCAGCGAGCTGCCGGCGGTCAGCCCGGCGGCGAAGCGCCGCGAGTAGCCTTCCTTCTCCATCGCCGGCACCAGCAGGGTGCTGAGCGCCGAGGCGTCGGCCGCGGCGGAGCCGTTGACCCCGGCGAAGAACACCCCGGCGACCACGTTGACGTGGCCGAGGCCGCCACGGAAGTGGCCGACCAGGGCGTTGGCCAGGCGCATCAGGCGCGGGGTCATGCCGGAATGGTTCATCAGGTTGCCGGCCAGCACGAACAGCGGGATCGCCATCAGCGAGAAGATGTCCATGCCGCCGAAGAAGCGTTGCGGCAGGGTGTTGGCGAACAGCGCCGGGTCGACGAAGAGGAACCCCACCAGCGCGGTGAGCAGCAGGCAGAGGAACAGCGGCAGGCCGAGCAGGAGGTTGACCACGAAGGCCGCGATCATGGCGATGGCCATCATGCCTGCGACCCTCCCTCGACGGTGGTGCTGGCCGGCTGCCGCGGCCAGGGGCCCTGGAGCAATAGCATGAGGGTCAGCAGGCCGAAGCCGAGCGGCAGGCTGAGCAACGGCCAGGTGCGGCTGACGCCCAGACCGAGGCTGCGGAAGCGCCCGGCGTTCAGCGCGTAGCGGGTGCTGAACCAGGCGGCGAAGGCGAAGAAGGCCAGCGCCAGCAGCCACTGGTAGAGCCTCAGCGCCTGCGCCAGACGCGGCGGCAGATGCTGTTCCAGCAGGTTGACGCGCATGTGTCCGCCTTCCATCCACACCGCGCCGAGCGCCAGCATCACGGCGCCGATGATGAGGTAGCGGGCCAGTTCGTCCATCCAGATCGGCGAACTGCCGAGCAGGTAGCGGGCGAACACCCCGTAGATGAGCAGGGCCAGGTCGAGCAGCAACAGCAGCGTGGCGAGGTTCAGCAACGCGGCGCGCATGCCCTTGAGCAATGACGGCATGGGAGGTACTCCGGAAAGTCGGACAGGCGCGCCCGGCCGACGGCGACGGCCGTCGGGGGCAACGCGCGAAGGTCAGGGGGCGGTGGCGAGACCGGCGTCGCGGAAGGCCATCTCGGTCCAGCGTGGCTCGATGTCCTGGGTCTTCAGCCAGGCCAGGTAGGACGGCTGGCCTTTCGCGCGGAAGGCGGCGAGGTCATCGGCGGACGGCTGGATGATCTGCATGCCCTTTTCCTTGAGGAACGCCAGGTCGCGTTCCTGCTGGGCGGCGACCGCCTCGCGGTTCAGTCGGGTGGCTTCGGCGGCGGCGTCGAGCAGGGCCTGGCGGTCCTTGGCGGGGAGACCGGCGAGCAGATCGCCGTTGGCCACCAGGAACTGGTCGGAGTACTGGATGTTGGCCAGGGTCAGGTACTTCTGCACCTGGTAGAGGCTGCCGAGGATGATGTAGGAGGTCGGGTTCATCTGGCCGTCGGCGACGCCGGTGCGCAGGCCCATGTACAACTCGGTCCAGGGGATCGGCGTGCCGGAGGCGCCGAAGGCTTCGTAGAGCGCCACCTGGCTGGGATCCATGGCGCGGAAGCGCAGGCCCTGGAAGTCCGCCGGGCTGTGGATCGGCTTCTTGCCGTTGGTGAAGTTGAGGAAGCCGCCTTCCTCGACCACCGCCAGCAGTTCGGTGCCGGTGCGCTCGCGGAAGGCCTCGCGGGCGGCCTGCCAGTAGCTGCCGCGGTCGAAGAAGGCGTGGGCCGCGGCGGCGTCCTTGAACATGAAGGGCGTGGCGCTGACGTAGATCTCCGGGAACAGCGGGGCGATCCCGGCGAAAGAGGCGATGTTCAGCCCGGGGCCGGTCATCACCTGTTCCATGCGCTGCTCCTCTTCGCCGAGCATGCTGTTGGGGTAGAGCTTGAACTGCAGGTCGCCACCGCTCTTTTCCTCGGCCAGGCGCTTGAGGTTGCTGGCGAACAGGTGCACCAGGTTCTTCTCGCTGTCGGCGGCGCCGTTATAGCTCAGGTTGAGGGTAGTGGCGGCCTGGGCGAGGCTGCCGCCCAGGCCCAGGGCGGCGGCCAGCAGTCCGGCGGCGAAGCGGCGGGCGAGGCCGCGGCGCGGATTCGTGTGCATGTTGTTTTCCTTATGGCAGTCCGAACGGTCGAGGGATCGGCGGCACTTCTTGTCGGGGCGCGGGGCCGGGTGCTCGCACGAAAGCGAAGCAACGCTAGCCGTTGTCTCGTTGACTATTCAAGTCCGGACGTGATGCGAAAAAGACAACGCCTCAGCGCTGCGCGAGGCCGGGCGCGTCGCCACTGAAGAAGCGCATGCCCCGGCGCAGGTGCTCCAGGCAGGCGATCGCCGCCACGGTCAGCTCGCGGCCCTTGTGGCTGACGATCCGCGCGCGGGCGTCGCGCAGCGCCGGATGGGCCAGCGGCAGGCAACGGATGTGCCCGGCCTCGATCTCGTGGCTGACCGTCAGTTCCGGCATGAAGGCCACGCCGATGCCGGACTTGACGAAATTGGTCAGCACCGCCACCGAGTTGGTGCGCAGCTTCGGCCTTAGCTCGATGCGCTCCAGTTGCGCGGCGATCACCGCCAGTTGGCCCATGCCGGTGCTGTTGTGGATCAACGCCAGCGACTCGTTGCGCAGCGCGCGCATCGGCACCGCGCCGCGGTGTCCGGCGAGGGCATGGTTGGCGGGGATGATCAGGTCGAGGGGCTGGCGGGTGTCGACGTGCACTTCCAGCTCGCCGTCCTCGACCGGGGCGTAGACCAGCGCCAGGTCGACGGCGTCTTCCTTGACCAGCGCCACGCCTTCGTTGGCCCCGGCCATGCGCACTTCCAGCTCGATGCCGGGGTAGCGCAGGATGAAACTCTGCAATGGCTGGGAGATCAGGTCGGCGATGAAACCTTCGCCGACCGCCAGGCGCACCTTGCCCTGGCGCAGCCCCTGCAGGGCCGACAGACGCGACAGCACGCCCTCTTCATTGGCCCGTTGCTGGCGGTAGTGCGCCACCAGCAGCTCGCCGGCCTCGGTAGGCGCCACGCCCTGCGGCGTGCGTTGCAGGAGGCGCACGCCGAGATGTTCCTCCAGGCTGGCGAGCTGCCGGCTGATGGCCGAGGGGTCGATGTTCAGGTGCTGGGCGGCGCGGCGTAGAGAGCCGTGGTGGATCACCTCGTTGAGGTAGGCCAGGGCCCGTTGGCTGAGGCGGATCATCGCGGCTCAGTCCAGCAGCGACAGGGTGACCGGGGTCCGGTGGTTGTCCTCGACCCGCACCTCCAGTTCGCCTTCCGCCAGGCGCGCCTTCAGGCGCTGTCCCGGCTGGGCCTGGCCGGCATCGCGGATCGCCCGGCCACGCTCGTCGAGGAGGATGCTGTAGCCGCGGCCCAGGGTCGCCAGCGGGCTGACCACGTTGAGCGTCTGCGCCAGTCCTTCGAGGCGCCGGCGACGATCCTTCAGTACCTCGCGGGCGGCGCGCGGCAGGCGCGCGGCGAGGCTGTCGAGCTTCTGCCGGAGCAGCGCCAGGGTACGGCCCGGATGCTGCGCGGCGAGGCGCGTCTCCAGGCGGACCAGGCGTTCGTGGCGGACCGCCAGCTGGCGCTCGAAGGCACGGCGCAGGCGCATGTCCAGGTCGTCCAGGCGCTGCGCCTGCTGGCGCAGGCGTTCGCCGGGATGGCGCAGGCGGCGGGCGACGCCTTCCAGGCGCAGGCGTTCGCGCAGCAACTGGTCGCGCATGCGCAGCACCAGGCGTCGGCGCAGGCCGTCGAGACGCTGCTGCAGGTCGCCGGCGTTGGGCGCCAGCAGTTCGGCGGCGGCCGAGGGAGTCGGTGCGCGCACGTCGGCGACGAAGTCGCTGATCGATACGTCGGTCTCGTGGCCGACCGCGCTGACGATCGGCGTGGCGCAGGCTGCCACGGCGCGCGCCACCGCTTCTTCGTTGAAGCACCAGAGGTCTTCCAGGGAACCGCCGCCACGGGCCAGGATCAGCGCGTCGAAGCCTTGCCGGTCGGCCAGTTGCAGGGCGCGGACGATCTGCGCGACGGCCTCGCGGCCCTGCACGGCGGTGGGCACCAGGGTCAGCTCGACCTGCGGCGCGCGGCGGCGGAACACGCTGATGATGTCGCGGATCACCGCCCCGCTGGGCGAACTGACGATACCGATGCGACGCGGATGGGCGGGCAGCGGACGCTTGCGTTCGCTGGCGAACAGGCCTTCGCCGGCGAGTTTTTCCTTCAATGCCTCGAAGGCCAGGCGCAGGGCGCCGTCGCCGGCCGGCTCGACGGTATCGGCGATCAACTGGTAGTCGCCGCGTCCCTCGAACAGCGAGATCTTTCCGCGCACCTTGACCGCCAGGCCGTCGCGCAAGGCCTGGCGTACGCGCTGGGCGTTCTGCCGGAACAGCGCGCAGCGAATCTGCGCGTTGCTGTCCTTGAGGGTGAAGTAGACATGTCCGGAGGCCGGTCGGGCGAGGTTGGACAGTTCGCCCTCGACCCACACCTGCGGGAACACGTCTTCCAGCAGCAGGCGGGCGCGCTGGTTCAGTTGGCTGACGGTCAGCACCTCGCGATCGAGGCCGAGCCGTTGGAAGGGATCGTTACGCATGGGCGGCATGATAAGGCGGCGCACCGCGATGTGCGATCAATCCTTGGCTTCGTTCGGCAGATTCTCCAGGAAATATTCGACGAAGCCTTCCACCAGGGGGCTATCGTCGCGTCGCCAGGCCAGCGCCACCTCGCTGTATGCCTCGGCCTCGGCCAGGGGCAGGAAGCGCACGGCGGGCGGAGCGATGGCGCGCATCGAGGCGGGCACCAGGGCGACGCCGAAGCCGGCCTCGATCAGTTGCAACTGGCTGGTCTTGCGCGACAGCGCGCGCGCCGGGCGTGGGTAGAAACCGGCGCCGAGGCAGAGTTCGGCGGCGCGATAGCTGAGGCCGCCGCGTTGCAGGTGGGGAATGGAGACGAAGGTTTCTCCGGCCAGGGCGGCCAGGGCCACGGGGGTTTCACGGCGGGCCAGCGGATGGCCGGCGGCGAGAGCCAGGAGCAACGGCTCGCGGTACAGGGCGCGCAGGTGCAGCCGGGGATGCTGGCGCAGCACCGGCAGGCGCAGCAGGCCGACGTCCAGGCGGCCTTCGGCGAGATCGGCGAGCTGCTGCTCGGAGGATTGCTGGGTCAGTTCCAGGCGGACGCCACTCTGCGCCGCGAGGTAGCCGCGCAGCGCCGCTTGCAGGCCGTCCACCAGCGGCACCGAGCTGGAATGCCCCAGGCGCAGCAGGCCATGGCCGCCTTCGCCGACCTCGCGGGCCAGGCGCCGGGCGGCTTCCAGGTCGCCGAGCAGGCGCTGCGCGCGGGGCAGGAAGGCGCGGCCGGCCGGGGTCAGCTCGACCTGGCGCGGACCGCGGCGCAGCAGTGGGGTGCCGATGCTGTCCTCCAGTTCACGCACCTGCCGGCTGAGCGCCGACTGGGCGACGAACAGGCGTTCGGCGGCACGGCTGAAGCCGCCGGTTTCGACGATTTCGACGAAATAATGGAGTTGCCGCAAAGAGATCATCGGAAGACTTCCCATGCCTTTTCGAGATGGCTACAGGGCTCGGATTGTATTGGCTGGCGCGCCGTTGCGCTCGCTAGAGTGCGCGGGTCGTCGTTCCGGGAGCCGCCATGTCCTCGCTCGATCCGTCAGTCCTGTTCGCCGCCCTGCCGTTCAACCTGTGGCAATGGCTGCTGGTCGAACTGGCCATCGTCCTCGCCTATGTGGTGTTCGGCATCGCCGGCTTCGGCACCGCGCTGGTTGCCGGCCCGTTACTGGCCGGAGTGCTGCCGCTGTCGCAGATCATTCCGCTGCTGGTCCTGCTGGATTTCAGCGCATCGTTCGGCAACTGGCTGCCGGCGCGGCGGCAGGTCGCCGTCACTGAGCTCAAGCGTCTGCTGCCCTGCATGCTGCTGGGCTGCGCGCTGGGGGGGTACGGACTTCTGGCGCTACGCGCGGAGCTGCTGATGCTGGCCCTCGGCGTGTTCGTCAGTCTCCATGCGCTCTACGCGCTGTTCCTCCAGCCACGTGGCCAGCCGCGCTGGCGGGCGACCTGGGCGTTGCCCTTCGGTGTCTTCGGCGGGCTGTTCGGCGCGTTGTTCGGCAGCGGCGGCTTCCTCTATTCGCTGTACCTGAACGGACGCCTGGCGAGCAAGGAGCAGATGCGCGCCACCCAGAGCGCGCTGATCGGTTGTAGCACCTTCGTCCGCCTGGGGCTGTTCCTGCTCGCCGGGCTGTATGCCGCGCGCGAGCCCTGGCTGCTCGCCGCCTGCCTGCTGCCGGGCATGGCGCTGGGCCTGTGGATCGGTCGCCGGGTGACCCTGCGTCTGTCGCGTGAAGCCTTCGTCCGCCTGGTCACCTGGCTGGTGCTGTGCAGCGGCCTGGCGCTGGTCGGGCGCTACCTGGCCGCCTGAAGCGGCTGTGCCGGGCACAGGCCGAACTGTGTGGCCAGTTCTTCGAGGCGCTGGCGCTGGAAGTCGCGGAACGCCGCGCCGGGCTGCTGCAGCTCGATGAAGTCGCGCAGCGGGTCGCGCACCGCGCTGCGCACGCCGCTGAGTTCTTCGATCACCGCCAGCCCGCAGAACGGCACGTAGGCTTCCGAGTAGCCGCCTTCGTGGACCACCACCAGGCGTCCGCCTGCATGCCGCTCGGCCGCGTCGCGGACCATCGCGGTCAGCGCCCGGAAGCTGTCGCTGTGCAATTGCATGCGCGCCAGCGGGTCCACCGCGTTGGCGTCGAAGCCACTGGCGACCACGATCAATTGCGGGCGGAAGCGCTCCAGCGCCGGCAACACGATGCGTTGCATGGCCTGCATGTAGGCATCGTGTCCGCCGCCGGGAAGCAGCGGGACGTTGAGGTTGAAGCCGCGACCGCGATCCTCGCCGATGTCTTCGGCGCCGCTGTAGCCAGGCGGGAAGCAGCCGTCCTGGTGCAGGGAAATGCTCAACACGTCGTCGCGCCGGTAGTAGATCGCCTGGGTGCCGTTGCCGTGGTGCACGTCCCAGTCCAGTACCGCGACCCGCTCGACGCCGTGGCGAGCCTTGGCCGCCTCGATGGCCACGGCGATGTTGGCGAAGAAGCAGAAGCCCATCGCCTGGTCCGGCAGGCAGTGGTGACCTGGCGGCCGCGACAGCGCATAGGCGTTGTCCGCTTCGCCGGCGAGCACCGCATCCAGCGCGGCGATGGCCAGGCCGGCGGAGAGTCGGGCGATTTCGTAGCTGCCCGGGCCGATCGGCGCGTCCTGGCCGAGGCTGCCGCCGCCAGCGTCGCTCAACGCCTTGAAGCGTTCCAGGTAGTGCGCCGGATGCACGCGCAGCAGGTCCTCGTCGCTCGCCGGCGGCGCGCTGCGCAGTTGCAGGCGGGCGGTCAGGCCGGACACGTCGAGCAGGCTTTTCAGCCGGCGCTTGGTTTCCGGTGATTCGGCGTGTCCGGCGGCGGCGGGCGGTTGCACCCAGCCGCCGACCGGCAGGGTCAGCGCGTGCGGGCCGGCGGCGTGCCAG
Organism: Pseudomonas paraeruginosa; assembly: GCF_003025345.2. Taxonomy (NCBI): domain Bacteria; kingdom Pseudomonadati; phylum Pseudomonadota; class Gammaproteobacteria; order Pseudomonadales; family Pseudomonadaceae; genus Pseudomonas; species Pseudomonas paraeruginosa. The sequence continues at coordinate 1,271,184 of NZ_CP020560.1, forward strand.
AGGCAGAGTTCGTCGAAGAAGAAAGCGGTACGTCGGCTCATGGTGGATATCCGTGGTTCGGGAGAGGGTTTCAGCGTGGCCGGCAGGCCAGGGCCAGCAGCAACGAGAGGCCGGCCAGGCCGGCGGCGATCGGCAGCAGCGGGAGGAAACCGCCGCTGCTTTCGATGAGTCGTCCGGCCAGCGCCGGGCCGATGGCCAGCCCGCCGCCGATGACCAGGTTGGAGGCGTTCATCAGGCGGCCGGAGCGGTCCAGGTCGGCGAGGCAGGCGAGGATGAACGGCAGGGCGAAGGTCCAGGTGAACTTGAACAGCAGCGCGGCCAGGGCGAAGCGCGCCAGCGGCGGCTGGCCGATCAGCAGGAGGATCGCCGCGGCCATCGCCAGGTAGCCGCCGAGCAGCATCAGGTCGCGCGGCAGGCGGTTGCCGATGAAGGAGGCGCAGGCCGCCCCGGCGATGCCCATCAGAGTGGCGACGGCGAGTACCTCGCCGCTGGCGCCGGCTCCGATCCCCGCGCCTTCGGCGATGGAGCCGATGAAGGTCCAGACACCGCTGAGGCTGATATAGAAGGTGAGCACGGCGAGGATGCCCAGCCCGACCCGCAGTCGCGAGTGAGTCGCGCCGGCACTGGTGCCGGCTTCCGCCGGTGGGCTGCCACTGGGGAAGGCCCGCGACAACGGCAGGGCGAGGCCCATCAGGCCAGCCAGCAACAGGTAGCAGGCGGCCAGGCCGAAGCGTTCGAACAGCGCCGGCAGCAGCGCCAGGCCGACGGCGCCGACCACCAGTTGGCCCATCACCCAGAGCCCGTAGACCCGGCTCGGGGTGGCGGTGCTGGCGGCGCTGGACAGGCAGAGGATCATCAGCGAGCCGCCGGCGAGGGCGCTGCAGAAACGCAGGGCGAGCAGCAGCGGGTAGCTGCCGGCCAGTGCCGAGGCCAGGTTGGCGGCGATGAACAGCAGGCCGGCGAGCAGCGCCGCGTGGCGCCAATCGACGCGTTGCAGCCAATGGAAGGCCGGCAGCGTCGCCAGGCTCATGGCGCCCAGCTCCACCGAAAACAGGTCGCCGACCCGCGCCGGGCTCAGTTGCCACTGGGCCGCCAGTTGCGCGGCGACGGCGGGGGCGGTCATCAGGATGGTCGGGGTTATCGCGGCGAACACCACGATGGCCGCGAGCAGCGCGAGGTTGCCGGACACCGGAGAGGCGCTGGCGAGGGTCTTGTCGGAAGCGTTCATGGCTGCGCCTCCTCAGAACACATGGACCAGGCGCAACAGGGCCTGGCTGCCATGGAAAGCATTGTCGGTGGCGACGTTGCGCGAGAGACCGAACATCAGGCCGTTGCGCCGGTCCAGCCAGTGGCCGAGCTCGAAGCCGAGCTGGGTGTAGCGCTGGTGGGTGTCGTCGAGGGTATGGCCCTGCAGCTTCAGTTCGCCGCCATCGGCGTGCACCAGCTTGAGGGCGCCGTAGGTGCTCTGGCTGAAGTCGTAGGAGGCGAAGGCCTGCAGGCGATACAGCGGTTCCTGTTCCAGGTCGCTGCCGAAGTAGTCGTCGTTCTTCGCGTAGAACTGCGCTTCCAGGTTGGCTTCCAGCACCCAGTCGCGGCCGATGCCCCGGGTGTAGTTGTAGACGAAGGTGGCGCCCCAGCGGTTGGCGCCGGGCGAGACATCGGGGTTCTTCGCGTGGTACTCGCCCAGCGGCAGGGTGATCAGGGTCAGCAGGCCGCTGTAGCGGCGCCGTTCCGGGTCGTTGACGAAAAACAGGGTGCCGCCGACCTGGGGATCGCCGAAACCGGTCTCGCCGGTATGCCCGGCGGTGCCGGGCAGGCGCGCATCGATATCGACGAAGGGAATGATGAACTGCGGCGTGCAGAGGGGGCCGCAGAGGTCGCTGAAGAACACCTGGCGGTAGGCCACCGCGTTGGTCTTCAGTTCGGCCTTGCCGTTGCGATCGGCCGGCCCGTGGAACTCATGGGCGCGGGTCGCCGGCAGGTAGAGCACGCCGAGCGTGGTGCCCGCCGGGGCGCCGAAGAAATCGCGGGCGTTGAGGTCGGCGGCGCCGGCCTCGGCGCCCAGCAGGAGCTGGATGCCGAGCAGCGCGAGGGCGCTGGCGGGCGGTGCGGCCATCGAGGCGGTGCGGTGGGTCATGTGTCGGTCTCCCCGGTCGTTGTCTGCCCGGCGTTCGTCGCGCCGGTGGTGGTTGCGCCTTTTCGCAGGCGAAAGGGCGCCCAAGCCGCCCTTGGCGGGGCGGTCGAAGCGGTGATGGCAGGGTGGAGGGCTGTCAGCCAGGCGGGAACTGGTGCAGCAGGTGAGCGATGCTCGCCTTGTCGTTGACGCCGAGCTTGGAATAGATGGTGCGTATGTGATGGCGCACGGTGTTCGGTGCCAGGCCGAGGTCGCGGGCGATCTGCTTGTAGGTCTTGCCTTCGCTGAACAACAGGGCGACGTCGCCTTCGCGATTGCTCAACTGTTCGATCGCGCTCGGTTGCCGCGCGGTGAGCAGGTAGAGGTCGCCGACCGGCAGCGATTCGATTACCAGCCGCCCGTCGCGGTAGCCTTGCGGGCTGGTCGGCTCCGGCATCTGCGGGCCGGTCCAGCCCGGCCAGGCGCCGAGCAGCAGGTCGACGAAGCCGCGTTCGGCACAATGCAGCACGCCGTAGCGGTCGCATACCGCCATGGCCAGTGCCTGGCGTTCGAGGGATTCGCGCAGGGCCACCAGGGTACGGATCTGGTTGGCCGAGACGGCCGCGGCCAGGTGCGCCGAGAGTTGCCCGAGGAGCAGTTTTTCCTGTTCCGCGAAGGGCGGGCCGCCGGGCGTGCGATAGAGGGCGACATGGTCGCTGAGGCGGGTGATCGGATCGACGTGGATCACGCAGAGCAATTCACCGATGTGGTGACGCGCGCCAAGCCAGCGTAGTCCGGCGGTGGCCTGCATGTCGACGGCCACGGCGGTGCCCGGGCGGGCGTGCACCAGGCCGACGGTGATGTCGTCGTGGCTGATCGACTTCCAGTCCTCGATATAGTGCTTTTCGAGGTTGAACAGGTGCGCGCTGTGCTCCACCGGCACGCCATCGAGCAGCGCCGCGCGGCCCCACCAGGCGCGCTGGAACGGCACCAGTCGCTGCAGACGTTCCAACGCGGTGCGGTGGAAGCGCTCCAGGGTCTTGTCGCGCGCCAGCCGGTTGATGTCCAGCACGGCGGCGCTGAATGCCGCGAGCAAGGCTGCGGATGACGAATGCGGGTCAGTGCTCCCTTTCATTCTCTCCCCGTCCCACTTTTTATAGTTTTTGGAACCGGCGTCCCGTCGGATCGGCGGTCGCAGGGTGACATCCGCAGTATCCGGTCATCCGCCGCCGCGCCGCCATCCTGCAGATGCGGGATAGAACAGGCGCGGCGTGGTCCCGGGTTGGCCTTGCAAGATATTTGCCCATCCGCCGTTTTCGGCGATCAACTGCGTTGAGCGCAAGCCCGTGGCTGGGTATAATGTCGCGCTTCCATTTTTCCCGTCTGGGAGCGCCCGCCATGCTGCGAATCAGTCAAGAAGCCCTGACTTTCGACGACGTCCTTCTGATCCCCGGTTATTCCGAAGTCCTGCCCAAGGACGTGAGTTTGAAAACTCGCCTGACCCGCGGCATCGAACTGAACATCCCGCTGGTATCCGCCGCGATGGATACCGTGACCGAAGCCCGCCTGGCCATCGCCATGGCCCAGGAAGGCGGCATCGGCATCATCCACAAGAACATGGGCATCGAGCAGCAGGCCGCGGAAGTCCGCAAGGTCAAGAAGCACGAGACCGCCATCGTCCGCGACCCGGTCACCGTCACCCCTTCCACCAAGATCATCGAACTGCTGCAGATGGCCCGCGAGTACGGCTTCTCCGGCTTCCCAGTGGTGGAGCAGGGCGAACTGGTCGGTATCGTCACCGGTCGCGACCTGCGGGTGAAGCCGAACGCCGGCGATACCGTCGCCGCGATCATGACCCCGAAGGACAAGCTGGTCACCGCCCGCGAAGGCACCCCGCTGGAAGAAATGAAGGCCAAGCTCTACGAGAACCGCATCGAGAAGATGCTGGTGGTCGACGAGAACTTCTACCTGCGCGGCCTGGTGACCTTCCGTGACATCGAGAAGGCCAAGACCTACCCGCTGGCGTCCAAGGACGAGCAGGGCCGCCTGCGCGTCGGCGCCGCCGTCGGTACCGGCGCCGATACCGGCGAGCGCGTCGCCGCGCTGGTCGCCGCCGGGGTCGACGTGGTGGTGGTGGACACCGCCCACGGCCACTCCAAGGGCGTGATCGAGCGCGTGCGCTGGGTCAAGCAGACCTTCCCGGACGTCCAGGTGATCGGCGGCAACATCGCCACCGCCGAGGCCGCCAAGGCTCTCGCCGAGGCCGGTGCCGACGCGGTCAAGGTCGGCATCGGCCCGGGCTCGATCTGCACCACCCGCATCGTCGCCGGTGTCGGCGTGCCGCAGATCTCCGCCATCGCCAACGTCGCCGCCGCCCTCGAAGGCACCGGCGTACCGCTGATCGCCGACGGTGGCATCCGCTTCTCCGGCGACCTGGCCAAGGCCATGGTCGCTGGCGCCTACTGCGTGATGATGGGTTCGATGTTCGCCGGTACCGAGGAAGCGCCGGGCGAGATCGAGCTGTTCCAGGGCCGTTCCTACAAGTCCTACCGCGGCATGGGTTCGCTGGGCGCCATGTCCGGCTCCCAGGGCTCGTCCGACCGCTACTTCCAGGATGCCTCCGCCGGCGCCGAGAAGCTGGTGCCGGAAGGCATCGAGGGCCGCGTGCCGTACAAGGGCGCCCTGTCCGCCATCGTCCACCAGTTGATGGGCGGCCTGCGCGCCGCCATGGGCTACACCGGCAGCGCCGACATCCAGCAGATGCGCACGCAGCCGCAGTTCGTCCGGATCACCGGCGCGGGCATGGCCGAATCCCATGTCCACGACGTCCAGATCACCAAGGAAGCCCCCAACTACCGGGTTGGTTGAGGCTGATTGAAATGAGTGCTGCACGGGGCTGTTCGATTCAGCCCCGTGTCGTTTTCGAATTCCGTAGCGAGAGATGGCCATGTCCCAAGACATTCACGCCCACCGTATCCTGATCCTCGATTTCGGCTCCCAGTACACCCAGCTGATCGCCCGCCGCGTGCGCGAGATCGGCGTGTACTGCGAAATCCATCCCTTCGACATGAGCGACGAGGCGATCATCGCCTTCGCCCCGCGCGGCATCATCCTCGCCGGCGGTCCCGAGTCGGTGCACGAAGCCGACAGCCCGCGCGCGCCGCAGGCGGTGTTCGACCTGAAGGTGCCGCTGTTCGGCATCTGCTACGGCATGCAGACCATGGCCGAGCAGATGGGCGGCAAGGTGCAGGGCTCCGACCTGCGCGAGTTCGGCTACGCCCGCGTCGACGTGGTCGGCAAGGCACGCCTGCTGGACGGTATCGAGGACCACGTGGACGACGACGGCGTGCTCGGCCTCGACGTGTGGATGAGTCACGGCGACAAGGTCACCGAGATGCCGGCCGGCTTCCACATCCTGGCCAGCACCCCGAGCTGCCCGATCGCCGCCATGGCCGACGATGCCCGCGCCTACTACGGCGTGCAGTTCCATCCGGAAGTCACCCACACCAAGCAGGGCCTGCGCATTCTCTCGCGCTTCGTCCTCGACATCTGCGGCTGCGCCGCGCTGTGGACCCCATCGAACATCGTCGAGGACGCCATCGCCACCGTGCGCGCCCAGGTCGGTTCGTCCAAGGTCCTGCTCGGCCTCTCCGGCGGCGTGGACTCCTCGGTGGTCGCCGCGCTGCTGCACAAGGCCATCGGCGACCAACTGACCTGCGTGTTCGTCGACAACGGCTTGCTGCGCCTGCACGAAGGCGACCAGGTGATGGCCATGTTCGCCGAGAACATGGGCGTGAAGGTGATCCGCGCCAACGCCGAGGACAAGTTCCTCGGTCGCCTGGCCGGCGTCGCCGACCCGGAAGAGAAGCGCAAGATCATCGGCCGCACCTTCATCGAAGTCTTCGACGAAGAAGCCACCAAGCTGCAGGACGTGAAGTTCCTCGCCCAGGGCACCATCTACCCCGACGTGATCGAGTCGGCCGGCGCCAAGACCGGCAAGGCCCATGTGATCAAGTCGCACCACAACGTCGGCGGCCTGCCCGAGGACATGCAGTTCGAACTGGTCGAGCCGCTGCGCGAGCTGTTCAAGGACGAAGTGCGTAAGATCGGCCTGGAGCTGGGCCTGCCCTACGACATGGTCTACCGCCACCCGTTCCCCGGCCCGGGCCTGGGCGTGCGCATCCTCGGCGAAGTGAAGAAGGAATACGCCGACCTGCTGCGCCAGGCCGACCATATCTTCATCGAGGAACTGCGTGCCTTCGACTGGTACCACAAGACCAGCCAGGCGTTCGTGGTGTTCCAGCCGGTGAAATCGGTCGGCGTGGTCGGCGACGGCCGCCGCTATGCCTGGGTCGTCGCCCTGCGCGCGGTGGAAACCATCGACTTCATGACCGCGCGCTGGGCGCACCTGCCCTACGAGCTACTGGAAAAGGTCTCGAACCGCATCATCAACGAGATCGCCGGTATCTCCCGGGTCACCTACGACGTGTCGAGCAAGCCGCCGGCGACTATCGAGTGGGAATGATCGGATCGCGCCGATGACAGAGTAAAGGGCAGCTTCGGCTGCCCTTTTCGTTTGCTCCGGATCAGCAAAGCGGCAGTTGCATGGAGCGATGGCTCGCCTTGTCGGCTGGGAAATGAGAAAATCTATCATTTCCCAGCCGTAGTACCCGCGAAGGTGAAGGCTCCATGACATTTACCCGTAGACAAGTGCTCGGCGGCCTCGCCGGGCTGGCGGTGGTCGGCCTCGGCGCCGGCGGCGCGCGCCTCTGGCTGGCGCGTCCGCAGGTGGCGCAGGAATACGACTACGAACTGATCGCCGCGCCGTTGGACCTGGAGATCGTCCCCGGCTTCACCAGCCCGGCGCTGGCCTACGGCGGCCAGTGCCCCGGCGTCGAGCTGCGGGCGAAGCAGGGCGAGTGGCTGCGGGTACGCTTCACCAACAGGCTGGACGAGCCGACCACCATCCACTGGCACGGCATCCGCCTGCCGATCGAAATGGACGGCGTGCCGTACATTTCCCAACCGCCGGTGCAGCCGGGCGAGAGTTTCATCTACCAGTTCAGGACCCCGGACGCCGGCAGCTACTGGTACCACCCGCACCTGATGAGCAGCGAGCAGCTCGGCCGCGGGCTGGTCGGCCCGCTGATCATCGAGGAGCGCGAACCCACCGGGTTCCGCCACGAGAAGATTCTCTGCCTGAAGACCTGGCACGTGGACGAGCAGGGCGCCTTCACCCCCTTCAGCGTGCCGCGCCAGGCCGCGCGCGAAGGCACCCGTGGGCGTTATTCGACGATCAACGGCAAGCATGTGCCGACCATCGACCTGCCGGCCGGGCAGATCGTCCGGGTGCGCCTGCTGAACGTCGACAATACCGTCACCTACCGTCTCAACCTGCCTAATGGCGAGGCGAGGATCTACGCCATCGATGGCCATCCGGTGGAGCCGCGCGGGTTCGAGGGGCAGTACTGGATCGGCCCCGGCATGCGCCTGGAACTGGCGCTGAAGGTGCCGGAGGTGGGCACCGAGCTGTCCCTGCGCGACGGGCCGGTACGCCTGGCGACGATCCGCAGCGTGGCCAGCGCCGAGGCTCCCGCCGGCGACTGGCCGAAGCCGTTGCCGGCGAATCCGGTGAGCGAGCCGGACCTGGCCAATGCCGAGAAGATCGGTTTCCGTTTCGAGTGGGTCGGGGCGATGTCCGATACCAGCGGCAAGAAACCCTATCCGTCGTTCTGGCAGATCAACGGCAAGGCCTGGGAAGGTGGCGAGGAGCACAAGCACAACGCGCCGCCGCTGGCCAAGCTGAAGGAAGGCCAGAGCTACATCTTCGAACTGCGCAACATGGCGCAGTACCAGCACCCGATCCACCTGCATGGAATGGCCTTCAAGGTGCTGGATTCGGACCGTCGGGAGATCGTCCCGTACTTCACCGACACCTACCTGCTGGGCAAGAACGAGACCGCCCGCGTCGCGCTGGTGGCGGACAATCCGGGCCTGTGGATGTTCCACTGCCACGTCATCGACCATATGGAGACCGGCCTGATGGGGACCATCGCGGTCGGCGAGGCCTGGTGCGGGTGACTAAGCTGATCAGCAACGGCAAGGGCTACCCGACGGTAAAAGGCGTGCGTCCGATCATCGATCGCAGCCGGGACCCGCATTTCATGCGCGAGGCCCTGGCGGAGGCGGAAAAGGCCGCGGCCCTCGGCGAGGTGCCGGTGGGCGCGGTGCTGGTGCGCGAGGGCGAGATCATCGGTCGCGGCTTCAACCAGCCGATCAGCAGCCACGATCCCAGCGCCCACGCCGAAATGGTGGCGATCCGCATGGCCGCGGCCGAGGCGGGCAACTACCGGCTGCCGGGCAGCACCCTCTATGTGACGCTCGAGCCGTGCGGCATGTGTTCCGGGCTGCTGGTCCATGCGCGCATCCAGCGCCTGGTTTACGGCACGCTCGAACCCAAGTCGGGCGCAGTGGAAAGTCGTGGGCGATTCTTCGAGCAGGAGCATCTCAACCACAGGGTCATGGTCGAGGGCGGCGTGCTGGCCGAGGAGTGCAGCCAGGCGCTTTCGGCGTTCTTCCGCGCGCGGCGCGAAGCGGCGAAGAAGCCTCGCGAAGACTGACGGCGTTTCTCTTTTCGAACGAATCGGCTGAAACGTTAAAGCGCCCGGTCGCGCCTTTTCTTTCTTCCAAAAGGCTTCTGAATCAATTATTTATCCGGATATTTCAGACGATCGGCATAGGCGTAAAGTCGTAGTCGCCGTGCGCTTCCTCTGTCGAATTGTGTGATATTTTGCACGGCCGCTTGAGCAAGCGGCCCGCAGGCATGGCTTCAGGTGAGAGCGAGCCCGCCTGCGGATACCCCCGCCGGACCGCGCAGTCGAAAAAGCGCGGCCGGTCCGGAGGCGTCCGCGATTCCCGGTCCTGCATTGTCCTCGAAGAAGGCCATCGGTACGGCGGTCCTGGCCGCCTCCCGCACAATGCCAATTCGAAATGCAGGGAGTTTTGTCATGAGTGATACCCGGGTCCAGTCGTATCAGGATCACGCCGGGGCGCAAGCCGTCGATTCCTCGGGGCTGGAGGTCAAGCGCCTGACCTTCCTCGAGGCGGTGGCGATGATCGTCGGAACCAACATCGGCGCAGGCGTGCTGTCCATGGCCTACGCCAGCCGCAAGGCCGGCTTCATGCCGTTGCTGCTGTGGCTGGCGGTGGCCGGCCTGTTCACCACCATTTCCATGCTCTACGTCTCGGAAACCGCGCTGCGCACGCGCACCCACAACCAGTTGAGCGGCCTCGCCCAACGTTATGTCGGTTCCTTCGGCGCCTGGGCGATCTTCCTGTCGGTGGCGGTCAACAGCATCGGCGCGCTGATCGCCTACATGAGCGGCAGCGGCAAGATTCTCAGCGCCTTCTTCGGCATCAGCCCGGCCCTGGGCAGCGTGCTGTTCTTCATTCCGGCCGCCGGCGTGCTGTACCTGGGCCTGAGCGCCATCGGCAAGGGCGAGAAGTTCATCAGCATCGGCATGGTCAGCATGATCCTGATCCTGGTGGCGGCCACCCTGCTCAACGACAACACCGAGTTCGCCCGCCTGCTCGACGGCGACTGGATCTACATGGTCCCGGTATTCAACATCGCGGTGTTCTGCTTCTCCGCCCAGTACATCGTCCCGGAGATGGCCCGCGGCTTCAGCCATGCCCCGGAGCGCCTGCCGAAGGCGGTGGTCACCGGGATGCTGAGCACCTTCGTCCTGCTCAGCGTCGTACCGCTCTCGGTGATCGCCCTCACCGGCCTGGAGAACCAGTCCGAAGTCGCCACCCTGGCCTGGGGCAAGGCGCTCGGCGAATGGGCCTTCTTCACCGCCAACACCTTCGCCCTGTGCGCCATGCTCACTTCCTACTGGGGCCTGGGTGGCAGCTTCCTGACCAATATCTTCGACAAGTTCCACAAGCTTGGCCCGGAGAGCCGGCCGAAGACCCGCCTGCTGGTGCTGGCGATCGTCGCGCTGCCGCCCTTCGTCCTGGCCTACAGCGGGCTGGTCGGTTTCGTCAACGCGCTGTACTTCGCCGGCGCCTTCAGTGGGGTGATCCTGTCGATCATGCCGATCCTGATGCTGCGCTCGGCGCGCCGGAGCGGAGACTTCGAGCCGGCCTGGAAATGCGGCTGGATCGCCCACCCGGCGATCCAGGTGGTGATCGTGATGATCTACCTGGCCAGCGCGGCCTACGCCATCTGCAGCGCCATGAACCTGCTGCCGGCCGGCTGGTAGGTCATCGCCGCCGGAAGAGGCCGCCATTGGGCGGCCTTTTTTCATGGGATTTATTTTATCCGGGTAATATTGTCGTTCTATTTATATCCGGGTATTATTTGGGCGTTTCATCCATGGGAGCCTGTCATGGCCAATGATCCATCCATCCAATCCTTCACTTGCTTCGACGGCACCCGCCGGCTGCTGACGGCGGCGCTGCCGGAGGTCGCGCTGGCCTTGAAGCAAGCGGTCGCCGGCGGTGCTGCCGGGCCGCTGCTGGTGTTCGACAATGCCACCGGCCGCTCCGTCGATCTCGATATCCGCGGTTCCAGCGAGGACCTGCTGGCGCGCCTGGTCGTCGCAGGCGAGCGGCAACCGGCGGAGGAGGCCGCGCCGCGCGGGCGCGGGCGGCCGAAGCTGGGCGTGGTGGCGCGCGAGGTGACCTTGCTGCCGCGCCACTGGGAATGGCTCGCCGCACAACCCGGGGGCGCCTCGGTGGCGCTGCGCAAGCTGGTCGAGGAGGCGCGCCGCAGCCAGTCCGGGCGGGCACGGCAGGCGCAGGAGCGTGCCTATCATTTCATGAGCGCTATGGCCGGCGACCTGCCGGGCTTCGAGGAAGCGACGCGGGCCTTGTTCGCCGGCGATCGCCAGGGCTTTCTCGAACGGATCGGCGGCTGGCCGACCGACGTGCGCGAGCACGCCGCCTGGCTGGCGGGCGAAGAACAGGCGTATTGAGGAAGGGGGCGGCGGAAGCTACAGCTTGCCGTCGCCTTCGTCGTCGTCCGGGCGGGTCTTGTTCACGCCGGGCAGGTGCAACCCGCTCTCGGCGATCTGGCTGCCTTCCATCTGCGGCTGGGTCACCCAGGTAAGGATGTCGTAGTAGCGCCGCACGTTCTGCACGAAGTGCACGGTTTCGCCGCCACGGGCATAGCCGTAGCGGGTCTTGGCGTACCAGCGCTTCTGTGCCAGGCGCGGCAGCATCTTCTTCACGTCCAGCCACTTGTTCGGGTTGAGGCCTTCCTTCTCGGCCATCTTGCGCGCGTCTTCCAGGTGCGCGCCGCCGATGTTGTAGGCGGCCAGGGCGAACCAGCTGCGGTCCGGCTCCCTGATGCTCTCGGGCAGTTCGCTGCGGATCTGCACGAAATACTTGCTGCCGCCCTGGATGCTCTGCTTCGGGTCGAGCCGGTTGGACACCCCCATCGCCTGGGCGGTGCGGTTGGTCAGCATCATCAGGCCGCGCACGCCGGTCTTCGAGGTGGCGCTGGGCTGCCACAGTGACTCCTGGTAGCCGATGGCGGCGAGCAGGCGCCAGTCGGTGTCCAGTTGCTTGCCGCTCTGCTTGAAATGGCTTTCGTAGCGCGGCAGGCGTTGCTGCAGGTGCTGGGCGAAGGTGTAGGCACCGACGTAGCCGAGCACGTCGACGTGCCCGTAATAGCGGTCCTTGAGGCGCTGCAGCAGGCCTTCCTTCTTGGCCTGGTCGAGGAACGCGTTGACTTCGTTCATCAGGCTGTCGTCGTCGCCGCCCGGCAGTGCCCAGGCCAGGCCGCGGGCTTCACCGAAGTCGAAGGCGACCCGGACGTTGGGGAAATACACCTGGTTCATCGCCAGTTCGTTGGAGTCGACCAGGGTCAGGTCGATGTCGCCGACGTCGACCATGCGCAGCAGGTCGACCACCTCGACGGCATCGGACTCGTCGTACTTCAATTCGGGATACTGCTTCTTCAGCTCGGCGAGCTGTGCCGCGTGGCTGCTGCCCTTGAGCACCATGATGCGCTTGCCGACCAGGTCTTCGGGACGGGTCGGGCGCTGCTGGCCGTTGCGGTAGATGACCTGGGGAGTGACGTCGAGGTAGGTGTGCGAGTAGCGCACGCTGGCGTCGTCCTGGCGGCCCGGGGTCAGGCCGGCGGCGGCGAGGGCCGGGCCGCCTGCGCGGGAGAGCTGGGCGTAGAGGTCGTCGAGGTTGTCGGCGGTCTCGATCTTCAGCTCGACGCCCAGGCGCTCGGCGAAGCGCTTGGCCAGTTCGTACTCGAAGCCGGTTTCGCCGTTGCGGTCCTGGAAGTAGGTGGCCGGGCTGTTGCGGGTGACCACGCGCAGCACCCCCTCCTTCTGCACGCGCTCCAGGGCGGTAGGGGCTTTCGCCTCGCTACAGCCCGCAAGCAGCAGAAAGATGCCGGTCGCCAACAGCCAGGCGGCGCAACGTAAGCGGTACGCGGTCAGGGCAAACATCGGCGCAGTATACGCAAAGGCGAGACGGCGCCATATCTCGACAGCCGGAACCTTCTCTGCTAACGCCGGGATACCGTTCGTCCGCCGCTTCGCAGGCCCCGTCGCGGAACGCTGCGGTGTCGCTCTCGAAGTATTTCGAAGCGGGCCGCCACGGATCCGATGGAGCGCCGCGCGATAGCCGTCGGCGCGGGTGCCGCCGACGGCGCTTTACGGTAGAATGCACGGCCTCTGCGGGCCGGCCCGGCCGGCCCCCACACCTTCCCGTCTCCAGAGGCTGTTCCGACAATGCTGATCCTGCGCGGCGCTCCCGCCCTTTCCGCTTTCCGCCACGGCAAACTGCTCGAGCAACTGACCCAGCACGTGCCCGCCGTCACCGGGCTGTACGCTGAGTTCGCGCATTTCGCCGACGTCACCGGCGCGCTCACCGCCGACGAGGAGCAGGTGCTGGCGCGGCTGCTGGAATACGGCCCGAGCGTACCGGTGCAGGAACCCTCCGGCCGGCTGTTCCTGGTGGTGCCGCGCTTCGGCACCATCTCGCCGTGGTCGAGCAAGGCCTCCGACATCGCCCGCAACTGCGGCCTGGCGAAGATCGAGCGACTGGAGCGGGGCATTGCCTATTATGTGCAGGGCGAACTCTCCGAGAGCGACGTCCAGGCGGTCGCCGCACGCCTGCACGACCGCATGACCCAACTGGTGCTGGAGCGCCTGGAAGGCGCCGCCGAGCTGTTCAGCCATGCCCAGCCGCGCCCGCTGACCGCCATCGACGTGCTGGGCGGCGGCCGCGCCGCGCTGGAGAAGGCCAACGTCGAACTGGGCCTGGCGCTGGCCGAGGACGAGATCGACTACCTGCTCAAGAGCTTCGCCGACCTGGGCCGCAATCCCCACGACGTCGAACTGATGATGTTCGCCCAGGCCAACTCCGAGCACTGCCGCCACAAGATCTTCAACGCCAGTTGGGACATCGACGGCCAGGCCCAGGACAAGAGCCTGTTCGGCATGATCAAGAACACCTACGAGATGAACCGCGAAGGCGTGCTGTCCGCGTACAAGGACAACGCCGCGGTCATCGTCGGGCATGTCGCCGGACGCTTCTTCCCCGATCCCGCGACCCGCGAATACGCCGCCAACCGCGAGCCGGTGCAGATCCTGATGAAGGTGGAGACGCACAACCACCCGACCGCCATCGCGCCGTTCCCCGGCGCCTCCACCGGCTCCGGCGGCGAGATCCGCGACGAGGGCGCGACCGGCCGCGGCGCCAAGCCGAAGGCCGGCCTGACCGGCTTCACCGTATCCAACCTGCAGATCCCCGGTTTCGAACAGCCCTGGGAAGTTCCCTACGGCAAGCCCGAGCGCATCGTCACCGCTCTGGACATCATGATCGAAGGCCCGTTGGGCGGCGCGGCGTTCAACAACGAATTCGGCCGTCCGGCGCTGACCGGCTACTTCCGTACCTTCGAGCAGAAGATCGAGACCCCGCGTGGCGAGGAAGTGCGCGGCTATCACAAGCCGATCATGCTCGCCGGCGGCATGGGCAACATCCGCGACGAGCATGTGCAGAAGGGCGAGATCAGCGTCGGCGCCAAGCTCATCGTCCTCGGTGGCCCGGCCATGCTGATCGGCCTGGGCGGCGGCGCCGCCTCGTCGATGGCCACCGGCGCCAGCTCCGCCGACCTCGACTTCGCCTCGGTGCAGCGCGACAACCCGGAAATGGAGCGGCGCTGCCAGGAAGTGATCGACCGCTGCTGGCAGCTCGGCGAGCGCAACCCGATCAGCTTCATCCACGACGTTGGCGCCGGTGGCCTGTCCAACGCCCTGCCGGAACTGATCAACGACGGTGGTCGTGGCGGCCGCTTCGAACTGCGCGCGGTGCCCAACGACGAGCCGGGCATGAGCCCGCTGGAAATCTGGTGCAACGAATCGCAGGAGCGCTACGTGCTGTCGGTGGACGCCGCCGATTTCGAGACCTTCAAGGCCATCTGCGAGCGCGAGCGTTGCCCGTTCGCGGTGGTCGGCGAGGCCATCGAGCAGCGCCAGCTGACCGTCGCCGACAGCCATTTCGGCAACAAGCCGGTGGACATGCCGCTGGAAGTCCTGCTCGGCAAGGCGCCGCGCATGCACCGCGCGGTGACCCGCGAGGCCGAACTGGGTGACGACTTCGACGCCGCCGGGCTGGAACTGCAGGACAGCGTCGAACGCGTCCTGCGCCATCCCGCCGTGGCCAGCAAGAGCTTCCTGATCACCATCGGCGATCGCACCATCACCGGCCTGGTGGCCCGCGACCAGATGGTCGGCCCCTGGCAGGTGCCGGTGGCCGACTGCGCCGTCACCGCGACCAGCTTCGACGTCTATACCGGCGAGGCCATGGCGATGGGCGAGCGCACCCCGCTGGCGCTGCTCGACGCCCCGGCTTCCGGGCGCATGGCCATCGGCGAGACGGTCACCAACCTGGCCGCCGCGCGCATCGCCAAGCTGTCCGACATCAAGCTGTCCGCCAACTGGATGGCCGCCGCCGGCCACCCCGGCGAGGACGCGCGCCTGTACGACACGGTCAAGGCGGTGGGCATGGAACTGTGCCCGGAGCTGGGCATCACCATTCCGGTGGGCAAGGACTCGATGTCCATGAAGACCCGTTGGCAGGACGGCGCCGAAGACAAGAGCGTCACCTCGCCGGTGTCGCTGATCGTCACCGGTTTCGCCCCGGTCGCCGACGTGCGCCAGAGCCTGACCCCGCAACTGCGCCTGGACAAGGGCGAGACCGACCTGATCCTGATCGACCTGGGCCGCGGCAAGAACCGCCTCGGCGGCTCGATCCTGGCCCAGGTCCACGGCAAGCTCGGCCGCGCCGTGCCGGACGTCGACGACGCCGAGGACCTGAAAGCCTTCTTCGCGGTGATCCAGGGCCTGAATGCCGACGGCCACATCCTCGCCTACCACGACCGTTCCGACGGCGGCCTGATCACCAGCGTGCTGGAGATGGCCTTCGCCGGTCACTGCGGCGTCGAGCTGAACCTCGATGCCCTGGCCGATAGCCGCGAGGAATTGGCGGCCGTGCTGTTCAGCGAGGAGCTGGGCGCGGTGATCCAGGTCCGCGAAGGCGCCACCCCGGAAGTCCTCGCGCAGTTCAGCGCCGCCGGCCTCGACGACTGCGTGGCGGTGATCGGCCAGCCGGTGAACGGCTACGAGATCAACCTGAACTACAACGGTGAGACCGTCTACAGCGCCCAGCGCCGCATCCTGCAGCGCATCTGGAGCGAAACCAGCTACCAGATCCAGCGCCTGCGCGACAATGCCGACTGCGCCGAGCAGGAATTCGACGCCTTGCTGGACGAAGACAACCCTGGCCTGTCGACCAAGCTCAGCTTCGACGTCAACCAGGACATCGCCGCGCCCTACATCAGGAAGGGCGTGCGGCCGCAGGTGGCGATCCTTCGCGAGCAGGGCGTCAACGGCCAGGTGGAGATGGCCGCAGCCTTCGATCGCGCCGGCTTCGCCGCGATCGACGTGCACATGAGCGACATCCTCGCCGGCCGGGTCGACCTGGAGGCTTTCAAGGGCCTGGTGGCCTGCGGTGGCTTCTCCTATGGCGACGTGCTCGGCGCCGGCGAGGGCTGGGCCAAGTCGATCCTGTTCAACACCCGCGCCCGCGATGGCTTCCAAGCCTTCTTCGAGCGCAAGGACAGCTTCGCCCTTGGCGTCTGTAACGGCTGCCAGATGATGTCCAACCTGCACGAGCTGATTCCCGGCACCGAGTTCTGGCCGCACTTCGTGCGCAACCGCTCCGAGCAGTTCGAGGCGCGGGTGGCGATGGTCCAGGTACAGGAATCGTCGTCGATCTTCCTACAGGGCATGGCCGGGTCGCGCCTGCCGATCGCCATCGCCCATGGCGAGGGCCATGCGGAATTCGAGTCGGAAGAGGCGCTGCTGGAGGCCGACCTGTCCGGCTGCGTGTCGCTGCGCTTCGTCGACAACCACGGCAAGGTCACCGAAGCCTACCCGGCCAACCCCAACGGCTCGCCGCGCGGCATCACCGGCCTGAGCAGCCGCGACGGCCGGGTCACCATCATGATGCCGCACCCCGAGCGGGTGTTCCGCGCCGTGCAGAACTCCTGGCGTCCGGACGACTGGCAGGAAGACGGCGGCTGGCTGCGCATGTTCCGCAACGCCCGGGTCTGGGTGGACTGATCCGGCATGGCGGGCGATGACGCATCCGACTCGTCGCCCGAGCTTCTTCCCGAGGTTCGCCGGGTCTCCCCCGGCGACACCTTGCGGCTCTGTACCTGCGGGGCTTCGCCTTCGCTTCCCGATTGTCCCGCCGATTGCCGCAACGGCCTGACGCTCCACGCGACTCGCGAGCGCCTGCTGCTGTTGTGCCGTTGCGGGCGCTCCGCCGACCTGCCGTATTGCGACGGCAGCCACGCGCCGTCCGCCAGTGGGCTGACGGGCAAATGGCGGCGGTTCCGCGGCTGAACGCAAATCTGTGATAGCGCGCACGAAGGTGTTGTGACGGGCGAACAAATGTTGCGCTTATCTGTCGTAAAGGCAGCGTCAAATATTCACCATGACAAGGCAGAATGCCATCATTTGGCGCCGGTAGTCGCGCAACCACCGACCGCCCTCGTGCAGCATTCGATTCGTGCGGAGAAAACGATGTACAAGCTGTGTTTCTATGTGCCTGAAAGCCATCTGGATGTCGTCAAGCAAGCGGTGTTCGCCGCGGGTGGCGGGCGCATCGGGGCGTACGACAGTTGCTGCTGGCAGTCCCTTGGCCAGGGCCAGTTCCGCCCCCTGGACGGTAGCCGTCCCTACCTGGGCCAGGTCGGTCAGGTCGAGCACGTGGCGGAGTGGAAGGTGGAGCTGGTGGTGGCCGACGAACTGATCCACGCCAGCGTCAAGGCGCTGAAGGCGGCGCATCCGTACGAGACCCCGGCCTACGAGGTCTGGCGCCTGACCGACATGGTCTTCTGAGCTTTCCTCGGACAAGCAAGAAGGGCGGCCAGTGGCCGCCCTTTTCGTTATCCGCCTCACGGGGAGAGCCCGACCTGGGGCTGTGCGTGGCGCGAATAACCGCTTAGCGGTTATCCGCCGATTGACCGAGGTTCATCCCTCCTGCCGTCAGCGCCGCAGCAGCGGTTGCAGGGCCTGGCTCAGGGCCGCGGCGCGCGGGCCCACCAGGATATGGCAGATACCGCCGGCGAGCGAGCTGATGCCCTGGCCACCTAGGGTCCGCAACTGTTCGCTGGCCAGCTTGCGCTCGTCCGCCACGCTGACCCGCAGGCGGGTCAGGGCGATGCTCTGCACTTCTCGCAGGTTGTCGGCACCGCCCAGGGCGCCGAGCCAGGCCTGGGCTTCCGTGGCGTCGACGGCGGCCTGCGGCGGGGTCTCCTCGGTCGCGCCGGGGTTGTCCCGCGCCTGTTGCACTTCGCCCGGCTGGGTGGCGAACGGCAGGGCGCGGCGGATCTCGTCGGCGATGCTGTCGGCCTGCGGGCCCACCACCACCTGCAGGCTGCCGGCCTTGCCCGGGCGCACCACGGCCATCGCGCCGAGGGCCTTGAGCTGGGCGTCCGAGGCCTTGTCGCGATCCACCAGGCGCAGGCGCAGGCGGGTGGTGCAGGCGTCCACCACTTCGAGGTTGGCCGCGCCACCCAGGGCGCGGATGAACGCCGGGGCGCGCTCGGCCTCGGCGTTGTCGCTCGCCTCGCCGCTCGCGTCATCCTCGCGGCCCGGCGTCTTCAGGTTGAAGCGGCGGATGCAGAAGTCGAACACCAGGTAATAGATGCCGGCGTAGAGCAGGCCCAGCGGCCAGAGCATCCAGCCGTGGGTCGAGCGGCCCCAGCCCAGCGCCAGGTCGATGGCGCCGCCGGAGAAGGTGAAGCCGAGGCGGATATCGAGCAGGTCGGTAAGGGCCATGGACAGGCCGGTGAGCAGCGCGTGCAGCAGGTAGAGCAGCGGCGCGAGGAACATGAAGGCGAACTCCACCGGTTCGGTGACGCCGGTGAGGAAGGCGGTCAGGGCCATCGACAGGAGCAGCCCGCCGATCAGCTTGCGCCGCTCCGGGCGGGCGTTGCGGTACATCGCCAGGCAGGCGGCGGGCAGGCCGAACATCATCACCGGGAACATCCCGGCCATGAACTGGCCGCCCTTCGGATCGCCGGCGAAGTAGCGCGCCAGGTCGCCGGTGACGACGCGCCCGGTTTCCGGGTCGGTGAAGCTGCCGAAGACGAACCACACCAGGTTGTTGAGGATGTGGTGCAGGCCGGTGACGATCAGCAGGCGGTTCAGGACGCCGAAGGCAAAGGCGCCAAGGCTGCCGCTCTCCAGCATCAGCTGGCCGAGGCCATTGATGCCCTGTTGCAGGGGGGGCCAGACCACCCCGAACAGCAGGCCCAGGCACACCGCGCTGATCCCCGTGGCGATCGGCACGAAGCGGCGCCCGCCGAAGAACGCCAGGTATTCGGGCAGCTTCACGTCCTTGAAGCGGTTGTACAGGGCGCCAGCCACCAGGCCGCTGATGATCCCGGAAAGCACACCCATTTCGATGCCCGGATCGATCACCTTGAGCACCGAGATCATCACCAGGTAGCCGATGGCCCCGGCGAGGCCGGCGGTGCCGTTGTTGTCGCGGGCGAAGCCGACCGCGATGCCGATGGCGAAGATCAGCGCCAGGTTGGCGAAGATCGCCTTGCCGGCGTCATGCACCAGTGGAATGTCGAGCAGGTCGACATCGCCCAGGCGCAGCAGCAGGCCGGCGATCGGCAGGATCGCGATCGGCAGCATCAGGGCGCGGCCCAGGCGTTGCAGGCTTTCGATCAGGAACGGGGGCATGGCGGGGTCTCCGGTTGTTCTTGTCAGGCCAGCGGCCAGTGTTGCAGGCAGGCTGCGCGCACCGCCCGGGCGCTGCCCAGCTCCAGCAGCGAGCGGGCCTTGTGCCGGCAGTCGGAGGCGTCGAGCTGGCGCACCCGCGCCTTGATCTCGCCGACCAGGCCCGGTCCCACGGAAAGCTCCTCGACGCCGAGGCCGACCAGCACCGGCGTCGCCAGCGGGTCCGAGGCCAGCGCCCCGCAGACGCCGACCCAGCGTCCGTGACGGGCGGCGCCGGTGCAGGCCTGGTCGATCAGTCGGAGCAGCGCCGGGTGCAGGGCGTCGATGCGGTCGGCGAGGCCGGCATGGCAGCGATCCATGGCCAGGGCGTACTGCGACAGGTCGTTGGTGCCGATCGAGAGGAAGTCGGCGTGCTCGGCCAACTGGTCGGCGAGCAGGGCGGCGGAAGGCACCTCGATCATCACGCCGAGTTCGGGCAGGCGCGCGATGCCCAGTTGCGCGGCCAGTTCGCCGATGCGCTGGCGGATGGCGAGCAGTTCGTCGACCTCGCTGACCATCGGCAGCAGGATCCGGCAGCGCTGCAGCGGTTCGACCCGCAGCAGCGCGCGCAGCTGCTGGTCGAGCAGTTCCGGGCGCGCCTGGCCCAGGCGGATGCCGCGCAGGCCCAGCGCCGGGTTTTCCTCGGCGGGCAGCGGCAGGTAGTCGAGCTGCTTGTCGCCGCCGACATCGATGGTGCGGATGATCGCCTTGCGCTCGCCCATGGCGTCCAGGACCTCCTGGTAGGCGCAGCGCTGCTCCTCTTCGTCGGGCGCGGCGCGGCGCTCGAGGAAGAGGAACTCGGTGCGTAGCAGGCCGACCCCGTCGGCACCGTTGGCGAAGGCTTCGGCGGCCTCCTGCGGCGAGGCGACGTTGGCGCCGACTTCGATGCGCCGGCCGTCGCGGGTCAGCGCCTGGCGCTGGGCCTCGGCCTGCTGGCGCTGGCGTTGCTGCGCGCGGCGCCGGACCTCGGCGGCGACCTGCTGCAGTCGTTCGGGCGTGGGCGCCAGTTCCAGGCGGGCCTGCTCGCCGTCGAGCACGACCGGCCGGCCTTCCTCCAGTCCCAGCAGTGACGGGCCGAGCGCCACCAGGCAGGGCAGGCCCTTGCTGCGGGCGAGGATGGCCACGTGGGAGGTGGCGCCGCCTTCGACCATGCACAGGCCGGCGGCGCCGGCCTCGACCAGCGGGCCGAGGTCGGAGGGGGTGAACTCGTGGGCGACGACGATGGTGCCGGCCGGCACCTGCAGTTGCGCGGCGTCGCCGAGGAGCACGCGCAGCGCGCGTTTCTCCAGGTCGCGCAGGTCGTTGGCGCGTTCGGCGAGAAACGGGTTGCCCAGTGCCTGGAGAATCTCGCACTGCGCCTGGATCGCCCGGTGCCAGGCATGGGCGGCGCCGACCCCCTGGTCGATCAGCATGTCGGCGGCATCCAGCAGCCCCGGGTCCTCCAGCAGCGCCAGATGGGCGGAGAAGATCGCCGCTTCGTTTTCGTCGCCGCGCAGCCTGGCCTGCTGCAGGTTGCCCTGGACGTCGTCGCGCACCCGCTGCAGGGCCTGGTCCAGGGCGATGTGCTGTTCCTCGGGCCGATGCGGGCCGCCGTCGGCGGGCAGGTTGACGGCGCCGAGCCGGGCCAGGGGTCCGCTGGCCAGGCCGGGCGCGGCGCAGACCCCGGCCAGGGTACCGGCGGCCGCGGCCTCGGCTGGCGTGGCTGGTGGCGCATGGCGTGGCGAAGCGTCGGACGCTGTGGCCGGGGCGCCACTGGCGAGCGCCGCGAGCAGCGCGTCGAGTGCCGCCTGGCTGTCGTCGCCGCGGCAGATCACTTCCACTTCGTCCTGTTCGGCGACTCCCAGGCCCATGATCCCGACCAGGCTGTCGACGCTGGCCACCTGGCCGGCGAAATGCAGTTCGGCCTGGCTGGAAAAACCTTGCGCGGTCTTGCGCAACAGCGCCGCCGGCCGCGCATGCAGGCCGCCGTGGTGGGCGACCCGCGCAAGGCCCCGGGCCTGGGGCGTTTCGCCCGTGGTGGCGGATGCCGCGGCGGGACGCGCTTCGCTCTTTTCCGGACTCAATTGCAGCAACGGCGCGCCGACCTCCACCGGGTTGGTGGTCAGCGGGCGCACCTGGAAACCTTCGCCGTTGCTCAGGATCATCACCGTGATCAGGCTGCGGCTGCCTCGTGCGACACGGTCCAGGTCGAAGCGCAGCAGGGGCTGGCCCTCGATCACCCGCGCGCCTTCCTCGACCAGTGGCTGGAAGCCTTCGCCCTGCAGTTGCACGGTGTCCAGGCCGACGTGCAGCAGCAGCTCGGCGCCGTTGTCGGCGCGCAGGCTGAGGGCGTGGCGGGTCCGCGCGAGGTGGCTGACCACCCCGGCGCAAGGCGCGTGCAGGCAATCGTTCAGTGGGTCGATGGCGATGCCTTCGCCCAGCGTGCCGCTGGAAAACACCGGATCGGGGACTCGGCTGAGCGGCATCACGGGTCCGCTCAGGGGCGCTTTGAGGGCCAGGTTCTTGTTGTTCATGGGCGGGCGCTCGGGTTCAGTGGGTTCGGGTGACTTTGCTCAGGTGTCGTGGCTGGTCGGGGTCCATGCCGCGGGCTTCGGCCAGGCTGGCGGCCATGACGTAGAAGCTCTGGATCGCGAGGATCGGGTCGAGCGCCGGGTGCGCGGCGCGCAGTAGCGGCAGGTCGCGTCCGGCGACGTCGTCGGGGGCCGCGAGCAGGACCCGCGCGCCGCGCTGGCGCATGTCCTCGGCGAGCGCCAGCAGGCCGTCCTGTTCCGGGCCACGGGGGGCGAACAGCAGCAGTGGATAGCGCTCCTCGACCAGCGCCATCGGCCCATGGCGGACCTCGGCGCTGCTGAAGGCTTCGGCCTGGATCGCCGAGGTTTCCTTGAATTTCAGCGCCGCCTCCTGGGCGATGGCGTAGCCGGCGCCGCGACCGATCACCATCAGTCGCTGGCAGTCGCGCAGGACCTCGATGGCGGGCGACCAGTCGAGCCTGGCGGCCTGCTCCAGGCCGGCCGCCAGTGCCTGGCCGGCGTCCAGCAGGGCGGCATCGCGCTGCCAGTGGGCGAGCAGGCGGGCGCTGGCGGCGAGGGTGGCGATGAAGCTCTTGGTCGCGGCGACGCTGCGTTCCACGCCTGCGCCGAGCGGCACGACGAATTCACTGGCGGCTTCCAGCGGCGAGTCCTCGGCGTTCACCAGGGCGACGCTGAGCGCGCCGCGTTCACGGAGGGTGCGCAGGCTGTCCACCAGGTCGGGGCTCTGCCCGGATTGCGAGAAGGCGAAGGCGACCTGCCCGGCGACCCGCAGCGGCGAGCGGTTGAGGGTCACCACCGACATCGGCAGCGAGGCCACCGGCAGCCCGGCGTGCTGCATGGCCAGGTAGGCGAAGTAGCTGGCCGCGTGGTCGGAGCTGCCGCGCGCGACGGTCAGCGCCAGGTTCGGGTCCACTTCCCGCAGGCGCTGGCCAAGCGCCGGCAGGCGGGCATCGAGCACGGCCAGTTGGCGGCTCGCCACCGCGGCGGCGGAGAGCGCTTCCTCGAGCATCAGCGAAGTCATTCGAGTTCTCCTTCCACCATCACGGCGTCGAGCTCCAGGGAGCGGTCCAGGCGCACCACGTCGGCCCAGGCGCCGGGCGCCAGGCGGCCACGCTCGGCGAGGCCGAGGTAGTCGGCGGGGAACTGCGCGAGGCGTTGCGAGGCTTCCGCCAGCGGCAGGCCGATCTTCACCAGGTTGCGCAGCGCCTGGTCCATGGTCAGGGTGCTGCCGGCCAGGGTGCCGTCGGGCAGGCGCACGCCGCCCAGGCACTTGGTCACGGTGTGGCTGCCGAGCTTGTACTGGCCGTCGGGCATGCCGGCGGCGGCGGTGGAGTCGGTCACGCAGTACAGGCAGGGGATCGAGCGCAGGGCCACCTTGATCGCGCCGGGGTGCACGTGCAGCAGGTCGGGAATCAGCTCGGCGTAGCGCGCATGGGCCAGGGCCGCGCCGACGATGCCCGGTTCGCGGTGATGCAGGCCGGTCATCGCGTTGTAGAGGTGGGTGAAGCTGCTGGCGCCGGCTTCCAGGGCGGCCACGCCGTCCTCGTAGCTGCCCAGGGTATGGCCGACCTGCAGGCGCACGCCGCGTTCGGCGAGGGCGCGGATCAGTGGCTGGTGGCCGGCGATCTCCGGGGCGATGGTGATCACCCGGATCGGCGCGCGGCGCAGGTAGTCCTCGACCTCCTCGAGCACCGCGGCGTGGGCGAAGTTGGGTTGCGCGCCGAGTTTTCCGGAGTTGATGTAGGGGCCTTCCAGGTGCACGCCGAGCACCCGTGAACCACCGGCCAGCGGCTTCCGGCAATACTCGCCGAGCTGGCTGAGGATGCCGGCAATTTCCTCGTGCGGGGCGGTCATGGTAGTGGCCAGCAGCGAGGTGGTGCCGAAACGCCGGTGGGTACGGGCGATGGTGGCGAAGGC
The DNA here is from genome assembly GCF_003025345.2 of Pseudomonas paraeruginosa. NCBI lineage: Bacteria > Pseudomonadati > Pseudomonadota > Gammaproteobacteria > Pseudomonadales > Pseudomonadaceae > Pseudomonas > Pseudomonas paraeruginosa. The sequence continues at coordinate 1,295,072 of NZ_CP020560.1, forward strand.
GTCGCCGCCTTCCATGATGTCGCGGCCGCCGCCGCCATGCACGTGCAGGTCGATGAAGCCCGGCAGCAGATAGGGCAGGGAGTTGCCGGCTGGATCGACGGGATCGCCGTCGATCCGCCGGATGCGACCGTCCTGTATGTGCAGACGGCCGAGGACCCAGCCTTGAGGGGTGAGGATGTTGCCTTCGAGCATGGCGGCTCCGTATCGGTCAGCGTCGCAGTTCGGCGACGAAGTCGTAGTAGTCGTTGCGGCAGTAGGTGTCGGTCAGCTCGATCGGGGTGTTGTCCTCGAGGTAGCCGATCCGCGTCATCAGCAGCATCGCGGTGCCCGGCTCGATGCCGACCAGCGCGGCATCGGCGGGCGAGGCGTTGATCGCGCGCACGTGCTGCAGGGCGCGGACCACCGGGCGGCCGATGCTGTCCAGGTATTCGTAGAGGGAGTCGCCGATCGCCGTCGGGTCGCTGAGCAGGCGTGCCGGCAGGGTGCTGTGCTCGATCGCCATCACCGTGCCGTCGGCCTTGCGCAGGCGTTTCAGGCGCGCGACCTTCTCGGTGGGCGACAGGCCGAGGCGGATCAGTTCGTCGTGGGTGGGCAGGGCGATGCCGCGCTCCAGCCAGGTGGAGCCGGGAGTGAAGCCTTTCAGGCGGAGCATCTCGCTGAAGCTGGAGAGGCGCGACAGCGGTTGTTCCAGGCGCGGGGTGATGAAGGTACCCGAGCCCTGGTTGCGACGGATCAGGCCCTGCTCGAAGAGGATTTCGAGAGCCTTGCGCGCGGTGACGCGGGAAATGTTCAGGGTTTCGCTGAGGCTGCGTTCGGAGGGCAGCGCTTCCTCGGCCTTCCACTGTCCGGCATGGATCGCGCTTTCGAGATTGCGCGCCAGTTGCAGATAGAGCGGAGTGGGTTGCGCCTCGTCGGGACGCAGGGCCAGGAGCAGGTCGTGGGCTGTCTTCATGGAAAGGTTCCAGTGCGGATTGCGTTGTTGTCGCCCGGTAATGGCGGAAAAATTAATACCACTTGAATACCACGTCAATGCCAGTTGCACGGAGCGCGCGCGTCAGCCTGCCGTCTCCTCGAGCGAGACGGCCTGGGTACGGGATGCAAGGGCTTGACGGAAAAAAGAAAACGCCGCCGGAAAGGTTCGCGGCGGCGTTCGTGGCGTGGCTGACGGCTGACGAGTGGTATCAGCCTGGTTCTGTCAGGGGCGGATCTCGATCAGCGTGCCGTCCTTCACGACGCTCCAGACTTCGCGCATGTCGGTGTTGTTCATGGCGATGCAGCCATTGGTCCAGTCCAGGGTGGAGAAGTACCACTCCGGGTATTCGTCATCCAGCGGGGTGCCGTGGATCATGATCATGCCGCCGGCCGGCAGGCCCTTTTCCCGGGCCTTGGCCACGTCGCGGGCGTTGGGGTAGGAAATGTGCATGGACAGGTTGTAGTTGTTGCTGGTCTTGCGCCAGTCGATCCAGTAGAAGCCTTCCGGCGTGCGGTTGTCGCCTTCGGCCAGCTTCGGCCCGGTGGGGCGCTTGCCCAGCGAGACGCGATAGCTCTTGAGGACGTTGCCTTTGTTGAGGAGCAGCAGTTTTCGCTCGGACTTGAGCACCAGGACCTTGTCCACCTTGCCGTCCAGCGTCGGCGCGGCATTGGCCTGGGTCAGACTGGCGAAGGTCAAGCACAGCACAGCAAGCAACCAGCGCATGGAAGTGAGATCCCCGATGTTCCCTTGAGCCGCAACGGCGGCGGTGTTCGAGTGTTTGGCGGTCAGTCTTTCTTATGGGAAGCCAGCATAGGCGCGATGGCTTCGTTGCGCACCGGGAAGCATCCTTCGCGGCGATCGCTGAAGTAGCATTCTAAGGTACGGCCGATGGTCGGAAAAGCCAGCTCCGACCAGGGAATCTCCGCTTCGTCGAAAAGCCGCACTTCCAGGCTCTCGTCGCCCGCGGAGAAATCCAGGTCGAGCAGCTCGGCGCGGAAGAACAGGTAGACCTGGCTGATGTGCGGCAGATCGAACAGGGTGTAGAGCTGCAGGTCGCCGATCCGCGCGTTGGCTTCTTCCTCTGTCTCGCGGGCCGCCGCCTGGGCGAGGGTCTCGCCGTTCTCCATGAAGCCGGCCGGGAGCGTCCAGTAGCCCAGGCGCGGCGCGATGGCGCGACGGCAGAGCAGGACCCGGCCGTCCCGCACCGGCAGGCTGCCGGCGACGATCCGCGGATTCTGGTAGTGCACGGTATGGCAGGCGTCGCAGACGTAGCGCAGGCGGTTGTCGCCGTCCGGGATGCGCTCGACCACCGTGGCGCCGCACTGGCTGCAGAATTTCATGCGGGCTTCTTCTTCGGGAAAAGGCCTATCTTGCTCGGCCGGCCCGGGGGCGACAAGGGGCCTGTACGGAAGGGGTGGGCTGCCCGTGGCTTTCGTGCCATGATCTCGGGGAAACGACAAGACCTCGGAAACCCCGGCAGTATGAACTGCACGCTCGACGAGCTGCGCCAACGCATCGAGGCGCACCGCCCCCGCCAACTGAATACCGACCAGCGCTTCCCCGAAGCGGCCGTGCTGGTGCCCATCACCCGCAGCGACGACCCGGAGCTTGTGCTGACCCTGCGCGCCGCCGGCCTGTCCACCCATGGTGGCGAAGTCGCCTTCCCGGGCGGCCGACGCGACCCGGAAGACGCCGACCTGGTGCGCACCGCCCTGCGCGAGGCGGAGGAGGAGATCGCCCTGCCACCGGGCCTGGTGGAAGTGGTCGGGCCGCTGAGTACCCTGGTCTCCCGGCATGGGATCAAGGTCACGCCCTATGTCGCCTTCATTCCCGACTTCGTCGAGTACCAGCCCAACGATGGCGAGATCGCCGCGGTGTTCAACGTGCCGCTGAGTTTCTTTCGCGACGATCCGCGCGAGGTCACCCACCGCATCGATTACTTCGGTCGCAGCTGGTACGTGCCCAGCTATCGTTTCGGCGAGTTCAAGATCTGGGGCCTGACCGCCATCATGGTGGTGGAACTGGTCAACCTGCTTTTCGACGACCCCATCGACCTGCACACGCCACCGGCTTCCTTCATCAAACTGAGTTGACCGACGGGGCGCAGACCCCGGCCACGAGGAGATCGCGATGAAATACCGCCTGGGCGACGCCCGCGTCGAAACCCACTCCGACAGCTGGATCGCCCCCACCGCCGCGGTGATCGGCAAGGTTCGCCTGGACGCCGGCGCCAGCGTCTGGTTCGGCGCGGTGCTGCGCGGCGATAACGAACTGATTCATATCGGCGAGCACAGCAACGTCCAGGACGGCGCGGTGATGCACACCGACATGGGGTATCCGCTGAGCCTCGGCAAGGGCGTCACCGTCGGCCACAACGCCATGCTGCACGGCTGCACGGTGGGCGACTACAGCCTGGTGGGGATCAACGCGGTGATCCTCAACGGGGCGAAGATCGGCAAGTACTGCATCATCGGCGCCAACGCGCTGATTCCCGAGGGCAGGGAAATACCCGACGGCTCGCTGGTGATGGGCTCGCCAGGCAAGGTCGTGCGCGAGCTGAGCGAACCGCAGAGGAAGATGCTCGAGGCCAGCGCCGCCCACTATGTGCACAACGCCCGCCGCTACGCCCGCGACCTCGCCGAGGACCAGGGGTGAACGAGCGGCCGGTGGCTTCGCCCTGCGTCCACGTCTGTGCGCTGGACGAGCAGGACATCTGCATCGGCTGCCAGCGCACGGCGGCCGAGATCACCCGCTGGGGCCTGATGAGCGACGACGAGCGCCGCGAGGTGCTTGGCCGCTGCTTCGCACGCGCCAAGGCGCAAGGGCTGCTCAGCGGTTCCGCCTGAGGTGGAACCCGTTTTCCTTCATTTCCGAGGTTCGTCCATGACCCGTATCGGTACCCCCCTGTCGCCGAGCGCGACCCGCGTCCTTCTCTGTGGCTCCGGCGAGCTGGGCAAGGAGGTCGCCATCGAGCTGCAACGCCTGGGTTGCGAGGTGATCGCCGTCGATCGCTACGACAACGCCCCGGCCATGCAGGTGGCGCATCGCAGCCACGTGATCAGCATGCTTGACGGCGCCGCCCTGCGCGCGGTGATCGAGCAGGAGAAGCCACACTACATAGTCCCGGAGATCGAGGCCATCGCCACCGCCACCCTGGTCGAGCTGGAGGCCGAAGGCTACACCGTGGTGCCCACCGCCCGCGCCGCACAACTGACCATGAACCGCGAGGGCATCCGCCGGTTGGCTGCCGAGGAACTCGGCCTGCCGACCTCGCCCTATCACTTCGCCGATACTTTCGAGGACTACCGCCTGGGCGTCGAGCGCGTCGGCTACCCCTGCGTGGTGAAGCCGATCATGAGCTCGTCGGGCAAGGGCCAGAGCGTCCTGAAAGGCCTCGACGACCTGCAGGCGGCCTGGGACTATGCCCAGGAAGGTGGGCGCGCCGGCAAGGGCCGGGTGATCGTCGAGGGCTTCATCGATTTCGACTACGAGATCACCCTGCTCACCGTGCGCCATGTCGGCGGTACCACTTTCTGCGCGCCGATCGGTCACCGCCAGGTCAAGGGCGACTACCACGAGTCCTGGCAGCCGCAGGCGATGAGCGCGCAGGCCCTGGCCGAGTCCGAGCGGGTCGCCCGGGCGGTGACCGAGGCCCTCGGCGGACGCGGGCTGTTCGGCGTCGAACTGTTCGTCAAGGGCGACCAGGTGTGGTTCAGCGAGGTGTCGCCGCGCCCGCACGATACCGGCCTGGTGACCCTGATTTCCCAGGATCTTTCCGAGTTCGCCCTGCACGCACGGGCGATCCTCGGCCTGCCGATCCCACTGATCCGCCAGTTCGGCCCGTCGGCCTCGGCGGTGATCCTGGTGGAAGGCAAGTCCGACCGGGTCGCCTTCGCCAACCTCGGCGCCGCCCTGGGTGAGGCGGATACCGCGCTGCGCCTGTTCGGCAAGCCGGAAGTGGATGGCCAGCGGCGGATGGGGGTGGCCCTGGCGCGCGACGAGTCCATCGATGCCGCGCGGGCCAAGGCGACCCGTGCCGCCCAGGCGGTTCGCGTCGAACTCTGAGATGCGCCGGCTGGCATCGCTGGCCTGGTGGGCGGCGGCTCTGCCGTTGCTCCCACTGGTGGTGCCGCTGGCTATCCGTACCCGCCGCCGGGCCTTGCGCCTGGTGCCCGCGGCGGGACCTCGCGAAGGGCTGGTCGGAGAGCCCGGCAGCGGCGAGCCGCTGCGCTTGCTGTTGTTCGGTGAGTCGACGGTAGCCGGGGTTGGCGCCAGTTGCCTGGACTACGCTCTGGCCGGCCGCCTGGCCGCGGCGCTGGGCGAGCGTCTGCGGCGCCCGGTGGCCTGGCTGGCGCTGGGCGAGAACGGCATCACCAGCGGCGAGGCGCGCGAACGCCTGCTACCGCAGGTGGAAGGACGTTTCTTCGACCGGGTGATCCTGGTCTTCGGCGTCAACGACACCACCGGCCTGCGCTCCCTCGAACGCTGGCGAACCGATTGCGCTGCCCTCATCGGAGCCTTCCAGGCGGCCGGCGCGCAGGTGATCTGCACCGCGGTGCCGCCGCTGCGGCATTTCTCCGCCCTGCCCGGTTTGCTGCGGGCCCTGCTGGGGTGGCGCGGGCGGCTGCTCGACGAGGCGTTGCGCGATCTCGCTGGCGCGGCCGGCGCCGGCTACTGCCCGATCTCGCTGGACCTGCTTCCGGGCTACCTGGCCATCGACGGCTTTCATCCGTCGCAACTGGGCTACCAGGTCTGGGCCTCCTCCCTCGCCGACTGGCTGGCGGCGAGGGAAGAGGGTGGCGCCGCGGACCCCTGAGCGGGATTCAGGGTGCTGCGCCGAGGTCGTTGTCGCGGGTCTCCTTCAGGCACAGTACCGCCAGCAGGCTGAGCAGCGCCGCCGCCGAGACGTAGCCGCCGACCCAGCCCAGGCCGCCGATGCCGACCAGCTTCTGGGCTATGTAGGGCGCCACCGATGCGCCAAGGATGCCGCCCAGGTTGTAGGCCGCCGACGCGCCGGTGTAGCGCACGTGGGTGGGGAAGATTTCCGGCAGCAGGGCGCCCATCGGGGCGAAGGTGACGCCCATCAGGAACAATTCGATGCAGAGGAACAGGGCGACGCTGAATGCCGAGCCCTGGCTCAGCAGCGGCTCCATGGCGAACCCGGAGGCGAGCGCCGCCAGGCTGCCGAGCAGCAGTACCGGCTTGCGCCCGAAGCGGTCGCTGAGCCAGGCCGAGAGTGGCGTGGCGGCGGCCATGAAGAGCACGGCGAGGCACAGCAGACCGAGGAACTCCTCGCGGCTGAAGCCCAGGCTGGCGACTCCGTAGCTCAGCGAGAACACCGTGGAGATATAGAACAGCGCATAGCACACCACCATCGCCAGGGCGCCGAGCAGGGTCGGCCGCCAGTGCTGGGCGAACAGCTCGGCGATCGGCAGGCGCACCCTCTCGTGCCTGGCCATGGCCTTGGCGAACACCGGGGTCTCCGCCAGCTTCAGGCGCACATAGAGGCCGACGATCACCAGCGCCGCGCTGAGCAGGAACGGGATCCGCCAGCCCCACTCACGGAATTGCTCCTCGCTGAGCAGCATCGCCAGGGCCAGGAACAGGCCGTTGGCGGCGAGGAAGCCGATCGACGGGCCGAGCTGGGGAAACATGCCGAACCAGGCGCGTTTGCCGGCCGGCGCGTTCTCCGTGGCCAGCAGCGCGGCGCCGCCCCATTCGCCGCCGAGGCCGAGGCCCTGGCCGAAGCGCAGCAGGCAGAGCAGCAACGGAGCCCAGTAGCCGATGCTGTCGTAGCCGGGGAGGACGCCGATCAGGGTGGTGGAGACCCCCATCAGCAGCAGCGAGGCGACCAGGGTCGACTTGCGCCCGATGCGGTCGCCGAAGTGGCCGAACAGCGCCGAGCCCAGCGGACGGGCGAGAAAGGCGATGCCGAAGGTGAGGAAGGCGCTGAGCATCTGCGCGGTGCCGGATGTCTGCGGGAAGAATACCGGGCCGATCACCAGGGCGGCGGCGGTGGCGTAGACGTAGAAATCGTAGAACTCGATGGCGGTGCCGATGAAGCTGGCGACGGCGACCCGGGTGGTCGAGTTGGCCGCTTCCGGAGTGGGGGCGGCGGCGAGGGTGGCGGCGGTCATGGTGGGGAGGTCCCTGGCAGTCAGGGCAGGACGGAGTGCTTCCGTGCGGCCGGATGGTTATGCCAGCGCGCCGATGCGGCGGCGCGGCGCCCGGGTGGGGCGGACGAGGTCGGTCGCGCAGGGAGGGTGAGCCTGCGCGCCGTGCGCCGGCTGGACCGTCGGCGGTGGGCCGGACGGGCAGGCGGGACTGGCGGGTGACTGGCCGGGGCTCGGGCTGCGGGTAGCGGCGGAGCCGGCGGCAGGGCTGGATAAGCTGGGTCGATTATAGAGCGCCGCGGGGCGGGTTCGGCAATCCCGGATCAGGCCCCGGTGTCGCTCTCCAGCAGTGGGGCCAGGGCGCGGGGATGCCAGGCGCGCACGCTCTTCACGCGGTTTTCCGCCGACTGCTGGATCTCCAGGCAGTAGGGGCCGATACGCAGGCACACCGCGCAGTCGGGAATCTGCTCCAGTGCCTCGGTGACCAGGCCGTTGAGGGTCTTCGGCCCGTCGCAGGGCAATTGCCAGCCGAGCGACTTGTTCAGCTCGCGCAGGTTGGCGCTGCCGTCGATGACGAAGCTGCCGTCTTCCTGGGCCTGGATGTCCGGGTTGTCGAGGCTGTCGAGGTCGTTGAAGTCGCCGACGATCTCTTCGAGGATGTCCTCCAGGGTGACGATGCCGATCACCTCGCCGTATTCGTCCACCACCACGCCGATGCGGCGCTTTTCCTTCTGGAAGTTCACCAGTTGGGTCGACAGCGGCGTGCTTTCCGGCACGAAGTACGGCTCGACGCAAGCCTGGCGGAGGTTGTCCTTGGTCAGCCGGCCCTGGGTCAGCAGGCGCGCGATCTGCCGCATGTGGACGATGCCTTCGATCTGGTTGACGTCGTCGCGGTACACCGGCAGGCGCGTGTGGCTGGTGGTGCGCAACTGCTCGACGATGTCCTCGAGCGGGTCGTCGAGGTCGATGCCTTCGACTTCGTTGCGCGGGATCATCAGGTCGTTGACCGTGACCCGTTCCAGGTCCAGCAGGCCGAGTAGCATGTCCTGGCGGCTGACCTCGGTCGCCTGCGGGTTATCGGCGGGGCGCAGGGCTTCCTCGTCGCGACTGCGGCCCTCGTCCCGCTCCGCCGCGGCGACGCCGAGCAGGCGCAGCAGGGCGTTGCTGAGGACGGTCAGCAGCCACAGCAGCGGCCAGCACAGGCGTTGCAGCAGGAGCAGCGGCAGGCTCGCCGGCAGCGCCACGCGCTCGGCGCGCAGGGCACCGTAGCGACGCGGCAGCAGCGCGCCGAACAGCAGCAGGAGCAGGGTCAGGCCGGGGATCGCGACGGCCAGGCCGATGACGCCCCAGTGGCGCACCGCGGCCCAGCTGGCCAGGGCGGCGGCGCTGACATTGACCAGGGTGCGGCCGATCAGCAGGGTGCCGCGCAGGCGGTCGTCGTGCAGCAGCAGCCAACTGCTGCGCCGGGCCCCGCGCAGCCCTTGCTTGGCCTGCAGGCGCAGGCGGTAACGGTCGAGGTTGAGCAGGGCGGTCTCGACGCAGGAGAAGAACGCCGAGCAGGCGACCAGGAGAACCAGCAGGCCGACCAGGTACCCGGGGTGCAGCTCATCCATGAAGGAGGCCCATCAGATGTGCAGGATGAATTCCCGCACCAGCTTGCTGCCGAAATACGCCAACATCAACAGGCAGAAACCGGCCAGGGTCCAGCGGATCGCCTTGTGGCCGCGCCAGCCGAGCTGGTGGCGGCCCCACAGGAGCACGGCGAACACCACCCAGGCGAAGCAGGAGAGGATGGTCTTGTGCGCCAGATGCTGGGCGAACAGGTTGTCGACGAACAGCCAGCCGGACAGCAGGGACAGCGAGAGCAGCGACCAGCCACCCCAGAGAAAGCCGAACAGCAGGCTTTCCATGGTCTGCAGCGGTGGGAAGTTGCGGATCAGCCCGGACGGGTGCTTGTGCTTGAGGCGATAGTCCTGGAGCAGCAGCAACAGCGCCTGGAACACCGCGATGGTGAGCAGGCCATAGGCCAGGATCGACAGCAGGATATGGGCGAGGATGCCCGGCTGCTCGTTGATCGGCTCGACGGTGCCGTGGGGGATGAATACCGCCAGCAGGGTGGTGAGGGCGCCCAGCGGGAATAAAAGAAGGAGCAGGTTCTCCACCGGTATCCGCAGGGTCGCCAGCAGGGTCAGGAGGATCACCGCGGCGGCGATCAGGCTGGCGGCGTTGAAGAAGTCCAGCACCAGTCCGGCCGGGGTCAGCAATTGCTGGTAGAGGCTGAAGGCGTGGGCGGCCAGCGCGAGGATGCCGAACCCGAGCAGCAGGGGTTTGCCCGGCGTGGTGCGCCTGGCCAGGCAGGCGCCGTGGTAGGCGGTGGTGCCGAGGTAGAGAACAGCAGCGATGAGGCTGGGCAGCAGGGGATGCATAAGTCCTTGTAATCGCGGGCCCGAAAGGGAGGGAGTTTGGCATAGAACGAGCGTCGCGAGAAAGCCGTTGCGAACAGTTCTCTCGTGCCTGTGGCCGGGTTGGCGGACCGCCTGCCGCGGGCGCCGCGACCTCCTGGCCGGGCAGTCGTCCCGGCAAAGACGGAACGCGTCGGCAAATCAAGGACTTGAGGCTGGCCCCCGGTCGTCGCCGGACACACACTCCGTCTTTCATCGCGTGTCCCGCGACGCGCTCTTGGTTATAATCCGCCGCTTGCCGCAACCCCCGTGGAAGGATCGCGCATGTTCGAAAACCTTACAGACCGCCTCTCGCAGACGCTTCGCCATGTCACCGGCAAGGCCAAGCTGACCGAGGACAACATCAAGGACACTCTGCGCGAAGTGCGCATGGCCCTGCTCGAGGCCGACGTGGCCCTGCCGGTGGTCAAGGACTTCGTCAACAAGGTCAAGGAGCGCGCCGTCGGTACCGAGGTCTCGAAGAGCCTGACCCCGGGACAGGCGTTCGTGAAGATCGTCCGCGCCGAGCTCGAGGAGCTGATGGGCGCGGCCAACGAGGACCTGGCGCTGAGCGTCGCGCCGCCGGCGGTGATCCTGATGGCCGGCCTGCAGGGTGCGGGCAAGACCACCACCGCGGGCAAGCTGGCGCGCTTCCTTAAGGAACGGAAGAAGAAGTCGGTGATGGTGGTTTCCGCCGACGTCTACCGTCCCGCCGCGATCAAGCAGCTGGAAACCCTGGCGGGCGAGGTCGGCGTGACCTTCTTTCCTTCCGATGTCAGCCAGAAGCCGGTGGCCATCGCCGAGGCGGCGATCCGCGAGGCCAGGCTGAAGTTCATCGACGTGGTGATCGTCGATACCGCAGGCCGCCTGCACATCGACGCCGACATGATGGACGAGATCAGGCAGGTGCACGCGGCGATCAAGCCGGTGGAGACCCTGTTCGTGGTCGACGCCATGACCGGCCAGGACGCCGCCAACACCGCCAAGGCCTTCAATGACGCCTTGCCGCTGACCGGCGTGGTCCTGACCAAGGTCGACGGCGACGCGCGTGGTGGTGCCGCGCTGTCGGTGCGGGCCATCACCGGCAAACCGATCAAGTTCCTCGGAATGGGCGAGAAGAGCGAAGCGCTCGATCCGTTCCATCCCGACCGCGTGGCCTCGCGGATCCTCGGCATGGGCGATGTGCTCAGCCTGATCGAGCAGGCCGAGCAGAACCTCGACCGCGACAAGGCCGAGAAGCTGGCGAAGAAGATCAAGAAGGGCAAGGGCTTCGACCTGGAGGACTTCCGCGACCAGTTGCAACAGATGAAGAACATGGGCGGCCTCGGCGGGCTCATGGACAAGCTGCCGATGCTCGGCGGGGTCAACCTGGCGCAGATGGGCAATGCCCAGGGCGCGGCGGAGAAGCAGTTCAAGCAGATGGAGGCGATCATCAACTCGATGACGCCCGGCGAACGGCGCGATCCGGAAATGATCAGCGGCTCGCGCAAGCGCCGCATCGCCCTTGGCTCCGGTACCCAGGTGCAGGACGTCGGCCGGCTGATCAAGCAGCATAAGCAGATGCAGAAGATGATGAAGAAGGTCACCGCCAAGGGCGGCATGGCCAGGATGATGCGAGGCATGGGCAGCATGTTCCCGGGGGGCATGCCCAAGCTTTGATCGGACGCGCGGCCGCTGGCCACGCCGGCGGTTCCGCTCCGTCGGCCGGCGGGCGGACCGCGCGCTTCTCGCGCTCTCCGCGCCGGCCGATGGGTGGCCGAAAAAGAGATTTGCAAATTCCCCGATAATCCTTAGAATATGCGGCCTTTCGGGCCGTGGGCCCAGCGTGCATTCATTTTGCAAGCACCGACTACAGGAACGAAGTTCACATGGTAACCATCCGTCTTGCTCGTGGCGGCTCCAAAAAGCGCCCCTTCTACCACCTGACCGTGACCAACAGCCGCAATGCGCGCGATGGTCGCTTCGTCGAGCGCATCGGTTTCTTCAACCCGGTTGCGACTGGTGGCGAAGTGCGTCTGTCCGTCGACCAGGAGCGTGCCACCTACTGGCTCGGCCAGGGTGCACAGCCGTCTGAGCGCGTCGCTCAGCTGCTCAAGGACGCTGCCAAGGCCAACGCCTAAGCCGTCATGAGTGAAATGCCGACACCCGCCGACGACCTGGTCGTGATCGGCAAGATCGTTTCGGTGTACGGCATCCGCGGTGAGGTGAAGGTGTATTCCTTTACCGACCCGTTGGACAACCTGCTGGACTATCGCCGCTGGACGCTCCGGCGCGACGGCGAGACCCGGCAGGCCGAGCTGGTCAGGGGGCGCCTGCATGGCAAGGTCCTGGCCGCCAAGCTCAAGGGGCTCGACGATCGCGAAGAGGCCCGCACCTTCACCGGTTACGAGATCTGCATCCCGCGTAGCGAGTTGCCCTCTCTCGAGGAAGGTGAGTACTACTGGCACCAGCTGGAAGGCCTGAAGGTGATCGACCAGGGCGGGCAGTTGCTCGGCGTGATCGACCATCTGCTGGAAACCGGTGCCAACGATGTCATGGTGGTCAAGCCCTGCGCGGGCAGCCTGGACGACCGCGAGCGCCTGTTGCCCTATACCGGGCAGTGCGTGCTGTCGATCGACCTGGCCGCTGGCGAGATGCGGGTGGACTGGGACGCGGACTTCTGATCATCCATGGACAAGCGTTTGTGGGTGGGCGTCGTCAGCATCTTTCCGGAGATGTTCCGCGCGATCAGTGACTATGGCATCACCAGCCGTGCGGTAAAGCAGGGGTTGCTCACGCTGACCTGCTGGAATCCACGGGACTACACCGAGGACCGCCACCAGACGGTGGACGACCGGCCCTTCGGCGGTGGCCCGGGCATGGTGATGAAGATCAAGCCTCTGGAGGGCGCGCTGGCGGATGCCAGGCAAGCCGCCGGGGGCAGGAAGGCGAAGGTGATCTACCTTTCGCCGCAAGGCCGCCAGCTGACGCAGGCGGGCGTACGCGAACTGGCCGAAGAGGAAGCGTTGATCCTCATCGCCGGGCGCTACGAAGGCATCGACGAGCGCTTCATCGAAGAGCACGTCGATGAAGAATGGTCGATCGGCGATTATGTCCTGTCCGGCGGTGAATTGCCGGCCATGGTGCTGGTCGATGCAGTGACGCGGTTGCTGCCCGGTGCATTGGGTCATGCAGATTCCGCCGAGGAGGACTCCTTCACGGATGGCCTGCTCGACTGCCCGCACTACACCCGACCCGAGGTGTACGCGGACAAACGTGTTCCTGAAGTGTTGCTCAGTGGCAACCATGAACACATCCGGCGTTGGCGTTTGCAGCAGGCCCTTGGGCGGACCTGGGAACGACGCGCCGATCTTCTGGATAGCCGCTCGCTTTCTGGAGAAGAGCAGAAGCTGCTGGCGGAATATATCCGTCAGCGGGACGATAGTTAACGTATCGATGGCTGGCCGATTGCCGGTCTTAGGAGCACAGCATGACCAACAAGATCATTCAGCAGATCGAAGCTGAACAGATGAACAAAGAGATCCCGGCGTTCGCCCCCGGCGACACCGTGATCGTCCAGGTCAAGGTGAAGGAAGGCGACCGTCAGCGTCTGCAGGCCTTCGAAGGCGTCGTCATCGCCAAGCGCAACCGTGGCCTGAACAGCGCCTTCACCGTGCGCAAGATCTCCAACGGCGTAGGCGTAGAGCGTACCTTCCAGACCTACAGCCCGATCGTCGACAGCCTGAGCGTCAAGCGTCGCGGCGACGTGCGCAAGGCCAAGCTGTACTACCTCCGCGCCCTGTCCGGCAAGGCCGCGCGCATCAAGGAAAAACTGGTCTAATCCGGTTCTTCTCCGAGAAAAGCAGCCCGAGGGCTGCTTTTTTCATGCCTGGCGTTCGCCTTTCCGGCGGCGCTTCCTACTGCCCACGGCAGCGCATAACCAGTACAACATCCGCGGCACCCGGGCAGCCACTCCATCCGGTATTCGTGGCATGACCCCCAGAGAGCAAGAAATCCTGCGTCGCACCGAGCTTTCCGAAACCCGTGTGACCAAGGCGGTATTCCCGCCCACCACCAACCACCACAACACCCTGTTCGGCGGTACCGCGCTGGCCTGGATGGACGAGGTCTCGTTCATCACCGCCACGCGTTTCTGCCGCCTGCCGCTGGTGACCGTTTCCACCGATCGCATCGACTTCAACCATCCGATTCCGGCGGGCTCGATCGTCGAACTGGTCGGCCGGGTGGTCAAGGTCGGCAACACCAGCCTCAAGGTGGAGGTCGAGGTGTACCTGGAAAGCATGTACGCCGACGGCCGCGAGAAGGCCATACACGGCCTGTTCAGCTTTGTCGCCATCGACGATGAAAAACGTCCGGTTCCGGTCCTGCCGGGATTCCCGGCCAGCCAGGCGGCTTGAGCCAGGCAACGAAAAGGCACCTTCGGGTGCCTTTTTTCATGGTCCTGGACGACCACCCTCGGGCGTTGGATTCAGGGCCGCAGGCTGATCTTCAGGGAGGCCTGGGACAGATCGATCTGCTGCAGGCTCACGCTGCCGAAGGTCTGCTCGCGCGGCGCGCCGGCGATGCGGATGTTGTCGAAACGCACCTCGCCGATACTGCTTGGCAGGCGCAGGTTGACCGAGCCGTCGGGGTTGAGCGTGCTCTGCGTCTTGCCGGTGTCGTAGCGCACGTCGCTCATCGAGGTTTCCGCTTCCAGGCTGTCGAGCACCGGCATCACCAGCTTCGCCAGTTGCTTCACCGCGGCCAGGCCGTCGCCGCCCTCGGCCTTCAGAAACAGGCCCTCGAGGCTTTCATTGAGGCCTTGGGCGTTGACGTTGCTCATCTCGACGTCGGTCAGCGGACGCAGGCTCTTCGGCAGTTCCTGGCGGCCCATGGCCGCTGGCGGCTGCATACGCTGGATGTCGGCGCTGGCCATCTGGAACGGGCTGAGCAGGGCGGCGACCAGGGTCGCGGCAAGGCGCAGGCTGGTCTGCTTCTTCAGTGCCTTCCTCAGTTGCCGTTCGCTCAGCAGGCCCTGTTCGATCAGGGTTTCGCCCAGGCGCTTGCGGTTGGTCAACTGCGCCTGGATCGCGGCGTCCAGTTGGGCGGCGCTGATCAGCCCCTTGTTGATCAGGATCTGGCCCAGACGGGAATGTTGTTGATTGGACATGGTGGTGGCCTGATGAAAAAAGAGGATGATGGCTAGATGCAATCATCCTCTTCGTGTGCTTCGTTTGTCACCCAACCTTGGATAGGGTGACGGCCCTCTTTCGTCGACTCGTTGAAGTCTAGTCGGCGATTTCCGTGGCCTGCGACTTGCTGACTGACGGTTCCGCCTCGATCAGCGAGAGCAGCGTCCAGCCTGTGCCGGGCGTGAGCGTGGTCTGCGGGGTGGCGACGTGCATCCGGCCGTTCGGGTCGCGGGCGAACAGCAGGACCGCCGACTCGCCGTGCAGCGCCTGGTACTCGTTCCAGCCGAAATTGTCGGTCAGCAGGGTGGTACGCATTTCCGCGCCGCGCGACAGCAGGCTGGCGAACTGCGCGTAGGTCAGCGGCCGCTGGCCAAGCGGGCGGCCACGGTGCTCGTCGCTGGAGCGGTGCTTGTCGGTGCGCTTGGCTTCCTGGCTGGTCGGCAGGCCGAACAACTGGCGGTGGCCGAACTCGTGGCGGAAACGCATCGCCGCCAGGGTGTTCAGCTCGCCGGCCGGGGACACGCCCAGCAGGTGGCCGATACCGACCAGGTCGAGGTGGGCTTCGGCATGCTGCGAGGTGGGATTGCCGAAATAGGTGGGCAGGTTGTCCATCCGCGCGGCGCGGATGTTTTCCCAGCTCGAATCAGTCAGCAGCACGCGGCTGCCGAGGCTCTTCAGGGCCTTGCCGATGGCGCGCCCGACCGGATTGGCGCCGACGATCAGGTAGCCGCTGGGCGAGGGCTCGGCGACCTTCAGCAGGCGGGCCAGGGGGCGCGCGGTGGCGCTTTGCAGGACCACCGTGCCGATGATCACCAGGAAGGTCAGCGGCACCAGCAGCGCCGCCTGGGCATGGCCTTCGGCGCCCAGGCGGATGGCGAAGATCGCCGAGACCGCCGCGGCGACGATCCCGCGCGGGGCGATCCAGCTGAGCAGGGCGCGTTCGCGCCAGCTCAGCGGCGAGCCCCAGGTCGACAGCGCCACGTTCAGCGGACGGGCGACGAACTGGATCAGCAGCAGCACCAGCAGCGCCGCCGGGCCCAGGCCGAGCAGGGCATTGATGTCCAGGCGCGCGGCGAGGAGGATGAACAGGCCGGAAATCAGCAGGACGCTGAGGTTTTCCTTGAAGTGCAGGATCTGCCGTACGTCGACGCCCTTCATGTTGGCCAGGCCCATGCCCATCAGGGTCACGGCGAGCAGCCCGGATTCGTGCATCACCCGGTTCGAGGCGATGAACACGCCCAGCACCGCGGCCAGCGTCGCCAGGTTGTGCAGATAGTCCGGCAGCCAGTGGCGACGCAGGACGACGCCCAGCGCCCAGCCACCGAGGATGCCGAACAGGCTGCCGCAGAGGATCACCCCGCCGAAGGTCTGCAGGCTGTGCAGCCAGCCGTCGCCTTCGCCGCTGGAGATGATGAAGCTGTACACCACGACCGCCAGCAGGGCGCCGATGGGATCGATGACGATGCCTTCCCAGCGCAGGATGTTCGCCACCGCGGCCTTGGGCCGGACCACCCGCAGCATCGGGACTATCACCGTGGGCCCGGTGACCAGGGTCAGGGTGCCGAACAGCAGGGCCATTTCCCAGCTGAAGTCGAGCAGGTAGTGGGCGGCCAGGGCGATCACGCCCCAGGTCGAGAGCGCGCCGATGGTCACCATCCGGTGCACCACGGTGCCGATTTCCTTCCATTCGCTGAAATGCAGGGTCAGGCTGCCCTCGAAGAGGATCAGCGCCACCGCCAGGGATACCAGCGGGAACAGCAGGGGGCCGAACATCTCGTCCGGGTCGAGCCAGCCGAGCAGGGGGCCGGCGACGATCCCGGACAGCAGCAGGAAAAGAATGGCTGGCAGGCGCAGGCGCCAGGCCAGCCATTGACTGAGCAGGGCGGCGGCACCGATGCCGCCCAGGGCGAGCAGGATAGCGTTCTGGTCCATCGAGGATTCCTTGTCAGCGTCGCCCCGCTCGTCCTGAGCCGGGGCGAACCATCGAGCCACATGGCTCCGCTTTTTCCCGCGGGCACGGGAAGCCGGCCGACCTCCTGTCGACCGGCCTGACTAACCATTACGTGGCGATGACGGCCAACGCTCGCGATAGCGCCCAGGCTATGAAAGACTAGCCGCGCTTTCATTTGGTTCGCAGCCTTCATCCATGAGTACCCTCGAACATCCCCTGATCGACCGTTTCCTCGACGCCCTGTGGCTGGAAAAAGGCCTCGCCGACAACACCCGCGAGGCTTATCGCAACGACCTCGAGCAGTTCAATGCCTGGCTCGACGGCCGCGGTCTGCGCCTGGAAGGGGTGGGCCGCGACGCCATCCTCGACCATCTGGCCTGGCGCCTGGAGCAGGGCTACAAGGCCCGCTCGACGGCGCGCTTCCTTTCCGGCCTGCGCGGTTTCTACCGCTATTGCCTGCGCGACGGCCTGATCGCCGAGGATCCCACCTTGCAGGTGGACCTGCCGCAGTTGGGCAAACCGCTGCCCAAGTCACTGTCGGAAGCGGACGTCGAAGCCCTGCTGGCCGCGCCGGAAGTCGACGATCCACTCGGCCTGCGCGACCGCACCATGCTCGAGGTGCTGTATGCCTGCGGGCTGCGGGTCAGCGAATTGGTCGGCCTGACCCTCGAGCAGGTCAACCTGCGCCAGGGCGTGGTCAAGGTCTTCGGCAAGGGCAGCAAGGAGCGCCTGGTGCCGCTCGGCGAGGAAGCCATCGGCTGGCTCGAACGCTACCTGCGCGAGGCGCGCGCCGACCTGCTCGGCGGACGCCCCAGCGATGTGCTGTTCCCCAGCCTGCGTGGCGAGCAGATGACCCGCCAGACCTTCTGGCATCGCATCAAGCGCCATGCGCAGGTGGCGGCGATCGGCAAGTCGATCTCGCCGCACACCCTGCGCCATGCCTTCGCCACCCACCTGCTCAACCATGGCGCCGACCTGCGGGTGGTGCAGATGCTGCTCGGCCACAGCGACCTGTCGACCACCCAGATCTACACCCATATCGCCCGGGCCCGCTTGCAGGACCTGCACGCCCGCCATCATCCGCGCGGCTGACGCTTTGTCCGAAAAGTCCGGACCTATCCGAAAAGAGGCGCTTTCGTAGCGTTCTGCGACAAGCGTCGGACCCGTCGGGCCGGCGGTCTATGGTAGGCTTCGCCGACCGCACGACAGGAGTGACACATGCGCGTGACCCGTTTTCTGGCTGCTGCCGCCCTCGGCCTGATCAGTACCCTGGCCCTGGCAGACAATGCCGATCAGAACATCCGCAAGACCCTGCAGGCCCTGCAGCCGGATCTGCCCATCGATTCCATCGCCAGCAGTCCGCTGCCGGGGCTCTACCAGGTGCAGCTGGAAGGCGGCCGGGTGCTCTATGCCAGCGCCGACGGCCAGTTCGTCATGCAGGGCTACCTGTACCAGGTGAAGGACGGCAAGCCGGTCAACCTGACCGAGAAGGCCGAGAGCCAGGCGATCGCCAAGGCGATCAACGGCGTACCCGCCAGCGAGATGGTGGTCTATCCGGCCAAGGGCCAGGCCAAGGCGCACATCACCG
Organism: Pseudomonas paraeruginosa; assembly: GCF_003025345.2. NCBI lineage: Bacteria > Pseudomonadati > Pseudomonadota > Gammaproteobacteria > Pseudomonadales > Pseudomonadaceae > Pseudomonas > Pseudomonas paraeruginosa. The sequence goes on from NZ_CP020560.1 coordinate 1,313,309, forward strand.
TGTTCACCGACACCACCTGCCCGTACTGCCAGAAGCTGCACGCCGAAGTGCCGGACCTGACCGAACAGGGCATCGAGGTGCGCTACATGGCGTTCCCGCGGCAGGGCCCGCAATCGGCCGGCGACAAGCAATTGCAGGCGGTCTGGTGTGCGAAGGAGCCGACCAAGGCGATGGACGCCATGATGAACGGCAAGGAGGTCAAGTCCTCCGAGTGCAAGAACCCGGTGGACAAGCAGTTCCAGATGGGTCAGATGGTCGGGGTGCAGGGTACGCCGGCGATCGTCCTGGCCAACGGCCAGTTGCTCCCCGGCTACCAGCCGGCCAAGCAGTTGGCCAAGCTGGCGCTGGAGGCCAAGTAGCGCCGGGCCTGCCGAACAATTGACTAATAAAGAGCCGCTTCGTAATGTGCGGCTCTTTTGTTTTCATCATTGGCGATCCCGGCCGCCCTCGGCGGCGGAATCCATCGCCAGGATGCTTCGTGGCCCTTACAGTGGTCGCGTCAAACCTCGATTCGATCGGGGAACCATAGCAGGCCGGCGCGTCCGGCCGTCGTAGGTGAGATGGGGAGTTCCAGCGTGAATCCGGTCAAAGTAGGCATCTGTGGGTTGGGGACCGTCGGTGGCGGTACCTTCAATGTGCTCAAACGCAACGCCGAGGAGATTGCCCGCCGTGCCGGGCGCGGCATCGAGGTTGCGCAGATCGCCGCCCGCCGGCCGAACCCGAAGTGCGACACCGGCGCGACCCCCATCACCGCCGATATCTTCGAGGTGGCCTGCAATCCCGAGATCGATGTGGTCGTCGAGCTGATCGGCGGCTACACCCTGGCCCATGAGCTGGTGCTCAAGGCCATCGAGAACGGCAAGCACGTGGTCACCGCGAACAAGGCGCTGATCGCCGTGCATGGCAACGAGATCTTCGCCAAGGCCCGCGAGAAGGGCGTGATCGTCGCCTTCGAGGCCGCGGTCGCCGGCGGCATCCCGGTGATCAAGGCGATCCGCGAGGGCCTCTCGGCCAACCGTATCAACTGGCTGGCCGGAATCATCAATGGCACCGGCAACTTCATCCTCAGCGAGATGCGCGAGAAGGGCCGGACCTTCGCCGACGTCCTCGCCGAGGCCCAGGCCCTGGGCTACGCCGAGGCCGACCCGACCTTCGACGTGGAAGGCATCGACGCCGCGCACAAGCTGACCATCCTCGCCTCGATCGCCTTCGGCATCCCGCTGCAGTTCGACAAGGCCTACACCGAAGGCATCTCGAAGCTGACCAGCGCCGACGTCAACTACGCCGACGCCCTCGGCTACCGCATCAAGCACCTGGGCGTGGCGCGCCGCACCGAGAGCGGCTTCGAGCTGCGCGTGCACCCGACCCTGATTCCCTCGGACCGCCTGATCGCCAACGTCAACGGCGTGATGAACGCGGTGATGGTCAACGGCGACGCCGTCGGTTCCACCCTCTATTACGGCGCCGGCGCCGGCATGGAGCCGACTGCCTCGTCGGTGGTCGCCGACCTGGTCGACGTGGTCCGCGCCATGACTTCCGATCCGGAGAACCGCGTGCCGCACCTGGCGTTCCAGCCGGACGCGCTGTCCGATCACCCGATCCTGCCGATCGAGGCCTGCGAAAGCGCCTACTACCTGCGCATCCAGGCCAAGGACCATCCGGGCGTACTGGCCCAGGTGGCCACCATCCTGTCCGAGCGCGGCATCAACATCGAATCGATCATGCAGAAGGAGGCCGAGGAACAGGACGGCCTGGTGCCGATGATCCTGGTTACCCACCGGGTCATCGAACAACGCATCAACGATGCCATCGCCGCCCTGGAAGCGCTGGAAGGCGTGTCCGGGCCGGTGGTGCGCATCCGTGTCGAACAACTGAATTGATCGAGCGCGGGCGCCGTTCGCGGTCCCGCGACCACAGCGAAGGTTTTGAACATGCGTTACATCAGTACCCGCGGCCAAGCGCCCGCCCTGAACTTCGAAGACGTCCTCCTCGCCGGCCTGGCCAGCGACGGCGGTCTCTACGTCCCGGAAAACCTGCCGCGCTTCACCCTCGAGGAGATCGCTTCCTGGGCCGGCCTGCCGTACCACGAACTGGCCTTCCGGGTGATGCGCCCGTTCGTCGCCGGTAGCATCGCCGACGCCGATTTCAAGAAGATCCTCGAGGAAACCTACGGCGTCTTCGCTCATGACGCGGTGGCGCCGCTGCGCCAGCTGAACGGCAACGAGTGGGTGCTCGAGCTGTTCCATGGCCCGACCCTGGCGTTCAAGGACTTCGCCCTGCAACTGCTCGGCCGCCTGCTCGACCATGTGCTGGCCAAGCGCGGCGAGCGCGTGGTGATCATGGGCGCCACTTCCGGCGATACCGGCTCCGCGGCCATCGAAGGCTGCCGTCGCTGCGACAACGTCGACATCTTCATCATGCACCCGTACAACCGCGTGTCCGAGGTGCAGCGCCGGCAGATGACCACCATCCTCGGCGACAACATCCACAACATCGCCATCGAAGGCAACTTCGACGACTGCCAGGAGATGGTCAAGGCCAGCTTCGCCGACCAGGGCTTCCTCAAGGGTACCCGCCTGGTGGCGGTGAACTCGATCAACTGGGCGCGGATCATGGCCCAGATCGTCTACTACTTCCACGCCGCGCTGCAGCTCGGCGCGCCGCACCGCTCGGTGGCGTTCTCGGTGCCGACCGGCAACTTCGGCGACATCTTCGCCGGCTACCTGGCGCGCAACATGGGTCTGCCGGTCAGCCAACTGATCGTCGCGACCAACCGCAACGACATCCTGCACCGCTTCATGAGCGGCAACCGCTACGACAAGGACACCCTGCACCCGTCGCTGTCGCCGTCGATGGACATCATGGTCTCCTCCAACTTCGAACGCCTGCTGTTCGACCTGCACGGCCGCAACGGCAAGGCCGTCGCCGAGCTGCTGGACGCCTTCAAGGCCAGCGGCAGGCTGTCGGTGGAGGACGAGCGCTGGACCGAGGCGCGCAAGCTGTTCGATTCCCTGGCGGTCAGCGACGAGCAGACCTGCGAGACCATCGCCGAGGTTTACCGCTCCTGTGGCGAGCTGCTCGACCCGCACACCGCCATCGGCGTGCGCGCCGCCCGCGAATGCCGGCGCAGCCTGGGCGTGCCGATGGTGATCCTGGGCACCGCGCACCCGGTCAAGTTCCCCGAGGCGGTGGAGAAGGCCGGTATCGGCCAGGCGCCGGCGCTGCCGGCGCACCTCGCCGATCTGTTCGAGCGCGAGGAGCGCTGCACCGTATTGCCGAACGAGCTGGCCAAGGTACAGGCTTTCGTCAGCCAGCACGGCAATCGCGGCAAGCCGCTCTGAGTCTGTCGTGAAAGGAAGAAGCCCGCCTTGATGGCGGGCTTTTTCATGCCTTCTCTAAGGACGGCGGCGAATGCCGACGCGAGGAGGAAGGCGCGCCAGGCGCCGCGCAGGGGAGCGATGGCCGACATGAGGTCCTCGCTGCTCGATGCGCTGGTGGGAAGGCTCGTTGTCACTACCTGGCGGGCGAGCCCGATATTGCCATTTCAGGTGGGTGAGGGCGTTGCGCGCAGGCGGGATGGTTGGCACTTTTCGCCGGCATTTCCCTTATGTGCTGGTTCATGGCCTTTTGCCGAATTCTGCCGTTAGTCCGGTAAATTCCTGGTTGGACGAACCCAATTCGCGTTTTTTCGGTCTCTGACGAGTCTTATCGTCGAAACAGGAGACCCGACTTGGACAGCCTGAAGCAACGACTGGCCGATGCCTTCGCTCCCCATCCCTTCACCCTCAGCCAGCCCCGGCCCGATGGCGGGCGGGTGGTGACATTGGTCGACCCACAGGGAGAAACCCTGTTGCAGCGGGTCATCGCCAAGGTGCAGTTGAACGACGAAAGCTATCTCGAGGATGCCGTGCAGACCATTCGCCGCGAATTGCAGGTGCTGGTCGGGCGGATGGAGGAAGACGTGCTGGCAACCTTCCGCGAGCGGGATCACGTGTTGCTGTATTCGTCGCGCTAGCGCCGTCTCGTTCGAGAGGCGCGTTTCGCTTCGGGCCGTCAGGCCGCAGGAGCGCGCCGGTGCAGCGGCTCTTTCCGGATGGCGCCATGGCCGTGGAAATGTGCGGATACCCCCCCTCTCCCTGGATGGACAGGTGGGGGAGAGGCGCCTGCCGCTGGGCACCGGTAGGGGCTCGCGTATCGTTCAGATAGCGCCTTCCCGGCGCAGGGCGGCGATGCGCTCGGTGTCGTAGCCCAGGCCGGCGAGCAGGGCATCGGTATGCTCGCCCAGTTCCGGCCCTACCCAATCCGCCGAGCCTGGCGTGGCAGACAGCTTGGGTACGATGCCAGGTATGCGGAACGGCTTGCCATCCGGCAAGCGTGCCGAGAGGAACATCTCGCGAGCGAGGAATTGCGGATCGCTGAACATGTCTTCGGCGGAGTAGATTCGGCTGGCCGGCACTTCGGCCCGCGCCAGCACCGCCAGTACCTCGTCCAGTGGCAGCGAGGCGACCCAGCGATCGATCACCCCGTAGAGTTCGTCGCGGCGCGCGTCGCGGCCATCGTTGCTCGCCAGTTGCGGATCTTCGGCCAGGTCGTCGCGGCCGATGGCCTGCATGAAGCGGCGGAAGATCGCGTCGCCGTTGGCGCCGATCTGCACATGGCGGCCGTCGGCGCTGGTATGGATGGAGGAGGGCGTGATGCCGGGCATGATGTTGCCGGTGCGCTCGCGGATGAAGCCGAACACGTCGAACTCCGGGACCATGCTTTCCATCATGGCGAAGATCGCCTCGTAGAGCGCGACGTCGACCACCTGTCCCTGACCGCCGTTGACCTCCCGGTGGCGCAGGGCCATCAGCGCGCCGATGACGCCCCAGAGGGCGGCGATCGAGTCGCCGATGGAGATTCCGGTGCGCACTGGCGGGCGATCCTCGAAGCCGGTGATGTAGCGCAGCCCGCCCATCGACTCGCCGACCGCGCCGAAGCCTGGCTGGTCCTTGTAGGGCCCGGTCTGGCCGAAGCCCGACAGGCGCACCATCACCAGGCGCGGGTTCAGCGCGTGGAGGACGTCCCAGCCCAGGCCGAGTTTCTCCAGCACGCCGGGGCGGAAGTTCTCGATCAGGATGTCGGCCTCGCCGAGCAGGCGCTTGAGGATCGCCAGACCTTCGGCGTGCTTGAGATTGAGGGTCAGCGACTGCTTGTTGCGTGCCTGGACGAACCACCACAGCGAGGTGCCTTCGTAGAGCTTGCGCCATTTGCGCAGCGGGTCGCCGCCATCGGGCGATTCGATCTTGATCACCTCGGCGCCGAACTCGGCGCAGATTCGCGAGGCGAAGGGACCGGCGATCAGGGTGCCGAGCTCGACCACCTTCAGGCCGGCCAGCGGTTTGCGCGAATGTTCCATGGAGTGTCCGTCGGGCTGCTGTGTGCGCATAGCCTAGAGCATTTCCCGAAGGGCTGGGCAGGCGTCCCGGTGAAGGTGAGACGTTTCCCATTTTTCCTTCATGCGCTCGGCGGTCCTTCAATTCTTTTTGCATAGAGGGTTTAATGCAGGCGTCGATACAGGATGTAGCGCGCCAACAGTGAGCCAGGGAGGCCCCCATGTCGTTCCGTTCCCCCTTTCCCCTTCAGTTCTCCGACGCTCCGGCAGGTCCGGGGCGTGGTCGTGCGCGTGTTCGAATTTCTTACATGTGAGCTATTGAAGTCTTACATGTAATTTCGTAGTGTGAATCCATGGAACGGAAATCGTCAGCCCATTATCAGCGTGTCTTTCGCCAGCGCCTGCGCGAGCAGGGCCTGGTGAAGAAGGAAGTCTGGATCTTGCCGGAGAACGCCGTGGCGCTCGCCGGCATCGAGCGGATGCTGCGTCGCCCCGCTGCCGGAGCGGCTCATTTGGAGAAGGAGAAAGACATGACGGAAGCCCGGGTATGGAACGCTCGCTCGCTGGCCGAGGCCCTGAGCGGCACCGAGCTGTTCAGCAGCGGCGAGGCCCAGATCGAGCTGATCGAGGGGGCGGAGGCGAGCCTCTACGTGATCATGCGCGAATACGGCGACCTGCCGGTGTTCGTCGCCCCGCAGGGCGAGCAGATCATCGTCGAGGCGCTGCTCTGGCCGGAAAGCGACGTTACCGATGCGGCCGCCTTCAATGAAGAGGTCCTGCTCAGCCGGCAACTGTTCCCGCTGTCGAGCATCGGCCTGCTCAACCTGCCGGGCGAGGAGCGCTGCTACAGCATGTTCGGCGCGTTGAGCACGACTTCGTCGCTGGCCAGCGTGCTGCACGAGATCGAAACCCTGGCCGGCAACGTGATCCGCGCCACGGAAGTCTACGCCGGCTACCTGAAAGCCCGGGCCTGAGGGAGGACACCATCATGACGGTATGGAGCAAGCTGCTGAGCGCACTGCGCGGCGGAGCCAACGAAGTCGGCGAGGCGATCGTCGACAGCCAGGCGCTGCGCATCCTCGACCAGGAAATCCGCGACGCCGATGTCGAGCTGCGCAAGTCGCGGGAGGCGTTGGCCTCGATCATGGCCCGCCACCGCCTGGCCCAGGAGCGGGTTGAGAAGGCCGCGGCCCAGGTCGCCGAATACGAGCAGTACGCGCTCAAGGCACTCGAGGCCGGCAACGAGGAACTGGCCCGCGAAGTGGCGGAGAAGATCGCCACCCTGGAGAGCCAGCTCGAAGGGGAGCGCGCCCAGGTCGCCGAATTCGCCGCCAGCGTGGCGCAGTTGCGCAAGGCGGTGACCCAGGCCGAGGGCAACATCCGCCAGCTCAAGCAGCAGGTGGATACGGTCAAGGCCACCGAAAGCGTGCAGAAGGCACAGATGGCCGTGGCCCAGCGCTACGGCAACTCGAAGAGCAAGCTGCAGACCGCGGTGGACTCCCTGGAACGCATCAAGCAGCGCCAGGCCGAGCGCGCCGCGACCATGGACGCCGCTGCCGAGCTGGCCAGCGCGGCGGCGCCGGACGATGCGCTGGACGCCAAGCTGCGCGCGGCCGGGATCAAGGCTTCGGGCAACAGCGTGGATGGCGTGCTGGCGCGCCTGAAGGAAAAGGGCAAGGCCTGAGCGGCCGTCGGCCCGGCGAAGGCGTCCGGGCCTGTTTTTCAGGGATAGAGCGACAATGGAAGGTTTCCTGCAGACGGCGCTGTCGTTCCCGACCGTGCTGTTCAGCTTTCTTCTGATCCTCGCGATCATCTACTGGGGCATCGTCGCCCTGGGCATGGTCGAGATCGACGTGCTCGATCTCGACGCCGAATCGGTCGTCGATGGCGCCGGCCAGGCCGAAGGCCTCGCCGCGCTGCTGGCGAAGCTGAAACTCAACGGCGTACCGGTCACCCTGGTGCTGACCCTGCTGTCCTTCTTCGCCTGGTTCCTCTGCTACTTCGTCCAGCTGTGGCTGCTCAGCGCATTGCCGCTCGGCTGGCTGCGCTACCCGTTGGGTGCCGTGGTGGCGGTGGGCGCGCTGTTCCTGGCGGCGCCGCTGGCCGCCACGCTGTGCCGGCCGTTGCGGCCGCTGTTCCGCAAGCTGGAAAGCACCAGCAGCAAGACGGTTCTGGGGCAGGTCGCGGTGGTGCGCAGCGGGCGGGTGACCCTGCAACATGGCGAGGCGTTGCTGGAAGACGGTGGCGCCGGGCTGATCCTGAAAGTCCGTGCGGAAGAGAACAAAGGCTTCAAGCGCGGCGATCGCGTCGTGCTGCTGGAGTACCTGGAGGCGGAGCACGCCTACCGGGTCGTTACCGAGGAAGAGTTCCGCGGTATCTGACCCGGGCTCGGTGAGAATCAAGGAGAACTGCTGCTATGGATATGACGTCGCTGATGCCCCTCCTGCTGGGAGTAGGCCTGGTCGTTCTGCTGGTCGTGGGCCTGCTGGCCCTGTTCAAGGCCTTCTACATCAAGGTCCCGCAAGGCACCGCGCTGATCGTCAACGACATGTCGTCGACGCCCAAGGTGCATTTCACCGGTGCGCTGGTCTATCCGGTGATCCACCTCAAGGAGTTCATGCGCATCTCGCTGATCACCCTGGAGGTGGACCGGCGCGGCAAGGACGGACTGATCTGCCGCGACAACATGCGCGCGGACATCACCGTGGCCTTCTACCTGCGGGTCAACGAGACCCAGGACGACGTGCTCAAGGTGGCCAAGGCCATCGGCGTCGACCGTGCTTCCGACCGTTCGGCGGTGAACGAGCTGTTCAACGCCAAGTTCTCCGAGGCGCTGAAGACCGTCGGCAAGCAATTCGACTTCGTCCAGCTGTTCGAGAATCGCCAGGACTTCCGCGACCGCATCATCGAGGTGATCGGCAACGACCTGAACGGCTATGTCCTGGAAGACGTCGCCATCGACTACCTGGAGCAGACCGCGAAGAACTCGCTGGACCCGAGCAACATCCTCGATGCCGAGGGTATCCGCAAGATCACCGAGCTGACCGCCACCCAGAACGTCATCACCAACGAACTGGAGCGCAACGAAGAGCTGGCGATCAAGAAGAAGAACGTCGAGACCCGCGAGGCGGCCCTGGCCCTGGAGCGCCAGCAGGCGGACGCCGAGGCCCGGCAGAAGCGCGAGATCGAGACCATCCGCGCCCGCGAGGAAGCGGAAACCGCGCGGGTCAAGGAAGAGGAGCGGCTGAAGGCCGAACAGGCGCGGATCCAGGCGCAGCAGGAAATCGACGTGCGCACCGAGAATCACCAGCGCGAGGTCGAGGTGGCGCAGCAGAACCGTCAGCGCGCGGTGGTCATCGAGGTGGAGAAGGTCACACGCGCCAAGGACCTGGAGATCGTCGCCCGCGAGCGTGAGGTCGAGCTGCAGAAGATCGAGAAGGAAAAGGCGCTGGAAGAGCAGCGCAAGAACATCGCCAATGTGATTCGCGAGCGCGTCGCGGTAGAGAAGACCGTGGCCCAGGAAGAGGAGCGGATCAAGGAAGTCCGCGAGGTCTCCGAGGCCGAGCGGGTCAAGCAGGTGATTCTGCTGCAGGCCCAGGCGGAGGCCGAGCAGGAACTGGTGCGCCAGGTCAAGCAGGCTGAGGCAGACGAAGTGCGTTCCCGGCACAAGGCGGTGGAAATCAACACCATGGCCCAGGCCGAGCTGGAGGCCGCGTCGAAGCAGGCCGAGGCGAAGAAGCGCCTGGCCGAGGGGATCGAGGCCGAGCGCGCGGCGCCGGGGCTGGCCGATGCGCGGGTGCTGGAAGTCACCGCCGCGGCGAAGGAAAAGGACGGCCTGGCGGCGGCGCGGGTACGCGCCGAACAGCTGGTCGCCGAAGCCCGCGGCGACGAGGAGCGCGGCCTGGCCGACGCCCGGGTGCTCGAGGCGCAGGCGGCGGCCAAGGAGAAGGACGGCCTGGCTGAAGCCAAGGTGCTGGCCGAGAAGCTCGGCGCCCAGGCGCGTGGCGAGGAACAGCTCGGCGCGGCCAAGGCCAAGGCGACCAAGGACCAGGGCAGCGCGGAAGCGGAGATCCTGCTGCAGCGCCTGAATGCCGAGGCCGAGGGCCTGGCGAAGAAGTTCGGCGCACTGGATGCTCTCAGCGACAGCGCCCGCCAGCACGAAGAGTTCCGCATGCAGCTGGAGAAGAGCTTCGAGGAAGCCATGGCGGCCATTGCCGCGAACAAGGACATCGCCAAGGAACAGGCCGAGGTGCTCGCCACCGCGCTGGGCAAGGCGAACATCGAGATCGTCGGCGGCGAGGGCGACTTCTTCAATTCCTTCGCCAAGTCGCTGTCGGTGGGCAAGGCCATCGAGGGCGTGGTCGGCAAGAGTCCGGTGGTGCAGGACGTTCTCGCCCGCCTGCTCAACGGTCGCGGCGCGCCCTCGGTCTCCGTTCCGGAGCGCAAGAGCGGCCACGAAAGCGAGCCGGCGGCGGAAGTCTGAATTGCCGCCCAGCCTCCGCCCTATGCGGCGGAGGCGCTTTGCCCACGCCCTGAACGGCGCCGGCCCGGGCGTCGCCCGCCGGCTGCGCCCGGCACCGGGCGCCCGGGCCGTGTTCCCTCGATGACCGCCGCAGACCCAGGAAGACCAGGATGTCGGACACTCAAGCCGCAACCCCCGCACAGGACATATTGGACAAGGCCGTCGCCGAGGGCGGCGCCTACGAGGTGCTGCACAAGCGCCTGCTGGAGCAGGGGCAGCGCCTGCGGCAGACCGCCGAACGGCTGAACGCCAGTCGCCTGGAGGAGTTCGGCGACAGCCAGATGGACGTGATCGGCCGGGTCCGTATCCGTACCGAGAACAACTGCATCGCCCGCGACATCGTCCAGGTCGGCGACTGCCTGCTGTTCGGCTACAACGTGTTCATCGGCCTGCGCAAGGAAACCGGCGTGGCCGACGTGTTCTCCCTCTATCGCCTGGTGGAGGGCAGCGAGGGCTACGAGGCCGAGCCGGTGCCGCTGGAGGGCAGCTTTCTCGCCGCGCCGGGCTTCGTCAACGATTTCAACGAGCTCTACACCTATTACAAGAACACCCGCCTGCTGCAACTGGCGATCCGCGACGGCAAGCTGCTGGCGAGCTTCCAGATCGGCGAGCGGATCACCGACATCCGCGTGTTCCGCTGGTCGATCTCCAGCGACGGCAGCGAAGTCCGCTACATCGACAACCGCGGCGAGCGCGACATCGCCCTGCCGGCACCGTTCGACTTCGAATGGCAGCGGGCGACCCGCGAGATGGTGGTGGAGGGGCGCTTCCCGCACCTGAACATCCTCGACACCCTGTTCGTCGAGACCATCGGCGGCGACCTGACCATCAAGGTCGAGAACAACACCGAGGTCGGCCTGGGCATCTATCGCGAAGAGGTGATGGACAAGACCCAGTCGCTGGATGACGCGCAGGTCGAGTTCGCCCGCCTCGGCAGCCTGCTGCTGCTCAAGGTCCTGCCCTATCGCGAAGAGCAGTGGCGCTACCTGGTGTTCAACAGCCTGACCGGCAAGGTCGAGCGCATCGACGCCATCGGCCTGGCCTGCATCCAGTTGCCGGAGGACCACGGGATCATCTTCCCCGGCGGCTACTACCTGCAGAACGGCGAGTACCGTACCTTCGAGCAGTCCATGGAGGGCATGCGCTTCAAGCGCTCGGTGCGTTCGCCCAACGGCGAGGACGTGCAGTACATCTTCTATCACCCCGAGCAGGGGCGGAACGTGCTGCTCACCTACAACCTGATCAACCGCCAGTTGCAGAACCCTCTGTTCGGCCACGGCTACGCGCGCCTGGAAGACGGGCGCATGGTGATCTTCGCCGCCGAAGGCGAGGAGCCGACCCGCATCCATCCGATGCAGGTCTGGCAGACGCCGTTCTGCAGCGAGGAGTACGCGGCCCGCCAACCGGCGCGCAGCGGCTTCCTCGGGCGGATCGGCAACGCCGAGCTGGTGCGCGGCGTCTCCGACCTCTACGACCTGTGCCGGGAGATCGAGACCCCCGCGGTTTCGCTCCAGCGTTACTCGCTGCTGTGCCAGAACACCCGGCGCCTGTTCGACGTCTACCACTGGCTCGGCAGCGACCAGCTGGACGGATTGGCGCCGCTGTTGCGCGAAGTGGCGGCGACCGCCGAACTGGTGCTCGACGAATACGAGAAGGTCGAAAGCATCCGCCGCCAGTCGGCCCAGGCGATGGTCGACGCGGAGGAGCGGCACAAGGCCTTGTTGTCCGGACTGCTGCCGGACGGCTGGGACCGGGTGCAGCAGTTCGTCGACGGACTCAACGGCATCACCGCCCAGCGCGGCTTGCTGCTGACCATCCGCGAGTACCGCTACATCGACGTGGCGCGACTCGACGCCATGGAGGCCGAGCTGCTTGCGGCCCACGAGCGGGTGGCCGCTGCCACCGCGACCTTCCTCGCCAGCGAACAGGCCCTGCAGCCGCTGCTGGAGCGCCTGCAGGCCCTCGACGGCGAGGCGCAGAAGGCCGAGACCGTGGCCCAGCTCGGCGAGCCGCTGGCGGCGCTGGAGGCGATGGCCGGCGACCTCGACATGCTGTCCTCGCTGATGGCTTCGCTGCGCATCGACGACGCTACCCAGCGGACCCGGATCATCGAGTCGATCTCGGAGATCTACGCCCGCCTGAACCAGGCCAAGGCGCGCGCCGAGCAGCGGCGCAAGGGGCTCGGTTCGAGCGAGACCGTGGCCCAGTTCGGCGCCCGGTTCAAACTCTTCGGCCAGGGCATCACCAACGCCCTGGCCCAGGCTCAGGACCCCGAGCGCTGCGACGAGCAACTGTCGCGCCTGCTGGTGCAACTGGAGGAACTGGAAAGCCAGTTCGGCGACCACGAGCAGTTCCTCGGCGACATCCTGGCCAAGCGCGAGGAACTGCTGGAAACCTTCGAGGCGCACAAGCAGACCCTGCTCGACGAGCGCCAGCGCAAGGCCCAGGGCCTGCTCGACGCCGCCCGGCGAATCCTCGACAGCCTGCAACGACGTACCGCGCGCTTCACCGAGGCGGTCGAGCTGAATGCGTTCTTCGCCGCCGACCCGCTGATCCTCAAGCTGCGCGAACTGGCCGAACGCCTTCGCGAATTGAAGGACAGCGTCAAGGCCGACGACGTCGAGGCACGCCTGAAGGCCGCCCGCGACCAGGCGGTGCGCGCCCTGCGCGACAAGAGCGAACTGTTCGAGGAGGGCGGCGACGTCATCCGCCTCGGTCCGCGCCATCGCTTCAGTGTGAATACCCAGGAACTCGACCTGACCCTGATGCCGCGCGGCGACGCGCTGTACCTGCACCTGACCGGCACCGACTTCCTCGAACCGCTGCAGGACGCCCGTCTCGACGAGCTGCGCGGGTTCTGGCAGGTCAACCTGGAGTCCGAGTCGGAGACGCTGTACCGCGCCGAATATCTCGCCGGCGAAGTGCTCGCCGCCGCCGACGCGGGACGTGATGGCTTCAGTCTGGAGCGCCTGCAGGCGCTGCTGGCGCAGCCGGACGAGCTGGCACGGGCGATCCGCGATTTCGCCGCGCCGCGCTACAAGGAGGGCTACGAGAAAGGCATTCACGATCATGATGCGGCGGCGATCCTGGTGCGCCTGCTGCCGTTGCGCGAGAGCGCCGGACTGCTGCGTTACGCGCCCTCGGCGCGGGCCTTCGCCAGCCTGTTCTGGAGCCGCCAGCGCGAGGGACGGGAGATCGCCGGCTGGCCCGAGCGGGCACGCGGCAGCCGCAGCATCCAGCAGATGTTCGGCCGCGACGACGGCCTGCTCGCCCTTCGCGGCGAAGTGGCCGCGGCGATGCGCACGCTGCTCGCCGAACAACCCATCGCGCTGGACCCGCAGCATATCGACGAGGCGGCCGAGTACCTGGTCTGGGAGTTGTCCGCCGAGCGTCCCGAGTTCACCTTCAGCAAATATGCCCGGCAACTGCAGGAAGGACTCAAGCTGCGCCTGCAAGGCGCGCGTCTGTGGGACGACTACCAGCAGACCCTGGAGCGCCTCGGCGAGCGGCCCGCGGCCCAGTGGGAACTGGCCGGCAACTGGCTGCGCGGGCTCTGCGGAGACGCCGAGTTCCAGCCATTGGCGGCCTACCTGGACGAGGCGGTGGCGCTCTCGTTGCTGGACGAGGAGATGCCACGACGGATCACCGAGGTCGACCTGCGCTTCCAGGTCGACGGCCTGATGGGCGAGCATCCGCGCATCGTCGAGCGCGGCCTGGCGCTGGCGGTGGACGATTTCTTCGGCCGCCTGCGCCGCCATCGCCAGCAGTTCCTGCCGGGGCTGCGGCGCTACCAGGCGCTGCGCCAGGAAATCGTCGAACGCGAGCGCGAGGCGCTGCGCCTGGCCGAGTTCAAGCCGCGTCCGCTGTCCTCGTTCGTTCGCAACAAGCTGATCAACGACGTCTACCTGGGTGTCATCGGCGACAACCTGGCCAAGCAGATGGGCACGGTAGGCGAGAACAAGCGCACCGACCTGATGGGCCTGCTGATGCTGATCTCGCCGCCCGGCTACGGCAAGACCACGCTGATGGAGTACGTGGCGCACCGCCTGGGCCTGATCTTCATGAAGATCAACGGCCCGGCGCTGGGCCACGAGGTGCGCTCGCTGGATCCCGGCCAGGCGCCGGACGCGACTTCGCGGCAGGAGCTGGAGAAGCTCAACCTGGCGCTGGAAATGGGCAACAACGTGATGCTCTACGTCGATGACATCCAGCACACCCATCCGGAGTTCCTGCAGAAATTCATTTCCCTCTGCGACGGCACGCGCCGGGTGGAAGGGGTATGGAAGGGACGGACCAGGACCTACGACATGCGCGGGCGGAAATTCTGCGTGGTGATGGCGGGCAATCCCTACACCGAGTCCGGCGAGGTCTTCCGTATTCCCGACATGCTCGCCAACCGCGCCGACATCTACAATCTCGGCGACACCCTCAGCGGCATGCAGGAGGCGTTCTCCCTCAGCTACATCGAGAACGCCCTGACCTCCAACCCGGTTCTCGCGCCGCTGGCCACCCGCGACATGGCCGACGTCTATCGCTTCGTCGCCAAGGCCGAGGGCAAGCCGTTCTCCAGCAACGAGCTGGCCCACGGCTACAGCGGTGCCGAGATCAACGAGATCAGCAGCACCCTGCAACGCCTCATGCAGGTGCGCGACGTGGTGCTCAAGGTCAACCAGCAGTACATCGCCAGCGCCGCCCAGGCCGACCAGTACCGCAGCGAGCCGCCGTTCAAGCTGCAGGGCAGCTACCGCAACATGAACAAGATGGCGGAGAAGATCTCCGCGGTGATGAACGACGCCGAGCTGCTGCAACTGATCGCCGACCACTACCAGGGCGAGTCGCAACTGCTGACCACCGGCGCCGAGGAAAACCTGCTGAAGCTCGCCGAGTTGCGCGGCAACCAGACTCCCGCGCAGGCCGAGCGCTGGGCGCAGATCAAGCGCGACTTCCTGCGCAACAAGGCCATGGGCGGCAGCGACGCCGATGTCGGCGGACGCCTGGTGGCGCAGCTCAACGACCTGGTGGAGAGCGTGCGCGGCCTGGCCCGTGAACCCCAGCCGGTACAAGCGGCGCCCTGGGACGAGTTGCTGGCGGGGCTGCGCCAGCTCGGCCAGGGCGCGCCGGCGTTGAACGTCGAGGTCACGGCGCCGGCGCAGCCGGGCGTCCAGCAGGTGCTGGAGAGTCTCGCCGAATGCTTGCAGGACAGCTTCCTGCCGCTGATCAAGGTGATGGACCGCAAGATCGACGTCGACCTGCGCACCCATAGCCGTATCAACGAAATATCCAGCCGCCTCGACGAACTGGGCCGGCTGCTGGGCGGCGAGCAGCGACCGCTGGAGAACGATCAACCCTGAGATGCGAGGAGCGGAAATGGACTTCGACGGATTGGACCGCCAACTGCGTGACAGCCTGGCGGACCTGAAGCTGAGCAATGAGGAACGTGACGAACTGCGCCAGTTGGGCAGCGAGCTGGCGCCCGACCAGGTGCGTTTCCTGCGTAACCGCGCCTTCGACCTGGTGCGCGAGTTGGTTCTCGTCGAGGAGCGGGACGAGCGCATGGCCGCCCTGAAATGGCTGGAGCAGGTGGTGCGCACCCTGGAGGTCACCGCGGCGGCGCCGCGCAGCCGCGCCAGCGCCCACTTCAGCCCCGGCGAGGAGTGTCGGCGGAAGATCCGCGAGCTGTGCCGCCAGGCCCGGCAAAGCCTGGATATCTGCGTGTTCACCATTTCCGACGACCAACTCAGCGCGGAAATCCTCGCCTGCCACCAGCGCGGCGTGCCGGTGCGGATCGTCAGCGACGACGACAAGCGGTTCGACGAGGGCAGCGATATCCATGCGCTGCGCGAGGCCGGCGTACCGGTGCGGATCGACGACAGTCCCTTCCACATGCACCACAAGTTCGCTCTGGTGGACGGCGCCTGGCTGCTCAACGGCAGCTTCAACTGGACCCGCAGCGCCAGCGTCAACAACGAGGAGAACCTGCTGGTGACCGACGACGCCGTGCTGATCGGCGCCTATCGGCGCGAGTTCGAGGAACTCTGGGGCGCTACGCGCCGCGTTGATCGGCAAGGATGGGAAAAGGCCGGGCAGGCGGTCGGCCGGCGGGCCGCACGCCGCCGGGTTTCGGGTTAGACTTGCGCCCTTTCGCTTCCCACGCCGGTATTCCCATGGCCCTGCAATCCACTCCCTACAAAGCCGATATCTCCCTGACCGACCTGGACCGCGGGGTCTACGAGACGTTGCGCCTGACCGTCGCCCGCCACCCCTCCGAGACCGAGGAGCGCCTGGCGGTACGCCTGCTGGCCTATGTGCTGTGGTATGGCGAGCAGATCGCCTTCGGGCGCGGCCTGTCGGACGTGGACGAGCCGGCGCTCTGGGAAAAGAGCCTGGACGGCCGGGTCCTGCACTGGATCGAGGTCGGCCAGCCGGACGCCGAGCGCATCACCTGGTGCTCGCGCCGCTGCGAGCGTTTCAGCCTGCTCGCCTACGGCAACCTGCGGGTCTGGCAGACCAAGGTGCTGGACAGCGTACGCAGCCTGAAGAACCTCAACGTCGCGGCAGTGCCCCAGGAAGCCCTGGAGAACCTCTCCCGCGACCTGCCACGCTCGATCAACTGGACCGTGATGATCAGCGAGGGCACGATCTTCGTCACCGACGAGAACGGCCAGCACGAACTGCAGCTGGAGTGGCTGCAGGGCGAGCGTTGAGCGCCGCCGCTTCCTTCCGTCGAATCGAACGAGTGATCTGATGCGCATCGAACCCCGTCCCCTGCCCGAAACCCTGCCCGATCTCGGCGACCTGCCGCCGTTGCTGGCGCGCCTGTACGCGGCGCGTGGCGTGCGTTGCGCCGAGGAGCTGGACAAGGGCCTGGCGCGGCTGATTCCCTACCAGCGGCTGAAAGGCATCGAGGAGGGCGTGGCGCTGCTGGTGGAGGCCCTGGAGGGCGGCCAGCGGATTCTCATCGTCGGCGACTTCGACGCCGACGGCGCCACCGCCAGCAGCGTCGGCGTGCTGGCCCTGCGCATGCTCGGCGCGAGCTGGGTCGACTACCTGGTGCCGAATCGTTTCGAGTATGGCTATGGCCTGACCCCGGAGATCGTCGGGGTGGCCCTGGAGAAGCGTCCCGACCTGCTGGTGACGGTCGACAACGGCATCTCCAGCGTCGACGGCGTGCAGGCGGCGAAGGCTGCCGGCCTCAAGGTGCTGGTCACCGATCACCACCTGCCCGGCCCGGAACTGCCGGCGGCGGATGCGATCATCAACCCCAACCAGCCGGGCTGCGAGTTTCCCAGCAAGGCGATGGCGGGGGTCGGGGTGATCTTCTACGTGATGCTGGCGTTGCGCGCGCGCCTGCGCGAACTGGGCTGGTTCGATCGGCGTGGCCTGAAGGAGCCGAACCTGGCCGAGCTGCTCGACCTGGTGGCGCTGGGCAGCGTCGCCGACGTGGTGCCGCTGGACGCCAACAACCGCATCCTGGTCCACCAGGGCCTCGCGCGGATCCGCGCCGGCCGTGCCCGGCCCGGGCTGCGCGCGCTGCTGGAGGTCGCCGGACGGCCGCCGGCGCGGATCACCTCCACCGACCTGGGCTTCATCCTCGGCCCGCGGCTGAACGCGGCGGGGCGTCTCGACGACATGTCCCTCGGCATCGAGTGCCTGCTCTGCGAGGACGAGGCGCTGGCCCGCGACATGGCGGTACAGCTCGACCAGTTGAACCAGGACCGCAAGGCCATCGAGCAGGGCATGCAGCGCGAAGCGCTGGCGCAGCTCAAGGACCTGAGCCTGGAACAGCTGCCCTTCGGCCTGTGCCTGTTCGACGCCGACTGGCACCAGGGCGTGATCGGGATCCTCGCCTCACGCCTGAAGGAGCGTTACCACCGGCCGACCATCGCCTTCGCCGATGCCGGCGACGGTAGCCTGAAGGGCTCCGCGCGCTCGATTCCCGGCTTCCATATCCGTGACGCGCTGGACGCGGTGGCGGCCCGCCATCCGGGGCTGATCAGCAAGTTCGGTGGCCACGCCATGGCCGCCGGGCTGTCGTTGCCGCGGGAGAACTTCGGTGCCTTTTCCGCAGCCTTCGATGCCGAGGTGCGTCGCCAGCTGGCCGAGGAAGACCTGGCCGGGCGCCTGCTCTCCGATGGCCAGTTGAGCATCCAGGAGTTCCACCTGGAACTGGCCCGCGCGTTGCGCCAGGCCGGGCCCTGGGGCCAGCACTTTCCCGAGCCGATGTTCCACGGGGTGTTCCAGCTGGTCCAGCAGCGCATCGTCGGCGAGCGCCATCTGAAGCTGGCGCTGAAGAGCGAGTGCGGCTCGCTGCAACTGGACGGCATCGCCTTCAACGTCGACCGCGAGCAATGGCCGAATCCCACCGTGCGCTGGGCCGAGCTGGCCTATCGGCTCGACGTCAACGAGTTCCGTGGCCAGGAAAGCGTGCAGCTGATGGTCGTCCACCTGGCGCCCCGCTGAAGGCCTGGGGCGGCAGCTGGCCAGCCTAGCTGCTGCTTGCTTTTCTGCTAGCTATTCCCGCGAAAACATACAGATTTGCGGCGAAATCAAGGTCACCTGCCAGTTCTGGCAGGTTTGGCCGCGGGTTCTTTTTGGTACACGAAAGCACCGTCGAACGGGACCGAGCCAGGGGAGTGCAGTTCCTTCCACCCGAAGGACTGATACGGCTGTTCCGATCAGCCCACAAGGCGGCGGTAAGCGTCGGCCGAGTACTTCGGCCTGAAAAAACCAGGAGAACTGAACAAGATGAAGAAGGTTTCCACGCTTGACCTGTTGTTCGTTGCGATCATGGGTGTTTCGCCGGCCGCTTTCGCCGCCGACCTGATCGACGTGTCCAAACTCCCCGACAAGACTGCCCAGGGCGCGCCCGCGCCGGCCACCTTGCAAGCCGCGGTCGGCGCCGGTGGGGCGGATGAGCTGAAGGCTGTACGCAGCACCACCCTGCCCAGCGGCAAGCGGGTCACCCGCTACGAACAGTTCCACAATGGCGTGCGGGTGGTCGGCGAGGCCATCACCGAAGTCAAGTCGCCAGGCAAGAGCGTGGCGGCGCAGCGCAGCGGCCATTTCGTCGCCAACATCGCCGCCGACCTGCCAGGCAACACCACCCCGGCGGTCTCCGCCGAGCAGGTGCTGGCCCAGGCCAAGAGCCTCAAGGCCCAGGGCCGCAAGACCGAGAACGAGAAGGTCGAACTGGTGATCCGCCTGGGCGAGAACAACCTCGCGCAACTGGTCTACAACGTTTCCTACCTGATTCCCGGCGAGGGGCTGTCGCGCCCGCACTTCGTCATCGACGCCAAGACCGGCGAGGTGCTCGAGCAGTGGGAGGGCCTGGCCCACGCCCAGGCCGGCGGACCCGGCGGCAACCAGAAGATCGGCAAGTACAACTACGGCACCGACTACGGTCCGCTGATCGTCAACGACCGCTGCGAGATGGACGATGGCAACGTCATCACCGTCGACATGAACAGCAGCACCGACGACAGCAAGTCCACGCCGTTCCGCTTCGCCTGCCCGACCAATACCTACAAGCAGATCAATGGCGCCTACTCGCCGCTGAACGACGCGCATTTCTTCGGCGGTGTGGTGTTCAAGCTGTACAAGGACTGGTTCGGCGCCAGCCCGCTGACCCACAAGCTGTACATGAAGGTGCACTACGGGCGCAGTGTGGAGAACGCTTACTGGGACGGTACGGCGATGCTGTTCGGCGACGGCGCTACCATGTTCTATCCGCTGGTGTCGCTGGACGTGGCGGCCCACGAGGTCAGCCACGGCTTCACCGAGCAGAACTCCGGCCTGGTCTACCGTGGCCAGTCCGGCGGGATGAACGAGGCGTTCTCCGACATGGCCGGCGAGGCGGCCGAATTCTACATGCGCGGCAAGAACGACTTCCTGATCGGCTACGACATCAAGAAGGGCAGCGGTGCGCTGCGCTACATGGACCAGCCCAGCCGTGACGGGCGTTCCATCGACAACGCCGGGCAGTACTACAACGGTATCGACGTGCACCATTCCAGCGGCGTGTACAACCGCGCCTTCTACCTGCTGGCCAACTCGCCGGGCTGGGATACCCGCAAGGCCTTCGAAGTGTTCGTCGACGCCAACCGCTACTACTGGACCGCGACCAGCACCTTCAACAGCGGCGCCTGCGGGGTGATCCGCTCGGCACAGAACCGCAACTACCCGGCGGCTGACGTCACTCGTGCCTTCAGCACCGTCGGCGTGACCTGTCCGAGCGCGCTCTAAGCGCCCGCGCCGCCCGTCGGCATGCCTCGCGGCGTGCTGGCGGGCGTCCCGCGCCGAGCTTTCCTGCCTGCTGTATGTCGCTTTGCGCGCTGACCTGCGCGATCCCGGTCTAGAGTTCAGAAGTGAGCCTCCATTCCAAGACCGACCGGGAGCCCTGCCATGAGCCTGCTGTTCGAGCCTCTCACCCTCCGTCAGATCACCCTGCCCAACCGTATCGCCGTCTCTCCCATGTGCCAGTATTCGGCACAGGAAGGCCTGGCCAACGACTGGCATCTGGTGCACCTGGGCAGCCGCGCCGTGGGTGGTGCCGGCCTGGTGATCGTCGAGGCCACCGCGGTGCTGCCCGAGGGGCGCATCACCGCCGACGACCTCGGGATCTGGAGCGACGCGCATGTCGAGCCGTTGCACCGCATCACCCGCTTCATCGAGTCCCAGGGCGCCGTCGCCGGGGTCCAGCTGGCCCATGCCGGGCGCAAGGCTAGTACCTGGCGGCCCTGGCTGGGCAAGCACGGCAGCGTGCCGATCGCTGACGGCGGCTGGGTACCGGTGGCGCCCTCGGCGATCCCGTTCGACCCCCAGCACGCGACCCCCGAGGCCTTGAGCGAGGCGCAGATCGAGGCGCTGGTGCAGGCCTTCGTGCGCGCCGCCGAGCGTTCCCTGGCGGCTGGCTTCAAGGTCGCCGAGGTGCATGCGGCGCACGGCTACCTGTTGCACCAGTTCCTCTCGCCGCTGTCCAACCAGCGCCGCGATCAGTACGGCGGCTGCTTCGAGAACCGCATCCGTCTGCTCCTGCAGGTCGCCGCGGCGGTGCGCAAGGCCTGGCCGGAGGCGTTGCCGCTGTTCGTCCGGCTCTCGGCCACCGACTGGGTGGAGGATGGCTGGAATCCCGATGAGACCGTGGAGCTGGCCCGGCGCCTGAAGGAGCTGGGCGTGGACCTGATCGACGTGTCCTCCGGCGGCACCGCGGCGAACGCGGAAATCCCGGTGGGACCGGGCTACCAGACCGAGTTCGCCGAGCGGGTGAGGAAGGAAGCCGGCATCGCCAGCGGCACGGTGGGCATGATCACCGAGCCGGTGCAGGCCGAGCACATCCTGCGCACCGGCCAGGCCGACCTGATCCTGCTGGCCCGCGAGCTGCTGCGTGACCCGTACTGGCCGCTGCATGCCGCCGACGAACTGCGCAACGAGCAGATGCCCTGGCCGCCGCAATACCTGCGTGCCGCCCATCGCAGCACGCCGCCGCGCAAATCCCTGGAAATGCAGTGAGCCGTCGGGCCGTCGGCGCGGCGAGGCGCCGGCGGCCTACCTGATGGAAACCTTTGTCGCCCTGGGCGGTCTGCCTGGAATCAGGAAATCAACCTGAGCGTTTCGCGGGTGATATTGCGTAATGGCAATATGATGTTATTCTCCCGCGACGTTCGCTCCGGACCGCACTTCGAGAAAGGATGCTCGCATGCACGCTACCGCCGGTTCCTCCCACGCTTCCCTGCCTGACAGCGATGTCGCCCTGCTGGCCAACATACTGGTCCTGGCGACGCGCAACATGAACAACATGACGACCATGCTGGCGCACCTTTCGGTGGAACTCAGCCAGAGCGAGGAACCACGCCTGCAGCGGGTCGGCCACCGGGTCCTGAACGAACTCTCGGAACTGGGCGCCGCCCTGGAAACCCAGTGGGACCTGATCGGTGTCCTGTCGCGTTTCTCGCCCCTGCTCGAACGCACGCTGCCGCGCCAGGAGCCGCTGGTCACCGAGATCCACCTCACCGAGTTGCCGGCCCAGGCGTCATCGCCACCGGCCTGACCGCCGGACGCTTCGCTCAGCCCGCGGCGGGCCTGCGCGCCCCGTGCTCCAGGTAGCAGGCGATGATGTCCACCGAGAGCGCCAGGCGGGTTTCCAGCAGCGCCATCGTCGGCTGGAAGTCGGCCACGCTGAGGGCCTTGAGGAACAGGTCGGCCTTGAGCATCTCGAGAAACTGGCACGCCACCGCATACAGGGTTTCCTCGGCCACCTCGCCGGCCACCGCGGCCAGGCGCCCGGTCAACAGCAGGTAGCTCTGCTGCGGCCCCTGTTCGTAGAAAGTCTTGCCGATCGCGGGAAAACGCGGGGACTCCGCCACCACCAGGCGATACAGGCTCTGGCAGCGCGGGTCGAGCAGGCTGGTGAGGAAACGCCGGCCGAAATGCTCGAGGGTGGCGCGCACCGTGGCGGCGGGGCGGGGCTGGTCGGCGCTGTCGTCGAAGATTTCCTCGATCATGTGGGCGATCACCGCGGCGAACAGTCCTTCCTTGCCGCCGAACGAGCTGTACAGGGTTCCCCGCGAGCCGCCGGCTCGTTCTATCACCATGTCCAGCGTGGTGCCTTCGAAGCCGTGTTCGAGAAACGCCTGGGTGGCGGCGTCGAGCATGGCGCGGCGGCGTTGCCGGCCGCGTTCGGTCAGGCGGGGGGAAGCTTCGTTCATGGGCGGTATCGGGCCTCGCGGGGTGGCGTGCGGGAGGTGCGCATGGTGGGGCGTAGGGACCGCCCGTTCAAGTCTCCCGGCAATTTGCTGAGAACGTTTCTCGTCATGGTTGACGCTGGTCATTTCAGAACTGTATCGTACAGTACTGTTTTGGCAAGTCCTTTCGCCCCCAACCTTGCTTCCACCGCAGGAGTCCGCCCCCATGAATGCCGCCATTCAAAGCCTGTTGGATATCGATGCCTTCCCCCTGGTCCAGGTCCGCGACATGCCGCGCGACCTGCCGGCAGTCGAGCGCTGGCTGGAGGAGGTCGAGGCGGTGCTTGCCGTCGAGCGCGACTTCGCCCTGGTCTATCCACCGTTCCCCGCAGGGGAGGGGGAAGGCGATCAGCGCGCGCGCAAACGCCTGGTCCTGTGGCTCAAGGAAAACCGCCAGCGTTTCGTCGAGCACTGCCGGGGCATCCTGCTCAGCGCCAACGGCCAACCGGACAATCTCGCCGACCTGCAACAGCTGGCCCCGGTGCTACAGGCGGTCTATGGTCCGCCGGTGAGCGTGGCGCCGGACCTCGCGTCCGCCCGCGGCATGGCGAAGGCTCTGCTGAGCGAAGCGGCGAAGGGAATGAACTGGTGAGGTCGGCATGCGCTTGAACACTCCACACAGCAAGCCGGCGCGGGAGGATGGCGACGCCACCACCAGCGCCGTTCCGCGTCCCGCCGCCGGTCGGCGGGGCTGTACCGAGCGCCTGCGCCGCATGGCCCGGCGCAATGCCTGGGACCTGTACGCCGAGCACTTCTACTGATCCATCTTGGCGGGCCCGCCACTGGTTCGCTCCAGGGAACGCACCGTTCGATTCCTAGGGGCTTTACCTCAAGTTAAGTTGAGCTATCAGAATCCGGGCAACGCGTCTGGCGATCGTGCCGGGCGTCACTCCCTGCCCGGAGGCAACGACGATGGATAGCCCGTCCACTCCCGCACGTCCGCGTACCCAGGCCATGGCGGTCGCCAATCTGATCTTCGCCGGTATCGCCGCGGCTTTGCATGTCGGCAAGGCGTCCATCGCCCTGCCGTCGCTGCAGCAGGACTTCGGCGGCGATCTCGCCGCGCTCGGCTGGATCATGTCTGCCTTTCCCTTCGTCGGCGTGTTCGGTGGCATCGCCGCCGGCATCCTCGTGCGCCGCTGGGGCGATCGCCGGCTGCTTGCCATCGGCCTGGCGATCCTGGGGGGCGCCAGCCTGCTCGGCGCGTCGATGACAGACTTCGCCTGGCTGCTCGGTACCCGTTTCGTCGAGGGTCTGGGGTTTCTCATCGTGGTGGTGGCGGCTCCCGCCGTGCTCCACCGGATCACCGCCGAGTCGCGGCGTAGCCTGGTGTTCGGCCTGTGGAGCACCTTCATGGCGGGCGGGATCGCCCTTTCGATGCTGATCGGGCCGCTGCTCGCCGACTGGCGCGCGGACTGGCTGGCGAGCGCGTTGCCGGTGCTGCTCGCCGCGGCGCTGCTGTTCGTCACGGTGCCCGCCGCGGCTGGCGGGACGGCGGGCGGCCAGCGAGGCGGGCTGGGCGTGCTGCTGCGAAATCCCGCCATCAGCCTGCTGGCGCTGAGTTTCAGCGTCTACAACCTGCAGTTCTTCGCCCTGATGACTTTCCTTCCGGTGTTCCTCATGCAGCGCCTGGGAGTTCCCCTGGAAACCGCCGGGCTCGTCGGGGCGGCCATCGTCGCGGCGAACGCCCTCGGCAATCTCGCGGCGGGCGTCGTCCTGTCCCGCGGGGTCCGTCCCGGAGTCTTGCTGGCGCTGACCGCCGTCCTGATGGGCGTCACTGGGGCGGCCTTCTTCCATGCCGCCACTCCGGCATCGCTGGCGGTCGGGCTGGGCTTCGTCTTCTCGGCGGTCGCCGGCATGCTTCCCACCACGACCCTGGCCAGCGCCCCGCTGGCATCGCCCACGCCCGCGCTGACGCCACTGGCCATCGGCTGGGTGATGCAGGGCAACTACCTGGGACAGGTGGTCGGCCCGCTGCTGATCGGCCTGATCGTCAGCCGCTTCGACTGGTCGGGGGCGATAGGACTGATGCTGGGGGCGGGGGTGGCGGGTGCCGCCCTGGGGGTCTGCCTGCTGCGTACGCTGGGCAATCTGCCAACGGTCGCTTCCACGGATTTCGCGGCTCGTCCCTCGGGCTAGAAGAGACCCTTGCCTCGTGGAGGGTCGAAGGTCGGCGTCGACGTCCGGCTCAGTCGTCGCGGGTCAGTACTTCCAGCAATTCGATCTCGAACAGCAGGTCGGAGTGCGGCTTGATGTGCGCACCGACCTGCCGCTCGCCATAGGCCAGGTGGGCGGGGACGAACAGCCGGCGCTTGCCGCCGACCCTCATGCCCATCAGGCCCTGGTCCCAGCCCTTGATCACCCTGCCGGTGCCGATCACGCACTGGAACGGCCGGCCGCGCTGGTAGGAGGAGTCGAACACCGTGCCATCCTCCAGGGTGCCCTGGTACTGGGTGGTGATCAGGGCGCCCTTGACCACCTCCTTGCCATCGCCCAGCCGGAGGTCTTCGATCCGCAGTTCGTCGTTCATGGGGCTCTCTGCGCCGCTTGTGGAAAGCCGCGATTCTGCCAGCAACCGCGCCGCCTGTCGTCACGCGGAGCGGGCAGGCGGTGCGCGGGCATTGCCAGGCAAGGCATGGCACGGGCATCATGCCCGCGCCTTTCCACGGAGAAAGGCTCGCCGCGTCTCGCGATCGACGCGTGTCGCGGCAGGACATTCATCTCAGGGATCATTCGAGAACCTATCCGTATGCAAAGACTGTCGCGTATCGGCCGCAACACCCTGGCCGTCTCCGTTTCCACCCTGCTCCTCAGTGCCTGCAACCAGGGCGACGATGCGCCCAGCCCGACGGCAGCCGCGCCGCAACCGGCCGCGCCGAGCATGGCCGCCTTGAGCATTCCGCTGTGCCTGAACGGCCAGTGCGCAGTGATCGACCAGGACGCGAAGCTGCTCATTCCCTTCGACAACGACTACGACAACCTCGTCGCCAGTTCCTTCCAGGGCACCCTGATGGCCGCCCGCGACGAGCGCTGGAACCTGATCCAGGCGAAGGACGGCAAGGTGCTGCGCGACGACATCGGCGAAGCCCTGTCGTTGCTCACCCCCGGCCTCTACGGGTTCGTCCGCGACGACAAGTACGGCGTGGTCGACGGCCAGGGCAAGGAAGTCCAGGCGCCGCGTTTCGACGACATCTACCCCAACAGCGCCAACGAATTCATCATCTACGAGATCGATGGCAAGCGCGGCATCCTCGACGCCAAGGGCAGGCAACTGACCGAGGCGCTCTACGATACCACCCTGGTCAACGGCAGCGTCGCCGAGTACGGCGGCCTGATCAGCGCCGAGCGTGGCGAGGAGAAGTGGATCATCAACCTCGCCAGCGGCGAGCAGAAGGCGGTGGCCTACGACAGCCTGGGCGACCTTCACGATGGCGTGATGACCGCCAGCGTCATAGGCAAGGGCTACCAGCTGGTGGACGCCAAGGGCGACGCGCTCGGCGACGGCAAGAGCTACGACTACCTGGGCACTCCGGCCAATGGCCTGGTGGCGTTCCGCGAGAAGTTCGACAGCCCCTGCGGCTACCTCGACTACCAGGGCAAGGTGGCGATCGCCGCGCAATTCGCCGGCTGCGGCGCCTTCGGCAAGCAGGGCGGGCTGGCCCAGCAACGCCTGGAGGACGGTTCGTCGGGCAAGTACGGCCTGATCGATCGCAGCGGCGCCTGGAAGGTGCAACCGCAGTACGATTCGGCCGACAGCGCCGGACTCACCGCGCTCGGCTACACCACCGAGGTGCCTGGGCTGGCCGCGGTCGGCGTGAGCACCGGCCTGTTCAGCGCCGACTTCGGCATCTTCAACCTCGACGAAGGCAGCGAGTGGGTGAAGCCGGGTTATCCGCAGATCGGCGCGCTGGGCAACGACCTGTTCGTCGTGGCGAAGAAGGGCGGCGCGCAGAAGACGGTCAGCTTCATGGGCTCGGAAAGCCAGGTGCCGGTGGTCGGCCTGATGGACCGCAGCGGCAAGATGCTGCTGGAGCCGGGCGAACTGATCAGTATCCAGTCGGCGCATGATGGCCGCTACCTGGAGGGTATCGACGGGATGGACAATCATGCCCATACCGTCCTGCTCGACCGCCAGGGCCGCACGCTGGTGCCGGCGCTCTGGCAGAAGCTGGAGGTGAACCTGGAGCAGGGCTACGTGCTTGGCTACGAAGTCAGCGGCAGCGGCGACGAAGCCACGGAAACCCTGCGCGCGCTGTACGACCTGAACGGCAAGCCGCGCTTCAGCGTGACCACCACCGAGTGCGGCGCCGAACAGTTGCTCGATGGCAACGGCAAGGCGATCTGGCCGCAGGATCCGACGCCTTACTGCCAGTCGGACGACGACGGGCAGGACGAAGAGAGCGAGCCGGCGCCCACCGAAGAGGACGGGGAAACCAGCGAGGGCTGAGTTCCTCGCGCGCGTCCGTCCCTCATGACGGGCGCGCTGTTTCGCCGTGGCTCGCGGCCACGGCCTTCCTTCATGGGCGATGCCAGAAGTCCGAGTACTCCTCGAGCGGGTAGCGCCGGCCATCGTAGCGTAGCGTGCGCTTCACCGTGCGCAACGGCTTGCCGTCCTCCGCCTCGCCATCGCCGACCCGCGAGGTGACGATCAGGTCGGCGAAGCCGTTGGTGCGCCCCGGGCCGAGCGCCAGGGTCAACTGCGAGACTTCCTGCTCGAAGCCGGGCTCGGCGGAGCAGACCGAACCCTTCAGCGTCCGCCACTGGTCCAGGTAGGTGCTCAGCACCGGGCGCAGCTTGCCGTCGCCGGCCGGTACCACCAGGGTCAGCAGGTTGTCGAAGCCGGCGTCCGGACAACTGGCGCCGCGCGCCACGCTGTGGAAGACCACGCCGAAGGCGCGCACCGTCGGGCTCAGGCGGTAGCGCGCGGTGTCCAGCCAGAGGCTATCGCTGCCGACGGCGACGGCGGCGTCCTCCTCGAACTCGCTGTCATGGCGTTCGAGCAGCTTGCCGCTGCGGCTGTCGACCTTGGCCAGCAACAGATGCGGATGGCGTTCGCCTTCCACGGCGGTGTCGCCGGGATCCAGGTAGGCCATGGCGATCACCGTTTGTCCGCGATCGTCCGGCCAGGGCTTGCAGGCCACGGCGGGGAACGGACCGGGGACGTCGTACGTCGGCTCGACCCAGTCGCTGTGGCCGAGCTGCCTGGCCACGGCATCGAGCAGATGGGGCGCGCAGGGTTGCGCTTCTCGGGCCTGCGCCTGGCTGGCAAGCCCCAGCAGCAGGCAACAGGTCCAGGCGTAGAGACGGCGGTCACGGTCCATGTCGAAGGCATCCTTGGTGAGGGCGGGCACGGAGGTGGCCGGCGCTGCGGGACATTCTAGCGCCTGCGCCGGTGCCGCAACGAGCGGCGGCGCGCGTTCAGCGGAGCTCCACCGCCAGGCGCGCCCTGGCCAGCGCATCCGGGCTCACCTCCAGGTCCAGGCTGGTGACTTCCACGCCGCTGCGGCCGAGCGATTCGAACCAGCCGAGCAGGTCGGCGAGCTGGCCCTCCAGGGCCAGGTTCATCCGTCCGCTGCCTTCGCTGTCCATGCGCTCCACGTTCAGCCGCGCTTGCGCGCTGCTGCGCGCCAGCAGGCCGGGCAGCGCCGTGGCGTCGATGCGCGGGCCGCCGCCCGTATCGCCGGGCAGACGCTGCAGATCGGCGTGCAGACGCAGTTCGTCCTGGTAGTGCCGTTCGGCATCCAGCAAGGCCTGGCGTTGCGGTTGCCAGAGCAGGACCCAGGCCAGGGACAGGCCGAGGAACGCCGCCAGGCCGAGCAGCGCCCGGCGTTCGCGAGTGGGCAGGCGCAGCCAGCGGGCGTGCAGGGCGGGAGGGATGCGGGGCATGGCTCAGTCCTTTATCTGCAGGCGGGCGCTGACGCCATCGTGGCCGCGCACCGCGGAGTCGGCCTGGACGTCCAGGCCCTGGCGCGCCAGGCCTTCGCGCAGGCGCTCGAGATCGGCGAAGGCCGGCGCGCCGACCTCCAGGCTCCAGCCCTCGCCGGCCTGGTAGTCGAGCCGGCGGACCGTGGCGGTGGCGCCGCCACCGGCGCTCCAGGTGTCGGCCAGGCGATCCAGGCGTCGGGCCAGGTCGACCGGCAACTGGCCATCCTGGCGCAGGCGCGCCTGCACCTGGCGGGTCAGGTCGACGACCCGGCCCTCGCTGGGGAAGCGTTGCTGCCAGAGCGCCAGGTTGTCCTGCCGCAGCTCCGCGCTGCGCTGTTCCAGCAGCAGGCGATGGCCGATGTCCTGTCCCATTTGCGCCACGCCGGCAAGCACCGCGAGCAGCGCCAGCAGGGGCCAGCGAATCCGTTTCGCGGCGTGCGCGGCGAACTCCCCCTGGCGCAGGTCGATGGCCAGTCGCGCGCCTTCGGCGAGCAATGGCCAGGGCGGGGCCTCGCTGCGCCGCAAACCGGGGGGAAGCACCGGGCCGAGGTCCTCCAGGCCGGCGTCGTCCAGCGCCAGCCGCTGCGCGCTGCCGGCGGACACCAGCCAGCGGCCGGCGCAGCGCAGGGCCAGCGGCGGATCGCCCGGCAGGCAGTCGACGTCGACATGGATGTGCTTCGGTCGCAGGTGCCGGGCCGCCAGGCGCGCGAGGCGCTCGCGCAGCCAGTCGCGGCGCACCGCGAACAGCCGGCAGAAACGAGCGTCGCGCAGGCCGCCGCGCGCCAGGTGCAGTTCTTCGAGGTCTTCCAGCAGGCGTTCCTCCAGCGCCGAATCGAGCGCCTGGCGCAGCCAGCGACCGCTGCGGGCCGGTACTTCGATTTCATGGTGGCTGGTGGCCTCGGCCGGCAGCAGCAGGGTCAGCTCGGCATCGGCCAGGTCAGCGGCGGCCTGCCCGAGGCCGCCGTGGCGGACGTCATGGTCGGCGCGCCACCAGCACAGCGGCGCGTCGTCGGCGGTGGAAGTGAGGTAGAGCCAGGCTTGCACGGTGGTTACTCCGGGAAGGGAAGGTCGGGCGCCGCGAGCCGTCGGCGCAGAACCTGCACCTGGCCGTCGCTGCGGGTGCGCAGGTCGCTGAGCAGGCGTAACCGGTGTTCGCCGAGCTGGACGTCGAGCACGGCGCGGAAGCGCTCGCTGGCCACGGCGAGGCCGTACTGCTCGACCTTGCGCCCGGAAAGCAGCGGCTGCTCGATGAAGGCCTGCACACTGGGATAGCCGTCGGCCGGACGGGCCTGTACCAGGGCCTGGGCGATGCCCGGGTCGAGTCCTTCGAGGCAGGCCAGCTGCTCGGCCGGCGCGGTGTTCAGGTTCAGGCCGGCATCGCGCGTCGCCGCTACCCAGGGACGCAGGCGACGCATGCCGGCGGCGTCCAGCGCTTCGAGGCGCCAGAGTTCGCTGGCGTCGGCGAATGGCAACGGCTTGCCGTCGTGACCGAGCGGTACCGGGAGCCGGGCCGGGTCGTGCGGGGCCAGGCCGAGCAGGGCCAGCAGGCGCTGGTAGCGGGCGCGGCTGATGTGGTCGCGGCCATCGCGCAGGCGGTCGAGGTTGAAGCGTGCGCCGAGGTCTTGCAACTGGATGCGGATATGGCCGCCCTCGATCTCGAACTCCTGCGCGCCGCTGGCCCAGCGCTGTCCCAGGTGGACGCGAGCGAGGCCGTCGGCATCGCCGAGGTCGGCGAGCAATTGCTGGCGCGCCCAGGCCTCGCCGCTCAGCGCCAGTTGCCAGAGCTGTAGCTGGGCGGACTGGTTGGCGCCGCTGGCCAGGTTCAGGCGCTGGCGGGCGAGCATGTCGCTGATGACCAGGGTGACCAGGGCGGTGATCAGCAGCACGCTGATCAGGGCCACGCCGCGCTGCCTGTGCGTGTCACTCATCGTCGCGCTCCTGGCCGCCGGGCAGCAGGACGACCCGGCGCAGGCCGGGATAGCCGGGCGCGTCGAACTCGATGTCGATCGCCTGTGGCAGGCTCAGCGGCGCGCCGTGGGCGGGCCAGGCGGGGTGTGTGCGGCCGTGGGCGTCGACATAGCCCAGGCGCTTCAGGGCCACCCCCTCGAGCAGTCGCTGGCTGTGGCCGGCGGGCACGTCCTGGTCGCGCTCCGGCGGGCTGCGGTACTCGCGGATCCAGGCGTCGTCCTGCCAGCGGTAGCTCACTTCCAGCACCTCGCTGCGCCTCTGCGCCAGCGGATTGCTCCAGCCGCCGCGCACCAGACGCAGGCCGTCGGCGCGGCCGATCAGCGCCTGGCGGCGGCTCGGGTCGTCGCTCAGCGGCTGGCCGATGGCCTGGCTCAGGTCGCGCTCGAAGATGCCCAGCGCGCGTTGCAACTGGCGCAGTTGCCGGTCGTGCTGGTCGATGCGCCGCTCGCTGTGCAGGACCCGCTCGAGCAACTGGTAGCAGGCCAGGCCGAGCAGGCTGAACAGGGCCATGGCGATCAGTACCTCGAGCAGGGTGAAGCCGCGCTGATTCATCGCCGCACCCCGACGAACCCGACCAGCAGCGCGCGTCGCACGGGGCGCGGCCCGGCGAGCGAGACCTCGACGCTGACCCTGCGCAGGCGCGGGTCCGGCGCGGCCTCGACGTCGCTGGCCAGCAGCCAGTCGCGGCCACCGAAGGCGACCTGTTCCTGGCGCCGGCCATCGCCGAGCGGACGCATGCCGGCGCGCAGCTCGCCGAGCCGGTTGTCGGCCAGCCACTGGGCGAGGCTGCGCTCGGTCAGCCCCGCGCTGTTGCCGGCGATGTGCTGGGCGGCGCTGTAGAGCGCGACCGAGAGGACGGCGAAGATAGCCAGGGCGACCATCACCTCGAGCAGGGTGAAGCCCCGTTGCCGCCGGTTTTCACAGCGCTTCAACGCGGACCTCCGCGAGACCGTCGCTGGACAGCGCGTACAGCGGCTGGCCGCGGTACTCCAGGCGCAGGCTGAAGGGCGTGATCTCGTCGCTGGACAGCACCAGCAACTGGGGGGCGCGGCTACGCTGCGAGCGTCCCGGCGTCGGTGCGTCCGCGCCGGCCTCCAGGTTCAGGCGCAGGTTCTCCGGCAATGTCTGCGGCCGGTAGCCGGGCGCCGGACGCCACTCGCCGTCGAGGTCGAGTACCTGCACCGAGTAACCCCGGCGCTCGATGCGCAGGCCGTAGTCACGCTGGCTGAGCAGGGCGTCCTGGCGCAACAGGCCGAACAGGCTGCGCAGGCGTTCGGTCTCGCGCCGCGCCTGCTGGCCGCCGCTGTCGACCTGGGCCAGGCCGGCCAGGCCGGCGAGCAGGCCGACCAGCAGAACCACCACCAGCACTTCCAGCAGGGTGAAGCCGCGCTGGCCGGGCTGTCGCAGCATGCCGCGCACAGGCATGTCAGAGGTTCCAGCTGCCGATGTCGGCGTTCAGCCCCTCGCCGCCGCTGCGACCGTCGGCGCCGTAGGAGAACAGGTCGTAGGCGTTGCCCTGGCTGCCGGGCACGATGTACTGGTAGGGATTGCCCCAGGGGTCGATCGGCAGGCGCTTGAGGTAGCCGTCGGGATTCCAGTTGCGCGCCGGCGGGCTTCCCGACGGCTTGCTCACCAGCGCCTCGAGGCCCTGCTGGGTGCTCGGGTAGCCATGGTTGTCGAGCTTGTAGATGTCCAGGGCCATGGCGATGGCCTTGATGTCGCTCTGTGCGGCGGTGACCTTGGCCTGGTCCGGACGGCTCATGATCTGCGGGACCACCAGCGCGGCGAGCACGCCGAGGATGACCACGACCACCATGATTTCGATCAGGGTGAAACCCCGTTGCTTGAAGTGCGTGCGCATGCGCGCTCCTGTCTTTCAGGTGATGAGTTGGTTGAGGCTGAGGATGGGCATCAGGATCGCCAGCACGATGAGCAGTACGCTGGCGCCCATGAACACCAGCATCGCCGGCTCGAACAGGCCGACCAGCATGGCGATGCGGTTCGCCAGCTGGGCTTCCTGCTGGCGCGCGGCGCGGTCGAGCATGGCGTCCAGCTCGCCGGAGCGTTCGCCGCTGGCGATCATGTAGAGCATCATCGGCGGGAAATGCCCGCTCCGTTCCAGCGCCCGGGTCAGGCCGCCACCTTCGCGCACGGAGCGGGCGACGTCTTTCAGACCGGTCCGAATCTGCTGGTTGGCGACCACCTCGGCGGCGATCTCCAGCGCGTCCACCAGCGGCACGCCGCTGCGCCCGAGGATCGCCAGGGTGCTGACGAAGCGGGTGCAGTTGCTGGCGCGGATCACCCGTCCGAGCAATGGCAGGCGCAACTGAAGACGGTGCCAGCGCAGGCGCGCGGCGGGCTTGCGCAGGGCCATCCGGGCGGCCCCGGAGAGGCCGCCGCCGATCACCAGCAGGAGCATCCCGTAGTCGCGCAGCAGGTTGCTCAGGGCGATCAGCCCGCGGGTCAGGACCGGCAGCTCCTGGCCGCTGTCGATGAACACCTTGACCACGTCCGGTACCACGAAACCGAGCAGGAAGCCGACGATGCCGAAGGCCGCCAGCAGGAGGATGCCCGGGTACAGCATCGCCAGCTGGATCTGCTGGCGCGCGGCCTGGCGCGCCTCGGTGTAGTCGGCCAGTTGCATGAGCACCTGGCCGAGGTGGCCGGCGCGTTCGCCGGCGGCCACGGTGGCCCGGTACAGCGCCGGGAAGGCGCGGGGGAACTCGCCCATGGCGCGGGCCAGGCCGTGTCCTTCGAGGACCCGCGAGCGGATCGCCAGGAGCATGCCCTGCCGGCTGCGCTTCTCGCATTGCGCGGCGACCGCCGAGAGGACTTCCTCCAGGGGCAGGGCGGCCTGTACCAGGGTGGCCAGCTGGCGGGTCAGCAGGGCCAGCTCGGCGGCGCCGAGGCCGCGGCTGGAGGGTGCTCCCGCGGCCTGCTCCGGAGCCCGGCTGCCCCGCGCCGGCCTGACCTGCAGGGGGACCAGGTTGCGTTCGCGCAGCAGTTGGCGCGCCTGGCGCAGGCTGTCGGCTTCCTGCACGCCGCGGCTGCGGCGTCCGGCGTTGCACATGGCGAGGTATTCGTAGGCAGCCATGGCGTTCAGTCCTCCTGGGTCACGCGCAGCAGTTCCTCGACGCTGGTGATGCCCTGCAGCACCTTTTCGCGGCCGTCGGCGAACAGGCTGTGGCCGTGCAGGCGGGCGTAGCGGGCCAGCTCGGCCTCGCCGGCGCCTGCGTGGACCCGCTGGCGCAGGCCCTCGTCGAACAGGACCAGTTCGTAGATGCCCTGGCGGCCCCGGTAGCCGCTGTGCTGGCAGGCCGGGCAGCCCTGTGGATGGAACAGCGTCGGTGGCGCCAGCGGGTCGAGGCCGAGGCGCTCGCAGGCGCCGCCATCGGCCGGCGCCGGTCGCTTGCACTGCGGGCAGAGCACGCGCACCAGACGCTGGGCGAGTACGCCGAGCAGCGAAGTACAGAGCAGGAACGGCTCGACGCCCATGTCCACCAGGCGGGTGACCGCGCCCACCGCGCTGTTGGTGTGCAGGGTGGAAAGCACCAGGTGGCCGGTCAGGGACGCCTGCACGGCGATCTCGGCGGTCTCGCGGTCACGGATCTCGCCGACCATCACCACGTCCGGATCCTGCCGGAGGATCGCGCGCAGGCCACGGGCGAAGGACATGTCGACCTTGGTGTTGACCTGGGTCTGGCCGATCCCGGGGAGGTGGTATTCCACCGGGTCCTCGATGGTGAGGATATTGCGGGTCTGGCTGTTGAGGCTGGCCAGCCCGGCGTACAGGGTGGTGGTCTTGCCGGAGCCGGTGGGACCGGTGACCAGGAGGATGCCGTGGGGCCGGCGCAGGGCGCCTTCCAGGCGTCCGCGGGTGGCCTCGGCCATGCCCAGGCGCCCCAGGTCCAGGCGTCCGGCCTGCTTGTCGAGCAGGCGCATCACCACGCGCTCGCCGTGGGCCGAGGGCAGGGTCGAGACGCGCACGTCGACCTCGTGGCCGGCGATGCGCAGGGCGATGCGACCGTCCTGGGGGATGCGCTTCTCGGCGATGTCCAGCCTGGCCATCACCTTGATCCGCGAGACCAGCAGGCCGGCCAGTTCGCGGCGCGGACGAAGCACTTCGCGCAGCAGCCCGTCGACCCGCAGGCGCACCGACAGGTGTTGCTCGAAGGTCTCCAGGTGGATGTCCGAGGCCTTGGCCTTGACCGCCTCGCCGAGGATGGCGTTGATCAGGCGGATGATCGGCGCGTCGTCTTCCTGGTCGAGCAGGTCGGTGGTCCGTGGCAGTTGCTCGGCGAGGCTGGCCAGGTCGTCCTGCTCGGCGATCTGCTCGCCCAGACCCTCGGCGACCTGCATGGCGTCGTCGCGCCCGTCGCGGTAGAGCTCGGCCAGGCGTCGGGCGAAGTCCTCCGCGCCGAGCACCTGGCAGCGCGGCGCGCCGGCATGGCGGCGGCGCACTTCGGCGAGGATCGCCAGCGCGGTGTCGGCGCGGCAGTACAGTCGCTCGGCGTCCAGCAGCACGCCGTGACGACGCGCGTAGCTGAACGGCAGACGGTCCACGGCGCTCACCGACGGGCTCCCTTGCGCATGTCGACGACCTTGTCCCCGGCGCCGTCGAACAGCCGGCGCGGATCCTCGGGCAGCAACAGGCCGTTGGCGCCGCCGGCGGCCGGGCGCAGCTGGCGCAGGCCGTCGTACTTGCGCTGGCTGAGGCTGTCGGCGTTGGCGGTATTGCGCAGCAGGGTCGGACGCAGGAAGACCATCAGGTTGGTCTTCTCGTTGACGTCCTTGGTGCTGCGGAACAGCCGGCCGAGCAGCGGGATGCTGCCGAGCAGCGGGACCTTGCTGACCTGGGTCTTGACGTTGTCCTTGATCAGGCCGCCGATGACGATGATCTGCCCGTCGTCGGCGAGGATGGTGCTCTTCACCGAACGCTTGTTGGTGATCACGTCGCTGGTGGAGATGCCGGCCGGAGCGCTGGCCAGCTCGGAGCTCTCCTGTTCCACCTTCAGGCGCAGGGTGTCGCCCTCGTTGATGTGCGGGGTCACCTTGAGGGTGATGCCGACGTCCTTGCGCTCCACGGTGGTGAACGGGTTGCTGGCGCCGGCGCTGTCGGTGGTGTAGGAGCCGGTCTGGAACGGTACGTTCTGGCCGACCAGGATCTCCGCGGCCTCGTTGTCCAGCGTCAGCAGGCTCGGGGTCGACAGCAGGTTGTTGTTGGAGTCGCTGGACAGCGCCGTGACCAGCGCGCCGAAATTGCGACTGCCGATGCCGATGATCGCGCCGTCGGGCAGGTTCGGGCGCTTGCCGGCTTCCTGGTTGAGCAGGCTGCCGATGGTCAGGCCGCCGTTGCCGAAGCTGGTGCCGCCGGCGACGTCGCCGGCGCGGGCGGCCCACTGCACGCCGAGGGCTTCGTTGATGTCGCCGCTGACTTCGACGATCGCCGCCTCCACCAGCACCTGGGCGCGTGGCCGGTCGAGCTGGGCGATGACGTTGTCGAGCATCGCCAGTTGCGCCGGCTCGGCCATCAGCACCAGGGCGTTCTGGCTGGTATCGGCGCTGATCATGATCGGACTGCCCTGGGCGCCGCCGTCCTTGCCGCCGCGGGCGCCGTTCTCCATGCGCTTGCCGATGCCATTGAGCAGTTCTTCCAGTTGCTTGGCATCGCTATGGTGCAGACGCACCACGCGGGTGCTGGCGTTGGCGTCGCCGGGCACGTCGAGCGCGCGCGCCAGGCGCGCCATCTGCTCGCGCAGCGACGTCGGCCCGACCAGGATCAGCCGGTTGCTGCGGGCGTCGCCGATGGCCTTCGCGGCGTTGGGGCCGCCGCCGTTCTGGCTCACGCTTTCCGTGAGGGTCCTGGCCACTTCGGTGGCCCAGGCGTGCTCGAGCTTCAGCGTGGTGAAGGACTTGTGCCCGGCGCCGTCGAGTTCGCGCACCACCTGGCGGATGCGCTCGACATTGTTGGCGCTGTCGGTCACCACCAGGGCGTTGGAGCTGGCCGACGGTGCGACGTAGGCGTCGTTGGCCACCAGCGGGCGGACCACCGCGGACACCTCGCTGGCGGTGGCGTTGTCCAGCGCCAGGACCTCGGTGACGAAGGCCTCGCTGGCGTTGCCGCGGTGCCGGCTGGCCTTGGTCTTGGCCTCGGCGACCGGCACGATCAGCACCCGGTCGCCCTGGTCGAGGGCGGCGAAGCCCTGGCTGCGCAGGACGCTGAGGAACAGCGAGTAGATGCCTTCCTGGTCCATGGCGGAGGTCGACTGCACCGTCACCTTGCCGCTCATGCGCGGGTCCAGGACCATGGTCTTGCCGGTGATTTCACCGACCTCGCTGACCAGGTCGCGCAGCTCCGCGTCCTTCATGTTGAGGGTCCACAGGCGGCCGTCCGGGTCGTTGGCCTGGGACGCCAGGGGGAAAGACAGGGTGCCGAGCATCAGCAGCGCCCGAGTGAGGCGGGTCAGTTTCATGGTGTGTTCTCTGCCTGGGCGAGGGGCGCGCCGGGGCTGGCGGGCAGTGGCGCCAGCAGGCGGGTGGCGTGGCTGGGGAAGGTCAGGGTCTGTTCGCGTCCGCCCAGCAGGATCAGTACGCGATCGGTGGCGATCGCCTTGAGGATGGCGCCGCCCGGCAGGCGTGCGCCGAGACCATAGAACGCCGCGCCCTCGGGCGACTGGATCAGGGCGCGGGAACGTTCCGCGCGGGTGTCGGCGAGGCTGGCGAGCAGGCTCAGCGGCACCGCCTGCTGCCGTTCCGCCGGCATGGCGCCGAACAGCCGGGCGACGCCGCGGGTGTCCAGCGGCGCCGGGGCGGGGCGTGACGGCGCCGCGGGTGGCGCCGGCGCGCTGTCCGAAGCGGCAAGGGCGCGACTGTATTGCCAGCTCTCCAGGGCGAGCCAGGCCATCCAGGCGCACAAGGCGACGCCGGTGGCGGGCAGGAGCAGGCGTTGCAGGAACGGCAGGGCGGGTATCCGGCTCGGCATCGCGGCGCTCAGGGCAGCATGCGGCGCAGCACCGGTTGGCCGCGCAGGTGATGGAAGGCGACCGCCGCGACGTGCCCGACCACCAGCAGGGCCAGGACCACGCAACTGTAGCGGTGGGCGCGGTTGAAGAATCCGGTCAGCAACGGTTCGTGCAGTGGCTGGGGGAACACCAGCAGGCCGAAGAAGTCGATGGGCCGCTCCATCATCAGCACTCCGGTCAGCAGGACCAGGCCGATCAGCACATAGAGCGCCAGGTGTCCGGCCCTGGCCAACAGTCGCAGCGCCTCGCCCTGTTGCTCGGGCTCTTCCGCCGCGGGGTGGGCCAGGGCGTAGTACACGCGCGCGCCCAGCAACGGGATCAGCAGGGTGGTCAGGGACACGTTGACGAACGCGATGGTGTCCGGAATCGGCGCGGGCAGCTCGAACAGCGCGTTGACGAAACCGCTGAGGCTGGCCCAGATGATGATGACGGCGAAGCACCAGTGCAGCAGCCTGCGCGGCCGCGTGTATTTGTCGAAGGTCATGGCGGGGTTCCTGAAACGGGGGAACGTGGCGCCGGAGCGCCACGTCCGGTATTGCCGGGCGCTGGATTACCGGCGAATCCAGGCGTCCTTCCAGCTGGAGCCGACGCCGGGCTCGAACTGGTTGGAACCGGCGTTCCACTGCTTGCAGAAGCCGCTGTACGGGAACGGCTTGCACGCATAGGTATTGCCGTCCTTCGCCAGTACGGTGGTACCGGCGGTGTACCTGGACAGGCCGTCCGGGAACACGAAGTCGTACTTGCCGTTGCCGCCGTTGCCGTTGTCCTCGGCCTTCAGGCTGAAGCGCTGGGTTTCCTGCAGCAGTTCGCCTTTCTCCGGCTTGGCTACCACGACCAGGTCATGGTCACCGGCGCTGGCATTGCGCAGCGGGATGCTGAAGTGCGGCGCGTTGTTGCCGGCTTCGGCCTGCTGGTGGGCGATGCTCTCGCCCTTGCCGTTGAACACGGTGGCGTCGATGGTGTAGGTGCCGCCCTGGGCGATGGCGGTGAAGTGCAGGTCGGCGGCGCCGTCCTTCAGCGTGTAGCTCGGTTGCAGGCCGGACAGGCTCAGCTCGCCGGGAACGGTCGGCTGGTCCTTCTGGATCTCCACGCGGACGACATCGCTGCCGGCCTTGGTGTAGATGCTGTTGGCGCCATAGTTCGGGACTACCTCGCCGTCAGCGTTGAGCACGCCCATCCGATAGCCGGCGTTGGCCTGGTTGGCCTTTTGCGCGAGCAGGAACGGCCAGGTGTTGGCCTGGGCTTCGGTGGCGCTGCCGATGTCCAGAACGGTCTGGCGGTTGGCCTGCTCGCCGGCATTGGTGAAGACCCGGGTCATCACCTTGTCGCCGATCTGCAGCGGTTCGGGCTGGACGGTGCCGATGCTGGTCCATTCGCTCGGCGGCACGGCGTTGTTGTCGATGTTCACGTCGATGGCCTGGTAGAAGGTCGCGGAAGTGTTGGCGATCCTCCAGGTGGCCAGGATCACGTGGTAGCCGCTGCGATCGCCGGGAATATTCACGTTGAAGGACTTGCTCGAGCCGGACTGCGGAGTCTCGCCGCCCGCATCCTGGTTCAGCAGCGGCTTGAGCTCGAACGAATCGCGGGTCAGCGGCTGGTTCGGGTTCCAGTCCTTCTTGGTGATGTAGAACTGGTAATAGGCCGAGGCGTGGCCGGCGGTGAAGCGCCAGCGGAATTCGTTCAGGCCCGGCTTGAGGGTGGTCTTCTGCCAGCGGGTGGCGGTCTGCTCGTTCAGCGGGGCGAAGTTGTTGAGGCCGCCGGCGGGAATGGTGCCATCGGCCGGGCCGCACTGGGTGAAGTCGCCGGGGCAGTAGGTGCTCGGGTAGTGATGGTTGGCGCCCTCCGCGTATTCGATGCTTTGTGGCTCGTAGGTGACCGCGCCGCAGTTCGCGTTCAGGTTGCCACCCTTGGCATTGCACATGTAGGCGCGGGACTTCGGGCTTTCCACGTAGCCGTGGGAAAACGCCTGCTGGGAGGACAGGGCGGCCAGGCCGATGGCCAGGGCGAGGGGAAGCTTGCTCATGCTGCGCGAGCGGTGGGAGTGGATCATCGTTCTACCTTGTTGTGAATGATTCATCGGGTCGCCTCGCGGCAGCCGGCCGAGTGGTTGTCGATGCCTGTCGGGAGGCCGCGGCGAAGCGGGGGAGAGGATGCCGTCGGTAGAACGGGGCTCACATTGGACGAGTCCGAATGTGGCTAGGAGTCTGTAGGAAAGGGCCTGGAGGTTTTGTCAGTCAGGCGAAGGCGTACCGTCCAACTGCCGTTCGACGTCCGCCAGCAGGTCGCCGATGACCGCCAGCAGCTGCGCCTGTTGCCGTTGCAGGGCCGCCTCGCCGTGCTGGACGGCGCCTTCCAGGTCCAGGCAGGCGCGGATCAGGCCGGGAGCATCGATGGTACAGGCGAGCCCGCTGAGGCGATGGACCAATTGGTCCACCGCGGTGGCGGCCACGGGCTGGCGCAGGCTGCGCTGTTCCTCGCGCAGGTTGCCGCGCAGTTCGACCAGCAGGCGGTTGAGCAGGTCCGGGTCGGCGCCGGCCAGGTCTTGCACGTGGCCCAGATCGAAACCAGCGCCGGGAGCCTCGCGGCTCGCCTCGACGGCGCGTGCCGGCTGCACGCCGGCGAGCACTTCGCGCAGGCGGCCCAGCGTGACGGGCTTGATCATCAGTTCGTCCATCCCGGCGTCGCGACAACGCTCGGCCTCGCCGGCCAGGGCGCTGGCGCTGTAGCCGATCACCAGGCGACGCGGCAGGCCGCGTTGCCTGTCACGCTCGCGGATGCAGCGTGTCAGGTCGTAGCCGTCCATGCCGGGCATGTTGCAGTCACTGATGAGAAGGTCGTAGCGCTCGCGTTCCCAAGCGTCCAGGGCGTCTTCGCCGCTGCAGACGAAGGTGGCGTCGTGGCCGAGTTTCGCCAGTTGCTGGCGCAATACCAGGCCATTGGTGGAGACGTCGTCGACGATCAGCACCTTCAACGCCCCCGTCGCCTCGCTGCCGGCTGGTGCGGCGCTGAGCGGGGCGTCGCCGGCGACCAGCCACTCCAGCGACAGTTCGAAGCCGGCTGCGCAGCCCTGGCCAGGTTCGCTGTCGAGCCAGAGGCGTGCGCCCATCAGCTGTACCAGCTGGCTGCAGATGCTCAGGCCGAGGCCGGAGCCGCCATAGCGCAGGGCGGTGTCGGCATGCGCCTGGCGGTAGGGCTCCAGCAGGCGTGGCTGGAGTTCGCGGGGAATACCGATGCCGGTGTCGCTGACGCGGAACGCCAGCAGGCTGCGGCCGTCCTCCTGCGGATGCTCTGCCACGCTCAGGCGTACCCGGCCGGCCTCGGTGAACTTCAGGGCGTTGCTCAGCAGGTTGTACAGCACCTGGCGCAGGCGCAGCGGGTCGACCCGGTAGCGGCGCTGCGCCGGCAGCGAACAGTCCAGCTCCAGCGCCAGGTTGCGCTGGCGGGCCTGGGCGACGAACAGTTCGAGGCTGTCCGACAGCAGCGAACCCAGGTCGGTCGGTTGGGGCGCCAGTTGCATCTGGCCGGATTCGATCTTGTCCAGGTCGAGGATATTGCCGATCAGGTCGATCATCGAACTGGCCGATCGCTGGGCGATGCGCAGGTTTTCCGAGGGCGCGCGCTGGCCTTCCAGTTCCAGCAGTCCGACCAGGGCATTGAGCGGCGTGCGCAGCTCATGGCTCATGCTGGCGAGGAACTGGCCCTTGGCGGCGCTGGCGGCCATGGCGGCCTGGCGCGCGTCGCGCAGCTGGGTTTCCAGGCGCTTGCGTTCGCTGATGTCGATCCAGCCGCCCAGCAGCCCCTGCAGCTTGCCGCGCGCGTTGTAGAAGGGCACCAGCCACTGGTAGATCTGGTGCGCCTCGCCAGCCACTTCGATGCAGCAGTCGAGGTAGCGCGGCTGGCGATGTTGCAGCAGTTCGCCATATTCGAACTCCAGGGTCCGCGCCAGGCTCGGCGGGCAGATACCCTGTTCGGAAGGCGTGGTGCCGCGCATTTCCTCCAGCGAGCTGGCGAAGAACTGTTCGTAGGCGCGGTTGCAGGTGCTCAGGCGGCCTTCCAGGTCGCGCACGTACAGCGGCGTGGGCAGTCCGTTGAGCAGGGAGAACTGGAACGCCAGCTGGTCGCGCAACTGGTTCTGGGCGATCCGCCGCTGCTGCACCTGTTTCTTCAGCCGCCAGTTCCACAGCAGCGACAGCAGGATGATCACCGCCGCCAGCAGCAGGGCGTGCCAGAAGCCTTCGGGCAGGTGCTGCCAGAGGTTGTCGTCCTGCGCGCCGCTGGCCATCAGGCGCAGCCCGGAGCCGGCATCGCCGTCCTGGGCCAGGTTGCCGAGCAGCTTGTCGAGGATCCCGAGCAACTCGCCGTGGCCCGGGGCGAGGGCGAAGACCTGCGGCGTGGGCGTGGCCTCGATATGCTCGCCCTGGCGCAGGCCGTGCTCCTGGAGCCAGCGGGGATTGTTGTGGATGCTCTGCAGCGTGGCGTCCACTTCGCCACTTTCGACCAGGGAAAAGGATTCGTGGCCGCTGGCGGTGAGGACCAGGTCGATCCGCGGGTAGCGATTTTCCAGGTAGTCGCGCAGGGGATGGTTGCCGGCGATGGCCAGTCGACGCCCGGCCATGGCCTCCAGCGAACTGGGCGAACTGGCGTGGCGGCGGATGACGAAGGCCCAGTCCTGGACCCCGAACGGCATGCTGAAGGCCAGCCGGCGGCGGCGCTCCGGGGTGGGCGGGATGCTGCTGGCGAGCAGCGCCTCGCCCCGCTCCAGGCGTCGCTGGTCCTGCGCCGGCGATTGGGCGTCGAGGATTTCGAGCGGCAGCTCGTAGGCATCGGACAGGTAGCGCAGCACGTCCAGGCCGAGCCCGTCCCACTGGCCGTGGCTGTTGCGGAAGAAATAGGGTGGCGCCGACTGGGCGATCAGGCGCAGGGGCTGCTTTTTCTTCAACCATTCGCGCTCGCCGTGGCTGAGGGCGAAGGCGTCGGTGGGTGCGAACAGCTGGCGGGACGGTGTCCAGCGTTGCAGGAACTCGTGCTTGCGAGTGTCCGGGGTGGTTTCCAGGACATGGTCGACGAGGGTGACCAGGTCTCGGCGCGAGGCCAGGGCGGCGAAGGCGAAGCCCTCGCTGGGCAGGTTGGCGGCGAATTTGTTCTGCAGCTTGAGGTCGGGGCGCTGGAGCATGTAGCGGTTGGCCCGGGTCTTGTCGCCGAGGAAGGCGTCGGCCCCGCCTTCGGCCAGGCGCTGCAGACCGGCGGCGGTGCCCCTGACGCTTTCCAGGATGGCCCCGGGATAGGCCTGGCGGACCGTGTCCGGATGCAGGTAGTGGTTGAGCAGCAGCACGCGCTTGCCCTGGAGGTCGGGGGGCAGGCTCTGGTCGTCGCTGCGGCCGATGATGATCGGCGTGCTGTTCAGGTACGGATGGCTGAAGATCAGCCCCGGCAGGTGCCGCTCGAAGTCGCTGGCGCGTGGCAGCAGGTCGACCTCGCCGTTGCGCAGTCCGGCGAAGGAAGCCTCCACCGAAGGGTAGGTGATGCGCTCCAGCGGCAGGGCGAGGAAATCACCGATGAGCTGCAGGTAGTCGTCGCTGATGCCGTTGAGTATCCGGCTGCCGTTGCTTTCCTGCTGTCCGGGCGGATGAGCCACCTGGGCGACGCGCAGGGGGCGTTCTGGCAGGTTCTGGCGCATCCGCAGCAACTGCGCCAGGCTGGCCGGTTGCGCCTGCGCGGCAGCGCTGGCCTGCGGCGCCTGCCAGGGCAGCGATGCCAGGATGCACAGCGCCAGGCGGGCGAGAAGGCGCACGCCGCGACGCGCGCCTGGCAGGAGACGAGTGCCGT
Organism: Pseudomonas paraeruginosa; assembly: GCF_003025345.2. Lineage (NCBI taxonomy): Bacteria > Pseudomonadati > Pseudomonadota > Gammaproteobacteria > Pseudomonadales > Pseudomonadaceae > Pseudomonas > Pseudomonas paraeruginosa. Next base: position 1,356,686 of record NZ_CP020560.1, read on the forward strand.
TCAAGCCAGCCCGTGCTCCTGGATATACAGGTAGAGCCCGGCATTGGTATCCAGGCCGAGCTTGCGCATGGCGCTGCTCTTCTGCGCGCTGATGGTCTGCTTGCTGCGGCACAGGCGCAGGGCGATCTCTCCGATGGCCAGGCCGCTGCCATACAGGCGCAGGACCTCCACCTCGCGCGGGGTGAGCTCCTCCAGGCTGGCCAGCGGCTTGCCATGCTCGGCCGCGCCGACGTCCAGCAGGTGCCCGATGGAGTGCGAGAGGAACGGCCGGCGGCCGCCGTGGCGGATGGCCTTGGGCAGGTCGTTGAGCACCCCGCGCTTGCTCACCAGACCACGGATGCCGAGCTTGAGCAGGGACGAGATCAGCGCCGGGTTGTTGAGCATGGTGACGACGATGATCTGCAACTGCGGATAGCGCCGGCGGACCTTCTGCACCAGGCGCAGGCCATCGGCTTGCTGGCTGTCGGGCATCATCAGGTCGGTGATCAGCAGGTCGCAGGGATGGGTATCCAACTGCGTCAGCAGGCCGTCGGCATCCTGGGCCTGGCCGACGATCTGCAGGTCGTCGAAGGCACCCAGCAGGCAGCGCATGCCGATCAGCGTGAGCGCATGGTCATCGACGAGGAGGACACGTGTTTTCATGAAGTCGAACCCGAGTGAAGTGGAGTTTCCGCAGCTCCGGACCTGTACCGACGTCTGGCTGGTTCTCTGACGGGAATCTGCTCTGGACGGGCTCGAATTCTATAGATCGGTTCTGTCAGTTTAATCAGGACTTTTCCGATTGGAGGTAGGAAATTTCCTATGATTTTTCCGAGGTGAGCGCCTTGGGTTTGGCGTGAATAGTGGCTTCTGGCCATGTTCCGGCGCGGAACCTTGGAGTTCCGTTGGGTGCGGGACTGTCAGGGTTCCGCTGTCAGAGCTTTGCCGAGAGAGGGTCGGGCGACAGCGCAGCCACGCTGTCGCCCCGGGTTCAGCCCAGCTCGCGTACCGCCCGCACCGCCTGGTCGATGGCGGCATGGGCGTAGGCGTCCCAGGCCGCGTCCGAATTGGCGATGGTGACGTTGCCGACCTTGCGCCGCGCCAGTTCCATCAGCGCTTCGCTTTGCGCCTCGTCGTCGTAGAGCGTGTTCATGAAGTACGAGTAGCCGTGCGACCAGCGGTTCACGGTGATGCCGGTGATGTCGCGGCGATGGTCGAAGCCGGCCGGGCCGAGCATGGCCTGGAGCTGGTCGCGGACATCCTTCTCCAGTTGCTCGAAGCTCATGGCGTAGAGTTTGCTGCGGCCGACGCGGGCCTGGGTGCGGGCGTCCATGCCGGCATTCGGAGTGGTCGGAACGTAGACCATGTGCACGCCGATCGGCTGCCGCGGGTCGCGCGGGTGCTCATAGCCGCCGAGGTCGACCGGGAAGTCCAGCTTGATCCGCGAGTAGGGCAGGGTCGGCGCGTAGATCTCGTGGATGCCGAGGGTCTTCCAGGCCTGCCAGTCGCGCAGCATGACCTTGGTGTACACCAGCGGGAACTTGACGTTCTGGCTCAGGGCGTGGGCCTGTTCCTCGGAGAGGTCGCGCAGCAGGTAGGGCACCATCATGTTGTAGCAGGCCATCACGCAGTGCCTGCCGCGCACCCGGTGCAGGCGCCCGGCGCGGCTGTAGCCGACGTCGACGCCGCCGGCGCGGTTGCGCACGCTGACCGCGGTGCTGTTCAGGCGCAGGCGCACCGGTTGCCCGGCGAGGTCCAGCTTGGCGTAGTCGAAGCGGGCCATGACGATGTCCTCCATGCCCCGGCCCGGCGCCACCGCGGGGATCAGGTCGCGCACCATGAGCCGCGCCAGCGAGGCGTTGCCGTCGGGGAAGTGGTAGATGTACGGCTCGTCCATTTCCGCCTGGGCCTCCTCGCTGGGTTGCGGCAGGCCGAGGGCGTCGAAGCCGGGGAAGCCGGCGGCGTATGCATCGGCCGCCGGCAGGGCGTCGGCGCCGAGGGCGGAGAAGTCGTTGCTGCGGCCCTGGAAGTACTTCACCGAGTTTTCCGAAAGGCCGACATCCTTGAGCAGGTAGTCGCGGTAGCTGGTTTTCGCCAGGTGGGTTTCCTTCTCCTCCAGGCTCTTGCCGGCCAGGTAGTCGCGAGGCGATTCGTACAGCGCGATGAGCGCCTCGCGGTCGTCGCGGGGCAGCGGGAAGTCGCCGATGAAGGCGCGCCAGGAGCGGGCGTTGAGGCGGTCGCGAGGAACCTCGTCGGCCACCATCGGCGTCGGGTCGCCGCTGACCAGCTTGTCCACGCCGAAGCTGGCCTTGTCGAAGAACACCGCGCGGGACAGGCCCAGGCCGGGGTAGAAATCGGTGTCGAAGGCCGTCTCGAAGCGCTTCAGTTCTACGCCCAGGCGCTTCAGCAGGTGCCTGGCGTCGTCGCTGTAGAGGGCATTAGGCGATTGCAGCGACTCGCTGCCGCCGTAGCCGAGGATGGTCCGTCCGCCGGCCTGGAATTCGTTGCGCTTGGCGTGGCCGCCGAAGTCGTCGTGGTTCTCGACGACGAGGATGCGCGCCGCGGGGTGCCGCTCGCGATAGAACCAGGCGGCGGCGAGGCCGCTGATGCCGCCGCCGACCACCACCAGGTCGTATTCTTCCTCGATCGGCAGGTGTTCGACGTCGAAGGACTTCTTCTCCCAGCCCATCTGGTGCGCGACTTCGAAGGCGCCCGGATGGCTACCGCGCAGGCCGGTGAGCGCGGGCGGATAGTAGCGGCCGCCGGGCGCGGCGCGGAGGATCTCGGCGGGGGTCAGGCCTGCGGCGATGGTCAGGGCTACGCCGTTCAGGAAGTCGCGGCGGGAGATGGTCATGGGAAGTCCTTTGCGAGGCAGTGGGTGGCTCGGGCGAGCCATGTTCACAGATTGCTGTTGCGAATGCGCGCGGAGCGGCTGGCGTCGGTCGCCGGCCCGCTGTCGCGGGCGGGCGCGGAGTTTAGAGGTCCGTGCCGGTGCATCGAAGGGCTTTCTGCTGGCACTAGGCCTCTATCTGGAGAACTGTGACATGGATCGCGTTTTTCCAGGGCGTCCAGGGCGATCCGCAATATCTCGAAGCAAACTCCCGGCGGGCAGCGCGGATGCGAAGGGCTAGAGTCGGTCGAATCCGGTTGTCACCGAAACGTCCCTGGAGGTACCTCATGAATACCCGTGGTTTGCTCGACCAGTTGCTCAAGTCCGGGCAGGAAATGCTGCAGAACAAGACGGGCGGCAAGCCTGGCGCCAGTGGCGGCGGCCAGCTCGGCAGCCTGCTCTCCGGTGCCGGAGGCGGAGCCCTGGCGGCGGGCGCCATCGGCCTGCTGCTGGGCAACAAGAAGGCGCGCAAGTTCGGTGGCAAGGCGATCACCTACGGCGGTCTCGCCGCGCTCGGGGTGATCGCCTACAAGGCCTACAGTAACTGGCAGCAACAGCAGAATGGCGCCGTGCCGCAGGCGCAGCCGCAGACCGTCGACCGCCTGCCGGAGGCCCAGGCCGAAGTGCACAGCCACGCGATCCTCCAGGCCATCGTCGGCGCGGCCAAGGCCGATGGCCACATCGACGAGCGCGAGCGGCAGATGATCGAGGGCGAGGTGGCCAAGCTGACCAGCGACCGCGAGGTGCAGGGCTGGCTGGAGCGCGAGCTGAACAAGCCGCTGGACCCGGCCGAGATCGCCCGCGCCGCGAGCACCCCGGAAATCGCCGCGGAGATGTACCTGGCCAGCCTGCTGATGGTCGACGAGGAAAGCTTCATGGAGCGCTCCTACCTCGAGGAACTGGCGCGCCAGCTGCGCCTGGAGCCCTCGTTCAAGCTGGAGCTGGAGAACCAGGCCAGGCAGGCGTTGCAGCGCCTGGCCTGAGTATCCTCCCCGGTCCGGCGGATAACGCCCCTGGCGGTATCCGCCGTTACAGCGGCGCCGCCGCCGATGCGCCCAGCAGGACCTCCCGCTCGCGCTGGCACAGCTCCAGCAGGAAGTCCCAGACCACCCGCAAGCGCACCGAGCGGTGCAGTTCCCGACGGGTGCTCATCCAGTACTCGCGCTGGATGCTTTCCTCCGGCAGCACCGGCACCAGCAGCGGATCGCGGCTGCCCATGAAGTGCGGCAGGATCGCCAGGCCGATGCCGGCCTGCGCCGCCTGCTGCTGGGCGACCACGCTGGTGCTGCGGAACACCACCTGCGGGTGGCGGCAGAAACTGTGGTGGAACATCAGTTCCTGGCTGAACAGCAGGTCGTCCACGTAGCCGATCCACTGGTGCCGGCCCAGGTCGTCGCGGTCGCGCAGCGGCGGCGCCTGTTCCAGGTAGGCGGGGCTGGCGAACAGGGCCAGGCGGTAGCGGGTCAGCAGGCGGGTGATCACCAGGTCGGCCCCCGGCCGGTCGAGGGAGATGGCGATGTCCGCCTCGCGGTTGGTGATGCTGACGAAGCGCGGCACCGAGACCAGCTCGACCTCCAGGCCCGGGTACTGGCGCATCAGCTGCGCCAGGCGCGGAGCGAGGAACACGCTGCCGAGGCCTTCGGTGACGCCGATGCGGATCTGCCCCAGCGGCGAGATGCTCTGGCTCATTTCCTCCTGGGCGAGGAGCGCGGTGTTCTCCATCGCCTCGGCGTGCTTGAGCAGCGCCTGGCCGGCCGGGGTCAGCTGGTAGCCGCCGGTGTGCTGGGCGAACAGCTGGGTGCCGAGGTCGCGTTCGATGTTTTCGATGTGCCGGGCCACCGTGGCGTGGGTGGTGCCGAGGCGCTTGGCGGCGGTCAGCAAGCGCCCGCTGCGCTGCAACTCGAGGAAGAAACGCAGGTCATTCCAGTCGAACATGAGGAGGCGCCTTCTGCCGGGCCGAGGGGCGTTGTTAGAAAACGAACAATAGCTGCCCCGAAACGTTTGTTTTTTTATCGCGAATGAACGACTAGCCTCAAGCCGTTCGAGACTTGCCGGTCATCCGCAGGTCCGACGGCCCACGACAAGAACGACAAGACGAGGCTCGCCATGCCCGAGGTACTGGATACCTACGACTACCTCATCGTCGGCGCCGGCCCCGCCGGCTGCCTGCTGGCCAACCGGCTTTCCGCCGACCCGGCCAACCGCGTGCTGCTGCTGGAAGCCGGCGGCCCGGACAACTACCCCTGGATCCACATTCCCGTCGGCTACCTCTACTGCATCGGCAACCCACGCACCGACTGGTGCTTCGACACCGACGCGGTGCCCGGTCTGGACGGCCGCTCCCTGAAGTACCCGCGTGGCAAGGTGCTCGGCGGCTGCTCCTCGATCAACGGCATGATCTACATGCGTGGCCAGGCCCGCGACTACGACCAGTGGGCGGCCGAAGGCAACCCCGGCTGGAGCTGGAAGGACCTGCTGCCGCTGTTCCGCAGGATGGAGGATCATTTCGCCGGCACCAGCGAGCTGCACGGCGCCGGCGGCGAATGGCGGGTGGAGCGCCAGCGCCTGTCCTGGGCGCTGCTCGACGCCTTCCAGCGGGCGGCGGCGCAGACCGGCATCGCCAGCGTCGAGGATTTCAACGGCGGCGACAACGAAGGCTGCGGCTACTTCCAGGTCAACCAGCGCGGCGGGGTGCGCTGGAATGCCGCGAAAGGCTTCCTGCGCGGCATCGCCCAGCGCGCCAACCTCACCGTCCTGACCCACGCCGAGGTGCAGCGGGTAGTGCTCGAGGACGGTCGCGCCAAGGCCCTGCTGGTCCGCTGGGAAGGCCGCGAGCGACGCTTCGAGGCGCGGCGCGAGATTGTCCTGAGCGCCGGCGCGATCGGTTCGCCCTGCCTGCTGCAACGATCCGGCATCGGCCCGCGCGAGCTGCTGGAGCGGCTTGGCGCCGGCGTCGTCCACGAACTGCCGGGCGTCGGCGGCAACCTCCAGGACCACCTGCAACTGCGCCTGATCTACAAGGTCGAGGGTGTCCCGACCCTCAACCAGATCGCCGGCAGCGCCTGGGGCAAGCTGGGCATGGGCCTGCGCTACCTGCTCAACCGCAGCGGCCCGCTGTCGATGGCGCCGAGCCAACTGGGCGCCTTCGCCCGTTCCGATCCGCAACAGCCGTCGGCCAACCTCGAATACCACGTCCAGCCGCTTTCGCTGGACCGCTTCGGCGAGCCGCTGCACGCCTTCCCGGCGTTCACCGCGTCGGTCTGCGACCTGCGCCCGCACAGCCGCGGGACGGTGCGCATCCGCTCGCTGGAAGCGGACGCGGCGCCGTCGATCCAGCCCAACTATTTGAGCGATCCGCGTGACCTCGAGGTCGCCGCCGACGCGATCCGCCTGACCCGTCGGATCGCCGCCGCTCCGGCCCTGGCCGCCTTCCGCCCGGAGGAGTACAAGCCTGGCCCGGAGTACCGCAGCGAAGAAGACCTGCGACGCGCCGCGGCCCAGATCGGCACCACCATCTTCCATCCGGCCGGCACCTGCCGCATGGGACAGGGGCCGCTGGCGGTGGTCGACGCGCAGTTGCGCGTGCACGGGATTCCCGGCCTGCGCATCGCCGACGCCTCGATCATGCCCAGCCTGACCTCGGGCAATACCTGTTCGCCGGTGCTGGTGATCGCCGAGAAGGCGGCGCAGATGATCCTCGCCGAGCGTCGTCGCGACGCCGCGCCGCAGGTCGTCGAGAGCGCCATGGCGGCCGGCGGCAAGGAAGCGGTGGAGGCCTGAGGATCGCTACACCCCGTATCGCGTGGCGCCCGGCGCCGCAGCGGTCGACGCTGAAAACGGAAATGGCAGACAACAATAAGAGCCCCCACAAGGGGCGGGAGAGCCGCAATGACCGAGTACGCAACGACCCCTTCCTACACAGTGCCTGCGACCACGCCCCAGGAGGAGCGCAAGGTGATCTTCGCCTCCTCGCTTGGCACGGTCTTCGAGTGGTACGACTTCTTCCTCTACGGTGCCCTGGCGGCGGTGATCAGCAAGCAGTTCTTCGCCGGCGTCAATGACACCACGGCCTTCATCTTCGCCCTGATGGCCTTCGCCGCCGGCTTCCTGGTGCGGCCCTTCGGCGCCCTGGTGTTCGGCCGCCTGGGCGACATGATCGGGCGCAAGTACACCTTCCTGGTGACCATCCTGTTGATGGGGCTGTCGACCTTCGCCGTCGGCCTGCTGCCCACCTATGCCTCGATCGGGGTCGCCGCGCCGATCATCCTGGTCACCCTGCGCATGCTCCAGGGCCTGGCCCTGGGCGGCGAGTACGGCGGCGCGGCGATCTACGTCGCCGAGCACGCCCCGGCGAACAAGCGCGGCAGCTACACCAGCTGGATCCAGTCCACCGCGACCCTCGGCCTGCTGCTCTCGCTGCTGGTGATCCTGGCCTGCCGCCAGTTGACCGGCGACGAGTTCGAGACCTGGGGCTGGCGCCTGCCATTCCTGCTGTCCATCGTCCTGCTGGGCATCTCCACCTGGATCCGCCTGTCGATGCGCGAGTCGCCGGCATTCCTCAAGATGAAGGCCGAGGGCAAGGTCAGCAAGGCGCCGTTGCGCGAGTCCTTCACCAACTGGGGCAACCTCAAGGTGGTGCTGACCGCGTTGTTCAGCATCAACGCGGGGCAGGCGGTGACCTTCTACACCGCGCAGTTCTACGTGCTGTTCTTCCTCACCCAGGTGCTCAAGGTCGATGGCGGCACCGCCAACGGCCTGCTGATCGTCGCCCTGCTACTGGGCGCGCCATTCTTCATCGTCGCCGGCTGGCTGTCCGACCGCATCGGCCGCAAACCGGTGCTGCTGGCCGGGCTGCTGCTCGCCACGCTGTTCTATTTCCCTCTGTTCAAGGCCCTGACGCACTACGCCAATCCGGCCATCGACCAGGCCAGCCGGCAGTCGCCGATCAGCGTGATGGCCGATCCGGCGACCTGCACCTTCCAGTTCGACCCGGTGGGCAAGGCGACCTTCGACAGTCCCTGCGACAAGGTCAAGACCTTCCTGGTCAAGAGCGGCCTGCCGTATTCCACCTCGGCCGCGCCCGCCGGCAGCGAGGTGCGGGTGAGGATCGGCAGTACCGAGATCGCCGGCTTCGACGCGACGGCCATGGCCGCCGCGGTGAAGGCCGCGGGCTATCCGCAGCAGGCCGACAGCAGCCAGGTCGACAAGCCGATGGTGGTCGCCATCATCTTCGCCCTGGTGCTGATCTCGACCCTCTGCTACGGCCCGCTGGCGGCGCTGATGGTCGAACTGTTCCCGACCCGCATCCGCTACTCTTCGCTGTCCCTGCCGTACCATATCGGCAACGGCTGGTTCGGCGGTTTCCTGCCTACGGTCTCGTTCGCCCTGGTGGTGTACACCGGCGACATCTTCTATGGCCTCTGGTACCCGGTGCTGATCACCGGCGGCAGCCTGGTCTGCGCCCTGCTGTTCCTCCGCGAGACCCGCCACGCCGACATCCACCGCTGATAACGCGCCCCGCTCCCGGCCAGGGAGCGGGGCGCGCGTTCCACCCGGGATGTGCATGCCTTCTCAGAAAAGTCTGGCTTGCCAGTTTTCTTTCTTTCTCTTTCTGCCACACTTCTGGCGTCAAAAAACGTCTTTCCAGCGCCTACAATTACTCGAAAAACCTATGGCGCTGCTTGCCGGTGCAGGGGACGGCCTATACAGTCCGCGCGATTGACGGCCGTTGTGGCGGCAGAACGATTCCGGACTCGAGTCTTGGGGAAAAATGTGAAGAACTGGACTGTTCGCCAGCGAATCCTGGCAAGTTTCGCCGTGATCATCGCCATCATGCTGCTGATGGCCGCTACTTCGTACGTGAAGATGCTGACGGTGGAGAAGGGTGCCTACCGCGTCCAGGACGACGCCATGCCGGGCATGTACTTCATCACGCTGGTGCGCAGCTCGTGGACCGACAACTACCTGCAGACCCAGGAACTGTTCGGCCTCTCCGACGACCACGCGCTGAGCAAGGCCGAGGCCGACAGCATCCGCGCCAGCGAGGAGCGGCTCGACCGGCAGATCGCTTCCTACCAGAAGACCATGAACCCGGACGAGACCCGCGACCACGAACTGCTCGCCGGCTTCCTGGGCGTGCGCAAGGCCTACCTGGAGCAGCACGACAAGGTCCTCGAGCTATACCGCGAGAAGCGTTTCGAAGAGGCCGGCAAGCTCCTCGCCGGCCCGCTGACCCAGCACTGGCGCGACGGTCGCACGTACCTCAACGAGATGATCGAACTGAACAAGGACATCGCCGACCGCGCCTCGGCCAACATCGTCAACGCGGTCGACGATGCCGAGCTGAGCATGCTGGTCGCCCTGCTGCTGGCGGTGGCGGTGGCCGGCGTCTGCGGCTTCCTGCTGCTGCGCGCGATCACTCAGCCGATCCAGAAGATCGTCCGCAGCCTCGACCTGATGGCCGGCGGCGATCTCACCGCGCGCCTGGACCTGGGCCGTCGCGACGAGTTCGGCGCCATCGAGACCGGTTTCAACGGCATGGCCGAGGAGCTCAAGGGCCTGGTGTCGCAGGCGCAGCGCTCGTCGGTGCAGGTGACCACCTCGGTCACCGAGATCGCCGCGACCTCCAAGCAGCAGCAGGCCACCGCCACCGAAACCGCCGCCACCACCACCGAGATCGGCGCTACCTCCCGGGAGATCGCCGCCACTTCGCGTGACCTGGTGCGGACCATGAGCGAGGTTTCCGGCGCCGCCGAGCAGACCTCGACCCTGGCCGGCTCCGGCCAGTTGGGCCTGGCGCGCATGGAGGAGACCATGCACCACGTGATGGGCGCGGCCGACCTGGTCAACGCCAAGCTGGCGATCCTCAACGAGAAGGCCGGCAACATCAACCAGGTGGTGACCACCATCGTCAAGGTCGCCGACCAGACCAACCTGCTCTCGCTGAACGCCGCCATCGAGGCGGAGAAGGCCGGCGAGTATGGCCGCGGCTTCGCCGTGGTGGCCACCGAGGTGCGCCGGCTGGCGGACCAGACGGCGGTCGCCACCTACGACATCGAGCAGATGGTGCGCGAGATCCAGTCCGCCGTATCGGCCGGGGTGATGGGCATGGACAAGTTCTCCGAGGAGGTTCGCCGCGGCATCGCCGAGGTCGGCCAGGTCGGCGAGCAGCTGTCGCAGATCATCCAGCAGGTCCAGGCGCTCGCGCCGCGGGTGCAGATGGTCAACGAGGGCATGCAGGCGCAGGCCACCGGCGCCGAGCAGATCAACCAGGCGCTGGTGCAACTGGGCGAGGCCACCGGACAGACCGTGGAATCGCTGCGCCAGGCCAGTTTCGCCATCGACGAGCTGAACCTGGTGGCGAACGGGCTGCGCAACGGCGTATCCCGCTTCAAAGTCTGAGGTCGTGACCGTGCCCCGCTCGGCCGGCGACCCCCGGCGCACCAGCAAGCTGTTCCTGCTGTTCCGCATGGAGGGTGACCGCTATGCCCTGGATGCCCGCGAGGTGGTCGAGGTGTTGCCGCTGCTGCGCCTGAAACGTATTCCGGAGGCGCCGGAATGGGTCGCCGGGGTGTTTTCCCATCGCGGCGCGCTGGTGCCGGTGCTCGATCTCTGCGCGATGGCCTTCGGCCGTCCGGCCCTGGCGCGCACCAGTACGCGGATCGTGCTGGTCGAGTACCGCGCCCGGGCGGAGGCGGAGGCGGTCTGGCTCGGGCTGATTCTCGAACAGGCCACCGACACGCTGCGCTGTGAACCCTCGGCGTTCCGCGAATACGGCCTGGACAACGGTGCCGCCCGCTACCTCGGCCCGGTCTACGAGGGGCCGCAGGGACTGGTGCAGTGGGTGCGGGTCGAGGCGTTGCTGCCCGAAGCGGTGCGCAGCCTGCTGTTCCCGCCGGCGGCCGGCGAGGGGGTTGCATGAACGAGCGCTTCGAGCGCCTGCTCAAGAGCAGGATCGGCCTGGACGCCAGCTCGGTGGGCAGCGCGGTGATCGAGCGCGCGGTGCGCCAGCGCATGAGCAGCAACGCGCTGCACGACGAGGACGAATACTGGATGCGCCTGAACGGCTCGCCCGGCGAGGTGCAGGCGCTGATCGAGGCGGTGGTGGTGTCGGAGACCTGGTTCTTCCGCTACCCGGAGTCCTTCACCACCCTCGCCAGGCTGGCCTTCGAGCGCCTGCCGAGCCTGGGCGGCGGACGCGCGCTGCGGATCCTGAGCCTGCCCTGCTCGACGGGCGAGGAACCCTATTCCATCGTCATGGCGCTGCTCGATGCCGGCCTTTCCGAGTACCTGTTCGAGGTCGACGCGCTGGACGTCAGCGCCCGGGTGATCGAGCGCGCCAGACTCGGCGTGTACGGCAGGAACTCGTTCCGCGGCGACCAACTGGGTTTCCGCGACCGCCATTTCAGCGAGGTCGCCGACGGCTATCAGTTGGCCGAGCAGGTCCGGCGCAAGGTGCGCTTCCGTTGCGGCAACCTGCTCGAGCCCGGTCTGCTGGCGGGCGAGGCGCCCTACGATTTCGTGTTCTGCCGCAACCTGTTGATCTATTTCGACCGACCCACCCAGAGCGAGGTGGTCGAGGTGCTCAAGCGCCTGTTGCGGCCGGACGGGGCGATGTTCATCGGGCCCGCCGAAGCCAGCCTGCTCAGCCAGCACGGCATGCAGGCGATCGGCGTGCCGCTGTCTTTCGTCTTCCGCCGGGCCGCCGAGGCGCCTCGCGGCGCCCGGCCCAAGCCGGTAGCCACGGCGCCACGCGCCGCCGCGCCCGTCGTCGCCGCGGAGCGGACGGGTAGCCGCCCGTCGCCGCCGGCGAAACCGCGCCAGCGCCTGTCCAGCCTGGTTCCGCCCGCCAGTGGCCAGCCGGCCGCTGGCGCTGGCGGCGAGTTCGACGAGATAGCCCGCCTGGCCGATGCCGGCCGGCACGACGAGGCGCGCGTCGCCTGCGAACGCCAACTGGCCGCGCACGGTCCCTCGGCCGCGGCGTTCTACTGGCTCGGCTTGCTCAGCGACGTCGCCGGGCAGGTTCGCGAAGCCCAGGATTTCTATCGCAAGGCCCTGTATCTGCAGCCGCAGCACGCCGAGGCCCTGGCGCAACTGGCGGCGCTGCTCGCCGCCAGCGGCGACCACGCCGGCGCCCGGCGCCTGCAGCAGCGCGCGGCCCGTGGAGTGAACAAAGATGGTTGAGGCGAGCCTGACCTTGCTCGATACCCAACAGGTGGACGACTGCTGGAACCGGATCGGCGTGCATGGTGATAAGTCCTGCGAGCGCCTGCACGGTCATATCCACTGCCGCAACTGCGAAGTCTATGCCGCCGCGGCGACCCACCTGCTCGACCGCATCGCCTTGCGCCAGGACCAGCTCGACAGCGCGGAGGCGCTGGGCGGCCAGTCCGAAGAGGCGGACCTGGGCGAGACGCGCTCGGTTCTGGTGTTCCGCCTGGGCGAGGAGTGGTTCGGCCTGGCCACCGGCAGCCTGGTGGAGGTGGCGCCGATGAATCCCATCCACTCCCTGCCGCATCAGCGTTCGCGCGCCCTGCAGGGGGTGACCAACGTGCGCGGCGCATTGGTCGCCTGCCTGTCGCTGAGCGAGCTGCTGGACCTGGAGCCTGGCATCGCCACGGTCGGCGAGCGCCGGGTGGTGCCGCGCATGCTGATCATTTCCGCCGTCGGCGGGCCGGTGGTGGCGCCGGTGGAGGAAGTCGACGGCATCCATGCGCTGCCGCTGGCGCGGGTGCTGCCGCCCAACCACGCCGACGGCCAGGCCTCGCGCCGGCACGTGGCCGGGGTGCTGCAATGGCGCGAACGGAGCATCACCCTGCTCGACGAAGGCCCTCTCCTGCAAGCCGTCGCGCGGAGCCTGGCATGACTCCGGACCAGATGAGGGACGCATCGCTGCTCGAGCTGTTCCGGCTCGAGGCGGAGGCCCAGACCCAGGTGCTCAATGCCGGCCTGATGGCGCTGGAACGCAGCCCGACCCAGGCCGACCAGCTGGAAGCCTGCATGCGCGCGGCGCATTCGCTGAAGGGGGCGGCGCGGATCGTCGGGCTGGACGCCGGCGTGCGCGTGGCGCATGTCATGGAGGACTGCCTGGTGGAGGCGCAGGATGGACGCCTGCTGCTGCAATCGGAACATATCGACGCGCTGTTGCAGGGCTGCGACCTGCTGCTGCGCATCGGCACGCCACCCGCCGGCGACGCCGGCTGGGCCGACGGGGCCGGCCGGGAAGAGATCGATGGCCTGGTGGAGCGCCTGGAGACCCTGGTGCGCAGCGGCCTGCCGCTGGCCCGCGCGGAACTGCCGGTGGCGAACCCCGTGCTGCCCGAGGTGGATGCCGAAGCGCCGTCGGCCGTCCCCGCGCCCGCCAGCGAAGAGAGCGACGACGAGCCGGCGAGCCAGGCCGACGAGCGCCGCAGCCGCGTGCTGCGGGTCACCGCCGAACGCCTGGACCGGCTGCTGGACATTTCCAGCAAGTCGCTGGTGGAGTTCCAGCGCATCAAGCCGCTGGCCGACTCCCTGCAGCGCCTGCGTCGCCTGCAGTCCAGCGCCAGCCGGGCGCTCGACGTGGTGCGCGAGACGGTCCAGGAAACCAGTCTCGACCCGCAGGCCCAGGCCATGCTCAGCGAGGCGCGGCAACTGATCGGCGAGTGCCAGCAGATGCTGGTGCAGCACATCGCCGATCTCGACGAGTTCGCCTGGCAAGGAGGGCAGCGCGCCCAGGTGCTCTACGACGCGGCCCTGGCCTCGCGGATGCGGCCGTTCGCCGATGTGCTCAGCGGGCAGGCACGGATGGTCCGCGACCTCGGGCGCTCGCTGGGCAAGCAGGTGCGCCTGCTGGTCGAGGGGGAGACCACCCAGGTCGATCGCGATGTCCTGGAGAAACTCGAGGCGCCGCTCACCCATCTGCTGCGCAACGCGGTCGACCACGGTATCGAGGCGGCGGAAACCCGCCTCGCCGCCGGCAAGCCGGCCGAGGGACGGATCACCATCCGTGCCCGTCATCACGCCGGCATGCTGGTGCTGGAACTGAGCGACGACGGCGGCGGCATCGACCTGGAGCGCTTGCGCGAGACCGTGCTCAACCGCCAGTTCGCCACCGCCGAGACCGCGGCGCAACTCAGCGAGGAGGAACTCCTGGCCTTCCTGTTCCTGCCCGGCTTCAGCATGCGCGAGCAGGTCACCGAGGTCTCCGGGCGCGGCGTCGGCCTGGATGCCGTGCAACACATGGTCCGCCAGTTGCGTGGTGGGGTGCGCATGGAGCAGCGCCAGGGGCGGGGCACGCTGTTCCATATCGAGGTGCCGCTGACCCTGTCGGTGGTGCGCAGCCTGGTGGTGGAGATCGGCGAGGAGGCCTACGCCTTCCCGCTGGCGCACATCGAGCGGATGTGCGAGTTGCAGGCCGAGGAGATCGTCCAGCTCGAGGGCCGCCAGCATTTCTGGTACGAGGGCCGCCACGTCGGCCTGGTGTCCGCCGCGCAACTGCTGCAGCGCCCGGAAGGCGGCCGTGGCGAGGGGGCGATCCCGGTGGTGGTGGTGCGCGACCGCGACGCGGTCTACGGCATCGCCGTGGAGCGTTTCGTCGGTGAGCGCACGCTGGTGGTGATGCCGCTCGACCCACGCCTGGGCAAGGTTCGTGACGTCTCCGCCGGAGCCTTGCTGGACGACGGTTCGCCGGTGCTGATCCTGGATGTGGAGGACCTCCTGCATTCGGTCGGCAAGCTGCTCAGCAGCGGCCGCCTGGAGCGCATCGATCGCAGCCGCCGGCAGGCCGGCGGGGCGCAGCGCAAGCGGATCCTGGTGGTCGACGACTCGCTCACCGTGCGCGAACTGGAGCGCAAGCTGCTGCTCGGCCGCGGCTACGACGTGGCGGTGGCGGTGGATGGCATGGACGGCTGGAACGCCTTGCGCTCGGAGCATTTCGACCTGCTCATCACCGACATCGACATGCCGCGCATGGATGGCATCGAGCTGGTCACTCTGGTGCGCCGCGACAGCCGCCTGCAATCGCTGCCGGTGATGGTGGTGTCCTACAAGGATCGTGAGGAAGACCGTCGGCGCGGCCTCGACGCCGGCGCCGACTATTATCTGGCGAAGGCCAGTTTCCACGATGAGGCCTTGCTGGATGCCGTCGTCGTCCTGATCGGAGAGGCACAGGGGTGAGGATCGGAATCGTCAATGACATGCCGCTGGCCGTGGAGGCCCTGCGTCGCGCCCTGGCCTTCGAGCCGGAGCATCAGATCGTCTGGGTCGCCGCCAACGGCGCCGAGGCAGTGACCCAATGCGCCGCCGATACCCCCGACGTGGTGCTGATGGACCTGCTGATGCCGGTGATGGACGGGGTCGAGGCAACTCGTCGGATCATGGCGGAAAGTCCTTGCGCGATCGTGATAGTCACCGTCGATATCGAGCAGAATGTGCATCGGGTCTTCGAAGCGATGGGGTATGGTGCGCTCGATGCGGTGAACACGCCGGCGCTGGGCATCGGCAATCCGCAGACGGCAGCGGCGCCGCTGCTGCGCAAGATCCAGAACGTCGGCTGGCTGATCGGCCAGCGCGACAGCCGCGGCAAGGTCCAGGTGGTTCCGCCGAAGAGCGGCGGGGCGCGCCAGCGCCTGGTGGCGATCGGCGCCTCGGCCGGCGGCCCGGCGTCGCTCGCGGTATTGCTCAAGCAACTGCCGGCCAGTTTCAATGCCGCCGTGGTGCTGGTGCAGCATGTCGACGAGGTGTTCGCCGCCGGCATGGCCGAATGGCTGGCCAGCGAATCGAAGCTGCCGGTTCGCCTGGCGCGCGATGGCGAGCCGCCGATGCCGGGGCAGATCCTGCTGGCGGGTACCAACAACCACATCCGCCTGTTGCGCAACGGTTCGCTGGTGTACACCGCCGAACCGCGTTCTTTCGTCTACCGGCCGTCCATTGACGTGTTTTTCGAGAGCGTGGCGAACTTCTGGCGTGGCGACGCCGTGGGCGTGCTGCTCACCGGCATGGGCCGCGATGGCGCCCAGGGGCTCAAGCAGATGCGCGAGCGCGGCTTCCTCACCATCGCCCAGGACCAGGCCAGTTGTGCGGTCTACGGGATGCCGAAGGCCGCGGCGGCGATCGATGCCGCGGTGCAGATCCTGTCCCTGGAGAAGATCGCCCCGCGCCTGGCCGAGGTATTCGACTAGCCGGGCGCGAGCCCGGCCAGGCGCCAGGATAGGCGCCGGCACCCGCCCGCGCGGTGGGTGGAACAGCATTCAATTTGATACGAGGGGCCCCGGTCCCGGAGAGAAACATGCACAACCCTCATGAGAGCAAGACAGACCTGAGCGCCCCCGTGGATGGCGCGGTCATGGTATTGCTTGTCGATGATCAGGCCATGATCGGAGAGGCTGTGCGTCGCTCGCTGGCGAGCGAGGCGGGCATCGACTTCCATTTCTGTTCCGATCCGCAGCAGGCGGTGGCGGTGGCCAACCAGATCAAGCCGACGGTGATCCTCCAGGACCTGGTGATGCCCGGCGTCGACGGCCTGACGCTGCTCGCCGCCTACCGTGGCAACCCGGCTACCCGGGACATCCCGATCATCGTCCTGTCGACCAAGGAGGAACCGACGGTGAAGAGCGCGGCGTTCGCCGCCGGCGCCAACGACTATCTGGTCAAGCTGCCGGATGCCATCGAACTGGTGGCACGGATCCGCTACCACTCGCGCTCGTACATCGCCCTGCAGCAGCGCGACGAGGCCTACCGGGCGCTGCGCGAGAGCCAGCAGCAATTGCTGGAGACCAACCTGGTGCTACAGCGGCTGATGAACTCCGACGGCCTGACCGGCCTGTCCAATCGCCGCCACTTCGACGAATACCTGGAGATGGAGTGGCGCCGCTCGCTGCGCGAGCAGTCGCAGCTGTCGCTGCTGATGATCGACGTGGACTATTTCAAGAGCTACAACGACACCTTCGGCCACGTCGCCGGCGACGAGGCTCTGCGCCAGGTCGCCGGGGCCATCCGCGAAGGCTGCAGCCGTTCGTCGGACCTGGCGGCGCGCTATGGCGGCGAGGAGTTCGCCATGGTCCTGCCGGGCACCTCGCCAGGCGGTGCGCGATTGCTCGCGGAGAAGGTCCGGCGCACGGTGGAGAGCCTGCAGATCAGCCACGACCAGCCGCGCCCCGGCTCGCACCTGACCGTCAGCATCGGCGTCAGCACCCTGGTGCCGGGCGGTGGCGGGCAGACCTTCCGGGTCCTCATCGAGATGGCCGACCAGGCGCTCTACCAGGCCAAGAACAATGGCCGCAACCAGGTCGGCCTGCTGGAGCAACCGACGCCGCCGGCGGCCGGCTGAGCGACGGCCATGCGTCGCCGGTAGCGTTAAATCGCGCTCGGCGTACTGCCGGCGCGGCGCAAGTGCAGTATACTTCGCAGCTTTTCGACGTTTTCCCCGCGAGTGACCGCCAGCCATGGAAATCAACCCGATCCTCAACAGCATCAAGGACCTCTCCGAGCGCACCCAGACCATTCGGGGGTATCTTTGACTACGATCAGAAGCATGATCGCCTGGTCGAAGTAAACCGCGAGCTCGAAGACCCCAACGTCTGGAACAACCCCGAATACGCCCAGAACCTCGGCCGTGAGCGCGCCCAGCTGGCGCAGGTGGTGGAAACCCTGGACGACCTGACCAGCGGCCTGGCCGATTCCCGCGACCTGCTGGACATGGCCGTCGAGGAAGGCGACGAGGGGGCCGCCGGCGACGTCGCCGGCGAAGTCGAGCGCCTGCGCGAGATCCTCGAGAAGCTGGAGTTCCGCCGCATGTTCAGCGGCGAGATGGACCCGAACAACGCCTACCTGGACATCCAGGCCGGTTCCGGCGGCACCGAGGCCCAGGACTGGGCCAACATGCTGCTGCGCATGTACCTGCGCTGGGCCGACAAGCACGGCTTCGACGCCACCATCATCGAGCTGTCCGAGGGCGAGGTCGCCGGTATCAAGGGCGCCACCGTGCACATCAAGGGCGAGTACGCCTTCGGCTGGCTGCGCACCGAGATCGGCGTGCACCGCCTGGTGCGCAAGAGCCCGTTCGATTCCGGCAACCGTCGCCATACCTCGTTCACCGCGGTGTTCGTGTCGCCCGAGATCGACGACAACATCGAGATCGAGATCAACCCGGCCGACCTGCGCATCGACACCTACCGCTCCTCCGGCGCGGGCGGTCAGCACGTGAACACCACCGATTCGGCGGTGCGGATCACCCACGTGCCGACCAACACCGTGGTGGCGTGCCAGAACGAACGCTCCCAGCACGCCAACAAGGACACCGCGATGAAGATGCTGCGGGCCAAGTTGTACGAGCAGGAGATGCAGAAGCGCACCGCCGCCTCGCAGGCGCTGGAGGACACCAAGTCGGACATCGGCTGGGGTCACCAGATCCGCTCCTACGTGCTCGACCAGTCGCGGATCAAGGACCTGCGCACCGGCATCGAGCGCAGCGACTGCGACAAGGTGCTCGACGGCGACCTAGACGAATACCTCGAAGCCAGCCTCAAACAGGGGCTGTAAAGCCGCTGCGCTTGGCCATGCCGCGTTGGAAAATGGCTCGGACCGCGCGTTTACCGGCGTAAACTCCGCGCCCTCGCCATTTTTCGCCTTGCCAGGCCCCGCGCTCGCCCCCCTGTTGCGCAATCCGTTTCCACAGGCAAGAGAGCCTAACCAGGAACCACCAAGACCATGAGCGACCAACAACTCGACCAGCACGAACTGCAACAGGAAGAAAACAAGCTGATCGCCCAGCGCAAGGAAAAGCTTGCCGCCGTGCGCGAAGCGCGGGCCATCGCCTTCCCCAACGACTTCCGCCGCGACGCCTATTTCGCGGACCTGCAGAAACAGTACGCGGACAAGACCAAGGAAGAGCTGGAAGCCGCAGCCATCCCGGTCAAGGTCGCCGGTCGGATCATGCTCAACCGCGGTTCCTTCATCGTCCTCCAGGACAGCAGCGAGCGCCTGCAGGTCTACGTCAACCGCAAGACCCTGCCGGAAGAGACCCTGGCCGAGATCAAGACCTGGGACCTGGGCGACATCATCGGCGCCGAAGGCGTGCTGGCGCGCTCGGGCAAGGGCGACCTGTACGTCGACATGACCAGCGTGCGCCTGCTGACCAAGTCGCTGCGCCCGCTGCCGGACAAGCACCATGGCCTGACCGACACCGAGCAGCGCTACCGCCAGCGCTACGTCGACCTGATGGTCAACGAGGAAACCCGCCACACCTTCCGCGTGCGCTCCCAGGTCATCGCCCACATCCGCCGCTTCCTCAGCGAGCGCGGTTTCCTCGAAGTGGAGACCCCGATGCTGCAGACCATCCCCGGCGGCGCCGCGGCCAAGCCGTTCGAGACCCATCACAATGCGCTGGACATGGCCATGTTCCTGCGCATCGCCCCGGAGCTGTACCTCAAGCGCCTGGTGGTCGGCGGTTTCGAGAAGGTCTTCGAGATCAACCGCAACTTCCGCAACGAAGGCGTCTCGACCCGGCACAACCCCGAGTTCACCATGCTCGAGTTCTACCAGGCCTACGCCGACTACGAAGACAACATGGACCTGACCGAGGAACTGTTCCGAGAGCTGGCCCAGGCGGTTCTCGGCAGCACCGACGTGCCGTACGGCGACAAGGTCTTCCACTTCGGCGAGCCGTTCGTGCGCCTGTCGGTGTACGACTCGATCCTCAAGTACAACCCGGAGATCACCCCCGCCGACCTCAACGACGTCGAGAAGGCCCGGGCCATCGCCAGGAAGGCCGGCGCCAAGGTCCTCGGCCACGAAGGCCTGGGCAAGCTGCAGGTGATGATTTTCGAAGAGCTGGTGGAGCACAAGCTGGAGCAGCCGCACTTCATCACCCGCTACCCCTTCGAGGTTTCGCCGCTGGCCCGCCGCAACGACGAGGACCCGAGCGTCACCGACCGCTTCGAGCTGTTCATCGGCGGCCGCGAGATCGCCAACGCCTATTCCGAGCTGAACGATGCCGAGGACCAGGCCGAGCGCTTCATGTTGCAGGTCAAGGAGAAGGACGCCGGCGATGACGAGGCGATGCACTACGACGCCGACTTCATCAACGCCCTGGAATACGGCATGCCGCCGACCGCCGGCGAAGGCATCGGCATCGACCGCCTGGTGATGCTGCTGACCAACTCGCCGTCGATCCGCGACGTGATCCTGTTCCCGCACATGCGCCCGCAGGCCTGAGTCCCGCAACAGTCCATGGAAAAGCCGCCTTCGGGCGGTTTTTTCATGGCCACGCGGTATCCCGGCTGCCTGGCCTGGGGCCGATAGCCGCCGATCCGCCGGCTGACCACGGGAGGTGCGGGCGGGACCGGAGATCCCCGATAGCGGCCGATTGATTCCACGCGAAAAAGCCCGAACAATGCCCCATCGTCCGCGAGCGGAGGAAACACCGTGCCCCGAGTAGCTCCCAGAGACAGCGCCGCCCAGGCCGCCAGCGCGGTGGCCGAGAGCGTCAGGTACCAGGGCCGCAAGGCCAGCCGCCAGGGCAGCGAGCAGCGCCGCCAGGCGATCCTCGACGCCGCCATGCGCCTGATCGTCCGCGATGGCGTGCGCGCCGTGCGCCACCGCGCGGTGGCCGCCGAGGCCCAGGTGCCGTTGTCGGCCACCACCTACTATTTCAAGGACATCGACGACCTCATCACCGACACCTTCACCCTCTTCGTCGAGCGCAACGCCGAGGCGCTGTCGGCATTCTGGCGCAGTGTGGAGGGCGACCTCCAGGAGATGGCCGCGGTCCTGGCCGGCGACCCCGGCGCCCGTGGCTCGCTGGTGGAGCAGATCGTCGAGCTGGCCGTGCAGTACGTCCAGGTCCAGCTCACCGAGCGCCGCGAACACCTGTTGGCCGAGCAGGCCTTTCGCCAGGAGGTGCTGCTCAACCCGCGCCTGCGCGAACTGGCCGACGCCCACCAGCGGATCCTCTCCCTCGGCGCGGTGCATTTCTTCCAGGTGCTCGGCTCCAGCGAGCCCGAGCAGGACGCCAAGGTGTTGACGTCGATTATTCTGCAGATGGAATATCAGGGCCTCGTGGATGGGGTGGAGCAACTGGCCGTGGACGAAATGCGCGCCATACTCAGACGGTACCTGAACCTGGTCATGGGCCTCTGACCCGAGCGTCCAACCCCGCCATGGCGGGGTTTTTCATAGCCGAACCTTGCCTCGGCCAGCGGGTCGCAGGGGCTGGAGGGTTCCTAAGGAGCGTGTGATGAAAGCCTGGCGTTGCCTGGTGGTCCTGAGTTTCCTGCTGCTGGGCGGATGCCTGGTCACCTTCAAGGAGCCGATCCCGCCGCGGGAGGCGGCGCCCAGCCACCTGCTCGGCACCTGGAGCCGGGAAAACGAGTGGAAGGAGGAACAGTTCCTCGAGATCACCCGTTCCGGCAGCAATGTTTACCGCGCGGTCAGCTACGTGGACAGCAAGGACAATACCGAGAGCCTGGAGGACTACGGCTTCACCGTGTCCCACCAGGGCAAGCGCTGGTACCTGTCGGCCGGCCTGCCGAAGAGCCTGGGCGGCAACTTCGCGATCGCCGGCTTCGAGATCACCGACGGCGACGAACTGGTGATCTACAACCTCGATGTCGAGCGCATCGTCGAGGACCTCGGCAAAGGCCAGCTCGACGGCGAGACCGTCGACAGCGAGCAGGGCAAGGGCGCGCTGGTGCGCAGCCCGCTGGAAAAGGTCTTCGCCTACCTGAACGATCCCGCCAATTCCGACGTGTTCGTCGAGGCCGCCCGCTTCCAGCGGGTCACCCAATGAGATTGCCGATGAGCCAGCGCAAGGCGCAGAACGACTACCAGAAGATCATCCGCTCCCTGTCCGACCGCATCGTCGAGGCGCAGACGCCGATCCGCGTGCTGGACGCGATCAAGTGGGACGACGGGATCCGCCAGGACTTCCTCAAGGGCCGTGGAAAGCACGCGCCGAAGGTCGATCGCGGCTACTACGACAGCCGCCCGCTGGCCTTCGACGCCAGCGCCAAGAAGCAGGAATTCCAGAACATCGAGCGCGACATCACCCGCCAGCTCGGCCAGTTCAACCCGGTCGGGCAGATCATGCGGCGGATGTGCAAGGAATACCGGATGGTCATCCGCATGCTCGAGGCGCGCGGCACCCCGGACCTCGGGCTGATCTCCCAGGAACTCTACGGCTCGGCCTCGGATGCCTTCCACGCCGGCGATCCGACCCTGGCCGACCTCGGCCTGATGCTCTCCGACTACCTGAACAACATCGCCGACCGCGGCGACCTCAAGGACGAACCCAAGACCCTGACCGCCAAGGAGGTCGTGCCGATCCTGCAGGCGCGGCTGAACACCGTGTTCGGCGAGGAGGAGGGCACCATCCGCGTCTTCGAGTCCGACGGCATCGTCGCCGACGCGGCGGCCGGCGCCGACTACATCAAGGTGCGCGCCGATGCCCTGTTCAACGAGCGCGACGTGCGCGCGCTGGAGGTCCACGAAGGTCTGGTGCATGTCGGCACCACCCTGAACGGCCTGAACCAGCCGATCTGCACCTTCCTCGCCAAGGGCCCGCCGTCCTCCACGGTGACCCAGGAAGGCCTGGCGATCCTGATGGAGGTGATCGCCTTCGCCTCCTACCCGACCCGCCTGCGCAAGCTGACCAACCGCACCCGGGCGATCCACATGGCCGAGGAGGGCGCCGACTTCCTCGACGTGTTCCATTTCTACCGCGAGCAGGGCTACAGCCTGGAAGACAGCTACCAGAACGCCAGCCGGGTGTTCCGCGGCTCGACACCGGACGGCCTGCCGTTCACCAAGGACCTGTCGTACCTGAAGGGCTTCATCCTCATCTACAACTACATCCAGCTGGCGGTGCGCAAGGGCAAGCTCGAGCAGATCCCCCTGCTGTTCTGCGGCAAGACCACCCTGGAAGACATGCGTACCCTGCGCCAACTGGTCGACGAGGGCCTGGTGGCGCCGCCGAAGTACCTGCCGCCGCAGTTCCGCGACCTCAACGCGCTGTCGGCCTGGATGTGCTTCTCGAACTTCCTCAATCACCTCAGCCTGGACCGCATCGAAGCGGACTACGCGAACATCCTCTGACCGTTCCCGCCGTACCGGTCCTTCCCGGTGCGCGCGCGGGCGGTCGGCCGGCAAGCAAGGAGAACGGCGATGGCCAGCCACGAACTCGACTACCGCATCCTCGGCGAGTCCATGCAGACCGTGGAGATCGAACTCGACCCCGGGGAAACCGTGATCGCCGAGGCGGGGGCGATGAACTACATGACCGGCGACATCCGCTTCACCGCGCGGATGGGCGACGGCTCCGACGGCAGCCTGCTGGGCAAGCTGTGGAGCGCCGGCAAGCGCAAGCTCGGCGGCGAATCGGTGTTCATGACCCACTTCACCAACGAGGGCCAGGGCAAGCAGCACGTGGCCTTCGCCGCGCCCTATCCGGGCAGCGTGCTGCCGGTGGACCTGGACGATGTCGGCGGGCGCCTGTTCTGCCAGAAGGACTCGTTCCTCTGCGCAGCCTATGGCACCCGGGTCGGCATCGCCTTCACCAAGCGCCTGGGCGCCGGTTTCTTCGGCGGCGAGGGCTTCATCCTGCAGAAGCTCGAGGGCGATGGCCTGGTCTTCGTCCACGCCGGCGGCACGCTGATCCGCCGCCAGTTGCACGACGAGACGCTGCGGGTCGACACCGGTTGCCTGGTGGCCTTCACCGACGGCATCGACTATGACGTGCAACTGGCCGGCGGTCTGAAGAGCATGCTGTTCGGCGGCGAAGGATTGCTGCTGACCACCCTAAAGGGCAGCGGCACCGTCTGGCTGCAGAGCCTGCCATTCTCGCGCCTGGCCGGACGCATCTACGACGCCACCTTTCGTGCGCGCGAAGAGGTGAGGACCAACAACGGATGAAGCGCCTGCTGATCCCCCTGCTGGCGCTGGCCGGCCTGCTGCTGGGCGGCTGCAGCTCGCTGCTGTTCTATCCCGAGCCCGTGGTGCAGATCACTCCGGCGCGCGCCGGCCTGGAGTATCGCGACGTCAGCCTGACCACCGCCGACGGCGTGCGCCTGCGCGCCTGGTGGCTGCCGGCGAAGAAAGGCGTGCCGGTGAAAGGCACAGTGCTCTACCTGCATGGCAACGGTGGCAACCTCTCCTGGCACCTCGGCGGCACCTGGTGGCTGCCCGCCGAGGGCTACCAGGTGCTGATGCTCGACTACCGCGGCTATGGCCAGTCGGAGGGCGAGCCGGGACTGCCGGAGGTCTACCGCGACATCGACGCGGCCTTCGCCTGGCTCGACCAGGCGCCGGAAGTGAAAGGCACCGAGCGCGTGCTGCTCGGGCAGAGCCTCGGCGGCGCGCTGGCGATCCACTACCTGGCCGGACATCCCGAACGCCAGGCGCAGTTCAAGGCGCTGGTGTTCGACGGCGTGCCGGCGAGCTACCGCGGCATCGCCCGGCACATGCTGGACGGCGCCTGGCTGACCTGGCCGCTGCAGGTGCCGTTGTCCTGGCTGGTGCCCGACGGCGACAGCGCGATCCATTCGGTGGCGCGGCTTTCTGGCGCACCCATGCTGTTCTTTCACAGCATCGACGATACCATTGTGCCCCTCGAGAACGGCATCGCCCTGTATCGCCAGGCGCGGCCGCCGAAGGTCCTGCAACTGACCCGTGGTGGCCACGTGCAGACCTTCGCCGAAGCGACCTGGCAGGAAGTGATGCTGCGCTTTCTCGACGACCCCCATGGCTTCACCGGCCTGCGCCGGCTGGCCGAAATCCCGAACCGCGAATCCGCGCAACCCGAAGGCAATCCATGAGCGAGCGTAACGTACTCCCCTGCATCCTGACCGGCATCGGTACCATCTTCGTCACCGTCGGCGTGCTCTGGTATTACGGCTACCTGCATTTCGCCAAGCCGCAGGACGCCCTGTTGCTGGCCGACTTCACCATGCTCAAGAGCCTCCCCGGCGAGGATGTGAAGCTGTCCCTGCAGCCGGCCAAGCAGGTCGCGCAGTGCATCGACGGCGTGCTGGTGCTGTTCGACACCGAGCAGAAAGGCCTTTCCGGCGTGCTGGTGGACAACCGGAAGCACGCCGTGCGCTGCGCCGGACAGGAAGTCCCGCAGGAAGTGAAATGACCGAGGTCCGCGTCTGGCAGGGGGACATCACCCGTCTTGCGGTGGATGTCATCGTCAACGCGGCGAATTCCTCGCTGCTCGGTGGCGGCGGGGTCGACGGCGCGATCCACCGCGCCGCCGGTCCCGAGCTGGCGGCAGCGTGCCGCCTGCTGCACGGTTGCAAGACCGGCGCGGCGAAAATCACCCCTGGTTTCCGCCTGTCGGCGGCGCATGTGATCCATACCGTCGGCCCGGTCTGGCGCGGTGGCGACAACGGCGAGGCGGAACTGCTCGCCAGTTGCTATCGACACAGCCTGGCCCTGGCCGAGCAGGCCGAGGCGGCCAGCGTCGCCTTTCCCGCGATCAGTTGCGGCATCTACGGCTATCCGTTGGAACTGGCCGCGACGATCGCCATCGAGGAAGTCTGCCGGCCACGCCCGGAGGGCGGAAGCCTGGAGGAGATCGTCCTGGTCGCCTTCGATGCGTCGATGGCCGAGCGCTACCGGCGTTTGCTGGACGAACGGCGCGGCCCCCGCTGAGGCGCTTCGCGGGTGCCAATGCAAAAGCCCCGCCGGGCGGCGGGGCTTTTGCGTATCGCGACGGTGGTCAGCCGCTGACGGAAGAGCGCGGCGCGACCGGCTTGGCGTCGTTGGAGATGGTCACTTCCACGCGACGGTTCATGGCGCGGCCGGAGCTGGTGCCGTTGCTGGCGACCGGATACTCCTTGCCGTAGCCACGGGTGGCCACGCGTTCCGGGCTGATGCCGCGGCTGAGCAGGGCCATGCGCACGGAGTCGGCGCGGCGCTCGGACAGGCGCTGGTTGTAGTTGGCCGAACCGGTGCTGTCGGTGTAGCCCTCGACGATCACCTGGCGCTCGGGGTTCTGCTGGAGGAACTCGGCCAGTTGCTGGATGTTGCGCATGGCGCCGGGCTTGAGGTCGGACTTGTCGAGGTCGAACAGCACGTCGCCAAAGGTCACCATGGTGCCGCGCGAGGTCTGCTTGGCGTTCAGCTGGCTGCGCAGCTTGTCCAGTTGCGCGGTGCGCGCGTCGAGGCGGGCCTGGGCGCGCTGGGCGGAAGCGTTCTGCAGTTGCGACTCGGCATTGCGCAGGACGATGGTCTGCTTGGCCAGTTCGATGCGCTGGTTGGTGAGGTAGGCCAACTGGTCGACGTCGCGCTGGTCTTCGCCATCCTGGTAGGCCTTGTCGGCCTTGGCCAGCCAGTCGCCGGCATCCTTGGTTTCCAGGGCCGCGACCTTGGTCGCGTCGGGCTGCGACTGCAGCGCGGAGAAGTTGCTGCGGGCCTGTTCCAGGTTGGCATTCGGTGGCGTCGAGCAGGCGGCCAACGCCAGGGCCAGCAGGGAAACGGCGGGGAGGGCAATGTACTTACGCATAGGAGTCATCCTTAATCACGAATCGACGAAAGAAGGGCGGGGACGGGCTTAAGGCTGCGTATCGCGCATGCCTTCCTCGCGCAGTTCCATGACGCCCTGCTGGGCATCCTTCACGGCTTTCTGCGCCTTGGCGGCCTGGGTCTTGCGCTCGGCGACCCGGGCATCCCACTCGGCCTGCTGGGCCAGGCGCTTGGCCTGGTCGTATTCCTTGTCGTTCATGGCGATGCGCGCCTGGCTCAGCTTGTCCTGGGCGGACTTCATCTCGACCGGGGCGTATTCCGGGCCGCCGGCGCTCACCGCGTTGTTCACCGCGGACTCGGTCACGGCGAACTGCTCGGTCGGCGGGTTGCCGGCGCAGCCGGCCAGGACCAGGCTGCTGCCTACGGCCAGCAGGGCCAGCTTGAGGCCACGCAGGGAACCGGTGTGTTGCTTGCTCATCGCTTTTTGCTCCATGGGAAATTTCCTCTGACAGGGATGCTGATTCCTTGGCTTTTTCACTTCTGGCCATTGCCGGGGACCCGTTTCCGAATTTCCCTGGCGATTTTTCCTGCTCACTGAGCAAGCCTGCGCGAACCCCTGATCAGGGGGTTGGCGATTGGCCATGTACGTTTAGTGACTCCCCCGTTTGTTCAGGGGTTCAAAAAAAAATCTGAATTTTTCTGACCGAACGGTCGGCTCACGAGGTGGTCGCGGCAGCTCATTCGCAGCGACGGCGGCCCGCTGCACGTGGGTTGCGGCGGCAGCGCAGCGCAGAGCCCCCGGGTTCCCACGGACAGAAAAAAGCCCCACCGGAGTGGGGCTCGTCGAAGCGCAGGCGGCTGTCAGAAACGCTTGCGCAACAGGCGCAGGCCGTTGAACACCACCAGCAGGCTGGCGCCCATGTCGGCGAACACCGCCATCCACAGGGTGCCTTCGCCGGCCAGGGTGAGGGCGAGGAACACCGCTTTGATACCCAGGGCGAGGCTGATGTTCTGGATCAGGATCGCGTGGGTGGTACGCGACAGGCGGATGAACTGCGGCAGCTTGCGCAGGTCGTCGTCCATCAGCGCCACGCCGGCGGTCTCGATGGCGGTGTCGGTGCCCGCCGCGCCCATGGCGAAGCCGATGTCGGCGCGCGCCAGCGCGGGTGCGTCGTTGATCCCGTCGCCGACCATGCCGACCCGCGAACCGTCGGCCTGACGCGCTTCCACTTCGCGCAGCTTGTCTTCCGGCAGCAGGTTGCCGCGCGCCGCGTCGATACCCACCTGGCTGGCGATGGCGGCGGCGGTGTGCGGGTTGTCGCCGGTCAGCATCAGGGTCTTCACATCCAGTTGGTGCAGCTCGCGGATCGCCTCGCGGCTGCTGTCCTTGACCCCGTCGGCGACCGCGAACAGGGCCCGCACCCGCTGCGGGTCGCACAGCGCGATGACGGTCTTGCCCTGGCGCTCCAGGGCGTCCAGGCGCTCTTCCAGGGCTGGCGAGCAGAGCCCCAGTTCTTCCACCAGGCGATGGTTGCCGAGGTGGTAGAGCACGCCATCGATGCGTCCGCTGACACCGCGTCCCGGCAGCGCGGTGAGGTCCTCGACCACGCCCAGGGCGAGGCCGTCCTCTTCCGCTGCGTTGGCCACGGCGCGCGATACCGGGTGGTCGGAACGCGCGGCCAGGCTGGCGGCGAGCAGGCGCGCATCCGTCCCTTCATCTTCCGCGATCGGCAGGTAATCGGTCTGCTGCGGCTTGCCGTGGGTGATGGTGCCGGTCTTGTCGAGGGCGACCCAGGACAGCTTGCGGCCGAGTTCGAGGAACACCCCGCCCTTGATCAGGATGCCCAGGCGCGCCGCGGCGGACAGGCCGCTGACGATGGTCACCGGGGTCGAGATCACCAGGGCGCAGGGACAGGCGATCACCAGCAGCACCAGCGCCCGGTAGATCCAGTCCAGCCAGGCGCCGCCGAGCAGCAATGGCGGCAGCACCGCGGTGGCCAGGGCGATGAGGAACACCACCGGGGTGTAGACGCGGGCGAAGCTGTCGACGAAGCGCTGGGTCGGCGCGCGGGAGCCCTGGGCTTCCTCCACCGCGTGGATGATCCGTGCCAGGGTGCTGTCGTCGGCGCGGCGGGTGACGCGGTATTCCAGCGCGCCCTCGCCGTTGATGCTGCCGGCGAACAGCGGCTCGCCGACCTCCTTCTCCACCGGCAGGCTTTCGCCGGTGATCGGCGCCTGGTTGACGCTGGAGCGGCCGCTGATCACCTCGCCATCGAGGGCGATGCGTTCGCCGGGCTTCACGCGCACGGTGGCTTCCAGCTCCACTTGCTTGGCCGGCAACTCCTTCCATTCGCCGCCGACCAGCACCGTGGCCTGTTCCGGAGCCAGTTGCAGCAGACCGCGGATGGCGTTGCGCGCGCGATCCAGGGACTTCGCCTCGATCAGTTCGGCGATGGCGAACAGCACGCTGACCATCGCCGCTTCCGGCCACTGGCCGATCAGCACGGCACCGGTCACGGCGATGCTCATCAGCGCGTTGATGTTCAGGTTGCGGTTCTTCAGGGCGATCCAGCCCTTGCGGTAGGTCGGCAGGCCGGCGCCGAGGATCGCCAGCAGGGCGAGGCCGGCGACCACCCAGTCCGGCGCCAGGCCGAACCAGTGGACGACTTCCGAGGCCAGCGCCATGACGCCGGCCAGGGCCAATGGCCACCAGGGTTTCGTCGGCGCTTCCGAGGGCCCGTCGAGCCCTTCGCCAGCGTCCAGCGGCACCGCCTGCATGCCGAGGCCGGCGATCAGCTTCTGCAGCGGCTCGACGCTGTCGAAGCGATGCTGGACCCGCAGCAGGCGCTGCATCAGGTTGAACTCCAGCGACTCCACCGCCGGCTGGCGGCCGAGGGCATCGCGGATCAGGCGCTCTTCGGTGGGGCAGTCCATCGCTTCGATGCGCAGGTCGCTCCAGCGCAGCTCGGCGTTGCCGGCCAGGGTTCCGATGGCAGCCAGCGCGGGACGGGGCGCGTGGCGATGCCCATGATCATGTCCGTGACCGTGACCGTGACCGTGACCGTGACCGTGACAGCAGGTGTCGGCGTGTTCGTGGCTCATGGAAACAATTCCCGTTTGACGTGTTGGATGCGATTGCACACCCTGTAGCAACTACAGAGTCAAGCGGTACTGGCAATTCCCATAGCCGGAGGCTGGCCGCGGCGAGGAGGGACGATGAAGATCGGTGAACTGGCGAAACGCACCGGCTGCCCGGTGGAAACCATCCGCTACTACGAGCGCGAGGGACTGTTGCCCGAGCCGGGGCGCAGCGAAGGCAACTACCGGCAGTACACGCTGGCGCACGTCGAACGCCTGTCGTTCATCCGCCATTGCCGTTCGCTGGACATGACCCAGGAGGAAATCCGCACCCTGCTGGCCTTGCGCGACCGCCCCGAGGCGGACTGCGGTACCGCCAACCGGCTGATCGACGAGCACCTGCACCATGTCGAGGTACGCATCGCCGAACTCCAGGCGCTGCGCGAGCAACTGCAGGACCTCGGCTCGCGCTGCACGGTCGCCGGCAACAGCGAGGCCTGCGGCATCCTCCGCGAACTGGAGCAGCCGGCGCCGCTATCGCCGATCGCCGATGACTGCGCCGGCGCCGGACACCTGCACGTGCCCGGGGTGCACAAGCGCCACGGCTGAGGCAGGCGCCTCAGTGGCTGGAAGTGTCCTGCTGGGCGGTGAGTTCCTGCAGGTACTTGCGCGACAGCGAGAGGAAACGCGGGGTCGGGCCGACGTCCTCGTAGAGCGGGTCGCCCTGTTCGTCGGTGGCCACCACCTGATTTCCCTTCACATAGGGGAAGCTCGCCTCGAGTTCCTCGAGGGCGGCGCCGACCAGTTCGCCGAGCAGTTCCTCGACGCTGCGCCTGGGGTACATCTCGTGCAGGGCGGCGAGGCGCGCGGCGCTCTCGACATCCAGCGGTACGCTGTAGCGGCTGCGGGCCATGCGGCCCCTGGCGGTGTGTTCCCAATGGCGGACAAGCTCACGGATCTTCATGCTGACCTCTTCTGCCCGGTCGTGGCGGGCGCGGCGGGTATGCCCTCGTGGGGCCGTGCCTCGGTGCGGGCACTTCCTACAGGTTAGTCCTCCGGCGTTCCGTTCGCCGCCCGGTGGGGCGTGCTGGCACGCTGCGGGCTTGTAAGCGCGGGGGCGCCTGAGCCAAGCTGGCTTTCCCACCCGCAGTGGAGACAGGTCATGCCGGAAATCGACGCGCGCCTGCGCGAGGACGTCCACCAGCTGGGCGAACTGCTTGGCGATACCATCCGCGAACAATACGGACCCGCGTTCCTCGACAAGATCGAACGCATCCGCAAGGGCGCCAAGGCCGCCCGCCGCGGTTCCGCGGAGGGCGCCCAGCAGCTCACCGCGACCCTCGACGGCCTCGAGGAAAGCGAACTGCTGCCGGTGGCGCGGGCCTTCAACCAGTTCCTCAACCTGGCCAACATCGCCGAGCAGTACCATCGCATCCGCCGGCGCCGGCCGAACGAGCCGGAACCGTTCGAGAACCTGGCGCTGGAAGAACTGCTGGGGCGTCTCAAGGACGCCGGGCATACCCCGGGGCAACTGGCCCGCCAGCTCGCCGGGCTGGAGATCGAACTGGTGCTCACCGCCCATCCCACCGAGGTGGCGCGGCGCACGTTGATCCAGAAGTACGACGCGATCACCGCGCAACTGGCGACCAAGGACCATGCCGATCTGCTGCCGGAGGAGCGCAGCCGCATCCAGCGGCGCTTGCAGCGGCTGGTGGCCGAGGCCTGGCACACCGACGAGATCCGCAAGGTCCGGCCGACCCCGGTGGACGAGGCGAAATGGGGCTTCGCGGTGATCGAGCATTCCCTCTGGGAGGCCTTGCCGAATGTCCTCCGGCATGTCGACGAGGTGCTCCTGCGCAGCACCAGCGAGCGCCTGCCGCTGAGCGCCGCGCCGCTGCGCTTCGCCTCCTGGATGGGCGGCGACCGCGACGGCAATCCCAACGTCACCGCCGGCGTGACCCGTGAGGTCCTGCTGCTGGCGCGCTGGATGGCCGCCGACCTCTACCTGCGCGATATCGACCGGCTGGCCGCCGAGCTGTCCATGCAGGAGGCTTCGCCGGCACTGCTGGCGCGGGTCGGCGATAGCGCCGAACCCTACCGCGCGCTGCTCAAGCAATTGCGCGAACGCCTGCGGCTGACCCGTAGCTGGACCCACCAGGCCCTGGCTGGCGAAGTGCCGGCCGCGGAGGGTGTCCTGGAGCACAACCGCGACCTGGTCGAGCCGCTGCAACTGTGCCACGAGTCGCTGCACGCCTGCGGCATGGGCGTGATCGCCGATGGCGCGCTGCTCGACTGCCTGCGCCGCGCCGCCACTTTCGGCCTGTTCCTGGTGCGCCTGGACGTGCGCCAGGACGCCGGCCGGCACGCCGCCGCGCTCAGCGAGATCACCGAGTACCTGGAGCTGGGCAGCTACGCCGAGTGGGACGAAAAGACCCGCCTGGAATTCCTCCTCGAGGAACTGAACAGCCGCCGCCCCCTGCTGCCGGCGCACTACCAGCCCTCGGCGGAGACCGCCGAGGTGCTCGCCACCTGCCGGGCGATCGCCGCCGCGCCGCCGGCCTCGCTGGGCTCCTACGTGATCTCGATGGCCGGCCAGCCTTCCGATGTGCTGGCGGTGCAGTTGCTTCTGAAGGAGAGCGGTGTCGACTGGCCGATGCGCGTGGTACCGCTGTTCGAGACCCTCGACGATCTCGATAACGCCGGCCCCTGCATGGAGCGCCTGCTGACCCTGCCGGGCTATCGCTCGCGGCTTTCCGGGGTGCAGGAAGTGATGATCGGCTACTCCGACTCGGCCAAGGATGCCGGCACCCTGACGGCCGCCTGGGCGCAGTACCGGGCGCAGGAAAAACTGGTGGAGATCTGCCGCCACCACGAGGTCGAGCTGCTGCTCTTCCACGGTCGCGGCGGCACCGTCGGCCGCGGCGGCGGGCCGGCCCACGCGGCGATCCTGTCGCAGCCGCCGGGCTCGGTGGCCGGGCGTTTCCGGGTCACCGAGCAGGGCGAGATGATCCGCTTCAAGTTCGGCCTGCCGGACATCGCCGAACAGAACCTCAACCTCTACCTGGCCGCGGTGCTGGAGGCGACCCTGATGCCGCCGCCGGCGCCCGAGCCGGCCTGGCGCGCGCAGATGGACCGCCTGGCGAAGGATGCGCTGCACGCCTATCGCCGGGTGGTGCGCGACGATCCGCAGTTCGTCGAGTATTTCCGCCTGGCCACGCCCGAGCAGGAACTGGGCCGCCTGCCGCTGGGCAGCCGCCCGGCCAAGCGCCGCGAGGGCGGGGTGGAGAGCCTGCGGGCGATTCCGTGGATCTTCGCCTGGACCCAGACGCGCCTGATGCTGCCGGCCTGGCTCGGCTGGGAGACCGCCCTGCTGAATGCCATCGAGCGCGGCGAGGGCGCGCTGCTCGGGCAGATGCGTGAGCGATGGCCGTTCTTCACCACCCGCATCGACATGCTGGAGATGGTCCTGGCCAAGGCCGACGCGGATATCGCGCGGCTCTACGACGAACGTCTAGTGCCGCTCGAACTGCGTCCGCTGGGGCGCCGTTTACGCGACCTATTGTCGCAGGCGGTGCGCGTGGTGCTGGGCCTCACCGGGCAGTCGCTGCTGCTCGCCCATGCCAGCGAGACCCGCGAGTCGATCAGCGTGCGCAACAGCTATCTAGACCCGCTGCACCTGCTCCAGGCCGAGCTTCTGGCCCGCTCGCGGCGCTGTCGGGGCGATGCCTGCGGCGGCCTGGAGCAGGCGCTGCTGGTGACGGTGGCGGGGATCGCCGCCGGGCTGCGCAACACCGGATGAGGGAGGGTGGGGGCCAACTTTCGGTGTCTTGTGCGGTGGGGGGGCGCTGTGTATCTTGGACAGCCTTTTCGGCGCCATACAGTGCCGTTTCCCGCAAATACGAGATTGGCCCCACGAGGCGGATCCAGACTTTCGCTTACCAATTCTAAGGAGCATATCGATGCGTGTGATTCTGCTCGGGGCACCCGGTGCCGGCAAAGGCACCCAGGCACGGTTCATCACCGGGAAGTTCGGCATTCCGCAGATCTCCACCGGCGACATGCTGCGCGCCGCGGTCAAGGCCGGCAGCCCGCTGGGCCAGCAGGTGAAAGGCGTGATGGACAGCGGCGGCCTGGTTTCCGACGACATCATCATCGCCCTGATCAAGGAACGCATCACCGAGGCCGATTGCGCCAAGGGCTTCCTGTTCGACGGCTTCCCGCGCACCATCCCGCAGGCCGAAGCGCTGAAGGACGCCGGCGTGACCATCGACCACGTGGTCGAGATCGCCGTCGACGACGAGGAGATCGTTTCGCGCATCGCCGGTCGGCGCGTGCATCCGGCTTCCGGTCGCGTGTATCACACCGAACACAACCCGCCGAAGGTCGCCGGCAAGGACGACGTCACCGGCGAGGAGCTGATCCAGCGCGAGGACGACAAGGAAGAGACCGTGCGTCACCGCCTGTCGGTCTACCATTCGCAGACCAAGCCGCTGGTCGACTTCTACCAGAAGCTCTCGGCCGCCGAAGGCACCCCGAAATACCACAGCATCGCCGGCGTCGGCTCGGTCGAGCAGATCACCGCGAAAGTGCTCTCGGCCCTGAGCTGATCCGCAGCGCTGTAGCACCGACGGCCCGCTAGCGGGCCGTCGGCGTTTGCGGGGCGGCGAAGGCTGGTACAATCGGCGTCCTTTTCACCATGCGGAATCGTCGATGTCCACTCTGTTGGCCCTGGATACCTCCACCGAAGCCTGCTCCGTCGCCCTGCTCCACGAGGGGCGGGTGCTCAGTCACTACGAGGTGATCCCGCGCCTGCACGCCCAGCGCCTGCTACCGATGGTCCGCGACCTGCTCGACGAGGCCGGCGTCGCCCTTTCCGCGGTGGACGCCATCGCCTTCGGGCGCGGCCCGGGCGCCTTCACCGGCGTGCGCATCGCCATCGGCGTGGTCCAGGGCCTGGCCTTCGCCCTGCAGCGCCCGGTGCTGGCGGTTTCCGACCTGGCGATCCTGGCCCAGCGCGCTCATCGCGAGCAGGGCGTGGAACGGGTCGCGGCGGCCATCGACGCGCGCATGGACGAGGTCTACTGGGGTTGCTACCGGTTGCAGCAGGGCGAGATGCGCCTGGCCGGCGTCGAGGCGGTATTGCCGCCGGAGCAGGTTGCCTTGCCAGGGGAGGCCGCCGACGCGGACTGGTTCGGCGCCGGCACCGGCTGGGGCTACGCCGGGCGCATGCCGGTGCAGCCGGCCGCGTTCGACGCCAGCCTGCTGCCGCACGCCGAGGACCTGCTGGGCCTGGCCGGTTTCGCCTGGGCGCGCGGCGAGGGCGTCGACGCCGAGCAGGCCCTGCCGGTGTACCTGCGCGATAACGTGGCGACGCCGAAAAAGGCGCCCTGAAACGGCGCGCAGCGGTAATTGCCAAGCCTTTCGGGGCTGGCTAGAGTGTGATGACTTCCCCGGGTTTTGATCATGCGTATCGACGGACTTTCTTCCTCATCGTTGCCGCTGGAGCGCAGCGCCCGACCGGGCTCCGCGGTCACGCCGTATCGCGACGTGCAGCGCGAGGTCGAGGCGCGTCGCGAGCAGCCGGCGCCGGTTTCCGGCAGCCAGGGCTTCGAGCAGGCGCCGCAGGCGCGCAAGGTCCAGGCCGGTTCGGCCAGCGGCGACAGCCTGCCGGTGAGCGCCCGCGACGTGCTGGCGTTCCAGCGTCCGGTGAGCAGCCACGCGGCGATGGCCCTGGCCAGCTACAACGCCACCGCCAGCCTGAACATCGACGCCGGCGCCGAGGACGTCCTCGGCCTCGACCTCTACGCCTGAGCGGCTCAGCGCGTTCCTCGTGGTTTCCCTTCCTTATTACCTCGGCTGCCCTTCCTGGAACGAGGCGGCCTGGCGCGGCAGCTTCTATCCCCGCGAACTGCGTTCCGCGGACTACCTCGCACACTACGGCGGCATCTTCAACGCGGTCGAGGGCAACACCACCTTCTATGCCCGGCCGTCGGCGGAAACCGTGCAGCGCTGGGCCGAGACGATGCCGCCGGGGTTCCGCTTCTGCGCCAAGTTTCCCCGTGACATCAGCCACGAAGGCGACCTGCGCGAACGGCTCGACGCCGCCGGTGACTTCCTCGAACTGCTGGCGCCGCTTGGCGAAAGGGTCAGCCCGGCGTGGCTGCAACTGTCCGCGGCATTCACCCCGCAGCGCCTGGGCGAACTGCTGTATTTCCTCGATGAGCTGAGTCCGCGGCGGATCGCCGTGGAAGTGCGCCACCCGGCGTTCTTCGACAAGGGCGAGGACGAGCGGCTGCTCAACCGCCACCTGCGCGAGCGTGGCGTGGAGCGTATCTGCCTGGATTCGCGGGCATTGTTCAGTTGCCGTTCGGACGATCCGGCGGTCCTCCACGCCCAGTCTAAGAAGCCGCGCCTGCCGGTTCGTCCGGCAGCCTTCGGCGATTCGCCGCAGGTGCGTTTCATCGGCGGTCCCGACCTGCCGGCCAACGAGGTGTTCCTCCTGCCCTGGGTGGACAAGGTGGTCGACTGGATCGAGGCTGGCCTGACTCCCTACGTGTTCCTGCATACCCCTGACAATCATCTGGCGGCCCAGCAGGCCCAGCGTTTCCACGCGCTGCTCGGCGAGCGTCTGCCGGGCTTGCCGGCGCTGCCCGAGCCGATTCCGGCCCCCGAAGTGGAGCAGCTGGGCCTGCTCTGAACGCTGCCTCGCTCGACGCTCCGCCGACATGCGCCTACGCTGGGAAATCCTTTGCCTGCCACGGAGCCCGCCATGACCAGCCAACGCCAGCGCGCCGAACGTTTCCGCGACCTGCACCAGGGGCCCGGCCTGCTGGTGCTGCCCAACCCCTGGGATGCCGGTTCGGCGAAAATGCTCGCCAGCCTCGGCTTCGACGCCCTTGCCACCACCAGCGCCGGCCTGGCGTTCTCCCTGGGCCGGCGCGATGGGGAAGGCGCGGTGAGCCGGGCCGAGGCGCTGGAGAACGCCCGGGCGATCGTCGCCGCCACCGATCTGCCGGTCGCCGCCGACCTGGAAAACGGTTATGGCGATGCTCCGCAAGACTGCGCCACGACCATCCGCCTGGCCGCCGAGGCCGGCCTGGTCGGTGGTTCCATCGAGGATGCCAGCGGGCGTGCCGGACAGCCCATCTATGAGTTTTCCGCCGCGCTGGAGCGGGTCGAGGCGGCGGTCGAGGCGGCCCGTGCGCTGCCATTCCCGTTCACCCTCTGCGCCCGCGCGGAGAACTTCCTGCACGGCCGCGAGGATCTCGACGACACCCTGCGGCGCCTGCGCGCCTACGCCGAGGCCGGCGCCGATGTGCTCTACGCGCCCGGGTTGAGCCGCCGCGAACAGATCGTCGCGGTGCTCGAGGCGGTGGCGCCGAAGCCGGTCAACGTGCTGGTCGGCTCGCCGCGCCTGGAACTGTCGCTGGACGAACTGGAGGCCCTCGGCGTCAAGCGCGTGAGCCTGGGCTCGAACCTTGCCCGGGTGGCCTTCGGCGCATTCCACGACGCCGCGCAGGCGCTGGCGCGGCGCGACCTGGATGCGACCCGTGCGGCGATGCCGTTCGACCGCATCAACGACCTGTTCCGCTGAACCCGTGCGCCGGCTGGCCTGGTTGCTGCCATTCCTGCTGCTGGCGGCGTTCGGCGCCGCGCTGCGCTACCAGTGGCTCGACCTGCCGGCGCGCTGGAATCCCTGGTTGCCGCTGGACGTGCGTGAACCGCCGAACCTGCTGACCCGCTACAAACTGTGGCGGCTGGCCGACGACCGGGCTCTTTGCGACGCCGCCCTGGCCACCTCGCAACTGCGCTACCAGCGGGTCGCCGACGACCCGCCAGCGGCTACCTGCCCCTTGAGCAACAGCCTGCGCGTGCGAGGGGCGGCGCTCGAGTTGAGCAGCAGCTTCCTCGCCAGTTGTCCGCTGGCGGTGAGCTATGCGCTGTTCGAGCGACACGTGCTGCGGCCGGCAGCCGTGGACATCTATGGCCAGCCGCTGGCGCGGGTCGAGCATGTCGGCAGCTTCGCCTGCCGCAACGTCTACAACCGCGAGAGTGGCCGGCGCAGCCAGCATGCTTCGGCCAATGCCCTGGACATCAGTGGCTTCCGCCTGGCCGACGGGAGGCGAATCCGCCTGGCCACGGACTGGGCCGACGACGGTGCCGACGGACGCTTCCTGCGCCGCGTGCGGGATGGCGCCTGCGCCAGTTTCAATGCGGTGCTGGGGCCCGACTACAACGCCGCTCACCGCGATCACTTCCACCTCGACATGGGGCTGTGGAAGGTCTGCCGCTGAGCGCACGCCGACCAACTCTGGCAAAATCGGCGTTTTCTCCGACGATTGCCCGATCCATGACCGATTCCGCCGCTCCCCGCCTGCATGTCCAAGCCCTTTCCACCGACTGGGCCGAGGCCGCGCAGCACTGGGCGGAACGGCTCGGCCTGCCGCTGGCGGCGGACGACCAGGCGGATTTCGCCGTGCAGGTCGGCGAGCAGGGCCTGCAGGTCCTGCAACTGGGGCCGGATTCGCCCGGCCCGGTGCGGGTCGACTTCGTCGAGGGCGCCAGCGCTCACCGGCGCAAGTTCGGCGGCGGCAGCGGGCAGATGATCGCCAAGGCGGTCGGCATCCAGCCGGGCGTTCGCCCGCGCGTCCTCGATGCCACCGCCGGCCTGGGCCGGGATGGGTTCGTCCTCGCCAGCCTGGGCTGCGAGGTGACCCTGGTCGAGCGCCAGCCGCTGATCGCAGCCCTCCTCGAGGATGGCCTGGAGCGCGCCCGGCGCGATCCCGACGTGGCGCCGATCGCCGCGCGGATGCGCCTGCTCGGCGGCAACGCGGCGGACCTGATGCGCGCCTGGGAGGGCGAGGCGCCGCAGGTGGTCTACCTCGACCCGATGTTTCCCCATCGCGACAAGAGCGCATTGGTGAAGAAGGAAATGCGCCTGTTCCGGCCGCTGGTGGGCGACGATCTCGACGCCCCGGCGCTGCTGGAGGCGGCCCTGGCCCTGGCCAGCCATCGGGTGGTGGTGAAGCGCCCGCGCAAGGCGCCGGTCATCGACGGCGCCAAGCCCGGCTACAGCCTGGACGGCAAGTCCAGCCGCTACGACATCTATCCGAAGAAGGCCCTGAACAAGGCCTGAGTCTCGACCCGCAGGGAGGCGGCGAGCATGCAGCAGAGCAGCGATTGTCCGATCCGCCGGCGCCTGGCCCATCTGCCCTGGGCCAACGATGGTCGAGCCGGCGCCCGCCACTGGCTGGAGATGCAACGCGATCCGCTGGCCTGGTTGCAGAAGATGCACGTCGCGCAGCCGGACGTCGCGGTCGCCC
Source organism: Pseudomonas paraeruginosa (assembly GCF_003025345.2). Lineage (NCBI taxonomy): Bacteria > Pseudomonadati > Pseudomonadota > Gammaproteobacteria > Pseudomonadales > Pseudomonadaceae > Pseudomonas > Pseudomonas paraeruginosa. The sequence continues at coordinate 1,395,395 of NZ_CP020560.1, forward strand.
GCATGGGGCCGCAGCGCCTCTGGTGCCTGTTCCATCCGCAGGCGGTGCAGGAATTGATGGTCGACCGCCGCGACGACCTGCAACGCTGGCAGCCGGCGCTGTGCATGCTGAAACAGTGGAACGGGCGCAGCTTCATGATGCGCGAGGGCGCTCCGGCCCAGGCCCGGCGCAAGGAGGTACGACCGCATCTGGCGCCGCCGCCGGCCAGCGAGGTGCGCCGCCTGGCTGCGCAGTGGGGCGAGCGGGTGGAGGAGGGGCGCGAATACGACCTTGACCTGGAAATGGCTGCGTTCAGCGTCACCCTCAGCGGCCACGCGCTGTTCGACGTCGACCTGCAACCTTCGGCCTATCGGATCGCCAAGGCGGTGCGCCTGCTGTCGCGGGTGGCGTTGCTGGAGATGAGCACCGGCCTGCCGCTGGGCCACTGGTTCCCGAGCAAACTGTGCCCGCGCAAGCGCTGGGCGCTGGGCCAGTTGCGCGAGGCGGTGGGCGAGGTGGCGGAGCGCTCGCCGCGGCCGCTGGCGGACCTGCGCGATGAACTCTGCACCCTGCTCATGGCGTCCCACCAGTCCACCGGCGTGACCCTGACCTGGAGCCTGCTGCTGCTGGCCCAGCGTCCCGAGTTGCTCGCGCGGCTACGCGCCGAGCTGGCGGGAGTGGATTGGACGGCGATCCGCTCGGTCGCCGATCTGCGCGATTGCGCGCTGCTCCGGGCGGTGCTGCAGGAGTGCCTGCGCCTGTACCCGCCGGCCTACGGCCTGGCGCCGAGGCAGGTGACGGCAGACATCGAGGTGTTCGGCCAGCGGCTGAAGCGCGGCGACGTGACCATGGTCTCGAGCTGGATCACCCAGCGCGATCCCCGTTGGTTCGCGGCGCCGCTGGAGTTCCGTCCCGAACGCTTCCTCGAACCGGCGCGCTGGCCACGTGGGGCCTACTTCCCGTTCGGCCTCGGCGACCGCGCCTGTCCCGGCACCGCGATGGCGATGATCGACCTGGCGGCGGCGCTGGCCTACTGGGTCGAGCACTGGGACATCGTCCACGACGGCGACCTGGCGCCGCGCGGCTGGTTCTCCCTGCGCCCGCGACGGGCGCGGGCGCGTTTGTTCCGTCGCGCCTGAGCCGCGTCAGTCGCGCACGGCGAAGGCGCGCAGGAACAGCGCCACCACCTCTTCCACGTGCCGCTCGCCTTCGGCCTCGTCCAGCGGCTCGGCGCAGCCGATCAACAGGCGGTAATTGGCGCAGCCCTTGACCAGCATGAAGAAGTGCTCGGCGGCGTGGCGCGGGTCGGGAAAAGCCAGTTGGCCTCTGTTCCGCGCCTGCTCGAGGAGACGCTCCATCTCGTCTAGCACCTGCTTCGGCCCGGCCTCGAAGAACAGCTCGGACAGCTTCGGGTTCTGCCCGGCCTGGGCCGCCATCAGGCGGGTCAGGGCGATCGCCTCGTGGCTGTTGATCAGCCGGTGGAAGCCGCGTGCGATGTTCAGCAGCACGGCCTGCAGCGGCGCGCCTTCGGCCAACTGGAAGTACAGGGCGGGCAGCTGCTCGGCGCACTTGGCCTTCACCGCTTCGCTGAACAGGGTTTCCTTGTCGGTGAAGTGGCTGTAGACGGTGAGCTTGGAAACGCCGGCTTCCGAGGCGATGGCTTCCATGCTGCTGCCGTCGTAGCCGTTGCAGAGGAACAGGCGCTTGGCCGCTTCGAGAATGGCTTCCCGCTTGGCCGGGTCCTTGGGCCGGCCGGGACCGACGGAGGAGGTGGGTTCTGACATGCGCTTATACAATTGAAATACTGGACTGATGGGTTCTGTATTTTTACTATACCGCCCAGTATAAGAACTCGAACGCAGTTTGCGGAAGGTGTCACATGTACCGCCATATCCCGCTCGTCGCCGTCTCCCTGTTTTCCTCCCTGTTCCTCCTCGCCTGCGGCAATGGCACGCCGCCGCCCGCGGCGGTGCGCCCGGCGCTCGTGGTGCAGCCGCAGCCGGCGGCGGAGGTGAGCCAGGCCTTTCCCGGCGAGATCCGCGCCCGCCATGAGCCGGAGTTGGCGTTCCGCATCGGCGGCAAGGTGATCCGGCGACTGGTGGAGGTCGGCGAACGGGTGAAGAAGGACCAGCCGCTGGCCGAGCTCGACCCCCAGGACGTGCGCCTGCAAATGGAGGCGGCGCGGGCCCAGGTCAGTGCCGCCGAAGCCAACCTGCAGACGGTGCGCGCCGAGTACCAGCGCTACCGCACCTTGCTCGACCGCAACCTGGTCAGCCATTCCCAGTTCGAGAACATCCAGAACAGCTACCGTGCTGGCGAGGCGCGGCTGAAGCAGATCCGCGCCGAATTCAACGTCGCCGACAACCAGGCCGGCTACGCCGTGCTGCGTTCCCCGCAGGACGGCGTGATCGCCAGCCGGCGGGTCGAGGTGGGCCAGGTGGTGGCCGCCGGGCAGACGGTCTTCAGCCTGGCTGCCGATGGCGAGCGCGAAGTGCTGATCGGCCTGCCGGAGCACAGTTTCGAGCGTTTCCGCATCGGTCAGCCGGTCTCGGTGGAGCTCTGGTCGCAGCGCGACAAGCGCTTCGCCGGGCATATCCGCGAGCTGTCGCCGGCCGCCGACCCGCAATCGCGCACCTTCGCCGCGCGGGTGGCCTTCGACGACCGCGCGACGCCTGTCGAACTGGGCCAGAGCGCGCGGGTCCACGTCGCCGCGGCAGAGGCGGTGCCGTTGTCGGTTCCCTTGTCGGCGCTGACCGCCGAGGCCGGCCAGGCCTTCGTCTGGGTGGTCGAACCGGGCAGCTCGACCCTGCGTCGGCAGATGGTGCGCACCGGACCCTATGCCGAGGACCGGGTGCCGGTGCTCGAAGGCCTGCGGGCCGGCGATTGGGTGGTGGCCAGCGGGGTCCAGGTGCTCCGCGAAGGGCAGCAGGTGCGTCCGATCGACCGGGCCAACCGCACGGTGAAACTGGCGGCCAAGGAGTAGTCGCATGTCCTTCAATCTTTCCGCCTGGGCGTTGCAGAACCGCCAGATCGTCCTGTACCTGATGATCCTGCTCGGCGCGGTCGGCGCGCTGTCCTACAGCAAGCTGGGGCAGAGCGAAGACCCGCCGTTCACCTTCAAGGCCATGGTGGTGCAGACCAACTGGCCGGGCGCCAGCGCCGAGGAGGTGGCGCGGCAGGTCACCGAGCGCATCGAAAAGAAGCTGATGGAAACCGGCGACTACGATCGCATCGTGTCCTTCTCCCGCCCCGGCGTCTCGCAGGTGACCTTCATGGCCCGCGAGGACATCCATTCCAGCGAGATCCCCGAGCTCTGGTACCAGATCCGCAAGAAGATCGGCGACATTCGCGCCACCTTGCCGCAGAGCATCCAGGGCCCGTTCTTCAACGACGAGTTCGGCACCACCTACGGCAACATCTATGCGCTCACCGGCAAGGGCTTCGACTACGCGGTGATGAAGGACTACGCCGACCGCCTGCAACTGCAATTGCAGCGGATCAGGAACGTCGGCAAGGTCGAGCTGATCGGCCTGCAGGACGAGAAGATCTGGATCGACCTGTCCAACACCAAGCTGGCCACCCTCGGCCTGCCCCTGGCGGCGGTGCAGAAGGCGCTGGAGGAGCAGAATGCGGTGGCCTCCTCGGGGTTCTTCGAGACCGCCAGCGACCGCGTGCAGTTGCGCGTTTCCGGGCGTTTCGATTCGGTGGAGGAGATCCGCGACTTCCCCATCCGCGTCGGCGACCGCACCTTCCGCATCGGCGACGTGGCCGAGGTGCGCCGCGGCTTCAACGATCCGCCGGCGCCGCGCATGCGCTTCATGGGCGAGGACGCCATCGGCCTGGCGGTGTCGATGAAGCCGGGCGGCGACATCCTGGTACTGGGCAAGGCCCTGGAAGCCGAGTTCGCCCGCCTGCAGCAGTCGCTGCCGGCCGGACTGGAACTGCGCAAGGTATCCGACCAGCCGGCGGCGGTGCGCACCGGGGTCGGCGAATTCATCCGGGTGCTGGCCGAGGCGCTGGTGATCGTCCTGCTGGTGAGCTTCTTCTCCCTCGGCCTGCGCACCGGCCTGGTGGTGGCGCTGTCGATCCCGCTGGTGCTGGCGATGACCTTCGCCGCCATGCATTACTTCGGCATCGGCCTGCACAAGATATCCCTCGGCGCCCTGGTGCTGGCGCTGGGGTTGCTGGTGGACGACGCGATCATCGCGGTGGAGATGATGGCGGTGAAGATGGAGCAGGGCTACGACCGTCTCAAGGCGGCCAGCTTCGCCTGGACCAGCACAGCCTTCCCGATGCTCACCGGCACCCTGATCACCGCCGCCGGCTTCCTGCCGATCGCCACCGCGCAGTCCGGTACCGGCGAATACACCCGCTCGCTGTTCCAGGTGGTGACCATCGCGCTGGTGGTCTCCTGGTTCGCCGCGGTGGTCTTCGTTCCCTACCTGGGGGCCAAGCTGCTGCCGGACCTGGCCAGGCTGCATGCGCAGAAGCACGGCGGCAGCGCCGACGGCTACGATCCCTACGCAACGGCCTTCTACCAGCGCTTCCGGCGCCTGGTTGAATGGTGCGTACGCTACCGCAAGACGGTGATCGTCCTGACCCTCGCCGCTTTCGTCGGCGCGTTGCTGCTGTTCCGTCTGGTGCCGCAGCAGTTCTTCCCGCCCTCGGCGCGCCTGGAACTGCTGCTGGACATCAAGCTGGCCGAGGGCGCCTCGCTGCGTGCCACCACCGAGGAAGTGCAGCGCCTGGAAAAGATGCTGCAAGGCCATGACGGCATCGACAACTACGTGGCCTATGTCGGCACCGGTTCGCCGCGCTTCTACCTGCCGCTGGATCAGCAATTGCCGGCGGCCAGCTTCGCCCAGGTGGTGGTGCTGGCCAAGGACCTGGAGAGCCGCGAGACGCTGCGCAAGTGGCTGATCGAGCGGATGAACGAGGACTTCCCGCACCTGCGCAGCCGCATCAGCCGCCTGGAGAACGGCCCGCCGGTGGGCTATCCGGTGCAGTTCCGGGTTTCCGGCGAGGATATCCCGCAGGTCCGCGAACTGGCGCGCAAGGTCGCCGACAGGATGCGCGAGAACCCGCACGTGGTGAACGTGCACCTGGATTGGGAAGAGCCGAGCAAGGTGGTCTACCTGAGCATCGACCAGGAGCGCGCCCGCGCCCTGGGAGTGAGTACCGCCAGCCTGTCGCAGTTCCTGCAGAGCGCGCTGACCGGTTCGCACGTCAGCTTCTACCGCGAGGACAACGAACTGATCGAGATCCTCCTGCGCGGCACCGAGCGCGAGCGCCGCGACCTGTCGCTGCTGCCGAGCCTGGCGGTGCCGACCGGGAATGGCCGCAGCGTGGCGCTGTCGCAGATCGCCACGCTCGAATACGGCTTCGAAGAGGGCATCATCTGGCACCGCAACCGCCTGCCGACGGTCACGGTACGCGCCGACATCTACGACGATTCGCTGCCGGCGACCCTGGTCGCGCAGATCGCCCCGACCCTGGAGCCGATCCGCGCCGAGCTACCGGACGGCTACCTGCTGGAGGTGGGCGGTACGGTGGAGGACGCGGCGAAGGGCCAGAGTTCGGTGAACGCCGGCGTGCCGCTGTTCATCGTGGTGGTGTTGAGCCTGCTGATGCTGCAGTTGCGCAGCTTCTCGCGGATGGCGATGGTATTCCTCACCGCACCGCTGGGCCTGATCGGCGTGACCCTGTTCCTGCTGCTGTTCCGCCAGCCGTTCGGCTTCGTGGCGATGCTCGGGACCATCGCCCTGGCCGGCATGATCATGCGCAACTCGGTGATCCTGGTGGACCAGATCGAACAGGACATCAGCCACGGACTGGATCGCTGGCACGCGATCATCGAGGCTACCGTGCGGCGTTTCCGGCCCATCGTGCTGACCGCGCTGGCGGCGGTGCTGGCGATGATCCCGCTGTCGCGCAGCGTGTTCTTCGGGCCGATGGCGGTGGCGATCATGGGCGGGCTGATCGTCGCCACCGTGCTCACCCTGCTGTTCCTGCCGGCGCTCTATGCCGCCTGGTTCCGCGTGAGGAAGGACGAGGCGCGGGCCTGACGGAAGAAGGGGACGGGGCGATCGCGCCCCGTCCGCCGGCTCATTTCGCCGCGCCGAAGACCTTCTTGGCCAGGCCGGTGGCGGCCGCCGCCGGGTTCTGGCGGATGCTCTTCTCCTGTCTGGCGATCATCTCGAAGAGCCCGTCGAGGGCCTGTTCGGTGACATAACCCTCGACGTTGGCGCTCTTCGCATCGACCACCCCAAGGGTCGCCGCCTGGCTGGCGAAGGCGTTGTACTGCTTGACCAGGCCGACCTCGTCGGTGGCCTGCTTGACGATCGGCAGGAACTTCGCGCGCAGCTGTTCGCGGCTGGACTTGTCCAGGTATTCGGTGGCGGCGTCGTCGCCGCCCTTGAGGATGCCCTTGGCGTCGGCCACCGTCATCTTCTTCACCGCCTCCACCAGCAGGCCCTGGGCCTGCGGCACGGCGGCCTCGGCGGCGCGGTTCATGCTCGCCTCGAGCTGGTCGACCTGGGCGCCCATGCCGAACTGCTTCATCAGCTTCGCCGCCTTGCCCAGCTTGCCGGGCAGTTCGATGCGCACGTCCGGGTTGTTGTTGAAGCCGCCCGGCTGGCCAAGCTGGCGGACGGCGATCTGCGCGCCCTGGGTCAGGGCGTCCTTCAGGCCGCTGGAGGCGTCGCCCTGCGAGAGGTCGGCGAGGGACAGGGCGAAGGCGTTGGCCGAGAGCAGCAGGCCGGCGCAGAGGGCAGTGAGTCGGAACATGACAGCGTCCTTGAAGTGGAACGTACGGGGTATCCGGTCGCTCGTCGTGAGGTGGATCGGCAACCGGTAGCGAATAGGAGGTGGAGTGTACTGGAGGGAGCCGCCGGTTCGCACCGGCGGGTTGCCGCGGCGGGCTTCAGCGGGCCGACTCGACCTGCACGCGATACGGCTGCGGGTCGCTGCCGTCGAGTTTCACCGAGTGGCGGGTGGTGTTGATGAAAAGCAACCGGCCGTTCAGTTCGATTCGCGCGCTGACCGCGTAGCTGTGGCCCGGCTTGACCTGCTTCGGATCGTATTCGAGGTGGAACGCCAGCGGCACCTGGCTGGTGATCTCGCGGGTCTGGCTGGCCAGTTGCACCGACGGGGCGTCGGCCAGGGATACGTCTTCCAGGCTCACGCTCAGGCGCGCCGAGGGCGGCAGGGCGATGCGCTCACGGTAGAAGACCTCGCCATCGAAGCTGGCGTTCGATGTCGATTGCTGGGTGCCGCAGCCGGCAAGGATGCTGGCTGCGAGCAGCAATGGCAGTTTTTTCATGGGAGCCTCCTTTCAGACAGAACAGAAAACGTGCGGGCCTCTGACCCGGGGAACCAGCATAGGTTGCCGGTCCGTAACCGGGAAAGGTCGCAGGAATATTCCAGCGCAGCGGCGCCCGTCCCTGACGGGGCGGGCGCCGGGCATCAGTTGGCCGCCGCGTCGTTGCTCTCGGCGGCGGCTTCCTCGGCAGGGCGCTCCAGTGCCACCTGGCGGATCGACAGGCGGATCTCCGCCGGCAGCACGCGCTTGGCGGCGCCTTCGGCAAGCTCGCCGAGCAGTTCGTGGTAGCCCAGCTTGCCGGTCTCGTCCTTGCGCAGCACGCGCAGGTCGAGGAGGGTCTGGATGAAGTGGCGGAACAGGCTCTTGTCGAAGAACTCCGGGGCGTTCAGGCCGTGCAGGATCGACAGGCGCTGGGCCATCACGGTGCAGAGGTTCTCCAGTTCCTCGGCGGTCAGGGCGTTCTGCCCGGCGTTTAGCAGCAGGGCGATGGCCATGTAGAAGCGCTGCAGGGTCTGGGTCACCGAGCGAGCGAGGAGAATCAGCAGGACGTACTGCCGCGAGCTAGGCGCCGGGCGGATGAAGGTGTCGTTCTCCTGGCGTAGCAGGCCCTGTTCCACCAGGGCCGCCAGCCACTGGTCGATCACCGCGTCGAGTTCGTCCAGGCTCCAGCGGATGAACAGTTCCGCCTGCAGGTAGGGATAGAGCGCGCGGGCGAAACGCAGCAGCTGTTCGCGGCTGATCCGCGAGTTGCTCTGGAAGAAGCTGGCGATCAGCGCCGGCAGGGCGAAAACATGCAGGACGTTGTTGCGGTAGTAGGTCGCCAGCACCGCGTTCTGCTCGTCGAGGTAGAGGATGCGGCCCAGTGCGTCCTTCTGCTCGGCCAGCAGGTTCATGCTCTTCACGTACTCGATCAGGGCCTGGCCGTCGCCATCCGGCAGGGTCGCGCTGGGCGAGTAGGGCACCTGGCGCAGCAGCGCCAGGTAGAGGTCGAGGATCCGCGCCAGGGCGCTTTCGTCGAGGGCCTGGCGGCTGGTGGAGAGCAGGGCCAGGGCGACCAGGTTGACCGGATTGATCGCCGCCGCGTCGTTGAGGTGGCGGGCGACGTCCTTGGCCAGCAGGTTGGTGGTCTGCGGCAACCAGTCGGGGCGGTATTCCGGGCCGAGGTCCTGGTCCTGCCAGTCGGGCTGGTGGCGGTCGAGGAACTGGTCGAGATGGATCGGCTCGCCGAAGTTCACCCAGACCTGGCCGAAACGCTGCTTCAGCGCGCCGACCACCTTGAACAGGTCGAAGATCGACTCCTTCTTCTTGGTCGCGCCGCGCAGTTCGCCGAGGTAGGTGCGGCCTTCCAGCACGCGCTCGTAGCCGATGTAGACCGGCACGAAGACGATCGGTCGGCGCGAGTCACGGAGGAAGCTGCGCAGGGTGATGGCGAGCATGCCGGTGCGTGGGTGGAGCATGCGCCCGGTGCGCGAACGGCCGCCCTCGACGAAGTACTCGGTGGAGAAGCCGCGGGAGAACAGGGTGTGCAGGTATTCGTTGAATACCGCGGTGTAGAGCTGGTTGCCCTTGAAGCTGCGGCGCATGAAGAAGGCCCCGCCGCGGCGCAGGATCGAGCCGATCACCGGCATGTTGAGGTTGATCCCGGCGGCGATGTGCGGCGGGGTCAGGCCGTTGCGGAACAGCAGGTAGGACAGCAGCAGGTAGTCGATGTGGCTGCGGTGGCAGGGCACGTAGACGATCTCGTTGCCCTGGGCCACGTCCTGCACCCGCTCGATGTGGTTGACCTTGACCCCCTCGTACAGCTTGTTCCAGAACCAGCTGAGGATGACCTCGAGGAAGCGGATCACCGGATAGGAGAAGTCCGAGGCGATTTCATTGGCGTAGCGTAGCGCGATGCCTTCGGCCTTTTCCTGGGAGATCCGTTCGCTCTCGCATTCCTCGCTGATCGCCTGGCGTACCAGCGGCGCGCGCAGCAGGCCCTTGACCAGGTTGCGGCGGTGCGACAGGTCGGGGCCGATCACCGCGGTCTTCAGGTTGCGGAAGTGCACCCGGAGGATACGGTTGACCATGCGCAGCGTGCGTTCGTGGCCCTTGCCCTGCTCCACCAGTTCGCGCAGGTGGATCGGCGCGGAGAACTGCACACGGGTCTTGCGTCCGAGGATGAGGATGCGCGCCAGCTTGCGCAGGCGCCCGGTGACCGCCCAGTTGTCGGCGAACAGCAGCTTCCAGGGGCTCGACTCGCTGTCCGGCGACTGTCCCCAGAACACGCTGACCGGAATGATCTGCGCGTCGTCGAGACCGTTCTGGCCGACCGCGGCGAGCATGCGCACCAGGGTCGGCGAGGCGCCGCGCTTGTCCTGGCGGCCCAGCCAGTCGGGTTCGGGCGTCAGGTAGAAGAACGCCGCCGGCTCGATGGCGTCGCCCACCGCCACCGGCATCACCGGGCGCGGCAGCCCTGCCTTGCGACACTCGGTATCCACCACCGCGAGATCGCTGACCGAAGGCTGTTGCAGTACGTAGAGCACCGGCTTGCTGCGGTCGATCTTCAGGGTGAAGGCCGACTGGTTGATGGTTTCCGAGCGTACCCAGAGGTACAGCAGGCGGCGCAGGGCGCCAAAACCAAAGCGGCGGAACGGGTAGCGGGGCATACGGTGTCTACTGGCAGTTGATCGGGACCCGGCGTGACGGGCGCGGCTAGTTTGCCGCAATCCCCGGAGGGCCGCAAAAGAACGCAGCGCGTCCTCCGGCGAACGGCGGCGAACGGGCGGCGAATATAGAGCTTCGACGGCAGTCCGGGTTCTGTCACGTTTTGCCAAGGTTCTCTGACGCAGGCGTATTGCCAGGCGGCGGGGCGCTTCGGCTATAGTCCCTGCGCGTTTTTCGCGGCCTGGCCGGACGTGGCGGTGGCCGCCGGAACAGGTAGGGGACCATGATCGAAACAACGAACCTCGGCAAACGCTTCGGCGCGCGGACGGTGGTGGATGACCTGTCCTTCCGGGTGGCGCCCGGAGAGGTGCTGGGCTTCCTCGGCCCGAACGGCGCCGGCAAGTCCACCACCATGAAGATGCTTACCGGCTTCCTCGCGCCCAGCGCCGGCACGGCGCGCATCTTCGGCCTCGACATCCGTAGCCGCACGCTGCAGGCGCAGCGCCTCATCGGCTATCTTCCGGAAGGTTCGCCCTGCTATGCGGAAATGACCGTGCAGGGGTTCCTCGATTTCATCGCCGAGATCCGCGGCTACCGTGGCGCCGGCAAGCGCGAGCGGGTCGGACGGGTGCTCGGCCTGCTGGAGCTGGGCGAGGTGCGCCGGCAGACCATCGAGACCCTGTCCAAGGGCTTCCGCCGGCGCGTCGGCCTGGCCCAGGCGATCCTCCACGAGCCGCCCGCGCTGATTCTCGACGAGCCCACCGACGGCCTCGATCCGAACCAGAAGCACCAGGTCCGCGAGTTGATCCGAGGGTTGGCGCGGGATCGCATCGTGATCATCTCCACCCATATCCTCGAGGAGGTCACGGCGCTCTGCAGCCGCGCCCTGGTGATCGGCGGCGGGCGCCTGCTGGCGGACAGCACGCCGCTGGAGCTGGCCAGCCGCTCGCGCTACCACCAGGCGGTGACCCTGTTCAGCGACGACCCGCTCGATCGCCTGGCGCTGACGGTGCTGCCGGGCGTGGCGGGTATCGAGGAAAACCCCGCCGAAGGCAGCCTGACCGTACTGGCGCGTCCTGGCGCGGTGATCTTCCCGCAGGTCAGCGGGCTGGTCGCCGAGCGCGGCTGGCGGATCCGTGAGCTGGACGTCGAGCGTGGCCGGCTCGACGAGGTATTCCGCAGCCTGACCCGGGGGGAAAGCGCATGAGGCAGTTGCCGGTGGTCTTCAGGCGCGAGCTGGCGAGCTACTTCGCCACGCCGCTGGCCTACGTGTTCCTGGTGATCTTCCTGGTGTTCTCCGGGGTACTCACCTTCTACCTGGGGCATTTCTACGAACGCAACCAGGCCGACCTGGCGCCATTCTTCAGCTTCCACCCCTGGCTCTACCTGTTCCTCGTTCCGGCCCTGGCCATGCGCCTGTGGGCGGAGGAGCGCAAGTCCGGCTCGATCGAGCTGCTGATGACCCTGCCGCTGAGCCGTTTCGACGCGGTGGCCGGCAAGTTCCTCGCCGCCTGGGCGTTCGCCGGGCTCGCCCTGCTGCTGACCTTCCCCATGGTGCTGACGGTGAACTACCTGGGCGAGCCCGACAACGGCGCGATCCTCGCCGGCTACCTGGGCAGCTGGTTGCTGGCGGGTGGCTACCTGGCCATCGGTTCGTGCATGTCGGCGCTGGCGAAGAACCAGGTGATCGCCTTCATCCTCGCCGTGGCCGCCTGCTTCCTGTTCATGCTCAGTGGCTTTCCGCTGGTGCTCGATGCGTTCAGCCAGTGGGCGCCGCAGTGGCTGCTCGACGCGGTGGCCTCGCTGAGCCTGCTGACCCGCTTCGATGCCATCAGCAAGGGCGTGGTCGACCTGCGCGACCTGCTGTACTTCGCCAGCCTGATCGTCGCCTGGCTGGCCGCCACGGCAGTGGCGATCGACCTGAAGAAAGCCGAGTGAGGTGCCGCCGATGAAACGCCTGCTGTATTCCGGCGCCGGCCTGTTGCTGATCGCGCTGTCGTTCCTGGCCTTCAACATGGTCTCCAGCCTGCTGTTCAGCGGCGCGCGCCTGGACCTGACCGAGCAGAAGCTCTACACCATCAGCCCCGGAACCAAGCGGATCCTGGCCGGCCTCCAGGAACCGATCAACCTGTATTTCTTCTATTCCGACAGCGGCGCCCGGGAGCTGGTGCCGCTGCGCAACTACGCCAGGCGCGTGGAGGAGCTGCTGCGCGCCTACGAACGCGAGGCGAACGGCAGGATTCGCCTGCAGGTGATCGACCCGCAGCCGTTCTCCGAGAACGAGGACAAGGCCGCCGAGTTCGGCCTGCAAGGCATCCCCCTGCAGCAGGGCGGCGACAACCTGTACTTCGGCCTGGCCGGCAGCAACGCCCTGGATGGGGTGCAGGTCATCCCGTTCTTCCCCCTCGACCAGGAGGAGTTCCTCGAATACGACATCAGCCGCCTGGTGCAGACCCTGGCCCAGCCGCAGCGGCCGGTGGTCGGCCTGATGTCGTCGCTGCCGCTCAACGGCGGCTTCGACATCGCCAGCCGGCAGCCGACCTCGCCGTGGATGGTGATGGAGGAGATCCGCCAGCAATTCGACCTGCGCAGCCTCGAGAGCGATGCCACGGAGATCCCGCCGGAGGTCTCGGTGCTGCTGCTGGTGCACCCCAAGCAGTTGCCCGAACGGACGCTATACGCCATCGACCAGTTCGTCCTGCGCGGCGGCAAGCTGCTGGCGTTCGTCGATCCCTTCAGCGAGGCCGACAGCGGCAGCGTTTTCACCGGTACGCTGGATGGTGACAAGTCCTCCGACCTCGCGCCGCTGTTCAAGGCCTGGGGGCTGCGCCTGCTGCCGGGCAAGGTGCTTGGCGACGGCGCCTACGCGATGTCCATCAGCCTTGGCCAGGGCCAGCGTCCGGCCCGGCATCCGGCCTGGCTCAGCCTGCCGCGCGAGGCGCTGGCGCAGGACGATATCGCCACTGCCGGACTGGAAAGCCTGACCCTGGCGACGCCCGGAATCCTCGAAGGCCTCCCCGGAGCGGGCACCGTCTTCACGCCGTTGCTGCAAAGCTCTACCCAGTCGATGCCGTTCGACGCCACGCGCTTCGGCTTGCTCCGCGATCCTGCCGAGCTGATGCGCGAACTGCGCCCGGGCGGCCAGCGGCATACCCTCGCCGCGCGTATCCAGGGGCCGGCGAAGAGCGCGTTCGCGGAGGGCATCGAGGGCCATCGCGAAGGCCTGAAGGAGGCGCGCAACATCAATGTCATCGTCGTCGCCGATACCGACCTGCTCAGCGATCGCATGTGGGTCCAGGTGCAGGACTTCTTCGGCCAGCGCGTGCCGCAGCCCTGGGCCGACAACGGCGCGCTGGTGGTCAACGCGCTGGACAACCTGTCGGGCAGCGATGCGCTGATCAGCGTGCGTTCCCGCGGGCGCTTCAGTCGCCCGTTCGTGGTGGTCGACCAATTGCAGCGCGAGGCCGAGGCGAGCTTCCGGCAGAAGGAGGACCAGCTCAAGCGGCGCCTGGCCGATACCGAGCAGCAACTCGCCGCCCTCCAGCAGGGCGCCGACCCGGCGAAGGCGGTCGAACCGACCCCCGAACAGCAGGCCACGGTGCGCCAGTACATGCAGGAGAAGCTGCGCATCCGCAAGGAACTGCGCGAGGTGCAGTACCAGTTGAACGCCGACATCGATGCACTTGGGCGGCGCCTTAAGCTGGCCAACATCGCCTTGCTCCCCGCGCTGCTCACCGTCGCCGCGTTGCTCGGCTGGCTCTGGCGGCGGCGCCAGGCGCGGGGAGGGCACTGAAGGTGCGCCGTAGTACCCTGTTCGCCCTTCTGCTGTTTCTCGCGGCGCTGGCGGCAACCTTCGCCTGGCTCCAGCGCGAGCGCGCGGCCGAGGCGCCTGCGCCGGCAGCGGACCCGCGCTGGCTGCCCGGCCTGGAGCGTTCGGCGCCGAGCGCCGTGCTGCTGCAGTTTCCCGACGGAACGCCGGAGATCCGCCTCGAGCGGCGCGAGTCTGCCTGGGTGCTGCCGGCCAAGGCCGGTTATCCGGCCGATCCGCGGCAAATGACCGCCCTGTTGCGGGCCCTGGGCGAGGCGCGCAAGGTCGAGGCGAAGAGTGCCGATCCGCAGAACCAGGCCCTGCTCGGCCTGGCGGAGCGCGGCGAGGGCCAGGCGGTGCGCCTGAGCCTGCTGCGGCAGGCCGGCGAGCCCCTGGTCCTGCTGGTCGGCAAGCCTGCCCGGCGCGGCGGCAGCTTTGTCCGGCAACTGGGTGATGATCAGGCCTGGTTGATCGACAGGGTCCTGCCGCTGCCGCGCAATGAGCTCGAATGGCTCGACCGGCGGATCGCCACGCTGCCTTTCGCCGAGGTGCGCGAACTGCAATTGCGTTATCCGAACGGCGAGCGCCTGGACCTGTATCGCGAACGCGCCGGGCAAGCCAACCTGCTGGTCCGGCAATTGCCCAGGGGGCGCAAGCTGGCCTACGAGGCGGTGGCCAACGGCGCGGCGGCGCTGTTCGCCGACCTGCGCTTCGTCGACGCCGCGCCGCTGGCGCAGGTCGGGTTCCGGCAGGCGCCGTTGCAGTTGGCATTCAGCTTGCGGACGTTTTCCGGGGCGCGCCTGGATGGCGAGATTCGGCGCCAGGGCGGGCAATACTGGCTGTTGCCGAAGAAGATCGAGGGCTTCGCCGCCGGCGAGGTCGGCGCGCATCCGGACTGGGCCTATCGGATCGAGGACGAGCAGTACCGTGTCCTGGCCAGGCACCTGCCGGAACTGCTCGGGCGCTGAGCGGAACTCAGCCGCCAGCCTGCGCGACCAGTTCGCGCATGCGCTGCAGCACGGCGTTGAGGCCGTTGCTGCGCGAGGGCGAAAGCTGTCGGGAGAGGCCCAGGCAGGTGAACCAGTCGTTGAGGTCCAGGCGTGCCAGCTCAGCGGTTTCGATGCCGTCGACTCGTGCCAGCAGCACCGCCAGCAGGCCGCGGATCAGCCGCGCATCGCTGTCGGCGCGGAAGCGCCAGTGTCCGTCGCGCTGCTCGCCGAGCAGCCAGACCAGGCTCTCGCAGCCATGCACGCGGTGTTCTTCCTGGCGTTCGTGTTCCGCCAGCGGCGCCAGGCGTTCGCCCCACTGCAGCAGCAGGCGCGCGCGCTGTTCCCAACTGGCGGTATGGCCGAAGGCATCCAGCGCTTCCTGGGCCTGTTCGGGGAGGACCGGATTCATCGCAGCAGCTCCAGGGATCGGTCGAGGGCCAGGAAGAACCGCTCCAGGTCGTCGGCGTCGTTGTACAAGCCCAGCGACACGCGCAGGGCACCGGGTACCTCGAGGCGTTGCAGCAGTGGCATCGCGCAGTGGTGGCCGGCACGTACGGCGATGCCCTGTTCGCCGAGCAGGTGGGCGAGGTCGGCGACATGCGCACCCTCGACGCAGAAACTGGCCAGCGCCGCCTGCGGCTCGCCGAGCAGCCTGAGGCCGTCGCGCGCACGCAGGCCGGCGAGCAGGCGGGCATGAAGGGCACCTTCATGGGCGGCGACTTCGGCTTCGTCGAGGGTCGCCAGCCAGTCGATGGCCGCACCGAGACCGAGCACCGCCGAAACCGCCGGGGTTCCTGCCTCGAAACCGAGCGGCGCGGCATGGAAGCTGGCGTGCTGGAAGTCGGTATGGCGCACCATCTCGCCGCCGAACTGCCAGTGCGCCAGCTGTTCCAGCGCTTGAGGGCGGCCCCAGAGCACACCGACGCCGTCGGGGCCGTAGAGCTTGTGGCTGGAGAACGCATAGAAATCGCAGCCCAGGCCCGGCAGGTCGTGGCGGCCATGGACGCTGCCCTGGGCACCGTCGACCAGGGTCCAGGCGCCCTGTTCGCGGGCCAGCTGGATCAGCTCCACCACTGGCTGCCAGGTGCCGAGGACGTTGGAAAGCTGGCTGACCGCCAGCAGGCGGGTACGCGCGCCGATGAGCCGCCGGGCCTGCTCCAGGTCGATCACCCCGCGGTCGTCCAGCGGCAGCACGCGTAGCACCAGGCCGCGGCGCAATGCCAGCTGTTGCCAGGGGAGCAGGTTGGCGTGGTGTTCCAGGGCGCTGACCAGCAGTTCGTCGCCCGCTCGGAAATGCCGCTCCAGACCATAGGCCACCAGGTTGATCGCCTCGGTGGTGCCGCGGGTGAACAGGACTTCCGCCGGGTTGCTGGCGTGCAGCCAGTGCGCGACCCGGCTGCGAGCGGCCTCGAAGGCGCGGGTGGCGCGTTCGCCGGGGACGTGCTGGGCGCGGTGGACATTGGCGGCGCCGCCGAGGTAGTAGCCGTTCAGGGCATCGAGGACGGCCTGCGGCTTCTGGGCGGTGGCGGCGCTGTCGAGGTAGGTCAGGCCTTCCGCGGCGAGGGCGGACAGGGCCGGGAAGTCGGCGCGCCAGGGGGACGGCAGGGACATGGCGGACACTGTGCGAGAACGGTTTCAGGAGAAAGGGTAGCCCACCCGAGGGCGCTGGCGAGCGCCATCGGGCGAGCGGGGAGGCAAGCTGGACTCAGTTGTGCGCGTGCAGCGCTTCGTTCAGCTCGATGGCGGTCTTGTTGGTCTTGCATTCCACCGCGCCGTTCTGCGAGTTGCGGCGGAACAGCAGGTCAGGCTGGCCGGCCAGGTCACGGGCCTTGACCACTTTCACCAGAGTATTCTGCTCGTCGAGCAGGGCGACCTTGGTGCCGGCGGTGATGTACAGGCCGGCCTCGACGATGTTGCGGTCGCCCAGCGGGATGCCGATTCCGGCGTTGGCTCCGATCAGGCAGCCTTCGCCGACGCTGATGACGATGTTGCCGCCGCCGGAGAGGGTACCCATGGTCGAGCAGCCGCCGCCCAGGTCCGAGCCCTTGCCGACGAACACGCCGGCGGACACGCGGCCTTCGATCATGCCCGGGCCTTCGGTGCCGGCGTTGAAGTTGACGAAGCCTTCGTGCATCACCGTGGTGCCTTCACCGATGTAGGCGCCCAGGCGCACGCGGGCGGTGTCGGCGATGCGCACGCCGGCCGGGACCACGTAGTCGGTCATCTTCGGGAACTTGTCAACGGAGAAGACTTCCAGCAGCTTGCCCTTCAGCCGTGCTTCCAGTTGCAGTTCGGCCAGTTCGGCCAGGTCCACCGCGCCGATGTTGGTCCAGGCCACGTTCGGCAGGAGCGGGAAGATACCGCTCAGGTTCACTCCGTGCGGCTTGACCAGGCGGTGGGAGAGCAGGTGCAGCTTGAGGTAGGCCTCGGGGGTGGAGGACGGCGCCGCGTCTTCGGCCAGCAGGGTGGCGACCAGCGGCTTCTGGCTCTCCGCCAGGCGCGAGAGCAGGGCCGACTGGGCGGCGTCGATGCCTTTCAGGGCGTCGGCCAGTTGGTAGGCCTGCTGCGAGGTGAAGGTCAGCGCCTGGTTGCCGGAGCTGTAGCCGAGGATCGGCGCCACGGCGGCGACGATCTCGGCCGAGGGGTTGAGCAGCGGCAGGGCGTAGAACACTTCCAGCCAGGCTTCCTGGCGGTTCTGGGTGCCTACGCCGAAGGCCAGGCTGAACAGGGATTGCGACATGTGGGGTTCCTCGAAACGGAGTGGAGCGGTCAGGCCGGACGGCGGCTGAGCAGCAGGCCCAGCCCCGCGCTGCCGAGCAGCGCGGCGCAACCGCGGTTGAACAGGCGCCGGGCGCGCTGGCCGGCGAGCAGCCGGCCGAGATGCAGCCCGGCATAGGAATAAAGGGCGATGGCCAGCCATTCGAGCAGCAGGAATGCCGCGCCGAGCTGGGCGAACTGGGCGCCCAGCGGTTGGCCGGGATCGACGAACTGCGGCAGGAAGGCGGTGAAGATCAGGATCGCCTTCGGGTTGCCCGCCGCCACCAGGAACTCCTGGCGCCCCAGGCGCCAGAGGCTGGGACGCGCCGGGCTGGCTTCGCTCGCCAGTGGCTGCGCATCGGCCCGCCACAATTGCACCGCCAGCCACAGCAGGTAGGCGGCGCCGAGCAGCTTGATCGCCAGGAACAGCCAGGCCGAGGTGTGCAGCACCAGCGCCAGCCCGGACGCGGCCAGGGCGAGCATGCCGGCGAAGGCCAGCAGGCGCCCGCCGCCGGCCAGCGAGGCGCGGGCGAAACCGTACCGCGCGGCGTTGTTCAGCGACAGCAGGTTGTTCGGCCCCGGCGCCAGGTTGAGGGCGAAGCAGGCGGGGACGAACAGGGCCCAGGCGATGCTCATGGCGCTCTCCGGGTCAGGCCAGTGCGGCGGCGTAGGCGTCGGGCTTGAAGCCGACCAGTGTCCTGCCGCCCAGTTCCAGCACCGGGCGCTTGATCATCGACGGCTGGGCCAGCATCAGCTCGATCGCCGTGGCTTCGTCGAGATCGGCCTTCTGTGCTTCGTCGAGCTTGCGGAAGGTGGTGCCGGCGCGGTTGAGGATGGTCTGCCAGCCGTGCTCCGCGCACCAGCGGCGCAGGTGCTCGCGGTCGATGCCGACGGCCTTGTAGTCGTGGAAGTCGTAGGCGACCTTGTGCTCGTCGAGCCAGGTCCGCGCCTTCTTCATGGTGTCGCAGGCTTTGATGCCGTAGAGAACGTAAGTCATTGTTTTTCCTTCGGGGTTTTGGCTCCTCCAAAACCCCTCCAATATTCCTCAAAAATTCTCGTCAGATTATGCCACGTCGTATCGTCGAGTGCCGCGCTTGTCCGGCGAGGGAAGCTTGCCTGGTTTCCTGGCGCGTCCGCGAGGCGCACGGGCACACCGCGGCAGGAAGAAGAATTACCTTGGCGGGCGGGTCGTTTCGCTGCGCCTGGGAGGCGAACCGCCCGGGTCTTTCGGAATGTACGGATGGGCGCTGTACAATCCTTCCCCCTGTCGAGGAGAGAGCCACATGAGTTGCATCGGTCGCCAGATAGACCAGTTGCGCCTGCAGATACCGGGCTTCGCCTGCAAGCCCGGTTGCCACGATTGCTGCGGGCCGGTCACCGCGTCGTCGGAAGAGATGGCGCGGTTGCCGGTGAAGAGCGAGGCCGAGCACGATGCGGCGTTGGCCGCCTGGAACTGTGTCCACCTCGGTCCGGATGGCTGCGAGGCCTACGACGAGCGCCCGCTGATCTGCCGCCTGTTCGGCACCACGCCGAACCTGCCCTGTCCGGAAGGCAGGGGGCCCGAGGTGCCGGTGGAAGCCCATGTGGAACGCCAGGTGCATGCGTTGATCGCCAGCACCCGCCAGGTGCTGGTTTAGGTTTCCACGGGGCGCGCGGCGAGGGCCGGCGATTCCGTGGCGGGCCGCGTCTCGTCTGGCGAAAGATTCCGGAGGACAGCGGCGATCCGCTCGATGCTCTCTTCCAGTTCCAGCACCCGGTTGACCATGTACAGAATCATTTCCGGCGAACTCAGGTGCGCCAGGCGCATCGTTGCCTGCAGATCGTCGTGACGGTTTTCCCGGTCGGCCACCAGTCGTTCCGCCAGGTTCTTGAGCAGCAGTATCTCGGCGCGCGTCACGGACCGTCGCTCCGCGTTCCCATGGCAGGGAGAAAAAGCTCGTTCCATCTCGCGATCTACCCGAAACGGCTATATCCAAAGGTGTAATGCTACATTGACATCACTTCGCGGGTTGGACAATAGCTGCGTTCCAGACGCTTTCCGCAAGATAGGCGCGGCTGCGAGAGACCTCCGTTCGGATGGCCGCCGGCGGACGGCCGACCCCGCTCCCCGGTGGCACGCGGAGACGAAGCATGCGGACCAAAAAAAGCCCCGCCGGGAAGGCGAGGCTCAGGGGGAGAACAGCGTGCGGGGGCTCGCTGTCCGGGATGAATCCTTGGCGTTCGTTCAGCCGCAGGGCTGCTGCGGACCGCCGGTCATGCTCTCGACGCTGTCCAGCACGGCATGGCCCTTGCCGACCTTCTGCACGTCGTCGACGTCGCGCATGATGCTGCCGCCGTCGCTCATCTGATTGCGGGTCTTGATCAGGCTGGTGGTGATGTCCAGCAGGCTGCGTCCGGTGGCGATCAGGTCATTGGTGGCGCTGGGGGTGCAAGGGGCGTTGGCGGAGGCGACCTGGGCCTGGCCGGGTTGTCCGGGCTGGGTGGTGCGGTAGCCCTGGGTCAGTGCGTTCTGCTGGAGGCAGCCGGAGGTGGCGGCGAACATCGAGGTGAGCAGCAGTGCGGAGGCAAGTCCCTTGCTTGTCATGGCGGCATTCCTTTGTCTGGGTGGGGTGCTGCGCCCCGTACTCCTTCGGGGCGTCGTCCTGGCCGGCGCAGCAGGCGGGCCTGGATTGAAGGCGAGTGTAGGAGCGTCTTGCGGCACAATGAAATAGCTCGGATGTACTAGTGCGGGAACCTTGGCCGGGCGCTCCGGTCATCGCCCTGGAAGGGGCGGAAGCGCGGGGTAGAGCGGCAGGGCTAGGAAAGACTGTACGGATTGTGCGAATGTCGGATAGCTGCCTACCGATCGCGATGGTGCAATCGGCGCAGTCGCATCGTCCTGGGACGAAGCCGGAGATTCCCGCCCCCATGCAAACCGTGTACACCGTTCTGACCCTGCTGCTGGTCGTCGGCGCCACCCGCCTGGCCGCCCAGTTGCTGCCGTTGCCGCTGCCGCTGATCCAGATCGCCGCCGGCGCCCTGCTGGCCTTGCCTTCCCTGGGACTGCACATCGCCCTGGACCCGGAGCTGTTTCTCTTCCTGTTCATTCCGCCGCTGCTGTTCGTCGACGGTTGGCGCATTCCCAAGCGGGAAGTCTGGCGGATGCGCTGGCCGATCCTGATGATGGCCTTCGGCCTGGTGTTCTTCACCGTGGTCGGCGCCGGTTATTTCATCCACCTGCTGATTCCCGAAATTCCCCTGGCGGCGTCCTTCGCCCTCGCCGCCGTGCTTTCGCCCACGGATGCCCTGGCGGTCTCGGCGATCACCCAGGGGCGCCTGCCCAAGCGCCTGATGCACCTGCTCGAAGGCGAGGCGCTGATGAACGACGCCTCCGGCCTGGTGGCGTTCAAGTTCGCCATCGCCGCGGCCATGACCGGGGTGTTCTCGCTGGTGGACGCCAGCCTCGACTTCCTCCTGGTTGCGATCGGCGGCCTGGCCATCGGGGTGTTCCTCAGCTGGTCGCTGGGCCGCATCCGCGCCTGGATGATTTCCCGTGGCTGGGACGACCCGGCAACCCACGTGGTACTGATGCTGTTGCTGCCGTTCGCCTCCTACATGGTGGCGGAGCACCTCGGCGTCTCCGGGATTCTCTCTGCGGTGGCGGCCGGCATGATGCAGAGCTGGGTCGACCTGCTGCCGCGGCAGACTTCCACGCGCCTGCTCAATCGCAGCGTCTGGTCGATGCTGGAGTTCGCCTTCAACGGCGTGGTGTTCCTGCTGCTCGGCTTGCAGTTGCCGGACATCATGAAGTCGGTGGCCAACCACCACGGCGACCTGCTCTGGCGTTCCTCGCTGCTGCTGGCCTACGTGGCGGCGATCACCGCCGTGCTGATGCTGATCCGCTACGGCTGGGTCTACGGCTACTGGAAGCTGTCGCTGCGCATCGATCGCTGGCGCGGCAAGAGCCCGCCCGGGCTGAGCGGCATCTCTCTGCGCCGCCTCTCCGCCCTCAGTGCATTGAGCGGCGTGCGCGGTGCGGTGACCCTGGCGGCGGTGCTGTCGGTACCGATGAGCCTGATGGACGGCAGCGCCTTCCCGCAGCGCGACCTGATCATCTTCATCGCCACCAGCGTGATCCTGATTTCCCTGCTCGGCGCGACCATCGGCCTGCCACTGCTGCTGCGCGGGCTGCCGGCGAGCAACAATGGCGCCCACGAGCGCGAGCGGCGCGAGGCCTGGCGCAAGACCGCGGAGGCGGCGATCCGCGCCCTGGAGAACGAGGAACTGCCACTGGTGGAAGGCAACGATGCGGCGAACACTTCGCGGGTCGCCGAGGCGCGTGCGCAGATCATGGCCGAATACCGCCAGTCGCTGGATGCCGCGCCGACCACCGACGAGGCGCGCGACCAGGCCCAGGCCCTGGAGGTCGCCGACAAGGCCCTGCGCCTGAAGGCGTTGCGCGCGCAACGCCTGGAACTGTACCGGCAGCGGCGCAACAACGAGATCGACGACGAGACCCTGGGCGATATCCTGCGCGAGCTGGACCAGCAGGAAAGCTGGCTGACCAATCGCTTCGCCCGCTGGGTGTGAACGAAAAGGGATCGCCACGGCGATCCCTTTTCGTTTGTCCGCGCAGGCTTCAGCGCGCCCGCAGGTAGTCGCGGATGCGCTCGGCGGCCTCGACGCACTCGGCCAGCGGAGCCACCAGGGCCATGCGCACGCGGTTGGCGCCGGGGTTCTCGCCGTCCACCTCGCGAGACAGGTAGGAACCCGGCACCACCGTCACGTGCTGCCGCTCGAACAGCTCGCGGGTGAAGACGGTGTCGTCCACCGGGGTGCGCGCCCACAGGTAGAAACTGCCGTCCGGGCGCTGTACGTCGAGCACACCGTCGAGGATCGCCAGCACGGCGTCGAACTTCTCGCGGTACAGGCTGCGGTTGGCGCGCACATGGACCTCGTCGTTCCAGGCGGCGATGCTCGCCAGTTGGGTCTGCACCGGCATGGCGCAGCCGTGGTAGGTGCGGTAGAGGAGGAATTTCTTCAGGATTTCCGCGTCGCCGGCGACGAAGCCCGAGCGCAGGCCGGGCAGGTTGGAGCGCTTGGACAGGCTGTGGAACACCACGCAGCGGCTGAAATCCGTGCGGCCCAGTTCGGCACAGGCGTTGAGCAGGCCGGGCGGCGGGGCGTTTTCGTCGAAGTAGAGTTCGCTGTAGCACTCGTCGGCGGCGATCACGAAGTCGTAGCG
This sequence comes from Pseudomonas paraeruginosa, assembly GCF_003025345.2. NCBI lineage: Bacteria > Pseudomonadati > Pseudomonadota > Gammaproteobacteria > Pseudomonadales > Pseudomonadaceae > Pseudomonas > Pseudomonas paraeruginosa. The sequence continues at coordinate 1,418,119 of NZ_CP020560.1, forward strand.
ATCGGCCAGGGCGATCAGCTTCTTCAGGGTCTCCAGCGGCACCAGGGCGCCGGTGGGGTTGCCGGGCGAGCAGAGGAAGAGAATCTGGCAGCGCTGCCAGGTCGCCTCGTCGACTGCGTCGAAGTCGGGATTGAAGCCGTTTTCCTCGCGGCACGGCAGGTAGTGCGGTTCGGCCCCGGCGAGCAGCGCCGCGCCTTCGTAGATCTGGTAGAACGGGTTCGGGCTGACCACCAGGCCGGGGGCCTCGCCGGGCTCGCTGCGGCGGACCACGGTCTGGGTGAAGGCGAACAGCGCCTCGCGGGTGCCGTTCACCGGCAGCACATGGCGCGCCGCATCCAGCCAGCCGGCCGGCACCGAGAAACGCCGCTCGCACCAGCGCGCGATGGCTTCGCGCAGGGCCGGCAGGCCGAGGGTGGTCGGGTAGACCGCAAGCTGGTCCAGGTTCTCCGCCAGGGTCTCGGCGACGAAGCTCGGCGAGCGGTGCTTGGGCTCGCCGATGGACAGTGCGATCGGCTTCAGCGTCGCGGGCGGCTGGGCGCCGCCGAGCAGGGCGCGGAGTTTCTCGAAGGGGTAGGGCTGCAGGTTGTCGAGTGCGGTATTCATGGCGTTGGCAAGGCTTCTCAGAAGTTTATCCGGGTGGGCAGGGTGTCCCGTCCGTTGTCCTGTGACAGTTGTTCGACCAGCGCGGCCTGCAGGCGCTTGCACAGGTCGGGGTCGGCGAGCGGCTGGTTGCGCGCGTCGGTGATGTAGAAGACGTCTTCCACGCGTTCGCCGAGGGTGGCGATCTTGGCGTTCTGCACCGACAGGTCGAAGTCGAGGAATATGCCGCCGATCCGCGCCAGCAGGCCGGGACGGTCGGGAGCGATGACCTCGAGCACCGAGACCTGGCGCAGCGCGTCGGTGGAGATGGTCACCTGCGGGGCGAAGGCGAAGTGCTTGAGTTGGCGCGGCACCCGACGCTGGATGATGGTGGGGTAGTCGTCGGGGTTCTTCAGCGCGTCGATCAGCCCTTCGCGGATCTCGGCGATGCGCTCCGGGTTGTTGCCGATGGAGTCGCCGTCGGCGTCCAGCACGATGTAGGTATCGAGGGTGAACTGGCTGGTGGAGGTGATGATCCGGGCGTCCTGGATGCTCAGGTTGAGCTGGTCCATGGCGGCCACGGTCACCGCGAAGAAGTCGTGCTGGTCGGCGGCGTAGATGAAGATCTGCGAGCCGCTTTCGAATTCGCGCTGGGTGGTTTCCTTGATCAGCACCAGCGGCGTGCCGTCGTCCGGGTGCTGGAGGATCGCCTCGGTGTGCCAGGCCACGTCGCCGGCGGTGTGGCGCAGGAAGTAGTCGTCGCCGAGCTGACTCCAGAGCTGCTCGGCGTCGTCCTGGTCGATGCCGTTGCGCACCAGTTGGTCGAGGGCCGCGGTCTGCGTCTGGCGGATCTGCTCCTCGCGGTCCACCGGGTTCTCCAGGCCGCGGCGCAGGGCGCGCTTGGTCTCGGTGTAGAGCTGCCGCAGCAGGCTGGCGCGCCAGGAGTTCCAGAGGGTCGGGTTGGTGGCGTTGATGTCGGCCACGGTGAGCACGTAGAGGTAGTCGAGGTGGGTCTGGTCGCCGACCAGTTGGGCGAAGTCGAAGATCACCTGCGGGTCGGAGAGGTCCTTGCGCTGTGCGGTGGTCGACATCACCAGGTGGTTCTGCACCAGCCAGGACACCAGCTGGGTGTCCCACAGCGGCAGCTGGTGGCTCTGGCAGAAGGCCTCGGCGTCCACCGCGCCGAGTTCGGAGTGGTCGCCGCCGCGGCCCTTGGCGATGTCGTGGTAGAGGCCGGCGATGTAGATCAGCTCCGGCTTGGGCAGGCGCTCGATGATCTTGCTCGCCAGCGGATATTTCTCGGCCATCTCCGGCCGGTTCAGCTTGCGCAGGTGCTTGATCAGGTTGAGCGTGTGCGCGTCCACCGTATAGATGTGGAACAGGTCGTGCTGCATCTGCCCGATGATGTGGCCGAATTCCGGCAGGTAGCGGCCGAGGATGCCGTAGCGGTTCATCCGCCGCAGGTTGCGATGGATGCCCTGGCTGCTCTTGAACAGTTCGATGAACAGGCTGGTGTTGCGGATGTCGTGGCGGAATTCGTCGTCGATCAGGTGCCGGCTGTCGCGCAGCAGGCGGATGGTGTCGGCGCGCACACCCTTGATCTCGGGGTGCTGGGCCATCAGCACGAAGATTTCCAGGAGGGCGAACGGGGTACGCTTGAAGACGTTCGGGTGGGTCACCTCGATGTAGCCGTCGCGCAACTGGAAGCGGCTGTTCAGCGGCTGGATCTGCACCGGCTGCTCGCAGGGCAGGATGACTTCCTCGAAGTGCTGGACGATCAGGTCGTTCAGCTCGGAGATCGCCATCACCACCCGGTAGTACTTCTGCATGAAACGTTCGACCGCCAGCTTGACGTCGTTGTCCTCGTAGCCGAAGAGGCGGGCGATGCTGCGCTGGTGGTCGAACAGCAGGCGGTCCTCGGCGCGCCCGGCGAGCATGTGCAGGGCATAGCGGACCCGCCAGAGGAACTCCTGGCTGGAGGCGAGCATGCTGCATTCGCTTTCCACCAGGAAGCCTTCGCGCACCAGGGCATGCAGGTTGAGGCTGCCGAACTGGCGGCGGGCCATCCAGAGGATGGTCTGGATATCGCGCAGGCCGCCGGGCGAGCCCTTGACGTTGGGTTCCAGGTTGTACTCGGTGTCGTTGTACTTGGCGTGGCGGCGCTGTTGCTCATGGCGCTTGGCCAGGAAGAATTCCTTGCTCGGCCACATATGCGCGCTGCCGGTCACTTCCAGCATGCGCTGGCGCAGGCTGTCCGGGCCGCAGATGGTACGGCACTCCATCAGGGTGGTGATCACCGTCAGGTCGGCGCGCGCCTCCTCGGCGCATTGCCGTACCGAGCGCACGCTCTGGCCGACCTCCAGGCCGATGTCCCAGAGCAGGGTGAGAAAGCCTTCGATCGGTTCGCGGAAGCTTTCCTGGTCCTCGCTGTCGAGGAGAATCAGCAGGTCGACATCGGAATAGGGGTGCAGCTCGCCGCGACCGTAGCCGCCCACGGCGACCAGCGCGATGTCGGCGTCGTCGCCCCAGTCGAAGCGCTGCCAGGCCTGCTGCAGGACCTGGTCGACGCACCAGGCGCGGTCTTCGATCAGGCGGCGGATGTCGCGACCGCTGTTGAAGCGCTGGTCGAGGACCTCGCGGAATTGCCGGATGGCCTTCTTGAAGGCGGCGATCGGGCTGGACTTCAAGGCCAGTTCCGCCTGGAACTGCCCGCGATCGAACAATTCGGGATCCACCTGCGGCATGCGGCCTTCCTTTATCTGCTAGCGATTGGGTTCGATACGCGAACGCCCCGTCCTGGTGCTGGTGTGCGCTATCCTGGTGCGGGTTGCGCGCCAGATCGGGGCGTCGGCCCCGCCGGAATGGGGCGGGACGTCGAGGCGCACGGCTGGCAGCAAAAGCCGGGCCGGATCAGGCGGCCGAGGTGCGCGGGAAGGTTTCGTCGTTGCGCAGGGTGAGGATCTCGTAGCCATCGGCGGTCACCAGCACGGTGTGCTCCCACTGGGCGGAGAGCTTGCGGTCCTTGGTGATGGCGGTCCAGCCGTCGCCGAGCAGGCGGGTTTCCGGGCGGCCCTGATTGATCATCGGCTCGATGGTGAAGATCATGCCTTCCTTCAGTTCGATACCGGTGCCGGCGCGACCGTAATGGAGGACCTGCGGCTCCTCGTGGAACACCGTGCCGATACCGTGGCCACAGTATTCGCGGACCACCGAGAAGCCGTTCTTTTCCGCGTGCTTCTGAATGATCTCGCCGATGTCGCCCAGGTGTGCGCCCGGACGCACCACGGAAATGCCCTTGTACATGCATTCCTGGGTGATCTGGCAGAGACGCTCGGCCCATTCCGCGGTCTTCCCGACCAGGAACATCTTGCTGGTGTCGCCGTGGTAGCCGTCCTTGATGACGGTGATGTCGACGTTGAGGATGTCGCCTTCCTTCAACGGCTTCTCGTTGGGGATGCCGTGGCAGACCACATGGTTGATCGAGGTGCAGATCGACTTGGGGAAGCCCTTGTAGTTCAGCGGGGCGGGGATCGCCTTCTGTTCGTTGACGATGTAGTCGTGGCAGATGCGGTCCAGCTCTTCGGTGGTCACGCCGGGCTTGATGTGCTCGCCGATCATCTCCAGCACTTCGGCGGCCAGGCGGCCGGCGATGCGCATCTTCTCGATATCATCAGGCGTCTTGATGGTGACGGTCATGCGAATTCTCTTGGGGCGTGCAAGCACGCATGAATAATAAGGAATACGCGATTCTAGCAGACCTGACCGACCGATCTACTCCCGCCCGGCCATCCGTCGCGGGTTTCACTGCGTCCACGGTTATGGTATAAAGCGCCCCGCTCCGAGGCTGCGGCCTTTTTCCGGAGCACAAACCCACACATGCATCGACACGATGACCTGGGTGCCCGCAAGGGTTGGTCATTGGGATGCGTGGAGGCCTAACCCGACTTATCGAGGAACTATCATGTCCCAAGTCAACATGCGCGATATGCTGAAGGCCGGTGTGCACTTCGGCCACCAGACCCGTTACTGGAACCCGAAAATGGGCAAGTTCATTTTCGGCGCGCGCAACAAGATCCACATCATCAACCTCGAAAAGACCCTGCCGATGTTCAACGAGGCCCTGACCTTCGTTGAGCGCCTGGCCGCCGGCAAGAACAAGATCCTGTTCGTCGGCACCAAGCGTTCCGCCGGCAAGATCGTTCGCGAGGAAGCCGCCCGTTGCGGCATGCCGTACGTCGACCACCGCTGGCTGGGCGGCATGCTCACCAACTACAAGACCATCCGCCAGTCGATCAAGCGCCTGCGCGACCTGGAAACCCAGGCCCAGGACGGTACCTTCGACAAGCTGACCAAGAAAGAAGCGCTGATGCGCAGCCGCGACCTCGAGAAGCTCGAGCGCAGCCTGGGCGGCATCAAGGATATGGGCGGCCTGCCGGATGCCCTGTTCGTGATCGACGTCGACCACGAGCGCATCGCCATCACCGAAGCCAACAAGCTGGGCATCCCGGTCATCGGCGTCGTCGATACCAACAGCAGCCCGGAAGGCGTCGACTATGTAATTCCCGGTAACGATGATGCCATCCGCGCCGTGCAACTCTATCTGAACTCGATGGCCGAAGCGGTAATCCGCGGCAAGCAGGGCGCTGCCACCAGCGCCGACGAGTTCGTCGAGGAAGCGCCGGCCGAATCCGCCGAAGGCTGATTCCGGGGCGTGCAGACGTCCTACGGTGCGCAGGAAGGGGGCTAGGCCCCCTTTTTGCCACCTTCGAGTTTCTGCCCGGCCCGGCCGGGCGCAAAGGTTTTTTGAGAGCTACCACTCAAGAGGATTTCGAAATGGCAGAAATTACTGCAGCCATGGTTAAAGAACTGCGCGAGCGTACCGGCTTGGGCATGATGGAATGCAAGAAGGCGCTGACCGCCGCCGGTGGCGACATCGAGAAGGCCATCGACGACATGCGCGCTGCCGGTGCGATCAAGGCTGCCAAGAAGGCCGGCAACATCGCCGCCGAAGGCTCGATCGCAGTCAAGATCGCTGCCGACAACAAAGCCGCCGTGATCATCGAAGTCAACTCCCAGACCGACTTCCTGGCCCTGCAGGACGACTTCAAGGGCTTCGTCGCCGAGAGCCTGGAGAAGGCCTTCAACGAGAAGCTGACCGACGCCGCTCCGCTGGTCGAAGCGCGCGAGGAAGCTCGCCTGGCCCTGGTCGCCAAGACCGGCGAGAACGTCAACATCCGTCGCCTGACCCGGGTCGAGGGTGACGTGGTCGGCGCCTACCTGCACGGCCACCGCATCGGTGTCGTGGTCAACCTGAAGGGCGGCAATCCGGAACTGGCCAAGGACATCGCCATGCATGTCGCCGCCAGCAACCCGCAGTTCCTGAGCGCTTCGGAAGTGTCCGAAGAAGCGATCGCGAAAGAGAAGGAAATCTTCCTGGCGCTGAACGCCGACAAGATCGCCGGCAAGCCGGAGAACATCGTCGAGAACATGGTCAAGGGTCGCATCAGCAAGTTCCTCGCCGAAGCCAGCCTGGTCGAGCAGCCGTTCGTGAAGAACCCGGAAGTGAAGGTCGGCGACCTGGCCAAGCAGGCCGGCGCCGAGATCGTCTCCTTCGTGCGCTACGAAGTGGGCGAGGGCATCGAGAAGGCCGAAGTCGACTTCGCTGCCGAAGTAGCTGCCCAGGTAGCCGCCACCAAGCAGTAACAAAGACGGTTCCGACTGTCGCCCCGGAAGAGGCTGCCCGCTGATGCGTGCGGCCTCTTCGTCAAAATGGGGAAGCGTCAGGGGCAGCTTCCGCGTTGCCGGCCCGCTCGGCGGGCTTGCACGCAACGCAGGCGCGAAGGCGTCTCCGCCCAGGACGGCAGCGCCGTCACGAATTTTTATCGCCGCAGGAGAAAAAGGTCATGGCTCAGCAAGTGAGCGCTCGTCAACCTCGCTATAAACGCATTCTTCTAAAATTGAGCGGCGAAGCCCTGATGGGCTCGGAGGAGTTCGGCATCGATCCCAAGGTGCTGGACCGCATGGCGCTGGAGATCGGCCAACTGGTCGGGATCGGCGTACAGGTCGGCCTGGTCATCGGCGGCGGCAACCTGTTCCGTGGCGCGGCGCTGTCCGCGGCCGGCATGGACCGCGTGACCGGCGACCACATGGGCATGCTCGCCACCGTGATGAACGGCCTGGCGATGCGCGACGCACTGGAGCGTTCGAACATCCCCGCGCTGGTGATGTCGGCGATCTCCATGGTCGGCGTGACCGACCATTACGACCGCCGCAAGGCCATGCGCCACCTGAACGGCGGCGAGGTGGTGATCTTCTCCGCCGGCACCGGCAACCCGTTCTTCACCACCGACTCGGCGGCCTGCCTGCGCGCCATCGAGATCGACGCCGACGTGGTCCTTAAGGCTACCAAGGTCGATGGCGTGTACACTGCCGACCCGTTCAAGGACCCGAATGCCGAGAAGTTCGAGCGCCTGACCTATGATGAAGTGCTCGACCGCAAGCTCGGCGTGATGGACCTGACCGCCATCTGCCTGTGCCGTGACCAGAACATGCCGCTGCGGGTGTTCAACATGAACAAGCCGGGCGCATTGCTGAATATTGTTGTGGGTGGTGCCGAAGGCACCCTGATCGAGGAGGGTTGAGAATGATCAACGAGATCAAGAAGGAAGCGCAGGAGCGCATGGGCAAGACCCTGGAAGCGCTGGGCCACGCCTTCGCCAAGATTCGCACCGGGCGTGCGCATCCGAGTATCCTGGATAGCGTCATGGTGTCCTACTACGGAGCCGACACGCCGCTGCGCCAGGTCGCCAACGTCACCGTCGAGGATTCCCGCACCCTGGCCCTGGCCGTGTTCGACAAGAGCATGATCCAGGCGGTCGAGAAGGCCATCATGACTTCCGACCTGGGCCTCAACCCGGCTACCGCCGGCACCACCATCCGCGTGCCGATGCCGGCCCTGACCGAGGAAACCCGCAAGGGCTACACCAAGCAGGCGCGCGCCGAGGCCGAGCAGGCGCGGGTGTCCGTGCGCAACATCCGCCGCGATGCGCTGGCCCAGCTGAAGGACCTGCAGAAGGAAAAGGAAATCAGCGAGGACGACGAGCGCCGCGCCGGCGACGACGTGCAGAAGCTGACCGACAAGTTCATCGGTGAGATCGAGAAGGCACTGGAAGCCAAAGAAGCGGACCTCATGGCTGTCTGAGGCCGGGCTGACGTCATGGAAAAGACCCGGAAGGATGTGTGCGTGCCACGCCATGTGGCCATTATCATGGACGGTAACAACCGCTGGGCGAAGAAGCGTCTTCTGCCCGGCGTCGCCGGCCACAAGGCCGGTGTCGATGCCGTCAGGGCGGTGATCGAGGTCTGCGCCGAGGCGGGGGTCGAGGTCCTCACCCTGTTCGCCTTTTCCAGCGAGAACTGGCAGCGTCCGGCCGACGAGGTCAGCGCGCTGATGGAGCTGTTCCTCGTGGCCCTGCGCCGCGAGGTGCGCAAGCTCGACGAGAACGGCATCCGCCTGCGCATCATCGGCGATCGCACGCGTTTCCATCCGGAGCTGCAGGCGGCCATGCGCGAAGCGGAAGCCGCCACCGCGGGCAACACCCGTTTCCTCCTGCAGGTCGCCGCCAACTACGGTGGCCAGTGGGATATCGTCCAGGCCGCCCAGCGCCTGGCGCGCGAGGTCCAGGGCGGGCACCTGGCGGCGGACGATATCTCCGCCGAGCTGCTCCAGGGTTGCCTGGTGACTGGCGACCAACCGCTGCCCGACCTGTGCATCCGCACCGGCGGCGAGCATCGCATCAGCAATTTCCTTCTCTGGCAGCTGGCCTATGCCGAGCTGTATTTCTCCGACCTGTTCTGGCCCGACTTCAAGCACGCGGCGATGCGGGCTGCCCTGGCGGATTTCTCCAAGCGCCAGCGCCGCTTCGGCAAGACCAGCGAGCAAGTCGAGGCCGAGGCCCGTCCGTCATGCTGAAACAACGGATCATCACGGCGCTGGTGCTGCTGCCCATCGCGCTGGGTGGTTTTTTCCTTCTCGAAGGGGCGTCCTTCGCCCTGTTCATCGGCGTGGTGGTCAGCCTGGGGGCCTGGGAATGGGCGCGCCTGGCCGGCTATGAGCGGCAGTTCGCCCGCGTCGCCTATGCCGCGCTGGTGGCCCTGCTGATGGTCGCGCTCTACCACCTGCCGCAACTGGCGGGCGCCGTGCTCCTGCTGGCGCTGGTCTGGTGGACCCTGGCCACGGTGCTGGTGCTCACCTACCCGGAAAGCGTCGGCTACTGGGGCGGCCGCTGGCGGCGCCTGGGAATGGGCCTGCTGATCCTGTTGCCGGCCTGGCAGGGCCTGGTCCTGCTCAAGCAGTGGCCGCTTGCCAACGGCCTGATCATCGCGGTGATGGTGCTGGTCTGGGGCGCGGATATCGGTGCCTATTTCTCCGGCAAGGCCTTCGGCAAGCGCAAGCTGGCGCCGCGGGTCAGCCCCGGCAAGAGCTGGGAAGGCGTATACGGCGGCCTGGCGGCAAGCCTGGCGATCACCCTGGTGGTCGGCCTCTATCGCGGCTGGTCCTTCGGCGCGCTGCTGCTGGCCCTGCTCGGCGCAGCCCTGGTGGTGTTCGTCTCCATCGTCGGCGACCTCACCGAAAGCATGTTCAAGCGCCAGTCCGGGATCAAGGACAGCAGCAGCCTGCTGCCCGGCCACGGCGGCGTGCTGGACCGCATCGACAGCCTGACGGCCGCTATCCCGGTGTTCGCGGCGCTGCTCTGGGCCGCCGGCTGGGGCGCGCCATGAGCCGGCCGCAGCGGATCAGCGTGCTCGGCGCGACCGGTTCCATCGGCCTGAGCACCCTGGATGTCGTCCAGCGCCATCCCGATCGTTACGAGGCCTTCGCCCTGACCGGCTTCAGCCGCCTCGCCGAACTCGAGGCGCTGTGCCTCAGGCACCGCCCGGTCTATGCGGTGGTGCCGGAGCAGGCCGCGGCGATCGCCTTGCAGGGCTCGCTCGCCGCGGCGGGCATCCGCACCCGGGTGCTGTTCGGCGAGCAGGCGTTGTGCGAAGTGGCCAGCGCGCCCGAAGTGGACATGGTGATGGCGGCCATCGTCGGCGCCGCCGGCCTGCCGTCGACCCTGGCCGCCGTCGAGGCCGGCAAGCGCGTACTGCTGGCCAACAAGGAAGCGCTGGTGATGTCCGGCGCGCTGTTCATGCAGGCGGTCAAGCGCAGCGGCGCAGTGCTCCTGCCGATCGACAGCGAGCACAACGCGATCTTCCAGTCGCTGCCGCGCAATTATGCGGATGGCCTGGAGCGGGTCGGCGTGCGCCGGATCCTCTTGACCGCCTCCGGCGGCCCGTTCCGCGAGACTCCGCTGGAGCAGCTCGCTTCGGTGACGCCGGAACAGGCTTGCGCGCACCCGAACTGGTCGATGGGGCGGAAGATCTCCGTCGACTCCGCCAGCATGATGAACAAGGGCCTGGAGCTGATCGAGGCGTGCTGGCTGTTCGACGCCCAGCCGAGCCAGGTCGAGGTGGTGATCCATCCGCAGAGCGTGATCCATTCGATGGTGGACTATGTCGACGGCTCGGTGATTGCTCAACTCGGCAATCCGGACATGCGCACGCCGATTTCCTATGCGATGGCCTGGCCGGAACGGATCGAGTCGGGGGTTGCGCCGCTGGACATGTTCGCCGTCGGTCGCCTGGATTTCCAGCGTCCCGACGAACAGCGCTTCCCCTGCCTGCGCCTGGCGCGCCAGGCCGCGGAAACCGGCGGCAGCGCTCCGGCCATGCTGAACGCCGCGAACGAGGTGGCCGTGGCCGCGTTTCTCGAGCGGCACATCCGTTTCAGCGACATCGCGGTTATCATCGAGGACGTGCTGAACCGCGAAGCGGTGACCGCAGTCGAATCGCTCGACCAGGTACTGGCCGCCGACCGCCGCGCGCGTTCGGTCGCCGGGCAGTGGTTGACCCGGTACGCCGGCTAGTCCTCGGACGGCCTGGAGGTAGGAGATGAGTGCGCTTTACATGATCGTCGGCACCCTGGTGGCCCTGGGCGTGCTGGTGACGTTCCACGAGTTCGGCCACTTCTGGGTCGCGCGACGCTGCGGGGTCAAGGTCCTGCGCTTCTCCGTCGGCTTCGGCACGCCGCTGCTGCGCTGGCACGACCGGCACGGCACCGAGTTCGTGGTGGCGGCCATTCCGCTGGGCGGCTACGTCAAGATGCTCGACGAGCGCGAGGCGGAAGTACCGGCCCATCTGCTCGAGCAGTCCTTCAATCGCAAGACGGTGCGTCAGCGGATCGCCATCGTCGCGGCTGGTCCCATCGCCAATTTCCTACTGGCGATTCTGTTCTTCTGGGTCGTCGCCCTGCTCGGTAGCCAGCAGGTACGCCCGGTCATCGGTTCCGTGGCGCCGGAGAGCCTGGCCGCCCAGGCTGGCCTGGAGGCCGGACAGGAGCTGTTGGCGGTGGATGGCGAGCCCGTCACCGGCTGGAACGGGGTCAACCTGCAGCTGGTTCGCCGTCTCGGCGAGAGCGGTACGCTGGAAGTGCGGGTGCAGGAAAAAGGCTCGAATGTCGATTCCACCCACCAGGTGCGTCTGGATGGCTGGCTGAAGGGCGAGGACAATCCCGATCCCATCGCCTCGCTGGGTATCCAGCCCTGGCGGCCGGCCTTGCCGCCGGTGCTGGCCGAGCTCGACCCCAAGGGGCCGGCGCAGGCCGCCGGGCTGAAGGTCGGCGACCGCTTGCAGGGCATCGATGGCGTCGCCGTCGACGACTGGCAGCAGGTGGTGGACAGCGTCCGCGCCCGCCCCGGGCAGCGCGTCCAGCTCAAGGTGCTGCGCGACGGCGAAGTGCTGGATATTGCCCTGGATCTGGCCTCGCGCGGCGAGGGCAAGGCCCGGACCGGCTACATGGGCGCGGGGGTTTCGGGCAGCGAATGGCCGGCGGAAATGCTCCGCGAAGTGAGCTACGGACCGCTGGAAGCGGTGGGTCAGGCGCTTTCGCGAACCTGGACCATGAGCCTGCTAACGCTCGACTCCATAAAGAAAATGTTGCTCGGCGAGCTCTCGGTAAAAAACTTGAGCGGGCCGATAACCATTGCTAAAGTGGCGGGCGCTTCAGCCCAGTCTGGCGTGGGGGATTTTCTCAATTTCCTGGCCTATCTGAGCATTAGCTTGGGGGTTCTCAACCTGCTGCCGATCCCTGTCCTCGATGGCGGGCATCTGTTGTTCTATCTGGTTGAGTGGGTGCGCGGGCGCCCATTATCCGAACGGGTACAGGCTTGGGGGATGCAGATCGGCATCAGTCTGGTCGTTGGCGTGATGTTGCTCGCTCTGGTCAACGATCTGAGTCGTCTGTAGTCATGTTGAATTCGAATCTGCCGCCCTTTGCGGCAGATTCTCTATTTGTCAGTTGGAAAAAAAGGACTCCATGAAACGCTTTCTGCTACCCGCGCTGCTGTCAGCGCTGATGATCGCCGAGGTTCACGCCGAGTCCTTCACTGTTTCCGATATCCGGGTCAATGGTTTGCAGCGGGTGTCCGCCGGCAGCGTGTTCGCCGCCCTGCCGCTGAACGTCGGCGAGACCGTCGACGACCAGTCCCTCGTCCAGGCCACCCGTTCCCTGTTCAAGACCGGTTTCTTCCAGGACATCCAGCTCGGCCGCGATGGCAACGTGCTGGTAGTCACTGTAGTAGAGCGCCCGTCGATCTCCAGCATCGAGATCGAGGGCAACAAGGCGATTTCCAAGGAAGACCTGCTCAAGGGCCTGAAACAGTCCGGCCTGGCCGAGGGCGAGATCTTCCAGCGCGCCACCCTCGAAGGCGTGCGCAACGAGCTGCAACGCCAGTACGTGGCCCAGGGCCGCTACTCGGCCGAGATCAACGCGGAAGTGATCCCGCAGCCGCGCAACCGCGTCGCGCTGAAGATCAACATCAACGAAGGCACGGTCGCCGCGATTTCCCACATCAACGTGGTGGGCAACACCGTCTTCTCCGAAGAAGACCTGACCGACCTGTTCGAACTGAAGACCACCAACTGGCTGTCGTTCTTCAAGAACGACGACAAGTACGCCCGCGAGAAGCTCTCCGGCGACCTCGAGCGCCTGCGTTCCTACTACCTGGACCGCGGCTACATCAACATGGATATCGCCTCCACCCAGGTATCCATCACCCCGGACAAGAAGCACGTCTACATCACCGTCAACATCAACGAGGGTGAGAAGTACACCATCCGCGACGTGAAGCTGACCGGCGACCTGAAGGTGCCGGAAGAGGAAGTGAAGCGCCTGCTGCTGGTGCAGAAGGGCCAGGTGTTCTCGCGCAAGGTGATGACCACCACCTCCGACCTGATCACCCGTCGCCTGGGCAACGAGGGCTACACCTTCGCCAACGTCAACGGCGTGCCGGAAGCCCACGACGATGACAAGACCGTCTCGGTGACCTTCGTCGTCGACCCGGGCAAGCGCGCCTACGTCAACCGCATCAACTTCCGCGGCAACACCAAGACCGAGGACGAAGTGCTGCGCCGCGAAATGCGCCAGATGGAAGGCGGCTGGGCCTCCACCTACCTGATCGACCAGTCCAAGGCCCGCCTGGAGCGCCTCGGCTACTTCAAGGAAGTCAACGTCGAGACCCCGGCGGTTCCCGGCACCGACGACCAGGTCGACGTCAACTACAGCGTCGAAGAGCAACCGTCCGGCTCGATCACCGCCAGCGTCGGCTTCGCCCAGAGCGCCGGCCTGATCCTCGGCGGCTCGATCAGCCAGAACAACTTCCTGGGTACCGGCAACAAGGTCAGCATCGGCCTGACCCGCAGCGAGTACCAGACCCGCTACAACTTCGGCTTCGTCGACCCCTACTGGACCGTCGACGGCGTCAGCCTCGGCTACAACGCCTTCTATCGGAAGACCGACTACGACGAGCTCGACGTCGACGTCGCCAGCTACTCGGTGAACAGCCTGGGCGCCGGCATGAGCATCGGCTATCCGATCAGCGAGACCTCGCGCCTGACCTACGGCCTGAGCGTGCAGCGCGACCAGATCGACACCGGCCGCTATACCGTGGACGAGATCTACGACTTCCTCGACAAGGAAGGCGACAACTTCACCAACTTCAAGGCTTCCATCGGCTGGTCCGAGTCGACCCTGAACAAGGGCGTGCTGGCCACCCGTGGTCACTCGCAGAGCCTGACCCTGGAAACCACCCTGCCGGGCAGCGACCTGTCGTTCTACAAAATCGACTACCGCGGGCAGGTCTTCGCCCCGCTGACCGACAACTACACCATGCGCTTCCACACCGAGCTGGGCTATGGCGACGGCTACGGATCCACCGAGCGCCTGCCGTTCTACGAGAACTACTACGCCGGCGGCTTCAACTCGGTGCGGGGTTTCAAGGACAGTACGCTAGGGCCGCGCAGTACTCCGTCAGTCGCTCGCGATGCCAATGGCAATCGTCTGCCCGACGGAGTACCAGATTCAAAAGGTCGCTATACCGACCCGGACCAGGATCCCGAAGCCTTCGGTGGTAACATCCTGATCACCGGCGGCGCCGAGCTGCTGTTCCCGATGCCGTTCGTCAAGGACCAGCGCCAGTTGCGTACCGTGCTGTTCTGGGACGTGGGTAGCACCTTCGATACCGACTGCCCGACCAAGACCACCACCAACTGCGACGGTATCAAGACCGACAACATCGCCAGTTCGGTGGGTGTCGGCCTGACCTGGATCACCGCGCTGGGCCCGCTGAGCTTCAGCCTGGCGACCCCGATCAAGAAGCCGGACAACGCGGAAACCCAGGTCTTCCAGTTCTCCCTGGGCCAGACCTTCTGATTTGTACGTAGTACCGAGTAACGAAACCATGCTTTGTGCAGGAGTGCATCGTGCGTAAGTTCACCCAGTTCGTCCTGATCACCGCGGCCATCATGGCGGCTCCTTCGGCGTTCGCTGAAATGAAGATCGCGGTGCTCAACTACCAGATGGCGCTGCTCGAGTCCGATGCCGCCAAGCAATACGCCGTGGATGCCGAGAAGAAGTTCGGCCCCCAGCTGAACAAGCTGAAGAACCTCGAGCGCGACGCCAAGGCGCTGCAGGACAAGCTGGTTTCCAACGGCAGCAAGATGTCCCAGGGCGACCGCGAGAAGGCCGAGCTGGATTTCAAGCAGAAGGCCCGTGACTTCCAGTTCCAGTCCAAGGAGCTGAACGAGTCGAAGGCCGCCGCCGACCGCGACATGCTGAAGAAGCTCAAGCCGAAGCTGGACCGGGCCGTCGAGGAAACCATCAAGAAAGGCGGCTACGACATGGTCATCGAGCGTGGCGCCGTGGTCGACGTCAAGCCGCAGTACGACATCACCCGCCAGGTGATCGAGCGGATGAACCAGCTGCGTTGATGATGAGTACCTTGTCCTACACCCTGGGCCAGCTGGCCGCGCATGTCGGCGCGCAAGTCCGTGGCGACGCGGACCTGCCGATCCAGGGCCTGGCGACCTTGCAGGAAGCCGGACCGGCCCATCTGAGCTTCCTGGCCAATCCGCAGTATCGCAAGTACCTGCCCGAAAGCCGTGCTGGCGCCGTCCTGCTGACGGCTGCCGACGCCGACGGGTTCGCCGGTACCGCACTGGTGGTGGCCAACCCCTACCTGGCCTATGCCAGCCTGTCGCACCTGTTCGACCGCAAACCCAGGGCTGCTGCCGGCATCCATCCGACCGCCATCGTCGCGGCGGACGCCGAGGTTCATCCGAGCGCCAGCATCGGCGCCTACGCGGTGGTCGAGGGCGGCGCGCGCATCGGCGCCGGCGTCAGCATCGGCGCGCACTGCGTGGTCGGCGCCCGCAGCGTGATCGGCGAAGGCGGCTGGCTGGCGCCGCGGGTCACGCTCTACCACGACGTCAACATCGGCGCACGGGTGAGCATCCAGTCCGGCGCGGTGATCGGCGGCGAAGGCTTCGGCTTCGCCAACGAGAAGGGCGTCTGGCAGAAGATCGCCCAGATCGGCGGGGTGACCATCGGCGACGACGTCGAGATCGGCGCGAACACCACCATCGACCGTGGCGCGTTGTCCGATACGCTGATCGGCAACGGTGTGAAGCTGGACAACCAGATCATGATCGCGCACAACGTGCAGATCGGCGATCATACCGCCATGGCCGCTTGCGTCGGCATTTCCGGCAGCGCCAAGATCGGCAGGCACTGCATGCTCGCCGGCGGTGTCGGCCTGGTCGGGCATATCGAGATCTGCGACAACGTTTTCGTGACCGGCATGACCATGGTGACCCGCTCGATCACCGAGCCGGGATCGTATTCCTCCGGTACCGCCATGCAACCGGCGGCCGAATGGAAAAAAAGCGCCGCGCGCATTCGTCAACTGGACGACATGGCGCGTCGACTTCAGCAGCTGGAAAAACGCCTGGCTGCCGTGACCTCAAGCGGTGACGCTTCATCTGATGCGTAATTGACGTTTTTTGCGTCACCCTTTTCTGAACAGGCTCCCCCTAACATGATGGACATCAACGAGATTCGCGAATACCTGCCTCATCGCTACCCTTTCCTGCTGGTGGATCGGGTGGTAGAGCTGGACATCGAAGGCAAGCGCATTCGCGCCTACAAGAATGTCAGCATCAATGAGCCGTTCTTCAACGGACATTTCCCGGAACATCCGATCATGCCGGGCGTGCTGATCATCGAGGCGATGGCCCAGGCGGCCGGTATCCTCGGTTTCAAGATGCTCGACGTGAAGCCGGCCGACGGTACCCTGTACTACTTCGTCGGTTCGGACAAGCTGCGCTTCCGCCAGCCGGTCCTGCCGGGCGACCAGTTGCAGTTGCACGCCAAGTTCATCAGCGTCAAGCGCAGCATCTGGAAGTTCGACTGCCACGCTACCGTCGACGACAAGCCGGTATGCTCGGCCGAAATCATCTGTGCGGAACGCAAACTATGAGTTTGATCGATCCTCGCGCCATCATCGATCCGAGCGCCAGACTGGCGCCTGACGTCCAGGTGGGCCCGTGGTCCATCGTCGGGGCGGAAGTGGAGATCGGTGAAGGGACGGTGATCGGTCCGCACGTGGTGCTCAAGGGGCCCACGAAGATCGGCAAGCACAACCGCATCTACCAGTTTTCCAGCGTCGGCGAGGACACTCCCGACCTGAAATACAAGGGCGAGCCGACGCGCCTGGTGATCGGTGACCACAACGTGATCCGCGAAGGGGTGACCATTCATCGCGGAACCGTCCAGGATCGCGCGGAAACCACCATTGGCGACCACAACCTGATCATGGCCTATGCGCATATCGGCCATGACAGCGTGATCGGCAACCATTGCATCCTGGTGAACAACACAGCGCTGGCCGGGCATGTCCACGTGGACGACTGGGCGATCCTCTCCGGCTACACCCTGGTGCACCAGTACTGCCGGATCGGCGCGCACAGCTTTTCCGGCATGGGCAGCGCCATCGGCAAGGACGTCCCGGCCTACGTGACGGTCTTCGGCAACCCGGCCGAGGCGCGTAGCATGAACTTCGAAGGCATGCGCCGGCGCGGCTTCAGCAGCGAGGCGATCCATGCCCTGCGGCGTGCCTACAAGGTGGTCTATCGCCAGGGGCATACCGTCGAGGAGGCCCTGGCCGAACTGGCCGAAAGCGCGGCGCAGTTCCCCGAGGTCGCGGTGTTCCGCGACTCGATCCAGAGCGCCACCCGCGGCATCACCCGCTGACCCATGGCTGGCAGATTGCGTGTAGCCCTGGTCGCCGGCGAGGCGTCCGGGGATATCCTCGGTTCCGGCCTGATGCAGGCGCTGCGGGCGCGGCATCCGGAGATCGAGTTCATCGGCGTCGGCGGTCCGCGCATGGAGGCCGAAGGGCTGTCCAGCTATTTCCCCATGGAGCGCCTGTCGGTGATGGGCCTGGTCGAAGTGCTGGGTCGCTTGCCGGAGCTGCTGCGGCGGCGCAAGCGCCTGATCCGTACGCTGATCGACGCCCGCCCGGACGTGATGATCGGCATCGACGCTCCCGACTTCACCCTCGGCGTCGAGCACCGGTTGCGCCAGGCCGGCCTGCGTACCGTGCACTACGTCAGTCCTTCGGTGTGGGCCTGGCGGCAGAAGCGGGTGCTGAAGATCCGCGAGGCCTGTGACCTGATGCTCGCGCTGTTTCCCTTCGAGGCGCGTTTCTACGAGGAGCATGGCGTTCCCGTGCGTTTCGTCGGCCATCCACTGGCCAACACCATTCCCCTGCAGGCGGATCGCGTGGCGGCTCGCGAGCGGCTCGGGCTGCCGCTGGACGGACAGGTCGTGGCGCTGATGCCGGGCAGTCGTGGCGGAGAGGTCGGCAAGCTTGGCGAACTGTTCCTCGACACCGCCCAGCGCCTGCTCGGCGAGCGGCCGGGCCTGCGTTTCGTGCTGCCCTGCGCCAGTGCCGCACGGCGCGAACAGATCGAGCGGATGCTCCAGGGCCGTGAGCCTCTGCCATTGACGCTACTCGACGGCGCTTCCCACGAAGCGCTGGCCGCCTGCGATGCGGTGCTGATCGCCTCCGGCACCGCGACCCTCGAGGCGCTGCTCTACAAGCGGCCGATGGTGGTGGCCTATCGGGTCGCCGGGTTGACCTACCGGATCCTCAAGCGCCTGGTGAAAAGCCCCTACATCTCTCTACCCAACCTGCTGGCCGGGCGCCTGCTGGTGCCGGAGCTGATCCAGGACGCCGCGACCCCGCGAGCGCTGGCCACGACCCTCTCGCCGCTGCTGGACGACGGTTCGCAGCAGGTCGAATTCTTCGACGCCATCCACCGCGCCCTGCGCCAGGATGCGTCGGCACAGGCGGCGGATGCCGTCCTGCAACTGGTGGAGCGCCGCTGATGCAACTGGGCCTGGATTTCAACCTGGTCGAGGACCTGGTCGCCGGTGTCGACGAGGTCGGTCGCGGCCCCTTGTGCGGGCCGGTGGTGACCGCCGCGGTGATCCTCGATCCGAGCCGGCCGATCCTCGGCCTGAACGACTCGAAGAAGCTCAGCGAAGCCCGCCGCGAGGCGCTGTTCGAAGAGATCCGCGAGAAGGCCCTGGCCTGGTGCGTCGCCCGCGCCGAGGTCGAGGAAATCGACCGCCTGAATATCCTCCATGCCACCATGCTCGCCATGCAGCGCGCGGTCGAGGGCCTGAGCGTGACCCCGCGCCTGGCCCTGATCGACGGTAACCGTTGTCCCCGGCTGGCGGTGCCCAGCGCACCGGTGGTCAAGGGGGACAGCCAGGTGCCGGCGATCGCCGCGGCATCGATCCTGGCCAAGGTCAGTCGCGACCGGGAAATGGTCGAACTCGACCGGCTCTACCCGGGCTACGGCATGGCCGGGCACAAGGGCTACCCGACCGCGGTCCATCTCGAGGCGCTTTCCCGCCTGGGGCCCACGCCGATCCACCGGCGTTCCTTTGCGCCGGTTCGCGAATTGCTGGATGCCTCTGTCGAGTAATTGATCGGATAATCGATCGCATGTCGCGTGGATGATCGTATCCGTCGCCTGGTGGCAAGCGGTGGGCCGTGTCAATAGCGGAAAGTCCTGCCCCTTCCTGCCAAGTGCCAATCACAGCGAAATTTCGTTCGGCTCGCACGTCATACCGTATGTGTCCGAAACACGCGGCCTTCTGCCCGGAGGGTCGGCTGACAACAATCCGCCACAAGCGGAACAGGGGAGTTATCCATGCAAGAATTCGCCACTCAGGTCGTCGACCTGCTCAACGGCCTTATCTGGGGCAAGATCCTCATCTGGCTGCTGGTCGGTTGCGGCCTGTACTTCACCGTGCGCCTGGGCCTGATCCAGTTCCGCCACTTCGGCCACACCTTCAGCGTGCTCAAGGGCAGCCGGCAGTCCGACGACTCGGGTATCTCCTCCTTCCAGGCGCTGTGCACCTCGCTGGCGGCGCGGGTCGGTACCGGCAACGTGGCCGGCGTGGCGGTGGCGATCACTCTCGGCGGGCCCGGCGCGGTGTTCTGGATGTGGGCGATCGCCCTGGTGGGCATGGCCACCGGCTTCGTCGAGGCGACCCTCGCCCAGTTGTTCAAGATCCGCGACGACAAGGGCCAGTTCCGCGGCGGCCCGGCCTACTACATGGAGAAAGGCCTGGGTGCGCGCTGGATGGGCATCCTGTTCTCGATCTTCCTGATCATCGCCTTCGGCTTCGTCTTCAACTCGGTGCAGGCCAACACCATCACCGGCGCCATGCAGGGCGCCTTCGGCGTGCCGACCTGGATCAGCGGCATCGCCGTGGTGATCCTCACCGCGCTGATCATCTTCGGCGGCCTGCGCTCCATCGCGCGCTTCTCCGAGCTGGCGGTACCCTTCATGGCGGTGGCCTACCTGCTGCTGGCGGTCGGCATCATCCTGTTCAACCTCAGCGAGCTGCCGGGCGTCCTGGCGATGGTGGTGAAGAGCGCCTTCGGCTGGCACGAGGCCGCCGCCGGCGGCCTCGGCGCGGCGATCCTCAATGGCTTCAAGCGCGGCCTGTTCTCCAACGAGGCGGGCATGGGTTCGGCGCCCAACGCCGCCGCCTCGGCCACCCCCTATCCGCCGCACCCGGCGTCCCAGGGCTACGTGCAGATGGCCGGCGTGTTCATCGACACCCTGCTGATCTGCACCGCCTCGGCGGCCATCATCCTGCTGGCCGGACCGCAGGAAGGCGAGGGCATCATGCTGGTGCAGAATGCCCTGACCAGCCAGGTCGGCGACTGGGGCCGCTACTTCCTGGCGGTGATCATCCTGTTCTTCGCCTTCACCTCCATCGTCGCCAACTATTTCTATGCCGAGAACTGCCTGGTCTTCCTCGAGCACAACCACTTGGCTGGCCTGCTGATCTTCCGCCTGATCGTGCTGGCCATGGTGATGTTCGGTGCGATGGCTTCGCTGCCGTTCGTCTGGAACCTCGCCGACGTGTCGATGGGGCTGATGGCGATCACCAACCTGATCGCGATCCTGCTGCTGTCCAACCTGGCGATCAAGCTGGCCAGGGACTACAACGCCCAGCGCAAGGCCGGCAAGCTGCCGACCTTCGATGCCAGCCAGTTCCCGGAAGTCCAGCGGAAGCTCGAGCCGGGCATCTGGGACGACCGCCGCGCCTGAGCGCGTGGGCGGGGCGACGTCGCGTGACGAACCCCACGCGCATCGCCCGCTCTTGAACCTGTAGCTTTGCCACCAGGCCCGGTACAATCCGGGCCTTGTCGTTTTTGCGTTATTTCTGCTCCGGGGCCTTCATGACCGTATCCTTCGTTCACCTGCGTCTGCATACCGAATTCTCCCTGGTCGACGGCCTGGTCCGGGTCAAGCCCCTGGCCAAGGCGGTGGCGGGACTGGGCATGCCGGCGGTGGCGGTCACCGACCAGAGCAACATGTGTTCGCTGGTGAAGTTCTACAAGACCGCCATGGGTGCCGGCATCAAGCCGATCTGCGGGGCCGACATCTGGCTCGCCAGCCGCGAGGAAGACGGTCCGCTCAGCCGCCTGAGCCTGCTGGCGATGAACGCCAGGGGCTACCGCAATCTCACCGAGCTGATTTCCCGCGGCTGGAGCGAAGGCCAGCGCAACGGCGAGATCATCATCGAGCGCGACTGGGTCAAGGCGGCGGCGGAGGGCCTGATCGCGCTGTCCGCGGCCAAGGAAGGCGAGATCGGCCACGCGCTGCTCGACGGCGAGGAGGCCAAGGCCGAGGCGCTGTTGCGCGAATGGATGGAGGTGTTCCCCGAACGCTTCTACGTCGAAGTGCAACGCACCAGCCGGGTCAACGACGAGGAGCACCTGCATGCGGCGGTGGCCCTGGCGTCACGCTGCAATGCGCCGCTGGTGGCGACCAACGACGTGCGCTTCATCAGGCAGGAAGACTTCGAGGCCCACGAGACCCGCGTCTGCATCGGCGAGGGACGGACCCTCGACGATCCGCGGCGGCCGCGCACCTATTCGGACCAGCAGTACCTGAAGTCGCCGGCGGAAATGGCCGAGCTGTTCAGCGACCTCCCCGAGGCGCTGGAGAACACCGTGGAGATCGCCAAGCGCTGCAACATCGAGGTGCAGCTGGGCAAGTACTTCCTGCCGGACTTTCCCACGCCCAATGGCATGGGTATCGACGACTACCTGCGGCACGCTTCCTTCGAAGGCCTCGAGGAGCGCCTGGAGGTGCTGCTGCCGAAGGATACCCCGGACTACGAGGCCAGGCGCCAGGTCTACGTCGACCGTCTGAACTTCGAGCTCGACATCATCATCCAGATGGGCTTCCCCGGTTACTTCCTCATCGTGATGGACTTCATCAAGTGGGCGAAGAACAACGGCGTGCCGGTAGGCCCCGGGCGGGGCTCGGGCGCCGGCTCGCTGGTGGCTTACGTGCTGAAGATCACCGACCTCGACCCGCTGGCCTACGACCTGCTGTTCGAACGTTTCCTCAACCCGGAACGGATCTCCATGCCCGACTTCGACGTCGACTTCTGCATGGAAGGCCGCGACCGGGTGATCGACTACGTGGCCGATGCCTACGGGCGCAACGCGGTCAGCCAGATCATCACCTTCGGCACCATGGCGGCGAAGGCGGTGGTGCGCGACGTGGCCCGGGTCCAGGGCAAGTCCTACGGCCTCGCCGACCGGCTGTCGAAGATGATCCCGTTCGAAGTCGGCATGACCCTGGAAAAAGCCTACGAGCAGGAAGAAATGCTCCGCGACTTCCTCAAGAGCGACGAGGAAGCCGCCGAAATCTGGGAGATGGCCCTCAAGCTGGAAGGCATCACCCGTGGTACCGGCAAGCACGCCGGTGGCGTGGTGATCGCGCCGACCAAGCTGACCGACTTCTCGCCGATCGCCTGCGACGAGGAAGGCGGCGGCCTGGTGACCCAGTTCGACAAGGACGACGTGGAGGCGGCCGGCCTGGTGAAGTTCGACTTCCTCGGCCTGCGGACCCTGACCATCATCAAGTGGGCGATGGAGATCATCAACCGCGAACAGGCCAAGAAGGGCCTGGAACCGGTGAACATCGACTTCATTCCGCTGGACGACAAGCCGACCTACGCGCTGTTGCAGAAAGCCGAGACCACCGCGGTGTTCCAGCTCGAATCGCGCGGCATGAAGGAGCTGATCAAGAAGCTCAAGCCGGACTGCCTGGAAGACCTCATCGCCCTGGTGGCGCTGTTCCGCCCGGGCCCGTTGCAGTCGGGCATGGTGGACGACTTCATCAACCGCAAGCACGGCCGCGCCGAGCTGTCCTATCCGCATCCCGACTACCAGTACGCCGGCCTGGAGCCGGTGCTCAAGCCTACCTACGGCATCATCCTGTACCAGGAACAGGTGATGCAGATCGCCCAGGTCATGGCCGGCTACACCCTCGGCGGCGCGGACATGCTGCGCCGGGCCATGGGCAAGAAGAAGCCGGAGGAAATGGCCAAGCAGCGCGGTGGCTTCATCGAGGGCTGCAAGAACAACGGCATCGATGCCGACCTGGCGGGCAACATCTTCGACCTGGTGGAAAAGTTCGCCGGCTACGGCTTCAACAAGTCGCACTCGGCCGCCTACGGCCTGGTCTCCTACCAGACCGCCTGGCTGAAGACCCACTTCCCGGCGCCGTTCATGGCCGCGGTGCTCACCGCGGATATGCAGAACACCGACAAGGTGGTGACGCTGATCGAAGAATGCCGGCACATGAAGCTGCGTATCGTCGCGCCGGACGTGAACAACTCCGAGTTCCGCTTCACCGTCGACGACGACGGCCGCATCGTCTACGGCCTGGGTGCGATCAAGGGCGTCGGCGAAGGGCCGGTGGAGGCGATCACCGAGTGCCGCGCCGAAGGCGGGCCGTTCAACACCCTGTTCGACTTCTGCGACCGCGTCGACCTCAAGCGCATCAACAAGCGCACCCTGGAAGCGCTGATCCGCGCCGGCGCGCTGGATCGCCTCGGGCCGCACTACCACGACGAGCTCAAGGCCTACCAGGCCACCGTCGACCTCAATCGCGCGGTGCTGCTGGCAGCGATGGAGGAAGCGATCCAGGCCGCGGAGCAGACCGCGCGCAGCCACGACAGCGGGCACATGGACCTGTTCGGCGGGGTCTTCGCCGAGCCGGAGGCGGATGTCTACGCCAACCACCGCAAGGTCAAGGAGCTGACCCTCAAGGAACGCCTGAAGGGCGAGAAGGACACCCTCGGCCTGTACCTGACCGGCCACCCGATCGACGAATACGAAGGCGAGGTGCGGCGCTTCGCCCGCCAGCGCATCGTCGAGCTGAAGCCGGCGCGCGATACCCAGACGGTGGCAGGGCTGATCGTCAACCTGCGGGTGATGAAGAACAAGAAGGGCGACAAGATGGGCTTCGTCACCCTCGACGACCGCTCCGGGCGGATCGAGGCCTCGCTGTTCTCCGAAGCCTTCGCCGCGGCCCAGTCGCTGCTGCAGACCGACGCGCTGGTGGTGGTCGAGGGCGAGGTCAGCCAGGATGACTTCTCCGGCGGCCTGCGCCTGCGCGCCAAGCGCGTGATGAGCCTGGAGGAGGCGCGCACCGGGCTGGCGGAGAGCCTGCGGATGAAACTGCACGCCGACCTGTTGAAGGGCGACCGCCTGCGCTGGCTGGGCGAACTGTTCAACCGCCATCGCGGTTCCTGTCCGATCACCCTGGACTACACCAGCGCCGACGCCAAGGCCCTGCTGCAGTTCGGCGAGAGCTGGCGGGTGGATCCGGCGGACGATCTGATCCAGGCATTGCGTGACCAGTTCGGGCGCGACAACGTCTTCCTCAATTATCGTTAATCGCGATGGGCGATAACGCCGTTGTTCCGCGCTCTGCGGCGGGAAAACGCGGATCGCCCTTGCTCCCGGCTCGACCCCTGGCGCCCGATCCCGTAAGGTAGGGCGCCAAACGGAAACGGCCCACTAGAATCTGCGCACGACGGAAGCCTATGAACCCGAACTTTCTTGATTTCGAACAGCCGATCGCCGACCTGCAAGCCAAGATCGAAGAGCTGCGCCTGGTGGGCAACGACAATGCGCTGAACATCAGCGACGAAATCTCGCGTCTGCAGGACAAGAGCAAGGCGCTCACCGAAAACATCTTCGGCAATCTGTCCAGCTGGCAGATCGCCCAGCTCGCGCGCCATCCCAAGCGTCCCTATACCCTCGATTACATCGGCTACCTGTTCAGCGATTTCGAGGAGCTGCACGGCGACCGGCATTTCGCCGACGACCCGGCGATCGTCGGCGGCGTTGCCCGTCTCGACGGCTCCCCGGTGATGGTCATCGGCCACCAGAAAGGCCGCGAGGTGCGCGAGAAGGTCCGGCGCAACTTCGGCATGCCGCGTCCGGAAGGCTATCGCAAGGCCTGCCGCCTGATGGAAATGGCCGAGCGCTTCAAGATGCCCATCCTGACCTTCATCGACACGCCCGGCGCCTACCCGGGCATCGATGCCGAGGAACGCGGCCAGAGCGAGGCGATCGCCTGGAACCTGCGGGTGATGGCACGGCTGAAGACGCCGATCATCGCCACCGTGATCGGCGAGGGCGGTTCCGGCGGCGCGCTGGCCATCGGCGTCTGCGACCAACTGAACATGCTGCAATACTCCACCTACTCGGTGATCTCGCCGGAAGGCTGCGCGTCCATCCTCTGGAAAACCGCCGAGAAGGCGCCGGAAGCCGCCGAGGCCATGGGCATCACCGCCGAGCGCCTGAAAGGCCTGGGCATCGTCGACAAGGTCATCGACGAACCGCTGGGCGGCGCCCATCGCGATCCGGCGAGCATGGCCGAATCGATCCGTGGCGAACTGCTGGCGCAACTGAAGATGCTCCAGGGCCTGGAAATGGGTGAGTTGCTGGAGCGTCGTTACGACCGCCTGATGAGCTACGGCGCGCCGTAAGCCATCCGGCGCACTGGTACGATCGACAAGCCCGGCATTCGCCGGGCTTGTCGCATGAGGAGCGCAAGCATGCCGGCAGTGCCGCTCGAATCCCGTCTGTTACAGGCCCTGGCGCCCTGGCGCGAAGCGAGGGGCTGGTGCGTGGCTTTTTCCGGCGGGCTGGATTCCACGGTGTTGCTGCACCTCCTGGCCCGCCTGGCTCGGAGCGAAGCCCTGCCGGCGCTGTCGGCGCTGCATGTCCATCATGGCTTGCAGACTGCGGCGGACGCCTGGCCGGCGCACTGCCAGGTGGTCTGCCGGTCGCTGGGCATCCCGCTGCGGGTCGAGCGGGTGCAGGTCGCCGTTGGCGGCAGCATCGAGCAGGCGGCGCGCGCTGCCCGTTATCGCGCATTCCAGGCGAGCCTGGGCGAAGGGCAGGTGCTGCTCACCGCGCAGCATCTCGACGACCAGGCCGAGACCTTGCTGTTCCGCCTGTTGCGTGGAGCGGGCCTGCGCGGCCTGGCGGCGATGCCGGCGAGCCGGCCGCTGGGCGGCGGCCGCCTGTGCCGACCCTTGCTCGGGGTTTCCCGCGCCGAACTGGAAGCCTATGCGCAGACGCACCGGCTGGACTGGGTGGAGGATCCTTCCAACCAGGACCCGCGCTTCTCGCGCAACTACCTGCGCCAGGAGGTCATGCCGCGTCTCGCCTCCCACTGGCCGCAGGCCGCCGCCGGCATGGCGCGCTGCGCGGCGCACCTGCGCGAGGCCGAAGAGCTGCTGGGTGAGCTGGCGGCCATCGACCTCCGAGCCTGCCGCGCACCCTCGGATCCGGACTGGCTGGACCTGCCCCGGATCG
The DNA here is from genome assembly GCF_003025345.2 of Pseudomonas paraeruginosa. Classification (NCBI taxonomy): domain Bacteria; kingdom Pseudomonadati; phylum Pseudomonadota; class Gammaproteobacteria; order Pseudomonadales; family Pseudomonadaceae; genus Pseudomonas; species Pseudomonas paraeruginosa. The sequence continues at coordinate 1,444,362 of NZ_CP020560.1, forward strand.
CCCTGGAACCTTTGCGCCGCCTCGGCGCCGCGCGCCAGCGCAACCTGCTGCGGGCGTGGCTGGCACCGCTGACGCGCTTGCCGGACAGCGACCACTGGGCCGGCTGGGAATCGCTGCGCGACGCCGGCGAAGATGCCGACCCGATCTGGCGCCTGGAGAGCGGCGAGCTGCGCCGCGGCGCGGGGCGGCTCTGGTGGCTGCCGGCGGCCTGGCGCGCGGCGGCGGGACCGTTCGTCTGGGAACATCCCGCCCATCCGCTGGCGCTGCCCGGCAACGGTCGACTGGCATTGCTCGGCGAACTTCCGCCCGGTCCGCTGCGCGTCGACTACCGGCGGGGTGGGGAAGTACTGGCCCTGGCCGGGCGCGGTCGCCGCGACCTCAAGCGTTTGCTCAACGAGGCGGGCGTACCGAGCTTCCTGCGCGGTCGTTTGCCGCTACTCTTCCGCGCCGACGAACTGCTCGCGGTGGCCAACATTCCTGGCCTGGACGGTCCCCGCGAGGGAGGCTGGCGGTTGTCCTGGAGCCCGCCGACGAACGACCCGGGTTTGAGCTAGTAAGCCGTTTCCAGTAGACTACGCTCCCGTCTTGTACTGCTCCCGCCGATTCCCTCCGGAATCAGCAGGAGTTTGCTTTGCCCACGGATTTGTCCGTGGCGGGAGCTGGCCTCCCTTCTCCGAATCCCCGGCGGCTGATCCCGCCTAAACGCTGACTTCTAGGGTTTTTCATGACGCGCTACATCTTCGTCACGGGTGGTGTTGTTTCTTCATTGGGGAAAGGCATCGCTTCGGCTTCTCTGGCTGCGATCTTGGAAGCGCGTGGCCTGAAGATCACGATGCTCAAGCTGGACCCTTACATCAACGTGGACCCGGGCACCATGAGCCCGTTCCAGCACGGTGAGGTCTTCGTGACCCAGGACGGCGCCGAGACCGACCTGGACCTGGGCCATTACGAGCGCTTCGTTCGTACCACCATGACCCAGAACAACAACTTCACCACCGGCCGCGTCTACATGGACGTGCTGCGCAAGGAGCGCCGCGGCGACTACCTGGGCGCCACCGTGCAGGTGATCCCGCACATCACCGACGAGATCAAGCGGCGCATCATCAAGGGCGCCGGCGATGCCGACGTGGCCCTGGTGGAGATCGGCGGTACCGTCGGCGACATCGAGTCGCAGCCGTTCCTCGAGGCGATCCGCCAGCTGCGCGTCGAGATCGGCGCCAAGCGCGCGATGCTGATGCACCTGACCCTGGTCCCGTACATCGCCACCGCCGGCGAAACCAAGACCAAGCCGACCCAGCACTCGGTCAAGGAGCTGCGCTCCATCGGCCTGCAGCCGGACGTGCTGGTCTGCCGTTCCGACCACCCGATCGACGTCTCCTCGCGGCGCAAGATCGCGCTCTTCACCAACGTGGAAGAGCGCGCGGTGATCGCCCTGGAAGACGTCGACACCATCTACCGCATCCCGTCGGTGCTGCACGCCCAGGGCCTGGACGACATCGTCGTCGAGCGCTTCGGCCTGGAATGCGGCCAGGCCGACCTGTCCGAGTGGGACCGGGTGGTCGATGCCAAGCTCAACCCCGAGCGTGAAGTCACCATCGCCATGGTCGGCAAGTACATGGAACTGCTCGACGCGTACAAGTCGCTGATCGAGGCGATGACCCACGCCGGCATCCAGAGTCGCACCAAGGTCAACCTGCGCTACATCGACTCCGAGGACATCGAGCAGCAGGGCACCAGTCTGCTGGAAGGCGTCGACGCCATCCTGGTCCCGGGCGGCTTCGGCCTGCGCGGCGTGGAAGGCAAGATCAGCACCGTGCAGTACGCCCGCGAGAACAAGATCCCCTACCTGGGCATCTGCCTGGGCATGCAGGTCGCGGTCATCGAATACGCGCGCAACGTGCTCGGCTGGAGCGATGCCAACTCCACCGAGTTCGACAAGTCCAGCGGCCATCCGGTGGTCGGCCTGATCACCGAATGGCAGGACGCGACCGGCGCCACCGAGATCCGCACCGAAGCTTCCGACCTGGGCGGTACCATGCGCCTGGGCGCCCAGGAATGCCAGTTGCAGACCGGCACCCTGGTGCACGACTGCTATGCCAAGGACGTGATCGTCGAGCGCCATCGTCATCGCTACGAAGTGAACAACAACCTGCTGCCGCAACTGGAGCAGGCCGGCCTGAAGATTTCCGGCCGCTCCGGCGACGGCGCCCTGGTGGAAGTGGTCGAGGCCCCGGAACATCCGTGGTTCGTCGCCTGCCAGTTCCACCCGGAGTTCACCTCCACACCGCGTGATGGCCACCCGCTGTTCAGCGGTTTCGTCAACGCCGCGCTGAAATATTCCGGGAAGGCCTGAGCATGGCACAGAAGATCGTTCGCGTCGGCGATATCCAGATCGGCAACGACCTGCCGTTCGTGCTGTTCGGCGGCATGAACGTGCTGGAGTCGCGCGACCTGGCCATGCAGGTCTGCGAAGAATACGTACGGGTTACCGAGAAACTCGGTATCCCCTATGTATTCAAGGCCAGCTTCGACAAGGCCAACCGCTCCTCGATCCACTCGTTCCGTGGCCCGGGCCTGGAGGAGGGGATGAAGATCTTCGAAGAGATCAAGAAGACCTTCAAGGTACCGGTCATCACCGACGTCCACGAGCCGCACCAGGCCCAGCCGGTGGCCGAGGTCTGCGACATCATCCAACTGCCGGCCTTCCTCTCGCGGCAGACCGACCTGGTGGTGGCGATGGCCAGGACCAACGCGGTGATCAATATCAAGAAGGCCCAGTTCCTCGCGCCCCAGGAGATGAAGCACATCCTGACCAAGTGCGAGGAAGCCGGCAACGACCGCCTGATCCTCTGCGAGCGCGGCTCCTCCTTCGGCTACAACAACCTGGTGGTCGACATGCTCGGCTTCGGCATCATGAAGCAGTTCGAGTACCCGGTGTTCTTCGACGTCACCCACGCCCTGCAGATGCCCGGCGGTCGCGCGGATTCCGCCGGCGGCCGGCGCGCCCAGGTCACCGACCTGGCCAAGGCCGGGCTCAGCCAGAAGCTCGCCGGGCTGTTCCTCGAGGCCCATCCGGACCCCGAGCACGCCAAGTGCGACGGTCCGTGCGCGCTGCGCCTGAACAAACTCGAAGCCTTCCTGTCCCAGCTCAAGCAACTGGACGAGCTGATCAAGAGCTTTCCTGCAATCGAGACTGCCTAGTCTCCTCAGACCGCCCCGTTCATTCACTCCGGAGTGTTAACAAGAATGGCAAAGATCGTCGACATCAAGGGCCGTGAGGTCCTGGACTCCCGCGGCAACCCGACCGTTGAAGCGGACGTGATCCTGGACAACGGCATCGTCGGCAGCGCCTGCGCGCCTTCCGGTGCTTCCACCGGTTCCCGCGAGGCCCTCGAGCTGCGCGATGGCGACAAGAGCCGTTACCTGGGCAAGGGCGTGCTGAAAGCCGTGGCCAATATCAACGGCCCGATCCGCGACCTGCTGCTGGGCAAGGACGCGGCCGACCAGAAAGCCCTCGACCACGCGATGATCGAGCTGGACGGCACCGAGAACAAGGCCAAGCTGGGCGCCAACGCGATCCTCGCGGTGTCCCTGGCCGCCGCCAAGGCCGCCGCCCAGGCCAAGGGCGTGCCGCTGTACGCGCACATCGCCGACCTCAACGGCACCCCCGGCCAGTACTCCATGCCGGTGCCGATGATGAACATCATCAACGGCGGCGAGCATGCCGACAACAACGTCGATATCCAGGAATTCATGGTCCAGCCGGTCGGCGCGAAGAACTTCGCCGAGGCGCTGCGCATGGGCGCCGAGATCTTCCATCACCTCAAGGCCGTGCTGAAGGCCCGTGGCCTGAACACCGCGGTCGGTGACGAAGGCGGCTTCGCGCCGAACCTGTCGTCCAACGAAGACGCCCTGGCCGCCATCGCCGAGGCCGTCGAGAAGGCCGGCTACAAGCTGGGCGACGACGTGACCCTGGCCCTGGACTGCGCCTCCAGCGAGTTCTTCAAGGACGGCAAGTACGACCTCGAAGGCGAAGGCAAGGTATTCGACGCCGCCGGTTTCGCCGACTACCTGGCCGGCCTGACCCAGCGTTACCCGATCATCTCCATCGAGGACGGCATGGACGAGTCCGACTGGGCCGGCTGGAAGGGCCTGACCGACAAGATCGGCGCCAAGGTCCAGCTGGTCGGCGACGACCTGTTCGTGACCAACACCAAGATCCTCAAGGAAGGCATCGAGAAGGGCATCGGCAATTCGATCCTGATCAAGTTCAACCAGATCGGTTCGCTGACCGAGACCCTGGAAGCCATCCAGATGGCCAAGGCCGCCGGCTATACTGCGGTGATCTCGCACCGTTCCGGTGAAACCGAGGACTCGACCATCGCCGACCTGGCCGTGGGCACCGCCGCCGGTCAGATCAAGACCGGTTCGCTGTGCCGCTCCGACCGCGTGTCCAAGTACAACCAGCTGCTGCGTATCGAAGAGCAGCTGGGCGCCAACGCGCCGTACCGTGGTCGCGCGGAATTCCGCGGCTGAGCCTGGTCTGGTACGGTGAAGGGGTGGCAAGAGCCACCCCTTTTCTTCTCAAGGAGTTCGAGGCTTGAGGTTACGTAGCCCCTACTGGCTGTTCGTGGTGCTGATCCTCGCGCTGGCGGGCCTGCAGTATCGCCTCTGGGTTGGCGATGGCAGCCTGGCGCAGGTGCGCGACCTGCAGAAGCAGATCGCCGACCAGCATGGCGAGAACGAGCGCCTGCTGGAGCGCAACCGGATTCTCGAAGCCGAAGTCGCCGAGCTGAAGAAAGGCACCGAGACCGTCGAGGAGCGTGCGCGACACGAACTCGGCATGGTCAAGGACGGCGAAACCCTCTACCAGCTCGCCAAGTGAGCTGACGACCCTTTTCCCGATGACGACTTCCGACCTTCCCGCCTTCTGGACGGTGATCCCCGCCGCCGGCGTGGGTTCGCGCATGCGCGCCGACCGCCCGAAGCAATACCTCGATCTTGCCGGTCGCACCGTGATCGAACGCACCCTCGACTGTTTCCTCGAGCATCCTATGCTCAGGGGCCTGGTGGTCTGTCTGGCCGAGGACGATCCCTACTGGCCCGGGCTGGATTGCGCCGCCAGCCGGCACGTGCAGCGAGCGGCCGGCGGCGTCGAACGGGCCGACTCGGTGCTCAGCGGCTTGCTGCGCCTGCTGGAACTGGGCGCCCGGGCCGACGACTGGGTGCTGGTGCACGATGCGGCCCGGCCGAACCTGACACGCGGCGACCTCGACCGCCTGCTCGAAGAACTCGCCGAGGATCCGGTCGGTGGCCTGCTGGCGGTACCGGCGCGGGACACTCTCAAGCGCGCCGACCGCGACGGCCGGGTCAGCGAAACCATCGACCGCTCGGTGGTCTGGTTGGCCTACACGCCGCAGATGTTCCGCCTCGGCACCCTGCATCGGGCGCTGGCCGATGCGCTGGTGGCCGGCGTGGCGATCACCGACGAGGCTTCGGCGATGGAGTGGGCCGGCTATGCACCGAAGCTGGTGGAAGGGCGCGCCGACAACCTGAAGATAACCACCCCGGAAGACCTGCTGCGCCTGCAGCGAAGTTTTCCGCACTGACGGTATGCACGTGCAGTAAAAAAGCCGACCCTGGGGTCGGCTTTTCCGTATCTGCGCGATCGCCGCTCAGCCTTCCAGCGGCACCTCTATGAGGAAGCGGAACAGCGCGCCGTGCTGCTCCACCGCCAGGCATTTGTAGCCCTGTCGCTGGGTGTCTTCGGGAATGCCGTGGACCGACTGCGAGCAGTCGGTGACCACTTCCAGGCGTTCGCCCGGCTGCATGGTGGCCAGGGTTTCCAGGGTGGCGATGGCGTTGTACGGGCAATGTTCGCCGCGCAGGTCAAGCGACAGGGTCGGTTTGTCGGGCTGGCTCATGGTTCGGTTTCCGCGGTCGGGTGAATCGGGAGGCGTTCAGTTGTACCAGCAGCAGGCACAGGGCGAGGCCGGCGAAGGTCAGCAGCAGGCCGTTGCCGGGGCCGAAGCTTTCCAGCAGGTCGATCTTGGGATAGGGCAGGGCGAGGCGGGTACCCAACTGGTCCCAGAACACCGCCACCAGGGTGCCGCCGATGACGTTGCCGATGCCGACCACCCAGAAGTGCACCTGGCCCTCCATCGAGCGGTACATCCAGCCGGTCTCGCAACCGCCGGCGAGGACGATGCCGATGCCGAAGAGGATGCCGCCGATGATCGCGTTCGGTCCCATCCAGAAGATCTTCGGCGCGACGCCCAGGCGGATCGCGGCGAAGGTGCCGATGCAGGCGGCCGCCATGCCGAGCAGGATGCCGAAGGCGGCGCGGGTCCGGCCGGTGGTCCAGAGGTCGCGCGCGGCGCTGGTGAAGCAGATCTGCGCGCGCTCGATCAGGCCGCCGAACAGCAGGCCGAACAGGCAGGCCATGCCCAGCACCAGCGATGCTTCGAAGCGCCAGGCGGCGAACAGTGCGGCGAACGCCAGTACCGCCAGGCCCAGGCGGGCCTGCAGGCGTGCGCGCCGGGCCAGGCTTTCGGCGCTGGGCAGCGCGCTGGCGCCGGCGCCGACCTTCAGCGGCGTGCGCAGGAACGGCAGCAGGCTGATCTTCACGCCGATCCAGGCGCCGCCGACGGTGGCGAACATGAAGGCCCAGGCGTGCACGGAGAACATCGGGATGCCAGTGAAGAACGCCGCCAGGTTGCAGCCCATCGCCAGGCGCGCGCCGAAGCCGGCGATGATCCCGCCGACCAGGCCCTGCAACAGGCGCCGCTTGCTGGTCGGCCAGCGCAGGCTGACATTGCCGGCCCACAGCGCGCAGCACAGGGCGCCGAGGAGCATGCCGATGATCATCACCCCGTCGACCCGGTCCAGCGGCGTGCCTTGCAGGCCGATCAGCCGGAAATAGCTCCAGTCCTGTGTCTGGTAGCCGAACCAGGACAGCACGTGGCCGCCCCAGCGGGTGAATTCGCCGGTCACCGCCCAGAAGGTGCCGGTGATGGCGAAGTAGTAGGCGGAGGCGACGCCGAGGGCGACCAGCGCCGGCAGCGGCGACCAGAACCTCACCAGGTAGCGTTGGCGAAACGCGTTGAAGGCAGACATGCGACTTCCTTGAATCGATGGCGGGTGGAACGGGAAACCGCCAAGTCTATCGCAGCGTGGATTTTCCTTACTGCTTCAGCGCAGGTTTTTCTCCTCGGCGAGCCCCGGATGGGACCGCGCCAGGCCTTCCTTGAGATAGTCCACCAGTTGCCTGACTTTCGGCGACAGGTGCCGCTGCTGCGGGTACAGCGCCCACACCGCGGTGTTCGGTGGCTGGTGGCCTTGCAGCAGGGAGACCAGCCGGCCGCTGCGCAGGTGGTCGATCACATAGTAGTCGGGCAACTGGCATAGACCGAAGCCACGCAGCGCGGCGTCGAGTACCGCCTGGCCGCTGTTGCAGCGCCAGTTGCCCTGGACCCGGTGCTGGGTTTCCCGGCCGTCCTCGAGAAAGCTCCACAGGTCGCTGCTGCCGATCAGGCAGTTGAACTGGCCGAGTTCCGCCGGTGACTGCGGAGTGCCGTGGCGGCGCAGGTATTCCGGGGTGGCGCAGAGGTACATGACGCGCGGCGCCAGGCGCGTGGCGACCAGACGCGAATCGCTCAGGCGGCCGAGGCGGATGGCCAGGTCGAAGCCCTCGTGGAGCAGGTCCAACTGGCGGTTGGAGAGTTCGATGTCGACCCGCAGTTGCGGATAGTCGGCCATGAAGGCATTCACCAGCGGCACGATGAAACGTTCGCCGTAGGCCACCGCGCAGGTCATGCGCAGCAGGCCCTTGGGCTCCGCGGAGAGGTCGCTGACCGCGCGCAGGGCCTCGTCGCGGGCGTCCTGCAGGCGCTGGCAGTGTTGCAGGAAGGTCTGCCCGGCCTCGCTCAACGATACCCGCCGGGTGCTGCGGTAGAGCAGGCGGGTCTGCAGGCGTTCCTCCAGGCGGGCGACCTGGCGGCTGATGTGCGAAGAGGAGACGCCCATGCGTTCGGCCGCGGCGGTGAACTGCCCGGTTTCGGCGACGGCGACGAATTCGTCCAGTCCTTCCCAGCGATTCATCTGGATTGTCCCTGCATGGCAATAATGTTTTGATTATTGCCTGATTATTCCTTGAAACGGGGTTTTCTACACTTTCCGTTTTGGCGGGTCGCGTCGAGGCCTGCCGGCTTCCATCGTTCAGGAGTTCCGAGATGATCAAGTCCCGTGCCGCCGTCGCCTTCGCCCCCAACCAGCCGTTGGAAATCGTCGAAGTGGATGTGGCGCCGCCGCAGAAGGGCGAGGTACTGGTGCGCATCGTCGCCACCGGCGTCTGCCATACCGACGCGTACACCCTGTCCGGCCAGGATTCCGAAGGGGTGTTCCCATGCATCCTGGGTCATGAAGGGGGCGGTATCGTCGAAGCGGTGGGCGAGGGCGTGACCTCCCTCCAGGTGGGCGACCACGTCATCCCGCTGTACACCGCCGAATGCGGCAAGTGCAAGTTCTGCCTGTCCGGCAAGACCAACCTCTGCCAGGCGGTGCGCGCCACCCAGGGCAAGGGCCTGATGCCCGACGGCACCAGTCGCTTCTCCTACAAGGGCGAGCCGGTCTACCACTACATGGGCTGCTCGACCTTCTCCGAGTACACCGTGCTGCCGGAAATCTCCCTGGCGAAGATTCCCAAGGACGCCCCGCTGGAAAAGGTCTGTCTGCTCGGCTGCGGCGTCACCACCGGGATCGGCGCGGTGCTCAATACCGCCAAGGTGGAAGAGGGCGCCACCGTCGCCATCTTCGGCCTGGGTGGCATCGGCCTGGCGGCGATCATCGGGGCGAAGATGGCCAAGGCCTCGCGCATCATCGCGGTCGACATCAACCCGGCCAAGTTCGACATCGCCAGGGAACTGGGCGCCACCGACTTCATCAATCCGAAGGAACATGACAGGCCGATCCAGGACGTCATCGTCGAACTGACCGATGGCGGCGTCGACTATTCCTTCGAGTGCGTCGGCAATGTGCAACTGATGCGCGCCGCCCTGGAGTGCTGCCACAAGGGCTGGGGCGAGTCGGTGATCATCGGTGTCGCCGGTGCCGGCCAGGAAATCAGCACCCGGCCCTTCCAGCTGGTCACCGGGCGCGTCTGGCGCGGTTCGGCGTTCGGCGGCGTGCGCGGACGCAGCGAGCTGCCGAGCTATGTCGAGAAGGCGCAGCAGGGCGAGATCCCGCTGGATACCTTCATCACCCACACCATGGGGCTGGAGGACATCAACGAGGCCTTCGAGCTGATGCACGAAGGCAAGAGCATCCGCACCGTCATTCATTACTGACAAGCCATCGTGGCGGACCCTGCGGCTCGCCACGACCGTTTCACGGAGGTCACGTGAAGGATTCCCTCGAACTGATCGGCAGCCAGAAGAGCTTCGGCGGCTGGCACCAGCGCTACCGGCATTTTTCCCGGACCCTGAACTGCGAGATGGTCTTCGCCATCTACCTGCCGCCCCAGGCCGAGCCGGAGGCTGCGCTGCCGGCGCTGTACTGGCTGTCCGGTCTGACTTGCAACGACGAGAACTTCATGCAGAAGGCCGGCGCCCAGCGCGTCGCCGCCGAACTCGGCCTGGTGCTGGTGGCGCCGGATACCAGCCCGCGCGGCAGCGGCGTGCCCGGCGATCCCGACGGCGCCTGGGATTTCGGCCTGGGCGCAGGCTTCTACCTGAACGCCACGCAGGAGCCCTGGTCCGCGCACTACCGCATGCACGACTATGTGGTCCACGAACTGCCGGCACTGATCGAGGCGCATTTCCCGGTGTCGCAGCGGCGCGGCATCAGCGGCCACTCGATGGGCGGGCATGGCGCGCTGGTCTGTGCCCTGCGCAACCCGGGACGCTACCTGTCGCTGTCGGCGTTCGCCCCGATCTGCAATCCGAGCGATTGTCCCTGGGGGCAGAAGGCGTTCTCCCGTTATCTCGGCGAGGAGCCGGCGGCCTGGCGCGAGTGGGATGCCTGCGCGTTGCTCGAAACTGCCTCCGAACGCCTGCCGATCCTGGTCGACCAGGGCGAGCGCGACGACTTCCTCGCCGTCCAGCTCAAGCCGGAAGCGCTGCGCCGCGCCGCGCGGGAGGCCGGTCATCCGCTGGAGCTGCGTTTGCAGCCGGGCTATGACCACAGCTACTACTTCATCGCCAGCTTCATCGAGGATCACCTGCGACACCATGCCCGGGTTCTCGACGGTTGATCCGCGATACCTGAAGCCTGTCCCGATCCGGGGTAGAATCACGCCCTGATTCCAACCAGGGCGTTTTTTCATGCGAATTGGCCATGGCTACGACGTGCATCGCTTCGGCGAGGGCGACTACATCACCCTCGGTGGCGTGCGCATTCCCCACAAACACGGGCTGGTCGCCCACTCCGACGGCGACGTGCTGTTGCACGCCTTGTCCGACGCGCTGCTGGGCGCGGCGGCGCTGGGCGACATCGGCAAGCACTTCCCGGACACCGACCCGCGCTTCAAGGGCGCCGACAGTCGCGCGTTGCTGCGACATGTGGTCGCCATCGTCGCCGAGAAGGGCTGGAAGGTCGGCAACGTCGACGCCACCATCGTCGCCCAGGCGCCGAAGATGGCGCCGCACATCGAGACCATGCGCGGGTTGATCGCCGAGGATCTCGGTGTCGCGCTCGACCAGGTCAACGTCAAGGCCACCACTACCGAACGGCTTGGTTTCACCGGACGCGAAGAGGGCATTGCTGTACATGCGGTCGCTTTGCTGATGGCCCGATGAGCGTTCTCGGCGAGCTCGACCTGCTCGGACCGCGCGCCCATGGCGCGGCCTGCGGCGAGGCGGTCTTGAAGGCGGTGGCCGAGGATTTCCAGGTCGACGAGGTGCTGGACATTCCCCTCAGCGGTGAAGGCGAGCACCTCTGGCTTTGGGTGGAAAAGCGCGGGCTGAACACCGAGGAGGCGGCCCGACGCCTGGGCCGCGCCGCCGGTGTGCAGCAGAAGCATGTCAGCTATGCCGGGCTGAAGGATCGCCAGGCCCTGACCCGGCAATGGTTCAGCCTGCACCTGCCGGGCAAGGCCGACCCCGACCTGGGCGCAGCCGAGGGCGAAGACCTGCGGATCCTTCGCCGCACCCGTCACTCGCGCAAGTTGCAGCGGGGCGCGCATGCCGCCAACGGCTTCACCCTGCGCCTGACCGCTCTGCGGGCGGAGCGCGTCCTTCTCGACGCGCGGCTCGAACGTATCGCCGCGGTCGGCGTGCCCAACTATTTCGGCCTGCAGCGCTTCGGCCATGGCGGCGGCAACCTGGTCGACGCGCGCAGTTGCGCGGAGCAGGACCTGCTGCCGGCGAATCGCAACCTGCGTTCGCGCTTCCTTTCCGCCGGGCGCAGCTACCTGTTCAACCGCCTGCTCGCCGAGCGGGTCGCGGAGGGCAGCTGGAACCGTGCAGCGGTCGGCGACCTGCTGGCCTTCACCGACAGCCGCAGCTTTTTCCCCGCCGGCGAGGAAGAATGCCGCGATGCCCGCCTGGCCGCCCTCGACCTGCACCCCACCGGCCCGCTCTGGGGCGAGGGCGATCCGCCGAGCGGCGCTGGCACCCTCGAACGCGAGCTGGCCCTGGCCGGGAGCGAGCCGGCGCTGTGCCGCTGGCTGGCGAAGGCGGGCATGGCGCACGAACGGCGCATCCTGCGGCTCCCCATCCAGGGGCTGGCGTGGCATTATCCCGAACCTGATGTTCTGCAACTGGAATTCGTCCTGCCGGCCGGTTGTTTCGCCACCGTAGTGGTGCGCGAAATCCTCGACCTGGTACCGACAGGGCAGACGGAAAACCCATGCGCATACTGATTGCCAACGACGACGGGGTGACCGCACCCGGTATCGCCGCGCTTTACGACGCGCTGGCGGATCATGCCGATTGCGTAGTGATCGCCCCCGACCAGGACAAGAGCGGCGCCAGCAGTTCCCTGACGCTGGACCGCCCGCTGCATCCGCAGCGCCTGAACAATGGATTCATCAGCCTCAACGGCACGCCGACCGATTGCGTGCACCTGGGCCTGAATGGCCTGCTGGAGGAACTGCCGGACATGGTGGCGTCGGGGATCAACCTGGGCGCCAACCTCGGCGACGACGTGCTCTATTCAGGGACCGTGGCCGCGGCTATCGAGGGGCGTTTCCTGAACTGCCCGGCCTTCGCCTTCTCGCTGGTCTCGCGGCTGCCGGACAACCTGCCCACCGCCATGCATTTCGCCCGCCTGCTGGTCGCCGCCCACGAGCGGCTGGCCGTGCCGCCGCGCACCGTGCTCAACGTCAACGTCCCCAACCTGCCGCTGGAGCGCGTGCGTGGCATCCAGCTGACCCGCCTCGGCCATCGCGCCCGCGCCGCCGCGCCGGTGAAGGTGGTCAATCCGCGCGGCAAGGAAGGCTACTGGATTTCCGCCGCCGGCGACGCCGAGGACGGCGGCCCCGGAACCGACTTCCACGCCGTGATGCAGGGCTACGTGTCGATCACCCCGCTGCAACTGGACCGCACCTTCCATGAAGCCTTCGGTGGTCTCGACGAATGGCTGGGAGGGCTGAAGTGATGTCCGAAGACCTGCACCGCCGCGGTATCGGCATGACCTCCCAGCGTACCCGCGAACGCCTGATCCAGCGGTTGTACGAGGAAGGCCTGTCGAATGCCCGCGTGCTCGAGGTGATCCGCCGTACGCCGCGGCATCTTTTCGTCGACGAAGCGCTCGCGCATCGCGCCTACGAAGACACCGCCCTGCCGATCGGCCACAACCAGACCATTTCCCAGCCGTTCATGGTGGCGCGGATGACCGAGTTGCTGCTGGCCGCCGGCCCGCTGGACAAGGTCATGGAGATCGGCACCGGTTCCGGCTACCAGACCGCGGTACTGGCGCAACTGGTCGAGCGGGTGTTCTCCGTCGAGCGGATCCAGGCACTGCAGGACAAGGCGAAGGAACGTCTTGCGGAGCTAAACCTGCGCAATGTTGTCTTTCGTTGGGGCGACGGCTGGGAGGGCTGGTCGGCGCTGGCTCCCTACAATGGAATCATCGTCACCGCGGCGGCTTCGGAAGTCCCGCAGTCGCTGCTGGACCAGCTCGCGCCGGGCGGCCGCCTGGTGATCCCGGTGGGTGGCGGGGAAGTCCAGCAATTGATGCTGATCGTGCGTACCGAGGACGGCTTCAGTCGGCAGGTGCTCGACTCGGTGCGTTTCGTCCCGCTGCTCAACGGCCCGATCGCCTGAGCCTGTGGCTGGTGGATGCCGGCCCAACCGACCGAACGCGAACAGATGGATAAGGGGGAAGGATTGAGGCTAGCAGCGACCCTGCGGCAATGGACTCGGGTCTACGGTGGTGGCCACCTGGTGCTTGGCGCCGTCGTCTGTTCCCTTCTCGCCGCCTGTTCGTCGTCCCCCCCCGGTGGGGTCAAGGTCGTCGACCGCAACGGCTCCGCATCCGCTGCGGCGCGCCGTGCGCCTGTCACCAGCGGGCAGTACATCGTCCGTCGCGGCGACACCCTGTATTCCATCGCCTTCCGCTTTGGCTGGGACTGGAAGGCGCTGGCCGCACGCAATGGCATCGCGCCGCCCTATACCATTCATGTCGGTCAAGCTATCCAATTTGGTGGGCGGGCGCCGAGCCAGCCGTCCGTCGCGAAAAACACGCCGGTCGTCGCTCCGCCGGTGGCGACCAGGCCGGCCCCGGTTCCACCCGCTGTTAGTACGTCGGTACCTGCCAAACCCGCGCCGGCTCCGGCCGCGACCTCCAGCCCACCCAGCAGCGGCGCGACTCCCGTCGTCGCAGGGGCTGCGGCAGGCGGTTGGGCATGGCCGGCAAGCGGTACGCTGATAGGTCGTTTTGCCTCAAACGGAAGTTTGAATAAAGGGATTGATATAGCTGGTCAATTGGGCCAGCCTGTCCTGGCTGCGTCTGGTGGGACCGTTGTATACGCCGGTAGTGGTTTGCGGGGCTACGGCGAGTTGGTCATCATCAAACACAACGAGACCTACGTGAGTGCCTACGGTCACAACCGCAGGCTGCTGGTGCGGGAAGGGCAACAGGTCAAGGTAGGGCAATCGATTGCCGAGATGGGCTCCACAGGAACCGATCGGGTGAAGCTGCACTTCGAGATTCGCCGCCAGGGTAAACCTGTCGATCCACTGCAATACTTGCCACGTCGCTGACCGGAGTTCGCCCGCCCACATGTAGGTGAGCGGGTCCGGGCGTTCCCAGCGGAAAAGGAGTCGTCCGGGCTTGAGTCGAACTCATGCAAGGGATAACGACATGGCACTCAAAAAAGAAGGGCCGGAGTTTGACCACGATGACGAAGTGCTCCTCCTGGAGCCCGGCATCATGCTGGACGAGCTGTCTGCCGACGAGCAGCCTTCTCTCCGGGCAACTCCAAAAGCCACCACCTCCTTCTCTTCCAAGCAACACAAGCACATCGACTACACGCGCGCGTTGGACGCAACGCAGCTGTATCTCAACGAAATCGGTTTCTCGCCCCTGCTGACGCCCGAAGAGGAAGTCCACTTCGCCCGTCTGGCGCAGAAGGGCGATCCCGCTGGTCGGAAGCGGATGATCGAGAGCAACCTGCGACTGGTGGTGAAGATCGCCCGGCGCTATGTCAATCGCGGACTGTCCCTGCTCGACCTGATCGAGGAAGGCAACCTCGGCCTGATCCGCGCCGTGGAGAAGTTCGATCCGGAGCGCGGATTCCGGTTCTCGACCTACGCCACCTGGTGGATCCGCCAGACCATCGAACGGGCCATCATGAACCAGACCCGGACCATCCGTTTGCCGATCCATGTGGTCAAGGAGCTGAACGTCTACCTGCGTGCGGCGCGGGAGCTGACCCACAAGCTCGACCACGAACCGTCCCCCGAGGAAATCGCCAACCTGCTGGAAAAACCGGTCGCCGAGGTCAAGCGCATGCTCGGCCTGAACGAGCGGGTCACTTCGGTAGACGTTTCCCTTGGCCCGGACTCCGACAAGACCCTGCTCGACACCCTGACCGACGATCGCCCCACCGACCCGTGCGAGTTGCTGCAGGACGACGACCTCAGCGAAAGCATCGACCAGTGGCTGTCGGAACTCACCGACAAGCAGCGTGAAGTGGTGATTCGCCGCTTCGGTCTGCGCGGGCATGAAAGCAGCACGCTGGAGGAGGTTGGCCAGGAAATCGGCCTGACCCGCGAGCGGGTCCGCCAGATCCAGGTGGAGGCACTCAAGCGCCTGCGCGAGATACTGGAGAAGAACGGCCTGTCGAGCGACGCGCTGTTCCAGTGACAGGAATCCTTGGACCCCCACAAGACCCGGCGTTCGCCGGGTTTTTTGTGTCTGCTCTTGTAAGCATTAACTTACACGGTGTGTGAGCCTAAGTAGATAAAACCCCGGGAAGATGGTGAAGAATTCTCGCGTATAAATATAACTTATTGAAAATAAAAGGTTTATTTTTCAAGGAGTGCTCGCTGACAAAGCCTCGCTGCGGTTTCTGCCAGGTTGCGGGCTCTTGGGGAATCGCTAATATCACTCCTGCGTACAGGGAACACGCAGCCCCGAAGGATCGGGGAAGGGACATCGCCAGGGAGGCGATTCATCAGGATGATGACGAGGGACTGAAGAGTGGGCGGGGGAATACCCCGCCCCTTTTTTTTACCTGCCGTTTTACCCATCGCCAAATAAAAGGCCCGCTGTTTGCGGGCCTTGGCGTATCAGCGCTCCAGGTGCTGGAGCTTGCCGGCGACGCCGTCCCATTCCTCGGCGTCGGGCAGAGCATCCTTCTTCTCGGTGATGTTCGGCCAGACTTCCGCCAGCTCGCTGTTCAGCTCGATGAACTCCTGCATGTTCTCCGGCACTTCGTCTTCGGAGAAAATCGCCTGGGCCGGACATTCGGGCTCGCACAGGGCGCAGTCGATGCACTCGTCCGGGTGGATGACCAGGAAATTGGGTCCTTCGTAGAAGCAGTCTACCGGGCAGACTTCCACGCAGTCGGTGTATTTGCACTTGATGCAGTTGTCGGTGACGACGAAGGTCATTTTCTAATTCTCTCCTCAGGCGGGCGGCTAAGCGCGCGCGATTCTAGCAGCTTGTGCGGTGGTCCGTCAGACCCGCATCTTCCATGCATATAACAGATCGAGAGCTTGCCGCGGGCTGATATCGTCGGGATTGATCCTCGACAATTCATCGATCACCGGGTGCGGCAGGCTGGCGAACAGGTCGCTCTGCATCGGCGAAGCGGGCTTGCCGCTCTGCTGGCTTGGCACCTCGTGCGGCAGGCTGGTGGTCTCCAGGCGCTTGAGGTGCTCGCGGGCGCGCTGGATCACCGGGCTCGGCACGCCGGCCAACTGGGCCACTGCCAGGCCGTAGCTCTGGCTCGCCGGACCCGGCAGGACGTGGTGGAGGAACACGATGCGCTCGTTGTGCTCGGTTGCGTTCAAGTGCACGTTGGCTACCGCCGGCTGGCTTTCCGGCAGCACGGTCAGCTCGAAGTAGTGGGTGGCGAACAGGGTGAAGGCGCGGGTCCGCGCCAGGTCCTCGGCCGCCGCCCAGGCCAGCGACAGGCCGTCGAAGGTGCTGGTGCCGCGGCCGACCTCGTCCATCAGCACTAGGCTCTTGTCGGTGGCGTTGTGCAGGATGTTGGCGGTTTCGCTCATCTCCACCATGAAGGTCGAGCGGCCGCCCGCAAGGTCGTCGGACGAGCCGATGCGGGTGAAGATGCGGTCCACCAGGGACAGCTCGCAGCGTGCGGCGGGAACGAAGCTGCCGATGTGAGCGAGTAGCACGATCAGCGCGGTTTGCCGCATATAGGTGGATTTACCGCCCATGTTCGGGCCGGTTATCACCAGCATGCGGGTGTCGGCGTCCAGCGCCAGGTCGTTGGCCACGAACGGCGTCTCCAGCACCTGCTCGACCACCGGATGGCGGCCCTGCTCGATGTGCAGGCAGGTATGTTCGACGAACCGCGGGCGATTCAGGTCGAGGTTCAGCGCGCGTTCGGCGAGATTCGCCAGCACGTCCAGCTCCGCCAGCGCCGAGGCGCTGTCCTGGAGCGGGGCGAGATGGCCGATCAGGCGTTCCAGCAGCTCTTCGTAGAGCGCTTTCTCGCGTGCCAGGGCGCGGCTCTGGGCCGACAGCGCCTTGTCCTCGAAGGCCTTCAGTTCCGGCGTGATGAAGCGCTCGGCGCCCTTCAGGGTCTGGCGGCGGATGTAGTCGGCCGGGGCCTGCTCGGCCTGTACCCGCGGCAGCTCGATGAAGTAGCCGTGGATGCGGTTGTAGCCGACCTTCAGGTTGGGCAGCCCGGTGCGGGCTTTCTCGCGGGCCTCCAGGTCCATCAGGAACTGTCCGGCGTTCTCGCTCAGTGCCTGCAGCTCGTCCAGTTCGGCGTCATAGCCGGTCTTGATCACGCCGCCATCGCGGATCACCGCCGGCGGGTTGTCGATGATCGCCTTGGCCAGCAGTTCGGCGAGTTCGGGATAGGTGCCGATGGTGGTGGCCAGCGCCTGCAGGTGCGGCGCCTCCAGTTCGGTCATGGCGTTCTGCAGGTCCGGCAACGCCGCCAGCGCGTCGCGCAGGCGCGCCAGGTCGCGAGGGCGGGCATTGCGCAGGCCGATGCGGGCGAGGATACGTTCGAGGTCGCCGATTTCCTTGAGCTGCGGTTGCAGGTTCTCGAAGCGGTAGCGTTCGAGCAGGCAGGCGATGGACTCCTGGCGGGCCTCCAGCACCGCGCGGTCACGCAGCGGACGGTTCAGCCAGCGGCTCATCAGGCGGCTGGCCATGGCGGTCTGGCAACGGTCGACCACCGATTGCAGGGTGTTCTCGCGACCACCGCTGAGGTTGATATCCAGCTCCAGGTTGCGGCGGCTGGCGCCGTCGAGGATCACCGTGTCATCGAGACGATCATGACGCAGGCTGCGCAGGTGCGGCAGGGCGGTACGCTGGGTTTCCTTGGCATAGGCGAGCAGACAGCCGGCGGCGCCGATGGCCAGGGTCAGGTTCTGGCAGCCGAAGCCTTTCAGGTCCTGTGTGCCGAATTGCTGGCAGAGGCTCTTGTGTGCCGAGTCGCGATCGAAGTCCCACGGCGCGCGGCGGCGCACGCCGCGACGCTTCTCCGCCGGCAGGCCCTGTGGCCAGTCGTCGGGAATCAGCAGCTCGGCCGGGTTGAGGCGTTCCAGTTCGGCCAGCAGGGTTTCCCAGCCTTTTATCTCCTGGACGCTGAAGCGGCCGCTGGTGATGTCCAGCACGGCGAGGCCGAACAGGCGCTCGTCGCCGAGGATCGCCGCCAGCAGGTTGTCGCGGCGTTCGTCGAGCAGTGCCTCGTCGCTCACCGTGCCGGGGGTGATGATCCGCACCACCTGGCGCTCCACCGGTCCCTTGCTGGTGGCCGGGTCGCCGATCTGCTCGCAGATCGCCACCGACTCGCCGAGCTTGACCAGCTTGGCCAGGTAGCCCTCCGCCGAATGGAAGGGAATGCCTGCCATCGGGATCGCCTTGCCGCCAGACTGGCCGCGCGCGGTCAGGGTGATGTCGAGCAGCTTGGCGGCCTTCTTCGCGTCCTCGTAGAACAGCTCGTAGAAGTCGCCCATGCGATAGAACATCAATTGGTCGGGGTGCTGATGCTTCAGTTTGAAGTACTGTTGCATCATCGGCGTGTGCTGAGAGAGGTCGGTCATACGGGCCTTCGGAAGCGGGCTTTGGACGGTGCAAAAGAGGGCAATGTTAACCCGATTCGTCGGCCTGTGTCGGGTCTGTTCGGAACCGGCGCGGACCATCAGGTCCGCGCCTGTGCGGGCCGCTTTCAGCGCGCCGCGGTATAGCTGGCACCGAGCTTCTGCCGGCCGTCGGGCAGGTTGATCTGCGCCGGGTCGAGCCGCCAGACGCGCGCCGCGGCGATGTCGCCGAGGAGCAGGCTGTAGGTCGGGTCGAACGAGGTACTGGAGAAGACCAGATAGTCCTCGTTCACCGGAGCTGCATCGGAATTGTCGCCCTGGCAATGGTTGAGCGGCAGTATCGCCGGGGTGCCGGGCGGGCTGTTGGGAACGACCATGGCCAACTGGTCGTTGCCGGCCGGCTGGGTGCGCGAGAGGAAGTAGGCGGTGTAGTCGCGTACCACCGGATAATAGTCGCGGCCCCCCGCAGCCGGGGTGGCGAGGGCGCTGACCTGGCCGTTCTCCAGGTTCCTGCGCACCACCCGCAGGCTGTCGCCGGCTCCTGTCGCGTAGACCACGTACTTGCCTGAGGGGGTGAGGAACGGCATCGATTCCTCGGTGGTCCAGCCGTCGCTGGTCACGGCTTTCCAGGCGCTCACGCCGACGCTGCCATCGCCATTGAAGACCAGGGTGGCGAGGCGGATGTCGCCTTCGTGCTTGAGCACGACCTGGCGACCGTCGAAGGAGAACTTCGGATCCTCGTTGCGGCCGCCGATGGCCGCGGTGAGGTTGCTCGGCGCCTGGGTGCCGCCGATGGTCCAGGCGAACACGTGCCAGGCGCCATTCTGGCGGCCCATGAAGGTCAGGTGACGGCCGTCCGGGGAGAAGTGCGCATTCATCGGGTCCTCGATGTTCCAGCCGGGCTGGTTGAGCTGGCGGGTGCTCTTGCTCTTGAAATCGTGCAGGTAGAGGTTCGAGGAGCCGTCCCCGTACTCCATATAGCTGTGATAGACCAGGCGTCCGCCGAGCGCGGGCAGGCTGCTGGCCGGTTGCAGGGCCAGGTTGGCGGTACAGGCCGCGTGGGCTGGAAGGTTGGCGACGGGAGAAAGGAGCAGGGCGAGGGAGAGCAGGGAAGTCTTGAACGAAGCTGTGTTCATGGGTGCCGTTCCTTGGGCGATGTAGGAGCCTGCATGTTCGCGCATCCGACGCCGCCTTGCGCTCGCGCTTGTCCGAAAGCTGCTTCTGAATGGAAAAGCCGATGGTGTAGGGTAGTCCCTTTCCGTTTCTTTTCTGGAGAGCAGCGATGACCGTCACGGACTCCGACCTGACCGCACTGGCCACCCGACTGGGCGAAAGCCTGCGCCATCTCGGCGAGCAGGTCAGCACCGCGGAATCCTGCACCGGTGGCGGGATCGCCGAGGCGATCACCCGCATGCCGGGGAGTTCGGCCTGGTTCGAGGCCGGCTACGTGACCTACTCGAACCGGCAGAAGACCCTCCAGCTGGACGTGGCGGAATCGCTGTTCGCGGCGGTCGGCGCGGTCAGCCGGGAAGTTGTCGAGGCGATGGCGCGAGGCGCCCAGCGGCACAGCGGATCGCGCTTCGCGGTGGCGGTCAGCGGGATCGCCGGGCCCGATGGCGGTTCGCCGGAAAAGCCCGTGGGCACCGTCTGGCTGGCATGGGCCGACGGCGAGCGGCTGGTCAGCGAGCGCTGCCAGTTCAACGGCGACCGCGACGCCGTGCGCCGGCAGACGGTGGCGACCGCGCTGACCGGGCTGCTGCGCATGAGCAACGGCGAAAACCCAGGCTAGCCGCGCCTGCGGGCAACCGTTCGGAACATTCTTCCCCGCGGGGGTAGGCGAGCGACTTGCCCTGTGGAATAATACTGTCTACTTATACAGTTGTTCGTGGCCGTCCGGCCGCCCTGACTTCGCGAGGACTTCAATGGACGAGAACAAGAAGCGCGCCCTGGCCGCGGCCCTGGGACAGATCGAACGCCAATTCGGCAAGGGCGCGGTCATGCGCATGGGCGACCATGAGCGCCAGGCGATCCCCGCCATCTCCACCGGTTCCCTGGGCCTGGACATCGCCCTCGGCATCGGCGGCCTGCCCAAGGGCCGGATCGTCGAGATCTACGGTCCGGAATCCTCGGGCAAGACCACCCTGACCCTCTCGGTGATCGCCGAGGCCCAGAAACAGGGCGCCACCTGTGCCTTCGTCGACGCCGAGCACGCGCTCGATCCCGACTATGCCGGCAAGCTGGGCGTCAACGTCGACGACCTGCTGGTCTCCCAGCCGGACACCGGCGAGCAGGCCCTGGAAATCACCGACATGCTGGTGCGCTCCAACGCGGTCGACGTGATCATCGTCGACTCCGTGGCCGCGCTGGTACCCAAGGCCGAGATCGAAGGCGAGATGGGCGACGCCCACGTCGGCCTGCAGGCACGCCTGATGTCCCAGGCGCTGCGCAAGATCACCGGCAACATCAAGAACGCCAACTGCCTGGTCATCTTCATCAACCAGATCCGCATGAAGATCGGCGTGATGTTCGGCAACCCGGAAACCACCACCGGCGGTAACGCGCTGAAGTTCTACGCCTCGGTCCGCCTGGACATCCGTCGTACCGGCGCGGTGAAGGAAGGCGACGAGGTGGTGGGTAGCGAAACCCGCGTCAAGGTGGTGAAGAACAAGGTTTCGCCGCCGTTCCGCCAGGCCGAGTTCCAGATCCTCTACGGCAAGGGCATCTACCGCACCGGCGAGATCATCGACCTGGGCGTGCAACTGGGCCTGGTCGAGAAGTCCGGCGCCTGGTACAGCTACCAGGGCAGCAAGATCGGCCAGGGCAAGGCGAACGCCGCCAAGTACCTGGAAGACAATCCGGAAATCGGTTCGGTGCTGGAGAAGACCATCCGCGACCAACTGCTGGCCAAGAGCGGTCCGGTGAAGGCCGACGCCGAAGAAGTGGCTGACGCCGAAGCCGATTGAGGCCAATGGCGACCGTGCTCGATACGCCCGTCGCCGTACGGCGGGCGGCCATGGATCTGCTGGCGCGCCGTGAGCACGGGCGCGCCGAGCTTTCCCGCAAGTTGCGCCAGCGTGGCGCATCCCCCGAGTTGATCGATCCCGCCCTCGACCGTCTGGCCGAGGAAGGTCTGCTCGACGAATCCCGCTATCTCGAAAGCTTCATCGCCAGTCGCGCCCGCGGCGGCCATGGGCCGTTGCGCATCCGCGAAGAACTGGCGCAACGCGGCCTGCCGCGCGCCGATATCGAAAGGGCGCTGAATGCTTGCGACATCGACTGGAGCGCGCAGTTGCGCGAGGTCTGGCGACGCAAGTTCGCCCGCCTGCCGCTGGACGCCAGGGAAAAGGCCCAGCAGGGCCGCTTCCTGGCGTACCGGGGTTACTCCATGGAGTCGATCAGCCGCCTGTTGAGCGGCCGCAGCGACGATTGAGCGCGTGCCGGAGCGGCAGCTTCAGTCCCAGTTTTCCGGCAGGTTGATGTAGTCCAGCAACTCCCGCAGACGCCCCTGGTCGCGCCCGTTGAAGACGAAGGCGAGGCGGGTCAGGTTGCGGAACTCCGGTTCGTCCTGCTCCTGCTCGCTGTAGGCCTGCTGCTGGAAGCCACCGCTCAGGCAGAGGCTGGCGAACTCCTCGTGCAGGTGCGCCAGCGCGGCATCGTTCAGCGCATGGTTGAGGCGGATCACGAAGGTGCCTTTCAGCCAGCGGCTGGAGTGGAAGTTGCGGTAGAACCGGGCGATTTCCTTCACCGCGTCTTCCGCCGAATGCACCAGGCGCATCAGGCGCATGTCGGCCGGCAGGATGTAGTGGTTCTCCAGCAGCTGTTCCTGCATGAACTCCAGGGCATGTTCCCAGTAGCGGCCGCCCGGCTGGTCGAGCAGCACGATCGGCACCAGCGGACTCTTGCCGGTCTGCACCAGGGTCAGCACTTCCAGGGCCTCGTCGAGGGTGCCGAAGCCGCCTGGGCAGAGCACCAGGGCGTCGGCTTCCTTGACGAAGAACAGCTTGCGCAGGAAGAAGAAGTGGAACGACAGCAGGTTGCCGCTGCCGTCCACCGTATGGTTGGCATGCTGCTCGAAGGGCAGGGTGATGTTGAAGCCCAGGCTGTTCTCCAGCCCGGCGCCTTCGTGGGCGGCGGCCATGATGCCGCCGCCGGCGCCGGTGATCACCATCAGGTCGTAGCGCGCCAGTTCTTCGCCCAGCTTGCGCGCCAGGGCATATACCGGATGCTCGACCGGGGTACGCGCGGAACCGAACACGGTGACTTTGCGCCGCCGCTTGAACTGCTCGAGGACGCTGAAGGCGTGTTCCATCTCGCGCAGGGTCTGCAGCATGATCTTCGCGTCCCAGCGGTTGCGGTCGGCCTGGGCCATGCGCGTCACGGTGAAGAGCATCTCGCGGTACAGCGCGAGGTTGGGGCTTTCGCCGGGAGCGGCGAGGGCGGCCAGTTCGTCGACCTTCTGTGCCAGGTCGGTGCCGCTGGTCTGGAAGTGCCGGGAAAGGTAGTCATCGGCTTCGTAGGGCATACGCATACTCCTTGTCCAACCACCTTCGGGAGGTGGTTTCCGCATACTGCCACGGACCGCGTGACAGTGGCGGAAAGGCGGTTCAGATCTCGATGCGCTCGCCTGACCTGGGAATTTCGGCATCCCAGTCGAGCCGCTGGCGGATCGCCCCCTGCAATGCCTCCATCTTTTCCCGTTCGCCATGGATCAGGTACAGCGCGGGACGGTGGGCGAAGTGGCCGACCCAGTCGAGCAACTGCGATTGCCCGGCGTGGGCGGAGAAGCCGCCGAGGGTATGGATCTGCGCCTTCACCGCGATGCGCTGGTGGAACACGCGCACGGCACTGGCGCCGTCGACGATGTTGCGGCCCAGGGTGCCGCGTGCCTGGAAGCCGGGGAAGACGATATGGCACTCCGGGCGCCAGAGGTTGTGCTTGAAGTGGTGGACGATGCGTCCGCCAGTGCACATGCCACTGCCGGCGATGATGATCGCGCCGCTCTTGATCCGGTTGATCGCCATCGACTCGTCGGCGCTGCGGGTGACGCGCAGCACCGGTAGCCATTCCTCCAGGCGGGTGGTGCCGGTGCCGCGGATGTATTCGCGGTCGCGGTCGTCGAACTCGTTGCTGTGGCGCAGGTAGATGCCGTTGGCGCGGGCGGCCATCGGGCTGTCGAGGAATACCGCCTGTTGTGGCAGGCGGCCTTCCTGGTAGAAGCGACCGAGGTAGTAGAGCAGGTCCTGGGTGCGACCGACGGCGAACGACGGGATCAGCACGTTGCCGCCGTCGCGGTGCGCCTGGTCGAGGATCGCCGCCAGCTCCTCCAGGGTTTCGTTGCTGTCGCGGTGATCGCGATCGCCGTAGGTGGACTCGAGCATCACCACGTCGGCCCGGCTCAGCGGCGAGGGCGCGCGCATCAGGGGCGAGCAGGTGTTGCCGAGGTCGCCGGAAAACACCAGGCGGCGCGGTTGCACCTGGTCGTGGAACTGCACTTCGACGATCGACGAGCCGAGGATGTGCCCGGCGTTGTGGAAGGTCACCCGCACGCCACGAGCGACCGCCACGGTACTGCCGAGACTGATCGGCCGGCGCAGCTTGAGCGCGCGTTCGGTGTCGGCCTGGGTATACAGTGGCTTGATGCTTGGCTTGCCGGTCCGGTTGCGCCAGCGGTTCTCCCACTCGGCGTCCTTTTCCTGGATGTGCGCGGAGTCCAGCAGCATGAGTTCCAGCAGTTCGCAGGTGGCTTCGGTGGCGAAGATCGGACCCTTGAAACCCTCGGCCGCCAAGCGCGGCAGCAGGCCGCTGTGGTCGAGATGGGCGTGGGAGATGACTACCGCGTCGATGCTCGCGGGATCGAAGGGGAAAGGCGCGCGATTGCCCTCGTCGGCCTCGCGGCGGCCCTGGCGCATGCCGCATTCGAGCAGGACTCTCGCCCCGTCGAGGGTTTCCAGCAGATAACAGGAACCGGTGACCTCCTGGGCGGCGCCTAGAAACGTCAGTGATGCCATCGAGCCTCCTCCGTCAGAGCTCTGTCGATACCGATACCATTCGGGATCGTGGAAAGCCATGGAACCATCGTACAAGGCCAGGGTGAACGAATCGGGGGCGGGGAGCTTGATGCAGGTCAGCGCCCTTTGCCGTGTGCTGCCTAGACTGCAAGGCACCACTAGGGAGGCCTACCCACCATGAGTCAGATTCTGCCCAGTCAGGACGAGCTGCTTGCCCATGCGGCGGCCGAGCCGGCGTTTGCCGCGTGGCTGCAAGGCCATGGTCCGCTCCAGCATAGCGCAGAGACCCGCGCCGCCGTGTTCCGCACCGCTCATCAATTGGTCCAGGCTGGGCTGCAGCCGGACCTGGCCAGCGTCTACCATCTGTTCCGCGCCCTCGACCGGCTGACCGCCAGCGCCCTGCGCATCGTCGCGCACATGACCTACGCCCGGCGCATCCGCCTGGATGGCGAGCCATTGCAGGCCGACGATTTCAAGCGGCAGCCCGAGGGGCATACCGGCGGCGCCCTGAACATGGTGCCGGCCTACGCCGGCTACCTGGCACTGAACGCCCTGACCGGCAGGACCCGCGGCTGGCTGATGGGCCAGGGCCACTGCGTGGCCGCCATCGATGCGCTCAACGTGCTTACCGGCAACCTGCATCCGGAGCAGGAGCGCGCCTATGCCGGCGGCGAGGAAGGGCTGAACCGCCTGCTGCAGGACTTCTATGGCTACGCCCAGGCGCCCAACGGCGCGCCTGCCGCGCCGCTCGGCAGCCATGTCAACCCGCATACGGCCGGCGGTATCGCCGAAGGCGGCTACCTGGGCTTCGCCGAATTGCAGTACGCGCACATGCCATTGCCCGGCGAGACCCTGGTGGCGTTCCTCTCCGATGGCGCCGCCGAGGAACAACGCGGCAGCGACTGGATCCCGCGCTGGTGGCGGGCCGAGGACTGCGGGGCGGCGCTGCCGGTGATGATCGCCAATGGCCGGCGCATCGAGCAGCGCACCGAGCTGGGCACCCACGAGGGCCTGGAGGGCTTCAAGCTGCACCTGCGCCGTTGCGGCTTCGACCCGATCAGCTTCGATGGGCGCGACCCGGCCGCCTTCGTCTGTACGCTCTGGGAAATGGAGCAGCGCCTGGAGCGGCGGGTGCAGGAGAAGAACAGCGGGATCCTCCGCTACCCCCTGCCGATTCCCTACGGTATCGCCGAGACGGTCAAGGGCTTCGGTTTCCATGGCGCCGGCAGCAACGCCGCGCACAACCTGCCGCTGCCGGGCAACCCGCGCGACGACGAGCATGCCCGGCAGTTGTTCAACCAGCATGCCCGGGAGCTGTGGGTCGAGCCGGAGGCCCTCGAACTGGCGCGCCGGCTGTTCATCGAACTGCGCGGCGAGCGTCCGCTGGAGCGGGACAACCCGTTGGCCATGCGCCACCCCATCGAGCCGATCATCCCGCCGTTGCGCTATCGCGACGACGCCTGTTCGCCGATGGCCGCGCTGGACCGTTTCTACACCGAACTGGTGGAGGCCAACCCCGACCTGCGCGCCCGCGTCGGCAATCCCGACGAACTCGCCAGCAACCGCCTCGGCGGCGTGCTCAAGGCGCTAAGGCATCGGGTCAGCGAACCGGAGAGCGAACTGGAATCGGTGAGCGGGAAGGTCATCACCGCGCTCAACGAGGAGGCGGTGGTGTCCGCCTGCCTGGCCAACCAGGGCGGGCTCAACCTGGTCGCCAGCTACGAGGCGTTCTGCGTGAAGATGCTCGGCGCGGTGCGCCAGAGCCTGATCTTCGCCCGTCAGCAGAAGGAGGTCGGGCGCCCGGCCGGCTGGCTGGGCTGGCCGCTGGTCGCTACTTCGCATACCTGGGAGAACGGCAAGAACCAGCAGTCGCACCAGGACACCACCTTCTGCGAAGCCCTGCTTGGCGAGATGAGCGACATGGTCCGGGTGCTCTTCCCGGCCGACCACAACAGCGCCCTGGCGCTGCTGCCGACGATCTACCGCAGCCGGGGGCAGCTGGCCTGCCTGGTGATTCCCAAGCGCGACCGACCGATGGTGTTCGACGCCGACCAGGCCGAGCGCCTGGCACGCGACGGCGCCATCCTGGTCGAGGAGCGCTGCGGCTCCGACCCGTTGCTGCTGATCGCCAACGGCAGCTACCAGCTCGAACAGATGCGCCGCGCGGCGCAGCGCCTGGCCGAGGCCGGGCAGGCCTACCGGCTGGTCTACCTGCAGGAGCCGGGACGCTTCCGCGCGCCGCGCGATCGCTGGGAGGTCGAGGCGGTGGCCGACGAGGCGCTGGTGGCGCGGCTGTTCCCCGATAGCCATGAGCGCCGGGTGCTGCTCACCCATATGCGTGCGGAAGTGGCGCGCGGACATCTCTGGCCGATCCTTCCGGATGCGCGGCGCACCTCGGTGCTCGGCTACCGCAACCGGGGCGGGACCCTTGACGAAGCGGGCATGCAGTTCGCCAACCGAGCCTGCTGGGGCAACGTGCTGGCGGCTTGTGCCCGGCTGATGGAGGTGCCGCGCACCGCGCTGCTGACCCCGGAGGAAGCGGCAGCGGTGGCCGGCAAGGGCGACCCGGCGTTGTTGCGTTGAGTTCGGCAGGGCGGGTGCTTGGAGAAGGCAGGGGGGCGGGGGATCGGCGGATAACGTCGGCGACGTCATTCGCCTACGGAGCGGGGGGACGAAGCGGCTTGAGCAGCCCGTCCAGCCCGTCGATCTTCAGTTCCAGGGTCAGTTGCATCAGCCGCCCGAGTTCACCGGGCGGGAAGCCCTTCTTGTAGAACCACAGCAGGTACTCCTCCGGCAGGTCGACCAGCATCCGTCCCTGGTACTTGCCGAACGGCATCGGCGTCCGGGCGATCTTCAGCAGATGCTGCTTGTCCAGCATGGCGGCCGCGCGGCGCGCTTACTTCTTGCCCTGGATGCGGCAGCTGCCGGCATCGAAGCGTTCGGTGGCGACCGGCTGGTTGGTCTTGTACTCGGTGAAGCTGTAGGTGAGGATCGCGCCACGGGCGAGCAGTTGGCGATAGCCGGTGTTGCTGCAGACGCTGTCGCCGAGCTGGCTGCGCACGCTGTCCGGGTTGGAGCGCATGCGTTCGGCGTGGCTGGCGCGCACGCTGAGGTGGTTGATCAGCTGGTTGCCTTCGACGGTGTAGCCCTGGTCGAGGATGTCTTCGTTGATGGCGCGGGGAGTGCCTACGCTGCTTTCCTTGGCCACTTTCTCCAGCATCTTGCTCAGTTCGAAATCCTTGAGCGAGGCGGCATGGGCGGCGGTGGGCAGGACGAAACAAAGGGCAAGGGCCATGAAGCGCGACATGAAGGTCTCCTGGGGCAATAAGCGGATTCGACCGACGCAGGGGCCGAATTGTTTCCGTCGGCCCTTTCCCGGGACGGACGGTGGCGAATGGGCGCCATGTTACCGCGTTCGGGGTGGGGCACGGAAACGCAAAAGGGCGACCGAGGGTCGCCCTTTCGTCGATGGCGGCGCGGATCAGCGCAGCTTGATCTCGGTCCAGAGCCTGTTCAGGGCGCGTCGCTGGCGCGAGTTCAGGTCCTTCAGCGGCTCCAGCCTGGCCTGGGTGGCGGCGTCCGGGAAGAGTGCGGCGAGCGTCCTGATCTCCGGCCTGATGAAGGGCTGGGCGGCGGCGTTGGGCGTGCCGGTGCCGATCTGGTTGGTCAGTTCGGAAGCGTTCCGACCGTCGAGCATGAAGTCGATGAAGCGGTAGGCCAGGTCGGGGTTCCTCGAGCCCTTGTGGATCACCATGCTGTCGATGGCCAGCACCGCACCCTGGCGGGGCAGGGCGAAGTCGACCTTGAAGGCTCGGCCGGCAGCTTCCGCGTCGGCCCTGGCCTGGTACATGTCGCTGGAGTAGCCATGGGCGACCCAGATGTTGCCCAGGGTCAGCTCCTTGATATAGCTCGACGAGTTGAACGCGGCCCAGTACGGCTTGGCGGCGAGGATCAGCGCCTGGGCTTCCTTCCAGTGCTGCGGATCGGTGTCGTTGGCGGAGTGGCCGAGGTACTTCAGGGCGGCGCCGAACAGTTCCTGCGGGTCGTCCATCACCGTGACCCTGCCCTTGATCTTCTCCAGGACCGCTGGGTCGAAGATCACCGACCAGTCGGCCGGGTCGATGCCCAGCTTGTCCAGTTCGGTCTTGTTGTAGCCGACCAGGGTGGTGGTGAAGGCGTAGGGCAGGGAGTAGCGGTTGCCCTTGTCGAAGTCCTTGTCCAGGTAGCCCGCGTCCTCGTTCTTCAGGTTCGCCAGGCGGTTCTTGTCCAGTTCCACCAGGTCGCCCTTGCGGGCCAGCGCCTCGACCGCGTTCTGGGTCGGGATGATCACGTCGTAGCCGCTGGCCCCGGCGGCCAGCTTGGCCATCATCTCCTCGGTGCCGGAATAGAACTCCTGCACCAGCTCGCAGCCACATTGCTGCTCGAAGCGTTTCACCGTGTCCTCGGCGATGTAGTCGTTCCAGTTGAACAGATACAGCTTCTCGGCGGCGGTGGCCTGGGCGGCTCCTGCCATGAGGGTTGCGACGAGCAACAGCTTTTTCATCATGGTTCCTTGTTACGGGGTGGCAGGGCTCCGGAAACCGGAGCAGGGCAAGGCCGCGGGCCTCTGCGCGAGGCCCGCGGGTTTCGGCGGATCAGTGGCCCTTGATGGCGCTGGGGGAGAGTTTCGAGGCGATCACGATCAGCGCCAGGGTGAGCAGCATCAGCAGGGTGGAGACGGCGTTCACTTCGGGCGTCACGGCGATCTTGATCATGGTGTAGATCTGCGTCGGCAGGGTGGCGAAGCCACCGCCGGCGGTGAAGAAGGTGATCACGAAGTCGTCGATGGACAGGGTGAAGGCCATCAGCGCGCCGGCGACCATGCCCGGCATGATCAGCGGCAGGGTCACCAGGCGGAAGCTCTGCCAGGGCGTGGCGCCGAGGTCGCGGGCCGCCTCGGTGAGGCTTTCGTCCATGCCCGACATGCGCGCCTGCACCACCAGGGCGACGAAGCCGACCGAGAAGGTGATGTGCGCGAGGGTCACCGAAAGCATGCCCAGGCTCATGTTCAGGCCGATGAAGAAGATCACCAGCGAGACCCCCATCAGGAGTTCCGGAATGGCGATCGGGGTCAGCACCAGCAGGGGCAGCACGCGTAGCTTGAAGCGATGCAGGGCGACCCCGGCGAGGGTGCCGAGCAGGGTCGCCACGCTGGCCGAGACCAGCGCGATGACCAGCGAGTTGGCGGCGGCCTGGAGCATGTCGCGGTTGCCGAGCAGCTTGCGGTACCAGTCCAGGGTGAAGCCGACCCACTCGGCGTTCAGCCGCGAGTCGTTGAAGGAATACAGCACCACGATCACCAGCGGTACATAGAGGAACAGGTACACCAGCGCGGTGGCGCTCCAGAGCAGGTAGGGCCTACGCATGGGCACCTCCCTTGCGGGCGCGCGCGGCACCCATGCCGAGGGCCACCAGCAGCAGGATGCAGCCGGTCAGGGCGATCGACAGCGCGCTGCCGAACGGCCAGTCGCGGGAGTCGAGGAACTGGCTCTTGATCAGGTTGCCGATCATGATGCCGTCGGTGCCGCCGACCAGGTCGGGGATCGCGAACATCCCCAGCACCGGGATGAACACCAGTGCCGCGCCGGCGGCCACGCCCGGCAGCGAGAGCGGGAAGGTCACCCGCCAGAAGCGCTGCCAGCGACCGGCGCCGAGGTCCTGGGCGGCGTGGAGCAGGGCCGGGTCGTGTTTCTCCAGGTTGGCGTAGAGCGGCAGGATCATGAACGGCAGGTGCACGTAGACCATGCACAGGATCACCGCGAACGGAGTGAACATCAGGCTGATCGGCTGCGCGCCGAACAGGTCCAGCGTGGCGTTGATCCCGCGGGTCAGGGCTCCGGACGGCGAGAGGATGATCATCCAGGCGTAGACGCGCACCAGCAGGTTGCTCCAGAACGGCAGGATCACCAGCAGGATCAGCAGGTTGCGCCACTTCGCCGGGGCCCGGGCGAGGGTGGTCGCCACCGGGTAGGCGAGCAGCAGGCAGGCCAGGGTGGTGACCAGGGCGTAGCCGAAGGACTTGCCGAACAGTTGCAGGTACACCCAGCTCTCGGTGAGCCGGGTGTAGTTCTCCACGCTGAGGTCGTAGACGGTCCGCCCGTCCTCGCGGTACATCCAGGGCGCCAGGCCGCCGTAGTCGCCGGGAAAGCGGAACGAGGCGAACAGCATGATCAGCGCCGGGACCAGGAAGAAGAACAGCAGATACGCTTGCGGTGGCCAGACCAGCAGCCACTTGCCGAGGTTCTTTCTCATCGTGTCAGGCCCTGACCAGGTGGCCGGCATCGAAGCGCCAGGCGGCTTCCACCGCGTCGCCCACCTCGAAGAACCTGGCCCGGCCAGGGGTGGCGTTGGGCAGCAGGGTTTCCAGGCGCTCGCCGTTCTCCAGCTCGACGATGTACAGGGTCACGTCGCCCAGGTAGAGCAGTTCGGCGACGCGGCCGCGGAAATGCACCTCGTCGCTGTCGGCGGTGACGCTCTGCGCCAGGCGGATCTTCTCCGGCCGCAGGGTCAGCACGCAGGGCTCGCCGGGCTGGGCGTCGAAGGACTTCAGCGCCTGGACCTCGCCCAGGCCCCGGAGGTCGATGCGCACGCGCTCGCCGTCGACCGCCTTGACTGTGGCGTCGAGCAGGTTGCACTGGCCGATGAAGTCGGCGACGAAACGACTGCGTGGGAAGCTGTAGATGGTTTCCGGGGCGTCCAGCTGTTCCACCCGGCCCTGGTTCATCACCGCGATGCGGTGCGACAGCGCCAGGGCCTCGCCCTGGTCATGGGTGACATAGACGAAGGTGATGCCGACCTCCTTCTGCAGGTTGATCAGCTCGATCTGCATTTCTTCGCGCAGCTTGGCGTCCAGTGCCGACAGCGGTTCGTCGAGCAGCAGCAGGCGCGGCCGGTTGATCAGCGCGCGGGCGATCGCCACGCGCTGGCGCTGGCCGCCGGAAAGCTGGGTCGGCATGCGCCCGCCCTTGTCCGCCAGGCGTACATCCTTCAACGCCTGCTCGACGCGGGCGTCGATCTCGCTCCTGGCCACGCCGGCCATCTTCAGCGGGAAGGCGATGTTCTGCGCCACGCTCATGTGCGGGAACAGCGCATAGCTCTGGAACACCGTATGCACCGGGCGCCTCTCCGGCTCGACGGCGGCGAGGTCCTGGCCGTCCAGGCGGATCTCGCCGCTGTCCGGCTGGTCGAAGCCGGCGAGCATGCGCAGGAGGGTGGTCTTGCCGCAGCCGGAGGGGCCGAGGAGGGTGAAGAATTCGCCGGTGTTGATCGTCAGGCTGACATTGTCGACGGCGGTGAAGTCGCCGAAGCGGCGGGTCACGTTGCGGATCTCGAGCAAGGGGGCGTCACTGGTCTGGAGAAGCGGTAAGGTCAGCGGGCGGGGCCGGCTGCCCGGTGTCGAAAAGGGGGCGGATTATAGGGATCGCATACCGCTCTAACTAGACGTGGAAGGCCCCTGCAAAGAATTTTTTTCCGGGGGCGCGAAAGTTGTCCGACAAAGCAGGAACCACGCGGGCTCTGGTAGAATTTCGCAATCGCTTTCCAGCCCCGTTTCCCCGAGTCTTCGATGTTCCTTCGCCCGTCCTGCCCGCATCGGGAGTCCGTCCGATGAGCCATGCCGTTTCCCGCCTGCGCCAGGAGCGCCTGGCGCGCAGCCTGAAACCCTTCGTCGCGCGCGGTTCGCGGATGCCGCGCTGCGAACGCTGCCGACTGCTGCCGAGCTACTGCATGTGTGCCTGGCGGCCGCGGGTCGAGGCGCGCGCCGGCATGTGCCTGATCATGCACGACATCGAGGCGCTGAAGCCGACCAACACCGGCTGGCTGATCGCCGATAGCGTGGCCGACACCTTCGCCTTCGGCTGGTCGCGCACCGAGGTCGATCCGCGCCTGCTGGCGCTGCTGGACGACCCGCAGTGGCAGCCGTACCTGGTGTTCCCCGGCGAATACTCGGCGGCGGAGCGGGTGGTGAACGCGGTCGGCCCGCCGGCGGAAGGCAAGCGGCCGCTGTTCATCCTGCTCGACGCGACCTGGACCGAGGCGCGCAAGATGTTCCGCAAGAGCCCTTACCTGGAGCGTTTCCCGGTGCTCAGCCTGCTGCCCGAGCAACTCTCGCGCTACCGCCTGCGCCGCTCGACCCGCGGCGAGCACCTGTGCACCGCCGAGGTGGCGGCGCTGTGCCTGGAACTGGCCGGCGACGTGGCGGCGGGCGAGGCGCTGGGTGCCTACCTGGAGGTGTTCAGCGAACGCTACCTGGGCGCCAAGCGGCACATTCCGCTGGACGAGGACAGCCCGGCGCACCGTGCCCTGGCGCCGTTCCGCGGCTGAGCGCGATCAGGCCGGGCGCGCTTCGGCGGCGAGCCCGCGTGGCCACAACTGCGCCACCAGCATGCCCGCCAGCATCAGGGCGCAGCCGAAATAGCCGCGCAGGTGCAGGGTCTCGCTGAGGAACAGGGCACCGGCGATGGCGGCGAACACCGCTTCGAGGGACAGGATGATTGCCGCGTGGGAGGCGATGGCGTGTTTCTGCGCCACTACCTGCAGGGTGAAGCCGGTACCGACGCCGAGCAGGCCGCCGTACAGCAGGGCGGGACCGGCCTGGACGATGGCGTCCCAGTGGATTTCCTCGAAGACCAGCGCCAGCAGCAGGCTCACCACCGCGCAGGTGGCGAACTGCAGGAAGGCCAGGCGGATCGGGTCGTAGCGGCTGGCGAACAGGCCCACCAGCAGCACATGGGCGCCCCAGACCAGCGCGCCGGTGAGTTGCAGCCAGTCGCCGGAGGCGACCTGGAAGCCGGGGCCGATGCTCAGCAGGGCCATGCCGACCACCGCCAGCGACGCGCCCAGCCAGGTGCCCAGGCCGGCGCGCTGGCCGAACAGCAGGCCGAGCAACGGCACGACGATCACATAGAGGCCGGTGATGAAGCCGGAGTTGGTCACGCTGGTGAACAGCAGGCCGACCTGCTGCAGGTTGATCCCGGTGGTCAGGGCGACGCCGAGGATGATCCCGGCGAGCAACTGCCCGCGATTGAAGGGTTGCGCGCCTTCGCGTCGCGAGCGCAGCATCAGCAGTGGCACCAGCACCAGGGCACCGAGGACGAAGCGCAGGCCGGTATAGAGGAACGGTCCGATGGCATCCATCCCCAGGCGCTGGGCGACGAACGACACCCCCCAGATCATGGCGGTGATCAGCATCAGGATATCGGCACGCAGGGCTTGGCTTCGCATGGCTCGCTCGACGGGGCGGAGAGGGTTCGCCACTCTGCCAGCAAGCCGGGGTGTTTGAAAAGACGAACGCGGCGTACGAGGTTTCCCTCATTCGGCTTGACCGGTCCGCCCTCGGTCGGCATCCTGAGCGCCGCCTCGGCTGGGCCGAATAACCTAGGACATGTCATGGCTTCTTACGAGATCCTGATCGCCGACGATCACCCCCTGTTCCGCAGCGCTTTGCACCAGGCCCTCACCCTGGGCCTGGGCCCCGACGTACGCCTGGTGGAAGCCGCCAGCATCGCCGAACTGGAAGCGCGCCTGAACGAGAAGGCCGATTGGGATCTGGTCCTGCTGGACCTCAACATGCCGGGGGCCTACGGCTTCTCCGGCCTGGTGCTGCTGCGCGGACAATACCCGCAGGTGCCGGTGGTGATGATCTCCGCCCAGGAGGAGGCCGCCGTGGTGCAGCGCTCCCGCGAGTTCGGCGCCAGCGGCTTCATTCCCAAGTCCAGTCCGCTGGAAACCCTGCAGCAGGCGGTGCGCGCGGTGCTCGACGGGGACACCTGGTGGCCGCCGCAGGACGCCGCCGCCGAAGCCCTCAGCGAGGAGGCCAAGGCCGCCAGCGCCGGACTCGCCAGCCTCACCCCGCAACAGTTCCGGGTCCTGACCATGGTCTGCGAAGGGTTGCTGAACAAGCAGATCGCCTACGACCTGAACGTTTCCGAGGCGACGGTAAAGGCCCACGTCACGGCGATCTTCCGCAAGCTCAACGTGCGTACCCGGACCCAGGCGGCGCTGCTGTTGCAACAAATGGAGACGGTTCCGGCTTCTCATTGAGAAACGGCTTAACGCTTTTTTGACCAGCCGGTGGCTAGACTGCCGGCCTTCCGAATCGATGAGACCCCGACGTGTCGCCTTCTCCCTTCAAAGGCCAGACCGGCCTCAAGCGTATCCTCAACGCCACCGGCTACTCCCTCGCCGGCTTCCTCGCCGCCTTCCGCGGCGAAGCGGCCTTCCGTCAACTGGTGCTGCTCAACGTGGTGCTGATCCCGGTGGCCTTCCTGCTCGACGTCAGCCGCGGCGAGCGCGCCCTGATGATCGCGGTGTGCCTGCTGGCTCTGATCGTCGAATTGCTCAACTCGGCGATCGAGGCCACCGTGGACCGTGTCTCGCTGGAACGCCACCCGCTGTCGAAGAACGCCAAGGACATGGGCAGCGCCGCGCAGTTCGTGGCCCTGACCGTGATCACCGTGACCTGGGCGACCATCCTGCTGGGCTGATCTTCGCGGACATGAAAAAGCCGGAGGCATCGCTGCCTCCGGCTTTTTTTTGCGTGCGGGGCGGCGGTTCAGGCCGCCGCGTCGAAGCTGTCGGCTCGCGCCATGTTCCACATGCGCTCGTAGAACTCGCCTTCGATCTTGCCGGAGAGCAGTTCGCCGGGCTTGAGGAAGTAGTGCAACTGCGAGAACAGGCGGATCTCGGTATCGGTGATGCGGCGCACCAGGTGCTTGGCTTCGAGCTGCGAGGGGTGCTCCAGGCCCGCCGCGGCGAGCATCTCGGCCAGGCCCTTGAGGGTGTTGCGGTGGAAGTTGCGCACCCGCTCGGCCTTGTCCGGCACCACCAGCGCGCGTTGGCGCAACGGGTCCTGGGTGGCGACGCCGGTCGGGCACTTGTTGGTATGGCAGCTCTGCGACTGGATGCAGCCGATGGCGAACATGAAGCCGCGCGCCGAGTTGGCCCAATCCGCGCCGGTGGCCAGCACGCTGGCGATGTCGAAGGCGCTGACGATCTTGCCGCTGGCGCCGACCTTGATCTTGTCGCGCAGGTTGAGGCCGACCAGGGTGTTGTGGACGAACAGCAGGCCCTCGCGCAGCGGCACGCCGATATGGTCGGTGAACTCCAGCGGCGCCGCGCCGGTGCCGCCTTCCTTGCCGTCGACGACGATGAAGTCGGGGAGGATGCCGGTCTCCAGCATGGCCTTGGCGATGCCCATGAACTCCCATGGATGGCCCAGGCAAAACTTGAAGCCGACCGGCTTGCCGCCGGACAGCTCGCGCAACTGGGCGATGAACTGCATCAGCTCGATAGGCGTGGAGAAGGCGCTGTGGCGCGACGGCGAAACGCAGTCCTCGCCCATTGGCACGCCACGGGTGGCGGCGATCTCGGGAGTGACCTTGTGCTTGGGCAGGATACCGCCGTGGCCCGGCTTGGCGCCCTGGCTGAGCTTGATCTCGATCATCTTCACCTGCGGGTCGAGGGCCTGCGCGGCGAAGCGTTCAGGGTCGAACTTGCCGTCGCGGGTGCGGCAGCCGAAGTAGCCGCTGCCCAGTTCCCAGACCAGATCGCCGCCGTTCTCGCGGTGATAGGGGCTGATGCTGCCCTCGCCGGTGTCGTGGTAGAAGTTGCCCATCTGCGCGCCACGGTTCAGCGAACGGATGGCGTTGGCGCTGAGGGCGCCGAAACTCATCGCCGAGACGTTGAACAGCGAGGCGGAGTAAGGCTTGCTGCATTGCGGACCGCCGATGTCGACGCGGAACTCGCAGGGATCGCTGAGCGGCGCCGGGCGCATCGAGTGGCTGATGAACTCGTAGCCGGCGGTGTACACGTCGATCAGTGTGCCGAAGGGTTTTTCCGAGCTTTCGTTCTTCGCCCGCGAGTAGACCAGCGAGCGCTGGGCGCGGGAGAAGGGCAGGGCGTCGCCATCGGCCTCCAGCAGGTACTGGCGGATCTCCGGGCGGATGCCTTCGACCAGATAGCGGATGTTGCCCAGGATCGGATAGTTGCGGCGCACCGCATGGGGCGTCTGCATCAGGTCGAACAGGCCGAGCAGGCTCAGCGCCACGCCCAGCAGGGTGAATGGCCAGAGCCACTCGAAGCTGCCGAGGAACGGCAGGCTGAGCAGGGTGAGCAGGACGATACAGGCGAAAAACGCATAGCGACTGAGTAGCGACAGATTCATCACGTCTCCGATCTTCAGGCTTCGGTTCAAATGGGTAGTCACCTTCTTCGAGGCGTCTACGACGGGTCCCCCCGCGCTAACCAAGCGCTGATTATGGGAAACAAACGGGGATAGAAAGCAAGCTAATTATTGTGTCTGGATGATCGGTCGGCCGAATGGTCGAAGGAAACTTCCTACGGAGTTGCGAATTATTCTTATCGGAGTAATATGTAACTATATAACATTATCCAGGAGGCTATCCTATGAAACCCGGCATCCATCCCGATTACCGCCCGGTGCTGTTCCACGACACCTCGGCCGACGTGTTCTTCCTGATCGGCTCCACCGCGGAGACCGACAAGACCCACACCCACACCGACGGCAAGACCTATCCCTACGTGACCCTGGACGTTTCCAGCGCCTCGCACCCGGTCTACACCGGCGAACAGCGCAAGACCAAGAGCGAAGGTCGCGTGGCCGGGTTCAACAAGCGTTTCGCCGGTTTCGTCGGCGGCAAGGGGGCCTGATGAAAGTCCTCGCCTCGCTGAAACAGGCCAAGCTGCGCCACCGCGATTGCCAGGTGGTGAAGCGTCGCGGCCGGCTCTACGTGATCTGCAAGTCGAACCCGCGCTTCAAGTGCGTGCAGGGCCGGCCGAAGCCGAAGATCAAGCGCCGCTGAGCAGCGACGGGGCGGACCACCGTCCCGTCAGCCCTGGGCCTGGAGGAACAGGCCGAACAGCTCGGACTGCGACTTGATGCCGAGCTTGCCGTACATGTGCTTGCGATGGACCTTCACGGTTTCCGCCGAGATCGCCAGCTTGCGGGCGATCTCCTTGCTCGAGCAGCCGCTGAGCATCAGCCGGCCGACTTCCAGTTCGCGCGCGGTCAGTGGCGTACCCATCTGTTCCGCGACTTTCTCCAGCGAGCCCTGCCAGCCCGGCTCCGGCGGCGCCGGGCTGTTCAACACCTCGTCCTCGAAGGCCAGGCGCTGGCGCATCAGCCCGGCCACCCAGGGCCGCACCAGGCCGAGCACGGCGAGCTGTTCCGGCGTGAAGCGCTGCCGCGAGCCGAGCGACAGGCAGAGGGTGCGTTCGCCGGCCAGTTGCACGTTGACCTGGATCTCATCGGCCACCACGTTGAGGCGGAAGTAGCGCTGGTAGTAATCGGTCTGCTCGAAGCACTCCGGGGCCACGTCGGCCAGGCGGAACAGGCCGCTCCCCGGATTCTCGCGGCTGGCGATGTAGAACGGGTCGAGCAGGTAGAGACCGCGCAGGTAGTCCTGGAACAGCGGGTCCGGCCCGCCGTCGGCCCCCGGGCACTCGGCGAACACCTGGGGGCGGCCCTGGCTGAAAAGCAGGGCCACCCAGCTGTCGAAGGGCACATACTGGTCGAGCAGGCGCACCAGGCGGATCCAGAAGTCCGGTGCGTCCAGCGCTTCGACCAGTTGTCCGACGGAGCGGTGCCAGGCGATATCCTGCAAGGTGAAACTCATCATCTACCCCTGTTGGGTTAACCCTCGGACGTAATTATCGGCGCGGGGAACGCCAAGCATACTGTGCCGACCCCTGCATTCGAACAGCGCGCGTGCCGAACAGCGCCGAGAACAACAAGGAATTCCGATGAAAGTCGAACTCGTCCAGATCGCCGGTCGCGATGGCGACACCGCGCATAACCTGGAACGCGCCCTGGCGGC
Source organism: Pseudomonas paraeruginosa (assembly GCF_003025345.2). Lineage (NCBI taxonomy): Bacteria > Pseudomonadati > Pseudomonadota > Gammaproteobacteria > Pseudomonadales > Pseudomonadaceae > Pseudomonas > Pseudomonas paraeruginosa. The sequence continues at coordinate 1,482,930 of NZ_CP020560.1, forward strand.
CATCGCCGGCTGCGCGGCGGACACCGAGCTGGTGGTGTTCCCGGAAACCCACCTGACCGGCTTCCCCAGCGAAGACAATATCGCCGCCCTCGCCGAGCCGCTCGACGGCCCGACGGTCCGCGCGGTGCAGCGCGCCGCCCGTGAACGCAACGTCTCGGTGGCGATCGGCATCGCCGAGGCGGATGCCGGCCGCTATTACAACACCACCGTGCTGATCGCTCCCGACGGCATCGCCCTGAAATACCGCAAGACCCACCTGTGGGCCTCCGACCGCGGCATCTTCACCCCCGGCGACCGCTACGCCACCACCCTGTGGAACGGCATCCGGGTCGGCCTGCTGGTGTGCTTCGACATCGAGTTCCCGGAAAGCGCGCGGGCCCTCGGCCAACTGGGCGCGGAGCTGATCATCGTGACCAACGGCAACATGGACCCCTACGGCCCGACCCACCGCACCGCGATCATGGCCCGCGCCATGGAGAACCAGGCCTACGCGGTGATGGTCAACCGCGTCGGGCATGGCGACGGCGGGCTGGTCTTCGCCGGCGGCAGCGCGGTGGTCGATCCCTACGGCCAGTTGCTCTGCGAGGCCGGGCGCGAAGAATGCCGGCAGATCGTCGAACTGGACCTCGGCCGGTTGCAGGGCGCGCGTCGGGACTACCGCTACCTGGAAGAACGGCGCCTGGTCCTGCCCGGCGAGCGCCGCGAGCACCCGGACGGCCTGCGCGAGCTGCTGATTCCCTGATTCACCACGGCGCGACAGGAGCGTCGCGTCGTCCTCCGTCCGCCGGCGAGCGGGCGAGGATCGGCCCGGAAAGCCGTAGCACAACGATGGGCGCCCGAGCGTCCGCCGGTCTCCCGGGTGAGGGGAGGCCCCTGCGCCCCGCGGCCTGGCCGGCTGCGGGCCACTGCCATAACAAACGATAATTCCGGAGTAAGCAGTAATGGCCAGACTCAAGCGCACCCTGTCGCTGGGTTCCGTGGTGCTGTTCGGCATCGCCTACATGACCCCCATCATTGTCCTCGGCACCTTCGGCATCCTCGCCGAGACCACCCAAGGGCACGTTCCCGCCGCCTACCTCGCCGCGTCGCTGGCGATGCTCTTCACCGCCCTCAGCTACGGACGGATGGCGGCCGCCTTCCCGGTCGCCGGCTCGGCCTACACCTATGTGCGCAAGGCGATCAGTCCCGCGCTCGGCTTCATCGCCGGCTGGGCGGTGCTGCTCGACTACCTGTTCCTGCCCATGGCGATCTGGCTGATCGGCGCCGCCTACCTGCACTCGGCGTTCCCCGCGGTGCCCAACGCGGTCTGGGTGCTGGCGTTCATCGGCGTGACCACGGCGATCAATATCGTCGGCCTGCGCCTGGCGAAGAACGTCAACGGCTTGCTGATGCTGGTGCAGTTCCTGGTGCTCGCCGCCTTCGTCGCGCTCTGCGTGCACTACGTGCTGGGCGATCCGGGCAAGCCGCTGTGGTCGCTGCAACCGTTGCTCGGCGGCGACCTGCAGGTGCCGCTGGTGATGGGCGGAGCGGCGATCGCCTGCTACTCGTTCCTCGGCTTCGACGCGGTCAGCACGCTGACCGAGGAAACCCGCGATCCGCGGCGCAACATCCCGCGCGCGATCCTGCTGATCACCCTGCTGGGCGGGTTGATCTTCATCGTCACCTCGTACTTCGTGCAGCTGGCGCACCCGTCGTTCGCCTTCGACAGCGCGGACTCGGCGGCCTACGAGATCGCCCGCAACATCGGTGGCGACCTGTTCGTCAGCTTCTTCCTGGTCGGGCTGATCGTCGGCCAGTTCACCTCCGGGCTGTCGGCCCAGGCCAGCGCTTCGCGCCTGCTGTTCGCCATGGGCCGCGACGGCGTGCTGCCGCGGCCGTTCTTCGGCCGCCTGGGCAAGCGCTTCGAGACGCCGGTGAACAGCATCGTCCTGTGCGGCGTGGTAGCCCTGCTGGCGTTGCAGATGGACGTGACCACCTCGACCTCGTTCATCAACTTCGGCGCCTTCCTCGCTTTCAGCCTGGTCAACCTGTCGGTGATCTTCCATTACTATCTCGGCGCCGAACGCCGCGGTGCGCGGGAAACCCTGTTGTTCCTGGTGTTCCCGGCGATCGGCCTGCTCGCCGACCTGTGGCTGATGGCCAGCCTCGATCATCTGGCGATCGTCCTCGGACTTTGCTGGTTGGCGCTGGGCGCCGTCTACCTGGCGGCGATCACCCGGGGCTTCCGCGAGCCGCCGCCGGAGATGAGCTTCGAGGAAGGCTGAGGTGGAATCGACGCCCGATTCGCGGCGGCAAGAGCCCGACTCCTGGCCTAGAGTGGCTATCCATCGCTTCCCAGGTTCCGGAGTCGGCCATGCATACCGCGCCGCTGTTCTCGCCCCTACCCGACGATGACACCCTGTACGCCGCGCTGCTGGCGCGCGATCCCGCCTACGACGGCTTCGCCTTCGTCGGGGTGAAGAGCACCGGGGTGTTCTGCCGCCTGACCTGCCCGGCACGCAAGCCCAGGCGCGAGAACACGCAGTTCTTCGATTCGATCAAGGGCTGCGTCGAGGCCGGTTTCCGGCCCTGCCTGCGCTGCCGGCCGCTGGAGCGGGTCGGCGCGCAGGAGCCGCTGGTCAGCGACCTGCTCCAGCGCCTCGGCCGGCAGCCGCAGCGGCGCTGGTTCGAAAATGACCTCGCGGCGCTGGGCTACGACCCGTCCACCGTCCGCCGCGCCTTCAAGCGCCAGTTCGGCGTGACCTTCCTGGAAATGGCTCGCCTGCGCCGCCTCGGCCAGGGCGCCGAGCGGCTGTCCTCGGGCGCGCGGGTGATCGACGCGCAACTGGATGCCAGCTTCGACTCGGACAGCGGCTTCCGTAGCGCCTTCGCCCGCCTGCTCGGCGAGCCGCCGTCGCAGTTGCGCGGACGCGAGTTGCTCAAGGCCGACTGGTTGCAGACGCCGCTTGGTGCCATGCTCGCGGTGGCCGACGCGCAGGCGCTGCATCTGCTGGAGTTCTTCGACCGCCCCGCCCTGGGGGGCGAGCTGAAGCGCCTGCAGGCGCGCAGCGGCTCGCGCATCGGCTTCGGTCGCTTCGCCCCGATCGACAGCATCGAGGTGGAGCTCGCCGACTACTTCGGCGGCATACGGACGCATTTCCGGACTCCTCTGGCGCTGCACGCCTCGGCTTTCACGCGGACGGTCTGGCAGGCCTTGCGCGAAGTGCCATGCGGGACCACCCGGAGCTATGCCGGGCTGGCCCGCTCGATCGGCTCGCCGTCGGCGGTGCGCGCCGTAGCCCGGGCCAACGGCGCCAACCAGATCGCCATCGTGATTCCCTGCCACCGGGTGATCGGCGCGGACGGTTCCCTGACCGGCTACGGTGGCGGCCTGTGGCGCAAGCGCTGGTTGCTCGAGCATGAGCGGCGGATGGCAGGCGAACCCTAGCCGGGGTTGCCGCCGAGCAACCGGGCCGGCGTGCGCAGCGCCGCTTCGCGGCCGGGAGTCACGGGGCGGTGCGGCAGCTCCTCGGCGTCGGCGCGTTCGGCGGTTGACAGCTCGCTGGCGTGGAAGCCGGTGATCCGCAGCAGGGCCAGGGTGCAGGCCAGCGAGACCAGCGCATAGCAGGCCGAGGCCAGGGCCACGCCGAGGATGCTGCCGGTGCCGTTGAGGATCCACTGGGCCAGCACCGGCGTGCCGCCGCCGACCAGCAGCGAGCAGAGCTGGTAGGCCAGCGACAGGCCGGTGTAGCGCACCCGCGCCGGGAAGGCGCGGGCAAGGATGCCGCCCACCGCGCCGTAGAACATCGCGTGCGGCACCGTGGCCAGGCACATGCCGACGGCGGCGATCCAGTAGATCCTGGTTTCCACGGCGAAGAACATCGCCGGCATCAGGATGAACTCCGGCAGCACCATCAGGCACACCGCCTTGCGCATGTCGATACGCGAGGTGAGCAGCGCGCCGAGGGGTTGGCTGACGAACTGCACCACCAGGGCGATGACGATGATGCCGAGGAAGGCGCCCTGGCTGTAGCCGAGGGTCTTGGTCGCCCAGGACAGGGCGAAGGTGCTCTTGAAGTAGGTGACATGGATGATCGGCAGCACGCCGGCGCCGAGCAGGACGATCTTCCAGTGCCTGCCCAGCACCTCGGCGAGCGGCAGCTTCACCGTGCGCTTCTGCGCCAGCACGCGTTTCATGTCTTCCGACTCCTCCAGCTTCAGGCGGATCAGCATGCCGACGATGACCAGCGCCGCCGAGAGCAGGAACGGCGCGCGCCAGCCCCAGAGCAGGAAGTCCGGGGCGGGCAGGGCGCTGAGGGCGAAGAACACCAGGGTCGCCAGGAGGTTGCCGGTGGGCGAGCCCTGCTGGGCGAAGGCGGCGTAGAGGATGCCCTTGCCCCTGGGCGCGCTTTCGCTGGCGATCAGGATGGCGCCACCCCATTCGCCGCCGACCGCGATGCCCTGGACGATACGCAGCGCCACCAGGGAGATCGGCGCCCAGACGCCGATCTGCGCATAGACCGGCAGCAGGCCGATGCAGGTGGTGGCGATGCCCATCATGACCAGGGTGACCACCAGGGTTGTCTTGCGCCCGATGCGGTCGCCGAGGTGGCCGAAGATGATCCCGCCGAGCGGGCGAGCGATGAAGCCCGACCAGAGGGTGACGAAGGACAGCAGGGTGGCCAGGCCGGGGTCCATGTCGGCGGGGAAGAACACCTTGCCGAACACCAGGGCGGCGGCCAGGCCGTAGATGTAGAAGTCGTACCATTCGATGGTGGTGCCGATGAACGAGGCGATACCGGCCCTGCGGGCCTTGGTGTGCAGGGCGGCGTCTTCGGGACGGGGCGTACGCGGCATGGGTCGAGTCCTGTTTATTGTTGTTCTCGCCGACACGCCGCTCCCTGCCGCCCCTCGGAAGGGGCGGGGCGGAAACGTCGGTTTCCGTCGTCGGGGAAGGTGTCGGTGTTGACCCGGGTGCCTCGGAGTCTAGGTGGCGCCCCCGCGAATCAATAGTCTTTTAATCTTATGGCTCGATAAGGGATTCCATATCGACGTTTTCCGTCAGCGCTCGCTCAGGCATCGTCCAGGCCGTTCTTCAGCGTCGCCAGGAACGCCTGCGCCGCCCGGGAGGGTTCGCTGGCCGGAAGGATCGCGTGGATCTCCGAGCGCGCGCCGGCCGGCTCGATCTCCAGGTAGCGCACCTCGTTCCTCCAGGCCAGGCAGAGGGTCTCCGGGATCAGCGCGACGCCCATGCCGAGACCGACCATGGCGGCGACGGTCTGCCACAGGCGCGCCTCGTGGCGGATGCGCGGGCTGAAGCCGGCGTCCACGCAACGGGCGATGATCAGGTCGTGGTAGTGCGGGGAGACGTGGCGCGGGAAGAGGATGAAGTCTTCGTCGCGCAGCTCGGCGAGGTCCAGGCGCGCCTGGCCTGCCAGGCGGTGTCCGGCGGGCAGGCAGCAGAGGAACGGGTCGCTGATCAAGGGTTCGGAGACGATTTCCGCCGGCAGCCTGCCCCAGTGCACGAAGCCCAGGTCGATCTGCCCGCGCAGCAAGGCCTGGGCCTGTTCCGCGCTGTTCATTTCGCCGAGCACCACCTCCATGTTCGGATGCTCCCGTTCGAAGCGGGACATGGCCCTGGGCAGGCCGCGGTAGAGCATGGAGTTGACGAAGCCGACGCGCAGTTGGCCGACGTCGCCCTCGGCGGACAGCTGGGTCAGGCGTTTCACCTTCTCTGCCTGCAGCAGCAGGTTGCGTGCCTCCACCAGCAGGACCTGGCCGGCACCGGTGAGCTTCACCGACTTGTTGTTGCGCAGCAGCAGTTGGATGCCCAGCTGTTCTTCCAGCTTCTTGATATCGAAGCTCAGCGCCGGCTGGGAGATGAACAGGCGCGCGGCGGCGCGGCCGAAATGCAGCTCTTCGGCGACGGCGATGAAATAGCGAAGCTGTCTGAGATCCATGGCAGGCACCGGTTCTACGATCTGTTTTTCTTATCGTGGAGGATTTTTTTTGTATTGGCCGCTTATCGAAGCACTCCCCTAGTCTCGGCGCAAGACCAGCAGGAGCCGCGCCATGACCGCCATGCCCGAAGTACTCGCCGAAGACACCCTGAACATCCCCGACAGCCGCGGGCTGAATCTCTACACTTGCGATCCCGCCCTGGAGCGGCTGCTGGAGGTGTACCTGCCGCCGGCCCTGCTCGCCGAATGGCGGCCGGTCTTCGAGCGCCTCGGCGCCCGCGCCGGCGGCGAGCTCGACGTGCTGGCGCTGGCGGCGGACAAGAACCCGCCAGTGTTGGCACCGCGTACCCGGCGTGGCGAGGACCGGCAGAGCGTCCGCAAGCATCCGGACTACATCGCTCTCGAGCGGATCGCCTATGCCGAACTCGGCCTCGCCGCCATGAGCCATCGCCCGGACGGTCCGCCGCCGCTGGTGAAATACACGCTCACCCACCTGTTCGTGCAGGCCGAGTTCGGCCTCTGCTGCCCGGTCAGCATGACCGACTCGCTGACCCGTACCCTGCGCCGGTTCGGCGCCCCGGAACTGGTCGAACGCTACCTGCCGTCCCTGGCCTCGCGGGATTTCGACGAGCTGTTCCAGGGCGCCATGTTCATGACCGAGCAGGCCGCCGGCTCCGACGTGGCGCGAACCCGTACCGTGGCGCGGGAGGAGGGCGGCGAGTGGAAGCTGTATGGCGACAAGTGGTTCTGCTCCAACCCGGACGCCGACCTGGCGATGGTCCTCGCACGCCCCGAGGGCGCGCCGGAAGGCATGAAGGGCGTGACCCTGTTCCTCCTGCCGAAGCTTCGCGAGGACGGTTCGCGCAACGCCTACCGCATCGTCCGCCTGAAGGACAAGCTGGGCAGCCGCTCCATGGCTAGCGGCGAGGTCCGCCTGGAAGGCGCCAGCGCCTACCTGATCGGCGAGATCGGCCGCGGCTTCCAGCAGATGGCCGACATGGTCAACATGTCGCGCCTGTCCAATGGCGTGCGCGCCGCCGGCCTGATGCGCCGGGCGCTGAACGAGGCGCTGTTCGTCGCCCGCCACCGCCGCGCCTTCGGCAGGTATCTGGTGGAGATGCCGCTGATGCAGAAGCAATTGCTCAAGCTGATGCTGCCCACCGAGCAGGCGCGCTCGATGTTCATGCAGATCGCCACCCTGTTGCCGCGCGCCGACGGCGGCGACGGCGAGGCGCAGAAGTGCGTGCGCATCCTCACCCCGCTGATCAAGTTCCGCGCCTGTCGCGATGCGCGGCGGGTCACCGGGGACGCCATGGAAGTGCGCGGCGGGGTCGGCTACATCGAGGAGTGGAGCGACGCGCGGCTGGTGCGCGACGCCCACCTCGGCTCGATCTGGGAAGGTACCAGCAACATCGTGGCGCTGGACATCGCCCGCGCGGTCAGCCGTGAACAGGCGCTGGAACCCTTGCGCCGCCACCTGCGCGGCCTGCTCGACGCCAGCGGGTTGCCAAAGGCCGCCCGCGACCTGTTCGACGGCCTGCTCGAGCGCGTCGTCGAGACCATGGCCGGGGTCGCCGCGCAGCGCCTGGACGAACAGGTGCGCCAGGCCGGCAGCGCCCTCTACCACCTGTGCACGGCGATCTTCATGGCCTGGGAGGCCAGCCGCCAGGCGCCCGACCAGCGTCGCCTGGCCCTGGCCCTGCTGGTCGCCCGGCACAGGCTGCTGCCGCGCGACCCGCTGCGCCTGGAGGATTGGTCCAGCCAGGCCGAACTGCTGGGCAGGCTGGTCGGCGAAACGCCGTTGAGCCAGGCCGAGGCCATGCAACTGCTGCCGGCCTGACTGCCGGCAATCCCCGCCCATAACAACCAGAGAGTCGTCATGACCAACCCCGTCGGCGCCCTGCGTGGCCTGAAAATCATCGATCTCAGCCGGGTCCTGGGTGGACCCTACTGTTCCCAGGCGCTGGCCGACCACGGCGCCGAAGTGATCAAGCTGGAACCCCTGGGCGGCGACGAGACCCGCGCTTGGGGGCCGCCCTTCGAGGGCGGCATGGCGTCCTACTTCAAGGGCGTGAACCGCAACAAGAAGGGCATCGCCGTCGACCTGGCGCAGCCGCAGGGCATCGAACTGCTGCTACGACTGCTGGAGGACGCCGACGTGCTGCTGGAGAACTTCAAGCCCGGGACCCTGGCGCGCTGGGGTTTGGGTTACCAGGAGGTGTTGCGCGAGCGTTTCCCGCGGCTGATCCATTGCGCGGTGTCCGGCTTCGGCGCCGACGGCCCGCTCGGCGGGCTGCCCGGCTACGACGCGGCGATCCAGGCGATGGCCGGACTGATGAGCGTGAACGGCGAGGCCGGCGGCGACGCCCTGCGCATCGGTCTGCCGATCGTCGACATGGTCAGCGGGCTGAACGCCGTGGCCGGCATCCTCCTCGCCCTCCACGAGCGCCAGGCGAGCGGGCGCGGGCAGTCGGTGGACATCGCCCTGTACGACTGCGGCCTGTCCCTGCTGCACCCACACCTGCCGAACTACTTCGCCTCGGGCCGCGCGCCCCGGCGCACCGGCAACGCCCACCCGAACATCGCGCCCTACGACAGCTACCGTAGCGGCACCGAGCCGATCTTCCTGGCGGTCGGCAACGACCGCCAGTTCGCCCGCCTGTGCGAATACCTGGGCGCCGAGGAGTTGCCGACCGACCCGCGCTTCGCCGACAACGGCAAGCGTTCGGTGAACCGCGAGGCGTTGAAGCGGGCGTTGGAGGAGCGCCTCGCGGCCCATGACGGGCGCGAGCTGGCCGAACGGCTGATCCGCCTCGGCGTGCCCTGTGGCGCCATCGCCACGGTGGAGCGGGTGGTGGAGCACCCGCACACCCGGCATCGCGGCATGCTGGTGGAACTCGATGGCTACCGTGGCATCGCCTCGCCGGTGAAGCTTTCGCGCACACCCGCCAGTTATCGCAGCGCGCCGCCGGCGCTCGGCGAGAACAGTCGGGAGATCCTCGGCGGACTGGGGCTGTCCGCCGAGGTCATCGACTCGCTGATCCAGCGCGGCATCGTCCGCGGCTGAGTCGCCCGCCAGGGCGCCGCGCAATCCATTACCCGAGCAATTGGAGATCGCCATGGATTCCTTCCAGGGGGACGCGTGCCCCGAACTCGTGCTGCTGGAGCGGCCGGAGCAGGGCGTGGCCCTGTTGCGGCTGAACCGTCCGGCGCGGCTCAACGCCCTCAACATGCGCCTGCGCGAGACGCTGGCCGCGCATGTCGAGCGTCTCGACGCCTGCGCCGAAACCCGGGTCGTGGTACTCACCGGAACCGCCACGGTGTTCGCCGCCGGCGCCGACCTGCCGCTGGAGCAGGCCCTGGCGCTGGAGCGCAAGGCCTTCCAGCTGCTGTTCGACAGCCACGACCAGAAGGAAGGCATGCGCGCCTTCCTGGAAAAGCGCACCGCGGAGTACCTGGGAAAATGAACGAACAACCGCTAACCCGTATCGGCATCGTCGGCACCGGCGCCATGGGCCAGGGCATCGCCCAGCTCGCCGCCTGCGCCGGCCTCTCGGTGCTGCTCTTCGACAGCCGCCAGGGCGCGGCGGCGCAAGCGCGCGACGCTATCGCCCGAACGCTTGCCAGGCAGGTGGAAAAAGGCCGGCTGACCCAGGAAGCGAGCGCGCGCGCCCTGAACAACCTGCGGGTGGTCGAGGACCTGCGGATCCTCTGCGCCTGCCAACTGGTGGTCGAGGCGATCATCGAGGACCTGGGCGCCAAGCAGGCGCTGTTCCGCCAGTTGGAAGAGGTGCTCGACGACGAGGCGATCCTCGCCAGCAACACCTCGTCGCTGTCGATCACCGCCATCGCCTCGGCCTGCCGCGATCCCGGACGGGTCGCCGGCCTGCATTTCTTCAACCCGGTGCCGCTGATGCGCCTGGTCGAGGTGATCGACGGCCTCGCCACCCGCGCCGGGGTCGCCGAGCGGCTGTGCGCGCTGGTGGCGACCCTGGGTCACCAGGCGGTGCGCGCCAGCGATAGCCCCGGCTTCATCGTCAACCATGCCGGAAGGGCCTTCGGCACCGAGGCGCTGCGCATGCTCGGCGAAAACGTGGCGCCCGTGGCGGCGATCGACGAAGTCCTGCGTGAGGGCGCCGGGTTCCGCATGGGGCCGTTCGAGCTGTTCGACCTGGTCGGTCTCGACGTCAGCCTGCCGGTGATGGAGTCGATCTACCGGCAGTACTACGAGGAGCCGCGCTACCGCCCGCATCCGGTGTTGCGCCAGATGCTCGCCGCCGGCCGCCTGGGCCGCAAGAGCGGACGTGGCTTCCATTGCCATGCCGGAACAGCGCCGCCGCCTGCCGTCGCGCCGGCCGTCGCCGGCGGGGCTGCGTTGCCGCCGGTATGGCTGGGGGTCGATGACGAGGACGACCGCGCGCCGCTGCTGGCGCTGTTGCAGCGCCTGGGCGCCGAGGTGGAGAACGGCGAGCGTCCCTCCGCCGCCGCACTCTGCCTGCTCGCGCCGCTCGGCGATGACACCAGTACCGCGGCGCGCCGCTTCGAGGTCGATCCGACGCGCAGCCTGGCCATCGATGTGCTGTCGGACCTGGAGCGGCGCCGTTGCCTGATGCTCAACCCGGTCACCCGGCCCGACCTGCGGGACGCCGCCCACGCCCTGTTCGCCTGGGACGGCGCGGGGGTGACGGTGATCCGCGACAGCGCCGGCTTCATCGTCCAGCGCAGCCTGGCGGCGATCGTCAACCTGGCCTGCGACATCGCCCAGCAGGGCATCGCTTCGGTGGAGCACATCGACCTGGCGGTGCGTCTCGGCCTCGGCTATCCGCTGGGACCGCTGGAGTGGGGCGATCGCCTCGGTGCCGGGCGCGTGCTGCGCATCCTCGAGCGTCTCCACGCACTCAGCGGCGACCCGCGCTATCGGCCCAGCCCCTGGCTGCGCCGGCGCGCCGAGCTGGGCCTTTCCCTGCGCCAGCCGGACAGCCCGTTGGCCGCCTGACCCCTTCGTGGAGCGACACACCATGCTCGATGCCTATATCTATGCCGGCCTGCGCACGCCCTTCGGCCGGCACGCCGGGGCGCTCGCCTCGGTGCGTCCGGACGACCTGGCCGGCGCGTTGCTGGCGCGCCTGGCGGAAACCTGTGGGTTCGCCGTCGACGACCTGGAGGATGTGATCCTCGGCTGCACCAACCAGGCCGGCGAGGACAGCCGCAACCTGGCGCGCAACGCGCTGCTCGCCGCCGGCCTGCCGGCGCGCCTGCCCGGGCAGACGATCAACCGGCTGTGCGCCAGCGGGCTGTCGGCGGTGATCGACGCGGCACGCGCGATCAGTTGCGGCGAAGGCCGGCTGTACCTGGCCGGTGGTGCCGAAAGCATGTCCCGCGCGCCCTTCGTCATGGGCAAGGCGGAAAGCGCCTTCAGCCGCGCGCTGAACGTCTTCGACAGCACCATCGGCGCGCGTTTCGCCAACCCCCGGCTGGTCGAGCGCCATGGCAACGACAGCATGCCGGAGACCGGCGACAACGTGGCGCGCGCCTTCGGCATCGAACGCGAGGAGGCCGACCGTTTCGCTGCCGGCTCGCAGGCACGCTACCAGGCGGCGCTGGCATCCGGTTTCTTCGCCGGGGAGATTCTTCCCGTGGCGGTGCGCGGCGCAAGCCGGGACCAGACGCTGTGGGTCGAGCACGACGAGCATCCGCGCCCGCGGGTCGACCTGGCCGCCCTGGCGCGCTTGCCGCCCCTGTTCGCCGACGGCGTGGTCACCGCCGGCAACGCCACCGGGATCAACGATGGCGCGGCGGTGCTGCTGCTGGGCGACCGCGCCATCGGCGAACGCGAGGGCGTTGCCCCGCTGGCGCGAATCCTCGCTTCCGCCAGCGTCGGAGTCGAGCCACGGCTGATGGGCATCGGCCCGCACCTGGCGATCCTCCGCGCGTTGCAGCGCGCCGGCATCGGCCTCGACGAGGTCGGCCTGATCGAGATCAACGAGGCCTTCGCGCCGCAGGTCCTGGCCTGCCTGAAGCTGCTCGGCCTGGACTACGACGACCCACGGGTCAATCCCCATGGCGGCGCCATCGCCCTCGGCCACCCGCTCGGCGCCTCCGGCGCGCACCTGGCGCTCACCGCCGCGCGTGGCCTGCAGCGCCTGGAGCGGCGCTACGCGGTGGTCAGTCTGTGCGTCGGGGTCGGCCAGGGGGTGGCCATGGTGCTCGAGCGTTGCTGATGTCTACCTGAAAAAGAGGCGCCCAGGCGCCCGTTCGGAGTGCGTATGAACAACAACAAGAAATGCGCGTTTGCCCTTTTCGCCAGCCTTGCCTGCGACGGCGCTCCGGCGCTGGCCGACGGCTTCGTCGAGGACGCCCGGGCCAGCCTGGCCCTGCGTAACTTCTACATGAACCGCGACTTCCGCGATGGTGCGGGACGTGCAAAAAGCGAGGAGTGGGCCCAGGGCTTCCTCTTCGACTACCGCTCGGGCTATACCGCCGGCACCCTGGGCATCGGTGTCGATCTGCTCGGCAAGCTGGGCGTTCGTTTCGACTCCGGAGCCGGGCGCAGCGGTACCGGCCTGCTGCCGGTCCGCGAGGGTGGCGGCGCGGCGGGTGACTACGCGCGGCTCGAACCGACCGCCAGGCTGCGCCTGTCACGCAGCGAACTGAGGGTCGGCGGCCTGCTGCCGAAGTTACCGACCGTCCAGCCCAACTACGGGCGACTGTTTCCCCAGGTGTTCCAGGGCGTGCTGCTGACCTCCGGCGAACTGTCCGGGCTGAGCCTGCATCTCGGGCGGCTGACCGAGGTCAGCCAGCGCAACGAGGCGGGTACCGGCGACCTGGCGCTGTTCAACCGCAACCGGCGTTTCGCCGGAGCGGCGCAGGCGGACCGTTTCGACCTTGCCGGCCTGGACTACCGCATCGCCCCGGACTGGACCGCCAGCTACCACCATGGCGAACTGGAGCAGGTCTACGTCCAGCATTTCCTCGGTCTCAAAGGACGCATCGGCGTTGCCGCGGACAGCCTGGAAAGCGACTTGCGCCTGGCGCTCAGCCGCGACGCTGGCGGCGCTCGCGGCGGCCGCATCGACAACCGCTCCTTCAGCGGGTCGCTCACCTACCGCCGGCGTAACGGCCAGGCCTTCGCCCTGGGCTACCAGCGGATGGGCGGCGATCACGGCTTCCCCTACCTGGAGGGGAGCGATCCGTACCTGGTCAACTTCGGCCAGTACAACGATTTCGCCGAGGCCGGCGAGTCCTCCTGGCAACTGCGCTACGACTGCGACTTCGCGCCACTCGGATTGCCCGGCCTGAGCCTGATGACGCGCTATTTCAGCGGCCACGGCGCGCAGCCGAAGGGCGCCGATGGCAGCCGCGAATGGGAGCGCGACAGCGACCTGCGCTACGTGTTGCAGGGCGGCGCGCTGAAGGGCCTGGGGCTGGTCTGGCGCAACGCGACCTATCGCTCGGCCTTCGCCCGCGACATCGACGAGAACCGCCTGTACCTGACCTACGAGCTGTCGCTGTTCTGAGCCGCTCAGCCCTTGGCGGCGCTGACCCCTTCGAGGGTGGCGAAGGAAGTGTCCTTGGCGGTGAGCAGGAAGTCGCGCATGAACGGCGCGTCGAGCATGTCCGCGCGGATCGCGGCGAAGAGCGTGCAGTACAGGCCCTTCTCCCGAGGCGGCGGGCGGTCACGTAGCCGCGCGAGCTGTACTCGTGCAGCGCCCAGTTGGGCAGGCAGCAGACGCCGCGTCCGGAGGCCACCAGTTGCATCATCATCACCGTCAGTTCGGCGGTGCGCACCTGGGCCGGCTCGATGTCGGCGGGGTCGAGGAAGCGGGTGAAGATGTCCAGGCGGTCGCGCTCCACCGGGTAGGTGATCAGGGTTTCCCGCTCCAGGTCTTCCGCGACGATGCATGGCCGGCTGGCCAGGACATGCTGGTTGGCCACCGCCAGCAGGGCCTCGTAGGTGAACAGCGGCACGTAGGTGATGCCGGGCAACTCGACCGGGTCGGCCGTCACCACCAGGTCGAGGTCGCCGCGGGCCAGGGCCGGTAGCGGCGCGAAGGAGAAACCCGAGGCCAGGTCCAGCTCGACCTCCGGCCAGGCGTCGCGGAACTGGTCGATGGTCGGCATCAGCCACTGGAAGCAACTGTGGCATTCGATCGCCATGTGCAGGCGTCCGGCGGTGCCGCCGGCGAGCCGCGCCAGGTCGCGCTCGGCGGTGCGCAGCTGGGGCAGCAGCGAGTCGGCCAGTTGCAGCAGGCGCAGTCCGGCGCTGGTGAAGCGCACCGGCTTGGTCTTGCGCACGAACAACTGCATGCCCAGGCGCTCCTCGAGCTCCTTGAACTGGTGCGACAACGCCGATTGGGTCAGGTGCAGGCGCTCGGCGGCTTCGACCAGGCTGTCGGCTTCGCGCAAGGCGTGCAGGGTCTTGAGATGGCGAAGTTCGAGCATGGCGCGCCTCTGTATGAGCAAAACTTGATGACAAAGCGAATTTATTGAGTTTGTCTCATGCGCCTGGCGCTGTCGACAATCCCTCCATCAATTTGCATGGAGATTTCGGCATGGCGCTCGCCCACACCCTCGGTTTTCCCCGCATCGGCCGCGACCGTGAACTGAAGAAGGCGCTGGAAGCCTACTGGAAGGGCGAACTCGACCAGCCCGGCCTGCTCCAGGTCGGCCGCGAGCTGCGCCGGCAGCACTGGCAACTGCAGAAGGACGCCGGCATCGAACTGCTGCCGGTGGGCGACTTCGCCTGGTACGACCAGGTCCTGGCGCACTCGCTGGCCTTCGGGGTGATCCCCGAGCGCTTCCGTCCGGCCGACGGCCAGCCGACCCTGGATACCCTGTTCGCCATGGCCCGCGGCGTCGCCCAAGGCTGTTGCGGCGGCGCGCATGCCCAGGAAATGACCAAGTGGTTCGACACCAACTACCACTACCTGGTCCCGGAGTTCACCGTCGACCAGGCGTTCAGCCTGAGCTGGACGCAGCTGTTCGAAGAGGTCGACGAGGCGCTGGCCCTCGGTCACGCGGTGAAGCCGGTGCTGATCGGCCCGCTGAGCTACCTGTGGCTGGGCAAGGCCAAGGGCGGCGAGTTCGACAGGCTCGAATTGCTCGAGCGGCTGCTGCCGGTCTACGGGGAGATCTTCCAGGGCCTGGCGGCACGTGGCGTCGAATGGGTGCAGATCGATGAGCCGATCCTCGTCCTCGACCTGCCGCAGGCATGGAAGAACGCCTTCGAGCGCGCCTACAACCTGATCCAGCGCGAACCGTTGAAGAAGCTGGTCGCCACCTATTTCGGCGGGCTGGAGGACAACCTCGGGCTGGCCGCCGGCCTGCCGGTGGATGGCCTGCACATCGACCTGGTGCGAGCCCCCGGGCAGTACCCGACCATTCTCGATCGCCTGCCGGCCTACAAGGTACTTTCGCTGGGGCTGGTCAATGGCCGCAACGTCTGGCGCTGCGACCTGGAGAAGGCCCTGGAGGTGCTCGCCCACGCCCATGAGCGGCTCGGCGAGCGGCTCTGGGTGGCGCCGTCCTGCTCCCTGCTGCACAGTCCGGTGGACCTGTGCCGTGAGGACCAGCTGGACGAGGAACTGCAGAGCTGGCTGGCGTTCGCCGTGCAGAAGTGCGAGGAAGTGGCGATCCTGGCGCGCGCGCTGGTCGAGCCGGAAGCGCCCGAGGTGCGCCAGGCCTTCGAGGTCAGCCGCCGGGTAGAGGCCAGTCGTCGCCGCTCGACGCGCATCCACAAGCGCGAGGTGCAGGCGCGCCTGGCCGCGGTGCGGCCACAGGACAGCCAGCGCGCCTCGGCCTTCGCCGAGCGCGCCGTGCAGCAGCGGGCGCGGCTGGAGCTGCCGGCGTTCCCCACCACCACCATCGGTTCCTTCCCGCAGACCTCGGCGATCCGCCTAGCGCGGCAATCCTGGAAGCAGGGCAGGCTCAGCCAGGCCGAGTACACCGAGGCCATGCACAGCGAGATCCGTCACGCCGTGCAAGTGCAGGAGCGCCTGGGCCTGGATGTGCTGGTGCATGGCGAGGCCGAGCGCAACGACATGGTGGAATACTTCGCCGAGCAACTGGACGGCTACGCCTTCACCCGCTTCGGCTGGGTGCAGAGCTACGGTTCGCGCTGCGTGAAGCCGGCGGTGATCTACGGCGACCTGAGCCGGCCGCGGCCGATGACGGTGGAGTGGATCCGCTACGCGCAGAGCCTGACCGGCAAGGTCATGAAGGGCATGCTGACCGGTCCGGTGACCATGCTCATGTGGTCGTTCCCGCGCGAAGACGTGTCCCGCGAGGTGCAGGCACGGCAACTGGCGCTGGCGCTGCGCGACGAGGTCAGCGACCTGGAGCAGGCCGGCATCCGTATCGTCCAGATCGACGAGGCGGCGTTCCGTGAAGGCCTGCCGCTGCGTCGCGCCGACTGGCCGCACTATCTGGAGTGGGCGACCGAAGCCTTCCGCCTGTGCGCTTCCGGGGTGCGCGACGAGACGCAGATCCACACCCACATGTGCTACAGCGAGTTCAACGATGTGATCGAGTCCATCGCGGCGATGGACGCCGACGTGATCACCATCGAGACCTCGCGTTCGGACATGGAGTTGCTCGAGGCGTTCGAGGCCTTCGCCTATCCCAACGAGATCGGCCCGGGGGTCTACGATATCCACTCGCCGCGAGTGCCGGCGGTGGAGGACATGGTCAAGCTGCTGAGCAAGGCCGCCGAACGGATACCGGCCGCGCGCCTGTGGGTCAACCCCGACTGCGGCCTGAAGACCCGCGCCTGGGCCGAGACCGAGGCGGCCCTGGCCAATATGGTGGCGGCCGCCCGCCAGCTGCGCCAGGCGAACCTCGCCTGAACGAGCCGCCGGGCGACCGCCCGGCGGCATTCATCAAACTGTCACGGTTTCGTGGCAGCACGCTGGACGAGATTTAATCAGAATCGCGTTCCACTGGGGTCTTGCGTTCTGGATTTTCCTTCATGCGTGCTTTCATCTTCCTGGCTGCCCTGCTGTGCAGCCTTTCTTCCTTCGCGGCGGCGCGTTGCGATGCGCGGGTAGCGACCGAGACCGTCGAACTGGGCGACGTGCGCCTGGCCTACCAGAGCATCGGCCGCGACAGCGATCCGGCCCTACTGCTGGTGATGGGCCTGGGCGGGCAACTGATCCACTGGCCGGACGAGGTGGTCAGCGCCCTGTGCGAGCAAGGCTTCCGGGTGATCCGCTACGACAACCGCGACGTCGGCCTGTCGGCCTGGAACGTGCCGGTGCCCAGCTCGCGGCTGACCTACGAAGTGGTGCGCTATCGCCTCGGCCTGCCGGTCAGCGCGCCCTATACCCTCACCGACATGGCCGGCGATGCCCTGCATCTGCTCGACGCGCTGGATATCCCCCAGGCCCATGTGCTCGGCGCCAGCATGGGCGGGATGATCGCCCAGCACATCGCCGACATGGCGCCGCAGCGCCTGCTCAGCCTGACCCTGGTGATGACCAGCTCCGGCGCCGAAGGCCTGCCGGCGCCCAGCGAGTCGCTGCTGCGCCTGCTGGCGCGACGCGAGGCGGCCAGCCGTGAACAGGCGGTCGAGCAGCAGGCCGACCTGCTGGCGGCGCTGGGCAGCCCGGAGGTGCGCGACGATCGTCAGCAGCTTCTGCAGCAGGCCGCGCGCTCCTACGACCGTGCGTTCAATCCCGAGGGCGTGCAGCGGCAACTGCTGGCGATCCTCGCCGAGCCGAGCCGGGTGCCGCTGCTCAATCGCCTGCAGGTGCCGACCCTGGTCATCCACGGCACCGCCGACCCGCTGTTGCCGGTGATGCACGGCGTGCACGTGGCGGCGCACATCCGCGGCTCGGAGCTGAAGCTCATCCCCGGTCTCGCCCATCGCTTCCAGGAAGCCTTCAAGGAGCCGTTGCTGGCGGCGGTGGTGCCTTACCTGAAGGCCCATCGCCAGGCCAGCGTCGTCCAGCTCTGAAGCCGCGCTCGCGGTCTCAGGCGTGCAGGCGTACCCAGAGGCCCACCAGCACGCTTGCCGCCACCAGCCAGGCCAGCGCCGCCAGGGCCAGAGAGGTCTCCAGGCGGAAGCGCTCGACCAGCAGGTAGAGCGCGGCGAGATAGACGAAGTAGGGGATGATCGACCACATGCCGAAGACGATGGTGGTCTTCAGGTCGTCCAGCGAACGGCCCTTGCCGACGATGTAGTGGGCGATCAGGGCGAAGGTGGGGAACAGCGGCACCAGGCCGGCGATGTAGTAGTTGCGGGTCTTCGACAGGACGGCGAGGAGCACGACCACGGCGGCGCCGATCAGCGCCTTGAACATCAGGTCCACGGGTTTCTCGACTGCGGCGGCGCCACCGGCTTGGTGGCGTCGCACATTATGCCCGGATCGTCCCGTGCCGTTCCATAACGAGCGAGGCCCGCAATGCGGGCCTCGTCGCTTCTGGCTGGCGATCAGGCCGCGCGGACCCGCGGGCGATGCGGATGCTCGCTCTGCAGGTACTGGCCGAGGCGCACCTGCTGACTCGGCGAGAGGAACAGGCCGAGCTTGCTGCGGCGCCAGAGGATGTCCTCGGCGTCCTGGGCCCACTCGTGCTCGCACAGGTAGTCCACTTCGCGGGCATACAGGCCGCCGCCCAGGTGCTCGCCGAGATCGGCTTCGCCGTTGACCCCGTCCAGCAGGCGCCACACGCGGGTGCCATAGCTGCGCGCCCAGCGCAGGGCCAGATCGCGGTCGAGCCAGGCGTAGCGGTTGGCCAGTTGCTCGGTGAGCGCCTCGACGCTCTGCATCTGCTCGCCGCCCGGCAGCGGCGCCTTGGCGGTCCAGGCCGGGCCGAGGTTGGCGAAGAACGGCTGAAGCTGCGCCAGCGCCGATTCGGCCAGCTTGCGGTAGGTGGTCAGCTTGCCGCCGAACACCGAGAGCAGTGGCGGCTCGCCGTTGCCGGCGGAGAGCGACAGGGTGTAGTCGCGGGTGATCGCCGAAGGCTCGTCGGACTCGTCGTCGCACAGCGGACGCACGCCGGCGAAGCTGTGCAGGATGTCGCTGGCCGCCAGCTGCTGCTTGAAGTGGGCGTTGACCACTTGCAGCAGGTAGGCGGTTTCCTCTTCGCTGATCGCCACCTTGGCCGGATCGCCCTGGTACTCGCGATCGGTGGTGCCGATCATGGTGAAGCGATCCAGATAGGGAATGGCGAAGACGATGCGGCGGTCCTCGTTCTGCAGGATGTAGGCGTGATCGCCTTCATACAGCTTCGGCACGATGATGTGGCTGCCCTGGATCAGGCGGATGCCGTAGGGCGACTTCTGTTTCAGGTCGTCCTGGATGAAGCGCGCCACCCAGGGGCCGGCGGCGTTCACCAGGGCGCGGGCGCGGATCGAATACAGGCTGCCGTCGCTGCGTTCCAGGTGCAGGTGCCAGAGGCCCTTGCTGCGGCGGGCGCTGACGCAGCGGGTGCGGGTATGGACGTGGGCGCCGTGCTCGCGGGCGGAGATCGCGTTGAGCACCACCAGGCGCGCGTCGTCCACCGCGCAGTCGGAATATTCGAAGCCACGGCGGATCTCGGCCTTCAGCGGGCTGCTGCCGGTGAAGCGCAGGCCGCGCGAGGCGGGCAGCTTCTCACGCTTGCCGAGGTGGTCGTAGAGGAACAGGCCGGCGCGGATCATCCAGGCCGGGCGCAGGTGCGGCCGGTGCGGCAGGACGAAGCGCAGCGGCTTGACGATGTGCGGCGCCTTGGCCAGCAGGACCTCGCGCTCGGCCAGGGCTTCGCGGACCAGGCGGAATTCGTAGTGTTCGAGGTAGCGCAGGCCGCCGTGGATCAGCTTGCTGCTGGCCGAGGAGGTGTGCCGGGCCAGGTCGTGCTGTTCGCAAAGGAACACCGACAGGCCGCGCCCGGCTGCGTCGGCGGCGATCCCTACACCGTTGATGCCACCGCCGACCACGGCGACATCGTAGACTTCGGCGAGTGGAGCGGAGGGGGTGTGCGCTTGACTCATGTGAAAGGCCCTGAAGTCGAAAGTGAACGTCGTTTTGTTCGAATTCGAAAATAGCTTAGTCGATTGCGCAGTTATTGACCAGTCCGATTCAGCAGGCTTTTTCAATTTCGAAGGGTTGTCCGGGCGCTACGCGTTCGCCCTTCCGCGCAGGAACAGCCCTCTCCGCATGCGCGAAGCGGCCGCCGATGGTCGCGGCGCATGGTCAGGCGTCGGCAGGTGGTTTTTCTGAAACGAACATTCACGGCGCCGAACGGCGCCGTGGGAGGGAAAATGCCTCAGACCAGGTCCAGTTGGACCTTGTGCTGCGCCATCAGGCGGGCGATGGCGGCGGGCGGCGGGCTGTCGCTGATGACCCGGTTGACCAGCGAGATCGGCCCCAGGCGGACCACCGCGTTACGGCCGAACTTGCTCGAGTCGGCGGCCAGGAACACCTGCCGGGCGTTGTCGATGATCGCCTGGGATACGCGCACTTCCTGGTAGTCGAAGTCGAGCAGGCTGCCGTCCTCGTCGATGCCGCTGATGCCGACCAGGGCGAAGTCGACGCGGAACTGCTGGATGAAGTCCACCGCCGCCTGGCCGACGATGCCGCCGTCGCTGCGCACGGTGCCGCCGGCGACCAGCACTTCGAAGTCTTCCTTGGCGCTGAGGGTGGCGGCCACGTGAAGGTTGTTGGTGATGATCTTCAGGTTGCGGTGGTTGAGCAGGGCGCGGGCGATGGCCTCGGTGGTGGTGCCGATGTTGATGAACAGCGAGGCGTTGTCCGGTACCAGGCTGGCCACGGCTTCGGCGATGCGCTGCTTCTCGTCGCGCATCTGGTCGGCGCGCATGGTGTAGGCGGTGTTCTCGATGCTCGAGTCGTAGGCCGCGCCGCCATGGTAGCGGCGCAACAGCCCCTGTTCGGCGAGCTGGTTGATGTCGCGGCGGATGGTCTGCGGGGTGACCGCGAACATCTGCGCCATCTCCTCGATGCTTAGGTAACCGCGCTCGCGGACCTCCTCGATGATGCTTTGCTGTCGGGGGGGCAGGTTCATTGGTTGTTCTCGTGCTGCCGGGCCGGAACCCTGGAAAGTCGCCAAGGATGCCGCACGAGGGGCCCCGTTGTCAGCCGCGCATGAAGCACGGAGGGTGGCGCGGCGGTCGCCGCAAACGTTGCCCAGGGCAGGCCAGAGCGGCGCGGGGAAAAGCGCCATCCGCTGCGTAACGGCGAATGGCGCCGGGCGCTCACCGCTCGCCGTCGTCCCAGTCGCGGGTGCGCTCCACGGCTTTCTTCCAGCCGGCATAGAGTTTTTCGCGCCGGGGTTCGTCGCACTCCGGCTCGAACACCCGTTCGATCACCGCCTTGCTCTTCAGCTCGTCGAGGCTGCTCCAGAAGCCGCAGGCCAGGCCGGCCAGGTAGGCGGCGCCGAGGGCGGTGGTCTCGCGCATCACCGGACGTTCCACGCGGGTGCCGAGGATGTCGGCCTGGAACTGCATGAGGAAGTTGTTGGCCACCGCCCCGCCGTCCACGCGCAGGGCGCGCAGGCGCTCGCCGGCGTCCTGCTGCATGGCGTCGAGCACGTCGCGGGTCTGGTAGGCGATCGACTCCAGGGTGGCGCGGATCAGGTGGTCGGCCTTGACCCCGCGGGTCAGGCCGAACACCGCGCCGCGCGCATAGGGATCCCAATAGGGCGCGCCGAGGCCGGTGAAGGCCGGCACCAGGTAGACGCCGTTGCTGTCCTTGACCTTGGTGGCGAAGTACTCGGAATCGAAGGAGTCGTTGATCACCTTCAGTTCGTCGCGCAGCCATTGCACCGTGGAGCCGCCGTTGAACACCGCGCCCTCCAGTGCATAGCCGACCTCGCCGCGCGGGCCGCAGGCGATGGTGGTGAGCAGGCCGTGGGTGGATTTCACCGCCTTGTCGCCAGTGTGCATCAGCAGGAAGCAGCCGGTGCCATAGGTGTTCTTCGCCTGCCCCGGCTCCACGCACATCTGGCCGAACAGGGCGGCCTGCTGGTCGCCGGCGATCCCGGCGATCGGCAGCTCGCCGCCGCCGACCCCGCCGATCCGGGCGTTGCCGTAGATTTCCGAAGAGTTGCGCACCTCGGGCAGCATCGAGCGCGGGATGTCGAGTACCTCGAGCATCCGCGCGTCCCAGTCGAGGCTATGGATGTTGAACAGCATCGTCCGCGAGGCATTGGTGTAGTCGGTGACGTGGACCTTGCCTTCGGTGAGCTTCCAGATCAGCCAGGTGTCGATGGTGCCGAACAGCAGGTCGCCATTGCGCGCGCGTTCGCGGGCGCCTTCGACGTTGTCGAGGATCCACTTCAGCTTGGTCCCGGAGAAGTACGGGTCGGTGACCAGCCCGGTGGTCTCGCGGATATAGTCTTCCAGGCCGTCGCGCTTGAGCTGCGCGCAGATCGCCGCGCTGCGCCGGCACTGCCAGACGATCGCGTTGTGGATCGGCCGGCCGCTGTGGCGGTCCCAGACCACCGTGGTCTCGCGCTGGTTGGTGATGCCGATGGCGGCCACCTGGTCGTGCTCGATGCTGGCCTGGGCCAGGGCCTCGACCAGGGTCGAGCTCTGCGTGGCCCAGATTTCCATCGGATCGTGCTCGACCCAGCCGGCCTGCGGGTAGAACTGGGCGAACTCGCGCTGGGCCTGGCTGACCACGTTGGCGTCGCGGTCGAAGACGATGGCGCGGGAACTGGTGGTGCCCTGGTCCAGGGCGACGACGTACTTCTTGTTGTGCTTGTCGGTCATGGCTGTGGCCTTGTGGCTATGGCGGGATGTAGCGGGCGGTCAGGAAGCGCGAACCTTCTCCGGCTCGGCGTCGGCCGGCGCCGCGGCGCTCGGCAGATGGCGCGCGATCAGTACACGATAGCCGCCGGCGCCGAGGCAGGCACCGAGGATCGGCGCGAAGATCGGCACCAGGAAGTAGGGAATCTCGCGGCCGCCGGTGAAGGCGATGGGCCCCCAGCCGGCCAGGTAGGTCATCAGCTTGGGCCCGAAGTCGCGCGCCGGGTTCATCGCGAAGCCGGTCAGCGGGCCCATGGCGCTGCCGATCACGGCGATCAGCAGGCCGATCAGCAGCGGCGCCAGCGGGCCGCGCGGCAGGCCGTTGCCGTCGTCGGTAAGGGCCATGATCACCGCCATCAGGATCGCGGTGATCACCATCTCGACGAGGAACGCCTGGCCGACCGACAGCGCCGGGTGTGGGTAGGTGGAGAATACCGAGGCCAGGGCCAGGCTGTCCTGGCTGCCGCGGACGATGTGCTGCGCCTGCTCGAATTCGACGAACAGGCTGCTGTAGAGGGTGTAGACCAGCGCCGCCGCACAGAACGCGCCGGCCACCTGGGCGGCCATGTAGAACGGCAGCTTGCGCCCCTCGAAGCCGGCGAACAGCCATAGCGCGATGCTCACCGCCGGGTTCAGGTGCGCGCCGGAGACGCCGGCGCTGAGGTAGATGCCCAGGCTGACACCGACTCCCCAGATGATGCTGATCTCCCACAGGCCGAAGCTTGCGCCGGCGACCTTGAGGGCGGCGACACAACCGGTGCCGAAGAAAATGAGGAGGGCGGTGCCGAGGAACTCGGCCAGGCATTGGCCGAACAGAGACGGGGTCGGGGCGGCAGTGGTCATGGGGCCTCTCTTGTCTGTTCTTGTAATTATGGCGGGCAGTCGTGAAAATTGTTCAGTTTCGAAAAAATATATTCACAAAGGAATGCTGTCAAAGCGCGAAGATGAACGTTTGTCCGAAAACCGACCCTCTGGTTTCGTTTTCGCGGCCAACCGAACATCCTGCCCGAGGCACGCCAGCCGCGGCATCGAGGCCCGTGCAGGGTTGCCGGGGATGGCTTAAGGTAGGCGCCGGTTTTCAGCCCACGTTCTTCTCCGGGAGTACCCATGACCCCTGCCATCGACCTGCTGAAAAAGGCTCGCGCCGAACACAAGGTGCTCAGCTACAGCCATGACCCCAAGGCGCCGTCCTACGGGCTGGAAGCCGCGGAAAAACTCGGCCTGGATCCGCAGCGGGTATTCAAGACGCTGCTCGCCGCCACGGAGAAGGGCGAATTGCTGGTGGCGGTGGTACCGGTGATCGGCAGCCTCGACCTGAAGGCCCTGGCCCACGCGGCGGGGGCGAAGAAGGCCGACATGGCCGATCCGCAGGCGGCGCAGCGGGCCACCGGTTACCTGGTGGGCGGGATCAGCCCGCTGGGGCAGAAGAAGCGCCTGCGCACCTTCATCGATGAAAGCGCGCGGCAGTACCCGAGCATCCATGTCAGCGCAGGACGGCGCGGGCTGGAGGTGGAGCTGGCGGCCGAGGTGCTGGCCCGGCTGACCCAGGGCTCGTTCGCCGCCATCGGCCGCGAATGAGCCGCTAACCCCGTCGGTCGAGCGACCGGCATTCGTCTTACTTTTCAATCTGTCAGGTTTTCCATGTCCCACTACCTCCTTGCCATCGACCAGGGCACCACCAGCTCCCGCGCCATCGTGTTCAGTGCCCAGGGCTTGCCGGTGGCGAGCTGCCAGCAGGAATTCAAGCAGTACTTCCCGAAGGACGGCTGGGTGGAGCACGACGGCGAGGAAATCTGGCTGACCACCCTCCAGGTCTGCCGCGACGCGCTTGCGCGCAAGGGCCTGAACGCGGCGGACATCGCCGCCATCGGCATCACCAACCAGCGCGAGACCACGCTGGTCTGGGACGCCGCCAGCGGCGACCTGGTCCACCCGGCCATCGTCTGGCAGGACCGCCGTACCGCCGACTACTGCGCCGAACTCAAGGCCGCCGGCCACGAGGCGAACGTCAGTGCGCGCACCGGGCTGCTGATCGATCCTTATTTCTCCGCCACCAAGCTGCGCTGGATCCTCGACAACGTGCCCGGCGCCCGCCAGCGCGCCGAACGCGGCGAGTTGCGCTTCGGCACCGTCGACTGCTTCCTGCTCTGGCGCCTGACCGGTGGGCGCTCCCATCGCACCGACGCGACCAATGCCTCGCGCACCCTGCTGTTCAACATCCACAACCAGGACTGGGACGAGGAGCTGCTGGCGCTGTTCGGGATCCCGCGCAGCCTGCTACCGGAGGTGCTCGACTGCGCGGCGGAGTTCGGCGTCACCGAGCCGTCGCTGCTTGGCGCGGCGATCCCGGTGCTGGGCATGGCCGGCGACCAGCAGGCCGCGCTGATCGGCCAGGCCTGCTTCCAGCCGGGCATGGTGAAGAGTACCTACGGCACCGGCTGCTTCATGATCCAGAACACCGGCGAGCAGCCGGTGACCTCGAAGAACCGCCTGCTCACCACGGTCGGCTACCGCCTGGACGGCAAGGTCAGCTACGCCGTGGAAGGCAGCATCTTCGTCGCCGGCGCCGCGGTGCAGTGGCTGCGCGACGGCATCAAGCTGATCGACCACGCCCACGAGAGCGAAGCCCTGGCGATCCAGGCCGGCGACTCCAACGGCGTCTACCTGGTGCCGGCCTTCACCGGCCTCGGCGCGCCCTACTGGGACCCGAAGGCGCGCGGCGCGATCTTCGGCCTGACCCGCGACACCGGCATCAAGGAGATCGTCACCGCCGGCCTGCAGTCGGTCTGCTACCAGACCCGCGACCTGCTCGAAGCGATGCGCCAGGACGGTACGCCACCCAGCGCGCTGCGGGTGGACGGCGGGATGGTGGTGAACAACTGGGTGATGCAGTTCCTCACCGACATCCTCGGCGTCACCGTGGAGCGCCCGGAAGTCACCGAGACCACCGCCCTCGGCGTGGCCTACATGGCTGGCCTGAAGGCCGGTTTCTATCGCGACCTGGACGACATCGCCAGCCACTGGCACCTGCAGCGCCGCTTCGACGCGCACATGGCCGAGGAGCGTCGCGGCGAGCTCTACGCCGGTTGGCAGAACGCGGTGCGGCGGGTGCGCAGCGAGACCTGAGCGGCTTTCCCGGCCGCCAGGGCGGACGGCGCAGAACTCGTTCGCCGACCCTGCGAGTCCGGTGCGGAACGCGGTGTTCTTGCCGATGGCTTCACAACGCCGGCAGGTCGCCGCAAACGCCCGCTCGGGCAATGGGTCGAAGGCAGGGCGAAGTCCCACTGTTACGATCGGAAAAGATCGTACTGTGTCGCCCATCCCGGAGCCGCTGGTGGCATGCCGGGGCGATCGTCCCCAGGAGGTGTGCCATGCAGCTCGAGTTCCATCAGGTCGACGCGTTTTCCTCCCGTCCGTTCAGCGGCAATCCCGCCATGGTCTATCGCCTCGACGCCTGGCTGGCCGATGAGCTGATGCAGATGATCGCGGCCGAGCACAACCTGTCCGAGACCGCCTTCGTCGTTCGCGAGGGCGAGGCCTGGCGGATCCGCTGGTTCACCCCGAGCGTCGAGGTGGCGCTCTGTGGCCACGCCACCCTGGCGGCGGCCCATGTACTGTTCGAGGTCCATGACGAACCAGGCGAGCGCCTGGAATTCATCTCTCGCTCCGGTGCGCTGCGGGTCGCCCGCGAGGACTCGCGCCTGGCCCTGGATTTCCCCGCGCAGTACCCGAGCGAGGTCGGCAGCACCATCGAACTGGAGCAGGCCCTCGGCCTGCCGCCGGTGGACGTGCTGGGCTCCACCGACAAGCTGCTGGTACTGCTCGAGTCCGAGGACGCGGTGCGTGCCTGCCGTCCGGACTTCGCGGCCCTGGCGCGGCTGCCCTGGCGCGGCGTGATCATTACCGCGCGAGGGCAGCAGAAGGATTTCGTCTCGCGCTTCTTCGCCCCGGTGATGGGCGTCGACGAGGATCCGGTGACCGGCTCCGCGCATTGCAGCCTGATTCCCTATTGGGCCCGGCGCTTGAACAAACTGTCGCTGACCGCCCAGCAGTGCTCGGCCCGCGGCGGCGAGCTGTGGTGCCGGCTGGAGGGCGAGCGGGTGAGTATCGCCGGGCATGCGGTGCTGGTGGCGAGCGGAAGGATTCGATTGAGCTGAGAGGCGTTTCAGGAGGGGGATGACCTCGTGCACGCCAGACCTCCACATACCGAAGCCCTGCGGATCGCGCTCCTGGCATGCACAAAGTGAGGCTTGCCCTCCAAGTGGTGGGGCGGCAAACCCGCCCCGTCAGGGGGCCGGATGCCGGGGCGAGTCTTTTGGTTCCTTACCACCAAACATGAAGCCCGCTCAAGCGCTAAGCAACAGCGTCCCCTCTCACTGCCGTATAGCTAAGAAATCACGAGCGATATAGACCCGTAGGGCGAATACCGCCACAGGCGGTATCCGCCGATGCCCCGGATAGGCGGCGGATAACCGCGAGCGGTTATTCGCCCTACGGATCAGGGTGTCGGTATGTGAAGGCCTGGCATACACGAAATCATGCTTGGCCTTCAGGCGGTGGGGCGAGTCTTTTGCACGCATTCACGGCCCTCCAGGCAGTCCCCGGGCACCTGTGCCGAAACGCCACCTCCGTGCCCTGAGTCATGGCGAATGCTCCAGGGCAAATCGCTAACCCTCAGTACCCATCCGCCACCGGCGCCAGGTAGAGCCCACCGGCACCGAGGGTAATGCGCAGGTTGCGGATTTCCCCGGCGCGCAGGGTCAGGGTCTGCCCGGCGAGGATGGTCATGCCGTTGCGGCAGGCGTCGCCCGGGCCGTTCGGCGCTAGCCGCAGGTTGACCGCGCCGGGTTGCAGGTTCAGCGCCAGGCTGGCGCCGGGCTGCAGGTTGCCGACCAGTTCGTCGTGGACATACAGGCCGACGTCGCAGGCGGTGCCGGACTCGACCCGCTCGCGGGAAATGTTGAGCACCGCGTAGCCGATCGGCGCCGGGTCCGGTTGCGCCCAGGCGCCGCCCGCCGGTTGTGGCTCCGTGGCGCCCACCGGAAGGGCGCAGGCGAGGGCGAGGATGTACAGCGAAAAGGGAAGCATACGGGACATGACGGGCCTCGACGGCGGGGGCGTGCGGAAAAGCTTGGCCGAAGCCGGGGGCCGCGACAAGTCGGGACGGGCAACCGCGCGCCCGTCCGTCGCCGGGATCAGGCGCCGCGCTGTGGCAGCATGGCGCGCAGTACATCGTCCTTCTGCACGCGGTGGTGCCAGATGGCCGCGACGGCGTGGCCGAGGATCAGCGCGAAAAGCAGGTACTGGAGGGTGACGTGGGTGCCGCCGGCGAACGCCTTGAAGGCTTCCGGCAAGTCGAACGGGCCGACCTGCACCAGCCAGAACAGGTCCAGCGGACGCTTGCCGGCGAGCATGCCGGAGAGCGGCATGACGATCAGCACCGCATACAGCAGCGCATGCCCGGACTTGGCCGCGAAGCGCTGCCAGTCGGGACAGGCGGCCAGGGTATCCGGGGTGCCCTGGGTGCGGTGCAGCACCAGGCGCGCCAGGGTCAGTAGCAGGACCGCCACGCCCAGCGACTTGTGCAGGGTGAACACGTTGCCCTTGCCGCCGAGCGGGCCGGCGAAAAGGTCGGCGCCGTAGGGCAGGGCGATGATCAGCAGCACCGCGATGGCGCTGAGCCAGTGCAGGGCGATCTGGGACGGGGAATAGCGGCGGATGGACATGGTTCTACCTCATGAAAATCAAGGTGAACATGTTAACCATGGGCTTTGTGTGGTTTAAGCCTCTTTACCGCGCCTTTACCCGTTCTTGACGCTTCGTCGGTTACCGGATGTTTCAGCTTGACCTTGACATCATGGGAAGGTTGACACTCGCGGCATCGATGACCACCAGAGAGGCAATACCATGCAAGTCTTCAAGGTTCAGGGCATGACCTGCGGCCACTGCGTACGGGCGATCACCCAGGCGGTGCAGGCGAAGGATTCGGCGGCGGACGTCCAGGTCGACCTCGGTGCCGGCGAGGTGCGGGTCGCCAGCCGGCTCGACAGCGGCCAGGTGCTCGAGGCGATCCGCGAGGAAGGCTACGGCGCCGAGCTGGCCTGACCCCAGTCGCGGACCAGCCCGCGGAACATCGGCTCCAGCAGGTGTTCCGCGTCGGTGGCCGGGTCGAACAGGCGCGGATCGCGCAACCAGTCGTTGAACAGCCCGAGGATCAGCGCGTGCAAGGCGCGTGAGGCGATCCGCGGGGTCAGTCCCGGATGCAGGCGGACGCGGCATTCCTCGCGGGCGAACAGTTGCTCGCAGAGCTCGATGAACATCTGCACGAAGGCGTTGTTGCGCTCCTGCGCCTCGCGCAGTTCATCGGTGAACTCGCAGCGCTGCATCAGGATGGTCAGGATGCGCCGTTTCTTTTCCTGGGTCAGCAGCGATTGCACGGCCTCCAGGCACAGGTCGTAGAGCGAGCGCAGCGGATCGCTGCCGTCGCAGCCGGACAGGCGCTCGGTGAGTTGCTCCGGTGGCAGGCGTACCTGGTTGAGCATCTCGTTGAACAGGTGGGCCTTGTTCTGGAAGTGCCAGTAGACGGCGCCACGGGTCACCCCGGCGGCCCTGGCGATCTGTTCCAGGCTGGTATGGGACACGCCCTTTTCCAGGAACAGTTCCTCGGCGGCCAGGAGGATGGCCGTACGGGTTTTCTCGGAGTCTTCCTTTGTGCGTCGCATGCTGTGCTGTGCTGGGTAGTCGGGAGTCGGTCTCGGCAACGGGGCGGGGAGTGTACCGATTTTAGTCGCGCTCGGGCGGACTCGAAGTATTTCGACACCACCTTTGTCTAGTGCCGCTCATTCGTGAACCGTCGTTTTCCTGGAGGCTGCCCGGTGGGCCATGATCGTCGGGGCCTTCGGTGGTATGCTGCGCGCTACTTTTTCCGGCGACTCCCCGGCGTCCGCTCCATCTTCCGCCCGTACCGGCCCGCGGGCCCGGAGTCGCCCGTCTTCACATTCCGATTCAATGACAGCGTCGTCGTCCCGCTGGCCGGGAGTTGCGCGGGGAGATGCCCCGCCTGGTGCCGACGCTCCGTGCCGAGCGATCCATGAACCTGCGCATCCTGCTGATACTGGGAGCCTTGAGCGCCTTCGGGCCACTGGCCATCGACTTCTACCTGCCGAGCTTCCCGACCCTGGCCAAGGCCTTCGCCACCGACGTCGAGCACGTCCAACTGAGCCTGGCCGCCTACTTCGCCGGCCTGTCCATCGGCCAACTGCTCTATGGCCCGGTGGCCGACCGCTATGGCCGGCGCCTGCCGCTGCTGGTGGGAGTGAGCATCTTCACCCTGGCCTCGGCCGCCTGCGCCCTGGCGCCGAGCCTGGAATGGCTGATCGCCGCGCGTTTCGTCCAGGCCCTCGGCGGCTGCGCCGGGATGGTCATCTCGCGGGCGGTGGTGCGCGACCTGTGCGACCCGATCGGCGCCGCCAAGGCGTTTTCCCAGTTGATGCTGGTGATGGGCCTGGCGCCGATCCTCGCGCCGGTGGCCGGCGGCCTGCTGCTCGACTGGCACGGCTGGCAGTCGATCTTCGTCTGCCTGACCCTGTTCGCCGCCCTGGCCGGCCTCGGCGTGGCGCTGTGGCTGCCGGAAACCATCCCCGCCGACGGCGAGCGTCCGCCGCTGTCCGGCGCGCTGGGGCAGTACCGGCGGCTGTTCGCCGACCGCCTGTTCCTCGCCTACGGTCTCTCCGGTGGAGTGGCGATGGCCGGGATGTTCGCCTACATCGCCGGTTCGCCCTACGTATTCATCCAGCTCTACGGGGTTCCCGCCGAGCATTATGGCTGGCTGTTCGGCAGCAACGCCGCGGGCTTCATCGTCATGGCGCAGGTCAATGCGCGGCTGCTGCGCTATCGCGGGCCGGCGTTCTGGCTGCGGCGGATCATCTGGGGCTACCTGGCGTGCGGCCTGGCGCTGCTGGGCATCGCCTCGCTGCAACCGGCCACGCTGTGGCCGCTGCTGGTTCCGCTGTTCGGGTGCGTGGCCAGCCTCGGCTGCATCATTCCCAACGCCTCCGCCTGCGCGATGGCCGGGCAGGGACAGCACGCCGGCAGCGCCTCGGCGCTGATGGGCAGTCTGCAGTTCAGCGTGGCGGCGGGCGCTTCGGCGCTGGTCGGCGTGCTCCACGACGGCACGGCGATCCCCATGACCCTGGTGATCGCCGTCTGCGGCGCGGTCGCCACCCTGCTCGCCTGGCAGACCGGGCGCCTGGAGCGCCAGGCCGCCTGAGCGCGGATCAGGCCGTTCGCTGCTTCAGTTCGGGCAGCACGTGGGGCGCGCGCAGGCGCGCCTCGAGGCGGTCGACGAAACGCCGGGCCTCGCTTTCGCTACGGAAGTTGACGGCCTGCTGGTCGAGGCAGACTTGCCAGCATTGGCCTTTCGGGGTTTGCGACGGGCGGACGAGGATGTTCATGGCGATTCATCCATCGGGGCTGGAAAGGGAGCTTCAGTCTAGTCCTGTCGGCCCGGAAAACACTGACCGGGATCAGTTTGCCGACAACCGGTTGCCGCTTCGTTTCGAACCCCGGCGCAGGGCTTTCAGGCGCCGCCCTGGCCCTGCCTTACCCGCTGCCGATAGGCGCTTGGCGACAGGCCCATGACCTTGCTGAACAGGCGCGAGAAGTAGTAGCTGTCGTCATAGCCGACGGCCTGGCCGACCCGGGCCACGCTCTGGTCGCTGCCGTCGAGCAACTGGCAGGCGTACTCGATCTTCAGGTGCAGGAAGTGCTGGATCGGCGTACGCCCGGTGATCGCCTTGTAGCGACTGACGAAATGGAACTTCGACAGGTTGCAGAAGGCCGCCAGGCGTTCCAGTTCGAGGCGCGCATGCAGGTGTTCGCGCATGTAGGCGTGCAGTCCGTCGAGGTCCAGGCTGCCCTCGCGCAGCGGGCGCAGCAGCGGGAGCTGGCAGAGCAGGCTGCGCAGGCGGCTGGCGGCGAGCAGGAAGTGCTGGAAGCGGTAGCCGCTGTGGCGCACTTCCAGCAGTTGCTCGAAGCCGCCGAGCAGGGCGTGTTGCAGGCCCCAATGGCGCAGCGGGGTGTCGCGGTAGCCGGCGCTGTGTTGCAGCCAGGTGGCGCTGTCGCCGCGCAGGTGGGTCCAAAAGATGGTCCAGGGTTGGCGGTCGTCGGCGGCGTAGTCGTGGGCCATGCCCGGCGGCAGCCAGAGCAGGTCGCCGCTGCCGACCCGGTATTCGCGCCAGGCCTCGGCCTCGCGCACGCGCAACAGGCCCTGGCCTTCGCTGCAGTAGATCAGCAGGTGCTCGTCATGCCGCTCGCGGCTCATGCGGTGGTCGCGGGCGCGCCGGTAGTGGCCCAGGGAGGTGGGGTAGAGGTCGCGGCTGAGCGGGTGGACCGCGAGTTTCTCCAGCAGCGCCGGCGGGATCGGCAAGCGCAGGCTGTCGGCCGGCAGGGGCCAGTCGGAGGTGTGCGACATGTCGGTAGCCGGCTCCGCAATATAGTCCATGAACAACACAATTTAGTCGATCTCGCGACCTTCCGCCCAGTGATAGCTTCTTGGCCAAAGCGAGGTCCGAATCGGCCTCGTCCCAGTCCGCCACAACAATAAAAGCCGGCCTGGCCGGTGCAGGAGGGTTCATGTCAGTCCCAGTCCGCCACCTCATCGCGGGAGCCTTCGTCGAAGGTCTCGGCGCCCAGCGCATCCCGGTCAGCAATCCCCTCGACAACAGCACCCTGGCGGAGATCGCCTGCGCCAGCGCGGAGCAGGTCGAGCAGGCGGTGGCCAGCGCCCGCGAAACCTTCGCCAGCTGGAAGGAAACCCCGGTTTCCGAGCGCGCGCGGGTGATGCTGCGTTACCAGGCGCTGCTCAAGGAACACCACGACGAACTGGCGAAGATCGTCTCCAGCGAGCTGGGCAAGACTTTCGAGGACGCCAGGGGCGACGTCTGGCGCGGCATCGAGGTGGTCGAGCACGCCTGCAACGTGCCCTCGCTGCTGATGGGCGAGACGGTGGAGAACGTCGCCCGCAACATCGACACCTACAGCATCACCCAGCCGCTGGGCGTGTGCGTCGGCATCACCCCGTTCAACTTCCCGGCGATGATCCCGCTGTGGATGTTCCCGCTGGCCATCGCCTGCGGCAACGCCTTCATCCTCAAGCCTTCCGAGCAGGTGCCGCTGACCAGCGTGCGGCTCGCCGAGCTGTTCCTCGAGGCCGGTGCGCCGAAGGGCGTGCTGCAGGTGGTGCATGGCGGCAAGGAACAGGTCGACCAGTTGCTCAAGCACCCGCAGGTGAAGGCGGTGTCCTTCGTCGGCTCGGTCGCGGTCGGCCAGTACGTCTACCACACCGGCACCGCGCACAATAAGCGCGTGCAGAGCTTCGCCGGGGCGAAGAACCACATGGTGATCATGCCCGACGCGGACAAGGCGCAGGTCATCAGCAACCTGGTCGGTGCCTCGGTGGGCGCGGCCGGGCAGCGCTGCATGGCGATCTCGGTGGCGGTGCTGGTGGGGGCCGCCCGCGAGTGGATCCCGGACATCCGCGACGCGCTGGCCAAGGTCCGCCCCGGCCCATGGGACGACAGCGGCGCCAGCTACGGCCCGGTGATCAACCCGCAGGCCAAGGCGCGCATCGAGCGCCTGATCGGCCAGGGCGTGGAGGAGGGCGCGCAACTGCTGCTGGATGGCCGCGACTACGAGGTCGAGGGATACCCGGACGGCAACTGGGTCGGCCCGACGCTGTTCGCCGGGGTGCGCCCGGACATGGCGATCTACCGCGAAGAGGTGTTCGGCCCGGTGCTCTGCCTGGCCGAGGTCGACAGCCTGGAGCAGGCGATCCGCCTGATCAACGAAAGCCCCTACGGCAACGGCACCTCGATCTTCACCAGTT
Organism: Pseudomonas paraeruginosa; assembly: GCF_003025345.2. Lineage (NCBI taxonomy): Bacteria > Pseudomonadati > Pseudomonadota > Gammaproteobacteria > Pseudomonadales > Pseudomonadaceae > Pseudomonas > Pseudomonas paraeruginosa. The sequence goes on from NZ_CP020560.1 coordinate 1,516,498, forward strand.
CCGGCGCCGCGGCGCGGACCTTCCAGCACCACATCGAGGTCGGCCAGGTCGGCATCAACATCCCGATCCCGGTACCGCTGCCGTTCTTCTCCTTCACCGGTTGGAAGGGCTCGTTCTACGGCGACCTGCACGCCTACGGCAAGCAGGGCGTGCGCTTCTACACCGAGACCAAGACCGTGACCGCGCGCTGGTTCGACAGCGACAGCGTGGCCGGGACCAACTTCTCGATCCAGATGCGCTGAGACGGAGATACACAGATGGCCAACATCGCATTTCTCGGCCTGGGCAACATGGGCGCGCCGATGGCCGCCAACCTGCTCAAGGCCGGCCACCGGGTGAATGTCTTCGATCTGCAGCCCAAGGCCGTGCTGGGCCTGGTCGAGCAGGGCGCGCAGGGAGCCGACAGCGCCTTGCAGTGCTGCGAAGGCGCCGAAGTGGTGATCAGCATGCTGCCGGCCGGGCAGCACGTGGAAAGCCTGTATCTCGGCGACGACGGCCTGCTCGCCCGGCTCGCCGGCAAGCCGCTGCTGATCGACTGCTCGACCATCGCCCCGGAGACCGCGCGCAAGGTCGCCGAGGCGGCCGCGGGCAGGGGCCTGACCCTGCTCGACGCGCCGGTCTCCGGTGGCGTCGGTGGCGCCCGCGCCGGCACCCTGAGCTTCATCGTCGGCGGTCCCGCCGAAGGCTTCGCGCGGGCCCGGCCGATCCTCGAGAACATGGGCCGGAACATCTTCCATGCCGGCGACCACGGCGCCGGCCAGGTGGCGAAGATCTGCAACAACATGCTCCTCGGCATCCTCATGGCCGGCACTGCCGAGGCGCTGGCGCTGGGGGTGAGGAACGGCCTCGATCCGGCGGTGCTGTCCGAGGTGATGAAGCAGAGTTCCGGCGGCAACTGGGCGCTGAACGTCTACAACCCCTGGCCGGGGTGATGCCGCAGGCGCCGGCGAGCAACGACTATGCCGGCGGCTTCCAGGTACGCCTGATGAACAAGGACCTCGGCCTGGCCCTGGCCAATGCCCAGGCGGTGCAGGCCTCGACGCCGCTCGGCGCGCTGGCGCGCAACCTGTTCAACCTGCACGCCCAGGCCGATGCGGAGCATGCCGGGCTGGACTTCTCCAGTATCCAGAAGCTCTATCGCGGCAAGGACTGAGACCTACGACCAAAGGTTGATGGCGGGCGGGGTCCACCCGCCCATACTGCGGAACTCTGTAGGAAAAACGGATAAGTGTTTTCCTACAGGGTTTCCACTCGCGCAACGCTTCAAGCCGAACTCACTGCTTCATCCCTAATAAGAACAATCAGAGGGCTGGAACATGACGTACCTGCATCAGCATGCCCGCTCGATCGCCGAGCCGGCCGCGTTCTGGGCCGAGCAGGCCCGCTCCGTCGCCTGGTACCAGGCGCCCGCGAACATCCTCGAGAGCCTGTCCGACGGCACCCACCGCTGGTTCGCCGACGGCCGCCTGAACAGCGCCTACCTGGCCCTCGACCGGCAGATCGAGGAGGGGCGAGGCGAACAGACCGCGCTGATCTACGACTCGCCGGTGACCGGCGTCCAGGACCGCTACAGCTACCTGCGGCTGCGCGACGAAGTGGCGCGCCTGGCCGGTGCCCTGCGCGCCCTGGGGGTCGGCAAGGGTGACCGGGTGATCATCTACATGCCGATGGTGCCGCAGGCGGCCATGGCCATGCTCGCCTGCGCGCGCCTGGGCGCGGTGCACTCGGTGGTGTTCGGTGGCTTCGCACCCTACGAACTGGCCCTGCGCATCGACGATGCCAGGCCGAAACTGGTGCTCAGCGCTTCCTGCGGGCTGGAGTTCGACCGGGTGATCGAATACAAGCCGCTGGTGGACAAGGCCCTCGAACTGGCGATCCACCAGCCCGACCACGTCATGGTCTGGCAGCGCCCGCAGGCCCTCGCGCGCCTGCACCCGGGCCGCGACCTGGACTGGCAGGACTGCCTCGCCGCCGCCGAGCCGGCCGATCCGGTGCCGGTGGCCAGCGGCGATCCGCTGTACATCATGTACACCTCGGGCACCACCGGCAAACCCAAGGGCATCGTCCGCGACAACGGCGGCCACGCGGTGGCGCTGCGCTACGCGGTGCGCAACATCTACGGGATGCAGGCCGGCGACGTCTGGTGGGGAATCTCCGACGTCGGCTGGGTGGTCGGCCACTCGCTGATCGTCTACGGCCCGCTGATGTGCGGCTGCACCACGGTGTTCTACGAAGGCAAGCCGGTGCGCACGCCGGACGCCGGCGCCTACTGGCGGGTGATCGAAGAGCACAAGGTGAACAGCCTGTTCTGCGCGCCGACGGCGATCCGCGCGATCCGCAAGGAAGACCCGCATGGCGAACGGGTGAGGCGCTACGACCTGGGTTCGCTGCGCCATCTGTTCCTCGCCGGCGAGAAGCTCGACAGCAGTACCCAGCACTGGCTGGAGGAGCATACCGGGCGGCCGGTCCACGACCACTGGTGGCAGACCGAGACCGGCTGGCCGGTGACCGCGCCGTGCACCGGGATCGCCGGCCACGACCTGCGCGCCGGTTCGACCAACCGCGCGGTGCCCGGCTACCACGTGCAGGTGCTGGACGAGGACGGCCGGCCGCTGGGGCCGAACCGCCAGGGCGCGATCGCCATCGCCCTGCCGCTGCCGCCGGGTTGCGCGCAGACCCTCTGGGGTGACCACCCGCGCTACCTCCAGGCCTACCTGGGCAACTATCCCGGCTACTACCACACCGGCGACGGCGGCTACCTCGACGAGGACGGTTTCGTCTACATCATGGGTCGTACCGACGACGTGATAAACGTTTCCGGGCACCGCCTGTCCACCGGCGAGATGGAGGAGCGCGTGGCGCAGCACCAGGCGGTCGCCGAGTGCGCGGTGATCGGCGTGCGGGACGAACTCAAGGGCCATGTGCCGCTGGGGCTGGTGGTGCTCAAGGACGATGCCGGAATCGCCGCCGAGCAGCTGCAGCGCGAGCTGGTGGTACTGGTCCGCGAACAGATCGGCGCGCTGGCCTGCTTCCAGCGGGTGGTGGTGGTCAAGCGGCTGCCGAAGACCCGCTCCGGGAAGATCCTCCGCGCGGTGCTGCGCAAGATCGCCGATGGCGAGGACTACGCGGCGCCATCGACCATCGACGACCCGACGATCCTCGGCGAGATCGAGGTTGCGCTGAGGGTGCGCAAGGTGGGATAGCGTAGGGGACGGTCACGGCGGTAAGGCGAATAACGCCGCAGGCGTTACTCGCCACGTCCCGTGATCCTGCCGCTCAGAACCCTTCGAGAACGATCTTGCCCTTGGCCCGGCCACTCTCCAGCAGCGCATGGGCGCGGCGCAGGTTGGCCGCGTCGATGCGGCCGAAGTGCTCGCCCACGGTGGTCTTCAGCACGCCTTCGTCGATCAGCCCGGCGACCCGCTCCAGCAACCGGTGCTGCTCGATCATGTCGTCGGTCTGGAACATCGACCGGGTGTACATGAACTCCCAGTGCAGCGACAGGCTCTTCTGCTTCAGCTTGCCGATGTCCAGCGACGCCGGATCGTCGATCAGCGCCAGGCGGCCTTGCGGGCGCAGGGCGGCGACGATCTGTTCGAGGTGCTGGTCGGTGTGGGTCAGGCTGGCGACATGGCTGACCTCGTCGATGCCGATCCGCTTCAGCTCTTCGGCCAGCGGCTTGCCGTGGTCGATCACATGGCGCGCGCCGAGGTCGCGGACCCAGGCCTGGGTCTCCGCGCGCGAGGCCGTGCCGATCACGTTCAGGCCGGTCAGTCGGCGGGCCAGCTGGACCAGGATCGAGCCGACCCCGCCGGCGGCGCCGACCACCAGCAGGCTCTGGCCCTGGTCGGCCTTGCCTTCGACGATCTGCAAGCGCTCGAAGAGCAGTTCCCAGGCGGTGATGGTGGTCAGCGGCAGGGCCGCCGCCTGGGCGAAGTCGAGGCTTTTCGGCAGGTGCCCGGCAATGCGCTCGTCGACCCGGTGCAGCTCGCTGTTGCTGCCCGGGCGGGTGATATCCCCGGCGTACCAGACCCGGTCGCCGGGACGGAACAGGCTGACTTCGCTGCCCACCGCGCGGACCACGCCCGCCGCGTCCCAACCCAGTACCCTGGCCTGGCCGGCTTCCGGCTGGGCGCGCTGGCGGACCTTGGTATCCACCGGGTTGACCGAGATGGCGCGGACCTCCACCAGCAGGTCGCGCGGGCCCGGCGTGGGCTCGGGCAGTTCGAGGTCGAGCAAGGCATCGGGATGGTCGATGGGCAGGGACTGGTAGTAACCGACAGCTTTCATGGGGGCTCCGGGAAACGGGCCTCAGGCGAGGCGATAGAGTTGGTCGATCTTCACGTTCTGCAGCAGGGCCTCGTTGCCGCGGCTGAAGCGCAGGAAGTGCTCGGTGTTCTGGTGCCGCTCCAGGGCGGCGTCGTCGCGCCACTGCTCGATCATGTAGAACAGGTGGGAGTCGTGGCGGTCCTGGTGCAGGTCGTACTGCAGGCAGCCGGCCTCGGCGCGCGACGGGGCGACCAGGGCGCGCAGCTCGCGCTCCAGGGCCTCGGCGTGGCCGGGGGCGGCGGTGATGGTGGCGATCAGGGTAAGGGGTGTGCTCATGGTGGGTTCCTTCGATGAGGTGGAGTCAGGATGGGCTATTTCAAATCGCTGAAAAACAGGCTATCAGGGAAGACTCTTTCAAAGGAATCTTGAAAATGCTGCGCTACGACGACCTCCAGGTGTTCGTCCACACCAGCGACAGCGGCTCGTTGTCCGCCGCCGCGCGCCAGCTGGATATCTCCCCGGCGGTGGCCAGCGCGGCGCTGAAGCGCCTGGAAAGCGAGCTGGAGGTGCGCCTGTTCGCCCGCTCCACCCGCAGCCTGCGCCTGACCCCCGAGGGCGACGCTTTCCTCCTGCATGCCCGCGCCTCGTTGCGCAGCCTGGAGGAGGGGCGCCGGTTGCTGCAGGGCGGCAAGGACCAGATCGCCGGGGTGCTGCAGCTTTCCGCGCCCTCCGACTTCGGCCGCAACCTGCTACTGCCCTGGCTCGACGAGTTCCAGGCGCGCTATCCGCGACTGAGCCTGCGCCTGCTGCTCGGCGACCGGGTGGCCGATCTCTACCGGCAACCGGTGGACGTGGCGATCCGCTACGGCGCGCCGGCCGACTCCAGCCTGGTCGCCCTGCCGCTGGCGGCGGACAACCGCCGAGTGCTCTGCGCCGCGCCGGCCTATCTGGCCGAGCGCGGCGAGCCGCGCCAGCCGGACGACCTGCGCGAGCACAATTGCCTGCTCTACCAGCTCGGCGGCCGGGTGCACGATCGCTGGGCATTCCAGCGGGGCCGCCGCAGCCTGACCCTGACGGTCGCCGGCGACCGCGTCTGCGACGATGCCGATGTGGTGCGGCGCTGGGCCCTGGCCGGCAAGGGGCTGGTCTACAAGTCCTGGCTCGACGTGGCCGAGGACGTGCGCGCCGGGCGCCTGCGTCTGCTGCTGCCGGAGTGGCAGGGCGAGGCGACGCCGCTGAATCTGCTGTGCACCCATCGCGTCCAGCTGACCCGCCCGGTGACGCTGTTGCGCGGCTTCGTGCGCGAGCGTTGCGACGCATTGCTGGCGGAGGCGCCATGGATGAGGAACTGAACCGGGCGGCGAGCCTGGCCATCGAGCTGGCGGACGTGGACAGCGCCGCGCGGTTGCACGAGCGCCTGCGCCAGGCCCTGGCGCTGCCGCCATGGTACGGATGCAACTGGGATGCCTTCTGGGACGCCATCAGCGGCCTGGTGCCGATGCCCCGGCAATTGCGTCTGCAAGGCTGGAGCGACTTCGCCCGGCGCCTGCCGGAGGAAGCGGCGCAGCTATCGGCCTGCCTGGAAGCGTTGCGCGAAGCGTACCCGCATCTGGCGCCGGAAGTCCTGCGCGACGCTTGATCAGTCCCAGCCGAACAGCTCGGCGGCGTTGCGGCTGCTGCTCGCCGCCAGTTCCTCGGCGTCGACCCCGCGCAGCTCGGCGAGGGCGCGGCAGATGTCCGGCAGGTGCTCCGGACTGTTGCGCTGGCCGGGATGCATCGCCGGCGCCATGTCCGGCGCATCGGTTTCCAGCACGATGGCCTCGGCCGGCAGCTCCGCCGCCACCTTGCGCAGGCGGTTGGCCTGCGGCCAGGTCGGCGCGCCGCCGAGGCCGAGGCGGAAGCCGAGCTTGAGGTATTCGCGGGCTTCCTCGCGGCTGCCGGCGAAGGCATGGATGATGCCGCGGCGCTCCAGGCGGATGCGCTTGAGGGTGGCGATGGTCGCCGCGTGGGCGCGGCGCACGTGGATCAGCGCCGGCAGCCCGAACTCGGCGGCCAGCCGCAGCTGGGCCTCGAACAGCGCCTGCTGGGCGTCGCGGTCGAGGTGTTCCAGGTAGTAGTCCAGGCCGATCTCGCCGACCGCGCAGAGCTTCGTCTCGCCGCGCAGGCGTTGCAGCCACTGGCGCAGTTCGTCCAGATGCTCCGGGCGGTGCCGCGCCAGGTAGATCGGATGCAGGCCGAGCGCCGCGTACAGGCCGTCCTCGGCCTGCGCCAGGTCCCAGACCCGTTGCCAGTTCTCGCGATAGACGCCGAGCACCACCTGGCGCTCGACCCCCAGCGCGCGGCTGCGTTGCAGCAGCGCGGCGCGGTCGGCGTCGAAGTCCGGGAAGTCGAGGTGGTTGTGGGTGTCGACCAGGCGCATGGCGGTCGGCTCAGCTGCGCAGCTTGAGTTGCCGGGGGACGGCGTGCAGGCCCGGCCGGTAGTCGTTTTCCTCGACCGCGCGGAGCGCCAGTTCGAGGGCGTTGGCGGCGATCAGCGCGTGCTGCTGGTAGATCGAGTTGACCTTCAGCGGTACGAAGTCGAGCAGCTGGGTGTCGCCGAAGGTCGCCACCCGCAAGCGCTCGGGCCAGCCGTCGGCGCGCGCCTGGAACACGTCGAAGACCCCTTCGAGAAGCACGTAGGCGGTGGTCACCAAGGCGTCGGGCAGGTAGCCCAGGCGCTCCAGCAACTGTTCCATCAGGCGCCGTCCACACTCGCGGCTGAACACCTCGGCATGCTCGACGATGACTTCGCCGCGGAAGTCCTCCAGTGCCTGGCGGAAGCCGGCGGCGCGGTCATGGCTGATGATCAGGTCCGCCCGCGCGCCGAGCAGGGCGATATGGCGCGGCGCCGGTCGCAGCAGGGTTTCGGTGAGGCGGCGCGCGGCGTCCTGGTCGTCGCTGATCACCGAGGCGAATTGCCGCGGCTCGAGCTGGCGGTCGATGGCCACCACCGGCAGGCCTTCGGCGAGCAGCCGGGCATGGGTATCATCCCCGGCCGGCAGGCAACTGGCGACGATCAGCGCGTCGCAGCGGCGCGCGCGGAACAGGTTGACGACCTGGCGCTCGGTCTCCGGCTCGTCGTCGGAGCAGGCGATCAGCAACTGGTAGCCGCGTGCCCGGGCGCCTTGTTCGAGTTGCTTGGCGAGGCGGGCGTAGCTGGGGTTTTCCAGGTCCGGGAGGATGAAGCCGAGGGTGCGGGTCTGCCCGCGGCGCAGGCCGGCGGCCTGCTGGTCCGGCTGGTAGCCGTGTTCCTCGACCACGGCAAGCACGCGTTCGACGGTGGCGGCGCTGATGCGCCGCTGGGCGGCCTTGCCATTGATGACGTAGCTGGCGGTGGTCACCGAGACCCCGGCCAGGCGGGCGATATCACTGAGTTTCAAACCGATCTCTACTGGGAGCGACGACAAGTTGGGCTTCAAGGATCAATCATTATCGGGTAACGTGCCAATTTAATTAAGTGAATCGATTCAGCAAAAGATTCCGGCGAAGCCGGCGCCACCTGCCCCAGGCTGCCTCGCGCAGCCCGAACGACGCGCCGCCCACGCCATGGCAGATCAATGACAACAAGCGGATCACCGCCCCAGGCTGTACGGAAGGCTCCCGCGAGCCGCTTTCCGCTACCGCCGGCACATCCTTCGCCCGCGCCCCGGCGCGGCGGGACGATCCGGACGTGAGACGGGGAGCCGTTCGCTCCTGAGGAGGTTTCCATGCTCGAACTCGATACCCGGCAGATCCGCATGCGCCAGCGCGCCGCGGACAAGGCCGAAGCCCTGCGCCTGCTCGGCGAGGCGCTGGTCGCCGACGGCCTGGCCGCGCCCGGCTACGCCGAAGGACTGAAGGCGCGCGAGGCGCAAGGCTCCACCTATCTCGGCCAGGGCATCGCCATCCCCCACGGGACCCCGGACACCCGCGAGCTGGTCTTCAGCACCGGCGTGCGCCTGTTGCAGTTTCCCGAGGGGGTGGACTGGGGCGATGGCCAGCGGGTCTACCTGGCCATCGGCATCGCGGCGAAGTCCGACGAACACCTGCACCTGCTGCAACTGCTCACCCGCGCCCTCGGCGAGGCCGACCTGGGACCGGCGCTGAGCGCGGCCGCCAGCGCCGAGGAAGTCCTCCGCCTGTTGCAGGGCGCGCCGCAGGAGCTGGCGCTGGACGCGCAGCTGGTCGGCCTCGGCCAGAACGCCGAGGACCTCGACGAACTGGCCTGTCTCGGCGCGCGCCTGCTGAAGAAGGCCGGCTGCGTGGACAACGGCTTCGCCGCCGTGCTGCAACAGGCAGAACCACTGCCGCTGGGCGAGGGGCTGTGCTGGTTGCACAGCGAACAATTGGTCAAGCGCCCCGGGCTGGCCTTCGTCACTCCGGCGCAACCGTTGCAGCACCAGGGGCAACTGGTCACCGGGCTGTTCTGCCTGGCCAGCCTGGGCGAAGCGCACCAGGCGCTGCTCGAACGCCTGTGCGACCTGTTGCTGGAAGGGCGTGGCGCCGAGCTGGTGGGCGCCACCAGCAGCCGCAGCGTACTCGCCGCGCTCGGCGGCGAGCTGCCGCCGGACTGGCCTAGCGCGCGGGTGGTCCTGGCCAACCCGCATGGATTGCATGCCCGCCCCGCGCAGGCGCTGGCGCAACTGGCCAAGGGCTTCGCCGGGGAGATCCGCGTGCGCCTGGCCGATAGCGACGCGCTTCCCGTTTCGGCGAAGAGCCTGAGCAGGCTGCTCGCCCTCGGCGCGCAGCGCGGCCAGGCGCTGGAGTTCAGCGCCGAGCCGGCGATCGCCGAGAACGCGCTGCCGGCCTTGCTGGCCGCGGTGCGCGAGGGCCTGGGCGAGGAGGTCGAGGCGCTGGCGGAGGAGGTCTTTCCCGCGTCCCTCGCCGAGGCGGAAGAGAACGACCGGCCGGCGCCGCTGTGCGCCGGCGACCGGCTGCCGGCGATCGCCGCGTCGCCGGGCATCGCCAGCGGTCCGGCGCATGTGCAGGTGGCGCAGCGTTTCGAGTTCCAGCCGCGCGGCGAGTCGCCGGCCCATGAACGCGAGCGCCTGCTGCGGGCCAGGCGGGCGGTGGACGAGGAGATCGTCGGCCTGGTCGAACGCAGCGCGGTGAAGGCGATCCGCGACATCTTCGTCACCCACCGGGAGATGCTCGACGATCCGGAACTGGCCGAGCAGGTGCAACTGCGCCTGAATCGCGGCGAAAGCGCCGAGGCGGCCTGGAGCGGGGTGGTGGAGGAACTCGCGACGCAGCAGGAGGCGCTGCGCGACGCGCTGCTCGCCGAACGCGCCGCCGACCTGCGCGACCTCGGCCGGCGGGTGCTGGCCAGACTCTGCGGGGTGGAGGCGCCGCGCGAGCCGGAGCAGCCGTACATCCTGGTGATGGACGAGGTCGGCCCCTCCGATGTCGCCCGCCTCGACCCACAGCGGGTCGCCGGCATCCTCACGGCGCGCGGCGGCGCCACCTCGCACAGCGCGATCATCGCCCGGGCCCTCGGCATCCCGGCACTGGTCGGCGCCGGCGCGGCGGTGCTCGGCCTGGAGCCGGGCACGGCGCTGCTGCTGGATGGCGAGCACGGCTGGCTGCAGGTGGCGCCGAGCGTCGAACAGTTGCGCCAGGCCGCCGCCGAGCGCGATGCCCGCCAGCAGCGCCAGGCCCGCGCCGACGCGCAGCGCCTGGAGCCGGCGCGGACCCGCGACGGCCACGCCGTGGAAGTCTGCGCCAACCTTGGCGACACCGCCGGCGCGGCGCGCGCGGTGGAACTGGGCGCCGAGGGCGTCGGCCTGCTGCGTACCGAATTCGTCTTCATGAACCATCCCCAGGCGCCCGACCTGGCGACCCAGGAGGCCGAGTACCGCCGCGTGTTCGACGCCCTCGCCGGGCGCCCGCTGGTGGCGCGGACCCTGGATGTCGGCGGGGACAAGCCGCTGGCGTACTGGCCGATCCCCCACGAGGAGAACCCCTACCTGGGCTTGCGCGGCATCCGCCTGGCCCTGCGGCGCCCGCAGATCCTCGAGACCCAGCTGCGCGCGCTGTTCCGCGCCGCCGGGGAGCGGCCGCTGCGGGTGATGTTCCCGATGGTCGGCAGCCTCGACGAATGGCGCCGGGCGCGCGACCTGGCGCTGCGCCTGCGCGAGGAGATCGCGCTGGCCGACCTGCAACTGGGGATCATGGTCGAGGTGCCCTCGGCGGCGCTGCTGGCGCCGGTGCTGGCCCGCGAGGTGGACTTCTTCAGTATCGGCACCAACGACCTGACCCAGTACACCCTGGCCATCGATCGCGGACACCCGAGCCTTTCGGCCCAGGCCGACGGCCTGCATCCGGCGGTGCTGCAACTGATCGACATGACCGTCCGCGCCGCCCACGCCGAGGGCAAGTGGGTCGGCGTCTGCGGCGAACTGGCGGCCGACCCGCTGGCGTTGCCGCTGCTGGTCGGCCTGGGCGTCGACGAGCTGAGTGTCTCGGCGCGCAGCATCGCCCTGGTCAAGGCCGGCGTGCGCGAACTGGAGCTGGTCGCCGCGCGCGGCCTGGCCGGCAAAGCCCTGGGCCTGGCGAGCGCCGCCGAAGTCCGGGCCCTGGTGGAAGCGGAGGTGCAATGATGGCGCGGATCCTGACGATCACCCTGAACCCGGCGCTGGACCTCACCGTGCGCCTGCGCCAGCTGGAACTGGGGGCAGTCAACCGCAGCGAGGCGGTGCTGACCCAGGCTGCCGGCAAGGGCCTGAACGTCGCCCAGGTGCTCGCCGACCTCGGCCACCGGTTGACGGTCAGCGGCTTCCTCGGCGAGGACAACCAGCCGCCGTTCACCGCCATGTTCCAGCGCCGTGGCTTCGCTGACGCGTTCGTCCGGGTGCCCGGCGAAACCCGCAGCAACATCAAGCTGGCCGAGTGCAGCGGGCGCGTCAGCGACCTCAACGGACCGGGCCCGGAGGCCGACGAGCGGGCCCAGGCGGCGTTGCTCGAACGCCTCGACCGGCTTGCCGGGGAGCACGAGCTGGCGGTGGTTGCCGGCAGCCTGCCGCGCGGGGTCGCGCCGGAATGGCTGGGCGAGCTGCTGCGGCGCTTGCGGCGCCTCGGCCTGAAGGTCGCCTTCGACAGCAGCGGCGCGGCCCTGCGCGAAGGCGTGAAGGCCGCGCCGTGGATGATCAAGCCGAACGTCGAGGAACTGGCCGACCTCTGTTCGGCGCCGATGGATGACCTGCTCGCACAGCGCCAGGCGGCCGAACGCCTGCGCCATGATGGGGTAGGCCAGGTGGTGATTTCCCAGGGCGCCGCGGGGGTCAACTGGTTCGCCGCCGAGGGCGCCTGGCAGGCCCGGCCGCCGGCGGTGGAAGTGGCCAGCACGGTGGGTGCCGGCGATTCCCTGCTGGCCGGCATGGTCCACGGCCTGGCCAGCGGCTGGCCGGCCGAACGGGTGCTGCGCCAGGCCACCGCCATCGCCAGCCTGGCGGTGACCCAGTTCGAATTCGGCATCGGCGATCCGCAGCGCCTGGCGCGGATCGAAGCGGGCGTCGTGGTACAGCCATTGGTCGAGGAGGCCTGAGATGAAACTAGCGATCGTCACCGCCTGCCCTGGCGGACAGGTCACCAGCGTGCTCGCCGCGCGCCTGCTGCAGGGCGCCGCCGAGCGCCTGGGCTGGGCAACCTGCGTCGAGGCGAATGCCGGGCCGAGGCCCGAGGGCGGACTGAGCGCCGAACAGATCGCCGAAGCCGACTGGGTCCTGCTGGTCGGCGTCGAGCCGCTGCCGGCGGCGCGCTTCGTCGGCAAACCGGTGTTTCGCGCGCGTCCCGCCGAGGCGCTGGCCGATCCGCGCGGCTTTCTCCAGCGGGCCGCCGCCTCGGCGAGCGTGGAGATCGCCGGGGACGCGGTCGGCCTGGTTGCGCCGAAGGCCGGAGCGGCACCGCGGATCGTCGCGGTGACCGCCTGTCCGACCGGCGTGGCGCACACTTTCATGGCCGCCGAGGCGTTGCAGCTCGCAGCGGGGCAACTGGGCTACGCGTTGCAGGTCGAGACCCAGGGCTCGGTCGGCGCGCGCAACCCGCTCGACCCGGCGGACATCGCCGCCGCCGACGTGGTCCTGCTGGCCGCCGACATCGACGTGGACACGGCCCGTTTCGCCGGCAGGAAGATCTACCGTTGCGGCACCGGCGTGGCCCTCAAGCAGGCCCGTGCGACGCTCGAGCGGGCGCTGGCGGAAGGGCGGGTCGAGAGCGCGGGCGCAGCCAGCGCGGTTGTCGCCGGGGACGAGAAGCGCGGGGTGTACAAGCACCTGCTGACCGGGGTGTCGTTCATGTTGCCGATGGTGGTCGCGGGCGGCCTGCTGATCGCCCTGTCGCTGGCCTTCGGCATCGACGCCTACAAGCAGCCGGGCAGCCTGGCGGCGGTGCTGAGGACGGTCGGCGACACGGCGTTCGTCCTGATGGTGCCGATGCTCGCCGGCTACATCGCCTATTCCATCGCCGACCGCCCGGGCCTGGCGCCGGGCATGCTCGGCGGCCTGCTCGCCGGGACCCTCGGCGCCGGGTTCATCGGCGGCATAGTCGCCGGCTTCATCGCCGGCTATGCGGCGCGGGCCATCAGCCGCGGGCTGAGGCTGCCGGCGAGCCTGGAAGCGCTGAAGCCGATCCTGGTCATCCCGCTGCTGGCCAGCCTGGCCACCGGCCTGCTGATGCTCTACGTGGTCGGCAAGCCGGTGGCCGGCATGCTCGCGGCGCTGACCGGGTTCCTCGATGGCATGGGCACCTCCAACGCCATCCTGCTCGGCCTGCTGCTCGGCGGAATGATGTGCGTCGACCTCGGCGGACCGGTGAACAAGGCCGCCTACGCCTTCTCCGTCGGCCTGCTCTCGTCGCACAGCTACGCGCCGATGGCGGCGGTGATGGCGGCGGGCATGGTGCCGCCGATCGGCATGGGCCTGGCGACCCTGCTGGCGCGGCGCAAGTTCGCCGAGAGCGAGCGGCAGGCCGGCAAGGCGGCCTCGGTGCTGGGGTTGTGCTTCATCTCCGAAGGTGCCATCCCGTTCGCCGCCAAGGACCCGCTGCGGGTGATCCCGGCGAGCATCGCCGGCGGCGCGCTGACCGGCGCCCTGTCGATGTACTTCGGCTGCAAGTTGCAGGCGCCGCACGGCGGGCTGTTCGTCATGCTGGTGCCCAACGCGATCAACCACGCCCTGGCGTACCTGCTGGCGATCGTCGCCGGCAGCCTGCTTACCGGGCTGCTCTACGCCGTACTCAAGCGTGGCGCCGAGCCGGGACTGGCGCTGGGGGCCTCGCCCTCGCGGGAGCCGGCGGCTGGCGGATAGCCGCGAGGCGGACATGCGCCCTGCGCCACCTGAGCTACATGGCTGGCGGTAGGGCGGATAACGCCACGGGCGTTATCCGCCGATACTCCGCAGACCCGGCGGATAACCGCAAGCGGTTATTCGCCCTACCGGTCGATCCGGCATGGAGCGGCCTCAGGCCTGGCGCAACAGGCGCAAGTCATCCTCCTGTGCGAGGCTGGCCTCGTTGATCGGCAGCGAGCAGGACTGCCCGCGCCCCATCGGGTCAGGCATTTTTGATGTTTGCGGGAATGGCTCTTTGAATTTCCAGGGGGATTATCTTGCAGACTCTTTTAAATAATTAGAGGCAGGTGCCGGATACAGAGCCGTATATCGAAAGGGAGCCGGCAGGAAAAGAAAAACCCCCGCCGGATCGCTCCGTCGGGGGTTGCCGGAAAAGCCGCTTCAGCGGCTGCCGGCGACCACTTGCAGGGCCGGTTCGGCGGTGCGCCCGTAGACGTCCTCCAGGCGCTCGATATCGTCCTCGCCGAGGTAGCTGCCGGACTGCACCTCGATGATCTCCAGCGGGATCTTGCCGGGGTTGGCCAGGCGGTGCACAGAGGCGATCGGGATGTAGGTCGACTGGTTCTCGGTGAGCAGGAAGGTCTTGTCGTCGCAGGTCACCTGGGCGGTGCCGGAAACCACGATCCAGTGCTCGGCGCGGTGGTGGTGCATCTGCAGCGAGAGGCGCGCGCCGGGTTTCACGGTGATGTGCTTGACCTGGAAGCGGCCGCCCATGTCCACCGAGTCGTAGGAGCCCCACGGACGGTAGACCTCGCAGTGGTTCTGGGTCTCGCTGCGGCCCTGGGCGTCGAGGTCCTTGACCACGTGCTTGACGTCCTGCACCCGGTCCTTGTGGGCGATCATCATGGCATCCTTGGTTTCCACCACCACGATGTCCTCCAGGCCGATCACCGAGACCAGCTTGCCGTTGCCGTGCACCAGGCAGTTGTGGCTGTCGTGGACCAGCACGTCGCCCTTGGTGACGTTGCCGTTGGCGTCCTTGGCGTGCACGTCCCAGATCGACGACCAGCTGCCGACGTCGTTCCAGCCGGCGGACAGCGGCACCACGCAGGCGCGCGAGGTCTTCTCCATCACCGCGTAGTCGATGGAATTGTCCGGGCAGCACTCGAAGGTGGCGGCGTCGATGTTCACCAGGTCGCCGTCGTGCTGGCTGCGCTCCAGGGCCAGCAGGCAGGTGTCGTAGATGTCGGCGTCGTGCTTCTTCAGTTCTTCCAGGTAGCGGCTGGCGCGGAACAGGAACATGCCGCTGTTCCAGTAGTAGCCGCCGGCGGCGACGAACTCGCGGGCGCGGGCTTCATCGGGTTTCTCGACGAAGCTCTGCACCCGGCTGACGCCTTCCGGCAGTTGCGCATCGGCGCTCGCGCGGATGTAGCCGTAGCCGGTCTCGGGGCGGCTGGCGGGAATGCCGAAGAGCACCATCTCGCCCTTTTCGGCGGCGTTGGTGGCCAGCGCCAGGGCCTGCTGGAAGGCGCGCTGGTCCTCGATCACGTGGTCGGCGGGAAGGATCAGCAGCAGTTCGTCGCGGCCTTCGGCGACCAGTTTCATCGCGGCGATCGCCACCGCCGGCGCGGTGTTGCGGCCGAAGGGTTCGAGCAGGATCGCCTGGCTCGCCAGGTTCTGCGCCTCCAGCTGTTCCTGGACGATGAAGCGGTGCTCCTTGTTGCACACCAGCAGCGGCGCCTGCATGCCGTCGAAGGCCAGGCGCTTGATGGTCTGCTGGAACAGGGTGTCGTCGCCGGTAAGGGCGAGGAACTGCTTGGGGTACTGCTTGCGGGAAAGAGGCCAGAGTCGCGAGCCGCTGCCACCGGAAAGGATTACTGGGATCATGTTGTTTCTCCTTGAAGCGATGCGTCTGTCTAGGGATCCCGCCGCGCGGCGGGATATCTCGTTACCGGGCTCCACGGAGCCCCGGGTGACCTCTCCAGTGCGCTCCTTCTGCGGGAGCGCTGACGGTTGGTGCGCCGGTGTCGGGCCGGTCTTGTTGTGTGGAATGCCGGGAGGGGCGAGCCCCTCCCGGCCGCTCTCAATCCGCTTTCACCGGGCGCTTGACCCAGACCGGCGAAAGCTTGCCACCGCTACCGGTGACGTACAGGCAGACCACCTCGCCGCGGGCCAGGGTGACCGGCTTCAGGTCGCTGACCTTCTTGCTGCCGTCGAACAGCGCCAGGTTCACCTTCACCGGGTTGATCTCGCGGTCGCCGTGGCTTTGCGGGCCGACGTCCTTGACCACGTCGGTCTTGCCGTCGGCGGTCTTCAGGGTCAGCTTCGAACCGCTGAGGTTCTGCACCCGCACCAGCGCCTTCTGCTTGTTCTTGAACGGCGGCTCGGCCACCAGCTGCGGCTTGCCGCCGGGCTGGCTGACCAGGGTGTAGTAGCTGTCCGGGTCGAGCTTGACCGGCAGGCTCTGCTGGCCGACCTGGGCGGTGTAGCTGCCGGGGGGGAGGAACTTGAAGTCGCTGGAGCCGAGCGGCGCGACGTCGTTCAGGCTGGTGCTGCCGACCGACACGTCGAGCTCGCTGTTGCCGGCGTTGTAGGCGCGGACGAAGGCCGAGCCCTTGGGTGCCTGGGGCCCGTACAGGGCGCCTTCGTCGGCCTGCGCGGCGAACGCGGCGACGCCGAGGGAAAGGGCGCAGGCCAGGCGGGTCCAGGTGTGGCGGCGGGTCATCGGGTTCATGGGTATTCCTCCGTTGCTTCTTCTTCAGCGGGGCGTTCGGCCCCGGGTAAACAGCCTTGGCTGTGTTCGTTCAATCGTTGCGGCTGGCGGCCAGGCGCTCGTCGCGGCCGCCGCTGGCCTTCAGCTGGGCGACCCAGTCGGCGTCGAACTGGCTGAGGTCGCTGGCCATCGGCAGGTAGCGCTCGGGGAACTCCCAGACCAGCAGCTGCGGCGGGTCCTTGCGAAAACCTTCGTCCTGCAGCAGCTCCAGCATCGGTTCGAGCGGGCCCTTGCCCTCCTTCGCGTAATTGATCAGGTCGGCGGACAGCGCCTGTTTCAGCGCGCCCTCGAAGTTCCAGCTGGGATTGGCGCTGTAGCTGGTGCCGACCAGTGCCAGGCGCGGTTGCTGGCTATCGCCGAAGAGGTCGGCGTCCGCGCCGGACTGCTCGCCGCCCGGCATGGCCGGCGCGGCTTCGGTGGTGCGTTGCTGCAACCGCTCCGGACGCGGCAGCAGTTCGTCGAACAGCGGGTCGAGCGGCAGGAAGCTGAGCAGGTCGCCCTTGTGCGTGCGTTCCTCGCCGACGCGGGTGACGAAGTTCTGCGCCGGTACGTCCAGCAGGTGTGCCTCGCGGATCTCCGCGCCGAGGCGCTGGGCCACGGTTTCCGCGCCGAGCGGCGACCAGTGGGTATCGGTACGCAGGAACACCGCGCCGTTGTCCTTGGCCTGGCGCAGGCTGCCGAGCAGGTCGGGACTGTCGATGCCGGCGGCGCGGGCGCGGGCCAGGAAGTCCTGGTAGAGGCTGTCGTGCAGCGCGGCCGGCTGCTCGCGGCCGATGTGCTCGGGATACAGGCGGGCCTTGGCCGGGATCACCGCCAGCACCAGCCTGACGCCGCGTCGTTCCAGTTCCTGGCGTACGCCGCGGACCAGCGCCCAGTTGTCTTCCAGTTGCCGGGCGGTGGGCGCCGGCTTGAATTCCTCGTCGGTGAACAGCCAGCCGTCCTTGCCGATCACCACGCCGGGGCGGCCTTCGTGGAACAGCGTGTAGTCGAGCGCGGCCCAGAGGTTGGTGCCCAGGCGCTTGATCGGGAATTCCTTGTCGTAGTGGGCTTCGAAGGCATGCGCCAGCTTGCCGTTGAGCAGTGGCGTATCGGCCGCGGCGGAGAAGCCCGGGACGCTCTTCAGCGACCATCCGGCGAGCCCCAGCAGCAGCCCGCCGAAGGCGGCGATGTAGGCATATTGCAGGGGGCGGGAAATGCTCTGTGTCATGGCGTGGGCCTCGCTCAGAACTGGAAGTAGAGGAAGGGCGAGTAGCTCTGCGCGGAGAGCTTCAGCACCGAGGCGGCGAACAGCAGGAGCAGCGCCAGGCGGGTTGCCAGCACGGGTAACTGGCTGAGCCAGCCCGGCTGGTAGACCAGCGCGCCGCTCGGCGAGTAGGCGATCGCCGCCGGGTCGCCGACGGCCTCGCGCGGGGCGCGCGGCTGGGCGCTGGCCGGGCCGTCGGCGGCGACTTCGTCGGTCTTCGCCGCGGCCTTGGGCGCCTTGCTCTGCAATGGCTGGTTGTAGAACTGGCGCAGGCCGAAGAACGCCAGCACCAGGTAGGCCAGGACCAGGGTGCCGACCTGCAGGCCGGTGAGGCTGGCGCGATTCAGTTCGGAAAGCTGCCAGGTGCCGAAGCTGAACATGGCTTCGTACATGCGCCAGGCAACCTGCAGGTTCTCGGCGCGGAAGATCACCCAGCCGATCACCACCAGGAGGAAGGTGAACGCCCACTTCAACGGGTTGAGCACGCGCGGCGCGGCGTTCACCCCGAGGGCCCGCTCGATCGCCAGCCACATGCCGTGCCAGGCGCCCCAGATGATGTAGGTGAAGTTGGCGCCGTGCCACAGGCCGCCCAGGAGCATGGTCAGGAACAGGTTGCGGTAGGTCTGGAAGGTGCTGCCGCGGTTGCCGCCCAGGCTGATGTAGAGGTAGTCGCGCAGCCAGGTCGACAGGCTGATGTGCCAGCGCCGCCAGAACTCGGTGATCGACTGGCTGATGTAGGGCTGGTTGAAGTTTTCCATGAAGCGGAAGCCCATCATCAGGCCGAGGCCGATGGCCATGTCGCTGTAGCCGGAGAAGTCGAAGTAGAGCTGCGCGGTGTAGGCCAGGGCGCCGAGCCAGGCGTCGCCGGTGGTCGGGTCCTGCAAGGCGAAGCAGTGGTCGGCGACGGCGGCCAGGGTGTCGGCGATGAACACCTTCTTGACGAAGCCCTGCATGAAGCGCGTGCAGCCTTCGGCGAACTTGTCGACGGTGTGGGTACGGTGGTTGAACTGGTCGACCAGGTCCTTGAAGCGCAGCACCGGGCCGGCGATCAGGTGCGGGAAGATCGCCACGAAGGCGGCGAAGTCTATCAGGTTGTGGGTCGCCGGGGTATCGCCGCGGTAGACGTCGATGATGTAGCTGATCGATTCGAAGGTGTAGAACGAGATGCCGATCGGCAGCAGGATGTGGGTCAGCACGAACGGCTGCATGCCGAACGAGGTGATGATCTCGTTGAGGCTGTCGACGCCGAAGTTGGCGTACTTGAAGTAGCCGAGCACGCAGAGGTCGACCACCACGCCGAGGATCAGCCAGCGTTGCGCGGCCCTGGTACGTACGCCGGCGGCGCCGATGCGCAGGCCGATCCAGTAGTTGAAGACGGTGACCCCGGCGAACAGCAGGAGGAAGTCCACCCGCCACCAGGCGTAGAACACGTAGCTGGCGATCAGCAGCAGCAGGTTCCGGTAACGTTCGCCGCTCAGGTAGTACAGGCCGAGAAAGACCGGCAGGAACAGGAACAGGAACACGTTTGAAGAAAAGACCATGCCGTCTCTCTCTCTAGAGCGTCAACCATTCAGGTCGGCCCTGCCTTTCCGCGCCCTGGAGCGCCCGAGGAAAGGCGGGACGACCCGCCGTTTTCCTCCCCGTGGTGTTGCCTAAGGTGTTGCGCCCGCCCGCGTCTGTCGCGCATGGGTCGGGGTGGTGCCTGGAGGGACGCCTGGTCAGCGAGCGGGGCATGGGGACACGTGGCCCTCCGGCCTCCGCGCCCGCTTCCCGCCACGCCCTCAACTCCCCCCTTCGCGGCTGAACACCCGCGTCACTTCGCCGCCGAGGCGGAAGCTGTTGAACGGCTCGCGGTCCTTCTTCGCCTCGAGCATCTTCGGCGCGCAGCGGTAGAGGGCGCAGTAGGGCTCCAGCCAGGCGTACTTGTTGTCGACCTTGAGGTCGGTCATGTCCTGGTCTTCGCCGGTTTTCTCCTCGAAGGTTTCCTCGTCGTCGACCCCGTTCATCACCCGCTCGGCCAGGCGCTGCAGGGCGCCGTGGTTCTCCTGGCGCAGGTCGACGCCGTTGACCTGGGCGAACGCGGCGATCATCGCCAGCGGCGGCAACGCGTAGTTGTGGTAGGCGAGGGCGCGCTGGCGGCGCTTGAGTTCGTTGGGCAGGAAGCCCTGCTCGTCGACCTGGTTGGCGGCGACCTTGAATTCGCTCACCGCCCAGTCGAAGAGATCGCGGCGGTTGGTCACCACCGCGGTGGACATCACCGACCAGGCCGCCCAGTAGGAATGGTTGTTGATCTTCTTCAGCGGCAGGTTGCTCCAGTCGCGGACCACCTGGGTGCCGAGCCGGGCGAACCAGTCCTCGATCTCCCGGCTCTGCCCGGCGTGGGCCGCGAGCGGACGCGAACTGGAGAACTTCAGGCGCATGTAGGCGCCGGAGAGGCTGCCCAGCGCCCATTTGCGCATGGACTTGCCGGTGTGGTTGAAATCATCGCTCTGCAGGGCGCCGGCGCGGGCCCAGGCGCTCATCCAGTTCAGCGCGCAGACCAGGTCGCCGTCGCGGCCGCTGCGCATGTACTGGGTGACCAGCTTGGTGGCGCCGCGCTCCATGTCGGTGATGTCCTTGATCTGCGAGCGGAACGCCTTCTCCGCCTTGGCGTTGAGGGTCGCCCGCGCCGAATCGGAGCCTTCGTACTTGCTGGTGAAGACCAGGCTGCCGGTGTACGGCGGCGGCACCGACGGACAACTGCCGGCGCTGCCCTTGCGCTCGCCGACCGCCGCGTAGTAGCCGGGCGGGGGCACCAGGTCGGCGGCCTGGCTGACCTGGCTGGCGAGCAATGCCGCGGCGAGAGCGCCGGGCAGGGCGATACGGATCAGGTGGGACGTTTTCATCGATTACCTCCCGGCCACCGACTGGCTGGCCTTGGCGGGCGCCGCCTGGCAGATGCTGGCCTGGACCTCCAGGCCCTGGGGCATGTCCTCCGGCGCTTCGATTTCCAGGGAAAGGAACTGCTGGTCGGCCCAGTCGCTGTCGTTGCGCAGCTGGAAGACGTAGCGGCCGCCGGTGTCGACGGCTTTCGACTGCTCGATCTTCAGCTGCTCGCGGCGGCCGTTCATGTACCAGATGGTGTTCTTCAGCTCGTGTACCGACGGGTCGCTGTAGGTCACGTCGGCGACGTAGCTGCCGCTGCGGATCGGCAGCGCGGCACTGTTCAGCAGCACCTCGTTGCGGCCCTGGCGCAGCTTGACCTTGCGGCTGAGCACGGTCTTCCGGCCGGAGCAGCCGTTGTCCACCAGCGGCATGGCCTGGCGGTAGAAGCTCTTCTGCGCCATGTCGTAGTGGGTGGCGAATTCCCAGATGAGGATCTTCGGCGGGTTCTTGTGGAATTCCTCGCTGGTCATGTACGCCAGCAGCGAACTGTCGAAGCCGCCGCCGGACACCGCGTTGTTGAGGATGTCGGCGCCGCTGAACTCTTCCAGGAAGCCGGCGAAGTTGTAGGCCGGGCCGCTGTTGGAGGTGCCGACCAGGGCGATCTGCGGGTTGCCGCCGTCGCCGAACAGGTCGCCGCTGTCGCTGGCGCCCACCGGCTCGGTCTCGAAACGGTCGACGTACTGGGTGGCGTAGCTGTTGCCGCAGAGCTGCGCGGCGGCCTTGTGGAAGGTGCCGAGCTTGGACAGCAGGCCGACGCGCTTGCTTTCGAACTGTTTTTTGGGGATCTCCTCGAAGCCGGGCACCTGCTTCAGCGTCTCGGCCACGATCTTCGCGCTGCGCCGGGCGCCATGGGGAGTCCAGTGGTGATCGCCCTTGAAGTAGTAGGCGTGCTCCTCCTTCTCGTCGAACAGCGGCGAGAAGTCCGGGGTCCAGATGCCGGCCTGGCGGAAGCGGGCGATGGTCGCCAGGTAGTTCTTCTTCGCCAGCTCGTAGTCGAAGCCGGCCTTTTCCGCCGGGCTGAGCTTATCGCGGTTCACCAGGCCGCGGGTCGGCTGGTAGACCACCACCAGTTCGATGCCCTTGCGCTTGAGTTCGTCGCGCAGTGCGCGCAGTTCGCGCCAGCCTTCGGCGCTGGTGCCGAAGTCGGTACGCAGGTCGTAGGTGGTGCGGAACAGCCAGTCGTCCTGGGCCTGCACCAGGTGGGTGAAGAAGCCCAGGTACTTGGTGTCGTAGCGCGAGTCGTCGGCGGCGGCCGGGCATAGATTGCCGGCCGGCAGCGCCTGGTAGCTCGGCGCCGTGCCGGGCTCTGCGGCGAGGGCGGCCTGGGCCAGGCAGAGGCCGGCGGCCAGGGCGCTCAGGCGGAACAGTCGGGAAGTGCGGGTTTTCATGCGTCTGGGTCCTCAGTCCTGGAGTTCGGCCTGGCTTTCCACGGGATCGATCAGCACTGCCTTGTCCTGGCGCACCAGCAGGTCGAGGATCTGGTCCTGCTTCTCGCCGAGCACGCCGGGCAGGCTGATGCCGGAGGATTTGGTCGGGGCGAGCATCGCCACCCGGTACAGTTCGAGGCTCAGCGGCGAATCCACCGAGAGCGGGCCGGAACCGTTGCCGGCGAGCTTGCCGCCGACCACGATCAGCGAGACCTTGGTGTCGAACGGGTCGAGGGCGATGTTGCGGTCGGTATTGGTGAGGTCCTTGATGTGGCCGTACACGCCGATCAGCTGGTTGCCCGCCGCGAGGTTCTCGTAGAGGCGGATGTTCACGCTGTTGCGCACGCGGATGCCGTGGCGGCGGTTGGCCAGGACCTGGTTGCCCCAGAGCAGGTTGTCGCCGCTCTCGTAGAGGGTGATGCCGTCGGAATGGTTGCGGTAGACCTCGTTGTAGGCCACCAGGTTGCCCTCGCTGTTACGGTCGAGGACGATCCCGGATAGCTTGTTCTCGTAGCTGCGGTTGTTGAAGATGAAGCTGTCGTTGACCTCCCGCGAAACGATGATGCCGTGCTTCTTCTTCGTCCCGTGGACGGTGTTGTCGGCGATGATCAGGCGATGCGAACGGTCGTGCGGGTCGATGCCGTAGACGATGTTGTCGCGGTAGGTGTTGCCCTTCACCACCAGGTCGTCGGCCTCGTAGCAGTAGAAGCCGTACCAGCTGTCGACGATGGTCGAGTCGATCACCCAGCCCTTGGGCCGCGGGCGCTTCATCTGCTTGTCCATGCCCGGGCTGTACTGCGAGATGGAGATGCCGTAGGCCTTCGAGGCGTTGTAGCCGAAGCTGGTGAAGGTGCTGTTGCTCAGGTATACCTCGGCGCCGCCCCAGGAGATCAGGAACGGACGGAACTCGTCGGGGGTCCTGAACCAGGCCGGCTCCTTCTTCGATTCGCTCCAGCCGGTGACCTTGCTGTCGCGGACGAACAGCATGCCGTCGTTGACCAGGAACGCGCCGCGCTCCTGGGACAGGCGCAGTTCCCTGACCTGCTTGTCGATGTCGAGGGTCGCGCCCTGGCTGACCACGATCGGCAGGCGGGCGATGAACACCCCCGGCTCGACCTGTTCCAGGGCGCTGGCGGGAAGCTTGCCGGCGAGCTGGGCGAGGTTCACGTAGCCGCCTTCGATGAAGATCGCCTGGGGCATCTGGCGCTGGCGCTTGACCCACTCGGCGAGGCGGTTGCTGCCACCGGTGAACTCCTTCAGCGGCTGCTGCTGGACCATGCGCTGCACGCTGGCGCGGCCACCCGGCTTGCGCACGATCCTGGCTTCCACCGCGGCGGCGGTGTAGCCGGAGAGGTCGGGCAGCTTCGGCGGATCCATGTGCAGCGGCTCGGCTGGCGCGGCGGTCACCGTGTAGTTGCCGGTTTCCTTCAGGCCCTGGGTCAGGCCCGGCTCGTTGCCGGCCTGCGCCGGGGCCGGTTGCGGTTTCTCCAGCGGCTGCGCCGCCCACGCCTGGCCGTGCAGCAGCAGCGCGCCGAGCACTGCCGCGGCCAGCGGCCGCAGCCGGCGATGGGAGGTCGAAAGGGGAGTGGGCATGTCCGGTTTCCTCGCGGGGCTCAGAAGCGCCAGATGAAGTCGACGAAGGCGCGGTGCATGGTCGAGTCGGTGCCCGGCCCGTAGGCGTCGCCCGGCTTGAACAGGCCGCCGCGGAAGCGGATCAGCGCCGAGGGCTCGTCGACGTACTGGCTCATCGAGGCCGGCAGCAGGCCCTGCTTGAAGTACTTGGTCACCACCAGGTCGAGTTCCTGGCCGATGTCCTTCTCGCCCGGTTGCAGGGCGGCGTTGATGCCGCTGGTGCCGATGTCTGAGTCGTCGTCGACGCGCCAGAACCTGTGGTAGACCAAGCTCGCGTCGTAGTCCTCGCGCAGTTGCCAGGAGCCGAACAGGGTGGCTGCCTGGAGGTTGCTCAGTTCGCCGCGGAAGGCTTCGCCGAAGCGGTGCACGCGCGAGCGGGTGCCGGTGAAGTTGGAGCGGTTGCTCTCCAGCCCGGTCTGCTGGAACTGGTCTTCGCCGTCCTTGCCGCCGCCGCTGCCGCGGGCGTAGCCGACGCCGGCCTTCCACTGCTCGTCGATGTTCCAGCGCAGGCCCAGGTCGACGCCGAAGGCATTGACGTCGCCGCTCTGCTTGCCGGTGGCGATGCGCCGGTCGTCGACCGTGGTGGTGGTCAGGTTGTCGCGGTCGCCGGTCAGCCAGGTGGCGCTGGCCCAGTAGTTCAGCGGCATGCTCGAGCGATAGTTGTAGGCGTCGCCGGTAGCCTCGATGCCGAGCCAGGTGAGCTGGCCGGTATAGGTCTTGTCGAGGTTGTCGACTTCCTCGCCGGGGCGGCGCAGGTGGCCGCTGTCGTCGGCGTGGTGGATGCGCACGCCGATGCGGTGGTGCGGCGCCCACTGGGTGGAGATGTCGCCGAACACGTGGGTGCGGTCTTTGTCCTCCGGAGCCAGCTCGTCGAGGTCGGTGCGGTATTCGCTGAAACGCTGGGCGACCCCGGCATGGGCGTTGAGCAGGGTGGTCTCGAAGCTCCAGTTCAGCGCCTCGATGTTGGTGTCCTGCCACTGGCCGCTGTCTTCCCGCAGGCGCTGGCGACCGAAGCGCAGGTGCTCGCCGGGGTAGGCGGTGAGGCCGGCGTAGTCGACCCAGAATTCGCGTGCGGCAAGGTAGCTCTTGTCCGGCTCGCGACCGTCGTTGCGGCTGTTGTTGCCGTCGTCGGTGTCCGACTGCAGGGTGTCGGTCTCGATGGTGTCGGTGGCGGCCACCGCCTGGCCCATGAAGTAGGCGCTCCAGTCGCCCCACTGGCCGAAGGCCCAGGGCCGCAGGTCGATACCGATATCGTTGAGGGTGCCGCCGGGAGCGGTACCGAGGTCGCGATCGTTTTCCGATTCGCCGGTGATCTTCACGTCCAGGCCGAAGTTCTTCGGCGCCTCGCCGCTGCCGGCGGCGAACGCCGGCGCGCCGAGCAGCAGGGCGATGGCCAGGGACAGGGCGCGCGGCGCGAAGGACGGCCGCGGGTTGACGGAACGGGAGCTGTTCATAGGCTTTCTGGCTCTTCTTCGTTGATCGGCGAGTCCTGGCTCTGCAGCAGGCTGACGGTGGCCTGCCAGTTGTTGCCGCGGCTCTGTTGTTCGCGCTTGAGCAATTGCTGCGCCTGGCTGCGTTCGGCCGGCGGCAGTTGCGCTTCGATCTGCCCGAGCAGGTCGCTGGCCTGCGGTACCTGCTGCTGCACGGCGAGCTGGCCGAAGACGTAGGCGTTGACCCGGTTCGGCTGGATGCCGCGGCCCTGCGACCAGAGCTGGGCCAGGGCCATGTCGGCGCTGGCCTGGCCGGCGCGGGCGGCGAGGATCAGGTGGTCGACGGCCTTCTGCGGATAGACCTTGCCGAGGAAGCCGCGGCGGTAGATCTGCCCCAGGTAGTAGTTGGCCTGGGGTTCGCTGGCGGCGGCCTTGAGCAGATGCCGCTCGGCCGTGCGCGGGTCCTGCGGCGCCCACTTGCCGTCGTAGTAGAGGCGCCCGAGGAGCAGTTCGGCGCGTGGCTGGGCGGCGTCCTGGGCGTTCTTCAGGTAGCCGAGCATCTTTTCCAGGTCGCCCTGGTCGGGGTAGTCGTAGAGCAGCTTGGCCAGGCTGACCCAGGCTGCGGGGTAGCTCGGCGCGATCTCTTCCAGCAGCGCCTGGGCGGTCTGCGGGTCGGGCTGGCCGAGTTCGCCGTCGGCGAGCACCCCGGCCACCGAGTCGACCCGCTCGCCGGGTACCCGGCCGGCCTTGTAGGCGGCGCGCAGCTGTTCGAGCAGGGCCTTCTGCTTTTCCGCGTTGCCCTGTATCTGGTAGACCGTGGCCAGTTCGTACCAGCACACGTCCATGCGTCGCAGCCAGCGCTGGCAGACCTGCTCGATCTCGCCCAGGTGCTGGGCGTAGGTGCCCTGGGTGCGGTAGAGGATGATCTGCGCCAGGTCCGCCTGCGGCAGTCCGCGCGCGCGCCACTGGTCGATGCGCTGCTGCGGGTCGATCTCCGGCCAGGACTGCGGATATTGCAGGTAGAGCACGATGAGCGGCACCAGGGCACTGTCCTCGCCCTGTTCGAAGGCCTGGCTGAGCAGGCGTTCGGCCTCGCGGTGCTCGGCGTCGCTGGCGCCGGGCTTGGCCGCCAGCCACTTGCCCAGGCGCGCGCGGGCCCGCGGCGAGGTCTGCGCGGCCTCGCGGTAGAGCTTTTCGGCCTTGGCCTGCTGGGCGCTGTCGCCGCTGGCGACCTGCATGTCGGCGAGGCCGACCTGGGCGTCGGCGTAACCCATCGCGGCCAGGGCCTGGTAGTTGCTCTGGGCGGTGGCGAGGTCGCCGCGCGCCGCCGCTTCCTGGGCCAGGCGCTGGTCGGGCAGGCCGGCGCAGCCGGCGGCCAGGGCGATGGCCGAGGCCAGCAGCAGGTGCCGGGAGGCCAGGGGCAGGGGAGGGAGGATGGGCATCTTCATGGTCGGGTACCGGTCAGCGAGCGGTGGCCAGGGTCACGGCCTTGTCCAGCAGGGTGCGGCCGGGCAGGCCGCCGATGCTGACCTCGGCCGGCCGGCCGGCATACTGGGCGTCGAGCGGTTGGTCGGGCTGGATCTGCACGCGGATCTCCGAGGACAGGTCGCCATCCACCGGCGCGGTGTTGACGATGCGACCGCTGCGGTTGACGCCGTCGCCGGCGACCTGGAAGTTCACCCGGGTGCCCGGCGCCAGCTCGGCGGCGTTGCGGTAGGGGAAGCGCGCCTCGATGCTGGCCACGCTGTCGCGCGGGGCGAGGGTGAAGATCACCTGGCCCTTGTTGGCGTACTGCCCGTCGGCCACCAGTTGCTGGACCACGCGACAGTCGCAGGGGCTGGTCAGGGTGCCCTTCATCTGGTGGCCGAAGAGCTTCTCGATGTTGCCCGGGTTGAGCTGCTCCTCGGTCAGGTTGCCCTTGAGCATGTCCAGCAGGTTGGCCGAGAAGGTGGCGATCGGCGCGCCCTTGGCCACTTCCGCGTTGGGCCCGAGGAGGCTCTGCACGGTGCCCTCGCGGGGCATGGTGATCTGCTGGTTGGGAACGCTGACCACGCCGGAGTCGGCGTGGGTGACGAAGTACAGGTTGTACATCTGGTTGAGGATGAAGGCGAAGGCGCCGACCCCGACGACGAAGATCGCGGTGCTCAGGGTCACCGCCCGGACCCGGCCGAAGAAGCCCATGCCGCCGTTGCCGCCGCCCTGCTTGCGGGCCTTGGTGAAGTTCTCGCGCTGCAGGGTGTTGAGCATGTCGCCGACACCGATCACCTCGCCGGCCAGGTAGGAGGTGATCAGGTAGCGCAGGGCCGCCACCTCGCGCGGCTTGAGGTTCTGGAACTCGCAGCCGACGCGGCGGCTGGCGGGGTCCACCGAGCGCACCTGGAACTCCACTTCGAGGGAGAAGCTGATGCTGTCGACCTGGAACAGCAGCTTGCCCTTGTACAGGTCGCCGGGCTGGATCGGCGCGCCGCTCGCGGTGAAGGCGAAGCCGCCGGCGGAGAGATCGAGCAGGCGTGCGTCGACGCCTTCGCGGTTGGCGCCGATGTAGCGGATGCGTGCCGGCAGCTTGACCCGGGCGAACTGGCGCTGGGCTTCGGATTCGTGCACGACGTTGACGTTGACGGCTGTATTCATGGTGTCGGGTCCTGTTCGGTCCAATCTGGGTCGATTCACGCGCGGGCCGCGGCCCTGGCGTTGTCCGTAGTCGATTCGGTGGTCATACGATGGTCAGCAGCACGGCGACGAAGATGCTGGCGGCAGAGAAGGTCATGGCCCGCGACGACCAGGCGTTGAACCAGCGCTGGAAGCTGGCCAGGCCGCGTTCCAGCTTGGTCGGCTGACGGGTCCAGGACTGCCGGTCGAGGCGGAAGAACACGTAGATCTTCACCAGCGCGCCGACGATCTGGTTGTAATAGAGGATCAGCGGGTAGGCCGGGCCGATGCGGTGCCCGGACAGCGAGAGGAGCAGGGTCAGCACCAGGCGGGTGAGGCCGATCCAGAGCAGGTACACCAGCAGGAAGGCGATGCTGTACTTGAGGCTGGCGAGGATCGCCACCACCAGGCCGAGCAGGCTGGTCCACATCGAGACGCGCTGGTCGAACAGCACCACCATGGTGAACCAGCCCAGGCGCCGCGCACCGAGCTTGAGCGCGCGCGAGTTCTGCCGCAGGTTGTTGCCGTACCAGCGGTACATCAGCTTGCGGCTGGCCTTGATGAAGCTCTTCTCCGGCGGATGCTCGACCGTGTTGATCGCCGCGTCGGGCACGTAGAAGGTGTCGTAGCCCAGGCGCATCAGGCTGAACCAGCTGGACTTGTCGTCGCCGGTGAGGAACTTGAAGCGGCCCAGGCGCCAGTGTTCCAGGTGGTCGTTCTCGACGTCGGTGATGAATTCGGGGTTGGTCACCACCCGGGCGCGGAACACCGACATCCGTCCGGTCATGGTCAGCACGCGCTTGGACAGGGCCATCGAGCACATGTTGATGTGGCGCTGGGCGAAGCGCAGCTTGTGCCACTCGCTCATCACGTAGCCGCCCTGCACCTCGCAGAATTCGTTGGTGGTGAGGCCGCCGACGTTGGGGAAGAGCTTGAACCAGGGCACGGTCTTCTTCACCACGCCGTGGTCGAGCACGGTGTCGCCGTCGATTACCGCGACCACCGCGTCGTCGTCCGGCAGGTGCCGGGAAATCGCGCGGAAGCCATAGGCCAGGCCGTCGCGCTTGCCGGTGCCGGGAATCCGTACGAAGTCGAGGCTGACCCGGTCCGGCGGGTTCATCTTTTCCCATAGCGACCTGACCAGGACCTCGTCGGACATCTCGACGATGGAGCAGACCACGGTGGTCGGGTAGCCGCTGTCGATGGCTTCGCGGATCACCGAGCGATAGACCATGGCGGTGGTCAGGGCGTCGATGCGGAAACTGGTGACCATCAGGAACACGTGCGACGGATCGGCCGCGCTGCCCAGCTGGCGCACGCGCCGGCGGTAGTACGGGTAGACCGCGTGGAGGAACAGCATGCCGCGCAGGAAGTGCACGCCGCCCATGGAGTAGCGCCAGATGCCGACGGCGCCGATGAGCAGGATGAAATCCTTGGAGTCGGCGTCGAACACGGTCTTCGGCACTGCCAGCGCGAGCAGCATCAGCAGGCTGAGGAACACCAGCCAGCCGGTGGCTTCGGCAAGGCCGCGTTTGTAAGTTTCCATCATCAGTTCCATCGGGCTGGGGACCTCGGCCTCGACGCCGGCGTGCGCTTGTTGTTGTTATGGCGCACGCCGCGGAGACGGCCTTCGGTCCGAGGGCGATAAAGAGGTCTTTACCGGCTCACGGGGCCAGGGGGCGGCCCGTTACCAGCAGATGCCCTCGGCCTGGGCGGTGGTGGTGTGCGGCATGAAGCCCACCAGGTCGACCAGCTTCTTGCCGCTCGGGGTCTTGTTCACCAGGTCGACGAACAGCTCGTCGCCATTGCCCAGCACCAGCACGTCGGAGCTGGCCACCACTTCGTCGAGGTCGGAGACCAGCAGCGAGGAAACGTGCGGGATCTTCGACTCGATGTACTCCTTGTTCGCCCCGTGGACGCGGGCGTACTCGACGTTGCGGTCGAAGATGCGCAGCTCGTAGCCCTTGCCGATGAGCATCTCGGCCAGTTCCACCAGTGGGCTCTCGCGCAGGTCGTCGGTACCGGCCTTGAACGACAGGCCGAGCAGGCCGACCTTGCGGGTGTCGTGGCTGGTGATGATGTCGAAGGCCTTCTGCACCTGGTTGGAGTTGCTGCGCATCAGCGAGCCGAGCATCGGATGTTCGACGTCCAGCTGGCTGGCGCGGTAGGTGAGGGCGCGCACATCCTTGGGCAGGCAGGAGCCACCGAAGGCGAAGCCGGGACGCATGTAGTAGCGCGACAGGTTGAGCTTGTGGTCCTGGCAGATCACGTCCATCACCTCGCGGCCGTCGACGCCGACCGCCTTGGCGATGTTGCCGATCTCGTTGGCGAAGGTGACCTTGGCCGCGTGCCAGACGTTGCAGGTGTACTTGATCATCTCGGCGACCTCGACGGTCTTGCGGATGATCGGCGCGTCCAGCTCGCGGTAGATCTCCTCGAGAAGGTCGCCGGTCTGCTTGTCCAGCTCGCCGATCACCGTCATCGGCGGGAAGTCGTAATCCTTGATCGCGGTGCTCTCGCGGAGGAACTCGGGGTTGGTGCCGACGCCGAAGTCGACCCCGGCCTTCTTGCCCGAGCAGTCCTCGATCAGCGGGATCACCACGTTGTTGACGGTGCCCGGCAGCACGGTGCTGCGCACCACCACGGTGTGGCGCTCGGACTTCTCGCGGATGGCGAAGCCGATCTCGCGGCAGACGGTCTCGATGTAGCCCAGGTCCAGGTCGCCGTTCTTCTTGCTCGGCGTGCCGACGCAGATGAACGACACGTCGGAATCCAGCACGGCCTTCTTGAAGTCGGTGGTACCGGACAGCCGGCCGGTCTGCCGACCCTGTTGCAACAACGCCTCCAGGCCCGGTTCGACGATGGGCGACTTGCCCTGGTTGATCAGGTCGATCTTGGTGCTGGAGACATCCACACCAATGACCTCATGACCGCGTGCCGACAGGCAGCCAGCACATACCGCACCGACATAGCCCAAACCAAAGATGCTGATTCGCATCGCATTCACCTCGATTGTTTGTCGCGCCGTTAATAAGGTGGCCGGATGGCCACATCCCTATCTGGCGAGCCGTTACTACGAGCCCCGATCCAGAGCCCTTGATCCGCCTTCAGGCAGTTTCGAATAGAGTGCTTAGTTGTTTGGCACTCTAATGGGGCAAGTTATGAGTTTTTGCCCTTTAATGTTTCAGGTGGGTTTCAATAACAGTGCGTAACCCGACCTTGGATGCTTCGTTTTAGTTCGGACCATAGAATTCAAGTTTCTAAAGGCCTTTATTTTCAATGGGTTGAGTTTGTCCCTCGGAACGAATTCCGATTGTTCGAGACGGTTTCAAGTTGCGCTTCCCATAACTATCGATGGGCATTGCGCTGATAGGATGTTTTCTCGGTGAGGGAAGTTCCGGCCGTTTGTCCCGCTCGCGAAATATTTGGAAATATCCGTTTGATATCACTTGATACCAACTTGATGGCGTTTCCGATAAATGCCTGCCAATGGCCATTAGTTGCAGAATGCATGGCGGCTGAAAGTTCCACGTCATTGGAGTGAAACAGAGGCCGCTTTTACCGCCTTAAGCAAACCTTAAGGTTTCCTTAATCTTCGTCCCATGCACTTTGCAATCGTAATTTGCATGTGATGGCGGGAGGCTGGTAATGGCCAATGGATTACGCCGGAGATGGCATTTCCGCCTCGAACTGGGGAAAAGCGTGATGGCTGGGCGTGAAAAAATGTGATGCAGTTCCGCATGACTTGCAGACGAACGGTTGAGTAGGCCTATTCGCCACGAGGGCTTTTCCAGGCAGGAAGACGTCGCGGAGGTGTTCGCAGGAGGGAAGAACGCTGGAAGCGTCGGCGCGCCGAATGAGGGTGGGCCCGCCATGGTGGCGGGCCGGAGAGATCAGTCCTGCGGGGCGTCCCTGAGGAACACCAGTTGCTCCGGGCCGGACTGCTCGGCGCTGAAGTAATAGCCGTGGGCGTTGAAGTCCTTGAGCCCGGCGGGGTCGCGCAGGCGTTCGCGGATCACGTAGCGGGCCATCATGCCGCGGGCCTTCTTGGCGTAGAAGCTGATGATCTTGTACTGGCCGTTCTTCAGGTCCTTGAACTCGGTATCGATGATCCGCGCCTGCAGCGCCTTGCGCTTCACCGCGCCGAAGTATTCGTTGGAGGCCAGGTTGAGCAGCACGTCGTCGCCCTGGGCGGCCAGCGCTTCGTTGAGCCACTGGCTGATGCGTTCGCCCCAGAAGGCGTAGAGATCCTTGCCGCGGGCATTGGCCAGGCGCGTGCCCATTTCCAGGCGGTAGGGCTGCATCAGGTCGAGCGGGCGCAGCACGCCGTAGAGTCCGGAGAGCATGCGCAGGTGCTCCTGGGCGAAGGCGAAGTCGTCTTCGCTGAATGACTCGGCGTCGAGGCCGGTATAGACGTCGCCCTTGAAGGCGAGCAGCGCCTGCTTGGCGTTCTGCGGGGTGAAGTCGGGGTGCCAGCTGGCGTAGCGCGCGGCGTTGAGGCCGGCGAGCTTGTCCGACAGCTTCATCAGCTCGCTGATCTGCAGTGGTGTGAGCTGGCGCAGTTGCTGGATCAGTTCCTGGGAATGGTCCAGGTATTGCGGCTGGGTGAAGCGTTGGGTGACCGGCGGGGTCTCGTAGTCCAGGGTCTTGGCGGGGGAAATCACCATCAGCATCGTTCAGGCTCCTCGAATCGTCGGGCGATTGTAGGGGCTGGAGACGCTCGGCTCCACCTATGCCCTCGATAGAGGAGGGCGGCGCCGGCGAACGGCGCCGAGGTTTCAGGCCGGGAGCGGCGCGCGATGCGCGGCGACGCTGCCCTGGGCGGCGAACACCACCAGGTGGTCGGCGGCGACACGGATGCCGACATCGTCGCCCGGCTGATGGTCGGCGTGGCTGGGGAAGAGCGATTCCAGCTGGGTGCCGGTGGGCAATTGCAGACGATAGAGGGTGGCGGCGCCGAGGAAGGTCTTACCGACGATCCGCGCCTTCAGCTCGCCCTGGGGGGCATGCACCAGGTCGTCCGGACGCAGCAATACGTCCACCGCGCTGCCGGAAGGCAGGCTATAGGCGCGATTGCCGCGGATCACGCCGAGTTCGGTCTGCACCGTATCGGGGCTGAGCAACTGGCCACGAATGAAGTAGCCCTGGCCGACGAAGCTGGCGACGAAGGGCGTCAGCGGTTCGTGGTAGAGGTTGTAGGGGGTGTCCCACTGCTCCAGGTGGCCTTCCTTGAACACGCCGATATGGTCGCAGACGGCGAAGGCTTCCTCCTGGTCGTGGGTCACCAGGATCGCGCTGGTGCCGCGTGCCTTGAGGATCTCGCGAACCTCCTGGCTGAGGCTGCGGCGCAGTTCCACGTCGAGGTTGGAGAAGGGTTCGTCGAGCAGCAGCAACAGCGGTTCGGGCGCCAGCGCGCGGGCCAGGGCCACGCGCTGCTGCTGGCCGCCGGAGAGTTCATGGGGGTGGCGTGCGGCGAGGTGGTCGAGCTTGACCAGCTCCAGCAATTCGCGAGCCAGGCGTTCGCGCTGCGGATGCTTGCGGATGCCGAAGCCGACGTTGTCGGCCACGCTCAGGTGCGGGAACAGCGCATAGTCCTGGAACACCATGCCGATCCGGCGCTTCTCCGGCGCCAGGGTGAAGCCGGGCCGCGAGATGACCTCGCCACCCAGCTCGATCTGCCCGGACAGCACCGGTTCGAAACCGGCGATGGCGCGCAGGGTGGTGGTCTTGCCGCATCCCGAAGGACCCAGCAGGCAGCCGATGTCGCCGGCGTTGAGGTGCAGGTCGAGGTCCTGCACCACTTTCTGCGCGGCGTAGCCGCAGGCGAGATCTTTCAGGTTCAGCAGCAGGTCGTGGCTCATGGGTCAGGCGTAGTGGGCGTGTTCGATCAACAGTTCGAGGAGGGCCTTCTGCGCGTGCAGACGGTTCTCTGCCTGGTCCCAGGCCACCGAGCGCGGGTCGTCCAGCAGCTCCTCGCTGATCTCCTCGCCGCGGTGGGCCGGCAGGCAGTGCATGAATAGTACATCGTCGGCGGCCCCATCGAGCAGCGCGGCGTTCACCTGGAAGGGACGGAACAGGGCGATGCGCGCGGCGGCCTCGTCTTCCTGGCCCATCGAGGCCCAGACGTCGGTGCTCACCAGATGCGCGCCGGCCACCGCCTCGCGGGGATCGCGGACGATGCGCAGGCGTTCGCCGGCGAGGGCGACGAACTCGGCCTTCGGCTCGTAGCCTTCGGGACAGGCCACGCGCAACTGGAAGTCGAACTTCAGCGCCGCTTCTATATAGCTGTTGCACATGTTGTTGCCGTCGCCGATCCAGGCCACGGTCTTGCCCTGGATGCTGCCACGGTGTTCGTGGAAGGTCTGCATGTCGGCGAGCAACTGGCAGGGGTGCAGGTCGTCGGACAGGCCGTTGATCACCGGTACCCGCGAATGCGCGGCGAACTCGGTCAGGGTGCTGTGGGCGAAGGTGCGGATCATCACCCCGTCGAGCATCCGCGAGATGACCCGGGCGCTGTCGCCGATCGGCTCGCCGCGGCCGAGCTGGGTGTCGCGCGGCGAGAGGAAGATCGCCTGGCCGCCGAGCTGGATCATCCCGGCTTCGAAGGACAGGCGGGTACGGGTCGAGGCCTTCTCGAAGACCATGCCCAGTACCCGGCTCTTCAGCGGCTCGTAGAGCACGCCTCGGTTGCGCAGGTCCTTCAGCTCGCTGCCGCGGCGGATCAGACCGATCAGCTCTTCGGGGCTGTAATCCATAAACGAGAGAAAGTGCCGTACGCTCATCGCTGACTACCTTTTATTTTTACTGCTGGCCGAGGCACTGGCCGGCTTTCGCGAGAGAAAACGGGACTGGACCTGCGGCGGGACCGCAACGTGCGGGAAAATAGGGGAAGGCGCGATCTTATAAGGAAATGTCGCGGAAACACAAGGAGGGGCTTGGAAGGCGCGGGTTACGGGGTTTTTCCCGGGGCTTCGCGGTTATCCCGCCCCCGGGGCGCGCTTCGTCGATCTATCGGTTGGCGGCTGCGACACTCTATGCTGTGCGCGCACGAACGCCTTCATGGAGGAGGCGGGCCTGGGACCAGGGAGGTCGAACATGCACACTGGAGAAACACTCGCCGCCGCGCCGCCGGCACGGCCATTGCGGCAATCGCGGCTGGGCCGCCTGTCGCTGTGCCTCGCCCTGGTCGGGGCGGCCATCGCTCTGGTGTTGATGGCGCTGGCGCTCGGCGAGCGGATCGACCTCAGCGACGAGAATCATCTGCTCGGCCTGTTCGCCGCCTTGCTGGCGGTCTTCGCAATATCGACCTGTGGCCTGGTGCTGGGCCTGGCCGGCCTGCTCAGGCGCAGCCGCAAGCGCCACCTGGCCCTGGCCGGGATCGTCCTCAACCTGTCGTGCCTGCTCTGGGGCTGGCATGCGCTGAGCACGGCGGCGGCCGCGACCCTGATGGTCCTGGGGCAGACCGGGCTGTCGTTCCTGAGCGCCCTGGCGGTGTTGTTCGGCATGATCTTCTTCCGCCAGGCCTGACCCGTTCGGCGACGTGCGCAGGCGCTCGCCGTTCGGCCGCGCGTTCATCGGATTGTCGCATCGCGGGCATTCGTAGGCCTTGTCGGAAATGCACTGCTTGGCGGTCATCCGTCGCGGATCTGCAGGGCTGGGGCTCAGTCGGGGAGGGAGGGCGCGAGAGGAGAAAAAGGTGAGCCCCGGAGGTGCGGATCTCCGGGGCTCGTGCGGCACGGTGGTGCGGGCACCGGGCCGCGATCAGCGCTGGAAGGGATAGTACAGCGCTGGATGGACAGTATAGCGCTATGCATTTCGCATGAATCCTTTAGTTAGGTCTTTTTCTCATATTTGCAGCGGTTTCGTGACCGAGGGCAATGAAGTCGCATTTCCCCCTTGCCGCCCGCCGGAACCCAACCAACGGGCGGCATGCCCTCGATACCCGCTCAGAAGCGCCAGTCGACCGCCAGGCCGACGCCGTGGTCCTTCTCGCGGCTGCCGAGCAGGCCGTTGTAACCCAGCCTCACGCTCACCTCGCGGTTCACCGCGAGGCTGGCATCGACGCCGAGCAGCGC
The DNA here is from genome assembly GCF_003025345.2 of Pseudomonas paraeruginosa. Lineage (NCBI taxonomy): Bacteria > Pseudomonadati > Pseudomonadota > Gammaproteobacteria > Pseudomonadales > Pseudomonadaceae > Pseudomonas > Pseudomonas paraeruginosa. The sequence goes on from NZ_CP020560.1 coordinate 1,552,223, forward strand.
GGCATCGCGCGACAGGGCCACGCTTTCCACGCTGAACGGCTGGCCGCCGCTGGCGAAGGCCAGGTGGCGTTGCGGGGTTGTGTCGCTGAGGTTGTGGCGCCAGCCGAGGGTACCGGAGAGCGCCAGGCGGCGTTCGGCATCCAGCTCGAAATGCCGCTTCGCACGCAGGCCCAGGGTGGTGAAGGCGGCATCGAGGTTGTCGTCGCCGCCCTTCAGCGCCGCGGCGCTACCGCGTTCGTGGAAGCCGTCGCTGGCGACGTTCACATAGGCCAGCCCGGCGAAGGGTTCCAGCTCCAGCGTGCGCCAGCCCAGCGCGTAGGCGGCCTCGGCGAACAGCTGGTTGCTCTGTGCGTCGAGCTTGGCCTTCTGCTTGCCGGCCACGGCGCCGTATTGCAGGTCGCGCTTGACCTCGGCGCGGTGCCAAGCGTGCGCCGCGCCCAGGCTCAGGCGCCATTGCTGCAATTGCCGGCCGAGATAGGCGCCGAGGTGGTAGCTGTCGATGCTGGCGGAGGATTGCAGGCTGCTGTCCATGTTCAGCGAGCTGTTGCTGTAGCCGGCCACCAGGCCGAGGCGCGTGTCGCTGGCGACCTGGCTGTCGATGCCGAGCAGGAAGCCGCCGACCGAGTGGCGGTAGCCTTCGCTGCCATGGCTGCCGTCGGCGCTCTTGCCCCAGGAGCCGAGCGCCTTGAACCAGCCTTCGGGGCGCTCGCCGTCGGGCGCGTCGCTGGTCTGGCGCAGGCGTTCGCCGACGCTGTCGCGCAGATAGCGGCTGTCGTTGAGCAGCAGGCCGGCGAGCGCCGGATAGATTTCCCCGGACAATTGCTGGAAGGCCCGTTGGGCGCTTGCGGCGTTTTCCGACAGAAGCAGACTTTCATAGACCGGGTTGCCTGCACCGAGCGCCTCGATGGCGCCGGCGACCGCCGCCTGGTTGGGCGTCTGCGCGACGCTGGCGAGGGCGGTGCCGTTGCGTCCGATATCCAGGCGGATGGCGTTGGCCGTGTAGTCCAGGGTGCCGCCGAGGAACAGGTAGTTCGGCAACACCGCGTCGAAGCGCCCGTCGATGCCGCCGGCGGCCTCGAGGATGTCGTAGCGGCGGCCGACCAGGCTCTCGACCTGGGCCTGGCTGAGCAGATCGGGACTGTTCTCCATGGCCAGGGTGACATCGCCGCCTGCGATGCTCGCCTTGCCGCTGGCGACGATGCGGTCGCTGGCGCTGTCCGACAGTTCCACCGCGTAGGTCGAGCCCGGCTCGAAGCGCAGGTCGCCGGCGACCTCCAGGGTGCCGATGGAGTTGCCCGGCGCCACCGTGCCGGCGGAGCGCGCCAGCAGGCCGCCGATCCTGCCGTTGCCGCCGAGGGTGCCGCCGGCATCGACCTCGACGGCGGACAGCAGCGAACCCTCGACGCTGAGCGAACCGCCGTCGACCAGGGTCGGCCCGCGATAGGTGTTTTCGCCGCTGAGGACCAGGCTGCCTGCACCGGACTTGACCAGGCTGCCCTGGTACTGGCGCTGGGCGGCGGCCCGGTCGCGAGCCATGCCGATGGCGTAGTCGGTACGCTCCTGCTGGCTGGCATTTGCCGGCAGGCCGTTTTCCCAGCCCTTGTCCTTCAGGGTTCGCTGCCAGGCCGCGCGCTCGGCGGCGTCCTCGGCCTGGCGCTGGAGCAGGGCGCTATCGGAAATCGAATTGCTCCATTCGTCGCGCAGGCCCGCCGGAAGGTTGGCCTCGAAGCGGCCGAGCAATTGTCCAGGCCCATGCATCGCCCGGCCGAGATCCGGCACGCCCCAGCCGACGGTGTCGGTGGGCGCGCGGGTCGGCGTGCCGTCGAGCTGGGTGGCGGTGGTCAGCAGGACCTGCAGCGCCTGCTCGTTGCTCAGGTACGGATAGCGCTGCATGACCAGGGCCAGCGCGCCGGTGGCGTGGGGCGCGGCCATCGAGGTACCGGACTTGTTGGCGTAGCCGCCGCCGGGCATGGTGCTGTTGATCAGCCGCCCGGGCGTGGTGACGCACCAGTACTTGGCGATGCCGCAGCGGTTGTAGCGCTGGGCGTTCTGCTGGTCGAGGCCGGACACGGCCAGCCAGTGGCCTTCCAGGTCCGGCTGGAAGTAGGGCAGGGCGGAGCGCACGCTGGCGTTGGCGTAGCCGCTGTTGCCGGCGCTGAAGACGTTGATCACGCCCTGGCGGGAGACGCCGGCGGCGGCGTCCAGCCAGGTGGTCCGGCCGTAGTGCTGGGCATAGGCGGCGTGCAGGCCGTCGAGGGTCTCGTAGCTGACATCCTTGGGCTGGCTACCCCAGCTGTTGTTGATCGCCCGCACCCCGGCGTCGGCCAGCGCCTGGTAGGCGGCCTCGAAATAGTTCGGGTCGGGCGTCGGGCCGAACAGGAAGCTGTCGTTCTGGTTGGTGTTGGCGACGAACACCTGCGCCGCGTAGGCCACCCCATGCATGCCGACGCCGTCGCGCGAGGCGCCGAGGGTGCCGCCGACATGGGTGCCGTGGGAGTCGTTGTTGCCGTTCATCACGCCGCTGACGCTGAACGGCGTGCCGTCGACATAGGTGCCGCTGGCCGTCACCGGCTGGTAGCGCGAGGCGGGGGTATCCGGATGGCTCGGGTCGAAGCCGGAGTCCATCTCGCCGATCTTCACGCCCTGGCCGTCGATACCGGCGGCGTAGGCCTGGTCGGCCCGCATCCGTTCCAGGCCCCAATCCTGCTGGTATTCGGCGGAGCGCCAGCTGGCCGGGTCGCCGGGCCGGCCGGTTTCGACATAGGCGGCCGTGGCCGGCTGGGCGATCCAGGCGCCCAGCAGCAGTGCGGTGGACAACGGGGTGAGGCGTGGGCGGTTGTCGGTCATGCGGTCTCCACTCTTTTATTGGTCTTGTCGGACAGGGATGCGGACTCGAAGAGACAAGGTGTAGCACCGGCTTCCGCCGCACCGGAATTCCCAGGTGGATAGTTGACAACCCGGCGGTCGGCAGGCTTTTCCTCCAGCGTGCCCATCGGCCAGCCTGATGCCGGGCGATTCATCCGGCTGACGCTGCTGGCGCTTCGGTGGCGGGCGCCGCATAGTTCCGCTTCGACGACTAGACCGGTCGTCTGGACGCCGCCGGCGTCGACCTGCCGCGACCGGCAGAACAAGAAACGAAGAGGCGAGCCATGAGCAAGACCCTCCACTACCGTGCGTGCCATCTCTGCGAGGCCATCTGTGGTCTTGCCATCGAGACCGAGAGCGACGAGGGCGGCGTGCCGCGCATCCGCTCGATCAAGGGCGACCCGCAGGACAGCTTCAGCCGTGGCCATGTCTGTCCCAAGGCGGTGGCCCTGCAGGACATCCAGGACGATCCCGATCGCCTGCGCCAGCCGCTGCGCCGGGTCGGCAGCGAGTGGCAGCCGATCGGCTGGGACGAGGCCTTCGCGCTGGTGGCCAGTCGTCTCGGCGAGATCCGCGAGCGCCATGGCAATGACGCGGTGGCGGTCTACCAGGGCAATCCGAGCGTGCACAACTACGGCCTGATGACCCATAGCAACTACTTCCTCGGCCTGCTGAAGACACGCAACCGCTTTTCCGCGACCTCCGTCGACCAGTTGCCGCATCACCTGGTCAGCCAGCAGATGTACGGCCATGGCCTGTTGATCCCGATCCCCGACATCGACCACACCGACTTCATGCTGGTGCTCGGTGGCAACCCGCTGGCGTCCAACGGCAGCATCATGACCGTGCCGGACGTGGAGAAGCGCCTGAAGGCGCTGAAGGCCCGCGGCGGCCGCCTGGTGGTGGTCGATCCACGGCGCAGCGAGACCGCGGCGATCGCCGACCAGCACCTGTTCGTTCGTCCCGGCCAGGACGCGGCGCTGCTGCTCGGGGTGCTCAACACCCTGTTCGCGGAGAACCTCGGTCGCCCGACGCCATTGCCGGTCGACGGGCTGGAACGGGTACGCGAGGCGGTCGCCGTCTTCGACGCCGAGTCCATGAGTGCGCGCTGTGGCGTGCCGGCCGAAAGCATTCGCCAGCTGGCGCGGGATTTCGCCGCCGCCGAGCGGGCGGTCTGCTACGGGCGGATGGGCGTTTCCACCCAGGCTTTCGGCACGCTCTGCCAGTGGCTGGTGCAACTGATCAACCTGGTCAGCGGCAACCTCGACCAGGTCGGCGGTGCGCTCTGCACCTCGCCAGCGCTGGACCTGGTGGCGAGCACCTCGGGTGGTCACTTCGACCGTTGGCGCAGCCGCGTCTCCGGCCTGCCGGAGTATGGCGGCGAGCTGCCGGTGGCGGCATTGGCCGAAGAAATCCTCGGCGACGGCGAGGGGCAGGTGCGCGCGCTGGTCACGGTGGCCGGCAACCCGGTGCTCTCCACGCCCAACGGACGGCGCCTGGAACAGGCCCTGGACGGCCTGGAGTTCATGCTCAGCATCGACCTCTACATCAACGAGACGACCCGCTACGCCGACCTCATCCTGCCGCCCACCGCGCCGCTGGAGCACGATCACTACGACACCACCTTCAACGTCTTCGCCGTGCGTAACGTGACCCGTTTCAACGAGGCCGTGCTGCCGCGTCCCGAGGGTGCGCTGCACGACTGGGAGATCTTCGTCGGCCTGGCGCGGGCCTTCGCCGCGCGCAACGGCCTGGAGCTGAAACCGACCCTGGAGCCGCAGCGGATGATCGACCTGGGCCTGCGCGCTGGCGCCTACGGCGACCGTTCCGAGCACAGGCTGAGCCTGGCCACTCTGCGCGAACATCCCCACGGCATCGACCTCGGGCCGCTGCGACCGAACCTGGCGCCGCGCCTGAAAACCGCCGACCAGCGGATCCAGGCCGCGCCGCCGCTGTTCGTCGATGACCTGCAGCGCTTCGCCGCACAGCCGATGCCGGCGTCCGACCAGTTGCTGCTGATCGGCCGGCGCCACGTGCGCAGCAACAATTCCTGGATGCACAACTATCACCGCCTGGTGAAGGGCAAGCCGCGCCACCAGTTGCTGATGCACCCGCGCGATCTGGAGGGTCGCGGCCTGGTCGACGGGCAGCGGGTGCGGGTGCGCTCGCGGGTCGGCAGCGTCGAGGTGGAGGTGGCGGCGAGCAGCGAGATGATGCCCGGGGTGGTCAGCCTGCCGCACGGCTGGGGGCACGCACGGCCGGGCGTGCAACTGACGATCGCCAGCCAGCAGGCGGGCGCCAGCGCCAACGACCTGACCGACGAGCGCCATCTCGACGCGCTGTCGGGCAACGCCGCGCTCAACGGCCTGCCGGTGGAGGTGGAGGCGGCCTGAGCGGGTCGACGGAGCGCGACAGTAAAGCCGAGCGCCACGCTAGGCTTTCCGATACAATACCGGTCATTATTCGCCGAGTTACCGTGTCGAAACGTTCCTGTTGAGGTAAGCCATGGACATCATCGAAACCATTAAAGAGCAGATCGCCAACAACCCCATCCTGCTGTACATGAAGGGTTCGCCGAACGCCCCGCAGTGCGGTTTCTCCTCGCGCGCGGCCCAGGTGCTGATGGCCTGTGGCGAGAAGTTCGCCTACGTCGACATCCTGCAGAACCCGGAAATCCGCGCCAACCTGCCGAAGTACGCGAACTGGCCGACCTTCCCGCAGCTGTGGGTCAACGGTGAACTGGTCGGCGGCAGCGACATCCTCGCCGAGATGTTCGAGAAGGGCGAACTGCAAACCCTGGTCAAGGACGCGGCGGCCAAAGCCAACGCCTGATCCGCGCATCCGCCGAAGAGCCCCGCCTTGTGCGGGGTTTCTTTTTTGTCCGGAGAAACCAGCAAGGAAACCGGGAGCCTCCATGACGGAAGTCAATCCTCGCCAGGGCCGCCTGGCCTGCATCTATTTCTTCGCCATGGCCGGGCTGGTCATCGGCAACCTGATGGGACGCATCCCGGCGCTCAAGGAGCAGGCCCAGCTGGACGAACGCGCGCTCGGCCAGGCCCTGCTCGGGGTCGGGGTCGGCGCGCTCACGGCGTTCCCGTTGAGCGGTTTCCTGGTCCAGCGCATCGGCAGCCGCAGCGTAGTGATCGGCGGTTGCCTGATCATGCTGCTGGTGTTTCCGCTGCTCGGCCTGAGCCAGGGCTGGTGGCAACTGGCGCTGGCCTTCTACGTGCTGGGCGTGAGCTTCGCCGGGATGGACGTGGCGATGAACATCCAGGCGGTGGACGTCGAGCGCCTGCTCGGCAAGCCCTGCATGTCCATGCTGCATGGCATGTACAGCCTCGGCTGCCTGGTCGGTGCGCTGGGCGCGGCGGCCCTGGCCGGGCTCGCGCCGTTCTGGCATTTCCTCATTCTCACCGCCCTTGGCCTGCTGAGCCTGCCGTTCTTCGCCCGCTCGTTGCTGCCACCGGACCCGCGCAAGGCCGGCGAGCGCACGGGCAGCGGCTTCACCCTGCCGCCGCGGGCGCTGCTCGGCCTGGGCCTGCTGATCCTCTGCGCGTTCGTCTCCGAGGGCGGCGTGGCCGACTGGAGCGCGCTGTTCCTGCACAGCGTCCTCGAGGCATCGGAGCGGGTGGCGGCGCTGGGCTTCGCGGCATTCTCCGCGGCGATGGTGGTGGGGCGCCTGTTCGGCGACCGCCTGCGCGGACGCATCGACGACGCGCCGCTGCTGCGCGGGCTCGGTTCGCTGGCCACGCTGGGCATGCTGGTGGCGTTGTTCAGCCCGTGGCCGGCGCTGAGCATCTTCGGCTTCGGAGTGGTCGGCCTGGGCCTGTCGGTGATGGTGCCGATCGTCATCAGCGCCGCCGGCAACCAGCCGGGCATCGACCCGGTGATCGGCGTCGCCGCGGTGTCCACCGTGGGCTATGGCGGGTTGCTGATGGGACCGCCGCTGATCGGCCTGCTGGCCCACGAGATCGGCCTGCGCTGGGCGCTGCTGGTGCTGGTCGGGTTGTGCCTGCTGCTGGCGCTGCGCGCCGACCTGGTGCGACGCCGGCCGCGCGCCGCCTGAGGTTCCAGCGGGCGAAAAAAAAGCGCCGGCGGGGCAGGCCACCGGCGCTTCGTGTCGTTTCCCGCTCAGTCGTCTTCGTGCATGTGCGACTGCAGGTAGTTCTCCAGGCCGACTTTCTGGATCAGGCCCAGCTGGGTTTCCAGGTAGTCGATGTGCTCTTCTTCCGATTCCAGGATGTCCTTCAGCAGGTCGCGGCTGACGTAGTCGTGCACCTGCTCGCAATGCACGATGGCCTCGCGCAGGTCCTTGGTCGCCTTCAGCTCCAGGTTCAGGTCGCACTGCAGCATTTCCTGGGTGTTCTCGCCGATCAGCAGCTTGCCGAGGTCCTGCAGGTTGGGCAGGCCTTCGAGGAAGAGGATGCGTTCGATGAGCTTGTCGGCATGCTTCATCTCGTCGATCGACTCGTGGTACTCGTGGGCGCCGAGGCGCTTCAGGCCCCAGTCGTTCCACATGCGCGAGTGGAGGAAGTACTGGTTGATCGCGATCAGCTCGTTGCCGAGGATCTTGTTGAGGTGCTGGATGACTTTCTTGTCGCCTTTCATGCCGAATCCTGCCGTCGTAGTGGGTGTGATCCGCCAAGTTTGGCCGCGACGAAGCCGAGTGTCAAACCTAAGTTATTGAAATATAAGGGAAAAAGAATATGAATACGAATGTTTTCTTTCCGCGTTCTGCCGCTAAGTCATTGAATTGAAGGCATAAAAAAACCGGGCGCCAGGCCCGGTTCTTCTGAAAGAGGGATAAAAATATTTTTCAGGCAGCGACGAATGCCGTAGTCCCGAACGCCGGTACCGGCTGGGCACTCTGCAGGTCGTTGAGGGTTTCGCGTACCACCTGCTTGGCCAGGCATGCGCACTTGCCGCACTGGGTGCCGACGCCGGTGGCCTCACGGACTTCACGATAGCTGCAGCAGCCTTCGTAGATGGCATCGCGGATCTGGTTGTCGGTAACACCTTGGCAGAGGCAGACGTACATGGCGTTCTGGCTACTGGGGCAGTTGAGTTGGAAAAGATACTAATAATAATGAGAATGATTGTCAAAGTTCCTCGGAGCGTTTTACTCGGGTTTTTTTCGGGCCCCGACAAATGGCTTTGTCGGACAAAGACTTAGCGCTGGCCGGGGCGGGGTGTATGATGGTTCGCTCCCAGGGAGCGGCGCCCCTGCCATCGGGGTTTCACGAGAGTCCGGCAGGCTGCGGCGTCGTCCTTCAACCTTCATTTCAAGGAGACATGGAATGAGCGTACTCGTAGGTAAGAAAGCGCCTGACTTCAACGTTGCCGCGGTGCTGGGCAATGGCGAGATCGTCGAGAGCTTCACCCTGTCCGAAGCCATCAAGGGCAAGTACGGCCTGGTGTTCTTCTACCCGCTGGACTTCACCTTCGTCTGCCCCTCCGAGCTGATCGCCCTGGACCACCGGATTCCCGAGTTCCAGGCGCGCAACGTCGAGGTGATCGGCGTTTCCATCGACTCCCACTTCACCCACAACGCCTGGCGCAACACCCCGGTGGACAAGGGCGGCATCGGCGCCGTCAAGTACACCCTGGCGGCCGACACCAAGCACGAGATCGCCAAGGCCTATGACGTCGAGTCCGACGGCGGCGTGGCCTTCCGTGGCGCGTTCCTGATCGACAAGGAAGGCGTGGTGCGCTCGCAGATCGTCAACGACCTGCCGCTGGGCCGCAACATGGACGAACTGCTGCGCCTGGTCGATGCCCTGCAGTTCCACGAAGAGCACGGCGAAGTCTGCCCGGCCAACTGGAAGAAGGGCGACAAGGGCATGACCGCATCGCCCGAAGGCGTGGCCAAGTACCTGGCCGAGAACGCCAGCAAGCTGTAAGAAGAGCCTGCTTCGCGCGTTGAACAAAGCCCCGCTTCTGCGGGGCTTTTTCATGGGGTCGCGGGGGCGGCAGCCAGTCCCTGATTACGCGCCTCGTTCCGAAGAAGGGGCATCGCCTGACCGGTCGCATAGGGCGGATAACCGGCGTTATCCGCCGAAGTGGGCCGAGGCTCAGTCGTCGTCATCCATCCAGCCGCCCATTTCCTTCCAGCGGTTGACGATGCCGCAGAACAGCTCGGCGGTCTTCTCGGTGTCGTAGCGCGCCGAGTGCGCCTCGCGGTTGTCGAACTCCATGCCGGCGGCCTGGCAGGCCTTGGCCAGGACCGTCTGGCCGTAGGCGAGGCCGGCCAGGGTGGCGGTGTCGAAGCTGGAGAACGGGTGGAACGGGTTGCGCTTGATCCCGGTACGGGCCACGGCGGCGTTGAGGAAGCCGAGGTCGAAGCTGCTGTTGTGGCCGACCAGGATCGCCCGCTTGCAGCCATTGGCCTTCAGTGCCTTGCGGATGCCGCGGAAGATTTCGGTCAGCGCCTGTTCTTCCTGCACCGCCATGCGCAGTGGGTGGTCGAGCTTGATGCCGGTGAACTCCAGGGCCGCCGGCTCGATGTTGGCGCCTTCGAAGGGCTCGATGCGGAAGAAGTAGGTGTGCTCCGGGAACAGGAAGCCCTTCTCGTCCATGCCGACGGTGGTCGCGGCGATCTCCAGCAACGCGTCGGTGGCCGAGTTGAAGCCGCCGGTCTCGACGTCCACCACCACCGGCAGGTAGCCGCGGAAGCGGCGCGCCATCGGATGGCGCGGGCCGCTGGGGAGGGTGCCGTCGAATTCTTCGTCGAAGTTGTCTTCGCTCATGCCTCGGCCTCCAGCAGTTTCCAGCGCAGTGTCTCGCCGGCGCGCAGCGGTACCACGTCGAAATCGCCGAAGGGCAGGCTGGCGGGCGCCTGCCATTGTTCACGGACCAGGGTGATCCGGTCGGTATTGCGCGGCAGGCCATAGAAGTCCGGGCCATGCAGGCTGGCGAAGCCTTCCAGCTTGTCCAGCGCGTTGCGCTGTTCGAAGGCCTCGGCGTACAGCTCGATGGCGGCGTAGGCGCTGTAGCAGCCGGCGCAGCCGCAGGCGGCTTCCTTGGCGTGGCGGGCGTGCGGCGCCGAGTCGGTGCCGAGGAAGAATTTCGGGTTGCCGCTCACCGCGGCGTCCAGCAGGGCTTCCTGGTGGGTGTTGCGCTTGAGGATCGGCAGGCAATAGAAGTGCGGGCGAATCCCGCCGACCAGCATGTGGTTGCGGTTGTACAGCAGGTGATGGGCGGTGATGGTCGCGCCGACGTTGGCCGGTGCTTCGCGGACGAACTGGGCGGCGTCGCCGGTGGTGATGTGTTCGAAGACCACCTTCAGGGGCGGGAAGCGTTCGACCACCCGGCGCAGGTGCTCGTCGATGAACTGCTTCTCGCGATCGAACACATCGACCTCGGCGCGGGTCACCTCGCCATGCACCAGCAACGGCATGCCGACCTCGGCCATGGCTTCGAGCGCCGCGAAGACGTTGTCGATGCGGGTCACGCCGGAATCCGAGTTGGTGGTGGCGCCGGCCGGATAGAGCTTGGCGGCGTGCACGAAGCCGCTGGCCTTGGCGGTGCGGATTTCCTCGGCGCTGGTACGGTCGGTGAGATACAGCACCATCAGCGGCTCGAAGCGGCTGGCGGCGGGACGGGCGGCGAGGATGCGCTGGCGATAGGCGTCGGCTTCGGCGGCGTTGCGCACCGGCGGCACCAGGTTCGGCATGACGATGGCGCGGCCGAAGGTGCGCGCGGCATCGCCGACGGTATTGACCAGCGCGGCACCGTCACGCAGGTGAATGTGCCAGTCGTCGGGGCGCAGGAGGGTGAGGCGGTCGGACATGGGGCTTCCAGGACGGGATTTCGTGGGGGAAATGCTACCGGAAAAGGGGGGGCGGGGCACTCGCTATCAAGTTTTGTCCGGGCCGTCCGATACATCCTTCGTATTTGGACGCTTTCCCGGAGCCCGCCGTCGTGCAGCCGCGCCTTCTTCTATTGCCTTTCCTGCTCAGCAGCCTGCCGGCGCTGGCGGTGACCTTCCAGACGCGCCTGGACAGCGTCGAATGGAAGGTCGAGGGCGACCAGTTCGAATGCCGCCTGTCGCAGCCGGTGGCGAACTTCGGCGTCGGCGAGTTCGTCCGTCGCGCTGGTGAGCAAGCCACCTTCCGCCTGAAACCGGACGCCCAGTGGCTGGGACGCGGTTCGGCGACCCTGCTCGCCGCCGCTCCGCCGTGGCGGCCGGGGCAGGGCGACATCAACCTCGGCCAGGTCAGCGTCGGCAGCGGCGAGGTGCCGTTCAACAGCAGCCAGCAACAGGCCGGCCGCCTGCTGACCGGCCTGCTCGAAGGACGCAGCCCGCTGGTCCGCCATCGCACCTGGCAGGGCGACCGCCTGGAGGTGCGTCTGCTGCCGGCGCGTTTCGCCGGCGTCTACAACCAGTACCTGGCGTGCACCGCCAAGCTGCTGCCGGTGAACTTCGACCAGGTCAAGCTGGCCCAGGTCGGCTTCCCCGACGGCGGCACCGCGCTGAACGACGTGGCGCGGGCCAAGCTGGACATCATCCTGCAACTGCTCAAGGCCGATCCGAGCATCAACCGCATCGAGCTGGACGGCCACTCCGACAACAGCGGCAACCGCCTGACCAACCGCGATCTGTCGCGCCGCCGCGCGCTGGCGGTGCAGGAGTACCTGAAGGGCAACGGCGTGCCGGAGAGCCAGATCAACGTGCGCTTCTACGGCGAACGCTATCCGCTGGTAGCCAATAACAGCGCCGCCAACCGTGCGCGCAACCGTCGGGTGACCGTGCATCTGGCGCGCGAGGCGGTGGTCGAGCCGGCGCCGGAAACGCCCAGGGCCGAGGACAAGCCGCCGGTGCCGGCGGCAGAACCTGCCGCGCCGAAGGCTCCGGCCGCCTCGCTCCAGGGAAAACCCACGGTTTGAGTCGCGCAGACGATAGAATCTGTCGCTTTTGCGTCTAAAGCTGTCGCCCCTCTGTAATTTCCCCGGCGCCCTGCGTAGAATTGTCGCTTTTCGTGACGACCCCCGTGGAGTGATGGCATGGCGGATGTGAAGAAGGTAGTCCTGGCGTATTCCGGCGGCCTGGATACCTCGGTAATTCTGAAGTGGTTGCAAGATACCTATAACTGCGAAGTGGTGACCTTCACCGCCGACCTCGGCCAGGGCGAGGAAGTCGAACCGGCTCGCGCCAAGGCCCGCGCGATGGGCGTCCGGGAAATCTACATCGACGACCTGCGCGAAGAGTTCGTCCGCGACTTCGTCTACCCGATGTTCCGCGCCAACACCGTCTACGAGGGCGAGTACCTGCTGGGTACTTCCATCGCCCGTCCGCTGATCGCCAAGCGCCTGATCGAGATCGCCAACGAGACCGGCGCCGACGCCATCTCCCACGGCGCCACCGGCAAGGGCAACGACCAGGTCCGCTTCGAGCTGGGCGCCTACGCGCTGAAGCCCGGCGTCAAGGTGATCGCGCCCTGGCGCGAGTGGGACCTGCTGTCCCGCGAGAAGCTGATGGACTATGCCGAGAAGCACGGCATCCCGATCGAGCGCCATGGCAAGAAGAAGTCGCCGTACTCGATGGACGCCAACCTCCTGCATATCTCCTACGAAGGTGGCGTGCTGGAAGATACCTGGACCGAGCACGAAGAAGACATGTGGAAGTGGACCGCTTCCCCGGAAAGCGCGCCGGATGCCCCGACCTACATCGAACTGACCTACCGCAAGGGCGACATCGTCGCCATCGACGGCAAGGAGATGACTCCGGCCCAGGTGCTCACCGAGCTGAACCGGGTCGGCGGGATCAACGGCATCGGCCGCCTGGACATCGTCGAGAACCGTTACGTCGGCATGAAGTCCCGTGGCTGCTACGAGACCCCCGGCGGCACCATCATGCTCAAGGCCCACCGCGCCATCGAGTCGATCACCCTGGACCGCGAAGTGGCCCACCTGAAAGACGAGCTGATGCCCAAGTACGCCAGCCTGATCTACACCGGCTACTGGTGGAGCCCGGAGCGCCTGATGCTGCAGCAGATGATCGACGCCTCGCAGGTCAACGTGAACGGCGTAGTGCGCCTGAAGCTGTACAAGGGCAACGTCGTGGTGGTCGGCCGCAAGTCCGACGACTCGCTGTTCGACGCCAACATCGCGACCTTCGAGGAAGACGGCGGCGCCTACAACCAGGCCGATGCCGCGGGCTTCATCAAGCTCAACGCGCTGCGCATGCGTATCGCCGCGAACAAGGGGCGCTCGCTGTCCTGATCGACGCGCGTCGCCTGCGACCGAACGAAGAACCCCGGCCACGAGCCGGGGTTTTTTCATTCCGGACTGCTGAAAGCGATAGCCGGGGTCTTCGCCTGGGCGGCGACGGCGAGGTCCGGGGAGTGGTCAGGAAGACTTCTGGATCAGCTCGATCTTGTAGCCGTCCGGGTCGGTGACGAAGGCGATGACCGTGGTGCCGTGCTTCATCGGCCCGGCTTCGCGGGTGACCTGGCCGCCGTTGTTGCGGATGTCGTCACAGGCCTGGTAGGCATCGTCGACCTCGATGGCGATATGGCCGTAGCCGCTGCCGATCTCGTAAGCATCGACGCCCCAGTTGTGGGTGAGTTCGATCACCGCCGAATCCGCCTCGCTGCCGTAGCCGACGAAGGCGAGGGTGAACTGGCCGTCGGGGTAGTCGTTTTTCCTGAGCAGGGTCATGCCGAGCACCCGGGTGTAGAAGTCGATCGAGCGATCGATGTTTCCGACCCGGATCATGGTATGGAGAATGCGCATGTTCATTGCCTCGAGCTTCACGGTCAAAGGCTGATTTTACCATGTGGCCGCCAGCCGCAGCCGTCCTCGGGCCGCCTGGCAACCGGACTTCCCAGGCTGGGATGCGATCCTTCCCCCTGCTCACGCGCCCACCTGGCGCCCCTCTGCACGCCTCTCCTTCCACTCCGCAGCTTGAGGAACGGCCGCGCCGCGGTGTCGAGAAAAGAGGGCTTGACCTTGCCAAGGTGTCAAGGTCGATAACCGGCCACGGAAGCTGTTTCGTCCAGCCAGGCCATGTTGATCCAGACCAGGAAGGCACAACAATGAATGTCAGACACATACCCCTGATCGGCGCGACGCTCGGCGTCGCGCTCGCTCTCGCCGGCTGCGGGGAGTCGGCACCCAGCGCTTCGTCGAGCGCCCCGCCGAGCGTTCCCGTCGCCGAGGTGGTGGTTCGGCCGGTGACACCCTACGTCGAGTTCACCGGCTCGCTGACCGCTGTCGAGCAGGTGGAACTGCGGCCGCGCGTTTCCGGCTACATCCAGGACGTCAGCGTGCCGGAAGGCCGCCTGGTAGAGAAGGGCCAGCAACTGTTCTTCATCGACCCGCGCGTGTTCAAGGCCGCGCAGGACGCCGCCAGGGCGCGCCTGCGCGAGGCCGAGGCCGCGGCGTTGCTGGCGCGCACCGAGCACGAGCGGGCCGAGCTGCTGTTCGCGAGGAAGGTCGTCGCCCGTGAACGCCTCGACAATGCCATCGCCACGCGCAACGCCAGCAAGGCGCAGGTCGATGCGGCCCGGGCCGCGCTCGACGCGGCGCAGCTGGACCTCGGCTTCACCCGGGTCACCGCGCCGATCAGCGGGCGCGTCGGGCATATCCAGGTCACCGAGGGCAACTACGTCACCAATGGCGTGACCGCGCTGACCACCATCGTCTCGGTCGACCCGCTCTACGTGTACTTCGACGTCGACGAGCGCACCTACCTGCAGGCGCTGGCTCCGACCCGCGGCAAGGACGGCGGCGAGGCGCCGAAGGTCGACGTGGCGCTGCTGACCGATAGCGGCTATGCGCGACGCAGCCGCCTCGACTTTCTCTCCAACATCGCCGATCGCGGCACCGGCACGGTCAGGGTGCGCGCCGTGGTGGACAACCAGGACGGGCAATTGACCCCGGGGCTGTTCGCCAAGGTCAGGCTGGAGACCGGAAAGCCCCGCGAACAGGTGCTGGTCGCCGACCATTCGATCGGCACCGACCAGGGCCGGCGCTACGTGCTGGTGGTCGGCGAGGGCGACCGCACCCAGTACCGCCCCGTCGAACTGGGGCCGCTGGTCGACGGCCTGCGTGTCGTGCGCCAGGGCCTGCAGCCGGGCGAGCGCATCGTCGTCAAGGGCCTGGTGCGCCCGGACATGCAGATCACCCCGCGCCTGGCGGAAATCGATGGCACGCCGGTGGAGTTGGCGCCGACCGTGGGGGCCGCGCAATGAACTTCCCACGCTTCTTCATCGATCGGCCGATCTTCGCCATCGTGCTCTCGGTATTGATGATGATCGGCGGCATCGTCTCGTTCTTCCAGCTGCCGCTGAGCGAGTACCCGGCGGTGACGCCGCCCACCGTGCAGGTGACCACCGCCTACCCGGGGGCCAACCCCGAGGTCATCGCGGAAACCGTGGCGACCCCGCTGGAGCAGGCGATCACCGGCGTCGAGGGGATGCTCTACATGTCCTCGCAGTCGGCGACCGATGGGCGGCTGATCCTGACCATCACCTTCGACCAGCACGTGGATCCCGACATGGCCCAGATCCAGGTGCAGAACCGCGTCTCGCGGGTGCTCTCGCGCCTGCCCGAGGAGGTGCAGCGGCAGGGGGTGGTGACCCAGAAGACGTCGCCGGACATCCTGATGGTGGTGCACCTGCTGTCGCCGGAAAAGCGCTACGACCCGCTGTACATCTCCAACTATGCCTACCTCCAGGTGCGCGACGAACTGCTGCGCCTGCCAGGCATCAGCGATGTGGTGGTGTGGGGCGCCGGCGAGTACAGCATGCGCCTGTGGCTCGACCCCGACCTGATCGCCGCCCGCGGGTTGACCGCGGGCGAGGTGATCGCCGCGGTGCGCGAGCAGAACGTCCAGGTGGCGGCCGGCTCGGTCGGCCAGGCGCCGGACTCCACCGCGGCCTTCCAGGTGACGGTCAACACCCTCGGGCGATTGACCGACGAGGAGCAGTTCGGCGACATCATCGTCCGCACCGGCGCCGACGGCCAGGTCACGCGCCTGCGCGAAGTCGCGCGGATCGAGATGGGGGGCGACGCCTACGCGCTGCGCAGCCTGCTCGACGGCGAGCCGGCGGTCGCCTTGCAGATCATCCAGAGCCCGGGGGCCAACGCGCTGGACGTGGCCGAAGCGGTGCGCGGCACCGTGGCTCGGCTCGAAGGCAACTTCCCGGCCGGGATCAGCGCGCGGATCGCCTACGACCCGACGGTATTCGTCCGGGCCTCCCTGCAGACGGTGGCCACCACCCTGCTGGAGGCGATCCTGCTGGTGGTGATCGTGGTGGTGGTGTTCCTGCGCAGCTGGCGGGCCTCGCTGATTCCCCTGCTGGCGGTGCCGGTGTCGCTGGTCGGTACCTTCGCCGTCATGCACCTGATGGGCTTCTCGCTGAATACCCTGTCGCTGTTCGGGTTGGTGCTGTCGATCGGTATCGTCGTCGACGACGCGATCGTCGTGGTGGAGAACGTCGAGCGCCATATCGAGAACGGCGAGCCGCCGCTGCAGGCTGCGCGGCGCGCGATGGAAGAGGTGACCGGGCCGATCGTGGCGATCACCTCGGTGCTGGCGGCGGTGTTCATCCCCACCGCCTTCCTCAGTGGCCTGCAGGGCGAGTTCTACCGGCAGTTCGCCCTGACCATCGCCATCTCGACCATTCTCTCGGCGATCAACTCGCTGACCCTCAGCCCGGCGCTGGCCGGCCTGCTGCTGCGTCCGCGCCAGGGTGGGCATGCGGCGTCGCGCCCGGGCCGGCTCGGGGGCTGGCTCCAGGCCCTCGGCCGACCGTTGCGCAATGCGCCCGACGCCTATGGCAATACGGTGCGCCGGGTGGTGCGGGTCAGCGGCCTGGCGCTGCTGGTCTATGGCGGCCTGCTCGGCCTGACCTGGTTCGGTTTCCAGGCGGTGCCGCCGGGCTTCGTGCCGATGCAGGACAAGTACTACCTGGTCGGCATCGCCCAATTGCCGAACGGAGCGGCGCTGGACCGCACCGATGCGGTGGTCAGGCAGATGTCGCGGATCGGCCTGGACGAGCCGGGGGTCGAGAGCGTGGTGGCCTTCCCGGGCCTGTCGGTCAATGGCTTCGTCAACGTGCCGAACGCCGCGGTGATGTTCTTCATGCTCGACCCGTTCGAGGCGCGCACCTCCGACGAACTCAGCGCGGTGGCCATCGCCGGGCGCCTGCAGGCGAAGTTCGCCAGCATTCCCGACGGTTTCCTCGGCGTGTTCCCGCCGCCTCCGGTCCCGGGCCTGGGGACCATCGGCGGCTTCAAGATGCAGGTCGAGGATCGCGCTGGCGCCGGCCTGGAAGCCCTGGCCAAGCACACGCAGGTGCTCATGATGAAGGCCACCGAGTCCGGACAGCTCGGTGGCCTGATGAGCAGCTTCGACATCAACGCCCCGCAGCTCGAGGTGGCGATCGACCGCACCAAGGTGAAGAGCCAGGGTGTGCAGCTGGCCGACGTGTTCGAGGCGCTGCAGGTCTACCTCGGCTCGCTGTACATCAACGACTTCAACCGCTTCGGCCGCACCTACAAGGTCACCGCCCAGGCCGATGCGCCGCACCGCATGCAGGCCGAGGCGATCGGCCGGCTACAGGTGCGCAACGCGGCCGGGGCGATGCTGCCGCTTTCCTCGTTCGTTACCGTCACGCCGGGCTCCGGCCCGGACCGGGTGATCCACTACAACGGTTATCCGTCGGCAGACATCAGTGGCGGCGCGCTCCCGGGCGTCAGTTCCGGACAGGCGGTGGCGCTGATGGAGCGCCTGGCCGGCGAGGTGTTGCCGGAGGGCATGACCTTCGAATGGACCGACCTGACCTACCAGCAGAAGCTGGCGGGCAATAGCGCGCTGTTCATCTTCCCGCTCTGTGTACTGCTGGCCTATCTGATCCTCGCCGCGCAGTACAACAGCTGGCTGTTGCCCCTGGCGGTGCTGCTGATCGTGCCGATGTGCCTGCTCAGCGCGATCGCCGGGGTCTGGCTGGTGGGCGGCGACAACAACGTGTTCGTCCAGATCGGGCTGGTGGTGCTGGTCGGCCTGGCGGCCAAGAACGCCATCCTCATCGTCGAGTTCGCCCGCGCGCTGGAAGCCCAGGGCGCCGCCACGCTGGAGGCGGTGGTCGAGGCGTGTCGCCTGCGCCTGCGGCCGATCCTGATGACCTCGCTGGCCTTCATCGCCGGCGTGGTGCCGCTGGTGATGGCCAGCGGCGCCGGGGCGGAGATGCGCCAGGCGATGGGGGTGGCGGTGTTCGCCGGAATGCTCGGGGTGACGCTGTTCGGCCTGTTCCTGACCCCGGTGTTCTACGTCCTGGTCCGTGCGCTGGCGCTACGCCTGGAGCGGCGTCGCGGCTCCGGCCAGGCTCATCTGCAGGAGAGCGCGTCATGAGCCGGCATTTCCGTCATCCATTGGCGTCCCTGGGCGCTTTTCTCCTGCTGGCCGGGTGCGCCGCGGTGGGGCCCGACTATTCGCCGCCCGCCAGGGCCGTTCCGGCCAGCTTCGGCGCCAGCGTCGCCGGCCTCGACGGCGCTGGCGTGGAGGTCGCCTGGTGGCGCGGGCTCGATGAGCCGGCGCTGGTGGAGCTGATCCAGCGCGCGCTGGCGGCGAACCACGACATCGCCCTGGCCGCCGCGCGCCTGGACGAGGCGAAGGCGTTGCTGCGCGAGAGCCGCCAGGAGTTCCTGCCGCGCGGCGGACCGGCGTTCGACTACCAGAACCGGCGCCGTGGCGAGGTGGAGACGCCGAGCGGAGAGCCGCGCGACATCGAGACCTATCGTGGCGCGCTGGATGCCGCCTGGGAGATCGACCTGTTCGGCCGCGTGCGGCGTTCGGTGGAGGCCGCCGAGGCCCAGGCGGGATCCCGCCAGGCGTTGCTGCGCAACGTGCAGGCGAGTGTCGCCGCCGCCGTGGCCGCGACCTGGTTCGAATTGCGTGGGCTCGAGGCGGAGCTGGCGGTGGTCGAGGACATCCGCCACAACCAGCGCGACAGCCTGGAGATGGTCGAGCGCCTGGTCGGCGCCGGCGCCGCCCACGAGTTCGACCGGCTGCGCGCCGAGGCGCTGCTGCGCAATGTCGAGGCGGCGTTGCCCGACCTCGAACGGCGCCGCGCCGCCAGCCGCAATGCGCTGGCCATCCTGCTCGCCGAGACGCCACAGACGTTCGTCCCGCCACCTGCCGGCGCCTCTCGCGAGACGCTGGCACTGCGTAGCATCGGCGTGGGCGATCCGGCGGGACTGCTGGCCCGCCGCGCCGACATCACCGCGGCCGAGCGCGACCTGGCGGCCGCGACCGCGCGCATCGGCGTCGAGACCGCCGGGTTGTACCCGCAGGTCCAGGTGCAGGGTTCGATCGGGCTGGTGGCCGGCGATCTCGACGCCTTGGACGAGAGCGGCGCGACCTTCAGCCTGCTCAACCCGGTGATCCGCTGGGCGTTGCTCGACCGTGGCCGCGTGCGCGCGCGGATCGCCGCCAGCGAAGCGCGCGCCAGGGAGGCGCTGATCCGTTACGACCAGACGGTGCTGCGCGCCCTGCAGGAAACCGACGACGCCTTCAAGGGCTATGGCGCGGCCGGCGATACGCTGCGCCTGCGCCTGCTCGAGTCGGCAGCCAATCGCGAGGCGGCGCGGCTGGCCCGGGAGCGCTTCGTCCAGGGCGACGGCGAGTACCTGGACGTGCTCGAGGCGGAGCGCTCCGACTATCTCAGCCGGCGTGCGCTGAGCATCGCGCGGACCCGCCAGCGCCTCGCCATCGTCGACATCTACAAGGCGCTGGGCGGCGGCTGGGAAGTCTGCGCGGACCCGCAGCAGCCCTGCCGCGTGGCCGCCGACGGAGTCTCCCCGGAGCGGGAGGGCGCGCAGGCGTCCCGCTCCTGAGTCGTTACCGGGAGAGGCTCCTCTCCCGGTTCTTCAGGAGTTGCGAAGCGGTGGTTTGCCGTGCCGATAGTTTTTCATGTTTCCTTCTTCCCGAGCCGCAAGTTCGGAACTTCTTCCACAGTTTCCAAGGTCTTGGAAAGTTCAAATAGCGAAGTCCGGGGTGTCCGGGGAATGAGTTTGATCGAGAGCGGCGATGTTGCTCTTCTGTTGGATGTACGGCGTCGTTGAATTATCACGCTGGATGTGGCTTGGCTGTTTATCCTTTCCCCTTTCTTCATGTCTTCAGGTTTCATCTGGCGGCCTTGCAAGTATATGCGTCGAGTAGGGCCTTCAGGCGCTCTCGCATATTGTCTGGCTGCTTTGGAAAGTATTGGTCTTTTTCGTTTTCGCTCCGCTCATTTATAGGATGGAGAACTATCCATATAACTATTTTTAAATATGCGTGACCTGAGAATTTTATGAGTTGACCTTGTCACCGTGGCAAGTTTCATAGTGTCCGGGAGTTGTTAACCCAATCGGAGGTAGCGATGTTTTCCCTGCATATTCCCAATATGTCCTGTGGCGGCTGCGCCAGATCCGTCACCCAGGTCCTGCTCAGCGTCGACCCGCAGGCGCGCGTCGAAACCGATCCACCCCGGCGCGAGGCCAGGGTCGAAAGCACGCTGGACAAGCGCGCCTTCCTGGCGGCGCTGAGCGAGGCCGGCTATCCGGAGGGGCATCAGGAAGGTCGGGGCTAGCATCGCCGTGGCAACCCATGGTGGCGGTTGTTCCGTTTGGGTTGTGGTGAAAATGATTTTCATTAAATACCTGCCCGTTATATGCCATCAATGGCGAAAAGCTATTGCGAAAGGCACACTTCGGCCTTTGTAAACAAATATTTCAGAATGCTCGAAGGTGACATTTATGTGAATGCAGAAAAGCGCTGATCGAGAATCCGGAAAGATATGCGCAAGTGCGCCGAGAGGCCTTTGTTCCGGGGTTTCGGGCAGTGTGGAGAGTATTGCGAAGAGGCTCTTTCGGTGAACCGGATCGGTCACCGGAAAGGGCTTTTTCGTTGCTTGACCTTGCCACGGTGGCAAGCTTTACGGTCGCCCCGCACAACAACAAAAACAAGGGTGATCCATATGACTTCCAAGTCGTCACAGCAATGCTGCAGTTCATCTTCCGATATCGCTGCCCGCACCGCGCGGACACTGTCGGATCCCGCCCGCAATGCATCGGCCCTGCTCGCCGAGGCATTGAAACCCGAAGCTTCCCTGGACCAGGTCACGCTCGCGCTGGAGGCTATCCTCGCGGTCACGGCTAAGGGCCTGGATGGCGACGCGGCCGCCTACGCGCAGTACCAGTCCCTGCTCCTGGAACTGCACGTCGCCGGTGATCCACGCACGGAGCCGACCCGCCGCTGGATGGCGAGTCAGGTCTATCGGGTCGAGGATCGCTTCGCGCCCGAGCCGGCCGGTTTCGCCGCCGTCCCGGTGGAGGAGTTCCGCAAGAAGGTCGATGCCGAGATCGAGGCGCGCAGCCGGGTGCGGCATCCCATGTCGGTCCACCTGTTCCAGGGCACGCCGCCGGTCGAGGACGTGCGCTTCTTCCTCGAACACCACTGGACCCGTTCCTACAACTTCTACAGCCTCCTCGCGGAGCTGGCTTTCCGCTTCGAGGATATCGAAGACGCCTCGGTGTTCTATCGCAACCTCTATGGCGAGGCCGGGGCGGAAAACCCGGAGCGTTCGCACCCCGCGCTGCTGTCCCACCTGATGACCTACTTCGACATCCCGCTGCGCATCGACTTCCCGGCGCTGCACCCGTTGGAGAAGGCCTACCTCAACAACCGCATCCGCTGCGTGCGTCACACCGATGTCGCCTGGGGCCTCGCGCTGCTGTACGCGGTCGAGTCGGTGAGCTGCGTCAACCACCGGCGTATCTACGAACTCCTGCAGCGCCTCGGCGTGCCCGAGCAACCCAGCGAGTTCCACCGCCTGCATGGTACCCAGGACGAGATCGACACCGAGGAGATGTGGGCGCTGATCGCCAAGTTCGCGCCGAGCGAAGACTTCCAGCGCAAGTTCATGCAGTCGCTGGCACGTCACTTCGAGATCAACCGCGCGTACTTCGATCTGCTCTGGGAACAGATGCAGGCGCATTCCCTGTCGATGGCCTGAGGCCGGTCCGGAAACAAGAACAAGGAATACAGGATGACTACTCGCAATTTTTCCCTGCATCAATTGCAGAACCTGCACCTCGATGAAGCGCGCATCGTCGCCGATGCGCTGGCGGCCAGCGCCACCGCGCGTCAGGTCGAAAGCGCGGCGAGCGCGCTCGCCGCGCTGACCGAAAAGGCGCTCCAGGGCGACCGCCAGGCCTACGCCGCCTACCAGCAACTGCTCTACATTCTCTCGCTGAGCGACGACGTGCCTACCGCGCTGACCCGGCGCTGGCTGGCCAACGCCATCTATCGCGTGGAAGAGCGCTTCATGCCCGCCGCCGACCTGTCCACGGCATTGTCCGAGGCGGACTTCCAGCAGCGCCTCGAACAGGAGATCGCCGCCCAGTCCCGCGAGCGGCACCCGATGTCGCAGTACGTGTTCTCCGGCTCGGCCTCCCGCGCGCAGCTCCAGGTGTTCCTGCGCCACCAGTGGTTCCGCACCTTCCGCCTGTACCGGGACGCGGCCGACCTGCTGGTCAACCTGACCGACGTCGACGAGGCCGCGGCGCTTGCCCGCTATCTCTACGGCGAACTGGGCGAGGAGGACGAGAAAGGCTCGCACCCGCGCCTGCTGGCCAAGCTGCTCGAGGCCATCGGCCTGGAGGCGGACTTCCAGGCCGTCTCGACGATGCCCGAGGAGATCGCCTACCTGAACAACCGTGCCCGTTCCTTCCGACATCCGGAGGCCGGCTGGGGCCTGGCGGTGTTCTACATCACCGAGCTGGTGGTGCCGGGGAACCACGAGAAGCTCTATCGGGCCCTGCTCCAGGCCGGCCTGAGCGAAGACGCGGCGGAGTACTACAAGATCCATATCAGTCTCGTACCGCCGCGGGCCAAGCGCGAGTGGCAGCTCATCGCCAGGCGGATTCCCGACGTGGCGTTCCAGAATGCGTTCCTGACCTCGCTGGCGCAGCACTTCCGGGTGGAAAGGGCCTACTACGACGCCATCTGGGAAGAAATGCAGCGCGTGAAGTGACCTTCCCCGGGACAAAGCGAGCACTGAAAAATGCCGAGTCATATTACGGAATCCCGTATACACGGGGGCGCCTACTCGTCCCCGGCATTCGCCGCGATCTTCTCCGACGCCAACCAGGTGCAGAAGTGGCTGGATGTCGAGCGGGCCCTGGCGGCGACCCAGGCCGAACTGGGCCTCATACCCCACGAGGCGGCGCAGGAAATCGCCCGGGTCGCCCGGGTGGAGCGCTTCGACCTGGCGGCACTGGGTCGCGAAAGCCTGGAGACCGGGCACCTGCTGGTGCCCACGATCCGGGCGCTGGCCAGGGCCTGCGAGGGTGGCCGGGGGGAGTACGTGCACTATGGCGTGACCACCCAGGACATCCTCGATACCGGCCTGATCCTGCAGGTCAAGGAAGCCTGGGGCCATGCGCTGGGTCTGCTGCATTCGATCCGTGGCCACCTGCTGGCGCTCGCCCTGCGCCACAGGCACACCCCGATGGTGGCGCGGACCCATGGGCAGCAGGCGCTGCCCACGACGTTCGGCTACAAGGTCGCGGTCTGGGTCGATGAGATCGACCGACACCTGGCGCGCTTCGACGAGGCGCGCGAGCGGGTGCTGGTCGGCAACCTCACCGGCGCCGTGGGCACCCTGGCCGCGTTCGGCGCGCAGGGCTTCGAGATCCAGCGGCGGACCCTCGCCAGGCTCGGCCTCGGCGCGCCGCTGACCAGTTGGCACAGCGCCCGCGACCGGGTGCTGGAAGCCGCCTGGTTGCTGGTCCAGGTGTCGCTGACGCTGGGCCGGGTGGCTACCGAGGTCTACCACCTGCAGCGCAGCGAGATCGACGAACTGCGCGAGCCTGCCCGGCACGGGCAGGTGGGCAGCAGCACCATGCCGCACAAGCAGAACCCGTCGACGGTCGACCTGATCAGCGCGCTGTCGCGCCTGGTGCGCTCGCAGATGGTCGCGCTCACCGACGCCGCGTTCCAGCTGCACGAGCGCGACGGCACGACCTGGCGCATCGAGTGGGCGGCGTTGCCGGAGCTGTTCGTCTATGCCGGTGCCTTGCTGACGCGCATGGAGGCGCTGCTGGCCGAAGGTCTGGAGGTCCGCGAGGAACGCATGCGCGCCAACCTCGACCTGCTCGGCGGCCTGATCCTGTCGGAGCGGGTCATGCTCGCCCTGGCCGGACAGTTCGGCAAGCAGAGTGCCCATGAGCTGCTCCACGAGGTGTCCCTGGCGTCCGCGCGACAGGGCGTCCCGTTTCGCGAAGCGCTGCTCGCGCACCCGCGCCTGCGCGGTTGCTTCTCGGCGCAGGCGCTCGAAGCGCTGCTCGATCCGCTCGGTTATGTCGGCCTCGCGGCGGACATGGTCGACCTGGTCGCCGGCAAACCCCACGCCAACGCTTCGGGCGAAGGCCCTGTAGGCATGGCGACTTCCCAAGAAAATCCCAGTCAGTCCCTGTACGTGATGGAGGATAGGTGATGGATGCTGAAACCCTGGAAATGCTTGCCCGTTCCTCGTGCGCCGCGCATCCGCAAGGCTTCGGCGACGCGCCGGAGGAGGGCGGTTGCCAGCACGAACACAGCCACATCGTGGACTCGAAGACCCATGGCGGAGGCTACGCCGGCCCGGTGAGCCGGCGCATCTTCTGCAGTCACTGCCGCCTGCAGCGCTGGCTCGACGTGGAAGCCGCGCTGGCGCTGGCGCAGGCCGACGTCGGCATCATTCCCCGCGAGGCGGCGCTGGAGATCGCCCGCGCCGCCCGGCTGTCGGCGGTCGACCTGCGGCAGATCGCCGAGGGCGTGGCGACCACCGGGCATTCGCTGATGCCGCTGCTTGGCGCCCTGCAGAAGAATTGCGGCGCCAGCGCCCGCGAGTACGTGCACTTCGGTGCCACCACCCAGGACATCCAGGACACCGCCCAGTCCCTGGAGATGCGCGATGTGCTGGATGAGACCGAGCGCGCCCTGGACCGCCTGCTGGAGCGGCTCGCGACGCTGGCCAGCGGCAAGCGCGATGCCCTTATGGTCGCCAGGACCCACTCGATCCCGGCCCTGCCGACCACCTTCGGCCTGAAGGTGGCCGGCTGGATCGACGAGCTGTTGCGCCACCGTGAGCGCCTGGGCGAGGCGCGCAAGCGGATCCTCGTGGTGCAGCTGTTCGGCGGCGTCGGCACCATGGCCGCCTTCGGCGCCGAGGCCATGGCGCTGCTGGAGCGCTTCGCCAGCCGGCTGGCGCTGGATGTGCCGCTCGCCGGCTGGCACGTGTCGCGCGACCGGGTCACCGAGTTCGTCAGTACGCTGGCGATGGTCACCGCCTCCCTGGCGCGGATCGCGGACGAGATCCGCACCCTCAATCGCTGGGAGATCGGCGAGTTGGAGGTGGGCTGGACGCAGCAGCAGATCGGCAGCAGCACCATGCCGCACAAGCGCAATCCGGAAGGCTGCGAGCAGGTCGTGGTGCTCGCGCGGCTGGCCAAGGCGCAGGTCATGCTTGCGCTGGACGCGATGATCCTCGAGCACGAGCGGGACTACCGCGGCACGCGTCTGGAGTGGTGCGCGGTCGCCGACGTGTCGCACTACGCGCTGATGGCGATGTCGCTGCTGGACGACACCATCGGCGGGCTCACCGTCCACGACGAGGCCATGGCGCGCACGGCCGAAGCCTATAGCGATGCGATCTGCACCGAGGCGTTCGTGTTCGAGATGGCCAAGCAGCTGGGCAAGAGCAGCGCCTACGAAATCATCTTCGAGATCACCCAGGCCTGCCAGCGCAAGCGCATCCCGATGCGCCAGGCGCTCGAGTCCGACCCGCGGGTGAGCGCGGTCATGCCGAAGGAAACCCTGGCCAGGCTGTTCGAACCCCGGACCCATCTGGGCATGGCCGGGACGATCGTCGACAACGTGCTGGACCGGGTCGCCAGCCATCACTGAAAAAGCCGCCGCCAGCGGCGGCGGACCTGCACGACAACGGAGAACAAGAATGACGAAGGCTAACGAAATCGAAACCGCGAAGGTCAAGCAGTTTTCCGCGCGGATAATGGAAGACTACGGCAACACCCTGCGCGGCGCGATGCTCTACATCGGCGACCGCCTGGGGCTGTTCAAGACGCTCGCCCATGGCCAGTGGGTGACCCTGGAGGAACTGGCGCAGCAGACCGGCTACACCCCCCGCTACCTGCGCGAATGGCTGGGCAGCATGGTCACCGGCAACTACCTGGCCTACGACCCGCAGACGCGGCGCTACCAGTTGCCGGCCGAGTTCGTCCCGGTGCTCGCCGACGAGGACTCGCCGTACTTCGCCGGCGGGATCATCCAGCTCAGCGTGCCGTTCGTGAGCATGGCGCCGAAGATCATCGAGGCCTTCCGCTGTGGCGGCGGCTGCCCCGAGGAGTCCTTCCCGCTGGAAACCTGGGAAGGCATGGAGCGCATGACCATGCCCTGGTACAAGCACTTCCTGGTGGAACACTGGATTCCCTCGCTGGATGGGGTCAAGGAAAAGCTCCAGGCCGGCGGCAGCGTGCTCGACTTCGGCTGCGGCAGCGGCCTAGCGGCGATCATGATGGCCAAGGCGTTCCCCGAGGCCCAGGTCTACGGCTGCGACTTCCACGGGCCGTCCATCGAGCGCGCGCGGGCCAACGCCGAGGCCGCCGGGGTCGGTGACCGGGTGCGCTTCGAAGTCGCCGATTCGGACGCGCTGGCGGGCAAGAAGTTCGACTTCGTCACCACCTTCGTGGTGATCCACGACGCCACCGATCCGCAGCAGATGATGAAGGACCTGCGCGACTCCACCGCCGAGGACGGTACCTACCTGATGGTGGAACTCAACCTGTCGCAGGAGCTGCACGAGAACATGAACCTGTTCGGCCGCGTGATGTACCCGCAGAGCACGCTGTATTGCATGACCTGCTCGCTGTCGCACGGTGGCGAAGGACTCGGCGCCTTCATGGGCGAGGACCGCGCCCGGCAGATGGCCGAGGCCGCCGGTTTCAGCCGCTTCCGCAAGGTGCCTTCGGAGTGGCCGCCGCTGCCGGCGCTGTTCGAACTGCGACCCTGAGGTCGGATCCCGGGACCGCGCCGGGCGCGTTCCCGGGAGCTTTCTGGGGGAAAGCCTCGCTCCGGCGGCGTTTTCGAACTGGCAGAAAAAACGAAGCCCCGCCAGTTGCGGGGCTTGCTTGCGTGCCGGCGGCAGGGCTCAGAGGTCGAAATCGTAGTCCGACAGCTGGCGCTGCAGGCGGCGCTCTTCCAGCAGGTTGTCGATGATGCGACGCTTGGTCAGGTTGGTCTTGGCCACCTCGACCCCGGTCTCCTCGCCGTCATCCTCTTCAACGCCGGCGTCGTCGTCGATCTCGAGTTCTTCTTTGGCTTTTGCCATGACATTCACTCCAACTTATGGGGTGGTAATGGCGCACCTTATAGCGACAAAGCCGTGACTGGTAAAAAAGATTTTTTCAATCGTAAAGATAAGATTCCGAATAGTTGATCAATCGTCGGAAGTCTTGTGCCTGTATTCGCACAGGTCCTCGATCCGGCAGCTTCCGCACTGTGGCTTGCGAGCCTTGCAGACGTAGCGGCCATGCAGGATCAACCAGTGGTGGGCGTCGAGCAGGTAGTCGCGAGGCACGAACTTCAGCAGTTTCTTTTCCACTTCCAGCACATTCTTTCCCGGCGCTATGCCGGTGCGGTTGGCGACCCGGAAGATATGCGTGTCGACCGCCATGGTCGGTTGCCGGAAGGCAGTGTTGAGCACCACGTTGGCGGTCTTGCGCCCGACGCCGGGCAGGGCCTCGAGGTCCTCGCGGTTGTCCGGGACCTGGCTGCCGTGCTTCTCGATGAGGATCCTGCAGGTTTCGATGACGTTCTTCGCCTTGCTGTTGAACAGGCCGATGGTCTTGATGTATTCCGACAGCCCCTCGACGCCGAGGGCGTATATCGCTTCCGGGGTATTGGCCACCGGGTAGAGGCGCGCGGTGGCCTTGTTCACCCCGACGTCGGTGGCCTGGGCGGAGAGGATCACCGCGATGAGCAGTTCGAAGGGCGTGGTGTAGGCCAGTTCGGTCCTGGGTTCGGGGTTGTCTTCGTGCAGTCGGCGGAAGATCTCCGCGCGCTTGGCGGCATTCATTCAATCACTCCGGTGACGCGGACGCGCTGGCGCTGGGGGCTGGCGGGTACGTCGCCCGCCTGCGCCCTGGCGCGTTCCGCCAGGCTTTCATCGATACGGTTCTTCAGGGCGATCAGCAGGCCGAGCATGATGAACGCGCCCGGCGGCAGGATCGCCAGCAGGAAGCCCTGGTAGTGCGGGAAGACCTGGATCTTCCAGGTCGCCGCGGCCGGGCCGAACAGCAGTTGCATGTCGGCCAGCAGGGTACCCTGGCCGAGCAGTTCGCGCAGGCCGCCCAGGACCAGCAGCACCAGGGCGAAGCCGAGGCCAGTCAGCAGCCCGTCGAAGCTGGCGCGCAGCACGCCGTTCTTCGCCGCGAAGGCTTCGGCGCGGCCGAGGATCACGCAGTTGGTGGTGATCAGCGGGATGAAGATGCCGAGGATCTGGTACAGCTCGTAGGTCCAGGCCTGCATCAGCAGCTCGATGCAGGTGGTCAGCGCGGCGATGATCATGACGAATGCCGGCAGGCGGATCGCCTCGCTGACCGCGCCGCGCACCAGCGACACGGCGGCGTTGGAGCAGACCAGCACGAGCAGGGTGGCCAGGCCCAGGCCGAGGGCGTTGACCGTCGAGTTACTGGTGCCCAGCAGCGGGCACAGGCCGAGCAACTGGACCAGGCCCGGGTTGTTGCGCCACAGGCCGTCGCGGGCGATCTCGCGCAAGCCTTGCTCACTCATGTCCGGCGGCCTCCTCGGGGGCGAGCAGGCGCTCGCGGTTGGCGTCGAAGTATTGCAGGGCCCGGTGCACGGCGCGGACCACGGCGCGTGGGGTGACGGTGGCGCCGGCGAACTGGTCGAATGCGCCGCCGTCCTTCTTCACCGCCCAGCCGGACGGCCCCGGGTCGTCCAGGCTCCGACCGGCGAAACCGTGCACCCAGGGACTCCTGGCCAGTTCGATGCGGTCGCCGAGCCCGGGGGTTTCCTTGTGCGCCACCACGCGCACGCCGAGCAGCCGGCCCTGGGCGCCGACCCCGACCAGCAACCGGATGGCACCGCTGTAGCCGTCCGGCGCGCTGGCCTGGAGGATCACCGCGCTGGCCGCGCCGCGCAGGCGGGCGACGTAGGCCGGGTGCGGGGTGTCCAGGCCGAGCAGCGCTGGCGCGAAGGTCTCCACCTGGCTGTCCAGCGGATGGTTGTCGTAGCTGCCCGGCGGCAGCAGCTCCAGCAGGGCGCGTCCGCGCGCCTCGCGCTGGGACTCGGCGATACGCTGCGCGGTGACCTGGTGGACCAGCGCCACCAGGCCTACCGTGACCAGCGCGAACATCCCCAGCAGGAGGGCGTTCTTCGCCATCGAGCGCATGGCGGCATCCATCAGTCACCCCTCCGGAAGCCGCGCTCGGCCTTGCGGTGGCCGTAGGTGCGCGGCCGGGTGTAGTAGTCGATGGTCGGCGCCGCCAGGTTCATCAGCAGCACGGCGAACGCCACGCCGTCCGGGTAGCCGCCCCAGGCGCGGATAAGGTAGGTGAGCACGCCGACGCCGAGACCGAAGAGCAGCCGGCCGCGATTGCTGGTGGCGCCGGACACCGGGTCGGTGACGATGAAGAAGGCGCCGAGCATGGTCGCCCCGCTGAACAGGTGGAACAGCGGCGAACCATGGGAATCGGAGCCGGAACCGTTCCAGAACAGCAGGCTCATGGCGAACAGGCCGGCGAGCATGCCCAGCGGCGCGTGCCAGGTGAACAGCCGGCGCCAGAGCAGGAACAGGCCGCCGAGGAGGAATGCCAGGTTGACCCACTCGCCGCCGGCGCCGCCGAGGTGGCCGAAGGCCGGATCGGCGGCGAACAGCTCGTCGACGGTCAGGCTGCGGTTGGTCTTCAGCACGTCGAGGGCGGTGGCGTGGGCCCAGGCGTCCGGCTGCACAGCCAGGCCGAGGAAGGCGTGGAGGCTGTCGGCCAGGCCGGGTGCGCTGTCCGGGGAGGGCCAGCGGGTCATTTCCAGGGGGAACGAGACCAGCGCCACGACGTAGCCGAGCATCGCCGGGTTGAACGGGTTCTGCCCGAGGCCGCCGTACAGGTGCTTGCCGAATATCAGGGCGAAACCGGTCGCCACCAGGGTCAGCCACCAGGGCGCGCAGGGCGGCAGGGCGACGGCCAGGAGCAGGGCGGTGACCAGCGCGCTGCCGTCCTTGAGGAACATCCCCGGCGGACGTTTGCGCAGGGCCAGCATGGCGGCTTCGCAGGCCAGCGCGACGAGGCCGGCCCAGGCCAGGTTGAGCAGGGTGCCCGCGCCGTACAGCCAGGTCAGCGTGAACAGGCCGGGCACGCAGGCGCTGAGCACCAGGCGCATGATCGCCGGGGTGCGCAGGGGGCCGCGGATATGGGGCGAGGTGGGGCGGGGCAGGGTCATGGTCTCTCCGTGCCGTGTTCGGCCAGTGCCCGCTCGGCGGCGCCCAGGCGCGCGCGGGCGGCGTCGAGGACGGCGGGATCGGCGTTCGCCAGGCGTTCGAGCTTCTTCAGGCCGGCGCGGGCATAGGCCAGTTCGGTCTTCAGCTCGCGGGTGCGCGGGTCGACCGCGCGCTTGTCGATCCGTACCAGGTCGGGCGCCGGCCTGCCGCAGGCATCCTCGGCGGCGTGCAGGTCGCGCTCGGCGGCTTGCAGCTCGCCGCGCAGGCGTTCCAGCTCGCTGTCCATCACGCCGGACTGTTCGGCTTTCTGCAGCGCCGCACGCTTGCCGACCAGGGCAATCTTCGCCCGCTTCAGCGCGGCCTGGCCGTCGTCGCGGGGCTCGGTGGGCCTGGGAGAACTGCGTTCGAGGCGGGCGAGAGCGTCTTCGCAGCGCTCGACCTCGGCGCGCAGCGTGGCCAGGGTCGCCTGCTGTTCGGCGCTGGGCGTATCGCCGAAAGCCTTCTCCGAGCGCTTGAGCTGGGCCCGGGCCATGGCGGCCTGGACCTTGGCCTGCTTCAGCGCGGCCTCGTCGTCGAACGTGGCAGCCGGCGCGGCGGGCTCGTCGCGCGGCGGGCTGGCCTGGGCATCGGCCAGGGCCCTGTCGGCGGCCTCGGCGGCGGCGCGCAGCTCGGCGACCAGGCCGTGCTGTTCCGGGGTGTCGTGGCTGAGCAGCTGTTTCTCGGCCTTCTTCAGGGCCACCCGGGCCATGCTCGCTTCGATCTTCAGTCGCTTCAGCCGCTCGCTGCCGCTACCGGCCTGCTTGCGCGCCCTGGCCCGCTCGATCGCCGCCTGGACCGGGTCGGCCGCCGCGACGGGTGTGGCTGCCTCGCGTTCGGCCTGGGCGGCGCGTACCCGCGCGGCTTTTTCCGCCCGCTCGGCCCGTTCGGCCGCCCGGCGCTCCTCGTCGCGCGTCAGGCGCGCCTGGCGCTGCTCGAAGCGTTCGCGGGACTGCTCGGCCTTGCGCAGTTTCTGCCGCTGCTCGCGGATCTGCGCCTTGGACGCGCGGTAGTACTGCACCAGCGGGATGTCCGACGGGCAGACGTAGGCGCAGGCGCTGCACTCGATGCAGTCGAACAGGTGGTGGGCCAGCAGTTGTTCGTGCTCGCCGCCCAGGGCGAAGAAATGCAACTGTTGCGGCAACAGGCTCGCCGGGCAGACCTGCGCACAGTCGCCGCAGCGGATACACGGCATGGCCGGCGGCGGCGGCGGCAGTTCGCTGGCATCGCCGGCGAGCAGGCAGTTGCAGGTCTTGACCAGCGGCACCGAGAGATCGGGCAGGGCGAAGCCCATCATCGGCCCGCCCATCAGCACGCGCTGCAGGCGCTCCGCGGCGAGGCCGGCGAAGGCCAGCAGCTCGTTGACCGGGGTGCCGATCAACGCCTCGACATTCATCGGCCGCGCCAGGGCCTTGCCGGTGAGGGTGACGATCCGCGAGATCAGCGGGCGGCCGAGGACCACCGCGTCATGCACGGCGGCCAGGGTGCCGACGTTCTGGCAGAGGATGCCGATGTCCGCCGGCAGGCCGTCGGCCGGGACTTCCTGGCCGGTAAGCAGCTGGATCAGCTGGCGCTCGCCGCCGGAGGGATAGCGGCTCGGCAGGACGACGATGCGGTAGGGCCGTTCGCCGAGCGCGGCGCCGAGGGCGGCGATGGCTTCCGGTTTGTCGTCCTCGACGCCGATCAGCACTTCTTCGGGCTCCAGGATCCGCGCCAGGATGTCGATGCCGCCCAGCACACGTGTGGCGCGCTCGCGCATCAGCAGGTCGTCGGCGCTGATGTAGGGTTCGCATTCGGCGCCGTTCACCACCAGCGTATGAATCCTTTCCGCCGGGCGCGCAGCCAGCTTGGCCGCGGTGGGGAAACCGGCGCCGCCGAGGCCGCCGATGCCGGCGGCGCGGATGCGTTCGAGCAGCGCCGGCGGGCTTTCGAGGCGGAAGTCGGGGCAGGGCTGCAACTCGGTCCAGCGGTCCTCGCCGTCACTGTCGATGACGATGGCCGGCGCCGGCAGGCCGGAAGCGTGCGGGTAGGGCTGTTCGCCGATGGCGACCACGCGGCCCGAGGTCGGCGCATGCAGCGCCGCGCTGAGGCTGCCGTCGGCCAGGGCGATGGTCTCGCCCTTGAGCACCGCCTGGCCGACTTCCACGCAGGGCCGCGCCGGCGCACCCATGTGCTGGGCGAGTGGCACGACGTAGCGCTGCGTCAGCGGCGCCTGCTGGATCGGCAGGGCGGTGGACTGGCGCTTGTTGGCCGGCAGCCGGAGGCCGCCGGGGAAATCGTGCAGGGCATTCATGCGGCCCGCTCCCGGTCGCTGGCGATCAGTCGCGGCGACGGCGGCGGCCACTTCCAGTGGCGCACGTCGGGAGCGATTTCGCGCATCTCGATGCAGTCCACCGGGCAGGGTTCCAGGCACAGGTCGCAACCGGTGCATTCGTCGGCGATCACCGTGTGCATCAGCCGCGCCGCGCCGACGATGGCATCCACCGGGCAAGCCTGGATGCACTTGGTGCAGCCGATGCATTCGGCCTCGCGGATGTAGGCCACCCGCGGCGGGGTTTCCTCGGCGGCGTCGAGCGGCTCGGGCTCGAGGTCGAGCAGGTCGGCGAGGGCCTGGATGGTCGCCGCGCCGCCCGGCGGGCACTTGTTGATCCTGTCGCCGGCGGCGATCGCCTCGGCGTAGGGCTTGCAGCCGGGGTAGCCGCACTGGCCGCACTGCGTCTGCGGCAGCAGGGCGTTGACCCGCTCGGCCACCGGGTCGCCCTGCACGCGCAAGCGCACCGCGGCATAGCCGAGCAGCGCGCCGCTGGCCAGGCAGATCGGCAGGAGCACGCCGATCGCCAGGAGTACGCCGTTCATGGCCGGATCAGCCCGCTGAAGCCCATGAACGCCAGGGACATCAGGCCGGCGGTGATCATGCCGATGGCCGCTCCGCGAAACGGCGCCGGCACGTCGGCGATGGCGATGCGCTCGCGCAGGGCGGCGAACAGCACCAGCACCAGGGAGAAGCCCAGGCCGGCGCCGAAGCCCTGGGTGGTGGCCTCGAGGAATCCGTACTCGGCCCTGTTGGCGTTGAGCAGGGCGACGCCGAGGACGATGCAGTTGGTGGTGATCAGCGGCAGGAAGATACCGAGCACCCGGTACAGCAACGGGCTGGTCTTCTTCACCAGCATCTCGGTGAACTGCACGACCACCGCGATCACCAGGATGAAACCGATGGTGCGCAGGAATTCCAGGTCCAGCGGGCGCAGCACGTAGCGCTGCAGGATGTAGCTGCAGATCGCCGCGAGAGTCAGGACGAAGGTGGTGGCCAGGGATAGCCCGATAGCCGTCTCGATCTTCCGCGACACGCCCATGAACGGGCACAGGCCGAGGAACTGTACCAGGACAAAGTTGTTGACCAGGATGGCACTGACCAGGATCAGGGCGAGTTCAGTCATACGCGAGGCATTCGTTGCAGGGCTGGGCCGGGAAAATCGCCTATTATCGGGCCGGATTGCCCTGCAAGGCTAGCGCAAACGCGTAGGAAAGAGGGGCGACAGGCCGTCGCGCCATCTCCCTCCGCCGATCATTGCAGCCTGGCCCGCTCCAGCAGCGCCCAGGCCAGGGCGAAGGCCGGCTCGCCATCCTCGCTCTGTTCGCTGGCGCTGACCACGATCCACTGGCCGCCAGCCGGCTTGGCTGCCCACAGGTGGTATTCGCTGCCGGCCGAGCCGCCGGCGTCTTCCTCGATCGCATAGCGCGCTTCGCCGCTGTCCAGGCGTCTGCTCGCCAGGCCGGTGCGCGGCGCCGTGTCCTCGCGGCCGAGCTCCAGCCGCCGCGGATTGCGCAGGTCGCCGCCTTCATCGAAGCGGAAACCGTCGGCGGTCCGTCGCGCGTCGAAACCGACCGGGCGCTCCACCACCAGGCCGTTCGGGTGGACCAGAGGCTTGTCGAACTCGATCCCGGACTCCACGGTGCAGGCCGGCAGGACGAGGCTGGCGATCAACAGGGCGAGTGTCTTCATGGGAACCTCATTGCGGGGTCGAGGAAGGTGGCGTAGGCATCGTCGACGAACATCGGCCAGCCCGGCGACAGGTTGTCGTCCCAGGGCCGCGAAGTGTATTCCGAGGCCAGCGCGCGGATATTGTCCCGTGGCCAGTTGCGCGGATTGCCGGCGTAGGCGCGCAGATCGATGGTGGGAAACGCGCTCCGGGTCTTTGGCAGCCTGCGCAGGTCCTGCTGCGCCGCCAGGTTGGCGACGTAGCGGATGTAGCGGGCGGTGGCGAAGATGTTGAACTCGTCGGAAGCCAGCAGGGTGGCGATCGCCTTGCGCGACAGGCCGCGGCGCACCGGCTGGGCGAGCAGGTCGGTGAACAGCTCGTACTTGATCGCGGTGGAGACCACCACCTGGCCGAGGCCGATGGAGGTGTTGGCGCCCTTGAGGCTGACCGCCGCCTGATAGTCCTTGGCGTCTTCGTCGCGGGTCTGGTCGCGTTGCTCGGCGAGGATGATCGCGCCGATCAGTTGCGGTGTCAGGTCGTACTTGCGCGCGGCGGCGGACATGACCTTGGCCCGCGACGGCGGGTTGCCCGGATAGGCGTCGGGGAACAGCGTGCTGATCGGCTGGCCGACCAGCGTCTGTGCCTGGTTCAGCTTGTCTTGCGGCGACAGCTGGCTCAGGTAGGCGCCCAGGTCGCGGAGCGGGTTGCTGTACTTGGTGACGGTCGCCGGGTCCTTGTTGAGCAGCTTGAACTGGTCGCCGAGGGCGATGGACGGCAGGTCGGTCGGATTGACGCCGGTGGCGCCGACCCCGCTGAACGGACCCTGGATCGCCTGGCTGGCCACCCCGGTGGCGCCGGCCGCGGCGAAGCCCAGGCGGCCGGCGGCGTCGGCGAGGTCGGCGCAGATGTCGAAGAAGGTGATGGTGGGGAAGTAGATCCAGTTGTCGGTCTGGGTACCCAGGGGATTGTTGATCAGGCTGCGGAGCAAGGCATTGCGTGCCTGGTAGCGCTGCAGGGTGGTGCGCCCGGCGATGCTGGCGATCAGCGAGCGCGCCAGTTCCGGCGGGCCCACCCGCTGGAACAGCTTGATCAGTGAGCCGCTCTTGTCGAGTGCGGCGATGGTCGCATCGGGCACGTTGTCGTTGCGGATCGCAGCGATCACCCGGCGGGCTTCCTGGCGGGTCACCTGCCAGTCGTCCCAGCTATAGGAAATCAGTGACTCGATCAGGTCGCTGGTGGCGGTCATCGGTCTTCCTCCTTGTGAGTTGCCAGGTCCGTCAGGCGGTCCTGGGCGAAAGAGCGGACCCTCCCGGTCCGCCCGTATGCCTGGGCTCAGCGCGCCTCGTTCTTGCCAGGCCGCCGCAGCCAGCGCCACAGGCCGCGCAGCAACAGGCCCAGCGGCAGCAGCACGACGAGGAACGGCAGGCTGTAGGCGAAGAACTTCATCGCGGCGATGGTGCCATCGACAAGGTCGTCGAGCAGTTGCCCGGCGGCCGTGGCGAGCTGGCCGAGGCGGCTGTCCGGCTGCGCTTCGCTGCTGAAGCTCAGGGTCAGCAGGTTGGTGGCGATGCGTCGCTGCTGCTGGGCGCCGGCCTGGGCGTTGTCGGCCAGTTGGGCCTCCACCGCGGCGATTTCCTTGGCCAGCGCCAGCAGGTCGGCGACGCTCATGTCCTTGCGTCCCTGGTATTGCTGCAGGGTCTGGTACTCGCGCTCCAGGCGCTCGCGCTGCTGGCGGGTGTCGGCGACCGCCTGGGCCAGGTCCTCGGCACGGGTCTGCCGGCTTTCCAGCGCGCCGCCCTCGGCGGCCGCGGCCACCAGCTTCTCGACGCCGTCCGGGACGATGCGCACGGTGAGTTCGGCGTAATGGCCGATACCGCCGCGCTGCTCGATGGCGAGCACGTCGCACTGGCCGAAGCGCTCGCTGTTGCAGGCATCGCGGCTGGCGGCGAGTTGCGCGTCGATACGCGCGGCGGGCAGGCGGATGCCGACGCGGTGTTCGTAGGCGAGGGCAGTGCCGGGCTTGCCCGTCTCGCCCTGGAACCCGGCGTTGCCGGAAATGCGTTCGGCGTGTTCGCCGGAGCATCCGTAGAGCGCCGCCAGCAGGACGCCGGCGGCAAGCTTCCATGCGTTCATTCTATCGAGCCCTCCATGGCTTCGTGGTCTGCGTTACTTGACGCGCTGGCCCGGCTTGGCGCCGCTGTCCGGGCTCAACAGATAGATTTCCTCGCCACCCGGACCGGCGGCCAGGACCATGCCCTCGGACACCCCGAACTTCATCTTGCGCGGCGCCAGGTTGGCCACATAGAGCGTCAGGCGGCCTTCCAGGGCGCTCGGATCGGGATACGCGCTCTTGATCCCGGAGAACACGTTACGCTTCGCGTCGCCGATGTCCAGCGACAGGCGCAGCAGCTTGTCGGCGCCTTCGACGAATTCGCATTTCTCGATCAGGGCGATGCGCAGGTCGACCGCGGCGAAAGCGTCGAAGTCGATCTCCGCAGCGATGGGTTCCTTGACCAGCTCGCCGTTGCCGGCGGGTTGGGATGCTGCGGCGGCGGCGAGGTCTTCCTTGGAGGCTTCGATCATGGCTTCTACTTTCGCGGGTTCGATACGGGTCATCAGGGGCTGGAACGGGTTCAGCTGGTGGTTGGCCAGCAGGGTCTGGTGGTCGGCCCAGGTCAGCGGGGCGACGTTGAGGAAGGCTTCGGCGGCGGCGGCCAGCTTCGGCAGCACCGGCTTGAGGAAGATCACCAGCTGGCGGAACAGGTTGATGCCCAGGCCGCAGACGGCCTGGACCTTGTCCTGCTGGCCTTCCTGCTTGGCCAGCGCCCAGGGCGCCTGTTCGGCGATCCAGGCGTTGGCGCGGTCGGCGAGGGCCATGATCTCGCGCATGGCGCGGTTGAAGTCGCGGGCCTCATAGGCCTCGGCGATCCCCGGGGCGGCCTCGCGGAAGGCGGCGAGCAGCTCCGGCGCCGGATCGGCGCCGACCAGCACGCCGGCGTTGCCCTTGTGGATGAAGCCGGCGCAGCGGCTGGCGATGTTGACGACCTTGCCGACCAGGTCGGAGTTGACCTTCTGCACGAAGTCCTCGAGGTTCAGGTCGAGATCCTCGACGCCGCGGCCGAGCTTGGACGCGTAGTAGTAGCGCAGGTATTCCGGGTCCAGGTGGTCGAGGTAGGTGCGCGCCTTGACGAAGGTGCCGCGCGACTTGGACATCTTCTGTCCGTTCACGGTCAGGTAGCCGTGCACGTTCAGCGCGGTCGGCTTGCGGTAGCCGGCGCCTTCGAGCATGGCCGGCCAGAACAGCGCGTGGAAGTTGACGATGTCCTTGCCGATGAAGTGATACAGCTCGGCGCCGGAGTCCTTGCCCCAGAACGCGTCGAAGTCCAGCTCGGGACGCCGCGCGCAGAGGTTCCTGAAACTGGCCATGTAGCCGATCGGCGCGTCCAGCCAGACGTAGAAGTACTTGCCGGGAGCGTCGGGAATCTCGAAGCCGAAGTACGGCGCGTCGCGCGAGATGTCCCACTGCTGGAGGCCGCTGTCCAGCCATTCGGCGAGCTTGTTGGCCACCGACTCCTGCAGGGCGCCGCTGCGGGTCCACTGCTTGAGCATGGCCTCGAAGTCCGGCAGCTTGAAGAAATAGTGCAGCGACTCCTTGAGCACCGGGGTGGCGCCGGAGATCGCCGATTTCGGGTCCTTCAGCTCGGTCGGGGCGTAGGTCGCGCCGCAGGCCTCGCAGTTGTCGCCGTACTGGTCGGCGGTGCCGCACTTCGGGCAGGTGCCCTTGATGAAGCGGTCGGCGAGGAACATCTGCTTGTCCGGATCGAAGTACTGGGTCACCGGGCGGGTGTCGATGTGCCCGGCGTCGCGCAGCTTCAGGTAGATCGCGCGGGACAGCTCGCGGTTCTCTTCCGAGTGGGTCGAGTGGTAGTTGTCGAAGTCCACCAGGAAGTCGGCGAAATCGCCCATGTGCTCGGCGCGCACAGCGTCGATCAGTTGCTCGGAGGTAATGCCCTCGCGCTCGGCGCGGAGCATGATCGCCGAACCGTGGGCGTCGTCGGCGCAGACGTAGATGGCCTGGTTGCCACGCATCTTCTGGAAGCGCACCCATATGTCCGTCTGGATGTACTCCAGCATGTGTCCCAGGTGAATGGAACCGTTGGCGTAGGGGAGGGCGCTGGTAACGAGGATCTTGCGTGGTTCGGACATGGGTTCGGCTTATCGGCTGAGAGCTAAACGGATCGGTCACTATAAAGAAGCGGCGGTTTTTTTTCATCCGCGTGCCACTCGGGTAGGATGACCGGCATCGATTCCCCGCTTAACCCTCAGGAAATCCCCCATGTCCGCTATCACTCGCCAAACGGTGGAAGCCACCCTCCGCCAGTACCAGGACCCCTATCTGAACCAGGACCCCGTCAGCGCCGGCTGCCTGCGCGAGGTGGAGATCCACGGCGACCGCGTGCGGGTGCGCCTGGAGCTGGGCTACGCCGCCGGGCTGTTCAGGAACGGCTGGGCGCAGACCCTGCAGATGGCCCTGGAGGCGCTCGACGGCGTGGGCCGCGCCGAGGTGCAGGTCGACTGCGTGATCCAGTCGCACAAGGCGCAGCCGCAGGTCGAGGTGATGGGCAACGTGAAGAACATCGTCGCGGTGGCGTCCGGCAAGGGCGGCGTCGGCAAGTCCACCACCGCCGCCAACCTGGCCCTGGCGCTGGCCCGCGAGGGTGCGCGGGTGGGTATCCTCGATGCGGATATCTACGGTCCCAGCCAGGGCATCATGTTCGGCCTGCCGGAAGGCACCCGGCCGAAGGTCCGCGAGCAGAAGTGGTTCGAGCCGCTGCAGGCGCATGGGGTACAGGTCATGTCGATGGCCTTCCTCACCGACGACAGCACGCCGGTGGTCTGGCGCGGGCCGATGGTCTCCGGCGCGCTGATCCAGCTGATCACCCAGACTGCCTGGGACAACCTCGACTACCTGGTGGTGGACATGCCGCCGGGCACCGGCGACATCCAGCTGACCCTGGCGCAGAAGGTGCCGGTGGCCGGCGCGGTGATCGTCACCACGCCGCAGGACCTGGCGCTGCTCGACGCGAAGAAGGGCGTGGAGATGTTCCGCAAGGTGAACATCCCGGTGCTCGGCGTGGTGGAGAACATGGCGGTGCATATCTGTTCCAACTGCGGCCACGCCGAGCACCTGTTCGGCGAGGGCGGTGGCGAGAAGCTGGCGGCGCAGTTCGGCGTCGAGCTGCTGGCCTCGATGCCGCTGTCGATCGCCATCCGCACCCAGGCCGACAGCGGTCGGCCGACGGTGATCGCCGACCCGGAAAGCCAACTGGCGATGCTCTACCAGGAGATCGCCCGCCACGTCGGTGCGCGCATCGTCCTCAGCGAGCGGGCCAGCCTCGGCCTGCCGGACATCAGTATCAGCGACGACTGAGGCCGCCGGGCAGTCGTCGACGACGGCTGCCTTTGCCCTGCGGCGACGGCCCCGGTAAGATTCGCGATCATTTTTCGCAGCTTTCGACAGGACACCCTCCATGACCATCAAATCGGACAAGTGGATTCGCCGCATGGCTCAGGAGCACGGCATGATCGAGCCGTTCGTCGAGCGCCAGGTGCGCGGCGCGGACGACAGCCGGGTGATTTCCTACGGGGTGTCCAGCTACGGCTACGACGTGCGCTGCGCCGCCGAATTCAAGGTGTTCACCAACATCCATTCGGCGGTGGTCGATCCGAAGAACTTCGACGAGAAGAGCTTCGTCGACATCAACAGCGACGTCTGCATCATCCCGCCGAACTCCTTCGCCCTGGCGCGCACCGTCGAGTACTTCCGCATCCCCCGCGACGTCCTGACCATCTGCCTGGGCAAGAGCACCTACGCGCGCTGCGGCATCATCGTCAACGTCACCCCCCTGGAGCCGGAGTGGGAGGGCCACGTGACCCTGGAGTTCTCCAATACCACCAACCTGCCGGCGAAGATCTACGCCAACGAGGGCGTGGCGCAGATGCTCTTCCTGCAGTCCGATGAGGCCTGCGAGGTGTCCTACAAGGATCGCGGCGGCAAGTATCAGGGGCAGCGTGGCGTGACCCTGCCAAAAGCCTGACGCCAAAGCGCTTCGTCAACGAAAACCGGGCCTCGTGCCCGGTTTTTCTTTGGCTTTTTTCCTCACCCCCCGTTCCTGCCCACCAGCCGCTCTGGCCCGCCCTTATGGCGGGTGGACAGGGGCTTAGACGATGGCGGGCGTCCGTCCTGTGAAATCTGGCAGTTACCGTTAGCTTTCGAATTGGCTAAAAAGTGTTCATCGGCCTGGCGTGAACAGGGACGCCAATCGTTTGCGCAGGCCGATCTGCAAGATCCATACAAGCCCCTCCCCTGAAGGGGTATGCACCCGCTGTGGCTGATTGGCGCGGGTGGCCGCTGAGTTACTTGTCTGCCGTTCGAACAACAAGAACGAACTCTACGTAATGCCGGGATACCCGTGGCAGCGATAGCTGTTTGCCTGTTCGAAAACTTTTTGGGAGGTGTGAGATGCGGCGCGAAAGTCTGTTGGTAACGGTATGCAAGGGCCTGCGGGTACATGTCGAGCGCGTGGGGCAGGATCCCGGGCGCGACACGGTGATGCTGGTCAACGGCGCAATGGCGACCACCGCCTCGTTCGCCCGGACCTGCAAGTGCCTGGCCGAACATTTCAACGTGGTGCTGTTCGACCTGCCCTTCGCCGGGCAGTCGCGGCAGCACAATCCGCAGCGCGGGTTGATCACCAAGGACGACGAGGTGGAGATTCTCCTGGCGCTGATCGAGCGCTTCGCCGTCAACCACCTGGTCTCGGCCTCCTGGGGCGGCATCTCCACGCTGCTGGCGCTGTCGCGCAACCCGCGCGGGGTCCGCAGCTCGGTGGTGATGGCGTTCGCGCCGGGGCTGAACCAGGCGATGCTCGATTATGTCGGGCGGGCCCAGGAACTGATCGAACTGGACGACAAGTCGGCGATCGGCCACCTGCTCAACGAGACCGTCGGCAAGTACCTGCCGCCGCGGCTGAAGGCCAGCAACCATCAGCACATGGCCTCCCTGGCCACTGGCGAGTACGAGCAGGCGCGTTTCCACATTGACCAGGTGCTGGCGCTCAATGACCGTGGCTACCTGAGCTGCCTGGGGCAGATCCAGAGTCACGTGCATTTCATCAACGGCAGCTGGGACGAGTACACCACCGCCGAGGACGCCCGCCAGTTCCGCGATTACCTGCCGCATTGCAGTTTTTCGCGGGTGGAAGGCACCGGGCACTTCCTCGACCTGGAGTCCAAGCTGGCGGCGGCGCGTGTGCACCGGGCGTTGCTCGAGCACCTGCTGGCGCAACCGGAACCGTGGCGCTCCGAGCAGGCGGCGGGATTCCACGAGATGGCCATCGGCTACGCCTGACCCGTCGGGATCTGCGAAGGCCCGGCATGGCCGGGCCTTGCCGTTGCACAACGCAAGGAGTAGCCCCATGCACGCCATTCTCATCGCCATCGGTTCGGCCGGCGACGTGTTCCCCTTCATCGGCCTGGCCCGCACCCTGAAGTTGCGCGGCCACCGCGTCAGTCTGTGCACCATTCCGGTGTTTCGCGCCGCGGTGGAGCAGCACGGCATCGAGTTCGTCCCGCTCAGCGACGAACTGACCTACCGCCGGACCATGGGCGACCCGCGCCTGTGGGATCCGAAGACCTCGTTCGGAGTGCTCTGGCAGGCCATCGCCGGGATGATCGAGCCGGTCTACGAGTACGTCTGCGCACAGCGCCACGACGACATCGTGGTGGTCGGTTCGCTGTGGGCCCTGGGCGCGCGGATCGCCCATGAGAAATACGGGATTCCCTACCTGTCGGTGCAGGTCTCGCCGTCGACCCTGCTGTCGGCGCACCTGCCGCCGGTCCACCCCAGGTTCAACGTGCCCGAGCAGGTCCCGCTGGCGATGCGCAAGTTGCTCTGGCGCTGCATCGAACGCTTCAAGCTGGACCGCACCTGCGCCCCGGAGATCAACGCGGTGCGCCGCAAGGTCGGCCTGGTCGGCCCGGCGAAGCGCATCTTCACCCAGTGGATGCATTCGCCACAGGGAGTGCTCTGCCTGTTCCCGGCCTGGTTCGCACCGCCCCAGCAGGACTGGCCGCAACCGCTGCACATGACCGGCTTCCCGCTGTTCGACGGCAGCGTCCCGGGGACCCGCCTCGACGACGAGTTGCAGCGCTTCCTCGAGCAGGGCAGTCGGCCGCTGGTGTTCACCCAGGGTTCGACCGAGCACCTGCAGGGAGACTTCTATGCCATGGCCTTGCGCGCGCTGGAGCGTCTCGGCGCCCGCGGCATCTTCCTCACCGGCGCCGGCCAGGAGCCGCTGCGTGGCTTGCCGAGCCACGTGCTGCAACGCTCGTACGTGCCGTTGGGGGCCTTGCTGCCGGCGTGCGCCGGGCTGGTCCACCCGGCCGGCATCGGCGCCATGAGCCTGGCGCTGGCGGCGGGGGTGCCGCAGGTGCTGCTGCCTTGCGCCCACGACCAGTTCGACAACGCCGAACGCCTGGTCCGCCTCGGCTGTGGTATCCGCCTGGGCCTGCCGCTACGCGAGCAGGCGCTGCGCGAGTCGCTCTGGCGGCTGCTCGAGGACCCGGCGCTGGCGGCGGCCTGTCGGCGTTTCATGGAATTGTCACAACCGCACAGTATCGCTTGCGGTAAAGCGGCCCAGGTGGTCGAACGTTGTCATAGGGAGGGGGATGTGCGATGGCTGAAAGCCGCGTCCTGAGCCGTGCTGGCATAACAGATAGGATTGCCATGGTTTTGCCGTATCGGCAAGGGAGCACGCTTGACAGTGCCATACCCCGGGCCAATTCTGCTGCGATGCATTTTATCGATCAGGGCTTACTGCAATGAGGAACGACGGAGGCTTTTTGCTGTGGTGGGACGGTTTGCGGAGCGAGATGCAACCGATCCACGACAGCCAGGGCGTGTTTGCCGTCCTGGAAAAGGAAGTGCGTCGCCTGGGCTTCGATTACTACGCCTATGGGGTGCGTCACACGATTCCCTTCACCCGGCCGAAGACCGAGGTGCACGGTACCTATCCCAAGGCCTGGCTGGAACGCTACCAGATGCA
Organism: Pseudomonas paraeruginosa; assembly: GCF_003025345.2. Taxonomy (NCBI): domain Bacteria; kingdom Pseudomonadati; phylum Pseudomonadota; class Gammaproteobacteria; order Pseudomonadales; family Pseudomonadaceae; genus Pseudomonas; species Pseudomonas paraeruginosa. The sequence continues at coordinate 1,595,720 of NZ_CP020560.1, forward strand.
GAACTACGGGGCGGTCGACCCGGCGATCCTCAATGGCCTGCGCTCCTCGGAAATGGTGGTCTGGAGCGACAGCCTGTTCGACCAGAGCCGGATGCTCTGGAACGAGGCCCGCGACTGGGGCCTGTGCGTCGGCGCGACCTTGCCGATCCGTGCGCCGAACAACCTGCTCAGCGTGCTTTCGGTGGCGCGCGACCAGCAGAACATCTCCAGCTTCGAGCGCGAGGAAATCCGCCTGCGGCTGCGCTGCATGATCGAGCTGCTGACCCAGAAGCTGACCGACCTGGAGCATCCGATGCTGATGTCCAACCCGGTCTGCCTCAGCCACCGCGAGCGCGAGATCCTGCAATGGACCGCCGACGGCAAGAGCTCGGGAGAAATCGCGATCATCCTGAGCATTTCCGAGAGCACGGTGAACTTCCACCACAAGAACATCCAGAAGAAGTTCGACGCGCCGAACAAGACCCTGGCCGCAGCCTACGCCGCCGCGCTGGGGCTTATCTGAACGGAGGGCGCGCCAGCCGGCGCGCCCTACCAGATCTGGCAGGTTGCCTGCCGTTCATCCTCCTTTAGTCTTCCCCCTCATGTGTGTGCTGGTATGTCCTCCGACTGAGAGGGCCCAGGAGTACAGGGGTAGGGATGCCGCCTTTTTTTCTCGGCCGGCACGACACGGGGACTGGTCATGATCGAATTGCTCTCGGAATCGCTGGAAGGGCTTTCCGCCAGCATGATCGCCGAGCTGGGACGCTACCGGCACGAGGTCTTCATCGAGAAGCTGGGTTGGGACGTGGAGTCCACCTCCAGGACCCGCGGCCAGGAGTTCGACCAGTTCGACCATCCGCAAACCCGCTACATCATCGCCAGGAGCCCGCGCGAAGGTATCTGCGGCTGCGCCCGCCTGCTGCCGACCACCGAGGCCTACCTGCTCAAGGACGTCTTCGCCTACCTGTGCAGCGAGACCCCGCCGAGCGATCCGTCGGTCTGGGAGCTCTCGCGCTACGCCGCCGGCGCCGCGGACGACCCGCAACTGGCGATGAAGGTGTTCTGGTCCAGCCTGCAATGCGCCTGGTACCTGGGCGCCAGCTCGGTGGTGGCGGTGACCACCACGGCCATGGAGCGCTATTTCATCCGCAACGGGGTGGTCCTCGAGCGCCTCGGTCCGCCGCAGAAGAACAAGGGCGAGTCGCTGGTCGCGATCAGCTTCCCGGCCTACCAGGAACGCGGCCTGGAGATGCTGCTGCGCTACCATCCCGAGTGGCTGCGGGGCGTGCCGCTGTCGATGGCGGTGTGAACGGATTTTCCCCGGGCCGCTGAGCGACTCCAGGTCCTCCCGGGATTTGGCCGCGGCCGCCGACTTGCGTAGTCTCTCTGCGGTCCGCCATCCCGAGGAGCCGCCATGCCGAAATCCATCCGCCATCTCATCCAGGCCCTGGCCTGTCTCGTACTGCTGGCCAGCGCCAGCCTGCAGGCGCAGGAAAGCCGTCTCGATCGCATACTCGACAGCGGTGTGCTGCGCGTGGGCAGCACCGGTGACTACAAGCCATTCAGCTACCGCACGGAGCAGGGCGGCTACGTCGGTTTCGACGTGGACATGGCGCAGCGCCTGGCCGAGAGCCTGGGCGCCAGGCTGGTACTGGTGCCGACCAGTTGGCCGAGCCTGATGCGCGATCTCGCCGACGACCGCTTCGACATCGCCATGAGCGGCATCTCGATCAACCTGGAGCGCCAGCGCCAGGCCTACTTCTCCATGCCCTACCTGCGCGACGGCAAGACGCCGATCACCCTGTGCGCCAACCAGGCGCGCTTCCAGACTCTGGAGCAGATCGACCGGCCGGGCGTGACCGCCATCGTCAATCCCGGCGGCACCAATGAGAAGTTCGCCCGCGCGCACCTGAAGCAGGCGCGGATCCTGGTACACCCGGACAACGTGACGATCTTCCAGCAGATCGTCGACGGCAAGGCCGACCTGATGATGACCGATGCCATCGAGACCCGCCTGCAATCCAGGCTGCACCCGGAATTGTGCGCCGTGCATCCGGAGCGGCCCTTCGACTTCGCCGAGAAGGCCTACCTGCTGCCGCGCGACGAGGCCTTCAAGCGCTACGTCGACCAGTGGCTGCACATCGCCGAGCAGACCGGCCAGCTGCGCCAGCGCATGCAGCACTGGCTCGAATACCGCTGGCCGACCGCGCACGGCAGATAGCGCGGAAGCGGCGAGGTTCGCCGCGGGCCCGCGCGGCCTTCCGTGGCGGCGGCAAAAACGTTATGGTCGGCGCCCCATCCTGGTGCCTGGTCCATGCGTTATCTACTGTTCGTCACCGTCCTCTGGGCGTTTTCCTTCAACCTGATCGGCGAGTACCTCGCCGGCCAGGTCGACAGCTACTTCGCCGTGCTCACCCGGGTCCTCCTCGCCGGCCTGGTGTTCCTTCCGCTGACCCGCTGGCGCGGGGTGGAGCCGCGCTTCATCGGCGGGGTGATGCTGGTCGGCGCGCTGCAGTTCGGCATCACCTATGTCTGCCTGTACCTCAGCTTCAACGTGCTGACGGTGCCCGAGGTACTGCTGTTCACCGTGCTGACCCCGGTCCACGTGGCCCTGCTCGACGACCTGTTGAACCGCCGCTTCAATGCCTGGGCCCTGGCCGCCGCGCTGGTGGCGGTGGTGGGTGCGGCGATCATCCGCTACGACGGGATCACCGGCGAGTTCCTCCAGGGCTTCCTGCTGCTGCAACTGGCCAACGCCACCTTCGCCGCCGGGCAGGTGCTGTACAAGCGCCTGGTGCGTCGATATCCGTCGCAACTGCCGCAGCGCCAGCGCTTCGGCTACTTCTTCCTCGGCGCGCTGCTGGTCGCCCTGCCGGCCTGGCTGCTGTTCGGCGATCCGCAGCGCCTGCCGGCCGGCGAACTGCAATGGGGCGTACTGGTGTGGATGGGCCTGCTGGCCACCGCGCTTGGCCAGTTCTGGTGGAACAAGGGCGCCACCGAGGTCGACGCCGGCAGCCTGGCGGTGATGAACAACCTGCATGTGCCGGTGGGGCTGCTGCTCAATCTGCTGATCTGGAACCAGCACGCCGACCTGCCGCGCCTGGCGCTGGGCGGCGCGATCATCGTCGCCTCGTTGTGGGTCAACCGGCTCGGCCGCCGCGAGGTGCGCGCATGAGGATCTCCGGACAGGGAGTGCTGTTGTCGCTGGCCGCCTCGCTGCTGTTCGTCACCCTGCCGGGCTACGTCCACCTGCTGGAACCGCTGGACAGCCTGCAGGTGCTGGCGCACCGGGTACTCTGGTCGATCCCGATGGTGCTCCTGCTGGTTGTCGCCACCCGCCAGTGGCCGACCCTGCGCGCCGCCTGGCGCCGGTTGTTCGCCGAGCCCTGGCTGCTGGCCTGCTTCCCGCTGACCGCGGCGATGATGCTGCTGCAATGGGGCATCTTCATCTGGGCACCGCTGGCCGGGAAGACCCTGGAGCTTTCGCTGGGCTATTTCCTCCTGCCGCTGGCGATGGTCCTGGTCGGCCGGGTGTTCTACGGCGAGCGCCTGACGCCGCTGCAGGGCATCGCCGTGGCCTGCGCGCTGGCCGGGGTACTGCACGAGTTCTGGCTGACCCGGGCGTTCTCCTGGGTCTCGCTGGTCACCGCCCTGGGCTACCCGCCGTACTTCATGCTGCGCAGGAAGATGGGGGTGGACGCGCTGTCAGGGTTCGTCTTCGAGATGCTCTTCCTGCTGCCGGTGGCGTTGTTCGCGCTGTATTGGCTGGGCGATGAAAGCCAGGCGTTCCGCGAGGCGCCGCGGCTGTGGCTGCTGCTGCCGATGCTGGGGCTGATCAGCGCGCTGGCCTTCGGCGCGATGATGGCCTCCAGCCGGCTGTTGCCGATGGGGCTGTTCGGCATCCTCAGCTACGTCGAACCGGTGCTGCTGTTCCTGGTGGCGGTACTGTTCCTCGGCGAGGCATTCCGCGTCGAGCAGCTGTGGACCTACGCGCCGATCTGGCTGGCGGTGCTGCTGACCGGCTGGGACAGCGCGCGCCTGCTGAGGAAACAGGCGCGGCGGGGCATCTGAGCGAGCCGCAGGCGCCGGAGTCAGCGCTTGCGGGTGCTCTCGACCTGGGCGAGGGTGGCCGGCAGGATACGCTTGCCGGCCAGGTAGTGGCGCTTCCAGTAGCTGCTGTTGAGGTCGGAGACGCGGACCTTCTTGCCGCGCCGCGGCGCATGCACGAAGCGATCGTTGCCGACGTAGATGCCGACGTGGTCGACGCTGCGGCTGCGGATCCGGAAGAACACCAGGTCGCCCGGCTGCAATTTGCCGCGGGAAACCTTGTTGTTGTCCATGTTGTAGATGGCGCGGGCGGTGCGCGGCAGGTCGACGTCGTCGACATCCTGGAATACGTAGTTGACCAGGCCGCTGCAATCGAAGCCCTTCTTCGGCGTGGTGCCGCCCCAGCGGTAGGGGGTGCCGATCATGCTGAAGGCGCGGTCGGTGACTTCGGAGGCGGCGGCCGCGACCACCGAGCGGTTGGCCGACTGGCGGGTGCTGACGACCCGGCTGGGCGACAGGGTGGAATTCTTCGACGGCTTGAAGGTATGGGTGACCTGGTTGGAAGCCAGGCTGGGCATCGAGAGTGCGGCCAGAAGGGCCGCGAAGCCTACAGACAGGCATGTCAAAAAGGGTGAACGCATTTCGGCATGTCTTCGCGTGCGTGAATAACGGTCCAGGCTTCCGCTGGTTCGTGGTTACTCTCTGTTCATCGGAGTGTCTTCTGGGTGACCGGAACGAGCCCTCCTGACTCTTCCGACCAGGCCGTCAAGCGAAACGGCCAACTGCCACCGGGCCTGGATGCATTCAGGTTGTCCCGGCGATAACGGGCTTAACGAAGGAAAATCGGGGACTCATCGGTGTTCCCAGCGTATTCCCCTACGAAAGCGGCGGCTATTGTGACCTATTTTGACGCCGGCCTTCTGACCATTCGTCGAATGATCGGTTCCGGATGTGACGCGCCGGTTTCAGCGTGCAAGTGACGACAGCTGCGGGGCCGGCAACGTCCTGTTGTGCGCCATGGCCTTGGAAAGCCTCTGCGCCGGGGGTATGTTCGTGGTCCCCGTACCCGAGTGAAGCCCGTAGAAGCGAGTCCAGATATGACCGAAACAGCCAAGCGCCCCTTGTACGTTCCCCATGCCGGCCCGTCGCTGCTGGAGATGCCGCTGCTGAACAAAGGCAGCGCGTTCAGTACCCAGGAACGCATCGATTTCAACCTGCAAGGCCTGCTGCCGCACAACATCGAGACCATCGAGGAGCAGACCGAGCGCGCCTACAGCCAGTACAACCTGTGCAACACCGATCTGGACCGCCACATCTTCCTGCGCTCGATCCAGGACAACAACGAGACCCTGTTCTTCCGCCTGCTCGAGGAGCACCTGGAAGAAATGCTGCCGATCATCTACACCCCCACGGTCGGCCAGGCCTGCCAGGAGTTCTCGAAGATCTACCGCACCCATCGCGGGCTGTTCATTTCCTACCCGGACCGCGAGCGGATCGACGACATCCTGCGCAGCGCCACCAAGAACAACGTGAAGATCGTGGTGGTCACCGACAGCGAACGGATCCTCGGCCTCGGCGACCAGGGCATCGGCGGCATGGGCATCCCGATCGGCAAGTTGTCGCTGTACACCGCCTGCGGCGGCATCAGCCCGGCCTATACCCTGCCGGTGGTGCTGGACGTCGGCACCAACAACCCCGACCTGCTCAACGACCCGATGTACATGGGCTGGCGCCACGAGCGGGTGAGCGGGGCGCAGTATGAGGAGTTCGTCGACCTGTTCATCCAGGCGATCAAGCGGCGCTGGCCGAACGTCCTGCTGCAGTTCGAGGATTTCGCCCAGACCAACGCGATGCCGTTGCTGGAGCGCTACAAGGACGAGCTGTGCTGCTTCAACGACGACATCCAGGGTACCGCCGCGGTGGCCGTGGGCACCCTCCTGGCGGCCTGCAAGGCCAAGGGCGAGAAGCTCAGCGAGCAGACCGTGACCTTCGTCGGCGCCGGTTCCGCCGGTTGCGGCATCGCCGAGCAGATCATCGCCGCCATGCGGCTGGAAGGACTGGACGAGGCCCAGGCGCGCCGGCGCATCTTCATGGTCGACCGCTGGGGCCTGCTCACCGACGACATGAGCAACCTGCTCGACTTCCAGCAGCGCCTGGCGCAGAAGCGCGCCGATCTCGGCGCCTGGGGCGGCCAGCAGGGCGACGACCTGGCGCTGCTGGAGGTGATCCGCAACGCCCGGCCGACGGTGCTGATCGGCGTCTCCGGGCAGCGCGGGCTGTTCTCCGAGGAGGTCATCCGCGAGCTGCACAGGCATTGCCCGCAGCCGCTGGTGATGCCGCTGTCGAACCCGACTTCGCGGGTCGAGGCGACCCCGCAGGAAATCCTCAACTGGACCGACGGCCAGGCGCTGGTCGCTACCGGCAGCCCGTTCCAGCCGGTACAGGTGGGCGACAGGCGGATGCCCATCGCCCAGTGCAACAACGCCTATATCTTCCCTGGCATCGGCCTCGGGGTGATCGCCGCGCGGGCCACCCGCGTCACCGACGGCATGCTGATGGCGGCGGCCAACGCCCTGGCCAACTGCTCGCCGATCGTCACCCGGGGCGAGGGCGCGGTGCTGCCGGCGCTGGGCGATATCCGCGAGGTCAGCAAGCGCATCGCAGTCGCCGTGGCCAAGCAGGCCCAGGCCGAGGGCAAGGCCCTGCAGACCAGCGACGAGGCGCTGAACGAGGCGATCGAGGCGAACTTCTGGTTCCCGCGCTACCGCGCCTACCGCCGGACCTCGTTCTGAGCCGGAGGAAGACCGCCGAAAGGGCGGGGCAATCGTCCGCCGATCCCATGGGCGTGGCGGTTGTCAGCCCTGTGCCGCAGTTCGCGCGCGAGTGCAGGAAGGCCACCCCAGGGTGGCCTTTTTCGTTGAAGGAAGGCCTGGCCTGGTTCCGTAGCGGATAACGCCACAGGCGTTATCCGCCGATATCCCGCGCATCGGCGGATAACCGCGGGGCGGTTATACACCCTACGTCGTGGTTCGGCGCAGGGGCGTGAAAGGGCATCCTCCGGGAGGCCTTGCTCGTGGGGAGGGGAGATTGCGCTCAGCGCACGTGGCCGGGGCGGGTACGCTGTTCCGTCGGCGCTTGCGCTCGCTCTGCCGCGCGTCGGGCCAGGGCCGGCAGGACATGGTCGCGCAGCAGTGGCGCGAGGTTGTCCGGTTGCGGCTGGCCGGGCAGCAGCCAGGCCAGCTCTTCCAGCTCGGCCTGGGCGCAGACCGCATGGGGCAGGCGGGCGACGTAGATATCGGCATCGACCCGGGTGTTCGCCTCGTTGGCCGCCGGCGCCTGGAAGTTGCCGAGGTGCTCGAAGGTCGATGCGCCCATCGGCAGGCGCAACTCCTCCAGCAGTTCGCGTTGCAGCGCGGCCAGCGGCGTCTCGCCCGGTTCACGCTTGCCGCCGGGAAGCATGAAGGCCTGGGTGCCGCGCTTGCGCACCAGCAGCAGGTTGCCCTGGTCGTCGAACAGGCAGGCGGCGGAAATGCTCAGCAGGGTATCGGTCATTCCTGATCGTCCTCGGTGATCACCTGGTAGCGCATCTGCACGATGCCGCTGTGGTAGCTGTGTTGTTCCAGCAGTCGCAGGCGCCGCTCGCGGCCGCCGGCGAACAGCGGGATGCCGGCGCCGAGCAGTTGCGGAACGACACTGACGATCACCTCGTCGAGCAGCCCGGCGCCCAGGCAACTGCCGGCCAGGCTGCCGCCGCCGGCCAGCCAGACCCGCCGGCAGCCCTGTTCGCCAAGGCGCGACAGGCCGTCCTGGGGCGTGGCATGGCGCAGTTCGACCCCCTCCAGCCCGCTCACCCGAGGATTGCGGGTGAGTACCTGGCAGGGCTTGCCCGGATAGGGCCAGTCGCCGAAGCCACGCACGACATCGTAGCTGCCGCGCCCCATCAGCAACCCGTCGATGCCCTGGTAGAAGGCGGCGTAGCCATGGTCGCTGCCGCCGCCGGCGAAACGGTCGAGCCAGTCGACGCTGCCGTCGGGGCGGGCGATGAAGCCGTCCAGGCTGGTGGCGACGTAGTAGATCAACTGTGGCTTCATGGCTGGCCCGCCTTTTTTCGGTCAATCAAACGGTGGCTTCGTCGCTGCGGCTCGGCGAAGCCAGCGTCTCGAACGAACGCGTCGCCGGTTCACGTCCGTCGAGCATGCCCTGCAGGCCCTGGCGCAGGTCCTGGCCGCTGGGCTGCTGGTAGGCGCCGAGGCCGAACTCCGGCATCACCGCCAGCAGGTAATCGAACACGTCGCCCTGGATGCGCTCGTAGTCGATCCAGCTGGTGGTGCGGGTGAAGCAGTATATCTCCAGCGGGATGCCCTGGGCGGTCGGCTGCATCTGGCGGACCATGCAGGTCATGCCCTGGTGGATGTCCGGGTGGTTCTGCAGGTAGGCCAGGGCATAGGCGCGGAAGGTGCCGATGTTGGTCAGCCGGCGGCGGTTGGCGGCCAGCGGCGCGACCCCGCCGTTGGTGGCGTTCCATTCCTGCAGCTCGGTCTGCTTGCGCGCCATGTACTCGGTGAGCAGGCGCACCTGGCCCAGGCGTTGCTCTTCCTTCTCGTCGAGGAAACGCACCTGGCTGGAGTCGACGTAGATCGCGCGCTTGATCCGCCGCCCGCCGGACTGTTGCATGCCGCGCCAGTTCTTGAACGACTCGGACATCAGGCGCCAGGTCGGCACCGAGACGATGGTCTTGTCGAAGTTCTGCACCTTCACGGTGTACAGGGTGATGTCCACCACGTCGCCGTCGGCGCCGACCTGCGGCATTTCGATCCAGTCGCCGACCCGCAGCATGTCGTTGCTGGTCAGCTGCACGCTGGCGACGAACGACATCAGGGTGTCCTTGTAGACCAGCAGGAGGACCGCCGACATCGCGCCGAGGCCCGATAGCAGCAGGAGCGGCGAGCGGTCGATGATGATCGAGACGATGATGATCGCGCCGAACACGAACACGGCGATCTTCGCCAGTTGCACGTAGCCCTTGATCGAACGGGTGCGGGCGTGCTCGGTGCGCGCGTAGATGTCCAGCAGGGCGTTGAGCAGCGCGGTGAGGGCGAGGATCAGGAACAGCACGGTGAAGGCCAGGGCCAGGTTGCCGAGGAAATGCGCGGCCTTGTCCGGCATCTCGGGAATCCACGGCAGGCCGAACTGTACCAGCAGCGACGGGGTGGTCTGCGCCAGGCGCTGGAACACCTTGTTGCGGATCAGGTCGCCGAACCAGTGCAACGCCGGCTGGCGGGCCAGCAGGTTGACCGCGTAGAGAACGACGTAGCGGGCGATCCGGCCGAGGATCAGGGCGCCCACCAGCAGCAGGCCGAAGGCCAGGCTGGCGTGGAGGATAGGGTGCTGGTCGAGCGCCGACCAGTATCCGGAGAGCTGATCGAGAAGGGATGTGGAGTCCATGGACAGGCGACTTCCTTTGTTGCGGGCGGGGGCGGGCGAGCCGCTTCCCACGGTTTAACGAACACCCCGACCCGTGGGCCGGGAGCGCACAAAGGGATCAAGAGTGCCTCATCGGGCCCCGCTTCGCACCTAGGATGTGTCTGAAAAGGTTTCCCGCCGACGTGTGGAATCAGCCGGCGAGCTCCTCCAGGGTGCGCCCGCGGGTCTCGATGCCGAAGCCCCAGACCACCAGGGCGGCGAGGCCGAAACACAGCGCGCCGAGGGTGAACACCCCGCCCTGGCCGGTGAGCGGCAGGATCAGCCCGGTGACCAGCGGGCCGAGCAGCGAGCCGATCCGCCCGACCGCCGAGGCGAAGCCCGAGCCGGTGGCCCGCGCGGAGGTCGGATAGAGCTCCGGGGTATAGGTGTAGAGCACCGCCCACATGCCGAACAGGAAGAACTGCATGGCCAGGCCGAAGCCGACCAGCAGCGCCAGGCTGCCGCCGAACACCGCGGTCTGGCCGTAGGCGTAGGCCATCGCGCCGCCGCCGAGGAGCATCAGCACGCAGCTCGGCTTGCGCCCCCAGCTTTCCACCAGCCAGGCCGCGCAGAGGAAGCCGGGTATCCCGGCCAGCGAGATCAGCACGGTGTAGTACACCGACTGGGTGACGGCGAAGCCGGATTGCTGGAGCAGCGCGCTGAGCCAGGAGGTCAGGCCGTAGAAGCCGAGCAGGGCGAAGAACCACAGACCCCAGACGGTCAGCGTGCGGCGCCGGTAGGTCGGCGACCAGAGTTCGGCGAAGGCGCCGAAGAAGCCCGGCCGCGAAGGTTCCGGCTGCGCCAGGCGCTGCGGCGGCGGCAGCTCGGCGAGGCGCAGCGAACGCATCACCCGTGCCTCGATGCCGCGCAGCACGCGCTCGGCCTGTTCGCGCCGGCCGGCCTGCTCCAGCCAGCGTGGCGACTCGGGCACCAGGAAGCGGATGACCAGGACGAAGACCGCCGGCAGCGCCAGCACCAGGAAGATCGTGCGCCAGCCGGTCAGCGGCAGGAGGATGTAGGACAGGCAGCCGGCGGCGACGAAGCCCAGCGGCCAGAAGCCGTCCATCAGGGCGATGTACTTGCCGCGGCGGCTGGCCGGGATCATTTCCGAGAGCAGCGACTGGGCGATGGGGAACTCCATGCCCATGCCGATCCCCAGCAGCACCCGGTAGAGGGTCAGGCTGCCGAGGTCGCCGGCGGTGGAGCAGAGGTAGCTGGCCAGGCCCCAGAGCACGATGCTCCACTGGAACACCGGCTTGCGCCCGAAACGGTCGGCGAGCATGCCCGACAGCGCCGCGCCGATCACCATGCCGAAGAAGCTGGAGCTGGCCAGCAGGCCGGCCTGGGCCGAGTCGAGGCCGAACTCGGCTTTGATCGAGCCGAGCAGGAAGGTCATCATCGCCAGGTCCATCGAGTCGAAGAAGAACGCCAGGGCGATGATCACGAAGATCAGCCGGTGGTAGGGGCTCAGCGGCAGTCGTTCCAGACGTTCGGCGGCGGAGGGCGGCGCGGTGGGCATGACGGGAGTCCTCTGGACGGCGGGCATCGGGCCAGTCTGCGAGCGCCGCCCGCGCCGCGCTTGCCTGGCGGCGACCCGCCGCCGGGCCGATTGCGACCCGCGCGCTGGCCGTCGCGTCGTGCGAATAAAGCCTGCGCGGCGGCGCGGCAACCGTTAGGCTATGCACCTGTCCATTTTCACCTGCAATGCCGAGGTTTCCCTTGTTCAGCCAATTCCCCCTCCACGAACGCCTGCTGAAGGCACTGGATAGCCTGTCCTTCAGCGAGCCGACGCCGGTCCAGGCCGCGGCCATTCCCCAGGCGCTGGAGGGACGCGACCTGCGGGTCACGGCGCAGACCGGCAGCGGCAAGACCGCGGCCTTCCTGCTGCCGTTGCTGAACCGTCTGCTGGCCGAGGAGAAGCCGCGCTCCCTGGCGCGCGCGCTGATCCTCCTGCCGACCCGCGAGCTGGCCCAGCAGACCCTCAAGGAAGTCGAGCGCTTCGCCCAGTTCACCTTCATCAAGGCCTGCCTGATCACTGGCGGCGAGGACTTCAAGGTGCAGGGCGCGCGCCTGCGCAAGAACCCGGAGATCGTCATCGGCACCCCCGGCCGCCTGCTCGAGCAGCGCAACGCCGGCAACCTGCCGCTGCAGGACATCGAGGTACTGGTGCTCGACGAGGCCGACCGCATGCTCGACATGGGCTTCGCCGACGACGTGCTGGCCCTGGCCAACGCCTGCCCGGCCGAGCGCCAGACCCTGCTGTTCTCCGCCACCCACAGCGGCGCCGGGCTGAACAAGGTGATCGCCGAGGTGCTGCGCGAGCCGCAAGTGCTGCGCCTGAACCAGGTCGGCGAGCTGAACGAGAACGTCCGCCAGCAGGTCATCACCGCCGACGACGTGGCGCACAAGGAACAGTTGCTGCAATGGCTGCTGGGCAACGAGACCTACACCAAGGCCATCGTCTTCACCAACACCCGGGTCTCCGCCGATCGCCTGACCGGGCGGCTGATCGCCAACCAGCACAAGGTCTTCGTCCTGCATGGCGAGAAGGACCAGAAGGACCGCAAGCTGGCCATCGAGCGCCTGAAGCAGGGCGCGGTGAAGATCCTCGTCGCCACCGACGTCGCCGCGCGCGGCCTGGACGTCGAGGGCCTGGACCTGGTGATCAACTTCGACATGCCGCGTAGCGGCGACGAGTACGTGCACCGCATCGGCCGCACCGGCCGCGCAGGCGCCGAGGGCCTGGCGATCTCGCTGATCTGCCACAACGACTGGAACCTGATGTCGAGCGTCGAGCGCTACCTCAAGCAGCATTTCGAACGGCGCAACATCAAGGAACTGAAGGCCGCCTACCAGGGGCCGAAGAAGCTCAAGGCCTCGGGCAAGGCCGCCGGCAGCAAGAAGAAAAAACAGGATCGGAAGGGCGCCGCCGCCAAGCCCGCGGCCAGGCGCAAGCCCGCCGCGCGGCCGAAGGCCGGTCCGTCGGCGGTGGTCAGCGCCGACGGCATGGCGCCGCTCAGGCGCAAGAAACCGGCGGCGGAGTGAGCGCGCGCCACCGACGGCCTCGTAGGGCGGACAACCGCTTGCGGTTACCCGCCGTGCCGGCGCTCGATGGCGGATAACGCCGCTGGCGTCATCCGCCCTACGGGTTTGCCAGGCATCCTTCTCAACTCCCCGCCGTCGCGCCCGCCTCGTCGTTGGCTGGCGGCGGCGCGGCGCTCTTCACCAGCGGCGTGTCGTAGCTGCTGGCCTCGTAGCTCACGCAATGGCGGATCTGCGGCGGACCGTCGCCGGCATGCAGGGCGGTGACGTTGTCGATGACGATCTTGTCGGCCAGGGTCATGCGGTCGAGCATGCGCAGGTGCTGGATCCAGTTGTCCACCAGGAACAGTTCCTGCCAGACCTCCGGGTTGCTCACGTCGCGGAACAGCGACCAGCGCTCCGCGCCGTTGCGCAGGCGCAGGCGGCGCAACGGCTGGGCGGCGCGGACGAAGTCGCGGGTGCGCTCGGCGGGAATCCGGTACTCGATGGAGACCAGCACCATGCCGCGCCGGGTGTTGAAGACGAAGCTCGGCTGCCCGGGCATGCTCGCCGGCGCGCGGGAGATGCTGGCGGCGTCCATTTCCGGCAGGCGCGAGTTGTACAGCAGGATCACCGAGGCCAGCAGCAGGCAGCCGGCGGCCAGCAGCGCGCCGTGCACGGTCATGGTTTCGGCGAGATGGCCCCAGAGGAACGAGCCCAGCGCCAGGCCGCCGTACAGCGCGGTCTGGTACAGCGCCAGGGCGCGCGCCTTGATCCAGTCGGGAACGAGGATCTGCACCGCCGAATTGTAGGTGGCGAGGGCGCCGATCCAGCAGCCGCCGCCGAGGATCAGCACCGGGAACAGTATCCAGAGGTTGTCCACCAGGCCGAGGGTCAGCAGGATCAGGGCCAGGGTGAAGCCGGCCAGGCTGATCAGCCGGCTGCTGCCGATCCGCTGGCGCAGGCGCGAGACCTGGGTGCTGCCGAGGATCGCGCCGAGGCCGAGGGCGCCGAGCATGTAACCGTAGATCGCCGCGTCGCCGTCCGGGTTGCGGTGCGCCAGCAGCGGCAGCAGGGCCCAGACCGCGCTGGCGGAGAGGCCGAAGGCGAAGGAGCGCATCATCACCAGGCGGGTGACGGTGGAGTACTGGGTGAAGCGCAGCGCCGCGATGACCCCTTCGAGGATGCCTTCCGGCGGCAGGCTGCGCTTGGGCAGGTCGCGCCGCCACTGCCAGATCGCCCAGATCAACGCCATGTAGCAGAAGCTGTTGAACAGGAACACCCAGGCCGGCCCCACCGCGCTCAGCAGCAGGCCGCCGAGGGCCGGGCCGGCGGCACGGGCGACGTTGTAGTTGACGCTGTTGAGCAGCACCGCGTCGCTGACCATGCGCGCCGGCACCTGCTCGTTGACCGCCGCCTGCCAGGCCGGGATGGTCACCGAGCCGCCGAGGGAGATCCAGAGGATGGAGATGATCAGCAGCACCGGATCGAGGTAGCCGAGAAAGGCCAGGAGGGTGGCGAACATCGCCCCGGTCATCTCGAAGCTGAGGCCCCAGAGCATGATCTTGCGCCGGTCGTGGTTGTCGGCGATGACCCCGGAGAGGATCGACAGCAGCACCAGCGGCAGCGCTGCGGCGACCTGGATCATCGCCACCATCAGCGGGCTGGCATGGGCGTCGGTGACCACCCAGGCGGCGGCCACCGATTGCGCCCAGGTGCCGAGGTTGGCGAACAGGTTGCAGATCCAGATGATGCGGAAGGCCTGGATCGAGAACGGCGCCCAGGTGCCGGTGCGTTCGGGCTTGGCCGCTTGGCCTTCGGGTTTGAGGGGCAGGTCGTGCTTGGGCGAAACGGACTGGAGCATCAGATGGGTGCCTTGTATCAGCGTGCCTGATGTCGGGAAAGTCTAGCCGCCTGGCGCCTGGGCGCCATTGATGGCGGTCATGGGGCCGGCCCGGCGTGGATAGACATTGGTCCGATGGCGCTATCGGAGAGTTCCGATGGCGGGGCTGGACAGTGCCCTGCCGCGCCCGGGGTTGGTAGGCTTGCCGGCACCGGACGAAGACAAGAGCGAAAAGCCGATGAAGTTGCTGCTGCGTTGCCTGCTGCTGGGGTTGTACACGGTCTCGCCAAGCCTCTGGGCCTGGTCCAACCATACGGTGGGCAGCTACCTGGCGCTGCGCGAGGTAGCGGCGATCCGCGAGGCGCCGGAGGTCGTGGTGGAGCCGCTGGAGGCCTTCCTCACCGCCGAGCGCGGCGGCCTGGCCGCGCTGCTGGACGAGCAGGAAGCCTACGCCCGCGCGCATATCGGCAACTACCCGGCACGCCCGGACGCCCTGCGCTTCACCGCCGAGGGCGAGGCCGGCGACCTGCGCCAGGCGTTCCTCGCGGCGCTGCGGGTCAACCCGGAGATCCGCCTGGCGCTGGCGCTCCAGCCGCTGCCCGGGCAGGACCCGCCGCAGCGCCCGCACCTCAAGGCCCGGGAGGTGCTGGTGTTCCAGAACCTCTCGCCCTGGACCGCCTGGCGTTTCATCCGTCTGCAACCGGGCGAGCGGGTCGCACCCCTGGCGGTGCTGGCCACCGCCGCCGACGAACCGGACTACGGCCACGACATCAACCTGTTCAGCGACAATCCCGGCGAGGCCGGCCAGCGCTACGGCTTCGGCCCGCAGCCGTTCGGCGACCCACGCTTCGAGTTCAGCTCCCAGGCGCCGTTCCACATGGGCTTCTACCACGAGTCGGCGGTGATCTACAGCGGTGCGCCGTTCCTCGCCCGTGCCTGGCCGGAATGGCGCGCCTACCAGTACTTCGGACTGTCGCGCTTCGCCTTCGCCAGTGGCCATCCCTACTGGGGCTACCGCTTCCTCGGCTGGGGTATGCATTACATCCAGGACCTCACCCAGCCCTACCACTCCACGCCGCTGCCCGGTGCCAGCCTGGCGGCGATGCTGCAGATGGAGGGCAAGGCGCTGCTCGGCTACCCGGAGGAAAAACAGGCGGCCATCGAGCGCGTGGCGAACCGCCATACCGCGGTGGAGAAATACCAGTTCGACTGGCTGCGCCAACTGCTGCGCGACGGCCGTCCGCAGCCGATGCTCGACGCCTACGCCGACACCCGCCGCGACAGTGCCTATCCGGGTTATTCGCCGACCTATTTGCGCGAGGTGGTGGCCGCCGAGTCGAACGCCCACGCCGCGGCCTTCGACGCCGCCATCGGCGAATGGCTGGCCGCACGCCCGGCCTCCGCCGCGCAGGACTTCAGCGAGAGCAACCAGCCGCGCCACGAAACCCACGACAACGCGGCGTTGAACGTGCAGTTGGTCGAACTGATCGGGCATTTCGGCGCGCATAGCCGGAATATCGCCAGGGCGGCGTTGGAGACGGAGGAGGGAGGGGGGAAAGAGTGAGGGGGAGGGCGGATAAGCGGCGGATAACCGGGAGCGGTTATTCGCCCTACGGAGTTGGGGCGCTGTCCGGCATTTCCGGGGTGTGCAGGGCGGCGAACCCGTCCCGCCAGGCGGGTCGATACCGCGACTCAGTCGCGCAACAGTTCCGCAGGCACCTCGCTGCGCAACATCAACTGGCACTGCTGGCTCTCCGGGTCGAACAGGATCACCGCCTCGCCCCG
This sequence comes from Pseudomonas paraeruginosa, assembly GCF_003025345.2. NCBI lineage: Bacteria > Pseudomonadati > Pseudomonadota > Gammaproteobacteria > Pseudomonadales > Pseudomonadaceae > Pseudomonas > Pseudomonas paraeruginosa. Next base: position 1,611,858 of record NZ_CP020560.1, read on the forward strand.
CCGCAAGGCATGGCGGGCGCGTTCCACGCGCACGTCCAGCGGGGTCTCGTCGCCGTTGTCGGTGCCTTCGCGGGTGACGAAGTCCTCCAGCAGGTTGTTCAGGGTGTCGGCTTCGAGCAGGTCGTGGGGGATCAGCATGGCGGTACTCCGGTATGGCGGCGAATGCTAGCGCGGCGCGTCCTCGGCTGTCATGCCTGGCGCGAGGGCTGGCCGAGCAGGCGTTCGAGGGTGGCGTAGAGTTCCGTCCGGTCCACCGGCTTGCCGAGGTAGGCGTCCATGCCGGCCTCGATCCCGGCCTGGCGGTGCTCGTCGAGTATGTGCGCGGTCAGGGCGACGATCGGTACCCGTGGCCAGTCCCGGGCGCGCTCTTCCCGACGGATCAGGCGGGTCGCCTCGAAACCGTCCATTTCCGGCATCTCGCCATCCATCAGGATCAGCTGGATACCGTTCGGGTCGCGCAGGTACTCGTCCAGCGCCAGCCGGCCGTTGCCGGCCAGGCGCACCGCATAGCCGCGCTTGGCGAGGAAGCCGCGTACCACCAGCTGGTTCACCGGGTTGTCCTCGGCCACCAGGATGCATGGGGTATCCCGCTCTGGTTCCCGGGGCGCCTCGCTGTTGCCTCGTAGCTGCCGGCGGCGTTCGCGGTACAGCTCCAGCAGCGCTGTGCGCAGGGCATTCACCGTCACTGGCTGGGCCAGCGCCAGCAGGCGCAGGCCCTCGTGCGGCGGCAGGTCGTGGCAGTGCTGCGGCGGACACAGCAGGAGGATGCGCTGGCCTCGTTCCAGCTGTGCGTAGAGGGAGTCCAGCCAGATCGACGGCGGACCCGGCCAGGGCGCCGCCAGCACCAGCAGGGGGGGCGCACTGAAGTCCTCGAGATAGGCGTTCAGCCGCCGTGGCTGGAGACAGCGCTCGACTCGCAGCCCCCAGCGTTCCAGCGTTGCCTGCAGACAGTCCAGGGTCAGGTTGTCCTCGCTGGCCAGCAGGACCGGGCGACCTTGCAGCAGGTGCACCAGTTCATCCGCATCGCCGCTGTCGAGGGCGGGGCTGAGCGGCAGGTCGACGCTGAACCGGGTGCCTTTGCCGGGTTCGCTGCTCACCTCGATGCGCCCGCCCATCATCTGCACCAGTTCGCGGCTGATCGCCAGCCCCAGGCCGCTGCCGCCGTAGCGGCGGGTGGTGCTGGAATCGGCCTGGGAAAAGGACTCGAACAGGGTCGCCTGCGCCTGGGCGGAAATCCCGATGCCGCTGTCGCTGACGCTGTAGAGCAGGCGCTCGCGCCCAGCCTCGTCGAAGCGCCGCTGCACGCGCAGGGCGACATGGCCTTCGGCGGTGAACTTGAGGGCGTTGCCGAGCAGGTTCGTCAGGACCTGGCGCAGACGCGTCGGGTCGCCGTTGAGGCGGCGCGGCACGCCCCTGTCCAGGCCCAGGTGCAGGCGCAGGCGTTTCTCCCGGGCCTGGGCGCCGAACAGGGCGAGGGTGTCGGAGAGCAGTTCCTCCAGGTCGAAGTCGATGCGTTCCAGCTGCAGCTTGCCGGACTCGATGCGGGCGTAGTCGAGGATATCGTTGATCACCGACATCAGTGCGTTGCCGGAGCTGGCGATGGTCTCCACGCAGGCCGCCTGGCCGCGGTCCAGCGGGGTGTCGCGGAGCAGTTGCAGCATGCCCAGCACGCCGTTCAGCGGGGTGCGGATCTCATGGCTCATCTTCGCCAGGAAGCGGCTCTTCGCCTCGTTCTCCACTCGTGCCTGCTCGGCCGCCTGGCGCGAGCGGAAGCCTTCCTCCTTGAGCGCGTTGATGCGGTCGGCGAGGCCGATGGACAGGGTCACCAGCTCCACGATCATGCCGACCTTGACCACGCCGCTGCCGAACAGGCCGAACAGCTCGAAGCCCAGCGAGGCGGCGGTGGTGACCAGGAACGACAGCAGCAGCGCGCCCCAGGCCAGGATGTAGTAGAGGCCGTAGCGCAGGCCCTGGCGCCAGACGTGGACGCCGGCCAGCAGCAGGCTGAGGGATACCAGCATCACCGTCAGGCTGGCGAGGACGTTCCAGGCGCGCAGCCCCACCAGCGGCTCGCTGGCCAGCAGTACCACGCAGGCCAGCAGCAGGCCGCGGAGGACGCGGTCGAGGCGCGGGAAATCGCGGCGTGTGTAGAGGTAGCCGCGGCTGAACTGGATCGACACCAGGCAACTGAGGTACATCAGCAGGTAGATGCCGGCCGACTCCAGCGCCACGTATCCGGGCAGCAGCCTGAACAGCAGGCCGTCGAAGCTGGCGGAGAACAGGCCGAGGCTGAGGTTGTAGAGCAGGTACCAGGCATAGGTCGCCTCGCGCAGCGAGACGAACAGGAACAGGTTGTAGCAGAACAGCCCGAACAGCACGCCGTAGAAGGCCCCGTTGAAGCCCATCAGGATCTCCTGGCTGGCCGCGCTGGCGGAGTAGGTGGCGAAGTACAGCGGAACGTAGACGGTGCTGGTGGTCTGCACGCGCAGCAGCAGGGTGCTCTCGCCGGGCGGCAGTCGCAGCGGGAACCAGAAGTTGCGCACCTGCACCGGGCGCTGGGAGAAGGCGAACAGGTCGCCGCTCTCCTGCTGCTCGATGCGCCCGTCGGCAGTCAGCAGGTAGACCTTGAGGTCGTCCAGCAGCGGGTAGTTGACTTCCAGGAAGCCAGCCAGGTCGGCGCCGTTGCGGTTGTCCAGGCGCACCCTGAACCACCAGGCCGCGGGGTTCTTGCCGAAGTTCGCGTGGTCGCCGTGCAGGGATGCGAAGGCCTGGGCCGGCAAGGCGAGGATGTCGTCCAGGCGCGCCTTGCCGCCGGCGTCGCGGTAGTACTCGGCGTACTCGCCCAGTGACAGGCGCAGGTCCTCTCCGTCCAGCGGCGCCGGCGGCTGCGCCCGGACCGGCAGCGCGCAGCAGAGCAACAGCAGGACCAGGCAGAGTCGGGACATGCAACTACTCCATGGACACGAGTCGGCACGCATGATGCTACGGAGGAAATGAGACAGGCGAGGGAACCTGCCATCAGCCTAGCAGTTGGCTGGAGAGGAGAGTGGCCTCCCCGGGGGCGGGGAGGCCGGCGTGGATTCAGTCCTTGTCGCTGTTGTTGCTGCTGTCGAGCACCTCGTCCACTGGCGGGACGTGGGTGCAGCTTTCCATGTGCACCGGATGCTCGAGCTGTTTGTTGAAGCGCTCCAGCGAGGCGTCCCGCGGCTTGGCGTCGCTGGCGAAGACCGGCGGGCTGAGCATGTAGGCGGTGAGCAGGCGGCTCAGCGCGGCGAGGCTGTCGATGTGCGTGCGCTCGTAACCGTGGGTGGCGTCGCAGCCGAACGCCAGCAGCGCGGCGCGGGTGTCGTGGCCGGCGGCGATCGCCGACTGCGCGTCGCTGTGGTAGTAGCGGAACAGGTCGCGGCGCAGGGCGATGTCATGGCGCTCGCCGAGCCGCAGCAGGTGCCGCGACAGATGGAAATCGTACGGTCCGCCGGAGTCCTGCATGGCCACGCTGACGCTGTGCTCGTTGGAGTTCTGGCCCTCGGCCACCGGGGCGATGTCGATCCCGACGAACTCGCTGACGTCCCAGGGCAGGGCGCCGGCGGCGCCGGAGCCGACTTCCTCGGTGATGGTGAACAGCGGGTGGCAGTCGATCGGCGGCTCCTGGCCGCTTTCCTTGACCGCCTTCAGTGCCGCCAGCAGCGCCGCGACCCCGGCCTTGTCATCGAGGTGGCGGGCACTGATGTGGCCGCTCTCGGTGAACTCCGGCAACGGATCGAAGGCCACGTAGTCGCCTACCGAGACGCCCAGGCTCTCGCTGTCGGCGCGGCTGGCGGTATAGGCGTCGAGGCGCAACTCGATGTTGTCCCAGCTGATCTTCAGGTTGTCCACCTCGGTATTGAACGCGTGACCGGAGGCCAGCAGCGGCAGCACGCTGCCGCGGAACACGCCCTGTTCGGTGAACACCGTGACCCGGCTGCCCTCGGCGAAGCGGCTCGACCAGCAGCCTACCGGGGCCAGGCCGAGGCGGCCGTTGGGCTTGATCTCGCGGACCAGCGCGCCGATCGTGTCGAGGTGCGCGGAAACCGCCCGGTCCGGGGTGTTCAGGCGGCCCTGGAGGGTCGCGCGGATGGTTCCCCGGCGAGTCATCTCGAAGGGCACGCCGAGTTCGTCGAGCTGTTCGGCGACATAGCGCACGATGGTGTCGGTGAAGCCGGTGGGGCTGGGGATGGCGAGCATTTCCAGCAGTACCCGTTGCAGGTAGTTGAGGTCCGGTTGTGGCAGAGGGGTCATGAAGGCACCTCGCGGCTGAGGGGGAAGAGAAGGTCGACGAAGCGTTCGGCGGTCGGTTGCGGCTCGTGGTTGGCCAGGCCGGCGCGCTCGTTGGCTTCGATGATCACGTAGTCGGGCTGGTCGGCGGCCTCGACCAGGAAGTCCAGGCCCACTACCGGGATCTCCAGGGCGCGCGCGGCCTGGATCGCGGCCTCGCGGAGGGCCGGGTGGAGGGCGTCGGTGACATCCTCGAGGATGCCGCCGGTGTGCAGGTTGGCGGTGCGCCGCACGGCCAGGTGCTCGCCGCTGGGCAGCACGTCGTCGTAGCCGTAGCCGGCTGCCTGCAGGGTGCGCTCGGTCTCGTGGTCGAGCGGGATGCGGCTTTCCCCGCCGGTGGCGGCCTGGCGTCGGCGGCTCTGGGCCTCGATCAGCTCGCGGATGCTGTGCCGGCCGTCGCCGATCACCGCGGCGGGGCGGCGGATGGCGGCGGCCACCACCTCGTAGCCGATCACCAGTACGCGCAGGTCGTGGCCGGCGTGGCAGCTCTCCAGCAGCACGCGCGAGTCGAAATGGCGGGCGGCCTCGATGGCCTCCTCGACCTCTTGCGCGGTGCGCAGGTCGACCGCCACGCCCTGGCCCTGCTCGCCGTCCACCGGCTTGACCACCAGCGAACCGTGCTCGGCGAGGAACGCGGCGTTTTCCTCGGCGCTGCCGGCCAGGCGCTGCTGCGGCTGGCGCAGGCCGGCGCGGTGCAGGGCGCGATGGGTGAGGACCTTGTCCTGGCAGAGGGTCATGCTCACCGCCGTGGTCAGGTCGGAGAGCGATTCGCGGCAACGGATCTGCCGGCCGCCCTGGGTCAGGGTGAACAGGCCGCCCTCGGCGTCGTCGACGCGCACCTCGATACCGCGGCGGTGGGCCTCGTCGACGATGATCCGGGCGTAGGGGTTGAGGTCTTCCTCCGGGCCGGGACCGAGGAACAGCGACTGGTTGATGCCGTTCTTGCGCTTGATGGTGAAGGTCGCCAGCTCGCGGAAGCCGAGCTTGCGGTAGAGCGCCTTGGCCTGCTGGTTGTTGTGCAGCACCGAGAGATCGAGGTAGGCCAGTTCGCGGCTCATGAAGTGCTCGACCAGGTGCCGCACCAGCGCCTCGCCGACCCCCGGCCGGCTGCATTGCGGGTCCACCGCCAGGCACCAGAGGCTGGAGCCGCCCTCCGGATCCTGGAATGCCTTGGCGTGGTTCAGGCCCATCACCGTGCCTACCGCGACGCCAGTGTCGGCGTCCTCGGCCAGCCAGTAGATCGGCCCGCCCTGGTGGCGCGGGCTGAGGCGTTCGGTCTGCACCGGAAGCATGCCGCGCGCCAGGTACAGGCGGTTGATCGCCGCCCAGTCTTCCCCGGTATGCACCCGGCGGATGCGGAAGCCACGTGGCGGACGGCGTGCCGGGCGGTAGTCGGTGAACCACAGGCGCAGGGTATCCGAGGGGTCGAGGAACAGTTGTTGCGGGGCGTGCGCCAGGACCTGTTGCGGCGCCGCCACGTAGAGCGCGATGTCGCGTTCGCCGGGGGCCTCCTGGAGCAGGTCGCGAGCCAGCTCCTCGACGTCCGGATAGGTCTGCCCGATCAGCAGGCGACCCCAGCCGCAGTGGATGCTCAGCGGTTTCTCGGTCGGCTCGCTGTGATCTTCGGCAAGACGCGCCTGCAGGCGTTCGTAGGTGGGCGCCTGGATGCGTTGCAGGCGCTGGTTGTGCGGATGAGGCAGATGCAAGTGGCCTTTCATGATCGCTCCTGGTTCGGGCCCCTGCGTCGGGGGTCCGTTTTCAAAGTCCCTGTTCGCTGAGCCAGAGGTTCAGCGCGGCCAGCTGCCACAGCTTGGAGCCGCGCAGCGGGGTGAGGTCGCCGTCCGGGTCGCTCAGCAGGCGGTCGAAGATCGCCGGCTGGAACAGGCCGCGGTCCTGGCTCGGGTCGAGCAGCAGTTCGCGTACCCACTCGCGGGTGCGACCCTGCAGGTGCTTGAGGCCGGGCACCGGGAAGTAGCCCTTGGGCCGGTCGATGACTTCGCTGGGAATCACCTTGCGCGCGGCGCCCTTGAGCACCTGCTTGCCACCATCGCCGAGCTTGAAGCGGGCGGGAATGCGCGCCGACAGTTCGGCCAGGCGGTAGTCGAGGAACGGCACGCGGGCCTCCAGGCCCCAGGCCATGGTCATGTTGTCGACCCGCTTGACCGGGTCGTCGACCAGCATGATCGTGCTGTCCAGGCGCAGCGCCTTGTCCACCGCGGCCTCGGCGCCGGGGCTGGCGAAGTGGTCGCGGACGAAGCGCCCGGCGACGTCCTCGACGCGGAAGCGCTCGCCGACCGTGGCCAGGTATTCCTCGTGGTCGCGGTCGAAGAACGCCGCGCGGTAGGCGGCGAAGGCGTCGGCGGCGCCATCCACCTTCGGGTACCAGTGGTAGCCGGCGAACAGCTCGTCGGCGCCCTGGCCGCTCTGCACCACCTTGCAGTGCCTGGAGACTTCCCGCGCGAGCAGGTAGAAGGCGATGCAGTCATGGCTGACCATCGGTTCGCTCATGGCGCGGAACGCCGCCGGCAACTGCTCGATCACCTCGTGCTCGCCGATGCGCAGGCGATGGTGGCGGGTGTGGTAGCGCTCGGCGATCAGGTCGGAATACTGGAACTCGTCGCCGCGCTCGCCGCCGGCATCCTCGAAGCCGATGGAGAAGGTCAGCAGGTTGTCCACCCCGGCTTCATGCAGCAGGCCCACCAGCAGGCTCGAGTCGACCCCGCCGGAGAGCAGCACGCCGACTTCGCGGGCGGCGCGCTGGCGGATCGCTACCGCCTCGCGCAGGCCGTCGAGCACACGCTCCTGCCAGTCGTCGAGGGTCAGCTCGCGCTCGTCCGGTTGCGGTCCGTAGTCCAGGCTCCACCAGGTGCGCTGTTCGCTGCTGCCGTCGAGGTCGACGCTCATCCAGGTCGCCGGCGGCAGTTTCTTCACGCCGGCGAGCAGGGTGTGCGGCGCCGGGACCACGGCGTGGAAGTTGAGGTAGAAGTTCAGCGCCTGCGGATCGAGGTCGCTGCCGATGTCGCCGCCCTTGAGCAGGGCCGGCAGGCTCGAGGCGAAGCGCAGGCGCGAGCGCTCGAGGCTGTAATAGAGAGGCTTGATGCCGAGGCGGTCGCGGGCCAGGAACAACCGCTGGCGATCGCGCTCCCAGACGGCGAAGGCGAACATCCCATTGAGCCGGGGCAATAAATCGGCGCCCCAGGCGTGATACCCCTTCAAGAGAACTTCGGTGTCGCCGCCGGAGAAGAACCGATAGCCAAGGCTTTCCAGTTCGCCACGCAGTTCGGGGTAGTTGTAGATGGCGCCATTGAACACCATGGCCAGGCCTAGGTCGGGATCGATCATCGGTTGGCCGGAAGCTTCCGCCAGGTCCATGATCTTCAGCCGTCGATGTCCGAGGGCGATCGGACCCTGGGCGTGGAAGCCCCAGGCGTCGGGGCCGCGAGGGGCCAGGTGGTGGGTGATGCGTTCGACCGCTGCGAGGTCGGCTGCCTGGTTGTCGAAACGAAACTCTCCTGATATGCCGCACATATTCCTTACCGGTTCTCCGTTGGGGAAGTGGGTTGTGTACTCCTTCCGGGTACATGACTTACCTAACAGAGGACCGTTACAGTTGGAAGGAGTTCTATACGAATTTGCCGGGCCTATCAGGACCCTTAACGAAGAATTTATTATGGTTGAAAGTAATAAGACCGCTGCCGATACCTATTCGCTCGCTATTTTCCGCGCCATCCGCCGTCTCCAGCAGGCGGCCGAAATCCACTCCAAGCGGCTCAGCCGCTATGGCGGCCTGACCCCGCTGCAATTGCTGATCCTGCACGTCCTGGCGGTGGAGGGGGAGTTGACCGCGACGCAACTGGCCAAGCTGGTCAGCCTGTCCCAGGCATCGCTCTCCGGCGTGCTCGACCGCCTCGAAGGACGCGGCCTGCTCTACCGCCGGCGCGACGAGCAGGACCGGCGCAAGTCCTGGCTGCACCTCGACCCGGCCGGTCACCAGGCCCTGGCCGAAGCGCCACCGCTGTTGCCGGAGTACGTCATCGAGCGCTTCGCCGCGTTGCCCGAGTGGGAGCGCCACGGCCTGCTGGCCGCGTTGCTGCGCGCGGCCGACCTGTTCGGCCTGCCGGAAGAGGATGTCGAGGAAGAGTGAGGGATTCAGGTTCGCTACGAAAGACAGTCGCGTCGGCGGTCTTTACCTGGCGAACCTGCCGGTGCCTTGCCGGTGCAGGCTGGCGGACAACCGCGTTGCGGTTAACCGCCTACGCCATGGCGTGACCTCCGCGTAGGGCGAATAACGCCGTCGGCGTTATCCGCCGACCCAGCGATATCCGCCCGACGGCATGGCATGACCGTCGAGCAGGGCGCATAACGCCGCTTCCCCGGTGCCCCGGCCGCCGAGGAAAACTACCCGCCGTACAGCTTCTGCGCCGCCAGGGAGAAGCTCACCGCCACCAGCATCAGCGCGAACAGGCGTTGCAGGGTCGGGCCGCCGAGGCGCTGTGCCAGCAGGTTGCCGCCGAGTACGCCGACCGCGCCGCCGGCGGCGAGGCCGCCGAGCAGCGGCAGCGGCGGGTGGGCGCCGGTCAGGTAGATGAGGAAGCCGCCGCCGGAGACCAGCGCGATCACCGCCATCGAGGTGGCGGTGGCGGCCATCATCGACAGTGGGGTGAACCAGAGCAGCCCTGGCACCACCAGAAAGCCGCCGCCCACTCCCATCAATCCCGACAGCAAGCCGACCGCCAGGCCGATGCCGAGCAGCGGCAGGTTCCGTGCCTGGTCGCTGGCCTCGCGTTTCATTCCGGCGCCGCGCCACATGCGCCAGGCCGACCAGAGTACCAGCAGGCAGAAGGCGACGATCAGCACGCCTTCCGGGACGAAGCGGCCGAGCCATTGGCCGACGGCGTTGCTCGGCAGGCCGGCCAGCGCCAGGATCAGCACCGGCCGCCAGGCCACCTGGCCCTGGCGCGCTCGCGGGATGGCGCCGATCAGCGCCGACAGGGCGACCGCGCCGAGGCTCACGCCGATGGCGTCGCGCAGCGGCAGGTGCAGGCTGAGCAGCAGGGGCAAGGCGACCAGCGAGCCGCCGGCGCCGGTGAGGCCGAGCAGCAGGCCGAGAACGGCGCCGATGCCCAGGGATTCGAAGAGCAGTACATCCATCGTCGATCAACTATTTCCGCGGGTGAGCACACCGGTGGTCCGGTAGGGCCTGCGCGTGCGGCAGGCTCGCAGGGTAGCGCAAATCGGTGCGCCCGGGGCTTCAGCCGCGCTGCCCGCGCACCAGGTCGCGCAACAGGAAGCGGTTCGGGTGGCAGGCCTCGGCCACCGCGCGCGGCAGCGGCAGCGGCTCGCCGCAGATCCACGCCGCCAGCAGTTCGCCGGACAGCGGCGCGCTGATCAGCCCGCGCGAGCCGTGGCCGCTGTTCAGGTACAGGCCCTCCAGCCAGGGACAGTCCTGTTCCGGCACCTGGCGGGCGTCGCGGGCGAGCACCGCGTAGGCCTGGTCGAAGGCCGCGCGCGCGGCCAGCGGGCCCACCAGCGGCAGGTAGTCGGGGCTGGTGCAGCGGAACGCCGCGCGGCCTTCCAGGCGCTCCAGCGGCAGGTCGTCGGCGCCCAGGCGCTGCAACAGGTCGGGGGATATCTCCCGCAGCAGTTCGAGGTTGCCCTGGTGTTCGGCGAGGGTCGGCGCCAGGTCTTCGCTCTTGAAGTCGAAGCTGGCGCCGAGGGTGTGCTCGTCGCCACGCGGCGGAGCGACATAGCCCTCGGCGCAGACCACGGTGCGCAGCGCCCGGCTCTGCGCGGTGGCCGGCAGGCGGGTGACCTGCCCGCGGATGCGCTTCAGCGGTAGCTCGGCGGCGGGCGGGAAGTCGCGGATGTCGGCGGCGGTGGCGAGGATCGCGAGTGGCGCGCGGGCCAGGCATTCGTCGCCGGCGTAGGCGCACCAGTCGTCTCCCTCGCGGCGCAAGCGTACCGCCCGGCCGCTCAGCAGGGTGATCCCGGGCGTGGTGGCCAGGGCCTGGCAGAGGGCGGGCGGATGGACCCAGCCGGCCTCGGGATAGAACAGGCCGCCGGCGGGCAGGGCGACACCGGCGAGGCGCTCGGCCTGCTCGCGGTCCAGGCCGTGCAGGAGGTCGGCGGGGAAGGCTGCGGCCAGTTGCGCCTGGCGTCGCGCTTCCTTGGCGTCGAAGGCCAGTTGCAGTACGCCGCAGGCGTCCCAGTCGTGGCCGCGCCGCAGGCGTTCGAGCAGCCGGCGGGTATGGCCGAAGCCGCTGAGCACCAGGCGCGACAGCGGCGTGCCATGGGCCGAGAGTTTCAGGTAGAGCACGCCCTGGGGGTTGCCCGAGGCCTCCCGGGCGAGGCCGGGATGGCGCTCGATCAGGGTCACCTGCCAGCCGCGCGCGGCGAGGCTGGCGGCGCTGGCGCAGCCGGCCAGGCCGCCGCCGACCACCAGTGCCGCGCGACGTCCGGCATGGGGCGCGGGGCGTGCGTACCAGGGCTTGCCGGCACTCGCCGGCGGCCCTTGGTAGGTGCCGCCGAGCATCTCGCGCTTCTGCCCGTAGCCCGGTACCCGTTGCATGGCGAAGCCGGCCCCGATCAGCTCGCGGCGGACGAAACCGGCGCTGGTGAAGGTGCCCAGGGTCGCCTGCGGCGCCGACAGCCGCGCCAGTTCGGCGAACAGCGCGGGCGACCACATGTCCGGGTTCTTCGCCGGGGCGAAGCCGTCGAGGAACCAGGCGTCGATCCGCGCGTCAAGCTGCGGCAGGCACTCCAGGGCATCGCCCAGCAGCAGGGTCAGGCCGACCCGGCCGCCGGCGAACGCCAGGCGCTGGAAGCCCGGGTGCAGGGCGAGATACTGGCCCAGCAGGGGCTCGCTCCAGGGCGCCAGTTCCGGCCACAGGGCCAGGGCGCGGCGCAGGTCGGCGGCGGCGAGGGGGAATTTCTCCACGCTGACGAACTCCAGGCGCGCGCCGGGCGGTGCCACCCGCTCGAACAGCTGCCAGGCGCAGAGGAAGTTCAGCCCGGTGCCGAAGCCGGTCTCGCCGATGCACAGCGCCTCGCCATCGCCCAGCGCGGCGAAGCGCTCGGCGAGGCGGTTGGTGGCGAGGAACACGTGGCGTGTCTCGTTGAGTCCCGAATGCCGGGAGAAATACACGTCGCCGAAGACGCGGGACAGCGGCTGGCCGTTTTCGTCCCAGTCGAGCTGGGCATGCTGGAAGTCGGACATGGCAGAACCTGGAAAAGCGGATGGCGCATTTTACGGGGCTTTGCCCGCCGGCGGCGAGGCGCTGCGCGAAGATGCCGCGCCGCGCGCAGACAGCCGCACGCCGATCCGCTACCTTGAAGGACTCAGGATAAGGGAGACCTTCATGTTCGAATCCGCGGAAGTTGGCCACAGCATCGACAAGGACACCTACGAAAAGGCCGTCATCGAGTTGCGCGAAGCGCTGCTCGAGGCTCAGTTCGAACTCAAGCAGCAGGCGCGCTTCCCGGTGATCGTCCTGATCAACGGCATCGAGGGCGCCGGCAAGGGCGAGACGGTCAAACTGCTCAACGAGTGGATGGACCCGCGCCTGATCCAGGTGCAGAGCTTCCTCCGTCCCTCCGACGAGGAGCTCGAGCGGCCGCCGCAGTGGCGCTTCTGGCGGCGCCTGCCGCCGAAGGGGCGGATCGGCATCTTCTTCGGCAACTGGTACAGCCAGATGCTCTACGCACGGGTCGAGGGTCACATCAAGGAGTCCAAGCTGGACCTGGCCATCGACGCCGCCGAGCGCTTCGAGCGGATGCTCTGCGACGAAGGCGCGCTGCTCTTCAAGTTCTGGTTCCACCTCTCCAAGAAGCAGCTCAAGGAACGTCTCAAGGCCCTGGAGAAAGATCCGCTGCACAGCTGGAAACTGAGTCCGCTGGACTGGAAGCAGAGCGAGGTCTACGACAGATTCGTGCACTACGGCGAGCGCGTGCTGCGCCGCACCAGCCGCGACTACGCGCCCTGGTACGTGGTGGAGGGCGCGGACGAGCGCTACCGCGCGCTGACCGTCGGCCGCATCATCCTCGAAGGACTGCAGGCCGCGCTGGCCACCAAGGAGCGCGCCAAGCGCCAGCCGCACGCCGCGCCGCTGGTGTCGAGCCTGGACAACCGCGGCCTGCTGGACTCGCTGGACCTGGGCCAGTACCTGGACAAGGACGACTACAAGGAACAGCTCGCCACCGAGCAGGCGCGCCTGGCCGGGCTGATCCGCGACAAGCGCTTCCGCCAGCATTCGCTGGTGGCGGTGTTCGAGGGCAACGACGCGGCCGGCAAGGGGGGCGCCATTCGCCGCGTCACCGATGCGCTGGACCCGCGCCAGTACCATATCGTGCCGATCGCCGCGCCGACCGAGGAGGAGCGCGCGCAGCCCTATCTCTGGCGCTTCTGGCGGCACATCCCGGCGCGCCGCCAGTTCACCATCTTCGACCGTTCCTGGTACGGCCGCGTGCTGGTGGAGCGCATCGAGGGCTTCTGCACCCCGGCCGACTGGCTGCGCGCCTATGGCGAGATCAACGACTTCGAGGAGCAGCTCAGCGAGTACGGGATCATCGTGGTGAAGTTCTGGCTGGCGATCGACAAGCAGACCCAGATGGAGCGCTTCAAGGAACGCGAGAAGACCCCCTACAAGCGCTACAAGATCACCGAGGAAGACTGGCGCAACCGCGACAAGTGGGACCAGTACGTCGACGCGGTGGGCGACATGGTCGACCGCACCAGCACCGAGATCGCGCCTTGGACCCTGGTCGAGGCCAACGACAAGCGCTTCGCCCGGGTCAAGGTGCTGCGCACCATCAACGATGCCATCGAGGCGGCGTACAAGAAGGACAAGTGAGGTCCGTCCGGGATGCGTCGCCGTCCTCCCCGGGGATGGCGACGCATACGCCGGATGAATGATCGGTGCCTTGCGCGATTGCCTCGTCTTATCCTCGCCTGATCCGGCCACTGCCCCGGCGGCCGTCCAACAACAACAGCGAGGGTTCTTCCATGCGTGAAGTGGTGATCGTCGACAGCGTCCGGACCGGCCTGGCCAAGTCCTTCCGCGGCAAGTTCAACCTGACCCGGCCGGACGACATGGCCGCCCATTGCGTCGACGCGCTGCTGGCGCGCAACGACCTCGACCCGCTGCTGGTGGACGACTGCGTCGTCGGCGCCGGTTCCAACGAAGGCGCCCAGGGCCACAACATCGGACGCAACGTGGCGGTGCTCTCCGGCCTCGGCATCCAGGTGCCGGGGATGACCCTCAACCGCTATTGCTCTTCCGGCCTGCAGGCGATCGCCATCGCCGCCAACCAGATCGCCTCGGGCTGCAGCGACGTGATCGTCGCCGGCGGCGTCGAGTCGATCAGCCTGACCCTGAAGAGCGTCAACACCGATCACCTGGTGAACCCGCTGCTGCAAAGGGAGGTGCCGGGCATCTACTACCCGATGGGACAGACCGCAGAAATCGTCGCCCGCCGCTACGGCGTCACCCGCGAGGCGCAGGACGCCTACGCCCTGCAGAGCCAGCAGCGGATGGCGCGGGCCCAGGCCGCGGGGCTGTTCGCCGACGAGATCGTGCCGATGACCACCCGCTACGCCGTGGAGGACAAGGCCACGGGCGAGAAACAGCTGCTCGACGGAGTGGTCGACCGCGACGACTGCAACCGCCCGGACACGACCCTCGAAGGCCTGGCTTCGCTGAAACCGGCGTTCGCCGAAGACGGTTCGGTCACCGCCGGCAACGCCTCGCAGCTCTCCGACGGCGCCTCGATGACCCTGCTGATGAGCCTGGACAAGGCGCTGGAGCTGGGGCTCGAACCCAAGGCCCTGTTCCGCGGCTTCACCGTGGCCGGCTGCGAGCCGGACGAGATGGGCATCGGCCCGGTGTTCTCGGTGCCCAAGCTGCTCAAGGCGAAGGGCCTGAAGATCGCCGACATCGACCTCTGGGAGCTCAACGAGGCCTTCGCCTCGCAGTGCCTGTACTGCCGCGACCGGCTGGAGATCGACAACGAGAAGTACAACGTCAACGGCGGCTCCATCGCCATCGGCCACCCGTTCGGCATGACCGGCTCGCGCCAGGTCGGCCACCTGGTCCGTGAACTGCGTCGGCGCAATCTGCGCTACGGCGTGGTGACCATGTGCGTGGGCGGCGGCATGGGCGCCAGCGGGCTGTTCGAAGCGCTGCGCTGATCCGCCACCGGCGGCGCGCTGCCCGCCTTGGGTTTTTTCTTACGCAACGCGCCGTGCCATCGCGGGCGACTCGCGCTAGGCTAGTCGCCTTTTCCTTGCATAGGGATGTAGCGATGTCCACCGAGCCCAACTCGCCGTTCGTCGATGACCCGCTGAGCGCCGTCGATGCGCGGATTCTTGGCAGCCTGGTCGAGAAGCAGGCGACCACTCCGGAAACCTACCCGCTGACCCTCAACGCGCTGGTCCTGGCCTGCAACCAGAAGACTAGCCGCGAGCCGGTGATGAACCTCACCCCCGGCCAGGTCGGCCAGAGCCTGCGCCAGCTCGAGGGGCGCGGCCTGGTGAAACTGGTGATGGGCAGCCGCGCCGACCGTTGGGAGCACACCCTGGGCAAGGGCCTGGAGCTGGTGGCGCCACAGGTGGCGCTGCTCGGCCTGCTGTTCCTGCGCGGTCCGCAGACCCTCAACGAGCTGCTCACCCGCAGCAACCGCCTGCACGACTTCGACGATGTCGAGCAGATCCGCCACCACCTCGAGCGCCTTGCCGGTCGCGGCCTGGCCGTGCACCTGGAGCGTCGCGCCGGGCAACGCGAGGACCGCTACATGCACCTGCTCGGCAGCCAGGCCGACCTCGAGGCCGCCGTGGCGGCGATGGGCAGCGACCCGGAACGCGCCGCGCCGGCCGCTCTGTCGGCCGATGCGGAGGCGCGCATCGCCGAGCTGGAGACGCGTCTGGCGGCGCTGGAGGAGCGCCTGGCCAGGCTCGAAGGAGGGGTGTGACATCGCGGGTGCGGCTAATCGATCCCTCTCTCCCCCAGCCAAGGCAGGACGAGTAGCGCCAGCGGCGTTATCCGCCGGTGCGCCGCCCCGCAAGGCGAACGCCAGCGAAAAAAGCCCGGCTATTGCCGGGCTTTTTCATGCGCGAGCGTCGGTGGACGATCAGGCCTCCGGCTGCACCGGCACGTGGATCAGTTGCAGGCGCTCGCTGCTCCAGGCACGGGTGCTGTTGGTCAGCTCGATGTCGTTGTTCAGCTTGCGCCCGTAAGACGGCACGATTTCCTTCAGGCGCGCCTGCCACTCGGGGGTGGCGACCTTGTCCTTGAAGGCCTTTTCCAGCACCGAGAGCATGATCGGCGCGGCGGTCGAGGCACCCGGCGAGGCGCCGAGCAGGGCGGCGACGGAGCCGTCGGCGGCGGTCACCACCTCGGTACCGAACTGCAGCACGCCGCCTTTCTCGGCGTCCTTCTTGATGATCTGCACGCGCTGGCCGGCTTGGATCAGCTTCCAGTCTTCGTCGCGGGCTTCCGGGAAGTACTCGCGCAGCGAGGCCATGCGGTCGTCCTGGCTGAGCATCAGCTGGCCGATCAGGTACTGGCTGAGGTCGAGGTTGTCGATACCGGCGTTGAACATCGGGCCGATGTTGCCGCTGGTCACCGAGCCCGGCAGGTCCCACAGCGAGCCGTTCTTCAGGAACTTGGTGGAGAAGGTGGCGAACGGACCGAACAGCAGCACCGGCTTGCCGTCGATCATGCGGGTGTCGAGGTGCGGCACCGACATCGGCGGCGAACCCACCGAGGCCTTGCCATAGACCTTGGCCAGGTGGCGCTTGACCACGTCCGGGTTGGTGGTGGCGAGGAACGAGCCGCCCACCGGGAAGCCGGCGTAGCCTTCGGCCTCGGGGATGCCGGACATCTGCAGCAGCTTCAGCGCGCCGCCGCCGGCGCCGATGAAGACGAACTTCGCCTTGACGCTGGTTTCCTTGTCGCCATTGGCCAGGTCGGCCATGGTCACGGTCCAGGTATTGTCGTCGTTGCGCTTGATGTCGCGCACCTCATGCTGCAGGCGCAGCGTGAAGGTGTCCTTGGCCGTCAGCGAGCCCACCAGCTGGCGGGTGATTTCGCCGAAATTGACGTCGGTGCCGATCGACATGCGCGTGGCGGCGATCTTCTGCCCCGGCTCGCGGCCTTCCATCACCAGCGGCACCCACTGCTTGATCTGCTCGGGGTCTTCCGAGTACTCCATGCCGCGGAACAGCGAGCTGTGCTGCAGGGCGGCGTGGCGTTTCTTGAGGAAGGCGACGTTGTCGTCGCCCCAGACGAAGCTCATGTGCGGGACGTTGTTGATGAATGACTTCGGATCGTTCAGTACCTTGCGGTCGACCTGGTAGGCCCAGAACTGCTTGGAGATCTCGAAGTTCTCGTTGATCGCCACCGCCTTGCTGATGTCCATCGAGCCGTCCGCGGCCTCGCTGGTGTAGTTCAGTTCGCAGAACGCCGAGTGACCGGTGCCCGCGTTGTTCCAGCCGTTGGAGCTTTCCTCGGCGACCTTGTCCAGGCGCTCGACCATCTCGATGGTCCAGCCCGGTTCCAGTTCGTTCAGGTAGGTACCCAGGGTGGCGCTCATGATGCCGCCACCGATCAGGAGCACGTCGACCGGTTTTTCCGATTCGACGCTGTTTTTGGAGCAACCCAGCACGCTGACGCACAGAAGCATCAATAAGATTTTTTTCATGGATTTACCGCTAGAAAACATGGAGAAGCGTGGATACGCACGACGTGGCAGGTATTCACCGGGTGAATGATACTGGAACTCACCCCCGATGTGAGTGCGTTCACATGCGGTGACATTTGCCTCGGCGTTCCGCCGAGAATACCTGCCTTCCCTTTCTTGAACGTTTCAGCGGCCGGGAAATGAAACCGCCGCCTGTATCGTTTCAGCCCGTGCCCTTTGCCTGGATCTCGCTGGACTGGCGCATCCGGCGGATATAGGCGTCGATCTCCCGTTCGGCGTCATAGCGGGTGAAGTAGGGGCCTTCGAGGGTGCCCTCGCGGGTGGAGAAGAAGTACTGGCCATTCACCGAACTTATGCGTTCGCTGCGGAAGTGGGTGGCCGGGGCGGGGTCGGTGGCGCGTTTTCCCAACATGGCGGCGGCTCCGAAATAGCGGTTCAGGATGGTTCCAGTGTAGGCGCGGTGTGGCGGGGGAAGGCGACGACGGACGAAAGGCGCGGGATTTCCAGGCGAAGGAGCGGTTCTGTTATTCCGGTTATAAGAAAATCGAAATATATTCTTTTTAACGCATGGATACCTTGGGCATAGTGGCCTCCAACACGAACAAGGAGTGGCCCCCATGAGCCTCAGACTCGGCGACATCGCCCCCGATTTCGAACAGGACTCCAGCGAAGGGCGCATTCGCCTGCACGAGTGGCTGGGCGACAGCTGGGGCGTGCTGTTCTCCCACCCGGCCGACTTCACCCCGGTGTGCACCACCGAGCTGGGTTTCACCGCCAAGCTCGAGGAGCAGTTCGCCCGGCGCGGGGTCAAGGTCCTGGCGCTGTCGGTGGACCCTGTGGAGTCGCACCTGAAGTGGATCGACGATATCAACGAGACCCAGGACACCCGGGTCAATTTCCCGATCATCGCCGACGCCGACCGCAAGGTCTCCGAGCTCTACGATCTGATCCACCCGAACGCCAGCGACACGCTGACCGTGCGCTCGCTGTTCATCATCGACCCGAACAAGAAGGTGCGCCTGATCATCACCTACCCGGCGAGCACCGGGCGCAATTTCAACGAGATCCTCCGGGTGATCGATTCGCTGCAACTGACCGACAACCACAAGGTCGCCACGCCGGCCAACTGGGAGGACGGCGACGAGGTGGTGATCGTGCCTTCGCTGAAGGACGAGGAAGAGATCAAGCGGCGTTTTCCCAAAGGCTATCGCGCGGTGAAGCCCTATCTGCGCCTGACGCCCCAGCCCAACCGCTGAAGCCGGATTCGTCCCGCCTGCCTGGGCAGGCACGGCAGGTGGGACCTTTTATTCGACGGTGCGTGCCGTCTTGCAACGCTGTTTAGCCACGAGCAGGGTTTTTGGCCGGTTTCGACCGGCCCTCTTTTTTTCGTTCCGGCGCGTCTTGGCGGCGCTTTGTATCGTTAACCGTAACCGGCTCTGACTTGCCCGCCAGACGGGGAGAAGGCTCGCTCATCCACCTTCTTTCGAGGAGCGGACCCATGATCGCCTCTCTGCGGCGCTGCCGGGCCTGGCTGGCCCTGCTCGCCTTCCTTCCCGCGGCGCTCCCGGCGATCGCCGCCGCAACCCGATCCCGTTTCCCCCCTGTCCACGCAATTGCGCCGGGCGCTCTAACCCAACCATGCCTCGTTCCGACTCCCCAAGGAGAACGCCATGACCATCAAAGCCATCAATGTCCGTAACCAGTTCAAGGGCACCGTGAAGGAAATCATCGAAGGGCCGGTGCTGTCCGAGATCGACGTGCAGACCGCCGCCGGCATCGTCACTTCGGTGATCACCACGCGTTCGGTGAAGGAGCTGGAGCTGGCCATCGGCAGCGAAGTGATCGCCTTCGTCAAATCCACCGAGGTGTCCATCGCCAAGCTGTGAGGCTGGCTGCGCCGCGGTTGCGGCGGCGAGAAGGGCGGGGACTCCGAGGAGGTCCCGCCTTTTTTCGTCGGCGTATCGGCAAGGCCGGGTGCCTGCCCTTTCCCGATCCTCTACTGCACGCGGGAGAGGGGGCCGTCCGGCGGCGGCCGGTAGGACGAATAACCGCTCGCGGTCATCCGCCGTGGGGCGTGCTCAGCCCCGGCGCGACAGCGGCTGGCGCTCGAAATGCACGCCGGCCAGGCCGGTCTGTTGCAGGGCGCGGATGTTGGCGTGGTCGTCGCCTTCCGGGTTGTCGCGTACCGCGCGGTAGTGCTCGCCGAAGGCCAGCAGGGTTTCCTCGAGGCTCAGGCCTTCGAGGATGGCGAAGCCCAGGGTCTTGCAGGAACCTTCGTTCTGCCCAGCCGGGTTGCTCACGCTGCCGTTGTCGAAGGCGCTCGGCGTGTAGCTGTAGTGCTCGGCGATGAACGCCAGGGTGTCGGTGAACAGGTGCTGCTCGCTGCGCAGGCGCGCGCGGAAATCGGTCAGGGTCATCGAAACAGGCTCATGGTGTTGGGGCAGGGTTGGCAAGGGGCGCGGGCCTCAGGCCTTGCCCTGGCTCTTGGCGAAGGCGGCCTGTTGTTCCGGGCTCGCTTCTTTCTGGTACTTGGCTTTCCATTCGGCATAGGGCATGCCGTAGATTTCCTCGCGGGCCTGGTCGTTGCTGACCTCCACGCCGAGGTCGTCGGCTGCCGCCTTGTACCACTTGGACAGGCAGTTGCGGCAGAAACCGGCGAGGTTCATCAGGTCGATGTTCTGCACATCCTTGCGGGTCTGCAAATGATGGACCAGGGTGCGGAAGGCGGCGGCTTCGAGCTCCAGGCGTTGCTGTTCGGTGAGGTTGGCTGCGGTCATGGCGGTGATTCTCGACGATGGCTCGGGGCAGGGTGCAGGCACAGGGCCAGGTCCGGCGATGATAAGAGTTGCCGCGTGCGCGGGGCAACGCTTGTGCGCGTGGTCACGCGGTTCGCCCGTCGCCCGCCTCAGCGATGGCCGGCGAGGGTGATCGACACCGATTCGGCGAAGCGCAGCGCGTGCGGCTTGTCCACTTCGACTTCGGCATAGCGCACCGCCGGGTTCTCCATCACCAGGTCGAGGATTTCCTGGGTCATCCGTTCGAGCAGGGCGAAGCGGTTCTCCTCGACGTGGCGGATGATCGCCTTGGTGATGGTGCGGTAGTTCAGGGCGTGCTCGATGTCGTTGACCTCCACGGCGTCGGTGGCCGGGTAGAGGATGGTCAGGTTGATCAGCACGTCCTGCTTGTTGAGGATCTCCTCCTCCTTGATCCCGATGAAGGTGCGCAGGCGCAGGTCCTTGACGCGGATACGCGCCATTCCCGGTTCCAGTCGCGGCATGTCACTTGCTCCTTCCGATCAGTTGCAGAAACTCCTGGCGGGTGGTGTTCGACTCGCGGAACGCGCCGAGCATCACCGAGGTGAACATCTGCGAGTTCTGCTTTTCCACGCCGCGCATCATCATGCACATGTGCTGGGCCTCGATCACCACCGCGACGCCGGCGGCGCTGGTCACCTGCTGCAGCGCCTCGGCGATCTGCCGGGTGAGGTTCTCCTGGATCTGCAGGCGGCGGGCGAACATGTCGACGATCCGCGCCACCTTCGACAGGCCGAGCACCTTGCCGGTGGGAATGTACGCCACGTGGGCCTTGCCGATGAAGGGCAGGAGGTGGTGTTCGCACAGGGAGTACAGCTCGATGTCGCGGACGATGACCATCTCGTCGTTGTCCGAGGCGAACAGCGCGCCGTTGACGATTTCCTCCAGGGTCTGGCCGTAGCCGTGGCAGAGGTACTGCATGGCCTTGGCCGCGCGCTTGGGGGTATCGAGCAGGCCTTCGCGCTGCGGGTCTTCGCCGAGACCGACGAGGATCTCCCGGTAGTGCTGGGAAAGTGCTGGGTTCATAAGGGGTCCTTGGCGCCTCACTTGACGTGGCGGCCGCCGTTCACGGTCAGGGTGGTCCCGGTGACGTAGGGATTGTCCAACAGGTAGCGAAGGCTCTGGTAGATGACTTCCGGCCCCGGCTCGATGCCGAGGGCGGATTTCGCCAGGGTGCGCGCGCGGTATTCGGCGTCGTCCCCGTCGTTGAACATCACCAGCGCCGGTGAAATGGCGTTGACCTTGATCTTCGGCGCCAGGCGCGCGGCGAACGACAGGGTCAGGTTGTCCAGCCCGGCCTTGCTCGCGCAATAGGCGATGCGCCGGGCGCTGCCCTTGCGCGCCACGTCGTCGGTGAGGTGGACGATGTCGGCGGGCTGCGAGCGTTCCAGCAGCTCGGCGCAGTGCAGGTTGATCAGGTAGGGCGCGAGCATGTGCACGCTGAACAATTGCTGGAACGCCTCGGCCTCATGGCCGGGCGTCTCGGCGATCCAGTCCGAGGCGTTGTGGACGATCGCCCGCAGGCTGTCGGTGCGCTGCCGGAGCGTCTCGATGAAGGCGAGGATGCCGGCCTCGTTGGCGAAGTCGGCGTGCAGGACCAGCGCGCCGGCCTGGCGCAGCTCGTCCAGCGCCGGGCGTTCGCGGCGGTAGCTGACGATCACCGACTCGCCGTCGGCCAGCAGGCGTCGCGCGCAATGCAGGCCGACACGCTGGCTGGCGCCGGTGATCAGGATGGGGGCTGTCGCCATGGGACTCTCACAGCGGGCGAAAGGAATCGGATGGATGCAGGGTACCCGACTACGTCAGTCGGGCAAAGCCTTGCGCGGCGGGCGCCCTGCGGGCGGCGGGAGGCTGTCCGCGTTGGACGCGCGATTCGCTGCATCCCGCTCGGCGAGCGCATGCGGCATAATGCCCGGCTTATCCCTGTTGGCTTACGGAGTGTTCATGAAAGTCGCCATCCTCTCCGGCTCGGTCTACGGCACCGCCGAAGAAGTCGCCCGGCACGCCCAGAAGTTGCTGGCCGCGGCCGGCCTCGACGCCACTCATCTGCCGCGCGCCAGCCTCGACGAACTCAAGGCCTTCGCTCCCGAGGCGTTCCTGGTGGTGACCTCGACCACCGGCATGGGCGAGCTGCCGGACAACCTGCAACCGCTGTACTACGCGATCCGCGACCAGCTACCGGCCTGGCATGGCCTGCCTGGCGGGGTGATCGGCCTGGGCGACTCGAGCTACGGCGACACCTTCTGCGGCGGTGGCGAGCAGGTTCGCGAGCTGTTCGGCGAGCTGGGCGTGCGCGAAGTGCTGCCGATGCTGCGCCTGGATGCCAGCGAAACCGTTACCCCCGAGACCGACGCCGAACCCTGGCTGGCCGAGTTCGTCGCCGCCCTCGAGGGTTGATCCCGGGCTTGCCCCGCCGAAACGCCTGCCGAGGTGGCGGATAGCGTAGCGGTTATTCGTCCTGCGCCGGGCTTTGTTCCAGCGGCCGCTCGCGCAGCAGCTCCAGCCAGGCCTGCGCTGCCCGCGACAGGTAGCCACCACGGCGCCAGATGAAGGCGATGTCCCAGCGCAGGTCCGGCTCCCTGAGCAGGACCCGCACCACTCCCGGGCGTTCGATCTCGCGCGCGATCACCCGTGGCAGCAGGACCACCCCCTGGTTGGCCGCCACCAGCGCGCCGAGGAAGTCGGCCTGGCCGCTGCGGCCGCCCTCGCGCGGGCTGAACCCTGCCTCCAGGCAGGCGCGCAGCAGGCGGTCGTTGAGGGTGAAGCTCTGCTGGTAGAGCAGGAACGGGCTGTCCGCCAGTTCGCCGAGGGCTACGCTGGCGGCCGAGGCCTTGGGATGCCCGGCCGGCAGCAGCACGTCCAGCGGTTCGTTGCAGAACGGCTGGTAGTCGAAGCCGTCGTCCGCCGGGGTGAGGCTGCCGGCCAGTTCCAGCTCGCCGGCCAGCACCGCCTGCTCCATGGTCTTGCTGCCGCCTTCCACCAGGTGCACGGCGATGTTCGGATAGCGCCGCCGGTATTCGGCGAAGCGCTGGGCGAACAGCGCGTCGGCGCCGAGCAACGGCAGGCCCAGGCGCAGTTCGCCGCGGTTGAGCTGGCTGAGGTCGTCCAGTTCGCTGAGCAGGTCGCGGCGCAGCCGCAGCATTTCCTCGGCGCGGCGGAACACCACGGCGCCGGCGTCGGTCAGGCGCACGTGCGGGCCGTTGCGCTCCAGTACCTGCACGCCGAGGCTCTGCTCCAGCTGGGCGACCTGCTTGCTGATGGTCGACTGGCTGGCGTGGCGGACCTGCGCAGCCTGGGTGAAGCTGCCCTGGCGGACCACTTCGACGAAGCTGCGGAGTTGACGGAATTCCATTCTGGAATGGCTCTCATGCGGACAATTCGCTTTGGGGATGATAGGCCGGGCCTTATCCTTTCTCCATCCCCGATTTCCCAGCCAAGGCCTTTCCCATGTTGCCCCCGCTCGTCCGCCGTCTTTCCCGCCTTGCCGCCGAACTGGCGGTGCTCATCGCCTTCTGGTGGGCCGGCGGCTGGCTGGCGAAGGCCATCGGCCTGCCGCTGCCGGGCGGTGTGGTCGGCCTGGCGGCGCTGTTGCTGCTGTTCGCCAGCGGCCTGCTGCGTCCGGCCTGGCTGCAGGCCGGCGCCGGCCTGTTGCTGGCGGAGATGCTGCTGTTCTTCATCCCCGCGCTGATGAGCCTGCTCGACTATGGCGCGCTGCTGCGCAGCGAGGGCTGGCGGATCCTGCTGGTGATCATGCTCAGCACCCTACTGGTGATGCTGGTCACCGCGGTGTCGGTGGAATGGATGTGTCGCTGGAGGACGCGCCATGAGTCTCGATAAGCAGGCCCTGTTCTGGCTGCTGGCGACCGTCGGCGGCTATCTGCTCAGCCGCCAGCTGTACCGCCGGGTGAAATGGTACTGGCTGTCGCCGATCGTGTTCGTCCCGCTGCTGCTCTACGCCCTGGCCATCCCCACCCATACCCGCTACGCCGACTACGCCCGTGACACCGACTGGCTGGTGGCGCTGCTCGGCCCGGCGACCGTGGCTTTCGCCATCCCGATCTGGCAGCAGCGCGCCCTGCTGGTGCGCCACTGGCCGGCGCTGCTGGCCGGCATGCTCGCCGGCACCACGGTGGCCATCGGCAGTTCCTGGGCCCTGGCCCAGGCACTGGCGCTGGACGGCCAGGTCACCCTGTCGCTGCTGCCGCGCTCGATCACCACGCCGTTCGCCATGGAGATGTCGCACAACCTCGGCGGCGTACCGGAGCTGACCGCGGCCTTCGTGATGATCACCGGGGTGTTCGGCGCGGTGATCGGCGGCACCCTGTTGCGCGTGCTGCGCCTGCGCACGCCGCTGGCGCGGGGCGCGCTGTTCGGCGTTGGCGCGCACGGCGCCGGCACCAGCCGGGCCTACGAGTTCGGCGGCGAGGAGGGCTCGGCGGCGGGCCTGCTGATGGTCATGACCGGGCTGTTCAACCTGCTGGTTGCGCCGCTGGTCGCCCACTGCCTGTAGGCGTCGCGCATAGGCTGGCTGAATCCCCCGTCATTCAGCGGGTGCGCGAGTGTAAGCCCGGCGACAGTCGGCGGAGGAGGGCGGGGCTAGACTCCGGGCATCCGACAACGACAAAAGAGGATGCCGCCGTGACTGCCGTTCACTCCCTGCCCACCGATGTGCAAGCCCAGGTGTCCGCCGCCGAATGGCAGGCCCGCGTCGATCTCGCCGCCTGCTACCGGCTGGTCGCCCTGCACGGTTGGGACGACCTGATCTTCACCCACATTTCCGCCAAGGTGCCCGGCACCGAGGATTTCCTGATCAACCCGTTCGGCCTGATGTTCCACGAGATCACCGCTTCCAGCCTGGTGAAGGTGGACGCCAGCGGCAAGAAGCTGATGGACAGCCCCTACGAGATCAATCCGGCCGGCTACACCATCCACAGTGCGGTGCACGAGGTTCGCCACGACGTCGAGTGCGTGCTGCACACCCATACCGCGGCGGGGATCGCCGTGTCCTGCCAGAAGCAGGGCCTCTTGCCGCTGTCGCAGCAGTCGCTGTTCGTGCTTTCCAGCCTGTCCTACCACGCCTACGAGGGCGTCGCCCTGAACCATGAGGAAAAGGCCCGGCTGCAGGCCGACCTGGGGGCCAGTAACTTCCTGATCCTGCCCAACCACGGCCTGCTCACCTGTGGCGGCTCGATCGCCGACACCTTCCTGATGATGTTCACCCTGCAGCGCGCCTGCGAGGTGCAGGTGATGGCGCAGGGCGGCGGCGTGGAGCTGATCCACATTCCCGGGCAGATCCTCGCCGGCGCGCGCGACATGATCGCCGGGGTGATGCGCAGCAAGACCGGCATGGGCGGCCAACTGGCCTGGCCGGCGCTGCTGCGCAAGCTCGACCAGCAGAATCCGGGCTATCGCCAGTGAGCGCGGCGCTGCCGGGCATCCCCCTGGAGGCCTGGCGCGCGCAGGGCCGCAGCCTGGACTTCAAGGGCTTCCCGATCCGCTACTGGGAGGCCGGGCAGGGCAAGCCGCTGCTGCTGATCCACGGCTTCCCCAGCGCCGCCTGGGACTGGCACTACCTCTGGGAACCGCTGGCGCGGCGCTACCGCGTACTGGCCTGCGACATGCTCGGCTTCGGCGACTCGGCCAAGCCGCGCGGGCATCGCTACAGCCTGCTGGAACAGGCCGACCTGCAACAGGCGCTGCTCGGCCGCCTGGGAATCGACCAGCCGCTGCACGTGCTGGCCCACGACTACGGCGACAGCGTCGCCCAGGAACTGCTCGCCCGCCATCACGAAGGTCGGTTGCGACTCGCCTCCTGCGTGTTCCTCAACGGCGGGCTGTTCCCGGAAACGCATCGGCCGGTGCTCAGCCAGAAGCTATTGCTGAGCCCGCTGGGCGGGCTGTTCGCCCGGCTGTTCGACCGCCGCGCCCTGGCGCGCAACTTCGCCAGGGTCTTCGGCCCACGCAGCCAGCCCGGCGAGGCGGAGCTGGACGCCTTCTGGAGCCTGATCGAAAGCAACCAGGGGCAGCGGGTGATGCATCGCCTGATCCACTACATCGTCGACCGCCGCGAGCAGCGCGAGCGCTGGGTGGCGGCGTTGCAGCACGGCGGGGTGCCGCTGCGGGTGATCGACGGCGCCGTCGACCCGATTTCCGGGGCGCACATGGTCGAGCGCTATCGGCAACTGGTGCGCGATGCCGATTGCGTGCTGCTCGATGGCATCGGCCACTATCCGCAGATCGAGGCGCCGGGGGCGGTGCTCGAACATTACATGGCGTTTCGCGCCCGAGTGGATGATTCAGAGTTTTCTTAACCGAGTTTGAGATTGCAGCAAGTGTCTTCGCGACGGGATCGGGGCTAGGGTGCTGGCGCCTCGCAGGACGAGGCCGTTCCATCAGCCCGTGGAGGTTCCATGCACGATCCCGTTTCTCCCCTGCGTGTATTCGACGAGGGTTCCTGGCTGTTCCGCCAACTGGTGCTGGCCCAGCCGTTCATCCGCCAATCCGGGCTGATCCTCGCCGAACTCGGCCTGCTGCTGGCGCTGGGGCTCGCCTACCTGTGCTGGCACCAGGGCAACCGCTGGTACGCCGCGGGAGCGGTCCTGGCGCTGCTCGGCAGCGCGTTGCTGGTGGTGGCCCGGCGCAACTACGACTGGTGGCTGTTCAAGCTCGGTCCGCGCGGCCGGCTGTACATCCCGTTCGACTGAGGGCGAACATCCCCATCCCTTATCGGACGCCATTCATGGCGGCGCGAAGCCTTGTCCCCGCCGGCGGGCTGGCCGACACTCGGGCGATCCTTCCTACTGCCCTGGAGTCCCGAACATGAGCGATGCCCTGCGTTTCGACGACCAAGTCGTGATCGTCACCGGAGCCGGCGGCGGCCTCGGCCGCGCCCACGCCCTGCTGTTCGCCAAGCACGGCGCCAGGGTGGTGGTCAACGACCTCGGCGGCAGCACCCATGGCGAAGGCGCCAGTGCCTCGGCGGCGGACAGGGTAGTGGCGGAAATCCGCGCCGCCGGCGGTACCGCGGTGGCCAACCACGACTCGGTCACGGACGGCGGCAGGATAGTGGAGAACGCGCTGGATGCCTTCGGTCGCGTCGACGTGGTGGTCAACAATGCCGGCATCCTCCGTGACAAGACCTTCCACAAGATGGAGGACGCCGACTGGGACCTGGTCTACCAGGTGCATGTCGAAGGCGCCTACAAGGTCACTCGCGCCGCCTGGCCACACCTGCGCGAGCAGGCCTACGGGCGGGTGGTGTTCACCTCCTCGACCTCGGGCATCTACGGCAACTTCGGCCAGAGCAACTACGGCATGGCCAAGCTCGGCCTCTACGGCCTGACCCGCACCCTGGCCCTGGAGGGACGCAAGAACAATATCCTGGTCAATGCCATCGCCCCCACCGGCGGCACGCGGATGACCGAGGGGCTGATCCCGCCGCAGGTCTTCGAGCAGCTCAAGCCGGAGCTGGTCAGCCCGCTGGTGGTCTATCTCGGCAGCTCGGCCTGCGAGGATACCTCGGGCCTCTACGAGGTCGGCGGTGGCTGGATCGGCAAGGTGCGCTGGGAGCGCAGCCTGGGCTTCGGCTTCGATCCGAAGGCCGGCTTCGACGCGGGGGACGTGGCCGCGCACTGGCAGCAGATCTGCGACTTCGAGAACGCCGCGCACCCGGCGGACAACGTCGAGGCGCTCCGCGAAATGATGGCCAACCTGCAGAGACACGCGCTCTGAGGCGCCCGGCGGAGGCGGCGCGGCGGCGCGAAAAGGACTAAGGTGAAGACCGGCTGACGCCGGTCTTCGTCCATCCGCCCGGTGTCTTTTTTCGCGTTTCCCGCAGGGAGTCTGCCATGAGTGTCATCGTCGAACGCAACGGCCCGGTCACCACCCTGGTCATCGCTCGCCCGGAGCGGCGCAATGCGGTGGACCGGCCGACCGCCCAGGCCCTGGCCGACGCCCTGCGCGAATTCGAAGCGGACGATACGGCGCGGGTCGCGGTACTCACCGGCAGCGGCGGCAATTTCTGCGCTGGCGCCGACCTGGCGGCGGTGGCCGAGGATGGCGAGCGGCGCAATCGCCTGGAGGCGGAGGGCGACGGGCCGATGGGACCGAGTCGCATGCAGCTCGGCAAGCCGCTGATCGCCGCCATCGAAGGCTATGCGGTGGCCGGCGGGTTGGAGCTGGCGCTGCTCGCCGACCTGCGGGTGATGGCCGAGGACGCCATCTGCGGAGTGTTCTGCCGGCGCTTCGGCGTGCCGCTGATCGATGGCGGCAGCGTGCGCCTGCCGCGGATCGTCGGGCAGGGCCGGGCGCTCGACCTGATCCTCACCGGGCGGCCGGTGAAGGCCGACGAAGCGTTGCAGATCGGCCTGGCCAACCGGGTGGTGCCGAGCGGTTCGGCGCGAGCCGAGGCCGAGGAACTGGCGGCGGAACTCGCCGCCTTCCCGCAGACCTGCATGCTCGCCGACCGCGCCAGCGTATACGCGCAGTGGGAACTGTCCTTCGACGTGGCCCTGGCCAACGAATTCCAGGGCGGGCTGGCGGTCATCGAGAGCGGCGAGACCCTGGAGGGCGCGCAGCGCTTCAAGGACGGCGAGGGGCGCCACGGGCGCTTCGAGTGACGCCGTCGCGCCGCGCGGGCTAGCGGTGGATGATCACGTAGCTCTTGCGCACGGTTTCCTCCACGTCCCACACGCCGAGACTGTTCTCCGGCAGCAGCAGGGCGTCGCCGGCCTCGATGCGGATGGTCTCGCCGCCGTCCGGGGTGAAGCTGCAGCGGCCTTGCAGGAAGTGACAGAACTCCTGCTCGACGATCTGTCGCCGCCAGCGCCCGGGCGTGCATTCCCAGATGCCGGTTTCCACCTGGTCGGCGCGCTCCACGGCATAGGCGCGGGTCTGCGCGACCGGCTCGCCGAGGGGCACCGCGACCGGGCTGGCGGCGCCAAGATCGGCGCCGGCGGTATTTTTCAGAAGGGTGAGGGCCATGTGGGTTTCTCTGTGGGAGGTGGAGGGGATTCTCAGCGCATCAGGCTTTCCATGCCGGCCGCGAGGCTTTGCGCCAGGCTGCGTCGCCAGGGCGCGCTGTGCGGGTCGGCAAGGACCCGGTCCTCATGGACGAAGCTGCGGATGATCGCGTTGTAGCCGAGCCAGCGGCAGGGCTCCGGTTCCCAGCGGGCCAGGCTGCCCAGCGCACGTTCGCGCAGTACCCAGGGTTGGCGCACCAGTTCGTTGTCCTCGCTGAGGATCAGCGCGGCCAGGGTGCGGCCGCCGAGGTTGCTGGCGCCGACTCCTTCGCCGCCATAGCCGCCGGAAAGGGCGATGCCACTGGCGCGGTCGACCAGCATGTGCGGGTGGAAACGCCGCGCCATGCCCAGGTTGCCGCCCCAGGTATGAGTGATCTTCACATCCCGCAGCAGTGGGAAGAGTTCGCCGAACAGCTGGCGGCGCAGGCCGACTTCCTCGTCGTCGAGGCTGAAGTCGCTGCGCAGCCTGCCGCCGAAGCGGTAGCCGCCCCGCGCGCCGAAGGCCAGGCGATCGTCGGCGGTGCGCTGGCCGTAGGTGACCTGGCGGCTGAATTCGCTGAAGGCCTGGCCGCGTTCCAGGCCGATCTCCGCCCAGACCGACGACGGCAGCGGCTCGGTGGCGACCAGCAGGCTCTGCACCGGCAGCTGGTGGTTGCCCAGCGGCGGCAGGCTGGCGGCATAGCCTTCCACCGCCGGCACGATCCATTCGGCGCGCAGTTCGCCGCGCTCGGTGCGCAGCAGGCCGCGTTGCCAGTGGCGCACCCGGCTCTTCTCGAACAGCCGCACGCCCAGGCGCTCTACCGCGCGGGCCAGGCCGCGCGCGAGCCTGGCCGGCTGGATGGTGGCGCAGTGCGGTGAATGGATCGCCCCGTAGCTGCCGGGAATGCGCAACTGCTGATCGAGCTCCTGCGGCGTCAGCCAGCGGTAGTCGCTTTCGTCCAGGCCTTCGGCATACAGATCGTGCAGATAGGCGCGCAGGCGGCGTTCCTGTTCCGGGTAGCGTGCCGCGCAATAGAGCACGCCGCCCTTGCGGTAGTCGCAGTCGATGCCTTCCTCCTGCAGCACCCGCGCGACTTCGTCGGGAATCCCGTGCAGCAGGTCGTAGCCGGTCCGGCGGCGCTCGGCGGGTAGCGCGGAGAGCAGGCGGTCCTCGCCGAGCAGGTTGCCCATCAGCCAGCCGCCGTTGCGCCCCGAGGCGCCGAAGCCGGCGGTCTCGGCCTCGACGATGGCGACGCGCAACTGCGGCGCCTGGGTCTTCAGGTAATAGGCGGTCCACAGGCCGGTATAGCCGGCGCCGACGATGGCCACGTCGACCTCGAGGGATTCTTCCAGGGACGGGCGCGCGGCAAGCGGTTCGTCCAGTTGATTCATCCACAGGCTCAGATGGCGCCAGGCCGACATAGAAGGCTCCGTAGCAAGAGGGAAGGAGGATGCGGCGAGAGTAGGAAGCGGCCGCGCGCTTGTCGTGCGCGCGGGTCCGCTGGGAAATCTCAGCGGCGCGGCGACAGGCGCTTCAGGTATTCGCGCGGTGACTGGCCGGTGTGCTGGCGGAAACAGCGGTAGAAGGCCGACAGCGAATTGAAGCCGGCGGCGAAGGCCAGTTCGTCGACCCGTCCGGGCAGCTCGCCGGAGAGCTGGCCAAGCAGGTGCTGCAGGCGGGTCTGGTTGACGTACTGGTAGAAGCTCAGGCCGAGCACCTGGTTGAGCAGGTAGGAAATCTGGTTGCGGGTGTAGCCGGTGGCGTTGGCCACCTGGGTCAGGTCCAGGTCCGGGTCGAGATAGGGCTGGGCCTGCTGGAAGTAGTGCTCCAGGTCGCGCGCCAGCAGGCTCAGCTGCTTGGCCGAAAGCCCCAGGCGGCTGGCCGGCGGCCGGCCGTCGCCGCCGGCCTGGGCTCCGCCGCCGCTTTCGTGGACCAGCGAGGCGTATTCGTTGATGCGCCAGATCAGGCCGTCGCGCACGCTGATCGCCTCGCTGGCGCGGAACGAAGCCAGGCGGCCGCTGAGGGTCACGCGCAGGCGGTACTGGATGAACGCGGTATCGCCGTCGAAGCGGATACGGTCGGTGTGCTCCAGCGACTCGTCGGGGCCCTTGGGCATGGTCGCCTCGACGTACTCGCGGAGATCGGCCAGGCGCATCCGGCGGTTCTGGAAGAAGTCGTTGTATTCGACCTCGGGATGATAGAGCGCCATCACCGCGTCGATGTCGCGGTGCTTCCAGCTGAGGTGGTAACGCATCACGGTCTCGCGGGTGGCGTCGGCGAGGTCGCGGTCGTCGGCAATGGCTTGTTCGGGCTGCATGGGATGAAGGATGCCATCGCCGTCGTCGGCGGAACAGTGCCGCGACTTCATCCACGTACTGGATGATGGCGTATCCATCCTGCATATGGCACCGGCAGAGGCGCGTTCCAGGGCACCCGTTCACTCTTTCGGGCGACGCTCGGAATACCTCCTTGGTGCGCTTACCGGCGTGCCGGGCGCTGGGTAGGGTGTAGCCACCTCGACCCTGTCAGGAGAGCCGCATGACAACAACAAAAAGGCGCGGAATCTTCCCCCTGCACGCACTCGCTGCGGCCACAGCCCTGGGTTGCGCCACCCAGGCCTCGGCCGTGTCATTCAACATCGGCGAGATCGAAGGGCAATTCGACTCGTCGCTCTCGGTGGGGGCCAGCTGGTCCATGCGTTCCGCCGACAAGGACTACATCGGTACCCGCAACGGCGGTCACGCCTCGTCGCAGACCTCCGACGACGGCCGGCTGAACTTCAAGAAGGGCGAGACCTTCTCGAAGATCTTCAAGGGCATCCACGATCTCGAACTCAAGTACGGCGACACCGGCGCGTTCTTCCGTGGCAAGTACTGGTACGACTTCGAGCTGAAGGACGAACACCGCCTGCTCTACGACATCGACGACCACAACCGCAAGGAGGGCGCCAAGTCCTCCGGGGCGCAGCTGCTCGATGCCTTCCTCTACCACAACTACACCATCGGCGACCTGCCCGGCAGCGTGCGGGTCGGCAAGCAGGTGGTGAGCTGGGGCGAGAGCACCTTCATCCAGAACTCGATCAACAGCATCAACCCGATGGACGTCGCCGCGTTCCGCCGGCCCGGCGCGGAGATCAAGGAAGGCCTGATCCCGGTGAACATGCTCTACCTGTCCCAGGGCATCAGCGATGCCGTGACCGTCGAAGGCTTCTACCAGCTGGAATGGGACCAGACGGTGATCGACAACTGCGGCACCTTCTTCTCCACCACCGACGTGGTCGCCGATGGCTGCGAGCGGATGGTCTACGCCGGCAGCGACTTCGACCCGAATCCGGCCAACGGCTACCGCTACCTGCCGCGCGCCGGCGATCGCGATGCCCGCGACAGCGGCCAGTGGGGCCTGGCCCTGCGTTGGTACGCGGCGGAGCTGAACGACACCGAGTTCGGCCTGTACGCGATGAACTACCACAGTCGCAACCCGTACTACAGCGTGATCGCCGGCAACGGCCTGGCCACCTCCGACCCGGTCACCGGCCGCTCCACCGGCTATTACTTCATCGACTATCCCGAGGACATCCGCCTCTACGGCCTGAGCTTCCAGACCAACATCGGCAGCACCTCGGTGGCCGGCGAGCTGAGCTACCGGCCGAACATGCCGCTGCAGATCAACAGCACCGACATGTCGATCGCCGCGATCTACCCGTCCACCATGTTCGGCAACCCGATCTACGACAGCGGTTTCGCCACCCCGCGCGCCGGCGAGGTGATCAACGGCTACGTGCGCAAGCCGGTGACCCAGGCACAGGTCACCGTCACCCAGTTCTTCGACCGGGTGCTGGCGGCCGACCGCCTGACCGTGGTCGGCGAGGTCGGCTACAACCACCTCAGCGGGGTCGACGGCGACGACCTGCGCTACGGCCGCGACGCCATCTACGGCATCGGCGAACTGCCGAACAACGCCTTGTGCACCGGTGCGCTCAACGTGGCCAACCCGCAGGAGTGCAACAGCCACGGCTTCTACACGCGCAATTCGTGGGGCTACCGCCTGCGCGGGATCCTCGAATATCCCAACGTGTTCGCCGGGGTCAACCTGAAGCCGAACCTGGCCTGGTCGCACGACGTCGAAGGCTACGGGCCGAACTTCAGCGAGGGCGCCAAGGCCGTCAGCGTCGGCCTCGATGCCGACTACCAGAACACCTATACCGCCAGCATCAGCTACACCGACTTCTTCGGCGGCGACTACAACCCGATCAACGACCGCGACTTCCTCGCGGTGAGCTTCGGGGTGAACTTCTGAGGTCCGCCGCCCTTCGGGGCGGCCGCTTTCGCGGATACGAACAAGGATAACGACGCATGAAAACAGCACGACTCCTGTCCTCCGGGGCGCTGGCCCTCAGCCTGCTGGCCGGTTCGGTGACGGCGGCGGTTTCGCCCGACGAGGCCGCCAAACTCGGCAGCAGCCTGACCCCCATCGGCGCGCAGAAGGAAGGCAATGCCGACGGCAGCATCCCGGCCTGGACCGGCGGCCTCGCGGCCAGCGCCGGCAAGGTCGACGGCAAGGGCTTCCTTTCCGATCCCTTTGCCGACGAGAAGCCGCTGTTCACCATCACCGCGCAGAACGTCGAGCAATACAAGGACAAGCTCTCCGACGGCCAGTTGGCGATGTTCAAGCGCTACCCCGAGACCTACCGGATCCCGGTGTACAAGACCCATCGCACGGTGGCCCTGCCTGCCGAGATCGACGAGGCGGCCAAGCAGAGCGCACTGAACGTGCAGCCGATCAACGACGGCAACGGCCTGTCGAATTTCGAGAAGAGCCGCTACTACGCCTTCCCGATCCCGAAGAACGGCGTGGAAGTGCTCTGGAACCACATCACCCGCTACCGCGGCGGCAACCTCAAGCGCACCATCGTCCAGGCCACTCCGCAGACCAACGGCAGCTTCACGCCGATCCGCTTCGAGGAGTCGGTGGCATTCCCGCAGAACATGCCTGACCTCGACCAGGGCAAGGCGGCCAACATCCTCACCTTCTTCAAGCAGCAGGTGACCGCGCCGGCGCGCCTGGCGGGCAACGTGCTGCTGGTCCACGAGACCCTCGACCAGGTCAAGGAGCCGCGCCTGGCCTGGGTCTACAACGCCGGCCAGCGCCGCGTGCGGCGCGCCCCGCAGGTGGCCTACGATGGCCCGGGCACCGCCGCCGACGGCCTGCGCACCTCGGATAACTTCGACATGTTCTCCGGCGCCCCGGACCGCTACGACTGGAAGCTGGTCGGCAAGCGCGAGATGTACATCCCCTACAACGCCTACAAGCTCAACGACCCGACCCTGAAGTACGCCGACATCATCAAGGCCGGGCACATCAACCAGGACCTGACCCGCTACGAGCTGCACCGGGTGTGGGAAGTGGTCGGTACGGTGAAGCCGGGCGAGCGGCACATCTACGCCAAGCGCCACATGTACATCGACGAGGACAGCTGGCAGATCGCCCTGGTCGACCACTACGACGGTCGCGGCCAGCTCTGGCGGGTCGGCGAGGGCCACGCGCAGTACCACTACGACCAGAAGGTCGCCGGCTACACCCTGGAGGCGCTCTACGACGTGATCGCCGGTCGCTACCTGGCGCTGGGCATGAACAACGAGGAGAAGCGCGGCTACGTGTTCGGCTTCAAGGCCTCGTCCGCCGACTACACCCCGGCCGCCCTGCGCAACGCAGGGGTACGCTGAGTCCCGGCCAGTCGCGACGAGCGCGTCGGCTTGTGCCGACGCGCTCGTTCGTTATGACGGCCCATCACCCGGCGCAATCATCGTTCAGCCGCGTGGCGGGCTCGGTCTAGGCTCCCGGCAAGGCGCTTCGACAGAACAAGAGCACTGCCATGACCGAGCCGACCGAGCTGCCCGCCGCCTTGCCGCGGCTGCCGCCGCAGCACCTGCCGCGGCCCCGTTTGCACCAGCCGCTGCTGCGCGGCGAATGCCGCCTGCGCCTGCTCTGCGCGCCCGCCGGCAGCGGCAAGACCGTGCTCCTGGGGGAGTGCGCGCGGCAGGCGCCGCCCGGCGTGCAGGTGGCCTGGCTGGCGCTGGGCGGGGAAGCGCTGAACCCCGCGACCTTCCGCCGCCGCCTGGCCGGCGCCCTCGGTCTGCCCGAGGACGGCGACGAGGCGCAACTGTGCCGACGGCTGCGCAACGCATCCGCGCTGTGGCTGCTGCTCGACGATTACCCACGCTGTCCCGATCCGGCGCTGGACGCCTGTCTCGATCGCCTGCTGAGCGCGGCTTCCCCTCGGGTCAGCTGGTGGCTGGCGAGCCGGCGACGACCGCAATGCAACCTGACCCGCCTGCTGCTGGAAGGCGAGCTGCGCGAGGTCGACGCCGGCCAGCTGGCCTTCGACCTCACGGAAGTCGCCGACCTGCTGCGCCTGCATGGACGTCGCGCCGACGCCGACGCTGCCGTTGCGCTGCTCGAGCGCAGCGGCGGCTGGTGCGCCGCGCTGCGCCTGGGGCTGCTGGTCGGCGAGGAACAGGCTGGCCCGTTGTTGCAGGAATACCTGCAACATGAACTTCTCGACGACCTGTCGCTGCCGCTGGCCGACGCGGCACGGGCCCTGGCCTGGCTGCCGCATGTCGGCAGCGGGCTGTTCCGCCGCCTGTTCGAGTCCCTGCCGCAGGGGCTGGACGAGCTGCTCGCGCGTGGCTTCCCGTTGCAGGCCGACGGCCTCCAGCGCTATCGCCTGCCGGCGGCGATCCGCGAAGTCTGGCGCACATCGCCGCACCGGCCGCAGGCGGCGTTCCACCGCTGCGCCTGCCACTGGTTCGCCGAGCATGGCGAAACCCGCGAGGCGGTCGACCAGGCTCTGGCCGCCGACGAGCCGGAGACCGCCGCCGCGCTGTTGCAGAAGCTTACCGAGGAGCAACTGCTGCACGGCCACAACATCGGCCTGGTCCTGGCCCTGCGCGACGAGCTTCCGGCGGCGCTGCTGGCCAGCACGCCGCGCCTGGTGATCCTGAATGCCTGGGCGCTGCTATATGCCGGGCGCCTGGCCGAGGCCGAGGCTTGCATCGGGCAACTGGCGCGCTTCCAGCCGATGCCTTCGGCCGCCCGCCAGAGGTCGCTGCTGGCGCAATGGCAGGGGCTGTACGGGATCCTCCTGCACTGCCGGGGCGAGCGTGGCGCCGCCGGGCAGTTGCGCGAGGCCCTGGAACACCTGCCGGAAGACGCCTGGTCGCAGGGGCTGATCTGCCATTCGGCGCTGATGCAGCTGGCGATGATCGAGGGACGGATGGACCAGGCGCGGCTGGTCGGTCGCGACGCCCTGCGCCTGGCGCGCGAGCACGATAGCCTGATCTTCGAGGCGCTGATCGAGCTGGATCGCGCGCAGTGGCTGGAATCGCGTGGCGAACTGGTGCGCGCGGAGAGCGTTCTCGACCGCGCCCAGCGCTACCTCGAGGACCTCGGCCAGCAGGGCAGCCCGATGCTCGGCCGGATCACCCTGCGTCGCGCGCGCCTGTGCCTGCAACAGGGGCGCGACGGCGAAGCAGGGCAGTGGTACCGGCAGGGGCTGGAGCAGGCACGGGCCAACCGCGATCCCTGGGTGCTCTACGGCTATCTCGGGCTGGCCTTGCTGGAGGCGGGCCAGGGCGACCTGGACGCGGCGTTCAACCGCCTGCTGGAGGTCGAACGGTTGATGCAGCAGCGTCACGTGCCCGACTCGCTGTACCGCGGCGCCCTGCTGCTGGTCAGCGCCGCGCTGACCTTGCAGCAGGGCCGTCCGCACCAGGCGCGGGAGATCCTTCTGCGGGTGCGTGCCTACTTCCAGCCGGGGCGCGCGCGCCTGTCGCCGCCTTCGGAGCCGGAGCTGGAGGCGCGGGTGGAACACCAGCTGGCGCTGGCCGAACTCTATGGCGGCGACAGCGCCGCCGCCGAGGCGCGCCTGCGTGGATTGCTCGCGGTACTCGAGGCACAGGGCCGGCAGACGTTGCTCTGCGAGGTGCGCATGGCCATCGCCGAGTGCCAGTTCCTCGCCGGCCAGCTGACCCAGGCCCAGCAATCGCTGCGCAGCGGCCTGGAACTGGCCGGGCGGCTTGGCCTGCAGTTGCCGCAACGGCGCCTGCGGCAACGCCAGCCGCAGCTGTTCGCCGCCCTGCCGGGCGAGGACGAGGAAGGGCTCAGCCCGCTCAGTTGCCGGGAGCTGGCGGTTCTCGGACTGATCGCCCAGGGCTGCTCCAACCAGGAGATCGGCGAGCAGCTGTTCATTTCCCTGCACACGGTGAAAACCCACGCCCGGCGCATCAACGGCAAGCTCGGCGTGGCCCGGCGGACCCAGGCGGTGGCGCGGGCCAAGGCCCTCGGCCTGCTCGCCTGAAATCGTTCAGTGCAGGGCGCGGCCGGGCGGCGGGGCGAGTTCGCCGAGCCGCTGGCCCAGGCGCAGTTGCTCGGTGGGGTCTTCGCTGAGCAGCAGGGCGCGCTCCAGGTCATAGCGTTCCGCCTGCGGACAGTCCAGTTGCCGGTACAGCGCGGCGCGCGCCTCGTGGTCGGCGGCACCCACCGGCCCCAGCTCGATCACCCGCTGGGCGTCCTTCAGCGCCGCCAGCGGTTCGCCGGCGGCGGCGTGCAGCTGGCGGAGGTTGCGCGACAGGCGCTGGAGGACTTCCCCGGCGCTGGCCTGCTTCAGGTAGGCGGCTTGCAGTTCGCTCTTCGGTCCGTGCAGGCGCAGCAACAGTTCGCGGCAGTCGGGAGTGTACAGGCGGCGCCCGGTCGCCGGGTCGAGCAGGTGATCGGCCTGGGGCACGCGGAGCAGGAAGCGGCCCGGGAAGTTCACCCCGACCAGCGGAATCTCCAGCCGGCGCGCCAGTTCCATGGCCACCAGCGCCAGCGACAGCGGCTGCCCCTGGCGGCGTTGCAGCACCAGCGGGAGCAGGGCCGAACGTGGCTGCAGGGGGAAGTCGTCGTCCTCGCAGAAACCCTGTTCGCTCATGCGCCGCAGCAGCCCCTGCGCCCGTTCGCTGGCCGAGGCGCGGTCGTCGAGACTGGCGCCGATCTGCCGGGCTAGCTCGTCGAGCGTGCGCTGCGACTGGCCGGGCGGATACGCGGGAAGGTGCTCGGCGGCGATCCACAGGGCCGCCTCGAACAGTGCGGGCGGCTCCTGGGCGAGGCAATCGAGGCAGGCTTGACGCGGCTCCATGGCTTTCTCCTGGCGCGCCGGGATCGCGTGAGATTCGGCCCTGCGGGACGGGCAGGGCCGGTTTCGATCGGCGGACCCCCATGGTTGTAACCGCCCGCCGGGGCTTCGTCCAGTGCCCACCGTTGCCGCGCCGGGCGTTTCGCCGGGGCCTGCCTATACTGAGGAGGCCGGCCGGCAACGGCGCGGCCCGGATAACAAGCATCAAGCAGGGGAGCCCCAGCATGTTCGACATGATGGACGCGGCCCGGCTCGAGGGTCTTCACCTCGCCCAAGACCCGGCCACGGGACTCAAGGCCATTATCGCCATCCACAGCACGCGACTCGGCCCGGCGCTGGGTGGCTGTCGCTATCTGCCCTATCCCAGCGACGAAGCCGCCATCGGCGACGCCATCCGCCTGGCCCAGGGCATGAGCTACAAGGCGGCGCTGGCCGGACTCGAGCAGGGCGGCGGCAAGGCGGTGATCATCCGTCCGCCGCACCTGGACAATCGCGGCGCGCTGTTCGAGGCGTTCGGCCGCTTCATCGAAAGCCTCGGCGGGCGCTACATCACCGCGGTGGACAGCGGTACCTCGAGCGCCGACATGGATTGCATCGCCCAGCACTCCCGCCACGTCACCAGCACCACCCTGGCCGGCGACCCGTCGCCGCACACCGCCCTCGGGATCTTCGCCGGGATCCGCGCCAGCGCCCAGGCGCGCCTCGGCAGCGACGACCTGGAGGGCCTGCGGGTCGCGGTACAGGGGCTCGGCCACGTGGGCTACGCGCTGGCCGAGCAGTTGGCGGCGGTCGGCGCCGAGCTGCTGGTCTGCGATCTCGACCCCGGGCGGGTGCAACTGGCGGTCGAGCAGCTCGGCGCCCACCCGCTGGCGCCCCAGGCGCTGCTCTCCACGCCCTGCGACATCTTCGCGCCGTGCGGGCTGGGCGGCGTGCTCACCAGCCACAGCGTCAGCCAGTTGCGCTGCGCGGCGGTGGCCGGGGCGGCGAACAACCAGTTGGAGCGGCCGGAGGTCGCCGACGAGCTGGAGGCGCGCGGGATCCTCTATGCCCCGGACTACGTGATCAACTCCGGCGGCCTGATCTACGTAGCCCTCAAGCATCGCGGCGCCGATGCGCAGAGCATCACCGCGCACCTGGCGCGGATCCCCGCGCGACTCACCGAGATCTACGCCCACGCCCAGGCCGACCACCAGTCGCCGGCGCGGATCGCCGATCGCCTGGCGGAGCGGATTCTCTACGGCCCGCACTGACGGGCCGGCGTTTCCGGCGAGGCCGCCAGCGCGCCTCGCCAGCGGCAGTGCGGGCCACCCCCGCCGCGCCGCTCGTGCACGCCGCCACCCGCGGCGCGACCCCGAGCGGCACGCCTATCCGGCGTGCGGAGGAGGCTTGCGATGGTTCACAACCGGGTCGACCCGCCTTTCACCCGCTATCTCGACAGCCACGGCCAGCCCCTCGGCGAGCTGCCCGCCTGGGCCGCCGATGGCGACGTGCTGGTCCGTCTCTACCGGCAGATGCTCCTGACCCGCCTGTTCGACCAGAAGGCGGTGGCCCTCCAGCGTACCGGGCGGATCGGCACCTATGCGCCGACCCTCGGCCAGGAAGCCATCGGCGTGGCGATCGGCAGCCAGATGCGCGCCGAGGACGTGCTGGTGCCCTATTACCGCGATACCGCCGTGCAACTCATGCGCGGCGTGCGCATGGAGGACATCCTCCTCTACTGGGGCGGCGACGAGCGCGGCAGCGACTACGCCGAACCACTGGCGGCGCAGGACTTTCCCATCTGCGTGCCGATCGCGACCCAGGCGCTGCATGCCTGCGGGGTCGCCTCGGCGTTCCGCATCCGCGGCGAGCACCGGGTGGCGGTGACCACCTGCGGCGATGGCGCCACCAGCAAGGGCGATTTCCTCGAGGCGCTGAACGTGGCGGGCGCCTGGCAGTTGCCGGTGCTCTTCGTGGTCAACAACAACCAGTGGGCGATCTCGGTGCCGCGGCGCATCCAGTGCGGCGCGCCGACCCTGGCGGAGAAGGCGGTGGGTGCCGGCTGCCCCGGCGAACAGGTGGACGGCAACGACGTGCTGGCGGTCGCCGAGCGGGTCCGCGCGGCGCTCGAGCGGGCGGGCCAGGGCAAGGGCCCGAGCCTGCTGGAGTGCATCAGCTACCGCCTCTGCGACCACACCACCGCCGACGACGCCAGCCGCTACCGCTCCGCCGAGGAGGTCAACCAGGCCTGGCGCGAGGAGCCGATCAGGCGCCTGCGCGCCTTCCTCGCCGGCCGCGGCCAGTGGGACGAGGAGCGCGAGCAGGCGCTGCTGGGCGAGTGCCAGGCGCGGGTGCAGGAGGCGGTGGAGCGTTTCGAGACGTTCGCCGCGCAGGCGCCGCAGGCGCTGTTCGAGCATGTCTACGCGCGCTGGCCGGCGGTCCTGGAGGAGCAGCGCGAGCAGGTGCTGGAGCGCGCCGCGCGGCGGCAGGGAGGGGCCGAGCATGAATGAGCGCAACGGCGAAGCGAAACGCCTGGCCCTGCTGGAGGCGGTCAACCTGGCGCTGCACCGGGCGATGGCCGAGGACGAGACGGTGGTGGTGCTGGGCGAGGACGTCGGGGTCAACGGCGGGGTGTTCCGCGCCACTCTTGGCCTGCGCGAGCGCTTCGGCTTCAAGCGGGTGCTGGATACGCCGCTGGCGGAGAACATGATCGCCGGGCTGTCCATCGGCATGGCCGCCCAGGGCCTGAAACCGGTGATGGAGATCCAGTTCATGGGCTTCATCTACGCCGCCATGGAGCAACTGGTGTCCCATGCCAGCCGCCTGCGCAATCGCACCCGCGGCCGCCTGGCCTGCCCGCTGGTGCTGCGCACGCCGATGGGGGCGGGAATCCGCGCGCCGGAGCACCACAGCGAGGCGACCGAGGCGATGTTCGCGCACATCCCCGGCGTCCGCGTGCTGGTGCCGTCGTCGCCGGCGCGGGCCTACGGCCTGCTCCTGGCGGCGATCGACGATCCCGACCCGGTGATCTTCCTCGAACCGACCCGGCTCTACCGGATGAACCCGCAGCCGCTGGCGGACGACGCCCGGCGCCTGCCGCTGGACAGTTGCTTCACCCTCCGCGAAGGCGGCGACCTGACCCTGGTCAGCTGGGGTGCCAGCGTCCACGAGACCCTGCAGGCTGCCGAGCGCCTGGCGCAGCGCGGCATCGAGGCCGAAGTGATCGACGTCGCCTGCCTCAAGCCGCTCGACCTCGACACCCTGGAAGCCTCGGTGCGCAAGACCGGTCGCTGCGTGATCGTCCACGAGGCGCCGAAGAGCGGCGGCCTCGGCGGGGAAATCGCCGCGAGCCTCTACGAGCGCGTCCTGTTCGACCTGCGGGCGCCGATCCAGCGGGTCGCGGCGGCTGACATCCCACCGCCGCTGTACCGCCTGGAATCGCTGTACATGCCCGCCGTGGAGGACATCCTGGCGGCCTGCGACACCGTGCTCGGCTACGCCTGAGCCAAGGGGAGACGACCATGAAGCACTTCAAGCTGCCCGATCTGGGCGAGGGCCTGCAGGAAGCGGAAATCGTCGAATGGCACGTCAAGTCCGGCGACAGTGTGCGCGCCGACCAGCGCCTGGTGTCGGTGGAAACCGCCAAGGCGCTGGTGGAAATCCCCGCGCCCTACGACGGAGTGGTGGGCAAGCTGTTCGGCGCCGAGGGCGACATCCTCCACGTCGGCGAACCGCTGGTGGGCTTCGAGGGCGAGGAGGCGGACGCCGGTACCGTGGTGGGGCGCCTGGAGGGCGGCGGTAGCGCCCCGGAGGACCGTTTCTTCATCGGCGCCGCGCCGTCCACCCGCGAGCACCTGGCGCCGCGCGCGACCCCGGCGGTGCGCCAGTTCGCCCGCCAGCAGGGCGTCGAGCTGGCTGGCCTGAGCGGCTCCGGCCCGGATGGCCTGATCACTCGCGCCGACGTCGAGGCCGCCGCCCAGGGCGCCCGCGAACGCTTCGGCGGCGAGCGCTTGCGCGGCGTACGGCGGAGCATGGCGCTGAACATGGCGCGCTCGCATGCCGAGGTGGTGCCGGTGACGATCTATGGCGACGCCGACCTGCACCGCTGGAAGTCCGCCCGCGACCCGCTGATCCGCCTGGCCCAGGCGCTGGCCGAGGCCTGTCGCGCCGAGCCGACCCTCAACGCCTGGTTCGATGGCGCCTCGTTGTCGCTGAAGCTGCATGAGCGGCTCGACCTGGGGATCGCCGTGGACACCCCGGAGGGCCTGTTCGTGCCGGTGCTGCGCGATGTCGGCGCGCGTTCGGCGGAGGACCTGCGCGCCGGTATGCGGCGCCTGCGCGAGGATGTCCAGGCGCGCTCGATCCCGCCGGCGGAAATGCTCGGCGCGACCTTGACCCTATCCAACTTCGGCACCCTGTTCGGCCGCTACGCCAACCCCGTGGTGGTGCCGCCGCAGGTGGCGATCCTCGGTGCCGGCGGCATCCGCGACGAAGTCGTGGCCTGGCGCGGCGAGATGGCCATCCACCCGATCCTGCCGCTGTCGCTGACCTTCGACCACCGCGCCGCCACCGGTGGCGAGGCGGCGCGTTTCCTCAAGGTACTGGTGAATGCCCTGGAGCAGCCCGACGGCTGATCAGCGCCGGCGCTCCAGCCACCACACCAGCAGCGCGCCGAGGGCATAGGCGAGGATGTCGAGCCAGTCGGCGGTGCTGCCGAAAACGATACGCAGCACGGGGCTGGAGAACTGCCAGTGCAGTTGCATCGCCAGGTACTGGCCCAGCTCCAGCAGCGCGCCGACGGCGAAGGCGGCCGTCGCCAGCCGGCCGGCGGGCGCCCTGAGCGCGCCGTTCAGCAGGTAGTAGAGCCAGGCCACTGCCAGCAGGTCGCCGCCGAAGCCGCGTACCCAGCCCCAGTGCCGGCCCAGGGTGGCGAGCGCCACCAGCAGGCCGAACAGCAGCAGCGCCAGCGCCAGGCTGCGCCGGTCCAGACGCCAGCGTCGCGTGCGGGTGGGGGAGGTGGGGAGAGCGGGCATGGGACTTCGTGGTCGATGAGGCTGCCGGGCGTTGTACGGCAACCAACGGTTTCCGGCAAGGCGGGCGTGGGCCGGACAAGCGCCTTGCGGCTAGCGGCCGGTTCGTGGAGAGCGGCGGCTAACGCCCGTGGCGTTAGCCGCCCGACAAGAGCCGTGTCGTTCGCCGCGCGGACTCAGTGGCGTCGCAGGCTGGCGAGCAATTGCTCGACGAAGGCGTCGCTGCCGGAGCTGTCGAGGTAGTGCACCTGGGGCCCGTCGAGCAGGTACAGCGCATGGTAGGGCTTGCCGGCCTGGCTGCCGCGCAGGCGATAGACCTCGGTACCGGCCACGCGGTAACGGCTGGCACTGGCGCGCCGATCGCACAGGCCGAGGGCCTGGCGCTGCGCCTGGA
Source organism: Pseudomonas paraeruginosa (assembly GCF_003025345.2). NCBI lineage: Bacteria > Pseudomonadati > Pseudomonadota > Gammaproteobacteria > Pseudomonadales > Pseudomonadaceae > Pseudomonas > Pseudomonas paraeruginosa. The sequence goes on from NZ_CP020560.1 coordinate 1,655,256, forward strand.
GACGTTCGCGCTGGGCGCCGGGCAGGCCGTCCAGGGGCAGGGCGCCGAACAGCAGGCGGACCTGACGCGGCAGGTCGAGCCGCTCGCCGTCGGCGGCGCCCAGTTCCTGCTGGCGGAGCAGGCGATGGGCGAGGTAGTGGCCATCGGCGTAGCGGGCGATCAGCAGGTCGCCGCTGTGCAGCAGGGTGGCGGGGGCCCGTTGCAGGTCGAGTTGCAGCCTGCCGGGGCCGCCCAGGGCCAGGACCTGCGCGGCGCCGGCAGAGGCTGTCGGTGTCTCGGCGTCCGTGGCCTGGAACGGGCAGGCGAGTGCAGGGGCGCCGGCGAGGCCGAGGAGGGCGCACAGCAGACCGGCAAGTTGTCGCGGCATGTTTCGGCTCCTTGCGCTTTGCTTGCAGCGGTGGCTCATTCGTCCGCGGCGTTTTCCTCGAACAGTTCGTTGAGGGCGTCGGGCTGGTTCTTGAAGGCGCGGGCGAAGGCATCGCGGTTCTTCGCCATGAAGATGCCCAGCTCTTCCACCTGCTCCTCCTTCAGCGACGGCACCGCCTTCTGCAGCACTTCGGCCAGCGTTTCCGCCAGTTCCAGCATCTTGTCGTAACGATCGGCTTCAGCCTTGTCCATGAACAAACGCTCCTGATCCCGGCTGCTGCGGTACACCACTTCGACGGCCATTCATCACCTCTGTGCCTTCTGAGTCGCAAGGTTGCTTTGACTGGTTATCCATACAGTATATGGCGTCCTGCCGCATCTGGATAGCACCAGGATTGCCGGCGCATTGCCACGATGGTCTTCGTCTGACAGAAATGTCATGCCGGGCTCATGGGCCTGACAGTCTCCGCAGCGTAGTTTCGGGCTGAACGTTCTACCAAGGAGACATCCTCATGAGAGTGATCCCGTTGGCACTTGTCGCGCTGCTCGGCCTGGCGCCGCTGGCCCAGGCGCAGCAACAGCCCTATGGACCCAACCCGGATTCGAAGTCCCTCCGCCAGCACTACGTGGACGGCCGCCTGGACATCGCCCGGGTGATCTACAAGACCGACCTGTGGAATGCCTGCGGCATCGTCCCGGCACGATTGGTCTACGAGGATTCGCAGGGCGAGCGGCATACCGTCGAGTACAAGGCCTGGGGCAACGGTTGCAGCGGCAACTGAGCGAGCCCGGTGCGGTCGGCGCCGCACCGGGTTTTCCCCATCTACCCGGGTTCTGCTAAGGTTGCGCGCCTGGCCGCCGCGCCTGCGGCACGTCCTTCCCGCCCGCACGGATGCCCGGCATGCACGAACTCGGTTTCGCCCTCCTGCTCATCGCCTATGTCTGGTCCGTGGCCAGCGGCGGGCGGCGCTCGATCCCCTGCGCCTTGCTCTGCCTGCTGCTGTTTCCGCTGGCGCAACTGGCCTTCGCCATCAACGACGCACCGATGCGCGCGCCGCTGGCACTGGCGGTCTTCGGCGCGGGGCTGGCCTACCTCAGCGGCGGGTCGGTGTTCGGCTGAACCCCGGACATCCAACAATACGATTGAAAATCATTATCATAAAAAATATGCTGCTGGCCTTCTGGAAGGACGTGGGTGGATGCGCCGTTGGCGGAGCAGGATCTCAAGGCACTGTTTCTCAGGCATGCCCGGAAGTTGCAGGCGTATCTGTTGCGCAAGACCCGCGATCCGCACCTGGCCGCGGACCTCGCGCAGGAGAGCTTCCTGCGCCTGGCCGAGCAGCGGCACAAGGAGCCGATCGAGCATGTCGATGCCTACCTCTACCGCACCGCGCACAACCTCGCCATCGACCATTACCGGCAGGAACGGCGGCGCTGCACCGAGACCCGGCCGGGCGACGACTTCGCCGGGTTCGTCGCCGACCAGCCCGGCCCCGAGGAGTCCGCGGTGGATGCCGATGCGCTTGCCCGCCTGCGCGAGACAGTCGCCGAACTGCCGCCGCGCACCCGTGAGATCTTTCGACTCAACCGCCTGGAAGGGCTGACCCATGCCGAGGTGGCGAGGCGCCTGGAAATCTCCGATAGCTCGGTGCAGAAGCACCTGGCCCGCGCCCTGGCCCATGTGATGCAGGCACTCGAGGATTCCCGCTGAATGGATTACCGAGTCTTGCCGGTTCGCGCGTCTGAACCTCTATAACGACCAACGAGAGCCGCACGTGAACAGCCCCCAGGAACAACAGCAGATCCGCCAGCAGGCCGCCGAATGGGCGGTCCGCCTGGACGGCGGCGACCTCGACCGGGCCCGGCGCGAAGCGCTGGACGGCTGGCTGGCGGCCGATCCCCGGCATCCGCCCGCGCTGGCGCTGGCGCAACAGACCTGGAGACAGCTGGGGTTGCTGGCCGAACCGGTGGCGACCGCTCCGGCGCTGTCGGTTGCCAAAGCGCCGCGGCGTCGCTGGGGACGGCGCAAGGGCTGGCGGCGCGGGGCGGTGGCGGCGGTGCTGCTGCTGGCCCTGGGTGGCGCCTGGAACGAGCGCGACGGCGGGGTGGTCTGGCTGGCCGACCACGCCACCGGCAAGGGCGAGGTGCGCACCCTGCGCCTGGCCGACGGCAGCGTGGTCGAACTGGACGCACAGAGCGCCATCGACGTCGCCTACGACAGCCGCGAGCGGCGGGTGCGCCTGATCGAGGGCGGCGCGATCTTCCGCGCCGCGCCGCGCGACGCTTGGGAACCGCGGCCGTTCGTGGTGGAGAGCGCCGGCGGCAACATCCGCGCGCTGGGTACGCGCTTCCTGGTCAGCCGCAACGCCGACGGCAGCGTCCAGGTCGGCGTGCTCGAACACCGCGTCGCGGTGGCCCTGGAGCATCCGCGCACGGGGACCGTCGGGCGCCGCGAACTGGGCGAGGGCGAGAGCCTGCGCTACAGCGCGGAGGGCGGCGTCGAGGCACCGTTGGACGGTCGCCTCGACGATCTGACCAGTTGGCGGCGCGGCCTGCTGGTCTTCGACGACCAGCCGCTGGGCGAAGTGGTGGCGCGACTCAACCGCTACCGGCCGGGGCATTTGCTGGTGGCTCCCGGTGCGTTGGCGCAGCGGCGGGTCAGCGGGGTCTTCCGGGTCGCCGATCTGGAGGCGTCGTTGCAGTCGATCAGCGACGAGCTGGGAGTGCACAGCCTGAGCCTGGCGGGAGTGACGCTGCTGTATTGAGCGGCGCGATCGCTTCCGAGAGCGTCGACCACGGACCGGGCATTCGTCCCCTGCGCTGGTTCCTTCAGGTGCTGGAAAGCGCAATCCTCGAGCCGCCGATCCCGCGGCCGAAAAATTTTCTCGATTTCCGTTACTGACTTTCCCTGCCTCCATCGTTCTCTTAACGAGACTGATTCTTATTACATAAACGATGGAGTGTAGGCGCTGTCATGAAGCATCGTGGATGGAGTGCCGTGCGAGGCGGTCGCAAGGGGGCGCAACTGGCCCTGGGACTGGGTCTGGCCCTGCTGGGATCCGCCGCGCTACCCCTGCATGCGCAAGACGGGGCGGATGCGGCTAGCCAACAGCAGACCGCGCTGCGCCGGGTCCGGCTGGACATTCCGGCACAAGCGCTGAACCGCGCCCTGCTGCAATTCGCCGAGCAGGCCGGGGTCCAGGTGTTCTTCGACAGCCAGCGTTTCGCCGGTCTCGGCAGCGCGGCGGTGCACGGCGAATACGTGCTGGCCGACGGCCTGAGCCAGATGCTCCAGGGCAGCCCGGTGGAATACCGCTTTTCCGGCAAGGACCAACTGAGCCTGATCCGCGTCAGCCAGGACGACCTGGTGCGGATGTCGCCCTCGGTGATCTCCGCCGCGCGTCCGGATGACTGGGTCTACCAGACGCCGCACTCGGTGAGCGTGATCGGCCGCGAGCAGATCGAGCGCAACCCGCCGCGGCATGCCGCCGACATGCTCGAGGAAACCCCCGGGGTGTACTCCTCGGTGAGCCAGCAGGACCCCGGCCTGTCGGTGAACATCCGTGGCATCCAGGACTACGGGCGGGTCAACATGTCGGTCGACGGCATGCGCCAGAACTACCAGCAGAGCGGCCACCAGCAGCGCAACGGGACGCTCTACGTCGATCCCGAACTGCTCAGCGAGGTGGTCATCGACAAGGGCGCCAGCTCGGCCATGGGCGGCGCCGGGGTGATCGGCGGGATCGCCAATTTCCGCACCCTGGAAGCCCGCGACCTGGTCAAGCCGGGCAAGCAGGTCGGTGGGCGGATACGTGTCACCAGCGGCCTGGGCGGCGATGCCAACGGCACCCACTTCATCGGCAGCGCGGCCTTCGCCATCGGTACCGACGCCTGGGACATGCTGGTCGCCGCCAGCGAGCGCCACCTGGGCGACTACGACCCGGGAACCAAGGGCAGCATCGGCGAACTGCGCACCGGCGCCTGGTTCAATCCCGAGGCCGGGCAGCGGGTCAAGCATTCGCCGGTGGCCTACTCCGGCTACGTGATGCGCTCGCGACTGGCCAAGCTCGGCGTCGCCCTGCCGCAGGACCAGCGTCTGCAATTCAGCTACCTGACCACCCAGGTGTCCTATGACGACGCCAACATGCTCGACACCGGGAACCAGGCGCTCTGGGAAAAGCTCGGCAGCAGCGATGTGCGCGCGCAGAATTTCGCCATCGACTACAGCTACGCGCCGGACAACCCGCTGGTGGACTTCAGGGCCAAGCTCTACTACGTCGACAACCGCAACCGGCAGCAGACCCTGCAACGCGGTATCACCCCCGGCTACTCGATCACCTACCAGACCGACACCTACGGCGTGCAGGCGCAGAACACCTCGAGCTTCGCCCTCGGCGATCTCTCCACGCTGCGCGCCAACTACGGCCTGGAATTCTTCTACGACAAGGTGCGGCCGGACTCCAGCCAGCCGCGGGCGAGCAGCTCGGCGGTCGGCTTTCCCGCGGCCGAAGGCATGACCCCAAAGGGCGACCGCGCCCTCGGCAGCCTGTTCGCCCGTCTCGACTACGACTACGACGACTGGCTCAACCTCAACGCCGGGCTGCGTTACGACCGCTACCGCCTGCGCGGCGACACCGGCTTCAACGCGCGCACCTTCATCCTCGGCACCACCCGGCAGACCAACATGCCGCTGCAATACGCCGTCGACCGCGAGGAGGGGCGCTTCTCGCCGACCTTCGGCCTGTCGGTCAAGCCCGGCGTCGACTGGTTGCAGCTGTTCGCCACCTACGGCAAGGGCTGGCGCCCGCCGGCGGTGACCGAGAGCCTGATCACCGGCCGCCCCCATGGCGGCGGCGCGGAAAACATGTATCCCAACCCGTTCCTCGGTCCGGAGCGCTCGAAGGCCTGGGAAGTCGGCTTCAACGTGCTGAAGGAGAACCTCTGGTTCAGCGACGACCGCCTGGGCCTGAAGGTCGCCTACTTCGACACCCGGGTCGACGACTTCATCTTCATGGGCATGGGCATGCAGCCGCCGGGCTACGGCATGGCCGGGATCGGCAACAGCGCCTACGTCAACAACCTCGACACCACGCGCTTCCGTGGCGTCGAGTACCAGCTCGACTACGACGCCGGGCTGGCCTACGGGCAGTTCTCCTACACGCACATGATCGGCAGCAACGACTTCTGCTCGAAGACCGCCTGGCTCGGCGGTGTCACCCAGACGGTGAAGGGCAGCGGTCGCCGCGCGCCGGTGATCGACATGCGTCCGGACGAGCAGGCCAACGCCGCCACCCATTGCAGCGCGGTGCTCGGTTCCGCCGAACACATGCCGATGGACCGCGGCTCGCTGACCCTGGGCATGCGCTTCTTCGACCGCAGGCTGGATGTCGGCGCACGGGCCCGCTACAGCGAGGGCTATTCGGTTTCCGGCGGTGGCGCGCCGACGGTCTCGCAGACCGGCGTGTACCCGGCCGACTGGAAGGAATACACCGTCTACGACCTGTACGGCAGCTACCGGGTGAGCGACGAGCTGACCCTGCGCCTGGCCATGGAGAACGTCACCGACCGTGCCTACCTGGTGCCGCTGGGCGACGTGCTGGCCTTCACCCTCGGCCGCGGGCGGACCCTGCAAGGCACCCTCGAATACCAGTTCTGACCCCGTTTTGCCCAGTGAAGGGCAAAACCGGAGCGGACATCCGTGCGCTCCGGCATTCATCACTCGTTGAATTGGAGTTTTGGCATGAGCATTTCGATTTCCTACAGCACCACCTACAGCGGCTGGACCGTGGCGGACTACCTGGCGGACTGGTCGGCCTACTTCGGCGACGTCAACCATCGTCCCGGCCAGGTGGTGGACGGCGCCAATACCGGCGGCTTCAACCCCGGTCCGTTCGACGGCAGCCAGTACGCGCTGAAGAGCACCGCCAGCGACGCGGCCTTCATCGCCGGCGGCGACCTCCACTACACCCTGTTCAGCAACCCCAGCCACACCCTGTGGGGCAAGCTGGACAGCATCGCCCTCGGCGACACCCTGACCGGCGGCGCTTCCAGCGGTGGCTACACCCTGGACAGCCAGGAGGTGAGCTTCGGCAACCTGGGCCTGGATTCACCGATCGCCCAGGGCCGCGACGGCACCGTGCACAAGGTGGTCTACGGCCTGATGAGCGGCGACAGCAGCGCCCTGCAGGGGCAGATCGACGCGCTGCTGAAGGCGGTCGACCCGAGCCTGTCGATCAACTCCACCTTCGACCAGTTGGCCGCCGCCGGTGTCGCCCATGCCACCCCGGCGACTGCCGCGGCGGACGTCGGCCTGGTCGGTGTGCAGGAGCTGCCGCAGGACCTGGCCCTGGCGGCCTGAGGAAGCGTCCGCGACTCGCTCGTGGACAGGTTCCGAGAAAGGCCGGAGAGGAGTTGGCGCTCCTCTCCGGCGCAGGATGCCGCCGTCGCCTCGCTTCGAACCCGTGGCGACGGCGGACCAGGATTGTTCCTCCGCCGGCCGCCGACGGCAAGCGGAGACTGCCGCAACGTCCTCCGGGCGCGCTCGCGATCCGGACAGCCACAGGACCCGAACCCGATGAAGCTCCGGCCGGCCTCGCCGCGCAATGAAATCCTCGCCACCCTCGGCCGCTTCCGCCCGGCGCTGCGCAGCGTCGCGCTGTTCACCGCGGTGATCAACCTGCTGATGCTGGCGCCCTCGCTGTACATGCTGCAGGTCTACGACCGGGTGCTTGGCTCCGGCAACGAGATGACCCTGCTGATGCTGACCCTCATGGTGCTCGGCCTCTATCTGCTGCTCGGCGCCCTGGAGTGGGTGCGCAGCCTGGTGGTGATCCGCCTCGGTGGCCAGCTCGACATGCAACTCAACCAGCGTATCTACGACGCTTCCTTCCGCGCCAGCCTGGAGCGCGGCGAACAGGCCGCCGGGCAGGCGCTGAACGACCTGACCAACCTGCGCCAGTTCCTCACCGGCAATGCCCTGTTCGCCTTCTTCGACGCGCCCTGGTTCCCGCTCTACCTGCTGGTGATCTTCCTCTTCAGCCCCTGGCTCGGCCTGCTCGCCCTGGCCGGGGCGCTGTCGCTGGTGCTGCTCGCCTGGATCAACGAAAGCCGCTCGCGCGAGCCGCTGGCCGAGGCCGGGCAACTGTCGATCCTCGCCACCCAGCAGGCCGCGGCCAACCTGCGCCAGGCGGAAACCCTGGCGGCACTGGGCATGTTGCCGGCCATGCGCGCGCGCTGGTTCGCCCAGCACCAGGCCTTCCTTGCCCGGCAGAACCTCGGCAGCGAGCGCAGCGCGGCGATCGGCGCGACCTCCAAGGGCGTGCGCCTGGCCTTGCAGTCGCTGGTGCTCGGTCTCGGCGCCTGGCTGGCGGTGGAAGGCCTGATCACCCCGGGGATGATGATCGCCGGCTCGATCCTGATGGGTCGCGTGCTCAGCCCCATCGACCAGCTGATCGCCGTCTGGCGCCAATGGAGCGGCGCGCGCCAGGCCTACGAGCGTCTGGCGCGGCTGCTCGAAGAGAATCCGCCGGCCGCCGCGGGCATGCCGCTGCCGGCGCCGCGCGGCGCGTTGCGCGTCGAACGGCTCTGCGCGGCCGCGCCGGGACGCGAGCAGGCATTGCTGCAGGACCTCGATTTCACCCTGGAACCCGGCGAAGCGCTTGGCGTGATCGGTCCGTCCGGTTCCGGCAAGTCGACCCTGGCGCGCCTGCTGGTGGGCGCCTGGCAGCCGTTGTCCGGCGCGGTGCGCCTGGATGGTGCCGACCTGCGGCAGTGGAGCGCGGCGGCACTGGGGCCGCACATCGGCTACCTGGCCCAGGACGTGCAGCTGTTCGCCGGCAGCATCGCCGAGAACATCGCGCGCTTCGCCGAGGTGGACGCCGAGAAGGTGGTGGCGGCGGCGCGCCTGGCCGGCGTGCACGATCTGGTGCTGCGCCTGCCGCAGGGCTACGACACGCGCCTGGGCGACGGTGGCGCCGGTCTCTCCGGCGGCCAGCGCCAGCGCATCGGCCTGGCCCGTGCGCTGTACGGGCGGCCGGCGCTGATCGTGCTCGACGAACCCAACGCCAGCCTCGACGAGGCGGGGGAGGCGGCCCTGGCCGAGGCCATCGTGGCGATGCGCCGACAGGGCAGCAGCCTGGTGCTGGTGACCCACAAGCCGGCGGTGCTGGCGCTGACCGACAAGCTGTTGCTGCTGCACGCCGGGCGTCTGCAGCGCTTCGGCGCGACGGCCGAGGTGCTCGCCAGCGCCTCGCCGGCGTCGGCCGCTGCGGCACCGGCACGGCCGACGCCGGCGTTCGGTTTCGGCTACCGGCCGGGACCGGGCATGCCGGTCGGCGGTGTGCCGGGAGGAGCGACGCGATGAACGGGCGGGCGCGGTTGCGCGAAGTCGGCACAGGCGGCCTGGCGCCGGAGCTGGACGAAAAGCGTTTTTCCCGGCTCGGCTGGGGGCTGGTGCTGCTCGGCTTCGTCGGCTTCCTCCTGTGGGCCGGGTTGGCGCCGCTGGACAAGGGCGTCGGGGTCTCCGGCAAGGTCATGGTGGCCGGTAGCCGCAAGGCCGTGCAGCATCCCACTGGTGGCCTGGTCAGGCATATCCGCGTGCACGAAGGCGAACGGGTGGAGGCGGGGCAGGTACTGCTGGAAATGGACGCTACCCAGGCCCGGGCCCAGGCCGATGGCCTGTTCGCCCAGTACCTGGCGGCGCTGGCGAGCCTGGCGCGGTTGAGCGCCGAGCGTGATGAAAAGGCGCGGATCGAGTTTCCCGCCGAGCTGCTGGCGGTGGACGACCCGCGCCTGCCGACCCTGCTGGAACAGCAGCGGCAGTTGCGCGACAGCCGTCGACGAGCGTTGCGCCTGGAACTCGATGGCCTCGCCGAGACGGTCGCCGGCAGCCAGGCGCAACTGGACGGCCTGCAAGCCGCGCTGCGCAGCAAGGAACAGCAGCGCGCCGCTCTCGAGGAGCAATTGCGCGGCCTGCGCCAGCTGGCCAGCGAAGGCTACGTGCCGCGCAACCGCCTGCTCGACAGCGAACGCCTGCTGGCCCAGGTCAACGGCGAAATCGCCGGCGACCTCGGCAGCCTCGGCAGTACCCGCCGGCAGATCCTCGAACTGCGCCTGCGCATGGCCCAGCGGCGGGAGAAGTTCCAGGAAGAGGTGCGCGCCAGCCTGGCCGACACCCAGGTGCGCGCCGAGGAGTTGCGCAACCGCCTGGCCAGCGCGCGCTTCGACCTGGCCAACAGCGAGGTAAGGGCGCCGGTCGCCGGCCTGGTGGTCGGCCAGGAAGTGTTCACCGAGGGCGGCGTGATCGCGCCCGGCCAGCAACTGATGGAAATCCTTCCGGAACGCCAGCCGCTGCTGGTGGACGCCCGGCTGCCGGTGGAAATGGTCGACAAGGTCCGCGTCGGCCTGCCGGTGGAACTGATGTTCAGCGCCTTCAACCAGAGCATTACACCGCGGGTGGCGGGCGAAGTGACCCTGGTTTCGGCCGACCGGCTGGTGGACGAGCGAACCGAGGCGCCGTACTACCGGATGCGCATCCGCGTCGGTGAAGAAGGCGTGCGCCGCCTGGCCGGTCTGGAGATCCGTCCGGGCATGCCGGTGGAGGCCTTCGTCCGCAGCGGCGAGCGCTCGCTGTTGAACTACCTGTTCAAGCCGCTGACCGACCGCACCCACCTGGCGCTGGGGAAGAATGACTCGTCTGCGAGCCTGCCTGCTGCTGTCCGCCCTGCTTTCGGCCTCCTCGGCCCAGGCGTTGGGCCTGCTGGACGCCTATCAACTGGCGGTGCGCCACGACCCGACCTTCCAGGCGGCGCTCCACGAGCGCCGCGCCGGCGGCGAGAACCGCGCCATCGGTCGCGCCGGCCTGTTGCCGAGCCTGCGCTACGACTACAACAAGGCGCGCAACGATTCCACCGTCAGCCAGGGCGACGCCCGCGTCGAGCGCGACTATCGCAGCTACGCCTCGACCCTCAGCCTGGAACAGCCGCTGTTCGACTACGAGGCCTACGCGCGCTACCGCCAGGGCGAGGCCCAGGCGCTGTTCGCCGACGAACAGTTCCGCGGGCGCAGCCAGGAACTGGCGGTGCGCCTGTTCGCCGCCTATAGCGAAACCCTGTTCGCCCGCGAGCAGGTGGCCCTGGCCGAGGCCCAACGGCGCGCCCTGGAAAACCAGCTGGCGTTCAACCAGCGGGCCTTCGAGGAAGGCGAGGGCACCCGCACCGACCTGCTGGAGACCCGCGCCCGGTTGAGCCTGACCCGCGCCGAGGAGATCGCCGCCGGCGACCGCGCCGCCGCCGCCCGGCGCACGCTGGAAGCGATGCTCGGCCAGGCGCTGGAAAACGACGAACTGGCCGCGCCGCGCGAGCGCTTTCCGGCGCTGCGCCTGCAACCGGCGACCTTCGAGGCCTGGCGCGAGGTCGCCCTGCAGCGCAACGCCGAACTGGGCGCCCAGCGCCATGCGCTGGAGGCGGCGGCCCACGAGGTGGAGCGCAACCGCGCCGGCCACCTGCCCAGGCTCAGCCTCTACGCCAGCAGCAGCAAGACGCACTCGGCCTCGGAAAGCACCTACGATCAGAAATATGACACCGACAGCATCGGCCTGCGCCTGAGCCTGCCGCTGTTCGAGGGCGGTCGGGTATCGGCGGCGACCCGCCAGGCCGGCGACAAGTACGCCCAGGCCCAGGCCGAGCTGGATGCCCAGGTGGCCAGTGTGATCAATGACCTGCACAGCCAGTTCGACCTGACCGCCAGCAGCCTGGCCAAGGTGCGTGCCTACGAGATGGCGGTGGCGGCGGCGCGCGAGCAGGTGACGGCGACGCGGCGTAGCGTCGCCGGCGGGGAGCGGGTCAATCGCGATGTACTGGACGCCGAACAGCAGTTCTACGGCGCCCGCCGCGACCTGGCGGAAGCGCGCTACGCCTACCTCAACGCCTGGCTGCGCCTGCGCCAGCTGGCGGGAGTGCTGGAAGACCGCGACCTGGCGGTGCTGGCCGCCTACTTCGGCGCCGGCGACGAACGCGCGCGGGTCGCCGCTGCCATCAGATAGCTATCGGCCAGCGTGCCTTGCCTTGGGTCATCGACTGCAACAGTTGCGGCGCGCTGGTGCCGTTTTCGATGGCGATGCCGAAGCGGATGCTCTCGATCATCCGCTGCAATTGCTCCATGTCGTGCAGTTGCGCCGGGCGGATCAGGCGCTTGGCGGCGACCCCGCGCTCGTTGGAGAGGGTGAGGACGATGCTGCCGTCCGGCCGCTCCAGGCTGAGGTTGACCCGGTACTCGGCCTGGAAGGCCGCGGTGAGGAGCTGGAAAGGGCTGCTGTCGGTCATGGCGGGCCACCTGAATGCTGTCGTGCTGGTTGGGACTGGGTGCCGCCCGGAAAGTTCTTTGTCACCGCCGGGCTGTACCCTGCGCCGACGTGCGGACGTCTATCTGCGCACGTGCCTTGGCCTGGGCCTTGCACGCTTCGGGCCAGGTGGCCGTCGTCTTCGTCGGGAGTCGCTATGAAACAGAATTGGGCCGAGCGCCTGCGCGCACGCATGCACCACCAGGCGGAGAGCCTGGGCAACCTGTTGGTGGAGGCCTTCCACTACCTGGCGCTGTTCGCCATCGGCGCCACGGTGTTCTGGGCGGCGGGCGCGGCGTTCCTGGGGATGCTGGACAAGGGGCATGCGTCGATCGACGACATCCTCCTGCTGTTCATCTACCTCGAGCTGGGCGCGATGGTCGGCATCTACTTCAAGACCAACCACATGCCGGTGCGCTTCCTGATCTACGTGGCGATGACCGCGCTGACCCGTCTGATGATCGCCGACATCCAGCACAACCACACGCCGGACGACGGTATCATCCTGGTCTCGGTGGCGCTGCTCCTGCTCGCCCTGGCGATCCTGGTGGTGCGCTACGCCTCGGCGCGCTTCCCCTCGGCGAAGGCCGAAGGGGCCGCGCCGCGGCGGGTGGCGAGCGAGGATCCTGAAGGCGAATCCTGATTTTCCATACCGCCGGTCCCCGCGCCCGGCGGGACCCGGCAGGCGCCGGGTTTCCTCCGCCGCACCGGCCAGCGCAACGGCCCGGCAATGTACTACCATCGCCCGGTCGTATTCAGGAAGCCTGCCCCATGAAGGGATGGAAACTCTTTACCCCGCTGCTGATCCTCGCGATCGTCGCCATCACCCTTTACCTGCGGCTGCACAACCCGCCCCTGCTGCTGCAGGGCGAGGCGGACGCCACCAACGTCATCGTGTCCTCCAAGGCCAAGGGCCGTGTGCAGGTCCTGCATGTGCGGCGCGGCGACGACGTGAAGCGCGGCGACCTGCTGGTCAGTCTCGACAGCCCCGAGCTGGAAGCCCAGCTCGATGCTCTGCACGCGGCGCGCAACCAGGCCCAGGCGCAGCTCGACGAGTCGCTCCACGGCACCCGCGAAGAGAGCATCCGCGCGCTCAGGGCCAGCCTGGCCCAGGCCGAGGCCGAGCTGCGCAACGCCGAGGCGGACTTCCAGCGCAACCAGCAGATGGTCGAGCGCGGCTTTCTCTCGCGCACCCAGTTCGACCTGGCGCGCCGCGAGCGCGACGTCGCCCGCGATCGCGTCGCCGAGGCCCGGGCCAACCTCGACGAAGGCCTCAAGGGCGATCGCGAGGAGCGCCGCCAGGCGTTGCAGGCCGCGGTGCGCCGGGCCGACGCGCAGATCGCCGAGCTGCAGGCGCAGACCGATGACCTGCAGGTGCGCGCGCCGGTGGACGGCGAGGTCGGGCCGATCCCCGCCGAGCAGGGCGAGCTGATCAACGCCTACAGTCCACTGCTGACCCTGGTGCGGCTGGACGACAGCTACTTCGTCTTCAACCTGCGCGAGGACATCCTGGCCAAGGTCCGCAAGGGCGACCACATCGTCATGCAGGTGCCCGGCCTGGGTGGCGCAGAGGTCGAGACCGAACTGCGCTACATCGCTCCGCTGGGCGATTTCTCGACCAGGCGCGCGACCCGCGCCACCGGCGACTTCGACCTGAAGACCTTCGAGACCCGCTTCTATCCGCTGCGGCCCACCCCCGGCCTGCGCCCGGGCATGAGCGCGCTGTGGCGCTGGACCCATTGAGCGATGGGTTGGGCCGCGCTGAAGCGCAACGCCGGGCGTTTCGTCCAGGCGTTCAACACCGAGACGCGGATCGCCTGCCGCAGCTGGACCATCCACTGGCTCGGCTGGTGCTGGCCGCTGCTGCTGTTCGGCGTGATCAGCGGCGTCTACCAGGCCGGCACCCTGCTGGACATGCCGGTGGCGGTGGTCGACAAGGACCATAGCGAGCTGTCGCGCAAGCTGGTCCGCGAGCTCGACGCGACCTCCCACGCCCAGGTGCTGCTGGTTCCCGACGGCGTCCCGGAGGGACTCGACGCGATCCGCCGGGCCGACGCCTATGCCCTGCTCTATATCCCGCCGGACTTCGAGGCCGACGTGCTCGGCGGGCGCGCGCCGAAGGCCGAGCTGTACTACAACGCGCTGCTGTATTCGGCTGGCTACGCCGCCACCCAGGATTTCTCGGCGCTGGTCGCCAGTCTCAACGGCGAGCTGCGCCCGCGCCTGGCGGCCGGGATGCCGGCGGCGCTGCCGCACCTGGCGAGCATCAGCGTGTCCTACGACAGCCTGTTCAACGCCAGCGGCAACTACATCTACTACCAGCAGTTCGCCGCCATCGTGCACCTGCTGCAGTTGTTCGTGATCGTCGCCATGGTCCACGTGCTGGCCCGCGAGGCGCCGGAGCTGCGCGCCTCCTCGCCGCATATCCTGCGGGCCAAGGCCCTCGGCGTGCGCCTGCTGGGCAAGCTGGCGCCGTACACGCTGCTGTTCACCGCACTGCTGATGCTGGAGATCTTCCTGCTGGTGGCGTTCTCCGGCGCGCGGATCAACGGCAGCCCGCTGGCGATGCTGATGATCACGCTGTTCTACGTGATCGCCGCGCAGAGCGTCGGACTGATCCTGTTCGTCTTCACCGCCAACCGCTTCACCGCCTATTCCCTGGTGGGCATGCTGATCGGCATCGCCCAGACCTACTCCGGGGTGCTGATCCCGGAACTGGCGATGCCGACCCTGGCGCGGGTGATCGCCGAGGCCGAGCCGCTGACCCATACCCTGCACGGCCTGTTCGACCAGTTCCTGCGCCAGGCGCCGCCCAACTCGGCGCTCTACACCTGCGCCAAGCTGGCGCTGTACCCGCTGATCGCCTACATGATCGCCAAGATGCGCCTGCGCAGCCGCCTGGACCTGAGCCCGACATGAAGAACTACCTGCAGATCCTCCGGGAAACCCTCAAGGCCATGCTGGCCAAGCCGATGTGGCTGATGGTGGTGGCCTCGGTGTGCATCACCTCGCTGCCGTACCTGAACCACACCGCCCTCGACCTGCCGGTGGCGGTGGTCGACGAGGACCACAGCAGCGTGTCGCGCGAACTGACCCGCCTGCTCGATGCGGCGCCGAAGGTCGCGGTGGTCGGCTACGACAGCTTGCCGCAGGCCCGCCGCGACCTGGCCTGGCGCGAACTGTACGCGATCATCGTGATTCCGGTGGATTTCGAGAAGCGCCTGCTGCGTGGCGAGGCGCTGGTGATCCCGTACTTCGGTGACGCCACCAACCGCATGGCCAATGGGCAGATCCAGCAGGACATCTCGGCGGTCTACAGCACGCTGACCAACCGCTACAACGCCGCGCTGCTGGAGCGCGAAGGCTTCACCGCGACCCAGGCGCAAGTGCTGCTGAGCCCGCTGGTGGGGCAACTGACCGACCTGTTCAACCCCGGCACCAGCTTCGCCGCCATCGTCCTGCCCGGGCTGCTGTCGCTGATGCTGCAGCACAGCCTGCTGCTCGGCTGCACCCGCGGCAACATCATGCTGCGCGGCGGCACCCCGCGCTACATGCGCCAGCCGCTGTCGACCCGCTTCGGTCGCTACAGCGCGCAACTGCTGATCTGGACCGTGCTGGCGATGCTCTTCTACGTGATCTGGCCGCACCTGCTGGGCTACCGCCAGTCGGCCTCGTTCTTCATGCTGCTGGGGATAGTCCTGCCGTTCCTGGTCGCGGTGATCGCCCTCAGCGAGTTCATCGCCGAGCTGTTGCCCACCGAGGAGTCGGTGTACCTGACCATGACCTTCATCACCCTGCCGCTGTTCTACATGGCCGGCTACAGCTGGCCGGAGCAGGCCATGCCGGACTGGGTGCGCTGGCTGGCCGACGCGATCCCCTCGACCTGGGCGATCCGCGCCATCGCCGAGATGAACCAGATGGACCTGCCGCTGCGCGAGGTCAGCGACCATGTCCTGGTGCTGCTGGGCATGGCCGCCACCTACGCGCTGCTCGGCACGCTGCTGTACCAGTACCGCAACTGGCGCTGGGACAACGTCAAGGGTTGGTGAAGCGGCGCAAGGCCGGCCATACTCGGCCGGCGTTCGCAGAGGGAGATGAAGGAATGTTTCGTTCGGGGCTTTCTTTGCTGGTGCTTCTGGGGGGCGCCGCGCTCGGCGGCTGCGGTTCGGTCAACACGCTGGCGCGCGGCGACGCCAGCGCCGCGCATGACCTGCGCCTGCAGAACACTGCCTGCAGCAGCCTGCCGCGGGTATACAGCGGGGTCAGCTACACCTTCTGCCGGCTCAACGTGAAGACCGGTTCCCCGGTGGCGCCGGCGCAGTCCGACGGCATCCTCGAGGTGCTGGCCCTCGACTTCGCGCTGTCCGGGGTGATCGACACCCTCGTGCTGCCCTATACCTCGTACCGCCAGTACCGCGACGGCAACCTGTCCCTGGCCGACTGAGTCAGGGAATCAGCGGCAGCACGATCTCGTCGCTGCGGCTGACCCCGGCGGTCTCGCTGCGGCACAGGTCGAGGAACTCGCGCATGGTCGCGGTCTGGTACTTCTGCTTGTGCCAGATGAAGTAGAACTGCCGGCGCAGGTCCAGGCCGGGCGTCTCCACCGGCACCAGGCTGCCGCGGCGGAAGGCGTCGCGCAGGGCCAGCCGGGAAATGCAGCCGATGCCCAGGCCGGATTCCACGGCACGCTTGATCGCCTCGGTGTGTTCCAGCTCCAGGCGGATGTTCAGCGGCCGCGGCTGATGGCGCATGGCCTGGTCGAAGGTCAGGCGGGTGCCGGAGCCCTGCTCGCGGAGGATCCAGGCTTCGCGCGCCAGCCGCTCCAGATCGGCGCCGTCGCGGCGCGCCAGCGGATGCTGCGGGGCGCAGAACACCACCAGTTCGTCCTCCATCCAGGGTTGCACCTCGATGTCCGGGTGCCGGCAGTCGCCCTCGATCAGGCCCAGGTCCAGCTCGTAGTGGGCGACCTGCTGCACCACCTGGGCGGTGTTGTGCACGTGCAGGCGTACCCGGCAGTCCGGCTGGCGCTGCATGAAGGCGCCGATCAGCAGCGTGGCCAGGTAGTTGCCGATGGTCAGGGTGGCGCCGAGGTCGAGGGAGCCGAAGGCGGTCTTGCCGTTGAGCAGGTTCTCGATTTCCTCGCCGCGATCGAGCAGCGCCACCGCCTGCGGCAGCAACTGGCGGCCGAGGGCATTGAGGGTCAGGCGCTTGCCGGCGCGGTCGAACAACTTGCAGTCGAACTGCCGCTCCAGCTCGCCGAGCGAGGTGCTGGTCGCCGACTGCGACAGCGACAGCCCCTCGGCGGCGCGGGAGACGCTCTCCTGCTGGGCCACGGCGACGAACACCTCGAGCTGGCGCAGGGTGAATTTCATCCAGGCTTCCTCGTCTAGAACGAAAGGCCCCGCGACATTTTGCCGTTCCGCCGGCGGGGTTGGCTCGGTTATCCTTGCGCCCCGTCCGCGGGAGCGATGGGAGCCCTCGGCGGCCGGTGGCCGACCGATATCGCGTTATCCCATATCCATATTCTGGATAAGCATTATCCAGACAATTCATTTTGCGGATATTTTGGCAACCGATAAAATGCCGCGCAACTGCGTCACGTCTGCTGCTGTTGGTGTGCGCCCGCGTTTTCCTAGGAGTCTTTGATGAGCAATCTGTACACCGAGCGCGTTCTCAGCGTGCACCACTGGAACGACACCCTGTTCAGCTTCAAGACCACCCGCAACCCGGGTCTGCGCTTCAAGACCGGCCAGTTCGTGATGATCGGCCTGGAAGTCGAGGGTCGCCCGCTGATGCGCGCCTACAGCATTGCCAGCCCGAACTACGAAGAGCACCTGGAGTTCTTCAGCATCAAGGTCCCGGACGGCCCGCTGACCTCGCGCCTGCAGCACCTGAAGGAAGGCGACGAGCTGATGGTCAGCCGCAAGCCGACCGGCACCCTGGTGCATGACGACCTGCTGCCCGGCAAGCACCTCTACCTGCTCAGCACCGGCACCGGCATGGCGCCGTTCCTCAGCGTGATCCAGGACCCGGAAACCTACGAGCGCTACGAGAAGGTGATCCTGGTCCACGGCGTGCGCTGGGTCAGCGAACTGGCCTACGCCGACTTCATCACCAAGGTCCTGCCGGAACACGAGTACTTCGGCGACCAGGTGAAAGAGAAGCTGATCTACTACCCGCTGGTGACCCGCGAGCCGTTCCGCAACCAGGGCCGCCAGACCGACCTGATGCGCAGCGGCAAGCTGTTCGAGGACATCGGCCTGCCGCCGATGAACCCGCAGGACGACCGTGCGATGATCTGCGGCAGCCCGAGCATGCTGGAAGAGACCAGCGCCGTGCTCGATAGCTTCGGCCTGAAGATCTCCCCGCGCATGGGCGAGCCGGGCGACTACCTGATCGAGCGCGCCTTCGTCGAGAAGTAGGCCTCCGCCGCGCCTCGTCGCGCCAGGCGAAGAAAGCCCCTGCCGTATCCGCGGCAGGGGCTTTCTGCTTTCCGGCCCCCGCTCAGTGCGCCGGGTGCCGGTGCGGGTGGTCGCCGCCCACGCCTTGCAGCACCGCCTGGTCGATCTCGTCGAAGCGCAGTACCCGGCCGCCTTCCTCGGCCGCCAGGCGCGTCGCGGCCTCTTCGTCGGCGAACGAGGCGAGGGTGGCGCCCATGCCGCCCGGCCGCTGGATGCCGACCACGTAGTAGGCGCGGGTGGCGTCGATCAGGCGGGCGTCGTCGGGGTGCCGCCAGTCGGCCTGGCTCATGTCGTGGACATACAGGCGCGCCTGGCCCTGGCGGTTTTCCGGTTGCAGCCACCAGCCGAACAGTTCGGCGGTGGAGCAGAACTTGCGCACCGCGCCGGGAAGCACCGCCTCGCCCTTGGGACCGGGCATTTCCTCGATGAGCATGCCGCAGACGTGGCATTCGTCGCCGCTGGCGATCGGCACCGGGCCGAGTGCCGTGGCGTCGTCCCGCGATGCGTCGCAGCCGGCCAGCAGCAGGCCGAGCAGGAGCGTGCCGAGCAGAGGGCGCAGGGGGAGGGTATGACGTTGCATGGCGGAACCTCGTGAGTCAGATGGGGCGTCGGCGGAACAGGCCGTGGGCCAGCGCCAGGGCAGCGCAGGCCCAGAGGGCCAGGGCCAGCCAGAGGGCGCTGGCGGACACCGGCAGGTCGCTGGCCAGGGGAACCACCCCGCCGGCGGCGGCCGCGTCGAAGCCGGACAGGTTGATCAGCCGGTAGACGTCGGTCGGGTTGAGCAGCAACAGCCAGGGCAGCAGCCGCGGGCTCAGGTGGCCCTGGCTGAGGACCAGGATCGCCAGCAGGGCCAGGTCGAACAGCAGGACGAAGAAGAACCACAGGCCGAGGGCCTGCCCGGCCGCGCTGGATTTCTCGCTGGCGCGGCTGCTCAGGGCGTAGGCCAGGGCGAGGAACACGCAGCCGAGCAGCAGCGAGGAACCCATGAAGCGGCCGAAGGCGCCCAGCAGGGTGGCCGCCTCGACTTCCGGCACCAGCGCGAGGATCGCCAGCGCCGCGCTGCCGAAGCCGATCAGCGTGGCCAGGGCGAGGATCAGGCCGTGGCCGAGGAATTTGCCGAGCAGCAGTTGGCCGCGTTCCAGCGGGTAGGTCAGGAGCAGCAGCAGGGTGCCGCCTTCTTCCTCTCCGACGATGGCGTCGTAGGCCAGCAGCAGGGCGATCAGCGGCATCAGGAAGGTGGCCAGGCTGGTCAGGCTGGCGACGGTCGCCGGCACCGAGGTGAAGCCGACCTGGCCGGCCGCGGCGGCGCCGAACCAGGCGATGCCCACCGAAAGCAGGGCGAACAGCAGGCTGATCGCCAGCAGCCAGCGATTGCGCAGGCCGTCGGCCAGTTCCTTGCGGGCGATGGTCCAGACTACGGGCATGGCGTGGCTCCGGCGGGGGCGGCGGACATGTGGTGGCGATAGAGGTCTTCCAGCGACGGCGGGAGGATCTCCAGGTCGAACTCGCGCGCGGCCAGCAGCGCTTCGAGCACGCCGTCGCGTTCGGCATCGTCCAGCAGTACCTCGATGCGCTGGCCGTCCAGTCTCCGCGCCGCCAGGCCGGCCCGGCGCCAGCGTTCGAGCCACTGCGGGTTGCGTGGGCTGGCCAGGCGCACGCGGGTCGGCAGGGCCGCCTTGCGGCGCAGTTCGGCGAGGCTGCCGGCCACCTGCAGGCGGCCGCCGGCGAGAATCGCGGCGCGGTCGATGTGCGTCTCGACGCCGGGCAGCACATGGGAGCAGAGGACGATCCCGGTGCCCTGGCCGCGCAGGCGGTCGAGCAATTGGTAAAGCTCGACGGTGGCCAGCGGGTCGAGGCCCACCGTCGGTTCGTCGAGCAGCAGCAGACGCGGTTCCCCGAGCAGCGCCTGGGCCAAGCCGAGGCGCTGGCGCATGCCCTTCGAGTAGGTCTTCAGGCGCCGCCTGGCGGCATGGCCGAGGCCGACCTGTTCCAGCAGGCGCGCGGCTTCGGCCGGCGCCACGCCCTTGAGGCGGGCGAAGTGGCGCAGGGTTTCCGCGCCGCTGAGCTGCGGGTAGAAGGTCACGTTCTCCGGCAGGTAGCCGAGCTGGCGGCGCGCCTCCAGGCTCCTGGCATCCTGGCCGAGGACCCGCACGCGGCCTTCGCTGGGGGCCAACAGGCCGAGGACCAGCTTGATGGTGGTGGTCTTGCCGGCGCCGTTGTGGCCGAGCAGGCCGAGCACCTCGCCCGGCTCCAGGCGCAGGTCGAGCCCGCTCAGGGCGGTGAGGGCGCCGTAGCGCAGGGTCGCGCCGTCGATCTCGACCAGGCTCATGGCCTCGGCTCCGCGGCGGGCATCCGCATCAGCGGATGGCTGTCGCGCACGCCGGGCGAGCGCACCACCGGGAAGGCGCGCTGGACCCAGCGCAGCAGCTCGATGCCCGGGCTGTTCAACAGCAGGCGTACCTGCGGGTACAGCCAGACCAGCCGGTCGACGTTGTCGTTGGGCTCGTAGGCGACGTCGCCGAGGCCGTCGTCGTCGCGGTCCCAGCCCAGGTAGTCGCTCCAGTAGTTGCCGCGGCCGTCGGCGGACCACTCCTGCTCGCGGCTGGCGACGTACTTGACCTGCTGGCGATTGCCGAGGAAGGCGTTGCCGGCGATGCGATTGTCCTCCGAGCCGGCGGTGAGGTGGATGCCCAGGGCGCTGTCGGCGAAGCTGTTGCCTTCGATGCGGTTGAACAGCGAGTTGTAGATGAACAGCGCCTTGCCCTCGGCGCCGGAGATCATCGCGTCGCCGGTGCTGCCGCTGCGCACGCCTTCGACGCGGTTGCCGGCCAGGGTCGAGTAGGTGATGTAGTTCATCAGGATGCCGTAGTTCTCGTCGTCGATGGAGCGGTTGCCGGTCACGGTCAGCTTGCGGCTCTGCATCAGCGCGTAGCCGGTACGGGTGCGCCGGGTCAGGTTGTCGCTCACCCGGCTGTTGTGGGTGAACATGTAGTGCACGCCGTAGCGCAGGTCCTCGAAGCGGTTGGCTTCGATGCTGCTGTCGTTGGAGGTGTCGATGTAGACCCCGTCGCGGGTATGGCTGACCCGGTTGCCGCGGACCAGGGCGTCCTTCACCGCATAGAGGTGGATACCGTTGCCGCGATCCTGGGAGCGCACGCTTTGGTCGCCCTCGATGCGGTTGTCGAGCACCTGCGCGCCCGCCGTCGCGTCTAGCCAGATGCCGAAGCCCGCGCCGCGCAGGTCGTTGCCGCGGATCACGGCGCCGCTGGCGGCCTTGCCGACGAAGATCGCGGCGTCGAGTTCGGTCAGGTTGCGTCCCCAGTTGCGCAGCCGGCAACCCTCGACGGTGATCCCGGGGCTGGCCAGGCTCAGCAGGCTGCCATGGCCGCCGCCGTCCAGTTCGGCGCCGGCCTCGCA
The DNA here is from genome assembly GCF_003025345.2 of Pseudomonas paraeruginosa. Classification (NCBI taxonomy): domain Bacteria; kingdom Pseudomonadati; phylum Pseudomonadota; class Gammaproteobacteria; order Pseudomonadales; family Pseudomonadaceae; genus Pseudomonas; species Pseudomonas paraeruginosa. The sequence continues at coordinate 1,676,838 of NZ_CP020560.1, forward strand.
GCGCAGGTGCAGCGGCCGGTCGATGACGAAGTTGCCGGTGTAGCGGCCCGCCGCCAGGCTCCAGCGGCCATCGCCGTCGGCCCGCAGCGGCAGGCCGTCGACCGGCTCCGCGCGGGCCGTGGCGACGCCGAGCAGGAGCAGGGCGAGGAGCGGCCCCGCCCGGCGCCCGGTCATCGACCGCGCGGCGTGACTCAAGCCTTTTCCACCAGCATCCGCCCGCACATCTCCATGTGCAGGGCGTGGCAGAACCAGCTGCAGTAGTACCAGTGCACCCCGGGCTTGTCGGTGACGAAGGTGATCGACGAGGTCTGTTGCGGGCTGATCTCCATGCAGACGCCGTGGTTGACCATGACGAAGCCGTGGGTCACGTCCTCGATCTCGTCGAGGTTGGTGATGGTCACGGTGACTTCGTCGCCCTGCTTCACCTTGAACTCGGTGAGGCCGAAGGAGGGCGCCATCGAGACCATGTAGACGCGGACCTTGTTGCCGTCGCGGATGACCTTGTTGTCCTTCATCAGGTCGATGCCGTCCTGTTCCGCGCGCTTGACCGTCTCGGCGAAGAACGGGTCCTTGCGGTCCCAGATCTTGCGGGTCTTGATCTGGTCGCGGCGGGCGAGGATGCAATCGTGCGGTTCGGCGAAGGTCGGGCCGTCGTGGACCAGTTTCATCTCCTCGCCGGAAATGTCGATCAACTGGTCGTTCTCCGGGTGCAGCGGACCGGTGGGCAGGAAGCGGTCCTTGGAGAACTTGCTGAGCACCACGATCCACTTGCCGTCGGCTTCGCTGGTCTCGCACAGGGTGGCGTGGTTGTGCCCCGGCTGGTACTGCACGTCGAGCTTCTGGCGGATGTAGTCGATCTTCTCGCCCTTGTAGGCGCGCACCGCGTCGGCGAGGTTCCACTTCACCAGCTGGCTGTCGATGAACAGCGTGGTATAGGCGTTGCCTCGGCCATCGAAGGTGGTGTGCAGCGGGCCGAGGCCCAGCTCCGGCTCGCCCACCACCACGTCGCGCGGGTCGGCCAGCTTGCCGGCGAACAGGTCGCCGAGGCGCTCGATGGCGATCATGGTGCAGGTCGGCGAGAGCTTGCCGTTGGCGATGAAGTACTTGCCGTCCGGCGAGGTGTTCAGCCCGTGGGGGTTCTTCGGTACCGGGATGTAGCGGGTCACCGGGCTGTCCTTGCCGTCCTTGCGCCGGCCGTCGACCACCGGCACCTTCGAGTCGCCGAGGGTGACGAAGCGCCCGGCCTTGATCTCGGCCTCGATGCGCGGGATGTCGAACACCACCACCCAGTCGCGCTCGTTGCGCATCATGCCGCCGAGGTCGACGGCCTTCTCCGAGTTGTAGCAGGTGGAGGCGGCGAACCTGCCGCTGTAGTCCATGTCGGTGTTGTCGAGGTTGCCGTCGACGATCACCTGCCAGGCCACCTCCATGGTCTCGGCGTCGATGGCGTTGTACAGAGTGAAGGCGTTGTCGCCGGACAGGTCGAAGGTCGAGCCGTCGTTGGGATGGGGAATGATGAACTCGGCGTTGCAGAACACGTAGCGGGTGTGCGGCACCTTCTGCAGGCGCAGGCCGTGGATCGCCTGGACGTTGGGGATGGTGACGATGCGGTCGCACTTCATGACGTCCAGGCGGATGCGCGCGACCCGGCTGTTGGCCTTGTCGTTGATGAACAGGTACTTGCCGTCGTACTTGCCATCGGTCATCGAGATGTGCGGATGGTGGCAGTCGCCGTTGAGGAAGCGCGCGCCGTCGCCGAGCACCCGCCTGCTCTCGTTGGTCAGGCCCCAGCCGGTGGCCGAGTCGACGTGGAACACCGGGATGCGCATCAGCTCGCGCATCGACGGCACGCCGAGCACGCGTACTTCGCCGGAATGCCCGCCGCTCCAGAACCCGTAGTACTCATCGAGTTCGCCGGGGGCCACCTCGGCCTTGCTGCGCTCGCCCTTGCCGGCGGCCCGGGCCTCGCGGCCGACCACCGCGCTGCCCAGGGCGCCGGCGCCGACCAGGGCGGCGGCTCCGGTCAGCGCCGAGGCGCCGAGGAAGCCGCGGCGGTTCAGGCCGTGGGTTTCTTCGTGGGGGCTTTTCGTGTCGTCGCTCATCTCGTCTCGTCCTCAAGGGCAGTCGGGGGGGAAGGGGAGCCAGGTCAGAGGTTCTCCGCGGGTATCCGCGCGCTGTCCGCCGGCGCGCTCTTCGCGCGCTTCCTGCGCTTGTTCACCAGCGGCGGGCACTTGTCCTGGTCGTGGTAGGTCATCTGGCAGTCGAGGCAGTAGTGGCATTCGTTGGCCTCGATGCGGCCGTCGGGATGGATCGCCTGGATCTCGCATTCGCGGGCACAGAGCTGGCAGGGCTTGCCGCATTCCGCGCGGCGCTTGAGCCAGTCGAACAGGCGCGCCTTGGCCGGTATCGCCAGGGCCGCGCCCAGCGGGCAGAGGTAGCGGCAATAGACCTTGCGGGTGAACAGGTTGACCGCCAGCAGCGCGACGGCGTAGGCGACGAACCACCACTGGCGGTCGAAGCCGAGGGTGATGGCGGTCTTGAACGGCTCCACCTCCGCGGCCTGCTCGGCCAGCGCCAGGGATTCCAGGGACAGGCCGAAGAGCACCAGCAGGATGATGTACTTGATCGCCCAGAGCCGCTCGTGCACGGCGAACGGCACCTGGAACTGCGGCACGCGGAGCTTGCGCGCGAGTTCGTTGAGCAGTTCCTGCAGCGCGCCGAACGGGCACAGCCAGCCGCAGAACACGCCGCGGCCCCAGAGCAGCAGGCTGGCCGCGGTGAAGGTCCAGAGGATGAACAGCAGCGGGTCGCTGAGGAACAGCTCCCAGCGGAAGCCTTCGAACAGCGCGTGGACGAAGGTCAGCACGTTGACCACCGACAGCTGGCCGAGGCTGTACCAGCCCAGGTAGACCAGGGTGAACGCCAGGTAGCCGGTGCGCAGTCGCTGCATCAGGCGCGGCCGTCGCACCAGGCGGTCCTGGAGGAAGAGGATCGCCAGGAGCAGGAGGAGGGCAGTGCAGAGGACCCTGATCTGGAAACTCTTCTGGTACCAGACCCGCAGCCACAGCGGCCGGGCGGCCTCTTCCAGGGCGGCCAGCTCCTCCGCCGTTGGCTGCGGCCGTTCCAGGTATTGCTCGGGCGTCTGGCAGGCCAGCTCGAAGCTGGTGAATACCCCCGCCACCGGGCCGGTCTGGCGCCGCACGAGCAACTCCAAGGTCCAGGGCGAGCCCGGATCGAAACGCTGGCTGGCGCGGGCGACGAAGATCGCCATCTCGCGGAACTCCGGCATGCCTTCGGCGTAGACGTCCGACAGGCGCTGGTAGTCGAGGTCGCGGAAGCTGATGATGTCGCCGAACTGGCGCAGTTGGACCCGATCGAAGATGCCGCCGCGCACGTAGCCGGAACCCTTGAAGGAATACTCGCCATCGCCGAGCACGACGAAGGCGTATTCGCCTGGCTTCAGCGACGCCATCAGTTCGCGGTACTGGTTGTCGCCGAGCAGGCTGCGGCCCACCGCGGGAGGGTTGAGCAGGGCGCTGTAGAGATCGATGAACGGCTCGTCGCGGTGCGCCGCGTCGGCTTCGCCGATGCCTTCGGCCTCGCTGCCCTTGAAGGCGTCGTCGATCTGCCCGCGACTCAACTGAAGGCGGCGGATCGCGCCGTTGCCGAGCAATTCGCTCCAGCTCGCCGTCGCTGCCGGTTGCTGGCGCACCTGCGCCGGCTTGGGTCGCACATTGCCGCGGTCCTCGAGCAGGCCGAGGGAAACCGCCACCGTATGCGCGGCGCGCATGACGATCTCGTTGACCACCATCACCGTCACCGTGGCGCCGCTCACCGCGTCGACGGTCACCGCCTGCGGGTCGCTGGAGCGGCCGACCACCACCCGCTGGTCGGCGTGCACGCCGGCGTACCTGGCGCTGAAGGCGTGCAGCTTCTCTTCCGGGATGCCGATCAGCAGGATCGGTTCGTGGTGTTCGAGGACGTAGGCGTCGCGGATCACCGCCTGAGGATCGAGGATCACCTGCAGGTTGATCGGCTTGCCGGAATAGGCCGGGATGTCGGTGACGCGGAGAGTCTGGAAGGCGTAGCCGAGGGTTTCCTCGCCCTTGCTCAGGCGGCGTACGCCGTAGTCGCCTTCGGGGTCGCCGATCCGCTCGACCGCGGGGAATACCTGGGCGATGCGCAGACGCTCCAGCTCGCCGAGTTCGGCAGCCTGGGCGGCGAGGCCGACCAGCAGGAGCATCCAGGCGAAGACACACCGCCACGATCCGGCGGAAAAACGAAGGGCGCGCATAGGTTCCATCTACTACTGGCTACCGGCGGAAAAAGGGACGCCGCGCTGCGGTGGGGCCTGCGCCTGGCGGTGGAATCGCTTCCGTTGCGGGATGCTAGGAGGGGCGGGTGCGGAACGCGCTTGATGAAAGTCAAGAAGTGCGGATGAGGAGCAAGCGAGGTCGCTGGCAGTGCGTCTCCCCTCTCCCTTCAGGGAGAGGGGAAAAGGGCTGCCCGGGGCTCAGGCCAGGCGCTGCCCGGATACCGCCGGATGGTACAGCGGTTGCACCTTGTTGCCCGCCGGGTCGAGCAGGTGGAAGCTGCGCGCGCCGTCGCCATGGTCGAAGGGTTGGTCGAGCAGGGTCACGCCCAGCGCCTTCAGGTAACGGTACCAGGCCTCCAGTTCCTCCACGCTGTCGACGACGAAGCCGTAGTGGTCCATGGTCTGCAGGCCGTTGCTGGCGGCGTGGGCGCGGCCGAGGGACAGGTTGTCGTTGCCGCAGGTGAGATACACCAGGTCTTCGTTGGCGCGGTTCAGCACTTCCATGCCCAGCACGTCGACATAGAAGCGCTCGCATTCTTCCAGGTTGGGCACCAGCAGGGCGAGGTGACGCAGGCCGTTGAGGCGGGAGGGGCGGGCAGGGCGGTCGGACATGGGCTTGCTTCCTTTTTTGTATACAATAATTCTATAAATCTAAAACAAAAGGAAGTTTCCGTGTACTGCATCTTTATCAAGACCCGCCTCCGGCCCGGCTGTGCCGAGGCCTTCATCGATGCCATCCAGGTCAACGCCGCCGCTTCCGTGTCCACCGAGCCCGGCTGCCTGGTGTTCGACGTTTCCCGCGACCGACAGGACCCTGACCTGGTCTATCTGTACGAGATCTATCGCGATGACGCGGCCTACGAGGCGCACACCCGCACCGCGCATTTCCGCGACAGCCGGCCGTTGGTCGAGCCGCTGATCCTCGAGCAGGAAGTCTTCGAAAGCGACGCGCTGGCGCTCAATCCGCTGCGCTGAAAAGGCTCAGCTGCCGCGGGCGACGTCGAGCACGCGGATCAGGTCCGGACGCGGGTAGTGCCAATGCACGTCGAGGTCCCACAGGCGCACCCCGTAGCGGCGCCCGGGCTCCGGCTTCTGGTAGGCCGGACGCGGGTCCTGGGCCAGGCATTGCTCGATCAGCTCGGCCACCGGCTGCTCCAGGCGCTGGCCGTGCTCGTGGGCCTGGCGCCGCGCCTGGTCGCTCCATTCCACGGCGATGCCCGGCGGCGGCGCGGCGGCGATGCCGTTGCGGGCATCGGCCACGGCGTCGGCGTAGGGGACGTAGGGCTTGATGTCGAGCACCGGGGTGCCGTCGAGCAGGTCGATCCCGGACAGCCACAGGCGCCCCGGCTCGAAGCGTTCCAGGCGTACCACCGACTGACCGATGCCGTTCGGCCGGTGGGTGGCGCGGGTGGCGAAGACCCCCAGCGAGCGGTTGCCGCCCAGGCGCGGCGGGCGCACCTTCAGCCGCGGCTTGTCTTCCAGGGCCTGGTGGAAGAGGAACAGCAGCCAGACGTGGCTGACCTGCTCCAGGCCCTCCAGCGCTTCCGCCTGGTCGAACGGCGGCAGCAGTTCCAGCGTCCCCGCGCCGCCGGCGCGAGCAGGGGCTGGCGCGGGATGGCGAACTTCTCCATGAAGCAGGAACGGATGTGGCCGATGGGGGAGACGCTGTGGGTCATGGCGATGGGCGCAGAACGGTAGGGGACCGCCATATTACCCGGCGCGCCGCCGACGCCGCAGCAGGTACAGGTAGACGACCAGGTTGAGCAGCAGCACGATGCCGCCGAGCATCCACTGCAGTGCCGGGGTCAGGCCGGCGGGGTAGATCAGCGGCAGCAGGTAATGCTCGACGAAGCCGCCGTCGTAGCCGGCGTCCCCGGCGGCGTGGCGCAGGCGGTTTTCCCAGGGGGTCAGCGGGCACAGCAGGCCGAGGAACTCCACCGCGCAGCCCCAGGCCACCGCCGGCAGGTGCAGCCAGGCCAGGCGTGGCCAGCGCAACAGCAGCAGGCCGCCGAACAGGACGAAGAGGATGAAGCCCAGGTGCAGCCAGACCAGGGCGTCGGCGGCCAGGCGATAGCTCATCGGCTCTCCAGGGGGCGGACCCCGCGCGCTCCCACGTGGCGTAGAAGCGGTATCCGCCGCGGCTACAGGGTCGGCGGATAACCGTTCTGCGATTGTTGGCCTAGATCATGGTCTGGCCACATATAAAGAAAAAGCCGGCGAATGCCGGCCATTTCGAGCGAGACGCGTGGGCTTCGGCGCTCAGGCCTGGGCCAGCTCCGCATCGTGTGCGATCAGGGCGACCAGCGCGTTCTGCTGACGGTGGGTCAGCTGGCGGAAACGCTGCAGCAGCTCGCGCTCGTGCAGGCTGAGTTCCGGGCTGTCCAGGCGAACACCGAGATTGTCTTGCAGCGCCCCTTCCTGGAGCAGGCTCTGCTCGAGTCGGGCGATGATCTCGGAGTTCATGCTGCGGTGATGGCTGCGAGCGACTTCTGCGATCTGCTCACGCATGCCTTCAGGCAGACGAACGACGAATTTGTCAGCGGTACGGCTGGAGTAGGTAGGAGTTGCCTGTTTCAGTGGGCGCATACATTGAACCTGTAGAGTCAGGGAAAAGCGGTGCCGAGGAAGCGTTCATTGTTCTCGGGCCCTATGACCACGATTTCCGCTAGCCGTTCAGTCTGTCATTTCGGAAACAACAATTAGTTGACGTCAATTGTGCGTTGCATGACGGCGTTTTGCCAGTACCAGCTATCCGAAATGCGAGCAATTCAGCAAAAACCCAGCCTTTTACTGGGTTACCGGCATGGGCCTTCCGATCACCGCCCGTTCAACGGATTGTCACCCGACTGTCATCGTCGCTTCACTGGCCTGACACAGACTCCTCCTATCTTGGTCTACACCAGATGGCGTCGCTGGCGCCTTCGTGCAACCTATCGAGAGGGGAGAGCGATGAGCGCGGTGATCCGTGTCGATAACCTGAACAAGACCTTCGCCCGCAAGCAGGCGCTGTTCAACCTGAAGCTGGACATCCGCAAGGGCGAGATGGTCGCGTTGATCGGTGCGTCCGGCTCCGGCAAGTCCACCCTGCTGCGCCACGTCGCCGGTCTGGCCCGCTGCGACCGCGACAACGGCGGCAGCATCGAGGTGCTCGGTCGCCGTCTGCAGGAGTCCGGCCGCCTGAGCGGCGAGGTCCGCCGCCTGCGCGCCGACATCGGCTATATCTTCCAGCAGTTCAACCTGGTCAACCGCCTCAGCGTGCTGGACAACGTCCTGCTCGGCTTTCTCGGCCGCATGCCGCGCTGGCGCGGTTCGCTGGGCCTGTTCAGCGCCGAGCAGAAGCGCCAGGCCCTGGAAGCGCTGGCGCGGGTCGGGCTGGCCGATTTCGCCGGGCAGCGCGCCTCGACCCTCTCCGGTGGCCAGCAGCAGCGCGTGGCCATCGCTCGCGCCCTGACCCAGAAGGCCGAGGTGATCCTCGCCGACGAACCGATCGCCTCGCTCGATCCGGAGTCGGCGCGCAAGGTGATGGACATCCTCGCCGACATCAACCGCCACGATGGCAAGACCGTGGTGGTGACCCTGCACCAGGTCGACTACGCGCTGCGCTATTGCCCGCGCGCGGTGGCCCTGAAGGGCGGACGGATGCTCTTCGACGGCAGCAGCGAGCAGCTCTCGGAAAGCTTCCTAAACGAACTCTACGGCGCCGAAGGCGACACCCCGCTGCTGTTTTCCGACCGCGCCCGGCGCGGCGCGGCGAGCCAGGCGGAGCTGAGCCTCGCGCACGCCTGACGTCATTCGGAACGCATAGAAACCCGCCAAACCCTGCCCAGGAGTTCTCTCCATGTTGAAACGCTTCAGTCGTGTGCTCGCGGCTTCCGCCCTGCTCGCCGGCTCCCTCGCCGGGATGGCGCACGCCGACCAGCCGGTGATCAATTTCGGGATCATCTCCACCGAGTCCTCGCAGAACCTCAAGAGCATCTGGGAACCCTTCCTCAAGGACATGAGCCAGCAGACCGGCTACCAGGTGAAGGCCTTCTTCGCCCCCGACTACGCCGGGATCATCCAGGGCATGCGTTTCGACAAGGTCGACATCGCCTGGTACGGCAACAAGGCCGCCATGGAAGCGGTGGATCGCGCCCACGGCGAGATCTTCGCCCAGACCGTCGCCGCCAGCGGCGCGCCGGGCTACTGGAGCCTGCTGATCGTCAACAAGGACAGCAAGATCGACAACGTCGAGGACATGCTGGCGAACGCCAAGAGCCTGACCTTCGGCAACGGCGATCCGAACTCCACGTCCGGCTACCTGGTGCCCGGCTACTACGTGTTCGCCAAGAACAACGTCGATCCGGTCAAGGCCTTCAAGCGCACCCTCAATTCCAGTCATGAGGTCAACGCCCTGGCGGTGGCCAACAAGCAGATCGACGTCGCCACCTTCAACACCGAGGGCATGGAGCGCCTGGAGCTGACCCAGCCGGAGAAGGCGAAGCAGCTCAAGGTGATCTGGAAGTCGCCGCTGATCCCGGGCGACCCGCTGGTATGGCGCAACAACCTCTCCGACGAGCAGAAGAACAAGCTGCGCGACTTCTTCTTCAAGTACGGCGCCAACGCCGAGCAGAAGAAGGTCCTCGCCGACCTGCAGTGGTCGAAGTTCCAGGCCTCCGACGACGACCAGCTGCTGCCGATTCGTCAGCTCGAGCTGTTCAAGCAGCGCACCGACGTGGCGAACAACGCCAACCTCGGCGCCGAGGAGAAGGCCGCCAAGCTGAAGGCCCTCGACGAGGAGCTGGCCAAGCTGGAGAAACGCATGGCCGAGCGCGAGCAGAAGACCGCCGCCAACGCCGGCTGAGCCACCCCGGGCGCGGCCGGCGCCGCGCCCCACCCGATTCGCCAATACCGCTGTCGAGATTCCCGATATGAGCACTCTGAGCACCGCCGCCGCTGCGGCCGCCACCGGCAAGCCATCCTGGGGGCGCCTGTTCGGCTGGGGCCTGTTCCTCGCCATCCTCGCCTGGTCCTGGAAGGGCGCTGAAATGAACCCGGCCGTGCTGTTCCGCGACGCCGGCAACATGGCGACCTTCGCCGCCGACTTCTTCCCGCCGGACTTCGGCAACTGGAAGCTCTACCTCAGCGAGATGCTGGTCACCGTGCAGATCGCCTTGTGGGGCACGGTGCTGGCCATCGTCTGCGCCATCCCGCTGTCGATCCTGGCATCCGAGAACATCGTGCCCTGGTGGGTCTACCAGCCGGTGCGGCGGGTGATGGATGCCTGCCGTTCGATCAACGAGATGGTCTTCGCCATGCTCTTCGTGGTCGCTGTCGGCCTGGGCCCGTTCGCCGGCGTGCTGGCGCTGTTCATCAGCACCACCGGGGTGCTCGCCAAGCTCTTCGCCGAGGCGGTCGAGGCCATCGACCCCGGCCCGGTCGAGGGTGTCCGCGCCACTGGCGCCAGCGCCCTGCAGGAAGTCATCTTCGGGGTCATCCCGCAGGTCCTGCCGCTGTGGATCTCCTATTCGCTGTACCGCTTCGAGTCCAACGTGCGTTCCGCCACCGTGGTCGGGATGGTCGGCGCCGGCGGCATCGGCGTGATCCTCTGGGAAGCCATCCGCGGCTTCCAGTTCGGCCAGACCTGCGCCGTGCTGATCGTGATCATCGTGGTGGTGAGCCTGATCGACGTTCTGTCACAACGCCTGCGCAAGCTGTTCATCTGACGACGCGAGGAGGGCGCCTGGTGCGCCCTTTCCAAACCATGCACTTGTCTAGACAAAGCGAACCGCTGTACCGCGAACTGGCCGAACGGCTGCGCCAGGAGCTGCTGGCCTACCGCCCCGGCGACTACCTGCCCGGCGAGATCCAACTGGCCCAGCGCTTCGCGGTGAACCGCCATACCCTGCGCCGGGCGCTCGACGAACTGGTGCTCGAAGGCCGCGTGCTGCGCCGCCAGGGCAAGGGTACCCAGGTCCTGGAGGCGCCGACGATCTACCCGATGGGCGCGGCCAATGCCTACACCGAGTCGCTCTCGGCCCAGGGCCACCGGGTCGAGGCCCGGCTGCTGGAGGCGCGCCAGCGTCCGGCCGGCGTCATCGAGGCCACCCACCTGGGGCTCGGCGAGGGCGGGCGGGTACTCGAACTGACCACCCTGCGCCATCTCGACGGCCAGCCGGTGAGCCTGATCCGCCATTGCTACGCCGTTTCCCGCCGCGAGCTGCTCGCCGACTACCAGGGCGGTTCGCTGCGTCGCTACCTGGCCGACCGAGGCCTGCCGCTGACCCGCACCTACAGCCTGATCGGTGCGCGCCTGCCCAATCGCGAGGAGGCGGCGCGCCTGCTGATGCCCCGGCACGCGCCCCTGCTCACCGTCCTCACCCTGTCCCGCGACCGCGCCGGCCAACCGGTGGAACTGGCCCAGTCGATCAGCCGCGCCGATCGCTTCCAGTACCAGGTCGCCCCCTAGGAGAAGCCCATGACCGCCTTGCATTCCGATCCCACCATCGCCGCGCGCCAGCGCTGGATGGGCGTGCTCGCCCGCGCCCGTCGCGAGGAGCTGGACGCCCATGCGGACGCCCTGCGCGATGCCGACTACCACCTGCTGCGCGCGGCCGAGACCGGCATGACCCTGGTGCGCGGGCGCATGGGCGGCACCGGCAGCCCGTTCAACCTCGGCGAGATGACCGTGACCCGCTGCGTGGTCCGCCTCGGCGACGGACGCACCGGCTACAGCTACATCGCCGGGCGCGACAAGCGCCACGCCGAACTGGCCGCCCTGGCCGATGCGCACCTGCAGGGCGCCGACGCGGCGAGCTGGCAGGCGCGCCTGATCGAACCGCTGGCCCGTACCCAGGCCGAGCGCCGTGCCGCCCTGGAGGCGGAAGTCGCCACCACCAAGGTGGAGTTCTTCACCCTGGTCCGAGGAGAAGATTGATGACCAGCGCTTCGCTTCCCAGCCCGGCGGATACCGCCGCGCTATTGCAACCGGCGTTCCAGGATCCGGTCCTGGACGCCCAGCGGAGCTTCCGCGCGGCGCTCAAGGCGCTCGCCGAACCGGGCCTGGTGCGCAACCTGGACCGCGCCCCGGCGCTGGCCGCGTTGCAGCCGGCCAGCTACGCGCTGTGCCTGAGCTTCCTCGACTCCGACACCCCGCTGTGGCTGGCGCCCGGCCTCGACAGCCCGGCGCTGCGCGCCAACCTGGCGTTCCACTGCGGCTGCCCGATCGTCGCCGAGCGCGAGCAGGCGCTGTTCGCCCTGCTCGACGAAGGCGAGCTGGACGACCTGAGCGGTTTCGACAGCGGCAGCGATCGCTATCCGGACCAGTCCTGCACCTTGCTGATCCAGCTGGCGGGCCTCGACGGCGGCGCCCCGCTGGAATGGCGCGGGCCGGGCATCGCCGAGGTACGCCAGGTGGCGTTGCCGGTGGGCCCCGGTTTCTGGCGACAGCGCGCCGGGCGCAACGAATTCCCCAGGGGCCTGGATGCCTTCTTCGCCGCCGGCGAGCGCATCCTCGGCCTGCCACGCAGTACCCGGGTCAGCGGACCCGTCGAGGAGGTGGCCTGATGTACGTAGCCGTCAAGGGTGGCGAGAAGGCCATCGACAACGCCCATCGCCTGCTGGCGCGCAAGCGTCGCGGCGACCGCGCGCTGCCGGAGCTGTCGGTGGAGCAGATCCGCCAGCAGATGCCGCTGGCGGTGGCGCGGGTGATGACCGAAGGTTCGCTGTACGACGAACAATTGGCGGCGCTGGCGATCAAGCAGGCGGCCGGCGACCTGATGGAAGCGATCTTCCTCCTGCGTGCCTACCGCACCACGCTGCCGCGCTTCGCCGCCAGCCTGCCGCTGGATACCGCCGGGATGCGCCTGCAACGGCGGATCTCGGCGACCTACAAGGACTTGCCCGGCGGGCAGTTGCTCGGTCCGACCTTCGACTACACCCATCGCCTGCTCGACTTCAGCCTGCTCGCCGAGGGCGAGCATCCCGGCCCCGAGGTGGAACCCGGCGCGACCCTGGAGCCCTGTCCGCGGGTGCTCGACCTGCTCGGCCGGGAAGGCCTGATGACCCCGGAGCAGGAACTGCCCGGCGCGGTGCCGGACATCACCCGCGAGCCGCTCGAGTTCCCCAGCGGGCGCGCCCAGCGCCTGCAGGCCCTGGCCCGCGGCGACGAGGGCTTCCTTCTCGCCCTGGGCTATTCGACCCAGCGCGGCTACGGGCGCAACCATCCGTTCGCCGGGGAGATCCGCATTGGCGCCTGCGAGGTCTGGCTGGAGCCCGAGGAACTCGGCTTCGCGGTGCCGGTGGGCGAGATCGAGGTCACCGAGTGCGAGATGGTCAACCAGTTCGTCGGTTCCCGCGAGGAGCTGCCGCAGTTCACCCGTGGCTACGGCCTGGCCTTCGGCTACGCCGAGCGCAAGGCGATGGGCATGGCCCTGGTCGACCGCGCGCTGCGTGCCGGCGAATACGGCGAGGAGGTGGTGTCGCCGGCGCAGCAGGAGGAGTTCGTCCTGATGCACTGCGACAGCGTCGAGGCCGGCGGCTTCGTCTCGCACCTCAAGCTGCCGCACTACGTCGACTTCCAGTCCGAGCTGGAGCTGATCCGCAAGTTGCGCCGCCCCGGCGCCGCCGATCCCGCCCAACCCACCGTCCAGGAGACGCGCGCATGAGCCTTTCCGCGCAAGCCGGCGTCGCGCCGGAACAGGGCTACAACTTCGCCTACCTCGACGAGCAGACCAAGCGCATGATCCGCCGCGGCCTGCTCAAGGCGGTGGCGATCCCCGGCTACCAGGTGCCCTTCGGTGGCCGCGAGATGCCGCTGCCCTATGGCTGGGGCACCGGCGGCATGCAGGTGACCGCGGCCATCCTCGGTACCGACGACGTGCTCAAGGTGATCGACCAGGGCGCCGACGACACCACCAACGCGGTGTCGATCCGGCGATTCTTCGCCCGCACCGCCGGGGTCGCCACCACCGAACGGACCCCGGAGGCGACGGTGATCCAGACCCGCCACCGGATCCCGGAGACCGCCCTGAGCGGCGAGCAGATCATGGTCTACCAGGTGCCGATTCCCGAGCCGCTGCGCTTCATCGAGCCGTCCGAGGCGGAGACCCGGACCATGCATGCGCTCGACGACTACGGGGTGATGCACGTGAAGCTCTACGAGGACATCGCCACCTTCGGCCATATCGCCACCAGCTATGCCTACCCGGTGACGGTGGACGAGCGCTACGTGATGGATCCCTCGCCGATTCCCAAGTTCGACAACCCCAAGCTGGACATGAGCCCGGCGCTGATGCTGTTCGGCGCCGGCCGCGAGAAGCGCCTGTACGCGGTGCCGCCGTTCACCCGGGTGGCGAGCCTGGACTTCGAGGACCATCCCTTCGAGGTCCAGCGCTGGGAGGAAAGCTGCGCCTTCTGCGGCAGCCACGAATCCTACCTGGATGAACTGATCGTCGACGACCGTGGCGGCAAGCGCTTCGTCTGTTCCGACACCGATTACTGCACGCAGCGGCGTGCCCGCCAGGAAGGGGAGGACGCGCAATGAACGCGCTTTGCGAATCCATCGATGCGAGCCTCGACGCGCGCGACCGGCCGCTGCTCTCGGTGCGCGGCCTGAGCCGCCTGTACGGGCCGGAGAAGGGCTGCCAGGACGTCGACTTCGATCTCTATCCCGGCGAGGTGCTGGGCATCGTCGGCGAGTCCGGCTCGGGCAAGTCGACCCTGCTCTCGCTGCTCTCCGGGCGCTGCCCGCCGGACGCCGGCACGGTCGCCTACCGTGACGCTGGCGGCCGCTGGCTCGACCTCTACGCCGCCAGCGAGGCCGAGCGGCGCACCCTGCTGCGCACCGAGTGGGGCTTCGTCGAGCAGAACCCGCGCGACGGCCTGCGCATGGGCGTTTCCGCCGGCGCCAACATCGGCGAGCGGCTGATGGCCCAAGGCGTGCGCCACTATGGCCGGCTGCGCCAGGCCGGGCTGGACTGGCTGGCGCAGGTGGAGATAGACCCGCTGCGCATCGACGACCTGCCGCGGACCTTTTCCGGCGGCATGCAGCAGCGCCTGCAGATCGCCCGCAACCTGGTTTCCTCGCCGCGCCTGGTGTTCATGGACGAGCCCACCGGTGGCCTCGACGTGTCGGTGCAGGCGCGCCTGCTCGACCTGCTGCGCGGGCTGGTGCGCGAGCTGGACCTGGCGGTGGTGATCGTCACCCACGACCTGGCGGTGGCGCGCCTGCTCGCCGACCGCCTGATGGTCATGCGCCGCTCGCGGGTGGTGGAAGCCGGCCTCACCGACCAGATTCTCGACGATCCGCAGCATCCGTACTCGCAGTTGCTGGTGTCGTCGGTCCTGCAACCCTGAGCCGAAGCGTCGGCGCCGGTCCATGCGGCGGGCGCCCGGAGAAGTAGCGATGAACAACCTGATCGAGGTCCGCGACCTCAGCAAGACCTTCACCCTGCACCAGCAACAGGGCGTGGTGCTCAATGTGCTGCGCGGGCTCAACTTCAATGTCGCCGGCGGCGAATGCCTGGTGCTCCACGGTCGCTCCGGCGCCGGCAAGAGCACCCTGCTGCGCACGCTGTACGGCAATTACCTGCCGGCCGGCGGCAGCATCCGCCTGCAGCATGCCGGCGACTGGCTGGAGCTGGTCGGCGCCGAGCCTCGCGAGGTGCTCGCCGTGCGCCGCCAGACGCTCGGCTACGTCAGCCAGTTCCTGCGGGTGATCCCGCGGGTGGCGACCCTCGACGTGGTCATGGAGCCGGCCCTGGCCCGTGGCTGGAGCCGCGACAGCGCCGAGCTGCGCGCGCGCGGCCTGCTGGCCCGGCTGAACATACCCGAGCGCCTCTGGCAACTGGCGCCGGGCACCTTTTCCGGCGGCGAGCAGCAACGCGTCAACATTGCCCGCGGCTTCATGGTCGAGTGGCCGATCCTGCTGCTCGACGAGCCGACCGCCTCCCTCGACGAAGCCAACCGCCAGGTGGTGCTGGAACTGATCGGCGAAGCCAAGGCCGCCGGCGCCGCGTTGATCGGTATCTTCCACGACCGCGCCGCCCGCGAGGCGGTGGCCAGCCGCTACCTGGACATGAGCCAGGAGCTTTCCCGCCAGGAGCAAGCCCATGTCGTCTGAACGCGTTCTCAGCAATGCCCGGGTAGTCGGCGCCGACCGGGTCTTCGTCGGCAGCGTGCTGCTGCGCGACGGCCTGATCGCCGCGGTCGACGAAGGCCGCAGCCAGCTGGCCGGGGCCGAGGACCTGGGGGGCGACTACCTGCTGCCCGGCCTGGTCGAGCTGCACACCGACAACCTGGAGAAGCACATGACCCCGCGTCCCGGGGTCGACTGGCCGTCGGCCTCGGCGGTGCTGGCGCACGATGCGCAGATCGTCGCCGCGGGGATCACCACGGTGTTCGACGCGCTGTCCATCGGCGACGTCAACCCCAAGGGCAAGCGCATGCAGCAGCTGCCGAAGATGCTCGAGGCCATCGGCGAGGCCGCCGCCAGCGGCGACGCGCGCGCCGACCATCGCCTGCACCTGCGTTGCGAGGTCAGCCATCCGCAGACGCTGGAAGTATTCCGCGAACTGGTGGAGCACCCGCTGGTGCAACTGGTCTCGGTGATGGACCACGCCCCCGGCCAGCGCCAGTTCGCCAGGCTGGAGAAGTACCGCGAGTACTACCAGGGCAAGTACCACCTCAGCGATGCCGAGATGGACGCCTTCATCGTCGAGCAGGTAGCCAACTCCGGGCGCTACAGCGCCGCCGCCCGTGCGGCCATCGTCGATGTCTGCCAGGGGCGCGGCCTGTCGGTGGCCAGCCACGACGACGCGACCCTCGCGCATGTCCGCGAGTCGGCCGGCTACGGCATGGCCATCGCCGAGTTCCCGACCACCGTGGAGGCCGCCAGGGCCAGCCACGAGCATGGCCTGCAGGTGCTGATGGGCGCGCCCAACGTGGTCCGCGGCGGCTCCCACTCGGGCAACGTGGCGGCGGCGCAACTGGCGGGAATCGGTGTGCTGGATATCCTTTCCAGCGACTACTATCCGGCCAGCCTGCTGCACGCGGCCTTGCTGCTCGCCGGCGAGCACAGCGAGTATGATGCGATCCGCTACGACCTGCCGCGCGCGGTGGCAATGGTCAGCCGTACCCCGGCGCTGGCCGCCGGGCTGACCGATCGTGGCGAAATCCGCGTCGGCCTGCGCGCCGATCTGCTGCAGGCGCGGGCGCTCGGCAACAACCAGCCGGTGGTGCGCCAGGTCTGGCGCGGCGGGCAGAGAGTGTTCTGATGACAGGCAGACTGATTTATCTGATGGGGCCTTCCGGCTCGGGCAAGGACAGCCTGTTGCAGGCCGCGCGCGAGCCCCTGGCGCTACGCGGCTGCCGTATCGTGCGGCGGGTGATCACGCGCTCCGCGGAAGCGGTGGGGGAGGACGCCCAGGCGGTGACCCCGGCGCAGTTCGATACCCTCGAGCGGGCCTCGGCGTTCGCCATGAGCTGGCGCGCCAACGGCCTTTGCTATGGCATCCCGGTGCAGATCGACGAGTGGCTGGCGCAGGGCTACGACGTGCTGGTGAACGGCTCGCGCGGCTACTTGGCGCAGGCCCGCCGGCGCTATCCGGATCTGCTCGCGGTGCTGCTCGGGGTGCAGCCCGAGGTGCTGCGCCAGCGCCTGCTGGCGCGTGGCCGGGAAAGCCCCGAGGAAATCGAGGCGCGCCTGGCGCGCAACGCCGAGTTCGCCGCTGGCCTGGAGGGACCGTTGTTCCAACTGGACAACTCCGGCGAGCTCGACGACACGGTGCGCGCGCTCCTGGCGTGGCTCGGCGGCGACCGGGCATGCGCCTGACCCTGCTCGGCACCGGCGACGCCCGTCAGGTGCCGGTCTACGGCTGCGACTGCCCGGCCTGTGGCAGGGCCCGCATCGACGAGCGCCTGCGCCGCCGTCCATGCAGCGCGCTGCTGGAGCATGCCGGCCAGCGCTGGCTGATCGACAGCGGCCTGGCCGATCTCTGCGAGCGCTTCCCGCCCCATAGCCTCGACGGCATCCTCCAGACCCATTACCACGCCGACCACGCCCAGGGCCTGCTGCACCTGCGCTGGGGCCAGGGCCTGGTGATCCCGGTGCACGGCCCGGCCGACCCGGAGGGCCTCGCCGACCTCTACAAGCATCCTGGCATCCTCGATTTCAGCCAGCCCTTCAGCGCCTTCGAGCGGCGCCAGTGGGGGCCGCTGGCGGCGACCGCGCTGCCGCTGGTCCACTCGAAGCCGACATTCGGCTATTTGCTGGAGGGAGCTTCCGAGGAGGGGCCGCCGCGACGTCTGGCCTACCTCACCGATACCGTGGGATTGCCGGCGGACAGCGCCTCGCGACTGCTCGCGGCGCCGCTGGACCTGCTGGTGCTGGACTGTTCGATGCCGCCGCAGGAGCGGCCGCCGCGCAACCACAACGACCTGACGCGGGCGCTGGAGTGCATCGAATCGCTGCGCCCCCGTCGGGCCGTGTTGACTCACGTCGGACATGCGCTGGACGCCTGGCTGCTGGAGCACCCCGCTGCCTTGCCCGAGGGGGTGGAACTGGCGCGCGACGGCATGTGCCTGCCGCTGTGAGCGACGCCGTGTCGCCCGGTAAGCGCCGCGGGTGAGATCAGTCCAGGCTGGGATCGAAGCGAATTCGCCGACCTACCACCAGCGCAAGCAGCAGCCAGGCGCCGGATAAGCCCAGCAGTCCCCAGGCGCACCAGGCGAGGAGGGTGGCGTCGGGCGGCAGGCTCAGGGCCAGGATGGCGCTGGCGATCACCACGAACAGAAGAATGACGGCGGATCGTGACATGGTTTT
This sequence comes from Pseudomonas paraeruginosa, assembly GCF_003025345.2. NCBI lineage: Bacteria > Pseudomonadati > Pseudomonadota > Gammaproteobacteria > Pseudomonadales > Pseudomonadaceae > Pseudomonas > Pseudomonas paraeruginosa. The sequence goes on from NZ_CP020560.1 coordinate 1,694,954, forward strand.
CACTCCCGGAGCCCTCTCCGTCGGGCTCGCTGTTCCTTGTGCCGGCTCAGTGGCGCCGAGCTTCCGTGGCGTCCTCGCCGCTCAGCGGAACCCTCGCTGGATATTCTTCCCCTCCGCGCTCCATCAGCCAGAGCAGCCCATAGACGCCGACCGAGAGGGCCAGGGCGGTCAGCGGCAAAGCCAGGATCCACATGTTTCTTCTCCCTTCCGCCCGCCAGCATCCCGGGGACCTGTGCGGCGGTGCAGCGTCGATGGATGCCGGTTTCCCGGCGCGTACCTCGTCAGAATGTCCAGGCCTGTTCGTCGGCGCTGGTCACCAGGGCCGTGCCGCGCTCGTCCTCGCCGACCGTGACGATCCGCGGCGCTTCGTCGGGCGCCTGGATCACCAGTCGCTGCGCGGTGGGTGCCCATTGCGGCGTCGCGTTGCTGTCCAGCACCACCGTTTCGTCGTGTTGCTCCCGGGGTCGATCCTCGTCGCCCAGTGCGCTGTTCTGGAAGACCACGAGAGCCAGCAGGGAAAGAAGTCCGGTGCCGACCAGGTTGCGTGAGCTGCTCATGTTCACCTCCATTTTCGTGGCTCTGCCGGGCAGATGGCCAAGGTTTGATCCTGAGGGTCATATAGCAGCGGTTGTGCCAACTTTTTTCTATTATAAATCCTTGCTAATCAATAAGTTATAGATTCGCCTCAAGGACCTTCGAATGCACTTTGCACGGTCTGGCATTTTGCTGGTTGCAAAATGCATGATGCTCAGTCCAGGTGCAGCGCCAGGCTTACCCCGTGGGAGGTGAATCCCAGCGCGGCGTAGAAGCGCTGTGCCGTTTCCCGGTCCTGGTGGCTGGACAGCGCCAGCTTGTAGCAGCCCCAGCTGCGTGCCCGCTCCACCGCCCGGCCGATCAGTTCGCGGCCCACGCCCTGGCCGCGGGCGTGGTGGTCGACCACCATGTCCTCGAGAATCGCCGAACGGGCGAAGTCGTGCGCCAAGTGCTCGATCAGGTGCAGGGTGCAGGTGCCGAGCAGGCGTTCGCCGCGCTCGGCCACCAGGGTCACCCGGTCGCTGCGCGGGCGCTGCAACTGCACCGCCAGCAACGCCGGGTCGGGACGCGGATCGGTGCTGCCGAGTTGCTGCAGCAGCAGCGACAGGCGCGGCGCATCGTGCTCGCTGGCGATCCGCACGTCGAAGCGGGCGAAGGGGGAGTCCGGTATCCGCGTCCGCTGCGGGGCGTTCGGCGGGTCCTGAGCGGCGGGAATGGCGGCGTTCGGGTTCATGCTGCACCTCCGGGGTTGCGGAAAATTATGCGCAACCTTGGTGGCAGTGGCATGACAAACGCTTTCTCTGCCGTTAACATGCCGCCCGGACGCGGTGCACCGCTCGCCACGTCCGGCGTGTCCCGGTAGCTCAATTGGATAGAGCATCCCCCTCCTAAGGGGAAGGTTGGAGGTTCGACCCCTCTCCGGGACGCCAAATATATCGGGCACTTACCGCAAATCGCTTCTCCTGGGCCAGTTCTTTGTCGGTGCATGGTGGGTGCAGTAAGCCTAAAGAAAGCCCCGACCTGAATCGCTCAGGCGGGGCTTTTCTATGCCGGCCAGCTCAAATGTCTGTCGTCAGTTCCAGCAGGGCAACTGGTGGCCTGCGCCGCTCCCGGTAAGCTTGATCCTCGCTTTCCCTTCTCATCGCGACTGCGGATACCACTGTCTGGTGGTGACGGCCCGTATATCGAAAAGGCGAACGTGCTGGCCGACTTCGCGCGCGTCTTCATCCTCCGAATACCCTACCAAGCGCACCTCTGGATCCAGCTCGAGAGTTGAGCGATCAGATCTTTCACCTTCATCGAGAGCACGTCTCCGGCACATGTCGTCGAGGGGAGTGCAAAACCATTGCAGACCCTGGCCAATACATGCATGTAACGGGAGAATTTCCGGTACATGACGGGCACAGAATTGCGCAGGTATCGGGACGATCCCTCGTCGATCCCTTGGCGATTGGTCCGGAAAGGTGGGATTTTCTCGCCTCCTCCATTGGTGGTTGTGAGATAGCGCCGCGTAAGCTCAAGGCTCAGTCCCGCACCCCAAAAGCCGTTGTGCAACCTTTTTGTGGACAACTTCGGGAAAAGCTGTGCATGGATCGCTGTGAGCCTTGTCTTTTGTGGCTTGGAAGCGACTGTGCAACTTCTTGCATAGCAGTGTGCAAGAAGTTGCACAATTTTTGCTGTTTTCGCGCCAATAAGCGCCCCCCTGGCTTGAGGGGTTTCACCCAAGTTACTGATTCAAAAGGGTTCTACTGAAGATGGCACGTTCCTTGTCTAGGAATCGGCGCCCAGGACATGTCGTCCCGGCTCCACATGACAAGGAATGCATCCATGGCAACACCCGCCTATATGTCCATCACCGGCACCAAGCAGGGCCTGATCACTGCCGGCGCCTTCACCGAGGACTCGGTCGGCAACACCTACCAGGAGGGCCATGAGGACCAGGTGATGGTCCAGGGCTTCAACCACGAGGTGATCATCCCTCGTGACCCGCAGTCCGGCCAGCCGACCGGCCAGCGCGTGCACAAGCCGGTGGTCATCACCAAGGTCTTCGACAAGGCCTCGCCGCTGCTGCTCGCCGCGCTGACCTCGGGCGAGCGCCTGACCAAGGTCGAGATCCAGTGGTTCCGCACCTCCGCCGCCGGCACCCAGGAACACTACTACACCACCGTCCTGGAAGACGCGATCATCGTCGACATCAAGGACTACATGCACAACTGCCAGGACCCGGGCAACGCCCACTTCACCCACCTGGAGGACGTGCATTTCACCTACCGCAAGATCACCTGGACCCACGAAGTCTCCGGCACCTCCGGTTCCGACGACTGGCGCTCGCCGGTCGCCGGCTGAGGGTCCGGGGAGCCGGCCGCGCGTGCGGCTCCCCGCCACCCGGAAGCGTCCGCGCTTCGCAGAATCGACCCGGACCGGGAGACATCCGGAGGTCGACCGGGCAACAGTAGTAGCATGGGCCGGCCCCCCGACGGAACGGGAAGGGCCCGCCACTGGAACAGGGAACGATCCATGCGTCAAAGGGACCTGAAGTTCACCTTCGTCGTCGGCGAAGGCAAGCTCGCGTTCGACGTCGTCGAGTTCGAGCTGGAGGAAGCGCTCTGCGAGCCTTTCCGCCTGCACCTGAAGCTGGCCAGTGACAGGCGCGCCGTCGATTTCAAGCAGGTGCTCGACCAGCCGGGCACCTTCACCCTGTGGCAGGACGGCCGACCCGTCCGCTACGTCCATGGCCTCGTCAGCCGCTTCACCCAGGGGGCCTCGGGCTTTCGCCGGACCCGCTACGAACTGCTGCTGGAGCCGCAGCTGGCGCGCCTGGAGCTGAGTTCCAACTGGCGCATCTTCCAGAACAAGAGCGTTCCGGAGATCCTCCAGGCGTTGCTGCAAGAGCACCAGGTGCTCGACCACGAGCAGCGCATCTACCACGAGCATCTGCCGCGCGAATACTGCGTGCAGGCCGGCGACAGCGATCGCTACCTGCACGACCGGCTGGCCTTCGAGGAGGGTCTGGTCTACTACTTCCGCTTCGACGAGCAGCGCCACACCCTGGTCTGCTGCGACCGGCTCTATGTCCAGGAGCGCATCGCCGGCGGCCCGGTGCTGTTCAGCGCCCAGCCGGAGGGCGACAACCCACGGCCGGTGCTGCATGCCTTGCGCTACAGCGAAAACGTCCGCACGGCGCGGCAGACCCAGCGCGACTACAGCTTCAAGCGGCCGACCTTCGACCAGGAGCAGCACCTGCATGGCGAGGCGCTCGAGCACCAGGGCTCGACCTACGAGCGCTACGACTACCCCGGGCGCTACAAGCAGAGTGCCGCGGGCCGGCCCTTCAGCGAAAACCGCCTGCGCGGGCACCGGCGCGACGCGCGGGTGGCCTGCGTCAGCGGCGACGACCCGCGGCTGATCCCGGGCCACGCGTTCGAGCTGAGCGGTCATCCGCGCGCCGACTTCAACGCCTGGTGGCGGCCGGTGCGGGTGGTCCATCGCGGCACCCAGTATGCCGGCCAGGAGGAAGAGTCCGCCGACGCACCTCTGGGGGTGAGCTACGACCTGCGCGCCGAACTGGTGCCCGAGGACGCCGAATGGCGTCCCGAGCCGCTGCCCCGGCCGCGCATCGACGGTCCGCAGATCGCCACGGTGGTCGGCCCGGCAGGGGAAGAGATCCATTGCGACGAGTGGGGACGAGTGAAGGTGCGGTTCCCCTGGGATCGCGAGGGCCGTCCGGACGAATTCAGCACCTGCTGGATCCGCGTCGCGCAGAACTGGGCGGGCGCCGACTGGGGGCACATGGCGATCCCGCGGATCGGCCAGGAGGTGATCGTCGACTACCTGGACGGAGACTGCGACCAGCCGATCATCACCGGGCGCACCTACCGGGCGACCAACCGGCCGCCCTACGCGCTGCCTGACCACAAGATCCTCAGCACCATCAAGAGCAAGGAGTACAAGGGCAGCCGGGCCAACGAGCTGCGCATCGACGACACCACGGCGCAGATCAGTGCGGCGCTGATGAGCGACCACGGCGCCAGCGCGCTGCACCTGGGCTACCTGACCCATCCTCGGCCCGAAGGCGGCCAGCCGCGCGGCGAGGGCTTCGAACTGCGCACAGACGAACATGGCGCGGTGCGTGCGGCCAGGGGCTTGCTGCTGAGCGCCGAGGAACAGCTCAGGGCCGGTGCCGGCCATCTCGAGCGTGGCGTGGTGGTGCAGGTGCTGGAAGCGGCGCTGGAACTGGCTCGCGAGCTGGGCGACTACGCCGGGGCGCACCAGGGCGTGGGGCACGATGCGGCGCCGCAGCAGAGCCTCCAGGAAGCCGTGCGCGACCTCGGCCTTGGTGCCAACGACGAACCCGGGCAGGGCGTCGGCGGCAAGCCGGCGATCGCCCTGAGCGGCCCGGCGGGGATCGCCGCGGCGACGCCGGCGAGCCTGACCCTGGCCGCCGGCGAGCACGTCGACAGCGTGGCCCGGCAGAACCAGCAGGTGACCGCCGGGCAGAAGGTGGTGGTCAACGCCGGCAGCGACATCGGCCTGTTCGCCCAGGGCGGCGAACTGCGCCATCGCCCACCAGGGGCCGATGCTGCTGCAGGCGCAGAAGAACGATATCCGCCTGGAGGCCGAGCAGAGCGTGGAGGTCAGCGCCAGCCAGAAACACGTGCTGGTCACGGCGAAGGAGCACATCACCCTGATGTGTGGCGGCGCCTACCTGACCCTCAAGGGCGGCAACATCGAGCTGGGCATGCCCGGCAACTTCGTGGTCAAGGCGGCGAAGCACAGTCATGTCGGTCCCGCTCATGCATCGACCAGCTTCAACGCCTGGGATTCGACACCGTTCGATCAGCGCGTTCGCGTTGTGCGTGGAGGTAGGCCACTCCCCAATTATCGCTATGCGCTCATGTATAGCGACGGGGCGAGGGTAGAGGGCGTTACCGATAAGGACGGCTGGGCAGCGCTGCAACAAGGACTTACTTCGGATGGATATGAGATCGAGTTGCTAGGCCCGGCAGAGGACTGATGCAACCCGGCATATTGGCCACATGGAGAGGAGATTGAGATGAGTGAGCCAACTAGATCTGTGTCTACGTATATTGGACGCAATGGACATACCACCGCTCGTGTGACGATGAGCCCAACTAGCAACAAGGTTCGTGCCGAAGTTACAGCCCCGCCGGATCAGGCAATTCCGGTCGTGTTCATACCAGGCATCATGGGCAGCCCATTGTTGGCAATGAAAGATGAGGCAAGAAAACTGCTGGGGAACGATAATCGCTGGGCCTGGTTTCCAGATGACACAACAGGCTGGGTGGCGGGGTTGACGAATAAAAAAGGATACCGTCATCTGAGCCCGGCAGAGCGGAAATTGTTGCTTGACCCCGACACAACACGCCCGGTCTCGTCTCCTGAGGATGCAGATCGTGAGGTGGTTTCCGAGCACATTACTACTCTGCCGCTGCAGGAAGCGCTCAATCGCGGTTGGGGATCAGTGATGATCAGTTCGTACGGCGGCATCCTCAATTTCCTAGAAGCACAGCTACGCTTCATCCTCACGCCAAAGGGCGAACTCTATCCAGGCGTGCAAGGTGCAGTGCCGCATAATCCATTAGCCTGGGGCCAACTCCAAGGCTATCAACCACTCACCAAGGAAATGCTGCAACAGGCTGCCGATTTTCGCTATCCGGTCTACGCCGCGGGCTACAACTGGCTGCAAACCAATGCCAAGGCGGCCGATTACTTGGCAGGAAAGGTCGAAGCCATCCTTGATCGCTGCAGGAAGGAATTGCGCGTCAAGTGTGACCATGGCGTGATTCTCGTCACTCACTCCATGGGTGGTCTGGTTGGGCGGATGTGCGCCAAGCGATATCCCGGACTGATTCAAGGAGTGGTACATGGCGTGCAACCCGCGGTTGGGGCCGGAACGGCCTACCGCCGCGTCCGCGCGGGCTGGGAGGACTTCTTTGGCAGTGTTGGTCTCGGCGGGACAGGAAAGAAGATCATGCCGGTGTTCGCCAATGCGGCAGGTCCGCTGGAATTGTTGCCTAACCATCGTTACGGCGCTGGTTGGCTGCGCGTCACTTGTAATGGTCGAGTCATTGCGCAACTGCCGGAAGCCGGTTCAGGGCCGATAGATCCCTACCAGCGTATTTATTTGGAGCCTCGGGCTTGGTGGCGCCTGATCGATCCGTCATGGATCGACCCAGATTCATTGATCCAACGTCCAGCCACACCCGCGGGGAAAGTAAAGCTGCAAGAGGCTTGGGAAAACTATCGGAAGCGACTGCTCGAGGCTAAGCGTTTCCACACAGAGCTGGGCAGCAGTTATCACCCCAATACCTACTCGTACTATGGTGCAGATGAAGGTCAGATGGCTTTCCATCGCGTCACCTGGAATCTTCAGCCTCAAATGATCGCTGCGTACCGTCCCGGATTATCCCCTACCCGTGGACCTGCACCCTCTTCTGCCCACGCCATTGGCTTGCGCATGTGGCGTGAAGACCACGAGGGAACGGTTTATTTGATCAACGATGCCGAGGGGCTGGACATGATCATGCAGCATGGTGTGGGCGTGACACGCAGTACTAAAGGCAACTCCTATGTGGGCAAATTGCAGGACCGGGATCAGGTGGGGGATGCGACGGTGCCTGCTCACTCTGCTGAGGACTCCGCCAAGGCGGCAGTTTTTGCTGCGCGTATGACGGGGTTTGAACACCAAGGTTCATACGACAATCGGATGGTGCAAAACGTCACCCTGTATTCGGTTCTGCGCATTGGCGCGACGGCCACGAGAAAAACGGTCAGCAAAGGCGCGACAGCCACAGAGATTCCCGCATGACACGGCGCAAATACCTACTGCATGCCGCGTTTCTGGCCATTGTGATAGCCACGGTCTTCTGCGCCTTGCGTAACTGGAATAACAGCAAATACGACAGGATTTATCCCATCACCGAACTGACACAAAAAATGCAAACCCACTGCGTTGGGCGCTTGCTCATCGACCTGCCAGAGGGATCGACCTGGGAACCCAACGCCAGCGGGGCACATCTTGACGGTTATTTAGCACTTTCGGTCACCACGGGGGTCACGGAGGCCGAGTACGATGCCTTGGTGGAGAGGCGTTGGTCGGAAATTGAAGCGGAAGAAAAAAAATCCACCTGGCCGGCTGCGCAGTCGGCAAAGAGAGTGAGCCCCCTGAAGAACAGCACAGTCTTTTCGTACGGCTTCCACGAAAATGAGGGGCCTGATCTAGATGGTATGGTGCACAAGGATGTATTTCATGACGCCGAGGGCTATCTGTGGGGCGATGGCACTTTATTCACGCTCGGCCCCAAGCTGAACGGCGCCGATGTGATCTCGGGTTGGTTACCCCGCCTGCATGCGCGAAAAAATGATGAGGTGCCCAGCAAACCGGGGCTTTGCCTGAATGGTGCCTTCGTCGAGTCCTACTACGATCTCGCCGGTCCTTCCGAAACAGTAAGTTGGGGGTTTAAGTTGCCGAAGAACCTTGGATTGGTGGTACGTCACAGGAAGGTATGGGAACCAGAGCAACCCATGCTGGAGCGATATCGCGAAGCGGAAAGTGAATTCGCTGGGCTTGTAGCGAGAGAATTAGCCAAGCCAGGTGTTATCGCTGGGCGGAAGGAGTATCGAGCGGATAAGCGGAACGTTAATGGGTTAGAAGGAGACGAGCGTGTTGTTGGTGGCACCGAAGGGAGAAGTGCCCGAAACTACTTCAAGACCAACGTCGGTGGCGAATGGAATTTCCCAGGCATCGGAAGTGCCAACCCCATGCCTAGTATCAATATTGACCTTGGTACTACCTTCCAAACCACAACTAGACCTGCCGAACTAGGTGGCTTTCCTTCGCACGATGAGGCACTGGGATACCCGACTGAGGCGGAGTTCTTTGAACTCTGGGACGCCATCCTCAACAGTATTCGCTACCGTCCCGGTGCGTTGACCCCATCCCCGCCGGGCTCAAGTCTAACGATCAGAAGTTCACCTGTACGCTCAGCATCATTGTCTTGTGGTGCGAACGATTACGCTCTAGAAGAATTTCTCACCAGCCTGGAACCGAAAGAGAACTGGCTGGACGATCTATAGGAGCAATCTGCGATGGACATCATTCGCCTTGGTGATTCCACCAGCCCTGGCGGCACGGTCATTGAGGCTTCCGCCCCGGAACTTGCCGTTGAATGACTCGATGAAGGCGTTCTGCGTAGGCTGTCGGGCTGAACAGCTTCAACTTGATGTCACGCTGATAGGCCCACTAACCAAGCGCCTTGCCGGTGAACTCTGGGCCCCCATGGTCCGTGCGATCGCCTGCGGGTAACCGCGAAACCGCACCATCTCGTCCAGCGCCCGCGTGACACGAAAGCCGCTGATACCGTGCCCTACCAGGATACCGATCGACTCCTTGGTGAAGTCATCGACCACCGTCAGGCATTTGATCCTTCGCCCAGTGCTGAGCGCATCGAAGACGAAATCCATCCACCAAACCTGATTCGGTGCGCTTGGCGGGCTCAGACGTTCGTGTTCCACCGCGACCGCGTGGTGGCGCCTCCGCCGCTTCACCATCAAGCCGGCGGCTCGGTACGGCCGGTAAATCCGCTTGTGGTTGACCTGCATGCCGCTGCTGGATGTGCAGGCAGCGATAGCCAAAGCGCCGACGCTCCTGGGCCAGTTCCACCAGTTGGGCTTGCAGATCGGCTTGCTTGAGAAAGTCGAGAATCTGCTCTTCGGTAAAATGCTTTTTCACTGCTGTTTCCTGCTCGGAAAACGGACTCTACTAAGTTTGACTTGGTACTGAAATCGGGCAGCAGATCAGCATCCGTATCGTCCTGTTTCCTGCCTGTGCGTCCTCATTTCCTCCGATAGCTTTTCTTGCCGCCCGGCGTCAGGCAGTAGACCCCTCCGCGCGGCCCCGTGCAGAACGTCCCGCTGCCACAGGCACAGCCGTCCGGCGTGCCGCGCAGGCGCTGTACGGCGGGTTGCTCGGCAGCTCCGCCGGCGTTGCCGAAGTAGGCCGCGCAACTGCGCTTCGAGGCGCTGATGGAGCCGTCGTTGCAGAGGAAGATATCGCCGTCGCAACCGGCGATACCGCCTTTCTTTCCCGAGCAGGGGCTATTGGCGGCCAGCGCCGGAAGTGCGCAGGCCGACAGGAGGAAGAGGGCGATCGAGGCGAAAGGTCCGAGTTTCATTGGCGAAGCTTCCGTGCGAATGATGGCTGCATGCTATCTCAGGCTCTCACCACGAGCTTTCGCGATCGCGCCGATTACCTGACGTTACACGAACCTTGACAGCCCGTTCCGGCGGGGCTTATATGTTCCGCCATCAGGTCATGCGCATCAGCGTCGATGTCGCCGGACCGAACCTAACGCATACACACAGAGCAAATGGGCTCTCCCGGGGTTACCCGGGAGGGCCTTTTTTCGTCCCGAAAAAATAACAACAAGAGGTGATAGCCATGCGTCACGGCGATATTTCCAGCAGCAACGACACCGTCGGAGTGGCGGTGGTCAACTACAAGATGCCGCGCCTGCACACCGCGGCGGAGGTACTGGACAACGCGCGAAGGATCGCCGACATGATCGTCGGCATGAAGCAGGGCCTGCCCGGCATGGACCTGGTGGTGTTCCCCGAGTACAGCCTGCAGGGCATCATGTACGATCCGGCGGAGATGATGGAAACCGCGGTGGCCATCCCCGGCGAGGAAACCGAGATATTCTCCCGCGCCTGCCGCAAGGCCAACGTCTGGGGCGTGTTCTCGCTCACCGGCGAACGGCACGAGGAGCATCCGCGCAAGGCGCCTTACAACACCCTGGTGCTGATCGACAACAACGGCGAGATCGTCCAGAAGTACCGCAAGATCATCCCCTGGTGCCCCATCGAGGGCTGGTACCCCGGTGGCCAGACCTACGTCAGCGACGGGCCGAAGGGCATGAAGATCAGCCTGATCATCTGCGACGACGGCAACTACCCGGAGATCTGGCGCGATTGCGCGATGAAGGGCGCCGAGCTGATCGTGCGCTGCCAGGGCTACATGTACCCGGCCAAGGACCAGCAGGTGATGATGGCCAAGGCCATGGCCTGGGCCAACAACTGCTACGTGGCGGTGGCCAACGCCGCCGGCTTCGACGGCGTGTACTCCTACTTCGGCCACTCGGCGATCATCGGCTTCGACGGTCGCACCCTCGGTGAGTGCGGCGAGGAGGAAATGGGTATCCAGTACGCCCAGCTGTCGCTTTCGCAGATCCGCGACGCGCGCGCCAACGACCAGTCGCAGAACCACCTGTTCAAGATCCTTCATCGCGGCTACAGCGGCCTACAGGCATCCGGCGATGGCGACCGGGGGCTGGCGGAGTGTCCGTTCGAGTTCTACCGCACCTGGGTCACCGATGCCGAGAAGGCCCGCGAGAACGTCGAGCGGCTGACCCGCTCGACCACCGGCGTGGCGCAGTGCCCGGTGGGGCGGCTGCCCTACGAGGGACTGGAAAAAGAGGCCTGACGGCAGACGCCGCCAGCCCGGCGTGCCGCTGACGGCACGCCGTTTCCATTGTTTCCCCTTGTGGCAGAAGGAGCTTCATCCATGCCTTTTCTGAGCGACATGCTCGACCAGTCCCGCCGGCAGAGGGACGAGGAACAGGCCCTGGCGCGGGAAAACCTTGCCGAGGCCAGCCTGCTCCAGGCCCACTCGAGCCACCGCAGCGCGCTGCACAGCCGCTTCCGTTTCGACCCGGCGGCGGTGATGGACTGCCTGCGCGCCGAGGTGCTCGGCCAGGAGCCGGCGCTACAGGCCGTCGAGGACATGCTCAAGGTGGTTCGCGCGGACATCGCCGACCCGCGCCGCCCGCTGTTCAGCGCGCTATTCCTCGGCCCCACCGGGGTCGGCAAGACCGAGATCGTCCGCGCCCTGGCCAGGGCCCTGCACGGCGACGCCGAGGGATTCTGCCGGGTGGACATGAACACCCTGTCCCAGGAGCACTATGCCGCCGCCCTCACCGGCGCGCCGCCAGGCTACGTCGGGGCGAAGGAGGGCACCACCCTGCTTGAGCAGGACAAGCTGGACGGCAGTCCCGGCCGCCCCGGCATCGTTCTCTTCGACGAACTGGAGAAGGCCAGCCCGGAAGTGGTCCATGCGCTGCTCAACGTGCTCGACAACGGCCTGCTGCGGGTCGCTTCCGGCGAACGCACCTACCATTTCCGCAACACCCTGGTGTTCATGACCAGCAACCTCTGCGCCCACCAGATCCAGCGCTACGACGAGCGTCACCAGCGCCTGCCCTGGCGCCTCCTGCCGGTCGGCCCCGAGCGGCGCCGGCGCGACATCGACGACATGGTTCGGGCCCGGCTGCTCAAGGCCTTTTCACCGGAGTTCGTGAACCGCCTCGACAGCATCGTCACCTTCAACTGGATCGAGCGGAACGTCGTCGAACGGTTGGTCGAGCTGGAAGTACGGCGCCTCAACCGCCGCCTGGAGAAGCATCGCTGCCACCTGGAAGCGGCGCCGGAGGTGCTGGCGAAGATCGCCCGCGCCGGCTTCGACCGGCAGTTCGGCGCCCGTGCGCTGCGCCGCAGCGTCCGTCATCATCTGGAAGTACCGCTGGCCGAGTACCTGCTCGAGCGGCACCAGCCGGGCGACGGGGCGTTCACCACCTACCTGGCGCGCCTGGAGCATGGACGGATCCGCTTCGTGCCACGCTGAACCACAGTCACGGGAGAAAGATCGGATGGGATTGCACCAGGGGCGGCCGCTCATCGGCCTGCTGTTCTCCGAAACCGGCGTCACCGCCGACATCGAACGCTCGCAGCGCTACGGCGCGCTGCTGGCGGTCGAGCAACTGAACCGCGAGGGTGGGTTCGACGGGCGACCGATCGAGACCCTGTCGCAGGATCCCGGCGGCGATCCGGACCGCTACCGGCTGAGCGCCGAGGACTTCATTCGCAACCAGGGAGTGCGGTTCCTCGTGGGCTGCTACATGTCGCATACGCGCAAGGCGGTGATGCCGGTGGTCGAGCGCGCCGACGCGCTGCTCTGCTACCCGACTCCCTACGAGGGCTTCGAGTATTCGCCGAACATCGTCTACGGCGGTCCGGCGCCGAACCAGAACAGCGCGCCGCTGGCGGCGTACCTGATCCGTCACTACGGCGAGCGGGTAGTGTTCATCGGCTCGGACTACATCTATCCGCGGGAAAGCAACCATGTGATGCGCCACCTGTACCGCCAGCACGGCGGCGCGGTGCTCGAGGAAATCTACATTCCGCTGTACCCCTCCGACGACGACCTGCAGCGCGCCGTCGAGCGCATCCACCAGGCGCGCGCCGACGTGGTGTTCTCCACCGTGGTCGGCACCGGTACCGCCGAGCTGTATCGCGCCATCGCCCGTCGCTACGGCGACGGCGGACGGCCGCCGATCGCCAGCCTGACCACCAGCGAGGCGGAGGTGGCGAAGATGGAGCGCGACGTGGCGGAAGGGCAGGTGGTGGTCGCGCCGTATTTCTCCAGCGTCGACACGCCGGCCAGCCGCGCCTTCGTCCAGGCCTGCCACGGCTTCTTCCCGGAAAGCGCGACCATCACCGCCTGGGCCGAGGCGGCCTACTGGCAGACCCTGCTGCTCGGCCGCGCCGCGCGGGCAGCAGGCAGCTGGCGGGTGGAAGAAGTGCAGCGGCACCTGTACGACATCGACATCGACGCCCCCCAGGGGCCGGTGCGGGTGGAGCGGCAGAACAACCACAGCCGCCTGACGTCGCGCATCGCCGAGATCGATGCGCGCGGGGTGTTCCAGGTGCGCTGGCAGTCGCCCGAACCGATCCGTCCGGATCCCTACGTGGTGGTGCACAACCTGGACGACTGGTCCGCCAGCATGGGCGGGGGGGCGCTGCCATGAGCGCCAGCTCGCTGCTCGGCAGCCTGCGCGAACTGCAGGTGCTGGTGCTCCATCCGCCGGGAGAGGTGAGCGACGCCCTGGTCCTGCAGCTGATCCGCATCGGCTGCTCGGTGCGCCAGTGCTGGCCGCCGCCGGAGGCGTTCGAGGTGCCGGTGGACGTGGTCTTCAGCGGGATCTTCCAGAACCGCCACCATGACCAGCTCGCCGCGCTGCTCGCCGCCGGCGACCCGCGCATCACGCTGGTGGCGCTGGTGGAGTACGAAAGCCCGGCGGTGCTCTCGCAGATCATCGAGCTGGAGTGCCACGGGGTGATCACCCAGCCGCTCGATGCGCACCGGGTGCTGCCGGTACTGGTCTCGGCACGGCGGGTCAGCGAGGCGCTGGCGCGGCTGCAACAGAAGAACGCCCAGTTGCAGGAGCGCATCGCCGGCCAGGCGCGGATCGGCCAGGCCAAGGCGCTGCTGATGCAACGCCATGGCTGGGGCGAGCGCGAGGCGCACCTGTACCTGTCGCGGGAGGCCATGAAGCGGCGCGAGCCGATCCTGAAGATCGCCCAGGAGTTGCTGGGAAACGAGCCGTCCGCCTGAGCGATACCGGCCTGTTTTCTGGCAACAGGCCGGGGAATATCCATGTCGGAACGTTCGTCGAAGCGTCTTCCTTGGGTGCGGGCATCCTCTCCAAGTTCTTCGATTCTGTTTGGGAGTGGATCGTTTACCGCAGGCGCTCGGGTAGAATTCGAATTCCGTTTTTGCAACTTCTGCCTATAGTCTGAGCGACTCGGTCTCGAGTGAGCGTTTTCCACTGTCCGGCGATATTCCTTTCCCTGTTCGAGGCTCTTCATGAAACGACTTCGAGTTGCCGTTTCCTGCGCGCTGCTAGCGGCGCTGGTGGGTTGTTCCAATGGTCAGGTCAAGCCGGAAAACTACTCGGGCTTCATCGGTGACTATTCGGCGCTGGCGCCTGCCACCGCGCCTTCCGGAGCGCCGCTCCTGCGCTGGGTAGACCCGCAGGCGGACGTGCGGCGCTACCAGCGGATCTACATCGAGCCCAGCAGGTTCTATCCGGTCCCGAAACCGAACGACAAGGTTTCCGCGAAGACGCTTGCGGACATCACGACCTACTACGATCAGGCTTTGCGCCGTGAGCTGGGCAAGAGCCTGCCGCTGGCCAGCGCCCCTGGCCCTGGCATCCTGGTGCTGAAACCGGCGATCACCGCAGTTTCCAGCCATACCCAGGGCCTACGGCCCTACGAGGTCATTCCTATCGCGCTGATCGCTGCCGGGATGAGCACGGCGGTCGGGATTCGCGACCAGGATACCCAGATCGCCACCGAGGCCATGCTGCTCGACGGTGGAGACGACAAAGTATTGGCGAAGATGGTGCGCCAGGGCACCGGCAAGGCGCTGGACGACTCCGATCAGCCGATCACGGGTGACGATGTCAAGGCGGTGCTGGATGGTTGGGCGGCAGACATGCGCATGTCGTACGAGAAGACTCTCGGTTCTCGTCGATGACGGTCGGCGGGGAACTGGCGAAGCGTCCCCGCCGCCTTTTCCGACGCTAGCCGAGCGGCCAGTTGATCACCACGACGGCGTCGTTGTAATCATTGTCGGTGCTGTCTTCCGAACCCACCAGGGCAAAGTTCAGCTCGTTGGCCAGGATGACCTGCGCCGAAACCAGATCCGAAGAGCGGCCATTGACGCTGACCTGGATCTGCACTTTGCCGCCGCCGCCCGAGTTGAGCACCTGGCTGCCGATGACCGCGTTGTTGGTGCTCTGTCCGGTGAAGGTTGCGGCCGTCTCGTTGTTGACCAGTACTTTCACCGTCTGGGTTGCGGACGAGTTGGCGAAGGCAGTGACGCCGAAACGGGTGTTGGCGGGTAGGGTGAACACTCCTTGTGTTGCCATGATGTCTCTCCACTGAATACCTGACCTGCCTTTTCAGGCAGCCGTCTGGCGCGCGGTATGGCGTGTACGGGAGATCCGCAGTCCTTGGCGGCAGGCGGTGCGCAGGCAGGAAGGACGCACCGTTCGGCCAATCTACGCCGACTGTTCCGGCCAGCTACTGCCAGACTTCGCAGGGGCGTGACGGGACTGGGCTGGCACTGCCGATGCATGACCTGGATGGTGGTAGCCGGCCGCCTCCAATTGCCTTGACCGTTACGCTATGCGCAACGATCTGTTGCCGATGGCGGCAGGCGAGGGGAGATTGTTCCGAAATATACTGCGTCACCCGGTCGCCGTAGCAGCGAAGGCCACCCACTGGCCGTCGTCCGGGCCGCCGGTTCCATCCCGGTAGCGGCAACCCCCGCATTCAGGCCCCGCTGCGGCGACTGCATTCCTGCTGGATTCGAGGCTCGTACCCTATGACTCCCGATCAACGATTTGCCCGTTGGGTTCAAGTCGCTATCGCGGTATTCGTGTTGCTGTTCGTCTACTTCCTGGTCGCCGACCTGTGGATGCCGCTCACCCCCCAGGCCCAGCTGACCCGGCCGGTGGTGCGCGTCGCGCCGCGGGTCAGCGGGCAGGTCGCCGAGGTACTGGTGGCCAACAACGGCCACGTACAGCCCGGCGAGGTGCTGTTCCGCCTCGATCCCGAACCCTTCCAACTGGCGGTACGCCAGGCCGAACTGGCGCTGGAGGAGGCCGGGCGCACCAACCGCGAGCTGGACGCTGCCATCGCCTCGGCCAGGGCCGACCTGCTGGCCGCGCGCAGCAGTGCCGGCGAATTAGGCAGCGAGGCGCGCCGTACGGCCCAACTGGTGCAGCGCCACCACGTTTCGCAGCAGCTGCACGAGCAGGTCAGTGCCCAGGCCCAGGCCGCCCGCGCCAGGGTCAGCGCAGCGCAGGCGCGCATCGGCGAGCTCGAGGCACGCCGCGGCGCGGCCGGCGAGGACAACCTGCGCCTGCGCCAGGCGCGCAACGCCCTGGCCCAGGCCCGCCTGCAACTGCAATACAGCAGCGTCCGCGCCGACCGCGCCGGAACCCTGAGCAACCTGCAACTGACCCCCGGCACCTATGTTCCGGCCGGCACGCCGGTGGCGGCGCTGGTGGATGATCGCATCGACATCGTCGCCGACTTCCGCGAGAAATCGCTGCGCTACGTGCGCCCGGGCGATCGCGCGGCGGTGGTGTTCGACGCGCGTCCCGGCGAAGTGTTCGGCGCGCGGGTGGCGGCCATCGACGCTGGGGTCAAGGAGGGCCAGCTGGACGCCAACGGCGACCTCGCCGCGCCGGTCACTTCCGATCGCTGGGTCCGCGACGCCCAGCGCCAGCGCCTGCACGTGGTGCTCGACGAACTGCCCGAAGGCCTGTTGCCCACCGGCGCCAAGGCCACCGTGCAGCTGTATCCCGGCGACGGCCTGAGCCAGTTGCTCGGTCGCGCGCAGATCGTCGCCATCAGCCTGCTGCACTACGTCTACTGACGCCATGCCGGCCAAGCTCGCGATGTCCGCCAACGACCTGCGCCAATGCCTGCGCATCGCCGGCGGCGGCACCCTGGGATTCTTCGTCTGCAAACTGATGAACTGGGACTACGGCTCGTTCTTCGGCGTCTACCCGATGCTGCTGCTCGGCCTGACGCCGGTGCTCAACCCGCACATCGTCCGCCAGTTCCTCGCCAACTCGCTGGTGATCAGCGTCGAGGTACTGGTGCTGTACGGGTTGTTCGGCGACCGCCCGCTGCTGATGACGCCGATCGTCTTCGGCCTCTTCGTCTATCGCTTCGCCCTGATGGCGCGCGGCCCGCTGTTCTTCTTCGGCGCACTGAGCTCGGTATTCCTCTCGATGCTGCTGCACTTTGCCAGCTATCCGGAGGTCGATCTGTTCGACATGCTCGCCAGCAACATGGTCGCCACCTGGCTGACGGTGGCCATCGCGGTGCTGATGTTCCACCTGTTCCCCGACGTCGAGCCGCGGCCGCCGCGCCAGGCGCCGGCCAAGGACGCGCCCAGCCGTCGCCACGAGGCGCTGCTCGGGGCGACGGTGGCGACCCTGTCCTTCGTGGTGTTCCAGACCTTCGACCTGAAGGATTCGCTGTCGGCGCAGATCGCCTCGATCCTGGTGCTGTTCCCCATGCACTGGAAGGGCGTGCACTTCGCCGGGCGCATCCGCGCCCTCGGCACGCTGCTCGGCTGCGCGCTGGCGGTGGGGTTGCAGGTGCTGCTCTACGACCACTACGACATCCTGCCTTTCGTCGCCCTGCTGCTGTGGATCTCGGCGATGTTCTGCGCGCGCATCCACATGCTGGAGAACGGCGTGCCGGGCATCGGCTTCGGCGCGCTGACCACCCTGGCGATCGTCCTCGGCCAGTACCTGACGCCGACCCACGACATGATGTACAGCGTGCTCTACCGCTTCACTTCGGTGTGCTTCGCGGTGCTGGTCACGCTGATGACGGTGCTGGTGATCCACCTGTTCCTCAACCGCTTCGCCGCCACCCGGCACTACAGCCACTGAGACGTCAGGCGCGCCGGCCCGGCCAGTTGACCAGGGCGACGCCGAGCATCACCAGCAGCATGCCGCCGATCGCCGTCGGCGCCAGGCGCTCGTCGAACAGCAGCCAGGAGGCCAGCGCGGTCACCGGCGGCACCAGGTAGAACAGGCTCGCCACCTTCGACGCGGCGCCATGCCGGATCAGCGTGTAGAGCAGGCCGACGGCGCCGAACGAGAGGCCCAGCACCAGCCAGCCGAGAGTCAGCAGGAACGGTGTGGTCCATTGCACTTCGCGGCCTTCGAAAAGCAGCGCGGCGAGGCCGAGCAGGGCGCCGCTGGCCAGGTACTGGACCACGCCGCCGGTCCGCAGGTCCATGCCCGCGCAGAAGCGCTTCTGGTACAGCGTGCCGCAGGTGATCGCCGCCAGCGCCACCAGCACCGCGCCCCAGGCCAGGCCATCGGCGCCACCGTGGAGGCGGCCGAGCACCACCAGGGCTACGCCAGCCAGGCCGAGCGCCAGTCCCAGCCATTGCCGGCGGCTGACCCGCTCGCCGAGCCAGATGCCGGCCAGGGCCGCGGTGGCCAGCGGTTGCAGGCCGACCAGCAGGGATGTGAGGCCGGCCGACATGCCGTGCTCGATGGCGAGGAATACCCCGCCCAGGTACAGGCCATGGACCAGCAGGCCGGCGACCGCGACATGCCCGGCCAGCCGTGCCGAGCCCGGCCAGGGCGCACCGCTGAGGAGGGCGAAGACGGCCAGCAGGGCGGCCGCGAGGAGCAGGCGGATGGCCAGGAAGGTGAAGGGCTCGGCGTACGGCAGGCCGAACTTGGCACCGAGGAATCCGGTGCTCCAGAGCAGCACGAAGAGCAGCGGCATGCCGCTGCCGAACCAGGCGGGTGTGCGCATGCAAGATCCTCGGCGGGAGGTGGCGGGACGGTCGTGGCGTCCCGCTCATGCTCGGTTTCAGTCCAGCAGCGCGCGGCCGCGCTCCAGGTAGGCGTGCATTTCCGCTTCGGGCACCATGCCGCCGCCGGTGGCCCAGACCAGGTGGGTGGCATTGGCCAGGCGCGCCGAGGTCAGCCCCATGCGTTCGCGATAGCCCTGCGGCTCGCGGGTGACCCGCGCGATGCCCGGCGCGCCGGCCAGCGCCGAGGGTTCCAGGCGGATGCCCTGGCTGCGCTCGAGCAATGCGAGCAGGCGGAACAGCTCGTCGTCGTCCACCGTGTAGTAGCCGTCGAGCAGGCGCTGCATGGCGCGACCGACGAAGCCCGACGGACGGCCCACCGCCAGGCCATCGGCGGCGGTGCGGTTGTCGATGCCGAAGTCCTGCACCGAGACCTGCTCGTGGCGGCCGGTATAGACGCCGAGGAACATGCATGGCGAGTGGGTCGGCTCGGCGAACAGGCAGTGCACCGCGTCGCCGAATGCCAGCTTGAGGCCGAAGGCCACCCCGCCGGGTCCGCCGCCGACCCCGCAGGGCAGGTGGACGAACAGCGGGTGTTCGCTGTCGACGCGGATGCCGGCGGCGTCCAGCTGGCCGCGCAGTCGCTCGGCGGCGACGGCGTAGCCGAGGAACAGGTCGCGGGAATTCTCGTCGTCGACGAAATGGGTATAGGGATCGCCGGCCGCTTCGCGGCGGCCCTGTTCCACCGCGACACTGTAGTCGGAGGCGTACTCCACCACCGTCACGCCGTGCGCGCGCAGCTTGTCCTTCTTCCACTGGCGGGCGTCGGCGGACATGTGCACGCTGGCCTGGAAGCCCAGCGCGGCGCCGATGATGCCGATGGAAAGGCCGAGGTTGCCGGTGGAGCCCAC
Source organism: Pseudomonas paraeruginosa (assembly GCF_003025345.2). Taxonomy (NCBI): domain Bacteria; kingdom Pseudomonadati; phylum Pseudomonadota; class Gammaproteobacteria; order Pseudomonadales; family Pseudomonadaceae; genus Pseudomonas; species Pseudomonas paraeruginosa. The sequence goes on from NZ_CP020560.1 coordinate 1,714,619, forward strand.
CGCTATCCGGTGGCCGGCGAAGAACGCCCGGCAGTCCGGCTCGGCCAGCCGCGAGTAGTCGTCGAGGCCGACCAGGCCGTTCTCCAGGGCCAGGCGCTCGGCATGGGCGAGCACTTCATAGATGCCGCCGCGGGCCTTGATCGAGCCGGAGATCGGCAGGTGGCTGTCGCGTTTCAGCCAGAGTCGGCCGGGCAGTTCGGCGGCGTAGTGCTGGCGCAGGGCGTCGTGGAAGTCCGCCACCTCGACCAGGTCGGACTCGATGATGCCGCCGCTGCCGGCGGTTTCCGGAAACAGCCGGGCGATCAGCGGGGCGAAGCGCTGCAGGCGGGCGCTGGCATCGGCCACCTCGGCGGCGCCGAGGCCGACGTCGGCCAGGGCTTCGGCGCTCGGCGCGATGGCCGGGTTGAACCACTCGCTCGGGCGCAGGGCGATCAGGTCGGCCAGGCGCGGGAATTCGGCGAGCCAGTCGGCCTTGGGGGTTCCGAGAATCAACGGCTGTACTCCTGTGGCGGGTAGGGCGGCGAAGGCACAGAGGATATACGCCTGGCCGGCGTTTTTCCTCGTACCCGGCGGGCAAGGCAGAACGCCTCTGCGGCGAAAGGCTTTGCACGCGCGAGAATGTGCCGCATGCTTGATATCTTGAACAAGCGATGCGTATTTTGTACGCGGCCGCCGTCCCGGTGCGGCATCCGCGATACCAACAAGGATAAGAAGTCATGACTATCGAAGGCCAAGGCTCACTCGCCGAACGGCTGGCTGGAGTTGAAGAGATCGAATGCGTCACCCCCGACCTGAACGGGGTGCCGCGCGGCAAGGTGATGACCGGCGAGGGCTTCCTCAGCGGCCGGCGCCTGCAGCTCGCCCGTGGCGTGCTGCTGCAATGCATCATGGGCGGCTACCCGCCGGCGCGCTTCTATGGCAGCGACGACGGCGACCTGGCGCTGGTCGCCGAGCCGACCCAGGTCCATCGCCTGCCCTGGAGCAACACGCCGCGCGCCTTCGCCATCTGCGACGCGCAGGAACTGGATGGCACGCCGTCCGGACTGTCCACCCGCGGCCTGCTCAAGCAGGTGGTGGCGCGCTACGCCGCCCACGGCTGGCAGCCGGTGGTGGCGACCGAGCTGGAATTCTTCGTCTTCGCCCCGAACACCGATCCCAACGAGCCGTTCCAGGCCCCGCTGGGTCCGGATGGCCGGCGCGAGCTGGGCTATTCGGCCTTCAGCGTGTCTTCCAACAACGGTCTGCGGCCGTTCTTCGAGGACGTCTATCGCTGCATGGATGCGCTGGGCCTGGTGCGCGACACCTTCATGCACGAGATGGGCACCAGCCAGTTCGAGATCAACTTCCTGCATGGCGACCCGGTCCTGCTGGCCGACCAGACCTTCCTGTTCAAGCACCTGCTCAAGGAGGTCGCGCTCAAGCACGGCCTGATCGTGGTGTGCATGGCCAAGCCGCTGGCGAAGACGCCGGGCAGTTCGATGCACATCCACCAGAGCATCGTCGAGCTGGACGGCGGGCGGAACATCTTCAGCGAAGCCGACGGCGAGGCTTCCGCCGCGTTCCGCCACTTCATCGGCGGCCAGCAGGCCTGCCTGGCGGACTTCACGCCGTTCTTCGCGCCGCACGTGAACTCCTTCCAGCGTCTCTGCCATCCCTACGCCTCGCCGAACAACGCCTGCTGGTCGCACGACAACCGCGCCGCCGGCCTGCGCATCCCGGCCAGCGGTCCGTCCGCGCGACGGGTCGAGAACCGCCTGCCGGGCGCCGATGCCAACCCCTACCTGGCCATCGCCGCCAGCCTGGCCGCCGGTCTCTACGGCCTGGAGCACGAACTGGAACCGAGCCCGGCGATCCAGGGCGAGTTCGAGGTGCCGGAGGAGCTGACCCTGCCCTGCACCATGTACGACGCCCTGCGCCGTCTGAAGGGCAGCGCGCTGGCGCGTGAACTGTTCGGTACGGAGTTCGTCGAAGGCTACGTGGCGACCAAGAGCATGGAGCTGACCAGCTTCTTCGACGAGATCAGCCCCTGGGAGCGTCGCGTTCTGGCAGCCCAGGCCTGATCCACCGTGGTACCTTCCTAGCCCTGTGTCACCCCCGCCGCCCACGGGCGGCGGGATCGTGGTTCGGGTGCCGGCTTCGGCAGCCCGCGTCCTGTCCCGGGGCGTCCCCGGGACTCCAACGCTGTGCGAGCCGGGCAGTCCGCGAGCGGCGCCGGCTCTCCTTGTACGGGACCGGAGGTCCGATGCGGCGGATTTTCTTCTCTTTTCGCGCTCTCTATTTCGCCACCCTGCTCATGCTCACCGGCTCCGGCCTGCTCAGCACCTACCTGGCGCTGCGCCTGGCGGCGGACAAGGTCGACGGCCTGTGGGTCGGCGCGCTGATGGCGGCCAACTACTTCGGCCTGGTGCTGGGCGGCAAGGTCGGCCACCGGCTGATCGCCCGGGTCGGCCATATCCGCGCCTACGTCGCCTGCGCCGGGGTGGTCACCGCCGCGGTCCTCGGCCATGGCCTGCTGCCCTGGCTGCCGGCCTGGATCGCGTTGCGCATGGTGATGGGCCTGGGCCTGATGTGCCAGTACATGGTGATCGAGAGCTGGCTCAACGAGCAGGCCGACGCCAGCCAGCGCGGCGCGGTGTTCGGTGGCTACATGGCGGCTTCCTACCTGGGCCTGGTGCTCGGCCAGATGATTCTGGTGGCCCACCCGCAGTTGGGACCGGAGCTGCTGATGCTGGTGGCCTTCTGCTTCGCCCTGTGCCTGGTGCCGCTGGCGCTGACCCACAAGATCCACCCCGCGGCGCTGCGCCCGGCGCCGCTGGAGCCGCGCTTCTTCATCCGTCGGGTGCCGCAGTCGCTGACCACGGTGCTGGTATCGGGACTGGTGGTCGGTTCCTTCTACGGCCTCGCGCCGCTCTACGCCAACCAGCTGGGCCTGCCCAACGAGCAGGTCGGCCTGTACATGGGCGCCTGCATCTTCGCCGGGTTGCTGGTGCAGTGGCCGCTCGGCTGGCTGTCCGACCGCCGCGACCGCGCCTGGCTGATCCGCGCCTGCGCCATCCTGCTGTGCCTGTTCGCCCTGCCGCTGGCGTTGCTGCAGCAGATGCCGCTGGCGTTGCTGCTGGCCCTGGGCATCGCCGCGAGCATGTTGCAGTTCACCCTCTATCCGCTGGCCGTGGCCTTTTCCAATGACCACGTGGAGACCGAGCGGCGGGTCTCGCTGACCGCCATGCTGCTGGTGACCTTCGGCGTCGGCGCCTGCATCGGGCCGCTGGCGGCGGGCGCGCTGATGCGCCTGTTTGGCGCTAACATGCTATATGCGTTCGTCAGCGCCTGCGCCCTGATCCTGGTCTGGCGGGTGCATCCGGAGAAGGTCAGCGGCCTGCACCGGGTCGACGACGCGCCGCTGCACCACGTGCCGACTCCGGACAACATGACCAGCTCGCCGCTGGTCGCGGCACTGGACCCGCGGGTCGACGAGCAGGCCGTGCAGGAGCAGATGGTCGACGAGGACAGCGCGGCGCCCGCCGAGGAGGCCGCGGCGCGCAGTTGAGCCCGCGCCGTCCGTTGCGAGGAACGACCTGTTTGCTGGAGAGGTTGCGATGAGTCCGACGCTTTCCCTTCACCTGATGGTCCGCAACCTGCCGCCCGGACAGCGGCGGCCGAGAATCGCCCAGGCCATCGGCGAGGAAAGCGCCTGGCGGCTGCAACGGGTCCTGCTCGAGCGCGCCCTGCGCCTCCCCGATCGCGGCTTCAGCGCGCGTATCCTGTGGTTCGACGAGGACCTGGACAGCGATCTCCAGGCGCTGGCCGTCGCGCTCGGCTGGAGCCTGATGAGCCAGCCGGCCGGCGATCCCGGTGAACGCATGCGGCGGATCGCGGCGCTGGGCCTGGCGGAAAGCGAAGCGGTGCTGCTGATCCGCCACGATTGCCCGGAGCTGGACGGCGCCTACCTGGAGGCGGCCTGCGCCGCCCTGGAGGGGCGCCAGGCGGTGCTCGGGCCGGTGGAGCGGGGCGGCTATGCGTTGCTCGGCCTGACCCGGGTCGACCCCCTGCTGTTCGAGTCGATGCCCTGGGGCGGCGAGCGCCTGCTGGCGCTGACCTGCGAGCGCCTCCGGCAGCTGGGCTGGGAGCATCACCTGTTGCCGGCGCTATGGGACGTCGACCGTCCCGAGGACCTGCCGCGCCTGGCGGCGCTGGGCGTGGTCCTGTGAGCCTAGAAAAGCGCGTCCTTCTCGAAGCGCCGCGCTTCGCGCTGCAACTGGTAGACGAAACGGTCCACCTGGCGCTGGGCGGGCCCGCTCATCTCGCTGAAGCGCACGCCGGCGAAGGTCGCGTCGAGCTTTTCGTCGAAGCGCACATGGCGCAGTTCGATCGCGCTGCCGATCGCGCCCTGCGGTAGCTGGGCGCTGAACGCCTCGTAGATCTCTCCGGGATGCAGGCGTTCGGCGACATTGCCGGCGAAGCGCAGCTTGGCGCCAGTGGCGGAGATGTCCAGCAACTGCCCGGTGAGCGGCACGCGGAGTTTTTCCCCGGCGATTTCCGCGATGATCGGCTGGCTCTGCTTGATGCCGGCGCGATAGGCGTTGCGCCGCTGGTGATAATGCACCTCGGCGGGAAGGGTGGCCCAGTAGCAGGGAACCCCGTCGTGTTCGCCGAACTGCACGGGACGCTCGCAATCCCAGGCGATGCGCACGCCTTCATGGAAGGCCTCGACGCGAAAAGCCTCGCCATTCTGCAGGAAACGTTCGCCGGTATTGGGGACCAGTTCGTCCAGGGCGAGCAGGCCGCGATCACGGTCGATATCCACCAGGAAGCTCTGGAAGCGCTGGTTGCGCTCATGAAAGGTGATCAGCAGCGAGTCGCGGCCGTCCTGCAGCAGGCGCAGGCTGGCCTGGATTTCCACCGGTGCCTTGAGCACCTTCGGGGGTTGCGGCCCCGCTTCTTCGGCGAACGGGTTGGGCACCTTCAATGCTCTCCTGGGGCACGAATGCCTCAATGATAGCATTGTGCCTTGATGCTTGCGCTGGTGGTCGTCAGGCCTGGCTGAGCGGACGTTGCCTGGCGCTCGAGGCGGTACTGCCGCGACTGTCGTAGAGGCCGGGAGCGTCCTGGCCGCGGAGAATGTTCAGCAGGCTGCCGGCGGAGGCCTGGTTGGCGCGGATGATCCGGCCATTGCGCAGGTTGGCCTGCTGGCAGCGCTCCAGCAGTTCGCCCAGCTCGTCACCCCGGGCCAGCAGCTCGGCGCCGTCGGCGTGCTCGCGGGCGTAGCGGGCCAGGCCTTCGCGGTCGAGGGAAACGCCGGCGGTGTGGAGGATCTCCGCGCGCGCCCGGCCGTTGCGTTCCAGCTGCTGCATCAGCGGCTGCTTGGCGCCGAGAAGCTGTTGCAGGGCCGCCAGGTCGCGTTGTTCCAGGGCCTGGAATTCTTCATCGACCAGCTTCAGGAGCTGGCTGGCATGGCCGATATCCTCGGCGAACAGGTCAAGCAGGGTAGGGGAGTCTGGCATCTCGGGCTCGGGAGTTCATTCGGCGTCCAATGGCCCCCAGCGCTTCCTTCGAGTTCAGCGCTGGGATTCGAAGTCGAGCAGCTTGCTGGCAACGCGCTCGCTGTCGACCTGATAGGTGCCATCGGCGATCGCTTGCTTGATCCGGGCAACCTTCTCGTTGTCGACCACCGGCAGGGTCTGCAGCTTGTCCGTGACTTTCTGCATGTTCTGGGCGGTTTCGCTGATCTGCACCGACTCGCCGCTCTGCTTCGCGGGACTCGCGGACTGGCCTGCCTTGTCGGCGCCAGCGGCGTCGGGACGGCCGGCGGCGGTGTTGCCGGTACGGCCGGTGGTGGCTGGCGTGGTGCCGGGATTCAGCCGGTTGAAGTCGATGACCATGGTTGTAAACCTCGAAGGTATTGGACGCTTGCCTAGCTTTTCGGCGAAGGCTTGAAAAACTTTAGGACTTATTTTCGTGCGTCGTTTCCCAGTTTAGAGAAACCCGCAGGGGTAGCGCCAGCGCTACCGGCCACGGCTTTCCCTCTACATATTCACCTCGACCGTGCCGGGCTCCAGCACGCGGGCCTTGATCACCCGCTGCGAGCGCAGGTTGCGCACGCGGATCTGCTGCCCCGGCGCACCATCGGCCAGCGCTTCGCCGGGCATCTTCACATTGATGGTGGCGGTACGCGCGAGGATCACCACCTGATCGCCCTTGCGCACGGCCTCGGCTTGCTCGAGGAACGCCGGCGCCAGCACCTGGTCGTTGATCACCGGCCGCCGCAGTTTCTGCCCGACGACGCGGGCCGGATCGGTCAGGTAGCCCTGGGTCAGCAGGCCGACGTCGCGCTCGACCAGGGCGATGTCGGCGTCGTCCAGCACGTGCTCGCGCTTGAGCGGCTGCACCGCGACGACCACCTGGCGGAACAGCTTCACCTGGGCCGGCATGAAGATGGTCCAGGGCGAACCGCCTTCGCAGCGGACCCGCACCGTCACCCGGCCAACCGGCTGTGCCGGACTTTCCTGGCTGAGCGTCAAGTCCCTGTCGCACTCGGCGAGGCGCAGGCGCGGGTCGACCCGGTTGACCTGAACCTCGTAGCGCGCGTCGAGTCCGCTATTCTGCAGATATTCTTCTACCTTGAACTCAAGAAACCCCTGGGTGGAGCCGATAAGCACTTCGGGAGCGGTAAAACCCTGGGCCTGGCCGTGATTCGGCGCGCACAGGTAGCCGAGCCCGAGCAAAACGGGTACAAATCGTAAAGAGACATGGCTACGTGCCATCATTCGTCGAAAAACTGTCGTTGCCTGTTTCATGCAACGGGTCAAGCAATGGTCGTGCCGGAGTCCGTCACGATCGTCTGAGGGGAGCGCCAATGGCCGGTGTTTTGGATTCAGTCAACCAGCGCACGCAGTTGGTCGGACAGAACCGTCTGGAGCTGCTTCTGTTCCGCCTGGACGGCAATCAGCTCTACGGCATAAACGTGTTCAAGGTGAAAGAGGTGTTGCAGTGCCCGCGCCTGACAGTGATGCCCAAGTCCAGTCCGGTGGTGCGCGGGGTGGCGAACATCCGCGGAGGCACCATTCCGATCCTCGACCTGGCGCTGGCCACCGGCCGCCGCGGGTTGCAGGACCTGACCAACAGCTTCGCGATCATCACCGAGTACAACACCAAGGTGCAGGGCTTCCTGGTACGCTCGGTGGAGCGCATCGTCAACATGAACTGGGAAGAGATCCATCCGCCACCCAAGGGCGCCGGCCGCGAGCACTACCTGACCGCGGTGACCCGGGTGGACAAGCAACTGGTGGAAATCATCGACGTGGAGAAGGTGCTCGCAGAGGTCGCCCCGACGTCCGAGGAAGTCTCCCACGGCGTGATCGACGCCGAGACCCAGAGTCGCGCGGTGACCAAGCGGGTGCTGGTGGTGGACGATTCGTCGGTGGCGCGCAAGCAGGTGATCCGTTGCCTGGAGGCGGTCGGCGTGGAAATAACCGCGCTGAACGACGGGCGCCAGGCCCTGGAGTACCTGCAGAACATGCTCGCCGAAGGACGACGCCCGGAAGACGAGTTGCTGATGCTGATCTCCGACATCGAGATGCCGGAAATGGACGGCTATACCCTGACGGCGGAAATCCGTAGCGATCCCCGCCTGCAGAAACTGCACATTCTCTTGCATACTTCGTTGTCCGGGGTCTTCAACCAGGCGATGGTGAAGAAGGTCGGTGCGGACGACTTCCTCGCCAAGTTCCGTCCGGACGACCTGGCGGCGCGGGTGGTGGAGCGGGTCAAGGCAGTGGACGAGGGCTGAGCGATCGGCTCCCTACGACAAATGTGAATACGGGCGACCGGCTGCGTTCCGGTCGCCCAGGGCGAAGAGGCTTATGCGTGTCGGCAGCTAATGCGGATTTCGAGTTGTTCAGGGTCTTCCTCGAGAAGACCTGCGGCATTGTGCTGGGCAGCAACAAGCAGTACCTGGTCTCGAGCCGGCTGAACAAACTGATGGAGCAACAGGGCATCAAGAGCCTGGGGGAACTGGTGCAACGCATCCAGACCCAGCGTGGCGGCTTGCGCGAGATGGTGGTGGACGCCATGACCACCAACGAGACCCTGTGGTTTCGCGATACCTATCCGTTCGAGGTGCTCAAGCAGCGGGTTCTTCCCGAACTGATCAAGGCCAACGGCGGGCAGCGTCTGCGGATCTGGTCGGCGGCCTGTTCCTCCGGCCAGGAGCCCTACTCGCTGTCGATGGCCATCGACGAGTTCGAGAAGACCAATCTGGGGCAACTGAAGGCGGGGGTGCAGATCGTCGCCACCGACCTGTCCGGCTCGATGCTTACCGCCGCCAAGGCCGGCGAGTACGACAGCCTGGCCATGGGGCGCGGCCTGTCGCCGGAGCGTCTGCAGCGCTATTTCGACGCCAGGGGGCCGGGGCGCTGGGCGGTCAAGCCGGCGATCCGCAGCCGCATCGAGTTCCGCGCCCTGAACCTGCTGGACAGCTACGCCAGCCTCGGCAAGTTCGACATGGTGTTCTGCCGCAACGTGCTGATCTATTTCTCCGCCGAGGTGAAGCGCGACATCCTGCTGCGCATCCACGGCACGCTGAAACCGGGTGGCTACCTGTTCCTCGGCGCCTCCGAGGCGCTGAACAACCTGCCCGACCACTACCAGATGGTGCAGTGCAATCCGGGCATCATCTATCGGGCCAAGTAGAACCTGAGGAAAGCGGGCCCGCGCCGAACTGCGCGGGGGTGACCTGACAATTCGGCGCGGGTCCGCTTGGGACGGGCAGGTGGGTCGGAAGCATTCGCCCACTGCCCTGGCTCCGAGTGCCGCGCGCGGCGGCGCCGTCGCAGCCCGCTCAGCACAGGACGGCTTGCTCGGAGCGGGGCAGTCTAGGGCAGCGCGATGTGCTTGTATTGACAGATATTTCTGATAGTTGGAAAGCCTGGCAAGTTGCCGCTTTGCCGGGGAACTGCTTACATGATTCGAGCGTTCCCCGATTCGACACGCCTACCAGGAGAGTTTCATGGCCATCACTGCGCTGCCCTCGGCCGACGGCCAAGAGCTGACCATCCAGATCCAGGGACGCTTCGACTTCGGGGCCCATCAGGACTTCCGCGACGCCTACGAGCGGGTCGCGATCACCCCGCGGCGCTATGTCGTCGATCTGCGCAACGCCACCTACCTGGACAGCTCGGCACTGGGCATGCTCCTGCTGTTGCGCGACCACGCCGGCGGCGAAAGCGCGCAGATCAGCCTGGCCAACTGCAGCCCGGAAGTGCGCAAGATCCTCGCCATTTCCAACTTCGAGCAGCTGTTCAAGATCACCTGAGATGAACCCTGCGGCGGCGCGGATCGAGAGCCTGACGATTCTCATCGCCGAGGATAACGCGGCCGATCGCTTGCTGCTGTCGACCATCGTCAGCCGCCAGGGACATCGCGTGCTGACCGCCGGCAATGGCCTGGAGGCGGTGGCGCTGTTCGAGGCCGAGCGCCCGCAACTGGTCCTGATGGACGTGATGATGCCGGTGATGGACGGTTTCGAGGCGGCGCGGCGGATCAAGCAGCAGGCCGGCGAGGAACTGGTGCCGATCATCTTCCTCACCTCCCTCAGCGAGACCGAGGCACTGGTGCAGAGCCTGGAGGCCGGCGGCGACGACTTCCTCTCCAAGCCCTACAACCGGGTGATCCTCGAAGCCAAGATCAACGCCATGGGCCGCCTGCACCTGCTGCAGCGCACGGTACTGGAGCAGCGCGACCTGATCGCCCGGCACAACGAGCACCTGCTCAACGAGCAGCGGGTGGCCAAGGCGGTGTTCGACAAGGTCGCCCACTCCGGCTGCCTGAATGCGAGCAACGTGCGCTACCTGCAATCGCCGCTGGCGTTGTTCAACGGCGACCTGCTGCTGGCTGCCTACAAGCCGTCCGGCGGCATGCACGTGCTGCTCGGCGATTTCACCGGCCACGGCCTGCCGGCGGCGATCGGCGCGATGCCGCTGGCCGAGGTGTTCTATGGGATGACCGCCAAGGGCTACCCGATGGCCGACATCCTCCGCGAGATGAACGCCAAGCTGAAACGCATCCTGCCGGTCGGCGTGTTCTGCTGCGCCACGCTGCTCAACCTGAGCTTTCAGCGCGAACTGGTGGAGGTCTGGAACGGCGGCCTGCCGGACGGCTACCTGGTGCGTGCCGCCGGCGGCGAGCGGGTCGCCCTGGTGTCCCGCCACCTGCCGCTGGGCATCCTCGATCCGATGGCCTTCAGCGACCGCTGCGAAACCTACCCGCTGGGGCCGGAGGACCGGATCTTCCTGTTTTCCGATGGCGTTCTCGAAGCCAGCAACAAGGCCGGCGAGATGTTCGGCGAGGCGCGGCTGCTCGAGTTGTTCGAGCGCAATCGCCAGCCTTCGGCGCTGTTCGACGAGATCCAGCGCAGCCTGGCGCAGTTCCGTGGCGTGGTGCAGGACGACGTGAGCATGCTCGAGGTGCGCCTGGAGCCGGACCCGGACCTGCAATGCCCGCCGCTGGCGTTTTCCGACAGTGGCGTCAGCAGTCCGCTGGACTGGTCGGTGAGCTTCGAATTCCGCGCCGAGACCCTCAAGCATTTCAATCCGCTGCCCCATGTGCTGCAACTGCTGCTCGAGGTCCACGATCTGCGCGCGCGTGGCGGCGCCCTCTACACGGTACTTGCCGAACTGTATTCGAATGCCCTGGAACATGGGGTCATCGGCCTGGACTCGGCGATGAAGAGCGACGCGGCGGGTTTCGCCCGCTACTACCAGGAGCGCGTCAGTCGCCTGCAGGCGCTGCGCGACGGCTACGTGCGGCTGCACCTGGACCTGGCGCCGCATGGCGAAGGCGGGCGGCTGCTGGTACGGGTCGAGGACAGTGGCGAGGGGTTCGACGTCGAGCGCGCGCTGGATGCCGTGGAGCGCCGGGAGCGACTCTGCGGCAGGGGGTTGCGGCTGATCCGCGAGCTGTCCGACCGCTGCCAGTGGTCGGCCGACGGCAAGGTGGTCTCCGTGGAGTTTTTCTGGTCGCCTCAGGCATAATCGCGCTTTCGTCGCGGTGCTCCTAATGGGTGGGGCATCGGAAGTCGACTTCAGGGAGCGATCGAATGTCCGCGCCGCATCTCGATGACCGTGTGCTGGCCTCGCTGCAGGAGGTGATGGAGGACGAGTATCCGGTCCTGCTGGATACCTTCGTGCTCGACTCCGAGGAGCGCCTGCGCAGCCTGCATGCCGCCGTCCAGGCCGGCGACGCCCAGGCCCTGCGGCATACCGCGCACAGTTTCAAGGGGGGCAGCAGCAACATGGGCGCGGTGCTCCTCGCCGGCTACTGCAAGGAGCTGGAGGAGAGCGCCAGGCGCGGCGACCTGCAACGGGCGCCGGCGCTGATCGAACAGATGGAACGCGAATTCGCCATCGTGCGCATCCTTTTCAAACAGGAGCGTCAGCGCTATCGCTGAGGCTTTCGTCCTCATCCGGCGACAAGGGAACGGCCCGTTCGAGCATCCCTGGCGTATAATGCGCCGCTCGATTTGGAGTCCTTCATGCGCGAGCAAGCCCTACGCATCCTCAAAGACGTTTTCGGTTACGACGCCTTCCGCGGCAACCAGGCGCGGATCATCGAGCGGGTGGCCGACGGTGGCGATGCGCTGGTACTGATGCCCACCGGCGGTGGCAAGTCCCTGTGTTTCCAGGTCCCGGCGCTGTTGCGCGAAGGCCTGACGGTGGTGGTGTCGCCGCTGATCGCGCTGATGGAGGACCAGGTCGCCACCCTCGACGAGCTCGGCGTGCCGGCGGTGGCGCTGAACTCCACCCTCAACCCCGAGCAGCAACGGGAGATCGCCGAGCGCCTGCAGCGCGGCGAGATCAAGCTGCTCTACCTGGCGCCGGAACGGCTGGTCCAGCCGCGCATGCTGGCCTTCCTGCAACGACTGCCGGTCGGCCTGTTCGCCATCGACGAAGCGCACTGCGTGTCGCAATGGGGCCATGACTTCCGCCCCGAATACCTGCAACTCGGCCAGCTCGCCGAACTGTTCCCGCAGGTGCCGCGGATCGCCCTGACCGCCACCGCGGACATGCGCACCCGCGAGGAGATGATCCAGCGCCTGCACCTGCAGAACGCCGAGCAGTTCCTCTCCAGCTTCGACCGGCCGAACATCTTCTACCGCATCGTGCCCAAGGAGCAGCCGCGCAAGCAGCTGCTCGGCTTCCTCGCCGAGCGACGCGGCGATGCCGGCATCGTCTACTGCCTGTCGCGGAAGAAGGTCGAGGAGGTCGCGGAATTCCTCGGCAACCAGGGCTTCCCCGCGCTGCCGTATCACGCCGGACTGTCCAACGAACTGCGTGCCCACCACCAGAAGCGCTTCCTCAACGAGGAGGGGCTGATCATGGTGGCGACCATCGCCTTCGGCATGGGCATCGACAAGCCCAACGTGCGTTTCGTCGCCCACCTCGATCTGCCGAAGAGCCTCGAGGCCTATTACCAGGAAACCGGCCGCGCCGGGCGCGACGGGCTGCCGGCCGACGCCTGGATGGCCTACGGCCTGCAGGACGTCCTGCTGCTGCGGCAGATGATGCAGAGTTCCGAGGGCGACGAGCGGCACAAGCGCGTCGAGCGGCACAAGCTGGAAGCCATGCTGGCGCTCTGCGAGGAAACCCGCTGCCGGCGCCAGGCGCTGCTGGCCTATTTCGACGAGGAGATGCCGCAGCCCTGCGGACATTGCGACAACTGCGTGGACGGCGTGGAGACCTGGGATGCCACCGAGTCGGCGCGCCAGGCGCTGTCGGCGATCTACCGCAGCGGCCAGCGCTACGGCGTCGGCCATCTGGTGGATATCCTGCTCGGCCGCGAGACCGAGAAGATCCGCGGTCTTGGCCACCAGCACCTGGCGGTGTTCGGTATCGGCAAGGGACGCGGCGAGGACGAGTGGCGCACCCTGTTCCGCCAACTGGTCGCGCGCGGCCTGGCCGATGTCGACCTGGACGGCTTCGGTGGCCTGCGCCTGACCGAGGCCTGTCGTCCGCTGTTGCGCGGCGAGGTGCGGCTGGAACTGCGTCGCGACCTCAAGCCGCAGCGCGCCAAGGGGGCCTCCGGCGGCGCCAGCGCCGCCAGCCAACTGGTGCGCGGCGAGGAGCGGGAGATGTGGGAGGCGCTGCGCATGCTGCGGCGCAAGCTTGCCGAGGAGCACTCGGTGCCGCCCTACGTGATCTTCCCCGATGCCACCCTGCTGGAAATGCTCCGCAGCCAGCCGCGTTCGCTGTCCGACATGGCCCAGGTCAGCGGCGTCGGCGCGCGCAAGCTGGAGCGCTACGGCCAGGCCTTCCTCGATGTCCTCACCGATTCGCCGGCGGCGCCCGCCGCGCCGCCGCTGGACCTGCGCCACGAACTGGTCAGCCTGGCCTGTGCCGGGATGACCCCGGCGCAGATCGCCCGCCAGCTCAACTGCAGCGAGAAGAACGTCTATGCCATGCTCGCCGAAGCCATCGCCGGCCAGCAGGTGAGCCTGGAGCAGGCGCTCGACCTGCCGGAGGAGCTGCTCGGCGAGATCCAGGACGCCTTCCTCGAGGAGGATGGCGAACTGCCGCCGGTGGCGGCGCTCGAAGAGCGCTTCGGCAAGCGCGTGCCGAGCGGCGTTCTGCACTGCGTGCGCGCCGCCCTGCAGCTGGAACTGGAGTCCTGATATGGCCATTTGCCGGTATTTTCCGGCGCCAATCTTGTGACGTCCTTCGCAAGCGTCTACTGTGACGCCAAGCCCTCCAAGAGAAGAGGTGTGCGTGACACAGAAGGACAGGTTGGACGACGTGCGTTCCAATCTCTATTCCGAGCAACTGAGCCGCGGGTTCCGCGGGCTGCGTTTCCTCCCCGAACTGGAGCGTGACTACCGGCGCTACATGCTGGAGGACAGCTTCGCGCTGAAGCGCATCGCCCTCAGCGTCGGCATGCTCGTCTGGCTGGCGTTCATCGGCATCGACCTGCTGATCCTCGCCGGCCCACCGCTGTGGGGCGTGCTGGCGGTGCGCCTCGGCGTGCTGGTCCTGCTGCTGGTCTGCGGCTGGCTGATCATGTTGCGCCGACACATCCAGCTGATGGTGCCGCTGAGCATCGCCTGCGTCCTCGCCCTCGGCGTCGGCGCGGCGGCGGTGGTCGGCCTGGCGCACCGGGCCGATCCCGACTACCCCTACGAAGGCCTGCTGCTGGTCAGCTTCGCCGCCTACTTCCTCGCCGGCCTGCGCCTGGTCCAGGCGCTGAGCTGTGCGCTGATCGTGCTGCTCGCCTACCTGGGCTGCGAAGTCTGGGCGGGCACCCACGAGCCGTTGGGCAACAACCTGCTGTTCCTGCTGTTCGGCAACCTGATCGGCGCGGTCGGCTGCTACCTGCTGGAATACAAGTCGCGCGAGCACTTCCTGATCAGCCGCCTGCTGCGGTTGATGGCCGACCACGACAGCCTGACCGGCCTGCACAACCGGCGCAGCTTCAACCAGCATCTGGACCGCCTCTGGCGCCAGGCCCAGCGCGAGCAGCAGACTCTCGCGTTGCTGCTCTGCGATGTCGATCATTTCAAGGCCTATAACGATCGCTATGGCCACCAGGCCGGCGATACGGTGCTGCAGCGTATCGGCGGGGTGCTCGAGGCGAACGCCCGGCGCCCGCTGGACATGGCCGTGCGCCTGGGCGGCGAGGAGTTCGCCCTGCTGTTGTACGGCGCCAACGAGCACGAGGCCAGGCTGCGCGCGGAAGCGCTGCGCGAGCAGGTCCAGGCGTTGCGCATGGAGCACGAGGGCTCGCAGACGGCGCGGGAGGTGACCCTGTCGATCGGCGTGTCGTGCCTGTGGCCGGCTCCCGGCAACGACCTGAAGCGCCTCTATGACCTTTATGAGCATGCCGACCGGGCGTTGTACGAAGCCAAGGCGTTCGGTCGCAACCAGGTGGTGGCCTGAGAGCGGGGCGGCGGCGTGGCCGATTTTGTCCCTGCGCCTGGCGTCACCGGTGACTGCGGGAGGGCGCGGCGGATGCTAGGTTCTGCAGGAAAATGGCAGGCGCAGCCACAGGGCTGCCGTTCCCGCCGCGGAACGATAGCCGGATGAAACCCATGCAGCGCTTGATCCAGGCCAACGGCCAACCGCACTACGGCATCTTCCCGAATGCCCCGCAGCACATCAATTACCGCGACTTCGACTTCCGTTCGCCGATGGGGCGGCGCCTGGGTGCGCTGAGCAAGTGGCGCCGCTTCCACCAGTTCCAGTACTTCGGCCTGATCAGCCCGCAGCTGATCGGCGGCTGCGCCCTGGCCCAGCTGAGCCTGCTCGGCGTCGGCTTCGTCTATCTCTACCAACCTTCCAGCGGACGCATGCTGGAGCGGCGCTTCAAGCTGCCACTGGGGTTCGGTACGCGGTTTTCCCAGTCCCCGGACGACGGTGTCTGCGAACTGCGCCAGGGACGCAACCTGCTGCGCCTGGAGAACCACCCGGCGCCGCGGGAAAAGCGCCTGCTGGTGGAGCTCGACGACGGCACCCGCATCGATGCGCGCTTCAGCGAGGACGCGCCGCCGTTCCAGCCGATGTGCCTGTGCACGCCGACCGCGGTGAACGGCTGGGTCTACGCGCAGAAGGTGGCTGGCGTGCGTTGCCGCGGCGAAGTCCGCAGCGCCCTCGGCGAGCACGACCTGCAGGCCCTGGACGCCTTCGCCCATCACGACTGGTCGGCCGGCTACATGCGCCCGGAGACCTTCTGGAACTGGGCTTGCCTGTCCGGCGAGGCGGGTGGGCTGCGGGTCGGCCTGAACCTGTCGTGCGGAGTCAACGAGACCAGCTTCACCGAGAACTGCTACTGGCTGGACGGCCAACTGGTGAAGGTCGACAGCGTGCGCTTCGAGTTCGACCGCGACCAACCGTTGCGCCCCTGGACCATCCGTTCCTGCGACGGCCAGGTGGAATTGCGTTTCGAGGCCCATGGCATGCACCAGGAGCGCCTCGATCTCGGCCTGCTGGCGAGCAATTTCAAGCAGATCTTCGGCTGCTTCAGCGGCGTGTTGCGGCCGGCCGGGCGAGCCGAGGTGAGGATCGAACGACTCTGGGGCTTCGTCGAGGACCAGTACGCCAAGTGGTAGGCGGGGGGCTGCGCACATCGTGCGACAATTTGTCATTGTACGGCGGAAAATTGGACGGGCATTATTAGCCGACTAATAATTAGTCAAATGATATATCGGACCTCCATTTCCCCATGGCTCAGACAGACAAGCACTACTTCGGCACCTTGCTAGCCCAGACTTCCCGTGCCTGGCGCGCTGAACTCGACCGCCGCCTCAGCCACCTCGGCCTGTCCCAGGCGCGCTGGCTGGTGTTGCTGCACCTGGCGCGTCACCGCGACTCGCCGACCCAGCGTGAACTGGCCCAGTCGGTCGGGGTCGAGGGCCCGACCCTGGCGCGCCTGCTCGATGGCCTGGAGTCCCAGGGCCTGGTGCGGCGCCTGGCGGTAGCCGAGGACCGGCGGGCCAAGCATATCGTGCTGACACCCAAGGCCGACGTGCTGATCGCGGACATCGAGGCCATCGCCGCCAGCGTGCGCAACGACGTCCTGGCCGGGATCGACGAAAGCGAACAGGCGCTGTGCCAGCAGGTGCTCCTGCGCATCCTGGCGAACCTGGAAAAACGCTGAGCATTGCGTCACGCAATTCCGCAAGAGTCGCCATTTTTATGGCAGCACCCCCCGGGCTTTCATGCGAAAGCCCAGTAACAAGGTTTTCGTCGGTTTTCTGGCGAAAAGTCTTGACCGCCTCCACGGCTTTCCTCTATTCAGTGATGGCAAAAAGCCATGTTCTGCGCCATTCGGTGCGCTCAGCCCCGTAGAGGGCGAAATCCGGGCTAGTGTGAAATAGATGTAGCAGTGCGCCGAGGGCGGCTGTGTGCTCGACGTGCGGAGAAAGAACGGAAATGCCCGGTAAAGCCTTGCGTGTATTGCTGTGTGCCTGCGCCTGCCTGATGGCGGCGCGAGCGAGCGCCCTGGGAGTAGGGGACATCACCCTGCATTCGGCGCTCAACCAGCCACTGGATGCGGATATCGAACTGCTCGACGTCGGTGATCTCGACGCGGAAGAGATCAAGGTCGGCCTGGCGGGCGCCGATGCCTTCGCCGCGGCCGGTGTGGAGCGCCTGCAGTTTCTCCAGGAGCTGCGCTTCAGGCCGGTGCTCCAGGGCCGGGCCGGCAACCGCATCCAGGTCTCCTCTAGCCGGCCGGTGCAGGAGCCCTATCTGAATTTCCTGGTGGAGGTGGCCCGGCCCAACGGCCGCATCGTCCGCGAGTTTACCGTGCTGCTCGATCCGCTCGGCTATGCTCCGCGTCCGGCGCCCGCGCGCGCGGCGTCCACGACGCAGTGGGCGCCTTCCGCAGCGCAGCCTCGCCGCCGTGCTCCCGTGGCGCTGAGCCCGGCGCTGTTGCGGCCCGGCGAGGAATACCTGATCCGCCCCAGCGACAGCCTATGGGCCATCAGCGGACGCCTGCGCGGCGGCAACGCCGACCGCGCGCAGTTGATGGAAGCCTTGTACCAGCTCAATCCGCAGGCCTTCGTCGGCGCCGACCGGCATCGTCTCAAGGCCGGCCAGCGCCTGCGCCTGCCGGCCGGCTACCAGGCGCCGCAAGAGGCGCCGGCCGTGGCCCCGGACGCTGTGCTGGAACTCTTGCCGCCGGCCGCTGCCGCCCTGGCGGAGGATACGCCGGCCACGCTGGCCGAGGCGCAGCGCCAGGCGGACGCCGAAGCCGAGCTGCTGGCCCGCCAGCGCGCCGAGCTGAGTCAGCGGATGGACGACCTGCAGCGCCAGCTCCAGGCCTTGCAGGAACAGTTGCAACAGCGCGACCGCCAGGTCAGCGAGTTGCAGCAGCAACTGGCCCGACGCCAGGCGGCGAAACCCGCCACCCCGCCCGTCGCGGTCGCTGCGTCGACGCCATCCGGCGAGAGTGCGGCGGACTCGGAGCACTGGCGCTGGCTGATCATCCTGCTGCTCGTCCTGGCCTTGTTCGGCTTGCTGCTGTGGCGGCGGCGGCGCGAGGCGCCAGTGGTTGCCGGCGATCAACCGAAGCGGCGCATGCCGCTCCGTCGGGCCCCACCTGTGCCAGCGGCCGAAGCGCGGGCGGCCACGCCGCCACCGCTCGCGCGCCAGCCTGCGACGGCATCCGCCGTGCCGTCCGGCCCGCCCGTTGCGCCTGTCCCGGCGCCGGCGCCGGGCGCCGCTCCGCGGGGCGCAACGGCGCCGGCGGACAAACTGGATGGCGCCGACATCTATATCGCCTACGGACGCTACGGGCAGGCCCGCGACCTGCTGCGCCAGGTGCTCGCCGAACAGCCGCAGCGCCTGAGCGCACGCATGAAGCTGTTGCTGGTGCTGGCGGAGCTGGGCGATGCGACGGGCTTCGATGCGCTGGCCGCGGAAACCCTGGCCAATGGCGGTAGCGCCGCGGCCATCGACGAATTGCGTGGGCGCTACCCGGCACTGCTACGAATGCCGGCGACCGAGGCGCCGGCGGCAACGATGAACGACGACGACTGGAGCGACCTGCCGCTGGCCGAGCCGCCCGTTTTGCAGCAACCGGATGCGACCTCGGGCGCCGACGGCTTCGGCGACCTCAACCTCGATCTCGATCTCGACTGGGGCGCCCTGGAGAATCCCCTGGACAACCCCGATCTGCCGCGCCGCGCCACTGTCGGCAGGGCGGAACCGCCGGAGGAGGAGGCATTGGCGTTCGAGAGCAATCTCCATGAGCTGCCGGATGTCGCCGAGTACGAACACCTCGAACTCGAGCCGCCGGAGCCGGCCGCGACGCCGGCGGAAGAGGCCTCGGCCAGCCTGGACCGGGCCCGCGCCTGCATCGACAGCGGCGACCTCGACCAGGCCAGCCGGATCCTGCGCCTGGTGGCGGCGCATGGCGATCCGTGGCAGAAGGCCGAGGCCCGCGAGTTGCTGGCGCTGATCGCCTGAGCCCCGCTCAGAAGTTCTGCCCGAGGTTCAGGTAGAACGCCTTGAAGTTCTCGTCGTTGATCCCGTAGCTGAAGGTCAGCGGCCCCAGCGGTGTATCGAAGCCGAACATCAGGCTGGCGGCGTTGATGTAGCCGCTGTCGTATTGGTTGTCGTTGTTCCAGATGCGTCCGCGCTCGATGCTGCCGCCCAGGTACAGCGGGAAGTCCAGCGGCAGGAAGGAACGCTCGGTCAGGCGCCGGTAGTAGACGATCCGCCCGAGGCTGTAGTTCTGTCCGGACAGCGCGTCGCGGCGGAAGCCCGACAGCTCGCGGGCGCCGCCGAGGGTGAAGCTGGAAGCGACCACCTCGGCGTCGTCCAGGGTGCGCCCGTAGCCGCCGCCGAATACCCAGGTGTCGGCGCCGAAGCTGAGCGCCTTGTTCAACCGCAGGTCCCACTGCCGGTAGCTGTCATCCGAGCCCAGGGACTTGTCGTAGCGGCGCATGGTCAGGCCGATTTCCTCGCCTTCGTGGGGGAAGTTGACGTCGTCGACGGTGTCGAAGGAATACTTCAGTTCGTAGTAGCCCTCGGTGAAGTCGATGTCCGGCAGCCCCGGGTCGCCGATGCGCACGTCGGCCTTGCCGTAGGCCTGCACCGCGCCCAGGCGGATCTCGCCGTTGTTGGCGATCTGCCTGCCGACGTTGAGGCCGTAGCCGTAGCGTTCCAGGCGGTAGCGCAGCAGCGGGTCGTTGTCCTCGGTGACGTCGACGTTCTGCGCCTCGTGGAAGAGGAACGGCGCGACGAAGTAGCGCGAGCCGACGTCCAGCGGCTGGTAGAACTCGCTGTAGAACTCCTGGCGATCGCCCAGCTGGACGCGGGTCAGCCACTCCGCGCCGAGCCGGTTGAGGCCGTTCATGCGGTAGCTGCCGCCGAGGTTGAAGGTGCTTTCGCCGCGCATGTCGTCGGACAGGTTGAGGCCCAGGCGCAGGAAGTCGGTGCCACCTTTCTTGCCGGTGGCATGGATCACCAGGGTATTGAGCTTCTTCTCCTTGACCACCCGGTACTGCACCTGGTCGAAGTAGTCGAGGCCGTAGAGCGTGCTCATGTCGTCCTGCAGGCGGCCGAGGTCCAGGCGCGCGCCGAGCGGCTGGCGGATATAGTGGCGAATCACCTCGTCGCTGACCTTCGAGTTGTTCTCCACCCGGATCGCGTCGATCACCGGCTTGCGCTGGTTCGGCGTGCGCGCCACGGCGAGCGCCTCGCTGTTGCGGTCCTGCGGCTTGCGCAGTTCCGCCAGGCGCGCGGCGAGCAGGGTGGTGGCCCGGTAGCCGGCGTCGATCAGTTGCGGCACGCGGCCGAAGTCGGTGGTGCCGAAGCCGGACAGCGGCGGCTGGATCAGTACGTCGCCGGGTTTCAGGGTGGCCAGCTGGGCTTCGGAGTTCTTCCGGGTCATCAGGGTGATCGACTGGTTCATCACGTCGAGCACGGTTGCCAGGTCCTTGCGGTCGCGCAGCGGGTTGCCGATGTCGACCACGATCACCACGTCCACGCCCATCTCGCGCGCCACGTCCACCGGGACGTTGTCGACCATGCCGCCATCCACCAGCAGCCGGCCGTCGATCTCCACCGGGGCGAACACCGCCGGGATCGACATGCTGGCGCGGATCGCCTGGGGCAGGTGGCCCTTGCGGAACACCACCTTCTCGCCGGTGGCGATGTCGGTGGAGACGGCGCGGAAGGGAATCGCCAGCCTGTCGAAGTCGCGGGTGTCGCTGGTGTGCACCAGCAGGCTTTCCAGGACCATCGCCAGGTTCTGGCCCTGGATCACGCCCAGCGGCAGGCCGAGGGAGCCGTCGTCGCGGAAGCTGATCTTCTGCTTGACCAGGAAGTCGCGGTCGTCCTGCTTGCGCCGGAACGGCACGTCCTTGCGCGGCGATGCGTCGGAAAGCGCCTGCTTCCAGTCCATCTCCAGGGCGATGCGCTCCAGCTCCGCCGGGGTGTAGCCGGAGGCGTACAGGCCGCCGATCACCGCGCCCATGCTGGTGCCGGCGATGGCGTCGACCTGGATTCCCTGTTCGTCCAGGGCCTTGAGCACGCCGACGTGGGCCAGGCCGCGGGCGGCGCCGCCGGAAAGGACCAGGCCGATCTTCGGCCGGGTTTCCGCGGCGAGGCAGAAGAAGGGGAGCAGAAGCAGCGGTAAGAGCAGCAGGCGGCGCATGAGAACGATCCGGAGCCGGGTGAAAAGGCGGCTATTATAGGCGCGACCGTTTCCCCTGAGCCGCCGACATGTCCACCGCGAAAGCCGAAATCGTCATCACCTATTGCACCCAGTGCCAGTGGCTGCTGCGTGCCGCCTGGCTGGCCCAGGAACTGCTCAGCACCTTCGCCGACGATCTCGGAAAAGTCTCTCTCGAACCTGGCACCGGCGGGGTCTTCCGGATCACCTGCGACGGCGTGCAGATCTGGGAGCGCAAGGCCGACGGCGGCTTCCCCGAGGCCAAGGCGCTCAAGCAGCGGGTCCGCGACCGCATCGATCCGCAGCGCGATCTCGGCCACAACGACCGCCCATCGCGCTGAACCGGCGTCCTTCGCCGCCGGGCTTGTTGCAGGTCAACGGGCGAGCGGGCGCGGAGGAATAGCCTGGGGGCATTCATCCTGTCGAAGGGAGTGCCCATGAGCATCATCGTCACCGGCGCCGCCGGCTTCATCGGCAGCAATCTGCTGCAGGCGCTGAACCAGCGCGGCGAGACCGACATCATCGCGGTGGACGATCTCACCGACGGCGAGCAGTTCCGCAACCTGGCGGACGCCGATATCGCCGACTACCTGGACCAGAACGACTTCATCGAACGCTACGCCCGTGGCGACTTCGGTCCCGTGCGCGCGCTGTTCCACCAGGGGGCCTGCGCCAGCACCCTGGAAAGCAACGGGCGCTACATGATGGAGAACAACTACCGCTACAGCTGTCGCCTGCTGGAGGCCAGCCTGGAACTCGGCGTGCCGTTCCTCTACGCCTCGTCGGCAGCGGTCTACGGCGCCGGCCGGACTTTCCGCGAGGCGCGCCAGTACGAGCGGCCGCTGAACGTCTACGGCTACTCCAAGTTCCTCTTCGACCAGCGCGTGCGTCGGGCGCTGCCGCAGGCGCGCAGCCAGGTGGTCGGCCTGCGCTACTTCAACGTCTATGGTCCGCGCGAGGAGCACAAGGGACGGATGGCCTCGGTGGCCTACCACTGCTACCAGCAGCTGCGCCGCGACGGGCGGGTGGTGCTGTTCGGCGAACACGATGGCTTCCCGGCCGGCGGCCACCTGCGCGACTTCGTCGCGGTGGAGGACGTGGCGCGGGTCAACCTGCATTTCCTCGACCACCCGCAGCGCTCGGGCATCTTCAACCTCGGCAGCGGCCGCGCGCGCAGCTTCAACGATGTCGCCCTGGCGGTGATCAACAGCGTTCGTGCCAGCGCCGACCAGCCGCCGCTGGTGCTGGCGCAGGCGCTGGAGAGCGGCCTGCTCGGCTACCGCGAATTCCCCGAGGCGTTGCGCGCGCGCTACCAGAGCCATACCTGCGCCGACCTGGAACTGCTGCGCGAGGCGGGTTACCGCGACGATTTCCTCAGTCTGGAGGAGGGCGTCGGCGGATACTGCCGCTGGCTGGCGCGCAGCGCCTGAGCGCCCGTCGGGCGGCGCGCTCCCCGCGCCGCCTGCCAATTCTGGTAGGGGGCCGCATGCCACGCGGAGCGCTGGACGGGGATATGCTCACAGGCTTCCGGCGTTTCGTTTGCCGCACCGGGCCCGCTTAACGGCGGTTCCGGCCGAGACACACGGAGGCGCGTCGCCATGGCGGCCGGCCGAGCGAACCGGTCGGGCGGATCTTTCGACATTACCAGGAGGGTGGGCATGAGGACCGACGAGAAAGACCGGGAAGGCGCCGAGCCGGGCGGCGCCAGGCTGATGGAGTTCGCGCTCAAGGCCAGGAAGGTGTTCGTCATCGGCGAGGTCAACGAAAAGCTGGCCAGGGACGTGGTGCAGCAGTTGCACATCCTCGCCTCGATCAGCGACGAACCGATCCACATGTTCGTCAATTCGCCGGGTGGCCACGTCGAGTCCGGCGACATGATCTTCGATGCGATCCGCTTCATCACACCGAAGGTCATCATGATCGGCTCGGGCAGCGTGGCCAGCGCCGGCGCGCTGATCTACGCCGCGGCGGACAAGGAAAACCGCTATTCGCTGCCGAACACCCGCTTCCTCCTGCACCAGCCGTCCGGCGGTATCCAGGGGCCGGCGAGCAACATCGAGATCTACCGCCGCGAGATCGTGCGCATGAAAGAGCGCCTGGACCGGATCTTCGCAGAAGCCACCGGGCAGACGCCGGAAAAGATCAGCGCGGACACCGAGCGCGATTTCTGGCTGAACGCCGAGGAGGCGCAGGCCTACGGCCTGGTCAACCGGATCATCGTCTCCGAACGCGAGATCGTCCTGCCGCGCGACTGATCCCGGCGACGCCCGGCGCGGTGCCGGGCGCCGCCACTTTTCAGGCGCTCGCCGCGCGCCGCGCCGCCGGTGAGCTGGCCAGGTACTCCAGGGCTTCCTGAGTGTTCGCCTCGTGCTCGGGATGGTACCAGGGGTTGAAGTAGCGGCCGACGTCGCGGAAGGTGTGCGCCAGGTTCGGCAGCAATCCCCGCTTGCCGAGGCGCCACCAGATGCGCAGGAAGCCCTGTCGCTTGCCGTCGCGCAGGCTCGGATCCTGGGCGAGGAGGGTGCGCGTGCCGGCGTCGAACAGGTACATCAGCAGGACGATCACCAGGATCATGCTCAACTGGCGGGTGACGAAGCTGCCACCCAGGTGCACGTGCAGGTCATGGGCGACGCTGCGATGCTCGACTTCCTCGGCGCCGTGCCAGCGCAGCAGGTCGAGCATCACCGGGTCGCTGCCGCGGCGGTCCAGTTCCTTCGCTTCCAGCACCCACTTGCCGAGCACGCAGGTGAAATGCTCCACCGCGGCGATGATCGCGCAGCGCTGGCGCAGCCACCAGCCGTCGAGGGCGCGGGTCAGGCGGTTGCGGCCCAGCGGGTAGTCGCAGAGCAGGCGCTCGAAAAGGAAATCCATCCTGGCGGTGAACGGCTTCGAATCGATGTCGAACCTGCCCAGGTAGCGCTGGATCGCGCCGTCGTGGGCCCGCGAGTGCATCGCCTCCTGGCGGATGAAGCCCTGCACGTCGTCGCGCAGGCGTTCATCGCTCACCAGTGGCAGGGCCCTGTTGTAGAGGCGGCAGAACCACAACTCGCCGGCCGGCAGGAGCATGTGCAGGACGTTCATCACATGGGACGCTTCCGCTTCGCCGGGTACCCAGTGCAGGGGGGTATCGGTGAAGTCGAAGCGGACCTTGCGCTGTACCAGCCTGTGCTGGAATTCGCTCATGGCGGGACCTCAGGACGTCAGGTCGAAACGCGCGAGAAGCCGCGTGGCCCAGGGCGCGAAGCGCCATTGCAGGGCGCCGAGATGGACCTCGCTGCCCACCGAGACCACCGCCTTGTTGCGCTCCACGGCACGCACCAGCTTTTCCCCGACGGTGTCCGGGCTCAGCCGGCGACGCTTGTAGAAACGCTGGATCTTGGCCTGGCGCCGCGCCTGGCGCTCGGCATCCATTCCGACGAAGCGGGTGGCCTGGACGATACCGGTGTCGACGAAGCCCGGACACACCGCTGTGACCCCGATCGAGCGTCCGGCCAGTTCCGCCCGCAGGCATTCGCTGAGCATCAGCACCGCGGCCTTGCTGGTGGCATAGGCCGGATAGTTGCGCGACGGCGCGAAGGCCACCCCGGAGGCGACGTTGACCAGGTGCCCCGGCTTGTTCGCCGCGACCATCTGCCGGCCGAACAGGCGGCAGCCGTCGATCACGCTCCACAGGTTGACCCGCAGCAGGCGCTCCCATTCCGCCGGCGAGGTGTCGAGCATCGGCCCGGCCATGCCGATGCCGGCATTGCTGACCACCACATCCGGGACTCCGAGATTGTCGCGGACCCACTCGGCGAAGGTCTCCATGGCCTGGGTGTCGCCGACGTCGACCTGGTAGGCATGGGCCGTGGCGCCCAGCGCGCGGGCCAGTTCGGCGCTGCGTTCGGCGGCTTCCAGGTCGAGGTCGGCGGCGAGCAGGCTGGCGCCGCGCTCGGCGAAGCTGAGCAGGGTCGAACGGCCGATGCCGCCGCCGGCGCCGGTGACCACCACCAGCTTGCCACTCATCGAGCGCGCGTCGGGCCTGACCTGGGCGCGTTGCAGGGCGGGCGTGGGCGCGCCGGTTTCCTGGGCGTCGATGAACTCGCCGAGCCAGCCGGCCAGTTGCTCCGGGTCGGCCAGCAGTTGCCAGTGGCCGACGCTCGCCTCGCGCCGCCACAGGCGCGGCGCCCACAGGCTCAGATGCTGGAACAGCTGGGCGCCGACGTAGCGATCGCGGGTCGGCACGATCAGTTGCACCGGCACCTCGGTGTGGCGCTTGCGCGGACGGAACAGGCAGCGGATGAAGTTGCCGCGGTACAGCTTGACGCCGTGCCGGCCGTCGCTGGCCTGGGTCGGGTTGACCGGCGGATGGCGCACGCCCTCGGCGCGCTTCAGGAACTGCGGCCAGAGCCGGGCCAGGCCCATGCTCCAGAGCAGCTCCGGGACGATGGGGGTGTGGAAGAAGGCGATGTACCAGGAATGGAGCAACTGGCTGGCCACCTGTTTCAGGGCCTTCGGGCTGCGCTGCCTGAGATGTTCGCGCATCCAGAAGCCGACGTGATCCAGGCAGGGCCCGGAGATCGAAGTGTAGGAGGCGATCAGCGCGCGGCACTGCGGGTCGGTGACGCTTTCCCAGGTCTGGATCGAGCCCCAGTCATGCGCCACCAGATGCACCGGGCGCTCCGGGCTGGTGGCGCGGATCACCGCCTGCAGGTCTTCGCTGAGCAGCCTCAGGCGATAGTCGCGGCTCCAGCGTGGCTTGTCCGAGGCGCCGGCGCCGCGCACGTCGTAGGCGACGATCCGGTAGCGCCCGGCCAGTTGGCGGATCAGCGGCAACCAGGTCTCGTGGTTGTCCGGATAGCCGTGCACCAGCAGCAGGGTCGGCTTGTCCGCCGCGCCCCAACAGTAGACCGCCAGGCGTACGTCGCCGGATTGTACGAACAGGCGTTCCGGCTGCAGGTCGGGGAGGGCGAGGAGCGCGTTCATGCGGCCTCCCGTGCTTGCGGCAGCAGTCCGCGCGCCTGCCAGCGGCGGACGTGCGGCAGGTCGTCGTCGAGCCAGTAGGCGTCGTCCTCGGTGACTACCAGCAGTTCCTCGAACTTGGCGCCCACCCCGCGTAGCCCCAGGTGCGGTTCCACCGCCCAGAGACCGGGCGTTGGCGGGTGCTCGGAGCGCTTGCCGCCGGACCACAGCGGCGACCAGCCCTCGCGCCGGCCGGTGACCAGCGCGTTGCGCGTCAGGATGTACAGGTTGCGCACGCCGAAGCGCGCCACCGAGGGGCCACGGCGATGACCGAGCTTTTCCACGCGATGGGCGAGCACCTCGAAGGGATAGGCCTTGTGCCGTGGCTGGGTACCCTGGATCACGCACAGGCGGTCCACCGCCTGGCTGACCTCGGCCAGGGTACGGCGCTCGCGGACCAGGTCGAGGATGGTGCGGCGATGGACCAGCAGGTCGTCCATCAGCCGCTCCTGCATCAGGTTGTGGCCCAGCGCCCCGGAGTAGCCGACGTCGGCGGTATAGGCACCGAGGGTCGGCGCGCAGTCGAGGATGAACGGCATGCCGTCCTCCAGGCGCTGCTTGCCGGGGTAGAAGGCCAGGTTGAAGCCGCCGAGATGGCGCAGGCCATCGAAGCCCTTGAACGAGGTGCGGCTGCCGAACCAGGCGAAGGGCTGGTGGAACCAGTCGTCGACGCCGTGATCCAGCAACCAGGTTTTCATCAGTGCCGCGGCTTCTTTCTCGCTGATGCCGGGGCGCAGTTCGGCATGGATGGTTTCGCAGCAGGTGTAGGCCAGTCTCTGGACCTGGCGGAAGTGTTCGAGATCGTCGGCAGTGGGTACCCAGGCGCCTTGGGGCATGGCTCTCTCCAGGCTGGCTTGTCGTTATTGTGACATTGAATGATGTCATGGTTGATGCTGGCCCATGGGCGGGCATTGCGCCAGCCCTGGGAAGTCTCTTCACGCCGGTGTTACGGCACTTGCTACCAGCGCTGGAAGGCCCGTCGCAGAAGGCGCGCGGCGTTTAAACCGGGTTTTGGCGGCAGCGCCGGAAGGTGGGGAGACCGACGAGTCCAGTCTTTGGTTGGCGCCCACGCTACCCGTCACCGGCGAAGGAGCGCTCCGCCCTCGGTGGTTGTGGCCGTTCGGCGCGCCTGGCTATGATCCGCTTCCATGAGCACACCCCTGACCCTCCTGCAGCGCCTGTTGCAACGTGGCGACCAACCGTCCGCCGACACCCGCGAATACAGCGTCGACGAACTGGCCCGCGCGGCCGGCAGCAGCGTGCGCAACGTGCGCGCCTACCAGGACCGCGGCCTGTTGCCGCCGCCGGAGCGGCGCGGTCGGGTCGGCGTGTACTTCGACAGCCACCTGAAGCGCCTGCGCCTGATCAACCAGTTGCTCGAGCGCGGCTACTCCAGCGCCAACATCAAGGAACTGCTGGAAGCCTGGGAGCAAGGCCGCGACCTCGACCACGTGCTCGGCCTGGACCAGGCGATCATCGGCGAATGGAACCTGGAGACGCCCGGCAGCATCGGCTTCGACGAACTGCAGGCGATCTTCGGCGACGAACTGAACGACCGGGTGATCGACAAGGCCCAGGCGCTGGGCCTGCTGCTGTTCGACGGCGAGCGGATGAAGATCCCCAGCCCGCGGCTGTTCCAGGCCGGCCTGGAGCTGTACCGCAGCGGCATACCGCTGGAGGCGCTGCTCGATCACCTCGGCGAACTGCGCAGCGATACCGAGCACCTGGCGGCGGGAATCGTCCGCCTGATCGTCACCCACCTGGTGGATGGCCGCGGCACCGACCTGCTGCCGGGGGCGCCGGACCTGCAGGAGCTGGCCAAGGTGTTCCTGCGCCTGCGGCCCCTGGCGGAACACGTGGTACAGGTGGAACTGGCGCGCGGCCTCAAGCTGTCGGCCAACGAAATGCTCGGCGAGCGTGTCGGCGAGATGCTGCGCAAGCTGGAAAAGCCTTCCTGATCGGTCTTCAGATCTTCCGCGCCGCCGCCTGGATCTGCTCCCTTAGCCAGGCGCCGGCTGCTTCGCGCTCGGCGTCGCCGCGCCAGATCTGCACGTAGTCGAAGCGCGGGATCGCCAGCGGCGGCTCGCAGACCGCCAGTTCCTCGGGCAGGCGCAGGCGTTCAAGAATGCGCTCGGCGATGGTCAGTACCAGGTCGGTGCCGGCCAGCAGCGCCGGGGCCACGGTGAAGTGCGGCAGGGTCAGCGCCACCTGCCGGCGCAGGCCGCGTTTCTCCAGGGCGCTGTCGACTTCCTCGGCCGGATTGTCCTGCAGCGAGACGCGCACGTGGCGGGCCGCCAGGTAGGCGTCGAGGGACAGGCCGCCGGCGTGGTCGAACAGGCTGCGGCGGCAGACGCAGACGAAGCGCTCCTCGAACAGGCGCCTGGCACGCACGCCCTCCGGAAGCAGGGGGAAGACTCCCAGCGCGCAATCCAGTTGACCCTCGGCGACCTGCCGGGCGGTTTCCAGGCGCGGCTCCTGGATGATCCCGAAGCTCACCCCGGGCGCGAGCGCCTGTTGCTGGCGCAGCAGCGCCGGCAGCACCACCCAGGCGCCATAGTCGGACATACCGAGGCGGAAGTGCCGCCGGCTGCGCGCCGGCTCGAAGGCCGGTCCGCCGATCACCCCGCGCACCTGATCGAGGCTGGCCTGCAGTTTCGGCGCCAGTTCCAGGGCCAGGCTGGTCAACTGCATGCGGCTTTTCACCCGCACCAGCAACGGGTCGCCGAACAGTTCGCGGAGGCGCCCGAGGGCATGGCTGACCGCCGGCTGCGACATTGCCAGGCGCTGCGCCGCTCGGGACACATGGCGTTCGCTGAGGAGCGCGTCGAGCACCACCAGCAGGTTGAGGTCGATACGGCGAAGATCATGAATCTGCTGCATGCCAGGTGTACCAACTATCGATTTCCATTCGTGAAGTGGATAGCAAAAACTTCTCGCCAGAGGCAATGGCCGGACCAGGAGAAACTGCATGCCCAATTATCTGATGGTACTGATGGCCGTTTCGGTGGGCGGCATGGTGGTGCTGCAGGCCGGCAGCAACGCCTTGCTCGGAAGGCTGCTCGGCCACCCGCTGAGCGCCAGCCTGACCTCGCTCGGGGTCAGTCTCGGGGTGGTCAGCCTTGGCCTGCTGCTGGTGCGGGTGCCGCTGCCGGCTGCCGCCAGCCTCGGCGCCGCACCCTGGTGGAGTTGGCTCGGCGGGCTGTTCGGCGCGGCCTACCTGACGGTGGCGATCCTGGTCGCGCCGCGCCTGGGCGGCGCCACTTTCATCGCTTGCGTGGTGGCCGGGCAGATGCTGGTCTCGGCGCTCTGCGACCAGTTCGGCTGGGCCGGCTTCCCGGTGCGGCGGTTGTCCTGGGAGGGGCATCTCGGCCTGGCGCTGGTGGTGGCGGGAGTACTGCTCCTGCAATGGCGGGGAAGGCTGTAGGAATGGCATCGCCAGGGCTGTCAAGGAGAATCTGGCCTAGACCAAAATCTTCATCTGAAACTGTGACAAGGTTGGCATGAATAGTTGTTGCAAAGCGTGTTGAAACCAAAGCTTCTTTTTCCCTCACTAGCGTCGTCGGGGTTCGAACAGCTTGCTGCCGAGTGAGCCTGCGGGCGTCACGGATGCGCTCGGCAGCCCTGTGCCACACCCAGACCTGGTGAGTCCCCGATGATTTCGAAAAGCAGAAGAAGCTTCATCCGCCTGGCCGCCGGCACGGTCGGCGCCACCGTCGCCAGCAGCATGCTGCCGCCAAGCATCCAGGCGGCCCTGGCGATTCCCGCGCAGCGCCGGCATGGCAATCTCAAGGACGTCGAGCACGTGGTGATCCTGATGCAGGAAAACCGGTCCTTCGACCATTACTTCGGCACCCTCAAGGGCGTCCGCGGCTTCGGCGACCGCATGCCGATCCCGCTGCCCGACGGCCAGCGGGTCTGGCACCAGAAGGGCAGCAAGGGCGAGATCCTGCCCTACCACTTCGACACCAGCACCACCAGCGCCCAGCGCGTCGATGGCACCCCGCACACCTGGCCGGATGCCCAGCAGGCCTGGAACGAAGGGCGCATGGACAAGTGGCTGCCGGCCAAGACCGAGCGCTCCCTGGGCTACTACAAGGAACAGGACATCGCCTTCCAGTTCGCGATGGCCAACGCCTTCACCATCTGCGACGCCTATCACTGCTCGTTCCAGGGCGGCACCAACCCCAACCGCCTGTTCCTCTGGACCGGCACCAACGACCCGCTCGGCCAGCACGGCGGCCCGGTGACCACCAACGACCACGACAGCAACGGCCCGGTGGAGCAGGGCTACACCTGGACCACCTATCCCGAGCGCCTGCAGGCCGCCGGCATCAGCTGGCGGGTCTACCAGGACATGGCCGACAACTTCTCCGACAACCCGCTGATCGGCTTCCGCCAGTACCGCGGCGCGGCGCCCGACTCGCTGCTGATCGTCAACGGCCTGAGCACCTGGAAGCTCGACGCGCTGAAACGCGACGTGCTGGCCAACGCCCTGCCGCAGGTGTCCTGGATCGTCGCCCCGGCCAAGTACTCCGAGCATCCCGGCCCGTCCAGCCCGATCTGGGGCGCCGAGTACACCTCCTGGGTACTCGACGCGCTGACCGCCAACCCGGAGGTCTGGAGCAAGACCGCGCTGCTGGTGATGTTCGACGAGAACGACGGCTTTTTCGACCACGTCGCACCGCCGGCGGCGCCGAGCCTGAACAAGGACGGCACGCTGCGCGGCAAGACCACCGCCGACGCCACCCTCGAATGGCACACCAAGGGCGATATCCGTTATCGCAACCAGCCCTACGGCCTCGGCCCGCGGGTGCCGATGTACGTGATCTCGCCGTGGAGCAAGGGCGGCTGGGTCAACTCCCAGGTGTTCGACCATACCTCGGTGATCCGCTTCCTGGAGCAGCGCTTCGGGGTCATGGAGCCGAACATCAGTCCCTGGCGTCGTGCCGTCTGCGGCGACCTGACCTCGGCGTTCAACTTCGCCAACCCGAACGACGAGCCGTTCCCCGAACTGCCCGACACCAGCCAGGCCGACGCCATCGTCGCCAGCCAGATCAAGCTGCCGAAGCCGAAGCCGCCGGCGGTGGCCGCCATGCCCAGGCAGGAAATGGGCATCCGCCCGGCGCGCGCCTTGCCCTACGAACTCGGCGTGCACGCGCGCTACCGCAGCGGCGGAGACGCGCTGAGCCTGACCTTCGCCAACACCGGCAAGGCCGGCGCGGTGTTCCAGGTGTTCGACCTGCTCGACAGCGAGAACCCGCCGAAACGCTATACCGTCGGCGCGCGCAAGCGCCTGCACGACAGCTTCCAGGGTGACGCCAGCGGCGACTACCACCTCGAGGTGCACGGTCCGAACGGTTTCCTCCGGGTCTTCCGCGGCAACCTGCGGCGCGACCTGGCGGAGCGCAAGGCGCCGCTGCCGGAGGTGCGGATCGACTACGAGCCGTTGTTCGGCAACCTGCGCGTGCAACTGATCAACCGTGGCCGCCATCCGGTCAAGCTGACGATCAAGGACAACGTCTATCGCCAGGGCGAGCGGCGTACCGTCAACGTGCCGCCGGGACAGCGCCGGGAAGTCCGCTATTCGCTGCGCAGCAGCGGCAACTGGTACGACTTCAGCGTCAGCGCGCAAGGTACGGAAAGCTTCCTGCGGCGCTTCAGCGGGCGCATGGAGGATGGGCGTTCCGGCTTCAGCGACCCGGGCATGGGGCTGGGTACGCTGACCTTCTGAAGCCGCGCGGGCCCGCCGCCATGGCGGCGGGCCCTTGCGCTCAGTCGCGATAGCGCGGCGGCGGCGCGTAGCCGTGGCTGTCCTGGCGGTCGGCGGGAAATGCCTGCGGACCGTCGGCCGGCGCCTCGCGGCCGCTGGCCGGGGCGTCCAGCTCGAACAGGGCCACGCCGATCACGCCGAGGTTGCGGCTGTCGCCGGCGGCACTGTTGCTGGCGTAGGCATCCTCGGGATTGGCGAAGCGGAACGCCGCGACTTCCCGCGCGCTCTTGCGGAAGCCCTCGATCACCAGGCTGGCGCCCGGTTCCAGCACATAGCCGCGGTTCTTCAGGCTGCCCGGCTGGCCGTTGAGCACGTCCAGGCCGTCCACCGTGGAGACCACTTCGTAGGTCGCGCTGCCGAGGTTGTTCAACCACAGACGGTAGCGCTGGCCGTCGCGGCCCTGCAATTGCAGGGTGCTGCGGTGCTGCACCAGGTCGAACTTGCCCCCGTCTTCGTCGAGCACCGCGAAACCCACCCGGCCCTTGGCCAGGGGCAATTCCTTGAGGGCCCGGCCGTCGAAGCGACGCGCGCTGTAGAACACCTGGCGGCGGTCGACCGGCTGCTCCGAGACACGCCGCAGGGCCACCGAAGTGACCGGGGAGGCGACGCCTTCGCCCCACTGGGTGCCGAGTCGCTGGTTGGCCGGCGCCCCGGCCTGCTGCTGCGGCAGGCTGCAACCGCCGAGGGCCAGCAGGCCCAGCAGTAATACGGATGACAGTGTTTTGCGCATGGCTTTTCCCTCTCCCTGGACAAGTGGAGGCGGGGCGCCTCCGTGATGGCTCTGACCACCGCCGAGGATGGATCTTCGACGCGAGCCGAAAAAATATCCCCGGCGCCGCTGGCTACTGGCTGACCCAGCGCTGCCGAGCCCAGGCGCTCAGGCTGTCGACCCCGAGCACCAGCGCCAGCATGGCCAGGATCACCGTGGCGGCCTGGGCCTGCTGGAACAGGCTCAGGCTGAAATAGAGCATCTGCCCGAGCCCGCCGGCGCCGACGAAACCGAGCACGCTGGCCATGCGGATATTGTTCTCCCAGCGGTACAGGGTATAGGCCACCAGTTGCGGCCAGACGCCCGGCAGGGTGCCATAGAGGAATGCCGCGACGCGTCCGCTGCCGGCCAGGCGCAGGGCCTCGGCGGGTTGCGCCGGGGTGTTTTCCAGGGCTTCGGCGAACAGTCGGCCGAGCACGCCGCCGGTGTGCAGCGCCAGGGCCAGGGTTCCGGCGTTCGGCCCGAGCCCGGCCGCCAGCACCATCAGTGCTCCCCAGACCAGTTCCGGCACCGCGCGCAGCGCGTTGAGCAGCAATCGCGCCAGGCTCTGCGCCGGCACGCCGAAGCGTCCCGCCGCCGGCAGCGCGAACAGCAGGCCGAGAAGTGCCGCCAGCAGGGTGCCGATGGCCGACATGGCCAGGGTTTCCAGCAGGCCCCGGCCGATCGCCGCGAGGTGCGGGGCGGACAGGTCGGGCGGGAAGAACTCGCTGGCGTAGCCGGCCATCTGGCCCAGCCCCTTGGCGCTGAACAGGCCGCCGGCATCCACCTCCAGGTAGGCGAACGAGGCGCCCACCGCGACCAGGAGCAGCAGTGGCCAGAACAGCAGGCGCCAGGCCCGGCTCATGCCAGCCTCCCGCGCAGGAAGCGGCTCAGCAGGTCGGCCAGGAGCACCAGCAGGAGGAAGGTCAGCAGGATGCTGGCGACCTCGCCGCCGGCGAACATCCGCAGCGACAGGTCGATCTGCTGGCCGAGGCCGCCGGCACCGACGAAGCCCATCACCACCGAGGCGCGGACCGCGCATTCCCAGCGATAGACGGTGTAGGAAATCATTTCCCCGGCGGCGTTCGGCAGTACCCCGTAGGCGAACGCTGCCAGCCGCGATCCGCCGCCCAGCAGCAGGGCGCGGGTCGGGCGTGGGTCCACCGACTCGAAAATTTCCGCATAGACCTTGCCGAGCATGCCGGCATAGGTAATGGCGATGGCCAGCACCCCGGCGGTCGGACCCAGGCCCACGGCGCGGACGAACAGCAGCGCCCAGACGATTTCCGGCACGCTGCGCAGGAGGATCAGCAGGCCACGCACCGGCCAGCGCAGCGCCCGTGCCCACCAGGCCGGCAGGCCGCCGCGCGGCAGGGCCGAAAGCGACAGCGCGCGGGTCGCCAGCAGCGCGGCGGGAAACGCCAGGAGCCAGGCCAGGGCCATGCCGGCGGTGGCGATGGCCAGGGTTTCCAGGGTGGCGCGGCCGAGCAGGGCGAGGAACTCGGGATCGTGTGCCGGCGGCCAGAAGCCGGCGAGGAAGTTACCCATGGTGCGCGCATTGTCGCCGTTGAACAGGCCGGGAATGTCCAGTTCGCTGAGGCGCAGGCCAGGCCAGAGCAGCAGCACGGCGACCAGGGTCAGCAGCAGGCGCGGCAGGGCGGCGGGGTCGCGCGGCGGAGAAGCGCTGTTCAGCATCGCGGGATGTGCACCACGGCGGGTTCGCTGGCCGGGCTGGCGCGCTCGGCCTGCAGCTGTTCGTTGGCGTAGAGGGCGTCCAGCGCGGCGCGGTCGACCTCGGTGGCGGGCAGGTCGAAGGCGATGCGCCCGGCGCGGATGCCGATCACCCGGGGGAAGTGCGCCAGCGCCAGGTCCACCGCGTGCAGGCTGGCCAGCAGGGTGCTGCCGCGCGCGGCGGCTTCGCGATTGAGCAGGGCCAGGGTATGCCCGGCGAGCACCGGGTCCATGGCCGATACCGGTTCGTCGGCGAGGATCAGCTCGGCGCGCTGGTAGAGCACGCGGGCGATGCCCACCCGCTGCAACTGTCCGCCGGAAAGCTGGTCGCAGCGCTGGAACAGCTTGTCGCCGAGATCCAGGCGTTGCAGGGCGTCGTGGGCGCCGCCGCGGTCCAGCGGATAGACCAGGCTGGCCAGGCTCTTCCACAGCGGCCACTGGCCGAGGCGCCCGGCCAGCACCGCGCTGACCACCCGCTGCCGTGGCGGCAGCGGCGGCGCCTGGTGGACCAGGCCGATGCGTGCGCGCAGTCGCTGGCGGGCGCCGGCGGACAGCGACCAGGGGTTCTCGCCGAGCAGCTCGACGCGGCCGGCGCTGGGCCGCCACTGGCTGGCGAGCACCCGCAGCAGGCTGGTCTTGCCGGCGCCGGAAGGACCGATCAGGGCTACCCGCTCGCCGGGCGCCAGGCGCAGGCGGATGTCGGCGAGGGCGCGCTGGCCGTCGGCGTGGACCAGGCCCACGCCGTCGAGACTCAGGCTCACTTCAGCAGGCCGGCGGCGCGTGCGGATTCCTCGATGCCCTTGTAGTTGTCCGGGTTGGTCTCGATGAAGCGGCTGGCGGCCTGCAGGTCGAGAATCTCCTTGTCGGCCGGTTTCGCCGGATCGAGGGCGAGGAAGGCCTGCTCGATCTTCTCGGCCAGGGCCGGCTCGAGGTTGCCGCGCACGGTCCAGTTGTAGTCGTAGTAGGTCGGGGTGGTGGCGAAGACCTTGACCTTGGTGGTATCGACCTTGCCGCTGTCGACCAGCTTCTGCCAGACCGAGGCGTTCAGCACGCCGGCGTCGACCTTGCCGGCCTGGACCCAGGCCACGGTGGCGTCGTGGGCGCCGGAGTAGGCGACGCGGGAGAAGAACTGCTCGGGGACGATGCCGTCCTTCTGCATGAAGTAGCGCGGCATCAAGCTGCCCGAGGTGGAGGAGACCGAGCCGAAGGCGAAGGTCTTGCCCTTCAGGTCCTGCAGGGACTTCACCCGGGGATCGGCGGTGATGAATTTGCTGGTGAACTGCTGGTCCTGCTCGCGCTGCACCAGGGGAATGGCGTTGCCGGTCTTCAGCCGCGCCTGGACGAAGGTGAAGCCGCCCAGCCAGGCCATGTCCAGGCGGTCGGCGGCCAGCGCCTCGACCACCCCGGCGTAGTCGGCCACCGGGACGAACTTCACCGGCATGCCCAGCTGCTGCTCCAGGTAGGCGCCGAGCGGCTTGAACTTGCGCAGCAGTTCGGTGGGCGCCTCGTCGGGGATCGCCGAGACCTTCAGTTCCTTCAGGGTTTCGGCGTGGGCGAGCGCGGCGGACAGGGACAGGGCGATGCCGGCGGCGAGCGCCAGGGAGCGTTTCAGCATGGGAGAGTTCTCCGGTTCAATGGCGGAAAAAACCCGGGGATTATAGTGGCGCGCGGTCCGCTTGGGCAGCCGTCGCGGCGTTGCTCGACGGCGCCGCGGGGGTAAGATGGCGCTCCCCGTGCCCATTCGCTGCGTATTGGAGTCCGCCATGTCCGCTTCCCTGCCTTCCCTTGCCTTCGCCGGTCTCGGCCTGATGGGCGTGCCCATGTGCCGCCGGCTGCTGGCCGCCGGCTATCCGCTGGCGGTCTGGAACCGTTCGCCGGGCAAACGCGAGCTGCTGGCGGCCGAGGGGGCGAAAGCCGTCGAAGTCCCGGCCGACCTGGCCGCCGACGCGGAG
Organism: Pseudomonas paraeruginosa; assembly: GCF_003025345.2. Taxonomy (NCBI): domain Bacteria; kingdom Pseudomonadati; phylum Pseudomonadota; class Gammaproteobacteria; order Pseudomonadales; family Pseudomonadaceae; genus Pseudomonas; species Pseudomonas paraeruginosa. The sequence goes on from NZ_CP020560.1 coordinate 1,750,986, forward strand.
ATCCTGATGCTTTGCCTGGCCGATACGGCGGCGGTGCGCGAAGTGGTGTTCGGCAGCGGCGGCATCGTCGAGAAAGGCAGGCCCGGACAGTTGCTGGTGGATTTCTCCAGCGCCGAGCCGGCCGCCACCCGCGCGATGGCCGCCGAACTGGAGGCGCGCTGCGGCATGCGCTGGGTCGACGCGCCGGTCTCCGGCGGTACGCCGGGTGCGGAAAGCGGCAGCCTGGCGATCATGGCCGGCGGTCGCGAAGCGGACATCGGGCGCCTGCGGCCGGTCCTCGCGCACCTCGGCCAGCGCCTGACGCGCATGGGCGAGGTCGGCGCCGGGCAGGTGACCAAGGTCTGCAACCAGATGATCGTCGCCTGCAACGCCCTGGTGATCGCCGAGGTGGTGGCGCTGGCGGAGAACGCCGGGGTCGATGCCAGCCTGATCGCACCGGCGCTGGCCGGCGGCTTCGCCGACTCGAAGCCGTTGCAGATCCTCGCCCCGCAGATGGCCGAGAGCCGCTACGAGCCGGTCAGGTGGCACGTGCGGACCCTGCTCAAGGATCTCGATACGGCGGTGAAGCTGTCCCGCGAGCAAGGCGCGGCCACGCCGATGAGCGGACTGGCCGCGCAACTGATGCGCCTGCACGGCAGCCGGGGCTACCTCGAGCGCGACCCGGCGACCCTGGTCGAACAGTACCGTGCCGGCGACCAATGAGCCTCAGGCCTGGTCCAGGCTGCACAGCGGCGGGGTGGTGTCGAGCCGGTAGGCGCGGAGGAATTCCTCCAGCGCGGCCAGCGGCAGCGGCCGGCTGAACAGGTAGCCCTGCACCAGCTCGCAATGGTTTTCCCGCAGGAACGCCAGCTGCTGTGGGGTTTCCACGCCTTCGGCGACGACCTTCAGGTGCAGTTTCTGGGCCATCGCGATGATCGCCTGGGCGATCTCCATGTCGCGCTGCGAGGCGGGGATGTCCATGATGAACGAGCGGTCGACCTTCAGCGCGTCCAGCGGCAGGCGGCGCAGGTAGGCGAGCGACGAATAGCCGGTGCCGAAGTCGTCGATCGACAGGCTGACGCCCAATTCGCGCAGGCGCTCCAGCAGCGGGATGGTCTGGTCGATGTTGTACATCAGCGCGTCCTCGGTCACCTCCAGCTCGAGGAAATGCGCGGCCAGGTCGGCCTGCTCCAGGGCATGGCGGACTTCATCGACCAGGCTGGCGCGGCCGAGGTTGCTGGCGCAGCAGTTGACCGCCACGCGCAGCCGCGCATGGCCCGCCAGGTGCAGGCCACGCAGGTCGCGGCAGGCGCGCCGCAGGACCCAGTCGTCGAGCTGGTCGATCATGCCGTTGGCTTCGGCCAGGCCGATGAAGCGGTCCGGGCCGAGCAGCCCCTGGCTCGGGTGGCGCCAGCGCACCAGGGCTTCCAGCTGGTGCACCTCGCCGTCGGCGAGGGCGAGGATCGGCTGGTAATGCAGCTCCAGCTGGTCGTCGCACAGGGCCTGGCGCAGTTCTTCCTCCATCTGCAGTTCCTGGGTCGCCCGCAGCAGCAATTGGCGGCTGAAGAACTGTGCATTGTTGCGCCCGCAGGACTTGGACTGATGCAGGGCCAGTCCGGCGTTCTTCAGCAGTTCCTCGCACTGTTCGCCATCGTTGGGGTAGAGGCTGACGCCGATGCTGGCGGTCATCACCAGGGTGCGGCCGTCGAGGGCGATCGGCTCCTTCATCTTCTGCAGCAGGCGCTGCGAGAGAATGTGCGCCTCATGGTCCTGGGCGAGGTCGGCGAGCACGCAGAACTCGTCGCCGGCGAAGCGCGCCACCACATCGGTATCGCGCAGCACGCTACGGATGCGTTCGGAGACGATCTTCAGCAGTTCGTCGCCGGAGTCGTGGCCGAGCGAATCGTTGATCCGCTTGAAGTGATCCAGGTCGAGGAACATCACTGCCAGGCCTTTGCCCCGCAGCTGGCAGTTCTGCAGATGCTGGGCGAACACTTCGTTGAAGGCCGTGCGGTTCTGCAGGCCGGTCAGGGCGTCATAGCGGGCCAGCTGGCGCAGCGAGGCGTGGGCGTGGTCGAGCTGGTTGAGCAGGGCGTTGACCCGGCTGTTTTCGCTGAGCTGGCGTTCCCGCTGTTTCTCCGACCAAGCGGCCGAGATGCCGCAGGCGGCGATGGCGCTGGCGAGCAGTCCAGTGAGCCAGCCCAGACGCAGCGAGTCGGCGCTGGCCTGCAGTTCCAGTGGCGTGCCGGCGGGTACGCTGAGCACCAGCGCGGCCATCCCGGTGAAATGCATGGCGGCGATGGCGCCGGCCAGCAGCAGGCTGGCGACCAGCTTCATGTAGCGGTAGCGCGCGCTGCGCCGGCCGCGCAGGTAGGGGACCGCGGCGAGGGCGGTGAAGGCGGCGCCGATGGCGATCAGCACCGAAAGGGCGAACAGCGATGGCTGGTAGTACTGGGTGGCCACCGAGCGCATCGCCGCCATCCCGGTGTAGTGCATGGCGGCGATCCCCAGGCCGATGCAGCAGGCGGCGAGCAGGCAGGGCAGCAGGCCGAAGCGCGGGCGGGCGGTCATGTACATCGCCAGGTAGGAGGCGGCGATGGCGATCAGCAGCGACAGGCCGGTGACCGGCAGGTCGTAGCGCAGGGCGACCGGTGCGTGGAACGCCAGCATGGCGACGAAATGCGTGGCCCAGATGCCGCTGCCCAGGCAGAACGCCCCGATCCATTGCCAGCGGCGCGGGTGGCGCAGGCTGTTGCCGACCCGTTCGACCATGTCCAGCGCGGTGTAGCCGGCCAGGCAGGCGACCAGGAAGGCCAGCGCCACCAGCGAGGGAGCATAGGTGCAGTTCTGCAGGACATAGCCATCGACGGGAGACTCTCCGATGAAGCGCAGGCCTTGCCAATCCATAGCGGTGTCTCCCGGGACACGTGGGGCCCGCGCACGGCGCGGGCTTGGGGGTGGCATTGTGCTTCCAGTATAGATAGCGCGCGCCGCCTGCAAGGGCCGGCTGCAACGAAGTCGACGGCCGCCGACATACGGGCTGTTTTCAGTATTTTCCTAGGGGCTAAAGGGATAGCTGCCATTGTTCGGGGCTCACCGCCACGGGCATGATCGCAGCGCCTCCAGGGGTTAGCGGGGCTTCACGAAATTTTGACCAGGCGCCCGATAGAGTTCGGGCGCCCCGCCACGGGGGTGGCGTGGTTCGTTCTGTTCAGGAGTTGCTTCAATGGGTGGGGGTCTCAAGCGTTTCTTGCCGGTCATCGGTTCGACCCGGCTGGTGATGTTGTTCGCGCTGGTTCTGGTGGTGTTCTACAACGCGGCGACCTGGAAGGCCCTGCATGGCCTGGTGCCGCTGCAGGGCCTGAAGGGCTTCGCCTTCTTCGCTTCGTTCGCGGTGTTCCTGTGGGCGGCCTTCACCCTGCTGCTCACCCTGGTTTCGTTCCGCCCGTTGCTCAAGCCGGTCCTGACCCTGGTCGCCCTGTGCTCGGCCGGGGCGACCTACTTCATGGGCAGCTACGGCATCAGCATCGACACGGTGATGGTGCAGAACGTCTTCGAGACCAACGCCACCGAGGCCGGCGACCTAGTCAACCCGACCCTGCTCGGCTACCTGCTGCTGTTCGGTGTCCTGCCATCGCTGCTGGTCTGGCTCTGGCCGGTGCGCTACCGGTCGTTCTTCCGCGGCCTGCTGAACAAGATCCTGACGATCGCCGGTTGCCTGCTGATCGTCGCGGTGATGGTAGGCAGCTTCTATTCCACCTACGCGCCGATCTTCCGCGAGGAAGACAAGCTGACCCACTTCATCAACCCGACCAACTATATCTACGCCGTCGGCAAGTACGCCAAGCAGCGCCTGGTGATCAAGGAGCACCTAGTGGTCGAGCCGATCGGCCTGGATGCCCGCCAGGCGCCGGCGGCGCTGCAGCGGGAGAAGAAATCGCTGCTGGTGTTCGTGGTCGGCGAGACCGCCCGTGCCGATCATTTCTCGTTGAACGGCTATGCCCGCGAGACCAACCCGGAACTGAAGAAGCAGGACATCCTCAATTTCACCCAGGTCCATTCCTGCGGCACTTCCACCGCGGTCTCGGTGCCCTGCATGTTCTCCCAGTACCCGCGCGAGGATTACAGCGACAAGAAGGCCAAGACCCACGAGGGCCTGCTGGACATCCTCCAGCGCGCCGGGGTGCAGGTGCTGTGGCTGGAGAACAACAGCGACTGCAAGGGCACCTGCCTGCGGGTGCCCAACCGGGACATCCCGAAGACCCAGCCGAGCCCGTTCTGCGACGGCAGGAACTGCCTGGACGAGTCGCTGCTGGTGGGCCTGCAGGAGTACATCGACGGGCTGAAGGACAACGCCATCATCGTTCTGCATTCCGACGGCAGCCACGGCCCGGAGTACTACGAGCGCTACCCGAAGGAGATGGAGCGCTTCCAGCCGGTATGCCGGACCAACCAGCTCGGCAGTTGCAGCAAGGAGGAACTGGTCAATGTCTACGACAACACCATCCTCTATACCGACCACTTCCTGTCGCAGGTGATCGAACTGCTCAAGCGCAACGCCGACAAGCGTGACACGGCGATGATCTACGTCTCCGACCATGGCGAATCGCTGGGCGAGAACGGCGTCTACCTGCACGCCGCGCCCTATTCGATAGCGCCCCAGGCGCAGATCCACGTGCCGATGGTCATGTGGTTCGCCCCGCAGGCGTTGGGCAACTGGGGAATCCAGCGCAGTTGCCTGGACGGCAAGCGTGACGAGAAGGGCCTGAGCCACGACAACCTGTTCCATTCGGTGCTCGGCCTGCTGGACGTGCAGACGTCGGTGTACCAGCCGGGCCTGGACATCTTCGCCGGCTGTCGCGCGCCGGGGACTGCCCAGTGAGCGTCGGGCGCTGAACGAAAAAGGCCGTGGAGGTTTCCCTCCACGGCCTTTTTCATCGGCTTTCGTCTTACTTGTCGCGGACCAGCAGCACCGGGCGCGAGGCCACGCGGATCAGGCCTTCCGCCACGCTGCCAAGCATCAGGCGGCGCATGCCGCGACGGCCATGGGTACCCATGACCACCACGTCGGCATCGCTGGCCTGGGCCTCGAGCTCGATGCGCTCGGCGATTTCCTCGCTGGCGCGCTCCTGGCAGACGCGGTCGAAGGTGGCTCCTTCGACGTTGCTCGCCTCGACCTTCTCGCGGGCCTTGGCCAGGACGTCGTCCGCGGCCTTCAGCGCGGCTTCGCGCAGCGGCTCGGGGTTGTAGTACACCGCGTAGTCGGGGAGGTGGCGCAGCGGGCTGTCGACGATGGTGATGACGCGCAGCTTGCCGCCGCTGAGGCCGGCCAGCTTGATGGCCTCTTCCAGGGCGCGGTCGGAGACCGGGCTGCCGTCCACGGCTACCAGAATGCGATCGTACATAAGGTGTCCCTCCAGAGTGAGTGTCCGCCCGCCGGGCGTTCTTGAAACTTCAAGGACACTGTAGTCCCTCGTGGGGAGCGGACCTTTGCCGGAGGTCAATAAGTCGCAGGGCGACCGTTGCGATTCCGCCGCAACGTCCAGTCTTCGGCCCGGCGAGGGCCTGGGAACGGGGCGAAGGGGCACCGCGCGGCAGCCGCCGCCGTGGAAATGAAAGAAGCCATGGGGGATGCCCATGGCTTCTTGTCCCGCGCAGCCGTTGCCGGACGTCAGCCGGCGACCAGGATGCGGATCGCCTCCAGGCGCAGGGATGCCTTGTCGAGCAGGGCCAGGCCTTCCTTGCGCTGGGTGCGCAGGCTGTCCAGCTCGCTGTCGCGGACGCTCGGGTTGACCGCCTTGAGCGCGGTCAGGCGCGCCAGTTCCTCGTCCATGGCGGCGGCGAACTGCTGCTTGGCCTTGGCTACGCGTTCCTCATGACGCGGGACGATCTTGCCCTCGGCCACGTCGAACTGCTTGGCCAGCACGTCGCGCTGGGCCTGGACGAACTTGTTGGCGCTGACCCGCGGCACGCTTTCCAACTGGTCGTTGAGGGTTTCCAGGGAAACCCGGGCGGCCAGGTCATTGCCGTTGCCATCGAGCAGGCAGCGCAGCGCCTGCGGCGGCAGCCAGCGGCCGAGCTGGAGGGCGCGCGGCGCGACGGCCTCGCTGACGAACAGCAGTTCGAGCAGCACGGTCCCGGGTTTCAGCGCCTTGTTCTTGATCAGCGCCACCGAGGTATTGCCCATCGAGCCGGACAACACCAGGTCCATGCCGCCCTGCACCATCGGGTGCTCCCAGGTGAGGAACTGCATGTCCTCGCGGGCCAGGGCCTGGGCGCGGTCGTAGGTGATGGTCACGCCTTCGTCGTCGCCGAGGGGGAAGCCGGCGTCGAGCATCTTCTCGCTCGGCTTGAGGATCAGGGCATTTTCCGAATGGTCTTCGCTATGGATGCCGTAGGCGTCGAACAGGCGCTCCATGTAGATCGGCAGGGCGAAGTCGTCGTCCTGCTCCTCGATCGCCTCGACCAGCGCCTCACCTTCGCCGGCACCGCCGGAATTCAGCTCGAGCAGGCGGTCGCGCCCGCTGTGCAGCTCCGCCTCGAGGGCTTCGCGACGGGCGCGGCCTTCGTCGAGCAGCGCCTCCCAGGCCTTGTCCTCGCCGCCGTCGAGCAGCGGCAGCAGGCGCGGGCCGAACTCGTGCTGCAGGGCATTGCCGGTGGGGCAGGTGTTGAGGAAGGCGTTGAGCGCCTGGTGGTACCACTGGAACAGGCGTTGCTGGGCGCTGTTCTCCAGGTGCGGGACATGCAGCTGAATGGTGTGCTGCTGGCCGATCCGGTCGAGACGGCCGATGCGCTGTTCGAGCAGGTCCGGGTGGGCCGGCAGGTCGAACAGCACCAGGTGGTGGGCGAACTGGAAGTTGCGACCTTCGCTGCCGATTTCCGAGCAGATCAGCACCTGGGCGCCGAACTCTTCGTCGGCGAAGTAGGCGGCGGCGCGGTCACGCTCGAGGATGCTCATGCCTTCGTGGAACACCGTGGCGGAGATGCCCGAGCGCAGGCGCAGGGCGTCCTCCAGGTCGAGGGCGGTCTCGGCGTGGGCGCAGATGACCAGGACCTTGAACTGCCTGAGCATCTTGAGGGTATCGATCAGCCACTCGACGCGCGGGTCGAAGCGCCACCAGCGGTTGTTGTCGTCGGCGTCTTCCCACTGCTGCTGGAAGTTGACCTCCGGATACAGGTCCGGGTGCTCGCCGGCGGGCAGTTCCTGGTACTGGCTCGGCATCGGCAGCGGATAGGCGTGCAGCTCGCGCTGAGGGAAGCCCTGCACGGCGGCGCGGGTATTGCGGAACAGCACGCGGCCGGTGCCATGGCGATCGAGCAGTTCGCGGACCAGGCGCGAGCGGGCTTCTTCATCGCCACCCTCGACGCTGGCCAGCAGCTCGTCGCCCTCGCTGCCGAGGAAGCCGTGGATGGCCTGGCGCGCGCCGGCGGAAAGACTGCCGTGGTCGAGCAGTTCCTGCACCGCTTCGGCGACCGGGCGGTATTGCTCGCTTTCCCGGCGGAAGGCCTCGAGGTCATGGAAACGGTTCGGATCGAGCAGGCGCAGGCGCGCGAAGTGGCTGTCCTGGCCGAGTTGCTCCGGGGTCGCGGTGAGCAGCAGGACGCCGGGAATGATCTCCGCCAGTTGTTCGACCAGCGCGTATTCGGCGCTGACCTGGTCCTGGTGCCAGACCAGATGGTGGGCTTCGTCGACCACCAGCAGGTCCCAGCCGGCGGCGAACAGGGCGTCCTGGGCGCGCTCGTCGTCCTTCAGCCATTCCAGGGCGACCAGGGCCAGCTGGGTGTCCTCGAAGGGGTTGCTGGCATCGCTTTCGGCGAAGCGCTCGCTGTCGAACAAAGCGACCTGCAGGTTGAAGCGCCGACGCATCTCCACCAGCCACTGGTGCTGGAGGTTTTCCGGGACCAGGATCAGCACCCGCCCGGCGCGGCCGGAGAGCAGTTGGCGATGGATGATCAGGCCGGCCTCGATGGTCTTGCCCAGGCCCACTTCGTCGGCCAGCAGGACGCGCGGCGCCATGCGGTCGGCAACTTCGCGGGCGATGTGCAGTTGGTGAGCGATCGGCTGGGCGCGGGCGCCGCCGAGGCCCCAGAGCGACGACTGGAGCAACTGGCTGCGGCGTTCCAGGGTGTGATAGCGCAGGGAGAACCAGGGCAGGGGGTCGATCTGGCCTGCGAACAGGCGGTCGCTGGCGAGGCGGAACTGGATGAAGTTGGAGAGCTGGGTTTCCGGCAGGGTGCGCTGCTCGTTCTGCGCGGTGAGGCCGTGGTAGACCAGCAGGCCTTCGCTTTCCTCGACTTCGCGGACGGTCATCTTCCAGCCCTCGAAGTGCGTCACCTCGTCGCCGGGGGCGAAGCGCACGCGGGTCAGCGGCGCATTGCGCAAGGCGTACTGGCGGGTATCGCCGGTCGCCGGATAGAGCACGGTGAGCAGGCGGCCATCCTGGGCCAGGATGGTCCCCAGGCCCAATTCCGCTTCACTGTCGCTGATCCAGCGTTGCCCCGGTTGATACTGCGCCATGTCCACCTCCCGAAAAAAGCCGAGTATGGTACCGGATCGCAGGGCGTTGAGCGACGGTTGGCGATGGATTGCGCAGGCTGTGAGGACGTTCTCGCAGCGCCATCCGTCGGACCGCTGCCGCTCTGTCCTCAAGCAGGACCCGGAGGCGGCCGACAGCCCTTGTAGAAGAACGCCGCAAACCGGCACGCCGCGAGAACCCTTTGCACGCGGCATTACCCAGAGAGGTTGCCTGCATGCTCCCGCCGATTCCCCAGGGCCTGATACCGGTCACCGTCCAGCAGGACCCGCCCAAGCCCCGGCCGGCCACGCCGCCGGTCGCGCCGACCCAGGCCGGCGCGGGCAGCGATGGCGTCGCCTTGCGCCAGGAGCGTGACGAGGAAAGCTGGCTGGAAGAGGAGTACCGCCGTCGCCAGCGTCGCCAGGGCGGCGGCGCGCAAGCCGGCAGCGAGGACGAGGGCGAGGCGCCGGCCGATGACGCGGCGCAAACCCCCGCGGCGGACGAGCCGCCGCGCAAGGGGCGATTGATCGACATCGAAGTGTAACCCTGGTTTTCCGCGCTTCAGCCACCGGTTCCGGCGTAGTAACCTGCCGCCCATGGACCTGTTCGCCGACGTGCCCCTGACCCTGCCGGACGCCGAGCTGCGCTACCTTCCGCACTGGCTGGAGGCGCCGCTGGCGAGCGCCTGGCTGTTGCGCCTGGAACAGGAGACTCCCTGGGAACAGCCGGTCCTGCGCATCCATGGCGAGGAATACCCGACGCCGCGCCTGGTGGCCTGGTACGGCGACGCCGAAGCCATCTATCGCTATTCCGGCCGGGTCCACCGGCCGTTGCCCTGGACCGCGCTGCTCGGCGAGATCCGCGAACGCGTGGAGCGCGAGGTCGGCCAGCGGGTCAATGGCGTGCTGCTGAACTACTATCGCGACGGCCAGGACTCCATGGGCTGGCACAGCGACGACGAACCCGAGCTGCGCCGCGAGCCGCTGGTCGCCTCGCTGAGCCTCGGCGGCACCCGGCGCTTCGACCTGCGGCGCAAGGGCCAGAGCCGCATCGCCCACTCCCTGGAACTGAGCCATGGCAGCCTGCTGGTCATGCGCGGCGCAACCCAGCATCATTGGCAGCATCAGGTGGCGAAGACCCGTCGCTCCTGCATGCCCCGTTTGAACCTGACCTTCCGCCTGGTGTATCCCCAGCCATGAACGACGACGACAAGGTGATCGACCTCAGCGCCGAGCGCGACAAGCGCATCCACGATGTGCACGAGAAACGCCTGCAGGAGGTGCGCAAGGCCTTCGAACAGGTACTGCCGCTGGGCAAGCCGCGAAAGAAGTCCAAGGGCAAGCCGAAGAAACGCTGAACCTTCCGCCGCCGCGCTCGCCGGCGGCCTCTTCCTGTGGCGACCTGCGCCGATCCGGCGCCTTCCTTCGCTCATCTGCGGCGTCCGACCGCATTCTCCGTCCCGCGAAACTTGACCTGGATCAGTGTCATGCACCTGGCCGAAACGGCCCGTCCGGGCGATTGATCCAGGTCAATATTGCGCCGCCGTGCCTCGCTAATCTGAGCCCATCGAGCAACACCCAACCGGCAACTGGAGGCCATCAACATGTTCATCGACGAAGTGGTTCTCGCAGGGATTCTTACGGTAGGCCTCATGGTCGCTTTCTTCGGTGGGGTCGGTTACTTCATCTGGAAGGATTCCCACAGCCGCAAGGGCTGATCCTTCCCGATACACAGAGCACGCAAGGCACTTAGGGCGACTTCGGTCGCCCGTTTTTTTGTACCCGCAAAAGCCCGGCCGGCGCACGCCCGGAGGGGATGCTACGAATGGCGCTGGACGATATAGTTAGCAGCCTAATAATATAAGCTGCACATATCGCCGCGACACCCGCCGGCTATCTATGCTGATGTAGACCCCGTTTCGGAAGACTCCGTGCCCATTCACTGGAAGCCGTTCCTGGCACCCTCGACGCTGGCGCTCAAGTTCGCCATCAAGACGCTCCTGGCCGGTGGCCTGGCGTTGTGGTGCGCCTTCCGTTTCGACCTGGAACAGCCGCAGTGGGCGCTGATGACCGTGCTGATCGTGTCCCAGCCGCTGTCCGGCATGGTGGTGGCGAAAGGCCTGTTCCGTCTGCTCGGCACCCTGGTCGGCACCGCCATGTCGGTGCTGATGATCGCGCTGTTCGCCCAGACGCCCTGGCTGTTCCTGCTGGCCATCTCGCTCTGGCTGGGACTCTGCACGGCGGCCTCGACCTCGCTGCGCAACCACATTTCCTATGCCTTCGTACTGGCCGGTTACACGGTAGCGATCATCGGCCTGCCGGCGGTGGACCAGCCGCTGCTGGTCTTCGAGCAGGCGGTGGCGCGCAGCACCGAGATCTGCCTGGGGATCATCTGTGCCTCGGTGGTCAGCGCGATCCTCTGGCCGCAGCGGGTCGAGCAGGACCTCGACAAGCAGGCCCATGCCACCTGGCTGCTGGGCATGCAGGCCGCGCGTGGCGAGATCGACCCGCGCCAGCGCCAGCCGCAGGGGTTGCTCAATGCATTGAGCAGGATCGTCGAGGTCGATGCGCAACGCGACCACGCCTGGTTCGAAGGCGAGCGCGGGCGGCGCCGGGCCGGGGCGCTGGCGCTGCTGTCGCGCGACCTGCTCAGCCTGTTGCGCACCGCGCGCGGCGTGGCCCGGCAACGGGCGCGGCTGAGCGAAGAGGATGAGCGCCAGGTGGAACGCTGGCTGGCCGCGCTGGCCACCGCCCTGGAGGGGGCCGACCCGGTGTCGATGCAGGCGCTGCGCGAGGAATTGGCACAGGTCGCGGTCGAGCCGCAGTGGAGCAACGACCAGCGCTACCTGCTGACCCGCTGCTCGGTGCTGCTGCTCAAGGCGGTGAACGCCGAGAGGGGCATGCGTGCGGTGGCCAGCGGCGAGATCGCGGGGCGGGTCGGCAGCGCCGGCACCCTGTCCTGGCACCGCGACCTGCAGATGGCGTTGTTCTACGGTGCGCGCAGCGCCCTGGCACTGCTCGGGCTGTCGCTCTACTGGATCCATACCGCCTGGCCGGCGGCGTCCGGCGCGATGCTGCTGGCGGCGGTGGTCTGCAGCCTGTTCGCCAACCGCGACAATGCGGTGGCCATCGGCCTGAGCTTCCTGCGCGGTATCGTCTATGCCATCCCGGCGGCGATGCTGGTCAGCCAGTGGCTGCTGCCGCAGTGGAACGGTTTCCCGCTGCTCTGCCTGGCCATGGGCGTGCCGCTGTTCTTCGCCACCCTGGGCATGGCGGTGCCGGTCACCGCCGGCACCGCCACCTCGTTCGCGATCCATTTCATCGTCCTGGTCGCGCCGCGCAACCAGATGAACTACGACCTCGCGGCGCTGCTCAATTCCGCCCAGGGCGTGCTGATCGGGGTCGGTTTCGCGGTGGTGATCTTCCGCCTGCTGACCTTGCGTCCGGGCTGGCTGACCCGACGTCTGCTCGACGCCACCTGCGTCGACCTCGGCCGCCTGACCCGGCGTCCGCTGGCGCAGGCGGAGAACTGGTTCGGCGGGCGCATGGCCGACCGCCTGCTGCGCCTGGCGCGGCACGCCAACCTGTTGCCGGAGCGGGAGCGCCGGCGCTGGGACGACGGCCTGCTGGCGCTCGACCTGGGCAACGAGCTGATCCACCTGCGGGCCTGCCTGGAGGGTGCGCGGGGTGTCCTGCGCAAGGCGCGCGACCGCTTCCTCGGCGAGCTGGGCGACCTGCTCGAGGCCGGCCCCGACGACCCGCGCGGCGAGCGTCTGGAGCGCATCAGCCAGCCGCTGCGCGAGGCCCTGGAGCGCGACGTCCGCCACGACGACGAGGCCAGCCGCCTGGCGCGCGCGGCCCTGGCGCAGTTGCTGTTCACCTGGCAGCAGTGGTGCCAGCAGGAGGAAGTCCATGAGTCTGCATGAATGGGCCTGGGGCGGCGTCTACCTCAGCCCGCTGTTCGTCTATGCCCTGCTGGCGCTGGCGGCCACCGCCGCGCTGCGGGTGCTGATCCAGAAGACGCCGCTGCGTCGCTGGGTCTGGCACGAGGCGCTGTTCGACTGCGCCCTGTTCATCCTGATGTTGAGTGGCATTACCTGGGCGGCCACGACCTGATTGCGTCGCCCCGAGAAGGAGATTCGCATGCGTGCATCGCTTCGCGTCGTCGTCACCCTGCTGGTGGTGGTCGCTGCTGTCCTCGCCGGTATCTGGCTCTGGCGCTACTACATGCTCTCGCCCTGGACCCGCGACGCCCGCGTGCGGGCCGACGTGGTGGTGGTGGCGCCGGACGTATCCGGCTGGGTCACCGATCTGCAAGTGAAGGACAACCAGGTGGTCAAGGTCGGCGACGTGCTGATGCGCATCGACCAGGAGCGCTACCAGGCCAACCTGGAGCAGGCCCGCGCCGTCGCCGAAACCCGTCACCAGCAATACCTGCTGCGGCAGAACGAGGCGGCCCGGCGCAGCCGCCTGGGCATCGGCGCGATCAGCGCCGAGGACAAGGAAAACGCCCAGATCAACGCCGCCATCGCCCGTAGCGAGTACCAGGAGGCGCTGGCCCAGGTGAAGATCGCCGAACTCAACCTCAAGCGCAGCGAACTGCGCGCTGCGCGCAACGGCCAGGTGACCAACCTGCGCCTGGCCCAGGGCAACTACGCCACGGCGGGCCAGGCGGTGATGGCGCTGGTCGACCAGCAGTCCTTCTATGTGGTCGCCTACTTCGAGGAAACCAAGCTGCCTGGCATCCGCGTCGGCATGCGCGCCCAGGTCCGCCTGATGAGCGGCGACCAGCCGATCGCGGGCACGGTGGAGAGCATCAGCAGCGGCATCACCGACCGCAATTCGACCCCGGACGGCCAGTTGCTGGCCAACGTCGAACCGACCTTCAACTGGGTGCGCCTGGCCCAGCGCATCCCGGTGCGCATACGCCTCGACCAGGTGCCCGCAGGCGTCCACCTCAGCGCCGGGATGACCGCCAGCGTCACCGTGCAGGGCGACTGAGCGGCAGCGCCTGCGCGGCGCCGCTCAGCGCACAGGCGCCGAGGGCACAGGCCAGCGCCGCCAGTACCAGGGCGAGGCCGACCCAGGGTGTCGCGGCGACCCCCAGCAGCGCCACCACCAGGCCGCCCAGCGCCGCCCCGAGACCCACGCCCAGGTGCATCGCCGAGGTGTTCAGGGCGACGCCGGCGGAACCGCTGGCCGGGTCGCTACGAAGCAGGAAGCTCTGCACCACCGGCGAGATCATCCAGCTGATCGCGCTCCAGACCATCAGTACCGGTACGAACCAGGCGCTGCCCAGGCTCGGCGGGAGGGCCGCCAACGCCACGGCGAACGCCGCCGGCACCCATTGCAGGGCGCGCCGGTGGCCGAGGCGATCGGCCAGCCAGCCGCCCATGTAGCCGCCGCTCAGCGCCGCCAGGCCGATCAGCAGGAGGATCAGGCTGACCTCGTCGGCCGAGCGGATGCCGGCCATGCTCGCCAGGTACGGGGTGAAGTAGGCGAACAGGGTGAAGTGCCCGCCGAGCAACAGGATCGAGACCAGTTGCGCGAGCCACAGCGCCGGTTGGCGCAATTGCCGGAGGTAGCCTTCGCGGCCTGGCAGATCGCCGGGCTGACGTTGCGGCAGGCAGCGCCAGAGCAGCAGGCACAGCGGCAGCGAATAGAGGGCGATACCGGCGAAGATCCAGCGCCAGCCGAACCAGTCGCTGACCAGCACGCCCAGCGGCACGCCGAACACCAGCGAGCCGCTGATGCCGACGAAGATCAGGCCGATCGCCCGGCCGCGCTGGCCCGGGGCAGCGAGTTCGGCGGCGAGCAGGCTGGCCAGGACGATCAGCAGCCCGCAGCAGGCCGCCATCCCCAGGCGCGCCAGCAACAGGCCGGCATAGCCCGGGGCCAGGGCGGCGAGCGCGTTGCAGAGGGCGAACGTCAGCAGCGTCGCCAGCAACAGGCGGCGGCGTTCGACACGACGGGTCAGCCAGCTGAGCAGCGGCGCGGCGACGGCGAAGCCGAGGGAGAACAGGGTGGTCAGCTGGCCGGCCAGGCTGATGGAGACCCGCAGGTCTGCGGCCAGTGGCGGCAGGATGCCGATCAGGATGCTTTCCGCCAGGCCGGCGGCGAAGGTGGTCAGGGCTAGCGACAGCAAGCGAAGGTCCATGGCGGCTCCGATTCCCGGGTGAGGGGTTTCGGGCGGTGATGCCTTCGGTTATCCCTGAAGATTGAGGTAAGACAGCCGACAGGGTAGAGCAGCGCGCGGCGGCCCGGCAAGTCCGCCGGGCCGGACGGCCCGACGGCAGGGGAAGCCGATCAGCCGATGCTGATCGGCGGCAGTTCGGCCAGCTCGACGCTGAGCCTGTCTTCCGGCGCCATGATCTCCGCTTCGCCGTCGACCACTTGCTTGCCGGCCTGGTTGAACACCCGGGTGGCCATGCGCACACGGTTCTTCGGCAGCTTTTCCAGGACTTCCAGCTCGACCCGCAGGTCGTCGCCGAGTTTCACCGGACGGGTGAAACGCAGGGTCTGGCCGAGGTAGATGGTGCCCGGGCCGGGCAACACGGTGGCGATCGCCGCGCTGATCAGCGCGCCGCTGAGCATGCCGTGGGCGATGCGCTCCTTGAACTGGGTGGTGGCCGCGTAGGCGGCGTCCAGGTGCACCGGGTTGCGGTCGCCGGAGACTTCGGCGAACAACTGCAGGTCGCGTTCGGCGATGCTGCTGGTGTATTCGGCCTTCTGCCCGACCTCGAGTTCGGCGTAGGGAATGTTCTGTACCTGGCTCATGTTCTCTCCTTTGTCGAATGATCCCGGCGGTGGCGCAGGGCCTGTTCCAGCCAGTCGATCAGGTCTTGGGTGACCGCGTCGCGGTTGCTCTCGTTGAACAGCTCGTGGCGGGCCTCGGGATAGGTTTTCAGGGTCACCTGGCGCAGGCCGGCGCCGCGCAGGGCATCGGCCAGGTCCTGCAGGCGCTTGCCCTGGCTGACCGGGTCGCGCTCGCCGCCGATGACCAGCAGCGGCAGCTCCGCGTCGATCTGGCGCAGGTGGGCGAGCGGGGTGATGTCGGCCAGGCCGCCGAGCAGGTCGACCCACAGCTGGTTGCTGCAGCGGAAACCGCACAGCGGGTCGGCGACGTACCGGTCGACTTCCTGCGGGTCGCGGCTGAGCCAGTCGAAGGCGGTGCGGTTGGGTCTGAACGCTTTGTTGAAGGAGCCGAACGAAAGGAAGTCGATCAGCGCGCTCTTGCCCAGCGGGCCCTGGCGCCAGCGCTCGAAGCGGGCGATCAGCCGGGCGGCACGGTAGAGCGCCCGTGGCTGGTAGTTGGAGCCGGACAGCACCGCGCCCTGCAGGCTGCAGCTGTGGTGCAGCAGGTAGGCCATGGAAATGTAGCTGCCCATGCTGTGGCCCAGCAGGAAGATCGGCAGCTCCGGGTGCTGCTGGCGGATATGGTGGTTCAGGCTGGCCAGGTCGCCGACCACCTTGCCCCAGCCGCCGTGGTCGGCGAAGTGGCCGAGTTCGTCGGCATTGGCGGTCTGGCCGTGGCCGCGCTGGTCGATGGCATAGAGGTGGTAGCCGGCGGCGTTCAGCGCGGCGGCGAGCCGCTCGTAGCGGCCCGCGTGCTCGGCCATGCCGTGGGCTAGCATCACCGCGCCGATGGCCTTTTCGCAGGGCCAGTGGCGAGTGTACAGCGGGGTTTCGTCGCTGGCGGGAAGCCAGTAGGCAGCGGCGGGCATGTTCGTTCCTTGTGCCGGGCGGACGCGTTCCGGCGCATTCTAGCAGCGTGCGCGGTTTCCACCCGGAAAAGCGCCGTCTTTGCGGTAAAGCCGCTCTAGGACGGCGCACGGCGGATGGCGACAGGCTCGAGATTCACACTATCAATAAGGGCAGGTCGAGTATTTGCGC
This sequence comes from Pseudomonas paraeruginosa, assembly GCF_003025345.2. Classification (NCBI taxonomy): domain Bacteria; kingdom Pseudomonadati; phylum Pseudomonadota; class Gammaproteobacteria; order Pseudomonadales; family Pseudomonadaceae; genus Pseudomonas; species Pseudomonas paraeruginosa. The sequence continues at coordinate 1,767,373 of NZ_CP020560.1, forward strand.
TGCCCGGCGCAGCTGCTAAGTTGCCGGATGCCCCGCTCACGCGGGCCAGACCCGCTCAGGTAAGAGGACAAGAATAAATGCAACCTGAATTCTGGAACGACAAGCGCCCGGCCGGCGTACCCGACAGTCTCGACTTCGCCGCCTACCGTTCCGTGGTCGAGGTCTTCGAGCGCTCCTGCAAGAAATTCGCCGACCGCCCGGCCTTCAGCAACCTCGGTGTGACGCTCAGCTACGCCGAACTCGATCGCCTGTCCGCCGCCTTCGCCGCCTACCTGCAGAAGCACACCGACCTCAAGCCCGGCGACCGCATCGCGGTGCAGATGCCCAACGTCCTGCAATACCCCATCGCGGTGTTCGGCGCCCTGCGCGCCGGGCTCATCGTGGTCAACACCAACCCGCTGTACACCGCCCGCGAGATGCGCCACCAGTTCAAGGACGCCGGCGTGCGCGCGCTGGTCTACCTGAACCTGTTCGGCAAGCTGGTCCAGGAAGTGCTCCCGGATACGCGGATCGAGTATCTGATCGAGGCGCGCATGGGCGACCTGCTGCCGGCGCTGAAGGGCTGGCTGGTGAACAGCGTGGTGAAGTCGGTGAAGAAGATGGTGCCGGACTACCAGCTGCCGCAGGCGCTACCGTTCAAGCAGGCGCTGAAGCAGGGCCAGGGGCATGCCTTGCAGCCGGTCAGGGTGGGCCTGGAAGACATTGCCGTCCTGCAGTACACCGGTGGCACCACCGGCGTGTCCAAGGGCGCGATGCTCAGCCATGGCAATCTGGTGGCGAACATGCTGCAGGTCCATGCGCAGCTGTCCCAGCTCGGCAAGGACGGCCTGCCGCTGATGAAGGAGGCGCAGGAAGTGATGATCGCGCCGCTGCCGCTGTACCACATCTATGCCTTCACCGCGAACTGCATGTGCATGATGGTCAGCGGCAACCACAACGTGCTGATCACCAATCCGCGCGACATCCCCGGTTTTGTCAGGGAACTGAAGAAATGGCGGTTCTCCGCGCTGCTCGGCCTCAACACCCTGTTCGTCGCGCTGATGGAGCACCCCGGGTTCAAGGACATCGATTTCTCCAACCTGAAGCTCACCAACTCCGGTGGCACCGCGTTGGTCAGCGCCACTGCCGAGCGCTGGAAGGGCGTCACCGGCTGCACCGTGGTGGAAGGTTATGGCCTCACCGAATGCTCGCCGGTGGTGACCACCAACCCCTACGGCGAGCAGGCGCGCCTGGGCACGGTGGGGATCCCGGTGGTGGGCACGGCGCTGAAGGTGATCGACGAGGAGGGTAAGGAGCTGCCTGTAGGAGAACGCGGAGAGCTCTGCGTGAAAGGTCCGCAAGTGATGAAGGGATACTGGCAGCGGCCGGAGGCCACCGAGGAAATCCTCGATGCCGAGGGCTGGCTCAAGACCGGCGACATCGCGGTGATCGACGGCGATGGTTTCGTGCGCATCGTCGACCGCAAGAAAGACCTGATCCTGGTCTCCGGCTTCAACGTCTATCCCAACGAGATCGAGGACGTGGTGATGGCCCACCCGAAGGTGGCCAGCTGCGCCGCGGTGGGCATTCCCGACGAGAAATCCGGCGAGGCGGTGAAGCTCTTCGTGGTCGCGCGCGACCCGAGCCTGTCGGTCGAGGAGCTGAAGGCCTACTGCAAGGAAAACTTCACCGGATACAAAATTCCGCGACAGATTGTGCTCAAGGATGCATTACCGATGACGCCTGTGGGTAAAATCCTCCGTCGTGAGCTGCGCGAAATCGCCTGATAGCCTTACAAGGCTCTGAAACGGGCGTTTGCCAGGGACAGGAAGACCGTGACCGAGACTAATGTCTCGGTCATTTTTTTGACTGGATAGGTCATGTTTGGTGCTGGTCTGCCCCTGGCAAAGCTGATAATCTCGGCGCGCCTAATAGCCCTGGGACCAGGGTTAGCGAGCAGATCACAACAAGATGCCGCCATGAGCGGTGAAGATTAGCTGTTGCTTAGGAGTGGGCTTCCATGATCGAAAACTTCTGGAAGGACAAGTACCCAGCGGGTATTGCTGCCGAGATCAATCCCGACCAGTACCCGAACATCCTGTCGGTACTGAAGGAGTCCTGCCAACGTTTTGCCACCAAGCCCGCGTTCACCAACCTGGGCAAGACCCTGACCTACGGCGAGCTGTACAAGCTGTCCGGCGACTTCGCCGCCTACCTGCAGCAGCACACCGATCTCAAGCCCGGCGACCGCATCGCCGTCCAGTTGCCCAACGTCCTGCAGTACCCCATCGTGGTCTTCGGCGCCATGCGCGCCGGCCTCATCGTGGTCAACACCAACCCGCTGTACACCGCGCGCGAGCTGGAGCACCAGTTCAACGACTCCGGCGCCAAGGCGGTGGTCTGCCTGGCCAACATGGCCCACCTGGTCGAGGGCGTGCTGCCGAAGACCGGCGTCAAGCAGGTGATCGTCACCGAAGTCGGTGACATCCTGCCGCCGCTCAAGCGCTTCATCGTCAACTTCGTGGTCAAGCACATCAAGAAGATGGTGCCGGCCTACAGCCTGCCGCAAGCCACCAAGCTGACCGACGCGCTGGCCAGGGGCGCCGGCAAGTCGTTCCAGGAAGCCGCGCCGAAGGCCGACGACGTCGCCGTGCTGCAATACACCGGCGGCACCACCGGGGTCGCCAAGGGCGCCATGCTGACCCACCGCAACCTGGTGGCGAACATGCTGCAGTGCAAGGCGCTGATGGGCGCCAACCTCAACGAGGGCTGCGAGATCCTCATCGCGCCGCTGCCGCTGTACCACATCTACGCCTTCACCTTCCATTGCATGGCGATGATGCTCACCGGCAACCACAACATCCTGATCACCAACCCGCGCGACCTGCCGTCGATGCTCAAGGACCTCGGCCAGTGGAAGTTCACCGGCTTCGTCGGTCTGAACACCCTGTTCGTCGCCCTGTGCAACAACGAGACCTTCCGCAAGCTGGACTTCTCCGCGCTGAAGCTGACCCTTTCCGGCGGCATGGCGCTGCAGCTGGCCACCGCCGAGCGCTGGAAGGAAGTCACCGGCTGCGCCATCTGCGAAGGCTATGGCATGACCGAGACCGCGCCGGTGGTGTCGGTCAACCCGTTCCAGAACATCCAGGTCGGCACCATCGGCATCCCGGTGCCCTCGACCCTGTGCAAGGTGATCGGTGACGACGGCCAGGAAGTGCCGCTGGGCGAGCGCGGCGAACTCTGTGTGAAAGGTCCGCAGGTGATGAAGGGCTACTGGCAGCGCCAGGAGGCCACCGACGAAATCCTCGATGCCGATGGCTGGCTGAAGACCGGCGACATCGCGATCATCCAGGAAGACGGCTACATGCGTATCGTCGACCGGAAGAAGGACATGATCCTGGTCTCCGGCTTCAACGTGTACCCGAACGAACTGGAAGACGTGCTGGCGACCCTGCCGGGCGTCCTGCAGTGCGCCGCGATCGGCATCCCCGACGAGAAGTCCGGCGAGTCGATCAAGGTCTTCGTGGTGGTCAAGCCGGGGGCGACCCTGACCAAGGAGCAGGTCATGCAGCACATGCATGACAACCTGACCGGCTACAAGCGGCCGAAAGCCGTGGAGTTCCGCGACAGCCTGCCGACCACCAACGTCGGCAAGATCTTGCGCCGCGAACTGCGCGACGAAGAGCTGAAGAAAGCGGGCCAGAAGTAAGTCCGCCGTTGCCTGAAGAAGCCCCGCCGATGCGGGGCTTCTTCGTTGCAGGCAGTCGGTTGCGGGCTGAGCCGGCCTGTGCGGAGCGTGCCTGCATCGCATCACCGGGCGCAGGAAATCCCCATGGCCTGCATCGATCCTGCCCTGGCCGGAGAAATACGCCGTCTGCCGATCAGCCGGCGGCTGGAACTGGTCGAGGCATTGCTGGAGAGCCTGGATCGCGCCGACCCCGAGGTGGAGCGCCAAGGGTTGCGAGTGGCCGAGGAACGCCTCGCCGCCTACCGGGCGGGCGCCACCGATGCGCTGCCGTTGGCCGAGGTGCTCAAGCGCTGAGGTGGCCATCGCCCACCAGCAGCGTCGGCCGTATCGCGGCGGCGAGCGTTAACCGCGATTCGTCCTCGTCCGCCCAAATCTGCGACAATTCCGAATATTTTTCGCCTCGGCAGTGGCTGGAGGCTCTTCCCGTCTCGCGTAGTTCCGCCACGCCCACAGCATCGATAGCCTACATGACCGACCAGACTCCTTCCTTCGACCAGCTCGCCAGGCGTATCGACCAGGCCCAGATCAGCGACCGCCACCGCCTGCGCCGGCAGCTCCACGAACTGCGCAAGCAGCCCGACGACGCGCGCCTGGCGCAGTGGGTCGAGCGCTTCCAGGCTTCCTGCGCCAAGGTCGAGGCGCGCCGCGCCAGCGTGCCGGCGATCCGCTACGACGACAGCCTGCCGATCGCCGCCAAGCGCGACGAGATCAAGGCCGCCATCGCCGCCCACCAGGTGGTGGTGATCGCCGGCGAGACCGGTTCGGGCAAGACCACCCAGTTGCCGAAGATCTGCCTGGAGCTGGGGCGTGGCACCCACGGCCTGATCGGCCACACCCAGCCGCGCCGGCTGGCGGCACGCAGCGTCGCCACGCGGGTCGCGGAAGAGATCGGTACGCCGCTGGGCGCGCTGGTCGGCTACCAGGTGCGCTTCGAGGACCAGAGCGACGACAGTACGCTCATCAAGCTGATGACCGACGGTATCCTCCTGGCCGAGACCCAGCACGACCGCTACCTGGAGCGCTACGACACGCTGATCGTCGACGAGGCCCACGAGCGCAGCCTGAACATCGATTTCCTCCTCGGCTACCTGAAGACCCTGCTGCACCGGCGTCCGGACCTGAAGCTGGTCATCACCTCGGCGACCATCGACCTGGAACGCTTCTCCAGGCATTTCGACGGCGCCCCGGTGATCGAGGTATCCGGCCGCACCTATCCGGTGGAGACCTGGTACCGGCCGCTGGCGGCGGAAACCGACGAGGAGGGCAACCGGGTCGAGGACGACCTCTCGGTGGACCAGGGCATCCTCGCCGCCCTCGAGGAGATCGCCGCCCACGAGCGCGAGCTCGGCAAGCGGCCCGGCGACGTGCTGGTGTTCCTCCCCGGCGAGCGGGAGATCCGTGACGCCGCGGAGATGCTGCGCAAGGCCAACCTGCGCCATACCGAGGTGCTGCCGCTGTACGCGCGACTGACCCCGGCCGAGCAGCAGAAGATCTTCCAGCCGCGCCCGGGACGCAAGATCGTGCTGTCCACCAACGTCGCGGAGACCTCGCTGACGGTGCCGGGCATCCGCTACGTGATCGACAGCGGCACCGCGCGGATCAGCCGCTACAGCTACCGCGCCAAGGTCCAGCGGCTGCCCATCGAGGCGGTGTCGCAGGCCAGCGCCAACCAGCGCAAGGGCCGTTGCGGACGGGTCGAGCCGGGCATTTGCGTGCGCCTCTACAGCGAGGAGGACTTCAACGCGCGTCCGGCCTTCACCGATCCGGAAATCCTCCGCACCAACCTGGCCGCGGTGATCCTGCAGATGCTCCACCTGCGCCTGGGCGACATCGAGGCGTTCCCCTTCATCGAGCCGCCGGACGGCAAGGCGATCAAGGACGGTTTCACCCTCTTGCAGGAGCTTTCCGCGGTCAACCGCGAAGGCCAGCTGACCCCGCTGGGGCGCCAGCTGGCGCGCCTGCCGATCGACCCACGGCTGGGGCGCATGCTGCTGGAGGCGGCCCAGCAGGGCAGCCTCGAGGAGGTGCTGACGGTGGCCAGCGCGCTGTCCGTGCAGGATCCGCGCGAGCGTCCGGTGGAGCGCCAGCAGGCCGCCGACCAGGCGCATGCGCAATGGAAAGACCCGGATTCCGACTTCGCCGCGCTGATCAATCTCTGGCGCGGCTTCGAGGAACAGCGCCAGGCGCTGGGTTCCAACGCCCTGCGCAGCTGGTGCCGGAAGAATTTCCTCAACTACCTGCGCCTGCGCGAGTGGCGCGACGCCCATCGTCAGCTGACCCTGATCTGCCGCGAGCTGAAGCTGCCGTTCGGGCGCCCGGCCAGGGCCGAGGCGCGCAAGCCGGAGGCGAAGAAAGGCGCGCCGGCCAATGGCGAGCGCGAGCTGCCGGGCATCGACTACGCGGCGGTGCACAAGGCGATCCTGTCCGGCCTGCTCAGCCAGATCGGCCAGAAGGCCGAGGAAGGCGACTACCTTGGCGCCCGCCAGCGACGCTTCTGGATCCATCCGTCCAGCGGCATCGCCCGCAAGCGCCCGCAATGGATCATGGCCGCCGAACTGGTGGAGACCACCAAGCTGTTCGCGCGGATGGTCGCGAAGATCGAGCCGGACTGGCTGGAGCCGCTGGCCGGGCACCTGATCAAGACCAACCACTTCGAGCCGCACTGGGAGAAGCGTCGCGGCCAGGTGGTGGCGTTCGAGCAGGTCACCCTCTACGGCCTGATCGTCATCGGCCGACGTCCGGTGCACTACGGCCCGATCGACCCGCCGGTGGCGCGCGAGCTGTTCATCCGCGAAGGCCTGGTACGTGGCGAGATCAACAGCCGCGCCAGGTGCCTGAGTGCCAACCGGCAGTTGCTGGAAAAGCTCGACGAGCTGGAAGCCAAGGCGCGCCGGCGCGACATCCTGGCCGACGAGGAAACCCTGTTCGCCTATTACGACGCGCGCCTGCCGGCGGACATCTACCAGACCGCCAGTTTCGAGAAATGGTACGCCCGCGAGCGACAGAACCAGCCGGACCTGCTGCTGATGCGCGAGGAAGACGTGCTGGCCCGCGAAGCCAGCGAGGTCACCGCCGCGCAGTACCCGGACCGCCTGCGCCTGGGCGACCTGCAGCTGTCGCTGAGCTACCAGTTCGAGCCCGGCACCGCGCGCGACGGTGTCACCGTGCGGGTACCGGCGCCGCTGCTGCCGCAGTTGCCGGCCGAGCGCATCGACTGGCTGGTGCCCGGCCTGCTCTACGACAAGGCGGTGGCGCTGGTGCGCAACCTGCCGAAGGCGATCCGCAAGAGCTTCGTGCCGGTACCGGACTTCGTCCGTGCCGCCCTGGAGCGCATCACCTTCGGCGAAGGCTCGCTGCCCCAGGCGCTGGGCCGCGAGCTGCAGCGCATGACCGGCGCGCGGGTGGCCGACGAAGCCTGGGCCGAGGCGGCGACGCAACTGGACGATCACCTGCGGATGAACATCGAGGTGGTCGACGCCCAGGGCAAGTTCCTCGGCGAGGGCCGCGACCTGGCCGAACTCACCGCGCGTTTCGCCGAAGCCAGCCAGGCGGCGCTGGCGATTCCCCAAGCGAGCGAGGAACAGCAGCGGCCGGTGGAGGCCAAGGCCTTCGCCAGCGTCGCCGAGAAGGTCCAGCAGAAGATCGCCGGGCTGTCGATGACGGTGTATCCGGCGCTGGTGGAAGAGCAGGGCGAGGTCAAGGAAGGGCGCTTCCCGACCCAGGCCGAGGCCGACTACCAGCACCGCCGCGCCCTGCAACGACTGCTGTTGCAGCAACTGGCCGAACCGGCCAGGTACCTGCGCGCCAAGCTGCCGGGGCAGACCGAGATGGGCCTGCTGTACCGCGAGCTGGGACGGGTCGAGGCACTGGTCGAGGACATCCTCCTGGCCAGCCTCGACAGCTGCGTGCTGCAGGGCGAAAGCCTGCCGCGCGACGGTGCCGCCCTGGCGGCGCTGGCCGAACGCAAGCGCGGCGCCTGGAACGAGCATGCCGAGCGCCTGGCGCGCCTGGTGCTGGAGATCCTCAAGCTCTGGCACGGCCTGCAGAAGCGCTTCAAAGGCAAGGTCGACCTGGCCATGACGGTGCCGCTGAACGACGTCAAGGGCCAGTTGGCCAACCTGGTCTATCCGGGCTTCGTCCGCGCCACTCCGCTGGAGTGGTTGAAGGAGTATCCGCGTTACCTCAAGGCTGTCGAGCAGCGCCTGGACAAGGTCGCCGGCCAGGTCCAGCGCGACCGGGTGTGGAGCGGCGAGCTGGGCGAACTCTGGGCGCAATACCAGGCGCGCCTCGGCAAGCACGCCCAGGAAGGCAAGCGCGACGCCGAGTTGCAGTTGTATCGCTGGATGCTGGAGGAGTACCGGGTCTCGCTGTTCGCCCAGCAACTGGGAACCCGGCTGCCGGTCTCGGACAAGCGCCTGGCCAAGCAGTGGAGCCAGGTCGAGGGCTAGGGAATCCGCGGGAAATGAAAGAGGCGCGCCGGTCGAAACCGGCGCGCCTCTTTCGTTCTGCTCCGATCAGTCGCGCAGGTTCAGTGCGCGACGGATGGTGAAGAACAGGTCGGTCTGGTCGGTCAGGCCGGTGACATTGGCGGCCTGCGGGCCATAGGCGGCGATGCGCAGCTGGGTGCCGGTATGTTCCTGGGAGCCTTCCTCGGAATTGCCGTAGCTGATCGCCAGCGGTGCGCCGTCCTTGGTCGTGAGCAACTGGGTCAGCCCTGGCGCGGCGGTTTCTGGCGGGATGATCTGGCTGGAGTGGGCGTGGTCGGCGGTGACGATCACCAGGGTCTCGCCGTCGGCCTTGGCGAAGGCCAGGGCCTTCTGCACGGCTTCGTCGAGATCGACTGTCTCGCCGATCTGGCCACAGGGGTTGGCGGCGTGGTCCTGCTTGTCGATGGACGCGCCCTCGACCTGGAGGAAGAAACCGTTCGGATTGTCCTTCAACAGCTCGATGGCCTTGCTGGTCATCTGTGCCAGGGTGGGGATGTCGGCGGTGCGCTTCGGATTCGCCTCGCAGGTCACCGCCGGCTGGGTCAGGTTGCCGTGGTAGGTGGCGGTCGGACCGAGCCAGCGTACCGGCATGTTGCCCGGCGCGAACAGGCCGATCAGCGGTTGCTTCTGGTTGGCGCGGCGCACGGCCTTGAGGTCGTCGAGGTTTTCGACGATCCGGTAGCCACGGGCTTCGGCCTGGGCACGCAGGGTCTTGCCGGCGTAGCGGCCAGCCTTGGCGGTTTCCGCGAAGGTCGCGGCGCCGCCGCCGAGGACTACATCCGGGCGGGTCTTCAGCCACTGCTCGGTGATCGAGCCGGCGCCGCCGTTCTCCAGGGCATTGCTCGGGCAGCGCTTGCTGGTGGCCTCGGGGCCGTAGCACTTGCGAGCGGTGACGTGGGCGAGCAGGGCGGCGGGGGTGGCGTCCTGCAACTCGGCGGTGGAGACGTTGCCGGTGGCCTTGCCGTTGAGCTTGGCCAGTTCCAGCAGGTTGCGGTGCGGCTGCTCGTGGATATCCACGCCGATCGCGCCGTTGTAGGACTTGACCCCGGTGGCCCAGGCGGTGGCCGAAGCGGCGGAATCGGTCACGTAGTCCGGCAGGCCGCTGTCCTTGTGCAGGGAGTAGTGGGTGTACTGGCCGGTCAGCGGCAGCGCGTCGATGCCCTTGAAGTAGCCGCCCGCGCCGCGCGCGTAGTTGCGCGCCACGGTGATTTCGGAGTCGCCCATGCCGTCGCCGATCAGCAGGATCACATTCTTCGCCTTCTTCTTCGACAGCGACTGCTTCAGGGCCTGGGTCAGGTCCTGCTCGACGCGCCGCGCGCCGCCGTATTCGCTGATTTCGCCGCGCGCCTGGCGGTTGAACAGCGACGGATCGTCCTGGCGTGCCTGGGCCGGCAGGGCGCTGCCGAGCACGGCCATGGAGACGGCGAGAGAAAGGGCGAGGGGATAGCCTGGGGTCATGACGCATTTCCCTATGTTGAGGAGGTGGCTGTGGCGGCCGGCCGGGCCGGCCGCGAGTGCTACGAAAGTAGGGAAGGGTGATGACGGGCTTGTGACAATTTCTTTCGAAGTGTGTGGCGCGCGCGGCGTATCACATCGTGACGAGCCTGGGGCGAGCCGGTATGGTGCGCAGGTCTACTCCGCTTCGTCCAAGGAAAGCTTCCATGAGCCTGCAAGGCGTTTACGATTCCCAGAACATCTTCGCCAAGATCATTCGCGGCGAAGCTCCCTGCTACAAGATCTACGAGGACGAGGATGTCCTCGCCTTCCTCGATCTGTTCCCGCAATCGTACGGCCACGCCCTGGTGATCCCCAAGCACGCCGAGGCGCGCAACCTGCTCGAGATCGATGCGCAGAACCTGGCCAGGGTCATGGCTGTGGTCCAGCGCCTGGCCCGCGCGCTGGTCGACGAGGTGCAGCCGGACGGCGTGCAGGTCGCCCAGTTCAACGGCGCTCCCGCGGGGCAGACCGTGTTCCATCTGCACTTCCACGTCATCCCGCGCTTCAGCGGCGAGAACCTCGGTATCCACGCGGCGAAGCAGGGCGATCCCGAGGTGCTTGCGCAACTCCAGCAGCGCCTCGTGAAGCGTCTGCAGGACTGATCGGCGGGGGCCGGCTGGTCCTGCGGCGGAGCGCCGAAGGCGGGCGACAGTTCATTCGGCGCGGATGTCGAAGCCGCTACTGGCCTCGCTGACGATGCGGAAGCGGGCGCTGCCATCGGCGGCCACATGGACGCCCAGCTCGCGGTTGAGCAGGCCCTTGCCGCAGAGGGTGTCGTCCTGCGTGTCGATGCCGATGCCGACCACATGCTCGCCCGCCGGGACCTGGAAGCTGGCTTCCTCGCCGACGCCGATGCGCGCGGCCACCTGGCGGTCGATAAGGAACGCCACGTAGCAGCCGCCGCCCAGGTAGCCATAGTCGCGGTGGACCTCCAGCCGCCCGCCGCCGTTCACCGGCTGCTGGAAGCCGAGCAGGCGGTCGGTGGGAATGGCCCGGGTCTTCTCGGCGGGAACCGAGGAACAGCCGGCCAGGAGGGAAAGGATCGCTACGGCATACATGGGGCGCATGAAGGCTCTCCGTCGAAAGGTTCCTTCAGGCTAGTCGAGTTTCATCGCGGCGCGGGGGACCGGGCGCGGCGCGCCGGAATGCCTGGCCTGTTCTTGCGGAGGTAGCCAGCGATGCGCCAGGCCCTGCTTATCGTCGACGTGCAACCCTGCTTCGCCCCGCCGCACTGGCTGCTGGATGGGATTGGCCGGTTGCTCGGACACATGCCTTCGCTGGCCAGCGTCGAGCTCCACGACGAAGCGCGCACGCCGTTCCAGCGCCAGCTCGGCTGGCGGCCGCCGCTCGACGACGCCTGCCTGGTGGCGGCCGAGCGGGTGTTCGTCAAGCACGGCTACCTGCCGACGGCGGAAATGCTCGATCATCTGCGCGGGCTGCAAGCGGAGCGGGTGCTGGTCTGCGGCATCCAGGCCGACACCTGCGTGCTGGCCGCCGGCTTCGCCCTGTTCGACGCCGGCCTGCGGCCGACCCTGATTGGCGACCTGGTGGTCGGTTCCTCGCTGGATCGCTCGGGCGAGCTGGGCGTGCGCCTGTGGCGGCACCATTTCGGCCAGGTCGTCGACCTGGCCGAGGTGCTGGAGGAACTGGGACTCAGTGCGGGCGGCTGAGCAGGGCGAGCGTGGCTTCGGCGTTCATCATCCGCGCCGCCGCCAGCGGCGTCAGGCCGGCGGCGTCCCGGGCGTCGCGCCGGGCCCCGTGGGCCAGCAGACTGGCGGCGACTTCCACCCGGTTGAACATGGCGGCCATCATCAGCGCTGTCTTGCCATCGGCCGAGGCGCCCTCGACGTCGGCGCCACCGGCGAGAAGCAGTTCGACCATCGCCAGGTCACCCTTGAACGCCGCGCCGGCCAGCGGCGTCTGCCCGGCCAGGTTGCGCAGGTCCGGGTCGGCCTTGTAGGCCAGCAGCAGGCGTACCGTGTCGGCATGGCCGTGGTAGCTGGCCAGCATCAGCAGGCTGTCGCCCTTGTGGTTGCGCAGATTCGGCGGCAGGCCCTGTTGCAGCAACTGGCCGAGGCGCTGGCTGTTGCCTTGGCGGGCCAGGTCGAAGAGTTGATGGACGAACGCCTGGGTTTCCATATCCAGTTCTGGGCGCGGGCTGTCGGTCATGGGATGGCTTCCTTGTGAATTCCGGGTCTGCCCAATGATAGGTGGCCTGGCCGCGGCGGGCTCTTGAGCATTGCCTATGGGCCGGGTTGGCAAATTCAATCGCTGGTTGGGGGGAAGCTGCCAGCCTGCTGTGACCGGAAGATGGCCTGGTTGCGTCGTCTTTACAGTTCGATACGGATACCGGCGGCGAAAACGAGGAAAATAAGCCGATCGTGCGCCTATCGGCTGTGCCCGGCGCGCGCTCTGGAATATCCTTAGCGCCATCGATACCACTGAGCGGTGCGCGCGCTGGCCGAAGCGAGGCGGTGGCACACTGCGCAACGGTGGTCGACGGCACCGGACCCTGTACGAAAGCGCGCCGCCAGCGTCCTTTCCTGGAGCGCCCGGTATCGTCACGAGCGAACCCGTTTCCGGTGCCGGCCCCCGGCGGGCACCGACATGCCTACATCGGCCCCCGTTCGACGGCGGCCCAGCGAAAGAAGAGGAACGACTGTGCATAAAGCCGTCATCAGCGGAACCGGTCTTTATACCCCGCCCTACAGCATCTCCAACGACGAACTGGTGGAGAGCTTCAATACCTTCGTGCGCCAGTACAACGACCAGCATGCCGAAGCCATCGCCAAGGGCGAGCTGGAAGCGCTGGCCGAGTCCAGCTCGGCCTTCATCGAGAAGGCGTCCGGCATCAAGAGCCGCTTCGTGATGAACAAGGAAGGCATCCTCGATCCGCAGCGCATGGTTCCGCACCTGCCCGAGCGCAGCAACGACGAATGGTCGATCCTCTGCGAGATGGCCGTGGCCGCCGCCCGCGAAGCGCTGCAGCGCGCCGGTCGCAGCGCGGCCGATATCGACGGGGTGATCGTCGCCTGTTCCAACCTGCAACGCGCCTACCCGGCGATCGCCGTGGAAGTGCAGGCCGCGCTGGGTATCCAGGGCTACGGCTACGACATGAACGTGGCCTGCTCCTCGGCGACCTTCGGCATCCAGGCCGCCACCACCGCGATCCAGACCGGCCAGGCGCGGGCGATCCTGATGGTCAATCCGGAAATCTGCACCGGCCACCTGAACTTCCGCGACCGCGACAGCCACTTCATCTTCGGCGATGCCTGCACCGCGGTGATCGTCGAGCGCGCCGACCTGGCCGTGTCGAAGCACCAGTTCGACATCGTCAGCACCCGGCTGCTGACCCAGTTCTCCAATAACATCCGCAACAATTTCGGCTTCCTCAACCGCGCCGACGAAAGCGGTATCGGCAAGCGCGACAAGCTGTTCGTCCAGGAAGGCCGCAAGGTGTTCAAGGACGTCTGCCCGATGGTCGCCGAACTGATCGGCGAGCACCTGGCGGCCAACGACATCGCGGTCGCCGAGGTCAAGCGCTTCTGGCTGCACCAGGCCAACCTCAACATGAACCTGCTGATCACTCGCAAGCTGCTCGGTCGCGACGCCGAGGCGCACGAGGCGCCGGTGATCCTCGACAGCTACGCGAACACCAGTTCCGCCGGTTCGGTGATCGCCCTGCACCTGCACCAGGACGACCTGCCCAGCGGCGCCATCGGGGTGCTCAGCTCGTTCGGCGCCGGCTACTCGATCGGTAGCGTGATCCTGCGTAAACACTGATCGTGGCGGCACCTACCGACGCCGAGTTGCTGCCGCGCCTGCTGGCCGGCGAGCAGCGAGCCTTCCGCGAGCTGGTCGGCGCCTACCAGGGCGCCATGCGGGCCGTGGCCTGGGCGATCATCGGCAAATCGCACACCGAGGAGGTGGTGCAGGATGCCTGGCTCGCGGCGGTGCGCGGTCTGGACGGTTTCCAGGGGCGCTCGAGCCTGAAGACCTGGCTGCTGACCATCACCGCGAATACCGCCAAGAGTCGCTTGCGCCAGGTGCGCCGGGAGGTTTTTCTCGACGACCTGCCGGGCCCGCATGGTACGGTGGACGACCGGCGCTTCGCCGCCGACGGACACTGGAGCCAGCCGCCGCATGCCTGGCACGAGGACTCGCCGGACGCCCTGCTCACCGAAGGCGAGCTGCGCGACTGCCTGGAAAAGACCCTCAACAGCCTGTCCGAATTGCAGCGCAGCGTGCTGACCCTGCGTGAACGCCAGGGCTTGGAGCTGGATGAAATCCGTGATCTGCTGGACATCACGCTGTCCAATGTCAGGGTGCTGTTGCATCGCGCCCGGCTGAAAGTCTTCGCCACCCTGGAGCATTTCGAGGAAACCGGTCAATGCTGAGTTGCAAGGAACTGGTCGCCCGGTCCAGCGACTTTCTCGATGGGCAACTGGACTTCCGTGGACGACTGGCGGTACGTAGCCATCTGCTCATGTGCCGGCATTGCCGGCGCTTCATCCGGCAGATGCGCCTGACCCAGGCGACCGTGCGCCGCCTGCCCGAAGGACAGAGCCCGGAACTCGACAGGTTGGCCGCGCACCTCGCCGAACTGCGCAAGGACGCCGCGCGGCGCTGAGCCCGGCCGCCAAGGAAAAAGCCGCCGCCCGTGAATCGCGGGTGGCGGCTTTTTCGTTTCCGGTATCCGGCTTGGGCGAACGGAACCCGGCCTGGCGTGGGCGGCTCTCTCTTCCGCCAGCGGGAATGGGTATCCGAAGTCGAGGAGAGCGCCCGGGACCTGGCGAATATCGCCGCCCGATATTTTCTCCAGTAGGGGTAAACCCTGTCTCCAGGTAGAGGGCCGGAAAATTTTTTCGACGCCGTTGTAACGCCGCCGCGGGTGCCCCGTCCATTGGGGCGAGGACGCCATACCGGCTCCCGTTACCGAAACTCAGGAGTTACCCCATGAAAAAGATTTCCCTCGCTTCCTCCGTCGTCGGCGCCGCTCTGCTCGGCGTGGCCAGTGTCGCCGCGCATGCCGCGCAGAATCCCTTCGCCGTTCAGGAGCTGAGTACCGGCTACAGCGTGGCGGCGGCCGAGAAGACCAAGGAAGGTTCCTGCGGCGAGGCCAAGTGCGGCGCCGACAAGGGCAAGCGCGAAGCCTCCAAGGCGGGCCATGAAGGTAGCTGCGGCGCGGATCGCAAGGCCAAGGAAGGGACTTGTGGTGGCGAGAAGAAAGCCGGCGAAGGCAGCTGTGGCGCCGACAAGAAAAAGTCGTAAGTCCTGAGGAGACGGACCATGCAAGAGGTATTCGTCAGCGGCGCCGGGCTTGGCCTGCGTCGCGCGCTGCTGGAGCCGCTCGGCGCCAGCGCCGAGGGCCGGGTCGACTTCCTCGAAGTCGCCCCGGAGAACTGGATCGGCATCGGCGGCCGTCTCGGCCGCCAGTTCCGCGAGCTGACCGAGCGCCTGCCGTTCCTCTGTCATGGTCTGTCTCTCAACCTGGGCGGCTACGCCCCGCTGGACATGTCGTTGCTGCGCGCGATCAAGGGGTTCATCGGGCAGCACGGCATCCGCGCCTACAGCGAGCACCTCTCGGCCTGCGCCGACGACGGCCAGCTCTACGACCTGATGCCGCTGCCGTTCAGCGACGAGTCGGTACGCCGGGTCGCCGAGCGGGTCCGGGTGGTCCAGGACGTGCTCGAGCGCCCGCTGATCATCGAGAACGTCTCGGCCTACGCGCGCTTGCCGGGGGAGATGGAAGAAGTCGATTTCGTCCGCGCGGTGCTGGAAGAGGCCGATTGCCAACTGCTGCTGGACGTCAACAACGTCTACGTCAACGCCTGCAACTTCGGCCTCGATGCCCATGCCTACATCGCCGCGATGCCCAGCCGGAGGATTGCCTACCTGCACATGGCCGGGCACGACGAACAGGGCGCCAGCCTGAAGATCGATACCCATGGCGCGCCGGTCTGCGATCCGGTGTGGGACCTGCTGGCGCATGCCTACGCCTGCCACGGCGAGCGTCCGACGCTGCTGGAGCGCGATTTCAACTTCCCGCCGCTGGCCGAGTTGTATGCCGAAACGCAGCGCATTCGCGAGCTGCAGCGGAGCAGCGACGAACTGCAACTGCGCAGCCTGGGGTATGGCACATGAGCGATGCCACGTTGCAACGCGGGTTCGCCGCGCGCATCCGCGATCCGCAGGCGAGCCTGCCGCCCGGTGTCGCGGCGGAACGCATGGCGATCTACGAGGAACTGTTCTTCAACAACCTGGAGAGCTTCATCCGCAACGGCTTCCCGGTACTCCACAGCCTGTTTCCGGCGCCGCGCTGGGAGCGCCTGGTGCGTGCCTTCCTGCGCGAACACCGCTGCCGTACGCCGTACTTCGGCGAACTGGGCGAGGAGTTCCTCGCCTGGTTGCAGGACGGCTACCGGGCGGAGGACGGCGATCCGCCCTTCCTGCTCGAACTGGCGCACTACGAATGGGTCGAGCTGGCCCTGTTGCTGGCCGAGGCGCCCGCCGGGATGCCGACGCAGGCCTGGTCCTGGTCGCCGCTGGCCTGGCCGTTGGCCTATCGCTGGCCCGTACACCGCCTGGGACCGGAGTACCGACCCGCGCAGCCGGCGGCCGAGCCGACCTGCCTGCTGGTCTGGCGCGATCCGGCGGAGCAGGTGCGCTTCCTGCAGTTGTCGCCGTTCGCCTATTGCCTCGCCCTTCGCCTGAGCGAAGCGGGCGAGGCTCCCGGCACGCTGTTGCCATTGTTGCGCGAGCTGGCCGAAAACAGCGGCCTGGAGCCCGACGCGCAGTATTTCGAAAATGCCTTCGCCTTGCTGGAGGACTGGCGCGCGCTGGGCATCCTCCTCGGCGAGGGCGCTCTGGAGTGATGATGAAGACCGTGTTCCTGCGTTTGCAGCATGCCCTCGACGCTACCCGTGGGCTGGATTTCCTCGCCCCCCTGGCGCTGCGCCTGTACCTGGCGCCGGTGTTCTGGATGGCCGGCAGTCAGAAGCTGGCGGACATGCCGGCGACCATCGAGTGGTTCGGCAATCCCGACTGGGGGCTTGGCCTGCCGTTTCCCGAGCTGCTGGCCTGGCTCGCCGCGCTGAGCGAGGCCGGCGGCGCCGTGCTGCTGCTGTGCGGCCTGGCGGTGCGCTGGATCAGCCTGCCGCTGATGGTGACCATGCTGGTGGCGATCTTCGCCGTGCACTGGCCGAACGGCTGGCAGGCGATCGCCGATCCTGCGGCGCCGTTCGCCAATGCCCGGGTGCTGGAAGCCGGCGAGAAGCTGGCGCGGGCCCGGGAGATCCTCCGCGAGCATGGCAACTACGAGTGGCTGACCTCCAGCGGCGGCTTCGCCATCGTCAACAACGGCATCGAGTTCGCCGCGACCTACCTGGCGATGCTGCTCGCGCTGTTCTTCGGTGGCGCCGGCAAGTGGCTTTCGGCTGACTTCTGGATTGCAAGAAAATTGCGCTGAGCTTTCCACCCATATCGAATAACCCTGGAAAGCCCGCTGTAGCGGGCTTTTCGCGTTATTCGCATTGGAGATAAAAAGTTCCTCTGTAATGAAACATTTATCTTCATGCAATTTGGCTGCAATCTGCCCTCGCCAAGATTCCCCCCAACACAACGGGGCCGCCTTCCGGCCAGCGCGAAACAAGGGGCGCGCTGAAGCCAGGCACTCGCGTGTTGCCAATGCACACACCATTAAGGGGAAATCTTCGATGATCCGTAAGCACTCGCTCGGCTTCGTTGCCAGCGCTCTGGCTCTGGCCGTATCTGCCCAGGCGTTCGCCGGCACCGTGACCACCGACGGCGCCGATATCGTGATCAAGACCAAGGGCGGCCTCGAAGTCGCCACCACCGACAAGGAATTCAGCTTCAAGCTGGGCGGCCGCCTGCAGGCCGACTACAGCCGCTTCGACGGCTTCTATACCAAGAATGGCAACACCGCCGACGCGGCCTACTTCCGCCGCGCCTTCATCGAAGTCGGCGGCACCGCGTACAAGGACTGGAAATACCAGGTCAACTTCGACCTGTCGCACAACACCGGCAGCTCCGACAACGGTTACTTCGACGAAGCCTCGATCACCTACACCGGCTTCAACCCGGTCAACCTGAAGTTCGGTCGTTTCGACCCCGACTTCGGCCTGGAAAAGGCCACCAGCTCCAAGTGGGTGACCGCACCCGAGCGTAATGCCGCCTACGAACTGGCCGACTGGATCAACACCCACCAGGACGGCATGGGCGCCCAGGTCAATTCGACCCTCGCCGACATGGCCTACCTGTCCGCCGGCGTGTCCGCCAAGGATGCCGACGACCGCGACGGCGACAGCGTCAAGCAGTTCAACTTCCGCGGCGTATTCGCGCCGATGCACGAAACCGGCAATGTCCTCCACGTCGGTGTGAACTATGCCTACCGCGACCTCGACGACACCGCCTTCGATTCGCGCATCCGTCCGCGCCTGGGCATGCGCGGCATCTCCACCAGCGGCGGCAACGACGCTGGCGACAACGGCAACCGCGCGACTTTCGGCGGCGTCTCCAACTCGCCGGCCGGCTCCTACAAGGACGACAGCGTCTGGGGCCTGGAAGGCGCCTGGGCGATGGGACCGTTCTCGGCCCAGGCCGAATACCTGGCGCGCAAGCTGAAGGCCGACGACAACGGCTACAAGGACATCGAGGCCAAGGGCTACTACGCGCAACTGGCCTACACCCTCACCGGCGAGTCTCGCCAGTACAAGCTGGAAGGTGCCAAGTTCGACTCCATCAAGCCGGAAAACAAAGAAATCGGCGCCTGGGAACTGTTCTACCGCTACGACAACATCAAGGTGGAAGACGACAACGTGGTCGCCGACACCGCCACCCGCGAAGTCGGCGACACCAAGGCCAAGGCGCACAACCTGGGCGTGAACTGGTACGTCAACGACGCGGTGAAGATCAGCGCCGCCTACGTCAAGGCGAAGACCGACAAGATCACCAACGCCAATGGCGACGATGATGGCGACGGCTTCGTGACCCGCCTGCAGTACGTGTTCTAAGAAGCGACAACGATCCGCTCCTGTTTTCGGCCTCGCTCCGGCGAGGTCTTTTTAATCGGTTCCTTACCCGGTTGCGGCGATGTTGGCCGCTGCAATCGGGTCTTTCTTTGGCGACCCGGCGGCTTGGCAGGAAACTGCGAGAGGCCGTTTCCAAACGGTAGGAAAGTTCGCTTTTCCTTACAGTTCGGCAATCTTCGCAAGGTTGCCGCAATAAATGAAACAAATGGTTACATCTATCGCGCAGGCCTGATGCCACTAGGCCCGCATCGCTGCCCGGCGGCCTCGGCCGGGGGCTCTCCGGCTGCCTGTCACAAAAGCTTTCGCGCTTTGCAGTCTCGCTGTCACAACCCGTCCAGATGATCCCCCTCCAGCAGCGCCGGCGCGGGACGATCCCGGCCGCTTCCGCGCTGCTCAAGACCATTCGAAATCCGAACAGGGGACTTACCTGATGATTCGCAGACACTCGTGCAAAGGGGTGGGGAGCAGTGTTGCCTGGAGTTTGCTGGGCCTGGCGATTTCCGCGCAGAGCCTGGCCGGGACAGTGACCACCGATGGCGCCGATATCGTGATCAAGACCAAGGGTGGGCTGGAAGTCGCCACCACCGACAAGGAATTCAGCTTCAAGCTCGGCGGCCGCCTGCAGGCCGACTACGGCCGCTTCGACGGCTACTACACGAACAACGGCAATACCGCCGACGCCGCCTATTTCCGCCGCGCCTACCTCGAGTTCGGCGGCACCGCGTACAAGGACTGGAAATACCAGATCAACTACGACCTGTCGCGCAACGTCGGCAACGACAGTGCCGGTTACTTCGACGAAGCTTCGATCACCTACACCGGCTTCAATCCGCTGAACCTGAAATTCGGCCGCTTCTACACCGACTTCGGCCTGGAAAAGGCCACCAGTTCCAAGTGGGTCACCGCCATGGAGCGCAACCTGACCTATGAGATCGCCGAGTGGGTCAACGACAACGTCGGCACCGGCCTCCAGGCCAGCTCCGTGGTGGGCGGGACGGCCTTCCTTTCGGGCAGCGTGTTCAGCGAGAACAACAACGACACCGATGGCGACAGCGTCAAGCGCTACAACCTGCGCGGCGTGTTCGCGCCGCTGCACGAGTCGGGCAACGTCGTGCACCTGGGCCTGCAATACGCCTACCGCGACCTGAAGGACAGCGCGGTGGACACCCGCATCCGTCCGCGGATGGGCATGCGCGGCGTTTCCACCAATGGCGGCAACGATGCCGGCAGCAACGGCAACCGCGGCCTGTTCGGTGGCAACCCGGCGCTCGAAGGGTTGTGGAAGGACGATTCGGTCTGGGGCCTGGAAGGCGCCTGGGCGCTGGGCGCCTTCTCGGCCCAGGCCGAGTACCTGCGGCGCACGGTCAAGGCCGAGCAGAACCGCGAGGACCTCAAGGCTTCCGGCTACTACGCGCAACTGGCCTATACCCTCACCGGCGAGCCGCGCATCTACAAGCTGGACGGCGCCAAGTTCGACTCCATCAAGCCGGAGAACAAGGAAATCGGTGCCTGGGAGTTGTTCTACCGCTACGACTCGATCAAGGTCGAGGACGACAACATCGTGGTCGACCGCGCCACCCGTGAAGTCGGTGACGCCAAGGGCAAGACCCATACCCTGGGCGTCAACTGGTATGCCAACGAGTCGGTGAAGGTCTCCGCCAACTACGTCAAGGCGAAGACCGACAAGGTCAGCAATGCCAACGGCGATGACAGCGGCGATGGCGTGGTGATGCGCCTGCAGTACGTGTTCTGAACCCGCCCGGGCCCCGCATGGCGGGCGGGGCCCGGTCTTGCGCCGATACCTGCGTCATGGAATCGCCGGGCCGCTGCGACGCGCGGCGCTGTCCTTGACCCAGGGCACAGATCCCATGGCGGCATCTGGCTATGCTCGTTCCTCGGAATCATTCGGGGAGGGACTGATGATCGGTTGGGGACGTGCCTGTATTGGCATCGGCGGCCTGCTGTTGCTGGGCCAGTTGCTGGGCGGCGCGCTGCTGCTGGGCGGGAAGGGGGAGAGCGCCCTGGCGGCCGAGCACTTCTGGCAATTCGTCTTCCTCCTGCCGGCGATCCTGGTGGCGCTGGGAATGTTCGTCCTGCAACGGCATGTCGGCTCCTTCGCCCAGTTGTACCGTCGGCGTCTCGATGGCGCCTCCTACCTGCTGGTGGCCTGCGGAATCGCCCTGGTCCTCGGCAAGCTCTGCGCGCTGCTGCTCGCCTGATCCCTGTCCGCCCCGTCCGGGTTTGCCCGAGGCATTCAGCTTCCTGATTTAGCCGGAGGCCGCTGGAGCCCTTGGTTACACTGGCCTTCATCACACGAACAGGAAGGCAGGACCCTATGCAAAACCGCATGATGATCACCGGTGCCGGCTCCGGGCTGGGGCGCGAAATCGCCCTGCGCTGGGCGCGTGACGGCTGGCGCCTGGCGCTGGCCGACGTCAACGAAGCCGGCCTGGCGGAAACACTGAAGCTGGTGCGCGAGGCCGGTGGCGATGGTTTCACCCAGCGCTGCGACGTGCGCGACTACAGCCAGCTGACCGCGCTGGCGCAGAGCTGCGAAGAGAAGCTCGGCGGCATCGATGTCATCGTCAATAATGCCGGGGTTGCCTCCGGTGGCTTCTTCGGCGAACTGTCCCTGGAGGACTGGGACTGGCAGATCGCGATCAACCTGATGGGCGTGGTCAAGGGCTGCAAGGCCTTCCTGCCGCTGCTGGAGCGGAGCAAGGGCAGGATCGTCAATATCGCCTCGATGGCGGCGCTGATGCAGGGCCCGGCGATGAGCAACTATAACGTGGCCAAGGCCGGAGTGGTGGCGTTGTCGGAAAGCCTGCTGGTGGAACTGGCGCTGGTCGAGGTCGGCGTCCATGTGGTCTGTCCGTCGTTCTTCCAGACCAACCTGCTGGACTCTTTCCATGGCCCGAGTCCCGAGATGAAGCACCAGGTCGGCAAGCTGCTGGAGAGTTCACCGATCAGCGCCGCCGACATCGCCGACTATATCCACGCCGAAGTGGCCAGGGGCAGCTTCCTGATCCTGCCCCACGAGCAGGCGCGGGTGGCCTGGAAGATCAAGCAGCAGAACCCCCAGGCGATCTATGACGAGATGACCGTGATGGCCGGCAAGATGCACGCCAAGCGGCAGCGCCAGGCCTGAGCGGGAGTACCTTGCAGGCCAGGCGGGACACGGCCTTGCACCATCGTGGTGCGTTTCCGATAGTGCTTGCCCAGGGCGGTGCGATCGAGTAGCTTGGGTCACCGGCCTGCCTGCCGAAGTACGTTGGACCCCACAAGAAGCCTCGCTCATTTGCGAGGCTTTTTGCTTTTCCGGCCTCGCGCCCTGTGCTAGAAGGCTGCCTCTGCGAGTCCGTTCTGTTCTGGAGTACCCCTGTGGAGTCTGAATCCATCGTCTATGGCTGCATCCGCGACTGGCCGGGCGATTCGATGGAGCGGCGCATGCGCCGTGCCGCCAACCGCCGCGTGCTGGACAGCCTGCCGGGCGGCGAGGCCTGGCCGTTCCTCGGCCGCGAGATGTTCAGCCGCTGCGAGCAGTCCGGCGCCGGGCTGTACCAGACCCAGATCATCCATTTCGGCGCCAGCTACCAGGCCATCGAATACGAGTGGAATCTCTGGGTCGAGCAGTTCGAGGCCCTGCTCCGTCGCTTGTACTGGGCCAGCGCGGTGGTCCACCTGGAAACCGAAGTGAACGGCAGCCATACCTTCCGCTGGGAGTCCGAGCGCGGTTTCCACACCCCCCAGGAGAGCGACCTGCAGGTCCGCTGCGCGTGGGAGCGGGAGGGCGGGCGGCGGTGATCAACTACCTCTGGTTCGTTCTCGCGGCGTTCTGCGAGATCGCCGGCTGCTACGCCTTCTATCTCTGGTTGCGGCTGGGCAAGAGCGCCCTGTGGGTGCTGCCCGGCCTGCTCAGCCTGAGCCTGTTCGCCTTGTTGCTGACCCGCGTGGAGGCCAGCTACGCCGGCCGCGCCTATGCCGCCTATGGCGGCATCTACGTCGCCGCGTCGCTGTTCTGGCTGGCCTTCGTCGAGCGTTCGCGGCCCTTATGGAGCGACTGGCTGGGGGTGGCCTTGTGCGTGCTCGGCGCCAGCATCGTGCTGTTCGGCCCGCGCCTGTCGCAGTGATTCAGGGTGGGGTGGGCGGCGCGCCCGCCAGGGGCGCCGGACCCCGCCGTCCCGGGCCGCCACACCCCGAACCGGCGGATCACTGCGAAGTGTTGCGCTGCACGTCGCCTTTTTCCTGATCCAGTTCCTTGAGCATCTGCGCGTAGGCGTCGCAATCGCTCGGCCGGTTCTGTTCCGAGCGGGCTTCCTGGCGCTGGCGCAACTGTTCGTTGAGTTCCCTGGCTCGTTGCGGGTTTTTCTGGGTGATCGAGGCGACCTTGCTGGCGACTTCCTTGCCCATCTTTTCCGCCTCCGCTTCGGAACAGGCGAAGACCGGCGCGGCGGCCAGCAAGGCGCAGGCGCTGGCGAGGGCGAAAAACGCTTTCATGGCGTACTCCTGTGGGGGGCCTGAGCGGTGGAGCCCGGTGGGGCCGGCAAAGTTCAGCCTCGGCGCCGGACGGCGATCGGTTCGAACCCCGGCGGCGGGTTGCGGGTCGCACGAATAGAGAGGGTGCGAGGAACCCTCGTCGCTTACGTCAGGAGGTATGCCATGACTCACGATTGGGATCTGGTCGAACGGTTGCTGCTGGAGGTCCGGCAGTCTGCCCACGAGAACTTCGCCCCGCGCGCCCATGCCGAACGCCTGGCCGAGGAACGCTCCCAGGCCGGGCAGCGGGTCGGCGACATGGACGCGCTGAAGCAGAAGGCGGCCGACTACGAGGCGATCCTGCTGGAGGGCGGTTTCATCGAGCCGCGTCCGGAAGAGCAGGGCGGCAATGGCGAGAACTTCGTCCTCACGCCGCGCGGCGAACGCCTGCTCGGGCTGATCGGCGGCGAGACGCCGAAGGCCGCCGAGGCCCGCCGGCTGCTCGAGGAGAACGGCAGCGAAGCGCTGCACGCCGAGCGCTTCGACCGTTTCGTCGCCGGGCTCTGAGATTGCGCCCGACCGGCGATCGACGGGCCTTGTGAGTCGCCCGCGGCGCCACCATAGTGCGGAGCATGATGCCTATTTCATCCTCTTCCGCCCGCCGCGCCGAGCCGGCTCCGCGGCCCCTGGCGGAGTTCCATCCCGCCGTCCGCCAGTGGTTCGAACGCCACTTCGCCGCGCCCACGCCGGCCCAGGTCGAGGCCTGGCCGACGATCCGCGCCGGCCTCTCGACCCTGGTCGCCGCGCCCACCGGTTCGGGCAAGACCCTGACCGCCTTCCTCGCCGCCATCGATACCCTGGTGGTGGAGGGCCTGGCCGCCGGCGGCGAACTGGCGGACGCTACCCAGGTGGTCTATGTGTCGCCGCTGAAGGCGTTGTCCAACGACATCCGCATCAATCTCGAACAACCGCTGGCCGGCATCCGCGAGGAACTGGCGCGGCTCGGCCTGCCCGACGTCGACATCCGCAGCGCGGTGCGCACCGGCGATACGCCGCAGGTCGAGCGCGGGGCGATGCGCAAGCGCCCGCCGCACATCCTGGTGACCACCCCGGAATCGCTGTACATCCTGCTCGGCTCGGAGTCGGGACGGCAGATGCTCGCCGGGGTGCGCAGCGTGATCGTCGACGAGATTCATGCCCTGGCCGGCAGCAAGCGCGGCAGCCACCTGGCGCTGTCGCTGGAGCGCCTGCAGGCGCTGTGTCAGCGACCGCTGCTGCGGATCGGGCTGTCCGCCACGCAGAAGCCGATCGAGAAAGTCGCGCGCTTCCTCGTCGGCGCCAGCGGCGATCCGCGCGATCCGGCCTGCCGGATCGTCGACATCGGCTATACGCGTCAGCGCGACCTGGCCATCGAGGTGCCGCCGGTGGCGCTGGAAGCGGTGATGTCCAACGATGCCTGGGAACTGGTCTACGACCGCCTGGCGCGCCTGGCCGGCGAGCACCGCACCACCCTGGTGTTCGTCAATACCCGGCGCATGGCCGAGCGGGTCACCCGTTTCCTCGCCGAACGCCTTGGCAGCCAACGGGTGGCGGCCCACCACGGCAGCCTGGCCAAGGAGCTGCGCCTGGACGCCGAACAGCGCCTGAAGGCCGGGCAATTGAAGGTACTGGTGGCGACCGCCTCGCTGGAGCTGGGCATCGATATCGGCGACGTCGAGCTGGTCTGCCAGTTGTCCTCGCCGCGCTCCATCGCCGCCTTTCTGCAGCGGGTCGGGCGTTCCGGGCACAGCGTCGGCGGCACCCCCAAGGGCCGGTTGTTCCCGACCTCCCGCGATGACCTGGTGGAATGCGCGGCGCTGCTCGACAGCGTGCGCCGTGGCGAGCTGGACAGCCTGGTGCTGCCACGCCAGCCGCTGGATGTGCTGGCGCAGCAGATCGTCGCCGAGGTGGCCTGCCAGGAATGGCGCGAGGACGACCTCTATCGCCTGGTGATCCGCGCCGAGCCTTACGCCGGACTGGAGCGCGAGCGCTTCGACGAAGTCCTGCGGATGCTCGCCGAGGGCTACCACTCACGCCTCGGCGTGCGCGGCGCCTATCTCCATCGCGATGCGCTCAACGGCCTGCTCCGCGGCCGCCGTGGCGCGCGGCTGACCGCGCTGACCTCGGGCGGGACCATTCCCGATGCCGGCGACTACAGCGTGCTGCTGGAGCCGCAGGGCCTGCTGGTGGGGACGGTCAACGAGGACTTCGCGGTGGAGAGCCTGGCCGGCGACGTATTCCAGCTGGGCAACACCTCGTACCGGATCATCCGCATCGAGCCGGGACGGGTGCGGGTCGAGGACGCCCAGGGCCAGCCGCCGAACATCCCGTTCTGGCTCGGCGAGGCGCCGGGGCGCAGCGACGAGCTGTCGGCCAGCGTGGCGCGCTTGCGCGACACCCTCGACGAGCTGCTCGGCGAAGGCCAAGCATTGCCGGAGGGGCAGCGGCTGGAGCCGGCCATCGCCTGGCTCGGCGCCACCCTCGGACTGGACGATGGCGCCGCGCGGCAGATCGTCGAATACCTGGCGCGCGCCCGCCAGGCCCTGGGCGGCCTGCCCGGGAGCCGGCGGCTGGTGATGGAACGCTTCTTCGACGAGTCCGGCGGCATGCAGCTGGTCATCCACAGTCCCCACGGCAGTCGCCTCAACCGCGCCTGGGGCCTGGCGCTGCGCAAGCGTTTCTGCCGCAGCTTCAACTTCGAGCTGCAAGCGGCGGCCACCGAAGACGCGATCATTCTCTCATTGTCCACCAGCCACAGCTTCCCCCTCGACGAGGTCTGGCGCTACCTGCATTCGGCGAACGCCGAGCACCTGTTGGTACAAGCCGTGCTCGACGCGCCGCTGTTCGGCGTGCGCTGGCGCTGGAACCTGACCACCTCGCTCGGTTTGCCGCGCTACGCCGGCGGTCGCAAGGTGCCGCCGCAGTTGCTGCGGATGAAGAGCGAGGATCTGCTGGCCAGCGTGTTCCCCGATCAGGTGGCGTGCCTGGAGAGCATCGTCGGCGAGCGCGAGGTACCCGATCATCCGCTGGTGGCGCAGACCCTCGACGACTGCCTGCACGAGGCGATGGATTGCGACGGCTGGCTGGCCCTGCTGCGCGACATGGAGGGCGGCGCGGTGGACCTGCTGGCGCGCGACCTGCCGGCGCCCTCGGCGCTGGCGGCGGAAATCCTCAGCGCGCGCCCCTACGCCTTCCTCGATGACGCGCCGCTGGAGGAGCGCCGCACCCAGGCGGTACAGAACCGGCGCTGGAGCGATCCGGAGTCCGCCGACGATCTCGGCGCGCTGGACGCCGAGGCGATCGAGGCGGTGCGCGGCGAAGCCTGGCCGGACGTACGCAGCGCCGACGAGATGCACGAGGCGCTGAATAGCCTGGGCTTTCTCACCGTGGCCGAGGCCGAGGCCAACCCTGGCTGGGCGCAATGGCTGCTGGAGTTGTCGGGGCAACGCCGCGCCGGATGCCTGGCGTGCGCAGGGAGCGGTCTCTGGCTGGCGGCGGAGCGCCTGCCGGCGATGCGCATGGTGCATCCCGCGGCGAGGGTGCCCGGCGCTTTCCAGGCACCTCGCGGCTATCCGCCGCCGGACTCGGCGGAGGCGGCGATGGTGGAGCTGACCCGTGCCCGCCTGGGTGGCTTCGGACCGCGCACGGCCGGGCAGTTGGCGGCCGACCTGGGTATCGGCCTGGCCGACCAGCAGTACGCGTTGGCCGCCCTGGAGCGGGAAGGCTATGTGCTGCGTGGCCGCTTCAGTCCTGGCGCGGTGGAAGAGGAGTGGTGCGAACGCCACCTGCTGGCGCGTATCCATCGCTACACGGTGAAGCGCTTGCGCCGGGAAATCGAACCGGTGGAGCGCGCCGATTTCATGCGCTTCCTGTTCGACTGGCAGCGCCTGGCGCCGGCGACCCGTGGCCGGGGAGCGGAGTCCCTGGCTACGGTGGTCGAGCAACTGGAAGGCTTCCAGGCCGCGGCGGCCGCCTGGGAAAGCGAACTGCTGGCAGCGCGGGTGGGCGACTACGCCAGCCACTGGCTGGACCAGCTGTGTCGCTCCGGGCGCATCGTCTGGGCGCGTCTGGCCGGACGCAGCAAGGCCTCCGGCGGACCGCTGCGCAGTGCGCCGATCGTCCTCCTGCCGCGCCGCGAGCTGGGACTCTGGAGCGCCTTGCAGCGCGACGCGCCGGAGCCGGAACTGTCGCCGCGCGCGGCCCGGGTGCTGGAGGTGTTGCGCGAGCAGGGCGCCTCGTTCTTCGACGAACTGGGCCAGGACGCCCACCTGCTGCGCAGCGAGCTGGAGAACGCCCTCGGCGAGCTGGTCTCGGTCGGCCGGGTCAACGCCGACAGCTTCGCCGGGCTGCGCACCCTGCTGATGCCGGCGGACAAGCGCAGCCGCCAGGAGCGCCGCTCGCGCGGCCTGTCAGGCGGCATGCAGGACGCCGGGCGCTGGGCGCCGCTGCGCCGGACGAAGGTGGAAGAGGCGGGGCAGCGTTTGCCGGCGGAAGTCCTCGAACATGTCGCCCGGACCTTGCTGCGGCGCTATGGGGTGGTCGCCTGGCGCCTGCTGGAGCGCGAGGCCGACTGGCTGCCGCCGTGGCGCGAGCTGCTGCGCGTCTTCCATCGCCTGGAAGCGCGTGGCGAGATTCGCGGCGGGCGCTTCATCGCCGGCCTGGCCGGCGAGCAGTTCGCCCTGCCGGAAGCGCTCGGCCTGTTGCGCGAGGTACGCAAGCGACCGCCGGACGGGGCGATGCTGGTGGTGTCGGCGGTCGACCCGTTGAACCTGGTCGGCGGCCTGCTACCCGGCGAACGGGTCCCGGCGCTGACCGGCAACCGCCTGCTCTATCGAGACGGAACGCCGCTGGCGGCGCTGGTGGCCGGCAAGGTACGGATGCTCGCGGAGGTCGACGGCGAGACCGCGCAGCAGATACGCGCGCTGCTGATCCGCCGTCACTGAGGCCCGCTCAGCGCAGGCTCAGGTGGCGGCTGAGCAGGGCGCGCAACGCGGCCGGCTTGACCGGCTTGGACAGGTAGTCGAGGCCGGCGGCATGGATCTCCGCCACCAGCTCCGGTCGCGCGTCGGCGCTGATCACCACGCCCGGCACCGGTTCGCCCAGGCGTGTGCGCAGCCAGGCCATCAGTTGCGTGCCGGTCTCGCCATCGTCCAGGTGATAGTCGATCAATGCCAGTTGCGGACGCATCTCGCTGTCCAGCAACGCCGCGCACTCGTCGCGGCTGCGCGCGGTCCAGACCTGGCAGCCCCAGCGGCTGAGCAGGCTGTTCATGCCGGTGAGGATGCTGTCCTCGTTGTCCACGCAGAGCACCTGGGCGCCGTTCAGCGCCTGCGCCGGTTCGGCCTTGTGGCCGTTGGCGAGGACCGGTGGCGCCTGGCGCGCCAGCGGCACGCGGACGCTGAAGACGCTGCCCTTGCCCGGCCAGGAGCGCACTTCCAGCGGATGGCCGAGGACCTTGCAGAGCCGGTCGGCGATCGCCAGGCCGAGGCCCAGGCCCTTCTCGGCGCGGGTCTGGTGGCTGTCCAGGCGCTTGAACTCCTCGAAGATGACCTTCTGCTTGTCCGGCGGGATGCCCGGGCCCTGGTCCCAGACCTCCAGGCGCAGGTAGCCATCTTCGCGACGCACGCCGAGCAGCACGTGGCCCTTGGCGTAGCGGAAGGCGTTGGTCAGGAAGTTCTGCAGGATGCGTCGCAGCAGCTTGATGTCGCTGTCCACCCGCAGCTGGCTGCCGCGCAGGCGGAAATGCAGGCCCTGTTCCTGGGCCAGCGCCTTGAATTCGACGCCGAGGGCATCGTAGAGGTTGTTCAGCGGGAACGGATTGCGTTCGGCGCTGACCCGGCCGCTTTCCAGGCGCGAGATGTCCAGCAGGTCGGTGATCAGGTCCTCGGCGGAACGCAGCGAGGAGTCGAGATGCTGCACCAGGTCGCGGACCTCGCCGGGCAGCGCATCCTGGTGGGCGAGCGCCGCGGAGAACAACCGCGCGGCGTTCAGCGGCTGCATCAGGTCGTGGCTGACGGCGGCGAGGAAGCGGGTCTTCGACTGGTTGGCGGCCTCGGCGTTGCTCTTCGCCTCGCTGAGTTCCTGGTTCAGCTGCGAGAGTTCCTGGGTACGCTCCTGGACGCGCTGCTCCAGCGATTCGTTGGCGCCCTTGAGGCCCTGTTCGGCCTCGCGGTAGGCGGTGATGTCGGTGAAGCTCATGACGAAGCCGCCGCCAGGCATCGGGTTGCCGATCAGCTCGATGACCCGGCCGTTGGGGAACAGCCGCTCGGAAGTATGCGGGGTGCCCTGGCGCATCCAGTAAAGGCGCTTGGCCACGTGCATGTCCGGATCCCCCGGGCCGCACAGGCCGCGGTCGGCGTTGTAGCGGATGATGTCGGCGATCGGCCGGCCGACGTAGATCAGCCCGTCGGGGTACTCGAACAGCTCCAGGTAGCGGTGGTTCCAGGCCACCAGGCGCAGCGACTGGTCGACCACGCTGATGCCCTGGGTGATGTTCTCGATCGCGCCCTGCAGCAGGGCGCGGTTGAACTGCAGCACTTCGGAGGCTTCGTCGGCGATCCGCACCACGTCCTCCACCTGCATCTCGCGGCCCTCGATGGCGGCCTTCACCACCGCCCGCGCCGAGGACGCGCCGAGCACGCCGGCGAGCAGGCGCTCGGTGTGCGCGATCCACTCGTTGTTGGCGGTCTGGTTCGGAGTGAAGCCCTTGCCCTGGCGGTAGGCGAAGCGGATGAAGCTTTGCCGCGCGCGTTCCTCGCCGACGAAGCGCGCGGCGAGCATCAGCAGGTCTTCCACCTGTACCGCGAGCATGAAGCGCGAGTTCTGCCGCTGGGAAATCTCCTGGCCGATGAAGCGGCTGGCCTGCCAGTGCTCGGACACACGGGTGCGCGAGAGCACCGAGACCAGACCGAACAGGGCGAAATTGCCGACCAGGGAGATCAGCACGCCCTGGGTCAGCGGTTCGATCGGCAGGCCGAACGGGTTGCTCGCCAGCCAGGTCAGGCCGGGAATGCGTTCCAGCGGCCAGCCGAGGCCCTTGGCCACCACCGGCAGGACCAGGGTATAGGCCCACAGCAGGGAGCCGGCGGCGAGGCCGGCGAAGACCCCGCGGCGGTTGGCCTGCTTCCAGTACAGCGCGCCGATCATCGCCGGGCCGAGCTGGGCGATGGCGGCAAAGGCGATCTGGCCGATGGTCGCCAGGCTGGCGCTGGAGCCGAGCAGGCGGTAGGCCACGTAGGCGAGCAGCAGGATCACCGCGATGCTCACCCGGCGCACGGTCAGCAGCCAGTGGCGGAAGGCCTCGAAGGGGCGTTCGGTGTCCTTTTCCCGGCGCCGCAGCAGCCAGGGCAGGAGCATGTCGTTGGAGACCATGGTCGACAGCGCCACGCTGGCCACGATCACCATTCCGGTGGCGGCCGAGGCGCCGCCGATGAACGCCAGCAGGGCCAGCGCCGGGTGCGCCTCGGCCAGCGGCAGGCTGATGACGAAGGAGTCCGGCATCACCCCGGCGGGCAGGTGCAACTGCCCGGCGAGGGCGATCGGCACCACGAACAGCGCGGCCAGCACCAGATAGAGGGGAAACACCCAGCGTGCCAGGTTGAGGTCGCGCGGCTCGATGTTCTCCACCACGGTGACGTGGAACTGGCGCGGCAGGCACATGATCGCGGTCATCGCCACGCCGGTCTGCAGCAGCATCGCCGGCCAGTGCACGGTCTCTTCCCAGTAGTCGGCCAGTTGCGGCGCGGCGCGGGCCTGGGAGAACAGGTCGGCGAAGCCGTCGTAGAGGCCGAAGGTGACGAAGATGCCGACGGCGAGGAAGGCGGTGAGCTTGACCAGCGACTCGAAGGCAATGGCCAGGACCATGCCGCGGTGGTGCTCGGTGACGTCGAGGCTGCGGGTGCCGAAGACGATGGTGAACAGCGCCAGCACCAGCGACACGATCAGCGCGGTGTCCTGGGCGCGGGTGCCGGTGGAGTCGGCGCCGGAGCCGATCAGCAGGTTCACCCCGAGGACGATGCCTTTCAGCTGCAGGGCGATGTAGGGCAGCACGCCGACCATGCAGATCAGCGCCACCACCACCGCCAGCGCCTGCGACTTGCCGTAGCGGGCGGCGATGAAGTCGGCGATGGAAGTGATGTTCTCCTGCTTGCTGATCATGATCATCTTCTGCAGCACCCAGGGCGCGAACAGCATCAGCAGCACCGGCCCGAGGTAGATCGGCAGGAACGACCAGAGCTGGTCGGTGGCCTGGCCGACCGCGCCGAAGAAGGTCCAGCTGGTGCAGTACACCGCCAGGGAGAGGCTGTAGACCCAGGCGCGCAGGCGGGGGGAGAGCGGGGTGCGGCGGCGGTCGCCATAGAAGGCGATGGCGAACAGGATGGCCATGTAGACCAGGGCGACCACGGCGATCAGCCCGATGGACAGCGACATGCGAACTCCGATGATGTCCCCGCGTGAAGCAGGCGTGAGGCGGGGGTCTTGCTTTGCGCCAGTTTCGCACTTGTCGGCCCGCGCGTCAGGCCGCCTGCGACCAAGGTCGCAGCTATGCTTGAGCCGGACGCGCGGAGTTTGGTAGCGTGCCGGGCTGCGTGAGCGCGGACGGCCCCGGCGGCCGGCTGTCCGTTCATCGTAGCCGGTTTCGGCTGCGGCACTAAACGCGGCCGCTACGCTCTGATGGGAGCGGAGTTTTGCGTCGATGTCGAGGAGGGCGCCCATGTTCAAGCCGCTACCGATCACCCTGCAGCGTGGAGCCTTGCGGCTCGAGCCGCTGGTGGAAGCGGACATTCCCGAGCTGGTGAGCCTTGCCGAAGCCAACCGCGAGGCACTGCAGTACATGGACGGACCGACGCGCCCGGACTGGTATCGCCAGGGCATCGCTGACCAGCGCGAGGGACGCGCGTTGCCGCTGGCGGTACGCCTGGGCGTGCAACTGGTCGGGACCACGCGCTTCGCCGAATTCCTTCCCGCCCTGCCGGCCTGCGAGATCGGCTGGACCTGGCTCGACCAGGCCCAGCACGGCAGCGGCCTGAACCGCATGATCAAGTACCTGATGCTCAAGCATGCCTTCGACAACCTGCGCATGGTCCGCGTGCAGTTCAGCACGGCGGCGAGCAACCTGCGCGCCCAGGGCGCCATCGACAAGCTCGGCGCCCAGCGCGAGGGCCTGCTGCGCAACCAGCGGCGCCTGGCCGGCGGGCGTCTCGACGACACCATCGTCTACAGCATCACCGACCACGAGTGGCCCCAGGTCAAGGCCGCGCTGGAAGCCAGCTTCACCGGCTGATCCCGGTCCCGCCACGCCCGCGGTATGTTGGGCGGCCCGTCCGCACGGGCGAACGAGGAGACGGCAGTGCCGGACGAGACGAGCGGAGAACATACGCATTTCTGGCGCGCCGCCGCACTGGGCGGCGTCGAGTTGCTGCATGCGCGCTACGTCGAGCAGCGTTTCGCCCCCCATGTGCACAGCGGCTTCGCCCTGGTCTTCATCGAGCAGGGCGCGCAGCGCTTCCGCCATCGCGGCGGCGAGCACCTGGCGCCCTGGGGCAGCATGGTGCTGATCAACCCCGACGAAGTGCATACCGGCTCCAAGGCCCATGACTCCGGCTGGCTCTATCGCGGCTACTACCCGGAAGTGGAGCAGATCGCCAGTGTCCTCGACGAGCTGGAAATCCGCCACGGCGGGGTGCCGCGTTTCGCCGACAGCGTGGTCCACGACCAGCCCCTGGCGCGCGCCTTCGTCTATCTGCACCGCTTACTGGCCGACCACGCCGGCAGCCTGGAAACCCAGACCTGCTGGCGCGAGACGCTGCTCGCCCTGTTCCGTCGCCACGCCCGCCTGCCGGAGGCGCCGAAGGCCGGGTCGGAACCGCTGGCGGTCGCCCGCGCCCGCGAGTTGCTGGCGGCGCGTTTGCTCGACCCGCCGTCGCTGGAAGAACTGGCGGCTGCGGTGAACCTGTCGCCGTTCCACTTCGCCCGGGTGTTCCGCCGCGCCACCGGGATGCCGCCGCATGCCTGGCTCCGGCAACGGCGCCTGGAGCAGGCCAGGGCGCTGCTCAAGAATGGCCGGGCGCCGCTGGATGTCGCCCTGGAACTGGGCTTCGCCGACCAGAGCCATCTCGGTCGCCAGTTCAAGCAGGCCTACGGCGTGGCGCCGGGCGAGTACCGCGCGGCCTGTGCGCGCTCGTCCTTGACGATGTGCGAATAAGTCAAGCTCACATTTGAAAATAGTTACTATTTACGTTTTTTACGATTTGCCTTAATTTGCGCCCCACTTTTTCGTGCGTCCGTGGGGGAGCCTCGATGTCGTCCGTGAATACGTTGTCGCGCCTGGCCGTTGCCATCGCGCTGGGTGTGCCGCTGTCGTCGGTGCTGGCCGACGAGGGCAGCAAGGAACTGGGCACACTGACCGTGGTCGGTGACTGGCTCGGCGAGGCTGACCAGGCGGTGGTGCAGAACCATCCCGGCGCGCGCAGCGTGGTGCGTCGCAAGGACATGGTCGAGAGCGGCGCGCAGAATGTCCGCGACGTGCTGCGCAAGGTGCCCGGCGTACAGGTGCAGGACAACAACGGCACCGGCGGCAGCGACATTTCCCTGAACGTCGGGGTGCGTGGCCTGACCTCGCGCCTGTCGCCGCGCTCGACGGTGATGATCGACGGCGTCCCGGCGGCGGTCGCGCCTTACGGCCAGCCGCAGTTGTCGATGATGCCGCTGTCCATCGGCAACCTGGAAAGCATCGACGTGGTGCGTGGCGCCGGCTCGGTGCGCTACGGCCCGCAGAACGTCGGCGGGGTGATCAACTTCGTGACCCGGGCGATTCCGGAGAAGCTCTCCGGCGAGGTCGGCACCACTCTCGAGCATGCCGGCCACGGCGGCTGGAAGAGGCTGGACCAGGCCTTCATCGGCGGCACCGCGGACAACGGCCTGGGCGCCGCCCTGCTGTATTCCGGAGTGAAGGGCGCGGGCTACCGCGACGGCAACAACGACAACGATATCGACGACGTGCTGCTCAAGACCCACTGGCAGCTCACCGACAGCGACCAGTTGGCGGCCAACTTCCACTACTACGATGCCTACGCCGACATGCCCGGTGGCCTGACCCAGGCGCAGTACGACGACGATCCCTACCAGTCGCTGCGCGACTGGGACAACTTCCGCGGCCGGCGCAAGGACTTCTCGCTGAAATACATCCGGCAGGTGGATGACCTCACCCGCTTCGAACTGCTCACCTACTACAGCGACAGCTTCCGCGGCAGCCGCATCGCCGCGCGCAACCTGCGGACCATCACTTCGTATCCGCGCGACTACCACGTGTTCGCGGTGGAGCCGCGGGCCTCGCGGATCTTCTTCGCCGGCCCGACCACCCAGGAGGTCAGCGTCGGCTATCGCTACCTGAAGGAGGCGATGAACGAACGCGCCAGCCAGCTGGCCCTGGTCGACAACGTGCCGACGGTACGGCCGGGGACGGACGGTCATACCTACCAGGACCGCACCGGCGGCACCGAGGCCAGCGCCTTCTACATCGACGACAGGATCGACGTCGGCAACTGGACCATCACCCCCGGCATCCGCTTCGAGAAGATCGCCAGCGACTGGCGCGAGCGTCCGGTACTCGGCCTGAACGGCAGGCCGGTGCAGGAGAAGAAGCGCAGCAAGGACTACAACGAGCCGCTGCCGGCGCTGAGCCTGATGTACCACCTCAGCGACGACTGGAAGCTGTTCGCCAACTACTCCGAGTCGTTCGGCAGCCTGCAGTACTTCCAGCTCGGCCAGGGTGGCAGCGGCAACGACACCGCCGCCGGCCTGGAGCCGGAGAAGGCCAAGACCTACGAGCTGGGCACGCGCTACGACAACGGCAGCTGGGGCGGCGAGATCACGCTGTTCTACATCGACTTCGACGATGAACTGCAATACGTCAGCAACGACGTCGGCTGGACCAACCTCGGCGCGACCAAGCACCAGGGCATCGAGACTTCCGGCCACTATGACTTCGCCGCTCTCGACCCGCGCCTGGACGGTCTCTCGGTCTACGGCAGCCTCACCTATACCCGCGCCACCTACGAAGGCGACCTCCCGTCCTTCAAGGGCCGCGACCTGCCGCTCTACTCGCGCCAGGTGGCCACTGCCGGGCTGCGCTACGAGGTCGAACGCTGGACCTACAACCTGGATGCCTTCGCCCAGTCCATGCAGCGGGCGCCGGGACTGAGCACCGACAGCCAGGGCAACTTCACCCACAATTACATCACCGAGCCGAGCGGCGACGGCCGGTATGGCGACATCCCCGGCTACGTGACCTGGAACGCGCGGGTCGGCTACGACTTCGGCCCGCAGGCATCGAACCTGAAGCTCGGCCTGGGAGTGAAGAACCTGTTCGACAAGCAGTATTTCACCCGCTCCAGCGACAACAACTCGGGAATCTACGTGGGCCAGCCGCGCACCTTGTTCATGCAGGCCAGCGTCGGTTTCTGAATATTCCGGTGTGACGTTGCGTATCGTCCGACGACAGGCGTCCTGCGGCAACGCGGACGCCTGTTCTATGATGGGCGCGGAATATCCGTCGGAACGCTGTGGCCTGATCCGCGGTCCATGCAGTCCAATCGATGACGGGCTTCCTTTCGGCGGCCACGCAAGGTAACAAGGACGATGACCCAACACTCGCAATTCGCCCTGCTGGGCAAGCGGCGCTTCCTGCCGTTCTTCATCACCCAGCTGCTCGGCGCATTCAACGACAACATCTTCAAGCAATCGCTGATCCTCGCCATCCTCTATCACCTCAGCGTCAGCGGCGACCGCAGCCTGCTGGTCAACCTCTGCGCGCTGCTGTTCATCCTGCCGTTCTTCCTGTTCTCCGCGCTCGGCGGGCAGTTCGGCGAGAAGTACAACAAGGACGCGCTGATGCGCGCGCTGAAGCTGGCCGAGGTGGGCATCATGCTGGTCGGCGGCGCCGGCTTCCTCTTCGGCAGCCTGCCGCTGATGTTCGTCGCCCTGTTCGCCATGGGTACCCATTCGGCGCTGTTCGGCCCGGTGAAGTATTCGATCCTGCCGCAGCACCTGCGCGAGGACGAACTGGTTGGCGGAAACGCCCTGGTGGAAATGGGCACCTTCCTGGCGATCCTCGCCGGTACCATCGGCGCCGGCGTGCTGATGTCCCAGGAGCGCTACGCCACCGCTGTGGCTGTCGCCGTGGTGCTGGTGGCCGCCTGCGGCTACCTGGCCAGCCGCGGCATTCCGCGCGCGGCGGCGGCGTTGCCGGAACTGAAGCTCGACTGGAACATCTTCGCCCAGTCCTGGAGCATCCTGCGCCTGGGGCTCGGCCAGCGCCCGGCGGTGTCGCGCTCGCTGGTGGGCAACTCCTGGTTCTGGTTCCTCGGCGCGGTCTACCTGACGCAGATCCCGACCTTCGCCAAGGAATGGCTGCACGGCGACGAGAGCGTGGTGACCCTGATCCTCACGGTGTTCTCGGTGGGCATCGCGCTGGGCTCGATGCTGTGCGAGAAGCTTTCCGGGCGCAAGGTGGAGATCGGCCTGGTGCCGTTCGGCTCGATCGGCCTGACCGTGTTCGGCATCCTCCTCTGGTGGCACGCCGGTGGCATTCCCCAAGGCGAGGTGCCCTACGACTGGCTGGCGGTGCTGCGTCACCACGAGACCTGGGCGGTGCTCGCCGACATCCTGTTCATCGGCATCTTCGGCGGCTTCTACATCGTGCCGCTGTACGCCCTGATCCAGGCGCGCACCGACGAGGACAAGCGGGCCCGGGTGATCGCCGCGAACAATATCCTCAACGCCCTGTTCATGGTCGCCGCGGCGCTGGTCTCGATCCTCTTCCTCAGCGTCGCCAAGCTGTCGATCCCGCAGCTGTTCCTCGCCCTGTCGCTGATGAACGTCGCGGTGAACGTGTACATCTTCAAGATCGTCCCGGAATTCACCATGCGCTTCCTGGTCTGGCTGCTCAGCCACACCCTGTACCGGGTGGAGCATGTGAACCTGGACGAGATTCCCGACGAAGGCCCGGCGGTGCTGGTGTGCAACCATGTCTCGTTCGTCGACGCGCTGCTGATCGCCGGTTCGATCCGGCGACCGGTGCGCTTCGTCATGTACTACAGGATCTTCTCGCTGCCGGTGCTCAACTTCGTCTTCCGCACCGCCGGCGCGGTGCCGATCGCCGCGCGCCACGAGGACGAGGGGATCTACGAACGGGCCTTCCAGCGCATTGCCGACTACCTGGAGGATGGGGAAGTGATATGCATCTTCCCGGAAGGCAAGCTGACCGCCGACGGCGAGATCAACGAATTCCGCGCCGGCATCGAGCGCATCATCGAGGAAACCCCGGTACCGGTGATCCCGATGGCGTTGCAGGGGCTGTGGGGCAGCTTCTTCAGCCGTGATCCGAACAAGGGCTTCTTCCGCCGCCTGTGGTCGCGGGTCAGGCTGGTCGCCGGCGAGTCGGTGGCTCCGCAGGCGGTGGAGCGTCTCGACCTGCAGGCGCGGGTAGCGAAACTGCGCGGCGAGGCGCGCTGAGAGGAGGGCGGAAACAAAAAAGCCCCGGCGATGCCGGGGCTTTTTTTGGCGAACTACAAGTCAGATGACTTGTACTTCGTCGGCTTGCAGGCCTTTCTGGCCGTTGACGACCACGAAGGAAACCTTCTGGCCTTCCTGCAGGCTCTTGAAGCCGGTGCCCTGGATGGAACGGAAGTGAACGAACAGGTCGTTACCGCTTTCCGGGGTGATGAAGCCGAAGCCTTTGGCGTCGTTGAACCATTTTACGGTGCCGTTCTGACGATTCGACATGGTGTAACTCCTGAAACAAAGTTGATTGCGGCGTCGGAAACATCCGAGCCGGTAGGTACTGAGTTGCAAAGAGTACGAGGAGCCGAGGCGATGAGCGGACCGAGATCTACCACACCAGGTCACGATTCACTGTGACCCAAGCAAGCACAGTGGTCGCAGAGTACGCGATAAAACTGCGGAAAGCGATACCCCACGGCGCATATTCGATGGATGTCTAATGGCTCAGCTTCAGACCGATCAGACCGCAGACGATCAGGGCCACGCTGGCCAGTCGGATCAGCGCCATCGATTCGCCGAACAGGACGATCCCGGCGATCACCGTGCCGACCGCGCCGACCCCGGTCCAGACCGCATAGGCGGTACCCAGCGGCAGTTGCTTCATGGCCAGGCCGAGCAGGCCCAGGCTGACCAGCATGGCGAGCACGGTGAGCGCCGTGGGTAGCGGCTTGCTGAAACCTTCGGTGTATTTCAGACCAACGGCCCAGCCCACTTCGAACAGGCCGGCGAAAAACAGGATGATCCAGGACATGGCGATCTCCAGGGCGGATGGTGGGGCCGTCCCCGTTCGGTCACCCGCCGGCGGCGGGTGGTGAGGTCGTCCCCACAGCGGCCGGTATTGTGCATGGATCGTCCGCCAGGACAAGGGTTCCCGCTGCGTGCCAGGCTCAGCGCGGGGTGTCGTCCAGGCGCCGGAACAACGTGGCAAGCAGCGAGCCGGAGAGGTTGTGCCAGACGCTGAAGAGGGCACTGGGCACCGCCGCCAGCGGTGAGAAGTGCGCATTGGCCAGCGCCGCGCCGAGTCCCGAGTTCTGCATGCCGACCTCGATGGCCAGCGCCTTGCGTTGCGCCAGCGGCATGCCGGTCAGCTTGCCGACGAGGTAGCCGAGCAGCAGGCCGAAACCGTTGTGCAGCATCACCACGGCCATGATCAGCAGGCCGGATTCGGCGATCCGCGCCTGGCTGGCGGCCACCACCGCGGCGATGATCACCACGATGCTGAACACCGAGACCAGCGGCAGCGCCTCCGCCACGTGCCGGCTGCGTTCGCCGAGCAGGCGCTGTGCCAGCAGGCCGAGGGCGATGGGTACCAGCACCACCTGGAGGATCGACAGGAACATCGCCGCGAAGGACACCGGCAGCCAGGCCGAAGCCAGCAGCCAGACCAGCGCCGGGGTAACCAGGGGCGCGAGCAGGGTGGTCACGGAGGTGATCGCCACCGACAGGGCGACGTCGCCGCGCGACAGCCAGGTCATCACGTTGGACGCGGTGCCTCCCGGACAGCAGCCGACCAGGATCACGCCTACGGCGATTTCCGCCGGCAACTGCAGCAGGCGACAGAGCAGCCAGGCCAGGCCGGGCATGATGACGAACTGGGCCAGCACGCCGATCAGCACCCGCAGGGGATGCCGGGCGACCTCGCGGAAGTCTTCGCCTTTGAGCGTCAGGCCCATGCCGAACATCACCAGGCCGAGCAGCGGCGCGATGGCAGCGGTGAGCGGGAGGAACCAGGCAGGCCGGCAGAAGGCGAGGATGGCGAACAGCAGGACCCAGAACGGGAAGGTGGCGCTGACGAAACGGCTCAGGGCGGTCAGGGCACGCATGGGCTTTCCTTGTTATTGAACGGATGCCAGTCTGCCATGCCGGATGCGAGTCTCCCAGCGGCGGGCGCCGCCGGGAGAGGAGGGGCGTCAGACGCCCTGGGGAATCTCTTCGCCGCCGAGGGCTTCGAAGAGCGCCGGGAGGAATTCGGCGAAGGTCAGCATCATCAGGGTGAAGCTGGCGTCGAGCTGGCCGAGGGCGTCTTCGCCGCCGTCCTTTTCCGCCTGTTCCTGCAGCAGGTCCTCGAAACGCAGGCGCTTGACCGCCAGCTTGTCGTCGAGGACGAAGGACAGCTTGTCCGACCAGGCCAGGGACAGCTGGGTGACCAGCTTGCCGGCGGTGAGGTGCAGCTGGATTTCCTCGCTGGTGAGGTCCTGGCGCTTGCAGCGGACCACACCGCCGTCCTCGTGGGTGTCACGCAGTTCGCACTCGTCGAGGACGTGGAAATCACCGGCGGCTTCCTGGGTCTTGACCCAGTCGGTGAGGGTGGCGGTCGGCGCCACCTTCACGCTCAGCGGGCGTACCGGCAGGGAGCCGAGGGCTTCACGGAGGGTCGAGAGCAGGTCTTCGGCCTTCTTCGCGCTGGCCGAGTCGACCAGGATCAGGCCGAGGCTCGGCGCGATCGCGGCGAAGGTGCTGGAGCGGCGGATGAAGGCGCGCGGCAGCAGGGTCTGGACGATCTCGTCCTTCAACTGGTCGCGTTCCTTCTTGTAGACCTTGCGCATCTGCTGGGCTTCGATCTCGTCGACCTTTTCCTTCAGCGCGTCACGCACGACGCTGCCCGGCAGGATGCGTTCCTCCTTGCGTGCGGAGACCAGGAAGAAGTCCTGGCTGACGTGCACCAGCGGCGCGTCCGGGCCTTTGCCGAACGGCGCGGTGAAGCCGTAGGTGGTCAGCTCCTGGCTGGCGCAGGGACGGGCGGGTTTTTCGCCGAGGGCTTTCTCGAGGGCGTCGGCATCCAGCTGCAGATCCTGGGTGAGGCGGTAGACGAGCAGATTGCGGAACCACATGGGGTCGTTCTCTCCGGGCACAAAGGACCCATTATTCCGCCGCTGGCGGCTCAGGCCAACCCCGCTCCGTCGCTAACTCCTTGGAACGGCAGAAAAAATTTTTCATCGAGGGGCTTGCCAGGGGGCGAATCGCTCCGTAGAATGCGCCCCACTTCGAGAGTGAAGGGTGATTAGCTCAGCTGGGAGAGCATCTGCCTTACAAGCAGAGGGTCGGCGGTTCGATCCCGTCATCACCCACCAATCTCGCAAGTTACGCGCAGCGGTAGTTCAGTCGGTTAGAATACCGGCCTGTCACGCCGGGGGTCGCGGGTTCGAGTCCCGTCCGCTGCGCCATTTCCTTTCTCTGTTTCATTTCCTTCGCTTTCCTTCCGTTTTCCTTCGAAGCTTTTCGGTTCCTTTCTTCGTTTTCCGCACCTTGCGAATCCTTTCGCTCGTTCTGCTATCTCCTTCATTTTTCGGCCGGTTCGGCCTTGAACTTATCCGTGCGCACCTGTTCCTATTGCCCATAGCCACTGGTCGCGACAGCCTGCTAAGCTCGCGGCTTCATCGAATATGCCCGAGCGGCGAACAGATTAAAGGACTCAGCATGAAACAACATCGGTTGGCAGCAGCGATCGCCCTGGTCGGTCTGGTTCTCTCCGGCTGCGATTCGCAGACCAACGTTGAGTTGAAGACCCCGGCGCAAAAAGCTTCCTATGGCATCGGCCTGAACATGGGCAAGAGCCTCTCCCAGGAAGGCATGGACGACCTGGATTCGAAGGCCGTCGCCAAGGGTATCGAAGACGCCCTCGGCAAGAAGAAGCAGCAGCTCACCGATGAAGAGCTGACCGAGGCCTTCGCCTTCCTGCAGAAACGTGCCGAAGAGCGCATGGCCGCCATCGGTGACGAAAACGCCAAGGCCGGCAAGAAGTTCCTCGAGGAAAACGGCAAGCGTGACGGCGTGACCACCACCGCCTCCGGCCTGCAATACGAAATCGTGAAGAAGGCCGATGGCCCGCAGCCGAAGGCCACCGACGTGGTGACCGTGCACTATGAGGGCCGTCTGACCGATGGCACCGTCTTCGACAGCTCCATCGAGCGTGGCAGCCCGATCGACCTGCCGGTCAGCGGCGTGATCCCGGGTTGGGTCGAAGCCCTGCAACTGATGCACGTCGGCGAGAAGATCAAGCTGTACATCCCCAGCGAACTGGCCTACGGCGCGCAGAGCCCGAGCCCGGCGATCCCGGCCAACTCGGTACTGGTCTTCGACATGGAGCTGCTCGGCATCAAGGACCCGTCCAAGCCGGACGCGGAACCCGGGGCCGGCGCGAGCGCGCAGCCCGAAGCCAAGGCGGACGCGAAGAAGTAATTCTTCCGTCGCGACAGATGAAACGCCCCGTCCTGGACGGGGCGTTTTCGTTTGGCTTCCCGGCTGAACCCTGACGAGATGCCAGGAGTCTGAAACCAAGACGGGGATGAGGCCGGTGTTACCCTTATGCACACATTTGTCGCACGTCGATCCGACCTACGGTATTGACCTCGGGTTGCCCGTTGCGTTAGGTCAAATCCTTGATTTTCAATGCTTTTAGAGCATTGTCTAAAAAGTGTCCGATCTGTCGGAAAGCCCGTAGCTACGGGCTTCTCATCGGCGGAAGGGGGGGCTGTTCACAAGGTTATCCACAGTATGCGTGGATAACCCGGAGAGGCTCGAAGACAAGCGCTTCAGCGAGGTGAAAGGATGGATGCGCCACGAGGATTCGGTCGTTACCTGGGGATCGCGGAACGTTTCCTGGCTCGCGGTCGGGTGCCGGCATTGTTGATTGCGGTAGCACGCAAGCGCTCACGCCTGAAACTGGTGAAAAGCGACCTGCGCCTGCTGCAGGAGTTGCTGGGGGCCTGGGTGCGCGGCGAGTATCGCGGGCTCAGCCGCCAGGCGTTGCTATCGGTGATCGCGGCGCTGGCCTATTTTCTCTCGCCGGTGGATATCGTCCCCGACTTCATCTTCGGCGTCGGCCTGCTCGACGATCTCGCCGTGCTGGCCTGGGTGGTCCGGCGCTGGCAGTCCGAACTGGATGCGTTCAAGGCCTGGCGCGACGCCCAGAGCGTCGAGACGCGGCAGGCGCCGAAGGAGCTTCCGGCACCTCGGGCGGAGCGTGTTCAGCGCTCCTGAGGCTGCTGCTGGCTGGCCTCGAGCAGGCGCTCGATGCTGCCGTCCCTGACCATCTCGGCGAACACTGCATCCATACTTTCGGCGGGTACCGGTAGATGTCCACCATAGATGCAGTGCATGCGGTAGCTCTGCAGCACCAGCGGACTCACGCGCAGGCCCAGTTCCGGATGCCGGCGCGCCAGGTAGAGCAACGGGCGGCGCATGTCCACGGCGGCGTCCAGCCGCGAGCGCTTGAGCATCTGCACGCGGCTGCGCAGGTCGCGGGTATCTTCCCGGCGGATTTCGCCGGCCGCGAAGGCACGCATCAGCTCGTCGGCGTAGACATAGCCTAGACTTGTACCCAGGGTCTTGCCGCGCAGCTCGGCGAATTCGCGGATCGCCGGCTGGTCGTTGCGCTGCAGCAGGACATCCTGCTCTTCGAAGAGGGCGGGAGACCAATGGTAGCGTTCGGGTTTGCTATCCCATCCGGGGTTGGAGTTGCAGATCAGGTGAATATGTCCGCTGGCCATGAAGCCGTCGATCCTTCGGTTCGGCGTTTCCACGAAACGCAGCGACAGTCCCAGCCGCTGCGCGACTTGCTCGCCCAACTGGCGGGTAAAGCCGCCGCGCAGCCGATGATCGACGATGTCCACGTAGGGCATGCCGTCGGCGGGGCTGAAGCCCCAGCGCAGCTCGGCGGCGAAAGCCTGTCCGACTCCCAGCAGGATGCACAAACCAAGACTTGTCCGGCGCACCTGCGGACTCCTTCACCAGGCAGACTGTGTGACCAGGGCAGCAGTATAGCCAGTCCGCAGCCGGGCGCTGCCTGTTAAGATG
This sequence comes from Pseudomonas paraeruginosa, assembly GCF_003025345.2. Lineage (NCBI taxonomy): Bacteria > Pseudomonadati > Pseudomonadota > Gammaproteobacteria > Pseudomonadales > Pseudomonadaceae > Pseudomonas > Pseudomonas paraeruginosa. The sequence goes on from NZ_CP020560.1 coordinate 1,811,007, forward strand.
GCGGCTTGCAAGGAGACCGACATGAATGTCCAAGTGATCACCCGAGACGGTGAGGCGGAATACGCAGTGCTGCCCTGGGCCGAATACCAGGCGTTGCTGGCCGCCGCCGGACGTCCGGCCGCCAGCGCCCCCGTGCAGGCGCCAGCGTCGGCGCCGGCTGGCGCAAGCCTGCTGGAGCGCCGCGAGGCGCGGGGCCTGAGCCTGGAGCAAGTGGCCCGGGACGTCGGTATCAGTCCTTCCTACATGGCAATGATCGAGCGTGGCGAGCGGGAGGCCAGCGAGGCCATCCAGTTCGCCCTGGAGCGCGTGCTGGGCAAAGCGACGGGGGCCTGACCTTGAGTGTGCTGATCAGTCGTAAACACTGGGATAGCCTGCTGCTGGAAATCGAGGATGCGCGCCGCCAGCGCCATCTGCTCACCTACCGGGCGCTGATCGAGCGCCTGCAACTGCCGACCCCGGCGATGACCACGCTCACCGCGGCCCTCGAGCACCTGGCATCCCTGGATGCGCGCTCGGGGCGACCGTTGCGCAGTTCGCTGGTGATCAGCCAGGGCGCCAGCCGCTTGCCGCGCACCGGTTTCTTCGAGTGCGTGGAGCGTCTCGGACGCTTTTCCGGCCCGCCGGACGGCCCGGCCGCGGCCGGCTGGCATGCGGCGGAAGTGGTCCGCGTGTTCGAATTCGAGTATCCCGATGAACTCTGAATGGATCTGGCGCCTGCGCGCGCGCCTCGGTTACGCCGTGGCCCGGCAATTGATGGGGTGGCCCTGGCTGGTCAAGCAGCCGCGAGCCTGGCAATGGATGCAGGGCCAATTCTCGCGCATGGCCAACCTGGGGCATCGCGACGCCCAGGCTTTCTATGGTCACCTGCTGCTGTTCCGCGGCCAGGGTTTCGGCGCGCGCGAGGAAGGCCTGCGCCTGCTGCGTCTGGCCGCCAGCGCGGGCGATGCGAAAGCGGCCTACCAGCTAGGCGTGCAGGCGCTCAAGGGCGACGCCCGGCAAGCGCCGGACGCACTGGCGGCCAGCCGCCACTGGGCGCAAGCGGCAGAGGCGGGGCACCCGCTGGCGGCGCGCAAGCTGGCGGAGCTGTACCGGGATGGCGGCCCCGGCCTGGCGCCGGACGGCGAGCGCGCCGACCACTATGCGCAACGGGCATCCGCGCTCGGCCTCTAGTCTGGCGAACGGCTCAGGCGGCCTCGATCAGGTGCAGGCTGTAGCCTGGCACCGCCTTGGCCTGGCGCTTGGCCTCGGAGGCCAGAGTCGCCAGGTGCGCGGCATCCATGCCCTGGCAGGCCTCGGCCGGCAGATGCACCACGCCGACGGACAATGACAGCAGCGGGTACTCCTCGCGCTGGCCCTGGCGGTTGTGCGCGACGAAACAACCGGCTTCCAGGTGTTCGCGGCTGTAGAAGCGCCGGCATTGGTCCTGGAAGGTTTCCAGCAGCCGGTTGATCCGCGTGCGCCAGTCCTCGGGAGCGAGCACCAGCATGAAGTCGTCGCCGCCGATGTGACCGACGAACTCGCAGCCTGGATCGATCCGTTCGCTCAGGCACTGCGCCAGGCACAGCAGGACCTCGTCGCCGCGGGCGTAGCCGTAGAGATCGTTGAAGGGCTTGAAACTGTCGATGTCGACGTAGCAGATAACCGCTTCGCGCCTTTGCTGCAGCAGGCGTTCGAGGCATTGCTGGATCGGTACGTTGCCGGGCAGCAGGGTGAGCGGATTGGCGTGCCGGGCCTGCTGGATCTTTTCCTCGGTGATCAGCCTGAGCACGTCGATCACCCGGCCCATCCCCGCATAGCGCCCGGCGTGGGTGATGATGAAGTCTTCCTCGATACGCTGGCGTGCGCGGCTGGTCAGCAAGCGGCTGACCTGCTGCAGGGTCTGGCCGAGTTCCACGGCCAGGAAGTCGTCGCTCATCAGGCGGCTGATCGGCTTGCGCAGGAACAGGTCGCAGGCGAATGGCCGGAGCAGCGCGTCGGTGAGCGCGTGGCGGTGGACGATTCCGGACGGTCGAAGTTCTTCGTCGACAATCGCCAGGGAATTCAGATTGACCTGGCGGCGGAAGATTTCCACCACGTCCTGGGTCGACGTGCGCGTGTCGACCGCGCGCTGTTGCAGCAGCAGCGTGCGCAGGTCGCCGGGCTGGTCGCCTGGAACTGGGGGGGAGCCGGTGGCGCCGGGCAGCATTTGCTGCACATCGGTCGCCGGATGCTCCTGCGGTCGGCCGAACAGATAGCCCTGTACCAGATCGACACCCATCTCGCTGAGCACCGCCAGTTCCTCCGCCAGCTCGATGCCCTCGGCAATCACCTGGGCGCGGGAGGCCCGGGCCATCTTCAGGATGGAGCCGACGAACTCGCGCTTCACGGGATCCAGGTGGATGCCGTCGACGAAGTGGCGGTCGATCTTCACGTAGTCGGGACGCAATTCGGACCACAGGCGCAGGCTGGAGTAGCCAGCGCCGAGGTCGTCGAGGGCGATGGAGAAGCCCATGGCTCGATAGTGGTGCAGTGCGGTGTCGAGCAGGTCGAAGTCGTCGATGGGAGTCTGCTCGGTCAGCTCGATCACCACCCGGTTCGGCGAGATCCCCAGCTCTTGCAGCAATTGCAGGGTGCGGCCGGGCGGATGGCCGGCCTCGAGGAGGGATTCCGGCGAGACGTTGAGGAACAGCATGGCGTCGCCCTGGATGTCGCGGAAGCGCCTGAAGGCGCATTGCCGGCAAAGCAGTTCCAGTTCGCTCAGCCGCCCGCACTGGCGCGCGACGGCGAACAACGCCAGGGGCGAATGCAAGGGGCTGTTGGATGGGCCGCGGGTCAGCGCTTCGTAGCCGACCAGGCGCCGCTCGGAAAGCGAGAGGATGGGCTGGAACAGGCAGTGCAGGTCGCCATGGGCCAGGATGCTGTCCAGGGCGCTCAACTGCTCGGTGACGGTCATGGGACGGTCTCGTCGGAATGAAAAGGGCCGGTTGTGCAACCGGCCCCGTATTTCACGACAGTCCCATGTCTGTTTTATGACGCTCCCGCTGAACTCAGTGCTTGGCCACCGCCGAGTTGAGGTTCAGGTAGTCCAGCAGGATATGCCCGGACTCGGTGAGGTAGGCGTCGTCCTGCGGCTTGGTCTTGTCGTCCTCTTCCGGCAGGGCGTTCTCGTCCTCGCGCTTGAGTTCCTTCAGCGGTTCCTGGCCCTTAGACTTGCGCAGGGCGTTCTCCATGGCCAACTGGCGGTTCTCGATGCTGGTCTGCTGGGCGCGACGCTTGGCCTCGTTCAGGCTGACGGTCTTCTCCTTCATCAGCTCCTGGGCCAGGGCCAGGCGCTTGCGGGCATAGACGAAGTCGGCGTTGTTCTCGGTGCGCGCGTCGTGCTGGGCCTTGAGTTGCGCGAGGAACGGCTTGAACGGATTGGCCTCGTCCTTCACCACCGGGCGGATGGTGTCCCACGGCATCGAGTCGGGCAGGGCGCTTTCGCCGATTTCCTTGTCGTCGACGATGGACGGGTAGCTGATGTCCGGGATCACGCCCTGGTGCTGGGTGCTCTGCCCGGAGACACGGTAGAACTTCGCCAGGGTCAGCTTCAGCTCGCCGTGGTTGAGCGGCTGGATGGTCTGCACGGTGCCCTTGCCGAAGGTCTGCCCGCCGAGGATCAGCGCGCGGTGGTAGTCCTGCATGGCGCCGGCGAAGATCTCCGAGGCGGAGGCCGAAAGACGGTTGACCAGCACCGCCAGCGGGCCGGTGTAGAAGGCCTTGCCTTCGTCGTCGTTGAGCACGTCGACGCGACCGTCGCTGTTGCGCACCAGGACGGTCGGGCCCTGGTCGATGAACAGGCCGGTCAGCTCGGTGGCTTCCTGCAGGGAGCCGCCGCCATTGTTGCGCAGGTCGAGGACGATGCCGTCCACCTTGTCCTTCTGCAGTTCAGCGACCAGCTTCTTGACGTCGCGGGTGGTGCTCTTGTAGTTCGGGTCGCCGGCGCGGTAGGCCTTGAAGTCCAGGTAGAAGGCCGGCAGGTCGATCACGCCGAGCTTGTAGCTGCGGCCCTCGTGGTCGACCTTGATGATGGATTTCTTCGCCGCCTGGTCTTCCAGCTTCACCGCCTCGCGGGTGATGGCGACGATCTTGCTGGTCTGGTCGTTCGGCGCGTTGCTCGCCGGGATCACTTCCAGGCGCACCTGCGAACCTTTCGGCCCACGGATCAGTTTGACCACTTCGTCCAGGCGCCAGCCGACCACGTCGACCATCTCGCCCTTGCCCTGGGCGACGCCGATGATCTTGTCGGAGGTGGCGATCTGCTTGCTCTTCGCCGCCGGGCCGGCCGGCACCAGGCGCACGACCTTGACGTAGTCGTTGTCGCTCTGCAGCACCGCGCCGATGCCTTCCAGCGAGAGACTCATGTTGATGTCGAAGTTTTCCGCGTTATCCGGCGACAGGTACTGGGTATGCGGGTCGTAGGACTGGGCGAAGGCGTTGATGTAGGCCTGGAAGATATCTTCGCTGCGGGTCTGCTTCAGGCGCGACAGCTGGTTCTTGTAGCGCTTGGTGAGCTGTTCCTGGATCGCCTTGTCGTCCTTGCCGGTGATCTTCAGGCGCAGGACCTCGTCCTTGACCTTCTTGCGCCAGAGGTCGTCGAGCTCTGCGGTGTCCTTAGCCCAGGGGGCCTTCTCGCGGTCGATCAGCAGGCTCTCGTCGACGCTGAAGTCGATCTTGTCGACGCCCTTGTCGAGCATCGCCAGGGCATAGTCGAGGCGGCCCCTCAGGCGGTCGAGGTGGCGCTTGTAGATGACGAAGCCGGGATCCAGGTCGCCGCTCTTGAGGAAGTCGTCGAACCTGTTGCGCCAGCGATCGAACTCGGCGATGTCGCCGGCGGTGAAGTACATCCGCGCCGGGTCGAGCATCTTCAGGTAGCTGTCGTAGATCTTGGCCGAGCGCTCGTCGTTCAGTGGCGGCTTGTTGTAGTGATGACGCTTGAGCAGTTCCACCACGTTGAGGCTGGCGATGACCTGCTCGCGGTCCGGCTGCAGGCTGTCCCAGGGGTTCTGGGGGCCGCTGCCGACGGAGACGGCGGTCGAGGCGAACAGCGGCAGCGAACTGGCGCCGAGGAGGAGCAACAGGGCGGTACGGGGCAGAAAACGCTTCATGCTGATTCGACTGATCGCGGAGTAATGACGCATATTAGGCCTTATTAGCCGGCGCCGGGTTCCCTTGGCGCAATGCAAAAAGCCCGACTCTGGGTGATCGGGCCGTGACAACCCCACTATGGAGGCAGCGTGAACGCATTGCAAGGTATCGAAGGTCGTGTCGAGTGGTCGGAAATCGCCGCCCCGTCCTGCGGCCAGGGCGAAATCCGCATCCGCGTGGCGGCCGCCGGACTCAACCGCGCTGACCTGTTGCAGAAGGCCGGGCTCTACCCGCCGCCGCCCGGCACCAGCCCGGCGCTGGGGCTCGAGTGCTCCGGAGTGGTCAGCGAGGTGGGCGCGGGCAGCACCTGGCAGGTCGGCGACCGGGTCTGCGCGCTGCTCGCCGGCGGCGGCATGGCCGAGGAAGTGGTGGTGGACGCGCGCCACGTGCTGCCGGTCCCGGCAGGGCTGAGCCTGGCGGAGGCGGCGGGGATTCCGGAGGTCTACGCCACGGCCTGGCTGAACCTGTTCCAGCTGGCGGCGTTGCAGCCCGGCGAGAAGGTGCTGCTGCACGCCGGCGCCAGCGGCGTCGGTTCGGCCGGCATCCAGCTGTGCAAGGCGTTCGGCAATCCCTGCTGGGTCAGCGTCGGCTCCGCCGAGCGCCTGGCCTACTGCGAGTCCCTCGGTGCCGCCGGCGGCGTGCTGCGCAAGCAGAGCCTGGAGTCGCTGCGCGACTTCGCGCCGTTCGACGTGATCCTCGACCCGGTCGGCGCCCGCTATGCGGCGCTCAACCTGGAGCTGCTGCGGCGCGACGGGCGCTGGGTGATCATCGGCCTGATGGGCGGTCGCGAGGCGCAGCTGGACCTGGCGCAACTGCTGGGCAAGCGTATCCAGCTGACGGGGTCGACCCTGCGCACCCGCGACGCCGACTTCAAGGCGCAGCTGATCGCCGAGCTGGGCCTGAAGGTCTGGCCATTGTTCTCCGCTGGGAAACTCCGCGCGCAGCTGGAGCGAACCTTCCCGATCGGCGACGCCGAGGCGGCCTTCGAGGCGCTGGCGAGCAACCAGGTGCAGGGCAAGGTGGTGCTGGTGGTGGATCCGTCGCTGGCCTGAGCAGCCAGGTGCCGGAGGCGTGAACCGGGCGCGCTTTCGAGGCGGATTCCGTCAGCGCCAGGCGTGCACCGGCCAGCCCATTTCCTTGGCGTAGGCGAGCAGGGTCGGGTCCGGGTTGACCGTGTTCGGATGGCCGACCAGCTTCAGCAGCGGCAGGTCGTTGCGCGAGTCCGAATAGAACCAGGCGTCGGCCAGCTGGCGATCGTCTCCTTCCAGCAGGTCGAGCAGGCGCAATACCTTGCCTTCGCGATAGGTGAGGGTGCCGAGGGTGCGGCCGGTGTAGTGTCCGTCGAGCACTTCCAGATCAATGGCGAGGACTTCGTCGACGCCGATCCGCGCCGCGATCGGCTTGACCAGGTGCACTCCGGAGGCGGAGACGATCAGCACCCGGTCGTTGGCGCTGCGGTGACGTGCCAGGCAGGCGCAGGCGTCGCTGTAGATCAGCGGCTCGATGACCTCCTCGACGTAGGCTTCCACTTCCCGCTCGATTTCCTCCACGCTGCGGCCGATCAGCGGTTGCAGGGTGTACTCCATGTACAGGTCCATGGACAGCTTGCCTTCGGCGTACTGTTCCATCAGTTCGGCGTCGCGGCGGACGAAGGATTCGTCGACCCAGCCGAGACTCGCCATGCGCTGGCTCCACAGGCTGGAGCAGTCGCCGTGGATCATGGTCTCGTCCAGGTCGAAGATCACCAGGCTCATCAAGCTACCTCTCGAATACTGTTGCGATCGATGACCAGCGTCAGTCGACTGCCGGCCGGATACAGGCGGTCTGCGCTGCGGTTGAGGACGTCGACGGTGAGTTCCACCCCGGCCGCCTCGACGCGGTAACGGATCACGTTGCCGAGCAGACTGTGCGAGCGTACCAGCGCCGGCACGCCTTCGCTCGCTTCGTTGCCCAGGCGCAGGGATTCCGGGCGGATCGCCACCTGCTGCGCGCAGGGCCGGCCGAGCAGGCGGCTGGCCTGTTCGGCGTCGAGCAGGTTGTAGTTGCCGATGAAGCCGGCGGCGAAGGCGTTTTCCGGCGCGGTGTAGAGGGTCTCCGCGTCGCCGCTCTGGACGATGCGCCCGGCGTTCATCAGGACGATGCGGTCGGACAGGGTCAGCGCCTCCTCCTGGTCGTGGGTGACGAATACGGTGGTCAGCCCCAGCTCCTGCTGGATCCGCCGGATCTGTTCGCGCAGGTGCTTGCGGATGCGCGCGTCGAGGGCCGACAGCGGCTCGTCGAGCAACAGCAGGCGCGGCCGGGTCACCAGCGAACGGGCCAGCGCCACGCGCTGGCACTGCCCGCCGGAAAGCTGGTGCGGGTAGCGCGCGGCGTAGTCGCCCAACTCCACCAGTTCGATGGCTTCGGCAACACGCTTCTGCAGTTCCGCCGCCGGCACCTTCTGCATGCGCAGGCCGAAGGCGATGTTCTGCTGCACGCTCATGTTGGGAAACAGCGCGTAGCTCTGGAACACCATGGCGATGCCGCGCTTCTGCGGCGGCAACGGCACCACGTCCTCGCCGTCGATGAGGATGCGCCCGCCATCGACCTCGGTAAGCCCGGCGATGCAGCGCAACAGGGTGGACTTGCCGCAGCCGCTGGGGCCGAGCAGGGTGACGAACTCGCCGCGGGCGGCGGCGAAGTCGATATCGCGGAAGATGCTGGTGGCACCGTAGCTCTTGTCGAGCTGCTCGACACTGACGAACGACATGATCAGGCCTTGTCCTTGTTCAGTCGGTTGGCCGCCCAGGTCAGGACCAGGACGAACACGAAGTAGGAGACCACCACCGCGCTGGTGTAGTGGCCGCTGCTGTTGCGCATGTTGTTGAGGAATACCTGCAGGGTCTCGTAGCGGGTGCCGACCAGCAGGTTGGCGAAGACGAATTCGCCGATGAGGAAGGAGAACGACAGCAGCAGGGCCACCATCACGCCCTTGCGCAGGTTCGGCAGCACCACCAGCAGCGCAGCTTTCCAGGTGCTGGCGCCGAGCAGGTGGGCGGCATCCATCAGGTCGCGCAGGTTGATCGCCTGCAGGTTGTTGGTGATCGCCCGGTACATGAACGGCAGGGCGATGGTGAAGTAGCAGCCGACCAGCACCCAGGGCGTGCCGATCATTTCCAGCGGTCCGCTGGCGTAGAGCTGCAGCAGGCCTACCGAGGACACGATCGGCGGCACCGCGAAGGGCAGCAGGATGAGCACGTTCATCACCCCGTCCAGGCGCGGGAAACGGTAGTGGATGACGAACATCAGCGGCAGGATCAGCAGCACGCTGAACGCCAGGGCGCCGAAGCAGACCAGCAGCGAGCGGCCGAAGGCCAGCAGGAAGCGCTGGTCGCTCCACAGCGTCAGGTACCACTTCAGGGTCAGGCCGTCGGGCAGCAGGGTCGCCGACCATTGGGTGGCCAGCGAGTAGAGCAGGGTCGCCGCCAGCGGCAGGACCAGGATCAGGAACAGCGCGCAGACCACCAGGCGATGGTAGAGCGCGACGGGACCTCGTTCAGCGCGCGACATGGTAGCTCCTGCGCAGCAGCCATTGGTGGACCAGGGTGATCAGGGTCATCAGGCCGACCAGCACCATGGCTAGGGCGCTGGCCATGTTCGGGTCGGGGAACACGTCGCCGGCGACCAGCGCGCCGATGCGGATCGGGATCACGTTGAAGTTGCCGGTGGTCAGCGAGTACACCGTGGCGTAGGCGCCGAGGGCGTTGGCCAGGAGGATGACGAAGGTGCCCAGCAGCGCCGGGGTCAGCACCGGGATGCCGATGTGCCGCCAGTACTGCCAGCCGTTGGCGCCGAGCAGCGCGGCGGACTCGCGCCAGTCTTCGCGCAGGGCATCGAAGGCCGGGTAGAGCAGCATCACTCCGAGGGGAATCTGGAAATAGGTATAGAGGATGATCAGGCCGGTCTTCGAGTAGAGATTGAAGTCGTCGATCCAGCCGGCCTGCTTGAGCAACAGGGTCAGCGCGCCGTTGAAGCCGAGCAGGATGATGAAGGCAAACGCCAGCGGCACCCCGGCGAAGTTGCTGGTCATGTTGGAGAAGGCCATGACGAAGTCGCGCAGGCGGCTGTCGACGTGGCGCAGCGAATGGCTGCCGAGCACCGCGACGAGCAGGCCGAGCAGGCTCGACCAGCCGGCGATCTCCAGGCTGTGGCGGATCGCCTGGCGGTAGAAGGGCGAGCCGAACAGCTCCAGGTAGTTGGCCAGGCTCCAGGCGTCGCTGGCCTTCAGGCTGTTCAGCGCGACCCAGGCCAGCGGCGCTAACTGGAAAATCACGAAGAACGCCGCGAAGGGCAGCAGGAGCAGCAGCGCCAGCCATCTGCCGGATAGTCGTTTCATGAGGCGAGCAGCTCCCGGCAGACGGGCTTGTCGTGTGCGGCGCCGAGGATTTCGCAGAGCGTGCCGCAGAGGTCGGTCTGCAGCGGTTGCGCCAGGTCGTCGCGACTGAAGGCGTCGCCGAAGACGAACAGCGGCACCTCGCGTTCCTCCTCGAGGATGCCGCCGTGGCTGCGGTCCTCGTTCATTCCGTGGTCGGCGGTGATCGCCACCTGGTAGCCGGCCGCCAGCCACTGGTGCAGGTATTCCGACAGCAGCGCGTCGGCGCGCCGCGCGGTGTTGCGATAGACCGCGCTGTCGAGGCCATGCCTGTGCCCGGCGTCGTCGATGTTCATCGAGTGGACCAGCATGAAGTTCGGTGCGTGCCGGCGACGCAGGCTTTCCGCGTCGGCGAACAGGTGCGAGTCCGGATAATGGTCGCTCCAGTAGAAATGTCCGCGCTGGATCGGCAGGGCGCCGTCGTCGGTGTGGCGGTCGCGGGCCGGGTCGAACGGCGCGCGGTTGTACAGCTCGCTGACCCAGTGGTAGGCCGCCGCCGCGGTACTCAGGCCGGCCGCGCGGGCGTAGTGGAACAGGCTCTGCTCCTGGCTCAGGCGCACCACGTCGTTGTGCAGGATGCCGCTATCGATCGGCGGCACCCCGGTGAGGATGCATTCGTAGAGCGGCCGGGACAGCGAAGGCAGCTCGCATTCCAGGCGGTACGACTGGCCGCGGCCGGCGCCGCAGAGGGCCTGGAGATGCCCCATGCAGTCGCGGGCGACGCTGTGGTTGAGGCCGTCCAGGAGGACGAGGATGACGTCGTGGCGCATTCGGGTATCCATCTATGCGGGACGGCCGCCGGCGAGGGCGGCCGCGCTCCGCGTCACTGCATGTTGATGATCACCGCTTCCTGCCACTGCCGCGGCAGGCGCTTGGAGGTTTCCTCCCAGGCCTTGGCGTCCTTGATCGGCTGGGCCTTGGCGTACTGCTCGTTGGGCAGCAGCCGGGCCTTCACGTCGTCCGGCAGGGTCAGGCTCTCGGCGCGGATCGGGCGCGCGTTGCCCTTGGCCAGGTTGATCTGCCCGGCGTCGCTGAAGATGTACTCGCGGGCGAGCTTGGCGGCGTTCGGATGCTTGGCGTACTTGTTGATGATGGTGGTGTAGCCGGAGATCACCGAGCCGTCCGAGGGGATCAGCACCTCGAAGCGCTCCGGGTCGATCTGCTGGCGGTAGCTGAGGCCGTTGAAGTCCCAGACGATGCCGACCTCGACTTCGCCCTTTTCCAGGGTGGCGATCACCGGGTTGGTCAACGACAGGCGGCCCTGCCTGGCGAGCTTGCCGAAGAACTCCAGGCCCGGCCCGATGTTCTTCTCGTCGCCGCCGTTGGCGATGGCCGCGGCGAGCACCCCATTGACCGCCTGGGCGGCAGCGCCGACGTCGCCGATGGTGACCTTGTACTTGCCCTGCAGCAGGTCCGCCCAGCTGTGCGGCACGTCCTTCACCAGTTGCTTGTTGACGATGAAGGCGATGGTCCCGGTGTAGGCGAGCGCCCAGTGGCCGTCCTGGTCCTTGGCCCAGGCCGGGATCTGTTCCCAGGTGCTCGGCTTGTATGGCTGGCTGACGCCCTGTTGCACGGCGATGGGACCGAAGGCGGCGCCGACGTCGCCGATGTCGGCGCTGGCGTTGTCCTTCTCGGCCTTGAACTTGGCCAGTTCCTGGGCCGAGCTCATGTCGGTGTCCATATGCTTGAGCCCGTACTTGCTCTCAAGATCCCTCCAGGTGTCCTTCCAGTTCGCCCAGCTGTCGGGCATGCCGACGCTGTTGACCTGGCCTTCCTTGCGGGCGGCCTGTTCCAGGGCCTGTAGGTCGGCCTCGGTGGCCAGCGCCAGGCCGCTGCCGAGGGCGATGGCGGTTCCCAGCAGTGAAGCAAGCATGCGTTTCATTCGGTGCTCCTTCGTTCGAGAGATTCGGGCCGGCAGTCTCGGAGTTCTCGTCGCTCCGTGCGGGCAGGCCTGCCGTGGGTGTGGTCTAGATCAGCAAGACCCAGGCCAATCTAGAACCGCTGGATGACGGTTTCATGTCAGCTAGCCGCGCCCGGTATCGCCGCGGCTTGCATCCGCAGAAGCGTAGACCATGCTTAAAGCCCCGGTTCCATGGGGGCGGAAGGGTGCCGGAAGGAGGTGTTGACATGTGTCTGTCACGTCCCGGTCATCTGTGTTTCCTAGCATCGGACGAGCCGGACGCATGGCGCTGGCCGGCGTCGGCGCCCCGCGATGGGGCTGGACTAGACCAAAAGGAAGCAGTGCATGCGTGACGAAGCGCTACCCACCGTAACGGCGATCTGCCGGGCGCTCAGCGAGCAGATCGGCCATGGTCTGCTGCCGGCGGGTGGCAAGCTGCCGGCCGAGCGCAAGCTCAGCGAGCTGTTCGCGACGACCCGGATCACCCTGCGCGAGGCGCTGATCCAGCTGGAGTCGCAGGGCCTGATCTATCGCGAGGAACGCCGCGGCTGGTTCGTCTCCCCCGAGCGGCTGGCCTACAACCCGCTGGTACGCAGCCACTTCCACGCGATGGTCAGCGAACAGGGGCGGGTGCCGGCCACCGAGGTGCTCTCGGCCCGGCAGATGCCGGCGAGCGCGGCGGTCTGCGAGCTGCTGGAGCTGCCGGCGCTGTCCAGCGTCTACCAGATCCGCCGGGCGCGGCGGGTGGACGGGCGGCTGGTGCTGTACGTCGAACACTACCTGAACGCGCAGTACTTCCCCGGTATCCTCGGCCACGACCTGACCCGCTCGCTGACCGAGCTCTATGCCAGCGAGTACGGTATCCACTATGGGCGGGTGCGTTTCGACATGGTGCCCACAGCGCTGCATGCCGAGGCCGCGGCGCCGCTGAAGGTGGCCGTGGGCAGCCCGGCCCTGCGCATCAGCCGGATCAACCGTGACCAGCATGGTCGGCTGATCGACTGCGACCTGGAGTTCTGGCGCCACGATGCCATCCATATCAGCGTCGAGGTACCGCAGTAACGCCACGCGTCGACGACCTGCGGCGTCTTCTGCGAGGATGGGGCACCGGGAAAAGGAGCCCTCGCATGTTCATACTGCCGATTTCGTCCGACCTGCATCTGGAGCTGCTCGACCAGCCGCGCGCGGAGGAACTGTTCCGCCTGGTGCGTGCCAACAGCGAGCACCTGGCGCCCTGGATGCCGTGGGTGCCGCTGACGCAGAGCGCGGACGATACCCGCCGTTTCATTGGCGAAGGCCAGCGGTTGTGGGCGGAGCGCAGGAGCTGCCGCTGCGGGATCGTCGAATCCGGATGCCTGGTCGGCGTCATCGACCTGCACGACTTCACCGAGGACAGCCGCAGCGCCAGCATAGGCTACTGGCTGGCGGCGTCCGCACAAGGACGCGGGCTGCTCGCCAGCGCGCTGGGGAAGACGATCGAACTCGGTTTCCTTGGCTACGACCGGCAGCGCCTGGTGATCCGCTGTTCCACCGAGAACCTGCGCAGCCAGCGCGCCGCCGAGCGCCAGGGCTTCCGGCGCGACGGAGTGATCCGGGCCAACGAGATCATCGCCGGGCGTGCCCATGACCATGCGATCTACACGCTGTTGCGCAGCGAATGGCGCGCTGCACACGCCTGAGTGGCCCCGGACGAATGCCCGGGGCGTGGACGTGGCTGGCGGTCAGGGCAGCTCGCTGCTGGCGTAGAAGGCGCCGAGCACCTTGACCAGGTGAGCCAGGTCGTGGCTGCCGGCGAGCTCGCGGATCGAGTGCATGGCGAAGGTCGGCAGGCCGATGTCGACGGTGCGCACGCCGACCTGGCTGGCGGTGATCGGGCCGATGGTCGAGCCGCAGCCCATGTCGCTGCGGGTCACGAAGCTCTGCACCGGCACTTCGCTGTCCTGGCAGAGGTGGCGGAAGAAGCCGGCGGTTTCGCTGTTGGTGGCGTAGCGCTGGTTGCTGTTGATCTTGATCACCGGGCCGCCATTCAACGCCGGGCCGTGGTTGGCGTCGTGCCTGTCGGCATAGTTCGGGTGTACGCCGTGGGCGTTGTCGGCCGAGACCAGCAACGAGCGCTGGATTGCCCGGCTGAAGGCGTCGCCTTCCGGCAGCAGGCGGCGCAGCACCTGCTCGAGGAACGGACCATCGGCGCCGCAATGCGAACAGGAACCGACCTCTTCGTGATCGGTGCAGACCAGGATGCAGTTCTCGTCGCCCTCGGCGTTGAGCAGGGCTTCCAGGCCGGCATGGCAGGACAGCAGGTTGTCCAGGCGCGCCCCGGCGATGAATTCGTCGTTGAGACCGATCACCGCGGCGGACTGGGTGTCGTAGAACGACAGCTCGTAGTCCAGCACCACGTCGGCGGTGATGCCGTGCTCGCGCAGCAGCTGTTCGTCGAGCAGCAGGCGGAAGTCGGCGGCCTCGCCCGGCGCCAGCTGGGCGATGATCGGCGGCAGTTCGTTCTGCGCGTTGATCGGCCAGCCTTCGTTGGCGGCGCGGTTGAGGTGGATGGCCAGGTTGGGGATCACCGCGATCGCCTTGCGGAAGTCGACCAGGCGGCTTTCCAGCTTGCCGTTGGCGCGGAAGGTCACCCGGCCGGCCAGCGACAGGTCGCGGTCGAACCAGGGGGCGAAGAGGGCGCCACCGTAGACTTCGACGCCGAGCTGGAGGAAGCCGTTGCGGGCGATCTCCGGGTTCGGCTTGACCCGCAGGCAGGGGCTGTCGGTGTGCGCGCCGACCAGGCGGAAGCCGCTTTCCAGCGGCGAGCGGCGACCGAGGCGGATGGCGATCAGCGAGGAGTCGTTGCGGGTCACGTAGTAGCGCCCGCCGGCCTCGGTGTGCCAGGCATCGCGCTCGTCGAGGCGACGGTAGCCGGCGGCCTCCAGGCGGCGGGCGAGGCTGGCGGTGGCGTGGAAAGGCGTGGGCGAGGCCTTGAGGAAATCGATCAGGCCCTGGTTGAGTTCTGCGCGCATAGGGGCTCCGGACGGCAATCCATGCAGTCTATCGTATTGTCCGACGGGGTTCAGGTCGTTGGCGGCGGGGCCGGCCAGGAAAAGCGGAAGTTGGTCGTTGTATGGCAAAGCGGGTCCCGGAAATCGGCGGGCGCTGCCCGGCCAAAGCCGGGTGGGCGTCGCGTGGAGGGCTCAGAACGGTGCCGCTGACTCGAAGCGCAGGCGTTCGCCGCTCCGCGGATGGGTCAGGCACAGCAGGCTGGCGTGCAGGCACAGGCGGTCGTGGGCGGCCAGCGCCTCGGGGTTGGCGTAGAGGCGGTCGCCGAGCAGCGGATGGCCGATGGAGAGCATGTGCACGCGCAACTGGTGAGAGCGGCCGGTGATCGGCGTCAGCTCGACCCGGCTCCAGCGCTCGTGGCGCTCCAGCACGCGCCAGAAGGTCAGGGCGTGGCGGCCGTGCTCGAAGTCCACCACGTGGCGCGGCTTGGTCGGCGGGTCGTAGCGCAGCGGCAGCTCGATGCGTCCGCTGTCCAGCTCCGGCAGTCCCCAGCAGAGGGCGGTATAGGCCTTCTCCGTCTCGCGGTCGTGGAACTGGCGGGACAGCTCGCGGTGGCTGTCGGCGTCACGGGCGAGCACCATCAGGCCGGAGGTTTCCCAGTCCAGGCGATGCACGATGCGGGCCTCGGGGTAGCCGTTTTCCTGCAGGCGGGTAACCAGGCAATCCTTGTTGTCGTCGGCGCGGCCGGGTACCGACAGCAGCAGGGTGGGTTTGTCGACCACCAGCAGGGCGTCATCCTGGTGAACGATGCGGATCTGGGACAGCGGCATAGCGAACGGGCTCATCGCCGGGAGGCGGCAGGGGACCTGGCGGGCAGGCCCGGTGAAACGACTGCGGCGGCCAGTGGCCGCCGCAGTATGGACCCCACGCGAATCAACGATCCGGCAGGGTGATGTTGAGTTCCAGGATCGAGCAGTTGCCCTGGTTCTCCAGTTCGACCTGGATCTGCTCCTGGTCGATCGGCACGTACTTGCGGATCACTTCCAGCAGGTCTTTCTGCAGCTGGGGCAGATAATCCGGCTGCGCGCGCTGGCCACGTTCGTGGGCAACGATGATCTGCAGTCGTTCTTTCGCGATGGAAGCGCTGTTCTGCGATTTCCGGCTGCGAAAGAAGTCTAAAAGGCTCATTCACGTCCTCCGAACAGTCTTTGCAGGAATCCTTTCTTCTGCACATCGAGGAATCGATGCGGTATTTCCTTGCCGAGCAGGCGGTCGACGGCGTCGCTGTACGCCTGGCCGGCGTCGCTCTGCTCGTCGAGGATCACCGGCACGCCCTGGTTGGACGCCTTGAGCACGGCCTGGGATTCCGGGATCACCCCGAGCAGGCGGATGGCGAGGATCTCCTCGACGTCGTCGACGCCGAGCATCTCGCCCTTGGTGACGCGCTCGGGGTTGTAGCGGGTCAGCAGCAGGTGTTCCTTGATCGCCTCCTCGCCCTTCTCGGCGCGCTGCGACTTGCTCGCCAGCAGGCCGAGCATGCGGTCGGAGTCGCGCACCGAGGAAACCTCCGGGTTGGTCACGACGATCGCCTCGTCGGCGAAGTACATGGCCAGGTGGGCGCCTTTCTCGATGCCCGCCGGGGAGTCGCAGATGATGTATTCGAAGTCCTTGCGCAGTTCGGCCATGACTTTCTCGACGCCTTCCTTGGTCAGGGCGTCCTTGTCACGGGTCTGGCTGGCGGCCAGGACATGCAGGTTTTCGAGGCGCTTGTCCTTGATCAGGGCCTGGGTGAGGGTGGCCTCGCCGTTGACGACGTTGACGAAGTCGTACACCACGCGGCGTTCGCAGCCCATGATCAGGTCGAGGTTGCGCAGGCCGACGTCGAAGTCGACGATGACGGTCTTGAAACCGCGCAAGGCCAGGCCGGTGCCGATCGCTGCGCTGGTGGTGGTTTTACCGACGCCACCCTTACCGGAAGTGACTACGAGAATTTTGGCCAAGGTGATTCACCCCAATGAAAAACGTAAGAATTCTGGTCCCTGAAAGTGGCGGCAGTATCCGTTAAAGGCGGGTGATGTTCAACACGTCACCCGACAGGCTGACGTGCACCGCCTTGCCCCACTGCGGGCTGCGTCGCAGGTCCTCCGCGACCTTGTAGTTACCGGCGATGGAGACCAGTTCGGCGGCCAGTTGCTGGCAGAAGATCCGTGCCGTGGCATCGCCTTTGACACCGGCCAGCGCGCGTCCGCGCATCGGGCCGTACACATGGATGTTGCCGTCGGCGAGAAGTTCCGCGCCGGGACTCACCGCGGCCAGCACGATCAGGTCACCGCCGGCGGCATAGATCTGCATGCCGCCGCGTACCGGGGTCTTCACCACCTTGGTCGGACGGCTGGCGGGTTCGGCGGGCTTCTCTTCCGGCTTGGCCGGCTCGGGCCTGGGTTCCCCGGCGCTCGGCCGGACCTCTTCGGCGGGCTTGCGCGGGGCGCTGTCCTTGATGTCCAGCGGCCGTTCGCGGGCGCCGGACGGCGGCAGCACCGGCAGGTCGAGGGCCTGGGCGGCGGCGATGTCTTCCTCGCGTCCGGCGCGGATCGCCAGGGTGCGCAGGCCATGGCGGCGGCAGACTTCGAGGAGCGCCGGCAGGTCCAGGCGGCCTTCGCCCTCGGGCAACTTGTCGAGGGCCATGACCAGGGGGGTATCGCGGAAGAAGTTCGGCGCCTGCGCCACCTTGTCGGCGAGTTGCCGCTCGAGCCTCGCCAGGTCGTTGTGCGCCAGTTCGAGGATGGTCACCGCGAGCATGCTGCCCTTGAGCTGGAATACGGGGTCTTGATCGAGGAGGTCGGCTTGGCTCATGGGGCTTGTCGGTCGTTGAATTGCAGGGACTTATAACGAGAACACCGGATGCCCGCAAGCGTGGCAGATAGCCGGGCCGGCGTCGATCGGCGACGCGGCGTCCCGCCGGGGCGGCGGGCAGGGTAGAATGGCGGGCTTTGATCGTCGCCGGAACCGTCCATGGATCGCCCCCGTTTCTCCACCGCCTTCCTCCATCCCCGCTACTGGCCGCTCTGGCTCGGCCTGGGGCTGCTCTGGCTGGTGGTGCAGTTGCCGTATCCCGTCCTGCTGGCGCTCGGCCGCGGCCTGGGGGCGCTGATGTACCGCTTGGTCGGCTCGCGCCGGGAAATCGCCGCGCGCAATCTCGAACTGTGCTTTCCGGAAAAGTCGCCGGCCGAGCGCGAGCGCTTGCTGAAGGAGAACTTCGCCTCCAGCGGCATCGCCTTCTTCGAGATGGCCATGAGCTGGTGGTGGCCGAAGGCGCGCCTGGCGCGCCTGGCCCATATAGAAGGCCTGGAACACCTGCGCGAGGCCCAGGCGAAGGGCGAGGGGGTGATCCTCATGGCCCTGCATTTCACCACACTGGAGATCGGCGCGGCGCTGCTCGGCCAGGTGCACACCATCGACGGCATGTACCGCGAGCATGGCAACCCGGTGTTCGACTACGTCCAGCGTCGTGGCCGCGAGCGGCACAACCTCGACGCCACCGCCATCGAGCGCGAGGACGTGCGCGCCATGCTCAAGGTGCTGCGCGCCGGCCGGGCCATCTGGTATGCGCCGGACCAGGACTACGGCGCCAAGCAGAGCCTGTTCGTGCCGCTGTTCGGCATCCCGGCGGCCACCGTCACCGCCACCACCAAGTTCGCCCGCCTGGGCCGGGCGCGGGTGTTGCCGTTCACCCAGAGCCGCCTGGCCGACGGCAGTGGCTACCGGCTGACCATCCACCCGCCGCTGGAGGACTTCCCCGGCGAGAGCGAGGAAGCCGATTGCCTGCGGATCAACCAGTGGGTCGAGCGTTGCGTGCGCCAGCAGCCCGAGCAGTACCTGTGGGCGCACCGGCGTTTCAAGACCCGCCCGCAAGGCGAAGCCAGGCTCTATCCGAAACGGCGCAAGCGCTGAGGACGGGCATTCCGGACGTGCGCGGGGTCTGGCTATACTCGCCGCAGTTCATGACGGAAGCCCCGCTGTGTCCGATCCCCTTGCCCCACGTCCGCCGCTCACCGGCCTGATCCTTTCCGGCGGCGGCGCCCGCGCGGCCTACCAGGTCGGCGTCCTGGCCGCCATCGCCGACCTGCTGCCGGACAGCGCCGGCAATCCCTTCCCGGTCATCGTCGGTACCTCCGCCGGCGCCATCAACGCCGTTGGCCTGGCTTGCGGCGCCCTGCAATTCCGCCAGGCGATCCAGCGCCTGACCGCGGTCTGGCAAGGCTTCCGCACCGATCATGTCTATCGCAGCGACTGGCCGGGCGTGACCCGCCAGGCCGCGCGCTTCCTCGGCCACAGCCTGCTCGGCCTGGGTCGGCGGGTGCCGGTGGCGCTGCTGGACAACCGTCCGTTGCACGAACTGCTGGCGCGCGAACTGGATTTCTCCGGGATCCACGCGGCGGTACGCCAGCGCCAGTTGCGCGCGGTGGCGGTGACCGCGTTCGGCTATGACTCGGGACAGGCGGTGACCTTCTACCAGGGGCGAGCGACCATCGATCCCTGGATACGCCATCGGCGCCTGGGCATTCCCACCCGTCTCGAACTTCGGCATCTGCTGGCCAGCGCGGCGATCCCGCTGCTGTTCCCGCCGGTGCGGATCAACCGCGAATACTTCGGTGACGGCGCGGTGCGTTCCCAGGCGCCGATCAGTCCGGCGTTGCACCTGGGGGCCTCGCGGGTGCTGGTGATCGGCGTCAGCGGCAACCCGGCCACCGGCGGCGACAGTGCCATGACCGGCCTGCCACCCTCCGATCGACCGCCGAGCCTGGCGCAGATCGGCACGCACCTGCTGAACAGCACCTTCATCGATAGCCTGGAAGGCGATATCGAGCAGTTGCAGCGCATGAACCAGATCGGCCATCTGGTCGGGCCCGAGGTGCGCCACCAGGTGGGCGGGCTGGAGCCGGTGGAGGTATTGCTGGTCTCGCCGAGCCGTCCTCTGGACGAGATCGCCGCGCGGCACTACCGGGAGCTGTCGCGGGTACTGCGGCTTTTCCTGCGTGGTCCCGGCGCGACCCGTGCCAGTGGGGCGGGGGTATTGAGCTACCTGTTGTTCGAGCGCGGCTATTGCAGCGAACTGATCGAACTCGGCTACCACGATGCGATGGGCAAGCGGGCGGAACTGGAGCGCTTCCTGCGGATCGAGCGGTAAACCCGCTCGATTGCCCTGGGCGGGTGAACGGCGCGCTGTCCCAGACGTCACCGCGAGGATGCTGCGGATAACCGCCAGGCAGCTAGGCGCCCTGGGTATCTGGGTGTCTGGGTATCTGGGTATCTGGGGGCGGCGGCAGGTGGGAAAAGCCGCCCCGGAGGGCGGCTCGCGCAAGGCTCAGACGGCCAGGACACCGTCGCGGTAGTCGCGCAGCGCCTGCTCGATCTCCTCGCGGCTGTTCATCACGAACGGGCCGTACTGGACGATCGGTTCGCGCAGCGGCTTGCCGGCGAGGACCAGCACGCGGGCGCCGGTGTCGCTGCGCAGGCTCAGCTCGCCTTGCTCGGAGAGGCGCGCCAGGCGGTTGGTGGCGACTTCCACCGGCCGTTCGCCTTCCACCGTCAGGCTGCCTTCGTAGACGTACAGCAGCACGCGGTGGCCATCCGGCAGGCGCGGGGCGATACGGCCGCCGGCGGGCAGCTGCAGGTCGTAGTAGTGCGGCTCGGTGTCCGGCCGCTCGACGGCGCCGGCCTGTTGCAATTGTCCGTCGTCGAAGCGCCCGGCGATCACGGTGACCTTCACCCCGCCGGCGGTTTCCAGGCGCGGCACGTCTTCCGGCTCGATATCGCGATAGCCGGCCGGGGCCAGCTTGTTCTTCGCCGGCAGGTTGACCCACAGCTGGAAGCCGCGCATCGCACCTTCCACCTGCTCCGGCATCTCGCTGTGGATGATGCCGTGGGCGGCGGTCATCCACTGCACGCCGCCGGGCTTGAGCAGGCCGCGATTGCCGAGGTGGTCCTCGTGGCGCATGCGCCCTTCGAGCATATAGGTCACGGTCTCGAAGCCGCGGTGCGGGTGCGAGGGGAAGCCGGCGACATAGTCGTCCGGGTTCTGCGTATCGAACTGGTCGAGCATCAGGAACGGATCGAAGCGTTCCGGGGACGGACCGCCGATCACGCGGGTCAGGCGGACGCCGGCGCCATCGGAGGCGGGGTGGCCGGTATGCAGTTCGAGGACATCACGGTAGTGGGTCATGGGGACCTCCTGGTTCGTGTATGGCTCGATGATAGTCCTCTTTAGTCGATATATGGTTGCGAGTTTTATGTGATTCCCATCGATTAATTGGATGGTTAGAGATAAAAGAAACCGCCGCACGGGGCGGCGGTTCTTCGTCTCACTCGGCGATCTGCAGCTTGCGCGCCTCGGTATAGATGTAGCGCAGTTTCTCGTACTCGAACGGCGAGTTCATCTGGCCGTAGCGGAAGCTGGTGTTGTAGCGCTTGTCCACCACGCGCAGGGCGGTGATCTCCGGA
This sequence comes from Pseudomonas paraeruginosa, assembly GCF_003025345.2. Lineage (NCBI taxonomy): Bacteria > Pseudomonadati > Pseudomonadota > Gammaproteobacteria > Pseudomonadales > Pseudomonadaceae > Pseudomonas > Pseudomonas paraeruginosa. The sequence goes on from NZ_CP020560.1 coordinate 1,831,973, forward strand.
TGGTCGCCGCTGGCCTGCGGCACGTTGAGGTAGTTCACCTGGTACTCGCCGACGTAGTCCACCACCAGCCCGCCGGTGTCGCGCAGGTTGGACGGGCCGAGGATCGGCAGCATCAGGTAGGGACCGCTGCCCACCCCGTAGTAGCCGAGGGTCTGGCCGAAGTCCTCGCTGCGCTTGTGCAGCCCCATCCTGGTCGCCGGATCCCACAGGCCGAGCACGCCGAAGGTGGTGTTGAACAGCAGGCGCGCGGTGGTTTCCATCGCTGCCTTGCCCTTCAGCTGGGCGAGATTGTTCAGCAGGTTGGGCACGTCGCCCAGGTTGTCGAAGAAATTGCTCACGCCGCTGCGGACGAAGTGCGGGGTCACGTATTCATAGCCACGCACCACCGGCAGGAACACCCACTCGTCGAAGCGGTAGTTGAAGTGGTAGACCCGGCGGTTCCAGGATTCCCAGGGGTCGTACATGTTCAGCGCGTCGAGGGTGGCGCGCTCGAACTCGCGCTGGTCGAGGCCGGGGTTGAACTTGAGCTGGTCCAGCGGACGGCTGAAGCCGTCGCCGTCGAGTTGGCGCGGCGGCAGTTCGACCGGCGCGGTCGGGGTGTCGGCGGCGTTGGCCTGAGCGCTGGCGGCGCCGGTCAGCAGCAGGGCGAACATCCAGTGTGCGGTACGGGTCATCGATCAGTTTCCTGCCTGCTGGGTGGGCGTCGCGCTGGCGACCTGGGTCTGTCCGGCGGCGGGCGTGGCGAAGAAGTTCAGCATGTCCTGCGCGTTGACCTTGTAGTTGAGGTTGCCGCAATGGCCGCCATAGGGGTAGACGGTCAGGCGTTCGCCGAAGGTGCGGCGGAGGAAGCCGAGGTCGCCAGGACCGAGGATGACGTCGTCGGCGTTGTGCATCACGGCGATCTTCGGGCTGTCATGCAGGTAGTCCTGCAGTTTGTACAGGCTGACCTGGTTGACCAGTTGGGTCAGGCTGCCGCCATCGTAGCGGGCCCGCCACATGGGGATCAGCTGTTCGGTCATGTAGCACTCGAAGTCGCATTGCAGGGCGCGCTTGAAGAACGGCTCCAGGCTGGTGCCCTCGTTGATCGGGTAGTTCGGCGGAGTGATCAGGCCGCGCCGGTTGACCAGGTCCGAGGTGAAGGCGATGTCGGCGGCGGAGAAGCGGAACGAGGTGCCGATCAGCATCGCCATCTCCTCGTTGCTCAGGCGCTGCTTCGACTGCTGGAAGTCGTAGAGCATGGCGTCGTTGATGTCGACGTAGCCCTTCTGTCGGAAATAGCGGGTCAGCTTGCCCAGCACCACCTCGTAGAAGGTACGCGAGTCGGTGATGCCCTTGACCTGGGTTTCCACCAGCTTGTCCAGGTTGCTTACCGAGGTGTAGAGGTTCACTGGCGGATTGAGCAGCAGGACTTTCTTGAAATTGAAGCTCTGCCGGCTTTCGTCGAGGTGGCTGACGAAGGCCGCGTTGAGCGCGCCGAGGCTGTAGCCGGTGAGGTAATAGTCGGTCACCGGGAGGTCGCGTTGCTGTGCGCGCACCGCCTGCATCACCCGGTACAGGTCGTCGGCGTCGTCGCTGGAAAAGCCCGGGGTGGCGAAGCGCGAGGCGCCGGCCATGAAGTCCCAGCTGGTCGGCGAGGACAGCTGCACCACGTGGTAGCCGGCCTGGTAGAAGAGTTTCTTCAGGTATTCCGGGAAGCTGCTGGCATAGTGTGCGCCGGTCCCGGCGATGATGAAGATCAGCGGCGCCGCGTGGTCCTGGCGGGCCAGGCGGTAGCGCAGCTTCTTCACCGGCCAGAAGTTGTCCGGCAGGGCGAATTCGCGCTCCGGGCGCAACTTCAGGCTGTAATCCTTCTGGTCGATGTCCTCGCTGTGCGGCAGCTCGGGACGCAGCTCCGGCGGCGTGGTGGCGATGGTCGCCTCGAACGGGTTGGTCAGCGGGTAGCCGTAGCTGGCGGCATCCACGTCCCGGGCCTGCGCCAGGCTGGCGCAACCGAGGGCGAGGCCGCCGAGCAGGGCAGCGAAACGGAGGAAGTGGGGCATCGAGGAGGTCCCTTCGAGGGAAAAAGTACTGAGTGAATATACTGCCGTTATGACAACTGCAAGCCTCACTAGTGCAGTGGGTTATTGCAGCCGGCGATTCAATCGGGCTTTTCCCCGCTTCCGTGCCCCTCCAGCGCAGCCGTCGCCGGTTCAGGCGTGGCGGTGCAGCCAGCCGTGGGCGGTGCTGGTCGGGCGCGCCGCGCCGTCCTTCTCGAAGCGTTTCCAGATCTTCTCGTGGAAGTAGAAACCGACCGAGTTGCACAGCGGCTCGACCGCCGCCACCAGTCCGCCGACCGCGACGCTGCCGGTCAGCGCATAGGCCACGCTGAAGGCGATCATGAAGTGCATGACGGTGAAGGTCAGGGTCTTGAGCATGGTGGCTCTCCTTTAACGAGAATCATTCCTCTTTGTCGCAAAGACTATCCGGGCGCCCGGCCTGGCGGAAATCGCTCTGTCCAATCGGGGGCATAGAGCGGCTCCATCGCACCAGCCCGGCGCACGCCGGCAGCGGCCCCAGGCGCAGTATGGGAGATGTCGCTATCGGGTGCGCTGGACGTCGTTCTCAGAGCAGTCCGGTGGCCGGGCGCGCCGATGATGGACGGCGGCACCGCAGAGTGCCGCGACCGTCGGGGAGCGTCCCCGGCGGCATAGAACAAGGGGTACGTCTGATGCGAATGATGCGACGACTGTTGTGCTGGAGTGCGGGCCTGGCAATGTCGGCGGCGGTGGGGATGGCGGCCGCGGCGGACAAGCCGGTGATCACCATCGGTTACGTGGACGGCTGGTCGGACAGCGTGGCGACCACCCATGTGGCCGCCGAGGTGATCCGCGAGAAGCTCGGCTACGAGGTGAAGCTGATGCCGGTGGCGGCGGGGATCATGTGGCAGGGAGTGGCGCGCGGCAAGCTCGACGCCATGCTCTCGGCCTGGCTGCCGGGCACCCACGGCGCCTACTACGAGAAGATGAAGGACAAGGTGGTCAACCTGGCCATCAACTACCCGGACGCACGCATCGGCCTGATCGTCCCGGAATACGTGAATGCCGGCAGCATCGCCGACCTCCAGGCGCAGAAGGACGCTTTCGGCGGCCGCGTGGTGGGCATCGACGCCGGCGCCGGGGTGATGATCAAGACCGACGAGGCGATCAAGCAATACGGCCTCGACTACAAGCTGGTGGCCAGTTCCGGCAGCGGCATGATCGCCGAGCTGACCCGTGCCGAGAACGAGAAGAAGCCGGTGGTGGTGACCGGCTGGATCCCGCACTGGATGTTCGCCAAGTGGAAACTGAAATTCCTCGATGATCCGAAGAAGGTCTACGGTGACACCGAGCACGTCGACACCGTCGCCAACCCGGCGCTCGAGGCCAAGGCCAGGCCGGTCTGGGAGTTCCTGAAGAAGTTCGGCTGGAAGGACGGCAACGAGGTCGGCCGGGTGATGCTGGCGATCCAGGAGGGCGCCAAGCCCGAGGATGCGGCGAAGCAGTGGGTGGCGGCCAATCCGCAACGGGTCGGGGAGTGGCTGCCGTAGCGGCCGGATCGTTTCGAAAAAACGCCGCGCCCGGGTTCCCGGGCGCGCGTTCGTTTTCTCTCGCAGGCAACCTGCGAAAATCGCCGGAGGGCCCGGGAATACCGGTCTAGAGCGGCTGGCGAAACGCTACGACTAAAGTCGTCTGGAGTGCTTGCACCAGCGTCCTACAGTGGTTACCGACGACATTCCGCGTCACCCCGCTGTGAGGATAAAAACAATGAACGACAGCATCTACCAGCGGATTGATACCAATCCGCGCTTCAAGGAGTTGGTGGCCAAGCGAGAGCGATTCGCCTGGATACTTTCTTCGATCATGCTTGGCCTCTACGTGATATTCATCCTGCTGATCGCTTTCCAGCCGCAGCTGCTGGGCGCGCGTATCAGTCCCGATTCGTCCGTGACCTGGGGCATCCCGATGGGTGTCGGACTGATCGTCGCCGCGTTCATCCTGACCGGCCTGTACGTGCGTCGCGCCAACGGCGAATTCGACAGCCTGAACCAGGAAATCCTCAAGGAGGCGCAGCAATGATCGCCCGTCTCCTCGCCGCGCTCGGTCTCGCCGCCTTCGCTCCGCTCCTCTGGGCCGACGCGCTGACCGGCGACGTGCAGCGCCAGCCGCTGAACGTCTCGGCCATCGTCATGTTCGTCGCCTTCGTCGGCGCGACCCTTTGCATCACCTACTGGGCTTCCAAGCGCAATCGCTCGGCGGCCGACTACTACGCCGCCGGCGGCCGCATCACCGGCTTCCAGAACGGCCTGGCGATCGCCGGCGACTACATGTCCGCGGCTTCCTTCCTGGGCATTTCCGCGCTGGTCTTCACCTCCGGCTACGACGGTCTGATCTATTCGATCGGCTTCCTGGTCGGCTGGCCGATCATCCTCTTCCTGATCGCCGAACGCCTGCGCAACCTGGGCAAGTACACCTTCGCCGACGTCGCTTCCTACCGCCTCAAGCAGAAGCAGATCCGCACCCTCTCGGCCTGCGGCTCGCTGGTGGTGGTGGCCTTCTACCTGATCGCGCAGATGGTCGGCGCCGGCAAGCTGATCGAGCTGCTGTTCGGCCTCAACTACCATGTCGCGGTGGTTCTGGTGGGTATCCTGATGGTGCTCTACGTGCTGTTCGGCGGCATGCTGGCGACCACCTGGGTGCAGATCATCAAGGCCGTGCTGCTGCTCTCCGGCGCCTCGTTCATGGCGATCATGGTGCTCAAGCACGTCAACTTCGACATCAGCACGCTGTTCTCCGAAGCGATCAAGGTGCATCCGAAGGGCGAGGCGATCATGAGCCCGGGCGGCCTGGTCAAGGACCCGATCTCGGCGTTCTCCCTGGGCTTCGCGCTGATGTTCGGCACCGCCGGCCTGCCGCACATCCTGATGCGCTTCTTCACCGTCAGCGACGCCAAGGAAGCGCGCAAGAGCGTGTTCTACGCCACCGGCTTCATCGGCTACTTCTACATCCTGACCTTCATCATCGGCTTCGGCGCGATCCTGCTGGTCAGCACCAACCCGGACTTCAAGGACGCCACCGGCGCCCTGATCGGCGGCAACAACATGGCGGCGGTGCACCTGGCCGACGCGGTGGGCGGCAGCCTGTTCCTCGGCTTCATCTCGGCGGTGGCCTTCGCCACCATCCTCGCGGTGGTCGCCGGGCTGACCCTGGCCGGCGCCTCGGCCGTCTCCCACGACCTCTACGCCAGCGTGTTCAAGGCCGGCAAGGCCAACGAGAAGGACGAACTGCGGGTCTCGAAGATGACCACCGTGGCCCTGGGCGTGGTCGCCATCGTGCTCGGCATCCTGTTCGAGAAGCAGAACATCGCCTTCATGGTCGGCCTGGCCTTCTCCATTGCCGCCAGCTGCAATTTCCCGGTGCTGCTGCTCTCCATGTACTGGAAGAAGCTGACCACCCGCGGCGCCATGATCGGCGGCTGGATGGGGCTGGTCACCGCGGTTGGTCTGATGGTCCTCGGCCCGACCATCTGGGTGCAGATCCTCGGCCACGAGAAAGCCATCTACCCGTACGAGTACCCGGCGCTGTTCTCGATGATCGTCGCCTTCGTCGGTATCTGGTTCTTCTCCATCACCGACAAGTCGGCGGCGGCCGACGAGGAGCGCGCGCGCTTCTTCCCGCAGTTCATCCGTTCCCAGACCGGCCTGGGCGCCTCTGGCGCGGTGGCCCACTAAGCGCTACGTGAAGGCGTAGCCCGAGGCGGCGGCCGGATTTCCGGTCCGCCGCCTTTCGTTTAAGCGTCCCGGCCATAGCGAGATGAGCCATGCCTGACAGTTTCAACTTCGCCTCGCCCCCCTTCGACCAGTTGCGCGCCCATGAGCGCGAAGCCCTCAAGCAGGCCCTCAGCGTGGGCTACTACGCGCCGGGAGAGGTCCTGCTCGAAGCGGGCTCGTCGGTCCCCGGGCTGTTCGTGCTGCTCAAGGGCGTGGTCGAGGAGCGCGGTGACGACGGACGGGTATTCGCCCAGTACGCCGCGGAAGACCTGTTCGACGTCCGTGGGCTGTTCTCCGGCAGCAGCAAGCATCGCTACCTGGCGATCGAGGAAAGCATCGTCTACGAGTTGCCGGCCAGCTGTTTCCACCAGTTGTGCGGGGAGAACCCGGCTTTCGCCCGCTTCTTCCAGGCCGACCTGGCGGCCAAGCGCCAGTTGGCCCGGCGCGACGGACAGAACCTCGCCGAGTTCATCCTCACCCGGATCGCCCGCGAGCACCTGCTGCCGGCCCTGGAGGTGGAGGCCTCGCTGTCCCTCGGCGATGCCGCGCGCCTGCAGTTGAGTCATGGCGCCGATGCCCTGCTGGTGCGGCTGGAGAGGGACGGAACCGAGCTCGGCATCGTCACCCGCACCGACCTGATGAGCGCGCATTTCCGCGATGGTCGCAGCGAGCAGGAATCCATCGGGCCGCTGGCCCATGGCCCGCTGGCCAGCGTCGAGCTGGGTGACTTCCTGTTCGACGCGATGATCCTGATGACCCGCCAGCGCATCGAACGGGTCGCGGTCACCGAGGACGGCCAGGTGATCGGGCTGCTGCACCTGACCCAGGTGCTCAGCCTGTTCTCCACCCATTCCCACGTGCTCGCGCTGCGCATTGCCCGCGCCGACGACCTCGACGACCTGCGCCGCTGTGCGGAAACCCTGGATACCCTGATCGCCACCCTGGCCGGCAACGGCATTCGCCTGCGCTTCATCATGCAGCTGGTCAGTGCGCTCAACGAGCAGTTGCTCGAGCGGCTTTTCGAGCTGCTTCTGCCGCCGACCCTGCGCGGCCGCTGCTGCCTGCTGGTGATGGGCAGCGAAGGACGCGGCGAGCAGTTGCTGAAGACCGACCAGGACAATGCCCTGGTCCTGGCCGACGACCTGCCGCAGGAACAGGCCCTGGCCATGATGCAGCGCTTCAGCGCGGCCCTGCTGGAGTTCGGTTATCCGCCCTGTCCCGGCGGAGTGATGGCCAGCCGGCCGGACTGGTGCAAGTCGCTCTCCGCCTGGCGTTCGGAACTGCGCATGACGTTGCTGGAGGGCAAGCCGGAGCAGCTGTTGCGTCTGTCGATCCTGGCCGACGCCTGGCCGGTGGCCGGCAACCCGCAGCTTTTCGAACCCCTGCGCCGCGAACTGCGCGCTTTCGTCGACGGCGGCGAGCGCTGGTTGGCGGACGTCGCCGCGGCGGCCCTGCAATTCGACACGCCGCTGACATTCCTCGGCCAGTTGAAGGTCCAGGATGCCCGCCTCGATCTCAAGCGTGGCGGGATCTTTCCCATCGTCCATGGCATCCGTACCCTGGCCCTGCGTGAAGGCCTGGAGGTGCGCGGCAGCCTGGCGCGGATCGCCGCGCTGAAGGCGCGCAAGCTGCTTGAGCCGCGCCTGGCGGATGACCTGGCCGAGTCCTTCGAACTGTTCCTGCAACTGCGCCTGACCCGCCAGTTGGCCGGCCAGCGCGACGGCCGCCAGCAGGGCCTGGATGTCAGCGGCATGAGCCGCCACGAGCGCGACATGCTGCGCTACGGCCTGCACGTGGTGAAGAAGTTCAAGCAGAGCCTGGCCCGCCAATTTCACCTGGAGACCCGATGAACAGCATGGTCAAGTTGCCCGACAGCCGCTGGCCGGGGTGGCGCCGCCGCCTGTACTGGTGGATGCACGAAGCGATCGAGGCGGAGGAAGTGATTTCCCTCGACCTCGAGACCACCAGCCTCGACCCGCGCCGCGCCGACATCCTCAGCATCGGCGCGGTGCTGGTGCGACGCGGCAAGCTGGTCCTGGGCGAGCGCCTGGAACTCTACGTCGAACCGCCGCCGAGCCTGGACGCCGAGTCGATCCGCATCCACAAGCTGCGCCGCGCCGACCTGGAGGGCCAGTTGCAATTGGACGAGGCCCTGCGCCGGCTGCTGGCATTCATCGGCGACCGGCCGTTGCTCGGCTACTACCTGTCGTTCGATATCGCGGTGCTCAACCGGCATTTGCGCCAGCGTTTCGACCTGCAGTTGCGCAACCCGACCATCGAGGTTTCCTCGCTTTACCACCGCAAGGTCAGCCGGCACTTCCCGGATGCCCACCTCGACCTGCGCTTCGATACCCTGGCGCGGGCCCTGGACGTCCCGGTCAGTGGCCGCCACACCGCCCTCGGCGACGCACAGGCGGTGGCGCTGATGTTCATGCGCCTGCTCAAGGGACCGGCGCCGAAGGTCATCCACTGAGAGGCCGGGGGGCTCGGATTTATTGAATCTTCGCGGTTCGGCCGGGGTCGAGAACTACAAGGGGACGGAATCTTCCGCCCCTTGCCCCATGAGCCGAACAGGAGCGACGCCCATGAGTCTCGGTACGATTCTTCTGATCATCCTGATCCTGCTGCTGATCGGCGGCCTGCCGGTCTTCCCCCACTCGCGCAACTGGGGCTACGGTCCCTCGGGGATCATCGGTGCATTGTTGGTGGTGCTGTTGGTCCTGTTGTTGCTGGGCATGATCTAGGGCCCGAAGAGGGCCAGATCGGGAATGCCGTCGCGGTTGTCCGCCCTGCGTGGAAAGTTCCAGCCTTCGCCTGGTGAAGGGCGGTTTCATCGCGGGGTCCGCCGGCATTTTTTTCCGTCGACCGGCTTCACTTGCCTGGCGTCTCGCGCCAGACTGGCGCGCATGCCGATCCAGACGCTTGCCGCCCTTGCCGATATCGACGCCGCCGAGTGGGACGCCTTGCTGCCTCCCGCCCAGCCGTTCCTGCGCCATGCTTTCCTCTCCGCGCTGGAAGACAGCCGCAGCGTCACGCCTGCCACCGGCTGGCGCCCGGCCCATCGCGTGCTGCGCGATACGCAGGGTCGCCTGCGGGCGGCGCTGCCGGCCTACGTGAAGGCGCATTCCTATGGTGAGTACGTGTTCGACTGGAGCTGGGCGGACGCCTGCCAGCGCGCCGGCATCCGCTATTACCCGAAGCTGCTGGTCGGCGTGCCGTTCACCCCGGTTGCCGGCGCGCGTCTGCTGGGCGGTGAAGAAGGCTTGCAGGCGTTGCTCGCGAGCCTCGGCGAGGAAGCCGAGGCCAGCGGATTGTCGGGCATCCATGTGAATTTCACCGATGCCCGCGCCGACGCGCTGCTGGCCGGGCGCGATGGCTGGCTGGAGCGCCTGGGCTGCCAGTACCACTGGCATAACCGTGGCTATCGGGACTTCCAGGACTTCCTCGACGCCCTCAGCTCGCGCAAGCGCAAGCAACTGCGCAAGGAGCGCGAGCAGGTCGGCGGCCAGGGCATCGAGTTCGAGTGGCGGGAGGGCGGCCAGTTGTCCGAGCTGGAATGGGACTTCGTCTATCTCTGTTACGCCAATACCTACCTGGTGCGCGACCGCGACCCCTACCTGAGCCGCGAATTCTTCGGCCTGCTCGCCGAGCGCATGCCGGAGGCGATCCGCGTGGTCTTCGCCCACCAGCATGGCAAGCCGGTGGCGATGGCCTTCAGCCTGGTCGCCGGGGACACCCTGTACGGGCGCTACTGGGGCTGTCTGGCCGAGTTCGACCGGCTGCACTTCGAGACCTGTTTCTACCAGGGCCTGGAGTTCGCCATCGGCGCCGGCCTGGCGCGCTTCGACGCCGGCGCCCAGGGCGAACACAAGCTGATCCGCGGTTTCGAGCCGGTACTGACGCGTTCCTGGCATTACCTGGCGCACCCCGGCCTGCGCGATGCCGTGGCGCAATTCCTCGCCCAGGAGCGGGCGGGGGTGCGTGCCTATGCCGAAGAGGCCCACGGCCTGTTGCCCTATCGCCAGGCCTGAGGGAGCGGCCGGGACGATAGGGCGTCGCGACGCTCAGCCGTTGCTGGTGCTACCGCCCCATTCGAGGAAGCGGATCTTGTGCAGCTCGCCGCTGTGGTCCTCGTAGACCACGGTCACCGGCACCACGCCGGTCCTGCTCGAATTGTCGGTACGGTGCAGGACGTTCTTCACGTCCAGCTGCATGCCGTAGTGGTATTCCTCGACCGGCAGGCCGCGGCCCGGGTCCTTGTCCACGTCCTGGGCGAAGGCCATGGGGGCGAGGCTGGTGATGACGGCGGACACGACAGAGGCAAGTTTCATTCTGTGATTCTCCGTAGCGATGGGGCGAAACCCCCGGTACCGAGCACTGGCATCCTTGGTCGTCCGTGGCCGACGCCAGGTGGACGGGGACGATGCTGCAGGCGTCGGGATCGAGCCGGGGCACGGGTTCGATAAGAACACCGTTTCGCTGGCGGAAAAAATCGAAGCGCGTGCTAGTCGAGATCGATGGCGGTGATGATTGTCGCGCGAACGCCCGTCGCAGAGCCTCTGGCGAGATCGGCAGGCCGGGCGGCGCTGGGGCCGCCGCCCGGTTTCCAGGCTTCAGTCGACGCCGACGAAACCGCCGGTCTGGTGCTGCCACAGGCGTGCATAGAGACCACCGTGGGCGAGCAGTTCGGCGTGCGTGCCGCTTTCGGCGATATGACCCTTGTCCAGCACCACCAGGCGGTCCATGCGGGCGATGGTCGACAGGCGGTGGGCGATGGCGATCACCGTCTTGCCTTCCATCAGGGTCTCCAGGCTTTCCTGGATCGCCGATTCCACTTCCGAGTCCAGCGCCGAGGTCGCCTCGTCGAGGATCAGGATCGGCGCGTCCTTGAGCAGTACCCGGGCGATGGCGATGCGCTGGCGCTGGCCGCCGGAGAGCTTCACGCCGCGCTCGCCGACGTGGGCGTCGAAGCCGCGGCGGCCCTCGGCGTCGCTGAGCAGCGGGATGAACTCGTCGGCGCGGGCCTTGCGCACCGCTTCCATGAGTTCCGCGTCGCTGGCGCCGGGGCGGCCGTAGAGCAGGTTGTCGCGGATCGAGCGGTGCAGCAGCGAGGTGTCCTGGGTGACCATGCCGATCTGCGCGCGCAGGCTTTCCTGGGTCACCCCGGCGATGTCCTGGCCATCGACCAGGATGCGCCCGCTCTCCAGGTCGTACAGGCGCAGCAGCAGGTTGACCAGGGTCGACTTGCCGGCGCCGGAGGGGCCGACCAGGCCGATCTTCTCGCCGGGGCGGACCTGCAGGTCGAGACCCTGGATCACGCCGCTGCCCTTGCCGTAGTGGAAGGCGATGTGCTCGAACGCCACTTCGCCGCGCTCGACCCGCAGCGGCCGGGCGTCCTCGCGGTCGACCACCTTGCGCGGCAGGGCGATGGTCTGCATGCCGTCCTGGACCTGGCCGATGTTCTCGAAGATGCCGCCGACCACCCACATGATCCAGCCGGACATATTGTTGATGCGGATCACCAGCCCGGTGGCCAGGGCGATGGCGCCCACCGAGATCAGCCCCTGGCTCCACAGCCACAGGGCCAGGCCGGTGGTCCCGGTGATCAGCACGCCGTTCATCAGCGTGATGGTGACGTCCATGGAGGTCACCACGCGCCCGGCGCGCTGCGACTTGAGGGTCTGGTCGTCGATCGCCTCGCGGGCGTAGTTCTCTTCCTGGCGGGTGTGGGCGAACAGCTTCAGGGTGGTGATGTTGGTATAGCCGTCGACGATCCGTCCCATCAGCTTCGAGCGCGAGTCCGAGGCCTCCACCGAGCGGCGCTTGACCTGCGGCACGAAGTAGGCGAGGGCGCCGACGTAGGCGATCACCCACAGTACCAGCGGGATCATCAGCCGCCAGTCGGCCTCGGCGAACAGCACCAGGGCGCTGACGGTATAGATCAGCACGTGCCAGAGCGCATCCACCACCTGCACCGCCGAGTCGCGCAGCGAGTTGCCGGTCTGCATGATGCGCTGGGCGATGCGTCCGGCGAAATCGTTCTGGAAGAAGCCGAGGCTCTGCTTGAGCACGTAGCGGTGGTTCTGCCAGCGGATCAGGTTGGTCATGCTTGGGTTGATGCTCTGGTGCACCAGCATGTCGTGCAGGGCGTTGAACAACGGACGCAGGACCAGCGCCACCACCGCCATCCAGATCAGCTCGTTGGCGTGTACGCGGAAGAACTCCGCGCTGGGCGTGCTCTGGGCGAGATCGACGATGCGGCCGAGGTAGCTGAACAGCGCCACCTCGATCAGCGCGACGACCAGGCCGACCACCAGCAGGGCCAGGAACACCGGCCAGACCTGGCGCAGGAAGTGGACATAGAAACGCAGCACCTCGCTGGGCGGCATACGCTCGGAAGCGCTGCGGAACGGGTCGATCAGACGTTCGAAACGACGATAAAGCATGATGGCTCTCTTCTGGAGCGGGCCCGTCCTGGGCCCGCCGGATCAAGCCCCTGCGGCGTAACTCAGAGGCGTTTGGCGGACAGGATCACCACGTCGTCGCTCGGCACGTCGGCGAAACCGTTGCGGCGGGTGGTGGGCACCTTGGCGATCTGGTCGACCACGCCCATGCCGCGCACCACCTTGCCGAACACGGCATAGCCGAAGTCGCGTGCGCCATGGTTGAGGAAGTCGTTGTCGGTCAGGTTGATGAAGAACTGGCTGGTGGCCGAGTCGACCACGCCGGTGCGGGCCATGGCCAGGGTGCCGCGTTCGTTGAGCAGGCCGTTGTCGGCCTCGTTCTTGATCGGTGCGCGGGTCTTCTTCTCCTGCATGCCGGCGCTGAAGCCGCCGGTCTGCACCATGAAGCCGGGGATGACGCGGTGGAACAGGGTGCCGTCGTAGTAGCCGCTGTCGACGTACTCGAGGAAGTTCTTCACGCTGATCGGCGCCTTGGCCGGATCGAGTTCCACCTCGATCTCGCCGAGGCTGGTGGCGATCAGGACGTGCGGCTTGGCGGCAGGCGTGGCGGCCAGCAGGGAACCGGCGAAGAGTAGGGTGCAGGCGGCGATCAGGAGACGTTTGAGCATGGTTGTTCCTTGGTTTTGTCGATATCGGCGAGGAAGCCGAGCAGGGTGGTGTTGAAAATCTCGGGTTGGTCCATCGGCGTGGCGTGGCGGGAGTCTTCCACGACCACCAGGCGGGCGTCGGCGATCCGCTCGCAATAGGCCCGCTTCAGCGATACCGGCGTGTAGTCGCGATCCGCACTGATCACCAGGGTCGGACAGGCGATCTCGGCCAATCGTTCCTGCACGCCCCAGCCGATGATGGCGTCGAGGCTGGCCAGGTAGGCGCGTTTGTCGTTCTCCGCCCAGCGCTCCTCGACCTTCTCTCGCAACCCGGCCTGATCCGCCTTGGGAAACAGCAGCCGGCCCAGGGCGCGGCCGATTGTCCGCAGGCTGAGCAGGCGCGAGAGGAGCCGCCGCTTGGCCACTTCCAGATGTTCGCGGGGTGTGCGCGGAATGACTTCCGGGGTGCTGTTGACGATGGTCAGGCTGCGCAGCAGGTCGGGGCGCTCGCAGGCCAGCTGGAAGCCGATCATCCCGCCCATGCTGATGCCGACCAGGTGCACCGGGCCGCAGCCGAGCCGGTCGAGCAGCGCCGCGCAGTCCTCGGCGAAGCCGGCCATGCTGTAGCCATCGCGCGGCTTGCCGGAGCGGCCGTGGCCGCGCAAGTCCGGGACCAGCAGGCGGTAGCGGCCCAGCAGGGCCGGCAACTGGTATTCCCAGTCGCGGGCGCTCGAACCGAGACCGTGCAGCAGCAGGACCGGCGCCCGCTCGGCGGGGCCGGGGTGGTCATCGTAGACGAGGGTGCAGCCGCGCTGCCGGAAGTCAGGCATGCGCGCTCACTCGGCAGCGGGTTCGGGCGCCGCGAAGGGCGCGTTGAGCGGTACGTTGGCGAACGACTTGAGCATTTCCATGAGAATCTGGCTGGCCGGACCGAGCGGCTTTTCCTTGTTGGTGTAGAGGTAGAAGCGGCTCTGCCGCACGCCGCCCTGGCTCAGCGGCAGCGGCTTGAGCTGGCCGCTCTGCAGTTCGCGCTCGATGATGTGCCGCGGCAGCCAGGCGAAGCCCAGGCCGTTGCCGACGAAGGTCGCCGCGGTGGCCAGGCTGCCCACCGTCCAGCGCTGCTCGGCGCCGAGCCAGCCATGGTCGCGCGGCTGCAGCCGGCCGCTGTCGCGGATCACCACCTGCATCTGGGTTTCCAGGTCCTGGTGGGTCAGTTCGCGTTGCAGACGGTGCAGCGGGTGGTCGGGATGGGCCACCGCGACGAACTCGACCACGCTGAGGTCGGCGCCGAGGTGGCCGGGGATGATCAGACCGCTGATCGCCAGGTCGGCGGCGCCCTGGATCAGCGCCTCCTCGACGCCGGAGAGCACTTCTTCGCGCAGCAGCACGCGGCAGCCGCGGCTCTGCGGCATGAAGGCGGATAGCGAGCGGACGATCCGCGCAGCGGGGTAGGCGGCGTCCACTACCAGGCGCACCTCCGGTTCCCAGCCTTGCTCCATGTGGTGGGCCAGCTCCTCCAGTTGTCCGGCCTGCTTGACCAGCTGCCGCGAACGGCGCAGCAGCACTTCGCCGGCCTCGGTAAGGACCGCCTTGCGTCCGTCGATGCGCAGCAGCGGCACGCCGAGCTGTTCCTGCATGCGGGCCACGGTATAGCTGATCGACGACTGCGAGCGGTGCAGGGCCTCCGCGGCCTGGGCGAAGCCGCCATGATCGACCACTGCCTGCAGGGTCCGCCATTGGTCCAGGGTGACGCGTGGCGCTTTCATTTCCGCCTCCTCGAATGCAGGGATGCCTGGCCGGCCTTTTCGCGTCCGGCAGGCGATGACGAGTGCGCCGGAGGGGCGACTTCGCTTATCGTGTCGTCGGCATCCTGTACGGGATAGCTGTCCAGTCTCTTGACGTACGGAATGCCGTGGTTTTCAGGGTATTGCCAATTTTCCATCTGTCGCTACCGGAGTCCGGCCATGAAAAGGCTTTGCTGTTTCGCGCTCTCGCTGTTGCCCCTGTCCGCTTTCGCCTATCCGATCGAGGTCGAGCAGCAGCTCAACGGCAGCGAGGTTTCCTACAGTACCCAGGACATCGGCCGCGACATGGGCGCCATCCTCCTGACCAATCTGGGTAGCCAGGCGGCGGAGTGCACCGCGGTGTTCCGCAACGGCCCGGAGACCCCGAAGGTACGCAAGGGCGTGATCCAGCCGGGGCAGAACAGCAATTTCACCGCGCAGTTCGGCCGCGACATCATCAAGTTGCGGATCAAGCTGACCTGCAAGATCGCGAAATAGCCCGTTCCCTTGCCAGAAAGACTAGGTGTTGCCTGTTTATAAATCAACCTGGTCGATATTTAATAGCGGTTTTTTCAACTTTTTAATCGATTAATCCTTCTCTACTCTCACCTCCATCGTTGCATCGCAGTGGTGGAGGTCGAGTCATGTCCCGTGTCCTGGTTATCGAGAGCAGTGCCCGCCAACGGGGCTCGGTATCCCGTCTGCTGACGGCGGAATTCGTCTCCCACTGGAAAGCCGCGCATCCCGCCGACCGTTTCCAGCTCCGCGACCTGGCGCGCGAGCCGCTGCCGCATCTCGACGAACTGTTGCTGGGGGCCTGGACCACTCCCTGCGACGGCCATAGCGCCGCGGAAAGGCGCGCCCTCGAGCGTTCCAACCGTCTGACCGAGGAGTTGCGGATGGCTGACGTGCTGGTGCTGGCGGCGCCGATGTACAACTTCGCCATTCCCAGCAGCCTGAAGAGCTGGTTCGACCATGTGCTGCGCGCCGGCCTGACCTTCCGCTACGCCGAGCAGGGGCCGGAGGGCATGCTGCAGGGCAAGCGCGCCTTCGTCCTGACCGCGCGCGGCGGGATCTATGCCGGCGGCGGTCTCGATCACCAGGAACCCTACCTGCGCCAGGTGCTGGGCTTCATCGGCATCCACGACGTCACCTTCATCCACGCGGAGGGCATGAACATGGGCCCTGAATTCCGTGACAAAGGCCTGGCGCGGGCGCGTGAACGGATGCTGCAGGCGCTGGAAACCGACACTTCCCTTTGCGTCCCTCTGCCAACGCTCCGGTGATTGGACGCAGCACCCGGTCGAACCCCTTCCCCCCGCGTGTTCGACCGGGTTTTTTTATTCCGACCTGGCTTGCGCGCGCAGGCGGACCGGGCTGGATCAGGCGTGCCCGGGACCGGACCGGCGTGGGCTGGCGGGAGCCTTCCGGCCCGGGGCGCCGAAGCGCGCCGAGAGCACGATGGCGAGGATGATCAGCGCGCCACCGAGGAACATCCGCGGCCCCGGCGTCTCATGGAACAGCAGCCAGGCGAAGGCGATCCCGTAGACCGGCTCCAGGGCGAACACCAGGGCGGCGCTGCGCGCCTTGACCACCGCCAGGCTGGCGACGAACAGGCTATGCGCCAGGCCGGTGCAGAACACCCCCAGCAAGGCGAGCCAGAGCCAGTCCAGGGCCGGCAACGCCGGCAGTTCGAAGGCTGCGAACGGCAGCAGGCACAGGGCGACCACCAGGTTCTGCCAGAGCGCCGCCTGCACCGGCCCGATCTGTCCGCTATTGCTGCGGTTGGCCAGTGACAGCAGGGCGAACAGCAGGCCGGACAGGATCGCCCAGAGCAGCCCGAGGGTGGCGCCGCTGGCGAGGTCGAAACGCGGCGTCACCAGCACCAGGCCGAGGCTGACCAGGGCCACCAGCAGGACTTCGGCGAAGTGGATGCGTTCGCGGAACACAAGGCCTTCGAGGATCACGGTGAAGGCCGGGAAACTGGCGAAGCCGAGCGTGGCGATGGCCACGCCGCCGGTCTTCACGGCGATGAAGAAGCTTACCCAGTGTCCTGCCAGGAGCAGGCCGCAGCCGGCCAGGCGCAGCCGTTGCGCCGGCCCCAGGGCTCGCCACAACTGGTGGCTGAGGCGGGCGAAGAGACCCAGGGCGACCACGGCGAACAGCGCGCGTCCGAACACGATCACCCCGGGGGAGGCGCTGGCCAGCTTGCCGAACACCCCGGTCAGGCCGAAGAGGAGGGCGCCACCGTGCAGGGCGGCGAGGGCGGAACGTCGATTCATGAAGATCCTTCAGGCCAGGCGCGCGCCATTGGGCAGGGGTTTGTCGAAGCCGGCCAGGACCACCTTGTCCTCGCTATCGTAGACCCCGGTGACCAGGATCTCCGAGCGTACCCCGGCGATCTGCTTCGGAGCGAAATTGCAGACGCAGAGGACCTGGCGGCCGACCAGTTCCTCCGCCTGGTAGTGCGCGGTCAGCTGCGCGCTGGAGGTGCGCAGGCCGTGCGGGCCGAGGTCGACCTCGAGGATATAGGCGGGCTTGCGTGCCCGGGGATTGGGAGCGGCGCTGAGGATAGTGCCGACGCGCAGTTCGACGCGCTCGAAATCCTGCCATTCGATGGTGTCCATGCTGACTCCTGGTCTGTCGATGGGCAGAGAGTAGGGAGTCGCGACGGGTTTGTCTGTCGTGCGGCTAGCCGGTTTTGTCGCGCGACTCGCGGCGCAGCTGGCGCGGAGTGACGCCGAACTCGCGGACCAGCGCCGCGGTGAAGGCGCTCTGCGAGGCGTAGCCGACCCGCGCGGCGATCTCGCCCACCGCCAGGCCGCTTTGCAGCAGCAGTTCATGAGCCTGGTGCAGGCGCCGGCTGCGCGCGTAGTCCATGGGCGTCTGCCCGGTTTCGGCGAGAAACAGGCTGTGGAAGCGCGCTACCGAGAGGCCGGCCAGCCGCGCCAGGTCGGCGACCTGCAGCGGGTAGGCGGCGTGGCGGTCGAGATAGGCGTCCAGGCTGGCCAGCGGCAGGCGTGGCCGCTGGCGCGGCGGTTGGCGCTCGCTGGCCAGGCTGGCGAGGAGCAGGCCGGCGCCCTGGTGGGCGATCACCGGATCGTTGATCGGCCCGCTGGCCAGCCAGTTCACCAGTTGGCCCTGGGCCGGCGTCAGCGGCAGCGCCTGCGGTCGTTCGAACAACCGCTGGCCGGCCTCTGCATGCTCGCCGAGGCCGTGCAACAGGCTGCCGTCGCAGGGCAGGTCGAGGACCAGGCAATGGCTGCCGTCGGGGCTGGAACAGGCGTGCCGGGCCGCCGCCGGGACCACCGCGAAGGTCTGGCGCAGAACGCGGCTGCCGCGGCCGTCGACCTCGAACTCGAGGCAGCCGCTGAGACCCATGACCAACTGGGCATGGTCATGGCTATGGACGATCTGGTCGTGGTTGTAGTGGCGCAGGGAAAGGATCGAACCCATGGCGAAGCTCCCGGAGGCAGGCGATCAGTCTAACCGCTGGCGCCGCGCACAGACAGCCGTGGCCTGTCACGCAACGGTCGCGGGGTTGTCACAGTCGCTTCACCGGCTGCGGCCAAGATCGGAAAAACACCGTCGGAGATCCGCCGATGAGCACCGCGCAACGTTTCACCTCGAACCGCAAGCAGCGGGTCCGGACCTTGTGGATATCCGACGTGCACCTGGGAACGCGGGACTGCCAGGCCGAGCACCTGGCGGGGTTCCTCAAGCGCTACCACGCCGACCGTATCTACCTGGTGGGCGACATCATCGACGGCTGGAAGCTGCGTGGCGGCATCTACTGGCCGCAGGCCCACACCAACGTGATCCGCCGCCTGCTCACCCTGAGCAAGCGCGGCACCGAGGTGATCTACGTCACCGGCAACCACGACGAATTCCTGCGCCGCTACTCGAGCCTGGTGCTCGGCAACATCCGCCTGGTCGACGAGGCCGTGCACAGCACCGCCGACGGCCGCAAGCTGCTGGTGATCCATGGCGACCAGTTCGACGTGATCACCCGCTACCACCGCTGGCTGGCGTTCCTCGGCGACTCCGCCTACGAGTTCACCCTGCTGCTCAACCGCTGGCTGAACCACTGGCGGCGGCGCTGGGGCTACGGCTACTGGTCGCTGTCGGCCTACCTCAAGCACAAGGTCAAGACCGCGGTGAACTTCATCGGCGACTTCGAGGAGGCCATCGCCCACGAATGCCAGAAACGCGGGCTCGACGGAGTGGTCTGCGGGCATATCCACCATGCCGAGATCCGCCGCATCGATGGTATCGACTACCTCAACTGCGGCGATTGGGTGGAGTCCTGCACGGCACTGATCGAGCACTGGGACGGCAGCATCCAGCTCTACCGCCTGGCCGAGGAGCAGGCGCGGCTGGCGGAGCGCGCCGCGGCCGTCGAGCCGGCGGCATGAGGTTGCTGATCGTCAGCGACGCCTGGTTGCCGCAAGTCAACGGAGTCGTCACCAGCCTGCTGGCGCTGCAACGTGAGCTGGAGGGGCTGGGTCACCAGGTGCGCGTGCTCTCGCCCGACGACTTCCGCTGCCTGCCCTGTCCCGGCTATCCGGAAATCCCCCTGGCCTGGAACCTCTGGCGGCTCGCTGCCCTGATCGAGGCCTTCGCCCCGGACGCCGTGCACCTGGCCACCGAGGGCCCGCTCGGCTGGGCTGCCCGGCGCTGGCTGGGCAGGCGCGGCATGGGCTTCACCACGGCGATCCACACGCGCTTTCCTGAATACGTGCGCGACCGCATTCCCTGGCTGCCACTGTCCTGGGGCTACGCTTTCCTGCGCGCCTTCCACCGGCCCAGCGAGGCGGTACTGGTGAGCACCCCGCGCCTGCGCGAGGAATTCGCCAGTTGGCGCTTCCAGCGCCTGCGGCTGTGGCGCAAGGGGGTCGACACCGGGCTGTTCCGGCCCGCCGAGTCGCCGGCTGAGGACCGGCGGGAGCCGGTGTTCCTGTATGTCGGGCGGCTGGCGCCGGAAAAGAACCTGGAGGCGTTCCTCGACCTCGAACTGCCGGGCGAGCAGTGGCTGGTGGGCGACGGCCCGCAACGGGCGGCGCTGGAGCGGCGCTATCCGCGGGCGCGCTTTCTCGGCTATCGGCATGGCGAGGCGCTGGCCGATGCCTACCGGACGGCCTCGGTGCTGGTGTTCCCGTCGCGCACCGATACCTACGGCCTGGTGATGCTCGAAGCCCTGGCCTGTGGCGTGCCGGTGGCGGCCTTCGCCGTGCCGGGCCCGCTCGACGTGCTGTGCCAGGGCGTGACCGGCGTCATGCACGAGGACCTCGGCGAAGCCTGCCGCCAGGCCCTGGCGCTGGACCGCGAGGCTTGCGCGCGCTGGGCGCGGGAGCAATCCTGGCGGGCCTCGGCGGAGGAGTTCCTGGCATTGCAGGCGTGCTGCCCGCGGGCGGCCTCGGAGTGGACGCAGGAGTTGCCGGCGGCGCTCGACCGGCTCAGAGGATGACCTTGTCGCGCAGGCGCTCGGCGGCCTGCTGCAGGGCCTGGATGACCCGTTCCTTGTCGTAGTTCTGGATGTTGTTGGTATCCAGGTACATGGAGAAGCCGGGCAGTTCGTGCTCGACGTAGCTGGGCGCGGCGCCGAGGTCGCGGCGCGAGTCCACCACCTGGTAGATCTGCACTGGCCGGCTGAAGCCCTTGACCGTGATCTGGCCCTTGTCGCGGCACATGATCACGTCCTTGACCAGCGAGTAGGTCTCGTGGGAAATGAGGATCTCGCCGGCTTCCGAGGCGCTTTCCAGGCGGCTGGCGAGGTTCACCTCGCGACCGATGATGGTGTAGTCCATGCGCGTGTCGGCGCCGAAGTTGCCCACCGTGCAGTAGCCGGTGTTGATGCCCATGCGGATCTCCAGCGGCTTGGTGATGCCCTGGGCCCGCCACTGCTGGCGCAGCACCTTCATGTGCTTGCGCATGGCGATGCCCATCGACACCGCCGCCACCGCGTCCTTCTTCGCGCCCTGGGTGCTGGGGTCGCCGAAGAACACCATGACGCAGTCGCCGACGAACTTGTCGATGGTGCCGCCGTACTTGAGGGCGATCTTCGACATCTCGTTGAGGTAGTTGTTGAGCAGGTCGGTCAGCGCCTCGGCCTCCAGCTCCTCGGAGAGTTCGGTGAAGCCGCGGATATCGGAGAAGAACACGGTGAGCTTCTTGCGCTGGGTTTCCAGGCGCACGCTCTTCTTGCCGCTGAAGATCATCTCCCAGACCTGCGGCGACAGGTACTTGGCCAGGTTGCGCGCGAGCCGCGCGGCCTTTTCCTGCTCGCGGGCGATCTCCTGGCGCACCTGGGCCAGGCGCAGGCCCTGCTGGTGGCCGAAGAAGGCGGTGATGCAGATGTACAGGCCGCAGAACAGGATGCTCACCGCCGCCACTTCCACCGGCGTGGTGCCGAGCAGCGGCGGCGCGGCGAGGACGGTGACCAGCAGCGCGCTGCTGGCGGATACCAGCAGGGCCATGCCGAGCAGGCGCAGGCCACCGATGACCAGCGCGGTGAAGCTGAGCACCAGCAGGAACATCAGGCTGGGGACCACCGAGAAGCCGAGCAGGGCCATGCCCAGGCCGCAGTGCGCGGCGTCGACCGCGAGCAGGATGCGGGTCACCTTGCGCGGATCGTGCTGGCGGAAGCGCTGGCCGAGATGGTAGGCCAGGTGCGGGTAGAGCAGGGCGTACGGCACCATCCAGAGGATGCCGTAGCTGAAATACTGGGTGTAGGTTCCCGCCGCGATGCTGGCGCCACACGCGATATAAGCCAGCACGCGCGAATAGTATTCGCGCATGGATGCGACGGACCGGCTCGTCGGCGAGCGGTCGGGGAGGGTGGGCTTCATGCGCTGGAGAGGGTCCCTGTGTATTTTCGTCCCGGCTCTGCCTCGTGAGCGCTCCGCCGGGGAATGGCGGCTGGCCAGGTTGCTGGCGGAATCTTAACCAAGCGTTTGCGTGGCGGCCAGTGACAGCTGATCGATTGTTCAGGAATGCACGTGCGCCCGGGACCGACGGTCGTGCCGGGAGGGCGACCGGCCAGGGGGGCCGGCCGCGCGGGGGTCAGAAACGGATGCGACCGGTGAAGGCGTCCTTGAGCATCACCCAGTCGCCCATGAACGACCACAACGGATACTTGAAGGTGGCCGGGCGGTTCTTCTCGAAGACGAAGTGGCCGACCCAGGCGAAGCCGTAGCCGACCAGCGGCAGCGCCAGCAGCCACAGCCACTGCTGGCTGGCCAGCGCGTGGAAGAGCACCGCCAGCACCAGCAGGCTGCCGACGTAGTGCAGGCGACGGCAGACGGCATTGCTGTGCTCCTGCAGGTAATAGGGGTAGAACTCGGCGAAACTCTGGAAACGCTGGACGTCGGGGCTGCTCATGGGATGCCTCCTCTCGTTGTGTCGGTCCAGTGTAGGCGGGCAGGCCGATACCACGGATGACATACAGGGCCAGTTTAGTATCCTTGGGCCGCCAGGCCAGCCGATGGCCGGCATTGTGCCCCCCAGAACAAGAAGAGACCGATGCCGGAACGTACTACCTTGTCCAGTTGGGTCCAGGGCATCGTCCTCGCCCTGGAGCTGGAAGGCCTCGACGGGCGCCAGCTGTTCGCCGAGCTGGGCCTCGACTACCAGGCCCTGCAGGATCCCGACGCGCGCTTTCCTCAGGACGCGATGAGCCGCCTGTGGCAGCGGGCAGTAGCGCTCAGCGGAAATCCGGCGATCGGCCTGAACATCGCCCGGGTCCGCCGGCCGGCCTTCCACGTGGTGGGCTATGCGCTGATGTCGAGTCGCAACCTGGCCGAAGGCTTCGCTCGCCTGGAACGTTACCAGCGGATCATCGCGGAAGCGTCCGACCTGACTTTCCGCCGCACGCCACAGGGCTATCGGCTGGGCGTCACGGTGCATGGCGATCGACTGCCGGCGCCGCCGCAGAGCGCCGAATGCTCGCTGGCCTACCTGGTGGACATGGTCCGCTGGATCACCGGTCGCGCGCTGGACCCGCTGCTGGTGGAGCTGCCCGGCGCGCCGCGCGAGCCGCTGGCGCCCTACAGCGAGCTGTTCCGCGCGCCGCTGCGTTTCCATGCCGAGGAGTACGCGCTGGTGTTCTCCCGCGCCGACCTGGAGGCCCCGCTCCCCTCTGCCAACGAGGCGCTGGCCCAATTGCACGACCGTTTCGCCGGCGACTATCTGGCGCGCTTCGCCAGCAGTCGCATCACCCACCTGGCCCGGCAGACCCTGTGCCGGCTGCTGCCGCAGGGCGAGCCCAGGCGCGAGCGGGTGGCGCAGGCGTTGCACCTGTCGCAGCGCACCTTGCAACGACGCCTCCAGGAAGAAGGCACCAGCTACCAGCAACTGCTCGACGACACGCGCCGGGAGATGGCCGGACAGTATCTCCAGCAGCCTGGCCTGACCTTGCTGGAAGTCGCCTACCTGCTGGGTTTCGCCGATCCGAGCAATTTCTTCCGGGCGTTCCGCCGCTGGTTCGGTTGCACGCCCAGCGAATACCGCGCGCGCTGGCAGGACGGGCCGGGGTAGCCGGCCAGTCCACGCGGTTCAGGGCTGCGCGGAGGGTTGTGCAGCGGCCTGGCGCAGGGTCCAGTCGAGGACCTGGGCCGATAGCGTATCGGCGGCCTTGCCGAAGGCGCTGACCACTTCCGGAACCTTCCTGCCATCCACCGGCTGGCGTACCTCGAAGCGCCGGCTGGCGATCACCCGCTTGTCGTCGCTGCGCACCAGTCGCGCGTCGTAGCGGATCAGCGCGGTGGCCTGGCCGTTCGGGTATTCGGTCTGGAATGCGCGCAGGTCGCCGCCCAGTTCGAAATCGGCCTGCAGGTTGCTGTCGTCGCTGCTCAGGCCACGGACCCGGCCGTCGGCCTGGAACGCCTGCATCAGGCGATCGCGCAGCAGCGCCGGCGCCGGGTCGCTCCAGCGCGCGCCCTGGTACACGCTGATCTCGTCGCCCTGTGGGCGCACCGCGATGCGCGGGCTCTCCAGCACCAGGCTGGTGCGCGGCCGGGCGATCCGCAGCGACCAGTCGACCGGCCGCGCGGCGGCGCTGGCCGGCGGGTTGTGCACCGGCAACAGGTAGACCTGCAGGACCTGCGCCTCCGGCAGGATCGAACAGGCGCCGAGAGTGGCGAACACGACCAGGCCGGCGGCCAGGGACAGGCGACGCAGCGGGCGAAGGGCGACCATCATGGGGTGAACTCCTTGGTTTTTTCCCGGCCCAGCAGGTAGTTCGCCGGGTTTTCTTCCAGGCGCCGGCTGATCCCGCGCAGCGCCGCCAGGGTGTCGCGCAGTTCGCTGACCGCCGGACCGAGCTCGGCGATGCCCTGGATACCGCCGTCCAGCGAATGGCGGTTTTCGCTGATCAACTGGTCGAGGGTGGCACTGGTGCGTTCCAGCGAGGCCATGGTCTTGCTGGCATTCTCCAGCATCCCTTTGCCCTGCTCGTTGAGCAGACCATTGGCGTTGCGCATCAGTTCGCTGGCCTGGGCCAGGGCGGCGTTGGCCTGCTTGCTGGCCTGGGCCAGTTGCTGCATCACCGCGCTGACGTTCTCGCGCTCGGCGGAAAGCGCGCCGGTGGCCTGGTCGAGATGATCCAGGGTGCGGCTGATGCGGGCGCTGTTCTCTTCGGAAAGCAGGTTGCTGAAACGCGCGATGAGCTGGTTGATATTGCCCATCAGGTCCTCGCCGTTGCTCAGCAACTGGGTCAGTGGCGAGGGCGTGGCGACGATCACCGGGATCTTCCCGTCCTTGCCTTCCAGCATCGGGCTGGAGGGCGTGCCGCTGCTGAGCTGGATGATCGAGGTGCCGGTGATCCCGGTGAGCGCCAGCTTGGCCGTGGTGTCCTGCTTGATCGGCGCGCTGGCCACCACCCGGATGCGCGCCCAGACCTTGCGCGGGTCCTGCGGGTCGAGGCGGAGGAAGGCGACGTCGCCGACCTTGATCCCGCTGTACTGCACCGAACTGCCCTGGGACAGGCCGCTGACCGCCTCGTTGAAGACGATGTCGTAGTAGTTGAACTTGCCCTCGGAGCCTGACTTGGCCAGCCACAGGCCGAAGAGCAGGGCGGCGCCGATCACGATCACGCTGAACAGGCCGATCAACACATGGTGGGCTCGGGTTTCCATCTCAGTGGTTCTCCAGCACGGCGGCGGCTTGGTGGGCGGCGCGCCCGCGCGGCCCGTGGAAATACTCGCGGACCCAGGCGTCGTCGGTGGCGGCGACCCGCTCCAGGGTATCGACCACCAGGACCTTCTTCTGCGACAGCACGGCGACCCGGTCGCAGATGGTGTACAGGGTGTCGAGGTCGTGGGTGACCAGGAACACGGTCAGTCCCAGGGCGTCGCGCAGGGTGCGGATCAGGTTGTCGAAGGCGGCCGCGCCGATCGGGTCGAGGCCGGCGGTGGGCTCGTCGAGGAACAGGATGTCCGGGTCCAGCGCCAGGGCTCGGGCCAGGGCGGCGCGCTTGATCATGCCGCCGGAAAGCGAGGCCGGATACTTGTCGCCGGCATTGGCCGGCAGCCCGGCGAGGGCCAGCTTGACCTGGGCCAGGTGCTCGGCGTCGGCGCGCGGCAGGCCGGCGTTCTCGATCAGCGGCAGGGCGACGTTCTCGACCACGGTCAGCGAGGAGAACAGCGCGCCCTGCTGGAACAGCACGCCGAAGCGCCGCTCGACCAGCGAACGGCGCTCTTCCGGCAGTTGCAGCAGGTCTTCGCCGAACACCCGCACGCTGCCCGAGGTCGGCCGGCGCAGGCCGACGATGCTGCGCAGCAGCACCGACTTGCCGGTGCCGGAGCCGCCGACCACGCCGAGGATCTCGCCGCGGCGGACGTCGAGGTCGAGGTGCTCGTGCACGGTCTGGGCGCCGAAACGGTTGCACAGGTCGCGCACCTGGATGATCGCCTGCGGGTTGTCCTGGCTCACCAGCCCATCTCCATGAAGAACAGCGCGGCGAGGGCGTCGAGCAGGATCACCACGAAGATCGAGTGGACCACGCTGGTGGTCGTGTGCTCGCCCACCGACTGCGCGCTGCCGCTGACCTTGAAGCCTTCCAGGCAGCCGATCACGGCGATCAGGAAGGCGAACAGCGGGGCCTTGCTGATGCCGACCAGGAAATGCTGGACGCCGATGCCGTCCTCCATGATCGACAGGAACATCGCCGGCGGGATGTCCAGGGACCAGGCGCAGACCGTCATGCCGCCGACGATGCCGCAGAGCATGCCGACGAAGGTCAGCATCGGCAGCGACACCAGCAGCGCCAGCACCCGCGGCAGCACCAGCAGTTCGATGGGGTTGAGGCCGAGGGCGCGGATCGCGTCGATCTCCTCGTTGGCCTTCATCGAACCGATCTGCGCGGTGAAGGCGCTGGCGGTGCGGCCGGCCATGAGGATCGCGGTGAGCAGCACGGCGAATTCGCGGAGGAAGGAGAACACCACCAGGTTGACCGTGTAGATGGTCGCGCCGAAGTTGGCCAGCACCGTGGCGCCGAGGAAGGCGATCACCGCGCCGACCAGGAAGGTCAGCAGGGCGATGATCGGCACCGCGTCCAGACCGCTCTTCTCGATGTTCGCCACCAGCGGCGTGACCCGCCAGCTGGCCGGGCGGACCAGGCTGCGGAGCAGGGTTTCCAGGGTCAGGCCGATGAAGCCGAGGAGCGCCTTGAGGTGCAGCCAGAAGGTCTCCATGGCACAGCCGATGCGCGCCAGCAGTTCGATGGCGGTGGTCGGCGGCTTGGGTTTTTCCGGTTCGCAGAAATCGTGCAGGGCGTGGCCGACGGTCTTCAGCAGGGCCTGGCGCTCACGCGGCAGGCCAGGCTCCAGCTCGGCGAGGTCGGCCAGGCGTTCGGCGCCGAGCAGCTCGGCGAGCAGCGCGGCACCGGCGGTATCCAGGGCGCCGAGCTGGCTGAGGTCGAAGCTGGCGTCGCCCGCCACCTGGCTGCGCAGGCGCGTCACCTCGCGCTCCAGGGCCGTGTAGTGGGCGAGCGTCCAATCACCTATGGCTCTGACGCGGGCGGGCTGGGTGGAGCTATCCAGGCTCACGTGGCCGGGTTGCGGCTGAGTCGTCATGGTGCAGAAGCTTACACCGGCTTTTCAGTCCCTGAGTAGAGACATTGCGGCCAGGGTCCGCCGCTCAGTGGCGCCAGAACGCAGGGGTCAGCAGGACCAGCACGGTGATGATTTCCAGGCGGCCGAGCAGCATGCCGGCGGCCAGCAGCCACTTGGCGGCGTCCGGCAGGCTGGCGAAGTTGCCCGAGGGGCCGATGATCGGCCCCATCCCCGGCCCTACGCCGGCCACGGTGCTGGCGGCGCCGGTGAGCGCGGTCATCCAGTCCAGGCCGATCAGCGACAGGCCGAGGGCGAGCAGGCAGACGACGATGGCGAAGAAGAACGAGAAGGTCAGGATCGAGCGGACGATCTCCTCGTCCAGGCGGTGGCCGTTGTAGTTCTGCTTGAGCACCGCGCGCGGGTGGATCAGCTGGTAGAGGTTGGCCTTGAGCAGGGTGTAGGCGACCTGGAAGCGGAAGATCTTGATGCCGCCGGCGGTGGAGCCGGAACAGCCGCCGATGAAGCCGAGGTAGAAGAACAGCATGATCGAGAAGTGGCCCCACATGCTGTAGTCGCCAAGGGCGAAGCCGGTGGTGGTGACCACCGAGGTGACGTTCACCGCGACGATGCGGAAGGCGTCCATCCAGGGCAGCCTGGAGGTCAGCGCGTACCAGGTGCCCATCAGCAGCCACGTCACCAGCAGCAGGCCGAGCAGGCCGCGCACCTGCTGATCCTTGATCAGCGCCCGGCGGTGGCCGCGCAGGGTGGCGACGTAGAGCGCGAACGGCAGGCTGCCGAGGATCATCACCGCTACCGCGGTCCAGTGCACCGCCGGCTGCTTCCACTTGGCCAGGGACTGGTCGGAGGTGGAGAAACCGCCGGTGGAAATCGCCGACATGGCGTGGTTGACCGCGTCGAACGGGCTCATGCCGGCGCCCCAGAAGGCCAGGCTGCCGAGGAGGGTGATGCCGACATAGGTGGCGACGATGTACTTGGCGACCATGTGCGAGCGCGGCATGACCTTTTCCGAGCGGTCCGAGGACTCGGTCTGGAACAGGCGCATGCCGCCGATCCGCAGCATCGGCAGGATCGCCACCGCCATGGCGATGAAGCCGATGCCGCCGAGCCAGTGCAGCAGCGAGCGCCAGATGAGGATGCCCGGCGACATGTCGTCCAGCCCGCTGAGTACGGTGGAGCCGGTGGCGGTGATGCCCGACATGCTCTCGAAGAACGCGTCGGTGTAGCTGATGTGCTGCTGCAGGACGAACGGCAGGGCGGCGAAGATGCATACCAGCACCCAGCTCGACACCGTCAGCATGTACATGTCCCGTGGACGCAGGTGGACGTGCTCGGGGCGACCGGGAAGGACCAGGCCGAGGCCGCTGACGAAGGTGGCGACGCTGGACCAGATGAAGGCCTGGATGCCTTCGGTACGGTCGAAGGCGAGCATGGTGAGGATCGGGACCAGCATGCTGGCGGCCAGAGTGATCAGGAAGATGCCGATGATGAAACCGAGGGTGCGTAGGGTCGGCAAGGCCATGGATCGTGGGGCTCTGGGCGGTGGCGGACCGGTCATTCTACCAGCCGTCCGCGCAGAGTAAATCCGCCGCTGCGCCCCTCTTCACAGCCGCCGCGAAATCGCTAGAATCTCGCTTCGCCCGCCGGCGCTCGCCGGTTTCTCTGGTGTTCTGCCAACCATGTCCACTGACAATCCGTGTCTTACCTGCGGCGCCTGCTGTGCGCATTTCCGTGTGTCCTTCTACTGGGGGGAATGCCGTTCCGCGGGCGGCGTCGTGCCCGATGAGCTGACCGTCCAGGTCAACCCGCAGATGGTCGCCATGAGCGGCACCGAGAGCAGGCCGGTGCGCTGCGTCGGCCTGCTCGGCGAGGTCGGTTGTGGCGTGCGCTGCACCGTCTACGAGCAGCGCTCCAGCACCTGCCGCGAGTTCGAGGCGGCCTGGGCCAACGGCCAGCCGAACCCCGCTTGCGACGCCGCGCGCGCCGCCTACGGCCTGCCGCCGCTGACGCCACCGCTGCAACCGCACCTGGCGCCGGGGCGGGTCGCCTGATACTGGGCGGGGGCCCGGCGATTGCGTCTACAATGGCGATTTCGTCTTCGACAGGAGTTCGTCCATGGAGGCCCTCGACGCCTTGCTCAATCGCGTTTCCCACGCCCGCCTGAGCGACCCCGCGCCCTCGCCGGAGCAGCTCGACCGGCTGCTGCGGGTTGCCCTGCGCGCGCCTGACCATGGCCAGCTGCGGCCGTGGCGCTTCATCGTGGTGCAGGGCGAAGGCCGCAAGGCTCTCGGCGACCTGTACGCCCGCGCCCTGGCGACCCGCCAGCCGGACGCCACCGAAGAGGCGCTGGCCAAGGCCCGCAACATGCCGCTGCGGGCACCGCTGCTGCTGGTGGCGGTCGCCTGCCTGCAGGACCATCCGAAGGTGCCGCACGGCGAGCAACTGCTGGCCGCCGGCTGCGCCGCCCATGGCCTGGTGCTGGGTGCCTATGCCCAGGGACTGGGGGCGATGTGGCGGACCGGCGAGATGGCCACCGATCCGGTGGTGCATGCCGGCCTGGGACTCAACGAACAGGAACGGATCATCGGTTTCGTCTACCTGGGCACGCCGTTGGGCGAGTTGCGCACCCCGCCGCAGCTCGATCCGGCAGCCTTCGTCAACAACTGGCCGGGCTGAGTGGCAACAGCAGGCGCACGCACCAGCGCGCGCCCCGGACGTGCCAGAGCAGGCGGCCGCCCTGCCAGCCTGCCAGGCGTCGGGCCGCCTCGACGGCCGCGGGCAGCCAGCGCTGGCCTTCTTCCGCCTGGCCGAGGATGTCCAGGCGCAGGCGGCCACGGCGGGCGTCCAGTAGCGGGCTCAGCGTGATGCGCTGCCACGGGCGCGCCTGTGCGGCGCCGCCGAGCAGGCTGTAGAGCGCTTCGTGCAAGGCCGGGCGCCAGCTTTCCAGTGGCCAGGTGCCGCGCTCCGGCAGGCTCAGTTCCAGACGCGTCCAGCGTTGCCGCAGTTGCTGGGCGACCTGCCCCAGTTCGACCGCCAGAACCAGCGATTGCGGCTCGTCGCCGGGAGGTTCCGGCGGCGGCGCGATGGCCTGGGCGAGAGGGAGTTCATCGAGGAACAACGAAGCGGGAAGAGTCATGCCGGATGCTCCTGGGGAATTGCCGCGCGTCCGGGCGCGGCGTCATTCGGTCGCCTTGCGCCGTAGCGGCAGGCTGAGGGTGGCGATGAAGCCGCCGTCGGGATGGTTGCCCAGGCGCAGGTGCCCGCCGTGGCGCTCGATGGCGCGGCGGGCGATGGCCAGGCCGAGGCCGTGACCCGGGCTGCTCTGGTTGGGGGCGCGGAAGAAGGGTTCGCCCAATTGTTCCTGCAGCTCGGCGGCAATCCCCGGTCCATGGTCGCGGACGCTCAGGCGCAGGTAGTCGCCGGCGCTGCTGGCACGCACTTCCAGCGGTTGGCCGACGGGGTTGAAGCGCACGGCGTTGCGCAGCAGGTTGTCCACCGCGCGTTCGAACATGTCAGGCCAGCCGTCGATGCTCAGGTCGTCGGCCACTTCCAGGCGGATGTCCTGTTCCGGCGCCAGCAGCAGGGCGTCCTCGCGCAGGCGCTGAAGCAAGGGCAGCAGGTCGATCCGCTGGCTGGCGCCGGGCTCGGCGTCGAGCCGGGCGAGGGCGAGGATCTCGCCGATCAGCGCTTCCAGGCGGTCGCATTCCTGTTCCAGGCGCGGCCACATCTGTGCCCGCGCTTCCGGTTCGGCGCGTTCGGCCAGGGCCAGGGCGATGCGCAGGCGCGCCAGCGGCGAGCGCAGTTCGTGGGAGACGTCGCGGAGCAACTGACGCTGGCTGCCGATCAGGCTTTGCAGGCGTTCGCCCATGCGGTTGAAATCGCGCGCCAGGGTGCCCAGTTCATCGCCGCGCCGCGCCAGGCGGGCCAGGCTGTCCTTCTGGTAGGCGGTCTGGCCGAGGTCGTGCACGGCACGCCGCAGGCGGTTCAGCGGACGGGTGATGGACAGCGTCAGCAGCAGGCTGAACAGGGTCAGCACCACCAGCGCGATGCCCAGCGCGCTGAGCGGCCAGAGCAGGCTGCCGCGGTGCCAGGCCTCCAGCTCCGGGTGCGGGATGCGATAGATGAACAGGTAGGTATGGTTGCTCTGCGGGCTGACGTATTCCTGGCTCAACTGGCGCCAGGGGAAGCGTGGCAGGTTGCGGTCGCTGGTGCGCGGCGGGCGATGGTGCGGGCGCGGCAGGTAGGTGCCGTCGACCAGGCGCTGGCCGCTTTCATCGAGCACCTGGATGGAAATCCCGTAGTCACGGCGGCGTTGCTCCAGCAAGCCCTGGGCCGCGTAGCTGCCCTGTTCTTCGTAGAGGGCGGTCCACTGTTCGGCGAGATCCTTCAGGCCAGGATGGCGGGCGATGATCCAGGTGTCCTGGTTCAGCGCACGACCCAGCAGGATGGACAGCCCGGCGACCAGCAGCAGGGCCAGCCAGAAGGCGGCGAGGATTCGCCAGAAGAGTGAACGCATGGTTTTCCTGTTGAATCGCATGTCGGGCCGGCCGCGTGGGTAAACCCCTAGGATATGCGATTCCGGCTGGACGGAAGACCGCTACCGGAGAACCCGGTAGCGGTGGCTCGGACGTCAGTTGGACTTCTTGTCGGCCTTCCATTGCTGGAATTCGGCCCACTCTGCCTTGCGCTGCTCGCGCTTCTTCTGCAGTTCGTCGAACTTCTTCTGCTGCTCGGGGGTGAGCAGGGCGCGGATGTCCTTCTGGGTCTTCTCGTGGCTGGCCTTGAGTTCGTCCTTGAGGGCCTTCTGCTCGGCCGCCGGCAGCTTGGCCAGGTAGCGCTGGGTGATCTCGTGGCGGGCCTTCATCTGCTCGCCCATCAGCTTGCCCATCTGCTGGCGCTGCTCGCGGGTCAGGTTCAGTTCCTT
Organism: Pseudomonas paraeruginosa; assembly: GCF_003025345.2. NCBI lineage: Bacteria > Pseudomonadati > Pseudomonadota > Gammaproteobacteria > Pseudomonadales > Pseudomonadaceae > Pseudomonas > Pseudomonas paraeruginosa. The sequence continues at coordinate 1,863,585 of NZ_CP020560.1, forward strand.
CATCGGTCCGCCATGCCGGGGACCGTGCTGGCCCATCATGTGGCCGCCTTCCATCGGCGGGGGCGGCAGGTCGTTGGCGGCGGGCGCGGCCATGGCGAAGGTCGGCAGGGCGGCGGCGATGAACAGGGCGGTTAGCGTCTTGCGCATGGTGTTTCTCCTTTCTGGGTCCGGCCATTTACCGGATGAGCCCAGTCTAGGGAGGTCAAGGTCAAGCGCGGTCAACCCTGGGTAAAGCTTGGGTAAAGAGCGGCTGCCGTCAGGCTGACGAAACCCGCTCAGTGGCTGTAGTAGTAGCCGCGGCCGCGCAGGGCGAGGATGCGCGGGCTGCCGTCGGGGTGGCTGCCGAGCTTCTTGCGCAGGTTGCTGACGTGCATGTCCAGGCTGCGGTCGTAGAGGGTCAGCTTGCGGCCCAGCGCCAGTTGCGCCAGGGCCTGCTTGTCCAGCGGCTCGCCGGGCTGGCGCAGGAGCGCTTCGAGGATGCGGCTCTCGGAGAGCGTCAGGCTGATTTCCTGGCCGTCGATCTGCGCCACGCCGCGGGTCAGGTTCAGCGACAGGTCGCCCAGCTGCATCTGCGCGCTCGGCTGCACCGGATGGCTGCGCCGCAGCACGGCACGCAGGCGCGCGGTCAGCTCGCGCGGGTCGCAGGGCTTGGCCAGGTAGTCGTCGGCGCCCAGCTCCAGGCCGAGAATGCGGTCCAGCGGTTCGCCGCGGGCGGACAGCATCAGCACCGGCAGGTCGGGATGATCGCCGCGCAGTTGCTTGAGCAGTTCCAGGCCGCTACCGTCGGGCAGCATGACGTCGAGCACCACGGCGTCCGGGGTCTGCTCGGCGAGGGCGCGGCGGGCCTGCGCGCCGTCGTGGCTGGCGCGCACGCAGAACCCTTCCTGGACCAGCCAGGTACCGAGCAGCTCGCAGAGCTCCCGGTCATCGTCGATCAACAGCAGTTCGCTCATCGGGTGTCGCTCAATTGATCCATTCGCGTCGCTGTCGCCGGCGGCCTCGGCTCAGGGCGCCGAGAACGAACGCGAGCAGGGCGGTGGCGGCGCCGGCGACATACCAGGTCTGTTCTTCGCTGAGCAGCGGCGGTTGTTGCTGCGCCCGGGCCATCCGCAGCTGCTCGCGCAGTTGGCGGTTCTCCTGGCGCATACGACTGACCAGTTCGTCGCGCTGGCGTTCCGTTTCCGCCAGGCGTCGTTCCAGTTCGACCGGGCTTGTGGCGACGGACGGCGTGGCCTGCGGCGCGACCGGCGCGGTGGGCGGAGCGACGGGGTCTTCGGCCTGGGCCAGGGAGGCCGCCAGGCCCAGGCTCAGCAGCAGGCATTGGGCAGTCGAGGGACGCATCGTGACTCCTTGTACCGATGAAGCGACGGATCGCACTGTCTGCCCGGGTCACCGCAAACCGTCAGGCCGGTTGGCCGCGTTGCGGCTGGCGCCGGGCCTCGCGGCGGCGGCGCTCGGCCGGTTGCCTCAGGGCAGGACTTTCTTGAACGGCTTGACCACCACCTCGGCGTACACCCCGGCGGCCCGGTAGGGGTCGGCCTCGGCCCAGCTCTGCGCGGCGGCCAGCGAGTCGAACTCGGCGACGATCAGGCTGCCGGTGAAGCCGGCGGCGCCCGGGTCGTTGCTGTCGATCGCCGGATGCGGGCCGGCGAGCACCAGGCGGCCTTCTTCCTTCAGCTGTTCGAGGCGCGCCAGGTGGGCCGGACGGCTGGCCAGGCGGCGTTCCTGGGAGGCGGGGATGTCACGGGCGATGATCGCGTAGAGCATGTCAGTCCTTGGGCTTTTCGCCGGTATCGGCGTCGTGCAGGTGGCGAGCCAGGAAGATGCCCTGGCCGATCAGGAACAGCAAGGTCATGCCGAGGCTGCCGAATACCTTGAAGTCCACCCAGAAGCTCGGATAGGTGAAGACCACGTACAGGTTGGCGAAGCCGCACACCAGGAAGAACACCACCCAGGCGATGTTCAGGCGTACCCAGAGGCCCTGCGGCAACTGGATGGCGTGGCCCATGATGCGCTGGATCATCGGCTTGTCGCCGATGAAGTGACTGCCGGCGAAGGCCAGGGCGAACAGCCAGTTGACCAGGGGCGCCTTCCACTTGAGGAAGGTGTCCTCATGGAAGGCCAGGGTCAGGCCGCCGAGCACCAGGCAGGCGCCGAGGGTGAACCACTGGCTCTTTTCCAGGTGGCGATGCTTGAGCCAGAGAGCGCCGTAGACGATCACCGAGGCGAGGATCAGGGTCGCGGTCGCGCCGTAGATGCCACTCAGATTGAACCCGGCGAACTCGACGTTCTGAGGGTCTATCTTGTAGACGATGAAGAACAGGATCAGGGGGATGAAATCGATGAATTGCTTCATGGTGGCAGTCAGGACACGGTTGAAGCGGCATAATAGCAACCTCTGGATGTTCTGAAACAGTCATCCTGTCTTTCCGAATGCGTCAGGCCCGCCGCGCCCGCGCGTTCGCCAGGTGGAGCGGGCTCCACGAACCCATGAACGGTACGTCTCGATACCGCGAGGCAGCGAACCGGCGCTGCTTCATCGTTATTCATTGGAATCAGGATTCAGCCATGCGTGTCGATCTGCATTGTCACAGTACCGCCTCCGACGGCGTTCTCGCGCCCGCCGCCCTGGTGCAGCGAGCCCATGAGAAGGGCGTCGGGCTGCTGGCGCTGACCGACCACGACACCCTGGAGGGCCTGCCGGAAGCCCATGCGGCGGCGACCCGGCTCGGTATCGAGCTGGTCAACGGCGTCGAACTGTCCTGTACCTGGGGCGGTGCCACCATCCACGTGCTCGGTTATGGCTTCGCTCTGGAGGCCGAGCCCCTGCGCCGGGCCACCGAGGCCCTGCACCAGGGGCGCTGGGCGCGCGCCGAGGAAATCGACCGGCGCCTGGCGGCCAAGGGCATGCCCGGCGCCCTGCACGGCGCGCGGGCGATCCAGCGGGCCCTGGGCGACAGCGGCAACGCGCCGGCGCGACCGCATTTCGCCGAGTTCCTGGTCCAGGGCGGCTGGGTCAAGGATCGGGCCGAGGCGTTCCGCAAGTGGCTGGGTGCCGGCAAGCTGGGCGACGTCAAGCAGCACTGGCCGACCCTGGAGGAGGTGGTCGGTTGCCTGCGCGAGGCGCGCGCCTGGATCAGCCTGGCGCATCCGTACCATTATGATTTCACCCGCACCAAGCGTCGCCGCCTGGTCGCCGACTTCCTCCAGGCCGGCGGGCACGCCATCGAGGTGGTCAACGGCGTGCAGCCGGCCGAGCAGGTCGGTACCCTGTCGATCCTGGCCCGCGAGTTCGGCCTGATGGTCACCGCCGGTAGCGACTTCCACGCGCCGGGCGATTGGTCCGAGCTGGGCATGTACCGTGCGGTCCCCGAGGACCTGCCGGTCATGTGGCCGCGTTTCGCCAGGCATTTTCGCGATACCGAACGTCATTCCGAAGCCAAGGGGGCCGAATGAGCCAGTTCTTCCAGATCCATCCGGAAAATCCTCAGCCACGGCTGGTCAAGCAGGCCGTGGAGATCGTCCGCCAGGGCGGGGTGATCGTCTACCCCACCGATTCGTCCTACGCCCTGGGCTGCCGCATCGGCGAGAAGACCGCGGTGGATCGCATCCGCCGCATTCGCCAGCTGGACGACAAGCACAACTTCACCCTGGTCTGCCGCGACCTTTCCGAGCTGGGCGTCTATGCCAAGGTCGACACCGGGCTGTTCCGCCTGCTCAAGGCGCACACCCCCGGTCCCTACACCTTCATCCTCAGCGCCACCCGCGAAGTGCCGCGCATGCTCCTGCACCCCAAGCGCCGCACCATCGGCCTGCGCGTGCCGAACTGCCCGATCGCCCGGGCGCTGCTGGAGGAGCTGGGCGAGCCGCTGATGAGCGTGAGCCTGATCATGCCCGGCAGCAGCGAGCCGCTGAACGATCCCTATGAAATGCGCCAGGTCCTGGAACACCAGGTCGACCTGATCGTGGACGGCGGCTACGGCGGCGGCGAGGCCTCCACCGTGATCAGCCTGACCGACACGGATCCGGAAGTGATCCGCGTGGGTTGTGGCGATCCGGCGCCGTTCATGCAGCCGGCCTGAGCGCCGTCCGAATTCCGTACACCATGAGCCGACCCATGCAGGACGATCTCCCGGCCAACGCCGACTCCCCCGTAACCGGGCCCGCCGCCGAGCGGGTGCCGGTGCAACTGGCGCTGGTCTACGGCGAGGCGGTCACCGAACTGCCGCAGGACCTCTATATCCCGCCGGACGCGCTGGAGGTCTTCCTCGAGGCCTTCGAAGGCCCGCTCGACCTGCTGCTGTACCTGATCCGCAAGCAGAACATCGACATCCTCGACATACCGGTGGCGGAAATCACCCGCCAGTACATGGGCTACGTCGAGCTGATGAAGGCGGTGCGCCTGGAACTGGCCGCCGAGTACCTGGTGATGGCGGCGATGCTCGCGGAGATCAAGTCGCGCATGCTGCTGCCACGCTCGGCGGAGGCCGAGGAGGAAGAGGAGGACCCGCGCGCCGAGCTGATCCGCCGCCTGCAGGAGTACGAGCGGTTCAAGAAGGCCGCGGAAGACCTCGACGAGCTGCCCCGGGTCGGCCGCGACGTGCTGGTGCCGCTGGTGGCGGCGCCCGAGGCGCGGGCGCGCAAGCTGCTGCCGGAGCTGGCGCTGCAGGAACTGATGCTGGTGATGGGCGAGATGCTGCGTCGCGCCGACCTGTTCGAGAGCCACCAGGTGACCCGCGAGGTGTTGTCCACCCGCGAGCGCATGAGCGAAGTGCTGGAGCGCCTGAAAGGCGGCGCCTTCGTGCCGTTCATCCAGCTGTTCACCCTGGAGGAGGGCAAGCTCGGCGTGGTGGTGACCTTCATGGCGATCCTCGAACTGGTCAAGGAACAACTGGTGGAGCTGGTACAGAACGAGGCCTTCGGAGCCATCCACGTGCGCCTGCGGGTGGCCGCCGGGGCGGAAGAGGGCGAGGCGCTGGAAGAGGCCCTGGAGGACGATTTCGAGTGACCGCATTCGCTGCCGTCGCCGGGCGCCCGACGGGCTTTTCCGTCGCGCCGGCTTCGTCCCGGCGCGCGTCCTGTTAAGCTGTGCGCGCCTGGCTCCACTATCTTTCCACTTCTCCTGGCTCCGGTATCCGTTGCGACGATGAACCTGTCCGATCCCCACGAACTCGCCACCCTGCTCGAAGGCATCCTCCTCGCCGCCGGCAAGCCGCTCTCGCTGGAGCGCCTGGCCGAGCTGTTCGACGAGGCCGAGCGGCCGGAGCCGGGGCAGTTCCGCGACGCCCTGGCGATCCTCGCGTTGTCCTGCACGGGACGGGCGTTCGAGCTGAAGGAAGTGGCGTCCGGCTACCGCCTGCAGATCCGCGAGCGCTTCTCGCCCTGGGTCGGCCGGCTCTGGGAGGAGCGTCCGCAACGCTATTCGCGGGCCTTGCTGGAAACCCTGGTGCTGATCGCCTACCGCCAGCCGATCACTCGCGGCGAGATCGAGGAGATCCGTGGCGTCGCGGTGAACACCCAGATCGTCAAGACCCTGATGGAACGCGAGTGGATCCGCATCGTCGGCTACCGCGAGGTGCCGGGGCGTCCGGCGATGCTGGCGACCACCAAGGCGTTCCTCGACTATTTCAACCTGAAGAGCCTCGACGAACTGCCGCCGCTGTCGGCGTTGCGCGAGATGGAGCCCGAACCGGAACCGGTCCTGGAAGCCGTATCGCCGCCACCGCGCGACGACCTCGACGAGGATGCGATTCCCGCCTCGATCCAGGCCCTGGCCGACCGCGCCATCGCCGAGGCCGGGGAAAGCCTCGAGGAAATCGAGGGCGAGACCGGCGCGCCGGAGAAACCGCGCGAAGAAACCAGCTTCCGCAGCCTGCTGCTGGAGCTGGACGAGATGGAGCAGGGCCTGAAGACCGATTTCGACGACCTGCTCGACCCGCCGGACTCCTCGCAGGCGTCCGCCGAAGCACCCGAGCCGGCGGCGCAGGCCGGGCCCGCCGCAGTACCGCCGCCTGCTCCGCCCGTCATGGACGCTGACGACGAGGAGCGTGCCCTGGCCGAGGCCATGCGCGAAGAGCGCGAGGCGCTGGATTCCGACGACTGGCCGCGCCGCTGAGCGTCGTTCCGCCCTGTAGAATTCTCCCGGACGCGCCGTCGAGGCCGGTCCGCTCCGTTTCATCGACCCTGGAACCCGCCCATGAAAGACACCCTGAACGAACTGATCACCCTCATCAGCACCGGCTGCATGGGCGCCGAGGAAATCCAGCGGATCGCCGACGAGGCGGCCCGGGCCTACGCCGACCCCGAGGCGTTCCTCGCCGCCAACCCGGACATCAACTACGACGACAGCTTCCCGATCCCGCTCGGTGAATGGGTGGTGGTCGGTAGCCTGCCGGACATCGTGCTGTTCCAGGCCGACACCTATGCCGAGCTGTTCGCCCGGATCGTCGCCTCCTTCGGCAAGGACGTGGCGTTCAACATCAAGCCGAAGCAGTTGCTCAAGACCGAGCCGCTGGTCGCCCTCAACCGTATCCAGGTGCAACTGAGCAGCATGTATCCGGAAAAGGGCGGCTACGTGCTGGTGGATTTCAGCGAGCCGCTGGACGACGAGCTGCAGGCGGTGCTGGTCTATACCCAGGACCTGCCGCGGGTCATGGCGCTCTGCGTCGAGGCCGGCATCTATGCCGCGCCGGCCTACGAAAGCCTGCGCGACGCCGGGGCCGAGTGAGGATTCGGGCCGCTCGATCGGCCCGATAGGCATTTCCGCCTGGACGCCGGCCCGCCGCCTGGCGTGAAGTGGTGGGCGAGGAGCGCATCCGGTCCGCGCCGAAAAAGGGGGAACGCTTGAAGAGTCCTTGCATCAATATCTGTGAGTTCGACGCCGACGTGTGCCGTGGCTGCGGTCGCACGCGCCAGGAAATCCGCGTCTGGAAGCGCGCGGACAAGGCCGAGCAGCGGCTGATCCTCGCCGAAGCCGACCTGCGCCTGCTGGCGTTGCAGGCGCGCGGTCGGCGCAAGTTCCGCTGAGGCGCGTCAGTCGCGGGCGGCGGCCAGCGCCAGGGCGCTGTCCAGCATGCGGTTGGAGAAGCCCCACTCGTTGTCGTACCAGGCCATCGCCTTGACCAGCCGACCGCTGACCTTGGTGTGGTTGGCGTCGAAGATCGACGAGCGCGGGTCGTGGTTGAAATCCACCGACACCAGCGGCAGGGTGTTGTAGCCGAGCACCGGAGAGCCCTCGCTGGCCTCGCGCAACAGGCGGTTGACCTCGTCTACGCTGGTATCCCGGGCCACCTGTACGGTGAGATCGACCAGCGACACGTTGATCACCGGCACCCGCACCGCCAGCCCGGTGAGCTTGCCGGCGAGTTCCGGCAGGACCAGGCCGACCGCCTCGGCGGCGCCGGTCTTGGTGGGGATCATCGACTGGGTCGCCGAACGGGCGCGATACAGGTCCGGGTGGTACACGTCGGAGAGGTTCTGGTCGTTGGTATAGGCGTGGATGGTGGTCATCAGGCCGTGCTCGATGCCCAGCTCGCGATGCAGTACCTGGGCCACCGGTGCCAGGCAGTTGGTGGTGCAGGAGGCGTTGGAGACGATCCGATGGGAGGCGCGCAGCACTTGGTGGTTGACGCCGTAGACCACGGTGGCGTCGACGCCCTTGCCCGGCGCCGAGATCAGCACCTTGCCGGCGCCGGCCTGCAGGTGGGCGGCGGCTTTGTCGCGGCTGGTGAAGAGCCCCGTGCACTCGAGCACGATGTCCACGCCGAGGCTCTTCCAGGGCAGTTCCGCCGGGTTGCGGATGGCGCTGACGGCGATGCGGTCGCCCATCACCCGCAGGCTTTCGGCATCGTGCTCGACCTCGCCGGGAAAGCGTCCATGAACGCTGTCGTGCTGGAACAGGTGGGCGTTGACCGCGGCGTCGCCGAGGTCATTGATCGCCACCACCTGCAACTGCTCGCGGTAGTGGCCGGTATACAGGGCGCGAAGAACGTTTCGGCCGATGCGGCCGAAGCCGTTGATGGCCAGGCGGATAGTCATAATGAGGTCGTCTCTTTTCTATTGTTGTGGTAAAAACCATTACATTTCGTCCAGAAAGAAAAGTAAACATCCTTCAACCGATGATTATGTTGTAAAAACAACAATTGATAGTCTGTAGGAGAATCTGCCATGCACCCTCGTGTGCTCGAAGTCACCCGCCGCATCCAGGCCCGTAGCGCGGCCACTCGCCAGCGCTATCTCGAGATGGTCCGGGCGGCGGCCAGCAAGGGGCCGCACCGCGGCACCCTGCCGTGCGGCAACCTCGCCCACGGGGTCGCGGCCTGCGGCGAAAGCGACAAGCAGACCCTGCGGCTGATGAACCAGGCCAACGTGGCCATCGTTTCCGCCTACAACGACATGCTCTCGGCGCACCAGCCGTTCGAGCGCTTTCCGGGGCTGATCAAGGAGGCGCTGCACGAGATCGGCTCGGTCGGCCAGTTCGCCGGTGGCGTGCCGGCCATGTGCGACGGGGTGACCCAGGGCGAGCCGGGCATGGAACTGTCGCTGGCCAGCCGCGACGTGATCGCCATGTCCACCGCCATCGCGCTGTCGCACAACATGTTCGATGCGGCGCTGTGCCTGGGCGTCTGTGACAAGATCGTGCCGGGCCTGCTGATCGGCTCGCTGCGCTTCGGCCACCTGCCCACCGTGTTCGTCCCGGCCGGGCCGATGCCGACCGGCATCTCCAACAAGGAAAAGGCCGCGGTGCGCCAGCTGTTCGCCGAGGGCAAGGCCACTCGCGAAGAGCTGCTGGCCTCGGAAATGGCCTCCTACCATGCACCCGGCACCTGCACCTTCTATGGCACCGCCAATACCAACCAGTTGCTGGTGGAAGTGATGGGCCTGCACCTGCCCGGTGCCTCCTTCGTCAACCCGAACACCCCGCTGCGCGACGAACTCACCCGCGAAGCGGCGCGCCAGGCCAGCCGGCTGACCCCGGAGAACGGTAACTACGTGCCGATGGCGGAAATCGTCGACGAGAAGGCCATCGTCAACTCGGTGGTGGCGCTGCTCGCCACCGGCGGCTCGACCAACCACACCCTGCACCTGCTGGCGATCGCCCAGGCGGCCGGCATCCAGCTGACCTGGCAGGACATGTCCGAGCTGTCCCATGTGGTGCCGACCCTGGCGCGCATCTATCCGAACGGCCAGGCCGACATCAACCACTTCCAGGCGGCCGGCGGCATGTCCTTCCTGATTCGCCAGCTGCTCGACGGCGGTCTGCTCCACGAAGACGTGCAGACGGTCGCCGGCCCCGGCCTGCGCCGCTATACCCGTGAGCCGTTCCTCGAGGACGGCCGGCTGGTCTGGCGCGAAGGCCCGGAGCAGAGCCTCGACGAGGCGATCCTGCGTCCACTGGACAAACCGTTCTCGGCCGAGGGCGGCCTGCGCCTGATGGAAGGCAATCTCGGTCGCGGCGTGATGAAGGTCTCGGCGGTGGCGCCGGAACACCAGGTGGTCGAGGCGCCGGTGCGGATCTTCCACGACCAGGCCAGCCTGGCCGCGGCCTTCAAGGCCGGCGAGCTGGAGCGCGACCTGGTCGCCGTGGTGCGTTTCCAGGGCCCGCGCGCCAACGGCATGCCGGAGCTGCACAAGCTCACGCCGTTCCTCGGAGTCCTGCAGGATCGTGGCTTCAAGGTGGCGCTGGTCACCGACGGACGCATGTCCGGGGCTTCGGGCAAGGTGCCGGCGGCCATCCATGTGAGTCCGGAAGCCATCGCCGGCGGTCCCCTGGCGCGCCTGCGCGACGGCGACCGGGTGCGGGTCGACGGAGTGAGCGGCGAATTGCGGGTGCTGATTGATGAGGCCGAGTGGCAGGCGCGTAGCCTGGAGCCGGCGCCGCAGGACGGCAATCTCGGCTGCGGCCGCGAGCTGTTCGCCTTCATGCGCAACGCCATGAGCAGCGCGGAAGAGGGTGCCTGTAGCTTCACCGAGAGCCTCAACGGCTGGCGCTAGTTCTGATAGGTCGACCTTCGCCGGCGCTTGGCTGGCGCAGGTCTCTCCGGCAAGATCTGCCGACCGTCCCGCCTGGCGCGGGGCATTGCGGTTCGAACGACGATGAATAACGACAAGAACGGAAGTTCCGTTGGCCTCGCCCTGGTCGGCGATATCGGCGGCACCAATGCGCGCTTCGCGCTCTGGCGCGGGCAGCGCCTGGAATCCATCGCGGTGCTCGCCTGCGCCGATTACCCGCGGCCGGAACTGGCCGTGCGCGACTACCTGGCGCGGGTCGGCGAGTCGCTGGCGAACATCGACTCGGTCTGCCTGGCCTGCGCCGGTCCGGTCGGCGCGGGCGATTTCCGCTTCACCAACAACCACTGGTCGATCAACCGCGCCGCGTTTCGCGAGGAACTGGGGCTGGATCACCTGCTGCTGGTCAACGACTTCAGCACCATGGCCTGGGCCGCCTCGCGGCTGGGCGCGGACGAACTGGTGCAGGTCCGCCCCGGCAGCGCCCAGGCGGACCGCGCGCGGCTGATCATCGGCCCCGGTACCGGCCTGGGCGTCGGCAGCCTGCTGCCGCTGGGGGAGGGGCGCTGGGAGGTGCTGCCCTGCGAGGGCGGGCATGTCGACCTGCCGGTCACCTCGGCGCGCGATTTCGCCGTCTGGGAAAGTCTGCGCGAGCGCTACGGACATGTCTCCGCCGAGCGCGTGCTGTCCGGCAACGGCCTGCTCGCCCTCTATGAGATCAGCTGCGCCCTCGACGGGATTCCTGTTCGCGCGACCAGTGCGGCGGAGGTCGGCGCACTGGCGCTGGCCGGCGACGCCCAGGCCGACGCGGTGCTGGAACACTTCTTCCTGTGGCTGGCGCGAGTCGCCGGCAATGCCGCGCTCACCGTCGGCGCCCTCGGCGGCGTCTACATCACCGGCGGTATCGTGCCGCGCTTCCGCGAACGCTTCCTCGCCAGTGGGTTCGCCGGGGCCTTCGCCAGCCGCGGCAAGACCAGCGGCGCCTACCTGCAGGACGTGCCGGTGTGGATCATGACCGCCGAGCATCCGGGCCTGCTCGGCGCCGGCGTTGCCTTGCAGCAGGCCCTGGACGCCGAGAGCCGAACCGGTGTGAGAGCAACCGCATAAGGAGGAGCCTCGTGAGCGCGAACGGACGATCGATCCTGCTGGTGGACGATGACCAGGAGATCCGCGAACTGCTGGAAACCTACCTCAGCCGCGCCGGCTTCCAGGTCCGCAGCGTTTCGCGCGGCGCCGACTTCCGCCAGGCGCTGTGCGAGGAGGAGGCGATCCTGGCGATCCTCGACGTGATGTTGCCGGACGAGGACGGTTTCAGCCTGTGCCGCTGGATCCGCTCGCACCAGCGCCTGGCCTGCATGCCGATCATCATGCTCACCGCCAGTTCCGACGAGGCCGACCGGGTGATCGGCCTGGAACTGGGCGCCGACGATTACCTCGGCAAGCCCTTCAGTCCGCGCGAGTTGCTCGCGCGGATCAAGGCCCTGCTGCGTCGCGCGCAGTTCACCCAGGTACGCGGCGGCGACGTGCTGGCCTTCGAGGACTGGCGACTGGATACCGTCAGCCATCGACTGTTCCATGAAGACGGCGAGGAGTTCTTCCTCAGCGGCGCCGACTTCGCGCTGCTCAAGCTGTTCCTCGATCATCCGCAGCAGATTCTCGACCGCGATACCATCGCCAGTGCCACCCGTGGCCGCGAGGTGCTGCCGCTGGAGCGTATCGTCGACATGGCGGTCAGTCGTCTGCGCCAGCGCCTGCGCGACACCGGCAAGGCGCCGCGGCTGATCCAGACCGTGCGCGGCAGCGGCTACCTGCTGGCGGCACAGGTGCGGCCGCACCTGCAGCCATGAGCGAACGGCGGCGCTGGTCGCCGGTGCCGCGCTCGCTGCTCGGTCGCATGCTGCTCCTGACCCTGCTCGCGTTGCTGGTCGCGCAAGGGCTTTCCAGCCTGTTCTGGCTGTCGCACCTGCGTTCCAGCCAGCGCGAGGGCCTGCTTACCAGTTCGCGCAGCCTGGCCTATTCGATGGCGGCCAGCGTCAGCTACTTCCGCTCCCTGCCGCTCGGCTACCGGCCGCTGGTCCTCGACCAGTTGCGCAGCATGGGCGGCACGCGCTTCTTCGTCTCGTTGAACGAGCGGCCGTTGGAGATGCGCGCCTTGCCGGACACGCCGAACAAGCAGGCGGTGCTGGAGATCGTCCAGGACGTGCTGCACCAGCGCCTGGGCAAGGAGGTCGAGCTGCAGGTCGAATTCATCAGTCCCGACGAACTGCGCCTGTTCAACGGTGCGCTGAAGCTCGACGAACTGCCGCGCTCCTGGGCGCACTATGCGTTGACCCTGGAGCCGGTGAACCCGCCGGTGCTGGTCACCCAGATCCGCATCGGCGACAGCGAGTGGCTGTACATCGCCAGCCTGATGCCGGCGCCGTACGTCAGCCTGGAACCCGAGGGACTGCAACCGCAGCAAGTGCTCTCGATCGTCTTCACCAGCCTGTTGCTGCTGCTTTTCACCGGTTTGCTGATGCATTGGCAGAGCCGTCCGCTCAAGCGCCTGGCGCGTGCCGCGCGCGATCTGGCCCTGGGCGGTCCGTCGGTGCCGCTGGAGGAGCGCGGCGCCAGCGAACTGGTGGAGGTGGCACGCGCCTTCAACACCATGCACGAGCGCATCGACCGCTACCTGAACGAGCGCGGGCAGTTGTTCAGCGCCATTTCCCACGACCTGCGCACGCCGATCACCCGCCTGCGCCTGCGGGTGGAACTCCTGGAAGACGAGCGCTTGCAGGAGAAGTTCGGTCGCGACCTTGACGAACTGGAACTGCTGGTGAAGGGAGCGCTGCAGTGCGTGAAGGACACCGATATCCACGAGAACGTCGAGCCGGTCGACCTCAACCTGTTGCTCCAGCACATTGCCGAGCCCTACCTGGCCGACGGCCGGGTGGAGGTGGTCGGCCGCGCCGCGGAGCCTTATCCGGGCAAGCCCCTGGCGCTCAAGCGTTGTATCGGCAACCTGCTGGACAATGCGCTGAAATACGGCGAACGCGCCCGCCTGTGCCTGGAGGATGGGCCGGAAGCGGTGGTGCTGCACGTCGACGACGACGGCCCCGGCGTGCCCGAGCAGCGCCTGGAGCAGATCTTCGAGCCGCGCTTCCGCCTGTCCCCGCGCGGCCAGGGCTACGGGCTGGGGCTGGGCATCGCGCGCAACATCGCGCACACCCATGGCGGCGAAGTCAGTTTGCAGAACCGTCGCGAGGGCGGCCTGCGGGTAAGCCTGCGCTTGCCGCGCCTGGGGCTGGAGTGATGGGCAGGCCTGCCGGGCGCTTGAACGAGGCAGGTAGGCATGAGGTTTTCCCGGGGCGGGTTTTGCCGTGTTCCGCGGCAGCGGCAGACAGAGGCGGAGCGGGCGTTATGGCTGTGTTTGCGCGGGCAACGATTGCTCGGGCTGAAGTTTCGTCGACAGAAGATTCTCGGGCCGTACATCGTCGATTTCCGCTGCCATGAGCGGATGCTGGTGATCGCGCTGGATGGCGGGCAGCACGAGGATTCGCCGGCCGATAGGTTGCGGGATGCCTGGCTGGAGAGGCGGACGGCACGAAGGAACCTACTGCTCGTGTTGTAGAAGGTTTCTATCGCGAAGCGGCCTTGCCGCGTCCAAGCCTGGATCTTCCTGCTCTGCCTCAATCCCAATGTAACCATCCCGTGACAAACCCGGATCGCTTCGTTACCCGCGACGCGGAACGCTTGAATAGACTCGGAACATTGCAAGCGCAGACTTGCTCCGAATAACAAGAAGAAGGTTTTCCCCATGAATGCGATCCGTCGCCTCTCTGCCGTCATCTGTCTTTCCTCGCTCTGTCTCTCCCCGCTGCTGGCCCAGGCTGGCGAAGTCGAAGTGCTGCACTGGTGGACCTCCGCCGGTGAGAAGCGCGCCGCCGAAACCCTGAAGAAGCTGGTCGAGGCCAAAGGCCATACCTGGAAGGATTTCGCCGTTGCCGGCGGCGGCGGCGAGGCGGCGATGACCGTGCTGAAGACCCGCGCGGTGTCCGGCAATCCGCCGGCCGCGGCGCAGATCAAGGGGCCGGATATCCAGGAGTGGGGCGAACTGGGCCTGCTCGCCGACCTCAACGCGGTGGCCGCCGAAGGCAAGTGGGACAGCCTGCTGCCGAAGCAGGTGGCGCAGATCATGAAGTACGACGGCGACTATGTGGCAGTGCCGATCAACGTACATCGGGTGAACTGGCTCTACATCAACCCGGAAGTGTTCAAGAAGGCCGGCGCCACCCCGCCGACCACCCTCGACGAACTGTTCGCCGCCGCCGACAAGCTCAAGGCCGCCGGCTTCACGCCGCTGGCCCATGGCAGCCAGCCGTGGCAGGACGGCACCGTGTTCGAGAACCTGGTGCTGAGCAAGATGGGCCCGGAGGGCTACCGCAAGGCCTTCGTCGAACAGGACAAGGCGACCCTCACCGGGGCGCAGATGGTCGAGGTGTTCGCCGCGCTGAAGAAGCTCCGCGGCTACGTCGACGCCGACGCCGCCGGCCGCGAATGGAGCGCGGCCACGGCGATGGTGATCAACGGCAAGGCCGGGATGCAGATCATGGGCGACTGGGCGAAGAGCGAGTTCACTGCCGCCGGCAAGGTGCCGGGCAAGGACTACCAGTGCCTGCCGTTCCCCGGCACGCAGAAGGCCTTCGACTACAACATCGACTCGCTGGTGATGTTCAAGCTGAACAACGCGGAGAACCGCAAGGCCCAGGAAGACCTGGCGCGCAGCGTGCTCGACCCGTCCTTCCAGAAGGACTTCAACCTCAACAAGGGGTCCATCCCGGTCCGCCTGGACGCCGACATGACGCCGTTCGACAGCTGCTCCCAGCAGTCGATGAAGGACTTCAAGCAGGCCTCCGAGGACGGCAACCTGGTGCCCAGCATGGCCCACAGCATGGCCGCCTCCAGCTATGTGCAGGGGGCGATCTTCGACGTGGTGACCAACTTCTTCAACGACCCCGCCGCGGATCCGCAGAAGGCCGCCCAGCAGCTGGCGGCCGCCATCGAGGCGGCGGCGCAGTAAGTCCCTGGCGCGGAGCCCGGCCAGGGCTCCGCTCGATCCTCCCGACTGGCTCCGTGCCGCCGTGCGGCACGGGTGGGTTCCTTCGCGCGCGAGAAAACGCATGGCGATCAATTCCCCTGTCCATCCCACGGCTCCGGTAGCGCCTCGTCGCGTCTCGCCGCTCGATCGTCTGCAAGGCTGGCTGCCGAAGCTGGTGCTGGCGCCAAGCGTGGTGGTGGTGCTGTTCTGCATGTATGGCTACATCGGCTGGACGCTGCTGCTGTCCTTCACCAACTCGCGCTTCATGCCCAGCTACAAGTGGGCCGGGCTGAGCCAGTACCAGCGCCTGTGGGACAACGACCGCTGGTGGGTGGCGAGCAAGAACCTGCTGCTCTTCGGCGGCTCGTTCATCGCCATCTGCCTGGTGCTCGGAGTGTTCCTGGCGGTGCTGCTGGACCAGCGCATCCGCCGCGAAGGCTTCATCCGCACCCTCTACCTGTATCCCATGGCGCTGTCGATGATCGTCACCGGCACCGCCTGGAAATGGCTGCTCAATCCCGGCCTGGGCCTGGACAAGCTGCTCCGCGACTGGGGCTGGGAAGGTTTCCGCTTCGACTGGCTGGTGGACCCGGAGCGGGTCGTCTACTGCCTGGTCATCGCCGCCGTGTGGCAGGCCTCCGGCTTCGTCATGGCGCTGTTCCTCGCCGGCCTGCGCGGGGTCGACCCGGCCATCGTGCGCGCCGCCCAGGTCGACGGCGCGAGCCTGCCGACCATCTACCTGCGCATCGTCCTGCCGAGCCTGCGCCCGGTGTTCTTCAGCGCACTGATGATCCTCGCCCATATCGCGATCAAGAGCTTCGACCTGGTGGCGGCGATGACCGCTGGCGGGCCGGGCTATTCCTCCGACCTGCCGGCGATGTTCATGTATGCGCATACCTTCACCCGTGGCCAGATGGGGCTCGGCGCGGCGAGCGCGATGCTGATGCTCGGCGCGGTGCTGGCGATCGTGGTGCCGTACCTGTATTCCGAGCTGCGAGGCAAGCGCCATGCGTGACGCGTCCCCGAACCCGACCTTCAGCGTCAGCCGCCTGGCCGTGCACCTGACCCTCTGGGGCGCCTGCGCGCTTTACCTGGTGCCGCTGCTGGTGATGCTGCTGACCAGCTTCAAGACGCCCGACGACATCCGCACCGGCAACCTGCTGTCGCTGCCCGACACCTTCACCATCATCGGCTGGCTCAAGGCCTGGGACAGCGTCGGCGCGTTCTTCTGGAACTCGGTGCTGATCACCGTGCCCGGCGTGCTGATCTCCACCTTCATCGGCGCGTTGAACGGCTACGTGCTGTCGATGTGGCGCTTCCGCGGCTCCCAGCTGTTCTTCGGCGCGCTGCTGTTCGGCTGCTTCCTGCCATTCCAGGTGATCCTCCTGCCGATGTCCTTCACCCTCGGCAAGCTCGGCCTGGCCAATACCACCAGTGGCCTGGTGCTGGTCCATGTGATCTACGGACTGGCCTTCACCACGCTGTTCTTCCGCAACTATTTCGTGGCGATCCCGGATGCCCTGGTCAAGGCCGCGCGCCTGGATGGCGCCGGTTTCTTCACCATCTTCCTGCGCATCCTGCTGCCGATGTCCACGCCCATCGTGATGGTCTGCCTGATCTGGCAGTTCACCCAGATCTGGAACGACTTCCTGTTCGGCGTGGTGTTCGCCAGCGGCGACTCGCAACCGATCACCGTGGCCCTGAACAACCTGGTGAACATCACCACCGGGGTCAAGGAATACAACGTCGACATGGCCGCGGCGATGATCGCCGCGCTGCCCACGCTGGTGGTCTACGTACTGGCCGGCAAGTACTTCGTGCGCGGCCTCACCGCCGGCGCGGTGAAAGGCTGAGACGGGTCGCTGACCCCGGAGACGAACGAAACATGGCAACCCTCGAACTGCGCAACCTGCACAAGAGCTACGGCAGCGGCCTGGCCGACACCCTCAGGGACATCCGGCTGAAGATCGACTCCGGCGAATTCCTGATCCTCGTCGGGCCCTCGGGCTGCGGCAAGTCGACCCTGATGAACTGCATCGCCGGGCTGGAGAGCATCACCGGCGGTGCGATCCTGGTGGACGGCCAGGACATCAGCGGCATGAGCCCCAAGGACCGCGACATCGCCATGGTCTTCCAGTCCTATGCCCTGTACCCGACCATGAGCGTGCGCGAGAACATCGCCTTCGGCCTGAAGATCCGCAAGATGCCCCAGGCCGCCATCGACGAGGAGGTGGCGCGGGTGGCCAGGTTGTTGCAAATCGAGCACCTGCTCGAACGCAAGCCCTCGCAGCTCTCCGGTGGCCAGCAGCAGCGGGTGGCCATGGGCCGGGCGCTGGCACGGCGGCCCAAGGTCTACCTGTTCGACGAGCCGCTGTCGAACCTCGATGCCAAGCTGCGGGTGGAAATGCGCACCGAGCTGAAGCTGATGCACCAGCGGCTGAAGACCACGACCGTGTATGTCACCCACGACCAGATCGAGGCCATGACCCTCGGCGACAAGGTGGCGGTGATGAAGGACGGCGTCATCCAGCAGTTCGGCACGCCGCAGCAGATCTACAACGACCCGGCCAACCTGTTCGTCGCCAGCTTCATCGGTTCGCCGCCGATGAACTTCATTCCGTTGCGCGTGCAGCGCCGGGACGGACGCTGGATCGGCCTGCTCGACAGTGGCCAGGATCGGATCGAACTGCCGCTGGAGCTGGCGGTCGACCTGGAGGAAGGGCGCGAGCTGATCCTCGGCGTACGCCCGGAGCAGGTCGCCCTGGGCGATGGCAGCGCCGCCCATGACCTGCGTACCGAAGTCGAGGTACTCGAACCGACCGGGCCGGACACCCTGGTCTTCGTCACCGTCAACCAGGTCAAGGTCTGTTGCCGCCTGGCGCCGGACGTCGCGCCGCAGCCGGGCAGCGGCATGAGCCTGCGTTTCGATCCGGCGCGGGTCCTGCTGTTCGATGCGCGGAGCGGCGAGCGCGTGGCCCTGCGCATGGCGGGCGCGGCGGCGGAAAAGGTCACCGCGCTGAACGGCAATCGCCAGAAGAACTCCTGAATCCTTTCGTACTGCCTAGACCACAACCACGAGGACGCTGGAAATGTACAAGAACAAGAAAACCAGGCCGGCCGCCAGGACAGTGGGCTGCCTGTTCGCTCTGGGAGCCCTGGGCTTGGGAAACGCGGCGCACGCCGCCGAGGCCTTCGACCCGAATTCGAAATGGATGCTCGGCGACTGGGGCGGCAAGCGCACCGAGCTGCTGGAGAAGGGCTACGATTTCAAGCTGGAGTACGTCGGCGAGGCGGCGGCCAACCTCGATGGCGGCTATGACGACGACAAGACCGGGCGCTACACCGACCAGTTCGCCCTGGGCGTGCACATGGACCTGGAGAAGATCTTCGGCTGGAAGGCCACCGAGTTCCAGTTCATGGTCACCGAGCGCAACGGCAAGAACCTCTCCAACGACCGCATCGGCGACCCGCGCGCCGGCCACATCAGCTCGGTGCAGGAGGTCTGGGGCCGCGGGCAGACCTGGCGGCTGACCCAGCTGTGGCTCAAGCAGCAGTACTTCGACGGCGCGCTGGATGTGAAATTCGGCCGTTTCGGCGAGGGCGAGGACTTCAACAGCTTCCCCTGCGATTTCCAGAACCTGGCCTTCTGCGGCTCGCAGGTGGGCAACTGGGCGGGGAGCATCTGGTACAACTGGCCGGTCAGCCAGTGGGCGCTGCGGGTGAAGTACAACTTCGCGCCGGACTGGTACGTGCAGGTCGGCGCCTACGAGCAGAACCCGTCGAACCTGGAGACCGGCAATGGCTTCAAGATGAGCGGCAGCGGGACCAAGGGCGCGCTGCTGCCGGTGGAGCTGATCTGGCAGCCGAAGGTCGGCGCCGAGCAACTGCCGGGCGAGTACCGGCTGGGCTACTACTACAGCACGGCGAAGGCCGACGACGTGTACGACGACGTCGACGGCCAGCCGCAGGGGCTGACCGGCAACGACTTCAAGTCGCGCGGCAGCAAGCATGGCTGGTGGGTGGTGGCGCAGCAGCAGGTCACGTCGCACAACGGCGATACGTCGCGCGGGTTGAACCTGTTCGCCAACCTGACCGTCCACGACAAGGCGACCAACGTGGTGGACAACTACCAGCAGCTCGGGGTGGTCTACAAGGGCCCGTTCGATGCGCGGCCGAAGGACGACATCGGCCTGGGCATCGCGCGCATCCACGTCAACGACGATGTGAAGAAGCGCCAGCGCCTGGTGAACCAGGTGAACGGCATCGACGACTACGACAACCCGCTGTACCAGCCGCTGCAGGACACCGAGTACAACGCCGAGCTGTACTACGGGGTGCACGTGACCGACTGGCTGACGGTGCGGCCGAACCTGCAGTACATCAAGCGCCCGGGTGGGGTCGACGAGGTCGACAATGCGCTGGTGGCGGGGATCAAGATCCAGACGGTGTTCTGAGGGTCCCGCTGCGCGCTTCGATAGCGTGCCTGGGCCCGCCCGCTCGCCGGGGCGGGCCGTTTTCCCGGCGACGGCCACCGCCCCGCGTCTGTTACAAACCGACTACGCTTTTCCTGCGCCGATCATTTGGGGCTTGCGGGCGAAATGTAGTAAAACTACACGGATGCACGCCCGGGCTTTCCGGGAAGGGGAGAGGGTAGGACAATCGGACATGCTTGAGCATCCGCTGCAGCGTTTCTTTCATTCCATGCGGGCCAAGCGACCGTTCGACTGGGTACGCTTCCAACGTCGCGATCTGCTGTTGATCGACCATCCGCTGTGCCAGGCCGTATTCAGTCGGCAAGGGGCGCAGCTCCTGCATTTCCAGCCGCAGGGCGAACGCCCGTTGCTGTGGTGCGCCGGCGAATGGCCGGCGCTCAGCAGCGCGCCGGTGCGCGGTGGCATCCCGGTCTGCTGGCCGTGGTTCGGCAGTCATCCCAACGGCAGCGAATGGCCACAGCAGGGCTGGGCGCGGCAACGCGAATGGCGCCTGCTCGACGCCTACGCCGACGAGAGCAAGGTGGTGGTGAGCTGGCAGCTGGACCTGGAGGACTGGCACGTGCGTCTCGACGCGCGCCTTGGCCAGCGCCTGGAACTGGAGCTGTGCAGCTACCACGAGGAGGACGACGACTGCCTGTTCAGCTTCGCCCTGCAGCCCTACTGGCGGGTCGGCGCGCTGAGCCGGGTGGTGGTGCACGGCATGGAGCTGGAGTCGGCTCGCGGCCAGCGCGGCGCTTCGCGGATTCCGGGAACCTGGATACCGCGCGGCGCGGTCAAGCAGGTGCTCTATCATCCCGGATCGCTGGTGCTGGAGGACGGTGGCTGGAACCGCCGCCTGCGGATCGACAAGAACGTCAGCGCCGGCAGCGTGATCTGGCACCCCGGCAGCCGCCCGGTGGAGCAGGTCGAGCCGGGCGAAGCGGAACGCTTCCTCTGTATCGGCGCCGCCGGCTACCGTCCCGGCGGGCTGATCCTGGCGCCCGGCGAACGCATGCGCCTGAGTCTCGCCGCCGGCCTGCAATAGGCTGGCGGTCAGTTGTCCTCGTCGAGGGGGTAGCGGGTCGGTACCAGGCTTTCCTTGATCCGCCGCAGGTGCGGCTGGAAGTCCACGCCGCGGCGCAGGGTCACGCCGGTGGCCAGTACGTCGAGCACGGTGAGCTGGATGATCCGCGAGGTCATCGGCATATAGATGTCGGTGTCTTCCGGCAACGGGATGTCCAGGCACAGCGTGCTGGCCCTGGCCAGCGGCGAGCCGGCGGCGGTCAGGCCGAGCACCGAGGCGCCGTTCTCCCGCGCCAGGTGCGCCACTTCCACCAGTTCGCGGGTACGCCCGGTATAGGAAATCACCACGAACAGGTCGCCGGTATGCGCCACCGAGGCGATCATCCGTTGCATCAGTACGTCGGCCTGGGCGCTCACCGCCAGGTTGAAGCGGAAGAACTTGTGCTGCGCGTCGAGCGCTACCGAGGCCGAGGCGCCGAGACCGAAGAAGTGGATCTGCCGGGCCTGGATCAACAGGTCCACGGCGCGGTCGATGACGCGTGGGTCGAGCAGCTTGTGGGCGCTGTCGAGGGAGGCGATGGTGTTGCTGAAGATCTTCCGCGTATAGGCTTCCGGCCCGTCGTCCTCGGCCACCGCCTGGGTCACGAAGGCGGCGCCGCTGGCCAGGCTCTGGGCCAGCTGGATCTTCAGTTCCGGATAGCCGCTCATGCCGAAGGAGCGGCAGAAGCGGTTCACCGTCGGTTCGCTGACCGCCGCCGCCTGGGCCAGGGCGGCGATGCTGAAGCGGGTGGCCTGCTGCGGATTCTGCAGGATGACCTCGGCGACTTTGCGCTCCGCCTTGTTCAGTTCGTCCAGGCGGCTCTGGATCTGCTCCAGCAGGTTTTTCATCCGGGTTCCTCGTGTTCTGTCGGCCCGGCGGGGAAGGGCCGGCGGCGGCGCCTATCCTAACGTCAGGCCGGCATGCGACCAACAGCGTGGCGGGCTGGGAAAAATATGTTGTTTAATTACTACATATTTGTCTTAATTGCGCAGTGGATGGCTCAATATCACTCAATATTTGGTTGGTAACAACAAATGCCTGATGTCCGCGTTCTGCCTTGCACGTTAGCGCTGTTCGGTGCGCTGGGCGATCTCGCCCTGCGCAAGCTGTTCCCGGCGCTCTACCAACTCGATCGCGAGAACCTGCTGCACCGCGATACCCGCGTCCTGGCCCTGGCCCGCGACGAAGGCTCTGCCGCCGAACACCTGGCGACGCTGGAGCAGCGCCTGCGTCTGGCGGTGCCGGCGAAGGAGTGGGACGACGCGGTCTGGCAGCGGTTCCGCGAGCGGCTCGACTACCTGAGCATGGATTTCCTCGACCCGCAGGCCTATCTCGGCCTGCGCGAGGCGGTGGACGACGAACTGCCGCTGGTCGCCTACTTCGCCACGCCGGCCTCGGTGTTCGGCGGCATCTGCGAGAACCTCGCCGCCGCCGGTCTCGCCGAACGCACCCGGGTGGTGCTGGAGAAGCCCATCGGGCATGACCTGGAGTCGTCCCGCGAGGTCAACGAGGCGGTCGCCCGGTTCTTCCCGGAAAGCCGCATCTACCGGATCGACCATTACCTGGGCAAGGAGACGGTGCAGAACCTGATCGCCCTGCGCTTCGCCAACAGCCTGTTCGAGACCCAGTGGAACCAGAACCACATCTCCCACGTGGAGATCACCGTGGCCGAGAAGGTCGGCATCGAAGGCCGCTGGGGCTACTTCGACCAGGCCGGACAACTGCGCGACATGGTGCAGAACCACCTGTTGCAACTGCTCTGCCTGATCGCCATGGATCCGCCCAGCGACCTTTCGGCGGACAGCATCCGCGACGAGAAGGTCAAGGTGCTCCGCGCCCTCGAGCCGATCCCCGCCGAACAACTGGCTTCGCGCGTGGTGCGTGGGCAGTACACCGCC
Source organism: Pseudomonas paraeruginosa (assembly GCF_003025345.2). Lineage (NCBI taxonomy): Bacteria > Pseudomonadati > Pseudomonadota > Gammaproteobacteria > Pseudomonadales > Pseudomonadaceae > Pseudomonas > Pseudomonas paraeruginosa. Next base: position 1,886,103 of record NZ_CP020560.1, read on the forward strand.
GGTTTCAGCGACGGCAAGGCGGTGCCGGGCTACCTGGAGGAGGAACATGCGAATCGCGACAGCGACGCGGAAACCTTCGTCGCCCTGCGCGTGGACATCCGCAACTGGCGCTGGTCCGGCGTGCCGTTCTACCTGCGTACCGGCAAGCGCATGCCGCAGAAGCTGTCGCAGATCGTCATCCATTTCAAGGAGCCGCCGCACTACATCTTCGCCCCCGAGCAGCGCTCGCTGATCAGCAACCGGCTGATCATCCGCCTGCAGCCGGACGAAGGTATCTCCCTGCAAGTGATGACCAAGGACCAGGGCCTGGGCAAGGGCATGCAATTGCGCACCGGCCCGCTGCAACTGAGTTTTTCCGAGACCTACCATGCGGCGCGGGTTCCGGATGCCTACGAGCGTCTGCTGCTGGAGGTCACCCAGGGCAACCAGTACCTGTTCGTGCGCAAGGACGAGGTGGAGTTCGCCTGGAAGTGGTGCGACCAGCTGATCGCCGGCTGGGAACGCCTGAGCGAAGCGCCCAAGCCGTATCCGGCGGGGAGTTGGGGGCCGGTGGCCTCGGTGGCCCTGGTGGCCCGCGATGGGAGGAGTTGGTATGGCGATTTCTGAGTTGAAGTTGCCGGCGGGCGTCGGCCTGCAGGCCTGGAGCAGCGCCAGCGAACAGGCCCGTGGCCTGGCCGCGAGCGTCGCCGATCACCTGCGTTCGGCGCTGGCCGAGCAGGGCCAGGCGCTGCTGGTGGTGTCCGGCGGGCGCAGCCCGGTGGCGTTCCTCGAAGCCTTGAGCGAGGAGCCGCTGGACTGGTCGCGGATCACCGTCAGCCTGGCCGACGAGCGCTGGGTGCCGGAGTCGCACGCCGACAGCAACGCCGGCCTGGTTCGCCGCCACCTGCTCCGTGGCGAGGCGGCGAAGGCGCGCTTCATCGGCCTCTACCAGCCGGCGGCGAGCCTGGAGGAAGCGGCCGAGCTGGCCGACCACCACCTGCACGAGCTGCCATTGCCGATCGACGTGCTGGTTCTCGGCATGGGCGACGACGGCCATACCGCCTCGCTGTTCCCGAACAGCCCTGGCCTGGACCTGGCGATGGATCCCCGGGGTACGCGCCGTTGCCTGCCGATGTGGGCGCCGAGCGTACCGCACCAGCGCCTGACCCTGCCACGCGCCGTGCTGGCGGCGGCGAAGGTGCAGCTGCTGGCGATCCAGGGCCAGTCCAAGCTGGCCACCCTGAACGCCGCGCTGGCGGTCGAGGACGAACGGCAGATGCCGGTTCGCGCCTTCCTCCGCGCGCCCCTGACGATCCATTGGTATCCCTGAGTGGCGGAGCTGTAGCCATGCACGACCTTGAACAGAAGACCGCCCGCATCGACACGCTGTGCCGGGAGGCGCGCATCCTCCCGGTGATCACCATCGACCGCGAGGCGGACATCCTGCCGATGGCCGACGCCCTCGCCGCCGGTGGCCTGACCGCCCTGGAGATCACCCTGCGCACGGCGCATGGGTTGACCGCCATCCGTCGCCTCAGCGAGGAGCGCCCGCACCTGCGCATCGGCGCCGGCACCGTGCTCGACCCGCAGACCTTCGCCGCCGCGGAAAAGGCCGGGGCGAGCTTCGTGGTCACCCCGGGCTGCACCGACGAGTTGCTGCGCTTCGCCCTGGACAGCGAAGTCCCGCTGTTGCCCGGCGTGGCCAGCGCTTCCGAGATCATGCTCGCCTATCGCCACGGCTATCGTCGCTTCAAGCTGTTCCCCGCCGAGGTCAGCGGCGGCCCGGCGGCGCTGAAGGCGTTCTCGGGACCGTTCCCCGATATCCGCTTCTGCCCCACCGGGGGAGTCAGCCTGGACAATCTCGCCGATTACCTGGCGGTACCCAACGTGATGTGCGTCGGCGGTACCTGGATGCTGCCCAGGGCCGTGGTCGACCGCGGCGACTGGGCCCAGGTCGAGCGCCTCAGTCGCGAAGCCCTGGCGCGCTTCGCCGAGCACCGCAGACACTGAGACTGCCCGCCTGGGCATGCCCGGCTTCGGCCGGGTTTTTTTATGCCGTCCGGGATCGCCCCGGGCATAGGGTGGGTAACGCCGCGGGCGTTATTCGCCGATGCGCCGGCGTTCCCGCAGATAGTCGCCGAGCCGGCTCTGCAGGTAGGGCACGGCCATGGCATGCGCGAGGTAGGCGTTCACCTCCATCAATCGCCAGTATTGTCCTTCGTCGCCGAAACGGATGGCCTCGAACTCGCGGTCCTCCAGGCGCGCCACCAGGAAATAGGCGAAGGGCGCGCTGCCGCTGGTGCTCGGATACTGTCGCAACCATTCGATGCGTGGTTCCTCCAGGCGGATCGAGAACTCTTCCTCCAGTTCGCGCAGGGCGCATTCGGCGGGAGTTTCCAGGCCTTCGCGGCCGCCGCCGGGAAAGTCCCAGTAGCCGGGGAAGGGGATGCCGGGTTTTTCGTCGCGTTTGTAGACGACCAGGCGGTCGCCGTAGAACAGCGCCAGCTTGGCGCCGCTGAAGGGGGGGACATCGTGCACCGGGGCCTCCGGGTGGCGGGGTGGGTGAACCCGGCCTAGTCTAGCGGGATTGCCCGGGTTTCCGCCCGGGGACGGTGCTTTGTCCTGACGAAGCGCGTATGATGCGCGCCCTTCGATTCGTTGCCAGCCACACCGGGAGGTGCCCAGATGAACGATACCCCAGAGAATCCCCACGTACCGGTCGGGGAAAAATTGCAGAAAGTCCTCGCTCGTCTCGGCGTCGGTTCCCGGCGCGACGTAGAGGTGTGGATCGCCGAAGGCCGGGTGAATGTCAATGGCAGCGTGGCCAGCCTCGGCCAGCGGGTCGACAGCCACGATGCGATCACCGTCGATGGCCACCTGATCCGCCGCGAAGAGGCCGCCGAGAACGTCCGTCGCGTGCTGATCTACAACAAGCCGGAAGGCGAGGTCTGCACCCGCGACGACCCGGAAGGCCGCCCGACCATCTTCGACCGCCTGCCGCGCCTGCGCACCGGGCGCTGGATCAACGTCGGCCGCCTGGACATCAACACCACCGGCCTGCTGCTGTTCACCACCGATGGCGAACTGGCCAACCGCCTGATGCATCCTTCCTACGAGATGGACCGCGAGTACGCGGTACGGGTGCGCGGCGAGGTCACCGAAGAGATGATCGAGCGCCTGCTCGATGGCGTGATGCTCGAGGACGGCCCGGCCAAGTTCAGCGATATCCAGCAGGCGCCGGGCGGCGAAGGCTTCAACCACTGGTACCACTGCGTGGTGATGGAAGGCCGCAACCGCGAGGTGCGCCGCCTGTGGGAATCCCAGGGGCTGGTGGTCAGCCGCCTGAAGCGGGTGCGTTTCGGTCCGGTGTTCCTGACCTCCGAGCTGACCATGGGCCGCTATCGCGAAATGGACCAGCGCGAGATCGATATCCTCAGCGAGGAAGTCGGCCTCAAGCCGGTGGCGCTGCCGGGCATGACCACCAAGGCGCGCGAGAAGGCCGAGCGCCAGCAGCGCAAGCAGGCGCGCCCGCTGGCTCGTAGCGAACGTCCGGAAGCCGGGCGCAAGCGCGCGCCGCGGCGCGAGGATGGCGACAACGCCGGCCGCCGCACGCCGGCCTCGCGTTCCTCGCGCGGTCCGCAGCCGGGCGCCGAGCGCAAGGGGCGCGAGCAGGGAACGCCAGTCGCCGAGCGGCCCCGCGAGAGCAACCGCAAGCCGCGCCCGAGCAAGCCGCGCGACGAGCGTCCGGCCGGCGCGCCGGGCGACAAGCCGGCGGCGCGCAAGCCGCAGGTCAAGCGGCGGCCGAAGCCGGCCGGCGATGGCATGCGTCCGGGCTTCCGCCGCTGAGCGGAAGGCGCCGTGGAAAGGCCCCTGCTGGGGCCTTTTTCATGCCTGGGAATCGGTGTCTAATGGTCGCCCGCAGAACAGGGAGGTGGTGACATGCACAGGATCGCGGTGATCGTGCTTGGCACGCTGTGGAGCCTCGTCGGGCTGGCCGGGGAGTGGGCGACGCCGGTGCAGGGGTGCGCGGAGCTCGCCGAGGCGACGTCCGCTCCCGAGGATAATTTCAGGCCGCCACTGGAGGGCGAAGTGATCGACAAGGGCCGCGCCTATTTCCACAGCGCGCCGCGCGCCGATTGCGTCACCGGGTTCTTCGTGGTTCCCGGCGACTTCGTCACTGTCTACAAGCCGGGCGGCGAGTGGCTGAACGTCATGTACGTGGCCCGGGACGGCAAGGAAGCCAGCGGCTGGCTGCTGGAGAAGCGCGTCCGCCTGCGCCAGGCCTATGGCGCTCCTGACGAGCCGGTGCAGCCATAGGAAGTCCGGCCTCCGAACGCGTCGCGCTTCCGCCGGCCGGCGGGCGTCAGGCGCAGCGCAGGCGATTGCGGCCGTCGCGCTTGGCCTCGTAGAGCGCCTCGTCGACCCGCCGCAGCAGGTCGTCGCTGCCTTCGCCGGGCCGCAGGTCGGCACAACCGAGGCTGATCGACAGCTTCAGCGTTTCGCCGGCATGCCGGTAGTCCAGTTCCTCCACCGCCTGGCGCAGGCGTTCGCCGACCATGCAGGCAGCCTGCAGCGGCGTGCTGGACAGCAGGACGAGGAATTCCTCGCCGCCGAAGCGGAACACCATGTCGACATTGCGCAGGTGGTCCTTGATGGTTTCCGCCACCGCCTTGAGGGCTTCGTCGCCGACGGCGTGACCGTAGTGGTCGTTGACCCGCTTGAAGTGGTCGATATCCAGCATCAGCACCGAGAGCGGTTGCAGGTTGCGCCGGGCCAGTTCCAGTTCGCGGCCGAGCGCCTGGTCCATGGCGATGCGGTTGCCGGTGCCGGTCAGGGCGTCGCGCAGGGCGGTCTGGATCGCCGCGCGGTAGAGCAGGGCGTTGCGCAGCGGGAACAGCAGGGTGCCGAGCAGGCTTTCCAGTTGCCGCTGTTCCTCTTCGCCGAGGCGCTGGCGGCGGCGGAAGATCAGTTCGCCGAGGTAGTCGCTGTCATGGCTCAGGCGGTAGCTCACCGAGTGCTTGGCGCTGCTGCCGAATTCCAGGCGCAGGTCGGAGCCTGGATGGCGGTAGCCGAGGGCGTCCAGCGGAATCAACTGGCGGACCTCCTCGAAGAACAGGCCGAGGATGCGTTCCGCCTCGAGGCTGCTCTGCAACTGCTGGGTCAGTTGCTGGCGCAACTCCATCAGGTTGCCGGCGCGGGGAACTCCGCCGGCGCCAGGCTGCGCGCCGCGCTTTTGCTTGGCGGCATCGAAATCGATGGTATTGGATTGTTTGGGAGGAGCCATGCGCGGGACCTCTGGCGCGAAAGACGGCGACAGTAGGGCTGAGGCGAGTTTCGTGCCAGCCAACCGAAGAACGGGTAATTCAGTGGCACTGACCGGATTCCTTAGGAATGGTTTCCCTATTCTGTAGGAAAAAATGAAGTATTTCGACGAAATAATGGCGCTTTGATGTCTCTGTGTCTTGGTGCTCGTCGGAAAGCTGGCGCTCCGCTGGCGGAGCGCCGCTATCGGCTCAACTGAAGGCGTTGATGAACCAGGTGATCGCCGGAATCGCGACCAGGTCGATCAGTACCGCTCCGCACAGCGGCACGATGATGAAGGCCTTGCGCGAGAACACCCGGTAGTGTTCGCAGACCGCGCCCATGTTGGCCACAGCGTTCGGCGTCGCGCCCAGGCCATGGCCGAGGAAGCCGGCGCAGAGCACTGCCGCGTCGTAGTTGCGGCCGAGCAGGCGGAACAGCACGAAGATGGTCAGGAGCAGCAGCGCCACGACCTGGATGAACAGCACGCCGAGCAGTGGCAGGCCGAGGTTCTCCAGTTCCCAGAACTTCAGACTCATCATCGCCATGGTCAGGAAGATGCCCAGGCAGACGTCGCCCAGGGTGCCGATGGCGTGGTCGGGTATGCGCAGCCAGCCGAGCCGGTCGTCGAGGTTACGCAGGACGATGGCGATGAACATCGCTCCGACGTAGCTGGGCAGCACCAGGCCCAGGCGTTCCTGCAGCGCGTCGCCCAGCCAGAAACCGAGCACCATCACCAGCAGCACGCAGGTCAGCAGGCGCAGCAGCAGGTTGCCGTCCAGCGCGGTCACCGCGTGCTGGCGCTGTTCCTGCTGGCCGAGGGCTTCCAGCTCGCTGTCGCTTTCCGCCCGCACCAGCAGGCGATTGCGCTCGATCAGCCAGCGCGCCACCGGACTGCCGAGCAGGCCGCCGGCGACCATGCCGAAGGTGGCCGAGGCCAGCGCCACGGTGGTCGCGCCCTGGGCGCCGAGGCCTTCCGCCACCGGTCCGAAGGCCGCCGCCGCGCCGAAGCCGCCCTCCAGCGACACCGCGCCGGCCATGATTCCCAGCAGCGGATCCAGGCCGAAAAGTCCGGCGCTGCCGACGCCGATCAGGTTCTGCAGGATCGCCAGCGCCCAGCATGCCGCCAGGTAGACCAGCAGGGTCTTGCCGCCCTTGCGCAGCAGACCGAGGCTGCCACCGAGACCGACGGTGGTGAAGAAGGCCACCATCAGGGGTGTCTGCAGGCTGGTGTCGAGGCCGATGTCGAGCCAGCCGCGGTCCCTGAGCAGCCAGACCAGGAAGGCGAAGCCGAAGCCGGCGATCACCGGCGAGGGCACGCAGAGACGGGTCAGCCAGCGGCTGCGTTTCTTCAGCTGGCTGCCGATGGCGAGCAGGAGCAGGGCGAGGGCGGTGGTGGACAGGGCGTCCAGGTGCATTGTCGGCATGGCGTGGCTCTATTGTTGTTGTGTGGGCGAAGGGGCGTTTCAGTTGACCAGGGCGTCGACCAGGCGCGCGGCGATCCGGGCGGTGCGCTGGTCGTTGTCGAATTGCGGATTTAGTTCGGCGATGTCGGCCAGGCGCAGCTTGCCGCTGGCCTTGGCGCGGCGTACCAGGTGCTCGACCAGCGACATCTCCACGCCGTGCGCCGAGGGTGCGCTGACGCCGGGCGCCTGGGCGGCCGGCAGGACGTCGAGGCAGACGGTCAGGTAGAGGTGCTCGATGGACTGCAGGAAGCTGTCGAGGAAGGCCTCGCTGCGCTCCAGGTTCCACGGCTGCACCTGGCGGTCGAGCAGGTAGCGCACGCCCAGGCGCTGGGCCTGGTCGAACAGCGCGGCGGTGTTGCTCAGGCGGCTGACGCCCAGGCAGCAATAGGCGAATGGCCAGCCGCTGGACTCGCAGTGCTCGGCGATCTGGCGGAACGGCGTGCCGGAACTGGCCTGTTCGGCATGGCGCAGGTCGAAGTGCGCGTCGAAATTGAGGATGCCGATGCGTGGCGTCCCCCCGTCCCGCCCCAGGTGGCGGGCCAGGCCGGAGAAACTGGCGTAGGCGATCTCGTGGCCGCCGCCCAGGCCGACCACCTGGTGACCGCGCCCGAGCAACTCGGCGACGCGCCGGGCATAACGCTCCTGGGCGCCTTCCAGGTCTTCGGCAGCCTCGATGTCGCCGGCGTCGTAGAGCGCCTGTTCACCGTGCCAGGCCAGGTTGGCCAGGGCCCGGCGCAGGGCCGGTGGGCCCTGGCGCGCGCCCTGGCGTCCCTGGTTGCGGCGCACGCCCTCGTCGCTGGCGAAACCCAGCAGCACGCTGGCTGCCCCGGCGCTCTCGTCATAGGGGCGTATCCACTGGTGCCAGCGCAGGGCGCCGGCGCCTTCCTGGCTGTCGATCCGGCCTTGCCAGAGGCTCATGTCAGGGGCGGGGTGCATCGGTACTCCTGTCTATCGGTCAGTCCAGCCGCGCGGAAAGTCGCGCGGCGGCGTCGAGGGTCCATTGGCGCAGACGCTCGCTGCGCGCCTGGGCGCGCAGGGCCGGGGCCATCAGGCTGAGGGCGCCATGCAGGCGCCGGCGGCTGTCCAGAAGTGGCACGCTGATACCCCAGACGCCTTCGTCGATCTCGCCCTGGCTGACGGCATAGCCCTGGTCGCGGATCCGTTGGAGCTCCGCTTCCAATGCGGCGATACGCTCCCCGGACATTTCCTGGGCGAGATACAGCTCTTCGCGCCGGGCATCTTCCAGGTGCGCCAGCAGAGCCTTGGCCGAGGCGCCGTGGAGCAACGGCTGGGCGAGCCCCTTCTGGTAGCAGCAGCGCAGTGGCTGCGGGCTGTCGAACAGTTCCAGGCAGATCGCCTGCTGGTTGCTGGCGACCATCAGCGCGACGCTCTCCTGGCTCAGGTCGGCCAGGCGCTTGAGCTCCGGACGGGCGAGGCCGATCAGCGAGGCGTCGCGATCGAACTTCTTCGCCAGTTGCAGGCAGGCCGGGCCGGGCAGGTAGCGGCCCTGGCCGGCCTGTTCCTCGGCCAGGCCCCAGCGCAGCAGGGTCTTCAGGTGCCGGTAGGTGCTGCTCAGCGGCTGCTCCAGGGTCAGCGACAGCTCCTTGGCCGACAGGGCGTCCGGCGCCTGGCCGAGGGCGATGAGGATCTGCAGCAGGCGATCGGTGGGGGAATGCTTGGTCATGGGAACTCCTTGACCCACAGGGTGAAGGGGCTTTCCCGGAAAATGAAACCACTTTCCCACTCAGTGGGAAAAATATGCCAAAAGAATCCCGACTCCCGGATGGGCGGCGTGGCTGTTCAGGCGCAAGGGGAGAGGCGGTCCCACCGGGCGGCGGGACCGGAAGGGCGTCACTGGGCGTCGAAGGCCTGGCCGTTGACGCCGGTGCTGTCGGGGCCCATCAGGTACAGATAGACCGGCATGATCTCCTCGCCGGTGGGGTTGTTCAGCGGGTTTTCCCCGGGGTAGGCGAGGGCGCGCATGCTGGTCCGGGTGGCGCCCGGATTGACGCTGTTGGCGCGGATCGCGCTGGTGCCGTCGAGTTCGTCGGCGAGGGTCTGCATCAGCCCTTCGGTGGCGAACTTGGAGACCGAGTAGGCGCCCCAGTAGGCGCGGCCCTTACGGCCCACGCTGCTGGAGGTGAAGATGATCGAGGCGTCGCTGGAGAGCTTCATCAGCGGCAGCATGGCGGTGGTCAGCATGAACATCGCATTGACGTTCACTTGCATCACGCGCATGAAGTTTTCCCCGGAAATCTGCTGCATCGGCGAGCGTGGGCCGAGAATCGAGGCGTTGTGCAGCAGGCCGTCGATGCGGCCGAATTCTTTCTCCAGGGTCGCCGCCAGCTCCTCGAACTGGTGCGGCTGGGCGGTTTCCAGGTTGAACGGGATCACCGCGGGCTGCGGATGGCCGGCGGCCTCGATGGCGTCGTAGACCTCGTTCAGGTACTCCTCGGTCTTGCCCAGCAGCAGCACGGTGGCGCCATGGGCGGCGAAGGTCTTGGCGGCGGCGGCGCCGATGCCGCGGCCGGCGCCGGTGACCAGGATCACGCGGTCTTTCAGCAGGTCGGGGCGGGCGGAGTACTGGAACATGTCGAATCCTTTGGTTGCATGATCCGCCCGGCGGCGGACCGTTGTATTTCAGTGGTACTGCGGCTCAGCAATCGCAGAGCGCGCGGTCGAGAACCTCGATCAGCTCGCGCGGGTGATCGACTATCACGTCGGCGCCCCAGTGCGCGGGGTTGTCTTCGGGGTGGATGTAGCCGTAGCGCACCGCCGCGGTCTTGGTCCCGGCATCGCGGCCGGACTCGATGTCGCGCAGGTCGTCGCCGATGAACAGCACGCCCGACGGGTCGATGCCGAGCTGGCTGCAGGCCAGCAGCAGCGGCTCGGGGTCGGGCTTGCTGCGGCTCACGTGGTCCGGGCAGACCAGCACCTTCGAGCGCTCGGCATAGCCCAGGCGCCGCATGATCGGCTCGGCGAAGCGCACCGGCTTGTTGGTCACCACGCCCCAGATCAGTCCAGCCTTCTCGATCGCCGCGAGCAGCTCGGGAATGCCGTCGTAGGGCCGGCTGAGAACCGCGCAATGCTCCTGGTAGCGCTCGAGGAACTCCTGGCGCAGCGGTTCCAGCTCCGGGCTGTCCAGCGCCAGGCCGAAGGCCGCGGCGACCATCGCGCGGGCGCCGCCGGAGACCACGTCGCGCACCAGTTGCTCGTCCACCGGCGTCAGGCCGTGGGCGATGCGCATGGCCTGGGTGATGGCGATGAAGTCCGGTGCCGTGTCCAGCAGGGTGCCATCCATGTCGAACAGTACCGCTTTGAGCCGCATGCGCCTCACTCCTCCCGCAAGGTCTGGATCATGTAGTTGACGTCGACGTCGTTGGCCAGCTTGTAGTGTTTGGTCAGCGGGTTGTAGGTCAGGCCGATGATGTCCTTGACCTCCAGGCCGGCATTGCGCGACCAGGCGCCCAGTTCCGACGGGCGGATGAACTTGCGGAAGTCGTGGGTGCCGCGCGGCAGCAACTGGAGTATGTATTCCGCGCCGATCACCGCGAACAGGTAGGCCTTGGGGTTGCGGTTGATGGTCGAGAAGAATACCTGGCCGCCCGGCTTGACCAGGCGATGGCAGGCACGGATCACCGAGGCCGGGTCCGGCACGTGCTCGAGCATTTCCAGGCAGGTGACCACGTCGAACTGGCCGGGCCTTTCCTCGGCCAGTTGCTCGGCGGTGATCTGGTGGTAGTCGACGGCAACGTCGGACTCCAGCTGGTGCAGGCGCGCCACCGCCAGCGGCGCTTCGCCCATGTCGATGCCGGTGACGCTGGCGCCGCGCTGGGCCATGGCTTCGCTGAGGATGCCGCCGCCGCAGCCGACATCGAGCACCGTCTTGCCGGCCAGCCCGGCGCGTTCGTCGATCCAGTTGACGCGCAGCGGGTTGATGTCGTGGAGGGGCTTGAACTCGCTCTCGCGGTCCCACCAGCGGTGGGCCAGTGCCTCGAATTTGGCGATCTCGGCGTGGTCGACGTTGCTCATAATCGTTCCCGTTGAAAGATGAAACCTGGGAGGGGCCGCCATGGCGGAATCCCTCATGTTGCCAGCTTTGGCGGAGGGATGGGGCCGGGAGCGGGCCACCTCTGTATGTCAGTTTGTCGCAGCGGGGCTTCCCGCCACCGCTCAGGACCTGTCGCTGGCGGCGATCCTCGCCCCCCATTCGCGGGCCCGGGCGACCAGGCGCTGCTCGTCGTGGCGGGTCAGGCGGCCATCGTCGAGCAGTTGCCGGCCGCCGACCCAGACGTGGCGGACGCAGTCGCGGCCGCTGGCGTAGATGAGTTGCGAAACCGGGTCGTAGACCGGCTGCTGGGCCAGGCCGGAGAGGTCGAAGGCGACCAGGTCGGCGGCCTTGCCGGTTTCCAGGGAGCCGACCAGGCGCTCCAGGCCCAGGGCGCGAGCGCCGTTCAGGGTCGCCATGCGCAGCGCGCGGTGGGCGTCGAGGGCGGTGGCCTGGCCGTACACCGCCTTGGCCAGCAGCGCCGCGGTGCGCGTCTCGCCGAGCAGGTCGAGGTCGTTGTTGCTGGCCGCGCCGTCGGTACCGATGGCCACGTTGACGCCGGCCTGCCAGAGCTTCTCCACCGGGCAGAAGCCGCTGGCCAGCTTGAGGTTGGATTCCGGACAGTGGATCACCGAGCTGTTGGTTTCCACCAGCATCGCCAGGTCGTCGTCGTCCACCTGGGTCATGTGCACCGCCTGGAAGCGCGGGCCGAGCAGGCCGAGGCGCTGCAGGCGGGCCAGCGGCCGCTCGCCGTTGCGCTCCAAGGCCTGTTCGACCTCGAAGGCGGTCTCGTGGACGTGCATCTGGATGCTGGCGTCGAGTTCCTCGGTGAGCACCAGGATCTGCTCCAGCTTGTCGTCGCTCACCGTATAGGGCGCGTGCGGGCCGAAGGCGATGCGGATGCGCGGATGATGCTTGAGGTCGTCGAACAGCGCCATGCCCTGGCGGATCGCCTCGGCGCTGTCGCGGGCGCCGGGAATCGGGAAGTCCAGCACCGGTATCGCCACCTGGGCGCGTACCCCGCTGTCGTGTACCACGCCGCAGATGGCCTGTGGATAAAAGTACATGTCGGAAAAGCAGGTGATGCCGCTTTTCACCTGTTCGGCGATGGCCAGTTCGGTGCCGTCGCGGATGAAGTCCTCGCTGACCCATTGGCCTTCGGCCGGCCAGATGTGCTCCTGCAGCCAGGTCATCAGTGGCAGGTCGTCGGCGAGTCCGCGAAACAGGCTCATCGCCGCGTGGCCGTGGGCGTTGACCAGCCCGGGGGCGAGCAGCATGCCGGGCAGCTCGCGGATTTCCGTGGCGCCCTGGCGCATGGCCTGCTCGCGTGGCGCGACCAGGGCGATCCGGCCGTCGCGGATGCCCAGAGCGTGGTCGCGCAGCACCACTCCGGCGGGCTCCACGGGGACGATCCAGGTCGGCAGCAGGAGAAGGTCGAAGGGGTTACGGACGTTGGACATGGCGGCGCATCCTGGGCGCAGAGCGGGAAGCCGGAAGTATACCCGAGCGCCCGCGGCTGGGGCTCGTTATAATCCGCAGCTTTTCCCTGATTCAGCGAGAGGTGTGTGCATGCGAGAGCGACTGCTGGCGGCCGAGCGGGTCAAGGCGATCGAGTGGCGGGACGGTACGCTGCGGTTGCTGGATCAGCGCCTGCTGCCCCAGGAGGAGGTCTGGCTCGACCACGGGTCGGCGGCCGAGGTGGCCAAGGCCATTCGCGACATGGTCGTGCGCGGTGCGCCGGCCATCGGCATCAGCGCGGCCTACGGCATCGTCCTCGGCGCCCGCGCGCGCCTGGCCCGGGGCGGCGATTGGCGCGCGGCGCTGGAGGAAGACTTCCGCCTGCTGGCCGACTCGCGGCCCACCGCGGTCAACCTGTTCTGGGCGCTGAACCGCATGCGCGAGCGCCTGGAGCGTATGAAGGAGGGGGATCGGCCGCTGGCGGTGCTGGAGGCCGAGGCGATCTCCATCCATGACAGCGACCGCGAGGCCAACCTGACCATGGCCCAGCTGGGCATGGAGCTGATCCGCAAGCAGCAGAGCAGCCCGCAGAACATCCTCACCCACTGCAATACCGGCGCCCTGGCCACCGGCGGCTTCGGCACCGCGCTGGGGGTGATCCGCGCCGCCCACCTGGAAGGCCTGGTCAACCGCATCCATGCCGACGAAACCCGGCCCTGGCTGCAGGGCTCGCGGCTGACCGCCTGGGAGCTGGCCAACGAAGGCATTCCGGTAAGCCTGAACGTGGACTCGGCCGCCGCGCACCTGATGAAGACCGAGAACATCACCTGGGTCATCGTCGGCGCCGATCGCATCACCGCCAATGGCGACGTGGCCAACAAGATCGGCACCTACCAGCTGGCGGTCAACGCGATGCACCACGGCGTGCGTTTCATGGTGGTGGCGCCGAGCTCGACCATCGACATGAACCTGGAAAGCGGCGAGGACATTCCGATCGAGGAGCGCGACGGTCGCGAACTGCTGGAGATCGGCGGGCGGCGGGTGGCGGCCGAGGTCGATGCCTACAATCCGGTATTCGATGTGACTCCCGCCGATCTTATCGATGCCATCGTGACCGAGCGCGGGGTGGTCGAGCGTCCCGACGCCGAGCGCATGGCCGCCCTGATGAGCCGCAAGCGCCTGCATTGAGCCAGGCGACTGGAGGTCGTTCCCAGCAGGGCCTTTGCCTTGGGCTGGGGCGTGGGCTGTGGTAAGCTCCGACGGTTATTCGAGCGCCCCGCGGAGGGGCCTCGAGAGTGCGCGAATCCTTGACTCAAGTCGTTGATTTGTAGTGAGTTGGCGCTGCTCGGGCATGCGCCGACCTACTTCGTTTGCCTCAGGATCGAGGCGGCGAAGTTCCACCAGAAAAAGGAACCAGGCTTCTCATGGGCGAACTGGCCAAAGAAATTCTCCCGGTCAATATCGAAGACGAGCTGAAACAGTCCTATCTCGACTACGCGATGAGCGTGATCGTCGGGCGGGCCCTGCCGGATGCACGTGACGGCCTGAAGCCGGTGCACCGCCGTGTGCTTTATGCCATGAGCGAGCTGGGCAACGACTGGAACAAGCCCTACAAGAAATCCGCCCGTGTGGTCGGCGACGTGATCGGTAAGTACCACCCGCACGGCGACACCGCGGTCTACGACACCATCGTGCGCATGGCGCAGCCGTTCTCGCTGCGCTACATGCTGGTCGACGGCCAGGGCAACTTCGGCTCGGTGGACGGCGACAACGCCGCGGCCATGCGATACACCGAAGTGCGCATGGCCAAGCTGGCCCACGAACTGCTGGCCGACCTGGAAAAGGAAACCGTCGACTGGGTGCCCAACTACGATGGCACCGAGCAGATCCCGGCGGTCATGCCGACCAAGATTCCCAACCTGCTGGTCAACGGTTCCAGCGGTATCGCCGTGGGCATGGCGACCAACATCCCGCCGCACAACCTCGGCGAAGTGATCGACGGTTGCCTGGCGCTGATGGACAACCCCGACCTGACCGTCGATGAGCTGATGCAGTACATCCCCGGTCCGGACTTCCCCACCGCCGGCATCATCAACGGCCGCGCCGGGATCATCGAGGCCTACCGCACCGGCCGCGGGCGCATCTACATCCGCGCCCGCGCCGTCGTCGAGGAAATGGAGAAGGGCGGCGGCCGCGAGCAGATCATCATCACCGAACTGCCTTACCAACTGAACAAGGCGCGGCTGATCGAGAAGATCGCCGAACTGGTGAAAGAGAAGAAGATCGAAGGCATTTCCGAGCTGCGCGACGAGTCCGACAAGGACGGCATGCGCGTGGTCATCGAGCTGCGTCGCGGCGAGGTGGGCGAGGTGGTCCTCAACAACCTTTACGCCCAGACCCAGTTGCAGAGCGTGTTCGGCATCAACGTGGTGGCCCTGGTCGATGGCCAGCCGCGCACGCTGAACCTCAAGGACATGCTCGAAGTGTTCGTCCGCCACCGCCGCGAAGTGGTGACCCGGCGGACCGTCTACGAGCTGCGCAAGGCCCGCGAGCGCGGGCACATCCTGGAAGGCCAGGCGGTCGCCCTGTCGAACATCGACCCGGTGATCGAACTGATCAAGAGCTCGCCGACCCCGGCCGAGGCCAAGGAGCGGCTGATCGCCACTGCCTGGGAGTCCAGCGCGGTGGAAGCGATGGTCGAGCGTGCCGGCGCCGACGCCTGCCGTCCGGAGGACCTGGATCCGCAGTACGGCCTGCGCGACGGCAAGTACTACCTGTCGCCCGAGCAGGCCCAGGCGATCCTTGAGCTGCGCCTGCACCGCCTGACCGGCCTGGAGCACGAGAAGCTGCTCTCCGAATACCAGGAAATCCTCAACCTGATCGGCGAGCTGATCCGCATCCTTACCAACCCGGCGCGCCTGATGGAAGTGATCCGCGAGGAGCTGGAAGCGGTCAAGGCCGAGTTCGGCGACGCCCGTCGCACCGAGATCGTCGCGTCGCAGGTGGACCTGACCATCGCCGACCTGATCACCGAGGAAGACCGCGTGGTGACCATCTCCCACGGCGGCTACGCCAAGTCCCAGCCGTTGGCCGCCTACCAGGCGCAGCGCCGCGGCGGCAAGGGCAAGTCCGCCACCGGGATGAAGGACGAGGACTACATCGAACACCTGCTGGTGGCCAACAGCCATGCGACCCTCCTGCTGTTCTCCAGCAAGGGCAAGGTCTACTGGCTGCGTACCTTCGAGATTCCGGAAGCCTCGCGTACCGCGCGTGGCCGGCCGCTGGTGAACCTGCTGCCGCTGGACGAGGGCGAGCGGATCACCGCGATGTTGCAGATCGACCTGGAGGCGCTGCAGCAGAACGGCGGCGCCGATGACGACCTCGACGAAGCCGAAGGCGCGGTGCTCGAGGGCGAGGTGGTCGAGGCCGCCGAGATCGAGGAAGTCGAAGGCGAGACCGCCGAACTGGTGGCCGAGCCGACCGGCGCCTATATCTTCATGGCCACCGCCTTCGGTACCGTGAAGAAGACCCCGCTGGTGCAGTTCAGCCGGCCGCGCAGCAGCGGCCTGATCGCGCTGAAGCTGGAGGAGGGCGACACCCTGATCGCCGCCGCGATCACCGATGGCGCCAAGGAAGTCATGCTGTTCTCCAGCGCCGGCAAGGTGATCCGCTTCGCCGAGAGCGTGGTCCGCATCATGGGCCGCAATGCCCGCGGCGTGCGTGGCATGCGCCTGGGCAAGGGGCAGCAGCTGATCTCCATGCTGATTCCGGAGTCCGGGGCGCAGATCCTCACCGCCTCCGAGCGCGGCTTCGGCAAACGCACCCCGCTGAGCAAGTTCCCGCGCCGCGGCCGTGGCGGCCAGGGGGTGATCGCGATGGTCACCAACGAGCGCAACGGCGCGCTGATCGCCGCGGTGCAGGTCCAGGAAGGCGAGGAGATCATGCTGATTTCCGACCAGGGCACCCTGGTGCGGACGCGAGTCGACGAAGTCTCCCTGTCCAGCCGCAACACCCAGGGCGTGACCCTGATCAAGCTCGCCAGCGACGAGGTACTGGTCGGTCTGGAGCGGGTCCAGGAGCCGTCGGGTGGCGATGACGAGGAGCTGCCGGAGGGCGAGGAAGGCGCCGAAGCGCTGGGCGAGTCGGTTGAGTCCGAACCCGCCGCGGAAGCGGAAGGCAACGAAGAGTAAGGTTCGGGGCGGGCGCTGGCGCCCGCCCGGCCGATGACGTCGGCGGATAACTCACGGCTATCCGCCCTACCTATAGCGAGAGTGGATGTGAGCAAGCGAGCCTTCAATTTCTGCGCCGGTCCCGCGGCGCTTCCCGACGCAGTTCTGCAACGTGCCCAGGCCGAGCTTCTCGACTGGCGGGGCAAGGGCCTTTCGGTCATGGAGATGAGCCATCGCAGCGACGACTACGTGGCCATCGCCAGCAAGGCCGAGCAGGACCTGCGTGACCTGCTCGACATTCCCTCCGACTACAAGGTGCTGTTCCTGCAGGGCGGCGCCAGCCAGCAGTTCGCCGAGATTCCGCTGAACCTGCTGCCGGAAGATGGTGTCGCCGACTACATCGATACCGGCATCTGGTCGAAGAAGGCCATCGAGGAAGCCCGTCGCTATGGTCGGGTGAACGTCGCCGCCAGCGCCAAGGAGTACGATTACTTCGCCATTCCGGGTCAGAACGAGTGGAATCTGACCAAGGATGCGGCCTATGTGCACTACGCTTCCAACGAGACCATCGGCGGTCTCGAATTCGACTGGATTCCCGAGACCGGCGGCGTGCCGCTGGTCACCGACATGTCCTCGGACATCCTTTCGCGTCCGCTCGACGTGTCTCGCTTCGGCCTGATCTACGCCGGCGCGCAGAAGAACATCGGCCCGTCCGGGCTGGTGGTGGTGATCGTCCGCGAGGACCTGCTCGGCCGCGCCCGCAGCGCCTGCCCGACCATGCTCAACTACAAGATCGCCGCGGACAACGGTTCCATGTACAACACCCCGGCGACCTATTCCTGGTACCTGTCCGGCCTGGTCTTCGAATGGCTGAAGGAGCAGGGCGGCGTTACCGCCATGGAGCGGCGCAACCGGGCGAAGAAGGACCTGCTGTACAAGACCATCGACGCCAGCGACTTCTACACCAACCCGATCCAGCCGAGCGCCCGGTCGTGGATGAACGTGCCGTTCCGCCTGGCCGACGAGCGCCTCGACAAGCCATTCCTGGAGGGCGCAGAGGCGCGCGGCCTGCTCAACCTCAAGGGGCACCGCTCGGTCGGCGGCATGCGCGCTTCCATCTACAACGCCCTTGGCCTGGACGCCGTCGAGGCGCTGGTGGCGTACATGGCCGAGTTCGAGAAGGAGCGCGGCTGATGGCGGACCAGGACCAGCTCAAGGCCTTGCGCCTGCGCATCGACAGCCTCGACGAGAAGCTCCTCGAGCTGATCAGCGAGCGCGCCCGCTGCGCCCAGGACGTGGCGCGGGTGAAGACCCAGACCCTGGGTGAAGGCGAGGCGCCGGTGTTCTACCGGCCCGAGCGCGAGGCCTGGGTGCTCAAGCACATCATGCAGTTGAACAAGGGGCCGCTGGACAACGAGGAGGTCGCGCGGCTGTTCCGCGAGATCATGTCGTCCTGCCTGGCCCTGGAGCAGCCCCTGAAGGTGGCGTTCCTCGGTCCGGAAGGCACCTTCACCCAGGCCGCGGCGCTGAAGCATTTCGGCAATGCGGTGATCAGCACGCCGATGGCGGCGATCGACGAGGTGTTCCGCGAGGTCGCCGCCGGCGCGGTGAACTTCGGCGTGGTTCCGGTGGAGAACTCCACCGAGGGCGCGGTCAACCACACCCTCGACAGCTTCCTCGAGCACGACATGGTGATCTGCGGCGAGGTCGAGCTGCGCATCCACCATCACCTGCTGGTCGGCGAAACCACCAAGACCGACAACATCACCCGCATCTATTCCCATGCCCAGTCCCTCGCGCAATGCCGCAAATGGCTGGACTCGCACTATCCGAACGTCGAGCGGGTGGCTGTGCCGAGCAATGCCGACGCGGCCAAGCGGGTGAAAAGCGAGTGGAATTCGGCGGCCATCGCCGGCGACATGGCGGCCAGCCTGTACGACCTGAGCAAGCTGCACGAGAAGATCGAGGATCGCCCGGACAACTCCACGCGTTTCCTGATCATCGGCAACCAGGAAGTGCCGCCGACCGGCGACGACAAGACCTCGATCATCGTCTCCATGCGCAACAAGCCGGGCGCGTTGCACGAACTGCTGGTGCCGTTCCACAACAATGGCATCGACCTGACGCGCATCGAGACCCGTCCGTCGCGCAGCGGCAAATGGACCTACGTGTTCTTCATCGATTTCGTCGGTCACCATAAAGAACCGCTGATCAAGGACGTTCTGGAGAAGATCGGCCAGGAAGCCGTCGCCCTGAAAGTCCTGGGCTCCTACCCGAAAGCGGTGCTCTGAGCGCCGCCATTCCGAAGCGACGGGCCGTCGATGGACGGTCCGTCCCGCGTCGAGGCTGAATACCCATGTCCGATTTCCTTGCCCTGGCCCAGCCGGGGGTGCAAAAACTGTCGCCCTACGTCCCTGGCAAGCCGGTCGACGAACTGGCCCGCGAGCTCGGCATCGACCCGGCGGCGATCGTGAAACTGGCGAGCAACGAGAACCCGCTCGGCGCCAGTCCGAAAGCGCTGGAGGCGATCCGCGCCGAACTGGCGGAGCTGACGCGCTATCCGGATGGCAACGGCTTCGAGCTCAAGCGCAAGCTGGCCGAGCGCTGCGGTGTGCAGCCCGGGCAGGTGACCCTGGGCAACGGTTCCAACGACATTCTCGATCTGGTCGCCCGCGCCTACCTGGCTCCTGGTCTGAATGCAGTGTTCAGCGAGCACGCCTTCGCCGTCTACCCGATCGCCACCCAGGCCGTGGGTGCTGAGGGGCGGGCGGTCAAGGCGCGCGCCTGGGGGCATGACCTGGAGGCGATGCTCGCCGCCATCGATGGGCAGACCCGCGTGGTGTTCGTGGCCAACCCGAACAACCCGACCGGGACCTGGTTCGGCGCGGACGCCCTGGAGCGTTTCCTTGCCCGGGTGCCGGCGGACGTGCTGGTGGTGCTGGACGAGGCCTATATCGAATACGCCGGGGCCGACGAACTGCCCGATGGTCTGGATTACCTGGCAGGCCATCCCAACCTGCTGGTCTCGAGGACCTTCTCCAAGGCCTTTGGCCTGGCTTCGCTGCGAGTCGGCTACGCGCTTTCCAGCGAGGCGGTGGCCGAGGTGCTCAACCGTGTACGCCAGCCGTTCAACGTCAACAGCCTGGCCCTGGCGGCTGCCTGCGCGGCGCTGGACGACCATGACTACCTGGCGCGGAGTCGCCATCTCAATGACGCCGGCATGGCACAGCTGGAGGATGGTTTCCATGCGCTGGGCCTGTCCTGGATTCCCTCGAAGGGCAACTTCATCGCCGTGGATCTGGCTCGCGATGCCGGCCCGGTCTACCAGGCGCTGCTGCGCGAGGGCGTGATCGTGCGTCCGGTGGCTGGTTACGGGATGCCGACCTTCCTGCGCGTGTCCATCGGGTTGCCGGAAGAGAACGATCGTTTCCTCCAGGCGCTGGGCAAGGTGCTGGCGCATGACTGAGGTCACGCCGCTGCAACAGTCGAGCCCTAAGCTGGGCCGCCTGGTGGTGGTGGGGCTGGGCCTGATCGGCGGCTCCTTCGCCAAGGGGCTGCGGGCCAAGGGGCTGTTCCATGAAGTGGTCGGTGTCGACCGCAATGCCGAGTCCTGCCGCCTGGCGGTGGAACTCGGTGTGGTCGATCGCTGCGAGGAGGATCTCGCCAGGGCCTGTGTCGGTGCCGATGTGATCCAGTTGGCGGTGCCGATCCTGGCGATGGAACGACTGCTGGGCGAGCTGGCCGGGCTCGACCTGGGCAAGGCGATACTGACCGATGTCGGCAGCGCCAAGGGCAATATCGTGCGCGCCGCGCGTGCCGCCTTCGGCGGGATGCCGCCGTACCTGGTACCGGGGCATCCGATCGCCGG
Organism: Pseudomonas paraeruginosa; assembly: GCF_003025345.2. Taxonomy (NCBI): domain Bacteria; kingdom Pseudomonadati; phylum Pseudomonadota; class Gammaproteobacteria; order Pseudomonadales; family Pseudomonadaceae; genus Pseudomonas; species Pseudomonas paraeruginosa. Next base: position 1,906,392 of record NZ_CP020560.1, read on the forward strand.
TTCCGAGCAGAGCGGAGTGACCGCGGCGAAGGCGACGCTGTTCCGCCGGCACAAGGTGATCCTCACGCCCTCCGCGGAAACCGACCCGGCCGCGCTGGCCCTGGTCGACAGCCTGTGGCGCGCGCTGGGCGCGGACGTCGAGCACATGGAGGTCGAGCATCACGACGAGGTTCTGGCGGCCACCAGCCACCTGCCTCACCTGCTGGCCTTCACGCTGGTCGATTCGCTGGCCAAGCGCAGCGAGAATCTGGAGATATTCCGCTATGCCGCCGGCGGTTTCCGCGATTTCACGAGGATCGCCGGCAGCGACCCGGTGATGTGGCACGACATCTTTCTCGCCAATCGCGAGGCCGTGCTGCGTACACTGGATGTTTTTCGTGACGACCTCGACGCGCTGCGCGAGGCCGTCGACACTGGGGACGGGCACCAGTTGTTGGGCGTTTTCACGCGCGCCCGGGTGGCCCGTGAGCATTTCAGCAAAATCCTGGCCCGTCGGGCCTATGTGGACGCCATGCACAACAACGACCTGATTTATCTGGCCCAGCCGGGCGGCAGCCTGTCCGGAACCATCCGGGTACCGGGCGACAAGTCGATCTCCCATCGTTCGATCATGCTCGGCTCCCTGGCCGAAGGCACCACCGAGGTGGAAGGCTTCCTCGAGGGCGAGGACGCCCTGGCTACCATCCAGGCCTTCCGCGACATGGGCGTGGTGATCGAGGGGCCGCAGAACGGCCGCGTCACCGTCCATGGCGTCGGCCTGCACGGCCTGCAGGCGCCGCCGGGGCCGATCTACCTGGGCAACTCCGGCACCTCCATGCGCCTGCTCAGCGGGTTGCTGGCGGCGCAGCCGTTCGACAGCACCCTGACTGGCGATGCATCGCTCTCCAAGCGACCGATGAACCGCGTGGCCAAGCCGCTGCGGGAAATGGGGGCGGTGATCGAGACGGCCCCGGAGGGCCGTCCGCCGATGACCATTCGTGGCGGCCAGCGCCTGACCGGCATGCACTACGACATGCCGATGGCCAGCGCCCAGGTCAAATCCTGCCTGCTGCTCGCCGGCCTCTACGCCGCCGGCGCAACCTCGGTGACCGAACCGGCGCCGACCCGTGACCATACCGAGCGCATGCTGCGTGGCTTCGGCTATCCGGTGGAGGTCGAGGGCAGCACCGCCAGAGTCGAGTCCGGGCACAAGCTGAGCGCCACCCATATCGAAGTGCCGGCCGACATCTCCTCGGCAGCCTTCTTCCTGGTCGCCGCCAGCATCGCCGAGGGTTCGGAACTGGTGCTGCAGCACGTTGGCATCAACCCGACCCGCGTCGGCGTGATCGAGATCCTGCGCCTGATGGGCGGCGACCTGAGCCTGGAAAACCAGCGCGAGGTGGGTGGCGAACCGGTCGCCGACATCCGTGTACGCTCCGCGCGGCTGAAGGGTATCGATATTCCCGAGGACCTGGTGCCGCTGGCCATCGATGAGTTCCCGGTGCTGTTCGTTGCCGCCGCCTGCGCCGAAGGGCGTACCGTGCTGCGTGGCGCGGAGGAGCTGCGGGTCAAGGAGTCTGATCGCATCCAGGTGATGGCCGACGGTCTGAAGACCCTGGGCGTGAAGGCCGAACCGACCCCGGATGGTATCGTCATCGAGGGCGGCCCGATCGGTGGCGGCGAAGTCTGGGCGCACGGCGACCATCGTATCGCCATGTCCTTCAGCGTCGCCTCGCTGCGTGCGAGCGCGCCGATCCGCATCCACGATTGCGCCAACGTCGCCACCTCGTTCCCCAACTTCCTTGCCCTGTGTGCCCAGACCGGTATCCGGGTGGCCGTGGAGAACAACTGATGAACGCCGCTGTACCGATGCTCGCCATCGATGGCCCCAGTGGCGCCGGCAAGGGCACGGTCGCCGGGCTGCTTGCCCGGCGCCTGGGCTGGAACCTGCTGGACTCCGGGGCGCTGTACCGGCTGCTGGCCTTCGCCGCGGTCAACCATGGCGTTGACCTGACCAACGAGGAAGCGCTCAAGCTCCTTGCCGCGCACCTCGACGTGCAGTTCGTCGCCGCCGACGATAGCCATGGACAGCGCATCATCCTCGAAGGCGAGGAAGTGACCGACGTGATCCGCACAGAGCAGGTCGGCGCCGGCGCTTCCCAGGTCGCGGCGCTGCCGGCCGTGCGCGATGCGCTGCTGCAGCGCCAGCGGGCGTTTCGCGAGGCGCCGGGACTGGTGGCCGACGGACGCGACATGGGCACCGTGGTGTTTCCCGACGCGCCGCTGAAGATCTTCCTCACCGCCTCGGCCGAGGAACGCGCCCGGAGGCGCTACTTGCAACTGAAGGCGAAGGGCGCGGATGTCGACCAGTCTGCCTTGCTGGAGGAAATCCGCGAGCGCGACGAGCGCGACAGCCAGCGCGCGGTCGCGCCGCTGAAACCGGCCGACGACGCGATCCTGCTCGACTCCACCGAGATGAGCATCGAAGCGGTGGTCGAGACGATCATCCATCATTGCGAGCAGCAAGGTTGGGACGTCTGAGGAAAGGCCGCGCTGGCCCTGTCCGGGCGGGAATTGACGGTGCAGGGCCTGGTTGCTAATATTCCAGACCTTATGTTGTGGCGTTTTGCATGCGCGGAGAGAATCACCTTCCGACATGCCCGGCGCCATCGCAGAATAACCCAACTGGGCATTCCCATCCGGGAGTGCAATCAGAAGCTAGCAGGAAACCAGCAAATTGTCCTGCGGGCTTCATTTAATGACTTGACCGCATTGGCTGGTGATGCGGAATCGGGCCCTTCCGGGCCTTTGACTACAGGTATGAACATGAGCGAAAGCTTCGCAGAACTCTTTGAAGAAAGTCTGAAATCCCTCGACATGCAGCCGGGCGCGATCATCACCGGCATCGTGGTCGACATCGATGGTGACTGGGTCACCGTCCATGCCGGTCTGAAATCCGAGGGCGTCATCCCGGTCGAGCAGTTCTACAACGAACAGGGCGAGCTGACCATCAAGGTGGGTGACGAAGTCCACGTCGCACTGGACGCGGTAGAAGACGGCTTTGGCGAAACCAAGCTGTCCCGCGAGAAAGCCAAGCGCGCCGAGAGCTGGATTGTTCTGGAAGCGGCTTTCGCTGCCGACGAAGTGGTCAAGGGCGTCATCAACGGCAAGGTCAAGGGCGGTTTCACCGTCGACGTCAACGGCATCCGCGCGTTCCTGCCGGGTTCGCTGGTCGACGTTCGTCCGGTTCGCGATACCACCCACCTGGAAGGCAAAGAGCTCGAGTTCAAGGTCATCAAGCTCGACCAGAAGCGCAACAACGTTGTCGTTTCCCGCCGCAGCGTCCTGGAAGCCGAGAACAGCGCCGAGCGTGAAGCTCTGCTGGAATCGCTGCAGGAAGGCCAGCAGGTCAAGGGTATCGTCAAGAACCTCACCGACTACGGCGCATTCGTGGATCTGGGCGGCGTAGACGGCCTGCTGCACATCACCGACATGGCCTGGAAGCGCATCAAGCATCCGTCCGAGATCGTCAACGTTGGCGACGAGATCGACGTCAAGGTCCTGAAGTTCGACCGCGAGCGCAACCGTGTATCCCTGGGCCTGAAGCAACTGGGCGAAGACCCGTGGGTTGCCATCAAGGCGCGTTATCCGGAAGGCACCCGCGTCATGGCCCGCGTCACCAACCTCACCGACTACGGCTGCTTCGCCGAGCTGGAAGAGGGCGTGGAAGGCCTGGTGCACGTCTCCGAAATGGACTGGACCAACAAGAACATCCATCCGTCGAAAGTCGTTCAGGTTGGCGACGAAGTGGAAGTTCAGGTTCTGGACATCGACGAAGAGCGTCGTCGTATCTCCCTGGGTATCAAGCAGTGCAAATCCAACCCGTGGGAAGACTTCTCCAGCCAGTTCAACAAGGGTGACCGTATCTCCGGTACCATCAAGTCGATCACCGACTTCGGTATCTTCATCGGTCTGGACGGCGGCATCGACGGCCTGGTCCACCTGTCCGACATCTCCTGGAACGAAGTCGGCGAAGAAGCCGTACGTCGCTTCAAGAAGGGCGACGAACTGGAAACCGTCATCCTGTCGGTCGATCCGGAGCGCGAGCGCATCTCCCTGGGCATCAAGCAGCTGGAAGACGATCCGTTCTCCAACTACGCGTCCCTGCACGAGAAAGGCAGCATCGTCCGCGGTACCGTGAAAGAAGTCGACGCCAAGGGCGCTGTCATCAGCCTGGGCGACGACATCGAAGGTATCCTGAAGGCTTCCGAAATCAGCCGTGACCGCGTCGAAGACGCGCGCAACGTCCTGAAGGAAGGCGAGGAAGTCGAAGCCAAGATCATCAGCATCGACCGCAAGAGCCGCGTCATCAGCCTCTCCGTCAAGTCTAAGGACGTCGACGACGAGAAGGACGCAATGAAAGAACTGCGTAAGCAGGAAGTAGAAAGCGCTGGTCCGACCACCATCGGTGACCTGATCCGTGCTCAGATGGAGAATCAGGGCTAAGTCTCTGATCCATCATGAAAAAGGGCGGCCTAGGCCGCCCTTTTTCGTTTTCGCCTTCTTGGACCTGTTCAAAGACTGATCAGCATGCTAAAAGAGACCTGAGCTGATCTAGCCGCTTGAAAAAGAAGGGAAAACCATGACCAAGTCGGAGTTGATCGAACGGATCGTTACCCATCAGGGGCAACTGTCCGCGAAGGATGTCGAGTTGGCAATCAAGACCATGCTGGAGCAGATGTCCCAGGCCCTGGCGACCGGGGACCGGATCGAGATCCGCGGCTTCGGCAGCTTTTCCTTGCACTACCGCGCACCGCGCGTCGGCCGAAACCCCAAGACCGGGGAGTCGGTACGCCTCGACGGCAAGTTCGTGCCGCACTTCAAGCCGGGCAAGGAGTTGCGGGATCGGGTCAACGAGCCGGAGTGATCTTCAACCATTTCACATTGGAGTCTTAATGCTTTGGATCAAGCGTGTATTACTAGGGTGCGGGCTTTTATTCGTCGCTCTTTTTGTTATTTTGCTGACGGTCGAGAATCAGCAGACTACACATTTCAAACTGCTTGGTTTTTACAGTCCTGAATTCTCGATTGTACTTTATATGACCTTGGCCTTTGTTTTAGGTGGGTTTTTTGGTCTCTTGATCGGCATGCCTCTTGTTGCGCGGATGAGAGTTCGCCTTTGGGCAATAAGAAAAGAGCTAGCCAAGGTTCAAAGGGAGAGTGACCTTCTCCAGGCTAAGCTCATAGCTTATAGTGGAGGTACGGTCAACCCGCCTTTATCGGGCGAAAGTGTATAAAAAGTGTATAAACAGCTTCATATTCTCCGCCGGAACTAAACTTTACAATGGAGGTCTAAGGCCAAGCGATTTTTTTTGAAAACCGTTTGGACACCACATGGTACAGTTTGTGAATGTAAATAGAGGTTTAACTTTACCTGGCGAGGCTTGGTTCATTAATCTGGATGACATATAAGAATTTTTTCGGTTTCTTTCTAAGAGTTACCCAGAATATTGATATGGAATAAAAAATGTCCGATAAGCAGAGTAGTGAAGCGGTTAATTATGAAGTGGATTTTATGGAGTTGATACGTGAGCTCTGGAAAGGCCGGTGGCTTGTTGTTCTAAGTGGGTTCTTTTTAGGGCTTTTAGCGGCGCTCTATGCCTATTTAAGTAAGCCTGTCTATGAGGCTCGAGTTATTGTACTGCCTCCTTCGTTAAGCAGCGTTGCAGGCTTCAACCAGGGGCGAACTAGTGATTCTGGATTGCAGCCTTTCAAGGTTCAAGACGTTTATTCGGTTTTTATTCGGAATCTTCAGTCTGATGAATCGCTTCGCCGATTTTTTGAGAATATTTATTTGCCGTCTCTAACTGATGCAGAGCGGTCAGAGTCGCGCGAGAAACTTTTTCGCTCCTTCAGTAAGCAGATAAGCATTAGTCTGCCGGATAGAGCGCAGCCTGATCGATATTTAATAGTAGCTAGGCAAGGTAATCCAGAGTTAGCTGCTGAGTGGGTAAAAAAATATCTTGCCGACGCAGCTGATCGGTCTCTGCAGGAGATGATGGCTAATGCATACCGTGAGATTGAGGTTAAAGCTAGGGATGTTGAACGACGTATTTATGTTTTGCGTGAAACTGCAAAACTGCGTCGAGAGGACCGCATTACTCAACTTCGTGAAGCTTTAAAGGTGGCCGACTCGTTGGGTTTGGAAAGACCTCCAATAATTAATGACCAGATGTCTGAGCAGCTCTCGGCAATAATGAGCGGTAATCTTATGTATATGCGAGGAAGTAAAGCATTGAAAGAGGAAATCCTGGTTCTGGAAGCGCGAACTTCGGATGATCCTTTTATTCCAGCTTTAAGGACTTTGCAGGAGTTGGAGTCGCTATACAGGGGGCTGAGTATCAAGTCTGAGCAGGTCGCAGTTTTTCGTCAGGATGGTGTAGTGGAAGTACCTGATTTCCCCGTGAAGCCAAAAAAGCTATTGATCTTATTTGGCGGGGCGATGCTGGGAGGGATGCTTGGTATGCTTTTTGTTGTAATTCGATTGTTTTATAGGCGAAATGCTAAGCTTTCCTAATATCGTTGTCGGTAAGCTAACTGAGTTTTTGTTTTTTTGTTCGGGGGAGGAGCTTGAAATGTATGGCGATTAATGTCTCGAGGGTAATATGGTTGTTGAGCACCAATGAAAGGTGTGTGCGGTTACGAATGTTGTGAAGTTGAAGGTTAAGATGCGAAGGGGGCATGTCTTAGCATCGGAAGGCCATTTGAGATTTTCTTGTGCTATCATAGTAAAGTAATAATTTCGGTTCATTCGCTTGTGCAGAAGCGTTCGTTATCGATTGTTTAGGAAGGAAATATGAAAAAAGTTTTGGTTACTGGGGCGGATGGGTTTATTGGTTCACATCTCACGGAGTTGTTGGTTGGTGAAGGCTATGAAGTAAAAGCTTTGTCTCAATATAATTCTTTTAACTATTGGGGTTGGCTTGAAGATGTGGCTTGTCTTAAGCAAATTGAAGTTTTAAATGGAGATGTACGCGATCCTCATTATTGCAAAAAAATTACAAAAGATGTTGATGTGGTTTTTCATCTTGCTGCTCTTATTGCTATTCCATATTCTTATGTGGCTCCGGATAGTTATTTGGAGACCAACGTTAAAGGGGTTCTAAATATTTGCCAAGCTGCCTTGGAGAATGGTGTTCAGCGGGTTGTTCACACTTCAACTAGCGAAGTTTATGGTACTGCTCAATATGTGCCAATTGATGAGAAGCACCCGCTCCAGCCGCAATCTCCCTACAGTGCGTCAAAGATTGCGGCAGATGCTATGGCAATGAGCTTTTTTAATGCCTTTGATCTTCCAGTCACTATTGCTCGTCCATTTAATACTTATGGACCTAGGCAGTCAGCTAGAGCTGTTATTCCCACTATAATTGCTCAGATCGCAAAAGGTATGAAGCAGATAAAGCTAGGAGATGTGTTTCCAACCCGTGATTTTAACTATGTGATCGATACTTGCAGAGGGTTTCTCGAATTGGCGCGTTGCGAGAAAGCCATCGGTGAGACTGTAAATATTGGGTCTAATTACGAAATTTCTGTTGGCGATACATTGAAACTCATTCGGGAGTTGATGGGGAGCGATGTGGAGTTTGTTACTGACGACCAGCGCTTGAGGCCAGAGAAATCAGAAGTCTTTCGTCTTTGGTGCGATAACTCCAAAATTCATGAGTTGACAGGTTTCGAGCCTACCTACTCGATTCGAGAGGGTCTGCAAGAAACAATTAACTGGTTTGTTCGCCCAGAAAATTTGGCGAAGTATAAGGCCGACCTCTACAACGTCTGAGGCTCTCATGTTTGATGCGTTAATTGATTTTGTTCGTGAGCAATACCGCACTCATGATTTCATTCCTTTGCATGCTCCGGTTTTTTCTGGAAATGAAAAGAAGTACGTTGTCGAAACTGTAGATTCGACTTTTGTGTCGAGCGTAGGCGCTTTCGTTGAAAAGTTCGAAAATAATATAGCAACCTATACTGGGTCGCCGAGAGCAGTAGCTACGGTTAACGGTACGGCAGCTTTACATGTTTCTTTATTGCTTGCGGGGGTTAAAGCCGGTGATTTGGTTATCACTCAGCCCCTTACATTTGTCGCTACATGCAATGCGATTGCATATTGCGGCGCAGAGCCTGTGTTCATTGATGTAGACCGACATACCCTGGGTCTTTCTCCGCTAGCGCTCGCAGCTTGGCTGGACGAGCATGCCCGTTTGGATAATGATGGAGTATGTAGGACCAAGGTTGGAGATCGTATATTACGTGCTTGTTTGCCAATGCATACTTTCGGCCACCCGGTTGAGTTGGACGCCTTGCTTGAGGTTTGTGGGCGTTGGGGTTGATTGTGATTGAAGATGCTGCCGAATCACTCGGAAGTCTCTACAAAGGTCGTCATACTGGTACTTTCGGTTCACTCGGCACATTAAGCTTTAATGGCAATAAAATCATCACCACTGGTGGTGGGGGCATGGTCCTGGCGGGGGAAGAGTTAGGAGCTAGAGCCAAACATATCACTACAACTGCCAAAAAACCTCATGCATTTGAATATGTACATGATGAAGTTGGCTACAATTATCGCCTTCCTAACCTGAATGCTGCTCTAGGATGTGCGCAGTTAGAAAATTTAGAGACGTTTGTAGCATCCAAACGTTTGCTGGCATCCCGTTATAAAGAATTCTTCGCTAGGCACTCCGTTGAATTTTTCATAGAACCTTTGGGATGTCGCTCCAATTACTGGTTAAATGCGATTCTTTGCGAGAATCAGAGGCAGAGGGATTCTCTCTTGGAGATAACTAATAAGGTTGGAGTTATGACTCGACCTATTTGGAAACTCATGACGCATCTTCCCGTATATGAGAAGTACCGACGGGGTGAGTTGACGAATGCTTTATGGCTAGAAGAGCGGGTGGTAAACCTTCCGAGTAGCGTATTGCCGGAGCCGTTTCCTTGATTCGTAAAGTGGCGGTTTTTACAGGAAGCCGGGCTGAGTATGGTCTGCTGTATTGGTTGATGAAGGACATCGCATCCCACAATGAGTTGCAGTTACAGACTGTCGTTAGTGGAATGCATCTCTCTCCCGAGTTTGGTGAGACTTGGAGAGCAGTTGAAAGTGATGGTTTTTCTATTGATGCTAAAGTAGAAATGTTACTTTCTTCTGATACTGACGTTGGCGTGGCTAAGTCTATGGGTGTGGGAATCCTAGGTTTTGCTGATGCGCTTGATCGCCTCCGTCCGGATATTCTCATTATTTTAGGCGATCGTTTCGAAGCGCTTGCCATTGCCCAGGTGGCCCTAGTAATGAAGATTCCCATCGCTCATTTGCATGGTGGGGAAATCACAGAGGGTGCTTATGATGATGCTATCCGTCATGCCATCACGAAGTTTTCTTATCTACATTTTACGTCTACTGAGCAATATCGCAAGCGAGTGATCCAGTTAGGAGAATCGCCTGAGAGAGTTTTCAATGTCGGAGCAATAGGGCTGGATCATCTTCTCCGAACATCAAAAATAAGCCGCGAAGCCTTATCCGAAAGTCTCGATTTTGATTTGTCCTCTCCGTATCTACTGGTCACTTATCATCCGGTAACGCTTGCTGAGGAAGAGCCGCAAGGCACCTTTCGAGCTTTAATGCAAGCCTTGGATTGTTTTCCAAGTTATAATGTTATTATCACTTATCCAAATGCTGATAATGGCGGGAGGACGATTATTCCATTAGTGGAAACCTATGCGCGCCAATCGGCGGGACGCGTCAAAGCCATTCCATCGTTAGGTTTCAAGCGATACCTGAGTGCTGTAGCCATGGCTAGTGCGGTGGTTGGCAACTCTTCTAGCGGTATTATTGAGGTGCCGACGTTTGGTATACCGACTGTTGATATCGGAGCACGTCAGAAAGGCCGATTGGCAGCTGAATCGGTGATTCACTGTGCAGCTGATGCGTTATCGATAGAGGATGCTCTGCGGCGTGCTTTGACGCCTGAGTTTGCAGAGAGCTGTAAAAAAGTTATCAATCCTTATGGAGCAGGTAATACTTCTCAGCGAATTGTCCATATCCTCGCCTGCTCTGAGGTGAACTATAATAAGCCCTTCTATAACTTGAGCTAAATTATGAAAGCGCCAGATGAAAGAGCGGTTTTCGTTATTGCGGAAGCTGGGGTCAATCACAATGGTGATCGGGATCTTGCTTTCAAACTAATTGATGTAGCGGCGCAAGCAGGGGTCGATGCAGTAAAATTCCAGACTTTTAATGCCAAACGGCTGGCATCTCGCTCTGCACCAAAGGCAAATTACCAAAAGCATACTACTGATGTAACTGAAAGTCAGTTAGCAATGTTGAAGAAGCTTGAGCTACCAAAAGAGTGGCATTTCGAGTTGCAGGCGCATGCCCACCATAACGGTATTGAATTTATTTCTACCGCGTTTGACTCGGACAGTCTAGCCTTTTTAGCCGAAATGCAGTTGCCTTTTTTTAAGGTGCCGTCGGGAGAACTTACTAATGGACCACTCCTATGGGCATTCGCGAAAACAGGTAAACCTCTGATTCTATCTACTGGTATGGCCACATTGAGTGAAGTTGAGCAGGGCCTAGCCATCGTGGCCCATGCTTTGTCATGCGATAATGAGCCTAAAGATATGGACGAGGTGTGGAGACTTTGGAGTAGTCCTTCTGTTCGAATGCAATTACAAGGACATGTGTCTTTACTGCATTGCACCTCCCAATATCCAACCCCTCCTGACGAGGTGAACCTTTTGGCAATGGACACGCTGAGAAGCTTTGGTCTTGCCGTCGGATATTCAGACCACACTGAGGGGGGGCTGGTGCCGATTGCAGCGGTTGCCAGGGGGGCGTGCATCATCGAAAAGCACTTTACTCTAGATCGTTCAATGCCGGGGCCTGACCATAAAGCTTCGCTGGAACCCGGCGAGTTGGCCCAAATGGTTGCTCAGATTCGCATGCTTGAGGTTGCGTTGGGAAGTCCCTACAAAGCACCGCAACCTAGCGAGTGGGATACACGTCAAGCTGCACGGCAGCAGGTGGTTGCGGCGCGTGACATCGAAGCGGGTATGATTATTACTCGGGATGACCTGACAACCGCGCGTAGCGGGCATGGTTTGCCACCGACCTCTCTTTGGGAACTGGTTGGCAGCACCAGCAAGCGTGCCTTTCTGGCAGGGGAAACACTGGAAAAATGAGGCCTTCAATGCCCGTAAGTATGCCGCTTGTCCTGATGGGGGCAGGAGGGCATGCGAAGGTATTGTATTCGTTGATTAATGCGTGTGGACTATCCTTACTGGGCGTTTGCGATCCAGGCCTCGCTGGAGCGGGGACAAGCCATTGGCGAGGTGTGCCAGTACTTGGAGGTAACGAGGTGCTCGAAACGCTCGATCCTGACTCCGTAAGACTAGCTAATGGGATCGGACAGGTGGTTGGCAAAAACGTACGCCAGCGTATTTATGAGCAAGCCCGCGAGAAGGGGTTCATATTTCCACCTCTGGTGCATCCTTCCGTTTGGCTTGATGAATCAGTGACGCTGTCCGATGGTTCACAACTGATGGCGGGAGCCATAGTTCAACCAGATGTCAAAATTGGCTGTAATTCTCTGATTAACACTAACGCGAGCTTGGATCATGACTGTCAGATTGGTGATCACGTCCATGTCGCACCTGGATCAGTGCTATGTGGAGGGGTAGTTGTCGCTACTGGGGCTTTCATCGGGAGTGGAGCTACGGTGATTCAGGGAATTACTATCGGTGAGCGTTCAATTGTTGGGGCCGGTACGGTAGTTGTCAGAGATGTGCCGGAAAGGAGCATCTTGACCGGACCTTCAGTGCGGCCGAGGCCGTTGGCAGGCGATTGATTTTTAGAGAAGGAATGCAATGAAGCAGTGGGAAAAAGCGCTCATTACTCTGGATAGCACGATAGAGGACGCGATCACTACTTTGGATCGAGTTGCGATGCGAATTGTCATGATCGTGAACGACCAGCGACAGTTGCTTGGAACCCTTACGGATGGAGATGTAAGAAGAGCTCTGCTTAAGCAACTACCGCTGAATACGCCAGTAGGGAATGTAATGTGCAAAACCCCTAGAACGGCCGAGCGGGATTGGGGGCGAGAGCGTATCCTGTCCGTGATGGAGAAGTACTCTCTTCTCCAGTTACCGATTATCGACGAGAAGCGTAAGGTAATTGGTTTACAAACTTTGCATGACTTGCTGAACAAGCCTCGTTTGGATAACCCGGTTTTTCTAATGGCGGGAGGCTTTGGTACACGTCTCCGTCCACTAACTCATAATTGCCCGAAGCCTCTTTTGAAGGTGGGTGAAAAACCAATTCTCGAAATAATATTAGAGCGTTTCATTGGAGCTGGCTTCCATCGTTTCTTCATTTCTACCCATTATATGCCAGAAATGATTCGTGAGCATTTCGGCGATGGAAGTCGGTGGGGTGTCAGTATCCGCTATGTACATGAAGAAACTCCACTTGGGACAGGTGGGGCATTGGGTTTACTACCCCATCATGAGATAGACTCTCCGTTATTTCTCATGAATGGTGACTTGTTAACAACCTTGAATTTCTTGAATCTTCTCGAGTTCCATACTGCGCACGGTGGTGTGGCAACTATGTGTGTGCGTGAGTACGAGTATCATGTGCCTTATGGCGTAGTGCAAAGTGATGGGCACCGCATAAGCTCAATGGTTGAGAAACCTGTGCAAAAATTTTTTATCAATGCTGGAATTTATCTACTTTCACCAGGTCTCGTAAAAAGTGTTAAGGCTGGCACCCGGATTGATATGCCTACTTTATTAGAACAGGAAATTGAGCGACAGCAGGCAGTAAACATGTTTCCGGTCCATGAGTATTGGTTAGATATCGGGCGCATGGAAGACTTTGTGCGGGCACAACAAGAGTTCGCATCTTTATGACAAGCAACGAGTGTTTTCTGATAGTTGGCAGCGGAAGCATAGCACGCCGACATATGAGAAATATACAGTCTACTTATCCGCAGGCCAAGATAGTATGTGTCTCTGCCTCAGGTAGAGAGTTGAACTCAAATGAATTGCCTTCAGGTGTATCAGCTCTTGGTTCTTTGCATGACGCTTTGCAGGTAATCCCCACTTTTGCCATTATTGCTTCTCCAGCTCCTTTACATGTAGAGCAGGCGAGTCTTTTGGCTTCGAGTGGTGTCTCGATTTTAGTTGAAAAACCATTAAGTGATTCATTGGTACGCTTTGCCTCTCAGGGTGGAGCTTCGCTGAACGGAAAACGTATTCTTGTTGCATATAATCTTCGCTTTATGCCTTCAATAAGAGTATTCAGGCAGTATATTGATAGTGGGAAGCTAGGGCGAATTCATTCTGTAAGTTGTGAAGTTGGTCAATATCTTCCCGACTGGAGACCAGATAGTGACTATCGAAAAAATGTTTCTGCACAACGCACCTTAGGCGGTGGTGCTCTACTTGAGTTAAGTCACGAACTAGACTACCTTCAATGGCTCTTTGGACCCGTTGCCAATGTCTATTGCATAGCACGAATATCTGGTGCATTAGAGTTGGACGCGGAAGATACTGTTGATGCCTTGCTCGTATCCCAAAAGGGCTATGTCATCAATCTACATATGGATTTTCTGCAGCGAACTGCGACACGTAAATGCAAAGTGGTTGGTGAGCATGCTTCTCTGGAATGGAATATTTTAGATAACAGTGTTGTTTTGTACAGTTCATTGGGTAAAAAACAAGTACTTTACAGTGACCAGGAATATGATCGGAATAGAATGTATATAGATGAACTGCTTCATTTTGTCGACGTTGCGAAAGGAAAAACTTCGGCACTGGTAACGATAGAACAAGGACTTGAGACATTAAAGTTGGTTGAGGCGCTGAAGCGGTCTTCAGCAAGCGGAAAGGTCATTTCTCTTAGGGATTTCTCATGACGACAGCTTATTCTTTCATCTTTGCGCGTGGGAATTCCAAAGGACTTCCAGGAAAAAATATAAAGATTCTGGGAACAAAACCTCTGCTCGCACACTCTATCGATGTCGCTAGGTCTGTTCGAGAAATAAGTAAAATATTTGTCTCAACTGATTGTAAGGCTATTGCCGACGTAGCTCAGCAATATGGGGCGGAAGTCATCTGGCGTCCTGAAGAGTTAGCAACTGATAACTCTCCGGAATGGCTTGCATGGCAACACGCTATAAAAACCTTGCGAGACAGGGGAGATCAATTTGATTTATTTGTTAGCCTGCCCGCGACCAGCCCATTACGTAGTACTGAAGATGTCCAAAACTGTATTTACGGCATAGACGAAAATGTTGACATAGTCGTCACTGCTACACCAGCGGCTCGAAGTCCTTATTTCAATATGCTTGTGCGCGATGAGCGAGGCATAAGTACGACTGTTTGTTCTGGGGATACCATTTATCGTCGGCAGGATGCTCCAATGGTATATGACATGACTACAGTAGCATACGTTACTCGGCCGGAATACATATTAGGAAATGAGAGGCTTTTCGCGGGAGTTGTTAGGTCAATTGTTGTTCCTCGAGAGCGTGCCATAGATATTGATGACATTTATGATTTTAAAATGGCCGAGATGTTGATTATGGAAAAAGAGTCTAATATATGTTGAACGGTAAGAGAGTGTTGATTTCTGGCGCCGGAGGGCTGCTCGGTACTCGTTTGGTAGAACGATTACTATCGGAGAACTCCATAGTTATTGCTGCTGATTTAGATGTTGAATTACTTCGTGAGCGTCTGAAGGCCATCGGTATTTCAGAACATTCCAGTTTATCTCTGGAAAAGTTGGATTTAAATGATTCTGAAGAGGTTATGTTTTTTTTTAACGCTCTACCTTGTTTGGATGGAGCAGTAAATTGTGCTTATCCCAGGAACAAACAATATGGGCGAAAGTTTTTTGACGTTGAGCTAAAGGATTTTAATGAAAATCTTTCCCTCCATCTGGGGGCTTCATTCTTATTTATACAACAATGCGCTAAATTTTTTGAGAAACACAAGACGCCATTCTCTCTTGTAAATATATCCTCAGTTTATGGAGTAGCGGCTCCGAAATTCGAGATATATAAAGATACTTCAATGACCATGCCGGTAGAATACGCAGCTATAAAATCGGCGCTTATTCATCTTAGCAGATATGCGGTATCTTTTGTCGGTGATAGTAACTTTCGGTCTAATTGCGTTAGCCCTGGCGGGATATTAGACAGCCAGCCTAGCTCCTTCTTATTAAGTTATCGTGATGAGTGCTTGGGTAAGGGGATGTTGAATGTAGAAGATGTGCTTGGAAGTATAGTTTTTTTGCTTTCTGACCAGTCAAAATATATGAACGGACAGAATTTGATTATAGATGATGGGTTCACTTTATGAAGTGTAGATTTATCATTAAGCTAATGGCTAGGGGGCGACGTCCTATTGTGCAAGACATGGCGTACAATAAATGACTCTATTCTTTTCCTCTGCTTTTATGGTTTTTTCTTTTCTGCTCTTCAGAAATAAGAAAATTATATGCCCGTCTAATGTGGTTTTTGGGAACTACTTCCTATATTTGGTTTTTCCAGCTACGCTTTTTTATATACTCGAGTGGCTGTCTTGGGATTATGTCTTACCATGGGGGAAGCTCAATGATTGGGCATCTGTCTCGCAGGAAGCCATCCTAGCTTATCTATACGTATTTACACTCTTTTTCCTTTTTACACGATTTTTTGAAACGCTTTTTGATCGAGTTGAAAGATCGGAAATTATATATGAGTATCGTGCCAGGCCTTTAGCGATATTCCTTTGTGCACTATCTCTTCTTATTGGATGTATTTATTTTCTTCAGGTGACGGGAGGGTTGGATTCATGGGTAGAAAATTATAGTGAAACCTATCTTTCTAAGAAGAAAGGATACGGTTTGCTTAATTTCTTTTTAATAATGTGGTCAAATTTTCTAGCGTTTTGGTTGGGTTTCTATTTTAAAACTTCTCATCGAAAGAGTTGGTTCTTGGTTGTTTTCGTACTTTTAGTTTTGGGTTTTTGTGCTTATGTCCAAGGTATAAAAAGTCGAATATTTCTATTTGGTATATTTTTTAGTTTACCTTGGCTAGCAAGCGCTCGTTTGAGTCTGAAACAAGGTATAGTATTGTTTCTAGGGTTTATGTTTCTTTTTTCTGGTGCGATGTATGTTCGCTCCAATGGCTTCTATAACTCACCAGAGATGCTGTTAGAGTATTTTTTAACTTACTTTAATACCATATTTTTACATGACATGATTCTGCATGACATGCAACCAGACTATTTAGCGACTATGTCCTTTCCGCTTAACAAATGGTTAACTTTTGTTGGGATACCTTCTCCTGACTATTTGCATGATATAAGCCGTTGGCTTACTTCTATTTATTTTCCTTCTCAATGGTTTAAGGAATCTGCTACTCAACAGTGGCCAATAGAGACTGAACTCTATTTAAACTATGGGGCATATATATTCTGGAGTATACCTATTTTTATATACTCCCTCTATATGTGTGCTCTTTATTCTCTAAGATTCAGAGGGGGCCCTGTTCTGCTCTTTATCTTTATGGCCGAGCTTTTTTTATTCTTGAGCATGTTTAGAGGAAGCATGTTGCAATGGATCTATATTTTCCACGTGCTTTTCTATCTTATGCTTTTGGTAGGGCAGCGATTGTTATTCATTCGTATTAAAAGCCGAGGCATGGTTGAATGAGCAGCTATAGGAAAAATAATTGGTTAAATAGACCAGGGGCTCGTTTTTTGGGGCAGTTGCTGTGAGCCGAATTTTGAATATCGGTTTGCGTGGTCTAACTCTATTAAATAAATTTCTTTTAGTCTTTTTCCTGGCACATTTCATGAATGCCGAGGATGTTGGCATTTATGGTCTTGTGGCTGCGACTATTGGTTATGGAGTGTATATAGTCGGATTTGAATTCTATAATTACTCTAATCGTGAGTTAGTCATCGCTCCACAGAGTGAATGGTTACCCTTGATACGAGATCAATTTCTCCTATATCTCCTAATATATGTAGTGACTTTGCCTTTTATTGTTACAGTCTTTTGGGGTGGATGGCTTCCTTGGCCGTATTTTTCAATTTTTGTGACTCTTTTGTTACTTGAACATATTGCCCAAGAGTTCAATAGAATATTGGTTGCTGCTTCGAAGCAATTATTGGCAAGCGTGGTTCTTTTTGTTCGTAGCGGAATCTGGTGCTTAGTAGTTATTCTATGTATGTGGTTCGATCCAGTTTTTCGATCGCTACAGTTCACTTTCTATAGCTGGATTATATCTTGCTTGTTCGCATGTATTATAGCGATTTATCAAATTCTTCGCTTAGGTAAATTGCGTGGCAGCCGCCCAGTAAATTGGACTTGGATACGAAACGGGATTAAAGTGGCTTTACCATTTTTGCTCGCTAGCTTAGCCATACGGGGGATCTATACATTCGATAAATATTTTGTGGATAGTATTTCAAATCTACAAGTGTTAGGTGCATATACGATCTTTGTAGGTATGGCTACCGCTGTCCTATCCTTTTTGGATGCAGGAGTTTTTGTTTTCTATATTCCTCGGCTAATAAGGTCCGCTAAGAATGAATCGACGCATGACTTTCAGAAAGTGATGCGTGAGTTAACTATTAATACTGTGATTGTAATATTTTTCCTTTCTGTTCTCTGTTGTTTCGCTGGAATCCTTATTAGTACTTGGCTTTCTTCACCTGTTTATAAAGAAAACTTAGATATGTTGTACTGGCTACTTTTCGCCAGTGCTCTTTATGGGCTCAGCACGATACCTCATCTAGGTTTGTATGCTTATGGTCGAGATAGACCAATATTACATTCCCAATTATGTGGGTTTTGTGTCTTCATACTCTCTGCCTACTTATTTTCTTCCTCTTGGGGAGTAAACTCTATTGCAGTCTCAATGGCTATTTCATTCTTTTTTATCTTTGCTTGGAAAATATCTGCATATTTTTCTTTTGTTAAGGATGCAAATAATTAATTTAATTTTGAGGTTATTGTGAATAATAATCTGCGAAGACTTATGATTGAATACATCTTGGCGACGAGAAATGAAATTAATATAGATGTACATCTTTATAAGTTAAGTGGTTTACAACCGCGCGAACTTGGCTATCTTCCCCGCCCAAGCAAAGGTCTAGGAGTTGGTAAAGTAGGAGTATTCTTTTTCTACTTGTTGCGTTACTTTTGGCGCTATGGAGCGGCTTATTTTTTCTTTTATCTTGAATGGCTGCGCCTGCGTGGTAAAGTTAGAAAAAATGGAGCCTTCCCATCTTTGAATTTTGATGTTTTCGGATTAGCGTTTTCTTATAGGGTAGCAGATCTAGCATCTTCAAGCATAAAGGGGCAGAGTTTCTGTTGGCTGACCGTTCCTTGGATTAGTTTTGAGTTGGGAGAGGATAGAGCGATAAGCCTTTTTGAGTTTCTTGATAAGGATGACTTGCGTCGAGCTTTCATATTGTCTTGTATGGCGGTGCGTAAGTTAACTATTTTACGGAAGACAAGAAATTGGGAGCTTCAGGGATATACTGCATTCCGTTGGTTTTGTGTACGTTTTGCTTTAGATAAATTGCCGGCAAGCTATTTTCTAATTGGAGAGCACTTCGATCGCTGGGCTGTTCTTGTTGATGCTGTGGTTTCAGCGAAGAGGCGAAATAAATCGGTAACTAATTCGGATAATGGCATTATTATGCTGCAACATGGTTCATTGGCTTCTCTGGGCGAATGTAACTCTGTTGAGGAAACGGACTTTCCAATAAGTTTACCTGTTCGCCTACGGAATGTTGTAAAGCTATACGCATTTGATGATGCTTCAAGATTTATCTTTCGTAGATATATCTTTTCAAAGCTTTGTGCGCTCAGGGATGAAAGCGTAGTTATATATAAACCTCGGCTAAACTTGACACACTTCAAGCATGCCAGACCTGTGAATATTTTATTTGTAGGGCATCCTTTGTGTGAAAGTGCACATGTTGATATTTTTCGGAGGCTCACAGATGAGTTTGTTGTCGGCTTCTATTACAAGCCTCATCCGGTTAATCCATGTTCTTCGAAGGTTTTCAAGGAAGAATGGGTTGTCATCCGCGATAAGGCGCTTTTCCCGAAGGTAGATATGTTGATTTCCTATCCCTCCACTCTGGTGGAGGAGTACGAGTCGATGGGGATTCCTGGTATCATTCATCCTCTAAACATTCAACCCTCTTCGGTGGGGGAAGTATGTGATTCGGCCTCGCGGCTATTGGAGGCGCTAGGCTGCGAAAGGAAGGTTGACCGACAGGGCCAGGAGTTTTTGAGGAAAAAATGAGCAACCACAGCTACAAGATTTGCACGCGCTGCATCATGGATACGTCCGACCCCCATATTCATTTTGATCAGCAAGGTGTCTGTGAGTACTGTCAAAATTTTGACGAGGCAATCAAGCCAAATTGGCACACTGATAAGCATGGCGAAGCTGAGCTCAAGCGTTTGGCCGAGGTGATCAAACGAGATGGGAAAGGTCGTGACTTTGACTGCATTATTGGTTTGAGTGGCGGTCTTGATAGCTCCTACGTCAGTTATGTGGCGAAGGAAAAAATGGGGTTACGCCCTTTATTGTTTCATGTCGATGCTGGATGGAATACGGATCAAGCTGTCGGCAATATTGAGAAACTTGTAGATGGGCTGGGGCTAGATTTATATACAGAGGTGATTAATTGGGAGGAAATGAAGGACCTCCAAGTCGCTTTCTTGAAATCTCAGATTTCAGATCAAGACCTGCCTCAAGATGCTGCGTTCTTTTCAGCACTCTATAAGTTTGCTCGTGCTCATAAAATCAAGTATGTGTTGACTGGCGGAAATTTTTCTACTGAATGCTGTCGTGAGCCGGAGGAGTGGGGTGGGTATCCAGGGATCGATAAGCGTTTATTTAAGGACATACATAAACGGTTTGGGACTCGTACGCTGAAGACCTTCCCTATAGTAGATATACTTGCGTACAAAATCTATTATCGATATGTTCTGGGGATGCAGGTGATAAGGCCTTTAAACCTGCTCCCTTACGTTAAGAAAGATGCAGAAGAAACCCTTCAGCGCTTATACGGTTGGCAGTCATTTCAACATAAGCATCATGAGTCACGTTTTACTCGTTTCTATGAAGACTACTGGTTGCCCCGGAAGTTTGGTTATGAAAAAAGAAGGGCGCACTTCTCTAGTTTGATCATGACTGGCCAAATGACGCGCGAAGAGGCACTTGAACGTATTTCGAAACCAGAAATGGATGAGAACTTTCTACGCTCTGAGTTTGAATACGTGGCAAATAAACTAGATCTTTCCATCGAGGATCTTCAGTTTATTTTTGATGGAGAGAACAAGACATTTCATGATTATAAGAATAAGCATTTCATGATAGGGCTGGGTGCTCGAATTATGAATACTCTGGGTTTGGAACGTAGGTTATTCAGATGATCACTATTATTGACTATGGGATCGGTAATATACAGGCATTTGTCAATGTCTACAAACGTCTGCATATACCTGCGCAGGTGGCTCGTGTAAATTCTGATCTGAAGAACGTAGAAAAACTAGTCCTTCCCGGGGTGGGTTCATTCGATCATGCCATGCTGCGATTTACTGAGTCTGGAATGCGTGAAGCTGTTGAGTTTTTGGTGAAAGATAAAGGTATACCCGTTCTTGGTATTTGTGTGGGTATGCAGATGCTGGCTGACAGAAGTGATGAGGGTAAGTTACCAGGCTTGGGTTGGATTCCTGGCCACGTTCGTTCTTTTCGCTCCGTAACTGGGTTGCAAAATATTGCAATGCCACATATGGGGTGGAATGACGTAGTATCGGTTGGTAACAATCCTCTGTTTAATGGCTTGGAACAGGGGGCGCGCTTCTATTTTTTGCATTCTTTTTACTTTGAAAGCTTGTATCTCGAACATGTCGCTGCGGGAACTTTCTACGGGCATGACTTCAATAGTGCAGTCTCAAGGGACAATATTTTCGGTGTCCAGTTTCATCCCGAGAAAAGCCACCACTTTGGGGTCAAGCTCCTAAAGAATTTCGCGGAACTCTGAAATGCTAAAGCCTAGAATAATTCCTTGCCTGCTCATGCAAGATGGCGGACTTGTCAAAACCGTACGTTTTAAGGATCCACGGTATATCGGTGATCCGATTAATGCGGTCAAGATTTTTAATGAGAAAGAAGCGGATGAGCTGATTATCCTTGACATCGATGCTACCTCGCAGGGTAGAGAACCTGATTATAAGAAGATTGCTAACCTTGCTGCCGAGTGCCGTATGCCCTTGTGCTATGGTGGAGGTATTCGTAAACCAGAGCAAGCGCGTTTAATTATTTCCCTAGGTGTCGAAAAAGTAGCAATCAGTGCTGCTGCAATTGAGGACGCAAACTTAATATCTAAAGTTGCTGAAGAAATAGGTC
Organism: Pseudomonas paraeruginosa; assembly: GCF_003025345.2. Classification (NCBI taxonomy): domain Bacteria; kingdom Pseudomonadati; phylum Pseudomonadota; class Gammaproteobacteria; order Pseudomonadales; family Pseudomonadaceae; genus Pseudomonas; species Pseudomonas paraeruginosa. The sequence goes on from NZ_CP020560.1 coordinate 1,927,856, forward strand.
GGCAAAGTGTCGTCGTTGTTCTAGACCATAAGCAGCGACTATTGAGCAAACAGCATGATGTTTGGACACACAACGGGACACATAATACCAAGCGCAATGTCATTGACGTGGCGAAGCAGATGGAGGATGCAGGTGCCGGTGAGATCGTGCTCAACTCAATTGACAACGATGGACGGTTGTGTGGTTACGAGATAGCGCTTGCCGTCCGTTTACGGGAAGCAGTGAATGTACCTGTTACAATACTTGGTGGCGCCGGTTCGCTGAAGGATATGGGGAGCTTGATTGCAGCCTGTGGAGTGGTTGGTGCTGCGGCTGGCAGTCTTTTTGTGTTTAAAGGCAGCTATCGAGCCGTCCTGATTAACTATCCCAGTTTCCAGCAAAAAACCGATGTAATATTTTCGGTACTGAACTCCCGATAAAAAGGGCGGCCTGCATTCAACTCAGGGCTCATTATGTTTAGCGGAAAAAGACTTCTTATTTCAGGTGGTACGGGTTCTTTCGGTAATGCTGTGCTTAAACGTTTTCTCGACACAGATATTGCGGAGATCCGTATATTTAGCCGTGACGAAAAAAAACAGGATGATATGCGGAAGCATTATGCCAATAGTAAATTGAAGTTCTATGTTGGCGATGTGCGGGACTATCAAAGCGTGCTCACCGCTACGCGCGGGGTTGATTATATATTTCACGCTGCCGCGCTAAAACAAGTTCCTTCGTGTGAGTTTCACCCGATGGAGGCTGTCAAGACTAATGTTATCGGGACAGAAAATTTACTTGAAGCAGCGATCCAGAATGACGTGCGCCGTATTGTTTGTTTAAGCACGGATAAGGCTGTTTATCCCATCAATGCCATGGGAATCTCCAAAGCTATGATGGAAAAGGTGATGGTTGCTAAATCACGTAACCTCGAAACCACCTCAACTGTCATTTGCGGCACTCGTTACGGCAACGTGATGGCTTCGAGAGGATCGGTGATTCCCCTGTTCATTGAGCAGATGCGCTCTGGCAAGCCGCTGACCATCACGGATCCCAGCATGACCCGCTTCATGATGACGCTTTCTGATGCGGTGGATCTGGTGTTATATGCGTTTGAGCATGGCAATAATGGGGATCTGTTCGTACAGAAAGCTCCAGCTGCTACGATCGAGGTATTGGCTAAGGCGCTGACCAGCTTGCTCGGTAAACAAGACTATCCGATCAACGTAATTGGCACCCGGCATGGCGAGAAGCTCTATGAGGCTCTCTTGAGCCGTGAGGAAATGGCTTGCGCCGAAGACATGGGTGACTATTATCGCGTGCCGCCGGATCTGCGCGATTTGAATTACAGCAAGTTTGTAGAGCAAGGTGAAGAAAAGATTTCCCATACGGAAGACTATAATTCACATAATACCGAACGTCTGGATGTCAAGGGTATGCAGGAACTGTTACTGAAGCTTGACTTTGTTCGTGCGATACAACGGGGTGAGCAGGCAAACCCCGAGGAGTAGATCATGAGGGTCTTGATAACCGGCGCAAATGGTTTCGTAGGAAAGAATCTCACCGCGCATCTGGCCGAGCGGGGGGATGTCGAGGTTGTAACCTTTACGCGTGAAAGTAATCTCCAAAGCTTGCCAGAAATGCTTGGCTCGATTGACTTTGTTTTTCATTTGGCTGGTGCCAATCGACCCGAGAATCCAGAGGACTTCAAATCTATAAATTCTGATCTGACCAAGACGCTGTGTGATGCCATTCGGGCAACTGGTCGTTCAATTCCTCTAATTTATACCTCTTCAACACAAGCGGAGTTGCAGAATAGCTATGGCTTGAGTAAGCGCGATGCAGAGGAATACATTCGAAGACTGAACTCCGAAACGGGCTCGCCTGTATATATATTCCGTTTACCTAACGTGTTTGGGAAGTGGTCGCGCCCTAATTACAACTCTGCGGTGGCGACTTTTTGCTATAATATTTCCAGGGATCTTCCTATTCAGGTAAATGATTCTTCGGCTCAAGTAACACTTGTATATATTGATGATGTAATCCAGAAATTTCTGGCTGTCTTGGACGCTCCAACCGCTACTCATGATGTCAGTGTCGAGCCACAATACAAGATTACCGTGGGTGATCTTGCCAAGCAGATACATGCCTTCCGTGATAGCCGAAAATCGCTCGTTACGGAACAGGTGGGAGTAGGTCTGGTACGGGCCTTGTATTCCACCTATTTGAGTTTCCTCCCTGTAAATCGCTTCAGTTACGACCTGCCAATGTATGGCGATGCAAGAGGAACCTTTGTTGAAATGTTGAAAACGCCCGATGCTGGGCAGTTCTCATTCTTTACTGCGCATCCTGGCGTCACTCGTGGTGGACACTATCATCATTCCAAAACGGAGAAGTTCCTGGTGATCAAGGGGACTGCCCGCTTCAAGTTCAGGAATATTTCTACTGGAGCATTTCACGAATTATGCACCCGTGGTGAGAAGGCTGAAGTCGTCGAGACAGTTCCAGGCTGGACGCATGATATAACGAATATTGGTTCCGAAGAGATGATCGTCATGCTCTGGGCGAACGAAATATTTGATCGTGAGCGTCCGGATACCTATGCTTGCCCGGTTGGCGAAGTAAGTGATTTGTAACGAGGCTCTGATGAAGAAGTTAAAGGTTGTCACGGTAGTAGGTACGCGCCCCGAGATCATTCGCCTCTCTCGTGTAATGGCGAAGCTCGACGAGTATTGTGACCATGTTCTCGTCCATACTGGGCAGAATTATGACTATGAGCTCAACGAGATATTCTTTCAAGACCTAGGAATCCGAAAGCCGGATCACTTCCTGAACGCTGCTGGTGTATCCGGAGCGGAAACCATTGGAAATGTAATTATTGCCGTCGATCGAGTACTTTCGGTAGAGCAGCCAGACGCCTTGCTGGTATTGGGAGATACGAATAGCTGTATGGCGGTGCTACCCGCCAAGCGTCGAAAGATCCCAACTTTCCATATGGAAGCGGGCAATCGGTGCTTTGATATGCGCGTTCCCGAAGAGATAAATCGACGAATTGTCGATCACACCGCAGATATCAATCTCACTTATAGCACCATCGCTCGGGACTACTTGTTGCGGGAAGGTTTGCCCCCCGATATGGTTATCAAAACCGGTAGTCCGATGTTTGAGGTTTTGAACTACTATAGGGATGGTATTGAGAGCTCTGATGTGTTGGCGCGGCTGGGCCTGGAGGAAAATAAATTCTTTGTGGTGAGTGCGCATCGAGAAGAAAATATCGACTCTGAAAGCAACTTCCTTTCGTTGGTCGAGACCCTGAATGAAATTTCGGAAAAGTATGAATTTCCCGTAATTGTTTCCACGCATCCGAGAACGATGAAGCGTGTAGAGGCAATGGGCGTCAGGTTTCATGCCAATGTGCGCTTGCTCAAGCCGTTGGGTTTCAAGGACTACAATAAGTTGCAATTGTCGGCCAAGGCGGTTCTTTCCGACAGCGGTACGATCAACGAAGAGTCCTCGATTCTGAATTTCCCCGCCTTGAATATACGTCAGGCTCATGAGCGGCCGGAGGGTATGGAGGAAGCAGCAGTGATGATGGTCGGACTCGGTCGCGAGCGCGTACTGCAGGGGCTGGAGATTCTCGAGAGCCAGTCTCGTGGAGCTAGCCGGCTGCTTCATCTTGTGCATGATTATAGTTGTGATAATGTTTCTGAGAAGGTAGTGCGGATTCTCGTAAGCTATCGGGACTACGTTATGCGCACCGTTTGGAAGAAGTACTAGATTCTTTATGGATAAGACGAAGCTCAAGGTTCTAGTTGTTACGCAGTATTTTTGGCCAGAAAATATGCGTATTAACGACTTGGTTGCTGACTTTGTTGGGAGAGGGCACGAAGTTACGGTTTTGACGGGGTGCCCAAACTATCCCGAGGGCCGGGTCTTTTCCGATTTCAAAGAGAATCCGGCTAGCTATTCCTGCTATCTTGGCGCTTCGGTGATCAGGGTTCCCATGCTTCCACGCGGGCTGCATAGCATACAGCTTGCCTTGAACTACTTGTCTTTCTTCATGAGTGCCTCTTTTTTCGGGGCGTTCAGGCTAAGAAGAAAGAAATTTGATGTGGTCTTTGTTTACGCTGTTTCACCAATAATGGCAGTCATACCTGCGATTGTCATTGGACGTCTAAAAAGAGCACCCGTGTTTGTCTGGGTACTGGACCTTTGGCCAGAGACATTAAGGGCAGTGGGGGTCCTCAAGAGCGATCGAGCTCTTTCTATAGTAGGCAGGGTGGTATCTTGGATCTACAATAGAACGGACTATATATTGGTGCAGTCAAAAGCCTTCATGGATAATGTGGCGAAGTATTGTACCAAGACCATACCCGAAGACAGGGTTATCTATTTCCCGAGTTGGGCCGAGGATGATTTCTCCAATAATGAATCGGCGAGTTCCACCCTCTTGGAAAGAGATGATTCCGTTTTTACCCTTCTGTTTGCGGGAAATGTTGGAGAGGCGCAGGATTTTCCCTCCATTCTGGATGCCGCGGAGCGTCTCCGCCAGGATGTTCCCATGCGTTGGGTGATCGTTGGTGATGGCCGCGCAAGTGCATGGCTTAAGGCCGAGGTTGCAGCCAGGGGGTTGGATAATGTTCTGCTGCTGGGCCGGCATCCTCTTGAGGAGATGCCGCCGCTCTTTGCCTTGGCGGACGCTCTATTTGTGTCGCTGAAGACTAATGAAGTATTCGAAAAGACCATTCCAGGGAAGGTTCAAGCCTACTTGGCTTCCGGCAAACCGGTGATCGCAATGATAGATGGAGAGGCATCCAGGGTGATCTCCGAGGCTGGTGCTGGCTACGCATGCGCTTCCGGCGACGTGGAGGCTCTGGTGGACATCATTCGTCGAGCCGCGGCGCTGACGGGGGAGCAGCGAGAAGGGCTCGGTAGAGCCGGGCGAGAATACTATGAATGCAATTTTTCGAAGCGAACACTTTTGAGTCGCCTGGAGGGGCTCTTCATTGACGCACGCTTGAGAAGGGATGAAAAATGAACAAGGTTTTATTGACCGGTGCTTCAGGATTCGTGGGTAAAGCATTGGCAGGTGAGCTTCTTCGGCAGGGATATGCATTGAACATGGCTTTCCGACAGACTCCTTCAAAGGTGCTAGAAGGCGCTGTCGCTATTCCGGTAGGGAATATCGAGGGTGACACCCTTTGGAGTGATGCTCTTGCAGGCGTCGATACCGTCATTCATAGCGCTGCTCGTGTGCATGTGATGAATGACCATGCTCTCGATCCTTTAGCTGAGTTCAGAAAGGTGAATGTCGAGGGAACACTGAATCTCGCGCGGCAGGCAGCGGCCGCGGGAGTCAAACGTTTCGTCTTTGTCAGCTCCATCAAGGTGAACGGCGAGTCTACGACGGCGGGCAGTCCATTCAAGCCCGACGATGTTCCAGCTCCTTCCGATCCCTATGGAATCTCCAAGCTCGAGGCTGAAATCGGTCTGCGGCAGGTGTGTGAAGAGGCAGGGATGGAATATGCCATTGTTCGTCCTGTTCTGGTCTACGGCCCTGGAGTGAAAGCCAATTTTCTCAATATGATGAAGTGGTTGGACAAAGGTATTCCTTTGCCCCTTGGAGCCATAAAAAATCGGCGTAGTCTGGTGTCGCTGACAAACTTGATGGATATGCTGATTACCGTAGCGAGTCATCCTGCTGCTGCTAATCAGGTATTTCTTGTAAGTGATGGGGAGGACCTGTCTACCACTGGTCTTTTGCGAAGAATGGCGGCAGCAATGGGAAAAAGAGCGAATCTGCTGCCAGTCCCTGAATCGTTGCTGAAGACTGCAGCCCTCTTGTTAGGGAAGAAGTCTGTAGGTCAGAGGCTCTGCGGGTCTTTGCAGGTCGACATCTCTAAGAATAAGCAGTTGTTGGATTGGAATCCGCCGCTTTCTGTGGACCAAGGTCTGCAACGGGTCGCTGAATATTACTTGGAATATCGCTGAAATGTCGATCTGGTGGATTTTATTTCCTGTGGTTTTGGTATCGGCAGGACTTACAGGAGTATTGAGGTTTTACGCCATCTCAAAAAAGGTCATGGATATTCCTAACGCCCGCAGTTCTCACACCGTGCCTACTCCGAGAGGCGGTGGGGTGGCTATCGTTCTGACTTTTCTCCTAGTGGTTTTTTTTCTTCCCCTATTTTCCATTCTGGAATGGCGCCAGGCGTTACTTTTTCTGCTGGGAGGAGGCGGCGTCGCTCTGCTTGGTTTCCTTGACGACCATGGTCACGTGGCTGCACGTTGGCGCCTGCTTGGGCACTTCATGGCTGCACTGGTTTCACTCTTCCTTCTGACTGGTGTGCCGCCGTTCAAGCTACTGGGTTATCAATGGGATTTGGGCTGGGTTGGGGTCGTGCTTTTTGCTTTCTATCTCGTCTGGTTGCTCAATCTTTATAATTTCATGGATGGTATAGACGGCCTCGCAAGTCTGGAAGCTATCTTTGTCTGCGTGGGAGGAGCGCTGGTGTATTGGATGAATGACAAGGCAGCGTTTTCTTTACCCCCCCTGTTGCTGGCTTTTGCTGTTCTCGGTTTCTTGTTTTGGAACTTTCCTCCCGCGAAGATCTTCATGGGTGATGCTGGTAGTGGGTTCCTGGGATTGACTCTAGGAGTGCTATCGATTCAGGCCATGTGGGTTGAGCCAGAGTTCTTCTGGGCATGGCTGATTCTGCTGGGGGTCTTCATCGTGGATGCGACCTATACGCTGGCACGACGCTTATTGCGCGGTGACAAGGTGTATGAAGCCCATCGGAGCCATGCCTATCAGTATGCCTCCAGGCATTTCGGCAAGCATGCTCCTGTTACACTCGGCGTAACCGTACTGAATTTGGTTTGGCTTCTACCCCTGGCGCTATGGGTGGCAAGTGGCCATCTCGAGCCTGTTCTGGGCATCGCCATAGCTTATACACCCCTCGTTTTCCTGGCTGTGAAGTTCAAGGCTGGTAAGCTAGAGTCGGTTGGATAGAACTCTTCAGCTATAGCTATTGAGGGAGTATGGAATGCTAGATCGCTTTAGAGTAAAACTGTTGTCGATGCCTCGTCGGTGGAAGCGTTTGCTTCAAGTGGCAACAGATATCCTGTTGGTGTGGTTATCGCTGTGGTTGGCATTTGTCGTGCGTCTTGGCACGGACGACATGATTGATATTTTCGGCGAGCATGCCTGGCTCTTCATTGCCGCTCCGCTCATCGCCATCCCATTGTTCATTCGCTTCGGCATGTATCGCGCGGTAATGCGCTATCTCGGTAACGATGCATTGATCGCCATCGCCAAGGCGGTGACCATCTCGGCTCTGGTGCTGTCGCTGGTAGTGTACTGGTATCGTGGCGCGCCGGCGCCGGTGCCACGTTCCCTGGTATTCAACTACTGGTGGCTGAGCATGCTGCTGATCGGTGGCCTGCGCCTGGCCATGCGCCAGTATTTCATGGGCGACTGGTACTCCGCTGTCCAGTCGGTGCCGTTCCTCAATCGCCAGGATGGCTTGCCCAGGGTTGCCATCTACGGCGCAGGCGCCGCCGGCAACCAGTTGGTCGCCGCGCTGCGTCTCGGCCGGGCGATGCGTCCGGTGGCGTTCATCGATGACGACAAGCAGATCGCCAACCGGGTCATTGCCGGCCTGCGGGTCTATACCGCCAAGCATATCCGCCAGATGATCGACGAGACGGGCGCGCAGGAGGTTCTCCTGGCGATTCCGTCCGCCACTCGGGCCAGGCGGCGGGAGATTCTCGAGTCCCTTGAGCCGTTCCCGCTGCACGTGCGCAGCATGCCCGGCTTCATGGACCTGGCCAGCGGCCGGGTCAAGGTCGACGATCTCCAGGAGGTGGACATCGCCGATCTGCTCGGGCGCGACAGCGTCGCACCGCGCAAGGAGCTGCTGGAACGGTGCATCCGCAGTCAGGTGGTGATGGTGACCGGGGCGGGCGGTTCGATCGGTTCCGAACTCTGCCGGCAGATCCTGAGTTGCTCGCCCAGCGTGCTGATCCTGTTCGAGCACAGCGAATACAATCTTTACAGCATCCATCAGGAACTGGAGCGTCGGGTCAAGCGCGAGTCGCTTTCGGTGAACCTGTTGCCGATCCTCGGCTCGGTGCGCAATCCAGAGCGCCTGGTCGACGTGATGCGCACCTGGAAGGTCAACACCGTCTATCACGCCGCAGCCTACAAGCATGTACCCATCGTCGAGCACAACATTGCCGAGGGGGTCCTCAACAATGTGATGGGCACCCTGCATGCGGTGCAGGCGGCGGTGCAGGTCGGCGTGCAGAACTTCGTGCTGATCTCCACCGACAAGGCGGTGCGACCGACCAATGTGATGGGTAGCACCAAACGCCTGGCGGAGATGGTGCTGCAGGCGCTCAGCAACGAGTCGGCACCGGTCCTTTTCGGCGACCAGAAGGGTGTGCACCAGGTCAACAAGACCCGTTTCACCATGGTCCGCTTCGGCAACGTCCTCGGCTCGTCGGGCTCGGTCATCCCGCTGTTCCGCGAGCAGATCAAGCGTGGCGGACCGGTGACGGTCACCCACCCGAGCATCACCCGTTACTTCATGACCATTCCCGAGGCGGCCCAACTGGTCATCCAGGCCGGCTCGATGGGGCAGGGTGGGGATGTGTTCGTGCTGGACATGGGACCACCGGTGAAGATTCTGGAGCTTGCCGAGAAAATGGTTCACCTGTCCGGGCTGAGCGTGCGTTCCGAGCGCTCGCCGCATGGCGACATTGCCATCGAGTTCAGTGGCTTGCGTCCGGGCGAGAAGCTCTACGAAGAACTGTTGATCGGCGATAACGTCAACCCTACCGACCACCCGATGATCATGCGCGCCAACGAGGAGCATCTGTCCTGGGAAGCGTTCAAGGGGGTACTGGAGCAATTGCTGACGGCCGTTGGGACGGACGATTATTCGAGAGTCCGCCAACTGCTGCGGGAAACCGTCAGCGGTTATACGCCCGACGGCGAAATCGTCGACTGGATCTATCGCCAGAGACGGCGCGAACCCTGAACGACGAGTCGTGGAAAAGGCCGCCTAGCGGCCTTTTTTGTTTTCGCCGTGCGACGTTTCCGGAGCACTCTACGGAATCGGCTGCTTTGCTGGGGAGGCCGCTGCAAGGTCCTTTCTGAGAGATATGGTGGCGTCGTGGACGGGCTAGAAGCTCTCCGCATGGTCATTCATCTCTGAAGGAGTGCAAGCATGCACCTAATCAAATCCGCCTTGTTCCTCATCCTGTTCGCCTGCCTGCCGTTTTCGGCTTCCGCCGCGCCGGCCGCCGCCAAGCCTCCGGTGGTCGCGACAACGCCGACGGAGGCGTCGACAGCGGAGGTGGTCAATATCAATACGGCCGACGAGGCGACGCTGGTGCGTGGGTTGAACGGCGTCGGCGAGGTCAAGGCCAAGGCGATCGTCGAATACCGAACGGCTCATGGTCCGTTCGTTTCGCTGGATCAGTTGCTGGAAGTGAAGGGCGTGGGACCGGCGCTGCTGGAGAAGAACCGGGAGCGGATCGCCATAGAGTGAAGCGTCCGAAGAGGAAAGAAATACGTTCCCTGTAACGAAAAAGCCCTCGGCATGTGCCGAGGGCTTCTGAATTTGGCTCCGCGACCTGGACTCGAACCAGGGACCCAATGATTAACAGTCATTTGCTCTACCGACTGAGCTATCGCGGAACAGCGAGGCGTATGTTACTGATTAAAAAGGGGAAGTCAAGCCTCTGCCGATGACTTCCCCATTTTTCCTACAGGACCTGGACGATGGCCTTGGTGATGGTCTCGAGGTTCGATTTGTTCAGCGCGGCGACGCAGATGCGGCCGGTGCTGACGGCGTAGATGCCGAACTCGGTCTTCAAGCGCTCGACCTGTTCGGCGGTCAGGCCGGAATAGGAGAACATGCCGCGCTGCCGACCGACGAAGCCGAAGTCGCGCTTGGCGCCCTGGGCTGCCAGTTGCTCGACCATCGCCAGGCGCATGTCGCGGATGCGGTCGCGCATCTCGCCCAGTTCCTCTTCCCACAGGGCGCGTAGTTCCGGACTGTTGAGCACGGCGGAGACCACGCTGGCGCCGTGGGTCGGCGGGTTCGAATAGTTGGTACGGATCACCCGCTTCACCTGGGACAGCACGCGGGCCGCTTCGTCGCGGCTTTCGGTGACGATCGACAGGGCGCCGACACGTTCGCCGTACAGCGAGAAGGACTTGGAGAACGAACTGGAAACGAAGAAGCTCAGGCCGGACTGGGCAAACAGGCGCACAGCGGCGGCGTCTTCCTCAATGCCGTTGCCGAAGCCCTGGTAGGCGATGTCGAGGAACGGCACATGGCCCTTGGCCTTGAGCACGTCCAGCACCTGCTTCCAGTCGTCCAGTTCGAGATCTACGCCGGTCGGGTTGTGGCAGCAGGCGTGCAGGACCACGATCGAGCGGGCCGGCAGGGCGTTCAGGTCTTCCAGCAGGCCGGCGCGATTCACGCCGTTGCTGGCGGCGTCGTAGTAACGGTAGTTCTCCACGGGGAAGCCGGCGGCCTCGAACAGCGCACGGTGGTTTTCCCAGCTCGGGTCGCTGATGGCCACGGTGGCTTCGGGCAGCAGGCGCTTGAGGAAATCGGCGCCGAGCTTGAGAGCGCCGGTACCGCCGACGGCCTGGGTGGTGACCACGCGACCTTCGGCGAGCAGCTCGGAGTCGTTGCCGAACAGCAGTTTCTGCACGCCCTGGTCATAGGCGGCGATGCCCTCGATCGGCAGGTAGCCGCGCGGCGCGTGGGCCTCGATACGCGCCTTCTCTGCAGCCTGCACGGCGCGCAACAGCGGAATGCGCCCCTCCTCGTTGTAGTACACGCCCACGCCCAGGTTGATCTTGCCCGGGCGGGTATCGGCGTTGAACGCTTCGTTCAGGCCAAGGATGGGGTCACGGGGTGCCATTTCGACGGCAGAAAACAGACTCATTTTGCGGCTGCTCGGAGTGTGAAGAGAGGAGGGCAACGCAACCCGTTGTGCGGGGGCGCAAAGGGTTGCGCAAACGGGGGGTTATTATAGACACCCCTTGATGCATGCTGCGACATTTAGGTGCATGCTTTCAGCTATTTCTGACGCCCGATTTTCTGCGGCGTCACAGGTCCTGCGAGGTTTCCAATGGATACGTTCCAACTCGACTCGCGCTTCAAGCCCGCCGGCGACCAGCCGGAGGCCATCCGGCAGATGGTCGAGGGGTTGGAGGCGGGGCTTTCGCACCAGACCCTGCTCGGAGTGACGGGGTCGGGCAAGACCTTCAGCATCGCCAACGTGATCGCCCAGGTGCAGCGCCCGACCCTGGTCCTGGCGCCGAACAAGACCCTGGCGGCCCAGCTCTACGGGGAGTTCAAGACGTTCTTTCCGCATAATTCGGTGGAGTACTTCGTTTCCTACTACGACTACTACCAGCCGGAGGCCTACGTACCATCCTCCGATACCTATATCGAGAAGGACTCGTCGATCAACGACCACATCGAGCAGATGCGCCTGTCGGCGACCAAGGCGCTGCTCGAGCGGCCGGATGCGATCATCGTCGCCACCGTGTCGTCCATCTACGGCCTCGGCGACCCCGCCTCGTACCTGAAGATGGTCCTGCACCTGGACCGCGGCGACCGCATCGACCAGCGCGAGCTGCTACGACGCCTGACCAGCCTGCAGTACACCCGCAACGACATGGACTTCGCCCGCGCGACCTTCCGTGTGCGTGGCGACGTGATCGACATCTTCCCGGCCGAATCCGATCTCGAGGCGATCCGTGTCGAGCTGTTCGACGACGAAGTGGAAAGTCTCTCGGCCTTCGACCCGCTCACCGGCGAGGTGATCCGCAAGCTGCCGCGCTTCACCTTCTACCCCAAGAGCCACTACGTGACTCCGCGCGAGACGCTGCTGGAGGCGGTCGACCAGATCAAAGCCGAACTCAAGGAACGCCTGGACTACCTGCGCAACAACAACAAGCTGGTGGAAGCGCAGCGCCTGGAGCAGCGCACGCGTTTCGACCTGGAGATGATCCTCGAACTGGGCTACTGCAACGGCATCGAGAACTACTCGCGCTACCTTTCCGGGCGCGCCCCCGGCGAGCCGCCGCCAACGCTCTATGACTACCTGCCGGCCAACTCGCTGCTGGTCATCGACGAATCGCACGTCAGCGTTCCGCAGGTCGGCGCGATGTTCAAGGGCGACCGCTCGCGCAAGGAAACCCTGGTGGAATACGGTTTCCGTCTGCCTTCGGCTTTGGACAATCGGCCGCTGCGCTTCGAAGAGTGGGAGGCGGTGAGTCCGCAGACCATCTTCGTTTCCGCGACCCCCGGGCCCTACGAGGCGGAGCATGCCGGGCGGGTCATCGAACAGGTGGTACGACCCACCGGCCTGGTCGATCCGGAGATCGAGGTGCGCCCGGCGATGACCCAGGTCGACGACCTGCTGTCGCAGATCCGCCAGCGCGTGGCCAAGGACGAGCGGGTGCTGGTGACCACCCTGACCAAGCGCATGGCCGAAGACCTCACCGATTATCTCGGCGATCACGACGTGCGGGTCCGCTACCTGCACTCGGACATCGATACCGTCGAGCGGGTGGAGATCATCCGCGACCTGCGCTCCGGCGCCTTCGACGTGCTGGTGGGAATCAACCTCCTGCGCGAGGGCCTGGACATGCCGGAGGTATCGCTGGTGGCGATCCTCGACGCGGACAAGGAAGGTTTCCTGCGCTCGGAGCGCTCGCTGATCCAGACCATCGGTCGTGCCGCGCGCAACCTGCACGGCAAGGCGATTCTTTACGCCGACAACGTCACCGGCTCGATGCAGCGCGCGATCGACGAGACCGAGCGGCGGCGGGCCAAGCAGATCGCCTTCAACGAAGCCCACGGCATCGTGCCCAAGGGCGTGCGCAAGGACATCAAGGACATCCTCGAGGGCGCGGTGGTGCCCGGCGCGCGCGGCAAGCGCAAGGGCGTGGCCAAGGTCGCGGAGGAGAGCGGGCGCTACGACAACGAACTGCGTTCGCCGAGCGAGATCAGCAAGCGCATCCGCCAGCTGGAGGAAAAGATGTACCAGTTGGCTCGCGACCTGGAGTTCGAAGCCGCGGCGCAACTGCGCGACGAGATCCAGACGCTGCGCGAGCGCCTGGTCAACGTCTGATCCTCAGTGCGCCCCGGCGTCGGCGCGGGCGCCGCTGCCGACCGGCAGCGAGCGGGTGAGCAGCACCGCGAGCATGCTCACGGCGAGAACGATGCCGATGACATGGAAAGCATCGTTGTAGGCCATGATCATCGCCTGCTGGTGGGTGATCTCGCTGAGTTTGCCCAGCGCCGCCTGCTGGCTGCCCAGTTGCGCGGCCAGTTGCGCGAGGCGTTCGTCGACCTGCGGGTTGGTCGGCACCAGGGCTTCGCGCAGATAGTCGAAGTACACCTTGGCGCGACTGTCGAGCAGGGTCGCGAGCAGGGCGATGCCGATGGCTCCGCCGAGGTTGCGCAGGATGTTGAACAGGCTCGAGGCCGAGCCGGCGTCCTGTGGCTGCAGGAAGGCGGTGGCGATCAGCGAAATGGTCACCATGATCATCGGCTGGCCGAGGGCGCGCAGTAGCTGGATCTGGTTGAACTGCGGTCCGGCGAAGTCCGGGTTGAGCACCCCGGAGAAGAAGCTGGCAAGGCCGAACAGGCCGAAGCCGGCGGCGCAGAGCAGGCGTGGCGAGACCAGCTTCATCAGCTTCGGAACCAGCGGGATCAGGAACAGCTGGGGAATGCCCATCCACATGATCACCTCGCCGATCTGCATGGCGTTGTAGCCCTGGATTTGCGCCAGGTACAGCGGCAGTACGTAGATCGAGCCGTACAGGCCCATGCCCAGGCCGATGCTGGAAATACTCGCGAGGCCGAAGTTGCGGTTGCGCAGGATGCCCAGGTTGATCAGCGGGTTCGGCCGCGACAGCTGCAGGATGACGAACAGGACCAGACTGAACAGGGCGACGCTGCCGAGGCTGACGATCAGTTGCGACTCCAGCCAGTCCTTGCGGTGACCTTCCTCGAGGAATACCTGTAGGCAGCCCAGGCCGATGCCGAGGGTGACGATGCCGGCGTAGTCGGTACTCTTCAGCAGCTCCCAGTGCGGCGCCTTTTTCTCCAGGCCGTAGAGCAGCCCGGCGATCATCAGCAGGCCCGGCGGCACATTGATATAGAAGATGTATTCCCAGCCGAAGTTTTCCGTCAGCCACCCTCCCAGGGTCGGTCCGATGGAGGGCGCGAAGGTGGCGGTGATGGCGAACAGCGCCATGCCCTTGGGGCGGTGGTGTTCCGGCAACTTGACCAGGGCCAGGGTGAACGCCAGCGGAATCAGCGCGCCGCCGGTGAAACCCTGCATGGCGCGGAACACGATCATGCTTTCCAGGTTCCAGGCGAACGAGCAGAGCAGCGAGGACACCAGGAAGCCCACCGAGATCATTACCGCCAGGCGCCGTGCCGAGAGCAGTTGCACCAGCCAGGCGGTCATCGGGATCATGATGATCTCCGCCACCAGGTAGGAGGTTGAAATCCACGAGCCTTCCTCGAGGGTCGCCGCCAGCGCGCCCTGGATGTCCTTCAGCGAGGAGTTGGTGATCTGGATGTCGAGCACCGCCATGAATGCGCCGAGCATGGCGCTGAGCACCGCGATCCAGTCGCGCCGGGTCGGTTCGCCAAGCGGCCGGGCCAGCGCCTCAGCGGTCACGGAGCTCGACCTCGGCTTCGACGGACATACCGGGGCGGATGCGGCCATGCAGCGGGTTGTCGGCGTCGAACACGATCTTCACCGGGATGCGCTGCACCACCTTGGTGAAGTTTCCGGTGGCGTTGTCCGGTGGCAGCAGGCTGAACTGCGCGCCGGAAGCGGCGAACAGGCTGTCGATGCGGCCGTCGATAGGCGTGTCGGGGAAGGCGTCGAAGGTCAGGCGCGCCTTCTGTCCGTCGCGCATGCGGCCGACCTGGGTTTCCTTGAAGTTGGCCTGGACCCAGATGTCCTCGTCCGGCACCAGCGACAGCAAATGGGTACCCACCTGCACGTACTGGCCGTTGCGCGCGCTGCGCTGGCCGACCAGGCCGCTGATCGGCGAATGGATCAGGGTGCGTGACAGGTTGATCTCGGCTTGCGCCAGTTCGGTGCGGGCGCTGGCGATCTGCGCTTCCAGGCGCTTGATCTCGGCGCCCAGGGTGTCGCGCTGGACGCGTTGGGCCTCGAGGTCGGCGCGGGCCTTGGCCAGTTGCGAGCGGGCAACATGGTTGTCGGCGGTGAGGGTAGTGACCCGTTCCTCGGAAACGTAGCCGGGCTTGCGCAGGGCTTCGGCACGGTTCAGGTCGATCTGTGCGCGACCGAGGGTTGCCTGGCTGGCGTTGACGTCGGCGGCGCTGGCGGCGATCAGGCTGCTCTGCTGCACCAGCTTGCTGCGCGCCTGGGCCAGTTCCGCCTCGCGGGTCGCCAGCGCGGCCTGGGCGCGCTCGACGGCGAGCTTGAAGTCGGCGTCTTCCAGGCGTACCAGTAGCTGGCCCTTGTCCACGTGCTGGTTGTCGCGCACCAGGACTTCCTCGACCCGTGCGCCCAACTGGCTGGCCACCCGCGTGATCTCGCCCTGGACGTAGGCGTTGTCGGTGCTTTCCACGTGGCGGCCGACGAACCACCAGTGCAGGAAGAAGGCCAGGGCGATCAGGCCGACGGCCACCAGGAAGACGGTCAGGCGACGTTTGAGTTGGGCGGGCATGGGTGGAGTGTTCCGTCGGCAAAATTCGGCCAATCTAGCAGTGTTCCGCCGGACGTTATAGGCGCTACACTTCGGACTCTTTGTTGCTTATAGGGAACAATAATGGGGCTTGATGATGCGCTGATCTTCACCCGCGTGGTGGAGTACCACAGCTTCACCCAGGCCGCGCAGAGCCTGGGCATGCAGAAGTCCACGGTGAGCCGGCGCATCGCCCTGCTGGAGGAGCGCCTGGGCGTGCGGCTGCTCAATCGCACCACCCGCAAGTTGCGCCTGACCGAAGTGGGGCAGGCCTACTACGAGCGCTGCCGGCAGATCATGCACGATTTCGCCGAGGCCGAGCAGGCAGTGATGCAATTGCAGCAGGCGCCCTCCGGATTGCTGCGGATCACTTCGCCGATCGAATTCGGGCAGATGTTCCTCGCCGGGCTGCTGGGAGATTTCATGCGCCAGTACCCGCTGATCACCGCCGAAGTCGAGCTGGCCTCGCGCAGCGTCGATCCGCTGCAGGAAGGCGTCGACATCGTGATCATGGTCGGCCAGCCCGAGGACTCGACTCTGGTCGCCCGTCGCCTGCTGGCCACCGGGCGCTGGCTCTGCGCCAGCCCCGGCTACCTGGCCGAGCACGGTACGCCCGGCTCGGTGGCCGAACTCGCCGGACATCGCGCGGTGCTGTTGTCCACCGACTCGCAGCGCTACTGGCCGCTGTCCGGCGACAGCCTGCCCTGCCAGCGGGTACTGTCCTGCAACAACATCACCTTCGCCCGCGAGGCGGTGGTCGCCGGCGCGGGCATTGCCGCGCTGCCGGCACTCATCTGCGAGGAGAGCGTGCGCAACGGGCGCCTGGTGCGCCTGCTGCCGGACGTGCCACTGCCGGTGGGTGAGCTGTACGCGGTCTATCCGTCGCGGCGCTTCCAGGCAATGAAGGTCAAGGCCTTCCTCGATTTCCTGATCAGCCGCCTGCCGGCCGACAGCGGCCGTTTACTGGAGCCCGAGGCGGCCCGCCTGATAACATCGCGCCCCTGAGTTTTCGTTTTCACTTCCGCTTGGCAAGAGAATCTCCATGACCACTGTTCGTACTCGCATCGCCCCGTCGCCGACGGGCGACCCGCACGTCGGTACCGCATACATCGCGCTGTTCAACCTGTGCTTCGCCCGTCAGCACGGCGGCCAGTTCATCCTGCGCATCGAGGATACCGACCAGCTGCGTTCGACGCGGGAATCCGAGCAGCAGATCTTCGACGCCCTGCGCTGGCTCGGCATCGAGTGGGACGAGGGCCCGGACGTCGGCGGGCCGCACGGCCCTTACCGGCAGAGCGAGCGCGGGCACATCTACAAGAAGTACTCGGACGAGCTGGTCGAGAAGGGCCACGCCTTCACCTGCTTCTGCACCCCCGAGCGCCTCGATGCGGTTCGCGCCGAGCAGATGGCGCGCAAGGAGACCCCGCGCTACGACGGCCACTGCATGCACCTGCCGAAGGACGAGGTGCAGCGCCGCGTCGCCGCCGGCGAGTCCCATGTCACTCGCATGAAGGTGCCGACCGAGGGTGTCTGCGTGGTGCCGGACATGCTTCGCGGCAACGTCGAGATCCCCTGGGACCGCATGGACATGCAGGTGCTGATGAAGGCCGACGGCCTGCCGACCTACTTCCTCGCCAACGTGGTCGACGACCACCTGATGGGCATCACCCACGTCCTGCGCGGCGAAGAGTGGCTGCCGTCGGCGCCCAAGCTGATCAAGCTCTATGAGTATTTCGGCTGGGAACAGCCGCAGCTGTGCTACATGCCGCTGCTGCGCAACCCGGACAAGAGCAAGCTGTCCAAGCGCAAGAACCCGACCTCTATCACCTTCTACGAGCGCATGGGCTACCTGCCGCAGGCGCTGCTCAACTACCTCGGGCGGATGGGCTGGTCGATGCCGGACGAGCGCGAGAAATTCACCCTCGCCGAGATGATCGAGCATTTCGACCTGTCGCGCGTCTCCCTGGGCGGACCGATCTTCGACCTGGAGAAGCTCTCCTGGCTGAACGGGCAGTGGATCCGCGAGCAGTCCGTGGAAGAGTTCGCCCGTGAGGTGCAGAAGTGGGCGTTGAATCCCGAGTACCTGATGAAGATCGCTCCGCACGTGCAGGGACGGGTGGAGAACTTCAGCCAGATCGCGCCGCTGGCCGGCTTCTTCTTCAGCGGCGGGGTGCCGCTGGACGCTTCGCTGTTCGAACACAAGAAGCTCGATCCGACCCAGGTCCGCCAGGTCCTGCAACTGGTGCTGTGGAAGCTCGAGTCCCTGCGCCAGTGGGAGAAGGAGCGCATCACCGGCTGCATCCAGGCGGTCGCCGAGCACTTGCAGCTCAAGCTGCGCGACGTGATGCCGCTGATGTTCCCGGCCATCACCGGCCACGCCAGCTCGGTCTCGGTGCTGGACGCCATGGAGATCCTCGGCGCCGACCTGTCGCGCTATCGCCTGCGCCAGGCCCTGGAGCTGCTGGGCGGGGCGTCGAAGAAGGAAACCAAGGAGTGGGAGAAGATCCGCGACGCCATTCCCGGCTGACCGGCTTGCCGATTCCTATCACGAGGCCCGCCCGGTTGCGGGCCTCGTTTTTTCGGGAGGGGAGGTAAGTGATTGTTCTTCCGATAAAAATTTTTAGGTTTCGATGAAAAATAATGTTGACAGCCTCGAGCCTCACCCTTAGTATGCGCCCCGTCTTCACGACGAACTCAACGAAGTGAAGCGATCCAGCGGTACTTTGGGGCTATAGCTCAGCTGGGAGAGCGCTTGCATGGCATGCAAGAGGTCGACGGTTCGATCCCGTCTAGCTCCACCAAATTGCCGGGAATACGCGGTCGGTTTTGCGGATTCCTACGAAGGTTACGTCCCCTTCGTCTAGTGGCCTAGGACACCGCCCTTTCACGGCGGTAACAGGGGTTCGAGTCCCCTAGGGGACGCCACTTCATGTTCATCCGTCCCAGCAATGGATGAGCGTGTCGACGATCGGAAGGTCGTCGAAGCGATCCGAGGATCGCCCGCCTGATGGCGAATTCGGGGCTATAGCTCAGCTGGGAGAGCGCTTGCATGGCATGCAAGAGGTCGACGGTTCGATCCCGTCTAGCTCCACCACATTCCAAGGCCAGCATCGCTGGCCTTACTTTTCGAAGGTTTCATTGTCCCCTTCGTCTAGTGGCCTAGGACACCGCCCTTTCACGGCGGTAACAGGGGTTCGAGTCCCCTAGGGGACGCCACTTTTTCCCGCTCTGCGGGGCTCTATAGGGCCATTCCGAATTGGAATGGCCCTTTTGTTTTTTCCCTTTCCGAATTTCTGACAGGCGGTGCGGCCATGTGTTTGCCGATTTTTATTATGAGTATAATATTTTATTCATAATATTTTCGGAGGCCGTCATGAGCGACAAGAAAACCCAGACCCGTGCCCGCATCCTTGGTGCCGCCACCCAGGCCTTGCTCGAGCGGGGCGCCGTCGAGCCTAGCGTTGGGGAAGTGATGGGCGCGGCGGGGCTCACCGTCGGCGGCTTCTATGCCCACTTCCAGAGCAAGGATGCGCTGATGCTCGAGGCGTTCGAGCAATTGCTCGGCAAGCGTCGCGAACTGCTCGGCGAGCTCGACCCCGGATTGTCGGGGAAGGAGCGCCGGGCCTTGGCGGCCGCCTTCTACCTGTCGCGCAAGCATCGGGACGCTCAGGTCGACGCCGGTTGTCCGCTACCGGCGACCCTGGCCGAGGTGGCGCGCCTGCCGGAAGGGTTTCGCGAGGTCTTGAGCAGGCATGTCGAGATCATGGTTGCCAGCCTGGCGGAAAGTCCCGAGGAAGCCGACGTCGCCCTGGCCGATCTGGTGTTGATGATCGGCGGTTTGGCACTGGCCCGGGCGTTGGGGCCGGGCGAGCTGTCCGACCGGGTTCTGCGTGCCGCCAAGCAGGCGGTGAACTGAGGAGGTGCGAGATGAGCAGCCTGGCCTGGATTCGCGGCTTCAACGGGACGATCGGACGCATCGCGCCGCGTTGGACGGCCGAGCGTATGCGGCGGGCATTCATGATGCCCGGCGAGTGGCCGCCGAAGGATTGGGAGCTACCGCTGCTGGCCAGCTCGGAGCGCGTCACCCTGCGCTTCGGGCTGTCGGCGTTGCGCTGGGGGGAGGGGCCGGCGGTATTGCTGCTGCATGGTTGGGGCGGCCGGCCGACGCAGTTCGCCCATCTGATCGAGCAACTGGTTGGCGCGGGTTATTGCGTGTTCGCCCTCGATGCGCCGGCCCATGGCCGTTCGCCGGGCCGCGAGGCGCATGTGGTGCTGTTCGCCCATGCCTTGCTGGAGGCCGCTGGCGAGTTGCCGCCGCTGCGTGCGGTGGTCGGTCACTCCCTGGGTGGCGCGGCGGCGTTGCTGGCGGCCCAGATGGGGCTGCGCAGCGAGGCGCTGGTGACGGTCTCGGCGCCGTCGCGGATTCTCGAACAGTTGCGCCTGTTCGCTCGTTTCGTCGGTTTGCCGGCCCTGGCCCGCTCGCATTTCATCCGCCTGGTCGAGCGCCAGGCAGGCATTCCCGCGGCGAGCCTGGACGTGGCGCGCTACCGTCTGGAAATGCCCGGACTGGTGGTGCATGCCGACGACGACGCGCGCGTCGCGGTGGAAAATGCCGAGCGCATCCATGCCGCCTGGCCGGGCAGTCGCTTGCTGCGCTTGCCGGGCGGCGGGCACCACCGGCTGCTCGGCGAGCGCAGGTTGAGCGAGTCGCTGCTGGCGCTGCTCGAGGAGCGCCCGGCGATGCGCGCTTGCCTGCGTGTGGAAAAGGCGACGAGCGCTTCCTGAGGCGCGTGGCAGAGGGCTTGTCGTTGTCCTGACCTCGGTTCTTCGGTAAAAAGCGCTGTGGCCCGCGCGGAGCGTTCCGGCGCGGCGAACCGTTTCGAATCGAGGAATGCCCATGACATTGCCGCTGGATCGGGTCCTGCTACAGGCCAGCCCGGTATTGCCGGTGCTGGTGATCGAGGACGTGGCGCTGGCGCCCGACCTGGCGCGCGCGTTGTATGCGGGTGGCGTCACGGTGCTGGAAGTGACGCTGCGCACGCCGCAGGCGCTGGACGCGATCGCCGCCATCCATCGCGAGGTGCCCGAAGTCCTGCTGGGGGCGGGTACCCTGATCCACACCGAGCAGTTCCTCGAGGCGCGCGACGCGGGCGCACAGTTCGCCGTCAGTCCCGGATGCACGCCGCGCCTTGCCGCCGCCGCCGAGGATGCCGGCCTGCCATACCTGCCCGGGGTGATGACACCTTCGGAAGTGTTGCTGGCGCTGGAGTACGGTTATCGCTCGCTGAAGCTGTTTCCGGCCGATGGCACTGCCAGTGTGAAAATGCTGAAAAGCCTGAAGGGGCCGTTCACCGGTATTCGCTTCTGCCCGACCGGCGGGGTGAACCTGGACAACCTGCTGAATTTCCTGCGCCTGCCCAACGTCGCCTGCGTCGGCGGCACCTGGCTGGCGCCCCCAGTCTGATCCGGGCGCGCGCCTGGGACCAGATCACCCAACTGGCCAGGGAAGCGCGCGACCTGGCCGGCAGCCTGGAGCCGCATTGATGAACTGGGATTATGCCGAGCCGTTCGTGATCGACCTCCGCGTCCTCGCCGAGGACATCGACGGACTCGGCCATGCGAACAACGCCGTCTACGTCAGTTGGCTGGAGCGCTGCGCCTGGCGCCATTCCCAGCGCCTGGGCCTGGATCTGGCCGAATACCGCCGGCTGAACCGGGCGATGGCGGTGGTCCGGCACGAGATCGATTACCTGGCGGCGGCCTACGAGGGCGACGAGTTGCAACTGGCGACCTGGATCGTCGAGTCCGACCAGCGCCTGCGGATGAACCGGCGCTTCCAGTTGGTACGCCCGGCGGATGGCGCCACGCTGCTGCGGGCGCAGACCACCTTCGTCTGCATCGAACTGTCCAGCGGCAAGCCGAAGCGGATGCCGGCGGAATTCATCGACGGCTACGGCCAGGCTCTGCTCGCCGGCGCCTGACCCGCTGCACGTCGGTCGGCAGGCATTCGCACTTTGTTCCGGGCGGCGGATTCTCTAGAATCCGCCGCCTGTCATTTTCGAGGTAGTGGTTCGTGCAAATCGCCCTGGCGCCGATGGAAGGTCTGGTGGATGAAATCCTCCGCGACGTGCTGACCCGCGTCGGCGGCATCGATTGGTGCGTCACCGAATTCATCCGCATCACCGATCGCCTGCTGCCGGCCACGGCTTTCCACAAGCTGGCGCCGGAGTTGCGCGACGGCAGCCGGACTCGCGCCGGGACGCCGATGCGTGTCCAACTGCTCGGCTCAGATCCGGCGTGCCTGGCGGATAACGCCGCGTTCGCCTGTGAGCTGGGCGCCCCGGTGATCGACCTGAACTTCGGTTGTCCGGCCAAGACCGTGAACCGCTCGCGCGGTGGCGCGGTGTTGCTCAAGGAGCCGGAGCTGATGCACGACATCGTCGCCGCCGTGCGTCGCGCGGTGCCGGGCGAGACTCCGGTGACCTCGAAGATGCGCCTGGGCTACGACAGTCCCGACGGCGCCCTGGATTGCGCGCGGGCCCTGGCCGACGGCGGCTCGGCCCATGTCGTGGTGCATGCCAGGACCAAGGTCGACGGCTACAAGCCGCCGGCGCACTGGGAATGGGTGGCGCGGGTGGCCGAGGCGGTGCGCGTGCCGGTCTTCGCCAATGGCGAGGTCTGGACCCTCGACGACTACCTGCGTTGTCGCGAGATCAGCGGGGTCGAGGACATCATGCTCGGTCGCGGACTGGTCTCGCGTCCTGGCCTGGCTCGGCAGATCGCCGCCTGGCGCGACGGCGGCGAGATCCGCGAGATGCCCTGGAGCGAGTTGCTGCCGCTGCTCCGCGATTTCTGGTTGCAGGCCCGGCGCAAGCTGGCGCCGCGCTATGCGCCGGGGCGCCTCAAACAGTGGCTGGGCATGCTCACCCGTACCTATCCCGAGGCCGCCGAGCTGTTCGCGCAGATCCGCCGGGAAAGCGATTGCGAGACCATCGATCGGCTGCTGCAGGTGTCGTTCAGCCAGGCGGCCTAGGGTTCGTTCGGGACCTAGCGCCCGCCGCTGACGTCGATGAAGGTCCCGGTGCTGTAGCTGGCTTCGTCCGAGGCCAGCCAGAGGATCGCCCGCGCGACTTCCTCGGCTTCGCCGCCGCGCCCCAGCGGAATGCCGCTCTTCAGGCGTTCCACTCGTCCCGGCTCGCCGCCGCTGGCGTGGATCTCGGTATCGATCAGTCCGGGCCGCACCGCGTTGACCCGGATACCCTCCGCCGCGACTTCCCTGGCCAGACCGATGGTCATGCTGTCGATGGCGCCCTTGGCGGCGGCATAGTCGATGTATTCGTTGGGCGATCCCAGTCGCGAGGCCATGGAGGATACGTTGACGATGCTGCCGCCGCGCCCGCCATGGCGGGTCGACAGGCGCTTCACCGCCTCGCGGGCGCAGAGGAAGCTGCCGGTCACGTTGGTCGCGAAGACCCGTCGCAGGCGTGCCGCGTCCATGTGTTCCAGGCGCATCTGCGGCTCCAGCATGCCGGCGTTGTTCACCAATACGTCGAAGCGGCCGAAACGCTGGTCGATAGCCTCGAACAGTCGCAGCACCTGGTGCTCCTCGGCGACGTCGGCCGCCACCGCCAGGGCTTCGCCGCCCTGGTGCTCGATGCGCTGGCGCAGCGCTTCGGCGGCCTCGCGGTTGCGCAGGTAGTTGAGAACGACCGCATAGCCGCGTTCGGCGGCGAGCAGGGCGGTAGCGGCACCGATACCGCGGCTGGCACCGGTGATCAGCATGACGTTGCGCATGGCGACGCTCTCCAGGTCAGTAGCGAGTGAAGGTCAGGTAGTCGGCGTCCCAGCCCAGGCCCTGCCAGAACAGATTGGACAGCGGCGCGTCGAGAGCCGATTGCGCGCGGATCAGGCCGGCGCCGCGCGAGCGCAGGGCCTGCTCGGCGCTGGCCACCAGTCCGCGGGCCAGGCCCTGCCGGCGCGCGTGCGGCAACACGTAGAGCTCGGCGATCTCGCCGACCCGGGCCTGGCCGTCCTCGATCTGCCAGAGGTGGGCGAGGACGAAACCGCGGGGATGCTGCTGGGCTTCCGCCAGCCAGAGCAAGCGGTTGCGCGAGGCGGCCAGGAGCAGCGCGTGGATCGCCTGCTGGTCACCGGCATCCAGGGTTTCCCCGGCTTCGCGGACATTGGCTTGCCAGAGCGCGGCCACCGCCGGGACGTCCTCTGCGCTGGCCAGGCGAACCTGGTGTTGCTCTGGCGTCGCATCGAGTTCCTGGCCGATCCGCAGCAGGTTGCCGTCGGGATCGACCAGGGCGAATTCGCGCATACCCCAGGGTTGGTCTTCCAGGGCCGTGAGGCGTGGAATTCCCTGGCCGCCCAGGCCGAGGGCCTCGGCCTGGCGATGCAGTGCCTGGGCATCCTCCAGGCGCAGGTAGGCAGCGCTGCAATTGGTCGTCGGTTCGAGCGCTTCGACCAGCGACAGGTGCAGCTCCAGTGCGCCGCGTTGGAGGATGGCGTAGGCCGGATAGCGAGCGCCAAGGTGGAAGCCGAGAGACTGGTAGAAGGCGCTGGTGCTGTCGAGGTCGCGGCAGGGGAAAGTCGGGATCGCGCGTTCCATGGCGTCTGTTCTCGAAAGGATGAGGGTCGATCTGAGCACGACGAACGGTCGTTCTCAAGACTCTTGAAATATTTCCCGCTACCCCTATCTAGTTCGTGCGGGATGCCGAAGACGGGTTCCGCACCAGAGTACTTGCTGATAATTCAGGAGATTCGCAATGAGCAACGCTTTTTCCCTCGCCCCGCTGTTCCGCCATTCCGTAGGCTTCGATCGCTTCAATGATCTGTTCGAGTCGGCCCTGCGCAATGAGGCCGGCAGTTCCTACCCGCCCTATAACGTCGAGAAGCACGGTGACGACCAGTACCGTATCGTCATCGCCGCCGCCGGCTTCCAGGAAGAAGACCTGGACCTGCAGGTCGAGCGCGGCGTGCTGACCGTCAGTGGCGGCAAGCGCGAGAAGTCCACGGACAACGTGACCTACCTGCACCAGGGCATCGCCCAGCGCGCCTTCAAGCTGTCGTTCCGCCTCGCCGACCATATCGAGGTCAAGGCGGCTTCGCTGGCCAACGGCCTGCTGAACATCGACCTGGTGCGGCTGGTTCCGGAAGAAGCCAAGCCGAAGCGTATCGCCATCAATGGCCAGCGCCCGGCACTGGACAACCAGTAACCGTCAGCGGTGATCGAAAAAAGGCGCCTTCGGGCGCCTTTTTTCATGCCGCCCCTTCCTGTGCGGTCGGAGTTTCCCTCAGCGTTCGGACATGACCACCATGACCTCGGCCTCTGCGTCTTCGCCTTCGGCCAGGTAGATATGGCCGATGCTGCTATCGAAATAGGCGGTTTCCCGTGGCCCGACGCTGACCGACTCGCCATTCTCGAACTGGATGCGTACCCGGCCGGACAGCACCAGGGCGAATTCCTGGCCAGGGTGACGGATGTAGTCGTCGAACTCGCGCCGTTCGCGGGCGATGATCCGCGCATAGAGCGGGGTCATGCTGCGTCGCGGGAAATCGCCGGCCAGCGGATGGTATTCGTAGCTGCCGGTGTTGTAGCCGGTCGCGTCGTCGACACCGCCGTGCACCACGGTCACCTGCCCGGGGGCGTCCGCCGGCGGCGGCGCGGCGCGGAAGATCTGGGCGATGTCGACTTCCAGCGCGCGGGCCGCGGCTGCCAGTTTCTCGTAGCTCACCGAGACCTGGGCCAGTTCCATCTTCGACAGGGTAGAGAGGGCCACGCCGGAACGCTCTGACAGTTGCTTGAGGGTCAGCTCGTGGCGCTTGCGGATCGCCCGCAGGCGGGCGCCGATCTCCTTGCGTTGCAACTGTTGTTGCTGGCCGGTACTGGATGGGTTCCCTGCGTCGCTCATGGAATGCCTCGTGGTCGGGGCGACCAGTTTACGCGACGGCTGGTTGACGGAGAAATTCTCATATCTTAGATTTCTCTTATGTGAGAATTTTCGAGGGATGCCCGTGAACGAAGTGCAGCGTTACGACTATGTGATCGTCGGGGCGGGGATCGCCGGCGCTTCGCTCGGCTATTACCTGGCGGACGCGGGCCGGGTGCTGCTGCTGGAGCGTGAAAGCCAGCCCGGCTACCACTCGACCGGGCGTTCCGCGGCGATGTTCATGGAGGCCTACGGCACTCCCCAGATCCAGGCTTTGACCCGTGCCAGCCGGGCTTTCTATGAACGGCCGCCGGCCGGGTTCAGCGAGCATCCGCTGCTGGCCGAGCGTGGTTGCCTCTATGTGGCGACTCACGAACAGGCGGCGGAACTGGAGGCGCGCGCCGGAATCCCCGGCGTGCAGCGGATCGACGCCGCGGAGACCCTGCGCCGCGCGCCGTGTCTCGATCCGCGGCGGATCGCCGGCGCCCTCTATGAGCCTGACGCCCGCGACCTCGATGTGCACGCGTTGCACCAGGGCTACCTGCGCGGCATGCGCCAGCGCGGCGGGGAGCTGCTGTGTTCGGCCGAGCTGCTGGCAGCCGAGGCTTGCGGCGAGGGCTGGCGCCTGCGCCTGGGCGACGGCCGGGAGCTGCAGGGTGCCTGCCTGGTGAACGCCGCCGGGGCCTGGGCCGACCAGGTTGCCGAGCTCTGCGGCATACCGCCGGTGGGACTGCAGCCGCGCCGGCGGACCGCCTTCACCTTCGAGCCTCCGGAAGGTGCCGACATCGCCGCCTGGCCAGCCGTGATCGGCATCGACGAAAGCTTCTATTTCAAGCCGGACGCCGGGCAGTTGCTGGGTTCGCCGGCCAACGCCGATCCGGTGCCAGCGCAGGATGTCCAGCCGGAGGAGCTGGATATCGCCCTGGGCGTGCATCACATCGAGCAAGTCAGCCGTCTGCGCATCCGCCGCCCCGGGCACGCCTGGGCCGGATTGCGCTCCTTCGTCGCCGATGGCGACCTGGTGATCGGTCGCGACCCGTCGCAGCCCGCCTTTTTCTGGCTGGCCGCCCAGGGCGGCTATGGCATTCAGTCGGCCGACGGTGTGGCGCGCCTGGCCCGGGCGTTGCTGCTCGAGGAGACGCTGCCGGCCGGGTTGCGCGCCGAAGGCGTGGAGCCCGAGCGGCTCGGTCCGGCGCGTCTACGCTGAGGCTTTTGCGAGTCCATCCACAGGAGATATCCCATGAGCAACGAGATCCAGCGTTACCCCAGCAGCCTGCCGTTCCCGTTTTCCCGCGCGGTGCGCGCCGGCGGTTTCCTCTTCCTCTCCGGGCAGGTACCGATGAGCGCGGGTGGCGAGGTGGTGCGCGGCGATATCCAGGCGCAGACCGAAGCGGTGATGGCGCGCATCGGCGAGACCCTGGAAAGCTGCGGGGCGCGCTTCGACCAGGTGGTGAAGGTCACCGTGTGGCTGTCGGACATGGCTCACTTCGCCGGCTTCAACGAGGTCTACCAGCGCTACGTGCAGGGGGCGCTGCCGGTGCGTTCGACGGTGACCGCCGGGCTCGCCCTGGGCGTGGACGTGGAGGTGGAGGTACAGGCCTGGGTTGGCGAGGGCTGAGTGCGCGCGATGCCATGAGGCACTGAAGATCTGCGCCGGACAATAACAACGAGAGGGCGACGGGATGAAAGATGTACTGAGGATCGCAGGGGCGTTCGTCGGCGTGATCGTGGGCGCCGGATTCGCGTCCGGCCAGGAACTGTTGATGTTCTTCGTCAACTTCGGTACCTGGGGCCTGGCCGGCGCGATGCTGGCGGCGGCGCTGTTCACCGTGCTGGGAATGCTTCTGGCCAACATGGGCGCGCGCCTGCGGGCGAGTTCGCACAAGGATGTGGTGGAAGCCATCTGCGGGCGCCGGCTGGGGAGGGCGGTGGACCTGATGGTGACGTTCTTCATGTTTGCCGTGACCGTGGTGATGCTGGCCGGCGGCGCCGCCCTGCTGGAGCAGCAGTTCGGCATCCCGGCGCTGTACGGCGGGATGCTGGTGAGCGGGCTGGTGGCGCTGGTGGTGTGCCTGGACGTGCAACGGGTGATTACCCTGATCGGCGCGGTGACGCCGTTGTTGCTGCTGATGGCCGTGCTGGTCTCGCTGTATGGCCTGTCTTCCCGCGAGCTGAGCTTCGCCGAACTCGACCGCGTCGCCGCGCAGCAGCGCGCTGGCGCCAGCCAGTGGTGGCTGGGGGCTATCCTTTACGTTTCCTACAATATCGTCGCAGGGGTACCGATTCTCGCCATCATGGGCGGCGCCGCCCGTGGCGAGCGGGTCGCGACCTGGGGCGGGGTTCTTGGCGGTGCCACGCTCGGCCTGTTGATGCTGGTGATGGGCCTTGGCCTGCTGGCGCGCCTGGACAGCCTGGCGACGGAGCCGATGCCGATGCTTGCGCTGGCCGGCGAGGCTTCGCCACTACTGGGCCTGCTGATGGCGTTGATCATCCTCGGGATGTTGCTGAACACCGCCGTCGGAACCCTCTATTCGTTCACCGCGCGGCTGTTGCCGGCGGGCACCCGGCGTTTCCGCTACGGCTCCGTCGCCGCCGCGCTGCTGGCCTTCGTTTGCAGCCTGCTGGGTTTCGTCAGCCTGGTGGGCAAGGTCTATCCGTTCTTCGGCTATCTCGGCTTCCTGCTGATCGCCGCGGTGCTGCTCGGCGGACTGCGCCTGGGCCGGCTGGCCGCGCCGCCGCGGCCGGCCTGAAGAGGGCGGGCTCAGGGGCGTAGCGGCGGGGCGGCCAGCGCCTGTTCGTCGAGCAGGCGCATGAAGGCCCGCGCGGCATTCGACAGGGTCCGCTCGGTGTGCAGGATGTAGCCGAGCTGGCGGCTGAGCTGGATATCCTGCAACGGCAGGCGCACCACCTGGTCGTCGAGCATGGTCCGCGGCAGCACGCTCCAGGCCAGGCCGATGGAGACCATCATCTTGATGGTCTCCAGGTAGTTGGTGCTCATGGCGATGTTCGGCGTCAGCCCCTCGGCCTCGAACATGCGCCGCACGATATGGTGGGTGAAGGTGTTGCCGCCGGGGAACACCGCCGGGTGCTTGGCGACGTCGGCGAGGAACACCGTGCCCTGGCGGGCCAGCGGATGCTCCGGGGCGGCGACGAAGTCCAGCGGGTCGTCCCACACCGGTACCGCGTGCACCGGTTGGGCGGTTTCCGGTGCCAAGGTGATCACCGCCAGTTCCGCACGGCCGTGCAGGATTTCCTCGTAGGCCACTTCCGAATCGAGAAACTGGATGTCCAGCGCCACCTGCGGATGCGCCCGGGTGAAGGCGCGCAGCAGCGGCGGCAGGCGGTGCAGGCCGATGTGATGGCTGGTGGCCAGGACCAGGCGGCCGCTGACCTCGCCGGTGAGGTTGTTCAACGCGCGGCGGGTGTCGTCGAGCACGTTGAGCAACTGGTAGGCGCGCGGCAGCAGGGCGCGGCCAGCCTCGGTGAGATTGACCTCGCGGCCGACCCGGTCGAACAGGCGGGCGTTGAGCTGCTGTTCCAGGGCGGCGATGCGCTTGCTCACCGCCGGTTGGGTCAGGTGCAGGCGCTCGCCGGCTTCGGAGAAGCTGCCGGTTTCGGCAATGGCTATGAAGGTGTCGAGGCTGTTCAGGTCCATCGCGGGGCTCCGCTGGTTTCGGCTGTCCGCAGCTTAGCCGCAAGACATTCCTTTTAGGAATGCTTTGGATGAAAAATATGAATTTGAGTTATTCCTTGCCAGGCCATAGGATCATCCTCACAAGCCCTGTGGGCATAGAATTGAGCTGATGAGGACATCCCGATGGCCGGCAAGACCCTCTACGACAAACTCTGGGACATGCACCTGGTCAAGCAGCGCGACGACGGCTCGGCGCTGATCTACATCGACCGCCATATCCTGCACGAAGTGACCTCGCCGCAGGCCTTCGAGGGTCTCCGCCTGGCCGGGCGCAAGCCGTGGCGGATCGACGCCAACATCGCCACCCCGGACCACAACGTGCCGACCACCCGCACCGAGCGCAAGGGCGGCCTCGCCGCCATCGCCGACGAGGTCTCGCGCCTGCAGGTGCAGACCCTCGACGAGAACTGCGACGACTTCGGCATCACCGAATTCAAGATGAACGACGTGCGCCAGGGCATCGTCCACGTGGTCGGCCCGGAGCAGGGCGCGACCCTGCCGGGGATGACCGTGGTCTGCGGCGACTCGCACACCTCCACCCATGGCGCCTTCGGCGCGCTGGCCCATGGCATCGGCACCTCCGAGGTCGAGCACGTGCTGGCGACCCAGTGCCTGGTGGCGAAGAAGATGAAGAACATGCTGGTCAAGGTCGAAGGCAAGCTGCCGGCCGGGGTCACGGCGAAGGATATCGTCCTCGCGGTGATCGGCAGGATCGGCACTGCCGGCGGCAACGGCCACGCCATCGAGTTCGCCGGCAGCGCCATCCGCGACCTGTCCATCGAAGGGCGGATGACCATCTGCAACATGTCGATCGAGGCGGGCGCCCGCGTCGGCCTGGTCGCTGTCGACCAGAAGACCATCGACTACGTGAAGGGCCGCCCGTTCGCGCCGAGCGCCGAGCAGTGGGAACAGGCCGTGGCCTGCTGGCAGGGTCTGGTGTCGGACGCCGACGCCCGTTTCGATACCGTGGTCGAGCTGGACGCCGCGCAGATCAAGCCGCAGGTCAGCTGGGGCACCTCGCCGGAGATGGTCCTGGCGGTCGACCAGAACGTGCCCGACCCGGCCCGCGAGAGCGACCCGATCAAGCGTGGCTCGATCGAGCGCGCCCTGAAGTACATGGGGTTGCAGCCGAACCAGGCGATCACCGACATCCAGCTCGACCGGGTGTTCATCGGTTCCTGCACCAACTCGCGGATCGAGGACCTGCGCGCCGCCGCCGAAGTGGCCAGGGGCCGCAAGGTCGCCGCGACCATCAAGCAGGCGCTGGTGGTGCCGGGCTCCGGCCTGGTCAAGGAGCAGGCCGAGAAAGAAGGCCTGGACCGGATCTTCATCGAGGCCGGCTTCGAGTGGCGCGAACCGGGCTGCTCCATGTGCCTGGCGATGAACCCGGACCGGCTGGAGAGCGGCGAACACTGCGCGTCGACCTCCAACCGCAACTTCGAGGGCCGCCAGGGCGCCGGTGGCCGCACTCACCTGGTCAGCCCGGCGATGGCCGCCGCCGCGGCCGTCAACGGCCGCTTCATCGATGTCCGCGAATTGCTCGCCTGAGGAGAACCGAGATGAAACCCTATACCCAGACGACCGGTCTCGTCGCTCCGCTGGATCGCGCCAACGTCGATACCGACCAGATCATTCCCAAGCAATTCCTCAAGTCGATCAAGCGCACCGGCTTCGGCCCCAATCTGTTCGACGAATGGCGCTACCTGGATGTCGGCCAGCCCGGCCAAGACAACTCGAAACGCCCGCTGAACCCGGACTTCGTCCTCAACCAGCCGCGCTACCAGGGCGCCAGCGTGCTGCTGGCGCGGGAGAACTTCGGTTGCGGCTCGTCCCGCGAGCACGCGCCCTGGGCGCTGGACGAGTATGGTTTCCGCACGGTGATCGCACCGAGCTATGCCGACATTTTCTTCAACAACAGTTTCAAGAACGGCCTGCTGCCGATCATCCTGGCCGAGGCCGAAGTGGACGAACTGTTCCGCCAGGTCGAGGCGAACGAAGGCTACCAGTTGTCCATCGACCTGGCGGCGCAGACCGTTACCCGTCCTGACGGCAAGGTGCTGGGTTTCGAGGTCGATCCGTTCCGCAAGCATTGCCTGCTCAACGGTCTCGACGACATCGGCCTGACCCTGCAGGACGCGGACGCGATCCGCGCTTTCGAGAGCGGCTACCGCCAGCAGCAGCCCTGGCTGTTCCGCTGAGCGACGCGCGAGTCCCCTTGCCGGGCGCTGCCCCTCGCGGGTAGCGCCCGGTTTTTCTCCCGGAGCAGAGCCATGAGCGACCATGATGATGTTGTGCAGCGCCAATTCGGTGCCCAGGCCTCGGCCTACCTGAGCAGCGCCGTGCATGCCGGGGGCGAGGAATTCGCCGTGCTGCGCGACGCCCTGGCCGGGCGGCCGGAGGCGCGGGTCCTGGACCTGGGTTGCGGCGCCGGCCACGTGAGCTTCCAGGTCGCCGCCCTGGTCGGGGAGGTGGTGGCCTACGACCTCTCCGCCGAGATGCTCGCCGTGGTCGCGCAGAGCGCCGCGCAAAGGGGCATGGCGAATATCCGTACCGAGCGGGGCAGGGCGGAAAGCCTGCCGTTCGCCGACGGCGACTTCGATTTCGTCTTCAGCCGCTATTCCACTCATCACTGGCGCGACGTCGGCCTGGCCCTGCGCGAGGTGCGGCGGGTGCTCAAGCCCGGCGGGGTGGCGATCTTCGTCGACGTGGCGGCGCCCGGCCAGGCCTTGCCGGATACTTTCCTGCAGACAGTCGAGATGCTCCGCGACACCAGTCACGTGCGCAACTATTCGCCGGCCGAGTGGGCGCGACTGAGCGGCGAGGCGGGTCTGGTGGTCACCGGCAGCCGGCGCCAGCGCCTGCGCCTGGAGTTCCGCTCGTGGGTCGAGCGGATGCGCACGCCGGAGGTATTCCGCGAGGCCATCCGCAGCCTGCAACTGGCGGTCGGCGAGGAAGTCAGGGAGTATTTCGAGATTGCCGACGACGGCTCGTTCAGCACCGACGTGTTGGTGCTGTGGCTGCGTCGGGAGTGACGGTTCGATCACGGCGGCGCATGTCCGCCCTTCAATGCATGAAGGACAAGAGGGTGTTATGAGCAAGCAGATCCTGGTTCTCCCCGGCGACGGTATCGGCCCGGAAATCATGGCGGAAGCGGTCAAGGTGCTGGAGGTGGCCAACGACAGGTTCCAGCTCGGCTTCGAACTGACCGAGGACGTGATCGGCGGCGCGGCCATCGACAAGCACGGCGTGCCGCTGGCCGACGCGACCCTGGAGCGTGCGCGCCAGGCCGACGCGGTGCTGCTGGGGGCCGTGGGCGGGCCGAAGTGGGACCGGATCGAGCGCGACATCCGTCCCGAGCGCGGCCTGCTGAAGATCCGCTCGCAACTGGGCCTGTTCGCCAACCTGCGTCCGGCCATCCTCTATCCACAACTGGCCGACGCCTCCAGCCTGAAGCCGGACGTGGTCGCCGGGCTGGACATCCTCATCGTTCGCGAGCTGACCGGCGGCATCTACTTCGGTCAGCCCCGCGAGCAGCGCGTGCTGGACAACGGTGAAAGGCAGGCCTACGACACCCTGCCCTACAGCGAGAGCGAGATCCGCCGCATCGCCCGGGTCGGTTTCGACATGGCCCGCGTGCGCGGCAGGAAGCTCTGCTCGGTGGACAAGGCCAACGTGCTCGCCTCCAGCCAGCTGTGGCGGGAAGTGGTGGAGGAGGTGGCGAAGGATTATCCGGACGTCGAGCTTTCCCACATGTACGTGGACAATGCCGCCATGCAGCTGGTGCGCGCGCCCAAGCAGTTCGACGTGATGGTCACCGACAACATGTTCGGCGACATCCTGTCGGACGAGGCTTCCATGCTGACCGGTTCCATCGGCATGCTGCCGTCTGCCTCGCTCGACGCGAACAACAAGGGCATGTACGAGCCCTGCCATGGTTCGGCCCCGGACATCGCCGGCCAGGGCATCGCCAACCCGTTGGCGACCATCCTCTCGGTCTCGATGATGCTGCGCTACAGCTTCGGCCAGGCTGCCGCCGCCGACGCCATCGAGCAGGCGGTGAGCAAGGTCCTCGACCAGGGGTTGCGCACCGGCGACATCTGGTCCGAAGGCTGCCGCAAGGTCGGCACCCGGGAAATGGGCGATGCCGTAGTCGCGGCACTCAAGAATCTGTAATCTGACGGGCTTGGTCGGCGCCACGATGGCTGCCGGCCAGCTCACTTCTCTCATATAGGTGTAGTTGCGATGAAGCGTGTAGGTCTGATCGGTTGGCGCGGGATGGTGGGTTCCGTGCTCATGCAGCGGATGCTGGAAGAGCGGGACTTCGACCTGATCGAGCCGGTGTTCTTCACCACGTCGAACGTCGGCGGCCAGGGCCCGGAAGTGGGCAAGGACATCGCTCCGCTGAAGGACGCCTACAGCATCGACGAACTGAAGACCCTCGACGTGATCCTGACCTGCCAGGGCGGCGACTACACCAGCGAAGTCTTCCCCAGGCTGCGCGAGGCCGGTTGGCAGGGCTACTGGATCGATGCCGCCTCCAGCCTGCGCATGGAGGACGACGCGGTGATCGTCCTCGACCCGGTCAACCGCAAGGTCATCGACCAGGCCCTGGACGCCGGCACCCGCAACTACATCGGCGGCAACTGCACGGTCAGCCTGATGCTCATGGCCCTGGGCGGCCTGTTCGAGGCGGGCCTGGTCGAGTGGATGAGCGCGATGACCTACCAGGCCGCGTCCGGCGCCGGCGCACAGAACATGCGCGAGCTGCTCAAGCAGATGGGCGCCGCCCACGCCTCGGTGGCCGATGAGCTGGCCAACCCGGCCAGCGCGATCCTCGACATCGACCGCAAGGTGGCGGAGACCCTGCGCAGCGAAGCCTTCCCCACCGAGCATTTCGGCGCGCCGCTGGGCGGCAGCCTGATCCCCTGGATCGACAAGGAACTGCCCAACGGGCAGAGCCGCGAGGAGTGGAAGGCCCAGGCGGAGACCAACAAGATCCTCGCCCGCTTCAAGAACCCGATCCCGGTCGACGGCATCTGCGTGCGCGTCGGCGCCATGCGCTGCCACAGCCAGGCGCTGACCATCAAGCTGAACAAGGACGTGCCGCTGACCGACATCGAAGGCCTGATCAGCCAGCACAACCCCTGGGTCAAGCTGGTGCCGAACCACCGCGAGGTGAGCATGCGTGAACTGACCCCGGCGGCCGTCACCGGGACCCTCGGCGTTCCGGTCGGGCGCCTGCGCAAGCTGAACATGGGCTCCCAGTACCTGGGCGCCTTCACCGTTGGCGACCAACTGCTGTGGGGCGCCGCCGAGCCGCTGCGGCGCATGCTGCGCATCCTGCTGGAGCGCTGACCGATCCGGCGTCGCCCGCAATGGGCGGCGCCTCGATTGCCTGGGCGAGGGTGGGCAAGTAAAGTGCCACGCCTATTTCGCAGACCGCCGAGGCTTTTCCCATGTCCCAGCCCCTCAATGTCGCAGTCGTAGGCGCCACCGGTTCGGTCGGCGAGGCTCTGGTCGGGCTCCTCGACGAGCGTGATTTCCCCCTGCATCGTCTCCATCTGCTGGCCAGCGCCGAGTCGGCCGGGCAGCGCATGGGCTTCGCCGAAAGCAGCCTGCGGGTCGGCGACATCGCCGCCTTCGACTTCTCCAGCGTCGGCCTGGCCTTCTTCGCCGCGGGCGCCGAGGTGTCCCGCGCGCACGCCGAGCGCGCCCACGCGGCGGGCTGTTCGGTGATCGATCTGAGCGGCGCCCTGGAGGCCGCGCGCGCGCCGCTGGTCATGGCTTCGGTCAACGAGCAGCGGCTGGCCGGGCTGCAGGCCCCGTTCATGCTGTCGAGTCCCTGCGCGCCGGCCGCCGAGTTGTGCGAAGTGCTCAACCCGCTGCTTGGCGCCCTGGACTGCCGGCAGTTGAACCTGACGGCCTGCCTCTCGGTGTCCAGCCGGGGGCGCGAAGGGGTCCGGGAACTGGCCCGGCAGACCGCCGAGCTGCTCAATGCGCGGCCACTGGAGCCGCGCCTGTTCGACCGCCAGGTGGCGTTCAACCTGCTGGCCCAGGTCGGCGCGGTGGATGCCCAGGGGCATAGCGAGATCGAGCGGCGCATCTTCGCCGAGGTGCGGGCCCTGCTCGGCGAGCGCGTCGGGCCGCTGAACGTCACATGCATCCAGGCGCCGGTGTTCTTCGGCGACAGCCTCAGCGTCACCCTGCAATGCGCGGAGCCGGTGGACCTGGCGGCGCTGACCGCGATCCTCGAGGCGACGAAAGGCATCGAGTGGGTGGGCGACGGCGATTATCCGACGGTGGTCGGCGACGCCCTCGGTCAGGACGAGATCTATGTCGGCCGGGTGAGGGCGGGGCAGGGTGATCCCTGTCAGGTCAATTTGTGGATTGTGTCTGATAATGTGCGAAAAGGTGCGGCGCTGAGCGCCGTGCTCCTGGGTGAGTTGTTGATAAAACACTATCTGTAAAAGATACTTACCCACAGATTTGTAGAATCATTCGAGCTTGTTAATACTGGTTCGATCCGCTGCTGCCGGGGAGCGTCCGTCCACACATGGCTGGACGAGCGGACAGCAAGCACCGACGCACTCCCTCTCGTGAATCGAGAAAAGATATTAAAACCAAGGGATTACACTATGGTTCGGCTTCGTACACTGGTTCGGGCAATCGCGGCGGCCTCGGTCCTGACTTCCGGCATGGCGCACGGGTTGGGACTCGGTGAAATAACCCTGAAGTCGGCGTTGAACCAGCCGCTGGATGCCGAGATCGAGCTGCTCGAAGTCCGCGACCTGAGTTCGGGCGAGGTGATCCCGAGCCTGGCGTCGCCGGAGGAATTCAGCAAGGCGGGCGTCGATCGCCTGTACTACCTTACCGACCTGAAGTTCACCCCGGTGGTGAAGCCCAACGGCAAGAGCGTCATCCGCGTGACCTCGTCGAAGCCGGTGCAGGAACCCTACCTGAACTTCCTCGTCCAGGTCCTCTGGCCGAACGGCCGCCTGCTGCGCGAATACACCGTCCTGCTGGATCCGCCGCTGTACTCGCCGCAGGCCGCGGCGAGCGCCCCGCAGGCACCGGTCAGCGCGCCGCGGGCGAGCAGCGCTCCACGTGCCCCGCAGGCGCCGTCCCCGGCCCCGGTGCGGACCACCGCGCCGGCCGGCAGCGAGACCTATCGCACCGTGTCCAACGACACGCTGTGGGAGATCGCCCAGCGCAACCGTACCGACCGGGTTTCCGTGCCGCAGGCGATGCTCGCCTTCCAGGAACTGAATCCGGGCGCCTTCGTCGATGGCAACATCAACCGGCTGAAGAGCGGCCAGGTCCTGCGCATCCCCACCGAACAACAGATGCTGGAGCGCTCCCCGCGCGAGGCGCTGTCCCAGGTGCAGGCGCAGAACCAGAGCTGGCGCGGCAGCCGCAATCCGGCCGCGGCCAGCGCCGGCGCCCGGCAATTGGACGCGACCCAGCGCAGCGCCGCCGGTTCGGCGCCGGCCAAGGTCGACGCCCCGGACAACCTGCGCCTGGTTTCCGGCGAAGGCAAGGCCAGCAAGGGGGCCGACAAGGGCGCCAAGGGTGACAGCAAGGCGATCGCCGACACCCTGGCGGTGACCAAGGAAAGCCTGGACAGCACCCGTCGCGAGAACGAAGAACTGCAGAGCCGCATGCAGGACCTGCAGAGCCAGCTGGACAAGCTGCAGAAGCTGATCCAGCTGAAAGACGCGCAGTTGGCCAAGCTGCAGGGGCAATTGGCTGCCGAAGGCCAGGGCGTAGCCCAGCCGGGTGCGGCCCAGGTGGATGCCGGCGCCGCTGCGCAAGCTCCCGCCGCCGCAGCGCCGACCCCGGCTCCCGCCGGCGAGGCGCCAGCCGCTCCGGCGCAGCCTCCGGTAGCGCCGCCGCCCGCGCCAGCGGCCGAGACCCCGCCGGCACCAGCCGCACCGGCCCCGGTACGGACGGAAGAACCGGCGGAAGCGAGTTTCCTCGACGAGTTGCTGGCCAATCCGCTGTGGCTGGCGGTGATCGGCGGTAGCGCGCTGCTGGCCTTGCTGGTCCTGCTGATGATTCTGTCCCGGCGCAATGCGCAGAAGGAGAAGGACGAGGCTGCGGCCCTGGCGGCGGAAGCCGGCGAGGAACAGGAGGATGCGCTGGACCTGGGAAAGGACGGCTTCGACGACCTGACCCTCGACGAGCCTGAGCCGCAGGTCGCGGCCGTTGCGGCGTCGACCGAGAAGACCACCGCGCAGACTTCCGATGCACTGGGCGAGGCCGATATCTACATCGCCTACGGACGCTTCAACCAGGCCGCCGAACTGCTGCAGAACGCCATTTATGACGAGCCGCAGCGCAGCGACCTGCGCCTCAAGCTGATGGAAGTCTATGCCGAGATGGGCGATCGCGAAGGCTTCGCCCGCCAGGAAAACGAACTGCGCGAGATCGGTGGCGCCCAGCCGCAGGTCGAGCAGCTCAAGTCGCGCTACCCGGCGATGGTGGCGGTGGCCGCGGTTGCCGGCCTGGCCGGCGCCAAGCTGGCGCAGGACGAACTGGACAGCTTCAGCCTCGACGACCTGTCGCTGGACCACACCGGTCATGCGGCCGGGCAGGACGCGGCCGGGCAGGACCTCGACGACGCCTTCGACCTGAGCCTGGATGACCTCGATGGCGATCTCGGCGGTGACGAGGTGCAGGCCGACCTCAAGTCCGATAGCGGTGCGCTGGACGACCTGACCCTGGACAGCGATCTCGACCTGGCTGCCTCGGCGCCGGCGGAGAAGCCGGCCGATGACCTCGATTTCGGCCTGGACTTCGCCGACCTGGCGGAGACCCCGGTCGACGCCAAGGGCGACGGCCTGGGTGATTTCTCCCTGGACCTCGATGCGCCGGAAGACAAGCTGTCGGATGACGATTTCCTGCTCTCGCTGAATGACGACGCGCCCGCCGCGGCGCCCGCCGACAACGGGTTCGGCCTCGACACCGAGGCCGCCGACGAGCCGTCGTTGTCCCTGCCGGACGACTTCGACCTGTCGCTGGCCGACGAACCGGTGGAACCGGCCGTCCCGGCGAAGAGCGAAGACAGTTTTGCCGCCCAGTTGGACGAGGTGAGTGCGCAGTTGGACGAATTGGCCAGCAATCTTGACGAGCCGAAGAATGCGGCGCCGAGCTTCTCGGCCGAGGATGCGGCGATCGCCTCGACCCTGGATGGGGAATCCGACGACGACTTCGATTTCCTTTCCGGCGCCGATGAAGCGGCGACCAAGCTGGATCTGGCGCGTGCCTATATCGACATGGGTGACAGCGAGGGCGCGCGCGATATCCTCGAGGAAGTCCTGGCCGAAGGCAACGACAGCCAGCAGGCGGAAGCCCGCGAGTTGCTGGAGCGCCTGGCCTGATCCGGAAATGAAGCGACCCACATGAACGATGTTGTTTCGCCAGCGGCAGCCGAATCGGCTGCCGCTGGCGTTTCCAGAATCGCCCTCGGCGTCGAGTACAAGGGCTCCCGCTATCGTGGCTGGCAGCGCCAGGAGGTCGGCGTGCCTTCCGTGCAGGAAGCGCTGGAGCGCGCCTTGTCGAAGGTCGCCGCCGAGTCGGTCGGGGTGATCTGCGCCGGCCGTACCGACGCCGCAGTGCATGCCAGCGGCCAGGTGGTGCACTTCGACACCGCGGTGGAGCGGCCGTTGAAAGCCTGGGTCATGGGCACCAATGCCAACCTGCCCGGCGACATCAGCGTGACCTGGGCGCGGGTGATGCCGGCGCATTTCCACGCGCGCTTCTCGGCCATGGCCCGGCGCTACCGCTACGCCATCTACAACGACCCGATCCGCCCGGCGCACCTGGCCGAGGAGGTCACCTGGAACCATCGGCCGCTGGATATCGAGCGGATGCGCGAGGCGGCCCAGGTGCTGGTCGGCACCCACGACTTCACCTCGTTCCGCGCGGTGCAGTGCCAGGCCAGGTCGCCGGTCAAGACCATGCATCACGTGCGCCTGCTGGAGCATGGTCGGTTGATCGTGCTGGACATCCGCGGTAACGCTTTCCTTCACCATATGGTGCGCAACATCGCTGGCGTGCTGATGACCATCGGTGCCGGCGAGCGGCCGATCGAATGGGCGAAGGAAGTGCTCGAGGCGCGCGACCGGCGCGCCGGCGGGGTCACTGCCCACCCTTACGGACTCTATTTGGTGCGGGTGGAGTACCCCGGGGAATTCGAATTGCCCGAGCGATACCTGGGGCCGCATTTCCTTTCCGGATTGCCCGATATCGTCGGCTGACGTCGAAACGGGCTTTTGCTACCATCGAGAATTCCCGGCGGGCCGGCTGTCCGCCGGTTCGTCGCTCACTCTCCGAGGGTTCTCCGTCGTTGCCAGCCGTTCGCATCAAGATCTGCGGTATCACCCGAGTCGAGGACGCCCTGGCCGCCGCTGCGGCGGGAGCCGATGCCATCGGCCTGGTGTTCTACGCGAAGAGCCCGCGCGCGGTGAATATCCACAGGGCGCGGGAGATCGTTCGTGCTCTGCCGCCGTTCGTGACCAGCGTCGGCCTGTTCGTCAACGCCAGCCGCTGCGAACTGGGCGAGATTCTCGATGCTGTGCCGCTGGACCTGCTGCAATTCCATGGTGACGAGCGCGCCGAGGACTGCGAGGGACATCGGCGTCCCTACCTGAAAGCCCTGCGGATGAAGCCCGGCGACGACATCCTCGCGCGCGTGGCGGATTATCCGGGAGCTGCCGGGATTCTTCTGGACACCTATGTGGAGGGCGTTCCCGGTGGCACGGGGGCGGCGTTCGATTGGTCGCTGGTGCCGGCTGGCCTGGGGAAACCCCTGGTGCTGGCAGGTGGTCTGACGGCGAACAATGTCGCCGACGCCGTCGCGCAGGTGCAGCCGTATGCGGTGGACGTCAGCGGCGGCGTCGAGGCGAGCAAGGGAATCAAGGATGCGGCGAAGGTCCGCGCCTTCGTCGACGCGGTGCGTTCGCGCGGTCGCGACGAGGCCTGATGTGACGACGGACGGTTCGCCGCCGTCCACTAGCGTGTCGCCGTTTCCGCGACAGCGCCGGGTCGCCGAGAGGGCGACCAGATATTTCGCGGTGCCCGCCTGCCGGGTATCGCCCAGGTGAGCGCCTTGGCGGGGGAAGGGCTGGCGGCGAGACGCATCGCAGCCGTGCAGCCCGCCATCGCTGGCGGTCACGAAGATGAATTTGCTCAGGGACGTCGCCACCGGATCGGTGCGGCCATCCCGACCTTGCACTGGAGAACAAAGAGCATGAGCAACTGGCTGGTAGACAAGCTGATCCCTTCCATCATGCGTTCCGAGTCCCAGAAGAGCTCGGTGCCGGAAGGCCTGTGGCACAAATGCCCGTCCTGCGAAGCCGTGCTGTACCGTCCGGAGCTGGAAAAGACCCTGGATGTCTGTCCGAAGTGCGACCACCACATGCGCATCAACGCGCGTACCCGCCTGGACATCTTCCTCGACGAGGAAGGCCGCGAGGAACTGGGCGCCGACCTGGAGCCGGTGGACCGCCTGAAGTTCCGCGACAGCAAGAAGTACAAGGATCGCCTCTCCGCGGCGCAGAAGGATACCGGCGAGAAGGACGCGCTGATCGCCATGAGCGGCAAGCTGGAGGGCATGCCGGTGGTCGCCTGCGCCTTCGAGTTCTCCTTCATGGGTGGTTCCATGGGCGCCATCGTCGGCGAGCGCTTCGTCCGCGCGGCCAACGTCGCCCTGGAACAGCGCTGCCCGCTGATCTGCTTCTCCGCTTCCGGTGGCGCGCGCATGCAGGAAGCGCTGATCTCGCTGATGCAGATGGCCAAGACCTCGGCGGTCCTGGCGCGCCTGCGCGAGGAAGGCATCCCGTTCGTCTCGGTGCTGACCGACCCGGTCTACGGCGGTGTTTCCGCCAGCCTGGCGATGCTCGGCGACGTGATCGTCGGCGAGCCCAAGGCGCTGATCGGCTTCGCCGGCCCCCGCGTGATCGAGCAGACCGTCCGCGAGAAACTGCCGGAAGGCTTCCAGCGCAGCGAGTTCCTCCTCGAGCACGGTGCCATCGACATGATCGTGCACCGTGGCGAGTTGCGTCCGCGCCTGGCCAGGCTGCTGTCGGCCTTCACTCATTCGCCGAGCCCCGTATCCGCATGACCCGGCGTTCCCTGGCCGATTGGCTGAGCTATCTCGAACATCTCCATCCGACGGCCATCGACATGGGCCTGGAGCGTTCCCGCGAGGTAGCGCGCCGGCTCGGCCTGGGAAGACCGGCGAAACGCGTGGTCACCGTCACCGGGACCAACGGCAAGGGCTCCACCTGCGCCTTGCTCGCCGAGTTGCTGCGCGAGCAGGGATTGTCGGTCGGGGTCTACAGCTCGCCGCATCTGTTGCGCTACAACGAGCGGGTGCGGATCGATGGCGTCGAGGCGAGCGATGCGCAGCTGTGCGAAGCCTTCGCCGCGGTGGAAGCCGCACGTGGCGAGATTTCCCTGACCTATTTCGAAATGGGCACCCTGGCCGCCTTCTGGTTGTTCGAACGTGCCGGGCTGGAGTTCGCGGTGCTGGAGGTCGGTCTCGGCGGTCGCCTGGACGCGGTCAACCTGATCGATGCCGACCTGGCGTTGATCACCAGTATCGGCCTGGATCATGCCGACTGGCTGGGCGATACCCGCGACAGCGTGGCTTTCGAGAAAGCCGGCATCCTGCGCGCCGGCAAGCCAGCCCTGTGCGGCGACCTCGATCCGCCGCAGCCGTTGCTCGAGCAGGTGGCGACGCTCGGCGCGCCGTTCTACCTGCGCGGCCGTGACTACGACCTGGCGCTCGCCGATCATGGCTGGCACTGGCGCGGACTGGCCGTGGACGGCCAGGCGTTGGCCCTGCACGACCTGCCGTTGCTCGACCTGCCCATGGAAAACGCCGCGCTGGCCCTGCAGGCCTACGCGCTGCTCGACCTGCCCTGGCAGGCGCACGGCCTCGCCGAGGCCTTGCGACGGACCCGGGTCAGCGGTCGTCTCGATCGCCGCGGCCTGTCCTGGAACGGCCAGCCGCGCCAGCTGCTGCTGGATGTCGGGCACAATCCCCAGGCCGCCCAGTACCTGGCGCAGCGGTTGCGCGCGGCACCGCCGCGAGGCCGTTACCTGTCGGTATTCGGTCTGCTGGCGGACAAGGACCTCAATGGCGTGCTGGAACCCTTGACCGGCTTGGTGCAGGATTGGGCCGTTGCACCGTTGCCGACCCCGCGTTCGCGGCCGGCGGCGGAGCTGGAAGCGGCGCTGATCCTGCGCCAG
This sequence comes from Pseudomonas paraeruginosa, assembly GCF_003025345.2. Taxonomy (NCBI): domain Bacteria; kingdom Pseudomonadati; phylum Pseudomonadota; class Gammaproteobacteria; order Pseudomonadales; family Pseudomonadaceae; genus Pseudomonas; species Pseudomonas paraeruginosa. The sequence goes on from NZ_CP020560.1 coordinate 1,970,493, forward strand.
GTTCCGGCGAGCAGCCATGCGGATATCGCCGCCGCCCTGGAGGCGCAGTGCGCCAAGGCGTCCGCGGACGATGTCATTCTGCTGTTCGGATCGTTCTACAGCGTGGCCGAAGGCTTGCAATGGCTGGCCCATAGAACGGATAAGGGGGAGTAAACCATGGCCTTGCTGGAAAGAGGGCTGAAGCAGCGTATCGTCGGGGCGCTGGTGCTGATCGCCCTGGCGGTGATCTTCCTGCCGATGCTGTTCACCCGCGAAGACGAGTCGCGCCAGGTCGTGGTGGAAGCGCCGCCGCGCCCGCAATCGCCGGCGATGCCCAGCGTCGAGGTGCAGCCGACCGAAGTGCCGGAGCTGCAACCCGGCGAAGAAGACATTGCGCCGGAAATCGTCCAGGAGGGCACTCCGGCCACCGCCGGCCAGCCCAGCCAGCCGATCGGCGGCCTGCCGACGTCTCCTCCGGCCGCCCAGCCGCCAGCACAGGTTCAGGCCCCGGCTGCCAGCACGCCGCCGAGCCAGCCGCAACCGGCCGCTGCGCCGCCGAGCCAGCCAGCCGCGGAGAAACGCCTGGACGCCAACAACCTGCCGCAGAGCTGGTCGGTGCAGCTGGCCAGCCTGTCCAACCGGGCGCGCGCCGAGGAATTGCAGAAGACCCTGCGTTCCCAGGGCTACAACGCCTATATCCGCAGTTTCGACGGGATGAACCGGGTCTTCGTCGGGCCGGTGATCCAGCGCGCCGAGGCCGATCGCCTGCGTGACCAGCTGAGCAAGCAGCAGAAGCTCAACGGCTTCGTCGTGCGTTTCCAGCCGGAACGCGGTTGACCGCCACCCGCGGCTTACCGTCGCGGGCGCGCTCTGCTAAAATGCAGCGCCTTTTCTGCTTGTGGGCTGCATAGTGGCATTTACCTGGGTCGATTGGACGATGGTCGCCATCATCGTCGTTTCCAGCCTGATCAGTCTGAGTCGCGGCTTCGTCAAGGAAGCCTTGTCCCTGCTTACCTGGATAGTCGCCGGCGCGGTGGCCTGGATGTTCGGCGGGGCGCTGGCGCAGCACCTGGGCGAATACATCCAGACCCCCTCGGCCCGCATCATCGCAGCCTGCGCGCTGCTGTTCATCGCGACCCTGCTGCTCGGGGCGCTGGTCAACTACCTCATCGGCGAACTGATCCGGGTCACCGGCCTGTCCGGTACCGACCGCTTCCTCGGCATGGTCTTCGGCGGTGCGCGTGGCGTGCTGCTGGTCGTGCTGCTGGTCGGCCTGCTCAGCCTGGCCCCGGTGCAACAGGACCCCTGGTGGCAGCAGTCGGTGCTGATGCCGCATTTCCTGATGGTCGCCGACTGGTCGAAGAACTTCATTCTCGGTTTCGCCGGCCAGTGGTTGCCGGCCGCGCCGATCACGCCACCGAGCGGCGTCGGCGGGCTGCTTCCCAGCCAGTGATTTTGGCGGGACACTGGCCGAGGCCGGGTTCCGTGTTTTTCCAGGGCGGCGCGTCGATGGCGCGGCGTCGGCGGCACAGGAGGTGCCGCGAGCCAGTCGGCGGCGAGGGTCGCCGATTCGCGGGAGCCAGCGGCCGACGAGGCGCTGGTCAGCTCGATGGTCCGGGACGGGCCGATCGCGCTTCCCATCTTTCCAGCTTGAGCCAAGTAGGGGTTGCGTCACATGTGTGGCATCGTCGGTATCGTGGGCAAGTCGAACGTCAATCAGGCGCTGTATGACGCGCTCACCGTCCTCCAACATCGCGGCCAGGACGCTGCCGGTATCGTCACCTGCCATGACGATAAGCTGTACCTGCGCAAGGACAACGGCCTGGTCCGCGACGTCTTCCAGCAGCGCCACATGCAGCGCCTGATCGGCAGCGTCGGCATCGGCCATGTGCGCTACCCGACCGCCGGCAGCTCCAGTTCGGCGGAAGCGCAGCCGTTCTACGTCAACTCGCCCTATGGCATCACCCTGGCGCACAACGGCAACCTGACCAACGTCGAGCAACTGGCCAAGGAAATCTACGAGTCCGACCTGCGCCACGTGAACACCAACTCCGACTCGGAAGTGCTGCTCAACGTGTTCGCCCACGAACTGGCGGTGCGCAACAAGCTGCAGCCCACCGAGGAGGACATCTTCGCCGCGGTCTCCGGCGTGCACGACCGCTGCGTCGGCGGTTACGCGGTGGTGGCGATGATCACCGGCCACGGCATCGTCGGTTTCCGCGACCCCAACGCGATCCGGCCGATCGTCTTCGGCCAGCGCCACACCGAGAATGGCGTCGAATACATGATCGCCTCCGAGAGCGTGGCCCTGGACGTGCTCGGCTTCACCCTGATCCGCGACCTGGCGCCGGGCGAGGCGGTGTACATCACCGAGGAAGGCAAGCTCTACACCCGCCAGTGCGCCAAGGCGCCGAAATACGCGCCGTGCATCTTCGAGCACGTCTACCTGGCGCGTCCGGACTCGATCATGGACGGCATCTCGGTGTACAAGGCGCGCCTGCGGATGGGCGAGAAGCTCGCCGACAAGATCCTCCGCGAGCGTCCCGAACACGATATCGACGTGGTCATCCCGATCCCGGACACCAGCCGCACCGCGGCGCTGGAGCTGGCCAACCGGCTCGGCGTGAAGTTCCGCGAGGGCTTCGTCAAGAACCGCTACATCGGCCGCACCTTCATCATGCCCGGCCAGGCGGCGCGGAAGAAATCCGTGCGGCAGAAGCTCAACGCCATCGAGCTGGAATTCCGTGGCAAGAACGTCATGCTGGTGGACGACTCGATCGTCCGCGGCACCACCTGCAAGCAGATCATCCAGATGGCCCGCGAGGCCGGCGCGAAGAACGTATACTTCTGCTCCGCCGCGCCAGCGGTGCGCTATCCCAACGTCTACGGCATCGACATGCCGAGCGCGCACGAGCTGATCGCGCACAATCGCAGCACCGAGGACGTCAGTAAGCTGATCGGTGCCGACTGGCTGGTCTACCAGGACCTGCCGGACCTGATCGACGCGGTCGGCGGCGGCAAGATCAAGATCGACCGCTTCGACTGCGCCGTGTTCGACGGCGAATACGTGACCGGCGACGTCAACGAGGCCTATCTGAACCGGATCGAACAGGCGCGCAACGATGCGACCAAGGCGAAGAGCCAGGCGGTCAGCGCGATCATCGACCTGTACAACGACTGAAAGGGGGAGAGCGGCATGACACAGGATTGGGATGCCGGGCGCCTCGACAGCGACCTGGAAGGCGCGGCCTTCGACACCCTGGCGGTGCGCGCCGGGCAGCGGCGGACGCCCGAGGGCGAGCACGGCGAGGCGCTGTTCACCACCTCCAGCTATGTGTTCCGCACCGCCGCCGACGCTGCCGCGCGCTTCGCCGGCGAAGTGCCGGGCAACGTCTATTCGCGCTACACCAACCCCACTGTGCGCACCTTCGAGGAGCGCATCGCCGCCCTCGAGGGAGCCGAACAGGCGGTGGCCACGGCGTCGGGCATGTCGGCGATCCTCGCCCTGGTGATGAGCCTGTGCAGCGCCGGCGACCATGTGCTGGTCTCGCGCAGCGTGTTCGGTTCGACCATCAGCCTGTTCGACAAGTACTTCAAGCGCTTCGGCATCCAGGTCGACTATCCGCCGTTGAACGATCTCACGGCCTGGGAAGCGGCGTGCAAGCCGAATACCAAGCTGTTCTTCGTCGAGTCGCCGTCCAACCCGCTGGCCGAACTGGTGGATATCGCCGCGCTCGCCGAGATCGCCCATGCCAGGGGCGCGCTGCTGGCGGTGGACAACTGCTTCTGCACGCCGGCCCTGCAGCAGCCGCTGAAGCTCGGAGCGGACGTGGTGATCCACTCCGCGACCAAATACATCGATGGCCAGGGCCGGGGCATGGGTGGGGTGGTCGCCGGGCGCGGCGAGCAGATGAAGGAGGTGGTCGGCTTCCTCCGTACCGCCGGTCCGACCCTCAGCCCGTTCAATGCCTGGCTGTTCCTCAAGGGGCTGGAAACCCTGCGCATCCGCATGCAGGCGCATTGCGCCAGCGCCCAGGCCCTGGCGGAGTGGCTGGAACGCCAGCCGGGCATCGAGCGGGTCTACTACGCCGGCCTGCGGAGCCACCCGCAGCATGAGTTGGCCTGTCGTCAGCAGAGCGGTTTCGGCGCGGTGGTCAGTTTCGACGTGAAGGGCGGGCGCGATGCCGCCTGGCGCTTCATCGACGCCACGCGGATGGTCTCGATCACCACCAACCTGGGCGATACCAAGACCACCATCGCCCATCCGGCGACCACCTCCCACGGCCGCCTGTCCGCCGAGGACCGGGCGCGCGCCGGGATCGGCGACAGCCTGATCCGGGTCGCCGTCGGCCTGGAAGATCTCGACGACCTCAAGGCCGACATGGCCCGGGGGCTGGCCGCGCTGTGAACGAAGGCAACCTGCGAGGCAACGGCAAGGTCGCGCTGGTCACCGGGGCGGCCCGTGGCATCGGCCTGGGCATCAGCGCCTGGCTGATCGCCGAGGGCTGGCAGGTGGTGCTCGCCGACAATGACCGCGAACGTGGCGCCAGGGTTGCCGAGGCGCTCGGTGAGCAGGCCTGGTTCGTCGCCATGGACGTGGCCCAGGAGAGCCAGGTGGCGATGAGCGTGGCCGAGGTGCTCGGCCAGTTCGGTCGCCTGGACGCGCTGGTGTGCAACGCCGCCATCGCCAATCCGCGCAATACCCCGCTGGAGGCGCTGACCCTCGGCGAATGGACCCGTACCCTGGCGGTCAACCTGAACGGCCCGATGCTGCTGGCCAAATACTGCACGCCCTACCTGCGCGCGCACAGCGGCGCCATCGTCAACATCGCCTCCACCCGCGCCCACCAGTCAGAGCCCGATTCCGAAGCCTACGCGGCGAGCAAGGGCGGGTTGCTGGCGCTGACCCACGCGCTGGCCGCCAGCCTCGGCCCTGAAATCCGTGTCAACGCGGTCAGCCCCGGCTGGATCGATACCCGCGACGTGGCCGAACGCGAGGCCGCGCCGCTGACCGAGCTGGACCACGACCAGCACCCGGTCGGCCGGGTCGGCAGCGTCGAGGACGTGGCCTCGCTGGTGGCCTGGCTGCTGTCCGAGGACGCCGGCTTCGTCACCGGCCAGGAGTTCCTGGTCGACGGCGGCATGACGCGGAAGATGATCTACCTCGACTGAGTCGCGCCATGGCGGTATGAAAAAAAGGCGCTGTCCGTAACGGGCAGCGCCTTTTTCGTTCTCGCTCCGGCGTTCCGGAGTGGGCATCACTCCGATTTCAGGTCGCGAAGATCCACGGTCTGCCCATCGAACAATTGCCCGGCGCTGCTCGGCAGGATGCTCGGACGGCCTTCGGGACCCCGGCGTCCGTCGAGCACGCGGATGTCGCTGTACTTTTTCCCGGAAATCGCCGCCAGGCCCGCTCCGTCGAGGACCACGGTGGGGCGCAGGAAGACCATCAGGTTGCGCTTGGTGTGAGTGTCCTTGGTCGAGCGGAACAACCTGCCCAGCCAGGGGATGTCGCCAAGCAGCGGGACCTTGGATTCGGCCTGCACCACGTCGTCCTGGATCAGGCCGCCGAGCACGATGACCTGGCCGTTCTCGGCGAGGATGGTGCTCTTGATCGAGCGCTTGTTGGTGATGATATCGGTGTCGCTGACCTGTTGCACATTCGGCGCGATGGAGGAAATTTCCTGCTCGATTTCCAAACGCAGCGCGGCGCCATCGTTGATATGCGGGGTGACCTTGAGGTTGACGCCGATGTCCTTGCGCTCGACGGTGGTGAACGGGTTGCTGGAGCCTTCGCTGTTGGTGGTGTAGGAGCCGGTATTGAAAGGGACGTTCTGGCCGACCAGGATTTCCGCCTTCTGGTTGTCCAGGGTCAGCAGGCTCGGGGTCGACAACAGGTTGCTCTTGCTGTTGGCCGACAGCGCGGTGACCAGCGCGCCGAAGCTGCTGCTGCCGATGCCGACGACGGCGCCGTCGGGGAGCGGGTTGGGAATCTTGTCATCCTTGAGCGCCTGCAGCAGGGTGCCGATGGACAGTCCGGTATTGCCGAAGCTGGTCCTGGTTCCACCCATGCCACCCTTGTTGATCGCCCACTGCACGCCGACGGCGTCCTGGATGTCGCCGGAGATCTCGACGATGGCCGCTTCCACCAGCACCTGGGCGCGCGGCACGTCGAGCTGGCGGACGATGTCCTCGAGGGCGTTGACGGTGTCCGGGTCGGCCAGCAGGACCAGGGCGTTGGTGCTTTCGTCGGCGCGGATCAGGATATTGCTCGGACGGCCGCCACCGCTCTGCTCGCCGCCCTGGCCGCCGTTGTTCTTCATGCCTTCGGAAATCTGCCCGAGGGTTTCCGCCAGGGTCTTGGCATCGTTGTGGCGCAGGCGGATCACCCGGGTATTGGCCGAGCGCGCGGTCGGCGTATCCAGCGACTGCGCCAGTTGCACCAGCTTGGCGCGCGCCTGCGGCGGGCCGAGGATGATCAGGCGGTTGGTGCGCGCGTCGGCGATCACCTGAGCGCCGGCCGCGCCCTTGGCCTGGCCGCGGCTCATGGCGCTGTTGAGTACCTCGGCGGCGTCCATCACCCAGCCGTGGCGCAGGTTGATCACGCTGTAGTCGTGGCTGCCCTTCTGGTCGAGCTGGCGGATCACGTCCTCGATCCGCGCGATGTTGGCGCTGCGGTCGCTGATGATCAGCGCGTTGGCCGAGGGTACCGCGGCGAGGTGCCCATACTGCGGGACCAGCGGGCGGATCAGCGGAATCAGTTCCGACACCGGGCTCTGCTGGACCTGGATCACCCGGGTCTCCAGGCGGTCCGGTGCGCTCTGGCCACCGCCGGCCTCGGTCTTGGCTTCGGCGTTGGGCACGATGCGCGCCTGGTCACCCTGGGCCACCACGGTGAAGCCGTGGGTGCTCATCACCGAGAGGAACAGCTGGTAGACCTCGCTCAGCGACAGCTGGGCCTTGGACACCACGCTGACCTGGCCCTTGACCCGCGGGTCGACGACGAAGGTCTCGCCGGTGATCTCGGAAATCTGGTCGATGAATTCGCGGATGTCGGCATCCTTGAGGTTGATCGTCCAGTGTGCCTCCTGCTGGTTGCCGGCGGGGGCGACGGCGTTCCTGCCGCTGTCTTCGGCGTGCGCGGCCTGGATGCCGAGGGCCAGGCTGAGAAGGACGGCAGGGACGTACGAACGACTGGAGGGGGCAAGCAGGGCGCGGAACAAAGGCTGGGACATCGGGTCAGTCGCTTTCCGTAGGCGTGGTCGTGGGCTCGCTCGAGTCTTCTTCGGCGGGTTCTGCGATGGGTGTCGCTTCCATCTGCTGGCGCAAGGCGTCCAGGCGCTCGCGCAATGCTGCAGCGTTCTCATCCTGCAGGCTTTGCAGTTGTTCGATCGAGTCGTTCTCGCTTGTAATGGTGTCCGCGTTGGCCAGCAGCCCTCCGGAGCGGTGCGGGAAGGGCAGGCTTTCCAGGCGCCCGCCGCGCTGCAGTTCGACGCGGTCGCGGTAGACCGCGTGCAGCTTCACGCCGTCGCTGATCTCGCCGCCGATCGCATAGCGGTGTGGCTTGTCGCCCTGGCGCTGGATGATCGCGCTGGACTGCTTGGGGTCGCTCTGGACGAAGCTGCCCTTGAGCACCAGGTCGAGGTTGGTGGCCGGTGGCGGGGCGTTGGGGTCCTGGGCGCTGGTACCGAAGAGCCGGGCCAGGCGGGCCGGATCGCTGTGGATCGCTTCGTGGCTGACCGGCGAGGCGGCGACCGCGACCGGGCTGCGCTGCAGGCGCAGCCAGCCGGCGGCCTGCCAGGCGAGACTGATGCTCATGGCGATGATCAGGGCAACAGCCAGAAGGGCCGGGGCGTACCGCTGCAGCCAGCGGGAAGAGGCGCCGGAGAAAGGCAATACATCACTCCTGGTCTTTATCGTTATGTCTGAAGATCGCCGAGGGATCATAGCAGTTCGTTGCCAGTAGGCTACCTACTTCTATCAATAGGTGTAACAGGTGTGACTGGCAGGGCCAGGCGCGCTTGTGCTTAAGATAACGGCTCGCCAGGATACTCCTGCAAGAGGGACTCGGGACCGGCCGCACAAAATGACTAACAACTAACAATACTGACGGTAACCATTCAGTGGTCATATACGACCAAGATACTTCTGTTAGGTTACCGCTATAAGGCATCCATGATGACAGCCCCGTTACCCGACATCGCCGCGCCGGGCACGCCGCCCCGGCGCCTGCCGTTCAGCTTCGCCAAGCGCCAGGGCCTGCTGTTCCTGTGCCTGGAGGAACAGTACTGGCTGGCCTGCCGGCCGCAGGTGGAGCCGGCGGCGATCGCCGAGGCGCAGCGCTTCGCCGGTCGCCGCCTGCCGCTCAAGGCGCTCGGCGAGGAGGCTTTCAACCAGGCCCTGGCCGCGTCCTACCAGCACGATTCCTCCGCGGCCATGCAGCTCGCCGAAGACCTCGGCGGGAGTCTCGATCTCGCCGCCCTGGCCGACCAGGTCCCGGAAACCGAGGACCTGATGGAGCAGGAGGACGATGCGCCGATCATCCGCCTGATCAACGCGATCCTCGGCGAGGCGATCCGCGAGAACGCCTCCGACATCCACCTGGAGACCTTCGAGAAGCGCCTGGTGGTGCGCTTTCGCGTCGACGGGGTACTGCGCGAGGTGCTCGAACCCAAGCGCGAGCTGGCGGCGTTGCTGGTATCGCGGATCAAGGTCATGGCCCGCCTGGACATCGCCGAGAAGCGCATCCCTCAGGACGGCCGTATTTCCCTGCGGGTCGGCGGGCGCGAGGTGGACATCCGTGTCTCGACCCTGCCCTCGGCCAACGGCGAGCGTGTGGTGCTGCGCCTGCTCGACAAGCAGGCCGGGCGCCTGAACCTGCAGCACCTGGGCATGAGCGAGCGCGACCGCAAGCTGATGGACGAGACTGTGCGCAAGCCGCACGGCATCCTGCTGGTCACCGGCCCCACCGGTTCGGGCAAGACCACCACGCTCTATGCCAGCCTGACCACCCTCAACGACCGCACCCGCAACATCCTCACCGTCGAGGATCCGATCGAATACCACCTGGAGGGCATCGGCCAGACCCAGGTCAACGCCAAGGTCGACATGACTTTCGCCCGCGGTCTGCGCGCGATCCTCCGGCAGGACCCGGATGTGGTGATGGTCGGCGAGATCCGCGACCGCGAGACCGCCGAGATCGCCGTGCAGGCCTCGCTGACCGGGCACCTGGTGCTCTCGACCCTGCACACCAACAGCGCCATCGGCGCGATCACCCGCCTGGTGGACATGGGCATCGAACCGTTCCTGCTGTCCTCCTCGATGCTCGGCGTGCTGGCCCAGCGCCTGGTACGGGTGCTCTGCCCGGCGTGCAAGGAGCCCTACCTGGCGGACGAGGCCGAGTGCGCGCTGCTCGGCGTCGACCCCGCCGCGCCGCCGACCCTGCATCGCGCCCGCGGCTGCGGCGAATGCCACCAGCACGGTTACCGCGGGCGTACCGGGATCTATGAGCTGGTGGTGTTCGACGACCACATGCGCTCGCTGATCCACAACGAATCCTCCGAGCAGGAAATGACCCGGCATGCCCGCACCAGCGGACCGAGCATCCGCGACGACGGCCGGCGCAAGGTGCTGGAAGGCGTCACCACGGTCGAGGAAGTCCTGCGCGTGACCCGGGAAGAATAATGGCCGCTTTCGAATACCTCGCCCTCGACCCCGGCGGTCGCCAGCAGAAGGGCGTGCTGGAGGCGGACAGCGCGCGCCAGGTCCGCCAGCTGCTGCGCGAACGCCAACTGGCACCGCTCGAGGTGAAACCCACGCGTACCCGCGAGCAGGGCGGGCAGGGCGGACGCCTGAGCTTCGCCCGCGGGCTGTCGGCGCGCGACCTGGCGCTGGTGACCCGGCAACTGGCGACCCTGGTCCAGGCCGCGCTGCCGATCGAGGAAGCGTTGCGCGCCGCCGCCGCGCAATCCACCTCGCAGCGCATCCAGTCGATGCTCCTCGCGGTGCGCGCCAAGGTCCTCGAGGGGCATAGCCTGGCCGGCAGCCTGCGCGAGTTCCCCTCGGCCTTCCCCGAACTGTATCGCGCCACGGTGGCTGCCGGCGAGCACGCCGGGCACCTCGGCCCGGTGCTGGAGCAGCTCGCCGACTACACCGAGCAACGCCAGCAGTCGCGGCAGAAGATCCAGCTGGCGCTGCTCTATCCGGTGATCCTGATGGTCGCCTCACTGGCCATCGTCGGCTTCCTGCTGGGCTACGTGGTGCCCGACGTGGTCCGCGTGTTCATCGACAGCGGACAGACCCTGCCGCTGCTGACCCGCGTGCTGATCGGCGTCAGCGACTGGGTCAAGGCCTGGGGCGCGCTGGCCTTCGTCGCGGCGATCGGCGGGGTGATCGGCTTCCGCTATGCGCTGCGCAAGGACGCCTTTCGCGAGCGCTGGCATGGCTTCCTGTTGCGCGTGCCGCTGGTCGGACGGCTGGTGCGCTCCACCGACACCGCGCGCTTCGCCTCGACCCTGGCGATCCTCACCCGCAGCGGCGTGCCGCTGGTGGAGGCGCTGGCGATCGCCGCCGAGGTGATCGCCAACCGGATCATCCGCAACGAGGTGGTCAAGGCGGCGCAGAAAGTCCGCGAGGGCGCCAGTCTCACCCGCTCGCTGGAGGCCACCGGGCAGTTCCCGCCGATGATGCTGCACATGATCGCCAGCGGCGAGCGTTCCGGCGAGCTGGACCAGATGCTGGCGCGCACCGCGCGCAACCAGGAGAACGACCTGGCCGCGCAGATCGGCCTGATGGTCGGCCTGTTCGAGCCGTTCATGCTGATATTCATGGGCGCGGTGGTGCTGGTCATCGTCCTTGCCATTCTTCTTCCGATCCTTTCTCTCAACCAACTCGTGGGGTAATCGCGTGAATCAGAGCCGCCCATTGCAGCGTCGCCAACAGTCGGGCTTCACCCTGATCGAAATCATGGTCGTGGTGGTGATCCTCGGCATCCTCGCCGCCCTGGTGGTGCCACAGGTGATGAGCCGTCCGGACCAGGCCAAGGTCACCGTGGCCAAGGGCGACATCAAGGCGATCGCCGCCGCGCTGGACATGTACAAGCTGGACAACTTCGCCTACCCGAGCACCCAGCAGGGCCTCGAGGCGCTGGTGAAGAAGCCCACCGGCAACCCGCAGCCGAAGAACTGGAACAAGGACGGCTACCTGAAGAAGCTGCCGGTCGATCCGTGGGGCAATCCCTACCAGTACCTGGCGCCGGGCACCAAGGGCCCGTTCGACCTGTATTCGCTGGGTGCCGACGGCAAGGAAGGCGGCAGCGACAACGACGCCGACATCGGCAACTGGGACAACTGAGCGGACATGCGCGAATCGCGCGGCTTCACCCTCATCGAGCTGATGGTGGTGATGGTCATCATCAGCGTGCTGATCGGCCTGGCGGTGCTCAGCACCGGCTTCGCCAGCACCTCGCGGGAGCTGGACAGCGAGGCCGAGCGGCTCGCCGGGCTGATCGGCGTGCTGACCGACGAGGCCGTGCTGGACAACCGCGAATACGGCCTGCGCCTGGAGCGCGACGCCTACCAGGTGCTGCGCTATGACGAAGCGAAGGCGCGCTGGCTGCCGGTGGCGCGCGACAGCCATCGCCTGCCGGAATGGGCCGAGCTGACCTTCGAGCTGGACGGCCAGCCGCTGGTGCTGGCCGGCGGCAAGGGCGAGAAGGAACAGAAGAAAGGCACCGACCAGCCGCAATTGCTGATCCTCTCCAGCGGCGAACTCAGCCCGTTCCGCCTGCGTCTGGCCGAGCGCGGACCCGAAGGCCGCGCGCTGTCGCTGAGCAGCGACGGTTTCCGCTTGCCGCGGGTCGAGGTGGCGCGGCGATGAGGCGTGTGCGTGGATTCACCCTGCTGGAAGTGCTGGTGGCCCTGGCGATCTTCGCCATGGTCGCGGCCAGCGTGCTCAGCGCCAGCGCGCGCAGCCTGCAGAACGCTTCGCGACTGGAGGACAAGACCCTGGCGATGTGGATCGCCGACAACCGCCTCAACGAGTTGCAGCTGGAACAGACGCCACCGTCCAGCGGACGCAACCAGGGCGAACTGGAGTTCGCCGGACGCCGCTGGGAGTGGCGTACCCAGATCGACAGTACGTCCGAGCAGGAGATGCGGCGGGTGATCGTCTGGGTCGCGGCGAAGCCGCTCGGCCGCGAGCGCGGCAACCTCGAGGAGCGCGCCGCGGCGCGTCTGGTGGGCTTCCTCGGGAGCCAGCCATGAGTTCACAGCGGGGTTTCACCCTGCTCGAGCTGCTGATCGCCATCGCCATCTTCGCCCTGCTGGCCCTGGCCACCTACCGCATGTTCGACAGCGTGATGCAGACCGACCAGGCGACCCGTGTGCAGGAACAGCGCATGCGCGAGCTGGTGCGGGCGATGGGCGTGCTGGAGCGCGACCTGACCCAGGCGCTCGAACGTCCGGTACGTGACGAGCTGGGCGACAACCGCGGCGCCTTCCTCAGCGAGGGCGAGGACGACCAGGTCATCGAGTTCACCCGTGGTGGCTGGCGCAATCCGCTCGGCCAGGCGCGCTCGCGCCTGCAACGGGTGCGCTGGTCGCTGTCCGGGGAGGTCCTCGAACGCCGCTACTGGCTGGTGCTGGACCGCGCCCAGGACAGCAGGCCGCGGGTACAGCAGGTGCTTGACGGGGTCACCGCGCTGAGCTGGCGCTTCCTCGACAAGGAGCACAACTGGCAGAGCCACTGGCCGACCGACGAGGGTAGCGAGGAGGAGCGCCTGGAGAGCCTGCCGCTGGCGGTGGAGATGACCCTGGAGCACCGCCACTACGGCAAGCTGGTGCGCCTCTGGCGCCTGCTCGACCCGCCGCTCAAGCAGGACCAGCCGCAGGGCCAGACGGACGGAGAGAATGGCGAGAACGGCGAGGGCGGGGTGCCGCGGCCGCCGGAAGGCATGCCGGGGGCGCCGGAATGAGGCGCGGGCAGAAGGGGGTCGCGCTGATCACGGTGCTGCTGGTGGTGGCGGTGGTGACCATCGTCTGCGCCGGGCTGATCATCCGCCAGCAACTGGCGATCCGCAGCAGCGCCAACCAGTTGCACGTGCGCCAGGCCTGGCACTACGCGCTGGGTGGCGAACGCCTGGCGGAAGCGGTGCTGCGCCGCGACCTGCGCCAGGGCGGCGAGAACACCCGCGAATCGGTGGATCATCTGGGCGAGGCCTGGGCGCGGCCGATGGCGCCGTTCAAGCTGGACGATGGCGGCGAGCTGCGGGTGCGGATCGAGGATCCCAGCGGGCGCTTCAACCTCAACGGGCTGGTGCGCAAGCGCAAGGTCAAGCCGGATTCGGTGAAGCAGTTCCGTCGCCTGCTGGAAACCCTGGGCATGAAGGAAGACGTCGTCAAGGGCCTGCCGGACCGGCTGGCCGACTGGCTGGACGCCGACCAGAACCCGCAGGGCGAGCAGGGCGCCGAGGACAACCAGTACCTGCTGGAGGCGCCGGCCTACCGCGCCGCCAACCGCAGCCTCAAGGACGTGTCCGAGCTGCGTCTGCTGAAACTGTCGGAGGCCGACTACCGCCGCCTGCTGCCGTTCGTCAGCGCGCTGCCCGAAGACGCGCCGCTGAACGTGAACACCGCCAGCGTGCCGGTCATCGCCGCGTTGTTCGGCATCGACCCGGGCCAGGCCGAGAACATCGTGGCGGCTCGCGGGCGGGAAGGTTTCCGGGAAAAGACCGAGTTCACCAAGCATCTGAACCAACTGGGATCGAAAACGGATAACGTCAACTTCGCCGTCGGCACCCGCTACTTCCAGGTGATCAGCGAGGTCGCCCTGGGCGACCGCCGGCAGGTGCTGGTGAGTACCCTGCAGCGTGGCAAGAACGGCAAGATACGAGTGATGGCCCGCGACATGGGACAGGGCGGAACGCCCATTCCGTCGACGGGCGGCGACGATTGGAAGAAGGACGAGCGATGAGTGGAGTGAGTGCGCTGTTCCTGCCACCCGCCAGTACGGCGGGGGCCGATGGGGAACTGCCGGTATGGTGGGTGCAGGACGGCGAGTGCCGGCGCGCGCCGTTCGCACAGGCGCTGGCGGAGATCCGCGTGCCCTGGCGGCTGTACCTGCCGGTGGAGGCGGTGTCCGCCTGCGCGGTGAACCTGCCGACGCAGAAGGCGCGCTGGCTGCGCCAGTCGCTGCCGTTCGCGGTGGAGGAGCAACTGGCCGACGATGTCGAGCAGATGCACCTGGCCCTCGGCCCGGCGCTGGCCGACGGTCGCCACCGGGTGTTCGCCGTGCAGCGCGCCTGGCTCGCCGCCTGGCTGGCGCTGGCCGAGGGCGCGGGCAAGGCGCCGGCTGCGCTGCATGTGGATGCCGACTGCCTGCCGGGCGAGGGTACCTGCCTGTTCTGGCTGGAGGAGCGCTGGCTGCTCGGTGGCAGCGGAGCCGTGCGGCTGTCCTGCGGCAACGAGGATTGGGCGGTGTTGCGCGACAGTTGTCCGCCGCCGCAGCGGGCCTTCGCCGCGGAAGCCGTGGCGGCGCCGGAGGGGCTGGAAGTCCAGGCGCTGGCGGGCAATCCGCATGTCTGGCTGAGCGAGCAGCCTCCGGGCACCGACCTGGCCCAGGCCGAGTTCACCGCGCGCCAGCAGAGCAGCCAGTGGCGCCGCTGGCGTCCGGCGCTGGGACTGATCGGGCTGTGGCTGGTGCTGCAGTGGGGCTTCACCCTGGTCCAGGCCTGGCAATTGCAGCGCGAGGGCGACCGCTACGCGGCGCAGAGCGCGGAGCTCTACCGCCAGCTGTTCCCGGAGGACCGCAAACTGATCAACCTGCGCGCGCAGTTCGACCAGCACCTGGCCGACAGTGCCAGCAGCGGCGGCGAGGGCCAGTTGCTCGGCCTTCTCGGCCAGGCCGCGACAGTGATCGGCGATGAATCGACGGTCAGCGTCGAGCAACTGGACTTCAGCGCCGCGCGCGGCGACGTGGCGCTGCAGGTGCGCGCGCCCGGCTTCGACGTGCTGGAACGGCTGCGCTCGCGGCTCAGCGAGTCGGGGCTGGCGGTGCAACTGGGTTCGGCCAGCCGCGATGGCTCGACGGTCAGCGCGCGCCTGGTGATAGGAGGTTGAGATGAAGGTCATGACGCAATTCCACGAACGCCTCAAGGCCCAGGCCGAAACCTCGCAACTGGCGATCCGCTGGCGCGCGCTGCCGGCGCGCGACCGCCTGGCGCTGGCCTGGCTCGGCGCATTCTTCCTGCTGGTGATTCTCTACCTGGCGCTCTGGCGTCCGGCGGAGCGCCACCTGCAGTCGGCGCGCCAGTACTTCACCGAGCAGCGCGCGCTGCACGCCTACATCCAGCAGCAGGCGCCCAACGTGCGCCAGGCCGATGCCGCCGCGCCGCAGGCGCAGGTCGACCCGGCGGCGCTGCAGGGCATGGTCACCGCCTCGGCGGCGCAGGCCGGGCTGAGCGTCGAGCGGCTCGATAACGAAGGCGAGGGCGCCGTTCAGGTGGCCCTGCAGCCGGCGCCCTTCGCCAAGCTGTTGCCCTGGCTGGAGCAGTTGAACGGACAGGGCGTGCAGGTGGCGGAAGCCGGGCTGGACCGCCAGGTCGATGGGCGGGTCTCGGCGCGCCTGAGCCTGCGGGTCGAATGAGCGACCCGTCGCCGGAACGGCAAGGCCCGGGCGGCGGGCGTGGCATGGGCGTTCGCTGAAATTTCAAAAAAAATTCAATCAGGGCATTGACTTAGGTTTTCCCGTCGGTAGAATGCGCCCCACTTCGAGAGTGAAGGGTGATTAGCTCAGCTGGGAGAGCATCTGCCTTACAAGCAGAGGGTCGGCGGTTCGATCCCGTCATCACCCACCAATCTCGCAGGTTACGCGCAGCGGTAGTTCAGTCGGTTAGAATACCGGCCTGTCACGCCGGGGGTCGCGGGTTCGAGTCCCGTCCGCTGCGCCATTCACTTCCCCTCCCGAGTTCATCGCCCCGAACTCGCCGTCTTCCGGTAGAAGGCGGGCAGCCTGGCTGCAACGAGAGGAAGACGCTTTACCGGGCATCTTGCCCAGCCGACGCGCAGCGGTAGTTCAGTCGGTTAGAATACCGGCCTGTCACGCCGGGGGTCGCGGGTTCGAGTCCCGTCCGCTGCGCCATACATCTTCACCACGCCAAGGCGGGGTGAGCCACGAAAGAAGCGGCCATTGGCCGCTTCTTTCGTTTCTGTCGTCCCGAATGCCTGCCATCCTCGCCTGCCGGGTCGCTTTGCGCCGCCGATCCGCGCGGGGTAATCCCGCTGTCATCTTTCTCGTCTACAGCTGAAAGGCACAGACCAACGAGGTGATCCGCGATGGACGACTACCAGGAAGAGCTGCTGGAACGGCATGCCGCCGAATACGACCTGCCGGAGCCGGCGGACGACGCCACCGAGATGTGATCAGGCGTTCTGCCGCTGGGCGCGGCGGAACTCGCCGGGAGTCTGCCCGCTCCAGCGCTTGAAGGCGCGCTGGAAGGCTTCCGCCGAGGCGAAGCCGAGCAGGTAGGCGATCTCGCCGAAGGCCAGGTCGGTCTCGCGGATGTAGACCATCGCCAGGTCGCGGCGGGTCTCGTTGAGGATGCTGCGGTACTGCGTGCCTTCCTCGGCCAGCTTGCGCCGCAGGGTCCAGGTCGGCAGCTTGAGGCGCGTGGCGACTTCCTCCAGGTCCGGCTCGCGGCCGTTGAGCAGTGGCCCCAGCAGGCGACTGACGCGCTCGCGCCAACTGCGGGTGCGGGTCAGTTGTTCCAGTTCGCGATTGCAGATCTCCAGCATCTGGTTCCAGGTGCTCGGGCAGTGCTCTGCATTGCCCAGGGCCAGGCTGGCCTGGCTCAGGTGCAACTGGTTGGTCGGCGCGCCGAACGCCACCGGGCAGCCGAAGAACGCCTCGTAGCGGTCGGCCCAGGCCGGCGCCGGATACTCGATTTCCACCCGTTCGGGTTTCAGCGGCTGCCCGGCCAGGGCGCCGAGATGGCTGATCCAGCCGGCCAGTACCGAATCGACGACGAAGCGGTTGTAGGCGTTGTAGGGGCTGATCGAATAGAAGCGCAACCAGGCGCCGCCGGCGTCTTCCACCAGGCTCGACTGACCGCGGTAGTTCTGCGCGTAGAGCGGTTCCAGGTGGATCATCGCCCGCGCCGCGGCGCGCAGGTTCGGCGCCTGGGCCACGCTGACCCCGGCCAGGCCCATCTGTCCGAGACGGCTCAGGCGGCCCATCTGCAGCCCCAGGGCGGGGTCGCCGCTGAGCTGGATGGCGGCGTGGCCCAGGCGCATGTAGCGGGGAATCGACAGGCGCGCGCCGGGTTCGGCCAGGCGCCGCTGGTCGAGGCCGTACTGCTCGAGCAGCGCTGCGGGATCGACGCCGGCGGCGAGCAGGGCATCGGCCAGGGCCTGGACGAAGCCGACCGAGAGGTCGCCGAGGCGCACCCGCGGCGTGCTCATAGCCAGAGATTGACCAGTTGCGCGCCTCCTCCGGGGTTGGCCTGGCGCATGCCCTGGGGCGAGCCGAGCAGGCTCTGGCCGTCCTCGACGGCGTTCCACAGGCGACTGTGGGCGAAGGCCACGGCGGCGCCACGGGCGCCGCTGGCGAGCAGGCGTTCGCCGACCGCCAGGCGTTGCCAGGCTTCGGCGTTGCTCAGGCTGTTCGGCGCCAGGCGCACGTCGCCGGGCACCAGTTCGGCGTCGAAGCCGGGCCAGGGTTGCTGCCAGCGGCCGCTCTGGTTCAGGGCGGCGGGAATCGCCAGCAGTTCGACCTGGCGTTCGACCAGGGTGGCGTAGGTATCCGGGTACCAGCTGTCGGTGCCGATCAGGACGCCCAGGCGACCGGCCGGGGTATCCAGCACCTGCAGGCGTTCGCCGCGGCCATTGTTGAGGAAGCTCAGCTCGTGGCGGGTCGGGAACACCTTGCGTTGCGGCTGGCCGAGGGGGAGGCCGTCGGGGCCGAAGGTCAGGCTGACATTGTACAGCTGGCCGGTGCCGGTGCGCAGCTCGCCATCCTCGACCTCGGGGTCGGGCAGCACGATGGAGCCGGCCACCACGGTCACCTTGAACTCGTGGGCGAGTCCGCCGAACAGGGTCTGGTAGTCATGGGCCATGTCCACCGCCTTCATCCGGAACAGGGTGTCGGTGAGACGTTCGTCGCCGCGCGCGGTGATCCAGCCGCGCGCCACCTTCAACGGGTTGCTGGCGGCCATCCAGTCCATCGCCGTGCGCCAGTCGGCGGCGGCATAGACCTCGGGTTTCTCGCCGCTGGCCACCAGCCAGGTGCCGACGTGCTCGGGAAACACCACCACCGTGCGCGCGTTGAGCAGGCCCTGGCGGCGGGCGTTTTCCAGGTAGGCGTGGAACTTCAGCTGCAATCGCTCGGCGCTCTGATAGTCCGGGGTGAGCAGCTCCGGTTGCACCGCCAGCAGGTTGCCGCGCTCGCCGGGCTGGCCCTGGACCACGCTGACCTGGCTGCGCAGGTCGGACAGGTAGTGGCCCACCGGGCGGTGTTCGGCCCAGCCGGCGTAGGCGGCGAAGAGGGTGATCAGGATCAGGAAGATCAGCTTGCGCATGCGGGTCTCCAAGGCAGCCCACAGGGTAGGGGAGTGGCGTCGGCTTGC
Organism: Pseudomonas paraeruginosa; assembly: GCF_003025345.2. NCBI lineage: Bacteria > Pseudomonadati > Pseudomonadota > Gammaproteobacteria > Pseudomonadales > Pseudomonadaceae > Pseudomonas > Pseudomonas paraeruginosa. The sequence continues at coordinate 1,989,091 of NZ_CP020560.1, forward strand.
CAAGCGTCCCTGTGCATTCCGATCAGTAACTTGTCACTTAGGATCATTGAGCGCGTCCCTGGCGCTCCTTAGAGTCGTCGCCATACCGACCGCCGCCCGTATCGCGCATCGCACCCGAGGCCGCGGCATATCCGTGAACGCGTTTCGCCCGATGTGGAGACCCCCGATGACCGCCGCCGTTCCCTATCCGCACCTGCTCGCCCCCCTGGACCTCGGCTTCACCACCCTGCGCAACCGCACCCTGATGGGTTCCATGCACACCGGCCTGGAAGAGAAACCGCAGGGCTTCGAGCGCATGGCGGCGTACTTCGCCGAACGTGCCCGCGGCGGCGTCGGCCTGATGGTCACCGGCGGCATCGGCCCGAACGAGGAGGGCGGCGTGTATTCCGGCGCGGCCAAGCTGAGCACGCCGGAAGAGGCGGAGAAGCACCGGATCGTGACCCAGGCGGTACACGAGGCGGGCGGCAAGATCTGCATGCAGATCCTGCATGCCGGTCGCTATGCCTACAGCCCGAAGCAGGTGGCGCCGAGCGCGATCCAGGCGCCGATCAACCCGTTCAAGCCGAAGGAACTGGACGAGGAGGGCATCGAGAAACAGATCGCCGATTTCGTCAACTGCGCCAGCCTGGCCCAGGTCGCCGGCTACGACGGCGTCGAGATCATGGGGTCGGAAGGCTATTTCATCAACCAGTTCCTCGTGCAGCACACCAACCAGCGCACCGATCGCTGGGGCGGCAGCTACGAGAACCGCATGCGCCTGCCGGTGGAGATCGTCCGCCGGGTGCGCGAGGCGGTGGGGCCGAACTTCATCATCATCTATCGCCTGTCGATGCTCGACCTGGTCGAGGGCGGCAGCAGCTGGGACGAGATCGTGCTGCTGGCCAAGGCCATCGAGAAGGCCGGCGCGACCCTGATCAACACCGGCATCGGCTGGCACGAGGCGCGCATCCCGACCATCGCCACCAAGGTGCCGCGCGCGGCTTTCACCAAGGTCACCGCCAAGCTGCGCGGCGAGATCGGCATCCCGCTGATCACCACCAACCGCATCAATACCCCCGAGGTGGCGGAGCGGGTGCTGGCCGAGGGCGACGCCGACATGGTCTCCATGGCCCGGCCGTTCCTCGCCGATCCGGATTTCGTCAACAAGGCCGCGGCAGGCCAGGCCGAGCTGATCAACACCTGCATCGGCTGCAACCAGGCCTGTCTCGACCACACCTTCGGCGGCAAGCTGACCAGTTGCCTGGTCAACCCGCGCGCCTGCCACGAGACCGAGCTGAACTACATCCCCACCGCCCGGGCGAAGAAGATCGCCGTGGTCGGTGCCGGTCCGGCCGGCCTGGCCGCCGCCAGCGTGGCCGCCGAGCGCGGGCACCGGGTCAGCCTGTTCGACGCCGCCGGCGAGATCGGCGGGCAGTTCAACGTGGCCAAGCGGGTGCCCGGCAAGGAAGAGTTCCACGAGACCCTGCGCTATTTCCGCAACAAGCTGCAGAGCACCGGGGTCGAGCTGCGCCTGAATACCCGGGTCGGGGTCGACGAACTGGTGGCCGGTGGTTACGACGAGATCATCCTCGCCACCGGCATCGTCCCGCGCACCCCGGCGATCCCCGGCATCGAGCATCCGAAGGTGATCGGCTACCTGGACGCGATCCTCGAACGCAAGCCGGTGGGCAACCGGGTAGCGGTGATCGGCGCCGGCGGCATCGGCTTCGATGTCTCCGAGTTCGTCACCCACGCCGGCCCTTCCACCAGCCTGGACCGCGAGGCGTTCTGGAAGGAGTGGGGCATCGATGCCCGCCTGGAGGCCCGTGGCGGCATTGCCGGGGTCAAGGCCGAGGTGCATCCGGCGGCGCGCCAGGTATTCCTCCTGCAGCGCAAGAAGAGCAAGGTCGGCGACGGCCTCGGCAAGACCACCGGCTGGATCCATCGCGCCGGCCTGAAGAACAGGCAGGTGCAGATGCTCAACGCGGTGGAGTACCTGGGGATCGATGACGCCGGCCTGCACATCCGCATCGCCGACGGCGAGCCGCAGGTGCTGCCGGTGGATACCGTGATCGTCTGCGCCGGCCAGGATCCGCTGCGCGAGCTGCAGGAGGGCCTGCTGGCGGCCGGACAGAGCGTGCACCTGATCGGTGGCGCCGACGTCGCCGCCGAACTGGATGCCAAGCGCGCCATCAACCAGGGTTCGCGCCTGGCCGCCGAACTCTGAGCATCCGTTCAGCCGTCTGTCGCGCGTCGGAAAAACCGTGTCGAAAACGGCTCCGGAATGCTCGTTTGCCGCCTGTGAGCTGCGCTTCCCTGCCGTATTCGCCCGGTTTTCCTGGCGTTCGCTGGATGTGAAGAGGTTCCGAGCCTCGCCCTGCCCGCGCTCGACGACGTGGGCAGGGGCTTCGTGCCCATTCGGTGAACGGTGGCGCTCTGCCACGGTGATCTCCGTCCGCCCAAAAACCAAACGCATCACAAATTCCCCTACCGCTCGGCGGGCTGTCCGGTAGCGCCCGGGTGTCTGCCAACCCAGTCACATTGCCCGCGACATTTTTTCCCCTAGACTTGCCCGAACAACGAGATAGCACCTGTTTTTCAGGTGACATGCCAGATGGTACTGCCGGATGCGGGCCGCCTCGCCAGGCGTCCGAGGGTGAGCGATGAGCATGCAGAAAAAGCCACAGATGGCGGAAGCCGTGCTGTTCTTCAACGACAGCGGCGTCTGCAAGGAGATGCTGTACCCCGAGTTCGAGGCGTTGCTCGATGGCCTGGTGCGCATGCCGGAGTATGCCGACCAGCAGATGCACCTGGCCTACGTATTGATCAACCCGCGCCTGCAGGCGCGGGCGGCGGTGTTCTTCTATCTCGACTTCGACGAGCAGGGCGCCGCCGACACCGGCTGGAACCTGCCCCTGCGCAACCTCGCCGAACGCGCCGGACGCGGTCCCGACATGGGCGGCGGGCCGATCCGCCTGGCCTGCCGCAGCCAGTGTCCGGTGTCCTGGCACCAGATGCACCTGTGGGATCCGGAGAGCAGCGCCGGACGCAACCATTTCGTCCTCATCCGCGACGCGCTCAGGCGCAACCAGCTCGGCCTGCTGGTGGACGACGAGCCGGCCGCGGTGGAGCCGCAGCGGTTGCAGATGGCTGCCGAAGAGCAGTGGTATGCCGCCGACGCCGCCGCGTCGAAAGCCCCGCCGGCGGAGACGCGCAAGCCGGACGACGAACAACTGGCCCGCCTGGCGCAACTGGTCAGGCAGCAGCGCCAGCAGCTTGCCGCCCTGGCCCAGCAGCAGGAGCAGCGCCTTGCCGGGCTGGCTCGCCAGCACGAGCAGGAACTGTCCAGGCGCGAGCAGGAGGCCCGCGGGCAACTGGACATCCTGCGCAGCGAGGTGCTCAGCCTGCAGCAGGCCCTGGAGCGCCAGGCGCGGGAAAACACCGCGCTGCAGCAGCGTCTGGTGGAGCAGGGCGAACAGTTCCAGCGCAACCGCGAGGAACTGACCCGGCAACTGCGTTTCATCGAGACCCAGGGGCGCAGCGAGACCGATCTGCTGCGCTCGGAATTCGCCGACGAGCTGGAAACGCGGGTGGCGGCGGCGGTTGCAGGCTACAAGGAGCAGATCTCGATCCGCGACGTGGAACTGGCCTACCGCAACGAACTGGACCAGCAACTGGAGCAGGAGCTGGCCGAACTGCGCGCCGAACGCGACCGTCTCGCCGCCCAGGGGCCGGAGCAACTGCTGGAGCGCCTGTCCAGCCAGGGCGTGGTGTTCGTCGCCTACCACCCCGGCGCCGGGCACCTGACCATTCCCTTGCAGGATATCCCGCGTTACCAGGACAATCCGCTGGCCTACGCGGCGGCCAAGTGCTTCGTCTCCGAAAGCCAGTACCGCCAGTGGCTGGATCATTTCCAGCAGCCACGCTGCGAGGCCCTGCTGCCCGGCGGCGAGCGCTGCAACCTGCCGCTCGACCGGGTCGACAACCCGGCGCGCTTCGTCGCCGGCGACACCAACTGCTGCGCCCGGCACAAGACCACGGGGCGCCTGCGCACCGTGAGCTGAGCCCTTGCCGTTTCCCGACTGGTCCCCGCACGCCACCCTGCAACGCATCGAAACCGACTGGCTGGCCCGCGCCGGGGTCGAACTGGCGCTGCTGCGCCTGGACCAGGTCGATCCGCTGATTTCCGGTAACAAGGGTTTCAAACTCGCCCCGTACCTGGCGCAGGCCCGCGAGCGCGGGTTGGACGGCCTGATCAGCCTCGGCGGCGCCCATTCCAACCACCTGCATGCGCTGGCCGGCGCCGCTGCGCGTTTCGGCTTCCGCTGCGTCGGCCTGGTACGCGGAAACGAAGTCGATACGCCGACGGTACGCGACCTGCGCAGTCTCGGCATGGAACTGCACTGGCTCGGCTACGGCGGCTATCGCCAGCGGCACGCCGGCGGTTTCTGGGCGCCCTGGCGGGAGCGTTATCCCGGGTTGCTGCCGGTCGCCGAGGGCGGTGGCGGGCTGCTGGGCGCGCGTGGTTGCAGCGGGCTGGTGGAGCGCATAGCGACCCAGTTGCCGACGCTCGGCTGGGACGATTACGACGCCGTCTGGGTGGCCGCCGGCACCGGTACGACACTGGCCGGCCTGGTGCTTGGCGAGGCCGGGCGGCATCCGGTGGTGGGCGCCCTGGCGGTGCCGGAGGACCACGGCGTCGCCGCGCAGGTGGCGACGACTCTCGCCGCAGCGGGCGTCGCCGATGCCGGCTATCGCCTGCTGGACGCCAGCCGCGGCGGCTTCGCCCGCCTCGATGGCGCGCTGGCGCGGTTCATCGTCGGCTTCGAGACGGCCAGTGGCGTCGCCCTGGAACCGCTGTACACCGGCAAGCTGCTGCTCGCCCTGCGCGAGGCAGTGGAGCGCGGCGAGGTGGCTCGTGGCAGCCGCCTGGTGGCGCTACACACCGGAGGCCTGCAGGGGCGCCGGGCGCTGCAGGAGCGTCTGCTGGCACTGCTCTGATCAGGCGTCCGCGGCCTGCCGCGCGGCGCCCCACAGGCTGAGGCCCGGCGGCCAGTCGTCGTTGGCCAGGAACAACCGTTCGGCTTCCACCCAGTGACCGTCACGCGGTACCACCCGCACCAGCATCTGCGGGCGCGGCTCGTCGGCGAACGCTGTGTCCCAGTCGCTGCCGGCGCGTGGCGGATCGAGCGGATCCTGCGGCCGCAGGGCCGGCGCCAGCCAGTGCGCGCGTGGCAGGTGCAGCCAGCGTTGCGCGGCGGCTGGCTCGCCCAGGCTGGCCAGGTACGCCCGCCAGTCGCGCTGGCGTAGCCAGCGGCCCCGCAGATGCCGTGGCTCGATCTCGGCGGGCAGGCTGCCCGGGCCGGGCCAGGGGTGGAACAGGTAGCCGCTCAGCCACAATGCGGAAGCGGCCGATTCGGCGCCATGGTCGGCCAGAACCTGGCGACCCTCGCGCGTCGCCGCCAGTGGCAACTGGTGTCGGCAGAGGTGTTCCAGCTTGCGTGACAGGCGATCCTGGCCGCCGGGCCCGAGCCAGTCGCCGGGGCCGGCCTGGGGGCCGAGATAGAGCTTGATCGCCAGTTCCAGATGATGGATGCCGTCGTCGTCCCGCAGCAGCAGGTCGAGCTCGCCAAGGGTATGCCCGCCGTCGCGCACCGGCAGGTTGGCGGCGATCAGGCGCACGTCCGGGGCCTGTTCCAGGGCGAACTGCCAGAGATGCTCGTAATACAGGCCCAGGCGCTGTCGTGGCCACTGTGCGAGCCAGGCAGCGAGGTGCTGCGGCTGTCGCTCCTGTTCGCGCAGCCAGGCGGCCAGGCGCTCCGGCTCCTGGTGCCAGCGGCTGGCGCTCAGCGGGTGTCGCTGCGGCGCCGGGGTCTCGCGCAGCAGCGGTGGGGCGAGCAGGGTCCAGGCCAGGTCGCGGACGGCCGGTTGGCGCAATTCGTCGAGCAGTTCGGTCAGCAGCGTCATACCCTGAGGGTAGCCGGGTTGCGTCGCCCGTGGCGACATCCCGGCGCGGGCGCGGTTTGCCGCTGTCCGCGGCTTTCGCCCATAATCCGCGCTATCCCGCCCGCAGCTTTTCGCAGGAACCCCATGGAACCCTTTCGCAATATCGGCATCATCGGCCGCCTCGGCAGCACCCAGGTGCTGGATACCATCCGCCGGCTGAAGAAATTCCTGATCGACCGTCACCTGCACGTGATCCTCGAGGACACCATCGCCGAGGTTCTGCCCGGGCACGGCCTGCAGACCTGCTCGCGGAAGATCATGGGCGAGATCTGCGACCTGGTGGTGGTGGTCGGCGGCGACGGCAGCATGCTCGGCGCGGCCCGCGCGCTGGCCCGGCACAAGGTCCCGGTGCTGGGGATCAACCGCGGCAGCCTGGGCTTCCTCACCGACATCCGCCCCGACGAGCTGGAGGCCAAGGTCGGTGAGGTGCTCGACGGCCAGTACATCGTCGAGAGCCGCTTCCTTCTCGACGCCCAGGTGCGTCGCGGCATCGACTCGATGGGGCAGGGCGACGCGCTCAACGACGTGGTCCTGCACCCGGGCAAGTCGACCCGGATGATCGAGTTCGAGCTGTACATCGACGGCCAGTTCGTCTGCAGCCAGAAGGCCGACGGCCTGATCGTCGCCACCCCCACCGGCTCCACCGCCTACGCGCTGTCCGCCGGCGGGCCGATCATGCATCCGAAGCTGGACGCCATCGTCATCGTGCCGATGTACCCGCACATGCTTTCCAGCCGGCCGATCGTGGTGGACGGCAACAGCGAGCTGAAGATCGTCGTGTCGCCGAACATGCAGATCTACCCGCAGGTCTCCTGCGACGGGCAGAACCACTTCACCTGCGCTCCCGGCGACACCGTGACGATCAGCAAGAAGCCGCAGAAGCTGCGCCTGATCCACCCCATCGACCACAACTACTACGAGATCTGCCGGACCAAGCTCGGCTGGGGCAGCCGCCTGGGCGGAGGCGACTGATGGAACTCGACCCCGGACGTGGCTATGACCTGATCGGCGATGTCCACGGCTGCGCGCATACCCTGGACCGCCTTCTCGACCTGCTCGGCTACCGCCTGCAGGGCGGCGTCTGGCGCCATCCGCGGCGGCAGGCGCTGTTCCTCGGCGATATCGTCGACCGCGGCCCGCGCATCCGCGAAGCCCTGCACCGGGTGCACGCGATGGTCGACGCCGGCGAGGCGCTGTGCATCATGGGCAACCACGAATTCAACGCGCTCGGCTGGAGCACCCCGGCGGCGCCCGGTAGCGGTCGCCAGTACGTCCGCGAGCACACGCCGCGGCACGCCCGGCTGATCAAGGAAACCCTCGAGCAGTTCGAAGGCCACGACGCCGACTGGCGCGACTTCCTCGGCTGGTTCCAGCAACTGCCGCTGTTCCTCGATGCCGGGCGCTTCCGCATGGTCCATGCCTGCTGGGACGGCGGGCTGGTAGAAACCCTGCGCCGGCAGTTCCCCGACGGCCGCATCAGCGAAGCCTTCCTGCAGGAATCGGCGGAGCCCGGAAGCTTCGCCGACCTGGCCTGCAACCGCCTGCTGCGCGGCACCGACATGCGCCTGCCGCACGGCGCCACCCTGACCAGCAGCGACGGCTACACCCGTTCCTTCTTCCGCACCAAGTTCTGGGTCGAGGACGAGGCGCCGCGCACCTATGGCGACATCGTCTTCCAGCCCGACGCGTTGCCCGAAGCGATCGCCCGCGAGCCGCTGAGCGAGGAGCAGAAGTCCAGCCTGCTGACCTATGGCGCCGCCGAGCCGCTGCTGTTCGTCGGCCACTACTGGCGGCGCGGCACGCCGGCGCCGATCCGGCCGAACCTGGCCTGCCTGGACTACAGCGCGGTGATGTACGGCAAGCTCGCGGCCTACCGCCTGGATGAGGAAACCCGCCTGGACCGCAACAAGTTCGTCTGGGTCGAAGTGAAGCGGCCGGAGGCTGACGAATGAGCGCGGTCCAGGTCCTGAAGTTCCCCCTGTCGGTCGACCTGGCCGGCTTCGTCGGCCTGCTGCGGCGCCTGAACGTGCCGCATCGGGTCAGCGAGGAATCCGGCCAGCAGGTCCTCTGGGTGCCCGACGAGCGGCTCGCCGAGCAGGTCCGCGAGTTGTACCGGCGTTATCCCGAAGGCGATCCGCAGGCAACCCTGGAGGCCGCGCCGCGACCGGCGGGGCAGGGGTTCGTCCGGCAACTGCGAATGAGCCCGATGACCGCCGCGGTGCTGCTGCTGACCTTCGTCGTCGCCGCCGTCACCTACCTTGGCGACAACTTCGCGACGATGCGCTGGCTGACCTTCCAGGACTTCCGTATCCAGGGCCAGTACGCGCTGTTCACGCCGCTGGCCGAGAGCCTGGCGGCGGGTCAGTGGTGGCGGCTGTTCACGCCGATGCTGATCCACTTCGGCTGGCTGCACCTGGCGATGAACGCCATGTGGTTCTGGGAACTGGGCCGGCGCATCGAATTCCGCCAGGGACGCCTGATGCTGCTCGGGCTGACCCTGCTGTTCGGCCTGGTGTCCAACGTGGTGCAGTACGCGGTGAGTGGCGCCAGCCTGTTCGGCGGCTTGTCCGGAGTGCTCTACGGCCTGCTCGGACACTGCTGGATCTTCCAGTACCTGGCGCCGGGCCAGGCCTATCGCCTGCCCCGGGGCGTCGTGGCGATGATGCTGGTCTGGCTGCTGGTGTGCCTGTCCGGGGTGATCGACCTGCTCGGCTTCGGCTCCATCGCCAACGGCGCGCATGTCGGCGGGTTGCTGGCCGGCTGTGTCACCGGGCTGCTCGGCGGTCTGCTGGCGCGCCGGAGGCGGTGAGCGAGGGGCCGTGGCCGCGTGGATGTGCGCCGGCGGCCACGGCCCGGTAGAATGCTCGGCATGCCTTTTCAGCGGAGCCGGCCATGTCGTCCTTCAACCAAGCGATCGAGAACATCACCCCCGAGATCTACCAGAACCTCAAGCTGGCCATCGAGATCGGCAAGTGGCCGGACGGCCGCAAGCTGACCCAGGAGCAGAAGGAGCTGTGCTTGCAGGCGGTGATCGCCTGGGAGCTGCAGAACCTCCCCGAGGAGGAGCGCACCGGCTACATGGGCCCGCAGCATTGTTCCTCGCACTCCGACGAGCCGATCCCGAACATCCTGTTCAAGTCGGACTCCGTGCACTGATGGAAGAAATCGCCCGTGGCGCGCTGAGCAAGATGACGGCGCGCCTGGAAAGCAATGCCCCCGTGCAATACGCCTTCCGCCTCGACGACCGCGAAGTCGCGGTGAACCCGCTGATCGGCCGGCCGCTGCGCCTGGAGTACCTCGGCAGCATCTTCTGCAGCCATTGCGGGCGCAAGACGAAGAAGAGTTTCAGCCAGGGCTATTGCTATCCCTGCTTCACCCGCCTGGCGCAGTGCGACAGTTGCATCGTCAGCCCGGAGAAGTGCCACTACGAGCAGGGCACCTGCCGCGAACCGGAGTGGGGCGAGCGCTTCTGCATGACCGACCACGTGGTGTACCTGGCCAACTCCTCCGGGGTGAAGGTCGGCATCACCCGCGCCACCCAGATTCCCACCCGCTGGATCGACCAGGGCGCGCGCCAGGCGCTGCCGATCCTGCGCGTGGCCACCCGCCAGCAGTCCGGCCTGGTGGAAGACCTGCTGCGCAGCCAGGTCGCCGACCGCACCAACTGGCGGGCCATGCTCAAGGGCGAGGCCGAGCCGGTCGACCTGGCGGCAGTCCGCGAGCAACTGTTCGACCAGTGCGCCGACGGCCTGCGCGAATTGCAGCAACGTTTCGGCCTGCAGGCGATCCAACCGGTCATCGACCTCGATCCGGTCGAGATCGCCTACCCGGTCGAGGCCTACCCGAGCAAGATCGCCAGCCTCGACCTGGAAAAAACGCCTATCGTCGAAGGCACGCTTCGCGGTATCAAGGGCCAGTACCTGATCCTCGACACCGGGGTGATCAACATTCGCAAATACACGGCCTACCAGATCGCCGTGCATCACTGAGCAGAAGGGCCACAAGCCATGCGCACCGAGCAACCGAAAGTCATCCACCTCAAGGACTATCAGGCGCCGGACTACCTGATCGACGAGACCCACCTGAAATTCGAACTGTTCGAGGACCACAGCCTGGTGCACGCCGAGCTGAAGCTGCGGCGCAACCCCGAGCGCGGCGCCGGCCTGCCGCCGCTGTTGCTGCATGGCCAGCAACTGGAACTGCTGGCGCTCGAACTGGATGGCCAGGCGCTCGGCGCCGGCGACTACCAGTTGGACGACGAGCAGCTCGGGGTGCAACCGCTACAGGCCGAGTTCGTCCTCAGGAGCACGGTGCGTATCCATCCGGAAAGCAACACCGCGCTGGAAGGCCTATACAAGTCCGGCAAGATGTTCTGCACCCAGTGCGAGGCCGAGGGTTTCCGCAAGATCACCTATTACCTTGACCGTCCCGACGTGATGAGTCGCTTCACCACCACCGTCAGCGCCGAACAGCAGCGCTACCCGGTGCTGCTCTCCAACGGCAACCCGGTGGCCAGCGGTTCCGAGGGCAACGGCCGGCACTGGGCGACCTGGGAAGACCCGTTCAAGAAGCCGGCCTACCTGTTCGCCCTGGTCGCCGGCGACCTCTGGTGCGTCGAGGACAGCTTCCGCACCATGAGCCAGCGCGACGTGGCGCTGCGCATCTACGTCGAGCCGGAGAACATCGACAAGGTCCAGCACGCCATGGACAGCCTGAAGAAGTCGATGCGCTGGGACGAGGAGGTCTACGGTCGCGAGTACGACCTGGACATCTTCATGATCGTCGCGGTCAATGACTTCAACATGGGCGCGATGGAGAACAAGGGCCTCAACATCTTCAACTCCAGCTGCGTCCTGGCCCGCGCCGAGACCGCCACCGACGCCGCCCACCAGCGGGTCGAGGGAGTGGTGGCGCACGAGTACTTCCACAACTGGTCGGGCAACCGGGTGACCTGCCGCGACTGGTTCCAGCTGTCGCTCAAGGAAGGCTTCACCGTGTTCCGCGACTCGGAATTCTCCGCCGACATGAACTCGCGCACGGTCAAGCGCGTCGAGGACGTGGCCTTCCTGCGCACCAACCAGTTCGCCGAGGACGCCGGGCCGATGGCGCATCCGGTGCGCCCCGACTCGTTCATCGAGATTTCCAACTTCTACACCCTGACCGTCTACGAGAAGGGCTCGGAAGTGGTGCGGATGATCCACACCCTGCTCGGCGCTGAGGGCTTCCGCAAGGGCTCGGACCTGTACTTCCAGCGCCACGACGGCCAGGCGGTGACCTGCGACGACTTCGTCAAGGCCATGGAAGACGCCAATGGCGTCGACCTGACCCAGTTCAAGCGCTGGTACAGCCAGTCCGGCACTCCGCGCCTGGCGGTGGAAGGCGAGTACGACGCCGCCGCCCGCCGCTACACCCTGACGGTGCGTCAGAGCTGCCCGCCGACTCCCGGCCAGCCGAGCAAGGAACCCTTCGTCATCCCGCTGCAGATGGGCCTGCTCGACGGCCAGGGCAACGAACTCCCGCTGCGCCTGGAAGGCGAGGCCGCGGCCCAGGGCGGCAACCGCGTGCTGGCGGTGACCGAGGCCGAGCAGCGCTTCGTCTTCGTCGAGGTGCCGGAGCAACCGCTGCCATCGCTGCTGCGCGGTTTCTCCGCGCCGGTGAAACTGAGCTTCCCCTACAGCCGCGACCAGTTGCTGTTCCTCATGCAGCACGACAGCGACGGCTTCAACCGCTGGGAAGCCGGCCAGCAGCTTTCGGTGCAGGTCCTGCAGGAGCTGATCGGCCAGCACCAGCGCGGCGAGCGACTGGTACTCGACCCACGCCTGATCGAGGCCTACCGCACCCTCCTGGCGGACGAGGCGCTGGACCAGGCAATGGTCGCCGAGATGCTCTCGCTGCCCAGCGAGGCCTATCTCACCGAGATCAGCGAAGTCGCCGATGTCGACGCGATCCATGCCGCCCGCGAATTCGCCCGCCAGCGTATCGGCGAAGCGCTGTTCGAACCGCTGTGGCAGCGCTACCAGGCCAACCGCGCGATTTCCCGCGACACCGCCTACCTCGCCGAGGCCTCCCACATCGCCCGGCGCAGCCTGCAGAACATCGCGCTGTCCTACCTGTCGCTGTCGGGCCGGGAGGAAATCCTCGCCGCCTGCCTGGAGCAGTACGAAGGCTGCGACAACATGACCGAACGCCTGACCGCCCTGGCGGTGCTGGTCAACTCCGGCTTCGAGGCGGAGAAGGGCAAGGCCCTGGCCATGTTCGCCGACTACTTCAAGGACGACCCGCTGGTGATGGACCAGTGGTTCAGCGTGCAGGCCGGCTCGCCGCTGCCGGGCGGGCTGGAGCGGGTCCAGGCGCTGATGCAGCACCCGGCGTTCACCCTGAAGAACCCGAACAAGGTGCGCGCGCTGATCGGCGCGTTCGCCAACCAGAACCTGGTCAACTTCCATCGTCCGGACGGCGCCGGCTATCGCTTCCTCGCCGACCAGGTGATCGTGCTCAACGCACTCAACCCGCAGATCGCCTCGCGCCTGCTGGTGCCGCTGACCCGCTGGCGCAAGTACGACCAGGCGCGGCAGGCGCTGATGCGCGGCGAGCTGGAACGCATCCTGGCCTCCGGCGAATTGTCCAGCGACGTCTACGAAGTGGTGAGCAAGAGCCTGGCCTGATCCGCCAGCCTCGCCTGGAAGAGGGTGTTACTGGCCACTGGCTGGTAACGCCCTTTGTTACTTCTGGGAATCGCTTCACTGTTTTGCATTGATGGAGTCCGCCTAATCGCCTTTCGCGAATCCCCGGGCGCAGGCTCTGCAAAGGGACTTTTCGCGCCATCGGCGAATTTCGCCTGGCGCGTTTTGTCGGACACCTCCGGTTTTCTGGTCAGTGAATGAACAGTCATCCGGCAGGAAGTCCTGTTTTTGTTGCAATCCATTGAATTGGCTGGAGGATTCCGTTGTATTGGCATCCCGGTTGCACTGCCTCGTCGCGCGCTTCCCTTCCGTCGACGCGAGGCCGGTGATGCCGCGATCACTCATAACAAGGCCGCAGAGAAACGGCCGAACGGCGAACCGCCCGCAGTGGCGGCGCCCAACGCATGACCACATGGAGTGAGTTCCCGATGTACATCCCCAACCACCAGCCCCGGCTGCGCTGCGCGCCGGCCCGGGCCGGCTTCGCCTTCGCCGGGCTGCTGCCGCTGCTGGGCGGCCAGGCCCAGGCCGTCGAGTTCAGCTTCCTCGACAACGAAGTGTCCGGTTCGCTCGATACCACCCTGTCCTACGGCACCCTGTGGCGGGTGCAGGGCCAGGACAAGAGCAACAACGACATCAACACCAACGACGGCAACCGCAACTTCGATACCGGCCTGGTTTCCGAGGTCTACAAGATCACCTCGGACCTGGAGGCGACCTGGCGCAACTATGGCGTGTTCATCCGTGGCACGGCGTTCTATGACACCCAGATCATGGACAAGCGCAACGACTACTACAGCCACAACACCCCGTCGCAGCCCAGCCAGAGCCATCCCCACGACGACCGCTTCACCAGCCAGACCCGCGACATCGCCGGGCACAAGGCGGAAATCCTCGACGCCTACGTCTACGGCAGCTGGGACATCGGCAACATGCCGCTGAGCGCGCGCTTCGGCCGCCAGGTGTTCAACTGGGGCGAGGGCATCTTCTACCGCGGCGGGGTCAACACCACCAACCCGGTGGACGCCGCCAAGTACCGCCTGCCCGGCTCCGAACTCAAGGAAGTGCTGATGCCGGTGGAGGCGCTGAGCTTCAACATCGGCCTGACCGACAACCTGTCGATGGAAACCTTCTACCAGTGGAACTGGAAGGAGACCCGCCTCGACCCGGTCGGCACCTTCTTCTCCGAGACCGACCTGTTCGCCGACGGCGGCAACACCGGCTACAGCGACTTCACCGGCACCGCGCTGGACACCCCGGTGCCCGGCTTCGGCAACGTCATCGGCCTGTACCAGGCGCTGGGCAACAACCCGCTGCTCAGCGGCGCGCTGAAGAACACCGGCCTCTATGCCAATGGCGTGACCCCGGCCTACGGCAACGTGATGAAGGTGTCGTCCATCGGCAAGGACATCAACGCGCGCAACGACGGCCAGTTCGGCGTGGCCTTCCGCTACATCGCCGAGGAGCTGAACAGCACCGAGTTCGGCTTCTACTTCGTCAACTACCACTCCAAGGAACCGACCCTGTACGCCGACATCGGCGACTACGCCGGCGCCGACCTGGCGGCGTTGGCCAACACCCTGCGGCCGATCGCCGGCAACCTCGCCGAGGCCCTGGCCAGCGGCCTGGTGACCGCCGACGTGATGGGCAACATCAACGCGCGCCGCGAGTTCGCCGAAGACATCCGCATGTACGGCTTCAGCTTCAACACCACGGTGGGCGACGCCTCGGTGTTCGGCGAGCTGGCCTACCGGCCGAACCTGCCGATCGGCATCGCCGCCACCAACGACCTGATCGGCGACCTCGCCCACGGCGCGGCGCAGGCCGCCAATGGCGGGCAGATCAACGTCGGCGGGCAGATGGTCGGCCTCGGCGGGCAGATCCACAACTACGAGCGGGTCGAGGCGTTCAATACCTCCCTGGGGACCATCTACAACTTCGGCCCGTCGCTGAGCTTCGACTCGCTGACCGGCGTCGCCGAGCTGGCCTCGGAACACCTGCGCGGCAGCAGCCTGAAGTACACCGCCTACGACGGCAGCACCCGCTACTACGCCGGGCGCGGCAACAGCTCCTATGTCTCCGGCGGCGACCGTGGCGACCAGGTGAACCGCAACGCCTACGGCTACACCCTGCTGCTCAGCGGCACCTGGAACGACGTGTTCGCCGGGGTCAACGTGTCGCCCTACGTGGTCTACAAGGACGATTTCGAAGGTAACTCCTACCAGACCGGCAACTTCATCGAAGGCCGCAAGGCCTACACCCTGGGGGTCAAGGCCACCTACCTGAACAGTCTGGAAGGCGAGCTGCAGTACACCGAGTTCTATGGCGGCGGACAGAACAACAATATCCGCGACCGCGACAACATCGGCCTGACCGTCAAGTATTCCTTCTGACCGAACCGATAGCGACACGGGCGCCGCGAGCGCCCGGCACCTCACACGGAGAACCCTCATGTTGAACAAGCACCTGCTGATCGGCGCCTCCCTGGCGCTGGCCCTGGGCAGCGGTGGCGCGCTGGCCGGCGTTTCCGCCGGCGAGGCGGCGCAGTTGAAGTCGAGCCTCACCCCGCTGGGCGCGGAGAAGGCCGGCAACGCCGCCGGCAGCATTCCCGCCTGGACCGGCGGTATCACCCAGGCGCCGGCCGGCTACAAGCCGGGCCAGCACCATCCGGACCCGTTCGCCGCGGACAAGCCGCTGTTCACCATCGACAAGACCAACCTGGAACAACACAAGGCGCACCTGACCCCGGGCCAGCTGGCGCTGTTCAAGACCTATCCGGACAGCTTCCGGATGCCGGTCTACCCCAGCCGCCGTTCCGGCTCGGCGCCGCAGTGGCTGTACGACAACACCTTCGCCAATGCCACCAGCGCCAAGCTGCTGGACGGCGGCAACGGGTTCGCCGACGCCTATGGCGGGGTGCCGTTCCCGATCCCGAAGAGCGGCGTGGAGGCGCTGTGGAACCACGTTGCCCGCTACCGCGGCACCTATGTCGTGCGCCGCGCCTCGGAAGTCGCGGTGCAGCGCAACGGCAGCTATTCGCTGGTGACCTCGCAGCAGGAAGCGCTGTTCAAGTACTACCTCAAGGGCGGCAGCTTCGCCGACCTGAACAACGTGATGTTCTACTACCTGTCGTTCACCAAGAGTCCGGCGCGCCTGGCCGGTGGCGCGGTGCTGGTGCACGAGACCCTCGACCAGGTCAAGGAGCCGCGCCAGGCCTGGGGCTACAACGCCGGCCAGCGTCGTGTGCGGCGCGCGCCGAACCTCGCCTACGACACGCCGATCGCCGCCGCCGACGGCCTGCGCACGGCCGACGACACCGACATGTTCAACGGCGCGCCGGACCGCTACGACTGGAAGCTGCTGGGCAAGAAGGAAATCTACATCCCCTACAACAACTACAAGGTCAGCAGTCCCGAGGTGAAGTACGACGAGCTGCTCAAGCACGGGCACCTCGATCCGCAGTACACCCGCTACGAACTGCACCGCGTGTGGGTGGTGGAAGGCACCCTGAAGCCGGGCGCGCGGCACATCTACTCCAAGCGCACCCTGTATCTCGACGAGGATAGCTGGAGCGCGGCGGTGGTCGACCAGTACGACGGTCGCGGCGAACTCTGGCGGGTGTCCATGGCCTACCTGAAGAACTTCTACGACCTGCCCTACACCTGGAGCGCGCTGGACGTGTTCCACGACCTGCAGGCGCGTCGCTACCACGTGCAGAACCTGGACAACGAGGAGCCGGGCACCATCGACTTCACCCAGGCGGTTCCGGACGATTCCTACTTCAAGCCCTCGGCGCTGCGCCGCCGCGGCACCCGCTGATCGCTCCGCTCGCCGGCGCCGACCGCTTCCCTCCGGGGAGGAGGGCGGCGCCGATCCCCCGTTACAGACGGCTTACACGCTTAACAAAAGATAACGTGGCTTCAATTGTCTCCGTCGCCAAAGGCTGGCTATATAACGCTCACCACGAACCACTAATAACAACAACGGGGACGGTATCCATGCGTGAGCCCATGACGTGGCGCACTTCGCTCGGCCAATCCGCAAACGCTTCGCGGCATCCGGCCATTCCTTCCAGATCGCCCCTGGCCAGCAGGGCCCTGTCGTTTCTCGGGGCGCTTTCTCTCCTGACCTTCGCCGCCACCCCGGTCCTGGCCGAGTCGGCGCCAACCGCCGCGCCGCCGCAGTTCGCCGTGGAATCGCCGAAGGCCGCCAGCAGCCTGCTGCTCAGCGTCGCCCATGCCGGCAAGCGGCTGGTCGCGGTCGGCGACCGCGGGCATATCCTGCTCTCCGACGACGATGGCAAGACCTGGAGCCAGGCCAAGGTGCCGACCCGCCAGTTGCTCACCTCGGTGTTCTTCGTCAACGAGCGCAAGGGCTGGGCGGTCGGGCACGATGCGCAGATCCTCGTCAGCGACGATGCCGGCAGCACCTGGACCAGGCAGTTCGAGGATCTCGGCCGCGAATCGCCGCTGCTGGACATCTGGTTCGCCGACGAACGGCACGGCCTGGCCGTCGGCGCCTATGGCGCGCTGCTGGAAACCCGCGACGGCGGCCAGCGCTGGGAAGACGTCAGCGAACGCCTGGACAACGAGGACCAGTTCCACCTCAATGCCATCGCCGCGGTCAAGGACAGCGGCCTGCTGGTGGTCGGCGAGGCCGGCATTCTGTTCCGCTCGAAGGACTGGGGCGCCACCTGGGAAAAGCTCGAAGGCCCCTACGAGGGTTCGCTGTTCGGCGCCATCGGTACCGCCGACGTCGGCGGCGTGCTGGTCTACGGCCTGCGCGGGCACCTGTTCCGTTCCGCCGATTTCGGTGACAGCTGGGAGGAGATCCCGCTGAAGGCCGCTGCCGGCGACCTGGAATTCGGTCTCTCCGACGGCGCGCTGCTGGCGGACGGCCGGATCGTCGTGGTCGGCCACGGCGGCAGCGTCCTCGAAAGCACCGACGGCGGGCGCAGCTTCAGCGTCTTCAACCGTCCCGACCGGCTGTCCCTGGCCGGCGTCAGCGCCACCGGCGACGGCCACCTGATCCTGGTCGGCCAGGGCGGCGTGCACCTCGCTGCGGCGAACGGTGCCGCGCTCGAACAACAACAATAAGGCGGGGGTCGCATGAGTTCCATGAACCAGCATCAGCAAAACAAGGCGAGCCTGCTCGAACGCCTGATCTTCAACAACCGGCCGGTGGTGATCTTCCTTTGCCTGCTGGTCAGCGTCTTTTTGTTCTACCAGGCCACCCAGGTGCGGCCGTCGACCAGCTTCGAGAAGATGATCCCGCTGGAGCATCCGTTCATCCAGAAGATGCTCGAGCACCGCAACGACCTGGCCAACCTCGGTAACACCGTGCGCATCTCGGTGGAGGCGGTCAACGGCGACATCTTCACCAAGGAGTACATGGAGACGCTGCGGCAGATCCATGACGAGGTGTTCTACATCCCCGGGGTCGACCGTTCCGGCCTGAAGTCGCTGTGGAGCCCCAGCGTGCGCTGGACCGAAGTGACCGAGGAAGGCTTCGCCGGCGGCGAGGTGATTCCGCAGACCTACGACGGTTCGCCGCGGGCGCTGGAGGAGCTGCGCAACAACGTGCTCAAGTCCGGGCAGATCGGCCGCCTGGTGGCGAACAACTTCAAGTCGAGCATCGTCGACGTGCCGCTGCTGGAGATGTATCCGAACCCGAAGAACCAGAGCGAGCTGATCAAGCTCGACTACCGGCAGTTTTCCCATGAGCTGGAAGAGAAGATCCGCGACAAGTACCAGTTGCAGAACCCCAACGTGAAGGTGCACATCGTCGGCTTCGCGAAGAAGGTCGGCGACCTGATCGACGGGCTGGTGATGGTGGTCGGCTTCTTCGGTATCTGCCTGCTGATCACCCTGGTCCTGCTGTACTGGTTCACCAGGTGCATCCGCAGCACCATCGCCGTGCTGATCACCACCCTGGTGGCGGTGCTCTGGCAGCTCGGCCTGCTCAACCTGGTCGGTTTCGGCCTGGATCCCTATTCGATGCTGGTGCCGTTCCTGATCTTCGCCATCGGCATCTCCCACGGCGTGCAGAAGATCAACGGCATCGCCTTGCAGTCCAGCGGCGCCGACAATGCGCTGATGGCGGCGCGGCTGACCTTCCGCCAGCTGTTCCTGCCCGGGATGATCGCGATCCTCGCCGACGCCGTGGGCTTCATCACCCTGCTGGTGATCGATATCGGGGTGATCCGCGAGCTGGCCATCGGCGCCTCGATCGGCGTGGCGGTGATCGTCTTCACCAACCTGATCCTGCTGCCCGTGGCGATCTCCTACATCGGCATCAGCAAGAAGGCCGTGCAGCGCAGCAAGGAAGACGCGGTGCGCGAGCACCCGTTCTGGCGCCTGCTGTCGAATTTCGCCAGCCCGAAGGTGGCGCCGGTGTCCATCGTCATCGCCCTGCTGATGCTCGGCGGCGGACTCTGGTACGGCAAGCACCTGAAGATCGGCGACCTCGACCAGGGGGCGCCGGAGCTGCGTCCCGACTCGCGCTACAACCTCGACAACGACTTCATCATCCGCAACTACTCGACCAGTTCGGACGTGCTGGTGGTGATGGTCAAGACCACCCCGGAAGGCTGTTCCAGCCACCAGGCCCTGGCGGCCATGGACGAACTGGCCTGGAAGCTCGAGAACACCGAGGGCGTGCAGTCGGCGATCTCGATGGTCACCGTGTCCAAGCAGGTGATCAAGGGGATGAACGAGGGCAACCTGAAGTGGGAGACCCTGTCGCGCAATCAGGACGTGCTGAACAACTCCATCGCCCGGGCCGACGGCCTCTACAACACCGACTGCTCGCTGGCGCCGCTGCTGGTGTTCCTCAACGACCACAAGGCCGAGACCCTCGACCGGGCGGTGGCGGCGGTGCAGGCCTTCGCCGCGGAGAACGACAGGGAGGACCTGCAATTCCAGCTGGCCGCCGGCAACGCCGGGATCGAGGCCGCGACCAACGAGGTGATCAAGCAGTCCGAGCTGATCATCCTGGTGCTGGTGTACATCTGCGTGGCGGCCATGTGCATGATCACCTTCCGCTCCTTCGCCGCGACCCTCTGCATCGTCCTGCCGCTGATCCTCACCTCGGTTCTCGGCAACGCGCTGATGGCGGCGCTGGGCATCGGCGTGAAGGTCGCGACCCTGCCGGTGATCGCCCTCGGCGTCGGCATCGGGGTGGACTACGGGATCTACATCTACACCCGCCTGGAGTCCTTCCTGCGCATGGGCCTGCCGTTGCAAGAGGCCTACTACGAGACCCTGCGCTCCACCGGCAAGGCGGTGCTGTTCACCGGCCTGTGCCTGGCGATCGGCGTGGCCACCTGGATCTTCTCGGCGATCAAGTTCCAGGCCGACATGGGCCTGATGCTGACCTTCATGCTGCTGTGGAACATGTTCGGCGCCCTCTGGCTGCTGCCGGCCCTGGCGCGTTTCCTGATCAACCCGGCCAAGTTGCAGGCCAGGAAGGCCTCGGTGTTCGCTCACTGAGTCGCGTCGAGCCTCGCCAAGACCGCGGCCCAGGCCGCGGTTTTTTTGCGCGGAGGAAGGCCGCCGCGCTTCAGTCCGGCGTGGCGGGGAACAGCAGCTCGCAGCGGAAGCGCTGCTCGTCGCTGCTGTAATGCAGGCGCCAGCCGCTCTTCTGGCACAGGCGCTGGACCAGGTCGAGGCCCAGGCCGTAGCCGAAGGCCATCGAGTCCGCCGTGCTCTGCGCCGCGCCGATGGGATTGCTGATCCGCAGGCTGCGGTCGCGCACGACGATTTCCACGACGCCCTCGTCGCTGTACTGCAGGGCGTTGCGCAGGAGATTGCCGATGATGATCCGTGCGCGGGTCTGCGGCAGGCTGTGCGGCTCCACGTCGAGCTGGAAGCTCAGGCCGCGGCGCTGGCTGAGCGTCTGCTGTTCCTCCAGCAGGTCCTCGAGCAGGCGGCCGACCTCGATGTGGCCGTCGTCGCGCAGCTCGCCACCCTCGCGGCTGAGCCAGAGCAGGGTCTCGGTCATCTGCCGCATGTCCAGGGCCGAGCGGCGGATGCGTTGCAGGGCGTGGGGGGAGGGCGGGTGGCCGGGCTGGTCGAGCAGTTCCAGGTTCATGCCGATCACCGCCAGCGGGGTCCGCAGCTCATGGCTGGCGTAGCGCAGGAAGCGCTCCTCGCGCTGGCTGAAGTCCTTGATCCGGGTCACGCTGTTCCACAGGGTTTCCGCCAGGACGTTGAGCTCGCGGTAGTGGAAGCGCGGCCGCTGGCTGTCCGGGGCGAGGTCGTCGAGGCCCATCGACCAGCGTGTCAGCTTGCGCAGCGGGGCAACGATGAACCAGACCAGCAGGCCGACGGCCGCCAGCGAGGGCAGCACCACCAGCAGGGTGACGATCCAGGTCTGCCTGATGCGGGCATCGATGATGGCGTCGGACAGCGGTGTGTCGATGCTGCCGGCGGCGTCGTTGTCGTAGAGGTAGAGCGTCTTGCCATCGGCCAGCGGCTGGCGGACCACCACGTAGGCGTCATCGCTGGGCGCGTCTTCGTCTTCTTCCTCGTCATCGTCGTCCCAGTTGCCGAGCAGTTGCATGGCGCCGATGCTCCTGTAGGGGGGGCTGTCGAGCATGTCCCTGAGCTTCGGCGGCAGGCCCGCGGTGCCGACGCTGCCCTTGAAGTAATAGCTGTCCGGCGCCGGCGTCGCCGGGTCCTCCTGGTAGCGCTGGGCGAAGTACAGCCCTTCCTCTTCCATCATCATGCTGAGCAGGTAGAGCGCGCCAGTCTCGCCGTAGTCGCCGAGCATGCGGGTATAGACCAGCAGCACCCCGGCGAGGATCAGGGTGACGCTGCCGCCGACGATGGGGATCAGGCTCAGGCCGCGTTTCATTTGCGCTCCAGCTGGAAGCCGACACTGTGCAGGGTGTGGATCAGGGGAGTGGCGAAGCCCTTGTCGACGGTGCTGCGCAGGTGGTGCATGTGCACGTTCAGGGTGTTGCTTTCCGGCGGCTCGTCGCCCCACACGCTGCGCCCCAGCTGTTCGCGGGTGACCAGCGCCGGGCTGGCGCGCATCAGGCACTCGAGGATCTTCCAGGCGGTGGGGGACAACGCCAGTGGCGTGCCGCCACGACTGACCTGGCGGCTGTCCAGGTCCATCACCAGATCGTCGACCTGCAGGCGCTGGGCCTGGCCGCTGCGACGCCGGCTGAGGGCCTGCAGGCGGACCAGCAGTTCCGGCAGTTCGAAGGGCTTGAGCAGGTAGTCGTCGGCGCCGGCGTCGAAGCCGTCGAGCTTGTCCTGCAGGGTGTCCAGGGCTGTGAGCATCAGCACCGGGGTCTGCAGGCCCGCCTCGCGCAACTGGCGGCAGACCTGCCGGCCATTGATCCGCGGCAGCATGATGTCCAGCAGGATCACGTCGTAGCGGTTGTCGCGGGCGAGGTTGAGGCCGGCCTGGCCGTCGCGGGCGTGGTCGCAGACCACTCCGGCGGCCTCGAGGTAGTCGATGATGGTGCCGGCGAGATCGAAGTTGTCTTCGACGACGAGTACGTGGATGTGCATGGCCTGGGTCGCGTCGCGGATGGGGCGGGAGAATGCGCTGGGGAAGCGTCGGGGGGCCATGTCGGCCGGGTGCCCGGCGCTTCCGTCGCTCGAACGGCGATGTTCGTCGATCGACGATAGCGCTGTCCAGCCGATCGAACGGTTCACGCTGTCGCTGTGAAACGGTGCCGGTTCTTGCCGCCGCGAAGCCCTCGCGGCCATCTGCCGGACGCGGCCTTAAGCCTTTGTTAACCGCCTCGCGACTAGCGTGCAGCCCTGCTCGGGACGTTCCGCACGTGGACCGCAAAGGCGTGGCGCTCCCGAGCGGTCGCCGCAATGGGTGCGGTGGCCATTCGTTGAGCGGGGGGAGCTTTGCCATGTCGCGGACGACGCATTGGAAGGATTTTCGCAAGCGCGGGTTACGCACACTGGTGCCGCTGGGCGTTTCGCTGTCGCTGTCGCCTTGTGCGCTGGCCGAAATGCGGCCCAGCGGTTGGGAGCAGGACTTCATCGGCGTAGCGGAAGCACGCGGGCTGGGATTGACCGGCAAGGGCGTGGATGTCGGGGTGATCGACGGCGGGTTCCTTCCCGGTCACCCGGCTTTCGCCGGCCAGGCGATCTCTGCGCTGGCCAGCCGAGTGGTCATCGACGGCGAGGAAGTGCTCGCCGATCCCATGCAGCCGCTCTTCGAACGCGATGAGCAGAGCGGCGAAATCCGGGTCGCCAGTCATGGCGCGAATGTCAGCGGAATCATCGCGGCCAGGGCGGAGACCATCGGCGATTTCAACTACCGCGGCGGCGTGGCGCCGCAGGTCAGGCTTTTCCAGGCGCAGTCGGATCCCAGCGAGGACATCGATGACGAGGGCGCCGACACAGGGGAAGAATCAGGCGCAGAGGCGAGCCCGTCCAGCCTGCTGCAACCGGGCAGCGAGGACCTCTTCCATGGCGCCCTGACCACCCTCTACCGGAGCGCGCCGAGGTTGCGGGTCATCAACAACAGCTACAACGACGATCCAATCGGCAATGACGCCGAGGCGGTGGATGCCGCCTATGCGGCGATCGATCCCGCGGCCCCGCATCCGTACCTGGGGGCCTTGGCCGACGGTGTGCGCGAAGGGCGTCTGCTGGTGTTCGCGGCCGGCAACGAAAGCAGCGCGCAGCCCGGCCTGCTCGCCACCTTGCCGCGCTTCATGCCCGAGCTGGAAAAGGGTTTCCTCAGCGTGGTCGCGCTGGGGCCGGACCGCGACCTCACCGACTATTCCAACCAGTGCGGGGTGACGCAGGAGTGGTGCCTGGCGGCGCCCGGCGACATGTACGTGGCCACGGCGAGCGGCTCCTCGGCCGAGGGCCTGACCTACCTCTATGACGACGAGAGCGGTACTTCCTACGCCGCGCCCCTGGTCAGCGCCAGCGCGGCGTTGCTGGCCGAGCGCTTTCCCTACATGGACATGGCGCAGGTACGCATGACTCTGCTGAGCACCGCTACCGATCTCGGCGAGCCCGGGGTCGACGCGCGTTTCGGCTGGGGCCTGCTGGACCTGGCCCGGGCGGTGCGGGGGCCGGGCCAACTGTT
Organism: Pseudomonas paraeruginosa; assembly: GCF_003025345.2. Taxonomy (NCBI): domain Bacteria; kingdom Pseudomonadati; phylum Pseudomonadota; class Gammaproteobacteria; order Pseudomonadales; family Pseudomonadaceae; genus Pseudomonas; species Pseudomonas paraeruginosa. Next base: position 2,012,835 of record NZ_CP020560.1, read on the forward strand.
CGGCGACCAGCGGGTGACGCTGGACGCCGCCCGGGGCGGCTGGAACGCCAGGGATGTCTGGAGCAACGCTATCAGCGCCGGCGGCGTGCTCGCCAAGGCCGGCAGCGGCGCGCTGTTGCTGGCGGGCGACAATCGTTTCGCCGGGGTCGCGGTCGAGGAGGGCGAACTGGCCCTCGGCGGACGCAATCGCTTCTCCGCTGCCAGCGAGGTACGTGGCGGGCGCCTGGTGGTGGACGGCATCCTCGAAGGACCGCGGCTGAGCGTGGGCCGGGCCGGCGAATTGAGCGGTGGCGGCACCGTCGCCGCGCCAACCCGGATCGACGGTGTGCTCGTCGCCGACCGCGCGCCGGGCTTCACTCGCTCCCTGGAACTGTCGCCATCCAGCACCACCCGGGTGGCCCTGGAAGGACAGCCGCCGATCCGACTCGACGGCGCGGGCGCTTTCGCACGGTTGGGCGGGCGGCTGCAACTGACGACGACCGATACCGCGGTGGGGGCGGGACAGAAGCTCCTGGCGGTCGCCCCGGGCGCCACCTACGTGGGCGGTTTCGCGGCCCTGCAGCAGGCGCCGGGCCTCGCCGAAAAAGGTTTGCGCCACGACCTGCGCTTCGCCGCGGACGGCATCTCCCTCGCCCTGGCTCCGCTCGTCCTGCCCGGGCAGGTGGCACTGCCGGGCAACGCCGGACGTACCGCGGCGGCGCTGAACGCTCTGCGCGACCAGCCCATCGCCCTGCGTGCCGGCGCCTATAACTCCTGGCTGCAAGCCAGCCTGTCTCGCGGCGACCTGGGTGGCTTGCAGCGTGGCGCCGGCGGCCAGGTGTACGCCGACAGCCTGGCGTACCTGAGCCGCCAGCCTGCACAGGTGGACCGCGCGATGTTCGGCGAACTGTCCCGGACGCAGTCCGGCCAGGCACCGCGCTTGTGGTTCCAGGGACTCGCCGCCGGCCAGCGCAACCAGGGACGCGCGGGCGTCGCCGGTAGCCGCGAGCGCAGCGACGGGCTCGCCCTGGGCATGGTCCAGGCGTTCGGCGAACGTACCCGGGGCGGCGCGACGCTGGCGCGGACCAAGGGCCGGGTCGGCAGCGCCGGCGGCAAGGTCGAGCTGGACATCACCCAGCTCGCCGTCGGCCTGGTACAGGCTTTCGACAGCCTGGAGCAAGGCGGCTACGTCAGCGCCATGCTCGGCGCCGGCTACCTGGACGCGGCCAGCAGACGCCACCTCCCCGGCTTCGCCACGGCCAAGGGCGACAGCGATGGCTGGCTCTACCACGCCAGCGTCAGGACCGGATATCGCTGGCGCAAGGATGACTGGCGCGTCGAACCACGGATCGGCCTGCTGGCCACCCGCACGGAATGGAAAGGCTTCCGCGAAAAGCACAGCGAACTCGCGCTCGACGTCGATCGCGCAGCCCGAGGGGCGAGCTTCGGCACATTGGAAATGAGCGTCGCGCGCAGTCTGCGCCTGGGCGACTGGTCGGTGGAACCGGAGCTGGACCTGGGCTACGAACGCGCCCTGGGAGCGCCGGCAAGCCATGGCGACGCGAGACTGCAAGGCATCGCCCTGAAGCAGGTCTCGGCCAGCCGGGCGCGCGACCTGTTCCGCGCGGGCCTGGCGCTGCATGCCCGTCGCGGTCCTTTGCTGGGCAGTCTGGAATTGCAGGGAGCGAAGGGCGAGCGGGTCGCCAGCAGCGCCGTCAACCTGCGATTGAGCTACGACTTCTAGGCACTTACTTGAGCACCTTGAGCGGTTTCACCGGCGTGCCGTCGCTCCACTGGCCCATGCCGGTCTGTTCCGGCGTATCGCCGAGGGCGTACTGGCGGTTGCGCTTGTAGAAGGCGGCGTCGGTGAGGCCGTCGAACAGCTTCCAGGTGCCGTACCAGTCGAGGGCGTCGATCACCAGCGGGTCGTGGCCGGTATAGCGGCCTTCGGCCCGCTGGTCCTCGAGGCGTTTCTCGACACGGTCGAGCAGCCAGTCGCTGTCTTCTTCCTTCGGATACTGCGGGCCGAACACCGGCGCGGTGGGCGCGGCGTGGTTGGCCAGCAGCGGCGGGCTGCCGTGACGGTCGCTGCGTAGCAGCAGGAGGTTCTTGTCGCTGGCCGGGATGTTCCGGCTCTGGCGGTAGATGCGCCTGGCGTCGGTGCAGGCCACATGGCTGTCCTCGTCGCCGCAGACGGCCAGCAGCAGGGTGCCCTTGGCCAGCCCCGAGAGGCGTTCCTGGGTGACGCCGTTCCAGCGCTTGCCCTGGCTCCTGCCCGGCTCGACCACCATCAGCGCCTTCGCCGCCGGCAGCTTCAGGCGTTCGCTGGCGGCCGCCAGGTTGGCGGCGAGCAGGCCGCCGGCGGAGTGGCCGAGGTAGGCGACCTGGTTCAGCCGCGGGCGCACGCCCAGCTCGCCAGCCTGCAGGCGTCTGAGGGCGTCGCCGAGGGCGGCCGTGGCGTTGCCGAGGAACTCCGCGTTGGGCGTCTTCAGGCTGGGCTGATAGCGCGGATAGACCAGCACCGCGCCACGCCGGACGATATGGTCGATCCAGGCGCGGTAGAGGTCCGGCTGCATCACGCTCCAGCCGTGCAGGAAGACCACCAGCGGGGCGTTGCCGGGCACCGGCTGCTCGGGGGTGAAGACCCAGTATTCGTTGGCGCCTTCGCCGAAATGCCACTGGTGCACGCTGGCATGGCGATAGGCCGCGCCGCCGGGGCCCTCGGCCGGCTGTTGCGGCGGCGTGGGCGGCTCGGTGGCCGCCGCGAGATGACAGGAGAGCAGGCCGCACAGGGCGAGGAACAGTGAGCGGAAGCGCATGCGGGTCCTCCTGCGCAATCGAAACGTCGTGGCAGACCTAACCATAGCGCTGTTCAGCGTGGGTAGAGCGGTGGCAGGCCGCCGTTATCGACCGTCCCCGCCGGTGCTTGTTCCGCCGCCGGCAGGGCACGGATCGCCCGCCACAGGTCCTCGCCCTGCCAGGAATGGCCGCTTTCGCTGTACAACGCGCCATTGAGCCCGTCCAGGGCATCGGACAGCGGCACGAAACGCGCCGCCATGTCGGCCAGGGTGTCGGGCTGCTGGCGGGCCCAGGCGTCGAGGGCCTGACGGGTCGCCTGCGGATCGTTGGCCAGGCAGGCGCGGCGCAGCTCGTCGAGCAGGCTGCGGCTGCTCGGGCCGTTGGCCGCGGCACGGATCACCGCCGGCAACTGACGGGCGCGCCACCACAGGGCGAAGCCGAGCAGGCTGGTCAGGGCCAGCGCGGCGGTAGCCAACTGCCAGGGCCAGAGGGTCGGTTCGAGGCGTTCGCCGAGCGCCACTGGCGGCGCCTGGGTTTCCGCCTCGGCCTGCGGCGCGGCGGCCACCTCCAGGGTGCGTGCTGGCAGGCTGGTTCGTTCCAGGCGATCCTCGCGGGTGTTCCACCAGACCACCTCGAGTGCCGGCAGTTCGATCCGTCCGGCCTGTTCCGGCACCAGCGCCTCGCGTTCCTCGCGGCTACCGATCAGGCCCTGGTCGGTGCTCTGGTCGGCCAGTTGCGGCTGGTCCGGATAGCGTCGCAGGCCCTGCACGTCGGGCAGCGGCAGTGGCGGGAGCTGGGTGCCGGAAAGCCCTTCGACCTTCAGCAGCACGTTGCGCGTCAGCGATTCGCCGACCTGCGCCTGTTCCGGCTGCGGACTCCAGCTTTCGCTGATGCTCAGCGCGCGGGCCGGCATCCACGGGACGTCGGCCGGATAGTCGGCCGGCTTCGGCCGGACCAGCAGCGGGATGCTCGGCGAAGTCACCCGCATCTGCCGCCCAGGGCGCGGGCCGAAGGGGTTGTAGTCGTCGTCACCGCGGTCGACCAGGGTGGCGCTGAAGGCCTGCGCGGGAATGACCAGGGCGCCGCTCTTCTGCGGGAAGATCGCGTAGCGCACCTCTATCACGCCATGTCGGATACCGTTGAGCTCCTTCTCGTAGGTACGCGCCTCGCCGAGCTGCTCGACCTTGGCGTCGTTCATCGCCAGCGGGGTCAGGCTGCTGTCGTCGTACAGCGAGACCGAGTGGTAGATGCGCAGGGTGAGGATCACCTGGGCCTGCACGTAGACCTTTTCCTGGTCGACGCTGGCGTCGATGAACACCGGCGCCAGCTTGCTGCCCTTGGCGCTGTCGCGGGCTTCCAGCACGTGCAGGCGGATCGGCTGGGTGCTGCTGGCGCCGAGGCTGATCGGCGGGATCGCCACGTAGCCGCTCTGTTTCGGCAGCAGGGTGACGATCCAGCGGGTGGTGGCCTGGGCCCGGCCGTTCTGCGTGGCGAGGCGGTTGACCTGGCGCGTGCCGAGGACTTCGAAAAGGGTATCCAGCGGGCTCAGGTCGGGCTTGCCGAAGAGGGTCGGATCGTCCGACTCCAGGGTCAGTTCGACGCTTTCCCCCTCGGTCAGCCGCGCACGGTCGACGCTGGCGCTGAAGCTGGCCTGCGCCGGCACGGCGAGGAGGACGAGGAGCAGGCTGCAGAACAGGCGGATCATGGCGTGGCTTCCTGGCGTTGCTGCTGTTGGTACCAGAACTTGCGCCGCAGCAGCTCGGCGGGGTCGTCGGGAATCTGTCGCAGCCATTGCTCGAGGGCCTGGCGGCGTTCGTCGTCGAGGCCGTCGGCGGCTTCGTCGTCGCCCTGGCGGCCAGTGTCGTCGGCTTGCGCTTGCGCCTCGCCGGTAGCGCCGGCGGTCTTCCCGTCCTCGTCTTCCGGCAGGCGGGTCGAAGGTGCGGCGGCCTGGGCCTTCTGCGCATCGACGGTGGCCGCGTCGCGCGGAGGCCGCTGGCTGCTTCCGGATGGCGGGTTCTGCTGACTCGCCTCCTGGCGCTGTTCGTTGTTCTCGCCGGTCTGCTGCTGCGCTGCCTGCTCCTGGCGTTGGCGCAACAGCTCCTCGACCAGGGCCTTGTTGCGCTGCGCCGCGGCCAGTCGCGGCTGGCGTTCCAGCGCCTGTTCGTAGGCGTCGAGGGCGGCTTCCAGTTCGCCCTGGCGGGCGAGGGCGTTACCGCGGTTGTAATGGTCGGCGGCCTGGTCGCCCCGGGCGAAGGCTTGCGCGGCCGCGGCGTAGTCGCGGGCCTGGTAGAGCGCCTGACCCTTCCAGCGGAAATCCTCGAAGCGCTTCGCTGCCTCGGCCGCCTGGCCCTGTTGCAGCAGGCGCTGACCCTGCTGGTCGGGGCGCCGCCAGAGGTCCTCGAAGTCGAAGGCCTGCGCCGGCTGCGGCAGGCTCAGCGCCAGCAGCGGCAGGCAGAACAGCCAGCCGCGGCGGCCGGCGCAGGCGGCCAGCAGGAGCAGCGGCAGGAGCAGCCAATAACCCTGGTCGGCCCAGCGTTGCAGGCGCAACAGGGCGTTCTCGCGATCTTCCTCCAGTGTCCCGCCGCGGGACAGCAGGCCGAGGCTGTCGAGGTCGCGGTCGTTCGGCCGCAGGCGCTGGTAGCCGGCGCCGATCTCCGCGGCGAAGCGGCGCAGCCCGCTTTCGTCGAGCCTGGGCAGGAGGATGCCGCCCTGGTCGTCCTTGAGGAAGCTGCCGTCTTCCTGCTGTACCGGCGCGCCCTTCGGCGTGCCGACGCCGAGTACGGCGAGGCGCGCCGCGCGGTGGCCGAGGGCGCTGCGGATACCGTGCCGCTCCTGTTCGCTCAGGTCGCTGGCGAGCAGCAGCAGGCGACCGCTGCCCTGGGCGCCCTGTTCCAGCAGGTCGAGGGCCTGGCGCACGGCGAGGTCGGCGCGCTGGCCGGGCTCGGGCATGATCGACGGCTTCACCGCGTCCAGCAGGTTGCGCGCGGTGAGCAGGTCGTCCGACAACGGCACCAGGGTGTGCGCGCTGCCGGCATAGACGACGATCGCGGTCTGGGCGTCGTGGCGCGCCCGCAGCAGGTCGAGGAGCTTGCGTCGGGCCTGTTCCAGGCGGCTCGGCGAGAGGTCGCCAGCGAGCATCCCGGGGGTCAGCTGGAGGATCGCCACCAGCGGATCGCTGCGCTTCATCGAGGGCTGTTCCAGTTGCTGCCAACTGGGCCCGAGCAAGGCCAGCAAGGCCAGCAGCCAGGCGATGCCGAGGCAGATCCAGGGCGTGCGATTCTGCCGCCCGGCGCCGCCGACCAGCAGCCAGGGCTGGAAGGACGCCGGCAGCAGCAGTTGCCAGCGTCCGGCGCGACGCTGGCGGTGCAGCAACCTCCACAGCAACCAGGCGAGCGGCGGCGCCAGCAGCAGCCAGTAGGGGCGCAGCCAGTGCGGCCAGGCTTCGAGCAGCAGGTTCATGGCTGTCTCCGGCGAGGCCAGCGCCAGTTTTCCCGCGGCCAGAGCTCCAGCGCCACCAGCAGCACGCTCAGGGCCAGGGCGGCGGCCAGCGGCCAGCTGTAGAGTGCCACTGCCGGGCGCGCCCGGGTGGTCTGCTGGGCCACCGGCTCGAGGCGGTCGAGGGTCGCGGAGATGCTTTCCAGCTCGGCGCTGGAGCGCGCGCGAAAGTATTCGCCGCCGGTAGTCTCGGCGATCCCGCGCAGGGCCGGTTCGTCGAGGTCGAGCCCGGGGTTGAGGCCGAACAGGCCGATGACGCCGCCCTGTTGCGGGTCGGCGCCGATGCCGATGGTGTAGATCTTCACCCGCTCCTCGGCGGCCAGGCGCGCGGCGGTCTGTGGCGAGATCTGCCCGCCGGTGTTGGCGCCGTCGGTGATCAGCACCAGCACCCGGCTTTCCGCCGGGCGCTGGCGCAGGCGCTTGAGCGCCAGGCCGATGGCGTCGCCGATCGCGGTATTCTTCCCGGCGATGCCGATCTGCGCCTCGTCCAGCCAGACCCGCACGGTGTGTCGGTCGAAGGTCAGCGGCGCCTGCAGGTAGGCCTGGCTGCCGAACAGGATCAGGCCGACGCGGTCGCCGCGACGGCCTTCGATGAAGTCGCCGAAGAGTTTCTTGACCAGTTCCAGGCGGCTGATCTCGTCGTCCTGCCAGCGCATGTCGCGGTAGTCCATGGAACCGGAGACATCCACCGCGAGCAGCAGGTCGCGGCCGCTGGCGGGTAGTGGCAGGGGTTCGCCGACCCACTGCGGGCGGGCTGCGGCGAGCAGCAGGAGTAACCAGAGCAGGGCGAAGCGCGCCTGCTGGCGCCAGGCCGGCAGGCGTGCGCGGGCGCGGCGCCCGGCGAGGTCTTCGAGTTCGTCGAGGAAGCTCACCTTGAGCGCCGCCTCGCCGCTGTCGGCGGCCGGCAGCAGCAGGCGCAGCAGCCAGGGCAACGGGGCGAGGGCGAAGACCCAGGGCCAGGCGAATTCAAACATGCTTGCGGATCCAGGTGGCGACGGCGGCGTCGAGGCCGTCCACGGCCTTGTCGTCGAGGGTGCAGTCGGCGCGGTAGCCGCCCTCCACCAGGATCATCCAGCGGGTCAGGCCGGCGGCCGGGCAACGGTTGTCGAGGAACGCCAGCCAGGCGCGGCCACTGAGCGCGTGGCTGCCGCTGTCCGGCCAGCGCGCCCGGCAGACGCGCTTGAGCAGGCCATTGATGGCTTGCAGCCAGGGCCCGGCGGAAGCCCTGCCGTAGGGTTTGGCGAGCGCGGCCAGTTCGGCCAGGGCCGCTTCGCGCAGCGGATCCAGCGGTGCTTCGCCGCGGGTGGCGATGGTGCGCCGCGGCAGGTGCCGGCGCAGTCGCCAGAGCCCCCAGCCGAGCAACGGCAGCAGGGCGGCCAGCAGCCACCAGCCAGGCGCCGGGGGCCACCAGCCGACGGGCGGGGGAGCTATCAGTGGCTCCAGCCGGTCGAGCGGATTCATGCGCGATACCCCGGCTGGTGTTGTTCCAGCAGGTCCCGCAACTGCTCTACCAGGTCTTCCCGGGTGGACAGCGGCAGCAGCGGCACGCCCAGTCGCTGGGCCAGGCGTTGCCAGCGCGCGCGGCGCACCTCGGCCAGGTCGCGATAGGCCTGGCGCAGCTCGTCGGCGTGGGTGTCCAGCTCGAGGTCGGCGGCGCCTTCGCGGAAACGCAGCAGTCCGGCGGCGGGCAGGGCATGGTCGAGCGGGTCGGACAGCGGCAGCAGCACCAGGTCGGTATGGCGTGCGATCAGGCTGAGCTGCTGCTCGGCGACGTCATTGAGGGTACGCTCGTCGCATAACACCAGGATCAGGCTGCCCGGGCGCAGCACTTCGCGGGCGCGGCGCAGGGCCAGGCCGAACAGTTCGCCGGGCTGCTCCGCCGGCGCCTCGCGCAGTTCGCGGTTGGCCCGCAGCAGCTGGTTGAACAGTTGCAGCAGGCTGTGCTTGCTGCGTCGCGGCTTGATCTCGTGGCAGTCGCGGTCGTTGAATACCAGGCCGCCGATGCGATCGTTGTGGGCCAGCGCCGACCAGCCGATGAAGGCCGCCGCGCGCGCGGCCAGCACTGCCTTGAAGCACAGGCCGGAGCCGAAGAACAGGCGCTGGCTCTGCTCGACGAGGACGAACACCGGTCGCTCGCGTTCCTCGTGGAACAGCTTGGTGTGCGGCTCGCGGGTGCGCGCGGTGACGCGCCAGTCGATGGTGCGCACGTCGTCGCCGGGCTGGTAGATGCGCACCTGGTCGAAGTCCACGCCGCGGCCGCGCAGGCGCGAGTGATGCAGCCCGACCAGCGGGCTGCGGCGGTTCTGCGAGGCGAACAGGCGCGCCTCGTGCAGGCGGTGGCGCATCTCCAGCAGTTCGTCGAGGCCCAGCTCGACACCGGGGGCGGTGTTCAGCATGGCGGCGGCCTCAGGCCACGGCGACCACGTCGAGGATGCGCTGCACCACCCGGTCCTGGTCGATGCCGGCGGCTTCCGCCTCGAAGGTCAGAATCAGTCGATGGCGCAGCACGTCGAACAGCACCGCCTGGATGTCCTCGGGGCTGACGAAGTCGCGTCCGGCCAGCCAGGCGTGGGCTCGCGCGCAGCGGTCGAGGGCGATGGAGCCGCGCGGGCTGGCGCCGTAGGAGATCCATTCGGCCAGTTCCGCGTCGTGCTTGGCCGGGGTGCGGGTGGCCATGATCAGTTGCACCAGGTATTCCTCCACCGCGTCGGCCATGTACAGGCCGAGGATTTCCTGGCGCGCGGCGAAGATGGTTTCCTGGGTCACCCGGCGCTCCGGCCGCGCCTCGCCGTGCAGCGCCTCGCCACGGGCCTGCTGGAGGATGCGGCGTTCCACCGAGGCTTCCGGGTAGCCGATCTTGACGTGCATGAGGAAGCGGTCGAGCTGGGCCTCCGGCAGCGGGTAGGTGCCTTCCTGCTCGATCGGGTTCTGCGTCGCCATCACCAGAAACAGCTGTGGCAGGTCGTAGGTGCTGCGGCCAACCGAGACCTGGCGCTCGGCCATGGCCTCGAGCAGCGCCGACTGGACCTTGGCCGGGGCACGGTTGATCTCGTCGGCCAGCACCAAGTGGTGGAAGATCGGTCCCTGCTGGAACACGAAGGTGCCGGTTTCCGGACGGTAGATCTCGGTGCCGGTGATGTCGGCGGGGAGCAGGTCGGGGGTGAACTGGATACGGTGGAACTCGGCCTCCAGGCCCTCGGCGAGGTCCTTGATGGCCTTGGTCTTGGCCAGCCCCGGGGCGCCTTCCACCAGCAGGTGGCCGTCGGCGAGCAGGGCGATCAGCAGGCGGTCGACGAGTTTTTCCTGGCCGAGGATCTGGCTCGACAGGTAGCCTTTCAGTCCCTGCAGGGCGCTCTTGTGCTGCGTGCTTTCTGGCTCGTTGCTCATTGTCTGGACTACCGGTTCCAAGGCCTGGTGGGGGTGTCGCTCGGTGGCGCACGGCGAGGCCGGCGCGCGAGGGCGGGAAAGGCTCCGCTCTGCGGCGGATGACGCTCCCCGATCCGGCACATGTTAGCGCACGGCGACTGCCTAGCGTACTCTCCGACGCGCGTGCCGCGCCTATTCGTGAACCCGCGCGGATATGCCGGTGAAAGGCTCCCGGTTCTCGCCGTGACCTGCCACGCGAAGCGCGGCGGATCGACGCGCCCGGGGAACTTCGCCGGCGCTGGCGGGTCGGTTTCCGCGAAGCGAACAGCGAATGGACAGAGCGTTTGTCAGGAGCGACATTGCCGGGGATTGCCCGGCGCAAGGGGGAGGGCCGCGCCCGGCATGGGTGGCGGCGCTGGATCGGCGGGCTGTTGCTGCTGCTCGGCGCGCTCGTCAGCGGATGTTCGAACGCGCCGCGCAACGCCGCCGGCGAGGACACCAGCCAGGGCTCGATGCGTGCCGGCGAATTTCTCCAGACCGATGCCGATCGCATGGCCACCCTGGCCATGCGCGACAACCTGCAAAGCCTCTACCAGTTGCTCTGGAAGCTGTACAAGCGCAATCCCGCCGAATGGAAGAAGACCGGCCTGCCGAGCCAGGCCGACGCCGAGCTGGCGATCCGCCGCGCCATCGAGCAGAACCGCGAGCTCAGCGACCTCGGCGGGCGCCGCGACATCGCCGCGCTGTCCTATTCCCTCGATCCGGCGTTCAAGGGAGACCGCGTCGGCGCCTTCATCTATTCCCTGGCCAGCATGCTGATCACCGCCCATGGTGGGCGCACCGAGTTCTACGTCTACCAGGGGATCGACGCGCAATATGTCTACAACGCCGCGCGCAACGTCGAGGTCGCCACCTGGATGCTGGCTACCCGCAAGGACGACAAGGGTGCGCCGCTGCTGCTTTCCAATGCGCTCACCGACGACGCCAGCAACCTCAGCTACGCGCGCGAGTTCGCCAAGATCGTCGCGCGCCTGGACCTGCTCGCCGAGGTCCTCGGCGAACGCTACCGGCGGATCAGCGTGAACTACGCCCAGGGCCTGCTGTTCATGCATTTCCTGCCGGTGCAGTGAGACGATGCTCCCGGGGTGAACGAATATGTCGCAGCTTGGTAAGTGTTTTGCCTGGCCGCCTCGTTAAGCTCTGTCGGATATGACTGGCGGGTCGCCCGGCGAAAGGGCGGTTCCCGGTCAGCCTTTGCTGTGCGCCTGCCTGCCTGGATTAATGCTCAGCTTCTGCTGAACTTCATGGACGCAGCGAGGGTCGGTCCGAAGGTGCGTTGCTCGCGTCCTTTCCGCGAACCGCTCGCCTCCATGAAATGACAAGCCAAGCGGAGTACAACCATGGCGTTCTTCACCGCGGCCAGCAAAGCCGATTTCCAGCATCAACTGCAGTCGGCCCTGGCGCAGCACCTCGGCGACAAGGCGTTACCACAAGTCACGCTGTTCGCTGAACAGTTCTTCAGCCTGATCTCCCTCGACGAACTGACCCAGCGGCGGCTCTCCGACCTGGTCGGTTGCACCCTGTCCGCCTGGCGCCTGCTGGAGCGCTTCGACCGCGACCAGCCCGAAGTCCGCGTCTACAACCCCGATTATGAAAAGCACGGCTGGCAATCCACCCACACCGCGGTGGAGGTGCTGCACCCGGACCTGCCGTTCCTGGTCGACTCGGTACGCATGGAGCTGAACCGCCGCGGCTACAGCATCCACACCCTGCAGACCAACGTCCTCAGCGTGCGCCGCTCGGCCAAGGGCGAGCTGAAGGAGGTCCTGCCCAAGGGTACCCAGGGCAAGGACGTCAGCCAGGAATCGCTGATGTACCTGGAGATCGACCGTTGCGCCAACGCCGGCGAACTGCGCGTGCTGGAGAAGGCCATCCTGGAGGTGCTCGGCGAGGTGCGGGTCACCGTCGCCGACTTCGAGCCGATGAAGGCCAAGGCCCGCGAATTGCTGGCCTGGCTGGGCAAGGCGAAGCTGAAGGTGCCGGCGGAGGAGCTGAAGGAAGTACGCAGCTACCTGGAATGGCTGCTGGACAACCACTTCACCTTCCTCGGCTACGAGGAGTTCACCGTCGCCGACGAGGGCGGCGGCGGTCGCATGGTCTACGACGAGAAGTCCTTCCTCGGCCTGACCCGCCTGCTGCGCGCCGGGCTGAGCAAGGACGACCTGCACATCGAGGACTACGCCGTCGCCTACCTGCGCGAACCGCTGCTGCTGTCCTTCGCCAAGGCCGCCCATCCGAGCCGCGTGCACCGTCCGGCCTACCCGGACTACGTGTCGATCCGCGAACTGGACGGCAAGGGTCGGGTGATCCGCGAATGTCGCTTCATGGGCCTGTTCACTTCCTCGGTGTACAACGAGAGCGTCAACGACATTCCCTTCATCCGCGGCAAGGTCGCCGAAGTGGTGCGCCGTTCCGGCTTCGACACCAAGGCCCACCTCGGCAAGGAACTGGCCCAGGTGCTGGAGGTACTGCCGCGCGACGACCTGTTCCAGACCCCGGTGGACGAGCTGTTCAGCACCGCCATGGCGATCGTGCGGATCCAGGAACGCAACAAGATCCGCGTGTTCCTGCGCAAGGATCCCTACGGACGCTTCTGCTACTGCCTGGCCTATGTGCCGCGTGACGTCTACTCCACCGAGACGCGGCTGAAGATCCAGCAGGTCCTGATGGAACGCCTGCAGGCCAGCGACTGCGAGTTCTGGACCTTCTTCTCCGAGTCGGTGCTGGCGCGCGTGCAGTTCATCCTCCGCGTCGATCCGAAGGTGCGTATCGACATCGACCCGGCGCGCCTGGAGGAAGAAGTGATCCAGGCCTGCCGTTCCTGGCAGGACGACTATGCCGGCCTGGTGGTGGAGAACCTCGGCGAGGCCAAGGGCACCAGCGTGCTGGCCGACTTCCCGAAAGGCTTCCCGGCCGGCTACCGCGAGCGCTTCGCCCCGCACTTCGCGGTGGTCGACCTGCAGCACCTGCTCAGTCTGTCCGAACAGCGTCCGCTGGTGATGAGCTTCTACCAGCCGCTGGCGCAGGGCGAGCAGCAGCTGCACTGCAAGCTGTACCACGCCGACACCCCGCTGGCCCTGTCCGACGTCCTGCCGATCCTGGAGAACCTCGGACTGCGCGTGCTCGGCGAATTCCCCTATCGCCTGCGCCACCAGAACGGCCGCGAGTACTGGATCCACGACTTCGCCTTCACCTATGCCGAAGGCCTGGACGTGGACATCCAGCAGCTCAACGAGATCCTCCAGGACGCCTTCGTCCACATCGTCAGCGGCGACGCCGAGAACGATGCCTTCAACCGCCTGGTGCTGACCGCCAACCTGCCGTGGCGCGACGTCGCCCTGCTGCGCGCCTATGCGCGCTACCTGAAGCAGATCCGCCTGGGCTTCGACCTCGGCTACATCGCCAGCGCGCTGAACGCCCACACCGACATTGCCCGCGAGCTGGTGCGGCTGTTCAAGACCCGCTTCTACCTGGCGCGCAAGCTCACCGCGGAAGACCTGGAAGACAAGCAGCAGAAGCTCGAGCAGGCGATCCTCGGCGCCCTCGACGAAGTCCAGGTGCTCAACGAAGACCGCATCCTGCGGCGCTATCTCGACCTGATCAAGGCGACCCTGCGCACCAACTTCTACCAGCCCGACGGCAACGGCCAGAACAAGAGCTATTTCAGCTTCAAGTTCAACCCGAAGGCCATCCCGGAACTGCCCAGGCCGGTGCCCAAGTACGAGATCTTCGTCTACTCGCCGCGCGTCGAGGGCGTGCACCTGCGCGGCGGCAAGGTGGCTCGCGGCGGTTTGCGCTGGTCGGACCGCGAGGAAGACTTCCGCACCGAGGTGCTCGGCCTGGTCAAGGCCCAGCAGGTGAAGAACGCCGTGATCGTGCCGGTCGGCGCCAAGGGCGGCTTCGTCCCGCGCCGCCTGCCGCTGGGCGGTAGCCGCGACGAGATTCAGGCCGAGGCGATCGCCTGCTACCGGATCTTCATTTCCGGCCTGCTCGATATCACCGACAACCTCAAGGAAGGCGAAGTGGTGCCGCCGGCCAACGTGGTCCGCCACGACGAGGACGATCCCTACCTGGTGGTCGCCGCGGACAAGGGCACCGCGACTTTCTCCGACATCGCCAACGGCATCGCCGCCGAGTACGGCTTCTGGCTCGGCGACGCCTTCGCCTCCGGTGGTTCCGCCGGCTACGACCACAAGGGCATGGGGATTACCGCCAAGGGCGCCTGGGTCAGCGTGCAGCGGCACTTCCGCGAGCGCGGCATCGACGTGCAGAAGGACAACATCAGCGTCATCGGCATCGGCGACATGGCCGGCGACGTGTTCGGCAATGGCCTGCTGATGTCGGACAAGCTGCAACTGGTGGCCGCCTTCAACCACATGCATATCTTCATCGACCCGAACCCGGACGCCGCCAGCAGCTTCGTCGAGCGCCAGCGCCTGTTCAATCTGCCGCGTTCGAGCTGGGCCGACTACGACACCAAGCTGATCTCCGCCGGCGGCGGGATCTTCCTGCGCAGCGCCAAGAGCATCGCCATCACCCCGGAGATGAAGGCGCGCTTCGACATCCAGGCCGACAGGCTGGCGCCCACCGAGCTGATCCACGCGCTGCTCAAGGCACCGGTCGACCTGCTCTGGAACGGCGGCATCGGCACCTACGTGAAGTCGAGCAAGGAAACCCACGCCGATGTCGGCGACAAGGCCAACGACGGCCTGCGCGTCGACGGCCGCGAGCTGCGCGCGAAGGTGGTGGGCGAGGGCGGCAACCTGGGCATGACCCAGCTGGCGCGGGTCGAGTTCGGCCTGCACGGCGGCGCCAACAACACCGACTTCATCGACAACGCCGGTGGCGTGGACTGCTCCGACCACGAGGTCAACATCAAGATCCTGCTCAACGAAGTGGTGCAGGCCGGCGACATGACCGAGAAGCAGCGCAACGCGCTGCTGGTGAAGATGACCGATGCGGTCGGCGCCCTGGTGCTGGGCAACAACTACAAGCAGACCCAGGCGCTGTCCCTGGCGCAACGCCGCGCCCGCGAGCGGATCGCCGAGTACAGGCGGCTGATGGGTGACCTCGAGGCGCGCGGCAAGCTCGATCGCGCCCTGGAGTTCCTGCCTTCCGACGAGGAACTGGCGGAGCGCATCAGCGCCGGCCAGGGGCTGACCCGCGCCGAGCTGTCGGTGCTGATCTCCTACAGCAAGATCGACCTCAAGGAGTCGCTGCTGAAGTCGCTGGTGCCGGACGACGACTACCTGACCCGCGACATGGAGACCGCCTTCCCGGCATTGCTGGCGGAGAAGTTCGGCGACGCCATGCGCCGCCATCGCCTGAAGCGCGAGATCGTCAGCACGCAGATCGCCAACGACCTGGTCAACCACATGGGCATCACCTTCGTGCAGCGCCTGAAGGAGTCCACCGGCATGAGCGCGGCCAACGTCGCCGGAGCCTACGTGATCGTCCGCGACGTGTTCCACCTGCCGCACTGGTTCCGCCAGATCGAGAACCTCGACTACCAGGTGCCGGCGGACATCCAGCTGACCCTGATGGACGAACTCATGCGTCTCGGTCGCCGCGCCACCCGCTGGTTCCTCCGCAGCCGCCGCAACGAGCTGGACGCGGCGCGCGACGTGGCCCACTTCGGGCCGCGCATCGCCGCCCTCGGCCTGAAGCTCAACGAGCTGCTCGAAGGTCCGACCCGCGAACTGTGGCAGGCGCGCTACCAGAACTACGTCGATGCCGGCGTGCCGGAGCTGCTGGCGCGCATGGTCGCCGGTACCAGCCACCTGTACACCCTGCTGCCGATCATCGAAGCGTCCGACGTCACCGGCCAGGACACCGCGGAAGTGGCCAAGGCCTACTTCGCCGTGGGCAGCGCGCTGGACCTGACCTGGTACCTGCAGCAGATCACCAACCTGCCGGTGGAGAACAATTGGCAGGCGCTGGCCCGCGAGGCATTCCGCGACGATCTCGACTGGCAGCAGCGGGCGATCACCGTCTCGGTGCTGCAGATGCAGGACGGTCCGAAGGAGGTCGAGGCGCGCGTCGGCCTGTGGCTGGAGCAGCACCTGCCGCTGGTCGAGCGCTGGCGGGCGATGCTGGTCGAGCTGCGCGCCGCGGCGGGCACCGACTATGCCATGTACGCGGTGGCCAACCGTGAATTGATGGACCTGGCGCAGAGCAACCAGCACGGCGTCTGCATTCCCTGACGTCGATCCCGGTAGCACCCGAGCCCCGCTTCGTGCGGGGCTCTTTTATTTCGGCATGGCTGACCGCGCGCATGCCATCCGAGCGGGTAGGCGACAAATGCCCGGCGCTTGGTCTCGATACGAAAAATCAACTTGATTCACATAGCTGAAAATAATTCGGTTATATAAAAATATATAATTATGTTCTTTCTTTATAAGAAATAATGTCTGGTCTGTTCTCCAAGGCTTTGGCGTTGGTCGCTGAGGCGCATGGAAGCCGGGTTGGCAGGCCTGTTTCGTCATTTGGCGAAACGCCTGTGGGAGGGGCGGCCGTTCGGCAGGGTTTCGGGGATTTCATTCGGGTATGCTGCGTCCAAAAATTGACAGTATCCGGTTGAAAATTTACCAATTAGCATATGTAGTCATTAGATTGACGTTGGTCGCCTGGAATCCCTTCGGCTATACCCAGAGAGTCAGGGACTCGACGTTGGAACCGGAAACCGCATCCCTGCTTCCGATCTGCCAACCGGGCCGGGATAGCCCGCCAGGCGGGAGAGGGCGTGCGGTCCAGCAAGAAAGGAATCACCGTGTCTTCCTCGCGCAAGATCGTCCGTCCCTTTGTCAGCTTCCTTTCCCGCTTCGCCGGTTTCGTCCTGGCGCTGTCCGCCGGGGCGGCCGCCGGCGCGCCATCCAGCGTGGCGTTCTGGTACGCCGAGCGGCCGCCACTGGCCGAGCTGTCCCAGTTCGACTGGGTGGTGCTCGAGGCGGCGCACCTGCAGCCGGCCGATGTCCGTTACCTGAGGGAACAAGGCAGTACGCCTTTCGCCTATCTCTCGGTCGGCGAGTTCGATGGCGACGCCGCCGCCATCGCCGACAGCGGTCTGGTCCAGGGCAAGAGCGCGGTACGCAACGAGGCCTGGAACAGCCAGGTGATGGACCTCGCGGCGCCGAGCTGGCGGGCACACCTGCTCAGGCGTGCCGCGGAGTTGCGCAAGCAGGGCTACGCCGGCCTGTTCCTCGACACCCTGGACAGTTTCCAGCTACAGGCCGAGGAGCGCCGCGAGGGCCAGCGCCAGGCCCTGGCCAGCTTCCTCGCCCAACTGCACCGCCAGGAGCCCGGACTCAAGCTGTTCTTCAACCGTGGTTTCGAAGTGCTGCCGGAACTGCCCGGCGTAGCATCGGCGGTGGCCGTGGAATCGATCCATGCCGGCTGGGACGCCGCCGCCGGGCAGTACCGCGAGGTGCCCCAGGAGGATCGCGACTGGCTGCGGGGCCACCTGGACAAGCTGCGCGCCCGGGGCACGCCGATCATAGCCATCGACTACCTGCCGCCGGAGCGGCGTGACGAGGCGCGCAAGCTCGCCGCGCGTCTGCGTGGCGAGGGCTACGTGCCGTTCGTCAGCACTCCGGCGCTGGACTATCTGGGGGTGAGCAACATCGAGGTGCAGCCGCGACGCATCGCGCTGCTCTACGATCCGCGCGAGGGCGACCTGACCCTGAGCCCCGGTCACGTCTACCTCGGCGGCCTGCTCGAATACCTCGGCTACCGGGTCGACTACCTGCCCACCGACCAGCCGCTGCCCGAACGTCCGCTGGCCGGTCTCTACGCCGGGGTGGTGACCTGGATGACCAGCGGCCCGCCGGTCGCCAGCGACGCCTTCGACAACTGGATCGGCGCGCGTCTCGACGAGAAGGTGCCGGTGGCCTTCCTCGCCGGCCTGCCCACCGAGAACGACGGCCTGCTGCAGCGCCTGGGTATCCGCCGGCTGTCGCAGAAGCTCAGGGTCAAGCCGAGCACCGAGACCCACGACCAGGCGCTGCTGGGCTCCTTCGAGGCGCCGCTGGTGATCCGCATCCGCGACCTGCCGGCGCTCACCGTGCTCGATCCGGCGCGGGTGGTTCCGGCGCTCCGTCTCAAGGGCGACGGCAAGGAATACGTGCCGGTGGCGACCGCCGACTGGGGTGGCTTCGCCCTGGCGCCCTATGTGCTGGAGGAGGCCAGCGAGCACCGGCGCTGGATCCTCGATCCCTTCGCCTTCCTGCGCAAGGCGTTGCGCCTGGCGCCGTTGCCGAGTCCCGACGCCACCACCGAGAACGGCCGGCGCATCGCCACCGTGCACATCGACGGCGATGGCTTCGTCTCCCGCGCCGAGGTGCCCGGCAGTCCCTACGCCGGGCAGCAGGTGCTGGAGGACTTCATCAGGCCCTATCCGTTCCTCACGTCGGTCTCGGTGATCGAGGGCGAGGTCGGGCCGAAGGGCATGTACCCGCACCTGGCCAGGGAACTGGAGCCGATCGCCCGACGCATCTTCGCCGACGACAAGGTCGAGGTCGCCAGCCACACCTTCAGCCACCCGTTCTTCTGGCAACCGCAACTGGCCGAGCGGGGCGAGAACTTCGAGGCGCAGTACGGCTACAAGATGGCCATCCCCGGCTACGACAAGGTCGACTTCGTGCGCGAGGTGATCGGTGCCCGCGACTACATCGACCAACGCCTGACCACCCCGCGCAAGCCGGTGAAGATGATCTTCTGGTCCGGCGACGCGCTGCCCGACGCCGCCACCATCAAGCTCGCCTACGACGCCGGGCTGATGAACGTCAACGGCGGCAATACCGCGCTGACCCGGGCCTTTCCCTCGCTGACCGGACTTTATCCGCTGATCCGCCCTACCAGCGGTGGCGTGCAGTATTACGCGCCGATCATCAACGAGAACGTCTACACCAACCTCTGGCAGGGGCCGTACTACGGTTTCCGCGGCGTCATCGACACCTTCGCCCTCACCGACAGCCCGCGCCGCCTGCGCGGCCTGCACCTGTACTACCACTTCTATTCGGGGACCAAGCAGGCCTCGATCCGCACCATGCACCAGATCTACACGGCGATGCAGGCGGAGCACCCGCTGTCGCTGTGGATGAGCGACTACATCCCGCGCCTGGAGGGTTTGCATCGCGCCAGCCTGGCCCGGCGCGCCGACGGCAGTTGGCAGCTGCGTGGCTTCGCCGCCCTGCGTACCCTGCGCCTGGATCCGGCGCTGGGTTGGCCGGACCTCGGGCGCTCCGAGGGGGTGGCCGGTGTACGCGACCTGCCGCAGGGGCGTTATGTGCACCTGAGCGCGGCGAATGCGCGCCTGGTCCTGCGCGACAGCCGCGATCCGAGACCGGCGCTGGAGGAGGCCAACCTGCCCCTGGAGCGCTGGCGCTACCGCGACGATGGCCGCGTCGAGTTCGCCTTTGCCGGGCACCTGCCGCTGCGCCTGGTGGTGCGCGCGGCGGGCGAATGTCGGCTGAGCGTGGCCGGCACGGCCTACCCGGGCAAGGCCGGCAGGGGCCTGTGGATGTTCGAGTTGCCGATGGAGCAGGTGCGCGATGGCCAACTCGTCTGCCGCTAGGAAGCAGCCGCGGGCGCGCCTGCTGAATCCCTGGGCGCTGCTGTTCATCGCCCTGGCGGTGGTCCTGGTGCTGTGGCTGACCTTCAACAGCGAGGAAGTGTTCATGCCCAGCGGAGACGGCGAACCGGACGCGGTCTCGGTGAACTACGCCGAGCTGCTGCTCAAGGCGCATCCGGAGAACGATGCGCTGCGCCTGACCCTGGTCGACCTGCTGATCAAGCTCGGCGACTTCGAGCGGGCACGTCACCACCTGGCCGGCTTGCGTGGCAAGGATCGCCTGGCGGCGCCGTTCTACGAGACCGAGCTGGACATCCTCACCGCCCTGGCCAAGCCCGAGGGCCTGGACGAGGCGCAGACGCTGGCGCTGGTGGAGCGACTGCGCAAGATCGATCACGCATCGCTGAACAACGCCATGCTCGAACGATTCGCCCGTCACGCCCTGGCCCTGGATGCCCCGGCGCTGGCGGCAGCGGCGTTCGCCGAACTGGCCGGTCGCGACCCGCGGCACCGGCAACGCTGGCTGGACGAGGCGGCGCGCTGGTTCCTGGCTTCTGCCCAGCCGGGGCGGGCGGCGGATATCTACCGACAACTGGCCGAGACGGAGGCTGACCCGGCGAGGCGCCTGGACTATCTGCGGCAGGCCTTCGCCGGCCTGCTCGCCGGCGAGCGGGGCGAGCAGGCGGCGCTGCTGCTGGCCGAACACCTCGGCGAACTGCCGGACGATACGCGCAGCCTGGCCTGGCTCGCCGAGGGGGTGCGCGCCGCGGAAGGCAACCAGCGCTATGACCTGGCCGAACGCTTCGTCGAACGCTGGCGTACCTTGCGTCCCGGCGACAGTGACGCGGTGGCGGCCGACCTGCGCCTGAACATGGCTTCCGGGCGCATCGAGCGGGCCTGGACGATCGGCCAGGAACTGCTGGCCCTGCGCCCGGACGAGCGGACGCTGCTGGCCGATCTCGCCCGGCTCGGCGAGTGGACCGGCAATACCCGGGAGGCGCTGGGATTCTGGATGCAACTGCTGGCCGGCAACGACGATCCGGCCTTGCGCGAGCATGCCTGGCGCCTGTCGCTGCAGATGTTCGACTTCGACAGTGCCATCGAACTGCTCACGCCGATCGGCGCGCAGCGCCAGATGAGCGACGAGGAACTCGACACGCTGGTCTACAGCCATGAAACCCGCGGCACCCCGGAGGAGGGCGAGGCATGGCTGCGCACCTACCTCGAGCGCTATCCGAAGCAGCGCCTGGCCTGGCAGCGCCTGCAGCAGATCCTCGAGCACACCCAGCAATTGCAGGAGGAGACCGAGGTCTGGGCGCGGATGGCCAGGCATTTCCCGCTGTCCATCAAGGAGCGCATGCAATGGGCGGAAACCCATTGGAACCTGTTCGATCCACGGCAGGCCTGGAAGGTCCTCGACGCTGCGGATGAGCATGCCATCCGCGAGGCGGAGTTCTGGCGCCTGCGCGCGGCGCTGGCCTGGGCCCTGGAGCGGGACGACGATGCTCGCGCCGCCTACGAACGCATGCTGGCGCTGGGGATCCGCCTGAACAGCAGCGACGAAGACCAGCTGATCACCCTGTACCGCGACAGCGACCCGAAGAAGGCCCTGCGAATCCTCATCGGCAGTTGGCAGCGCAGCCGCGATCCGCGGCGCCTGGCCAGCGCCCTGCAACTGGCGGAGAACCTGCACGACTGGCCGACCCTCAGGAGCCTCCTGGCCGAGGCCGAGGGCGTGCCCCAGGCGCAGGGCAGTCCCTACTACTGGGTGGCCAGGGCGCGCCTGGCGGAACAGGAAGGACGCGGCGAAGACGCCGAGCGCCTGTACAGGCAAGCCCTGGCGCGCTTCCCCGGCGAGAATCTGGTGCGCGAACGCCTGCTCTGGTTCTACGTCGAGCGTGGCCGCCGCGACGCCCTGGCGCCGCTGCTGACGCAGTGGCGAGGGCTGGCGCGGCGGGACAGCACGCTGTGGCTGCCGTTCGCCAGCGCCAACCTGCTGCTCGAACGCAACGACCAGGCGCTGGCCTGGTTCCGCCTGTATCTCAAGTCCAATCCCAACGACTGGCTGGCGCAGGCGGCCTACGCCGACGCGCTGGACGCCAGTGGTTACCGGGACAGGGCCCTGCGCCTGCGCCGATACCTGCTCGGGCGGATCGAGCGCGGGACGGTCAGGGCCACGCCCGACAGCTTCGCCGCCTACCTGCGCCTGCTCGCCGTGGCCCAGGGCCCGCTGCTGGCCCAGGAAGAAGCGCGGCGGGCCTGGAATGGCGAGCCGGCGATGCTGCAGCTCTGGTTCGAACAGTTTCTCGACCAGCTCGCCGCGACCAACCAGGACGCGCTCAAGGATGGCTGGCTGGCCTGGGCGCGCGAGCGCGGCCTGAAGATCGGCCGCCACGAAGAGATCCAGGCCGCGCTGCGCAGCCAGAGCCGCGCGGCCTTGCAGCGCCTGCTGGCGCGCGGCGAGCTGGATCCGGCGCAGCGGGTCGAAGCCCTGATGCGTCTCGGCCATGGTGGCGAAGCGCTGGGCGAGGCCCTGGGCGCGCTGGGCGATGGCCAGTCGCGGGACAACCGCGAGCAGCTGCGGCGGCAGGCGGCGGAAATCCTCGAACGCACCCCCCAGGGCCTGCAACTGGGTTGGAACAGCCGCGACTTCGGCGGTCTCGATTTCAAGGGGCCGACGCTGCGCGCGGCGCGCCATCTCGGCGATGACTGGCATGCCGATCTCGAACTGGCTAGCGGCCGCTATCACGGCGACGCGCTGGACAGCTCGGTCCTCGGTAGCGAACGCAACGCCAGGCTGACACTGCAGCGCGAACTGGCCGACGGCTTCGCCGCGGCGGTGTTCGACGGCAGCTGGCGCGACGACGAGGATCGCCACGGCCTGGGGCTGCTGCGCAACTGGCGGCTGAGCTCGCGCGACGAACTCGAAGCGGGCCTCGACTGGCACCGCGAGACCGACGAGACCGGCCTGATGCGTGCCCTCGGCATGCGCGACAGCCTGCGGCTCGGCGGCCGCCACAACCTCAGCGGGCGCGACCAGTTGAGCTGGTCGCTGGCGCACAACCGCTTCTCCACCCGCCAGGGCGACGACCTCGGCAATGGCGAGGCCTTGTCGCTGGAGTGGGCCCACACGCTGTTCTTCGACGGCCCGGCCTGGCAACTGCGCAGCGGCATCGACTACCAGCGCAATCGCCTGGAGAACCGCCTGCCGGACGACCTGCTGGCTTCCCATGGCGGGGCCCTGGTGCTCGACGGCGCACGCAGCCAGGACCTGCTGCAGGACCGCTACGGCCAGCTCTACTTCGGCAGCACCTGGCGCCGTGGCTTTCCTGGCGCGCTGAACCGCAGCCGTCCGCAATACACCTGGATCGTCGACACCCTGGCTGGCTGGCAGTGGACCGAGAAGGAGTTCAATTACGGCCTCAACCTCGGTGTCGGCGTGGAACTGCTGGGCGATGACGAACTGGCGTTCACCTTCGGCTACCAGTCGGCTCCGCAGGGCGGCGACGGCGAAGCCGGCGGCACGCTCGGGGTGACCTACAGCACGCGTTTCGGCCGCTGAATGCGGCCAGGCATGGAATTCAACAGGAGGAACACAACATGCAATCCATCCGCTGCCTGACCTTCGTGGTCGTCGCCCTGTTCATGGCGGGCTGCTCCAGCTTCACCAGCGAAAGCGCCACGCCGCTGGCGCGCGGCGCGCAGTGGGGCCTGGCGCCGCTGCTCAACTATTCCCAGGCGCCGCAGGCCGGCGAACGCGCCGAGCAGATCCTGCTCAGCGTGCTGGCCGAGGAGGGCGTGCGGCCGCGCCTGTACCCGGCACAGCCGCAAGACGATCTGCAACTGGTCGATGACCGCGAGCGTCAGCAGCGCGCGCTGGACTGGGCGCGCCAACAGAAGCTGGCCTATGTGGTCACCGGCAGCGTCGAGGAGTGGCAGTACAAGAACGGCCTGGACGGCGAGCCGGCGGTGGGTGTCAGCCTGCAGGTGCTGGAACCGGCTTCCGGACGGGTGCTCTGGAGCACCAGCGGGGCGCGTGCCGGCTGGTCCCGCGAAAGCCTGTCGGGGGCGGCGCAGAAAGTCCTGCGCGAGCTGGTCGGCGACCTGCGGCTCGAGTGACGTCCATGTCCGCGCACAAGGATTTCACCCTCGCGCCACGCGCCAGTGGCAGCGTCTCCTGGATCGAGACCGTGCTCATCACTGCGCTCGCCCTGGGCCTGGGCTGGTGGTTCGAGCCGAGCGATCCGTTGCTGGTGCAGGCCAGCTTCCCCTGGGTGATTCTCGCGCCGTTGCTGCTGGGCATGCGCTACGGGTTCGTCCGTGGGCTGGCCAGCGCGGCGCTGCTGGTCGCCGCGCTGTTCGCCTTCCGCGCCCGGGGGCTGGAGGCCTATGCCCAGGTACCGGCGGCATTCATCGTCGGCGTGCTGCTCTGCGCCATGCTGGTCGGCGAATTCCGCGATATCTGGGAGCGTCGCCTGGAACGCCTGGAACTGGCCAACGAGTATCGTCAGCTGCGCCTCGACGAGTTCACCCGCGCCCACCATATCCTGCGGATCTCCCACGACCGCCTGGAGCAGCGGGTCGCCGGCAATGACCAGAGCCTGCGCAGTTCGCTGCTCGGCCTGCGCCAGTCGCTGCGCGAGCTGCCGGACGACGAGGAACCGCTGGTGGCCCTGGCGGAAACGGTTCTCGCGCTGCTCGCCCAGTACGGCTCGCTGCGCATCGCCGGTCTGTACCGGGTGCGCCAGGACCGCGCTGCCGACCCTCGGCCGCTGGCGACCCTGGGCGAGATGCCGGCGCTGGATGGCGACGACCTGCTGGTGCGCACCTGCCTGGAGCGTGGCGAGCTGGTCAGCGTGCGCCAGGACCTGCTGGAGCGTGGCGAGCAGCGCGCGCATAGCGCGCTGCAGGCGTGCGTGCCGCTGATCGACACCGAAGGTCGCGTTCTCGCCCTGCTGGCGGTGGCGCAGATGCCGTTCTTCGTCTTCAACGATCGCACCTTCAGCCTGCTGGCGATCCTCGCCGGCCATGTGGCCGACCTGCTGCAGAGCGATCCTCGCGCGCTGCGACTGGCTGATGTCGACGCCCAGCGCTTTTCCCAGTATCTCAAGCGCTCCTTGCTGGACGCTTGCGACCATTCGCTGCCGGCCTGCCTGTACGCCTTCGAGTTGACCGACGAGCGCTACGGAGAGGAGGTGCAGCGCCTGCTGGAGAGCAGCCAGCGTGGCCTCGACGTGCAACTGCGGCTGCGCAACGCCGAGGGACGGCGCGTGTTGCTGGTGCTGCTGCCGCTGACTTCCACCGAAGGGTCCCAGGGCTACCTGCAGCGCCTGCGGATTCTCTTCGCCGAGCGTTTCGGCCAGGCCAGCGAACTGGAGTCGCTCGGCGTGCGCATCCATGGCTACGAGCTGGATGCCGGCAACGAGCGCCAGGCGCTGGGGCATTTCCTCTACAACGAGTGCGGCCTGAATGATCAGCAAGTGGCTATTTAGCGGCGCCTTCCTGTTCGAGCTGGGCAGTTGGGCCAGTGTCTTCGCCGGCCTGCCGGTCGCCCAGGCGCTGCCGCTCTACCTGGGCGCCCACGGCCTCGGCAGCCTGCTGCTGTGCGGCGGGGTCTGGCTGCTGCTGCCGCGGCGCTACAAGTTCCCGCTACCGTGGAGTCCGCTGTTCATCTTCAGCCTGGCGTTCTTCGTGCCGCTGATCGGCGCCATCGGCGTGGCCGCGGCGGTATTTCCGGCGCTGTACCTGCCGCGCAAGCGCGACGAGCAGGCCTGGCAGGCGATGGGCGTGCCCGAGCTGCCGTTCCGGCCCAAGGAGAAGCGCCTGGACATGATGTTCAGCGACGGCGGCCTGCAGGATGTGCTGCGCCACGCACCGGACCCGAACCAGCGCCTCACGGCGATCTTCGCCACCCGGCGGATGCCCGGCAGGGAGGCGATCCCGATCCTCAAGCTGGCCCTGCGCGACCCGGCGGACGACGTCCGTCTGCTGGCCTACTCGATGCTCGACCAGAAGGAAAGCCGGATCAACCAGCGTATCGAGAGCGCCCTGGGCAACCTGGCCGGCGCCAGTCCGGCGCGGCGCGGCGCGCTGCATGGCACTCTGGCGCGCTGGTACTGGGAACTGGCCTACCTGGGCCTGGCCCAGGGCAGCGTGCTCGAGCACGTCCTCGAACAGGCCCGGGAGCATGCCGACCAGGCGCTGCGCGGCAGCCCTTCGGCCGACCTGCACCTGCTGGCCGGACGCATCGCCCTCGAGCAGGGCCGCCTGGACGCCGCTGCGGAGGCCCTCCAGGCTGCCGAGCAGGCCGGCATCGAAGCCGCCCAGCTGGCCTCGTTCCGTGCCGAGATCGCGTTCTTCCAGCGGCGCTACGGGGACATTCCCCGGCTCCTCGCCGAGATGCCCGAAGACATGTTGCAGCGGCCGCCGTTCGCGGCCCTCGCGAGATACTGGACATGACCGAACACACCACTCCGATGGCTCCCGTCGCCGATATCTGCCTGTTACTGGAGGGCACCTGGCCCTATGTGCGCGGTGGCGTCTCCAGCTGGGTCAACCAGTTGATCCTCGGCCTCCCCGAGCTGACCTTCTCGGTGTTCTTCATCGGCGGTCAGAAGGAAGCCTACGGCAAGCGCCACTACGCTATTCCGAGCAACGTGGTGCATATCGAGGAGCATTTCCTGGAGACCGCCTGGACCTCGTCGGACCCGCGAGCGCGCCGCGCCGACGCCGACATCGCGCAGGCCCTGCGCGACCTGCACCGGTTCTTCCACTATCCCGAGACGCCCACCGGGGAGGAGGGCGGCGCGCTGCTCGACCTGCTTGCCGAAGGCCGCATCGAGCGCGAGGACTTCCTCCACGGCAAGGCCAGTTGGGAGGTGATCACGGAAGGCTACGAGCGCTATTGCACCGACCCCTCCTTCGTCAACTACTTCTGGACCCTGCGCTCGATGCAGTCGCCGGTGTTCATGCTCGCCGAGGCGGCGCGGCGGATGCCGCGGGCACGCATGCTGCATTCGATCTCCACCGGCTACGCCGGCCTGCTGGGCAGCATCCTGCAGCGCCTCTGGGGGTGCCGCTACCTGCTCAGCGAACATGGCATCTATACCAAGGAGCGCAAGATCGACCTGGCCCAGGCCAGCTGGATCGCGGAGAACCCCGACGAGCAACTGAGCACCGGCCTGGACGCCGAGGTCAGCTACATCCGGCGCCTGTGGATTCGTTTCTTCGAGCGGGTCGGCCTGCTCACCTATCGTTCGGCGGACCCGATCATCGCCCTCTACGAAGGCAACCGCCAGCGCCAGGTACTCGATGGCGCCGACCCATTGCGCACCCGTGTGATCCCCAATGGCATCGCCCTCGACGCCTGGGCCGGCGCCCTGGAGCGGCGACCGCCGGGAATCCCGCCGGTGGTCGGGCTGGTTGGCCGGGTGGTGCCGATCAAGGATGTGAAAACCTTCATCCGCGCCATGCGCGGCGTGGTCAGCGCGATGCCGGAGGCGGAGGGCTGGATCGTCGGCCCGGAAGAGGAGGATCCCGACTACGCCAGCGAATGCCGCAGCCTGGTGGCCAGCCTCGGCCTGCAGGACAAGGTGAAGTTCCTCGGTTTCCGGCGCATCGACGAGATTCTGCCGCAGCTCGGCCTGATGGTCCTGACTTCGATCAGCGAGGCCCAGCCGCTGGTGATCCTCGAGGCCTGGGCGGCCGGAGTGCCGGTGGTGAGCAGCGACGTCGGTTCCTGCCGCGAACTGATCGAGGGCGCCGGTGTCGAGGACCGCGCCCTGGGGCCGGCGGGGGAAGTGGTGGCGATCGCCGACCCGCAGGCCACCTCGCGGGCGATCCTCGCCCTGCTGCGCAATCCGCAGCGCTGGCGGGCCGCCCAGGCGGTCGGCCAGCAGCGGGTCGAGCGCTACTACACCGAGGCGCTGATGCTCGGACGTTATCGCGGGCTGTACCGCGAAGCCACGGAGACTGCATGACATGGCCGGTATCGGCTTCGAGCTGAGGAAGATCCTTTCCCGCGACTCCTACACGGCGACCCTGCGCGCCTATCTCTACGCCGGGCTGATCAGCTCCGGCCCCTGGGTACTGTCGATCATCAGCGTGATGCTGATCGGCGTGCTCAGCCTCGGCGTGGTGGTGCCGGACGTATTGATCCGGCAGTTCCTGATCACGGTGACCTATCTGATGGCGCTGTCGCTGATCTTTACCGGCGGCCTGCAACTGTTCTTCACCCGGTTCATTTCCGACCGGCTGTTCGAACGCAAGCACGAGGCGATCCTGCCCAACCTGGTGGGCGTGCTGTTGCTGGTGACGGTGGCGGCGGGGCTGCTCTCGGCGGTACTGCTGGGCACCCTGTTCGACCAGCCGTTCGCCTACCGCCTGTTGGTGATGGCCAACTTCGTGGTGCTTTGCGACTTGTGGCTGGTGATCATCTTCCTGTCGGGGATGAAGGCCTACAAGCGTATCCTGGTGGTGATGTTCATCGGCTACGCGCTGATGGTCGCCTGCTCCTATCTGCTGCGCTTCATGCAGATGGACGGTTTGCTGCTGGCCCTGCTGATCGGCCATGCCAGCCTGCTGTTCATCTTCCTCTACGACATCCTCCGCGAATATCCGGCCAGGCGCATGGTGGCCTTCGACTTCCTCGACCGCCGGCAGGTCTTCGTCAGCCTGCTGGTGACCGGCTTCTGCTACAACCTGGGAATCTGGATCGACAAGTTCATCTTCTGGTTCAACCCCGCCACTTCCGACGTGGTGATCGGTCCGCTGCGCGCCTCGATCCTCTACGACCTGCCGATCTTTCTCGCCTACCTGTCGATCATCCCCGGCATGGCGGTGTTCCTGGTGCGCATCGAAACCGACTTCGCCGAATGGTACGAGCGGGTCTACGAGGCCATCCGCGGTGGCGAGACGCTGCAGCACATCGGCCTGCTAAAGGAGCAGATGATCCTCTCCATCCGCCAGGGCCTGCTGGAGATCTGCAAGGTGCAGGGCCTGGCGGTGGTGCTGCTGTTCCTCCTGGCCCCGCAGCTGCTGGCCTGGCTGGGCATCTCCCGCTACTACCTGCCGCTGTTCTACATAGACCTGATCGGAGTGAGCATCCAGGTGGTGTTCATGGCGCTGCTCAACGTCTTTTTCTATCTCGACAAGCGGCGCATCGTCCTGGAGCTTTGCGTGCTGTTCGTGATCGTCAACGGCGCCCTGACCTTCGTCAGCCTGCTGCTCGGACCGAGCTTCTTCGGCTATGGCTTCACCCTGTCGCTGCTGGTTTGCGTGCTGGTCGGGCTGTATCGCCTGACCACCGCGCTGGACGACCTGGAGTACGAGACCTTCATGCTCAATCGCTGATGGGGCTGGCGGCGGTAGCGTCTTTCAGAAAGGGCCGATTCACCTGGTTGAATCGGCCCCTTTTTTGGCGTCCTGGATGCGTTTCTGCAGTTTCTGCATGTCCACCAGGCGTTGCGTGCCGAAGGTCCGCATCGGCAGGTCGCCGCTCTCTATCCAGGCGTAGAGCAGATCCGGCCGGTCGCTGAGGCCGGTGAGGAAGGCGAAGCGCATCAGGGTTATATAGCGGGGGCACTCGTCGAAACCCTCTTGGGGGAGTTCTTCCACTTTCATCAGGCGTCCTGCACCATGGTCCGATGTTGAGGGGAACCCTCGTTCTAGAGGGCGTGGCCTCATATTGATCTACTAACAGTTAGTGAATCAATGTCCGTTAGGAACCATCAGACGTGGACTACAAATGGTAAAGAATCGACGTTTGTTCACTGCTGGGGAGCGTCTGCGCGGCCTGCGCGAACTGATGGGCTTGAGCCGCCCCAGGTTCGCCGCGCTGGTGGGAATGAAGGCCAAGCGCCTGGAGAACATCGAGAACGGCCTGCAGCGCATGCACGACGAGGATTTCGAGAAGGTCTGCGGGACCTTCGAGGAATTCAGCCGCTGGATCGCCTACGAGGGCCCGATCGAGCCGCAGTCGATCGCCTGGAAGATCGCCGACTCGGCGCAGGAAGCCGCGGTCTACCTGGTGGAGCGCAACCCGGCGCTGCTGGAGCGGCACGGCATCGACATGGACGCCTGGCGCGAGCGCCACCAGCAGGTGCGCGACGCCTTGCGCGCGGCGGAACAGGCCGCGCAGGCGGCGCCGGAGGAGCCGTCGACGAAGCCCGCGCGACGACGAAGGAAAAAGAACGGGACGCCCGCCAGCGGCAAGGGCGACTGAGCACCATTGGGGAACAACGAAGGGGAAGCATCTGCATGGACTATGTAGTGAGGAAGCGTTGCCTGTTCCGCGCCGGCGAGCGCATGTTCGGCCTGCGCACGCTGATGGGCCTGAACCGGCCGCAGTTCGCCGAGATCGTCGGCATGGATCCCAAGCGCCTGGAGAATATCGAGAGCGGCCAGCAGCGCATGCACGACCAGGACTTCGAGAAGGTTTGCGGGACCTTCCCGGAGTTCAGCGACTGGATCGCCTACGAGGGCGAGATCGAAACCCACTCGGCCGCCTGGAGGGTCGCCGAGGCCGCGCAGGAGGCGGCGGTCTATCTGGTGGAGCGCAATCCCGAACTGCTCGAGTTGCAGGGGCTGGACATGCCGACCTGGCGCGAGCAGCACCAGGAAATCCTGGAAAAGGTACGCAAGCGGGAGTTGGCGCCGCCGGAGGACGAGCCGGTGAAGCCCAGGCGCAAGCGGCAACGCAAGGCGAGGAAAACACCCGCCTCGAATGAAAAAGCATCCGCGTCGAACGAGGAAGCCTGAAACAGCTCCGCCTGCGCTGACCCACCCTCGCTCCAAACCTCTCCCGTACGGAAGAGGGTTGGGCCAGCGTGTCGCGGGTATGTCCCGGTACGTCGGTTCGAGCCCGTGCGGCGGGTTGCGCCGAGGCGGGACGTTGCCGGCAGGGCGAACAACCCGAAGGGTTATCCGCCGTGAATGCCTGCCCGACGCCATCGGGCGGACACCCCGTGGCCAGGGCAGTGGGGGCCGGCAAGCCGGCCAGGGCCCGTTCGGCACGGGGCGCCGAGGCGGGTTGGAGAAGCGCCGCCGGAGGCTGTCCGCCACCCGGCCGGAACTGGTCTAGAACACCAGCCCCACCGGATAGACGAAGGCGTTGACGTCATGGAACGGCGTGCGCTGGTAGAACCACTGCAGGCGCGCCTGCGGGTCGGCGGCGAAGGCCTTGTCCTCGCGCAGGCGCTTGTCGAAGGCGGCCTTCAACGCCGGGTCTTCGGCCAGCATCTTGCGCGCCATCGGCTCCATCACGTATTCCTCCGGTTCCTCGGCGGCCACCAGGGTCGCGTTGAAGAAGCCCCAGGACCAGAACGAATCCGGACTCTGCGGTTGCAGCAGGTCGATCGCCAGAACCCCGAGCGGCTGGTCGGTGTCTATCGCCAGCGAGCCGGCGGGGAAGGTCTGCAGGCGCTGGAACGGCTTCGGCGTGGCGCTGACCAGCAGGTGGCCTTCGTAGCCGGGGATCCGCTTGCCCTGGGCGCGATCCGGCTCGAAGCCGTCGGCCAGCTTGATGTCGTCCATGCGATAGAGGGTCACCGCGACCTCGGTCGGTTGCTCCAGGGTGGTGTAGCGGATGCCATGGGCCTTGATCCGGGCGATCACCTCGTGCCATTGCGCGGGCACGATGAAGCGCTTGGGCCTGGGCACCACCAGGTCGGGCACGCCGTTGTCGGTCACCGGTACCCTCAGCGTCTTCGGCCGGTTGCTCCAGACGATGGTCCGGGCCCCGGTGATCGGCGATTGCTCGTAGCGGTAGGCGCCGACCACGAACGGCGTCTCGGCGGCCTTGCCGGGCTTCCAGGTAAGGATCACGTCTTTCTGCCGCAGCAGGCGCTCGCGGTCCTTGGCGATGGCCTGGCGCAGACTGGCGGCCTGCTCGCCGATCACCTCGAACATGGCCTTGAGCATCACGTAGTTGCCCAGCACCTGGGTCTTGTACGGATGCAACGCGTGCTGCTCTATGAGGATCGACGGCACGTTGCGGATGTCGCCGTACTGGTTGGAGAAGCGCGCGAGGTCGGTGCGGTACGGATAGTAGCCCTTGGTCGGATCCTGGTTGTCGTTCAGGCTGATGCATTCGTGGACCACGTGCCCCTGGCTTTCCAGTGCCCGGTACACCGGCGT
The DNA here is from genome assembly GCF_003025345.2 of Pseudomonas paraeruginosa. Lineage (NCBI taxonomy): Bacteria > Pseudomonadati > Pseudomonadota > Gammaproteobacteria > Pseudomonadales > Pseudomonadaceae > Pseudomonas > Pseudomonas paraeruginosa. The sequence continues at coordinate 2,044,237 of NZ_CP020560.1, forward strand.
GCGCATGACCTTGTCCATCCAGGCGCTGCTCGCCGGCGACCAGCCGTTGCCGTTGTGGCAGTAGGAACTGTCGTAGGGATACATGGCGCCGTCGGTGGAGTGGGTGTCGGCGAAGAAGCTCAGCTCGTACTGGTTGAACACCCAGGCGACGTTGCGGATCTCCGCGCTGTCGAGCTTGGTGAAGTCGCGATTGAGGTTGAGGTTGCGGCCATTGACCCGCCAGCCGGTCTGCTGCGGGCCGTTCTGGTTGATCCGCCCGTAGGCGCTGCGGCGCAGGTCGCCATCGACGTTGACCACCGGGATGAACAGCAGGTTGATCCTTTCCAGCAGGCCGGCGAGCGGACGGTCGGCGGCGCTCATGTCGCGCAGCAGCATGAACATCGCATCCTTGCCATTGGCTTCGCCGGGGTGGATCCCGGCCTGCACCAGCAGGGTCGGCTTGGCGGAGCGTCGCAGGCCGGCAGGGGACTTGTCGGACTCGCTGGAGGCGGTCACCAGCAGCATGGGGTGGCCTTCGGCGCTGGGTTCGGGCAGCTCGCGCAGGGCGAGGCGGCCGGAGGAGGCGGCCACCAGTTTCTCCAGGTAGGCGCGCGTCTCGCGATAGTCGCTGGTGCGCTGGAAGTCGCTGCTCTCGGCCTGGGTGATCAGCGGATCGTCCGGCTTGGCAAGGTAGCGCAGGCTGCCCAGTTCCTGCTCGAACATCGCTGGCAGGATGCGCTGGCGGGCGGCGGCCGGGTAGTCGCTGTCATCGATATAGCCGGGCGCGCGGGGCAGTTCGGCGTGGACGGGCAGGGCGCCGGCCAGCAGCAGGCTGGCGAACAGCGAACGGGAATGGCGACGGAACACGATGAACCTCCATGTGGATGAGGGCGCCGGCGGTCTGGCCCGCGCGGCGCCTCCAGTGAAGCGCCGCGGGCGGGCGCCGGTATTGACGCCGGACAAGGATAGGCGAGGGGGCCGGAAACCAGCGAGGTGGCGCCGCCGGGAGAGCCTCAGGGCTGGTCTTCCAGGCCTTTCAGCAGCGCCTGGTGGAAGCGTTGCGGCGCCTGGATCTGCGGGGTATGGCCGAGGTCGGGGAACTCCACCAGGGTCGCCCGGGGAATCCGTCGCGCGGCTTCCTTGCCGAGCTGCGCGTAGTTGCCCAGCCTGGCCTTCAGCTCCGCCGGCGCGGCGTCCTTGCCGATGGCGGTGTTGTCCTTTTCGCCGATCAGCAGCAGGGTCGGCACCTGCAACCGATCCAGCTCGTAGACCACCGGCTGGGTGAAGATCATGTCGTAGGTCAGCGCCGAGTTCCAGGCCACCGCCTCGCGCCCCTTGCCGCGGTACATGCCGGCCTGCATCTGCACCCAGCGCTCGAACTCGGGGCGCCACTCCCCGGCGTAATAGGTGGCCTGCTGGTATTGGCGAATGCCTTCGGCGCTGGTCTGCAGGTCGCGCCTGTACCAGTCGTCGACGCTGCGCCAGGGCACGCCCAGAGCTTTCCAGTCCTCCAGGCCGATGGGGTTGACCAGTACCAGCCGCTCGACCTGTCGCGGATAGAGCAGGGCGTAGCGGGTAGCGAGCATGCCGCCCATGGAGTGGCCGATCACGCTGGCCCGGGTGATGCCGAGATGTTCCAGCAGGCCCCGGGTGTTGGCCGCCAGTTGCTGGAAGCTGTACTGGTAATGGGCCGGCTTGCTCGACTTGCAGAAACCGACCTGATCGGCGGCGATCACCCGGTAGCCGGCATCGGCGAGTACGTCGATGGTGCGTTCCCAGGTGCCGGCGCAGAAGTTCTTGCCGTGCATGAGCACGATGGTGCGGCCGTTGGGCCGCTTCGGCGCGACGTCGAGATAGGCCATGCTCAGCGGTTGGCCCTGGGAGGTGAAGTCGAGGTAGCGCACCGGGTAGGCGTAGTCGAAGCCTTCCAGGCGTTCGCCGTAGACCGGCGCCTGGCTGGCCAGCGCGGGGCCGCAAGCGAGGGCGAGGCAGAGGCTGAGGCGGGATAGGGTCATGCGGACGCTCCTGTGTGGGTCCGCACGAGGATGCACGGCGGGGCGCCTGCTGGCCAGCCCTGGCCGGCTGCCTACAGTTGTTTCAGATACTTCACCACGTCTGCCGCGCCGGCTGCCCGCAGCCCCTCGCCGAAGGAGTCCGCGCGTTCGTCGCCGCGCGGCAGCAGCAGGCATTCCGGGGTTTCCGGGGTGAACAGGGCGAGCCGCGCATAGGGCAGGCCGGTGTCCAGCAGCAGGCTCATGAAGGTCGGCTCGGACCAGGCCTGGGCCGGGATCCGCAGCATGTGGTAGCGCTGCTCCAGTTCGTCCAGCGCGCCGGGCTCCAGGTCGTAGCGCTCCAGTTGTGCCGGCAGCTTCAGCTCCAGCTCGCGACGCCGGGCATAGACGATCGCCGCGGCGAAGGCGCAGGCCTGCCGCTCGCCAGCCCAGAACAGGCGTTCGCCGTGCCAGGCAGCCTGGCGCAGGCGGATGCGTTCGCCGCTGGTGAAGCGCGGCAGGGCCAGGCTCATGGCCTTGACGAAATCCTTGTAGCTGATGATCCGCACGCCGCGGCAGACGTCGGCGGCGGCCAGGTCTTCCAGGCGCGGGCAGGGCGTCTCGACGAGGATCTCGCGGCTGCACACGCCCTCGACGGTCTTCAGGTCGAGCGCTTCCAGGGTGCTCTGGCGGACCCGCACGAGGCGCCGGAGGATCGCGTGGGCCTCCGCCTTGTCTTCCTGGACCGGGCCGGACAGCGCGCCGCGCGGCAGCTCGGCCAGGGTGTGCAGGGGCGGCCCCGCCTGCCACCAGATGCTCGGTTCCGGACGCCGCAAGGCCTGGAAGGGCAGGTCGAGGGCGGCGGCCCGTTCGCGTAGCTCGCGGGTGTCGCTGCGCGCGGCGCCCAGGCGCAGGCGACTGGCGAGCGCGGACAGGCGGCCGGTGAAGGTGCTGTGGCTACGCGAGTTGGAACTCATGATCGGCGGTGGGCTCCTCGGGCTCGGCTACCGACGCGGAAAGACGCGGAAGGGGGATGGCGACGGTCCGTCCATTGAAGCACAGGTTCGGGCGTGGAATTCAACCGCGTGGTTTGTGGCAAGCTAGCGGGGTTCATTCAAGCGAGGGCCTCCATGCCCAGTCTCATCATGGATATCGCCCTGTCCGGCGAACGCCTGCGGGCCATCTACGGCGGAAGGGCCAATCGGGTCCTGCTGCGCAGTCGCGACGGCCGCCGGGTCAACCTGCCGGCCCATCACCTGCGGCCGTTCATCGGCCACGATGGCGTGCACGGCACGTTCCGCCTGGATTTCAGCGAGGATGGCCGCTTGCTGGCGCTGCAACGCCTCGCCTGAGCGGGCGCTCGACGGCTATAATCGGCACCCTTCATTCTGCCGACCGATGCCCGACCATGTACACCCTGGCCCGCCAGCTGCTGTTCAAACTGTCCCCGGAAACCTCCCACGAGCTGTCCATCGACCTGATCGGGGCCGGCGGTCGCCTGGGCCTGAACCGCCTGCTGGCGCCCAGGCCGGCGAGCCTGCCGGTATCTGTGCTGGGCCTGGAGTTTCCCAACCCGGTGGGGCTGGCTGCGGGCCTGGACAAGAACGGCGACGCCATCGACGGCTTCGGCCAGCTCGGTTTCGGTTTCATCGAGATCGGCACCGTCACTCCGCGTCCGCAGCCGGGCAATCCCAAGCCGCGCCTGTTCCGCCTGCCGCAGGCCAGCGCGATCATCAACCGCATGGGTTTCAACAACCACGGCGTCGACCATCTGCTGGCGCGGGTGCGCGCGGCGAAGTATCGCGGCGTGCTGGGAATCAACATCGGCAAGAACTTCGATACCCCGGTGGAGCGTGCGGTGGACGACTACCTGACCTGCCTGGACAAGGTCTACGCCGACGCCAGCTACGTCACCGTCAACGTCAGCTCGCCGAACACCCCCGGGCTGCGCAGCCTGCAATTCGGCGACTCGCTCAAGCAGTTGCTGGAGGCCCTGCGCCAGCGCCAGGAAGACCTGGCGCTGCGGCATGGCCGGCGGGTACCGCTGGCGATCAAGATCGCCCCGGACATGAGCGACGAGGAAACCGCGCTGGTCGCCGCGGCGCTGGTCGAGGCGGGGATGGACGCGGTGATCGCGACCAACACCACCCTCGGCCGCGAGGGCGTGGAAGGCCTGCCGCATGGTGACGAGGCGGGAGGCCTGTCCGGCGCGCCGGTGCGGGAAAAAAGCACGCATACGGTGAAGGTACTGGCCGGCGAACTGGGCGGACGCCTGCCGATCATCGCCGCCGGCGGCATCACCGAGGGTGCGCACGCGGCGGAGAAGATCGCCGCCGGGGCGAGCCTGGTGCAGATCTATTCGGGTTTCATCTACAAGGGGCCGGCGCTGATCCGCGAGGCGGTCGACGCCATCGCCGCATTGCCGCGGCGGAATTGAAAAGGGCTCCTTGCGGAGCCCTTGGGCTTGCGCCCGCCGCCCGGATGGGGCGTGCCTTGGGGAAATCGGTGCTATCCGTGTTGTCGCTTACACGTGCTGGAGTTGATTGAGACGCTGTAAGCCGGCCGTGCCAGTGAGACCGTCCCAGTTGTCGCCGCGGCCCTCGCGCCAGCCGTTGAGCCAGGACTGCCGCGTCGTAGGATGGGTGAACGGACAAAGATCACGAGATTTACCGGTTATGCCGTTCTGATAACCACGCAAGAAGGCTCTTTCCAACGGATCACGCTTAAGTCTTCTCATAGGGTGTTGCCCTCACTTGTTGACTGTTATGTCCCGTTGGCCCCCAGGGGAGGCCTGGCGAAGCTTTCGCCGAAAGGGGTCGTTGCCGGCGTGACGACCCTCGCCCGACACCGTTGCGGTGGCGGATTAACTGGAGTTCTAACCAAAGCGTTCAGGCGTGTGAATGACCGATTTGTCATAAAGACTTAACGCTTTCGTCGATAGGGCCATATGTTGCAGGGTCATGACGCCTGGATTCCGGCGCTAACGCCGCAGGGGCGCGGGGTTGCTCCTTATAACAAGTTGCTTCCCTACCAATTGAGATTTCCTCGCATTCCGACGAAGGGTCGCCCAGACTGCGACTCGGGGTCGCAGCGAGCAACGCCGGGGTCGCCCGGCAATCGAAGCATGGCACCCAGGTGCCGAAGAAGTGCCCATGAGGGTGCTTCCACTGACAAGGGCTGCGGCCCGGGAAGGCGATATGGCTGATGTTTACGAATTGTTTCTGACTTGCCCCAAGGGTCTCGAGAGCCTGCTCCTGGAAGAGGCGCAGGAACTCGGCCTGAGCGAGGCGCGCGCGCAGGTGTCGGCGGTGCGCGGGCAGGGCAGCCTGGAAGTGGCCTATCGCCTGTGCCTGTGGTCGCGCCTGGCCAACCGGGTGTTGCTGGTGCTGGCGCGGTTCCCGGTGGAGAACGCCGAGTCCATGTACCTGGCGGTCCACGCGGTGAACTGGGAAGACCACCTGGATGCCGGCGGCACCCTCGCGGTGGAGTTCAGCGGCAAGGGCTCGGGAATCGACAACACTCACTTCGGTGCGTTGAAGGTCAAGGACGCGATCGTCGACAACCTGCGCGAGCGTTCCGGCCGGCGGCCTTCGGTAGACAAGGTCAACCCCGACGTGCGCGTGCACCTGCACCTGGATCGTGGCCAGGCGACGCTTTCCCTCGATCTCTCCGGGCACAGCCTGCACCAGCGCGGCTACCGGTTGCAGCAGGGCGCCGCGCCGCTGAAGGAGAACCTGGCGGCGGCCGTCCTGATCCGTGCCGGCTGGCCGAAGATCGCCGCCGAAGGTGGCGCCCTGGCCGACCCGATGTGCGGCGTCGGCACCTTCCTGGTCGAGGCGGCGCTGATGGCCGCCGACATCGCGCCGAACCTCAGGCGCGAGCGCTGGGGCTTCAGCAACTGGCTGGGGCATGTGCCGGCGCTGTGGCGCAAGCTCCACGAGGAAGCGCAGCAGCGCGCGGCGGCCGGCCTGGCCAGGGCGCCGTTGTGGATTCGCGGCTACGAGGCCGACCCGCGCCTGATCCAGCCGGCGCGCAACAATATCGAGCGTGCCGGGGTGGCCGACTGGGTGAAGATCTACCAGGGCGAACTGGCGACTTTCGAGCCGCGCCCGGACAAGGGCCAGGCCGGCCTGGTGATCTGCAACCCGCCCTATGGCGAGCGCCTCGGCGACGAAGCCAGCCTGCTCTATCTCTACCAGAACCTCGGCGAGCGCCTGCGCCAGAGTTGCATCGGCTGGAGCGCAGGGGTATTCACCGGGGCGCCGGAGCTGGGCAAGCGCATGGGTATCCGTAGCCACAAGCAGTACGCGTTCTGGAACGGCGCGCTGGCCTGCAAGCTGCTGATGATCCAGGTCGAGCCGCGCCAGTTCGTCACCGGCGAGCGCGGCGAGCGCAATGACGATGGCCAGGCGCGGGCGCCGAGCGAGCCGGCGCGGCTGAGCGAGGGCGGGCAGATGTTCGCCAACCGCCTGCAGAAGAACCTCCGGCAACTGGGCAAGTGGGCGCGCCGCGACAAGGTCGAGTGCTATCGCCTGTACGATGCCGACATGCCGGAGTACGCGCTGGCGGTGGATATCTACGGCGACTGGGTGCATGTGCAGGAGTATGCCGCGCCCAAGTCGGTCGATCCGGCCAAGGCCCAGGCGCGCCTGTTCGATGCCCTGGCGGCGATCCCGCAGGCGCTGAGCGTGGCCCAGGAGCGGGTGGTGGTCAAGCGCCGCGAGCGCCAGGCCGGCAAGAAGCAGTACGAACGGCAGAGCAGCGAGGGCAAGTTCCTCGAGGTCGGCGAGGGCGGCGTGCGCCTGCTGGTGAATCTGACCGACTATCTGGACACCGGCCTGTTCCTCGACCACCGGCCGATGCGCCTGCGTATCCAGAAGGAAGCGGCCGGCAAGCGCTTCCTCAACCTGTTCTGCTACACCGCCACGGCCACCGTGCATGCGGCCCGGGGTGGCGCGCGCAGCACCACCAGCGTCGACCTGTCGAAGACCTACCTGGACTGGGCGCGGCGCAACCTGTCGCTCAACGGGTTCTCCGACAGGCAGCGCCTGGTGCACAGCGACGTGATGGAATGGCTGCGGGAGGACGATGGCCAGTACGAACTGATCTTCATCGACCCGCCGACCTTCTCCAACTCCAAGCGCATGGAAGGCGTGTTCGACGTGCAGCGCGACCAGGTCGAGCTGCTCGACCTGGCCATGGCGCGGCTGGCGCCGGGTGGGGTGCTGTATTTCTCCAACAACTTCCGCAAGTTCGAACTGGACGAGAGCGTGCAGGCCCGCTATGCGGTCGAGGAGATCACGGGCGAAACCCTCGATCCGGATTTCGCGCGGAATCCGAAGATCCATCGGGCCTGGAGAATCACCGTTCGCTGAGGCGAGCGGTATTCATGAAAAAGGCCGCCAGCGGGAAACCGCTGGCGGCCTTTTTTCGTACTGTGCCTTATTTCCGCGCGTGCAGGCTCAGCAGCACCTGGTCGAGGATCGCCGAGGCGCCCCACGGGCGCGGGCTGTTGAGGATCGCCACCACCACCCAGTTGTGCCCGCTGGCGTCGCGGCTGAAGCCGGCGAGGGCGCGTACCGTATTGAGGGTGCCGGTCTTCACGTGCGCCTCGCCGACCAGAGCGGTGCGCCGCAGGCGCTTGCGCATGGTGCCGTCGAGGCCGGCCAGCGGCAGCGAGGAAATGAATTCCGCCGCGTAGGGGCTGTGCCAGGCGGCCTGCAGCATGGCCGCCATTTCGCGCGCGCTGACCCGTTCCTGGCGCGACAGCCCGGAGCCGTTCTCCATCACCAGGCGCGGCGCGGTGATGCCCTTGCGCGCCAGCCACTGCCGCACCACCCGCTGCGCGGCCTGGGCGTCGTCGCCATCGGCGCTGTTGCGGAACTGCGCGCCGATGGAAAGGAACAGCTGCCGGGCCATGGTGTTGTTGCTGTACTTGTTGATGTCGCGAATGATCTCCACCAGGTCTGGCGAGAAGGCCTTGGCGATCAGCGTGGCGTTGCGCGGCACGCTACCCTGGCGATCCTTGCCGAGGATGCTGCCGCCCAGTTCCTGCCAGATGCCGCGCACCGCGCCGGCGGTGTAGCCGGGATGGTCGAGCAGCGACATGTAGGTCTGCGCGCTGCAGCCCTGGGGAATCTGCCCGGTGGCCAGCAGGGTGGTGCCGTCGAACTGGGTCACCGGGCTGAAACGCAGCTTCGGCCAGGCCGGGCAGGTGGCGGCGCCGGTCATCTTCACCTGGTTGTCGATGCGTACGTTGGCCAGAGGCGGGTCCATCTGCACGCTGACCTTGTTGCCGTCGGTACGCACCACCATGCGCACGCTCTTAAGGTTGACCAGCAGCGAATCCGGGCCGACCAGGAACGGCTTGGTGTCGTCGCCGCCGTCGTCGTTGAATACCGGCAGCTGGGGGATGTTGAAGTAGCCGCGGTCGAGCACCAGGTCGCCGGTGACCTTGGTCACGCCATTGGCGCGCAGGTCGCGCATCAGCAGCCAGAGCTTCTCCATGTTCAGTTTCGGGTCGCCGCCGCCCTTGAGGTAGAGGTTGCCGTTGAGCACCCCGTTCTTCAGCTGGCCGTCGGTGTAGAACTCGGTCTTCCACTGGTAGGTCGGGCCGAGCATTTCCAGGGCGGCATAGGTGGTGAACAGCTTCATGGTCGAGGCCGGGTTCACCGAGACGTCGGCGTTGTAGTAGGTGGGATTGCCCGGGCCGTCGAGCGGAATCAGCACCAGCGACAGGTCGTTGCCGGTCAGCTTGTTGGTCTGCAGGGCTTTCTGCACGTTGGCCGGCAGGCTGGCGTTGACCTGGGCGAGGGTGGGAAGGGCGAAAGGCAGGAGCGTGGCGAAGGCAAGAGTACGCAGCGACTTGAACATTAATGAAGAACCCTTGAAGACGGAGGGTAGAAAATGAAATGAAGATGAAAAACGAAGCGAACCTGAAAAAAGAGACGGGCATCACGCGAAGAGGCCGTCTTGCTCATTATGCCGCAAGGCGGATAACGATGCGCTGGAGTTTCGCGGCGTTCGCCGTCATATCGCCGAATGGTCGGAACTGGTAGAGTGCGCCGGCAATCCGGCCGCGCCGCGCGGAGCTTGCCGGGGTTCGCCCGCGGTTCCAGCGGCGTCGGCTACTGTCTGTAATGCGAGGCTCCGCCAATGGAGCGTCAATCCAGGAGATGCCGCCATGGCTACTAATCGTTCCCGCCGCCTGCGCAAGAAATTGTGCGTCGATGAATTCCAGGAGCTGGGTTTCGAATTGAACTTCCACTACAAGGAAGGCGTGGATGCCGATGCGGTGAACGCTTTCATGTTGCGCTTCATCGATCAGGCGATCGAAGCCAACGAACTGACCTATGGCGGCTGTGACGAATTCGGTTTCGTCTGCCTGGCGCGCCGTGGCTCGGTCAATGAAGAGCAGCGGGCCCTGATCGAGGCCTGGTTGAAGCAGCAACCGGAACTGGCCAGCGTCGAGGTCGGCGCGCTGGTGGATGCCTGGTATCCCGAGCAGTCGGTGCTGCCGAAGCCCTAAGCGACCACGCCGCCATCCCGTCGCGGGTGGCGGCAGCGTCTTCCTCCCCCGTACCCGCGCTCAGCGGCCGGACTTCCGACCGCCGCCCTCCTGCCTTTTTCCCGTTCCCGCCTATCCGACACCGCGCGGGCAGACGGATAGCATTAATCCGACGCTCTGACGAACTATTCAACAGGCCCTGGCAGATAACGATCCGGGAGAGCATGTATATAAGCGCTCATGTTCTTGTTGGATAACTAGGCTAACTGCTTGGCAATATATGTTGTTTTGAATTGGCCGTAAGAAATAAATTAAGTTCCCGTGAGAATATTCCTTAAAGTATATAAGTCGCCATCGGATATCTCGACAATATGGCTCCTGTCTATATCTTGCTCAGGAGGATTTTTTCTGAATTTTTAATTGGCAAGGAAATCAGACAATGAGCCGTATTCTGATAGTCGACGATCATCCCGTGATTCGCATGGCCATGAAGATGTTGCTGGAAGCCGAGGGACACCAGATCGTCGGCGATACCGACAATGGCGTTGACGCCATCAGCCTGGGGCGCGAGTTGAAACCGGATCTGGTCATCCTCGACATCGGTATCCCCCGGCTGGACGGCCTGGAGGTCATCAGCCGCCTGACGGTCCTGGGCCTGCCGGTGAAGATCCTCGTCCTCACCGGCCAGAGCGCCTCGCTGTTCGCCTTGCGCAGCATGCAGGCGGGGGCCGCGGGCTTCGTCTGCAAGCAGGGCGGGCTGGCCGAGCTGGTAACGGCGGTCAACGCGGTGGCCTCGGGCTACAGCTACTTCCCCAGTTCGGCCATGCGCCCGGTGCAGCAGGGCGCCTATTCGGACGACGTGGAGTTGCTCGGACGTCTGTCCGATCGGGAAGTATCGGTATTGCAGTATCTGAGCCAGGGCTATTCGAACAAGCAGATATCCGAGCAGATGTTCATCAGCAACAAGACGGTCAGTACTTACAAGGCGCGCCTGTTGTTGAAGTTGAACGCCGGTTCTCTGGTGGATCTTATCGAGTTCGCCAAACGCAATGCGCTCATATAAGGGCCGGGGCGAATGAAGTTCCACAAGCGCGCCGCGTGCCTGAGCCTGTTTCTCGTGTTCGTCTTCATGGCGGGACATGTCCTACCGTCGAAGGCGGAAAGTCCCGGATACCCACCGGCGGTTTCCGCTACCGTTCCTCCCGTCCCCGAACCGGGGCGCGCGCTCGGCGCCGCTTCGGTTTCGCGGGCATGGCAGTTATCCGCCGAAACCCCGGCACGCCTCCCCGTCGACGGCTTGCGTTCGCCAACCCCGTCCAGCCTGATGCTCGGCCTGCTGGTGGCCTGCCTGGCCAGCGTCGCCTGCCTGGCCTGGAATACCGTGCTGCAGCTCAGGCTCAGGCGCTGGCAGCGCACCGAGGCCGATCTTAGCGATCGCCTGGCACTGAAGCAGGCGCTGGTCGACGGGATTCCCTATCCGGTGAGCATCCGCACGCTCGACGGACGGCTGCTGGCCTGCAACCGGAATTACCTGGACAGCCTGCGCATGACCCGCGAGCAGGCGCGCGGCACCCTGCTGACCGATTCCGACTGGGTCGAGGGCGGCAAGGCCCGGCTCATGCACCGGCAATGCCTGGCGGTGGCGCGGGGCGGGACGGCGAGTTTCACCGACATGACCGTGCGCATCGGTGGCCAGCTGCTGGAAATCCACCACTGGGTCACGCCCTACCGGGACCGCCAGGGACGGGTGCTCGGCCTGATGAACGGCTGGATCGACATCACCGAGCGCGAACGCCTGGCTCGCCAGTTGCGCGAAGCGATGCGCCAGGCGGACGAGGCGAACCGGGCCAAGAGCGTGTTCCTGGCGACCATGAGCCACGAGATCCGTACGCCGATGAACGCGGTCATCGGCATCCTCGAGCTGGTATTGCAGCGCCTGGCGCCCGGGCAACCCGAGCGCGCCTCGCTGGAAGTCGCCTACGAGGCGGCCGGTTCCCTGCAGTTGCTGATCGGCGATATTCTCGACGTCGCCAAGATCGAGTCGGGCCACCTGATCCTCACGCCCGAACGGGTTCGCCTGCGCGAAGTGGTGGAGTCGGTGCGCCGCATGTTCGAAGGCCTGGCCAGGCAGAAGGGGCTGCGGCTTGGCGTGGAACTGGGCGACACCCCCGGATGTGACGTGCTGATCGACCCCTTGCGCTTCAAGCAGGTGCTGTCGAACCTGGTGAGCAACGCGATCAAGTTCACCGAGCAGGGACAGGTGACGATCCGTCTCCAGGAGAAGAACCTGGACGAGGGGCGGGCGGTCGTCCGGCTGGCGGTCGAGGACACCGGCATCGGCATCGCGCCGGCCGACCAGGCGCGCCTGTTCCAGCCTTTCATCCAGGTGGCCAAGGGGCGCACGGTACAGGGCGGGACCGGCCTCGGCCTGGCGATCTGCCGCAAGCTGGTGGACCTGATGGGGGGCGACATCGAGATGCACAGCGAGCCGGGAAAGGGGACGCTGGTCTCGCTGGACCTGCTGTTGCGCCGGTGCGGAGCGAAAACGCCGGAACCCGGCCACGAGTCGCTGATTCTTTCCAGCGAGCCGCCGCGCCGCTTGCATGTCCTCATCGCCGACGACTATCCGCCCAACCGGGTACTGCTGCGCCAGCAGCTGGAGTTCCTCGGCCACCGGGTGGAAGAGGCGGAGGATGGGCAGGTGGCGCTGGAATTGTGGAGCGACGATCATTTCGACGTGCTGATCACCGACTGCAACATGCCGCGCCTGAACGGCTACCAGTTGGCGCGCGACGTCCGCGAGCAGGAGCGGCGCGAACGTCGGGCGCCGATCCTGATCCTCGGCTACACCGCCGACGCCGAGCCGGACGAAGTGCAGCGCTGTCGCGAAGCGGGCATGGACGATTGCCTGTTCAAGCCGCTTGGCCTGGAAACGCTGCGCAACTATCTCGCGGCTTCCTTCGCCCAGGTCGCCGCGCCAGCCCAGGGGCTCTACGACGCCAGCACCCTCCATGCGCTCGGTGGCGGGCGTGCGGAGCGGGTCCGGGAACTGCTGGAAACCCTGCTCGACAGCAACCGGCACGATCTGCAACTGCTCGCGGCATTGCTCGACGGGGCCGACAGGGCCGGGCTCGCCGATCACGCGCACCGGATCAAGGGCGCCGCGCGGATGATCGAGGCGCGCGTGCTGCTGGAGGCCTGTGTGGCGCTGGAGCAGGCCTGCCGCCAGGGCGAAGGCGATGAGCGCCTGCGGGGACTCGCCGAGAAGCTCCGGCTGGCCCTCGAGGCGTTGCAGGAGGAGCTCCAGGAGCAACTGGCGGCTTCGGTGGTGTGAGGCTCAGACCGGGCTCGAGCGTCCGGTCATCTCCCGGGCCATTTCCGTGGCGTAGCTGTCGGTCATCCCGGCGATGAAGTCGATCACCTGGAGGAAGGCGCGGTACAACGGCCACTGCGGATCGGGTGCGTTGCGACCGAGCAGGTCGAGGATGCGTCGGCTCTTGAACGACGGCGTATGCCCGCCGTATTGCTCCAGCGCCGCGCCGCAGAAGGCGTTGAGGAGGATTTCCAGGGTGGTGTAGGCGCCGATCTCGTGAAGGGTCTTGCGCTTGTCCTGGAAGATCTTTTCCCGGGCGATGGCCTTGGCCCGCTGCACGCAGAGCTTGGCCGGCCCGTGCATGTGCTCCACCAGGTCGCCGCCGAGGCGCCCGGCGAGCAGGGCCTGCTGCTGGTCGACGAAGGCGCGGGCGGCGGCGTTGGTCAGGTGCTCGATGGCCTTGCCACGAAGGATCGCCAGCTTGCGCCGCCGAGAATCCCGGGGGCCGAGCTGGCGATAGGTGTCGGGCAGGTCGTCGCCGACCAGCCCGAGCAGCAGCGCCTCGACCTCGCTGTATTCCAGCAGTTCCATCTCCAGGCCGTCCTCGAGGTCGATCAGGCCGTAGCAGATGTCGTCCGCCGCCTCCATCAGGTAGACCAGCGGATGGCGTGCCCATTGTTCATCGTCGAGTTGCGGCATGCCGAGCTTCTGGGTGATCTGTTCGAGCAGCGGCAACTCGCTCTGGTAGCAGCCGAACTTGTGCTTCTTGTAGCCCAGCGATTCGGCGTGGCGCGAGGTCCAGGGGTACTTCAGGTAGGTGCCGAGGGTGGCGTAGGTCAAGCGGGTGCCGCCGTCGAACTGGTGGTATTCGAGCTGGGTGAGGACCCGGAAACCCTGGGCGTTGCCCTCGAAATGGAGGAAGTCGGAACGTTCGGCATCGCTCATCTCGTCCAGCCAGCCGCGTCCGGCGGCCTGCTGGAACCAGTTGCGGATGGCGTCCTCGCCGGAATGGCCGAACGGCGGGTTGCCGATGTCGTGGGCCAGGCAGGCTGACTGCACGATCACCCCGAGATCACTGGGGTCGCACCACTCGGGCAGTTCGTCGCGGAGGATCTCGCCGACCCGCATGCCCAGCGAACGGCCGACGCAGGCGACTTCCAGCGAGTGGGTCAGGCGGGTATGGATATGGTCGTTGCTGGAGACCGGGTGGACCTGGGTCTTGCGTCCCAGGCGACGGAACGCGCCGGAGAAGATGATCCGGTCGTGATCCTTGTGGAAGGCGCTGCGGCCCAGTTCATCGTTGCTGTGTACCGGCTTTCCGAGCCGTTCGCGGGTGAGCAGGGTCTGCCAGTCCATCGGGAATTCCAGGAATGCGCTGAGGCGATGCGGACACGCTAACGGTTTGCCCCGGCAAGCTCAATCGTCGCGTGGGGCGGCTGTGGGAAGGCGCCGACCGCTACCGGTCGGCGCGACCCTCAACGGCCTTTCTGCTTGCGCAGGCCGAGCAATAGCGGGGCCAGGGTGACGCCCAGGCGCAGCAGGCGCTGCCAGCGTCCGCCCTTGCCCAGCAACAGGCCGAGCAGGGCGGCTCCGCCGGCACCCCACAGCGCCGCGTTGCCGCCGCCGAACAACTGCTGGCCGAGGTTGTGGCCGAGGCCCTGGGCCTGGCGGAAGGGCTGCACCAGCAACTGGCCTTCGCGACGCAATTGCTGGCGCTGCATCTCCAGGCGCAGGCGAATCACCGCCTTGCGCAATTCGCGACGGGACAGGCCCGTCGCGTTCACCGGTAGTTGGCTCATGCGCGTCTCCTCGTCATGGCAGCAGTCGTTCGCGGTCGTTGGCCAGTTCTTCCAGGGTGGCGCTGAACGGCGAGCTTTCGTCGTTGATCGACTGGTACAGGCGCCAGCCGCAGAACAGCGAGCCGCTCACGTAGAACAGGCACAGGCCGAGCGCCGCGGCGAGGCGGTTGGTGTCCCAGAACAGGATAAGCACCAGCAGCGACAGGCCGACCAGCAGGAGCAGGGCGAACACCAGGGCCAGCCCGGCGAACAGCAGCAGGCGCAGGGTGTTGGCCTTCTGTTCCTGCAGCTCGATGCCGAACAGCTCGACATGGCCGTGCAACAGGCCGAGGAAGGCGGCGCCGAAGCGCCGCAGGGAGGGGCGGCCGTCGGCCGGATCCTTTCCTTCGCTCATGGCTCAGCGCCGGCTGACCAGCAGGCCGAGCAGGAAGCCGACGCCGGCGGCGATGCCGATGCTCTGCCACGGATGTTCGCCGACGTAGACCTCGGTGGCATCGACGGCGGCCTGACTGCGCTCGCGGACGTTGTCCTTCAGCGAGTCCTTGGTGTCGCGCAGGGTATCGCGGGCGCGCTTGAGGCTGTCGTGGATCTTGCCGCGAATCTCTTCCGCCTGATCGCCCGCCACGTCGGCGGTGCTTTGCAGGAGTTTCTCGGTGTCGGCGACCAATGCCTGGAATTCGGCCAACAGTTCATCCTTTGCAGCGTTTGCAGTGGTCTTGCGGGGCATGACGAGCTCCTCAGGTCATGGGGTGTGTTTTTTCGAGCCAGGCGCGGGGCGGAAGGTTCAACCGCTCGCTGATTTCCGGGTGGGCGCCGGCGCCGGCGTCGCGCATCGTTGCCTTCATTAAAGACTGCCATGCCGGGGTTGTCGGCGCGGCTGCGGCGAGATGACGCCCGTGGCAATGCCTCGCGACGGGGCGCGAGCTGGTACAGCGCTTGCAATCCCCTGGTGCGGTCCCCGGCTGGGGCGCCCCGTCCGGGGGCGCCAGGCGAAGCCGGAGGGTACCCCGGCAGGACGCCCAACCCAATGAAAACCAAGGAAAGTACCGAATTTTTCCATGCCTCCCGCGGAAACCTGAACAGCGGCCTCGGGCAACCCTCGATGGATCCGACGAGGGTTTCTGCTTCGTCATGGTGCGTGACGAGACGGCAATGGGCATTTGTGGTGCTTCCGTTCCACCTGAAGGCTGCCTCCCTCCATGGATAACCTGAATAGCGCG
This sequence comes from Pseudomonas paraeruginosa, assembly GCF_003025345.2. Classification (NCBI taxonomy): domain Bacteria; kingdom Pseudomonadati; phylum Pseudomonadota; class Gammaproteobacteria; order Pseudomonadales; family Pseudomonadaceae; genus Pseudomonas; species Pseudomonas paraeruginosa. The sequence goes on from NZ_CP020560.1 coordinate 2,060,046, forward strand.
GTGCAAGTCCTGATCCACGGCTCCAATACCCTGTTCATCCTGCTCGGGGCGGTGATGGTGCTGGCGATGCACGCCGGCTTCGCCTTCCTCGAGGTCGGCACCGTGCGCCTGAAGAACCAGGTCAACGCCCTGTCGAAGATCCTCTCCGACTTCGCCATTTCGGCGCTGGCCTATTTCTTCGTCGGTTACTGGATCGCCTACGGCGTGACGTTCTTCCATCCGGCGGCGGCGCTGACGCTGGACAACGGTTACGCGCTGGTGAAGTTCTTCTTCCTGCTGACCTTCGCCGCGGCGATCCCGGCCATCATTTCCGGCGGCATCGCCGAGCGCGCCCGTTTCGGTCCGCAGCTGTGCGCCACGGCGCTGATCGTGGCCTTCGTCTATCCGTTCTTCGAAGGCCTGATCTGGAACGGCAATTTCGGCCTGCAGGAATGGCTGAAGCTCGAGTTCGGCGCGGCTTTCCACGATTTCGCCGGCTCCGTGGTAGTCCATGCCGTGGGCGGCTGGCTGGCGCTGGCGGCGGTCCTGCTGCTGGGCAGCCGCAACGGCCGCTATCGCGACGGCAAGCTGGTGGCGATGGCGCCGTCGAGCATCCCGTTCCTGGCGCTGGGTTCGTGGATCCTGATCATCGGCTGGTTCGGCTTCAACGTGATGAGCGCCCAGACCCTGGCCGGTGTCAGCGGGCTGGTGGCGGTCAACTCGCTGCTGGCGATGGTCGGCGGCACCATGGCTTCGCTGCTGATCGGCCGCAACGACCCGGGTTTCCTGCACAACGGTCCGCTGGCCGGGCTGGTGGCGGTGTGCGCCGGCTCCGACCTGATGCATCCGATCGGCGCCCTGGCCACCGGCCTGGTAGCTGGCGGACTGTTCGTCTGGGCGTTCACCGCGACCCAGGTGCGCTGGAAGATCGACGACGTCCTCGGCGTCTGGCCACTGCATGGCCTCTGCGGAGTCTGGGGCGGGATCGCCTGCGGGATCTTCGGCCAGCACGCGCTGGGCGGGCTCGGCGGGGTGAGCCTGGCCAGCCAGGCGATCGGCAGCCTGCTGGGGGTAGCGGTGGCGTTCGTCGGCGGCCTGCTGGTCTATGGGGCGATGAAGGCGCTGCTGGGTATCCGCCTGAGCCAGGAGGAGGAGTACTACGGCGCGGACCTGTCGATCCACAGGATCGGTGCGGTCAGTCACGAATGAGAGGAGCGGCTCCGCCGGACCTGAGGCATTAACCGCCCTGCGCGGCGCGGGACGAGGCGTTCCGGTAGCCATGAAAAAAGGCCACCCGGGGGTGGCCTCTTCGTTATGGCGCAGGGCGGATGACCGCGGCGCGGCCAACCCCCGGGCCCGCCGTTACCAGAGCGGCAGCGTGTAGCTGACGATCAGGCGGTTCTCGTCGTAGTCGTTGGTGTAGTTGGTGCGCATCGTCGCGTTACGCCACTTCACCCCGAGGTTCTTCAACGGGCCGCTCTGGAACACGTAGGCGATGTCCATGTCGCGCTCCCATTCCTTGCCTTCGCCCGAGGTGGTCAGCAGGTCGATGTTGTCGCCCTTGACGTAGCGGGTCATGAAGGTCAGGCCGGGAATCCCGATGCCGGCGAAGTTGTAGTCGTAGCGTGCCTGCCAGGATTTCTCGTCCTTGTTGGCGAAGTCGCCGATCTGGATGAAGTTCACCAGGTAGGGGTCGGCGCCGTTGATGTAGGCGAAGCCGGTGTCGCCGCTCATCTTCTGGTAGCCGACGCCGAAGGCGTGGTAGCCCAGGCTGTAGGTGAACATGGCGTTGAGCGCCTTGTTGTCGACGTTGCTGGAGCCGTCGTCGGTGGAGCGCGCCCAGCGGATATCGGACTTCAGCGACTGCTTGTCGGCGATCGGCAGGGTGTGCACCAGGCCCAGGTAGTGCTGCTTGTAGAAGTTGTCGAGCTTGCCGAAGTGGTAGCTGGTGCTGAGGTTGTCGGTCCACTTGTAGCTGCCGCCGGCGAAGTCGAACTTGTCCGAGGTCAGCCCGGAACGGACCACGATGTTGCGCTTGCCGCCGCCGGTGATGGTCATGTCCTCGTTGTCCGAGGAGTCGCGCTGGTTGACCTTTTTCAGGCGCCCGGCATCCAGGGTCAGGCCGTCGATCTCCATGGAGTTCAGCGCGCCGCCCTGGAAGGTCTGCGGCAGCAGGCGGCTGTCGTTGGGCATGATCACCGGCAGCTTGGGGGTCAGGGTGCCGATCTTCAGGGTGCTCTTCGACGCCCGCAACTTGGCGGTGATCCCGGCTTCGCCGTAGTCGTCCTGGGCGCGGCCGCTCTCGCGGTCGCGCTTGAGCAGGCCGGTGCCGCTGCGGTCAGGGCTGGAGTCGAGTTTCACCCCCAGCAGGCCGATGGCGTCGACGCCGAAACCGATGGTGCCTTCGGTATAGCCGGACTCGTAGCGCAGGAGGAAGCCCTGGGCCCATTCCTCGGCCTTGGACTGGCTGGCGCCTTCCTGGCGGAAGTCCCGGTTGAAGTAGAAATTGCGGAGTTCGATGCTGGCCTTGCTGTCCTTGATGAACTCGGCATGGGCCAGGGATGGGACGGTAACGCTGGAACCCAGCGCGGCAAAAGCCACGGCACGGGCGATCGGGGTCATGCTCATTGTTATTGTCTCCTCGAGCGCTTGGGGCAGGCCGATGACGGCGGCGTGACACCGTGTCGGCCTGTGACAGCCCGGCTACTTAATCACTACGGGAAGGCCGCCACTGTTAGACATTAGTCGAGGGTCCGCCGCGGTTGGCACGAACCCTGTCTAGGACGGGCTTTGCGGCTACTCCAGCCAGGTCGGGAAATAGCCCAGGGCGGCCTGGACCCGCGCGTCGTGCGCCGGAATCACGCTCAGCCGCGGGTCGCTGCGCAGCAGCAGGCGGATCTTCGCCAACTGCGCGAGAGTGCGCTCGGGGTCGCGGTCGACCAGGGCGCGCCCGGCGAAGAACTTCTGCCGCGGGCCTTCGACGCCTTCGAGTCGCCAACTGGTGTCGCCGCTGAAGAACAGCCGGCGCCCGCTGTCGAGGGTGACGAACAGACCGACCGAGCCGGGCGTATGGCCGGGCAGGGGGACCAGCACCAGGCGGCCGTCGCCAAACAGGTCGAGGCTTTTGTCGAAGCCCATGAACGGCGTCGGATCGAAGCTGTAAGGCCGCCAGCGCACGCCATGGCGGAACTGGCTGGGGAAGGCGGCCGGCGGGGTGGCGATGCGGCTGAAGGCGATCTCCTCGTAGGGTGCCCAGACCGGTACCTCGGGGAAGTCGACCAGGCCCGAGGCATGGTCCCAGTGCGCGTGGGACAGCAGGATGCGATCGACGCGGATACCGGCGGCGTCCAACTGGTCGCGCGCCGGGACGACTTTCTGGTAAGCGAACAGTGGCGCCGCCCACCAGGGCATGTCGGTGCGGAACTGGGCGTCGATGTCGCGCCCCAGGCCAGTATCGAAGAGCAGGGTGGCGGCGTGGTGCTCGATCAGAACCGCCGTATGGCTGAGCGGTACCCGGCGCACCCAGGAGCCGCCGTCGACGGTGAGCGCATCGAGGGTCTCCACTCCCGAGGTGCGCAGCAGGGCGACGCGCATTTCCGCCGCCTGCACCGGCAGGACGAGAAGGGCAATCAACAACGAGGCAAGGCGATACAGGAAAGGCATCAATATTCACCGGAAGGAAGAAAAGGGGATGGCTGGGGCTCGCCGAACGCCAGCGGCAGGCGACCGCGCCGCCAGCGCCAGGCCGCGGGGCGCAGCGCCAGCAGGCGCTCGGCGCCGGCGGGCCAGGGGATTGATGGTTGCGAACCCGGCCAGAACAGCTCGGCCTCGGCGTGCAGGTGCAGCAGGTCGCCGTTGTCGAAGTCGATGAACAGCAGGCCGCAGCGAGGCTCCTGGAGCAGGTTGCCGAGGGTATTGAACAGGCGGTTGCCGGCGTAGTCGGGCAACCACAGGCGGCCATCCGCGCCGAGCCGGAGAAAGCCCGGCGGTCCGCCGCGATGGGAGACGTCGACGCCGCCTCGCAGCGGATCGGCGTGCTGGCTGGCGATGAACAGCGTGTCGCTGCGCGCGACCAGGGCCAGCCAGCCTGGGTCGGGACCTTTACCTTCCAGCATGGGGCCCGGGGCTCTCGGGCCGGGCTGGTAGCTACGAGCCTGGATGTACTTCGGGCAGTTGCCGAAGGACTGTTCGACGCCAACCGTGAAGCCCTCTGCGTCACGCGCCAGGACCCGGCCGTTCATGCGGTTGCGGCGACGGGTCGGCAGCTCCAGGCCGAGGATGCCGAGCCGAGCGCCGGCTTCGAGATGGGGCGCCAACGGGTCGTCCGCTTCCGGCAGGCCGTCGATGCGCAGGCGCGTCGGTTGCGGCGAATGGACGAAGCCGGGATCGCCCCAGAGCAGCGAGGCGCTGGGCTGGCCGGTGGAGTCGAGACTGCCGACCAGCAACATCGGCAGCTGAGCGAAGAATTCCCGGTGCTGCTCCGGCATGAAGGCGCGAATCGCCCGGCTGCCGAAGCCGGCGACCTGCTCGCGGACCCCGGCGCGTTGCTGGATCGCCAGTTCGCCGGGATGAAAGGGGCCTCGCTCCTCGTTCATGCGGCCTCCTGTCGTCTACAGGCCGGGCATCGGAATGTAGCCGGGCAGGGCGCGAATGCGCGCGAGCCAGGCGTTCAGCGCCGGGTAGTCGTCCAGCGCCAGGCCGCCTTCGGGGGCCAGCGCCAGGTAGGGATAGAGCGCTACGTCGGCGATGCTCGGCAGCTCGCCCTGGGCCAGCCAGCGATGCCCGGAGAGGTGGCGATCCACCAGTTGCAGCACCTCCAGCCCCCGGCGCCGGGCCAGCTCCCCATCCAGGGGCAGGTTGAAGCGGGCGATCAGGCGCGCGCTGGCCGGACCGTTCTGCACCTCGTTGGCCGCATAGCTGAGCCAGTGGGCGATGCGGCCCTGGCTGGCGGGGTCGAGCGGATACCACTCGGGGCTGGCGTAGCGGCGTGCCAGATAGACCAGGATGGCCTGGGAGTCGCCCAGTTGCAGGTCGCCATCCTCCAGCACCGGGATCTGGCCACGGGGATTCATGCGCAGGAAGGCCGGGGTCTTGTGTTCGCGGTTGGCGATGTCGACCGTGAGCAGGCTCACCTCGCGACCGATCAGGGCGAGAAAAAGGCGGACCTTGTAGGCGTTGCCGGAGAGATCCAGGTCATAAAGTTTCATCGGAGGGTTCCAGTGTGTGGGCGGTGTCTGCTGGATATTAGACAGACAGGTCTGTATATTTCAAGCCACCTTTTCACCTTTTCCTGCCGGTATTCGAGGCGAGAGCGATGCAGAGCGGTTCAAGGGGGCGGCAGGCTCGCGCATAATGGACCGCTCAGGAGGCTTTCCATGACATCCCGCAAACGCGAGCAACTGCTCAGCACCGCCGTCGACCTGTTCTATCGCGAGGGCTACCACGCCACCGGTATCGACCGCATCCTGGCCGAGTCCGGGGTGGCGAAGATGACCCTGTACAAGCACTTCCGGTCGAAGGACGAACTGATCATGGCCGCCCTGGAAGTCCGCCGGCAGCGCATGGCCGAACGCATGCTCGAGGCCGAGGCGCTGCTCGAGCCGCGCGCGGCGATCCTGGCGGTCTTCGACGGCCTGCAGGCGTTCCTCCAGGACGAAGCCTTTCGGGGCTGCGCCTTCATCCATGCCGCTGCCGAATTCCACGAACGCTCGCACCCGATCCACCGCCAGGCGGCCGAACAGAAGGCCTTCACCGAGGCCTATTTCCTGCGCCAGCTGGAGCGCCTGGGCGTGGCACAGCCGGCGCCGCTGGCGCGGCAACTGCAATATCTGATGGAAGGCGCGCTGGTGATGGCGCATATCCACGGCCCCGGCGAACAGGCGCAGGAAGCGCGACAGGCGGCCGAAAGCCTGCTGCAGGTCGCCGGCGCCTGAGCGCCGGTGCTACCATTCGCGGCGAATACCTGCAGGTTCGTTCAATGCTCCCTGAATGCCAGCTCTTCGGAACCCTCGGTTGCCATCTCTGTGAAGTCGCGGAGGGGGTGCTGATGCCCTTCGTCGAGCACGGCCTGCTGGTCGAGCTGGTGGACATCGCCGACAGCGAGACCTGGGTCGCGCAGTACGGCTTGCGGATCCCCGTGCTGCGCCGGTGCGACAACGGCGCCGAGCTGAACTGGCCATTCGAGGCCGAGCAGGTGGCCGCCTTCCTCGCTCATTGAGGCCGGACTCATTCGCGCTAATCGAAGCGCTTTTGGTAACCCCGCGTTCTATGCGCAAACCGGCCGGTATCCCCTTCTTTTCCCGTAGCCGGCGGCGCGCCTGGCGTCGACCATGCTGGCGAAGCGATGCATAGGCGTTTGCCAATGGTTTTCATAGACTGAGCCTATTTGCTGGCGCGGCTGCGCTCGGCTAGGCCTGAAGGCGATGGATAAACCCTGAGTTTCCTTCAGGACTGACTGGAAACAGCCGGGAACCCGCGTGGCGCAGGACGCGTCGCAGGTCGATCGGCTCGCCGCGGCGGGCTGCCGGGGTGTGGGGTCGGGAAGACGAGGCTCGGCGTTTCCTCATGAGAGAGAGGACGCCTGATGAATATGCCTGCCTGGAAGCGCCATGCCCTGTGGGCCATGCCGCTCGTCCTGGGGTTGCCGGTCTCCGCCGCCGCGGAGGAGCAGCCAAGCAAGACCTCCAGCTACATGCCGGTGGTGATAAACGAGGATTTCGCCGCCATCATGAAGCGCATGACGGCGAACAAGCCGTCGATCGAGCAGACCCACAAGACCCTGCTCGAACAGCGCTACGACCTCAGCGACCGGCCGGCCAGGGAGGCCAGCATGACCCGTGGCAAGCCGCTGCAGGAAGGCGTGCGGGTGAAACTGCCGGCCGGCACCGACTGGGACGAGCTGGCCCGCCTGACCCCGGAGGAAATCCGCAAGCAGGGCCTGTTCCCCGGCGGCTTCCTGCCGCTGCCGCATCCCAACCACGCCGAAGGCGGGATGGTCTTTCCGAAATTCCTCATCGACGAGGTCAAGCGCCAGGAAAACCGCGACCTTACCCGCTTCGACCTGGACTTCGACCTGCCGGACCATTTCCTGCCCGAATTCCCGGCTCCGATGTTCCTCACCACGCGGCCGGACCTGGGCGATGTATCCAGGGGCAGGCTGGTGACCATCGACAACTACTTCGAACTGTTCAACGGGATTCTCAATCCCAAGCAGCTGGAAGGCCTGCGCCTGCTGCTCACGGCCTTCCCGCAGCAGCAGTTCAACCTCACCGACGATCGCCGCAGCGAACACCCGAGCCGCGGCGTGGCCTGCTTCGACTGCCACGCCAACGGCCACACCAACGCCGCTACCCACCTGGCCGGCGACGCGCGTCCGCAGCCGTTCCGCCATCGCATCGATACGCCGACATTGCGCGGGGTCAACATCCAGCGCCTGTTCGGCTCGCAGCGGGCGCTGAAGACCGTCGAGGACTTCACCGAGTTCGAACAGCGGGCGGCCTATTTCGACGGCGATCCGGTGATCGCCACCAAGAAGGGCGTGAATGTCCTGGAGCGCGGCAGCCAGGTCCATTTCATGGGCGAATTCCAGGCGCTGCTGGACTTCCCGCCGGCGCCGAAGCTGGACGTGGAGGGCCGCCTCGACCCACGCAGGGCCAGCGAGCAGGAGCTGCGTGGCGAGAAGCTGTTCTACGGCAAGGCGGCCTGCGCCGGTTGCCATGCGCCGCCATATTTCACCGACAATCTGATGCACAACCTGAAGCTGGAGCGCTTCTACGATCCGAAGCTGGTCAACGGGGTGATGGCTGCCGCCGATGGACCGATCAAGACCTTCCCCTTGCGCGGGATCAAGGACTCGCCACCCTACCTGCACGACGACCGCCTGCTGACCCTGGAGGACACGGTGGAATTCTTCAACCTGGTGCTGGCACGCAAGCTGAACGCCCAGGAGAAGTCTGACCTGGTGGCTTACCTGCGTGCCCTGTAAGGGCCCGCCGCCGCGGTGGGCGGCGGCGGGTCCGGTTCAGGCGGCCGGGAACAGCGCCTTGACGTTCTGCATGGCGCCGTCGGCGAAGCCCTGCAGGAATGCCTGGAACCCTTCCAGGTCGTCGCCCTGGAAGGGTTCGCCGATGATCGTCCAGGTGGCCGTGGAGCGTTTCGGAGCGGTGCTTTCCACCGTCATCGAAGCCCACAGGTTGCCGATGTTCAGGCTGGTATAGAGCAGCGACCAGGTCATGTACATGGCCTGGTCGTCGCGCGAGTTGAGCTGTTCGATGACCACGTTGCCGTCCTTGAACAGCTTCTTGCGCACGGAGCGTACGCCGTTGCCGATCATCTCGATGTGCGACAGCGCGGGGATGAAGACCGGGAAGCCGGCGAAGTTGCCGACGATGTTCCAGACTTCCGCGGCGGCCGCGGGGATGTCGACCGCCGCGACGACCGGATGGCCTACCGGATTGCGGATCAGGGTATCGGGTTCGAAGGTTTTCATGCTGTCTTCCTTGTGGTTGGTTCAGGGGTTGGGTTCAGATGAAGTCGATCTCGCGCAGGTATTCGCAGCCCTTGCGCAACAGCGAACTGCTTTTCGCCGGGTAGCGCTCGCCCATGTTGAGGATTCCCGACAGGGCATTGCGGTATTCGATGAGGGAGATATCGCCGATGTCCTCCTCGAAACCGTCCAGGTAGAAACCGAGCACTTCGAACAGCGCGTTGTCCCGGTCGATCTGTCCGAGGAGTTGCTGCCACTGGGGCACCGGGACCATGTCGAAGCGATGGCCGATCTCGCGGAAGGCCTCCAGGTAGCCTTCCCAGCTCAGTGGCTCCGGGTTGTGCAGGTTGAATACCGCCCGCGCCGGATGGCAGCGACTGGCGTGGAAGGCGATGAAGCGGGCGAGGAAATCCACCGGCATCAGGTCGAAGTTGAGTGAAAGCTCGGGAACCTTGCGCAGTTGCAGCGAACCCTTGAGCATCAGCATCAGGCGGTTGCGATGCGGCTGGCAGACGCCGGTGCGGGTATTGAAAGTGATGTTGCCGGGACGGTAGAGGTTGACCTGCACCCCCTGCTCGCTGGCGCTCCAGAGAATCCGCTCGGCCACCCACTTGGTCAGGTTGTAGCCGTTGCGGATATAGATCGGCGGGGTGTGCGCCGGTGGACGCTCGAGCACGCGGCCGTTCTCGTCGACGCTGCTCGAGGCCGAAAGGGTGGATACGAAATTGAGGATCTTCTTGCTGCGCCCTTCGCAGAAACGCAGGCACTCGAAGATCGGCTCGACGTTGTCCCTTGCCAGCGCGGCGTAGTCGAGGACATGGTTGACGTTGGCGGCATTGTGGATCATGGCGCCATAGCGCAGGTCGAGATCCGTGTATACCGCTTCCGACAGGCCCAGGCGCGGCTGGGTGATGTCGGCGGCGTAGACCCTGACCCGCTCCAGGTCGAGACCTTCCAGGCGGTTGTCCGCCAGCGCGGCGATGAAGCGCTGCCGGGCCGCCTCGTCATCCTTCGCGCGGACCAGGCAGGCGATCTCGCTGGCGCCCCAGTCGAGCAGCGCTTCCACCAGGTGCACGCCGAGGAAGCTGTTGGCGCCGGTCAGTACCACCTTGTGCACATCGCCCATGCGGTTCAGCGGCAGCACGTCCAGTTGCAACGGGCGCTCGGCGTCGCGCAGCGCCTGCGGGTCGACGCCGCTGGCGCCGTCGCCGTCGGCCAGCAGGTGGGCGAGGGTCTGGATGGTCGGCGACTCGACGAAGCGATTGATCGGCACGCTCCTGCCGAAGCGCTGGCGCAGGCCGAGCAGCATGCGTGACAGCAGGATCGAATGGCCGCCGAGGTTGAAGAAACTCTCGTCGATGGATATCTCGCTTTCGCCCAGTTCCAGCAGCTCGCCCCAGAGCGCCAGCAGGCGCCGTTCCTCTTCCGTGCGCGGAGCCAGCCGCCTGGCCTGTTCGACTTGCGGTGGCGGCAGGTTGCGCAGGGCGTTGCGATCGATCTTGCCGTTGGCGGTTGCCGGCAACCGCGGGAGCACGACGCAGGCGCCGGGCTGCATGTAGTCGGGCAGCCGCTGGCGGGCGTGCTCGCGCAGGCGCTCGCGGGCGCCGTCGGCATCGGCCTCCAGCGGTTGGGCGAGATAGGCGAGGATGCGTTTGCGTTCGTCGATGACCACCGCGACCTGGCGGAACAGCTGGGCCTGGCGCAGGGTACTCTCGATCTCCTCGGGCTCGACACGGAAGCCGCGGATCTTGATCTGGTTGTCGCGCCGGCCGACGATCCGGATGCCATCGTCCTGCCAGCGGCACAGGTCGCCACTGCGGTAGGCCAGGCAGCGCTCGCCGCCGGGCAGCTCCAGCGTGCGATAGCGTTCGGCGGTCAACTCCGGCGCGTTGAGGTAGCCGAGGCCGACGCCGGGGCCGACGATGTACAGTTCGCCGGTCTCGCCGTCGAGCACCGGGTCGTCGTGTTCGTCCAGGATCAGGATCCGCGTGTTGGCGATCGGCGCGCCGAGGTTGCGGTTGTCGTCGCCCGCGCGGAAGCGCCGGGTGGTCGCCAGCACCGTGGTTTCGGTCGGTCCGTAGATGTTGTGCAGCGCGCAGTATCCGGCAAGCTCGTCGATCACGTGCGGTTCGCAGACGTCGCCGCCGGTGACCAGGTGGCGCATGCCCTTGAGCGTGTCCAGCGGCATGATGCTCAGCAATGCCGGCGGGAGGAACGCATGGCTGACGCGCTGTTCGCCGATCAGGTTGGCGAGCCTTTGCGGATCGCGGCGGTCGTCTTCGTCGGGAACCACCAGCTCGGCGCCCTGGATCAGGGTCGGGAACAGGTCGAGCATCGAGGCATCGAAGCTGATCGTGGAGAACTGCAGGACCCGCGCGTCCTCGTCGACCTCGACGTGCGCGGCGTACCAGGCGCAGAAATGGCTGAGGTTGCCGATGCCCAGGAGCACGCCCTTGGGTTGCCCGGTGGTGCCGGAGGTGTAGATCGCGACGCAGGGCGCTTCCGCCGGCCGCGACCGGCGCAGCAACTGCTGGCAGGGCGCCAGCGCCGTGCCGGTACGACCATCGACACCGTGGTGGAGATACTCCAGGCGGCTGATGTCGAGCCCCGGCAGCTCGTCGATGCAGGTGTTCGGCGAACCGTCGTGCAGCAGCAGGCGGGCGCCCGCGCTTTTCAGGATGGCGCTGCGGCGTTCGCGCGGGTGGCTCGGGTCGAGCGGCAGATAGACCGCGCCGCAGCCGAGCACGGCGAGTATGCCGGCGTACAGCGCAAGCCCCTTTTCCAGCGAGATTCCGATGATCGGCGGGCTGTCCGTGTCCGCGCCTTCCAGCAGGCTGTCCAGGCGCTCCTGGATGGCCAGGCTGTAGGCGTGCAGGGCGGCATAGCTGACGCTCGCGCCGCGATGGCGCAGGGCGCTGCGCTCGGCGTGGCGCAACAGGCTCTGCGAGAGACGTTCGACGAACGAGCCGCCGGCCTGCTCCAGCAGGGCCTGGCAGCGGGTTTCGTTGAGGCGGTGGCCGAAAGCGTGGCGCTCCAGTTCGGACAGGTCGCGCAGATCCTCCGGCGTGGACGCGGAAGGAGCCTCGCGGAGCAGGCTCTCGCTGTCGCGGGAGTACTGGCCGATGACCGGGAGCACCAGGTCGAGCAGCGTGTCCACGGCTTCCCGCGTTTCCTCGGCGCCGTTGCCGGTCGCCGAGGCGGTCGTGCCGCCGCGGGCCACGCAGCGGCTGGCGGCGCCGGGTGCGCTGGCCAGGCAGAGCAGTTGCAGGCCTTGAGTCGTCGCACGCCAGCGCAGCGACAGGCGTGCGGCGGGGCAGTCGCTGGCGGATGGCTGGCTGCCGTCGTCGATCAGCAGGTCCGGCGTTGCCGCCGCAACCTCGGAGAGGGTCACCGAGTGCCCGTGCTCCTCCAGCTCGGCCGCTAGCCGCAGCAGGGCACGACTGTGCCCCAGTAGTTGGATTTCCAGACGTTTCATTGCACTCACTCGCTAGGGCAGATAGTCGGAAAGGGCGTCCTGCAGGCAAGGGCTATCGAGCATTCCGCTGTGGCGGAAAAAGCGCAGGATGTTGCCGAGCAGGGGATGCTGGCGGTTGATCGGATAGACCAGGCCGAGAACTTCCTCCTTCAGCGCGGAACGCACGGAGGGCGAGACGTCCAGGTGGTCGATCAGGCTGAAGTCGAAATCCTTCTGGATCTCGTTGGTCAGGTACTCGCGGAGGAAAGTCGGCATCGCCGCGGCGATCGCCTGGCGCTCCTTGTCGCCGGCCGCGCTCCAGTAGATGCGCGCCAGTCGCGCCCAGAAGCCCGAGTGGCGTCCTTCGTCGGCCAGGTGGTCGGCCATCAGCCCCTTGACCGAGGGCTTGATGCTGTCGTCCTTGGCGAAGGCCGCGACGTCGTTGGTCAGGGTGTTCTCGGCGATGGACACGCAGATCAGCTCCACGGCACCGTGCAGGGACGCCGGCACCGCCGCGAGCGTCGCCGGGATGGCCCGGCTCAACTCGATTTCGCGGGGCAGGGCGATCGGCTCGATGCCGGTCAGGGCGACTGTCTGCTGCATGTAATCCATGGCGACCAGGGCGTGGTAGTCCTCGTCGACCACCACGGTCATGGCGTCGTAGCGGCAGGCGAAGGGGAAGCGGATCGGGAAACGGTCCTTGGCGATGCTGCGGGCGGTCCTGTCGACGATCTCGGTCTCGAAGATCACCACGTCATTGATGAACTTGTAGAGGCTCTGGGTCAGCGCGAAGTCCTGCAGGTGCGGGCATTCGCGCTGGAAGGTGCCACTCAGCACCAGCGGCTGGCGGCTGAGCGGGTAGATGAGTTTGCCGTCGTTCTCGACGATCCGCCGCGGGCGGGTGCGGATCGTGGCCCGTCCCTCCCAGGATTCGGCGAAGGATTGATAGTCTTCTGCGTTCATATCGTCATCCGTTTCGATAGATCGATCAGTAGTAGTGAACTTCGAACAGCAGACAGCCTTTTTCCGAGCTGAACGGCCCGTGCAGGGTCTTCGCCGCCCGGTAGAAATGGCAGCCCTCGCCGTAGGTGGCTTCGGGACGGTGCGCCTGGCCGTGCTCGGTCTGCTCGCCTTCGATCAGGTACACCTCCTCGTGGTAGTCGTGGGTGTACACGTCGAGCGTCCGGGCACCCGGATGGAAGCGCACCAGGCGGGTACGGATGCCGGTACGCTTCTGGTGGTCGAGGGTGTCCAGGTAGATCGCCTGGCTGATGGCGTGCTCGCTGCTCACCACTTCCCAGGGCAGGTTTTCCAGGTCGGTGATGCGGAAGTTCATGCCAGCGCCTCCGTCAGTTCGGCGTGCATGGCTTCGCGCAATTCGTCCCAGAGGGCGATCCGGCTTTCCACCGCGTCGATGGCGGACTGGTAGACCTGCTGCTGGTGCAGCTGGTTGCCGTTGACCAGGCGTTCGAGCAGTTGTTCGGCGGCTGGGCCGTGATCCTCGGAATCGACTTCGATATGTCGCTGCAAGTAATAACGGAAGGTCGGCGCCTGTTCGCTGGAGATATTCCAGTCATCGAGAATCTTCTGGAACATGTGCGGTATTACACTTTCACGCCCATGCATGAAAGAAGCGGCGACACAATGCGTCCGAGCATTCAGCGCGGTATGGATGGTCTGTTTGACGAAACGACTGGCCGCACGTCCGGCCTTGCACAGGTTCAAGGCTTCTTCGACGCTGTTTCCCTGTTCCAGATAGTTTATGAACGCTTCGATCTTTTCCGTGCTTGCACCCACTTCGCGCATGGCCTGCAGATAGAGTTCGAAGTGGCTGAAGTGGCCATCCTGAAGATTCTCGTCGGACTCTTCGCCGAGCACGATCTCGTTGATCAGGCGCGCCGCCTGCGGGTCTCTGGGCGGCAGCCAGGGCAGGCTGGTGCAGGTCAGGTCCTGCTGCAGGCGCTTGGTCAGGGACATGAAGTCCCAGACCGCGAAGACATGCGTTCCCATGAAAATTCGCAGGGTTTCCAGGGAGTCGATTTCTGAGAAGATCGGGTGAAGACCAAGTTCGGTTTTCTTTTGCTGCAACAGGTTCTTCAAACTTTCCATGATGATTTCCCTTCTTGTTGGCTGAGAGGTCCTTTCGCTATTCCCCGTCGAATGGTCGAGCGAACTCCTCCGGCTGCACGGATATATATCGATTGGATGGGCGCTCCACTTTTCGAACGCAGCGGAGCGAGAGGGAAGTTAGTTGAGTGTTTGTTGAATGGGCAAGAAGTTTTTCAAAAAATTTCAAGACCATGAATATGCGGACGAACAATGCCGGGCAAAACATTAAATATATGTTTCGCCAGGCAATGGGAGTCCGTACACCATTTTTAATAATGATGTCGTATAGGGATGGAAGTCCCCCGGACTCTATGGAATAAAGCCGTTCTTATTTGTTTTTCTTCCTTGTCTGAAGATCACTCCTTCTGTTTGTCTTTCCTTGAAAACAGGGTGGCGGATACGCCTTCTATCCGGCGCTTTTCCCACTACGCAGGGCGAGTGCCGCCGCCGCGCAGACCAGCAGTGCGATGAACGACAGGTAGAACGCGTCGCCGTAGGCCATCAGGAACGACTCGTGGCGAATGTGTGCCCCCAGCCGGGCGAGGGTCTCGGCCTGGGCCGGCAGCCATTCGTTGATGGCGAAGTCGCTGCCCTGGCCGAGATCGGCCTGGAGGCGCTCCTGCAGGCCCGGGGAGAAGGCATTCACCTGTTCCCCGATGCGGACCGAGTGGAAGCGTTCGCGCTGCGAGACGACCTGGGTCAGCACCGCGGTGCCGACCGCGCCGCCCAGGTTGCGCAGCATCGAGAACAGCGCCGAGGCGGAGCCCGCCTCGCTCTTCGACAGGCCGGAGACCGCCAGCACGGACAGCGCGACCATGATGAAGGGCTGGCCGATGCCGCGGACCACGGTGGACGGGATGATCACGTTGGCGGCGCTGTCGGCGTCCAGGTAGGCGCCGATGTAGCAGCCGGCGGCCATGATGGCGAAGCCCGTGGCGACCATCAGCTTGGCTGGCAGCCAGCGCATCAGGCGCGGCATCACCGGCGCCAGCAGCAGTTGCACGAGGCCGTAGGCGATCAGGCTGACGCCGATCTCGCGGGCGTTGTAGCCGTGCAGTTGCGACAGGTAGTTCGGCACCAGGAATACCAGGCCGAAGGTCGCGCCGCCGAAGATGAACATCGCCGCGCTGGCGACGCCGAAGTTGTAGCCGGCCAGCAGGCGCAGGTTGATGAAGGAGCGTCGGCCGAACAGTTGGGTGTAGATGAACAGGAGCAAGGCGGCTACGCCCAGGACCAGGGTCCAGACGATGAAGTCGGAGCCGAACCAGTCCTTGCGACCGCCTTCCTCGAGAACGATCTGGATCGCTCCCAGGCCGACGATCATGCTCGCGATGCCGAGCCAGTCGCCCTGGCGCAGGCGTTGCAGCTGCATGGCTTGCGGCGAGATGGCCCAGGCGATCGCGGCGATCAGGAGCACGCCGGGGATCAGCTGCAGGTAGAAGATCCAGCGCCAGCTGTAGACGTCGGTGAGCCAGCCGCCGATGGAGGGGCCGGCGGCCTGGGCGACGCTGTTGGACAGGCTGAACAGGGCCATCCCCATGGCCACCCGCGAGGCCGGTAGCTCGGTGATGATCAACTGGAACGAGAGCGGGATCAGCACGGCGCCGGCGGCGCCCTGGACGACCCGGATCATGATCATGCTGGTGAGGTTCGGCGAAAAGGAGCAGGCCACCGAGGCGACCAGGAATACGCTGGAACCCACCAGCATCACCCGGCGCAGCGAGAAGACCTCCACCAGCCACGCGGTGAGCGGGATCATGACGATCTCCGCGACCAGGTAGGCGGTGGAGATCCAGGAGCCCTCCTCGAAGGTGGCGCCCAGGGAACCCTCGATTTCCGGCAGCGCGGCGCTGGTGACATGGACGTTCATGCCGGCCATGAAGCAGCCGAACAGGCCGCCGATGACCGCCACCCAGGCCTTCAGCGAAGTCTTCTCCTGCTCATTGGCCATGCCGCGCGGCCTCGCTCTCCTGGCGGGTGTCGACCTCGGTGATCACCGACATGCCGGGCAGGATCGCCACCTGCCGGCGGGCGTCGGGGTCGAGCACGACCTTGATCGGGAAGCGCTGCACGATCTTGGTGAAATTGCCGGTGGCGTTGTCCGGCGGCAGCAGGGCGAAGACCGCGCCCGACCCGGGCGAGAAGCTGTCGACCCGGCCATGCAGGACGGCATCGGGGAAGCTGTCGACGCGGATCTCCACCGGCTGGCCGGGATGCATGCGGCGCAGCTGGGTCTCCTTGTAGTTCGCCACCACGTAGGACTGTTCCACCGGCACCACGGCCAGCAGCGGCAGGCCGGGCGTGACGTACTGGCGCTGGCGCACCCGGCGCTGGCCGACCACGCCGGCGATCGGCGCGCGGATCAGGGTATCTTCCAGTTCGTTGCTGGCCAGCGCCAGGCTCGCATCGGCCTCGGCGGAGCGCGCCTTCTGCCGTTCGAGCAGCGCCGCGGCCTGCTCGCGACTGGCCTTGAGCACCGCCATGCGCGTGCGCTGGCGGCTCGCGGCGGCTTCGGCGCGGCTCAGCGCGGAGCGTGCCCGCGCGTAGTCGGCGGTGACGCTTTCCAGGCGCTGGCTGCTGGCCGCCTGCTGCGCCACCAGGTCCCGGTAGCGCTGGAAATCCAGTTGCGCGCGGTGACGTTCGGCCTTGGCGCTCTCGATGTCGGCGCTGGCCTGGTCGATCAGCGCCTGCTGTTCCTTCAGCCGGGCGTCCAGCGTCACCAGGGCGGCCTGCTGTGCCGCGACGGCGGCGCGGCTTTCGCCTTGCCGGGCCCTGGCCTGGAGCAGGCGCGCCTGGTAGTCGCGATCATGGATGCGCACCAGCGGATCGCCGGCGGCGACCGCCTGGTTGTCCTGCACCAGGACCTCGGCGACGTAGCCGGAAACCTTCGCGCTGATGGTGATCCAGTCGGCGCGTACGTAGGCGTCGTCGGTTTCTTCCAGGTAGCGGCCGACGCTCAGCCAGTACAGGCCATAGCCGACCGCGGCGACGGCCAGGAGTGCTCCGCCGAGCCACATCAGGCGGCGCTGGCGCTTTTTCCTTTCCGCGGGTTCCACGGGGAGACCGGGTGTGCCCGCTCTTCGGCGGGGGCGTTGCGTTTTTCGTCGACGGCTATGTTCATCGGGGTGTTCCACTGACGGTTGCGGAGCGGGTGGCGTAGCGGGCCGGCATCGCCGCCGGTTCCTGCCAACCCCCTCCCAGGGCATGAAAGAGATCGATCTGGCGCTCGACCAGTTGCCGGTCGGCTTCGGCCTTTTCCGCCTCGAGGCGGACCATCGCGCGTTCGCTGTCGAGCACGTCGAGGAAGTCGAGGGCGCCGGCCTGGTAGTTGAGATGCGCCAGCCGGTACGCCTTGCGGCTGCTGTCCAGGGCGCCGAGCAACGCTTGGCGGCGGCTGCTCTCGCCGCTGTAGCGAGCCAGGCTCTGGCGGACTTCCTTGAGCGCGGTCAGCGCCTGCTGGCGGAAGCGTGCCAGTTGCCGCCGTTCGTGCGCCCGGGCGCCCTCCAGGCGCACCCTGGTGCTCAGCATGTTGGGGAAGCGCCAGCTGATCAGCGGGCCGATGGCATAGGTGATCGCCTCGTGGTCGCCGAGGTCGTGCAGGCGATCGCTGGAGGCGGCGATCGAGGCGCCGAACGAGACACTCGGGTAGAAGTCGGCCTGGCGCACGCCGACCTCGTGGCTGGCGGCTTCGAGCTCGCGCTCGGCCTGGCGGATGTCCGGACGCCGCTGCAGCAACGCCCAGCCGTCGCCGACCGGCAGTTCCCGGGCGAGTCGTGGCACGCGCCGGCATTCGCCGACGGCGGCCGGCAATTGCTGCGGGTCGCTGCCGATCAGCACGCCCAGCTCTTCCAGCGCCGCCTGGCGTTCGGCCAGCAGGCGCGGCAGCAGCGCGCGGGTTTCCTCCAGCAGGCTGCGCACCCGCTCCACCTCCAGGTCGGTGACCAGGCCGGAGCGGCGTTGGCGCTGGGTCAGGTCCAGGCTGCGCTCCACGGTTTCCACCGAGCGTTGCTGGATCGCCGCGCGTGCCGCATAGGCGCAGGCGCTGGCATAGGCGCGGGCGGTGCCGGCGGCGACGTTCACCCGCAACTGGTCGTGGGCGGCCTGGGCGGCCTCGGCGCCGGCCTGGGCGGCGAGGATCGAATGGCGTACCTGGCCCCACAGGTCGATCTGGTAGTCGAGGGCGAACGCCGGTACGTGGTTCCACTGCGACGGGGCCCGCTCTCCGGTGGATTTGGCCTCGGTCTGGTCATCGCTGGTGCGCCCGTAGAAGGTCTGCCAGGAGGTGCTGGTGCCGGGCCAGCGCTGGGCCCTGGCCTGGCCGAGCAGGGCGAGCAGCTCGTCGACGTGGGCCAGTGCGCCCTCGAGATCATGGTTATGCCGCAGGGCGCGGCCCACCAGCTGGTCGAGCTGCGGATCCTGATACAGGCGCCACCACTGGTCGGGCGGTGGCTGCGCGCTGGTGTCGGCGGCGAGCGCCTGCCAGGCGCCTGCGGGAGGCAGATGGACGGACGGGACCGGGTGTTCGGTCACCGCCGAGCAGCCCACCAGCAGCAGGACGGCACAGGCCAGCGCGAACAGGGGGCGTGGCGGGTAGGAAGTGGGTACGGGCATCGCGGGTCGTCATTCTGATGGAGACTCGAGCAGGGTAGGGATTCGCGTTACCCGCATCTCTCGCGATCCTGACAACGACACTCTCGAAAGCGACAACCTCCCTGGCGCGTGCCGGCCGCGGACGGCCGGCGCGGTTCAGGCGCTCAGGGCCTGGTAGTGGCTGGGCGAGTGGCCGAGGGTGCGCTTGAAGGTCTGGGAAAAGGCGCTCGGACTCTGGTAGCCGTGTTCCAGGGCTACTTCGAGGACCGACGCGCCGGCGCTCAGGCGTTGCAGGCTCAGGACCATGCGTGCGCGAGTGCGCCAGTCGCCGAAGCTCATCCCCAGCTCCCGCTGGAACAGCCGGGCGAGGGTCCGGCTGCTCATGTTCAACTGTCGCGCCCAGTCTTCCATGCGGGTTTCTTCCGCCGGCGTGCCGATGACCTGGCTGCACAACCGCAGCAGGCGCGGGTCGCGCGGCATGACCAGGTGGATGCCGATGGTCTGCGCGGCGTCCAGTTCCACCAGCAGCAGCTCGTGGATGCAGCGCCGGCGCTGCGCGCTGGAGTCGCCCAGGTGCATCTCGCTGGCCGCCACCAGCAGTTCCCGCAGCAACGGCGAGACCGCGATCACCTGGCACTGTTCACCGTCCCGCGGCCAGGTGGCGGCGGGCATGAACAGCGTGCGCATGCGCACGCTGCCGGACATGCGGATCTGGTGTTCGGTGTTCGGCGGCACCCACAGGGCGTGGCCGGCCGGCACCACCCAGTTCCTGCGGGCGGCGCCGACCAGCATCACCCCCGAGATGGCGTGGATCAGCTGCGCCTGCGCATGGCAGTGCGGCAGGATCTCCTCGCCATCGTGGTGGTCGCAGGCCAGCGCCTCGAGGGACATTGCACAGCTCATGGTCAGCCGTTGGAGGCGCGTTGCTGCTGGGGTGCCAGCAGGCCCAGGCGGGTTGCCCGGTTGACCGCGCTGGTCAGTGCCTTCAGCGACGCGGTGAGGATGCTGCCGTCGCGCCCGGCGCCGAACAGCAGGCGGTTGCCGACGCGGATCTCGACGTAGGCGAAGGCTTCCGCCTCGGCGCCGCCGCGCATGGCGTGCTCATGGTAGTCGGCGATGTCGAAGTTCAGGCCGCGCGCGGCGAAGGCCTCGACCAGGGCGGCCAACGGACCGTTGCCGGTTCCGCCGAGCGGCTGCTCGCCGTAGGGGCCGGCGAGCACCGCGTCGATCCTGGTCTGCTCGCCCTGGCTGTTCAGGCGAGGCGCGCGCAGGGCATAGGGGGTCAGCTCGTCGAGATATTCCTCTTCGAAGCAGGAGAGGATCATCTCGCTGCTGATTTCCTTGCCGGTGGCGTCGGCCACCTGCTGCACCACCTGGCTGAATTCCATCTGCAGGCGGCGCGGCAGGACGATGCCGTTCTGTTCCAGCAGGTAGGAGACGCCGCCCTTGCCGGACTGGCTGTTGACCCGGATCACCGCTTCGTAGCTGCGTCCCAGGTCCGCCGGGTCGATCGGCAGGTAGGGCACTTCCCAGAAGCCGTCCGGTCGTTCCTGGCGCGCGGCGAAGCCTTTCTTGATGGCGTCCTGGTGCGAGCCGGAGAAAGCGGTGAACACCAGTTCGCCGGCATAGGGATGACGCGGGTGGATCGGCAACTGGTTGCAGTATTCGACCTCGCGCATGACCCGGGTGATGTCGGAGAAGTCCAGTTCCGGGTCGACGCCGGTGGTGTAGAGGTTCATCGCCAGGTTGAGGATGTCGACGTTGCCGGTCCGCTCGCCGTTGCCGAACAGGGTGCCCTCGATCCGCTCGGCGCCGGCCAGGCAGGCCTGCTCGGCGGTGGAGACGCCGGTGCCGCGGTCGTTGTGCGGGTGCACGCTGATGATCACGCTGTCGCGCTTGCTGATATGCCGGCAGAACCACTCGATCTGGTCGGCGAAGACGTTGGCGGTGGAGACCTCCACGGTCGTCGGCAGATTGAGGATCATCTTGTTCGCGGGGGTCGGCTGGAAGGTTTCGACCACCGCCTCGCAGATTTCCAGGCCGAACTCCAGTTCGGTGAAGCAGAAGGTTTCCGGGGAGTACTGGAAGGTCCAGTCGGTCTCCGGATTGCGCTCCATCAATGCCTTGATCTCGCGGGTGGCATCGGTGGCGATCTTGATGCAGCCGGGCTTGTCGACGCCGAACACCACTTCGCGGAATACCGGTGCGGTGGCGTTATAGACGTGGACGATGGCCCGCGGCGCGCCCTTGAGCGCTTCGAAGGTGCGCTCGATCAGGTGGGTACGAGCCTGGGTCATCACCTGGATGGTGACGTCGTCGGGAATCTTGCGGCTCTCGATCAGCTCGCGAACATAGTCGAAATCGGTCTGCGAGGCGGCGGGGAAGCCCACCTCGATTTCCTTGAAGCCAGCCTGCACCAGCAGGTCGAAGAAGCGCCGCTTGCGCTCGGCGTTCATGGGTTCGATCAGGGCCTGGTTGCCGTCGCGCATGTCGACGCTGCACCAGGTCGGCGCCTTGCGCTGCACGCGGGAAGGCCACTGGCGGTCCGGCAGGTCGACGGTGTTGAACGGGCGGTACTTGCGCGAGGGGTCTTTGAGCATCATGCGAATTCTCCTTGGCTTGCCAGCCGCAGTCGGTAGCGTGCCCTGTCGATCAGGGATGCAAGCAGTCTAGGTAAATCGGCCTGCCAAATTGTTGCTATTTATTGCTGTCGACTACTTTTTTTGACAATAAAAACGCTTTTTCATGGGTTGGGTTGGTGCTTTCTTGCTTTTCTAGAAGCCGGCTGAGAGTTTCACCAGGAAGCCCGAGCCGGCCGCGACCAGGGCGGTGCCCAGGATCCCGTTGGCCAGGCGCAGGCGGCGCCTGCACCAGTCCCGGGCGAGCAGGAATACGGCGCAGGTCAGCGTCAGCACGCAGCCCTTGTACAGGCTGTAGCCCAGCGCATAGGCCAGCGGGGCGGCGCGCTCTTCCGCGCCGGCGAGCAGTGGCTGGAGCAGGGCGAAGAAGACCAGGGTCTTGGGGTTGAGCAGGCCGGCCAGGAAGGACTCCAGCCACAGACCGCCAGCGCTTCGCGACACGCGGAACGCATCCGTGGGCGGCCGGCGCATGCGCTGCAGGCAGAGCAGGCCGGCCAGCAGGACATAGCCGGCTCCGGCGAGCTGGATGCCGACCAGCAGCGGCTTCGAACCGTTGATCAGGGAACCCAGGCCGTAGAGCAGGAAGCTGGCGCTCAGCACGGTCCCGGCGAGGTCGGCGAGCAGGCGCCTGCTGGCGAAGGAGAGCCCGTGGCGCAGGCTGTTGCGCACGACGAGAATGCTCGACGGGCCGGGGAGAGGATCGGTAGCAGGGCGAGGCCGAGGAAGGTCGTCACATCCATGATTCGGGCATCCGTGCAGAGTCATTGTGCTGGCGAACTGTCGAAGATCATGTCGCGCATCAGTTCGCTGGCGCCGGCGGCGATGGTGCCGGCCAGGGCGTCGCGGTGCAGGCGCGCCACCTCGCAGTCGATCCGATAGCCCTGGGCGCCGTGCAGTTGCGCGCAGGCCTGGGCGGCGGCCACGGCCAGTTCGCTGGCGCGCAGCTTGAGGATGCATGCCGAGCGGGTATCGAGCCGGTCCTGGCTGTGGCGCCAGGCCAACTGATAGGCGTAGTGGCGCAGCATCTCGTGTTCGCCGAGCAGGTCGGCCAGGCGATGGCGGACGCTCTGCTTGTCGCATAGCGGAGCGCCCTGGACCTGGTGCCGACGGACGAAGCCGTCGAGCAGGCGGATGCTGTGGCCGGCGCCGCCGAGGGCGAGCAGGCCGGCGACCAGGCGCTCGAAGTCCAGGCCGCGCATCAGGTAGAACAACGCCTTGCCGGGCTTGCCGAGCAGGTTGCCGGCGGATACCGCGACGTCGTTGAAATCCAGGTCGCAGACGTCCGCGCTGCGCCAGCCGAGCATCGGCCGCGGCGTACGGCTGAGGCCGGGGCTGTCGCCGTCGATCAGCAGCAGGCTGCTGCTGCCCAGCGCATGCCCGCCTTCGCCGTTGCGCACCAGGGTGACGATCAGCGAGGCGCGCGAACCATTGGCGATGTAGCGCTTGCCGCCATGGACGACGAAACCGTCGACGCCGGGGACGGCCCTGCATTGCATTCGCGACAGATCGCTGCCGGCCTGTTCCTCGCTGATGGCCAGGGCGGCGATGGTTCGCCCGGCACGGATGGCGGGGAGATAGCGCTGGCGCTGCTCGTCGTTGCCGAACAGTTCCAGGTAGGCGCTGGCCATGTAGGCATGCACGCCGATCGCCGCGCGGACGCCGGCATAGCCGAGCGCACCGAGTTCCTCGAGGAATACCGCGCTTTCCAGGAAGCCCTCGCCGCGCTGCGGCAGGCTCAGCAGGCCGTGGTCGGCCAGCGCCTGCCAGGCTTCCTCGCAGAGGCGGCCGCGCTCCTCGGCGGCTTCCGCCAGGGGCAGCAGCCGCTCGCGCAGGGTCCGCCGCACTTCTTCAGCGAAGGCCTGCTGGCTGTCGCTCAGGTAGGGACTGGACATGCCCGGCGGCCCTCACTTCACCGAGATCACCTGGTGCGCCGGAAGGATCTCGGTCAGGCAGCCGGGGATCCTGAACACCGCGTTCGGCGTGCCGGCAGCGGCCCAGATCTCGTCGTAGGTCAGCAGGTCCTCGTCGACGAACAGCTTCACCTCCTGCTTGTGACCGAGCGGCGGGACGCCGCCGATGGCGAAGCCGGTGACTTCCTTGACGAAATCCGCATCGGCCTTGGAAATCTTGTCGCCGAGCAGTCGCGAGATGGCTTTTTCGTTCACCCGGTTCGGGCCGCTGGCGAGAACCAGCACCGGGGTGTTGGCGCGGGTGCGGAACACCAGCGACTTGACGATCTGGGCCTTTTCGCAGCCCAGCGCCTGGGCCGCGTCGTCGGCGGTGCGGGTCGAGTCGGGCAACTCCTGGACGGTCAGGTCGAGGCCGCGCTGGCGGAGGATGTCCTGGAACTGCTGGGCACGTTTACTGATGCTCATGAGCGGGTTCTCCCGATGGCTGGAGGGTGGCGAGCAGCCGCCGACGGTCGATCTTGCCGGTGGCGGAAAGCGGCAGGCTGGCGCAGAGCTGGATGCGCCCGGGGACCATGTAGCCCGGCAACCGCGCCGCAAGGTCGTCGCGCAGGCGTTGCGGGCAGCAGGACGGCGCGGCGGCGACCACGAAGGCGACCAGCGCCTTCTCGCCGTGCGCCGCCTCGGTGACGGTGACGAAGCTCTGGCGCACCTGCGGATGGCGATTGAGGTGGTAGGCGACCTCGCCCAGTTCGATGCGGAAGCCGTTGATCTTCACCTGGTCGTCCATGCGTCCCTGGAACACCAGCGCGCCATCGGTGCGGAAGTAGCAGCGGTCGCCGGTGCGATAGAGGCGCTCCCGGCGTTCGCCGATGCGGCATTCGAAGAAGCGTTCGCGGGTGCTCTCCGGCAGCCCCAGGTAGCCCGGCGACAGGCCCGGTCCGGCGAGGCAGACCTCGCCGCTCTGTCCCGGTCCGCAGAGACGGCCCCCGTCGACCAGGTAGACCCGTGTGTTCTGGATCGGCAGGCCGATGGGCAGGGCGGTGTCCTCCTCGCGCAATTCGCGCACCGGGTGGAAGGTGGCGAAGGTGGTGCTCTCCGTCGGGCCGTACACGCTGACGATCCGTTCCGTGCCATAGAGCGCCAGGGCCTTGGCCATGTGACGCAGGGAATGGGCTTCGCCGCCGGTGAGAACGGTGTCGACGCCGGCCAGCGCCTGCGGTGCTTCGTCGACCAGGGTGTTGAACAGGGCGGTGGTGAGGAACAGCACGCTGATCCGTTGTTCCTGGAGGACCCGTTGCAGGCGCGAGGCGCGGACGAAGGCGTCCGGGTAGAGCACGCAGGTGCCGCCGAGCAGCAGGGCGCCCCAGATCTCGAAGGTAGCGGCGTCGAAGGTTACCGGCGCCATCTGCAGCAGCCGGCTGTTCCCGTCCAGCCTGGCATAGCGGGCATTGCAGACCAGGCGGGTGATGCCGCGATGGGGGATGGGCACGCCCTTGGGCGTGCCGGTGGAGCCGGAGGTGAAATTGATGTAGGCGATGGCATCGGCGGCCACCTCGAGCGGAGGGTTTCCCGGATCCTCGCCGGCCTCGTCCAGGCTTGCTTGCCGGTAGCGCGACAGGCGCGGATCGCGGCGCGCGCTTTCGTCGCCCACCAGGCAGTCGCAGGCGGTTTGCCGGAACAGTTCGTGGATGCGCTGTTCCGGCCAGGCTGGATCGATCGGCAGATAGCTGGCGCCGGCCTTGAGGATCGCCAGCAAGGCTACGATCAGTTCCGGGCTGCGCGGCAGGACCACGGCGATGACGTCGCCGGTCTGCACGCCCCTGGCCAGCAATTGCCAGGCCAGGCGGTTGGCCTGGGCGTTCAACTGCGCATAGCTCAGCTCGCGCTCCCGGTAGCGCAACGCGATCGCTTGCGGGCGCTCTGCCGCGATGCGGGCGAATAGCTCGCCGACCGCGAGATGCTCCGGGTAGGATTCCCGGGTACGGTTGATTCGTTCGTGCAGGGCCAGGGCCGCCTCGTCCAGTTCAAGCGTGCGCATGTTCGTGCCTCATCCGTGTGCTCATGCTGTCCAGCAACTGCCGGCGATGGCTGTCGAGGAAGAAGTGTCCGCCATCGATCCCCACCAGCTCGAAGTCGTCCGTGGTGTGCATCGACCAGCCGGCCATGCTGTCTTGCCGGTCGATCGGGTCGTCGTGGCCGAAGTAGGCGTGGATGGGTATATCCAGCGGCAGGGGGTGCCAGTCCTGCCAGATCTCCGACAGCCGCATGTCGCTGCGCAGGGCCGGCAGCATCAGGCGCATCAGCATCTCGCTTTCCAGGACCGCGGGGGGCGTGCCGCCCATGCTGCGCAGGGCCTGCTGGAAGTCCTCGGCGCAGAGCGTGTGCAGGTGGGGCTGCGCCTGCGGGCTGGCTGGGCTGCGACAGCCGCTGACGAACAGCCGGCGGGTCGCCCCGGGATGGCTGTGCCGGGTGTTCTGCGCCAGCTCGTAGGCCAGGCGGCCGCCGAAGCTGTGTCCGTAGAACGCGTGGGGCGAGTCGAGGTAGGGGGCCAGCGCTTCGAGGCAGCCCTCGATCAGCGCCGGCCAGTCTTCGTATGGCGCTTCCTTGATCCGGCAGCCTCGGCCGGGCAGGCGTACCGCGAGCAGTTCCACGTCCTGGTCCAGATCGTCCACCCAACCGCGGAACAGGTCGGGGTTGCCCCCCGCGTAGGGAAAACAGATCAGGCGCAGGCGCGGCCGTGGCCGCGGCCTGGGCAGCAGCAGCCAGCGCTCGTCGTACGCATGCCCGGACACGACTTCAGTTCTCCGTCAGGGCGTTGAAGTGGGAGCTGTTGCGCTGGATGCAACTGGCGATGTCGTGGATCCTGCTTTGCGCGAAGAGGTCCTCGGGCGG
Source organism: Pseudomonas paraeruginosa (assembly GCF_003025345.2). Taxonomy (NCBI): domain Bacteria; kingdom Pseudomonadati; phylum Pseudomonadota; class Gammaproteobacteria; order Pseudomonadales; family Pseudomonadaceae; genus Pseudomonas; species Pseudomonas paraeruginosa. The sequence goes on from NZ_CP020560.1 coordinate 2,086,104, forward strand.
CAGGGCATCCTCGCCGAAATGCTCCTCGGCCTTGGCGATCAGGCGGATGGCGCTGAGCGAGGTGCCGCCCGCGGCGAAGAAGTCGCTGTCGGGGGCGTCCACGCGCAGGCCCAGTTCGCGGCAGGTGTTGATCAGCCAGAACTCGATCTTGCCGATGTCTGCGATGCTATTCATCGTCGGTCCTCCTTGGTCGGTGGGGCTCAGCGCAGCGGGAAGCGGTAGCCGTTGCAGGTGCTTTCGACGAAACGGTTGTGCCTGAAACGGTCCTCGCCGGACACCAGCACGCAACCGAACTTGTCCAGGCTGGCTTCGCCGCCGAACTCCTGCAGCGTGTTCGAGTAGGGGTAGACCCGAACCGAGGTGGGCAGGTAGCGGGCGGCGAAGCCCAGGCGCATCTGCTCGGTCAGGCCGCTGTGCGGGTGCGAGGCATGCATCAGGGTCGACCAGAAAATGATGAACTGACCCTGGCGCATGACCATGGACCGGGCGTTGGATTCGTCGGGCTTCCAGTTCGGGTCCTTCTGCAACTGGCGATAGTCGTAACCGAAGAAGCCGCGGCGCACGCCGTCCTTTTCCAGCTTGTTGATGCTATCGGCCTGGTAGTCCATGGTCTTGGACTCGTCGTAGTTCATGGTCCGGTGGGTGCCGGGGATGAACTGCAGGCAACCGTTCTCGACGCTGGCTTCGGTGAACGCGGCCCATACGGTGATGGTGCCGCCGAACTCGGCGTCTTCCGGCCAGACGATCTGCGGATGCTTGGAACCGGCCACGTTGGAGAAGTTGTCGGCCTGGTGCCAGTCGGTGCCTTCGTCACCGGGGTACTTGGGAAAGAATTCGGTGCGCCAGCAGAGGGTGTCGCGGCCGAGGATGCTCGCTACCCGGTCGACGATTTCCGGACGAGTGATGTGCTCGGCGAGAAAGTCGACGTCCAGGTGGCGGTCATAGTTGGCCAGGTTGGTGATGCCCGATACCGCCTTGTCCTGGCTGTAGATCGCCTTGCGGGTGTTGATCAGCCTGGGTCGCAAGGCCTGCAGCTTGGCGGCCATCTCGTCCTGCTGGTACAGATCGAAAGGCCCGATGTAGCCGTCCCGGTGGAACTGCTCCAGTTCCTCGGGGCTCAGGCTGAAGTCGAGGTCGCGAACGCGTGCTTGTCCTTCCATGTAACACCTCATCGGCTGGGTTGTGGTGGTGCGGGTTAACTCGTAAGGCGTCTTTCCAGGTAGCTGCGGATGGTGTCCGAAGCCATTTGCAGGTGCTTGCGCAGGACCTCGGCGGCGGCCTCGGTGTTTCCGGCAGCGGCGAGCGCCACCAGGGCCTTGTGGTCGTCCTGGGCCATTTCGCCGAGGCCCATGGCCGACAGGTGGAAGCGCAGGAAGCGCTCCTCCTCCTGCAACTCGTTGTCGATCAGGCGCAACAGCTTGGCGTTCGGCGTGCGCCGGTACAGCGCCAGGTGGAACAGGCGGTTCAGCCGTCCCAGGCTGGCGAGGTCGGTTTCGTTCTCCATCGCGGCGATATGCGCATGCGCTTCCTCCAGGTCCTGTGCCTGCAGGTTCGGAATCGACTGGCGCAATGCCTCGGGCTCGAGCAGGAGGCGCACGGCGTAGGTCTCGACCGCGTCGTCGCTGATCAGCTGGGTCACCACGGCGCCCTTGTGCGGCACGATCTGCACCAGGGCCTGCGCCTCCAGCTGGCGCAGCGCCTCGCGCACCGGCATGCGGCTGACGCCGAACAGTTCGGCCAGCTCTTCCTGGCGCAGCGGCGTGCCGCTCACCAATCGTCCATCCAGAATCGCGTCTCTCAAGGTGGTCTCGATCAGGTTGCGGGCCAGGTGCGAGGGCGCCTGGACCCGGGGTAACAGCGTGCTTACGGAATATTTTCGGGACTTCACAAACGACAACTCAAAATTGGATCCAGGATCCAAAATAGAAGAATGGATTTCGCACTGTCAACAGCGCAAGGGATAGGAAACGTGCGTCGAGGAGAGGAGAGTGGCAGTGAGATGGCGATGGACGACGTCGCCGGCGGGTTGCGCTGGCGATGCTGGCAGAGGCTTTTTCGGTATCGGGCGGATTTGCCGGGAAGGGAGGCGACAGGCACAAAAAAACCGGCCTGGGCCGGTTCTTCTGTTGCTTCCAGATCATCTTGCGAGGTCTGGATGGCGGGATATGGTCGGAGCGACTGGATTCGAACCAGCGACCTTCTCGTCCCGAACGAGACGCGCTACCAAGCTGCGCTACGCTCCGTTTTGTTGGGGCGCATTCTACAGAAAAAGTTTTGGTACACAAGGGGTTAGATGAATTTTTTTTCGAGCCCGGTTTTCCCGGATGGGAAAAGCAAAGACCCCGTCGCTCCTTCGAGTCGACGGGGTCTTCAGGAAAACCTGTTACGCGACGGTATCAGAGTTCCTTGACGGTGCGGACCTGATCCTTGTTCACGCGGGCGCGCTTGCCGTCGAGCTGTTCGAACTCGTAGAAACCGGAATCCTCGTCATAGGAAGGAGTGTCTACGGCCTGGATCTCGCGTCCGTCGTTGAGGGTGATCACGGTAGGGCTGGAACAACCCGCGAGGGCGCCGAGGCCTACGGCGAGGAGGAGGGCGGGTAGCATCCGCTTGATCATTGCGCAGTTCTCCTGTGCGGTCAGACTTGAAGTTACGAGTTTCTGACAGACGAGTTCTAGGAAGAGTTCCCCCTTGAAAACGAGCGTTCCCCCCGCCTTCGAGAAAATTCGACTCGACGTCCGTTCCGTTTTACTTCAGTTCGCGGTGTTTAGCCAACAGTTCGGGGGTGTTCAGGTTGGCCAGCCGCGGATCGCCCGCGGCCAGTTCGATGGCCTGCGCGCCAAGCGGCAACAGGACGTGGCGCGGGCTGCGGTCGCCCTGGCGCCAGGCGTGTTCTATCTCTTCGGCCAGATGCGTCGGGATCAGGCTGAACAGCGGTTCCCACTGGCCACCGCAGCGTAGCATCCAGGGGCGTGCCGGGGCGCGGCCGGCGGCCTGCAACAGGGTTTCCAGCAGGGCGTGGTCGATCCGTGGCGCGTCGCAGGGCAGCACCAGCAGCCAGGGATGCCGGGCCACCGCCAGGCCGGCGCGGATACCGGCGAGCGGGCCGGGGAAGTCGAGGCTGTCGTCGCTCACCAGGCGGTCGGCGTATGCCGCGTAGCGTTCCTGGTTGCGGTTGCAGGAGACGATCAGGTCGTCGGTGAGCGGGCGTACCAGGCGTTGCAGGTGGGCGATCAGGGGCAGGCCCTGCCATTCGATCAGGCCTTTGTCGCGCCCGCCCATGCGTTGGCCGCGACCACCCGCCAGGATCAGTATGGAGCAGGGGGGCAGGGCGCTATCGGGCATCTCGGGTCTCCGTGTCGGGCCTGTGATATAACACCGCGATCCCGTCCACAAGCAAGGGCCAACCCCATGAGCCACAAGGCCGAAACGGCATTCGTGCCGTTGAACATCGCCGTCCTGACCGTCAGCGATACCCGTACCCTGGAAACCGATACTTCCGGCCAGCTGTTGGTCGATCGCCTGGGCGAAGCCGGGCACAACCTGGCCGCCCGTGCATTGCTGAAGGACGACCTGTACCGGATCCGCGCCCAGGTCGCGACCTGGATCGCCGAGGACAGCGTGCAAGTCGTGCTGGTCACCGGCGGCACCGGTTTCACCGGCCGCGACAGCACCCCGGAAGCGGTGGCCTGCCTGCTGGACAAGCAGGTGGACGGCTTCGGCGAGCTGTTCCGGCAGATTTCCGTCGCCGACATCGGCACTTCCACCATCCAGTCGCGGGCCCTGGCCGGCCTTTCCAACGGCACCCTGGTCTGTTGCCTGCCGGGCTCCACCAACGCCTGTCGCACTGCCTGGGAAGGCATTCTCGTCGAGCAACTGGACGCCCGTCATCGCCCGTGCAACTTCGTCCCGCACCTGAAACAGGCGGCGCCCTGCGAGAGCCGCGGGTGAACGGCTGCTGCGACCATCCTGGGCTGATGCCGGTCGAGACGGCGCTGGAACGGCTCCTCGAACTGGCCGCGCAAACGCCTATCGATGCGTGTGAGCGGGTGCCCCTGGAGCAGGCTGGCGGCCGCGTGCTGGCGGTCGACCTGCTGGCCGGCCTGGACCTGCCGCCATGGCCGAACAGTGCCATGGACGGCTACGCCTTGCGCCTCGCCGACTGGACCGGCGAGCCGCTGCCGGTCAGCCAGAAGATCTTTGCCGGACAGGCGCCGCAGCCGCTGCGAGCGGGTACCTGTGCGCGGATCTTCACCGGCGCGCCGCTGCCGGAAGGCGCCGATCTGGTGGAGATGCAGGAAAACGTCGAAGCGCTCGACGATGGCCGCGTGCGTTTCACCCAGCCGTTGCGCGCGGGCCAGCATGTGCGCCCACGCGGCCAGGAGGCCCGCCAGGGCGACCTGGTCCTGCCGGCCGGCACGCGCCTGCGCCCGATCGAACTGGGGCTGGCGGCTTCGCTTGGCTGCGCGGCCCTGGAGGTGCGACGCAAGCCGCGGGTGGCGCTGCTGTCCACCGGCGACGAGCTGGTCGAGGCGGGCCAGCCGCTGCAGGCCGGGCAGATCTACAACAGCAATCGTCCGTTGCTCAAGGATTGGCTGCAACGGCTGGGCTGCGACGTGCTCGACGCCGGCATCCTCCCCGACGACCTGGCGCGGACCCGCGAGCGCCTGGCCGGCCTGGCCGGGGTCGACCTGATCCTGTCCACCGGCGGCGTATCGGTGGGCGAGGCCGACTTCCTCGGCATGGCGCTGCGCGAAGCCGGCGAGCTGACTCTCTGGAAGCTGGCGATAAAACCCGGCAAGCCGCTGACCGTCGGGCAGTTCCAGGGCATCCCGGTGATCGGTCTGCCGGGCAACCCGGCCTCGACCCTGGTCACCTTCGCCCTGCTGGCGCGTCCCTACCTGCTGCGCCGGCTCGGCGTGGCGCAGGTCGCGCCGCTGCGAGTGGAGGTACCGGCCGGCTTCGCCTGGCCGAAGGCGGGGCCGCGTCGCGAATACCTGCGCGGGCGCCTGGAGCAGGGGCGCGCGGTGCTCTATCCGAACCAGAGTTCCGGGGTGCTGCGCAGCGCTTCCTGGGCCGAGGGGCTGGTGGAGGTGCGCGAGGGCCGGACGCTGGCCGAAGGCGAGGGCGTGGCGTTCATTCCGCTGAGCGAACTGCTCGACTGACGCGACGGCGGCCTCCCGGCCGCCGTTTTTCATTGCGCCGTCGGATCCTTGCGATGCTGCCGGTACTCGCCGGGCGTCTGTCCGGTCCAGCCCTTGAAACTGCGATGGAACGAGCGCGATTCGGTGAAGCCCAGGTACTGGGCGATGTCCTGGATCGGCAGCTCGCTGTGCAGCAGGTAGTGCTCGGCCAGTTCGCGGCGCAGTTCGTCGAGGGTCTGCTGGTAGCTGCTGCCGGCCTGTTGCAGGTGGCGTTGCAGGGTGCGCACGGTCATGCCGAACTTCTCCGCCACCCGCTCCTTGCGCGGCAGGCCGTCCTTGAGCAACTGGCGCAGGGCGTTCTTCACCCGCAGCGGCAGCGGCTCGTCGTCGTCCAGCTCGGCCATCAGCGCCAGGGCATGTTCCTCCAGGGTGCGCAGCAGCGTCGCGTCGGCCTGGCGCAGCGGCAGCGCCAGGTAGTCCAGCGGCACCAGCAGCGCCGAGCAGGCTTGGGCGAAGCGCACCGGACAGCCGAAGAAGGTCTCGTAGTCTTCCACGCGGGTTCCGTCCGGCAGTTCGTGCTCCAGCCAGACCTCGTCCGGCGAACCCTCCATGTCGGCGATCCAGCGCGCATAGAGGACCCAGGAAGCCAGGACGTGCTCGACCATGTGGCGGCGTACCAGGGGTGTCTGGTGGCGGCAGTTCCAGATCAGCCGGACCTGTCCGTCGGCTGCCTCGATGCGGCTGGTGCCCATGTCGCCGACCAGTTTCTCGTAGGGCGCGATGCGGCTCATGGCTTCACCCAGGGTGGCGCAGTTCATCGCGATGTAACCGAGCACGCTCCACGAGCCGGGCTGGACGAAGCGCGCCGAGCGCAGGCCGAACAGGGGATCGCCGGAGTGCTCGCAGAAATAGCCGAGCAGGCGCTCGTGGGCTTCGCCCGGCAGGCGCTGGCGATTGTCGTCGAGCTGGCCGGCCTCGAGGCCGGCGGCGGCCAGTGCGGGGGCGATGTCCAGGCCGAGCCGTTCGGCATGGCGCAGGTATTTCAGCAGGGCCGGAACCGAGGTGGAGCCAAGGGTCTGCATGGTCGTTGTTCTTGTCGTGGCGGATGGAACAGGCCGTCCGGCGTGCGTGCCGGCTGTCTTGATCGGTCACAGGGAGTGTCTCGATCCGACAGTGACAGGCGAAGGCGGCTGGCTAGTATAGGCAGCCAGAAAGGTTCCGATAAACAGGTTGCCGCGACAAGCGAGGAGAGAGGTTCATGCGCCGTTGGAATGGCTGGGGCGAAGAAAGCACCGTGGTCGAATTGCCGGACAGCGCCCGCGGGTTCCTGGCGGAGCTGGTCGGGGAGGGCGTGCGTCTGCCGGACGCGAGCCTGGAGGCGGCGTTGGCGAAGGTCCCTGCGTCGCGCCTGGAGGCCGACCCGCAGTACAGCATCGAGCCCCGTGACCGCCTGCTGCATGCCCGCGGGCAGAGCCTGCCGGACTGGCTGGCGATGCGCGAGGGCGACTTCGGCGTCTATCCGGACGCGGTGGCCTATCCGGAAACCGCCGAACAGATCCGCGCGCTGCTGGCCCTGGCCGAGTCCCGCGACCTGCAACTGATCCCCTATGGCGGCGGCACCTCGGTGGCCGGTCACATCAACCCGCCGCTCACGCAACGGCCGGTGCTGACGGTGTCGCTTGCGCGCATGAACCGCCTGCTCGATCTGGACCGCGAGAGCTTGGTCGCCACCTTCGGCCCCGGCGCCGCCGGCCCGCAGGTGGAAAGCCAGCTGCGCGCGCTGGGCTACACCCTCGGGCATTTCCCGCAGTCCTGGGAGCTGTCGACCCTCGGCGGCTGGGTCGCCAGCCGCTCCAGCGGCCAGCAGTCGCTGCGCTACGGGCGGATCGAACAGCTTTTCGCCGGCGGGACCCTGGAGACCTTCGCCGGGCCGCTTGAAATCGCTACCTTCCCGGCATCCGCGGCGGGACCGGACCTGCGCGAGCTGGTGCTGGGCTCGGAGGGGCGCTTCGGGATCATTTCCGCGGTGAAGGTGCGGGTCACGCCGTTGGCGGAGAGCGAACGCTTCTACAGCGTCTTCCTGCCGAACTGGGACCAGGCCCTGCGAGCCACCCGCGAGCTGGCCCAGGCGCGCGTGCCGTTGTCGATGCTGCGCCTGTCCAACGCCGTGGAGACCATGACCCAGCTGGCCCTGGCCGGCCATCCCGGACAGATCGCCTGGCTGGAGAAGTACCTGGCGCTGCGCGGCGCGGGCGAGGGCAAGTGCATGCTGACCTTCGGCGTGACCGGCGACCGCCGGCAGAACGCGTTGTCGCTGAGCCAGGCGAAGGTCCTGCTGAAACGCTTCGGCGGGGTCTTCACCGGCACCCTGCTGGGGCGCAAGTGGGCGCAGAACCGCTTCCGCTTCCCCTACCTGCGCGAAGCCCTGTGGCAGGCCGGCTACGCCGTGGACACCCTGGAGACCGCCACCGACTGGAGCAATGTCGACAGCCTGCTGCGGAAGGTCGAGGCCAGCCTGCGCGACGGCCTGGCCGCCGAGGGCGAGAAGGTCCATGTGTTCACTCATCTCTCGCATGTCTATGGCGAGGGGTCGAGCATCTATACCACCTACGTGTTCCGTCCGGCCGCGAGCTATGCGGCGACGCTGGAGCGCTGGAAGCGCCTGAAGCACGCGGCCAGCCAGACCATCGTCGACAACCGCGGCACCATCAGCCACCAGCACGGCGTCGGCCGGGACCACGCGGCCTACCTGCCGCGCGAGAAGGGCGCGCTGGGCATCGCCGCGTTGCGCGCCATGGCCGGCCACTTCGACCCGGCCGGGCGGCTCAACCCTGGCGCCCTGCTGCAGGACTGATCGGGATGACCTCGCCCTGGAACGCGGAGTGGCGCCGCCGCAGCCTGCCGGCGCTGGCGGAGCGGGAGTGGGACCTGATCGTGGTCGGCGGCGGCATCAGCGGCGCCGGCATCCTCCGTGAAGCCGCGCGGCGCGGCTGGCGTTGCCTGCTGCTGGAGCAGCGGGACTTCGCCTGGGGCACCTCCAGTCGCTCGTCGAAGATGGTCCATGGCGGTCTGCGCTACATCGCCAAGGGCCAGTGGCGACTGACCCGCGACTCGGTGCGCGAGCGCCAGCGCCTGCTCGGCGAGGCGCCGGGGCTGGTGGAGCCGCTGAGCTTCGTGATGGCCCACTATCGCGGCGGCTTCCCTGGCCCGCGCGTGTTCGGCGGCCTGCTGAGCGTCTACGACGCCCTTGCCGGACGGCGCAACCACCGCTTCTACGACGCCGCCGAACTGCGCTACCTGGCGCCGGGCCTGAAGGAACAGCGGCTGCTCGGCGGCACGCGCTTCTTCGACGCGCTGACCGACGACGCGCGCCTGGTGCTGCGGGTGCTGGCCGAGGCGCGCCACGACGGTGGCGAGGCATTGAACGGCATGCGCGTGCGCGAGCTGCTGCGCGAGGGCGGCCGGGTCGTCGGCCTGCGCGCCGAGGACCGCGAAAGCGGCGAGCTTCTCGACTTTCGCTGCCGCGCCCTGGCGGTGGCCACCGGCGCCTGGGCCGATGAGTTGCGCCAGCCCGGCGGCAGCGAGCACATCCGCCCGCTGCGCGGCAGCCATCTGTTGCTGCCGGCCTGGCGCCTGCCGGTGGCCCATGCGTTCAGCTTCATGCATGACGAGGACCGGCGACCGGTGTTCGTGTTCCCCTGGGAAGGCGCGACCGTGGTCGGTACCACCGATCTCGACCACCACGATGGCCTGGAGCGGGATGCGCGGATCAGCCAGGATGAACTCGACTACCTGCTGGCGGCCTGCGCGCAGCAGTTTCCGGCCGCCGCCATCGAGGCGCGCGACGTGCTCTCGACCTGGGCCGGCGTGCGACCGGTGGTCAGCAGCGGCGACGACAGCGGCAAGCCGTCCGACGAGAAACGCGAGCACGTGCTCTGGCGCGAACCGGGCTGCGTGACCCTGGCCGGCGGCAAGCTGACCACCTTCCGTCCGCTGGCGATCGAAGCGCTGCAGGCCTGCGCGCCGCTGCTCGGGCGTACGGTCACGGACGACGGCGCGGCGGTGTTCGGCGCCTGTGATCGTCCGCTCGTCGACGGGCTCGGCATCAGCCAGCAGCGCCGCCTGGCCGGCCGCTACGGACGCGACCTGGTTCGCCTGAAGCGGCTGGTGGAAACGCTCGGGACGGACTGCGTGGGGTCCAGCGAAACGCTGTGGGCCGAGCTGGCGTTCGCCGCCGAGGCGGAACTGGTGCTGCACCTCGACGACCTGCTGTTGCGCCGCACCCGTATCGGCCTGCTGCTGCCCGAAGGCGGCGCGGCCTGCCTGCCGCGCGTCCGCGCGCTCTGCCAGGCGCGCCTGGGCTGGGACGATCCGCGCTGGGAACGTGAGCAACAGGCCTACCTGGACCTCTGGCGCCGGCACTACAGCCTGCCCGGTTGACCGTCCGAGACGAGAACGAGATGAACGACGACAAGAACTACCTGCTGGCGATCGACAATGGCACCCAGAGCGTGCGCGCCCTGTTGTTCGACCTGAGGGGCAACCTGCTGGGCAAGGGCAAGGTGGAGCTGGAGGCCTACTACTCGAAGCATCCGGGCTGGGCCGAGCAGGACCCCGAGTACTACTGGGCGATGCTCGGCGAGGCCTGCCGGCGGCTCTGGGCCCAGGTGGACATCGACCGCCGGCTGATCCGCGGGGTTTCGCTGACCACCCAGCGCGGCACGGTGATCCACGTCGACGTCGAGGGACGACCGCTGCGACCGGCGATCCTCTGGCTCGACCAGCGCCGCGCCGAGGTCCGCGCGCGCATCGGGGGCCCCTGGGGCTGGCTGTTCAAGCTGGTCGGCGCGGAGGGCGCGGTGGAGCATTTTCGCGCCCAGGCCGAAGTCAACTGGGTGGCCCAGGAGCAGCCGGAGATCGCCGCGAAGACCGACAAGGTGCTGCTGCTGTCCGGCTTTCTCAGCCACCGCCTGACCGGCCGCTTCGTCGATTCGGTGGGCTGCTGCGTGGCCTACCTGCCGTTCGACTACAAGCGCCTGCGCTGGGCCGCGCCGCGCGACTGGAAATGGCAGGCGCTGGCGGTGCGCCGCGAGCAGTTGCCGGAGTTGTTCAAGCCGGGCGAGCGGCTCGGCGAGATCAGCGCCGAGGCCAGCCGGCATACCGGTATCCCGGCCGGCCTGCCGCTGATCGCCGCCGGCGCCGACAAGGCCTGCGAGGTGCTCGGTGCCGGCGCGCTGGAACCTTCGGTGGCCTGCCTGTCCTACGGCACCACGGCGACCATCAATACCACCCGTGCCCGTTACCTGGAGACCGTGCCGCTGATCCCTCCCTATCCGGCGGCGATCCCCGACCACTTCAATACCGAGGTGATGATCTACCGCGGCTACTGGATGGTCAGCTGGTTCAAGCGCGAATTCGGCCTGCGCGAGATGCAGCAGGCGCGCGAGCAGGGGGTCGAGCCGGAGCAACTGTTCGACGAACTGGTCAACGGCGTGCCGCCCGGCTCCATGGGCCTGACCCTGCAACCCTACTGGTCGCCGGGAATCCGCGAGCCGGGCCTGGAGGCCAAGGGGGCGATGATCGGTTTCGGCGACGTGCATACCCGGGCGCACATCTACCGGGCCATCCTCGAGGGCCTGGCCTATGCCCTGCGCCAGGGCAAGGAACGCATCGAAAAGCGCTCGGGCACGCCGATCACCCGCTTGCGGGTGGCCGGCGGCGGTTCGCAGAGCGATGCGGCGATGCAGCTCACCGCCGACATCTTCGGCCTGCCCGCGGAGCGCCCGCACGTCTACGAGGCATCCGGCCTGGGCGCGGCGATCGACTGCGCGGTGGGGCTCGGCCTCTATCCGGACGTCGCCAGCGCGGTGGCCGGGATGACCCGCGTCGGCCAGGTGTTCCTGCCCCGGGTGGAAGCGCAGCGGATCTACCAGCGGCTCTACCGCGAGGTCTACCTGCGCATGTACCGGCAACTGCGCCCGCTCTACCGGAGCATTCGCGAGATTACCGGCTACCCTGCCTGAACCGGGTGCCGCACTTCCGCCCCGGAAACGCGGTCAATAGGCAGAGACAAGGCCACGACGAGGAGTTCGGCGCGATGGACAAAGGCAAGGCTTTGCTGGTGCTGCACGGCAAGCAGGCGGGAAACGAGGAGGTGCGCGCCGCGGTCGCGGCGCAGCGCGAAGCCGGGCGGGAACTGGCGGTGCGGGTGACCTGGGAGGACGGCGATGCCCGGCGCATCGTCGAGGCGGCGCTGGCGGACGGCTATTCCACCCTGGTCGCCGGTGGTGGCGACGGTACCTTGCGCGAGGTCGCCGAGGCCTTGGCGCTGGGGCGGGGCGAAGCGAGCCTGGCGATCCTGCCACTGGGCACCGCCAATGATTTCGCCCGTGCCGCCGGGATACCCCTGGAACCAGCCGCTGCCCTGGCCCTGCTCGATCAGACGGCGCGCCCGATCGATCTGGGCGAGGTGAACGGCAAGCTGTTCCTCAACATGGCGACCGGCGGCTTCGGCTCCAAGGTCACGGCGAACACTTCGGAAGACCTGAAGAAGGTCCTCGGCGGCGTGGCCTACCTGCTCACCGGTCTGACCCGCTTTTCCGAAGTGCATGCCGCCCAGGGCCGTTTCAGCGCCCCGGACTTCCAGTGGGAAGGCGAGTTCCTCGCCCTGGGCATCGGCAACGGTCGCCAGGCCGGCGGCGGGCATGTGCTGTGTCCGCAGGCGCGGGTCGACGATGGCCTGCTGGACGTGAGCATCCTGCCGACACCCCAGGACATGGTCGGTACGCTGGGCAGCCTGCTCGGCGGCGGCAACGGCGTCGAGGGCCTGTTCGTCCGTGCCCGGGTGCCGTGGCTCGAGGTGGAAGCGGCGGAGGGGCTCGACATCAATCTCGACGGCGAGCCGCTGGAAGGACGCACGCTGCGTTTCTCGGTTTCCCCGGGCGCGCTGCGGGTGCACCTGCCGGCCGACTCGCCGTTGCTCCGCGAGCCGCCGCGCGAAGATTGAGGGCGGGCCGGCCGATGCGCTGCCTGGAGTGGCGTCTGTGTCTTGCCGGCCTTTCCCGCCGCACCGTATAACAGCATCTTTCCTCCAAGGATGCTGGTTCCATGTTCCGTCTCTCCGCGCTGTACCGCTATCCGATCAAGTCTTCCGCCGCCGAGTCCCTGGAGCGCGTCGCGCTCGATGCGTTGGGAGTGGTCGGCGACCGACGCTGGATGGCGGTGGATACCGAAACCGGACGTTTCTTCACCCAGCGCCTGTTGCCGCAGCTGGGGCGTATCCAGGCGCGCTGGGCGGCAGCGGAAGTGCTGGTGCTGAATGCGCCGGAAATGCCCGAGCTGAGCCTCGAAGTACCGGCGCCCGACGCCAACCTGCGTGGTGTCACGGTCTGGCGCGACACCTTGCAGGCGCCGGATGCCGGCGACGCCGCGGCGGACTGGCTGACGCGCTTCCTCGGCCGCCCGACGCGCCTGGTGCATATCCCCGAGGCGCGCGCGCGGCAGATCGATACCGGCTACGCCGAGCCGGGACAGAAGGTGCATTTCGCCGACGGCTTCCCGCTGCTGCTGATCGGCCAGGCTTCGCTCGACGACCTCAGCCAGCGGGTCGGCCGGTCGCTGGAGATGCTGCGCTTCCGTCCCAACCTGGTGGTGGAGGGCAGCGCCGCGTTCGCCGAGGACGGCTGGAAACGCATCCGCATCGGCTCGGCCGAGTTCGTCGTGGCCAAGCCCTGTTCCCGCTGCATCCTCACCACCCTCGATCCGGCGACCGGCGAGCGCAACGAGGACCGCGAGCCGCTGACGACCCTGAAGACCTACCGGGAGAAGGATGGCGCGGTGTTGTTCGGGCAGAACCTGATCCCGCTGAGGCAGGGCAGCCTGGAGGTGGGGATGGCGGTGGAAATCCTCGACTGAGGAGCGACCGCCCGCCGTTGCGGCGGGCGGCTATCGCGGGCGATCAGAGCTTGGCGTCGACGCAGCCGGTGCTCAGGCACTCGCGTTCGCGCTCGCGGAGGAAGTCGAGGCGCTGGCGGGTCTTCTGGGTGGCGCAGTCGAGGTTGACGAAGTAACCGTTGTCCTTGCTTTCGCTGCAGGCCGCGTCGCGCTCCTTGATCCAGGCGATCTGGCTCTTCTTCAGCAGGGCTTTCTGGCCGTCGTTCAGGTGCTTGCGCAGGGTGCCGAACTGCTGGTTCAGCTCGCGGTCGGCCTGGGAAAACTCGCCGCTGCGGCAGTACACGCTGTCGAAGGCGTTGCGCGGCGTACCGCAGGCGTCGGCGGCCAGGGCGCCGTCGGCAAGCAGCAGGCTGGCGGCGGCGAGCAGGGCGGTGGCGAGGGGCTTGTTCATCTCGAGGTCCTTTTCAAGGTGCTGTTGAGGCCCGGGTGTCCGGGCCGGGTTGGGGTTCAGAAATCGTCGAAGTAGCGCTCGTGCCAGTCGACGATGGGCTGCGGCGCATTGAGCTTCTGTCCGTAGATCACCGCATAGGACAGCACGTTCTGCACGTACTGGCGAGTCTCGTCGAACGGGATGGTCTCGATCCATACGTCGAAGGCCAGGTGGCGGGTGTCCTTCAGCCACTGGCGGACGCGGCCCGGGCCGGCGTTGTAGGCGGCCGAGGCGAGTACCCGGTTGCCGTTGAACTGGCCATGCACCTGGCTCAGGTAGGCGGCGCCGAGGCGGATGTTGACGTCGGGCACGATCAGTTGCTGGGTCGAGGCCAGCGGGATGCCGAACTTGCGCGAGGTCTCCTTGGCGGTGCCGGGCATCAGCTGCATCAGGCCGGTGGCGCCGACCCCCGAGCGGGCATCGGACATGAACGCGCTTTCCTGGCGGGTGATGGCGAAGATCCAGCTGGAGTGCAGGCCGCGGTTCTTCGCTTCGCGCACCAGGGTGGCGCGGTGCGCCATCGGGAAGCGGATGTCGAGGTCGTCCCAGTACTGCGCCTGGCTGATCGAGCGGATCGCCGGGAAATACCACTGCATGTCGTAGGCCAGCCTGGCCTGGGCGATCAGCTCGTCGCGGTCGAACAGGCGCGCGGCGTGGTACCACTCGCGGCGGGCGTTGATCACTTCGCCACGGTTGAAGAACTCCATGGCCCGGCGTGTGCTGGCGGCGTTGCGAACGCGTTGCAGGACGCGCGGGTCGATGTGCGCAGGGCGGTTGCCGAGCTTGTACGGCACGCTCAGACGGTCGGCGGCGAGGAAGCCGTAGAAGTCGCGCTCGCCGGCGAGCTTCTGGTACAGCGCGATCGGCTCCTTGCTGTTCGGCTGCGCCAGCTGCAGGCTGCGCGCCTGCCAGTAGCGCCAGCGGCTGGTGCTGGCGAGGTCCTGGGGCAGCTTGCGGGTCAGCGCGTAGGCTTCGTCCCAGCGGCCCAGGCGCAGCAGCAGGCGGGTGCGCCATTCGGTGACGGTGTTGTCGCGCAGGCCGGGATCGTATTGGGTCATCAGCGGCAGCGCGCGCGGATCGAAGCGCTTGGCCAGGCTGAGACCGATCTCGCGGGCGATGGCGACCTTCTCGTCGCTGGAGAAGGGTAGCGCCGAGCTGTAGTAGTCGAGCAGGCTCAGGGCCTTTTCCGGGTCCTGCCGCGCCAGGCGGCGCAGGCCGAGGCCGACCACGTCGGCGGTGGCGTGGTCGCGCTGGCTGAAGCGGCCGGTCTGGCTCAGCTGGGCGGGGTTCTGCGCCACGCTGACCATCAGCGTGCCCTGGTTGCCGAGGGTCGGCAGGCGCTGCGCAAGGTGCGAGGCAAGGCTGTAGTTGCGCGCCTCGGCGGCCAGCTTGAGACGCTTCCAGACTTTTTCCTCGGTGAGCTGGCCTTCGCCCTGCCAGAGGCTGAACAGGGTATCGCAGGCGGCCGGCTGCGACTTGCCGACCAGCCACAGGCGCTCGCTGGTGGCGTAGCCCTCGGCCTTCTGCCCGTGGCCCAGCTGGTACTGGCCGTAAAGGCAGTCGAGTTCGGTGAAGTTCAGCTTCGGGTCGTAGTGGTTGACGAAGGTCTGCCAGTCGCCGCGATCGGCCAGCAGGCGCAGCCAGCGCAGTTTCAGCCAGCCGATCTGCGGCAGGTCGCCGTGTTCGGTGAGGAAGCGCTCGACTTCCTCGTTGCTGGCGGTCTTCAGCCGATGGGTCAGTTCGTCGTAGGCCAGGTAGGGTTCCAGCGGGTAATCGCGCAGGGCGCTGCGCGAGGCCATGTAGGGCGCGCTGTTGCCCTTGGCCAGGGCGGCCTTGGCCTGGTCGTAGAGACGGCGTTGTTCGGTCAGGGAAGCGGCGTGGACCGCGTCGACGGAGGAAATACTGAGCAACAGGCAGGAAACGAGAGTGAACAGGCGACCGCGCATGACTTATCCGGGCAGGTGATGTCGGGTAACGTCGGCAGGTCCGCAACGGCTGCCTACGGGCGTTTCGACCGCTCGCGGGACCGGCGCGCGACCGCAGTCGCGGGGCGCGCCCGAGGCCGGGCGGATGGCTCGCCTAAGCTTAGCCGTTGCCGCATGGCGGTGAAAGCGCCGTGCCATCCGATGCCTATCCGGCGTAAAATGCGCGCCCTGTTTCCGGAGGCGCCCATGACCCTGCTCAAGTTCACCGATGTATCCCTTGCCTTTGGCACCACTCCCTTGCTGGACAAGGTGTCGTGGCAGATCGGCCGTGGCGAGCGGGTCTGCGTGATCGGGCGCAACGGTACCGGCAAGTCCAGCCTGTTCAAGGTGGTCAAGGGCGAACAGCAGGCCGACGACGGCGAAGTCTGGCGCGCACCGGCGCTGAAGATCGGCGAATTGCCCCAGGAACTGCCGCGTGCCGACGAACGGACAGTGTTCGACGTGGTGGCCGAAGGCCTGGCGGAAGTCGGCAAGCTGCTCGCCGAATACCACCACCTGAGCCTGAACATCCATACCGACGACGACCTGGCGCGCCTGTCGCGGGTCCAGCAGGAACTCGAGGCGCGCGATGGCTGGCGCCTGCAGCAATTGGTGGACAGCACCCTGAGCCGCCTGCAACTGCCGGCCGACAAGACCCTCGCCGAGCTCTCCGGCGGCTGGCGTCGGCGCGTGCTGCTGGCCCAAGCGCTGGTCGCCGAGCCGGACCTGCTGCTGCTGGACGAACCGACCAACCACCTGGACATCGGCGCCATTGCCTGGCTCGAGGAAGCGCTGCTGGGCTTCAACGGCGCGGTGCTGTTCATCACCCACGACCGTGCCTTCCTGCAGTCCCTGGCGACCCGCATCCTCGAGCTGGATCGTGGCCGCCTGATCGACTGGAACGGCGACTACGCCAGTTTCCTGGTGCACAAGGAACAGCAACTGGCCGCCGAAGAAGCTGCCAACGCCTTGTTCGACAAGCGCCTGGCCCAGGAGGAGGTGTGGATCCGCCAGGGCATCAAGGCCCGCCGCACGCGCAACGAAGGGCGGGTGCGGGCGCTCAAGGAGATGCGTCGCGAACGCGCCGAGCGCCGCGAGCGCCAGGGCAAGGCCAGCTTCCAGCTGGAAAGCGCGGACAAGTCCGGCAAGCAGGTGATCGTGGTGGAGCACGTCAGCTTCGCCCATCCCGGCGGCCAGCCGCTGGTACGCGACTTCTCCATGGTCCTGCAGCGCGGCGACCGTATCGGCCTGCTCGGCGCCAACGGTACCGGCAAGACCACCCTGCTCAAGCTGCTGCTTGGCGACCTGCAGCCGACCTCGGGCAGGATCGAAGTCGGCACCAAGCTGGAAGTGGCCTATTTCGACCAGTTGCGCCATCAGCTCGAACCCGAGCAGACGGTGATCGATAATATCTCCGAAGGTCGCGAGTTCATCACCATCGACGGCCAGAACCGGCATGTGCTCAGCTATCTCGGCGACTTCCTGTTCAGCCCGCAGCGCGCCCGCACTCCGGTGAAGGCGCTGTCCGGCGGCGAGCGCGCGCGCCTGCTGCTGGCCAAGCTGTTCAGCAAGCCGGCCAACCTGCTGGTGCTCGACGAACCGACCAACGACCTCGACGTGGAAACCCTGGAGCTGCTGGAGGAAGTCCTGCTGGGCTTCCAGGGCACCGTGCTGATGGTCAGCCACGACCGGGCCTTCCTCGACAACGTGGTGACCAGCACCCTGGTCTTCGAAGGCGAGGGCAAGGTCCGCGAGTTCGTCGGCGGCTACCAGGACTGGTTGCGCCAGGGCGGTTCGCCGCGCCTGCTCGGTGTGAGCGAGTCGAAGAGCGGCAAGGCCGAGCTGAACACCGCGCTGGCGCCCGCCGCCGAGCCTGTGCCAGCTGTCGCGGCGGCGAGCGAGGCGCCGGCGAAGAAGAAGCTCAGCTACAAGCTGCAGCGCGAGCTGGAGGCCCTTCCCGGGCAGATCGACGCGCTCGAGGCGGAACTGGCGGGCGTCCAGGCAAGCATCGCGCAACAGGATTTCTACCTGCGTCCGCAGGAGGAACAGCGCGCGACCCTGGCGCGCCTGGACGCGCTGCAACGGCAACTCGATGCGCTGCTTGAGCGCTGGGCCGAACTGGAAGACTGATCCGTTTCGAAAAAGTGAGCTGCATCAATGTGATAGCGGCTCATCTCGATGATCCTTGCGGGCGTTGCCGGCGGCGGCATGACCTGTCGCCGGCCCCCCTGGCTGGCGCCATTGACGGGCCGGCCGTCTTTCCCGAAAGGATCAGTCCATGGCAATCGAGTACCGCATCACGCTGGATGACCAGCACCAGCTCAACTATCGCATCGAGCTGGAGCGGCACTACGATCCGCAGGCGGCGGCCGCGGCGCCGCGCTGGACGCGCCTGGAGCACAATCGCTGCAGCAATTGCCCGCTCGACCGCGAACGCTACAGCCATTGTCCGGCGGCGGTCGACCTGCATGGGGTGATCGAGGATTTCCGCAACCTGCCGGCATTCCGCAAGGCCGGCATCTGCGTGCGCACGCCGGAGCGCGAGTACATCAAGCAGGCGGGCCTGGAGGAAGGATTGCGCGCGCTGATCGGCTTGATCATGGCCAGCAGCGCCTGTCCGCTGCTGGCGCCGCTGAGACCGATGGCCATGCAGCACCTGCCGTTCGCCAGCAACCAGGAGTTCGTGCTGCGGGTGGTGCCGCTGTACCTGATGCGCCAGTACTTCAATTTCCGCGAGGGGCGGCATGCCGATTGGGAGCTGAAAGGGTTGGTGCGGCTGTTCCAGCAGTTGCAACTGGTCAACCAGGCGTTCTGGCAGCGGATCCACGACACCTGTGTCAGCGATTCCAACCTGAAGGCATTCCTGGCCTTCTTCTCGCTGTCGTCGAGCATCAGCTATTCGCTGGAAACCCAGTTGCAGAAAATCCGCCCGCTGGTGATGAGTGCCGAGGAAACGCTCGGCTGAGGCGCTGGCCCCGGCCGAGCATGGATGGTCAGGCCTTCTTCAGGTGCACCGCGAGGACGTCGCAAGGAGCGCCGTGCAGCACGTCGTTGGCGGTGGAGCCGAGTAGCAGCGCCAGGCCGTGGCGACCGTGGCTGCCGACCACGATCAGGTCGCAGGCCTGCTCCGCGGCGAGGCGGTGGATTTCCTGGCGTGGCTGGCCGTAGACCAGATGGCGCTGTTCGCTGCCGAGATCCGGATAACGCACGGCGAAGGCATCCAGGCGTTCACGGGCCTGGTCGAATTGCTGTTGCTGCAGCATCGACAGGTCCATCGGTACGTCCCCGCCGAAGGCCATGGCCATGGGCTCGACCACATGCACCACCGAAAGCCGGGCCTGGGTGCTGGTGGCCAGGGCCGCCGCGCGCTTCATCACCGGATCGCATTCGTCGGTCAGGTCGACGGCGACCAGAATGTGTTGATAGGGCATGAACGTCTCCTCCGCAAGGGGGTAGTATTTTCATTATGGACCTTCGCGCAGCGCGCGGGACCGGTTCCGTTGCGCCGGGCAAAAAGCTTCTCCGCCGTGGCCGCATTCACCTGTAGACTGCGCCTCCCTTGGCGATTGCGACCGATCCTGCCTGTCCGCGCGGATCGAGGCAAATGCCTTAACCATTTTTCGAGCGTGCGTTCCCTATGACCACTTGGCTGGTGATCCTGCTGCTGGCTGTCATGCTCAGCCCCCTGGCCTGGCTGATGCCGTCCAACAGGCAGCGTGGCAAGATGGCCCTGCGCCTGGAAGCGCGCCGCCTCGGCCTTGCCATGCAGTTGGCGCGCCAGGAGTGGCCGCACTGGCTGGAAAGCGCGCCACCGGCCTCCTGCGCGCAGTTCCACTGCCCGCGTCGGCGTAGCCGCGACGCCTGGTGCTATTGGCAGAACGCTCCGGGCCAGTGGCTGAACCAGTGGCGTGAGCCGTGTGCGGAGGGCGAATTGTTGGACGCCCTGCGCAGCCTCCCCGAGGATGTCTACAAAGTGGAGGCCACCGCCCAGTTCCTTGCCCTGTATTGGGGCGAGCGCGGCGATAGCGCCGACCTCGGGCGCATCGCCGAATTTCTCCGCCAGCGCGCCTGAAGCGGCGCGCCGAGGTTCATTGGCTGCGTGCGGCATACAGCGCGGCGACCTTCTCCAGGCCATCGATGATCCGATCTGCATTCTTGTTGACCAGGAAGGGCACGCTGTTCTGGTTGTAGTTGCGCAGGGATTTCTCGATGTAGTGCCACTTGATCGCCACGCCGCGCAGCGCCCTGGATATCTCCTCGTCGTTCTGCGGCGCCTGCTGCAGCTTCAGCAGGTTGACCGAAAAGCGGCTGGCCAGGTCGTCCAGCGGGCGTTGCTCGCCGCCGCCGAAGAAGCTGGCGCCCACCGAGGCGTTGCGCGAGGCATAGTCCAGGGCGATGTCCTGCATCAGCAGGCTCTGCTCGCGGCTCTGCTCGGTGAGCGTCGGCACCGTGGCGGCGTTTTCCCGTTGCAGGCTGCGATACAACTGGCCGCCTAGGTCCATCAGTTGCTGGTTGCGCCGTGCCAGGTCGGCGACCGGCTGCAGGTCGCTGTAGCCCTTGTTGCGCACCGCGCCGGTCAGTTTTTCGAGGTCTTGCGCATAGTCCCGCCATTGCTCGCGAAGCTGGCCCAGCAGGCGCCGGGATTCGCTGCCGTTCACGCCGTCGAGTCGCTGCAGGCGGGCTTCCGCCGTATGCGCCGAGTTTTCGATCAGGCTGGCGTAGCGCTGGTCGCCTTCCTGGCCGACGTACATGAAGAAGGCGTTGAGGGATTTCTGCGTGGCGAGCCGCATCTGGTGCACGGCGAGCAGGTCGTCGGCGGTCCCGGCCGCGAAGACGGGGAGGGCGAGCAGGCCGAGCAGGGCCAGACAAAAAGTGAACGGACGGCAGGTCATGGGTTCCATCTCCATGTGGCCCTTGGAGGCCTTCTTGTTGTTCTTTTGTAACGGCTCGTGGCCGATCATGCATGGCGATCTGCGGCGACTCTAGCCTGCCTTTCCGCACCGGGACAAGCGTCCGCGGCGCTGATCATCGAACATCTGAATGGTCCCACAGAGGCCGGCTGAATGGCCCTGCGCAGAGGGGCTGGAGGAGGGCAGGTGTTTTCCGGATGGCTGATTGACAATTCCCGGCTTTTGCCGGAATGTGTGCGCACCCAAGTCAAACGGGCGTATGAATCGAGCGTTTGCCTCGCGCAGGCCTCGACAATAGAGACCCGGTTATCGCGTCGGCGGGTGTGCCGAAGGGTTTGGGACTATGCTCGGCGGTTGCCGAAAGGGTCCCGACACGGCGTCCGATGTGTAAGTTCAAGCTTCCATAATAGCGTGGAGATCAGTTGATGATTTACCAAGGTAAAGCCATCACGGTTAAGCCTCTTGAGGGCGGCATCGTCGAGTTGAATTTCGATCTCAAGGGCGAGTCCGTCAACAAGTTCAACCGTCTCACCCTCAGTGAGTTGCGTGCGGCAGTCGATGCGATCAAGGCCGATGCAGCGGTCAAGGGCGTGATCGTGACCAGCGGCAAGGACGTGTTCATCGTTGGTGCCGACATCACCGAGTTCGTTGACAACTTCCAGCTGCCCGACGAGGAACTGATGGCGGGCAACCTCGAAGCCAACAAGATCTTCAGCGACTTCGAAGACCTGGACGTACCCACCGTTGCCGCGATCAACGGCATCGCCCTCGGCGGCGGCCTGGAGATGTGCCTGGCCGCGGACTTCCGCGTGATGAGCGCGACCGCCAAGATCGGTCTGCCGGAAGTCAAGCTGGGCATCTACCCGGGCTTCGGCGGCACCGTCCGCCTGCCGCGCCTGATCGGTTGCGACAACGCCGTCGAGTGGATCGCCTCGGGCAAGGAAAACAAGGCCGAGGACGCCCTGAAGGTCGGCGCCGTCGACGCCGTGGTCGCTCCCGAGCAACTGCAGGCCGCTGCCCTCGACCTGGCCAGGCGCGCCGTCGCCGGCGAGCTGGACCACAAGGCCCGGCGCCAGCCGAAGCTGGAAAAGCTGAAGCTGAACGCAATCGAACAGATGATGGCCTTCGAAACCGCCAAGGGCTTCGTCGCCGGCCAGGCCGGTCCGAACTACCCGGCGCCGGTGGAAGCCATCAAGAGCATCCAGAAGGCCGCCAACTTCGGCCGCGACAAGGCCCTGGAAGTCGAGGCCGCCGGCTTCGTCAAGCTGGCCAAGACCTCGGTCGCGCAGAGCCTGATCGGCCTGTTCCTGAATGACCAGGAACTGAAGAAGAAGGCCAAGAAGTACGACGAAGTCGCCAAGGACGTGAAACTGGCCGCCGTGCTCGGCGCTGGCATCATGGGCGGCGGCATCGCCTACCAGTCGGCGCTCAAGGGCACCCCGATCCTGATGAAGGATATCCGCGAAGAGGGTATCCAGATGGGCCTGAACGAGGCCGCCAAGCTGCTCGGCAAGCGCGTCGAGAAGGGTCGCCTGACCCCGGCGAAGATGGCCGAGGCGCTCAACGGCATCCGTCCGACCATGTCCTATGGCGACTTCGGCAACGTCGACATCGTCGTCGAAGCCGTGGTCGAGAACCCCAAGGTCAAGCAAGCCGTGCTCGCCGAAGTGGAAGGCGCGGTGAAGGAGGACGCGATCATCGCCTCCAACACCTCGACCATCTCCATCAGCCTGCTGGCCCAGGCGCTGAAGCGTCCGGAAAACTTCTGCGGCATGCACTTCTTCAACCCGGTGCACATGATGCCGCTGGTGGAAGTGATCCGTGGTGAGAAGACCGGCGAAACCGCCATCGCCACCACCGTCGCCTACGCCAAGAAGATGGGCAAGAGCCCGATCGTGGTCAACGACTGCCCCGGCTTCCTGGTCAACCGCGTGCTGTTCCCGTACTTCGGCGGCTTCGCCAAGCTGCTGGGCTTCGGCGTCGACTTCGTGCGCATCGACAAGGTGATGGAGAAGTTCGGCTGGCCCATGGGCCCGGCCTACCTGTCCGACGTGGTCGGCATCGATACCGGCCACCATGGCCGCGACGTGATGGCCGAGGGCTTCCCGGACCGCATGGCGGTCGAGGGCAAGACCGCCGTCGACGTGATGTACGAGGCCAACCGCCTGGGCCAGAAGAACGGCAAGGGTTTCTACGCCTACGAGACCGACAAGCGCGGCAAGCCGAAGAAGGTCACCGATCCGCAGGCCTACGAAGTGCTCAAGCCGATCGTGGTCGAGCAGCGCGAAGTGACCGACGAGGACATCGTCAACTTCATGATGATCCCGCTGTGCCTGGAAACCGTGCGTTGCCTGGAAGACGGCATCGTCGAGACCGCTGCCGAGGCCGACATGGGCCTGATCTACGGCATCGGCTTCCCGCCCTTCCGTGGTGGTGCTCTGCGCTACATCGATTCGATCGGTGTCGCCGAGTTCGTGGCCCTGGCCGACAAGTACGCCGAGCTGGGCGCGCTGTACCACCCGACCGCGAAGCTGCGTGAAATGGCCAAGAACGGTCAGAAATTCTTCGGTTAATCGCGGAACGACTAGAGCGAGAGTGAATTTATGAGCCTGAATCCGAGAGACGTCGTCATTGTCGACTTCGGCCGCACCCCGATGGGTCGTTCCAAGGGTGGCATGCACCGCAACACCCGCGCCGAGACCATGTCGGCGCACCTGATCAGCAAGCTGCTGGAGCGCAACCCGAAGGTCGATCCGGCCGAAGTGGAAGACGTGATCTGGGGCTGCGTCAACCAGACCCTGGAGCAGGGCTGGAACATCGCGCGCATGGCGTCGCTGATGACCCAGATCCCGCACACCAGCGCCGCGCAGACCGTCAGCCGCCTGTGCGGTTCGTCGATGAGCGCGCTGCACACCGCCGCCCAGGCGATCCAGACCGGCAACGGCGATGTGTTCGTCATCGGCGGCGTGGAGCATATGGGCCACGTCGGCATGATGCATGGCGTCGACCCGAACCCGCACCTGTCCCTGTACGCCGCCAAGGCCTCGGGCATGATGGGCCTGACCGCGGAAATGCTCGGCAAGATGCACGGCATCAGCCGCGAGGCGCAGGACAAGTTCGGCGCGCGTTCGCACCAGCTGGCCTGGAAAGCCACCCAGGAAGGCAAGTTCAAGGACGAGATCATCCCGATGGAAGGGTATGACGAGAACGGCTTCCTGAAAGTCTTCGACTTCGACGAGACCATTCGTCCGGAAACCACCGTCGAGACCCTGGCCCAGCTGAAGCCGGCGTTCAACCCGAAGGGCGGCACTGTCACCGCGGGGACTTCCTCGCAGATCACCGACGGCGCCTCCTGCATGATCGTGATGTCGGCCCAGCGCGCCCAGGACCTGGGCATCCAGCCGATGGCGGTGATCCGCTCCATGGCCGTCGCGGGCGTCGACCCGGCGATCATGGGTTACGGTCCTGTGCCGTCGACCAACAAGGCGCTCAAGCGTGCCGGCCTGACCATCGCCGACATCGACTTCGTCGAACTCAACGAAGCCTTCGCCGCCCAGGCGCTGCCTGTGCTGAAGGACCTCAAGCTGCTCGACAAGATGGACGAGAAGGTCAACCTGCATGGCGGTGCGATCGCCCTGGGCCACCCCTTCGGTTGCTCCGGTGCGCGTATTTCCGGCACCCTGTTGAACGTGATGAAGCAGAACGGCGGTACCTTGGGTGTGTCCACCATGTGCGTGGGCCTGGGCCAGGGGATCACCACCGTCTTCGAGCGCGTCTAAGCGTTCGACGAAGGGAAAGCCGGGGCCTCGTGCCCCGGCTTTCGTTTTTCAGCGTCGGTCGATTCCGGCTGCATCGAGTAAATGACGCTCCGGGGCAGCGAGTTTGCCTATTGTGCAATCCGTGCCTATACCGGGCTGTTGTATGTCGGCATTGTGCCGATGTTTTTCGATTTTCGAGACAAGGTAAGGAACATGGACCTGCAGGCTGGGCTCTATCGTCACTACAAGGGGCAGAACTACCGGGTCCTGGGGGTTGCCCGCCATTCCGAGACGGAAGAGGCGCTGGTCATCTACCAGGCGTTGTACGGCGAATTCGGCCTCTGGGTACGTCCGCTGGAAATGTTCACCGAGGCGGTGGAGGTCGATGGCGAGTGGGTGCCGCGCTTCGTCCTGGTGAGTCCCGAGGCCGATCCTCTGGGCTTGCAGAAAGCCCCCGGCGGGGAAGACCGCGCTTGACCTTGGCTCGTTCGCCACTATATATAGCGGTGCCGCGCTAGTCGCTCCCTCCTTTATATTCATCTTTTCGACGCAGGAACCTTCCGATCCATGGGTAAATCGCTGGTCATCGTGGAATCCCCGGCCAAGGCCAAGACCATCAACAAGTACCTGGGCAGCCAGTACGTGGTGAAGTCGAGCATCGGCCACATCCGTGACCTGCCCACCAGTGGTTCGTCGAGTTCCAAGGAGCCGGCGGCCAAGGGCCGCAAGAGCGCTGCCGAGGCACCGGCGCTGTCACCGAAGGAAAAGGCCCGGCGCCAACTGGTCTCGCGCATGGGGGTCGACCCCGAGCATGGCTGGAAGGCCAAGTACGAGATCCTGCCCGGCAAGGAAAAGGTCATCGAGGAACTGCGCCGCCTGGCCAAGGACGCCGACACCGTCTATCTCGCGACCGACTTGGACCGCGAGGGGGAGGCCATCGCCTGGCACCTGCGGGAGGCCATCGGCGGCGACGAAAGCCGCTACAAGCGCGTGGTATTCAACGAAATCACCAAGAAGGCCATCCAGGAAGCCTTCTCCCAGCCCGGCGAACTCGATATCAACCGGGTGAACGCCCAGCAGGCGCGGCGTTTCCTCGATCGCGTGGTCGGCTACATGGTCTCGCCGCTGCTCTGGCAGAAGATCGCCCGCGGGCTGTCCGCCGGGCGCGTGCAGTCGGTGGCGGTAAAGCTGGTGGTCGAGCGCGAACGCGAGATCCGCGCCTTCGTCCCGGAAGAGTACTGGGAAGTGCATGCCGACCTTGGTACCGCCAAGGGCGCCAACGTGCGCTTCGAAGTCACCCGCGAGAAGGGCGAGGCCTTCAAGCCGCTCAATGAAGCCCAGGCCATGGCGGCCCTGGAAAAGCTGAAGGCGTCGGCCTATAGCGTCGCCAAGCGCGAGGACCGGCCGACCTCCAGCCGTCCCTCGGCACCGTTCATCACATCCACCTTGCAGCAGGCGGCGAGCAATCGCCTGGGCTTCGGGGTGAAGAAGACCATGATGATGGCCCAGCGTCTCTACGAGGCGGGCTACATCACCTACATGCGTACCGACTCGACCAACCTGTCGGCCGATGCCATCGGTATGGTCCGCGGTTTCATCGAGGACGAGTTCGGCCAGAAGTACCTGCCGGGCAAGGCCAACGTCTACTCGAGCAAGGAGGGTGCCCAGGAGGCGCACGAGGCGATCCGCCCTTCCGACGTCAACCTCAAGCCGACCCAGTTGTCCGGCATGGAGCGCGACGCCGAGCGCCTGTACGACCTGATCTGGCGCCAGTTCGTGGCCTGCCAGATGACCCCGGCCGAGTACCTGTCCACGAGCGTCACCGTCACCGCCGGCGATTTCGAGTTGCGTGCCAAGGGCCGCATCCTCAAGTTCGACGGCTACACCCGGGTCCTGCCGCAGCAGAGCAAGCCGGGCGAGGACGACGTCCTGCCGGAAATGAAGGAAGGCGAGAACCTCAAGCTGATCAAGCTCGACCCGAGCCAGCACTTCACCAAGCCGCCGGCGCGCTATTCCGAAGCGAGCCTGGTCAAGGAGCTGGAGAAGCGTGGTATCGGTCGTCCCTCGACCTACGCGGCGATCATCTCGACCATCCAGGAACGCGGCTACGTCACCACCCACAACCGCCGCTTCTATGCGGAGAAGATGGGCGACATCGTCACCGATCGGCTCAACGAGAGCTTCGCCAACCTGATGGACTACGGCTTCACCGCCGGAATGGAAGAACACCTCGACGACGTGGCCCAGGGCGAGCGTGACTGGAAGCACCTGCTCGACGAGTTCTACGGCGATTTCAAGAAGAAGCTCGAGGTTGCCGAAGTCAGCGAGAAGGGAATGCGCGCCAACCAGCCGACCCTGACCAGCATTCCCTGCCGCGAGTGCGGCCGGCCGATGATGATCCGCACGGCTTCCACCGGAGTGTTCCTCGGTTGCTCGGGCTACAGCCTGCCGCCGAAGGAGCGTTGCAAGGCGACCGTCAACCTGATTCCCGGCGACGAGATCGCCGCGGACGACGAGGGCGAATCGGAGTCGCGTGTGCTGCGCGGCAAGCACCGCTGCCCGATCTGCAGCACCGCGATGGATGCCTACCTGCTGGATGAGAAGCACAAGCTGCATATCTGTGGCAACAACCCGGATTGCCCGGGTTACGAGATCGAAGAAGGCCAGTACCGGATCAAGGGCTACGAAGGTCCGAGCCTGGAGTGCGACAAGTGCGGAAGCGAGATGCAGTTGAAGACTGGCCGTTTCGGCAAGTTCTTCGGTTGCACCAACCCGACCTGCAAGAACACCCGCAAGCTGTTGAAGAACGGCGAGGCGGCACCG
Source organism: Pseudomonas paraeruginosa (assembly GCF_003025345.2). Lineage (NCBI taxonomy): Bacteria > Pseudomonadati > Pseudomonadota > Gammaproteobacteria > Pseudomonadales > Pseudomonadaceae > Pseudomonas > Pseudomonas paraeruginosa. The sequence continues at coordinate 2,113,086 of NZ_CP020560.1, forward strand.
CCGAAGATGGACGCCATCCGCATGCCCGAGCTGAAGTGCGAGAAGGTGGATGACATCTACGTGCTGCGCGACGGTGCCTCGGGGATGTTCCTGGCCGCCAGCCAGTTCCCGAAGAATCGCGAGACCCGTGCTCCGTTGGTGAGCGAGATCATTCCGCACAAGGCCGAGCTGGATCCGAAGTACCACTACCTCTGCGATGCCCCGCAGAAAGACCCGGATGGCCGTCCCGCGGTGATCCGTTTCAGCCGCAAGACCAAGGAGCAGTACGTGCAGTCCGAGGTCGACGGCAAGCCCACCGGCTGGCGCGCGTTCTACGACGGCGGCAAGTGGAAGGTCGAAGACAAGCGCTGATGGATGGCGCGCCCCGTTGCCTGGGGCGCGCTTATACTGCGCGAGGGCCGGGTGCCTGACCTGGTCTGTGAGACGCTTTCCTTCTGTTGCCTCCGGGAGTATCGGCATGGCTCAAGAGCTCTATACCCGCACCAACCAGAAGCTGTATTTCGCCGGGTTGGCTCTGGACGCCTGGAAGCGGGCCGATGCCGAGCGGGCGATGAATGCCCAGGCGATCATCCAGGCGGAGCGCGAGTCGGCACTGTTCCACCTCTATGGCGCAGTGCTCGGTGTATGCCACGAGATCGCCGGTTACTACCGTCTGCCGCAGGCTGCCGCTCCTCGCGTGGATGCATTGCTGAATGCCGAAGTGCTGGCGGCCGCGCCCAGCCCCGAGCTGGCTGAGCTGGTGGAGTTGGCGTCGCAGCCGGAAACCTGGCTGGCGCAGTTGCTGGACGCCTACTCCGAGTTGTTCCTGCCGCCGCAGCCGAGCAAGGCGGTGAAGATCGACCCGACGACGCCGCTGATCGTCGCGGTCAACATCGATGAGGAGGCGCCGGCACTTTCCCGCGAGACCCTGGAGGAGTGGCGCCAGTCGCTGAAGCAATTGCTCCTGCGTTTCCGTGAAAGCTTGACCGAGCTGTAACGGCACCGTCATTCGCCGATCAGCGGTAGGGTCTTTTCCTCCTGTTCCAGTCGGTTGATTTGCCAGTAAAAAAAATTTACCTGATGCCGTCGCGGCGCTCTGGAACCGTATTCACGGGCCGGTGATGGGGCGCGGGAAGCGGATGTGGACTAGGGATGCCGGGGATGGGCTGTTACAATGTCACGTCTTTGTAGAGAGCGTCTGTCATGCCAACATCCTTCCTTGAAATCGTAGAAATGCCCGACGGGCGCATAGTGCTGCGTCGCGCCGATGACGAGGAGGCGCTGGTGACCCTGGAATTCTCCGGGGATGCGAAGAATTTCCTGCAGGGCCAGCATGTCGAAGTGGCCAAGGCCATGTTCAACGTCGGCGTGCAAATGGCTGGCCGCCTTGCCGAAGGCGAGATCGAACACGACGAAGGTCCGCGCGTTCTGCACTGAACTGCCCCCTTTGCCCTTCCCCTTCAACCCAGGCGAATATTCAGGCTCTGGGCCTGACCCTGTTGGGCGGCGCGGGACAGTTGCCGGCGTGCTGCTCGGCCCAAGGGTTCCAGCCAACTGACCACCGTATGGCTGCGGCCCAGGCGCAAGGCTTCGCAACTGAGTGCCAGGGCGCTGGCATTGTCCTTGGCTTGTAGCAGCAGGATACGTTCGCGATTCAGCCCGGCGCGGCGCAGCCATTCGTGAGTAAGGCTCGCTGGCGGGGCGATCAGGGTCAGCCAGCGAGCATCGCGGGACTGCTCCTGCTCCTCGCTGAGTTCGCGCAGGATCGGCGCCAGCAGGGTCAGGCAATGGCCAGGCAGGCCGCTTAGCGACAGCTCACTGAAGGCGGCGGGCTCTTCGGCATTTGACGGACTATCGATTACGTCGTCGAGCAGGGGGGCGCCGTTGCTGGCCCAGAAGGCTTCCTGGAACAGTGGCAACTGGGCGCTGGGCAGCGAGTGGGAGGTCTGCATGGTATCTCCTGTCAGCGCCGGATCACGCCGACGCTCAAGCCTTCGATGATCAGTTCCTGCTCCTTCAGATCGACTTCGATCGGAGCGAACTCGGGGTTTTCCGCCAGCAGCCAGACCTTGCTGCCTTCGCGCTTGAAGCGTTTCACCGTGACCTCCTCGCCGAGCCGCGCGACCACCACCTGGCCATTGCGCGCTTCGCGGGTGACGTGGACGGCCAGCAGGTCGCCGTCGAGGATGCCGATGTCCTTCATGCTCATGCCGCGCACGCGCAACAGGTAGTCGGCGCGAGGATTGAAGAAGGCGGGATTGATCCGGCAGGATTCCTCGATGTTCTGTTCGGCGAGAATCGGTGCGCCGGCGGCGACCCGGCCGATCACCGGCAGGCCTTCGTCGTCGTTCGCCGCGTGCGGTTCGAAGCCGGGGATGCGAATGCCGCGGGAAGCGCCCGGGGTCATCTCGATGGCGCCCTTGCGCGCCAGCGCCTTGAGGTGCTCCTCGGCGGCGTTCGGCGACTTGAAGCCGAGTTCCTGGGCGATTTCCGCGCGGGTCGGCGGAAAGCCGTGGTCTTCCAGGCAGCGCTTGATGAAGGAGAGGATCTCGGATTGGCGGGGCGTCAGCTTCTGCATGTCGTCGCTCTGTGTTTTTATCCAGTGCCTGGGATTATATACAGTGAGCCTGCGCTGGCAATGTTTTTCCGCATGGCATTTCTTCGAGCGCGCGGAACAGGGTTGGCCGGCGTCTTGCTTCCGTTTTTCCGGACTTCTCTGTACTTTTCTGACCGGTGCGTCATCTGCCGCTTGACAAGGGATGTGGCTGAAACGTATGTTTCAAACAAGTGTTTGTCAGGCGGAGAAACCATGGCCCAGTCGGAAACCGTCGAACGCATTCTCGATGCGGCGGAACAGCTGTTCGCGGAAAAAGGCTTCGCCGAAACCTCGTTGCGCCTGATCACCAGCAAGGCCGGGGTCAACCTGGCGGCGGTGAACTATCACTTCGGCTCGAAGAAGGCGCTGATCCAGGCGGTATTCTCGCGCTTCCTCGGGCCGTTCTGTGCCAGCCTGGAAAAGGAACTGGATCGCCGCCAGGCCAAGCCCGAAGCCCTGCACGCCAGCCTGGAGGACCTCCTGCACCTGCTGGTGTCCCAGGCGATGGCGGTGAAGCCGCGCAGCGGCAATGACCTGTCGATCTTCATGCGCTTGCTCGGCCTGGCCTTCAGCCAGAGCCAGGGGCACCTGCGCAAGTACCTGGAAGAGGTGTACGGCAAGGTCTTCCGCCGCTACATGCTGCTGGTCAACGAAGCGGCGCCGAAACTGCCGCCCATCGAACTGTTCTGGCGCGTGCATTTCATGCTCGGCGCGGCCGCCTTCAGCATGTCGGGTATCAAGGCCCTGCGGGCGATGGCGGAGAACGACTTCGGCGTGAATACCTCCACCGAGCAGGTGATGCACCTGATGGTGCCGTTCTTCGCGGCCGGCATGCGCGCCGAAAGCGGGATCGACGATCCGCTGCTGGCCGGCGCGCAGCTGCGCTCGCGCAGCAAGGCTCCCGCCAAGGTCTGAACCCGAACGGCGTCCCGACGGGCGCCGCTTCTTTCCTTTCCCTTCGGGTGCGCGGAACTCCGGGCTCCCGCTCGGCTCCATTGTCCTGCGCCGCTGCCGGCACTTAAGTCTTTCACCCGGGTGCAGTACAGTGTGCGCTGTCTGAAGCCCGTCATGGCGGGCTTCGCTGTTTTCCCGGCCATAGGACTCCTCATGCAAGGCTCTCTGATGCTCGACGTCGGCGGCACCTGGCTGACCGCCGAGGACCGCCAAATCCTGCGCCACCCCGAGGTGGGCGGTTTGATCATCTTCGCTCGCAACATCGAGCATCCCGCCCAGGTTCGCGAGTTGTGCGCGGCGATTCGCGCCATCCGCCCCGACCTGCTGCTGGCCGTCGACCAGGAAGGAGGGCGCGTGCAGCGCCTGCGCCAGGGCTTCGTGCGCCTTCCGGCGATGCGCGCGATCGCCGACAACCCGAACGCCGAAGAGCTGGCCGAGCATTGTGGCTGGCTGATGGCGACCGAAGTACAGGCGGTCGGCCTCGACCTGAGCTTCGCCCCGGTGCTCGACCTCGATCACCAGCGCAGCGCCGTGGTCGGCAGTCGCGCCTTCGAGGGCAACCCCGAGCGCGCCGCGCAGCTCGCCGGGGCGTTCATCCGCGGCATGCACGCCGCCGGCATGGCTGCCACCGGCAAGCATTTTCCCGGTCACGGCTGGGCGGAGGCCGATTCCCATGTGGCTATCCCGGAAGACGAGCGCAGCCTCGACGAGATCCGCCGCAGCGACCTGGTCCCGTTCGCCCGCCTGGCCGGCCGGCTCGACGCGCTGATGCCGGCCCATGTGATCTATCCGCGGGTCGATCCGCAGCCCGCCGGCTTTTCCCGGCGCTGGTTGCAGGAGATCCTGCGCGGCGAGCTGAAGTTCGACGGGGTGATCTTCAGTGATGACCTGTCGATGGCCGGTGCGCATGTGGTCGGCGACGCCGCCAGTCGCATCGAGGCCGCCCTGGCCGCGGGCTGCGACATGGGCCTGGTGTGCAACGATCGCGGTTCCGCCGAGCTGGCCCTGGGTGCCCTGCAGCGCCTGAAGGTCACGCCGTCACCGCGCCTGCGGCGCATGCGCGGCAAGGGCCATGCGAATACCGATTACCGCCAGCAGCCGCGCTGGCTGACCGCACTGACCGCGCTGCGCGCGGCGCAACTGATTGACTGAGGGGGGTGTCGATGAGTGTCTACGCGATTATCGGAGGGACCGGCCTGACCCAGCTGGAAGGGCTGACCCTGAGCGAGTCCCTGCCGATCGAGACGCCCTACGGCGCGCCATCCGCACCGCTACAGCGCGGCCGCTACGCCGGGCGCGAGGTGCTGTTCCTGGCCCGGCACGGCCATCCGCATCGCTTCCCGCCGCACCAGGTGAACTACCGGGCCAACCTCTGGGCCCTGAAGCAGGCCGGTGCCGAGGCGGTGATTGCAGTGAACGCGGTCGGTGGGATCCATGCCGCCATGGGCACCGGTCACCTGTGCGTGCCGCACCAGTTGATCGACTATACCTCCGGGCGCGAGCACACCTACTTCGCCGGCGACATCGAGCAGGTCACCCATATCGACTTCAGCCATCCCTATGACGAGCCGTTGCGCCAGCGCCTGATCGAGGCGCTGCGTGCGTTGGGGCTGGAGCACAGCAGTCATGGGGTCTACGCCTGCACCCAGGGGCCGCGCCTGGAGACGGTGGCGGAAATCGCCCGGCTCGAGCGCGACGGCAACGACATCGTCGGCATGACCGGCATGCCCGAGGCGGCATTGGCGCGCGAGCTGGACCTGCCCTACGCCTGCCTGGCGCTGGTGGTCAATCCCGCGGCGGGCAAGTCGGTAGGTATCATCACCATGGCCGAAATCGAACAGGCATTGCACGATGGTATCGGCAAGGTGCGCGAGGTGCTGGCGCGGGTGCTGGCCGGCTAGGCCGGCGTCGGGACGGAAAAAAGGCCGCTGTTGCGGCCTTTTTCGTTATTGCGCAGGAGGCGCGGCGTCGAAACCGCCTTCGGCGGGCGACGCTTCCGCCGGTGCCTGCTGTTCTTCCATTTCCATGGGATTGGGCGCGGCGGGGCGGGCGCCGACCGGCACCACCTTGATCAGGATGCCCAGGCTCGGGTGGTCGAGGTAGGTCAGTTCGCCATTCTTCAGGCGCGTGCCCTGCCTGATGTGCTGGCTGCCGGCGAGGAAGCCGTCGTCGCCGAAGCGGTTGACCCAGAAGTCCGCCTCCATGTCGACGAAACGGACCTGGCTGAGGGTCAGGGTGCCTTCCACGGGGAAATGATGATCCTGCTCCTGGCCCTCGCTGAGGGCGATCTTCACCGGCGTCTCGCCGATGTCCTGGCGCCAGGCCTTGTGCAGCAGCACGGTGTAGCCGTTGTCCTGGCTGAGCTTGGCCAGTTGGCTGTCCAGTGCGGTCGCCCGCAGGGCGTCGCTGGCCAGCGGCTGCGCGCCGGTGGCCCAGTCGTCCGGCGCCGGCTGGCTGGAGGGGACGGCATCGCCGGCCTGGCGGAACACCACCAGTTCCACCTGGTAGGGTCCGCCGGCGAACGCCGCCGGGGCGGCCAGGGAAAGCAGCAGGGCAAGGCAACGGAACAAGCGCATGGGCTAATCCTTAGGTGGTTTGCGGTGCGAGGCGCTCGAACAGCGCCTCCAGGGTATTGAAGCGTTCTTCCGGTCGTTCCATGGGTACCTGGAAGCGGAACAGGGTGGCGCCTTCGAACTTGTAGCGGTTCGGCTGGCCCTGGATCAGCTTGATCAGGACCAGCGGATCGACCTGGGTATCGGCGGCGAATTCTATACGACCACCCTGTGGTCCGGCATCGACCTTGAGGATTCCAAGCTTTTCCGCCTGCAATTTCAGAAGCGTCAGACGCATCAGGTTCTTCGCCGGATCGGGCAGCAGGCCGAATCGATCGATCATTTCCACCTGCAGTTCGCGCAGGCCGTCCTCGTCGGTGGCGTTTGCGATGCGCTTGTAGAGGATCAGCCGGGCGTGCACGTCGGGCAGGTAGTCCTCGGGGATCAACGCCGGTACCCGCAGGTTGACCTCCGGGCCGCCGCCCAGCGGCTGCTCGAGGTTCGGCTGCTCGCCCTTGCGGATGGCCTTCACCGCGCGCTCGAGCATTTCCATGTAGAGGGTGAAACCGACCGCCTGGATCTGCCCGCTCTGCCCGTCGCCGAGCAGTTCGCCGGCGCCGCGGATCTCCAGGTCATGGGTGGCGAGGACGAAGCCGGCGCCCAGGTCCTGGGCGTTGGCGATGGCTTCCAGGCGTTTCTCGGCATCCGGGGTCATCTGCCGGCGCGGCGGCGTCAGCAGGTAGGCGTACGCCTGGTGGTGGCTGCGACCGACGCGGCCGCGCAACTGGTGCAACTGGGCCAGGCCGAACTTGTCGGCGCGCTCGATGAGGATGGTGTTGGCGCTGGGCACGTCGATGCCGGTCTCGATGATGGTCGAGGCCACCAGCACGTTGAAGCGCTTGTGGTAGAAGTCGCTCATCACCTGTTCCAGCTCGCGCTCGTGCATCTGTCCGTGGCCGATGCCGATGCGCGCCTCCGGGACCAGCTCGGCGAGGTCGCGGGCGCACTTCTCGATGGTCTTCACTTCGTTGTGCAGGTAGTACACCTGGCCGCCGCGCAGCAGTTCGCGGAGCAGGGCTTCCTTGATCACCGCGTTCTGCTGCTCCATGACGAAGGTACGCACCGACAGGCGGCGCGCCGGCGGGGTGGCGATGATCGACAGGTCGCGCATGCCGGAGACGGCCATGTTGAGGGTACGCGGGATCGGCGTGGCGGTGAGGGTGAGGATGTCCACCTCGCTGCGCAGCGCCTTGAGCTGTTCCTTCTGGCGCACTCCGAAACGGTGTTCCTCGTCGATGATGACCAGGCCCAGGTTGGCGAACCTGACGTCTTCCTGGAGCAGCTTGTGGGTACCGATGAGGATGTCGATCTTGCCTTCGGCCAACTGTCGCGCGGCGCTCTCGACTTCCTTGGCGCTCTTGAAGCGGCTCATCACCTCGACGTTGACCGGCCAGTCGGCGAAGCGGTCGCGGAAGCTGTTGTAGTGCTGCTGGGCGAGCAGGGTGGTCGGTACCAGCACCGCCACCTGCTTGCCGCTGTGCACGGCGACGAACGCCGCGCGCATGGCCACCTCGGTCTTGCCGAAGCCGACGTCGCCGCAGACCAGGCGGTCCATCGGCCTGGGCGCCAGCATGTCGGCCACCACCGCCTCGATGGCGCTCTGCTGGTCCGGGGTTTCCTCGAAGGGGAAGCCGGCGGAGAAGGTCGCGTAGTCGGCCTGCGGGTCCTTGAAGGCGAAGCCTTCGCGGGCCGCGCGGCGGGCGTAGATGTCGAGCAGCTCGGCAGCGACGTCGCGGACCTGCTCGGCGGCCTTGCGCTTGGCCTTCTGCCAGGTTTCCGAGCCGAGCCGGTGCAGCGGCGCGAGGGCGTCGTCGGCGCCGGTGTAGCGGGCGATCAGATGCAGGTTGGCGACCGGCACGTAGAGCTTGGCGTCCTCGGCGTATTGCAGCATGAGGAATTCCGCCTGCTGGTTGTCCACCTCGAGGGTGATCAGGCCCAGGTAGCGGCCGACGCCATGGTCGATGTGCACCACCGGCGCGCCTTCGCGCAGCTCGGTGAGGTTCTTGATCACCGCGTCGCCGCCGTCGCGGGTCTTTTCCCGGCGCCGGCGCTGCATGACGCGCTGGCCGAACAGCGGGCTTTCGGCGACCAGGGCGAGTGCCGGATGGTCCAGCAGCAGACCCTCGTCCAGCGGCGCGATGCTGATTGCCAGGCGTGCCTGGCTGGCGAGGAAGGCCGGCCAACCGTCGACTTCCTCGGGACGCAGCTTCAGCCGGGCCAGCAGCTCCAGCAGCACCTCCCGGCGTCCGGCCGATTCGGCGCAGAACAGTACGCGGCCGGGGAACTCCTCGATGAACCGGCGCAGCGCGGCCAGCGGCTCGGCGGCCTTGGCTTCGATCGCCAGGTTCGGCAGCGGCAGGGCGGGGAAGCGCTCGCGGCCGACGCCCGGCTCGACGTCCTCCTGGCTGGCGACCACCCGTGGCCAGTTCTTCAGTCGGGCGAAGCAGTCTTCCACCGGCAGGAATACTTCTGCCGGCGGCAGCAGCGGGCGTTCCGGATCGACCCGGCGGTCCTCGTAGCGGCTGCGCACGTCGCCCCAGAACTGCTCGGCGGCCTGCTCGATACCGGGCAGGGAGAACACCTGGGTGTCCTGCGGCAGGTAGTCGAAGAGGGTGGCGGTTTCCTCGAAGAACAGCGGCAGGTAGTACTCGATTCCCGAGGGTGTCAAACCGCTGGCGAGATCCTGGTAGATCGGGCAGCGCCGGTAGTCGACGTCGAAGCGCTCGCGGAAGCGGCCGCGGAAGCCGGTGACCGCTTCCTTGTTGAGAGGGAACTCGCGCGCCGGCAGCAGGCGGATCGACTCGACCTTGTCGATGGAGCGCTGGGTCTCCGGGTCGAAGGTGCGCAGGGTCTCGATCTCGTCATCGAACAGATCGATACGGAAGGGCAGCTCGCTGCCCATCGGGAACAGGTCGATCAGCGCGCCGCGAACGGCGAACTCGCCGTGTTCGTAGACGGTATCGACACAGCGGTAGCCGGCGCCTTCCAGGCGCAGGCGCATCCGCTCGACGTCGAGTTTCTGGCCGATATCCAGGACCAGGCTGCTGCCGAGCAGGAAGCGCGTGGGCGCCAGGCGGTGCAGGGCCGTGGAGATCGGCACCACCAGCACGCCGTGCCTGAGCTGTGGCAACTGGTAGAGAGCGGCGATACGCTGGGAAATGATGTCCTGGTGCGGCGAAAAGACGTCGTAGGGCAGGGTTTCCCAATCGGGGAAATGCAGCACCGGCAGGTCGGGGGCGAAGAACCGCAGTTCCTGCTCCAGGCGCTCGGCATTCTGGCTGTCGGCGGTCAGCAACAGGGTGAAGCGCCGGGCGGAACTGGCGGCCTCGGCGATGGCCAGGCTCAGGGCGGCACCGGGGAGGTTGCCCCAGTGCTGCTTGCCGGCGGCGGCCGGCAGGTTGGGAAGACGCAGTACGGACACGGGCAAGCTGGGCTCCGGTCGGGAATTTGACCGGACGGATTGTAACTTTCCCGACTGCTGGATGTCAGTCTTCCGACTGCTGCAGATTGCCGAGCCTGGCCCGCGCGGTCATAATGTAGCCCCTTTTTTCATCCCCTACATGTGGAAGGTATTGCCCGTGACTCAGAAGCCCGACCAGTGTCTCGGTGAATGGATCGATCGTGAAGCCATCGCGGAAGCCATGATCCCGCTGATTGGCCAGCTCTACCGCAACAACAATGTGGTGACTTCGATCCATGGCCGTGGTCTGATCAACCGCTCGGTGATCGCGATCATGAAGGCGCATCGTTTCGCCCGTCATCGCATGGCCGACGACGCCGAGCTGTCGGTTCACGAGACGTTCCCGATCCTCAAGGCGATGAGCGAGCTCAAGCTGGGCGCCGCTTCCGTCGACCTGGGCAAGATGGTCGCCAAGTTCAAGGCAGAAGGTAACGGCCGCAGCATCGAGGACTTCGTCAAGGCCGAACTGGCCGAGGTGGTCGGCAAGCAGAACGGCGACGCCCGCGAAGGCACCGACGTCGTGCTCTACGGCTTCGGCCGGATCGGCCGCCTGCTGGCGCGCATCCTGATCGAGAAGACCGGCGGTGGCGACGGCCTGCGCCTGCGCGCGATCGTCGTCCGCAAGGGCGCCGAGAACGACCTGGTCAAGCGTGCCAGCCTGCTGCGTCGCGACTCCGTGCACGGGCCGTTCGATGGCACCATCACCATCGACGAAGAAAACAACACGCTGACCGCCAACGGCAACCTGATCCAGGTAATCTATTCCAACGACCCGGCGTCGATCGACTATACCCAGTACGGCATCAAGAACGCCCTGCTGGTCGACAACACCGGCAAGTGGCGCGACGCCGAAGGCCTCGGCCAGCACCTGAAGTGCCCGGGTATCGATCGCGTGGTCCTCACCGCCCCGGGCAAGGGCGCGCTGAAGAACATCGTGCATGGCATCAACCACACCGACATCGGCGCCGACGACAAGATCATCTCGGCCGCGTCCTGCACCACCAACGCCATCGTGCCGGTGCTGAAGGCCGTCAACGACCAGTACGGTATCGTCAACGGCCACGTCGAGACCGTTCACTCGTACACCAACGACCAGAACCTGATCGACAACTTCCACAAGGGCAGTCGTCGTGGCCGCAGCGCGCCGCTGAACATGGTGATCACCGAGACCGGCGCCGCCACCGCCGCGGCCAAGGCCCTGCCGGTGCTGAAAGGCAAGCTGACCGGCAACGCGATCCGCGTGCCGACGCCGAACGTGTCCATGGCGATCCTCAACCTGAACCTGGAAAAGGCCACCAGCCGCGAGGAGATCAACGAGTACCTGCGCCAGATGGCCATGCACTCGGACCTGCAGAAGCAGATCGACTTCGTCAGTTCCCAGGAAGTGGTTTCCACCGACTTCGTCGGCTCGCGCCATGCCGGCGTGGTGGACGCCGAGGCGACCATCTGCAACGACAATCGTGTCGTCCTGTACGTCTGGTACGACAACGAGTTCGGCTACAGCTGCCAGGTGGTCCGCGTGATGGAAGACATGGCCGGGGTCAATCCGCCAGCCTTCCCGCGTTGATCCGCGAGGCATAGAGGAAAACGGGAGCTCTCGGGCTCCCGTTTTTCATTCCTGTCGATAACCAGAACAAGAAACTACTCACTTCGATTTAGGGCTTTTCAATGGATGGTCAACATCTGCACCAGGGCGAGCTGAAGCGTGGCCTGAAGAACCGCCACATCCAGCTGATCGCGCTGGGCGGGGCGATCGGTACCGGCCTGTTCCTCGGCTCGGCGGGGGTCATCAAGATGGCCGGTCCGTCGATGATCCTCGGCTACGCCATCGGCGGCTTCATCGCCTTCCTGATCATGCGCCAGCTCGGCGAGATGATCGTCGAGGAGCCGGTGGCCGGTTCCTTCAGCCACTTCGCGCACAAGTACTGGGGCGGCTTCGCCGGCTTCCTTTCCGGCTGGAACTACTGGGTGCTGTACATCCTGGTGGGCATGTCGGAGCTCACCGCGGTAGGCAAGTACATCCAGTACTGGTGGCCGGACGTGCCGACCTGGGCCACCGCGGCGGCGTTCTTCGTGCTGATCAATGCGATCAACCTGGCCAATGTAAAGGCTTTCGGCGAGACCGAGTTCTGGTTCGCGATCATCAAGGTGGTGGCGATCATCGGCATGATCCTGCTCGGCATCTACCTGCTGGTCGGTGGCGGCGGCGGTCCGCAGGCCTCGGTGAGCAACCTGTGGGATCGTGGCGGTTTCTTCCCCAACGGTCTCGGCGGCCTGGTGATGACCCTGGCGATCATCATGTTCTCCTTCGGTGGCCTGGAGCTGGTGGGCATCACCGCGGCCGAGGCCGCCGAGCCGAGGAAGGTGATCCCGAAGGCGATCAACCAGGTGATCTACCGGATCCTGATCTTCTACATCGGCGCCCTGGCGGTGCTGCTCTCGCTGTATCCCTGGGACCAGTTGGTGGAGACCATCAACGCCTCCGGCGACGACTACAGCGGCAGCCCGTTCGTGCAGATCTTCTCGCTGATCGGCAGCGGCACCGCGGCCAACATCCTCAATTTCGTGGTCCTCACCGCGGCGCTCTCGGTGTACAACAGCGGCGTCTACTGCAACAGCCGGATGCTCTACGGCCTGGCCGCCCAGGGCGATGCGCCGAAGGTGCTGATGTCGGTGGATCGTCGTGGCGTGCCGGTGCTGTCGATCCTGGTCTCGGCGCTGATCACCTTCCTCTGCGTGATCGTCAACTACGTCCTGCCGCACAAGGCGCTGGAGCTGCTGATGTCGCTGGTGGTGGCGGCGCTGGTGATCAACTGGGCGATGATCAGCCTGTCGCACCTGAAGTTCCGTGCGGCGATGAAGCGCCAGGGCGTGGACACCTTCTTCAAGGCACTGTGGTCGCCGTTCAGCAACTACCTGTGCCTGGTCTTCGTGCTGTTCATCCTCGGCATCATGCTGATGATCCCCGGCATCAATGTCTCGGTCTACGCCATCCCGGTCTGGTTGCTGCTGATGTGGGGCTGCTACCGGCTCAAGCTGTCCGTGGCGCAGAAGCGCGCGCCTGGCCAGCGCGCCTGATTTCTGACGCTTTCTGTTACGCGTTTCAAGGTGCGATGAACGGCTTGGGTGGCCCGGCGCCGGGTGGCTCTTTATAATCCGGGGTTTCCTTGCGAGACCATTCATCAATCGTGCCAATTCAGTACGTTGTGTGCGATGGTGGTCACTTTATGACTTGGGTCTCGCCTCTTTTGCCCACGACACTAGGCATTACGCATGATCAAGATAAAACGTGGCCTGGACCTGCCCATCAGCGGCGCCCCCGAACAACGTATCGAGGCTGCCCGCCCGGTGCGCAGCGTGGCGTTGATCGGTTTCGACTACCACGGCATGAAGCCGACCATGGCGGTGCAGGTAGGTGACCGGGTCAAGCTGGGGCAGGTGCTGTTCACCGACAAGAAGAACCCCTCCGTCAGCTACACCGCGCCCGGCGCCGGGCTCGTCAGCGCCATCCATCGTGGCGAGAAACGCGTCCTGCAGTCGGTGGTCATCGACCTCGAGGGCGACGAGCAACTGGCGTTCGCCCGCTACCCTGCCGAGCAGCTCGCCACGCTGAATGCCGAGCAGGTCCGCGACAACCTCCTGCAATCGGGTCTGTGGACCGCCTTGCGGAGCCGTCCCTTCAGCAAGGTTCCCGACCCCGCGACGACGCCCAGTTCGATCTTCGTCACCGCCATCGATACCCAGCCGCTGGCCGCCGATCCGCAGGTGATCATCGCCGAGCAGGGCGAGGCCTTCCAGGCCGGCCTGACGGTGCTCGGACGCCTGGCCCGGGTGTTTCTGTGCAAGGCCGATGGCGTTGCGCTGCCCGGCGAGGGGCTGGCCGGAGTGACCGCGCAAGCCTTCGCCGGTCCGCATCCGGCGGGCCTGGCGGGTACCCATATCCATTTCCTCGATCCGGTCGGTGCCGGCAAGAGCGTGTGGCACCTGAACTACCAGGACGTGATCGCCATCGGCAAGCTGTTCACCACCGGACAGCTGTGGACCGAGCGGGTGATCGCCCTGGCCGGCCCGGTGGTGGAGGCGCCGCGCCTGGTGCGTACCCGCCTTGGCGCCAACCTCGACGAACTGGCCGCAGGCCAGTTGCAGCCGGGCAACAACCGGCTGGTTTCCGGTTCCGTACTGGGTGGACGCACCGCCCATGGCGCCTACGCCTACCTGGGGCGCTATCACCTGCAACTGTCCTGTCTGAAGGAAGGTGACCAGCGCGAGTTTCTCCACTACCTGCGCGCCGGGGTGGAAAAGCACTCGCTGCTCAACGTGTTCGTCTCCAGGCTGCTCGGCGGCAAGCGCTTCGCCTTCACCACCAGCACCAACGGCAGTCCGCGGGCGATGGTGCCGGTAGGCAACTACGAGGCGGTGATGCCGCTGGATATCCTGCCGACCCAACTGCTGCGCTACCTGATCGTCGGCGACACGGAAATGGCCCAGAAGCTCGGCGCCCTGGAGCTCGACGAGGAGGACCTGGCGCTGTGCAGCTACGTCTGTGCCGGCAAGTACGAATACGGCCCGATTCTGCGGGACAACCTGGCACGCATCGAGCAGGAGGGCTGAGCCATGGGTTTGCGTAACCTGCTCGACAAGGTCGAGCATCATTTCGAGAAGGGCGGGCGCTACGAGAAGTGGTACCCGCTGTACGAGGCCGTGGACACCTTCCTCTATCGTCCCGGCAGCGTCACCCGCACCACCGCCCACGTGCGCGACGGCATCGACCTGAAGCGCATGATGATCATCGTCTGGCTGTGCACCTTCCCGGCGATGTTCTTCGGCATGTACAACGTCGGCCACCAGGCCAACCTGATCTTCGCCCAGAGTCCCGACCTGCTGGGCGCCCAGGATGGCTGGCGCTTCGCCCTGATCGGCGCGCTGGCCGGGTTCGACCCGAACAGCCTGTGGGATTGCCTGGTCCAGGGCGCCGCGTACTTCCTGCCGGTGTACCTGACCACCTTCATCGTCGGCGGCTTCTGGGAGGTGCTGTTCGCCACCATCCGTCGCCACGAGGTCAACGAAGGCTTCTTCGTCACCTCGGTGCTGTTCGCCCTGACCCTGCCGCCGTCCGTCCCGCTCTGGCAGGTGGCGCTGGGGATCAGCTTCGGCGTGGTGCTGGGCAAGGAAGTGTTCGGCGGCACCGGGAAGAACTTCCTCAACCCGGCCCTGGTCGGCCGTGCCTTCCTGTTCTTCGCCTATCCGGCGCAGATGTCCGGCGACGCCGTATGGACCTCGGTGGACGGCTTCGCCGGCGCCACCTCGCTGAGCCTGGCAGCCGCCGGCGGGGTGGACAACATCCTCGGCCACGGCCTGACCTGGATGGACGCCTTCCTCGGCCACATGCAGGGTTCGATGGGCGAGACCAGCACCCTGGCGATCTTAATCGGCGGCGCCATGCTGCTGCTGACCCGCATCGCCTCCTGGCGGATCGTCGCCGGGGTGATGCTGGGGATGATCGCCATGAGCTACCTGT
Organism: Pseudomonas paraeruginosa; assembly: GCF_003025345.2. Classification (NCBI taxonomy): domain Bacteria; kingdom Pseudomonadati; phylum Pseudomonadota; class Gammaproteobacteria; order Pseudomonadales; family Pseudomonadaceae; genus Pseudomonas; species Pseudomonas paraeruginosa. Next base: position 2,128,205 of record NZ_CP020560.1, read on the forward strand.
TCAACGCCATCGGCTCGACCAGCAACCCGATGTTCGCCATGCCCTGGTACTGGCACCTGGTCACCGGCGGCTTCGCCTTCGGCATGATCTTCATGGCCACCGACCCGGTCTCGGCGTCCATGACCGACACCGGCAAGTGGCTGTTCGGCGCCCTGATCGGGGTGATGGTCATGCTGATCCGGGTGGTCAACCCGGCGTTCCCGGAAGGCATGATGCTGGCGATCCTGTTCGCCAACCTGTTCGCACCGCTGATCGACCACTTCGTCGTTCAGGCCAACATCAAGCGGAGGCTGGCGCGCAATGGCTAATCAAGAATCCACTACCCGCACGCTGCTGGTGGCCCTGGTGGTGTGCCTGGTCAGCTCGGTGTTCGTCGCCGGCGCGGCGGTGGCGCTGAAGCCGACCCAGGCGGAGAACCGCGTGCTCGACAAGCAGCGCAGCATCCTCGCCATCGCCGGCCTGGGCCAGCCGGGCATGTCCGGCAAAGAGGTCAAGGCGCTGTTCGACAGCCGCATCAGCGCCAGGGTGGTCGACCTGCAGAGCGGCACCTTCAGCGATGCCCAGGACCCGATCAGCTACGATCCGCTCAAGGCGGCCAAGGATCCGGCGCTGTCCGAAGCGCTGCCCGCCGCCCAGGACATCGCCTCGATCAAGCGCCGCGAGCGCTACACCACGGTGTACCTGGTGGAGACCGACGGCAAGCTCGACACCCTGATCCTGCCGGTGCGCGGCTACGGCCTGTGGTCGACCCTGTACGGCTTCCTCGCGCTCAAGGGAGACCTCAACACTGTCGCCGGCTTCGGCTTCTATCAGCACGGCGAGACCCCCGGCCTCGGCGGCGAGGTGGACAATCCGAAATGGAAGGCGCTGTGGGTCGGCAAGACCCTGTACGACGCGCAGGGCGATCTCGCCGTGCAGATCATAAAGGGCTCGGTGGACCCGCAGTCGGCCAAGGCGACCCACCAGGTCGACGGCCTGGCCGGCGCCACCCTGACCAGCAAGGGTGTCGACAACCTGCTGCATTTCTGGCTCGGCAAGGACGGCTTCGACGCCTTCCTCGCCAATCTGCGCAAAGGGGAGGCGTGATGGCTGCTCAACCCACGATCCGCGAAGTCCTGTTCAATCCGGTCTTCCAGAACAACCCGATCGGCCTGCAGATCCTCGGCATCTGCTCGGCGCTGGCGGTGACCTCGAACCTGAAGACCGCCACCGTCATGGCCATCGCCCTGACCCTGGTGACCGGCTTCTCCAACCTGTTCATCTCGATGATCCGCCGGCAGATTCCCAGCTCGATCCGGATGATCGTGCAGATGGTGATCATCGCCTCGCTGGTGATCGTCGTCGACCAGGTGCTCAAGGCCTATGCCTACAGCCTGAGCAAGCAGCTCTCGGTGTTCGTCGGCCTGATCATCACCAACTGCATCGTGATGGGCCGCGCCGAAGCCTTCGCCATGGCCAACCCGCCGCTCGTGTCGTTCTTCGACGGCATCGGCAACGGTCTCGGCTACAGCGCCATGCTGCTGGTACTGGGCTTCATCCGCGAGCTGTTCGGCGCCGGCAAGCTGTACGGCATCAGCGTGTTGCCGACGGTCAACGATGGCGGCTGGTACCAGCCGAACGGCCTGCTCCTGCTGCCGCCCTCGGCGTTCTTCCTGATCGGGCTGATCATCTGGGCCCTGCGCACCTGGAAGAAAGACCAGGTCGAGGCACCGGCCTACAGGATGGCCCCGCAGGTATCCAGCAAGGAGGCGTACTGATGGAGCACTACATCAGCCTGTTCGTGAAGGCCGTGTTCGTCGAGAACATGGCGCTGGCGTTCTTCCTCGGCATGTGTACCTTCATCGCCATCTCGAAGAAGGTGGAGACCGCCATCGGCCTGGGTATCGCGGTGATCGTGGTGCAGACCATCACCGTACCGGCCAACAACCTGATCTACACCTACCTGCTCAAGGACGGCGCGCTGGCCTGGGCCGGGCTGCCCGAGGTGGACCTGAGCTTCCTCGGCCTGCTCAGCTACATCGGAGTGATCGCCGCCATCGTGCAGATACTCGAGATGCTCCTCGACAAGTACGTCCCCAGCCTCTACAACGCGCTGGGCGTGTTCCTGCCGCTGATCACGGTGAACTGCGCGATCATGGCCGGCTCGCTGTTCATGGTCGAGCGTGACTACAACCTCGCCGAGAGCACGGTGTACGGCGTCGGCTCGGGCTTTTCCTGGGCGCTGGCGATCGCCGCGCTGGCGGGTATCCGCGAGAAGCTCAAGTACAGCGACGTCCCCGAGGGGCTGCAGGGCCTGGGGATTACCTTCATCACCATCGGCCTGATGTCGTTGGGTTTCATGTCGTTCTCCGGCGTGCAGTTGTAAGGAGAGGCCCGTGATCGGATTCGAGATTTTCCTGGCCATCGGCATGTTCACCGCCATCGTCCTCGGCCTGGTGGCGATCATCCTGGTCGCCCGCGCCAAGCTGGTGTCGAGCGGCGACGTGACCATCCAGATCAACGGCGAGCACAGCCTCACCGTGCCGGCCGGCGGCAAGCTGCTGCAGACCCTGGCGGCGAACAACGTGTTCCTGTCCTCCGCCTGCGGCGGCGGCGGCACCTGCGCGCAGTGCAAATGCGTGGTGGTCGACGGCGGTGGCGAGATGCTGCCCACCGAGGAGTCGCACTTCACCCGGCGCCAGGCGAAGGAAGGCTGGCGCCTGTCGTGCCAGACCCCGGTCAAGCAGGACATGCAGATCCGCGTGCCTGAAGAAGTCTTCGGGGTGAAGAAGTGGGAGTGCACGGTGGAGTCCAACCCCAACGTCGCCACCTTCATCAAGGAGCTCACCCTGCGCCTGCCGGACGGCGAAAGCGTGGACTTCCGCGCCGGCGGCTACGTGCAGCTGGAATGCCCGCCGCACGTGGTCGAGTACAAGGACTTCGATATCCAGCCGGAATATCGCGGCGACTGGGACAAGTTCAACATGTGGCGCTACGTCTCGAAGGTCGACGAGACGGTGATCCGCGCCTACTCGATGGCCAACTACCCGGAAGAGAAGGGCGTGGTGAAGTTCAACATCCGCATCGCCTCGCCGCCGCCGGGCAGCGACCTGCCGCCGGGACAGATGTCGTCCTGGGTGTTCAACCTCAAGCCGGGCGACAAGGTCACGGTGTACGGGCCGTTCGGTGAGTTCTTCGCCAAGGACACCGAGGCCGAGATGGTCTTCATCGGCGGTGGCGCCGGCATGGCGCCGATGCGCTCGCACATCTTCGACCAGCTGCGCAGGCTCAGGTCGACCCGCAAGATCAGCTTCTGGTACGGCGCGCGCTCGCTGCGCGAGGCGTTCTATACCGAGGAGTACGACCAGCTGCAGGCGGAGAATCCCAACTTCCAGTGGCACCTGGCGCTGTCCGACCCGCAGCCGGAGGACAACTGGACCGGCCTGACCGGCTTCATCCACAACGTGCTGTTCGAGAACTACCTGAAGGACCACCCGGCGCCCGAGGACTGCGAGTTCTACATGTGCGGCCCGCCGATGATGAATGCCGCGGTGATCAAGATGCTCACCGACCTGGGCGTGGAGCGCGAGAATATCCTGCTGGACGATTTCGGTGGCTGAACGTTTCCGTCCGCTTGCCATGGCGGGACTGGCAGCGCTGGCGCTGGTCCTGGCCGGGTGCGGCGACACCCTGGAAAGCTTCGGCGGCCCGACCATGGGCAGCACCTATTCGATCAAGTACGTGCGCGGCGCCTCGGCGCCCGACGTCGATACGGCGAAAGCGGCGGTGGAGAAGATCCTCGCCGAGGTCGACCGGCAGATGTCCACCTACCGCGACGACTCTCTGGTCTCGCGCTTCAATGCGCTGCCGGCACAGTCCTGCATGGAGCTGCCGGCGCCGATGCTGGAGCTGCTGCGCTACGGCGGCGAGCTGTCGGAACAGAGCCAGGGCGCCTTCGACATGACCGTCGAGCCGCTGATGAACCTCTGGGGCTTCGGTCCGCAGGCGCGGGTGGAGAAGGTACCCGGCGCCGGGGAGATCGCCGCGGCGCGCCGTGACGTCGGCCATCGACACCTGCGCATCGACGGCCAGCGCCTGTGCAAGGATGCCGCCGTACAGCTGGACTTCGACAGCATCGCCGCTGGCTACACGGTGGACGCGGTGGGCGAACGCCTGAAGGAGCTCGGCGTGCGCAGCTACCTGGCGGAAATCACCGGCGAGTTGAAAGCCGAAGGGCGCAAGCCTGACGGTACGCCCTGGCGCATCGCCATCGAGGCGCCGCGCGAGGGCCAGCGGGTGGCCCAGCAGGTGCTGGCGCTGGACGGCTACGGCGTCTCGACCTCCGGCGATTACCGCAACTATTTCGAAGAGAACGGCCAGCGTTATTCGCACACCTTCGACCCGCGCACCGGCGCGCCGATCAGTCACCACCTGGCTTCGGTCACGGTGATCGACCCATCGACGCGCAACGCCGACGGCCTGTCGACCCTGCTGATGGTGCTCGGTCCGGAAGAGGGCTACCGTTTCGCCGAGAAGCACCAGCTGGCGGCACTGTTCGTCAGTCGCCAGGGCGAGGGTTTCAGCAGCCGTATCACGCCGCGCTACGAACAACTGTTCGGCAACCAAGGAGAACGTCCATGACCTGGCTACTGGTCTTCGTCATCATGCTGCTGGTGGTTCTCGGCATGTCCATCGGCGTCATCATGGGCCGCAAGCCGATCGCTGGCTCCTGCGGCGGCATCGCCAACCTGGGGATCGAGAAGGAATGCTCGATCTGCGGTGGCGACCGGCAGAAATGCGAGGAAGCCAATCGCGACGAATCTGTAGTGCCCGGAAAACTCGCCTACGACGCTACCAAACGCTAATGTGCGACATTTCGCACAGGGCGTAACATATGCCCGCCTCGAGGTCGGACCGAGCCTTGCCCGGCGAATGCCGCCGTTCGCACCGACCCGATGATCGAATCGATCCGCCGCGCACATGTTGTGCCGTGGCTTTGCCGGAGGCGCCAGTGGGCGCCTCGGCCTGTTCTGAGGAGTACGCATGGCTGTCTACAACTACGACGTGGTGATTTTGGGCACGGGTCCGGCGGGCGAGGGGGCGGCGATGAACGCCTCCAAGTACGGGCGCAAGCTGGCGGTAGTCGACAGCCGTCGCGTGGTCGGAGGCAACTGCACGCACCTCGGCACCATTCCTTCCAAGGCCCTGCGCCACTCGGTGAAGCAGATCATCGAGTTCAACACCAATCCGATGTTCCGCCAGATCGGCGAGCCGCGCTGGTTCTCCTTCCCCGACGTGCTGAAGAGCGCCGACCGGGTGATCTCCAAGCAGGTCGCCTCGCGTACCGGCTACTACGCGCGCAATCGCATCGACATGTTCACCGGCACCGCCAGCTTCGTCGACGAGCGCACCGTCGAGGTGGTGACGCCGAGCGGCGCGGTGGAGCGCCTGGTCGCCGACCAGTTCGTGATCGCCACCGGTTCGCGTCCGTATCGTCCTTCGGACATCAATTTCAACCACCCGCGGGTCTACGACAGCGACACCATTCTCTCGCTGAGCCACACCCCGCGCCGGCTGATCATCTACGGAGCCGGGGTGATCGGCTGCGAATACGCATCGATCTTCAGCGGCCTGGGCGTGCTGGTCGACCTGATCGACACCCGCGACCAGTTGCTCAGCTTCCTCGACGACGAGATTTCCGATGCGCTGAGCTACCACCTGCGCAACAACAACGTGCTGATCCGTCACAACGAGGAGTACGAGCGCGTCGAGGGGCTGGACAACGGCGTCATCCTGCACCTGAAGTCGGGCAAGAAGATCAAGGCCGACGCGCTGCTCTGGTGCAACGGCCGGACCGGCAACACCGACAAGCTCGGCCTGGAGAACGTCGGCATCAAGGTCAACAGCCGTGGCCAGGTCGAGGTGGACGAGAACTACCGCACCTCGGTGAGCAACATCTTCGCCGCCGGCGACGTGATCGGCTGGCCGAGCCTGGCCAGCGCCGCCTACGACCAGGGCCGCTCGGCCGCCGGCAACATCGTCGAGAGCGATAGCTGGCGCTTCGTCAACGACGTGCCGACCGGCATCTACACCATTCCGGAGATCAGCTCGATCGGCAAGAACGAGAGCGAGCTGACCGCGGCGAAGATTCCCTACGAAGTGGGCAAGGCATTCTTCAAGGGCATGGCCCGGGCGCAGATCTCCAACGAGCCGGTGGGCATGCTGAAGATCCTGTTCCATCGCGAGACCCTGGAAATCCTCGGCGTGCATTGCTTCGGCGACCAGGCCTCGGAAATCGTCCATATCGGCCAGGCGATCATGAACCAGCCGGGCGAACTGAATACCCTGAAGTACTTCGTCAACACCACCTTCAACTACCCGACCATGGCGGAAGCCTACCGGGTGGCGGCGTTCGACGGCCTCAACCGACTTTTTTGAAGGACTCCGGCCGGCGGCCTGAGCCGGCCGGAGGGGATGTGCTCAGCGATTCCCGAGGGTGGCGCTGGCCAAACCGGGAAAGTCTGTGATCAGGCTGTCCACGCCGAAGTCGGCGAGCCGGCGCATCAGCGCCGGTTCGTTGACCGTCCACACCGAGACGTGAAGCCCCAGGCGCTGGGCCTTGAGCAGGCGTTCCGGGGTGCACAGCGTCCAGTTCAGGGCGAGCAGGGCACAGCCATAGTGCTGGGCGACCTTCAGCGGGTCGAGCCAGGCGTATTCGGCGACCAGCCCGCGCGACAGCTCCGGAGTCAGTTCGTCGAGGGCCTTGAGCACGGTCCGCGAACCGCTGGTGACGGTGACCCTGTCGCGGTTGCCGAAGCGCTCGGTCAGTTCCCTGATCCGCATCACCGTTCGCGCCGCGCGTTCGCGCGAGGCGCTTTTCACTTCCAGTTGCCAGTGCTCGAACGGGCACTTCTCGAACAGCTCCTCCAGCCGCGGGATCGGCGTCGGCCGTACCCAGCCGGGGCCGCCATGGCGCGCGTCATAGGTGACCAGGGTGGCCGCGTCGTGTTCGGCGACCTTGCCGCGGCGGCCGGTGGTGCGCTTCAGGGTCGGGTCGTGGATCACCATCAGTTCGCCGTCGCGGGACAGGTGCAGGTCCAGTTCGCAACGGTTGACGCCGTGCTCCAGGCAGCGCTGGAAGCTGGCCAGGGTGTTTTCCGGCGCTTCGCCCTTGGCGCCGCGATGTCCATAGATGAGAGTCACTGTGGCTCCTTGTTCGAGGGTGGCGCGGGATTCCGCGGCCGATGATGGCGAACGCTGTCGATCACCCGGCCGCTTTCGAAATATACCGAGAAGTCGCGGTAATCCCAGCGCACGATGGGCGGCTGGCCGACGGCGGGATGTTCCTCGTCGGCCAGGCCGAAGCGTTGCAGCACGGTTTCGCGGCTTTCGCCGCGCGCGGGCAGGGCGACCCGGGCATCGCCCTGGGCGCCCAGCGGGATGCCCAGGGTATCGGCGAACAGCGGTGGGGCGAGGAGGAGGAGGGAGCACAGCAGTAGCGAACGGAGCATCGGCACATCTCAGGTCGAGGAAGGTTGGCCCGGCTCGCCGAGCGGGCCCTGTCCGGCCCGTGCCAGGCGGCGCTGCTGGGCCTGCTTTTGGAGGATATGCCGGGCCAGCAACTGGCGCTGTGCGTCGCTCAACGCTTCGAACTCGGTGCCGATCTCGAATTCGTCGTCGCGTGGCTGGGCGTGGATCACCCGGGCCCGCAGCTCGAGGCCGAAACCCTGCGGCAACAGGACCATGCGCAGGACGAGCAACTGGCCGACCGGCAATGCGCGGTCGTGGCGGAAGCTGACGCCGCCCTCGGACAGGCTGACCTTGCGCGGTTCGCCGATCTCCTTGAGCAGGCTCTGCACCATCACCTGGCCGAGCAGGTCGATGCGCTTGTTCATCACCTTCAGGTAATTGGCCAGCGTGCGGTCGCGTTCGCTGATGTGGCGCAGCAGGTGCTGCGACTCGTAATCCATCAGGTGGAGGTCGCTGAGCAGGCTGAACAGGGTCGCTCCCGGCTCGCTCTCCAGGCTGTCCTGGACGGCCCCGGCAGGGCGAAATTCCAGTGCGAGGGTATCTTCGATACGGTAGTATTCGCGGCGGTCATCCGCGTCACGAGTGGACATGGCGAACCCACGGCGGCAGTGATGGTCAGAGTGTAAGGCCGCCGGCGATGCCTCGCCACTTCGCCATCCCGACGCATCCATTTTCTGCCAGCTAAGGGCGACATGTTCAGACCCCTGTCCGTTTTCATCGGCACGCGCTATACGCGGGCCAAACGTCGCAGCCATTTCGTCTCCTTCATTTCGCTGACCTCGATGATCGGCCTGGCACTGGGCGTGCTGGTGATGATCGTGGTGCTCTCGGTGATGAACGGCTTCGATCGCGAAATGCGTACCCGCATCCTCGGCATGGTGCCGCAGGCCACCGTCGAGTCGTACCAGCCGATCGACGACTGGCGCGCCCTGGCCGAGAAGGTCAAGGCCCACGAACACGTCACCGCGGTAGCGCCGTTCACCCAGATGCAGGGCATGCTCAGCGCCAATGGCGCGGTGCAGACGGTGATGGTCGATGCGGTCGATCCGCGGGAAGAGGCCAAGGTCTCGATCATTCCCGACTTCTTCAAGCAGGGCTCGCTGGCGGAACTCAAGGCCGGCGGCTTCGGCATCGTCATCGGCCAACTGGCGGCGCAGAAGCTTGGCGTCGGCATTGGCGACAAGGTCACCCTGATCCTGCCCGAAGTGGCAGTGACCCCGGCCGGGGTATTCCCGCGGATGAAGCGCTTCACCGTGGTCGGCACCTTCCGTGTCGGCGCCGGCGAGCTGGACGGCGGTCTGTCGCTGATCCACCTGGAAGACGCCGCCCGCCTGCAGCGCTGGAAGACCAACCAGGTGCAGGGGCTGCGCCTGAAGCTCGACGATCTGTTCCAGGCCCCGCGAGTGGCCTGGGAGATCGCCCGGACCCTGACCGACAACGACTTCTACGCCCGCGACTGGACGCGCAGCCACGGCAACCTGTACCAGGCCATCCGCATGGAAAAGACCATGATCGGCCTGTTGCTGCTGCTGATCGTCGCGGTCGCCGCGTTCAACATCATTTCCACCCTGGTGATGGTGGTCACCGACAAGAAGTCGGACATCGCCATTCTTCGTACCCTCGGCGCCACGCCGGGGCAGATCATGGCCACCTTCATGGTCCAGGGTACGGTGATCGGGGTGATCGGCACGCTGGTCGGCGGGGTGCTGGGGGTGGTCGCGGCGCTCAACGTCAGCGCCTGGATCTCCGCCCTGGAGAAGCTGCTGGGCCACCAGTTCCTCGCCTCCGACGTGTACTTCATCGATTACCTGCCGTCGCAGCTGATGCTCGACGATGTCGTGCTGGTCTGCGGCGCGGCGCTGGTCCTCAGCTTCTTCGCCACTTTGTATCCAGCCTGGCGTGCGGCGCGCACCCAGCCTGCGGAGGCTTTGCGTTATGAATGACAAGTCGGTGCTGAGTTGCCGCAACCTGAGCAAGAGCTACGACGAGGGGCCGCAATCGGTGCAGGTGCTGTCCGGCGTCGAGCTGAACCTGTTGCCCGGCGAGCGGGTGGCCATCGTCGGCAGCTCCGGCTCGGGCAAGAGCACCCTGCTGAACATGCTCGGTGGCCTGGACACGCCTTCCGCCGGCAGCGTCTGGCTGGCCGGCGAGGAACTCTCGGCGCTGAACGAGACGGCGCGCGGGCTGCTGCGCAACCGCGCGCTGGGCTTCGTCTACCAGTTCCACCACCTGTTGCCCGAGTTCACCGCCCTGGAGAATGTCTGCATGCCGCTGCTGATCGGCCGCACGCCGATCGCCGAAGCGCGCCAGCGCGCGGCCGAGCTGCTGGAGCGGGTAGGCCTGGTGCATCGCCTGTCGCACAAGCCGGCGGAGCTGTCCGGCGGCGAGCGCCAGCGGGTGGCGATCGCCCGCGCGCTGGTCAACCGGCCGCAACTGGTGTTGCTCGACGAGCCCACCGGCAACCTCGACCAGCACACCGCGCAGGGTATCCAGGAGCTGATGCTGGAACTGAGCCGTTCGTTGCAGACCTCGTTCCTGGTGGTAACCCACGATCTCCAGCTGGCCGGGCACATGGATCGCATCCTGCGCCTGGAAGAAGGCCGACTGATCGCCGCGTAGCGGAGCGACGGCGTACCCGCCGTCCGCTGCCGTCCGGCGACTTCCCCATCGACTCGGTGCATCCGCGACATGTTCAGACCGTTACCGTTCTTCATAGGCCTGCGCTACACCCGCGCCAAACGCCGCAACCACTACATCTCGTTCATCTCGCTGACCTCGATGATCGGCCTGGCGCTGGGCGTGCTGGCGATGATCATCGTGCTCTCGGTGATGAACGGCTTCCAGAAGGAAATGCGCACGCGCATCCTCGGCATGGTGCCGCACGCCACGATCAGCGCGGCGCAGCCGCTGGACGACTGGCAGACCGTCGCCGCCGCGGCGCTGAAGCACCGCGAGGTGGTCGGCGCGGCGCCGTTCGCCGAACTGCAGGGCATGCTGTCGTACAAGGGCAACATGCTGCCGGTGCTGGTCAACGGCATCGACCCGCAGGAAGAGCGCAAGGTCTCCATCGTCGGCGAGCACATCGTCCAGGGCAGCCTGGATGACCTCAAGCCTGGCGAGTTCGGCATCGTCCTCGGCGAGATCACCGCGCGGCGCTTCCATGTCAATGTCGGTGACAAGCTGACCCTGATCGTCCCGGAAGCCACCTCGGCGCCCGGCGGGATCACCCCGCGCATGCAGCGCTTCACCATAGTCGCCCTGTTCAAGGTCGGCGCCGAACTGGACAACTCGCTGGCGCTGATCGACATCGCCGACGCCGGCCAGTTGCTGCGCCTGCAGCCGGGCCAGGTGCCCAGCGTGCGCCTGGAGCTGAAGGATCTCTACCAGTCGCCGCAGGTCGCCGCCAAGGTGGTCAAGGAGTTGGGGCAGGGCTTCAGGTCCAGCGACTGGACCAGGACCCAGGGCAGCCTGTTCAACGCGATGAAGATGGAAAAGACCATGATCGGCCTGCTCCTGCTGCTGATCATCGCGGTCGCCGCCTTCAATATCATCGCCACCCTGATCATGGTGGTCGCCGACAAGCGCACCGATATCGCCATCCTCCGCACCCTGGGGGCGACGCCGCGGCAGATCATGGCGATCTTCATGGTCCAGGGCACGGTCATCGGCGTGATCGGCACGGTCATCGGCGGGGTGCTCGGGGTGCTCGCGGCGCTGAACATCACCGGGGTGATCGATCGCATCGAGCGGCTGGTCGGGCACAAGGTGTTCAGCTCGGACGTGTACTTCATCAACTACCTGCCTTCCGACCTGCAGGTGCTGGACGTGGTGCTGATCTGCAGCGCTGCCTTGCTGATGAGCTTCCTCGCCACCCTGTACCCGTCCTGGCGGGCGGCGCGGACCCAGCCGGCGGAGTCGTTGCGCTACGAGTGAGTGGCAGGGCGGCGGCGAGCCGCCCCGGCTCAGCGGCGCTGAGCGCGCGCGTGAACAATGAAAAAGCCGCCTTCGAGGCGGCTTTTTCATGTCCGGCGGATCACTTCGCGGCGACTCGCTCGCGCCGTTGCCGACAGCGCCGGCTCCAGCTGCGCTGCACCCACCAGCGCCAGTAGAGCATCGTCAGCGCGTAGCCGAGGATGGCGGCGACGATGCCGCAGACCACCGAACCGAGCAGGAAGGGCTGCCAGAGACTGGTCAGCTCCTGGCTGATCCATTCCCAGGTGAGATGGTCCGGCAGGCTGCGCGGCGGCACCTGCATCAACCAGGCACCCAGCTTGTAGGTGCAATAGAAGACCGGGGGCATCGTGATCGGATTGGTCAGCCAGACCAATCCGACGGAAATCGGCAGATTGCTCCGGATCCACACCGCCAGGCCCGCTGCCAGCAGCATCTGCATCGGCATCGGGATGAAGGCGGCGAACAGGCCGGCGGCCATGGCGCGCGACACCGAGTGGCGATTGAGATGCCAAAGGTTGGGATCGTGCATCAGCTTGCCGAGAAAGCGCAGCGACTTCTGCGAGCGGATGCTTTCCGGATCGGGCATGTAGCGCTTGAACAGGCGACGCGGCATGGGGGCTCTCGGTGGATATAGGCCTGCGTATTATGCCAAGCAAGATGACAGGATTTCGTTGCCCATTGTATGACCCCATGTGACATGTCGCAGCGGGGCGGGCTCGCCACGGGGATGGGAGGAACCGTTCATGCGCCTGGGATTGCCAGCTCTCGCCGCGGGGCTGCTGGCCCTGCGCCTGCTGCCGGAGTTGCCGTCGGCTGGCTGGTTGCTGGCGGCGGCCGCCGCCGGTCTGCTGCTGCTCTTCGGCCGTCTCTACTGGCTGGGTCTGTTCCTGCTCGGCTTCGCCTGGGCCTGCGTGTCGGCACAGGCCGCGCTGGACGGGCGCCTCGCCGCCGAGCTGGATGGCCGGACGCTATGGCTGGAAGGGCGTATCAGCGGCCTGCCGGCAAGCGGGAATGGCGTCACGCGCTTCCAGTTGGAGGACGTGAGCAGCCCGCGCGAAGCGCTGCCTGCCCGCCTACGCCTGAGCTGGCGCGGCGCGCCGCCGCTCATGGGGGGTGAGCGCTGGCGCCTGGCGGTGAACCTGAAGCGGCCACGCGGCCTGGTGAATACGGCGGGCTTCGATTACGAAGCCTGGCTACTGGCGCAGCGGATCGGCGCCATCGGCACGGTGAAGGCGGGCGAGCGGTTGCGTCCGGCCAGCGGCCTGGATGCCTGGCGCGACGCCTGGCGCCAGCGTCTGCTCGCGGCGGATACCCAGGGTCGCGGCGGCGCGCTGGCGGCGCTGGTGCTGGGAGACGGCTCAGGCTTGCGCGCGGATGAATGGCGCATGCTCCAGGACACCGGCACCGTGCACCTGATGGTGATTTCCGGATCGCATATCTCGCTGTTGGCGGGAATGCTCTATGGCCTGGTGGCGGGCCTGTTCCGCCTGGGTTGCTGGCCTCGCCGCCTGCCCTGGCTGCCCTGCGCCTGCGGCCTGGCGCTGGCTGGTGCCTGGGGCTACGGGCTGATGGCGGGATTCGAGGTGCCGGTGCGGCGCGCCTGCCTGATGGTCAGCCTGGCGCTGCTCTGGCGCCTGCGCTTCCGTCACCTGGGCGTGTCGAGGCCGCTGCTCGGGACGCTGGTGCTGGTGCTCCTGGCGGAGCCGCTGGCCTGCCTGCAGGCGGGATTCTGGCTGTCGTTCCTGGCGGTGGCGCTGCTGCTCTGGCTGTTCGCTGGGCGCCTCGGGCGCTGGCGCTGGTGGACGGCCTGGGGGCGGGCGCAATGGGGCATGGCGCTGGGGCTGGCGATGCCGTCGCTGGCGCTGGGCTTGCCGTTGAGCCTGAGCGGGGCGCTGGCGAACCTGCTGGCGGTGCCCTGGGTAGAAATGCTGGTAGTGCCGCCGGCCCTGGCCGGGAGCCTGTTGCTCGGTGTGCCTGGCGTGGGCAAGAGCCTGTTGTGGATCGCTGGCGCCTCGCTGGACCAACTGTTCCGCCTGCTCGTCCTGCTGGCGGGGCTGGCCGGGGCCTGGCAGCCGCCTACCGCCACGGCCTGGGGCGTCGCCCTGGGAATGCTCGGCGCGCTCTGCTGGCTGGCGCCAGCCGGGTTGCCGGTGCGAGGCCTGGGGGCGTTGCTGATGCTACCGGCGCTGGCGCCGTCGCTGCGACCGATCGAGGCGGGGTATGCCGAGGTGCGGATGCTGGATGTCGGCCAGGGGCTGGCGGTGCTGCTGCGTACCCGCGGGCACGCGCTGCTGTATGACGCCGGTGCGCGACAGGGCGACTTCGACATGGGCGAGCGGGTGGTCCTGCCGGTGCTGCGCAGCCTCGACCTGCGGCGCCTGGACGGCCTGTTGCTGAGCCACGCCGACAACGACCATGCCGGTGGCGCGCCTGCGGTGGTTTCCCGTTTCGCCCCGGGCTGGGTGGTCAGTGGCGAGCCGGCGCGCCTGCCGTCGTCGCTGGCGGCGCGGGGATGCGAGGAGCGGCGCTGGGAGTGGGACGGCGTGACCTTCGCCCAGTGGTCATGGGCCCGGGCCGACAGCGCTAACGACCGTTCCTGCGTGTTGCGGGTGGAAGCGCGCGGCGAGGTGCTGCTGCTGACCGGCGACATCGCGCGCGCTGCCGAGTACGCCTGGCTGGCGCGCCAGGGCGAGCCGCGGGTCGACTGGTTGCAGGCGCCACATCATGGCAGTCGCAGTTCCTCCGGAGAGGCCTTCGTGCGACGGACCCGGCCGCGCCATGTGCTGGTCTCGCGGGGTTGGCGCAATGCCTTCGGCCATCCTCATGCGGAGGTGGTGCAGCGCTACGCCGGCATCGCCGCGCAGATCCACGACACCGCTCGCGACGGAGCGCTGACCTTTACCCTGGGGCGCGGTGGGGAGGCACGCGGGGAGCGTGAAGCGGCGCACTTCTGGCGGGAAAAATGAGAACCGTGGCGGTCGGCGGAAAAGGGGCGCTGTGCTAGAGTGGCGCCACTTTTTTTTCGGGGATATGCCACTGTGTGGGAACTGGTTCAAGCCGGCGGCTGGATGATGCTGCCGATCATTCTGAGTTCGATCGCCGCCACCGCCATCGTCGCGGAGCGCCTGTGGACGCTGCGCAAGAGCCGCGTCGCGCCGCCCGAGCTGCTCGGCCAGGTGTGGAAGCAGATCAAGGGCAAGCAACTGAGCGCCCAGAAGCTCAAGGACCTGCGCGCCAACTCGCCACTGGGCGAGATCCTCGCTGCCGGCCTGGCCAACTCCAAGCACGGTCGCGAGATCATGAAGGAGTGCATCGAGGAAGCCGCTTCCGGCGTCATCCACGAACTTGAGCGCTATCTCAACGCCCTCGGCACCATCGCCGCGATGGCTCCGCTGCTCGGCCTGCTGGGCACCGTGTTCGGCATGATCCAGATCTTCGGCGCCTTCATGGACAACGGCATGGCCAACTCGCCGATGCTCGCCGCGGGCATCTCCAAGGCGCTGATCACCACGGCCGCCGGCCTGCTGGTGGCGATCCCGGCGGTGTTCTTCCATCGCTACCTGCTGCGTCGCGTCGACGAGCTGGTGATCGCCATGGAACAGGAAGCCATCAAGCTGGTGGAAGTGGTGCAGGGCGACCGTGAAGTCGACTACGTCGAGGAAGGCAAAGCGTGAAATTCCGCCGCAGACGGGCGGGTGCCGCCCGTGAAGACGTCTTCATCAACCTGGCGTCGCTGATCGACGTGATCTTCGTCCTGCTGCTGTTCTTCGTGGTCAGTACCACTTTCACCCGCCCGGAGCAGCTCAACATCGAGCTGCCTTCGGCGGAGAGCGGCGAGACCGCCAGCACCGCACAGAAGCAACTGGAGCTCTCGGTGGACGCCGAGGGCCACTATGCGCTGAACGGACAGGCGCTGGCCAAGAGCGACCTGGCCACCCTGATGGCGGCGATGCAGCGCGAGTCCGCCGGCGACAACAACCTGCCGGTGGTGATCAGCGCCGATGCCAAGTCCACCCATCAGTCGGTGGTAACAGCGATGGATGCCGCCGGCAAGCTGGGCTTCGTCCACCTGCGCATCACCACGGTCGAGAACACGGCGGCCAAGCCCTGATGTCGTTCTCCGAGCGCCTGCTCGCCGCCTGGTACCGGGGCCATCCGGCCCTGGCCCTGTTGCGCCCGCTGGAGGCGCTCTACCGGCGAGTGGTGAATGCCCGCCGGGCGGATTTCCTGTCCGGCCGCAAGCCTGCCTACCGGGCACCGGTTCCGGTCGTGGTGGTGGGCAACATCACTGTCGGTGGCACCGGCAAGACGCCGATGATTCTCTGGATGGTCGAGCATTGCCGTGCCCGTGGCCTGCGGGTGGGGGTGATCAGCCGCGGCTACGGCGCGAGACCACCGCATGCGCCCTGGCGGGTCCGCCCGGAGCAGGATGCCGCGCAGGCCGGCGACGAGCCGCTGATGATCGTCCGGCGCAGCGGCGTGCCACTGATGATCGATCCGGACCGTCCGCGCGCGTTGCGGGCGTTGCTGGCCGAGGAACCGCTGGACCTGGTGCTCTGTGACGATGGTCTGCAGCACTATCGGCTGGCGCGTGACCTCGAGCTGGTGCTGATCGATGCCGCGCGCGGTCTCGGTAACGGCCGCTGCCTGCCGGCCGGGCCGCTGCGCGAGCCGCGCGAACGGCTGGAGAGTGTCGACGCGCTGCTCTACAACGGCGCCGATGAAGATCCCGAGGATGGTTTCGCCTTCCGCCTGCGGCCGGCGGCGCTGGTCAACCTGCAGAGCGGCGAGCGGCGAGCGCTCGGGCATTTTCCCGCCGGCCAGATGCTGCACGCGGTGGCCGGGATCGGCAATCCGCAGCGTTTCTTCGGGACGCTCGAGGCGCTACACTGGCGACCGATTCCGCATGCCTTCCCGGATCACGCGACCTACAGCGCGACCGAGCTGACGTTCGATCCGCCGCTGCCGCTGCTGATGACCGAGAAGGATGCCGTGAAATGCCGGGCTTTCGCAGCGGCCGACTGGTGGTACCTGGCGGTCGATGCGGTGCCTTCCCCAGCATTCGTCGCCTGGTTCGACGCCCGACTCGAGCATCTCCTGGCGCGCTGACCGGCGGCCGTGCCGCCATTGTTTGAAGGACTCCGCCATGGACCCGAAACTCCTCGATATCCTCGCCTGCCCGCTGACCAAGGGGCCGCTGGTGCTCAGCGAAGACAAGAGCGAACTGATCAGCAAGCAGGCCGGCCTGGCCTATCCGATCCGCGACGGCATCCCGGTGATGCTGGAGAGCGAGGCGCGCGCCCTCAACGTGGACGAGCGGCTGGACAAATAATGACCCAGGCGTTCACTGTCGTCATTCCCGCCCGTTACGCCTCCACCCGCCTGCCTGGCAAGCCGCTGCAGGACATCGCCGGCCAGCCGATGATCCAGCGCGTCTGGAACCAGGCGCGCAAGAGCGCCGCCAGCCGCGTGGTCATCGCCACCGACGACGAGCGCATCCTGGCCGCCTGCCAGGGCTTCGGCGCCGAGGTCCTGCTGACCCGCGCGGATCACAACTCCGGTACCGATCGCCTGGAGGAAGTCGCTTCCCGGCTCGGCCTGGCGGCCGATGCCATCGTGGTCAACGTGCAGGGCGACGAGCCGCTGATCCCGCCGGCGCTCATCGACCAGGTGGCGGCCAACCTGGCGGCGCATCCGGAATCGGCCATCGCCACCCTGGCCGAGCCGATCCATGACGTCGCCGCGCTGTTCAACCCGAACGTGGTCAAGGTCGCCACCGACGTCAACGGCCTGGCCCTGACCTTCAGCCGCGCGCCCTTGCCCTGGGCGCGCGACGCCTTCGCCGGGGATCGCGACAGCCTGCCGGACGGTGTGCCCTACCGCCGCCACATCGGGATCTACGCCTACCGCGTCGGCTTCCTCGCCGACTTCGTCGCCTGGGGGCCGTGCTGGCTGGAGAATACCGAGAGCCTCGAGCAACTGCGCGCGCTCTGGCACGGGGTGCGCATCCATGTGGCCGATGCCCGCGAAACCATGCTACCGGGCGTGGATACGCCGGAAGACCTCGAACGCGTCCGCCGCGTACTGGGGGGTTGATGCGCGTCCTGTTCGTCTGCCTGGGCAATATCTGTCGCTCGCCCACCGCCGAAGGCGTGTTCCGGCGCAAGATCGAGGAAGCCGGGTTGGGCTCGCGCATCCATGTCGACTCCGCCGGCACCGCCGGCTGGCATGTCGGCAAGGCGCCGGACCAGCGCACCCGCCTGGCCGCGCAGCGGCGCGGCTATGACCTGTCGGCGCTGCGCGGACGCCAGGTCGCTGCCGAGGATTTTTCCCGCTATGACCTGATCCTGGCCATGGATCACTCCAACCTGGCCGATCTCGAGGCGTTGCGCGCCGGGCGCGGCGCTGCCGAGCTGGATCTGTTCCTGCGCCGCTACGAATCCGAGCTGGACGAGGTGCCCGACCCCTACTACGGCGGCGAAGAAGGCTTCGAGCAGGTCCTCGACCTGATCGAGCGAGCCTGCGATCGCCTGCTGGTCGAAGCCAGGGGGCGCCTGTGAGCCTGGAATTGCAGGAGCAATGCTCGCTGAAGCCCTACAACAGCTTCGGCATCGACGTTCGCGCCCGCCTGCTGGCGCACGCCCACGGCGAGGCTGATGTGCGCGAAGCTCTGGCGCTGGCTCGGCAACGTTCATTGCCGCTGCTGGTGATCGGTGGTGGCAGCAACCTGCTGCTGACTCGCGATGTCGAGGCGCTGGTGCTGCGCATGGCCAGCCAGGGACGACGGATACTTTCCGAGGCGAACGACATGGTGCTGGTCGAGGCGGAGGCGGGCGAGACCTGGGATCCCTTCGTCCAGTGGAGCCTGGAGCAGGGCCTGGCCGGCCTGGAGAACCTCAGCCTGATTCCCGGCACCGTGGGAGCGGCGCCGATGCAGAACATCGGTGCCTACGGGGTCGAGCTGAAGGACGTCTTCGACAGCCTCACGGCGCTCGATCGGCAGGATGGCAGCCTGCGCGAGTTCGATCGCGAAGCCTGCCGTTTCGGCTATCGCGACAGCCTGTTCAAGCAGGAGCCGGATCGTTGGCTGATCCTGCGTGTACGCCTGCGCCTGTCCCGGCGTTCGGGCTTGCACCTGGATTACGGACCGGTACGCCAGCGGCTGCAGGAAGAGGGCATCGCCAACCCGACGGCGCAGGACGTCAGCCGGGTGATCTGCGCCATCCGCCGGGAAAAGCTGCCCGACCCCGCCGTGCTGGGCAATGCCGGCAGCTTCTTCAAGAATCCGCTGGTCAGCGCGACGCAAGCCGCGATGTTGCGCCGGACCTACCCGGACCTGGTGGCCTACCCGCAAGCGGACGGCCAGGTCAAACTGGCCGCCGGCTGGCTGATCGACAAGGGTGGCTGGAAGGGCTTCCGCGACGGCCCGGTGGGGGTGCATGCACAGCAGGCGCTGGTCCTGGTCAACCATGGCGGCGCCAGCGGCGCCCAGGTCCAGGCGTTGGCCGAGCGCATCCAGGCGGACGTGCGCCAGCGTTTCGGCGTCGAGCTGGAGCGCGAGCCGAACCTTTACTGAGCCTGTCGGTGAAATGAAAAGGGATGCCATCGGCATCCCTTTTTTATTGTTGCCGAGAGGGCGGCAATCGTCGGGCGGGGCACGAAGGCTGCCCATGAAAAAGGGGATGCCGATGGCATCCCCTTTTGCCGTCAGCCTGACATTCAGGCGTGCGGCCGAGAGGTTTCGCTTTCCTCGGGCTTTTTCGCGTGCTCTTCTTCGGCGGTCTCGGTCTCGGTCTCGGTCTCGGTCTCGTTAGAGGCTTCAGGGCTGGCCTGCACGACCTCCTGGGCCTGCTCCTGAGCCGGAGCTTCGGCCTGGACGGCTTCCTCTTCCACCTGGGCGACCGTGGGCTCTTCCTGGACAGCCGGCGCCTCGCTGGCTGCGACAGGGCTTTCCTCGATGGCGGCAGGGGTGGCCTGGGTTGCTGCCTCGGCCGCGGCGGCGGCTTCGCGTGCCAGGCGTTCGGCTTCGCGCTGCAGGCGACGCTTCTCGCGCGGATCGTTGAGGGCGCGGCCGGTGGCATTGGCCGGAGTCGCCGCTGGGGCCGGGGTCGGCTCCTCGGTGACCACCGGTTCGCTCGGTGCCGCTTCGACGGTCGCCGGAGCTGCCGGGGCAGCGGTTTCTTCGGCAGTGTCCGCTGCCGGAACGCTCTCGATGACGCTGCGAGCCTCGACGCTTTCGCTGATGGAGAGGGCTTCCTCGGCGCTTTGCGCCACCAGCAGGGTGCTCTGGTCGGCTTCGTTCTCGATCAGGCTGACGACGACCGGGGTATCGGTCGCGGCGGCTTCACTGGCGCTTGCCTCGGCGCTTTCGCTGCTCTCGCTGGTTTCGCCGGTCGGCGCAGTCTCGGAGGCGGATTCGGGCGCGCTTTCGCTGGCGAGCGGAGCCTGCTCCGCGCTGGATTCCTGTGCTTCGCTGGCGACAGCGATGCCGGCGGCCGCGGCGGCTGCCACGGTGTTCAGCGGAGCGGCGCCATTCTCGGCGGCTTCGCTGCCTTCCTGCTCGCCACTGACTTCGCGCTGGCGTTCGCGGCGATTGCTGCGACGGCGCTGGCCGCGGGAGCGGCGGCGCGGACGTTCGCCATCGGTATCGTCCTGGTCATCCTGCTCCAGGGCTTCCTCGTTGGGCAGCGCTTCGGCTTCCAGCGCCGCGGCGTCACGGGCCTGGCGTTCCTCGCGCGGCTGGCGCTCCTCGCGGACCGGGCGTTCGGCGCGCTCCTCACGACCTTCGCGTGGCTGGCGCTCCTCGCGAGCCGGTCGCTCGGCACGTTCCTCGCGGCGACGCTCGCTACGCTCTTCGCGACCTTCGCGCGGCTGACGCTCTTCGCGGGCCGGACGCTCGGCGCGTTCCTCACGCGCTTCGCGCGGCTGGCGCTCCTCGCGGTTCGGACGCTCGGCGCGCTCCTCGCGGCGACGCTCGTTGCGCTCTTCGCGGTTCGGGCGGTCGGCGCGTTCTTCACGCGGCTGGCGCTCGGCGCGCTCTTCGCGCGGCTTGCGTTCTTCGTCGCGACGATTGCCATCGCGGCCGTCGCGGCGACGGTTCTGCTGGCGGCCGTTGCGGCGCTCGTCCTGGCGCGACTGGCGCTCGGCGGCCGGCTTGGCGCTCTCGGCAGGCTTGGCGGCCGGTTGCTCCTTGCCTGCGAACAGGCCGACCAGCGACTTCACCAGGCCTTGGAACAGGCTCGGCTCGGGCATGGGCTTGGGCGCCTCGACCGGCTCCTGGGCCTGCGGGGCGGGTTGCTGCGGCGCGACGGTCTTGACCGCGGCCTCCTGGCGGACCAGGGTGCGGGTCGAGCTGACCGGCTGGGCATCTTCGTGCTCGACGGTGGCCATCTCATAGCTAGTCTGGCCGGCGACCAGTTCCGGGCTATCGTCGCGCAGGCGCTGAACTTCGAAGTGCGGGGTTTCCAGGTGGTCGTCCGGCAGAATGAAGATGCGCGCGCGGGTACGCAGTTCGATCTTGGTGATGGCGTTGCGCTTCTCGTTGAGCAGGAAAGCGGCCACCTGGAACGGAACGCGGGCGCGGACTTCCGCGGTGCGGTCCTTCAGGGCTTCTTCCTCGATCAGGCGCAGGATGGCCAGCGACAGCGACTCGACGTCGCGGATGATGCCCTGCCCGTTGCAGCGCGGGCAGACGATGCCGCTGGTCTCGCCGAGGGATGGACGCAGGCGCTGGCGGGACATTTCCAGCAGGCCGAAGCGCGAGATGCGGCCGACCTGGACGCGCGCGCGGTCGGCCTCGAGGGCTTCGCGGACGCGTTCTTCCACGGCGCGCTGGTTCTTCGCCGGGGTCATGTCGATGAAGTCGATCACGATCAGTCCGCCGATGTCGCGCAGGCGCAACTGGCGGGCGATTTCCTCGGCGGCTTCCAGGTTGGTCTGCAGCGCGGTTTCCTCGATGTCGCCGCCCTTGGTCGCGCGTGCCGAGTTGATGTCGATGGATACCAGGGCTTCGGTCGGGTCGATGACGATGGAGCCGCCGGACGGCAGCTTCACTTCGCGCTGGAAGGCGGTCTCGATCTGGCTCTCGATCTGGAAGCGGTTGAACAGCGGGACGCTGTCTTGGTACAGCTTGACCTTGCTGGCGTACTGCGGCATCACCTGGCGGATGAAGTTCAGGGCTTCTTCCTGGGCGTCGATGCTGTCGATCAGCACTTCGCCGATATCCTGGCGCAGGTAGTCGCGGATGGCGCGGATGATGACGTTGCTTTCCTGGTAGATCAGGAAGGGCGCGCCACGCTCGCCGGAGGCTTCCTTGATGGCGCTCCAGAGTTGCAGCAGGTAGTCGAGGTCCCACTGCAGTTCCTCGGTGCTGCGGCCCAGGCCGGCGGTGCGCACGATCAGGCCCATGTCGGCCGGGGCGTTGAGGCCGTTCAGCGCTTCGCGCAGTTCGTTGCGCTCTTCGCCTTCGATGCGGCGGGAGATGCCGCCGGCGCGCGGGTTGTTCGGCATCAGCACCAGGTAGCGGCCGGCCAGGCTGATGAAGGTGGTCAGGGCGGCGCCCTTGTTGCCGCGCTCTTCCTTCTCGACCTGAACGATGACTTCCTGGCCTTCGCTCAGGACTTCCTTGATGTTGATCCGGCCTTCGGGGGATTTCTTGAAGTATTCGCGGGAGATTTCTTTGAGGGGGAGGAAGCCGTGGCGTTCGGCGCCGAAGTCGACGAAGGCGGCTTCGAGGCTGGGTTCGACGCGAGTGATACGGCCCTTGTAGATGTTGGCCTTCTTCTGCTCGCGAGCGCCCGACTCGATGTCGAGGTCGAACAGGCGTTGGCCGTCGACCAGTGCAACACGCAACTCTTCGGGTTGAGTCGCGTTGATCAGCATTCTTTTCATGTAGTACCAATGGTTTCCGGGGCTACCGGAAACGGCGATCGGCACACACGACTCTCACGGTCGGTGTTCGGGCGCGTATTCAGGAATGGCGGGCCATTCCCGTGTCCAGCGGCGCTCGGCATCGGATGCCGGTCCGCGACTACGTCTCCTGCTTCCTGTGTTTCAGAAGCACTTGAGTCAGGAGGAGGAATCGACTGTCGGAGGCGGACGAAAAATGCGTCTGGATCAAGCTAGAAGCTACGCAGTCCAACAGCCGTACATCTCCACCCTACACATGTTCCTTAAGAATCGGGCGCCGCTCGCAGAATCCGGAGCGGGTTGGCATCTCGCGCTCACCGAAGTGGTCGCGGCTCATGTTTCAAGGCTTTGGTTCCGAGTCGTTCGCGGGTTAGGAATTTTCGTATTCCGCTGAAACGCCTCTGCAGGACGGCCTGACGTCCGTTCAAAGTGTTTGCAGGCGAGGGGGAAATGCAGGTTGGCAATCATCCGCAGGCCTGGCCGCTTATGGCGGCTTCCCGACTATAGCAGCAATGATTAAGTGCTTCAATTGAATGAAAAATTGTTATGATGTACGGATGACTACTCCCGCCTCTCCGACCACCGGTGTCCAGCTGCTCGATGTGCCGCCGGAACTGGCTGGTCAACGTATCGACAATTTCCTCATCGCCCGTCTCAAGGGTGCGCCCAAGACCCTGATCTATCGCATCCTGCGCAAGGGTGAGGTGCGTGTGAACAAGGGCCGGATCAAGCCCGACTACCGGCTCCAGGCCGGCGACCAGGTGCGCGTTCCACCGCTGCGCCTGGCCGAACGCGACGAACCGGCGCCGCTGGCGCAGGGACTGCTGGAGCGCATGGAGGCGGCCATCGTCTACGAGGACAAGGCGCTGATCGTGGTCAACAAGCCCGCCGGGATCGCCGTGCACGGCGGCAGCGGCGTGAGCGCCGGGGTCATCGAGGTGTTTCGCCAGTTGCGTCCCGAAGCCAGGGATATCGAGCTGGTGCATCGTCTCGACCGGGACACCTCCGGGCTGCTGATGATCGCCAAGAAGCGCAGCATGCTGCGCCATCTCCACGAAGCGTTGCGTGGCGAGAAGATCGTCGACAAGCGCTACCACGCGCTGGTGCGCGGCCACTGGCCGGCCGGCAAGAAGAACATCCGTGCGCCGTTGCTGAAGAACAACCTGCGCTCTGGCGAGCGGATGGTCGAGGTCAACGTCGAAGGCAAGGACGCGCTGACCGAGTTCCGCGTGCTGCGTCGTTTCGGCGATTTCGCCACCCTGGTGGAGGCGCGCCCGATCACCGGGCGAACCCACCAGATCCGTGTGCACGCCAAGCATGCCGGTCATGCCATCGCCGGCGATCCGAAGTACGGCGACGAGGACTTTTCCCGCGAGATCCGCGAGCTGGGCGGCAAGCGCCTGTTCCTGCATGCCGCGCAGCTGCGCGTGCCGCTGCCCGATGGGCAGGTGCTGGAGCTGGAGGCGCCGGTGGATGAGGTGTGGCGGCGTTCGCTGGAGCGACTGGATGACTGAGTATTCATTGCTGGTGTTCGACTGGGACGGCACGCTGGTCGATTCGATCGCGCGCATCGTCGATTCGATGAGGGCGGCTGCGATCGAAACCGGCTTGCCGGGGCGCGACGATGATCGGATCAAGGGCATCATCGGGCTCGGCCTGCCGGAGGCGATCGCCTCGCTCTATCCGGAGATCGGCGATCCGGTCCTGGTCGAGCGTTTCCGTTGCGCCTACAGCGAGCATTACCTGATGCTCGAAACCCAGCCGTCGCGGCTGTTCCCGGGTGTGGCCGAGGCCATGGCGCATTTCCGCGAGGCCGGGTTCCGTCTGGCGGTGGCCACCGGCAAGAGCCGGCGTGGCCTGGATCGGGTGCTGGCGGGGCAGGGCTGGAGCGATTTCTTCGATATCACCCGTTGTGCCGACGAGACGGCGAGCAAGCCGGACCCGCTGATGCTTCATGAGATCCTGGCGCATTGCCGGGTCGAGCCGGGGCGGGCGCTGATGATCGGCGATTCACCGTTCGACCTGGAGATGGCGCGGCGGGCGGGCATGGATTCGGTTGCGGTAGCCTATGGCGCCCAATCGCTGGAGCAGTTGCGGCCCTACGCGCCGCGGCTGGAGGTCGAACATTTCGGCGAGTTGCGCGCCTGGTTGAGCGGTGTGCGTCGCGAGACGGTTGCAGGAGTGGTGGAGCATGTCTGACGAGTGGAAGTCGGAAACGCCGGAGACGAACGGCGACAAGAGCTGGAAGCTGCTGGAGAAGGCGGTCCTCGCCGGGGTCCAGGAGCAGAGGCGGGCGCGGCGCTGGGGAATTTTCTTCAAGTCGCTGACCTTCCTTTACCTGTTCGTCGTACTTCTGGCGTTCAGTCCGTTCGCCAGCCTGGAAAAGTCCGCTTCGCGCGGTGGCAGTCATACCGCGCTGATCGAAGTGAAGGGCATGATCGCCGACGACGAGCCGGCCAGCGCCGACAATATCGTCACGGCCCTGCGCGCGGCTTTCGAGGACGAAGGTACCAAGGGGATTGTGCTGCGGATCAACAGTCCTGGCGGGAGCCCGGTGCAGTCGGGCTATATCTATGACGAGATTCGCCGCCTGCGCGGCGAGCACCCGAACGTCAAGGTCTATGCGGTAATCAGCGACCTGGGTGCCTCCGGCGCCTACTACATCGCCAGCGCAGCCGACCAGATCTACGCCGACAAGGCCAGCCTGGTCGGCTCCATCGGTGTGACGGCGGCCAGCTTCGGTTTCGTCGGCACCCTGGAGAAGCTCGGTGTCGAGCGACGCGTCTATACCTCCGGCGAGCACAAGTCGTTCCTCGATCCGTTCCAGCCGCAAAAGCCCGAGGAAACCCAGTTCTGGCAGCAGGTACTGGATACCACCCACAAGCAGTTCATCGACAGCGTGAAGAAAGGGCGTGGCGACCGGCTCAAGGTCGATGGGCATCCCGAGCTGTTTTCCGGCCTGGTCTGGTCCGGCGAACAGGCGCTGCAGCTTGGCCTGATCGACGGTCTGGGCAACGCCAGCTATGTGGCGCGCGAAGTGGTCAAGGAGAAGAAGATCGAGGACTACACCGTGCAGGAGTCGCCGTTCGATCGCTTCGCCAAGAAGTTCGGCGCCAGCGTGGCGGAACGTCTCGCGCTGTGGATGGGTTGGCAGGGGCCGGTGCTGCGCTGAGGGCGTTTCCCTTCCTTATATATGAAGAAGCCCGGCCGAAGCCGGGCTTCTTTTTTATATGGGCGTGTCGGCTCAGGGTATTTCGACGCCTTCGGCGAGGAGCATGTCGACCAGGCGGATAAGGGGCAGTCCCACCAGGCTGCTGGAGTCCTCCCCTTCGGTGGCGCGGAACAGGCTGACGCCCAGGCCCTCGGCCTTGAAGCTGCCGGCGCAGTCCAGTGGGCGCTCGGCTTCGACGTAGCGGCGGATACGCGCCTCGTCGAGTTGGCGGAAGTGTACGGTGAACGGGATGCAGTCGACCTGCATGTGCCGATTGCGACTGTCGAGCAGCGCCAGTCCGGTGAGAAAGGTCACGCTCCTGCCGCTGGCGTCCAGCAGTTGCTGGACGGCGCGCTCGACGGTGTGCGGCTTGCCGAGGATATTGTCGTCGAGCACTGCGACCTGGTCGGAGCCGATGATCAGGTGTTGCGGATAGCGTCCGGCCAGCGCTTCCGCCTTGCTGGCGGAAAGGCGGCGCACCAGTTGTTCGGCGCTTTCCCCGGGGCGATGGCTTTCGTCGATGTCGGGGCTGGCGCATTCGAACGGAAGACGCAGGCGGGTCAGGAGTTCGCGCCGGTAGGGGGAACTGGAGGCGAGGATCAGGCTGGGCATGAGGTTCTCCGTGGCGGGGCGGTCGATTTTAACGAAAAGACTCGTCCTTACAGCGGTTTATGGCTAATTTCCTTTGACAGGCGCGGGGGCGTCCCTATAATGGCGCGCTTATGTTGAATGGGCCGATTCCACCTCATATCGATCCGCGCAAGTTGGTCGACCGCGGCGCCACCCTCGAGGGTGTGTACGCGCTCGCCGATATGCCGCGTGTATGCGAGCAGCTGACCAGCGATGCCGGTGACGTGCGTGTGAAGGTTTCCTTCGAACGCGACCACCAGAAGCTGGCGGTCATGCATATGCAGCTCGATACCGGGGTGAGCATGGTATGCCAACGCTGCCTGGATGCGGCGGCCATTCCCGTGCATGGCGAATATACCTACGCCATTCTCCGGGAAGGCCAGTCCGCAGACGGTCTGCCGAAGGGGTACGATGCGCTGGAAGTGGGGGAGGAACCCCTGGACCTGCTGGCGCTGGTCGAGGACGAGCTGTTGCTCGCCTTACCCATCGTTCCGGCCCATGACCCCGAAGTATGTCAGCACCCGGCTGGATTCGTCGCCGAAGACGAGCCGGAGTCGAGCGAAGTCGAGGACAAGCGTCCTAATCCGTTCAGCGTACTGGCACAGTTGAAGCGTGACCCAAACGTTTAGGAGTTAATCAATCATGGCTGTTCAGCAGAACAAAAAGTCTCGTTCCGCTCGTGACATGCGTCGTTCCCACGATGCGCTCGAGTCCAATGCTCTGTCCGTGGAAAAGAGCACCGGTGAAGTTCACCTGCGCCACCACGTATCCCCGGACGGCTTCTATCGCGGCCGTAAGGTAGTCGACAAGGGCTCCGACGAGTAATCCTTGTCCGCACCAATCATCGCGATTGATGCAATGGGTGGGGACTTCGGTCCCCACTGCGTTGTTCCGGCCTCTATTGCCTTCCTGGCCGAGAATCCCTCCTCGCAACTGATCCTCGTCGGTCAGCCTGCTCTCCTCGAAGAACTCCTTTCCCGTCATCCGTCGCTCGACCGGCAACGCCTGCGCGTGCACGCGGCCAGCGAAGTGATAGGTTCCGACGAACGTCCCTCCCAGGCCTTGCGCGGCAAGCCGGACGCTTCCATGCGCGTGGCGCTGGAACTGGTCCGCGATGGTTGTGCGCAGGCCTGCGTCAGCGCCGGCAATACCGGGGCGTTGATGGCGTTGTCGCGCCACCTGCTGAAGACCCTGCCCGGCATCGACCGGCCGGCGATGGTGACGGCGGTGCCGACCGAGAAGGGGCATTGCCACCTGCTCGACCTGGGTGCCAACGTCGATTGCAGCGCCGAGCACCTGTACCAGTTCGCCGTGATGGGCGCGGTGGCGGCCGAGGCGCTGGGCTGTGCGTCGCCGCGGGTGGCCCTGCTGAACGTGGGAGTCGAGGAGATCAAGGGCAACCAGCAGGTCAAGCTGGCGGCGAGCCTGTTGCAGAAGGCGGAGGGGTTGAACTTCGCTGGCTATATAGAAGGTGATGGCCTCTATCGCGGCGAGGCCGACGTGGTGGTCTGCGACGGCTTCGTCGGCAATATCCTCCTGAAGGCCAGCGAAGGCCTGGCGGCGATGGTGTCGGCGCGGATCGAGCAGCGCTTCCGCGACGGCCTGGCGGCGAAGCTGGTCGGCGCGCTGGCCCTGCCGTTGCTGCGGCGGCTGCGTGGCGACATTGCCCCGGCGCGTTACAACGGTGCGAGCTTCCTCGGCTTGCAGGGGATAGTGGTGAAAAGCCATGGTTCCGCCGCCGAGGAGGGTTTCCAGAGCGCCTTGCGACGTGCGGCGCTGGAGATCAGGGAAAACCTGCCGCAACGATTGCATGGCCGTCTCGAGCATCTGCTGCTCTAATGTGTGACCGGGCGGTCCAGGCTGCCATCCAACACTCAGTTTCCTGCGCCGGTCACGGCTGGCGCGTTATCTCCGACGAGCAAAAGACCACAAGGGACCTATTCAATGTCTGCATCCCTCGCATTCGTCTTCCCCGGCCAGGGTTCGCAATCCCTCGGCATGCTGGCCGAGCTGGGTGCCCAGCAGTCGCTGGTGCGCGATACCTTCGCCGAGGCCTCCGAGGCGCTCGGCTACGACCTGTGGGCGCTGGTCCAGAACGGCCCCGAGGAGCGCCTGAACCAGACCGACAAGACCCAGCCGGCGATCTTGAGCGTCTCTATCGCGCTCTGGCGCCTTTGGCTGGCCGAGGGGGGCGCGCGTCCGGCGTTCGTCGCCGGGCACAGCCTGGGCGAGTACTCCGCGCTGGTGGCTGCCGAATGCATTGCCTTCGCCGACGCGGTCAGGCTGGTCGAGCGCCGCGGTCAACTGATGCAGCAGGCGGTTCCGGCGGGGCAGGGCGGCATGGCCGCGATCCTCGGCCTGGAAGACGCCGACGTGCTGGCGGCCTGCGCCGAGGCGGCGCAGGGCGAAGTGGTCAGTGCGGTCAATTTCAATGCACCGGGGCAGGTAGTGATCGCTGGCGCCGCGGCTGCCGTGGAGCGCGCCATCGAGGCGTGCAAGGCGCGTGGCGCCAAGCGCGCGGTGGCGCTGCCGGTCAGCGTGCCGTCGCATTGCGAACTGATGCGTCCGGCGGCGGAGCAGTTCGCCGCCTCGGTTGAGGCCCTGCAATGGCAGGCGCCGAAGATCGCCCTGGTGCAGAACGTCAGCGCCGCGGTGCCGGCCGACCTGCAGGCCCTGCGTCGTGACCTGCTGGCGCAGCTGTACAGCCCGGTGCGCTGGGTCGAGAGCGTCCAGTTGCTGGCGGAAAAAGGCGTCACCGACCTGGTCGAGTGCGGCCCTGGCAAGGTCCTGGCGGGCCTCAACAAGCGCTGCGCCAAGGGCGTGAATACCCATGGCCTGGACGGTGTCGAGGCGTTCGCCGCCACCCGCGCCGCACTGGCCTGAGAAGAGAAAAGGAGAAAATCCCATGAGTCTGCAAGGTAAGGTCGCATTGGTAACCGGCGCCAGCCGTGGCATCGGCCAGGCGATTGCGCTGGAGCTGGGCCGCCTGGGCGCCGTGGTCATCGGTACCGCGACCAGTGCGTCCGGCGCCGAGAAAATCGCCGAAACCCTCAAGGCCAACGGCGTCGAGGGCGCCGGCCTGGTTCTGGATGTTTCCAGCGACGAGTCCGTCGCCGCGACCCTGGAGCACATCCAGCAGCATCTCGGCCAACCGCTGATCGTGGTCAATAACGCAGGCATCACCCGCGATAACCTGCTGGTGCGCATGAAAGACGATGAGTGGTTCGATGTGGTCAACACCAACCTGAACAGCCTCTACCGTCTGTCGAAAGCCGTTCTGCGCGGCATGACCAAGGCCCGCTGGGGGCGCATCATCAACATCGGTTCCGTGGTAGGTGCCATGGGGAACGCCGGGCAGACCAACTACGCCGCGGCGAAGGCCGGTCTCGAGGGTTTCACCCGTGCCCTGGCCCGGGAAGTCGGCTCGCGTGCGATCACCGTCAACGCGGTGGCGCCGGGCTTCATCGATACCGACATGACCCGCGAGCTGCCGGAAGCCCAGCGCGAGGCGCTGCTGGCACAGATTCCGCTGGGTCGCCTGGGGCAGGCGGAAGAGATCGCCAAGGTGGTCGGCTTCCTCGCTTCGGACGGCGCAGCTTATGTGACCGGTGCCACTGTGCCGGTCAACGGTGGGATGTACATGAGCTGAATGTGACGTTACCTTTCTCCGGTCTGTCATAAGCGCTGTCTAAGATTCGTTGCGGAATTGCAGCCGGGTTATTAGATAGAATTATCGAAGTGGCCGTGGGAAGGTGAGGCGTTCAGCTTGAAAAGCAGAAAACCCTTTCTATACACTTACCCGCAGCCCAGCTGCTCGGATTTTCCATAGGAGTGAAAACAAGGTATGAGCACCATCGAAGAACGCGTTAAGAAGATCGTCGCTGAACAACTCGGCGTGAAGGAAGAAGAAGTCACCAACAGCGCTTCCTTCGTCGAAGACCTGGGCGCCGACTCCCTTGACACCGTCGAGCTGGTGATGGCTCTGGAAGAGGAATTCGAGACCGAAATCCCTGACGAGAAAGCTGAAAAGATCACCACCGTTCAGGAAGCCATCGACTACATCGTTGCTCACCAGCAGTAAGTAGTCGTCGGATATTCCGACGTGGAGAAGCCGCACAGCCTGTAAAGGCGTGCGGCTTTTCTTTAGCGCCTTACCTACTCTGGTAACCTGTCGGCGCAACCCCGTGAAATGAGAAAGAGGAAGTCGTAGTGTCGCGTAGACGCGTCGTCATTACTGGCATGGGCATGCTGTCGCCGCTGGGCGTGGATGTCCCGAGCAGTTGGGAAGGTATCCTGGCCGGCCGCAGCGGGATCGCCCCGATCGAGCATATGGACCTGTCCGCCTACTCCACCCGTTTCGGTGGTTCGGTGAAAGGCTTCAATGTCGAGGAGTACCTGTCCGCCAAGGAAGCCCGCAAGCTCGACCTGTTCATCCAGTACGGTCTCGCCGCCAGCTTCCAGGCCGTTCGCGATTCCGGCCTCGAGGTCACCGACGCCAATCGCGAGCGTATCGGCGTATCCATGGGCTCCGGCATCGGCGGCCTGACCAATATCGAGAACAACTGCAAATCCCTGTTCGAGCAGGGGCCGCGGCGCATCTCGCCGTTCTTCGTGCCCGGCTCGATCATCAACATGGTTTCCGGCTTCCTGTCGATCCACCTAGGTCTGCAGGGCCCCAACTACGCCCTGACCACTGCCTGCACCACCGGCACCCACAGCATCGGCATGGCGGCGCGCAACATCGCCTATGGCGAGGCCGACGTGATGGTCGCAGGCGGCTCCGAAATGGCCGCCTGCGGCCTGGGCCTGGGCGGTTTCGGCGCGGCCCGCGCGTTGTCCACCCGCAATGACGAACCGACCCGGGCCAGCCGTCCGTGGGACAGGGACCGCGACGGCTTCGTCCTGTCCGACGGCTCCGGCGCCCTGGTGCTCGAAGAGCTGGAACACGCCCGTGCCCGCGGCGCGCGGATCTACGCCGAGCTGGTCGGTTTCGGCATGAGCGGCGACGCCTTCCACATGACCGCGCCGCCGGAAGACGGTGCCGGTGCCGCGCGCTGCATGAAGAACGCGTTGCGTGACGCCGGGCTGGGTCCGCAGCAGGTCGACTACATCAACGCCCACGGTACCTCGACCCCGGCCGGCGACATCGCCGAGATCGCCGCGGTGAAGAGCGTGTTCGGCGAGCATGCCCATGCGCTGTCGATGAGCTCGACCAAGTCGATGACCGGCCATCTGCTGGGTGCCGCCGGCGCGGTGGAGGCGATCTTCAGCGTGCTGGCCCTGCGCGACCAGGTCGCCCCGCCGACCATCAACCTGGACAACCCGGACGAGGGTTGCGACCTCGACCTGGTGGCCCACCAAGCCAAGCCGCGCAAGATCGACGTGGCCCTGTCGAACTCGTTCGGCTTCGGCGGCACCAACGGCACCCTGGTGTTCCGCAGGTTCGCCGACTGATGCTGGACTGGGTCGACGGCCGGCCCGCCGCCGAACTGTCCGTGCGCGATCGCGGACTGGCCTATGGCGACGGGCTGTTCGAGACCCTGGCGGTGCGCGCCGGTACGCCGCGTCTTCTGGAACGCCACCTGGCGCGCCTGGAAGAGGGGTGTCGACGGCTGGCGATCCCTCTCGACGCCGCGATGTTGCGCCAGGAGTTGCTGGCGTTCTGCGCGGCGCTGGGCGACGGTGTGGCCAAGCTGATCGTTACCCGCGGCGAGAGTCTGCGTGGCTACGCGCCGCCAGCCGAGGCTTCGCCGCGGCGGATCCTCGTCGCATCGCCGCGTCCGGCCTATCCCGAGCGCCACTGGCAGCGAGGCGTGCGTCTGTTCGCCTGCCGTACGCGCCTGGCCGAGCAGCCCCTGCTGGCCGGCCTCAAGCACCTCAATCGCCTGGAACAGGTCCTCGCCCGTGCCGAGTGGAGCGACGCCGAGCATGCCGAAGGGCTGATGCTGGACGTGCACGAACGAGTGGTGGAGGGGGTGTTCAGCAACCTGCTGCTGGTTCTCGACGGCACCCTCGTGACGCCTGACCTGCGGCGCTGCGGCGTCGCGGGAGTGCTGCGCGCGGAATTGCTCGAGCGCGCCGGAAGAATCGACATCCCGCTGGCGATACGGGATGTTTCCATGGCTGAACTGGCGGCGGCCGACGAGGTCTTCCTGTGCAACAGCCAGTTCGGCATCTGGCCGGTCCGCGCATTGGACGAGCACGTCTGGCCGGTCGGCGAGCTGACCCGTAAACTGCAAGACCAACTTCGCGACGACCTGGATTTCTGACTTTGATGCGCAAACTGCTAGTGCTGCTGGAGAGTGGCCTGTTGTTCGTTGGCCTCTGCGTCGGCCTTGCTGCATGGCAGCAGCAGCGGGCGCTGGAGCAGCCCCTGCAATTGACCGAGGAGCGCCTGCTGGACGTTTCCGCGGGCTCCACGCCGGGCGGCCTGCTGGCGCGCCTGGAGCAGGAAGAGGTGCTGCATGGGGCGTTCTGGTTGCGCCTCTACTGGCGTTTCAACCTGCCGGGCCAGGCCCTGCACAGCGGCGAATATCGCCTCCTGCCGGGGATGAGGGGCGCCGACCTGCTGGAACTCTGGCGCGAAGGCGAGGTGGTGCAGTACAGCCTGACCCTGGTCGAGGGCTGGAGCTTCCGCCAGGTGCGCGAGGCGCTGGCCAGGCAGGGCAAGCTGGAGCAGACCCTGGCCGGCCTGAGCGACGGCGAGATCATGCAGCGCCTCGGCAAGCCCGACGAAGTGGCCGAAGGGCGCTTCTTCCCCGATACCTACCGCTATACCCGTGGCATGCGCGACATCGACATACTGCGCAAGGCCTACCAGCGCATGCAGACCATCCTCGCCAAGGAATGGGATGGCCGCAGCCAGGACCTGCCTTATCGCGACGCCTACCAGGCCCTGATCATGGCCTCGCTGGTGGAAAAGGAAACCGGCGTGCCGGAAGAGCGTTCGCAGATCGCCGGCGTCTTCGTCCGCCGCCTGCAGCGCGGCATGCTGTTGCAGACCGATCCGACGGTGATCTATGGCATGGGCGAGCGCTACAACGGCAAGATCACCCGTGCCGACCTGCGCGAACCGACCCCTTACAATACCTATGTGGTGCCGGGCATGCCGCCGACCCCGATCGCCCTGGCCGGGCGCGAGGCGATTCGCGCCGCGCTGCATCCGGCCGAGGGCGAGACCCTGTATTTCGTGGCGCGCGGCGATGGCAGCCATGTGTTCTCCAGCAGCCTGGACGAGCACAACAAGGCGGTCCGCGAGTACCAGTTGAAGCGTCGTTCCGACTATCGCTCCAGCCCCGCGCCCATCACCCCGCCGCCACAGTGAGCGGCGCAGCCAAGATAAGGAGTGCCGTGTGACCGGCCTGTTCGTCACCCTGGAGGGCCCGGAAGGGGCCGGCAAGAGCACCAACCGCGACTACCTGGCCGAGCGCCTGCGCGAGCGCGGCGTCGAGGTGCAGTTGACCCGCGAGCCTGGCGGCACGCCTCTCGCCGAACGCATCCGTGAACTACTGCTGGCGCCCAGCGACGAGCCGATGGCCGCCGATACCGAGCTGTTGCTGATGTTCGCCGCGCGGGCCCAGCATATCGCCGGGGTCATCCGCCCGGCGCTGGCGCGCGGGGCCGTGGTGCTCTGCGATCGCTTCACCGATGCCACCTATGCCTATCAGGGCGGCGGGCGCGGCTTGCCGGAGGCGCGCATCGCCGCGCTGGAAAGCTTCGTCCAGGGCGACCTGCGGCCCGACCTCACGCTGGTCTTCGACCTGCCGGTGGAAATCGGCCTGGCGCGGGCGGCGGCGCGGGGCCGGCTCGACCGTTTCGAGCAGGAGGACCGACGCTTCTTCGAAGCCGTGCGGCAGACCTACCTGCAGCGCGCCGTGCAGGCGCCGCAGCGTTACCAGGTGCTCGACGCCGGGTTGCCGCTGGCCGAGGTGCAGGCTGGCCTGGATCGGCTGCTGCCGAAGCTGCTGGAGCGTCTGCATGGCTGATATCTATCCCTGGCAGCAGGCGCTTTGGAGCCAACTGGGCGGCCGTGCCCGGCACGCCCACGCCTATCTGCTCTACGGTCCCGCCGGGATCGGCAAGCGCGCCCTGGCCGAGCATTGGGCCGCCCAGCTGCTCTGCCAGCGGCCCGCCGCCGCTGGCGCTTGCGGCGAATGCAAGGCGTGCCAGTTGCTGGCCGCCGGTACCCATCCGGACTACTTCGTGCTGGAGCCGGAAGAGGCGGAGAAGCCGATCAGGGTCGACCAGGTCCGCGACCTGGTTGGCTTCGTGGTGCAGACTGCGCAATTGGGCGGACGCAAGGTGGTATTGCTCGAGCCCGCCGAGGCGATGAACGTGAATGCCGCCAATGCCCTGCTGAAAAGTCTCGAAGAGCCGTCGGGCGATACCGTGCTGTTGCTGATCAGCCACCAGCCCAGCCGCCTGCTGCCGACCATCAAGAGCCGCTGCGTGCAGCAGGCCTGCCCTTTGCCGGGCGCGGCGGCGAGTCTGGAATGGCTGGCGCGGGCGCTGCCCGACGAGCCGGCCGAGGCCCTGGAGGAACTGCTGGCGCTTTCCGGCGGCTCGCCGCTCACCGCCCAACGCCTGTACGGCCAGGGTGTGCGCGAGCAGCGCGCGCAGGTGGTCGACGGGGTGAAGAAGCTGCTCAAGCAGCAGATCGCCGCCAGTCAGCTAGCCGAAAGCTGGAACGGCGTGCCGCTGCCGTTGTTGTTCGACTGGTTCTGCGACTGGACGCTGGGCATCCTGCGCTACCAACTGACCCGTGACGAGGAAGGACTGGGCCTGGCCGACATGCGCAAGGTGGTCCAGTACCTGGGCGACAAGTCCGGGCAGGCCAAGGTGCTGGCCATGCAGGACTGGCTGCTGCAGCAGCGGCAGAAAGTGCTGAACAAGGCCAACCTCAACCGTGTGCTGCTTCTCGAAGCCCTGCTGGTGCAGTGGGCAAGCCTGCCCGGGCCGGGCTAGAATCCCGCTGATATTCGACTGGCAGGAACCTGCATGAGTTTGCCACCCAATCTCGGGCCGCGTAACGGCATCCTGTCCTTGACCATCAAGGACAAGTCCGTGCTGTACGCCGCCTACATGCCGTTCATCAGGAACGGCGGGCTGTTCATTCCCACCAACAAGAACTACAAGCTCGGCGACGAGGTCTTCATGCTGCTCAACCTGATGGAAGAGCCGGAGAAGATCCCGGTGGCCGGCAAGGTCGTCTGGATCACCCCGAAGGGCGCCCAGGGCAACCGCGCGGCGGGCATCGGCGTGCAGTTCAACGACGGTGACAACACCGCCCGCAACAAGATCGAAACCTACCTGGCCGGGGCGCTGAAGTCGGACCGGCCGACCCACACGATGTAACGCTAGACAGGATCATGCTGGTCGATTCCCACTGCCACCTCGATCGCCTCGACCTGGCCGCCCATGGCGGCTCGCTCGATGCGGCGCTGGATGCCGCGCGGGCGCGCGGCGTCGGTCAATTCCTCTGCATCGGCGTCAGCGCCGACAATGCCCAGGCGGTGAAGGCCCTGGCCGAGCGCTATGCCGACGTGCACTGCTCGGTCGGCGTGCATCCGCTGGACCTGGAGCCGGGGCGCGCGCCGGCGCTCGACTGGCTGCTGGGCGAACTGGCGCATCCGCGGGTGGTGGCGATCGGCGAGACCGGCCTCGACTACCACTACGAACCGGAAGCCGCCGAGTTGCAGCAGGAGGCGTTTCGCCTGCACCTGGAGGCCGCGCGGATCACCGGCAAGCCGGTGGTGGTGCATACCCGCGAGGCGCGCGCCGACACCCTGGCGCTGTTGCGCGAGGCGGCGCTGCCGCAGGCCGGCGTGCTGCACTGCTTCACCGAAGACTGGGAAATGGCGCGGGCGGCTCTGGACCTGGGTTTCTACATTTCCCTGTCCGGCATCGTCACCTTCCGCAATGCCGATGCCCTGCGCGAGGTGGCTCGCCAGGTACCGGCCGACCGGCTGCTGGTGGAGACCGACTCGCCATACCTGGCGCCGATTCCCCATCGCGGCAAGCCGAACCTGCCGGAATACGTGCGCGATGTCGCCGAGTTCCTCGCGCCACTGCGGGGTGTCAGCCTGGAGATCCTGGCGGAGCAGACCACCGCCAACTTCCACCGGCTGTTCCCGCTGGCCAGGCCGGCATAAGCTGGCGAGTGGATAAAAAAAACCCGGGTTCTGGGGGATGAATCCGGGTC
The DNA here is from genome assembly GCF_003025345.2 of Pseudomonas paraeruginosa. Classification (NCBI taxonomy): domain Bacteria; kingdom Pseudomonadati; phylum Pseudomonadota; class Gammaproteobacteria; order Pseudomonadales; family Pseudomonadaceae; genus Pseudomonas; species Pseudomonas paraeruginosa. The sequence goes on from NZ_CP020560.1 coordinate 2,164,618, forward strand.
AAGACCATTAGGAGTGGAACAAAGGTACGCGTTCCTCGGTACCTTCACTGGCTGGGTACTTGGGGGGAGATACCGCGCGCCAGTACCTTTCAGTATTGGTCATGTTCGTGGGGCGTCCAGACGGGGCTGGTGGTTTTTTAAACAGATTTGGAATACCGCTGCCATCCTTGAGCACCTAGGCGCCTGCGGCCTGGCGTACTATCGCAAGCGTGTCGTCGATCACCGTCGAACTCGTGTAGAAATGCGGGGAAAAACGGATACCTCCGCCACGCTGGGCGCAGATGATCCGCTCCTGGCGGAGTGTTTCGAAGAGTATCCGGTTGTCCCGGCCGTCCAGGCTGAAGGTCAGGATGCCCGCGCGCCGACTTGGATTCCGTGGGCTGTGCAGGCGGATCCCGGCGATGGCCGAGAGACCATCCTGCAGCCACTGTACGCGCTCGGCGAGCTGTCGGCCGACCTGCTCCATGCCGACCTCTTCCAGCAAACCCAGGCTGGCCTCCAGGGCCATCGCGCCGAGCATGTTCGGGCTGCCGCATTCGAAGCGCCGGGCGCTGCGCGCCGGCCGCCAGTCGCGGCGCTCGTAATCGAGGGCATGCTCCAGCATGTGCCAGCCATATTCGTGCAGCGCCAGGCGCTCACGCTGCCCGGGATGGCAATAGAAGACGCCCAGCCCTTCGGGGCCGAGCATCCACTTGTGCCCATCGGCCATGGCGAAGGCACAATCGTAGGCCTGTACGTCGAAGGGCAGGGCGCCGAGCTGCTGGATCGCGTCGATGCAGAACAGCACACCGCGGCGGCGACATCCCGCGCCGATGCGCTCCAGGTCAAGGCGCAGGCCGCTGGCGTACTGCACCGCGCTGATCGACAGCAGTCGGGCACGCGGGCCGCAGGCGGCGAGCAGGGCACCCTCGGGATCGTCGCCGGCGAGGTCGACCTCGATCACCTCGACGCCGCGCGGACGCAAGGCTTCCCAGACCACCCTGTTGGAGGGGAACTCCTCATTGCCGATGACGACCTGGTCGCCCTCTCGCCAATCCAGGCCGAAGGCCACGAAGGAAAGCGCCTCGGAGGTGTTCTTGACCAGAGCGAGGTCGCTGCCGGCGCGCGCATTGAGCAGTCGGACAAGGCGCTCGCGCAGGCGATGTTCTATCTTCAGCCATTCCGGATAGTCGCTGGCACCTAGGGCGACGTTCTCCCGGGCGAAGGCGCTCACCGCGTCGGCGGCGCGTCTCGGCCAGGGTGCGACCGCTGCGTGGTTGAGGTAGCGCAGACCGTTGGTCTGGTCGAATTCGTCCTGGTAACAATTCATCGTCGGATGTTCCGTGCATTTTCGTGCTGAATAGGCATAATACGCGGCTTCGATTTTTGACTCATTTTGACCTGACAGTCTTTTTATGCAGAAAGAGCCTCGCAAAGTTCGTGAATTTCGTCGCCGTGAACAGGAGATTCTCGATACCGCCCTCAAGCTGTTCCTCGAACAGGGGGAAGACAGCGTAACGGTCGAGATGATCGCGGATGCCGTCGGCATCGGCAAAGGCACGATCTACAAGCACTTCAAGTCCAAGGCGGAGATCTATCTGCGCCTGATGCTGGACTACGAGCGCGATCTTGCCGCCCTGTTCCATTCCGAAGACGTGGCCCGCGACAAGGAAGCCCTGTCGCGTGCCTATTTCGAGTTCCGCATGCGCGATCCGCAGCGCTACCGCCTGTTCGACCGCCTGGAAGAGAAGGTGGTGAAGACCAGCCAGGTACCGGAGATGGTCGAGGAGCTGCACAAGATCCGCGCCTCCAACTTCGAACGCCTGACCCAGCTGATCAAGGAGCGGATCGCCGACGGCAAGCTGGAGAACGTTCCGCCGTACTTCCATTATTGCGCCGCCTGGGCGCTGGTGCACGGCGCCGTGGCGCTGTATCACTCGCCGTTCTGGCGCGAGGTGCTGGAAGACCAGGAAGGCTTCTTCCACTTCCTGATGGATATCGGCGTGCGCATGGGCAACAAGCGCAAGCGCGACGGCGAAAACCCGGCCGCCTGAGGCCGGTCTCCGCGCGGGACGCAGGCGCTGCGTCCCGCGTGTCGTTCGTCGGCGGGATATGCTGTCGCTCATCGATCCGTCGTAGCCGACCTGGCCCTCGGCCTGAAAACCGCTGCGTCTACGTGCCGGCGCGGATGGCGACGGCACGTGGTCTTCCAGGAGAGCCCCGATGATTGCCCATGAATTCCCCATCCATTACATCGAGCCGGTATTCCGGCCACCGAGCGAAGCGCACTCGCTGATCCTCCCGGTAACCAACGGCTGTTCCTGGAACCGGTGCGGCTTCTGCGAGATGTACACGCAGCCGCAGAAGAAATTCCGTGCCCGCGACGAAGCCGAGGTGCTAGAGGAGATTCGGCGCTGCGGCGAGCGCCTGATCGTCAAGCGCGTATTCCTCGCCGATGGCGATGCGCTGGTATTGCCGACCCGACGCCTGCTCGTGGTGCTGGAGGCGATCAGGCGGCACCTGCCGGAGGTGGAGCGAGTCTCCTCCAGCTATTGCCTGCCGCGCAACCTGCGCAGGAAGTCGGTCGACGAGTTGCGCGAACTGGCCGACGCCGGGCTGCGAATGGCCTATGTCGGCGCCGAGTCCGGCGACGACGAAGTATTGGCGCGGGTCAACAAGGGCGAGACCTATGCCTCTACCCTGGATGCGCTGGAAAAGCTTGGCGAGGCGGGGATCAGTCGTTCGGTGATGATCCTCAACGGTCTTGGCGGAATGACCCTGAGCGCGCAGCACGCGGACAACTCCGCGCGCCTGATGAACGCCGCCCAGCCGGAGTACCTGTCGACCCTGGTGGTGAGTTTCCCTACCGGCGAGCAGCGTTTCCGTGCTGGCTTCGCCGACTTCGAGGCGCTGGATCGGCGCGCCCTGTTCGTCGAGGTCGAGCGCCTGTTGCAGGGGTTGGAGCTCGAGGACACGGTATTTCGCAGCGACCACGCTTCCAACTATCTGGTGCTCAAGGGCGAACTGGGCGCCGACAAGGCGCGCCTGCTGGCCGAGGTCCGCCAGGCCATCGAGCAGCCGCAGCACGCGGCCTTGCGCCAGGAGTGGCAGCGTGGCCTGTGATGGCGCGGAAGCTGCATCGGCTCGTCATTCGCCGGTTTTCCGACGCCGGCAGGGGAGATGACCGATGTTGCACCTGTTCCGTATCGCCCTGGCGATGCTCCTGCTGGGTAGCCTGTCCGCCTGCATGAAGCCCGGCGACCTGGCCGACGGCGCCGACTACTACCTGCGCGATGCCGGGGTGCTCGACCACAGCGCCAGCCAGCGCAGCAACAACCGGCGGATCCAGGCCGACTCCTTCATCTACATCGGCCAGGGGCCGTTCGTGCCGCCCGGCTATCGCTACGCGCGGCCGAATGTGGTGGCCGAGCAGGCCTTCGAGGGATTCGTCGAGTATTTCCCGCTGGTGCGCCGGGCCAAGGCGCCGCTCGGCCTGGACGACGCGATGCGCGAGGCGCGCGCGGCCGGTGCCCACTACCTGCTGTACTGCCGTTTCGCCCGTGGCGACAACAGGATCGGCAACTGGGAGGAGTGGGAAGACGAAGAGGAACTCGGCCGGGTCGGGCGCGATCGCAGTGTCATCCAGGTCATGCTGATCGAGACCAGCACCCGTTTCCTGGTAGATAGCGCGACCATCCGCAGCCGCGGCGGTTTCCTGACGTTCTACGACGCCACCCCGGAAGACCTGCTGCGTCCGCCGCTGGAGCAATACGCCCAGGAACTGCTGGGCCTGAACAGTCGAGGAACAGGCTATGAGTGATACCGGCAAGGCCAACGACCTGCTGGCGCAGATCCCCAGGGGCGAGAAGAAGGGCCTGCCGCCCGTGCACCTGTGGAACCCGCCGTTCTGCGGCGACATCGACATGCGCATCGCCCGCGACGGCACCTGGTTCTACCTGGGTACGCCGATCGGTCGCAAGCCGATGGTGAAGCTGTTCTCCAGCATCATCCGCCGCGACGGCGACGACTATTTCCTGGTGACGCCGGTGGAAAAGGTCGGCATCCGCGTCGATGATGCCCCGTTCGTGGCGGTGGCCCTGGAGGTGGAGGGCGAGGGCGAGGCGCAGGCGCTGCGCTTCGTCACCAATGTCGAGGACGAGGTCGAGGCGGATGCCGGGCATCCCCTGCGGGTCGAGATCGATGCCGCTACCCAGGAGCCAGCCCCGTACCTGCGGGTGCGCGACAACCTCGAGGCGCTGGTGCATCGCAACGTGTTCTACCAGTTGGTCGAGCTGGCGGTACCGCGCCGGATCGATGGCGTCGAATGGCTCGGCGTCTGGAGCCATGGCGAGTTCTTTCCCATCGGTCCGCAGCCGGACTGACAGGTGCAGCATGAAAAAAGGCTCCCGAGGGAGCCTTTTTCGTTTGTCTTACATGTTGGGGTAGTTCGGCCCGCCGGTGCCTTCCGGCGCCACCCAGGTGATGTTCTGCGCCGGGTCCTTGATGTCGCAGGTCTTGCAGTGCACGCAGTTCTGCGCGTTGATCTGGAAGCGCTTGCTGCCGTCGTCGTTGGCCACCACTTCGTACACGCCCGCCGGGCAGTAGCGCTGGGCCGGCTCGTCGTAGAGCGGCAGGTTCTTCTCGATCGGGATGCTCGCATCGGCCAGCTTGAGGTGGATCGGCTGGTCTTCCTCGTGGTTGGTGTTGGAGAGGAATACCGAGGACAGCTTGTCGAAGCTGAGCTTGCCGTCCGGCTTCGGGTAGTCGATCTTCGGCGCTTCGCTGGCTTTCTTCAGGCAGGCGTAGTCCGGCTTGTCGTCATGCAGGGTGACGGGGATCTTGCCGCCGAAGATGTTCTGGTCGATGAAGTTGAACGCGCCGCCGCCGATGGCGCCGAACTTGTGGATGGCCGCGCCGAAGTTGCGGCTGCGGAACAGTTCGTCGTACAGCCAGCTGGCCTTGAACGCATCGACGTAGCTGGCCAGCTCGTCGCCGCCTTCGCGGCCGGCGGCCAGGGCCTCGGCGATCGCTTCGGCAGCGAGCATGCCGGACTTCATCGCGGTGTGGCTGCCCTTGATCTTGGCGAAGTTCAGGGTGCCGAGGTCGCAACCGATCAGCGCGCCGCCGGGGAAGACCATCTTCGGCAGCGAGTTCAGGCCGCCCTTGCAGATGGCCCGGGCGCCGTAGGCCACGCGCTTGCCGCCTTCCAGGTACTGCTTGACCACCGGGTGGTGCTTGTAGCGCTGGAACTCGTCGAACGGCGACAGGTGCGGGTTGCTGTAGGACAGGTCGATGATCAGGCCGACGAACACCTGGTTGTTCTCCAGGTGGTAGAGGAACGAACCGCCGGTGTTCTCGTCGTTCAGCGGCCAGCCGGCGGTGTGCACCACCAGGCCGGGCTTGTGCTTGGATGGGTCGATGTCCCAGATTTCCTTGATGCCGATACCGTAGTGCTGGGCGTCGGCCTCGCTGTCCAGGTTGTATTTCTTGATCAGTTGCTTGCCGATGTGCCCGCGGCAGCCTTCGGCGAACAGGGTGTACTTGGCCCGCAGCTCCATGCCGGGGGTGTAGTAGCCTTCTTTCGGATTGCCTTCGCGGTCGACGCCGAGATCGCCGGTGACGATCCCGCGGACCACGCCGTTCTCGTCGATCAGCGCTTCCTGGGCGGCGAAGCCCGGGTAGATCTCCACGCCCAGGCCTTCGGCCTGCTGGGCCAGCCAGCGGCAGAGATTGCCCAGGGAGATGATATAGTTGCCCTCGTTGTGCATGGTCTTGGGCACGAAGAAGTTGGGCACCTTGGTGGCGCTCTCGGCGCTCTTCAGGACGTAGATGTCGTCGCCGCTCACCGGAGTGTTGAGCGGTGCGCCGAGTTCCTTCCAGTCGGGGAACAGTTCGTTCAGCGCGCGCGGCTCGAACACCGCGCCGGAGAGGATGTGGGCGCCCACTTCGGAACCCTTCTCGACCACGCAGACGCTGATCTCTTGACCGGCTTCGGCGGCCTTCTGCTTCAGTCGGCATGCGGCGGACAGACCGGCGGGGCCGGCGCCGACGATGACGACGTCGAATTCCATGTATTCGCGTTCCACAATCGATCTCCTACTCAAGGCTCACGGTATCTGTTTATTGGTGGCTGTGATCTTTCCCTGATCAGAGCGGGCGCATTATATATAGCTGCATGGGCAGGTCCAATACAAACGTTTGTTTGAATTCTTTGGAAGCCTGATAGAATCGGCATTCGAGGGGGGAGAACCACCCTTTTGCCGTATTGACCGAAAAGGGTGATCCGGTCAAGATACGGGCGGTTTTGCGGTCGCTGTCTAGCAGAGTGTCGGTTTCCGGCCGGCGAGCATCACCGGCCAGGCCTGTCTGGCGACATCCTTATTCACCGGAGAATAACGAGGAATCCATGAAGGTTCTTGTAGCAGTCAAACGAGTGGTCGACTACAACGTCAAGGTCCGCGTCAAGGCGGACAACTCCGGCGTCGACCTCGCCAACGTCAAGATGTCCATGAACCCCTTCTGCGAAATCGCCGTGGAAGAAGCCGTGCGCCTGAAAGAGAAGGGCGTGGCTAGCGAGATCGTCGCTGTCTCCGTCGGCCCGACCGCCGCCCAGGAGCAACTGCGCACCGCGCTGGCGCTGGGCGCCGACCGTGCGATCCTGGTGGAGAGCAACGACGAGCTGAACTCCCTGGCCGTGGCCAAGCTGCTCAAGGCCGTGGTCGACAAGGAACAGCCGCAACTGGTGATCCTCGGCAAGCAGGCCATCGACAGCGACAACAACCAGACCGGCCAGATGCTCGCCGCGCTGACCGGCTACGCCCAGGGCACTTTCGCCTCCAAGGTCGAGGTCGCTGGCGACAAGGTCAATGTGACCCGCGAGATCGATGGCGGCCTGCAGACCGTCGCGCTGAACCTGCCGGCCATCGTCACCACCGACCTGCGTCTGAACGAGCCGCGCTACGCGTCGCTGCCGAACATCATGAAAGCCAAGAAGAAGCCGCTGGACGTGGTGACCCCGGACGCCCTGGGCGTTTCCACCGCTTCCACCGTGAAGACCCTGAAGGTCGAGGCGCCGGCTGCGCGCTCCGCTGGCATCAAGGTCAAGTCCGTGGCTGAACTGGTAGAGAAACTGAAGAACGAGGCGAAGGTAATCTAATGGCTATCCTGGTTATCGCTGAGCACAACAACGCCGCCCTGGCGGGCGCTACCCTGAACACCGTTGCCGCTGCCAAGGCCATTGGCGGCGACATCCACGTGCTGGTCGCCGGGCAGAACGTTGCCGCCGTGGCCGAAGCCGCCGCCAAGGTCGAGGGTGTCTCCAAGGTGCTGGTCGCCGACAACGCCGCCTACGCCCACCAGCTGCCGGAAAACGTCGCGCCGCTGATCGCCGAGCTGGGCAAGGGCTACAGCCATGTGCTGGCCCCGGCCACCACCAACGGCAAGAACTTTCTGCCGCGCGTCGCCGCGCTGCTGGACGTCGACCAGCTCTCCGAGATCGTCGAAGTGGTCAGCCCCGACACCTTCAAGCGTCCGATCTACGCCGGCAACGCCATCGCTACCGTGCAGTCCTCGGCTGCGGTCAAGGTGATCACCGTGCGTACCACCGGCTTCGACGCCGTCGCCGCCGAAGGCGGTTCGGCTGCCGTCGAGCAGGTTTCCGGCCCGGCCGATGCCGGCAAGTCCGCCTTCGTCGGCGAAGAGCTGGCCAAGTCCGACCGTCCGGAACTGACCGCTGCCAAGATCGTGGTCTCCGGTGGCCGCGGCATGCAGAACGGCGACAACTTCAAGATCCTCTACGCCCTGGCCGACAAGCTGGGCGCCGCCGTCGGCGCCTCCCGCGCCGCGGTCGACGCCGGTTTCGTGCCGAACGACATGCAGGTCGGCCAGACCGGCAAGATAGTCGCCCCGCAGCTGTACATCGCGGTGGGTATCTCCGGTGCCATCCAGCACCTGGCGGGCATGAAGGACTCGAAGGTGATCGTCGCGATCAACAAGGACGAAGAGGCGCCGATCTTCCAGGTCGCCGACTACGGCCTGGTCGCCGACCTGTTCGACGCCGTGCCGGAGCTGGAAAAGGCCGTCTGAGCCTGATTCCAAGCCGAGAAGACCCGCTCTCCGGAGCGGGTTTTTTTATGCCTGGGCTGCGCCGCGTGACCCTTTGGTCACGATTCCTGTCTTCGGCCCGCCCAAGCGGAGGTGTCTCATTTACAATGCGCGACGTCTCTAGCTCCTGAATGTGCTTTTCCGGCATCTAGCAACCGAGGTTTTCATGATCATCAAACCGCGCGTGCGTGGCTTCATCTGCGTCACTACCCATCCGGCAGGCTGCGAGGCCAACGTCAAGCAACAGATCGACTACGTCGAGGCCAAGGGCCCCGTCGTCAACGGACCGAAGAAGGTCCTGGTCATCGGTTCCTCCACCGGCTATGGCCTGGCTGCCCGCATCACCGCCGCGTTCGGTTCCGGCGCCGATACCCTCGGGGTGTTCTTCGAGCGTCCGGGCAGCGAGAGCAAGCCTGGCACCGCCGGCTGGTACAACTCGGCGGCCTTCGAGAAGTTCGCCCACGAGAAAGGTCTGTACGCGCGCAGCATCAACGGCGACGCGTTCTCCGACGAAGTGAAGCGGCTGACCATCGAGACCATCAAGCGCGATCTCGGCAAGGTCGACCTGGTGGTCTACAGCCTGGCTGCGCCGCGCCGTACCCATCCGAAGACCGGCGAAGTGTTCTCCTCGACCCTCAAGCCGATCGGCAAGTCGGTCAGCTTCCGTGGCCTGGACACCGACAAGGAAGTGATCAAGGACGTGGTCCTGGAGGCGGCCAGCGACCAGGAAGTCGCCGATACCGTTGCGGTGATGGGCGGCGAGGACTGGCAGATGTGGATCGACGCGCTGCTCGAGGCCGACGTGCTGGCCGACGGCGCGAAGACCACCGCGTTCACCTACCTGGGCGAGAAGATCACCCACGACATCTACTGGAACGGCTCGATCGGCGCGGCCAAGAAGGATCTCGACCAGAAGGTCCTCGGTATTCGCGACAGGCTCGCCCCGCTGGGCGGCGACGCGCGGGTCTCGGTGCTCAAGGCGGTGGTGACCCAGGCCAGTTCGGCGATCCCGATGATGCCGTTGTACCTGTCGCTGCTGTTCAAGGTAATGAAGGAGCAGGGCACCCACGAAGGCTGCATCGAGCAGGTCGATGGCCTGTACCGCGAGAGCCTGTACGGCGCCGAGCCGCGCCTCGACGAGGAAGGCCGCCTGCGTGCCGACTACAAGGAACTGCAGCCGGAAGTGCAGTCCCGCGTCGAGGAACTGTGGGACAAGGTGACCAACGAGAACCTCTACGAGCTGACCGACTTCGCCGGCTACAAGAGCGAATTCCTCAACCTGTTCGGTTTCGAGGTCGCTGGCGTCGACTATGAGCAGGACGTCGACCCGGACGTGCAGATCGCCAACCTGATCCAGGCCTGAAGCCTGTATCCGAGCCGTCCCCGCGACGGCTCCCGCTCCCCCGGACCGGCGCCCCAGGCGCCGGTTCGCGTTTTCAGCGACCGGCCACCTGGGCGTTCCGTACGCCGTCGAGGAAGGCCAGGTAGTGCTGCGCGGTTTCCTCCGGGCGCTCGACCATCGGCACGTGTCCGCAGTTTTCCATGATCACCACGCTGGGCCGCTTCAGCAGCGGATGCATCACCTCGATGCTGGAGACATCCAGCACGCGGTCGCGGTCGCCCCACAGCAGCAGGGTCGGCGCCTCGATCTTCGGCAGTTCCGGCTCCAGCGGGATGTAGCGCTGGCGCAGTTGTTCGAATATCTGCGCGTTGAACGCCGAGGCAGCTACCGCGCGCTCGCCGAGGTAGCGCTTGAGCGGCGCCGGCAGCGGCGGTTGCTGGACGAACACGAAGTCGAGCAGCTTCTGGAAGTCTTCCGGCTGGCGTACCACCAGGGGATTCTCGCCGCGCTCCAGGCCCTCGAACAGTTCGCTCTTGCGTGCCGGCATCACCCCGGCGTTGTCGATCAGCGCCAGCGATAGCACCTGTTCCGGATGGCGCGCCGCGTAGAGCGCGGCGATGTGCCCGCCCATGGAGTTGCCGGCCAGGTGCAGGCGGCGCACGCCGATGGCGGCGGCGAAGTTGGCGACTCGCTCGGCCTGGGTGCCGACGTCGTAGCTGGCCTGTTGCGGCTTGCTGCTGTCGCCGAAGCCGGGGAGGTCGAGGGCGACCACATGGTAGCGCTCGGTCAGTGGCCGGGCGAAGCGCAGCCAGTTGTCCTTGTCGGCGCCGAAGCCGTGGATCAGCAACAGGGTCGGGTTCTTCTCCGAGCCGCCTTCCAGGTAGGCGATCTCAAGGTTGTCGACCTGCACGCTGTGTTCGCTGAGACCGGCGAGACCGCGCTCGACGGTGCGTACGCTGGCGAGGAGGGTAGCGGGGACGAAGTAGAGGACGCCGGCGGCGACCGCCAGCAGCAGGAGCAGACCGAGGAGGAATCGTTTCATGGGTGTCCGAGGGCTTCAGGAAAAAAGGGGCCAGCGCTGAACGCTAGCCGGGCCGGCCCGCTGTCGCAAGCCTTGCGGCGAGTCCAGGCGCGCTGCCGGCGGTCGGCGCCGAACCCGAGGCCGGCGGTTCATTCGCCGGCTCGATAGAGGTGTCTATGCCCGGCGCGGTACAGCGAGGAGTCGGCGAAGCCTTCGGCGGCCAGCACCTCGCCGACCAGGATCAGCGCGGTGCGGCGGAAATGCCTGGCGGCGACCTTGGGCAGGATGTCGGCGAGGGTGCCGCGAACCTGTTCCTGGTCCGGCCAACTGGCCCGGTGGATCACCGCGATCGGGCAGTCGGCGCCGTAGTGCGGCAGCAGTTCCTCGACGATCTTCGCCAGGTGGGCGACGCCCAGGTGGATCGCCAGGGTCGCCCGGTGCCGCGCCAGGTCGCCCAGGCTCTCGCCTTCCGGCATCTTCGTGCGCGCGGCGTAGCGGGTCAGGATCAGCGTCTGGGACACCTCGGGCAGGGTCAGCTCGCAGCCGAGCAGGGCGGCGCAGGCGGCGGTGGCGGTGACCCCGGGGACGATCTCATAGGGGACGCCGAGTTCGCGCAGGTGGCGGATCTGCTCGCCGATGGCGCCGTACAGGGACGGATCGCCGGAATGCACGCGGGCGACGTCGAGGCCGCGGCGATGGGCTTGCGCGAGTAGCTCGACGATCTGTTCGAGGTTCAGCTCGGCGGTGTTCACCACCTGGCCGGCCTGGTGTCCCTCGAGCAGCGCTTGCGGAACCAGCGAGCCGGCGTAGAGGATCACCGGGCACTGGCGGATCAGGCGCTGCCCCTTGACGGTGATCAGGTCGGGGTCGCCGGGACCGGCGCCGATGAAATAGACGGTCATGGGAGTTCTCGTTCGGTGAAAGGGTGTGCCAGGGCGATGCTCGCCCGGTCGTCGCTGCGTTTCGCCCCGAGCAGATCGGCGCGACCGCCGCCCAGGCGTTCGGCCAGGGCCAGGGCGGCGGCCTCGGCGACGCTGGAGCAGCCGGTTTCGCGCAGCGCGACGGCGGAGGGACTGAGCAGGCGCGGCTCGTAGTCGAGCAGGGCGGCGGGCGCCAGGAAATCCACGGGGCGTCCGAGCATCGTGGCCAGCTGCCGCAGGCCGGGTTCGTCGCGCTTGCCGTCGATGCTGGCGAGGGCGTCCAGCTCGGCCAGGGTGTGCCCGTGTTCGGCCAGGGTTCGCTCCAGCAGCGCGCGCAGATGCCTGGCGCTACAGCCTCGGCGGCAGCCGATGCCGGCGATCAGCAGGCTGGGGGTGGGCAGGGGCATGCGCGGACCGGAGGAAGTGGAAGGGGAGACACTATGGACCCGCGACCGGCAAGGGTCGCGGGTGGAAGGAGGTCAGGCGTCGACACCGGCGCGGTTGCGCCGGAACAGCCAGGCAGCGGCCAGGCCGAGGGCGGCCCAGAACAGCGCATTGCTGACCAGCGAGGCGATCACGAAACGTTGGGCCAGGGCTGCCGGCGCCAGGCTGGCGTGGACCTCGGGCTGCGGCGCGCCGAACAGGTGCGGCAGCGCCAGCAGCGCGGCGCCGACAAGCTTTAGCGGCCAGTTGCCGCCGAACGCCAGCAGGGCCAGGCCCACCGCGGTGGCGGCTGCGGTGGCGATCCACCAGTACTGGCGTTGCACCAGGTCGGCCGCGGCGGTTCCCGGCAGCTCCGGCGGCAGGCCCAGCGACGGCGCAAGGCAGAACACCGCGTAGCCGGCCAGGCCCCAGAGCAGGCCCTGCCAGGTCCGGCCCGGCGCGCGCAGGGTGAACAGGCCGGCGAGCATCAGGGCGAAGCCGACCGCCACCACCAGGTTGCCGCCGGTGGTGGAGAGGGTACGCTGCCAGCCGTTCTCCGGCTCCCAGGCCTCCTCGTCGTGAACATGGGCGGCGACGCCGGGAGCATGTTCGTGGGGCTGGGCCGCGACCGGCTCGCTGTTCTCGTAGGTCTCCGCCTCGAGGATCAGCGGGGTGACCCAGAGAATCTGCAACAGTGACAGCAGCAGGGCGGCGAGCAGGCCGGCGAAGCCGGCGGTCTGGGCGATGCGTTTGATCATCGGAAGTTCTCGCGCGCTCAGTGGCAGGGGAAGCCGGAGCTGTGCCGGGTGTCGTGGGCGGCGTTGTGCACCGCGTCGATGTGCGAGAAGCCGGCGAAGTACACCAGCAACGCGCCGAGCAGGCCGGCGCCGATGGCCAGGCTCAGTCGCTTCGACAGGGAGATGGTGGCGCTGGCGTGCGCCAGGGTGCTGCTCGACATGGTGCGTTCCCTCTGGATTGGCTGGACTTGCAGAGGCGTACGCACGAGGAACGGGACCGGATGGCCCGCTTCACGCTTGCGCCCGCCCACCGCGGGTGAATCAAACGAAAGGTTCCAGGCCGGTCTCCGGGCTCGCGCGATGCGCTTACCGTTGCGGGGGCAGCGCCGGACTGGCTCGAAGAGCGTCACCGGCTTCCCGTTTCACCTCGTGCGCGCCGGCACGAGACACCTGGGACAACCCGCCTAGGACAGCATGAAGGCAGACCGGGCGTCAACCGGCCCGATTGACCCTGGCCGGCGCACTGCGTAGCCTTGCCGGTTCGAGGTTCCTCGCCGGCGACGGCGGGGCTAAGAGGGAACGCGGTCGATGCCGCGGCTGCCCCCGCAACTGTGAACGGCGATCGTTCCCCAATGCCACTGCGTGACGCGGGAAGGCGGGGAACCGGCGGCGACGCCAGACCGTGAGCCAGGAGACCTGCCTCGTCGATCCCGCGGTGCGATGCGCGGGGGACAAGACTTCCATACAACCGGGCGGGGTGATCCGGTGGCGAATCCGTTGCGCGGCCAGCGTCCGCGCCACTCGTCCGCATGCCCGCCGAGCTGAACAAGGGCTGCCCATGAAAACCCTGGCGAAACTCCCCGTCACGATCGTCACCGGCTTCCTCGGTGCCGGCAAGACCACCTTGCTCCGGCACATGCTGGACCACGCCGAAGGCCGGCGCATCGCGGTGATCGTCAACGAGTTCGGCGAACTCGGCATCGACGGCGAGATCCTCAAGCAATGCTCCATCGGTTGTAGCGAGGAGGAGGCGCAGGGCCGGGTCTTCGAACTGGCCAACGGCTGCCTGTGCTGCACCGTGCAGGAAGAGTTCTTCCCGGTGATGCGCGAGCTGGTGGCGCGCCGCGGCGACCTTGACCAGATCCTCATCGAGACCAGCGGCCTGGCCCTGCCCAAGCCGCTGGTGCAGGCCTTCCAGTGGCCGGAAATCCGCAACGCCTGCACGGTCGACGCGGTGATCACCGTGGTCGACAGCCCGGCGGTGGCGGCCGGCACCTTCGCCGCCCATCCCGAGCAGGTCGACCAGCAACGCCGCCAGGACCCCAACCTCGACCATGAATCGCCGCTGCACGAACTGTTCGAGGACCAGTTGGCCAGCGCCGACCTGGTGATCCTGAACAAGGCCGACCAGCTCGACGCCGAGGCCCTGGCGCGGGTCCGCGCGGAGATCGCCGGGGAGCTGCCGGCAGCGGTGAAGATCGTCGAGGCGAGCCGGGGCGAGCTGCCGCTCTCGGTCCTGCTGGGACTCAACGCCGAGGCCGAGCTGCACATCGACCGCCGGCCCACCCATCACGACCACGAAGGCCACGAGGACCACGACCACGACGAGTTCGACTCCTTCCACGTCGATCTCCCCGAGGTGGAGGAAGCCGCGCTGCTCGAGGCCCTCGGCGAGCTGGTGGAGCGTCACGACATACTTCGCATCAAGGGGTTCGCCGCCATTCCGGGCAAGCCCATGCGCCTGCTGGTGCAGGGTGTCGGCAAGCGTTTCGACAGGCACTTCGATCGCCAGTGGCTGGCCGGCGAGAACCGCCGTAGCCGCCTGGTGGTGATCGGCCAGGAACTGGACCAGGCGGCCATCGCCAACGAGCTGCGCACCGCGCTGGCCTGACCCGTGATCTCCGGGCCGGGGCCGGCCAGCTAGCGCCTGCCTCCAGGCCTCCCGCCTCCTATCGGTGGAACGCCCATGCACCTGTTGCGCACCCAACCCGGCGGCTTCGTCCCCGACGACGGCATCGCCCACCTGGCCCAGACTCCCGCTGAGCTGGTGATCCTCTGCAGCGGCGATTCGCACCTCGCATTGCTGGCCGAGGCTGCCCGGGAGTTGCCGGACGACTACCCGAGCCTGCGCCTGGCCAATCCGATGCAATTGCAGAACCACGCCTCGGTCGACCTCTATGTCGACGAGGTGCTGCGGCATGCGCGGGTGATCCTGCTTTCGCTGCACGGCGGCATCGGCTACTGGCGCTATGGCGTCGAACAACTGGTGGCGTTGGCCGGGCGCGGCTGCGTGCTGATCCCGGTGCCCGGCGACGACCGCCCCGACCCAGAGCTGAGCGCCCTCGGCAACCTGCCGGCGGAGCAGGCCGAGCGCTTCTGGCAATACCTGCGCCAGGGCGGCCTGGAGAACGCCGGGCAGTTCTACCGTTGCCTGGCCAATCAGTGCCTGGGTCGCGACTACGCCTGGCGCGAGCCGCAGGCACTGCCACGGGTGGCGCTGTTCCATCCACGGCATGCCGAGGCGACCCTGGAACACTGGCGTGCCGACTGGCAGGCCGGGCGTCCGGTGGCCGCGTTGCTGTTCTATCGCACCCACCTGCAGGCGGCGAACACCGCCTTCATCGCACGCTTCTGCGAACGCCTTGCGGCACAGGGGCTGAACCCGCTGCCGATCGCGGTGGCCAGCCTGAAGGAAGGTGCCTGCCTGGCCCAGGTGGAAGACTGGCTGGCGCGCAGCGATGCCGCGCTGATCGTCAATACCACCGGCTTCGCCCAGTCCAATCCGGAAGCGCCCGAACTGCGTCCGTTCCGCCGCGACGTGCCGGTGTTGCAGGCGATCTGCTCGCTGGACAACCGCCCGCTCTGGCAGGACAACCCACAGGGCCTGGGCCCGCGCGACCTGGCCATGCACGTGGCGCTGCCGGAGCTGGACGGGCGCATCGTCACCCGGCCGATCAGCTTCAAGGGCCTGGCCTGGCGCAGCGAGCGCAGCGAGAGCGACGTGGTCTGCTACCTCGCCGACGATGAGCGCATGGACTTCGTCGCCGAGCTGGCGCGCCGCTGGGCCGAACTGGCGCGCAAGCCCTGCGCGGAAAAGCGGGTGGCGCTGGTGTTGGCCAACTACCCGACCCGCGACGGGCGGATCGGCAACGGCGTCGGCCTGGACACCCCGGCGGCGGCGCTGAACATCCTCCGTGCCTTGCGCCAGCAGGGCTATCCGGTCGACGGCCTGCCCGCCAGCGGCACCGAGCTGATCCGCCAGTTGCTCGGTGGCGTCAGTAACGACCTCGACGACAACGACCTGCGACCCTGCGCCCAGAGCCTGGCGCTGGACGACTACCTGGCCTGCTTCGCGCGCCTGCCGGAGCGCAATCGCCAGGCGGTGCTGGCACGCTGGGGCGAGCCGCGGCAGGACCCGATGTTCCGCGGCGGGCGGATGATGATCGCCGGCCTGCGCTATGGCCTGACCTTCGTCGGCATCCAGCCGGCACGGGGTTACCAGCTCGATCCGGCGGCGGTCTACCACGATCCCGACCTGGTGCCGCCGCACGGCTACCTGGCGTTCTATTTCTGGCTGCGCCATGCCTACCGCGCCGACGCCCTGCTGCACGTCGGCAAGCATGGCAACCTGGAATGGCTGCCGGGCAAGGGCGTCGGCCTGTCCGCCGAATGCTGGCCGGACGCGCTGCTCGGCCCGCTGCCGAACATCTATCCGTTCATCGTCAACGATCCGGGAGAGGGCGCCCAGGCCAAGCGTCGTACCCAGGCGGTGATCATCGACCACCTGATGCCGCCGCTGACCCGCGCCGAGAGCTACGGTCCGCTGCGCGACCTGGAGCGCCTGGCCGACGAGTTCTACGATGCCTCGCTGCTCGATCCCCGGCGCGCCGGGCAGTTGCGCGAGGAAATCCTCGATCTGCTGCGCGGCAACCGTCTCGACCGCGAGATCGGCCTGCAGCTCAGCGACGATCCGGACAGCTGGCTGCCGCAGCTGGACGCCTATCTCTGCGACCTGAAGGAATCGCAGATCCGTGACGGCCTGCATGTGTTCGGCGAATCGCCGAGCGGGCGCTTGCGCCTGGACACCCTGCTGGCGCTGCTGCGGGTCCCGCGCGGCGACGGCAAGGGCGCCAACGCCGGCCTGCTGAAGAGCCTGGCCGACGACCTCGGGCTGGGCTTCGACCCGCTGGCCTGCGCCATGGGCGAGCCCTGGCAGGGTCCGCGCCCGGAATGCCTGGCGCGCGTGAACGAGGAGCCCTGGCGCAGCCTCGGCGATACCCGCGAGCGCCTGGAGCTGCTGGCGCTGCACTGGATCGAACGCTGCCTGGAGGGCCAGCCGCCGCCCGCTGCGTGGCGCGCCAGCGGCGAGGTGTTGCGCGGCTTGTGCGAACGGGTGGCGCCGACCCTGGACGCCTGTGGCGCGGCCGAGATCGACGGGCTGCTGGCAGCCCTCGAAGGGCGCTTCGTTCCGGCCGGTCCGAGCGGCGCGCCGAGCCGCGGGCGGCTCGACGTGCTGCCCACCGGTCGCAACTTCTTCTCGGTGGACGTGCGCAACCTGCCGACCCCGACCGCCTGGCGCATCGGTTTCCAGTCGGCCAACCTGCTGCTCGAACGGCACCTGCAGGAGCATGGCGATCACCTGCGCCAGCTCGGCCTCTCGGTATGGGGCACGGCGACCATGCGCACCGGTGGCGACGACATCGCCCAGGCCCTGGCGCTGCTTGGCGTGCGCCCGGTATGGCAGGCCGGCAGCCAGCGCGTCGCCGATTTCGAGATCCTGCCGGTCTCGCTGCTGGATCGGCCGCGGGTCGACGTGACATTGCGGGTCTCCGGGTTCTTCCGCGACGCCTTCGCCAACCTGATCCGCCTGTTCGACGCGGCGGTGCAGGCGGTGGCCGGGCTGGACGAGCCCGAAGAGCTGAACCCGCTGGCCGCCCGCGTGCGGCTGGAGCGGCGGCGCCTCGAAGAGCAGGGGGTTGCGCCGGCGGAAGCGCGCCGGCAGGCCGGCTGGCGGATCTTCGGCGCCAAGCCGGGCGCCTATGGAGCAGGCGTGCAGGGGGCTATCGAGGAGCGGTTGTGGCAGACCCGCGCCGACCTCGCCGAGGTCTACCTGAACTGGGGCGGCTATGCCTACGGTGCCGGCGACGACGGCACGCCGGCGCGGGAACGCTTCGCCCAGCGCCTGGAGCGCCTGCAGGCGGTGCTGCACAACCAGGACAACCGCGAGCACGACCTGCTCGATTCCAACGACTACTACCAGTTCCAGGGCGGCATGCTGGCGGCGGTGGAAACCCTGCGCGGCGCGCCGGTGGCCAGTTACCACGGTGACCACAGCCAACCGGACAACCCGCGCATCCGCACGCTCAAGGAAGAGCTCAACCGGGTGGTGCGGGCGCGCGCGGTGAATCCGAAATGGATCGCCGGGATGAAGCGCCACGGCTACAAGGGCGCCTTCGAACTGGCGGCGACGGTGGACTACCTGTGCGCCTTCGATGCCACCAGCGAGCTGATCGACGACCACCAGTACGCGCTGCTGGCCGACGCCTACCTGCTCGACGCCGAGACCCGCGAGTTCGTCCGCCAGCACAACCCGCGGGCCTTGCGCGACATGGCCGAGCGCCTGGTGGAGGCGCAGCGGCGCGGGCTCTGGCAGGAGCCGGGGGCCTATCGCGAGGCTCTGGAGAACCTGCTGCTGGACGTCGAAGAGGAATAGCGGAGCGGCGTGGCCGCCCCGCCAGGTTCAGGTGCCTGCCGCGAGGCGCCGGGCGGCGTCGCGGAGGATCCGCTCGGTGCCCTCCCAGCCGAGGCAGCCGTCGGTGATCGAGACGCCGTAGCGCAATTCGCCGCCGAGTGCCTGGCAGCCGTCGAACAGGTGGCTTTCCAGCATCACCCCGACCAGGTCGCTGGCGCCCGCCAGGCGCTGGTCCAGCACGCTGGCGAGGACGCCGGGCTGGTTCAGCGGGTTCTTGCCGCTGTTGGCGTGGCTGCAATCGACCATCATCCGCGTGGCGATGCCCTGGCTTTCCAGGGCCTGGCGTACGGCCTGCACCTGCTCGGGGCCATAGTTCGAACCGTGGCGGCCGCCGCGCAGCACCACATGGGTGTCCGGGTTGCCACGGGTTTCGATCAGCGCCGGGTGGCCGTGCGGGTCGAGGCCGAAATGGCGATGGCCGTGGGCCGCCGAGCGGATCGCGTCGCAGGCGATGCCGACGCCACCGTCGGTGCCGTTCTTGAAGCCCACCGGCAGACCGAGGCCGCTGACCAGTTCGCGGTGGATCTGCGATTCGCTGGTGCGCGCGCCGATCGCCGCCCAGCTCAGCAGGTCGTCGAAGTAGCCGGCGGCCAGCGGTTGCAGCAATTCGGTGGCCAGCGGCAGGCCGAGGCGCAGCATGTCCAGCATCAGTTGCCGGGACAGCCCCAGGCCGGCGGCCATGTCGTCGCTGCCATCCAGGTGCGGATCGTAGGCGAGGCCCTTCCAGCCCACCGTGGTGCGTGGCTTTTCCACGTAGGCGCGCATCACCAGCAGCAACTGGCCGTCGAGTTCGTCGCTCAGCGCGGCGAGGCGTTCGGCGTATTCGAGGGCGGAGCGGGGATCGTGGATCGAACAGGGGCCGACTACCACCAGCAGGCGCGGGTCGTCGCCGTCGAGGATGGCGCGGATGGCGTCGCGGCTGGCGGCGACCTGGCTGGCCAGCTCCAGCGGCAACGGCTGGCGGGCCTTGAGTTCGAGCGCGCTGGGCAGGCGCTCCAGCGCGGTGCGGGCGGCGGCGCTGGGCAGGGCGACGGCCTGGACGTTGGGCGAAAGGGCGGTCAGTGCGGATACGGATGAATTCATGGTCTGGCTTCCTGGGCTGGCGGCGGGCGTCCCGCGCGCGTCGTGCCCTATCGAGGTGTTCGGCGATGTCGTGTCCTGGCGAGCGGCTGGCAGCCGTCGCTAAATCGCCAGGTGTTGAGCGGGTAGCCAGTGCGGTAGCGGTATGCGGTCATGATCGATGTCCTGTGCGTTCGTCTGTGGTTGTGGCCTTGTGGGCCGGGAAAACGGGCCGGAAAAACAAAACCCCCGGTCGGGGAGCCGACCGGGGGTTTGCGTGTGCAGGGTAGGCGTCCCGTATACCGTGGGCGCCGTTGGGGTATCAGGCGCCGGAGTGGCTAAACCAATACCCGAAGAAATACGCGGCACGGGGTGCCTGCGGCGCACGCGCGCGCAACGGCAGGCCAGGGCGCGAGGCGCTGGAATGCAGGTGCGGATGGCGGGTGTGCGGCATGGGTTTCTCCCGTGGACGAGTCCCGAGCTTACTGCAAGCGAGGCGGCCGGTTCAACGACTGTTTCACGGTTCGATACCGGCGCTGGCGGCCTGATAGACTTGGCGGTCTGTATTTCCGTCCGTTGCAGGAATCCCCATGAGCGCTACCGTGCATTATCCCTTGTCCGCCGTGGTCGCCGCCGACGAGCTGAAGCTGGCGCTGTGCCTGGCCGCGGTCGATCCGGCGATCGGCGGGGTACTGATCGAGGGGCCGCGCGGAATGGCCAAGTCGACCCTGGCGCGGGGCGTCGCCGAGCTACTGCCGGAGGGGGAGTTCGTTACCCTGCCGCTGGGCGCCAGCGAGGAGCGCATCGTCGGCAGTCTCGATCTGGACGCCGCTCTCGGCGAGGGTCGCGCGCGGTTTTCCCCGGGCGTGCTGGCCAGGGCCGACGGCGGCGTGCTCTACGTCGACGAAGTGAACCTGCTGCCGGACCACCTGGTGGACCTGTTGCTCGACGTCGCCGCCAGCGGCGTCAACCTGGTCGAGCGCGACGGCATCTCCCACCGGCATCCGGCGCGCTTCGTGCTGATCGGCACGATGAACCCGGAGGAGGGTGAGTTGCGTCCGCAACTGCTGGACCGTTTCGGCCTCGATGTACGCCTCGACAGCCAGCCGCGGCCGGCCGAGCGCGCCGAGATCATCCGTCGCCGGCTGGCCTTCGACGCCGATCCGCAGGCCTTCGTCGCGCGCTGGGCCAGCGAACAGGAGGCACTGCGCCGCCGTTGCGCCGAGGCGCGCCGGCGGCTGGCGCGGATTCCCCTGGACGACGCGGCGCTGGACAGCATCGCCCGGCGCTGCTTCGAGGCGGCGGTCGACGGCCTGCGCGCCGACCTGGTCTGGCTGCGCGCGGCGCGCGCCCATGCGGCCTGGCGCGGCGGCGAGAGGATCGAGGCGGAGGACATCGACGCGGTGGAACATTTCGCCCTGTCGCATCGTCGCCGCCAGCAGTCACCGCCGACCTCGGCGGCGAATCCACCGCCCGCGGCGCCCCCCGCCAGCGGAGCGGCGGGTACCGCCGGTGGCGAAGGCCAGTGGGGCGAGCTGCCGGCGCAGCCGGTGGCCATGGGCGTTGCCCGCGAGCTGCCGCGCTGGGCAAAAAAGCCCTGAGCATCCGCCCGCGCTCGGTCATGGGTGCGGATGCCAGGACCAGACCCGGGGCGCTGCGCGGCGGTCGCAACGGCGCTCTCAGCCAGGGCGCGGAGGGCGCCATCCAGTGGCTGCCGACCCTGCTGCGCGGGCGCCCACGGCAACGCCGCGATCTGTTGCGGCAACCGCGGAGCCGAAGGCCCGGCGAACTCTGGCTGGTGATCGTCGACGCTTCCGCCAGCACCCGTCGGCACGGCGCCCTGGCCCAGGCCAAGGGGCTGCTGGCGAGCCTGTTCGAAGAGGCCTACCGGCAGCGCGCGCGCCTCGCCGTGCTGCATGCCACTGGCGCTCGGGCGCAATGGCTGTGGCAGGGGCAGAAGGTCTCGCGGGAGCTCCAGGACTGGCTGCAGCAGCTCGGCGCTGGCGGCGGTACGCCGCTGCTCGACGCCCTGGGCCAGGCTGCCGACTGGCTGGCGCGCCGGCAACGACAGAAGCCTGCCGAGCGGCAATGCCTGCTGCTGCTTACCGACGGCCGCCTGCGCGACTGGCCGGCCGTACCGGCGGCCGCCTGCCCGAGCCTGCTGGTCGACCTGGAAAGCGGCCCGCTGCGCCTCGGCAAGGGCGAGCGCCTGGCCCGGGAACTGGGCGCGCAGTACTTGCACATCAGCGCGCTGCAGCCCGCCTGAGAGTGCCGGCCGCCCAATGAAAAGGCCCGGCGCATGCCGGGCCTCGAGGGAGTTCTGCGCCGGCGGCCCGGCGCAGGACGGTCGCGGTTACTTGATGAAGTCGTGGCCCCAGCGCTCGATCTGGCTGGCGCTCTTCTGCATCTGCAGCGAGGACCTGGCTTTCTGTCCGGCGGCGGCGATCTCGTCGTCGACCACCTTGGTCGACAGCGACAGCCAACTGGTCACGAAGGCCATGGCATCGCTGTGGATCTCCAGGGCGTCCTGGTTGATGTTGGCGATGCCGTCGCACTTGCTGTGGTAGCACTCGTCGTAGGCCTTGCCGGCGGTGCCGCCGTACTTCTGCGCCTGTTCTTCGGTCTTCAGACCCTCGGCGCCGGTGAACAGGCCGCCGAAGGCGATGCCGCTGTTGAAGAATTCGGCGTAGTCGGAGCGGAAGTCGATCTCGGTGCCTTCCGACTGCTGGCCGCGCAGGCGGAAGTAGGCCTCGAACAGGCGCTCGATGGCGGCCGAGCCGGGCGGGCCCTGCAGGCCGAAGTCGGAGCCGTCGCCGTCATAGATGAAGTTGCCGAAGTTCGGCGAACCGATCATGTCGAAGTTCAGGTAGGCCTTGATCTTCTTCTTCTCTTCCGGTGCGAGGTTCTGCACGTAGTAGGTCGAGCCGACCAGCCCGGCTTCCTCGGCGCCCCACCAGGCGAAGCGCACCTTGTTCACCGGCAGCGCCTTGGCCAGCAGCACGGCCATTTCCAGCTGAGCGGCGCTGCCCGAGCCGTTGTCGTTGATGCCGGGACCTTCGAACACCGAGTCGAGGTGCGCGCCGACCATCACCACGTTGTTCGGGTTGCCGCGCCGGGTCTCGGCGACCACGTTGTAGGTCTCGGTCTTCTTGCGTACCACGTCGACCACCAGGTGCAGCTGCAGGTCCGGGGTCTGCGACCAGGCCACGCCGTTGTCGTAGGTGGCGAAGATCACCGGGATACCGCCCTCGTAGGATTCGCCCACGGTGACGTTCTCCAGGCCCTTGCGGTCGTCGGTATTGCCCTGGTTGAAGATGATCACCCCGGCGGCGCCGGCGGCCGCGGCGTTCTCGGCCTTCTGTTCGAAGTTGCAGGTGCCGCGCTGGATCAGCGCGATCGAGCCGGCCGCGAAGTTGGCGAAGTCTTCCGCCTCGCAGCCGCTGGTGGAGGTGTTGCCGGCGCCGAGGGACAGGTCCACTGGGACCACCTTGGCGGTGACGTCGCCGGCCTCGGTCTGCGACAGGTAGGTGAAGTCCTTCTCCCATTCGTAGGTGACCGGCTGCGGCACGGTGGCGCTCAGGCTGCCCGGGCCTTTCGGATAGTAGGCGGTGAACGGGAAGGGCTGCACCGAAACCTTGTAGCCGGCCTTCTCCAGCGTCTGCTTCACGTAGTCGACGGAGGCCTGGTAGCCCGGCGTGGCGGCGGCGCGGTTGCCGTCGTTGAGGGTGGCGATGTCCTCGAGCTTCTGCAGGCGCTTCGTCACGTTGCTCGCCTGCAAACAGCGTGGCAGTCCGAGCGGGGTGCTGACCAGCAGCGGTGACTTGCAGATCGACGGGTTGGGTTTGCCCGGGGTCCAGAACTCGGTGAACTGTTGCGCTTCCGAGGGGGCTGCCAGGCTCGCGGCGGAGACCGACAGGGCCAGGGCGCCGAGGGCGAATCTGAGATTGTTCTTGTTGCTCATGAGACTCCGTTCCTTGTGAGGCGATTATCGATAAGCCGTTGATGGCATGGCGCTATTGCCCGTGATACGGCCTCGGGCACGGCCTGACTGGCAGACTAGGAGCGGTTTCCGGGCTGTCCCGGCGTATTTTCGAAAACGTGAAGTCGATCAACTTTTTGCAGAGGGATCGCTGATAGCTCGCTGGCGCGACAGGGTTCGGCTTTCTATCGTTATTGCCCCCCGTCGAGGGCGGGTGGCCGTTGGTCGGACGTGGGGAGACCGCGTGGAGCGGGGTGGGCGGTCTGGCACGCGGCCCAGCGCGCGAAGCACGGACGCTGGCGACAGCGCTGTCACAAATTTGTCGAGCTTTTTGTATACATTTGTCTGGATATTTGAGGATCGAATTGTCTACAGTGTGCGCAGAACAATAAAAGCGAGAAAAGCGCACCATGAAAACCACGTCCCCCGGAACTCCTCCCGTTCCACGTCCTGAAGACGAGAACCTCGGTGTCGGCGCGAACATGGCCTACGGCCTGCAGCATGTGCTGACCATGTACGGCGGTATCGTCGCGGTCCCGCTGATCCTCGGCCAGGCGGCCGGCCTGGCGCCCGGCGACATCGGCCTGCTGATCGCCGCCTCGCTGTTCGCCGGTGGCCTGGCGACCCTCCTGCAGACCCTCGGGGTGCCGTTCTTCGGCTGCCAGCTGCCGCTGGTCCAGGGGGTCTCGTTCGCCGGCGTGGCGACCATGGTGGCGATCATCGGCAGCGGCGGCAGCGGCGGCATCCCCGCGGTGCTCGGCGCGGTGATGGCGGCCTCGCTGATAGGACTGCTGATCACGCCGGTCTTCTCGCGCATCACCAAGTTCTTCCCGCCGCTGGTGACCGGTATCGTCATCACCACCATCGGCCTGACCCTGATGCCGGTCGCCGCGCGCTGGGCGATGGGTGGCAACAGCCAGGCGCCGGACTTCGGCAGCATGGCCAACATCGGCCTGGCGGCGATCACCCTGGTCATCGTGCTGTTGCTGAGCAAACTCGGCAGCGCCTCGATCTCGCGCCTGTCGATCCTCCTGGCGATGGTCATCGGCACCGTCATCGCGGTGTTCCTCGGCATGGCCGACTTCTCCAGGGTCACCGAAGGGCCGCTGGTCGCGTTCCCCACGCCGTTCCATTTCGGCATGCCGACCTTCCACGTCGCCGCGATCATCTCGATGTGCATCGTGATCATGGTGACCCTGGTGGAAACCTCGGCGGACATCCTCGCGGTGGGCGAGATCATCGACACCAAGGTCGACTCCCAGCGCCTGGGCAACGGCCTGCGCGCGGACATGTTCTCCAGCATGCTGGCGCCGATCTTCGGTTCCTTCACCCAGAGCGCGTTCGCCCAGAACGTCGGCCTGGTCGCGGTGACCGGAATCAAGAGTCGCTACGTGGTCGCCACCGGCGGGCTGTTCCTGGTCATCCTCGGGCTGCTGCCGGTGATGGGCCGGGTGATCGCCGCGGTGCCCACCGCGGTGCTCGGCGGCGCCGGCATAGTGCTGTTCGGCACGGTCGCCGCCAGCGGCATCCGCACCCTGTCGAAGGTGGACTATCGCAACAACATGAACCTGATCATCGTCGCCACCTCGATCGGCTTCGGCATGATCCCGATCGCCGCGCCGAGCTTCTACGACCATTTCCCCAGCTGGTTCGCCACCATCTTCCATTCCGGCATCAGCTCCTCGGCGATCATGGCGATCCTGCTCAACCTGGCGTTCAACCACTTCACCGCCGGCAATTCCGACCAGCAGTCGGTGTTCGTCGCCGCCAGCGAGCGGACCCTGCGCTACCAGGACATCGCTGCGCTGCACGAGGGCGACTATTTCCTCGACGGCAAGCTGTACGACGCCCAGGGCAACGAGGTACCGCTGGCTGGCGAGGACTGCCATGGCGCGCCGCCGCGACGGCGCAGCGAAACCGTGGAAGCCGGTAGCGCCTGAGCGCCCGGCGGATGAGAAACGGCCCTCGTCGAGAGGGCCGTTCGCATTGGCGGCTCAGAACAGCGTCCGGCCCTGGTCCAGGCGTTGGTCCACCAGCCATTTGCCGTGGGCGATGGAGGCGCGCTGGGCGTTCTCCAGGTCGGCGAGAAAGGCGAAGCGTACCGGCAGCGCGATACGCTTGCTGGTGTGGCCGTCCGGGTCGGTGATGTGGCAGCCGCCGGCCCAGGGCGTGGGAATCCCAGGGTGTTCGACGACGTCGGCGGTGATGGTGTGGTCGCGGTGCTGGCAATGCAAGCTGGTCATGGCCTGTCCTCTCTGTCGGAGGCCGACCCGGCTACCTGCGCGACGCTTGCTGTTGCCACGGAGGAGCCTCGGGGCGGCGAGGTTTTACCTGCGTGTCCCTACCTCTATAGCAGATGCCCGCCGGCAGGCCGTGGCAGCCGACGAAGGGGCGACGCTCAGGAACGCCCGCGGCGGCCAAGCATGCGTTCCAGCGTGCCGTCGCGGCGTACCCACTGGTGGTAGCCGGCGGCGATCGCGTGGAGCAGCACCACCGAGGTGCTCAGCCACAGGCCGAGCACGCGGTGAACGGCGTCGAAGGGCTTCTCGAACGCCTCCCAGCTCAGGTTCCAGGTCTGCGAAATCCAGGCGAACAGCGCGGTGTCCTTGAAGCTGGGTATCACGAACAGGCCGAAGTCGGTGGGCAGGCGGGTGCCGACGTAGCCGGTGAACGGCATCACCAGCATCAGGGCGTACAGCGACAGGTGCGCATAGTGCGCCAGGCGGTGCTCCAGTGGCGTCCCGGGGACTGCTGGCAGGCGTGGTCCGCGCAGCCGCGAGACGATCCGCGGGATCAGCAGCAGGCCGACCAGCAGGCCCAGTACCCAGTGCAGGTTGAGCACCGGCAGGCGTTGCGGGTGATCGTGGCCGAGCACCCAGATGACGAAATAGGCCAGCGCGATCGCGCCGATGAAGCAGAACGCCATGCTCCAGTGCAGCAGGCGGGTGGTCAGGCTGTAGACGGTCGCTGGATGCGTCACGGGAATGCCTCGCGGATAATGAAGGTGTGCAATCTATGAAACGTCCGGGAGCACGATCAAACGTATTTATGGATGATCGATAACGGAAAATTTAATCGAAACTTTCAAGTATGAAGTCCATTGCACCGAAACAGTGCTGGAATACACTTTTCCAGTAAGGGCGGGATAATTCCGGGCGGGATCATTGCAAGTTGATTTTTCCTTCGCCGAGGCTGACGCACCACGCCGGGAGAGCCTGGAGGCGGCGCGCGAAGCCCCCGTGAGCATCATCGGGAAATATATTGCGTTTCTTTCCGCTGACGTTTTGCCGACAGCAAGCTGACACAGATGTAATTGAACTTGATTGCTTCATCTCTATAGTCTTTGAACACTTCGCCGTGCACTTGAAAGGACGGCAGCTACATATCTTGCGTCTTTTCCGCCCTGACGGTTTCCCGAGGTGAGCATGAGTAGTGAGCACGATGGCAAGGACCAGAGTGACCTGTTTTCGCCGTTGCCTTACCTGCTGGGTTCCGGCGCTGTCGTGCTCATGACCCTGTTGCTGCGCTGCCTGTTCTGCCCGGGCGAGCAGTTCTGAGCGCCGATTCATCGGCGCCGCGCACTCTTCCGGCAACCAGTGTCCGCAGCCGGGCAGGACATGGTCTTCGGCGTCGTCCGCCCAGCTTTTCGTCTGCTCCAGCCGGACTCGCCCATGCCGCCACCAGCGCCACCGACAGGGGGCATGCTCGGTATCTTCAGACCGATCTTCGCCAGTTTGGCGTCCTGGCCGGTATTGCTGACGGCGGTCGAGCGGTCGCTGCGCGCCTGGCCCTGAGCGCTGCGGTCAGGCCGCCGCGCTGCGCCGCAGCCAGTCCAGCAGCAGCGCGGCCGGTTCACCGACTCGCAGCGGCCGCGGGGTCAGCAGGTGATAGCTGCTGCCGTCGGCGAGGAACCCCAGCGGCGCCGCCAGCAGGCCGGCGGCGAGGTCGTCGCGCACCAGCTGCCAGGGGCCGATGGCCACGCCGAGCCCGGCGGCGGCGGCCTGCAGGCTCAGGTAGAAGTGCTCGAAGCGCTGGCCCGCGGCGCTGGCGGGAGCCTGTCCGGCGAGCTCGGTCCAGGTGTCCCAGGCCTGGGCGCGGCTCGCCGTGTGCAGGCGCGGAGCCTCGGGCTTCAGCCGTGGCGCGCCGGCCTCGCCGGCCTGGATGTGCCGGGTGGCGTCGCCGGCCCGGCAGACCGGCCCGACCTGCTCGTCGAACAGCCAGTGGGCGTGGCTGCCGGGCGGCCAGGGGAAGTCGTTGCGGCGGATCGCCAGGTCGATGCCGCGGCCGAAGGCGAACGGCCCGCCGCCGGCGACCAACTGGATCGACAGCTGCGGCTGTTCCGCCATGAACCCGGCGATCCGCGGGATCAGCCAGCGCATAAGCAGGGTCGGCTCGCAGGACAGCACCAGAGCCGTGGGTCCGGCCTCGGCGCGCAGGGCGTCGCTGGTGCGCTCGATCAGGTCGAGGGCCTGGCCGGTGCCGTCGAGCAGGCGGCGCCCGGCCGCGCTGAGGAACACCCGCTGGCCGCGCCGCTCGAACAGCGCGCAGCCGAACTCCTCTTCGAGACTCCGTACCGCGCGGCTGATCGCACCGTGGGTCAGGCACAGGGCCTCGGCGGCACGGGAAAAATTCTCCAGGCGGGCGGCGGCCTCGAAGCAACGCAGGGCGTTCAGCGAGGGTAGGCGACGGCGTCTGAATTGTGAGTTCTCCTCACCATGATTGTCAGTATTCATCGTTCTCGCTCGGCGCTGGATACAGGTAAATTGCGCCATACATTCTACCTGGGAACCTTCCTGGCATGACAGAGCTGATAGCTTTCCTGACCATCACCGTGCTCGCGGTGATCAGCCCCGGCGCCGATTTCGCCATGGTCTCGCGCAACAGCCTGCTGTATTCCCGCCGCGCCGGCCTGCTTACCGCGCTGGGCATTGGCGCGGGAGTGACGGTACATGTCGGCTACAGCATCCTCGGCGTCGGTATGCTGGTGCGCGAGTCGCTGGCGCTGTTCACCGCGCTGAAGCTGGTGGGCGCGGCCTACCTGGTGTTCCTCGGCCTGCGCATGCTGCTGGCGCGGGAGGTCGCGGTGGCGGACGAGGTGGCGGGCGGCGCCGGGGTTTCGTCCTGGGCGATGCTGCGCGGCGGCTTCCTGACCAATGTGCTCAATCCGAAGACCTGCCTGTTCGTGGTCAGCCTGTTCATGCAAGTGATCGATCCGCATAGCGTCCTGCCTGCGCAACTGGGCTACGGCGCCTTCATCGTCGCTGCCCACCTGGCCTGGTTCGGCCTGGTCGCCTGCTTCCTTTCCAGCCCGCCGGTCCGCGCCCGGCTGGTACGTTTCCGCCGGCGCATCGACCAGTTCTTCGGCGCCCTGCTGGTGGGCTTCGGCGTGTTGCTGGGGACGAAGAGTTCGTGAGCGCGCGCCACTGATGGCCGCCTGCCGCCTTTGAGCCGGGCCCGGCGGCTCCCTACAATGCGTCATTCATGCCGTCGCCGCTGCGCGACGGTCCCAGGAGTCCGGGACGCACGGGAGTTGCATGGACAAGGGAGCGAAGCTGTTCGCCGTCTTCTGGGTGGTGCTCGGCCTGGGCCTGGTGGTCGGCCTGCCGGTAGGCATCCATTTCATTCTCGGCCAGTACGACGATGCCCGTTTCAGCGGGCCGCAACTGGCGTTCGAAGAGCAGGGGCGCGCCTACCTGGCATTCACTCTCGACGAGTACCGGGCCGACGAAGTGGACAATGGCGTGGTCCACGGCAGCAGCCGGGTCTACGCCCAGGTGGTCGACCTCGCGGACGGCCGCCTGCGCTGGAGCACGCGACTGGACGCCGACAACGAGCGCGGCGACGACTGGGGCGCGGGTGAACTGCTCGGGCAATCGTCGCGCTACCTGTTCTACCTGCGCAACGCGCTCTACGTGCTCGACCGGCGCAGCGGCGAGCCGGTGCTGGCGTTCGACGAGCTGGAGCGGCGCACTGGAGGCCTGCCGTTGAAGTCGGCGCCCTGGGGGAAGGACGCCTATCGCTACGACCAAGGCCGGGGCGGATTGCTGATGCTCGCCCTGGACGGCCGCGTCTGGTTCCTCGACGGTGACAGCCTGGCCCTGCGCGAAGCCCCGGAGGTGGATGCGGCGCGGTACTTCCATGGCGACCCGCCGGCGCCAGCGGGCTCCGGGATCGCCTGGCAGGCGCCGGGCCTGGCGCGACTGCCCGACGGGCGCCTGCTGGTCTTCGCCAGCGACCACGAGGCCCGCGCCCTGGAACGCGGCGAGGCGCTGCCGGCGGCGAACGAACGGCTGCGGCGCCAGCGCCTGCAGCTCGGCACGCTGGATTGGCGTTCGCCTGCCGGCAACCGGCTGGCGCCCTTGCTCGACACGGCTTTCCTGCGGGCCGGGCTGTTGCCGGATCCGGACTCCGCCGAAGCGGCGGCGAAGCTGTTCGACGAACCCGCCGAGCGCGAGCGCCAGCGCCCGCACCTGCCGCCCGAGCCGCAGCCGCCGGCGGAGTTCGACGAACGGCTGGAGCGCTTCCCCGGCCCCCGCGCGTTCCTCGCCGCACGCGACGCCTATCGCCAGGAACGGCGACGCTGGATCGCCGCGCACGAGTCCTGGCGCGACCGCGTCGCCGCCCTCGAGGCGGCGGCGGACGCCGAGTATCGGCGCCGCCGCGACGAGCAGGCACGCGAGCAGGCGCTGTATCGCCGCTATGCCCAGGCGCTGCCCGGCGGCGCTTCCGGACTGGCGCGGCGGCCCTGGCAGGTGGAAGGCAACTGGCTGGTGGTGCACCGGCGCAGCCTCGCCGAACGCAGCGAGCTGCTGCTCAGTTCGGTATCCGCCGGGGGCCACCTGAACTGGACCCTGGAGCTGCCCGTCGAGTACCCCGAGCGGTTGTTCCGGCTGGACGGGGAGAACCTGCTTCTCAGCGGGCGCGCAGAAGATGGTGGACGCGTGCTGCGGGTCGACCTGCGCTGCGGCGCTGGCGTCGCCCATCGCCTCGCGCGCGGCGCCGGCGCGCCGTTGCGGCGGATCGAATGGCCGGAGGCAAGGCCATGAACGCGGGCCAGCGGCGCACACGAGGCATCTTCGTCGAACAGGCGTAGCAGCGCGGCGACCGCCGGCGAGGGCGCGCCGCGCGCCTGCTCAGGTGCTTCGAGCCGCTGCAGGCGCGGCGGCGGGGCGAGCAGTACCTGCTCGGCGATTTCGGCGTGGCCGATGCCTATCCGTTCAGTGTGCTGCGCGGACGCCATGCTTCGCCATCGAGCCACGCCGCTGGTCGGCGCTGGCGCAGGGCGGTTGGTCAGGCGTCCTTGAGGAGGAACACCCGGCCGTCCACCAGGCGGGTCAGGCGGATGCGCAGCAGCAGGGTCTGGTGGGCGGCGAAGAACTCCCCGAGGCGCTCGCGCGGAACGCCCAGGCCCTCGCTGTCGCCGGGACCCACCGCGCTGTAGCCGACCGGTTGGCGCGGCGGGTCGAACAGCGGCTGGGCGGAGACGCTGAGCGACAGGCTGTCCACGGCGAAACCGGCGAGCAGTTCGTCGAGGGCCTGTACCGACAGATGGATCGAACGGTACGCGGGGTTGTCCTCGTAGGGGTGGACATCGGCGATCACCCGTTCGTAGAAGCGCTGTTCGAAACGCCGGTCGCTGTTCAGCTTGCGGAAGAACTGGATGAAATAGTCGTGCACTTCCTGGCCGAGGTCGTCGCAGACGTGACTGACCAGGTTCAGGTAGCGCGGCGAGCGCTCGGCGATGCCCGGATCGAACTGGTCGATGCGGCGCTGCCAGGGGAAGCTTCCGGCGGACGTCTTGTAGTCGGCGTCCTCGACTTCCAGGGCGGCGCGGATCAGTTCCAGGCTGAGCGGATTCTTCGGTCCGCGGTCCTTGAGCGCCAGGGTGGAATGATTCTCGCCGTCGAGGATCGCGAAGGCGATCTCGCCACGCGAGCGTTCCAGGCTCCAACCGGGCCTGGCGCGCTGGCGCACGTCCAGCTCCAGGGTCAGGCGGCGGGCGTTGAGGTTGGCGGTGGAGATGCGCACCGTGCCGTCGCCACCGGCTTCGTTGGCGATGGCCTCCACGCCGTTGTAGCCGACGTTGCCCACCAGCACCGTGGCGAGCAGGCGGCCGGCGCCGTACCAGCTCTCGGCGGCGAACAGGTCGCGCTCGGCGAGAGTCCAGGAGTACGGCGAGCCGAGTTCCAGGCCCTTGAGCACCTGGGTGCCGGTCTGGCCGACGAAGCGGTTCCAGCCTTTCAGCACGCGGCCGATGAAGGAGCGCCCCTTGTGCGCCAGCGGCGAGCCGAAGTTGGCCGGGGCGAGCATCAGCAAGCGCTTGACCGGCGCGCTGGCCGGGGTGAAGCGGCGGGTCAGCCAGTCGCGCAGGACCAGCGCGCCGGCGCTGTGCACCACCACGTCCACGCTGCGCGGCGCCCGCGACAGGCCACTGGCGGTCCAGGCGCGGTCGAGGGCGGTGGCGAGATCGGCGTAGGTGACGTCATCCTGCAGGGAAACCCAGTCGGCCAGGCGGATCTGCGTCGGCGCGCTGCCGAACCAGGCCTCGAGTTGCTCGGCGAGGCGGCGGAACGACTTCGAATCGTCGCTCCAGCCGTGGACGATGACGATCGAACGGGGCATGTCTAGAGTTCTCCGGCGCGGCTCCTGCGGACTATAGTTCAGCGCCCGCAGCCGCGGGCGCGACCTGTGAAAACATCCAGGATGCGCCTGCCGGTCCTGGAGGACGCATGCCGCCGTCGCCGTTTCGCATCCGCCCGGGTCGCCGGGCCGACCGCGCCGGCCTGCTGGCCATCGACCCGCTCGCCCGCGAGCAGGCCGGGCGCCGCGCATTCCTCGGCGGACGCCTGGGCCAGGGCGAATGCCCGCTGGCCGAAGCGCCGTGGCGGGCTATCGTCAGGAGAGGCCGGCTCAAGTTTGCCCGGCCGGCAACGATAGCCTGGGAAGCCCTGTCGAGGATGACGACATGCCGCAATGGTTCGCTGATCTCTCGTTTCGCAGAAAGATCGCCCTGCCGATCCTTCTGCTTGCCGTGCTGCTGTTGCTGGTGGGCGCGCTCGCCGTACACGGCCTCGCTCAATTGAATGAGTCCAACCAGCGCCTGGGCAAGCGTTTCCTTCCCGGCATCGCCCTGCTGCTGAATGCCGACCGCGACCTGTACCAGGCCTTCGTCGCCGAGCGCAGCCTGCTCGCCGGCCACCTGGCCCCCGAGCAGGTGACAGGGTTGCGCGGCGACCATGCGGAGAACCTGCAGCAGGCGCTGGACCGGGTCCGCCAGTATGCGGCCATGCAGCCGGGCGAGGCGGCCCAGGCCAAGGTGGCCGAGTTCGAGCGGGGCTATGCCCTCTGGAGCGCGACTTCGGCGCGGGTACTGGCGCTGGCGGCCAGTGACCCGGCCGCTGCCGCGCAGCTCAGCTACGGCGACAGCGACCGGCAGTTCGGCGCCATGCGCGAAGCGATCGACCAGCTCGACGGGATGGAGGAGACGGCCGCGACCGGCGAAGGCGCCGCGGCCGCCGCGCTGGGCGAGCGCCACCGCTGGCAGCAGATGGCGCTGGTGGCGTTCGGCCTGCTGGTGTGCCTGTCGCTGGTGCTGGTGTTCCCCGGCCTGGTGACCCGCCCGCTGCAGCGGCTGTTGCAGCGCCTGGAGGAAATCGCCAACGGTGATGGCGACCTGCGGGTGCGCCTGGAGGTCGTCTCGCGCGACGAGCCCGGGCGTCTCGGCAGCGCCTTCAACGCCTTTCTCGACAAGTTGCAGCCGCTGATCCGCGAGGTCGGTCGGGTCACCGGCGAGGTGGCCGGCTCGGCCGGTTCGCTGGCCGGCATGACCGCCGCCAACGACCGCCTGATCAGCAGCGAACACAGCGCAGTGGACCAGGTCAGTACCGCCGCCACGCAGATGAGCGCGGCGGTCCACGAAGTGGCGCGCAACGCCCAGAGCGCCGCCCAGGTGGCCCATGAGGCGCGCGAACAGGCGCGGCAGGGGGCCGGTGTGGTGGAGGCGACCATCGAGGCGATTCGTCAGTTGGCGCGCGAGGTGGAGAGCAGTTCCGAGAGCATCGAGCAACTGGCCCAGGAAACCGCCAGCATCGACGCGGTGCTGACGGTGATCAAGGGCATCGCCGAGCAGACCAACCTGCTCGCTCTCAACGCGGCGATCGAGGCCGCGCGGGCCGGCGAGCAGGGGCGCGGTTTCGCCGTGGTCGCCGATGAGGTGCGGGCGCTGGCGGCGCGCACCCAGGACTCGACCAAGGATATCCAGGCGCGCATCGAGCGCCTCCAGTCCGGAGTGCGCAACGCGGTACGCGCCATGCAGTCGGGCAGCCTGAAGGCGCGCGACAGCGTCGAACGCGCCGCTGGCGTCGACGGCGTGCTGGCCGCCACCGGCGAGGCGGTGGGGCGGATCAACGACCTCGCCGCGCAGATCGCCTCGGCCTGCGAGGAGCAGAGCCGGGTGATCGACGACATCGCGCGCAACATCAGCGACGTCCGCGAACTCTCCGCCCAGGCAGCGGAACACTCCGAGCAGGGCACCGGCGCCAGCCGCCGGCTGTCCGAACTGTCCTCGGAGCTGGCGCGGCTGGTCGGGCGTTTCCGCGTCTGAGCCGCCGCTGCCGCTTCAGCGCGGCAGCAGCCAGAGCAGCATGCCGGCCAGCGCAGCCGGCAGCGCGAAGACCAGCAGCAGGATCGGCAACTCTTCCTGCAGGCCGTAGCCTGCATGGCGCACACCGATCCACAGGTTGACCAGGGCCACGCCCAGCCAGACGGGGACGAACAGCGTCGCGGCCAGGCCCAGGCTGGCCGGATCGCCACCCCAGAGCTTGCCGAACAGCAGGAACAGGCCGAGCAGGACGATGCCGCCGGCGATCACCAGGGTCACGTGCATGGGGATTCCCGTTGGCAGGCGGCGGCCGCCGCGTTGGCGGCCGCTGCGCGGCTCACTTGGTGGTGTAGCCGCCGTTGATGAGGATGGTCTGGCCGGTGATCCACCAGCCGTCGCTGACCAGGTGGCGGATGAACGGCACCACGTCCTCGATATCGGTCAGGCCGGTCCTGGAGAACGGCGACAGCGCCGCGGCGGTCTTGTGGTAGGCCACCGCGTCGGCGCCTTCGGCGGGGTAGAAGAACGGCGTGTCCATCGGTCCCGGGCCGACCGCGGTGACCGAGATGCCGCGCGCGCCGAACTCCTTGGAGGCGGCGCGGGTGAAGTGCTCGACCGGCGCCTTGGTGCCAGCGTAGGCGGCGTAGTAAGGGGTATAGGCGCCGAGCAGGGAGGTCACCAGGGTGCAGATCTTGCCGTTGTCGTTGACATGCTTGCCGGCCTCGCGCAGGAAGAAGAACGCCGACTTGGCGTTGACCGCGGACATCTCGTCGTACTCGGCTTCGCTGATTTCGGTGAAGGGCTTCTTCAGCACCTTGCCCACGGTATTGATCGCGATGTCCGGCTTGCCGACCGCGGCCATGGTGTCGGCGAACAGCCTTTCCATGGCCGCCGCGCTGGTGAGGTCGCCCTGCAGGGCCACGGCCTTGGCGCCGGCGGCCTGCAGCGCGGCGACGGTGGCGTCGGCATCGGCCTTGCTCGCCGCGCTGTTGTAATGGATGGCGATAGCCTTCGCGCCGTGGCTAGCGAGATCGCGGGCGATCAGCCCACCCAGGTTCTTGGCGCCGCCGGTGATGAGGACGGTCTTGCCCTTGATGGAGTGGTCGGCCATGAGGTGTTTCTCCTACGGTGAGTGGAGAAAACAGTGTAGGTAGCGCTGCCCGCGGGATTAATCAGGGTGGCCTGGATAGATTGTCCAGAAACGCCGATCAATTGCCGTCCGCGCTGGACAGTGCCGGCTGCACGAATCTTCTAGAACGCCAGTCCGGGCACGTTATAGTCGCGACGATGAACTGTTCCACGGGAAAATGCCGACGCGCGATGGGAAGCCGAGACTGGATCGACCTGGCCCGCGACGCCGAGACCGGGATCGAAACCCTGCGCGCCCATTTCGAGGGCCATGCCTACGATCCGCACTGGCACGACAGCTACCTGATCGGCTACACCGAGATCGGCGTGCAGCAATTCAACTGTCGCCGTCGGCGCCACGACAGCACCGCCGGCCAGGTATTCCTGGTCGAGCCGGGGGAGATCCACGACGGTCGTGCGCCGAGCGCCGGCGGCTTCACCTATTCGATGCTGTACCTGCAGCCGGACTGGCTGCGGCGCGAACTGCAGGCGACCTTCGCCGATGCGCCCGGCGACCGCGATCCCGGCTTCCACGCCAATCTTACCGAAGATCCGCGCCTGACCCTGGCCATCGCCCAGGCTTTCCGCGTCCTGCATGGCCGCGAATTGCGGCTGCTGCGGCAGACCGCCCTGGAACTGGTGCTGGAACGGCTGCGCGTCCACCTCGGCTGGCGCGAGGCGAAGCCGTTCGATCCGCGCCTGCCGCTGGTGGCGCAGAAAGCCCGCGACTACCTGCACGCGCACTTCTACCAGGACATCGGCCTGGACGAGCTGGCCAGCGCCTGCGGTACCGACCGCTTCCGTCTGAACCGTGCATTCAAGGCCGCCTACGGCTTGCCGCCCTACGCTTACCTGGTCCAGCTGCGCCTGGCCAGGGCGCGGCAGATGCTCGCTGTCGGCGGGCAACCGGCGGACCTCGCCAGTGCCCTCGGCTTCGCCGACCAGAGCCATCTCGGGCGCTGGTTCCGCCGTGCCTACGGGATGACCCCGGCGGCCTACCGCCGGCAATGCACCCAGCTTCCAGACTGAGAGCCGGCGGGCCGCCAGGATGAGGGCTCCCCCTCAATG
Source organism: Pseudomonas paraeruginosa (assembly GCF_003025345.2). Classification (NCBI taxonomy): domain Bacteria; kingdom Pseudomonadati; phylum Pseudomonadota; class Gammaproteobacteria; order Pseudomonadales; family Pseudomonadaceae; genus Pseudomonas; species Pseudomonas paraeruginosa. The sequence continues at coordinate 2,200,729 of NZ_CP020560.1, forward strand.
GAGCCCGCCCATGCAATCCCTCGTTCCCTTCCTGCTGTTCGCCGTCGTCGCCTCGATCACCCCGGGGCCGACCAATATCCTGGTCCTGAGCAACAGCCAGCGCTACGGCCTGGCCGCTACCTGGCCGATCGTGATCGGTGCCTGCGCGGCGGTGGCGGCGCTGATCCTGCTGCTCGGGCTGGGCCCGGGCGAGCTGCTGCGGCGCCACCCATTGGCCCGGCAGGGGCTCGCCTGGCTGGGCGTGGCCTGGCTCAGCTACCTGGCCTGGAGTCTGTTCCGCGCCGCCGGCGGCATCGACGACGCGGAAGCGCCACGGCGCCTCGGCGTGCTCGGCGGCGCGGCGCTGCAACTGGTCAACCCCAAGGCCTGGATGATGGCCCTGGCCGCGCTGGCGCTGTTCGCCGGCGAGGGCGCCGGACAGGCCGGGCGGATCGGCCTGCTGGCGCTGCTGTTCTTCCTGGTCTCGCTGCCGTGCCTGGCCAGCTGGGCCTTGCTCGGCGTCGGCAGCGCGCGGCTGCTGCGCTCGCCGTCGCTGATGAAGCGCTTCAACCAGGGCATGGCGCTGGTGCTGCTGGCCTCGGCCTGGGCCGCGCTGCTGCTGTGAACCGATCCGGTAGCTTCCTGACAAACCTCTGGGTTGGTACGCGGGGCCCGGGTTGGCTATGGTGGGACGATCCGTAGCCATGGCGCGGCCGCCGTCAGGACGCCGCGCAAGGAACCCCCATGTTGAAACCCGACATCACCGCCTTCTTCGACCCGGCCACCTCCACCTACAGCTACGTGGTGCGCGACCCGTCCAGCCGCGCCTGCGCCATCCTCGACCCGGTGCTGGACTACGACCCGGCTGCCGGGCGCACCAGCCATGCCAGCGCCGAACGCCTGATCGCCCACGTTCGCCAGCACGACCTGCAGGTGCAATGGCTGCTGGAGACCCACGTGCACGCCGACCACCTGTCGGCGGCCATCTTCCTGCAGCGCGAGCTGGGCGGGCGCCTGGCCATCGGCGCGCGAATCACCCAGGTGCAGGCGAAATTCTCCGGCCTGTTCAACCTCGGCGAGGCGTTCCCGGTGGACGGCCGCCAGTTCGAGCACCTGTTCGAGGACGGCGAGTCGTTCCGCATCGGCGCCCTGGAATGCCGCGCGCTGCATACCCCGGGGCATACCCCGGCGTGCATGACCTACCTGGTCGGCGACAGCGCCTTCGTCGGCGATACCCTGTTCATGCCCGACTACGGCACCGCCCGCTGCGACTTCCCCGGCGGCGACGCGCGCCAGTTGTATCGCTCGATCCAGCGCCTGTTCGCGCTGCCCGACGCGACCCGCCTGTTCATGTGCCACGACTACACGGCGCCTGGCCGCGACGAGCACCGCTGCGAAACCAGCGTCGGCGAGCAGCGCCGGCACAACGTGCACGTCCGCGAAGGCGTCGACGAGGAGGCGTTCGTCGCCATGCGCCAGCAGCGCGATGCCAGCCTCGGCATGCCGACCCTGATGCTGCCGGCGATCCAGGTCAACATGCGCGGCGGCAACCTGCCGCCGGTGGAAGGCAACGGGGTGCGTTACCTGAAGATCCCGCTGGATCTGTTCTGATCAGCTGCGGCGCCGCAGCAGGAGAATGAAGAACAGCCCGCCGATGGCGGCGGTGGCGATGCCGATGGGCAGGTCCTGGGGGGCGATCAGGGTGCGCGCGGCGACATCCATCCAGACCAGGAACAGCGCGCCGAGCAGGGCGCACACCGGCAGCAGCCGGCGGTGCTCGGCACCCACCAGCAGGCGCGCGGCGTGCGGCAGCATGAGACCGACGAAGCCGATCGCGCCACTCACCGAGACCAGCACGCCGGTCAGCAGCGAGCAGCAGACGAAGACCCACAGGCGTACGCGGCGGGCGTCCAGGCCGAGGGTCACGGCGGTCTGTTCGCCGGCCATCAGCGCGTTCAGCGCGCGGCCCAGGCCGAGCAGCAGCAGAAGGCCGCCGGCCACGCACAGCGCCGGCAGCCAGATCAGCGACCAGCGCGCCAGGCCGAGGCCGCCGAGCATCCAGAACAGTACCGAGGAGGCGGCGCGGTGGTCGCCGAGGAACAGCAGCAGGTTGGCCAGCGCCAGCAGCACGAAGGACACCGCGACCCCCGCCAGCAACAGCCGCTCGCGGCCCAGGCGGCCGCCGCGGCTGGCCACGCCGAGCACCAGCAGCATGCTGCCGAGGGCGCCGAGGAAGGCCGCCAGCGGCAGGGTCAGCAGGCCGATCACCTCGCCGATGTAGAGCACGACCAGCACCGCACCGAGGGTCGCACCGGAGGTGGCGCCGAGCAGGTGCGGATCGGCCAGGGGATTGCGCGTGACCGCCTGCAGCGCCGCGCCGACCAGCGCCAGGCCGGCGCCGACGCAGGCGCCGAGCAATACCCGCGGGGCGCGGATCAGCCAGACGATATGCTCCTGGCCGGCACTCCAGGCGCCGGGCTCCGCGGCCACGCCGAACAGGCGCTGGAGGACGATGCGGCCGACCAGGCCGCTGTCCAGTCGCGCCGGGCCGAAGCCGAGGGCGACCACGCAGGACAGGCCGAGCAGCAGGACCAGGCCGGCCAGCAAGAGGAAATAGGCGCGCGGGCTGCGGAACAGGGTCATGGACGTGGCGCCCGAGGGTGGAAGCCGGCGACCAGGGTCTCGATCGCCGCGGCGTTGCCGATGCCCGGCGTGGCCTGGTTATAGGGCAGGACGATGAAGCGTCGCTCGCGGATCGCGGTCAGGCTGCGCAGCGCCGGGTTGTCTTCGAGGAAGCGCTGCTTCTGCGCGGCGCTGGTCTCGCCGTAGTCGACGATGACGATCACCTGCGGATCGCGGGCGACCACGCTTTCCCAGTTGACCTGGGTCCAACTGGCCGCCACGTCGTCGGTCACGCTGCGACCGCCGGCGGCCTCGATCAGCGCCTGCGGCATGCCCAGGCGGCCAGAGGTGAAGGGGCGGTCCTCGCCGCTGTCGTAGAGGAATACCCGCGGCGCCTCGGCGTTCGCCGGGATGCCGGCGCGGGCGCGCTCGATGCGTGCCTGGAGGCTGGCGATCAGGCGCTCGGCGCGCGGTTCGACGTCGAAGATCCGCCCCAGGTTGTGCAGGTCGCGGTACAGCTCGTCGAGGCTGGCGCGGCGCGGCTCGCCGATCTGCGCGCAGGATTCGCTCAGCTCGTAGACCTTCACCCCCAGCGGCTCCAGGCTGGCCGGGGTGAGGTCGCCGCCGACGCGCATGCCGTAGCCCCAGCCGGCGAAGAAGAAGTCGGCGTCGACATCGAGCAGGGTTTCCGCCGTGGGGTAGCGCGCCACCAGCTCGGGCAGCGGCTTGAGCGCGGCGATCAGTCCGGGATCGGCATTCTTCCACCAGCCGCTGATGCCGGTATAGCCGACCATGCGCGTCTGCAGGCCGAGGGCGACCATCATCTCGGTGAGGTTGATGTCGTGGCTGACCGCGCGCGACGGCGCCCGCTCGAAAGTCACCTCGCGCTCGCAACTGCGCACGCTGAGCGGATAGTGGTCGGCCAGGGCGGCATCGGCGCAGGCGAGCAGGACGCCCGGCAGCAGGTGGCGCAGGAGTGCGTGCTTCATGCTTGGGTAATCCAGGTCAGGCGCGGGTGGTCGGCAAGGGGATGGCGGTCGACCAGGGCGCGGACGCCGAACACCCGCCACAGCAGGTCGGCGTCGAGCACCTCGGCCGGCGTACCCTGGGCGACGATGCGGCCGCCGTCGAGCACGTAGAGGCGATCGCAGAAGGCCGCCGCCAGGTTGAGATCGTGGAAGCTCGCCAGGGTACTCAGGCCGAGGCCGCGCAGCAGGCGCAGGAGTTCCAGCTGGTAGCGCGGGTCGAGGTGGTTGGTCGGTTCGTCGAGGATCAGCAGGCGCGGCTCCTGGACCAGCGCGCGGGCCAGCAGGGTGCGCTGCTTCTCGCCACCGGAGAGGCTGGCGAAGGGGCTCGCGGCGCGCCCTTCGAGACCGACCGCGAGCAGTGCTCGCTCGACTCGCCGACGGTCGTCCGCGCCGTGGCCGTCGAACAGGCCCTGGTGCGGCGTGCGGCCCATGGCGACCACGTCGTCGACGGCGAGGCCGAAGTCCTCGGGGAATTCCTGCAACACCACCGCGATGCGCCGGGCGGCCCAGCGCGGCGGTTGGCGCCAGAGGTCGTCGCCGTCGAGCACCACCCGGCCGCGCTGCGGTCGCGCATAGCGGAAGGCGCAGCGCAGCAGGCTGGTCTTGCCGCTGCCGTTGGGGCCGATCAGGCCGACGAAACTGCCGGCCGGGACTTCCAGGTGCACGCCGCGCAGCAGCTCGGTGGAGGCGTCGGGCGACCAGTGCAGGGCATCGAGGTGAAGGGACGACATGGCTACTCGCAGGTCCGGTGGTTCAGCAGAGACGATTGCCGCGGCGCCGGCTTCAGAAACTGAAGTCGGCGGTGACGTTGAACGAGCGCGGCTGGCCCATGATCCATTGCTGGCCGTTGTTGTTGTCAGCCAGGGCGTACTGGCGGTCGAACAGGTTGTACAGCTCGAGGCCGAGGGTCAGGTCCGGCCGTACCCGCCAGCCCAGGTTGGCGTCGACCACCGTGTAGCCGGGCAGGCTGGCCTGGTTGGCGGCGTCGGCGTAGCGCCGGTCGACGTAGCGCAGCCCGGCGCCGACGCGCAGGGTATCGGCGAAGGACTTGTCCAGCCAGAGGTTGGCGGTGCGCCGTGGCACGTTCTTGGGGCGGTTGCCGTTGCGCGAGTAGGTCTGCCCGCCGACCGATTCGTCGAAGTCGTCGTATTCGGCACGCACCAGCGCGGCGTTCGCCGACAGCCGCCAGTCCTGGGCCAGGTTCAGCTCCAGGCTGGCCTCCAGGCCGTCCGAACTCTGCTGGCCGACCTGCTGCGCGTCGTGCGGCGGCAGCGGGCTGGCGCTGAGCAGCTTCTTCTTGACGATATGGTAGGCGGCCAGGGTCCATTCGCCGCGACCTTCCGGGAACAGCTGCTTGAGGCCGACCTCGGTCTGCTTCGAGTGGGTCAGGTCCATCTGCTGCTGGGTCGGGCTGAGGGTGATCAGGTTGCTCACGCCGTCCTCGCTGGTGGAGTACTGGCCGTACAGCGACAGTTCCGGGGTCAGCGCGAAGACCAGCCCGGCGCGCCAGTTGCCGCCCTGCAGGCTGCGGTCGCTGTGGCTGCCGTCGCGCAGGTCGGCGCGCTCGATATGGTTCTGGTCGCGGCGCACCCCGGTCACCAGCGACAGGCGCTCGTTGAGCTGCAGGCGGTTCTCGGCGAACAGGGCGAAGGTGCGGGTCTGGCTGCGCGAGTGCGGCCGGTAGGGCGAGCGGCTTTCGAAGTAGCCGGGCGCGGGATGCCAGGGGTCGATGCTTTCGCCGCCGTCGACAACGTCCTCGTATGGCGCGTTGTTGGTCAGGCGGAAGCGGATGCGGTTGTACTCGGCGCCGATCAGGGTGCGGCTGTCGAGGCCGAACAGGGCGTGCTGGAAGGCGAAGGTCTGGCGGTCGCCGATCTGCTCCTGCTCGTGGCTGATGCGCAGGTAGTCCTTGCGCAACAGCTCTTCGCGCGGCACGTCCCATTCGTAGGTTTCGGCGTTGCGCCAGTGGCGGCGGGCCTTGATGTAGTACAGCTGGTTGCTCGCGCTGACGCTGTCGGAAAGGCTCCAGTCGGTGGTCAGGCGGGTCCACTGGTCGTTGTAGCGCTGCACGTCGTTGCGCACGTTGTAGTTCTTCTCGCGCAGGCGCTTGTGGTACTTGCCGCCGACCAGCGGGGTGCCGAAGTCGTTCATCGGCTCCTGGTCGCCATAGTCGTGGGCGAGGGTGAAGGCCAGATCGTCGCTGGCCTGCCAGCGCAGCGCCGCGCTGATGCCCAGGTTGCGCGAGTCGCCACGGTCGATCCAGCCGTGGCTCTGCTGCTGGTTCAGGTTGAGCCGGTAGCTGAGGCTGTCGGTCAGCGAGCCGCCGCTGTCCAGGGCCAACTGGCGGTTGTCGTAGGAACCGTAGCCAAGGCGCAGGTGGTTGCGGATCTCGCCGGCGAAAGGCTTCTTCGGCACCACGTTGATCACCGCGCCGGTGGCGCCTTCGCCGTACAGCACCGAGGCCGGGCCGCGGATCACGTCGATGCGCTCGACCATCCACGGATCGCTGGGGAAGTTCACCGTGCCCATGCCGGTGTACAGGCGCGTGCCGTCGAACAGTTGCATCACCGACGCATGGCCGCTGAAGCCGCGCGCCGAGAGGCCGGTGCCGCCGTCGCCGGGGGTGCCGATGAAGCTGATACCGGGGCTGCGGGTGACGGCGGCCTGGACGCTGGGGTTGTTGCGCCCGCGGACTTCCGCGCCGCTGATGCTGCTGGTGCTGGCCGGGGTATCCAGGGCGCTGAGGCCCAGGCGCGAACCGGCGTCGACCGGGGTGGCGAGGTCGATGTGGTCGGCTTCGGCGGGATCCTGGCGGGCGCTGACCCACTGGCTGGGCAGGGCGAGGGCGGCTTCTTCGGTTTCGGCGAGGGCGGGCGGCACCAGCAGCAGGCTGGTGGACAGGCCGAGGGCGAAAGGCTCGGTGCGCAAACGGCTGAAGCGGGGCATGGGCGTTCCATCTCATGACCGGGCAGGACGGAACGCGCGGGAAATCGCAGGCGCGACAGCGCCTCGAACAACCGGCTCGCTCCCGCCCACCGCGGGTGTGCCAACAGGGCGTTGCAGGCCGGTCTCCGGGCTTGCGAGGGTCGTGAGATCCTCGCCTTCCCATGCCGGAGCACAGTGGCCTGATGAGGATCTCGCTCGCTTACCGTTGCGGGGGCAGCGCCGGACTGGTCACCGAAGTGACGCACCGGCTTCCCGTTTCACTCCCTGCGCGGCGGCAGGGAGCACCTGGAACGGGGCGGATGGGAACATCCGCACCCTTTCCAGTCAAGCCTTGAACGATCTGGATTGGATAAAATGTTATACTATAACAATTCACCTGTGCAGACTTTTCTTCGCCACCGCCTGCGTGGCGGCGCAGTCCATCCTCCATCGCATAATTTTCATGTCTGCCAGGTTGCCGACCTTCCCTGGGGAGTAGCCCGCCGCCGACGCGCTGGTCAACATTCTTGGCAACCGCCATGGCCAGCGTCTCCATCCGGACTGGTGAGACCAACGACATTCCTGCGCCGAAGCCGGGCCGCGGGGTCCTGATGCTCGGCCGGGCACTCGGCGCGGTGACCGGCACGCGTGCGGAGATCGTCGGCGGGGTAGGGCCGATCCTGGTTGGCGCGACCCTCTCTACGAACATCTCAGCGCGGCGTGGGCGGCGCCGGAGACGGGGGCGGGGCAGCTCGGGGCGGATGAGCGTTCGCTTCAGGCACTTTCCCAATCGCGGATCGCTGCCAGCAGCGCCTCGCCGTCGGCGAACTCGCGGTCCGCCGGCGGCAGCGCCGGACGCGCCAGGACCAGCACCGGCAGGCGCATTTCCCGCGCCACCTGGAGCTTCGGCTCGGTGGCCTGGCTGCCGCTGTTCTTGCTCACCAGCACGTCGCAGCCCAGGCGTTCGAACAGCGCCCGCTCGCCGTCCAGGCTGAACGGGCCGCGTGCGCCGATCACCTCGGCGCGCGGGCCGGCCGGCTGGCCGTGCAGGCAGCGTATGGTCCAGTGCTGATGGGGCGGGATCCGCCCGAGGTGCTGCAGCGGTTCGCGACCGAGGGTGAACAGCGGCCGGGAGAAGGGGGCGAGGGCCTCGACCAGTCCGTCCCAGTCGGCCACCTCGCGCCAGTCGTCGCCGGGACCGGCCTGCCAGCCGGGCCGGCGCAGCGCCCAGCACGGCACTCCGGCCAGTCGCGCGGCGCGCACGGCGTTCCGGCTGATCCGCGCCGCGTAGGGGTGGGTGGCGTCCACCAGCAGGTCGAAACCCTCTTCGCCGATGAACGCCGCCAATCCTTCGGCACCACCGTAGCCGCCGACCCGCACCGGGCAGGCCAGGTCGTCGGGTACCTTGCCCAATCCGGCGAGGCTGTAGAGGTGCCTGGGGCCGAGCCGACGGGCGAGGGCCAGGGCCTCGCCGATCCCGCCGAGCAGCAGCAGGCGCTTCACGATCGCTCCTCGCCGGCCTGGCCGACCAGGTTGCCCTGGCGATCGATGGCGAAGACTTCCAGCGCCACCTCGGCCGGCACGATGCCGCGGGCGAAGCGCAGGGCGTGGGCGCAGACCGCGTCGCCCAGGGCCACGCCCTCGGCGTGCGCCTGGGCCAGCGCCTGCTGGCTGGTGTTGGCGGCGCGCATGCTCTGCTGCAGGGCGGCGCTGGCGCCGAGCGCGGCGGCCCAGCCGGCCAGTTGCGGCAGGTCGATGCTGGAATGGCGGCTATGCAGGTCGAGGTGGCCGCCGGCGAGCTTGCTGATCTTGCCGAAGCCGCCGCACAGGCTGAGCTTTTCCACCGGCGCCTTGCGCAGGTGCTTGAGCACCGCGCCGGCGAAGTCGCCCATCTCGATCAGGGCTATCTCCGGCAGCGCGTAGCGGCGACGCATGGCGTCCTCGCTGGCGTTGCCGGTGCAGGCGGCGATGTGGCGCACGCCATTGGCGCGGGCGACGTCGATGCCCTGGTGGATCGAGGCGATGTAGGCCGAGCAGGAGAAAGGCCGGACGATGCCGCTGGTACCGAGGATCGACAACCCGCCGAGAATGCCCAGGCGCGGGTTCATGGTCTTCAGCGCCAGCGCCTCGCCGCCCTCGATGCCGATCGTCACCTCGAAGCCGCCGGTGTAGCCGTGTTCGGCGGCCAACTGGGTGAGGTGACGCTCCATCATCTGACGCGGCACCGGGTTGATCGCCGGCTCGCCCACCGCCAGGGTCAGCCCCGGGCGGGTCACCGTACCGACCCCGGGACCGGCGTGGAAGCGCACGCCGGGCGCGGCGCTCAGGCGCACCCGGGCGAACACCAGGGCACCGTGGGTGACGTCGGGATCGTCGCCGGCATCCTTGAGGGTGCCGGCTTCCGCGCCGTTCTCCCAGGCGCGGCAGAACTCCAGGCGCATCGGCACCTGCTGGCCCTTGGGCAGGACGATCCGCACCGCGTCGCTGGTCGTGCCGCCCAGCAGCAGGCGCGCCGCCGCCAGGCTGGTGGCGGTGGCGCAGCTGCCGGTGGTGTAGCCGCTGCGCAGCGGCGCGGGCTGCTCCGGGGTTTCCTCACGCATCGCGGCGGGCGTCCCGGGTCAGCGGCTTGCGCAGTTCCAGCAGGGTGATCGGCAGCGCCTGGCGCCAGGTGTCGAAACCGCCCAGGGGACGCGCGTGGGCGACGCCGATGCGGGTCAGTTCGCCGCCCAGGCGCTGCTGCCAGTCGAGCAGCACCCGTTCGCTCTGCAGGGTGACCGCGTTGGCCAGCAGCCGGCCGCCGGGGCGCAGGCGCTCCCAGCAGGTTTCCAGGACGCCCTCGGCGGTGACGCCGCCGCCGATGAAGATGGCGTCGGGGGCCGGCAGCTCCAGCAGCGCTTCCGGGGCGCTGCCGGCGACCAGGTGCAGGGTCGGCACGCCGAGGGCGTCGCGGTTGTGGCGGATGTGATCCTGGCGTTCTTCGTTGGCCTCGACGGCGATCGCCCGGCAGCCGGGATGTGCGCGCATCCACTCGATGCCGATGGAGCCGCAGCCGGCGCCGACGTCCCAGAGCAGCTCGCCGGGGCAGGGCGCCAGGCGCGCCAGGGTCACGGCGCGGACGTCGCGCTTGGTCAACTGGCCGTCGTGGCGATAGGCTTCGTCGGCCAGGCCCGGGGTCAGCGGCAGGCGCACGGCGCCGGCGCCGGCGCGGCATTCCACCGCCACCAGGTTGAGATCGGCGGCGCGCGGCAGCGACCAGTCGCCGGCGAGGCCGTCGAGACGGCGCTCGAGCGGCCCGCCGAGGTGTTCCAGCACGCTCAGGCGACTGGCGCCGAAGCCACGGGCGTTCAACAGGCGGGCGATGGCGGCCGGGCTGTCGCCGTCGTTGCTGAGGACCAGCAGGCGCCGGCCGTCGTGGACCTGTGCCTGCAGCGCCGCCAGCGGGCGCGCCACCAGCGACAGGCAGGCGACCTCCTGCAGGGCCCAGCCGAGGCGGGCGGCGGCCAGCGAGAGGGAGGAGGGCGCCGGCAGGACCCGCAGTTCGGTCGCCGGCAGTTGCCGGGCGAGACTGGCGCCGACGCCGAACAGCATCGGGTCGCCGCTGGCCAGCACGCAGGTCGGCTGGCCGCGCCGGGCCAGCAATGGTTCCAGGGAGAACGGCGTCGGCCAGGTTTCGCGGGCGGCGCCGATGCACGGCGGCAGCAGTTCCAGCTGGCGCGCCGCGCCGACGATCCGGCTGGCCTGCAGCAGGGCACGCCGGGCCTGCTTGCCGAGGCCGGGATAACCGTCCTCGCCGATGCCCACCAGGGTCAGCCAGGGCGGCGTCGAGTCTGCCGATGACACGGTGCGGGTTCTCCTGAAATGCGTCTGTGAAGGGCCCGCGACGGTTTCCGGACGGAATGGGTTTTCCCTGTCCCGGGCTGGGCGGCATAATAGCGCGTTCGTCGGTGCCCGGCCCTTTCGCGATAACGTGCGGGGGGCCATCGAGGGCCGAAGAGGGAATACGGAGTTCCGGGGCTTGCCGAAAGCCTGGAGCCAGCCGTGGCTGCCCCCGCAACTGTATGCAGCGTGTCTTCGCGCCATTCGCCACTGGGTTTCCGGGAAGGCGGCGCGAAGCGGAGGTTCCGCCCGTGGGCGGAATGCCGAGCTGCGAGCCAGGAGACCTGCCGCCGAAACCAGTCGCGAGTGCCAACATCGGGCGGGGTGTACCGATGCCGTGGTCTGTCCCTGGGGACAGCGGTCCGGTCGCCGCGACGTCGACTCGAGTAGCGTTTTGAACGACGACCAGACCCCGGTGCCCCTGCCCGTACCACGTCCGTCGCCCTGTCCCGGCCTGCTGCGCATCGTCCAGGCGCTGGACGGCGGCATCTGTCGCATCAAGCTCGACGCCGGCCGCCTGGAAGCCGTCCAGGCGCGCGCCGTGGCGGCCGCGGCGCGGGATTGCGCCAGCGGCGTGATCGAGGCGACCAATCGGTCCAACCTGCAACTGCGCGGCGTGCGGCGCGGCGAGGAAGAGCGGCTTGTCCGCCGCCTGCTGGACGCCGGCCTCGGTCCCCGGCATGGCGCCCTGGCCGGCGCCGACGACGTGCGCAACCTGATGCTCAGCCCGGCCGCCGGGCTCGATCCGCACCTGTCGCTGGATGTACGCCCGCTGGCCGCGCGAATGTTGCTGCGGCTCCAGGCGGACAGCCGCTACCACGCGCTGTCGGCCAAGTTCGCCATCCAGCTGGACGGCGGCGAAGACCTGGCGATGCTCGAACATCCCCATGACATCTGGCTCTCGCCGATGCCCGGCGCGTCGACCGCGACGCTGGTCTTCGGCCTCGCCGGCTGTCCGGCCCACGACCGGCCCCTGGCGGCGTTGCCGGCTGAACGCGGCGAGGCCCTGGTGCTGGCGCTGCTCGACCTGTTCCTCGAGCGCGCCCAGCCGCACCAGACGCGGATGCGCCATCTGTTGCAGGACCTGGCCGGGGAGCCCTTGCTGGAGGCCTTGCAGGCGCGCCTGGAGTTCCCCCTGTGCCGCGACGAGCGGGTGGCGGCCTGGCGGCGTTCGCCGGGGCGTCCGTGGAGTCATCTCGGCGTCCAGCCGCAACGCCAGCCGGGCCTGGCGATGGTCGGCGCGGTGGCTCCGCTCGGCCGGCTCGACGCTGCCGGCCTGGAAGGCCTCGCCGAACTGGTCGAACGCCACGGCGACGGCAGCCTGCACCTGACGCCCTGGCAGGGTGTGCTGCTGCCGAACCTGCCCCGCGCCGAGGCCGACCAGGCGCTGCATGGCCTGCGCCGGCTCGGCCTGGTGAGCGAGCCCGACGCGCCGTTGGCGCGGCTGATCGCCTGCAGCGGTTCCAGCGCCTGCGCCAGGGGCCTGGCCGACACCAAGGGCGACGCCCTGCGAATGGCCGAACGCCTCGGTCCGCGCAGCGACCTGGCGCAACTGCACCTGTGCGGCTGCGAACGGTCCTGCGCCGCCGCCCACCGTGCGCCGCTGACCCTGCTGGCGCGCGACGGCGGTTTCTACGACCTGTACCGGCGCGATCCGCGCCACCCCGGATTCGGCCAGTTGCTGGCCAGCCGCCTGACTTTCGCCACGGCCGCCGACTACCTGGCGGCTCTGCCTTCCCAGCCCACCTCCGGAAATTCCGCATGATTGACTACATCCGCGATGGCCAGGCGATCTATCGCCAGTCGTTCGCCACCATCCGCGCCGAAGCGAACCTCGCCGGCATCCCGGCCGATCTGGAAAAGCTCGCGGTGCGGGTGATCCACGCCTGCGGCATGGTCGACGTGGTCGACGACCTGCGCTTTTCGCCGGGCGCCGGCGCCGCCGGACGCGCCGCGCTGGCCGCCGGCGCGGCGATCCTCTGCGACGCGCGGATGGTCGCCGAGGGCGTGACCCGCTCGCGGCTGCCCGCCGACAACCGGGTGATCTGCACCCTCAACGAGCCGGACGTCGCGGCGCTTGCCGTGGAACGCGGCAACACCCGCTCGGCGGTGGCCCTGGAACATTGGCGCGAGCACCTGGAGGGCAGCGTGGTGGTGATCGGCAACGCGCCCACCGCGCTGTTCTACCTGCTGGAAATGCTCGACGCCGGCGCGCCCAAGCCGGCATTGATCCTGGGCTTCCCGGTCGGCTTCGTCGGCGCCGCGGAGTCCAAGGAGATGCTCGCCGCCGACAGCCGTGGCGTGCCCTACGTGATCGTCCGTGGCCGGCGTGGCGGCAGCGCCATGGCCGCGGCGGCAGTGAACGCCCTGGCCACGGAGCGCGAATGATGAGTCATGGCAAAGGCCGCCTGCTGGGCCTGGGCGTCGGCCCCGGCGATCCCGAACTGATCACTCTCAAGGCCCTGCGCCTGCTGCGCGCGGCGCCCGTGGTCGGCTACTTCGTGGCCAGGGGCAAGAAAGGCAACGCCTTCGGCATCATCGAGGCGCATCTGGACGAGGCCCAGCTGCGGCTGCCGCTGGTCTATCCGGTGACCACCGAGAAGCTGGAACCGCCGTTGTGCTACGAGACCATCATCAGCGACTTCTACGACACCGCCGCCGAGCAACTGGCCGTGCACCTGGACGCCGGCCGCGACGTCGCGGTGATCTGCGAGGGCGACCCGTTCTTCTACGGCTCCTACATGTATCTCCATGACCGCCTGGCGGCGCGCTACGACAGCGAGGTGGTGCCGGGCGTCTGCTCGATGCTCGGCGGCGCGGCGGTGCTCGGCGCGCCGCTGGTGTACCGCAACCAGAGTCTCTCGGTGCTCTCCGGGGTGTTGCCGGAGGAGGAGTTGCGCCGGCGCCTGGCGGACGCCGACGCGGCGGTGGTGATGAAGCTCGGACGCAATTTCGACAAGGTCCGCCGCGTGCTGGTCGAGCTTGGCCTCGAGCGCCGCGCGCTGTACGTCGAGCGGGCGACCATGGCCAACCAGCGGATCGTGCCGCTGGAACAGGTGGAGCCGATGGCCTCGCCGTATTTCTCGCTGATCGTCGTGCCCGGCGACAAGTGGCAGGGAGGAGCGGGCGGTGAGTGAGATTCTCCAGGCGCCAGCCATCGTCATCCTCGGCCAGGGCGCGCTGGCCACCGCGCGGCGGGTCCAGGCGCGCTACCCCGGGGCGCTGGTCCACGGGCTCGCCGGGCGGGTCGAGGCCGACCGTTCCTATACGGACTTCGGCGACACCCTGCGCGAACTGTATTGCGCCGACCGGCCGATCGTCGCCCTGTGCGCCGCCGGCATCGTCATCCGCAGCCTGGCGCCGTTGTTGCAACGCAAGGGCGCGGAGCCGCCGGTGCTGGCCGTTGCCGAGGACGGCAGCGCGGTGGTGCCGCTGCTCGGCGGGCTGGCCGGGGTCAACCGGCTGGCGCGGGAGATCGGCGAGGCGCTGGACGTGGCGCCGGCGATCACCACCAGCGGCGAACTGCGCTTCGGCACCTGCGTGCTCAACCCGCCCGCCGGCTATGTCCTGGCCGACCTGGAGCAGGGCAAGCGCTTCGTTGCCGACTTGCTCGGCGGCCAGCCGGTGCGCGTCGAGGGCGTCGCCGGCTGGCTCGACGCGGCCCGTTTGCCGCGCGACCCGGCGGCGACGCTGGCGATTCACGTGACTCCTTCCGCCCGGGCGCCGAGCGCCGAGGAACTGCTGATCCATCCGCGCTGCGTGCTGGCGGCGCTCGAACCCGCCGACGCGGCGGCGGACGCGGTGCGCCAGGCGCTGGCCGCCGCCGGGCTGGCCGAGGCGGCGCTGGGTGGGCTGCTGGCCGACAGCGCGCGGATGGCCGATCCGCGTCTGCGGGCCGCCGCCGAAGCGCTCGGCGTGCCGCTGCGCTTCCTCGCCGAAGCCGACCCCGCCGCGCGCCTACGTCGCGCCTTGCCCGCTGCCGAACAGGTCGGCGGCCGACTGGCGCTGGCCGCCGCGCCCTTGGCGATGGACGCCATCGGCCAGCGCCGCGGCCGGCTCACGGTGATCGGCCTTGGTCCCGGCTGCGCCGAGCTGATGGTGCCGGCGGCGCGCCAGGCGCTGGACGAGGCCGAGGACATCCTCGGCTACCAGACCTATGTCGACATGGCCGGGCCGTTCCGCGCCGGCCAGGTGCTGCACGGCAGCGACAACCGCGAAGAACTGCAGCGCGCCCGGCACGCCTTCGAACTGGCGGCGACGGGCAGGGCGGTGGTGGTGGTGTCGTCTGGCGATCCCGGCGTGTTCGCCATGGCCGCCGCGGTGCTGGAAGCCCTGCATGGCGCCGGCGAGCCGGCCTGGGACGCGGTCGAACTGCGCATCTTCCCTGGCGTCTCGGCGGCCCTGGCCACCGCGGCCAGGGCCGGGGCGCCGCTGGGCCACGATTTCTGCCTGCTGTCGCTGTCGGACAACCTCAAGCCCTGGGAGGTGATCGAACGGCGCCTCGACCTGGCCGCCGCCGCCGACCTGGCGATGGCTTTCTACAACCCGATCTCGCGCGCGCGGCCCTGGCAACTGGGACGGGCGCTGGAGATCGTCGCCCGCCATCGTGCGCCGCAGACCCTGGTGGTGCTCGGCCGCGACATCGGCCGGCCCGGCGAGCGCCTGCTGCGCACCACCCTGGGCGAACTGCGCGTAGAGCAGGTGGACATGCGCACCCTGGTGATCGTCGGCTCGTCCACCACCTGCAGCTTCCCCCGCGCCGACGGCGAGGCCTGGGTCTACACGCCGCGCTGGTACCCATCGCAATAGCGGGGCGGGAGCGCGCGCGGAAATGTGGCAGACTGCTGCGCGCATCCCTGTACCGCGGAGCCTGAATCCATGTCCTTTCGCTGTTCCCCGCGCCGCCTGGCCGGCATCCTGCTGGCGGCGCTGTTCGTTCCGGGGCTGGCCGCGGCGGCCGGCTCCTGCGAGCGCCTGGTGGCCACCGGCAACCCGGAATACCCACCCTACCTGTGGCGCGACCCGCAGGACCCGCAGCGCCTGATCGGCGCCAACGCCGACCTGTTGCAGCGCCTGGGCAAGGAACTCGGGGTGCGCATCGACGTGCTCTACGGCGGCTCCTGGGAGAAGGCCCAGGAAGAGGTGACCAGCGGTCGCGCCGACCTGCTCGCCGGGGCCTACCTGACCCTGGCCCGGCTCGGCAGCATGGACTACGTGCATCCGCCGTTCCTGATGACCAGCGGGGTGGCCTGGGTGAACAGGGACGCCGTGTTTCCGTTCATCGGCCGCGACGATCTGATCGGGCACAAGGGCAGCGTGCTGGCCGGCGGCAGCCTGGGCGAGGAGTTCGACCGCTTCGCCAGGGCCAGCCTCGACCTGAAACCGGTGCCGAGCCTGACCCAGGGCCTGCAGGACCTGATGCTCAAGCGCAGCGAGTTCCTCCTCTACCAGGCGCTGCCCGGGCAGGCCCAGGTCGAGGCGCTGGGCATGGCCGACGACCTGCAGGCGCTGGAGCCGGTGCTGAGCAGCGAGGGGCTGTACCTGGCGCTGTCGCACAACTCCGCCTGCAACGATCCGTGGCTGCGCGGACAACTGGCGAAAAAGATGACAGAATTGTCGGCTGCCGGCGTTCCCGTAACGCTCTTGCAGGACAATCTCGAACGCTGGAAAGCCCAGCAATTGCCGGCTTCCGGCGCCCGTCCGACAACGCAGGAAAGTGACTTGTGAGCATTCGATGGATGATGGCCGCAGGCCTCGCCGCGCTGACCCTGAGCGGTTGTGCGAGCAACGACCCGGCTCCGCTGGAGCAGATGCGCCTGACCGAGCAGGCCCTCAGGCAGGCCGAGGCGGTCGGCGCCACCGATGACGTGGCCGAGCTGAAGCTGGCCCAGGACAAGTACGCCGCGGCGCAGATCGCGCTGACTGCGGAATCCTACAAGAAGGCCCGGCTGCTGGCCGAGCAGGCCGAGCTGGACGCGCGTCTCGCCGAGTCCAAGGTGCTGACGCAGAAGAGCAAGGACCAGCTCGGCGAGCTGGACAAGAGCCTGAAGCGCCTGCGCAGGCAACTGGGGGAGGTCCACTGATGCCGGGGAAAACCACGCTCCTCGCCACCCTGCTGGCCTGCGCCGCGCTGGTCGGCTGCGCCGACCACAAGCTCAGCGAACAGTCGCTGGCCAAGGCGCAGAGCGAGTTCGACCAGGTCAAGGAAGATTCCGATGTGCTGCGCGCGGCGCCCAAGGACGTGATCCGCGCCGGCGAGTCGCTGGCCCGTGCCGAGCGCCTGTCCAGCTACTGGGGCAGCAGCAGCGACGTGATCCAGTACGCCTACCTGAGCCAGCGCTACAGCGAGATCGCCCGCCAGCATGCGCAGCTCAATCTCAACCAGGAGCGCCTGGTCCGCCTGCAACTGGAGCGCGAGCGCCTGCAACTGGCCCTGCGCGAAGCCAAGCTGCTCAGCGTGCAGGAACAGGGCCAGCGCCTGAGCGAGGAAATCGCCAGCCTCAGCACCGAGGAAACCGAGCGTGGCCTGGTGCTGACCCTCGGCGACGTACTGTTCGACTTCAACCGCGCCGAGCTCAAGCCGGCGGCCAACCGCACCGCGCTGAAGCTGGTGCAGTTCCTCCAGCTCAACCCGCGGCGGGTGATCCGCATCGAAGGCTACACCGACAGCGTCGGCGACCGGCAGGCCAACCTCGACCTGTCCCGCGCGCGCGCCCAGGCGGTGGCCGACGTGCTCGCCGATCTCGGCGTGGATCCCGCGCGCATGCAGGTGGCCGGCTATGGCGAGGCCTTCCCGGTCACCGACAACGCGTCCAATCGCGGACGGGCGCAGAACCGCCGGGTGGAGATCGTCTTCTCCAACGACAAGGGCCAGCTCAGCGCGCCGCGCTGAGCCATGCCCGGCTCGGGAAAGCCCCGGTACCGCGAGGACCGGGGCTTTTTCGTCTGCCGCGGCGTCGCGGGTGGTTGTTCCTCCCTGCGGTGCGGGAAAGCGGCGTTATCATCGGGATCGAAATAGTTCGAGCACCAATCAGGGCAGCATAAGCACCTTGTATTTCGTAATAACGAGTAGAGATGCGCAATGAGTTCGAACGAAACACGGCCCGGCGTGGTGATCGCCGACTCCCTCCCGGTCATGCAGTGGGCCCTGCAGCGTTACCTGGACGAAGCGTGCGGACGCCAGGTGCTGGCGGTGGTCGGCGACAGCGACAGCCTGCTGGCGCGGTTGGCCGAGCTGCCGCCGGACTGCATCCTGATCACCGAGCTGGGCCTGCCCGGGCAGCGCAGCCGCGATGGCATCCACCTGGTGGAATGGCTGACCCGGCGTTGCCCGCAACTGAAGGTGATGGTCTATTCGATATTCAGCGCGCCGCTGCTGGCCAAGGCGGTGCTGCGCAGCGGCGCCTCGGCCTACATCAGCAAGCGCAGCCCCCTGGACACCCTGCAGAGCGCGCTGGAATGCATGGCGCTCGGACAGACCTTCCTCGACCCCGGCCTACAGCCGCAACGACACGCCGGCAAGCCGCTGAGCCCCACCGAGATCGATATCCTCCGTCGCCTGGCGCGGGGCGACACGGTCAGCGAGATCGCGCAGCGGACCATGCGCAGCGTGTCCACCATCAGCACCCACAAGAAGAACGCGATGGTCAAGATCGGCCTCAACAGCGATGCCGAGCTGATCGCCCTGGGCGTGCTGAACTGGCTTCACGAACTCTGCTGACCGGGTTCGAAACATCTCGACCGGCAGTTGCGGAACAATCCTTTACAGCCCGCGGGAGTTCCCCGCTGCCGTCCAGGAGTCCGCATGAGCCGCCCGTTCCGCCTTACCCGTTTCATCCTGCCGTTGCTGCTGAGCCTGTGCCAGCCGTCGTTCGCCGCCGAACTCCGCGCGGTTCCCGAAGCCCGCCGCCAGGAGCTGCTGCTGGCCGCCTCTACGGCGTCCTGCGGCGAGGCGGACTGCCCGACGCCGGAACGCGTCAGCCTGCTGGCGCTGCAGGTGGAGACCCGGATCTTCGTCACCCGCCTGGCTCTCGAGGATTTTTCCCCGGTCTCGCGCCAGCCCGCCGAGCTTCCGGACTTCCGCCTGTTCGGCGACCTCGGCCTCGCGGCAAGTCCCTTCGCCTGGCAAGCGTCGACCGGCGAGCGCGCGGCGCCGGACGCCTTGCGCTTCTGAGGTTTCCCCAAGCCGTTCCCCAAGGCGGCTCTTGGCGGGGTCGCTTCCCGCCCGCGCCCGGCCGGTGGCGACCGCCCGGGTTTTCTTTTCAGCGGCAACCCATCGTTCCCGCGACCGACCCGTACAGTTTTGCGACTGTATGCGGGGTTTCCGGTCCAACTGTTCTGGAGCAGTTACATGAATTGAGCTACTGTTTCGGTTCAATCGCCGAGGAATTCCCGCCATGACCAATCTGCTGCTCTACCAACGCATCGCCCAGCAGTTGGCCGAGGACATCCGCCGTGGCGTCTACCAGCCGGGCGAGCGGGTGCCGTCGGTGCGCAAGCTCAGCACCCAGCTGAACGTCAGCCACGCCACCGTGCTGCAGGCCTACGCCACCCTCGAGGACCAGGGCCTGATCCGCGCCCGTCCGCAGTCCGGCTTCTATGTCCACCGCACCCCGGCGCTGACCGCGCCGACCCCGGACATCGCGCGGGTCGAGCGTCCCGGCCTGGTCACCCGTAGCAGCATCATCAACCAGGTGCTCGCCGAGTCCCGCCGCGAGGGGGTGTTCCCGCTCGGCGCGGCGGTGCCGCACGTGGACTACCTGCCGGTGCGCGCCTTGCACCAGCAACTGGCCAAGGTCACCCGCTTCCAGAGCCCGCGGGCGTTCAGCTACATGTTCAGCCCCGGTTTCGAGCCGCTGCGGCGGCAGGTGGCGATCCGCATGCGCGACGCCGGCGTGGTGGTCGATCCGTCGCAGGTGACCATCACCCACGGCTGCGTGGACGCCATCCACATGGCCCTGCGGGTACTGACCCGTCCTGGCGACCTGATCGCCACCGAGTCGCCGAGCTACTACGGCCTGCTGCAACTGGCCGACGTGCTGGGCCTGAAGGTCATCGAGATCCCCAGCGACCCGCGTACCGGGATCAGCCTGGAGGCGCTGCAACTGGCGGCCAACCAGTGGTCGATCAAGGCGCTGGTGCTGACCGCGCGACTGAGCAATCCCTTCGGCGGGACGATTCCCGAGGATCGCCAGAAGCAACTGCTCAAGCTGACCGCCGAGCACAACATCGGCGTGGTCGAGGACGACATCTACGGCGAACTGATGTTCGACCAGGGCCAGGCGCGCTCGCTCAAGTCCCACGACCGCGACGGCCGGGTGATCTACTGCTCGAGCTTCTCCAAGACCATCTCGCCTGGCGTGCGCATCGGCTGGATCATCGCCGAACGCTACCAGGAGGAGATCCGCCGCCTGCAGACCTTCACCACCCACTCGGCCTGTACCGTGACCCAGATGGGCGTCGCCGCGTACCTGGAGAACGGCGGCTACGACCGCCACCTGCGCTACATCCGCCAGGAGTACCGGAAGAACATGACCGCCTACCAGCTGGCGGTGCAGCAGTACTTCCCGGAAGGGACGCAGATGACCCGGCCCAAGGGCGGCTTCATCCTCTGGGTCAGCCTGCCGGCCAAGGTCAACACCAAGGAACTGCACGTGCGGGCGCTGGAGCAGGGCATCAGCATCGCCCCGGGGCTGATCTTCAGCAACACCGAGCAGTTCAACAACTGCCTGCGGCTGACCTGCGGGATCCCCTGGAACCGCGAGGCGGAGCGGGCGATCATGACCCTCGGCATGCTCGCCGGACAGCTTTGCCAGGAAGGCCTGATCGCCGCCTGAGCGCCAGGCGCTCCCTCGGTTGAGGGGCGCCCCGCGGCAGCCCGCGAAGAATTTTCCCGAGGGTTGACCCGAATCCCTCGACAGCTTCGTCTCAGCGGATAATCTCCGCCGCACGACGAGGTCGTCTCGATGTTTTTCCCGGCTTCCATCCGGACCGGCGCTTTCGCCGAACTGTCCGGTGCTGGAAAATGTCTACCGATAGCCGCTCCGGCCGCGCTTCTGGCGACGGTCCGGGCGTTTCGCGGCGCCGCCGATGCGCGCCGCGAAGGATGTGGCCGATGAGCCTGCTCTCGGTCGCCTTTGATACAGGACAGGAGTCGACCAGCGGCATGCATGCCTCCACCAGCGCCACGGCCGCCGCCGGCAGCGACGAAACGCTGCTGGCGCGTTACCGCAAGGGCGACAGCGCGGCCTTCGAGGTGCTCTACCAGCGCCACCGGCAGGGTCTCTACCGATTTCTCTGCGGTCTCGCCGGACAGGCCGAGCTGGCCGACGAGATCTACCAGGAAACCTGGCTCAGCCTGATCCGCAGCCAGAGCCAGCCGCAGGGCCGGGCGAGCTTCCGCACCTGGCTCTACCAGATCGCCCGCAACCGCCTGATCGATCACTGGCGCAAGCATGGCCAGCGCCAGCCGTTGCAGGACAGCTACGACGAACAGTTGCACGCGCAACCCGACCAGGGCGCCGGCCCCGAGCAGCAGCTCAGCCTGATCCGCGACGGCGAGCGCTTGCAGAGCGCGCTGCAGACCCTGCCCGAGGAGCAGCGCGAAGTATTCCTGATGCGCGCCCACGGCGAACTGGAACTGGCCGAGATCGCCACGCTCACCCAGTCGCCGCTGGAGACGGTGAAGAGCCGGTTCCGCTATGCGGTGCAGAAGCTGCGCCGGCTGCTGGCCGAGGAGGTGGCGGTATGAACCCACAGAAGCATTCCGCGAGCGTCGCCGAAGAGCAGATGCTGGCGCATTTCCGCGCCCACGCGCCGCAGCAGCCGGCGCCGGTGCTGGACCAGGCGATCCTCGCCGCCGCGCGACGCCAGGCGGCGCATGCCGAACCCGCCCGGTCCTGGTGGCGGCGCTGGCTGGAGGCCACCCGCAGGCCGCGCTGGCAGGCGGCTTTCGCCAGCCTGCTGGGCGTGGCGCTGGTGCTGGGGCTGGTCAGCCACGACGTGCTTGACGACGCCGAGCGCCAGGCTCGTCCCGAAGTGGCGTTCAGCGATGTGCCCCTGCGCGACGGAGTCGCCGGGGCCGGCGCCGCGAAGCGGGTCATGCGCGCACCGGCGGCGCCGGCTCCGCTACCCGGCGAGATGGCGGAACCCCCGGCCTTGCTGGCCAGCTACGCTTCGTCAGGGGAAGCGCCGCAGCTGATGGCAGAGGCCGCGCCGCCGGCTCCGGCTGCCCTGGCCGACCGGCCGCCGGCCCAGGCCGCGCAGCAGGCGAAGGTGCAGGCGGAGCTGGCCGGCGATTTCGTTGCCCAGGCCAGGGGCAAGGCGGTTGCGGTGAAGCCGGAAGTGCTCGACGAGGCGCTCAGGGCCGTCCTTGCCCTGCGTGAGCAGGGCAAGGCGGAGCAGGCCGCGACCCAGCTGGCCGAGCTGCAGAAGCGTTTCCCCGGGGAGAACCTGGTGGAGCGCCTGGAACGGCTCGCGACGATGGCCGCGAGCGCCCGCAAACAGCCATGACGGCCATGACCCGCGCCGCCGCGAGGTATCGCGGGCTGACATCAAGCGGTTATCCGCCCATGGCAGGTTAGGCATGGTGCGAACAACGGAGGGAGTGCCAGGATGACGATAGCGAACCCTTGCCTTGGTTGCAGTCTGCCGTCAGCATTGCCGCAGTTGGCCATACCTGCGTGACTATGAAACGTCTTTTGTGCCGAATTTGCGTCGTTGTTCTTTCCGGTTGCTTCCTGGCGGCCTGCGATGACGGCTCCAAGGCGCCGGAAAAGAAAGCCCCGGAAGCACCGTTGCAGGAGCAGCGCGCTCCGGTGCAGCCAGTGCAGGCTCCACCACCGGAGCCGCCACCTGCCGCACCTGTCGAGCCGGAAACAGCTCCGAAGAAGGCCGCGCCGAGCGCTGGGCAGGTCGCCGAGCCCAAGCCGCCGGCCAAGCCGAAGCCGGCGGCTGCGCCACAGAAGCCGGCCAGCAAGGCGGTCGCCAAGGACAAGCCGGCGCCGGCGAAGCGCGCTTCCAACACCCGTCTCGATCCCGAGGTGCGCAAGCCGCTGCCGAGCGCCAGCCTGGACCTGCGCCTGCCGAAGGAACTGGTGCAGAAGATGGCGCCGCCGGGGGCGGACGAGACGCACAAGCCCAAGCCGCTGCTGCCGCCGATGTTCGAGGAAAAGGACGACAGCGATTTCCGCCTCAACGGCCAGTTGCTCTATCGCGACCGCGAACTGGGCGTATCACGGCCCCTGGAAGGGGCCGAGTTGCAGTTCGAGTTCCGCCAGTAGGCCGCCCCGGCGCTCAGAAGCGATAGCGCTGCGCCTGCAACGCCTGGTACAGCTCCGCCTCCAGCGGCTGGTAGGTGGCGCTGCCGGGCAGGCGGACGAACAGCGGCTCCTGCACCCGGGAGGGGTCGTAGGCGTCGCGCTTGAGGTCGGTCTTCTTGTACTTGAAGGTACCGGTGGTCTCGACCTCGCGCAGCAGGCGCAGGAACACCGGCACGGCATAGGCCGGCAGCTCGCGGTCGAGGTGCGCGGCGAGGGCGTCGCGGTCCAGCTCGGTGCCATCGCCCAGGCGTAGCGCGGCCATCCCGCAGCGACCGTTGGTGCCGGGAATCTCCACGCCGTAGACCACCGCGTCCTCGACTCCGTCGAAGGCGCCGAGGGCGTTCTCCACCTCGGTGGTGGATACGTTCTCGCCCTTCCAGCGGAAAGTGTCGCCGAGGCGGTCGACGAACTGGGTGTGCTTGAAGCCGATGTCGCGCATCAGGTCGCCGGTGTTGAACCAGGCGT
This sequence comes from Pseudomonas paraeruginosa, assembly GCF_003025345.2. Classification (NCBI taxonomy): domain Bacteria; kingdom Pseudomonadati; phylum Pseudomonadota; class Gammaproteobacteria; order Pseudomonadales; family Pseudomonadaceae; genus Pseudomonas; species Pseudomonas paraeruginosa. Next base: position 2,223,944 of record NZ_CP020560.1, read on the forward strand.
CGCCCTTCTTGAACACGTCGCGGAGGATCACCGCCTCGCTCTTGGCCGGGTCGGTGTAGCCATCGAACGGCCACTTCGCGCTGATCTCGCTGATCAGCAGGCCGACCTCGCCCTTGCCGACCTTTTCCATGAAGCCCCTGGCGTCGCGTACCGGGCGGTCGTTCTCCAGGTCGTAGCGGACAATGGCGTAGGTGGCCGGGGAGAAACCCACGGTATTGTCGAAATTGAACACATTGGTGAAGCCGATGTTGCCTTCGCTGGAAGCGTAGAACTCGGTGATCCGCTGGATCTCGAAGCGTTGCTTGAACTCGGCCCAGATCGACGGGCGCAGGCCGTTGCCGATCATGCAGGTCAGGCTGTTGTCGCGTTCCTCGGCGCACGGCGGCTGGTTCAGCAGGTAGCGGCAGAGCTCGCCGATGTAGCCGAAGCAGGTCGCCCGGTAGTGCTGTACGTCTTTCCAGAAAGCGCTGGCGGAGAACTTGCGGCGCAGGGCCATGGCCGCGCCGCCGGCCAGCGCCGCGCTCCAGCAGACGGTCACGGCGTTGTTGTGGTAGCAGGGCAGGGTCAGGTAGAGCACGTCGTCGCGGCCAAGACCCAGGCCGGAATGGCCGAAGCCGCCATAGGCCTTGATCCACTTGCCGTGGCTCATGATCGAAGCCTTCGGCAGGCCGGTGGTGCCGGAGGTGTAGATGTAGAAGCAGGAATCCTTGAGCCGCACCCTGCCGGTATCCTCGAGGTTTTCCGAGGTCTGTCCCTGGGCCAGGCGCATCAGGTTGCGCCAGCCCATCGGCGGCGAGCCGGGATCGCCGAGGGTATCGCCGTCATCGACCCAGTAGCAGTGGCCGGCGTTGCCGAGCACGTCCTGGCGGACTTCCTCGAACACTTCGCGCAGTTCCTCGCCGACCACGAAGTGACCGGGCTTCACCAGGTTCAGGCTGTGCACCAGGACCTTGCCGCGCTGGGTGGTGTTGACCAGCGCGCCGATGGCGCCGAGCTTGGCCAGCGCGGCGAGGATCGCCAGCAGCTCGACGCGGTTCTCCAGCATCACCGCGACCACGCTGCCGTGGCCTACGCCCTCGGCCTTGAAGGCACGCGCCAGGCGGTTGGCCCAGCCGTTGAACAGGGCATAGCTGATTCGCCGCTGGCCGTCGAGCACCGCCGGGTTGTCCGGGTACAGGCGTGCCGCGCGCTCCAGCGCCCAGCCCAGGGACAGGCTCTTCTCGCGGTTGCGAATCGCGGTGTAGTACAGGCCGCGCAGCATGCGCGGGACGCGGCCGAAGGTGGCGGGCAGGCGGGCAACGAAACGGTTGAAGGTGATCAGGTCGGCGTGGGTCATGGCTCTCGCGCTTTGTCGTTGTTGTGCGGGGCGTAGGGACGCTCCCGCGACTCTAGACCGCAGTCGCCGCCCCGGCTATGACCGTTGCGCGGTCGCTCCGGGGCACTTCGGCAAATAGCCCCGAAGCCCGCCGCAGAGCGCCGCGCGCCTTTCGTCGGAGACCTCAGTCGAGGAACAGGTCGGGCACCAGCGCGCCACCCTCGGGGTCGTAGCGATACTGCTCGAAATCGGTCTGGCCGCGTTCGCGCAGCAATTCCTCGTCGACCAGCAGGCGCCCGCTGAGGCTGCGCCCCTCGCTGGTGAGAATGGCATGCGCGGCGTCGGCCATGATCGCCGGGGTGCGTGCGCGGCGGAAGGCGTCACGGCTGCCCAGCTCGAACTCGATGGCGGCGGTGGCGATCATGGTCTTCGGCCATAGCGCGTTGACGCTGATGGCGTACTTCCCGAACTCCTCGTGCATACCCAGGGTGAGCATGCTCATGCCGTACTTGGTGACCGTATAGGGACCGTATTGGGCGAACCACTTGCCGGCCAGGTTGATCGGCGGCGAGAGGCTGAGGATATGGCCGTTGGCGCTTTCGCGCAGGTAGGGCAGGGCAGCCTGGCTGCAGACCAGCACCGCGCGGGTGTTGATCTGGTACATCAGGTCGAAGCGCCTGGGTTCGAGCTTCTCCACCCCGACCAGGCGGATCGCCCCGGCGTTGTTGACCAGCGCATCGATCCCGCCGAAACGTTCGGCGGCGCGGGCCATGGCCGCCGCCACGGCCTGTTCGTCGCGCACGTCGAGTTGCAGCGGCAGGGCCTGGCCACCGGCGGCCTCGACCTCGGCGGCGACGCTGAAGATGGTGCCTTCCAGCTTCGGATGCGGTTCGGCGCTCTTCGCCGCGATCACCAGGTTGGCGCCGTCGCGCGCGGCGCGCAGGGCTATCTCTCGGCCGATGCCGCGGCTGGCGCCGGTGATGAACAGGGTCTTGCCGTGCAGTGACATGGGCGTCTCCGTTTTCTTGTCGTCGTCGTTGCGGATGAGCGGCGGGTTGTCTCAGGCGTCGGCTTCCACCTCGACCAGCACCTGCCGGTTGCGCACCTGCTCGCCACGGCCGACCTGGACGCGGCGGACCACGCCGTCGACCCCGGCCTTCAGCGGGTGTTCCATCTTCATTGCCTCCAGTACCAGCAGCAGTTGGCCCTTGCCGACCCGTTCGCCTTCGCCGACCAGCACCTCGACGATGGCGCCGTCCATCGGCGCCTTGACCGTGCCGGAGCTGGCGCCGGCCTGGGCGTTGGCGCCGGCGTGGGTGACATCGAGCAGTTCGAGGTTGCCGCCGTGGCCGTACAGCCAGAGGCGCCCGCCGTCCAGGTGGTAGGCGTGGCGGCGGCGAATGCCGTCGAGTTCGGCGCTGGCCCAGCGCCCGTCGCAGTCGAGCAGGCGCACGGCGATCTCGCGTCGTTCCAGGCGTGCCAGCAGTCGCGGCCGGCGACCGCTTTCGAGGACTTCCAGATCGATCTCCAGGCGTTGCTCGGCATGCTTCAGGGCGATCTTCCACGGCGCCCCGGCGGCGCTGCGCCAGCCGGCCAGGCCGGGCTGGTGCGCACTGGCCTCGGCGCCGGCCTGGTAGAGCAGGGCGGCGGCCAGGGCCAGTTCCTCGGCGCCCGGCTGGTGCGGTTGCAGGCTGGGGTCTTCGGCGAAGCGTTCGCCGATGAAGGCGGTGGTCGCCTCGCCGGCGGCGAAGTCCGGATGCGCCAGGAGGTTGGCGAGGAACCGCTGGTTGCCGTCGACCCCCAGCAGCACGCAGCGCTCCAGCGCGCGGATCAGCTTGCGCCGGGCTTCGTCGCGGGTCGCCCCGTAGGCGATCAGCTTGGCCAGCATCGGGTCGTAGAAGGGCGTCACCGACTGCCCCTCGACCAAGCCATGGTCGATGCGTACGCCGGGCAGCAGTTCCGGGTCCCAGCGCAGCACCGTGCCGGTCTGCGGCAGGAAGCCGCGACCGGCGTCCTCGGCGTAGAGGCGGACCTCGATGGCATGCCCGCGCAGTTCCACCTGCTCCTGCCGCAGCGGCAGCGGATGGCCCTCGGCGACGCGGATCTGCCAGGCCACCAGGTCCTGGCCGGTGACCAGTTCGGTGACCGGGTGTTCGACCTGCAGGCGGGTATTCATCTCCAGGAAGTAGAAGCGGCCATCCTCGGCGAGAAGAAACTCGACGGTGCCGGCGCCCACGTAGTTGACCGAGGCCGCTGCCTTCACCGCCGCCTCGCCCATGGCGCGACGCAGGTCGGCATCGAGCACCGGGCAGGGGGCTTCCTCGATGACCTTCTGGTGGCGGCGCTGCACCGAGCAGTCGCGTTCGCCGAGGTAGAGCAGGTTGCCGTGGCGGTCGCCGAACACCTGGATCTCCACGTGGCGCGGGCGCAGCACGGCTTTCTCCAGGATCAGTTCGGCGCTGCCGAAGGCGCCCAGCGCTTCCGAGCGCGCGGTGCGCAACTGGTCCAGCAGTTGGTCGGGTTCCTCCACCAGGCGCATGCCGCGGCCGCCGCCGCCGGCGCTGGCCTTGATCATCAGCGGGTAGCCGATGCGTTCGGCCTCGCGCCGCAGGGTCGCGTCGTCCTGTTCGGCGCCTTCGTAGCCGGGGATGCACGGCACCCCGGCGGCGAGCATGGCGATCTTCGACAGGCGCTTGCTGCCCATCAGGTGGATGGCTTCCGCATCCGGGCCGATGAAGACGATCCCGGCGGCTTCGCAGGCTCGGGCGAACTCGGCGTTCTCGGAGAGGAAGCCGTAGCCGGGGTGGATCGCCTCGGCGCCGCTGCGACGGGCGGCGTCGAGGATCGCCTCGAGGTCCAGGTAGGACTGCGCCACCGGTGCCGGGCCGATGCACACGGCCTCGTCGGCCAGTTGCACATGGCGGGCGTCGGCGTCCGCCTCGCTGTACACGGCGACGCTGCGGTAGCCCAGTTCATGGGCGGTGCGCAGCACCCGGCAGGCGATTTCACCGCGGTTGGCGACGAGGATCTTGTTGAAGCTGGGCATGTCGTTCGGCTCCTGGAGGCTGTTGCCCTGTTTCGCGGTCGTGGCTCACTGGGCCCAGACCGGCTTGCGTTTCTGTACGAAGGCCAGGGTGCCTTCGCTGCCTTCGGCGCCGCCCACCGCTTCGGCGAACTGGCGCGCCGCATCGTCCAGCAGGGCGCCGAGTTCGCCGCTTTCGCTGGCCAGCAGCAGGGCCTTGGTGGCGGCGTTGGCGTTCGGCGCGCAGCGGCGCAGTTGCTCGAGGGTTTCCTCCAGGCGCTGTTCGAGGGCATCGGCGTCGGCCTCGCAGAAATGCACCAGGCCCAGGCGCAGCGCCTCGCGGCCGTCGAAGCGGGCGGCGGTGAGGGCCAGGCGGCGTGCCTGGGTCAGGCCGATGCGGCGGACCACGAAAGGCGCGATCTGCGCCGGGAGAATGCCGAGGCTGGTTTCCGGCAGGCCGAACTGCGCATCGGCGGCGGCGATCGCCACGTCCGACACGCAGGCCAGGCCGAAACCGCCGCCGAGCACCGCGCCTTCCACCAGCGCCACCAGCAGCTGCGGCGCGGCCTGGGCCTCCTCCAGCAGGCTGCCGAAGGCGCGGTTCAGCGTGCGATAGGCTTCCGCCCCGGCGGCGCGGGCGCCGGCCATGTCCTTGATGTCGCCGCCGGCGCAGAAGTGCCCGCCGGCGCCGCGCAGCACCAGCGCTCGCACGCTACGGTCGTCGCGCACGGCGGCGAGCACCGCGCGCAGTTCGCCGACCATCGCCAGGCTCATGGCGTTGCGGCTTTGCGGGCGGTTCAGGGTGATCCGCAGGACGCCTTCGACGGGTTCCAGCAGCAGGGTCTCGCAATGCGGCAGGCTCATGCCGGTTTCCTCCTGGAACGTCAGCCTTTCTTCTTGCCCGGCAGGATGCCCATCAGCTTGCAGATGATGCCGAGCATGATCTCGTCGGCACCGCCGCCGATGGACACCAGGCGGGTGTCGCGATAGGCGCGGGAGACCGGGTTGTCCCACATGAAGCCCATGCCGCCCCAGTACTGCAGGCAGGCGTCGCTGACCTCGCGGCCGAGGCGGCCGGCCTTGAGCTTGGCCATCGAAGCCAGGCGGGTCACGTCCCTGCCTTTCACGTACAGCTCGGTGGCCTGGTAGACCAGGGCGCGCAGCGCCTCGACCTCGGTCATCATCTCGGCCATGCGGAAGTGGATGACCTGGTTGTCGATCAGCGGCTGGCCGAAGGTCCTGCGCTCCTTGCAGTATTCGATGGTGACGTCGATGCAGTGCTCCAGGCCCTTGATCATGTTGGCCGCGCCGAACAGCCGTTCTTCCTGGAACTGCAGCATCTGCATCATGAAGCCGGCGCCTTCCGCGCCGATGCGGTTGCGCTGCGGCACGCGGACGTTATCGAAGAACACCTGGGCGGTCTCCGAACTGCGCATGCCGAGCTTGTCCAGGTGCGGGCTGAGGGTGATGCCCGGGGTGTTCATCGGCACGATGATCAACGACTTGTTGACGTGCGGCTTGTCGTCGGAGGTATTGGCCAGCAGGCACATGAAGTCGGCCGACGGCGAGTTGGTGATCCACATCTTGCTGCCGTTGATCACATAGTCGTCGCCATCCTTGCGCGCGGTGGTCTTCAGGCCGGCGACGTCGGAGCCGGCGCCGACCTCGGAGACGCCGATGCAGCCGACCATCTCGCCGGCGATGGCCGGGCGGAGGAATTCCTCGCGCAACTCGTCGGAACCGAAGCGGGCCAGGGCCGGGGTGCACATGTCGGTCTGCACGCCGATGGCCATCGGGATGCCGCCGCAGGTGATGCCGCCGAACTCCTCGGCGGCGACGATCGAGTAGCTGTAGTCCAGGCCCATGCCGCCGAACTTCTCCGGCTTGGAGATGCCCAGCAGGCCGAGTTCGCCGGCCTTGCGGAAGATGTCGTGGATCGGGAAGCGGCCGTCCTTTTCCCACTGGTCGACGTGGGGGTTGATTTCCCGCTCGACGAAGCTGCGGACGGTGCGGCGGAGTTCTTCGTGTTCCTGGGTGAAGATCATGGGTTGTCTTTCCTCCTGGGCCTTGTCTTGATTCGACCTCCGGCCCTCTCCCCAACCCTCTCCGTGGAGTGAGAGGGGGTGTTCCGGAGTGGCTGGGCGGTTCGTTTCATACCGGGTCTGTTTGGCTCCCTCTCTTCAGGGGGGAGGGGCAGAGGGGCTGTCGCCCCGGCTCCGTTGTTTCAGTCAGAACCTCGCGACGCCGAAGCTGTTGCCCTTCAGCGGCCGCGCCTCGGCTTCCGCGCAGATATCCAGCAAGTAGCCGAGCAGCCTGCGGCTGTCGCGCGGGTCGACCAGGCCGTCGTCCCACAGGCTGGCGGTGCCGTACAGCGCGGTGGACTGGCTGTCGAGCTTCTGCGCGGTGACGGTTTCCAGCATGTCGAGCATCTTCGGATCGGCTTCCTTGCCTTCCTTGGCGTGCTTCTCCTCGGTGACGATGCGCAGCACCTTGCCGGCCTGGGCGCCGCCCATCACCGCGGTGCGGCTGTTCGGCCAGGCGAAGATGAAGCGCGGGTCGAGGCCGCGGCCGCACATCGCGTAATTGCCGGCGCCGTAGGAGCCGCCGACCACCAGGGTCAGCTTGGGCACGCGGGCGTTGGCCACCGCCTGGATCATCTTCGAGCCGTGCTTGATCACACCCTGGCGCTCCGACTCGGTGCCGACCATGAAGCCGGTGGTGTTGTGCAGGAACAGCAGCGGCGTGTTGCTCTGTTCGCAGAGCTGGATGAACTGCGCCGCCTTGGCCGCGCCCTGCGGGGTGATCGGTCCGTTGTTGCCGATCAGGCCGCAGGCGTGGCCCTCGATGCGCAGGTGGCCGCAGACGGTCTGGCCGTCGAACTCGTGCTTGAAGTCGAGGAACTCGGAGCCGTCGGCGATGCGCGCGACGATCTCGCGGACGTCGTAGGGCTTCTTCGGGTCGGCCGGGACCACCCCGAGCAGCTCCTCCACCGGGTACAGCGGTTCGCGCCAGGCGGGCGCCGGGCGCGCAGGCAGTTGCGCGTTCCATGGCAGCATGCCGATGATCTCGCGGGCCAGGCGCACGCCGTCGGCGTCGTTTTCCGCCAGGTACTCGGCGGTGCCGGCGACCTGGGCATGCAGTTCGGCACCGCCGAGTTCCTCGTCGCTGGCGATCTCGCCGGTGGCGGCCTTGAGCAGCGGTGGCCCGGCGAGGAACATCTTGGCCTTGCCGCGCACCACCACCACGTAGTCGGAAAGCCCCGGCTGGTAGGCGCCGCCGGCGGTGCTGGAACCGTGCACCACGGTGACCTGGGGAATGCCCATGGCCGAGAGCCGCGCCTGGTTGGCGAAGCCACGCGCGCCTTCGACGAAGATCTCCGCCGCGTAGTTGAGGTTGGCGCCGCCGCTTTCGGTGAGGGCCACCACCGGCAGCTTGTTCTCCATGGCGATCTGCTGCAGGCGCAGGGTCTTCTTCAGCCCGGTCGGGGAGATGGTGCCGCCCTTGATCGCGCTGTTGCTGGCACTGACCAGGCAGCGCACCCCGGCGATGTAGCCGATCCCGGCGATGATCCCGCCACCGGCCTGGGTGCCGTCCTTGTCGTCGTGCAGCCTGTAGCCGGCCAGCGAGGACAGTTCGAGGAACGGCGCGCCAGGGTCGAGCAGCAGCGCCAGGCGTTCGCGCGGCAGCAACTGGCCGCGTTTCTCGAACTTCGGCCGGGCCTCGGCGGCCTTGTCCAGGACCTTCCGCTCCAGCTCGCGAAAGCCGGCCACGGCGGCGAGCATGGCCTGGCGATTGCGGGCGAAGTCCTCGCCGTTGACGTCGAGTTGCGACTGGATCGCGGGCATGTCAGTCCTCCTGGTCCTTCAGCACGTCGGGCAGGTAGGCGCGGTGGAAGCCGTTGTAGGCGCGGCTTTGTCCCGGCTTGCCCTTGACCAGCGGGAAGGCGCGGCTGCCCTGGCTGGCGGCGCCGTCGATGCGGATCGTGTTGCCGCTGATGAAGGCCGCGCCGGGGGAGAGCAGGAAGACGATGGCGGCGGCGACCTCCGACTCGCTGCCGATGCGCTTGAGCGGTACGTGCTCGCGCAGGGTCGGGATCACCGCCTTGAACGCGCCTTCGTAGGTATCCATGCCGCTGGAGGCGATCCAGCCCGGCGCCACCGCGTTGACCCGCACGCCGGCATGGCCCCACTCGACGGCGGCGGTCCTGGTGAAGTTCTCCATGCCGGAGCGCGCGGCGCCGGAGTGGCCCATGCCGGGCATGCCGCCCCACATGTCGGCGAGCATGTTGACGATGCTGCCGCCGGTCTTGCTCATCGACTGGTTGAACACTTCGCGGGCGACCAGGAAGCCGCCGACCAGGTTGGTGCGGACCACGGTCTCGAAGCCCTTCTGGCTGATCGAGGCGAGGGGCGAGGGATACTGGCCGCCGGCGTTGTTGACCAGGTGGTGGATGCTCCCGCGTTCGGCCAGGATGTTCGCCACCAGGCCTTTCACCGCGTCCTCCTCGCGGATGTCGCAGGCGTGCCAGCTGACGCTGCCGCCGTCCTCGACGATCTCGCCGGCGGTCTTCTCCAGCTTTTCCGCCTTGCGTCCGATCAGCACCACGTGGGCGCCGAGGGCCGCCAGCTCATGGGCGGTGCAGCGGCCGATGCCGCTGCCGCCGCCGGTGACGATGATGGTCTGGCCGGCGAACAGGCCGGGCCGGAAGATCGAGTCGTAGCTCATTGTTCTGGTGACTCCGATGAATCCTGTGGGTGGATGCGGCGCCACGCCGCATTCGCCGTTCATGATTGTCGTTACCTGCCCTGCGTCTCCAGCGCGTCGGCGAGCGCCTGCGGCACCGCCACCGGTAACTCCAGCAACTGTTGGGCGAAGGCCTTGCCCTGCGGGTCGATGCGCAGGCTGGCGACGCCGCCGCCGCCGAGGGCGTTCTCCAGCAGGAAGTTCAGGCTGTGGCTGCCCGGCAGGTACCAGCGGCCGACCCGGCCGGTCTGCGGGTCGAGCACGTGCTGCATCCAGTCCACCACCGCGCCTTCCTCCAGCGCCTCGGCGATCCACGGCAGGTACTCCGGGCGCCGCGCCATGACCCCGATGTTGCTGTGGTTGCCCTTGTCGCCGGAGCGGGCCACCGCCAGCTTCACCAGCGCCACGCTGGCGCTGGCGGGCTGGTCCGGGCGCGGTGGCTGGCGCGCCTCGGCCAATCGCGCCGGGTCGAAGGCTTCGAGGCGCGGCAGTTCCAGCGGATGGCGCCGGCCGTCGATCTCCACGCTCAACGCGCATTGCGCCTTGTCGATCAGGAAGGAGAACAGGCGGATCACCGGATACACCGTCGGCCGGCCGCCGACGATTCCGGTCAGGCCCGGCGCCATCCCGGTGGCGGCCTGGGCGATCTCGCGGGAAAACAGCACCAGGGCCTCCTTGCGCGGATGCCGCGCGGCCAGCTTGACCACCACTTCGCGGCTGTCCTGGCGCCGCCCGTGGGGACCGTAGGTGGCTTCGCTGCCGAGCAGCTCGATGCTGACCTCGCGGTAGGGTTCCCAGCCGCGTGCGGCGAAGAGTTCCTCGGTCCTGGCGATGATCGCCCGGCTGACCCGCTCGGCCTTCTTCACCGCGTCGATGCCGGCGATCAGGCAACTGGCGGTGCAGCGGAAACCGTCCGGATAGGTGGCGCTGACCTTGTACCGGTCAGTGGGCGGCAGGCCGCGCGCACCCTCCACCGCGACCCGGTCGGGACCGGCCTGGCGCAGGCGCACCTCGGTGAAGTCGCAGACCACGTCGGGCAGCAGGTAGGCGCGTGGGTCGCCGATCTCGTAGAGCATCTGTTCGCCGACGCTCAGTTCGCTGACCAGGCCGCCGGTGCCCGGCGCCTTGGTCACCACGAAACGCCCGTCGGCCTCGACCTCGACGATGGGGAAGCCGATGTGCTCGTAGTCCGGCACCTGCTCCCAGTCGGTGAAGTTGCCGCCGGTGCATTGTGCGCCGCATTCGACGATGTGACCGGCGAGGGCGGCCTGGGCCAGGCGGTCATAGTCGTCCCAGGCCCAGCCGAACTCATGGACCAGGGCGGCGCTGACCACCGCGCTGTCGACCACCCGGCCGGTGATCACGATATCCGCGCCCAGGCGCAGGGCCTCGACGATGCCCGGCGCGCCGAGGTAGGCGTTGATCGAGACGCACATCGGCGGCAACGGCGCGTCGCTGAACATCTCGCGGATGCCAGCCTTGGCCAGCTCGGCCTGGCGTGGTTGCAGGTTGTCGCCGTGCAGCACGGCGATCTTCAGCCGCACCCCGGCCTTTTCGCAGGCCGCGGCGAGGGCGGCTGCGCAGGCCTGTGGATTGACTCCGCCGGCGTTGCTGATCACCCGGATGTTCTTCCCGGCGATCTCTGCGAGCAGCGGCGCGAGGACCTCGACGAAGTCGGTGGCGTAGCCGGCGTCCGGCTGTTTCAGGCGGGCCCCGGCCATGATCGACAGGGTGATCTCGGCCAGGTAGTCGAACACCAGGTAGTCCAGCGGCGCGCCGCGCACCAGTTGGGCGGCGGCGGTACAGGTGTCGCCCCAGAAGGCCGAGGCGCAGCCGATGCGTACGGTCTTTTGCATTGTTCTTGACCCGTGACGGCGAAAGTGTGGGGCGACATTACCAAGCAAGCGCTTGGTTGAGAAGGGGCTGGAAACAAATCCAGTCACGCGTGTTACCCAAGCGCTTGCTCGGTCGTCTTCCCAGGCATACATTTCATGAATGCTGACAAGCACTTGCGGGAACGTCGTAAGGCCGGTCGGCGCATACGGAGCGGTCGGGCGCGCGGACGAGCGGCACCGAGCCGCCGACGATCCGGAAAAAGGGGAATTCAGCGTTGGATGATCAGAAAGCCCGGGAAGTAATGCTCGAACTGGTGGCCAGCGGACAGCTCACCGACCCGGAAAGCGCCCGCGGCAAGCTGTTGCAGACCGCCGCCCACCTGTTCCGCAGCAAGGGCTACGAGCGCACCACGGTGCGCGACCTGGCCAGCGCGGTGGGTATCCAGTCGGGCAGCATCTTCCATCACTTCAAGAGCAAGGACGAGATCCTCCGCTCGGTGATGGAGGAAACCATCCTCTACAACACCGCGCTGATGCGCGCCGCCCTGGCTGACGCGCAGGACCTGCGCGAGCGCGTGCTGGGACTGATCCGCTGCGAGCTGCAATCGATCATGGGCGGCACCGGCGAGGCGATGGCGGTGCTGGTCTACGAGTGGCGCTCGCTGTCCGCCGAGGGCCAGGAGTACATCCTCGGCCTGCGCGACATCTACGAGCAGATGTGGCTGGAGGTGCTGGGGGAGGCGCGCCTGGCCGGCTACTGCCAGGGCGATCCGTTCATCCTGCGGCGTTTCCTCACCGGGGCGCTGTCCTGGACTACCACCTGGTTCCGGCCGGAAGGCCCGATGACGCTCGACCAGCTTGCCGAGGAGGCCCTGGCGCTGGTGCTCAAGGACGCCTGATCACTCGGAGATCAGGCGGAACGGGTAGCTCAGCAGGAGGAAGTGCAGGGTATTGATCGAGGCGTGCAGCAGCACCGCCAGCGACAGCCGCCCGCTGAAATGCAGGACCATGCCGTAGCCCAGCCCGGCGATCCCGGCCAGCAGCGCGTACACCGGGTTGACCAGCAGGTGCAGCGCCGCGTAGGCGAGGGTCGCGACGATGATCCCCGGCCAGGCGCCGAACCAGCGGATCAGCTGGCTCTGCAACAGGCCGCGGAAGAAGGCCTCCTCGGCCAGCGAGACCACTCCGACGTTCAGCACCAGCCACCACCAGAAGGCCTCCGGCCACTTCGGCTGCCAGCTCGCGGCATTGGTCATGATCGACAGCAGCGGCACCACGAAGAAGGTCAGGCAGAACGCCAGCGCAGTGATGTCCAGCGACACCAGCGGTTGCTTCGGCCGGCGCAGCCACCAGGCGAGCAGGGTCAGCGCGACCAGGGCCTTGTCCCAGGGCAGCCAGATCATCTGGATCGGCGGGCTGGCGCTGGCCAGGTCCCAGGGGAACAGGCGCAGGGGAATGAAGCCGGGCAGGTAGTGGATCGCGATGAGGGCGCTGGCGGCAAGGCTGACCGGCCACCACAGCAGTGTCGGCAACCAGCGCTCGGCATAGGTCACCCAGAGGATGTAGAGCAGGACGATGATCGCCGTCAGCAGCGCGATATGCCCGGTGAAGAATCCACCGAGCAGAAAGAGAATGGGTAGAAGCGGTATCAGACGCCCAAGCATGCAACCTCCCGTTTAAAGGAGGGATTCTAAAGGCATTTCGACCCGCGGTTGGGAAAAGCGCAAGGAACGGACCTTCTGCCAGAAAAAACGGGAACGGCCCCGGACCTGGAGCTAATGACCCGTCCGGAGCCGACGGGTTCAGCGATCCTTCGCTTCCTGCGCGTCCAGCTCGGCGTTGCGTTCGTGGATGCGCTTGAGCTGTTCCTCGCTCAGCGGCAGCTTCTTCGCCGAGTCGCGCAGCAGCAGGAGCCCGCCGACGATGGAGCCCAGGGCGAGCACGATGATCAACCAGGCATACCAGGGCATAGCGTCTTCCTCATCGATTTGACTGTCCACCATACGCCGGGTTTGCCGTTCTGTCAGGCAACTCCCGGTCGCACGCCTTGTGCTTGAGACTGTCGTTGCCCGCTCGAAGTTGCGGATGGCGGCCAGGCGCCGTGATGCCTGTCACATGTTGGCAATCTGACATTGCTTAACTGGCGGCCATCCCTTCATTGCCCCGTCCGGGCTTGCCGTCGAGAGGTTGCCGATGTCTCCGAGCGCGTTGTCCCGTCTGTTGCGCCCGGTGGAACCGCTGACCCCGGCGATGAGCATCAGCGATGTCGCCGATCGCCTGCTGATGCCGGAGCACCGCGCCTTCCTGTCGCTGCCGGTGGTCGACGACGAACGCCGGGTGCTCGGCCTGGTCAGCCGCTACACCCTCCAGGACATCTTCATGCAGCGCTTCGGCCGCGACCTCTGGGGCCGCCATCCGGTGCGCGAGGTGATGAACCGGGCGCCCCTCAGCGTATTCCTCGGCGCCAGCCTGGAAGAGGCTGCGCAGCAGGTCACCGGGCGCCTGCAATACCCGATCACCGAGGACTTCGCCCTGATCGACGAGGAGAGCCGCTACCGTGGCCTGGGCACCGTGCTCGACCTGCTGAAGGCCATGGAGGCGCGCATCGCCCAGCGCAACCGGGTGCTGCGCAAGGCGCTGGTGGACCTCAAGGAGTCCCAGGCGCAACTGGTGCAGTCGGAAAAGATGGCTTCGCTCGGGCAGATGGTGGCCGGGGTCGCCCATGAGTTGAACACGCCTCTCGGCTATGTCGGCAACAACCTGGCGCTGCTGGAGGAACTCAGCGACCCGCTGCTGCGCCTGGCCGATGCCCAGGCGGCTCTGGTCGACTGCCTGGGCGACCCGCAGTGCGACGAAACGCGCCTGGCGCAGGCCCTGCAGGCGGCCGACGTGGCTCGTCGCGAGGCAGCCGTGGAGCAGGTTCGCGAGGACCTGCAGCAACTGTTCGCCGATACCCGCTACGGTCTCGGCCAGATCGGCGAGCTGGTCTCCGGGCTCAAGGACTTCGCCCGCCTGGACCGCGTCTTCAGCGAGGAGGTCGACCTCAACGATTGCGTGCGCAACGCCCTGCTGATCGCCCGTGCCAGCATCAGGGAGCGGGCCGAGGTCAGCAGCCAGCTGGGCGAGTTGCCGCGGATCGCCTGCGCGCCGTCGCAGATCAACCAGGTCCTGCTGAACCTGCTGACCAATGCCGCCCAGGCCATGGAGCGTTTCGGCCGGATCCTGCTGAAGAGCTGGGCCGACGAGCGCCAGGTGTACCTCTCCGTGCAGGACAACGGCAAGGGCATGCCGGCCGAAGTCCTGGCCCGGATCTTCGACCCGTTCTTCACCACCAAGCCGGTGGGGCAGGGTACCGGGCTCGGCCTGTCGATCAGCTACAAGATCATCCAGCAGCACGGCGGGAGCATCCGCGTGGCTTCCGAACCGGGCCGCGGCACCCGCTTCCTCATCAGCCTGCCGCGAGAGCAGGCCCGCGAACTGCAACGGAGCGCCTGACATGAGCCCATCCCCCGTCCGCATCCTCTTCGTCGATGATGAGGAGCGCATCCTGCGTAGCCTGGCCATGCAGTTCCGCCGCCACTACCAGGTGCTGACCGAGAGCGACCCCTGGCGCGCGCTGGAACGCCTGAAGAGCGAGCGGGTACAGGTGCTGGTCAGCGACCAGCGCATGCCGCGGATGAGTGGCGCCGAGTTGCTGGCGCAGGCCCGGGAACGTTGTCCGGATACCCTGCGGATCCTTCTCACCGGCTATTCCGACCTCGACGCCGCCGTCGACGCGCTCAACGACGGCGGCATCTTCCGCTACCTGACCAAGCCCTGGAATCCCCAGGAAATGGCCTTCACCCTACGCCAGGCGGCGGAGATCGCCAGCCGCCAGGCGCTCCCGCCGGCGGCGCCGGTGGCCTCGCTGGCGGCGCCGCTGAGCGTACTGCTGCTCGACGAGGATCCGGAGACCCTGGCCTGCGTCGGCGCCTTCTGCCATGCCGGCGGGCATCGCCTGCTGCGCGCGCGCAACCTGGCCGAGGCGCTGGTGTGGCTGAACACCGAGCCGGTGGAGGTGCTGGTCAGCGACCTGAAGCTGGCCGGCGAGGACACCGCACCGCTGCTCAAGTCGCTGGCCCAGGCCCATCCGCGCCTGCTCAGCCTGGTGGTCACGCCGTTCCGCGATACCCAGGCCCTGCTGAACCTGATCAACCAGGCGCAGATCTTCCGCTACCTGCCCAAGCCGATCCGCCGCGGGCTGTTCGAGAAAGGCCTGAAGGCCGCCGCCGAGCAGGCCCTGCTGTGGCGCGGGCAGGGCCTGCCGGAAGTCGACCGGCTGGCCGAGGTGCCGCGCGACGAGCGCGAGAAGGAGCGGGTCGGTAGCCTGCTCGGCATGCTCGGCCGGCTGCGCGAGCGCCTGAGCGCCTGAGGCCGCGTCAGCCGGCGTCGCAGCCGGCGGCCCCGGCCTGGCGATTTTCCACCAGGCGCGCGCGGAGCACGTCGTAGCTCCAGTTGAAGACCATGGTGTAGGGCAGGAAGAACAGGATCAGGCCCATGTCGAGGAGGAACGCCTCGACCAGTCCGATGGACAGCCACCAGGCGGCCAGCGGCACCAGCACCACGATCAGGCCCAGTTCGAAGAGCGCCGCGTGCAGCGCCCGCACCTGCAGGGTGCGCTGGAAGCCCATGCGCCGCTGGGCGCGGTCGAACAGACTGTTGAAAAGCATGTTCCAGAGCATCGCCACGGTGGAGAACATCAGCGTCAGCGCACCCATGTGCGCCAGCGGCTTGTCCATCACCAGCGACAGCACCGGCGCGGTGAGCAGGACGGCCAGGCCCTCGAAGGCCAGGGCATGGAAGATCCGCTCCTTGAGGGTCTTGTTCAGGGCGGTGGGGGTGTGGCTCATGGCGAACGCTCCGGGTTCGTCGTTACGGTTCGGGCTGTATTGTCATCGGAGTCTGGGATAGGGTTAAGTTGGATACCATCGGAAAAACCGATATGCACCTTTCTCCCGAATCACTCGAGGCGTTTGTCCAGGCCGTCTCCCTCGGCTCCTTCAGCGCGGCGGCGCGCAAGCTTGGCAAGAGCCAGTCGACGGTCAGCGAGGCGATCGCCCGGCTGGAGATCGATCTCGGTCTGGAACTGTTCGAGCGCAGCGGTCGCCAGCCGCGTCTGACCGAGGCCGGGCGCACGCTGCTGGGACGGGTCGAGGAGGTCCTCGGCGCCTCCGACCGCCTGCGCCGGGTTGCCGCGCTGCTCGCCGGCGGCTCGGAGCCACGGGTGACCCTGGCGCTGTCCGATACCTATCATTCGGCGCGCTACGAGGCGCGCCTGGCCGAGCTGGACGCGCGCTACCCGGAACTGGAGTTCGAATGCCTGATCGCCGAGGACCAGGACGTGATCGCCCAGGTCAGCCGTGGCCGCGCCACCCTTGGCCTGCTCGCGGCGCAGCCGCACTACCCGCCGGAACTGGGCGTGGCGGCGGTGGCCGAGCGCGCCGAGTTCGGCCTGTTCGCCGCCGTCGACCATCCCCTGGCGACGCTCTCCCGGGTGACCGAGCGCGATCTTTCCGAATGGCGCCTGCTGCGCCTGAACACCTATAGCGAGACCGGCGCGGCGATCAACGACGGCCTGCCGTCCAGCGGCGGGCGCTGCTGGTCGGCGCCCAACTATCTGCTGCTGCTGGAGATGGCCACCCACGGCTTCGGCTGGGCGGAGCTGCCGCGCTGGCTGGTCAGCGGCTATGCCAACGGACGGCTGCAGGAGTTGCCGGTGGCCGGCTGGCCGCGCAGCCAGGCGGTGGACGTGGTCTGGTCGCGGCAGCGGCCGTTGGGTCCGGCGGCCAACTGGCTGCTGGATCGCCTGCTGGATCGCGGCCTGCCGGCGGACGGGGGCGGCCGCTGATCCCGCCGGCTCAGCCGGCGAAGCCGCCAGCGGCGAGGAAGGCCAGTTCCGCGGCGCTGGACGAGCGGCCGAGGATCGGGTTGCGGTGCGGGAAGCGGCCGAAGCGGCGGATGATCTCGCGGTGCCCACGGGCGTGGTCCAGGTACGGCTGGCCGAGGCCGCGATTCAGCGCCACCGAGCGATCCTGGTCGACGAGGTTCTCGGCGTGGGCGAACGGCAGGTAGAAGAACAGCCGCAACGCTTCCTCGACCTGCCGGTCCAGGCCGGCTGCCAGCGCCCGGTTCGCCCAGCGCCGGGCCAGGGCGTCGCTGGCGTACATGCGCGGGGTGCCGCGGAAGGCGTTGCGCGGATACTGGTCGAGCAGCACCAGCAGGCCAAGATGTGCCTGGGCGTCTGTGTGGCCCGGCCGCAGGCGCTCGGCGCGGGCCAGTTCATGGGCCTGGGCGAAGCGCAGGCGGAAGCGCCGGTCGAAGCGGGGGTCCTTGGCGAACCAGAAGCTGGGGCCGGCCTCGCGCCAGAAAACGGCGACTTCCGATAACGGGCTGATGTCCGACGTAGCGGAGGCGAGCGGGGCGTGGGGCATGGGTGGCTCCGGGACAAGGCGGGCTACCAGGCTATTGGTCAGGATTCCTTGGATAAACGGGATCCGACTGAATAGACTGTCCAGCCATCCCGTATAGAGAGAAGGGCCCGCCCATGGATCGTCTGGACAGCATGCGGGTGTTCCTGCGCGTCGCCGAAACCGGCAGTTTCACCAAGGCCGCCGACCTGCTGGACATGCCGCGTGCGACGGTCTCGGCGGCGGTCCAGCAGCTCGAGGCACAGCTCGGCAGCCGCCTGCTGCACCGCACCACACGCCAGGTGCAGCTGACCCAGGACGGCAGCGCGGTGCTGGAGCGCTGCCGCCATCTGCTGGAAGACATGGAGGAGCTGGAAGGCCTGTTTCGCGACGGCAGCCGCGCCAGCGGCCGGCTCAAGGTCGACGTGCCGAGCCGGGTGGCGCGCCTGCTGATCGCACCGGCGTTGCCGGCGTTCTTCCGCGAGCATCCGGACATCGAGCTGGAGCTGGGCTCCAGCGACCGCTCGGTGGACCTGGTGCAGGAGGGCGTCGACTGCGCCCTGCGGGTCGGCCAACTGGGCAACAGCAGCCTGGTGGCGCGGCGCCTGGGCGAGATGGCGCTGATCAACTGCGCCAGTCCCGCCTACCTGGCGCAACATGGCGTGCCGCAGGCGCCGGAGCAGCTCGACGGGCACTGGGCGGTGAACTACGCCTCGCCCACCAGTGGCCGGGTGCTGCCCTGGGAGTACCGCGAGGGCGGCCGCAGCGTGACCCGCGTGCTGCGCAGCCGGGTCACGGTGAACAATGCGGAGAGCTACATCGCCTGTTGCCTGTCCGGCCTCGGGCTGATCCAGATTCCCGCCTACGACGTTCGTGAGCACATCGAGCGCGGCGAACTGCGCGAAGTGCTGCCGCAATGGCGGGCCGAGGCGATGCCGGTCTATGCCCTGTATCCGCACCGCCGGCACCTGTCGCGGCGGGTCAAGGCCTTCGTCGACTGGCTGGAGCGGCTGCTCCGCGCGCGGCTCTAGGTGTCCCGGCGACGTTCGTCCCCCCGGCGCGATCCGGGCTACGGCAAACGCCCGGATTCTGCGACAATGCGCGCCGTTTTCGATTCGCCGCGAGAGAGCCCATGTCCGCCTGCCAGTCCCCCATCATCGTCGCCCTGGATTTCCCCACCCGTGAGGCCGCCCTGGCGCTGGCCGATCAGCTGGATCCGAAACTGTGCCGGGTGAAGGTCGGCAAGGAACTCTTCACCAGCTGCGCCGCGGGCATCGTCGAGATCCTGCGCGACAAGGGCTTCGAGGTATTCCTCGACCTGAAATTCCATGACATCCCGAACACCACCGCGATGGCGGTGAAGGCCGCCGCCGAGATGGGCGTGTGGATGGTCAACGTGCACTGCTCCGGCGGCCTGCGCATGATGGCCGCCTGCCGCGAGACGCTGGAGGCGTTCAACGGGCCGAAGCCGCTGCTGATCGGGGTCACCGTGCTGACCAGCATGGAGCGCGAGGACCTGGCCGGCATCGGCCTCGACATCGAGCCGCAGGAGCAGGTGCTGCGGCTCGCCGCGCTGGCGGAGAAAGCCGGCATGGACGGCCTGGTCTGCTCGGCCCAGGAAGCGCCGGCGCTGAAGGGCGCCCATCCGCGCCTGCAACTGGTGACCCCGGGCATCCGCCCGGCCGGCAGCGCCCAGGACGACCAGCGGCGCATCCTCACCCCGCGCCAGGCCCTGGACGCCGGTTCCGACTACCTGGTGATCGGTCGTCCGATCAGCCAGGCCGCCGACCCGGCCAAGGCGCTGGCGGCGATCGTCGCCGAGCTGGGCTGAGGCGCTCCCCCCATCTCCCGTCGGCCCCGGCGTGGCGGATAGCGCCGGTGGCCGCCTGTCCTCGCCAGCGTCTAGGCTGGTAATGGGCGCTCCGGCCACTTCCGGTGGCACGGATTCACAGTTTCGTGAGGAAAAATTGCAAGCGCCTTGCCCGCTGGCGCCAGGCCAGTAGGATCGCTGTTTTCCCCGGGAACGCGAGGTCGGGATGCTGAACACCCTGGAAGCCTGTCTGAAGGCGGTCGACGAGATTCTGCTGGGCAAGGACCACCAGGTACGCCTGGCCCTGGCCTGCCTGCTGGCCCGCGGTCACCTGCTGATCGAGGATCTGCCGGGGATGGGCAAGACCACCCTCAGCCATGCCCTGGCGCGGGTACTCGGGCTCAGCTTCCAGCGCATCCAGTTCACCTCCGACCTGCTGCCGGGCGACATCCTCGGCACTTCGGTGTTCGACAAGGACAGCGGGCAGTTCGTCTTCCATCCCGGGCCGATCTTCGCCGAGCTGGTGCTCGCCGACGAGATCAACCGCGCCACGCCGAAGAGCCAGAGCGCCCTGCTCGAGGCCATGGAAGAGGGCCAGGTGACCATCGAGGGTGCGACCCGGCCCCTGCCGGAGCCGTTCTTCGTCATCGCCACGCAGAACCCGGCCAGCCAGGGCGGTACCTTCTCTCTCCCGGAGTCGCAGCTGGACCGCTTCCTGATGCGCCTGTCGCTGGGCTATCCCGGGCGCGCCGCGGAGCGTTCGCTGCTGCTCGGCGAAGCCCGGCGCGATCTGCTGCCGCGCCTGGAGCCCCTGCTCGACCACGCGGCGCTGGCCGCTTTCCAGGCCGAAGTGCCGAAGGTCCGTGCCAGCGACGCGCTGGTGGACTACGTGCTGCGCCTGGTCGAGGCGACCCGCACGCAGCCGGCCTTCGCCCTCGGCCTGTCGCCGCGCGGCAGCCTGGCGCTGCTCGCCGCGGCGCGTGCCTGGGCGTTGCTGGCGGGACGCGACTACGTGATTCCGGAAGACGTCCAGGCGGTGCTGCCGGCGGTGGCCGGGCACCGCCTGCGCGACCAGGCCGACCCCACCGGCCATGGCGGCGGCGCGCTGGTGCAGTGGCTGTTGCGCGAAGTCCCGGCGCTCTGATGCGCCAGCGCAACCGGGCACGCTGGCAGCGCTGGCTGGACCGGCGGATCCCGCCGGCGAGCAGCGTCGAGCTGAACCAGCGGCGTATCTTCATCCTGCCGACCCGTCAGGGCGGCGCCTTCGGCCTGGCGCTGCTGGTGATGCTGCTGGCGGCGATCAACTACCAGAACAGCCTGGCCTATGGACTGACGTTCCTGCTCCTGTCGCTTGGCGTGGTGACCATCCTCCATACCTATCGCAATCTCGCCGGCCTGCGCCTCACCGCGCTGGGCGCGGAGGCGGTGTTCGTCGGCGAGCGTGCCGGTTTCCGGGTGCGCCTGGAAAGCCCGGGACGGGCGCGCCAGGCCATCGCCGTCGGCTGGCCGGAGCGGCCCCTGGAGTACAGCGACCTGGGGCGCGACGCGGCCGGCGAAGTCCTGCTGTTCCATCCCGCCGAGCGCCGCGGCTGGCTGCGGCCGGCGCGCTTGCGGGTGGAAAGCCGCTTTCCCCTCGGCCTGCTGGTGGCCTGGAGCTGGGTCGACCTGCGGCAACAGGCCCTGGTCTATCCGCGGCCGCTGCCCGGCGAGCGCTTCCAGGCGCCCGGCGAGCGCGATGCCGAGCAGCAGGGGCGCGCCCTGGCGAACGCCGGCGTCGATGATTACCAGGGCCTGCGCGCCTACCAGCCGGGGGATTCGCGGCGACGCCTGCACTGGAAGGCGTTTTCCCGTGGCCAGGGGCTGCTGGTGAAAGACTTCGCCGCGCTCGGTGGCGACGACCTGTGGCTGGAGTTCGAGCGCCTCGGCGGCGACGTCGAGAGCCGCCTGGGACGCCTGTGCCAGGCGGTCCTGGAGTTGTCCGCGCGGCAGCAACCCTACGGCCTGTCGTTGCCCGGGACGCGCCTGCCGCCGGCCACCGGCGAGGCGCAGCGCGAGGCCTGCCTGCGCGCCCTGGCGCTGTTCCGGACGCCGCGGTGAACGCCATCCCGCGGGTCGCGCTGGTCTGGCTGCTGGTGGCGCAGGTGCTGGTGATCCTGCCGCACCTGGCCTACCTGCCGGCGTGGATCGTCGCCATGTGGCTGGGCTGCGCGGCCTGGCGCGTGCAGATCTTCCGCATGCGCGCCGGCTACCCGGGGACCTGGGTCAAGCTGGCCCTGGCGCTGCTCGCCGGAGCCGGGGTCTGGCTGGCGCGCGGCAGCCTGGTCGGGCTGGATGCCGGGGCGGTGCTGCTGATCGCCGCGTTCATCCTCAAGCTGGTGGAAATGAAGACCCGCCGCGACGCCCTGGTGCTGGTGTTCCTCGGCTTCTTCGCGGTGCTGGTCGGCTACCTGTTCGACGACGGCTTCCTCGCCGCGCTGTACAGCCTGTTGCCGCTGACCGCGCTGCTGGCGGCGCTGATCGGCCTGCAGCAGAGCGGATTCGCCGCGCGGCCCTGGCCGACCCTGCGCCTGGCCGCCGTCCTGCTGCTGCAGGCGCTGCCGCTGATGCTCCTGCTGTTTCTGTTCTTCCCGCGGCTGGGGCCGTTGTGGTCGCTGCCGATGCCGAGCGACAAGGGCGTCACCGGTCTCTCGGAAAGCATGGCGCCGGGGGATATCGCCGAGCTCGGGCGTTCCGCCGAACTGGCCTTCCGGGTCCGCTTCGACGGCGCGCCGCCGCCGCGCGAGCAGCTCTACTGGCGCGCCCTGACCCTGGAGCGCTTCGACGGCCGGCGCTGGTCGCAGGGGCCGCAGTGGGACGGCGACAGCGCCGGCCTGTGGCAGAAGCGTGGCCCGGAGTTGCGCTACGAGGTGATCATGCAGCCCAGCTCGCAATCCTGGCTGTTCGCCCTCGATGTGGCCCAGACCGACCAGGCCGACACCCGGCTGATGAGCGATTTCCACCTGCAGCGCCGGCGCCCGGTGGAGCAGCGCCTGTTCTACCGCGTCAGTTCCTGGCCGCAGGCGCTGCGGGAAGCCGGCATCGACCCGCGGACGCGCTGGCGCAACCTGCAGTTGCCAGCCCAGGGCAACCCGCGCGCGCGAGCCCTGGCCGAGTCGCTGCGCCAGGCCCACGGGCAACCGCAGGCGCTGGTCGAGGCACTGCTGCGACGGTTCAACCGGGAGCCCTTCGCCTACACGCTGAAACCGCCGGCAACCGGGGCCGACGGCGTGGATGCGTTCCTCTTCGAGACGCGCAGCGGCTTCTGCGCCCACTACGCCGGGGCGATGACCTTCGTCCTGCGCGCCGCGGGGATACCGGCGCGAGTGGTGGCCGGCTACCAGGGCGGCGAGTTGAATCCGGCCGGCAACTACCTGCTGGTCCACCAGTTCGATGCCCACGCCTGGGTCGAGTACTGGCAGCCGGGGCAGGGTTGGCGCAGCGTCGACCCGACCTACCAGGTGGCGCCGGAGCGCATCGAGCAGGGGCTCGAGGAGGCGCTGGCGGGGCAGGACGACTTCCTCGCCGACTCGCCGCTGTCGGCGCTGCGCTACCGCGGCCTGCCCTGGTTCAACGAGATGCGCCTGGCCTGGGACAACCTCAATTACGGCTGGCAGCGCTGGGTCCTGTCCTACCAGGGCGAACAGCAGGGGGCCTTCCTGCAGCGCTGGTTCGGTGGATTGGACCCGACCCGCCTGGGCCTGCTCCTGGGGGGCGCCGGTGCGCTGCTGGTGGGCCTGCTGGCGCTGTTCCTGCTCAAGCCCTGGCAGGCTCGCGGCGATGCCCAGGATCGCCAGCTGCGACGTTTCGAGCGCCTGCTGGAAGGCCAGGGCCTGCGCCGCTCGCCGGGGGAGGGGCTGCGCGCCTTCGGTGAGCGCGCCGCCCGCGTCCTGCCGGCGCAGGCGGCGGCGATCGGCGGCTTCGTCGACGCCTTCGAGGCGCAGCGCTATGGACACGGCGGGGCGGATGATCCAGGGTTGCGGCTGCGCGCGTTGCGCCGGGCGTTGCCCTGGCGCCTGGGGCGTGCGCCGAGGCGGGATGGCTGAGGAGGAGAGGGCATGACGCGGTTCGTCGATGGGCTGCTGGCCGAGGTGATCGGCCAGCAGGTGGCGTTGATGGCGGCGGTCGCACGCCTGGAGGCACGCACCGACGGCGAGGCGCTGCATGACCTGCGCATCGCCCTGCGGCGCCTGCGCAGCCTGCTGCGGCCGATCCGCGGCGTGCCCGGGGTCGAGGAACTGGAGCGGGCCGCCGCCGAACTGGGCCGCCTCAGCGGGCCGATCCGCGACCTGGAGGTGCTGCTGCCGGCGCTCGCCGCCGAAGGTCTGCGGGACGCGCAGGCGGTTCGCCGGCCAGTGCTCGAGTCGGGCTACATGGCGGTGCGCGCCAGCCAGCCGCTGCATCGCCTGCAACTGTGCCTGGACGTCTGGCCGACGCTGTTGCGCACGGCGCAGCGCCATGCGGTGCTGGAGGGGCTGCACGGACGGGTGCGCAAGCGCCTGCGCCGGCAATGGCAGGCGCTGCGCGCGGAACTGGCGGACACCACCTATGCCCACTGGCATCCGCTGCGGCTGCGGATCAAACGGGTGCGCTACGGCCTGGAGGCCTATCCGCGGGACTGCAGCATCCCCACTTCGCTGCTGACGCCGCTGAAGGCAGCGCAATCGGCGCTGGGCGACTGGCACGATCTCGAGCAGTGGCTGCTGCGCTGCCAGCGCGAACCCGACCTGGCACCGTTGCGCGACCTCTGGACGGTTCGCTTCGAACGAGCCCGCGAACAGGCCGCCAGGGCCTTGCAGACGCTGCAGGAGGCGCTCGGCGAACACTGAGCGCCGGCATTCCGATCGGCTTTTTTCAGCGGGCCTGCCTCGCCTAAGATGGGCGCTCGAAACCCCTCGCGAGGCACACATGAATTTTTCCGAATTGATCCAGGCGGTCCGCCGCGACCCTTCTTCCGTGGTGGTACCGGCCAGTTGGGGCCAGGGGCGCGCCACCTTCGGCGGTCTGGTGGTGGCGCTGGCCTACGAGGCCATGCGCACGGTGGTCGAGGCGGAGCGCCCGTTGCGCTCCGTCAGCGTGAGTTTCGTCGGGCCGCTGGCGCCCGGGCAGCCGGCTCGCTTCAGCGCCCGGCTGCTGCGCGAGGGCAAGGCGGTGAGCCAGGTGCAGGTCGAGGTCAGCCAGGGCGAGCAGGTGGTCACGCTGGTCCAGGCCAGCTTCGGCGTCGCCCGCGCTTCGGCGGTGGCGGTGGAAGCGTTGCCGGCGGCCGGAATGAAGGGCCCCGAAGAGAGCCAGGAACTGCCTTATATCCGTAACGTGACTCCGGAGTTCACTCGCTACATCGCCATGCGCTGGGCAGTGGGCGGCCTGCCGTTCTCTTCGAACAAGTCGCGCCAGATGGGCGGCTGGATGCGTTTCCGCGACGAACCCGAGGGAGAGCCCATGGAGGTTTCCCACCTGCTTGCGCTGCTCGACTCCTGGCCGCCGGCGCTGTTGCCGCACCTGGGCACGCCGGCGATGGCCAGCTCGCTGACCTGGACCGCCGAGTTCGTCCAGCCGCTGCCGGAGCAGCGCTGCGGCGACTGGTGCCGCTACCTGGCGGAGATCGAAGAGGCCCGCGACGGCTACGGCCACGTGGCGGCGCGGATGTGGAGCGCCGACGGCCGCCTGCTGGCGATCAGCCGGCAGATGGTGACGGTGTTCGGCTGAGGGCGCCTCAGGCGGGCGTGTACTCGGTGCGGTTGCGCCCGCCGCTCTTGGCCTGGTAGAGCGCGCTGTCGGCACGCACCAGCAGGCTTTCCAGGTCGTCCCCGACGTCCTTGCGCAGGGCCACGCCGATGCTCACGGTCATCCGCAGTGGCTCGCCGTCGGGATTGCTCACCCGTAGCGCCTCGACGCCGGCGCGCAGGCGCTCGGCGACGTCCAGCGCCTGGTCCAGGGAGATTTCCGGAAGCATCGCGGCGAACTCCTCACCGCCCAGGCGGCCGAGCAGGTCCACTTCGCGCAGGCCCTGGCGCAGGGTCTCGGCCACCCGCTGCAAGGCACGGTCGCCGGTCAGGTGGCCGTGGCCATCGTTGATGCTCTTGAAATGGTCGATGTCCAGCATCAGCGCCACGCATGGGTGATGGAAGCGTTCCGCGGCCTTGAGCATGAGCTCCGCCTGGTGCAGGAACGAGTGGCGGTTGTGCAGGCCGGTCAGGGTGTCGGTGCTGGCCAGCAGGCGCAGCTCCTGCTCCATGGCCTTGCGCCGGCTGATGTCGTAGCACCAGATCAGGGTCGCCGGTTCGCCGTCGACTTCCAGGTGGCGCGCGCAGATCACCGCCCAGCAGGGCGTTTCACCGCACAGTTGGGCTTCCCAGCCGTCGACCTGGCCGCGCTCCTCCAGGGCATTCTGCAGGCGGCTGTATTCGCTGGCGCTGGCGAACAGCCGCGGCAGGCGGAAATCATCCTGCTCCCGGCAACCGATGCGCCTGAGCAGGCGCGGGTTGACGTAGTGGATGCGCGCGCCGCAGGCGCTGAGCAGCACCACGTCGCTGGGACTGGCTTCGAGGATGAAATGCAGCAGCGCCTTGCCTTCGCTGAGCTGGCGGGTGCGTTCGTCGACGCGCCTCTCCAGGGTGGCGTTGAGCTCGACCAGATGCCCGGCCAGTTGCTGCGCGCGCCTGAAATCGGCGACCAGGCGCAGCACCAGCAGGGCGCCGCCGGCGCCGATCCCGAGCAGCGCCCAGAACAGCGCGTAGAACGCCCGGTGCAGGTGCTTGCGGTCGATGTCCAACTGGTTGGTCAGGGCGATGTTGCTGGCGACCACGATCTGGTGCGCCGGCTCCAGCAGCGCCGGAAGCCGTTCGCTGATCTCGCCGGCCAGGCGCCGCGCGCCGGCGGGGTCGCCCCAGGGGGCCTGGTCCGACCAGCGGTCGCTGAGTTCGATCAGGCGTTGCAGGGTGGCCTGCACTTCCGGGCGTGGCTCGGCGAGGTGCCTGAACAGGTGCTGGCGGCGCAGGGGGGCGATCAGGCTGGCGAGCACCTCGAGGCGGATCGCCAGGTCGTCGGGTTGGCCCTCGCCACGTTCGATCCGCTGGGCGGTCTCCAGCGTGCGATTCAGCTCCGCGCGCAGGGAGTAGGTCTGCCACAGCTCGTTGTGCAGGTTCGGTTGCGCCAGTTGCTGGCCCTGGCGCACCGCCAGCCACAGCGCGGCCCCGGCGATCAGCGCCATGACCAGCACCAGGCCGAGCAACAGACCCATGATCTGGCGTTGCCGGCGCAGCTTTGTCGGATCGAGCAGCGGCACAGTCATGAGCGTTGCTTACTCAAGGGTGATGGAACTGACCTGCCAGACGGTTCGGTTGTAGTAGACCTGGTTTCTCAACTCAGGATAGCGGGCCATGGGGTAGATGATGAATAGCGGCCCACGCTCGCGAATCGTCATGTAGGCACCGTTGCGGCGATAGGCGAGGATCGGCTGGTAGGTCTCGAGGTCGCTGTACGGAATGATCGACGAATAGTCGTTCAGCGCCAGCACCCGCAGGCGCTTCGGCGGGGCCAGGCGCAGGTGTTCCAGCAGCAGGCTGAGGCGCACCCCCTGCCACTTGGCATTGGCTTCGCCGGGCAGCTGGGCTTCCAGAGTCTCGCCGGGCAGGGCTTCGAGGTCGGCGAGGGTCAGTCGCAGGGGCGGCTTGCCGGGTTGCAGCAGGGTGACGATCGGCCGTCCGCCCAGCGGCACGGGCTGCGTCGCCTGGGCGAGGGCGGCGCCAAGGCAGCAGAGGAAGACGATTAATTGACGCAATGACGGCATGGTGTCGGTCCACGACAGGATTCCGTCGATTATATCGGCAGTGCGTCGGCAAAACTGAAGGGCCGAGCGCAATCCCGGACGAACCGTCACTTGCGCCGTGCGCGCCAGGCCTTCCACCAGGCGCCACTGAGGAGGAAGCGGGGGAAGGTGACGAACTGTTCGACGAGCAATCGACTGACAGCGTCCTGCCGATCGCTGAAGGGCTCCGGCGCCTGTTCTTCCAGCGCATGGCCCTTGGCCTGGAGCGCCAGGCCGGCCACGATGCCGATGACGCCGAGCGCCACGCGCAGCAGGTCCAGGCCGAACAGGCCGCCGAGCAGGAGGGTCGCGCCGAGGATGAACAGCGGGACGGCGATCAGGTGCAGGACCAGGTTGGTCGGGTTGCGGTGGTTGCCGGCGTAGCCTCGCCATTGCCAGGCGAGCAGGTTGGGGTGACGTTTGCCCATGGTTCTCGATACTCCGTGGCGGCGACCCGCGAGGCGGGTCGTTTCATGGCATCGAGTCTAGGCGCCGCGCCGCGCCGCGGCGAATGATTCCTGCCTATCCCGGCGATAGGCGGAAGCCTGCTCAGAGACGCAGTTGGCCGATGGCGCGAGTCAGGTCGCCGGCCAGGTCGACCAGTTGCTGGCTGGTGGCCGCCGACTCGACGGTCTGCTGCACGGTGAGCTCGGTGACATCGCGGATGCCCACCACCGAGCGGGTCATTTCTTCCGCCACCTGGCTCTGCTGTTCCGCGGCGACGGCGATCTGCGTATTGCTTTCGCGCATCTGCGCCACCGCGTTGGCGATCGCCGCGAGGGCCTCGCCGGCGTCGCCGGCCTGGCTGACGCAACCGTCGGCCTTGAGCGAGCTTTCCTGCATGAACTCCACGGCGTCGCGGGTGCCCGATTGCAGGGCGAGGATCATCTGGGTGATCTCGTCGGTGGAGTCCTGCACGCGACGGGCGAGGTTGCGCACCTCGTCGGCGACCACCGCGAAGCCGCGACCCATTTCGCCGGCCCGCGCGGCCTCGATGGCGGCGTTGAGGGCGAGCAGGTTGGTCTGCTCGGCGATGCCGTGGATCACGTTGACCACGCCGCTGATCTTCTGGCTGTCCTCGGCCAGCTTCTGGATCATCTCGGCGGTTTCCTGGACCCCCTGGGACAGTCCGGCGATCGATGCGCTGACCCGGTTCACCGCCTGCTGGCCGGCGCCGGCCAGGCGATCGGCTTCCTGCGACTGGTCGCGGGTGTCGGCGGCGTGCTGGGCGATATGGAAGACGGTGGTGGACATTTCGTTGATCGCGGTGGCGGTCTGGTCGGTCTCGCTCTGCTGGCCGAGCATGCCCTGGCGCACCTGGCCCATGCTCCTGGCGAGCGCCTGGGCGCCCTCGTCGAGCTTGCTGGCCGCGGCGGCGACAGTACCGACGATGCGCTGGTAGCCAGCCTGCATGGCGTTGAAGGCGCCGGCCATCTGGCCGACCTCGTCGCGTCCCTGCAGCGGTACGCGGGCGGACAGGTCGCCGCTCTTCTCGACATGCAGCATCACATCCTTGAGGGTGTGCAGGTGGGTCAGGATGAAGCGGATCAGCAGTTGCGAAGCCGCCAGCAACGCCAGCATCAGCACCAGGACGGCGACCGCGTAGGCGCCGGCGCGATCGGCGAAGACCTGCCAGAGGTCGCTGGCCGGGGCGAGCACGGCGAAACGCTGGCCGGAAGAGGTCTGGCCGACCCAGGCGCCGAGCAGCGCGGTCTCGCCCTGGCGCGCGCCGTACAGCTCGACCCAGCCCCGGGCTTCGTCCAGCGCCTGGGCCGCCGTGCCGCCGAGGCTCGCGGCCTGTTCCAGCGGCAGCAGGTTGCTCCGTGCGGGCAAGGTACCGCCGGTTGGCCAGGCCTGTACCAGCTCGCCTTCGGCGGCGGCGGCGCTCTGGGCGGAAGCATTGCGTCCGGCGGCCTCCTGCTGCATGGCGAACAGAACCAGCAGCAGGGTGGTGAAGAAGGCCACCGCGTTGACGGCCCAGAACTTGTATTTCAGTGGGATGTTGCTGATCCAGGTGCCCATAGGGGGATTTCTTCTTATCGGCAAGCTAATGGCAAGGCGCCATTATCTTGAAAGCTGAGTAAGGGGCAATCGTTGATACGGGTCAACGAGACCGTTGGTCAGCTTAGCGGCTGAACCCGCGGGAGCTTTAGGACGAACTCAGGCGATCGTCGGCAGGCCGAAGAACGCCCGTGCGGTGGCAGTGGAATGCTCTGCCAGGCGCTCGGCGCTTTCACCCCGGTGACGGGCGACGCAGGCGAGCACTTCGCCCAGGTAGGCCGGCTCGTTGCGCCCGCTCTTCGGCTTCGGCCGCAGGCTGCGCGGCAGCAGGTAAGGCGCGTCGCTTTCCAGCATGAGACGGCCGACCGGGATCTCGCCTACCAGATCATGCAGGTGGGTGCCACGGCGTTCGTCGTTGATCCAGCCGGTGATGCCGATGTGCAGGTCGAGGTCGAGGTAGCCATAGAGCGCCCGGCGCTCGCCGGTGAAGCAGTGCACCACGGCAGCCGGCAGGCGATCGCGGAAGTTGCGCAGGATCGCCAGCAGGCGCTCGCTGGCGTCGCGTTCGTGGAGGAACACCGGGCGTTGCAGCTCGACGGCCAGAGCCAGCTGCTCCTCGAAGGCCTTTTCCTGGGCCGGACGGGGGGAGAAGTCACGATTGAAGTCCAGGCCGCATTCGCCCACCGCGCGTACCCGTTCGTCGCCGAGAAGGGCGCGCAGGCCACGGACGGTGTCGCTGTTCCAGTGGCTGGCATCGTGGGGGTGGACACCGGCGGTGGAGAACAGCCGGCCGCCCTCGTCGAGTTCGGCGCAGAGTCGCAGGGCCTGCTCGCTGTCGGCCAGGCTGGTGCCGGTGAGCACCATCTGCACCACGCCGGCGGCGCGCGCCCGGGCGAGCAGCGCTTCACGTTCCGGGGCGAAGCTGGCGTGGGTCAGATTGACGCCGATATCGATGAGTTGCATGGTGCCTTCCTGGTATCCGCAGCGGGGCGGTGCCCCTCGATCATCCCGGTCCCGCCGGGGGATGGGTGGCAAACCGCTTGTAGAACAATCCGTTATAATCGCAGATCGGGTTCTTCAGCGCCCGGATTATCTACCCCAATGCCTCCGTTTGCAGCCGCTGTCGGAGAGGAACTTGCCAAGACTGCCAGGCTCTGATTGATCCGGTCCCCCGGAGAGGGACATCGAGCCCGGCCTCTGGAGACCTGGATGACGCGTCTGTTGCTGCTTTCGCTTTGCCTGCTGGTGCTCGCGCCGTTGCCGGCGGCCGCGCGCATCACCGGCCAGCCGGATACCTGGCAGCGGGAACAGCCGGAGACCCGCGACCTGGCGAGCATTCGTCGCAGCGGCGTGCTCAAGGTGCTGGTGAACCAGAGCCGCAACAGCTCGGGCGAGGTGAAGGGCGAGCCGATCGGCGTCGAATACCGCCGCCTGCGCGCCTTCGAGCAGTACCTCAACAGCCGCTCGCCCTCCGCGCGGGCGCTGACCTTCAAGCTCATCCCCAAGCCCAAGGACCAACTGCTCGCCGCCTTGCAGCGCGGCGAAGGCGACCTGGTGGCGCCCGGCGAACTGCTGCCGGCCCATGACGGCCTGCGCGTCAGCCCGAGCGCGCCGGTGCGCGCCGACGTGCCGCTGGTGCTGGTGGCGCGCAAGGGCAACCGGCGCTACACGCGCCTGGAGCAACTCTCCGGGCGGACCATCCCGCTGCCGGCCGGCAGCGCCGCCGAAGAGGCCATCGAACAGGTCAACCAGCGCCTGGCGCAACGGCGCATGGCGCCGATCCGCATCGAACGGCTGGACCCCTCGCTGGCGGTCGAGGACGTGATGGAAATGGTCCAGGCCGGCATCCTCGGTTTCAGCGTGGTCGAGCAACCGATCGCCGAGCGCTGGGCCAAGGTCCTGCCGAAGCTGCGGGTGGATCGCCACCTGGTGCTGGACAATCGCGCCGACATGGCCTGGTACGTGCGCCGCGATGCCAGCACCCTGCGCGCCACCATCGACCGCTTCCTCGCCGATTACCGGGCGCCGGCGGATCAGGACGTGGCCTTCCAGCGGGTCTACCGGCGTGCCTACAAGGTGCGCAATCCCCTTGGCGCGGCCGATCGCAAGCGCCTGGAAGCGGTGCGTCCCTTGCTGCAGCGCTACGCGCAGCGCAGCAACCTCGACTGGTTGGCGCTGGCGGCCGTGGCCTACAAGGAATCGCATCTCAACCCGGCGGCGCGCGGTGCCGGCGGCGCCAGCGGGCTGATGCAGATCACCCCGGCGGCGGCGCGCAGCGTCGGGGTCGGCAATGTGCACGACAAGGACAGCAACGTGCTGGCCGCCAGTCGCTACCTGACCAAGATCCGCAAGCAGTTCTTCTCCAGCAAGCACCTCGACGAACGCGAACGCCTGGCCTTCACCCTGGCGGCCTACAACATGGGACCGGAGCGGGTGCAGAACCTGCGCACCCAGGCCCGTCGCCGGGGGCTCGATCCGAACCGCTGGTTCTTCCAGGTCGAGCGGGTGGCCGCGGAAGAGATAGGGATGGGCGTGGTGAGCTATGTCAGTAGCGTGAACAAGTACTACCTTGCATATGAGCGCGAGCGGGAACGTCTCGAGGCTGGCAGGCGCGGAACGACGACGGCACAGAAATAATCTATAAATACGATAGGTATTACGGGTTTTTTGCGGTTTCAATATCGAATTGTCCTGCCTATAGTGTGCACAACCTATCCCACACCCTGAGGACGCAACATGAATCCACTGATCAAGACCCTCCTGTCGACCAACGCCGGGGCCGGCTTCGCCCTCCTGCGCATCGTCACCGGTCTTACCCTGATGGCGCACGGTTCGCAGAAGCTTTTCGGCTTGTTCGGCGGCGCCGGCCTGAGCGGCATGGCGCAGTGGTTCGAATCCATCGGCCTGACCCCCGGCTACCTGCTGGCGACCCTGGCCGGTAGCGCCGAGTTCTTCGGCGGCCTGGCCCTGGTGATCGGCCTGCTGGTGCGGCCGGCCTCGGTGGTGATCGGCTTCACCATGATCGTGGCGATCTTCAGCGTGCATATCGGCAACGGCTTCTTCATCACCGACAACGGTTACGAATATGCCCTGACCCTGCTGATGATCAGCGTGGCGCTGCTGGTCGATGGCGCCGGCAGGTTCTCGCTGGACGGCAAGCTGTCCCGCTGAACCGGGCTGGCGACGAAAAAGGGCGGACACCTTCGGGTGGCCGCCCTTTTTCGTTCTGCAGTGGCGTTGTCTGCCGATAGCGCGGCAGCTCAACCACAAATGGGTCATTCGCCCTGCACGCCGAATGCTTCACCAAGGGCCACGCCGGCCTGGATTACGGGCCCGTTTCTCAGCGCTGTTGCGCCTGGCGCATCTGTTCCAGCGCGCCCAGGCGCAAGCGTTCCTGTTCGCTGAAACGCTCCTCGGCCAGGCGTTCGACCGCCGCGCGGCGGTCGGCTTCGCTCAGGCCGGCATTGCCTTCGATCCGGCTTTTCTCGGCGAAGTAGTCGTCCAGCCGGCCTTTCCAGGCCGAGCGCTGCTGGTCGAGTTTTTCCAGGCGGGTGGTGGCTTCGGCACCGACCAGTTGCTGACGCATCTGGCGGATGGCTTCCGGGCCGGCGCCAGCGGCCTGGAGGGCGGCGGTCTGCTGCTGCAGTTCGCTTTGCAGTTGCGGCAGCACGCTTTCCTGCTGGTCTTCCGGTAGGCTGGCGCGCAGGCGGTCGATGGCGGCGGCCTTTTCCTCGGCGCTGAGCTTGCCGTCCTGGCGGATCGCCAGGCGCTCCAGGGTGAACTGGTTGTAGGTTTCCTCGTCGGCGAAGAACGCCACGTGCGCCTCGTTGCTGAAGATCCGCGCGCGCAGGGCTTTCACCGCGGCTTCCCGCTGGCGCAGGGCGTCGAGGTCGGCCAGGCGCGGCAGGTCGCGTTCGAGCAGCACCAGTTCCTTCTTGTAGTCGATGTATTGCTGCATCAGCGCCAACGCCTGGCCGCGCGCCGGCTCCTGGAGTTCGGCGGCGATGTAGGCGCGCAGGCGGTCGAGGCTCTGCTGCAGGGGTTCTTCGCCGATGGCGCTGAGGAAGTAGTCGAACAGGTTGCGGATGTCGCGGGTGATCAGCAGGTTGCCGCCGGCGTCGACGCTGAAACTGCCATCGACGCTGGTGCCCCTGAAGGAGGTTGGCAGCGGTGCGACCTTGGCCGGCATGACCTGGGGGGCCGGCACCGCTTCTCCCACGGAGGCTGCTGGCGGGGCGCGGTCTGCGCCCGCCTGCGCGCTGGCCGGAGGCGCCGTCTCGGGGGCGGGGGAAGGTTCCAGCCAGGCGAACCAGGCCAGGCTGGCGGCGAACGCCAGTGGAATCAGCAGGAGGATTTTCTTCACGCGAGGGGGCTTCCGGGAAAGGGCCGGGGCCGAGGCCCCGGCCGGGGTCCTACAGGCTGGCGTTCTTCAGGCGGTTGGCGTGCTGGCGGTAGACGCTGACCGGGCTGGTCTCGAACAGGCTGGTGAGGCCGAAGACCTGGTTCACCTCGTCGAGGTGGTTCATCCGGTAGTTGTCGCGGATGACCATGCCCAGGTGCGAACTGCAGGTGCCGACCAGGCCGTCGTTGGCCGCGCCGTTCTTGAAGGTCAGCGACGAGGCGCCGAGGAAGGCGTCACTGGGGTCGAGGAAGTTGGTCAGGGGCGCGGAGCCGCTCCAGGAGTAGTAGCTCACGCCGTCGACCTTGTAGGCGCCCTCGCCGCAGGCCGAGGTCGGGATGCCCTGCGGGTACTTGGCGTTGAAGCGCGCGGCGCCCTCGCTGTTCAGCGACTCCAGCGAGCCCAGCGAGTTCTGCGTGCCGGTGCTGCCGCTGGAAAGGAAGCTGATCAGCGCGCCGAGGCTGTTGACCAGCCCGGAGAGGACTGCCTCGCCGGCCGAACCCGGTGGGATCTGGCGCAGGAAGTCGGCGGTGTCCGAACCCTTGTGCGGCGCGCCGACGCTGGTGGCGGAGGCGATCAGGTCCGGGCGCACGGCGGCGACGTAGCGGATGGTCGGGCCGCCGTGGCTGTGGCCGATCAGGTTGACCTTGGGCTGGCCGCTGAGGGCGACGATTTCCTCGACCTGCTGCAGCAACTGCTCGCCGCGGACTTCCGAGGTGTCCAATTGGCTGACCTCGGTGACGTAGACCTGGGCGCCGTCGCGGCGCAAGGCGTTGGGAATGCCGAACCAGTAGTCGACCCCGAGGATGTTGTCGAAGCCGAGCATGCCGTGGGCCAGCACGATGGGGTATTTGGTCTGGGTGTAGGTGCTGGCCTGGATCAGAGGGCTGGCAGCGAGAGAGGCGAGGCCGATGGCCAGGCCGAGGGGGAGCAGAGACTTCTTCTTCATGTTGTTCTCATCTCAGGTTGATGGGGCCGAGGTGCGCGTCCTGCCAGCCATCGCCCGAATCCTTCCGGGAGAACCGCTTCGCTGTCCCTTGCGCAGGAACCGTGCCAGCTTCGGCTTTTTTCCTCCAGGCCAGGAAATCCGCGGCTTCCTGGCGGCCGGTCATAACCTGCGTGGCAGAGCGGAAGAGGCGGGTTGTTACGGCGCGAAACGCTCGTTTGAATCTTCCTCGCACAACGCCCAGCAACCGAGTGTGCGGTAGCGCACACCCGCGGCGTCGTTTTGCGAGCAAAACAGGCTGAAATGGTCGACCTGCCATACGAAGGTTGGGGGTGGCGGGGTGTCCTCCAGCGGCGCGGCATCGCGAGCCAGGGTCAGATGGGCGCTGAATGGGCGGGTTTCCACGGGCAGCTGCAGTTCGGCAAGGCCGGAGCACAGGGCGCGGCGCAGTTGCAGGAGGGCGCCGGGCGGCTGGCTGGGGGCCAGCAGCAGGATGCCGTTGCTCCAGCGCAGCAGATGGTCGAGGCGCAGTTCGAAGGGCGCGGCCTCGATGGCCGCGGCCATGTCCAGCAAGGCCTCGAGCCGAGCGGACGGGACCTGGCCGAGGAAGGCCAGGGTCAGGTGCAGGTTCGCCGTCGCCACCTGGCGGCCGGGCAGTGGCCAGCCATCGCGCCACCGGCCGATCCGCTCGGCGAGGGGAGGTGGACAGGACAGGGCGAAGAACAGGCGAAGAGAGCGATCGGGCATGGGCGCCTCCGCGTGATTCTTGACAGTCTCCGTGCGGCTTTTCTAGGATGCGCGTGCGCCGATTTAAACAGCAACTTGCGGGGCGCCCGGCACCAGCCGAAATACCGCTAAAGCGCTGGCTCGGTGTTGCCTCTCACCGCTGTCCAGCGGGACCGAAGAGGCGGAGACACGACGTCATGACCTGTCCCAGCACGCAACTGCGCCTGGCACCCATCACCACCGGCCTGGTCCGGCGCAACCCGAGGATTCTCCTCAGCGGCCCGCACCAGCCGACCCTCGTCCGTTACCTCGAAGGCTGGCCGAAGCGCTGGAACGGTTCGCGCACCTTCCTCATCCAGTTCGCCCGGGACGGCAGGGAACTGGCCCGCTTCCCCAGCGACGCGTTCGACTTCGCCGTGGTCCAGGCCCCCGAGGCGGAGGACCTGGGCCTGGTGGTCCGGCAACTGATCCGGGTCGCCCGCCAGGGCCTGATCACCCGCCGTCTGCTGCGCTGAGCGCGCGGCGCCTCAGGGCGCCGCTGGATAGTCGATCTCGACCACGAACCAGAGCTTCTCGCCGGCAGGGGTGCGCACCAGCACCTCGGCGTCCAGTTCCTTGCCGACCAGCGCGCGGGCGAGCGGCGAGTCGATGCTGATCTGGTTGTTGCGCAGGTCCAGTTCGTCCGGGCCGACGATACGGTAGCGAGCCTGTTCGCCGTCTTCGTCTTCCAGGGTCACCCAGGCGCCGAAGTAGACCCGGTTCGCATCGGCCGGTCGCTCGCCGACCACCTTGAGGTTTTCCAGACGCTTGCGCAGGAAGCGCACGCGACTGTCGATCTCGCGCAGCATCTTCTTGCCGTAGATGTATTCGGCGTTTTCCGAGCGATCGCCGAGGGCGGCGGCTTCGCTGACCGCCTGGGTCACCTGGGGCCGCCGCACGTGCCAGAGTTCGTGCAGCTCTGCGCGCAACCGCGCGGCGCCCTCCGGGGTGATCAGCGGGGTGCCGGCGGTGCGCGGTGGACGATAGCGACTCATGGTTCGGATGGTTCCACAAATGAACGGATGAAAGTCTCCCAGTGTATCCGATCAGCCCTCGCGCAGGACCCGCAGCGGGCTGCTGTTGAGGGCGCGTCGGGTGCCCAGCAGGCCGGCGCCGCCGACCAGCACGGCGCCTGCCAGAGGCAGCGCCAGCAACCAGGGATGTGGTTGCCACGGCAGGTCGAAGACCAATCGATAGAGCAGCAGGCTGACCACCTCGCAGCCGAGCGCCGCGAGCAGGCCGCTGACTGCGCCGAGCAGGGCGAATTCGACCCGCCGGGTGCGTTGCAGCAACTCGCGCTCGGCCCCCAGCGCGCGCAGCAGGGCGCCCTGGCGCACGCGTTCGTCGAGGGTCGCCTGGAGGCCGGCGAAGAGCACCACGAAGCCGGCGGCGAGGACGAACACCAGCACATATTCCACGGCCAGGGTGACTTGATCGAGGATGCTCCGCAGCTGGCTCAGCAGCGCATCCACCGGCAGCAGGGTGACGGTGGGGAAGGCGCGCGCCAGTTCGACCAGTTCGCGCTCCTGGCTGGCAGGCAGGTAGAAGCTGGTCAGGTAGGTCACCGGCAGATCGGCCAGGGTGCCGGGCTGGAAGACCATGAAGAAGTTCGGCTGGAAGTTGTCCCACTTCACCTGGCGCAGGCTCTGCACCTGGACCTCGCGGTTCTGTCCGGCGACGCTGAAGGTCAGGCGGTCGCCGACCTGGATGCGCAGGTTGGCGGCCAGCTTCTCTTCCACCGAGACGCCCGGCAACGCCCCCGGCTGCGCCGCACTCCACCAACTGCCGGCGGTGAGTGTGTTGCCCACGGGCAGATGCGCCGACCAGGTCAGGCCGAGGTCGCGTTGCAGGGCGCGCTCGCTGCGCACATCCTCGTCGAGGGCCTGGACCGGCTTGCCGTTCACCGCCACCAGGCGCCCGGGGACCATCGGAAACAGCGGCTCGGCGCCGGGCGAGAGCTTCTGCACGCGGCTTTCGAAGGCGTCCTTTTCCGCAGGCAGGATATTCAGCGCGAAATGGTTGGGCGCGTCGGCCGGCAACTGTGCCTGCCAGGTGTCCAGCAATTCGCCGCGGAGCAGGGCGATCAACGCCATGGCCAGCAGGATCAGGCCGAAGGCCAGGCTCTGTCCGGCGGCGGCCAGCGGGTGCCGCAGCAATTGGCCTAGCCCCAGGCGCCACGGCAGGCTGGCCCGCGCCAGCGCCCGGCGCAGGCCGTTCAGGCCGAGGAGCAGGAGGGCGCCGAGCGCCAGCGTGGCGACCAGGCCGCCGCCGAGCAGGGCGAGAGTCAGCTTCAGGTCGAGGCTCAGCCGCCACATGATCAGCCCTAGGGCGAGCAGGGCGCAGGCGTAGGCCGCCCAGGTGCGCATCGGCACCGGCAGGAGGTCGCTGCGCAGCACCCGCAGCGGCGGCACCCGGCCAAGAGCGGCCAGCGGCGGCAGGGCGAAGCCGGCCAGGGCCACCAGGCCGGTGGCGATCCCGGCGAAGGCGGGGAACAGGCCGCCGGCCGGAACGTCCGGCGGCAGCAGCGTGGCGAGCAGGCGGAACAGGCCGAGTTGCGCCAGCCAGCCGAGCAGGGCGCCGGTGACGCTGGCCAGCAGCCCCAGCAGCAACAATTGCAGCGCGTAGAGCGCCAGGGTTTCGCCGCGCGACAGGCCCAGGCAGCGCAGCAGCGCGCTGGCATCGTAGCGACGGGCGGCGAAACGGGCGGCGGACAGCGCCACGGCGACCCCGGCGAGCAGCACCGCGGCCAGGCTGGCCAGGTTCAAATAGCGCTCGGCGCGGCCGAGGGCGTCGCCGACCTGGCGGTTGCCGTCGCGGGCATCCTGCAGGCGCTGGTTGGCGGCGAGGCTGTCCCCGACCTGCTGGCGGTAGGCCTGGAGCGCTTCTGGTGGTCCTTCCCACAGGTCCCGGTAGCGCACCCGACTGCCCGGCTGGACCACCCCGGTGGCCTCGAGGTCGGCCAGGCTCATCATGGCGCGTGGCGTCAGGCTATAGAAGTCGCCGGCGCGGTCCGGCTCGTAGGTGAGGATGCGCGCGATGCGCAGCGGCTTGCGGCCGATCTCGATGTTGTCGCCGACTTTCAGGTCGAGGCTCACCAGCAAGCGCGATTCGACCCAGACTTCGCCGGCTTGCGGGCGTCCTCCGGCCTCTTCGGTGGCGAACGGCGCGGCGGTGCTCTTGAGTTCGCCACGCAGCGGATAGTTGTCACCGACCGCCTTGATGCTGCCGAGCTGGATGCCCTGATCGGTGGCTATCACGCTGGAGAATTCGACGCTGTCGGCATGGCGCAGGCCGAGGCGGGTGCCGCGCTGGATCTGCTCGGCAGAGGCTGGCTGGGTGCCGTTGAGCACCAGGTCGGCGCCAAGGAACTCTGCCGCGCGGGACAGCATGGCGCCATTCAGACGGGCGCTGAAATAGCCGATGGCGGTGCTCGAGGCGACGGCGATCAGCAGGGCGAAGAACAGCACGCGCAACTCGCCGCTGCGCGATTCGCGGAACAACTGGCGACTGGCGAGGCTGAGCAGGCGGGAGAGGGGCACCGGCTTCATCAGGGCTCGACCTGCTCGATCAGGCGCCCGCTTTCCAGGCGGATCAGGCGTCGGCAGCGATGCGCCAGGCGTTCGTCGTGGGTGACCAGGACCAGGGTGGTGCCGCGTTCGCGGTTGAGTTCGAAGAGCAGGTCGCTGATGCGCTCCCCGGTGGCGCTGTCGAGATTGCCGGTGGGTTCGTCGGCGAACAGCACGTCGGGCTCCGCTGCGAAGGCGCGGGCGATGGCGACCCGCTGCTGCTCGCCGCCGGAGAGCTGGCGCGGGTAGTGGCCGAGGCGTTGGCCGAGGCCGACCCGCTCGAGCAGTTCGCCGGCGCGCTGGCGGGCGTCCGCGCGGCCTTCCAGCTCCAGCGGCAGCATGACGTTCTCCAGGGCGTCGAGGCTGTCGAGCAACTGGAACGACTGGAATACGAAGCCGACGTGGGCAGCGCGGATGCGTGCGCGCTGGTCCTCGTCGAGCGCGCCGAGGGCGTGCCCGGCCAGCTGGACTTCGCCGCCACTGGGCTGGTCGAGGCCGGCGAGCAGGCCGAGCAGGGTCGACTTGCCGGAGCCGGAGCTGCCGACGATCGCCAGGCTGTCGCCGCGGGCGAGGTCGAGGGAGAGGTCGTGGAGGATGGTCAACTTGCCTTCCGCGCTACCGACAACCTTGCTAAGGTTCTGCGCGTTGAGAATGCTGGCGCTCATGGAGGTTCCGATGCGTGCATTGCTGTTGAGCGGCTGCCTGGCCCTGGTCCTGCTGACCCAGCAGGCCGCGGCGCAGACGCTGTTGGTCGTGGGCGATAGTATCAGCGCCGCTTTGGGACTGGATACCAGCCAGGGCTGGGTCGCCCTGCTGCAGAAGCGTCTGGCCGAGGAGGGTTACGACTACCGCGTGGTCAACGCCTCGATCAGTGGCGATACCTCCGCGGGCGGCCTGGCGCGCCTGCCGGCGCTGCTTGCCGAGGAAAAACCGGCGCTGGTGGTGATCGAACTGGGTGGCAACGACGGCCTGCGCGGGATGGCCCCGGCGCAATTGCAACAGAATCTTGCCGCCATGGCGCAGAAGGCCCGCGCGGAAGGGGCGAAGGTGCTGTTGCTGGGTATCCAGCTACCGCCGAACTACGGTCCCCGCTACATCGAGGCGTTTTCCAGGGTCTACGGCAGGGTCGCGGCGCAAGAGAAGACCGCCCTGGTGCCGT
Organism: Pseudomonas paraeruginosa; assembly: GCF_003025345.2. Classification (NCBI taxonomy): domain Bacteria; kingdom Pseudomonadati; phylum Pseudomonadota; class Gammaproteobacteria; order Pseudomonadales; family Pseudomonadaceae; genus Pseudomonas; species Pseudomonas paraeruginosa. Next base: position 2,263,794 of record NZ_CP020560.1, read on the forward strand.
TCTTTCTCGAAGGGGTCGGCGGGGTCGAGGGGATGATGCAGGCCGACGGCATCCATCCGGCGCTCGCCGCCCAGCCCAGGCTTCTGGAAAATGTCTGGCCGACACTGAAACCGCTGCTTTGAGACTTCCCCGGGAAACCGCTTTCGGCTAAGGTTGCGCACCCCTCAGGAGCCCCCCATGCCGCGTCCCGCCTGGACCCTCTATGCCTATCGACTGATCGAGCCCGATGATCAGCTGGACCTGTTCGCCTGTCGCGAGGTCCGGGTGCATGTGGTGGCGCGCCAGTTGGAGCTGGACACCCCGGCGGACCGCACGCTCTGCGGCAAGCTGCTGCCGGCCCAGCCGCGCTGGCAGCCGCTGGAGCGCGGACGCCTGCGCGACCGCCTGCTGTGCCCCGACTGCCGGAAACAACTGGAAGCGGAAAAGCGCGGGGAGCGCCTGTCCTGGTTGGTCTGAGCCCTCCCGGTGAAACCTGGCGGGGTGTTACACTGTCTCTTCTACTCCTTCATCGCACTCGCCAAGGATTCTCCGGAATGTTGTCGCGCGTACCCGTCGTCTCACTGTCTCTCGCCGCGCTGCTTTCGGCCGGCTCCGCATCGGCCCTGGAACTGCTGCTCCCGCCTCCGGGCGAGGATGTCGTCGGCCAGGTCCAGGTGATCAAGGCCAAGTACGAGGACACCTTCGCCGATCTCGGCGAGCAGTATGACCTGGGCTACAGCGAGATGGTCGCCGCCAACCCCGGTGTCGATCCCTGGCTGCCGGGCGTCGGCACCGAAGTGATCATCCCGACCCGTTTCGTGCTGCCGCCGGGGCCGCGCGAGGGCGTGGTCATAAACCTGGCCGAGTACCGTCTCTATTACTACCCGAAAGGGCAGGACGTGGTGCACACCTACCCGCTGGGTATCGGCCGCGAGGGCTGGGGTTCGCCGATCGCCAACACCCGTATCACCGCCAAGACCAAGGACCCGGCCTGGTACCCGCCGGCGTCGATCCGCGCCGAGCACGCCGCCGACGGTGATCCGTTGCCGACCGTGGTGCCGCCGGGCCCCGACAATCCGCTGGGACCGTACAAGCTGACCCTGGGCGTGCCGGGCTACCTGATCCACGGCTCGAACAAGAAGTTCGGCATCGGCACCCGCACCAGCCACGGCTGCTTCCGCATGTACAACGCCGATGTGACCCACCTGTTCTCGATGATCAGCGTCGGCACCAGCGTGCGCATCATCAACGAGCCCTACAAGTTCGGCGTGAGCAACGGCAAGGTCTACCTGGAGGCGCACACGCCGCTGAACGACCATGGCGATCCGTCGGTGGTCGACAAGCACACCGCGGTGATCAACACCCTGCTCAAGCGCGACGACCTGGCCAAGCGTATCCAGCTCAACTGGGACGTGGTGCGCGAGGTGGTGGCGTCCGAGGATGGCGTGCCGGTGGAGATCGCCCAGGAGTCCGCGCCGGCGATGACCGCGACGATGGATAGCGATCCGACGCAACTGAGCCCCTGAGCGCAGTTGCGGAAGAACAACCCGCGTACCGCAAGGGCGCGGGTTTTTTCATGTCCGGACGAATCGCGGGCATAAAAAAACCGGCCCCGAGGGACCGGTTTTCAACAGGTCGCGAGACCTATTACTTGCGGCTGGCTTTTTCCAGCATGCGCAGGGCACGCTCGTTAGCCTCGTCAGCGGTCTGCTGAGCTTTCTGAGCGGCGCCCAGAGCTTCGTCAGCCTTGCGATAGGCTTCGTCAGCGCGAGCCTGAGCGCGAGCAGCCGCGTCTTCGGTAGCGGTCAGACGAGCTTCGGTTTCTTTGGAGTGGCTGCTGCAACCGGTGGCCAGAACAGCAGCCAGAGCCAGAGCAGAGAATTTCAGAACGTTGTTCATCGTGTTCCCCTTAAGGTGGACATTTCCATAACAGCAATCTCCCCAGCCGGGGAAATTAGCCGGCTACATACTACCCATTACTTGTAGTAAGTAAACTGACCAAGCGCAAGCCGAGCAACTTTTTTTTTAGCCTCCTCGACTTTAGCAGTAGTTGGAGAGTGTTTTGTTCAAAAAACATCCAGCGGGCAGGGCAAGTAAGGAATTTCCCGGACCTTCGGTGGAGTTGCTGCAAGGGGCGAGGGGCGAGGGCTGCCGGGTTGTCGAGAGTGTCTCGCGGAATGCCGGCTTATCGTTTTGGCGGGGAGTGGCAAGTAACAACTAAGTTGCCAGCATGTTGCCTGAAATGCCGTAAGTATTGGTGCGGAAATGAAAAAGGCCCGGCTAACTTGTTAGCCGGGCCTTCTTGCGATGTGGCGGTGAGGGAGGGATTCGAACCCTCGATACGGTTTCCCGTATACACACTTTCCAGGCGTGCTCCTTCAACCACTCGGACACCTCACCAGATTGCTCGACAGCGCTGTGTCTGTCGAGGCGCGCAATTTACTCGAACCTTTCCCGCTTGGCAAATATTTTTTTAACTTTTTCATCGGCTTAGGTCGTTGCCGGGCTGTCCGCGGGGCGCCTTGGTAGAATGCCGGTCACGAAAGGAGGGGCGGATGGCGAGCTGGGACATTTTCTGTAGCGTGGTCGACAACTATGGCGACATCGGCGTCACCTGGCGCCTGGCTCGCCAGTTGGCCGGGGAGCATGGCCAGGCGGTGCGCCTGTGGGTTGACGAGCCGCGCGCCTTCGTTCGTATCTGCCCGCAGGCGGACCCGGCGATACAGGTCCAGCGCCATGCCGGCGTGGAAGTGCGCGCCTGGAACAAGGCATGGACCCCGGTGGAGGCCGCCGACGTGGTGATCGAGGCCTTCGCCTGCGAATTGCCGGAAGCGCACCGGCAGGCGATGCGCGAGCGCGGGCGTCCTGCTCTCTGGCTGAACCTGGAGTACCTCAGCGCGGAAGAGTGGATCGGCGGTTGCCACGCGCTGCCTTCGCTGCAGCCATGCGGGCTGTCCAAGTACTTTTTCTTTCCGGGGTTTCGCGAGCCCAGCGGCGGGCTGTTGCGCGAGGCCGGCCTGCTGGAGCGCCGGCGCAGCTTCCAGGCCTCGGCGCGCGCGCAGGAGGCGTTCCTCGCCGCTCTCGGGGTGCGGCGCAAGGTCGGTGAGCGGCTGCTCTCGCTGTTCGCCTACGAGAACCCGGCGCTACGGTCCTGGCTCGACTCGTTGCGCCGCGCTCGCCAACCCAGCCTGCTGCTGGTGCCGGAGGGACGGGTGCTGGCCGATGTCGCCGGCTGGCTGCAACTGCCCGGGCTGGCCGTCGGCGAGGTTCACGTGCGCGACGCCCTGCGCGTCCAGGTATTGCCATTCATGGCCCAGGACGACTACGACCGCCTGCTCTGGTGTTGCGACCTGAACGCGGTGCGGGGCGAGGATTCCTTCGTCCGCGCGCAATGGGCGGGCCGCCCGATGGTCTGGCACATCTATCAGCAGGAAGAGGAGGCGCACCTGGCGAAGCTCGAGGCGTTTCTCGATCTCTATTGCGCCGCCCAGCCACCGGCGCTGGCGCAAAGCCTGCGCGCCTTCTGGCTGGCCTGGAACGTCGGTGGCGAACTTGGCGGACTCTGGGAAAGCCTGGAAGAGCGTCTGCCCGACTGGCGGCGGGAAGCGCAGCGCTGGGCGGACGAACAGGACGCGCGTCCGGATCTTGCGGCAAGGCTGGTGCATTTTTACGCAGATTGGCTATGATACGCGGCCTGATTTTTTGTCTTTCATCCATCGGATATTCGTATGAAAACCGCTCAAGAGTTCCGCGCCGGCCAGGTTGCCAACATCAATGGCGCTCCCTGGGTCATCCAGAAGGCCGAGTTCAACAAGTCCGGCCGTAACGCCGCCGTCGTCAAGATGAAGCTGAAGAACCTGCTCACCGGCGCCGGTACCGAGACCGTGTTCAAGGCCGACGACAAGCTGGAGCCGATCATCCTCGATCGCAAGGAAGTGACCTACTCCTACTTCGCCGACCCGCTGTACGTCTTCATGGACAGCGAGTTCAACCAGTACGAAATCGAGAAAGACGATCTGGAAGGCGTTCTGACCTTCATCGAAGATGGCATGACCGACATCTGCGAAGCCGTGTTCTACAACGACAAGGTGATCTCGGTAGAACTGCCGACCACCATCGTTCGCCAGATCGCCTACACCGAGCCGGCCGTCCGCGGCGACACCTCGGGCAAGGTGATGAAGACCGCGCGCCTGAACAATGGCGCGGAGCTGCAGGTTTCCGCGTTCTGCGAAATCGGCGACTCGATCGAGATCGATACCCGCACCGGCGAGTACAAGTCCCGCGTCAAGGCCTGATCCTTCCGCGCGACGAGAAAAAGCCCGGCATTCGCCGGGCTTTTTCGTTTCCGCCGTCCGCTGCGGCGCGGACTGGCAGGGACTTCAGACCGACACGTTCAGGCGTACGTCGATATTGCCGCGGGTGGCGTTGGAGTAGGGGCAGACCTGGTGGGCGGCGGCTACCAGCGCTTCGGCGGCTTCGCGCTCCAGGCCCGGCAGGCTGATGTCCAGTTCGACCTCCAGGCCGAAGCCGCCCGGAATCTGGCCGATGCCGACCTTGCCGGTTATCGAGGCGTCGGCGGGAAGGGCCTGCTTGCGCTGGCTGGCGACGAACTTCAGGGCCCCGATGAAGCAGGCGGAGTAGCCGGCGGCGAACAGTTGTTCCGGGTTGGTGGCCGCGCCGCCCTGGCCGCCCAGTTCGCGCGGAGTGCTGAGTTTCACGTCGAGTATGCCGTCCGAGGATACCGCTCGGCCGTCACGGCCTCCGGTGGCGGTTGCGGTTGCGGTGTAGAGAGCCTTGATGGTTTGCATGAGGGGTCACCTGTCTATGTTGTGCGTTAATTTCTTGCGCGCTAAGTAAGTGCGTGAGCATGAATTTAGCGATGAGTTATTTTGCGCGCAAGATAATATTTGGAAGATTTGGCGATAAGAGCCAGGCAGACAGGTATAAGCCCCTCAGTCCGGGGCTTGCAGGTTGCCGCGCAGGGCCAGCAGTTCGTCCTTGAGGGCGACCAACTGTGGCAAGTCGAGGCCGGTGCGCTCCAGGATGCAGGCGGGAATGCTCCCGGCCTGTCGCTGCAGGGCGCGGCCCTTGTCGGTCAGGTGCAGCAGGACTATGCGTTCGTCTTCGCTGCTGCGAGTGCGGGTAATCAGGCCCTCGCCCTCCAGGCGCTTGAGCAGGGGCGTGAGCGAGCCCGGGTCGGTAAGCATGCGTGCGCTGATTTCGCCCACGGTCAGGCCGTCGCGCTCCCACAGTACCAGCATGGCGATGTACTGCGGATAGGTGAGGCCGAGCGCTTGCAGCAGGGGCTTGTAGACCTTGGTCATCTGCAGCGAGGTGGAGTACAGGGCGAAGCACAGCTGGTTGTCCAGCTTGAGCTGCTCGCAAGGGGTGGTGGGCAGTCGGGACATGGCTGTCTTCCAGGTAAGGCGCTGTGCATGAATTTAGCGTAGTGGCTTTTGGCTTTCCAGGTTTCCCGCCGGCCGGTGTCTTCAGCGCTCGCCCAGGCACTGCTGCAGGGCCTGGTCCCAGGGCGGCGGAAAACCGAAGCGCTCACGGAGGAAGGCCAGAAGCAGGCGGGTTCGCGAACTGGCTTCGCGCTCCAGGCGCAGGGCATAGATGCAGGTTGGCTCGGCGGCGGGCAAGCCGTCGTCGCAGAACAGCGCTTGCAGTTCGCCGCGCAGCAGGTACTCGCTGCACAACCAGGTCGGCAGGTGGGCGATGCCGAGGCCGGCCAGCGCCGCGTCGACCATCGCTTCGGCGTTATTGGTGGCCAGCCGCGCCCGTTTCGGCCGCAGGTGCTGGAGCTTGCCGTCGTGCTGGAAGCGCCAGGCATAGGGTGGCGACAGGTTGTCCCAATCGATGCCGGCATGCTCCGGCAGTTCGCCTGGGGAGGCGGGAACGCCGTGTTCGCGCAGGTATTCCGGGCTGGCGCAGACCACCCGCACCATCGGCGCCAGCGAGGTGGCCACCAGGCGGCTGTCGGGTAGCGGGCCGGCGCGCAACACCAGGTCGACCTCGCCGAGGTGTTCGCCCTGCAGGTCGATGAAGCTGCCGATCAGGCGCAATTGCACGTCCAGGCCGGGGTTGGCCTTGAGGAAGTCGGCGACCGCCGGGGCCAGGTGGCGGCGGCCGAAGGGCACCGGCGCATCGATGCGGATCAGGCCCTGCGGCGCGGTGCTCAGCGACACCGCTTCGGCGCGGGCCAGGCGCAGTTCGGTGACGATCCGCCGCGCCCGATCGGCGAAGGCCAGGCCCGCCGGCGTGGCGCGCACGGCATGGGTGGTACGGACCAGCAGGGTACTGCCCAGCGCGCGTTCCAGGGCATCCATGCGGCGCGCCACGGCTGATGGGGTGAGCGGGTGCTTGCGCGCAGCGGCGGAGAAGCTGCCGCTGTCGAGCACGTCGAGGTAGAGGACGAACTGTTCGCTGAGGGTATCGGGCAACATGAAGAATGCCTTTGCGTATTGGGCATAGCCATTGTGCTTTCTTGCGCGTTTCCCATCCAGCCACGCCTGCCTAGCATGGAGGCTGGCGAAAGGAGGCTGGCATGCTGGATGTGGTTTTCGATTTTCTTCTGGGCATGGTGCTCGGTTGTCTGGGTGGACTCTTCGGCATCGGCGGCGGCCTGCTGGCGATCCCGGCGCTGGGCGTGATCTTCGGTCTCGACCAGCAACTGGCGCAGGGCACCGCGCTGGTGATGGTGGTGCCGAACGTGCTGCTGGCGCTGTGGCGCTACCACCAGCGCAACCGCATCGATCCGCGCCAGGCCGGGATCCTCGCCCTGACCGGGCTGCTTTGCGCGTTCCTGGCGTCCAGCGTGGCCGCGCGGATCGACGCGGCGCGGATGCGCGAAGCGTTCGTGGTCTTTCTCCTGGCGCTGGCCGGCTACATGTTCTGGCGCCTGTTCCGGCGTCCGCCGCAGGGCGCCGCGACGCCGCGCTACGGTCTGCCCTGGATGGGCGTGCTGGGCCTCGGCGCGGGCTCGCTCGGCGGTCTGTTCGGGGTCGGTGGCGGGGTGTTGGCGACGCCGGTGCTGACTTCGGTGTTCGGTCTCGCCCAGGTCGTCGCCCAGGGGCTGGCCCTGGCTCTGGCCGCGCCGAGCACGGCGGTGGCGCTGGGGACTTACGCCATGCACGGCCATGTCGACTGGCGGATGGGGATCCCCCTGGCGCTGGGCGGCCTGCTGAGCATTTCCTGGGGCGTGAGGCTGGCTCACGCCTTGCCCGAACGCGGCCTGCGCATGGCCTTCTGCGCCTTCCTCGCGTTGTGCGCGGTGCTCCTGCTGGTGCGCGGTTGAGTCAGAGGCGGAAGCCCTCGCCGATGTATTCGGCCAGCTTTTCGGTGACCGGCGACTGGCTGTGCGGGTTGCGCATCAGCATGATGCTGGCCGAGGGCAGGGCGGGCAGGCCCTCGCTTTCGTCGAGGATGCGCAGGTTGCCGGTCAGCAGACTGCGTAGCTGCACGGTCACCGCCAGGCCGGCGCTGACCACCGCGAACAGCGCCGACAGGCTCGGGCTGCTGTAGGCGATGCGGTAGTCCAGCTCGGCCGCTTCCAGGGCGTTGCAGGCCCAGGCGCGGCAGAAACAGGTGGTGTTGAACATGGCCAGGGGGATCGGCCGCTGGTGGTGGGGGCAGAAGCCCTCGGCGGCCATCCAGACGAAGGGTTCCTGGCGCAGCAGCTGGCCGATCTCGGTGCCGGGCTCGCGGGTGACGATGGACAGGTCGAGATCGTTGCGCGCCAGCAGGTTGAGCGAGGTGTCGCAGTGCACCTCGACCTGCACCAGCGGATAGGCTTCGGCGAAGCGCGAGAGGATCGCCGGGAGAAAGCGCATCACATAGTCGTCCGGCGTGCCGATCCGCACCGAGCCGACCATGTGTGGCTGGCGCAGGGTGTTGAACACCTCGCCGTGCAGTTTCAGGATCCGCCGGGCATAGCCGAGCAGCACCTGGCCTTCGGCGGTGAGGCGGGTCTGCCTTCCGTCGCGCTCGAACAGGGAGCGCTGCAGGACGTCTTCCTCGAGCCGTTTCATCTGCATGCTGACCGCCGACTGGGTGCGGTTCACCGCCTCCGCGGCGCGGGTGAAGCCGCCGTGCTCGGCGATGGCGACGAAGGTGCGGAGCAGTTCCGTATCGATGCCGGGCTGGTAGCTCATTCATCAATCTCCGAGATGCATTGCATAAGAATGATTCGTTGGATTGATCCTATGCCCGGCGGGAGACTGTGCCTATCCCGAACGGAGGGCAAGACGATGAAAGGTCAACAGGATTGTTTCGGCAATCACTTCCACGCTGTAACCCATCCCGCCTCGCCGGCTGCGCCGTCGTTGTGGCGCCGTTGGCGGCGCTGGCTGCAACTGGCCCGCGAGCGTCGGGAATTGCTGAGGCTGAGCGACGAGGCGCTGAAGGACCTGGGTCTGAGCCGGGCGGACATCTTCCGGGAAGGCGAGCGTCATTTCTGGGACGATCCGTTGCGTCGGCATTGAGCGAACCGCAGCGGCGCGCCGGGCTGGCGCGGTGGCGGAGGCGCGCTAGACTCGCGGTTTCCTTCTTCGACAGGGGCGCTCCATGAGTCTTTCGCTTTCCCTCGCCGAAGCCCGCCGCCTGGCCCTGGCGGCGCAGGGCTTCGACGGTCGGCGGACGCGCCGCAGCGTGCAGCGGCGCCACCTGCGCGAGATGCTCGCGCGCCTCGGTCTGCTGCAGATCGACTCGGTGAATGCGCTGGTGCGTTCGCACTACCTGCCGCTGTTCTCCCGTCTCGGTCCCTATTCGATGACGCTGCTCGACGAGGCGGCCTGGAGTGTTGGCCGTCACCGCCAGTTGTTCGAATACTGGGGCCATGAAGCCTCGCTGCTGCCGCTGGCACACTATCCATTGCTGCGCTGGCGGATGCGCCAGGCCGCCGACGGCCAGGGCATCTACCAGCAACTGGCGCGTTTCGGCCGGGAGCAGCAGCCACTGATCCGCCAGGTGTTGCAGGCGGTGCGCGAACAGGGCGCGCTGGGTGCCGGCAGCCTGAGCACGCGGCAGGAGCGGGCCGGTCCGTGGTGGGACTGGAGCGCGGAAAAACATGCGCTGGAATGGCTGTTCGCCGCGGGTGAGGTGACGGTGGCCGGGCGGCGCGGTTTCGAGCGGCTCTACGATCTGCCGGAACGGGTGTTCCCTGCGGAACTGCTGGCCCGCCCCGAACCGTCGGAAGACCACGCCCAGCGCGAACTGCTGCGCATGGCCGCCACGGCTCTCGGCGTGGCCACCGAAAAAGACCTGCGCGACTACTACCGGTTGAGCCCGGCGCAGAGTCGTGCGCGCCTCGCCGAACTGGTGGAGGCCGGCGAGCTTCTGCCGGTGAGGGTGGAAGGTTGGAGCCAGGCGGCCTATTCCCTCGGTGAGCCACGGGTACCGCGGCGGGTGCCTGCCAGCGCCCTGCTTTCGCCTTTCGATTCGCTGGTCTGGGAGCGCGCGCGGGCCGAGCGCCTGTTCGATTTCCGCTATCGCCTGGAGATCTACACGCCGAAGGAAAGGCGCGTGTACGGCTACTACGTCCTGCCGTTCCTGCACAACGGCCGCCTGGTCGGCCGTGTCGACCTGCGCGCCGAGCGGGCGCGCGAGCGCCTGGCGGTGCATGCGCTGCACGCCGAGGCCGGCGGGATGGACGATGCCGCGCTCCACGAACTGGCCGCGCAACTGCGCGACATGGCGGCCTGGCTGGGCCTGGCGACGGTGATGATCGAGGGGGGCGGAGAGCTGGCGTTGCGCTTGCGCGGGGTATTGCTCTAGAGAGAACTCCCGCCGGGCGGCGGGAGCGTGCGAGGTGCTGTCAGTGGCGCACCTGCTTGAGCGTCTCGGCGATGAGGAAGGCCAGCTCCAGCGACTGGTCGGCGTTCAGCCGCGGGTCGCAGTGGGTATGGTAGCGGTCGCTGAGGCCGTCCTCGGTGATCGGCCGCGAGCCGCCGATGCACTCGGTGACGTTCTGCCCGGTCATCTCGATATGGATGCCGCCGGCGTAGCTGCCCTCGGCCTGGTGCACCTCGAAGAACTGGCGGACTTCGGCGAGCACGCGGGCGAAGTCGCGGGTCTTGTAGCCGCTGGAGGCCTTGATGGTGTTGCCGTGCATCGGGTCGGAGCTCCACAGCACCTGGCGCCCCTCGCGCTGGATGGCCCGGATCAGGCGCGGCAGGTGGTCGCCGACCTTGTCGGCGCCCATCCGCACGATCAGGTTGAGGCGGCCGGGGTCGTTCTCCGGGTTGAGGATGTCGATCAGGCGGATCAGTTCCTCGTCGTCCATGCTCGGCCCTACCTTGACCCCGATCGGGTTGCCGACGCCGCGCAGCATCTCCACGTGGGCGCCGTCGAGCTGGCGGGTGCGGTCGCCGATCCAGAGCATGTGCGCGGAGCAGTCGTACCACTCGCCGGTCAGGCTGTCGCGGCGGGTCAGGGCTTCCTCGTAGCTCAGCAGGAGCGCTTCGTGGGCGGTGAAGAAGCTGGTTTCGCGTAGCTGCGGCGCGCTGTCCAGGCCGCAGGCGCGCATGAAGGCGAGGGTCTCGTCGATGCGGTCGGCCAGTTGCTGGTAGCGCTCGGCGAGCGCCGAGTTGGCGATGAAGTCGAGGTTCCAGCGGTGCACCTGGTGCAGGTCGGCGAAGCCGCCCTGGGCGAAGGCGCGCAACAGGTTGAGGCTGGCGGTGGACTGGTGGTAGGCCTGCAACAGGCGCTCCGGATCCGGCACGCGGCTCTTCTCGTCGAAGCCGATGCCGTTGACGATGTCGCCGCGATAGGCCGGCAGGGTCACGCCGTTCTGCGTCTCGTCGCCGGCGGAGCGCGGCTTGGCGAACTGGCCGGCCATGCGTCCGACCTTCACCACCGGGCAGCCGGCGGCGAAGGTCATCACCACGGCCATCTGCAGCAGGACCTTGAAGGTGTCGCGGATCTTCGCCGCGGAGAACTCGGCGAAGCTTTCCGCACAGTCGCCGCCCTGGAGCAGGAAGGCGCGCCCGGCGGTGACTTCGGCGAACTGTCGGCGCAGCTCGCGGGCCTCGCCGGCGAAGACCAGCGGCGGATAGCCGGCGAGGGTCTGTTCGACCCTGGCCAGGTGGGCGGCGTCGGGGTACTCGGGTTGTTGCTGGATTGGCTTGGCCCTCCAGCTGTCGGGGCTCCAGGACTGGCTCATCTGCGACTCTTGGCGATGCTCGGAAAAGCGGATTGCGGCATGGTAGAGCAGCCAGGCGCGGCGCCGCCAGCGATCATTGCGATAGCGGAAATCCATCGTCGGGCCGGCTTTGCTATGCTGCGGTGTTTTTGCCGGAGTGCCTGGCGATAGCCGGCGAAGCGGCGGGGGAGGTAGGTGGTGAGCGAAGAACGGCTGCTGGTCGAGGAGCAGGATGCATACGGGGTGATCCGGGTGATCGAGTCCGGCGACTACCGCTTCCTCGAGTTCGGTGATGGCGTCGAGCAGAGCTGCGTGTTCATGCCCGACCCGACCTGGCTGGAGTACGACTATACCCGCGCCATGCTGCTCGGCGCGCTCTGCCACCCACGACCACGGCGGGCGCTGTTCCTCGGTTTCGGCGCCGGCAGCCTGACCCAGGCCTGCCTGCGCCACCTGCCGCTGGAGGAGGCCGAAGCCATCGAGTTGCGTCCGGCCATCCCGCGCCTGGCCCGCGAGCATCTGGGGCTGGGCGCCGATCCGCGCCTGCGGCTGCGCATCGGCGATGCGCTGGAGGCGCTGGACGATTGCGCGGAGGCCGACCTGATCTTCCTCGACCTCTATACCGACACCGGGCCGTCGGCCGCGCACCTGGCCTGGAACTTCCTCGGCGCCTGCCAGGAGCGGCTCGCCGCGGATGGCTGGCTGGTGATCAACCAGTGGAGCGGCAACGACGGCAAGCCGCTCGGCGCGCCGCTGCTGCGCGGACGCTATCACCATCATTACTGGGAGTGTCCGGTGGCCGAGGGCAACGTGGTGATGCTGGTGCCGGCCAGCCTGGCCCTCGAACTCGACCAGGAGGCCCTGCAGGCGCGTGCCGCGGCCCTGGAGCCGCAGCTCGGCTACTCGTTGCAGGGCTATCTCGACAGCCTCCGCCCGGCCCAGTAGCCAGGGCGCGCGGACAAGGGCCCGGCTAGCGTCCTTCGAAGCGTCCCGGGCGGCGTTCCTGGAGCGCGCGCAGGCCTTCCTTGGCGTCCTCGCTGTCGAGCAGGCGCCTGGCGGCTTCCGGCAACGCAGCGGCGGCGACCGCTTCGCCTGCCAACAGGGCCTGGCGCGCCGAGCCGAGGGTGGCGCGCACGCCCAGCGGCGCCTGGGCCGCGACCCGTTCGGCGAGGGCGATGGCGTGGTCGAGGAGGTCTTCCGGGGCGGTGACTTCCTGCACCAGGCCGAGACGATAGGCTTCGTGGGCGTCGAATTCGTCGCCGGTGAGCAGCCAGCGCATGGCGTTGCCCCAGCCGGCGACCTGGTGCATGCGCAGCGTCGCGCCGCCGAACGGGAGGATCCCGCGCTGTACTTCCAGCTGGGCGAAACGCGCGGTGCTGGCGCAGAGATTGATGTCGGCGGCGAGCATCAGCTCGATGCCGATGGTGTAGCAATAGCCCTGCACCGCCAGCACCAGCGGTTTGGACAGGCGTCGGCCGCCGAAGGTACCCCAGGGGTCGACGGCGCCCTCGGGAAGCTTCCAGCCCTGGCGAAAGGTCTCGCCGACATTGGCCAGGTCGAGCCCGGCGGTGAAATGCTCGCCATGGGCGAAGAGCAGGGCGCAGCGCAACTGGTCGTCGGCCTCGTATTCGCCGAGGGCGGCGACCAGGTCGTCGAGCATCGGCAGGTCGAAGGCGTTGCGCTTGGCGACGCGGTCGAGGCCGAGCAGCAGCAGGTGGCCACGCCGTTCGCGGCTGATGCGTCCGGGGGAGGTGTCGTTCATGCGGCGATTTCCTGGCGGGGGCGGGCAACGTCGGTATAGACGTATGCAAACGGGATGTCCATTGTCAGCTCCTCTGACGACGCATGTCGGAAAAAACGCACACAAACGACAAAATTCCGGTATGATGCGCGCCGGTCAAAAACGACCCCGTTCAGGACCTGCATTTTTCGGAGCGCTGTGCTCTGGCTGTGTATCCGCTCTGCGGATCTCCTTTACGTAATCTTCTAATTCAAAAGCAATCTCGCAAATCCCGCCCCAGCTGCCTGGGTGGCCGTTCTGGCCGTACAGGGCATGAGCAGCCATGGGTCATGGGTCTTTGCGGATGTATACGAGGCAAACCCATGACTCAGGAAACCGTCGGCTTCGCCGCGCTCGGTATTCACCCCAATGTGCTCGCGGCAATCACCGCCGTAGGCTATGAAGAGCCTTCGCCTATCCAGGCTCAATCGATTCCGCTGATCCTCGAAGGTCACGACATGATTGGCCAGGCGCAGACCGGCACCGGCAAGACCGCCGCCTTCGCCCTGCCGCTACTGTCGCGCATCGACCCGAGCCGCCGCGAGCCGCAGATGCTGGTGCTGGTGCCGACCCGCGAGCTGGCCCTGCAGGTCGCCACCGCCTGCGAAACCTATTCCAAGCAGTTGCCGGGCGTCGGCGTGGTCGCCGTCTACGGTGGCGCACCCATGGGCCCGCAACTGAAGGCCCTGCGCCAGGGCGCGCAGATCCTCGTCGCTACCCCCGGCCGCCTGTGCGATCACCTGCGCCGCGACGAGAAGCTGCTGGCCACCGTCCAGCGCCTGGTGCTCGACGAGGCCGACGAGATGCTCAAGCTCGGCTTCATGGACGATCTCGAAGTGATCTTCGAGGCGCTGCCCGAGTCGCGCCAGACCGTGCTCTTCTCGGCGACCCTGCCGGCCTCCATCCGTGGCATCGCCGAGCGTCACCTGAAGCAGCCGAAGCACGTCAAGATCGCCGCCAAGACCCAGACCGTGGCGCGCATCGAGCAGGTCCACCTGATGGTCCATGCCGACCAGAAGGCCGGTTCGATCCAGCGCCTGCTGGAAGTCGAGCAGTTCGACGCGCTGATCGCCTTCGTCCGCACCAAGCAGGCCACCCTCGACTACGCCGAGCTGCTGGAGCGCCAGGGCTATCGTGCCGCCGCGCTGAACGGCGACATGCCGCAGGCCCAGCGCGAGCGGGTGATCGAGTCGCTGAAGGACGGCTCGCTGGACATCGTCATCGCCACCGACGTCGCCGCCCGTGGCCTGGACGTGCCGCGCATCACCCATGTACTGAACATCGACATGCCGTACGATCCGGAGTCCTACGTGCACCGCATCGGCCGTACCGGTCGTGCCGGCCGCGAGGGCCGCGCCCTGTTGCTGGTGACCCCGCGCGAGCGGCGCATGCTGCAGGTGATCGAGCGGGTCACCGGGCAGAAGGTCGGCGAGGTTCGCCTGCCGGACCCCGAGACCGTGCTGGAAGCCCGTCTGGCACGCCTGGCCGCGAGCCTCTCGCCGCTGCTGGAGAGCGCCGTCGCGCAGCGCGGCGCGGTGCGCGACGAACTCTGCCGCCGCCTGGACTGCGATGCCGAGACCCTGGCCGCCGCGCTGCTGGCGCGCCTGACCGCCGGCAAGGCGCTGGACCTGGAGTCGGTGCGCCGCGAACAGCCGCTGACTCCTTCGGCGCCGCGTGAGCGTGCCGAGCGCGGTGAGCGTGGCGAGCGTCCCGAGCGCAGCGGCGAACGCCGGCCGATGGCACCGCCGAGCGAAGGCCGGGCCCGCTGCCGCACCGCCCTGGGCGCGCGCGACGGCGTCGCGGCGAAGAACCTGCTGGGCGCGATCCTCAACGAGGGCGGCCTGTCCCGCGAGGACATCGGTCGTATCCAGATCCGCGACACCTTCAGCCTGATCGAGCTGCCCGAGGCCAACCTCGAGCGTTTGCTGACCAAGCTCAAGGACACCCGCGTCGCCGGCAAGGCCCTGCGCCTGCGCCGCTATCGCGAGGACTGAGGTCCAGCGCGATGAAAAAGCCCCGCTTCGGCGGGGCTTTTTCATGGGGCGGGCAGCATGGACTTGATGGTTGCTGGCCAGGCTGCTTTCCGTGCCTGCCCCGGCTTCTCGTTTCGTCCTCCCCGGCGAGCCCCTTTGGCAAGCGTCCTAAAGGAAACAAAAGGCTCGCCCAGCCGCCAGGGCAGGCACCACTTCGTGCATGCCAGATTTCCGCATACCGAAGTCCTGATCCGTAGGGCGAATAGCCGCTTGCGGTTATCCGTCGCTTATCCGTGACATCGGCGGTCGCGCTACGGGACTCTATCGCTCGCGATTTCCTGGCGGCCTGCAGGACAGCTGAAACCTCCCAGCTTCCGGCGGGAAGCCAGTGCTTTCCGCCAGCCCCGCGAGAGGCCCCGTCAATCGAAGCGATAGATATCCATCCCCAGCGAGCCCAGGGTAAAGCCGCTGTGCTCGACGCGCATATCGCCGCCGCCTGCGCCGCGGGCGAAGAACAGCGGCAGCAGATGCTCGTCGCTGGGGTGGTTGCGCGCCGCCCAGGGCGCCTGCCGGCGGTAATCGTGGAGCGCGGCTTCGTCGTCGGCCTGGAGCTTTTCCACCATCCAATCACGGAACTCCCGTGCCCAGGGCGCGATGGCTTCCGGCCCGGCGTGCCAGTCCAGTTCGCCGAGGTTGTGGGTGATGCTGCCGGAGCCGATCAGCAGCACGCCTTCCCCGCGCAGCTGGCGCAGGGCCTGGCCGACGCGGGTCTGCAGGGCGGCGCCGAGGCGGCTGGGCAGGGACAGTTGCAGCACCGGGATGTCCGCCTGCGGATACATCAGGCTCAGTGGCACCCAGGTGCCGTGGTCGAGCGGACGCCGGGGGTCGGCCTGCGCCGGCAGGCCGCCGGCCTCGAGCAGGTCGATGACCCGCTGCGCCAGCGCCGGCGCGCCCTGGGCCGGGTAGCGTACGGCGTACAGGGCCGGCGGGAAGCCATAGAAGTCGTGCCAGATGCCCGGCGTGGCGGCGCTGGTCACCCGCAGATCGTCGCTTTCCCAGTGCGCGGAAACCACCAGGATCGCCCTGGGGCGTGGCAGTTCCGTGGCCAGGCGGCGCAGCTGCACGCCGCTGGGGCCCGGGTCGAGGGCAAGCATCGGCGAGCCGTGGGAGATGTAGAGAGTCGGTAGCATGATTCACCTCGTGACTCGGATGAGCCATGTTCCTCCGCGCATAGATCGAAAACCAGTATATGTTTTCGAGAATTCCCATCGATCAGCTCGCTAGGTCCAGCCCGGCGCCCAGTGACGGCGGTCGTCGAGGATCGCCCGGTCTCGTTCGAGCGCCAGGGGCAGGCGTTCCCTGAGGAAGTCGATCCAGGTGCGGATCTTCGCGTCGAGGTAGCGCCGCGACGGATACAGGGCGAAGACCTCGCGCGGCAGCAGCCGGTAGTCGGGCAGCACGCGCAGCAGGCGACCGTCCTGCAACGCCCGGGCGGCGACGAAGCCGGGCAGCAGGCAGACGCCGAGTCCGGCGCTGGCGGCGAGGCAGGCGGCTTCGGGGAGATTGACCTTGAGCACGTCGCGGACCTCGACGCGCGCCTCGGCCCCGTCGCGGACGAAGGACCAGGCCTGCGCACCGGACGCCCCGGCGATCTGCAGGCAGCGATGGTGCCGCAGCTCCCACGGGGACCGCGGGGCGCCGTGCCGTTCCAGGTAGGCCGGGGCGGCACAGGCCACGCTGAACACGTGGCCGAGCTCGCGGGCGACCAGTGACGAGTCGGGCAGCGCGCGGCCGAGGACGACCAGCATGTCCAGCCCTTCGTCGAGCAGTGCCGGGCTGTCCTGGGTCAGCGACAGGTCGACGCAGACCTCCGGGTACCGGTCCAGGTAGTCGGCCAGCAGCGGCATCAGGTGTCCGAGGCCGAGTTCGGTAGCCGCGTGGACGCGCAGGCGACCGCTGGGGTGCGACTGGCTGTCTTCGACGTCCGCCGCCGCGGCGGCGACCGTGCGCAGGATCTGCTTGCAGTGTTCGTAGTAGCGCAGCCCGGTTTCGGTTACCACCACGCTGCGCGTGTTGCGCTGCAGCAGGCGTGCCGAGAGTGCCTGTTCGAGCCCGGCGACCTGCCGCGAAACGGTTGCCGGCGAGGTGCCCAGCAGGCGGGCGGCCTGGGTGAAGCTGCCGTGCTCCACCACGCGGACGAAGGTTCGTATGCCCTGCAGCAGGTCCATGTCCTAATCCTTCATCGTCACGCGCAGCGACGTTCAGCCCGAGGCTGCGTCTTCCGCCTGGCTCCAGCCGCCCCCCAGGGCCTTGTACAGGTTGACCAGGGTCAGCGAGACCGCTTCGACGCTGCCGACCTGCTGCTCCTGGTTGTCCAGCAGTTGCCGCTGGCTGTCGAGCACGCTGAGGAAATCCACCGCGCCGGCGCGGTACTGTTCGCGGGCGCTTTCCAGGGCGCGGCGGTTCTGCACCACGGCTTCGCCGAGGCGTTCCCGGCGGCGCTGGTTGGCGGCGTAGTCGTGCATCGCGTCGTCGACTTCCTGCCAGGCACGGAGCACGGTGCGCTGGTAGTCGATGGCGGCTTCCTGCTGCTGTGCCTCGCGTAGCTCCAGGCGTCCGCGCAGGCGTCCGCCTTCGAAGATCGGCAGGCTGAACGCGGGGCCGATGGCGAACTGGCGATGGTCCCAGTCGCCCAGGCTGGACAGTTGCAGGGATTCGAAACCGAAGTTGCCGTTGAGCGTGATGCGCGGATAGAAGTCCGCCTTGGCCACGCCGATGCTGGCGGTGGCGGCGTGCAGGCGCGCTTCGGCACGGCGGATGTCGGGGCGGCGCTGGGCCAGTTCCGACGGCAGGCCGACCGGCACGCTGCCCGGCGGACGCGGAATCTCCCGCGCCGGGCCGAGTTCGGCGAGCAGGCTGCCGGGGCTGGCGCCGACCAGGTAGCCGAGGGCGTTGACCAGATGCGCCTGGCGCTTCTCCAGTTCCGGCAGGCGCGCCTCCATGCTGGCCACCTGGGCCAGCGCCTGGGCCACCTCGAGATCGGTGGCGACGCCGTTGGCCAGGCGCGTGCGGGTCAGCTCCAGGCTGCGACGGGCGGTTTCGAGGTTATCGCGGACGATCCGCTCGCGGTTCTGTTCGCCGCGCAACTGGATATAGTCGCGCGCGGCTTCCGCCAGCACCGAGACCTGCACGTCGCGCAGTTCGTTCTCGCTGGCTTCCACCGTCGCGTCGGCGGCTTCCAGCTCGCGGCGCACGCGGCCCCAGAAGTCCAGCTCCCAGGAGGCGTCGAAGCCGGCCAGAGCGTGGTTGTAGTTGCCTTTGCCGGCCTTGCCGGAGGGATCGAACAGGCCGGCGCTGGTGGTCCGTTGACGCTGGTAGGTGCCGCTGGCGTCCACCGAGGGCAGGGCGTCGCCGCCGAGGCTGCGGCGGATCGCGCGGCTCTGCTGCAGGCGCGCCGCGGCGCTGCGCAGGTCGAGGTTGGCACGCTGGACCCGTTGCAGCAGGGCGTCCAATTGCGCGTCGCCGAACAGCGTCCACCACTGTGCCGCGAGCGGCGCGGCGGCGAGCCGGCTGGGCGTGTCGTGGGCGGTCGGCTGCGGCCAGGCGGCCGGCGCATCCTGGGCGGGCCGGGTGAAGTCGGGGCCGAGGCTGCAGGCGCCGAGCGCAAGGCTGGCAATAAGCAGGAGCGGAGTGCCTTTCATTGCTGGGCGACCTCGGCGGTGGCGGTACCGGTCGCGGTATCGATCCGCGCATCCACCGACATTCCTACCCGCAGCCTTCCAACCAGCGCCTGGCGCGGTTCGAGGAGGATCTTCACGGGGATCCGCTGGACCACCTTGGTGAAGTTGCCGGTGGCGTTGTCCGGGGCGATCGGCGCGAAGCTCAGGCCGGTGGCCGGGGCGATGCTGTCGACGTGACCGCGCAGGACCTCGCCGGGGAAGGTGTCGACGCGGATTTCCACGGCCTGGCCGGGGCGCACGTGGGTCAGCTGGGTTTCCTGGAAGTTGCCGACCACATAGGCCTGCTGCAGCGGCACAACCGCCAGCAGTGCGCTGCCCGGGGTGACATAGGCGCCGACACGCAACTGGCGGCGGCCGACCATGCCGTCGAAGGGGGCGCGGATCTCGCAGTAGGACAGGTCCAGGCGCGCCTGGTCGCGCCGCGCCTGCATGCGTTGCAGGTCACCGCGGGCCTGGCCGACACGGGCTTCGAGGACGCTCACCTGCTTGCGCGTGGCGTCCACCGCAGCCTGGTCCTCGGCCAGCCGGGCGCTGGCGGTATCGATCCGCGACTGCGCCTGCTGGGCGTTCTGCAGGCTGCCGGCGCCCTTGCTGGCGAGGGTCTGGTAGCGGCTTTGCTCGTGTCGGGCGAAGACCAGCTCGGCCTGGTCGGCGCGGACCTTGGCCCGCGCCTGTTCGATCAGCGCCTGCTGGCGTTGCAGGTTGGCCTCGGCATTGGCCAGGTTGGCGTCGGCGCCGAGCACATCGGCCTCGGCGGCGGCCAGGGCGGTGCGGAAGTCGCGGTCGTCTAGGCGGGCGAGCAACTGGCCGGCCTTGACCGGCTGATTGTCCTCGACCAGCACGTCCTGTACGAAGCCGGCGACTTTCGGCGCGACCAGGGTGAAATCGGCGTGCACATAGGCGTCGTCGGTGCTCTGCACGACCCGTGGGGAGAGCAGGTGGAACAGCAGGTAGACCAGCAGGATCAGGACCAGCAGGGCGGCGAGCAGCAGGCTGCCCTTGCGCGAAGTGATGAACGACATACAGCGACCTTTCAGTGTGTGGGAGCGACCGGGCGGGGCGGATAGGCCCGTTGCGGCAGGATCGGAATCAGGATCAGCAGGGCGCAGGCCAGGCCGGCCATCGCCATCAGCACGTCGGCGTTGGCCAGCACCTGGGCCTGTTGGCGGGCCTGTTCGGCCAGGTGCTGCCAGTGCGCGGCGGAGTCGGCGCCCGGTTGCAGGCCGGCGATCTGTTGCAGGCGCAGTTCGACAGCCTGGGATGCATTGCCCAGGTGATCGACCAGGCGGTTGGAGTGATAGTGCTCGCGGGCGGTGCCGAGGGCGCCGATCACCGCGGTGGCGGCTACCCCCGAGAAGCCGCGGACGGTGTTGAACCAGGCCGAGGCGAACGGCCCCTCGATGGGCGCGATGACGCTGGTGGAAAGCATCAGCAGCGGAATCACCGCCATCGGCTGGCCGACCACCAGCAACAGCATCGGCAGGTAGAAATCCTCACGTACCCAGTCCGCCGTCAACTGGCTGAAGCTCAGGCAGGCACCGCCGCACAGGCACAGGCCACAGGCCAGCACCCAGCGACAGTCGACCCGCGGGATATTGCACAGCGCCGCCACCAGCGGCAGCGCGACCAGTTGCGGCAGGGCCAGCAGGAGCACCATCGGTACGCTTTGCAGGGGGCGATAGCCGCGGATCTCGGCGAGGAACTCGGTCGGCACGCCCAGGCTCGCGCCGAGCACCACCAGCACGCCGGCCAGGGTGATGAGGGCGAAGGTCAGGTTGCGCCGTTTCAGCAATTGCAGACGGAAGAACGGTAGCGGGTGGCTCCATTCATTGACCAGGAACAGCACCAGCAACAGGCTGCCGCCGCCCAGCAGCAGGCCGATCAGCGGCGATTCGAACCAGTCCAGGCGTTCGCCCTGGAGCAGCCCGATCACCAGCGCGCAGATCGCCGGGAAGCCGGTGAGCAGGCCGATCCCGTCGAACTGGCGGAAGCGCTCCAGACGCACCGGGTCCTGCGGAATGCCGTAGGACACCGCGGCCATCGCCACCAGGCACAGCGGAATGACCTGCCAGAATACCCACTGCCAGCCGACGTATTCGAACCAGAACGCCGCCAGCGGCAGGCCCAGGTTGGGCCCGAAGGTGGCGGTGAGGGCGTAGGCCCCCAGGCCGTAGAGCTTGATGCCCGGCGGCAGGAAGCGCAGCGCCACGGTCATCAGCATCGGCGGCAGGCAGCCGGCCATCAGTCCCTGCAGGGTACGCAGTGCCAGCAGGCTCTCGAGGTTCGGTGCGAACGGGCAGAGTAGCGCCAGCAGGGCGAAGCCGCCGATGGCGAACAGGGTGAAGCGGCGCAGCGAGAAGGTCACCGAGCACCAGGGCGCGAAAGCCATGGCGGCGACCTGGGTGGCCTCGTAGAGGACGGTCAGCCAGGTGCCTTCGTCATGGCCGATGGCGAGGGCGCCACGCACGTCGGTCATGGCGATCTCGGTGACATGGCCGTTGAGGCCGGCGCTGAGCGAGGCGAGCAGGACACCGAGCAGGCCGATGACGATGCGCGCGCCGAACGGCTGCGCGACCGGGGCGGTTGGTGTGGACGGCGTCGCCTGGGCGAGCGGGGGGCTGAGCGAGGTCATTGCCGCGCCCTCCCGGGGGAGGCGGCGGCCCTGTGGATGATGCAAGGCATGAGCGGAAACTCTTCTGATTTCCGCTGCAGTCTAGGGAGCTACAGGAAGTGTGAAAATTGAAATGATTTGAATGAATCAGTGTGTCCAGTGCACGATTTCAGTTCGAGCCCAGCAGCGGGTGGGGATCGTTCTGCACCTCCTCGCAGATCCGCTTGATGGTCTGCCGGAACCAGCGATGGGCGGGGTCGTTGTCGAAGCGCGGATGCCAGGCCTGGACCACCATCACGGTCTTCAGCGGTACCGGGATGTCGAACTGGCGCAGGCCCAGGCCCAGGCGATTGGCGCGCCACAGGGAATGTTCGGCGATCGGCAGCAGCAGGTTGGAGCCGGGCAGGGCGAAGATCGCCGAGTGGAAGGTCGGGCTGATCAGCTTGACATCGCGCTCCAGGCCGATTTCCGCCAGGGCCTGGTCCAGGGGGCCGTGGTTGAGGCCGCGGCGCGAGACGGCGATATGCGGGAAGGCGACGAAGCGCTGCGGGGTGACCTCGCCGTCGAAGATCGGATGACCCTGGCGGGCCAGGCCGACGAAGCGGGTGGTAAGCAGTTGCTGGGTCTTGACCTCAGGCTCCATCCAGGACGAAGCGCCGATGTAGAGATCGATGCGGTTTTGCCGCAGCGCCTCGTCATCGATGTCCGACTCCTGGACGAAGCGCAGCGTGCAGCGTGGCGCTTCCTCGGCGAAGATCTCCAGCAGGCGGATCGACAGGCCGCCGACCAGGGTGTTGTTGGAGCGCAGGGTGAAGCAGCGTTCCAGTTTGTCCAGTTCGATGGTTTCGCGGGTGTTGAACAGGTCGCGGGCCTGGTCCACCAGTTGCTTCACCTGTTCCTGCAATTCCAGGGCGCGGGGTGTGGGCACCAGCTTGCGGCCGGCGCGGACCATGATCGGGTCGCCTACCGCCTCGCGGATTCGCGACAGGGTGCGGCTCATCGCCGGAGGACTGAGATGCATGCGGCGCGCGGCTCCGACCACGCTGCCCTC
Organism: Pseudomonas paraeruginosa; assembly: GCF_003025345.2. Taxonomy (NCBI): domain Bacteria; kingdom Pseudomonadati; phylum Pseudomonadota; class Gammaproteobacteria; order Pseudomonadales; family Pseudomonadaceae; genus Pseudomonas; species Pseudomonas paraeruginosa. The sequence goes on from NZ_CP020560.1 coordinate 2,286,068, forward strand.
TTCGAGAAGAATGTTGAGGGCGACCAGGAGATTCAGATCGGGAAGATGCATGGTCTGGAAGTATAGGCGGGCTGGCATGCGTCCTGTGCAATCTTTTTTCCGGCCAGGCGTGCGTTCACCGCACGCCTGGATTGCGTCCGCGGTGCCTTTACGCGCGCCCTGGGCTGCCGAAGAATGCCGCGGCCATCACTGCCGGAGGATTTTCCATGTTCCAGAGACTTCTGGTCGCCATCGACGGCGGCCCGCAGACCTGTCGCATCGCCGAGCTGGCGCGCCGGGCCGCCGCGCCGGGCGCGCGGATCCAGCTATTGTGCGCGGTGGATGCCGGCTACGCCCTGCCGGGACGGCCGACGCTGCTCGACTACCCGCCTGCCGCGCACGAGTGCGAGGAAGCCCGACAGGTGCTCGACGAGGCTCGCGCGCTGCTCGCCGGAGAGGCGCTGCAGGTAGAGGCCGAGCTGCGCGCCGGCGACCCGGTGCAGGTGATCCTCGGCGAGGCGCGGCGCCTGGACTGCGACCTGATCGTCATCGGCCACCGCCACCTGGGGCGCCTGGAGCGCCTGCTCGATCCTTCCGTCGGCAACCGGGTGATCCGCGAGGCGCCGTGCCCGGTGCTGGTGGAAGTGCGCGAGGAGGATGCGCGGGGGAGTTGACCTGCCGGCCGATTGCCGCCACCTTGCGGTTTTTCCACGAATGCGGAGGGCAGGATGCAGGCGGATTTTTGGCACGCCCGCTGGGCGAACAACCAGATCGGCTTCCATCTGGACGAGGTCAATCCCTACCTGATGCGCCACCTGTCGCGGCTGCGACTGCAAGCGGGCGAGCAGGTCCTGGTGCCGCTGTGCGGCAAGACCCTGGACCTGGCCTGGCTGGCCGCGCAGGGCCTGGATGTGCTGGGGGTGGAGCTTTCGGAAAAGGCCGTGAGCGATTTCTTCGCGGAGAACGGCCTGCAACCGGCGATCGACCAGTTGGATGGCTTCCGTCGCTACCGGGCCGCCGGCATCACCCTGCTGCAGGGGGACTTCTTCGCTCTGCAGTCCGGGCACCTGGCAGGGTGCCGCGCGTTCTACGACCGCGCCGCGCTGATCGCCTTGCCGCCGGATATGCGCGAGCGCTATGCCGGCCATCTGCAGGCGATCCTGCCGGCGCGCAGCCTGGGGCTGCTGGTCACCATCGACTATCCGCAGGGGGAAATGGCCGGGCCGCCGTTCGCCGTGCCCGACGCCGAGGTGCGTGAGCATTACGCCGCGGGCTGGCGCATCGAGGAACTGGAGCGCGGCGATGTGCTCGGCGTCAACTGGAAGTTCCTCGAGCGCGGGGTGTCCTGGCTGAACGAAGCCGTCTACCTGCTGCAGAGAGGTTGAAACGGGGCGCCCCGTGGCGCCCCGCTGGAGTTCAGCGAAGTTCGTCGACCAGCGTTGCGAGGGTGCTCAGGACGTCCTGGCCGAGGCGCTTGGAGCGAGCGCCGGACCAGCCGGTACCCGGCTCCGGGTTATCGTCGTGGTCCTTGAACGGCATCTCGATGGTGAACGCCAGGCAATCGTAGGTCTGCCCGACGAAATTGCAGGCCAGCGCCAGGTTGGCCTGGCCCGGCGCGCTGCGCGGATAGCCGTGGCGGGTCTGGAACTCGCCGCGGGCCATCAGTTCATCACGGAAGCGCTGTTCGAGGCGCTCCAGGCGCGGCGTATAGCCCGGGTTGCCTTCGCAGCCGGCGGCGAACACGTGGGGAATCTCCTCGTCGCCGTGGATGTCGAGGAACAGGTCGACGCCATGGCGCTTCATCTCCTGCTGGACGAACAAGACTTCCGGGCTGCGCTCGGCGCTCGGTTCCAGCCAGGCGCGGTTGAGATCCTGGCCGGCGGCGTTGGTGCGCAGGTTGCCGTGGAGCGCGCCGTCCGGGTTCATGTTCGGCACCAGGTAGAGTTCGGCTTTTTCCAGCAGGCGCTGCATTTCCGTATCGTCCGGGCGTTGCAGGCGCTCGATCAGGCCTTCCATGAACCATTCGGCCATGTGCTCGCCGGGATGCTGCTGGGCGATGATCCACAGCTTCAGGCGACTGTCGGGATGGCGCTTGACCCGCAGCAGTTCGATGTCGCGACCTTGCACGCTGGTGCCGACGGCGAGCCGTTCGACGCCCTCGATCCCGAGCGCACGTTCGATCAGGCGGGCATGCCGTTCGCGGCTGTAGGGCTCGAAGTAGGCGAAGCGGACTTCGCTTTCCTCAGGCTCCAGCTGGAAGTGCAGGCCGTCGGCGTCGTACTGCGAAGGCACGCGGAACCAGCGTTCGCCATCGTACGAAGCGACCGCCTGGTAGCCGCTCCAGGCGTGGCTGTAGGCCGACTGGCCGGCGTTGACCAGGGTGAAGCGGTGCTCCGTGGCGGGGAGCATCCCCTCGACCTTGAAGTGGAACCACTGGAAGTGCTGGCTGGCCAGGTCCGGACGGATCGCCAGGCGGATCCGGCGGGGATCGCTGGCATCGATGACCTGGATGTTGCCGCTGTCGAAATCGGCGCGGATCTGCATGGGAACCTCATCGAACGAAAATCACGGACCTGCATGTTCCGGGGCGGATCGGCGGCTGTCAAAGCGACCATGGATAGGTGGCTTTCCCGGCATAAAAAAAGGGCGACCGATGGTCGCCCTGTCCCAAGTGTGAAAGCGGCTCAGCGAGCGCTGGCGCGCAGCGCTTCGATGCGATCTTCCAGCGGCGGGTGGCTCATCAGCAGGCCGGCCAGGCCGTGCTTGAGGCCGCCATTGATGCCGAAGGCGTTCAGGGTGTCGGGCATCTGCACCGGCACGCCCTGTTCCGAACGCAGGCGTTGCAGCGCGGCGATCATCGCGCCGGTGCCGGCGAGGTGGGCGCCGGCGGCGTCGGCGCGGAACTCGCGGCGACGCGAGAACCACATGACGATGATGCTGGCGAGGATGCCGAGCACCAGTTCGGCGAAGATGGTCGCGACGAAGTAGCCGATACCCGGACCGTCCTCGTTCTTCAGGATGGCCTTGTCGACGAAGTTGCCGAAGATCCGCGCGAAGAACATCACGAAGGTGTTCACCACGCCCTGGATCAACGCCAGGGTGACCATGTCGCCGTTGGCGACGTGGCCGATCTCGTGGGCGAGCACGGCCTTCACCTCATCGGGCGAGAAGCGTTCGAGCAGGCCCTGGCTGACCGCGACCAGCGCGTCGTTCTTGTTCCAGCCGGTGGCGAAGGCGTTGGCCTCGTAGGCGGGGAAGATGCCGACCTCCGGCATCTTGATGCCGGCCTCGCGGGACAGTTCCTCGACGGTCTGCAGCAGCCACTGTTCGTGGCGGGTGCGCGGCTGGCTGATGACTTCGGTACCGGTGCTCATCTTCGCCATCCACTTGGAGATGAACAGCGAGACCAGCGAACCGGCGAAACCGAACACGGCGCAGAAGACCAGCAGGCTGCCGTAATTCTGGCCGGTGAAGCGGTCCACCCCGAGCAGTTTCAGGGTGATGCTGGCAATCACCAGGACTGCCAGGTTGGTGGCCAGGAACAACAGGATGCGCATCATGGTGTAAAGCTTCTCCTCACGGCTGAAGGCACGGAGCATGGTTCGCAGGCCGCTGTGGCGGGCGAACGGGCTCCTGATAATCATGCGGGGTTATATAAGGGGCGGTCCATGGCGATTCAATCGAGGGACTATTTCAAACTGTGTCGCCTTGCGCGCCCAGGCTGCCCTCGAAGAGCAGGCGGGTCAGCCCGGCCAGACATTCGCCGTCGCCCTGCGCCAGCGCCTGGCGCAACTGGTTGGCCAGGCTGGCCTGTTCGCGGCGCACGCTGGCGGGCGCCCCGGCCAGGGCCGCCGCGGCCTGGGGAACGCTGCGGGTAAGTCTTAGGAAGGCTTTTTCGCTGAGTACCGCCTGGTCGAGAGCCTCGTAGTGGATGGTGCTGGCGAAGCGCAGGTAGCCTTCCTCGGCGAGCCAGAGCAGGGCGCCCAGACAACTTTGGTGACGTTTGCTCGGCAGGCCGAACTCATCCGGCGCCTCGCGGCCGACAAGGTCTTCGACGTAGAGCGCGATCTTGCGCGGGAAGGCCTGGTAGAGAAGCAGGAGGCCGCCAGCGGCGTCCTTGTGGAAGTCGTCGATCTGCAGGTCCATGGGCTCGTCATCGGCCAGGGCGGCACCCGCCGGGGTGCCGCGAGGGAGGGGGTTACTGCTGGTAGCCCTTGAGGAAGCTGCCGATGCGCAGGATCGCCTGCTCGAGGTCGTCGACGCGGGGCAGGGTGACCACCCTGAAGTGGTCGGGCCATGGCCAGTTGAAGGCGGTACCCTGGACGATCAGCAGTTTCTCCGAGAGCAGCAGGTCGAGGACGAACTTCTCGTCGTTGTGGATCGGGCAGACCTTCGGGTCGATCCGCGGGAACGCATACAGCGCGCCCATCGGTTTCACGCAGCTGACCCCGGGAATGTCGTTGAGCAGCTCCCAGGCGCGGTTGCGTTGCTCCAGCAGGCGGCCCGGCGGCAGGACCAGGTCGTTGATGCTCTGGTAGCCGCCCAGTGCGGTCTGGATCGCGTGCTGCGCCGGGACGTTGGCGCACAGGCGCATGTTGGCGAGGATGTCGAGACCCTCGATGTAGCTCTGCGCCCGCTGCTTGGGCCCGGAGATAGCCAACCAGCCGGAGCGGAACCCCGCCACCCGGTAGGACTTGGACAGGCCGTTGAAGGTCAGGCAGAGCACGTCCGGCGCCAGCGAGGCGGTGGATACGTGGACCGCGCCGTCGTAGAGGATCTTGTCGTAGATCTCGTCGGAGAACAGCACCAGGTTGTGCTGGCGGGCCAGCTCGACCATGCCTTCCAGCACTTCCTTCGAATACACGGCGCCGGTTGGGTTGTTCGGGTTGATGATCACCATCGCCTTGGTGTTCGGAGTGATCTTCGCCCTGATGTCGTCCAGGTCCGGCCACCAGTCGGCCTGCTCGTCGCACAGGTAGTGCACCGGCTTGCCGCCGGCGAGGCTGACCGCGGCGGTCCACAGCGGATAGTCGGGAGCGGGGATCAGCACTTCGTCGCCGTTGTTGAGCAGCGCCTGCATGGACATCACGATCAGCTCGGATACACCGTTGCCGAGGTAGATGTCCTCGATGCCGACGCCTTCGACCTGCTTCTGCTGGTAGTACTGCATCACCGCCTTGCGTGCGCTGAACAGGCCCTTGGAGTCGCTGTAGCCCTGGGCGGTCGGCAGGTTGCGGATGACGTCCTGGAGGATTTCCTCGGGAGCTTCGAAACCGAACGGCGCCGGGTTGCCGATGTTCAGCTTGAGGATGCGGTGACCCTCTTCCTCTAGGCGTTTGGCGTGCTTGAGCACCGGCCCGCGAATGTCATAGCAGACGTTGGCGAGCTTGTTCGATTTGCTGACCTGCATGATGTGTCGAGTCCCGAAGTGAGCGAACACCGTGGAACAGGCTGCGAAAAGCGCGGTGGCTCGCGGCTTGGCAGGCTGTAACGCGGATGACAGACTGGCGTCTATAAGGAGCACGCATGATACGTGCGGCCCGCCCCCCGGAAAAGGGAGCGCCGGGCATTTTTCAGAACGCGAGGCAGAGCCGATGAGCAAGATCGACAAACCCCTGGACTCCTGGCGCGAGGAGTTGACCGAAGAGCAGTTCCACATCTGTCGCCTGGGCGGTACCGAACGCGCCTTCAGCGGCGAGTACCACGCCACCAAGACCCCCGGCGTCTACCACTGCACCTGCTGCGGCACGGCGTTGTTCGACTCCGATGCCAAGTACGATTCCGGCAGCGGCTGGCCGAGCTACTTCCAGCCGGTGGATGGCGAGGCGGTACGTGAACTGGATGATTTCAGCCACGGCATGCACCGCATCGAAGTCCGCTGTGGCCGCTGCGATGCCCATCTGGGGCATGTCTTCCCGGACGGCCCCCGGCCAACCGGATTGCGCTATTGCATCAACTCGGCCTCGCTGAAGCTGGTGCCGCGGGAAGGATAGGCGACGACGACCCGTCCTTGGTTCGGGTCGTTTCTCGTCCAGTTTAATTGTGCGCAATTGAATTGCGGGCTATTTTATTTCCCGTCCCCCACCCACGAAAAGGAAGACAACCCATGAGCGATTCACTGCTGGACATTCCCTGCACCACCATCAAGGGCGAGCAGAAGACCCTGGCCGACTTCGGCGGCAAGGCGCTGCTGGTGGTGAACACCGCCAGCAAGTGCGGCTTCACCCCGCAGTACCAGGGACTGGAGGCATTGTGGGAGAAATACCGTGAGCGCGGCCTGGTGGTGCTCGGCTTTCCCTGCAACCAGTTCGGCAAGCAGGAGCCGGGCGACGAGGGCGAGATTTCCCGGTTCTGCGAACTGAACTACGGGGTGAGCTTCCCTCTGTTCAGGAAGATCGAGGTCAACGGCGCCGGCGCCCATCCGCTGTTCGTCAGCCTGAAGAAGCGCGCGCCGGGCCTGCTCGGCAGCCAGGGCATCAAGTGGAACTTCACCAAGTTCCTGATCGGCCGCGATGGCCGGGTGGTGCAGCGCTATGCGCCGACCACCAAGCCGGAAGAGCTTGGCTCGGCGATCGAGGCGCTGCTTGAATGAGCGCCCGGGGAAAAGTCGCCAGGCCGGATGGCGTCGAAGAATCGCTGCTGCTCGACAACCAACTGTGTTTCAAGCTGTACGCCGCCTCGCGCGCGGTGATCCGTGGCTATCGGCCGCTGCTCGAACAGATCGGCCTGACCTATCCGCAGTACCTGGTCATGCTGGTGCTCTGGGAGTGGCACGCGAGCCCGCCGGAGCAGCCGACGGTGAAGGCACTGGGCGAGCGCCTGCTGCTCGACTCGGGAACCCTGACGCCGTTGCTCAAGCGCCTCGAACAGCTCGGCCTGGTGGATCGCCGGCGCGCCAGCCATGATGAGCGGGAAGTGCACCTGGCCCTGACGTTGCCGGGGATCACCCTGCGCGAGCGGGTCATTCCGCTGCGCCAGCAACTGATCTGCAGTACCGGCTTCGATCTCAACGAGATGTTCGACCTGCACCAACGCCTGGGTGGCCTGTTGTCGCGCTTTCGCCTGGTGGCCGGTGGCTGATTCGACCAATCCATTTCGCCGCCGGGCTTCGCCATGCTGCGTTGCCGCTCCTCGCCACAGCCCGGCTGCGACTCGTCGCGGCGGCTGTCTGGCCAACCCCGGCAGTCGAGCTTCGATTGACGAGCAAAACCGTACAGGCCACTAGTCGTCGTGACGCGGCGGGGCCTGATTGCCCCTGGCCGCAGGGCACCAGCGGTCGAGGATGGCCTTCAGCTCGTCGCGGTGGAATGGCTTGGCCAGGTAGTCGTCCATTCCAGCGGCGCGGCAACGCTCGCGTTCCTCCGGCAGGGCGTTGGCGGTCAGGGCGATGATCGGCAGCCCGCCCCAGCGCCCACTGTCGCGGATCTGCCGGGTCGCTTCGTAGCCATCCATCACCGGCATGTTGCAGTCCATCAGGACCATGTCGATGGGCTGTTCTTCCAGCAGCTTCAGGGCGTTCAGACCGTGCTCGGCGATCCACACCTGGCAGCCGAGCTTGTGCAGCAGACCCTTGGCGACCAACTGGTTGACCGGGTTGTCCTCCACCAGCAGAACCCGGGTATCGCGCTGCGCGGCGGTGCCGGCGGAGGGGGGCGAGGCTGGCGCGCTGGCCTGTTCGAGGACGCTCCTGAGCGCCTGGTGCAATGGATTGCGGCCCAGCGGCCGGGCCACCTGGCGCAGCGGCGCCAGGCGGCGGGCGAGTTCGGGTTCGAGGAAACTGCCATAGGCGGTGACCAGCAGGATCGGCGTGCCGATGCGCGGACGCAGGCCCATCAGGCAATCAGGGCAATCCGAGATCAGCACGTCGAGGGAATGGCCGACCAGACTGTCGTCGGTATCCAGGCGCCGGTATTCCAGGCCCCAGCGCGGCAGCCAGGTCTGCAGCAGCTCGGCGAGCCCGCTGTTCGCCGAGCACTGCGCGATCACCCGACCGCGCAGCGGCTCTGCACGGGCTGGCGGGCTGACCTGTGCAAGGGGGAGGTTGACGCTGAACAGGCTGCCCAGGCCGACCGTCGATTCCACCATCAGCTCGCCATGCATGGCCTCGCACAGCTTGCGCGTCAGGGCCAGGCCGAGACCGGTACCGCCGTACTGGCGGGTGATGCCGGCGTCGGCCTGGGTGAATGGCTGGAAGATCCGGTCCAGGGCTTCCTGGGCGATGCCGATGCCGGTATCGCGGACGCTGATGCGCACACCGTCGGCGGTGGCTTCCACACGCACGTCGACGCGGCCCAGGCGGGTGAACTTCAGCGCGTTGGACAGCAGGTTGCTGACCACCTGGCGGATCCGCGTCGGATCGCCGGAGAGCTGGGCGGGCAGGGCGGGGTCGACCAGACAGGTGAGTTCGACGCCGGCGGCGGCGTTCTGCGAGAGCAGGCTGGCGGTATCCTCGACCAGCACGCCGAGGTCGAAGGGGATTTCTTCCAGGACCAGTTGACCGGCCTCGAACTTGGACAGGTCGAGCACGTCGTTGAGCAGTTCCACCAGGACCTTGCCGGAGTCGTGGGCGATCGACAACTGCTGGCGTTGCTCCGGGGTCAGCGGGCCGTCCAGGCTCAGCGAGAGCATGCCGAGCAGGCCGTTCAGCGGGGTGCGGATCTCGTGGCTCATGTTGGCGAGGAAGCTGGCGCGTGCCTGGGCCATGTTCAGGGCGGTCTGGCGCGCCTCTTCCAGTTCCTGGTTGGACAGCGTCAGGCGCGCGTTGGCCGCCTTGAGCTCGGCGGTGCGCGCGGCGACGATGCTTTCCAGTTCTTCCAGGTACTGGGTCAGGCGGTTCTCCGCCTCGCGGCGCTGCTCGATCTCCACCGCGATGCGGCCGAGCTGACGGTTGGTGACCTCGACCAGCACGCCGATCTCGTCGCGTTCGTGCCCCTTGGGGCAGGGCAGGCGCATGCGCGCCGGCGAGCGCGGGTCGTGGCCGCTGAGGGCCTGGATCAGGCTGACCAGGGGTTTGGTCAGCAGGGTATAGAAGAGCACCAGCAGGATCAGCGACAGCAGCAGGCTGCGGACGAAGCCGGAGAGCAGGGTGATGCCGGCGCGACGTAGAAAATCGTTGCCGAACACGAAGGTGTCGATTTCCAGTTGCAGCACGCCGAGGGCTTCCCCGGGCGCGTGGTCGACGTACAACGGGTCCTCGAACACCCGCTTGTGGCCGAAGAGGAAGTCGCTGAGCGGACGCAGGCGGCTCTCGGCGGGCTCGCGCGAGGCGCTGGCCAGTGGCAGGCCGGAGGTGTCGATGATCTCCGCGCGCACCACCGCCGGCGAGCGCAGCAGACCGAGGACCAGCTCCTGGGCGAGTTCGGCGTCGATGTTGTAGGCGATTCGCGCGGCAGGGTTGTGGCTGACGTCCAGCAGCGCGCGTACTTCGCGATTGATGGATGCGTCCTGGCTGGCATAATCGACGCCGACCTGTATCAGGCTGAGCAGGGTTCCCAGGATAAACGCCACCAGCACGGTGAGGCTGGCCTGCTTGAACGACAGGCGATGGGTCAGCGCTATATCCATGGGGGCGGGGGTCGGCCTTGGCGGGGTTCTGCCGCCTAGCATAGCCCATCCCGACCGCCTGTCGGGGCCAGTGGGCGCAACCGATGATCGATCCGTGACGTCAGTCCGATCCGAGGAGAACAGAGTGGATTCCCGATTGAGCGATTTTCTTGCCCGCGCCGAAAGCGTGCTGGCACGTCTCGAGCCGTTGCTGCCCGCCGTGCGCGAACCGGTGGATTGGCAGCGCAGCCTGGCGGCGCGCTGGCACCGTGACGGCCGCAGCGGCTACCTGCAGCCGCTGGAGGTCAGCCTCGACCTGCGCCTGGCCGACCTGCTGGGTGTCGAGCGGCAGCGCGAACAGCTCGAGCGCAACACCCGCCAGTTCGTCGCCGGCCAGCCGGCCAACCATGCGTTGCTCTGGGGCGCGCGTGGCACCGGCAAGTCTTCGCTGGTGCGCGCGCTGCTGGCCGAACTGGCCGGCGCCGGCCTGCGCCTGATCGAGATCGAACGCGACCACCTGGCCGACCTGCCGCGGGTGGTCGAGCAACTGAATGGCCTGCCGCAGCGCTTCGTACTGTTCTGCGACGACCTCTCGTTCGACGCCGGCGAGGGTGACTACCGGGTACTCAAGAGTGTGCTCGACGGCTCGCTGGAACAGGCGCCGGACAACGTGCTGCTGTACGCGACGTCCAACCGCCGGCACCTGGTCTCGGAGAAGCAGAGCGACAACGAGAACTGGAAGATGGTGGACGGCGAACTGCACCCCAACGAGGCGGTGGAGGACAAGATCGCCCTGTCCGATCGCTTCGGCCTCTGGCTGTCGTTCTATCCCTTCACCCAGGAGCATTTCCTCAGCGTGGTCCGCCACTGGGTCGAAGTGCTCGCCGGGAAGGCCGGGCTGTCCTGGGCCTGGAGCGAGGAGCTGGAGAAGGAAGCGATCCGCTGGGCGCTGGGACGCGGCAACCGCAACGGTCGTTGCGCCTACCAGTTCTCCCGCTACTGGGTCGGCAAGCAACTGCTGGAGCAACAGGCATGATCGATCTGCAACAGACCGGCGCCGGGCTGGATGGCTATGCCTTGCTGGCGGCCCAGGCCGAGGCGCTGTTCGCCGACGAGCGTGACTTCATCGCCAACGCCGCGCAGTTCTGCGCTTTTCTCTTTCACGAACTGGACGACCTGAACTGGGCCGGCTTCTACCTGAATCGCAACGAGGAACTGCTGCTCGGGCCATTCCAGGGCAAGGTCGCCTGCGTCCGCATCCCTTTCGCCAAGGGCGTTTGCGGCGCCGCCGCACGCACCCGGCAGACCCAGCGCGTCGAAGACGTCCATGCGTTTCCCGGGCACATCGCCTGTGACAGCGCCTCGCGCAGCGAGCTGGTGGTGCCGCTGCTCAAGGACGGGCGGCTGATCGGCGTGCTCGACCTGGACAGCCCGAGCGAGGGGCGCTTCAGCGCGCGGGACCAGGCCGGGATCGAGCGTCTGGTGGAGATCTTCCTGCGCCTCAGCGACTGCTGAGACGCAGTCGCTTCCCTTCCCGGGGGAGGAGCGGCGGCGTCAGGCTTTCGCCGCGAGTTTTTCCAGGGTCCGCTGCTCGCCCGGCAGCAGCGCCTGCATGCTCGGCCGTTCGAGCAGGCGCGCGAAGTGCGCGGCGAGGGCCGGCCAGCGTTGCGCGTCCACTTGCTCGCCGGCGTGGCCCAGGTTGACCAGTTGGCTGGCGATCGCCAGGTCGGCCAGGGACAGCCGGTCGCCGACGAAGAAGGTACGATCGCCCAGGGTGTTTTCCAGGTAGTCGAAGTGCGCCGGCAGTCTTTCCTGCAGCGCGCGACGTACGTCTTCCTCCTCGCAGCGCTGGCCCATCGCCGGCTTGAGGACCCGGTTGCGGAACACCGTCAGTGTCGCCTGCGGCGCGAGTTCGTAGTCGGCGTACTTTTCCAGCCAGCGTACCGTCGCGCGGCTCGCCGGGTCCTCGCCGCACAGCGGCGGGTGTTCGGGGTAGCGTTCTTCCAGGTACTGACAGATGACGCTGGAGTCGGCCAGGGCCAGGTCACCGTCGCGTAGCGCCGGAATGCGTCCCAGCGGGCTGATCTCGCGGTACCACGCGGGTTGGCCGAACGGCGCGATCACTTCCAGTTGGTAGTCGAGGCGCTTTTCCGCCAGCAGCAGGCGGACCTTGCGCACGAAGGGGGAGAGCGGGGCGCCGTAGAGGATCAGGCTCATGACGATTTCCTCGGTCGATATGAGCCTGGGTTATAGCACGGCTGCCGCAGGCGGGCGGCCTCAGTCGTAGACGTTCTTCTTCTTCCACAGATCGTCGGCATCCAGCGCCTTCAATCCCTCGTTCAGCTCGCTGGGCTCTTCGCTCGCCGGCTGGCTGTTGTTCAACACCATGGCGTTGGCGCGGGCCAGCTGCGTCTCCATCTGCTGCAGTTCCGCCTGGTAGCGCGCCAGCTCGGGCTGCTTGCGCAGGTACTGGGCGCCGCGCTCGAAGGCCAGGCGCGCCTGGCGCGGCTCGTTCTGCTGCAGTGCCTGCTGGCCGAGGTTGCCGAAGAACTCGATGTGCAGGCGCACCAGCAGGTGGCGGATCTCCTTGACCCAGATCTGCGCCTCGCTGCGTGGCAGGTGGCCGTCCTGGGTGAAGCGGGTGAGCTGGGCGTGCAGGGCCTCGAAGAGGAAGCGGACTTCCTTGGCCTTGTCCTCGGTGAGGATCGCCTGGGGTGGATTGCGTACCGGAATCGACTCGCCCTTGGCGACCAGTGCGCGCAGTTCCTCTATGCGTGCCTTGAGGCCGGTGTCGGCTTTTTTCTCCAGTGCCAGCTGTTGTTCGCTGAGGCTGAGTTCGATCTGGCTCATCAGCAACTTGAGCGACGGGCTGACGAACTGGCCGGGAAGGCTCTCGGAAATCTGTGCGCAGCGTCGCACGCGGTCGTTGAGCTCGGCCTTCAGGCGAGCCTTCTCCAGCTTGCTGTTTTCCACCACGTGGTTGATATAGCCAATGGCGATGAGGAGGGCGATCCCGCCGACGATCAGGGCGGTAATGAGGAGTGGCGACACCTTAGGACTCCGCTGTAAGAATTTTCTCAGTCTAATGTCTTGGTGCTACCACTGATAGCGGCAGCTCATTATTTGCACAGAAGTCTTTGATTTAAAAAAATTTTCTCAGAAGGGTTGACGCCTCCCCGGACGCTCCATAAAATGCGCGCCACTTCCAGCGTGAAGCCAAGCGCGAAACACTGGAAGCCGGAAATATCTGTTGTAAGTTCCGGGCCGCGTCCCCTTCGTCTAGTGGCCTAGGACACCGCCCTTTCACGGCGGTAACAGGGGTTCGAGTCCCCTAGGGGACGCCATTGCGGGAATAGCTCAGTTGGTAGAGCACGACCTTGCCAAGGTCGGGGTCGCGAGTTCGAGTCTCGTTTCCCGCTCCAGATTCTACAGCCTGGCTTCGGCGGGGTTGGTGAAAGTTAGGCGTCAAAGGTTCGGTTTCGGCCGAACGGGCAATAGGTTTCAAAGCGGGAATAGCTCAGTTGGTAGAGCACGACCTTGCCAAGGTCGGGGTCGCGAGTTCGAGTCTCGTTTCCCGCTCCAAACAGTATCCTGGCCTCGGCCGGGATCGAGAAAGAAGGGCCTTCGGGCCCTTTTTTCGTTTCTGCACGGCAGGGCATTCGCCTCGCCTTTTCCCTTCCGCCCTCCCGGATCCCGCACGCTGGGGAAACGAGCGCCGCACCGCGTGCCGCTCGCTCCGCCAGGCTGGCCGGACCTATGGTCTTGCCGAACGTCTGTGCGGATGCGGCAGGGTCGCCCTCCATGCCCACCAGAGGTCCTGCTGCGGGATTCGTTCTAGAGTTGAGCGAGGGGACACGCGGTACCGGCCGCGTTTCGCTTCCAGGACCCTGCGGAGGCCGCCTGCTCGGGATGTCGTTCGGGGATGCAGCAGACCCCTCGACAGGCGCCGGCAGGTTCGTGCTTCTTCCATTTCAATCTCATCCGAATGTGGCCCTGCCTCCGGCAACGTGGGGGCTTCGTGCAGCATTCGCCGGAGCGTGGCACTTATGCAGATCGGCAAGCAGCGGCGGGAACGTCTCTTTCATTTCGGTATCGTGTTCGCTGCGCTCGCGATCGTGCCGCTGCTCATGGCGCCGCTGGTGTTTCAGCAGGCCAGGATGCGTGCCGACGGCGAGGCCGCGGTGACTTCCGTCGCCGTCCTCCGTCAGTTGGATACCTTGCTCGGAGTGGTGTCCGGCAGCCTGGACAGGAGCCAGGGCGCGCTGGGCAAGCCCTGTGCGGAGGTGCTGGGGCGACTGACGCGGATGACCATGCTGAGCCCGTATTTCCGTTCGCTGGTCCTGGTGGAGCGCGGGAACGTCTACTGCTCGTCGTTGCAGGGCGAGCTGAAGGACCTGCCATTGCCGATGGCCTTCAAGGCCTTGGGCAGCCTGGCGCCCGGCCAGCGCATCACGCCCAGCAACGCGACGCCGCAGGTACCGGAACGGGCCTCGGTGATCATGTCGCGCGGCGACGCAAACGGATCCGGCGTGCTGGCGATAATCGACGGCCAGTATCTGCTGGATATCCAGCAGGCGGCTTCCTACGACGGGCGGTTCCAGGTGCAGATGGTGCTGCGCGAGTCGCAGCGGCAGCTTCCCGGCGGCACGCCTGCCACACAGGATGGTGGTGGCGCCATCGCGGCCTCGGCAAGGTTCCCAGTCGAGGTTCGGGTGGCGGTCGCTCCGGCGCTGGCCAGCGCCTATCGTGCCGATGCATGGCGGCACTACGCGCCCTTCATCGTTCTCGCCGCGATGCTGGCGGGGTACCTGGCGCATCTGTTCTGCCGTCGCCGCCTGTCGCTGGTTGGTGACATGTACCGGGCCATGCGGGCCCGGGAGTTCCATATGGTCTATCAGCCCATCATCCGGCTCGATACGGGGGAGTGCCGGGGCGTCGAGGCGCTGGTGCGCTGGCGGCGTCCGGATAACAGCCAGGTGCGGCCGGACATCTTCGTTCCGCTGGCTGAAGACAATGGCATGATCGGCGACCTGACCCGCCACATCTTCGGCCTGGTCGCTGCCGACCTGGCGCAACTGGGCCTGGGAGCGGGCGATCACCTCGGCGTCAATGTCAGCGGTTCGCACCTGGCTGGCCAGGGATTCGTCGACGACGTGCGGCGCCTGCTCGGCGCCATCGGCAGCGACGGCCCGCAACTGGTCCTAGAGGTCACCGAGCGTGAGGCGCTACCGCGCGATGCGCAGGCGCAGCGCAATATCCGGCAACTGCGCGAGCTGGGTGTGCAGTGGGCACTGGACGATTTCGGCACGGGGCAGAGTTCGTTGTCCTATCTGCAGCAACTGCATGCGGACTTTCTCAAGGTCGACCGTTCGTTCGTCAGCGGCGTCGGCACGGAGTCGGTGAATGCCGTGGTGCTGGAAACCATCATCGGGCTGGCGCAACGCCTGGACCTGGACGTGACCGCCGAAGGCATCGAGACCCGGGAGCAGGAACAGTACCTGTGCGGGCATAGCGTCCAGTGGGGGCAGGGCTACCTGTTTTCTCCTCCGCTGACGGCGGCCGAGCTGGGCGCCTGGCGCAATGGCCGGCGCGGCGTGGCGCGCGCGGCACAGGTGGTCGCGGGGTAGCCGTGGGCGGCCCGCGCCACGGCGATGCCAACCGGCGCCTCGCTTCGACAGGCTGTCGCATGCGCAAGCGGAAGGCGGCGATCTGGATGGCGCACTGGATCGTCGCGGAGAGGGCGTCGGCTCAGTGCCGCGGGCTGTCCTCGGGCAGCGCGAGCAGCTGCTTCTCATGGTTCCAGTCAAATGGCTCGCCGCGCTCCTCGGCGTCGTAGCGGCGTTCGTCGAGGCGCTGGAACAGGTCGATTTCCTCGTCCGGCATGAAGTGCAGGCAATCGCCGCCGAAGAACCACAGCAGGTCGCGCGGCACCAGGTGGGCGATCTGCGGGTAGCGGTGGAAGACCTGGGAAATCAGGTCCTGACCGAGGTACTGGGCGCCTTCCGGGTCGCGCGGCAGTTCGTTCATCAGCTCGTCGAAGCGTTCGAGGAACAGGCCGTGGTTTTCTTCCGGCACCTGCTCGGCCTCGCCCAGGGCGCCGAGGATGGTGCGCAGGTGCTGGAGCAGGGCGAGGTGGTGCTCGAGGTAGGAATTGGCCATGACGGATCCTCTGGAAAAAGCTGCGCAGTATAAAGGGTTTCGCGGCGGCGGCCAGTTTCAGCGGATCGCCGGGGACTGGCTCTGGCGGCGGCGGTTCTCCAGTTGCCGGCGTTCGCTGTCGAGGCGCCGCTGGTCCTGTTCCAGGCGCCAGCGTTGCTGGTCGAGCTGCTGCTGGCGGATCAGGTTGTCCTGCATCTGTCGCTGCTGCTGTTGTCGCTGCAGGTTCTGCTGCTGGCGTTGCAACTGGTCCTGTTGCAATTGCAGGCGCTGTTCGTCGAAGCGCTGGCGCTGCTCCTGGAGCTGGCGCTGGCGTTGTTCGGCGGCGCGCTGCACGGCCTGCTGGTGCGGTTGCACGCCGTAGGGCGGGGGCGGCGCGGCCTGGGCCACCGGCAGGGCGAGGAAGCAAGCCGCCAGGGCGGGGGCGAGTATCCGGGGCATGATGACCTCCCGTACGTCAGGATGTACCCCTGGATTCTAACCAATCGCCGGAGATCGGGGGCCACGGACGACAAAGGCGCCGGAGGGCGCCTTTGTCGGAAGGGCCAGGGTCAGCGGACCCTGCCGTCGCCGAGCGCCAGTTCTTCCTTGTCGAAGTCGTCGACGTCGATCACCTTGCGTCGGGCCGCTTCGGCCTGGTGCAGGGTCTGCGCTTCGGCGGCGCTCAGCACTCCCGCCGCGGCGCCGGCGTCGATCGGGCTTTGTCCCGGCTGCGGCGTGACCCGGCCTTCCTTGATCGCCTTGTGCAGGTTCTTCTCCAGCGTGGCGCTGTCGCGGATCGCGTCGAACGCGTGGGCGAGGGCGCCGACCGGGTCCTGCGGGTCCTTCGGCAGGAACGCGCCGGCGAGGATCGCCTGCAGCGCCGGGTCGTCGTCCGGGCGGCCGAGGATTTCCGCGATCTCGGCGTCCAGTTCGTCGCCCGGCCCTTTGTGCCGGCGGCCGAACGGCAGTACCAGGACCTTCAGCGCGCAGCCGAAGAAGCGGCTGGGGAAGTTGTTCAGCAGGTCCTCCAGTGCCGCCTCGGCCTGGCTGAGGTTTTCCTCCATGGCCCAGCGCAGCAGCGGATGCAGGTAGTCCGGGTTGCCCAGGTCGTGGTAGCGCTTGAGCGCCGCCGAGCCCAGGTAGAGATAGCTGAGGACATCGCCGAGGCGCGCGGAGAGGCGTTCCTTGCGCTTCAGCTCGCCGCCCAGCAGCATCATGCTGAAGTCGGCGAGCAGGGCGAAGGACGCCGCCAGGCGATTCAGCGCGCGGAAATAGGGACGGCTGACGCGGTCGCCCGGCGCATTGCCGAGGTGGCCACAGCTGAGGCTGAGGAGGAAGCTGCTGGCGGCGTTGCCGACGGCGAAGCCGATGTGCTTGACCAGCAGCGCGTCGAACTCGCGGGCGGCCTGCTCCTTGTCCTCGCGCTGGGCCAGTTCCATTTCCTTGAGCACGTACGGATGGCAGCGGATCGCGCCCTGGCCGAAGATCATCAGGTTGCGCGAGAGGATGTTCGCGCCTTCCACCGTGATGAAGATCGGCGCGCCTTGCCAGGAGCGTCCCAGGTAGTTGTTCGGGCCCATGATGATGCCCTTGCCGCCGTGGATGTCCATGGCATGGGCGATACACTCGCGGCCGCGTTCGGTGAGGTGGTACTTGAGGATCGCCGAGAGCACCGAGGGCTTCTCGCCCAGGTCCACCGCGTTGGCGGTGAGGATCCGCGCGCTGTCCATCAGCCAGGCGTTGCCGCCGATGCGGGCGAGGGCTTCCTGGATGCCTTCGAAGGCGGCGATCGGCACGTTGAACTGCTCGCGGACCTGGGCGTAGCGGCCGCTGACGTAGCTGCTGGCCTTGCCGGCGCTGGTGCCCACCGCCGGCAGCGAGATCGAGCGGCCGACCGACAGGCAGTTCATCAGCATCATCCAGCCTTTGCCGATCATTTCCTGGCCGCCGATGATGTACTCCAGCGGTACGAACACGTCCTTGCCCGAGTTGGGGCCGTTCATGAAGGCGGCGCCCAGCGGCACGTGACGGCGGCCGATCTCGACCCCGGGGGTGTCGGTGGGGATCAGCGCCAGGGTGATGCCCAGGTTCTCCTCGTCGCCCAGCAGGTGGTCCGGGTCGTGGCACTTGAAGGCCAGGCCGAGGAGGGTGGCCACCGGGCCGAGGGTGATGTAGCGCTTCTCCCAGGTCAGGCGCAGGCCGAGCACTTCGCGTCCTTCCCATTCGCCCTTGCAGACGATGCCGACGTCGGTCATGCCGCCGGCGTCGGAGCCGGCGTAGGGGCCGGTGAGGGCGAAGCAGGGGATGTCTTCGCCCCTGGCCAGGCTCGGCAGGTAGCGCTGGCGCTGTTCGTCGGTGCCATAGTGCAGCAGCAGCTCGGCCGGGCCGAGGGAGTTCGGCACCATCACCGTCGAGGCCAGGTCGCCGCTACGGGTGGCGAGCTTCATCACCACCTGCGAGTGGGCGAAGGCGGAGAAGCCCTTGCCGCCGTATTCCTTGGGAATGATCAGGCCGAAGAAGCCCTGCTGCTTGATGAAGGACCAGGCCTCTTCCGGAAGGTCCATGCGCTGGCCGATGTCCCAGTCGCTGACCATGGCGCAGAGTTGCTCGGTCGGGCCGTCGACGAAGGCCTGTTCCTCTTCGGTGAGTTGCGCTTTCGGATAGTCGAGCAGCTTCTGCCAGTCCGGGCGGCCGCTGAACAGTTCGCCGTCCCACCACACGGTGCCGGCCTCGATGGCCTCGCGTTCGGTCTCGGACATCGGCGGCAGGACTTTCTGGAACCAGGCGAACAGCGGGCCGCTGAGCACCCGCCGGCGCAGGTCGGGCAGCGCCAGCGGCAGCGCCACCGCCAGCCAGAGCAGCCAGAACACCAGCAGCAGCCAGCCGGGAGCGTGGCTGAACACGCCCATCAGGATCAGGTAGGCGGCGACGATGCCGAGCGCGGGAGCGGGTGGGGTACGCCGATGGGCGAGGTAAGCGACACCGAGTACCAGTACGACTAACCAGAGCAACAACATGCGGAATCCTCCATGAAGACGCCAGGCGGCGTCTCGAGCTTAGCCCGTTTGCCGCCGGTTGGCGGGCGGGCTGGTCAGCTTGGCCGGTTTGTCACGTTATAGGCGAAAACTTCCCGTTTGGACTGGGACAAATTGCCCGCCGGGAGCCCGCCATGCAGTCCTACCTACAATCCGGCCGCTTCGTGGATAGTGACCACCCGGTGGTGGTGGAGTTCGCGGAAAAATCCCGGGGAAACTCGGCGAACCCGCGTGACCAGGCGGTCGCGCCGTATGACGCGGTGCGCTACGACCCCTATGTGTTCAGCCGCGATCCACCGACCCTGGTGGCTAGCCACGCGCTGCAGCAGGGGGGCGTGCCCAAGGCCATCCTGCTCGCCGCCTGCGCCCGGCATTGCCGGCTTCCGGCGCCAATCGGCCTGGCCGACGTGCGCAACCACCTGGCCACGCCGCGCCTGCTGGCGCTGCTGTGCAGCGACGTGTTCGCCATGCATGGTTATGCCGAGCTGTATCTCGACGGTCGCTGGGTGAAGGCCACGCCGGCGTTCAGCCGCGCGCTTTGCCGTGCCTTCGACGTTGCTCCGCTGGAGTTCGACGGGGTCGCCGACAGCGTCTCCATGCGTTCAATCGCCAGGGCGAAGGCTACAGGGAGTACCTGGCCGACCACCTGCAGCGGCACTATCCGCATCTGTTCGCCGGCCCCGCGCGGGCGCTGGGCGGCGACCTGCAGGCCGGGGCCGGGCAAGATGAAAGCCATCGATAGTCACCATCAGCCGGCGCGTCTTCCTTCTTCGGTCCATCATCGGTAGGGTGCGGCATGTCGTCCGCAGGTCCGGCGACCCACCCGCCATAGCAACCGAAGAAGGAACGCAGAGCATGTTGACCATCTGGGGCCGGAAGAACTCGAGCAATGTGCGCAAGGTGCTGTGGTGCGCCGAGGAAGCCGGCCTGGAGTACCGGAGGGTGGATGCCGGCGGGGCGTTCGGCCTGGTGGACGAGCCGGCGTTCCGCGCGATGAACCCGAATGGGCGGGTCCCGGTGATCGAGGACGACGGCCTGGTCCTCTGGGAGTCCAACGCCATCGTCCGCTACCTGGCCGCCCGCTATGCGCCAGGCGACCTCTACGCGCTGGAGCCGGTACGCCGCGCCGAAGCCGACAAGTGGATGGACTGGACCACCTCGACCCTCGCCGGGCCGTTCCGCGACCTGTTCTGGGGGACGCTGCGTACGCCGCCGGAGCAACGCGACGAGGCCCTCATCGAGAAGGCGCTGCAGACCTGCGGCGAGCTGCTGGGAGTGCCGGACCGGGCCCTGGCCGGCCAATCCTGGCTGTCCGGCGAACGCTTCGGCATGGGCGACATCCCGCTGGGCTGTTTCATCTACGCCTGGTTCGAGATGCCCATCGAGCGGCCGCCGCTGCCCCACCTCGAGGCCTGGTACCTGCGCCTGCGCGAGCGCCCGGCGTTCCGCGCGGCGGTAATGACCGAACTGACCTGAGCCGGCTACTGTTGCATTTTGTTACCCGTAGCCTTATCTAGCTCTTCCTCTTCACCTTCCGACACGGGAAGCCTAATGAGTTCCGCCCTGTCCATCCGTCAACTGACGAAAACCTACGGCAACGGTTTCCAGGCCCTCAAGGGGATCGACCTGGATGTCGCCGAGGGCGACTTCTTCGCCCTGCTCGGCCCCAACGGCGCGGGCAAATCGACCACCATCGGCATTCTCTCTACCCTGGTGAACAAGACCGGCGGCTCGGTCTCGGTGTTCGGCCACGACCTCGACAAGGATCCGGCCGGCCTCAAGCGCTGCCTGGGCGTGGTGCCGCAGGAGTTCAACTTCAACCAGTTCGAGAAGGTCTTCGACATCGTCGTGACCCAGGCCGGCTATTACGGCATCCCGGCGAAGATCGCCAAGGAGCGCGCCGAGCGCTACCTGACCCAGCTGGGCCTGTGGGACAAGCGCAACGAAGCCTCGCGGATGCTCTCCGGCGGCATGAAGCGGCGCCTGATGATCGCCCGCGCACTGGTCCACCAGCCGCGCCTGCTGATCCTCGACGAGCCCACCGCCGGGGTCGACATCGAGCTGCGTCGCTCGATGTGGAGCTTCCTCACCGAACTGAACCAGGAAGGCATCAGCATCATCCTCACCACCCACTACCTGGAGGAGGCCGAGCAGCTCTGCCGCAACATCGCCATCATCGACCACGGCGAGATCGTGCAGAACACCAGCATGCGTGATCTGCTGATGACCCTGCATTCGGAAACCTTCCTGCTCGACCTGAAGAACGTCCAGGCCCTGCCGCCGACCCTCGACGGCTACCCGACGCGGCTGGTGGACGATCACACCCTCGAGGTACAGGTGGAGAAAAGCCAGGGCATCAACGATCTGTTCGCCCAGTTGGGCGCACAAGGCATCGAGGTACTGAGCCTGCGCAACAAGACCAACCGCCTGGAGGAACTGTTCGTCTCGCTGGTGGAGAAGAACCTGACGAGGATCGCCCGATGAGCAGCGAGCTGAGCGCCAACCTGGTCGCCCTGAACACCATCGTCTATCGCGAGGTGCGCCGCTTCACCCGGATCTGGCCGCAGACCCTGCTGCCGCCGGCGATCACCATGGTCCTGTACTTCGTGATCTTCGGCAATTTGATCGGCCGGCAGATCGGCGACATGGGCGGCTTCACCTACATGGAATACATCGTGCCCGGCCTGATCATGATGTCGGTGATCACCAACGCCTACGGCAACGTGGTGTCGAGTTTCTTCGGCAGCAAGTTCCAGCGCTCGGTGGAGGAACTGCTGGTGTCGCCGGTGTCGCCGCACACCATCCTCCTCGGCTACACCATCGGCGGAGTGCTGCGCGGCCTGGCGGTGGGAGTGATCGTGACCCTGCTGTCGCTGTTCTTCACCAAACTGCAGGTACACCACCTGGGCATCACCGTGCTGGTGGTGGTGCTGACCGCGACCATTTTCTCCCTGGGCGGTTTCATCAACGCGGTGTTCGCGCGCAACTTCGACGACATCTCGATCATCCCGACCTTCGTGCTGACGCCGCTGACCTACCTGGGCGGGGTGTTCTACTCGATCAACCTGCTGCCGCCGTTCTGGCAGACGGTGTCGCTGGCCAACCCCATCCTGCACATGGTCAACGCGTTCCGCTACGGCATCCTCGGTGTCTCCGACATCCGCATCGGCGTAGCCATCGGCTTCATGCTGCTGGCCACCGCGGTCCTCTATTTCGGCTGCGTGCGACTGCTGGTGAGCGGGCGCGGCATGCGCCAATAGCGCCTGGCGGCGGGCGACGAAGCCCCCTTCGCGGGGGCTTCGTGCGTCATGGGCGCGAGCGCGAGAAATCGATGACGAAACGCGTCCAGCCATCGGCGGACTCGCAGCGGATCTCGCCGCCGTGGGCCTGGACGATGGAGCGGCAGATCGCCAGGCCGAGCCCGGCGTGTTCGCCCTGGCCCTCGCGGCGCGCCGGATCGGCCCGGTAGAAGCGGTCGAACAGGCGCGGCAGGCGCTCGGCGGGAATCGCCGGGCCCTGGTTCTCCACGCTCAGGCGGCGGTCGCCGAGGCGGATGCGGATCTCGCCGCCGTCGGCGGTGAAGCGCAGGGCGTTGTCCAGCAGGTTGGCCAGCACCCGCCGCAACATGCCGCGGTCGCCCGGCAGGCTCAGGGCGCCTTCGCGCAGCAGGCGGATGTCGCGGTCTTCCGCCAGGGGCTGATAGAACTCCAGCAGCGAGTCGACCTCCGCGCCGAGGTCCAGGGCCTGGCGGTTGGGCGCCAGCAGGCCGTGGTCGGCCTTGGCCAGCAACAGCATGTCGTTGACCATCGCGGTCAGCCGCTCCAGTTCCTCGAGGTTGCCGTGCAGCGCTTCGCGGTAGTCCTCCAGCGCGCGCGGCCGCGACAGCACCACCTGGGTCTGGGTCAGCAGGCTGGTGAGTGGCGTGCGCAGTTCGTGGGCGATGTCGGCGGAGAACGCCGAAAGGCGCTGGAAGGCTTCCTCCAGGCGCGCCAGCATGGCGTTCAGTTCGCCGGCCAGGCCGCGCAGCTCCTCCGGCATCCGGCTGGCGTCGAGGCGGGTGGTGAGGGAGTTGGCGGAAACCCGCGCGGCCACTTCGCGCATCCGCCGCAGCGGGCTCAGGCTGGCGCCGGTGGCCCAGGCGCCGAGCAGCGCGGTGGCTAGCGCCGAGAGGCTCATGGTCAGCCAGATCAGCTGGCGCATGCGCTGCAGGAAATGCTGGTGGTGGCTGATGTCGAGGATCACGGTGAGCCGTGGCGAGGCCGCGTCGCCGGGTTTCAGCGGTGCGCCGAGTTCGCGGTTGGCGGGCAGGCCGGGGTGAGCAGGCTGCGGCAGGCGCTCGAACCAGAGGCTGCCATCCGGGCCGTTCAGGCGCAGCCCGAGGTCGGGGTGGCGTCCCAGTTCGCGCAACAGCTCCCCTTCGCGCCGGCGCATCTGTTCCTCAGAGGCGAGGCCGCGCAGTTCCTCGCGGAACACCTCGAGCTTGGCGCTCATCGCCAGGTAGTCCAGCTCGACGAAATGTTCGTCGATGGCACGACTGAAGATCAGCCCGGCGATCAGCGAGACCGCCGCGGTGCAGGCGGCGAACAGCAGGCTCAGGCGGACGCCGAGGGATAGCCGGGAACCGAGTCCGGCGCTCATTCGTCGCGTTCTTCGAGGACGTAGCCCATGCCGCGCACGGTATGGATCAGGCGCTGCGGGAAGTCGTCGTCGACCTTGGCGCGCAGGCGGCGGATGGCGACCTCGATGACGTTGGTGTCGCTGTCGAAGTTCATGTCCCAGACCTGCGAGGCGATCAGCGACTTGGGCAGCACCTCGCCGCTGCGCCGCAACAGCAGTTCGAGCAGGGCGAATTCCTTGGCGGTCAGGTCGATGCGCTTGCCCTGGCGCTGCACCCGGCGACGCAGCAGGTCGAGTTCGAGATCGGCCAGTTGCAGGGTGGTCTCCTGCAACTGCTGGTTGCCACGGCGCAGCAGGGTGCGCACGCGGGCGAGCAACTCGACGAAGGCGAAGGGCTTCACCAGGTAGTCGTCGGCGCCCTGTTCCAGGCCGCGCACACGGTCCTCGACGGCGTCGCGGGCAGTGAGGAACAGCACCGGCACGGTCATTCCGGCGTCGCGCACGCTGCGCAGGATCTGCCAGCCGTCCCGGCCGGGCAGCATGACGTCGAGGATCAGCAGGTCATAGTCGCCGCCCAGGGCCAATTGCTCGCCCTCGTTGCCGTCGTCGCTCAGGTCGACGGCGTAGCCGGACTCGGCGAGCCCCTGGCGCAGGTACTGGCCGATACGTGGTTCGTCTTCGACGATCAGCAGTTTCATGTTCATCCCTCGTTACATTTGTCGGCCACGCCGACCTGTTTCTGACAGCATCGTAATCAGTGGGTAACGGGGGCGACAGTGGCCCCCGCGCAGACTACAGGGGAACTCATCGAGGAGACTTCCCATGCGTATTTTCACTGCCTCCACCCTCGCATTCCTGCTGGTCCTCGCCCCGACCGTACCGGCCATGGCCGATAGCGGCGGCGACATCGTCTTCGAGCGCATGCAGGCCCAGGCCGCCAAGGCCCGCGCCGCCCACCAGGAAAAACTGGCGAAGCAGGCCGAAGCGACGAAGAAGGACAAGGAAAACTGCTGATCGCCAGTTCTTCCACCCCCCGGCTCCACACGGGATGACGGAGGGCTCCGATCCCGTCTTCACCCGCCACCGGTTTCCTGGTTTCCGGTCGGCGGGTTTTTTATGCCCGGCCGTGTCGCCGGGGCCGATCTTAGCCTCCGCCACCCGACGCGGCGGCAAGCTGACAAAGATGTAATGCTCCCGACAGCCAGCCGGCAGGCGCAGCGGCACAGGATAGGCGACATCAACCCGATGGAGATTCCCCGTATGTTTCCGCGCCGCCTGCTTCCCGCTTCCCTGATCGTCCTCGGCGTGCTTTTCGGCGCCAGTGCCCAGGCTTCGCCGGCCCACGGCCAGGCCTTCGGCAAGCCGGCCCAGGCCGCGCAGGCCAGCCGCAGCATCGAGGTGGTGCTCGGCGACATGTACTTCAAGCCGCGAACGATCGAGGTCAAGCCTGGCGAGACAGTCCGTTTCGTACTCAAGAACGAAGGCAAGCTGCTGCACGAGTTCAACCTGGGCGACGCGACGATGCACGCCGAGCACCAGAAGGAAATGCTGAAGATGCAGCAGTCCGGCATGCTCACCCCGACCGGCCTGGCGGCGATGGACCACAGCCAGATGGGCCATGATATGGCCGGCATGGATCACGGCCAGGCGGCGATGAAGCACGACGACCCCAACAGCGTGCTGGTCGAGCCGGGCAAGAGCGCCGAGCTGACCTGGACCTTCACCAGGGCCACCCGCCTGGAGTTCGCCTGCAACATCCCCGGCCACTACCAGGCCGGGATGGTCGGGCAGCTGAGCGTGCAGCCCTGAGCCAACGGACGGCCGGCGTGAAGATGCCGGCCGATCCGTATACACTTGCCGCCGCCCGCCAATGCGGCGCGGCGCGCGGGGAAGGGCCCTGCGCGATCGATCCAGCAGGTTTCCCCATGCACCATCCCGCCGAACATTCGCCGCTGGGCAAGACCAGCGAATACGTCTCCCGCTACACGCCCTCGCTGCTGTTCCCCATCGCGCGCGCAGCGAAATGGGCCGAGCTCGGCCTCAGCGCCGCGACCCTGCCGTATCGCGGCGTGGACATCTGGAACTGCTACGAGCTGTCCTGGCTGACTCCGGCCGGCAAGCCGGTGGTGGCGATCGGCGAGTTCTCGATCCCGGCGGACTCGCCGAACATCATCGAGTCGAAGTCGTTCAAGCTGTACCTCAACTCCCTGAACCAGTCTTCCTTCGACAGCCGCGATGCCCTGCGCGCGGTGCTGGAAAAGGATCTCTCGGTCGCCGCCGGCGCCGCCGTGGGCGTGCGCCTGCGCAGCCTCGACGAGGTGGCGGAGGAGGGCGTCGGGCGCCTGCCGGGGCGCTGCATCGACGAGCTGGAGATCGCCGTCGACGGTTACGAGCGGCCGCGTCCCGAACTGCTGCGCTGCGACGCCGGGCGGTTCGTCGAGGAGCAGCTCTACAGCCACCTGCTCAAGTCCAACTGCCCGGTCACCGGCCAGCCCGACTGGGGCACCCTGGTGGTCGACTACCGCGGCCCGGCGCTGGACCCGGCCAGCCTGCTGGCCTACCTGGTTTCCTTCCGCCAGCACCAGGATTTCCACGAACAGTGCGTCGAACGCATCTTCCTCGACCTGCGGCGCCTGCTGCAGCCGCAGGCGCTGACCGTGTACGCCCGCTACGTGCGTCGCGGCGGCCTGGACATCAACCCCTACCGCAGCCTGGTCGACGTGGCGCCGGACAACCGTCGCCTGGTTCGCCAGTAGATCCGGCAACACGCGGATACGAAAAAGCCCCGGCCATGCCGGGGCTTTTCATTGCGGGGGAGCCGTTCAGATGCCCATGTTGGCCAGGCTCTGGACGATGGAGCGGAGCGTGCCGGCCAGGGTCGGGTGGCTGACCTCGAAACGCTCGACGGCGAGGTTGACCCCGTCCACCAGGCTACCCTCGTTGAGCGCGTCTTCGTTGGCCAGCTTCAGCTCGATGTCGCGGATCAGCAGTTCCAGTTCGGCGCGCTGCTCTTCGTTGAGCGGCGGTTGTTGCTCCAGTTGCTCGCGCAGGGCGGACAGTTCGCGCAGCAGACTCTCTTTCGGCATGGTATTTCCCTCGACGTACAAGTCTTCGGTGGACCTCCGGCGACTGCCGAAAGGTCCGTCCATGCCGACAGATTAACCTGTCGGGCGCAGTTGTGCGCGATCCCGGTCAATTCGCAGCAGGCGTTCGAGCAGCGGGAAGAAGTGCGGCAGTTCGGGGGTGCGCATGGCCGGATCCTTGGCCAGGTCGTCGAGGCGGCGCAGGGTCAGCCCGTCCTGGGCGTAGGGCGCCTTGATATAGGCCGCGGCGGCGCGTTCGTCGAACGGCCCGCCTTGCAGCACCAGGCTGTGCCGGGAGGCCGGTGACAGGCTGGCGTGGTAGCTCGGGTCCACCGCGCAGAGGAAGCGCTTGGCCGAGACGTGCAGGCGCACCGGTTGCCACACCGACTCGGGAAACAGTTCGCGCAGCAGGCGAGCACCGGCCTCCTCGTGGCGCAGGTCTTCTTCGTCGATCTGCGCGGGGTCTTCGTAGAGATGGCCGATGTCGTGCAGCAGCGCGGCGACCACCAGGCTGTCCGAACAGCCGGCGCGCTCGGCCAGGGTCGCGCACTGCAGGGCGTGCTCGGCCTGGCTGACGGCTTCGCCGTAGGGTTCGGCGCCGTGGCTGGCGAAGCGTTCGGCCAGTTCGTCGAGGAAGCGATGACGGACGCGGCTCATGGTTTTTCTCCTTTCAGGCGGCGAACGGCGAGGTCGTGCAGGCAGGGTTGCAGCTCGCCCAGGTGGTCGATCACGGAATGCACGCCCAGGCGGTACAGTTCCAGGGTGGCGTCGGCGCGCAGGCGATCGCGTTCGGCATGGCCGAGGGCATCCCAGTCGGCCGGGGCGAGGCCGCACAGCGGCCCGCTGGCGGCCAGGCCGATGGTCCACAGTCCGGCGTTGAGGCCGGCCTGCAATTGGCGCGGTCGGGCGCTGACCAGCACGCAGCCGTCGAGGCGTTCGATACCCAACCGGGCGAGGGCCTGCCAGCAACCGTCGGGCGCCGGCCAGGGACGGGCGCCATCGAGAGGCGCCAGGGCGTCGGGTTGGCCGAGCGGCGCGGCGAGGCGCCGGCACACCGGCTCGGGTAGCTCTTCCTGCCAGGCATAGGGAATTCGCTGTGCGTCCAGGCTTTGCAGCAGCGCTGCGGCGCCGCTGATGGCTTCGGCCTGTTCCTGCGCGGCTTCCTCGAGGGCCTGTTCGAGGCGCTGACGCTCGTTCCTGTTTGGCTTGCGCCGCAGCAACCGCTCCTGTGCCTCGGTGAAGGGGCACTGGCCGGCGTCATGGAGCGCTTCGGCGGAGCTTTGCGGGTGGCTGCGCAGGAGTGCCAGGGGCAGGCTTCGCGCGCCGAAGTCCACCAGGCTGCCGGACAGGCCGAAGAGCAGGGCGGTGAAAGGCGGGAGGTCGTCGGGAATGGGCATGCAGGAGGCATCTGGCAAATGGTCTAGGCCAGACTAGAGGAGTTTTGTGACGCCGCCGTGACGTTTTCATGGCACTGGCGATAGGCCGACGGGCTGTCGTTATAATCGGCCGGTCTTAATCAGCGAGGCTGTCATGCCGGTCGATCAATCTCGTCAGTACCTGCGCATCCGCGATCAGCTCGCGGCGGATATCGCCCGGGGCGTGCTACAGGTGAAGCTGCCTTCCGAGCGGGAGCTGGCCGAGCGTTTCCTGTGCACCCGCATTACCCTCCGTGAAGCCTTGCAGCAGCTGGAAACCGAAGGCCTGGTCTACCGCGAGAACCGCCGTGGCTGGTTCGTCGCGCCGCCACGGATCCGCTACAACCCGACCCGCACCACCGGCTTCATGGAGTACGTCAGCGCCCAGGGACGCCAGCCGCGCACCGAGACCCTGCACGCCGAGCGGCGCGCCGCCGGCGCCTGGCTGGCCAAGCGGATGGGGCTGGAGGACGCCGCGCCGGTGTATTTCCTGCAGCGGCGGCGCTGGGTGGACGAGCGCCCGGTGCTGATCGAGCTGATCGCCCTGGACGCCGGCTGGTGCCCCGGCCTGCTCGAACACGACCTCGACACCTCGCTTATGAACCTGCTGCGCGAGCGCTTCGGCCTGCAGCCGACGCGTTGCCAACTGGCGATGCATCCGACCGCGCTGAACGCCGCGCAGGCCGAGCCGCTGCAACTGGCGCCGGGCTCCCCGGCGTTGTACCTGGAGCGCTCGAGCTATGCCGAGGGGCAGCGGGTGGTCGAGTTCGACCAGGAGTTCTGGCGCCCGGACGCCCTGGAAATCGTGCTCGACGCGGCGTATCCGGGGGGCTGAGTCAGGCGATCGTCGCGCGGATGCTATCCGGCAGTGGCGTCGAGCGGTTTTCCGCATGGCGCACCCAGACCAGCTTGCAATGGCCTTCGCCATAGGTGGTCCGCGGGTCTTCCAGGGTGCCCAGGCGATGCTCCAGCACCAGGCTGCTGGTGCCCAGCGCGCCGGCGTAGAGTTCCACCAGCACGGTGGCCGGGTGGACCACCGGCTTCAGGTAGGTGTGCAGGCTCTGTAGCACCACCGGGCCCTCCGCGGCGCCTTCCAGGCTGATGCCGAGGGACTCGAACCAGGCCACCCGGGCTTCTTCCAGGTACTGGAAATAGAGGGTGTTGTTGACGTGGCCGTAGCTGTCCATGTCGCCCCAGCGCACCGGGATATGGGCGGTGTATAGCAATTGTCTGTCAGCCATCTCGTAACTCTTCTAGTCTCAAACTCAATGCGAGCCTATATACTGCGCGCACGCTGAGGCCGCGCTGGCGGCCAAGACTAGTCATGCAAAGGAGATACAGCAATGCGCGCCCGCGGCGTGAACTGGATCGAACGTAGTGCCCGAATCCTGGCTTGCGCCAGCCTCGCATTGGCACCCACGCTGTCCCTGGCGGCCAGCGAAGAGGACCCCTGGGAAAGCATCAACCGGCCCATCTTCACCTTCAACGACACCCTGGACACCTATGCGCTGAAACCGCTGGCCCAGGGCTACCAGAAGGTCACCCCGAACTTCGTCCAGGATGGGGTGCACAACTTCTTCAATAACATCGGCGACGTGAAGAACCTGGCCAACAACCTGCTGCAGGCCAAGTTCCGCAACGCCGGCGTGGACACCAGCCGGCTGCTGTTCAACAGCACCTTCGGCCTGGCTGGCTTGATCGACGTGGCGACCCCGATGGGGCTGCAGCGCAACGACGAGGACTTCGGCCAGACCCTGGGCTACTGGGGTGTCGGCAGCGGCCCGTACGTCATGCTGCCGCTGCTCGGCCCGAGCACGCTGCGCGACGCGCCGGCGAAGATTCCGGATATCTACGTCGGCCCATACCACTACATGGACGACGTACGCGCACGCAACGTGATGTTCGGCATCAACACGGTCGACACCCGCGCCAACCTGCTGAAGTCGGAGAAACTGATCAGCGGCGACAAGTACATCTTCATCCGCAACGCCTACCTGCAGAACCGCGAGTTCAAGGTCAAGGACGGCGAGGTGGAGGACGACTTCTAGCCAGTCGCTTGCGCGACACGGCAAAGGCGGCCCGGCGGGCCGCCTTTCGTCGTTTCAGTGGATCGCGACGATGCTCAGGCCCAGCGTCTGGCGTCCCGGCCCCAGGCGCTCGCAGCGCACCACCCGGGCTTCCAGCTCCAGGCCGCTGAGCGTTTCGTGGGTGGATGGGATGCTCACCTGCAGGCGGTCGCCTGGCGCCAGGTCGCTTTGCGCTTCCAGCAACAGCCCGCTGGCGGACAGGTCGCGGCACAGGGCAAGCGACTCGCGGCCCTGGCAGCGGATGGTGACCGGGGTGTCGAGCTTCATGCGGATGAAGTCGCGCTTCTCGCTGTAGTTGTGCTCGATGGGCTGCATGGGCGGTTCCTCGTGGTCGGGCGCGATGGGAGGGCAGCTGGCAATCCTGGCGATTATCGTCAAAGTTTATACCTTGCGGACGGGAACGTTCGGACAAGTGCGGATTTTCCGGCAAAGGTCAACGGCTTGAACTGCTTAACGGATGGGAGTACCGTCTGCGCCTTGTCGAACCCCGTAGCCGCGCTGTTGTCACTTACAACAAGCGCCCAGACCCACTGTTTCCGGCGCCGTTTGCCTGGATGACCCATGCATAAAGTCAGTGCCACGCTGCTGATCATCGATGACGACGAGGTGGTGCGCGAGAGTCTCGCCGCCTACCTGGAAGACAGCAGCTTCAAGGTGTTGCAGGCCACCAACGGTCTGCAGGGCCTGCAGATCTTCGAAAGCGAACAGCCGGACCTGGTCATTTGCGACCTGCGCATGCCGCAGATCGATGGTCTCGAACTGATCCGCCGTATCCGTGAAACCGCATCGGAAACCCCGATCATCGTGCTCTCCGGCGCCGGCGTGATGAACGATGCGGTGGAAGCCTTGCGCCTGGGCGCTGCCGATTACCTGATCAAGCCCCTGGAAGACCTCGCGGTGCTCGAGCACTCGGTACGCCGGGCGCTGGATCGGGCCCACCTGCGGGTGGAGAACCAGCGCTACCGGGACAAGCTGGAAGCCGCCAACCGCGAGCTGCAGGCCAGCCTGAACCTGCTCCAGGAGGACCAGAACGCCGGTCGCCAGGTGCAGATGAACATGCTGCCGGTAACGCCCTGGAGCATCGAGGGCCTGGAGTTCTCCCACCGGATCATTCCCTCGCTGTATCTCTCCGGTGACTTCGTCGACTATTTCCGCGTCGACGAGCGGCGCGTGGCGTTCTACCTGGCCGACGTTTCCGGCCACGGCGCCTCCTCGGCCTTCGTCACCGTGCTGCTGAAGTTCATGACCACCCGGCTGCTCTACGAGTCGCGGCGCAACGGCACCCTGCCGGAGTTCAAGCCGTCCGAGGTGCTGGCGCACATCAACCGCGGGCTGATCAATACCAAGCTGGGCAAGCACGTGACCATGCTCGGCGGGGTCATCGACCTGGAGAAGAACAGCCTGACCTACAGCATCGGCGGCCACCTGCCGTTGCCGGTGCTGTATGTCGAAGGTCAGGCGCGCTACCTGGAAGGCCGTGGCCTGCCGGTCGGCTTGTTCGACGATGCGACCTATGACGACCGGGTCATGGAGTTGCCCGCTTCCTTCAGCCTGTCTCTGTTCTCCGATGGCATCCTCGATGTGCTGCCAGGAGCTACGCTGAAGGAGAAAGAGGCATCGCTGCCGGAACAGGTGGCCGCCGCCGGAGGCACCCTCGACGGGCTGCGCCAGGTCT
Source organism: Pseudomonas paraeruginosa (assembly GCF_003025345.2). Taxonomy (NCBI): domain Bacteria; kingdom Pseudomonadati; phylum Pseudomonadota; class Gammaproteobacteria; order Pseudomonadales; family Pseudomonadaceae; genus Pseudomonas; species Pseudomonas paraeruginosa. The sequence goes on from NZ_CP020560.1 coordinate 2,317,640, forward strand.
TCGGACTGGCCAACCTGGCGGAGATGCCGGATGATATCGCCTTGCTGGTGTTGAGCAGGAACCTTGCATGAGTACCGGTAAAATCCAGTTCGCCGAGCAGAACGGCTCGTTCGTTCTGAAATTCGTCGGTGAAGTTCGCCTGACGCTGTGTTCGGCCCTGGATTCCACCATCGAAAAGATCTTCGCTGCGCTGAATTTCTCGGCGATCATCATCGATCTGACGGAAACCCAGAGCATCGACAGCACGACGCTCGGCCTGCTGGCCAAGCTTTCCATCCTCTCGCGCCAGAAGATCGGCCTGCTGCCGACGCTGGTGACCACCAACCCGGATATCACCCGGCTGTTGCAGTCGATGGGCTTCGATCAGGTGTTCAACATCGTCGACCGTCCGGTTCCGTGCCCGGAATGCCTGTCCGACCTGCCGCCACAGGACCAGTCCGAAGAGGTGGTGCGCGACAAGGTGCTGGAAGCGCACCGCATCCTCATGGGTCTCAACGAATCCAACCGCGAAGCCTTCCACGACCTGGTCAGCGCCCTGGAGCGCCAGTAACCGGTCAGCTTTCCTGCCCTCGATGAACAACGTCCGCTGCCGGAGCGGGGCGCCCGTCTGCGCGCCCGGCACCGGCGCGCGGGTCAGTGGCGGGTCGCCAACTGGTATTCGAGCTTTTCCTGGTCGCGGGCGAACAGGCGGATGCCTTCGGCCAGCTTCTCGGTGGCCATGGCGTCTTCGTTCATCTGCCAGCGGAACGCGCTCTCGTCGAGCACCTGGCGCGGCTCGCCGTCGCCCGGCAGCAGCAGGCGCGGCAATTCGCCCTGGCTATCGGCCAGTTGCTGCAGCAGGTCGGGGCTGATGGTCAGGCGGTCGCAGCCGGCCAGTTGCTCGATCTGGCCGAGGTTGCGGAAGCTGGCGCCCATCACCACCGTCTTGTAGCCGTTGGCCTTGTAGTAACGGTAGATGCGCGAGACCGAACGCACGCCAGGGTCTTCGGCGCCGACATAGTCGCGGTTCTCGCTCTTCCTGTACCAATCGTAGATGCGCCCGACGAACGGCGAGATCAGGAACACCCCGGCGTCCGCGCAGGCCGCCGCCTGGGCGAAGGAGAACAGCAGGGTCAGGTTGGTCTGGATGCCCTCGCGCTCGAGGATCTCGGCGGCGCGGATGCCTTCCCAGGTCGAGGCGATCTTGATCAGCACCCGCTCGCGGCCGACCCCCTGCTCCTCGTACAGCTCGACCAGGCGGTGGGCGCGGGCCAGGGTGGCCTCGCTGTCGAACGACAGGCGTGCGTCGACCTCGGTGGAAATCCGCCCCGGAATGACCCCGAGGATGTCCTTGCCGACCGCCACGGCGAAGCGGTCGCAGGCCAGCCCGGCGTCTCCGCCGCTACCCGCGGTGGCCTGGCGGAGGTGCTCGGCGTAGCGCGGCAGGGCGGCGGCCTTGAGCAGCAGCGAGGGGTTGGTGGTGGCGTCCACCGGCTTCAGGCGGGCAATGGCATCGAAGTCGCCGGTGTCGGCGACCACCGTGGTGTATTGCTTGAGTTGTTCCAGCTTCGAAGTCATGGCGAGGTCTTGTCGGTGGGTTCTTGGGAAGAAGAATCCTTCGACCTTACCCGAGCCGTCGGCGCGGCTCAATGGGAGCTATCGCCCCGCCAGAAGTTCCAGCGCCTGGTCGAAAACCCGCAGCGGATCGGCGCTCTTGTGCACGTCCACCGAGAGCAGCTGGCGGAAGCGCCGCGAGCCGGGGAAGCCCTGGGCCAGGCCGAGGATGTGGCGGGTCACGTGATGCATCGCGCCGCCCTCGGCCTGGTGCCGCTCGATGTACGGGCGCAGGCGCAGCAGGGCTTCGCTGCGGCTGGGCGGCGGCACCTGGCTGCCGAACAGCTGGCTGTCCACTGCCGCCAGCAGGTAGGGGTTGTGGTAGGCCTCGCGGCCGAGCATCACGCCGTCGAAGGTGCGCAGGTGCTCGCGGCAGTCCTCGAGGGTCTTGATGCCGCCGTTGAGGACGATCTCCAGGTCCGGGAAGTCCTTCTTCAATTGCGCCGCCACCTCGTAGCGCAGCGGCGGCACCTCGCGGTTTTCCTTGGGCGAGAGTCCTTCGAGGATGGCGATCCGCGCATGCACGGTGAAGCTCCGGCAGCCGGCCTCGCGGACCTGGCCGACGAAGTCGCACAGCTCGGCGTAGCTGTCGCGGCCGTTGATGCCGATGCGATGCTTCACCGTCACCGGGATCTCCACCGCATCCCGCATCGCCTTCACACAGTCCGCCACCAGCCCCGGGTGGCCCATCAGGCAGGCGCCGATCATGTTGTGCTGGACCCGGTCGCTGGGGCAGCCGACGTTCAGATTGACCTCGTCGTAACCGGCTTCCTCCGCCAGCCGCGCACAAGCCGCCAACTCGGCCGGCACGCTGCCGCCCAGTTGCAGCGCCAGCGGGTGCTCGCATTCGTCATGGCGCAGGAAGCGCTGGCGGTCGCCGTGCAGCAGCGCGCCGGTGGTGACCATCTCGGTGTAGAGCAGGGTGTGGCGGGACAACTGGCGCAGGAAGAAGCGGCAATGGCGGTCGGTCCAGTCCATCATCGGCGCAACGGAGAAGCGGCGGGAGAGGGCGGCGTGGTCGGTGGTCGGTTCTGGGCGCATCGGGACTTCGGCAAGGAGAGTGGAGCAGGGCGGGGATTCTATCAGGGATGGGGGAAGGCGGGGGCTGGGAGCGGTTGATCCAGCGCTGGTGGGTTCCCTTGATAGAAAACTAGAGTACGGAAATAGATCCGACCCCTTCCATCGCTCGGTTTGCTAGGTAATCACACAATGGTGCGCGCAGATTATTGTGCTGTCGATCATGTCGGCGGTGCGAACCCGCATAGGTATCGGCCACAAGCACGCGTCGAGCATTGTCGTCTCGACCTAGCGCCGCTAGCAACCGGAACGCACAGTTGTATTAATTCTTCAGCCGGCAGGCAGCTATGCGATCCCGCCCGAGCGATCCGCATCATCCACGCCCCTAATATGGACGATTATCGTCCGCAAGCTGGCCACCGCATCCCCGCTCCGATGGCTGCGGTGGTATGAATAGTGCTCATTAACATCCGAAACACCGGATCGTTCGCCATGCTGCGGCGCACTCCGACTTGTCCATGAAACGGCGTTCTCGTGCTGAATGTCGATACGGTCCAGGTTATCCCCGGCACGAGTAATGGGGCGAATCGCGAGGCGTCCTAGAGGACGCCGGATTTATTTGTTGTGACATCCAGCTAGTTCATCACTGCGATAGATGCTGCGCGTAGGAGAAATGCCATTTCAGCGGAAAACAGGGATTGTCCCCGATGGCGTGTTCCGATTGCCAGCTTCCTCCATCAGTTGCGCCAGCTCAGCGATGCGGCGCTGGCCTTTCTCGAGCGCCTGCGCCGAGGTATGCACCGAGTAGTTGCCCAAGTGCAGATCGTGCGGATGCGGCACCGCCGAGGCGAGCAGGAACACAGAGTCGAGGCTGCCAGAGGCTTCGAGGGTGATCGGCGTTTCGCCCGGCTCGAATACCACCAGCTCGCCAGTACGGATAGACGCGCCGACTTCAAGCTGGCCCTTGGCGAGTGCCAGCCAGCCGACGGTATGCCCGGCAGGCGGCTGATACGTCCAGCGTTCGCCGGGACGCAGGGTGATGAGCAGGCAGTTAATGCCCTGCGGCGCGGGCACTGGGCTTTGTGCGCCTTCGTACAGGCCAGTGATGATGCGTGCCGGGCCAACCTGGGGCGTTTGCTCGGCTTCGATGAAGCGGCCGTCCGGCTCGCTGTTTTCGAGTTCGGGGGGTAAAGCCAACCAGAGTTGAAAGCCTTGGGTCCGCGGAGCGTCCGAGGCCGACAGTTCCTTGCCGTGCCAGATGCCGTTGCCGGCGCGCATCCATTCTAAGCCACCGTAGTTGATCGTGCCGGAGGCGCCGCTGATTGGGTCGTGATAGCGATAGCCGCCTTCGACCGGCACGGTTATGGTGGCGATGCCGGAGTGCGGGTGGAGTGGCAGGTTCGCCATTGCTTGCATCATGAATTCACGAGAGACCTCGAACAGGTCGAGAAATACGAAAGGCTTGATCACTTGACCCAAGTCGGTGGGGCTCATCAGGCGGACGATGGGGCCACCGTTCCCCTTGCCCCGCGTGCGGTACGCGATCTTCCGGGTAGTGGTTACGTGAGTTACGGGAGGGGGCGAGTTCATTAATGTGATCTCCAATTTCAACAAGATGCCACCGTCGCGGCGCAGCCGGTGCGAAAATCCGCGTATGCCTTGGCTATCTGTTCTTCGGTGTTCATGACGAACGGGTCGCACACCACGAGCGGCTGGTGCAGCGATTGACCAGCGCCAACGAGGGCGCGAATGGCGGATTTCTCAAACGGCCTGCATTAAGCGGTGAGCTTCTCGGCCTTGGCGACGGCTACTTCGATGGCAGAGGCGCGGTTTTTCGGGCCGAGAGCCAAACCTTCGGCGCGGATAAAGGTGATGTCAGTAATGCCAAGGAATCCGAGGAAACCACGAAGATAGGACTCCTGATGATCGAGGAAAGCTTGTGGCGTGCCCTCACCGTATAGGCCTCCACGAGTGGACGCGACGATGACGCGCTTGTTTTTGGCCAGCCCTTCGACGCCGGTTTCCGTGTAGCGGAAGGTCTTGCCGGGCACAGCGAGCCGATCAAGCCAAGCGCGGAGCTGAGTGGGAAGCGTGAAGTTATACATGGGCGCACCGATGACGATTGTGTCGGCGGCAAGAAAATCACCCAGCAGCCTGGCGTTGCGCGCAACGGTTCGCTTCGCCTCGTCGTCCTGCGGCTCGATGCCCTGAAAGGCCAGGAACTCCGAATTGGACAGATGGCCGACCGGTTCTGCGTAGAGATCGGTATGGATGACTGCAGTGTCCGGCCTGGTCCTGGTCAACCGCTTGATTATCGCGGCCGTGAGTTGGCGACTGACCGACAGTTCGTTGAGGATGCTGGCGTCGATATGGAGGATTGTCATGGCTAAGTCCATTGATATAAAATTATTACTAAGACTGGCAATGTAACTACGTCTCCGAATCCGTACAATACGGCACCTCAAGGGAACTAGGTATGTTAGATGTGACTTATTTTCCAGATGATATACATGGTGCAAACTGCCAGAAGGTTAGTCAGGTTTTGGCCCGCGTCGGGGAAAAGTGGAGCATTCTCATCATCATGTTCCTGGCTGGCGGTCCGCGCCGTTTCACCGAGATCAAGCGTGCAATCAATGGAATTTCGCAGCGAATGCTGACGCTTTGCCTGCGCACTTTAGAGCGAGACGGGCTTATCAAGCGAACGGTCATCGCAGTCATGCCGCCACATGTCGAATATGAATTGACGTCACTGGGGCGCTCGCTAACGAAGCCGGTTATTGCTTTGGGAATTTGGGCCAACGAGCATATCGCAGAAATTGATGCAGCCAGGGAGGCGTTTGACGCGCAGAACACCTGAAACGCGCTAGTTCACTCTACGGCATCCCGCGACCAGTCGACCCGATAGGCCGGGTCCATCGTCGACGTTCTTGACATGCATCAGATGCCTCACGTCCCAGAGCCTTACTGGTGGAGAGGACGAGTGGCACATAGTCCGGCAGGGTTTCTCGTTGAGCCGACTGGATTGACTCGTGCTATGAGCTTACTGTGGAAATATAGATGGAAGTCTTCCGTGAATGTTCAATGGCTAACCATAGGCCTGCAATACGACTTCACGGAGTTGCTGGTGCGCCTGGCAGCGACTCGGTCAGTGCCCTCTAATCCTTGTGGATGATCTCGATAAGCTTCTGTTTGTCGAAAATCGGCTCACGCTAAAAGACTGAGCAGCGCATATCACGGACCTAGGTTGCGGGTGTTTCAGCATCCTTGAGCAGGTCTTTTCTTGGATTTTCTCTTGCCCGGAGATTCCGGCATTCCCCATACTCGTTTAGTTGCCGCTCAGTCCAGGAGAAGCCAGTCCGAGTCTTACAGGATAGATAAGGCTTTCATTACTAGATAGATGCACATCATTGTCGCGACTGCCAACAGCAGTCCGACGGAGAAAATGCTCAGTTTCACAAAGGGTCTCGCTTTGAGAAAGCTTGATTCGCCAAAAATGCTTACACTCAGGTTTCAGTGTGCTGTGCAGTTTGTGATGAATTTTTCTAATAGGCGTTTGAGGTTGTGGCGAACATGAGGCGCGTTCAGCCCATTTCTCCTAGGGTTATGAGTAAGATATTATTATTTGCTCTCTCGATACAGTGTGCTTTTGTAGATGGTTCACTCAGGACCTGGAAGTGACGCTCAGCTTGATTTTAGAGCAGTTAACCGACCATCAAGAGTTCCCGGCGTAGTGAAACTAGACATGAGTCTTTTGGCTACTTCAGGTAGCGAGTTTACGATCTCGGCGATGGTCAGGTTCAATGGTTGCGTTATGGCTAACCTGCCTATGTCGAGCCTTCGACACAAATGAATAGGATATTTGTGATATCGAGAAAGCCGACGAACCCATGCAGATGAAATTCTTGATGATCAGGCACGATTATGCGTTTGTCGGCGGCTAGGCCCTCAACTGCATCGGTTCATAACGAAAGCTTTGTTGGGTACCGTCAAACGGTCCATTCAAACGCTGAGCTGCGTGGGGTAGGGAGAAGTTGTACATCGGTGCTCCGATGACAATGACATTGGTGGCTAGAAACCTAGCTAGCATTTGTACTGCATCATGCCTATCTGTCTCATCCTCGGGCTCCCCATCTGGAAGGGGGATAAATCACGGGAGGGAAGGTGATTAAGTGGATTGAGGCCACTTTAGTCATCGTTTCCTTGACCTGCAGATGTCTGACGACGATCGTCGTGATGCACTGTGCCCATCGATTGGTCACCTAGGGTGTCGCTGTGGGCATGTGAGAGGTTCATGTAGATTCCCTAGCATAAAATGTGCTCAGCGATAGCACTTTAACTAGCGTCAAAAAAGTTTGCAATAAGGCACTTTTTTGTTATCGAGTATTATTTTTGTTACTGAAGCTCGCTACGATCTACATAAGGTTGCGACCGCCAGAAGGTAAGCCAGGAGCTGCTCTTTCCGTGTCGCTCGCCGGCGCGGACGCAGTCGTTTCTGCCTTCAGGCAAAAAAGCGTTTACTGAAAAGCAGATTCTCGATTTCCTCAAGCAGGCGGAGGCCGGTGTGCCGGTGAAGGAACTGTGTCGCCGCCACGGCGTCGCGGTAGAGCGCGAACGCCTGAGCCTGCCGAGCGCACCGAACCAAGTGAAGCTGATTCAGTCTGGCAAGCCCACGCAGACTGCCTTCATCGAGTCGTTCACCGGTAAGTTCCGAGAGGAATGCCTCAATGAGCACTGGTTCTGCTCGCTGGTCGAAGCCAGAATCCGCATCGCGGCCTGGCGGCGCGATTACAACGGGCACCGACCGCGCAGCGCCATTGGCAATCTCACCTCGGCAGAATTTGCTGCAAGTTGGCGAACTCGCCAGCAGCAGTTGAAGCAGGAAAAATTGATATCAACCCAACGCCTACTAACTAGGCAACGCTGCTAAAACGGGGGCAGCCATTGAAGGTCCCGTCCATCATCGGCACAACGAAGAAGCGGCTGGGCAGTGGTCGGTCCTCGGCGTATCCGGACTTCGGCAAGGGTAGCGGAGCAGGGCGGGGATCAACATGGGATGACATCGAACACCGTGGGCCCTTTGACGACGCAGACGAAGGCCGCTCCTGCCGGGTTCCCTGCCAGGTGTTTAGTTCGTTTCCGCTGCCGGGCTAGTTCATCTGCAATATTGCGCTCCCACCCCCACTCAGTAATATGGCTGCTCCATGCCCCAGCCTCTGTCAAGGATCGATACATGAGACTGCCTCGCCCGCGTTTAGCCCTGCCCGCCGCCTTGCTGCTTTCCCTTTCCCTCTCAGGCTGCGTGTCGGACCTCGATTCGGGCGTCTACGGCAGCATGGACGATCCGCGCAACGCGCAGATGCTGGACCTGGTGGACCAGGCGCTGAAGGGGAACATGGCCGTGGTGCTGGTGGCCGACGTGATGCCGCACAAGTCGCTGAGCGATGCCCTGACCATGACCCAATGGACGCCTACGGCGATCTGGGAGTACGAGAAAGACCCGAAGGTGACCTTCGGCCGCAAGTTCCAGACCAACGCGCTACAGCGGAAGCCCGACGAGACCTACCTGTTCAAGGCCTTCGAGGTGCATATCCTGCCGCCCGGCAAATACCTGCTGACCGGCGGCGACGACTACCAGATCCATGGCTTGCTCGACCAGGTCGGCGCCCGCGGCGGTCCGCCCGGCTCGGGCCGTGGCGCCAACGGCACCGCGTACCTGTCGCCGGAGCTGTATCGCGAGTACTACCGGGAAGACGTCTGGAAAGATGCCACCTATGGCAGCGAGATCAAGACCGAGAAGGTCTGTACCGCCGTGCATATGGCCTCGGGCGCCTGCGTGAGCTGGGGCGAGCAGCAATACACGCAGACGACCCAAGGCTCCCAGGCCGGCTATTACCAGCAGACCGACTCCCGCGACGTGCCCTCGATCAAGGTCCAGGCGCGGCTGCCGCTCGACAAGGCGCTGGCCAGCTTCACCGTGCAGGGCGGGCAGTTGCTGCTGGCGCCGCGCATGCACCTGAAGACCCCCGGCTACAAGTACCAGCAGTCGAAGTGCCGGGCCATCGATCCGAAGAAGATCGAGTGCCCGCTCGAGAACCTGACCGTCTACACCTGGCCGGCGCCGATGGAGTTCACGCAGTCCCTGATCGCGCAGCGGAGCCTGGGCGACAGGCACCGGCAACTGCTGTCCAGGCTCCAGCCCCTGCAGATCACGCCGCTGCGCAAGCAGGGCATGGAGGACCCGGTCTGGGGTGTGCCGCTGTCATTGAAATAGCGCTATTCGTTCAGGGCGCAGGGTGCCGCCCCTGCCCACTATCGACAGGGCGTATTTCCCCACAGGAAGGTGACATGAACGTATATCGCAAGGTTTCCCGCAGCGCCGCGACTTGGCTGTGCGCCGCCCTGCTGGCCGCCTCCGGCCATGCCTGGGCCGAAGACTGGTGGGTGGTACGCAAGGGCGACGACCCTGCCGAGCTTGACGTATTCCTGGCCGATGCCTGGCCCCGGTGCCAGGCATCGAGAACGCCTGGCAATTGCAGATCGCCATGCTGTTCGACTCCTTCCATCTGCTCAGTGCGCACCAGTACCGCTGCGATACGCGAGAGGTGAAGGTAGTCAACGCCAAGACCTTCTCCAACCGCGGGGAACCCACGAACCTCCAGTTCACCTTCGCCAAGGGCTGGACTCCGCTGCCCAACGAAAGCCATGAAGCAGCCCTACGGTTCATCTGCGCGTCGCAGGAACGCGAACGCAACGGCATGCGTTCCGCCGGCAGGGGCGTGCCGTTGCAGGCGGTGATCACCGCCGTCGGCATGGTCGAGATGGAGCGTGCCCAGGCCAATCTCGCCGAGGCCCGGCGCAAGCTCGAGGAGGCGAAGAACGATCGCGTCATGGGTGAACTCGATCGTCTGCTCGGCAACGAGCCCCGGAAACCCTGAACCGTCCCGACCGGACCCGATATCGGTCGAGGGGCTCGGAGGATGTCGATGAAGTGCTATGGCCGCATCAGCCCGGGCTCAGCTTTGCGCTGGTGGCCGCTTTCCTGGTGCCGTGCTGGCTAGCGCTCGACAACCACGGCGACTCCTCCATGAATGCGCCCGGGCTGCTGGTCTTCCCTGTCTACGCCCTGTTGCTGCCCTCCAGCGCGGCGGCGTGCGTGCCCCAGCCGGCAGTACCGGAGAAAGAGCGCTGCGCTGGATGATCGACCTCGTGCCTTGGAGGGAACCGCTGCACTACGCGCTCGCCAATCGCCAGGGCGGTGCGCGGTCCGGGCAGGCGGCGGGCGGCGCGCCTGGTCGTTTGCCGACCTGGGCACGCAGCGCGAGCGATGAGCGGGCTCAGCGCTTCGGTGCAAACACCATCCGCACCGGAGCCTTGCCCTGCTGGCGCGATATCTCCGGCCCGTACTGGGGATTGAACGTCGGGTGCCAGGCGCGGAACTCGGTATTGGATAGCCACTCCAGCTGCAATTCATCCGCGGTGGCGCGCAGGTCGAACTGCGCGAGGGCGTTCAGTGCCGAGCTGCACTTTTCCGAGACGCCGGCTACGAGCAGGGAAACCTGTATCACTTCGCCCCGGCTCAACAAGCCGTTCTCTGGGCATTTGCGCAGCTCGACGTGATATCGCCCGTCGGGCGACGGCAGGTCGGAAACCAGCTGGTCGGGACCGCAGGCCGCGAGGAGCAGGGCCAGCGTCAGCAGAAGAAAGGGGCTTTTATTCATCCATGGCCTCTGTCGTTCATCGGAAAGGTCCGTCTCTTCCCCTCGGGAGAAAGGCAGCTACAGGTGCGCAGCGTGACCGATCTGTGCCCGGGACGCCATAGCCCTGGCGTACCCGCGGCTTCAGATGGCGCCGAGCGCTTTCAGGATCAGATAGGTGCACATGAGCACCCCGGCCATGGCCAGCAGGCTCACGGCGACAATGCTGAGTTTCATCGTTTGTCCTCGTTGAACGGCGAAAGGCTGCTGTATCAAGGAGGAGAGAGGCAGCAGGGCGGGGGGAAGCCCCGGGGGATGAGCGACCCCCGGGGACTTCCGTGACCACCATAGGAGAAAGTCACAAGGGTAAGGCTAGTCGTGTTTCGCCATGCGGCAAGCGAAGCGGTGCGGGCTTTCGCGCGCGCGAGGCTCCGCTGAGGGCGAGGGGCCTGGGCAGCGCGCTTCCAGGTGATCTCCGGGCGAGCCGTTGGAGAACGGCGTAGGCGTTCCTGGCGTGCTCGAACATGGAGCGCCACTGGCGCGGCGGTGCTGGCTGGCGGCGATGGCCGTTGGTGGCGCGGCTGGTCACCGGCGAGACCCTGCGCGAGCAGCCGCTGGCGGATGGCCTGCGGCTGAGCGGCGCCTGTGTGGCCCATCGCTGCCGGCTGAGCCCGCGCTAGCCGCATGCAACCTCAGGGGGCTTCGCCGACGTCCAGTTCGATGAAGTCGAGAATCCCGGCCTCGCGATTGCCGAGTCGTTCCAGCTCTCGTCCGTCCAGCGCCTGCAACAGCGAAGCGCCATGCTCCAGGCGCGCGCCGGAGGTGTGCCGGGCCGCTTCGTGGCCGGGACTGAACAACCACGCCTGGGGATGCCGCGTGTGCCAGGCGGCGCGCGGCGAAAGGCTGACCTCGGTGCCGGCCGGATAGTGCCAATCGCCCAGTTGCAGTGGTGCGGCCAGTAGCGTGCCGCCGAGACCGTAGAGCTTGCGCTGGCGGTCGAAGGCCAGCGCCCCGCCGCTCAGCGCGATGCCGTGCACCGAGACCTGCTGGCCTGTTTCCGGCATCACCCGCCAGCGCTCGGCGTCGCGGTAGCCGTCGGTGTAGACCATGCCGTCGCTGGCGAACAGGCGCGCGCCGGCGGGCAACTCGATGGCGCCGGCGCGGTTGCCGGCCGCCAGGCTGCAATGCTCGAAGGCGGCGGGGCGACCGTCGCGCTCGCTGGCGAAGGCGATTTCCTGGCTGGCGTCGCAGCGCCAGCCGTCGATCTCGGCGACGCCGTCGCCGCGCAGGCGGATCGAGGTGGGATGGACGCCGGTGGTTGTCCAGGGTTCCTGCGGGTTCTCGTGCTCGCTCTGCAGCCAGCGTTGCAGGTGGCGGGTGGCGACGCCGCGGATCATCACCGGCGCGGGGAACTCGGCTTCGCGGAAGCTTTCCGGCTGCTGCCTGAGCTCCAGCTTCAAGCGGGTGCCGGCGGGCATCCCGATGCCGCCCAGGCGGGCCGGGTGCTCGAGTACCGCGGTATGCGCCGCCTCTTCGCGCTCCCGTTCGCGCTGGTACTGCCAGAGGCCGATCTCCAGCCAGGCGCGCAGCCCGAGCGGGACCAGCAGGAGCACCAGCAGCAGGCCGCGGCTCGGCCAGTGGCGGCGCAGGCGCTGGCGCGCGCGTGGGCTGAAGGCCAGGAGCAACAGCCAGGCCAGCAGCCAGAGGCCGGCGACCGTGGAGAGCAGGTAGATCAGCAGGACAGTCAGGGAAATCGGAGCGACGGGGATCACGCGGGCATCCTTGCGGGCAGTAGTTCCTGGGCGCCGCCGGCGCGGCTGGCGCCGGACGACCTGCCAGAGTTTACAGGGCGCGTCCGGTTGCCGCAGCGGCAAACTGCCTTGAAACCCCGCCGGCCGCGGGCTGGCGCCGTGGTGACGGGCGCCGCCGCGGCGCACGCGCGGGAGTGGCTGCTCAAGCCGGGACGCGCCGGGCCGATGGGGTGGTTATCGGTTTCTGTAGTCCAGTGGGGAAAAGCCAATGAACGAAAGCGTCGCCAGAGTGTTCGATCGGATCCTGCGGGGGCTCGGGCTGAAGACCCTGAACGCCCAGTTCCTGCTGTCCTACGCGTTGATGTTCGGCCTGGCTGCCTGCGCGTCGGTGGCGTTGTACCTGAGCATGTCGGTCTCGCCGGAAACCATCAACGTGGCCGGGGCGCAGCGCATGCTCAGCCAGAAGATGGCCAGCGAGGCCCTGCAGTTGCGCCTCGGTGCCGGCGACGCGCAGGCGCTGGCCGCGACCATCGCCCAGTACGAGCGTTCGGCCGCCGACCTGGAGGCGGGCAATGCCGAGCGCAACGTCAGCCGGATGGGTGCGCCGGAGATCGCCGCCCAGCGGCGGAAGGTCGAGCAGATCTGGGGCGGCTACCGGACGTTGCTCGACCAGGTGGCGCAGCCCGCCAGCCGGGTCGACCTGCATGATTTCGCGCAGCGTTCCGCCGAGCTGCTGCGCGAGCTGAACAGGCTGGTGTCGCTGATGAGCGCGCGCGCCGACAGCGTCCAGCACCGCCAGATGTGGATCGCCTTCGGCTGCCTGCTGGCGATCCTGGTGCTGGTGGTGCTCGGCCGGCAGTTCGGCCTGGCGCCGCTGATGCGCCAGCTGCGCGGGCTGGAGGTGGCGCTGACCGAGGTCGGCGCGGCGAACTTCACCCATGCCCTGGCGGCGGGCCACGCCGACAACGAGATCGGGCGCATCGTCGCCGGCTACGAGCGGATGCGCCAGGACGTCAGCGGCCTGCTGGCCGACGTCAAGCGCAGCGCGGAGCAGACCGACCGCGACGTGGCCGAGGCGCTGGAACAGGCGCTCGGCGCCGGCGACCAGGTGGCGCGCCAGCACCAGGATCTCGACCAGGTGGCCACCGCGATGAACGAGATGAGCGCCACCGTCGCCGAGGTCGCCCGGCACGCCAACCATGCGGCGCAGTCCACCCGCGACGCCGCGGCCCTGGCCCACGAGGGGCGGCGCCTGGTGGAGCACGCCAGCGGCCAGACCGGCGCGCTGGCGGCAGAACTGGAACACACCGCTCTGGCGCTGAACACCCTGCACCAGCATGCCGGCAGCGTCGGCCAGGTACTGACGGTGATCAGCAGCATCGCCGAGCAGACCAACCTGCTCGCGCTCAACGCCGCCATCGAGGCGGCGCGGGCAGGGGAGGCCGGGCGCGGCTTCGCGGTGGTGGCGGACGAGGTGCGTTCGCTGGCCAACCGCACCCAGCAGTCGACCCAGGAGATCCAGGGCCTGATCGAGCAGTTGCAGGATGGCGCCAACCAGGCGGTCGCCGCCATGCGTGGCAGCGCCAGCCACGCCCAGAGCAACCTCGCCGAGGCCGACAGCGCGGCCCAGGCGCTGGGGCGGATCGTCGGCACCGTCGAGGAACTGGATGGCCTCAACCAGCAGATCGCCACCGCCGCCGAAGAGCAGAGTCAGGTGGCCCAGGACATCGACCGCAACATCACCAACGTTTCCGGACTCTCCGAGCAGGCCCACGAAGGGACCGCGGCGGTGCTCTCGGCCAACCAGCGGGTCAAGGAGCACATGGCTGGCTTGCGCGTGGTGCTCGGCCGCTTCCGCACCTGAGGCTGAACCACGCTCACCGGCGTCGACGCTACTCGGCGGACAAGCTGCGGATCAGCGCTACCGTCAGGTACAGGCGCGGGGCGATGCTGGACAGTTCGAGGTATTCCGCCTCGCTGTGCAGACCGGCGCCGACTACGCCGAGGGTTTCCAGTACCGCCGGCCCGTCGCTGCCGGGCTGGTAGGCGTAGCCGGCGTCGGTGCCGAAACGCATGGCCACCGGTTCGATGCGCTTGCCGATTCGGCTGTAGAGCACCTGCGCGGTTTCCGCCAGGCGCTGCGAGGCGGGGTTCTTCACCAGCGGTGGGCGGCCCTTGTCGAGACGCACGCTGACCTGGGTATCGGCGACCAGGCGTTCGCCGATCAGCTTCCGGGCGTCGGCCAGCACCCTTTCGCTCTCGGCCGGGTCCGAATAACGCATGTCGGCTTCCGCCGAGGCCTCGGCGGGGATGATGTTGCGTTTCTCGCCGCCGCTGGCGAGGGTCCAGTTCACCGTGGTGCCTTTCGCCGGATCGCCGAGGTCCTTGAGACGCAGCAGCTGGTGCGACAGTTCGAGAAGAGCGTTGCGGCCCTGCTCGGGCGCCGAGCCGGCGTGCGAGGCACGGCCCTTCACATCGAGGAACAGGCCGTTGATGCCGTTGGTGGCGATGGTCACCGCGTCCCGGTCCGGTGGCTCGTAGGAAAAGACGTAATCCTGCTGGCGGGCCAGCTCGGCGATCAGTTGCCTCGAGCCGGCGGAACCGGTTTCCTCGTCGGGATTGAACAGCACGGTGATCCGCCCGTAGTCCTTGAAGCCTTGCTGCTTGAGCAGGGCCAGGGCGTGCAGCACCATCGCCACGCCACCCTTGGCGTCGGCCACGCCGGGTCCATAGGCGCGCCCGGCGTCCTGGCGGAAGGGACGCGCGGCGGCGCTGCCGGCGGCGAACACGGTGTCGTAGTGGATCATCAGCAGGAAGCGCTTGCTGCCGGTGCCGTCGAAGGTGGCTACCAGGTTGTTGCCGGCCGAGGGTGTCGCCGGTGCGCTGCGTACCTGTGCGCCGAGGGCTTGCAGGCGTTCGGCGAGCAGCGCGGACAACTGGCCCAGGCCTTCGGCCTGGCCGGTGCCGCTGTCCACCGCCACCAGTTGCCGGAGCGTGTCGAGGTAGGCCGGGCGTTCGGCCTCGGCCTGGCGCAGCAACTCGGCGGCTGGCGGAGCGGCGGCGAAGGTGCCGGGAGCGAGCAGGAAGGAAAGGGTGAGAGGCAGCAGGCGATGGGCGTGCACGGAAGGTCCTCGTCTGGCGGTCGGCGGCTGGCTGGGAACCGCAAGGTTCCGCGCCGTTTACCCGATTGACCTTAGGTCATGGGGCGCTTTCCGCCAACCGTGCCTCGACTTGCGCAGCGCCTCCAGCCGCGGGGCGGGCCACTATTCCGGCAGGTCCGCCGGCCGGGACTCCAGGCGGACTCCGCCGGGGCATGCCGGGATCTCGGACAGCAGGGCGGCCCAGCGCTGGATGGGTGCGATCACCTTCACCGAGGCGGCGGCGAAGACTGAGCGGTTCCTCATGGACGGGGCGATGGTGTGGTGAAACGATGAGTTCATGATCGAGGCCAGGCGCCGGCGCTCCCGTCCGTGCCCAACGGATGGGCACGGACGGGAACCGGGTCACTGCTGGAGCAACTGGACGTTGTCGATGAACATCGACTCCTGGCGGTTACCGCTGAGGATCATCAACTCGGCGCGCTTGATCCGGCCTTTCGGCAGCTGCAGCCGGCCGCGCAGGCTGGCCCAGCGGCCACTGTCGACCACCTGGTAGCCCAGCGGCAGGTAGGTGCCGGGCCGGCCTTCGCTTTCCAGGTAGAGATAGGCGTAGGTCATCGCGCGCGGGCCGCGACCGTCTCCGACCCGCACATCGGCGCTGAACGCGTATGCCTTGCCTTCCTCCAGGTTGCCCAGCAGGCTGGTGCTGGCGCCGGTGCCGTCATGGCGCCGCTGGTAGGCTTCCAGGGCCAGGCGGCCGGCGGCGGCGGTACGGCTGGCACGGGCGTCGGCGTGAAGGCCGCTCCAGCCGCCGATGCCTTGCTCGAAGTCATAGGTGATGCGTTGCGCCGCCGGCGGTACGCCGGGCGGCGTGGCCTGGGCTTCCTGCAGGTTCATCTCGTCGACCAGCAGGCTGGCGCCGCTGTCGCTCCAGATCGCCACGTAGAGGTTGCGCTGGTCGGCGGCGGGGCGGTAGTCGAACGCCTTCTCCAGGCGGCTGAACTCGTTGCCGGCGACCGACAGCTGAACGCTCTGCGCCGAACTGTAGGCCAGGGCGCCGCGGGCGTTTTCGCTGAGCAGGGCCATGCGTACCGTGTCGCGGGTATTGGCGGCCCTGAGCATGACCTTGCCGCTGAGCCGGTAGCGGGTTCCCGCGCGCAGGTCGACGGGGCGGACCAGCAGGTCGAAGCCTCGGTTGTCGAGCAGCAGGGCATTGTCGCGGCAGCCCTTGGCGACGTTCACCAGGCTCAGTTGGGCCTGGCCGAACAGCGCGCGCCAACCGTCCATGACGGCGAACTCGCCATCGCCGAGCAGGCCGCCGAGCCCGGTTTTCTCGCACCATGGCAGTTCCGGCTGGGTCGGCGTGTCGCCGTCGTCCGGCCCGGGGTTGGCCGTGCCAGGCACCCTGGTCGGTCGGAAGTCGGCGATCTGCGTGGCCATGCTGTTGAGTGCGCGCACCGCGTCGGCGTGGTCCTCGCGACCGCAGGGCTGGCTGGCGCATTCGGCGTTGACCAGGCGTGGGTTGGCGAAGAACGGTGCCTGCCTGTAGGTACCGAAGGCGTGCGGGTAGGCCATGATGGTGGCGAAGCGGCCCTGCACGCCGTAGCCGCGGCTCCACTCGTGGGTGCCGCTGTGGGCGTAGCGCGGGTCGTAGTAGCGCGACTCCTGGTCCTGCTCGTAGGAGTGGCGCAGGCCCATGTTGTGGCCCGCCTCGTGGGCGAAGGTGTTGAGGCCGCAGTCGACGCCGGTGAGGTTGTAGGCGATGTCCTTGGCGTTGCTGAAGAAACGCCCGCTGTTCTTCTCGCCCGAGCCCATGTAGCCGATGCCGCAGGTGGTATAGCCGTTGCCGCTGCTCTGCGCCAGGTTGACCAGGCTGACCAGGTCGGCGCCGTATTGCTCGCGCAGGCGCTGCACCTGCGGGTCGCTCCTGAGGCGATCGAGGTTGGCGCTGGTCACCGTGGGGTAGTCGGCCCAGTCGAGACGCTGCTTGTGCACCAGGCGCAGGCGCAGGTCGACGCCGCTCTTCTCGTAGGCGGTATTGGCGAACTCGATGTAGCTGGCGATCCGCGCGTCGATGTCGCGGCCGTTGACGGTCTGGGTTGCCGCGGGGGTATAGAGGACCATGATGTCGACGGTCTTCGGCGCGGCCTGGGCGGCGGAGGCCGCCACCAGGGCGAGGGTGGAGCAGAGCAGGGATGTCTTCATGGGTTGCCTGTGTTCGGACAATAGGAGGCCATGGCGCCCCGAGGGCACCGTTGCAAAAGGCCTGGGAAAGAGCGCCTCAGCCCTGGGCGGGCGGCGGCATCGGCGGCAGTTCGGCGAACGGCGCGTCGACGTGGTCGCCGTGCGGATCGCTGCGCGCGGCGAGGTCGTTCTCGTCGATCACGCGGGTCTTGCCGCTGCGGTTGTCGACGATGATCGAATAGCTGCCATCGAGGGTGGCGACGTTGATGTGAGTCTCCAGGCTGCCACGCACCACGGTCAGGCTTTCCGCCTCGTCGCCGTCCACCAGGCCGCCGCGCCAGACCGGCAGGCCGGCGCTGTTGTGGGTGCTCGCCAGGCGCGCCTGCAAGGGGCGCTCGCGGCCGGGCAGGCTCATTTCCAGGACCTGGCCGAGCGCCAGCGCGTCGAGCTGTTCGGGCTCGACCTGGGTCTGGTATTCCGGGATGCCCTGGGCGTTGTCGCGGCTGCGCAGCTGTCCGCTCCAGAGCGTCACCCGCTGCGGGGCGGTCGGTGTCGCGACGGGGGCCGGGGCGAGGCTGCCGGAGTTCGCCAGCGGCAGCGTCGCGCTCGCCGCGGACGGCGGAGCGGCCGGGGCAACGGCGGGGGCCTGGCGGGCCTGCGAGGGAGCCTCCGGTGGCGCCGGGTCGAGCAGCCAGCCGCCAACCAGCGCACCGCCGATGGCGGCGGCCGAGGCGGCGTAGATCCATGTCTTGGCCACGTTGTTTCTCCTCTGAGTGAAGGTGGCGCGGAGTCTAGGAAGAAGCCCCGCCGGTAGAGGCGGCAGCCGTTCACATTTGCGCCAGGCGGCGTCGCGGCGTGGCGAAACTGCGAATCAGGCCGGCACGGCGCGGGTTGCAGGTCACGTGCGCTCTGTGCGCTGCGGCAAGGCTGGCGATCAGCCGCCACGCTGCTCGCGGCGGAAGGCGCCGGGCACCTGGCCGGTCTCGCGCTTGAAGAACTTGACGAAGTTGCTTGGCTCGTCGAAGCCGAGGCGTTCGGCGATGGCCGCCACCGTTTCGTCGGTATGCGCGAGCAGGCGCCTGGCCTCCAGGGCGATCCGCGCCGACAGCCAGGCCTTCGCGGTGACCCCGGCCACCGCCTGGCTGGCGCGGCTCAGGCTGCGTTCGGAAATACCGAGCAGACGGGCGTACTCGCCGATCCGGTGATGACGCTGGAAGTTTCCCGTCACCGCCTCCCTGAAGCGGTTGAAGCGCTGCAGTTCGGCGCCGCTGGCGAGCGGCGCGAGCCGGGAGTCGCGGGCGACCAGTTCGAGACGCAGGAGCAGAGCCTGCAACTGGTGGCGCAGCAGGCTGTGGCGCACGGCGCGGCTTTGCCGGAGCCGGGCGTCGCGGGCCATCTGCCGCAGCGCCTGCAGGCAGCTGCGTCGCTCGTCGGCGGCGGGCGCGAGGAGCGCGGGCAGGGCCTCGAGGCAGACGCCGACCGCCAGTTCCTCGGCCGTTCCACCGCGCCCGGGCGGGGCGAGGAACTCGGGGCGGAACAGCAGCAGCCAGCCGGACCAGTCGGCGCTGCCGTCGAAACGATGCACCTGGCCAGGCTGGATGACCAGCCAGTTGCCGGTTTCCGCGCGGTGCGGGCGGAAGTCGATCCAGTGGGTGCAGCATCCGCGGGTGACGGCCAGCAACAGGTGGAAGTCGGTGCGTTGCAAGGCGTGCAGGTGGGCCGGGGTGGTACGCCGACGCAATTCGTCGAAGGCGACGACCTCCAGGTCGAGGGCATATTCGCCCGGCGGCGCGTAGCGCACTTGCTCGACCGTACGGGAAAGGGAAGGCTGCACGAGATTGTCCAGTTTCGACCATCCAGGGGCCTGAATATACCTCGTCCGCCAGGTGCCGGCTGCGCACAATCCCGGCGGACGGCGCATCCCATCCGGGACCGCCGGATCCGACCAGGTATTGCGGGAGACGAGCATGAGTGCGATTGCGATCGTGTATTACAGTGGCTACGGGCATACCGCCCGGTTGGCCGAAGCGGTGCGGGAAGGCGCGCAGTCGGTGCCCGGTAGCCGGGTCAGCGTGCACGCCATCGATCCCGAAGGAAACCTCTCCGAGGCGTCCTGGCAGGCACTGGAAGAGGCCGACGCCATCGTCTATGGCAGCCCGACCTACATGGGCGGGCCGGCCTGGCAGTTCAAGAAGTTCGCCGACGCCACCGCCAAGGCCTGGTTCGTCCAGCGCTGGAAGGACAAGGTGGCCGCCGGCTTCACCAATTCCGCCTCGGTGAACGGCGACAAGTTCGCCACCATCGCCTATTTCTTCACCTTGTCCCAGCAGCACGGACAGCTCTGGGTCGGCACCGGGTTGCTGCCGGCGAATACCCGCGCCAACGGCCCCGCGGACGTCAACTGGAGCGGAGGCTTCGCCGGGGTGCTGGCGATCTCGCCGTCGGACGCGACGGCGGACGAGGCGCCGCGCGGCGGCGACCTGCAGACCGCGCGCCTGCTCGGCGCACGGGTGGCCGAGGTCGGGGCGCGCCTGGCCGCCTGAACCCACCTGGCCGACGCGCCGCGCCGGCCTTCGTTGCCCTGGGAGGTAAGCGATGTTGCACGACAAGCGTTTTCTGGTGACCGGCGTCAGCTCCGGAATCGGCGAAGCCACCGCGGCGTTGCTGGGAGCCGCCGGCGCGCGGGTGATCGGAGTGGATGTCCGACCGCCGAGGATCGAGCTGGAATCCTTCATCGGCGCCGACCTTGGACGTGGCGAGAGCATCGACGAGCTGGTCCGGCAGTTGCCGGAAGGTCTCGACGGACTGGCCAACATCGCCGGCGTGCCGCCGACGCAACCGGTGGAGGCGGTGCTGCGGGTCAACCTGGTGGGACTGAAGTACCTGACGCGGCAGGTAGTGCCGCGCCTGGCGGATGGCGCCGCGATCGTCAACCTGGCATCGCTGGCCGGGGTCGGCTGGCCGGACGCGCTGGAGTCGATACGTGCCGCGGAAAACCTGGATTTCGACGAGGTCGGCGAATTCGCCCGGCGCGAGGGGATCGGCAGCCCGCGCAGCTATTTCTTCAGCAAGGAGGCGTTGCTGGCCTGGACCCTGCAGAACCGCTGGACCTGGCGCGAACGCGGGATCCGCATGAACGCGGTGAGCCCGGGGCCGGTGGATACGCCGATCCTCGGCGATTTCCTGCAGACGCTGGGCGAGCGCGCCGAAGAGGACATGCGTACCCTCGGCCGGCCCGGACGGGCCGAGGACATCGCGCCGGTGGTGGCATTCCTGCTCGACGATGCCTCGCGCTGGCTGTGGGGCGTCAACATCCCGGTCGACGGCGGCATGTCCGCCCACCTCCAGGCGACCCGGTACGGCCTCTAGCGCCGCCGTTTCAGCCGCGGGCCAGTTGCAGGAGACGGGCGCGCTCCTGCATCAGCGGCCGGCAACTGCGGATGCCCTCGACGATGCTGTAGAGGCTTTCGATCTGTTGCGGGCTGAGACTGTTGTTCTGCGCCCAGCCAAGCAATTGCAGCCAGGTCCAGCGGGCGATGGTCTCGCTCTGCGTCTCGGTCTTCCGACGGTCGTCGCCATCGCTCTGGCCGACCAGGGTCTCCACCAGTCCCGAGGCACACAGCGGCAGCAGTTCCCGGTACTGTTCCGGGTGCGTGTCGCGCAGGCGCCGCAGGGCCATGATCGCGGTGGTTATCGAATCTGAATCCAAGCTCTTGTTCACAATTCACTCCTTGTGCGTACAGGCTGGCGGCCGAGGGCACCCTGGGCGGCCAGCAACTGTTCGATGAAACGCGTCAGCTCTTTCTTGAATTCGGGTGTCAGGCTGGACACCTGGAGGATGAGCTCGGCCAGCTCATCCTCGGGACAATAGAGGTAGGCCATGGGGACCTGGAGGACCATGGCCAGTTGCTGGGAAGTCCGCATGTTGGGGGAGTGCCGTTCGCGTTCGTATTGGTTCATCCGTGCGCTGGCGGAAAACTCGTCCATTCCGACCAGCATGCCCAACTGTTTTTGCGAGTATCCCGCTCTGATTCTTGCGGCTTTTAGCCGGGTACCTAGCATCCATACAACTCCCGTCCCGTTGGCCCGCCCGCTCAAGGTTGGGCAAATCTGGACAAGATGGAAGCTCAGGAATCCTTAGTTTTCGCTGTGCCGGAGGCTCTGCCGTCCGGGGCGGCGCGCGGTTTCTACGCCGCCTGCGAGGCTGCGGCGGGGATATGCGTCGATGTCGCCGAGATCGCGCATGCTCCGGTTTCCTCGTGGAGACCGGGAGTATATGCGAATTGCATAAAGGCGGGCGCCGTTTCGTCGCCCGGGTTCGCCGGGCCGCCATGCCTCCCTGGCTGCGGGCAACGCTGTCGAGGCGGCGGAAAACGGCGACCCGGACGATACTTGGAGACGGTGGGCGATGCGGAACCAAGCTTCGCCCCGCATGACTAATAGCCGGGTTTCACGCAGAGGTCATTCCCATGAGAACAACAACAGGTATCCGCCGTGTCGCCGCCGTCCTGGCTGCGCTTCATCTATTCTCCTTCGCCCAGTTGCCGGTGGCCCAGGCGGCCATGATCGGCACCGCCGAAGTCATGCAGCAGCAACAGCACAATCTCGATCGCCAGCAATTGCTGAAGATGCTCGACGACCAGGGCGTGCAGAAGAAGCTGGAGTCCATGGGCGTGCCGCGCGACCAGGTGGCGACTCGCATCAACAGCCTGACCAACGCCGAGCTGGCGCAGTTCAACCGGCAGCTGGACCAGGCCCCCGCGGGCGGCATCATCGGCATCATCGTGCTGTTCCTGGTGATCTTCATCATCACCGACATGCTTTGTGCCACGGATATCTTCAGCTTCATCAAATGCATCAACCGTTGAAGCGGCTGGCAGCGGCACTGCTGGTCGCCACCTGGCTCGGCGGCTGCGCGCAGCCGCCGAGGCTGCCGCCGCAAAGCGCGGCGCTGCCCGTACGGATGGAACTGGGTGAAGTGCCGTTCTTCCCCCAGGAGGCCTACCAGTGCGGTCCCGCGGCGCTGGCGACGATGCTCGGCCAGCGCGGCCTGGGGTTGACCCCGGGACAGTTGAAGGACGAGGTGTTCATTCCCGGTCGCGAAGGCAGCCTGCAACTGGAAATGGTCGCCGCGGCGCGCCGCCACGACATGCTCGCCTATCCGCTGCAAGGCGGGCTGGAGAGCGTGCTGGCGGAGGTCGCGGCGGGCAATCCGGTGCTGGTGCTGCAGAACCAGGCCTTCTCCTGGTGGCCGCGCTGGCATTTCGCGGTGGTGGTCGGGTTCGATCGCGAGCGTCGCGAGCTGGTCCTGCGCTCCGGCATCACCCGGCGCTGGGTCACCGATTTCACCAGCTTCGAATCGACCTGGAAACGCGCGGGACATTGGGCGCTGCTGACCCTCCCGGGCGACCGCCTGCCGGCCACGGCCTCCGCGGTGCCCTGGCTGAAGGCGGCCAGCGACAGCGAGGAAACCGGCCATCCGGCGGTCGCCCGGCGCGCCTACGAAGAAGCCGTGCGACGCTGGCCGGACAACCCCTTCGCCTGGTTCGCCCTGGGCAACAATCGCTATGGCGCCGGCGATTCCGCCGGTGCCGAACAGGCCCTGCGCGCGAGCATCGAGCGGCAGCCGGCGTTCGCCGCGGGTTGGTTCAACCTGTCCCAGCTGCTGGCCGAGCGTGGCTGCGCAGCGCCGGCGCGGGAAGCGCAAGCCTGCGCGCGGAGCCTGCGCCCGGAGGACAAGCGCTTCGCCGCGCCGCTGCCCCGGGCGATCGCCGCGGGCAGCGACTGCGCGGCCGTGCCGGCCTGTCCGGCCACCGTCGGTTCCGCACGCTAGGGCGGGACCGCGACGCGCCGGAACCCTGTTCCAGCGGAACGGCTCTATACCTGAGTGGATTCCTCTCAGGTATAGAGCATGGCCAACGACAAGCAGACTCCCACCGCCGGCTCCCGGCAAACCGCCAAAGGCGTCGCAGGCAAGGGCCGCGGGCGTGCCGCTGGGCGGGCGCGCAAGCCCGGGGCGCCGGGCGACGAGCGGGAGAACAAGCCGGAGGATGGCCACTCGGCCACCGCGCTGACCGCCAACGAACAGCGCGAGATCGATGACAAGCAGCCACCGCGCGCCGCCGTCCTGCACGAAGTGATCCGGGTCCAGGGCGAGCACGAATTGCAGCGCACGGTGGCGGCGCTCTGGTGGTCGGCGGTGGCGGCGGGGTTGACCATCGGCTTGTCGCTGATGGGCATGGGCCTGTTCCGCGCGGCCTTGCCGGCGCACGACTGGGCGATCGTGGTCAGCAGTCTCGGTTATCCGATGGGTTTCCTGGGGGTGATCCTGGCGCGCCAGCAATTGTTCACCGAGAACACCCTCACCGCCGTGCTGCCGCTGATGACCGAGCCGACCCGGGAGAAGGCCTGGCAACTGCTGCGCCTGTGGGGCGTGGTGCTGTTCGGCAACATGCTCGGCGCGCTGCTGTTCGCCTGGGCGGTGCTGCACCTGCCGATCTTCAACGAAGCGGCGGACGCGGCATTCCTCGAGATCGGCCGCGAGGTGATGCACAACGATCCCGGGCAGATGTTCGCCAAAGGCATCGTTTCCGGCTGGATGATCGCCACCATGGTCTGGCTGATCCCGGCGGCGGAAGGGGCGAAGGTCTGGATCATCGCGATGGTCACCTACCTGATGGCGCTGGGCAGCTTCACCCACATCGTGGTCGGCTCGGCGGAGGTCGGCTACCTGGTGTTCGCCGGGGAGATCGGCTGGTCCGATTTCCTGCTGACGTTCGCCCTGCCGACCCTGGGCGGCAACATCGTCGGCGGCAGCCTGATCTTCGCCCTGATCAGCCATGCGCAGATCCGCAGCGAAGGTTGAGGCACAGGTAGGGAAAACGGCACCCGAAAGTGCCGTTCCTGTCGTTCCGGGCTACACCCCGAGCTTGTCGCGCAGGCTGTAGTACCAGGCGCCGAGGGCGGTGAACGGCACGCGCAGCAGCTTGCCGCCGGGGAAGGGATAGTGCGGCAGGCCGGCGAAGGCGTCGAAGCGCTCGGCCTGGCCGCGCAGGGCCTCGGCCAGCACCTTGCCGGCGACGTGGGTGTAGGTCACGCCGTGGCCGCTGCAGCCCTGGGAATAGTAGATGTTGTCGCCGATGCGGCCGACCTGGGGCAGGCGCGAGAGGGTCAGCAGGAAGTTGCCGGTCCAGGCGAAGTCGATCTTCACGTCCTTCAACTGCGGGAAGGTCTTGAGCATCTTCGGCCGGATGATCGCCTCGATATCCGCCGGATCGCGCGCGCCGTAGATCACGCCGCCACCATAGATCAGGCGCTTGTCGCCGGAGAGGCGATAGTAGTCGAGCAGGTAATTGCAGTCCTCGACGCAGTAGTCCTGCGGCAGCAGGCCATGGGCCAGTTCTTCGCTCAGCGGCTCGGTGGTGATCACCTGGGTGCCACAGGGCATCGACTTGGCCGCCAGTTCCGGGACCAGGCCGTTGAGGTAGGCGTTGCCGGCGACCACGATGAACTTCGCCTTCACCTTGCCCTGCGGGGTATGCACCACCGGGTTGGCGCCGCGCTCGATGCGGATCGCCGGGCTCTGCTCGTAGATCGTCCCACCAAGCGACTCCACCGCCGCCGCTTCGCCAAGGGCAAGGTTGAGCGGATGGATATGGCCGCCGCTCATGTCGAGCATGCCGCCTATATAGTTGTCGGTCGCCACCACCTCGCGGATGCGCCTGGCGTCCATGATCTCCAGCTGCTTGTGACCGTAGCGTTCCCACAGCTGCTTCTGCGCGCGCAGGTGGTCCATCTGTTTCTCGGTGAAGGCGGCGAACACCCCGCCGTCCTTCAGGTCGCACTGGATGCCGTAGCGCGCCACGCGCTCGCGGATGATGCGTCCGCCTTCGAAGGCCATCTCGCCGAGCAACTGGGCTTCGCGCTTGCCGACGGTGCGTTCGATCACGTCGATATCGCGGCTATAGCTGTTGACGATCTGCCCGCCATTGCGCCCGGAAGCGCCGAAGCCGACCTTGGCGGCTTCCAGTATGCTGACCTTGAAGCCGTTCTCGAGCAGGAACAGCGCGGTGGAGAGACCGGTATAGCCGGCGCCGATCACGCAGACGTCGGTTTCGACCTCGCCCTGGAGTTCCGGGCGGGGCGGCGCGGGATTGGCCGACGCGGCGTAATAGGAGGAGGGGTAGGGGGTGTGCGGCATCTTGCACCTCTGTTTTTTATTTTTTACGGATGCCCGGATGCTACCCGAGTCGAAATCGGCCGGCTAGCCTCCGTGCAAAATTTCCAACGCACCCCCTGAAAATAAAAATTCCACTTTTTCAGAGAGTTAGCGAAAAAAAAGCTTGACGGTGTTTTTGGGGGCTGTAGAATGCGCGCCATCAGCAGGCACGTAGCTCAGTTGGTTAGAGCACCACCTTGACATGGTGGGGGTCGTTGGTTCGAATCCAATCGTGCCTACCAAACAAATCCCGCGCTGCTGGCGGGGCGAAAAGGGCGATCCGAGAGGGTCGCCCTTTTTCGTTGGCGCCTGGAAATACCGGGCTGCCACCGGCTCGGCGCCTGGCCGGCTACGCGGACCGCGTCCCATGGCTGAGCGCCAGTTCGCTGATCACGCAGACCGAGCCGTCCTCCGCCGGCGTCGATTCGTCGTAGTCGAGCTGGTTGTAGACGCCGCCGTGAAAATTGAAGGCATGGCCGAACCAGCTGCGCTCCAGTTGCAGCGGCCCGCTGGTGGCGCTGGCGCCGTTGCAGGTGGCGCTGACAATGGCGCTACCGGCGGCGTCGACCTGGATGTCGACCTCGTAGTCGGCGGCCAGCGGCACGTTCGCCAGCAGGGTGCTGTTCGTCGGTGCCGGCTGATCGAAGGCACCGCGGAATCCGAAGGTGATCCTGCCCTTGTTCCAGAACACCTTGATGGGCGGGCTATCGTCGTCCTTCACGTGCATCTGCGCCACCACTACCTTCTGCGCCGCGTTGACCTTGACCAGGCGCATCCGCTGGTGGTTGCGGTGCACGGCGGCGCTGTCCAGCGTCCAGTAGCCGGGCTCCTTCCACTCGCAGCGGGTGCGGCGGGTGCTCTTGCTGGAAGCGCCGCGGGTCGGCGCGGACAGACGCAGGGTTTCGTCGGGCTGCAGCGAGACGACTTCCGGCAGGCGCGCCGCGGCCAGCGCGCCGTTGAGTTCCAGGGCCAGGGGGTTGGTCGCCGAGGTCGCCACCGGCGTGGTGATCGTCAGCTTGCTGATATCCACGGGCATGCTCTGTTCCTCTCTTCGGGGCGGCCGGACGTCCGGCGCGCGGACGATCGTCGGACATTCCGAACCGGCGTGGATCGGTTCTTTCCAAACAAGCCCATTCACTCGTTCGAGGTGTCGTGCTTGTGTCCAGATTGATCACGCCCGGGGCGCCGTTGTCGCAAGATTCCGATGTCCGGATCTTCTGCTCGCCGAAGGAGCGGCTGGATTTCTATCGTCGGGAAATCCATTACGAGACGAGCCAGCTGTCCAGCCGGACCAACGCCTACCTGACGGCGCAGTCGTTCCTGGTCATCGCCTACGCGTCCTCGATGGCCAATCTCAATCCGGCCTGGGGCGAGCTGTTCACGCTGGTGGTGCCAGCGCTGCTGGCGCTGCTCGGGATCGTCAATTCGCTGCATGCCTGGCCGGGTATCCAGGCGTCGTCGGAGATCATCTGCCACTGGCAGTTCAAGCAGACCTGCCTGCTGCACAGCGATCCGGAAATCGGCCTGGCCTATGACGACTCGCCGCTGTTCAGCGAGCGCGAGGTCAACCGCGGAAGCTTCGAGAAGACCCTGCTGTTCTCGCGACGCGTGCCCTTTCTGTTCGCCGGCTTCTGGTGTGCCCTGGGGGTGTTCTCGCTGTGGCTGCAGCTGGCCGGCTAGCGGGGTGGGGCGGCTCCGGGCGGGCTTGACAGGAGCCCGAGGCTTTGCGGAACCTTGCCGGCTGCAGCGTGGTATCGGCGCGTCGACGGCCGCTTCCTGTTCGCCTTCAGGAGCCGCTTTTCTCGCACAGGTCGCTGCCCAGCAGGTTCGCGCCCAGGCCGCGCAGCAGGTAGGTTTCGACGTGGCTGCCATCCGCGCAGTCGACCCGGTAGCCGAGCGCCAGGCCGGCGGAAAGCAGGACGAAGAGGAACAGGCCGATATGCTGGAGTTTGCTCATGGTGTTTTCTACGGAAGGAACGTGGTGCCGCGCAGCCGCTGCGTCGGGCGATTCTAGTGCAATGACAGAGAAGGGGGAATCAATGGAAGGCATGCGGGAGAACCCTGTGCGCATCCGCCAGGCGCGCGCCGAAGACGCCCCGGCGCTGTCCAGGCTGGCCTTCGCCGCCAAGTCGGTATGGGGTTACCGCCAGGCCCAGCTGGAGGCCTGGCGTGAGGAATTGCATGTTTCGCCAGAAGCTATCCAGGCCCGACCGGTATACCTGCTGGAGGATGCCGAGGGGCTCGCCGGGATGTTCGCCCTGACCCCGGAGCCGGGCGCCGAGTGGGAACTGGACAGCCTCTGGGTCGCGCCGCGCGCCATGCGCAGGGGCTACGGCCGGCGTCTGCTGGCGTCCGCCGCGGAGCATGCGCGTAGCGCCGGCGTGTCGAGCTTGCGGATCGATGCCGATCCCTATGCCGAAGCCTTCTACATCGCCCAGGGTGCCCAGCGCTATGCGACCCGCGCTGCGCCGATCGACGGCGAGCCCGGGCGGGTCCGGCCGCAGTTGCGCCTGGGCCTGGGCTGAGCCATTGACGAGGCGCGAAGCCGCCTCTATAAGACTGCGACTTCCAGCCAGGCGACGAGCGAACATGCGCGACGAAGACGATATCCACGAGCCCGAGCACGATCACCTGCTGGACAACGATCATCTGGAGGATGAACGCGACGTCGATGCCGTCGGCGCGCTAGACGAGCCCGATGCGTGCGTCACTCGCCTCTGCGAGTATTGCGATGCGCTGCTGGTGCCGGCCGATGCCGATGGTTTCCATGTCTGCGCGGATTGCGCAGGGCTGGACTAGCCGCCGGTCAGGCGCTGACCACCCGGTTGCGTCCGCCACGCTTGGCCTCGTACAGCGCCGCATCGGCGCGGGCGAGCGACCGCTCCAGTTCCTCGGCGTGCCTGGCCAGGGTGCAGCCGGCGCTGATGGTCATCGTTACAGGGGTGCCGGCGCAATCGATGGGCGTCGCTTCCATCAGTTCCCGGATGCGATTGGCGACGACGCTCAACTCGAGGTGGTCGCGGACCCGTACCAGCGCCACGAACTCTTCGCCGCCGAAGCGCGCCAGGAGGTCCTCCGGGCGTAGCGCCGCGCGCAGTCGCGAGGCCGCCTCGCGAAGGACGGTGTCGCCGGCTTTGTGTCCGTAGGTGTCGTTGATGCGTTTGAAGTGGTCGATGTCGCTGTAGATGATGCCGGCGTTCTGCTCGTTGGCCTGTGCCAGTTCCAGTTCATGCCGATGCAATGCATCGAAGCCGGCCCGGTTCCACAGTTGGGTAAGGGGATCGAGCAGCGACCTGCGTTGCTCTCGGCCGATTTCCTGGCGCAGGAAACGGGTATGTTCGGTGAGGCTGCGAAGCTGCAGATAGCCTTCGGCCAGGATCGACAGGCGCTTGAACTGGCGGCTTTCCCGCAGGTCCAGCAGGCGCGGAGCCGGATCGAGCAGGCAGAGCGTGCCGATGGCCTGGCCATTGCTGGCGTGCAGGGGTTCGCCTGCATAGAAACGGATGAAGGGCGGTCCGCTGACCAATGGGTTGTCGTGGAAGCGCGGATCCTTGGAGGCGTCCGTCACCATCAGCGGCTCGCTGGCCAGGATGGCATGGGCGCAGAACGACAGGTCGCGAGGTGTCTGCTCGACATCCAGACCGGTGCGGGCCTTGAACCACTGGCGGTCGTGGTCGATCAGGCTGACCAACACGCTCTTCACCGCGAAGGTTTCCCGCGCCAGTTCCACCAGGGCATCCAGGTAATGTTCGGCGGGCGTATCGACCACCGCCATGTCGTCCAGAGCCTTCTGGCGCAAGGTTTCGTCGGGGGGGATGGGGCAGGCGAGCATATTGGATCCTGGGCGGCGGGGGAGACTTTCGGTATAGCCGCCAGAAAACGCGAAGGCCAATCATGGAGGCCGAGGCAGGCGCGTGGCGGTCGGAAAGGGCGAAAAAAATCCCGGCCGCGTGGAGCAGGCCGGGAAAGGATCCAGGGATGTACAGCGCCCACAGCTTATGCCGGTGGCGGCTTCTGCGAAGCTGCGCGATCTGGTAGGCGCCGTTTTCGCGTCGATGTGTGACCGGCTTCGCCGACTATTCTGGCAAGTACGTCTGGCAAGTGCGGTCGCGAGCTAATAGCATTTGCGGGTTTTATTCGATCTGGGTGAATGCGTGCAGGAAATCTATTCGGAAGAAGAAATGCGCAAGGCCCTGGGCCTTGTCGAAACACGGCCGAAAAAGGCCCGGGCGGAGGCCAGCCAGCCGGTCCGCTACACCATAGTCGAACTCAGCGTGCGCAAGGGCGGGACGGGGTTGCCGCTGCGTTTCGAGCATCGCTCGCGTTCCATCAGCAAGGTCACCGCGCAGCTCGAGGCGGAGAAGGAAGCCAAGCGCCTGGGCTACCAGGTCTGGGCGTTGCTGGATATCCGGCAGATCTGAGCGGGAGCCGGCGCGGCATTGTCCCGGTCGAGCTCCGGCTGCTAAGGTGCGCAGCCCATCGACACAGGAGTCCGGAATATGGAATTGACGATCTTCCAGGTTGACGCCTTCGCCGAGGGGCCCTTCCAGGGCAATCCGGCGGCGGTCTGCCCGCTGGAGGCCTGGCTGGACGACGAGCGCCTGCAGGCGATCGCCGCAGAGAACAATCTTTCGGAAACCGCCTATGTCGTCGGCCGCGACGGCGACTACCAGTTGCGCTGGTTCACCCCGCAGGTCGAAGTGGACCTGTGCGGCCATGCGACCCTGGCCACGGCCTGGGTGCTGATCCACAAGCTCGGCGACAGTTCCCCGGTGCTGCGCTTCGCCACCCGTAGCGGCGAGCTGCGCGTGCGCCGCGACGGCGAGCGCCTGGCGATGGATTTCCCGGCCAGGCAGCCACAGCCCTGCGCGGCGCCGGCGGGATTGCTGGAGGCGCTGGGCATCGCCGAGGCCGAGGTACTGAAGACCGACGACTACCTGGTGGTGGTCGGCGACGAGGACGCGGTCGCCGCGCTGGCGCCCGACTTCGCCCGCCTGAAGGGCTTGCCCTGCCGTGGCGTGGCGGTCACCGCGCGAAGCCGGCGCTTCGATTTCGTCTCGCGCTGGTTCGGTCCCAACGTCGGCGTAAACGAGGACCCCGTCACCGGTTCCGCGCACACCTCGCTGGCGCCGTACTGGGCGCAGCGACTGGGCAAGACCCGGCTGAGCGCCGAGCAGGGCGGGGCACGCAGGGGCCGCCTGGAGTGCGAGGTGTTCGGCGAGCGGGTGGTCATTTCCGGCACGGCGGCGCTGTACATGAGCGGCACGCTCTATCTCTGACCCCGGGAGCATGGTGATGGCGACACCGCAAGTTGGCGTGGGCGTCCTGGTCATGCGCGGCGGCCGGGTCCTGCTCGGACGCCGCAAGGGCAGCCATGGCGCGGGAAGCTGGTCGGCGCCGGGCGGGCACCTGGAGTTCGGCGAGACGCCGGAGGACTGCGCGCGACGCGAGGCCCTGGAAGAAACCGGCCTGGCGCTGAGCGATCTGCGCCATGGTCCGTTCAGCAACGATCTGTTCGAAGGCCGTCACTACCTCACCGTGTTCATCCTCGCCGCCTGCGCGGAAGACGCGCAGGCGCAGGTCATGGAACCGGACAAGTGCGAGGGCTGGGCCTGGTTCGACTGGGACGACCTGCCACAACCGCTGTTCGCGCCGCTGGCGAGCCTGCGCCAGCGAGGCTACTCGCCCTTCGCTGCGGGGCGCTGAACGGCGGGCAAAAAAAATCCCGACCGCGGGGGAGCTGGTCGGGAAATACCCTTGGGGTTCGCACACACCCTGAGCATAGGCCAGTGCGCAACGGCGGCAAGAGGAGCCTGTTCGAACTGCTAGGCCGCCGCGCCGTCGGCCTGGGCGCGAGTCGTTCGACGAAGGGGATGCCGTGCTGGCCGGCCCGGGAAAGGCCATGTCGAGGGCGGCCTCGGCGAGCATTGCACAACTGCAATGTTCGCCGGTTACCATCAGGCTTTCCCTCCCGAGGTGCGCCCATGAACGTCCATCATCTCGAACTCGCCAGGGCCCTGCTGGTGTTCTCCCTGGCCGTCGCCAGCCTGGTGGTCGGGCTCATGCCGATGGAGTTCTGAGCGCCACAGGCCCCATCTTCCGGGCTTTCCCGGTCTTCGAGTGGTTTCCGGCGTTGCGCCGGTTTAGGATGCGCGGGTATTCGGCGCCGCTTCGCTTGTCCGGCGCCGGAACTGAGCATTGCTCGAACCAGAACGAGATCGAAGGTGCGTCGTCACGGCGACGCCCGGCCTGATGATAGATGGAGGCAACATGAGCGCGGCTCAGCAAGGCATTCTCACCCCGATTCCGGTGGTGGGTCGCTACCTGTTTTTCAGCATTTCCCAACCCGAGCTGGTGGCCGCGACCCTGGCCCGTCTGGCCGAGGCCACCGACGGTTTCCAGCTGGTGGTGGGTATCGGTCATTCGCTGATGCTCAGCCTCGGCAAGCGCGTCGAGGGCATGAAGGACTACCCGATCGTTCCCGTCGCCGGCCTCGATCTGCCGTCCACGCCGTCGGCGCTGTGGTGCTGGCTGCGCGGCGAGGACCGCGGCGAGGTAACGTTGCGTTCGCACGCGCTGGAGCGTCTGCTGGCGCCGGCCTTCGAGCGGACCGCCGCGGTGGATGCGTTCCTCTATGGCGAGGACCGCGATCTCTCCGGCTACAAGGATGGCACCGAGAATCCCAAGGGTGATGCGGCGCTCGAGGCCGCGCTGGTCGCGGGGCGCGGCGCCGGCCTGGATGGCGGCAGCTTCGTCGCCGTCCAGCAGTGGCTGCATGACTTCGACCGGATGCAGGCGATTCCCGGCGCGGAGATGGACAACATCATCGGCCGTCGCAAGTCCGACGACGAAGAGCTGGAAGACGCGCCGGCCTATGCCCACGTCAAGCGCACCGAGCAGGAAAGCTTCGAGCCCGCCGCCTTCCTCCTGCGTCGTGGCGCGCCCTGGTCCGACGCGAACCGCGCGGGGCTGTTGTTCGCCGCCTTCGGCCACTCGTTCGAAGCCTTCGAGGTCCAGTGGCTGCGGATGATCGGCGTGGAAGACGGGGTGCTCGATGGCCTGTTCCGCTTCACCCGGCCGATCAGTGGCAGCTACTTCTGGTGTCCGCCGATGGCCGGCGGCCGCCTCGACCTTTCCGCGCTGGGACTCTGAGTCCGTGGAGGCGGCCCGGCGCGGGCCGCCTCCGCTTCCCTCGCGTCGGTCAGGCGCTGGCCAGCGCCGCTTCGTCGATCAACGCCGCCACTTCCTTCGGCCGCGACGCCAGCGAGGCATGGCTGGCGTCGAGGGTGATGATCTTCTTCGGCGCGATCCGGGCCGCCATCCGTTCCTGGTTGGCCGGAGCGATCATGCGGTCGGCGCTGGAGACCTGGTACCAGGACGGCTTGTTCTTCCACGCCGGGGTGCCGATGGTATCGCCGAAGGTGCTGGCCAGCGGCGCCTTCTGGGTGACGCCCATGACCAGCCCCTCGTCGGCGTCGAGGTCCTGGCAGAAACTCTCGTGGAACTTGTCGGCCTTCACCCAGAGGTAGCCGTCGCTGTCCGGCTCCAGGTTCGGCGCGGCCTGGGGCAGGTGCTCCTGGGTAATCGCGCCGGGGCTTTCGCCGCTGTCGGGAGCGAAGGCGGCGATGTAGACCAGACCGACCACGTTCGGCTGGTTGCCGGCCTCGGTGATCACCGCGCCGCCATAGGAATGGCCGACCAGCAGGACCGGACCGTCCTGCTGCGCGATCATCTTGCGCGTGCGCTCGGCATCGTCGGCCAGGGAAGTCAGGGGCAGTTCCACGGCATGCAGCCTGTGGTGGCCGAGGCGCCTGAGCTCGAGGATGACCTTGCTCCAGTGGGCGGCGCCGCCCCAGAAACCGTGGACCAGGATGATCGTAGGCAGGTTGCTCATCGTAGTGCTCCCGTATGGGTGAGGGTGGCTTGCCATGGGTCATGGCACGAAGAGCATACGGGGCGGGAAGGCATGCGCGATAGCGGGGGAACGATGGCGTTCGTCGAAAAAGCACAACTGCGCGTTCCGGTAGGAGACGACCTGCCGGTGTAGCGCTATGTTGCAGGTCCGGACCCGGCCGATCGGGTTGTCGCGACGGGCATGGAGGGGTGATCGGTCGGTCGGGTTCGCGTCTTTTCCAGGTGCATGAATCTGAAAAAATCTTGCTTCTTGCCATCCAGAAGGAGCGCGGCGGGTAGATTTGCCTCCGAATCCTTCACCTTCTACCCGATCATGGAAAAAGCTCTGAAACTGGCGTCATGCCTCTACGGTCTGCTGATCGTGCTCAGTCTGCTGATGGTCGCCTTCCTCAGCCAGTTTCCGTTCCTGCTCAGTTCGGGGGTGGAAAACCTCTCGATGTCTATCCTGCCGCTGCTGATCCCGCTGATGGTCGGGCTGGTGGTCTGCGAGGCAGTGCGGGCGGTGGTGCCGAAGAAGCGCAGCTAGCCGGTCGGCTTCAGCGCCCGCGGATGCGCTGGCGGCGCAACTGGTACTGCTCGTAGGGCAGGCCCTGGCGGTTCAGCTCCTCCAACTGGCGTTCGCTGGCGCTGCGGGAAAACGATTCCTCGACCAGCGAATTCGGAGCGGAGGGTTGTGCGCAGGCGCTGAGCAGCAGCACACCCAGGAACAGGGCGAGGCGTGGCATGCGACCTCCATGCGCGACGAAGAGGGGTGGAAAAAAAGGCCATTACCAAGCGGGGGGAGGGTTGGTAATGGCCTGTACAAGGGACATTTGCCAGGCCTTGGGGATCTGGCGAAAGAGACGATATCAAGCGCCAATTTGATTAGCCAGCTAACAGAGTGGAATGAAGTTTTGCTACTGGCGTAACAATTCTGTCCGAATCGTCATTCGTGCGTCACCGCCGGGACAGAGCGGTTTCGGCAGACTGCGGGGGAATCGTCGAAGGAGGTCCGCCGTGGACGATACGCTCAGGTTCGCCTCGCGCTTGTGCAAGCTCATCGTGGTCGCCAGCTTCCTGCTGGTGGCGATCGCCAGCCTCTGCCTGTGGTGGACGGGACAGGCCTACGAGTATGCGGCGCTGGCGTTTTTCCCGTTTGCCGTGCCGATGCTATTGCTGATCATGGTCTGCGACCTGCTGGCGGCCCTGGGCGGCAGGCACCGCTGAGCGGCCGGGCTGGCTAGCGCTTTCAGCTAGGCGGATGTCGACTCCAGACAACCGGCACACTGCACATGGCCCTATGGTGAGGCATTCATCCACTGCCTCCCCGGAGCGACCATGTCAGATTTCATCACCGTACTGCGCGATACCTGTCCCGTACCCGTGCTGGATGCCACCAGGTGGAAGCGGATCGGCGGCGATCCGCATACCGTCAACCTCAACGCATACGCCTCGGCGGACGGCAGCAAGCTGATGGGCACCTGGATCTGTACGCCGGGCAAATGGGAGGTGAACTACGAACGCTGGGAGTTCTGCCACTTCCTCGACGGCTACTGCATCATCACCCCGGAAGGCGAGCA
This sequence comes from Pseudomonas paraeruginosa, assembly GCF_003025345.2. NCBI lineage: Bacteria > Pseudomonadati > Pseudomonadota > Gammaproteobacteria > Pseudomonadales > Pseudomonadaceae > Pseudomonas > Pseudomonas paraeruginosa. The sequence goes on from NZ_CP020560.1 coordinate 2,352,668, forward strand.
GCCGGTGCACCTCAGGGCGGGCGACGTGTTCGTCATCGAACCGGGCCTGCGTGGCACCTGGGAGGTGGTGGAGACGGTGCGCAAGTACTTCGTCTTCGCCTGACGCCAAGCGCCGGCCCGGAGCGCTTCAGTCCTGGTGGACGATGCGGCGGATGGTGCCGCCGCAGGACTGGTAGCAGCTGCGGTACTCGTCCTGGCAATCGTCGCCGAAGTCGAAGTTGCGTTGCGGATAGGGGCAGGATTTGCGCTTCTTCTTGTCGCTGTTCTGCATGCAGTAGTTGTAGGCGCTGGTCTGCGCCTGGTAGAGCGCCTCGTCCTGGCGCTGCTGGAGCTTGGCCAGGGTCTTGCACTGGCGTTTCTCCGCGTTGCACTGGCTGACGCAGTGCAGGCCGGCCTCGCTGGACGGCGGAATGTAGGAGTAGCTGACGCTGGGGCCGCAGCCGCCGAGCAGCAGGCCGAGGAGGAGAAGAAGAAGGAATTTTCGGAACGGCATTGCGCAATCGATAACCAGTAGCAAACGAGACCGGATGCTATCACCGGGTGGTCGGTCGCGTGGGCTGTCGCCGCATAAGGTTGAACTCGCGCACGAAACGCATAAAAAAGAAAACCCCGGGCCAGAGGCCCGGGGTTCTCGCCGCGCTTGCGGGATCGATCAGAACACGCTGAACGGATACTCGACGAAGGCGCGGATTTCGTTGCCGCCACTGAAGTAGCTATCGCGGGCATCAGCGGAAACGCGGGCAAACGAGCTACGCAGACGCAGGGTGAGATCCTTGGCCGGACCGCTCTGCACCACGTACTGGACCTGGTTGAAGATCTCGCGTTCCTTGCCGTTGCTGGTCTCGGCGGTCTTGATGTTGTCGCCGCGCACGTAGGCCACGCGGTAGGTCAGGCCGGGCACGCCGTACTTGGCGAAGTCCAGGGCGTAGCTGACCTGCCAGGAGCGCTCGTCCTCGGCGTTGAAGTCCGACCAGTAGGAGTTGGCCAGCCAGATGGTGGTGCCGCCGTCGCCGATGCCGCCGGCGTTCTGGTACCAGCCGTAGTTGTAGCCGGTATCGCCGGTGTTGCGCTGGTGGGCGATCATGAAGGTGTGGGCGTCGATGGTGTAGGACGCCGCCAGGCTCCAGATCTTGTTGTCGCGGTTGCCGTTGAAGTTCTGGTCGGCGAAGTCGCTGTCCAGCTTGGTGCGGTAGCCGTTGAAGTCGAAGTTCAGCGACTGGTCGGCCTGCAGCGGGATGGTGTAGTTCAGGTTGATGTACTGCTTCTTCAGTACGTCCTCGACGTCGGAAGCGTACAGCGAGGCGTTGAAGTGGTCGGTGAAGGCGTACTTGCCGCCGAACACGTTGATGCTCTTCAGGCCGCCGCTGTCGCGCCCTTCGGCGCTCTTGCGGGACTCCGCGGTGAAGCGACCGGCGTTCAGCTCCAGGCCCTCGATCTCCTTGGAAGTGATCAGGGTGCCGCTGTAGCTTTCCGGCAGCAGGCGCGAGTTGTCGTAGCTGAGGACCGGCAGGCTGGGCATCTGGTCACCGTACTTGAGCACGGTGTTGGAGATGCGGAACTTTACCGCCGCGCCGCCCTTGGACAGGTCGTCCGCCGCGGAGCCGCTGTCGCCCTGCTTGAAGAAGTCGATACCGGCGGCGCCGCTACGACCCTTCCCGCCGTCCAAGCGAACAGCGTACATACCGAACACGTCCACACCTATCCCGATGGTTCCTTGGGTGAAGCCGGAAGTGAAGGTCGCGGTTGCGGCCTGGCCCCACTCTGCTTGGTCCTCTGTACCGTACTTCTTGTCGCGTTTGATATATGCATTGCGGAAGAACAGATCGAGGTGGCTGTCCTCGACAAACCCCTTTGCTGCTTCTTGGTCATTGGCCATCGCCTGGCTTGCCGTCGCGATGCCCAGTGCCAGCAGGCAAATCCTTTTCTTCAACATCTTATTGTTCCTGGTTGTTGGCTTGATGTGCGCTGAATTTTCAGGAAGCGCAAGGTTCGAAGTGCACGGGAGTCATTTGTCCCATTTACCGTGCGTGGCGGTTCTGGTTTCTTGTTTCTCCCGTTGGCGGCGCAACAATACCAGAACATTGTTCGAACCAAGAAAGCTTCGAGTCATTTGCTAATAACCAAAGTGCAATGAAATACCGGCTGATAGGCTCTGAATCGGGGTTTGCCGGATCGCTTCGTCATGTTCCCGCAATATCAACCTTATCGATAAGTACCATGCCTCGAAGTCGCTGCAGTTCTCGCTTTTGCCGGTGATACCGTCGAATCGTGAACGGATCGACAAGAGGAACATGGCATGAAACTCCTCATCGCAGTATTCGCGGCCTTGGCGCTGAGCGCCTGCGCGACGCCGCAACAACCCGGAAGCGAGGCCGCGGCGCTGTCCGCCCACAGCGCAAAGGCGCCGCAGGAATACGCCGCCTGCGTGTTGCCCAAGTGGCAGCGCCAGGCGCCCGGCGTGACGCTGGTGGAGGAGGGTGGCGGCTATCGCCTGGCCGATGCCGGCCAGTGGCTGGAAGTGCGGCCGGCGGAGCGGGGCAGCCTGGTCAAGGTCCACGACCGGCAGGCCTGGGTGACCCGTGGCGCCTTCATCGATGCGGCCAGGAGTTGCTCCTGAAGCGCACGGGCGGATGAAAAGAGCTCCGGCCCCCTAGCATGAAGTGTCCGGAGCTCTACGGCCGCAAACGGAGGATGGCCGCGACTCGATCATCGGCCTCGGCGCCCGCCCGCGCTTGACCGAGATCAAGCCAGGGGCGCCCGCGCAGTGGTCTGTTCGGCGATTCGCGAGCTTCTTCTCGTTTTTTCTGTGACGAGGTTGCGTTTCGCCTCATGCGGGGCGGGTGGCGAGCATTCCCACCAATTCCAGGGCGGCCTTCCGCAATGGCTGGTTCTTCAACCAGATGGCGTGGACCGGCAGCTTCAGCTCGTTCTTGGTATTCCTGAAATCCAGCCGGACCAGCCTTCCCTCCGCGAGCAAGGGCGCGACCCGGGACAACGGGAAGTTGCCCCAGCCGATCCCGGCCTCGACCATTTCCAGCGCCGTGGCCAGGCTGTCGGTACGCCAGCAGGTGGCGGAGATCAGCGGGCGGGTGTCGGCCAGCGGCAGGTCGCAGCTGGCCACCAGGATCTGCCGGAGGTTCACCAGTTCCTCCAGGTACAACGCACGGTCCGGTCTCTGCAGGGCCGGGTGGCGTGGCGAGATGGTCGCCACCAGTGACTCCGCGCCGACGTACTGGAAGCGCTCCTGCGGGTTCACGCTGACCCCGGCGAACGCCAGGCACAGGCTGACGCGGCCGGCATGGAGGAGCGCCAGGACATCGTCCCGGGGCGCGTTGAGCACCTCGATGTCGAGCAACGGATAGCGCTCCGCCAGGGTGCGGATGGCGCCGAACAGCCGGTCGGTGGCGATGTCCGGCACCACGCCGAGCGACAGGCGGCTTTCCAGTCCCTGCGAGAGTTCCACCGCATGCACCTGCAACTGGGTGAGTTGCTCGGCGATCTTCCGCGCCTGTGGCGCCAGCGCCTGGGCCAGCGGCGTGGGGCGGACCTCGCGATGGGTGCGCTCGAAGAGGGCGAAGCCCAGCTCGGCCTCTAGGTTGGCGATGCCCATGCTCACCGCCGAGGGCACCTTGCCCAGGGCGCGGGCGGCGGCGGAAAAGGAGCCGCGCTCGAGCACGGCGAGAAAGAGTTGGATGGTATCGCTGGAAAAGTTCATGGCAGCTCTCCTTTCAATAAATCTGAAAGCTGTTGACTTTTTCTGTCAAGAAAACAGATCCAACCTTGCGCTCCCATACCGCCGTGACCGCAAGAGAGGACGATGTGCAGGGCATCAAGCGCAAACTGGTCTACGTGACCGCCTACGAACTGATCGGGATGAGCATCTCCACCCTGGGGCTGGCCTTGCTCGCCGGGTCGACGCCGACCACCACCGGCCCGCTGGCGGTGGTGATCACCACCGTCGCGGTGACCTGGAACTTCATCTACAACTGCCTGTTCGAGTTCTGGGAGAAGCGCCAGGCCGTACGTGGCCGCAGCGTCGCCCGGCGGGTGGCGCACGCGGTCGGCTTCCAGCTGACCCTGGTGGTCTACCTGATCCCGCTGATCGCCTGGTGGATGGGCATTTCCCTGCTGCAGGCGTTCTGGCTGGACCTCGCGCTGATCATCCTGATCCCGTGCTACACCTTCCTCTTCAACTGGGCGTTCGACCGCCTGTTCGGCCTGCCGGCGTCCGCCTTGCCGGTCGGCGGGACGGCAGCGGTCTGAGGATTTTCTTTCGCCAGCGCCATTCAGGCTCGCCTTGCCCGGGCGAAATCGCCTACCTTAGACGGACGTGCGCTGTGGTGACGGTTCAGGGAGGATATGCGACCGCAAGCCATGAAGGACCGGCCCGTCGATGACGGGCAGGGCATTTCGATGAACGGGTTGGGGTCTTTATGCGGAATTTGGGGATGCTACTGGCGGCTGTCCTGCTGGCGGGTTGTTCGACATCGACACCCTCGCTCGACGAGACGGACCAGGTGCCGAAGGAACGTCTGTACAACTACCAGTTCCGCGACGACGGCGACGCTTTCCTGGTGGTGTCCCGCGACCGCGAGTTCCTCGGCAGTGTCTGCAATACCCGGTTGATCATCGACAGCCGCCTGGCCGCTGAGATCCAGGCCGGCGAAAGCGCGCGCTTCCGCCTGCCGGCGGGGCTGCGCGTGGTGTCGGTGCAGGGCGACGGGATCTGCCGTGGCGATGCGCCCAGGCAGGTGGTGCATGTGCAGGACGGGCAGACCACGCACTACCGGATCACCGTGGACTCCGGCCTGAACATCGGCCTGGTGCCGGGCTGAGGCCGGCGCAACGAAAAAAGCCGCCCGCGGGCGGCTTTTTCATGGGCGGCCGGATTACTCGCTGAGTGCCTTCTCGACTTTCTCGGACGCCGACCAGATCCGGTAGCGGACCTCCACGTCCTTCGGCGCGTAGATCACGATCGGCAGCTTGCTGTTGTAGCGCAGCAGGAAGCCTTCGCCGACCACCGGGACGAAGCGCTGTTCCTTCTTCTGTCCCGGGCAGGCCATCAGCGTACTCATCGGCCCGCTGACCTTGTCCAGGCGGTAGTAGGAGTAGCCCCAGCCTTCCAGGGTATGTTCTTCCAGTTCGCCGCCCAGGCGCTGCTGGTTGCAGTCGGCCTCGAGGGTCTTGCCGGCGATGATCTCGACCTTGAACGCGTCTTCCGCGTCCTGCTTCGGCAGATGGATGACCTGGCGGGTGAAGCCGGCGTCGGCTTTCGGGTAGGGAACCTTTTCATCCAGTTTGGCGGCCAGGGCGGTGCTGGAAAGAGCGGCAACGCCGGCGGCGATCAGTAGTGCTTTCATGTCCTTGAGGTTCTCCTTGCAGGTAACGCGAGCAGGGTAAGACAGCGGGGCACGGGTGAAAAGTTCAGTGCGGAACGTAACCGGATGTTCCATGTCCTGGGTCAGCGGGATGGCGGGCTGGCCGGCGTGCGGGCAAAAAAAAGACCATCTGCGGGGGGAGGGGCGATGGTCTTCAAAGGAGCGTCGGGGACTTGGGGTTCTCCGACGCCGCTACGATCTCATGTCGTCCCGGCGGGGAAAAATGCTTTGGGCTGATAGTGGCTATCGATGCCGATGACTTGTAATTCCCTGCCGATTCGTAGCAAGTCCCGCGAGATAGAGCACTCAGCGGCTCAATTGCAGGGCCAGTTCGTCGACCTGCTCGGCCCAGTCGGAATCCTCCGCCAGGGCCTCGCGGAGGAAGCTGGCCTGGGCCGGGTTCCAGAACGGTGCGTCGGGCAGCGCGGTGCCTTGCTCGAGGTGATGCCCGGCGAGAAAGGCGAGGATCTCTTCCCGGCCCGCCGGCAGCCCCAACTGACGGAACAGGTTGGAAAAGGTGTGCGGGCTGGTGTCCATGGGAAGGTTCTCCGGAGTCGATGTTTCCACCCACTATAGCCCCGGCGACGCTGTGGCCGTGGGCGGTTCCGGGGTGGGTAATTTTGTCGCAGATGAAACAGTCTGTTGTGCGCAGCGCGCTTCATGGCGGCGGGGGGCGTGATTATCCTTAGCATGCTAATGATAACCGGAGTCAGCCTATGTCCAGAATCGAAGTCGCCGTGCTGGTGGGTACGTCCGTTCCCGAATCGCTTCGCAGCAAGGGATTGCTGGCCTGTTGGATCCTGTTGGTCGATGGCGCCATGTGGGCCGGACCGTTCGCCAGCCGGGACGAGGCGGAAGCCCTGAAGGGCACCTGGGAACTGAGCTGGCCGCTGGAGGCGGCGATCTCCGCCTGAGAAGCTTCCCCTGCCTTGTCGGAAAGCCCGCCGAGCGCGGGCTTTCCGTTGCCTGCGGGGACGCCTAGCGGCGGCCCACCAGCAGACCGAGCAGGAAGCCCGCGCCGGCCGAGACGGCGATGGTCTGCCACGGATGATCCTCGACGTATTCCTCGGTCGCCTCGGCGGCCGCCTGGCTGCGGCGCAACACGTCGCGGCGGGCACGCTCCATGGCGTCGCGGCCGCGATGCAGCACGGAACTGATCTGCTCGCGCAGGTTCGCACCCTCCTTGCCGGCCAGGCTGCCGTTGCCGCTCATCAACTGGTCGACCTCGGCGATCAGGTCCTGCAGTTCGGCCATCGCCTGGTCCTGGATGGCCTGCTTGGCGCGGGCGGAACGGGTTTTCAGGGTCATGTAGGTCTCCTTGACGAAGATGGGTACCCAGGTATTGAGTCGCCCGCTTCGCTGAAAGTTGCACGGCATCGGCGGCGCCGCGCACCGGTTGCTTCTTCAGGCCGCCCCGGCAGCGCCGAGCAGGTGGCGGTCGAGATCGATCGCCTCGCCAGCCTTGAGTTTCAGACGCCGACGCAGGTCGTCGAACATCGCGTCGTACTCGCGCCGCTGGCGCACGATCGGCCCTTGCCGCAAGCGCAGGCCGTGGCGCCGGGCCACGCGGCTGGCGCGGCTGGCGAAATGCACGGCGGCGTCGCGCGGCAGTTCGAAGCTGTCGCGGAACGGCTGGCCGTCGATCCGCCCCTCCATGTCGAAGTGCACCGCTACCGGGCGCGCGTCGGCCTCGAGGATCCGGTAGCGCAGATGGATATCGAACGCCTGGCGGTCGACTTCGCTGGCCGAGGCGAGATGCAGATGGCCGGGAACGAACATGGCCTGCCTCCTTTGCGGATGAGCGGGAAATACCCTTGCCTGCCAGGGTATGCTTCGCCTGCCGCGGGACGGCTGTCCCAGGTCAGTGTTTTTCCAGGCAGGAGCGGACGCGATGGTCGCGGGAGCGTTTGGGTGTTGAGCGACGGCTGGGCTTGCGCCGGGCTGTTCCTTTCCGCGTTCGGCTCGGCGACCCTGTTGCCGCTGCAGTCGGAAACGGTGCTGGCCGCGCTGCTCCTGCGCGGCGGCCAGCCGGTGGCGTTGCTGCTGGTTCTGGCGATCGTCGGCAACGTGCTCGGCTCCTGGGTCAACTGGTGGCTCGGCCGCTATCTCGAACACTTTCGCGGGCGCCGCTGGTTCCCGGTCGGCGAAGCGCAACTGCTCAGGGCGCAGCGACACTATCACCGCTACGGGCGCTGGACCTTGCTGCTGAGCTGGGTGCCGGTCATCGGCGACCCGCTGACCCTGGTGGCTGGCATCATGCGCGAGCCGTGCTGGAGCTTCCTGGCGATCGTCGGCCTGGCCAAGACCCTGCGCTACCTGGCCCTGGCCGCGCTGGTGCTGGGCTGGGCCGGCTGAGCGCTTCGTCGGCGAGGGCAGAACTATTTTTCGCGGGGCAATGTCCATTGCTGCGAGGCGTAACTGCCGCCTCACCGCCCCCGGGGCCTTTAGTTGCCGCTGTGGTCCCGGGGGCTTTCCCTATCGGTCGAACGCTGCGAGGTGTGGAATGAGGCGAGTCGCCGCCGGATTGCTGGCCTGTGCGTTGCTCGGCGCGACGCCGGCCGAAGCCTCCACTGCCGAGGTCTGGCAGGCGCACGACGCCGCGGTGCGCGCCGCCTGCCTGAAGGCCAGCGGCTTGCGCCAGGCACGCCCGGTGGGGCAGGTGCTGCCCTTCGACGATGAGGTGGGCTACTCGGCGCTGCTCCTGCAGGGCCGCTATCCGCAACCGCACATGCAAGGCCGCCAGGGCCGCGAGTTGTGTCTCTATCGGCGCGCCACCGGCAAGGCCAGCGTCAGCGAGGCCGACGCCTTGCTCAAGCCTTGAGTTCGGGGTCGTCGTTGTCCGGCAGCTCGCGCTCGCCAGGGTCCTTGCCATCCTTCGAATGGTGCTCGATCACCGCGTTCAGTTCGGCGCCGAACAGCACCACCGCCGCCGACAGGTAGAAGTACAGCAGCAGGATGATGATCGCGCCGATGCTGCCGTACATGGCGTTGTAGTTGGCGAAGTTCTTCACGTAGAAGCCGTAGGCGAGGGACGCGCCGATCCAGGCGATCACCGAGAGCACCGAGCCGGGGGTGATGAAGCGGAAGCGCTGCTCGACGTCCGGCACCAGGTAGTAGAACAGCGCCACCGCCAGCATCAGCAGGAACACCGCCAGCGGCCAGCGCAACCAGGTCCAGAGGGTCACCAGGTACTGCTCCAGGCCGACCAGGCTGGCGATCCAGGCGATCACCTGCGGCCCGGTGACCATCAACCCGGCCGCCACCAGCAGTAACAGGGCTATACCGAGGGTGTAGAGGATCGACAGCGAGAAGCGCTTCCACACCGGACGGCTCTCCTTCACGTCGTAGGCGGCGTTGAGCGCGATCATCATCGAGCGGATGCCCGCCGAGGAGGTCCACAGGGCCACCGCGATACCGATCGACAGCAGGCCGCCTTTCTGCTGCTGTAGCTGGTCGATCACCGGGTTGACCTGGTCCATCGCCTCCGGCGGCAGCAACAGCGCCGCCTGCTCGCGCAGCCAGGCGAAGAACTCGGGCAGGTGCAGGTAGCCGACCAGGGTGATCAGCACCAGCAGGAACGGGAACAGCGAGAACAGCATCTGGTAGGCGAGGGCCGAGGCGTAGGTCGGCATGTCGTCCTCGAGGAACTCGTTCACGGTGCGCTTGACCAGGCCGAACAGGCCGATTTCCCGATACGCCGTGCGGAACATTCGATCTCCTTGCCGTCTGCTTGCCGGCGGCGGGTCGAGCCTCGAGGTCGCGCGCCGCCAGCGGTTTTCCATTGGGTGAAATTCCCCGCGTCCTTTCTGGGACGCCGTAGGGGACGGATTGGTTCGTCGCCACCGTCATCATTCGGTCGCATCCGCCAGCCAGACTGCGGCTGCCCGCCGCGCGGCGGGCTGCCGACCAACGTCTCAGAAACGGAGCGCACCATGTCTGTCGACCTGAAGAAAATCGCCGCTGCCTTTCCCGAGTTCCAGTTGTCCAGCAAGAGCCGCCACGACGGTGCGCAGTTGCTGCAGTTGCAGGCCGCCGACGGCCGCTACGTCGCCCGAACCATCCCTTCGCCGCAGCTCAGCGCGCCGCCGGAAACCGAATGGCTGATCCGCAGCATCCGCCGCGAACTGGCCGTGCCGGGGATGGAAATGGCGACGGCGTCGCGCTGAGGTTTTTCGCCGGCGCCGCCCATGGTGCGATAATCCCGTCTTTCGATACAGGCTGACGGGAAGGCAATGAAGCGCGAGAAGGTTCGGGACAGGCAGGCGGCCGGCAAGATCACGGCGACCCACATCATCGCCAATCCGACGTTGGCGAGGGAGTGGATCGTATTCTTCAAGAAGGATGGCGGGCGCAGCTACTTCCTGGTCGACGAGAACGACGAAGTGACGTCGTTCCGCCGGCTGGACGACGCGGTCAAGGAACTGCGCGGGCTGGGCATCAAGTTCGCCGAGATCCATCTCTAGGCGCATGGTCGCGCGGGCCCCACTGGCCAGCCTTGCGCGCCCGCGCTTCTTCCTCGGCGAACTGGTACTGGCCGCGCGCCTCGGGCGTCTGGCCGCTGTCCGGCGCGTCGCGCCAACTGGCCAGGCCAATGGTCAGCAGGGCCAGCCCGGCATCCAGGGTATGCCCGCAGGCGGGGCAGTCGGCCGGGGTGACCCAGGCCGCGCCGAGGATGCGGAAGCGCGCGTCGCGGCCCTGCTCGCGGATGGTCGCCGGCTTGCCCAGCAGCATTCCCTCCAGGGCTTGCCGGGCGCGTTGCCGCCACGGTTGCGCGGCGGGCAGCTCGATGGCGTTGAGGCGAACGCTCAGCGCCTTGTCCGCGCCGGGCGGGCGGCAGCCCAGGCTGGCGTCGTCGTGCACCGCCACCACCGTGCAGTCGAAGCGGCGTTCCTCGGCGTCGACGGAGAACGCCAGCAGCATGGCGCAGAGCGGCAGCAGGGCGAGGGTACGGAAGATCATGGGCTACTCCGGCGGGGTCAGCGTCGACGCGAGGATAGGTTGCTGCAGGTCGCCAGGTCCACCGGCCCGACGTAGGGATTGCCCCAGCCCATCACGCAACCGACCATGTGGTTGCGCTGGCGCTCCCAGGTCTGCGGCGGGTACTGCTTGTGCCAGGCGTTGTACAACTGGCGGTCCTGCTTCGACAGGCGCAGGCCGTAGCGGTCGCTCATGTAGAAGTAGGTGCGGGCGATCATCCCGCGGATCTGCGGGCGCGGCATCGCCTTGCGCGCCTTGAAGTCCACCACCATCGGGCAGGCGCCGTACTGCCGGGGCTTCTGCGGCAGCCAGCCGAAGCCGAAGTTGCTGCGGTCGCCGTTGACCTCGCCGATGCTCGGCACCAGGTTGTGCAGGTCGGCCTCGGCGCGCTGGTAGGTGCTGTCGTGGCGGGCGCAATTGCTCCTCCCGCCGTTCTGCCAGCAGCGCCGCTGGTGCCCGATCACCCAGGCCGGGACGATGTGCTCCCACTCGATGCGTCGCGCGCGGTTGGCGTTTTTTCGCGGCTTGTAGCCGCAGCTGGCGAGGTCGACGCGGTTCCCCGAATAGCGGCAGCCGCAGTAGAACTCCACGGATTGCCGGGCGTAGAGCTTCCAGCCGATCTTCTTCGCTTCGGAGAAGGTGCGCGGGGCGTTGGCCTGGCTGGCGCTGGCGAGGAGGAGGGCGAAAAGGCCTACAAACAAACGGGAAAGCATGCGGCAACTTCCAAAAAATTCCGCATGTTACTGATTTTGCAGGAGATGCCAATCATGGCCAGTCCATGGCCAGGCATCGATGGCGTTTGCGCATTGTGCTGCGTTCACGCGACGAATAGTATGCGTTCCATATATGTTCCGTATTCGAGGTGCCGCGTGGGCCTGGTGAAGATTTCCGAGCAGTTGCACGAAGAGGCGCGCATCGCCTGCAAGGCCATGTCGCGTTCGATCAATGCCCAGGCCGAGCACTGGATGCGCGTCGGCATGCTGGTCGAGGCCAATCCCGGGATGACCTACGCCCAGGTGCTGCGCCAACTGATGGACGAGGCGCGCGAAAGCGACCGTCGCGAGCAGGCCGCGGCGAGGGTCTCGGGATGATCAAGACGGCGGAGGAGATCCAGCGCATGAGCGTGGCCGGCGCGCTCACCGCGAAAGTCCTCGAGGCCCTCGACGAGGTGGTGCGGCCGGGCATCAGCACGGCGGAGATCGACCGCTTCTGCGAGCGCTACATCGTTGATACCCTCGCGGCGATCCCCGGCAGCAAGGGGCAGTACGGCTACCCGTTCACGGTGAACACCTCGGTCAACGAAGTGGTCTGCCATGGCTGGCCGTCGGCGCAGCGGATCCTCCGCGACGGCGATATCGTCAACGTCGACGTCACGGTGATCAAGGACGGCTATTTCGGCGACAGCAGCAAGATGTACCGGGTCGGCGCCATCGACCGCCAGGCGCAGAAGCTGCTCGACGTCACCCGCGAATGCCTGTACCGGGCGATCCGCGTGGTGCGCCCGGATGCCACCCTCGGCGACATCGGCCATGCGATCCAGAGCCATGCCGAGTCCAACGGCTACTCGGTGGTCCGTGAATACTGCGGCCACGGCATCGGCCGCAAGATGCACGAGGCGCCCCAGGTCCTTCACTTCGGCCGCGCCGGCGCGGGGGCGCGGCTGAAGGCCGGGATGACCTTCACCATCGAGCCGATGATCAACCAGGGCGGCCACGCGGTGAAGCTGCACAAGGACGGCTGGACCGTGACCACCCGTGACCGCCGCCTGTCGGCCCAGTACGAGCACACCGTGCTGGTCACCGAGCGCGGTTGCCGGGTCCTGACCCTGCGCGAAGAAGAGCGCGAGGCGCTGGCCGACCTGGCTGGCTGAGCGGCGCCCGGGCTGGTTACACTGCGGCGACTTTTCCGAAGGGAGGCTGGCGGGTGTCCGGCAGGCGTTTTGGCGAATTCGAACTGCGCGCGACCTGGCTGCGCGAGGACAGCGGCTATCTGGCCGAGATCGAGATAACCAGCATCGACGATGGTCGTACCGAATGGCTGGTGCTGCCCGGCCAGCCGCCCTGCGAGAGCCCGGCGGCGGCGTTGTCGCTGGCGGAGGCGGCGCTATACCGGGTGCGTGGCTTCGATGCGCGGGGGCGGCCGCTGTTTTCCGAGTGAGTCTGGTGGCAAATCGCATGATGCATTTCGCACGATCTTGCAGTTTGCACGGGCCGCTTCGCTTTTTATGATTTCAACCTGTTGATTTTATTGGTTTTTCATTTTTCGTGAGGCTGGCATGAAAGCTGCCACCTTTCCCCATGTTGCGGCTGCGGCCGAATCCTCGCAGTCGGTTTTCATGCAAGAGGGGAGAAACGATCATGGAAAAGTCCATCAAGATGCTGTTCGACGCCTTCCAGGCCACCTTTGCCGTCTCCACCCAGATGCGTCCGGACGGCGGCGCCCTGCTGACCCTGCGCAACGGCGAAGAGATCGTGACCCGTCGCGTGGTGTCTGCCGCCCAGTTGGCCGACGAGAAGCGCATGTACTGGTTCATCAATGCCGTGCGCCGCGACCTGGCCCTGGAGGCGGGGAGCCTGCCTGTGGATGTCGTCGGGACCCTGCGCCGGCTGCAGGAGCGCGGCCTGCCGAGCTACATCGCGGGCTGACGGTTCGTCCGGAATCCTGGCGGAGATCGCCGGCGGGCCGGACGAGAGTGCTAGAGTGAAGAGCGCAAGGGGCTGGTCGAGGACCGACCGGCCCCTTTTCGCGTCGAGGGCTGTGGCCGTTCGGCGCTTCGGCAGGTCGCCGCGGAACGATGCAGGATCGTTCCGGTCGGCATCAGGGATGAAACGACTGACAGGAGTCGGGATGCTGCGTTACGTCGTGGGTTTTCTCGCATTCACCGTGCTGGCGGCTTATCTGCTGCTGGGAGTCTCCCAGCACGCCTTCCTGCCCTGACAGGGCGGCGCCTTCAGCTGCGCTGTGGCAGCGCCTGCGCGGGCCGTTCGGCAGCAGGCGTGTGCGCCCGACGGGCCTTGCGCTGCAGGCGCGCGCGCCGACGCGGCACGCGCAGGAAAGCCCACAGGGTGACGCCGGCGAGACCTAGCCAGGCGAGGATCAGCAAAGTGACAAAGGATTCGGGAGTCATGGTTCGTCCTCCTCTTGCCCAGGGATAGACCTTCCGGGCAGGGGAATTACTGCAACCGCTCTTCGACCAAGGTCGGTGGCGCGCTCAGTCGGCGCCGGCGCCGACCAGCGCCAGGCAGCCGGTGAGGCTGGTCAGCAGGGGCAGGGCGAGCAGGAACGCCAGCCACACGGTTTCCATGCGCAGCAGCGTAGCGCCGAGGAACAGCGCGACCAGGAGGATGGTCATGAGCAGGGCGGTCCAGCCGAAGTACATGGCGAAGTTGTCGATGCCCAGGCCCAGCCCCCAACCCAGTAGCACGGCCCAGACCCCGGCCAGCGCCAGACCGAGGGCCAGCATGCTCGTCAGAGTGCCGGCGGACGGGGCATGCAGCGGGTGGTTGCGGAATAGCTCGTAGAAGATCGGCGTATTCATCGGCGTCACCTCCGCAGGGGAACTTCCAGCCTAGTCCAGCGGGCGAGACGGCCCTAGACCTATTTGTCATTACGGGGCGTGACCTCAGGCCGGTAGCATCCATCTTTACCAGGCGATGCCGTGCATCGGGCTGCGGGCCCGGTCACCGTTCGTCGCGCCGTGTCGAAAATGAAACCGGAAGGGTTGCGTGCATGAGTGGCGAACTCGCCTCGTTCGAGGTGGATGGGTATCAACTGGTCTATCAGGACCTGGGCGAGGGCACGCCGGTGCTGCTGGTCCACGGTTCGCTGTGCGACTACCGCTACTGGCAATGGCAGTTGCGCAGCCTCGGCGAGCGCCACCGGCTGATCGTGCCGAGCCTGCGTCACTACTACCCCGAGCGCTGGGACGGGCAGGGCGCGGACTTCACCAGCGCCCGCCACGTCGCCGACCTGCTGGCGCTGGTCGAGCGGCTCGGCGAGCCGGTACACCTGCTCGGCCATTCCCGTGGCGGCAACCTGGCATTGCGCCTGGCGCTGGCCGCGCCGGACGCCCTGCGCTCGCTGAGCCTGGCCGATCCCGGCGGCGACTATGCCGCCGAGGTCTACGCCCACGCTGGCCTGGCTGCTCCCGAGGAGCCGTTGGAGCGCAACCGGTTCCGTCGCCAGGCGCTCGAACTGATTCGTGGCGGCGAGGCGGAGCGGGGGCTGGAGCTGTTCGTCGATACGGTGAGCGGCGCCGGGGTATGGAAACGCTCGTCGGCGACGTTCCGCCGAATGACCCTGGACAACGCCATGACCCTGGTCGGGCAGGTGGCCGACCAGCCGCCGGCGCTGCGCCTGTCGGAGTTGCGCTCGATCGACCTGCCGACCCTGATCCTCAACGGCGAACGCAGTCCGCAACCCTTCCCGACCACCGCCGAGGCGCTGGCGGCGGCCCTGCCGCGCGCCGAGCTGCAACGCATCCAGGGCGCTTCCCACGGCCTCAACGCCACCCGTCCGGCGGCGTTCAACCGCGCCGTGCAGGAATTCCTCGCGCGGGTCGAGGGCGGCGCCGCGCGCTGAAGCGCAACGTGCCGCACTGACCGCTCGTCAGCTCGTCGCGGATGCTTTACCATGGTGACTTCGCGCCGGATCAGCTCCGGCGTTTTTCGTCTGTATCCATTCCCAGTGATCTCCGTCCGCGCGCTTCGGCGCAGGGGTGCCGCAAGGCGCCTGCCACTGTGAGGCAGGCCGGCCCGGCGGGCGACGCTTACTGGCACATCCCAACCCACGTGGCCTTTGGTAGGGGTCACCACTAGGAGAGGAGGCGCCATGCCCATCATTACTCTTCCCGACGGCAGTCAACGTTCCTTCGATCACCCGGTCTCCGTGGCCGAGGTGGCCCAATCCATCGGCGCGGGCCTGGCCAAGGCGACCCTCGCCGGCAAGGTCGACGGCCGCCTGGTCGACGCCTGCGACACCATCGAGCGCGACGCGACCCTGCAGATCATCACGCCCAAGGACGAGGAAGGACTGGAGATCATCCGCCACTCCTGCGCCCACCTGGTCGGCCATGCGGTCAAGCAGCTCTATCCGACCGCGAAGATGGTCATCGGCCCGGTGATCGAGGAAGGCTTCTACTACGACATCTTCTTCGAGCGCCCCTTCACCCCCGAGGACATGGCGGCGATCCAGCAGCGCATGCGCGAGCTGATCGACAAGGACTACGACGTGATCAAGAAGATGACCCCGCGCGCCGAGGTCATCGAGCTGTTCAAGTCGCGTGGCGAAGACTACAAGCTGCGCCTGATCGACGACATGCCGGACGAGAAGGCCATGGGCCTGTACTTCCATGAGGAGTACGTGGACATGTGCCGCGGTCCGCACGTGCCGAACACCCGCTTCCTCAAGGCGTTCCAGCTGACCAAGATTTCCGGCGCCTACTGGCGCGGTGACTCGAAGAACGAGCAGCTGCAACGTATCTATGGCACCGCCTGGGCCGACAAGAAGCAACTGGCGGCCTACATCCAGCGCATCGAAGAGGCCGAGAAGCGCGACCATCGCCGCATCGGCAAGCAGCTCGACCTGTTCCACCTGCAGGAAGAAGCGCCGGGCATGGTGTTCTGGCACCCGAACGGCTGGAGCGTCTACCAGGTGCTCGAGCAGTACATGCGCAAGGTCCAGCGTGACCATGGCTACGTCGAAGTGCGTACCCCGCAGGTGGTCGACCGCATCCTCTGGGAGCGTTCGGGCCACTGGTCGAACTACGCCGAGAACATGTTCACCACCGCGTCGGAAAGCCGCGACTACGCGGTCAAGCCGATGAACTGCCCGTGCCACGTGCAGATCTTCAACCAGGGCCTGAAGTCCTACCGCGACCTGCCGCTGCGCCTCGCCGAGTTCGGCGCCTGCCACCGCAACGAGCCGTCCGGCGCGCTGCATGGGATCATGCGCGTACGCGGCTTCACCCAGGACGACGCGCATATCTTCTGCACCGAAGAGCAGGTGAAGAAAGAAGCGGCCGATTTCATCAAGCTGACCTTGCAGGTCTACCGCGACTTCGGCTTCACCGATATCGCCATGAAGCTGTCGACCCGTCCGGCCAAGCGCGTCGGTTCCGACGAACTGTGGGATCGCGCCGAAGGCGCGCTGGCCGATGCGCTGAACGAGTCCGGCCTGGCCTGGGAATACCAGCCGGGCGAGGGCGCGTTCTACGGGCCGAAGATCGAGTTCACCCTGAAGGACTGCCTCGGCCGCAACTGGCAGTGCGGCACCCTGCAATACGACCCGAACCTGCCGGAGCGCCTGGACGCCAGCTACATCGCCGAGGACAACAACCGCAAGCGCCCGGTGATGCTGCACCGCGCGATCCTCGGGTCGTTCGAGCGCTTCATCGGCATGCTCATCGAGCACTACGCCGGGGCCTTCCCGGCCTGGCTGGCGCCGACCCAGGCGGTGGTGATGAACATCACCGACAAGCAGGCCGATTTCGCCGCCGAGGTGGTGCGGATCCTCGGGGAAAGCGGATTCCGTGCCAAGTCCGACTTGAGAAACGAGAAGATCGGCTTTAAAATCCGCGAGCATACTTTGCTCAAGGTTCCCTATCTCTTGGTTATTGGAGATCGGGAAGTTGAATCGAAGGCCGTCGCGGTGCGTACGCGCGAAGGGGAAGACCTGGGCTCCATGCCCGTCACCCAGTTCGCTGAGCTGTTGGCACAGACGGTTTCCCGGCGTGGTCGCCAAGACTCGGAGTAATCATTATTAAGCGTGAAATGAGACAGGATAAGCGAGCTCAACCGAAACCCCCGATCAACGAGAACATCTCGGCTCGTGAGGTACGGTTGATTGGAGCTGATGGCCAGCAGGTTGGTGTTGTTTCGATCGATGAGGCGATCCGCCTAGCCGAAGAGGCGAAGCTGGACCTGGTTGAGATTTCGGCCGACGCGGTGCCTCCTGTCTGCCGCATCATGGACTACGGCAAGCACCTGTTCGAGAAGAAGAAGCAGGCTGCGGTCGCCAAGAAGAACCAGAAGCAGGCTCAGGTCAAAGAAATCAAGTTTCGTCCAGGGACGGAAGAAGGGGATTACCAGGTAAAACTACGCAACCTGGTACGTTTCCTTAGCGATGGGGACAAGGCCAAGGTATCCCTGCGATTCCGCGGTCGTGAGATGGCCCACCAGGAGCTGGGGATGGAGCTGTTGAAGCGGGTCGAAGCCGACCTCGTGGAATACGGCACCGTCGAGCAGCATCCTAAGCTGGAAGGACGCCAGCTGATGATGGTCATCGCTCCCAAGAAGAAAAAGTAACCACCAGGGCACTGGCAGGCCTTGCGGTTATGCGTAATCACTCAATGCGGAGTATCCGAACATGCCAAAGATGAAGACCAAAAGTGGCGCGGCCAAGCGCTTCAAGAAGACTGCTGGTGGCCTCAAGCACAAGCACGCCTTCAAGAGCCACATCCTGACCAAGATGACCACCAAGCGTAAGCGTCAACTGCGCGGCACCTCGATGCTGAACAAGTCTGACGTTGCGCGCGTAGAACGCTCCCTGCGTCTGCGCTGATTATTAAGGTAGAGGATTAATTCATGGCTCGTGTTAAGCGTGGCGTTATCGCCCGTCGTCGTCACAAGAAAATTCTGAAGCTCGCCAAGGGCTACTACGGTGCACGCTCGCGCGTGTTCCGCGTTGCCAAGCAGGCGGTGATCAAGGCTGGCCAATACGCCTACCGTGACCGCCGTCAGCGCAAGCGTCAGTTCCGCGCACTGTGGATCGCCCGTATCAACGCTGGTGCTCGTCAGAACGGTCTGTCCTACAGCCGCCTGATCGCCGGCCTGAAAAAGGCGGCCATCGAGATCGACCGTAAGGTCCTGGCCGATCTGGCAGTGAACGAAAAAGCGGCGTTTACCGCGATTGTCGAGAAAGCGAAGGCAAGCTTGGCTTAAGCCCTACGACAATCACCGGACCTCGGTCCGGACGTAACGTCACCGATAGGGGAAGAGCCTTACCGCTCTTCCCCTATTTTGTATCTGGAGTCCATACATGGAAAACCTGGATGCGCTGGTCTCTCAAGCATTGGAGGCTGTGCGACACACCGAAGACGTCAATGCCCTGGAGCAGATCCGGGTTCACTACCTCGGCAAGAAAGGCGAACTGACCCAGGTGATGAAGACCCTGGGCGACCTGCCGGCCGAAGAGCGGCCGAAGGTCGGCGCGCTGATCAACGTGGCCAAGGAAAAGGTCCAGGATGCGCTGAACGTGCGTAAGACCGAGCTGGAAGGGGCCGCGCTGGCCGCCCGGCTGGCCGCGGAGCGCATCGATGTCACCCTGCCTGGTCGCGGCCAGCCGAGCGGCGGCCTGCATCCGGTCACCCGCACGCTGGAGCGCATCGAGCAGTGCTTCAGCCGCATCGGCTACGAAGTCGCCGAAGGCCCGGAAGTCGAAGACGACTACCACAACTTCGAAGCGCTCAACATTCCGGGCCACCACCCGGCGCGTGCCATGCACGACACTTTCTATTTCAATGCGAACATGCTGCTGCGTACCCACACCTCACCGGTGCAGGTACGGACCATGGAGTCCCAGCAGCCGCCGATCCGCATTGTCTGCCCGGGGCGCGTCTACCGCTGCGACTCCGACCTGACCCACTCGCCGATGTTCCACCAGGTGGAAGGCCTGCTGGTGGACGAGGGCGTCAGCTTCGCCGACCTCAAGGGCACCATCGAGGAATTCCTCCGCGCCTTCTTCGAGAAGCAGCTCGAAGTGCGCTTCCGTCCGTCCTTCTTCCCCTTCACCGAGCCCTCGGCCGAAGTGGACATCCAGTGCGTGATCTGCAGCGGCAACGGTTGCCGCGTATGCAAGCAGACCGGCTGGCTGGAAGTCATGGGTTGCGGCATGGTGCACCCGAACGTGCTGCGCATGTCCAACATCGATCCCGAGAAATTCCAGGGCTTCGCCTTCGGCATGGGTGCTGAGCGCCTGGCCATGCTGCGCTACGGGGTGAACGACCTGCGTCTGTTCTTCGATAACGATCTGCGCTTCCTCGGACAATTCCGCTAGGCCAGAACGCAACCGGATTCCTTAGGAGAACAGGATGAAATTCAGTGAAAAGTGGCTGCGGAGCTGGGCAAATCCGCAGGTTTCCCATGACGAGTTGGTCGCTCGCCTGTCCATGGTCGGCCTCGAGGTCGACGCCGACCTGCCGGTCGCCGGCGCCTTCAGCGGCGTGGTAGTCGGCGAGGTGCTCTCGACCGAACAGCATCCGGACGCCGACAAGCTGTGCGTCTGCCAGGTCAGCAACGGCAGCGAGACCTTCCAGGTCGTCTGCGGCGCGCCCAACGTGCGCGCGGGCCTGAAGATTCCCTTCGCCATGATCGGCGCCGAACTGCCGGGCGACTTCAAGATCAAGAAAGCCAAGCTGCGCGGCGTCGAGTCTTTCGGCATGCTCTGCTCGGCCAAGGAATTGCAGATCAGCGAAGAGAATGCCGGTCTGCTCGAGCTGCCGGCCGACGCGCCGGTCGGCCAGGACATCCGCACCTACCTGGAACTGGACGACTACACCATCGAGGTCGGCCTGACTCCGAACCGCGGCGACTGCCTGTCGCTCGCCGGCCTGGCCCGCGAAGTCAGCGCCATCTACGACGTACCGCTGGCGGCGGTGGCGGTGGATGCGGTCGCCGCGCAGCACGACGAGACCCGTCCGGTCGAACTCGCCGCGCCGGCCGCCTGCCCGCGCTATCTCGGCCGGGTGATCCGCAACGTCGACCTGAGCCGGCCGACCCCGTTGTGGATGGTCGAGCGCCTGCGCCGTTCCGACATCCGCAGCATCGACCCGGTGGTCGACGTCACCAACTACGTGATGATCGAACTGGGCCAGCCGATGCACGCCTTCGACCTCGCCGAGATCAACGGCGGCGTGCGCGTGCGCATGGCCGAGGACGGCGAGAAGCTGGTCCTGCTCGACGGCCAGGAAGTCACCCTGCGCGCCGACACCCTGGTAATCGCCGACCACCAGCGCGCCCTGGCCATCGCCGGGGTGATGGGCGGCGAGCACAGCGGCGTCAGCGACAGCACCCGCGACCTGTTCCTCGAAGCCGCATTCTTCGACACCATCGCCCTGGCCGGCAAGGCCCGCTCCTATGGCCTGCACACCGACTCCTCGCACCGCTTCGAGCGCGGCGTCGACAGCCAGTTGGCGCGCAAGGCCATGGAGCGCGCGACGCGCCTGATCCTCGACATCGTCGGCGGCGAGCCGGGGCCGATCGTCGAGCAGCTCAGCGAAGCGCACCTGCCGAAGGTCGCGCCGATCACCCTGCGCGCCGAGCGTGTGACCCAGATGCTCGGCATGCTGCTGGACGCCGCCGAGATCGTGCGCCTGCTGCAAGCCCTGGAACTGACTGTGATGGCCGATGGGGAAGGGCAATGGTCGGTCGGCGTTCCGAGCCATCGCTTCGACATTTCCCTGGAAGTCGACCTGATCGAGGAACTGGCCCGTCTCTACGGCTACAACCGCCTGCCGGTGCGCTACCCGCAGGCGCGCCTGGCGCCGAACAACAAGCCGGAAGCGCGCGCCGCGCTGCCGCTGCTGCGGCGCCTGCTGGTCGCCCGCGGCTACCAGGAAGCGATCACCTTCAGCTTCATCGATCCGGCCCTGTTCGAACTGTTCGATCCGGGCACCCAGCCGCTGACCCTGGCCAACCCGATCTCCGCCGACATGGCGGCGATGCGTTCCAGCCTCTGGCCGGGCTTGGTCAAGGCGCTGCAGCACAACCTCAACCGCCAGCAGTCGCGGGTCCGCCTGTTCGAAAGCGGCCTGCGCTTCGTCGGTCAACTGGAAGGCCTGAAGCAGGAAGCCATGCTCGCCGGCGCCATCTGCGGCAAGCGCCTGCCGGAAGGCTGGGCCAACGGCCGTGACGGCGTGGACTTCTTCGACGCCAAGGCCGATGTCGAGGCAGTGCTGGCCAGTGCCGGTGCCCTCGGCGACTTCAGCTTCGTACCCGGCGAGCACCCGGCGCTGCACCCGGGACAGACCGCGCGCATCGAGCGGGACGGGCGGCTGGTCGGCTACCTGGGCGCGCTACATCCGGAACTGGCGAAGAAACTCGACCTCGAGCAGCCGGTGTTCCTCTTCGAGCTGCTGCTGGCCGAAGTGGTCGATGGCCACCTGCCGAAGTTCCGCGAGCTGTCGCGCTTCCCCGAAGTGCGCCGCGACCTGGCGCTGCTGGTGGACCAGGACGTGCCGGCACAAGACATCCTGACACAAATCCGTGCGGCGGCCGGCGAATGGCTGACGGACCTCAGGCTGTTTGATGTGTATCACGGTAAAGGCATTGATCCGCATAGAAAAAGCCTTGCCGTCGGCTTGACCTGGCAGCATCCATCGCGCACTCTTAATGACGATGAAGTCAATAGCACGACGCAGAACATCGTCACGTCGTTGGAAGAAAGGTTCAATGCCACGTTAAGGAAATAGCGTATGGGGGCTCTGACGAAAGCTGAAATTGCGGAACGTCTGTACGAAGAGCTGGGCCTGAACAAACGGGAAGCCAAGGAGTTGGTGGAGCTGTTCTTCGAAGAGATCCGCCAGGCGCTGGAGCATAACGAGCAGGTCAAGCTGTCCGGTTTCGGCAACTTCGACCTGCGCGACAAGCGCCAGCGCCCCGGGCGCAACCCGAAGACCGGTGAGGAAATCCCGATCACGGCTCGCCGCGTTGTCACCTTTCGTCCAGGGCAGAAACTGAAGGCCAGGGTTGAGGCATATGCTGGAACCAAGTCATAACGACGAGCTGCCACCGATTCCCGGCAAGCGCTACTTCACCATCGGCGAAGTCAGCGACTTGTGCGCGGTCAAACCCCACGTGCTGCGCTATTGGGAGCAGGAGTTCCCGCAGCTCAACCCGGTGAAGCGCCGCGGAAACCGCCGCTATTATCAGCGCCAGGACGTGCTGATGATCCGCCAGATCCGCGCGCTCCTCTACGACCAGGGCTTCACCATCGGCGGGGCGCGCCAGCGCCTCTCCGGCGACGAGGCCAAGGACGACGTCACCCAGTACAAGCAGCTCATCCGCCAGATGATCGCCGAGCTGGAAGAAGTCCTGCTGGTCCTGAAGAAGTGACGGAAGCAAAAAAAACTTCCACTTATCAGAAGCTTAGTATATAGTGCGGCTCACTTCGGAAGCACAGCCACTGAGCTCGGAAGTACAGTCGGGGCGTAGCGCAGCCTGGTAGCGCACTTGCATGGGGTGCAAGGGGTCGAGTGTTCGAATCACTCCGTCCCGACCAAAAAACCCTAAAAAACCCAAGCACTTACGGGTGCTTGGGTTTTTTATGCCGGGCGTTATCCGTTGCTAATTCGAATTTGCCTATTTTGGTTGCCAATTGAGACTGCCTTCATGCCACGTCATTCGAGCGTGTTGCTGAGGGGGTGTAGGCGGCGGATTTCAAGGTGGTTGTTGCGTGAGTGTGTCACGCTTCGGGTTCAGGTACGCGATCGGTGCCAGCGGCCAATTCCTGATGTTGCCACTCCAGCGCTCCGCTGTCGTGCGCGCGCCACCTCATACAGATCGTACGTCTTTGCAGCAGTTCTTCCGTCTGGCCAGCATGTCGCTGCGCTGGGGTCACGAACTTCAGTGCACTGTGGCGGTGCTGGTGTTGTACCAGTCCACGAAACGGTTTGCCCAGATCCTGGCTTGCTCGAGCGTATCGAAGGGCAGCTCCGGCCACAGTGGGCAGTACTTGATCGTGCGGAACAGAGCCTCGGTGTAGGCGTTGTCATTGCTTGCCCGGGGGCGGCTGAACGAGGGCATCACGCCCAGGTTCTGTATGGCCGTCAGCATGGGCGAACCCTTCCCTGATCGACATACCCCGCTCGAAGCCATTTGCGCAGAATCGCTTTATCCGTGGTCGCGTTGGCGAGCAGCCAGTCGTGGCTGATGTTTTCGAAACAGTCACGAATATCCCCCTCGAGCACCCAATGCGCTGACGCGCTTCGCCTGCGCATGATCGTGATTGTATGGGGCTTCGCTTCTGAAGTGATCTGGCTATGGCAGGACTCCCTGCTCAGACCTGTCTTTTAAGCCTCATGAGAGGCATTTACCCCCGCGCTCAGAACTGAGACTATCTATGGCAATCTCAACATAGGCTGCAAAAGATTCGATAGATGGCTCTTTCGATAAAAGATCTACAGGAAATGACCAGCGGGTTCGCTTCCACTGGATACGGATGCTCGAGCGTTCCTTCCTCGCCGCAGAATCCAGTCATGCTGGAGTGGACTGATGATGTGGGCGATTTCAGGAAATTTCGCCTCTGGGTTTATGAGATTACTCATGGTGGTGGCGGCCGTGACGCAAAGGAAAACCGTATCCAGATTACCAACGCTCCCTCCAAGGGGGTTGGTATGGACCATGACGGAGCCATTGACCTGGTCATGGGCTATTCGCCGAGTCGGCGTGTTCTGGTGGCCTACGACAGGCGATGGTTGGAGAAGCGCATGGAGAAGGGGGAAGGATCCCCGTCGGTCCAGGTAAAGGAGGAGGATATTAACGCGGCGCTGGTTACAGGGATACACCGCCTGACTAAGGATGCTTCCTTCGGCGTGGCCAGCATTGTGACTCTTAAGCCCGAACTTTTTCCCGAATATCTCAAAAATCATAAGGCCTTGCTATCGGGGGCGATGGCGACAAGCAGCGTCCCCCAAATAACTGGAGGCACCAACGTATCACTCTGGCAATTCTGTCTTGATCGGGGCTTCTACTTTGAGCCAGACCTGCTGGCTAGGTATGTCGCATCCATTGCTGCTAAGCCATTTGTGATCCTGGCCGGTGTTAGCGGCACAGGCAAGTCGAAGATGGCGGAACTGGTGGCGGAATTCTACTCTTCAACTACGGAAGTGCTTCCAACTACTAAGCCGGCAGGTCGTGCGCCTGCAGTTGGTGATGCATTTATCTTTGCTCCCGATAAAGGCAAGAGCGATAAATCTCGTTTTGCCCTAGTGCCCGTGCGGCCTGACTGGATCGACAATCAGTCCATTATCGGTTTTGTGAACCCGATCACCGGAAGATACGAGTCGACTCAAGCTCTAGACCTAATGCTCAGAGCCGCAAAGGCTCTGGAGGATGCCCCGGAAAAGGCTGCCGCGCCCCGTTATTTCATGCTACTCGATGAGATGAACTTGGCGCGCGTAGAGCACTATTTCAGCGACTGGCTTGCGTGTGCGGAGAGTAGGCGGTACCAACAAGACGGTGCGATCAGTCAGCAACCCATTCCACTGCATCGACATGCTTCTGCAATTGCCAGCCTCATCGGCCCTGGCCAGGCCGCCGTCGATGTGGACGTTCCAAATGCTTTACCTATCCCCACCAATCTGATAGTGACTGGGACCGTCAACGTCGACGAAACGACTTTTAGCTTCAGTCCTAAGGTGCTAGACCGTTCGATGGTGATTGAGTTCAATGAGGTTGACTTGGATGGTATGAGGTATGGTGTTGCCGCAGCTGTTCAGAACGGCTACCGCTTTCCTGAAGAATTACCGCCCTTCCGTTTACCCACGACCGCTGCGTTTAAGGATTTGTCACAAGAAGCGCATGACCACCTTGTCTCGATAAACCGGATTTTGGAAAGGGCACAGCTTCACTTTGGCTATAGATCTGCCTCAGAGATCGGTTGTTTCATGCAGATTTACAGCAGCATCCTCCCTGAGGACGTAAACGATACTGCCATGCTCCGAGCACTTGATGCGGCTATTCTGCAGAAGGTCTTGCCGCGTATTCAGGGGAACCGAGCGCGGCTGGAGGAAACTCTTTGCACTCTGCTTTGGTATTTCCGTGATCTCGCTATGCCCGGATCTGACCAGGACATTCAGACTATCAGGTGCGATGATGGAGCGAAGCTCCCGAAGTCTTATTGCCGTGGTTTTGAAATGCTTGAACGGTTGCGCGGATTCGGCTTTGTGACCTTTTTCAAGTGAGTAAGATTGCATTCGAATACCGCCCCCGTCGCTGCGATGGGTTGAGCTCAGCTCTTGTCGGGGACGTTGTCGACCTGGCGGAGAACGTCGAGTACGTCATTGAATTCCCGGAGCCGCCGTCTGCCTCGGAAGTTGGTGCACTGCTTGAAGTGGGCTATGAACCTATCGGTGACAAGATGGGCGTGCTTGCTTTCAAAAACTTTGTAGGGACGGCCCGCTTTGCCGGAGTGAACCTGCGGATTTCCTCATCCAAACTCGGCGAGGAAGGGGTTTCTGGCCTGCTCGAGCAGGTATCGCGTTTATCATCGAGCTTGGTGTTTGGGTGGCGTTCGCCCGCAGGTTTTTCCGCGATTGCGTCCGGTGACTCTAAGTCTCCCATTCCGTATCACCAGCTGCAGTTTCTGCGAGAAGTCATCCTTCGGCGGGAGGCAGGACTGCGCCTACAAGATTTTTTTGCAGTTGTGGAGCGGAGTCCGACTCGGAGGTTTGTGTTGGAGCGGCCGGTAGTTCCCGCTGAGCGGGTTCGTAGCTTCGATGCGCGCTCGGTTACCGACATATTTAATCGGCCAGATCGACTGATTAAGGTACGTGAGCACTACGCTGTCGCCGGTAGTCCGTTAGCGCGGGTCCTCAGAATTGGGGTACCTCCTGTAGAGCATTTTCCAGCGCGGGTTTCAGTGTCATCACGGCGACTGTCTTTCGACACCCCCGAGAACCGCTTTATCAAGCACTTTCTCGGAGAGTGCTTGGCCATCGTATATAAGCTGCTCGATGACCGCAGCATCCATATTCAAATGCGCTCCGACTGCCGGGAAATGGCAACCATTCTCGAGGCAGCCTCGAGGTCGCTATTTCTGTCGGAGGTCGGTGTTCTAACAGCATTCACTGGCCCTACTCACGCTCTTGCCAAGGTGGAGGGCTACAAGGACATTCTGGATCTTTGGCTGCAGCTGGGAGCGCATCAGTCCTTGCCCACTTCTGAAAGGGAGGTCCAACGGATGCTCCAAGGAAAGGATGTCGCGCTGTTGTATGAATATTGGGTGTTCCTCAAGGTGCTCGAAGCTGTTTGCGTTGCCACGGGTATCTCAGCTGGCTCTGTAACGGTTTCGCGCAGTGTCCTGGGCGAAGGCCTTGATCGCGGCCTTGTCGTGCGACTGTCAGCCAGCGTAGCCGTCGCCTTCAACCCCTCCTACGTCAGGTCGGCAGGAGCCGCTTATTCTACTCCGCTGAGGCCGGACGTCGTTGTGACCCTCAATGGGGCGCGTTTTGCCTTTGACGCGAAGTATCGATTGCACTGGCTGACATCGTTGGAGGATGCTCAAGATGATGAGGCTTCATTCGTCCGCGCTGATATGTACAAAATGCACACATACCGGGATGCGATCACGGATATGAAGGCTGCCTTTGTGGTTTATCCGGGTACGGAGTTTGTGTTTTTTGAGAGGGGCGGCGGTCGGCGCCAGTGCCCGGGCGAAATTGTGGTGTTCGATGGTGTTGGCGCCATTCCGGCGAGGCCGGATGGCGCCGAGGGATCGATGCTACTGGATCTGGTGCAGGCGTTACTCGATCAGTGAAACTTATTCCGGTTGTGACGCTTTCTCCATCAGTTCTCGGATGTCTGAGAAGTCGACAAAAATACTGGAATCCGTGGAGGCCAGGCGGCGCATTACTTCCGCATGAATTCCCTGGACGCCGCGGACCGCAAATTTGGGGGTGGTGGCAAGCTCGGCAACTAGCGCCGGAAGGTCGAATGCCTTGGCTGTCTTCCTGGGTGGGGTTGTCTTGACTTTCTCGGGTTTGCGAAGGTTCATCACTACGTCGAAATGGGCGACGTCCTCCTGCCCGCTGCGACCCTTGTAGCCTTTGTGGCTCTGCTGCTTGCGATCAAGGGATGCCGCCTCGTGGAACTCAAAGCCGGCCTCCTTCGCCGCGCTCTGAAGGGCTGCCCAGACTCCTCCGTCGGTGTTATGGAAGACGACCGTAGCCCAACCGCCCGGTTTAAGTACACGAGCGATCTCGCGCATTGCTCCCGTCATTAGTGCTTCATACCCAGCCAGTGTCTTACCGCCGGCCGATTCGGCAAGTGATTTGTTGACAACCGCCTCATTGGTTGGATCCGTGATTCTGCCAAGCCAAGACTCCCAGATCAGGTTGCAGTCGGCGTAAAAAAGGTTCGATCCGAAGGGCGGGTCAGTGAAGACATAGTCAATGCTCCCGTCCTGCACATCTGCGAGGTCGGTGGCGCTCCCGTTCAAGACAAACGGCATCTGTTCGGCCGTAGGCTGGAAGGTGGCATAGTATCTTTTCAACTGCGCGATCTTGTTGCGCATGACTTCGAAAACGTTGCACTCCGAAGATAGTTGTGGAATATAGAGTGTTCCCGTTAGCGGACGCTGGCCGCCGCGCGCGTTGTAGCGCCGCATGCGCGTTCCATGCCACGACGTATTGGTGAAGGCGAAGGCCATTGCCAGTCTCTTGCGCTTATCGGTTATCTCTACGATGGCACTCCAGATCAGCGACAGTGCGAGTAGGTTTCTGTCTGTGTAGAAGTCCGCAACTTCCCTGACATTCTTGTTCTGGAGTGCGCAGCGGATATACATCTCCCTGTCCGGGCCTATGTCGACCGACGGGAACCAGTCCTCAATATCCTTTCTTGAAAATGATAGGGCCTTGGCGATGTCGCTCTTCTCGGCCTTGCGCTCCAGTCTCCGCCCGTCCGTCGTCTCATAAGCAAGCCAGGCGGGTACCGAGTCGATTGTGGGGAGTTTTTTTCGAACCACTTCGTGCTCGCAAAGAGGGCAGGTAATAGTGGAGCCTATGCGCCCTTCGCATCGGTCGATGGCATCCCAAAGAGCGAAGCTCTTTCTGCAGTGGGGGCACTTGTGCCTGGTGCTCCACATTGTCCAATGGAGCAGCGCAGGCGCACCGCTCTCATCTGTGGTGCCATAAATTTCCCGCATACGCGGGCCCACTTTTCCCTCGATCTCGGCAAACGCGGCTTCGAGATCCTCTGGGGCGCAAGGGTGAGTGTGGTTCCATGCGAGGTGGACGGCGGCGGGCGACAGATCGTTGAGAATTGCCAGGCGGCCGGCCAAGGCGGCCGCGACACCCGTCATGCCGGATCCGCAAAACGGATCCAGAACCACATCCCCCGGTTTCGTAAAGTGCTCGATGAAAGGGATGATTGCCTCGGGCGGCACCTTCGTATGGTAACTATGTGCTGTGTAGAGCGCACTGTTGCGTCCGCCTGGAACCAGTGGCGCAGCTGGTGCCTTCTTCGGGGCTGGAGCCATCGTTGTGATGGGAAGGCTATCTTTTGATGAAAGGTATTCTTTGATAAAGTCGCGTTCTTCCTGGGCCTCCATGTTTTGCAAGGTCCACTTGCCCCCGACTTCACTGGCGCCGAGGCGCGCGCACCGTTCCGCAATGTTTGGCATCGTGATTCCGGAAAGACTGTAGTTCTTTGCGAGCAAGGCCTGAATTACAGCCGAATAAATATCATCAGTTCGGCTGGCCCCATTGAAGAGGGCGCTTTTGACGGCCCCGTCAATGAAGGTCGTCGAAGCCATAGTACTGCTCATGTCCTTGGCGCAGTGCGCAGGCCTCCTCATGGTGATGAGAAGATCGAGCGTTGTTACGCTCTCTTTGCCTGTGACGCCCTTAACGCCTTTGATCGACGGTTGCCCTTTATCGAGGATGTGCACCGTGTGGGTTTCGAGCTTCGCCTCCGCCATGGCCTTTTGAATTTCCATCCATACCTGATCGTCGGAGTTCGAGAAGGCAAGCACGGCATAGCCACCTGGCTTCAATACTCTCGCAGCCTCGGAAAAGGCCTTCGTCATTAAATGACCATAATCGTCCATAGTCTTTCCTCCCCCGACCCTGCCTCGGCTCTTATTAACCACGATTTCCTCCGTGTTGTCGGTCAGGGAGCCAAGCCATGCCTCCCACAGCAGGGAACTGTCCGCGTAGAAGATGTTGGATCCGAAAGGCGGGTCCATGAAAACCATGGATACGGAGCCATCGGGCAGGCAGGAGAGGTCTGTGGCCGACCTGTTCATTACCTGGGCTGTGGCTGACGTTTCGGGGAATCTCTCAAAGTATCGTTTTACGTCGGCAGCTTTTCTCCGGAATAGGCTCCAGACATTCCACTCGTATCGGAGTGATGAGATGTATAGAGTGCCCGTCATGACGTTCGTGGGGCGCTTCGCGTTCCATTGATAGCGGCGGGAAGCGCGGTTGACGCAGGCCGTGAAGGCGAACATCAAGGCTTCGCGGATGCGTCCCTCCGAGGTGGTGACAATCGAATGGCGAAGCGCGGCAAGGGCATGCAGGTTCCGCCTGGTGAAAAAGTGACTGACTTCGGATATGCCCATGCCCGTGTGGGAGGCTCTCCACATCTCGCGCTCGGACCCGAACGGAACGCGGGGTATCCAATAGGGGATGGGAGCTTCATTGGCTTCCTCGATCAATTCCAACTCATGCTGGGTTGGGGCGTGGGCGGAGATTCTGCTGCTCCCGGCTGACACATGAGTCTGCACGGGTATTTCCGATATCCAGACGAGATCGCTTTTGCGCAGATACGTGTCACAGTGTGGACAGGTAAGCCCGCGAGCATCGGTTCCACCTGCCGTATGGACAACATCCCAGTAGAGAATGTCCTTTTGGCATTCACCGCACCTGAAAACATCACTCCAAGTTGTGTACTCGATAGTCTGTCCTGGCTGCATGATAGGTTGGTAGAGCCAGCGCATGGTTGGATCGACCTGCTCCGCTACCTTCTTGAGGGCCCTGGAGAACTCCTTTGGGTCACAAGGCGTTGTGTAGTTTCTTGAAATGTGGACTGCAGCAGGCGACAAATCGGAGAGCAGCGCATTGCGGCCTTCCATCAGCGCCGCGACACCTGTCATGCCCGATCCCGAGAAAGGGTCAAGGACAAGGTCTCCAGGCTTGGAAAGGGCTCGAATGAAGGGGCGAATCGCCTCGGGAGGAACTTTGGTGTGATAGCTGTGCGCCCGGTACTCGGTCGTGGATTTACTAACCTCGACGCGCTCGGGGATGCCCGAGGACGAAAGATGCTCGTCCGTGCTTGACACGGGCGGAAGGGGGCGTGTTGGACGGTCGGGATATTCAACTGCGTGTTGCTCAAAGCGCTGTCGTACGGATGCTGTCACCTCGGCGGCATCAGATGAGATTGCCTCTCTAACATCCGTTGGGAGTCGGCCTGCGCTAAGCAGTAGGAGATCGATTGGGATGCCCACGATACCTGACAGAATCGAAGCCTGATCCTCAGTAAGGGCGCGCTCGTCTGACTCGACATAACTCATGAAAGACTTGGTAACGCCCAGCTTTTCTCCCAGAGCTTCTAGCGACATGTCCAGAGACTTACGTCTAGATTTGATTGCATTTCCTGCTGACCATGGCTTCATGTAGCTGCTACCTAGTATGTAAAAATTCACGGCTCGAAGGTTAACAATCTTTGTCAACTTTTTCCATGTGAGCGAAAGGCCTGCCTGGATCGATGCGCTGCCCATGCTGCGGGGGCTGTGCTGAGCGAAGGGGGAAAATGAGGTTGTGCGCGTGGTCAACATTAAGAGCAGTAAAGGTGAATTGGTGTTGCGCATGGGCGATGCCAATCTCTTCGGCCATATCAACATCGGCGACGATGCAGGCTTCTTCGGGATGGCGGAAGGCGTTGCAGTTTTCGATGACCTGCCCCCAGCTTTAGTACCGCTGCCTAGTTAGTAGGCCCTGGGGTTGATATTAATTTTTTCCTGCTTCAGCTGCTGCTGGCGAGTTCGCCAACTTGCAGCAAATTCTGCCGGGGTGAGATTGCCAATCGCGCTGTGCGGTCGGTGTTCGTTGTAATCCCGCCGCCAGGCCGCGATGCGGATTCTCGCTTCGGCCAGCGAACAGAACCAGTGCTCATTGAGGCATTCGTCCCGGAACTTACCGTTGAACGACTCGATGAAGGCATTCTGCGTGGGCTTACCAGGCTGAATCAGCTTCAGCTTGATGTCGCGCTGATAGGCCCATTGATCGAGTGCCTTGCCGGTGAACTCGGGCCCCTGGTCGGTGCGGATCGCTTTCGGGTAGCCGCGAAACCGCGCCATCTCGTCCAGCGCCCGTGTGACGCGAAAGCCGCTGATACCGTGCTCCACCAGGATGCCGACCGACTCCTTGGTGAAGTCATCGACCACCGTCAGGCATTTGATCCGCCGCCCGGTGCTCAGTGCATCGAAGACGAAGTCCATCGACCAGACCTGGTTTGGTGCGCTCGGCAAACTCAGACGTTCGCGCTCCACCGCGACACCATGGCGGCGGCGCAGCCGTTTCACCATCAAGCCGGCAGCGCGGTACAGGCGATAGATCCGCTTGTGGTTGACCTGCACGCCAGCACGCCGCAGCAGGATGTGCAGGCGGCGATAGCCAAAGCGCCGGCGCTCTTGGGCCAGTTCCACCAGTTGGGCTTGCAGCTCGGTGTTTTGCCCACTGGCTCGCGGCTGGTAGCGCAACACCGAGCGGGACAGCCCGATCAACTGACAGGCACGACGCTCGGAGATGCCGGTTCGCGCCTGCATCTCCTGCACCACCTCCCGCCGTGCTGTCGGGCTTACCCTTTTCCCCGGGCGACCACTTTCAGCGACTCGATGTCGAGGTGGGCCTCGGCGAGCAACTTCTTCAATCGGCTGTTTTTCCAGTTCAAGATCCTTCAACCGTTTGGCGTCCGCCACGGTCATACCGCCAAACTCGGCCCGCCAAGTGTAGAACGAGGCATCACTGAAGCCGTGTCGGCGACACAGTTCCTTCACCGGCACACCGGCCTCCGCCTGCTTGAGGAAGTCGAGAATCTGCTCTTCGGTAAAACGCTTTTTCACTGCCGTCTCCTGCTCGGAAAACGGACTCTACTAAGTTTGACGTGGTACTGAAATCGGGGGGCAGGTCACCCAAGCTGGGTCTGTACAAGGAAGTGAAGGGACTGGAAGCAACGCTGGCGGCGGGTGCGAAGGCGGGCGAATCGCCGCTGGTCTTGAATGCCTTCGTGCTGTCACCGACGAAATTCGCCGACCTGCTCAACGTTGGCGACCCTTCAAAGAAGGCCAATCTGGAAAGCCGCAACGTGTTGTTTATGGGGGACGGCGGGCAGACTTACTTGAGCAAGATGTTTGCCCGCATTGTCTGAGTGAATTCTTGGACGCTGGCCTGTGTTACTACAGCCAGTGCCCAGGCACATCGATCCCATAGTTTTTGGCTACCGTCTCTAGCGTGGCGATTATCTCGGCATGTCGTGTTTCGTCGGTGGACTGCCAACTCGACCGACGCTCCAGCATGTTTTTTAGCTCACCCAAGTTGTACATGCCCAGACGGTGAAAGTTACCCCAGCTAGGTATGCCAAAAAGGTTGTAGATGGTGAGTGTGGCATCGCGTTCGCTGGCCAGGCGTTTCTCTCCAGTTAGTTTCTCAGCGGCTTCTTCAGCTTCGTCACGGTCTTCATAGGTGTTGAGTAGTTTCATTGTTTTTCGTCTGCTCCTGGGGGGTGGAATTTATCAGGCTAGTATTGGCGGTGGCCAGTTCACCATCAGGGTTTACGATTAATTTGGGTACTGCCTTAACTGACATGCTTGGCTTTGCTGAGCAGTGCATACGTTGCTTCAGCGTTGAAGTTACGTCAGGCGCTAAAATTACAGGTGTGACTTTGCTGGTTGCTACGTCGCAGTAAAGGCAGAACCTTGAATCAGGCGGGCTGAGCAAGTGGCAGGCGCTGCACTCAACAGCTTGTCCTTTCCATGCCTCTACAGCCTTCAGCATGGTACCAGCAATGAGTTCAGCTCGGTCCTGTACCGTGTTGCCCAAGCTTGTGGCTGATTGCCTGGCAGCTATCTCAGGCTGTTTAGCTCTGTGACGTGGGCTTTGAGCGAGTTGGAATTGGTTTGGACGGGTTTTTACCTGTATGGGGTACAAGGGGTAGAATATTAAAATTCCTCATCCCCATCTCTTTGCATGACGCGTCCACGATGCCCTGGAAGCTGCTTTACCTCCCGCCACGCCCCCGAAAATACCTCGCCGTCTCCTCATCCGTACAAAACACGTAGCACCCCTTCATCCCCCGGGTCATCAGCGTCCGGTAGGTGTTCTTGATGATCAGGTCGGTCTCCTTGCGCGCCAGTTCCGGGTTTTCCTTCATCAGCTTCTTGTAGCCGCGGATGGATTTGTCGTGGCGGTCGCGTTGTTCGGGGGCGGTGATGATCTTGCCGTCGCGGACGATCAGGTCCGGGCCGATGATGACGCCGATGTAGTCGACCTCCAGGCCCTGGCAGGTATGGATGCAGCCGACCTGATCGATGGAGTTCTCGGCGATGATCCAGAGACTGCCGTCCTGGTCGAGGTTCCATTGGCGCTGGTAGTCGCCGATGACGATGTCCTGTTGCCGGGGATCCTTCTTGCTGCGCCACGGCCAGCAGTAGCCGGCCACGACGCGGGCCTTGTTGTCCTGATTCCGGGCGGAGATGGCGGCGTGCAGGGCCTCGGGGGTATCGAGGACCTTGAATTCGTACTGGCTGGCGTCGAGTTGCTGGTTGGCGGTCGGGCGGATGTCGAGCACGTCGTCGAGCCAGGCGAGATAGCCGTCCGAGCCATTGCAGCGGAACTGCGAGGCGAGGCTGTATTCCTCGACCGTGGCGCCTTTCGCCTTGGCGAACTCGCGGATGGCCTGCTTGCTGCCGATGTCGCTGAGGGTGACGCGTTGGTCTTCGTCGATGAAGAAGATGGCGCACTTGGAGGCTTCGATCAGTTCCTTGATCTGGTTCTCGCCGAGGTTGCCGTAGAGCCCGCTCTTCTCGTTCAGGCGGTGGGCCTCGTCGACGATCAGCATGTCGAAGGTGTTGGGCTCGGTCTCGATGAAGCCGCCGGAGCCGGTGAACATGTGGGAGAAGCGGCTACGGGTGATGGAACCCACCAGCCTGGATTCGTAGACCTTGCGTGGCGCGGCGTTCTTGGACACGTACTTGCCGACCAGGCCGAGCCCGGTGAGGTGGACCAGCAGGTTGATCGCGACCACCGTCTTGCCGGTACCCGGGCCGCCCTCGATGATCAGTACACGGGGATGCGTCTCGGAGGCTGACCTGGCCGCGGCGATGGCGGACTCGTAGATTTCCTTCTGGTCGTCGATCAGTACGAACTCCGGTTGGGCGGCGAGCAGGCCCTTGAGCGAGTCGGCCAGGGCCTTGGACGGGCGGATCCGGCCGTTGGCCAGTTCGTAGAGCACTTCCTTGGCGTCGCCGGTCCTGATGTGCTGCTTGATGAAGCTACGCAGGCGCGCCAGTTCGTCCTTGCCCTTGAGGAACAGCGGGGCCTTTTCCATGTAGTCGCGGTAGTGCGGGGAGTCGATCACACCGTCGCGCGGGTAGTTGTGCAGGTAGGCACAGGGGCGGACGGAAATGCTTGCCTCGTAGACCGCCTCGTTGAAGCCCTCCAGCAGGGTGGCGTAGGACCAGGCCTGGTAGGAGGGGGGGACGACCTCGCGCAGGCCATTGCCCAGGGCGGTGCGGACGATGGCGTCCTTGCCGGTGGCGCTGGCCTTGCTCCACTGCTTCAGTTCGACCAGCACCGCGTTCTTGGCTCCCGACTCGTCGCGCCCGGTGAGGGTGATGTCGATGCGCTTGGAGGTCTGGGGGATATGCAGCTCGATGGCCAGGCCAGTGTCGTCGGGCACTTCCTCGTCGCGCAGCACCTTGGCCATGTAGCCGAGGGAGCCTTTCCACGAGTTGATTTCCGAGTTGCCGACGCTTTTGCCGGTGACCGCCTTGAAATGCTGGAGGATCACTTCTTCGATATCGTCGTTGTCGCTGTCTTGCAGGAATTGCTTCTTGGTCGCTTCGTAAACGATCACGTCGATCTTCCCTGATATGGCCTTTCTTCAGAACTGGTCGTATTTCTTGCTGCTATTCCGGGCTTTCTCTACCGGGTACTTCCGGTTGTTCTGTTCCAGCTTCTGCCGGGCGGCGGCGTCCAGGTCGACGCCGAGGACCGAGGCCCGGCGCACCAGGTACATGAGCACGTCGGCCAGTTCGTCCTGCACCGCCTGGGCGGTGTCGGGATGGCGCGCGGCGTCTTTCGACCGCTCCTCGTCCATCCATTGGAAGATCTCGCTGAGTTCGCCAACCTCGCCGGTCAGGGCCATGACCAGGTTCTTCGGCGAGTGGAACTGGGCCCAGTTGCGCTCGGCGGCGAAACGTTCCAGGGCGTCGGCGAGCTGGCCGACGTCTACCAGGGAGGAGGGGGGCGATGCGTTTGTCACGGCGATATCCAGGAATCTTTTCGGGCTGGCGGCGAGGCGGGGCCTCGGGCGTCTGCGACGCCATTGCCCGCCACCATACTTCCTTCAGACGAAGGGAGAAAGATCGTAGGGATTCTTCATGGGATGAGGATGGCTACAAGCCGTAGGACATGCGCCTTGGCAACCCTCACAACCCCCTCTGCCGCGCCACCCCCATCTCCCGCTGCTCCTCCTCGCCAATCTCCTTCAACGCCACTTCTCCCACTCCCAGCGCGCGTTCCACGCTGAGTTCGCCGCCCTGGGCGGCGAGCAGGGCCTGGAGGCGTTGGAATTCGCCGCACCAGAGGGTTTCGATGTCGCGGTCGCGCTGGCTGTCGCGGTTGGCGTTGAGGGCGACGGCGCGCAGTTGCAGGCGGCCGTTGTCGGCCTTGCCGCCGACTTCCAGGCCGTAGCCGGGGGTGGCGGGTTTGCGCAGGACGACCCTGCCGGTCTGCGCCCAGGCGGTGGCCATGCCTTCGCGGATTTCGTAGCCGAGGCTGGCGAGGCCCTGGAGCACGGCCTGGCGGCGGGCGAGGGCGGCCTGTTGCTGGAGGTGGGCGGTGAGGATGGCATTGCATCGCTCGGTGAGTTCGGCGAGTTGCTGCGGATCGCTGTCGGGCTGGCAGGCGGCGGCGCGCTGGAGCAGTTCGGCGTGTTCGGCGGCGCCGAGGGCGGCGACTTCGCTGGCAAGGTCTTGCAGGTGTTCCAGGCGCTGGCGTTGCTGCTGGTGTTCGCGGGCGGCCTGGGCGAGGTCGAGGACCAGGCTGTCGAGCAGCAGGTTGCGGCGCTCCGGGCGCTGTTCGGCTCCGGCGCGTGCCAGTCGCTCGAGGAACGCTTGGGCGCTGGCCTCGCCTTGCAGCAGTTGCAGTTCGGCGATGTGCCGGTCGATGCGCGCCAGGCGCTGTTCGCGCGGGGCGTCCTGTTGCTGGCGGGCGCGCCACTGTTCCAGGGTGATGGGCGCTTCGTCGGTCTTCAGGCGCTGGGCGAGTTCGCGCTGGGCTTCGCTGAGGCGTTCTTCGGCGGGGGCGCTGGCGAGGGCGGCGAAGCCCTGGGCGAGCAGGGCTTCCGCGTCGTCGCGGAGGGCGCCGTCGGCCAACGCTTGCAGGGTTTGCCGGAGTGCCGCGCCGGCGGCATCGGGCCTGGCATCGAGGGCCTGGAGCAGGGCGCTGGCGTTTTCCTGGAGGCGGCGGCGTTGCTGGCGGGTTTCCGCGGCCTGGCGAATGGCGCGCTCTTCGCGTTCGGCGAGGTCGCGCTTGAGAAACTCGCTTTCGATCTTCACCTGCAATTGCACGTCCAGCCAGCGCTCCTGTTCGAGCAGGGCGTGCAGGCTGGCGCGGCGGGCGTGGGCCGCGGCGCGCTCGGCGTCGCTGAGCTGGGCGAGCCGGCTGGCCTGGTTTTCCCAGCGCGCGAGGGCCTTGTCCAGGCGTTGCAGGTCGCGCTCGCAGGTGGCGATGGCTTCTTCCCGGGTGACGATTCGTACGACTTTCGGTCCGCTCATTGGGAGGCCTCCGCTGCTGCCGTGGGATGGGTTTCCGCGCTAGGCGCCAGGGCCTTCTCGATGGCGGCGCGCAGCCGTGCGCGTTCGTTTTCGCCATCGTGGTACCAGCCCTGGGAGGAAACCCGGTGGAGGTGCGGGATTGCCCGCCGCAGCACCGAGGGGCGCCAGATTTCCCGGGCGCGGGCGTGTTCCAGCAGCGGGTGGCAGGGGGCGTCGCATTCGATGCCGATGGCGTAGAGGCCGGTGGCCGGGTTCTCGATGGCGAAGTCGAGGCCGAAGGCGTCGCCTTCGCTGGCGGGCGCGGCGGACCAGCCCAGCGAGCGGATGTACTCGCCGACGATCTCGCTGAAGCCGTCGTGCCGCTGGTAGTGCTGGCGGCGCTGGTCGCTGCGGTCGGTGTGCAGGCGCTCGAGCAGCTGGCCGGTGCCGGCGAACTCGCCGGCGGACAGTGCGCGGGCGTATTCCAGGTAGCCTTGCAGGTAGTCGCGCGGGCTGCTCGGCGAGCGCTGGGTGCCGAGCATGTCGGAGATGTCGCCGATCGGCATCGAGGTGATCATCACCACCTTGCGCCGCGCGCGGGTCACCGCCACGTTGAGACGGCGCTCGCCGCCGGTCTGCCCGAGTACGCCGAAGTTGCGCCGGAAGCTGCCCTGGCCGTTGCGACCGAAGGTGGAGGAGAAGACGATCACGTCGCGCTCGTCGCCCTGCACGTTCTCCACGTTCTTCACGAACACGCCCATGTCCTCGCCGTCTTCGCTGCGCTCGCGCTCCTCGCTGTAGGCGGCGCGGAACGCCTCGTCCTGCTCGGCGCGCAGTTCCAGGCGCTCCTCGATGAGGTCGGCCTGCTTGCGGTTGAAGGTGACCACGCCCACCGACGGCCGCGCCGCGTAGGGTTGGCGCCAGAGTTCGGCGAGGTAGTCGACGACTCGCTCGGCCTCGCGCTCGTTGCTCTGGTTCTGGTACAGGCCGTTCACCTGGATCAGTTCCAGCGGCTTGATGCGCAGGATGTTGGCCTGCGGATGGCGTACCGGCACGCTCAGGCGGTTGCCGTAGAACGAGGCGTTGGAGAAGCCGATCAGCTCGCGGTAGGCCGAGCGGTAGTGGATCTGCAGGGTGGTGCTGGGCAGGGCGTTGCGCGCCAGTTGCAGGAGGTCCGGGCAGTCCTTGATCTCGCGGCGGTTCCAGGTGTCCTCGTAGGCTTCGCGCTGCTCCTCGTCGGCGTCCTCGTCGGGTGCTTCGCCGTCGAACAGTTCGGCCTCGTCGCTTTCCACGCGGCTGGAGAAGAACGCGGTCGGCGGCATTTGCTTCTCGTCCCCGCTGACCACGGTGATCCGCCCGCGATAGAGGGTCGGCAGGGCGAACTCCACCGGCATCTGCGAGGCTTCGTCGTAGATCACCATGTCGAACAGCCCGGCCTTGAGCGGCAGCACGCGGCTGGCCAGGTCGGGGTTCATCAGCCAGACCGGGCGCAGGCTCATCAGACCGAGTTCGGCGCCCAGCTCGATGAACTCGCGCAGGCGCCGCGAGCGCTTGCCGGTCAGGCGGGTGACGTCTTCCCACTGCTTGCGGCTGCCCAGGCGCGCGGCGTCGATGCCCTTGCCGAGCAGTTCGCGGTTCAGTGCGCGCATCTGCACATCGGCTTCGGCGAGGCTGGCGACCCTGGCCCTGGCTTCGTCCTGGCTGAACAGCAGTTCCGGATTGTCTTGTTCCAGGCGCTGCTTCCAGCCCAGCCGCGCTTCGCGGTTGAGCATGCGGCGCACCGTGGCTTCGAGTTCTTCGGCGGGAATCGCGTCGAGTCGTTCCTGGCGCTGGCGCAGCAGGGCCAGGAATTCCAGGTCGGTGGCTTCGAGCTGGCCGGCGCGGCCACGGAAGCGCTGGTAGGCGACCAGTTGCGGCAGCGCCTCGCGCAGGCGGCCGAGGGCCGGCAGGTTGCTCTGGTTGCCGGCGATGGCGCGGTGCAGCTGTTCCAGCAGTTCGTCGCCGAGCCAGTCGGCGAGCACCCTCAGTTTGTCCAGGCTGAGCTGGCGCGCGGCCTGGCGGATCAGCGCGGCGTCGAGGTCGCCGAGCAGCGCTTCGAAGCGCTGTTTCTCGCCGGTGAGGATCACCGCGTCGAGCTGCTCGGCGCGCGGCGCCTGGGCCAGGCCGCGAGCCAGGGCCTGGATTTCGCGCAGCTGCTGGCTGGCGTGGCCGGCCAGGCTGGCCAGTTGCGGGCCGGCATCGGTGGCGACTGTCGCCAGCCCCAGGCTCTGGTGCAGCGCCGCCAGTTGCCGGCGCAGCGGCCGCCACTGGCGCTCCAGGCCGCAGGCGCCGAGGAGGGCGGCCAGGCGGCTGTCGTCGTCGGGTTCGCCGTGCTCGCGCAGGAAGCGCCGCAGGCGGCCGCGCCGCAGTAGGCGCAGCGGGTTGAGCCGGGCCAGCCAGGTGCGTGCCTCGAGCACCTGGCGGGCGTGGGCCTGGAGGCGTTCGAGGTTGTTCTCTTCGAGCATGGCGAGGGCCGGCGACAGCAGCGGCGCATGCCGTTCGAGGTCGAGCTGGCGCAGTTGCCGTTCGATCTGCTCGGCCTCCGCCAGCAGGCCGTCGCCACGGCTCGGCTGTCCTGGCGCGGCGTCGCGGAACAGCGGCAGCCAGTGGGCCAGGCGCTGGCGCTGCTCCTCGCGCAAATTCAGCAGGGTACCGACCTGGCTTGCCAGCCAGGCGCGGTAGGGCGTCGGGTCGTCGACCTCGAAGCTCGCCGGGTGTTCGTCGAGGGCTTTCTGCCGGGCGTTCTCCGCTTCGCCGAAGGCGCGCAGGCTGTCGGCGAAGGCTTGCAGGGTGGCCTGGTCGGTGGCGAAGGCGCGCAGTTGCGCCAGCGGGCTGCCTTCGTAGCGGGCCGGCAGCCAGAGGCGGACCAGCGGCGCGCAGTTTTCCTCCAGGCGCGCCAGGCTACCGATGTCCAGCGCCGCCAGGCGCTGGCGCAGGGCCGGGAAGTCCAGCGGCGGCGAACCTTTCTCCAGCTCGATCAGTTCGCCGAGCAGGCGCCGGTAGCTCAGCCCGGTGGCCTCGTCCACGCGGTGCAGGCTCTGGTGGTAGCGGTCCAGTTCGCCTTCCAGCGCCTCGATACGCGCCGCCAGGCGCTCGCGCTGGCGCTCCCAGCCCTGGGCGCCGCCGGCGTCGGCGAACAGCGCTTCGAGCTGCTCGCGGATGTTGCGGATCACCGGTTCGCGGTCGCGGTTGACGTCGTTGAGCATGACGATGCGCTGGCCCAGGCCCTCGGCCACCAGGCGCTTGTGCACCACTTCCAGGGCGGCGTGCTTCTGGCAGACGATCAGCAGGCTGCGCTGGCGGCCGATGGCGTCGGCGACCATGTTGACGATGGTCTGGCTCTTGCCGGTACCGGGCGGGCCTTCCACCAGCAGCCCCGGGCTCTGCCGGGCCTGCAACACGGCGGCCTCCTGGGACGGGTCGCTGGCCACGGTGAAGTAGCGCTGCAACTCCGGCGGGCTCTCGCGAGCTTCCAGCTCGCCGTTCTCGCGCAGGCGCAGCGCGGTCTCCAGGCCGGTGCCGGAGGGCGGCAGGCTCTTCAGCTGGCGCAGGTCCTCGCCGATCGCCTGGCCCATGAAGGTGACGTGGAACAGCACCGCGGCGCAGGCCAGTTGGTCCTGGTAGGGCGTGACCTCGGTGGAACTCGGTGGCAATCCTTCCAGCCCCCGCGCACGCGGCGTGGCGAGCAGGCCGAAGGCATCCATCACATCGGCGGCGCGCAGCGCGGAGCGGCCGAGCAATTCGTCGGCGACCTTGCGCCAGCGCTTGCACGGCTCGGGGCCGAGCAGGCTTTCCAGGGCCGGGTTGAGGCGCACTTCCTCGCGCTCGCCGTCGAAGGCCAGCGCCACCTGGCCGCGGCTGCCGA
This sequence comes from Pseudomonas paraeruginosa, assembly GCF_003025345.2. Classification (NCBI taxonomy): domain Bacteria; kingdom Pseudomonadati; phylum Pseudomonadota; class Gammaproteobacteria; order Pseudomonadales; family Pseudomonadaceae; genus Pseudomonas; species Pseudomonas paraeruginosa. The sequence goes on from NZ_CP020560.1 coordinate 2,393,678, forward strand.
CTTCCAGTTGCAGCTTCAGCGGCCACAGCAGCAGCGGCACGATGCGCGTGCGGGTGGTGCCGCGCGGGTCGCGGTTGAGCAGGAAGGGGAAGCCCAGGTAGAGGCCGTCGATGCCGGTGTCGCGCTTGTACAGCGAGCTTTGCCGGGACAGCGCGTTGAGCCGCACTTCCAGTTGCGGGTTGGCGAGGAAGCTGTCCGGGTCGAGGCTCACCGCGCGGGCGTTGCGTTGCAACAGGTGGTCGAGCAGAGCGGCGGCGGGGCGGCGCGCGCTGTCCAGTTCGTTGAGGTCGATGCGTGGAGTGCTCTTGCCGATGCTCATGCGCACCAGCGGCCCGCGCATCACCGCGGCGACCACTTTCTTCTCGAAGAAATCGAGGATTTGCGACACGTACTGCTGCTTCTGCGGTTCCAGCCACTGTTCCGGCGGGATCGCCAGCAGCACCAGGACCCTCGCCAACGGCATGCGCCGCTCCAGGCGGAACTGCTCGGCCCATTCGTCGACCCTGGGCACGCCGCTGCGGGCGAAGCCGCTGATGCGTTCGTCGACGCGGCGGTACAGCTCCTGCCGCGGGTGCTGCAACAGGCCGCGCGCGGTCTCCGCGTCGAACAAGTGCACATCGGCGTCGCGGGCCAGGCCGGCGGCTTCCTCGACGATCGCCTCGGCGGCACGGAACTGGCCGATGTTGGCGCCGAGCAGGACGATCAGGTCTTCCTCGGCGATCACCCGGCGCTCGGCCAGGGCCAGCAGGCCGGGGTGCTCGGTGTCCGGCAGGAGGCGCTGGCGCTCCTGCCACTGCGCGGCGAGGCGCGCCCGCGAGGTCGACAGCAGGTAGATGCGCAACTGTTCTTCGGCGAGTTCGATGTGCTGGTGCAGGGCGCGCTGGCGGACGTTCTCGGCGCGGGTCTTGAGCCGCGACAGCCAGCTTTCGGTGTGCAACTGTTCGAGCAGGTCGGGCACCGAGCCGCTGATCAGCCGGTAGCCCTCCAGCGGATGCTCCAGCAGCCAGCCGGGGGTGACGATCTCGCCGCGCTGGATCAGCGGGATTTCCGGGTTCAGCAGCTTGAGCGCCAGCATCAGCCGGAAGTCGTCCTCCAGCCCCTCGTGCTGGGCCACCTGGCGCAGGCCGGCGAGCAGCCTGGGCGACAGGCCGATCTGCTCGGCCCAGGTGACGATCGCCCCGCGCAGCAGGTGGTCGAGGGCCTCAGCCCAGTGCTCGGCCTGGGCCGCGGCCAGGGCGAAGACCGTCGGCTTGCGGAAGCGCCGTGCGCCGAGGGCGATGCTGGCGCCTTCTGCGTCGTCCTTTTCGCTGTCCGCCGAGGCCGGCGCGTCCACCGCCTCGCCGTTCAGCCAGGCCTGTACCTGCGGCCACTGCCAGCGCTGGTGGCGGTCGCGCGCGAGCAGGCCGCGCAGCAGCAGGTGCAACTGCGGGTCGAGGTCGTCGGGCAGCGTCACGCCGTTGGCCAGCACGTGGATCAGGAAGGCGTTGGCGTTGACGCCTTCGAAGCAGACGCCGCGGGTCAACTGCTCCAGCAGGATCATGCCCAGGCTCCACCAGTCGGAAGCCGCCGCCACGCCGCCGGCGATCGCCTCGGGGGCCATGTAGCGGCTGGTCTCCAGCGGCGAGACGATATCCAGGTCGAACTCCGACAGGCGCGCCGAGCCGAAGCCGCTGATCACCAGGTCCAGCGGCTCGTGGCTGCGCACCAGCAGGCTGGCCGGGCGCAGGTCGCGGTGGCGCAGGCCGGCTTCGTTGAACACGTGCAGGGCATGGCCCAGTTCGCGGACCACGTGGCGCACCGCCTCGCGGTCCTCCAGCACGGTGCCGAGGTCGGCGAGGCTGCCGCCGGTGAGTTCCTCGACCACTTCGTAGGCGCGCTCGTCCCAGCGGCCGGTGGCGAGGATTTCCGGCACGTGTTCGCGCGGCAGGCGGCGGATCACGTCGTAGATCGCCGGGTCCGGCTCGGCGCCCGGGCGATACAGGGTGAGCACCGCCTGGCGGGCGCTTTCCGCATGTTCGGCCAGGTAGCGCTCGCGCACGCCGTCGCTGCTGGCGATCTGCCGCAGCAGGCGCCAGCCGTCGATCAGGGTTTCCGTGACGGCGGGCTGCGGCGTGGCCTCGGCCTGCATCGGCAGCGGGCCTTCGGCCGGCGCGGCGCCGCACTCCAGGCACATCAGGTCGCCGGGTTGCAGCGGATGGCCGTTGGCGCAGAGCGGGGCGGACGCCGCTGGCAACTCGCTGGCGGGCGGCGCGATGGCTTCCTGGGTCAGCACCGGCTGTGGTCGCCAGCCGGCGGGATGGATGGCTTCGGCGGAAAGGTCCCAGCCGCAGGGCTGGCCCTGGATCGAGCCTTCGCAGAAGATTTCCGAAAGCGAGCGTTCGCTCTGGCAGTTGGGGCAGAAACGTATCATCGGTATCGATCCATTCAGCGCGGCCGATGGGCGCTGACGCTAAGTTGGTGGCCCTGTTCGCGCAGCAGGTCCTGTAGCCGCAGCAGGTCGTCGCGGCGCGGGATGCCGGCCATCCACACGCTGCCGTCATGGTCGAACATCAGGTCGAGGGCCTTGTCGTCTTCGCCCAGCGGCCGCTGGTAGCCGCCGAGGCGCGCGCGGCCGAGTTTGGTGAGCAGGCTCAGGCGCTGGTTGTCGCTGCCGCGCAGGGCCAGGCTCTGTTCGGCGTGCTGTTGGTAGGGGTCGCTGATCAGCGCGTCGATCAGCCCGGCGGCCTGTTCCAGTTGCGCGTGCAGATGCTCCAGCGGGTAGCCGCTGTAGACCAGGATGTCGGCTTGGCTGCGCTGGCGCAGTTCGCCGAGCAGGGCGAGGAGGGCGTCGAACTGCTCGAAGGGTTCGCCGCCGGAGACGGTGATGCCCTCGGCCTGCTCCAGCCATGGCTGGATGTCGGCGAGCAGGCGTGCCAGGGCGATGCGCCGCCTGCCCGGCCCCCAGGTATCGGCGGAGATGCAGCCGGGGCAGCGGATGCTACAGCCCTGGAACCAGATGCCCAGGCGCCGTCCCGGGCCCAGGGTGGTCACCGGGAAATGCACCCGCGACAGGCTCAGTTCCATCTCAGCGGCGTTCCAGGATCAGGCCGTCGGCGTCCAGGGCGCTGATCAGGAAGCGCTCGCCCGGCTGCGCGTCCTGGTCGAACAGCGCCCGCGACAACGGGTTGAGCAGGCGTGCTTCGAGCTGGTTGCGGATGCCGCGGCCGCCGTTGGACAGGTCACCCAGGCAGAGATCGTGCAGCGCCTGTCGCGGCGCCTCGGCCAGTTCGATGACGAGGCGCTGCTCGCGGAGGTCGGCGAAGGTGCCGTCGACCATCTGGGTGAAGATCTGCTCGGCGACGTCGGCGCGGATGAAGTCGAAGACGATGATGTTCTCGCCGATCCGGTTGAGGATTTCCGGGCGGTTGAGAACCAGCTTGAAGTAGCGCTCGATCTCGCCGTGGACCTTGCCCTGCACCGCCTCGAAGGGCTCGCCGGGGAGCACGTTGGCGACCCGTTCGCCGTTCTCCCCCTGGCGGTAGATGCCCAGGTTCGAGGTGAACACGATCAGCGCCTCGGAGAAGTACACGCGATCGCCGCGCCCGGAAGTGAGCACGCCGTCGTCGAGGATCTGCAGGAACTTGTCGAGGATCCGCGGGTGGGCTTTCTCGATCTCGTCGAAGAGCACCACGCTGAACGGTTTTTCGCGGATCGCGTTGGTCAGCTCGCCGCCGACGTCGTAGCCGACGTAGCCGGGCGGCGCGCCGATCAGGCGCTGGTCGGCGTGCTCGGCGCTGAACTCGGACATGTCGAAGCGGATGTAGGCGCTCTCGTCGCCGAACAGCAGGCTGGTGACGGTCTTCGCCAGTTCGGTCTTGCCGACCCCGGTGGGCCCGGCGAGGAAGGCCACGCCGCGCGGGCGGTTGCCCTTGCGGCTGGCGCCGACCCCGGTCATCGCGCGCTTGACGATGTCCAGCAGGTGGGTCACCGCGTGTTGTTGGCCCTTGACCCGGCGGCGGACGAATTCATCGGCCTGGCGGATGCGCTGGCGGTCGATCTTCAGCCAGGGGTCTTCGGTGACGCCGACCTTGTAGCGCCGCACGGCGTCGGCGATGCGTTCCATGGCCAGGCCTTCCACGCGCGCCAGCTGGACGATGGCGTTGAGATCGAGGAGCAGCAGGCCTTCGGTGTTCTCGACGAAGGTCGCGGCGGCCTGTTGCAGGGCCTCCTCGGCGACGCCCGCGCCGCCGAGCCCGCGGAGCAGCGCCGGGGCCAGGGCCCGGCGCGCCGCCTGGTCGGGCTTCGACACCGGGATATGGCGCAGGCGCGGGTTGTCCACCAGCAGCCAGTCGGGCAGGTCGCCTTCCTTTTCCACCACCCACAGCACGCTGTTGAAGAACGGTTTGCGCTGTTCCCCGGCGGGACGGCTGCGGGCCTGGTGGGAGAGCACCAGGGCCTGGGTGAACAACTGATGCTCGGCGGCGCTCAGGGCGTCGTTGCGCACCGCCAGGCGCGAGGCGAAGTCGACGATCAGGGCGATCGGCTCGCCGCTACGGTTGACCAGGCGTTGCAGGGTTGCGCCGAGCAGGTCGATGCCGGCTGGCGCGGCGCCGTCCACCGGGGTCAGGCCGAGGTCGAGGAGAACCTGCGCAGTGGCGTCCGCCTCGCTGCCCGGCCGGCCGAGCACGCGGAACCCGGCCAGCGGGTCCCAGGCCAGCACCTGGGCGTAGCCGGCGTCCAGCAGGGCATCGCAGAGGGTCTGGTTGAAGCTCTGCGCGGTGACCGTACCCGGCAGCACTTCGCAGGCTTGCAGGTCGCGGATGTTCCCGGAGAGGACGAATTGGCTCTTGAGGGGCAGGAAGCGCAGGAGGTCGCGCAACCAGCGTGGCTTTTCGAACAGTGCAGTCCCTGGCATCGGTAGTCGCTCACAGCGTGTGTCGTGGCGCACAGCATATTGCCCTGGAGGGGGTGTCTCCAAGCCTGTCGTCAGCGGCGGCGACGGAACCGGCCGGCCTGCCTTGCCCCGGGGCGAACGACGCGGCAAGCGTTGTCCGCCGATATACCGCGGTATCGGCGGATAACCGCGTGGCGGTTACTCACCTGTGTCCCGGCGCGACATCGGCAAGCCCACGGCGCTGGGCGCTGAAACAATTGCACGCGCAAATTCATCCTGGCACCGGCTTGGCACTCCGGGTGGCGTCGTTCATGCTGGAACGCAACTTTCCCATGGATACCGAACCCATGAAGTTCCTGCCGCCCCTGCTGTTGTTATTCCCGCTTTGCGCGCTCGCCGACGACAAGGACTACGACCAGTGCATTCTCGACAACCAGCGCATGGCGAAGAGTGGGGTGGCGGTGCACTTCATCACCCAGGCCTGTGACAAGTTGTATAACGACGGTTCCTTCCTGCTGTCGCGGGAGAAGGTTTATTACGAGTGTCTGCTGGAGAACCTGCCGGGGGTGGAGAACAATCTGGCGGCACAGAAGATCAGGAGCGCCTGCGAATCGAAGTCGCAGGATTGATGTAGCGGAGAAGAGAAGTGCTGCGTGGGGTTTCCGACGGCATCGGCGGGATGCCGTCGGGAAAACCGGCTTAGCGTTGCAGCCAGGATTCGACGGTATCGGAACCGTACTGTTCTTTCCAGGCTTTCAGGACCTTATGGTTGCCGCCCTTGGTCTCGACGACTTCGCCGTTGTTCGGGTTCTTGTAAACCTTCAGGGCGCGGGCGCGGCGCTGCGGGGCGGCGCTGACGGCGACCGGGGTCTTGGGGTCGAGGATGGCGATGATGTTGTGCAGGGTCATGCCGTACTTGTCCATCAAAGCCTGCAACTTGTCCTTGAATTCCAGCTCCTGCTTCAGGCTGCTGTCGCTTTTCAGCTTTTCCAGCAGGGCCAGTTGCTCCTGAAGTTTGCGCTCTGCCTCGCGGAACTCGGCAAGTTTGGACATTCGTTTCACTCCCGTTCTAAAAATATGGTGCTGGGTTTTGGTGCGTTTATAGTGGTTTACGGACTTTCCGTGTCCGCGGCAAAGGATAAGTCTTTAGCCACCGGAAGAACAATATAGGCAGGCGTTTTTATTGACTAACGGAGTATTCGACCGCGTTTCCGGATGTTTTCCGGGAACAATGTGAAACCTTTATGTCCGTGGGGATACTGCGCGGAAAAAAGTGGCGCTGTGCGGCGAAAGTGGCCCCGGCTTGCGCGGGGCCTGTCATAGGGCGGGTGGCGGAAGAGCGGCGAAAGTGCCGGGCGAATCAGTCGCCGCGATATTCGCAACCGCTGGTACAAGTTTCGTGTACGCGGACCTTGGACAATTCCGGCAACAGCGGCTTGAGTTGTTGCCAGATCCAGCGGCAGAGGTTTTCGCTGGTGGGATTCTCCAGGCCGGGTATATCGTTCAGATAGTTGTGGTCGAGTTGCTCGTAGATCGGCTTGAAGATCGCCTTGATTTCCGCGAAGTCGCGGATCCAGCCGGTATGCGGGTCGACCTCGCCCTCGATATGGATGGCGACACGGAACGAGTGGCCGTGCAGGCGCCCGCACTTGTGGCCTTCGGGGACGTGCGGCAGGCGATGGGCGGATTCGAAGGTGAATTCTTTGAAGAGTTCCACTGTATTGCGCTCTGGATCGGGGTTGCCGGGCAACCGGAATGGGGTCGCCATGGTAACAGGTTTGCACGCCGGGCCCGGTCCGCTCCGACCAGGCGGTCGTTTACCTGAGTTGCAGGCGCCTGGCCAGGCGCGCCAGGTTGGCGCGGTCCAGGCCCAGTTCGCGCGCGGCTGAGGCCCAGTTGCCCTGGTGGTGGGCCAGGCAGTCCTGGATCAGGCGGCGCTGGTAGGCATCCGTGGCTTCGCGCAGGGTCTGCCCGGCGGGCGCCGGCGCGGTCTGCGGCGTGGCGGTTGGCGGCGCGCTCGCGGCAGCCTGCTCGGGCAGGTCGAGGTCGCGGCGCTGCAGGGTAATGATCCGCGCCCGCTCGGGGTTGTGGCCGAGGGCCTTGAGCGCGGCGCGGCCGACCAGGTGCTCCAGCTCGCGCACGTTGCCCGGCCAGCGGTAGTCGAGGAGGGCGGCCTGGGCCTCGTGGTCCAGGCGCAGGCTGCGCAGGCCGAGGCGCGGTCGGTTTTCCTCGAGGAAGTAGCCGGCCAGCAGGAGGATGTCACGGCCGCGCTCGCGCAGCGGCGGCACGCGCAATGGATAGACACTGAGGCGGTGGTAGAGGTCGGCGCGGAAGCGCCCGGCGCGCACTTCCTCGGCCAGGTCGCGGTTGGTGGCGGCGATCAGGCGCACGTCGACGCGGTGCTCGCGGTCGGAGCCGACCCGCTGCAACTGCCCGCTCTGCAATACCCGCAGCAGCTTGGCCTGGACCGCCAGCGGCAGTTCGCCGACCTCGTCGAGGAACAGGCTGCCGCCGTCGGCCAGTTCGAACTTGCCGCGTCGCTCGTTGACCGCGCCGGAGAAGGCGCCGCGCACGTGGCCGAACAGCTCGCTCTCCACCAGCGTCTCGGGCAGGGCGGCGCAGTTCAGGCTGATCATCGGCTTGCCGCTGCGCGGGGAATGGCGATGGATGGACTGCGCCACCAGTTCCTTGCCGACTCCGGTCTCGCCGGTGATCAGCACGCTGAGCTCGCTGTTGCCGACCAGGCGGATGTCTTCCAGCAACGCTTTGTGCGCCGCGCTCTGGCCGATCATTTCCCGCGGCCGTTCGCCGGCGGCCTCGAGGTAGGCCTCGGCGCGCTGGTGCTCGTCCTCGGCGCGGCGGGTCAGGTCGCGCATCCGCTCGCTGGCCTTGACCGTGGCGGCGGCGAGGCTGGCGAAGGCTTCCAGGGTGTCCAGGTCGGCGCTGGCGAAGCGCGACGGGTCGAGGGTGTCCAGGGTCAGCAGGCCCCAGGGCTGATCGTCGAGGTACAGTGGGCAGCCGAGGCAGTCGTGGATCTCCAGATGGCCGTGGAGGCCTTCCACCAGTCCGTCGTAGGGGTCGGGAAGGCCGCAGTCGGCGGGGAAGCGGGTCGGTCCGCGTCGTTCGAGCAGGGCCGCCAGGCGTGGGTGTTCACCGACCCGGAAGCGTCGCCCGAGGGTGTCCGGGCTGAGGCCGTCCACCGCCAGCGGGATCAGCTGTTCGCCATCCAGGCGCAGCAGCGCGGTGGCGTCGCAGGGCAGCAGGTCGCGCAGGGCGTGGAGCAGGCGGCGGTAGCGTTCGTCTTCCGGGAGGTCGCGGGACAGGTCGGCGACCAGCGGAATCAGCGTGGCAAGCAAGGGGTTGGTGGTCATTTCGACCTCGTGTAGTCCTAATGACTCTGAATGGTTGCGGTCATTATGACCCACGAGAGCCCGCAAGGCCCATGAAATCTGATAGCCAGTGTTGGCACGCTTCCTGAAATGCTTCGAGGTGAAACAAAACCTTGCCTGCGTCAGGAGTCATCCATGCTGTCCAATGCCCAACGTGCAATCATCAAGGCCACCGTACCGCTGCTCGAGACTGGCGGCGAAGCGCTGATCACCCATTTCTACCGGACCATGCTCGGCGAGTATCCCGAGGTGCGCCCGCTGTTCAACCAGGCCCACCAGGCCAGCGGCGACCAGCCGCGGGCGCTGGCCAACGGCGTGCTGATGTACGCCAGGCACATCGACCAGTTGCAGGAGCTCGGGCCGCTGGTGGCCAAGGTGGTCAACAAGCATGTCTCGCTGCAGGTCCTGCCCGAGCACTATCCGATCGTCGGCAACTGCCTGTTGCGGGCGATCCGCGAGGTGCTCGGCGAGGAAGTCGCCACCGACGAGGTGATCGAAGCCTGGGGCGCGGCCTACCAGCAACTGGCCGACCTGCTGATCGAGGCAGAGGAGTCGGTCTACGCCGCCAGCGCCCAGGCCGAGGGCGGCTGGCGCGGCGTGCGGCGCTTCCGCGTGGCGCGCAAGCAGGCGGAAAGCGAGGAAATCACCTCGTTCTACCTGCAGCCGGTGGATGGCCAGCCGCTGCTGGCGTTCCAGCCGGGGCAGTACATCGGCCTGCGCCTGGACATCGACGGCGAGGAAGTGCGCCGCAACTACTCGCTGTCCGCCGCCAGCAACGGCCGCGAATACCGCATCAGCGTCAAGCGCGAGCAGGGCGGGCGGGTGTCCAACTACCTGCATGACCGGGTCGCCGAGGGCGACGAGTTGGACCTGTTCCCGCCGGCCGGCGATTTCGTCCTGCGCGACAGCGACAAGCCGCTGGTGCTGATCACCGCCGGCGTCGGCATCACCCCGGCGCTGGCGATGCTCCAGGAGGCGCTGCCGAAGGCGCGGCCGATCCGCTTCATCCACTGCGCCCGGCATGGCGGCGTGCATGCCTTCCGCGACTGGGTCGAGGACGTGTCGGCGCGGCACGCGCAGGTCGAGCACTTCTTCTGCTACAGCGAGCCGCGCGCCGGCGACCGCGCCGATGCAGAAGGCCTGTTGAGCCGCGAGAAGCTGGCCGACTGGCTGCCGCAGGAGCGCGACCTGGATGCCTACTTCCTCGGGCCCAAGCCGTTCATGGCCCAGGTCAAGCGGCACCTGGCCGACCTCGGGGTACCCTCGCAGCAATGCCACTACGAGTTCTTCGGCCCGGCCGCCGCGCTGGATGCCTGAAGCGACGGGCCGGCGCAGCGGGCGCCGGCCCCTTTCGGAAAAAGGAGATCGAGATGAACGCTCTGTTCGATTGTCCGCGGCAGGTGCTGCGGATCGGTCACGGTCTGCTGGCGGCCGGTCTGGCGCTGCTCGTCGCCGGCGTGACCGCCGCCTATTTCCTCGACCATTACCTGAACCTGCCGGCGCTGGTGTTCTCCCATGCGCTGGTGATCCTCGGCCCGACCCTGCTGAAGATCGGCTACGTGATGCGCCTGACCGCCTTGTTCCGCATGCGGCGTCCCGGTTGGGAGGTTTGCTGTGCAAGTGCTTGAGCGTTCCCGGCTGATGGCCATCGCGCCGCTCTGGCGCCTGGGCTTCCGTCCGTTCTTCCTCGGCGGCGCGCTGTTCGCGGTGCTCGCCATCGCGCTCTGGCTGGCAGCGCTGGCCGGGCTCTGGAGCGGCTGGCAACCGGTCGGCGGCTGGCTGGCCTGGCACCGCCACGAAATGCTCTTCGGCTTCGGCGTGGCGATCATCGCCGGCTTTCTCCTGACCGCCGTGCAGACCTGGACCGGCGTGCCCGGCCTGCAAGGCAAACCCCTGGCCCTGCTCGCCGGGCTCTGGCTGGCGGCGCGCCTGGCCTGGCTATTCGATGCGCCGCTGGCGCTGCTGCTGGTGCTGCAACTGAGCTTCCTGCCGCTGCTGGCCTGGGCCATCGGCCGCAGCCTGTGGCGGGTGCGGCAGAAGCGCAATTACCCGGTGGTGGGCCTGTTGCTGCTGCTGACCCTGGCCGACGCGCTGGTCCTGTTCGGCCTGTTCGAGGGCAACGACGACTGGCAAAGGCGCGCCTCCATCGCCGCGCTGTGGCTGATCGCCGGGATGATGAACCTGATCGGCGGGCGGGTGATCCCGTTTTTCACCCAGCGCGGCCTTGGCCGCCCGCGGCAGGTGCCGGCGCTCGCCTGGCTGGACAACGGGATCCTGCTCGGCTGCGTGCTGGTCGCGCTGCTCACCGCCGCCGGCGCCACGGTCCGGCCGACGCCCTGGCTGGCGGCGCTGTTCGCCGCGCTCGGTGGCGCGCAGCTGTGGCGCCTGTGGCGCTGGCGCGACCGGGGCATCTGGCGGGTGCCGCTGCTCTGGTCGCTGCACCTGGCGTACTTCTGGATCGCCGTGGCGCCGCTCGGCCTCGCGCTCTGGAGCCTGGGCCTGGCACTGTCGCCGAGCCAGGCGCTGCACGCGCTGGCGGTAGGCGGCATGGGCGGGTTGATTCTGGCGATGCTGGCACGGGTCACTCTCGGCCATACCGGTCGCGCGCTGCAACCGCCGGCAGCGATGCCCTGGGCTTTCGCCCTGCTCAATCTCGGCTGCGCGGCGCGGGTGATCCTGCCCAGCCTGCTGCCGGCGAACTGGGCGCTGCCCTTGGCGGGCGGGCTGTGGGCGCTGGCGTTCCTGCTGTTCGCCTGGTTCTATGCGCCGATGCTGTGGCGGCCGCGGGTCGATGGCCATCCGGGTTGATCAGGGCGCCTGGCGCAGACGCCGTAGCTCCTGGTTCAGCCAGCCGGCGGAGTCGCGCGTTCGCCCGGCGCAGCGCACCTGGTAGGGCTTGCCGCTGAGGCTGCTGCGGGTCGCGGCGCGTTCGATGAAGTCCTCGCTGCTGGCGACCAGGTCCTTGCGCTCCAGGTAGTCGAGCTTCTTCTGCAGGTGGGCGCGGGCTTCGCCGGCGGGGTATTCGCTGCCGTTGCGGATGAAGGTGCAGCCGCTGCCTTCAACAAAGCTCAGCAAGCGGCCGATCTCCCGGCTCGCCTGCGGGGAGGGCGTGGCCAGCGCCGGCAGGCTCGCGGCCAGCAAGCAGCAGGCGGCGCAGGTAGTCCGCCAGGCAATCGTGAAAGCGCGCATCGTTCCAGTACTCCATGTGGCTCAACGGGGTGTGCCGCTTGTACCAGGGGCCGACCGGCAGGGCGAGGTCCTGGTCGACCACCGTGGCGTAGTTCTGCAGCGGCCGCAGTGGATAGCCGAGTGGATCGGCCGGGGCATAGACGTTCAGCCAGCGCGCCTGCTGGCGCATGGCCGGGGTCAGGCAATGGCCGGGAAAGCGGATCGGACAGACTTTTTCGTAGGCGAAGGTGAACAGCGGGATGTTGCAGCCGAAGGTCACCAGCCCGGCCAGGGTCTCCAGACCGAGGAAGGGATCGATCGAACAGCTCGGCGTGCGGTTGAGCTTCTGCTGGTCCCAGATGAAGTTGGAGACGATGTGCCCGCCCAGTGAGTGGGCGAGGATCACCAGCGGCGTCTGCGGTCCGACCTTCGCGCGCAGGGCCATGATCCCGCTGCGCACGTGCTGGTGGACCTGCTGGTAGGTGGTGTCGTAGGCGGCGCTGACCTTGCGGTAGCCGCTGGCGTCGCCGAGGAACAGCGTCACCGCCCGGCGCAGCCAGCGCCAGCCCAGCGGTTCACGCTCTATGCGCTTGAGGTAGTCCAGTTCGCGGGCGTCCAGCACGCTGGCCCAGTACAGGCTCTGGAAGGCCACCTCGCCGGCCTCCGCGCCGAGACGTCGGCGCAGCGCCGCTACCAGTTCGCGGGCGTAGCTGTGCAGGCCGTCCTCGTCGCGGCTGTCGGGTTGGTCGCCGATGCCGTGGATCAGCGCTACGGCCAGTTTCATGCGGGATCCTTCTCGTCGGTGGCGGCTCAGACCAGCGCTTGCAGGCGTTCGCCGAGCCGGCCGCCGTCGACCAGTTCGAGGAATTCGTCGCCGAGCCTGCGGCTTTCCGCCATCGCCTGGCGCCAGTAGCGCTCGCGGCCGTCATCGTCGCCGAGGTAGCGGGTGAAATCCTTGCGGTCCGGCAGCTTGGCGTGCGGCAGGCGCGCCAGGTACTCGCGCGACGGCGCCAGCAGCAACACGTCCTGCAGGCGCCCGGCGTCGCCGCGGCGCCAGGGCAGGCCCTTGTCGAACCAGCCGGGGATCACCTTGTCGGTGAAGTGCGGGTAGAGCACCACGCCGCGGTCCTCGTAGGGCAGGTCGAGGTGGTAGTCGAGCAGGCCGCCATCGCGGTAGGTGCCGGGGCCGGCGCCGGGGAGGTCGCGGACGCCTTCCATGACCATCGGGATCGAGCCGGAGGCGAGCAGCGCCTGGCGCAGGTTGCCGCCGTCCAGGTGCAGGTAGCGCGAGGGGAAGTCGGTCAGTGCGGCCAGCGGCGGCGCCTGGCGGGCGTCGTGCAGGATGACCCGCTCGAAGTGCCGGTGCAGGTGGCGGCGGCCGATCAGGTTGTCGCGGATCACCGAGGACAGCCCCAGGCCGAGGCTGGCCTTGTGGTCGTGGGCGAGGCGTCCGTGGCTCTTCACCACCACCACGTTGAGGCGGTACAGCGGGTTGTCGAGGATCCGCGCGTCCTGGCCGGCGAGCAGGTCGTCGAGCATCGTCGCGCACTTGCGCGAGACCTCGGCGATGCTCACGCCCTTCGGAAAGCGCTGCCGGGTGTACAGCTCGCCGAGGCGGGTGAGGCCGGCCACGGCGTCGGGCAGGCAGGCGCTGGCGAAGCGCCAGGAACCGATGGAGGCGCCGATCAGCGAGCGTTCGCGCGGCGCGCGCGGCAGCCACTCGCCGAAGATCGCCAGATCCAGTCCCTGGATGCCCAGCGCCTTCGGCCCGCCGGCGGCGCCGGGGACGATGCCGACGTCGGCCGGCTGCAGGCCGCGCTCGCGGATGCGGGCGAGGGCGCGGCGTCCGGCCTTGAGGTTGAGGGCGGGGGACTTGATCTGGATGGCTGGCATGCTGGTCTTCTCCCTTGCGGACCGGCGATTATAGGACGAGTTGTCGCACGGCCAAGCGCTTTCGAGCCCCATCGCAGAGGCTTTCCGTTACCCTATGGCGCGCCTGGCCAGGTCCGCGCGGCAAATTCAGCTTCAATTAAGAGCGCCCGGTTAATCTGCAACCGTCGAAAGCAACACCTATCCCACGGAGAGATTCCCATGAAGAAACTGACTGCCCTGTTCGCCGCCACCGCCATCGCCCTCACCGCCGGCCTGGCCCAGGCCCGCGACCTCGGCCCGGACGAGGCGCTGAAGCTGCGTGACGCGGGGACCATCAAGTCCTTCGAAGAGCTGAACAAGAACGCCATCGCCAAGCACCCGGGCTCGAGCGTGCACGACACCGAGCTGGAAGAGGAATACGGCCGCTACATCTACCAGGTCGAGCTGCGCGATCCGCAGGGCGTGAAGTGGGACCTGGAGCTGGATGCCGCCACCGGCGCCGTGCTCAAGGACCACCAGGACGACTGATGAAGTGGCTCATGCGCTACGCCGGGATCGTCGCACTGGTCCTGGCGGTCGTCAGCCTCGAGGCGATGGCGCGCGACCTGGACCAGGACGAGGTCCTGCGCCTGCGCCAGGACGGTGTGATACAGCCGCTCGAATCGCTCATGCAGGAAGCCCTGGGGCGCTACCCCGGGGCGCGCCTGCTGGAGGTCGAGCTGGAAGAGGAAGACGACGTCTACGTCTACGAGGTGGAGCTGCTCACCCGCGACGGCGTCGTCCGTGAACTGGAACTGGATGCCCGCAACGGTCGCATCCTGAAGGACGAGGAAGACGACTGATGCGGTTGCTGCTGGTTGAGGATCACGTTCCGCTGGCCGACGAACTGCTGGCCAGCCTGGGCCGCCAGGGCTACGCGGTGGACTGGCTGGCCGACGGCCGCGACGCGGCGCTGCAGGGCGCCAGCGAACCCTACGACCTGATCATCCTCGACCTCGGCCTGCCTGGCCGCCCCGGCCTGGAGATCCTCCGGGAATGGCGCGGCCTGGGCCTCGCCACCCCGGTGCTGATCCTCACCGCGCGCGGTTCCTGGGCCGAGCGCATCGACGGGCTCAAGGCCGGCGCCGACGACTACCTGACCAAGCCGTTCCATCCGGAAGAACTGGCCCTGCGCATCCAGGCCCTGTTGCGCCGCGCCCACGGCCTGGCCAACCAGAGCCAGCTGGAGGCCGCCGGGCTCAGCCTCGACGAGCAGCGCCAGTGCGTGTGCCTGAACGGTGCCGACGTCGACCTGACCGCCGCCGAATTCCGCCTGCTGCGCTATTTCATGCTGCACCCCGGCCAGGTCTTGTCCAAGGGACACCTGGCCGAGCATCTGTACGATGGCGAGACCGAACGCGATTCCAACGTCATCGAGGTCCACGTCAACCACCTGCGGCGCAAGCTCGGTCGCGAGGTGATCGAGACCCGCCGTGGGCAGGGCTACCGCTACGCCGGGGTGGCCGGCGGATGAGGTCGATCCAGCGGCGCCTGAGCGTCGGCCTGTTCGCGGTGCTGCTGGTGGTCGGCCTGGCCCTCGCGCAGACCGGCCTGTGGCTGTTCGACCAGGGCCTGCGGCGTTACTTCGCCGGCAACCTGCGCGAAGAGGCGGAGAACCTGCTGGTGGCCATGGTGCGCGGACCGAACGGCATGCAACTGGACGAACGACGCCTCAACCCGGCGTTCCAGCGCCCGTATTCCGGGCGCTATTTCATCATCGAACTGGAAAAGGACACCTGGCGCTCACGCTCCCTGTGGGACAGCGAGCTGGAGGTGCCGCACAAGAAAGGGCTGGTGAAGGGCCTGGTCGATGGGCCCGAGTCGCAGCGACTGCTGGTGTTCCGCGGCCACTACAAGCGCATGGGGCAGAAACTGCGGATCGTCGTGGCGCAGGACTACACACCGATCCTGCAAAGCTTCGCCCGCGTGCAGTGGCTGGGCCTGGGCGCCGGCGCGGTGGCGCTGCTGCTGGTATTGCTGTTACAGCGCCTGACCGTGCGTCGTTCGCTGCGTCCGCTGGAGCAGGTGCGCCTGCAGATCGCCCAGCTGCAGCAGGGCCAGCGCAGCCAGCTGGACAGCCAGGTGCCCGAGGAGCTGGAGCCGCTGGTGGAGCAGATCAACCACCTGCTGAGCCACACCGAGGACACCCTGAAGCGCTCGCGCAACGCCCTGGGCAACCTCGGCCATGCCCTGAAGACGCCGCTGGCGGTGCTGGTCAGCCTCGCCGAGCGCGAGGAGATGGCGCGCCAGCCGGAGTTGCGGCAGGTCTTGCGCGAACAGTTGGAGCAGATCCAGCAGCGCCTGGGGCGCGAGTTGGGCAAGGCGCGCCTGGTCGGCGAAGCGCTGCCCGGCGCGCACTTCGATTGCGCCGAGGAGTTGCCGTCGCTGTGCGACACCCTGCGCCTGATCCACGGCCCGCACCTGCGGGTGGCCTGGAGCGCGCCGCCGGGGTTGCGCCTGCCGTGGGACCGCGAGGATCTGCTGGAGATGCTCGGCAACCTGCTGGACAACGCCTGCAAATGGGCCGATAGCGAGGTGCGCCTGGCCATCGAGCAGGGCGATGGGATCGCCCGCTTGCGGGTCGACGACGACGGCCCCGGCATTCTTCCGGATCAGCGCCAGGCGGTGCTGGAGCGCGGTACCCGGCTCGACGAGCAGGTCAGCGGCCATGGCCTCGGCCTGGGCATCGCCCGCGATATCGCCGAGGCCTGCGGCGGCCGCCTGGGCCTCGAGGACAGCCCGCTGGGCGGTCTGCGGGTGAGCGTCGAGTTGCCGTTGCAGAAGGGCTCGCGTGCGCGGGCTTAACAGTTCTTCACCATTTGCCGACAGTCCCGGCAAGATTTCCCCACAGCGGCTTCACTAGCATCCCGGGCTTCCTGCAAGGAGGTGCTGGGCGATGAAAGGGTGTATGGGTAGGGGGCGCTGGCGCTGGGCGCTGATGCTGCCGGTGCTGGTGTTCCTGCTGGGCGAGTCTGGCGGGCCGCGGGACCAGCGGCGCGCCCCGGCGGCGCCCGCGCAGGCGCGCTACGAGCAGGCCCTGGAAGGCGCGCTGCGCGGCGAGCGTGGCGCCGCGCGGCAGGCCGAGGCGCCAGCGGCCGGCGTCACCGAGGCGGGGCCCCCGGCGCGCCTGCGCAACGGCCTGCGTTCGCTGGCGCGCCTGGCGTTCTGGGGCACCTACGGCCCCCCGGCGCTGTTCAGGCCGTGAGTGGTCAGGCCTTGAACTGCTCCATCAGGCCCTGCTGGTGGTTGGCCAGGCGGTTCAGCGATTGACTGACCTGGGCCGATTCCTCGGCCTGGCTCGACAGCGACTCGGTGACGTCGCGGATCGCCGCGACGTTGCGGTTGATCTCCTCGGCCACCGAGCTCTGTTCCTCGGCGGCGCTGGCGATCTGCAGGTTCATGTCGTTGATCACCGTCACCGCCTCGCCGATCCGCTGTAGCGCGGCCACCGCTTCTTCCACTTGCTCGACACTGCCCTGGGCCTGGCGATGGCTGCCGTGCATGGCGTCGACCACGTCGCGGGTGCCTTGCTGCAGGCCTTCGATGACCCCGCGGATCTGTTCCACCGAGTCCTGGGTGCGCCGGGCCAGGTTGCGCACCTCGTCGGCGACCACCGCGAAGCCGCGCCCGGCGTCGCCGGCGCGGGCCGCCTCGATGGCCGCGTTGAGCGCCAGCAGGTTGGTCTGCTCGGCGATGGCGCGGATCACTTCCAGCACCGAGCCGATTTCCTCGCTGCTGCTGGCCAGCTGCTCGACCTGGCCCATGGCGCCGGTCAGGTTGGCGGCCAGGCTGTCGATGCCCTGGGTGGTACGGTCGATCAGCGCCAGCCCGTCGCGGGTCGCCTGGTCGGCGCCGCGCGCGGCGTCGGCGGCCTGGGCGGCACTACGGGCGACGTCCTGGGCGGTGGCGGTCATTTCGTGGGAGGCGGTGGCGACCTGATCGATCTCGCGGAACTGCTGCTGCATGCCGGCGCTGGTCTGGCTGGAGATCGCCGCCGACTGGTCGGCGGTGCTGCGCGCGTCGCGCACCGAGACCTTCACGTCACGGATGATCGGTTGCAGCTTGTCGAGGAAGCGGTTGAACCAGCCGGCCAGCTCGCCCAGCTCGTCGCGGCCGGTGTGCGGCAGGCGTTGGGTCAGGTCGCCTTCGCCGCTGGCGATGTCGCGCAGCATGTGGGCGACGCCGAGGATCGGCCGGGTCACGCCACGGGCGGTCAGCCACAGGACCAGCAGGCCGAGCACCGCCGCGCCGAGGCCGAGGCCCAGTTCGACCCAGGTGCCTTCGCGGCGCATGTCGTCCAGCTGTCGCTCCAGCGCCAGTGCCGGGCCGAGCAGGGCGCTCTTGGGTACTTCGAGGAGAACGCCCCAGGGCTTGGCGCCGGGAATCGGCTGCAACGGTTGCAGCACCTTGAGGTCGTCGCTCTCGTTGAACAGCTGGCTCTTGCCGGCGGCCAGCAGCTGCAGCAGCTCGCCGGCGTGCTGCGGATCGGCCTTGGCCAGGTTCTGCCCGAGCAGGCCGGCATCGTGGCTGTTGCCGGCGAACAGCCCGGCGGGACTGAGGATGCCGACCCGGCCAACGCCGTCGTAGAGTTCGCGATTGCCCTGTTCGCTGAGCGCCTGCAGGCTGCTCAGGTTGATGTCCAGGCCCATCACGCCGATCACCTTGCCATCCAGTTCGAGGGGGAAGGCGATGCTGGTCATCAGCAGTTGGCGCTCGCCCACCTTGTCGAAATAGGGATCGAGCACGCAGGGCTGCCCGCTTTCCTTCGGGCAGGTGTACCAGGCGTTGTAGGGGGCGCCGCTGGGCCCGGTGCTGGTGTCGGCGAGTTCGGACTCGACCATCGACTCGGATTCCAGCTGTCCCGGCGTGGCCTGCGCCCAGTACAGCGAGAAGCGACCCTTGTCGTTGCTGCCGAGGGCGGGCTGGTCGACGAACAGTTCGTCCTTGCCGTCCAGTGCGTTGGGCTCGAACACCACGTACAGGCCGAGCACCTCGGGATTGGCGGCCAGTGCGGTGCGCACCTGGCGGGTCAGGTCCTCGCGCAGGTCGTAGGCGTCGAGGAAACGCTTCTGCGCCTGGTCGCGGAGGAACAGGATCTGCCGCGAGAAGCCCTTGCCGTACTGGAAGGCGTCCATGAAGTAGCGCTGGATGCGCAGCGCCTGCAATTCCCCGCGGGCTGCCAGGCGCAGGCGCGCCGATTCGTCGAGCATCTGCGTGCTGGCGCTTTTCACCAGCACGGAGCTGTGCTGCATGCGGTAGACCGAAAGGCCGACCAGCAAGGCGACCACGCCGAGCAGGCAGAGCCCTGCCAGCAGGGTGATCTTCCATTGGATGGACAGGCGGCGAAGGAGCATGGGAGGGGTCCTTGTACGAAGAAACTGCGGGGGCCCAGGAGATATCGGCAGGGCGCTTCCATTCTTGACAGTGGCCTGTTGACTGGCGCCGGAATGCCGTCGTTCGGCGAATGGCAGGCAAGAAGCGTGCACAACGGATCATAGCCAGGCGACATTCGCCTATGCGCGGCTTTGACAGGGGCGGGCGGCTGTAGCAGAGTACGCCCCTTTTTTCGGCCGCAAACGGCCGGCTTCGTTTCATTCGCAAGGAGTTCAACGATGAACGCAGTGGTGCTGGCGGTAGGGCTGATGCTCGTCCTCAGCCTTTGCCGTGTGCATGTCGTGCTGGCGCTGATCATCGGCGCGGTGGTCGGCGGACTGTTCGGCGGCCTCGGTCTGGAGGGCACCCTGAAGGCCTTCAACGGCGGCCTCGGCGGGGGCGCCACGGTGGCCCTGTCGTACGCCATGCTCGGCGCCTTCGCCGTGGCCATCGCCCGCTCCGGCGTGGCCCATGCGCTGGCCGACAGGGTCCTGGCGCTGCTCGGCCGGCACGATGCACAGGGCAAGGGCACCGGCGCGTTCAAGTGGATCCTGGTGGTCCTGCTGCTCTGCGTGGCGGTGTCCTCGCAGAACATCCTGCCGATCCACATCGCCTTCATCCCGCTGCTGGTGCCGCCGCTGCTCTATGTCTTGAGCAAGCTGCAGATCGATCGCCGGCTGATCGCCTGCGTCATCACCTTCGGCCTGATCACCCCGTACATGTTCCTGCCGGTAGGGTTCGGCAACATCTTCCTAAACGAGATTCTGCTGGCCAACGTGGCGCGCAACGGCGTCGACATCAGCGGGATCGACGTCACCCACGCCATGTTCATCCCGGCCCTGGGCATGCTCGCCGGACTGCTCGTCGCGGTGCTGTTCAGCTACCGGCGCAAGCGCGCCTACGACCTGCAGAAGATCGAGCGGGCCGAACGCGTCGATGTCGCCTACAACCCGAAGAGCCTGGCGGTGGCCGGGGTCTCCATCGTCGCCGCGTTCGTCGTGCAGCTGTGGCTGGACTCGATGATCATCGGCGCGCTGGTCGGTTTCGTGGTCTTCTCGCTGTCCGGCGTGGTGCGCTGGAAGGAGGCCGACGACCTGTTCACCGAAGGCATGAAGATGATGGCCACCATCGGCTTCATCATGATCGCCGCGGCCGGTTTCGCCGAGGTGATGAAGGCCACCGGCGAGGTGCAGAGCCTGGTCGACGCCTCGGTGGCCTGGATCGGCAACAGCAAGGCGGTCGGCGCCATGCTGATGCTGCTGGTCGGCCTGCTGGTGACCATGGGCATCGGCTCGTCGTTCTCCACCGTGCCGATCATCGCCGCGATCTTCGTCCCGCTGGCCGTGCAGCTGGGCTTCAGCCCGCTGGCCATCGTCAGCATCGTCGGTACCGCCGGCGCCCTGGGCGACGCCGGCTCGCCGGCCTCGGACTCGACCCTCGGGCCGACCTCCGGGCTCAACGTCGACGGCCAGCACAACCACATCTGGGACACCGTGGTGCCGACCTTCCTGCACTACAACCTGCCCTTGCTGGTGTTCGGCTGGGCCGCTGCGATGCTGCTCTGAGTTCCGTTCCAGGCGGTCGCCTGACGGAATGTCGGGCCGGCCGCTTAAGCTTCCGACGGGATTGCCGATGAATCGGGAATCCCGTTTTTTATTGGGCGTCATGCTAGGAGTTGATGATGCGTCTGACCCTGAAATCCAAAGTCCTCCTGCTGGCCATGGTGCCGGTGCTGCTCTTCGCCCTGGTGCTCAGCGGCGGGGCGGTGCTGATCCTGCACAACCAGGCCGATGCCGAAATAAAGGAAACCCGCGAGCGCCTGCTCGGCGACCGCCGCGCCGAACTCGAACACTACGTGCAGATCGCCATGGGCAGCATCCAGGCCGAGTACGACCGTTCGGCCAATGGCGACCTTGACGCCCGCACCGAGGCCATCGCCCGCCTGTCGAAGATCAGGTACGGCAAGGACGGCTACATCTTCGGCTACGACTCCCAGGTGGTGCGCCTGTTTCGCGGCGACAGCCCGGTCGACGTCGGCAAGAGCTTCCGCGACCGCCGCGACCCCAGCGGCGTGTACCTCAACCGCGAGCTGGTGGAGGCGGGTCGCAACGGCAGCCACTACGTGACCTACACCTCGCCGCTGCCGGGCAACGAGAGCGTGATGGTGCCGAAGCTGTCGTACACCCTGTACCTGCCGAAGTGGGACATGGTGATCGGCTCGGCGATCAACCTCGACGGCGTCGAGGCGCAGCTGGGGGAGATCAAGCAGGCCATCGACGAGCGCATCGGCACCCTGATCGCCAGCATCGTCGGCATCGCCGGCGTGCTCCTGGTGGTGTTGCTGGTGGTCGGCCTGACGCTGGCCAACGCGATGCTGCGGCCGCTGCACCAGATCCGCCAGAACCTCGACGACATCGCCGCCGGCGAGGGCGACCTGACCCGTCGCCTGCCGGTGACCAGCCACGACGAGCTGGGCGAACTGGCCGGATCCTTCAACCGCTTCGTCGAGAAGATCCACGGCCTGGTGCGGCAGATCGCCGGGATGACCGGCGACCTCAAGCAACTGGTCGAGCAGATGTCGGCCCAGGCCGAGCGCTCCGAGCAGGCCATGGAGCGCCAGCGCCACGAGACCGACCAGGTCGCCACCGCGATCAACGAGATGTCCGCCGCCGCCCATGAAGTGGCGCAGAGCGCCCAGCGCGCCGCCGAGGCCGCGCAGCAGACCGACCACGAAGGCCAGGCGGCGAAGCGCGTGGTGGACGGCAGCATCGAGCGCATCCATGCGCTGGTCGGCGAGATCCGCGACAGCGGCACTTCGCTGGACAGCCTGCAGCAGGACGTGCAGTCCATCGTCAGTGTGCTCGGGGTGATCCGCTCCATCGCCGAGCAGACCAACCTGCTGGCGCTCAACGCGGCCATCGAGGCGGCCCGCGCCGGCGAGGCCGGGCGCGGTTTCGCGGTGGTCGCCGACGAGGTGCGCGCGCTGGCCAGCCGCACCCAGCAGAGCACCCAGGAGATCCAGGGCATGATCGATCGCCTGCAGCAGGGCACCAACGCCGCGGTCGACGCCATGCGCCGCTCGGGCGAGGCCGGGGAGGGCACCAGCAGCCAGGCCAACCAGGCCGGCGACTCGCTGGACGCCATCGCCCAGCTGATCGCCACCATCAACGCGATGAACGCGCAGATCGCCAGCGCCGCCGAGGAACAGACCGCGGTGGCCGAGGAGATCAACCGCAGCGTGCACCAGATCGCCGGCGCCGTGGACAGCGTCGCCGACGAGGCCCAGCAGGGCGCGCAGACCGCCCGCAACCTGGCGCAGCTGGGCCAGGGCCTGGGCCGGCTGGTCGGGCAGTTCCGCATCTGAGCCTTCCCGCGTGACCGCTGCCGGCAAAAGAGCCAGCCGGCAGTGGTGCGCCACAGAGCCTTCCTGTCATTATTCGGCGAAGCCGACCGGCGCGCGTGAACGATCCGCGCCCGCCGGCTGACTAATGCTTTGCTTCCCACTGCCAGACGGATTGGACATGCTCGACACGAAACTGGAATCCCGGACCTTTCTCCTGTTGCTGGCGGTGGTCACGCTCGCCTTCGGCTGGCTGTTGCTGCCGTTCTACGGCGCGGTGTTCTGGGGCACCATCCTGGCGATCATCTTCGCCCCGGTGCAGCGCCGCCTGCAGGTGCGCCTGAAGGACCGGAAGAACCTCGCGGCGCTGATCACCCTGTCGATCTGCGTACTGATCGTGATCATCCCGGTGATCTTCATCGCCGGCTCGCTGGTGCAGGAAGGCGCGAGCGTCTACCAGCGGGTCAAGTCCGGCGAGCTGAACTTCGCCGCCTACCTGCAGCAGGCGGTGGCCGCCTTGCCGCCCTCGGTGCACCAGTGGCTGGAGCGCTTCGACCTGACCAACCTCGCCAGCCTTCAGGAGAAGCTTTCCTCGGTGGCCATGCAGGCCAGCCAGGTGGTGGCGACCAAGGCGTTCAGCATCGGCCAGAACACCTTCGACTTCGTCATCAGCTTCGGCATCATGCTCTACCTGCTGTTCTTCCTCCTGCGCGACGGTCGTGTGCTCGGCCGGCGGATCAAGCAGGCGGTGCCGCTGAGCCAGGAACACAAGCACCATCTGTTCGCCAAGTTCACCACGGTGATCCGCGCCACGGTGAAGGGCAACATCGCCGTGGCCGCCACCCAGGGCGCCCTCGGCGGCCTGATCTTCTGGCTGCTGGGCATCGAGGGCGCATTGCTCTGGGGCACCCTGATGGCCTTCCTGTCGCTGCTGCCGGCGATCGGCGCGGCGCTGATCTGGGCGCCGGTGGCGGCCTACTTCCTGCTCACCGGGGCGATCTGGCAGGGCGTGGTGCTGATCCTGTTCTGCGTGGTGGTGATCGGCCTGGTGGACAACATCCTGCGCCCGATCCTGGTCGGCAAGGACACCAAGATGCCGGACTACGTGGTGCTGATCTCCACCCTCGGCGGCATGGCCCTGTTCGGCCTCAACGGTTTCGTCATCGGTCCGCTGATCGCCGCGCTGTTCATGGCCAGCTGGGACCTGTTCACCGGGCGCGAGGAGGAACCGCTGGCCTGATCGCGGGCGCGCCGCGCGCCGAAGCAGAAGAAGCCGTGGCTCCAGCCACGGCTTTTTTCGTGGTGCGCTCCCCGCCGGAGGACGTTGCGCAGGCGCTGTCGGCACGGAGGAAGCGCCCGGTTTTATGAAATCCAGAATCCGGTCCGGATCCTGGAATCCCTCCCTCTCGGATGGCCGCAGCGAGCGCTGCGAGGCGTGCCGAAGGCCTCGGGTTTAATTTTTATCTTATTGATAATAAAGGCCTTTTAATGAAGGCCTGAGGGCGCTTGCCTGGTTTGGCACGCGGCCTGCTATCTGGCTCCGAAACACGGCATTTCGCCCATATCGGAGTAGAACCTTGCTATCAGCTTTCCTTCACACCCCCCTGTTCGAATTACTGGCCCGCTTCTGTATCGACATCGTCGCGGCACTCGTGTTGATCTTCGGCATGTATTACCGGCGCCACCAGGACAAGGAACTGGTCACCGCCGCGGCGCTGTTCAACATCTTCGTGTTCGCCGTGCTGACCATCCTCTCCAGCGTCGAGTTCAGCGTCGCCGCCGGCTTCGGCCTGTTCGCCATCCTCGCGCTGTTCACCCTGCGCTCCGAGCCGATCAGCAAGATCGAGATCACCTATTTCTTCGGCAGCGTCGCCATCGCGGTCATCTGCTCGGTGCAGGGCACCACGCTGCCGCTGATCGCGGCGACGGTGCTGCTAGTGCTGCTGGGCGCCTACGTATTCGACCATCCACGGATCCTGCGCTCGGTGGAGAACATCAAGATCACCTTCGACCAGATCAACGTGCATGCGCTCTCCGACCCCGCGGCGATGAACGCCGACATCGCCGAGCGGCTCGGCGTGGAAGTGGTGTCCTACGAGGTCCGCTCCATCGATTACCTCAATGACACGGCCAGCATGCGGGTCTTCTACCGCAAACGTTGAGGACGACCGCCATGAACCTGCATACCGAGCCGCTCGCCTTCGCCCCGCGCCGCGCGGTGTCCCGAGCCGACGAGGCTTGCCCGGCCCGTCCGGACCAGCTGTTCCGCGCCATCGGCCTCGAACGGCTCAATGCCACCGCCTCGATGCTGGTGCGCCGCGACAACAAGTACGTGGTTCGCGAGGAATGCCTGGCGCCGGCCTGGACGGAACTGGCCGAACGCTTCGACATGCTCGAGATCGACGGGACGCGCGACTTCACCTACGACACCTGCTATTTCGACGATCCCGCCCACACCAGCTACTTCGACCACCACCGTGGCCGCCGCCAGCGCTGCAAGATTCGCATGCGTCGCTACGTCGACGCCCGCCTGTGCTTCGCCGAGATCAAGCTCAAGGGCAAGCGCGGGCAGACCGAGAAACGCCGCGTGGCCTGCCCGCTGGAGCAATACGGGAGGCTGGACGAAGGCAGCGAGGCGCAGATCCGCGCGGCCTACCGCGAACTCTACGGTCGCGCGTTCGAGCAGGTGCTGGAGCCCGTCGTGTGGATGCGCTACCGCAGGACGACGCTGGTCGCCAGGGAGGGCGGCGAGCGCATGACCATCGACCGTGGCCTGGTGTTCATGGATGCCTCCGGCACCTGCCGGATAGACGACGACCTGGTCATCGTCGAGACCAAGTCGGGCAACGCCAACGGCATCGCCGACAAGATTCTCCGCGCCCTGCACCAGCATCCCACCAATGGCGCGTCCAAGTACTGCGTCAGCCTGGCCGCGCTGGGGAGGGTCGGCAAGTACAACAAGCTGTTGCCCGCGCTGCGCAAGCTCGACGCGCTTCCCGTCCGCGCCGCGTGGCCGTGAGCCACGAACCGCATCCTGCCTCCTGCCAGGCTGTCCACCCACGCAAGGAAAACCCATGCATCGCAAACTACTGCCGACCGCCATCCTGGCCAGTCTCGCACTATTGACGGCCTGCGACCGGGACGCCGATGTCGCCAGGACATCTTCCGCACCGGCGCCATCCAGCGTGCGCTCCGATCCGACGCGCTTCGCCTTCCCCTCCACCGCGAAGGTGGACGGCGTCCTCCTGAGCGAGCTTTCCGGCCTGGCCTGGGACGCGGAGAAGAAACGCCTGTACGCCGTATCCGACACCGGCCACCTGTTCCATTTCCGCCTGCGCCTCGACGGTGACACGCTCGCCGAGCTCGAGCCGATCGCCGCCAGCGCCCTGCTGGATGCGCAAGGCGCTGGCGGCAACGCCGGGGAATTCAATGCGGAAGGCCTGGCGCTGCTCGATGCGGCGAACGGCCGGGCGGCTGGCGAACTCGTCGTCGCGCTGGAAGGCAAACCGTCCAGGCTCGCCCGCTTCAGCGTTGATGGCCGTCTGCTGGGCGAGTTGGAAGTACCGTCGCCAGCCGCCGACCTGAACCTCTATCGCAAGAAGGGCCGCGGCCTGGAGGCGGTGGCGATGCATCCCGCGCACGGCCTCCTGACCGCCCCCGAGTCGCCGCTGCTGGGACAGCCGGACGAGCGCCATGTGGTGTACGCCAGGGGGCGGCACTGGTCCTTCGCGCGGCAGTCGCCCGGCAGCCGGCTCAAGGCGATCGACGTGCTGCCGGATGGCAGCCTGGTCGTTCTCGAGCGCAACAAGGCGGGCTCGAAGGACGCGCTGTCGGCCAGCGTGCGCCGCATCGATCTCGCCGCCTGTGGCGCGGACGGCCTGTGCGCCGCCGAGGTCCTGGCCATCCTTCCCGTCGGGCCGGACAACTTCGAGGGCATGACCCTGCTCGACTCCCGCCACATCCTGCTGGTCAGCGACAACGCCGGCCTGGTCAACCGGGACACGCTCTTCGTGCTGGTGGCCCGGCCATGAGCAGCCAACCACGGATTCCGGCGGAGCGCGGCATGAAGAAGACCCTGTTGCTCGCTTTGCCCATGGCATGCCTGGCGGCGGTGACAGACGCGGGCGCGTTCGAGATCAAGCTCGGCGGCCGCCTGCATCTCGACTACGCGGCGCACCGGGCCGACGTCAAGCCGCTGGACAATGGCTTCCTCGTGCGCCGTGCGAAGCTGGGTGTCGACGGCAGGCTCGTTGACGACTGGTCGTTCGAGCTTTCCTACGATTTTGCCGATCCCTATCAGGTCACCGATGACGGTTCCACCAAGGTGGGCAGGTTCAAGGATGGCTTCGACGACGTCGCGCTTCGCTACGAGGGTTGGAAGCCTGCCGATATAGACATCGGCCAGTTCAAGGTGCCGTTCGGGCTGGAGGAACTGACCAGCTCGAACAACATCGGCTTCATCGAACGGGCATTGCCGACCGCCGCCTTCGCTCCGGCGCGGCGGCTTGGCGCGGGACTCGGCAGGAACCGCGAGCGCTACACCCTGTCGGCCATGGGCTTCGGCTCCTCCATCGATGGCGGCGACCAGGGCCGCGGTGCCGCGGCGCGGGCGACCTTCACCCCGGTTGATGGTGGCGCGGGCGGAACCCTGCTGCACCTGGGCCTCGCCGCGGTGTTCGAACGCCCGAAGGGCGACGTCAAGTTCAATGCGCGGCCGGAATCCAGGGTCGCGGACGTGAAGCTGCTGAACACCGGCACGCTGCGCGATGTCGAGCGTATCGAGCGCGGCGGGCTCGAGGCCGCCTGGCGCTCCGGCCCGCTCTCGCTGCAGGCGGAATGGATGCGCGCCGCGCTGGAGCGCAGCCACGGCAGCCCCGATGCGCACCTGCGGGGCTGGTACGTGATGGGCAGCTGGTTGCTCACCGGTGAGTCTCGCCAGTACAGGAACGGTCGGTTCAGGGGCGTTCCGCTGCAGCGGCCGGGTGGCGCCTGGGAGCTGGTCGCGCGCTACAGCCATCTCGACCTCGACGATGGCAGGCTGCGGGGGGGCGAGGAGAGCAACCTGGCGCTGGGCGTCAACTACTACGCCACCAAGCACCTGCGTATCATGCTCGACTACATCGACGTGCGCAGTGAGCGCCGGGGCAGGAGGGACGACCCGGAGATCCTCGCGCTGCGCACGCAGCTGGCGTTTTAGGGGGGCGCTGGCCCTCGTGGAGACCAATCTTGGCGAGAACCCGAATACTGATCGTCGACGACGAGGACAGCATCCGTTTCGGCATGCGCGAGTTCCTCGAGTCGCGAGGCTACGGCGTGGTCGATGCCGACAGCTGCCAGCGGGCCCGCGAGCTGTTCCAGGCGTCGCCGCCGGATGTCGCGGTCATCGACTATCGCCTGCATGACGGCAGCGCGCTGGACCTGTTGCGCGACTTCCGGCGAGTCGAGCCGGAGGTGCCGGTGATCGTTCTGACAGCCTACGGCTCGATCGACCTCGCCGTGCAGGCGATCAAGGAGGGCGCGGAGCAGTTCCTCACCAAGCCGATCGAGATGCCGGCGCTGCACGCCATCCTCACGCGCCTGCTGGACAACCGCCGGCTGCAGCGCCAGCAGCGGGTCGCCGCGACCCGCGAGAAGCGCGAGCGGATCGACCCGCTGTTCGGCGAGAGTCCCGCCATCCGCAAGCTGGCCGAGCAGGTCGAGAAGCTGATGGGCAGCGACAGCCCGATCCTCATCCTCGGAGAGACCGGCACCGGCAAGAGCCTGCTGGCCAAGTGGCTGCATCGGCACGGTCCGCGCGCCGACGAGCCTTTCGTCGACCTGAATTGCGCGGGCCTGTCGCCGGACTTCCTGGAAACCGAGCTGTTCGGCCACGAGAAGGGCGCCTTCACCGGAGCGAGCGCCAGCAAGCAGGGCATCCTCGAGATCGCCGATGGCGGCACGGTCTTCCTCGACGAGATCGGTGATGTCGATCCGCGCGTGCAGCCCAAGCTGCTCAAGGTGCTGGAGGAAAAGCGCTTTCGCCGCCTGGGCGCGGTACGCGAGCGTGAAGTCGACATCCGGCTGATCGCCGCCACCCACCAGGACCTCGCCGACAAGGTCAAGGCACGGACCTTCCGCAGCGACCTGTACTTCCGGATCAGCAGCATTCCGCTGACCATGCCCGCGCTGCGCGAGCGCCAGGAGGATATCCCCATGCTCGCGCGGATGCTGCTCGAGCGCCTGGCCGGCGATGCCGGCCGCAGCGCGCGGCTCAGCGAGGACGCCGAACAGGCGCTGCGTGGCTACGCCTGGCCGGGCAATATCCGCGAGCTGCGCAATGTGCTCGAACGCGCGGCGTTGCTGTGCGCTGGCGATACCATCAGCCGCCGCGACCTGCGCTTCGAGCCGGTCGCCCTCCAGGATGCGCCGGCCAGCGATACCAGCCTGACGCTGCAACAGGTCGAGCGGCAGCACATCAAGCGGGTGCTGCGCGAAGTGGGCGGCAAGGTCGAGCAGGCCTCGTTGCGCCTCGGCATTCCGCGCAGCACGCTCTACCAGAAGATCAAGATGCACGGGATCGTCGCAGCGCAGAACGAACCCGGCTGAGCCCGCATGCCGGCGCCTGGGCGCCGGCATGCGGAATTCACGGCGCGGCAGGGAGGAGCGCGACATGGTCAAGGCGAGGATCTACGCGGGCATCGCGATCATCGTGGTGTTCGGCGTGGTATCGATGCTCTACGTCTACCGCGGCCTGGAGGAGGTCGTCGGGCACCTGACCAGGCTCGAGCGCATCGGCGCGCCGTTCAGCATCGCCGCCCTCGAGATGGAGAAGAACGTCGGCGAGTACGCGTTCGGGGTATTGCAGTACCTGGCCCGGCCCGATCCGGAGATCCGCGCGGAGACCGTGAACGACAGCGACGACTTTGCCCGCTATCACGCCAGCTACATGCGGTTGAGCAGGAGCGGACGGGAAATCGAACTGGGACGCCACCTCGCCAGCGACTTCGGCAAGCTCACCAGGATCGGCGCCACGCTGATGGATAGGAGGGACCGCCTCGACCGCGTCTTCGCGCGCGTGGCCGGCCAGCTGCAGCGGATCGAGGCGGTCGCCGGCCAGCCCCAGGCCTCGACGCTGCCGGGGCGGGAGCCGGACCGGAGGCGGGCGCTGGCCGCGCTGGCGAACCTGGAGGCGCAGGCGGCGAACACGGCGTCCCGGCTTTCCGCCTTCGCGCACGGGCCGACGCCGCTGGCGACGCGCCAGGTGCTGGAGAGCCTCGACGCGCTCGAGCGGGCCGTCTCGGGTTATCGCCGCTTGCCGTTGGGGATGGCGGCGCGGCGGCGCGGGGACGAGGTCGAGGCGCTGCGCGTTCTGGTCAGGAGTGGCGTCGAGGAATGGCTCGCCGGCGAGGACGCCCTGCATACCCTTGCCAGGGAATTCGCCAGGCTGCAGGAACACATCGACGATGTCTGCGACGAGGAGGTCGAGCCGCTGGCGGCGAAGGGGTTGACGGCTCCGCAGGAAGAGGCGGACCGAATCGCGCTGCGGGTGCTGGACATGCTGCGCTACGCGATTCCCCTCTACCTGCTGGTCGCGCTGGCCGTCGGCGCCTCGCTGGTGCTGGCGATCGTCCGGCCGTTGCGAACGCTGGCGTCGGGAACCCGGGCGATCGGTGCGGGCGACCTCGACTACCGCATCGCCGAGCGGGGCAGGGATGAGTTCGATGACCTCGCCCGGCAGTTCAACCGGATGGTGGCGCGGCTGCAGGAAAGCACGGTGTCCAGGGGACTGCTGGAGGACAGCGAGCGGAGGTTGCGGCTGACGGTCGCCGAGCTGCGCGAGGAGATCGCGGAACGCGAACGCTCCGAGCGCGAACGGGAAAAGCTGCAGGCGGAGCTACGCCGAAGCGAGGCGATGGCGGCCATGGGCAGCCTGGTGGCGGGCGTCGCCCACGAGGTGCGCAATCCGCTGTTCGGCATCTCCTCTACCCTGGATGCGCTGGAGGCGAGCGCCAACGGCGGCAGGGGCGGCGAGCGCCACCGGGAAGTGCTGCGCCGCGAGGTGGGACGGCTGAACAAGTTGATGACGGACCTGCTCGAATACGGCCGTCCACCGGGCGAGGCGTTCGCCAGCGGCCGCCTCGGCCAGGTCATCGCCGAGGCGGCGCGCATCTGCGGCCCGGCCGCCGAAGCGGCGGGCGTGGACATCGTCCAGCGGGTGGACGGTTGCGACGGCGCACTGCCGATGAATCATGGCCGTTTGCTGCAAGTCTTCGTCAACCTGATCGAGAATGCGGTGCAGCACGCGCCGGCCGGCAGCCAGGTGACGGTGGCCGCCAGGATGCTCGCGGACAACGGCCAGCGCTTGGCCGAGTGCCGGGTGGAGGATTCCGGCGCCGGCTTTGCGCCGCAAGACCTGCCGTTCATCTTCGATCCTTTCTTCACCCGGCGACGCAAAGGCACCGGGCTTGGCCTGGCCATCGTCCAGCGCATCGTCGAAGAGCACAAGGGCTCGATCGAGGCTGGCAACGCCGCGCAAGGTGGCGCGGTCATGCGCCTGCGCCTGCCCATCCCGGACTGAGTGCCGGCGCGTTCATGCCGCGCTGGGGTACGGCTTGAGCGCGCAGGTGGCGAGGAAGGTCGGCATGAAGCGGTCGATGACGAAGCGCGGGTGCGGTTGCCAGTCTTCGTAGAAATCCTGCAGCAGCAGGCCGGCGGCGAGCTGGCCGGCGATCTGCTGGGTCAGGCTATGGCCGAACACCAGTGCTTCGCCTTTCTCGCGCTTCGCCGCGAGGGCTTCGGCGGAGAGGCTTTCCAGGTCGGAGTAGGGCAGGCGATGTCGCGGCCGGATCAGGCCCTGCTCTGCCAGTTCCGGCGAGCGGTCCTCGATGAACAGCGCCGGGTTGTAGAAGCTCGCCAGCAGCTTGCCACCCGGCCGCAGCACCCGCGCGCATTCGCGCCAGACCGGCAGGACATCGTCGACGTAGAGATTGGAGATGGGGTTGAAGACCAGGTCGAAGGAGGCATCGGCGAAGGTCGAGAGGTCGCGCATGTCGCCCTGCACGCAGGCCAGTTCGAGGCGGTCGCGGGCGGCGACCTGGCGGTCCTTGTCCAGCTGTCCCGCCGAGGCGTCGAACAGCGTGACCCGTGCGCCGGCGGCGGCGAGGATCGGCGCCTGCTGGCCGCCGGCCGAGGCCAGGCAGAGGATCTCGCGGCCGCGTACGTCGCCCAGCCAGTGAGCGGGTAACGCGCCCGGGGTCAGCTTCACCGCCCAGTCGCCGCGGCGTGCGGCGGCGACCTCCTCGGCGCCGACCGGGCGCGACCATTCGCAGTCACGGGCGGCCTGGGCGTCCCAACTGGCGCTGTTGTGTCGCAGAATGTCGATATCGTGGAAGGTGGGCATGAGGCCTCCGGGTTCATCCATGGAGCGCGGAGCATGCCATGGCAGCGGGGGAGGGGGCGTGGGACGGGCCAAAGAAAAACCCCGCCGAGGCGGGGTTTTTCGTGGAGCGGGCGACTCAGCCGGCGAGGGCCAGGCCGGAATGCTGGAGGATCTCCAGCAGCGGCTGCGGGTAGACGCCGAGGAAGAATGCCAGCAGGGCGATGGCCACCAGCATGATGCCGCCGGCGCGCTGGCCCCAGTTGAACGGCGCGTCGTGCTGGCGGATGCCCGGCTCGACCAGGAACAGGGTGACCATGACCCGCAGGTAGTAGTACAGGCCGATGGCGCTGCCCAGCACCAGGGCGCCGATCAGCCACCACAGGTGCGACTCGACGCCCACCGCGATCACGTAGAACTTGCCGATGAAGCCGGCGGTCAGCGGGATGCCCGCCAGTGACAGCATCATCACGGTCATCACCGCGGTCAGCACCGGCCGGCGCCAGAACAGGCCGCGGTACTCGAACAGCGCATCGGCATCGCGGCCGCTGTACGGGGTGGACATCAGGGTGATCACGCCGAACGCGCCGAGAGAGGTCAGCACATAGGTCGCCAGGTAGACACCGACCGCTTCCACCGCCATGCCCTTGCTGGCGATCAGGGCGACCAGCAGGTAGCCCAGGTGGGCGATCGACGAATAGCCGAGCAGGCGCTTGATGTTGCTCTGGGTCAGCGCCAGCAGGTTGCCGAAGAGGATCGAGGCGACCGCGATCACGCTCAGGGAAATGTTCAGCAACTGGTTGTCGAGGGCTGCCGGGGCGATCTGGAACAGCCGCAGCAATACGGCGAACACCGCGACCTTGCTGGCGGTGGCGAGGAACGCCGAGACCGGCGCCGGGGCGCCTTCGTAGACGTCCGGGGTCCACAGGTGGAAGGGCACCAGCGACAGCTTGAAGCCCAGGCCGACCAGCATCATGCCCACGCCTACACCGACCAGCGGACCGCTCAGCACGTGCTCGGCGACCTTGGCGCCGAGACCGGCGAAGCTCAGGGTGCCGGACTCGGCGTAGAGCAGGGCCATGCCGAACAGCAGGAACGCCGAACCGGCGGCCGACAGCACGGTGTACTTGATGCCGGCCTCCAGCGAACGCTTGTTGAAGAAGGCGTAGGCGACCATCCCGTAGACCGGTACCGAGAGCAGCTCCAGGCCGATGAACAGGCTGGCCAGGTGCTGCGCGCTGACCAGCACCAGGCCGCCGGCGGTGGCCAGCAGCAGGAGCAGGTACAACTCCTCGCGGTTGCCCGGGTAGCTTTCCATGTAGGCATGGGCGAGGGTCACGCAGGCCAGGGCGGAGACCAGCACCAGGGCCATGTAGAAGCAGGCGTAGTTGTCCACCAGCACCAGCGGGGTCACCTCGATCGGGGTGACGCCGAGGACCGGCAGGATCGACAGCAGGGCCAGGTTGAGGCCGATCACCGACAGGGTGGCGGTGAACGAGTGATTGCGTTTCCAGGCTACCGCCAGCATCACCACCACCAGGGTGGCGCTGGTGATCAGCAGTGGCAGGAGCGCGATGAAGTGTTGGATCGTAAAGGTCATTTCGCGACTACCGTCCTGCAAGGGTGGAAAGGGCTGCGCCCAGCCATTGCTGCACGCCGTGCATGCTGGCCGCGGAGATGTCCAGCACCGGCTGCGGGTAGACCCCGAGCAGGACCAGCAGCACCGCCAGGCCGAGCACCATGCTCAGTTCGCGGGTGTCGAGGCCGAGGATCGGTTCGTCGGACTGGCTGGGGCCGAAGTAGGCGCGGTGGATCATGATCAGCGAATAGACCGAGGCGAAGACCAGGCCGAAGGTGGCGATCACGATGATCACCGGGACCACCTTGAAGGCGCCGATCAGGATCAGGAACTCGCCGACGAAGTTGCCGGTGCCGGGCAGGCCCAGCGACGCCGAGGCGAAGAACAGGCTGATCGCCGGCAGGTACGGCATGCGCGACCACAGGCCACCCATCTTGCGCATGTCGCGGGTGTGCAGGCGCTCGTAGAGCTGGCCGCAGAGGATGAACAGCGCCGCGGCGGAGAGGCCGTGGGCGATCATCTGCACCACCACGCCTTGCAGCGCGACCTGGCTGCCGGAGTAGATGCCGATCATCACGAAGCCCATGTGCGAAACGCTGGAGTAGGCCACCAGGCGCTTGATGTCGGTCTGCGCGAAGGACAGCAGGGCGCCGTAGAAGATGCCGATGATGCCGAGCCACATGGCGATCGGCGCGAACTCCGCCGAGGCGTTGGGGAACAGCGGCAGGGCGAAGCGGATCAGGCCGTAGGCGGCGGTCTTCAGGAGGATGCCGGCGAGGTCAACGGAACCGGCGGTCGGCGCCTGGGCGTGGGCGTCCGGCAGCCAGGAATGCACCGGCACCACCGGCATCTTCACCGCGAAGGCGACGAAGAAGCCGAGCATCAGCAGCCATTCCACGTGCGGGCTCAACTGGGTCTTCAGCAGGGTGGCGTAGTCGAAGGTGATCACGCCGGTGGCGTTGAAGTTGACGAACACCAGGCCGAGGATCGCCACCAGCATCACCAGGCCGCTGGCCTGGGTGAAGATGAAGAACTTGGTGGCGGCGTAGATGCGGGTCTTCTTGCCGTCATCGGAGCTGTGTCCCCACAGCGCGATGAGGAAGTACATCGGCACCAGCATCATTTCCCAGAAGAAGAAGAACAGGAACAGGTCGATGGCGAGGAACACGCCGATCACCCCGCCCAGGATCCACAGCAGGTTCAGGTGGAAGAAGCCGATGCGGCGCTGGATCTCGTTCCAGGAACAGAGGACCGAGAGCACGCCGAGCAGACCGGTGAGGGCGACCATCAGCAGCGACAGACCGTCCATCGCCAGGTGCAGGCTGATGCCGAGACGCTCGATCCACAGCACCTTGAACTGCAGGGTCCATTCCGGCTCGCCGCCAGGCGCGGGCGCCAGCTGGAAGTCGCCGGTGGCCCAGATCCACAGGCTCAGGATCAGGACCAGGGTCATCGAAAGCAGCGCGATCCAGCGGGGCAGGGTCTTGCTGCTGTGTTCGGCGATCCAGCAGAGGAAACCGCCGATGAAGGGGATCAGGATTAGCCAGGGCAGAATCATGACAGGCTCAGTCTCTCCGTGAATTCGTTAGGCCAGCAGCAGCGCGCCGAGCAGGATGGCGGCGCCACCCACCAGGGAAGCGGCGTACCAGCGCAGGCGGCCGTTCTCGGTGAGGCTGAGGAGGTTGTGTCCGCCGCGCACGCTGAACGGAACGACGCCCAGGGTACGGTCGATGGGGTCGCGCCCCAGCAGTTGGCAGAGCAGCAGGTAGGGTTTCACGAACAGCTTGTCGTACAGCCAGTCGAAGCCCCAGGCGTGGTACCACCAGGTACCGAAGAAGCGACCCGGGGCGCTCTTCGCCAGGGCGCCGACGAAGCGGCGCTGGCCGAGGAACAGCAGGCCGGCCAGCAGGATGCCGGCGATGGCGATGGCGCCCGAGGCCAGTTCCAGGCTGTGCTTGGCTTCGCCACCGGCGTGGCCGACGCTTTCCGGCAGGACGCCGGCCAGCGGCGGGGTGATCAGGGCGCCGACGAAGGTCGACAGGACGATCAGCACGCTGAGTGGCAGCCAGTGGGAAATCCCGTGGCCGGCGTGGGCTTCGGTCTTCGGCTCGCCGTGGAAGGCGACGAAGATCAGGCGGAAGGTGTAGATCGAGGTCAGGAACGCACCCACCAGGCCGGCGATCAGCAGTTCGCGATGGCCGCTGGCGAAGGCCTCCCAGAGGATCTCGTCCTTGGAGTAGAAGCCCGCGGTGAGGAAGGGCAGGGCGGCCAGCGCCGCGCCGCCGACCACGAAGCTGGCGTAGGCCAGCGGCAGCTTCTTCCACAGCCCGCCCATCTTGAAGATGTTCTGCTCGTGGTGGCAGGCGACGATCACCGCGCCAGAGGCGAGGAACAGCAGGGCCTTGAAGAAGGCGTGGGTCATCAGGTGGAAGATCGCCGCGTCCCAGGCGCCGACGCCGAGGGCGAGGAACATGTAGCCGATCTGGCTCATGGTCGAGTAGGCGAGGATGCGCTTGATATCGGTCTGCACCAGGGCGGCGAAGCCGGCCAGGACCAGGGTCACCGCGCCGACGATGCCGACCAGTTCGAGGATGTCCGGGGCCAGGGTGAACAGGCCGTGGCAACGGGCGATCAGGTAGACGCCCGCGGTGACCATGGTGGCGGCGTGGATCAGCGCGGAGACCGGGGTCGGACCGGCCATCGCGTCGGCCAGCCAGGTCTGCAGCGGCAGCTGGGCGGACTTGCCGACCGCGCCGCCGAGCAGGGCCAGGGTCGCCAGGGTCAGCCAGAGGTTGCCTTCCGGGAACTTCTGCGGCGCCAGCACCAGCAGTTCCTGGATGTTCAGGGTGCCGAACTGCTGGAACAGGATGAACAGGCCGAAGGCCATGAACACGTCGCCGACACGGGTGACGATGAACGCCTTCAGCGCCGCGTTACCGTTGTTGCGATTGCTGTAGTAGAAGCCGATCAGCAGGTAGCTGCACAGGCCCACGCCTTCCCAACCGAAGTAGAGGAACAGCAGGTTGTCGCCCAGTACAAGAAACAGCATGCTGGCGATGAACAGGTTGGTGTAGGCGAAGAAGCGCGAATAGCCGGCTTCGCCACGCATGTACCAGGAGGCGAACAGGTGGATCAGGAAGCCGACGCCGGTAACTACGCCGAGCATGGTTACCGAGAGGCCGTCCAGGTACAGGGTGAAGCTGGTGCTGAAATCGCCGGCGGCCATCCACTGCCATAGCACCAGGCTGTAGGCGCCGCCTTCCGGCGGAGTGCTGTGGAAGCTGAAGATGGCCCAGGCCGCGCTCAGGGCGGAGAGGCCGACCGAGCCGACGCCGACCAGCGCGGAAAGGTTTTCCGACCACCTGCCGCGGGAGAACGACAGCAGCAGGAAGCCGACCAGGGGGAACAGGAAGGTAAGAGGTAGAAGGTTCATCCGCGCATCTCGCTGGCAGCGTCGATATCGAGGGTGTGGAAGCGGCGATACAGTTGCAGCAGGATCGCCAGGCCGATGCTCGCTTCGGCGGCCGCGAGGCTCAGCACCAGGATGAACATCACCTGGCCGTCGGGCTGGCCCCAGCGGCTGCCGGCGACCACGAAGGCGAGGGCGGCGGCGTTCATCATCACTTCCAGGCTCATCAGTACGAACAGGATGTTGCGTCGCACCATCAAGCCGACCAGTCCGAGGGCGAACAGGACGCTGGCGAGGGCCAGGCCGTGTTCCAGTGGTATTGCGTTCATAGCGTTACGTTCCCTTGGGGCGGGCGCAGGGCGCCCGCCGAACCTTTATTGTTTGGCGTCTTGACGACCCAGGTGATAGGCAGCGACCAGGGCCGCGAGCAGCAGCATGGAGGCCAGTTCGACCACCAGCAGGTACGGGCCGTAGAGGCTGATGCCGACCGCCTTGGCGTCTACCGTGGTATGGCCGATGCCGGCACCGCTCGGGGTGCGGGCCAGGACCACCAGCAGCTCCACCAGCAGGACCAGGGCCAGGGCCGAAGGCCCGACCCAGATGCCGGGCGTGAGCCACTTGCGCTCCTGCTCGACCACGGCCGGGCCGAGGTTGAGCATCATCACCACGAAGACGAACAGAACCATGATGGCGCCGGCGTAGACGATGATCTCCAGGGCGCCGGCGAAGGGTGCGCCGAGGCTGAAGAAGGTCATCGAGATGGCCAGCAGGGAAATGATCAGGTAGAGCAGGGCATGCACCGGGTTGCTGTTGGTGATGACCCGCAGCGTGGCCAGGACGGCGACGCCGGCAGCGAAATAGAAAGCGAATTCCACGCGACGTCTCCTTATGGCAGCAGGCTTTTCACGTTGATCGGTTCGGCTTCGTTCTGCGCGGCGCCTTTCGGCTTGCCGGCGATCGCCATCCCCGCAACGCGGTAGTAGTTGTAGTCCGGGTTCTTGCCCGGACCGGAGATCAGCAGGTCGTGCTTCTCGTATACCAGGTCCTGGCGCTTGAACTCGCCCATCTCGAAGTCCGGGGTGAGCTGGATCGCGGTGGTCGGGCAGGCTTCCTCGCACAGGCCGCAGAAGATGCAGCGCGAGAAGTTGATGCGGAAGAACTCCGGATACCAGCGACCGTCCTCGGTCTCGGCCTTCTGCAGCGAGATGCAGCCGACCGGACAGGCCACGGCGCACAGGTTGCAGGCCACGCAGCGTTCCTCGCCGTCGGGGTCGCGGGTCAGGACGATCCGGCCACGGTAGCGCGGCGGCAGGTAGACCGGCTCCTCCGGGTATTGCAGGGTGTCGCGCTTGCGGAAGGCATGGCCGAAGATCATCACCAGGCTGCGAAGCTGGGTGAAGGTGCCATGCACGACGTTGATGATTTCTTTGATCACGGTGGTTCTCCTTACTGGGCCGCGGCCAGCACGAGCGCGCCGGTCACCAGCAGGTTGATCAGGGTCAGCGGCAGGCACACCTTCCAGCTGAACGCCATCACCTGGTCATAGCGCGGACGCGGTAGCGAGGCGCGGATCAGGATGAAGAGCATGATGAAGAAGCCGGTCTTGGCGGCGAAGTAGAAGAACGACAGCCACGGCAGGGTGTCCAGGAACGGACCGTGCCAGCCGCCGAAGAACAGGGTCGCCAGCAGCGCCGAAACCAGCACGATGCCGATGTACTCGCCGACGAAGAACATGCCCCATTTCATCCCGGCGTACTCGATGTGGTAGCCGTCCGCCAGTTCCTGTTCCGCTTC
This sequence comes from Pseudomonas paraeruginosa, assembly GCF_003025345.2. Classification (NCBI taxonomy): domain Bacteria; kingdom Pseudomonadati; phylum Pseudomonadota; class Gammaproteobacteria; order Pseudomonadales; family Pseudomonadaceae; genus Pseudomonas; species Pseudomonas paraeruginosa. The sequence goes on from NZ_CP020560.1 coordinate 2,431,869, forward strand.
CGGCTGGTCGAACGGGTGACGGTGGGTCACGGCGACGCCGGCGATGATGAAGGTACAGAAACCAAAGAACTGCGGGATGATGAACCAGACGTTGTCGATCTGGTACTGGACGATGTCGCGCATGTTGAACGAGCCGACCTGGGCGACGATGCCCATCAGCGACAGGGCCAGGAACACCTCGTAGGAGATGGTCTGGGCTGAGGCGCGCAGGCTGCCGAGCAGGGCGAACTTGTTGTTGCTCGACCAGCCGGCGAACAGCACCGCGTACACCGTCAGGCCGGCCATGGCGAAGAAGAACAGGATGCCGATGTTCAGGTCCGCCACGCCCCAGGTGGGGGTGATCGGCACGATGGCGAAGGCGACGAGCAGGGCGCCCATCGCGATCACCGGGGCCAGGGTGAAGATCATCTTGTCGGCGAACGGCGGGGTCCAGTCCTCCTTGAAGAACATCTTGATCATGTCCGCGCCGAGCTGGAACGCGCCGAACGGACCGACCCGGTTGGGGCCGTAGCGGTCCTGCCAGAGGCCGAGCAGGCGGCGCTCGACCCAGCTGAGCAGGGCGCCGCAGATGACCACGGCGAGCAGCACCACGATGGCCTTGACCACGGTGAGGATGATGGTGACCAGAGCGGGAGTCAGCCAACTCATTGTGCAGCCTCCTGCAGACCTTCCACGGAGCAGCCGGCGATCGCCGCCGGAATGCCGGCGAAGCCGACCGGCAGGCCGATCAGGCCGGCGCCGAGTTGTTCATCGATGCGCAGCGGCAGGCGCAGGGCCTGGCCCTTGAGCTGGAAGCCGAGGGTCGCGCCGTCGTTGACGCCGAGGCGGTCCGCGTCTTCCTTGGACAGGGCGACGTAGGTTTCCGGGATGCGCTGCTGGATCGGCGCGGCCCGCGAGCTGTTTTCCTCGCTGCCGAACAGGTGGTACAGCGGCACTACCTTCCAGCTGTCGGCCTTGGCGCTGAACGGCACCGGCACGGCCTGGAACCAGTCGAGGCCTTCGCCCTTCGGTTCGATCAGGCGCACGCCGGGGTCGCCGGCGCGCAGGTGGCCGCCGACCTCGTCCTGGAACTTGTTCCAGGCCTGCGGCGAGTTCCAGCCCGGCGACCAGGCGAACGGGATCTGCTGACGGTCTTCCTGGCTGCCGGAGTAGCCTTCCATGGAGAAGGCGAACGCCGAGTCGATGTCCTGCGGGGTGCGCGGCTCGTGCACGCTGATATTGGCGCGCATGGCGGTGCGCCCGCTGTAGCGGTGCGGTTCGCGGGCCAGCTTGAGACCCTTGATGCGGAACGAGGCGGCCGGCGCGGCGTCGCGGATGCCGGCCAGGACCGGCTTGGCCTCGGCCACGGCTTCGGTGACGTGGTCCAGCTGGGTCCAGTCGACGCGCCTGCCCTGCAGGGTGCTGTGGATCGCATGCAGCCAGCGCCAGCCCTCGCGGACCAAGTTCCTGGCGTCGTAGTAGGTCGGGTCGAACACCTGGAAGAAGCGCTGGGCGCGGCCTTCCTGGCTGACCAGGGTGCCGTCGCCTTCGGCGAAGCTGGCCGCCGGCAGCACCAGGTGCGCCTTGGCGGTGGTGGCGGTCTGCTGGTGATCGGCGACGATCACCACCTTGGCCGCCGCCAGGGCTGCGTCGACACGGGCGGCGTCGGTGCGGCGGTAGAGATCGTTCTCCAGCACCACCACGGCGTCGGCCTGTCCGGAGGTCAGTCGCTCGAGCGCGGCTTCCACAGAGTCGCCGCCGAAGAGCGCCAGGCCGAGGCTGTTGGCTTCGCCGACCACCAGGCTGATGGAGCCGTTCTTCTCGCGCTGCCTGAGGGCCTTGGCGATGTTCGCAGCGGCTTCGATCAGTGCCTTGTTGCCCAGCGAGTTGCCGGACACTACCAGCGGACGCTTGGCCGCCAGCAGGGCATCGGCGATGCGCTGGGCGAAGGCCTGGGCCTGCGGGTCGAGGTCGGCCACGGGCGGGGCGCTCGGATCGATGGCATGGGCCACGGCGAAGCCGAGGCGAGCGAGGTCGTCCGGCGCGGCGTGCACGGTTTCCTCGGCGACGTCGTCGAGGCGGGTCGCGCTGACGCTGGCGATGAACAGCGGGTTCTGCGCGTGCTGGGCGATATTCTTCACCGCGGCGTCGAGCCACGGCTGGACCTTCATGTCGGCGGCCATCTCGACGGCCTTGCCCTTCACCGACTGGCGCAGGGCCAGGGCGATGCGGGCGGCGGTCTGGGTCAGGTCCTCGCCGAGGACGAAGATTGCGTCGTGGTCCTCGATGTCGCGGATGCTCGGCACCGGTAGCGGGCCTTCCTGCATGACCTGCAGGATCAGGCGCAGGCGGTCGAGCTCGCCTTCGTTGATGCCGCTGTAGAAGTTGCCTTCGCCAACCAGCTCGCGCAGGGCGAAGTTGCTTTCCAGGCTGGCGCGCGGCGAACCGATGCCGATCACCTTGCGCTCTTTCAGCAGGGCGGCGGCCTGGTCGATGGCGCCGTCCAGGCCCAGCTTCTGCTTGCTCAGCACCAGCAGCGGCTGGCGCGGACGGTCTTCGCGGTTGACGTAGCCGTAGCCGAAGCGACCGCGGTCGCAGAGGAAGTAGTGGTTGACCGAGCCGTTGTAGCGGTTCTCGATCCGGCGGATCTCGCCGTAGCGCTCGCCGGGGCTGATGTTGCAGCCGCTGGAGCAGCCGTGGCAGATGCTCGGGGCGAACTGCATGTCCCACTTGCGGTTATAGCGCTCGGAGTGGGTCTTGTCGGTGAACACGCCGGTGGGGCAGACCTCGGTGAGGTTGCCGGAGAACTCGCTTTCCAGCACGCCGTCCTCGACCCGTCCGAAGTAGACGTTATCGTGGGCGCCGTAGACGCCGAGGTCGGTGCCGCCGGCGTAGTCCTTGTAGTAGCGCACGCAGCGGTAGCAGGCGATGCAGCGGTTCATCTCGTGGGCGATGAACGGGCCGAGCTCCTGGTTCTGGTGGGTGCGCTTGGTGAAGCGGTACCGGCGCTCGTTGTGGCCGGTCATCACCGTCATGTCCTGCAGATGGCAGTGACCGCCTTCCTCGCACACCGGGCAGTCGTGCGGGTGGTTGGTCATCAGCCATTCGACGACGCTGGCGCGGAACTGCTTGGCCTCTTCGTCCTCGATGGAGATCCAGGTGTTGTCGGTGGCGGGGGTCATGCAGGACATGACGAGGCGACCACGCTTGTCGTTCTCGTCGGTGTACTGCTTCACCGCGCACTGGCGGCAGGCGCCGACGCTACCGAGCGCCGGGTGCCAGCAGAAGTAGGGAATGTCGAGACCGAGGGACAGACAGGCCTGCAGGAGGTTGTCTGCACCATCGACTTCGAGCGTCTTGCCGTCTACGTGGATAGTGGCCATGGTTCAAGTCTTCGTTGGCCCGTTGTCAGCGGGCGTGGCTAATAGAAACTCACGGTTCCGTCGGGCCTGCGGCGGGGCCGCGGCACGACGACGAAACATCGCCGGACGGCTTGCCGTCCGGCTGCAAAGCATCAGGCGCCGACCGTTGCCGGGCGCGGCGCGGCCGAAGGCTGGCGGGAGATGCCCGCCTCGAATTCGGCACGGAAATACTTGAGGGCGCTGCCCAGCGGCTCGACGGCTCCCGGTGCGTGGGCGCAGAAGGTCTTGCCCGGGCCGAGGAAATTGACCAGTTGCTCGAGGGTCTCGAGGTCGCCGGGCTGGCCTTCGCCGCGCTCCAGGGCGCGCAGCAGCTTCACGCTCCATGGCAGGCCGTCGCGGCAGGGGGTGCACCAGCCGCACGACTCGCGGGCGAAGAACTCTTCCATGTTGCGCAGCAGGGAAACCATGCTGATGCTGTCGTCCACCGCCATGGCCAGGCCGGTACCCATCCGGGTGCCGACCTTGGCGATGCCGCCGGCGAACATCTGCGCATCCAGGTGTTCAGGGAGCAGGAAGCCGGTACCGGCGCCGCCGGGCTGCCAGGCCTTGAGCTGGAAACCGTCGCGCATGCCGCCGGCGTAGTCCTCGAACAGCTCGCGGGCGCTGACGCCGAACGGCAGTTCCCACAGGCCGGGGTTCTTCACTTTGCCGGAGAAGCCCATCAGCTTGGTGCCCATGTCTTCGCTGCCGGGGCGGGCCAGGGTCTTGTACCAGTCCACGCCGTTGCCGACGATGGCCGGCACGTTGCACAGCGTCTCCACGTTGTTCACGCAGGTCGGCTTGCCCCAGACGCCGACGGCGGCGGGGAAGGGCGGCTTGGAACGCGGGTTGGCGCGACGACCTTCCAGCGAGTTGATCAGCGCAGTCTCTTCGCCGCAGATGTAGCGGCCGGCGCCGGTGTGGACGAACAGTTCGAAGTCGAAGCCGCTGCCGAGGATGTTCTTGCCGAGCAGGCCGGCGGCCTTGGCTTCGTCGATGGCGCGGTTGAGGTTGCGCGCCGCGTCGACGTATTCGCCGCGCAGGAAGATGTAGCCGCGGTAGGCCTTCAGCGCGCGCGCGGAAATCAGCATGCCTTCCACCAGCAGGTGCGGCAGCTGCTCCATGAGCATGCGGTCCTTCCAGGTGTTCGGCTCCATCTCGTCCGCGTTGCACAGCAGGTAGCGGATGTTCAGCGACTCGTCCTTGGGCATCAGGCCCCACTTCACGCCAGTGGGGAAGCCCGCGCCGCCACGGCCCTTGAGGCCGGAATCCTTGACGGTCTGGACGATGTCGTCCTGGGCCATCTGGGTCAGCGCCTTGCGTGCCGCGGCATAGCCGTCCTTGCTCTGGTATTCCTCGAGCCAGACGGGCTGGGCGTCTTCGCGCAGGCGCCAGGTCAGCGGATGGGTTTCCGCCGAACGCGCCATGCGGTTGGCCGGACCAATGGAGGTAAGGGTCATACGTAGGCCTCCAGCAGTTTGGCGACCCCGTCGGGACGCACGTCGCCATGGGTGTCGTCGTCGATCATCAGCGCCGGGGCTTTGTCGCAGTTGCCCAGGCAGCAGACCGGGAGCAGGGTGAAGCGACCGTCGGCGGTGGTCTGGCCGAGACCGATGCCGAGTTGCTTCTGGATCTCGCCGACCACGGATTCGTGGCCGCCGATGTAGCAGACCATGCTGTCGCAGACGCGGATGATGTGGCGGCCCACCGGCTGGCGGAATATCTGACTATAGAAGGTGGCGACGCCTTCGACGTCGCTGGCCGGGATCCCCAGCACCTCGCCGATCGCCGGGATGGCGCCGTCCGGCACCCAGCCGCGTTCCTTCTGGACGATCTTCAGGGCTTCGATGGACGCCGCGCGCGGGTCCTCGTAGTGATGCATTTCATGCTCGATGGACGAGCGCTCGGTTTCGCTGAGGACGAAACGGTCGGTCTGAATCAGGTTGCTCTGGCTCATGTCAGCGGTCCACGTCAGCCATAACGAAATCGATGCTACCCAGGTAGGCGATCAGGTCCGCGATCATGCTGCCGTTGATCACCGAGGGGATCTGTTGCAGGTGCGCGAAGCTGGGCGTCCGGATGCGCGTGCGGTAGCTCATGGTGCTGCCGTCGCTGGTCAGGTAGTAGCTGTTGATGCCCTTGGTCGCCTCGATCATCTGGAAGGCTTCGTTGGCCGGCATGACCGGGCCCCAGGAAACCTGCAGGAAGTGGGTGATCAGGGTTTCGATGTGCTGCAGCGTGCGTTCTTTCGGCGGCGGCGTGGTCAGCGGGTGGTCGGCCTTGTACGGGCCTTCCGGCATGTTCTTCAGGCACTGCTCGATGATCCGCAGGCTCTGGCGCATCTCGCCCATCTTGACCATGCAGCGGTCGTAGGCGTCGCCGTTATGGGCCAGCGGCACCTCGAACTCGAAGTTCTCGTAGCCGGAGTAGGGGCGGGCCTTGCGCAGGTCGAAGTCGCAACCGGTGGCGCGCAGGCCGGCGCCGGTGGTGCCCCACTCGAGGGCTTCCTTGGTGTTGTACTGGGCGACGCCGATGGTCCGGCCGCGCAGGATGCTGTTCTTCAGGGCCGCGGTCTCGTACTCGTCGAGGCGCTTGGGCATCCAGTCGAGGAACTCGCGGACCAGCTTGTCCCAGCCGCGCGGCAGGTCGTGGGCGACGCCGCCGATGCGGTACCAGGCCGGGTGCAAGCGGAAGCCGGTAATGGCCTCGACCACCTTGTAGGCGCGCTGGCGGTCGGTGAAGGTGAAGAACACCGGGGTCATGGCGCCGACGTCCTGGATGTAGGTGCCCAGGTACAGCAGGTGGTTCAGGATGCGGAAGAACTCCGCCATCATGATCCGGATCACGTCGACCCGCTGCGGCACCTTGATCCCGGCGAGCTTCTCCACCGAGAGCACGTAGGGCAGGTTGTTCATCACCCCGCCGAGGTAGTCGATGCGGTCGGTGTAGGGGATGAAGCTGTGCCAGGACTGGCGCTCGGCCATCTTCTCGGCGCCGCGGTGGTGGTAGCCGATCTCCGGCACGCAGTCGATGATCTCCTCGCCGTCCAACTGCAGGATGATGCGGAACGCGCCGTGGGCGGACGGGTGGTTCGGGCCGAGGTTGAGGAACATGTAGTCCTCGTTCTCGCCGTGGCGCTTCATGCCCCAGTCTTCCGGCTTGAAGCGCAGGGCTTCCTGCTCCAGGTCCTGCTTGGCGGCGGACAGGGAGTAGGGATCGAACTCGGTGGCGCGTGCCGGGTAGTCCTTGCGCAGCGGATGGCCCTGCCAGGTCGGCGGCATCAGCATGCGGGTCAGGTGCGGGTGGCCGGTGAAGGTGATGCCGTACATGTCCCACACTTCGCGCTCGTACCAGTTGGCGTTGGGCCAGATACGGGTGGCGGTGGGCAGGTTGAGGTCGCGCTCGGACAAGGCGACCTTGATCATCACGTCACTATTACGCTCCAGCGACATCAGGTGATAGAACACGCTGAAGTCGGCGTTCGGCAGGCCGCGGCGATGGGTGCGCAGGCGCTCGTCGACGCCGTGCAGGTCGTAGAGCATCACGTAGGGCTTGGGTACCTGACGGAGGAAGGTCAGGACTTCGATCAGTCTTTCGCGCGGGACCCAGAGCACCGGCATGCCGGTACGGGTGGGCTGGACGGTGAAGGTCTCGGCGCCAAAGCGGGAATTCAGTTCGACGACGATATCCTGGTCGTCTGCCTTGTAAGGCGGGATGTACAGAGCGGAGTCTGCAGTCATGGTCTCGGTCGCTTTCGGTCAACGGTGGGGTGAACGCGGTTGGTCTCGGCCGGCCAGCGGGGCTGGCCGGGAGTTCCGGATCACACTTCGTCGGGGCTGCGCAGGTTGGTCACCTGGATGCGCTGCTCGCGTTTCAGGTCTTTCTGGGCCGGCATGTCGGCGCGGTAGACCCCCTGGTCGCCAACGACCCAGGACAGCGGACGGCGCTCCTGGCCGATGGATTCCTGCAGCAGCATCAGGCCCTGCAGGAACGCCTCCGGACGAGGTGGGCAACCGGGGATGTAGACGTCCACGGGGAGGAACTTGTCGACCCCCTGGACCACCGAGTAGATGTCGTACATGCCGCCGGAGTTGGCGCACGAGCCCATGGAAATGACCCACTTGGGTTCGAGCATCTGCTCGTAGAGGCGCTGGATGACCGGAGCCATCTTGATGAAGCAGGTGCCGGCGATGACCATGAAGTCGGCCTGGCGCGGCGAGGCCCGGATCACTTCGGCGCCGAAGCGGGCGATGTCGTGCGGCGCGGTGAAGGCGGTGGTCATCTCCACGTAGCAGCAGGACAGCCCGAAGTTGTAGGGCCAGAGCGAGTTCTTGCGACCCCAGTTGACGGTGGAGTTCAGCACATCCTCGAGCTTGCCCATGAAGATGTTCTTGTGAACCTGGCCCTCGACCAGCGGGTCGGCTACGGTTTCCCGTTCGCCTATCGGGTACTGGTCGTTGGCCGCATCGGGGTCGATCCGGGTAAGTTTGTATTGCATCGCCAAAGCCTCATTGTTTTAGCTTCGCCTGCCGCTTGCGACGGCTTTCGGGTGCCCAGTCGAGCGCACCGATCCGCCAAAGGTAGACAAGACCCGCCAACAGAATTGCTATGAAAATGGTTGCCTCGATCAGGCCGGCCCAGCCGCTTTCGCGAACCGACACCGACCAGGCGAAGAGGAAGAGGGCTTCGACGTCGAAGATCACGAAGAGCATCGCGACCAGATAGAATTTTGCCGACAGGCGCAGGCGGGCGCCGCCGGTGGGGACGATCCCGGATTCGAAGGGTTCGTTCTTGCTGCGACCAAATGCCTTGCTGCCAAGCAGGGCGGAAACCCCTAGCATGAAGGCGAGAAGGCCAACGACCCCTAGAAGGAAGGCAGCGAATCCCCAGTGATGAGCTGCAAGTTCAGCTGGGTTTGGCATGCTGATACTCCTTCTGTACCGGATATATAAGATCGTGGGTTCTGGGCGCAATGCCCGACTTCTTGCGCAACCCGCTGCGTAGTGAGCTAAGGGTTGTAAGTATCTTTCCGATTTTATGCCCAAAGCGCCGGACAAGTAAATTTTTCTAACACAAACAGACGCTTCTCGGATTTTTCCGGCGCTTTGGTTCAGCGCCGGAAGCCTCGTGATTGCTGCCTTTGCGAGAGGTGGCGCGGCTTGGCTGGCTTTTGGTCGTATTGCCGGGGAGGTCGGGGAAGGGCTTTTTCGGGCAACTCAAACGATAATGAATATCGTTTGCAATGTCGCATCCGCATAACTTCGCTACATATATTCCATGCGACGTTACTATTGTTTACGCTTTTATTGGTAATTACTCCCGTTCAATCCTTTATTGCATTAAGCCGGGAATATTTTCCCGGTCGGCCCGTGGCGGTTTTTCTTCTTGCGCAAGCCTGGCCCCGGCTCTGCCGCAGCCGCTGGCGTCGGCGAAGCTCCATGGCGCGGCGGTGGCTGCGCAAGGCTTGCCGCGGTTCGCCTCGCCGCCCTGGTGTAGTCGTTTTGTGGCTGCGCTACCTGGATGATCCGGCAGTGTCCCGGCGTTTCTTGCTGACCCAGGCCCAGATCATCTCGCAGGCGATCGGCTGGTTGCCGCTCTCGTCGCTGACCGTGACCGCCACGCGGACCTCGCCTTTTTCCTGTTGCCGGATCTGGGCGATCTGCCCGGCCTCCAGGGTGGCGACGGCGGACAGGTCGCCCTGGGCCCGCCTGAGGTAGTCGATCTTCATGGTCTTGATCAGCGGCAGCTTGTCGTCCGGTACGTTCATTCCGACCAGGAAGCCGCTGGCCGACTCGGCGAGCAGGGCCATCGCCGCGGCATGGATGCCTTTTATGTGGTTCTGTACCGGCCGGCGATTCTTCAGGCTGAGGATGGCGCGCTCCTGCCCCAGTTCATGGATGCGCACCCTGGCAGTGCCGGCGAAGCGCACCTGGGAGCCCAGCAGCAGCGACAGGCCGCGGCTGCGCAGGCGGCGGGGGAGAAGGTTGATGGCGCCGACGGCGCGGCTGAGGCGGTTACGCTTGGACATGCTGGCATCCTTCCTTGAGAGGGGGAGCCTGCATTCCACCCGCTTTGCCCGGGCTTGCCCACGGCTGTAGCGGCGACCCGCGCCGGCACTCCGGCCAACGCGGGTCGCCATGGCTCGTCAGAGCAGGCGGCGACCGTCCTCGCGGGTGATCACCACGGTGGCCGAGCGTGGCCGCCGGCCCGGGCCGTCCGGCCAGGCGCTGAGCAGGTTGTCGGCGGTCGAGCCCTCACCCGGATGCTGGATATTGATGAACAGCGTACGGAAGTCCGGCGTCGCGGCGATGCCGGTCACCTCGCAACCCAGCGGGCCGGTGAGGAAGCGTTTCAGCTCGCCGGTGCGCGGGTCGGCCACCAGCATCTGGTTGTTGCCGAACGGGCCGCCGCTCAGTTGGCTGCCGCTCATGTCGGTCTGGATCCACAGCCGGCCTTCCGGATCGAACCAGAGCCCGTCGGGGCTGGCCAGGATATTGTCCTGGTTCAGCGGCTTGCCGTCCGGACCGCGGCTGTCCTCGGCCGGCCCGGCGAGCATGAACAGGTCCCAGGTGAAGCGCTGACCGGCGTAGTCGCGGCTGCGCTCGCGCCAGCGGATGATGTGGCCGTAGGCATTCCTGACGCGTGGGTTGGCGGCGTCGGCGACGCTGCGCGAGGTGTTGTTGGTGAGGGTGAAGTAGACGTCGCCGTTGTCCGGGTTGACTGCGCCCCACTCCGGGCGGTCCATCCTGGTCGCGCCGAGGACGTCGGCGGCCAGGCGGGTGTTGATCAGGACTTCGCCCTGGTCGGCGAAGCTGACCCCGGCCTTGCGGCAGGCGGCGCGGAAGTTGCCGTCGGCGATGTCCAGCGGCAGCCACTGGCCGCTGCCATCGGCGTTGAAGCGGGCGACGTAGAGGGTGCCTTCGTCGAGCAGGCGGGCGTTGCTACGGCCCGGACGGAACCTGTCGCGGCTGACGTACTTGTAGATGTACTCGTTCTGCGAGTCGTCGCCGGAATAGCAGACTACCTGGCGGCCCGGCTTGACCGGGGCGAAGATCAGGCCCTCGTGGGCGAAGCGGCCGAGAGCGGTACGCTTGACCGGCACCGATTGCGGGTCGAACGGGTCGATCTCGACGATCCAGCCGAAGTTGTTCGGTTCGTTGCGGTAGTCGTCCTGGGCCTGTTTGCCCTTGCGGGTGGCGTCGAAGCGCTCGAACTCGTCGCCCGGCAGGGTTTCCCAGCCGAAACGGCTGGTGTCGCGAATGCCGTAGCGGGACAGCTCGCGCGGCAGTTCGCTGTCCTGGGTGGAAAAATAGCCGACCCAGTTCTCTTCGCAGGTGAGATAGGTGCCCCAGGGAGTGAAGCCGTTGGAGCAGTTGTTGTGGGTGCCGCGGGTGCGGGTGCCGTCCGGGCTGTAGCGGGTGCGCAGCAGTTCGTGGCCGCGTGCCGGGCCGGCGATGCGCATCGGCGTGGCGGCGGTGATCCGGCGGTTGCGCTGCGACGGCACGACATTCCATTCGCCATTCACGTTGCGGCGGATCTCCACCACCGAGACGCCGTGGGCATTGATTTCCTTGCGTACTTCGTCGGCGACGGTGCGCTTGCCGTCGACCACGGTCGGGCCGTTGGGGTGCAGCAGCGGCGCGTCGATGTACTCGTGGTTGAGCACCAGCAGGCCGTGGTTGCTGACGTGGCCGCCGCCGAAGCCGAACTGCGCGTCGATCGGGAAGAAGTGCATGCCGTCATGGTGCATGCCGATCTGGTCCGCCTGGTCCTGGGCGCTGTTGCCGGCGTTGTCGAGGAAGCCCGGGTAGCTGCCGCTGATCGGCGTGCCCCAGGGAATGAACGGCGTCGCCTTGTAGCCGGCGGGCACGCGGATGGCGTCGGCGCGACTGCTGGCGATAGCCTCGAAGGGCAGGCGGTTGCGGCGCTTGAAGGGGAACCCGCGCAGGCTTTCTGCGCCGGCGGCCTGCGTTTCGGCGGGGGCGGCGCTGGCGGGCAGCGACACGCCGAGGAAGGCCAGGGCGCCGAGCGCCGCACCACCGGCCAGGACCTGGCGGCGGCCGAGGCCGGCGATCAGGTCGTTCATGTGTGGGTTGCTCGAATGGTTGCTGGGCAACTCGTCGCCATCACCGAACAGGACGGCATTGTTTTTTTCCAGGCTCACGGACGTGCTCCTTGTGGGCTGATCGACGGAGCATTGACGCTAACCGCGGAAAGCGACGGGACGATGACAGCGGCGCGAGGCCTTTTGCCACCATCCGGAAATGAAAAGACCCCGGCCGAGGCCGGGGTCTTCGCGGGGTGGACCGGGCAGGTCGTGGCTGCCCGGCTGGCCCTGTTCCTCAGTGGAACTGGTTCATGGTGTTGTCCTTGCCGCTCGCCTTCAGAGCCGCTTCGCCAGCGAAGTACTCCTTGTGGTTGTCGCCGATGTCGGAACCCGCCATGTTCTGGTGCTTGACGCAGGCGATGCCCTGGCGCAGTTCCTGGCGCTGCACGCCCTTCACGTAGGCCAGCATGCCTTCGTCGGCGAAGTAGCCCTTGGCCAGGTTGTCGGTGGACAGCGCGGCGGTGTGGTAGGTCGGCAGGGTGATCAGGTGGTGGAAGATGCCGGCGTGGGCCGAGCCGTCACGCTGGAAGGTGCGGATCTTCTCGTCGGCGACCTTGGCCAGCTCGGTGTCGTCGTACTCGACGCTCATCAGCTTGGCGCGGTCGTAGGCGGAAACGTCCTTGCCTTCGGCGACGAACGCATCGAACACCTGCTGGCGGAAGTTCAGGGTCCAGTTGAAGGACGGGCTGTTGTTGTAGACCAGCTTGGCGTTCGGGATCACTTCGCGGATGCGGTCGACCATCGCCTTGATCTGGCCGACGTGCGGCTTCTCGGTTTCGATCCAGAGCAGGTCGGCACCGTTCTGCAACGAGGTGATGCAGTCCAGGACGCAGCGGTCTTCGCCAGTGCCCTTGCGGAACTGGAACAGGTTGGAGGCCAGGCGCTTCGGACGCAGCAGCTTGCCATCGCGCTTGATCACCACGTCGCCGTTGCCCAGCTCGGCCTCGGAGATTTCCTCGCAATCCAGGAACGAGTTGTACAGGTCGCCCAGGTCGCCCGGCTCGTTGGTCACGGCGATCTGCTTGGTCAGACCGGCGCCCAGGGAGTCGGTACGGGCGACGATCACGCCATCGTCCACGCCCAGTTCGAGGAAGGCGTAGCGAACGGCATTGATCTTGGCGAGGAAGTCGCTGTGCGGAACAGTGACCTTGCCGTCCTGGTGACCGCACTGCTTCTCGTCGGACACCTGGTTCTCGATCTGGATGCAGCAGGCGCCGGCTTCGATCATCTTCTTGGCCAGCAGGTAGGTGGCCTCGGCGTTGCCGAAACCGGCGTCGATGTCGGCGATGATCGGTACCACGTGGGTCTCGAAGTTGTCGATCTGCGCCTGCAGCTCGGCTTCCTTGGCCTTGTCGCCAGCGGCGCGGGCAGCGTCCAGGCCGGTGAACAGCAGGTCCAGTTCGCGGGCGTCAGCCTGGCGCAGGAAGGTGTACAGCTCTTCGATCAGGCCGGAAACCGCGGTCTTCTCGTGCATGGACTGGTCCGGCAGCGGGCCGAAGTCGGAGCGCAGCGCGGCGACCATCCAGCCGGACAGGTAGAGGTAGCGCTTGTTGGTGGTCTTCAGGTGCTTCTTGATCGAGATCAGCTTCTGCTGCCCGATGAAACCGTGCCAGCAGCCCAGCGACTGGGTGTAGACGGAGGAGTCCGCATCGTATTCGGCCATGTCCTTGCGCATGATGGCCGCGGTGTACTTGGCGATATCCAGGCCGGTCTTGAAGCGGTTCTGGATACGCATGCGAGCTGCGTACTCGGGGTTGATCGCGCTCCAGCTGCTGCCGTTCTTCTCTTTCAGCGCGGCAACTGCCTTGATCTCGTTCTGATATGCGGACATGGTCAATCCTTCAAGAAATGTATTGGTTGAGCACCGACTGACCCACTCAAAACCTGCTGGTGAAGGTTGTCTTGCGGGTGGCTCACCGCTGCATGGCGAGAGAATGACCGTGGCGAAGAATGACGCCGGAGGAGGGGGTGGAGACGAACAGTTCGCGGACCGTGCTCCTCGACTGGCAAGCGCCGTCCGGCTCGTGGCTGCCGGTGGGCGACTCGCTGCCGAGTCTTTCGATCTGGCTGATACGTAAACGCTTCCCCGTCCCTCAGGACAACTTCGTTCCAGTCGCAATCTCGTCAAGCCGCCTTGTGGGCGGATCGGCACGGTGGAGGCCGAGGGCGTATCGGCGCAGACACCGGGGGCTCGTCGTTGCAGAGCCCCTGATTAGCGGGAGCGGGGCCATCATGCTCTGGAAAAAATCCTTCGTCAAACCTTTTGTAGTGTTTTTTCAAGGCTACTACACGAAGGTCTAAGAGTGACCGGATGGTCTTGTCTGGTCGAGATGATTCCGAATGGATCGAAAATGCTCGCAAAAGCCCGCGCTCCGGGGCTTTGCCGGGGCGTGGCGGAAAATCTTCCGGGGGCTGCCGTCGGTCAGTCGAGCGCTTCGACTTTCAGGCGCAGGCTGGTGTCGTCGCGTCCCTGGGTGGAGTAGCGGCGGACGAAACCGCGCTGGTCGGCCTGGTTCTGCTCGCTGACGCCGCCGAGGGTGATCCATTCGCCGAGCTTGCCGCTGACCCGGGTGTCGGTGCTCTGGGTATCGATGACGCCGGGATGGCTCTGGCTGAGGCGGTCATTGCTGGAGCTGATGGTGACGTGCACCAGGTTGCCGGTCAGGGTCGCGGTGACGTAGAAGCCGCGGTTGACGTTGCGGTATTCGGTCTGGCTGTAGATCTGTCCGTAGGGTCCGGTGGCGGTGCTGGTGATGGGCACGCTCTGGCCGACCTGGATCAGCGCCGGGTAGCCTTCGGTGGCCTGGACCTGCTGGGTGCCGCCGGCGCGGCTGTCGGTGGAGCGGCGGATGATGCGCACGCGATCCTTGCCGTCGACTTCGCCGCGGCCGCTCTGGATCTCCACGTTGCCGGCGCTGGCCGAGCCGTCCACCGAATAACCGTGGCTGTCCTGTTGCAGGTTCTGGCTGGTGTCGACGGTGATCAGCAGGCGATGCGGGCGCGAGTCGATCTGTTGCAGGACGGATTGCAGTTCGCGGATCTTCGCCGGCTCGGCGTTGACGATCAACTGGTTGCCGTAGGCGCTGACCTTGCCTTCGCTGCCGATGACCGATTGGGCCACCGCCATCACGTCGTCGGCGGTGCGGTAGTTGAGCGGGATCACTTCGGTGCGTGGAGCGGCGGAGGCGCCGAGGGCGAGCGTCGCCAGCAGGGAAGAGAACAGGATGGTGCGCAACAGGGTCACAGGAGGAGGCTCCGCAGGTCCGGGTCGGAAAGACTGGTGTTCCAGGCCCGTTCGAAGCGAGCCTGGAGCTGGCGCACCCGCCCGGCGGCCCGGTAGCAGGCGTAGCCCGCCGGTTGCGCCGGGTGTGGGCGCAGCAGCAGGCCCTGCTCGTCGGCCAGGAGGAAGGCGTCGTCTTCTCTAGGGTAGTCCGGGTTGAGGCGGCGGATCAGGCAGTTGCTCGACAGGCGGCGCGAAAGCGTGATCAGGCGGTGGCCGTTGCGCACGGCCTGGGTGCTGTCGCCGACAAGGATGCGCAGGCGGTTGCGCGGATTGGCCAGGAGGAAGCGGGTGCAGGCGTCCTGGACGCTGCTGTGGTGGTAGAGCCAGGGTTCCAGGTCGGGACTGTACAGGCACAACGAGCGGCGGGCCTGCTGCAGCAGTGCCAGGGCGTGGGCGCGGGCCTGTTGCGGTTGCTCGAAGCGCTCCAGCGGTTGGTGCTCGCCGAGCCGGAACGGCGCCGCTTCCGGAGATTGCGCAGGCGCCGCGTCGCTCGCCGGGTTGTGCACGGCAAAGCGCCCCGGAGAGCTGAACTCGATGGCCGGCAGGTCGGCCGGCGCGGACTCCGGGGCGTCGTCGTGCATCGGGCCTCAGTCGCTGTCGCGGACCATGTCGACGTGAGGCAGGCCGGCATCGAGGAACTCGCCGCTGTCGACCTTGAAGCCCAGTCGCTCGTAGAAGGGAATGGCATAGACCTGGGCGGTCAGCAACTGGCGCTTCAGGCCGCGTCGCTCGGCTTCCGCGATGGCCGCGCGCATCAGCGCGTCGCCGACCTTCAGGCCGCGCCAGTCCTTGAGCACCGAGACCCTGCCGATGTGGCCGTCGCCCAGCAGGCGCGCGGTGCCGATCGCGTATTCGCCTTCATAGGCGAGAAAATGCACGGCTTCGTCGTCTTCGGCGTCCCATTCCAGTTCCGGCGGAACCGACTGTTCGGCAATGAAGACCGCTTCGCGGATGCGGCGCAGCTCGGCATTGTCCTTCTGCCAGTCGGCTACGCGTACGCGGATCTTATTCATCTGCAAACTCCAAACTGCCCTGTTTGACCAACTCCGCCAACAGCTTACGCGCATCGTCATCGGCCAGCCATTGGCCGAGGTTTTCCAGATGCAACGCGTCGGCCGAGCAGACCAGCTTCAACAGCTCCTTGAGCTGGCCGGGGAGCAGCACGCTCTGGCCGCTGGCGAACAGCACCAGGCCGATATCGATCTCGCTCCAGGCCAGGCGCGCGCTGGGGTTGCGCACCAGCAGCGCGCCATCCTCGAGGGCGCCGAACAGCTCGTCCTCGGCGATTTCCTCGCCGGCCACCAGTTCCGGATAACGCGGCTCGGTCATGAACTGGCCGAACCAGGTCAGCAGCAGGCGCTCGTCGCTCATGTGTTCCTGGATCAGGCCCTGCAGGCGCTCGAGGGCGTCGCGCTGGATCTGGTGCGGATCGTCGCCTACCGGCTGCAGGCCGGCGTCGCTGTAGCGTTCCTCGTCGGAGAGGAACTGACCGAGGAAGTCGGTGAAGTGGGTCAGCACCTCGGCGGCGCTGGGGGCGCGGAAACCGATCGAGTAGGTCATGCATTCGTCTTCGGCGATGCCGTAGTGGGCCAGGCGCGGCGGCAGGTAGAGCATGTCACCGGGCTCCAGGACCCACTCGTCGCTCTGCTCGAAGTCGGCGAGGATGCGCAGGTCGGCGTGCTCGCGCAGCGGGCTGTCGGCGCTGCACACCTGGCCGACCTTCCAGCGCCGGCGCCCGTGGCCCTGGAGCAGGAACACGTCGTAGTTGTCGAAGTGCGGACCGACGCCGCCGCCGGGCGCGGCATAGCTGATCATCACGTCGTCGATCCGCCAGCTGGGAAGGAAACGGAACCGCTCCAGCAGTTCGGCGACTTCCGGGACGAACTGGTCGACCGCCTGCACCAGCAGGGTCCAGTCCTGTTCCGGCAGGTGCTTGTAGTCCTCCTCCTGGAACGGGCCGCGGCGCATTTCCCAGGGGGTTTTCCCGTGTTCGAGGACGATGCGCGATTCCACTGTCTCCTCCAGCGACAGGCCGGCCAGCTCGTCGGCGGACAGTGGGCTTTCGAAGTCCGGGATCGCCTGGCGGACCAGCAGCGGCTTGCGCTGCCAGTAGTCGCGGAGGAATTCGGCAGCGGTCAGCCCGCCCAGAAGTTGCAGGGGAGTATCAGCATTCATGGATAAGTCCTTGAAACAAAAACGCCCGGCACAGCCGGGCGTGCAAAAGGGTTGCGTGCTCAGATGCGCTTGGCCTGGGCGGCGGCATTGCCGACGTAGCCGGCCGGGGTCAGCTTCTTCAGCTCGACCTTGGCTTCGGCGGGAATCGCCAGTTCTTCGATGAAAGTCTGCAGGGCCTCGGCGCTGATGCCTTTGCCGCGGGTCAGTTCCTTCAGCTTCTCGTAGGGGTTCTCCACGCCGTAGCGGCGCATCACGGTCTGCACCGGTTCGGCGAGGACTTCCCAGCAGGCGTCCAGGTCTTCGGCTATGCGCTGGGCGTTCAGCTCCAGCTTGCCGATGCCCTTCAGGCTGGCCTCGTAGGCGATGACGCTGTGGGCGATGCCGACGCCGAGGTTGCGCAGCACGGTGGAGTCGGTCAGGTCGCGCTGCCAGCGCGAGATCGGCAGCTTGCTGGCCAGGTGCTGGAACAGCGCGTTGGCGATGCCGAGGTTGCCTTCGGAGTTCTCGAAGTCGATCGGGTTGACCTTGTGCGGCATGGTCGAGGAGCCGATCTCGCCGGCCACGGTCTTCTGCTTGAAGTAGCCGAGGGAGATGTAGCCCCAGACGTCGCGGTCGAAGTCGATGAGGATGGTGTTGAAGCGGGCGATCGCGTCGAACAGTTCGGCGATGTAGTCGTGCGGCTCGATCTGCGTGGTGTAGGGGTTGAAGGTCAGGCCGAGGTCGCCTTCGATGAACTGGCGGGCGTTGGCTTCCCAGTCGACGTCCGGGTAGGCGGACAGGTGCGCGTTGTAGTTGCCCACCGCGCCGTTGATCTTGCCCAGCAGCTCGATGCCGGCGACCTGCTTGATCTGCCGCTCCAGGCGGTAGACCACGTTGGCCAGTTCCTTGCCCAGGGTGGTTGGCGAGGCGGGCTGGCCATGGGTGCGGGAGAGCATCGGCACGTCGGCGAATTTCACCGCCAGTTCGCGGATGGCCTCGGCGATCCGGCGCATCAGCGGCAGCAGCACGCTGTCGCGGCCCTCGCGGAGCATCAGGGCGTGGGACAGGTTGTTGATGTCCTCGGAGGTGCAGGCGAAGTGGATGAACTCGCTGACCGCGGCCAGCTCCGGGAGCTTGGTGGCCTGCTCCTTGAGCAGGTACTCCACCGCTTTCACGTCGTGGTTGGTGGTGCGCTCGATGTCCTTGATGCGTTCGGCGTGTTCCAGCTGGAAGTCGCTCGCCAGGCTGTCGAGCAGGGCGTTGGCCTCGGCGGAGAACGGCGCGACCTCGGGAATCCCGGCGTGGGCGGCGAGACGCTGCAGCCAGCGGACTTCCACCATGACGCGGAAACGGATCAGGCCGTATTCGCTGAAGATCGGACGCAGGCTGCTGGTTTTGCCGGCATAGCGGCCATCGACGGGGGATACCGCGGTGAGCGAGGAAAGCTGCATGAGACGTTCTCGTGGCTGGAAGTCAACGAAAAAGGGGCGCATATCATACATGAAAGGCGCGCTCCGGTGGGGCACTCAGCGGGGCCTTTCGGCGGAGCGGTTGCCCAGCAGGGGGATCAGGCTGGCGGCGAAGATCAGCGCGGCGCCGAGCAGCGATGTGTGGCTGGGCAGTTCGTCCCAGCGCAGCCAGGCGATCACCCCGGCGAACACGATGGCCATGTAGGCGATCGGCCCGATCACTCCCGGAGAGGCCAGGGCATAAGCCTGCGACATGGTCAGTTGGCCAAGGCTGGCGAACAGTCCGGCAGCGAGCAGCAGGAGCAGTTCGTGGCCGTTCAGCGGCTGCCAGGCCCAGGCCAGCGGCACGGCGGAGAACAGCGCGCCGAACAGGGCGAAATAGAACACGATGCGATAGGCCGGCTCGCTGTCGCTCATTTCGCGGATCGAGACGAAGGCGCAGGCGGCCATCAGGCTGGAGGCGACACCGACCAGGGCGATCGGCGCCACTACCGCGCCGCTGGGCCTGGCCACCAGCAGCACGCCGAGGAAGCCGACCAGGGTGGCGCCCATCATCCGGCGGGTCAGCGGCTCCTTGATCCACAGGTGTGCGATCAGCGGGGTGAACACCGGCGCGGCATAGCTGAACAGCATGGCGTCGGTCAGCGGCAGGTGGGCGAGGGCGTAGAAGTAGCAATACATGCCGCCCAGGCCGTAGGTGGTGCGCAGCAGGTGCGACAGCGGGCGGCGGGTGCGCAGCGGGCCGATACCGCGGGTCAGCGCCAGGGGCAGGAAGAACAGCACGCCGACGAGGTTGCGGAAGAACACCACGGTTTCGTTGTTGACGGTGCTGGAAGCCTCGCGGATCAGGCCGCCCATCAGGGCGAAGAATAGCGCTGAAAGAGCCAGCATGGCGGCGCCCTGGGTCGGGCTGTTGCGCCGTTGTGGCTGGCTCTCGGCCATGGCTAGCCGCGCAGCAGGGGGTAGAGTTCGTTGAGCAGTCGGCGCCGGCTGAACACCATCTGCCAGCGGCTGCCGCCCAGCTGCCGCCAGAGTCGCGCCGAGCGGATGCCGGCGAGCAGCAGGGCGCGGATCCGCGCGGCGTTGCTGCTGACCTGCAGGTGGCGCATGTCGCCGTGCACCTGGATGCGCTGGCGGAAGGTGCTGAGGGTGTCCTGGTAGATGCTGGCGAACGAGGCGATGACGTTTTCGTGGACCAGGCCGAAGTGCTGGACCTGCTGTTCGACCTGGTCGAGACGCTGGCCGATCAGGTCGAGCATGTCGCCGCGCTTGTCCAGTTGCCGTTCCAGGGTCAGCATCGCCAGGGCGTAGCGCAGCGGTTCGCGCTGCAGGCTGCCGGGCTTGCGTTCCAGGGCGCTGGCCAGGGCCTTGAAGCCGTCGCGCAGGTTGAGGCTGTCGCCACCGTAGACGTCCAGCGTGCTGGCCGGGTTGCGCGCCAGCAGGCTGCCGAGCATGCAGCCCAGCGGGGCTTCGCTGATCTGCCCGGTGCGTGCCAGCTTGTCGACCAGTGCTGCGGATTCGAAGACGGCGCCGAGGGCGATAAGTTGCTGGCGCGAATCGCTCACGGGCGTCCTCCGAAGTCCCAGGCTTCCGCCGTTTCGATCACGCCGCCGCCGAGGCAGACCTCGCCGTCGTAGAACACCACCGATTGCCCCGGGGTCACGGCGCGCTGCGGTTCGTCGAACACCGCGCGGTAGCCGTCGGCGGTTTTCTCCAGGACGCAGTCCTGGTCGCTCTGCCGGTAGCGCACCTTGGCCCGCAGGCGGCGTGGCCGCTCCAGTTCGACCGGGTTGACCCAGTAGATTCGCGAGGCCAGCAGGGCGCGGGAGAACAGCAGCGGGTGGTCGTTGCCCTGGCCGACCAGCAGCACGTTGCGCTGCAGGTCCTTGCCGAGCACGTACCAGGGGTCGTCGCCGGCTTCCTTGAGGCCGCCGATGCCGAGGCCCTGGCGCTGGCCGATGGTGTGGTACATCAGGCCGCTGTGGCGGCCGATGACCTTGCCTTCGGTGGTCTCGATGTCGCCGGGCTGGGCCGGCAGGTATTGCTTGAGGAAATCGGTGAAACGCCGCTCGCCGATGAAGCAGATGCCGGTGGAATCCTTCTTCTTCGCCGTGGCCAGGCCGTGCTTCTCGGCGATGGCGCGGACTTCCGGCTTCTCCAGTTCGCCGACCGGGAACAGGCTGCGGGCGATCTGCTCGCCGCCCACCGCGTGCAGGAAGTAGCTCTGGTCCTTGTTCGGGTCCAGGCCCTTGAGCAGTTCGGTGCGCCCGTCGAGGTCGCGGCGACGCACATAATGGCCAGTGGCGATCAGGTCGGCGCCGAGCATCAGCGCGTAGTCGAGGAAGGCCTTGAACTTGATCTCGCGGTTGCAGAGGATGTCCGGGTTCGGCGTGCGACCGGCCTTGTACTCGGCGAGGAAGTGCTCGAACACGTTGTCCCAGTATTCCGCCGCGAAGTTCGCCGTGTGCAGCTTGATGCCGATCCGGTCGCAGACGGCCTGGGCGTCGGCCAGGTCCTCGCGGGCGGTACAGTATTCGGTGCCGTCGTCCTCGTCCCAGTTCTTCATGAACAGGCCTTCGACCTGGTAGCCCTGCTGCAGCAGGAGCAGGGCGGAGACGGACGAGTCGACGCCGCCGGACATGCCGACGATCACGCGCTCGCGGCGTGGGGTGGGGGCGGATTCAGACATAGCGATCAGGCGTCACGGGCGAATTCGTAAAACGCGGATTCTATCAGGCCTGGGGCGAAGAGGGCGACACGTGGCTGTCGCGGATCAGCGCCAGGGGGTAGCGGTCGCCGGCCAGATAGTCGTCGATGCAGCGCAGCACCAGGTGGCTGCGCCAGCGTTGCGGCTGGGCGGCCAGCTCGTCGCGGGTCAGCCAGCGCGGACCGATGATGCCCTGGTCCAGGGCGCGTTCGGGATGGTGGCGCACGGGGCGGGCGGCGAAGCAGACGCGCTGGTAGGTGACGCCGTTGGACGGCGTGGTGTACAGGTAGATGCCGGTGACTGCGCTCAGCTCGACCTCCCAGCCGGTTTCCTCGAGGGTTTCGCGCAGGGCGGCCTCGAGCAGGCTTTCGGCGGGTTCCAGGTGGCCGGCGGGCTGGTTCAGCACCTCGCGGCCGTCGGCTCGTTCCTCGACCAGCAGGAAGCGGCCCTGGTCCTCGACGATGGTCGCTACGGTGACATGGGGGTGCCAGCTCATGGATGTCTCCTCGATACGGAAAAGGCCTCGATAAAAAAGAAACCCCGGGCGTAGGCCCGGGGTTTCCTGCTTCGTTCAGCGTGACGCCATCAGGCCAGGCTGTCGATCGCCGCGTTGAAGGTGGCGCTGGGGCGCATCACCTTGCTGGTCAGCTCCGGATTGGAGCGATAGTAGCCGCCGATCTCGGCCGGCTTGCCCTGGACGGCGTTGAGTTCGGCGACGATGGTCGCTTCCTGCTCGGTCAGGGCCTTGGCCAGCGGTGCGAAATGCGCTTTCAGTTCGGCGTCTTCGTCCTGGGCGGCCAGGGCCTGGGCCCAGTACATCGCCAGGTAGAAGTGGCTGCCGCGGTTGTCGATGTCGCCGACCTTGCGCGACGGCGACTTGTTGTTGTCCAGCAGCTTGCCGGTGGCTTCGTCCAGTGCCTTGCCGAGCAGCTTGGCCTTGGCGTTGCCGGTCTTGATCCCGGTTTCCTCCAGGGACACGGCCAAGGCCAGGAACTCGCCCAGGGAGTCCCAGCGCAGGTAGTTCTCTTCCACCAGTTGCTGGACGTGCTTGGGTGCCGAGCCGCCGGCGCCGGTTTCGTACATGCCGCCGCCCGCCATCAGCGGAACGATGGAGAGCATCTTGGCCGAGGTGCCCAGTTCCATGATCGGGAACAGGTCGGTCAGGTAGTCGCGCAGGACGTTGCCGGTCACCGAGATGGTGTCCTTGCCGCGGATCAGGCGCTCCATGCTCACGCGGATCGCCTCGTTGTAGCCCATTATGCTGATGTCGAGGCCGGTCAGGTCATGGTCCTTGAGGTAAAGCTCGACCTTCTTGCGCAGCTCGCGGTCGTGGGCGCGCTCCGGGTCCAGCCAGAAGATCGCCGGGGTGTCGGACTGGCGGGCGCGGGTGACGGCCAGCTTGACCCAGTCGCGGATCGGCGCGTCCTTGGTCTGGCAGGCGCGCCAGATGTCGCCGGTCTCCACTTCGTGCTGCATCAGCACGGTGCCGTCGGCCAGGACCACGCGCATGGTGCCGTCGGCGGTCATTTCGAAGGTCTTGTCGTGGGAGCCGTATTCCTCGGCCTTCTGCGCCATCAGGCCGACGTTCGGCACGCTGCCCATGGTGGTCGGGTCGAAGGCGCCGTTGGTCTTGCAGAAGTTGATCATCTCCTGGTAGATGCGGGCGTAGGTGCTTTCCGGCATTACCGCCTTGGTATCTTTCTGCTTGCCGTCCTTGCCCCACATCTGGCCGGAGTTGCGGATCATCGCCGGCATCGAGGCGTCGACGATGACGTCGCTCGGAATGTGCAGGTTGGTGATGCCCTTCACGGAGTCGACCATCGCCATTTCCGGGCGGTGGCTGTACACCTCGTGGATGTCGTGGAGGATCTCTTCCTGCTGGGAGGCGGGCAGCGACTTGATCTTGTCGTAGACGCTGGAGATGCCGTTGTTCGGGTTCACGCCGAGCTCTTCGAAGAGTTGGCCCCACTTGTCGAAGACGTCCTTGTAGTAGACGCTCACCGCATGCCCGAAGACGATCGGGTGGGAAATCTTCATCATGGTCGCCTTGACGTGCAGCGACCACATCACGCCGGTTTCCTTGCAGTCCTGCAGGGTCTTCTCGAAGAAGTCGCGCAGCTTGCCGCAGCTCATGAACATGCTGTCGAGCACTTCGCCTTCCTGCAGGCTCAGTTGCTTCTTCACCTCGACCTTGCCGTCCTTGCCGACGAACTCGATGCGCACGTCACCGGCCTTGGCCATGGTGATCGACTGTTCGCTGGAGAAGAAGTCGCCGCCGCGCATGTAGTCGGCGTGCGAGCGCGAGGCCATGCTCCACTTGCCCATGGAGTGCGGGTGCTTGCGGGCGTAGGCCTTCACCGCGGCCGGGGCACGGCGGTCGGAGTTGCCTTCGCGCAGGACCGGGTTCACGGCGCTGCCGAGGATCTTCGCGTAGCGTGCGCGAACCTCTTTCTCTTCGTCGGTCTGCGGGTCTTCCGGGAAGTCGGGAACCTTGTAGCCCAGGGCCTGCAGCTCGGCGATCGCGCCTTTGAGCTGCGGCACCGAGGCGCTGATGTTGGGCAGCTTGATGATGTTGGCGTCGGGCGAGGTGGCCAGGACCGCCAGGCGGGCGAGGTCGTCTTCGATACGCTGGTCGGCTTCGAGGCGGTCGGCGAAGTTGGCCAGGATGCGTCCTGCAAGAGAGATGTCGCTGGTCTCGACGTCGATGCCGGCGGAAGCGGCAAAGGCCTTGACGATGGGGAGGAGCGAGTAGGTGGCGAGCGCGGGTGCTTCGTCGGTGAAGGTGTAGGTGATCTTCGAGCGGATGGACATCTACGGTAACTCTCTTTTTTGCTGGGCGCGCACAGAGTCTCGATACGCGTTGGTGGACGCGATGCCTTCGCTCAACATCGGGTTGAATCGAAATCGAGATATGCCGCGGGATATAGGGGCGCCAGTAGAGCGTTGTACGGCGGGATCATGGTGGCGAGCCCGCCGCTGCGAGGGGAGAGGGTCTGGTCCCAGACTGCTCGGACCTCGATGACTGCGAAGTCATGTCGCGCAGTATACCATCCTCTCGATGGGCTGATGCGCTCGCCGGTTTAGACTAAGGAAGATGTGGTTTCCAGGCGGCCAACTGGGCTACCCTAGAAGGCTGCAACAGGGTTTTAACCACAACACGGAGTTCAGCATGGGATACCAAAAGATCCAGGTGCCGGCGACCGGTGACAAAATCACTGTGAATGCCGACATGTCCTTGAGCGTACCGAAGAACCCGATCATCCCGTTCATCGAAGGCGATGGCATCGGCGTCGATATCAGCCCGGTCATGATCAAGGTTGTCGACGCTGCAGTAGAAAAAGCCTACAAGGGCGAGCGCAAGATCGCCTGGATGGAAGTCTATGCCGGCGAGAAGGCCACCCAGGTCTACGACCAGGACACCTGGCTGCCCCAGGAAACCCTGGATGCCGTGCGCGACTACGTGGTTTCCATCAAGGGGCCGCTGACCACCCCGGTCGGTGGCGGCATCCGCTCCCTGAACGTGGCCCTGCGCCAGCAACTCGATCTCTACGTCTGCCAGCGCCCGGTACGCTGGTTCGAAGGCGTGCCCAGCCCGGTGAAGAAGCCTGGCGACGTGGACATGGTGATCTTCCGCGAGAACTCCGAGGACATCTATGCCGGCGTCGAGTGGAAGGCCGGTTCGCCGGAAGCGGAGAAAGTCATCAAGTTCCTCACCGAGGAAATGGGCGTCAAGAAGATCCGCTTCACCGAGAACTGCGGCATCGGCATCAAGCCGGTGTCCCAGGAAGGCACCAAGCGCCTGGTGCGCAAGGCACTGCAGTATGCCGTCGACAACGACCGCAGCTCGGTGACCCTGGTGCACAAGGGCAACATCATGAAGTTCACCGAGGGTGCCTTCAAGGACTGGGGCTACGAAGTCGCGCGCGATGAGTTCGGCGCCGAACTGCTGGACGGCGGTCCGTGGATGCAGTTCAAGAATCCGAAGACCGGCAGGAATGTCGTGATCAAGGACGTGATCGCCGACGCCATGTTGCAGCAGATCCTGCTGCGCCCGGCCGAGTACGACGTGATCGCCACCCTGAACCTGAACGGCGACTATCTCTCCGACGCCCTGGCGGCCGAGGTCGGCGGCATCGGTATCGCGCCCGGCGCCAACCTGTCCGACTCGGTGGCCATGTTCGAGGCGACCCACGGCACCGCGCCGAAATACGCCGGCCAGGACAAGGTCAACCCCGGCTCGCTGATCCTCTCCGCGGAGATGATGCTGCGCCACATGGGCTGGACCGAGGCCGCCGACCTGATCATCAAGGGCACCAACGGCGCGATCGCCGCCAAGACCGTGACCTACGACTTCGAGCGCCTGATGGACGGCGCCACCCTGCTGTCCTGCTCGGAGTTCGGCGACGCGATGATCGCCAAGATGTAAGAAGGGCAGCCGCCCGAACGAGAAAAAGGCCGGTTCGCACCGGCCTTTTTCATTTCCGCGTCCGCGCTGGTGCTCAGGCTTCGATCGGCGTCGCCTGGGGCTCCTCGAGCGGGGTGGGGGCGGAGGATGCGGCGGTTGTCGCGGTGGCGGGACTGATGTTGATGGCGTGCAGTCCCTTCGGTCCCTGGATGATCTCGAAATTGACCGGCTGGCCCGCCTTGAGTGTCTTGTAACCGTCCATCTGAATGGCCGAGTAATGGGCGAACAGGTCCTCATCTCGGCCCTCGGCCAGGATGAACCCGTAGCCCTTGGCGTTGTTGAACCACTTGACCTTACCGCTGAGCATGCTCATATCCCTCTGCAAAGGACTCCAACGCTGGAGTATCATCCACTACGATCCCGCGTCCGACCTGGGTCATGACGGGTGCGGAACCCCTGATACCCTGTAGGGGTATTCCATTGTTTGTAACACCCTTTTGCAGTTAGTCAAGGCGCTGAACCATACGCCCGAGAAACGGATCAACATCAATGTCGGTCCATAACTTTCCAGAAAGGCAAAGCTTTTTTTCCTCATGCATGCACCTAGCCAGATTCGACTAACATTCAATCAGGACCACCCCGAGCCTCATGAACACGAGGACGAAGGGGCGGGGCTCGCGGTACAGGAGTCGAAGCCTGTATTACAGCCGCCACCGTTGTATAAGGTGGTACTGTTCAACGACGATTACACGCCGATGGACTTTGTTGTTGAAGTGCTGGAAGTGTTCTTCAACATGGACCGGGAAAAAGCCACCAAGATCATGTTGACGGTACATACTCAGGGTAAGGCGGTCTGCGGCTTGTTTACCCGGGACGTGGCCGAAACCAAGGCGATGCAGGTCAATCAGTATGCGCGGGAGAGCCAGCATCCATTGCTCTGCGAGATAGAGAAAGACAGTTGATCGGATGTTTGGGAGCGAGGTGAAGCCATGTTGAATCGAGAGCTCGAAGTCACCCTCAATCTCGCCTTCAAGGAGGCGAGGGCCAAACGCCATGAATTCATGACGGTTGAGCACCTGCTGCTGGCCTTGCTGGACAACGAGGCAGCGGCAACGGTATTGCGTGCGTGCGGTGCCAACCTGGACAAGCTGCGGCGCGACCTGCAGGAATTCATCGATTCCACCACGCCGCTGATCCCGCAGCACGACGACGAGCGCGAGACCCAGCCGACGCTGGGCTTCCAGCGCGTCCTGCAGCGCGCGGTGTTCCACGTGCAGAGTTCCGGCAAGCGCGAAGTGACCGGGGCCAACGTCCTGGTGGCGATCTTCAGCGAACAGGAAAGCCAGGCGGTGTTCCTGCTCAAGCAGCAGAGCATCGCGCGTATCGATGTGGTGAACTACATCGCCCACGGCATTTCCAAGGTGCCCGGGCATGCCGAACATCCGCAGGATGGGGAGCAGGATATGCAGGATGAGGAAGGTGGCGAGTCGGCCACGTCCAACCATCCGCTGGATGCCTACGCCAGCAACCTCAACGAGCTGGCCCGCCAGGGGCGGATCGATCCGCTGGTGGGGCGCGAGCATGAAGTCGAGCGGGTGGCGCAGATCCTCGCCCGGCGGCGCAAGAACAACCCGTTGCTGGTGGGCGAGGCGGGGGTCGGCAAGACGGCCATCGCCGAAGGCCTGGCCAAGCGCATCGTCGACGGCCAGGTGCCGGACCTGCTGGCCGACAGCGTGGTCTACTCCCTCGACCTGGGCGCCTTGCTCGCGGGCACCAAGTATCGCGGCGACTTCGAGAAGCGCTTCAAGGCGTTGCTCAACGAGTTGCGCAAGCGCCCGCACGCGGTGCTGTTCATCGACGAGATCCACACCATCATCGGTGCCGGTGCGGCATCCGGCGGGGTGATGGACGCCTCCAACCTGCTCAAGCCGGTCCTGTCCTCGGGCGAGATCCGCTGCATCGGCTCGACCACCTTCCAGGAGTTTCGCGGCATCTTCGAGAAGGACCGGGCCTTGGCGCGGCGCTTCCAGAAGGTCGACGTGACCGAGCCGTCGGTGGAAGACACCTATGGCATCCTCAAGGGCCTCAAGGGGCGCTTCGAGCAGCATCACCACATCGAGTACAGTGACGAGGCGCTGCGCGCCGCGGCCGAGCTGGCGGCGCGCTACATCAACGACCGGCACATGCCGGACAAGGCCATCGATGTCATCGACGAGGCCGGCGCCTACCAGCGCCTGCAGCCGGAAGAGAAGCGCGTGAAGCGCATCGAGGTGGCGCAGGTCGAGGATATCGTGGCGAAGATCGCGCGGATCCCGCCGAAGCACGTCACCACCTCCGACAAGGAACTGCTGCGCAACCTCGAGCGCGACCTCAAGCTGACCGTGTTCGGCCAGGACGACGCCATCGAGTCGCTGTCCACCGCGATCAAGCTGTCGCGGGCCGGGCTCAAGGCGCCGGACAAACCGGTCGGCTCGTTCCTCTTCGCCGGCCCCACCGGCGTCGGCAAGACCGAGGTGGCGCGGCAGCTGGCCAAGGCGCTGGGCGTGGAGCTGGTGCGCTTCGACATGTCCGAGTACATGGAGCGGCATACCGTGTCGCGGCTGATCGGCGCGCCTCCGGGCTACGTCGGCTTCGACCAGGGCGGCCTGCTCACCGAGGCGATCACCAAGACCCCGCACTGCGTGTTGCTGCTCGACGAGATCGAGAAGGCCCACCCGGAAGTCTTCAACCTGCTGCTGCAGGTGATGGACCACGGTACCCTCACCGACAACAACGGACGCAAGGCGGATTTCCGCAACATCATCCTGATCATGACCACCAATGCCGGCGCGGAGGTGGCGGCGCGCGCGTCGATCGGCTTCAACCAGCAGGATCACACCACCGATGCGATGGAAGTGATCAAGAAGAGCTTCACTCCGGAGTTCCGCAACCGCCTGGATACCATCATCCAGTTCGGCCGCCTGAGCACCGAGACGATCAAGAGCGTGGTCGACAAGTTCCTCACCGAGCTGCAGGCGCAGCTGGAGGACAAGCGCGTCCAGCTCGAGGTCAGCGATGCGGCGCGCGGCTGGCTGGCGGAGAAGGGCTACGACGTGCAGATGGGTGCGCGACCGATGGCGCGGCTGATCCAGGACAAGATCAAGCGGCCCTTGGCCGAGGAGATCCTGTTCGGCGAGCTGGCCGAGCATGGTGGCCTGGTGCATGTCGACCTGAAGGGCGACGAGCTGGCCTTCGAGTTCGAGATCACGGCGGCGGAGCCCGCCTGATCCGGATGGCTGCAACGAAAAAGCCCGGCGCATGCCGGGCTTTTTCTTTTGCAATCGGCGAGCCGTGAAGGCTCGTGACGACTCAGCGGGCGCGGTAGGTGATGCGGCCCTTGCTCAGGTCGTAGGGCGTCAGTTCCACGCGGACCTTGTCGCCGGTGAGGATGCGGATGTAGTTCTTGCGCATTTTGCCGGAGATGTGCGCGGTGACGACGTGCCCATTTTCCAACTCCACACGGAACATGGTGTTGGGCAGGGTGTCGACGACAGTACCTTCCATTTCGAAGCTGTCTTCTTTCGACATGCAGTAGAGCCCTCGGTATCTATGGGTGGCCCTTTCAATGAGAGGTGGGCCGTGAAAAGCGGCGTGCATTGTGCCAGAAAATCGACAATAGCGCCACACGGCTATCAGGTGAGGGCGACCCAGCGCTGGTTGACGAACAGTTCGATGGGGCGGTACTGGGTCTTGTAGTTCATCTTCCGGCAATTCTTGATCCAGTAGCCCAGGTAGACGGCTTGCAGGCCCAGGCGCTCGGTCTCGGCGATCTGCCAGAGAATCGCGTAGCGTCCCAGGCTGCGCTGCTCTTCATCGGGGTCGTAGAAGGTATAGACCGCCGACAACCCGTTCGGCAGTACGTCGGTCACCGCGATGGCCAGCAGGCGTCCGTGCAGGCGGAACTCGAAGAAGCAGCAGAAGGGCAGGTCGCGGACCAGGAAGGTGGCGAACTGGTCGCGACTGGGCGGATACATGTCGCCGTCGGCGTGGCGCTGCTCGATGTAGCGGCGGTAGAGGTCGTAGTACTCCTCGTTGAAGCTCGGTCGCTTGCGGATCACCTGCAGTTCGGCGTTGCGCTTGAGGATGCGTCGCTGCTGACGGTTCGGGCTGAAGCCGGCGACCGGTATGCGCGCGGCGATGCAGGCGGTGCAATGCTGGCAGTGCGGGCGATAGAGATGGTCGCCGCTGCGACGGAAGCCGACTTCCGACAGCGAGGCGTACAACTGCGTGTCCATGGGCTGGCTGGGGTCGAGGAACAGGGTGGTGGCCTGTTCCTCGGGCAGGTAGCTGCACGGATGCGGTTGCGTCGCGTAGAACTTCAGTCGGGCGAGTTCGGTCATGGTGAACTCCAGCAGGGACCCATAAGCAAGTTTATGCCAGGCACGGAAACTCGCCTAAAAATCCAGGGTGCCGCTGGGAGATTCGTCGCGATAGCGCTGCAGGTAGTCGGCGAATGCCTCGCGGCTGATGGCGCGTGCGCCCAGGCTGTGCAGGTGGCGGGTCGGCATCTGGCAGTCGATCAATACGAAACCGGCGTCGCGCAGGTGTCGGACCAGCGTGACGAAACCCACCTTGGAGGCGTTGTCGGCGCGGCTGAACATCGACTCGCCGAAGAACAGCCGGCCCATGGCCAGGCCATACAGGCCGCCGACCAATTGCCCGGCCTGCCAGACTTCCACCGAATGGGCGACGCCGCGCAGGTGCAGCTCCTGGTAGGCCAGTTGCATCGGTGTAGTGATCCAGGTGCCGTCGGCGTAGTCGCGCGGCGCGGCGCAAGCCTGGATCACTGCCCGGAAGTCACGATTGAAAGTGACTTCGAAGCGTTGCTGGCGCAGGCACTTGGCCAGGCTGCGGGACACGTGCAGTTCCTCGGGGAACAGCACGGTGCGCGGATCGGGCGACCACCAGAGGATTGGCTGGCCATCCTGGTACCAGGGGAAGCAGCCGTGGCGGTAGGCGGCGATCAGACGGCGCGGGTCAAGGTCGCCGCCGGCCGCGAGCAGCCCGTTGGGCTCCTGCAGGGCCTTGTCGAGGGGCGGGAAATCGTAATTGGTGCGGGAAAGCCAGGTCAGCATGGCGGGGTAGGGGAGGGCGGGCCTCCCCTGGGTCCGATCAATGGTCGTCGAGGTATTTTTCGGCATCCAGAGCGGCCATGCAGCCGGCGCCGGCGGAGGTGATGGCCTGGCGGTAGACATGGTCGGCCACGTCGCCGGCGGCGAACACGCCTTCGATGCTGGTCTGGGTGGCGTTGCCTTCGCTACCGCCGTGGATCCGCAGGTAGCCGTCGCGCATTTCCAGCTGGCCCTGGAACAGGTCGGTGTTCGGCTTGTGGCCGATGGCGATGAACACGCCGGCCAGCGGCAGTTCGCTGGTGCTGCCGTCGACGGTGCTCTTCAGGCGTACGCCGGTGACGCCGCTGGCGTCGCCCAGCACTTCGTCCAGGGTGGTGTTCCAGTGCAGGCGCACGTTGCCGTTCTCGGCCTTGTCGAACAGCTTGTCCTGGAGGATCTTCTCCGAGCGCAGCTTGTCGCGGCGGTGGATCAGGTGGACTTCCTTGGCGATGTTGGCCAGGTACAGCGCTTCCTCGACGGCGGTATTGCCGCCGCCGACCACGCAGACCACCTGATTGCGGTAGAAGAAGCCATCGCAGGTGGCGCAGGCGGAAACGCCCTTGCCCATGAAGGCTTCTTCCGACGACATGCCCAGGTATTGCGCGGAGGCGCCGGTGGCAATGATCAGTGCATCGCAGGTATAAGTGCCACTATCGCCCTTCAGCGTGAACGGGCGCTGTTGCAACTCGGCGGTGTGGATGTGGTCGTAGACGATCTCGGTGTCGAAACGCTCGGCGTGCTGCTGCATGCGGGTCATCAGCGCCGGGCCGGTAAGGCCTTCGACGTCGCCCGGCCAGTTGTCGACTTCGGTGGTGGTGGTCAGTTGGCCGCCTGGCTGGATGCCGGTGATCACCACTGGCTTGAGATTGGCGCGTGCGGCGTACACGGCGGCGGTATAGCCGGCCGGACCGGAGCCCAGGATGATGAGGCGCGAATGCTTGACTTCACTCATAAAAAGACTCCATAAGCCTTTGTCACACAAGAGAATGCGTGCTCCAATGGAGCCGCCTGAAGAGATCTGCCGGCTATGCTACACCTATCCGCAAAAGGCCGGCAAAACCCCGGGCCGGGATCGGCCATCCAAGGGACGGCGCTGATTCCGGGTGTGATTTTTCAGAGTTTCCTTAAAGCCGTACAATAGGCGCGTTTTGACCAATACAGCTTCTAAAGCACCAGCCGTGCGCAGGAAAAACAGCGATTTGAAGGATTCGACCACTGCGACCCATGCCGCCGCATGGCGTCAGCAACTGCATTCCCGCCTGAAGGAAGGGGTATTGATCGCGCTCGGTGCGCTCTGCCTCTACCTCTGGATGGCATTGCTCACCTACGATCCGGCCGATCCGAGCTGGAGTCATTCGAGCCAGGTTGACCAGGTGCAGAACGCCGCCGGTCGGCTCGGTGCGGTATCCGCCGATATCCTGTTCATGACGCTCGGCTACTTCGCCTACCTCTTTCCGCTGTTGCTGGGCATCAAGACCTGGCAGGTGTTCCGCCGCCGCAACCTGCCGTGGGAATGGAACACCTGGCTGTTTTCCTGGCGCCTGGTCGGGCTGATCTTCCTGATCCTGGCCGGCTCGGCGCTGGCCTACATCCATTTCCACGCCAGCGGCCACATGCCGGCCAGCGCCTCGGCCGGCGGCGCCATCGGCCAGAGCCTGGGCCGGGTCGCGGTGGACGCGCTGAACGTGCAGGGCAGCACGCTGGTGTTCTTCGCCCTGTTCCTCTTCGGCCTGACGGTGTTCGCCGACCTCTCCTGGTTCAAGGTGATGGATGTCACCGGCAAGATCACCCTGGACTTCTTCGAGCTGATCCAGAACGCCTTCAATCGCTGGATGGGCGCGCGCGCCGAGCGCAAGCAACTGGTCGCGCAACTGCGCGAGGTCGACGAGCGTGTCGCCGAGGTGGTGGCACCGAGCGTGCCGGATCGCCGCGAGCAGTCCAAGGCCAAGGAGCGCCTGCTGGAGCGCGAAGAGGCCCTGGCCAAGCACATGAGCGAGCGGGAGAAGCGCCCGCCGCCGAAGATCGATCCGCCACCGCCGCCGAAGGCCTCGGAGCCGAGCAAGCGCGTGCTGAAAGAGAAGCAGGCGCCGCTGTTCGTCGATACGGCGGTGGAGGGCACCCTGCCGCCGCTGTCGCTGCTCGACCCGGCGGAAGTGAAGCAGAAGAGCTACTCGCCCGAGTCGCTGGAGGCGATGTCGCGCCTGCTGGAGATCAAGCTGAAGGAGTTCGGCGTCGAGGTCAGCGTGGACTCGGTGCACCCGGGCCCGGTGATCACCCGTTTCGAGATCCAGCCCGCGGCCGGGGTCAAGGTCAGCCGCATTTCCAACCTGGCCAAGGACCTGGCGCGCTCGCTAGCGGTGATCAGCGTGCGGGTGGTGGAGGTGATTCCCGGCAAGACCACCGTCGGCATCGAGATCCCCAACGAAGACCGGCAGATGGTGCGCTTCTCCGAAGTGCTGTCGTCGCCGGAGTACGACGAGCACAAGTCCACCGTGCCGCTGGCCCTGGGCCACGACATCGGCGGCCGGCCGATCATCACCGACCTGGCGAAGATGCCGCACCTGCTGGTGGCCGGTACCACCGGTTCCGGTAAGTCGGTGGGGGTCAACGCGATGCTCCTGTCGATCCTGTTCAAGTCCACGCCGAGCGAGGCGCGGCTGATCATGATCGACCCGAAGATGCTCGAACTGTCGATCTACGAGGGTATCCCGCACCTGCTCTGCCCGGTGGTCACCGACATGAAGGAAGCCGCCAACGCCCTGCGCTGGAGTGTGGCGGAGATGGAGCGGCGCTACCGCCTGATGGCAGCCATGGGCGTGCGCAACCTGGCCGGCTTCAACCGCAAGGTGAAGGACGCCGAGGAGGCCGGCACGCCGCTGACCGACCCGCTGTTCCGTCGCGAAAGCCCGGACGACGAGCCGCCGCAACTGAGCACCCTGCCGACCATCGTGGTGGTGGTCGACGAATTCGCCGACATGATGATGATCGTCGGCAAGAAGGTCGAGGAGCTTATCGCCCGTATCGCGCAGAAGGCGCGGGCGGCCGGTATCCACCTGATCCTGGCGACCCAGCGGCCGTCGGTGGACGTGATCACCGGCCTGATCAAGGCCAACATCCCGACCCGGATCGCCTTCCAGGTGTCCAGCAAGATCGACTCGCGGACCATCCTCGACCAGGGTGGCGCCGAACAGCTGCTCGGCCACGGCGACATGCTCTACCTGCCGCCGGGCACAGGCCTGCCGATCCGCGTGCACGGCGCCTTCGTTTCCGACGACGAGGTGCACCGGGTGGTCGAGGCCTGGAAGCTGCGCGGCGCGCCCGACTACATCGAGGACATCCTCGCTGGCGTCGACGAAGGCGGCGGCGGTGGCGGTTCCTTCGATGGCGGCGACGGCTCCGGCGAAGGCAGCGAGGACGACCC
The DNA here is from genome assembly GCF_003025345.2 of Pseudomonas paraeruginosa. NCBI lineage: Bacteria > Pseudomonadati > Pseudomonadota > Gammaproteobacteria > Pseudomonadales > Pseudomonadaceae > Pseudomonas > Pseudomonas paraeruginosa. The sequence goes on from NZ_CP020560.1 coordinate 2,465,945, forward strand.
GCTCTACGACGAGGCGGTACGTTTCGTCACCGAGAGTCGCCGGGCATCGATCTCCGCCGTGCAACGCAAGCTGAAGATCGGCTACAACCGCGCCGCGCGGATGATCGAGGCGATGGAGATGGCCGGCGTGGTCACCCCGATGAATACCAACGGCTCCCGCGAAGTGATCGCGCCGGCGCCGGTTCGTGATTGAACCCGACAGGTTTTAGAGGATTCCGATGCGACTGATCCGCACGTTGTTCGTTGCCGCCCTGGCCATGGGCGCTTCGCTGGCCCATGCCGACGACAGCGCAGCCGTCCAGCGCCTGACCGGCCTGCTGAACAAGGCCCAGACCCTGACCGCGCGCTTCTCCCAGCTGACCCTGGACGGCAGCGGCACCCGCCTGCAGGAGACCGCCGGCCAGTTGAGCCTGAAGCGGCCGGGGCTGTTCCGCTGGCATACCGATGCGCCGAACGAGCAGTTGCTCATTTCCAACGGCGAGAAGGTCTGGCTGTACGACCCGGACCTGGAGCAGGTGACCATCCAGAAGCTCGACCAGCGCCTGACCCAGACCCCGGCGCTGCTGCTCTCCGGCGATATCTCGAAGATCAGCGAAAGCTTTGCCATCACCTACAAGGAAGGCGGCAACGTGGTCGATTTCGTGCTCAAGCCGAAGACCAAGGACACCCTCTTCGACACCTTGCGCCTGTCGTTCCGCAGCGGCAAGGTGAACGACATGCAGATGATCGATGGCGTCGGCCAGCGCACCAACATCCTGTTCTTCGATGTGAAGATGAACGAGGCGCTGGATGCGAAGCAATTCACCTTCGACGTTCCGCCGGGCGTCGACGTGATCCAGGAGTAACCGCAAGCCGTGGACCTGTTCCGCAGCGAGCCCGTCGCGCAGCCGCTGGCAGCGCGGCTACGGCCCGCCAACCTGGATGAGTACGTGGGCCAGGAGCATCTGCTGGCCCGCGGCAAGCCCTTGCGCGAGGCGCTGGAGCAGGGCGCGCTGCACTCGATGATCTTCTGGGGCCCGCCGGGGGTCGGCAAGACCACCCTGGCGCGGCTGCTGGCGCAGGTGTCGGACGCCCATTTCGAGACCATTTCCGCAGTGCTGTCCGGGGTCAAGGAGATCCGCCAGGCGGTCGAGGTGGCCAAGCAGCACGCGGCGCAATACGGGCGCCGGACCATCCTGTTCGTTGACGAGGTGCACCGCTTCAACAAGAGCCAGCAGGATGCCTTCCTGCCCTATGTGGAAGACGGCACGCTGATCTTCATTGGCGCGACCACCGAGAACCCGTCCTTCGAGTTGAACAACGCGCTGCTCTCGCGGGCTCGCGTGTATGTCCTCAAGAGTCTCGACGAAACCGCCCTGCGCAAGCTGGTGGGGCGCGCGCTGAGCGAGGAAAAGGGCCTCGGCAAGCGCAACCTGAGTCTGCCGGAAGAGAGCTTTCAGGTTCTCCTGGCCGCCGCCGACGGCGATGGTCGGCGCCTGCTGAACCTGTTGGAGAACGCTGCCGACCTCGCCGAGGACGGCAGCGAGATCAGTCCCGAGCTGTTGCAGAATCTGCTCGGCGACACCCGCCGACGTTTCGACAAGGGCGGCGAGGCGTTCTACGACCAGATCAGCGCACTGCACAAGTCGGTGCGCGGCTCCAATCCCGACGCGGCGCTGTATTGGTTCGCACGCATGCTCGACGGCGGCTGCGACCCCCTGTACATCGCCCGACGGGTGGTGCGCATGGCCAGCGAGGAGGTCGGCAACGCCGATCCGCGCGCCCTCGGCCTGTGCCTGTCGGCCTGGGATGTGCAGGAGCGCCTGGGCAGCCCGGAAGGCGAGCTGGCGGTGGCCCAGGCCATCGTCTACCTGGCCTGCGCACCGAAGAGCAACGCGGTGTACAGCGCGTTCAACGCGGCGATGCGCGATGTCGCCGAAAGCGGCTCGCGGGAAGTGCCATTGCACTTGCGCAACGCACCGACCAAATTGATGAAGAGCCTCGGCTACGGCGAAGAATACCGCTACGCCCACGACGAGCCGGATGCCTATGCCGCCGGAGAGGATTATTTCCCCGAGGATCTGGAGCCGCGGCGTTACTATCAACCGGTGCCAAGGGGCCTGGAACTGAAGATCCGCGACAAGCTGGAACACCTGGCGGAGTTGGATCGCACCAGTCCCCGCCAACGCAGAAAATCCTGAGCGGTACGGGCTCGCCGGAGCTCGCCAGGCTCGCGCGACGACGTCGATCGGGCATGGTGAAGCGCCAGCGGGGCCCCGAACCGCCGATAACCGACACGAGACGAGAAAAGAGCATGCTCGACCCCAAACTGGTACGCACCCAGCCGCAAGAAGTGGCTGCCCGCCTGGCCACCCGTGGCTTCCAACTGGACGTCGCGCGCATCGAGGCGCTGGAAGAACAGCGCAAGTCGGTGCAGACCCGTACCGAGCAGCTGCAGGCCGAGCGCAACGCGCGCTCCAAGGCGATCGGCCAGGCCAAGCAGCGTGGCGAGGACATTGCGCCGCTGCTGGCCGATGTCGACCGCATGGGCTCCGAGCTGGAAGAGGGCAAGCGCCAGCTGGACGCCATCCAGGGCGAGCTTGATTCGATGCTGCTGGGCATTCCCAACCTGCCGCACGAGTCGGTACCGGTCGGTGCCGACGAGGACGCCAACGTCGAAGTGCGTCGCTGGGGCACGCCGAAGGCCTTCGATTTCGAGGTCAAGGACCATGTCGCCCTCGGCGAGCGGCACGGCTGGCTGGATTTCGAGACCGCCGCCAAGCTCTCCGGCGCGCGCTTCGCCCTGATGCGCGGCCCGATCGCCCGCCTGCATCGCGCCCTGGCGCAGTTCATGATCAACCTGCATACCGCCGAGCACGGCTACGAGGAGGCCTACACCCCCTATCTCGTCCAGGCTCCGGCGCTGCAGGGCACCGGCCAGTTGCCGAAGTTCGAGGAAGACCTGTTCAAGATCGGTCGCGACGGCGAAGCCGACCTCTACCTGATCCCGACCGCCGAGGTCTCGCTGACCAACATCGTTTCCGGGCAGATCCTCGACGCCAGGCAGTTGCCGCTGAAGTTCGTCGCCCATACCCCGTGCTTCCGCAGCGAGGCCGGTGCCTCCGGGCGCGATACCCGGGGCATGATCCGCCAGCACCAGTTCGACAAGGTGGAGATGGTGCAGATCGTCGATCCGGCCACCTCCTACGAGGCGCTGGAAGGCCTGACCGCCAACGCCGAGCGCGTCCTGCAACTGCTCGAACTGCCGTATCGGGTGCTGGCGCTGTGCACCGGCGACATGGGCTTCGGCGCGACCAAGACCTACGACCTGGAGGTCTGGGTGCCGAGCCAGGACAAGTACCGCGAGATTTCCTCCTGCTCCAACTGCGGCGACTTCCAGGCCCGGCGCATGCAGGCCCGCTACCGCAACCCGGAAACCGGCAAGCCCGAGCTGGTGCACACCCTCAACGGCTCCGGCCTGGCCGTCGGCCGCACCCTGGTGGCGGTGCTGGAGAACTACCAGCAGGCGGACGGCTCGATCCGTGTGCCGGACGTCCTCAAGCCCTACATGGGTGGCATCGAGGTGATCGGCTGACATGGACTTCCTGCCGCTGTTCCACTCCTTGCAAGGGCGCCTGGCGCTCGTGGTCGGCGGCGGCGAAGTCGCCCTGCGCAAGGCGCGCCTGCTGGCCGACGCCGGCGCGCGCCTGCGCGTGGTCGCGCCGCAGATCCACATCGAACTGCGGCATCTGGTGGAGCAGGGCGGCGGCGAGCTGCTCGAACGCGACTACCAGGACGGCGACCAGCCCGGCTGCGCTTTGATCATCGCCGCCACCGACGACGAACCGCTGAACGCCGAGGTGTCGCGGGCGGCCAATGCGCGCGGGATACCGGTCAACGTGGTAGACGCGCCGGCCCTGTGCAGCGTGATCTTCCCGGCCATCGTCGACCGTTCGCCGCTGGTGGTGGCGGTCTCCAGCGGCGGCGACGCGCCGGTGCTGGCGCGGCTGATCCGGGCCAAGCTGGAAACCTGGATTCCTTCCAGCTACGGACAGCTGGCCGGACTGGCCAGCCGTTTCCGCAACCGGGTCAAGGAACTGCTGCCGGATCTGCAACAGCGCCGGGTGTTCTGGGAAAACCTGTTCCAGGGCGAGATCGCCGAGCGGGTCCTGGCCGGACGTCCAGCGGAAGCCGAGCGTCTCCTAGAAGAGCGCCTGGCCGGCGGCCTCGCGCACATGGCCACGGGCGAGGTATATCTGGTCGGGGCCGGGCCGGGGGATCCGGACCTGCTGACGTTCCGTGCCCTGCGCCTGATGCAGCAGGCCGACGTGGTGCTCTACGACCGCCTGGTGGCGCCTGCGATCCTCGAATTATGCCGCCGCGATGCCGAACGTTTGTACGTCGGCAAGCGTCGCGCCGAGCATGCGGTGCCGCAGGAGCGGATCAACCGCCTGCTGGTGGAACTGGCCAGCCAGGGCAAGCGCGTGCTGCGCCTGAAGGGCGGCGATCCGTTCATCTTCGGCCGCGGCGGCGAGGAAATCGACGAGCTGGCCGCCCACGGGATTCCCTTCCAGGTCGTGCCGGGGATCACCGCGGCCAGCGGCTGCGCGGCCTACGCCGGGATTCCGCTGACTCATCGCGACCATGCGCAATCGGTTCGTTTCGTCACCGGTCATCTGAAGGATGGCACCACCGACCTGCCGTGGAAGGATCTGGTAGCGCCTGGCCAGACCCTGGTGTTCTACATGGGCCTGGTGGGATTGCCTGTGATCTGCGAACAACTGGTCGCCCACGGTCGCTCCGCGCAGACCCCGGCGGCGCTGATCCAGCAGGGGACCACCGCCCAGCAGCGGGTATTCAGCGGAACCCTGGAAAACCTGCCGCAACTGGTGGCCGAGCATGAAGTGCATGCGCCGACCCTGGTGATCGTCGGCGAGGTCGTGCAACTGCGCGACAAGCTGGCCTGGTTCGAAGGCGCCCGCGAGGGCGCCTGAGCCTTCAGCCTTCTCCCCAGATGCCCTTGCCGGGAAGTCGTTCCCGGCCGGGCGCGCGCGCCAGGTCGAGACGCGGGCCCAGCGGTACTATCCCGGTCGGGTTGATGGTGCGGTGGCTGGCGTAGTAATGCCCCTTGATGTGTTCGAAGTCCACTGTCTCGCCGATGCCTGGGCGTTGGTACAGCTCGCGCAGCCAGCCGGAGAGATTCGGGTAGTCTTCGATGCGTCGCAGGTTGCACTTGAAGTGTCCGTGGTACACCGCATCGAAGCGCACCAGGGTGGTGAACAGGCGGATATCGGCCTCGGTCAGGTATTCACCGGCCAGGTAGCGGCGTTCGCCGAGCAATCCTTCCAGGTAGTCCAGCTCCTCGAACAACTGGACGAAGGCTTCCTCGTAGGCGTCCTGGCGAGTGGCGAAACCGGCACGGTACACGCCGTTGTTGAGCGCCGGATAGATGCGTCCGTTGAGGCGTTCGATCTCCTCGCGCAGCGGCTCCGGGTAGAAGTCCAGCGCGTTGGCGCCGATGGCGTCGAAGGCGCTGTTGAAGATGCGGATGATGTCGGACGATTCGTTGTTGACGATCTTCTGCGCCTGTTTGTCCCACAGCAGCGGCACCGTGACCCGGCCGCTGTAGTGCGGGTCGTCGCGGGTATAGCGCTGGTGCAGGAAGGCCAGGCCGTCGAGGTGGTCGCCGCTGGAGCCGTGGGCCGGGTCGAAGGTCCAGCCGTTCTCGCGCATCAGCCAACTGACCACGGAAACGTCGATCAGCGATTCCAGCCCCTTCAGCTTGCGCACGATCAGGGTCCGGTGGGCCCAGGGGCAGGCCAGCGAGACATACAGGTGGTAACGCCCGGCCTCGGCGGGGAACGCCGGCTCGCCCAACCAATGGCGGCGCTGGGCATTTTCGCGCTGGAAGCGGCCGTCCTTCTGTGTGTCATACCACTGGTCGTGCCAGCGGCCATCGATCAATTGTCCCATGAGCGGTTCCTCCATACGTCGTTGAGGAACAGTCTAGTGTTGGATGATCGATAAATTTATATAAATAAAGGGCTATTCGTATCGATCAGATCGATTCGTTTCGGGTTGCCCAGTAGTGCGAGGCTTCCTTGAAGGCTTCTTCGCGATTCCTGCCAAGGGCCCGTAGCGCCAGGGCCACGGTGGAGAGCACCGCCAGATGGCCATAGGCGTCGCCTTCACGGCCGTCCCAGACGGCCCGGAGGAAGCCCGGGTCGAGCTGTTCCGGCTTCATGTGCCGGTGCGTCGACAATGCCGGCCATACCTCGTCCCAGGCCTCGCCCTGGTCGCAACCATACAGGTGGGCGACGACGTCCGGGTTGATTTCGATCTCGCCGCCTTCGCCCTTGATGACGATGGCGCGGTCGCCGAGCAGGCGGCTGGCCTCGCGGTGGGTTTCCTGGTAGCCGGGATGGAAGATGCTCTGCAGGATGCAATCCGCGCCCAGCGGGTTGAGCAGGCGCACCAGCGAATGGGTCGGCGAGCGCAGGCCGAGGGTATTGCGCAGGTCGATCATCCGCTGCAGCACCGGCATCCAGGCACCGAGCGGGATGAACGCCAGGTGCGTGCGCTCTAGCGCCTGCTCGACCTGCAGCCAGTCGTGGCAGAGCGGGATTTCCAGCGCCGCCAGCAACTGTTCGCTATACAGGCGTCCGGCGGTATGCGCGCCGCCGCCGTGCATGATGATGCGCACGCCATGGCCGGCCAGGCACTTGGCGGCCAGCAGGTACCAGGGCAGGTGGCGCTTCTTGCCGGCGTAGCTGGGCCAGTCGAGGTCGACGCGCAAGGACGGGACTTGCAGGCGCTCGCGCACCGCCTCGGTGAAACCGGCCAGCTCCTCGCTGCTTTCCTCCTTGTGCCGCAGAAGCATGAGGAAGGCGCCCAGCTGGGTGTCCTCGACCCTGCCGTCGAGGATCATGCCGAGGGCCTCGCGGGCTTCCTCCCGGCTCAGGCTGCGTGCTCCGCGCTTGCCTTTGCCGAGGATGCGGACGAACTGGGCGAACGGATGTTCGGCGGGAATCGGGAGAGTCATAGACAGTTGCTCGGTTTCGGCAGGCCGGCCAGTTTCGCGCCAAGCTTGGCCGGGGCGCCCTTGAACAGGTGGTTGAGGTGCAGGCTGTTGCCCTTGTCCGGGCCCAGTCGCTGGGCGACGAACTTGATCAATGGGCGATTGGCCGGGGATAGCTGGAACTCGGCGTAGAACGCGCGGAGCAGGTGGAGGATCTCCCAGTGCCCGGGGGTCAGCGTCAGCTCCTCGCGGGCGGCCAGGGCTTCGGCCACCGGTTCCGACCAGTCGTCGAGGTCGACCAGGTAGCCGTCCTTGTCCAGGCGGATTTCCCGGCCTGCGAGCGAGAGGATCGTCATAGCCAGCTGTTGACCTTGTCGAAGCGGGTGGCGAGTTCGACGAAGCCGGGATAGTCCACCGCCCGCAGGCGCGCCGGGACATCCTCGATGCCGCGCGCCTGGAGGTCTTCCAGCAGGGCGAACAGTTCGATCTCCGCCGGCATCAGCTCCAGCGCCTGGCAGGCGTTGCTGCCGGCGAGCAGGGCGTGCACGGCGTCGCCGCAGAGCAGCAGGCCGTCGGCGGGATTGAGCAGGTACAGGCAACTGCCCAGGCGGCCGTCGTTGAACGGTGAGCGGGAGAGTACGTGGAGGGTCGTGGCCATCAGAGGGTGATCACCTGGTCATAGCGTTGCAACAGGTCGCGCAGGGCCTGGTCGTCGAGCACCTCGACCGCCAGGGCCAGGCGTTCTTCCGCCAGGCCGCGTTCACGCAGGCTGCGCGCCGAGACGTAGAGGTCGTCCACGCCGAACATCGGCAGGGCCTGCAGGTTGGCCTGCAGGTCCTTCTGTTGCAGCTGCGCCGGCTGCTGGCCGGGAGCCAGCTGGAAGGCGCCGTCGTCGAGGAACAGCATGCCCACCGGCAGATCGAAGGCGCCGCCGGCCAGGGCGATGTCCAGCGCCTCGCGGGCGCTCGGGCCGGACCAGGGCGACTGGCGGCTGATGATCAGCAGCGACCGGCTCATCGATCACCCCCGAAGCAGACCAGGCGGTCCGCGCTTTGCGCCGCTTCGTGCAACTGGCCGAGCCCGGAGAGTTCCCAGGGCGCGCCGAGGTTGGCGCCGGGACGGCCGTAGCGCTCGGCCTCCTCGGCGTTCAGCACGCCGCGGCGCAGGGCGGCGGCAATGCAGACCACGGCGTCCAGGCCGTTGCGCTCGACCAGTTCGCGCCAGGCGGCGGGCAGGTCGAACTCGTCCTGGCCGCTGACGGTGTTGGCCGAGGCGCTGTGCACGCCGTCCTGGTAGAAGAACAGGCGGACGATCTCATGTCCGCCGGCCAGCGCGGCTTCGCTGAAGCGCAGCGCGCGGCGGGCGGCGGGCGAGTGGGGTGGGTCGAAGAGGGCGATGGCGAATTTCATGCTGCGATACGCGAGGGATTTGTTCGAATGATAAACCAATGCCTGTGTTTTGCCGGACCGCAAATGAAAAAGCCCGTCGCGGGGACGGGCTTTTGCGGAGGTGGCTTCTATCAGTCGTCGCCGCCGGCGATACCGAAGATCTGCAACAGGCTGATGAACAGGTTGTAGATCGACACGTACAGGCTGATGGTGGCCATGATGTAGTTGCGTTCGCCGCCATGGATGATCGCGCTGGTCTGGTACAGGATCATCGCCGAGGAGAACAGCACGAAGCCGGCGCTGATCGCCAGTTGCAGGCCGCTGATTTGGAAGAACAGCGAGACCAGCACGGCGCCCAGCAGGACGAAGAAGCCGGCGGTGATGAACCCGGACAGGAAGCTCATGTCCTTGCGGGTGGTCAGCACATAGGCGGACAGGCCGAAGAACACCAGGGCGGTCATGGCGAAGGCCGAGGTGATGACGCTGCCGCCGTTGGGCAGGCCCAGGTACATGTTGAGGATCGGGCCGAGCGTGTAACCCATGAAGCCGGTCAGGGCGAAGGTGCTGACCAGGCCCCAGGCGCTGTTGCGCAGCTTCACGGTGAGGAAGAACAGGCCGTAGAAGCCGATCAGCACCACGAACACGTTCGGATAGGGCAGGCGCATCTGCTGCGAGGCGTAGGCCACCAGGCCGCTGAAGGCCAGGGTGAGGGCCAGCAGGCCGTAGGTATTGCGCAGAACCCCGCTGACTTCACGCTGTTCCGCGACGGCGGAGTTCAGCTGATATTGCTGTTCTTGCATGGTGTGGGTACTCCTTAACGGGAACGGGTCCATGACGTACTGGAAGCCATCATAGCAAAGCCTCTGCCAGGGCCAATCGATAGAGTTTGACAGTGTGTTGCTATCCGGTACTATGGCGCCCCGCGATGCGGAGGTGTGGCCGAGTGGTTTAAGGCAACGGTCTTGAAAACCGTCGAAGGGGAGACTCTTCCGTGAGTTCGAATCTCACCGCCTCCGCCATATCCGCGTCCTCAGAGCCCCGCCGAACGGGGCTTTTGCGTTTCTGAGCCCTCTCGAACCGCCAGGTCGTCGGTCCGTGGTGCTTTCACGGCATCGCGCGAGAACCGCTGGTGGATCACGGCCCGCCGGATAGCGAGGATCCCGTGGACACCGTCGGGAGGACCTTGCCGTCAGGCCAGCCCGTAGCTGATCTGCTCGGCCTTCACGTGGAACGCCTGGTCCCGGCTCGGCAGGTGCTGGTTGGCGTCGGCATGCTGTCGGTCGAGGCGTTCGGATCTCAGCGTCGGCAGGCGGAACACATCCTGTCGCTCGGTCTGCAGCGCATTCCCCCGTATCAGTTCCATGAGCGGCACCTGCATCGCAGGGCTGCTCTGGCCGAGGAAATAGTTGGGCACCTCGTCGCACCACAGCAGCATGTAGTCGCTCACCGCGTCGTGCTCGGCATCGAGGACCACGTACTCGACGCGGTGGCGCAGGACCACCTCGGCGTCGATGCTCCAGCGGGTGTCAACGGTGAACAGCGGTACGTGCTTCTCCACCTCCACCAGCAGGCCGTTCACCGCCTTGCAGCCGGCCTTGCGGCAGGCCACGTGGTAGCGCTTGTCGGGAAGGGGATGGCGCGCCACCACGTCGCGTCCGCCCAGCAGGTGCAGGTCGAACTCCTTGATGCGGATGTCGATCAGCTCGCACGGCAGGTCGAACCCCGCGGGCGTCAGCAGCCTGGGGCAGAAATGGATAAGCATGATTGTCTCCATCGGGCGTGCCCGAGGCTTCCGGGCCTCGGGGGAGAGGCCTGTCGATCGGTTATGGGGCCGCCGGCAAGCCCCGCTCCAGTGAGTGGCGAGACCCTCGCCGCTTCCGGCTGAGCTTGCTGGACGTTCTGCTGTCGAGGCTTCCCGCAACTCGCCCGGCGGGGCGTGGCGGGTCGGCCGTCAACTGCCGCTCTTGACCCGGCTCCAGACCCGGGTGCGGATTCTTTCGAGCTTCAGTGGCAGGGTCTCGAGGGGGAACAGGGTGGCCATGGTTTCCTTGCTCAGGTAAACCGCCGGGTTTTCCCGCAGCTTCCGTTCCACCAGCGCCAGCGCTGCCTGGTTGCCATTCGGATAGCCCACATAGTTGGAGGTCCTGGCGATGACCTCGGGGCGCAACAGGTAGTCGATCAGCGCATAACCCTGCTCGGGATGCGGCGCATCCTTGAGCAACACCAGGTTCTCCGCCCATACCAGCGAGCCCTCCCGCGGAATGCTGTAGGCGATCCTGCGGCCATTGCCGGCCTGTTCGTTGTTGACCTGGGCCATGTAGGCCGTGCCCTGCCAGCCGACCACCACGCAGACGTTGCCGTTGGACAGGTCGGAGTCGACCTTCGAAGAGTCGAAATAGCTGATGTAGGGACGGATCTTCAGCAGCAGCGCCTGGGCTTTCTGGTAGTCCTCGGGATTCCGGCTGTTGTGCGGCAGGCCGAGATAGTTGAGGGCGATGGAAACCAGCTCGGTGGGCGAGTCGAGCGTCGCGACGCCGCATTGGCTGAGGCGCGAGATGTTCTCCTCCTTGAAGATCAGGTCCCAGGAATCGACTGGCGCGTCCGGGCCGAGCAGCGTGCGCACCTTGTCGACATCGTAGGCGATGCCGGTGGTGCCCCAGAGGTAGGGTACGGCGTAGCGGTTGCCGGGGTCGTTGGCCTGCAGTTTCCCGAGGATCTGCGGGTCGAGGTTCGCCCAGTGCGGGAGCTTGTCGCGGTCGAGCTCCTGGAGAACGCCGGCCTTGATCAGTCCGGGCAGGATGTTGGAGGTGATCACCACCACATCGTAGCCCGAGCGGCCGACCATCAGCTTGCCCTGGGCGGTCTCGGCGCTGTCGAAGGTGTCGAGGATCACGCGGGTGCCGGTTTCCTTGCGGAAGTCGCCGGGCGTTTCCGGGGCGATGAAGTCATACCAGTTGTAGAGATGGACGCTGGTTTGTGCGGCCCATGCACTGTTCGCCGCTGTCGCACCGATCATGGTCAGGATCGATAACGCCAGTGCACAAACTTTTTTCATTGGATTTCCTTTCCGAAACGAAACAAGTTGGTTTTTTGCACCTACCAGAACTGGTAGTTCTGACCTGTGGCTATCTCCGAATGCGTCGATATTATGCACATTCGAATTCTTCCTGACATAACGCCGAGTGACTAATCCCAGAGGAGTAGTTGTGTGGATATCGCACTGCGCGGCAGCACCTGGCACGACTCACTGGGAGCGTTGATCGAACGGCTGGACAGGGCGGATTTCTGGCGCAGCCTGGCGGGGACGCTTGGCGAGTTCGCGCCGGTCGACAACTGGGCGGCGCTGATATTCAGCAATTCCACTCCGCTGATTCTTTCCTTCATGGAGGAGGAAAGAGAGGAAGTCGAACCCGATCCGCTGATCAGCAGATATATAACCGGGCTCTATCGTCAGGATCCTTTCTACCTGATATCCAGAACCTGCCGGCATGGTGGGCTGTACCATCTTCCGGATATCGTCTCGGAACAGTTTGAAGCGACCGAATATTACAATGCGTACTTTTCTCATTATGTCGTGACGGATGAAGTTCAATATAACGTCCCGCTCGACCACGAAAGGACCTTGTGCCTTTCGCTGGGCAGTGAGAGTCGCTTCGGCGCCGAACAGATCGCCCTGTTCGAATTGCTTCGTCCCTGGGTGATCGCGTTGATGAAGAAGCGTGTCCATTTCGAGGGCGCGCTCCGGGAGGAGGCGGGCGTGGAGGCGAAGGTGGAGGACATGGACATGCAAGCCTGGAAAGGATTGATCTCACCGCTCACCGCGCGGGAGTCGGATGTCATCCGCCTGATGCTCGATGGCCATTCGAACAAGGAGATAGCGGATCGACTGGCTTTGTCTATCGCCACCATCAAGGTCCATCGCCGGCATATCTACGCAAAGTTGAACGTGAAGTCCCACTCCGAGGTCTTCGCCCTGATGATCAACCCTCCGGCGCCACGGGCCGTGGCCGCGAGATAGCCCGGCTGGCATCGGCGGTTCCGGGCTGGGTCAGCGCTCCCCCTTGCGGCGCACTGCCCGGGGCTGGGTGTGATCCTGGCGATAATCGTTGGCACATTGTCCCGTCCAGCGACGGAAGGCATGGCGAAAGCTGGAGGTGTCCATGTAGCCGAGTCTCTCGGCGATATCCTCGATGCGCAGGCATTTGTTCCGGAGCAGTTGCCGGGCCCTGTCCCGGCGTACCAGGTCGAGCACCGCCCTGTAGGTCGTGCCCTCTTCGGCGAGCCGCCGGCGCAGCGTTCTTTCGGTGACCCTCAATTGTCGGGCGACCCAGGCAATGTTCGGATAGCGGTCCTGCAGCGACTCCAGCAGCGACACGATGCGCTGCCGATAACCGCCCATTTCCCGGGCGACCCGGATGTTGAAGGTTTCGCTGCTGAGCGCCAGGGAGGCCTGGAAGACCGCGGCGTTGGCGGTGGCGATGCGGGTTTCGAGCAGATCCGCCGGAAGAGTGAAGGTGATGCCCGCGCCAGCGAAATACACCGGTACCCGAAAATATTCCTCGTATGGCGTTGCCTCGCCGGGTCGCTCCGGCAAGCGCAGACGGACCAGTTCCAGGTCGCCCAGCAGCAGGTCGCGGAACAGCGCGTAGGCCGCCGACGCCAGGACATTCGCATGATAGATGCGTGCCGGCGCCGGCCAGTCCGGTCTGGTCTGCAGATGGATGTCCACGTCGACGGTATCGCAACTGGAGCGTTTCACCTCGATGCCGCTGACGTCCCGGTTGAACAGCAGCATGTTGGTCCTGACCAGTTGCAGGGCTTCTGCCACGGTGCCGGCGCTTTGCAGGGCCAGGCCCGCGACGCCGTAGTCGGAAAGCCGGTAGTGCTCTCCCAGGCTGAGTCCTTCCAGGGGCGAACGGGCATTCAGGACTATCCATTCGTAGAGCGCCTCGCTGGGCAATCGGGGGACGGTTCCGAGGGGCTGGTGGAGGTCCGGCGGGACGATGCGTTGCACGGCGAGGTAGTTGCTGAGTGGTCGCCACTCGAAGTCGTACTGGATGTTCTCGGACTGGCTCATCGGTTACCTCTTGCTGCACGCGTTGCGAGAACGCCCCGATGACGGCGGGGCTTTTTACTACGGATGTTTGTCTTGCGGACGATTTTCATACGCAGGGCGGCCGTTAATCACTACCTTGCGTAAGGGGTTGACAGGGTGGCCCTCTGCGTATAGCTGGTCTCCGCCAACGTCCGTCCCAGGCGTTCGCGGGCATTCCTCGCCGGGGACCGGCCAGCGGGCGAGACGGCCACCACGTCGGGACTCCAGAGCGAAGAGGGGCGGTACGAAACGGTTCGGCGCATGGCCGTACTTCCGAGCCGCAGGAGGCATCGTCTCCCCGTGGCGAGCCGGATCTGCCTGGCTGAAGTCGATCCCGGGTACGCCGATGCCGGCGGTCGCCGGGGATTTCCGGCCAGGCATGGCGGGGTAGCGTGCGGCCGTGGGCCGGTACGGCAGCGTTTGTCGGCGTCTCGCAGGGGCCGGGATGTTGGCTTGGCGATGGCGGAGCGGCTCTGCGGGTTGGGGTCAACTCGAAATTCTGGCAGGGCCGGCGGAGCGTCCGGGGCGGCTAGGATGAGGATTTTTCCACTGTCCCGGGCAGGTGCGTCGTGATAGTGCAAGGTCCATGGGGCCACTAATAAGGAGTGTCGGATGACCGTTCTTATCCAGGGAGCCGGGATCGCCGGCCTGGCGCTGGCGCGCGAATTCACCAAGGCCGGCATCGACTGGCTGCTGGTCGAGCGGGCCAGCGAGATCCGGCCTGTGGGTACCGGCATCACCCTGGCGGGAAACGCCTTGGCCGCGTTGTCCAGCACCCTGGATATCGAGCGCCTGTTCCGCCGCGGGATGCCGCTGGCCGGCATTCACGTCTATGCCCACGACGGGGCGCGACTGATGTCCATGCCCTCGAGCCTGGGCGGCGAGGCGCGGGGCGGCCTGGCGTTGCAGCGCCACGAGCTGCACGCGGCGCTGCTCGATGGTCTGGACGAGACGCGGATCCTCACCGGCGTTTCCGTCGTCGAGATCCTCGATGGCCCCGAACACGAGCGGGTGACCTTGAGCAACGGCACCCGCCTCGAGTGCTCCCTGGTGGTCGGCGCGGACGGCATCCGTTCGAGCCTTCGCCGCTATGTCTGGCCGGGGGCGACACTGCGTCATTCCGGGGAAACCTGCTGGCGGCTGATGGTTCCCCATCGGCTGGAGGATGCCGGGCAGGCGGGGGAAGTATGGGGCCACGGCAAGCGACTCGGCTTCATCCAGGTCAGTCCAGGCGAACTCTATGTCTATGCGACCCTGAAGGTGCGCCGGGAGGACCCGGAGGACGAGGAGGGCTTCGTCACGCCGCGCCGGCTCGCCCTCCACTACGAGGATTTCCGGGGCATCGGCGCGAACATCGCCGGGTTGATCCCGAGCGCCACCGCGATGGTCCACAACGATCTCGAGGAATTGCCGGGGGCGTCGTGGCATCGCGGGAGGGTGGTATTGATCGGCGACGCCGCCCACGCCATGACCCCGAACCTCGGGCAGGGCGCGGCGATGGCGGCGGAGGACGCGTTTCTCCTGGCGCGCCTGTGGCGCCTGGCGCCGCGTCCAGAGACGCTGATCCTGTTCCAGCAGCAGCGCGAGGCCCGCATCGAATTCATCCGCAAGCAGTCCTGGCTCGTCGGTCGCCTGGGCCAGTGGGAGTCACCCTGGAGCGTCTGGTTGCGCAACACCGCCGTTCGCCTGGTACCGGACGCCAGCCGCAGGCGTCTGCACCGGAGGCTGTTCAACGGCGTCGGCGAGCTGGCCTTGTCGTAGCGGTGGATGCCAGGGCGCGGCCGCGCGAAGAGATGGAAGAGAGCTGCTTCCGCTTCCGATGGAAGTGGCCTTGGCTGGGTGGGTCTCTTTCGCTTTTTTCGAGCAGGCTCGGCCGACCTGTGCCAGTCATGTAGGCGTTTGCGGCGGGGCCCGGCAATCGCTCGCGCTGCTCCGCCCTGCCGCTCGGCGCGGGGTGGCGGTATAATCGGCGACGCCCGTTCGACCTCGTCGAATGATGTTTCCCTGACGCTTGATTTATGACGCCTTTGCGCCAAGCTAGGTCATGGAATGGCTTTCTGTTAAGGTTGCCGAAATCTCCTGGGGGCCCCTGTGGGCAGTAGTCTGCTAATGCGCGACGAGGTGCAGCGTGATTAAGGTGCTGGTGGTCGACGACCACGATCTGGTACGCACCGGTATTACCCGCATGCTGGCCGACATCGAAGGCTTGCAAGTGGTCGGCCAGGCCGACTGCGGTGAGGACTGTCTGAAACTGGCGCGCGAGCTGAAGCCGGACGTGGTCCTGATGGACGTCAAGATGCCCGGCATCGGCGGTCTGGAAGCGACCCGCAAGCTGCTGCGCAGCCAGCCCGACATCAAGGTCGTGGTGGTCACCGTCTGCGAGGAGGATCCGTTCCCCACTCGCCTCATGCAGGCCGGCGCCGCCGGCTACATGACCAAGGGCGCGGGGCTGGAGGAGATGGTCCAGGCGATCCGCCAGGTGTTCGCCGGCCAGCGCTACATCAGCCCGCAGATCGCCCAGCAGCTGGCGCTGAAATCCTTCCAGCCGCAGCAGCACGATTCCCCCTTCGATTCGCTGTCCGAGCGCGAGATCCAGATCGCCCTGATGATCGCCAACTGCCACAAGGTGCAGAGCATCTCCGACAAGCTGTGCCTGTCGCCGAAGACGGTGAATACCTACCGCTACCGTATCTTCGAGAAGCTCTCGATCACCAGCGATGTGGAACTGGCGTTGCTCGCCGTCCGTCATGGCATGGTCGACGCCGCCAGCTAGATGACCGCCGTTTTCGACGCGAGCGCCTTCCTCGCCACCTGTAGCAACCGGCCAGGCGTGTACCGCATGTTCGATGCGGACGCCAAGCTGCTCTACGTCGGCAAGGCGAAGAGCCTGAAGAAGCGCCTGGCCAGCTATTTCCGCAAGTCCGGCCTGGCGCCGAAGACCGCCGCCCTGGTGGCGCGGATCGCCCAGGTGGAAACCACCATCACCGCCAACGAGACCGAGGCGCTGCTGCTGGAGCAGACGCTGATCAAGGAGTGGCGTCCGCCGTACAACATCCTGCTGCGGGACGACAAGTCGTATCCCTTCGTCTTTCTCTCCAGCGAGGACGAGTATCCGCGGCTGTCCCTGCATCGCGGCGCGAAGAAGCGCAAGGGACGCTACTTCGGCCCGTATCCCAGCGCCGGGGCGATTCGCGAGAGCCTCAACCTGCTACAGAAGGCCTTCCTCGTCCGCCAGTGCGAGGATAGTTATTTCCGCAACCGCACGCGGCCTTGCCTGCAGTACCAGATCAAGCGCTGCAAGGGACCCTGCGTGGGCCTGGTCGGCCCGGAGGAGTACGCCGAGGACGTGCGCCACTCGGTGATGTTCCTCGAAGGGCGGAGCAACGCCCTGGCCGATGAGCTGAACACCGGCATGGAGCAGGCGGCGATGCGCCTGGACTTCGAGAAGGCTGCCGAACTGCGCGACCAGGTGGCGATCCTGCGCAGGGTCCAGGATCAGCAGAGCATGGAGGGCGGCAACGGCGACGTCGATATCGTCGCGGCCATCGTCACCCCCGGCGGCGCCTGCGTCCACCTGATCAGCGTGCGCGGCGGACGGGTGCTGGGCAGCAAGAACTTCTTCCCGCAGGTAGCGATCGAGGAGGAGGTCGGCGAAGTGCTGCTGGCGTTCCTCGGCCAGTACTACCTCAGCCACCAGGAGCGCGACCTGCCGGCGGAACTGATCGTCAACGTGATGCACGAGGATTTCCCGGTACTGGTCGCGGCGATCGCCGAGGCCCGCGGCCGCCAGCTGGAAATCAGCTACCGCGTGCGCGGCACCCGCGCCCGCTGGCAGCAACTGGCGGTGACCAACGCCGAGCAGGCGCTGGGCGCGCGCCTGGCCAACCGCCAGCACGTGGCCGCACGCTTCGAGGCGCTGGCCGAGGCGCTCGACCTGGCCGAGCCGCCGCAGCGCCTGGAGTGCTTCGACATCAGCCATTCCAGCGGCGAGGCCACCGTGGCTTCCTGCGTGGTGTTCGGCCCGGAGGGGCCGCTGAAGTCGGACTATCGCCGCTACAACATCGAAGGCGTCACCGCCGGCGACGACTACGCGGCGATGCACCAGGCGCTGACCCGCCGTTTCAGCCGGCTGAAGGAGGGCGAGGGGAAGATGCCCGACATTCTCCTGGTGGATGGCGGCAAGGGGCAACTGGCCATGGCCCAGGAAGTACTCCAGGAACTGGCGGTCGCCGGCCTGATCCTGCTCGGCGTGGCCAAGGGCGTGACGCGCAAGCCGGGGCTGGAAACCCTTTACCTGAACGACGCCGCCCACGAATTCACTTTGCCGGCCGATTCGCCGGCGCTGCACCTGATCCAGCAGATCCGCGACGAAGCCCACCGTTTCGCCATTACCGGCCATCGCGCGCGGCGCGGCAAGGCGCGGCGGACCTCGACCCTGGAAGACGTGCCGGGCGTCGGTCCCAAACGTCGGCGCGACCTGCTCAAGCATTTCGGCGGGTTGCAGGAATTGTCACGGGCCAGTATCGATGAACTGGCCAAAGCACCCGGTATCAGTAAAAAGCTCGCCGAGCAGATTTATGCCGTCCTGCACAGCGAGTAGAATGCCGGCTCACCTCGCAGCCTAGATGGTCCGATGAATATCCCCAATCTGCTCACGTTACTGCGCGTCCTGCTCATCCCGATCTTCATTCTGCTGTTCTATCTGCCGACGTCGTGGAGCTACCTGACCGCCAGTGCCGTGTTCGCCCTGGCCGCCGCCACCGACTGGCTGGACGGCTACCTCGCCCGTCGCCTCGGGCAGAGCACGCCGTTCGGCGCCTTCCTCGATCCGGTGGCGGACAAGCTGATGGTGGCGGTGGCGCTGGTCCTGCTGGTGGAGGAGCACGCCAACCTGTGGCTGACCCTGCCGGCGGTGATCATTATCGGCCGGGAGATCGTGGTCTCCGCGCTGCGCGAGTGGATGGCCGAGCTGGGGGCGAGGGCGCAGGTCGCCGTTTCCAACCTGGGCAAGTGGAAGACCGCCGCGCAGATGCTGGCGCTGGTCATCCTGCTGGCGAATCCGCCGCTGATGACGTTCTGGGTGATTCTCGGCTATGTCCTGCTGATCATCTCCGCGGCGTTGACTCTGTGGTCGATGGTGCACTACCTGCTGGCCGCCTGGCCGCACCTGTCGACCACCCCGAAAGAGAAATAAACTTTTTTGAATCAAGGAGTTGACACGGCGCCACGATCCTATACAATGGCGCCCGTCACCAAGACAAAGCGGGAATAGCTCAGTTGGTAGAGCACGACCTTGCCAAGGTCGGGGTCGCGAGTTCGAGTCTCGTTTCCCGCTCCAGATATCGACCTGCAGAACTCCACTGGATTCTGCAGGTCACGAAAAGGGCCGAAAGGCCCTTTTTTCGTTTCTCCGCATGCTTCGCCGGCCTGGTGCCGGAGCAGCATCCGCATCGCCCGGACTCCTTGCCGGTTCTCATCGACCCGCCTTCAGAAAGTCACCCCACTTGCGCACCAGATAGTTGTGCTCGTCGATCACTGAATTCCACGCACCGATGTGAACCACCTGCCTGGCGGGCCTGGCAACGCGCACATGGCGGCGATCATCCGCCCGTCCCGGATTCCGATGAACGTCGGGCGCATCCTGCACGAGGCGCTCGGCACCGGCTGGTCTTCGAGTCGTTGCTCTACGGCACCGTCGAATCCGCCTCTTCGTGCCTGCACGACCACCTGCTCCGTGCGCGCGACCGGACCCTGCAGCGGCTCGAGGTGCTGTCGTCCTGCCCGAGCCGGAGTTGCCGCCCTATCTGGAGCGATTGGCGTAACGGCGCCGAGTCGGCCGGCGGCTCACTCGCAGCGCCGTGTCCCCGGTTTCAGGCGTTCCTGCAGTTTATCGGGTGTTTCCGGATGGCCGAAATACCAGCCCTGGGCGAAGATCGTCTGTCCGACGCCCTCCAGCAGTTGCGCCTGCTCCCGCGTTTCCAGCCCTTCGAAGACCAGGCCGACCTCGAGCCGGCGGGCGATGGCGAGGATCTCCGGAATGAGCGAGGCGCGCTGCCGGGCCGAGCCGGGTAGCAGGGAGCGATCGACCTTGATGTAGTCCACCGGCAGGTGCTGCAGCTGCGCCAGGCTGGAGTAGCCGGTGCCGAAGTCGTCGATGTAGATGGGATGCCCCTGTCCGCGCAGGCGTTCGAGTTGCGGGAGGATGTCCTGCAGTTCCGCTGTGGAGCGTTCGGTCAGTTCGAAGCCGACATGGTGCCGGCCAAGGCCTTCCGGCCAGAGCCGCTGCAGGGTGCCCGCCAGACTGCCGTCCAGCAGTTCCGGGGTGCTGATGTTGATGGCCACGCGGAAGTCCGGCAGCTTCTCGAACAGGCCGCGCATGTCCTCCAGTACGGTGTCCAGGACGAAGGCCGTGATGGCGCCGATCACGCCGCAGCGCTCGGCTTCGGCGATGAACACGTCCGGCGGGGCTGGACCGTCGGGCCAGCGGATCAGCGCTTCGGCCGACACGATCTCCGGCGGTTCGCCCAGGCGCATGATCGGTTGATAGCGCACGGTGAATCCGCCGTTCGCCAGCGCCCGCCGGATCTGGGCCGAGAGTGCGGTCCGGCGGCGGTGCAGGAGCAGGGCCAGGCCGCCCAGGGCGCTGCCCAGCAGTATGCCGGCACTGCCCAGCAGCCAGGCTGCCTGGCGGTTGGCGTGGTCTTCTGCGGGGCGAGCCTGGACCACGGTGGCGCACAGCGGGACGCGTGCGGAGCAGAACCTTTTTCCCTGTTCGAAACCCGCCACCCGCGCGGTCTCGATGTAGCCGGGCAGGCCGTGCCTGTCCAGGCCTATGACCAGCGGTGTCGGTTCGTCGCGGAGCGAGATGACATAGTTGAGGCCGGGCGAGGTTGGCACGCCGAAGGCATCGAGGTCGATCAGCAGGCTGGATCGCTTCGCCCGGACCACCACACCCAGGGTGCTGGGGTCCAGCAGCAGTCCCGCTTTCCAGAAAAGTTGCAGGCCGCCGTCGAGGGGTATGGATCGCTGCTTCGGGACAAAAGGTTCAGGCAGGACGCCCAGCATCGTCGTACAGGCGAGGTCGTTGCCTTCCAGGCGCCCCAGGTCCTTGGTGAACTTCGAGCGCATCAGTTCCGAACGCAGCAGCGACAGGTCCGCCGCGCTGCACGCGGCATGCCCGGAGCGGTCGATGGCGGTGAGCGTGCGTACCACCGAGGCCATGACCTGGTCGACCTGTGCGATCACCTCCGCGCCCTGGTTGCCGATCGAGCGGGTGAGAAGGCGTTCTGCAACAGGGTGGCTTGCTTTCAGGGCAGACAATGTGGTTGCGAGCAAAACGACGAGGAACACCAGATAGCCCGACCATCTGGAGGTCGCCCATCTCTGCGCTTTCATCATAGGAACGGCTCTTTGCGATAGAAGGGGCGTTCCCGATCGACGGGGCCCCCAATGATGTTTCCGACTATCCAGCGGCCGCTGAAACGACAGCCCGGTCATGCCTGGACCCGGCTGACGCGCCATATCCTAGATGATGGCCTGGCGGCCTCATAGTGCAAGGAAGATGAAATTTTCTGACGAGGCCGCTGATGCTTGCCAGTGGCTCATGAATTTTCTTACAGAATTTCGCCTGTAGTTCTGTGTTCGGTCCTGCTGTCCCGCTGGCCGGTGGGAGCAGCGGATGATCATCGGGGTCACTCCATACCCCTTCGCTGCCTCGGAAGGACGGTGACGACAGCCTAGGCCTCCGCGCCGATCGCTTCCTCATCCGGGGAAACTCCCGATGGCGCGCATCGTGTCAGCGCCTCGACGGGGCCGGCGGGAAGCATCACCGAGCATTCGCAGCGCTTTTGCCTGACCTGGCGGCGTTCTGGGGCGGCCAGGCCGTGCTCATTCGCGTCCCGCCGTGTTTCCGGCCAATTCCTGCGGGCTCATGGACAGGCTTGGCGATTGGCGCATCAGCTCCAGGGCCCAGTCGACGAAGCAGCGTACCCGCGCGGAAAGGTGGCGGTCGCCAGGGTAGACGAGGTGGATGGGGCGTGGCGCGAAGCTCCATTGCGGCAGGACCGGCACCAGCGCGCCAGCGCGCACCCAGCTTTCCACCGCGAAGGGGGCCGCCGGACAGATGCCGCTGCCGGCGAGACAGGAGGCGATGGCGACGTCGGGATGGTCGAAGCGCAGGCCTTGGCTTGCGCCGAGATCGAAGGAGCCGTCGGTCGACTCCAGTTTCCAGGCGAAAGGGTTGCGCTGGCCGGTGAACCAGGAGAGCCGGCGATGTTCGCGCAACTCCCGGGGATGCCGTGCGTTGCCCGCGTCCTCGAGGTAGCCCGGCGCGGCATACAGGCCCAGCCGCACGTCGCAGGCGTGGCGTGCGACCAGGCTGGAGTCCGGCAGCGTACCGCCACGGATCGCGCAGTCGATACCCTCTTCGAGCAGGTGGCTGACGCGGTCGCTGGCGCACAGCGTGAGCGTCAGTTGCGGGTAGCGGCGCTGGAACTCGTGCAGGCGGGGAGCGAGCACCCAGCGGGCGACCGAGGCCAGGGCCTCGATCCGCAGGCTGCCGCGGGGTTCGATCAGGCCACCCCTGAGGGTCGCTTCCAGCTCATCCACCTGCTGGAGGATGGAAGCGCACTTGCTGTAGTAGGCGCGCCCGTCCTCGGTCAGGTTGAGGCTGCGGGTGGTCCGTTGCAGCAGCCGTGCGCCGAGGTGGCGTTCCAGGTCGGAGATGCGCTGCGAGACGCGCGCCTTGGGGATCGACAGTCGTTCGGCGGCGCGGGTGAAGCTGCCGGCCTCTACCACCGCGCCGAAGGTGGCCATCGCTGTGAGCTTGTCCATTGGGATTGTTAAATAAAAAAGAACGAAGAGTGATTTCCTAGCATATATATCGATAAGAATTTAACAAATAGTATTCGCCTCACCTTCACTTTCCGAGGCGATCCCATGTCCAAGGCCCTGCTCTGCGCATTGTTCCTGGTAGCTCCCATCTGCGCCTGGGCGCAGGATCTTCCGCGTTCTCCGGAAGAAGTGCCGCAAGCCCTGGAGCGCTACTTCAACGCCGGTGACCTCGATGGCCTGGCATCGCTGTACGGGGAGAACAGTGCATTCGTGAGCGCCCCCGGTACCCAGATCCTGGGTGCCGCCCGGATCCGGAGCGCCTTGCAGCGGTTCATGGCGACGGGCGCACCGATTCGATTCAGCGTTCGCCAGGTCTACCGGGCCGGCGACATGGCGCTGATTCTGGGGGACTGGCGGATCGAGGGCGAAGGAAGGGATGGCAGTCCGGTGGACATGCGTGGCACTGCTACCGACGTGGTGATCCGGCGAGCCGACGGCAGTTGGATATACGCGATCGACAACCCGTTCGGCGTTGCCCCGGCGGCGCGGTGAGCCCCCTGATCGACGGGCGGCCGGGCCGTCCCTGCAACCTGAAGAGAGATGCGAACATGATGACCTGCGATCCCGTCACCGGCACCTGCCTCCTGCCCGAGCCAGAGTCTGCGCAAAGCGTTGCGCAATCTGGGGCGCACGCCGCTCCAATCGTTCACTACATCGGTGATCCGATGTGCTCCTGGTGCTGGGGCATCGAGCCGGTGGTCGGCGAGCTGGCGGCCTTCTGCGCCGCCGAGGGCATCGGCTTCGCGCTCACGGTGGGTGGCCTGCGCGCCGGTGGCGGCGATCCCTGGAACGCGGATTTCATCGAGTTCCTGCGCGCCGAATGGCGACGTATCGGCGAAGTCACCGGCCAGCCGTTCGGCTTCACCCTGCTCGATGCGCCGTATTTCGACTATGACACCGAGCCCGCGTGCCGGGCGGTGGTCTGCGCACAGATACTCGGAGCGGACAGCGCGGACCCGAGCGCCCGGCGTTTCTTCTCCGCGGTACAGCGCAGGTTCTACGTCGAGGGCAGGGACCCCAAGGAAACCTCGTTCTATGCCGACCTTTGCGAGGAGGCAGGCCTGGACTTCGGGGCCTTCCGTTCGCTGTTCCTGTCCGCCGAGGCCCGGCAGGCGACGCAAGCCGCTTTCCTACGTTGCAGGCAGTGGGGCGTGCGTGCGTTCCCGACGCTCGCTGTCGAGCGCCGCGGGGAACTGCTATTGCTCGCCGCCGGCTTCACCACCCGTGAGCAGGTGCTGTCGCGGCTGCGGCGGGGCCTGGCTGGCTGAGTCGCGTCCCGATGGATCGGTGGCGGATTCTGGGCCGAAAGAGGACAAGGCCTACCGTTTTGCGTGCCGCGCGCCGACGTATCGGGTAATCTCTCGGGCAAATGAACCAGCACTAGTGAAGCGAACGATGGGTTTTGAACAACTTGCCGAGCTGAGGGACCGTCTGCGGGCGCAGGCGGAACAGGCGAAACCGGCCAAATCGGCTCAATCCAAAGCCAAGGCTTCTCCAGGGCGTGCGGCGAAGAAGCGCGAACCCGTGGATCCCGAGGTCGAGGCCATCTGGCGGTTGCAACGGCATTTTCCGCTGGCGTTTCCGAAGAATCCTGCCCCAAAGGTGCCGCTCAAGCAGGGCATCCTCGAGGATGCTCAGCAGCATCTGGAGAGCCTCGGTATCACCGCCGAGCAACTCAAGCAGGCCATCGCCACCTGGTGCCAGGGCAACCGCTACTGGTCCTGCATGGTGGAAGATGCGCCGCGCCTGGACCTGCAGGGCCAGGTAGCGGGCAAGGTCACTGCCGAGCAGGCGGTCTACGCGAAGCGCCAGGCCTCGCGCCGCCAGCGTGACCAGATGCGCGAGAAGCGCGCCAAGCGGGCGCGGAATTCCGCCGAGGAGTCCGCCCCCGTATCCGAGGGCGGTGAGACGCCGGCGCCTGAGGCGGTCTGACGTGCGTTGCGCCGGGCATTCAATCCGGGCTCGCGGCGAAGCGCGGCTCGGGTAGCCCCCGGACGTTCGGACGATACTGGAACAGCGCGCCAGCCAGGCGCGCTGCATCCGCTCCGGCGTCGACGAGTCCTTCCCGTGCGCTGGTGACGTACAGCCGGTCCAGGCCGGGGCCACCGAATGCCGGGCGGGTAGGTTGCGGAGTGGGGAGGGTGACGATCTGCCGTACCTCTCCATCGGGCGCATAGCGAACCACCTGTCCGAGGCCCCACTGGGCGTTCCACAGATGTCCCTGGCTGTCGACGCATGAGCCATCCGGCACGCCTCGCCCATCGTCGAGTTCGACGAACAGCCGGGGTGCGCCCAGAGCGTCGCCGTATGGGCAGCATTGGATGCGCCTCGTAGGGGAATCGCAGTAATACAGCACGCCACCGTCCGGGCTGAAGGCGATGCTGTTGCCGATGGCGACCGCTGGCAGGGGCAGGCGTCCCAGCTCCAGATCGAGTCCCAGGCGCCAGAGGCCACCCATGGGTTGCGGCGGCCCCTCGCGGCTCTCATGCAGGGTGGCGAACACGAAACGTCCCTGACGATCACAGGCGCCATCGTTGCAACGGGTGGGCAGGCCCGGTTCGATATCGTGCAGCCAGCGTAGCTCGCCATCGGCGAGGCGGAAGAAGGCCAGCCGTGAAGCGAGGGCCAGCAGCAGCCAGCCCTCGGCTTCACAGAGGGCGAAGCTGGCCAGTCTTTCCGGCATGGGCCACTGTCGCAAGGTGCCGTCCTCGGGATCCAGGCGATACAGCGTGGCGCGCTGGATGTCGGTCCAGAACAGCGCCTTGCTGCGTTCGCACCAGAGAATCCCTTCGCCGAGCAGATTGCCGGCGGCCAGGACGACGTCCATTTCAGCGCTTTTCATACCCAGCCGCCATCGACGATGAAGTCCTGTCCGGTGCACATGCTGCTGTCGTCTGCCGCGAGGAACAGGGCGGCGCGTGCCAGGGCCTCGGGCTGCAGGAGCCCGGGCATGCACTGGTAGCGCCTGATTTCCTCCCGCCCAGCGTCGTCCAGCCATAGCTGCGCCTGCTTGTCGGTGATCACCCAGCCGGGAACCAGGCAGTTGATGCGAATGCCCTGTTGCCCGAGTTCCCGCGCCATGCCGTTGACGAAACCGCGAATCGCCGCCTTGGCTGCCGCGTAGAGAGGGTAGCCCGGGTTCTTCTTCATCCAGCCGGTGGAGCCCAGGCAGATGACCGAGCCTCCTCCCTGGTCACGCATGTCCGGTACGACGGCCCGCGTGGCGAAGACCTGATGGCGCAGGTTGACCGCCAGGCTGCGCTCGAAGTCTTCTTCCTGGATACCGTCGAGGCCATGGCGGGTGTCGTTGGCCGCGTTGTTGACCAGTACGCCGATCGCGCCGAGCCGCGAGCGCACGGCCGCGATGGCTGTCTCCAGGGCGCCCAGGTCGGTCAGGTCGCAATGCAGGTAGTACGGAACGCGACGTGCGTCGTCCAGCCTCGCCAGGAGGGCGGCGGCGCCCGCGTCATCCACGTCGAGGAAGGCGACGCGGGCGCCCTGGCGGGCAAACTGCTCGACGAAGGCGGCGCCGATGCCGCTGGCGCCGCCGGTGATCAACACGTTGCGGTCGACCAGGCTGGGATAGCGGGCGAACCCCGCCGATGCCGGCGGAATGTGGCTGTCCAGGCTTACCATTCGGCGACGCTCCCGTCATCGTGGCGCCATAGCGGGTTGCGCCAGCGATGGCCGATGGCTGCGCGCTCGCTGACGTAGGCTTCGTCGATCTCGATGCCCAGCCCGGGGCCGCCGGGTATGCTCAGGTAGCCCTCCCGGTAGGCGAAGGCGCTGCGATCCAGCAGATAGTCGAGCAGGTCGTTGGCGGTGTTGTAGTGGATGCCCAGGCTCTGCTCCTGAATGAAGGCGTTGTGGCACACCGCGTCGAGTTGCAGGTTGGCGGCCAGGGCGATCGGTCCCAGGGGGCAGTGCAGCGCCACGGCGACGTCGTAGGCTTCGGCCATGGCGGCGATCTTGCGGGTCTCGGTGATGCCGCCGGAGTGGGAGGGATCGGGCTGGATGATGTCGACTCCGCCCCTGCCGAGGACCTGCTTGAAGTCATGGCGCGAATACAGGCGTTCGCCCAGGGCGATGGGGGCGGGGGAGATGGCGGCCAGCTCCGGGATCGCCTCGAGGTGCTCCGAGAGTACCGGCTCTTCGATGAACATCAGCCTGTAAGGAGCCAGCTCACGCATCAGCACCTTCGCCATGGGCTTGTGCACCCGGCCGTGGAAGTCCACGCCGAGGCCGATGTGCGGGCCGACCGCGTCCCGTACCGCCTGGACGTTCTCCAGGACCTTGTCGACCTTGGCGTGGTTGTCGATGTAGTGCAGCTCCTCGGTGCCGTTCATCTTCACCGCCGTGAAGCCGCGCTCCACCGCCGCCCTGGCCGCCCGGGCGGTGTCCGCCGGACGGTCTCCGCCGATCCAGGAGTAGACGCGGATGCGCTGCCGCACCGGTCCGCCGAGCAGCTCATGGACGGGCACGCCGAGGTGCTTGCCCTTGATGTCCCACAGGGCCTGGTCGATGCCGGCGATGGCGCTCATCAGGATCGGACCGCCACGGTAGAAGCCGCCGCGGTACATGACGTTCCACAGGTCCTCGATGTGGCGCGGGTCCTTGCCGACCAGGTAATCGGACAACTCCTCGACGGCGGCGGCCACCGTGTGCGCCCGGCCTTCGACGACGGGCTCGCCCCAGCCGCACAGTCCGGCGTCGGTATCGATGCGCAGGAAGCACCAGCGTGGCGGAACCAGGAACGTGGTGAGTCGGGTGATCTTCATGGGCGTTGCTCCCTTCTGCTGGTCGAGGCGTTCGTCCAGGCCTGGGCGAACGCGAGGGCGCGGCTGGCGACCGCGGCGACTTCCAGGCCCGGCGCGTAGAGTGCCGTGCCGATGCCGAAGCCCTGGGCTCCGGCGTCCAGCCAGGCAGCCATGCTGTCCGGAGTGATGCCGCCTACCGGAAGGACCGGCAGATCGCCGGGCAGCACCGCTCGCCAGGCCTTGAGCCCGTCGGGCGTGATGGCGCCGGCCGGAAACAGCTTCAGCGCGTCCGCTCCGGCCTGGAGCGCAAGCAGCGCTTCGCTGGGTGTGGCGACTCCGGGAATGCAGCGCAGCCCGCTGGCTTTGGCGGCGCGGATAAGGCGGGCGTCGGCGTGCGGCATGACGATCAGGTCTCCCCCCACGGAGGCGACTGCCTCCACCTGGTCTTCGCTCGTCACGGTGCCGGCGCCAATCAGGTAATGCTCTCCCAGCACTTCCCGGAGGCGCTGGATACTCTCGAGGGGGAGGGAGAACTGAGGGGGACTTCGAGCATGTGGAAACCGGCATCGGCCAGGGTGTGGCCGATGTCGACGGCTTCGTCCGGCTCGATGCCACGCAATATGGCAACGAGTGGGAGTGGTTCGAGCCAACTGTTCAGCATGAGGATGGTTCCTTTGGCGTCAGGGGCGCCCCGGCGGACAGGAGGCCCGCATGATGGGCAAGCAGCCAGAGTCCGTGTGCGCTGGCTTCCAGCAGTGGCTCCGGCAGATGGAGATCGAACAGCCGGGCGGCCTGGCGATAACGCTGGCACAGCGCGGCTTCGCCGATGAGGCATGGCGCGGTGGCGCGCAGGCGGCCGGCGGCGAGACCGGCGCGGAACTCCTCGCCGATCAGCAGGCCCGACAGATAGGAGGCGACTTCCGCGTCGGCGAGTTGCCCTGCCAGGCGCAGCGCGCGGGTTGAAAACAGGCGGGCGAACACGCCCTCAGCCCCGCTGTCGCGCGCGCTCGTGACGCCGCGCTCGAACGCCCCGGCGACATGCGGCGTGGCCGTCCGTCCGGTGGCGAGCAGGGAATGGCGGAGCAGGAGCGCATGGAGCTCGCCGGTCATGAAGGTATGGAACTCGACGATCCGGCCGTCCTTCACACGGACCCACTTGCAGTGGGTCCCCGGCAGGATCCACTCGGACTCCGCGGCCAGCTCGGGGTACAGGCCGAGCGCACCGAAAACCTGGGTTTCCTCCCCACGCATCACGTCGGCGGTACCCGGGTTGCGGAGCCCCGCTGCGAGGTGCAGGGCGCTTCCATCGAGCATGGCCAGGCGACCGATGGCGCGAGCGAATCGAGGCGCGTCGGTCGGAAGCTCCAGGTAGGGCATTTCCTGCCAGCCCTGACGGCTGCCGACCATGCCGCAGGCCAACCGGGGCAGGCTCGGCCAGCCGCTGCTGATGTCGGCCAGGGCGGTCTCGAAACCGCCAGCTGGGAGCTGGGCGACGCCCCAGGGGCGGTGGCGTGTCTCCCGGACGATGCCGTGCGCATCGAAACGGTAGGCGCGCAGGCTGGAGGAACCCCAGTCCAGGCCGATCAGTCCGCACATGCCGGGGATGCCTCCGGTTGCAGGAGACCTGTGCAGGCGAACCTGGCTGGCGTGGGCTCGGCGCTGGAGCGTGGGCTCCGTCGTGACGGCTGCATGATCTCGTTCCTCCTCGGGTCTGGCGTTCATGCCTGGGTCGATGTGGCTCGGGGGCTGCGGAGGCTCCATGCCTGCTGCCGCGGAGGCGCAATGGCACGTTCTCGCCGTGGCGAGCGGTTGCCACCTGGGCGACGGGCAAGCTGCGAAGCCTGGCTTGGTGTCTTCCTGGCGGGACGTCAGGACGCCTCACCGCTCTTCTTCGGCAGGAAGGAGAGGGATAGCGGCGGTGTCTCGTGTCCCGTGGCGCTTTCGCGTCGCGCGGGGTCGGACAGGGCTTCGAGAATCTGCCGATGTTCGGCAGGACCGATGGGGTAGTACCAGGTGAGCAGGAACACGCCCGTGGTGCCCAGCAGCGGCACCAGCGACATCGTGGCCACGAGCAGTTGCAAGGTATCCGGCGACTGCACGCTGTTGGCCACGAAGCCGATTTCTCCCAGGACCATGCCCAGGGCGCCAGCGGCGAGGCCGAGCGCGGCCTTCTGGGCGAAGATCACCGTGCCGACGATCAGCGACTCGGTGCGGATGCCCGAGCGCCACTGACCATACTCCACGGTATCTGGAATCATCGCCCAGAAGCACACGGCGTTGGCGCTGACGCCGATGGCGATGAAAGTCAGCACGATCATGAGCCCGACGTAGCCGGCAGCGCTGCACAGGAACCAGAGCGCGAAGCCCAGGCCATAGAACGCCGTACCGAGCAGCAAGGCGAAACGCTTGCTGCAGCGGCGCGCCACCTGTGCCCAGAGCGGGGCGGCGAGCGCCGCGACGACAGCCATCAGGGCGAGCGCCGTGCCGCCGAAGTCGGCGTCGTTGCGCACGTACTTGAAGTAGTAGAGAAGGTTCTTCGAGAAGAAGGTGCCGGCGAACGAGTTCATCAGGGCGATGCCGAGCATCAGCAGAAGAGGCCGGTTGAGCAGCAGCGCGGCGAGTGCGTAGCGCATGCCGGGCCAGGTGTCCGCCGGGGTGTCTTCCTCGCAGGCATCGCCGGACCCTGCCGCCAGCGCGGCGATCCACAGCATGACGCAGGCGGCGCAGGCGAAGAGCGCGGTCACCAGGCCCCAGGAGTAGGCGCCGCCACCGAAATAGCGGACGGCTGGCAGGGTCAGCGCCGACACCGCCATCGCGGCGAGAATGGCGAATACCATGCGGATGCCGGCCATGGTCGCACGTTCTTCGCTGCTGCGGGTCACCCGCGCGTAGAGCGACGCATAGGGGACCGAGACCAGGGCGAAGAGGGTCCGGAAGGCAAGGTGGGTCGCTGCCGTCAACACCAGCAATTGCGGGCCTTCTCCGCGGGGCAGCAGGAACATCAGGACGAACGCCACGGCCAGGGGCAGCGCTCCCAGCAGCAGGTAGGGGCGGAAGCGGCCCAGGCGGGTCCGCGTCCGGTCGGCCAGGGCGCCGATCAAGGGGTCGACGACGGCGTCCCAGATGAGCGCGCTCATGTAGATGAGGCCCGCCGCGTAGGCGGATAGGCCAAGGACGTCGGTATAGAAGAACAGCAGGAAGAGCGAAGCGATCTGCCAATAGATGTTCACCCCGAAGTCGCCTGCACCCAGAGCGATCTTGCGCATCATCGGAATGCGCTGCTGTGCCATCGAAGGCGCCCGGTCCATCATTTTCCAACCCTTTGTGATTGCCGTTTCTGGCTATTGTTTTTTCCGTGCCGCGAACCTGGCGTACGGGACTTCACCGGCGGGGGGACGCCATGATGATAAATTATCCATATGGATAATTGCCTGTCGGCTCCTACCTTGTCAATTGCCCGGAGCGACAGGTTGGGCGACGGCGATCCAGTGCACGAGACGCGGATTGACAAGCTCTGATGGCTCGAATATCTATCCATCCGGATTTTTTTCTGGGGCGGTGTCGGGCCGCCCGCTGTCAGGAATCTCGAAACCCGGGCAGCGACCGAGGCTGCCGTGTCGAAGGAGCAGGAAATGTCAGGCGAGACCGTCCGGACCCCGGACATGCGGTATCTGCCGGGCGGGGTGTTCCGCATGGGCTCGGAACGCTTCTATCCCGAGGAACGCCCCGTACGCCAGGTCAGGGTCGACCCGTTCTGGATCGACGTTACGCCGGTCACCAATCGCCAGTTCGCCGCCTTCGTCGAAGCCACCGGCTACCGGACCTTCGCCGAGAAGGCTCCGGAGCCGGCGGACTATCCCGGCATGCCGGCGGAAATGGCCAGGGCGGGCTCGCTGGTCTTCACGCCGGTCAGCGGAGCGGTCGATCTCGCCGATCCCTCTCGCTGGTGGTCGTTCCGCTTCGGCGCCTGGTGGCGCGAGCCGCTGGGTCCCGGCAGTAGCATCGCCGGCCTCGAGGAGCACCCGGTGGTGCATGTCGCCTACGAGGACGCCGCCGCCTACGCCGCCTGGGTCGGCAAGGCGCTGCCGAGCGAGGCCGAGTGGGAATATGCGGCGCGGGGAGGGCGGGACGGCGAGGAGTTCGCCTGGGGCGATACGCTCGAACCGGGTGGCCAGATACTCGCCAACTACTGGCAGGGGCGCTTTCCGCTGGAAAACCTGCTGCTCGATGGCTGGGAGCGGACGTCTCCGGTGGGCGCGTTTCCCGCCAATGGCCATGGCTTGTTCGACATGATCGGCAATGTCTGGGAATGGACCGCCGACTGGTTCCGACAGCCGGCCGCAACCGATCGACAGGCATCGAGCTGTTGCGCCAGCCGCAATCCACGCGGTGGCCGCGAAGAAGACAGCTACGACCCGGCGCTGCCGGCTCTGCGCATCGGCCGCAAGGTGCTGAAAGGGGGCTCGCACCTGTGTGCGGAGAACTATTGCCAGCGCTATCGACCGGCGGCGCGGATTCCCCAATCCATCGATACCACCACCGGCCATGTGGGATTCCGTTGCGTGCGACGGGAGCCGCCGGCATAGGGCGGCTCCCGCCACCGGCTCCGGTCCTCTCGCCCCCGCCGGCGAAAGGTCCGGAGCGAGGCTGCGTCAGGGTTGCGGAAGGACCGCCATGGGCGGCGCGACGACACCCACGTCCCTGGCATAGCTTCCCCAGGCGGCTTCCAGCTGCTTCAGCCGGTCCGGCATCTCGGCGGCCAGATCATGGGTTTCACCCGGGTCCCGGGCCACATCGAACAGGCGCCAGGTGCCATTGCCGGTATCGGTGATCTTCCAGTCGCCCTGGCGGAGGGAGCGCGAGCCGAAGACTTCGGTGCCGATCGCGTCGTCCGGTCCGTAGACGTACTCGCGCCGACCCTTCAGGTAGGGCACCCAGCTCCGCCCGCGTAGCGGCTCGACCGCGCGGCCCTGGAAACTACCGTCGGTCAGCGGAATGCCAGCGAATTCAAGGAGAGTCGGGGTGACGTCCATTATCGAGAGGAAGGCCGTCGAGACGGCGCCGGACCTGCCCAGGCCGGGGTACCGGAGAAACGCGGCATTGCGGGTGCCGCCCTCGGTGGCATAGTACTTGATCAGCCAGGACGGCGCGCTGCCAGCCTGGGCCCAGCCGGGGCCGTAGCCGAAGTAGGACGTGGCGTTGCCGCGATTCTCCAGGCGGTTGTCGGCACTGGCCGGCATTTCCTTGGTGGTGGCGGTATCGCGGCCTTCGGGACCGTTGTCGGAAAGGAACAGGATGAGTGTGTCGTCCAGCTCGCCGCTGCGCTTGAGTGCGCTGACGACACGGCCGACGTTCTGGTCCAGGCGGTCCACCATCGCGGCATAGACTTCCATGTCGCGGGCGGCGAGTCGTTGCTGTTCCGGATCCAGCTCGTCCCAGCGCCGGGTCATGACCATTGGCCGGACCTGCGTGCTCGGAGCCAGCAGGCCGAGTCCCGCCTGCCGGGCGAGACGGCTCTCGCGGAGCCGGTCGTAGCCCTGGTCGTAGCGTCCCTTGTATTTCTCGATGACTTCCCTCGGCGCCTGCAATGGCCAATGGGGAGCGGAGAAGGCCAGGTAGGCGAAGAATGGCTTGGCCCCTTCGTCACGCCGGCCGAGAAACTCCAGCAGCTTGCTGGTGAAGAAGTCGGAGGAATAGAAACCCCGCGGCAGTTGCGCGAGCCGTACGCCATCCTCGGTATAGACCGCACCGCCGGTGTTCTGCTCCGGCGCCTTGTTCAGGTCCGCGGCGAAGTCCAGGCCGTAGTGGTTGTGGGAGCCCTGCAGCAGCGCGAAGCTGTGCTGGAAGCCGCGGGCGTGCGGATCCTGTTGCGGGGCGAGGCCCATGTGCCACTTGCCGGCCATCATGGTGCGGTAGCCGGCGGCGGCGAAGCGCTCCGCCAGGGTCACCACGTCCGGCCGCAGATAGCCTTCGTAGCCTGGCCTGCCTTTCTGGTTGGGCGCCACCCGTTCGGCCATGGTGCCGAAGCCGGCGCGGTGGCTGTCGGTGCCGGTCAGCAACATGGCGCGCGAGGGCGAGCAGGTGGGGGCGGTGTGGAAGCCGGTGAAGCGGACGCCCTCCCTGGCCAGGGCGTCCAGGTTCGGCGTGTCGATCTCGCCGCCGAACGCGCCAAGGTCGGAAAAGGCCAGGTCGTCGGCGACGATGACCAGTACGTTCGGCTGCCGGGCCCCCGCCTGGACGGACGCCGACATGATCGCGCCGGCGAGCAGAACCGCCATGGCGAGTGGCGTTTTCCCCATTTTCCGGCCATCCGCCGAATGGCGCCTGGCTGGTTTTTCCTGTTGTCCTGGTCGGTGCATATCGGGTTCCTCTGTGGTGTTGTTGTTATTTGGCGTGCGCAGGGACCTGTACCTGGCTGGTGCGGTGTTTCGCGTCCGGGGCGGGGTGGTCGGCATGTGTTGGTCGAAATTATCCGTTCGGATAATTGCTGTCGTCCCGATGCTTGTCAATGCCTGCCCGGCGCCAGGAGAGAGAACTCCTGGGAGTTCGGCTTGCCATAAATTATCCGTTTGGATATTTTGCGCTGAATGCGGGCTCCGTGAGACCCCCTGGTCATCGCCGTCCGGAGGTGGCTCGACGGAGTTCGTCCCTTCATCCGGCCGCCTTGGCGGCCCCTGGACCGAGCCGAAAAACATGCCGCAGATCGACCGCCGTCGACTTCTCCAGTGGGGCTCCATGTTCCTGGCATCTTCCCTGACCGGTGTTTCCCTGGCCTCGACGAGTCGCAGGCAATCCCGGCCCAACATCCTGTGGCTGGTCAGCGAGGACAACTGTCCTTTCATCGGCGCCTACGGCGATCCACTGGCCAGGACGCCTACCTTGGACAGGCTCGCCCGCGAGGGCATCCTCTACCGGAACGTATATTCCAACGCGCCGGTCTGCGCGCCCTCGCGCTTCGGCATCCTTACCGGGGTGTACGCCGAGTCCTGCGCCCCCGCCAACCACATGCGCGCCCGGGCCAGGCTGCCGGATGTCTTGAAGACCTATCCGCAGTATCTTCGCGAGGCCGGCTACTACTGCAGCAACAACGCCAAGACGGACTACAACTGCGATGTCGATCCGTCCGCCATCTGGGATGAATGCAGCGGCAGCGCGCACTGGCGCTCGCGCCCACGGGACACGCCGTTCATGGCGGTGTTCAACCACGAGACGACGCACGAGTCGCGAATTTTCTTCGACAGGGGCGGCGCGGTGCGGCCGCAGGACATCCGGGTACCGGCCTACCTGCCGGACACTCCAGCCATCCGCCAGGACTTCGCCTCCTACTACAACCTCATGGAGCGCCTGGACGGACAGATCGCCGAACGCCTGGCCGAGCTGGAGGAGGATGGCCTGGCCGAGGACACCATCGTTTTCTATTACTCGGACAACGGCGGCGTGCTTCCGCGCAGCAAGCGCTATTGCTACGAAGAGGGGCTGCGCTGCGCGTTGATCGTGCGGGTTCCGAAGAAATGGGCGCACCTGGTGGACATGCTGGCGGGTAGCCAGGTCGACACGCCGGTGACCTTCATCGACCTGGCTCCCAGCGTGCTGGCCCTGGCCGGGTTGCCCGCTCCAGCGCAGATGCAGGGCTCGGCGCTGTTCGCCGTCGCCGAGCCGAGGACGCAGCGCCATGCCTTCGGCATGCGCAACCGCATGGACGAGCGCTACGACTTCGTACGAACGGTCAGCGATACCCGCTATCGCTACATCCGCAACTACCTGCCGCACCGCATCTGTGGCCAGTACCAGGCATTCGGCTGGATGGCCGGGGGCTACCGGGACTGGTTGCGCCTGTTCCAGGAGGGCCGGCTCTCGCCGCAGCAGGCGGCATTCTTCGGCGAACGGCCCCACGAGGAACTCTACGACCTCCGGCAGGATCCGGACGAGGTGGCCAACCTGGCGGATTCGCCCGCGCATCGCGAAAAGCTCGAGGAACTGCGGGGTGTCCTCGACCGGCACATGCTGCAGATCAACGACAATGGTTTCATCCCCGAGGGTTCGCCGCTGGAGGGCTATCTCGAGAGCCGGAAGCCGGGCGCCTACCCACTGCAACGGATCATGCGCCTGGCCGTGATCGCCGCGCGTCGCGATCCGGCCTCGCTGGACGTGCTGATCGCCAGTCTCGACGACGAGAACGAAGTCATCCGCTTCTGGGCCGCGAGCGGGCTGCTGATGTTGCGCGAGCGGGCAGCGCCGGCGCGCGAAAGACTGTTGAAGACGCTCCACGAAGACACCTCGCAGACGCGCATCGTCGCCGCCGAGGCCCTGGTTCACCTGCATGAGGAAGGACCGGCGATCGCGTTGCTTGCCGGCTACCTCGACCCTGGGCGGGACAAGCCGCTGCGCCTGCAGGCGATCAACGCGCTGACCTATTGCGGCGCGCCGGCGCGAGCGGTGCTGCCGGCGCTCAAGACCTGCGCCGAGGACGACGACCAGGACGTGCGCAGTTCCTCCGAGTACCTGGTGCGGGTGCTGGAAGGGCGTTTCGATCCGGAGAAACCGGTGTTCGACCTGTGGTTCTTCCTGCGCAAGCGTGTCGTGGAGGCGATCAGGTCACGGCTTGGCTGAGGGCTGGAGATTCCCGGCCGGATGACTCCGGCCGGGATGTGACGCGGGAAACGTACCCGGGCGCGGCGCGTGCTCAGCGAACGCCACGCGCCCGCAGGCTCGCCGGGCTGAAGTAGTCTTCGTTCGGGGCCGGCTGGCTGTAGTCGGTGGTGCCGGGCTGCTCGTTATCCAGCCACTGCACCATGTAGCGGCGCGACTGCAGGTCATGGAAGACATCCAGTATCGCCCCGGTGGCCGGCAGCTCGTAGAGGCCCGCCAGGTAGGCCATCGACACCCGCCACAGGTCGCCCCGGCTGTCGTACTGGTCCACCACCGCCACGCTCCAGCTGTCCTCGTCGAGGTACAGGGTGCGCTTGCTGTAGATATGGCGAGCGCCGGGCTTGAGCCTGCCTTCCACCACCCAGACCCGGTGCAGCTCGTAGCGGGTGTATTGCGGATCGAGATGTCCGGGCTCGATCAGATCCTTGTATTTCACCTGGGGGCTGCCGAGCCGATAGTTGTTGTAGGGGATGTAGATTTCCCGCTTGCCTACCAGCGTCCAGTCGAAGCGGTCCGGCGCGCCGTTGAACATGTCCGTATCGTCCATGGTGCGCAGCCCGTCGGTGCTGCTGCCGGGGGTGTCGTAGGCGAACAGCGGGGCGCGGCGGACGCGGCGCTGTCCCGGGTTGTAGGTCCAGGCCTGGCGGGGTTCCTTCGCCTGGTCGAGGGTTTCGCGCACCAGGTTCGCCGCGCCGGCCATGCGCGCTGGCGCCTTGGTCAGCGTCTGGTAGTAGAACAGGGTGTTGTTCAGGCCGGCGAAGTTGCCGCCCTGCTGGTAGTACTTGAATAGCATGTCGTACTGGGTGGTGACCGGTGTGAAGCTACCGTCCCGCTGCACGGCGGCTTCCGAGGAGTTACGCACGAAGTAGCTGCCGCGATAGCGGGCGATATGGTTCCACAGCGCTTCCAGCCCGTTGGCCGGGATCGGAAAGGGCACCCCGCCGAACGCCTCGGTGAAGCCGTTGCCGCCCTCCGCCAGCCTGGCGCTGGTGGCGTTGCGAAAGACGTTGTCGTAGACCCACTGCGGCGCTGCGCCGGTGCGCCGGGTGGGATAGACCGGCATCTGGAAGCTGTCCGGGTAGGCCTTGAACAGGGCGATCTCGCCAGGCGTCAGGTTGGCCTGGTACTGCGCCAGGTTGGCCTGGGTGATGGTGAACAGCGGCTTGTCCGCGGCGAACGGGTCGGGGCGGTGGCGTCCGGGAACATAGCCCGCCGGTGGCTGGGCCAGGCCGCCCTCCCAGGCCGGGATGGTGCCGGCGGCATTGCCGGCTCTCTCCGCGCCCAGGGGCGTCAGGTCGTTCTTCAGCCGCGCCGCTTCCCCGGCGGGGACCGCGGCCAGGGCGGCGCTGGTGGCAAGCGCCAGCACGGCGCCGAGCAGGGGGTACAGGTTGCGCATGGTTGCTCTCCATGGAGAGGCCCGCCGGGCCGCCAGGGCACGGCGGGGCCGGGTCAGAAGGAGTACTTGAGGTTGAGGCCGAGGTTGTCGCGGTCGCGCATGTTGTTGCGCTGCCCGGCGCCGTAGAACTCGGTGTATTGCAGTTCCGCCTCGAGAGAGGCGCGGTAGCTGGCCCTGAGGCCGAGGGTGTGGGCCTTGCGGCCTTCGATGAAGTTGCCGGCCGAGGAGGAGTTGCCCTTGAAGTCCTCCTTGTAGACCAGGTATGGCGAGAGGTTGATGCCGGCCACCACGTCGTTCCAGGTACCCGACAGTTGCAGGGTGTAGCCGTAGGCGTTGCGGTCGACCTGGCCGTCGCGGCCGAAGCCGGCGCCCTTGTTGGCCCCGCTGGCGTAGTGGCGCACGCTGCCGTCGAAGGCGGTGTACTTGAGACTGCTGCCGCGCAGGTGATCACCAGCCAGTTCGGCCACCCCCGCCAGGCTGTCGAAGGACAGCGCCGGGCCGAAGTTGTAGAGGGCGCCGATGGAGGTGTTGAAGGACTCCACGCGTTCATAGTTGTGGACCGTGGAGCTTCCCAGGCTGATCGGCTGGCCGCCGACATTCACGATCTGGCCGGCATTCAGCCGGGGAGCCTGGCTCATCAGATCGCCGAGCAGATCGTCGGTTGCGGCGATGCCGATCGGCAGGTTCGGCCTGTAGGCCAGTTCTCCGAATACCGTGGCATTGCCCAGCGTGGTGTTGAAGCTCACGCCGAACATGCGGATATCCTCGGGATACTCGCGCTGGGCAACCAATTGGTTGGTCACATCGGCGACCGTCGCGCCGTTGATCAGTCGCAATGCCTGGGATGCGGCCGCATTGCCACCGCGAGCTGCGGCGGCGAGCTCGGCGTAGCTACCGAAGCCCCCGAGCGAGGCCAGCCGGTCGAGGTTCACTCCGGCATAGGCGTCGTCCAGGTGGGCGGTCACCGAGGGTTCCTTGGCGTGATAGTTGACGAAATAGAAGCCGAACTCGGTGGAGTTGAGCGATTCCGCGAAGTAGCGGAAGGCCACGCCGAACTGCCCGTCGTTGCGCGCGTTGATATCCGGGCCGACGCTGGCGACCTTGAGCACGCCGTTGCCGTCCAGGTAGGGATTGCCCTGCAGGCCGGCGACATGGTTGCCCGCCAGTTGGCGATACAGGTCCTGGAACTGGGGGTTGGCCAGCGAAGCGACCCTTGCGTAGGCCGTGTTGCCGCCATCGGCGAACAGGTCGGTGCCCGAGTAGAAGGTGCCTGCCGGGTCGATCCGGGTTTCCTTCCAGTTCCACTGGTAGAAGGCATCCATCGACAGGTTGTCGGTCAGGCCCGCATTGAAGCTGATCGCCTCGATCGGGATCAGCACCTCCTTCACCTCGGAACCCGGCAGGTGGAAGGCCGAGGCGTCGACCGGGTTGGTGGTGTTGACGCCGCCGCGATAGAACAGGCCTTCGCCCCAGTTGAAGACCTGGCGGCCGAGGCGGGCTGTGAGTGGTCTACCGGCGACATCCCAGTTGCCATAGACGTAGGCGTCTAGAATTTCCGCGCGGTGCCCGGCGACATCCCGCGTCGCATCGGTGAAATGGTCGTCGCGGGGATACGACTGGCTGGGCAGGCGCGGCGAGTCGTTGTCGTAGTAGTCGTTGCGCTTGTCCATGATCTGCGTGTCGTAGAAGGTCGAGCCACGCAGGAACAGGCCATAGTTGCGCCAGGAGGCGCCGAGGTCGGAGGTGATCTTGTAGACCTCGGAGACCAGGCCGGGATCGAAGTTGCGGTTGCCGTCGTTGCCGTTGATGTCGTCGTTGTTCTTGTCGCGGCCCTGGACGCGCCACAGCGCGCCGTAGGAGATGGTGGTGTCCAGCGATCCGGAGACTTCGTTGTCGAGAAAGCTGAACTCCACTGCCTGGGCCTGTTCCGCCAGGCACAGCGGCAGCAGTCCGGCGAAAGCCAGGGCGGTACGCACTGGCGGCTTGAGAGAGAAGGTACCCATGGCGAAACACCCCTTGGTCTGATCATTGTTATTGGGCCTGTGGCCCTGTTGTTGTCGATCCGGCGTGTAGCGTCGTCGCTTCGTCGCCCGGTGACGGAGCGCCGTCACAGGCGCGTCGGGCCGCACCGCGAGACGGTGCTGCCCGGCGGCGGTATTTCAGTGCTTCGGTGCGTCGAGGGCGGCGTTGGCGCGAATGCACTCGGCGAAGTAATGCAGGCTGCGTTTCGGGGTCCGCGACAGGTCGTTGCGATCGACATGGATGAGCCCGAAGCGCTTGGCGAAGCCCTGGGCCCACTCCCAGTTGTCGGTCGCCGACCAGTAGAACAGGCCTTTCAACCGAGCTCCTTCCGCCTGGGCGGCCTGGGCCGCTTTCAGGTAGCTGGCCAGGTATCCGATCCGCTGGTGATCCTCCACCACGCCGTCGCGAGGCGCGGGGTCCGGCAGGGCGAAACCGGTCTCGGTGATGTACAGCTCGGGGGCGTCGTAGTCGCGGTGCAGCCTGAGGAGCATTTCGGTAAGGCCATCGGGCTCGACATGGAAATAGTCGGTGCGCGGCAACTGCGCTGGCGCTTCGCCCTGGGCGACGCCGAGGGAGCCGCCGCTGTCCGGGCGAACGTAGATGCGGCTGTAGTAGTTGAGGCCGAGGAAGTCCGGTTTCACCGCGATCAGTTGCATGTCGCCTTCGCGCACCAGCGGTGCCACCAGCTGGTCGACGGGCGCCGGATAGCCCTTGCCGTAGAGGGGATCGACGAAGGCGCGGTTCCACAGTGCGTCCACCAGGTGGACCTGGGTGTCGTAGCGCTGCCCATGCTCGGCGCGCACCGGCTGCAGGTTCACCGTGGTACCGATGCGCGGCCGTCCCGGCAGGCTTGCCCGCAGCGCCTGGAACGCCAGGCCCTGGGCCAGGTTCTGGTGATGGATGGCGGCGAACGCGGCGCTCGCGGAGTCGAGTGCCGGGGCATGGACCTGTGCGGCATAGCCGCGTAGCGCGACGCTGTTCGGTTCGTTGAGGACGATCCACTGGTCGATGCGATCGCCCAGCCTGCCGGCGACGACCTCGGCGTAGTCGGCGAAGCGCTGGCAGATGTCGCGATCACGGAAGTCGCCGGCCCAGGTCGGCACGTCCCAGTGGAACAGGGTCGGCCAGGGGGTCAGGCCGCATTCGAGCATCGCATCGACCATCCGTTCGTAGACCTCCAGCCCCGCGGCGCTGGCCGGTCCAGGACCGTTCGGCTGCACCCGGGGCCAGGCGATGGAAAAGCGGAAAGCCTGGACGCCGGCGTCGGCAAGCAGGGCGAGGTCTTGCGGGTAGCGCTCTTCGAAACCCGTGCAGAGCGCATTGGTCGAGCCGTCCAGAACGCCGCCGCGCTCGTCGCAGAACAGGTCCCAGTTGCTGCGGCCGCGCCCGTTGCGGCTCTCGGTCTGGGCGGCCGAGGCGGCTACCCCCCAGATGAAACCGGGATTGAAGGGGGCGGGGGATGGCGTCATGGCAAGCTCCTTTTTTCTGGTTGTGTGGCGTGACGGTTCGACGCCGCTAGGCGCCGGGCGGGGAGACGAGACGGAGAGGGCGCGTCGCGCCACGATGCTGGGCGAGGGAGGTGGCGCTCTCTGCTGTGGCGAACGGAGTGCGCGGAGGGAAGAGCGTCGGACATCTGGTTCCTGCCTTTCCGAGCCTGTTGTTGTTATTGCCCGTCCGATGCCGAGGCCGGCGGAAGAGGATGAGATCGGAGGGAGTCATTAAATTATCCGATCGGATAGATACCTGGCTGAAATGGTATTGTCAATGGGAGGGGACCTACGCCAGACTCCGGACCATCCAATCAGATGGGGCAGGTAGAAGCGGGCCTATGAATCGACGAGTAGCCAAGCAGGAACGCAGCGAGCAGACCCGGACGGACATTCTGCAGACGGCGCTGGATCTCTTCTCGACGCGGGGGTTCGCCGCGGTGAGCCTGCGCGACATCGCCGAGCGGGTAGGGGTCAACCACGCGATGATCCGCTATCACTTCGGCAGCAAGGAGGAGCTCTGGCGGGACAGCGCGGCCTATCTGTTCGAGCGCCTGGCCGAGGAGATTCCGGCTCCGGACCTGGCGAGCGAGGCGGATCCGGTGGCGGCGCTCAAGCGCTACATCAAGGACTACGTCCACTACTGCGCCCGGCACCCGGAACACGCGCGCCTGATGGTGCAGGAGTCCATCGTGGCGTCGGACCGGCTGCAATGGGTGTCCGAGAACTACATCCGCCCCAATCATGCCCGGACCCTGAAGCTGATCGAGGGCGCCAGCCTGCCTGCCGGGCTAACCGGGATGGACCCGGTCATGCTCCTGTACATGGTGGTGGCGATCGCCCAGATGCCCTACCTGGTCACCGCCGAACTGCAGTTCTCCCACGAGCGCGATGTACTGGCGAACGAAGCGATCGAGGCGCACGCCGACGCGGTGGTGAAATTCATCTTCCGAGACTGAGTGCCTGTCCGGACGGGCTACATGGAACGCAATGGACTGATATGCAAAGTTTTTTTCGCGCAGCGCTTGCCAAGGTCGGCGAATCCGTCCATAATTGCGTCCATTCCAGCGGTAAGTGACTTAAAACTCTTTTGAAATCAAAGAGTTATAAGGTCAAATTTACCCAGGAAAGAGAATTTCAGCGCCACGCCGATCGCGTGGCGCTTCGTTCAAAGGCTGAGTAGCAGAGTGGTTATGCACCGGATTGCAAATCCGTGAACGCCGGTTCGATTCCGACCTCAGCCTCCAATAGAAAAGCCCCGTAGCTCAATGAGTTACGGGGCTTTTTTCTTTCCTTGCCCGGGCGAAACCCCAAGGCTTCGCAGCGCCCCCGTTATCTGCGTGACGGCAAGCCGGCTGGATGATCGCCGGCATGCGCCCGGGCCGCTCGATCCGCTTGCAAGGGTTCGATCCGTTCGGTGCTTTTTACCTTTGCGCGCAGTTTCCTTGCGCAACACGCCGAATTTTCCTGTTCCCGCGTAGCGGCAGCAGGCCGCGGCAGTTAGGATGCCCCGACCGCATCCACTACAGGGAGAGTTTCCATATGCGCTTGCTTACACGAATGCTATGCGCCGGCCTGCTGCTCGGGAGCATGGCGAGCCAGGCAATCGCCGCAGGGATCGACGATATCTTCCGCTCGCAGGATACCGACAAGGACGGCGCGCTTTCGCTCGAGGAGGCGCGCGCCGCCGCTCCGGAAGCTTTTCGCCGTCTTGATCGTGACGGCAATGGCATCGTCGACGCGGATGAAATCGCGGCGAACATGGTTGCCGAGGCCGGGCCGGGGATGGTCATTCCGCCGGTGACACTGGCCGCGGTGTCGAAGAGCACTGTCGAGCTTTGGGATGGCAACCGCGATGGCAAGGTCACCGGGCAGGAATATTCGGATTCGGCCGTCACCCTGCTGATGCTGGCCGATGCGGATGGCGACCGCCGGGTGACCCGCGAAGAGTTGCAGCGTTTTCGTGGTGAGCCCGCCGCTCGCTGATGGAACTGCCGCCCCAAGCCCGGCCTTGTGCCGGGCTTTTCGTTTCCGCCGGTGGCGTGCCGTGGGGCGTCCGCGCCTGGCCGATCGGGGCGACGCTGTTCGGCGCGGTAGTTCGGGGCGGCTCGCTTACCTGCCTGTCCGCTTCAGGGAGACCGGAAGACCCCAGGTCAGGTCCTGCATGCCTTCCTCGCCAAGGATCCGGGTCTTCATCGGTTGGATGCGGGCGAGCACCTGGCGGCCTGTCTCGGTCAGCGTCGGCTGCTCGCGAGCGATGAATTTTTTCGTCAGTTCCATCGGTGCCGGTCTCATGTAGACCTGGATGTCCTTCAGGGCACACTGGATATTCTGCGTGTCTACCGCCCTGCAACTTTTCCTGTCGTAGCTCACCGCCGGGGTCTTCAGGTGGAAGCGATCGCTGAGCAGGATCTGCCCGGGCTGTATGGTGAAGGACAGTGGGGCGTGGGCGTCGGGTATCTGCGCCTGCAGTTTGATGGACGGGACATCCTTGATCTTCGTGCCTTCGGTCCAGCCGCCGTCCGAGACTTTTTCCCGCTGGCTGTATTGCTGCGCGCTCCAGCCTACGCACTGGCCGGAGGCGACGTGCACGGCGTTG
Organism: Pseudomonas paraeruginosa; assembly: GCF_003025345.2. Classification (NCBI taxonomy): domain Bacteria; kingdom Pseudomonadati; phylum Pseudomonadota; class Gammaproteobacteria; order Pseudomonadales; family Pseudomonadaceae; genus Pseudomonas; species Pseudomonas paraeruginosa. The sequence goes on from NZ_CP020560.1 coordinate 2,509,227, forward strand.
CAGACGTTCTGCGTGTAGGTATTGTCGGCATAGGCCGCATCGCGCCAGTAACTCTCCTTGACGAAGGTGCGATACAGCACGGCGGACAGGTTCACCAGGCCCTGTGGGCTGGCTTTCGGTTGCCCCTTGGGAGCCTCGACCTGGGCCAGGGTGCTGTCGATCTTGTAGTCGATCCCGCCAGACAGCAGGTAGGTCCCCGGCGGGACGATGTTGACCTCGAGGAAATCCCACAGGTAGACGGCGTCCTTGATCTTCTCCAGGTCATTGTTGGCGAAGGCCTGCATGTAGGCGATCCCGGGCACGTCCTTGTTCTTGAAGATGACCCGGTGCGAGTAGCTGGAAAGGTCGGTGACGCTCTTGTTGGGCATGAGTGCCGGCACCAGCACCACGGACATGCCCTCGCGGGTAGCCTCGTCGAGCATGTCCAGGAGCTGGTTGGTGGGGTTCCGCTGGGGGCTGCCGAGTCCGGTTCCGCCGAGAGGCGCACAGGCCGCCAGGAAGCCTGCGGAAGCCAGGAACGCGAAGGGGGTCAGACGCTGGGCGAGCGTTTTCATAAGATATCCTTATCTCTATGAGTCAATGCCGGATGTGAAGGCGGGAAGGGTTGCAGTTTACTCGCTTAGCTGCCAAATGGGAGCCTGCACCGGCTTTCGATCCTGCCAGCGGGAACTGCATGGCCCGTCTTGCTCGACATCAGCGCAGCCGCCCGATGGCGGCTCCCTCGCAGCGCCGGTTGCGTGAGTCCGCCGAAAGACGTGATTCGGCCGCGTCTTTCTTCTGGTTGCCTTCTTCCTGTTGACCCTCACGCGACGTGAGGATCGAAGATACCGCCACGCACGAAAACGGGAGTCGCGACGATGTTGCTGAAAGTGGGTGAGCTGGCCAGGCGCACTGGTTTGACCGTCCGGACGCTGCACCACTATCACGATATCGGCCTGCTGGTCCCGGTCGCGCGTACGGATGCCGGCTACCGCCTCTACGGCAGGGAGGATGTCGCCCGTCTGCACCGTATCCAGGCCTTGCGACGGTTCGGCTTGTCGCTGGGCGAGATCGGCGAGTTGCTTGCCCGTCCAGCGCTGTCGCTGGGCTCGGTGATCGAACGGCAGGTCAGGATCCTGGAGCAGGAGATCGCCCACCGCACGCAACTGCGTGATCGCCTGTTGCAACTGGGTGCGCAACTGGCGAGGGGAGAGGAGCCGGAACTGGCCGATTGGCTGACGACTATGGAACTGATGAATATGTACGACCGTTATTTCACCCGGCAGGAACTGCAGCAGTTGCGTTTCCATCAGGCCGATGCGGCGCGGCAGGCCGAGTGGCGCGCGCTGGTGGACGAGGTGCGCCAGGCGATGGCATGTGGGCTTGCTGCCACCTCGGAAGAAGCGCAGGCGCTGTCGCGCCGCTGGATGAGCATGCTGGAGGAGGATACCGCTGGCGATCCGCGTCTGCTCGCCAAGCTCGACGCCATGCACGCTGCCGAGCCTGGGCTGCGCGAGCGGACCGGCATCACGGCGGAAATCCGCGACTATGTGCTGGCGGCGTTCAACCAGGCCCGGCTGGCCATCTACCGGCGTTGGCTGGATGCGGAGGAGTTCGCTTTCCTTTGCGAGCGCTATCCCAGGCGCATGCACGAGTGGCCGCCGCTGGTGGCGGCGCTGCGCGAGAAGCTGGAAGCCGGTGTGGACCCCGCCAGCGACGAGGTCCGGGACCTTGCCCGGCACTGGCTGGAGCTGTTCCGCTCCTTTGCCGGCGACGATCCGCGAACCCAGCAGAAGATTCGCGCGGCGCTCGCCTGCGAACCGGAGTTGCGCCTGGGTTCGTGGGTGACCGACGAACTGCTGGAATACCTGCGCCAGGCCATCGCGACGTTGCCCGGACACGCCTGATCCTGCCGCGGGAGGAGCCGGGGACGCGATGTCTCCCGGCCGGTCCGTATGTCGCGCTGAAGGGGCTCATGTCCGTATTTCATCAACCAAGGCTGTTCGTTACCCGGACGATGTGGCTCGCTCGTCCGGGAGATTGGATGTCAGGGGTAAGGGGCTCAATCAGACTCATCCATCAGGTTTTAGGATGCTTCACATTTTTCTCTAAGAGTTTTCCTACATATGTGGGGAGAGATCTTAAGTAGGATTTCGCTAACCATTCTCTAACTAATTCCCTTCCTGTAAGTACATGAGTATGTTCTCGCTTCGAACGAGCTTCTGCATCCTGCTGCTCTCTCTCTTGTCCTGCCCGGTTTTCGCCACTTGCAAGGTGATAAGAACCGACGGCGTCACTGTTCCCTCTCTTATCGTGACCTTGCCGAAGTTCACTCCTGCGGAGTTCGACCCCAATATTGCCGAGGGGACGGTTATCTTCTCGTCCGCCGGCACCTCGACGGGGACGGGCGGGAAGATATCCTGTACCACTCCGGTTGGCATTGTGATTTATGTGGGAACCACCGCTGCGGGGCCGGGAAAGTACGATACCTATCCAACGCCGGTGGCGGGAGTCGGTTTTCGTATCCGGGGCGGTATCAATCCTGACGCATGGTGGCCGCAGTACCATGATGAGCCAACCAGCCTGACCTATAACCTGAATGCGGCTACGAACTTCACGATTGAGCTGGTCAAGACCGGGAACATTACTGCCGCTGGGCAAATTACCGGAGAACTTGGGTATACGGTGGCGCTCAATGAGAACTTGATTGCCCGGAGAATAATGGTGAACGGGTCGATACCGATCAGGCCACGGGTACCCACTTGCAAATTGCAGACCCCGACGATTCCTGTCAACTTCGGTCAGCTCGATATGAGCGAGGTGATTCTCGAGGCTCAGTCCTCGTTCCGCTCCTTCGAACTGAAGCTGCTGTGCGCGGGTGGCGAGACAGGGACGAGAACGAAAATGTTCGTCACCTTCACGGACGCCGTGAATCCAACCAACACATCCGACGTACTGTCGCTCTCCTCCGGTTCCACTGCAACTGGAGTAGGCATTCAGATCAGGCGTGATGACAATACGGCGATAAAGTTCGGGCCGGACTCCACCGTGGCAAATAACGTCAACCAGTGGAAAGTCGGGGAATATGGGAATGTCGAAGTATCCATCCCCCTGAAAGCGGGCTACAAGAAGACCGGGCAGAAAGTGACGGCAGGGACCGCGAACGGTACGGCTACCTTCACTTTCAGCTACCAGTGAGCCTCCGCGCAGGGTGATCGAGGGAGTGCCCGTGCCTAGGGGGCTTTCCGCGAGGCACGTCTCGGCTTCCGCTGTCATCGAAACAACGACCTCAAGGGCTCTTTGCCGGGGCGCAGCATGGCTCCCATGACGGCGGTTCAGGAAAGGCGCGATCCGACGAAGCATTCATGAAGCGAGGTCAAATCTGTTTTGTCGCCGACGTGCTTTTCCGTTGCTTTTCGATTATCTAATCTCCTCCGCTCTCGTCCTACACCGGTCCGGCGCCCACACCGCCGGTCCCTCCACTGCGGATCCCCATGAAAAACATTCTCCTGCTCAATGGCGGCAAACGCTTCGCCCATTCCGACGGCCGCCTCAACCAGACCCTGCACGAGGTTGCCCTGGTCCACCTGGATCGTCGCGGTTTCGACGTCTGCGAGACCTTCATCGATGGCGGCTACGACATCCAGGAAGAACTGGGCAAGTTCCTCCGCGCGGACGTGGTGATCTACCAGATGCCCGGCTGGTGGATGGGCGCGCCGTGGACAGTGAAACGCTATATCGACGAAGTGTTCACGGCAGGACACGGTAGTCTCTATGCCAACGATGGTCGTACGCGTTCCGACCATTCCCAGAAATACGGCAGTGGTGGGCTGGTCAGGGGCAAGCGCTACATGCTCTCGCTGACCTGGAACGCCCCGCAGCAGGCATTCGACGAACCGGATGATTTCTTCGAAGGAAAGGGCGTCGATGCGGTGTACTTCCCCTTTCACAAGGCCAACCAGTTCCTCGGGATGTCCGGCTTGCCGACCTTTCTGGCGGTGGACGTGATGAAGCGTCCGGATGTGCCGGCGACGGTGGCCGCCTATGAAGCGCATCTGGACAGGGTATTCGGCAACGCCGCTTGAAGTCGGGGCGGCTCCCGTGGCTTGTCGTCGGAGATGAGGGCGGACAGGGTGTGGTGTCGAACGATGCCGGCAAGCGATCCGGTTCCGGGCGTTTACCCGGCGCGTCGGGGCTGGTCTTAAATTCGAATTTTCCCCCGATCCGTCGAATTTGCTTTCATGAAGAACCGCCCGATCCGGCCGGTTTGCACGAATATTCGATTGGGCGCATCGTAAAATGAGCCCGCTTCGAGCGATTCGAAGCCACCCCGACAATGCCGCTGGCAGGATCGGTCCCGGCTCCCGGTGCCGCGAACGCCTGCCGCCGAATTCAGGAGATTCACATGTGTCCTTGCCCTCACTCCCAGGCCCAGGGAGAAACGGACGGAGAGGCTGAGTGGCATAACGCCGCGCTGGACTTCACCCATGCCATGAGCTACGGCGACTACCTGAGGCTGGACAAGGTCCTTGATGCCCAGTTCCCGCTGTCGCCCGACCACAACGAGATGCTGTTCATCATCCAGCACCAGACCTCGGAACTCTGGATGAAGCTGATGCTGCATGAGCTGCGAGCCGCCCGCGAGCACGTCAGGAGCGGCAAGCTGGGGCCGGCGCTGAAGATGCTGGCCAGGGTCTCGCGGATCTTCGACCAACTGGTGCATGCCTGGGCGGTGCTGGCGACCATGACACCGACGGAGTACAACACCATCCGTCCCTACCTGGGCCAGTCGTCCGGCTTCCAGTCCTACCAGTACCGCGAGATCGAATTCATCCTCGGCAACAAGAACGCCACCCTGCTCAAGCCTCATGCCCATCGACCGGAGCTGCTGGCAGCCCTGGAGCAGGCCCTGCACACGCCGTCGCTGTACGACGAGGCGCTCCGCCTGATGGCCGCCCAGGGGCTGCCGGTGAGCCAGGAGCGGCTCGCCCGGGAGGCGGCCGCCGGCACCCGCTACGAGGCGTCGGTGGAGGAGGCGTGGCGGCAGGTCTACCAGGCGCCGGAGCGCTACTGGGACCTGTACCAGCTGGCGGAAAAGCTGATCGATCTCGAGGACTCGTTCCGCCAGTGGCGCTTCCGCCACGTGACCACGGTGGAGCGCATCATCGGTTTCAAGCCCGGTACCGGCGGCACCGACGGGGTGGGCTATCTGCGCAGCATGCTCGATACCATTCTGTTCCCCGAGCTGTGGCGGCTGCGTTCCAGCCTGTAGTGCCGGGATAGGCGCAGCGTGCTGCTGCGCCTCAGTCGTTGCCGGCGCTTCCCGCTTCCCACTCCTGCCGCAAGAGCCCCATGAGAACGACGTTCCAGCGTTCCCGGCCGACCCGGGTGGCGGAACGGCGCAGGCCTTCCTCGCGGAATCCCGCGCGTCGATAGAGATGACGGGCGGCGGAGTTCCAGTCGTACACGTTCAATTCCACGCGTTCGATGTCGGTATCGGCGAAGGCCTCGGCGAGGAGTGCATCCAGCATCCGCAGCCCCAGGCCCTGGCCGCGCGCGGTTGGCGCCAGGGCTATGCGAGCCAGGCGGGCGACGCCGTTGCGGCGGTCGAACAGCAATTGGCAATGGCCGATGACCTCGCCATCCCGGCAGGCGCTCCAGAGCAGGCGCAGCGGCGGTTGTCGGCGGCTTTCCGCGAGGTCGCCCTGCAACTGCCCGAAGGTCAGCGGATGCTGCAGGGCAGGCCCGGCCCATTGCACCAATTCCTTTTCCGTGGCGAACCAGCGCCGCAGCGTGGGAAAGTGTTCCGGCTGGAACGGGACGAGTTGCAGTTCCGAGGCGCAACCTGAGCCGGGTATGGGCATGCGGAGTGCCTCGCTCAGGTCATCGGGGGTAGCCGGCGCTTCACCGGAGACTTCTTGACGATGGCGGTATTGGTTTCCGCGTAGCCGTTGACCCGGTCCAGCAGCGTGTCGAGCTGCTCCATCGAACGGACCTGGAGGCGGGCGATGAAACAGTCGTCGCCGGTGACCTTGTCGCATTCGGTGAATTCGGCGATCTCCTGGATCTGCCGTTCGACTTCGTGCAGCTTGCCGGGCAGGGGGCGGATGCGCACGATCGCCTGGAACTGGTAGCCGAAGCAGCGGGGGTCGACGTCCAGGGTATAGCCGCGGATCACGCCTCGTTCCTCCAGCTTGCGCAGGCGTTCGGCGACGCTCGGGGCGGACAGCCCAACGATCTGGGCGAGAGCCTTGAGGGACAGCCGGGAATCGCCCATGAGGGCGTTGATCAGGCGTTGGTCGATATCGTCGATCATTTTCGTCTCGAAAGGTTTTTCGCCAGGATAACCTCGATAAAAAAGCTCGCGACTCACTTTTGCCTTTTCCATGCGCTGGAGAGGCGGCGAGTGGCCTCGGATAATCATAGGCCTGTCTTGCGGGAGAGCGCTCATGAACGATCCGATCCGTCGCGGTACGCTGGAAATGACTTCGGCCATGCTGATCTGCGGCACCATCGGATGGCTGGTACTGCTATCCGGTGAGCCGGTGCTCGACGTGGTGTTCTGGCGCTGCGTGTTCGGCTTCGCCGCCTTGCTGGCGGCCTGCGCCGCGCTCGGCTTCCTGCGCCGCGGGAGCCTGGGGCGCAAGGCATTCCTGCTGGCGCTGCTCAGCGGAGTGTTCATCGTCGGCAACTGGGTTCTGCTGTTCGCTTCCTATTCGCGGGCCTCGATCGCCATCGGTACCGCGGTCTACAACGTCCAGCCGTTCATGCTGGTCGCCCTTGGCGCGGTGTTCCTCGGCGAGAGGATCACGGCGCGCACGCTGGGCTGGCTGGGGTTGTCTTTCACCGGCATGCTGGCGATCGCCAGTGCCCACGATGACAGCGGCGGCGCGCGCGGCGACTACCTGCTCGGTATTCTCCTGGCGCTGGCCGCCGCGCTGCTGTATGCCTTCGCCGCGCTGATCGTGAAACGCCTGCGAGACACGCCGCCGCACCTGATCGCGCTGATCCAGGTGGGCGCCGGCGCGCTGATCCTCGCGCCGCTGGCCGATCTGGCCGATCCGCCCCGCGGCGCAGTGCCCTGGGCCAGCCTGGCGACGCTGGGCATCGTGCATACCGGACTGATGTACGTGCTGCTCTACGGCGCCATCCAGAAGCTGCCGACGGCGCTGACCGGTGCGCTGTCCTTCATCTATCCGGTCGCCGCGATCCTGGTGGACTGGGTGGTCTTCGAACATCGCCTGGGCCTGGCGCAGTGGCTCGGCGTGGTCGCCATCCTGCTCGCCGCGGCGGGCATGCAGCAGGGCTGGGGGGTGCGCCTGACGCGGCCGGCGATGCGCCGGGAATGAAAAAGCCCCGCGGCGGGCGCGGGGCTTTTTGCATGGTGAGGTCAGCCGATCAGTTGCCGAAGACCTTGAAACGTTCGCTTTCGGCGATGAAGGCTTTTTCGCCCGCCGCGGCGGCGATCGAGCCGAAGGGCATCTGCGCGCGCAGTTTCCAGCTTTCCGGCAGGTTCCAGGTCTTGTGGGTCTGGGCGTCGACCAGCGGGTTGTAGTGCTGCAGGCTGGCGCCGACCTTGTGCTCGGCGAGCGCGGTCCAGACCGCGAACTGGGCCATGCCGCTGGCCTGTTCCGACCACACCGGGAAGTTGTCGGCGTACAGGGCGAACTGCTCCTGGAGCTGACGAACCACCGACTGGTCTTCGAAGAACAGCACGGTGCCGGCGCCGGCGGCGAAGGAGTCGAGCTTGGTTTCGGTGGCGGCGAAGGCGTCGGCCGGAACGATCTTCCTCAGTTCGTCCTTGGCAATGTTCCAGAACTGCTCGTGCTCGGCACCGAACAGCACGACCACTCGCGAACTCTGCGAGTTGAACGCGGAGGGGCTGTGCGCCACGGCTTCCTTGACCAGCTCGACGACTTTCTCCTGGGCGACGGGCAGTTGCTTGCCCAGGGCGTAGATGGTGCGGCGGTTCTTGATGGAGGCGAGGAATGCGTCAGACATGTGAGGCTCCTTGTTTGGAAATTGGATTGGATATTAGCGGCGGCTTCGATGAGATCAATGGGAAATAACCGGTGATTCCTATCGGCTGGTGCGATGAATGCCGGCAGCCTGCGGAAAGCCCGGCTGCCGGCCAGTGCTGGAGCGTCGGCAGGCTCATGGGGGGCGGCGCATGAAAGTGGAATATCGAGAAAGTCGATGGGCATAAGGAGGTGTGCGAGCGGGACTTTTGATCCAGGTCAGTCTCTCGGTGGGTAAGAAGGGCGGCCAACCTTAAGTGATGGTGACCCGGGAGGCGGGCTCGGGGAGGGTAGTGATTGTAGGATTGTCGGACAATTTATGGAGCAAACCATGTTCGAAAGGCTTTCCCCCACCACCATGCTCGCTATCAAGAAATATGCCTATTGGCTCTGGCTGCTACTGGCGCTGTCGATGCCGTTCAACTACTGGATGGCCCGGGACAGCGAGCATCCGGCGTTCTGGGCATTTGCTCTGGTGTTCGCGGTATTCGGCGTCGGTCCGGTGCTGGACATGCTGTTCGGCCGCGATCCGGCCAATCCCGACGAGGAAACCCAGACGCCGCAATTGCTCGGCCAGGGGTACTACGTGCTGCTGACCCTGACCACGGTGCCGGTGCTCATCGGTACGCTGGTCTGGGCCGCCGGGGTGTTCGTCGACTACCAGGGCTGGGGCTGGCTCGGCCGCCTGGGCTGGATCCTGTCGATGGGTACGGTGATGGGCGCGGTCGGCATCGTCGTCGCCCACGAGCTGATCCACAAGGACTCGGCGCTGGAGCAGGCTGCCGGTGGCATCCTGCTGGCCGCGGTCTGCTACGCGGGGTTCAAGGTCGAGCATGTGCGCGGCCACCATGTGCACGTTTCCACTCCCGAGGATGCCTCCTCGGCGCGCTTCGGCCAATCGGTCTACCAGTTTCTGCCGCATGCCTACAAGTACAACTTCCTCAACGCCTGGCGCCTGGAGGCCGAGCGCCTGAAGCGCAAGGGCCTGCCGGTGCTCGGCTGGCAGAACGAACTGATCGGCTGGTACCTGCTCAGCCTGGCGCTGCTGGTCGGCTTCGGCTGGGCGTTCGGTTGGCTGGGCGTGCTGTTCTTCCTCGGCCAGGCGTTCGTCGCGGTGACCCTGCTGGAAATCATCAACTATGTCGAGCACTACGGCCTGCATCGGCGCAAGGGAGAGGACGGGCGCTACGAGCGGACCAACCATACGCATTCCTGGAACAGCAATTTCGTCTTCACCAACCTGGTCCTGTTCCACCTGCAGCGGCATTCCGACCACCACGCCTATGCCAAGCGTCCCTACCAGGTCCTGCGCCACTACGACGACAGCCCGCAGATGCCCAGCGGCTACGCCGGGATGGTGGTGCTGGCGCTGATCCCGCCGCTGTGGCGCGCGGTCATGGATCCCAAGGTCAAGGCCTACTATGCGGGCGAGGAGTACCAGCTATCGGCCGAGCAGAGCGACACTCCGGCCGCTTCCTGAGCCGGCCCCGGCGAGTCCTGCCGGTCCCGTCCGGATAGCTCTTCGTTCGGGCAGTCCCGCGTCGCGCCGGGTTGTCTATCCTTGGCTGTATCTCGGCAGGGAAAGGAGCCTGGGATGAACATTCGGCAGAGAATCATCGCAGCGGGCGCCATCAGCATCATGGCGGCCATCTTCCTTGGTGGCGTCGGCTTCTGGGGGCAGATCCGCTTGAGCAAGGCGTTGTCGGAGAACGAACTGAGCGTCAACGCCATGCGCAATCACATGGAAGGCGACATGATGCACGATGCGCTGCGCGCCGACGTGCTCGCGGCGTTCGTCGTGCAGCCCGGCGACAGCGCCGCCGGCGACCAGGTCCGGCAGGACCTGCAGGAGCACAGCCGGTGGTTCCGCAAGGTCGTCCAGCAGAACCTCGACCTGCCGCTCGACGATGCCACCCACCAGGCGCTGGTGGAACTGCAGCCGGACCTGCAGGCCTACATCGGTTCCGCCGAGGGCATCGTCGAAAAGGCCTTGCGCGATCCGCTGGCGGCGCGCGCCGACCTGCCGTCGTTCGGCGAGGCCTTCAAGGAACTCGAAGGGCGCAACGAAGCGCTCAGCAGCCTGATCGAGGCGCATGTCGAGCAGACCCACCGCGAGCGCGAGGACAGCATGCGTTATTCGGCCTGGATGCTGGGGGGCGGGATTCTGGTCGCCTGCCTGGTCCTCGGCCAGCTCTGTCGCCAATTGCTGCGCGCCGTCCTGAAGCCGCTGCGCAAGTTGCTTTCCTCGGCCAGGGTGATCGCCCAGGGCAACCTGCAGGAGCCGATCGGCGTCGACAGCGACGACGAAGCCGGGCAGTTGCAGCGGGCGCTGGGCGAGATGCAGGAAAACCTGCGGCAGATGATCACCATCATCCGTGAGGAAAGCGAGGAGCTCCACGGCACTTCCCAGGCCATCGGCCAGACCTCGCAGTCTATCGTCCAGGGCGCCAGCCAGCAGGCCGACAGCGCCACCAGCATGGCGACGAGCATGGAGCAGATGATCAGCAATATCTCGCAGATCTCCGACCATGCCGACAATGCCCGGGTGATCTCGGCCAAGTCGGAGGAGCTGGCCAGCAGTGGCGGCCAGGTGATCCTCAATGTGGTGGAGGGGATGAGCCGCATCGCCGAGGTGGTCAACCAGTCCTCTAGCAGCATCACCGCCCTCGGCGAGTCGTCGGACGAGATCCATTCGATCATCCAGGTGATCAAGGGGATCGCCGAGCAGACCAACCTCCTGGCCCTGAACGCCGCCATCGAGGCGGCCCGGGCCGGAGAGGCCGGGCGCGGTTTCGCCGTGGTCGCCGACGAAGTACGTGGCCTGGCGGCGCGCACCACCCAGTCGACCCAGGAGATCACCGCGATGATCGAGCGCATCCGCGCCAGCACCGGGCAAGCGATCAGCAGCATGCAGGCCGGTGTCAGCCGGGTCAACGAAGGGGTATCGTTCGCCCGCCAGGCCGGGCTGTCGATCAACGAGATCCTCGAGGGAACTCGTCATGCCGCCTCGGTGGTGGACGAGATTTCCCAGACCATCCGCGAGCAGTCGCGCGCCAGCGACGAAATCGCCCAGCGCGTGGAGCTCATCGCCCAGCGTTCGCAGCAGAACACCCAGGCGATGCACGAGATGGCGGCCACCGCCCGGCGCCTCAACGAGGTGGCGGCAACCATGCGCTCCTCGGTCGAGCGTTTCAGGATCTGAACGCGATCAACCGGTCGACTCGGGCAGGCGCACGAACAGTGTGTAGCGCGCGCCTTCGATCGCTTCGAAGGCGATCAGCTTCTCGATCAGCGCCAGGTTGAGAACCTTGCCCGCGTTGAGCAGGAGCATTCCGTTGTTGGCGTTCAGGTTGCGCGCCAGCACCATGCCCGGCACCAGGTCGCGGGTGCCGTGGGCACTGACCTGAGGGTCGGCCAGGGTGACGTCGGCGAGGATGCTCGCGCAGACCTGGATGAACGGTTCGATCAGGTCCGGATCGTACAGCCGGCCAGCGTACTTGCGGATGTACATCAACGCTTCGTCGCGGTTCATCCGCCGCTCGAGGATCAGCCCACGCTGCAGTTCGACGAAGTCCACCGCCAGCTTGAGCAGGCGCGAGCCGAGCGGAATCGCCTCGCCCTTCAGATGGTCCGGATAGCCGCTGCCGTCCCAGTGCTCCTGGTGGTGGCGGATCAGGCGGGCGGCGTCCTGCATGGGTTCCAGCGACATCAGCAGCGATTCGCTGAGTTCCGGATAGCCGCGGAAACGGTCGCGGTCGTGATGGTAGAGCAGGTCCGAGGGCGCGCTGAGCAGGGTGTCGTTCCAGCTCAGCTTGCCGATGTTGTACAGCGCGGCGGCCATCGCCAGGTCGCGTGCGTCCGATTCGTCGACGATCCCGGTGGCGCAGCAGGCGCGGACCAGCTCGATGATCTGCTGGTTGGTCTGCTTGTCCTTGGGCAGGCGCTGGTTGACCAGCAGGGAAAAGACCTCGGTACCGACCACATAGCTGCGCTTGAGCTCCTCGTAGGCCAGGTCGAGCATGTCGGCGGTCTGCTGCAGCTCGGCGGTGCGCGCCTGCACGCGTTTCTCCAGCGTGGCGTTGAGTTGCTGCAGGCGATCGTTCTGTTCCTGGGTGAGCCGCTCCAGGCGCCGCCGCTCGCGTTCGGAGTGGAGATACTCGAGCGCCTGGCGCAGGGTCAGGAGCAATTCGTCGTCGTTCCACGGCTTGCTGAGGTAATGGTGGATGCGTCCCTCGTTGATCGCCTTGGCGATGGTCGGCAGGTCGGCATGGCCGGTGAGCAGGATCCGAATGGTCTCCGGGAAGCGGCGGTGGACTTCCGCCAGCAGGGCGGCGCCGTCCATGTTCGGCATCCGCGCATCGGAGACCACCAGGTCGACGGGACGACTGTCGAGCAGTTGCAGGGCCTGCTCGCCGCTTTCCGCCAGCAGCAGGTCGTAGGGCTGGTTGCGCAGCAGGCGCCGCAGGCTGCTGAGGATCAACGGTTCGTCGTCGACCAGCAGGACGCTGAAGCGGATCTCCGTCTCGCTGGAAGGAGGTGCGCTATCGTTCATGAGTGTCTGTCCACCGGATAAGGTCATGCCTGAATGTTTCAGGCAAGCATAGTCCTACTCCGGTCCGGGCGACGGCACGCAGGAGAGCCGTGCGGGCGGCCGGAGGAGCGGATCATGGAGGCGTTACCCATCAGGAACCGGCGTCTGCTGGTGGTCGAGGAGCTCCAGGTGGAACGCGACCGCTTGTGCGCGGCGCTCGCCGGCGACTACGAGGTGGATGCCGTGGCCAGCGGCGAGGACGCGCCGGCCCGGATACGCGCGGCGCTGGACGTCGACCAGCCTTATGCGGTGGCTTTCCTGGGCATGTCGCTGGTGTCCGGCCGCTGCTCGCTGCCCGGGCTGCTCTGGCAGCTCGATCCGCGCCTGCAACTGGTGATCTGTTCCCACCCCGCCGAATTCCCTCTGCTGGCCGCGCTGGCGGCGGAGGAGCGCCTGCTGCTGCTCGGCTCGCCGGCGCAAGGCGCGGAAGTGCGCCAGATGGCCGGCAACCTCTGCGCCAAGTGGAGCCTGGCGGCCTACCTGCAGTCGCAGGTGAGCCGGATGGAACGGGATATCCAGCGGATCACCGACGAGATTGGGCGGGCCAGGGACGCGCTGCGGAAGGAGATCGGCGAACGCCAGGAACTGGAGAGCCAGCTGGTCCAGACCGAAAAGCTGGCCTCGATCGGCCATCTGGCCGCCGGCGTCGCCCATGAGATCAACAATCCCATCAGCTATATCTCCTCCAACTACACCACCCTGGAGGACCATGTCAGGCGCTTGCTGGAGGTCCTCCAGGCCTACGAAGAGGCCCGCCCGGCGATTCGCGACCAGGCACTGGCGGATCGCCTGGAGCAACTTGGCGAGCGTGTCGAGCTGGCGTTCGTCAAGGAGGACGTCGCCGTGCTGCTGCGCGAGTCCCGCGAGGGGATAGGACGGGTGCGCAAGATCGTCCAGGACCTGAAGAACTTCTCGCGGGTCGACAGCGAGGACGACTGGCAATGGGCGAACCTGCACCAGGGAATCGAGTCGACCCTCAATATCGTCGCCAGCGAACTGAAATACCGGGCGGACGTGATCCGCGAATACGGGGAGCTGCCCGAAGTGCGGTGCTTGCCGTCGCAGATCAACCAGGTGGTGATGAACCTGGTGATGAACGCCGCCCAGGCGATGGGGCCGGAGCGGGGGCGCATCGTGATTCGCACCGGATGTGACAAGGAAAACGCCTGGATCGAGGTGGAGGACTCGGGGCAGGGCATCGCCGCCGATGTCCTTCCACGTATCTTCGACCCCTTCTTCACCACCAAGCCGGTTGGCAAGGGCACCGGCCTGGGCCTCTCGCTATCCTATGGCATCGTCCAGAAGCACGCTGGCACCATCGAGGTGCGCAGCCAGCCGGGCATCGGTAGCGCCTTCCGCATCGTCCTGCCCCTGGAAGCGCCCGGGCACACCGGCGGAACCCACGGAAATTAACTGTTGCGCCCGGTCAGGTAACGTAAGACAATGATTTATCTACCGTTTGGGGTGGGTCTCGGTTGGGATGCCGGTTTGGCTCCCACAGCCAGCTCACTTGAAGCGAGATCCTGCCCGGATGGCGAAATCGGTAGACGCAAGGGACTTAAAATCCCTCGGGGGCAACCCCGTGCCGGTTCGACCCCGGCTCCGGGCACCATCGTGTTTCCTGGCGTTCCGCCGATTCCAGTAAGAAAATCCCTCCATATTTTCTTTCCGCAATTCCCGATCACTTCCGCAATTTTCTACTTCGTCGGCTTCACTTTCTTGCCTTTTCGGTCGCGGATGTAGTGCTCGGTCATCGTTACCGTCGTGTGACCCAACTGGTCCCGGGCCTGCAGAATGTCGCCACTTGATTCGGCGGTATCGGTCCCTCCCTTGGCCCGCAGATCCCTGAACTGGAAAGCAGATTTTGGGATCCCGGCTGCATCCCTGGCCCTGTCGAAACGACCTCTGAGCATGTGATAGGTCATCGGCTGGCCGTCATCGATGACGACCAGGCGCGTCGAGCGGACGCGGTATCCAGTCTTCCAGGCCATAATCCTGTCGATCAGCAGCTTCAGTTCCCCGATCACCTCGATACGACGCTTCGCCAACGTCTTGCCTTGGCGAATTGCCAGAGTGCTGTCGCGGATATCGCGCTCATCCATCTTCAGGGTGTCGGCCACGCGCTGGGCCGTCAGGTAAGAAAGGTCCATGGCATCCTTCAGTCCCTGATCTGCCGCTTCATAGACCGCTGCATAGAGGTCATCCTCGACATACACATCACGCCCGCGCTCTCTGTTCCGTTTCACGCCTGAGCACGGGTGGCCAGTTTGGTGTAGCCCATCTCGCGCGCGTAGTTCCAGATGGCCGAGAAAAGCGAGATTTCCCGATTTGCGCGAACCGGCGCCGACCGCCGGAAGATCAGGTACTGCTTGATGTGCTTCGGCTCGATATCCCCGATGGCTGCAGGTGGGTCATCGAAGAACGCCAGCAGTTGCTTGAGCTCGCGGGCGTTGTCCTTCTGCGTTGTAGGGCTTTTCGTTGGCACGACGTCGATGAAATAGCGTTGAGCCACATAGCGAAACGTGAGCGTCTCCGCTACCTTTTGCATCGGCTGTGCGCGCCCTCTCCAGGCGGGCGTATTCAGTGATCGCCAGGCCGTAGTCCATTCCGAGGGATAGTTCCTTGCGTGGCTTGCCGCCGAGGTCGTAGTAGTAATAGATCTTGTTTCCGCGGCGTCTTTTGCGGAGCCGGGGAATGCTCCCCGGCTTGGTCGGCCGTCTTCCCATTTATCCTGCTTTCCTTGGAGTCCAGCCCGTCTTCTCGGGTTTCGCAGCCGTGGCCGGTGCCAGCAGGTTGGCGGTGATGACGCACGGCCAGCCGTTGGCCTTCACAGTGTGGCGAATGCCATTCTTTTTCAGGACCTCTATCTGCCTGGCCTTGGTGCGCGCCCCAGTCAGTTCGCACACCTCCTCGTGGGTCAAGAATGTGATGTTTTCCATGAGTTAGTGCCTCTCCCGGCCTATAGCCGGACGCTTCCGCAGCCCTTTCCGTTGGGCCGCGGCATGGATGATTTCAGGTAGGATGCACCGGCTCACCGGTGACGGGACCGGCCTTGGCGGGCATGTGCCCCTGATCCGGTGGGCCTTCGCTGGGCGAAGGTCTGGCCGGAAATGGCTTTCCCGGCAGGATGCCCAGGGCGTCGGTGGCGCGTTGGACGATGTTGAGCGCCACTTGCAGCGCCGCCGCGTCGTCTTGCATGCGCATGAGCGCGGTCATCTTGGGCCGGTGCTCGGCACACACTCTGTCGCGAAGCTGACCGGCGGCGCGGCGAACAGCGTCGGCCGTGCCGTGGTGCTGGAGCACCAGGCCATGACCAGTACCACGTCGACGCTGTGCATCTGCATCGTTGTGGTCCGCAGGAGTCAGCGGGGAAGGGCGGCCTGGTTTCTGCTTTATCCGAAGCACCCCTTCTGCCATGCCGCCAGCGTGCGGAGGATCGGGAATATCTCCACCAGCCCTACCACGGCCAGGCCGAGGGCGGTGATGATGCCGAGGGCGGTCAGCGCTCTATACATGGTCGGAGCCTCCCTCCTGCTCGCTCAGCAGGGCGCCGACCTCAGCCGCCAGGTCTTTCCCGCTCGGGTGTGCCGCTGCGAAATCGACAAGTCGCTGCAAAAGCCCCTCGCTGACCACCACATGGCCTGCGGGGACGGCTCTGGTGTTCCAGGTCTCGGCAATAAGCGGTCTCGGCTCGTCTCCACATGCGTAGCGTGCAACACCGCTCGCGACGCATCCTTTGGATGCGCACACCGCAACTATTCCGCCGTCTTCCAACTCGACGAAACCGGCTTCTCCTCCGCAGTACGGGTAGGGTTTCGGTTCTTCAGCCATTGTCTTTTTCCATTTTCTCCGGCCAGCCCAATGGCAGCCCGTCATCCCGCGCCAGGTCCTGGTCATTGATCATGGCCAGCAGGCTCTCGGCTTAGGAGTGAACGTCGTCGAGGTCCGTCGAGCAGCGGTGCGGGGTGCTGTCATGGATGTTGTCCAGGGCTTCGACGATGCCGCGCAGGCGGGTGGCGCACTGCTCGAACAGTTGGTGTTGGGTAGAGGACATGGTGGTGTCTCCGGTTGCTCCGGCGCCGGCGGCCGGCAGCGGGAGCGGGAGCGGGAGCGCTTGCACGGTCCGATCCGTTGGATCGCGCGGGGCTGGGCGGGGGCAACGTGCTGCTATCTGAAGTGACAGGCTCTAAAAAACATCAAACCGAACTTTAGGTATGGTCGAGGCTATTGATTTTTTAATAAGTTAAATAAAAAGGGGGGTGTATGAAAATCTCAAAGCATTTATTGGTTATGTTTATTTCTTATTCTGCATTAGCTGTTGCCGACTCAGAGATAAAGAGTGGGATGTATTTGCGGGTCGGTGATGGAGGGGTCTTCAATGTTTTTCTTGATAATCATGGAGAAAAGATATTTAGAATTAGGACGCTAGGTAGTAATGGGCACTCTTGCTCTCTAGGGGGAAGGGTTGATGGTTCTAGGATTATAGTGGAAGGGCCGACATATGCAGATCGATGTGATATTGATGTAAAAAATACTGCTGGCAAAATCGAGTTGTCTAGAGGTCGGGAGAGTCTCGGGTGTAGAGACTACTGTGGATCTAGGGCTGGTTTCTATGGAAGTTACAAACTTGCATACAGTTTGTGTGCATTTAGTTCTTACAGAAAGAGACTGTCCATGATTGAGGGCGCTTTAAGTTCGGGGGATAAAGACAAAGGGTATTTGCTCTCGAAGGAACTTTATGAGAAGTGCTCGCAGTTCATGGACTCTCTTCCGCGTATGGGGCTGATAAATAAAATATCCGCCTTGAATTTGCAGCGGGGAGACAAGAAAGCGTGTCGTAAAATGCAGGATGATGTGGGGTTCTTTGATTCTATAAAGCCTGAATACCTCCCGCAGGATGAAAGAGTAACGTATGAAGCATTACGTGATGAACATGCTAAGTTGCAGAGTGAGTGTTCGTAAGTTTTCTAAGCAGAGGGTTGCGTTATGGATGATGAAGATTTAAAAGAGCTGGAGAAGACTATATCTGATTTGCTTTCTCCGTATGGAAGTGTGGGGAAGGTAGGTGCCTCACTTGATGAATCGCCTATTACTATATATGCTAATCAAATTCCTTATTATATAAATGATACCTGGCTGACTAACTGGAGTGTGGCTGCTCGTACAGGGATAGCTCAGTCGCTAATTGACTCTATAAATACGACTATTGGGCGGCCCATGGTCGTGTCTGATCACTATTTCAGAGGGCACGAAATTAGCATAAGAACGGTTCCTGAGACTGGTGGCAGTAATTTGATAACCATGTCTGATTTGACGGCAAAGCTCAATTCTCAAATAAATACATTTATACAAGATAGGATTGATGAAGACAAAGAAGCAAAGGTTGCTCTAATCCAGCAGTCAATGGAATCATTGGCTGCTGAACAAATTAATTCCGACTTTACGGCCAGGCATGAGCTTCCGGCTGGTTCTCGTCCAAACACCGTAACGATTCCCCAGGCAGGTGACTCTGCAATCACGGTCGGATATGGCCTGCTTGGCCAGCAGGGCGTCGATGATCTGCGCGGGAGTGGCGCCGGTGCGCCAAGCCCCGTCAAGGGCCAGGACCACAACGTCGATCCACTCGGCTAAGTCACCCGGGGCTTCCTCGAGCTCGCGCAGCTCCTTGCGGATGTGGTCGATGACGCCAGCGGCGCGCGACCCAGGTCCGAACGTGCGTTCGCTGAGCCTGCGCTGGCGCTCCAGGTGCAGGTCAAGACGGAACACGTCCAGTCGCCTGCGGGCGCGGCCAAGCGCGTAGGCCTCATCTTGGAACATCAGGAGGTGATCGCTGGTGCGTCCGGTCAGGACATTGAGATAGCGGCTGTGGAGCGCTTCAATGGCAAGGTGATCGTCGGGGTGGTTCTGGTTCGTCGTCATGGCTGCACCTGCTGCTGTGAGCGGTTCCAGGGATGCCGGCGCCCGGGCTTGGGCTGCTGGCGCGGGGTGAGGAGTGCGTCGCGCAGGCTCATGCCGGCGGCGACGCGGCGGCGGACGGTCGTTGCGTGGGCCGGGCTCTGGAAGTGCTCCACCAACTCGGCGATGGTCCCGGTCACGCCGTCGACCGTGAAGCGTCGGCTCTCGCTCCAGCGTTCGTGTGCGCGCTCCAGTGCTGCGGCCTGCGCCGGTGTGCAGCGCCCTCGCTTCTGCTCGTTCGCGCGCTGGTGGTCTGCTGAGCATCCGCGTGCCGGCCAGGTGATCTCTGGCATCAGGGTCAGCAACTCCCGGAACTTCCAGGGGCCGATGCCCAGGGCCAGCCGGGTGGCGCGGCGGGAAAGCCCGCGCGCGGCCGCGTTGCGAATGAACTGTTCGGTGTTCATGAATGCATCTCCCAGAGCAGTTTCTATCCTTGGTTGGGCGTTTCCACGCGAGGACGGCTTGGGCAGTTCCAACTGCCTGCGCCGCGGATGCCCACCAGGTGCCAACCGCTGGCGCGCAGGCTTGCGCCGGCCTCGCTGGCGAGGATGTAGGTAAGGAGCCTGCGGTAGCCGGGGGCGCGTGTTGCACGCCAGGCCGCGCCGTACAGCTTCGAGCAGCCGTTGCGCGCGCCGTCGGTACAGCAGCGGGTCACCTTGAGCGTCATCCCGTCGTCGAGGTGGCGCGCTACCGGGCGCCGACGATGGCCACCCCTACGATGCGTTCGCCGGCAGCGAGGCCCAGGCTGAACTTATGGCCCTGGACCGGGCCGTGGTGGCGGTGGTGCTGCTCCACAAACGCATTCGCCTCGGCCAGGGTCAGCGGACACACCTCCAGGCGGCTCATGGCTGGACTTCCTGCTGAGCCACGCTCAGCGCCACCGCAACCGAGCGCACCCAGATCGTCGTATTGCTGAGCATGAAGGTTTCGCCGGCCTCGGCCAGCAGCAGGGTGGTGCCCATCACGCCGGCGATGGCCTCGGCCGCAGCCGGCGGAACCGCATTGCCGATCCGCTCGCGCCAGTCGCTGCCGGCTCGCACCAAGGCGAGACGCACCCAGGTCTTCCACTGCAGGGCCGGCACGCGGTGCATCGGGCCGGCGGCCTCGATATCGCCGGGTAGCGGCATGCGGCCGAGAATGTCGCCGACGGCGCGGAGTGATTTCTTCTCTGGCTTGTACAGGAAGGGGGCACTTTCTCGACGTACCGCGCGACCAGTAGGAAGCGCTTGCGGCTCTGCGCCAGGCCGCCGAGTTCGCCGCAGTCGTGAGTGGTTTCCGCCACGGCGTAGCCGAAGCCACCGAGCAGGCTGTTGATCTGGTCCAGCAGGTGCCGGCCGCGGCTGGCCAGGCGCGCAACCCGCAGGCGATCACCGACAACGCGTACGCCGCGCGCAACGGCAATGGAGACGAAGTATCCGGTGACGGCTGGCGCTTCCGCGGGCGCGGCCTGCTGCAGATCACAGGCCGGGCGAACTATCGCGCCGCCGGCGCCGGGCTGGACCAGCCGCTGGAGCAGGAACCAGAGCTGCTCGAGCGGCCGGAGTTCGCGGCGCTATCCGCAGCCTGGTGGTGGTCGAAGCATGGCCTCAACGAACTGGCCGACCGCGGCGAGTTCGCAGCCATTACCCGCCGGATCAACGGCGGGTTCAACGGCCAGGCGGAGCGCGTGGAACTGTGGGAGCGGGCGAAGAGGGTGCTGTCGTGATCTCCGCCCGTGCCGTCTCGATCATGCTGGCCTGCCTGCTGCTGGCCGGCTTCGGCGACTGGATGAAGTCGGAGGACTTCAGCGCGAAACCCTACGTGCCGACCAAGGGCGACGTGCCGACCATCGGTTACGGCTCCACCCGCTACGAGAACGGCCAATCGGTGAAGCTGACCGATCCGCCTATCACCCGTCAGCGCGGCGAACAACTGGCGCGCAACCTGATAGCTAAGGACGAACAGCAGTTCCGCGACTCGCTGCCCGGCGTGAAACTGTTCCAGGAGGAGTACGACTTGTACCTGGGTTTCATGGGCCAGTTCGGCATCACCAACTGGCGCGGTAGCTCGATGCGCCTCGACCTCCTGGCCGGCAACTACCGACAGGCCTGTGACGACCTGTTGAAGTGGCACAACCAGGGTGGGCGCGATTGCTCGCAGCCGAAGAACTGGGGGCCGAAGGGCTGCAAAGGCGTCTGGAGCCGACAGCAGGAGCAGCATGCGCAGTGCATAGCCGCGCAGGAGTGACGCATGGGGACCATCAAGGAATGGATCGTCGGCGCAGTGTTGGCTCTGCTCGCCACGGCGCTGCTGGCCAGCATGGGCTACCTCGCCGGGCGCGCGTCCATGCTGCGCGAGTACGGCGAACTGGCAGGCCAGGTGCGTCAGCAGCGGGAACAGGCGGACGCCAAGCTGGCCGAGCTGATCGCGCAGCGTGACATGAAACAGGCAGCCCTGGACAAGGCCGCCGCCGACCAAGAGAGGAAAGATGCTGATGCTCAAGCTGAAATCGTTCGCCTTGCTGGCGAGCTGCGCGACCGCCCTGTGCGCGTGCGGATCGCCCGCTCCGCAGGTGGGAACTGTCATGGTGGTGCCGCGGGTAGTGGAGCCGGCACCGCCGAAACTGATACAGGAAACCCCGCCTCGGCCTACGGGCTACTACCGGAAGAAAATTCTCGACGCTTTAACGACTCCCTGAGCGAAGTCGAAACCTGAGCGCGCCTACAGCTCGTGTCGCGCCCGGTTGATCCCCCAAGAGCCGACCCTGTAGGAAGGAAACCATGGCAACAGTCCTAGAACAAGAGACGACCCATGCCGCAAAGAGGCCAGAGGTTGACTTCGAGGTCGGTGCCGCAGGCGTTCGATATCGAGCTTAAATGGAAACCTCTCTTGTTCGTGCAGACGCTTGCCCTTTCGGGCCCGTATAAGTGTCCGCCCCGTTGATACGGGTCATCCCTGGACAGTTGTTGTAAGCTCTTGACGGTGTGTCCAGAGTGGTCGAAACGCTACGTCAGCCCTAGCCCCTGCACGCCGGCTCGGTCGTCTGGAAATGGACAAGCGGTGATTTGCCGCTATAGCCGATTACGAACAGAGGATGTTCAAGTTATGGAAACAAAAAAACGTCGGAGCCACATCTGGCTCTTCCACATCGTAATTTTCTGTCAGGCATGCGTCGCCGCCGAGGTTTCGGACGGATTGGAAGAACTTGCCCGAGGCACCGTCATTCTCACTTTAATGGGCACCTCAGCAACCGGCCACACGAGCGATTACATCAGTTCCAACAGCTATGCCTATGCCCGCGAGGACGCGGCAGCATTTATAGCCTCAGAAGGAGCCATCTACGGCGTGCAACTGGAGCGCGCCTGGAGGAAATATCAGGCCGATACTCCTGAACCCAGGCTGGAACTGAGTTCCTTTGCTGCCGGGCTATTGGCACGGAGTGAGATGCAGTGATGGCGGCAGCAAGCGCTTGGTCGGAAAACTGCGATATCACTATGCCTGGCCAAAGATGGCAAAGACACGGCTTCCTCTGTGATTTTCGTGGAACGCGAATCAAGGATGGCATTAAATCGGGGCTTTCCATGCCATCCAAGCTCTTACTGCTGGTCAAACTCCTGGTATGTCTGCCTGTCTATGCCGGGATTGACCTAACTTGGGACAGGCAGGACCACCCCGTCATTGCCAGCAGTTTCTACAGTTCGATATTGATGGTGACAACGAGCATCGGCACCAGTGACCCAAGAGAAGGTACAGAACTCTCTGGAGACGTATCCAAGGAGATCAGCAGCTACGACCGGAAACTCAAGCTGGCGCATGACGATGCGGCCGTTTTCATCGCTAGCAACGGCGCGGTCCGCGGTGCGATGCTGCAAGCGGTGCTGGATACCTTGCGCCAGCGCGTCGAGCTTGCGCGCTACAGTGATCTGCAACTGGCGCTGGCAGTATTGGCCTATCCACCCCGCTAGCCGCTCGTGCCAGTGAAGGGACTATAGAAGATCCGCGGCTAGGGTGGCCCAGTTCTTTCTCTTCGTTCCGGGCCCCGTTGAGGTTGTCTGGATCGTAAGCTTACGAAGCGGAGCGCTGGGCTAACTTCGTCTGGGCGTGGATGTTGAGAGCTAGCTGTTCTGCTAGTGGTTGCGGTGTTGTTGGCTACCGAAACTGCGCGCTCGAAGCACGGAAGGAACGCCATGGATATCGAACGGACGCACGTTCACAGCCAGCACGGCATCAACTTCAGCTTGGCGATCATTCGCCTCGCATGGACAGAGCGCAGCCGGCTGCTTCACATGAAATACTGTCCATCAGCGAAGGCCAGTCATGCGGTGGCTGATCTCGCGATTGAGATTTTCGACAGAATGCAGGCGAAGGATCGAGCCTGTGTACTGAAAGTCTTTGTCTCGCTGCCCTTGACCCGAACCCAAGCCGACTCTCTAAACCAGCAGCGCGTCACCATCGCGGGTGTAATCGGTGGGCTTGCGGCAGTTGCAGGTAAACGTATCAACACCTTTGTTGGGATTGGTAGCGGCCTTGCTGTTCGTTGGGCTACTCAGCAGAGTTTGCCAACCTATCACGCTGGAGATGTCATTATCAGCGTTGAAGGGGAGGTGTCCGGCGGGATCGGGCCCCAGCATTCGGTCACGTCGCAGATCGTACCGAGTGTTGGAGAGCCCGCATGAATGATGTCCTTCAGTTCGCGATTTGGGCCGTGGTCATCACCGCAGTAGGCTACCTCGTCCGACCAAGAGGCATCCGCAAATGGCTGGGGGTCGTTGCGTTTGTTGCAGCCTGGGTGCTGATATTTTGCTTTTCTTCCACCAACCTAGTGGGCTTCGATCTTGGCATTCTAGGAATCTGCCTTGTTGTCCTCGGGGTCGACCTTTTCGTTCGTAGAGACCGTTTCTCGAAATCTGACGAGTAAGAGTTGTGGGTTAATAAGAAAGATATGTTCGTTCGAGTGCTAACGCAAATTGAGTTTATTGAGCAACTTCGTGCGCTTAGCACAGTGCTGTCGGCTAGGTAAATGTCAAGTTTCTATAAGTTTGAGAGATAATGCCTGTGGAGATAGACCTGACTTCCTGAGGTAAGAAAAGCACTGCACTCAGTTTACGAAGAGGTTATGTGGCTAGCTGGCCGGCCGAATGTGACACCAAGTCGGGCGAGAGCTTGGTATACCCATGTCATGGCAGAGAGCTTAAAGCGTCACATTCGGAGGTTTATGGGAATGATCGCATAAAGCTGTCATGGATAGTGGAGCGGACTTACGCTTGGAACACTATATACGAATCCAGATCACGCTGACGCAACTAGTTGACCTCCATCGAAGTCGGAAAGTATACGATGCGGGAGGGTTTGTACGGACACTAATAGATTGCGAGTCTGTTCATATCGTAACGAAGGGTGAAAACTATGCGGCTATGCGTGCAAAAGGGTGCTACGAGACGGCTAAGATTCAGCTTGTAGCATGGGATGAAATTCACAAACAACGCCGGGATGAACTTTGGCGATTGATGTTGCGAAATGAAGTTTCAAACTACAATAGCTTCCGAGACTGACGGGAGTGGTTTGCCGAGAAATACTTATTTAAAGCGAGGTTGTTTTTTCTCCAAACGTCTTGGTCGGCTCGCCGATTTCCTGGCGTTCCGCCGCTCTCAGCCAAGACGTTCCTCCCTCTTTCTTCCGCAGTTTCCTGCTTCGTCGGTTCATCCGAGGCCTGACAGGCGGCGAGGTAGTTCCCGGTCCGTTTGCTGGCCAGCCGCTGCTACCGGTGGGCTCGCGGGGCGTTCCCCCCAGTCGCGGACATGAGGTGATCAGAACGGATAGGGAACCGCCCTGGCAGGCTTTCGGTCTGAGCGGGAACAGAAATTCATGACTAGATTCATGAACCCGCCCACCTGAATGCCACCGATACCGATGCTTCGCAGGATTTCCCCCGTTGTCCTTTCCTTTTTCTTCGCCATGGCGGCCGAGGCCGCTGGCAATCTCCAGGACCTGGCCGGTTCGACGATCATTGCCGCCGGCAAGCTCGAAGCCGTGAAATGTCCCGGCGCGGGACTGTACGAATGCGCCGACTGGCCCAGCGGGCTCTACCGCTTCGAGGAGCAGGACGTCTGCCTGACCATCGTCGAAGGCTGCGACTACAGCTGCGATGGAATCCTGAGCGAGAAGAGCGGTACGCAGTCGGTACTGGTTTCCGGGTCCTATCGGGAGCGGATCCGCAAGGTGGAAGGCGCCAAGGTCTCCTGTCCGCGCTAGGCGCGGTGAGACAGCTCCTGTCCGGCAGTGCTTCCGATGAGCGCGGCGGAATGTGCTAGGGTGCGCGCTTTCCTGGAGGAGCGCGGAGCATGGAGCACCCCTACGAACCCCCGCGAGCGACGCTTACCGAGGGCAGGCCGGCGGCGCGTGGTTTCCTGGCCGGCGGACAGCCGCTGTGGAAGGCTTTCTGGCTGTTCTTCGCCGTGGGTTTCGTGCTGGTCGGCCTCGTCGCCAGGCAGGCGATGGTGGCCATCGTCGATCCGCTGATGCAGGAGAGCGACGGCGAACACGCCGTGTCCCTGACCTTGTGGGGAATCATCGGCATCGAGCTGGCGAAGCTGGCCTACCTGCTCCTGAGCCTCGTCGTGGTCTGGCGCTGCGGACGCAATTCGCCGTGGGCCATCGCCCGGCATGCAGGGGTTGCCGTGGTGCTGGCGCTGATGGTCCTGGGCCTGTACTCGATCTATCTGGTGCTGGCTCTCCTGGCCACGCCTTGAGCCGCTTTCCTGCACGTGGGCGATGGCGCGGATGCCGCGCTTTTCGGCCGCCCCGGCGTCGGCCTAACGCTGCAGCCAGTCTTCCAGCTGGTCCGCCAGCATCGGCCGGGCGATGAGATAGCCCTGTCCCTCGCGACAACCCCAGGCTTGCAGCAGATGAAGGGTTTCAGGGGTCTCGATGCCCTCGGCGATCACCCGATAGCCCAACTGGCTGGCCAGGCCGATCACCGCCTGGGTGACACTCTGCGCCTTCGGCGAGTCGCCCAGGTCGCGGGTGAACGACTGGTCGAGCTTGATGGCGGTGACCGGCAGGTCGCGCAGGTAGGTCCAGTTGCTGTAGCCGGTGCCGAAATCGTCCACCGCGATGCCCATGCCCAGTTCGCGGGCGCGCAGCAAGACTGCCCTCACCGCCGAGGCGTCGCGAATGAGCACGCTTTCGGTGAACTCCAGCTCGATGGCCGAAAGGTCGAGCCCGTGATGCCTGGCGAGCCTGACGGTCTCCTCCAGGAAACCGCTGTCTTCCATTTCCGCCGCCGAGACGTTGATCGCCAGCGTGAGCGGGATGTTCCGCCCGTGCCAGAGAGCCAGTTGCTCCAGCGCATGGCGCAGCACCCAGTCGCTCAACGGGCGCATCAGCGCGGTCTTTTCCGCCAGGGGAATGAACTCGGCGGGGCTGACCGGCCCGAGTTGCGGGTGGCGCCAGCGCAGCAATGCCTCGACGCCGGTACATTGGCCCGTCGCCAGGTCGATCTTCGGCTGGTATGCCAGGTGGAACCCTTCCTCCGTACCGATAGCCTGGGACAGCGAGGCCAGCAGGGTGAAGGCGCGCTGCTGGGCCTGGTCCAGCGGCGGGTTGTAGCGCGCCCAGCCGACGCCGCGGTCACGGGCGTCGTCGGCCGCGCTGACCACCAGGCGCAGCCAGTCCTGCTCGCCGTGGGGATGGTCGGCGGTGAGTGGCAGCACGCCGAGGCCGGGATTGGCCTTGATCGGAATGCCGTGGCAGACCACGGGTTTCTCGAAGGCCTCCAGCAGGCGGATACAGACCGGCTCGGTTTGTTCCTGCTGCTGCCGCGGCAGCAGCAAGCCGAAGCGGGTCGGGCTGATCTTGTAGAGGGTGCAGTCCGGCAGCTCGCTGCGGATGCGATCGCGCGCCGCGAGCATGAGGTCGTTGGAAAACGGATAGCCCAGCGTACGGATGATCGTATTGAGCAGGGCGAGAGGCAGGAGGTCGGCGGCGATGACGGTCAGCGCGCCGTCGCGCTGCAGGCGCAGGGAAACGTCTTCCTGCAGGCGCAGCCGATTGTAGAGGCCGGTCGGTTCGTCGATGTAGTTGGTCGAGCGCAGCGTATGGATGCGTGCCATGACCAGCCCGGCGAAGTGCTCGAGCATGGCGATGTCCCGCGCGGACAGCGGTCCGCGGGGTTCCCTGTCGATGACGCAGAGGCTGCCGAGGTTGAGTCCGTCGGTGGTGGTCAGCGGCGATCCGGCGTAGAAGCGGATGCCCGGCTCGCCCAGCACGTAGGGGTTGTCGCGGAAGCGCGGATCGAGGCGGGCGTCGGCCACCTCGAACACTCCCTTGCCGAGGATCGCGTAGGCGCAGAACGAATCCCGTCGTGGCGTCTGGCGGATACCGAGGCCGATGCTCGCGCGAAACCACTGGCGCTGGTGATCGAGAATGGAAATGAGCGCGATGGGCGTCTGGAAATAGCAGGTGGCGGCGCCGAGGATCGCTTCGAACACTTCGTCGACACCTTCCTCCAGCAGGCCGAGCTGGTCGACGTAGGCCTGTCTGGCGGGCTCGTCGGCGGGATAGGGAGGAGTCGTCATGCTGGAGTCCTGGGTGACTGCGATGTCGCCCATCGACATTCAGTGATGTCATTGTGCCTTTGTTTGCCGGGCAGCGCTGATTTTCCCGGATTGAAGCGATGAAAGGGCGTGAGAGAGTCGTTCTTCGGCATGCCGGGTGGCCATGGAGAGCGCTTTTCAGTACTGAGAAACCAGCTACCAGGAAATCGGACGTTTCCTATACCGGGCGGCGCTACCGCCCGTTAAAACGGAGCGATCCGCTTTTACCGAGAACAGACATGATCGACACGCTCTCCTTCGCTTCGCGCCTGTGCAAGTTCGTCATTCTCCTGGTCGCGTTGCTGGTCGGCGGCGCCAGTTGCTACCTGTGGCTGGCAGGTCGTCCTTATCGGGACGCCATATCGGCGTTCGTTCCCCTGGTGCTGCCGATGCTCGCGCTGGTGCTGGCGTTCGATCTCTTCCGTGCGCTCGTCCTGGGCCGTCGCTAGGGAGGTTGTCCGTCGGTTCGCCGGCATGCGCTGCATTTCCGTCACTCTGCCCCTGCCAATTCTGGCAGGTGGTGACTCTTCATCGGCAACCGCTTGAACTGTAGGACCTTTTTCCGCGCCGGGGTCTTGCCGCGGCGGAGCCAGCCTTGCCTATTCCCTTCGCTCATCTAGACATACTCCATGACTTCTCAGGGACAGGGAGGGGCTATGCAACGCATCGTCATCGTTGGTGGCGGGGTTGGTGGCACCATGCTCGCCAACCTGCTGGTGGCCAGGCTCTACGCGGAGGTCCTCGACGGCAGGGTGCAGGTCCTGCTGCTCTCGGACTCGCCCGATCACTACTACAAGCCGGCGTTCATGTACGTCGCCTTCCAGCAGTTCTTCCTCGAGGACCTGAAGCGACCGGAGCGTTCGCTGTTGCGCCCTGAGGTGGAGTTCCGGGTCGAGCAGGTGGTCCGCTTCGATTTCGCTCGCCAGGAGCTGCATACCCGCAACGGCAAGCGGCACGGCTACGACTACCTGGTCATCGCCACCGGCTGCGTACCGGCGCCCGAGCGTATCGAAGGTCTGCAGGAAGCCGGCGAGCATTTCTACCAGTACCAGCCGGCGCGCCGGTTGGCGGAGCGCCTGGCCAGCCTGGAGTCGGGGCGGGTGTTCATCACGGTGAGCTTCCCGAAGACGCCGAACGTACCGCACCAGTGCGGCATCGCCCCGGTGGAGACCACCCTGATGCTCGATGACTACCTGCGCCGCCGCGGTGTGCGCGAGCGCGTCGAGATCGTCTACACCTATCCCACCACCGCCCAGTTGCTACGTAACTGCCTGTTCCTGCAGCGGCCCACCGGCGAGATCCTGCCGAGTCTGTTCGAGCAGCGTGGCATTCGTTTCCAGCGTGGCTTCACCCTGGCCCGGGTCGATCCGGAGCGGCGCATCGCCTATTCCGAAGAGGGTGACGAGCAACCCTTCGACCTGCTCATGGCGACGCCGCCGATTCGCGCGGTGGATGTGGTCCGGGAGTGTGGCCTGTCGCAATCCGCCGCCGACGAAGGCTGGTTGCCGACGAACCATGAAACCTTGCAGGTGTATGGCGTCGAACGGGTGTATACCCTGGGCGATACCGTCGATCTGCCGGTAAGCAAGGCCGGAGGCGCCTGCCACAATCAGGCGCCGGTGATCGCCAGCAACATCGCCGCCGAGATTCGCCTCGGCAGTCCTTGCGCGACCTACGACGGACGGGTGCAGGCCGTCGCGCAGATGGGCCTGAACGCCGGCATGCCGCTCTGGTACGACTACCGGCACGACGTCCAGCCGACCCCGCCGACCAAGCTTGGCGGGCTGTTGCGCCAGGGTTTCAATCGCGGGCTGTACTGGGCCGTCGCCCGCGGAATGCTTTGACCCCACACGGGGAGGAGCCGACATGGAAGACCATCGACAGCCTCGCGCCGCGGCGCAGGCCGAGACACCCCTGTTTCCCGAGCAGACCCGGGAGAGCCTGCAGGCCCTGGTTGGCAAGCTGCAGCCACTGATCGAAGGGCGGCGGCTGGACAACCTGGTCGACCTGCTCTCGCTGCTTTCGGATCTCATCGACCTGCTCGACCCGGCCATGGTGGACAGGCTGGCGTCGCTCTTCGAACAGGCCACCAGTGTCGGCTGGTCCGTCGGCAACGCGGTGCGCGTGGCCAAGGCCGAGGTGTTGCGGGAGCAGCCGCCGAACCTGAAGGATCTGTTGCGGCTGTTGCGCGATGCCGATACCCGTCGCGGCCTGGCGCTGCTGCTGGGTAGCCTGCGCAGCCTGGGGCGGCAGCTCGCCGCGGAGCGGGAGGTCGCCCATGGTGCGTGACGACCTGCGCTGCCGTGCGGGCAACGAGACGCACTGGGACCCGACCGCCTACATGCAGTTCGCCCGACTTCGCCAACGGCCGGTGGTCGAGCTGCTCGACCATGTCGACCTGTATTCTCCGGAACG
Organism: Pseudomonas paraeruginosa; assembly: GCF_003025345.2. Classification (NCBI taxonomy): domain Bacteria; kingdom Pseudomonadati; phylum Pseudomonadota; class Gammaproteobacteria; order Pseudomonadales; family Pseudomonadaceae; genus Pseudomonas; species Pseudomonas paraeruginosa. Next base: position 2,538,758 of record NZ_CP020560.1, read on the forward strand.
GATCTACGACCTGGGCTGTGGCACCGGGATCGCCACCGAACTGCTTGCCCGCCGCTGGCCGCAGGCCGAACTGCATGGCGTGGACAGCTCCGCGGAGATGCTCGAGGAAGCCGCGCGCCTGCCGATCAGGGCCAGCTGGGAGTGCGCCAACCTGCAGCATTGGTGCGCCGAGCGTCCGGCCAGCCTGCTGTTCGCCGCGGCGGTGCTGCATTTCATCGAGCGCCATTGCAGCCTGTTGCCGCGCCTGCTGGGCCAGCTGAGCCCGGGGGGCTGCCTGGCGGCGCACATGCCGAACTGGCGCGATGCGTCCTGGTATCGCCTGATGCTCGATGCGCTGGACAGCGCCGGCCCGGGCGGCACGCCGCTCGGCAGCCCGACGTTGCGCTACCTGATGCAGCAGCGCAACGTGCTCTCCCTGGACAACTACTACCGCCTGTTGGCGCCGCTCTGCGCGGAGGTGGACATCTGGGAGACCGAGCACCTGCAGGTGGTGGACGGCAACGACCCGATCTTCGACTGGGTCAAGGTCTCCGCCCTGCGTCCGGTGCTCGGCGAACTGGACGAGGAGGCGCGCCGGCGCTTCCTCGACCGTTACCTGGACCTGCTGCACCGCTACTATCCGCAGGAGCTCGACGGCCGCACGCTGTTTCCGTTCCGCCGCGTATTCGTCGTCGCCAGCCTGCGCCGCTGAGCGCTCCAGGCCGACCGCCGCTCAGTGGTCGGAGAGGAGGTCGACGGCGCCCGGCTTGTCGTGCGCGCCGAAGCGATCGACCAGCGTCGCGCTGGCGGCGTTCAGGCCGAGCACATCGACCGTCACGCCGCGCTGGCGCAGGCCCAGCACCACCTTGTCCAGCGCCGCGACGGCGGTGATGTCCCAGAGATGGGCGTGACGCAGGTCGATGATCACCTGGTCCACCTGTTCTTTCAGGTCGAAGGCGGCGACGAACCGGGTCGACGAAGCGAAGAACAGTTGGCCGGTGACCTGGTAATGACGGTGCGAACCATCGGCGGACAGCTGGCTGTCGATGTCCAGGTAATGGCCGATCCTGTTGGCGAAGAACAGCGAGGCCAGCAGCACGCCGGCGATCACGCCGAACGCCAGGTTGTGGGTGGCGAGGACCACCCCGACCGTCACCAGCATGACCAGGTTGGTCGACAGCGGGTAGCGCCGCAGGTTGCGGATCGAGTCCCAGCGGAAGGTACCGATCGAGACCATGATCATCACCGCCACCAGGGCCGCCATGGGTATTTGTCCGACCCAGTCGCTGAGGAACACCACCATCAGCAGCAGCGCGACGCCGGCCACCAGTGTCGACAGGCGGTTGCGACCACCGGATTTCACGTTGATGACCGACTGCCCGATCATCGCGCAACCGGCCATCCCGCCGAGCAGGCCGGTGGCGATGTTCGCCAGGCCCTGGCCCTTGCATTCACGGTTCTTGTCGCTGTCGGTATCGGTCATCTCGTCGACGATGGTGGCGGTCATCAGCGACTCCAGCAGGCCGACCACCGCCAGGGCGGCGGAGTAGGGCAGGATGATCAGCAGGGTCTCGAGGTTCAGCGGAACCTCCGGCCAGAGGAAGACCGGCAGGCTGGCGGGCAATTCACCCATGTCGCCGACGGTGCGGATGTCCAGTCCCAGATAGATGGAGAGGGCGGTGAGCGCCAGGATGCATACCAGCGGAGAGGGCAGCAGCCGGCCGATCCGTGGCAGGTGCGGAAAGCCGTAGATGATCGCCAGGCCGGTGGCGGTCATCGCGTAGACCGGCCAGCCGACGTGCGTGAGTTCCGGCAACTGGGCCAGGAAGATCAGGATCGCCAGGGCATTGACGAAGCCGGTCACCACCGAACGCGAGACGAAGCGCATCAGGGAACCCAGGCGCAGGTAGCCGGCGAGGATCTGCAGCACGCCGCAGAGCAGGGTCGCCGCCAGCAGATACTGCAGGCCGTGATCCTTCACCAGGTTGACCATCAGCAAGGCCATGGCACCGGTGGCGGCGGAGATCATGCCGGGCCGTCCGCCGGCGAAGGCGATCACCACCGCCATGCTGAACGAGGCATACAGGCCGATCTTCGGATCGACCCCGGCGATGATGGAAAAGGCGATCGCCTCGGGGATCAGCGCCAGGGCAACGACCAGGCCGGCGAGCACGTCGCCGCGGAGATTGGAGAACCAGTTCTGTTTCAACGTCTGTAGCATCGGGATATCCAGGGGCGAGGCGACGCCTGTGTCCCGGCGGCAGCGGGGCCGCGGGCGGTGTCGAGAAAGAAAAAGGACGGACGAAAAAGCGTTCAGGCGGGCGAACGCGGGCCACGGTCACTCGGACCGTTGTCGGAGGGGGGGGCAGGGCTATGGCGGAGTAGGCAGCCAGGTCATGGGGCGTGGCGGATGATCGCTTGCAGGGGCGGGCAGCTTAGCCGATTCGACAGCCGAGACCAAGCCCGATTCCGGCCAAAGCTTGCGCGACCTCCTCATCTCCCGCGGTCGGCGGCAGGGAACCAAACAAGCGAAACGGTTCTAAGCTATCGAGGGATCGTCCTCGCATGGAGAGAACATAATCATGTTCAACACTCGTTCTGTGCTCGCGCTGGTCGTGAGCCTGTCCCTGATCGGTGGCACGCCTGCCGCCCTGGCCGACCCGGGCAATGGCAAAGGCAATCCGCACGGCAACCAGATGGACGGAGGAAAGGGTAACAAGGGCAACAAAGGCAACCAGGGTGGGAATGACAACCATGGCGGGCCCGGCAACAAGGGCGGCGGCAACGCCGGGCAGAAAGGCAACTCCGGACAGAAAGGCAACGGTGGCGGCGACTGGAGCTCGGGACCGCGCATCGACGTCGGCGGCGTGCGGGTGATCCTCGGCGACAACCGCGGCTACTGGAGCCCGGGGCCGGCGCTGCCGCCGGGAATCCAGAAGAACCTGGCGCGCGGCAAGCCGCTGCCGCCCGGCATCGCCAAGAAACTCGACGGCCGCCTGCTGGGCCGGCTGCCGCACTATGACGGCTACGAGTGGATGCAGGCCGGTACCGATCTGCTCCTGGTGGCGGTCGCGACCGGGCTGATCTACGAAGTGCTGGACAACGTCCTCGACTGAGAGCCTTCGCTGCGCAGGGCGGATGGCGCCACGGGCGCTATCCGCCGGGATTTGCGCTGAAATGGCGGATAGCCGCGTCGCGGTTGTCCGCCCTGCATCGTGGAAACCTTTTCCTTGCTTCTGGTCAGGCGCGCAGGCGTTGCAGGGCATCGCCCAGTTGCGCGGAGAGGCCGTGGAGGTCGCGGCTGGCGGCTTCGGTCTGCTCCACCTGTTCCTGGTTGCTGGAGGCGATCGAAGCGATTTCCGTGAGGTTGCGGGAAATGTCCTCGGCCACTGCGGTCTGTTCCTCGGCGGCGGTGGCAATCTGGCGGTTCATGTCGCGGATCGACTCCACCGAGGTGGTGATCCGGCGCAGCATCGCGCCGGCGTTGGCGACCTGTTCGGCGCCGGCCTCGCTGCGCGACTGGCCGCTCTCGATGGCGCGCGCGGCATTCACCGCGCCGTTCTGCACGGTATCGATGATCTGGTGGATCTCGGCGATCGATTCGGCGGTGCGCTGCGCCAGCGTGCGCACCTCGTCGGCGACCACCGCGAAGCCACGTCCGGCCTCGCCGGCGCGGGCGGCTTCGATGGCCGCATTGAGGGCCAGCAGGTTGGTCTGTTCGGCGATGCCGCGGATCACGTCGAGGACCTTGCCGATCCGGCCGCTGTCGCTTTCCAGTTGGCGGATCACTTCCACCGTGCGGTCGATTTCCCTGCGCATCTCGTCGATGCTGCGGATCGTTTCTTCCATCACGTCCTCGCCGCGCTGGGCGGAATCGTCCGCCTCGTCGGCGGCCCTGGCCGCGTCGCCGGCATAGCGTGCGACTTCCTGGGCGGTGGCGGACATTTCCTGCATCGCCGTGGCGACCTGGTCGGTGCGGCTGAACTGTTCGCGGGTGCCGGCCGCCATCAGGCTGGCGATCGCGTTCAGCGAGCCGCTGGCACTGTCCAGTTCGCGGGTGCTGCGGCGCAGCCGGTCGAAGATGTCCACCAGGAAGTCGCGCAGGGTGTTGGCGGCCAGGGCCAGCTTGCCGAGTTCATCCCGGCGCTGGATCTCGATGCGCTCGCCGAAGTCGCCGTGGCTGAGCTGGGCGATATGTTCGATCAGGCGTTGCACCGGACGGACCAGGTTGCGGTTGACCAGCCACAGGCTGAGCAGGGCCACGGCGAGGCTGGCGCCGACCAGCACCAGGCTGCCGAGCAGCACGGTGTTCCGGGCTTCGGCGCTGATGGCAGTGGATTGCCGATCACTGGCCTGGTGCAACTCGTCGCGCAGGGCCTGCATCTGCGCGGTGGTGGCGCGGTCGATGCCGGTCACCGCCTGGTCGCCGGCGACGGGGTCGGCGCCGGCTGCGAGGAAGCGCTGTCGGCCCTGGCGGTAGGCGACGCCGAGCTGCCGATGTTCTTCTCGCAGGCGTTCGACCTGGGTCTTCAGCTCGCCTTCGGCAAGGTTGCCGAGCCGGCCGAGAATGTCCTGTACCGCCCGCTCCTGGGTTTCGAACTGGTTCCAGTATTTCGCCTGGGCCTCCGCCTGCCGCCCGCGCAGCAGGACGTTCTTCCATTCCTGGACCTGGCCACGGAACTGCAGGTTGGCTTCGTCGATCAGTTGTGCCGCCTGCACCGGGCCGCCGAGCAGGTCGCGATAGGCGCGCACGTCTCCGGTCAGCGAGCCGAAGCAGGCCAGGGCGATGAGCAGCAGTGCCGCCAGGCTGCCGCCGAGCAGGACAAGAATTTGTGCACGTAGGGATTGTTGCAGCATGGAACGCCTCGATGGATTGCCAGGTTGGGCCGGCACGCAGGCTGCGACGGGGCAGCCGAGGACGTCCCTGTGGCCCGGCGAGGCGGGCATGGCGCGTGTTCCGGCTCGCAGAGTATCGACAGCGGATCTGACAACTTGAGGACGATGCGGAGGCCGGGCCAGAGCCGACGAAGGGATATAGCTGGCATGGATGTTCGGCGGGTGTTCGGTTAGTCTCTGTGATGCGTGTCACACTGTGCCAGTCGAAGGAACTGACTCATGGATGTCCCCCCCACCGTTCAGGATGAACCAGCCGTTTCCCGCCAGCTGCACTCGCTGAGCGTGCGCAATCTCGCGCACCTGGCCGCCGCGCTGACCCAGCTGGGCTTCGAGCTGTCGCGCAGTTCGGATCCCGGTACGCGCCAGGCGGCCAGCACCTTCATCGGCCAGTTGGCCAGCATCAACCAGGATATCGACCGGCAGATCGAGCTGCTCGGCGCGCTGGATGCCGACAAGGTCGGTTTCCGCCTGCTGGACGAAGTGGAATATCCGGAGGCGCCCGAGTGAGCGGGGCGAGGGACAGGCAGTCGGGACGGGAGCGTTGCGGGCCGAGAGCGGCAGTCTCTCGGCGTGACGGGAGTCAGTCTTCCTGGCGCAGATCGCTGAGCATCTGTTCCCAGTACTGGTTGGCCTTGCGGTTGAGGTCGAAGGCGGCCTGGCGCAGCTGGTCGTATTCGGCGCCGCTGTAGCCACTTTCGCGCAGTTTCTGGCGTGCGGCATCGGCTTCTTCGCGCAGGCGGTTGTAGGTTGCCTGGTCGTCGGCCCAGGTCCTGCCTGTGCGCCGGGTGTATTTGTCCTGGGATTCAGCCATGGGTTCTCCTTGCGGGCCGGGTGGTTCTCGGAAAAACACTGCGCTGAACAGACTTTGTCCGTCGGCAAAAATTCAAAAAAATCTGACAGATTGCCTGTCTTCGCGAGTGGTACAAGCGTCCCAACCTTGATCGGCTGCCGATGAAATTTGTGCGTTCCTCGCCAAGTCGGCTAGCTTGTTCAGGCTTGCGTGTTGGCGCGTCCGTTCTCTCCGGTAAGCTGGAAAGGCGGCGGTCGGGCACCAGGAGGCGCGGCGGCGGCATGGCAACGGGTGTTGACTTCATCTCTCCCGACAGGGTTTGCGAGTAAGGAAAGGCTATGAGAAACAGGGCGTCCGGCTTGGCGCTGGCGATTGTGGCGGGACTCGTGGCGGGGTGCGCCAGCAGTGGCTATCAGCCGGAAGTCGAGTGGCCGGCCGGCTGGCAGGTGATCACCGAGAGCATCCCGCTGGAAGCCGCCGAGGCCGACCAGCTCGGCTCGCGCCAACTGGCGACGAAGGTCGGCCCGGGCGGCGAAAAGGAAGCGAGCATCGAACTGCTCAGCCTGAAGATGCTGGAGGAGGAGTCGGTGGAAATCGACGGCCAGTTCCAGAGCGTCTTCGACGTCGTCCAGTCGGGCTACCGCAAGGCCGGACTCGGCTCGCGCTGCACCACGCCGATCCGCTCCAATCTCGGCGGCCTGGCGTCGCTGGAGACCCATTGCCGGATCAGCCAGGGCAGCGAGGTCCTGCTGACCCAGATCGTGGCGATGGCCCTGGGGCAGCGGGCCATGTATTCCCTCGTGTATACCGCCAGCCCGGCCAACAGCGTGGTCTACCGGCAAAGCTACCTGCGCACCCGGGCCAGCCTGGTCCTGCGCTGAGGCGCCAGCCGGCCGTCTCCAGGGCGCGGCCGGCGCCGCTCAGGCTTCCTCGGGCGGTGCCTGGACGCTGAGATAGCGATGGGCGCCGCAACGCCGGCAACGTTGGCGCAGCATCAGATCGGGGCCTACCGTGACCAGGCTGCCTGGGTCCCAGCGGCAACCTCGCAAGAAGCAACGCAAGCGCATGAATCCTCCCGGCGGGGCGCGGCCCCGTCCACAGAACAGGCAGTGGCGGCATGGTTCACTCCGGCTTGTTCTTGTGTGGAGATGCGGGCAGCCTGCGGCGAAGCCTCTAGAATGGGCAACCTAAATTCACCGGCTATTCGGCGGCGGGATTCATCACCCAGCTGGCTGCGGTGACCTGGGGGGCCAGGCACAACTCGCCGACCATCTGCTCCACCAGCGAGTCCTCCTTGTGCAGGGTGAACACCACCGCGTTCACCTCCACGTTGCCGCTGCCTTTCAGCGCGTGGCTTTCCAGGCTCTGCAGGTTCAGGCGGTTGTCGCCCATGCGTTGCAGCAGTTGCATGCGCACCAGGGCTTCGTTGCGCGCCTCGCAGGACACGCTGATCTGGTAGAAGCGCTCCTGCTCGGCCTCGCCCGAGGTGTGGCGCTCCACCACGCGGCCGAGGGCGGGGAGGAACAGGTTGGCGATGACGATCAGGGCGGTGGTCAGGCAGGCCGCCAGGATGAACCCGCTGCCCGCCAGGACGCCGATCGCACCGGTGCTCCAGATGCTCGCAGCGGTACTCAGGCCGCGCACGCTGAGGCCGTCGCGCATGATCACGCCGGCGCCGAGGAAGCCGATGCCGCTGACCACCTGGGCCGCCATGCGGGTCACGCTGACCTCGTTGTCGAGCAGCAGCGGCAGGATCGAGAAGCTCGCGGCGCCGAGCGCGACCATCGCGTGGGTGGCCATGCCCGAGGAACGCTGCCGCCATTGCCGCTCGAGGCCGACCAGCGCGCCGAGGCAGAGAGCCGTCACCAGGCCGATGGCGATATCCGGGGTCATGCTGTGCTCCTGGCAGGAAAACCGCCCATTGTACCCTTTGCCAGCAGTCGCCGCAGGCGAGGGCCGGCACATGCGGCTCGCCGCTTGCGTTTACCTTTACGTTAACGTAAACATGCACTTCGACTTCACCGATACCGGCGGACCGGTGTCCGTCGTCGCGTCCTTGCGGCGAGGGACGACGGTTCAGCGACATTCCCAGAACAACCACAACAAGGGAAAGCCATGAATCAGCCGAGCTATACCTCGGGTCGCCAGGACGTCGCCTTGCTGGCGATGACCGTCGGCGACGCCTTCGACACCGCTGCCGCGCGGCATGCCGAGCGCGAGGCGCTGGTGGTGCGGCACCAGGGGCTGCGCTACAGCTGGCGGCAGTTGGCGGAGCGGGTCGACACCTACGCCCGCGCCTTCATCGCCCTCGGCCTGCGCCCCGGCGAGCGTCTGGGAATCTGGGCGCCGAACTGCGCCGAGTGGTGCATCACCCAGTTCGCCAGCGCCAAGGTCGGCGCGGTGCTGGTGAACATCAACCCGGCATACCGCAGCAGCGAACTGGAATACGCGCTCAAGCAGTCCGGTTGCAGCTGGCTGGTCTGCGCGGACGCCTTCAAGACCAGCGACTACCACGCGATGCTCGGCGAGCTGCTGCCGGAACTCGCCGAGGGGCGTCCGGGCGAGCTGGCCAGCGAGCGCCTGCCGGAGCTGCGCGGCGTGGTCAGCCTGGCCGAGCGCGCGCCGGCGGGTTTCCTGCACTGGCAGGGCTTGCCAGGGCTGGCCGAGGCGGTGGGCGCGGAGGAACTGCGCCAGCGCCAGGCGTCGTTGCAGTTCGACGAGCCGATCAACATCCAGTACACCTCCGGCACCACAGGCTTCCCCAAGGGCGCCACGCTCAGCCACTACAACATCCTCAACAACGGTTACCTGGTCGGCGAGAGCCTCGGCCTTGGTGCGCAAGACCGCCTGGTGATCCCGGTGCCGCTGTACCACTGCTTCGGCATGGTGATGGGCAACCTCGGCTGCGTCACCCATGGCTCGACGATGATCTACCCGGCGCCCAGCTTCGACGCCGAGGCGACCCTGCTGGCGGTGGCCGAGGAGAGGGCCACCGCGTTGTACGGGGTGCCGACCATGTTCATCGCCGAGCTGGATCACCCGCGCCGCGGCGAGTTCGATCTCTCCAGCCTGCGCACCGGGATCATGGCCGGCGCGACCTGTCCGATCGAGGTGATGCGGCGGGTCATCGACGAGATGCACATGGCCGAGGTGCAGATCGCCTACGGCATGACCGAGACCAGCCCGGTGTCGCTGCAGACCGGGCCGGACGATGGCCTGGAGCTGCGCGTGACCACTGTCGGACGGACCCAGCCGAGGCTGGAGAGCAAGATCGTCGACCAGCAAGGCAGGGTGGTGCCGCGCGGCGAGATCGGCGAGCTGTGCACCCGTGGCTACAGCGTGATGCTCGGCTACTGGAACGACCCCCAGGCCACCGCCGAGGCCATCGACCCGGCGCGCTGGATGCACACCGGCGACCTGGCGCTGATGGACGACGACGGTTATGTGCGCATCGTCGGGCGCAGCAAGGACATGATCATCCGCGGCGGCGAGAACATCTATCCGCGCGAGCTGGAGGAGTTCTTCTTCACCCACCCGGCGGTGGCGGACGTCCAGGTGATCGGCATCCCCGACGAGCGCTACGGCGAAGAGATCGTCGCCTGGATCAAGCTGCATCCGGGGCACCGCGCCGATGACGAGCAACTGCGCGCTTTCTGCAAGGAGCGCATCGCTCATTTCAAGGTCCCGCGGCATTTCAAGTTCGTCGACGAATTCCCCATGACCGTCACCGGCAAGATCCAGAAGTTCCGCATGCGCGAGGTCAGCATCGAGGAGGTTCGCCTGCTGCCTCACCGCCGCTGAGGGTCGGCAGAGGGATGGAGCGTCGCCGCGCTCCTGCGCTAAGGTGGCGAGTGGCGCGCGGCTAGGCGAGAGAGACGGGTGAAGAACGACGGGCAGGAGCGGACCACGGCCAAGGGCACCATCTCGGTGCGCCTGGTCGGCGAGGCGCTGGTGGAATGGCGACGGCGCGGCGGCGCCGAGCGCGAGATCCTGGAAGCCGCCGGCATCGAGCCGGAAGTGCTCGGCAAACCCTACGCACGGGTCACCTCCCAGGCCTACTCGCGGCTCTGGCTGGATCTCGCCCGGCGGATGGACGACGAGTTCTTCGGCATGGACTCGCGGCGCCTGAAAAGCGGCAGCTTCGCCTTCATGAGCCGCTGCGCGATCCACGAGCCGACCCTGGAACCGGCGCTGAGCGGTATCCTGCGCTTCCTCTGCCTGCAGTTCGACGATCTCCAGCCGCGCCTGCAGCGTCGCGGCGGTCTGGCGGAAATCGTCGTCGACGAGGCGCCCGGGCGACATGGCCGGGCGCTGGCCTATTTCACCCTGTGGATGATCACCCATGGCCTGGCCTGCTGGCTGGTCGGCCGGCGCATCCCGATCCTCGCCGTCGACCTGCGTTGCCCGCAGCCGGACTACATCGAGGACTACCGGGTGATGTTCAGCGACAACCTGCGCTTCTCCCGTCCCGTCAGCCGCCTGCTGTTCAATGCCGACTGCCTGGCCCTGCCGATCCGTCGCGACAGCCGGGAGCTGCGGCGCTTCCTGCTCGGCGCGCCGGCCAACATCCTGGTCCGCTACCGCGATCCGCAGAGCCTGGCGGCGCGCGTCAAGGCCTACCTGCGCAGCCTGCGGCCGGAGCGCTGGCCGGACCTGGAGGCATTGGCCGGACACTTCTTCATGGCCTCCTCGACCCTGCGCCGCAAGCTGTCCCTGGAAGGGCAGAGCTACCAGGCGCTGAAGGACCAGGTCCGCCGCGACCTGGCCATCGCGCGGCTGGACGCCGGCGCGGCGAACTTCGCCGAACTGGCGCTGGAGCTGGGCTTCGCCGATGGCAGCGCGTTCCACAAGGCGTTCAAGAAATGGACCGGCTCTACACCCGGCCAGTACCGTGCGCAGATGCCGGTGGACGGAGGACGCTCGCCCCAGGGACAAAACTGATCCGCCCGGCCTGCTGTCCGCAACGCTCAGCCCACCCGCCGATTGCGCTATCCCGGGCATGGCGCAGCCCGTTCGGCGCGTCCCGGCGGCCCTCGACTGTCCAAACCGCTCAGGCAGATTGAAGCCTTTCGACATTGCCCCCTGCCGGCCCCGGCGGGAAGATTCCGCTTGCTCCGTACAAAAACAAGCCGAGGAGTCCTTGCAATGCGCGACTACGCCACCACCGCCGCCGGGTTCGATCTGCAGCGGACCGCCGCCGCCACGCTTTCCGGCACGCTTCAGGCGCTCAACGCCTGCGTCGAGTGCTGCGACCGGCATGCCCTGCCGGGACGGATCGCGTTGTTCTGGGAGGGCAAGGATGGCAGTCGCGCCAGCTACACCTTCAGCGAGCTGAAAGCGCTCTCCGGGCGTTTCGCCAATTTCCTCCAGGCCCAGGGCGTACGCCCGGGCGATTGCGTCGCCGGCCTGTTGCCGCGCACACCCGAGCTGCTGGTCACCATCCTCGGCGCCTGGCGCCTGGGCGCGGTGTACCAGCCGCTGTTCACCGCCTTCGGCCCGAAGGCCATCGAACACCGCGTGGCGACCGCCGGCAGCAAGGTGCTGGTCACCGACGCGGCCAACCGCGACAAGCTCGATGAACTCGCCGATCCGCCTCTGGCCGTCACCGTCGGCGGACCGAAGGGGCAGGGCATTCGTCGCGGCGATTTCAGCTTCTGGGCCGAGCTGGAGCGCTATCCGGCCGAATTCGAGCCGGTCCCGCGCAGCGGCGAGGATCCGTTCCTGATGATGTTCACCTCCGGCACTACCGGCCTGGCCAAACCGGTGCCGGTGCCGCTGAAGGCGATCCTCGCATTCGTCGGCTACCTGCGCGAGGCGGTGGACCTGCGCCCGGAGGACGCCTTCTGGAACCTTGCCGACCCCGGCTGGGCCTATGGCCTCTACTACGCGGTCACCGGTCCCCTCGCCATGGGCCACCCGACCACTTTCTACGAAGGCCCGTTCAGCGTGGAAAGCACTTGCCGGATCATCCGTGACTACGGCATCACCAACCTCGCCGGATCGCCCACCGCCTATCGCCTGCTGATGGCTGCCGGCGCGGCCGCGGAAGCTGCGCTGAAGGGGCGCCTGCGCGCGGTCAGCAGCGCTGGCGAACCGTTGACGCCGGAGGTGATCCGCTGGTTCGCCGAGCGGCTCGGCAGCACCATCCACGATCACTACGGGCAGACCGAGCTGGGTATGGTGCTGTGCAACCACCACGCCCTGGCGCACCCGGTACGGATCGGTGCCGCCGGTTTCGCCTGTCCCGGCCATCGGGTGGTGGTGCTGGACGACGCGCTCAACGAACTGCCGCCCGGCCAGCCGGGCATCCTCGCCCTCGACCGGCGGCGTTCGCCGCTGATGTGGTTCCCCGGCTACCAGGGGCTGGAGACCGCTGCCTTCGTCGGCGACTACTACCTGAGCGGCGATACCGTCGAACTCAACGAGGACGGCAGCATCAGCTTCGTCGGCCGCGCCGACGACGTCATCACCACCTCCGGCTACCGGGTCGGCCCGTTCGACGTGGAGAGCGCGCTGATCGAGCACCCGGCGGTGATGGAGGCGGCGGTGATCGGCAAACCCGATCCGGAGCGCACCGAACTGGTCAAGGCCTTCGTCGTGCTCTGCGCCGGCCACCGGCCGACGCCGGAGCTGGCGGACGAACTACAGCGATACGTGCGCCAACGCCTGTCGGCCCACGCCTACCCGCGGGAGATCGAGTTCCTCGAGGAGCTGCCGAAGACCCCCAGCGGCAAGATCCAGCGTTTTCTCCTGCGCAACCAGGAGATCGCCCGGCAACGCGAGGCGGCGCCCCTGGCGGCCGCCGCGAACTGATTCAGCAGGAGAAACGACGTGCGTATCGAAAATCGAGTGTTCCTGGTTACCGGCGGCAGCTCCGGCCTCGGCGCCGCCACCGCGAAGATGCTGGTGGAGCAGGGCGGCAAGGTGGTGCTGGCCGACATCAACGCCGAGGCCGGCGCGGCCAGGGCCGCCGAGCTTGGCGCCCAGGCGCGCTTCGTCAGGGCCGACATCGCCAGCGAGGCCGACGGCCGTCAGGCCGTGGCCACCGCCCTGGAGGCGTTCGGCGGCCTGCACGGCCTGGCCAACTGCGCCGGGGTGGCGCCGGCCGAGAAGGTCCTCGGGCGCAACGGCATACACGCCCTGGAGAGTTTCCGCCGGGTCATCGACATCAACCTGGTGGGCAGTTTCAACATGCTCCGCCTGGCCGCCGAGGCCATGTCCCAGGGCCAGCCGGACGAGGGCGGCGAGCGCGGGGTGATCGTCAATACCGCCTCGGTGGCGGCGTTCGATGGGCAGATCGGCCAGGCGGCCTATTCCGCCTCGAAGAGCGGGGTGGTCGGCATGACCCTGCCGATCGCCCGCGAGCTGGCGCGCTTCGGCATCCGCGTGATGACCATCGCCCCGGGCATCTTCGAGACGCCGATGATGGCCGGCATGCCTCAGGAGGTGCGCGACTCCCTCGGCGCCAGCGTGCCGTTCCCGCCACGCTTGGGACGCCCGGACGAATACGCCGCGCTGGTCCGGCAGATCATCGAGAACAGCATGCTCAACGGCGAAGTGATTCGCCTCGACGGCGCCATCCGCATGGCTGCCCGCTAAGCAGGAGGAACAGAACATGAACCGCGAAGACCCGATCGTCATCGTCAGCGCCGCCCGCACTCCCATGGGTGGTTTCCTCGGCGACTTCAAGGAGGTGAGCGCCGCGACCCTCGGCGCCGCCGCGGTACGCGCCGCGGTGGAGCGTGCGCGGCTGCAGGCCGACGAGGTGGACGAGGCCGTGCTCGGCTGCGTGCTCGCCGCCGGCCAGGGCCAGGCGCCGGCGCGCCAGGCGGTGCTCGGTGCCGGGCTGGCGCGCGGCACACCGTGTTCGACGCTGAACAAGATGTGCGGCTCCGGCATGAAGGCGCTGATGCTCACCCACGATGCGCTGCTCGCCGGCAGCGCGCGGGTGGCGCTGGCCGGCGGCATGGAAAGCATGTCCAGCGCCCCCTACCTGCTGGAGCGCGCGCGCAGCGGCTACCGCATGGGCCATGGCAGGGTGCTCGACCACATGTTCCTCGACGGCCTCGAGGACGCCTACGACAAGGGCCGCCTGATGGGTACCTTCGCCGAGGATTGCGCCGAGGCCTACGGCTTCACCCGCGAGGCGCAGGACGAGTTCGCCGTGGCCTCGCTGACCCGCGCGCAGAAGGCCATGCAGGAGGGTCGCTTCCAGGCCGAGATCGTGCCGCTGACGGTCGCCGCCGGCAAGACCGAGCGCCTGGTGGACAGCGACGAGCAGCCGCCGAAGGCCCGGCTGGACAAGATCCCGACTCTGAAGCCGGCGTTCCGCGAGGGCGGCACGGTGACCGCGGCCAACTCCAGCTCGATTTCCGACGGCGCCGCCGCGCTGGTCCTGATGCGGCTTTCCGAAGCCGAGCGGCGTGGCCTGGCGCCCTTGGCGGCGATCCGCGGCCATGCCTCCTTCGCCGACGCGCCGAACCTGTTCCCCACCGCGCCGGTCGGCGCGGTGAAGCGCCTGATGCAGCGCACCGGCTGGTCGCTGGGCGAGGTCGACCTGTTCGAGATCAACGAAGCTTTCGCCGTGGTCGGCATGGCGGCGATGCGCGATCTCGACCTCTCCCACGAGCGCCTCAACGTGCACGGCGGCGCCTGTGCCCTGGGCCATCCGATCGGCGCGTCCGGTGCGCGGATCGTCGTGACCCTGCTCAACGCCCTGCAGCAGCACGACCTCGACCGTGGTGTCGCAGCGGTCTGCATTGGCGGCGGCGAGGCTACCGCGCTCGCCGTCGAGCGCCTGCGCTGATGAATGCGTTGATGAAGAGGAGCCCGCGATGATTCCCCGTGAAGAAGAAGTCCAGATCCGCGACATGGCGCGACAGTTCGCCCAGGAGCGGCTGAAGCCGTTCGCCGCCGACTGGGACCGCGAGCATCGCTTCCCGGCCGAGGTGATCCGCGAGATGGCCGACCTCGGTTTCCTTGGCATGCTGGTGCCGGAGGAGTGGGGCGGCGCGCAGACCGGACACCTGGCCTACGCCATGGCCCTGGAAGAGATCGCCGCCGGCGATGGCGCCTGCTCGACCATCATGAGCGTGCACAACTCGGTGGGCTGCATGCCGATCCACAAGTTCGGCAGCGCCGAGCAGAAGGAGCGCTTCCTCCGTCCGTTGGCCACGGGGTCGATGCTCGGTGCCTTCGCCCTGACCGAGCCGCAGGCCGGTTCCGATGCCAGCTTCCTGAAGACCCGCGCGCGCCGCGACGGCGACCACTATGTGCTGAACGGCGCCAAGCAGTTCATCACTTCCGGCAGCCACGCGGGGATGGTGATCGTCTTCGCGGTCACCGATCCCGAGGCGGGGAAACGTGGCATCAGCGCGTTCATCGTGCCCACCGATACGCCTGGCTACGAGGTGGTGCGGGTCGAGGACAAGCTCGGCCAGCACGCCTCGGACACCTGCCAGTTGGCTTTCAACGACCTGCGCATCCCGGCTTCGCTGCGCCTGGGCGAGGAGGGCGAGGGCTATCGCATCGCCCTGGCCAACCTCGAAGGCGGCCGCATCGGCATCGCCGCCCAGGCGGTCGGCATGGCGCGCGCGGCGTTCGAGGCGGCGCGCGACTACGCCCATGAGCGGGAAACCTTCGGCAAGCCGATCATCGAACACCAGGCAGTGGCCTTCCGCCTCGCCGACATGGCCACCCGTATCGCCGTGGCGCGGCAGATGGTCCACCACGCCGCCAGCCTGCGCGAAGCCGGCCTGCCGTGCCTGACCGAAGCCTCGATGGCCAAGCTGTTCGCCTCGGAGATGGCCGAGGAGGTCTGCTCCGCGGCGATCCAGACCCTCGGCGGCTACGGCTATCTCAAGGACTTCCCGGTGGAACGCATCTATCGGGACGTGCGGGTCTGCCAGATCTACGAGGGCACCAGCGACGTGCAGCGCCTGGTGATCGCGCGCAGCCTATAGGGGCGACCATCCGCCAATTCCGCGGCCGACGTACGCCCAGGCCCGACGGCGCGCCTTCTCCCTCCAGGGGAGGGCGCGGTGAGGCACCTCGGAAGCAAACGCCTGGGCGTCGTTCGCCCTACGCTCCTGGGCAGCCGCTCACGCCGGCTGCGCCGCCTTGTTCTCGCGCGCGGTGACCTGCTGGCACAGCTCGATGATCTGTTCGCGCATCCAGCGGTTGGCCGGGTCCTGGTCGGTGCTCTCGTGCCAGTACAGATGGGTTTCCAGCTTCGGCACGTCGCTCACCGGCAGCGCCGCGTAGTGCAGGTCGTGGTGACGGGCGAAGCGCTCCGGCACGGTCATCGCCATGTCGGTCTGCTGGACCACCGTGGATGCCATCAGGTAATGCTGCGAGCGCAGCGCGATCTTGCGCTGGATGCCCATCTTGCCCAGCGCCAGGTCGATGTAGCCGAGGCCGCTGCGGCGGCTGGAGATATGTATGTGGGTCAGGCCCAGGTAGTCCTCCAGGGCCAGCTTCGGCTTGCCCGCCAGCGGGTGACCGCGGCGCATGGCGCAGACGTAGCGGTCCTCCATGAGCTTGACGTGGCGCACCTGCGGGTCGGTGTTCAGCGGCGCGTCGACGGCGAAATCGAGGCGACCGGCGGCCAGTTCCTTGGTGGTCTCGCGGCGCTTGGCGAGGAAGCTCTCGATATGCACGTTCGGCGCCAGGCGGCGCAGGCGCTGGAACAGCGGGGGGAGGATGACCGCCTCGGTGAGGTCGGTCATGCTGATGCGGTAGGTCTTGTTCGCCTGCTGCGGATCGAAGCTGCGGCTCTCCTGCACCGAAACCCGCAGCAACTGCAGCGCGTTGCGCACCGGGCCGATGATGTTCTGCGCCATCGGCGTCGGTACCATGCCCTGGGCGGTGCGCACGAAAAGCGGGTCGTTGAAGGTCTCGCGCAGGCGCGAGAGGGCGTTGGACACGGCCGGCTGGGTGATGCCGACGATCTGCCCGGCACGGGTCAGGTTGGCTTCGGTGTAGATCGCATCGAACACGATGAACAGGTTCAGGTCGACTTTGTTCAGGTTCATGGCACTGGCTCCGCGACTTTTCTTGTTATTGGGGGTTTGGATGACCCCCATATGGATCATGAATGTTCATGGACGGAAAAAATAGACTGGGCAAATCTTAAGCCCTGTTCCGGCATCGTTACCAGCACCTTTGTCCGATGCCTCGCCTGCCAACCCGTCAGAAGGTATCCCCCATGGATTTCGCCTATTCCCCAAGGTCCAGGAGCTGCGTGAACGCGTCAGCGCGTTCATGGAAGCGCATGTCTATCCCGCCGAGGCCGTGTTCGAACGCCAGGTCGCCGAGGGCGATCGCTGGCAGCCGACGGCGATCATGGAAGAGCTGAAGGCCAAGGCCAAGGCCGAGGGGTTGTGGAACCTGTTCCTTCCCGAATCCGAATATGGCGCCGGGCTGGCCAACCACGAGTACGCACCGCTGGCGGAAATCATGGGCCGTTCGCTGATCGGCCCGGAGCCGTTCAACTGCGCCGCGCCGGATACCGGCAACATGGAAGTGCTGGTGCGCTACGGCAGCGAAGAGCAGAAGCGCGCCTGGCTGGAGCCGCTGCTCAGCGGCGAGATCCGCTCGGCCTTCGCCATGACCGAACCGGGCGTGGCCTCGTCCGACGCGACCAACATGGAGGCGCGCGCCGAGCGCCAGGGCGACGACTGGGTGATCAACGGACGCAAGTGGTGGACCTCCGGCGCCTGCGATCCGCGCTGCAGGATCCTGATCTTCATGGGCCTGACCAACCCGGATGCGCCGCGCCACCAGCAGCATTCGATGATCCTGGTACCGGTCGACACCCCTGGGGTGAAGATCCTCCGACCGCTGCCGGTGTTCGGCTACGACGACGCGCCGCACGGCCACGCCGAAGTGCTGTTCGAGAACGTGCGGGTGCCCTACGAGAACGTCATCCTCGGCGAGGGGCGAGGCTTCGAGATCGCCCAGGGGCGCCTCGGCCCGGGCCGCATCCATCACTGCATGCGCTCCATCGGCATGGCCGAGCGCGCCCTCGAACTGATGTGCAAGCGCGCGGTCAGCCGCACCGCCTTCGGCAAGCCGCTGGCGCGCCTGGGCGGCAACATCGACCACATCGCCGATTCGCGGATGGAGATCAACATGGCGCGCCTGCTCACCCTGCAGGCCGCCTACATGATGGATACCGTGGGCAACAAGATCGCCCAGAGCGAGATCGCCCAGATCAAGGTGGTGGCGCCCAACGTGGCGCTGAAGGTGATCGACCGGGCGATCCAGATGCACGGTGGTGCCGGGGTTTCCAACGACTTCCCGCTGGCCTACTGGTACGCCATGCAGCGTACCCTGCGCCTGGCCGATGGCCCGGACGAGGTGCACCGCGCGGCGATCGGCAAGTTCGAGCTGGGCAAGTACGTGCCCAGGGAGATGCTGCGCAGCGGTCGTTGAGTGCCGCCAGCAAAAAAGGCCCGCATCCGCGGGCCTTTTTCATTCCGGGGCCTCGGCCCCTTTCTCTTCGGCGTTGCGTTCCAGCTGCCATGCGCGGCGGCTGTGCAGCAGGGCGGCGAACTCGCGAGCCGCCCGCTCGTTGCGGAAACAGATTCCGCGCGTACCCAGGCGGACCCGCCAGAAGGGTTCAGCGTGGGTGTCCAGACGTTCGATCCAGAGCGTTTTCGGCATGCGGGTCCTTGTCCTCGGCAGTGACTTTCGGCGTGCGGGTCTTCAGCAGGGACAGCAGGATGCCGCCCGCCAGAAGGCCGAAGGTTACGCCAAGCGAGAGGCCGGCGGGAATCTTGCCGATCACGCCGTGGAGCATGATCTTCGCGCCGATGAACACCAGGACCAGGGCCAGGGCGTACTTCAGGTAGACGAAGCGGTGGATCATCGCCGCCAGCGAGAAGTACAGGGCGCGCAGGCCGAGGATGGCGAAGATGTTCGAGGTATAGACGATGAACGGGTCCTGGGTGATGGCGAAGATCGCCGGCACGCTGTCCACCGCGAACACCAGGTCGGCCAGTTCGATCAGCACCAGGGCGAAGAACAGCGGCGTGGCGTAGCGCACCAGCTTGCCGCTGGCGTCCGGCAGGCGGACGAAGAAATGATGTTCGTGCAGTTCCTTGGTCACCCGCATGTGCTTGCGCAGGAAGCGCAGCACCGGGTTGTGCTCCAGGTCGGGTTCTTCCTCGTGCTTGTTGAACAGCATCTTCACGCCGCTGAACAGCAGGAAGGCGCCGAACACGTACATGATCCAGTCGAATTCCTTCACCAGCGCGGCGCCCAGGCCGATCATGATCGCCCGCAGGACGATGGCGCCGAGGATGCCCCAGAACAGCACCTGGTGCTGGTAGCGGCGGGGGATGCCGAAGAAACTGAAGATCATCGCCATGACGAACACGTTGTCCATCGACAGCGACTGCTCGACCAGGAAGCCGGTGTAGTATTCCACCGCGCTGGTCGGGCCGAAGGCGTACCAGACCCAGCCGCCGAAGGCCAGGCCGCAGGCGAAGTAGCCGGCGGACAGCAGCAGGCTTTCGCGCACGCCGATTTCGTGGTGGTCGCGTTGCAGCACGCCGAGGTCGAGAACCAGCAGGACGATGACGATGGCCAGGAAGGCCAGCCAGAACCAGGTAGCCGTACCGAGGAACGGTTCGGTGAGAAATGCATGCAGAGCTGCCATTGGGGCCCCCTCGCTTCGAATTGTCGGATAGTCATGTGACTCCGACATGGCGGTAATCGCTTACCGTCAGAGGGGCCCGCAGTCACCCGGGAAAAATAAACCAGCCTCCGGAGTACGGCAAAGCGTCGAGGTTACAAAGTGCTACAGCGGGAGGCGCTCAGTAGACCCATACCTCCACCCGCCGATTCTTCTGCCGGCCCGCTTCCTGTTCGTTGCTGGCGACCGGCAGCTCGTCGCCGAAGCCGACGATTTCGCGGAAGCTCACCCCGCCGCGGGCCAGCTCGCGGCGCACGGCCATGGCGCGCAGGCGCGAAAGCAGTACCGAGCGCTCGGCGTCGGACTTGGGGTCGCCGAAGCCGACCAGCACCGTCCGTTTGCGCATCTTCTGATTCTGCCGTAGGTAGTCGAGCAAACGCTGGACGTCGAGCAGTGCCTTGTTGTCGAGCAACGCGCTGCCTTCCTGGAAGCGGAAGTTCACCGTCAGGCGCCGCGCCTGTTCCGCCAGCTGGCGATACTCGGCGGGCATCTGCGGGCGCGGGGCGACCTGTACCGCCTGGATCCGCTGGGCGACGAAGCCGCTGCGGGTGACGATCGCCTGGCCGCGCGGGCTCTGGGCGAAGCGCACCAGGGCCTGCGCCCAGGGATTCTTCTCGCCGGGCTTCTGGTAGAGGAACAGGCGTCGCGAAAGCGGGTAGTCCTCGGTGGCGATCAGGCTCTCCAGCGGCGCCATCGGCAACGATTCGCCATCGGCGACGGCCAGCGGCCGGGCGCCGCCCACCGAGGCGACGCCGACGAAGCCGATGGCGTGCGGGTCGGCGGCGACCGCGGCGGACAGCCGGTCGTTGGATTCGAAGCGCCGGGCGTCGGCGGAGAGACTCTTGCCGTGGCTCGCCAGGACCAGCTCCCTGAAGGTGTCGTAGGTGCCGGACTGCTCGTCGCGGGCGTACAGGCGGATGGCGCCGCCCTTGCCGCCGAGCGCTTCCCAGGTGCGCACCTCGCCGGCGAAGACCGCCGCCAGCTGCGCGGTGGTCAGCGAGGCCAGCGGATTGTCGGGGTGGAGGATGATCGCCAGCCCGTCGATGGCGATCACCTGTTCGGCATAAGGGCTGCGCAGGTCGCCGAAGCCGGCCAGGGCCCGGGCCTCGCTGTCCTTGACCGGACGCGAGGCTGCCGCCAGTTCGGCGCTGCGTTCGAGCAGGGCGGCGAAGCCGGTGCTGGTGCCGTGGGCGGAAAGGTCCACCCGCACCTGGCGTCCGTCGGCCCCCCTTGCAATCAGGCGCAGCTCGTTCTCGCGCTCCCCGGGTGTGCGCTGGATGGCGTCGAAGCCTTCTTCTTCGAGCAGACCCTCCAGCAGCGCCGGCAACAGCTTCGCGCCGATGGTGTTGGAGCCCTGGATGTGCAGCGCCGGCGAGCCGTCCGGTGGAATCGGCAGCGGTTCGCCGGCGAATACCGTCCAGGGAAAGGCGTAACAGAGGAATCCGAGGAAAACCAGGCTCAGGGTACGGCTCCAGAGGTCTTTGTCACTGGCGCACTGGCGGTGTGGCATCGCGGGCATCGTCTTCTGTGGGGGAGGAATTTGCCGGCGAGATTAAGTCAGACGGGTGACGCTAAGGTTACAGCGCCTAGCGATCATGGCATTGCGCCATTCCTCGCTCAGAGAGTCGAGGACGGCACGCGTCTTGCCGGCCAGCTGGCGCGCCGGATAGAACGCGTGGATCGCCGTCTCGTCGGCCTTCCATTCAGCAATTCAACCAGGCGGCCTTCGGCCAGTTCCGCCTGTACGTACAGTCGTGGGATCAGGCTCAAGCCGAAGCCGGCGAGCAGGGCATCGCGCACCGCCAGGCTGGAGGACACCCGGTAACGCCCGGTGATAGGCATCGCTATGCGCTCGCAGTCCTTGCGGAAGGTCCAGCGGTCGGCATGGCCGGAGAGGCTGAAGCGGATGCACTCGTGCTCGCGCAGGGCCGCCGGCCGCAGCGGTTGGCCACGCTGCCCGAGGTAGGCCGGCGCCGCGAAGGGGCGCAACATGGAGCATTTCCGCGTGCGCATCGAGCCGTTCGGCGAGGTTGCGCTGGTCGCCCACCTGGAGCGCTTCGGCCTGGTCCGCAGGTGCCCGTGGAGAACCCTTCGGCGCCGAGGGTGACGGCTGAGTGCTGTACTTCCTCGATCCGGACGGGGCGAACTGAAGGGACCGCTGGCAAAGGGTTTCAACTGAGAGTGTCAATTCCTACTGAATATTAGGAATTTCCCTGCATATCTTTCCGAGCATTACCGCTAAGGTGCTGCCCCTGACGTGGATGCCCGGGCTCCGCGTCGCCATGCGGTTTTTACATTGTCGGTCGAGCGCCGCCCCTGCCCAGCGCGGGGGTGGCCGGCATGCTTTTGTCCGGCCGGTTGTCGCCGGAGCATGTGTGACCCGCTGCATCGCCAGTAAGGAGCAGTCATGAGCAGTTGGTACGAGTTGAAGGCAAACACCAGCGGAACCTTCCGCTTCCGTCTGAAGTCCGGGGACGGTTCGACTCTGCTGGAAAGCGGGCTATACGACGACCGCGAGACGGTCGAGAGGGCGATCGGGGAGTTCCGTCGTCACTGCGGCCAGGAGGAGCGTTACCAGAAGCTCATCCACTCGGGTGGGAAGAACTACTTCGTCCTGCGCGGTGCGGAGAAGGAGGTGCTGGTCACCAGCCACTTGTACGACTCCGAGGCGGCCCGGCGCGAAGCGATCAGCCTGATCGCCGAGGTCGGCCAGACCACCCTGGTCAAGGACGCCGCCTGAACACGGCGCAAGGCCCATCCGCGGATGGGCCTTTCTCGATGGCCCTCAGGCCAGTTCCAGCCAGATCGGCGCGTGGTCGGAGGGTTTCTCCATGCCGCGCAGGTCGTAGTCGATGCCGGCATCCCTGAAGCGTGATTGCAGCGCCCGGCTGGCCAGGATCACATCGATGCGCAGACCGCGTTTGGGGGTGTCCTCGAAGCCGCGGCTGCGGTAGTCGAACCAGCTGAAGCGGTCGTTCACCTCCGGGTTCAGGGCCCGGAAGCTGTCCACCAGGCCCCAGTTCTTCAGGGTCGCCAGCCATTCGCGTTCTTCCGGGAGGAAGCTGCACTTGCCGGTCTTCAGCCAGCGCTTGCGGTTTTCCTCGCCGATGCCGATGTCGCAGTCCTCCGGGGAGATATTGATGTCGCCCATCACCACCAGCGCCTGCTCGGGCTTGAAGCTGTTTTCCAGCAACAACTGGAGGTCGGCGTAGAAGCGCTGTTTGGCCGGGAACTTGGTCGGATGGTCACGATTCTCGCCCTGCGGGAAATAACCGTTCATCACGGTGAGCGGATTGCCCTGGGCATCGGCGAAGGTACCCCAGATGAAGCGCCGCTGGGATTCCTCGCCGTCGCTCGGGAAGCCACGATGCAGTTCCAGCGGTGCCTGGCGGGAGAGCAGGGCGACGCCATAGTGGCCTTTCTGCCCGTGGTAGTGGACGTGGTAGCCGAGCGCCTCGATCTCGGCCTGCGGAAACTGGTCGTCGGCGACCTTGGTTTCCTGCAACCCGATCACGTCGGGCTGGTGCCGCTCGATCAGCGCCGCCAGTTGGTGCGGCCGGGCGCGCAGACCGTTGATATTGAACGAGACGATTTTCATGGTGGGCGTCCTGGCAAAAACAGGAATGCTAGCCCAGCCGGACGTTTCCTGGCGACCCCGGAGGCGCTGTGCTAGTGTCCGCCGGTACTCGATGGCTGTGTGGCTGCGCGCTTTGCCGGCCCGGTGGTCTGCCGCGAACGGGGATGGCCCGGCCATCCACACGAGCAAACGCCGTGGCGCAGCCGCGCGTCGCTGCGCCGACGGCCGACAAGGAACACCCGTCCATGCCCGATCAGGTCACCGATATCCGTCTGCTCGACGACGGCTACAGCCGTGAAGTCCGTTCACTTTTCTACCACGCCTACCGCCACGAACCGACCTTCGCCTACCTGATGAACGCCCAGCGCGCCGGCTACGACCAGCGTGTGCGCGCCAGCGTGCGGGAGTTGGTCAACCGGCATCTCGGTGAGGAGTTGCCGGCCATCGGCCTGTTCATGGACGACCGGCTGGTGGCGGCGGCGCTGATCACGCCACCGCAGCGGCGCCTGGAGATCACTGAAAGCTGGGCCTGGCGCCTGCGCATGCTGTTCAGCGTCGGCCTGGCCGCCACCCGGCGCTACCTGGACTACCAGCGGGCGGTGCAGGCCTGCCTGCCACCCGGGCCGCATCATCGCTTGCCGATGCTCGGCGTGCACCCGGAGTTCCAGGGCCGGCAGATCGGCGAGCAATTGCTGGCGGCGGTGCAGCGCTGGTGCGCCGAGGACTCCCGGTCACAGGGGCTGGTGCTGGACACCGGCAATACGCGCTATCTCGATTTCTACCAGCGGCATGGCTACCGGGAGATCGGCGAGGTGACGCTGGGGGCGGTGCGCGAGCATGTCCTGCTGCATCCGGGGGCATCCTCGAACGCCGCCTGAGGCATGCCTGGGGTATGCGGAAAAACCATGCCTGTCAGGCGCTTGGCGTCATAAAACCAGAACGGCGGGAGGTCGTCGCCGGCGTCCGCGCAAATATGGACGCGCGCCAGCCGCCTGCGTAGCATCCGCGCCATGAGACTGACTCAAGGATTGCTCCGGTTCCCGCTGACCGGGCTGCTGTGCCTGAGTACGGCCGCCTTCGCGGAGAGCCAGCTCAGCGTGCGTGTCACCCCCGCCAACAGTGCCCTGAAGGCCAACATCGAGGCCTACGTGGGTAGCCTGGGCGAGCGGGACGAGGCGGCATTGCAGCGTTTTCGCCGCAACGCCGAGGCCCAGGCGGAAAAGGCCGCGCAGGCGCTCGGCTATTTCCAGGCGCAGGTCGACAGCGAGGTCAAGGACGGCAAGCCGCCGAAGCTGACGCTCAAGGTCACGCCCGGCGAGCCGGTGCGCCTGCGCCAGGTGAATATTCAGGTGCTCGGCGAGGCCGCCAGCCTGGAGAGCTTCCGCTTGCCGTCGGGCAAGCAGCTGAAACCGGGCGCGAAGCTGAACCAGGGCGTCTACGAGGACGCCAAGCGGCTGATCCAGAACCAGGCCTCGCGCTACGGCTTCTTCCAGGGCCGCTTCACCACCCAGCGCCTGAGCATCGATCCGCGCGCCGGCATCGCCGATATCGACCTGGTCTACGACAGCGGCCAGCGCTACACCTTCGGCAAGGTCCGCTTCGATGGCGACTCCATCATCGACGAAGAACTGTTGCGGCGCATGGTGCCGTTCAAGGCCGGCCAACCCTACGACTCCGAACTGATCGCCGAGCTCAACCAGAACCTGCAATCCAGCGGCTACTTCGAGGGCGTGCGGGTCGACGCCGCACCGACCCAGGCGCAGGCCGACGGCGCTCGCCAGGCGATTCCGGTAGCGGTCCGGCTGGATGCGCGCAAGCCCAGGACCATGGGTGTCGGCCTCGGATTCTCCACCGACGTCGGCGCGCGCGCGCGGTTCAACTGGACCCGCCACTGGGTCAACGCCGAAGGGCACAGCCTGGGCTTCGAGTCGGAAATTTCCGCGCCCCGGCAGAACGTCGGCGCCTGGTACGAGATCCCCCTCGATCCACCACTCACCGACAAGCTGCGCTTCACCAGCGGCTACCAGTTCGAAGACCTGGTCGACACCGAGAGCAAGCTGCTGACCCTCGGCGGCGAATGGCACAGCAAGCGCCCCGATGGCTGGCAGCGGGTAGTCTCGCTGAACTGGATGCGCGAGGAATACAAGCTCGGTGATGATTCCGGCCTGAGCAGCTTCCTCATGCCCGGGATCGGCTACTCGATCCTGGAGACCGACAACAAGGTCGACCCCAGCCATGGCTACCGCCTGCAATTCAACGTCAAGGGCGCGAAGGAGGGCTTCCTGGCCGACGCCGACGTGGTGCACGTCGACGCCATGGCCAAGGGCCTGACCAGCTTCGCCGGCGGCCATCGCCTGCTCGGCCGCCTGCAGGTAGGCGGGATCGCCACCAACGACTACAAGTCGATCCCGCCCTCGCTGCGCTTCTTCGCCGGCGGCGACCAGAGCGTGCGCGGCTACGACTACCGGACGCTGTCGCCGGAGAACTCCGATGGCGACAAGATCGGCGGCCGCTACATGATCGCCGGCAGTGTCGAGTATCAATATCCGCTGGCCGAGCGCTGGCGCCTGGCGACCTTCGTCGACCAGGGCAACGCCTTCAACTCGCTGGATTTCCCCTCGATCAAGACCGGGGTCGGCTTCGGCGTGCGCTGGGTCTCGCCGGTCGGCCCGTTGCGCCTCGACCTGGCCCACGCGCTCGACGACGACGGCGGTTTCCGCCTGCACTTCTCCATGGGGCCCGAACTGTGAAGGCGCTGAAGATCATCCTGCTGGCCGTGTTCGGCCTGCTTGTCCTGCTGCTCCTGGGGCTCGTCGCGCTGCTCGGCACCCAGGCCGGCAGTGCCTGGCTGCTCGATCGGGTGCCGGGCCTGCAGGTTGCCGGCTTCGACGGACGCCTTGGCGGCGCCTGGCGGGCGGAGCGTCTGTCCTGGGCGCAGGACGGCACGCAGCTGGTCCTCGAGCGGCCGGCGCTGGACTGGTCGCCGGGTTGCCTGGCGAGCCTGCGCCTGTGCCTGAAGCAAGTGGCGGCGGAACGGGTCGAACTGATCCTGCCGCCGAGCGACGACGGCGCCCCCAGCGGGCCGGTCGAACTGCCGACACTGCAGCTGCCGCTGAGCGTCGAACTCGGCGAGGTGGCGATCGGCAGCTTCCTGCTGGATGGCAACGAGCAGGTCGCCGACCTCGACCTGAGCGCACGCTGGCTGGCCGACGGGCTGCACATCGATGCGCTGAAGGCGCGCGGCTTCGGCCTCAGCCTGGAACTCAGGGGACGGCTGCAACCGAGCGGCGACTGGCCATTGCAGGCCGAAGCCGCGGTCGGCCTGCCCGCTCCCGAAGGCAAGCCATGGAACCTGGCCGTCCAGGTCGGCGGTGAACTGCAGAAGGCGTTGACCCTGAAAGGCCGCAGCAGCGGTTACCTGGACGGCAGCCTGGAAGGGCAATTGCAGGCGCTGGCGGAAAACCTGCCGGCACGATTGCTGATTCGCGCCGACGGTTTCAAGGGCGCGGCCGGGCTACCGGATACCTTGACCCTGAATGCCATCCAGCTCGATGCCGGTGGCGATCTCAAGAGCGGTTACCTGATCCGCGGTGGCGCGAGCCTGCCGGGCGAGGGCGGGGCGGTGGCGTTGAGCCTGGACGGACGGGTCGACGCCCGGGGCGCGGACATCCGCCAGCTGCGCCTGGACGCTGGCGGCGAGCAGCGCCTGGACCTGGTCGGACGTCTGGACTGGCGCGAAAGTCTGGCCGCCGACGCGACCCTGGACTGGCAGGACTTCCCCTGGCTGCGCCTGTATCCGCTGGCGGAGCCGCCACCGGTGACGCTGAAGACCTTCAAGGCGGAAGTGCATTACCAGGACCAGCGCTACCTGGGCAATTTCAGCGCGGCGGCGAGCGGCCCGGCGGGCGACTTCACGCTGGCCAGCCCGGTGTCCGGCGATCTCGTCCAGCTCAACCTGCCGTCGTTGCAGCTACGGGCCGGGCAAGGCCAGGCCGAGGGGCGGGTGACGCTGCGTTTCGACAATGGCGTGGGTTGGGATACCGCCCTGCAACTCAGCGAACTGAATCCGGCGTACTGGGTCGCCGAGCTGCCAGGCTCATTGGCCGGTCCCTTGCGCAGCCGGGGAAGTTTTCGCGACGAGCGACTGGCGCTGGGCGTGGATCTCGACGTCAAGGGCCGCCTGCGCGGCCAGCCGGCGCTGTTCCAGGCGCGCGCCGAAGGCGAGGGGCAGCGCTGGACGCTGGCCAACCTCGACCTGCGCCTGGGCGACAACAAGGTGCAGGGCAGCGGGGGGCTCGACCAGCGCCTGCACGGCCGCCTGGACATCGCCCTGAACCGTCTCGGCCAGCTTTGGCCGCAACTCTTCGGTCGTCTCGACGGGCGGCTCGACCTGGCTGGCAGCCTCGCGGCGCCGCAAGGCAGGCTGAGCCTCAAGGGACAGCAGATCGCCTACGCCGAGCAGCGCATCGCCGGCCTCGACCTACAGGCGAACCTCGATGCCCGGCAGAACGGCACCCTGGCGCTGGTCGCTTCCGGCCTGCGCAGCGGCGAAACCGACCTCGGCCTGTTCAAGGCCAATGCCCGCGGCGACCAACGCCGCCAGCAACTGGAGCTGGACCTGCAAGGCACCTTGCTCAAGCTCGGCCTGGCCTTCGACGGGCAACTGGAGCACGGCAACTGGCGCGGTCGCCTGGCACGCGGCGCATTGAGCAGCGGTGGCCAGGACTGGAGGCTACAGCAGCCGGCGCGCCTGGAGCGGTTGGCCGACGGCAGGGTCGATTTCGGCGCACATTGCTGGGTATCCGGCGCCGCCAGCCTGTGCGGCGGCGAGCAGCGCCTGCTGCCCGAGCCGCGGCTGCGCTACACCCTGCGCGACTTCCCGCTGGACAGCCTGAAGCAATGGTTCCCCGAGGATTTCGCCTGGCAGGGCAAGCTGAACGGCGACCTGCAACTGGACGTTCCGGCACGCGGCCCGAGCGGCGTGGTCAGCCTGGACGCCGGCAGCGGTACGCTGCGCCTGCGCGACCAGGGCCAGTGGGTCGACGTCGGCTACGACAGCCTGCGCCTGGAGAGCCGGCTGGCGCCGAGCCGCGTCGATACCTCCCTCCACTTCCGCGGACCGAAGCTCGGCGAGCTGCGGGTGCAGGCGCAGATCGACCCGCGCCCGGCGAGCAAGCCGCTGAGCGGCGAATTCAGCCTGGCCGGCCTCGACCTGTCGGTGGCGCGACCGTTCGTGCCGATGGTGGAGAAACTGCAAGGCAAGCTGAACGGCAGCGGCCGGCTGTCCGGTGGCCTGCTGGCGCCGCGGGTCGACGGCCGGGTGACGCTGAGCGACGGCGACATCGGCGGCGGCGAGCTGCCGACCAGCTTCGAGAACCTTTCCCTCGACGCCCGCATCGCCGGCGAAAGCCTGGAACTCGGTGGCGGCTGGCGCAGCGGCAGGTATGGCCAGGGCAGCCTGTCCGGCAACCTGAGCTGGGGCGAGGCGCTGAACGTCGCCCTGAACATCCGCGGTAGCCGCCTGCCGGTGGTGGTCGATCCGTATGCGCAACTCGAAGTGAAACCGGACCTGAAGATCGGCATGGCCGGCCAGGAGCTGGCGATCTCCGGCAAGGTCCTGGTGCCGCGCGGCGACATCACCATCCGCCAGTTGCCGCCGTCGACGGTCAAGGTCTCCGACGACGCGGTGATCGTCGGCTCCGAACAGCCCGAGCAGCAGCCGCTGAAGATGAAGATGGACATCGATGTCGAGGTCGGCCAGGACAAGCTGGCGTTCTCCGGCTTCGGCCTCAGCGCCGAGCTGGCTGGCCACCTGCACATCGGCGACAACCTGGATACCCGTGGCGAGCTGAACCTGAACAAGGGACGCTATCGCGCCTACGGCCAGCGCCTGACGATCCGCAGGGCGCGGCTGTTCTTCGCCGGACCGATCGACCAGCCGTACCTGGACATCGAGGCGATCCGCCGGGTCGACGACGTGGTTGCCGGCCTGCGCCTGACCGGCAGCGCCGAGCAGCCGACCAGCGCGGTATTCTCCGAACCGGCGATGAGCCAGGAGCAGGCGCTGTCCTACCTGGTGCTGGGACGGCCGATGAGCACCGGCGAAGACAGCAACATGCTCGGCGAGGCGGCCCTGGCCCTGGGCCTGGCCGGCAGCGCGCCGCTCACCGGGGAAATCGCCAGGCAACTCGGCATCCAGGACTTCCAGCTGGACACCGAGGGCACCGGCAACAGCACCAGCGTGGTCGCCAGTGGGAATATCACCGACAAGCTCAGCCTGCGCTATGGTGTTGGAGTGTTCGAACCGGCAAATACCATCGCCTTGCGCTACCAGTTGACCAAACGCCTCTATCTCGAAGCGGCGAGCGGCCTGGCCAGTTCGCTGGACCTGTTCTTCAAGCGGGATTTCTGACGGATGCGCTGATACGGACCATGCGTAACGCATAAAAGTGTGTCACTTTTAGCGGCGCATCGACGTCGTAGAATGGAGCGGGCGCCGACCGCCGCAGGTCGGGACCCGCAGCAACTCGGCACAAGGACTGGCTGACATGATTTCCGTGTATCAACTCAAACCGCGCTTCCAGAATCTTCTCCGCCCCGGCGTGCAGCGTCTCTACCAGCGCGGCATCAGTGCCAACCAGGTGACCCTGGCGGCCTGCCTGCTGTCGCTGCTGGTCGGCGCGCTGGTCGCCGGTTTCGCCAAGCATCTCTGGCTGTTCGCCCTCGTTCCACTGTGGATGTTCCTGCGCATGGCGCTGAACGCGGTGGACGGCATGCTTGCCCGCGAGTTCGGACAGAAATCCGACCTGGGCGCCTACCTCAACGAACTCACCGACGTGATCGCCGACAGCGGCCTGTACCTGCCGTTCGCCCTGTTGCCGGGAGTCAACCCGCTGTGGGTGGTTCTGGTGGTGCTGCTGGCGGTGATCAGCGAGTATGCCGGCGCGCTGGGCACCATGGTCGGCGCCTCGCGCCGCTACGACGGGCCGATGGGCAAGAGCGATCGGGCGCTGTGTTTCGGCGTGATCGGCGCCGGGGTGGCCAGCGGCCTGTTGCCGCTGGCCTGGATCGACTGGCTGATGTTGCTGATCGCGGCCCTGTTGCTGCTGACCATCGGCAACCGTGTGCGCCAGGGCCTGGCCGAGCTGGCCGCGGGTCGGCCGGGCAGCGACGGGCAGGCCTGAGAGGGAACGGGCGAACGCCATGGAGGTGGGCGCCCGCAGGAAGCAACCCCGCCGGGCTCCGGCAGGGGCAACGACATAGGGACATCACATGCGCGACGTACAGGAATTGCGTTTCACCACCCACGATGGCGTAGAACTCTTCTACCGCCACTGGCCGGCCAGCCGCCCGGCGCCGGACGGCACGCGCCAGGCCGTGCTGCTGTTCCACCGCGGCCACGAGCACTCCGGGCGGATCGCCCACCTGGTCGACGAACTCGACCTGCCGGAACACGACTTCTTCGCCTGGGACGCCCGTGGCCATGGGCTTTCGCCCGGGGCCCGCGGCGACAGTCCGAGCTTCGCCACCAGCGTGCGCGACGTACAGACCTTCGTCGACCATATCCAGTCCGCCCACGGCATCGCCGAAGAGCGGATGGCGGTAGTGGCGCAGAGCGTCGGCGCGGTGCTGGTCTCCACCTGGGCCCACGACTACGCGCCCAAGGTGCGCGCCCTGGTGTTGGCCTCGCCGGCGTTCCAGGTCAAGCTCTACGTGCCGTTCGCCCGCAGCGGGCTGAAGCTGATGCGCCTGTGGCGCGGCAACTTTTTCGTCAACAGCTATGTCAAGGCACGCTTCCTCAGTCACGATCCGCAGCGGATCGCCTCCTACGACAGCGACCCGCTGATCGCCAAGGCGATCTCGGTGAACGTCCTGCTCGGCCTCTACGAAGCTGCCGAGCGGGTGGTGGCCGACGCCCAGGCGATCCAGATTCCCACCCAACTGCTGATTTCCGGGGCCGACTTCGTCGTCCATCGCGGGCCGCAGGAGCGTTTCTTCGAGCGTCTCGGCAGCCTGCGCAAGGAAAAGCACATCCTGCCCGGCTTCTTCCACGACACCCTTGGCGAGCGCGATCGTCACCTGGCCGTCGCCCGCGCCCGGCGCTTCCTCCTCGAGGCATTCGCCACGGCACCCGAACGACCGAGCCTGCTCGACGCCGACCGCCTGGGCCATACCTGCGCCGAGGCCGAGGCGCTGGCCGCGCCGTTGCCGAAGAACTCGCCGCGCGATCTCTACTGGCGCGCCACCCGTGCCGGCCTGCGCCTGGGCAGCCTGTGGTCGGACGGGGTCAAGCTGGGCTTCGACACCGGCTTCGATTCCGGCAGCACCCTCGACTACGTCTACCGCAACCAGCCCACCGGCGCCGGCCCGCTGGGTCGCCTGATCGACCGCAACTACCTGGACTCCATCGGCTGGCGCGGCATCCGCCAGCGCAAGCTGCACGTCGAGGAACTCCTGCGCCTGGCCATGCAGCGGTTGCGCGAGGAGCAGCGCGAGGTGCGCATCGTCGACATCGCCGCCGGCCATGGCCGCTACATCCTCGAAGCCCTGCAAGGCGTCGAGCCGCTGCCGGAAAGCATCCTCCTGCGCGACTACAGCGAGATCAACGTGCGTGACGGCAGCGCCCTGATCGAAAGCAAGGGCCTCGCCGGCATAGCCCGCTTCGTCAAGGGCGACGCCTTCGATCGCGCCGACCTGGCGGCGCTGCAACCGAAACCGAGCCTCGGGGTGGTTTCCGGGCTCTACGAGCTGTTCGCCGACAACCGCATGGTCGGCGACTCCCTCGCCGGCCTCGGCGAGGCGCTGGAGGAGGGTGGCTACCTGGTCTACACCGGACAGCCCTGGCACCCGCAGCTGGAGCTGATCGCCCGTGCGCTGACCAGCCACCGCCAGGGCCAGGCCTGGGTGATGCGGCGCCGCACCCAGGCGGAAATGGACCAGCTGGTGGCCGCCGCCGGCTTCCGCAAGATCACCCAGCGGGTCGACCAGTGGGGCATCTTCAGCGTATCGCTGGCACAGAAGGTCGCCCGCTGATGGCGCCGCGCGAGCCGGGGGTACTGAAGCGGGCGGTGCTCTGGCTGCTGTTCCTCGGCCCGTTCTTCTTCGCCAGCTATGGCCTGGCCAACTGGTTGACCAGTCAGCGCGGCGACGTCGGCAGCCTGGTCTTCGACTGGGAACGCGGGATGCCGCTGTGGCCCTGGACCATCCTGCCGTACTGGTCGATCGACCTGCTCTACGGCCTGTCGCTGTTGCTGCCGCGGGACAAGCGCGAGCTGGACACCCACTGCCTGCGCCTGCTCAGCGCCCAGGTGCTGTCGGTGAGCTGCTTCCTGCTGTTCCCCCTGCGCTTCACCTTCGAACGGCCGGAACTGGGCGGTGTGTTCGGCTGGCTGTTCGACGTGCTGATGGGGTTCGACAAACCGTTCAACCAGGCACCGTCGCTGCACATCGCCCTGCTGGTAGTGCTCTGGGTCTGCTACGCGCGCTACGCCAGCGGCGCCTGGCGCTGGCTGCTGCATGGCTGGTTCGCGCTGATCGGGCTGTCGGTGCTGACCACCTGGCAGCACCATTTCATCGATGTGCCCACCGGCGCGCTGGCCGGCTGGCTGTGCGTGTGGCTGTGGCCGCAGGCGCAGCCCGCGCCCTTCGCCCGCGCCAGCCTGAGCCGCGACCGGCAACGGCGGCGGCTGGCTGCTCGCTACGGCCTCGGCGCGCTGGCCTGCGCCGCCGTCGCCTTCGCGCTTGGCGGTGCGGCGCTGTGGCTGTGCTGGCCGGCGTTGGCCCTGGCGCTGGTGGCGCTGAACTACCTGCTGTTCGGCGCCGCCGGCTTCCAGAAGGGCCGCGACGGGCGCCTGAGCGCCGCCGCGCGCTGGCTGCTGGCGCCGTACCTGTTCGCCGCGCGGATCAACGCCTGGCTCTGGACCTGTCGTCGCCCGCAGCCGGACGAGGTGCTACCGGGTCTCTGGCTGGGGCGCCTGCCGTCGTCCGCGGAACTGGCCGACGGCCGCTTCCGCGCATTGCTCGACGCTACCGCCGAGCTTTCCTGCCAACCGCAGGGGCTGGCCTATCGCAACCTGCCATTGCTCGACCTGGTCGCGCCGGACGTCGAGGACTGCCGGCGCGCCGCCGCGCTGATCGACGAACTGCTGGCGCAAGGGCCGCTGCTGGTGGCCTGTGCCCTGGGCTATTCGCGCAGCGCCACGCTGGTCGCCGCCTGGCTGTTGCTCAGCGGTCGCGCGGCGGACGTCGATTCGGCCGTGGCCGTGTTGCGCCGGGCGCGCCCGCAGGTGGTGCTGGGCGAAGCCCAGCGGCGGACCCTGGTGGCGCTGAGCGGGGCCGCGCCGGAGCCAGCGGCGGAACTGGGCGAGGTGCGCCATGCCTGAGCAATCCCTGGCCTTGGTGGCGGCGCTGCTGCGCCGTGGCCGCGAACTCGACCGCCTGTCCGCCGCGCTGACCCTGCTGGCCATCGGCCTGGGCCTGTACCAGTCGCTGCAGGGGAGCGGCTGGCGCTACTTCGCTCCGCTCATGCTGGTCGTCGCCATGCTCGGCCTGTGGCAGAAATACTGGGCGCTGCGGGTAGCCCTGGATGCCGAATTGTTCGAGCGCTTCAGCCGCGCCGGCGCCGCGCTGGAGGCGCAGACCCGCGAGCTGGACCAGGCCCTGGTCGGCCTCGGCCTGGCCCGCGTGGACGCCGCCGGGCGTAGCTGGAAGCAGCGCAGCGAGGGTGCGTTGCGCCTGCTGCGCTGGCAGGCCGTGGCCTGTGCCGTCCAGTTCCTGCTGGCCCTGGCGTGCCTGTTGTCGATCCCTCTACTCAACGCTCAAACCTGAAGAGTCTTCCCATGCTCGAATCTGTCGTCGCCTATGGCATCATCGCCGGCGCCCGCGCCATCACCGGCTTGCGCAGCCTCTGGCTGGGCACCACGCCGATTCCCAAGCAGCGTATCTACTACGCCAACCACAGCAGCCACGGTGACTTCGTCCTGCTCTGGGCCTCGTTGCCGCCGGAGGTGCGCCGACGTACCCGGCCGGTGGCCGGCGCCGACTACTGGAACAAGCCCGGCCTGCGCAGCTACGTGATCAACAGGGTATTCAACGGCGTGCTCATCGATCGCCAGCGCGGCGACGCCAACGCCAACCCGCTGGAGCCCCTCGACCGGGCCCTGGATGGCGGCGACTCGCTGATCCTCTTCCCCGAAGGCACCCGCAACCTGGACGACGAGGTGAAGCTGCTGCCGTTCAAGAGTGGCATCTACCACCTGTCCCTGGCCCACCCCGACGTGGAACTGGTGCCGGTGTGGCTGGCCAACCTCAACCGGGTCATGCCCAAGGGGCGCATGCTGCCGTTGCCGCTGCTCTGTACCCTGAGCTTCGGCAAGCCGCTGGTGGCCACGGCGAAAGAGGGCAAGGAGGCGTTCCTCGAGCGGGCGCGCAATGCCTTGCTGGACCTGGCGCCGGAAGAGGAGGCCTGAGATGAACGAACAGACCTGGATGCTCTTCGGCGGTATCGGCGCGCTACTGGTGCTGGCCTCGCTGGCCGGCTTCGTCCTCAAGTGGCGCGCCGGCCCCGGGCCGAACGCGGTGATCGACAACCTCAACGCGCGGATCAACGCCTGGTGGGCGATGGTCCTGGTGATCGGTTTCGCCTTCTGGCTCGGCCAGGCGGCGGTGATCCTGCTGTTCTACGGCGTGTCGTTCTACGCCCTGCGCGAGTTCATCACCCTCACCCCGACCCGGCGCAGCGACTATCCGGCGCTGGTAGCGGCGTTCTACTTCGTGCTGCCGATGCAGTACCTGCTGATCTACATCGACTGGTACAGCATGTTCTCGATCTTCATCCCGGTGTACGTGTTCCTGCTGTTGCCGATCCTCGCCTCGCTGGGCGGCGACACCAAGCACTTCCTCGAGCGCGCCTCGAAAGTGCAGTGGGGCCTGATGCTGGCGGTATTCTGCATCTCCTTCGTGCCGGCCCTGCTGACCCTCGACATCCCCGGTTTCGAAGGACGCAACCTGCTGCTGATCGCCTACCTGGTGATCGTCGTGCAGCTCTCCGACGTGATGCAGTACATCTGCGGCAAGCTGCTGGGCAAGCGCAAGATCGCCCCCAACCTCTCGCCGTCGAAGACCGTCGAGGGCTTCGTCGGCGGCATCGCCCTGGCCACCGCCATCGGCGCCTCGCTGTGGTGGATCACCCCGTTCAACCTCTGGCAGGCGGCGCTGATCGCGTTGCTGATCAACCTGCTGGGCTTCTTCGGCGGCCTGGTGATGTCGGCGATCAAGCGCGACCGCGGGGTCAAGGACTGGGGCCACATGATCGAAGGCCATGGCGGCATGCTCGACCGCCTGGACTCGGTGTGCTTCGCCGCGCCGATCTTCTTCCACGTGGTGCGCTACTGGTGGACGCCCTGAAGTTCGCCTGGCGCCGAGGGGAGCGGGGCGGCTGCCGATGGCGGCCGCCCCGTCGTCGTTTTCCCGCCGTGTAGGCAGCCAGAAAATTGCGAGCGATAGAGACCCGTAGGGCGGATACCGCCACAGGCGGTATCCGCCGAAACCCCGGATAAGCGGCGGATAACCGCAAGCGGTGATTCGCCCTACAACCAGGCTCCGGCATACGGGGACGTGACCGCAGCTTCACTGTCTCAGAGATTGACCAGGCGCATGCCTTCCTCGCTATAGCGATTGCCGGCGACCGCCTCGGTGGGGAAGATCGCATCCAGTTCGGCCAGTTCCGCCGCGCTCAGGCGCAGTTCCGCCGCGGCGACGTTCTCTTCCAGGTAGCGCCGCTGCTTGGTGCCGGGAATCGGGATCAGCTCATCGCCCTGCGCCAGCACCCAGGCCAGCGCCAGCTGCGAGGGTTTCACGCCCTTGGCCGCGGCCAGTTCGCCGACCTTGTCCACCAGCTTCAGGTTCTTCGCGAAGTTCTCGCCCTGGAAGCGCGGACTGAAGCGACGGTAGTCGTCGGCGGCAAAGTCTTCCGGACTTTTCAGTGTGCCGGTGAGGAAACCGCGACCGAGCGGGCTGTAGGGAACGAAGGCGATGCCCAGGCGGCGACAGGCGGCGAGCACTTCGGTGTCTTCCGGATCGCGGGTCCACAGCGAGTATTCGCTTTGCAGCGCGCTGACCGGATGCACCTTGTGGGCGCGCTCGAGGGTTGCCGCCGAGGCTTCGCTGAGGCCGATATGGCGTATCTTGCCGGCCCGCACCAGTTCGGCGAGGGCGCCGACGCTCTCTTCGATGGGCACCTGCGGATCCATGCGGTGTTGGTAGTACAGGTCCAGATGGTCGGTGCCGAGGCGTTTCAGGCTGCCCTCGATGGACTTGCGGATATGCGCCGGGCTGCCGTCGACGCCGCGTGCCGCCGGGTTGGCCGGGTCGCGGACGATGCCGAACTTGCTGGCCAGGAATATCTGTTCGCGCTTGCCGCGCAGGGCCTCGCCGAGCAGTTCCTCGTTGCTGTACGGACCGTACATGTCGGCGGTGTCGAAGAAATTCAGCCCCAGCTCCAGGGCGCGGTGCAGGGTGGCGATGGCTTCCCGGCGGTCGCCGCCGGTGGTGTAGAAGTCGGTCATGCCCATGCAGCCGAGGCCGATGGCGGAGACGCAGGGACCGTTGCGGCCGAGTCGACGGGTTTTCATCTGGCGTGCCTCGTGGAAGGAAAAGAAAACGCCGTCATTCTTGGTCCTGGATTGAACTGGATAAAGCCCATGGTTGCGGTTTTACTATTCGTATTTTCCAAATAATCGAGGGGTCCCGATGGATCGTTTCCAGGCCATGCAGGTCTTCACCCGGATCGTCGAACTGGGTGCCTTCGGCAAGGCCGCGGACAGCCTGGAGTTGCCGCGCGCCAGCGTGACCCAGGCGATCCAGCAACTGGAGGCGCACCTCGGCGTGCAGTTGCTGCAGCGCACCACCCGGCAGGTCAGCCTGACCCTCGACGGCCAGGCCTACTACGAGCGGTGCGTGCGCCTGCTGGCGGACCTCGAAGAGGCGGAAAGCTGCTTTCCCCGCGTCCTCGGCAATCCGCGCGGGCGCTTGCGCGTGGATCTGCCGGGCGCGCTGGGGCGGATGCGGGTGATTCCCTTCCTGCCGGAGTTCTGCGAGCGCTACCCGGAGCTGGAACTGCAGTTGAGCAGCAACGATCGCCAGGTCGACCTGTTGCGCGAGGGGGTGGACTGCGTGTTGCGGGTCGGCGAACTGCACGACTCCAGCCTGGTCGGCCGGCACCTGATCGACCTGCCGCAGGTGACCTGTGCCAGCGATGCCTACCTGCGCCGCCATGGCGTCCCCATGCGGCTCGACGAGCTCGCCGGGCACCTCGCGGTGAACTTCCAGTCGCCGTCCAGCGGGCGCACCTTCGACTTCGAGTTCCGCGTCGACGGACGCCTGCGCACGCTGCCGATGCGCAGCCGGGTCAGTGTCAACAACGCTGATGCCTACGTCGCGGCGTGCCGGGCCGGCCTGGGGCTGATCCAGGCGCCGCGTTATCACGTCGAGCCCGGGTTGGCCGACGGCAGCCTCCGCGAGGTCCTCGGCGAATGGCTGCCGCCGACGCTGCCGCTGCACGTCCTGTATCCCTCGCAGCGCCAGCTTTCGCCGCGGGTGCGGGTGCTGGTCGACTGGCTGGTGGAACTCTTCGGTCGCCAGCCGGCCGACGAGGCGCAATGAGACGCGGGTTTTGCGCACGAAGATTTTTCTCGATTTCAGCCGGAAAACCTCGATAGGATCGGCAGCCTTGGCCTGTCGCGCCGGGATATCCGTCCGCTTTGCGGATGTGCGTCGCCGGTGGGCCGCAATCATTCGAACAAGAAGAAGGATCGCTGATGGAAAGCTTGCAGAAATGGGTGGTCGACCTGAACGGCTTGGTCTGGGGGCCGTTGATGCTGGTGCTGATTCTCGGCACCGGCCTTTACCTGATGCTGGGCCTGAAGTTCATGCCCCTGGTGCGCCTGGGCGTCGGTTTTCGCCTGCTCTGGCAGGGGCGCAGCAAGGATGACGAGAGCAGCGGCGAGATCAGCCCGTTCCAGGCGCTGATGACCTGCCTGGCGGCCACCGTCGGCACCGGCAACATCGCCGGGGTGGCCACGGCGATCTTCCTCGGCGGTCCGGGCGCGCTGTTCTGGATGTGGTGCACGGCGCTGGTGGGGATGGCCACCAAGTTCTCTGAAGTAGTGCTGGCGGTGCACTACCGCGAGAAGGATGAGCGCAACGAACACGTCGGCGGTCCGATGTATGCCATCAAGAACGGTCTCGGCAAGCGCTGGGCCTGGCTCGGCGCGGCCTTCGCCCTGTTCGGCGGGCTCGCCGGCTTCGGCATCGGCAACATGGTCCAGGTCAACAGCATGGCCGATGCCCTGGAGGTCTCCTTCGGCGTGCCGGACTGGGCCACCGGGGTCGCCACCATGATCGTCACCGGGCTGGTGATTCTCGGCGGCATCCGCCGCATCGGCAAGGTCGCCGAGGCGCTGGTGCCGTTCATGTGCGTCGGCTACATCGTCGCCTCGGTGATCGTCCTGGTGGTCCATGCCGAGGCGATCCCCGGTGCGTTCCAGCTGATCTTCACCCACGCCTTCACGCCGATCGCCGCCACCGGCGGCTTCGCCGGCGCGGCGGTGATGGCGGCGATCCGCTTCGGCGTCGCCCGCGGGATCTTCTCCAACGAGGCCGGCCTCGGCACCGCCGGCATCGCCCAGGCCGCCGGCACCACGCATAGCGCGGTGCGTTCCGGCCTGATCGGGATGCTCGGGACCTTCATTGACACCCTGGTCATCTGCAGCCTGACCGGCCTGGCGATCATCACCTCGGGCGTCTGGACCAGCGGCGCCAGCGGCGCGGCGCTGTCCTCGGCGGCGTTCGAGGCGGCGATGCCGGGCGTCGGTCACTACATCCTGTCGCTGGCCCTGGTGGTGTTCGCCTACACCACCATCCTCGGCTGGAGCTACTACGGCGAGCGCTGCTGGGAATACCTGGCGGGGACCCGCTCGATCCTGCCGTTCCGCATCGTCTGGACCCTGGCGATTCCGTTCGGTGCCATGACCCAGCTGGACTTCGCCTGGCTGGTGGCGGACACCCTCAACGCGCTGATGGCGATTCCCAACCTGATCGCGTTGCTGCTGCTCAGCCCGGTGGTATTCCGCCTGACCAAGGAGTACTTCGCCAGGTCCTGACCGCGTGGTCGCGGCGACGCTCAAACCCGAGGTTTTCGCTCGGGTAAACCGTGTTAGCATCGTCGCCGGCCCCGAATGCTTCCGCCACCGGCCTTGCGGCGGGTGGCCTCTCACCGACCAAGAAGGAACAACGCAATGGCTCAAGTGACTCTCAAGGGCAACCCGGTCAACGTCGACGGCCAGCTTCCGCAGAAAGGCGCCCAGGCTCCGGCCTTCAGCCTGGTCAGCGGCGACCTCGCCGACGTGACCCTGGAAAACTTCGCCGGCAAGCGCAAGGTGCTGAACATCTTCCCCAGCGTCGACACTCCGACCTGCGCCACCTCGGTCCGCAAGTTCAACGTCGAGGCCGGCAAGCTGGCCAATACCGTGGTGCTGTGCATCTCCGCCGACCTGCCGTTCGCGCAGAAGCGCTTCTGCGGCGCCGAGGGCCTGGAGAACGTGGTCAACCTGTCGACCCTGCGTGGCCGCGAGTTCCTCGAGAACTATGGCGTGGCCATCGCCAGCGGCCCGCTGGCCGGCCTGGCCGCGCGCGCCGTGGTGGTGCTCGACGAGCAGGACAAGGTGCTGCACAGCGAGCTGGTCGGCGAGATCGCCGACGAGCCGAACTACGCGGCGGCCCTGGCGGTTCTCTGAGCCCCACGGCCAACCCGCTTCGTCCCATGACCGTCAGCCTGGCTGGCTGGTAACGGGCGAACCCGAATCCCTTGGCCGCTCGCCTAGGGTCATGAGCAGGGCGGATAATCGCGGCGCGGTCATCCGCCCTGCGTCGCAGAGACGCAGCGCTAGCGCGCGGCCACCTGGTGGCGCCGGCTGACGCTGGCGAAGGCGCTCTGGAACGCCCGCATCTCTTCCTCGCTACCGACCGTCACGCGCACCCAGTTGGGCCAGGCGGCCCACGGACGTCCTACATACACCCGCTGCTTTTCCAGCTCGGCGATGACCATCTCGGCGGGGCGGCGCATATCCACCATGAAGCAATTGGACTGCGAGGCGGTGCAGCGGAACCCCTGCTGGCGCAGCCAGGCGATGGTGCGCTCGCGGATCTCCGCGTTCTGCCGCTTGCGCCGTGGCACCAGTTCGCCCTCGCGCAGGCTTTCCAGGCCGGCGTGGGCGGTGGGCGAGGGCACCACGTTGTGGCCGCCGAAGCGCTCCAGCCGGGCCAGCAGTTCGGGATGTCCGATCGCCAGGCCTAGCCGGGCACCGGCCATGCCGTAGAGCTTGGAGAAGGTGCGCAGGACCAGCAGGTCCTTGCGCCGGGCGGCCAGGCCGATGACGCTCGGCGCATCGGAAAAATGGATGTAGGCCTCGTCGACCAGTACCACGCTGTGCGCCGGCTTGCGCTCGATGGCCTGGACGATCCGCTCGTGCGGGGTGAGGGTGCCGGTCGGGTTGTTCGGATTGCAGATGTAGATCAGTCCGGCATCCTGCTGCGCCGCGGCGAGCATGCGTTCGATATCGTGGCTCGCCTCGCCGTCCAGGGCCACCGCATGCACCTGCGCTTCCTGGGCCTGTGCGGCGCTGGCCACCGAGTCATAGGAAGGATCGGCCATGACCAGGCTGCGCGCCTTGCCGGTGAACGCCGCGATGGCGTACTGCAGCGGCTGGCGCGAGCCGCAGTAGGCGTGCACGCATTCCGCGGGAACGTCGTTCTGCTTGGCGAACAGGCCGACCAGGGCGTCCTGGGTGTCATAGTCGTAGCGACCGCAGAGCGGGGCAGCCTCCTGCATGGCGGCCCTGGCCCTGGCGGAGGGGCCGTAGGGACTTTCGTTGAAATCCAGAAATATTTCCTGCGGTTCCGCGGCAGTTTTCCTGCCGGTGCCGGCGAACGCCGCCGGACTCAGCAATGCGCTGCTGGAGGCCAGGGCGGTCAGGGTGACGAACGAACGGCGACTCAAAGCGGGCATAGGTTCACCTCCGTGTAGCAAGTAGGTCAGGCGTGCGGGTGGTTCCTCTCGGGCGTGTCTCACCAGAGAGGAGGACGAGGAGGGAACCGCTCCGTTTAGGGTGGCTTGATGATGGCGCCGGGAGGCGGGACGCCCCGGCGTAGAACCGCCGGGGGCCAGGCCTGTTCTCAGAGGGTGAGGGTGAAGCGCCCGGTCAGCGCGCCCGGCAGGTGCATGGAGTCGGTGTGGCGTTCGCCGTAGGTGCTGTTCGACAGGCGCAGCTCGCGCTCATGGCTGAGATCTTCCAGGTGCGCGCCGAGGAAGCTGTACAGGCTGTCATCGAAGCGCATGGTGCTGACCGGCGCCTGGATCTGGCCGTTCTCCACCCAGAAGGTGGCGAAGCGGGTCAGCCCGGTCAGGCGCGCGGCGGGCATGTCCGAGTAGTTCAGGTACCACAGGTTGCCGATGTACAGGCCGGTGTCCAGGGCGGCGAGAATGCGTTCCTGCTCCAGGCTGCCGCCAGCCATGTCCAGCGCGCTCGGCGCTTCGCCGGCGTCGGCGCCATTGGCCTGCAGACCGTACTCGCGGGCGCTGCGCGAACTCACCAGGCGGCCGCCCGGACGGCCGCCGCCGATCAGCTCGACGTCGGCGCGTGGCGAGCCTTCCGCGCTGAACGCCGGTGACGGCGAGCCGGCCGGACGCTCGCCGAGGTTCAGCAGCGGGCTGAGCAGGGCATCGCCGTTGTGCAGGCGTTGCAGCGGGCTTTCCCCGGTGGCCAGGGCGCGCGCGGAGAAACCGCCCCAGCAGAGCATCTGCAGGACTTCCTCGAGTGCCGCCGGTGCCAGGTAGGCGCGGTAGTCGCCGGGCTTCAGCTGGCGCACCGGCTTGCCCAGGTGGCCAAGCTGTTCGCGCGCCTGCTCGAAGCGCCGGGCGAAGCGTTCGCCATCCCAGCGCTGGCCGGCGTAGTCGGCCTTGACCGCCTGGCCGTTGGCGTGGAACAGGCTCCAGTCGAAGTTGAAGCTGCTGCCGGCATGCCAGCCGAACGCCCCCCAGGAGTTGGCGAAGCCGCGGAACAGCGGCCCGGCGGCGTAGATACCGACCAGGTCGAGGTCGCGCGCCTGGCGCTCGATCCCGGCCAGCAGCTCGCCGCTGTCGGGAGGCTCGCCGAGGCTTTCGTCGAGGCGCTGCCAGGGGGTGGTGTCCAGCAGCAGGTAGGGATCGGCGGGAATCCAGGCGAGGCTCCAGCGCAGTTGCCGGAGACCGTCGCCCAGGCGCTGGCGGTCTTCTTCCGGGATGCCGGAGAGGGTCAGGTCGAGGCTCGCCTGGCGCTCGTCGCGGATCAGCCGGAGCAGCGTGGTGGCCTGGCGCACCCGACCGGCCTGGCGTACCCGCGCCCGGTTGAAGCGGATGAACTCGGAGTCCTCGGCGCTGTACCAGAGGGTGAAGTCCTCGCCCTCGGCCAACTGCCGGCGCAGGTCCTCGGCGAGCGCCTCGAAATGCTGCCGCTGTTGCATCAGGTGTCTCCTCCGAATACGTCCACGTCGCTGAACACGCAGGCCGGCGAGGCATGGCCGACGCGGATCATCTGGTTCGGCTCGCCCTTGCCGCAGTAAGGCGTGCCGAGCACCTCGAAGGTGCTGGCGTCGCCCACCGCGCAGAGGTTGCGCCAGAATTGCGCGGAGATGCCCCGGTAGTTGGGGTTCTTCACCACGCCCTTGAGTTCGCCGTCCTCGATCAGCCGGCCCCATTCGCAGCCGAACTGGAACTTGTTGCGCGCGTCGTCGATCGACCAGGAACGGTTGTAGGACATCAGTACCCCGCGCTCGATGCCGCCGACCAGTTGGGCGAGGTTCCTGTCGCCGGGTTCCAGGTTGAGGTTGGCCATGCGGTCGAT
The DNA here is from genome assembly GCF_003025345.2 of Pseudomonas paraeruginosa. NCBI lineage: Bacteria > Pseudomonadati > Pseudomonadota > Gammaproteobacteria > Pseudomonadales > Pseudomonadaceae > Pseudomonas > Pseudomonas paraeruginosa. The sequence goes on from NZ_CP020560.1 coordinate 2,581,636, forward strand.
GGGCGCGCGGTTCCAGCTGCTGGCGCGGCTGTTGGCGACCCCTTCGAGGCCGCTGCGAAACTGCGACAGGGCGCCGCCGAGCGGGCGCAGCAGGCGTCCCTCGCGGATCAGGAATTCCTTGCGCGCCGGGCTGCCGTCGTCGTCCTGGCCATAGCTGGCCAGTTCCTCGGGGATCTGCGGGTCGAAGCTGACGTTGAGCAGGCTGGAACCGTACTGGTAGCGGCCGAAGTCCTCGACCTTGATGAAGCTGGTGCCGGCATAGTTGCGCTCGTCGCCGAGGATGCGGTCGAGTTCCAGCGGGTGGCCGATCGATTCGTGGATCTGCAGGATCATCTGGTCCGGCATCAGCAGCAGGTCGCGGCGGCCATCCGGGGTGTTCGGCGCCGCCAGCAGTTGCAGGGCCTCGTCGGCGATGCGCGGCGCGGCGCCGACCAGGCCGAGGCGATCGATCACCTCGGCGCCGCCCTGCTGGCCGGCGTGATGGCCGCCGAAGCTGCGGGTCTGGCTGTCGTGGCCGTCGTAGGCGGTGACGCTGGCGCCGGGATAGACGAAGCGCTGCTCGTGGTAGTGCTCGGCGCCGGCGCTGTTCAGGTACAGCTGTTCCTGGCGGCTGACTTCGAGGAACACGCTCCAGTTCACCAGGCGCTCGTCGCGCGGCACCCTGGCGGACTCCTCGGCGAGCAGCTCGTAGCACTCGGCGAGGGAGGGGAAGGGCGCGTCCTGGTTCGGTGAGCGGTAGTGCGAGCGGCCACTCGCCGGCGCCAACCCGCGCACGTCGAACAGAGCGTGCCGGGCGATCCGCTCGGCCTGCCGTTCGGCACGCTCCAGGGCGGCTTGCAGGCCGGCGAGGGAAAGGTCGCTGGTGGCGGCGTAGGCCTCCACGCCGTCCAGCCGCACGCAGAGCATGGCGCCACGGTCCTGGCGGAAGTGCGGCGGCTCGCTGACGTTGCGGCGCACCGCGAGGTATTCGCCGCTACGCTGCACATAGCGCAGCGAATGGAACCCGGCGCGGCTGCGGAGCGAAGGCAAAGCGCTGTTTCAGATGATCGATCATCGTCTCGTCCCTGCGAAAACTGGCGGGCGGATGGGGAAACGGTCTATTTCAAGCCTTTGCCCGTAACGGAGCAAGCCGTTTGTTGTCATAGGCGGATGCCACCCTGCGCCGAGGCTGCCGGGCATGCCCCGGAAACATCTAACTATCGGTAAAGCAAGGGTAAATAGCGGGTAAAGAGGCTTTGCCTGGGCTCCCGCAATGCTTATCGTGCAGCCTGGAAAAAGCGCCTCCGTTCTAGCCTGAAGAAGAACCATGACTCCAACCACCGGTAAATCCAAGTTCCGTACCCTGCGCCCGTGGCTGATCACCGCCCTGGCCTTCGCCGCCGTGATCGGCCTGGTGATGTGGCTGGCCGCACCCGCCTCGGCGCCGTCCTCCGACGGGCGGCCCGGTCGCGGCGGCAAGCCGGGTGCCGCGTTGCCCAAGGCCAATGCGCTCACCGTCGGCGTGGCCAGGGTCGAGCAGGGCGACCTGGCCCTGCATTTCAATGCGCTGGGCACCGTCACCGCCTTCAATACGGTGAACGTCAAGCCGCGGGTCAATGGCGAGCTGGTCAAGGTACTGTTCCAGGAGGGCCAGGAGGTCAAGGCCGGCGACCTGCTGGCGGTGGTCGACCCGCGTACCTACAAGGCGGCGCTGGCCCAGGCCGAGGGTACGCTGATGCAGAACCAGGCGCAGTTGAAGAACGCCGAGATCGACCTGCAGCGCTACAAGGGCCTGTACGCCGAGGACTCGATCGCCAAGCAGACCCTGGATACCCAGGAAGCCCAGGTCCGCCAGTTGCAGGGCACCATCCGCACCAACCAGGGCCAGGTCGACGACGCCCGTCTCAACCTGGCCTTCACCGAGGTCCGCGCGCCGATTTCCGGGCGCCTCGGCCTGCGCCAGGTGGACATCGGCAACCTGGTCACCAGCGGCGACACCACGCCGCTGGTGGTGATCACCCAGGTCAAGCCGATCTCGGTGGTATTCAGCCTGCCGCAGCAGCAGATCGGCACCGTCGTCGAGCAGATGAGCGGTCCTGGCAAGCTGGCGGTCACCGCGCTGGACCGCAACCAGGAAAAGGTCCTCGCCGAAGGCGTGCTGGCCACCCTGGACAACCAGATCGACACCACCACCGGCACGGTCAAGCTCAAGGCGCGCTTCGAGAACGCCGACGGCAAGCTGTTCCCCAACCAGTTCGTCAACGTGCGCCTGCTGGCGCAGACCCTCAAGGGCGTGCTGACCATTCCGGCCAACGCCGTGCAGCGCGGCACCAACGGCATCTATGTGTACGTGGTCGGCGCCGACAGCAAGGTCAGCCAGCGCAGCGTCGCCATCGGCACCAGCGAGAACGAGCGGGTGGTGGTGGAAAGCGGCCTGAAGGCCGGCGAACAGGTGGTGGTGGAAGGCACCGACCGCCTGCGCGACGGTATGGAAGTGCGTGTCGCCGAAGCCTCCCCGCAGGTCCTCGAGGGCGAGCCGCAGAAACCGCAGACCGGCCGTCCCAGCGGCCTCCAGGGCGACTCGGTGGGCAGCGGGAGCGCTGAATGAACCCGTCCCGCCCGTTCATCCTGCGGCCGGTCGCGACCACCCTGCTGATGGTGGCGATCCTGCTCTCGGGCCTGATCGCCTACCGCTTCCTGCCGATCTCGGCGTTGCCGGAAGTGGACTACCCGACCATCCAGGTGGTCACCCTGTACCCCGGCGCCAGCCCGGAGATCATGACCTCGTCGATCACCGCGCCGCTGGAGAACCAGCTCGGGCAGATTCCGGGGCTCAACGAGATGTCTTCCAGCAGTTCCGGCGGCGCCTCGGTGATCACCCTGCAGTTCAGCCTGCAGAGCAACCTCGACGTCGCCGAGCAGGAAGTCCAGGCGGCGATCAACGCCGCGCAGAGCCTGCTGCCCAACGACCTGCCGAACCAGCCTGTATTCAGCAAGGTGAACCCGGCGGACGCGCCGATCCTGACCCTGGCGGTGATGTCCGACGGCATGCCGCTGCCGCAGATCCAGGACCTGGTGGATACCCGCCTGGCGCAGAAGATCTCGCAGATCTCCGGGGTCGGCCTGGTCAGCATCAGCGGCGGCCAGCGCCCGGCGGTGCGGGTGCGCGCCAACCCGACGGCGCTGGCCGCGGCGGGGCTGAGCCTGGAGGACCTGCGCAGCACGGTGACCAGCAACAACCTCAACGGTCCCAAGGGCAGCTTCGACGGCCCGACCCGTGCCTCGACCCTGGACGCCAACGACCAGTTGCGCTCGGCCGACGCCTACCGCGACCTGATCATCGCCTACAAGAACGGCTCGCCGCTGCGCATCCGCGACGTCGCCAGCGTCGAGGACGATGCCGAGAACGTGCGCCTGGCCGCCTGGGCCAACAACCTGCCGGCGGTGGTGCTGAACATCCAGCGCCAGCCGGGGGCCAACGTGATCGAAGTGGTCGACCGGATCAAGGCGCTGCTGCCGCAGCTGCAATCGACCCTGCCGGGCAACCTCGACGTGCAAGTGCTGACCGACCGCACCACCACCATCCGCGCCTCGGTCAAGGACGTGCAGTTCGAGCTGGCGCTGGCGGTGGCGCTGGTGGTGATGGTCACCTTCCTGTTCCTGCGCAACGTCTATGCCACCCTGATTCCCAGCTTCGCCGTGCCGCTGTCGCTGATCGGCACCTTCGGCGTGATGTACCTGTCCGGCTTCTCGATCAACAACCTGACCCTGATGGCGCTGACCATCGCCACCGGCTTCGTGGTCGACGACGCGATCGTCATGGTGGAGAACATCGCCCGCTACCTGGAGCAGGGCGACTCGCCGCTGGACGCGGCGCTCAAGGGCTCGAAGCAGATCGGCTTCACCATCATCTCGCTGACCTTCTCGCTGATCGCCGTGCTGATCCCGCTGCTGTTCATGGGCGACGTCGCCGGGCGGCTGTTCCGCGAGTTCGCCATCACCCTGGCGGTGGCGATCCTGATTTCCGGCTTCGTCTCCCTGACCCTTACGCCGATGCTCAGCGCCAAGCTGCTGCGCCACGTCGACGAGGACAGGCAGGGCCGCTTCGCGCGCGCCGCGGGACGCGTCATCGATGGCCTGATTGCACAATACGCCAAGGCCCTGCGGGTGGTCCTGCGGCACCAGCCGCTGACCCTGCTGGTGGCCGTCGCCACCCTGGCGCTGACCGCGCTGCTCTACCTGGCCATGCCCAAGGGCTTCTTCCCGGTGCAGGACACCGGGGTGATCCAGGGTATCGCCGAAGCGCCGCAGTCGATTTCCTTCCAGGCCATGTCCGAGCGCCAGCGCGCCCTTGCCGAGGTGGTGCTGAAGGACCCGGCGGTGGCCAGCCTGTCTTCCTACATCGGCGTCGACGGCAGCAACCCGACCCTAAACACCGGGCGCCTGCTGATCAACCTCAAGCCGCACAGCGAGCGCGACGTCACCGCCAGCGAGGTGATCCAGCGCCTGCAGCCCGAGCTCGACCACCTGGCCGGGATCAAGCTGTACATGCAGCCGGTGCAGGACCTGACCATCGAGGACCGGGTCGCCCGCACCCAGTACCAGTTCACCTTGCAGGACGCCGACCCGGACGTGCTCGCCGAGTGGGTGCCGAAGCTGGTGGCGCGGCTGCAGGAGTTGCCGCAGCTCGCCGATGTCGCCAGCGACTGGCAGGACAAGGGCCTGCAGGCCTACCTGAACATCGACCGCGACACCGCCTCGCGCCTCGGCGTGAAGCTCTCCGACATCGACAGCGTGCTCTACAACGCCTTCGGCCAGCGGCTGATCTCGACCATCTTCACCCAGGCCACCCAGTACCGCGTGGTGCTCGAGGTGGCGCCGCAGTTCCAGCTCGGCCCGCAGGCCCTGGAGCAGCTCTACGTGCCGTCCAGCGACGGCACCCAGGTGCGCCTGTCGAGCCTGGCGAAGGTGGAGGAGCGGCATACCCTGCTGGCGATCAACCATATCGCCCAGTTCCCCTCGGCGACCCTGTCGTTCAACCTGGCCAAGGGTTACTCCCTGGGCGAGGCGGTCGAGGCGATCCGTGGCGTCGAGGCCAGCCTGGAGCTGCCGCTGAGCATGCAGGGCAGCTTCCGTGGCGCGGCGCTGGCCTTCGAGGCTTCGCTGTCGAATACGCTGCTGCTGATCCTCGCCTCGGTGGTGACCATGTACATCGTCCTGGGCATCCTCTACGAGAGCTTCATCCATCCGGTGACCATCCTCTCGACCCTGCCTTCGGCCGGGGTCGGCGCGCTGCTGGCGCTGATGCTGGCGGGGCAGGAGATCGGCATCGTGGCGATCATCGGCATCATCCTGCTGATCGGCATCGTCAAGAAGAACGCGATCATGATGATCGACTTCGCCCTAGACGCCGAACGCAACGAAGGCAAGCCGCCCCATGAGGCGATCTACCAGGCCTGCCTGCTGCGCTTCCGGCCGATCCTGATGACCACCATGGCCGCGCTGCTCGGCGCGCTGCCGCTGATGCTCGCCGGCGGCGCCGGCGCCGAGCTGCGCCAGCCGCTGGGCATCACCATGGTCGGCGGGCTGCTGCTGAGCCAGGTCCTGACCCTGTTCACCACCCCGGTGATCTATCTCTACTTCGACCGCCTGGCCCGTCGCTGGGCGGCCTGGCGCAAGCAGCGCGGGCTGGACCTGAACACCGAGGCCGGGCTCGACGGGGACGCCGGGCGATGAGCCTGTCCACGCCCTTCATCCGCCGCCCGGTCGCCACCACGCTGCTGACCCTGGCGTTGCTGCTGGCCGGCACCCTGTCGTTCGGCCTGCTGCCGGTGGCGCCGCTGCCCAACGTCGATTTCCCGGCCATCGTGGTCAGCGCCAGCCTGCCGGGCGCCAGCCCGGAGACCATGGCCTCGTCGGTGGCCACCCCGCTGGAGCGCTCGCTGGGACGGATCGCCGGAATCAGCGAGATGACCTCCAGCAGTTCGCTGGGCTCGACCACCGTGGTGCTGGTGTTCGACCTGGAGAAGGACATCGACGGCGCCGCCCGCGAGGTGCAGGCGGCGATCAATGGCGCGATGAGCCTGCTGCCCAGCGGCATGCCGAACAATCCCAGCTACCGCAAGGCCAACCCCTCGGACATGCCGATCATGGTCCTCACCCTGACCTCGGAGACCCAGAGCCGCGGCGAGATGTACGACCTCGCCTCGACCGTGCTGGCGCCCAAGCTGTCGCAGGTGCGGGGGGTAGGGCAGGTGAGCATCGGCGGCAGCTCGCTGCCGGCGGTGCGGGTCGACCTCAATCCGGATGCCATGAGCCAGTACGGGCTGTCCCTGGACAGCGTGCGCACGGCCATCGCCGCGGCCAACAGCAACGGACCCAAGGGCGCCATCGAGAAGGACGACAAGCACTGGCAGGTGGACGCCAATGACCAGTTGCGCAAGGCCCGCGAGTACCAGCCGCTGGTCATCCACTACAACGCCGAAAATGGCGCCGCGGTGCGCCTGGGCGACGTGGCGAAGATCAGCGACTCGGTGGAGGACGTGCGCAACGCCGGCTTCTCCGATGACCTGCCGGCGGTGCTGCTGATCGTCACCCGCCAGCCCGGCGCCAACATCATCGAGGCCACCGACGCCATCCACGCGCAACTGCCGGTGTTGCAGGAACTGCTCGGGCCGCAGGTCAAGCTGAACGTGATGGACGACCGCAGCCCGTCGATCCGCGCCTCGCTCGCGGAGGCCGAGCTGACCCTGCTGATCTCGGTGGCGCTGGTGATCCTGGTGGTCTTCCTGTTCCTGCGCAACGGCCGCGCGACGCTGATCCCCAGCCTGGCGGTGCCGGTCTCGCTGATCGGCACCTTCGCGGTCATGTACCTGTGCGACTTCAGCCTGAACAATCTGTCGCTGATGGCGCTGATCATCGCCACCGGCTTCGTGGTGGACGACGCCATCGTGGTGGTGGAGAACATCGCCCGGCGCATCGAGGAGGGCGACCCGCCGATCCAGGCGGCGATCACCGGCGCCCGCCAGGTCGGTTTCACCGTGCTGTCGATGACGCTCTCGCTGGTCGCGGTGTTCATCCCCCTGCTGCTGATGGGTGGACTCACCGGACGGCTGTTCCGCGAGTTCGCGGTGACCCTGTCGGCGGCGATCCTGGTGTCCCTGGTGGTATCCCTGACCCTCACGCCGATGCTCTGCGCACGCTTGCTGCGCCCGCTGAAGCGGCCGCAGGGCGCCTCCCTGGCGCGGCGCGGCGACCGGTTCTTCAGCGCCTTCATGCTGCGCTACCGCGCCAGCCTGGGCTGGGCGCTGGAGCACTCGCGGCTGATGGTGGTGATCATGCTGGCCTGCATCGCGATGAACCTCTGGCTGTTCGTGGTGGTGCCCAAGGGCTTCCTCCCGCAGCAGGACTCCGGGCGCCTGCGTGGCTACGCGGTGGCCGACCAGAGCATTTCGTTCCAGGCGTTGAGTGCGAAGATGGGCGAGTACCGCAAGATCCTCTCTTCCGACCCGGCGGTAGAGAATGTGGTCGGCTTCATCGGCGGCGGCCGCTGGCAATCGAGCAACACCGGTTCGTTCTTCGTCACCCTCAAGCCGATCGGCGAACGCGATCCGGTGGAGAAGGTCCTCACCCGGCTGCGCGAGCGGATCGCCAAGGTGCCCGGCGCGGCGCTCTATCTCAACGCCGGCCAGGACGTGCGCCTGGGCGGCCGCGACAGCAACGCGCAGTACGAATTCACCCTGCGCAGCGACGACCTGACCCTGCTCCGCGAATGGGCGCCGAAGGTCGAGGCGGCGATGCGCAAGCTGCCGCAGCTGGTGGACGTCAACAGCGATTCCCAGGACAAGGGCGTGCAGACCCGCCTGGTGATCGACCGCGACCGCGCGGCGACCCTGGGGATCAACGTGGAGATGGTCGACGCGGTGCTCAACGACTCCTTCGGCCAGCGCCAGGTGTCGACCATCTTCAACCCGCTGAACCAGTACCGGGTGGTGATGGAGGTCGACCAGCAGTACCAGCAGAGCCCGGAAATCCTCCGCCAGGTCCAGGTGATCGGCAACGACGGCCAGCGCGTGCCGCTGTCCGCGTTCAGCCACTACGAACCGAGCCGGGCACCGCTGGAGGTCAACCACCAGGGCCAGTTCGCCGCCACCACGCTGTCCTTCAACCTGGCGCCGGGCGCGCAGATCGGCCCGACCCGCGAGGCCATCATGCAGGCCCTGGAGCCGCTGCACATCCCGGTGGACGTGCAGACCAGCTTCGAGGGCAACGCCGGCGCGGTGCAGGACACCCAGAACCAGATGCCCTGGCTGATCCTCCTGGCGCTGCTGGCGGTGTACATCGTCCTCGGCATCCTCTACGAGAGCTACGTGCACCCGCTGACCATCCTCTCGACCCTGCCTTCGGCCGGGGTCGGCGCGCTGCTCGCGCTGATCCTCTGCCGCAGCGAGCTGAGCCTGATCGCGCTGATCGGCATCATCCTGCTGATCGGCATCGTCAAGAAGAACGCCATCATGATGATCGACTTCGCCCTGGAGGCCGAGCGCAGCCACGGCCTGAGCCCGCGCGAGGCGATCCTCGAGGCCTGCATGATGCGCTTCCGGCCGATCATGATGACCACCCTGGCCGCCTTGCTCGGCGCCTTGCCGCTGATCTTCGGCATCGGCGGCGACGCCGCGCTGCGCCGGCCGCTGGGCATCACCATCGTCGGCGGGCTGATCGGCAGCCAGTTGCTGACCCTGTACACCACCCCGGTGGTCTACCTCTATCTCGACCGCCTGCGCCACTGGGTCAACCAGAAACGCGGCGTACGCACGGACGGTGCGCTGGAGACACCCCTATGAAACACACCCCCTCGCTGCTCGCCCTGGCCCTGGTCGCCGCCCTCGGCGGCTGCGCCATCGGCCCCGACTACCAGCGACCGGACCTGGCGGTGCCCGCCGAATTCAAGGAAGCCGAAGGCTGGCGCCGCGCCGAGCCGCGCGACGTGTTCCAGCGCGGCGCCTGGTGGGAGCTGTACGGCGACCAGACCCTGAACGACCTGCAGATGCACCTGGAACGTTCCAACCAGACCCTGGCCCAGTCGGTGGCGCAGTTCCGCCAGGCCGAGGCGCTGGTGCGCGGCGCGCGGGCCGCGTTCTTCCCGTCGATCACCGGCAACGTGGGCAAGACCCGCAGCGGCCAGGGCGGCGGCGACAGCACCGTGCGCCTGCCCGATGGTTCGACGGTGAGCAGCGGCGGTGGCTCTGGCGCCATCAGCAACAGTTATTCGACCAGCCTCGGCGTCAGCTGGGAGGTCGATCTCTGGGGCAAGCTGCGCCGGCAACTGGAAGCCAACCAGGCGAGCCTGCATGCCAGCGCCGCCGACCTCGCCGCGGTGCGCCTCAGCCAGCAGTCGCAACTGGCGCAGAATTACCTGCAACTGCGGGTGATGGACGAGCAGATCCGCCTGCTCAACGCCACCGTCGCGGGCTACGAGCGTTCGCTGAAGGTGGCCGAGAACAAATACCGCGCCGGCATCGTCACCAGGGCCGACGTGGCCCAGGCCCGCACCCAGCTGAAAAGCACCCAGGCCCAGGCCATCGACCTGAAGTACCAGCGTGCCCAGCTGGAACATGCCATCGCCGTGCTGGTCGGCCTGCCGCCGGCGCAGTTCAACCTGCCGCCGGTGGCCGGCGTGCCGAAGCTGCCGGAGCTGCCGGCGATGGTGCCGTCGCAATTGCTCGAACGACGGCCGGACATCGCCTCGGCGGAACGCAAGGTGATTTCCGCCAACGCGCAGATCGGCGTGGCCAAGGCCGCCTATTTCCCCGACCTCACCCTGAGCGCCGCCGGCGGCTACCGCAGCGGCAGCCTGAGCAACTGGATCAGCACGCCGAACCGCTTCTGGTCGATCGGCCCGCAGTTCGCCATGACCCTGTTCGACGGTGGCCTGATCGGCTCCCAGGTGGACCAGGCCGAGGCGACCTACGACCAGACCGTGGCGACCTACCGGCAGACCGTGCTCGATGGTTTCCGCGAGGTCGAGGACTACCTGGTGCAACTGAGCGTGCTCGACGAGGAGAGCGGCGTGCAGCGCGAGGCGCTGGAGTCGGCCCGCGAGGCGTTGCGCCTGGCCGAGAACCAGTACAAGGCCGGCACCGTCGACTACACCGACGTGGTCACCAACCAGGCCACCGCGCTGAGCAACGAGCGCAGCGTGCTGACCCTGCTCGGCAGCCGCCTGACCGCCAGCGTGCAACTGATCGCGGCGATGGGTGGTGGCTGGGACAGCACCGACATCGAGCGGACCGACGAGCGGCTCGGCCGGGTCGAGGAGGGCCTGCCGCCTTCGCCCTGAGTTATTCTCGCTGCCTGTTCCTGACGAATGCCTTTCCCAGCCATTGCGCTTGCATGACACACCGCCGTCCGCCTCTCGGCTAGAGTGCCGGTGGCGGATGTGGAGGTGAATACGTGTCGGGGACATTTCCGGATAAGCCCTCGCGCCGAGGCTGCTGGCTCGGCTGGTTGTGCCGCCTGGCCATGCTTGGCGGCGTCGCCGCGATGTTCTGGGCGCTGCTGCAATGCTTCGTCCTGCTGCACGGCGAACCGCCGCTCCAGCGCGCCCCGCTGCGGACCCCCTGGACCCTGCTGGCGCTCGGCCTGGCGCTGTTCCTCGCCGGTTTCTGCGGCGAGTACCGGCTGTGGCGGCGCCGCGTCGGTTGCTGAAGCCGGCGTCAGGCAGCGCCCGTCGCAGGGAACAGCAGGCGCAGGTGGGTCTTCTGCTGTGGCACGCTTTCCGCCTCGGCGCGGCCGCCGTGGTAGGCCATGATCGACTGCACGATGGCCAGGCCCAGGCCGGTGCCGGCCTGGGCGCCGGGCTGGCGGCCGGCGCGGCGGTAGAAGCGTTCGAACAGGTGCGGCAGGTAGTCCGCTGGAATGCCCGGGCCGTCGTTGCTGACCATGAGTTCGGTATGGCCGGCGCGGCGGCCGATCCGCACGTCGATGCGCCCGCCTTGCGGAGTGTGGCGCACCGCGTTGGAGACCAGGTTGGAGATGGCGCGCTGGATCATCAGGTTGTCGCCATGGGCGAAACCGCTGCCGGACAGGCGCAGTTCGACGCCCTTGTCCTCGGCGACCATCTCGTACAGGTCGATGACCTTGGCCGCCTGCTCGTGCAGCGCCACCCGGCCGAACTGGGCCTGGATCGCCGGGTTGTCCACCTGCACCAGGAACAGCATGTCGGTGACGATCCGCGACAGCCGCTCCAGTTCCTCGGCGTTGGACTCCAGTGCCTCGCGGTAGGCCGCGCCGTCGCGGGTCTGGCTGAGCAGCACCTGGTTGCGCCCGAGCAGGTTGCAGATCGGCGCGCGCAGTTCGTGGGCCAGGTCGTCGGAGAATTGCGACAGCTGGCGTACGCCATCCTCGAGGCGGCCGAGCATGTGGTTGAAGCTGCGCGCCAGGCTGTCCAGCTCGCGCGGCAGGTTCTGCTCGGGAATCCGGTAGGACAGGTCCTGCGGACTGACCTGGGCGGCCACCCGGCGGAAGCGGTTCAGCGGTTCGAGGCCGGCGCGCACCACCCACCAGGCGGCCAGGGCGATCAACGGCAGGAGGAAGGGCAGGGCCAGCAGGGTGGCGCGCAGGAAACCGTCGAGCAGGCGCTCGTCGGCACCGCGCTCGCTGCTCAGCAGCACCTGCACCGGGGTGCCGTTCTTCATCCGCAACGACGCGCCGATGCTCAGCAGGCGCTGGTCGCTGCCGGTGACCCAGCTCTGGAACACCGGCTGGCGGGCGTCCGTCTGCAGGCTGGCGAGGAGGGCGCGGTTGGCCGCGACGCTGGCCGCGGCCCGGTCGCCGAAGCTCATCAGCGGCTGGCCGCTGCGGCTGTCGAGGATGCTCAGGTGCAGGCCGCTGTGGGCTACCAGTTGGTCCCGCAGGGCGTGCGCCTGCACTGCCGGGTCGCTGCGCAGGTCGAGGTCGTCCTCCAGGCTGTGGCGGATCTGTTCCAGCTTCAGTTGCAGGTTTTCCCGCTCGCGGGCTTCCAGTTCGCGGCCGAGGTTCCAGTGCGCCATGGCGCCGAGCGCCAGCGCCAGCAGCGCGCCGAGGGCGCCGACCAGCAGGGCCAGGCGCAGCGACAGTCGGCCTGGTGGTGTCATCGGCGCGCTTCCAGCACGTAGCCGACGCCGCGGATGGTGTGGATCAGCTTGAGGTCGAAGCCGTCGTCGATCTTCGCCCGCAGGCGGCAGATGGCGACTTCCACCACGTTGGAGTCGTTGTCGAAGTTCATGTCCCAGATCAGCGAGATGATCTGCGTCCGGGTGATGACGTCGCCGTTGCGCCGCATCAGCAGGTGCAGCAGGGCGAACTCCTTGGTCGTCAGGTTGATCCGCACCCGACCGCGGAAGGCCCGGTGGCGGCTGGCGTCCAGCTCAAGGTCGGCGACCCGCAAGACGTCCTGCATCGGCGCCTGGTCGTGGCGGCGCAGCAGCGAGCGGACCCGCGCCAGCAGTTCGGGGAACTGGAACGGCTTGACCATGAAGTCGTCGGCGCCGAGATCGAGGCCGCGCACCTTGTCGGTCAGCCGGCCGTGCCCGGTGAGCATCATCACCCGCGCGCTGCTGCGTTCGCGCAGGCGGCGGAGCAGGTCCCAGCCGTCGATACCGGGCAGGTTGACGTCGAGGATCACCAGTTCGTAAGGGTGTTGCAAGGCCATGTGCAGACCGTCGATGCCATCGTTGGCGCGGTCGACGATATAGCCGCTTTCGGTCAGGCCCTGGTGCAGGTAGTCGGCCGTCTTGACTTCATCTTCGATAATAAGGATGCGCATGTTCGCCCCTATATAAAGTATGGGTTCAGTTGCAAGTAAATGTGTGGATGCATTGCTATAAAGTTACATTCGCGAAGATCGCTTATATGTGCCGCTGGAAATGTAATTTCATATCATCCCGGCGCTTCGATGATGAATATCGAATAAGTGGATGGTTTTGCCGAAAGAAACCGGGTGTTCCGCGCTGATGGCCGTGGTGCAAGCCACGCCTGGCGTGAGAGGAGCGTCTATTTGTAAGCGCATGTTGCTCTTGACCCTGCTTTTCATCCAACTATCGCGAGCCTCTTCGAAGGTTGCCGGAGTGTAACCGCTAATTGTCCGCGGAGAATATTCATTACCGACTTGTAATTCTCTCGTCACCTTGCCGATAAGCCCTGATCCCTAACATCTGCCGCATTCCGGAAGTGCAACTTCGAATATCGCCCGGCGGTTATCGCCGACGAATGGTTGCGTGGCTCCGGAGCGTAGTGAATCGCCGTCGCCGACGGCGGTTGTCAGATGAGGAGCGGAACATGCCGATACATCGGCCACTGGCCAGCGCGGGGAAACGCGCCTGCTGGCTACTGATGGGAATCTGCCTGGGGTTGCCGGCGCTGGCGGCGCCCGCGCCGGCCAGTTTCAACGGGACCTCGGTCAGCCTCGAACAGGCGCTGGAACGGGCGTTGCAGAGCAACCCCGGGCTGGCGGCCGTCGGCCGCGAGACCGAGATCGCCGCGGGCGCTCGCCAGCAGGCCGGGTTGATCCCCAATCCGGAGCTGTCCTGGGATGTCGAGGACACCCGCCAGGGCAATCGCCAGACCAGCGTCAGCCTTGCCCAGCCGTTGGAGCTCGGCGGCAAGCGCGGCGCGCGGGTCGAGGTGGCGAAGCGTGGCAGCGAGATCGCCTGGACCCAGCTGGAAGTCCGTCGCGCCGAACTGCGCGCCGAGGTCCGCGGCGCCTACTATGCCGCGCTGACCGCGCAGGAGCGGGTGCGCCTGGCGAAGACCTCGCTGGACCTGGCCAGGCGCGCCCTGCAGGCCGCCGACCGGCGGGTCAAGGCCGGCAGCATTTCCTCGGTGGAGCGGGTCCGCGCCCAGGTCCTGGCGGACAACGCCCAGCTCGACCTGAGCCAGGCGGAGCTGGAGTTGCAGCGCACCTACGTACAACTGTCGAGCACCTGGAACGAGCCGCAGCCCGGCTTCGCCCGGGTCGGCGGCGAACTCGACGCGGTGCCGGCGAGCATCACCCGTGGCGCCTTGCTGCGCCATCTCGACGAGTCGCCGAGCCTGCGCCTGGCGGCCCAGGAAGTGGCGCGCGGCGAGGCCCAGGTCGACCTGGAGAAGCGCCAGCGGATCCCCAACCTGACGGTCAGCATCGGCAGCAAGTACGACCAGACCGCCCGCGACGGACGCGGCGAGCGGGTCAACCTGATCGGCCTGTCGATGCCGCTGCCGCTGTTCGACCGCAACCAGGGCAACATTTACGCCGCCCAGAGCCGCGCCGACCAGGCCCGCGACCTGCAGCGCGCGACCCTGCTGCGCCTGCGCAGCGAAGCGGTACAGGCCTACGACCGGTTGCGCACCTCGGAGCAGGAGCTGGCGCTGGTTCGCCGCGACCTGCTGCCCGGCGCGCAGAGCGCTCTGGACTCGATGACCCGTGGGTTCGAGATGGGCAAGTTCAACTTCCTCGATGTGCTCGACGCCCAGCGCACCCTGGTCAGCGTCCGCGCCCAGTACGTACGCGCGCTGGACGCCGCGGCGCAGGCGCGGGTGAGCATGGAGCGCCTGCTCGGCGAAGACATCGGCCACCTCGGCCAGTGAGATTTCCGGGGCGGGCCGCCGGCGCGCCCCCTGAACGGTTCGGGAGAACAGAATGGGCAAGAAGACGATTATCGCGGTGACCGCGCTGGCGCTGCTCGGCCTGGGCGGCGGCGCCTACCTGGAGCTGGGCGGCAAGGCGCCGGCCGGCGCCGGCGAAACCGCCGCGGAGGGCGAGGGCAACGGACCGCGCGGCGGCCTGCTGCTGCGCCAGGGCGACCTGACCCTGGAGCTGCTGGTGCCGGAGGATGGCAGCCCGCTCAAGGCTTGGGTCGAGCGTGGCGGCAAGGCGCTGGCGCCGCAGGACGTGGTCCTCGGTGCGGACGTCGAGCGCGCCACCGGCGAGGTCGAGGACCTGCTGTTCAAGGCCAGCGGCGACGCCCTGGTGGCCAACGCCGGGATCGCCGAGCCGCATGCCTTCACCGCGCGCCTCAAGCTGATGGCCGGCAAGCAGGGCTACGACTTCGCCTTCACCCGCGAGGAGGGCAAGCTGGAGCTGGACGCCGAGCAGATCGAGGCCGCCGGCATCACCCTCGACAAGGCGCGGCCGATCAGCCTGGCCCAGGTGGTCTCGCTGCCCGGCGAGATCCGCTTCAACGAGGACCGCACCGCGCACATCGTGCCGCGCCTGCCGGGGATCGTCGACAGCGTGCCGGCCAATCTCGGCCAGGCGGTGAAGCAGGGCGAACTGCTGGCGGTGATCAGCAGTCCGCAACTGTCCGACCAGCGCAGCGAATTCGCCGCCGCCCAACGCCGCCTGAGCCTGGCGCAGAGCACCTACAAGCGCGAACAGCAGTTGTGGAAGGAAGGCATCTCCGCCGAGCAGGAATTCCTCCTCGCCCGCCAGGGCCTGCAGGAAGCCGAGATCGCGGTGAGCAACGCGCGGGCGAAGATCGCCGCGCTCGGCGGCAACCCCAGCCTGCAGGGCGGCAACCGCTACGAGCTGCGTGCGCCGTTCGCCGGGGTGCTGGTGGAGAAGCACCTGACCCAGGGCGAGCCGGTGGACGGCACCGCCAACGTGTTCACGCTGTCCGACCTGTCCTCGGTCTGGGCCACCTTCAACGTGCCGGCGCAACTGCTCGGCCAGGTCCGCGTCGGCAGCAAGGTCAAGGTGCTCGCCCAGGCGCTGGACAGCGAGGTGGAAGGGACCGTGTCCTACATCGGCGACCTGCTCGGCGAGCAGACCCGCGCGGCCACCGCCCGGGTCACCCTGAGCAACCCCGAGAGCACCTGGCGCCCGGGCCTGTTCGTCTCCGTGCAGGTCGCCGAGGCGACCCGCAAGGAGGTCCTGACGGTCGCCGACGGCGCGGTGCAGAACGTCGACGGCGAGGACGTGGTGTTCGTCCGCGTGGCCGATGGCTTCGTGGCCCAGCCGGTCAAGCTGGGCATCAGCGACGGCCAGCGCGTCGAGGTCCTCGAGGGCCTGCGCGCCGGCGCCGAAGTCGCCGCCAGCGGCAGCTTCATCCTCAAATCCGAACTGGGCAAGGGCTCGGCGGAACACGGTCACTGAGTCCCGGCCCAGGAGTCTTCGTATGTTCGAACGCATCATCCAATTCGCCATCGAGCAACGCTGGCTGGTCCTGCTGGCGGTGCTGGGGATGGCCGGGATCGGCATCGGCAGCTACCAGAAGCTGTCCATCGACGCCGTCCCGGACATCACCAACGTCCAGGTGCAGATCAACACTGCCGCTCCCGGCTACTCGCCGCTGGAGGTGGAACAGCGGATCACCTACCCGGTGGAAACCGTCATGGCCGGCCTGCCGGGCCTGCAGGAAACCCGATCGCTGTCGCGGCCGGGGATTTCCCAGGTGACGGTGATCTTCGAGGAAGGCACCGACATCTATTTCGCCCGCCAGCAGGTCAACGAGCGCCTGAGCACGGCGCGCGAACAGTTGCCGGAAGACATCTCGCCGACCCTCGGGCCGATCTCCACCGGCCTCGGCGAGATCTACCTGTGGACGGTGGAGGCCGAGGAGGGCGCGACCAAGGAGGACGGCAGCGCCTACACCCCCACCGACCTGCGCACCATCCAGGACTGGATCATCCGCCCGCAGTTGCGCAACGTGAAGGGCGTGGCCGAGATCAACACCATCGGCGGCTACGCCAAGCAGTTCCTCATCGCCCCGGACCCGAAGAAGCTCGCGGCCTACAAGCTGACCCTCGGCGACCTGCAGAACGCCGTGCTGCGCAACAACGAGAACGTCGGCGCCGGCTACATCGAGCGGCGCGGCGAGCAGTTGCTGATACGCGCGCCGGGGCAGGTCAAGGACATGGACGACATCCGCGGGATCATCGTCTCCAACGTCGACGGCGTGCCGATCCGCATCCGCGACGTCGCCGAGGTCAGCCTGGGCAAGGAGCTGCGCACCGGCGCGGCCACCGAGAACGGCCGCGAGGTGGTGCTCGGCACGGTGTTCATGCTGATCGGCGAGAACAGCCGGGAAGTGGCGCAGGCGGTCGGCCAGCGCCTGGAGGAGATCAACCGGACCCTGCCCAAGGGGGTCAAGGCGATCACCGTCTACGACCGCACCACCCTGGTGGACAAGGCCGTGGCCACGGTGAAGAAGAACCTGGTGGAGGGCGCGGCGCTGGTGATCGCGGTGCTCTTCCTGTTCCTCGGCAACATCCGCGCGGCGCTGATCACGGCGACCATCATCCCGCTGTCGATGCTGTTCACCTTCACCGGGATGGTCAGCAATAAGGTCAGCGCCAATCTGATGAGCCTCGGCGCGCTGGACTTCGGCATCATCGTCGACGGCGCCGTGGTGATCGTCGAGAACGCCATCCGCCGCCTGGCCCATGCCCAGGCCCACCACGGCCGCCAGCTGACCCGCGCGGAGCGCTTCCACGAAGTCTTCGTCGCCTCCAAGGAGGCGCGCCGGGCGCTGGTCTTCGGCCAGATCATCATCATGGTGGTGTACCTGCCGATCTTCGCCCTCACCGGGGTCGAGGGGAAGATGTTCCACCCGATGGCCTTCACCGTGGTCACCGCGCTGCTCGGCGCGATGATCCTCTCGGTGACCTTCGTCCCGGCGGCGATCGCGCTGTTCATCACCGGCAAGGTCAAGGAAGAGGAGAACTTCGTCATGCGCCGCGCGCGGCTGGCCTACGAACCGGCGCTGCGCTGGGTGCTCGGGCATCGCGCGCTGGTGGTCGGCGGCGCCCTGGGCATGGTCCTGCTCACCGGCCTGGTGGCCTCGCGAATGGGCAGCGAATTCATCCCCAGCCTCAGCGAGGGCGACTTCGCCATGCAGGGCCTGCGGGTGCCGGGCACCAGCCTGACCCAGTCGATCGAGATGCAGCAGACCCTCGAGAAGAAGCTGATGGGCAAGTTCCCGGAGATCGAGCGGATCTTCGCCCGTACCGGGACCGCCGAGATCGCCTCCGACCTGATGCCGCCGAACGCCTCGGACAGCTACGTGATGCTCAAGCCGCAAAGCGAATGGCCGGACCCGAAGAAGTCGCGCGAGACGCTGCTCGAGGAACTGCAGGCGGCGGCGCTGGAAGTGCCGGGCAGCGTCTACGAGTTCTCCCAGCCGATCCAGCTGCGTTTCAACGAGCTGATCTCCGGGGTGCGCAGCGACGTCGCGGTGAAGGTCTTCGGCGATGACATGCAGGTGCTCAACGACACCGCGGAGAAGATCTCCAAGGTGCTGCAGGGCATCGACGGGGCTTCCGAGGTCAAGGTCGAACAGACCTCCGGCCTGCCGGTGCTGACGGTGGACATCGACCGCGACAAGGCGGCGCGCTTCGGCCTCAACGTCGGCGACATCCAGGACACCGTCGCCACCGCCCTCGGCGGGCGCAACGCCGGCACCCTGTTCGAGGGCGACCGTCGCTTCGACATCGTCATCCGCCTGCCGGAAACTCTGCGCGCCGACCTGCCGGCGCTGTCCAACCTGCTGATCCCGCTGCCGCCGAACAACCTGGCGCGGATCGATTTCATCCCGCTGTCGGACGTGGCGCGCCTCGACCTCTCGCCGGGACCGAACCAGATCAGCCGGGAGAACGGCAAGCGACGCATCGTGGTCAGCGCCAACGTGCGTGGTCGCGACATCGGCTCCTTCGTGCTGGAAGCGCAGCGGAAGCTGCAGGCCGAGGTGAAGATCCCGGCCGGCTACTGGACCACCTGGGGCGGCCAGTTCGAACAGTTGCAGTCCGCCGCCAAGCGCCTGCAGGTGGTGGTGCCGGTGGCGCTGCTGCTGGTGTTCACCCTGCTCTTCGCCATGTTCAACAACGTCAAGGACGGCCTGCTGGTGTTCACCGGCATCCCCTTCGCCCTCACCGGCGGGGTGCTGGCCCTGTGGCTACGCGGGATACCGCTGTCGATCTCGGCGGCGGTGGGTTTCATCGCCCTGTCCGGGGTGGCGGTGCTCAACGGCCTGGTGATGATCTCCTTCATCCGCAACCTGTTGCAGGAAGGACGCAGCCTCGACCAGGCGGTGTGGGAGGGCGCCATCACCCGGTTGCGCCCGGTGCTGATGACCGCGCTGGTGGCGTCCCTCGGCTTCGTGCCGATGGCCCTGGCCACCGGCACCGGCGCCGAGGTGCAGCGGCCGCTGGCGACGGTGGTGATCGGCGGCATCCTGTCCTCGACCATGCTCACCCTGCTGGTGCTGCCGGTGCTCTATCGCTGGACCCACGGGCGCGACGCCGGACCGCACGAGGAGGCGCCGGCGGCCGGCTGAGCCGGCGCGGAAGCGGGCCGGCAGGGGGATTCCCGCCGGCCTTTTTCCGTTTTCCGTTGGCCGGATTCCGTTCGATTACCGCACGCCAGTGCCGGCCCGGATTGTCGCCGGCGGAGGGCTTGCGTAGTGTGGGCGGACGAACCGTGCCTGGCGCCCGGCGCCGCGCGGCGATAACGACAACGATCCCAGCCTGAGTGTCCTGCCCATGAATGCCTCCTTGCTCAGCGAGCGCAGCCGGGTGTTCGAACGCGCCGATCCCCATGCGGTGTCCGGCTACGTCAACCAGCACGTCGGTTCGCATCGCATCCGTCTGCCGGCCAGTGGCAGGCCACGAGCCAGCCTCGACCACCGCACCTTCGCCAGTCTCGACCTGTGCCGGATCAGCTACGGCGCGGCGGTTCGGGTCACCTCGCCGGCGCTGGAGAGCATCTTCCATCTGCAGATCCTCCTGCGCGGCCACTGCCTCTGGCGCGGCGGCGGGCAGGAGCACGCCCTGGCGCCGGGCGAGCTGCTGCTGATCAATCCGGACGATCCGGTCGACCTGACCTACTCGGCGGATTGCGAGAAATTCATCGTCAAGCTGCCCTGCGCGCTGCTCGAAGCGATCTGCGCCGAGCAGCGCTGGCGGCACCCGGGGCAGGGCGTGCGCTTTCTCCAGCAGCGCTACCGCCTGGAACAGCTGGAGGGCTTCGTCGGCCTGCTCGCCCTGGTCTGCCGCGAGGCCGAGGCCGGCGAGCGCCTGGCGCGGGTCGACAGCCACTTCGAGCAGATCCTCGGCAGCAAGCTGCTGACCCTGCTGAAGACCAACGTCAGCCGCGAGGACCCCGGCGACGCGCGGGGCGTCTTCGCCCGCATCGATGCCTACATCCGCCGCCATCTGCAGGACGATATCGAGGTCGCGGCGCTGGCCGGGCAGGCGCACATGAGTCCCCGCGCGCTGTACGCGCTGTTCGAGCGCCAGTGCGGCGAGAGCCCCCAGCAGTACATCCGCCGGCTGCGCCTGGAGCGCATCCGCGCCTGCCTGGCGGACCCCGACTGCGCGGTGCGCAACGTCACCGCGCTGGCCCTGGACTTCGGTTTCGCCCACCTCGGCCGCTTCGCCGAGCAGTATCGCCGGCAGTTCGGCGAGCTGCCGTCGGAGACCCTGCGCCGGCGTGCAGGAAACGGCCAGCGATCGGCAGGCAACGGATAGTCCTGCCGCACCGCGCTACCTAACCTGACCGGGCCTGAACAATAACAACGGAGGCCCTGGCCATGTCCCTGGGTAGCGACTACGTGCGTTCACTGCTGGAAGAAGACCCCGAACGCGGGGTCTACCGCTGCAAGCGGGAGATGTTCACCGATCCGCGCCTGTTCGAGCTGGAGATGAAGCACCTCTTCGAGGGCAACTGGGTGTACCTCGCCCATGACAGCCAGGTCGCCGGGAACAACGACTATCTGACGACCACCATCGGCCGCCAGCCGATCGTCATCGCGCGCAACCGCGACGGCCAGCTCAACGCCTTCATCAATGCCTGCAGCCACCGTGGCGCGATGCTCTGCCGGCACAAGAGCGGCAATCGCAGCACCTATACCTGTCCGTTCCACGGCTGGACCTTCAGCAACTCCGGCAAGCTGCTCAAGGTCAAGGACCCGGCCGGCGCCGGCTACCCGCAGGGTTTCAATTGCGAAGGCTCGCACGACCTGGCCCGGGTGGCGCGCTTCGAGTCCTATCGTGGCTTCCTGTTCGGCAGCCTCAACCCCGACGTCAGGCCGCTGGCCGAGCATTTGGGCGAGTCGGCGAAGATCATCGACATGATCGTCGACCAGTCGCCGCAGGGCCTCGAGGTACTGCGCGGCTCCTCCAGCTACGTCTACGAGGGCAACTGGAAGCTCACCGCCGAGAACGGCGCCGACGGCTATCACGTCAGTTCGGTGCACTGGAATTACGCGGCGACCCAGAGCCAGCGCCAGCAGCGCGCCGCCGAAGGGCAGCCACGGACCATGAGCGCCGGCGGCTGGGCGCGGCAGGGCGGCGGTTTCTACTCGTTCGAGCATGGCCACATGCTGCTCTGGAGCCGCTGGGCCAACCCCGAGGACCGTCCTGCCTTCGAGCGCCGCGCCGAACTCGCCCGTGACTTCGGCGCGGCCCGCGCCGATTGGATGATCGAGAACTCGCGCAATCTCTGCCTGTATCCCAACGTCTACCTGATGGACCAGTTCAGTTCGCAGATCCGCATCGCCCGGCCGCTGTCGGTGGACCGCACGGAAATCACCATCTACTGCATCGCGCCGAAAGGCGAGAGCGCCGAGGCGCGCGCCCGGCGCATCCGCCAGTACGAGGATTTCTTCAACGTCAGCGGCATGGCCACCCCGGACGACCTGGAGGAGTTCCGCTCCTGCCAGCAGGGCTATCAGGGCAGCGTGGTCGGCTGGAACGACTTGTCGCGCGGCGCCGAGCACTGGATAGAGGGTGCCGACGCGGCGGCCGAAGCGATCGACCTGCGGCCGCGCCTGAGCGGTGTGCGCACCGAGGACGAAGGGTTGTTCGTGTTGCAGCACCGCTACTGGCAGGAGGCGCTGCTCGCCGCGCTGGAGCGTGAGCAGGCGCAGCGCGTGGCGCTGCGGGAGGTGGCGTCATGAGCCTGGGCTACGACGCATTGCGCGATTTCCTCTATCGCGAGGCGCGCTACCTCGACGACAGGGACTGGGACGCCTGGCTGGCGTTGTACGCCGCGGACGCCAGTTTCTGGATGCCGTCCTGGGACGACCGCGACCAACTCACCGAAGACCCGCAGCGGGAAATCTCGCTGATCTGGTACGGCAACCGCGGCGGCCTGGAGGACCGGGTATTCCGCATCCGCACCGAGCGCTCCAGCGCGACCCTGCCGGACACCCGCACCTCGCACAACCTGAGCAACATCGAACTGCTCGGCGAGGACGACGGCATCTGCCGCGCGCGCTGCAACTGGCACACCCTGAGCTATCGCTACCAGACCGTGGACAGCTACTTCGGCACCACCTTCTACGACCTCGACGTACGCGGCGAGAGTCCGCTGATCAAGGCCAAGAAAGTGGTCCTGAAGAACGACTACGTTCGCCAGCTGATCGACGTCTACCACGTCTGACGCCCGCGCCGGCGGGCTGTCGAGGGACATGCCATGAACCATCGGATCGCACTCAACTTCGAAGACGGGGTGACCCGCTTCATCCATGCCGCGCCCGGCGAGAGCGTGGCCGACGCGGCCTATCGCCAGGGCATCAACATTCCCCTGGACTGCCGCGACGGTGCCTGCGGCACCTGCAAGTGCCTGGCCGAGGCCGGCCGCTACGACCTCGGCCAGGACTACATCGACGACGCCTTGAGCGCCGAGGAGGCCGCGCGCGGCTACGTGCTGACCTGCCAGATGCGCGCCGAAAGCGACTGCGTGCTGCGCGTGCCGGCGTCCTCGACCCTGTGCAGGACCGGCCAGGCGCGCTACGAGGCGCGCATCAGCCAGGTCCGGCAGTTGTCGCCGAGCACCATCGCGCTGTCGCTGAAGGGCGAGGCCCTGGCCGGCCTGGCGTTCCTCCCCGGGCAGTACGTCAACCTCCAGGTGCCGGGCAGTGAGCAGCGTCGCGCCTATTCCTTCAGTTCGCTGGCGAAGGACGGCGAGGTCAGCTTCCTGATCCGCAATGTCCCCGGCGGCCTGATGAGCGGCTTCCTCAGCGGGCCGGCCAAGGCCGGCGACAGCCTGGCGATGGATGGCCCGCTGGGCACTTTCTACCTGCGCGAGATTCGCCGGCCGTTGCTGATGCTGGCCGGCGGCACCGGCCTGGCGCCGTTCATCGCGATGCTCGAGCGGATCGCCGAGCAGGGCAGCGCGCACCCGCTGCACCTGGTCTACGGGGTGACCCACGACGTCGACCTGGTCGGCCTGGAGCGACTGGAAGCGTTCGCCGAACGGATTCCCGGCTTCACCTGGAGCGCCTGCGTGGCCAGCGCCGACAGCGTCTATCCGCGCAAGGGCTACGTGACCGAGCACATCGGCGCGCAGCAGCTGCACGAGGGCGACGTCGACATCTACCTGTGCGGGCCGCCGCCGATGGTCGAGGCGGTCGAGCGCTACCTGCGCGAGCAGGGCGTGCGCCCGGCGAATGTCTACTACGAGAAGTTCGCCGCCAGCGCGGCCTGAACCCGAGCCAGCCAAGGAGATACCCATGAACGACAGATTCCGCGGCAAGGTCGCCCTGGTCAGCGGCGCCGCCCAGGGCATCGGCCTGGGCGTGGCCCGCCGGCTGCTGGCCGAGGGCGCGCGGGTGGTGGCGGTGGACCGCTCCGAGCTGGTCCACGAACTGGCCGGCGACGCCTGCCTGTGCCTGGTCGCCGACCTGGAGCGCTACGCCGAATGCCAGCGGGCACTGGAGCGGACGCTGGAGCGTTTCGGCCGGCTGGACATCCTGGTCAACAACGTCGGCGGCACGATCTGGGCCAAGCCCTACCAGCACTATGCCGAGCAAGAGATCGAGGCCGAGTTGCGGCGTTCGCTGCTGCCCACCTTGTGGTGTTGCCGCGCGGCGCTGCCGGCGATGCTGGAGCAGGGCAGCGGGGCGATCGTCAACGTCTCGTCGGTCGCCACCCGCGGGGTCAACCGGGTGCCCTATGGCGCCGCCAAGGGTGGGGTGAACGCGCTGACCGCCTGCCTGGCGTTCGAGACCGCCGACCAGGGTGTCCGGGTCAACGCGGTGGCGCCGGGCGGCACCGCGGCGCCGCCGCGGCGGATCCCGCGCAACGCCGCGGCGCAGAGCGAGGAAGAACGGCGCTGGTATCGGCAGATCGTCGAGCAGACCCTCGACAGCAGCCTGATGAAGCGCTACGGCAGCATCGACGAGCAGGTCGCGGCGATCCTCTTCCTCGCCTCCGACGAGGCTTCCTACATCACCGGCGTGACCCTGCCGGTAGCTGGCGGCGACCTCGGCTGAGCGCGTCAGTCGGCGCTTTCGCTGAACTTCTCCAGGTACAGCCGCAGATGTTCCAGGGAGCGCTCGCGCAGCCACTGGCGGATCGCCTCGACCATCGGTGGCGGCCCGCACAGGTAGAGGTCGAAATTCTCCTCGCGCAGCTGCGTGGCGTCGAAGTGCTCGTGCAGATAGCCGCGCCGGCCGTCCCAGCCGGCGTCGGCCTCGCTGAGCACCGGGACGAAGCGGAAGCCGGGAAGCCGCTCGGCGTAGCCGGCGATGCGTTGCAGTTCGCAGAGATCGGTGGCGCGGCGTACCCCGTAGTAGAGATGCACCGGCCGCTCGCAACCGCGTTCGACCAGTTCGTCGAGCATGCCGAGGAACGCCGACAGGCCGGTGCCGCCGGCCGCCAGCAGCAACGGGCGTTCCACCTGGCGCAGGTAGAAGGCACCCAGCGGCGCCTCGAAGCGGATCTCGTCGCCGACCCGGCAGCGCTGGCGCAGGTAGTCGCTCATGGCGCCGCCCGGGAGCAGGCGGATGAGAAACTGCAGGTGGTTCTGCGGATTCGGCCGGTTGGCGAAGGAGTAGGCGCGCCGGCAGTCGCTGCCGGGTACTTGCAGGCGCGCGTACTGGCCGGGCAGGAAGTCCAGCTGGCGGCCCGCGGCGCTGGCGTCGAGGCGCAGCAGGGCGGTGTCCTCGGCGAGCAGGTGCAGTTCGCGCACCACGCCGCTGTGGGTCTGCGGCGCGGCGGCGTGGCAGAGGGACGAGGCGAAGTCGAAGTAGAAGGTCGCGTCGGAGCGCACCCGGGTCTGGCAGGCGAGCACCTTGCGCTGCTCCAGGTCGGCGGCGGAGAGGGTGTCCTCGTCGGCGTAGTCCAGGCTGTAGCTGCCTGTCTCGCAGCGGCCCATGCAGGTGCCGCAGACCCCTTCGCGGCAGTCCAGCGGCAGGTTGATGCCATGGCGCAGGGCGGCGTCGAGGAGCAGGTCGTCGTGGCCGACGGGCAGGAACAGGGTCTTGCCGTCGGCGAAGCTGAGGGCGACTTTGTGATTCATCGTGACGGGGCCCGCCGTTCAGAGGTGGTAGAAGTCGAGGACCGAGTCGATCCGGTCGTTGAGCAGGACGATGTGCTTGCGCGCGATCAGCCAGGCCTCGCCATGGGGCTTCAGGCGGTAGGTGGCGTGGCCGAAGAAGCTGCCGGTCTGGTCCAGGCGCTGGAACAGGGTCTGCCAGTTGACCCGCACCCGCAGCAGGCCGTCGTCGTCCTCGGCGATGCGCACGTTGCCGATCTGGTGCAGGGTGCGCGGCATCGGCACGGTGGAGGCGGCCTTGCCGGTGCGGATGCGGAACACCCGGTCTTCCAGGCCGGCGCGGCTGGGGTAGTAGATCAGCAACATCTCGCGCTTCGGGTCGCGGGTGTAGCGGTGCTCGGACTCCCACTGCGGCAGGTGGAACTCGCACTGCTCGTCGAACAGCGCAAGGTAGCCGTCCCAGTCCTGGGCGTCGCAGAGCTCGGCGTGGCGGTAGAGGAACTGTTCGACGCGGTATTGCAGTCCGGCGTTCATGCGCGCACCTCCCTGGCTTGCAGGGCCAGGCGCTCCAGGCCATCGAGGAGGAAGCGCCGCCAATGCGCGTGCTGGTTGACGTAGAGGCCTTCATGGGTGATCTCGGTACCGGTCAGCAGCGGCGCGATGCCCAGCGCCTGGCTGTTCGGCGTCGCGCCTTCGAGCCACTTGCCGTGGCCGCGGGAGATGTCGCTCCAGCGCTCCAGGCGGGCCTGGAAGCCACGCTGGGCTTCGCGGAACTCCACCAGGTCGTCGGGCGTGCCCATCCCGGAGACATTGAAGAAGTCCTCGAACTGGCGGATCCGGTTCTCCCGGTCGGCGTCCGACTCGCCCTTGACGCCGATGCACTGGCTGACGATCTCGGTACGGTTCCAGGCCAGCGGGCGGACGATGCGCAGCTGCGAGCTGATCTGGTCGATGACGAACAGGCTGGGGTAGAGGTTGAGGTTGCGCAGGCGATGCATCATCCACTCGGCGCGGGCCTGGCCGTATTCCTCCACCAGTCGCGGCATCACGCTGGCGTAGCCGGGGCGTACGGCAGGGTTGGGCATCTCGCTGAAGAGCACGCTGTGGCCGTTGGCGAAGGAGAACCAGCCGTCGTCGGTGGCCGCGTCGCCGGCGCCGAGCTTGCTGTAGTCGAGCGTGGCGGCCACGCCGCCGCGCTCGGCCTCGACCTGCTGGCGATGCTGTACGGTGGCTACGTAGTTGTAGTGCACGGTGCTGACGTGATAGCCGTCCAGGCCGTTTTCGTTCTGCAGCTTCCAGTTGCCTTCGTAGGTGTAGGTGGAGGTGCCGGGCAGCACTTCCAGTTCGCCGCTGGGCGACTGCGCCACCAGCATGTCGAGGAACACCCGGGCGTCGCCGAGGAAGTCCACCAGGTCGTCCTCGCCGGCGACGTCCAGGCTGACGAAGACGAAACCCTTGTAGCTCTGGATGCGCGCCTTCTTCAGGCCGCGGGTGGCCTTGTCGAAGCCCTCCGGGTATTCGCCCGGCGCCTTGACCTTCACCAGCCGGCCGTCATTCTTGTAGCACCAGGCATGGAACGGACAGGTGAAGGTCGACTGGTTGCCCTTGCCGACCCGCACCAGGGTCGCGCCGCGATGCTGGCAGGCGTTGACCAGCGCGTGCAGCTGGCCGTTGCCGTCGCGGGTGACGATCAGCGGCTGGCGCCCGGCGCGCAGGGTGACGAAGTCGTGGGGCCTGGCCAGTTCGCTCTCGTGGCAGGCGTAGATCCAGTTCTTCTCGAAGATCAGCTCCATCTCCAGGTCGAACAGCTCCGGCTCGGTGAACATGTCCCGGGCAATGCGGAAGATGCCTTCCTCGGGACGGAAATCGAGACAGCCGCCGACGTAGTCGCGCCATTGCTCGAGGCTTCTGCGGGTAGCGTTCATGCATTCTCACCCTTGTGCGTTGTCGTTATGGGTGGCCCATTCAACGACCGCGAAGGGGCTCGGGCTATCCGCTTAGTCGGCGATGCGCATCCCGAAAATCCGTGCCCGGGAAGGGCGGGCCGGCAACGCCGGGAGCGATCTCCGCCGGGCCCGGTGGCAGGCTTCCGCGGACGTTCTGTCCGGAAAGTCGGCGAACGCTATCCGGATAGTGGAGGATGCCGGGTGTCGGACTTGCGCCGGCACATGCCTTGCATTTTGCTGAAACCAGAGCGCCAGCAGAGCGCACCACCAGCCTTGCCGTGTCGAGTGCCGAACCATGAGGACGACCAATCCCAGCGCCGATCGTGGCGATCTCCATGCCGACCACCTGGACCTGGCCGCCGCCCGCTCCTGGATGTCGCGGGTCTGCGGGCCGCACCGGCTCGAGGCGCAGAGCCCGGGGCTGGTGCAGTTCCAGCACCACGGCAGCGTGCTGAAGTCGATGTGCACCACCCTGGGCTACATCGCCTACGGCACCGACGTGACCATCACCGTCGAGGATGCCGCGGCGTTCAACGCCTACAGCCTGAGCCTGCCCCTCAGCGGCGAGCAGGAGCTGAGCCGGGGCGGCCTGCGCCTGCTCTCCGACGTTCGCCGCGGGGTGATCATCGCGCCCAACGAGCGCCAGGAACTGAGCATCGCCGGGGACTGCCGCAAGCTGCAGGTGGTAATCGGCCGCACGGCGATGCGCAAGGTCCTGGAGGAAATGTTGCAGCGGCCGATCGATACGCCCTTGCGCTTCGATCCGGAGATGGACGCCCTCGACGGCGCCTCGGCTTCCTGGTGGCGTACCGTGCGGCATGTCAGCGAGGAAATGGCGCGCAGCGAACTGTACGCCCAGGCCTTCTTCAGCCGCGACCTGGAGCGCGCGCTGATCAAGGGGCTGATCCTGGCCCAGCCGAACAACTACAGCGAGGCCCTGCAACAGGGCCTCGGTGGCCGCCCGCCACATTACCTGCTGCGCGCCCGCGACTTTCTCCAGGCCAACGCCCGCGAGCCCTTGAGTCTGGAGGACGTGGAGCGTGCCGCCGGGGTCTCGCGGTTCAAGCTGTTCGAGGGCTTCCGCCGCTACTTCGGGGTGTCGCCGATGAGCTACCTCAAGCACTACCGGCTCGCCGCGGCGAGAGAGGAGATCCTCGCCAGCGGCGGCGCCCGCAGTATCTCGACGATCGCCCTGGGCTGGGGTTTCAGCCATCTCGGACGATTCTCGGTGGACTACCGCAAGCGTTTCGAGGAAACCCGAGCATGACCCAGCAGCGCGCCGCGCGGCGCTCCTGAGGGGGCGCTCAGGCGTCGTCGCGGCCGATCAGCGCCAGGCAGCGCCGCAGGTGCGGCGAGCCGTCGCTCTGGCGCCGGCTGACGATGATCGGCGAGGTCAGGGAGGCGTCGGCCAGGGCCTGGTAGGCGACGTCGTCGCGGTGCTGCAACTGCACCGAGGCCGGTACCAGGGTCGCGCCGAGGCCGGCGGCGACCAGGCCGATGGCGGTCTGCATCTCGTTGGCCCATTGCGTCACGCGCAGGCTCAGGCCGTGGGTGGCGAACAGTGCCAGCACGTGGTCGGCGTAGCTCGGCCGCGGCTGGCCGGGGTAGAGCACGAACGGCTCGCGCGACAGGCGCTCCAGGCTCAGCGGCTGGCCGAGCAACGGGTGGCCGGCGGGCAGGGCGGCGACCAGCGGCTCTTCGCTGAGCACGCTCTGGTGGATCGCCGGGTCGTCGATGCGGATACGCCCGAAGCCGATGTCGATGCGTCCGCTCTTCAGCGCCTCGACCTGCTGCAGGGTGGTCATCTCCAGCAGGCCCAGCTCCAGCTCCGGGTCGCCGCGCAGGTGGCGGATCAGCTCCGGCAGCACGCCGTACAGCGCCGAGGGCACGAAGCCGATGCCGAACCACTGGCGCTGGCCCTCGCCGATCCGCCGCGTGCTGTCGCAGAGGCTTTCCAGCTGCTCCAGCAGGGTCGCGCTCTGCTCGTGGAAGAAGCGCCCGGCCTCGGTCAGGCGCAACGGCCGGCCGCGTTCCAGCAGGGCCACCCCGAGCGTTTCCTCGAGCTGCCGGATCTGCCGGCTCAGCGGTGGCTGGGCGATGTGCAGCTGCTCGGCGGCGCGGGTGAAGTTGAGGGTCCGGGCGAGCGCCTGGAAGTAGCGCAGGTGACGAAGCTCCATGATACCTCCAGGGTATGGTTCGAGAGGAACATGATATTGGACCCTGGCGAAGAAGACGATGGATGCTTGGTTGAGACTGCGGCGAAACCCGTTCGGTATCGAACGGGACCTGTACCACGAGCCGCCGAGAACCCGACCGCAACCCAGGTGGACCCCGAATGAGCCAAGCCGTCATCCAGAGCCTCGAGTCGATCATCGTCGACCTGCCGACCATCCGCCCGCACAAGCTGGCCATGCACACCATGAACCGGCAGACCCTGGTGATCCTCCGCCTGCGCTGCAGCGACGGCATCGAGGGCCTCGGCGAGGCCACCACCATAGGCGGCCTGGCCTACGGCAACGAAAGCCCGGAGAGCATCAAGAGCAACCTCGACGCGCATTTCGCCCCGTTGCTGCTGGGCCAGCCGGCGGACAACGTCAACGCCGCGATGCAGCGCCTGGACCGGCACATCAGGGGCAACACCTTCGCCCGCTCGGCGGTGGAAACCGCACTGCTCGACGCCCATGGCAAGCGCCTCGGCCTGCCGGTCAGCGAGCTGCTCGGCGGGCGCCTGCACGACAGCCTGGAAGTAGCCTGGACCCTGGCCAGCGGCGACACCGGCCGCGACATCGAGGAGGCCGAGCGGATGCTCGACCTGCGCCGCCACCGGCACTTCAAGCTGAAGATCGGCGTCGGCGAGGTGGACGCCGACCTGACCCATGCGATCGCCATCAAGCGCGCCCTCGGCGAGCGCGCCAGCGTGCGCGTCGACGTCAACCAGGCCTGGGACGAAGGCGTCGCCCAGCGCGCCTGCGCGGTGCTCGGCGACAACGGTATCGCCCTGATCGAGCAGCCCATCGCCCGCCACAACCGCGTCGGCCTGGCGCGCCTGAGCCGCCTCGGCGGCGCGCCGATCATGGCCGACGAGGCCATCGAGAGCGTCGAGGATGCCTTCCACCTGGCTCGCGAGGGCGCCGCCCCGGTGTTCGCCCTGAAGATCGCCAAGAACGGCGGTCCGCGCGCCGTGCTGCGTTGCGCGGCGATCGCCGAGGCGGCCGGGGTCGGCCTGTACGGCGGGACCATGCTCGAGGGCGGCATCGGCACCCTGGCCGCCGCCCACGCCTTCGTCACCCTCGATCGGCTGGCCTGGCACAGCGAGCTGTTCGGCCCGTTGCTGCTGACCGAGGACATCCTCGCCGAGGCGCCGCGCTACCAGGATTTCCACTTGCACGTGCCGCGCGCGCCGGGCCTCGGCCTGGCGCTCGACGAGGAGCGCCTGGCGCGCTTCCGCCGGCGCTGAAACCGTTCCGCAGACAGAGGAGAAACGCACGATGCTGTTCCACGTGAAGATGACCGTGAAGCTGCCCGCCGACATGGACCCGCAGCGCGCCGAGCGGCTCAAGGCCGACGAGAGGGAAATGGCCCAGCGCCTGCAGCGCGAGGGCAGTTGGCGGCACCTCTGGCGGATCGCCGGGCACTACGCCAACTACAGCGTGTTCGACCTGCCCGGCGTCGAGGCGCTGCACGACACCCTGAGCCGGCTGCCGCTGTTCCCCTACATGGATATCGAGATCGACGGGCTCTGCCGACATCCCTCGTCGATCCATGCCGACGACCGCTGAGATTCACTTCCCACGCCCGACAACAACAAACAGAGGCAACCGCCATGACCGTGAATATTTCCCAGACTGCCGAGGTCCAGCGCTTCTTCGAAGAGGCCAGCGGCCAGCTCAACGAACGCGGCGACCCGCGCACCAAGGCCCTGGTGCGACGCATCCTCGATGACACGGCGAAGCTGATCGAAGAGATGCAGGTCACGCCCGACGAATTCTGGAAAGCGGTGGACTACCTGAACCGCCTGGGCGGCCGCCAGGAGGCCGGCCTGCTGGCCGCCGGGCTGGGCCTGGAGCACTACCTGGACCTGCTGCTCGATGCCCAGGACGCCGAGGCCGGCCTCACCGGCGGTACCCCGCGCACCATCGAGGGCCCGCTGTACGTCGCCGGGGCGCCGCTGAGCGATGGCGAGGCGCGGATGGACGACGGCCGCGACCCCGGCACCGTGATGTTCCTCCAGGGCCGCGTCAGCGGTCCCGACGGCCGGCCACTGGCCGGGGCCATCGTCGATGTCTGGCATGCCAACACCCAGGGCACCTATTCCTACTTCGACAGCAGCCAGTCCGAGTACAACCTGCGCCGGCGCATCCGCACCGACGCCGACGGCCGCTACCGCGCGCGCAGCATCGTGCCGTCCGGCTACGGCTGCCCGGCCGATGGCCCGACCCAGGAGCTGCTTGACCGTCTCGGTCGCCACGGCCAGCGTCCGGCGCACATCCACTTCTTCATCTCGGCGGCGGGGCATCGGCACCTGACCACCCAGATCAACCTGGCGGGCGACCAGTACCTGTGGGACGACTTCGCCTATGCCACCCGCGATGGCCTGATCGGCGACCTGCGTTTCAACGACGACCCCGCCGCCGCTCGTGACCGTGGCGTGGAGGGCGGGCGTTTCGCCGAGCTCGATTTCGACTTCCAGCTCCAGGCCAGCCCGGCACCCGCCGCCGAGCGCCGCAGCCAGCGGCCACGGGCCTTGCAACAGTAGGACCGAGACCGGGGAGGGCGGCTGGTCGCTGGCGGCCATTCCGCCAGCTTCCGCTACGCGCGAAGGCGAAAAAAAAGGCGCCATGACTGGCGCCTCAGGACTTGTCCAAAGGAGCAACCCAAAAAGGACAAGTGTATTGCTCGGTAACGATGCGGCTCAGCCGTTGCCGTCCTTGCGCTCCCCGCACTTGCTGCGGTCGGCTTTCTGCGCCTGGGCCTCCAGTTGCTGCTTCTGCAGGCGCTTCTCGCGCAGTTCCTTCTGCGCGGCACGGAATTCGGCGTTGTACTGCCAGGAGCGTTCGCTGCCGTCCTGGGCCTGGGCAGTGGCGGCACCGAGCGCCAGCAGGGCGGCAAGGGCCATCGGCATGATCTTCATGGCAAACCTCTCGGGTTGGCTCGCTGCGGAACGAGGTATTCGTCCCGATGGAGCCAAGAGTAAGAGCGGACGGATTACCCAAGGGTGAGGGGGAGATTACGTTTCCGATAACTTCGGCGACGCTCCGATGCCTGGCGGAACAGTCTGGCCGAAGCGGATTAAGCGCCAGTTAAGATTGCGGAAAAGTAATCCCTCCCTCATGTCCGCGTCATTTACCCGGTTCCAGAATCACCCCACGGTCAATGCCGGAAGCGGCAGGACTGCGCGGGGGCGCGATCGACCAGAAGTTCACGCACAGCCAGCGCCGCAGGGCATGGCCGCAGAAGAAAAACAGACATGAACCGATCTGGAGCAATCGCCATGCAAGGGGATGGAAAGAAACGACTGTGGACGCTTCCGCTGTTGCTGGGGGCCGGACTGATGACCTCGGCCGTCGCCGAGGAGAGCGCCGAACGCAGCAAGGAAGGCTTCATCGAGGGCAGCGAGCTGAACCTGCTGCTGCGCAACTACTATTTCAACCGTGATTTCCGCAAGGGCCAGTCGAGCCCGGTCGGTGGCGGCTACAGCGAGGAATGGGCACAGGGCTTCATGGCCAATTTCTCCTCGGGTTTCACCCGGGGCACCGTCGGTGTCGGCATCGATGCCTTCGCCCAGCTCGGCGTGCGTCTGGACAGCGGCGGCGGGCGCTCCGGCGCCGGCGGCAGCATCGACCTGCTGCCCTACGACAGCCAGGGGCGCGCCCAGGAAGACTATTCGCGGGCCGGCGGCGCGGTCAAGCTGCGCTGGTACGGCACCGTGCTGCGGGTCGGCGACGTGTTCCCGGAGACCCCGGTGGTGCAGTTCGGCAACAGCCGGCTGTTCCCCTCCAGCTTCCGCGGCTTCACCCTGGTCAACGACAGTCTGGTGGACGGGCTGACCCTGCAGGCCGGCAAGCTCGACTCGATGACCCAGCCCAACAGCACCAGTGCCCGCGACGACTTCTACGGCTTCTATGGCGGACGCATCGACTCGCCCTGGGTGGCCTATGCCGGCGGTGACTACCAGGCCACCGAGCACTGGAATCTCAGCCTCTACAGCAGCCGGCAGAAGGATGCCTGGGACCAGTACTTCGTCGGCACCAGCTTCAGCTATCCGCTGGACGAGAACCTGTCGTTGCTCGGCGGCGCCAATTACTACAAGGTCAAGGACGAGGGCAAGCAGGTGATGGGCGAGCTGAACAACAACATCTGGAGCGTGCGCGGAGGTTTCTCCTACGGCCCGCACCAGGTGCTGCTGTCCTACCAGCGCAACAACGGCGACAACGATTTCGACTACCTGCGCCAGACCGACTCGATCTACCTCGACAACTCGATCCAGTACAGCGACTTCAACTCGCCGAAGGAGCGCTCCCTGATGCTCCGCTACGACCTCGACATGGCGGCTTTCGGCGTGCCGGGGCTGAGCTTCATGACCCGCTACGGCAAGGGCTGGGACGCCGACTACTCGGGAGCCAACAGCGTGTACATGCGGCGCGACGAGAACGGCAACCCGTTGACCAACCAGGGCCGCTGGGAACGCAACGTCGAAGTGAAGTACGTGGTGCAGAGCGGCGCGGCCAGGGACCTGTCGTTCCGCGTGCGCCAGGCCACGGTGCGCTCCGACAGCTTCGAGTCGGACCTCGACGAAGTCCGCCTGATCGTCGAGTACCCGCTGCAGGTCCTCTGAGGGCCCGGCGCCGCCCCGCCCGGGGCGGCGTGCCGCGACAGCCCGTTGCTGGCGGCTGCGCGGCTGCGCTGCTACCTTCCTCTGGGTAGGCAGGCCGAAGGACGGCCCCTGGCCTGGCCTCGACCTGCCGGCCGGCGCTGCCATGCGAACCTCGGCGACGCCATCACACCCATGCCGCCCGGGCACCGGCGTGCCCGAGGCAGCCCAGGCTACGGGCGCCGCGTAGCCAGCCAAGCGGGAGCAGACATGGCCTCGTGGACCTTGGTGGACGCCAGCGTAATCGCGCTCCGCCATCCCTACACCTTCTACAAACCGGACGCCGAGACCATCGACCGGGTCGCGGCCGGGGAAAGCGTCAAGCTGATCTTCGCCTTTGATACCGACAACCCGGACGCGCCGCGCGCCGAGCGGCTCTGGGTGACGGTGGAAGGCATCGAGGCGGACGGCGCCTTCAGCGGCCGCCTGGACAACTATCCGCAGTACATCCGCGACCTGTCGCTGGGCGAGCGTATCGTCTTCGAGGCGCGGCACATCATCAATACCGAGCACGACCCACGGGAAACGCCGATCTCGCGCTATGCCCGGCGCTGCTTCGTAACGCGCCGGGTGATCGACGAGGGGAAGGCGGTCGGCTATCTCTACCGCGAGGCGCCGGAGGAGGAGAACGACAGCGGCTGGCGGCTGATGGCCGGCGACGAGTCGGACGACTACATGAACACCGCCGGCACCACAGCCTACGTCAGCCTCGGCTCGGTGCTGAACGCCGACGACAGCATCCTGCCGCTGCTCGACGCGCCACCGGGCCGGGCCTTCGAGCGCCTGGCCGACGGTTCCTTCATCGAGGTACAGGGGCCGGAGGGCTGAGTCAGCCTGCCAGTCCGGCGAGGAAGCGCTCCAGGCGTTCGGCCAGGGCCAGGTAGTCTTCCGGAGTGCGGTTGCTGCCCATCTTCCCCGACCTGACCCGCTTCGCATCGCTGCGTTCGCGTTCGGCGCGGCTGCCCAGCGCCAGGCGCAGGGCGCTGGCCCGCGCCGGCGACTCTTCCAGCAGCGGGCGCGCCATGCTTCGCGCGGCGTCCTCGTCGCCATACTGCAAGGCCAGGAGCACGGTGTTCGGGTCGCTGCTCGCGCCAAGCCGCAGCAGGCGTTCGGCCAGGGCCGCGTCGAGATGCGCGGCGCCGATCCGCAGACTGTCCTCGTGCACCGCGACACCCTGGTCGAGCAGCCATCCGGCAGCCTCCAGGCGACCGCGCGCAAGGCATGCTTCGAGCACACCGCCACGTCCGCGCAGGGTTTCGGCGAAATCGCAGCCGGCCCCGCGCAGGCGTTGCAGCAGGTCGATGTCGCCGGCTTGCGCGGCTTCGGCCAGGGCCAGCTGGCGCAGCCGCGGCTCGGCGGCCAGGCGGCCGTCGGCAAGGGCCGGCCGCCAGTCGAGGATGCGCTGGCGCAGCAGGACTTCCAGGCGGCCCTTGAGCGCCTTGCCGGTCTCCCCGGCGGACTCCAGGGCGTCCAGCGCTTCCAGCAGCTCGTCGGCCACGCCGCAGGCGTTCTCGGCGTCGAACGGATCCTGTTCGAAGGACAGCAGGCGGAACAGCCCGCCGACGTCGTCGGCCAGGCGTGTCGCCGAGTCCTGGTGCAGGCGCCCGGCCCAGGCTGGCGGCAGGCCGTGGCTCCAGGCGATCACCGCGCCGTACTCGGGACCGGGCTCGACGCAGACGTAGAGCCGCTCCAGGTACTCGAAGCCGCCGAACGGCAGGTAGGCCAGCCTGCCATCCCAGGCGCGACCTTCGTCCTCGGCGGCTTGCGCGGCCAGTTCGCGTTCGTGTTCGATCCAGCCCCAGAGATCGTGGTAGCCGTCGCTGTCCGGGTAGAACAGCTCGTTGAAGGAAAACGGGTGGCGGTGGCCGTCGTAGTCGACTTCCAGGTCATAGCCGAGGCGCCCGCCGAAACAGGTGCGCCAGAGTCGCAGCAGCTCCTCGGGAAGCGGCCCGGCCAGGCCCTCGGCGAGGCGCTGGAGAGCATCGCTGGAAACCGGCGGCTGGGCGTCGTACACCACGCAGCCGTCGAACACGGCCAGGCGATGGGCCTGCAGGAGTTGGCGTTCGGCGGGGGAGAGTTCCATTCTCTGGGTCCTGTCGATTCGGGGCGGCCACTCTAGCACGGCGAAGGTGCGCGTTCCGCAATGCCTTGGCTATCATGCGCGGCTCTCCATCCGTCCTCGCCGGAGTCCGTCGATCCATGCACACCTTGCAACAGCTGCGCAGCGGCGAACTGGCCGGCGCCACCCGCCTGGACCTGTCCTGCGGTCTTCGCGAGTTCCCGCGGGAGATCTTCGACCTCGCCGATACACTGGAGGTGCTCAATCTCAGCGGCAACGCGCTCAGCCGGCTGCCGGACGATCTCGGCCGGCTGCGCCGGCTGAAGGTGCTGTTCTGTTCCGCCAACGACTTCGATGAATTGCCGGCGGTGGTAGGCGAGTGCCCGGCGCTGGACATGGTCGGCTTCAAGTCCAACCGCATCGAGCGGGTGCCCGCCGCCGCGCTGCCAGCGGCGCTGCGCTGGCTGATCCTCACCGACAATCGCATCGCCGCGCTGCCCGAGGAACTTGGCCAACGGCCGCTGCAGAAGCTGATGCTGGCCGGCAACCGGCTGCAGGCGCTGCCCGAGAGCATGGCCGGTTGCGAGCGCCTGGAGTTGCTGCGGATCGCCGCCAATCGCTTCCAGCGCCTACCGGCCTGGCTGGCCGGACTGCCGCGCCTGACCTGGCTGGCCTATGCCGGCAATCCGCTGTGCCGCTTGCCGGCGCTGGCCGATGGCGACATCGCCGCGCTGGACTGGAGCCAACTGACGCCGGGCGAGCTGATTGGCGAAGGCGCTTCCGGCGCGATTCATCGCGGCGACTGGTGGCAGGCCGACGGCTCCAGGCGGGCGGTGGCACTGAAACTGTTCAAGGGCGGGGTGACCAGCGACGGTACGCCGGCCAGCGAAATGGCCGCCTGCCTGGCGGCGGGGCGCCATCCGCAACTGATCGAGGTGCTCGGGCGGATCGCCGGCCACCCGCAGCGGCGCGAGGGATTGGTGCTGGAATTGCTCGGCGACGGCTACCGCAACCTGGCGGGGCCGCCGAGCCTGGCGTCCTGCACCCGCGACGTATACCCGCCGGAGCGTCGTTTCGACCTGGCGACGGTCCTGCGCCTGGCGGGCTCGATCGCCGCGGTGATGACGCACCTGCATGGGCGTGGCATCGGCCATGGCGATCTCTATGCGCACAACATCCTCTGCCGCGAGAACGGCGCTTGCCTGCTCGGCGACTTCGGCGCCGCCTCTTTCCTGCCGCGCGAGGATGCCGCGTTCGCCGGCGCCTTGCGGCGTCTGGAGGTGCGCGCGTTCGGCTGCCTGCTGGAGGAACTGCTGGAGCGCTGCGAGCCGGCGCCGCACGCGACGACGTCAGGCGCGGCGCTGCTCTATTTGCAGCGGCGTTGCGTGGCGTCGCGGGTGGCCGAGCGTCCGGACTTCGCCGAGATCGATGCGCTCCTCAGGGCGCTGGCCAGGCGGATATAGGAAGTTTCCTCGAATTCGAAGGATTTTCCCGAGCTTGACCGCAGGCTGACAAATATCAACGGAGTTCTAGCGGGCTTGAGGCTAGACTGACGGGTATGTCAGGAACGCAGCCAACGAGGGCAAACATGGATTCTTACGGCGTCACTTTCGCAATCATCGTGCTGGGCATGCTCTTCATCGGCACGGGCTTCACCAAGCGCGACACGCCGTTCGGCCTGTTCCTCATGTGGGTCGGCGTGATCTGCATGCTGGCCATCATCAGCTACCGCATCTATATCGCCACCCATTACTGAAGCGCCACCCGCGCCCGCAATGACGGGCGCGGAGGTCCGCCGCTCAGTCTCGCGTCTCGCCCATGGCCCGGGCATAGCCGGACGGGGCGAAGCGCAGGGTCACCAGCAACATCGCCACCACGCTCACCGCCAGCAGCAGCCAGGAGGCCTGGAAGCTGCCGGTGGCGTCGCGCAGCCAGCCGGTGAGGTAGGGCACGATGCCGGTGATGATGAAGCCGATGCCCTGCACGAAGGCCGCCAGGCTTCCCGCCGCGCGCGGCTCGTGGAGGTGGTCGAGGGTCAGGGTCAGGCTGAGGGCGAAGCAGGCGCCGAGCCCGTAGCCGATCAGCGCCACCCACAGCGGAGCGTGCTGCAGCGGCATCAGCAGCAGGCCGCAGAACCCGCCGAGCTGGACCAGCAGTGCCGCCAGGAGCCAGGGGCGGCGGTCCGGGCGGCCACGGATCAGCAGTGGCACGCTGAGTGCCGCGAATACCTGGAAGATGGTCATGATGCCGACCAGGCCGCCGCTGTCCTGGGCACTCCAGCCGAGCTGGCGGTAGTACACCGGCAACCAGGCCACCATGCTCGTATAGCCGCCGTTGATCAGGCCGAAGTACAGCGCCAGCAGCCAGCCGCGACGGTTGCCGAAGAAGTGCCGGGCCGGCCCGCCGGCGCTGTCCGGCAGTGTCTCCCGGGGCCGGGCGAAGGTCCACAGCAGCAGTGCCAGGAGGGCCGGCAGGGCCCAGGCACCGAGGCCGGCCTGCCAACTGGAGAAATGTTCGGCGATGCGAGGGCTGAGCACCGCGGCGGTGCCGCCGCCGGCCATCAGCGAGGCCGAGTAGAGTCCCATCGCCGCAGGCACCCGCTGCGGGAACCAGCGCTTGATCACCCCCGGCACCAGCGCCTGGATGATCGCCACGCCGCTGCCGGCCAGCGCGGCGCTGGCGATCAGCGCCAGGCCGCCCTGCAGCTCCAGGCGCCAGAGACAGGCCGCGGCGATGGCCAGCAGCCCGCAGACGATGCCGCGGTGTTCGGCCAGCCAGCGTCCGAGCCAGGGCAGCAGCAACGCCACCAGGCCCATGCAGAGCACCGGCAGGACCGTCAGCAGCGACGCGCCCTGGAAGCCCAGGCCGGTGGCGACGGTGATTTCCGAGAGCAGCGGGCCGATGCCGGTGAGGATCGGCCGCAGGTTGATGCCGAGACAGAAGATCACCAGCAGACCGACCCAGCTGGCCTGCGCCACGCCGGCGCTGCTGGCGGCCTGGCCGTCGGATGGGGTTCTCGAGCTCATGCCTGGCGCTGCCGCCATTGCCGATAGAGGCCGTCCTCGCCGGCCGGGCGCAGGGCGCGCAGTGGCAGGCCCTGCTGTTGCGGCGGACGCGCCATCTCGGCGTAGAGCGCCGCGGTGGACAGCCCGTAGGGCTCGCCGTCCTCGTTGGAATAGGCGAACCAGGCCGCGCGGATGCCACACAGGTGCATGGCGGCCAGGCACATCGGGCACGGGTGACCGCTGGCGTAGATCTCGCAGCCATCCAGGCGCGGGCTGCCGAGCAGCCGGCTGGCCTGGCGGATCGCCTGCAGTTCGGCGTGGGCGCTGGGATCGTGGGATTCGTGGATCTGGTTGACGCCCCGCGCCAGGACCTGGCCGTCGCGTACCAGCACGGCGCCGAACGGGCGGCCGCCAGCCTCGACGTTGGCGCGGGCCAGGGCAATGGCCTCGCGCATGAAGGTTTCCGCGGACATGCTTGTCTCCTTCGCTTTCATTGGGCACCGGCGGCCAGCAGCAGCCGCTCGATCTCGTGCTGGCCGCGCTGGCGGGCGTGGGCCAGGGGGGTGACGCCGTCGGCGTCGGCCAGGTTGACATCGGCGCCGCCGTCCAGCAGCAGCCGCACGATTTCCTGGTGCCGTGGCCCGCCGTCGCTGAGCAGGATCGCCTCGAGCAGGCCGGTCCAGCCGAGCTTGTTGACATGGTTGGGATCGACGCCGGCCTGCAGCAGGGTTTTCACCACCTCCACGTGGCCGCGCTCGCAGGCCGGGATCAGGGCGGTGCCGCCATAGCGGTTGGTGCTTTTCAGGTCGGCGCCGTGGAGCAGGGTCAGGCGCAGGATCTCCAGGCGGCCCTGGGCGCCGGCCAGCAGGTAGGGGCTGTCGAGCTGGCGATTCTGCAGGTTGACGTCGGCGCCGGCTTCGATCAGCTGGCGCGCCACCGCCAGGTGGTCGTTGGCGGTGGCCAGCAGCAGCGGGGTGCTGCCGTCCGCGCTGCGGACGTCGACCTCGACCCGCCGCTCGAGCAGGCTGGCGACCCGCGCGCTGTCGCCGCGGCGCGCGGCTTCGAGCAGTTCGCCGGCGTCGCTGGCGCCGGCGCTTGCGTTGAATGCTGCGCAAACCAGCATGAGTGCGCTCCTCCACAGGTTGGCCAGTGACATCTCGCTAAGCTCCGAGGGGTGATGGCGGACAGTATGAAGAGGATGATATGTATGCTGAAATTAAATGATGTAATGCCTTTCAGTGGGAGTATGCATGCTTGACCTGGTCCTGCTCCGTACCTTCGTCAGCGTGGTGGATACCGGCAACTTCACCCGTGCCGGCGAACACCTGCACCTGACCCAGTCCACCGTCAGCCAGCAGGTCATCCGCCTCGAACAGGCGCTCGGCTGCCGCCTGCTCGACCGCAGCCAGCGCCAGGTGCTGCCGACCGAGGAGGGCGAGCGCCTGCTCGGCTATGCGCGGCGCCTGTTGCGCCTCTCGGAGGAGGCCAGCGAGGCGCTGAGTCCGGCCCATGGCGACGGCGTGCTGCGCCTCGGCGTACCCGAGGACCTCGCCGGCGAGGTGCTGATGCCGGTGCTGACGCGTTTCACCGAAGAGCGCCCGCGGCTGCGCCTGGAAGTCGAGAGCGGGCTCAGCCACCATCTGTTGCGCCTGTATCGCGGCGGCGAACTGGACCTGCTGCTGGTCAAGCAATGGGGCGCCGACAGCGATTGCCACGCGCGCTGGGCCGAGCCGCTGGGCTGGATCGAGAGCGCCGCGCGGCCGTGGCGCGAGCGCTCCCTGGACGAGCCGTTGCCGCTGGTGGTGTTCCCGGTCGGCGCCTTGTACCGGCAGGAGATGATCCACGCCCTGGAAAGCCTCGGCCGGCGCTGGCGGATCAGCTATTCCAGCGCCAGCCTGGCGAGCCTGGTGGCGGCGGTTGGCGCCGGCCTGGGGGTCAGCCTGCTACCGCTGGGCTGTGTCGGGCCGGAACATCGCCTGCTCGGCGCGGAGGCCGGCTTCCCGCCCATCGGCGGGCTGGAGCTGGCGCTCTACGCGCGCCCCGAACTGGACAGCGCCGGGCGCATTCTTCGTGACCGCCTGCACGAACTCTGCGCCGCGCGCCTGGAAGGCTTGCGGGAGGCGCGCTGAAGCTTTTTCCCGGGCTAGGGTCCTCTTCCATACCGTCAACCATGGCACCTACCATCGCGGCGCATCGGACATGCCGCCGACCTGGCGGGAGCGTCCCGGCCGGCGGATACCTACATCCGGTACTTCCACACGGTGCAGCCGGAGCGGCGGGAATAGCCTGCGGCAATGCCCGCCGAGCCTCGCCGCCATCGCGTTAAACGGCGGGGGACTCGACCGAGCGTTCGCCCCGCCTTGCGCATAAAAAAGCCCCGCGACCAGGAGTTGCAATCGCGGGGCTGGAATGGCCGATTTCCATCGGCCGGGGATAGCCGGTTCAGGCGCTGGGTTGCCAGCCGCCGCCGAGGGAGCGGTAGATCGCCACGATGCCGCGGTACAGTTCGACCTCGGCCTGGGCCTGGGCGTCTTCGGCGGAGAGTTGCTCGCGCTCGGCGTCCAGCAGCACCAGGAAGTCGGTGGTGCCTTCGCGGTAGCGGATCGCCGCCTGTTGCGCGGCGGCGCGACTGGCTTCCGACTGGCGGACCAGCGAGACCAGGCGCTCCTGGCGCTTGCCATAGTCGCTGAAGGCGTTCGCCGATTCTTCCAGGGCCAGCAGCACCTGCTGCTCGTAGCTGGCCAGCGCGGCGTCGGCGTCGGCCCTGGCGCCGCGCAGGCGGGCACGCACGCTGCCGAGGTCGAAGGCGGCCCAACTGATGCTCGGGCCGACGCTCCAGGCGCGGGCGGCGCTCGAGCCGATCTGCGAACCGCGCCCGGCGGTGAAGCCGAGGAAGCCGCTGAGGCTGACCCGCGGGAACAGGTCGGCGGTGGCCACGCCGACCTCGGCGGTACTCGAGGCCAGGCGCCGTTCGGCGGCGCGGATGTCCGGCCGGCGGCGCAGCAGTTCGCCGGGATCGCCGATCGGCAGGGCCTTGGTGATCGCCGGCAGGTCGCGGGGCGAGAGATCCACCGTGAGTTCCTCCGGCCGCTGGCCGAGGAGGGTGGCGATACGGTGCCTGGAGCGCTCGGCCTGCGCCTGCAGTTGCGGAACGCTGGCGGCCGTGGCCGCCAGGCGCGCATCGGCGCGCAGCACGTCGAGTTCGGCGCCGACCCCGGCGTCGCGCAGTTGCTCGGTGAGCTGGCGCGACTCCTTCTGGTTCTCCAGGTTGCTC
Source organism: Pseudomonas paraeruginosa (assembly GCF_003025345.2). Lineage (NCBI taxonomy): Bacteria > Pseudomonadati > Pseudomonadota > Gammaproteobacteria > Pseudomonadales > Pseudomonadaceae > Pseudomonas > Pseudomonas paraeruginosa. The sequence goes on from NZ_CP020560.1 coordinate 2,624,004, forward strand.
AGCGCGATCTTCTCGCGCAGTTGCGCGCCGCGCAGCTGGCCGTAGGCGTCCACCAGCTCGGCGATCAGGCTGACCTGCAGCTGCTGCAGGTCGGCCTCGGCCGCTTCGCTGAGGGCGTCGCTGGATTCCAGCTGGCGGCGGATACGCCCGAACAGGTCGAGCTCCCAGGCCGTGTCCAGGCCCAGGTCATAGCGTTCGCTGTTGACCCGGTCCTCGGTCACTCCCGGTTGCTGGCCCTTGCCGATGTCGGCGCTGGCGCGGCTGGTAACCACCGGGAAGCGATCGTTGGCCACGTCGTCGCGCAGGGCGCGGGCGGCGCGCAGGCGGGCGAAGGCCACGCGCAGGTCGCGGTTGCCGGTCAGCGACTGCTCGACCAACTGGTTCAGGGTCGGATCGTCGAACTGTTTCCACCACAGGCTTTCGAAGCGGCTGCGGTCGTAGGGCTCGCTCGCCGTGGCGTCGATCTTCGCCGCCGCGGTGTCGGGGGTCCGGTAGTCCGGACCCACCGTGCAGGCGCTGAGCGCCAGCAGACTGAACAGACCCAGGGCGGGCGCCAGCCCGCTCCGGATCGACTGCGCGTGAATCATGCATGCACCTCTGGCAGGCCTTTGTCGTTGGCGGCGCGGCGCGCTTCGCGGTTTTCCACGAAGCGGCGGATGAGGACGTAGAACACCGGCGTCAGCAGCAGGCCGAAGAAGGTCACCCCGATCATCCCGGAGAACACCGCCACGCCCATCGCGTGACGCATCTCGGCGCCGGCGCCGGTGGAGATCACCAGGGGCACTACGCCCATGATGAAGGCGATGGACGTCATCAGGATCGGCCGCAGGCGCAGGCGGCAGGCTTCCAGCACCGCGGCGACGCGGTCCATGCCTTCCTCCTGCTTGTCCTTGGCGAACTCGACGATCAGGATCGCGTTCTTGCACGCCAGACCCACCAGAACGATCAGGCCGATCTGGGTAAAGATGTTGTTGTCGCTGCCGGCCAGGATCACCCCGGTGATCGCCGACAGCAGGGTCATCGGCACGATCAGGATCACCGCCAGCGGCAGGCTCCAGCTCTCGTACTGGGCGGCCAGCACGAGGAAGGCCAGCAGCACGCAGAGCGGGAAGACGAACAGCGCGGTATTGCCGGCGAGAATCTGCTGGTAGGTCAGCTCGGTCCACTCGTAGGTCATGCCGTTGGGCAGTTCCTCCTTCAGCAGCTTCTCGATCGCCGCCTGCGCCTGGCCGGAGCTGTAGCCGGCGGCCGGGGCGCCGTTGAGTTCGGCGGTGATGAAGCCGTTATAGTGCATCACACGGTCCGGACCGGAGGTGTCGCTGACCTTGATGAAGGACGCCAGCGGGACCATCTCGCCAAGGTTGTTGCGCACCTTCAGCTGGCCGATCTGCTCGGGTTCGAGGCGGAACTGCTGCTCGGCCTGGACGTTGACCTGATAGGTACGGCCGAAGCGGTTGAAGTCGTTGGCGTACAGCGAGCCGAGGTAGACCTGCAGGGTGTCGAAGATGTCGCTGATCGCCACGCCGTGGGTCTTGGCCTTCTCGCGGTCGATGTCGGCGTCGATCTGCGGCACGTTGACCTGGTAGCTGGAGAACACCGAGCTGGGTTCCAGCTCAGGCAGCGCACGGGCCTTGGCGATGATGTTCTGGGTCTGCTTGAACAGCTCCTCGTAGCCCTGGTTGCCACGGTCCTCGATCTGCAGGCGGAAGCCGCCGATGGTCCCCAGCCCCTGAACCGGCGGCGGCGGGAAGATCGCGATGTAGGCGTCCTGGATGTCGGCGTACTTGGCGTTCAGCGCGGCGGCGATGGCGCCGGCCGACTGGCTCGGGTCCTTGCGCTCGTCGAACGGCTTCAGCGGGGTGAACACGATGCCGCTGTTCGGGCTGTTGGTGAAGCCGTTGATCGACAGGCCGGGGAAGGCCACCGAGTCGGCCACGCCGGGCTGCGCCAGGGCGATCTCGGACATCTGCTTGATCACCGCCTCGGTACGGTCCAGGCTGGCCGCGTCGGGCAACTGGGCGAAGGCCACCAGGTACTGCTTGTCCTGCTGCGGGACGAAACCGGTCGGCGTGCTGGAGAAGCCGAAGTAGGTCAGCACCATCAGCCCGCCGTAGACCAGCAGGGCGATCGAGCTGCCGCGCAGGACCCGGTTCACCGTGCCGACGTAGCCATGGCTGGCGCGGTCGAAGAAGCGGTTGAACGGACGGAACAGCCAGCCGCCGAGGAGCTTGTCGAGGAACACCGAGAAGCGGTCCTTCGGCTCGTGGTGGCCCTTGAGCAGGACCGCCGCCAGCGCCGGCGACAGGGTCAGCGAGTTGAACGCCGAGATCACCGTGGAGATCGCGATGGTCAGGGCGAACTGGCGGTAGAACTGCCCGGTGAGGCCGGAGATGAACGCGGTCGGGATGAACACCGCGCAGAGCACCAGCGCCGTGGCGATGATCGGCCCGGTCACCTCGCGCATGGCGCGCTTGGTGGCTTCCACCGGCTTGAGGCCGAGGCCGATGTTGCGCTCGACGTTCTCCACCACCACGATGGCGTCGTCGACCACGATGCCGATCGCCAGCACCAGGCCGAACAGCGACAGCGCGTTGAGCGAGAAGCCGAGCATGTGCATCACCGCGAAGGTGCCGATCAGCGACACCGGCACCGCGGCCAGGGGGATGATCGAGGCGCGCCAGGTCTGCAGGAACAGGATCACCACCAGCACCACCAGCACCAGGGCTTCGAACAGGGTGTGTACCACCGCCTCGATGGAGCCGCGGACGAAGATGGTCGGGTCGTAGACGATGGAGTAGTCCATGCCCTGCGGGAAGCTCTGCTTCAGCTCGGCCATCTTCTCCCGTACCAGGTTGGAGATCTCGATGGCGTTCGAGCCGGGACGCTGGAAGATCGGGATCGCCACCGCCGGCTTGTTGTTCAGCAGCGAGCGCAGGGCGTACTGGCTGGAGCCCAGCTCGACCCGGGCGATGTCGCGCAGGCGGGTGATCTCGCCGTTGGCGCCGGTGCGGATGATGATGTTCTCGAACTCTTCCTCGGTGACCAGGCGGCCCTGGGTGTTGATCGACAGCTGGAAGCTGGTGGCGCTCGGCGCCGGCGGTGCGCCCAGGGTGCCGGCGGCGACCTGGCGGTTCTGCTCGCGGATGGCGTTGACCACGTCGGTGGCGGTGAGGTTGCGCGAGGCGACCTTGTTCGGGTCCAGCCAGACGCGCAGGGAATAGTCGCCGAGGCCGAACAGCTGGACGTCGCCGACGCCGTCGAGGCGGGCCAGTTCGTCCTTCACGTTGAGCACCGCGTAGTTCGACAGGTAGAGCATGTCGTAGCGGTTATCCGGCGAGGTCAGGTGCACGACCATGGTCAGGTCGGGCGAGGCCTTGTCGACGGTGATGCCGAGCCGGGTCACTTCTTCCGGCAGCTTCGGCTCGGTCCGGGTGACGCGGTTCTGCACCTGTACCTGGGCGTTGTCCAGATCGGTGCCGAGGGCGAAGGTGATGGTCAGGGTCAGCTTGCCGTCGGAGGTCGACTGGGAGGACATGTAGAGCATGTTCTCCACCCCGGTGATCGCCTGCTCCAGGGGAGAGGCGACGGTTTCGCCGATGACTTTCGGGTTGGCACCGGGGAAGTTGGCGCGGACCACGACGGTCGGCGGCACCACTTCCGGGTACTCGCTGATGGGTAGCTGGAACAGGGAGATGGCGCCGCCGATCAGGATCAGCAGCGACAGCACCGCGGCGAAGATCGGCCGCTGGATGAAGAATTGGGAGAAATTCATCGGTTCTTCCTATCGCCGCGCTCAGCCGCGCGGCTCGTTGCGAGTGGCGTTGTCCTTGGTCGCCGCCACCTTCGGCGGTTCGCTGTCGCCGACCGACTGCCGCAGGCGCGCGAGGGTGGCCAGGGTGTCGGCGCTGGCCATCTCGACCTGCTGCGGGTCCACCTGCATGCCCGGACGGACCCGCTGCAGGCCGTTGACGACGATCCGGTCGCCCTTGCTCAGGCCGCTGCGGACGATGCGCAGGCCCTCCAGCTTCGGCCCCATCTCGACGGTGCGGTAGACGGTCTTGTTGTCGCCGTCCAGGACCAGCACGAACTTCTTGCCCAGGTCGGTACCGACCGCTTCGTCCTTGATCAGGGTGGCGGCGTAGGTCTTGCTGCCGACCAGCTTCAGGCGCACGTAGAGCCCCGGGGTGAACTCGCCCTTGGCGTTGTCGAACACGGCGCGGCCGCGGATGGTGCCGGTGCGCGGGTTGACCTGGTTGTCGAGGAAGTCCAGCCGGCCCAGGTGCGGGTTGCCGTTCTCGCTGCTCAGGCCGAGGTAGACCGGGCTCTCGCTGCGCGTGTCGCGCCCGGCCTGGCGGGCCAGCTCGACGTACTTGAGGAACACGCGTTCGTCGGCGTCGAAGTAGGCGTACACCTTGTCGGTGCTGACCAGGGTGGTGAGCAGGGTTTCCCCGGAGTTGACCAGGTTGCCGGCGGTGACTTCGGCGCGGCTGACGCGCCCGTCGATCGGCGCGGTGACCCGGGTGAAGCTCAGGTTCAGGCGCGCCGCGTCGAGTTGCGCCTGGGTCGCGGCGACCGCCGCCCTGGCTTCCTGGGCGGCGGTGGTGCGGGCGTCGGCGAGTTCCGCGGAGATCGCGTTGCTGGCGCGCAGGCGTTCGCCGCGCTGGGCTTCGTTGACGCTCCGCGCCTGGGCCGCGCGGGCCTGTTGCAGCTGGGCTTCGAGGCGCTTGACCTCGGCTTCGAACGGGCGCGGGTCGATCTGGAACAGCAGGTCGCCTTTCTTCACCAGGGCGCCTTCATGGAAGGCCACGCGGTCGATGTAGCCCGACACCCGCGGGCGCAGCTCCACCGACTCCGGGGCCTCCAGGCGGCCGGTGAATTCGTCCCACTCGTTCAGCGGTTGTTCGATGACTTCGGCGACGCTGACCTTGGGCGCCGCCATGCCTTGAGTGGTTTCCGGGACCTTGCCGCAGGCGCTCAGGACCAGTACGGCCGCGAGTGCGAGGGGGTAGCGCCAGAAGAAGTGGGATGACTGTTCCATGCTTGACTCCGCCAGTCGGTTTTTCGGGATTGGCGAAGTCTGCGGGCTGCTCCCGCGGGGAACTAATCGAACGGTGAGATTTTGATTATCACGAATAGTGATACATGGTTTTTCGCTTTATGTAACAGTCGATGGTTATAGACAGTGGTTTCGCTGGATGAGCGGTAGGGCGCGCTTCACCATCGGGTTTCGCGCAGGAAAGGGGAGGCGTGGCGTAGCGGAAGGCGACCGCGCGCGGTCATCCGGGCATGGGCCGTGGATGACTCAGAGACTGTCCGGGTCGCCGATGAACATGCTGATCCGCGAGCGCAGCCAGCGTTCGGCCGGGTCGTTGTCCTGGGCACCGCGCCAGGCCATCGACAGTTCGAAGGCGCGGGTCTCGAACGGCGGGTCCTCGGCGCGCAGGCCGCCAGCGGCGATCAGCGCCTGGGCGGCGTAGTCGGGCACGGTGGCGATGATGTCGGTGCCGGCGAGGAGGGTGCCGAGGCCGTTGAACTGCGGCACCGCCAAGACCACCTTGCGCTTGCGGCCGAACTTTTCCAGTTCCTCGTCGACGAAGCCGCTGAGGTCGCCGGCGAAGGACACCAGCGCGTGCGGTCGCGCGCAGTAGTCGTCGAGGGTCAGCTGGCCGGGCGCAGAGTCGGCGCGGAGGATCTTCGGCTTGCTGCGGCGCACGGTCTTGCGCTTGGCGTTGGCCGGCAGTTCGTCGGTGTAGCTGACGCCCACCGAGATTTCCCCCGAGGCCAGCAGGTTCGGCATCAATAGATAGTTGGCGCGGCGCACGACGAGGACGATCCCCGGTGCTTCCGCGCGCAGGCGGCGCAGCAGGGGCGGCAGCAGGCCGAACTCGACATCGTCGGAGAGACCGATGCGGAACACCGCGGTGCTGGTCGCCGGATCGAACTCGCTGGCGCGGCTCATGGCGGTGGAGATGGAGTCCAGCGCCGGTGACAGGTGGGCGAAGATTTCCTGGGCCCGCGCGGTGGGCTCCATGCTGCGCCCGGTACGGACGAACAGCGGGTCGTCGAACAGCGTGCGCAGGCGCGACAGCGCGGCGCTGATGGCCGGCTGGCCGAGGAACAGTTTCTCTGCGGCGCGGGTCACGCTGCGTTCGTGCATCAGGGTCTCGAACACGATCAGCAGGTTCAGATCGACGCGGCGCAGGTCGTTTCGGTTCATGGCGTTCCTCGTTTCCAGGGGCTAGAGGCTGCAACCGCGGGGGCTCGCCGTCAAGCCCTGGTGCGAGACGGGACGGGGCCTGGCGAGGTGCCGAAGGGGCATAGGATCACTGACAGGCATAGCCATTATCAATAACGACGGGTGGTTTTGTCAGGCATGGGCGGATACAGTCACAACCCATGAGGTTATTCACCCCGTGATGCACTGCAGAGGTTTGCGATGTCCCGAGTGATCCGTTTTCATCAGTTTGGCCCGCCAGAGGTCCTCAAATGCGAAGAGCTGCCGACCCCGGCGCCGGCCGCAGGGGAAGTCCTGGTGCGGGTCCAGGCGATCGGCGTGAGCTGGAAGGATGTGCTCTGGCGTCAGAACCTGGCCCCGGAACAGGCCGCGCTGCCGTCCGGCCTCGGCTTCGAGCTGGCCGGCGAGGTGCTCGCGGTCGGCGCCGGCGTCGGCGACCTGCCGCCGGGTTCGCGCGTGGCCAGTTTTCCGGCCCACACCCCTGATCATTATCCGGCCTATGGCGACGTGGTGCTGATGCCGCGCGCGGCGCTGGCGGTCTACCCCGAGGTGCTCACCCCGGTGGAGGCCAGCGTCTACTACACCGGCCTGCTGGTGGCCTATTTCGGCCTGGTCGACCTGGCTGGGCTGAAGGCCGGGCAGAGCGTGCTGATCACCGAGGCGGCGCGCATGTACGGGCCGGTCTCGATCCAGTTGGCCAAGGCCCTCGGCGCGCGGGTGATCGTTTCCACCAAGTGCGCCGACGAGCGCGAGTTCCTCCGCGAGCAGGGCGCCGACAAGGTAGTGGTGACCGACGAACAGGACCTGGTCCTGGAAGTCGAGCGCTTCACCGAGGGCAAGGGCGTCAACGTCATTCTCGACGAACTGGGCGGCCCGCAGATGACCCTGCTCGGCGACGTCTCCGCCACCCGCGGCAAGCTGGTGCTGTATGGCTGCAACGGCGGCAACGAGTCGGCATTCCCGGCCTGCGCCGCGTTCAAGAAGCACCTGCAGTTCTACCGCCACTGCCTGATGGATTTCACCGGCCATCCGGAGATGGGCCTGGAACGCAACGACGAGTCGGTGAGCAAGGCCCTGGCGCACATCGAGCAACTGACTCGCGACCGCCTGCTCAAGCCGGTGATCGACCGGGTGTTCGAGTTCGACCAGGTGGTCGAGGCGCATCGCTACATGGAAACCTGTCCGAAGCGCGGCCGGGTGGTGATCCACGTCGCCGATTGAGGACGACCCGCAGCGGAAAAACCCGGCCATCGAGCCGGGCTTTTTCGTGGGCGTGGTTTCAGATCCACAGATCGTTGATGGCCGTCCGCTCGCCGCCCTGGTCGCCGGTGTTGCGCACGCCGCAGGGCTCCACCAGGAGCATGCGCACCTCGCCCTCGGCGAACGGCTTGTGCTCCACGCCGCGCGGCACCACATACATCTCGCCGGGGCCCAGGTGCACCGCGCCGTCGCGGAAATCGATGCGCAGGCGACCGGCGAGGACGATGAAGGTCTCGTCGGTGTCGGCGTGGCTGTGCCAGACGAAGTCGCCCTCGATCTTCACCAGCTTGAACTGGTAGTCGTTCATCTGGGCGACCACCCTGGGCTGCCAGCGGTCGTCGAAGAGGGCGAGCTTGGCGGCGAAATTGATCGGTTGCGGGGTGCTCATCGGTAGGCTCCGGTGGGTGTGATGGCGCCAGGGTAGGCGACTGCGCAGCGGGCGGTCTTGGATGATCGTGCAGCCTGCCTAGTCGCCGCCGAGCATGCGCAGCCAGCGTGCCGGCGTCAGGCCGTAGCTCTGGCCGAAATGGCGGGTCATGTGGCTCTGGTCGACGAACCCGGCGGCGAGTGCGGCTTCGGCCAGCGACTGGCCGCCGAGCATCAGCCGGCGGGCGATGTCCAGGCGGCGCTGGACCAGATAGCGGTAGGGACTGGTGCCGAACAGCGCGCGGAAATCGCGCGACAGGCTCCAGCGTTCGCGCTGGGCGACCTGCGCCAGTTCGTCGAGGCTCAGCGGGCGTTCCAGGTGCGCGTGGATGTACTGCCGGGCGCGCTCGGCGGCGACGAAGTCGAAGTGGCGCCTGCCGCGCGCCCGGTTGCCGGCCGCGGCGTCGAGGGCGTGGGCGAGTTCGAACAGGGCGTCCTGTTCTTCCAGCGGCTCCAGCGGGGTATCCATGGCCTGTAGCAGGGCCCGGCTGGCGGCGACCAGGCGCAGGTCGGCGGACAAGCCCCCGCGCACGAACGGCAGCGGCCGGCCGCCGAGGGCCTGCTGGATCAGCGCCGGCTCGACGTAGAGCATCCGGTAGCGGAACCCTTCCTGGCTGCCGGCCTCGCCGTCGTGCAATTCGTCGGGATGCAGCACCAGGCAGCCGCCCGGCAGGCTGTGACGCTGGCTGTGGCGGTAGCGGAAGCTCTGCACGCCGGCCAGGGTCTGGCCGATGGCATAGGTGTCGTGGCGATGCGGATCGTAGCCGTGGCCGGCGAAGTAGGCCTCGATGCGTTCCACCGCGCCCTGTCGCGGCGCGCGGCGAACCCAGTCGCGGGGCGTATTGGCGTGGCTCATGGAGAAAGGCTCGTGGCGCGGAAGGGTCAGGCTAGCGCTTCGGCGGCACGACTGGAATAGCCGGACGGCGTCTCGCCGAATACCGCGCGGAAGGCACTGGCGAAGCTGCTCGGGCTTTCGTAGCCGAGCGACCAGGCGACCTCGCCGACCGCCTGGCCCGCAGCCAGCCGTTCGACGGCCGCGTGCAGTCGCGCCAGTTGCCGCCATTGGGCGAAGCTCATGCCGGTCTCGGCGCCGAACAGCCGGCTCAGGCTACGGCTGCTGAGCCCCGCCCAGCGTGCCCACTCGGCCGCCGGCCGCGGATCGCCGGGGTTGGCCAGCAATGCCTCGGCGATCCTGCGCAGGCGCGGATCCCCCGGATAGGGCAGGCGGGTCCGCTGGGGCACGGCGTGGCGCAGTTCGTCCAGCAGCACGCGCAGCAGGTTCTCGCGTTCGGCGCTCCAGGCGGAACCCGCCGGCCAGCGGGTGGCGCGTTCGACGATCAGCGCCACGAAATCCGAGCAGGCGAGCACGCCGGGGGATGCGGGCAGGGCGTGGCAATGGCTGGTGTCGAGATAGGCGCTCCAGCCCAGCAGCGCGCCGTGGGAGTGCGCCGCGTGCCGGTGACCCGGTGGGATCCAGGCGATCTGGCGGGGTGGCAGGGCCTGGCGACCGCGCTCGTCCTCGACCATCAACAGGCCGCGCTCCAGGCAGTAGAGCTGGCCGCAGGCATGGCTATGGGGGGCGGTGCGGCTGGTCGCGCGATCCAGGCGCAGGGCGAAGAGCGGGGCGGGCAGGGGTTCCGGAAGCATTTGGCGGAAAAACGACGATGAATGGCCTGGAATGGATAATAGGCCATTCGACGGCGAATGTAGCCTGGCGGCTCATCATTCCTGCCTGGAGCATCCTCATGAAAGCCGAAGACATCCTTCCCGACCGACAGGACCGCATCCGCCTGGACGGCGTGGAGATACGCAAGGGCAGCGTCGGCGCGTTCATCGCCAACGCCCGCCTGCTGCTCGAGCGGGACCGGCCCGCAGCGCAACGGCGGCAGGCGGAAGAGGACCTGCGCGCCCTGCTGCCGGCGATCCGGGCGCTGGGGCTGCTGGAACTCTTCGAACTGCGCGACGCGCGACTGCGGGCGCTGGTGGCGGATTGGGAAAACGCCGCTGGCCGCTCCTGAGAGCGGCACACGGGCACTGGAGGTATCAGTCGTCGATGCAGCTTTCGATCAGGCGTTGCAGGGCTTCGCGCTCACTGACCGGCGTACGCATCGGCATGTGCGCGAGGCTGCCGTCGCGGCGCTCGATGATGTACTCGGTCTCGAAGTGCAGGGTGCAATCCTCGAGACTCACATAGGTGACGCCATAGGTCGGGGCCTTGCGGGAGCGGGCTGAGAGCATGGATGCCTCCTCGGGTCATTTCTTCTCGCGGGTCGGCGCGGGCGCGCTGGCCTGAACCGGGCGAGTAGGGGTCACTGCATTGCTGTAGAACGCGGAAGCGGCGAAGTAATTGGCGAGGGCGCTGAAGCTGGACATGATCGGTTCTCCTGAGGAAGGGTGGGCGTCTGCCCCTGGAGAGCATGGTTGCCCAGCGGGAGAACCGGCAGAAGTAAAAAGCCTGCATGGTGTATATCGAGCGCGGTGATGGATCAAGCGACCCCCTCCAGCCTTGCGACTGTTCGCCGGTGTTACCATATGACGTGTTTTTTTCTCAGGAATTCCCATGGCCAAGCGTGGACGCCCCTGCGGCTTCGATCGTGAACAGGCATTGCGCCGGGCGCTCGACGTGTTCTGGGAGGCCGGCTACGAAGGCGCGACCATGGCCGCGCTGAAGGAGGCCATGGGCGGTATCTGCGCGCCGAGCATGTATGCCGCCTATGGTTCCAAGGAGGCGCTGTTCCGTTCGGCGGTGGAACTCTACCTGAGCCAGGAATGCCAGCTTTCCAAGGGCGCCTTCGCCCTGCCGACGGCGCGCGAGTCGATCGCCGCGCTGCTGGAAAGCGCGGCCGTCAGCTACACCACCGAAGGCAAGCCGCGTGGTTGCCTGGTCGACCTCAGCACGACCAATTTCTCGCCGGCCAACAAAGGCGTCGAGGACTACCTGCGCGATCACCGGCGTCGCGCCGCGCGACTGTTGCGCGAGCGTTTCGCGCGTGGCGTGGCCGATGGCGACGTACCGCCCGAGACCGATCTCGACGCGCTCACCAGTTTCTACAGCAGCGTGCTCCAGGGCCTGTCGATCCAGGCCCGCGACGGCGCCAGCCGCCAGCAGTTGCTGGCGATCGGCCGCTGCGCGATGGCGGCCTGGGATTCCTTGCTGGCGGTCGGGGCCGCCTGACGCCACAGCGCTCCCTGGCTGGAAAGCCCATGGATTCTCCGTGGGCAAAAACTATAACGCGTGATATAGAATTTATCCAAACCCCGGGCGAGGTCCTTCCGCGCGTGTCTCGCGCCCTGGCCATCGCCCGTTGCCGATTGGAGCCTTCATGACGACGCTTGCTGATATCCCCTTGTCCATGCTCGACCTGGTGCCGGTGCGCACCGGCGGCAGCGTGGCCGAAGCCCTGCACAATTCCCTGGACCTGGCGCGCCATGTGGAGCGCCTGGGTTTCAACCGTTTCTGGCTGGCCGAGCACCACAACATGGATGGCATCGCCAGCTCCGCCACCGCGCTGCTGATCGGCCATATCGCCGGCGGCACCTCGCGGATCCGCGTCGGCTCGGGAGGGGTGATGCTGCCGAACCACGCGCCGCTGGTGGTGGCGGAAAACTTCGGCACCCTGGAGACGCTCTACCCGGGCCGCATCGACCTCGGTCTCGGCCGCGCCCCGGGCGCCGACCAGGCGACCATGCGCGCCCTGCGTCGCGACCGCCTGGGCAACGGCGACGACTTCCCCGAGCAGGTCGCCGAGCTGGAAATGCTGCTCGGCCCGCGCCGTTCCCGGCAGAGCCTGCTGGCGGTGCCGGGCGAGGGTACCAACGTGCCGATCTGGCTGCTCGGTTCGAGCCTGTTCAGCGCCCACCTGGCGGCGCAGAAAGGCTTGCCCTATGCCTTCGCTTCGCATTTCGCACCGCGTTACCTGCACGAGGCGCTGCGCATCTACCGCAGCAACTTCCAGCCCTCGGCGGTACTCGACAAACCCTACGCGATGATCGGCGTGCCGCTGATCGCCGCACCTACCGACGAAGAGGCCGAGTTCCTCGCCACTACTGCCTTCCAGCGCGTGTTGGCGCTGATCCGCGGCGAGAGCCTGAAGCAGAAGCCGCCGGTGGAAAGCATGGCGCCGTTGTGGCTGCCGCACGAGCAGGACGCGGTCGGCAGCTTCTTCGGCCTGGCGGTGATCGGCGGTCCGGAGAAGGTTCGCGCGCGCCTGGAGATCCTCCTGGAGCAGACCGGCGCCGACGAGCTGATCTTCACCAGCGACTTCTACGAGCACGCCCATCGGCTGCGCTCCTGCGAAATCGTCGCCGGGCTGAAAGGCGCGTGATCCGGGGCTTGTAGGAAAGCAATGTAGGCCTGCATGCGGCAGGGTCTTTCGGCGATAGGTTTTTTGGTTCTAAACTTAGAACCAAAAACAATAAGCCAGAGAGGAACCCTGCCATGCCGGTTGCACACCGACTGCTGTTTTCATTGACCGCCTTGCTGGCGGCGACGGCCCAGGCCGCCGTCGACGGCCAGAAACTCTACACCCAGGGCGGCGCCAACCCGGCCGCCGCGGCCTGCGTCACCTGCCACGGCGCCGATGGCATGGGTCTGGCCGCCGCCGGCTTTCCACGCCTGGCGGGCCTTCCCGCCGCCTACCTGAGCAAGCAACTGCACGACCTCAAGCAGGGCGGCAGCCGCGAGCACCCGGTGATGAAGGGCATCGCCGACGCCCTCGATGACGACGAGATCCAGGCGCTCGCCAAGACCCTCGCGGCAATGCCGGCGCCCAAGCCGGTGGCGCTGTCGCGCGTGGCCACCCCGCGCAGCTCCGGCGAGACCCTGGCTGTGCGTGGCGCCTGGGAGCGCAACATTCCCGAGTGCGTGACCTGCCACGGTCCGGCCGGCAGCGGCGTGGGGGATGCCTTCCCGCCGTTGCAGGGGCAGGGCGAGATGTACCTGGGCAACCAGTTGCGCGCCTGGCAGCTTGGCACTCGCCGCAACGATCCGAACGATCTGATGGGACATATCGCCAAGTCCCTCAGCGAAGAGGAGATCCGCAGCGTCAGCCAGTTCTTCGCCACCCTCGGTCAGGCAGGAGGCCAGCCATGAACATGCCGTCGATCCTTTCCCTGGCTGTCGCCGGCCTGCTGGTCGCACCCGTCCACGCGGCAACGGCCCCCTCGGAGCCGTTCCAGCCGCCGGCCGAAAGCAGCCTGCCGGACAACGCCTTCGGCGAAATGGTCCGCCAGGGCCAGGCACTGTTCGTGGAAACCCGGAAGAACGCGCCGCATCTGGTCGGCAACCAGCTCAATTGCGTCAACTGCCACCTCGACCAGGGCCGCCGGGCCAACTCCGCGCCGCAATGGGCGGCCTACCCGGTATACCCGGCGTTCCGCGCCAAGAACAACAAGGTCAATACGTTCGCCGAACGCCTGCAAGGCTGCTTCCAGTTCAGCATGAACGGCACGGTGCCGGCGGCCGACAGCCCGGAGATCAAGGCCCTGACCGTCTACGCCTATTGGCTGGCGAGCCAGGCGCCGACCGGGGTCAGCCTGCCAGGACGCGGCTATCCGGACGTGGCCCCGCCGGAAGGCGGCTACAGCATCGAGCGCGGCGCCAAGGTCTATGCCGCGCAGTGCGCGATTTGCCACGGCGCCGACGGCCAGGGCCAGACGGCTCAGGGGCAGACGGTGTTTCCACCGCTGTGGGGCGCGCAGTCGTTCAACTGGGGCGCGGGCATGCACCGGATCAACACCGCGGCCTCCTTCATCAAGTACAACATGCCGCTGGGCAAGCCAGGCTCCCTCAGCGACCGCGACGCCTGGGACGTCGCCGCCTTCATGAACAGCCACGAACGGCCGCAGGACCCGCGCCTGGTGGACGGTTCGGTGGAGAAGACGCGGCAGAAGTTCCATGCCAACGACGGCGTCAACCTGTACGGGCAGAAGGTCAACGGCGTGCTGCTGGGACAGGGGATCTGACCCCTCGTGGCCTGGCGGCCGCAGGACGGAGAACCGCTCCGGCGGAAGCCGGTCGGCGAGTGGGCAGGGCGTATAACGCCAGCGGCGTTATCCGCCGATGCCTGGGCCTCGGCGGCGGATAGCCGCGAGCGGCTATTCGCCCTACGGGAGTCGGCGGGTGCGCGGGTAGGGCCGGCGCATCATTCGCGCAGCGGCATCTCCAGCGTCACCCGCAGGCCGTCCGTGCGGCTGTCGAAGTCCAGCCGGCATTGGCAGCGTTGCACGATGGCCTGCACGATGGCCAGGCCGAGCCCGCTGCCGCCGCTCTTGCCGTGGCGCCAGAAGCGCCGGGTGAGGTGCGGCAGGTCGGCCTCGGCGATGCCCGGACCGTGGTCGCGGACGTGGAAGCGCGCGCAGCCTTGCGTGGTTTCCACCGCCAGTTCCACCCGGGTGCCGGCGGCGGTGTGGCGCAGGGCATTGTCCAGCAGGTTGCGCAGCGCGGCGATGGCCAGCAGCGAAGGGACTTCCAGCGGCGCCTCGGACAAGCCGTCGGCCAGCACCAGCTCGAACATCCGCACATCGCCATGGCCGGCGTCGTGCATGGCCACCCGGGCGGCGTCCTCGGCGCTGCACTGCACGCCGTCGTCGAACGACAGGCTGCCTTCCACCCGCGCCAGCAACAGCAACTGGTCCAGCGTCCGGTGCAGGCGGTCGGCGCCTTCCTCGGCGTGGGCCAGGGCCTGCTCGGCGGCGGCGCCCTCGGTCATGCGCGCCACCTGCAGGTGGGTCTTGATCGCGGTCAGCGGGCTGCGCAGTTCGTGGGCGGCATCGCCGGTCAGGCGGCGCTCGCGCTCGATGGCCTGGGCGATGCGCTGGAACAGCTGGTTCTGGGTTTCCACCAGCGGCTTCAGTTCGCTCGGCAGGGCCGCCAGCTCCAGCGGTTCCAGCGAGTCGGCGCCGCGCCGGGTGAGGGCGTCGCGAATCCGCTTGAGCGGCGCCAGGCCCTGGCCGGCGCCGAGCCAGAGCAGGGCCAGGCTGCCGAGCAGGGCCACCGTCACCGGCACCGCGGCGGCCACCACCACCGAGCGTTGCAGCACGTCGCGCTCTTCCAGGCGATCGGCGGTGCTGACCCGCAGGTCGCCGGCCTGCACGGTGAAGCTGCGCCACAGCACGCCGTTGATTTCCTGGTCGCGGAAACCGCTGGCGGTGCTGTCCAGCGCCCGCTCCGGGGTGGCATGGCTCTGCGCCAGGACTTCGCCGCGCAGGGAACTGACCTGGCAGGCCATGCCGTTGGGAATGCCCAGTTGCTCCGCGCTCAGGCGGGCGGCCTGGCCGTTCGCCGGTTGCGGCTGCGGCAACTGCTGGAGCAGGCCGGCGACCATCCGCGCCGAGGCCGCCAGGCGCTGGTCGAAGGAGCGCATCATCTGTCCGCGCAGGTCGCAGAGCATCCAGGCGGCGGCCAGCGACCAGAGCAGGATGAAGGCCGCACCGAGGATCAGGGTCAGGCGCAGGCGCAGGCTCATGCGTCGTCCCCGTCGCCGCGCGCCGGCCCGAGGCGGTAGCCGAGGCCGCGCACGGTCTGCACGATGGCGTTGCCGAGCTTGCGCCGCAGGTGGTGGATATGCACGTTGAGGGCGTTGCTCTCGACCTCGTCGCCGAAGCCGTAGACACTGTCCTTGAGCTGCTCGCCGCTGAGGATCCGCCCGCGGTTGTTGAGCAGCGCCTGCAGCAGCGCCTGTTCGCGCCGCGACAACTCTATCGGGCGGCCGTCGAGCCAGGTTTCCCGGGTGCTCGGGTCATAGCTCAGGCGGCCGTGCTCGATGACATTGACGCAGCGTCCGGCGGAGCGCCGTTGCAGGGTATGCAGGCGGGCGCCGAGTTCGCGCAGGTCGAAGGGCTTGAGCAGGTAGTCGTCGGCGCCGGCCTGCAGCCCGGCGACCCGGTCGGTCACCGCGTCGCGCGCGGTCAGCACCAGTACCGGCAGGTCGAAGCCCTGCTGGCGCAGGCGTTGCAGCAGGCGCAGGCCGTCCTCGTCGGGCAGGCCGAGGTCGAGGACCAGCACGTCGAAGCGCGCCACCTGCAGCAGCGCCTGGGTATCGGCGGCGCTGGCCACGCGGTCCACGGTCAGGCCCTGGGCGTTGAGGCCGGCGACGATGCCGCTGGCGATCAGGTCGTCGTCTTCGGTGAGCAGTACATGCATGGCGGTATCGCTGGTCAAAGGGATAGGAGTCTGAAGCGGGTGAATTAAGCCAGGATTATGCCCCGCCCGGCGTGCCGCCGGTGCTTTCCCGTGGCCGCGTTAACGGCCTGTTAATCGTCGCTGGCCATGCTGCCCGCCGAGTTCATCGTAGAAGGCGTTTTCCATGCGTGTGTTGATCCTGCTCCTGATGCTCCTGCTGCCGGGCCTGTCCCAGGCGCAGCCGGGCGACGACCTGTTCGCCCCGCGCGGCGCGACGCAGACGGATTTCCTGCCGGTGGAGAAAGCCTTCCGCTTCAGCTGGGAGCGCCTCGACGACGGCCAGGTGCAACTGCGCTGGCAGATCGCGCCGGGCTACTACCTGTACCAGAAGCGCCTGCGCTTCGATGGTCTCGACCCGACCCTGCATCCGCAGCTGCCGCCGGGCGAAAGCCACAGCGACGAGTTCTTCGGCGAGACGCAGGTCTATCGCCAGAGCCTGGAGCTGACCCTGCCGGCGGCCGCCGCCGGACAGCTGCGCCTGGGCTGGCAGGGCTGCGCCGACGCCGGCCTGTGCTATCCGCCGCAGAGCCAGGTGCTCGACCTGGGCGGTGCCGGCCCGACCGGTGCGGTCGCCGGGACGAGCGGCGAAGTAGCCGAGGACCAGGGCCTGGCCGGCAGCCTGCAGGCTGGCAACCTGGCCTGGAGCCTGCTGCTGTTCTTCGGCCTCGGCCTGCTGCTGGCCTTCGCCCCCTGTTCGCTGCCGATGTTGCCGATCCTCGCCGGGCTGGTGGTCGGCAGCGGCGCCGGTCCGCGTCGCGGGTTGCTGCTGGCCGGCAGCTACGTGCTGAGCATGGCGCTGGTCTACGCCGGCCTCGGGGTGGTCGCCGCACTGCTCGGCGGCAACCTGCAGGCCTGGCTGCAACAGCCATGGCTGCTGGGCAGCTTCGCCGCGCTGTTCGTGTTCCTCGCGCTGCCGATGTTCGGCTTCTTCGAACTGCAACTGCCGGCGGCCCTGCGCGACCGCCTCGACGGCCTCAGCCGCGGCCGCAAGGGCGGCAGCCTGGCCGGCGCCGCGGCGCTCGGCGCGTTGTCCGGGCTGCTGGTGGGGCCGTGCATGACCGCGCCGCTGGCCGGCGCCTTGCTCTATATCGCGCAGACCGGCAACGCCCTGCACGGCGGCCTGGTGCTGTTCAGCCTGGGCCTGGGCATCGGCATGCCGCTGTTGCTGCTGGTGACGGTCGGCAGCCGCTTCCTGCCCAAGCCCGGCCCCTGGATGAACCTGGTCAAGGGCGTGTTCGGCTTCCTTTTCCTCGGCACCGCCTGGATACTCCTGCGTCCGCTGCTCGGCGAGGCGCTGTGGATCGGCCTTGGCGGCGCGCTGCTGCTGGTCCTGGCCTACGCCGCGCTGCATACCGCGCGTGGCCTGGCGCGGCACGCCGTGCTGTTCGGCGCGGCGGGCTGCATCTTCGGTCTCTGGGGCGCGGCGATGCTGCTGGGCGCCGCGGCCGGGGCCGACGATCCCTGGCGTCCGCTACAGGTGTATGCGGCGGCGAACCGGGGCGCCACGCCGGCGGCCAGCGCGCACGAGGCGTTCCTCACGGTCAGCCAGCCGGACGAGCTGGACCGCCAGTTGGCTGCGGCCAGGGCCGAGGGGCAATGGGTGCTGCTCGACTACTACGCCGACTGGTGCGTGTCCTGCCGGATCATGGAGAAACAGGTGTTCGCCAAACCCGATGTGCTCGCCGCCCTGGAGGGCGTACGCCTGCTGCGGCTCGACGTGACCGCGGACAACGCCGCCAGCCGTGAACTGCTGCGCCGCTACCAGGTGCCCGGCCCGCCGAGCCTGATCTGGATCGGCCCGGAAGGCGAGGAGCGCCGCGCCCGCCGGTTGACCGGCGAAGTCGACGCCGGTGGCTTCCTCGCCCATTGGCAGGCGACCCGGGAGCGCGGCTGATGCTGAGTTTTTCCCTGGGGCCGCTGGTGGTCTCGCTGCAACACCTGCTGCTGTTCCTCGCCCTCGGCGCCGCGCTGCTCGGCGGTTGGCTGGCGGCGCGCGGCGGTGGGCGCAACGCCGAGCCGGCGCTGTTCAACCTGTTGCTGCTCAGCCTGCTGGTGGCGCGCCTGGCCTTCGTGGTGCGCTACTGGCCGCAGTACCGTGGCGACTTCGCACAGATGCTGGATATCCGTGACGGCGGCTTCCTCGCCTGGCCGGGCCTGGTGGCCGCCGCGCTCGGCGCCTTGTTCTGGGCCTGGCGGCGACCGGCGCTGCGTCGTTCGCTGGGAGTCGGCGCCAGCCTCGGCCTGGCGTTCTGGCTGCTCGGCAGCCTCGGCCTGGGCATCTACGAGCGCGGTACGCGCCTGCCGGAACTGAGCCTGCGCAACGCCGCCGGCGAGTCGGTGCAGCTGGCGGACTTCCAGGGCCGCCCGCTGGTGATCAACCTCTGGGCCAGCTGGTGTCCGCCGTGCCGGCGCGAGATGCCGGTGCTGCAACAGGCGCAGGCGGAGAACCCCGACGTGGTGTTCCTGTTCGCCAACCAGGGCGAGAGCGCCGAGACCGTGCGCCATTTCCTCCAGGCCGAGAACCTGCGCCTGGACAACCTGCTGTTCGACAACGGCGGACAGCTCGGCCAGCAGGTCGGCTCGGTCGCCCTGCCCACCACCGTGTTCTACACCGCCGAGGGCCGCCTGCTGGGCAGCCATCTCGGTGAACTGTCCCGCGGCAGCCTGGCGCGCTACCTCGAAGCCTTCGAGCCGGCCGCTGCCGCCCCCGCAACCAGGAGTTCCGAATGAGAGTGCCGCGCAACCTGATCACCCTTGGCCTGGGCCTGACCCTCCTCAACGCCGGCCTGGCCACGGCGGCGGAGGAACTGCCGGCGCCGATCCGCATGGTCCAGGAGAAGGGCGCCCGCATCCTCGGCAGCTTCGACGCGCCGGACGGCCTGCGCGGCTACGCCGCCGAATACCAGAACCAGGGCATGGCGCTGTACCTGACCGCCGACGGCAAGCACGTGCTCACCGGCCACCTGTTCGACGCCCAGGGCAAGGACCTCAGCCGCGAACCGCTGGAACGCCTGGTGTACGCGCCGCTGGCCAAGGAAATGTGGCAGAAGATGGAGCGGAGCGCCTGGATCGCCGACGGCCGTGCCGACGCGCCGCGCGTGGTCTACCTGTTCAGCGACCCGAACTGCCCGTACTGCACCATGTTCTGGCAGCAGGCGCGGCCCTGGGTGGAATCCGGCAAGGTGCAGCTGCGGCACATCATGGTCGGCATCATCCGCGAGGACAGCGAGGCCAAGTCCGCCGCGCTGCTGGCCAGCAAGGATCCGCAGAAGGCCCTGCACGAGCATGAGCAGGCGGGCAAGGCCAGTACCCTGAAGCCGCTGGCGAAGATCCCGGCGGCGGTGCAGAAGCAGCTCGCCGGCAACATGGAACTGATGGAGTCGATGGGCGCCGCGGCGACCCCGGCGATCTTCTACCTCAACGCCGAGGGGCGCATGCAGCAGCAACAGGGCGCGCCGCAGCCGGACCAACTGGCGGAGATCCTCGGTCCGCGCTGATCCTCCGGGCCGGCGCCGAGCCGCCGGCCATCTATACTCCTGGCTCCACGAGACTTCCTCGGAGCACGCGGTCATGGACGAACGGCATACGCAGGGACTCGCCGCGCTCGGCGGCGACGCATTGTTCGAGCTGCCTGCGGCGCAACGCTGCATCCGCCTGGGGCGGGCGCTGGCCGAGGAGGTGGCGCGGCTCGCCGGCCGTGCCGCCCCGGTCGGCGCCAGCCTCGAGGAGGCCGGGTTGGCCTCGTTGGAGACCCTGGTGCTGGCGGGCAAGGTCGAACGACGCCTGGGCGTCAGGCTGCCAGCCTCCGCCTGGCAGGGGCACCAGGCGACCCCCGAGCGCCTGGCGCAGCGTATCGTACAGAACCTGCGGCCGGAGGATCCGGCCACGGCGGGGTCAAGGCTGGGCGCCGTCGCCCTGGGCGGCTGGAGGGTCGCCGCGCCGCTGTTCTGCCTGGGTGGCGCCGGAGGTGCGGTGGGTTATCTCGCCGCCCTCGATGCCGCCCTGGCCGCCAGCCGTCCGCTGGTGGCGCTGCGCTCGCCCGGGCTCGAGGGCGAGGAGCCGCCGCTGGGCTCGGTGGAAGAGCAGGCCGCGCGTTACATCCAGGTGATCAAGGCGATCCAGCCCGAGGGGCCCTACCTGCTCGCCGGGCATTCCTATGGCGGCATCGTCGCCTACGAAATGGCGCAACAGCTCGGCGTCCGCGGCGAGCCGGTCGGCGCGCTGCTGCTGATCGACACCCTGCGGGTGGAAAACAGCGGTGATTCCGAGCCGCCCGCTGCCGAGACGCTGGCCTACGAGCTGGGCCTGGTGCAGCGTCGTCTCGGCGGCGCTCACCAATCCCGGCCGTTGACCGACAATCCGCAGCTGGTGGCGGTCTACCGCAGCAACTATGCCGCGATGGAGCGCTACGAGCCGCGCCACTATCCGGGGCCGGTGACCCTGTTCAAGGCCCGCGAGGCGCTGCCGGCGGCGACCCTGCATCCGCAGCGCCGCACCCGCCTGTATTTCGACGACCCGACCCTGGGCTGGGGCGCGCTGTGTCCGGCGCTGCGGGTGGTCGAACTGGAGGGCGATCATTTCTCCCTGGTGTTGCCGCCCCGTGCGCAGCGGCTGGCGGCGGCGATCGAGGAGGTCCTGGGCGAGGAGGCTACCTTCGAGCTGGGCGTGGAGCGGTTGCGCGCCGCCGGGGGCCTGTCGTCGCGCCGGGCGTTGGAGGAGACGCCGGAGGGCGGCCTCGAGCTCCATCCCTACCACCCGGACTTCCTTGCCAATCCCTATCCCTTCCTGCATCAGCTGCGGGCCCGCGCGCCGCTCTACCGCGACCGCGAGGGGAACTGGTGGCTGACTCGCTATGCCGATGTCTCGGCCTGCCTGCGCGATCCGCGTTTCTCCGCCGACCCGGCGCGCCAGAGCGGTGCGGGCGGGCCGGGCGCGAGCTGGTTCGACCACCAGCGCCTGCAACCGCTGGCGCGCTTCTACGACAACTTCATGCTGTTCAACGATGCGCCGCGGCATACCCGGCTGAAACGGCTCTTCGCCCCGGCCTTCACCCCGGAGGCCGTACGCCGCTGGGGGGCGCGCATCGACGTGCTGGTGGAGGAGCTGCTCGACGCCATGCTGGAGCGTCCCGCGCCGGAGCTCATCCAGGATTTCGCCGAGCCGCTGACCATCCGGGTGGCGGCCGAGTTGTTCGACTTTCCCCGCGAAGACGTCGGCCAGTTGCTGGCCTGGGGCCGCGACCTCGCCGCCGGCCTGGACCTGGCCGCCGTGCAGGGCGACGCGGCGCGGATCAACCGCAGCGCGGCGGCTTTCAGCGACTACCTGCGGGAACAGGCGCATGGCTGGCTCCAGGGGACGGCGCGGCGCTCCGGCACGGCGCCGATCCTCGACGGCGCGGCCATGCTCGACGCCGGACTGGCCCTCGACGACCTGGTGGCGGCCTATGCCATGGTGTTCATGGCATCCTTCGAGACCACCATCAGCATGGTCGGCAACAGTACCCTGGCGCTGTTCGACCATCCGGGCCAGCTCGAGCGCCTGCGCCGCGAGCCGGAACTGCTGGGCAACGCGGTAGAGGAGCTGCTGCGCTACGACGGCGCGGTGCGCAGCGGCCTGCGTTGCACCCTGGAGGAGGTGGAGATCGGCGGGCAGCGGGTTCCGGCCGGGGAGCGGATCATCCTGTATTTTCTCGCGGCCAATCGCGATCCGGCGATGTTCGCGGCGCCCGACCGGCTGCTCCTGGACCGGGCCAACGCCCGCCAGCACCTGGCCTTCGCCCATGGCCCGCATTACTGCCTGGGCGCCGCGCTGGCACGTCTCGAACTGCAGGGCGCGCTGCGCGCGCTGGCGCGCCGGCGGCTGGCCCCGCTGCCGCAGGCGGAAGGCCTGAGCTGGCGGCGCAGCGCGGCGTTTCGCACCCTGGAACGCTTGCCCGTGGTCGCGGCTGGGCCTCAGAACACCTGGGAATAGCGCAGGATCAGCCGGCTGCCCTCGCTGCGGTTGCGTGCGCCGTATTCGTGGTAGGCATTGAGGAACAGCCGCGACTTGCCCCAGCCGAACATCAGCGCCGGGCCGATGGCGTCGACCCGCTCGCGGGAGTCCGGGCGGTCGTGGCCGTCGACCCGTTCATCGGTGATCTGTCGCAGGCTGTAGCCGGACAAGCCGACCCGCCAGTGCGGATCCAGCGCCAGCGATACCGAGTAGTTGGCATGCAGCGCCTGGCCCGGTTGCAGGTAGTCGTCGGCCAACTGCGGCGCCGGCTCGCGATTCTTGCCCGGCAGCAGGTACTGCAGGCGGGCGCTGGCCTCCCAGCCCGCGGCGAACTCCCAGGTCAGCGCGTAGTGCGGGTTGAAGCTCCAGTGGTTGCTGGCGGGATTGATCGCGCGGTGCTTGTCGTAGCGTCCGCTGGGCAACTGGAAGGCCAGGTTCAGGCGCTGCCAGTAGGGCCGGCCGAACAGCTCGGTCTGTGGCCATTGCAGGATGAAAGGGCTGACGACCAGGTTGCCCAGGCCGTTGGCGCTGCCGGCGTGGGGTTCGAAGTCGGGATCGGCGAGCAGTACCGGGACGAGGATTTCCGCGCCGTAGTAGGCGCCGAACAGCTGGTGCTGGCTGATGTGGGCGAAGTGACTGGTGGCGAGCAGGGTGCGCAGGCGGTTGTCGAGCGGGCGCCGGTGTCCATCGGCGTCCATGAAGTCGTCGGCCTCGTAGAGGTTCACGAACTGCTGGAACAGCGTGCCGGGCAGGGCCTTGCCGTCGAGGAAGGAGGTCTGGCCGAGGTTCATGCCCGGCAGCGCGGCTTCGCCCGGCAAGGCGGGCAACAGCAGGGCCAGCAGGCTGGCCCGGGTACGGAGAGTCATGGGTGTGTCCTTCTTGTTGTTGTTTTCGACAGGGGACAGGCGTCAGTCCGGCAGGTAGTCGGGCTGCCGTTCGGGGCTGGCGCGCTGGAAGGCGTCGAGCGCCAGGCAGCGTCGCTGCAGCTCCAGCAGGCCGGGATAGGGCGATAGGTCGCAGCCCATGCGCCGGGCGTTGACCAGTTGCGGCACCAGGCAGCACTCGACGATCCCCGGCGCCTCGCCGGTGAAGAACGCGCCGCGAGCGTGACGGTTCAGCAGGGTCTCCGCCGCGGCCAGGCCCTCGGCGACCCAGTGCGCGTACCAGCGCTGGCGGGCCTCGGTGTCGATGCCCAGGACCTGGGTCAGGTACTTGAGCACGCGCACGTTGTTCAGCGGATGGATGTCGCAGGCCACCAGCAGGGCCAGCTCCAGCGCCTGCGCGCGTTGCCGCGGATCGAGCGGGATCAGGCGCGGTTCGGGGCGCAGCGCGTCGAGGTAGTCGATGATCGCCAGCGACTGGCTGAGTAGCAGGTCATCGTCATCGACGAGGGTCGGCACCGCGCCCATCGGGTTGCGCTCGCGCTCGGCCGGGCGCAGTTGCTCGCCCTGCCGCAGGTTGACCGGCAGCACCTGGTAATCCAGGCCCTTGAGGGCCAGGGCGATGCGTACCCGGTAAGAGGTGGAGCTGTTGAAGAAACTGTAGAGCTGCATGGCAGGTTCCTGCTCAGAGGGTGGCGGAAGACAGCCCGGCCCGGCGGCGCAACCGGCCCAGGCGGTGTACGGCGATGGCGGCGAGCAGCGCCGGGATCACCAGCAGCGCGAGGATGCCGCTGAAGCCCAGGCCCAGGCCGAGCAGGGCGCCGCCGCCGAGAGAGCCGACGATCGAGCCGATGCGGCCCAGGCCGAGGGCCCAACTGACCCCGGTGGCGCGGCTGCGGGTCGGATAGAAGTCGGCGGCCAGGGCGTTGGCGCCGACCTGCGAGCCGCTGATGCAGAAGCCGACGCCGGCGACGCACAGCGCCAGCAGGGCGAAGCTGTGGTAGAGGCTGGCGATGCCGAGGATGAACAGCGCGCCGCCGAGGTAGGCCAGGCTCAGCACCCGGTGCGCCTCGAAGCGGTCCATGGCGCTGCCCAGCAGGATCGCGCCGAGGGTCCCGCCGAGCTGGAACATGGCGCTGATCAGCGCAGCCTCGGCGAGGCTGAAGCCAGTGCCGCCGATCAGCGTCGGCAGCCAGTTGGTCAGCAGGTAGATGATCAGCAGCCCCATGAAGAAGGTGGCCCAGAGCAGCAGGGTGCCACGGCGCAGCTCGGCGCCGAGGATCTGTCGCAGCGGCGAGCCGGTGGCTTCCTCGGCGGGCGCTTCGAGGCGGCCGTCCCAGTTCTCCGGCAGGCGCCCCAGGCGTTCCAGGCTCCGGCGCAGGCGCGGCGAGCCCGGTGTGCGCCGGGCGAGGAAACGCACCGATTCCGGCAGGCACAGCCAGAGCAACGGCAGGCTCGCCAGGGGCAGGCCGCCGCCGAGCAGCAGGACGCTCTGCCAGCCCAGCGCCGGGACCATCCGCGCGGCGAGCAGGCCGCCCAGCGCCGAACCGAGGGTGAAGCCGCAGAACATCGCGGTGACCATCAGCGCGCGGTGCCGGCGCGGGCAGTATTCGGAGGTCAGGGTGATCGCGTTGGGCATCGCCCCGCCAAGCCCGAGGCCGGTGAGGAAGCGCAGCAGGGCCAGGCTTTCCACCGAGCCGGCGTAGGCCGAGGCGAGGCTCCAGCCGCCGAAGAACAGCACCGAGAGGAGAAGGATGGTCTTGCGTCCGAAGCGATCGGCCAGCGGACCGGCGGCGAACGCGCCGAGGGCCAGTCCGGCCAGCGCCGCGCCGAGGATCGGGCTGAGCTGCGCCGGGCTGAGTTGCCAGTCATGGGCCAGGGCCGGGGCGATGAAACCGATGGCGGCGGTGTCGAAGCCGTCCATGGCGACGATCAGGAAGCACAGCAGCAGGACCCGCAACTGGAAGGCGGAGACCGCCTGCGCGTCGATGAAGGCCTGGACGTCGATCTTGTTGTTCTTGGCGGGCGTGGGCATGAGCGTTCCTCGGCCGTCGCCGTGGCGACAGCCCGGATGAAGGGCAGGGTGGGCCCGCGCCGCGCGCGGGCGGCGATTCAGACCACGCGGACGCTGAGTTCGCCGAGGCCGTCGATGGCGCCGAGCATGCGCTGGCCGCGCTCGACCGCGCCGACGCCTTCCGGGGTGCCGGTGAAGATCAGGTCGCCGGGACGCAACTCGAAGAAGCGCGACAGGTCGCTGACGGTTTCCGCCACCGACCAGATCAACTGGTCGATGTCGCTGCGCTGGCGGTCCTCGCCCTCGACCTGCAGGCTGATGGCAGCATGGCGCGGGTGGCCGACCTGGCTGGCCGGGTAGAGCGGCCCGATCGGTGCCGACTGGTCGAAGGCCTTGCCGATCTCCCATGGGCGGCCCATCTCGCGCATGCGCATCTGCAGGTCGCGGCGGGTCATGTCCAGGCCCACCGCGTAACCCCAGACGTGCTCCTCGGCGCGCTCCGGGGGAATGTCGCGACCGCCCTTGCCGATCGCCGCGACCAGCTCGATCTCGTAGTGATAGTTGCCGGTCTGGCTCGGGTAAGGCAGCTCCAGGGTACTGCCGGCGGCCACCGGGACCACCGCGTCGGCCGGCTTGCAGAAGAAGAACGGCGGCTCGCGATCGGGATCGAAGCCCATTTCCCTGGCGTGGGCGGCGTAGTTGCGGCCGACGCAGTAGACCCGCCGGACCGGGAAGGTCTGGTCGCTGCCATGGATGGTGAGGCTGACGGGCGCTTCGGGCGCGAAGAGATGGCTCATGGGGTCGGTCCTTCAGTGGGCAAGGGGTTCGCGGGATTCGCGGAGGATGCCGAGCGCCTGCTGCACCGGGCGATCGGAGAAACTGAACAGCACGCAGTCGCTGGCGCCGGCCTCCAGGCGCAGCTCGGCCCAGGACGGTACGACGAACAGGTCCCTGGCTTCGAAAGCGAAGCGCTGGCCACCGATGTGCGCCACGCCGCTGCCCTCGACCACCGAGTAGACGCTGGCGTCGGTGCTGCGCGCGGGCTGACCGCTGAAGCCTGCCGGCAGCAGTTGCAGGCAGGTGGCGATGGTCGGCATCGCCCAGCCGCCGGTGGCCGGGTTGGCGTAGCGCAGCTTGTGTCCTTCCCAGGGATCGGGGCTCTCCTGTCGCGACAGGCGCCACAGCGCCTCGCGGCTGCGCGCGTAGGGGTAGCTGAACAGCGGCGAGGTCGGCGAAGCCGGCTGGTGGCGCAGCGGCAGCAGGTTGCTGCCGTAGCGGGCGGCGCTGTCGCCTTCCTCGCGCAGCAGCGGCTGCACCGGTTCGCCATGGTTCTCGGCGAAGGTCGCGCCGAAGAATCGCAGCATCGGGATGTCCAGGCCGTCCAGCCAGACCACCGGCTCGCCGCCCTCGACGCTGCTGCGGTTGCCGTGGTCGTGCCAGGTCCAGGACGGGGTGATGATGAAGTCGCCCGGCTCCATGTGGGTGCGTTCGCCGTCCACCGAGGTGTAGGCGCCGCGACCCTCGACGACGAAACGCAGGGCGGACTGGGTGTGCCGGTGGCTGGGGGCGATCTCGCCCGGCAGGATCAGTTGCAGGCCGGCATAGAGGCTCGGGGTGATCGCCGACTGGCCGGGTAGGTCGGGGTTCTCCAGCACCAGCACGCGGCGGATCGCCTCCTCGGCGCTGATCAGGTTGCCAGCCTCGAGCAGGAACGGGCGCAGCTCGCGGTAGCGCCACAGCGCCGCCCGGCAGCCGCCGGCGGGCTGCGCCGGGACCAGGCTGTGCAGGGCCTCCCAGAGCGGGGTGAGGTGCTGCTGGCGGATGCGCCGATAGAAATCGGCGCGCTTCTCGGTGGAATTGTCGTTATGCATACCGATGAGTCTCCGGCGGGAGGAGGCGGGGCCGCCTCGGTCTGGGGTCATTATTCGAGGTGAAGGCATAACCGAATAATGATATTTAGACATCGACCTATACGAATCAGAGGATGGCTTGCGATGGACTGGACCCGCCGCCTGCGTCTGCAGCACCTGCAATTGCTGGTCAGCCTGATGGAGACCGGCAACCTCAGCGGCACCGCGCGCGCCGCCCACACCACCCAGCCGGGCCTGTCGAAGTGGCTCAAGGAACTGGAGGAAGACGTCGGCGCGCCGCTGTTCGAACGCCACGCCCGTGGCCTGCGCCCGACCCCCTACGGGGTGACGCTGTTCAACCACGCCCAGCGCGTGCTCACCGAGATGGAGCGGGCGCGGCAGAACCTCGCGGCGATGCGCAGCGGCAGCGGCAGCCGGGTGGTCCTCGGCACCTCGCCGGCTTCCGCGCCGAGCCTGGTGCCGCGCGCGCTGCGGGCCTTCCTCGGGCGTTATCCGGGTGCCCAGGTGGAGTTGCTGGAGGGCACCATGAATGGCTTGCTGGAGCGCCTGGAGAAGCGCCAGCTGGACGTGGTGGTCGGGCGCCTGGACAACTACGCGCCGCGTGCCGGCCTGCGCAGCGAAGTGCTTTACAACGAGGCGATCGTGGTCATGGCGCGGCCGGAACATCCGCTGGCCGGCGCCGGCGCGCTGGAGTGGGAGGACGTGCGGCGCTACGAGTGGATCGTCTGGCCGTCCGGCTCGCCGATCCGCAGCAAGCTGGACACGGCCCTGACCCAGAGCGGCCGGCAACCGCCGGCCTACCGCCTGGAATCGTCATCGATGCTGGCCAATATCGAACTGCTGCGCGGCAGCGACATGCTCTCCATCGGTTCGGCGCGGGTGGTCGAGCACCTCGTCGGGCGCGGCCTGGTGGCCAGGCTGGCGCTGGAGATTCCCGGCGAGGGCGCGGTGGGCATGTGCTGGCGCGACGAGCCGCACCGCGACCGCGCCAGCGAGGACCTGCTGGCCTGCCTGCGCGAAGGCGCGACGCAGGAGTAGGGCACCGGCTGGCGAACGCTCTTGCAAAAAGTGGCGGGCTTCTCGACAATGCGATTCATTATCATTCATGTGCCGGCCCGGCTTCCTCCATGTCCGTCCCGACCCTCATCGACGCCCACCACCGCGCCATGCATGCGCTGTACAGCGAACATCACGGCTGGCTGCAGAACTGGCTGCGCGGCAAGCTGGGCAGCGCGGCGGACGCGGCGGACCTGGCCCAGGACACCTTCCTGCGCATCCTGCTCAAGCGCGAGCTGCGCGAGATCGGCATGCCGCGCGCGTTCCTGCGCACCATCGCCCGCGGCCTGGTGATCGACCACTGGCGCCGCGAGGAACTGCAGCGCGCCTACCTGGAAAGCATCGCCCACCTGCCCGAGGCGCAGGCGCCATCGCCCGAGGCGCGGGAACTGGTGCTGGAGCTGCTGGAGGAAATCTCGCGGATGCTCGACGGGCTCAAGCCGAAGGTCCGCACCGCCTTCCTCCTCGCCCAGTGCGAGGACCTCGGCTACCGGCAGATCGCCGAACGCATGGGCGTTTCCCAGCGCAGCGTCGAGCGCTACGTGGCCGAGGCGCTGTACCACTGCTACCTGCTGCGCTACGGCGAATGAACGGCGCGCTGGAGGCAATGCGCGGGCGGGTCGACGAGGCGCTGGTCAGGCAGGCCATCCGCTGGCTGGTGCGCCTGCGCTCGCAGCCGGACGACGGCCGCCTGCAACGCGCCTGCGCGGCCTGGCGCGCGGAGCACGGCGAGCACGAACGGGCCTGGCAGCAGGTCAGCGCGCTCAGCGAAGAATTGCACGGACGCTTCAAGGCACTGCCCGGCGGGGTCGCCTACGGCACCCTGGACAGCAGCGCGCAGCGCCTGCAGCGGCGCCAGGCGCTAAAGCTGCTGTCGTTGCTGGTGGCCGGCGGCGCGGTGGCCTGGGTCGGCCGCGACAGCCTGCCCTGGCAACGCCTGAGCGCCGACTACAGCACCGCCACCGGTGAGCGCCGCAGCATCGAGCTGGCCGATGGCACGCGCCTGCAGCTGAACACCGACAGCGCGGTCGACGTGCGCTACGACGCCGGCCAGCGCCTGATCCTCCTCGCGCGCGGCGAGATCTTCCTCAGCAGTGGCGCCGACGCGCAGTCTCCACGGCATCGGCCCCTGCGGGTGCGCACCGCGCAGGGCCTGTTCGAAGCGCTCGGCACCCGTTTCAACGTACGCCTGCACGATGCCGCCACCTGTCTCAGCGTCAGCGCGGGGGCGGTACGCATCGAGGCCTTCGGCGCGCGTCCGGCGCAGGCGCCGGTGGCCGAGGCGGGGCAGAGCTACCGGATCGCCGCCGATGGCGTGCGGCGTCTCCAGCGACCGCCGATGGATGCCGCGGCCTGGGCCGATGGCCTGATCGTCACCCGCGACATGCGCCTGGCCGACTTCCTCGCCGAGGTCGGCCGCTACCGCAACGGCTACCTCGGTTGCGCCGCGGAGGTCGCCGACCTGCGCCTGTCCGGGGTTTACCGCCTGGACGACAGCGACAGGCTGCTGCAGGTGCTCGCGCGGACCTTGCCGGTGCGCCTGCAGCGGCATACCCGCTGGTGGGTGAGGGTGGTCGCCGCCTGAACCGTTCCGGCGGCCGCGTGGAAGCTGGCTGCCGCCTGGGGCGAAACGCACTGAAAATTATTTTCATTATTTTTGTCGGCTTTTCAGGACTGATCCGGCTTTAGCGGTTGAACCCCCTTCAATGCCTCCAACGACTCCAACGGATCCTGTTCATGACCGCCACCGCCGTCGTCCCCCGCAATGCCCCGTCGTCCTCCGGTTTTCCCCGTGCCTCGCGCCTGAGCTGTTCGGTGCGCGCGGCCCTGCTGTCGCTGGCCATGGCGGCCGGCGCGGCGCCGCTCTGCGCCTCGGCCGCCGAGGTGGTGGCGGAGCGGGCGCGGCCCTATGCGATACCCGCCGGGGAGCTGGGCGAGGTGCTCAACCGCTTCGCCCGCGAAGCCGGCATCACCCTCTCGGCCACTCCGGCGCAGACCGGTGGCTACAGTTCCCAGGGGTTGCGCGGCAGTTTCACCGTGCAGCAGGGCCTGGCCCGGCTGCTCGCCGACACCCCGCTGGAAGCGGAAGACCAGGGCGACGGCAGCTTCGTCCTGCGCGAGGCGCCGGCGAAGGACGGCGACGTGCTGAACCTGCAGGCGGTGGAAGTCTTCGCCCTCGGCAACAACCTGGGCAGCACCGATGGCTACCTGGCCACCCATAGCCAGATCGCCACCAAGACCAGCAAGCCGCTGCTGGAAACCAGCCAGACCGTCTCGGTGATCACCCGCGAGCAGATCGACGACACCGCCTCCAGGACCGTGCAGCAGGCGATGCGCTATACCCCCGGGATCTTCACCGGCCAGGTCGGCGCCTCGAACCGCTACGACTACGTGGTGATGCGCGGCTTCGCCGACAACAGCGTGGACAACATCTACCTCGACGGCCTCAAGGCCATGGGCGATAGCGGTACCTACAGCTCGATGCAGGTCGACCCGTACTTCCTCGAGCGCATCGACGTGCTCAAGGGGCCGTCCTCGGTGCTCTACGGCCGCAGCCTGCCGGGCGGGCTGGTGGCGCTGACCAGCAAGAAGCCGCTGTACGAGGACTACCACCAGGTCACCGCCAGCGTCGGCAACATGGGCCAGAAGTCGATGGGCTTCGACTTCAGCGGCCCGCTGGACGAGGAGAAGCGCATCGCCTACCGCGTGGTCGGTCTCGGCAAGGGCTCGGATACCCAGTTCGACCACGTCAAGGAAGAGCGCTACGCCATCGCCCCGACCCTGGCCATCGATTTCAGCGACGACACCACCCTGACCCTGCAGGGCTACCTGCAGCATGATCCGAATGGCGGCTACCACGGCGGCGTGCCGGCCGATGGCACCCTGTCGCACCACAACGGCCGGCACATCTCCCGCGAGTTCTTCGATGGCGAGCCGGGCAAGGACGACTTCGACCGCACCCAGCGGATGTTCGGCTACCAGCTGGAACACCGCATAGACGACGTCTGGTCGGCGCGGCAGAACTTCCGCTACCTGGACTCCGACGTCGACCTTTCACAGGTCTACGCCTACGGCTGGAGCGCCAGCGAGCCGAACAAGCTGAACCGTTACTTCACCGGCGCCCGCGAACACCTGCAGGCATACATCGTCGACAACATGCTGCAGGCCGAATTCGCCACCGGTGCGGCGCGCCACACCCTGCTGACCGGTCTCGACTACCAGCGCCGGCGCACCGTGGTCGACTGGCGTTCCGGCGCGGCCTCGGCGCTGGACGCGTTCAACCCGGTCTACGGCGACGACGCCATCAGCTACTACCCCGACGACAACCACACCCGGCGCCTGGAGCAGACCGGCGTCTACCTGCAGGACCTGATCGACATCGACCAGTGGCGCTTCTCGGTCGGCCTGCGCCAGGACTGGGTCAGCGTCACCGACAAGAATCGCAGCAGCGGCACCGAGGCCGACGACGACTGGAAGAAATTCACCGGGCGGATCGGCGCGCTGTACCTGTTCGACAACGGCCTGGCGCCCTATGTCAGTTACTCCGAGTCGTTCAACCCGAACGCCTACTCCGACGCCTCCGGCACGCCGCTGGAACCCACCGAGGGCAAGCAGTGGGAGCTCGGCCTGAAATTCCAGGCGCCGGGCAGCAACAGCTTCTACACCGCCTCGCTGTTCCACATCACCCAGGAGAACGTCGCCTCCAAGGAGCCCCAGGACAACTTCTACACCTCGGTCGGCGAAGTGCGTTCCCAGGGGTTCGAACTGGAAGCCCACACCCAGCTCAGCGACAACCTGAAACTGCTCGGCAGCTACACCTACACCGATATCACCTACACCAAGTCGCTGGACGGCAACCAGGGCCATACACCGAACCAGGCGCCCAAGCACATGGCTTCGCTGTGGGCCGACTATGCCTTCGACGCCGGCCCGCTCAGCGGCCTGAGCATCGGCGGCGGCGCGCGCTACGTCGGCGAGACCTGGGCGGACAAGGAAAACACCTTGCGGGTGCCGGACTACACCCTGGTCGACGCGCGGATCGGCTACGACCTCGGCAAGCTCGGCCTGAAAGGCCTGGACGTCAGCCTCAATGCCAACAACCTGCTGGACAAGGACTACGTGGCGTCCTGCTACAGCCTGGACTTCTGCTACTTCGGCGAGAAGCGCAACGTCACCGCGACGGTGAACTACCAGTTCTGACCGTCCACCCGGGCCCCGGCGCCAGCGCCGCGGTACCGGCCAAGCAGCCCGGCGCGCGACGTACGCGCCGGGCATTCGCCGGCGTCGCCGGCCGTACCCTGGTTACCTGGAGCCCCCATGCGCCCCGTCCTGGTCCTGCTGCACCGCTATGTCGGTCTGGCTACCGCGCTGTTCCTTTTCCTCGCCGGTCTCACCGGTAGCCTGCTGGCCTTCCATCATGAACTCGACGAATGGCTGAACCCCGGCTTCTACGCCGTGGGCGAGGGCGGTGAGCGCCTTTCCCCGGGCAGCCTGGTGCAACGCGTCGAGGCACGCTATCCGCGACAACTGGTGTGGTACATGGAGTATCCCGAGGCGGGCGGGCATCCGGCGTTGCTCGCCACCGTGCCGCGCGATGCCGGCGCCAAGGTCGAGCACGACGTGTTCTACCTCGACCCGGTCAGCGGCGAGGAAGTCGGCAAGCGCCTCTGGGGGGCCTGCTGCTTCCAGCCGGCGAACCTGGTTCCCTGGGTCCTGGAGTTCCACCACAACCTGACCCTGCCGGGGAACTGGGGCCTGTACCTGATGGGCGGGGTGGCGATGTTCTGGTTCCTCGACTGCTTCGTCGGCGCCTGGCTGACCCTGCCGCGCGGCCGGCCGTTCTGGAGCAAGTGGGCGACCGCCTGGAAGATCAAGCGCGGCAACGCCTACCGCTTCAACTTCGACCTGCATCGCGCCGGCGGCCTCTGGCTCTGGCTGCTGCTGGCGCCGGTGGCGCTGAGCAGCGTCGCCCTGAACCTGCCGAGCCAGGTGTTCAAGCCGCTGGTATCGCTGTTCTCGCCGATCGAACCGAGCGTCTACGAGGCGCGCGGGCGGCTGCCCAGGGAGCAACTGGGGGAAACCCGCCTGGACTACGACCGCACCTTCCAGCTGGCTAGCGCTGAGGCGGCGCGGCTGGGCATCGCCGAGCCGATCGGCGAGCTGTACTACAGCTTCGAATACAACTTCTTCGGCGCCGGCTTCGGCGACCACGACGATCCCATGGGCAAGTCCTGGCTGTTCTTCCACGGCAGCGACGGCCGCCTGCTCGGCCAGGAAGTCGCCGGGCAGGGCAGTTGGGGAGAGCGTTTCTACCGCTTGCAGTACCCGATCCACGGCGGGCGCATCGCCGGCCTGCCGGGACGCATCGCCATCGCCGCCCTCGGCCTGGCCATCGCCGGGCTGTCGCTGACCGGTGTCTACATCTGGTGGCGCAAGCGCCGGGCGCGCCACTGGAACGGCCGTTAGCCGGCTGTTAGTCTGGCTGCCTCCCACACCACCAGAGGATGGACGAATGAACGCAAGGATCGCCGCATTGGGACTGCTCCTGCCCCTGGCCGCCGGCAGCGCCGTGGCCGCGGAGGAGGGCAGCTCGGTCAAGGATGCGGCCAAGGCCGCGGTGTCCTCGGCCATCGAGACCGGCAAGAACCTCCTCGGCGGGGTCAGCGAGGGCATCACCAGCGGTCGCCAGTCGGCCCAGGGCGCCGATGGCGCCAAGGTGGTCTCCGACAACGCCGGCTTCGCCGAGATCGGCCAGGTCGAAGTGCTCAAGACCGAGCCGCGCGACCAGCAACTGGCCGTCACCCTCGGCTTCAAGAACGACAGCGACGCCACCGTGCGCCTGATCAACCTGACCCAGACCGGCGCGCTGCTGGTGATCGACAACGACGGCTACTCCAACGCCCTGGTCGCCCTCGCCAACCCCGACGACGTCACCGTCCCGGCCAAGGCCGGCATCCGCCAGACCTTCGTCTTCGAAGGCGGCGCGGAAGGGATCAAGGCGGTGCGCCTATGGGGCAAGGACCTGCCGGTGAAGTGAGTTCGAGCCTGCTTTCTGCCGGGCCACGAGCGCAAATAATCAGCTCACCAGAACCCGGCCGAGCGCTGCCTGGAGACCGATAGGTCCTTCTCATTACGAAAATGACGACATGGCATCGATCCTGAAGCGTCCGCACAGCCAGAACGACACAATGAAGGCAAAGTGCCATTCCCTCCTGTCCCTGTTTGGATTAGCATTCCTACTTTTGGACTAATCCCCCCTCAACACGCCCATGTCGTTTAGCTATGCGGTGGATGTTGAAGGGAACTCGCAGGACATCGGATGTTGCGTTCCAGCTACCGAGTGGTTGTCGCTGGCTTGGTTTTACTGCCGCTTCTTGCCAGCGCCGCCCCCTTCACCTCTCCCGGCGACCGCGACCTGATCCGCGAGCGCCAGCAGCGCCTGCTGGACGAGCAGCGCAAGCGCCTGGAGGAACTCCAGCAACTGCCAGGTAACGAAGCGCCCTCGACGCCAGGCGGATCCGCTGGCGACGGACGTTGTTTCGACATCCGCCGCATCGAGCTCGAAGGCGCCGAGCACCTGGCGCAGGGCGCCCGCGACGAATTGCTGGCCCCCTACCAGGGCAAATGCCTGGGCGTGGGCCAGCTCAACGCGTTGCTCAAGACCATCACCGACCATTATCTGGATCGAGGCTACGTCACCACCCGTGCCTACCTGCCGCAGCAGGACCTGGCCTCCGGGACGCTGCGGGTGATCGTCGTCGAAGGCCGCCTGGAAGGTCTCGACAGCTCCGCGCTGGCCAGCCCGCGCGAGCTGGCGATGAGTTTTCCCGGCAAGACCGGCGAACTGCTCGACCTGCGCGAGCTGGAGCAACTGGTCGACCAGCTGGGCCGCCTGCCCTCGCGCCAGGCACAGCTGGAGCTGGTGCCCGGCAGCCAGGTCGGCGGCAGCCGGGTGCGTCTCAAGGGCGAGCGCGACAAGCCCTGGCGCGTCTCCGCCACGCGCAACAACGACGGCGACGTGAGCACCGGCGAGCAGCAGATGGGCCTCGGCCTGGACTGGGACAGCCCGCTGGGCCTGGCCGACCAGCTCAGCCTGCGCGCCAACCAGGACGCGGTGACCGACCGCTGGCGCCATTCCGACAGCCAGAGCCTGTTCTACAGCCTGCCCTGGGGCTGGTGGACCTTCACCTACGGCTACAGCCAGAGCGACTACCACACGCGCAACGAGACCAGCGGCTTCCCCTTCAAGCTCGACGGCGACAGCCGCAGCCACCAGTTCCGCGCCGAACGCGTGCTGCACCGCGACGGCGTGAGCAAGACCGCCATGAGCCTGGGGCTCAGCCACCAGCGCACCAACAACTATATCGAAGACACCCGCCTGGAAGACCAGAGCACACGGATCACCGAGACCCAGCTCGGCTTCAACCATGGCCGGCGGATCGGCAGCGGCTTCGTCAACCTCGACCTCGGCTGGCAGCAGGGCATCGGCGCCCTCGGTGCGCAGGGTCGCGGCCAGCCGCGGGGCGGCGATGCGCATGCGCGCTACGACAAGTACAGCCTGACCCTCAGCTACCTGCAGCCGTTCCAGCTGTGGGGCGAGCGCTTCAGCTTCGACAGCCTGGCCACCGGGCAGAGGAGCGAGGACGTGCTGTTCAGCCCGCAGCGCATCAGCCTCGGCGGCAACAGCTCGGTGCGCGGCTTCAAGGACCAGACCCTGACCGGCGACAGCGGCGGCTACTGGCGCAACCAGTTGCGCTGGCGGCGCGCGGTGCAGTGGGCGCCGCTGCGGCCCTGGCTGCAGGAATACGGCGTGGCCTTCGCCTACGACGTCGGCGTGATCCGCCACGACCGCTACAACGACGGCGCCAGCGGGCGCATGAGCGGCAACGCCATCGAACTGGATGCCCGCGGCCGATATTTCGCCGCCAGCGTCGGCTTCGCCCGCTCGCTGGAGCGGCCGAGCGTCATCGAGCGGCGCGAGCACCCGATCTATTTCCGGGTCGACGCGTTCTTCTGAAGACGCGGCGACCTCCTGAACGCTTTAGGAAAGCGCCTTCGTTCATCGAGGCCCTTTCCCTGGACAACCTTGCTTAACCTCGCCGGGCCCCTACCCGCCAAGGAGTGACGATATGGACATCCGCAGCCCCCTGAACCAGTGCATCGCCCTGACCCTGGCCGGCATCCTGTTCCTCGACCCGATCGTCGCGGCGGCGGCGCAGTTGGCGGTGGACGCGGCGGCCGGCGGCAATACCAGCCTCGGCCAGGCGGGCAACGGCGTGCCCATCGTCAACATCGCCACGCCCAATGGCGCCGGGCTGTCGAACAACCATTTCCGCGACTACAACGTCGGCGCCAACGGGCTGATCCTCAACAACGCCACCGGCAAGACCCAGGGCACCCAGCTCGGCGGGATCATCCTCGGCAACCCGAACCTGCAGGGCCAGGCGGCGCAGGTGATCCTCAACCAGGTCACCGGCGGCAACCGCAGCACCCTGGCCGGCTACACCGAGGTGGCCGGGCAGTCGGCGCGGGTGATCGTCGCCAACCCGCACGGCATCACCTGCCAGGGCTGCGGCTTCATCAACACGCCGCGCGCCACCCTCACCACCGGCAAGCCGATCATGGACGGCCAGCGCCTGGAGCGCTTCCAGGTGGACGGCGGCGACATCGCCATCGAAGGCGCCGAACTGAACGTCAGCAACCTCGAACAGTTCGACCTGATCACCCGCAGCGCCACGCTCAACGCCAAG
Organism: Pseudomonas paraeruginosa; assembly: GCF_003025345.2. Lineage (NCBI taxonomy): Bacteria > Pseudomonadati > Pseudomonadota > Gammaproteobacteria > Pseudomonadales > Pseudomonadaceae > Pseudomonas > Pseudomonas paraeruginosa. The sequence continues at coordinate 2,660,670 of NZ_CP020560.1, forward strand.
CTCTACGCGAAGAACCTGAACATCGTCACCGGCCGCAACGACGTCCAGGCCGACAGCCTGCAGGCCACTCCGCGCGCCGCCGACGGCAGCGAAAAGCCGCGACTGGCGATCGACAGCTCGGCGCTGGGCGGGATGTACGCCGGGGCGATCCGCCTGGTCGGCACCGAGCAGGGCGTGGGGGTGAAGCTGGCCGGCGACATGGCCGCCAGCGGCGGCGACATCCGCATCGACGCCAGCGGCAGGCTGAGCCTGGCCCAGGCCTCCAGCCAGGGCGACCTGAAGATCGCGGCTCAGGCCGTGGAACTGAACGGCAAGACCTACGCCGGCGGTAGCGCCGAGATCCGCGGCGCGGAGGAGCTGGTCAACCGGCAGAGCCTGGCGGCGCGCGAGCGCATCGCGCTGGACGCCGCGCATATCGACAATACCGGGGTGATCGAGGCCGGCGTCGATCCGGACAACCGGCGCAACGCCCGCGGCGACCTCGAGCTGCGCAGCGGCACCCTGCGCAACGCCGGCAGCCTGGTAGCCAGCCGCACGCTGGAGGTCAGGGCCAGCCAGGCGCTGGACAATCAGGGCGGCAGCTTGAAGGGCGCGACCACCCGGGTGGCCGCCGGAGACCTGGACAACCGTGGCGGCAAGCTGCTCGCCGAGGGCGAACTGCGGGTCGCGGCGGCGAACCTGGACAACCGCCGGGGCGGGCTGTTGCAGAGCCGGGACAGGACCCGGATCACTCTCGCCAGCGAGCTGAACAACCAGGCCGGCCAGGTCGTCGGTCTGAACGAGCTGCAGGTCCAGGCTGCCGCACTGGACAATCGCAGTGCCGGTCTCCTTTCCAGCAAGGGAGACATGGACATCGAGGTCGCTCGTCTGGACAACAGTGCGGGCGGCAAGCTGGTCAGCGAGCGCCGTACGCTCCTGAAGGCGGATCGGCTCGATAATCGCAGCGGTCGCATCGTCGCCGGCCAGGATCTCGACTTGAGCTCTCGGTTGATCGACAACCGAGCGGGCGATATCTCCAGCACCTCGAGGGTGGTGGCGAGCGCTCGCGAACAGTTGGACAACCGCGGTGGCAAGATCGTCGGTGACAGTGGCTTGGACATCACAACGCCACGCATGCTCAACCAGGACAACGGAGTGCTCACCAGCCGCGATGGGCTGCGCCTGAGTGCTACGGAGTTATTCAACGGTGCGGGGGGCCTGCTGTCCAGCCAGAAGGGTATCGATGTCTCCCTGGCCGGTGCGTTCGATAACCAGGCCGGCAGCCTGGACAGCCGGGGCTTCCTGACGGTGAAGTCATCCCGGCTCGACAACCAGGGCGGTACGCTTTCCAGTGCAGGGGTATTGGCAATTACCAGCCAGGGCGCCCTGAACAATCAGGGCGGCAGACTGGCGAGCGACGCCGGACTTAGCTTGAGCAGCGCCAGCCTCGACAACAGCCAGGCCGGTGCGATCAGTGGCAAGGGGGCCGTGGAGATTCGTACCGGCAACCTGAACAACAGCCGGAAAGCCCGTATCGGCAGCGATGCGGGACTCACCCTGGTCGCCGCTCGGGTAGACAACAGCCAGGCGGGCCGGATCGCTGCCAAGGGTGCGATCGATGCGGCTCTCCAAGGGTTGGACCAGCATGACAGGGGCAACCTGGTCAGCGATACCGGCATCACGCTCGATCTGAACAAGGGAAGCCTGGTCAATCGCGCTCAAGGCCTGATCGCCACGCCTGGCACCTTGCTCCTGCGCCAACTCGGCGTGGTGGACAACAGCGGTGGGGAAATCTCCAGCGACCGCGCGTTCATTCTTGCCACCTCCGCGTTGAACAACCAGGGGGGACGCCTGCTCAGCGGCGGAGCCCTGACCTTGCGTATCGCGCAGGCCCTGGACAACAGCCTCGAGGGGATTGTCTCCGGTGCCGGAGGTCTGGATATCCAGGCATTCGTCCTGGACAACCGTAGTGGCTCCATCGGCAGCAAGGGCGCCATCGATATCGGTGTGAACCGCCTGGAAAACGACGCTGGCACGCTGATCGCCGAACGCGGCCTGAAGCTGGTAGCCGATGAGGCGAACAATTCCAAGGGGCGTATCGTCGCCAAGGATGATCTGCGTGCCAAACTCGGTGCGCTGGTGCAGAACGGGGGAGAGCTGACGACTCAGGGCGCGCTGGCCCTCGACGCCGACAAAGTCGACAACGGCGCTGGTCGCATCGCCGGCAACCGAGGTGTGGTCATCGATGCCCGGCAGGTGGACAACCGTGCCGGCGAGATTGCCAGCCAGGGCGTAGCGGCGCTGAACCTCACTGAGCAACTGGACAACCGTGGCGGCAAAGTCGTTGCTGACAATGGCCTGGGCATCACCACGCCACGCATGCTCAACCAGGACAAGGGGGTACTCGCCAGCCGCGATGGGCTGCGCCTGAGTGGTACCGAATTGTTCAATGGCAATGCCGGACTGCTCAGCAGTCAGAGACATATAGAGGTCACTCTGGACGGCGTGCTGGACAATCAGGGCAAGGGCGCGCTGCTCAGCGACGGCACCCTGACGGTGAGCGCCGGGCGCATACACAACCAGGACGCCACGCTGTCCAGCGCCGGTGCGCTGAGACTGAGCAGCCAGGAGGCGGTGGACAACCGTGGCGGCAAGTTGGTGACGGACTCCAGCCTGCGCCTGACCAGCGCCAGCCTGGACAACAGCCGATCAGGGATCATCAGTGCCAACGCTGCGGCGGAGATCCATACCGGGGTTCTGAACAACAGCCAGAAAGGCAATCTTGGCAGCAATGACGGGCTCGGCCTGATTGCTACTGAGGTGGATAACAGCCAGGAAGGCCGGATCACTGCCAAAGGCATGATCGACGCAACTATCAAGGGACTCGATCAGCAGGGCAAAGGGCGGCTGGTCAGTAATGCCGGCATCATACTCGACCTGAACGAGGGAACCCTGGCCAATGGCGCTCAGGGCCTGATCGCCACGCCTGGAACCTTGCTCCTGCGCCAACTCGGCATGGTGGACAACAGCGGCGGGGAAATTTCCAGCGACCGAGCCTTCACACTCACCACCTCCGCGCTGATCAACCAGGGCGGCCGCCTGCGCAGCGGCGGTGTACTGACGTTGCGCATCGCCCAGGCTCTGGACAACAGCCTCGAAGGTGTTCTCTCCGGCACCGGAGGCCTGGATATCCGGGCGCTTGCCCTGGACAACCGCAGTGGCTCCATCGGCAGCAAGGGCGCCGTCGATATCGACGTGTCCCGTTTGGAAAACGATGACGGCGACCTGCTTAGCGAAGGTCGTCTGAAACTGACTGCCGAGCGAGCGAACAGTGTCAGGGGACGGATCGCGGCCAGGGGTGACCTGCACGCCAGCGTGACAGCCTTTAACCAGGCGGGTGGCGAATTGAGCAGCGAGGGTGCGCTGATGCTCGAGGCCGATAGCCTCGACAACCGCAGCGGCGGTCTGGTCAGTGCTGATGGCAACCTGACCGTTTCCGCCCGGAGGATCGACAACCGTGCGGGCGAAATCGCCAGCCCGGGCCAGGTGACACTGGACGTCGCCGAGCAGTTGGACAACCGAGGCGGCAAGGCCATCGGCGATAGCGGACTTCGCCTCGTCGCGCCACGGGTACTCAACCAGGACGGCGGGGTACTCGCCAGTCGTGATGGGCTGCGCCTGAATGGCGCCGAACTGTTCAATGGCAACGGCGGCCTGCTCAGCAGCCAGCAAAGCATCGACGTCATTCTGGACGGCGTATTGGGCAATCAGGCGGGCAGCTTGAGCAGCCAGGGACGCCTGAGCGTGAAGAGCGGTCGGCTGGACAACCAGGGCGGTGCAGTCTCCAGCGCCGGGACCTTGTCGCTTTCCAGCCAGGGTGCGTTGAACAACCAGGGGGGCAGGGTGGTCACCGACGCTGGTGCCGTCCTGCATAGCGTCAGCCTCGACAACAGCCAGGGCGGCATCGTCAGCGCCAAGGGGGCCGCGGAGATCCGTACTGGCAGCCTCGACAATAGCCAGAAGGGCGGCATAGGCAGCGGTGCCGGGCTCGCGCTGGTCGCGGACCTGGTGGACAACAGCCAGAACGGCCGGATCACTGCCAAGGGGGCGATCGTTGCCAACCTGAAGGGGCTGGATCAGCAGGGCAGCGGCAGGCTGGTCAGCGATACGGCCATCGCACTCGATCTGCGCGGGGAGAACTGGTCAACCGTGCTCAGGGCCTGATCGCCACGCCTGGAACCTTGCTGCTGCGGCAACTGGGTGTCGTGGACAACAGTGGCGGTGGCGAGATCTCCAGCGATCGAAGCTTTACCCTCGCCGCGACCGCGCTGAGCAACCGGGGTGGCCGCGTGATCAGCGGCGACTCCCTGACCCTGCGCATCGCCCAAGCACTGGACAACAGCCTCCAAGGCGTTCTTTCCGCAAGCGGAGGGCTGGATGTCGCTGCACTCGTCTTCGACAACCATAGCGGCATCGTTGGTAGCAAGGGCGATACACGCATCGGGGTGAACCGCCTGGAGAACGAGGCAGGCCGCGTGGTCAGCGAAGGCGCCCTGGATCTGACCGCCAAGCAGGTGAGCAGCGCCAAGGGGCGCATTGCCGCGAAGGGCGATCTGCAGGTCACGGTTGGCACCCTGGAGCAGCAGGGTGGAGAACTGGCCAGTCAGGGGACGCTGACTCTCGACGCCGATAGCCTGGATAACCGCAATGGCGGCCTGGTGAGCGCCGATGGCGGGGTCACCGCCGAGGCACGCCAGATCGATAACCGCGGTGGGGAAATATCCAGCGTGGCCAAGGTGGCTCTGGCTGTCCGGGAACAATTGGACAACCGGGGGGGCAAGGTGATCGGCGACAGTGAGCTGAGCCTAACCGTGCAGCGCCTGCTGAACCAGGCCAAGGGTGTGCTCGCCAGTCGCGATGGATTGCACCTGGACGGCGCGGAACTGCTCAATGGCGATGGCGGCCTGCTCAGCAGCCAACGCCTGGTGGATGTAACGCTCAGTGGTGCATTGGACAACCAGGGGAGCGGTGCACTGGTCAGCGAAGGGTCGCTGACAGTGAAGGCCGGCCAGGTCAATAACCAGGCGGGGACTTTCTCCAGTGCGGGTAGCCTGCTCGTTACCAGCCGGGGCGAGTTGAACAACCAGGGTGGCAGGTTGGTGACCGATGCTGGAGCCACCCTGAACAGCACTGGCTTCGACAACAGCCGTGCGGGCCTGGTCAGTGCGAAAGGGGCTGTGGCCATTCGTACCGGAGCCCTGAACAACAGTCAGAAGGGATCCATTGGCGGCAATACGGGCGTCACCCTGGTCGCCGGGTTGGTCGACAACGGCCGGGAAGGACGGATCAGCACCAAGGGTACGCTCGACGCCAACCTGAAAGGGTTGCTTCAGCAGGGGGGAGGCTCGCTGGTCGGCGAGCGCGGTGTCACCCTCGATCTCAACGGTGGCACCCTGGACAACCACGACCTCGGTCTGGTTTCAACGCCTGGCGCGCTCCTGCTGCGCCAACTCGGCATGGTGGACAACAGCATCGGCGGAGAGATATCCAGCGACCGTGCTTTCACCCTCGCCGCCAACACACTGAACAATCAGGGCGGGCGGCTGATCAGCAGCGAAGCTTTGACCCTGCGCATCGCCAAGACACTGGACAACAGTCTCAAGGGGCAGGTCCTGGCGACCGACGGACTGGCCATCGAGTCTCAGGTCTTGGACAACCGTGCGGGAACCATCGGCAGCAAGGGTGATGCTCGTATCAGCGTGACCAGCCTGGACAACGCCGAACAAGGCAGCCTGGTGAGTGAAGGCCGCCTGGAGCTTGTAGCCGACCAGGTGAGCAACGGCAACCAAGGCCGTATCGCCGCCAGAGGCGTGCTGGAGGCGGCGGTCGGTACGCTGCTCCAGCAAGGCGGCGAGCTGGTCAGCCAGGGGAGCCTGGACCTTCGCGCCGACGTGCTCGACAACAGCCAGTCCGGGCTGATCGCCGCGAACGGCGGCATCGCTATCGAGGCGCGACAGGTCGACAACCGCGCCGGCGAGATTTCCAGCACCGCGAAGGTCGCCGTGAACGTCCGCGAGCAACTGGACAACCGCGCCGGCAAGGTCATCGGCGACGGCGGCCTGCGCCTCACCGTGCAGCGCCTGCTGAACCAGGCCAAGGGGGTGCTGGCCGGGCGCGATGGCCTGAGCCTGGACGGCGGCGAACTGTTCAACGGCGACGGCGGGCGGCTCGACAGCCAGAAAGGCCTGGGCGTGAGCCTGGACGGCGCGCTGGACAACCAGGGGGGCGCGCTGGTCAGCGAAGGCGCGCTGACGGCGCGATCCGCCAGCCTCGACAACCGTGGCGGCACCTTCTCCAGCGCCGGCCCGCTCACGCTGAGCAGCCGGGGCGCGCTGAACAACCAGGGCGGCAAGCTGCTCAGCGACGCCGGCGTGGCGCTGGACGGAGCCAGCCTCGACAACAGCCGCGCCGGGGTGATCAGCGCCAAGGGCGCGGTGGATATCCGCACCGGTGCGCTGGACAACAGCCAGAAGGGCACCATCGGCAGCAACGCCGGCATCACCCTGGCGGCCGCCCGGCTGGACAACGGCCAGCAGGGCCGGATCAGCGCCAAGGGCCTGCTCGACGCCAACCTGAAAGGCCTCGACCAGCGCGCAGGTGGCGCACTGGTCAGCGAAACCGGCGTCACCCTCGACCTCAATGGCGGCGCGCTGGTCAACCGCGACGGCGGCCTGATCGCCACGCCCGGCGCGCTGCTGCTGCGCCAGCTCGGCGCGGTGGACAACGGCGCGGGCGGGGAAATCTCCAGCGACCGCGCCTTCACCCTCGCCGCCGCCAGCCTGGACAACCGCGGCGGGCGCCTGATCGGCGCCGCCAGCCTGACCCTGCGCATCGCCCAGGCCCTGGACAACAGCCTGGCCGGGGTGATCTCCGGCGCCACCGGGCTGGACATTGAGGCCGGCAGTTTGGATAACAGCGCCAGGGGCACCCTGGCCAGCCGCGCCGGCATCGACCTGCGCGTCGCCGGCGCGCTGGACAACCACGCCGAAGGCACCGTTTCCGGCGCCCGCCTGACGCTCGCCAGCGCCTCGCTGGACAACAGCGGCAAGGGTCTGCTCTCCGGCAACGCCGGCCTGAGCGTCGCCACTGGCGCGCTGAACAACGCCCAGGGTGGTCAACTGGTCAGCCAGGGCGCCCTCGATGTCAGCAGCGCCGACCTCGACAACCGTGGCGGCGCCCTCAGTGGCAAGCAGTCGCTGACGCTGGGCGCCGGCAACCTGGACAACCGCGGCGGCTTGCTCACCAGCGACGGCGAACTGGAACTGACGGCAGGGCGCGTCGATTCCGCCGACGGCGGCGAAATCTCCGCCAGGGGCGACCTGCGCCTGACCGTCGAGCGCCTGCTGCAACGCCAGGGCCGGCTGATCGGCGAGCGCGGCGTCCGTCTCGACCTGCAGGGCGGCGACCTGGACAACCAGGGCGGCCTGATCAGCGCCCGTGGCCCGCTGAGCATCGAGCGGCTGAACGTCCTCGACAACCGCCAGGGCGGCGAGATTTCCAGCCAGCAGGGCTTCGAGCTGCTGGCCAGTCGCATCGACAACGGCCAGAAGGGCCGCATCATCAGCGCCGGGAAGCTGCGCCTGGTCGCCGACCAGCTGGGCAATGCCGGTGACGGCCTGTTCTCCGGCTGGGAAGGCCTGGCGGTCGAGGGCGGCAGCCTGGACAACAGCGCCGGCGGCACCCTGTCGAGCAAGAACGGTGAGCTGGCGGTCAGCCTCGCCGGCGCGCTGGACAACCACGGCCAAGGCGCCCTGGTCAGCAAGGGGGCGCAGCGGATCGCCGCCGCCCGCCTGGCCAACGCCGGCGGCATCGTCTCCGGCGAAAGCGACGTGACCCTGAGCATCGCCGGGAAGCTGGACAACGGCCAGGGCGGGCTGATCTCGGCGCAGCGCGCGCTGACCTTCGACCGCGCCAGCGCGGTGCTGAATAACGCCGGCGGCCAGGTCAACGGCGGCAGCCTGCTGCTCACGGGCGCCAGCCTGGACAACAGCGGCGGCCAGCTGATCAGCCAGGGCTGGCTCGAGGCGCTCCTCGGCGGCGCCCTGGTCAATACCGGCGGCGCGCGCTTGGCCAGCGGCGGCGACCTGCTGCTGCGCAGCGCCAGCGTCGACAACCGCGGCGGCAAGCTGGTCAGCCAGGGGCTGCTGGAACTCTTCGCCCAGGGCCTGGACAACAGCGCCTCCGGCACCCTCGCCAGCCAGGCCGACATGACCCTGCGCCTGGGCCAGGGCACCCTGCGCAACCAGCAGGACGGCCTGGTCTTCAGCCAGGCCGGCGCCCTCGACGTGCAGGCCGGCAGCCTGGACAACCGCCAGGGCACCCTCCAGGCCCAGGGCGACAACCGCCTGCGCCTCGACGCCGCGCTGGACAACCGGGACGGCCGTCTGGACAGCCGGGCCGGCAACCTCGACCTGCAGAGCGCCAGCCTCGACAACGGCGCCGGCGGCGTGCTCAACAGCGCCAAGGGCTGGCTGAAGCTGGTCACCGGGCTGTTCGACAACAGCGCCGGCATCACCCAGGCGCAGTCGCTGGAGATCCAGGCCCAGCAAGGCGTGCGCAACCAGAAGGGCCATCTCTCGGCGCTGGCCGGCGACAACCGCATCATCACCGCCGACTTCGACAACCAGGGCGGCGGCCTCTACGCCAGCGGCCTGCTCAGTGTCAGCGGCCAGCGCTTCCTCAACCAGGGCGCGGCGGCGGGCCAGGGCGGCAAGGTCGGCGCCGGGCGCGTCGACTTCAGCCTGGCCGGCGCGCTGGCCAACCGCTTCGGCCAGCTGGAAAGCGAAGGCGACCTGCTCCTGCGCGCCGCCTCGATCGACAACAGTGACGGCAGCCTGCGCGCCCTCGGCCGCAGCGGCAGCACGCGGCTGGTCGCTGGCGAGCTGAACAATGCCTACGGCGCGCTGGAAAGCGCCAACCAGGACCTCGACCTGCAACTGGGCAGCCTGGCCAACGCCGACGGGCGCATCCTGCACACCGGCAACGGCACCTTCGGCCTGGATTCCGGGCAGGTGATCCGCGCCGGCGGCGAGCTGACCACCAATGGCCTGCTGGACATCCGCGCCAGCGAATGGACCAACAGCAGCGTGCTGCAGGCCGGACGCCTGAACCTGGACATCGGCACCTTCCGCCAGACCGCCGAGGGCAAGCTGCTGGCCGTGCAGTCCTTCACCGGCCGCGGCGGCGACTGGAGCAACGACGGCCTGCTGGCCAGCGACGGCAGCTTGCGCCTCGACCTGAGCGGCGGCTACCGTGGCAACGGCCGCGCCACCAGCCTCGGCGACTTCGTCCTGAACGCCGCCAGCCTCGACCTCGGCACCGCCGCCAGCCTCGCCGGCGGCGCCAATGTCACGCTCGGCGCCGGCAACCTGCTGGTCAACCGTGGGCGGATCACCGCCGCCGGCGACCTCGTGGCCAGCGCCGCGAGCCTGAACAACTACGGCACCCTGGGCGGCGGCGGCCGCCTGCGGCTCAACGCGACCTCTCTGCGCAACGAGCGCGGGCTGCTGTTCAGCGGCGCCGACATGAGCCTGCGCGCCCGCGACATCACCAACCTCTACGCGGATGTGTACAGCCTCGGCAGGCTGGATATCGCCCGCGATGATGCCGGCAACCGTGCCGCCAGCCTGGAAAATATCTCGGCGAATATAGAAAGCTCTGGAGATACCAGGATTTCTGCCAGCAATATCGTAAATAAGAAAGAATTTTTTGAGGTGTCATCTGAGCTTGTTTCCAGTGCAATCGGGATGCGGAGAACGTCGCCTGGTAACGGCCACATGGTCTTGCTGGAGAATTACGAGTCGAGTCTGAAGGCTGATGCTCCATCCGCAAGTATTTCTGCAGGAGGGAGTCTCTATGTGCTGGGCTCAGATTTTCTCAATTCGGCATCCTATGTAACGGCTTCGAAAGACATCGATGTGCGTGTAGACAAATTTACCAATCAGGGCGCTACATTAGGAAAGTACTCGGTAAGGAGATCCTTCGAACACCCTTGGCTGCGCGAAGACAAAAGTATTCTGAGTTTTTGGCGCTCGGTAATGGAATATAATGCTTCGAATGATTCGCAATATCTTCCTTCCAGAAGAGGCGGGGCTCCAAATACCGTCAGTGGTGGATCCATACATTATTGGGATGAGAACTGGAATGAGTCGATTGCCTATACTGGTTGGAAAATGGGAGGGACGGCTAACCGAGAAACCCATGTGTTGATTGGTTGGCAAGATTACTGGACCTTTATTACACCTAGTAATTTTTATGGAATATTTCCTGAGGCGAAATATACAGAAGGTGTAAGGGTGCCACTTCCTGATGCAATAAGGAATGTCAATTACTTTGATGTTCTTACTGTTTCGGATGGTGCACAGAAAGGTGTGACTGATGCCGTTGTGCAGGCGGCGGGAAAGGTCAGTATCACGGCTAGCCAAGAGATAAATAATAGCGTCGTTCGAGAAGGACTGCCGGTATCGTCCGAGCTAGGGATAGCCTTGAATACACAAGTGTCGGCTAATACCTCATCTACTATTGTCAACTTGAACAGTCAACTGCCACCAGACTTGGCAAGGCAACAGATCAATCCTCTCACCTTGCCGGGCTTCAGCCTGCCTCAAGGCCAGAATGGGCTCTTCCGCCTGGCGTCCCAAGGAGCCCAGGTGAACCAGGCAAGTGGTGCTCTGAAATCCGCCAGCGATCTCACCCAGAGCGGCCATGGCGTATCTGTATCCGCACAGACAGGCAGTGGCGTAAGTGGCTGGAGTACCCAGGCGCGTCGTGTCGGCGATGAACGGGTCACCTCGCTTACCGGTTCCGCCTATCAAGGCCGGGTAGCTGAGGCTATCGATGCGCTACGGGCTTCCGCGCCAATCTCGGGCGGGGGGGGAAACACTGGCCGTTTCCAGACCGGTGAGAACCAGGCGACCACGGGACTGGGTGGACTCGTCGAGGGCAATGCATCGGGTCACAGCAACGGCATCATCCTCGCCGGTCTGCGCGGTGATCTACCTTCGTTCTCGAGCTCTCCCGCGGCTGATCGCGTACAAGGCGTAGCGCCCGGTCACGCTGGGAATGGAAATATTCTCGCCAATTGGCAGGACGCGCAGCCGGTGGTTCAGGCCTTGCCTTCGGCTGTTCGGGCGGACAGCCATCCTCGCTTCGAGAAATGGAGTCCCCTTCTTGCCGAATCTCCGGTTGGGCAGCCAGCGCTGCAAACCCTGCCGTCGGTTGCGCGCGTTGAGGGCGTGCCCAGCAATGCCACACCGAGCAACAGCCACAAGTATCTGATCGAGACCAACCCGGCGCTCACCGAGCTGAAGCAGTTCCTCAACTCGGACTACCTGCTCGGAGGCCTGGGTATCAATCCGGATGACAGCAAGAAGCGCCTGGGCGACGGTCTATACGAGCAGCGCCTGGTACGCGAAGCGATCGTCCAGCGTACGGGGCAGCGCTTCATCGCCGGATTGAACAGCGACGAAGCGATGTTCCGCTATCTGATGGACAACGCCATCGCCAGCAAGGACGTATTGGGACTGACCCCTGGCGTCACCCTCAGCGCCGCCCAGGTGGCGGCGCTGACCCACGACATCGTGTGGCTGGAAGAAGTCGAGGTGAATGGCGAAAAGGTCCTCGCCCCCGTGGTCTACCTGGCCCAGGCCGAGGGGCGGTTGGGCCCGAACGGCGCGCTGATCCAGGGGCGCGACGTGAACCTGATCACCGGCGGGGACCTGAGGAACGCCGGCACCCTGCGCGCGCAGAACGACCTCAGCGCGACAGCCGGCAACATCGACAACAGCGGCCTGATCGAGGCCGGCAACCGCCTCGACCTGCTGGCCAGCGGCTCCATCCGCAATGACCAGGGCGGCATCATTGCCGGGCGCGAGGTAAGCCTCTCCGCCCTTACCGGAGACGTCATCAATGAACGGACGGTGACCCAGCACCAGTCCTCCTACAGGGGAACCGGTACCACTGAGGCATTTGCCGATAGCGCCGCGCGTATCGAGGCTGCGCAGAAGCTGACCGTTTCGGCAGGACGCGATGTAGCCAATATTGGCGCTGTCATCGACAGCAAGGGCGACCTCGCCTTGCAAGGCGGCAGGGATGTCCTGGTTTCGGCTGCGGTAGCGGAGCGGGGCTGGACGGCAGGAAGCCAGGCATACCAGACCCAGACGACCCAGATGGGCGCCGAGGTCGTGGCGGGACGCGACATCAGCGTCAGCGCCGGACGCGATATCAGCGTCGTGGGCAGCCGCATCGACGCTCGTCGCGACGTGACATTCGAGGCGGGTCGCGATGTGGGCCTGGTCGCGGCTGCCAACGAAGAGCATGCCTATGGCAAGACCAAGAAGGTCACTTTCCAGGACGACAAGATCACCCAGCAGGCCACTCGCGTGGACGCTGGCGGCGACCTGGCGATCAATGCCGGACAGGACCTGCGGCTGGTCGCGAGCCAGGCCAGCGCCGGCGACGAAGCCTACCTGGTGGCTGGCGACAAGCTGGAGCTGCTGGCCGCCAACGACAGCAGTTACTACCTCTATGACAAGAAGAGCAAAGGCAGCTTCGGTAGCAAGAAGACCCGGCGCGACGAAATCACCGATGTGACGGCAGTGGGCAGCCAAATATCCAGCGGCGGTGACCTCACCCTGCTCAGCGGCGGCGACCAGACCTACCAGGGCGCGAAGCTGGAATCGGGCAACGACCTGGCCATCGTCAGCGGCGGCGCGGTGACCTTCGAGGCAGTGAAGGACCTGCACCAGGAGAGCCACGAGAAGAGCAAGGGCGACTTGGCGTGGCAGTCATCGAAGGGCAAGGGCCAGACCGACGAAACCGTACGCCAGACCCAGATCGTGGCCCAGGGCAACCTGGCGATCAAGGCCGTGGAAGGGCTGAAGATCGACCTCAAGCATATCGACCAGAAGACCGTGAGCCAGACCATCGACGCGATGGTGCAGGCGGATCCGCAACTGGCGTGGCTGAAGGAGATGGAGCAGCGTGGCGATGTGGATTGGCGGCGCGTGCAGGAACTGCATGACAGCTGGAAGTACAGCAACTCCGGGCTGGGCGTCGGCGCGCAGTTGGCGATAGCGATCGTCGTGACTTACTTCACGGCGGGCGCAGCCAGCGGGGCGATTGCAACGGCCGGGGCCGGAACCTCCATGGCAGGCGCGACCGCAGCCGCTACCGCTACGACTTCGGCGGGCTGGTTGAACGCGGCAGGTACCGCAGCGCTCAGCGGCATGGCCAGCAATGGAGCGATCAGCACCATCAACAACCGGGGAAACCTGGGGGATGTCGTCAAGGACGTGACCTCCAGCGATGCGCTGAGGGGCTATGTAGTCGCTGGCACAACTGCGGGGCTGACTGCCGGCGTCTACGACAAATGGACCTCGACCCAGACCGGCACCTCGACCGCTCTACCGAACACCGGGGCCGTGGCGCCCGCCGCAGGGTTGGGCACCTGGCAAGGCGTGGGCCAGTTCACCTCGAACCAGTTGCTGCAGAATGGTACTTCGGTGCTGTTGGACCGGGCGCTGGGCGGCAAGGGCAGCCTGGGCGATGCGTTGCAAAACAGCCTGGCAAATGCCTTTGCGGCCTACGGCTTCAAGCTGATTGGCGACACCACCCATGGCGTGCTGGACGACGGCAGCCTCGGCAAGATCGGCTTGCACGCCCTGATGGGAGGTCTGGCCGCCGAAGCGGTAGGTGGCGATTTCCGTACCGGAGCCCTGGCTGCGGGAGTCAACGAGGCGCTGGTGGATAGCCTCGCCAAGCAATACGCCAGCCTGCCCATCGATGACAAGAAGGGCCTGCTGACCATGAGTTCGCAGTTGATCGGCATGCTGGCGGCTTCGACGCAGGGCGATGCGGACGCCAAGAGCTTGCAGACGGGGGCCTGGGTGGCGGGGAATGCCACCCAACACAACTACCTCAGTCATTGGCAGGAGGAGAAGAAGCGGCAGGAGGTCGATGGCTGCAAGGACAAACCGCTCTGCAAAACCGGAATAGAAGCCAAATGGGCAATTATTTCGGCCCAGCAGGATGTCGGTATCGTCGTAGGTGTTGGAGGAGGCATCGGTCTTTCGACAGCTGAAACCGCAGTGGGTGTTTATGAGCTGGTCAAGAACTGGAGGGAAACCTATGCAGCTCTGGAGCAGTTGGCCACTTCGCCAGAGTTCCGGCAGCAATTTGGCGATAACTACCTGAAGGGGCTGGAGGAGCGCGCCGCATTCTTGACCCAGGCATACGAGGATGCCGGCTGGCAAGGTTCGGTCACAGCTGGTGTCGAGGGCGGTAGGTTCGCTGCGGAACTTGTTGGCGTTCTGACGGCAGTAAAAGGTGGCGCGCAGATAACCGCCAAGCTGCCAACAGCAGCCAAGAACCTGGTCAACGCGATTGCGGAGTCACCGGTTTCCGGTAGTATGAGTTCGCAGCTCGGGGCAGCGGGGGATTTGGGTCGGCTGGGTGGGGGGCCAAAAGGAACTGCTAATTTCCCGGAAGGGATGAGCTTCAATCCCAACATCAAGAATCACCTCAGCAATTTTGATGGCCTGACGCAGAAGAGTGGGATTAGCGGTACTCATAACCTAGATGCTTTCTCTCAGGCGGCATCCAGTAATGGGGTGAAGGTACTTAGTGAAACTCCTGGCTCGGTTAAGGGGATTACGACGATTGAATATCAGATTCCTGCATATGATCGTGCTGGGAACGTAATTGGCTATAAAGCGCAGCCTTTTACTAAGACTGTATATGATCCTAAAGTTATTTCTGATCAGAAGGTTCTAGATCTCGGGCAGCAAGCTGCTGCCAGTGGTTATGTAAAAGCGGTAGCTAGTGGTGATCGTTATTATGATAGTACGGCTGAAGGTATCACCTTTAGAGTTTATCTGGATGAAAGAACAGGAACTGTCCTTAATTTTCATCCGAAATAATAGGTGGTTCTATGAATGAACTATTTGGTCAGCCATACAACGAGGCTGATCCGTGCTGGGTAGTTATGTGCTACATGGATATAATGTACTCGGATGGTAGGTTTATTAGAGCCATTGAGTGCATTGTAAATAGGTGGGGCTATAGCACGGATGGGGCGTACTGTAATTTTCCTGATGAAAACAGTCCGTTTGATGAGGAACACTTTGAGGGGGTTGAGTTTTCTTATGGCTATCCGCCTAAGGATGAGGACACCATTGTTGTGAGCGAGGCTGTTTGTTCTAAGTTCATTCGGCTCGCTTGTGAAAAATATCTTCAGCGCCATCCTGAAGATACTGAGAAAGTAAAAGAGCTTTTAGATAAACTCTCTTTCTGGCCGTAAAGGGGACTGGTCGTAAAGGGGACAGATCTATTTTCCCTGCTCTAATGCTCTGGAAAGCAGGCTCTAGACGCCGTAAGGGGACTCCGCGATGCCTCGGTAAGGGCGCATGGTTTAGCGAGTTATTCGCTTTGAGTGGTTCGGCGTGGGCGCAGTCACCGAAATTAGAGTAGGGAAAATAGATCTGTCCCCTTTACTGCCTGGGGTAGCGGTTGTGGGAAACGCGAACCTGCCCTCCTTCCCTGGCCAGACGCAGCTTTTCGCTGGCTTGGACCAGTTCGACGAGCGCGCCGGCTTCGTCGAAATCCAGGCGCAGGCCGCTCGGTTCGTCGTAGCGCCAGCCGCCGTCGATCTTCTCCAATCGGCCGAGGTTATCGGCCTGGGAGGTGATGCGGTCGTACAGGCGGATGAAGTCGAGGGCCCGACCGTCCTCCCGGTGCAGGGTGACCATATGGCTCTGTAGGGTGAGGCGGGCGCTTAGGTTGTGGGTCCAGAGTCCGTTGCTGCTGTTGTAGTGACGAGTGAAGCGGAGCAGGGGAGCGATGGCCGGGCCGGCGTAGTCGGTTTCGCTCTGGTACTTGTTGCCGGTGGCGATGTTGATCGGATTACCGGCGGACAGTGACGGCGGCGAGCAGTCAGACCCGTGGTTGGGCGGGCCATTGGGGGAAAGGCAGGCGCCGGTGTTGGCATCGTATTCCTGGTTGTCCGGGCAGCCGTCGCTCCATCTGACGATTGAATACCAGGAAGGAGGAAGCGCTCCTCCCCCGTTTGGATATGGAGGGTGTTTTATTAGGCACTCCCCATAACCACCTTTTACCCGTATGGCAAGAACTGTCCCGGCATAGTAGGTGTCCGACCATCTCAAAATACGGCTGGCGGTATATTCGCAGGCAAGTTGAGCCGACCTGAGATGCGGGTCGAAATAGCTCGCTGCCCACCAAAAAGGCTCGGCCTCAACCTCTTGGTTAAGCGATGCTGATAGCAGGGCCGCTACAAAGAATTTCCTTTTCATTTCCCACCACATTCCAATCCGTGAAATATCCGGCCCTCGCGCAGTCCGCGAGTTATCTAACCCCTAACCCATAGACCAGATGAACATCCTCCGGCTCCAACCGATACAACTCCTCATCCGGTTCCATGCACAGCCGGCATCCGAGTCTCATATAAAAATCCACCGTGTTCTGCGACGGCGTAGCCGAAACGTAGAGCGCGCTGGCGCCGAGGTGGCGGGCCTGGGTGGCGGCGAGGTGGAAGAGGTGGGCGCCGAGGCCGCGGCGGCGGTAGGCGTGGCTGAGGTGGAGGAACTTCAGTTGCAACCAGTCGTGCTCGGGGCCGAGGCGGCGCGGGTCGAGGACTACCGCGCCGATCAGGCGGCCCTGGTCGAACAGGCCGAGGAACCAGCCGCCGCGGTCGAAGCAGTCGAGCAGGATCGGCGTGTAGTGCTCGGCCTCGCCCTCCGGCCAGCCGCGCATGTCGTAGAACTCGGGGCGCAGCACCAGTTGGCCGGCCTCGACGGAATACAGGTGTTCGATCACTTCGCTGCGGTCGATCTCCCAGACCAGGGGGATTTCGTCGCGGCGCAGCAGGCGTTCTTCGGTCATCGTGGTTTCCTTGCGCTGAGGCCGTACATCAGCGGCAGGCGCGGACGATCGGCGGGCGGCAGCATGCGTCCGCCGCCGCCGTCGCGCATGCCGTCGAAGCCGGCCCAGCCGTTGGCGTAGGGGTATTCCTCCAGCCGTTCGAGTTGCAGGCCGGCGCCGAGCAGGGCGCCGATCACATCGGCCAGGCCCCACTGGAACTCGTAGCTGGGATGAGGGTTGCTGAAGTTCTCGACGCCGGCGCGGTAACCGGAGGGCGCCAGGCTGGCGCCGGACTCGGCGACGTAGTCGCTGACGCCGCTCTCGGCGATCGGCTCGCGGCTGAAGTAGTCGTAGGCCGGCTGCCAGTGTGGGTCGAAGTACAGGGCGAAAGGATGGAACTCCACCAGGACGAAGCGCCCGCCGGGAACCAGTACCTGGGCGATGCCGTCGGCCCAGCGCTTGAGCTCGGAGAGCCAGACCAGCGTGCCGTAGGAGGCGAAGACCCGCTCGAAGCGTTCGCCACGGGTGGCGGCGACGGGCAGCCAACGGAGGATGTCGTCGCGCTGGAAGTCGGCGGCGATGCCACTGTCGCGGGACAGTTGGCGGGCGAAGTCGATGGCGCTGTCGGCGATGTCCACTCCTGTGACGAGTGCGCCGAGGCGCGCCAGGCTCAGGCTGTCCTGTCCGGCGTTGCATTGCAGGTGCAGCAGGCGCAGGCCGTCGAGGTGGCCGAGCAACTCCAGTTCCTCGGGATAGAGGGTGGAACCGCCGTTGCGGAAGAAGGCGGCCTGGTCGGCCTTGTGGCTGTTGTGCGCCTGGGTGGCGGCGTTCCACGACAGCCGGTTGGCCTCGTGCAGGTCGGATCGCATGGTTCGACTCCTTCCCTGGAGTGCGCCACCGCGCGGGTGGCGGGTCCGGGGATTACATGTCCTTGATGCTGCGCACCTGGTCCTTGTTGACGCGGGTGCGCTTGCCGTCCAGTTGCTCCAGTTCGTAGAAGCCGGAACTACGATCATAGCGCGGGGTATCCACCGCCTGGATCTCGCGGCCATCGTTGAGGGTGACGATGGTCGGGGTGGAGCAGCCGGCCAGGACGGCGAATGCGGAGGAGAGCAACAGGGCGGGCAGCAGACGGGCAGTCATCGGAATTTTCCTTCGGACGGTTTTCGAGGCGGCGGATTCTACTCCAGTCGCGGCGCAACCGCTCTAGCCGGGATCACAGCGGCAAATTTCCGTTGCGGCTGCACGTCTCTTCCGGTGAGCCGCCCGGATGGCGGCGCCTATTCGAAGGGAGATTCCATGTCTGCCGTTTCCACCTCGTTGTTGCTTTTCCTCAATCTGCTGGGCCCGGCCCAGGCCGCCGAACCCCTGTTGCCAGCCGATGGGCGCATCGAAATCGGCGCCGGCGAGAGCCGCCAGCGCTACCTCGACCTTGCCCCCGGCGAGTTGCAGTTGCTCGATCTGGAGGTCGACCGCGGCCGCGTCCGCCTGCGCGCTACCACGCCCGACGGCAAGGCGTTGCGCGCGATGGAGCTGGCCGGACGCCAGTCGCTCGGCCTGCAGGCCGGTGAGCGCCAGGGCCTGCGCCTGACCTTCAGCGCCGACGAAGACACCGCGCTGACCCTGACCCCCACCCAGCGCCTCACCCCGCAGACCCCGGCGCTGGCCTCGCCGGCGCCGCAGAGCCCGATCCTGCAACGCCTGCAGGCGGAGCTTGCGGAAAAGCGCCCCGGCGCGCTGAAGGCGTTCTGGAAGCAGGTGGCGAAGCAGGGCACGCCGCTGGTGGAGCCGCTGGATGCCGAACGGGTGCTGGTCACCTTCCTCTGGCGCCAGCAGCGTCCCGGCGACGTGCGCCTGCTGTGGCCGACCCCGGAGGTCAACACCCGCCGCTTCGAGGCCCTGGCCGGCAGCGACGTACGCTACCTGAGCCTGCCGCTGCGCCGTGACGCGCGGGTTTCCTACCAGCTCAGCGCCGGCCTGCCGGACCTGCAACAGGCCGATCGCGGCACCTTGCGCCTGGCGTTGCAGGCGGCGGCGCGGCCGGACCCGCTGAGCCGCACGCCGTGGCTCAACAGCCGCGCGCTGCCGCGGGCCGAGCAGGCCTCGCTGGTGCAGCTCGGCGGCGCCCCTGCCGAGACCTGGGACCAGCCGCGCAAGGACGTGCCGCGCGGCAAGGTGGAGCGCCTCGGCTATACCAGCCAGGCCCTGGCCAACCAGCGCCAGCTGACGCTCTACACGCCGCCGGGCTACGACCCCGAGGGCCAGCGCTATCCGCTGCTGGTGCTGTTCGACGAAGACCACTACGCGCGCGACGTACCGACCCCGACCATCCTCGACAACCTGATCGCCGCCGGGCGTATCCGCCCGACCCTGGCGGTGATGGTCGGCAATGTCGACGCTGGCAGCCGGGGCCGCGAGCTGCCCTGCAACGAGGCCTTCGCCGACATGCTCGCCCACGAGCTGCTGCCCTGGTTGCAGCAGCGTTATGCACTGAGCGCGGAGCCAGCCGATCGTGTGCTCTCCGGTTCCAGCTACGGTGGGCTGGCCTCGGGCTGCATCGCCTACCGTTATCCGGAACGCTTCGGCAAGGTGCTGAGCCTGTCCGGCTCGTTCTGGTGGGGGCCGGACGAGCAGCAGCCGCAGTGGCTGGTACGGCAGTTCGCCGCTGGCGAGCGTTTGCCGCTGGCGTTCTTCCTCAGTTCCGGCCTGCTCGAGGAGCCCGAGGCGGACGGCATTCTCGGCAGCAACCGCAGCCTTCGCGCGGCGCTGCAAGGCAAGGGCTACCCGCTGCACTACCGCGAGTTCCCCGGCGGCCACGACTACGCGGCGTGGAGCCTGGAGCTTGCCGAAGGGTTGCAGGCCTTGTTGCCGGCGCATTGAGCAGGCTGGCTGGCGTGGGGCGGTTATCCGCCGTGCCGGGGCCAGGAGGTGGGAAAGGCCGTCCGGACCGGGCTCGCGATGCCCACTGCGTTGCGGAATCGGCAAAAATCGCCCAAGGCCATTTGCCAGCGTCGGCGAATAGGGGACAATCGGCGTTCGCCCAATCGAACGACAAGGATGTTCTCGATGCGCCGACTCTTGCGCCCGCTATTCTGCGCCGTGCTCTTCTGCCTCTACCCAGCGTTGGTCCAGGCTGCCGCCGAAAGCGAAATCCTCGCGCTGTTCCAGCGCTGGCAGGCCGCTCACGAACAACGCAGCGACAAGGCCCTGGAAGGGGTCTATGCGCCGCGCCTGGACTACTATGGCCGGGTCCAGGCGCGCGAGCGCACCCTCTCCGCCAAGCAGGCCTTCTTCGCCCGCCATCCCGACTTCGAGCAGCGCATCGTCGCTGCGCCGCAGATCGTGCCGGGTGACGAGGAGGGCCGCTACGAGGTGCGCTTCGTCAAGCAGGTGCGCCTCGACGGGCGCCTGCGCAACTATCCGGGGCTGCTCCTGGCCGAGCGCGCCGGGCCGGGCGATAGCTGGCGCTTCGTCGGCGAGAGCGACGAGATCACCCGCTACGCCGTCGATCCGCGGCGCACCCCGCTGGTTCGCGGCCGCTTCGCCGGGGCCGAGCCGGAATTCGCCTGGGTGGTGGCGCACGCACCGAACAGCACCGCGCTCTGCGATGAGTACGAAGACTGCCGCTGCGACCTCTGGAGCGCCGACGCGCGCGTCCCGCCCAAGCCGCTGGGCAGTTGCACCGGCGCGGTACTCAGCGTGCTCGGCGGCCTCGACGACAGCGGCCGCGAGCACCTGCAACTGCTGCGTACCTGGTGGACCAGCACCTGGACCAGGTCGTCGCTGCTGGAAATCCGCGACGGCCAGTGGGTGCGGGTGCTGCCGGACATCTCCACCACCTGGGACGATGCCGAGGCCGAGCTGGTGCTGTACAAGGCCGACCCGCAGCAGCCGGGCCGAGTGCTGGTGACCGAAACCGCAATGGACGACGAGGGCGACTGGAGCCACCGTACCCGCAGCGAGGCGCTGCGCCCCGTGCCCTGACGCCGGCCCCTTGGGCTGGGCGGCGCCAGGCCGTACAATCGACGGCTTCATGGCGAGCGTCGCCGCAGTCCAGGTTCCCGCATGCGCATCCACGTCTCCTTCATCGATCGTGTCGGCATCACCCAGGAGGTGCTGGCGCTGCTGGGCGGGCGCAACCTGAACCTGGACGCGGTGGAGATGGTGCCGCCGAACGTCTACATCGACGCGCCGACCCTCAGTCCCGAAGTGCTCGAGGAACTGCGCGCAGCGCTGCTGGGCATCCGTGGCGTGCAGGCGATGACCGTGGTCGACATCCTGCCCGGCCAGCGCCGCCGCCTGCAGCTCGATGCGTTGCTGGCGGCGATGGCCGATCCGGTGCTGGCAGTGGACGGCAAGGGCCTGGTGCTGCTGGCCAACCCGGCCTTCAGCGAGCGCTGCGGACGCGACCCGGCCGGCGAGCGGCTGGCCAGCCTGTTCGACGATGAAACCCTGGAGGGTGCTCTGGTCGAGCAGGGCTTCCGCCTGCCGCTGCGCGAAGTGACCTTCATGGGCCAGGCCCTGCTGCTCGATGCCACGCCGATCACCGAAGGGCCGGGCGAGGGCGAGCGGCACCTGGCCGGCGGCCTGTTGACCCTCTACGAACCGAACCGCATCGGCGAGCGCCTGGCGGCCTTGCACCATGACCATGCCGAGGGGTTCGAGATGCTCCTCGGCGATTCCCAGCCGATCCGCACCCTGAAGACCCGCGCGCAGCGCGTGGCGGCGCTCGACGCGCCGCTGCTGATCCATGGCGAGACCGGTACCGGCAAGGAACTGGTGGCGCGCGGCTGCCACGCCCTGAGTGCGCGACACAACTCGCCGTTCCTGGCGCTGAACTGCGCGGCGTTGCCGGAGAACCTGGCCGAGAGCGAGCTGTTCGGCTACGCCCCCGGCGCCTTCACCGGCGCCCAGCGCGGCGGCAAGCCGGGCCTGCTGGAGCTGGCCCACCAGGGCACGGTGTTCCTCGACGAGATCGGCGAGATGTCCCCCTATCTGCAGGCCAAGCTGCTGCGCTTCCTCAGCGACGGCAGCTTCCGCCGGGTCGGCGGCGACCGCGAGGTGAGGGTCGACGTGCGGATCCTCAGCGCCACCCACCGCAACCTGGAGAAGATGGTCGCCGAGGGCAGCTTCCGCGAGGACCTGTTCTACCGCCTCAACGTGCTCAGCCTGGAAGTCCCGCCGTTGCGCGAGCGCGGCCACGACATCCTGCTGCTGGCGCGGCACTTCATGCAGCAGGCCTGCGCGCAGATCCAGCGCCCGGTGTGCCGGCTGGCGCCGGGCACCTACCCGGCGCTGCTGAGCAACCGCTGGCCGGGCAACGTGCGCCAGTTGCAGAACGTGATCTTCCGCGCCGCGGCGATCTGCGAGAGCAGCCTGGTGGATATCGGCGACCTGGAGATCGCCGGCACCGCCGTGGCGCGGCAGAACGACGGCGAGGTGGGCAGCCTGGAGGAGGCGGTGGAGGGCTTCGAGAAGGCCCTGCTGGAGAAGCTCTACGTCAGCTATCCATCGACCCGCCAACTGGCGGCGCGCCTGCAGACCTCGCACACCGCCATCGCCCACCGCCTGCGCAAGTACGGTATCGGTCCGCGCGGCTGAGGCAGGCTCAACCCTCGCTGGAATACACCGGCTTGCCGGCGAACCAGGTCTTCAGCACTTTGGTATCGCCCAGCTGCGTCTCCGGCACCTCGAACACGTCGCGGTCGAGGACGATGAAGTCCGCCTGCTTGCCCGGTTCCAGGCTGCCGATCCGGCGTTCCAGGCCGATGGTCCGCGCGGCGTTGCGGGTGTAGGCGTAGAACATGGTCTGGCGGTCCAGGCGTTCGCCGGCGTTGAGCACGCCTTGCGGGCCCTTGCGGGTCACCGCCTGCTGGATGGCCTTCCACGGCGACAGGCTGGACACCGGCCAGTCGCTGGCCCCGGCGATGGTCGCGCCCTTGCTCAGCAGGGAGTGCGCCGGGTACTGGTAGCGGTAGGCGAAGGCGCTGATGTAGGGCTTCATCAGGTCCACCGTGGTTTCGTCGGCGGCGGCCCAGTACAGCTGCATCGAGGCGATCACGCCGAGCGGCCTGAAGCGCTCGAACTCCTTGGGATTGACCAGTTGCAGGTGGGTGATCGAGTGGGCGATGCCGCTGTCGCGGTCGCGCCGCGCCTGCTGCATGCCGTTCAGCGCCTCGCGCACCGCGCGGTCACCGATGGCGTGGACGTGGACCAGCCAGCCGCGGGCGTCGGCGGCGCTGACCAGTTCGCCGAAGTGCGCCGGGTCGATCAGCAGTTCGCCCTTCTTCCGGCTGTTGCGGTAGGGCTCGAGGAGCGCGGCGGTCTGCGCCGGGTACTCCGGAACGCCGTCGGCGAACACCTTGATCCCCGGCAGGGTCAGGTTGGGGCTGCCGAGGAAGCGCTGGCGCACCTTGTCCAGCACCTCGAGGTCGGCCGGCCGGCTGCGCGGGTTGGCGACCAGGAGGGCGGCGACGTGGGCGCTGAGCTCGCCGCCCTTGGCCAGCCGCTGGTAGACCGGCAGCACGCCGACGGTGTTCTCGTCGGGCCTGAGGCTGAACAGGGCATCGCCCGGCGAGCCATTGGCGGCCGGGTCCATCCATGCGGTCAGGCCCAGCGAGTTGCTGTAGCGCACCGCGCTGCGTCCGGCCTCGAGCATCCGTTCCGCGCTCGGCGCCGGCAGTACCGCGAGCACCGCGTCGAGGCCGGCATCGGCGAGGAAGCCGTTGGGGGTGAAGTCGGCGTCGTGGCCGATGGTGTTGCGTTGCTCCTGGGGCAGGGCGCGGACCCGCGCGGCGTCGATACCGGCGCGTTTCAGCATGGCGGCGTTGGCCCAGCCGGTGTGGTGGTCGCTGCCGATGAAGGCCAGCGGCTGGTCGGCCCATTCGCCGTGGTCGAAGCGTGCGCGGAAGCCCTTGACCTGGCTCCAGTAGGCGCTGTGCATGCCGCTGACATCGAGCATGTCGCCATGCCGCGCCCTGCCGTTGTCGCGCCAGGCGCGCAAGCGCCGTTCCAGTTCGTCGAGACCGACCTGCTCGTTGCCCATGTCCGCGCCGGCCAGTTCCAGGCCGCCGAACACCGCGTGCGAGTGGGTGTCGATCAGGCCGGGCATCAGGCGCCTGCCGCCGAGATCGACGACCTGGCTGTCGCCATCGGCCAGGGTGCGCAGCCTGGCCTCGTCGCCGACCGCGACGATCCGCCCGTCCTCCACCGCCAGTGCTTCGGCGAAAGGCTGCTGCGGATTGGCGGTGAAGATCCTGGCGTTGACCAGCAGCAGGTCGGCGGCGGCGAGGGCGTGCAGGGGCAGGGCCAGACAGGCGCCGGCGAGGAGGGTGGGTATCCGTGGCTTCATGGTGGTTTCCTTTGTTTCTTGCTCTTGTGTAGCGTGACCCGGGCGAGACTAGCCAAAGCGCCGGGCCGGCAGAACCGGGCGAGGCGCACAACACTTGTGCCGGAACGGAAGGAGTCGATGGACAAATTGAATGCCCTGGCGATGTTCGTCGCCACTGCCGAAACCGGTAGCTTCAGCCGTGGCGCCGAGCGCCTGGGGAAGACCCCGTCGGCGCTGACCAAGGCCGTCGCCCACCTGGAAGCGGAACTGGGCGCCCGCCTGTTCGAGCGCACCACGCGCAGCCTGGCGCTGACCGAGGCCGGGCAGATCTACCTGGAGGCGGCCCGCCAGTCCCTGGAGACGCTGCGCACGGCGGGGCAGGAGATCGAACTGCTGGAGTCGGAGTTGCGTGGCGAACTGCGCCTCGCCGCGCCGCCGTCGTTCGCCGCGGCGTTCCTCCAGCAGGCCTGCGCCAGCTTCCTCGAGGCGCATCCGCGGATCAGCCTGCGGGTGGACCTCGACGAAACCTTCCTCGACCTCAGCGAGGGCGGCTACGACCTCGGCCTGCGCGACGGCCCCATCGACCTGCCGGGGCTGGTGGCGCGGCCGCTGGCGCCGAACCAGATCGTGCTTTGCGCGAGTCCCGCCTACCTGGCGCGACAACCCGCGCCGCAAGGCCCGGAAGATTTCGAGCGGCACGCCTGGCTGGTGTTCCAGCACCCGTCCCTGGACCAGCACTTCTGGTGGATGGAGCGCGGCGGCATACGCCAGCGCATCGACCAGCCGCGCCCGCGACTGGCCAGCGACAACTACGACTTCCTGCTCGCCCACCTGCTGGCCGGGCTGGGCCTGCAGTTCTGCCCGCAATGGAGCGTCGCGCCGCTGCTCGCCGAAGGGCGGCTGGTGCGCCTGCTCGGCGACCATCACTTCGACCCGGGGCCGTTCGGGCCTTCCATCCATGTCCTCTATCCGGGGCACCGGCGCAACACGCGCAAGGTCCGCGCGTTTCTCGAGCACCTGCGCGCCAGCCTGGAACGGCAAGGGCTCTGCGAGCGGCTGTAACGCTTCGGCTACGACTGGAACGAATTCGTTCCGGTCGCGCGAAAATCCTTTGCCATCAGGCATTTGCCCCTGGGCTCGGGAAATGTCCGGTGGGTCTGTAACGGAAACGTTCCAGAAAGGCGGGTGCGGGTTTCCCGCCGCTCGGGGCCAGCCCCCGGGCGGCGGGGGCGGGCGCCGCTTGGCACCTTGCTTGCTACGGGCTGCCGCAGAACAAAGTCCCGTCCCGACCGGGCGACCCGCTGACAATGAGGATCCAGCATGAGCAAGTTGCGCTTTACCACCGACCACGAATGGCTGCGCCAGGACGACGACGGGCTGCTGACCGTCGGCATCACCGCCTACGCCCAGGACGCCCTCGGTGACGTGGTATTCGTGCAGTTGCCGGAGCTCGGCGAACACGCCGCCGGCAGCGAAGTGGCGGTGCTGGAGTCGGTCAAGGCCGCCAGCAACATCCTGATGCCGCTGGACGGCGAGGTGGTGGCGATCAACGACGCGCTGCCGGATACCCCGGAGCTGGTCAACCAGGATCCGCTCGGCGAGGCCTGGTTCTTCCGCTTCCGCCCGGCCGACGCCGGCGCCTGGGAAAAGCTGCTCGACCAGGCCGCCTACGACCGCCTGCTCAACGCCAACGCCGACGCCTGAGGATCCCGTCATGACCGATAACCTGAACCTCGGCGCCATCGACCTGGGCACCGACGACGAATTCATCGCCCGCCATATCGGCCCGCGCGCCGCCGACACCCAGGCCATGCTCCAGCGCCTGGGCTACGATTCGCTGGACGCGCTGATCGGCAACGTGATCCCGGAAAGCATCAAGGGCAGCAGCGTGCTCGACCTGCCGGCCGGCATGGGCGAGGCCGAGGCGCTGGCCAGCCTGAAGGCCATCGCCGGGCGCAACCGCGCGTTCCGCTCCTTCATCGGCCAGGGCTACTACAACTGCCACACCCCGGCGCCGATCCTGCGCAACCTGTTGGAGAACCCGGCCTGGTACACCGCCTACACGCCGTACCAGCCGGAAATCTCCCAGGGCCGCCTGGAAGCCCTGCTGAATTTCCAGACCCTGGTCAGTGACCTCTCCGGCCTGCCGATCGCCAACGCCTCGATGCTCGACGAGGCGACCGCCGCCGCCGAGGCCATGACCTTCTGCAAGCGCCTGTCGAAGAACCGTACCAGCCAGGCGTTCTTCGCTTCCCGCCATTGCCACCCGCAGACCCTCGACGTGCTGCGCACCCGTGCCGAGCCGCTGGGCATCGAGGTGGTGGTCGGCGACGAAAGCGCCATCGAGGACTTCTCCGCCTACTTCGGCGCGTTGCTGCAATACCCCACCTGCGACGGCGAGATCGTCGACTACCGTGAGCTGGTCAGCCGCTTCCACGCGGTCGATGCGCTGGTCGCGGTGGCCGCCGACCTGCTGGCGCTGACCCTGCTGACCCCGCCGGGCGAGTTCGGCGCCGACGTGGCCATCGGCAGCGCCCAGCGCTTCGGCGTGCCGCTCGGCTTCGGCGGCCCCCACGCGGCCTATTTCGCCACCCGCGACGCGTTCAAGCGAGACATGCCGGGACGCCTGGTCGGCGTCTCCATCGACCGCCACGGCAAGCCGGCCTACCGCCTGGCCATGCAGACCCGCGAGCAGCACATCCGCCGCGAGAAGGCCACCAGCAACATTTGCACCGCCCAGGTGCTGCTGGCCAACATCGCCAGCATGTTCGCCGTCTACCACGGCCCGCAGGGCCTGCTGCGCATCGCCCGGCGCACCCACCGGCTGAGCGCGATCCTCGCCGCCGGCCTGGAGCGCCTGGGCGTGGCCGTCGAGCAGAAGCACTTCTTCGACACCCTGAGCCTGGCCACCGGCGCGCGCACCGCGGCGATCCATGCCAAGGCCCGCGCGGCCGGGATCAACCTGCGCGAGATCGATGCCGGCCGTCTCGGCCTGTCGCTCGACGAGACCGTCCGCCAGGCCGATGTGGAGACCCTCTGGGGCCTGCTGGCCGAAGAGGGCCAGGCGCTCCCGGACTTCGCCGCCCTTGCCGCCAGCAGCGGCGACCGCCTGCCGGCCGCGCTGTTGCGCCAGTCGGCGATCCTCAGCCACCCGATCTTCAACCGCCATCACTCGGAAACCGAGCTGATGCGCTACCTGCGCAAGCTGGCGGACAAGGACCTGGCGCTGGACCGCACGATGATCCCGCTGGGCTCCTGCACCATGAAGCTGAACGCCGCCAGCGAGATGATCCCGGTGACCTGGGCCGAATTCGGCAACCTGCACCCGTTCGCCCCGGCCGAGCAGAGCGAAGGCTACCGCCAGCTCACCGACGAGCTGGAGGCGATGCTCTGCGCCGCCACCGGCTACGACGCCGTGTCGCTGCAACCCAACGCCGGCTCCCAGGGCGAGTACGCCGGCCTGATGGCGATCCGCGCCTATCACCACAGCCGCGGCGACAGCCAGCGCGACATCTGCCTGATCCCGTCCTCCGCCCACGGCACCAACCCGGCCACCGCGAGCATGGTCGGCATGCGCGTGGTGGTGGTGGCCTGCGACGCGCGCGGCAACGTCGATGTCGACGACCTGCGCGCCAAGGCCAGCGAGCACAAGGAGCGCCTGGCCGCGCTGATGATCACCTATCCGTCGACCCACGGCGTGTTCGAGGAAGCGATCCGCGAGATCTGCGCCATCGTCCACGACTGCGGCGGCCAGGTGTACATCGATGGCGCCAACATGAACGCCATGGTCGGCCTCTGTGCCCCGGGCAAGTTCGGTGGCGACGTTTCCCACCTGAACCTGCACAAGACCTTCTGCATTCCCCACGGCGGCGGCGGCCCGGGCGTCGGCCCGATCGGCGTGCGCGCGCACCTGGCGCCGTTCCTCCCCGGCCATGGCCGCAGCGAGCGCAAGGACGGCGCGGTGAGCGCGGCGCCCTACGGCAGCGCGAGCATCCTGCCGATCACCTGGATGTACATCCGCATGATGGGCGGCGAAGGCCTCAAGCGCGCTTCGGAAATGGCCATCCTCAACGCCAACTACATCGCCCATCGCCTGGAAGAGCACTACCCGGTGCTCTACGCCGGCGGCAACGGCCTGGTCGCCCACGAATGCATCCTCGACCTGCGGCCGCTCAAGGACAGCAGCGGGATCAGCGTCGACGACGTGGCCAAGCGCCTGATGGACTTCGGCTTCCATGCGCCGACCATGTCCTTCCCGGTGGCCGGCACGCTGATGATCGAGCCCACCGAGAGCGAGCCGAAGGCCGAGCTGGATCGCTTCTGCGACGCGATGATCCGTATCCGCGAGGAGATCCGCGCGGTCGAGCGCGGCGAACTGGACAAGGACGACAACCCGCTGAAGAACGCGCCGCACACCGCCGCCGAGCTGCTGGGCGAATGGAACCATGCCTACAGCCGCGAGCAGGCCGCCTATCCGCTGGCGAGCCTGGTGGAGGCCAAGTACTGGCCGCCGGTGGGCCGCGTCGACAACGTCTACGGCGACCGCAACCTGACCTGCTCCTGCCCGCCCATCGAGGCGTACAGCGAGGAGTGACGGACGAGGAGGGCGCCGCCAGCGGCGGCGTCCTTCCGTTTCCGGCGATACCCCTTTCCCGGCGCCGCGCTTGCGTAGCGGCGCCGCGGCCACGCTCGCGCCAGCGAGCGTCCTGACACCGACACGACAAGAGGCCAGCGCCATGTTCAGCAAGCACGACCAGCTCCAGGGCTACGACGACGAACTGCTCGCCGCGATGGACGCCGAAGACCGGCGGCAGGAAGACCACATCGAACTGATCGCCTCGGAGAACTACGCCAGCAAGCGGGTCATGCAGGCGCAGGGCAGCGGCCTGACCAACAAGTATGCCGAGGGCTATCCGGGCAAGCGCTACTACGGCGGCTGCGAACACGTCGACAAGGTCGAGCAGCTGGCCATCGACCGCGCCAGGCAACTGTTCGGCGCCGACTACGCCAACGTCCAGCCGCATTCCGGTTCCTCGGCCAACGCCGCGGTGTACCTGGCGCTGCTCAACGCCGGCGACACCATCCTGGGCATGAGCCTGGCCCATGGCGGTCATCTCACCCACGGCGCCAAGGTGTCCTCCTCCGGCAAGCTGTACAACGCCGTGCAGTACGGCCTGGACACCGCCACCGGGCTGATCGACTACGACGAAGTCGAGCGCCTGGCCGTGGAGCATAAGCCGAAGATGATCGTCGCCGGCTTCTCCGCCTACTCCAAGACCCTCGACTTCCCGCGCTTCCGCGCCATCGCCGACAAGGTCGGCGCGCTGCTGTTCGTCGACATGGCCCACGTCGCCGGGCTGGTCGCCGCCGGCCTCTACCCGAACCCGATCCCCTTCGCCGACGTGGTCACCACCACCACCCACAAGACCCTGCGCGGCCCGCGCGGCGGCCTGATTCTGGCGCGCGCCAACGAGGAGATCGAGAAGAAGCTCAACTCCGCGGTATTCCCCGGCGCCCAGGGCGGCCCGCTGATGCACGTGATCGCGGCCAAGGCGGTGTGCTTCAAGGAAGCGCTGGAGCCGGGCTTCAAGGACTACCAGGCGCAGGTGATCCGCAACGCCCGGGCGATGGCCGAGGTATTCATCGGGCGCGGCTACGACGTGGTTTCCGGCGGTACCGACAACCACCTGATGCTGATCAGCCTGGTGCGCCAGGGCCTGACCGGCAAGGCCGCCGACGCGGCGCTCGGCGCGGCGCACATCACGGTGAACAAGAACGCCGTGCCGAACGACCCGCAGAGTCCGTTCGTCACCTCCGGCATCCGCATCGGCACCCCGGCCATCACCACTCGCGGTTTCCGCGAGGGCGAGTGCCGAGAACTGGCCGGCTGGATCTGCGACATCCTCGACGACATCGACAATCCCGAGGTCAGCGAACGGGTCAGGGGCCAGGTCGGCGAATTCTGCCGGCACTTCCCGGTCTACGCTGATTGAACAGGAGCGCCGCCGTGGTGGCGGCCAATCCGCAAGCGGAGACGAGCATGTCCCTGAGTGTCTTCGATCTGTTCAAGATCGGTATCGGGCCGTCCAGCTCCCACACCGTAGGGCCGATGCGTGCCGCCGCGCGCTTCGCCGAGGGGCTGAGGCGCGAGGGGCTGCTGGAGGCCACCGCCAGCGTCAAGGTCGAGCTGTACGGCTCGCTCGGCGCCACCGGCAAGGGCCACGGCAGCGACAAGGCGGTACTGCTCGGCCTGGAGGGCGAGCAGCCGGACACGGTGGATACCGCCGCGATTCCCGCCCGGCTCGATGCCATCCGTTCCAGCGGCGAGCTGCGCCTGCTCGGCGAGCGACCGATCCGCTTCGTCGAGAAGGAACACCTGGCGCTGATCCGCAAGCCGCTGGCCTACCATCCCAACGGCATGATCTTCCGTGCCTTCGACGCCGCCGGCCTGCAGGTGCGCAGCCGCGAGTACTACTCGGTGGGTGGTGGCTTCGTGGTCGACGACGAAGCCGCCGGCCTCGACCGTATCGTCGAGGACCGCACGCCGCTGGCGTTCCCCTTCAAGACCGCGCGGCAACTGCTCGACCATTGCGCCCGCGAAGGCCTGTCGATCAGCCGGTTGATGGCCGAGAACGAGAAGGCCTGGCGCCCCGCCGAGGAAACCCGCGCCGGCCTGCTGCGCATCTGGCAGGTGATGCAGGACTGCGTCGAGGCCGGCTGCCGCAACGAGGGCGTCATGCCCGGCGGACTGAAGGTCAGGCGCCGCGCGGCGGCGCTCCACCGCCAGTTGTGCCAGCGGCCGGAGGCCGGTCTGCGCGACGCTCTCAGTGTGCTCGACTGGGTCAATCTCTACGCCCTGGCGGTGAACGAGGAGAACGCCAGCGGCGGCCGCGTGGTGACCGCGCCGACCAACGGCGCGGCGGGGATCATTCCGGCGGTGCTGCATTACTACGCGCGCTTCATCCCCGGGGCCGACGACGACGGCGTGGTGCGCTTCCTGCTCACCGCGGCGGCGATCGGCATCCTCTACAAGGAAAACGCCTCGATCTCCGGCGCCGAGGTCGGTTGCCAGGGCGAGGTCGGGGTGGCCTGTTCGATGGCCGCCGGGGCGCTCTGCGAAGTGCTCGGCGGTAGCGTGCAGCAGGTCGAGAACGCTGCCGAGATCGGCATGGAGCACAACCTCGGGCTGACCTGCGACCCGGTCGGCGGGCTGGTCCAGGTGCCCTGCATCGAACGCAACGCGATGGCTTCGGTGAAGGCGATCAACGCGGCGCGCATGGCCTTGCGCGGCGACGGCCAGCACTTCATCTCTCTCGACAAGGTCATCCGCACCATGCGCCAGACCGGCGCCGACATGAAAAGCAAATACAAGGAAACCGCGCGCGGCGGCCTCGCCGTGAACATCATCGAATGCTGAACCGCGCCGCTGCGCCGGCGCTTCTTTTTTCTTTCCCGACAATCGATCGCGGCTCTCCGGCAGAAGGAGACCGGGATGCCATGGAGTGAAGCATGACCGCAGAAACCCTCGCCAAGACGCCCCTGCACGCCCTGCACCTGGAACTGGGGGCGAAGATGGTGCCTTTCGCCGGCTACGACATGCCGGTGCAGTACCCGGCCGGAGTACTCAAGGAGCACCTGCACACCCGCGAGCAGGCCGGTCTGTTCGACGTCTCGCACATGGGCCAGATCCGCCTGGCGGGCGCCGACGCGGCGCTGGCGCTGGAAAGCCTGGTGCCGGTGGACATCCTCGACCTGCCGGTGGGCCAGCAGCGCTACGCCTTGTTCACCGACGAGCAGGGCGGGATCCTCGACGATCTGATGGTGGCCAACCTCGGCGATTGCCTGCTGCTGGTGGTCAACGCCGCCTGCAAGCACCAGGACCTGGCGCACCTGCGTCGGCACCTGGAGGGCCGTTGCAGCGTCGAGCCGCTGTTCGAGGAGCGTGCCTTGCTCGCCCTCCAGGGCCCGGCGGCGGTGCGCGTGCTGGAGCGCCTGGCGCCGCAGGTGGCGCAGATGACCTTCATGCAGTTCGCTCGCGTCGAGCTGCTCGGCCAGGACTGCTACGTCAGCCGCTCCGGCTACACCGGTGAAGACGGCTACGAGATCTCCGTGCCCGCCGAGCACGCCGAGGCCCTGGCCCGGCGCCTGCTGGCCGAGCCGGAAGTGGCGCCGATCGGCCTCGGCGCGCGCGACTCGCTGCGCCTGGAAGCCGGCCTGTGCCTCTACGGCCACGACATGGGCAGCGCCACCACGCCGGTCGAAGCCAGCCTCGGCTGGGCCATTTCCAAGGCGCGCCGCGCCGACGGTGTGCGCGCCGGCGGCTTCCCCGGCGCCGAGCGGATCTTCGCCCAGCAGGCGCAGGGCGTCGCCAGCAAGCGCGTCGGTTTCCTGCCGCAGGGGCGGATGCCGGTGCGCGAGGGCGCCGAGATCGTCGACGCCGACGGCCGGGTGATCGGCAAGGTCAGCAGCGGCGGTTTCGGCCCGACCCTCAACGCGCCGCTGGCCATGGGCTACGTGCCGAGCGCGCTGGCCGGGCTGGGCAGCGAGGTGACGGCGATGGTGCGTGGCAAGCCGGTGACCCTGGTGGTCAGCAAGATGCCGTTCGTGGCGCAGCGCTATTACCGAGGCTGACTCGCGGCGCCCTTCGCCGCTCGTGCGGGGGAGGGCGCGCCTGCCGGGAGCGGGCGGGCCGCGGTTCGGCCCAGTGCCTTTCTTCCTCCGCGCTGCGTCGGCGCTGACGTTCAGGAATGCTTCGGCCGTTGCCGTTGCAGGCCCAGCTTCTTGGCCCGGTGGAACACCGCCGCGCGGCTCTTGCCGGTCTGCTGGGCACACCACAGCGAGCCGCGTTGCTGGTAGTGCTGGCGCAACAGGTCCTCTTCGGATTTGCTCCAGGTCGCATTGCCGCGATCGCGCTGGCTGTGCGGGGAAAGCTCCTCGGCCTTGCTGGCGACGCTCTGGTAGCTGCGCCCGAGCATGTAGGCGCACCAGGCCAGGCTGCGCTTGCTGCCGTGGCGGCGGATGAACTCGACCTCTTCACTGGACCAGGCGGCCGGCGTCGTCGGCGTCGCCTTGCGGTCCAGGGTGCGGGCCAGGGCCGCGCGGGCGCGGGCCACCGCCTGGTCGCCGGGATTGTTCCGCCGGGTCACGCCGAGGGCGCGGCGCCAGCGCCCGACCAGGCTCGGGCTGAAGCCCCACCAGAACTGCACCGACTCGGCGCATTCGGTACGCACCGCGCGCAACAGGTCGCCGCAGAGAATCGGCGAAGGTCGACCGCTGCGCTTGCGTGTCGGCCAGCGGAACAGCCCGTCGGTGAAGCCGCCGACTTCGACGGCGCCTTCCAGTTCGTCGACCAGCCAGTCGCCGGGGATCACCAGGGGACTGGTGTAGGGCGCGCCGAGCAGCAGATGATTGATGGTAGCGACAGAGGTAGGGGTGTCTGCAGTCATGGGACGATCCTTGCTGATACCGGGCCAGTCGTGCCGGCCATATCCCTGAGAGCGGCGCCGCTGCGTGGCCGGCGACGTCGCG
Organism: Pseudomonas paraeruginosa; assembly: GCF_003025345.2. Taxonomy (NCBI): domain Bacteria; kingdom Pseudomonadati; phylum Pseudomonadota; class Gammaproteobacteria; order Pseudomonadales; family Pseudomonadaceae; genus Pseudomonas; species Pseudomonas paraeruginosa. The sequence continues at coordinate 2,694,442 of NZ_CP020560.1, forward strand.
TTCGCTTCCCGTGGTTCGGGTGGTGTTCCGGCGCGTGGCGACTGCCTGTCGCCCCGTGCCTGGAAGAGGCGGGATGCCGCACTCATGCACGGACTCCGCGATACAGCTGCCAGGCCAGCCGGCCGGGGCGGGCGGCGATGGCGGCGTCGACCTCGATCCGCGGCAGGTCCAGCGGATCGCCGCGGGAGTCGACCAGCCCGCGGCGGGCGCCGAAGGCGAAGCGATAGCCGAGCCGCCCGAGGCTCGCACGCAACTGTGGGCTGGCCTGGGTCGCGCCGGGCATGGGGCGGGCCCGGCAGTACACCGGCAGAGGAGCGTTGCACTGCTGCTGGAGCAGGCGATGGGCGTGGCCAAGGGTTTCCGGTTCCGCGCAGAAGCTGTCCGGCGCTTGCGGGCCCTGGCCGTAGAGGCCGAAGCGGACCAGGCCGGAGTTCTCCAGGCGGCGGAGTTGCCCCCAGTCGGGAGCGGCCTGCGCGTCGGCGGGCGGACAGGCCGCGCGCAATGCCTGCCGGGAGGCCGGGTCGAGGCGTTCGAGCTTGCCCAGCAGGGCCGCGAGGTGGCGGCTGCGCCGGACATCGTCGCGCGTCCGCTCGAGCACCGGCGCGAGTGCCGGGCCGCAATAACGCTGCAACAGTTCCAGCAGCGGCGCGGCGGCGACCGTGTCGGCCTGCCACAGCGTGTCGCCTACGGCTTCGCGCCAGCCGCGCGGATCGCCGCCGAGGAAGACGCTGGCGGGCATCTCGTAGCGCTCCAGCAGGGGATAGACCTGCTCGACCAGCTCCGGCGTGCTGCCGTCGAGGCTCAACGCTATGCGCAGATCGTTTGCCGAAGGCCGCTCCAGCAGATGCTCCAGAGGCACGCAGAGGAAGTGCCGTTGCAGCCAGAGCAGCAGGTTTTCCAGGCTTCGCCGCTCGAGGCAGCGGCCCTGGCGGTGCGGCAAGGCCGCCAGGCGAGGCTCGGCGGCCAGTCGCCCGAGGCGCAGGACGATGCCGTTCTGGCGCAGGCGGCGCTGGCCCGCGGCGGAGTTCAGGTAGGTCATGCCGATCAGGCGCTGCATGGCGAGCCCCTGCTCATTCGCGCCGCATCACCGGCGGCCCGTCGGCGGCGCCGGCAGGCTTGCCGGCAACCTCCTGGCCGGCGCCTGCGGGGTGGGCATGCGGACCCGGGTGGTCGATTCAGTCATGAGCGGGCCTCCTCGGAAGGGTTGCTGCGAGCACGACGACGCGTGGCCTTGAACCAGGGCTTTGCCGGCGAACCCGGCGGTTGATCGATGGGGACTGCATGGCACCGGAAACGCTACAAAGGATCGATATGATTCTTTTTTGACGCTAACACAGTCGATAGACGTTTTATTGACGCTCGGCCTCTGTTGTAAAACCGTCAGGCTATGCCAAACGGCTGCCCGAGAAGAGGCGCAGGCCTGGAGTGACAAGCCTTTGCGGGGACGGTAGCGGCGTGAAGAGCGGTATTCGGATTGGTTATAAGAAATCCGATTTGCATGGAATTTGCCGACGAATGGTCGCTTCTCCGGAGGAATTGCTGGGTTTGCCTGGCGGCGTGAAACCTTTCGCTTGCCTCCAGAGAGAGGAGAGGAGCGCCATAGAGCGTTTCTTTCTCCGTCAAGGGCGAAGCTTGCAGACTGTTTTGCAAAACATGACAACTTTTTAACGCGCATTGTTATAAAGTTTCGCCCTTTCCGCCGGTAACCGTCCGGCAGGATCCGGTTTCTGCGGGAGTGAAGATGAGAGTCGACCTGGATGCCGAAGTCGCCGCCGAGGCGCTGCCACGTTTCCAGCAGGCGCCGCGGCAGTTGCGACAGTTGTGGTGGTGGGGGCTGGCCAGCGTGGGGCTGGGGGGCGCCTGCGCCTTGCTGGGCTTCTTCGTCGGCCTGTTCGCCGCGGACTCGCTCTGGCCTCCGCTGCTGTACAACCTCGGCGCGGCCTGGCTGGTGCTGTTCGCCGGGCTGCACGCGGCCTACCGCGTCGCGGCCTGGCGCTGCGTCGCCCTGGGCGCCGAGGCCAGTGCGCGGCCAGCCTGGCTGTGCTGGCCGCGGGCGGATCTCGAGCCCGTTCCCGATACGGCCTACGAACGCTTGCTGGAGCGCCTTGGCCAGGCCGTCGCCGGGGGCCTGGCCCAGCTTGGCCAGGCCGCCCTCTGGCTGGCGGCGAGCGCAGCGCTGGCGTTGGGCCTGGTGGTGGCCGGCTGGCGCCTGGACCTGCCGCCGACGAATTCCGGGCAGGCGGCCGACCTCGGCATCGGTTTCTGCCTGCTGCTGGCCTTCGCGGTGCTGGTGCTGGAACGCCGCTTCGCCGCCCAGGGCGAGATGCAGTGGCCGGAGGCGTCGTCGCTCGGGCAACTGGCGCGGGTGCTGATCGGTACGCTGCTGCTCGCCGCCTTCGGTCTGTTCCTGGCCCGCCAGGGACAGCCGTGGGCGCCGCGCCTGGCGGTGCTGCTCGGCCTGCTGCCGGGCGCGGTGGCGCTGGAACTGCTGGGCAGGGCGATCCTGGCGATGTTCGCGCCGCCGCGCGCCGGTCTCGAGCCGCGCCTGGTCGCGACCAGCCTGCTGGCCGACCTGTTGCGCTGGCCGCCGCGTCCGTTGCAGCGTCTGCAGAACGAATTGCACCAGCGTTTCGGCATCGACCTGCGCCAGGTCTGGGCGTTCGGCTTCATGCGCCGGGCCTTCCTGCCGGTGCTGGCGGTGGTGTCGCTGAGCGGCTGGCTGCTCAGCGGCGTGCGCGAGATCGGCATGGACGCGCGTGGCGTCTACGAGCGCTTCGGCAAGCCGGTCGCGGTACTCGGCCCCGGCCTCCACCTGGGGTTGCCCTGGCCGCTGGGGCGGGTGCTGGCGGTGGAGAACGGCGTAGTCCATGAGCTGGCCACCAGCGTCGCCACCGGCAACGGCGAAGCCGAGCCATTGGCGCCCGCCGAGGGCCCGGCGCCGGACAGTGCCAACCGCCTGTGGGACGCCTCCCATGTCAGCGAAAAGTCCCAGGTCATCGCCAGCCTGGCCGACCACCGGCAGAGCTTCCAGATCGTCAACATGGACGTTCGCATCGTCTACCGCATCGGCCTCGATGATGCGGCGGCACTGGCGGCGACCTACCGCAGCGGCGATCTCCCGGCGCTGGTGCGCAGCACCGCCAGCCGCGTGCTGGTGCACGCCTTCGCCTCGCGGACCCTCGACGAAGTGCTGGGCGAACAGCGCGCCGGGCTCGCCGGGGAAATCGGCCAGGCCGTGCAGGCCGAGCTGGATCGTCTTGGCAGCGGGGTCGAAGTGCTCGGCGCCGCGATCGAGGCGATCCACCCGCCGGCCGGCGCGGCGAATGCCTATCATGCGGTGCAGGCCGCGCAGATTACCGCCCGGGCGCTGATCGCCCGCGAGCGCGGACAGGCCGCCGCACAGCGCAACGAGGCGCAGTTGCGGGCCAGCGTGGCACACGACCAGGCCAGCGCGCAGGCGCGCGAAACCCTCGCCGTCGCGCAGGTGGCCGAGCGCCGCTTCGCCGCCGAGCGCCAGGGCTATGCCGAGGCCGGCCAGGCCTTCCTGCTGGAAGCCTATTACCAGCAACTCGGCCTCGGTCTGGGCAAGGCCCGGCTGCTGCTGGTCGATCACCGCATCGCCGGTACGGGCGCGCCGACCATCGACTTGCGCGGTTTCGGCCTCGGTCGCCTGGATTCCCCGTCTTCGTCCCGTCCGCCCGCCGTCCCGGCGCGCGCGGCCGGGCAACCCGCACCATGAGGAGCGCCTTCTTGAGCCCCGGACATTCCCACTCGCACGGCCATCCCGACCATCATCACGATCACGATCACGATCACGATCACGATCACGATCACGCCTCCGCGCCGCCATGGCGGCGCCTGCTGGTCGCCGCCCTGCTGGTGCTGTTCGTGATCACTGCCGCCTGCCTGGTGCAGGTACGTTCGGGCGAGGCGATGGTCATCACCCGTTTCGGCAATCCGGCGCGGGTCCTGCTCGAACCCGGACTGGCCTGGCGCCTGCCGCTGCCGTTCGAGAACGCGATCCCGGTCGACCTGCGCCTGCGCACCACCTCCAGCGGCCTGCAGGATGTCGGCACCCGCGACGGCCTGCGGATCATCGTCCAGGCCTACGTGGCCTGGCAGGTGCAGGGCGATGCCGGGAATGTCCAGCGCTTCATGCGCGCGGTGCGCAACCAGCCGGACGAAGCCGCGCGGCAATTGCGCACCTTCGTCGGCTCGGCGCTGGAGACCACCGCCAGCGCCTACGACCTGGCCGACCTGGTGAACACCGAGGCGTCGCGGGTGCGCATCGGCGATTTCGAGGCGCGCCTGCGCGAGCAGATCGACAGCCAGTTGCTGGCGACCTATGGGGTCAGGGTGGTGCAGGTCGGTATCGAGCGCCTGACCTTGCCCAGCGTGACCCTCGGCGCCACTGTCGACCGCATGCGCGCCGAGCGCGAGACCATCGCCACCGAGCGTACCGCCGAGGGCCGGCGCCAGGCCGCGGAGATCCGTTCGGCGGCGGAGCGCGACGCGCGGGTGATCCAGGCCGAGGCTTCGGTGAAAGCCGCGGAGATCGAGGCCCAGGCACGGGTCGAGGCAGCGCGCATCTACGGCAAGGCCTATGCCGGCTCGCCACAGCTGTACAACCTGCTGCGCTCGCTCGACACCCTCGGCACCATCGTCAACGGCGACACCCGCCTGGTGCTGCGTACCGACGCCGCGCCGTTCCGCGTGCTGGTCGACGGGCCGCCGACGCTTCCCGCCGAAGCAGCGGCCAACGGGCGCCGGCCATGAGCGGCGATTCGCGCGAAGGGCTGCGCGGTCCCTGGCTGCAGGCCGGACGGCTGGCGTTCCTGGGGCTGTTCGCGGTGACTCTGCTGGCGGCGCTGGCCTGGGCGTTTTCCAATGTCCGCCAGGTCGGCCCGGAGAACCGCGCCGTGGTGCTGCGCCTGGGCGCGCTGGAACGCCTGGCCGGTCCCGGCCTGCTGCTGGCCTGGCCGCGGCCGCTGGAACAGGTGGTGCTGCTGCCGTCGACGGAGCAGGTGATGGAACGCCGCGTCGAGGGCCTGTTGCGCTCCGAGCAGGCGCGTCGCGCCGACCTCGACGTCAGCCTGTCCAGCGACGCGCTGGCCGGTTCCGGCTACCTGCTGACCGGCGATGCCGGGGTGGTGCAGCTGGACGTGCGGGTGTTCTACAAGGTCGACGATCCCTACGCCTACGTCCTGCAGGGCGCGCACGTGCTGCCGGCGCTGGACCGGCTGGTGGCGCGCAATGCCGTGCAGGTCTGCGCCGCGCGCGACCTGGACAGCATCCTGGTGGCGCGCCCGGAGCTGCTCGGCAACGATGCGGCGGTGGCCGAGCGCCGCGAACGCCTGCGCGGCGACCTGGTGCGGGGCATCAACCGCAGCCTGGCGGCGCTGGCCGAGGCCGGTGGCGGACTGGGCATCCAGGTGGTGCGGGTCGACGTGCAGTCGAGCCTGCCGCGCAATGCGGTGAGCGCCTTCAACGCGGTGCTGACCGCCAGCCAGCTGGCCGAGCAGAATATCGCCAAGGCGCGCACCGAGGCGGCGCGGCTGACCCAGGCCGCCACCGAGGGCGCCGACCGTACCCTGCAGGTCGCCCGCGCCGAGGCCGGCGAGCGGCTGGCCAGGGCGCGCCGCGACAGCGCCAGCATCGTCGGCCTGAGCCCGGCGCTGGGCGCCACCGATCCCGGCCTGCTCTGGCGCCTGTACCGCGAACGGGTGCCGACGATCCTCGGCAAGGCCGGCTCGGTCGACAGCGTCGATCCGCGCGACGACGGCCGCCTGATCCTGCAAGGCGGGCAACCATGAGCCGCGGACCGGAGGCGCCCTTCGCGGGCTGTGAAACAATGGACGGACAAGCGAACGTGAAACGGCTACCCTGCGTCGGCATCAACTCTCGGCATGCGCCAGCGAAGCGCCGCGCCGAGTCGAACAACCAGGCGAACGGGACGGGCAATGACGGCAGGCGGTATTCCATTCACGGGCGACGGCGCGCGGTTGTCCCGGGGCAAGGCGCTATTGTGCGGGCTGGTGTTGCTGCTGGGCAGCTCCCAGACGCTGGCGCGGCAGTTGCCAAGCGATCTGCTGGTGGGCTTCGTGGCCAGCGCGCAATACCCGGTCATCACCCTGAAGAAGCCCAGGCAGAGCCTGCTGCGCAGCGTGCTCACCCTGGGCCTGGGAAAGAAGACCGTCAGCTATCGGGTGGCGCCTTCGGTACGTATCCGCACGGCGCAGAACCTGTTCATCGTCTATGGTCGGATGCCCCAGCTCAGGGGCAGCTTCGTCGGCCTGAAGAGCGACGCCAACGGCCAGGTCAAGCAGATCTGGGAACTGACCGAAAAGGAAGCCCGCGACTACGTGCGGCGGCCGGACGCGCGCTTCCCCCAATAGCCGCCGCGGCTCGCCCCGGGAGGTGCGCATGAGCGAGCCGACCGCCCACGGCAGCCATGGCGGCTGCGCGCATCACCATCATCACTTGCCGTTCGGCGGCGGCCTGCTCAGCCGCGCCGAGCAGCGCCGCGCCGCCCGCCAGCTGAGCCTGGCGATGCTCGCCCTCGGCCTGTTGCTGCTCGGCCTGGCCTGGCGCTGGCTGGCGGCGGACCAGGCCGGGGTCAGCCAGATCCTGCTCGGCGTGGCCTCCCTGCTGGTGGCGCTGCCGGTTGCGCGCTCGGCCTGGGACAGCCTGCGCCATCCGAGCCTGCACGGCGTCACCGACCAGCTGATCGCCCTGGCCATGCTCGGCGCCTGGGCCAGTGGCGACCTGCTGACCGCCGCGCTGCTGCCGATCATCATGATCTTCGGCCACGTGCTGGAGGAGCGCAGCGTGATCGGCTCCCGGGAGGCCATCGCCGCCCTCGGCGAACTGACCCGCAGCCATGCCCGGCGGATCGAGGCCGACGGCAGCCTGAGCGAGGTGGACAACGCCAGCCTGCGTCCGGGCGACCAGGTGGAGGTGCGCGCCGGCGACCGGGTTCCGGCCGACGGTCGGGTCCTGCACGGCGAGGCCAGCCTCGACACCGCGCCGCTCACCGGCGAGTCGGTGCCACTGGAAGTGGCGCCGGGGATGGAGGTCTACGGCGGCGCGATCAATCTCGACGGCCTGCTGCGCATCGAGGTGACCCGTACCGGCGATGCCTCGACGCTGGGCAAGGTGATCGGCCTGATGCAGCAGGCCGAACGCGCCAAGCCGCCGATCACTCGCCTGCTGGAGCGCCATGCCGGGCAATACCTGCTGCTGGTGCTGATGATCGCGGCGGTCACCTGGTTCGTCACCAGCGACGCCCAGGCCATGCTCGCGGTGCTGGTCGCCGCCTGCCCCTGCGCCCTGGTGCTGTCGGCGCCGGCCACCGCCATCGCCGGCATCGCCGTGGCTGCGCGACATGGGATCCTGATCCGCAGTTCGGCGTTCCTCGAAGAACTGGCGGACCTGACCTCGCTGGTGGTCGACAAGACCGGCACCCTGACCCACGGCAGCCTGCGCCTGCAGGACCTGCGCCTGGTCGGCGCCAGCCGCGACGAGGTGCTGCGCCTGGCCGCCAGCCTCGGCGCCGCCAGCAGCCACCCGGTGAGCCGTGCGCTGGCGGCCCTGGCGGCGCATGATGCCTACCACCCGCTGAGCGATATCCGCGAACGCCAGGGATTCGGCGTGGTCGCACGAACAGAGGCGGGCGAAGCCGCCCTTGGTCGCCCCGAGCTGTTCCGGCAACTGGGCATCGATACCGGCGAGGTGCCGGCGCACGAGGGACCGATTGCCGGCATCGCCCTGGCCGGGCGCTTCCTCGGCTGGCTGTTGCTGGCCGACAGCGTGCGCGCGGAGGCCGCCGAGGCCCTGGCCGAGCTGCGTGAGCTGGGGCTGGGCCGGCAACTGTTGCTGACTGGCGATCGCCAAGCGGTAGCCGAGGCCGTGGCGCGGCAGGTGCGGGTCAGCCAGGTGGTGGCGCAGGCGTTGCCGGAGGACAAGTTGCGCCAGGTCGGCGCGGAGATCGGCAGCGGCTTCCGGCCGATGGTGGTGGGCGACGGCATCAACGATTCGCTGGCGTTGAAGGCCGGCGTGGTCGGTGTGGCGATGGGCGCCGGCGGCGCCGACATCGCCCTGGCCTCGGCGGATATCGTGCTGATCGGCAGCGACCTGCGCCGGCTCGGCACCTGCGTGCGGCTCAGCCGGCAGTGTCGGCGGACCCTGCAGGTCAACGTGGCGATCGGCCTCGGCTGGACCCTGGCGATCGTCGCCGCGGCAGCCTTCGGCCTGCTCGGCGCGGCCGGGGCGATGGTCGCGGCGCTGCTGCACAACCTCAGCACCTTGCTGGTGCTGGGCAACGCCGGACGCCTGCTGCGTTTCGAGGAGCCGCTCGGGCAGCCCCGGGCGGCGATGGTAGTAGGTGAAGAGGAGGGTACCGCGTGAGACGGGAGAAAACGCGACGCACTGGCTGGCGCTGGCTGGCCCTGGCGGTTGGCGCGCTTTCCGCGCTGAGCCTGGCCGAGGCGTCGATGGCTCGCTGGCCGGCGGGCTGGCAGGTGAGCGACCTGCCCGCCGCGCAACCCGGCCAGGCCGGCGCCGGCCAGCGCCAGCGCGCGGTCAAGCTGCAGGCCGACGGCTCCCAGGCGTTGGTGATGGAGGTGACGCGGATGCCGCTGCAGAGCGGCCAGGAGGTGAACCTGGAGAAGGTCCTCGGGCATATGCGCAAGCTGGTTCAGATCGAATTCCTGCGCAACGGCCTGCAGACCGCCTGCAGCTCGCCCGAGTCTTCCTCCACCGGTGGGCTGGCGGCGCTGGAAACCACCTGCACCGTTCGCCAGCGCGGCGCCGTGGTGATGAAGCAGACCCTGCTCGCCGCGGCCGGCAGGAACTCGGCCTACTCGCTGTCCTATGCCGGCCTGGCCGACGCCTACGATGCAAGCCAGGCGGAAATCCGCGCGGTACGGGAAAGCCTGCGCTTCGAGTGAGCGCAATCGGACGCGGCCGGGGCGGGGGACGGGAGTGTCGGCGGATAACGCCTGCGGCGTTGTTCGCCCTCAGGAGGGTTGCGTCGGCGCAGGGCGGATGACCGCTTGCGGTTATCCGCCAATGCCGGCCTCCGCCTCGCGTCTGCCGCGGGTCACTTCTTCCCGGTGTTCTGCAGGATCTGCAAGGCCTGGGTGGTGGCGGTGATGCAGCCCTTGGTATCGCCGCTGGCCTGGTCCTGCTTCGCCTTGGCTTGCAGTTCCTTGACCTCGGTGACCCGCGCGCCGGTGACCGAGGTCTTGTCGCGCACGGCGAGGATATCGTCGAGCTTCTGCAGGTTGGCGCCGCACAGGTCGGTGCTTTCGGCGGCGTGAGCGGTGCCGCCGAGCAGGGCGGCGGCGATGAGCAGGGTACGCGTGATCATGGCTGTTCTCCTGGGTGGGGCCGGATATGGCCGGACGGGGAGAGACGACGGGCTCCGCAGAGTCTTCTCCGCATGCCTTTCATCTGACCGGGGCGTCGCCGCAATGGTTCGGTCGTTCAGCCATTGCCCCAGGGTGGCGTGGACAGCGCCTGTTGCAGGTGCTGGATGAACGCCTTGACCTTCGGCGACATCGCCGCCGCCCGCGAATACATCGCATAGATGACATCGTCGAGCGGCCGCAGGCCGGGCGCGGCGTCGACCAGGCGACCGCTGCCCAGATCCTCGGCGACGATGAACAGCGGCAGCAGCGCCAGCCCCTGGCCGCGCAGGGCGGCGTCGCGCATGGCCTGGCCATTGTTGCTGTTGAAGCGCCCGCGCGGCGAGATGGCGCGCGGCTTGTCGCCGGGATAGGCGGGCTCGAAGGTCCAGACCTGGCTCGGCGAGGCGTTGTTGTAGCCCAGGCACTCGTGCTGCATGAGTTGCTCGAGGGTTTCCACGCTGCCGTGGCGTTGCGCGTAGTCCGGGCTGCAACAGACCACCCGCTGGCTGTTGGCCAGCGGCCGGGCGATCAGCGAGCTGTCATCCAGGCGAGTGACGCGGATGCTCAGGTCGTAGCCTTCCTTTTCGAAGTCGGTGAGGCGGTCGTCCATCTGCAGGACGATCTCCAGGCGCGGGTGCTGGCTCATGAAGTCGGCGATGATCGGCGACAGCCACAGGGTACCGAAGCTCATCGGGGTGACGATGCGCAGTTCGCCACACAGGTCGTTCTCGCGCAGGGCGACGATCTCCGCGGCGTTGTTGAGTTCCTGCAGCGAGGCCTTGGCGGCCTTGTAGAAGAAGTGCCCGGCCTCGGTCGGCTCGACATTGCGGGTGGTGCGGTAGAGCAGGCGCACGCCGAGGCGTTTTTCCAGATCGCTGACGCGCTTGCTGATCACCGACTTGGACAGGCTCATGCGCTCGGCCGCCGACGTCACGCTGTTGAGCTCGGCGACGTTGAGGAAGGCTTCGATGTCGTCGAAGCGCAGGCTCATGGGCAGGCTCGCAACACAGTGGCATTCGCTCGACGCATTCTCGGCTCCTCCTCGTCGGTTTCCTTTGGCCGCTCTATCCGCTTGATTTCGCAAGCTAAATCGATCCAGCCCGGAGCAAGCTTAACCAATCGAAAGGGCGTGCAGCGTTCGTTCTGAGCGAAAACGGTTTTCGCCTGGAAGCGCTATCGATACGGCCGCCAGGGCTTTTACCCTGTAGCGGCGACCGCGTCGCTCCGTGGCCGGCCAAGCCTGCCCGCCCCCGTAGGCGGCCACGGATTTTCTTTCGCCTTCTAGACTTGAGGCGGACACCGTCTTAGCCCGAGCGAGAAACCAGCATGTCGATTCGCCTGTTCGTCGCGTCGCCCCCGGCCTGTCACCCAGCGGAGGTGCGGGGCCCGGCATGGAGGGGCTGAAGCTCTACGCGCGGATGCTCTGGCGGCCGCCGCGGGAAACCCTGCTGTTCGCCCTGCGCACCGTCGTCGCCGGCCTGCTGACCCTGTACCTGGCCTTCCTGTTCGACCTGGAGCAGCCGAAGTGGGCGCTGATGACCGTGGTCATCGTCAGCCAGCCGCTGGCCGGGATGGCCTTGAAGCGCAGCTTCGCCCAGGTCCTCGGGACCTTCGCCGGGGCCGTGGTGGCGGTGCTGATCATGGCGCTGTTCGCCCAGCAGCCGTTGCCGTTCTTCATCGCCCTGAGCCTCTGGCTGGCGCTCTGTACCGCCGGCGGCACGCTGCTGCGCTACACCGATTCGCACGCCTTCGTGCTCAGCGGCTTCACCGCGGTGATCGTCGCGGTGCTGTCGATCCCCGATCCCGACAATACCTTCATGCTTGCCGTGGTGCGGGTCACCGAGACCCTGCTGGGGGTGGCCTGCGTGGCCCTGGTCAGCCTGCTCAGTGCCCGTCCGCAGGCGGTCGCCAGGGGCTACTTCGCACAGGTCGACGGGTTGCTCCGCGGCACCGCCCGGCACGCCGCGGCGGTGATCCGTGGCGACGAGGGCGATGAGTCGTTCAACCAGCGGCAGATGCAACTGGTGGGCAGCATCACCGCCCTGGACGGACTGCGCCGCCATCTGTATTTCGACGCGCCCGGCCTGCGCCGCGCCGACGGCCTGGTGCAGCTGCTGGGCAACCTGCTGGTGCTGCTCGCCTCGCGCCTGTTGCTGCTGCGCCAGCATCGCCTGCTGGTACGGGCGCATTGGGTCGGCCCGCTGCCGGCGGACATCCAGGCGCTGCTCGAGCGCGCGCTGAAGGTGCTGGATGCCCTGGCCGAACAGGGGCGGGCGGTGCCCGCCGAGGTACTGGAGGAATTTCAGGCGGTACGCCAGGCCTTCGACGCCGCGGCGGCACGCGCGGAATCCTACGACGAGGCGCTGAGCCCGGCGTTGCGTCCGCAGGTGGCGATCCTGCGCTGGGAGTATGCGCGGCTGTTCCAGCGCCTGGGCGAGGTGCTGGAACTCAACGACGCGATCCAGTCCGGCCGCCAGGCAAGCAGCTTCTATCGCCGCGGCAGGGCCCAGGCGCTGCACCTGGACTGGGCGCTGGCCTCGATGAATGCGTTGCGCGCCTTCGTCGCGCTGTCCTGCGCCGCCTGGCTGTGGATCACCAGCGCCTGGAACGGCGCCCTCAGCAGCCTGTTGCTGGTCGGCGTGATGTGCTCGCTGATGGCGACCTTCCCGCGTCCGCTGCTGGCGGCGCAGAATTTCCTGCGCGGGTTGTTGCTGGCGATCCTGATTTCGGCGGCGCTGCTGTTCGTGCTGTTGCCGGCTTGCGCCGACTTCGAATGGCTGGCGCTGTGGATGGCGCTACTGCTGTACGTGGTCGCGATCGGCCTGAGCAGCCCTCTGACCGCCGGCATCGCCATGGGCATCGGCCTGGAGACCTTGCTGATGGTGGCGCCGCAGAACATCGCGGTGTACTACAGCGACGCCTCGCAGTGGTTCGAGTTCGTCGGTGGTTTCCTGGCCGCGGCGGTCCTCGCGCTGGCGGTGTTCGCCCTGGTCTATCCGTTCCGCGCCGACCCGCGCCTGCGCCGCCTGCTGTACCTGTCGCGCCAGGACGTCGCGGAAATGTCGCGCTGCGAGGCCAGCGAGGCGCAGCGCTTCGCCTTCGAGACACGGATGATCGATCGCCTGGCGGTGATGGTCGGCCTGTTGCCGGCGAGCCAGGATGCCCGTTCGGCGGAGCGCTTCCAGTGCGCCCTGGGCTGCGTGGTGATGGGCGTGGCGCTGAACCGCCTGCGCGAGCCGTTGCGCGACGCCCGCGTGGTACCGGTCGGACTGCAACCATTGCTGCGCGAGCTGCTGGGGGAGATCGCCGCCTACGTGGCGGGTGCCGCCGGGGCGCCCGGCCAGGGGCGCGTGCAAGCCGGCCTGCGGCGCTTCGGCGAGCGCCTGGAGGCGTTGCAGGACTTGCCTGGCCGGGACGCCGCGGCGACCCGCCAGCGCTTCATCATGATCGTCGCGCTGCTGATCCTGCAGCAGTCGCTGCAGCGCTATCGGACTTTGCTGGAGGAAGACCGCGTGGAGCCGGCGGTCATCGAAGGACGGGAAGAGGAGGGCGGACATGCCCGTTGATATCGAGGTCGGCGGCGCCTACCTGCCGCCGATCGCCCAGGCGCTGTTGCTGGCCTGGCTGATCTTCCTGCTGCTCAACCCGCTGTTGCGGCGCCTCGGCGTGCTGCAGCGGGTGTGGCACGAAGCGTTGTTCCAGGGCGCGTTGTACTGCGCGATCTGCGCTGGTCTGATCCTGTGGATGGGGGGCATGTCCCGATGAATCTGTTGCAAGGCAAATGGCCGCGCCTGGCCACCCTGCTGGCGGTGCTGGTGGCGGCGGCGCTGGTGTTTCTCGCCTGGGAGCGCTACACCCGCACGCCATGGACCCGTGACGCGCGGGTCCGCGCCGATGTGGTGACACTGTCGGCGGACGTTTCCGGGCTGATCACCCGCTTGCCGCTGAGCGACAACCAGTCGGTGGAGAAGGGCGACCTGCTGCTCAGCATCGACCCGGCGCGCTATGAACTGGCGGTGCTGCGCGCCGAGCGCGCGGTGAGCGTGGCGCGGGCGGCGCTGGGCGAGTCGCGGGCGGCGATCGAGGCCAGCCAGGCCCGGTTGCGCCAGCGCCGCAGCGAGGCGCAGCGGCGCTCGGCCCTGCAGAAACGCTCGGTGCTGTCGGTGGAGGAGAACGAAAAGGCTCAGACCGACGTCAGCCTGGCCCAGGCCGAGCTGCTGAGGAACCAGGCCAGCCTCGGTCTCGCCGAGGCCAACGTGGAGCTTGCCGATGCGGCGCTGCAGCAGGCGCGCCTCGACCTCGAGCGCACCCGGGTGCGCGCGCCGGTCAGTGGCTACGTGACCAATCTGCAGACCCGCGAAGGCGACTATGCCCACGCCGGGGTGCCCCTGCTGGCGCTGGTGGATCGCGATTCGTTCTATGTCAGCGGCTACTTCGAGGAGACCAAGCTGCCGGGGATCCGCATAGGCAGCCGGGCGCGGGTCGAACTGATGAGCGGCGAGCGCTTCGAGGGCCATGTGCAGAGCATCGCCCACGCCATCACCGACCGGGAGAACGCCGAGGGATCGCGCCTGCTGGCGAACATCAACCCGAGCTACACCTGGGTCAAGCTGGCCCAGCGGATTCCCGTACGCATCGCCATCGACCCCGCCTACTTGCAGCGCAACACGCTGCGCGCCGGGGTGACCGCGAGCATCCGCGTGTTTCCCGCGCAAGGCGCCGCCGGAGAGGACGCCGGGGCGCCGGAGACCGTCGCGCGGCCCTGAGTCAGGCCCGGCGGGTCAGTCGTCCCTGGCTATGCGACAGGGGCTAGGGCTGTTCGCGGATGATCTCCGCCAGTTGCAGGATCAGTCGTTCGTCCGCCTGGTTGCCGGCCTGCCGGCGGAATTGCCTGGCCTCCTCCCGGGCGCGCTGGAAGGCCGCGTCGACGCTGGCCTGGCCATGGCTGTCGCGGATCCACAGGTAGAGGCCGACGATCAGGCTCTGCAGGGTGGCGAGGTCGCTGCTCTGGGCGTTCAGCGCATCGATGAGCTGTTGTCTGGTAAATGCTTGCATGGATGATCTCCGTTGATTGGGCGCAGCAAGGCGCGTTTCTTCCCGGCGGACGCCGGGGCTCGGAGCATGTTGAAAGTGCGAAGAGGCTGGCCAGCTTCCGCTAAGTACCTCAAATGATTAAGGAATTTTCTGACTCGCGGTCGCCGGTCGGCGCCCGTCGCCAGCCGGTGCGCTCCCGCCATTCATCGAATCGTCATGAAACTGCCATGAGGGCGCGCCTAGCATTCGCGGTATTTTCGGCAGGACGTGGAGAGCACCGCATGGACTCCTATGGCGATACCTCGGGCCGACTCGGCCGTGACTGGCTCGATCGGCACGACGAGGAACTGGAGCAGGAGCTGCTCGACGACGAGCTGAACCTGGACGAGCTGTTCGGCCCGAGCAGGAGGACGCGCCCGGCGAACTCGGCCGGCGCCGCTACTTTCGCGAGCTGTTCCGCCTGCAGCGGGAGCTGGTGAAGCTGCAGAACTGGGTGGTGCATACCGGCCACAAGGTGGTGATTCTCTTCGAGGGCCGCGACGCGGCAGGCAAGGGCGGGGTGATCAAGCGCATCACCCAGCGCCTCAACCCGCGTGTCTGCCGGGTCGCCGCGCTGCCCGCGCCGAACGACCGCGAGCGGACCCAGTGGTACTTCCAGCGCTACGTCTCGCACCTGCCGGCTGGCGGCGAGATCGTCCTGTTCGACCGCAGCTGGTACAACCGCGCCGGGGTCGAGCGGGTCATGGGTTTCTGCAACGACGAGCAGTACGAGGAGTTCTTCCGCAGCGTGCCGGAGTTCGAGAAGATGCTGGCGCGCTCGGGCATCCAGCTGCTCAAGTACTGGTTCTCGATCTCCGACGCCGAGCAGCACCTGCGCTTCCTCAGCCGCATCCACGATCCGCTCAAGCAATGGAAGCTCAGCCCGATGGACCTCGAGTCGCGGCGGCGCTGGGAGGCCTACACCAAGGCCAAGGAAACCATGCTCGAGCGTACCCACATCCCCGAGGCGCCATGGTGGGTGGTGCAGGCCGACGACAAGAAGCGTGCGCGGCTGAACTGCATCCACCACCTGTTGCAGCAGATGCCCTACCGGGAAGTTCCGCAGCCGCCGGTGCACCTGCCGGAGCGCCTGCGCCATGCCGATTACGTCAGGCATCCGACGCCCGGCGAGATCATCATCCCGGAAGTCTACTGAGCCTCGCGGCACCGCGTGCTTCGCCCACCGGGTCGTCCCTTGTTCCTCCGGCCCGCGCCTGGGATGGGCACTGCCGCCTAGACCGCGCGAGCGCTTAAATTTCCGCCGCCACATGACGTTCCTCTGAGAACAACTCCGTGTCTCGAGTCCGATCATGCCCCTGTTGAATTCCCTGACTGTATTGCCGTTGCCTGGCGGGCAGCGTTTGAGTGGTGACGAAACCGATAGCCGGCTCAGCCTCGGCCTGGATGGTGCGTTGCTGTTGCGCCTGCGCCTGGAGCGCACGGACACGGAAATACGGCTGGCGTTGGAGGAACTTCCCGGCGGCGATGCCGAACATGCGTTGTGGGCCGCCAGCTACTGGTTGTTCGCGCGCGACCCGGAATGCCAGCGGCTCGTCTGGTCGCTGCCCTGGGCGCCGGAAAAGTCCCTGGCGAACGGTATGCTGGCCGGCGCCGCCGAAGCTGGCACCTATGTCTGCGAGAGGGGTCGGTTCTGGCAGTTGCCGTGGCCCTGGCTGCCGCTTGCCCAGTCGTGCTATCCCCAGTCGATGGCGCTTACCGATGGAAAGCGTCATCCGCTGCGCCGGCCGAAGCCCAGGGGAGAGGTCTACCGGCGCTTCGATGCGCGATTGGAGTGCTGGGTATCCTTGCGTACCGTGGACATCGAGAGGGACCTGGAACGTTTCCATCGCTGGCAGAACTCGCCCAGGGTGGCGGAGTTCTGGCAGGAAGATGGAAGCCTGGAACAGCATCGCGAGCGTTTGCGCCAGCTCGAAGCCGATCCTCACGCGCTGGGGCTCATCGGCTGCTTCGATGATGAGCCCTTCGCCTATTTCGAGGCCTACTGGGCGAAGGAGGATCGCATCGCGCCGTTCTACGCGGCCGACGACTACGACCGCGGGATCCACATGCTGGTCGGCGAGGAAGCCCACCGGGGGCCGCACAAGGTCGCCTGCTGGCTGTCGGCGCTGGTCCACTACCTGTTTCTCGACGACCCGCGCTCGCAGCGGGTGGTGGCGGAGCCGCGCGCGGACAACGCGCGGATGATCGGCCACATGCACAACCTGTGCTTTCACTGCGAGAAGGAATTCGATTTTCCGCACAAGCGAGCGGCGCTGATGATCATCGGTCGCGAACGGTTCTTCGAGCGCTGTCGCCTGGCCTGAACGGGGCGGCAGGAGGAAGGGCGGGGCGTCTGGCGGACGCCAATGGAAACGGGCAGGCGCAATGCCTGCCCCGTGTCTCAGCGCCGGGCGCTCAGGCTCGCCAGGTTGTCGCCCTGGCGCTCGGCGGTGACCTTGCGGCAATGCACCAGGGCGTCGCGGATCATGAAGTTGACCAGGGTCGGCGAGACTCCCAGTTCCTTGGCGATGTCCTTCTGCGGCACGCCGTGCAAGCGGTACATCTCGAAGGCGTAGCGGGTGCGCCCGGGCAGCTCGGTGAGGGCGTCGGCGATGTGTTCGAGCGTCGCGTAGTTGATGTGCGAGGCTTCCGGAGAGGCGCCCTGGATCACCACGTTCAGACCTTCCTCTTCCGGTCCTGAATACTTCTGCTCGAGCGCCTGCTTGCGGTAGTGGTCGATGGCCAGGTTGCGGACGATCTGGAACAGGTAGCTGAGCTGTGCCTTGAACGACGAAGTGATCTGCGGCGCCGACTGGAGCCTGAAGAACGCATCCTGGACCACATCCTCGGCTCGTGAGCGGCAACCGGTAATGCGGGCGGCGATCTTCACCAGGATCGTGCGGTTGTCGACGAAGGCCTGGAGGAGCGGGGTATCGCATCTGCGGGTAGACAGTTGTTCCGACATGGAAATCACCTTGCTGCGGAGGGGGCTGCAGAGCACTGGCGGTGGGGCGAACCCACACATGGCGCAACAAATTATGTTGAATGATAATGATTGTCAATTACGAAGAAATAACCAATCTCACCTTAATTCGTGAATATTCCCTGGGCTGGCAAATGGCCGCGGTGAATGACGGGGAGAAGCAATTATTCGGTGCGCCAGCAGGATGGCCGCGCCAATGTTGCAGTCGTGCGTTGAAGACGAATTTTTTTTAATAATCTTTAGGAATCAGCCAGTTGGAAAATGGCCTTGGCGCGGGGCGGATCGTTCACGGCGACTCCTTCGCGCCGGCCGCCAAGGCCCGCCCGGCTGCTTTCGTGACGGGTCGGAGCGGCTCGGGCTGTGCGCCGATGAGTGCCTGGCGAGCGGCACAACCCCTCAGAATGAATAGGGTGGCGCCTCTCTCCGTGGATTGCCCGTGGATTGCGGTCACATGCGCTAATTATTTGCCGTCGTTATCCGTTCCCCTCTGAGACAGCGCGGGCAGGTGCCCGGCGCGCCAGCGTGCGCAGCAGGAGACGGAAATGCCGAACGATCAGCGGGAAACCTCGGGCCCCGGCGCAAGCCTTGGCGGCAGCGCCGCACGGGAGGGCTGAGGTGAGTCCGAGCGCTTCCCTGCAACTCTTCTGCCTGCCTTATTCGGGTGCCAGCGCCGTTCTCTACAACCGTTGGCAGAGCCGGCTGCCGGCCTGGATCCGCCTGCAGCCGCTGGAGCTGCCGGGGCGCGGCCTGCGCTTCGCCGAAGCCTTGCACAACGACGCCGCCAGCCTGGTCGCGCAATTGGCTGGCGAGCTGCCGGGGCTGTTCGAAAACGCCACTCCCTACGCTTTCTTCGGCCACAGCCTGGGCGGCCTGCTGGCCTTCGAGCTGGCCCATGCCATGCGCCGGCGAGGCCTGGAAGAACCGCTGGCGCTGTTCCTTTCCGGCGTCAGCGCGCCCGCCGAGAACGATCTCAGCGGCTACCGGCGAGCCAGGGAAGACGCCGAGCTGGTCGCCGCGCTGCGTGACTACCGGGGCACCCCGGAGGCGGTCTTCAACGATCCGTCGCTGATGCAGATGCTGCTGCCGGTGGTGCGCGCCGACTTCCTCGTCACCGGCAGCTACCGCTACCAGCCCCGCGCGCCACTGGCGTCGGCGCTGCACGTGTTCGGCGGACGCGAGGACCACCTGCGCAGTGCCGAGCTGCTCGGCTGGCTGCGCGAAGCGGGTGGCGAGTTCAGCCTCGACCTGCTCGACGGCCAGCACTTTTTCATCCGCGAGCAGGAAGCGCAGTTGCTGCGCCACCTGCGTCGCTACGCCGGGCAGCACCTGCTGCGCTGGCGCCAGGAGCGGGTGCGCGAAAGCCTGCGCGCCGCCAGTTGAAACGGACCCGTCGCAGGAGCGCCGTCATGGCGGCGCTTCCTTGCCGGCTTCCCAGAACATGATTGCAAGCCGAATTCAGGCAGGAAAACACATGATGGACGCCTTCGAACTCCCCACCACCCTGGTCCAGGCCCTGCGTCGCCGCGCCGTCCAGGAGCCCGAGCGCCTGGCGCTGCGCTTCCTCGCCGAGGACGATGGCGAAGGCGTGGTCCTCAGCTACCGCGATCTCGACCTGCGCGCGCGGAGCATCGCCGCGGCCCTGCAGGCCCATGCGCAGCTGGGCGAGCGCGCGGTGCTGCTGTTTCCCAGCGGCCCCGACTACGTCGCGGCGTTCTTCGGCTGCCTGTATGCCGGCATCATCGCGGTGCCGGCCTATCCGCCGGAATCGGCGCGCCGCCATCACCAGGAGCGCTTGTTGTCGATCATCGCCGACGCCGAGCCGCGCCTGGTCCTCACCAGCGCCGACCTGCGCGAGCCGCTGCTGCAGATGAACGCGCAACTGTCCGCCGCCAATGCGCCGCAGCTGCTCTGCGTGGACCAGCTGGACCCAGCTGGCGCCGAGGCCTGGCAGGAGCCGGCGCTGCGCCCGGAGCACATCGCCTTCCTGCAGTACACCTCAGGTTCCACCGCGCTGCCCAAGGGCGTCCAGGTCAGCCATGGCAACCTGGTCGCCAACGAGGTGCTGATCCGCCGCGGCTTCGGCATCGGTGCCGACGACGTGATCGTCAGCTGGCTGCCGCTGTACCACGACATGGGCCTGATCGGCGGGCTGCTGCAACCGATCTTCAGCGGCGTACCCTGCGTGCTGATGTCGCCGCGCTACTTCCTCGAACGTCCGGTGCGCTGGCTGGAAGCCATCAGCCAGTACGGCGGCACCGTCAGCGGCGGTCCCGATTTCGCCTACCGGCTGTGCAGCGAGCGGGTCGCCGAGTCGGCCCTGCAGCGTCTGGACCTGAGCGGCTGGCGGGTGGCGTTCTCCGGCTCCGAGCCGATCCGCCAGGACAGCCTTGAGCGCTTCGCCGAGAAGTTCGCCGCCAGCGGTTTCGAGCCATCCAGCTTCTTCGCCTGCTACGGCCTGGCCGAGGCGACCCTGTTCGTCACCGGCGGCCAGCGCGGCCAGGGCATTCCCGCCCTGGCGGTGGATGGCGAGGCGCTGGCGCGCAACCGCATCGCCGAAGGCGAAGGCAGCGTGCTGATGTGCTGCGGCCGTAGCCAGCCGGAACACGCCGTGCGGATCGTCGACGCGGCGAGCGGCGAGGTCCTCGGCGACGACAGCGTCGGCGAGATCTGGGCCGCCGGGCCGAGCATCGCCCACGGCTACTGGCGCAACCCGGAAGCCTCGGCGAAGACCTTCGTCGAGCGCGACGGGCGCACCTGGCTGCGCACCGGCGACCTGGGCTTCCTCCGTGACGGCGAACTGTTCGTCACCGGACGCCTGAAGGACATGCTCATCGTCCGGGGCCACAACCTCTACCCGCAGGACATCGAGCGCACCGTCGAGAGCGAGGTGCCGTCGGCGCGCAAGGGGCGGGTCGCGGCGTTCGCGGTCAAGGTCGACGGCGAGGAAGGCATCGGCATCGCCGTCGAGATCGGCCGTGGCATCCAGAAGTCGGTGCCGGCCCGCGAACTGATCGACTCGATCCGCCAGGCGGTGGCCGAGGCCTGCCAGGAAGCGCCGAAGGTGGTGGCGCTGCTCAATCCCGGCGCCTTGCCGAAAACCTCCAGCGGCAAGCTGCAACGTTCCGCCTGCCGCCTGCGCCTGGAGGACGGCAGCCTGGACAGCTACGCGCAGTTTCCCGGCCTCGAGGCACACGAGGAGCACTGCGCGACGCCGGACGACGATGAGTTGCTGGCGCGTATCGGGGAAATCTGGAAGGCCCAGCTGGGCGTGGCGCAGGTAGCGCCGCGCGACCATTTCTTTCTGCTCGGCGGCAACTCCATCGGCGCCGCCCAGGTAGTCGCCCAGGTGCGTGACAGCCTCGGCGTCGCCCTCAACCTGCGCCAGTTGTTCGAAGCGCCGACCCTGCAGGGTTTCAGCGCCGTGGTGGCACGCCAACTGGCCGAGGGCGCGGCAGAGGAGGCGCCGATCGCGCACCTGCCGCGTGGCATCGACCTGCCGCAGTCGGCGGCGCAGCAGCGTCTCTGGCTGACCTGGCAGATCGATCCGTGGAGCGCCGCCTACAACATCCCCGGTGGCCTGCGCCTGCGCGGCGAGCTGGACGAAGCGGCGCTGCGCGCCAGCTTCCAGCGCCTGGTCGAACGCCACGAAGCGTTGCGCACGCGTTTCCTCGAGCGCGACGGCGTGGCCTTGCAGCGTATCGATGAGCGGGGCGAGTTCGCCTGGCAGTTCATCGACCTCGCTACGCTGGCCGAACACGAACGCGCCGCGACCGCCGCGCAGCGCCGCGAGGCCGAGGCGCGGCTGCCGTTCGACCTGGAGAACGGGCCGCTGCTGCGGGTCAGCCTGGTGCGCCTGGACGAACAGGAGCACCAGCTCTGGGTCACCCTGCATCACATCGTCGCCGACGGCTGGTCGCTGAACCTGCTGCTCGACGAATTCTCGCGGCTCTACGCCGAAGCCTGCGGCGGCCAGCCGGCCGGACTGGCGCCGCTGGAACTGCACTACGCCGAATTCGCCGCCTGGCAACGGCAGTGGCTGGAAGCGGGCGAGGGCGCCCGCCAGCTGGCCTACTGGCGGGAGCGCCTGGGCGACGCGGCGCCGGCGCTGGAACTGGCCACCGACCACCCGCGCACGGCGCGCCAGGCGTCGCCGGCCGCGCGCTACAGCCTGCGGGTCGACGAAGCCCTGGCGCGGGCCATCCGCGAGGTCGCGCTGGACCATGAGGCGAGTGTCTTCATGTGGCTGCTGGCGGCGTTCCAGGCGCTGCTGCATCGCCACAGCGGGCAGGGCGACATCCGCATCG
Source organism: Pseudomonas paraeruginosa (assembly GCF_003025345.2). Taxonomy (NCBI): domain Bacteria; kingdom Pseudomonadati; phylum Pseudomonadota; class Gammaproteobacteria; order Pseudomonadales; family Pseudomonadaceae; genus Pseudomonas; species Pseudomonas paraeruginosa. The sequence continues at coordinate 2,716,212 of NZ_CP020560.1, forward strand.
GCGTGCCCAGCGCCAACCGCCAGCGCCTGGAGACCCAGGGGCTGGTCGGCTTCTTCATCAACACCCTGGTCCTGCGCGGCAGGCCCCGGGCGCGCCAACCGTTCGCCGCATTGCTCGGCGAGGTTCGCGAGGCGACCCTCGGCGCCCAGGCCAACCAGGACCTGCCGTTCGACCAGGTGCTCGAGGCCTGCGGCCAGGGTGGCCAGCTGTTCCAGGTGCTGTTCAACCACCAGCAGCGCGACCTGGCGGCGCTGCGCCGGCTGCCCGGCCTGCTCGCCGACGAGTTGCCCTGGCACAGCCGCGAAGCCAAGTTCGACCTGCAACTGCAGAGCGAGGAGGACGCTCGCGGTCGCCTGACCCTGAATTTCGACTACGCCGCGGACCTCTTCGACGAGGCCAGCATCCGGCGTTTCGCCGCACAGTACCTGGAACTGCTGCGCCAGGTCGCGGAACACCCGCAGCGCTGCCTTGGCGATATCGCCCTGGTCGACGCCGAGCAGGCGGCGCGCCTCGCCGAATGGGGCAGCGCGCCCTGCGCGCCAGCGCGCGCCTGGCTACCGGAACTGCTGGAGCGGCAACTGGCGCAGTCCGCCGAGCGCGTCGCCCTGGAATGGGACGGCGGCAGCCTCGGCTACGCCGAGCTGCACGACCGGGCCAACCGCCTGGCCCACTACCTGCGCGACAAGGGCGTCGGCCCGGACGTGCGGGTGGCGATCTGCGTCGAGCGTTCGCCGCAGCTGCTGGTCGGTCTGCTGGCGATCGTCAAGGCGGGCGGCGCCTACGTGCCGCTGGACCCGGACTACCCCAGCGAACGCCTGGCCTACATGCTCGCCGACAGCGGCGTCGAGCTGCTCCTGACCCAGGCCCATCTGTTCGAGCGCCTGCCTGGCGCGGAGGGCGTCACGCCGATCTGCCTGGACAGCCTCAAGCTCGACAGCTGGCCGAGCCAGGCGCCGGGCCTGCACCTGCACGGCGACAATCTCGCCTACGTGATCTACACCTCCGGTTCCACCGGCCAGCCGAAGGGCGTGGGCAATACCCACGCGGCGCTGGCCGAGCGTCTGCAATGGATGCAGGCGACCTACGCCCTCGACGGCGACGACGTACTGATGCAGAAGGCGCCGGTGAGCTTCGACGTGTCGGTGTGGGAGTGCTTCTGGCCGCTGCTCACCGGTTGCCGGCTGGTCCTCGCCGCCCCCGGCGAGCACCGCGATCCGGCGCGCCTGGTGGAACTGGTGCGGCAGTTCGGGGTGACCACGCTGCACTTCGTGCCGCCGCTGCTGCAACTGTTCATCGACGAACCCGGCGTCGCCGCCTGTGGCAGCCTGCGCCGCCTGTTCTCCGGTGGCGAGGCGCTGCCGGCGGAGCTGCGCAACCGCGTGTTGCAACGCCTGCCGGCGGTGGCCCTGCATAACCGCTACGGGCCGACCGAGACCGCCATCAACGTCACCCACTGGCAGTGCCGCGCGGAGGACGGCGAGCGTTCGCCGATCGGCCGGCCGCTGGGCAACGTGGTCTGCCGCGTACTGGACGCCGAGTTTAATCTGCTGCCGGCCGGCGTCGCCGGCGAGCTGTGCATCGGCGGCCAGGGCCTGGCTCGTGGCTACCTGGAGCGTCCGGCGCTGAGCGCCGAACGCTTCGTCGCCGACCCGTTCTCGGCCGCCGGCGAGCGCCTGTACCGCACCGGCGACCGCGCGCGCTGGAACGCCGACGGCGTGCTGGAATACCTCGGCCGCCTCGACCAGCAGGTCAAGCTGCGTGGCTTCCGTATCGAGCCGGAGGAGATCCAGGCACGCCTGCTGGCGCAGCCGGGCGTGGCCCAGGCGGTGGTGGTGATCCGCGAAGGCGTGGCCGGCAGCCAGTTGGTCGGCTACTACACCGGCGCTGCCGGCGCCGAGGCGGAAGCCGAGCAGAACCAGCGCCTGCGCGCCGCGCTACAGGCCGAACTGCCGGAATACATGGTCCCGGCGCAGTTGATGCGCCTGGCGCAGATGCCCCTCGGTCCGAGCGGCAAGCTGGATACCCGGGCGCTGCCGGAGCCGGTCTGGCAGCAGCGCGAGCACGTCGAGCCGCAGACCGAGCTGCAACGGCGCATCGCCGCGATCTGGAGCGAAGTGCTCGGCCTGCCGCGGGTCGGCCTGCGCGACGATTTCTTCGAGCTCGGCGGGCATTCCCTGCTGGCCACCCGCATCGTCTCGCGCACCCGCCAGGCCTGCGACGTCGACCTGTCGTTGCGCGCGCTGTTCGAGGCCAGCGAACTGGAGGTCTTCTGCGAACAGGTCCGCGCAGCCCAGGCCGCCGGACGCACCGATAGCCACGGCGCGATCCGCCGCATCGACCGCGAGCAGCCGGTGCCGCTGTCCTACTCGCAGCAGCGCATGTGGTTCCTCTGGCAACTGGAGCCGGACAGCCCGGCCTACAACGTCGGCGGCCTGGCGCGCCTGAGCGGGCCGCTGGACGTGGCGCGCTTCGAGGCCGCGCTACAGGCCCTGGTGCAGCGCCACGAGACCCTGCGCACCACGTTCCCCAGCGTCGACGGCGTGCCGGTACAGCGCGTGCACGGCGATGGCGGCCTGCACATGGACTGGCAGGACTTCTCCGCGCTCGACCGCGACAGCCGCCAGCAGCACTTGCAGACCCTCGCCGACAGCGAGGCGCACCGGCCCTTCGACCTCGAGAGCGGACCGTTGCTGCGGGTCTGCCTGGTGAAGATGGCCGAGCGCGAGCACTACCTGGTGGTGACTCTTCACCACATCGTCACCGAAGGCTGGGCGATGGACATCTTCGCCCGCGAGCTGGGCGCGCTCTACGAGGCCTTCCTCGACGACCGCGAATCGCCGCTGGAGCCGTTGCCGGTCCAGTACCTGGACTACAGCGTGTGGCAGCGCGAGTGGCTGGAGAGCGGCGAGCGCCAGCGCCAGCTCGACTACTGGAAGGCCCAACTGGGCAACGAGCATCCGCTGCTCGAACTGCCGGGCGACCGGCCACGCCCGCCGGTGCAGAGCCACCGGGGCGACCTCTACCGCTTCGACCTGAGCCCCGAGCTGGCCGAGCGCGTGCGGCGCTTCAACGCCGCCCGCGGGCTGACCATGTTCATGACCATGACCGCCACCCTTGCGGCCTTGCTCTACCGCTACAGCGGCCAGCAGGACCTGCGCATCGGCGCGCCGGTGGCGAACCGCATCCGCCCGGAGAGCGAAGGGCTGATCGGCGCCTTCCTCAATACCCAGGTGCTGCGCTGCCGGCTCGGCGGGCAGATGAGCGTAGGCGAGCTGCTGGAGCAGGTGCGGCAGACCGTGATCGATGGCCAGTCGCACCAGGACCTGCCGTTCGACCACCTGGTGGAAGCCCTGCAACCGCCGCGCAGCGCCGCCTACAACCCGTTGTTCCAGGTGATGTGCAACGTCCAGCGCTGGGAGTTCCAGCAGACCCGGCAACTGGCCGGGATGACCGTCGAGTACATCGCCAACGATGCGCGGGCGACCAAGTTCGACCTCAACCTGGAGGTCACCGACCTCGACCAGCGCCTCGGCTGCTGCCTGACCTACAGCCGCGACCTGTTCGACGAACCGCGCATCGCACGGATGGCCGGGCACTGGCAGAACCTGCTGGAGGCGCTGCTGGGCGACCCGCAGCGGCGCATTGCCGAATTGCCGCTGTTCGACGCCGAGGAGCGGAAGCAACTGCGGCTCGCCGGCACGACTGGCGAGGCAGGGCTCCAGGACACCCTCCATGGTCTGTTCGCCGCCCGCGTGGCGGCCAGCCCCCAGGCCCCGGCGCTGACCTTCGCCGGACAGACCCTGAGCTATGCCGAACTCGATGCCCGCTCCAACCGCCTGGCGCGGGTCCTGCGCCGTCATGGCGTCGGCCCGGAAGTGCGGGTCGGCCTGGCCCTGGAGCGTTCGCTGGAGATGGTCGTCGGCCTGCTGGCGATCCTCAAGGCCGGCGGCGCCTACGTGCCGCTGGACCCGGAGTATCCGCTGGAGCGCTTGCAATACATGATCGAGGACAGCGGCGTGCGCCTGCTGCTCAGCCACGCGGCGCTGTTCGAGGCCCTCGGCGAGCTGCCGGCGGGCGTGGCGCGCTGGTGCCTCGAGGAGGACGGCCCGGCGCTGGAGGCCGAGGACCCCGCGCCGCTGGCAGAGCTGAGCGGTCCGCAGCACCAGGCCTACCTGATCTATACCTCCGGCTCCACCGGCAAGCCGAAGGGCGTGGCGGTCTCCCACGGCGAGATCGCCATGCACTGCGCGGCGGTGATCGAGCGCTTCGGCATGCGTGCCGAGGATTGCGAACTGCACTTCTATTCGATCAACTTCGACGCCGCCAGCGAGCGTCTGCTGGCCCCGTTGCTGTGCGGCGCCCGTGTGGTGCTGCGGGCGCAGGGCCAGTGGGGCGCGGAGGAAATCTGCGAGCTGATCCGCGCGGAGGGCGTGAGCATCCTCGGCTTCACTCCGAGCTACGGCAGCCAGCTCGCTCAGTGGCTGGAGGGCCAGGGCCGGCAGTTGCCGGTGCGCATGTGCATCACCGGCGGCGAAGCGCTGACCGCCGAGCACCTGCAACGGATTCGCCAGGCCTTCGCCCCGGCGTCGTTCTTCAATGCCTACGGACCGACCGAGACGGTGGTCATGCCGCTGGCCTGCCTGGCTCCCGAATGTCTGGAAGAGGGCGCCGCCAGCGTGCCGATCGGCAGCGTGGTCGGCGCGCGGGTCGCCTACATCCTGGATGCCGACCTGGCCCTGGTGCCGCAGGGCGCGACCGGCGAGCTCTACGTCGGCGGCGCCGGCCTGGCGCGCGGCTACCATGAGCGTCCAGCGCTCAGCGCCGAGCGCTTCGTGCCCGATCCCTTCGCTGCCGAGGGCGGCCGGCTGTACCGCACCGGCGACCTGGTGCGCCTGTGCGACAACGGCCTGGTGGAATATGTCGGACGCATCGACCACCAGGTGAAGATCCGTGGCTTCCGCATCGAACTGGGCGAGATCGAGGCACGCCTGCTGGAGCATCCGCAGGTTCGCGAAGCGCTGGTGCTGGCGCTCGACAGCCCGAGCGGCAAGCAACTGGCCGGTTATGTCGCCAGCGCGGTGGCCGGGCAGGACGAGGACGCCCAGGCGGCGCTGCGCGAGGCGCTGAAAACGCACCTCAAGCAGCAATTGCCGGACTACATGGTGCCGGCCCACCTGCTGCTGCTCGCCAGCCTGCCGCTGACCGCCAACGGCAAGCTCGACCGCCGCGCGCTGCCGGCGCCCGATCCGGCGCTCAACCGGCAGGCCTACGAGGCCCCGCGCAGCGTGCTGGAACAGCAACTGGCCGGGGTCTGGCGCGAGGTGCTGAACGTCGAGCGGGTGGGCCTCGGCGACAACTTCTTCGAACTGGGCGGCGACTCGATCCTGTCGATCCAGGTGGTCAGCCGCGCCCGCCAGCTCGGCATCCACTTCAGCCCCCGCGACCTGTTCCAGCACCAGACCGTGCAGAGCCTCGCCGCGGTGGCCCGGCACAGCCAGGCCAGCCAGGCCGAGCAGGGGCCGGTGCAGGGCGACAGCGCGCTGACGCCGATCCAGCACTGGTTCTTCGACCTGCCGCTGGCGCGCCGCGAGCACTGGAACCAGTCGCTGCTGTTGCAGCCGCGGCAGGCCATTGACCTCGGTCTGCTGCGCAAGTCGCTGCAACGCCTGGTCGAACAGCATGACGCCCTGCGCCTGGCGTTCCGCCAGGTCGACGGCGAGTGGCGGGCGCAGCATCGTCCGCTGCGCGAACAGGAACTGCTCTGGCACGTCCCGGTGCAATCCTTCGACGAATGCGCCGAGCTGTTCGCCAAGGCCCAGCGCAGCCTCGACCTCGAACAGGGGCCGCTGCTGCGCGCGGTGCTGGTGGACGGCCCGGCCGGCGAGCAACGCCTGCTGCTGGCGATCCACCACCTGGCGGTGGACGGAGTGTCCTGGCGGGTGCTGCTGGAGGACCTGCAACAGGTCTACCGTCAGTTCGCCGAGGGCGCCGAACCGGCGCTGCCGGCCAAGACCAGCGCCTTCCGCGACTGGGCCGGACGCCTTCAGGCCTACGCCGGCAGCGAATCGCTGCGCGAGGAGCTGGGCTGGTGGCAAGCCCGGCTGGGCGGGCAGCCGGCCGAGTGGCCGTGCGACCGTCCGCAGGGCGACAACCGCGAGGCGCTGGCGGAAAGCCTCAGCCTGCGGCTCGACCCGCAACGTACCCGGCAATTGCTGCAACAGGCGCCGGCGGCCTACCGTACCCAGGTCAACGACCTGCTGCTGACCGCCCTCGCTCGCGTGCTCTGCCGCTGGAGCGGGCAGCCGTCGACGCTGGTGCAGTTGGAAGGGCATGGCCGCGAGGCGCTGTTCGACGATATCGACCTGACCCGTAGCGTCGGCTGGTTCACCAGCGCCTACCCGTTGCGCCTGACCCCGGCGCAGAGCCCGGGCGAGTCGATCAAGGCGATCAAGGAGCAGCTCCGCGCGGTGCCGCACAAGGGCCTCGGCTACGGCGTGCTGCGCTACCTCGCCGATCCGGCGGTGCGCCAGGCGATGGCCGCGCTGCCGACGGCGCCGATCACCTTCAACTACCTCGGACAGTTCGACCAGAGCTTCGCCGACGCCCTGTTCCAGCCGCTGGACCAGCCCACCGGGCCGATCCACGACGAGCAGGCGCCGTTGCCCAACGAGCTGAGCGTCGATGGCCAGGTCTACGGCGGCGAGCTGGTGCTGCGCTGGACCTACAGCCGCGAGCGCTACGCCGCGCGGACGGTGAACGAGCTGGCGCAGGCCTATCTCGCCGAACTGCAGGCGCTGATCGAGCACTGCCTGGAAGACGGCGCCGGCGGCCTGACCCCGTCCGACTTCCCGCTGGCGCAACTGAGCCAGGCGCAACTGGACGCCCTGGCGGTGCCAGCCGGCGAGATCGAGGACGTCTATCCGCTGACCCCGATGCAGGAAGGGCTGCTGTTGCACACCCTGCTGGAACCGGGCACCGGCATCTACTACATGCAGGACCGCTACCGGATCGACAGCCCGCTCGATCCCGAGCGCTTCGCCGCCGCCTGGCAGGCGGTGGTGGCCCGCCACGAGGCGCTGCGCGCGTCGTTCGTCTGGAATGCCGGCGAAACCATGCTGCAGGTGATCCACAAGCCCGGCCGCACCCGCATCGAGTTCCTCGACTGGAGCGAGCTGCCGGAGGACGGTCACGAGGAACGCCTGCAAGCGCTGCACAAGCGCGAGCGCGAGGCCGGTTTCGATCTGCTCGAACAGCCGCCGTTCCACCTGCGCCTGATCCGCCTGGGCGAGGCGCGCTACTGGTTCATGATGAGCAACCACCACATCCTCATCGATGCCTGGTGCCGTGGCCTGCTGATGAACGACTTCTTCGAGATCTACGGCGCCCTCGGCGAAGGCCGCCCGGCGAACCTGCCGACGCCGCCGCGCTACCGCGACTACATCGCCTGGCTGCAACGCCAGGACCTGGAGCAGTCGCGCCGCTGGTGGAGCGAGAGCCTGCGCGGCTTCGAGCGGCCGACCCTGGTGCCCAGCGACCGACCGTTCCTCCGCGAGCACGCCGGTGAGAGCGGCGGGATGATCGTCGGCGACCGCTACACGCGCCTGGACGCCGCCGACGGCGCGCGCCTGCGCGAACTGGCGCAGCGCTACCAGCTCACCGTCAACACCTTCGCCCAGGCCGCCTGGGCACTGACCCTGCGCCGCTTCAGCGGCGAGCGCGACGTGCTCTTCGGCGTCACCGTGGCCGGGCGTCCGGTGGGCATGCCGGAAATGCAGCGCACCGTCGGCCTGTTCATCAACAGCATCCCATTGCGCGTGCGGATGCCGGCCGCCGGCCAGCGCTGCACGGTGCGCGAATGGCTGAACCGGCTGTTCGAGCGCAACCTGGAGTTGCGCGAGCACGAGCACCTGCCCCTGGTGGCCATCCAGGAAAGCAGCGAGCTGCCCAAGGGCCAGCCGCTGTTCGACAGCCTGTTCGTGTTCGAGAACGCTCCGGTGGAGGTCTCGGTGCTGGACCGCGCGCAAAGCCTGAACGCCAGTTCCGACTCCGGGCGTACCCACACCAACTTCCCGTTGACCGTGGTCTGCTATCCGGGCGATGACCTCGGCCTGCACCTGTCCTACGACCAGCGCTACTTCGAGGCGCCGACCATCGAGCGTCTGCTCGACGAGTTCAAGCGCCTGCTGCTGGCCCTGGTCGACGGTTTCCACGGCGAACTGGAGGCCTTGCCGCTGCTCGGCGAGGACGAGCGCGTCTTCCTCCTCGACGGCTGCAACCGCAGCGCCCGCGACTACCCGCTGGAGCAAGGCTACGTGCGGCTGTTCGAGGCGCAGGTGGCGGCCCATCCGCAGCGCATCGCCGCCAGTTGCCTGGAGCAGCGCTGGAGCTATGCCGAGCTGAACCGCCGGGCCAATCGCCTCGGCCACGCGCTGCGTGCCGCCGGCGTCGGCATCGACCAGCCGGTGGCACTGCTGGCCGAGCGCGGCCTCGACCTGCTCGGCATGATCGTCGGCAGCTTCAAGTCCGGTGCCGGCTACCTGCCGCTCGACCCCGGCCATCCGACCCAGCGCCTGACCCGGATCGTCGAGCTGAGCCGCACGCCGGTACTGGTCTGCACCCAGGCCTGCCGTGAGCAGGCGCTGGCGCTGTTCGACGAACTCGGCTGTGCCGACCGGCCGCGCCTGCTGGTATGGGAGGAGATCCAGCAGGGCGCGGGCGCCGAGCACGATCCGCAGGTCTACAGCGGGCCGCGGAACCTCGCCTACGTGATCTACACCTCCGGCTCCACCGGCTTGCCGAAGGGTGTGATGGTGGAGCAGGCGGGCATGCTCAACAACCAGTTGAGCAAGGTCCCGTACCTGGAACTGGACGAGAACGACGTGATCGCCCAGACCGCCTCGCAGAGCTTCGACATCTCGGTCTGGCAGTTCCTCGCCGCGCCGTTGTTCGGCGCCCGCGTGGCGATCGTGCCGAACGCCATCGCCCACGATCCGCAAGGCCTGCTGGCGCACGTCGGCGAACAGGGCATCACGGTGCTGGAAAGCGTGCCGTCGCTGATCCAGGGCATGCTCGCCGAGGAGCGCCAGGCCCTCGACGGCCTGCGCTGGATGTTGCCCACCGGCGAGGCGATGCCGCCGGAACTGGCACGCCAGTGGCTCAAGCGCTACCCGCGGATCGGCCTGGTGAATGCCTACGGGCCGGCGGAGTGCTCCGACGACGTGGCGTTCTTCCGCGTCGACCTGGCCTCCACCGAGAGCACCTACCTGCCGATCGGCAGTCCCACCGACAACAACCGCCTGTACCTGCTCGGCGCCGGCGCCGACGACGCCTTCGAACTGGTGCCGCTGGGCGCGGTGGGCGAGCTGTGCGTGGCCGGCAGCGGCGTCGGCCGTGGCTACGTCGGCGATCCGCTGCGCACCGCCCAGGCCTTCGTCCCGCATCCGTTCGGCGCGCCGGGCGAGCGCCTGTACCGTACCGGCGACCTGGCGCGGCGGCGCGCCGACGGGGTGCTGGAATATGTCGGGCGGATCGACCACCAGGTGAAGATCCGCGGCTTCCGCATCGAGCTGGGCGAGATCGAGGCGCGCCTGCACGAACGCGCCGACGTCCGCGAGGCGGCGGTGGCGGTCCAGGAAGGGGCGAACGGCAAGTACCTGGTGGGCTACCTGGTTCCCGGCGAGACACCGCGTTCCAGCGCCGACTCGCCGGCCGGACTGATGGTGGAGCAGGGCGCCTGGTTCGAGCGGATCAAGCAGCAACTGCGCGCCGACCTGCCGGACTACATGGTGCCGCTGCACTGGCTGGTGCTGGAGCGGATGCCGCTCAACGCCAACGGCAAGCTCGACCGCAAGGCGCTACCGGCGCTGGACATCGGCCAGATGCAGAACCAGGCCTACCAGGCCCCGCGCAACGAATTGGAGGAAACCCTGGCGCGGATCTGGGCCGAGGTGCTGAAGGTCGAGCGGGTCGGGGTGTTCGACAACTTCTTCGAACTCGGCGGGCATTCGCTGCTGGCCACCCAGATCGCCTCGCGGGTGCAGAAGGCCCTGCAACGCAACGTGCCGCTACGGGCGATGTTCGAATGCAGCACGGTGGAAGAGCTGGCCAGCTACATCGAGTCCCTGGCCCCGAGCGAGATCAGCGAGCAGAAGGCCGAGCGCCTGAACGACCTGATGTCGAAGCTGGAAATGCTCTGATCGGACCCGGCCGCCGAGCCCTTCGCGGGGGCGATGAAAATGGCCGGAAGGGAATGATCCATACTCCCTTCCGGCCATTCTTCATATATGTGCGTATATATAAACGCCGATATACGGGTCGGCTTGATTCATTACAACGCGATATTCCCGACTTTCGCCGAAGCCGCGTTGTAACGCTGGTGCTGTTTACGCTTGACCGAAGAACTGCGCTTGAAACGCCGGGTCGCCGTAAAGATGTTCTTCAAGGTGATCGGGAATACCGTGATCAATCCGTTGCCCTTGTGATATTCCGGGTTCCGATCGAGGAAGAAACGCACATTCGGATTGCTGTGCGTAGCCCAGCGTGCCCGTTCGTGATCGGCCTCGGTGGTGGTCCAGCCGGTGTCGACCACCAGCGGATCGTTGCTGCTGCGCTTGAAGCTGAACTGGGCGATCAGGTGTTCGAGGAACTTCACGTGGTGGCTTTCCAGGTCGCAGTGGCAGGGCCAGACGTCATCCACGTACTTGGTGACCAGCGCGTAGCTGGAAGGATGGATCAGGGTGTCGAGGAACAGCAGGCGCTTGCCGGGGTTGAGCAGCTTGTAGCGCAGCACCTGGCGGGTGAGGAAGGGAATGCTCTGGTTGCTCCCGCGGTACTCCGGGAGGATCCCGGACTCGGCGCGGATCACGCAGGCCTTGCTGTACTGGAAGACTTCCGAGTCGTGGAAATGCACGGCGCAGTAGCCGACGATTTCTGCTGGCGGTTGCGGTAGATGGCGATGCGGGTGAGGCGGGCCGTGGAGTGGATGACCTCGCGAGCGAAGGACTCATACTGGACGCCATGAAAGATCCTGGCGTGAATCGCGTAGAGTTCGCTTGCGAGGTTTCCCCTCTGTGTTTCGTCGAGTTTTCCCGGGTTGACGACTTCCCGGTAGATCCTGGCAGTCATAATCTTCTCCGAAGGAATCATCCAATATTAATTTTCGAATTTTTTTCATGCCGATGGCTTCTTGTTGTTGTGAATGACGGTGAGGCTAGGGTGGGTGTATTTCCGTATTGTTAACTGGCGCCGCGACATGCCTTAAGCTGCCAGATCTGGCAGGGTATAAACTTGTATTCTGAACTTGCTTCGGCGGAGCGCGGTCGGTGGGCCTGGCTGCCAATCGCCGGGCGACTCTTTCTCATCGGATTCAGCACATGTCCCAGAATATCTATGATTGCGATGATTTCTTCGCTGGCTACAGTCAGTTGCCGCGCTCGCGCGAAGGCCTTGCCGGTGCGCCCGAATGGCCGGCGCTGCGGGCCATGCTGCCGGAGTTGACGGGAAAGCGGGTGGTGGACCTGGGCTGTGGCTTCGGCTGGTTCTGTCGCTGGGCCCGCGAGCAGGGCGCCGCCGAGGTGCTCGGCATCGACGTTTCGCAGAACATGCTCGGCAAGGCGCGGGCCATGACCGACGATCCGGCGATCCATTACCTTCGCCAGGACCTGGAGACCCTGGAGCTTCCGGCGGCGGCGTTCGATTTCGCCTACAGCTCGCTGGCGCTGCACTACATCGAGGACCTGCGCCGTCTGCTGGGCACCCTGCATGCCGCGCTGCGACCGGGCGGCGGGCTGGTGTTTTCCATCGAGCACCCGATCTACATGGCGCCCAGCCAGCCGGGCTGGCGACAGGATGGTGAAGGCCGGCGGACCTGGCCGCTGGATGGCTACTCGATCGAAGGACCGCGCAGCACCGACTGGCTGGCCAGGGGGGTGATCAAGCATCACCGCACCCTGGGAACGCTGCTCAACCTGCTGCTCGAACTCGGTTTCCGGCTCACCCGGGTGGAGGAGTGGAGCCCTAGCGACGCGCAACTGGCCGCGCGCCCCGAACTGGCGGAGGAGCGCGAGCGGCCGATGCTGTTGCTGGTGTCCGCGCTGCGTTGAGCCGCCGCCCCGGCCGCGGCATCGGAGCCGTCCTGCGCCACGGGCTCGCCCGCCGTGGTGTACCCTGCCGCGCCTGCGCTCGCGACAGATTCTAGAGCGGGCGCAACTTGCGCAGCCAGCGTCGCCAGTCGAGCGGCGTCGTCGGTCCGTCCCGGCGCTGGAGCAGGTCGGGCATCTCGCTGAAATTCACCCAGAGCTTGCCCTGCCAGTCGAGCATGTGTACCACCTGGCGCTCCCAGCGTAACTTGACGTGGCGCGGCATGTCGCTGTCGTCGGCGGCGCTGCGCAATTCCGGAACCACCTCGCCGCTGAGCCAGCGGCGCAGGTCTCCGCCATCGCCTTGCTGGTAGTAGATCAGCGCCGCGTAGGCGCCGGACTCGCTGATCAGCCACTGTGCCTCGTCCTCGCCACGCTCGGTATGCAGCGCTTCCTGGCGTGCCTGATCGTCATCCAGGCGGGTAAGCAGCTGTTCGGGCAGGGCAGGTCGAGCAGGCGCGAGAAGTCGTCGAGGACGAACCAGGCCTGGTCGTCGATCAGCAGGGCGCGCAACAACCGCTGCTGTCGGAAGAAATAGTGCGGGGCTAGCTGGGTATGGCCGTGCATGGGAGAAATCCTTCTCTGAGCTGTCCGCTGCCTGGCTTCTGCCGGCGGCGGCAGGGAGACAGGCCGCTCGTGGGTATGAGGCCAGCAGGCTGTGGCCTGCCGGCGAGCGAGTCGCCGGCGGGAAAAAGCCTACTGACAGCGCCTGTAGGACGGCAATGGCTAAGACTTGTACGAAGAGTCTGATGGCACAAGCCCGCTGAACAGCTAGGCCGGTTCTGAACATTACGCCGGCATGGAGAAAACAGGGGATGGACGCTATGCTTGGGAACCCTTTTTTTGGTGGGTTTTTAAAGCCCTTTTAGATCAAAGGGTTAGAGGACGCTACAAAAAGAGGGTTTTTCCGGGCTTTGGCGCTGGAGCCCTTGGAGCTTGGAAGGTTGATGGGGTTTTGGTCTAGTTCACTGCCGTATAGGCAGCTAAGAAAAAGCTCTTGCCACCATAGAGGCGGTGCATCTTGTTCACTGCCGTATAGGCAGCTAAGAAATGGCAAGAAGCAGAACCGCGCGTCTTCTGGATGTTCACTGCCGTATAGGCAGCTAAGAAAATTGAACAACAGCAATGCCCTTCGGACCCTCCGTTCACTGCCGTATAGGCAGCTAAGAAAATTCTGGACACCACTGAACTACAGCGACACCCGTTCACTGCCGTATAGGCAGCTAAGAAAACCGGTTCCACCATCACCGCCACCATCCCCCGGTTCACTGCCGTATAGGCAGCTAAGAAACGGACCTGATGAAGAAGCCCCTACTTCTGGTCGTTCACTGCCGTATAGGCAGCTAAGAAAAAGGAGGCGACGCTCCAGGCGATAGCTGCGACGTTCACTGCCGTATAGGCAGCTAAGAAAATCCGGCGTATGTCATCCCGACAAGCGCCATTGTTCACTGCCGTATAGGCAGCTAAGAAATGGACGAGTGCCTGGCCGCCGCCGAGCAGATCGTTCACTGCCGTATAGGCAGCTAAGAAATGGATCGTGATGATCTTGCGCCACTGTCCGTCGTTCACTGCCGTATAGGCAGCTAAGAAAAAGGCCGAACTGCGCAAGCTGGCTCAACCCAAGTTCACTGCCGTATAGGCAGCTAAGAAATTACCTTTAAAAGGCTTTAAAAGGCCTTTTAGGTTCACTGCCGTATAGGCAGCTAAAAAATGTCCCGAAGTTCATAAGCGGGCTTAGGGCGATTTCACTGCCACGTAGGTCGTAAAGCAGCCCTGAAGTATTGATTGATGCGGTTCGCTGTCGGCCGGGGTCACCAGTCGAAACGAAGTCCCGTTCCCTGGGACTTCGTTGCGGACATGCCGATGAGGCGCTGACGGGGTTCTTCAGAACCAGGGAACGAAACCTCCTTTGCTCAACCCGTAACAGGTGAATCCTCCTTCCTCTGCCGTCGCCTGCAACGGCCCGTGGCGGATGAAGAGACGGAAGTGCTGTCCGGTGCTCTGGCTGCGTAGCGTGACGAAGGGCAGGTCCAAGGCTCTCGCGACCGTATCGGGGATGCGTTTCCGAGCCTCCTCCTCACTCAGGTCGTGCCGGCGCATGAGCCGCCGCCGCAGACGTTCCGGATTGCTTTTCGCCTGAACCCGATTGACCTGACGGTACGGTGTGGGGTGCGGCACGACTGCCGGTTCTCCGAATTGCAGATGGTCGCGCAACCCTTCCAGCCAGGGCCGGGCGAGCAGGGCACGAAGGTCTTCCGCCGAGGCATGAATGCGCAGGCGCTCGCCCAGCCGGGAGCGGCGTTCGTCGAGGTCGGGGAAGCTCACGCCGATCCTGTCCCCGCCCTGTGCCACCAGGGCCTGGTGGAGCTTGCCGAAGAGCACGCTCATGAGGTGCGCCGGGGGAAACTCCGGGTCTGGTCGCAAGCGAATGTCGAGGTAGTGGTCCATGGCTTACTTCTCTTCGGCTTCACCGAACACGCCGCCGCGGATCAGGTTGGCGATCACATAGTGCTGTTGCTCCACGGCGGGCGCCTCGTCGCGCAGTACCCAGTTGTCGAGCAGCGTATAGAAGTCCAGCTTCTGCTTGGGCTGGCGATAAGCCTTGCCCTGGGACGTGACGGAACCGTAGGGCTCCACGGCGATGGGGCCGAGGCCATCTTCGTCGGGATACCAGGTATCGATGGTGCGCAGGGCATTGCCGATCTTTTGCGAGTGGATGGCCGCAGCATCGCGCACGCTGTACAGGGTCTTGCTCTTCTGGCCCTTCTTGTCGCCTTTGTCGAGGATCAGTTCCTGGGAGGGGAAGACTTCCTGGCCATCGCCGATACGGGCGAAGGCGACCACTTCGAGCAGGACATGCCCACTGCCTGACAGGCCACTGGCGATCAGCTCGGCGAGCGCGTCCAGTTCGGCGTCGGCCTTGAAGTCGCGCAGGCCGATGGCCAGGGCGTCGAAGCGCCAGGCGCGAGCCACCTCGCCCTGGCGGATATGGTTGATACGGACTTCCACCGCTTCCGCACCCACCCGGTTGCGCCACAGGAAGCGGGCGTTGGCCAGGTTGTGCGCATAACGACGAGCCAGCTCGGCGAAGCCCTGGTCGTTCACGTAGGCGGCGACCGTTTGCAGCAGCTTGTCACGGTAGGCCGCGTCGTTGCAGGCAGACGGCGTTCCAGCGCCGCCGAGCACGCGGAGGGTGAAGCGGACCTTGAGGGTGTCGGCGTCGCTGGGCAGGTTGGCCACGTCCACCGTCTGCAGGTTGGGAGACTGGATCGAGGCATCCAGCTTGGCCGGGTCGCGGTCCTTGCTCTTGAGGCGGTTGGAGATGGTGCCGCGTACGGACTTTTCACGCAGTGTCACGGCTGGCCACTGTTGCGAGGCGTCGCGCTGTGCCCAGTCGCCGGCGCTGAGCAGGGCGTCGGAAGGGTCGAGCTTGCGCTCGAAGGCGAGAACGGAAGCGGTATTCAGGGTTTGCTTGGACATGCTGATTTCCTTATGCGATGGCGTGTTTGGCGAAGTGCGGCGTGCTCCAGCGGTAGAGCCCTTCGTCGGGCTCGACCTGGTGGTACCAGAGCAGGTCTTGCAGCGCGGTGACGCGATGGGGGCTGATCCACTGGCCCAGGCTGAAGAGGTTCTCGACGAAGCGCAGCGGTGTTTCCCGGTCGCGGGCGTTGCGCACCTCGCCGGCAGCGTATAGCGGAGAGAGCGCGTTGTAGCCGGCCGGAATCGGCACCAGCCAGCCAGGCTTGTCCCGCACTTGCCAGAGTGCATCGAGCGGCGACGCCGCCTCTTCAGGCGCAGTGGCAGGCGGCTCGAAGTTGAGGCGGGAAAGGTCGAGCAAGGCGTCGAGTGTGGTGGCTTCGGGGGTCGTGCTGCGCAAATCTTCCAGATGTCGCTGCAGCACCGCCTCGCGACTCACCAGGGCGAAGCCGGGCAGCAGGCGGCGGGTCAACCGGCGCTGGTCCTTGCGGCGCTGCTCGTCGCTGCCTCCTAGCATCAGCAGTTCGGCGCTAGGCGCAGGGAAGCACCCGCCGCACCGGGGCAGGATGCTGCCACCGGCGAGGCGCATGGCGTTGGCCTGCTCCTCGACCTGCCGGGCGATTTCCTGCGCGGGGTGGTCGTCCAGGCCATCGCCGCGGACGCCCAGCAGCAGGCTGACCTCCAGGTGAGCGCGGCCTTCTTCGACGATGGCGGCGCTGGAGCCGTCGCGATTCAGTGGATTGCGGGTCAGGTTGAAGACCTGGGTGCGCTTGCCGGCTGGTTGCGAGACCTGCGCTTCGAAACGGTGGCAGACGATGCCGACGCCATCCAGTTCGATATCCAGGGTCGTACCGATCCGGCGCTGCAACGCGTGGGCGAAGCCGGTGAAGGCGCCGGGCGAGGGGAAGCCCCAGGTCAACGGGCTGGAAATGGCATTGGCGTTCTGGATGGACAGGCGCGGCAGCAGGAGCAGCGCCTCGGGGTCAGTCACGCTCATCTTCGAGTATCTCCTTGAACATCTTCAGTTCCTTGCCCAGGTCCTGTCGCCAGTGGCCGGCTTCGGCCTCGCCCATCACCAGGCCCTTGCTCGTGATCGTCCGGTTCAGCCAGTTGGCGAAGCGCTCGCTCACCTCCATTGGCCAGTCGGCCCAGAGCCGCCGGCGCATGAAGGCTTCGTCGGTGTGCACGCGCAGCGGGTCGAGCCAGATCTGTTCGGCTTCATGTAGCCGGCAGTCGGGCGAGGCGCTCCAGCCTGGTTCCAGTTCGCGCAGGCGGTCGGCGTAGTGCAGGGCTTCGTCACAGATCTGGCCGACCAGTTGAGCGCGATGTTGGCGGATGGCGAGATTGTTATGGGTGGTAGTGGCGAGAAAACGTCGCAAGGTGCGGGTCAGCCTGGCAACCTCGGGGCTCCGTCCGAAGTCATGTTCGAAGACCGAAACCTGCTGCAACGGTGCGCGTACCTCTTGACGCTCCCAGTGCGGAGGAAGCGAGGCCAGCAGCCAGTTCTCGCCATAGCGTTCGCTATTCAACTGGCTGATGTTCTGCGGCTTGGTGCCGCCGAACTTCTGGATCGCAAGGTTGGGGTACTCGCTGAAACCGTGGGGCCAGGGCTGCTTGTGCTTGGACGCTTCACGCGCGGCCTTGGCCGCCTCGCCGAAGCGCGCTTCGCGGAGCAGACCGTGGACGTGATGCACCAGACTGGTGGGAAACAGCGGCGCCAGCAGGTGGTAGCCGGAGCCGGGCAGGGGAAAGTACAACTGCTTGGCCAGGCTGTGGGACGCGGGAGCGCCTTTGACGGCCGTGATGCCGATGAACGCTTGCCGCCATTCGCGAGCCTGTTCGGCGTTATCGGACAACGCCTGTAGTGTCTCGGCACTGCTCTCTGTCAGCCAGTTCAGAAGATTTTTGCCCTGATACTCGAGACTGAGAAACTTGAATACGTCCAGCGCCGCGGCATTGCCCACCACATCGCTGACCAGCTTGTCACCGAGTTCATGGGAACCGGCGAGGCCCGGTTGCCCGGGTGCTTGCGGCAGGCTGTGCAGGTTGCTGCCGCGGGCGTCGGGATGGATCGGCTTGAGCGTGTGGGTCACCAGTTGCAACTGGCCGACCCGCCGGGCGGCATCGGCCAGCCAGGCTTCCCGCCGATGGCCGGCCAGCAGCGCCTGGCGCTTGTCGTCCTCATCGGGCTTGAGCTTGTCCAGCTTGCCCTGGAGGCGCTCTTGGATGAAGGATTCGATGAGCTGACGTAGTTCCTGCTCCGCAGGGCTTGGAAGGTGAGGGGTCATCCATGCCTCCCTGGTCGTTTTCCATTGGTGAGTACTCGCATTCGAAAGCTGTGCTCCTCAGTTGTGTTTCTTGAACCCCAACTGCGGGTGATAGCTCCACCCCTGGGTGTTTTCCCGCAATCGCACCTCGCCATAGCGCATGGCGCATCGACGAAGGTCGAGGTCTTCGCGGCTGGCCAGTGCGACCAGTTCTTCCCGGTAGTCGACCGTGCCCCATGAGCCGATGCGGGGGCCATGGGCGAGGTCGAGGTTGCGCAACAGGTTGTGCTGGTGGGTCCAGAGTCCCTCGTCGTTCCGGCTGAAATGCAGACGCTCCTCATCGTCCTCGTCCGGCAGCAGGGCGTAGCGTCGTTCCTCGGCGCCTGCGCGAAATGGCTGGCTGGTTTGCAGGGCGCCGCTGAGCGAGGCAGGGGTTTGCCACCAGAGCGGTACGCCGAGCAGGGATGCCGGTGGATCGTCGGCGAGCATCAGCGCGCGCAGGCGTCGGTGTTCCAGGTCGACCAGCCGGCTGCGCGGGAGCAGCGGGGCTGGTTCGACGATCCGCGGGCTGGCGTCGATGCGGGCGAGCTGGGCGGGCTCGAGCAACGCGTGCAGGTCGTGGCTGTCCAGCGGGAAGTCGGCGCTCTCGAAGCCCGGGCGCTGGAACGCCGGACTCAGGCCCTCCAGCGAGCGGATATTGCGCGCCAGCAGGTACAGGTTGGCTTCGCCGTTGAAGCCGGTGCGATGGCGGCGAATGCGTCCGGCCAACTGGATGAGCGAGCGCATGGAAGAGGGCTCGACGATCGCCCAGTCGTAATCGTGGTCGCGGCCGACCTCCGCTACCGGCGAGGCGAGCACGACGAACAGGTGGTCCCGCTCCGGACAGGCCTGGAACGCCCTGGCTACCGTTGGCCGGGCGAACAGCGCGGCAGCGTCGCCATCCGAGCGTTGT
This sequence comes from Pseudomonas paraeruginosa, assembly GCF_003025345.2. Lineage (NCBI taxonomy): Bacteria > Pseudomonadati > Pseudomonadota > Gammaproteobacteria > Pseudomonadales > Pseudomonadaceae > Pseudomonas > Pseudomonas paraeruginosa. The sequence continues at coordinate 2,735,045 of NZ_CP020560.1, forward strand.
AGCAGTTCATCGAGTTGCCGCTCGATGGCCGAACGGACCAGCAGCGGATGCCGCGAATGGTAGACGCACAGGTGGATACGCAGCCCTTCGGGCGCCCCCTGGGCGAAGATGGCCTGGGCCAGCTCGATCAACGGTTCTATGTTGGCCATCCTTAACAGGCCGAAACTGACACGACGTCCCTGGTATTCGGTGTGGTGACGGCGATGCAGGTCAAGCATCCAGGCGCTCATCTGCCCGGCCAGCTCGCGGCACAGGGCAGGGCGTTCCCCGCTGCTGGCCTGCACCGTGCATAGTCGCGCCTGGCGGCGCGGTGGCAGTTGACCGAGCTTCGCCAGGCGCTGGGCGACGAAGCCCGCGTGCGCCTCACTGAAGGACTGTGCAGCGCCGTGGGCGCTGGATTGGCTGGCGAACTCGTCGAACCAGGCGCAGCGGATTTCCGTGGCGCGTCCGGGGGCGCCACGGTGGCGCTGGAAGATTTCCCGGCCGCTGCGATAGGCCTCGAACAGCCCCTGCACCAGAGCCGGCGGCAGCGTCGCCGAGGAGAGCAGCACCCGGCTGCCGAACAGGCCGGCCCAATGCACCAGCCGCGACAGGGCGGGGAGGTCGTCGATATCGAAGTCGTCGACTTCGTCGAGCACCAGGTCGGACGTCATCAGGCGCAGCAGGGGCGCTATCTGATGGCCGCCGCGCAGGCTTTCGCTGGCGGGCACCAGATGGTCGATGGTGCAGGCCAGGACAGGCGCCTGGAGCAGGCGGTTGCCCGCGCTGTTCCTGCCTAGCCATTCGCGTAGCGGACCATCCTCGAGCGTGCCTTCGAAGTGTACATGGCTGTTTTCCGCCAACAGCTCCTGGGTCGACTCGCTACCGCTGCGTTCCAGGCGCTCCTGCTGCTTCTCGAACAGCTCGCGGGCGGCTGCGCCGCCGACCAGGATGGCGAGGTCGTCGTCGCCCAGACCGAGGCGCTCGCGGTAGGCCTGGCCGGTCTGCAGGGTCAGGCTACGCAGGCCCAGGGCGATACTGAAGCGCGCGCCGCGCTGGGGATCGGCCAGCGCATACAGGATGCGGCCGTTGGCGAGGGTCTTGCCGCAACCGGTCGAGGCCATGTCGATACCGAAGAAGCCGTGCTCGGCCGCCTGCTCGCGACAGGCCATCGCGCAGTCGTAGGCTCTGTCCTGCCAGCGGAAGCGCGGTTCTTCGGTCCGGCGGGTGAAGCCCTTGTGCCGGGCGAGGCGCGGCACTTGTCGCTCCAGGCGCGGCAGGCTGCCGGCGAGCTTGCGGCTGTGCAGGGCGACGCCGAGCAGGTGTTCGTCCAGGCGCTGCTTGGGCTGTCCGCTGTCCCGGTCGGTGTTGGCGTACAGGGGAAAGCCAGGATCGCCCAGCCGGGAGTCGCTGGGGAGACTGGAGTAGTGGTGATCGGCGAGCATCAGAATCAGCCGGGACAGGTGCATCACATGCGGGTCGTGCAACAGTGCCGGCCCCCGCGCCAGCAGGCCGGGGCGCTCAAGCATGCTGCGGGCGCAGAGCGCTGCCCTGGCACGCCAGGCGGCGCTGACGAAGGGCAGGCCGTGGGGAAACTGCCAGCAGGCGGCTTTCTCGTTCTCGCTGGCCTCCTCGCGTGCACCGCACCAGTGGCTGTGGATGGGCTGCGGCAGGCGGGCCAGGGTCGCGCCGCCGCGATAGGCGGCGGCATTGGGCAGGCGGTGATGACTGACGATCAACCAGCCGACCGCCTGGGCCAGCGGTGGCAGGCGGCCCTTCTGGAAGGGGCCGGGCGGGACGGGGTGCCGGTCGTCCCTGGCCAACTGCGAAAGCCATGCGTCGCCCGTCTCCTGGATGTCCGCCAGGCGCCGCAACCAGTCTTCGTCGTTGCTACCCGGCCCAACGAAGGCCTCGAATATGCGCAGCGAGACCCATTCGTGACGGTAGGCATCGGCCATGGGCTTGCCATGGCTTTTCAGCTTGGCCTGGAAGGCCTGGCTGGCCTTGCCGATATCGTGGAACAGCGCCGCCATCACCGCCAGCAGACGGATATCCTCGGCGCTGTGCCAGTCGTTCTCGTCGTCCTTGCGCAGGATGTCGCGGCGGGTCCTGTTGGTCGGCACCGCGCCCTGGGCGTTGAAACGGCTGGCATCGCCGACGATCCACAGCAGCTCGCTGCGGTCGCGGCCGCGGATCCAGTGGCAGGCCACGGCGGTGTTGCGTCGCGCGCTTTTCTTCAGCAGGCGTCGCAGGGTATCCAATCCGGCCTGGGTAATGGGAGTTTGCCAGGTGCGCTCGCCGCGGCGTTCGGCGAACTGGTCGAGGATGCGGCGGGTTTCGCCCAGGGCGCGCTTGTCGCATTGCGATACCAGCAGGATATTCATGAGGACGCCGTGCCCTGTTGCGCCACGTCCTTCACGGTATCGATCATGAAGTCCAGGGCCTGCGCGCGGCTCAGGTTGTCCAGGCAGGCCTGGCGGAAGTCCTGTTCCTCGTCGCCGCGCATCGCGGAAAGAAACGCCTGCGGCAGGATCAGCGAGTCCTTGACCAGATCCGCTACGTCGAATACCAGGCCACCACGGCGGGTCTTGCCGTGCAGCACCGCCAGGCCATGGGGAATGCCCAGCACCCAGGTGGCGGTCGCCGCCAGGCCGTAGGCCAGGTAGTTGCCATGGTCGAGGAAGCGGTTGGCCGGATCGCCGCCGCTGCCACGCTTGGCGCGGACGAACTCGCCGTAGCGGGTCGCCTGGGCGGCGAGCCTGAACAGGCGCTTGCTCAGGCGCGCTTCCTCGGTCAGCAGATGTTCGTGGTTGGGCGCCTGCTCCAGCGCCTGGGCGGAGGCTGCCAGGGCTGCCGTCAGCGTGGCGGCGTCGACGGCGAAGCCGGCCTCGCGCAAGGCGCGGTCCTCCAGCCAGCTGTGGCGAATCCGCTCCAGCCTGGCCCGCTGGAAATGCCGTGCGGCCTCCAGGCGTTTTTCCTCGTCGAACCAGAAGCCGACCCAGCCCTGCAGGTATTCGGTGGGACGGTATTCGCTCTGCGGCGTCAGCCAGGAGACCTCGACGTCCACCTCGTTGGCACTGAACAGCGGCGTTCCGCCGCCACCGCAGAAACCCACCAGTACCCCAGCCCTGGCCAGTTCGCGCATGGCCGCCTGGGTGATGGAGGTGCCGGTGCCCAGCAGAAGGCTGGTGGTATTGGCGATGGGGATGTTCCAGTAGTGCGAGTGCCGGCCTTCGTCGGTGACGTACTCGACGCGCCCGCCGTTGACCAGTACCCGGCAGTGTTGCAGGTAGTACAGGTTGGCACGCTTGGAATGAAGGATCGTCTTCAGTGCGCTGGGGGAGATGTCGTCCATGCTGACCGTGGCCCGTCCCTATCGGTTCTGTCGAATACTGCACCAGGGCACCTGTTTAGCGGATATGGCCGATTGCCGCTACCCCCGCTTTCGTCTGTACGAGAGGTATGGGCTTCAAGGTGGTGGCGCATTGCTGCATCCGGGTGAGGGTAGCAGGGCGGGCAGGGTGGAGGAGGTAGGACTTTCCTGATATTGGCTGGGTATTGGGTAGGGCGGGAAAGCTTTTGGCTGCCTGCGCGGCAGTGCACCTGTTTCCACCCGCATCCGCATTAGATCAACGTTTCTTAGCTGCCTATACGGCAGTGCACGTCCGCGCAGCCGCCGAGATCGGCAAGTCTATTTTCTTAGCTGCCTATACGGCAGTGCACACCCCCACCGCAACGACGACCGCCTGCGCCTTTTTCTTAGCTGCCTATACGGCAGTGCACATTGTGGTGGCGCCGGAGGCGGAGGATTTCCATTTCTTAGCTGCCTATACGGCAGTGCACGGGAGGCGCCGCCGCTCGGGCAACTGCATTCCTTTCTTAGCTGCCTATACGGCAGTGCACCTGCTGTTCGCTGGTTGCGAGCTTGGGAGGATTTTCTTAGCTGCCTATACGGCAGTGCACTTCAAGGCCCAGACCAAGGCGGCGTTGGAGTTTTTCTTAGCTGCCTATACGGCAGTGCACCAGTGCGCGGCCGCCGAGGCGGTCATCGATCGTTTCTTAGCTGCCTATACGGCAGTGCACAACGTCCATGGTCGTTTAATGGCTATTTTTCATTTCTTAGCTGCCTATACGGCAGTGCACCGATTCAGGGTCGGGTCGTCGCTGATCGCATTTTTCTTAGCTGCCTATACGGCAGTGCACTTCCAGGCCATCGTCATCATGGTCACGCCGGTTTTCTTAGCTGCCTATACGGCAGTGCACGCAGACAACCTGGGCACGGCCAAGTGGCTGGATTTCTTAGCTGCCTATACGGCAGTGCACAAGCATGCCTCCGGCGGCCAGGGTTGCACCCTTTTCTTAGCTGCCTATACGGCAGTGCACTAGCCCCGAAAACCTATAACCAATTGAAGGAAAAAGAAATACAGGCTTTTCTCTGTCTGAGACCCTCTTTTTTCGATGGTTTGTAAGTTGTTGATTTTAAAGGGCGTCAGAAACCGTCCGAAAAAAGGGTCGGAAGCTTCGGGCATTGGAGGCCATTTCGCGACGGCCGATACGGGCGATGAACCTCGCCGTTCGCGCGCGAATGGACCTCGTATGGATCACATATCAAAGCCCCCGGCTTGGCCGGGGGCGTCGCGTCTGGGACGGCGCTACTGGCGTGGGTGTGCCGCTTCGATCTCGGAGAGGGCGTCGCCGGGCTCTTCGTTCTCGTCGAGCAGGCAGGTCAGGGCAAGGACGTTGATCGCCGACTTCAGGCACGCTTTCGCGCTCTCGAACAACTAGGCCGGGCGGCGCCTGGGTGTCGAGGTACAGCGTGGCGTTGCGCGGAAAGCGGTTGGCCTGCGAGGCGGGCAGCAGCGGGATGAAGCGGGGGGACGTTCTGTGACGGAAGGGATGGACGTATCGTTCGGCTTAGCCATGGGGCAGCTCCTATTGAGCTGGGTTGTGGTTAGCGGGTCGTGGGTGTTGCAAGCACCTGCGGCCCGCGTCGTTTCTGGCGCTGGAACGCATCTTGGAAGATCGTCTTGCGACCCCTCCATCATCCTCCTACTGGGTTTTTCTCCAATTCCTGGGCGTCCGAGAGAGGCTGGGAAAATGTCCGGGGGAGTTGTCCGGCGTTTCCAGGGCATGTAGGGGAATAACGCCATGGGCGTTATTCACCGATACCCCGGTTAAGCGGCGGATAACCGCAAGCGGTTATTCGCCCTACGAACCCGGCATCGGAGGTGGAGGCCGGGCATGCACGAAGTTGCTCACTCGCCAAGTGGTGAGGCGGCGAACCCGCCCCGTCAGGAGGCCGAGCGGAGTTGTTGCGCAGGGGGACGAGCAACAGGATGCCTGGGCGAGTCTTTCGGTTCCTTCTGGACGCTCGTGTCCGGTCGTACAGCGCTTGCAAAAGGAACTCGACCGCGAGGGCGAAGCAAGAAGTAGAGGCAGGCACAGAAAGCAGCCGGTCCACCAAGCCTGAAGCCCTCTCAGGCTTTAAGCGGCACCTACACCCTGCCGCGTAGGCGGCCAGGAAGGCGCGAACGATGTCGCTGTAGTGGACTTGGGTATGTCCCCATTGCTGTCCTCCCCTGGAGGAAGAGATAGTTCGCAGCGTGGGAATTTTCCGAGACACCATCGGCTTCCTTGTCCACCCGCGGTGCGCCGGCCATACCCAGTGGGCAACACCTTCGTTGCGCCCATCCAAAGGAGAGCCAAAGGATGTCGAAAACCAAGCACTGGTCCGGGCAGGCCTGCCCCAAGACCGCGACCTATGGCCAGCATGACGACAAGGACGACAGCTACGCCGGCGCGAAGCATGACCGCCAGGTGGACAAGGGCGAGACCTTCCCGCCGTCGCTGAACAACCATCACTTCCAGGAGAAGTGACGGTCGGGCCACGGAGCCGCAGGCGGTTCCGTGGCTTCGGGTCTTTCCCGCCGAGTGCCTTTCCTTTCGACTCAGAACGCCAGCAGGTAGCGCAGGGTCAACTGGCTGCCTTCGCTGCGGTTGCGCGCGCCGCTTTCGGCGTAGAGGTTGGCGAACAACGTTTGCTTGCCGTGGCTGTACATCACCCCGGGACCGATGCCGAATACCCGCTCGCGCGAGTCGGCCTGCCTGTGCCCGTCGATGCGGTCGGCGCTGATCTGCTTCAGCTGGTAACCGGCCAGGCCGACCCGCCAGTGTTCATCGAGCGCGTAGGAAACCGAGAAGTTGGCGTGCAGCGCCTGGCCGGGCTGGATGTCGTCGGCGGCCAGGCGCGGCGAGGGATCGTCGTTGCGGCTGATCCAGGCGTAGTGCAGGCGGCCGCTGAGTTCCAGGCGCTCGCCCAGTTCCCAGGTGAAGGCGTAGTGCGGGTTGAAGATCCAGGTGTTGCTGCCGGTGTTGATCGCGGCGTCCTTGTCGTAGTCGCCGGTGGGCAGGGAGAAGACGAAGTTCAGGCGCTGCCAGTAGGGGCGGCCGAAGAGCGTAGCGGGGCCCCATTGCAGCATCAGCGGACTGACGATCAGGTCGCCCTGGCGGGTGCGCCGGCCGTCCGGGCCACCGTCGATATCGAGGTCCAGGCGCACCAGCGGCAGCAGCACTTCGGCGCCGTAGTGGGCGCCGAGCAGGGTGTTCTGGCTGAGGTAGGCGAAGTGCGGCAACAGCGTGGTGCTACGAACCCGTTGCCGGCCGGGAACCGAATGGCCGCCGGCATCGCTGGCGTTGTTCGCCCGAACGTATTGCAGGGGCAGTTCGAAGAGCATGCCGGGACGGCTGACGCCGTCCATGAAGCTGGTGTTGCCGAGCGCCAGCGGCGGCAGCGCGACGGCGTCGGCGCGGGCCTCCAGGCAGAGCACGGTGGAGAGGGCGACGAGGGTGGGTAGCAGGGCTGCACGCATGAGGGGATTTCTCTTTTTTCCTGGTTCCGTGGGGTCAAAGCAACCTGACCGGGTAGTCGACCACCACCCGGTACTCGTCGGAGCTGGAGTTACCGCGGGTGTTGCCGGGGGCGGTGTAGCCTTCGCCGGGGCGATGGGTGGCCCAGCGCAGGGTCACGCTGAGGCCCTTGGCCGGGCCGGCGGGGAAGGCGTAGCGCAGCGACAGGTCGCGTTCCCAGTGCCGGGCGTTCCTGCCGTCGGGGTTGTAGAGGTAGCCATAGCCCGCGCTGTGCGGATCGACCCGGGTCAGGTCGGCCTCGCCGCGACCGTAGGCGGCGCCGAACTGCCAGTCCGGGGCGGCGAGAAAGGCCAGGCTGGCCTGGTACTGGATCTTCCACGAGCGCTCGCCGGGGCCGTTGAAGTCGGCGTACTGCATGGCATTGCTTTCGTAGAGGAAGGTCCGGTCGTTCTGCGCGATGAAGTCGAATGGCGTGTCGCCATCCACTTTTTGCAGGCTGAAGCTCAGCGACTGGCCGCCGCCGGCCAGGGTCAGGCCGGCGTTGTAGAGGTCGTTGTCGATGCGGCCGAGCTGGCTGCGGCCCTGGTCGCGGGTCTTGTAGTAGTGCAGCCAGGGCGTCAGGGTCATCTGGCCGGAGAGTCGAAATGGCTGGCTGAGGCCCAGGTAGTGCTGGTTCCAGATATCCGCCAGGCGCCCGCTGTAGAGGTTCGCGACGGCGCCGCCGGGCGCGCTGTAGTTGGCGCCGAGCCAGGCGATGTGTGGACTCTCGCGGTCGGCGGCGATCCCGCCCTTGGTGCCGTTGCCGTAGCCGGTGGTGAGAGGGCTGTGTCCGCTCTGGTTGCGCAGGCGGGTGGCCTCGACGAAGCCGGCGTCGAAGTCGAGCGATTGCAAGTGGTAGTTCTTCAGGGTCACGCCGCGATAGCTCTGTGGCACCATGCGGCTGACCCCGCTGGCGATCACCGGGTTTTCCAGCAACTGGTCGCCGATCTTCACCAGACTGTCGAAGCCACGCAGCTTGAGGGCCGCCCCGGCGGCGGAGAAGCGGTCCTCGGGGCGCCCCCGGGCGTCCAGCGGCAACAAGCCGGAACCGCCGCTTCCACCGCCGCCATCCAGGCGCAGGCCGTAGAAGCCGTGTACGTCCAGGCCCACGCCGACCGGGGTGTCGGTATAGCCGGAGCGGAACGACAGCATGAACCCCTGGGCCCATTCGCGCTGGTCGCGGCGGGCGGGCGTGTCGTGGTTGTCGCGGGCGAAGTAGTAGTTGCGGATGAAGCCGTTCAGCGTCGAACCTTCGACGAAGCCCGGCGGCACTTTCATCTCGGCTTTCTGTCGCTGGTTCAGGCCGGTGCTGATGTTGTCGCGATGGCCCAGGGAGTCGTCGGCCAGAGCGGCGCCCGGAGCGGTGGAAAGAGCGAGGCAGAGCGAAACTCCACACTTCATGGAGGATTCAGGCATGGATCCAGTCCGTCTTCGTTGCTGTCTGCCAAGCGTCCGCTCGGGAAAGAAGGGGCATGCAGCCCCTTCTTTCTCATGGTCACTTGCGCTGCGAGTCCAGTTGCTCGTGGTTGGTGACCACGGCCTGGGCCTTGGCGTAGCTTTCGATCAGCAACTGGTAGTGCGGGAACACCGCGCTGTAGGCCTCGGCGAACTGCACGGCGTCGTCGCGGTTCCAGGTGCGCTGGATCTCCGAGCAGACCGCGGCGGTGTCCATCGGCACCACGCCGGCCTGGACCACGCGCGCCAGGGTGATTTCCTGGGCCATCTTGGAGTAGGTGCCGGAGGCGTCGATCACCGCGAACACCTGGTAGCCGTCATGCACCGCGGCGATGCTGGGGAAGGCCATGCATACGCTGGTGATGGTGCCGGCGATGATCAGTTGCTTCTTGCCGGTGGCCTTGACCGCGGCGACGAACTCGGGGTTGTCCCAGGCGTTGATCTCACCCTTGCGCGCCACGTACTGGGCGTGCGGCGCGGCTTCGTGGATTTCCGGGATCAGCGGGCCGTTGGGGCCCTGCGGCACCGAGGCGGTGGTGATCACCGGGATCTTCGCCAGGGTGGCGACCTTGGCCAGGGTGGTGGCGTTGGCGCGCAGTTCGGTCATCGGCATGTCCTTGACCGTCTGGAACAGGCCGCTCTGGTGGTCGATCAGCAGCATGGCCGCGTTGGCCGGGTCGATCTTCGGGGTCTGGCCGTTGAAGTTGGCGGGTGCGCTCATATCCATTTCCTCTTTGCAGGGTTGAAGCGTCCTTGGCTTACGGGGGTAGTGCCCGGCGCCTCCTGCGCCAGGCGTGTCGCGGTCGATCTCAGTGGGCGCGGATGAAACGGCCGTTCTCGAAGTCCTCGATCGCCTGGTCGATTTCCGCCTGGCTGCTCATGACGAACGGACCGTAGCCGATGATCGGCTCGTCCAGCGGCTCGCCGCTGAGCACCAGCAACCGCACGTCGTTGTTGGCTTCCAGTTCCAGCCGCTCGCCCTCGCGGTCGAGCAGGGCGACCTGGGCCTCGCGGACGATCTCGTCGCCGACCGCCAGGGTGCCGCGCAGGACCACCACGGCGCAGGTATGGCCCCTGGGCAGGTCCAGGCCGAGGTGCTTGCCGGCATTCAGCTGGATGTCCCAGACCGCCAGCGGTGAGTGGGTCAGCGCCGGACCCTGGTGGCGCCCGTGGCGGCCGGCGATCACCCGCAGCTCGCCGGCCCTGTCGGGCAGGCCGACGCGCGGGATGTCGGCGTCGAGCAGGGTCTGGTAGCGCGGCGGGTTCATCTTGTCCCGCGAGGGCAGGTTGACCCAGAGCTGGACCATCTCCAGCGTTCCACCCGTGGTACGGAATCGTTCCGAGTGGTACTCCTCGTGGAGGATCCCCGAGGCCGCCGTCATCCATTGCACGTCACCCGGGCCGATATGCCCGCCGGCGCCGGTGGAGTCGTGGTGCTCCACCTCGCCCTGGTAGACGATGGTCACGGTCTCGAAGCCGCGATGGGGGTGCTGGCCTACGCCACGACGATGCTGCGCGGGTGGAAAATCAGCAGGCCCGGCATAGTCCAGCAGGAGGAAGGGACTGATATGCTGGCCCAGCGTGTTGTAGGAAAAAAGTGAACGAACGGGGAATCCGTCGCCCACCCAGTGGCGGTTGGCGTTACCGTAGATTCCCAGGACCTTTTTCACGTCGGTGCTCCTCGATTGAGTCGATGGAGCGATACGCTAGTTCCCGGGATGGGGAACCGGTAGTCCGTAAATCAAGTCTCAGAGTCTCGCAGGTGGAACGATGAGTGGTGAGCCGGTGTTCGATCTGAACGAACTCTTCATCTACGCCAAGGTGGTCGAGCACGGCGGTTTCGCGCCTGCCGGACGGGTGCTGGGGATTCCCAAATCGACGCTCAGCCGCAAGGTCGCCCAGCTCGAGGCGCGCCTGGGCGTGCGCCTGTTGCAACGCTCGACCCGGCAGTTCCAGGTCACCGAGATCGGCCAGGCCTACTACCGGCATTGCGTGGCGATGACGGTGGAAGCCGAGGCCGCCGAGGACGTGATCGAGCAGAACCGTTCGGAGCCCTGCGGCATGGTGCGGCTGACCTGCTCGACGCCGTTGCTGCACTTCGGACTGGCATCCATGCTGGCGCGCTTCATGGCGCAGTACCCCAGCGTCGAGCTGTACGTGAAGACCTTCAACCGCCGCGTCGACGTGATCGCCGAAGGCTACGACCTGTCCCTGTCGCTGCGTTTCCCGCCGCTGGAGGACAGCGACCTGGTGATGAAGGTGCTGGCGCGCAGCCCGCAGGTGCTGGTGGCGAGCCCGGAACTGCTGGCGCGCTACCGTCCGCCGGAGCTGCCGGCCGATCTCTCGGCGATGCCTTACGTGGGCTGGGAGCGTTCGCGCCTGGACGGCAGCCTGCGCCTGGTCGGTCCGGACGGTAGCAGCGCCAGTCTCAACCTGCGCCCGCAATTGCTCAGCGACGACCTCGGCAGCCTGCGCCAGGCGGTGCTCGAAGGCGTCGGCATCGGCGGCCTGCCGTCCTGCGTGGTCGGCCGCGACCTGGCCGAGCGACGCCTGGTGCGGGTGCTGCCGCACTGGACGCCGGTGGAGGGCATGGTGGTGGCGATGTTTCCCTCGCGGCGCGGACTGTTGCCGTCGGTGCGCGCGCTGATCGACTTTCTCGGTGAGGCGTTTGGCGAGGCGCACCGCCGGCAGGTCGAAATCACCGCGGGGGCGACGCCGGAGCCGGCGGTCCATGGCTGACGCTCACCATGCTCGAGCCGCCCCGGCGGTTGTGCCGCCAACCGTCGGGGCGGCGGCCGGAGTCGTGGCGCCGTAGAGCTTCAGCAGTTCAAGGGTAACGCCGTTGGACCAGCCGAAGCCGTCCTGCAATGGATACTCGCCGCCACCGCCTCCACCCTGGCCGCCGCTGATGTCGTACTTCTCCACCAGCTTGCCCTCGCGTTCGTAGACTTGCCGCACCTGGGCGAGGAAACGCCGGCCGATGTCCGCCGCCAACCCGTCCCGGCCATACGCGCGCAGGCCCTGCACGGCGACCCACTGCAACGGCGCCCAGCCATTCGGCTCGTCCCATTGCTGGCCGCTGGCGCGGGTGGTGGTGGCCAAGCCGCCCGGGCGCAGCAGGTTGGCGGCGACGCTGTCGGCGGTACGTGCGGCGCGTTCGGCGCTGGCCAGGCCGGTGAACAGGGGGAAGAGGGTGGCGGCATTGATCCGCTCGATGGGACGCCGGCGTTGCCAATCGTAATCCGCGTAGAAGCCGTCCGGGTGCCAGAGGTGCTCCTCGATGACCTGGCGACGCTTCTCCGCTCGGGTGCCGTAGCCTCGCTCGCAGGCCTCCAGCGCGCTGCTGGCGCAGGCCTTGGCGATGGTGCGCTCGAGATGGTAGAGCAGGGCGTTGAGGTCCACCGGGACGATGGCGGTGGTGCGGATGCTGGCCAGTTCCCGGCCATCCTCCAGCCAGCGGGAGGAGAAGTCCCAGCCGCTTTCCGCGCCGGCCCGCAGGTCGCGATAGACCTCGCTGGCGGGACGCTGCGGGGCGCGCGCGGCGGTCGCCCGGTCCTCCAGGTAGGACTCCTGGCGCGGTGTGTCGCGGTTGTCCCAGTAGCGGTTGAGCAGGCTGCCATCGCCCAGCCTCACCACGCGCAGGCGCGCCTCGTTGGGGCGCAGTCCGGCGGAGCCTTGCATCCAGTAGGCATATTCCTTCTGTAGCTGCGGCAGGTAGCGGCGATACGCGGCGTCGCCTTCGCGCCGTGCCTGCAGGTCCACCATGTAGGCGAAGAAAGGCGGCTGCGAACGGCTCAGGTAGTAGCTGCGGTTGCCGTTGGGTATGTGCCCGTAGGTGTCGATCAGGTAGGCGAAGTTGTCGACCATGTCGCGCACGCGCTGGTGTTGCCCGCTTTCCGCAAGGCCGAGCATGGTGAAGTAGGAGTCCCAGTAGTAGACCTCGCGGAAACGTCCGCCGGGGACGACATAGGGTTTCGGCAAGGGCAGCAGGCTGCTGTGGGCCGGGACCTGCTCATAGTGGCGGGTCAACGCCGGCCACAGGTCGCTGATGTGGCTGGCGAGGTCGGCGCCCGCCTCGGGCGGGGCGGTCTCGACGCTGCCGGACTCTTCGAAGTTGCGCGCGACGAAGGCGCGCAGATCGAAGCCGGGGCGTTCCTTCTCGCTCAGGTAGTCGGCGCGGATCCGCGCGGGCTCGCGCAGGGGGAGCGCATCGACGAAGTGCTTCTGGTCGCTGAACAGCCGGCTTTCCTGCACGGCCTGGAACAGCTCGGGATAGGCCTGGTCGGGGGCGATCGCGCGTTCGCCGCTGGCGTCCTGCCAACCCCAGGACGCGGGTGGCGCTGGCGCCGGGCCCTGGCTGCAGGCCGCCAGCAGAAGCAGGGCCCAGGCCGCGAGCATGGCGCGGGGCAGAGTGGTTCGAGCGGGCATCGGCTGTCTCCTCTTCGGCAACGCCGGGCGCGGATCGGTCGCCGGCGGGGGCCAGGGTGGCGCGACAACCCGACGGGAGGGCCGGGGATGTCGCTATCCTGTTTCGGTGAGCCGCGCCGCACGAAGTTCCATCGAAAGGATCGCCAGGCTACCTATCGCTTTCGACAGGACCTTGCGGATGAACTCCAGCGCTTCGCGCAGGTCCGTCGCAGAAGGGGCGCGAGCCCCCAGTCGCCGTTTCGCCGTGCCGTTCCCCGCTGCCCGCGCCTTGCGCAGGGCCTCGGCGGTTCGAATCTCCTGCCCGTCCCTTCACGTCGGGAAGCCTGCGTTTCCCGAGAGGAGTGTTTCGCAATGGCCACCGCACTACGCTTCAGACCCCTGGACGCCTTCTACAACGTCCTCAACCCGGTTCCCTTCGGTTTCTTCGTCGCCGCCCTGGTCTTCGACGTCGCCTACTTCGCCACGGCGGAGGTGATGTGGGGCAAGAGCGCAGCCTGGTTGATCACCCTCGGCCTGCTCTTCGCCATCCTGCCCTGCGTTGTCGATCTGTTGCGCGTATGGCTGCTGCGGCGCGCGGCGGTCGTCGCGGCGGCCAGGGTTGCCTCGCTGCTGAAGTTCGCCGGCATCGTCCTGGCCATCTTCAATGCCTTCGTGCATAGCCGCGACGCCTATGGGGTGATGCCGGTCGGACTGTGGCTGTCGATCGCGACGGTGTTGCTGCTGGCGCTGGGAGAGGCGCTCCTGGCGGTATCCGAAGAGGAGGTGGCGCATGGCTAGCCTCCACTCGCTGCGCCCCGTCGCGCTTGCCGTCGGCCTGGTCCTGACCGGCTGCAACCAGGGGTCGCCGAACGATCCGCAGCGGCAGACCGGCGCCAACCCGTCGCTCCCGGAGCCGAAACACTTCCTCCTGCCGCCGATGAAGGTGCCGGAAGGCGTGGGCTGGTCGGGAGAGGCCAGGCCGACGGTGGCGCAGGGCCTGAAGATCGAGAAGATCGCCGATGGCCTGCAGCACCCTCGCCAACTGCTGGTCCTGTCCAACGGCGATGTACTGGTGGTGGAGGCCAACTCGCCCGGCACCGCGCCGGTGACCACGCCGAAACAGCTCATCGCGGGGATGGTCAAGGGTCAGTCCGGCAAGGCCGGCAAGGGCGGCAACCGCATCACCCTGCTGCGCCGCGCCGACGGCGGAGGCCACTGGCAGAAGTACGTGTTCCTTGAAGGGCTGGACTCGCCGTTCGGCGTGCAACAGGTGGGGAACTACCTGTATGTCGCCAATACCGGAAACATCATGCGCTACCGCTACGTTCCCGGCGAAACCCGCATCGCCGGCCCCGGGATGGAGTTCACCGACCTGCCGGACACCATCAACCACCACTGGACCAAGGCCCTGCTCGCCAGCCCGGACGGACGCAAGCTCTACGTCGGCGTCGGTTCGAACAGCAATATCACCGAAAACGGCGCGGCGATCGAATACCGTCGCGCGGCGATTCTCGAGGTGGACGTCGCCAGTCGCGGCAGCCGCATCTACGCCTCCGGCCTGCGCAACCCGACCGGTCTGCAGTGGGAACCGGTCTCCGGCAAGCTGTGGACCATCGTCAACGAGCGCGACGAGATCGGCAACGACCTGGTCCCGGACTACCTGACCTCGGTACGGGAGGGCGGCTTCTACGGCTGGCCCTACAGCTACTTCGGCCAGCACCTGGATCCGCGGGTGAGGCCGCAGCGTCCCGATCTGGTGGCGAAGGCCATCGTTCCCGACTACGCACTGGGTTCCCACGTGGCCGCGCTGGGCCTGTTCTTCTATACCGGCGACCAGTTGCCGGAGCGCTATCGCAACGGCGCCTTCGTCAGCGAGCACGGTAGCTGGAACCGCTCGCCGGTCAGCGGCTTCCAAGTGGTTCACGTGCCGTTCGTCGATGGCAAGCCCGCCGGAGCGCCGCAGCCGGTGGTGACCGGGTTCGTCTCCGCCGACGAGAAGCAGCTGTTCGGCGCGCCGGTGGGCTTGGCGCAAGCGGACGATGGGGCGCTGCTGATCGCCGATGACGTCGGCAACGCCATCTGGCGAGTGAGCGCCGCGGGCGCCGACTAGCGGCCGGGCCGACCATAACCGGGCCGGTGGCGACACTCCGGCCTGGTCTCCGCCCCCTCGACCCGGCGCAGTAAATCCGTGCGGCCCTCCTGCGTCTCCTCTGCATCCGATCCGTGAATGTCGCCACAGGCGTGCGGATCGCCGGTTGCCAGTGGAACACCACCACGCCTCGAGGGTTGAAGACATGCACGTCGCCACCAGCGTCATCGAAGACCAGCCGCTCCGCGCCACCCCGGCGGAGGGCGAAACGCTCTATGAATTTTCCGAGTCGCCCCTGCTGCAACGGCAGAGCCGCCAGGAGTCCAACGCGCGCAGCTATCCGCGACGGATTCCGCTGGCGCTGAAGAAGGCCAGGGGTCTGCTGGTGGAGGACGTCGAGGGGCGCACCTTCATCGATTGCCTGGCGGGCGCCGGGACCCTGGCGCTGGGGCACAACCATCCGGTGGTGATCGAGGCGATCCGCCAGGTCCTGGCCGACGAGTTGCCGCTGCACACCCTCGACCTGACCACCCCGGTGAAGGACCAGTTCGTCCAGGACCTGTTCGGTCTGCTGCCGCCGGCGCTGGCCACCGAGGCGAAGATCCAGTTCTGCGGCCCGACCGGCACCGACGCGGTGGAAGCCGCGCTGAAGCTGGTACGCACCGCCACCGGACGCAGCACCATCCTGTCGTTCCAGGGCGGCTACCACGGCATGAGCCAGGGCGCGCTGGGGCTGATGGGCAACCTCGGGCCGAAGAAACCCCTGGGCGCGCTGCTCAGCACGGGCGTGCAGTTCCTGCCGTATCCCTACGACTACCGCTGCCCGTTCGGCCTAGGCGGCGAGGCCGGGGTCAAGGCCAACCTGCATTACTTGGAGAACCTGCTGAACGATCCGGAGGGCGGCGTGCAACTGCCGGCGGCGGTGATCGTCGAGGTGGTCCAGGGCGAGGGCGGCGTGGTCCCGGCCGACCTCGACTGGCTGCGCGGCCTGCGGCGGATCACCGAGAAAGCCGGGGTGGCGCTGATCGTCGACGAGATCCAGAGCGGCTTCGCCCGTACCGGCAGGATGTTCGCCTTCGAGCACGCCGGCATCGTCCCGGACGTGGTGGTGCTGTCCAAGGCCATCGGCGGCAGCCTGCCGCTGGCGGTGGTGGTCTACCGCGAATGGCTGGACAAGTGGCAGCCCGGCGCCCACGCCGGCACCTTCCGTGGCAACCAGATGGCCATGGCCGCCGGCTCGGCGGTGATGCGCTATCTCCGGGAGCACGACCTGGCGGCCCACGCGGCGGCCATGGGCGAGCGCCTGGCCGAGCACCTGCGCATCCTCCAGCGCGACTATCCGCAACTGGGCGACATCCGTGGTCGTGGCCTGATGCTCGGCGCCGAGATCGTCGATCCGCAGGGTGTCGCGGATGCCCTCGGCCACCCGCCGAGTGACGGCGCGCTGGCCTCGCGGGTCCAGCGCGAATGCCTGAGGCGCGGCCTGATTCTCGAGCTGGGCGGCCGCCACGGCAGCGTGGTGCGCTTCCTGCCGCCGCTGGTCATCAGCGCCGAGCAGATCGACGAGGTGGCCCGGCGCTTCGCCCGTGCCCTCGGCGCGGCGCTGGCCGGCTAATTTTCCCGCCGGGCTTTTCGTTATCCAACGCAAGGGCCGTGCTGCGCGCGGCCGTTCGATCCCATCAGGAGTAAGCAATGACTTCAGTGTTCGACCGTGACGACATCCAGTTCCAGGTAGTGGTCAACCATGAGGAGCAGTATTCCATCTGGCCGGAATACAAGGAGATTCCCCAGGGCTGGCGGGCGGCCGGCAAGAGCGGGCTAAAGAAGGACTGCCTGGCCTACATCGAGGAGGTCTGGACCGACATGCGCCCGCTGAGCCTGCGCCAGCACATGGACAAGGCGGCCGGCTGAGTGGGCGGCATGCCCGTACGGCTGTTCTGCCTGCCGTATTCCGGCGCCAGCGCCATGACCTACAGCCGCTGGCGACGCAAGCTGCCGGCCTGGCTATTGGTGCGTCCGGTGGAATTACCGGGGCGTGGGGCGCGGCTGGCCGAGCCGCTGCAGACCGACCTGGCGGGCCTGGCGCAGCAACTGGCGCGCGAGCTGCACGACGAGGTCCGCCAGGGCCCCTACGCGATGCTCGGGCACAGCCTCGGCGCCTTGCTCGCCTGCGAGGTGCTGTACGCCCTGCGCGAGCTGGATTGCCCGACGCCGCTGGGGTTCTTCGCCTGCGGCACCGCGGCGCCGTCGCGACGCGCCGAGTATGACCGCGGTTTCGCCGAACCGAAGAGCGACGCCGAGCTGATCGCCGACCTGCGCGACCTGCAAGGTACGCCGGAAGAGGTGCTGGCCAACCGCGAGCTGATGAGCCTGACCCTGCCGATCCTGCGCGCCGATTTCCTGCTCTGCGGCAGCTATCGCCACCAGCGGCGCCCGCCGCTGGCCTGCCCGATCCAAACGCTTGGCGGCAGGGAGGACAAGGCCAGCGAGGAACAGTTGCTGGCCTGGGCCGAGGAAACCCGCAGCGGTTTCGCACTGGAGCTGTTCGACGGCGGGCACTTCTTCATCCACCAGCGCGAGGCCGAGGTGCTGGCGGTCGTCGAGCGCCAGGTCGAGGCCTGGCGCGCGGGGCAGGGCGCCGCGGCGTTGGCGGTGGAGGCGGCGGCGATCTGCTGATGCCCGCGAGGGCGCCATAGGCCCTGCGGCGGCTCCGATGTCGACGAAAAAAAGGCCGGTGAGCAGCGCTCCCCGGCCTTTTTCGTTACGACGCGCGGCTCAGCCTTTACCGGCCAGCAGCCCTTCGACTATCGCTTGCATGTCGCTTTCCAGGCCGGCCACCGGGTCCGCCGCCTCGGTGTCCACCACTACCAGGCGTGCGCCGCTGGCGGCGATGGCATCGGCGAGGGGCTTGGGTGGCTGGCGATGGTGCAGGACCAGGGCGATGTCCTCGCTCTTCAGCTCCTCGGCGAAGGCCTGGATACTGGCCTCGGTCCAGCCATCGTCGGCCTGGATCTCCACGTCCAGCGGGTCCAGGTTGAGCCCGGCGAGCAGGTAGCCGAGGCGTTCGGAGAGGCTGATCACGCTGAGGTTGTCGGCCTTCGCCAGGCGATTCTCGTTGCTGGCGGTCGCTTCCAGCAATTGCTTCTTCAGCGTCGCCAGGTTGGCCTGGATGGTCGCAGCGGCACCGGGCGCCAGGCGTTCCAGGTCGCTGGCGAGGACGTCGGCCATGCGTCCCAGGTTGCTCGGGTTGAGCCAGGGGTAGGCATGCAGGTCGCTGCCGGGGCGCAGGGCGATGCCGGGCAGGGCGCCGTCCACCGGACGCGCGGCGTCGATCTCGACGATGCGGATATTGCTGCGGCGGGCCAGCGGGTAGAGCGGGTCGTCGCTCCAGATCGAGCGCAGGTCGATCACCGCGTCGGCCTGCCCGGCGGCCCTGGCCAGTCCGCCGGCGCCGCGCCCGGCGAAGAACGAGGCCTGGCGGCTGGCCGGCAGGTTGGCCGGGGCGACCCGTTGCAGCTTGACCTCGGTGTCCCGCAGCAGGCGTTCGGCGAGGGCGTGGGTGACCGGCAGGCTGGCCAGTACCGTGACTTGCGCGGACTGAGCCGCGGCCGGCGTCGCGGCGAGGGCCGGGAGCGGGCCGGCGAGTCCGGCGCAAGCCAGGGCCAGGGCGAGGCAATGGGGTTTCAGGTTCATCCGGGGGTTCCTTTCAGGTGCGGCAGGCAGCCGCGAGCGATGGCGGCGAGGCCGAAGGCCAGGCCGGCGACCAGGATGATCGCGGCGCCGGAGGGAATCGGCAGGTCGAACATGATCGGCAACAGGATACCGGCCAGCGTGCTGACGGTGGCGATCAGCACCGCCAGCCAGAAGAACCCTTTCAGCGACTGGCTGACCAGGCGCGCCGCCGCCGCCGGGATCACCAGCAGTGCCCCGACCAGGATCGCGCCGATCACTTTCACCGCGGCGACGGTGACCAGGGTCACCAGGGCCACGAACAGGTAGTCCAGGCTCTTCACCGCGACCCCGCGCACCGCCGCCAGTTGCGGGTTGAAGCTGGCCAGCATGATGCGGTTGTACAGCGGCAGGGCCAGGCACGGCACCAGCACGGCGACTGCCGCCAGCACCGCGAGGTCATGGCCGTTCACGGTCAGCACCGAGCCGAACAGGACGTTCTCGAGAATATGCACGTTGATCCTGCCGGCCAGCACCAGCAGCAGGCTGGCGCCGAGCGCCAGGGACACCGAGAGGAACACCCCGATCAGGGTGTCCGGGGCCAGGCCGGTGCGGTTGCGCAGGTAGTTGAGCAGGACGCCGAACAGCAGGCAGTAGCCGAACAGGCTGCCGTAGGGCCCGGTGTAGGGTTCGCCGAGAAGGATGCCGATGGCCACGCCGGTGAGCGCGGCGTGGCCGACCGCCTCGGAAAAGAAGGCGAAGCGCTTGACCACCACCAGGGTGCCGAGGCCGCCGAGCACCGGGCCGATCAGCAGGCCGGCGAGCAGGGCGTTGACGACGAAGCCGTAGGCCAGGGTCTCCGGCAGGTAGCCGGCGGCGGCCCAGGCCTGGACGGCCTGGCGCAGTTGTTCGTAGGCGTCGTTCATCAGCTGGCCTCCGCGTTCTTCCGCGGCTGGGTGGAGAACAGCGTGAGCAGGCGTTCCGGGGTCAGGCTGCTGGCCGCCGGACCGTCGAACAGCAGGTGGCGGTTGAGACCGCTGACCCGGTCGGCGAGGCGGCCGACGGCCTCCAGGTCGTGCTCGATCCAGAGCACGGTGACGCCGGCCTGGCGCCAGTCCAGCAGCAGCCGTTCGAAGACCTGGATGCCGCCCTCGTCGAGGGCCGACATCGGTTCGTCCAGCACCAGCAGTTGCGGCGGCGGTACCAGGCCCTGGGCCAGCAGCACGCGCTGGCGCTCGCCGCCGGAGAGGGCGCCCATGCGCCGACCGCGCTTGGCCAGCATGCCGACCCGCTCCAGGGCCGCGTCGATCGCCGGGCGCCGGCTGCGCGACAGGCCGAGGAAGGCCGGACGGCGCTGGCACATGGCGGCCATGAAGTCGTCGACGGTGAGCGGCAGTCCGCGGTCGAACTCCAGCGCCTGCGGTACGTAGCCGATGCAGCCGGGCGCGCCGGGCCACTCCAGGCGCAGTTCGCCGCGATGCGGCATCTGCCCGAGCAGGGTCTTGACCAGTGAGCTCTTGCCGCCGCCGTTCGGACCGACCAGCGCGTGCACGCTGCCGGCCTCGACGCGCAGGCGCACGCCATCGAGGATGCGGCTGCCGCCGAGGCTCAGGTCGATCCCGGCGAAGTCGATGGCCGGCCCGCAAGGCGTGGCGCAAAGCCGTTCGGCCACGGTCATGCGCCGGACTCCTGGATGGCGCGGACCACGGTGTCGAGGTTGCGCGTCATTTCTTCCTCGTACTTGCCGGCGCTGTAGTCGCCATAGGAAATGTGCGACAGCGAATAGAGCTTCACCCCGGACTCGCGCTGGATGGTCTCGACGTAGGTGGAGGGGAAGTCGATCTCGGAGAAGATCACCTTCACGTCCAGCGCCTTGAGCTGGTCGATGGTCTTCTTCAACTGGCTCGGACTCGGCTCGATGCCGTGGGCCGGTTCGACCACGGCGGTGACCTCCAGGCCGAACTCGCGCAGCAGGTAGTCGTAGGCGCCGTGGATGGTGGCGACGCGGAAGTCGGCGGCCGGGGCCTTGTTCAGGCGCGCCAGGCCGTCGGCGCGCAGGGCCCGCAGGCGCTTGGCGTAGGCCCGGGCGTTGCGGGTGTAGGCCTTGGCGTTGGCCGGGTCGAGTTTGCCCAGTTCGCGGGCGATGGTGTTGACCTGGGTGATCGAGGCGCTGATGGACAGGAAGGTGTGCGGGTTGACCACCTTGCCGGCGCCGCGCGCGGCCATGCCGGTGGCGGCCAGCAGCGGCACCTTGGCGTTGGCCTCGATCACCGGGATGCCGGGCTTTTCGCTGGAGGCGATCATGCGCTCGGCGAAATCGTCGTGGCCGACGCCGTTGAGCACCACCACGTCGAGCGTGCCGATGCGCTTGATGTCCTCGGCGCGCGGCTCGTAGGCATGTGGGTTGAAACCGGCGGGGATCAGCGGCACCACCTCGGCCTTGTCGCCGACGATGTTGCTCACGTAGCTGTAGTAGGGGTGCAGGGTGATGCCGATGCGCAAGCGTTTGCCGTCTTCGGCCAGGGCCAGCGGGGCGAGCAGGGCCAGCAGCAGGGCGGCCGGCAGGGCGCGGCCCGGGACCAGGCCGCGCAGGAGGGAGGACAGACGGGAGAACAGCATGGGAAATCGCCTTCTGTGGAGTCGGTGAGCGGTCAATGGCGGTGCTGGCGGGTCACGCCGGCGTCGAAGCGGCTGACCACCTGGCGCCAGCCGGCATCGGCCAGGGCTCGGGCGTCGCCCGGTACGACGCCGGCAGCGGCCGCGGCGGGCTTCAGCCAGACCTCGGTGGGGCCGAGCAGCAGGAGGAACGAACCGGCCACCCCGGGCTTGCCGCTGGCGCCCAGGTAGCTCGGACGCCCGGCGGTTTCGCCGTGGCTCCAGCGGTGCTCGCCGCGACTGCTCGCGGCGACGTCGGCGACGAAGGGCGGGAAGCCCTCGGCGGCCAGTTCGTCGACGGAGGGCGCGGCTTCGCCGTCGTCCAGGCGCGCCTGGATGTCTTCGGCGGCGACCTGCAGGTCGGCGTAGATGCCCTGTTCGGCGGCATTCAGGTCGAGTCGGGCGTCCACCTGGTGGGGTTCCAGGGCTTGCGCTTCATGGGACTGCTGGCGCAGCCCAACCACCGTGGCGGCGAGGGCCAGGATCAGCACACTGCCGAGCAGTACGTAGAGGGTCTCGTGGCCGGCGCCGGCCGGGCGGACGGTTTCGACGCTCATGGCGCGGCGATGTCGGCGTGGTCGATTTCCACCACGTGGCCGGGGCCGGCGTCGAACAGCACGTAGAACTCGCCGTCGGGACGCTTGAAGGTCAGGGTCGAGTCGGCGCCAAGCTTGCCGGGAACCAGGATCTGCTCGTCGTAGCCGATCACGTCGAGGGTTACGCCGGGGGCGCCGCTGCCGTCGGAGAAGCCGCCCTTGCAGCGGATCTCGCCGGCCTGCACTTCCTCGCATTCGCAGATCGGGTTGTGCGCCAGGGCCGCGCCGCTCAGGCCGAGCAACAGGGCGGC
This sequence comes from Pseudomonas paraeruginosa, assembly GCF_003025345.2. Lineage (NCBI taxonomy): Bacteria > Pseudomonadati > Pseudomonadota > Gammaproteobacteria > Pseudomonadales > Pseudomonadaceae > Pseudomonas > Pseudomonas paraeruginosa. Next base: position 2,757,052 of record NZ_CP020560.1, read on the forward strand.
CAGGGGCAGGCGCCAGGGGCGGGTGTGGATGCTCATTGCTTACCTCGTTTGTTCAGCCAGGCCACGGTGGCGGGGGATGCCTCGGCCAGGGGAATGGAAGCCTGGTGCATGGAGCCGTCCCAGCCTTCCATGGTGATCCACAGCTCGGCGTCGGGCCGGGTGCGCGGCGGGATCGGCACGCTGGTGCCCATGCGGTAGGGGCTGCCGAAGAAGATCACCCCGGCGGCACGCAGGCTGCGCGGCTTGCCGATGCGCAGGTAGGTCGCCTTGACCTGGGGAATGCAGGCCTGGCAGAGGGCGGCATTGAAGTCCTTCATGAAGCCGGCGGGGCCTTCGTCGTGCGGCGGTTCGATACGCCATTCGGCGAGCTTGAGACTCCAGGGGCCTACCTGGACTTCGCCGATCTCGCGTTCACCCAGTCCGCTGGTGCCAGAGAACAACGCCATGTCGGCGAAATAACGCGGCATGAAACCGAGCGGGATCAGGATCAGCAGGACGTTCAGGTGGAAACGCCAGCGCAGCCAGAACTGGCGCAGCGGCGAAGCGGGCTGGGCAACGGCGGCCTTGCTCATGGCTGCCCCTCCGCGGTCTGGTTGGCCATTACCGGCGCCGGCTTGGCCGGTTTCGGCTGGCGCGCCGGGCGGTTGCCGCGCTTGACCAGCGCGGCGGTGGCCTGTGCGGTGCGTTTGCTCCAGATCAGCAGGCCGCTGAGCACCATCATGCTCAGCAGCAGGCCGAAGACGAACCAGATCAGCTTGACCCAGATACCGCCGAAATCGCCGGTGTGCAGGGGGCGCATGGATTCGGTGACGAACTCCAGCGGGGTGCGGTCGCCGAGCAGGCGGGAAGACTCGATCCTGCCGTTGTAGGGATTGATCGCCGCCGACTGGTACATCAGCGGGTACCAGCCGCGGCCATAGACATAGAGCGGGCTGTAGGCGTTGCCTGGGAGGAACAGCCCGCTGGCTTCCAAGCCGGAAATGTCCCGGGTGGCGATGCGCACGGCCTCGTCGAGGTCGATCTGCGCCGCCGGCTGGCCGGAAGGCGAGAGCGGCACTTCGCTGCGGGCGATGACCGGCGGCGGGCCTTCGCTGGAGAGAGTGATGTGATTGTCGGCGAGGATCGCCTGGATCAGGAACCAGGTGCCGGTGATGGAGATCACGGCGATGAACCAGATCGACCAGATGCCGCTCAGGCGGTGGAAGTCGCCCCAGAAGATGCGCGCGCTCTGGCTGATGCGCAGGCGTGGTCTGAAGAAACCCTTCCAGAATCGTTTATAGACCACCAGACCGGTGACCAGCGAGGCCAACATCGGCAGTCCGAGTAGCGAGACCAGGTACCAGCCCCAGCTGTAACCGTTATCGAACGGCATCAGCCACCAGCCGTGCAGGGCGCGGGTGAACTGGCGGAAATCGAAGTGTGGGCTCTTGCCCTGGATGGCGCCGGTGTAGGGATTCACATAGAGCGCCGCGCTGCTGCCGTCTGGATGGCTGACATCGACGGTCAGGGCGAAGTGGGATTCGTCGGGGCGTTCGATCGATTCGACCTTCAGCTCGGGCCGGGCCTGGTTGATGGCGGCGAGGACCTGGCTGTAGCTCAGCGGTTCGGCGGCGTCGCTCGGCTTGCTGGCACGGATTTCCGGATTGGCCAGCCAGACGATCTCCTGGCTGACCACCGCCAGGGTGCCGGTGACGCAGACGATCAGGACGAAGAACCAGATGGGCAGGGCCAGCCAGCTGTGGACGAGGAACCAGAGTCTGGAGCGGGACTTTTTCGACATGAGGCTAACGGTAGGTTAGAGGCCGCTGGAGCGGTCCATGGGTTTCGAGGACTGGTTACGCCCCGTTCATCGATATAGGACGAATGAGTCGCGCAGAACCTGAAAGGGAAGATGAAAGCAAATGTTTCGCAATGACTTTCGTACCCGTCCCGAAGGATTTCTTCGTCATTTGCCTAAGCGCCTGATGGCTATGCAAAAAACCGATCGGCCAAGGTGCGACCGGAAGTCGCTGCCCGGTTAATTTTCACGATGTGTCGTCCGTTTCACATGAACGACCGAGCCCCGCGCTCGTTGCCCATGTGCACGGAAGAAGACCGATGAACGCAGAAGATTCCCTCAAGCTCGCCCGCCGCTTTATCGAACTACCCGTTGAGAAGCGTCGGGTGTTCCTCGACACCCTGCGAGGGGAGGGAATCGATTTCTCGCTGTTCCCGATTCCGTCCGGCGTGGCTTCTGCCGAGCGTGATCGGCTGTCCTACGCCCAGCAGCGCATGTGGTTCCTCTGGCACCTGGATCCGCAGAGCGGCGCCTACAACCTGCCCAGCGCGGTGCGCCTGAACGGGCCGCTGGACCGCCAGGCGCTGGAGCGCGCGTTCGCCAGCCTGGTGCAGCGTCACGAAACCCTGCGCACGGTGTTCCCGCGCGGCGCCGACGACAGCCTGGCGCAGGCGCCGCTGCAACGCCCGCTGGAGGTCGCCTTCGAGGATTGCAGCGGCCTGCCCGAGGCCGAGCAGGAAGCCCGCCTGCGCGAGGAGGCGCAGCGTGAGTCGTTGCAGCCGTTCGACCTGTGCGAGGGACCGTTGCTGCGGGTCCGCCTGATTCGCCTGGGCGAGGAGCGGCATGTGCTGCTGTTGACCCTGCATCACATCGTGTCCGACGGCTGGTCGATGAACGTGCTGATCGAAGAGTTCAGTCGTTTCTACAGTGCCTATGCGACTGGCGCGGAACCCGGCCTGCCGGACTTGCCGATCCAGTACGCCGATTACGCCCTGTGGCAGCGCAGCTGGCTGGAGGCCGGCGAGCAGGAGCGCCAGCTGGAGTACTGGCGCGGCAAGCTCGGCGAGCGGCATCCGGTGCTGGAGTTGCCGACCGACCATCCGCGTCCGGCGGTTCCCGGCTACCGTGGCAGCCGCTACGAGTTCAGTATCGACCCGGCGCTGGCCGAAGCCCTGCGCGACACCGCGCGGCGCCAGGGGCTGACCCTGTTCATGCTGTTGCTCGGCGGCTTCAATATCCTCCTGCAACGCTATAGCGGGCAGACCGACCTGCGGGTCGGCGTACCTATCGCCAACCGCAACCGCGCCGAGGTGGAAGGGCTGATCGGCCTGTTCGTCAATACCCAGGTGCTGCGCTCGGAGTTCGATGGCCGCACGCCGGTGGCGTCGCTGCTGGCCGGCCTGAAAGACACCGTGCTGGGTGCCCAGGCCCACCAGGACCTGCCGTTCGAGCGCCTGGTCGAGGCGTTCAAGGTCGAGCGCAGCCTCAGCCACAGCCCGCTGTTCCAGGTGATGTACAACCACCAGCCGCTGGTGGCCGACATCGAGGCGCTGGACGGCGTGGCCGGCCTCAGTTTCGCCCCGCTCGACTGGAAGAGCCGCACCACCCAGTTCGACCTGAGCCTGGACACCTACGAGAAAGGCGGGCGCCTGCACGCCGCACTGACCTACGCGACCGACCTGTTCGAGGCGCGGACCATCGAGCGCATGGTGCGGCATTGGCAGAACCTGCTGCGCGGCATGCTGGAACACCCGCAGGCCAGCGTCGACTCGCTGCCGATGCTCGATGCCGAGGAGCGCGGCCAGTTGCTGGAAGGCTGGAACGCCACTGCGGCCGAGTACCCGCGGCAACGCGGCGTGCACCAGCTGTTCGAGGAGCAGGTCGAACGCAACCCGGAGGCGCCGGCACTGGCCTTCGGCGAGGAACGCCTGGACTATGCCGAGCTGAACCGTCGGGCCAACCGCCTGGCGCATGCCTTGATCGAGCGCGGGGTCGGTGCGGACCGCCTGGTGGGCGTGGCCATGGAGCGTTCCATCGAGATGGTCGTGGCCCTGATGGCGATCCTCAAGGCCGGCGGCGCCTACGTGCCGGTGGACCCGGAGTATCCCGAGGAGCGCCAGGCCTACATGCTGGAGGACAGCGGCGTGGAGTTGCTGCTCAGCCAGTCGCACCTGAAGCTGCCGCTGGCGCAAGGCGTGCAGCGGATCGACCTGGATCGCGATGCGCCCTGGTTCGAGGGTTACAGTGAGGCGAACCCGGATATTCATCTCGATGGCGAGAACCTCGCCTATGTCATCTACACCTCCGGTTCTACCGGCAAGCCCAAGGGCGCCGGCAACCGCCATTCGGCGCTGAGCAACCGCCTGTGCTGGATGCAGCAGGCTTACGGCCTGGGCGTCGGCGACACGGTGTTGCAGAAGACCCCGTTCAGCTTCGACGTGTCGGTCTGGGAGTTCTTCTGGCCGCTGATGACCGGCGCGCGCCTTGTGGTGGCCGCGCCGGGCGATCATCGCGACCCGGCGAAACTGGTGGCGCTGATCAACCGCGAAGGGGTCGATACGCTGCACTTCGTGCCGTCGATGCTGCAGGCCTTCCTGCAGGACGAAGACGTCGCCTCCTGCACCAGCCTGAAACGCATCGTTTGCAGCGGCGAGGCGCTGCCGGCGGACGCCCAGCAGCAGGTGTTCGCCAAGCTGCCGCAGGCCGGCCTCTATAACCTGTATGGCCCGACCGAGGCGGCCATCGACGTCACCCACTGGACCTGCGTGGAGGAGGGCAAGGACGCGGTGCCGATCGGCCGGCCGATCGCCAACCTGGCCTGCTACATCCTCGATGGCAACCTGGAGCCGGTGCCGGTGGGCGTGCTCGGCGAGCTGTACCTGGCCGGTCGGGGCCTGGCCCGTGGCTACCACCAGCGTCCGGGGCTGACTGCCGAGCGCTTCGTCGCCAGCCCGTTCGTGGCTGGGGAGCGGATGTACCGCACTGGCGACCTGGCGCGCTACCGCGCCGATGGGGTGATCGAGTACGCTGGGCGGATCGACCACCAGGTGAAGCTGCGCGGCCTACGCATCGAACTGGGCGAGATCGAGGCGCGCCTGCTGGAGCATCCGTGGGTGCGCGAGGCGGCGGTGCTGGCGGTGGACGGCAAGCAGTTGGTCGGCTACGTGGTGCTGGAGAGCGAGGGCGGCGACTGGCGCGAAGCGCTGGCCGCGCACCTGGCGGCGAGCCTGCCGGAATACATGGTGCCGGCGCAGTGGCTGGCGCTGGAGCGGATGCCGCTGAGTCCGAACGGCAAGCTGGAGCGCAAGGCGCTGCCGGCGCCTGAAGCAAGCGTGGCGCAGGCAGGCTACAGCGCACCGCGCAACGCAGTGGAGCGAACCCTGGCGGAAATCTGGCAGGACCTGCTGGGCGTCGAGCGGGTCGGCCTGGACGACAACTTCTTCAGCCTCGGCGGCGACTCGATCGTCTCGATCCAGGTGGTCAGCCGTGCACGCCAGGCCGGATTGCAACTGAGCCCGCGCGACCTGTTCCAGCACCAGAACATCCGCAGCCTGGCCCTGGCGGCCAAGGCGGGTGCGGCGACGGCGGAACAGGGGCCGGCAAGCGGCGAGGTGGCGCTGGCGCCGGTACAGCGCTGGTTCTTCGAGCAGGCGATTCCCAATCGCCAGCAATGGAACCAGTCTCTCTTGTTGCAGGCGCGCCAGCCGCTCGACGGCGACCGGCTGGGGCGTGCCCTGGAACGCCTGCAGGCGCAGCACGATGCCCTGCGCCTGCGTTTCCGCGAAGAGCGCGGCGCCTGGCACCAGGCCTACGCCGAGCAGGCCGGCGAGCCGCTGTGGCGCCGGCAGGCGGGGTCCGAGGAGGCATTGCTGGCGCTTTGCGAAGAAGCCCAGCGCAGCCTCGACCTCGAACAGGGGCCGCTGCTGCGTGCGCTGCTGGTGGACATGGCCGACGGCAGCCAGCGCCTGCTGCTGGTCATCCACCACCTGGCGGTGGATGGGGTGTCCTGGCGCATCCTGCTGGAAGACCTGCAGCGTCTCTATGCCGACCTCGACGCCGATCTCGGGCCGCGTAGCAGTTCCTACCAGGCCTGGAGCCGTCACCTGCACGAACAGGCCGGCGCGCGCCTGGACGAACTCGACTACTGGCAGGCGCAACTGCGCGACGCTCCGCATGCGCTGCCATGCGAAAACCCGCACGGCGCCCTGGAAAACCGCCATGAGCGCAAGCTCGTCCTGACCCTGGACACCGAGCGTACCCGCCAGTTGCTGCAGGAGGCCCCGGCGGCCTACCGGACCCAGGTCAACGACCTGCTGCTGACCGCCCTGGCCCGCGCGACCTGCCGCTGGAGCGGCGACGCCAGCGTGCTGGTGCAGCTCGAAGGGCACGGCCGCGAGGACCTCGGCGAGACTATCGACCTGAGCCGCACGGTGGGCTGGTTCACCAGCCTGTTCCCGCTGCGCCTGACTCCGGCCGCGGACCTCGGCGAGTCGCTGAAGGCGATCAAGGAGCAACTGCGCGGCGTGCCGGACAAGGGCGTCGGCTACGGCCTGCTGCGCTACCTGGCTGGAGAGGAGGCTGCGGCCCGCCTGACCGCGCTGCCGCAGCCGCGGATCACCTTCAACTACCTGGGCCGGTTCGACCGCCAGTTCGACGAAGCGGCGCTGCTGCTACCGGCCGCGGAAAGCGCCGGCGCCGCCCAGGATCCGTGCGCCCCGCTGGCCAACTGGTTGAGCATCGAAGGCCAGGTCTACGGCGGCGAGCTGAGCCTGCACTGGAGCTTCAGCCTGGAAATGTTCGCCGAGGCGACCGTCCAGCGCCTGGTCGATGACTACGCGCGGGAGCTGCGGGCGCTGATCGAGCATTGCTGCCAGGACGGCAACCTTGGCGCCACGCCCTCGGACTTCCCCCTCGCGGCGCTGCGCCAGGAGCAACTGGATCGCCTGCCGCTGGCGCAGATCGAGGATATCTACCCGCTGTCGCCGATGCAGCACGGCATGCTGTTCCACTCACTCTACGAGCAGGCTAGCGGCGACTACCTGAACCAGCTCCGGGTCGACGTCTGCGGACTCGATCCCGCGCGTTTCCGCGCGGCCTGGCAGGCGGCCGTCGACCGCCACGATATCCTGCGCGCCGGCTTCCTCTGGCAGGGTGACCTGGAGCAGCCGCTCCAGGTGATCCACAAGCGCCTCGAACTGCCCTTCGCCGAGCACGACTGGCGCGGCCACGAGGGGCTCGCCGAGGCCCTCGACGAACTGGCCGCGAGCGAACGCCAGCGTGGCTTCGACCTGGAGCGGGCGCCTTTGCTGCGACTGGTGCTGGTACGCAGCGACGAAGACAGCTACCACCTGATCTACACTCATCACCACATCCTGCTGGACGGCTGGAGCAGCGCGCAGTTGCTCGGCGAGGTACTCGCTCGCTACGCCGGCGAGCCCGGGCAGGAGACGGGCGGGCGCTACCGCGACTACATCGCCTGGCTACAGGCGCAGGACAAGGGCGCCAGCGAGGCGTTCTGGAAAGAGCAACTGGCGGAACTGCTGGAGCCGACCCGCCTGGCCCAGGCGGTCGCCGCCGAGCGCGAGCAGGTCGGCGGGGGCCAGTTCCAGCGCAGCCTGACGCCGGCACGCACCGCGCGCCTGAAGACATTCGCCCAGCGGCACGCAGTGACCCTCAATACCCTGGTGCAGGCAGCCTGGTCGCTGCTGCTGCAGCGCTACACCGGCCAGGACACCGTGGTCTTCGGCGCCACCGTCGCCGGGCGGCCCGCCGAGCTGGCCGGGATCGAGCGGCAGATCGGCCTGTTTATCAACACCCTGCCGGTGGTCGCCACGCCGCAGCCGGGCATGCGCCTGGCCGACTGGCTGCAGGAGGTGCAGGCGCGCAGCCTGGCGCTGCGCGAGCAGGAGCACACGCCGCTGTTCGAGATCCAGCGTTGGGCCGGGCTCGGCGAGGCGCTGTTCGACAGCCTGCTGGTATTCGAGAACTACCCGGTGGCCGAAGCCCTGGAAAAGGGCTCGCCAGGCGGCGTGCGTTTCGGCCCGGTGAGCAACCATGAACAGACCAACTACCCGCTGACTGTCGCCCTGGGCGTCGGCGACCGTCTGTCGCTGCAATACAGCTATGACCGCCAGGCGTTTTCCGATGCCGCGGTCGAGCAGCTGGACCGGCACCTGCTGAACCTGCTCGAAGGCTTCGTCGACAACGCCGAACGGACGCTGGTCGAGCTGAGCCTGCTGGATGCCGAGGAGCGCGTGCTGATCGATTCGCTGTGGAACCGCAGCGAGTCAGGCTTCCCCGCTTCGCCGCTGATCCACCAGCGGGTGGCGGAGCGCGCGCGCCTGGCGCCGGACGCGCCGGCGGTGCTGTTCGACGACCAGGTGCTGAGCTTCGCCGAGCTGGACAGCCGGGCCAACCGCCTGGCACACGCGCTGATCGCCCGCGGCGTCGGGCCCGAGGTGCGGGTGGCGATCGCCATGCAGCGCAGCGCGGAGATCATGATTGCCTTCCTCGCCGTGCTGAAGTCCGGCGGCGCCTACGTGCCCCTGGACATCGAGTACCCGCGCGAACGCCTGCTGTACATGATGCAGGACAGCCGCGCGCACCTGCTGCTGACCCAGAGCCACTTGCTCGAGCGGTTGCCGATCCCCACCGGCCTGGCCTGCCTATCCCTGGACCGCGAGGAGGAGTGGGCCGGCTTCCCCGCCCATGATCCAGAGGTGGCGCTGCACGGCGACAACCTGGCCTACGTGATCTACACCTCCGGCTCCACCGGCATGCCCAAGGGCGTGGCGGTGTCCCACGGCCCGCTGGCCGCGCACATCGTGGCCACCGGCGAGCGCTACGAGATGACCCCGGCGGACTGCGAGCTGCACTTCATGTCGTTCGCCTTCGACGGCTCCCATGAAGGCTGGATGCACCCGCTGATCAACGGCGCGCGGGTGCTGATCCGCGACGATAGCCTGTGGCTGCCGGAGCAGACCTACGCGCAGATGCATCGCCACGGCGTCACCGTCGCGGTGTTCCCGCCGGTCTACCTGCAGCAACTGGCCGAACATGCCGAACGCGACGGCAACCCTCCGGCGGCCCGGGTCTACTGCTTCGGCGGCGACGCGGTGGCGCAGGCCAGCTACGACCTGGCCTGGCGCGCGCTACGCCCGCAATACCTGTTCAACGGCTACGGACCGACCGAAACGGTGGTCACCCCACTGCTCTGGAAAGCCCGCCCGGACGACGCCTGCGGCGCCGCCTACATGCCGATCGGCACGTTGCTGGGCAATCGCAGCGGCTACATCCTCGATGCCCAGCTGAACCTGCTGCCGGTCGGCGTGGCCGGCGAGCTGTACCTGGGCGGGGAAGGCGTGGCGCGCGGTTACCTGGAGCGTCCGGCGCTGACCGCCGAGCGTTTCGTGCCGGATCCCTTCGGCGCGCCCGGCAGCCGCCTGTACCGCAGCGGCGACCTGACCCGCGGCCGCGCCAATGGCGTGGTGGACTACCTGGGCCGGGTCGACCACCAGGTGAAGATTCGCGGCTTCCGGATCGAACTGGGCGAGATCGAGGCGCGCCTGCGCGAGCAGACGGCGGTGCGCGAGGCGGTGGTGGTCGCCCAGGCCGGCGCCAGCGGCCAGCAACTGGTCGGCTACGTGGTCCCGCAGGATCCGGCGCTGGTCGAGGATGTCGGTGCCCAGGCGGCCTGCCGCGACGCCTTGCGCAAGGCGCTGAAGGAACGCTTGCCCGAGTACATGCTGCCGGCGCACCTGCTGTTCCTGCCGCGCATGCCGCTGACCCCCAACGGCAAGCTGGATCGCAAGGGCCTGCCCAAGCCCAGCGCCGACCAGCAGCAACGCGACTACCAGGCCCCGCGCAGCGAAGTGGAAAGGCAACTGGCGACGATCTGGGCGGATGTGCTGAAGCTGGAGCAGGTCGGCCTGGCCGACAACTTCTTCGAGATCGGCGGCGATTCCATCATTTCCCTGCAGGTGGTCAGCCGTGCGCGCCAGCTCGGCATCCATTTCACTCCGAAGATGCTCTTCGAGGCGCAGACCATCGGTGCCCTGGCCCCGCTGGCCGAGGGCGGTACGCAGGTGCTGGCTATCGACCAGGGACCGGTGACCGGCGTCACGCCGTTGCTGCCGATCCAGCAGGGTTTCTTCGCCGAAGAGGTCGCCGAGCGCCACTGGTGGAACCAGTCGGTACTCCTGGAAGCCCGCGAGCCGCTCGATGCCCGGCACCTTGAGCAGGCCCTGCGGGGTGTGCTGGCGCACCACGATGCGCTGCGCCTGTCCTTCACCCGCGAGGCGGCCGGCTGGACGGCGCGCCACCGGGGTGTGGAAGAGGGCGCTGCGGCGCTGCTCCGCGTTGCTCGGGTCGCTGACCTGGCGGCGCTGCGGGCGCTGGCCGACGAAGTCCAGCGCAGTCTCGACCTGGCCGATGGGCCGTTGTTGCGCGCCCTGCTGGCGACTTTCGACGATGGCAGCCAGCGCCTGCTGCTGGTTATCCACCATCTGGTGGTGGATGGTGTGTCCTGGCGGATTCTCTTCGAAGACCTGCAGACTGCCTACCGGCAGTTGCTGGCGGGTCAGGCCGTCGAGCTACCGGCCAAGACCAGCGCCTTCAGGGATTGGGCCGAGCGCCTGCGGGCGTTCGCCGGTGACGGCGGCCTGGATGGTGAACTGGCGTACTGGCAAGGGCAATTGCAAGGCGCCTCCAGCGACCTGCCGTGCCTCGACCCGCAGGGCGACCAGAGCAACCGCCATGCCCGTTCGGTCGTTTGTGCACTGGACGCCGAGGCGACCCGGCAATTGCTGCAGGAGGCACCGGCCGCCTACCGCACCCAGGTCAACGACCTGCTGTTGACCGCGCTGGCGCGGGTGGTCTGCCGCTGGACCGGGCAGGCCGATGCGCTGATCCAGCTGGAGGGGCATGGCCGCGAGGAGCTGTTCGCCGAGATCGACCTGACGCGCACGGTGGGCTGGTTCACCAGCCTGTTCCCGCTGCGCCTGACCCCGGCCGAGGGCATCGCCGCGTCGATCAAGGGCATCAAGGAGCAACTGCGCGCGGTGCCGAACAGGGGCATCGGCTTCGGCGCCCTGCGCTACCTGGGCAGCGCGGCGAGCCAGGCAGCCCTGGCCGGGTTGCCGGTGCCGCGCATCACCTTCAACTACCTCGGCCAGTTCGACGGCAGCTTCGCCATGGAGGAGGGCGCGCTGTTCGTTCCGGCCGGCGAGCGCGCCGGCGACGACCAGAGCCCGGACGCGCCGCTGGCCAACTGGCTGGCGCTGAACGGACGCATCTATGGCGGCGAGCTGCGCATCGACTGGAGCTTCAGCGGCGAGCGCTTCGAAACCGCCAGCATCCAGCGCCTGGCCGACGCCTATCGCGACGAACTGCTGGCGCTGATCGCCCACTGCCGCGTGGCCGAGGGCCAGGGCCTGACGCCCTCGGACTTCCCGCTGGCGCGCCTTGACCAGGCGCGTCTCGATCAGTTGCCGCTGGCGCCCTGCGAAGTCGAGGACCTCTACCCGCTATCGCCGATGCAGCAGGGCATGCTGTTCCACAGCCTGTACCAGCAGGAGGCCGGCGATTACATCAACCAATTGCGGGTGGACGTCGACGGTCTGCATCCGGAGAGTTTCCGCGCGGCCTGGCAGGCGGCGCTGGACGAGCACGATGTGTTGCGCAGCGGGTTCCTCTGGCAGGGCGCCTTCGAGACGCCGCTGCAAGTGGTGCGCAAGCGTGTCGAAGTGCCGTTCAGCGTACTCGACTGGCGCGGTCGCGAGGACCTGGCGGCGGCTCTCGACGAACTGGCCGCCGGCGAAGGCCGGCTGGGCTTCGACCTGAGCGAGGCGCCGCTGCTGCGCCTGGTGCTGGTGCGGATCGACGAGCGGCGCCATCACCTGATCTACACCAACCACCACATCCTGATGGACGGCTGGAGCAACTCGCAGCTGCTCGGCGAGGTACTGCAGCGCTACCGTGGCGAAACGCCGCCGCGCTCCGGCGGCCGCTACCGCGACTACATCGCCTGGCTGCAACGCCAGGACGCCGCGCTCGCCGAGGCCTTCTGGCTGCCGCGCCTGCGTCGGCTGGACGAGCCGACCCGCCTGGGGCAGTCGATCGCCCAGGCCAAGCGACGCGGCAAGGGCTACGCGGAACTGTCGCGCGAACTCGATGGCGAGCAGACCCGGCGCCTGGCCGAACTGGCCCGCGAGCAGAAGGTCACGCTCAATACCCTGGTCCAGGCCGCCTGGCTGATGTTGCTGCAACGCTATACCGGACAGGACAGCGTGGCCTTTGGCGCCACTGTCGCCGGCCGCCCGGCGGAACTGAACGGGATCGAGGAGCAGATCGGCCTGTTCATCAACACCCTGCCGGTCATCGCTACCCCGCTTCCGCAGCAGAGCCTGGCGTCCTGGCTGCAGGCGGTACAGGGCGAGAACCTGGCCCTGCGCGAATTCGAACACACGCCGCTGTACGACATCCAGCGCTGGGCCGGGCAGGGCGGCGAGGCGCTGTTCGACAATATCCTGGTGTTCGAGAACTACCCCGTTTCGCAGATGCTCCAGCAGCAGGCCTCGCAAGGTCTGGCCTTCGGCACCGTGGGCAACCACGAGCAGACCAACTATCCGCTGACCCTCAGTGTGAGCCTGGGACAGTGTCTGGAATTGCAGTTCGCCTACGACCGCGAGCATTTCGACGATGCCGGCGTGGAGCGCCTGGATCGCCACCTGACGCACTTGCTGGCGCAGATGGTCGAGCGTCCGGCCAGCACCTGCCTGGCCGAGTTCCAGCTGCTGGAAGCGGCGGAGCAGCGCCAGGCGATCTTCGACTGGGGGCGCAACCCGGGACGCTATCCGGACGAGCGCAGCGTCGAGCAGTTGTTCGCCAGCCGCGCGGCGATGGAGCCCGAGCGGGTGGCATTGCTCTTCGAGGAGCGCCAGCTGAGCTACGGCGAGCTCAACGCCCAGGCCAACCGCCTGGCCCACCGCCTGATCGAACTGGGCGTGGGACCGGACGTGCTGGTGGGGATCGCCGTCGAGCGCGGGCTGGAAATGATCGTCAGCCTGCTGGCGGTGCTCAAGGCCGGCGGCGCCTACGTGCCGCTGGACCCGGAATATCCGCAGGAGCGCCTCGGCTACATGATCGAGGACAGCGGCATCGCCCTGTTGCTCAGCCAGAGCCACCTGCTGCAACGCCTGCCAGCGGCCGCCGGGATCGCCTGCCTGGCGCTCGACCGGGCACGGGACTGGCAGGACCGTCCGGCGCGCGACCCGCAGTCGCGGGCGCATCCGCAGAACCTCGCCTACGTGATGTTCACCTCCGGCTCCACCGGCCGGCCCAAGGGCGTCGGCATCAGCCGAGAGAGCCTGTCGCGGCATACCCACGTGTCGCTGGAGTTCTTCGGCATCGGGCCGGACGACCGGGTGCTGCAATTCTCCACCTTCAATTTCGACGGCTTCGTCGAGCAGCTCTACCCACCGCTCGCCTGCGGCGCCTCGGTGGTGCTGCGCGGCACCGAGATCTGGGACAGCGAGACGCTGTACCGGGAGATCGTCGAGCGACGCATCACCACGGTGGACCTGACCACCGCCTACTGGAACATGCTGGCCAAGGACTTCGCCAACCAGGGCGTGCGCGACTACGGCGCGCTCCGTCAGGTCCACGCCGGGGGCGAGGCGATGCCACCGGAAAGCCTGTTGGCATGGAAGGCCGCCGGGCTGGAGCATGTGCGCCTGCTCAACACCTACGGTCCCACCGAGGCGACCGTCACCGTCACCACCCTGGATTGCGCGCCCTACGTCGATGGCAGCATGGCGATCCCGGCGACCATGCCGATCGGCAAGGTGTTGCCGGGCCGCGCCATCTATCTGCTGGACGATGCCGGACAACCGGCGCCGGTCGGTGCGGTCGGCGAGCTGGTGATCGGCGCCGAGCTGCTGGCGCGCGGCTATTTCAAGCGTCCCGACCTGACGGCCGCACGCTTCATTCCCGATCCGTTCGACGAGCAGGGCGGCGGCCGCCTGTACCGCACCGGCGACCTGGCACGCTACGGCGCCGACGGGGTGATCGAGTACGTCGGTCGGGTCGACCATCAAGTCAAGGTCCGCGGCTTCCGCATCGAACTGGGCGAGATCGAGGCCTGCCTCGGCGAGCACCCGGCGCTGCGCGAGGCCCTGGTCATCGCCGTCGAGGGCGCTGCCGGGGCGCAACTGGTGGCGTATCTGGTGCCGCAAGCGGAAGCGCTGACTAGCGCCACGCTGGAGGTACAGGCCGCGCTGCGCAACGAGCTGAAGGCGCTGCTGCGCGACAGCCTTCCCGAGTACATGGTGCCGGCGCACCTGCTGTTCCTCGAACGCCTGCCGCTGAGCCCCAACGGCAAGGTCGACCGCAAGGCGCTGCCGGCGCCCGACGCCAGTCTCCTCCAGGAAGCCTACGTGGCGCCGCGCAGCGAGCTGGAATGCCAGGTCGCGGCGATCTGGCAGGAGGTGCTGAAGCTCCAGCGGGTTGGCCTCGACGACCATTTCTTCGAACTCGGCGGGCACTCGCTGCTGGCCATCAACGTGATTTCGCGCATTCAACTGGAGCTGGGCATGAAGCTCACCCCCCAACTGTTGTTCCAATTCCCGACCCTGGGGCTTTTCGTCAGCAATCTGGAAAAGGCCGGTGGGCAGGTCGACACATCGAAACTGAACAAGCTGGAAGCCCTGCTTGATGAAATGGAGGAAGTCTGAATGGACATGAGCGTAGCTTTGCGGGTTGCCCGGCGCTTCATCACGCTTCCCCTCGACAAGCGCAAGCTGTACCTGGCGAAGATGCAGGAGGAGGGCGTGACGCCGGCCAACCTGCCGATTCCCGAGGTGGCCTCGGCCTTCGAGCGCATCCCGCTGTCCTATGCCCAGGAGCGCCAGTGGTTCCTCTGGCAGATGGACCCGCAGAGCGCCGCCTACAACATTCCCTCGGCGCTGCGCCTGCGTGGCGAACTGGACGTCGAGGCGCTGGCCGCCAGCCTGGGCGCCATCGTCGAGCGCCACCAGAGCCTGCGGACCGTGTTCGTCGAGGACGAACAACTGGATGGCTTCCGCCAGCAGGTGCTGGCGTCGGTGGACCTACCCGTCCCGGTCACGCTGGCGAGCGGCGACGACGCGCAGGCGCAGATTCGCGCCTTCGTTGAAAGCGAGACGCAACAGCCCTTCGATCTGCGTAACGGTCCGCTGCTTCGCGCGCGCCTGTTGCGGTTGGCGGCCGACGATCACGTGCTGACCCTGACCATCCACCATGCGGCGGCCGATGGCTGGTCCATGCGGGTACTGGTGGAGGAGCTCATTGCCCTCTACGGCGCGCGCCGCCAAGGCATCGAGGCGACGCTGCCCGATTTGCCGATCCAGTATGCGGACTATGCGATCTGGCAACGGCACTGGCTGGAGGCCGGCGAACGCGAGCGCCAGTTGGAGTACTGGATGGCGCGGCTGGGCGGAGGGCAGACCGTGCTCGAACTGCCGACGGACCGCCAGCGCCCGGCGCTGCCGAGCTACCGCGGCGCGCGCCATGAACTGCGGTTGCCGCAGGCGTTGGGCCGACAGTTGCAGGCGCTGGCGCAGCGCGAAGGGGCGACGCTGTTCATGCTCCTGCTGGCCTCGTTCCAGGCGCTCCTGCATCGCTACAGCGGCCAGTACGACATCCGCGTCGGCGTGCCGGTGGCCAACCGCAACCGGGTCGAGACCGAGCGGCTCATCGGCTTCTTCGTCAATACCCAGGTGCTGCGCGCCGACCTCGATGCGCAGATGCCTTTCCTTGACCTTCTACAGCAGACCCGTGTCGCCGCGCTCGGCGCCCAGGCCCACCAGGACCTACCGTTCGAGCAACTGGTCGAGGCCTTGCAGCCGGAGCGCAGTCTCAGCCACAGCCCGCTGTTCCAGGCCATGTACAACCACCAGAACCTGGGTTCCGCAGGTCGCCAGTCGCTGGCAGCGCAATTGCCGGGGCTGAACGTCGAGGACCTCTCGTGGGGCGCGCACAGCGCGCAGTTCGACCTGACCCTGGACACCTACGAGTCGGAACAGGGCGTGCACGCCGAGTTCACCTACGCCACCGACCTGTTCGAGGCCACGACCGTGGAGCGCCTGGCGCGCCACTGGCGCAACCTGCTCGAGGCCATCGTCGCCGAGCCGCGGCGACGCCTCGGCGACCTGCCGCTGTTCGACGCCGAGGAGCGCGCCGCGCTGCTGCAACGCAGCCGCCTGCCGGCGAGCGAGTATCCCGCCGGGCAGGGCGTGCATCGCCTGTTCGAGGCCCAGGCCGGCCTGACCCCGGACGCGCCGGCCTTGCTGTTCGGCGAGGAACGCCTGAGTTACGCCGAACTCAATGCGTTGGCCAACCGCCTGGCCCGGCGCCTGCGCGAGGAGGGTGTCGGTAGCGATGTACTGGTCGGCATCGCGCTGGAGCGCGGCGTACCCATGGTGGTGGCCCTGCTGGCGGTGCTCAAGGCGGGTGGCGCCTACGTGCCGCTGGACCCGCAGTATCCCGCGGATCGCCTGCAGTACATGATCGATGACAGCGGGCTGCGCCTGTTGCTCAGCCAGGAAAGCGTGCTGGCGCGCCTGCCGCGGGCGGATGGGCTGCGAAGCCTGCTGCTCGATGACCTGGAGCGACTGGTGCAAGGCTACCCGGCGGAAAACCCGGACCTGCCGCAGGCGCCCGACAGTCTCTGCTACGCGATCTACACCTCCGGTTCCACCGGCCAGCCGAAAGGCGTGATGGTCCGCCACCGCGCCCTGACCAACTTCGTCTGCAGCATCGCCCGACAACCGGGCATGCTGGCGCGGGACCGCCTGCTGTCGGTGACCACCTTCTCCTTCGATATCTTCGGCCTCGAGCTCTACGTGCCGCTGGCGCGTGGCGCCAGCGTGCTGCTCGCCAGCCGCGAACAGGCCCAGGACCCAGAAGCCCTGCTCGACCTGGTCGAGCGACAGGGCGTCACGGTACTGCAGGCGACCCCGGCGACCTGGCGGATGCTGTGCGACAGCGAGCGTGTCGACCTGCTGCGTGGCTGCACCCTGCTGTGCGGTGGCGAGGCGCTGGCGGAGGACCTGGCGGCGCGTATGCGCGAACTGTCGGCGTCGACCTGGAATCTCTACGGGCCGACCGAGACGACGATCTGGTCGGCGCAGTTCCGCCTCGGTGAGGAGGCCCGGCCGTTCCTCGGCGGGCCGCTGGCAAACACCGCGCTGTACATCCTCGACAGCGAAATGAACCCATGCCCACCCGGCGTCGCCGGCGAGCTGCTGATCGGCGGCGACGGCCTGGCGCGTGGCTACCATCGCCGCCCCGGCCTGTCCGCCGAACGCTTCCTGCCCGACCCGTTCGCCGCCGACGGTTCGCGCCTGTACCGCACCGGCGACCTGGCGCGCTACCGCGCCGACGGGGTCATCGAATACCTTGGACGGATCGACCACCAGGTGAAGATCCGCGGATTCCGCATCGAGCTCGGCGAAATCGAGACGCGCCTGCTGGAGCAGGACAGCGTGCGCGAGGCGGTGGTCGTCGCCCAGCCGGGCGCGGCCGGGCCGATCCTGGTGGCCTACCTGGTGCCCGCCGAGGCCGCGCTGGTCGGCGCCGAGTCGGCGCGCCAGCAGGAGCTGCGCAGCGCATTGAAGAACAGTCTGCTGGCGGTTCTCCCGGACTACATGGTGCCGGCGCACATGCTGCTGCTGGCGAGCCTGCCGCTGACGCCGAACGGCAAGATCAACCGCAAGGCGCTGCCGCTGCCGGACGCGAACGCGGTCCGGGACGCCCATGTCGCGCCCGAAGGCGAGCTGGAACGGGCCATGGCGGCGATCTGGAGCGAGGTCCTGAAGCTCGGGCGCATCGGTCGGGACGACAATTTCTTCGAGCTGGGCGGCCATTCGCTGCTGGTGACCCAGGTGGTTTCCCGGGTACGCCGCCGCCTCGACCTGCAAGTGCCGCTGCGCACCCTGTTCGAGCACAGCACCCTGCGCGCCTATGCGCAGGCCGTGGCGCAGCTGGCGCCGGCCGCCCAGGGCGGGATCGTCCGGGGCGCCAGGGATGCGTCGCCGCAGCTGTCGTTCGCCCAGGAGCGCCAGTGGTTCATCTGGCGCCTGGAGCCGGACAGCGCGGCCTACAACATCCCGGTGGCGCTGCGCCTGAAGGGGCAACTGCGGCGCGACGCCCTGCAGGAGGCCCTGGACCTGCTGGTGCAGCGCCATGAAACGCTGCGCACCACCTTCGTCGAACACGATGGCGCGCCGCGCCAGGTCATCCACTCGGCGCTGCCGGTGCCCATCGAGGAGCGCCCCCCGCTGGCGGCCGGCGAAGACCTGAAGACACTGGTGGAAACCGAGGCCCATCGGCCGTTCGACCTGCAGCGCGGACCGCTGCTGCGGGTCCTGCTGTTGCCGCTGGCGACGGACGAATGCGCGCTGGTGCTGACCCTGCACCACATCATCGCCGATGGCTGGTCGATGCAGGTCCTGGTGGACGAGCTGATCCGTGTCTACGCCGCGCTTCGGCAGGACGAGTCTCCCGCGCTGGCGGAGTTGCCGATCCAGTACGCCGACTTCGCGGCCTGGCAGCGCCAGTGGATGGATGGCGGCGAGCGCGAGCGCCAGCTGGGCTACTGGGTCTCCCGCCTGGGCGGCGAGCAGCCTTTGCTGGAGTTGCCCGGCGACCGGCCGCGACCGCAGCAACAGAGCCATCGTGGCCGGCGCATCGGCATCCCGTTGCCGGCGGAGCTCGCCGAGGCCCTGCGGCGGCTCGCCCAGGCCGAGCAGAGCACGTTGTTCATGCTGCTGCTGGCGTCGTTCCAGGCGCTCCTGCATCGCTACAGCGGGCAGGACGACATTCGCGTCGGCGTACCCATCGCCAACCGCAATCGCGAGGAAACCGAGGGGCTCATCGGCTTCTTCGTCAACACCCAGGTGCTGCGCGCGGAACTCGACGGACAACTGCCGTTCCGCGAGCTGCTGCGGCAGGTCCGGCAGGCGGTGGTGGAAGCGCAGGGCCACCAGGACCTGCCGTTCGAGCAACTGGTGGATGCGTTGCAGCCGGAACGCAGCCTCAGCCATGCGCCGTTGTTCCAGGTGATGTACAACCACCAGCGCGACGATCATCGCGGCTCGCGCTTCGCCGCTCTGGGCGAACTCGAGGTCGAGGACCTGGCCTGGGACGTACAGACCGCGCAGTTCGACCTGACCCTGGATACCTACGAGTCCTCCCGTGGCCTGCTTGCCGAACTGACCTATGCCACCGATCTCTTCGACGCGTCGAGCGCCGAGCGCATCGCCGGCCACTGGCTGAACCTGCTCCAGTCGATCGTCGCCCGGCCGGACGCGCGCATCGCCGAGCTGAAACTTCTGGACGAGGCCGAAGCGCGCGCCGACCTGCTGCAATGGAACCCCCATCCGCAGGACTTCCCCCCGGCGTCCTGCCTGCACCGCCTGATCGAGCGCCAGGCCGCCGAGCGTCCGCAGGCGACGGCGGTGGTCTACGGCGAACGCGCGCTCGACTATGGCGAGCTGAACCGGCGGGCCAATCGCCTGGCTCACCGGCTGATCGAACTCGGTGTCGGCCCCGACGTGCTGGTCGGCCTGGCGGCCGAGCGCAGCCTGGAGATGATCGTCGGCCTGCTGGCTATCCTCAAGGCCGGCGGCGCCTATGTCCCGCTCGATCCGCGCTATCCACGTGATCGCCTGGGCTACATGATCGAGGACAGCGGCATCCGCCTGCTGCTGGCCCAGCGCGAGGCGTGCGAACGCTTGCCGCTCGGCGAGGGCTTGCCGTGCCTGCTGCTGGATGCGGAGCAGGAGTGGGCCGGCTACCCCGAGAGCGATCCGCAGAGCGCCGTCGGCGTCGATAACCTGGCCTATGTGATCTACACCTCCGGCTCCACCGGAAAACCGAAGGGCACCCTGCTGCCGCATGGCAACGTGCTACGCCTGTTCGACGCCACCCGGCACTGGTTCGGCTTCTGCGCGGACGACGCCTGGAGCCTGTTCCACTCCTACGCGTTCGATTTCTCCGTCTGGGAGATCTTCGGCGCGCTGTTGCATGGCGGCAGGCTGGTCATCGTCCCGTACGAGACCAGCCGTTCGCCCGAGGACTTCCTGCGCCTGCTGTGCCGGGAGCGGGTGACGGTGCTGAACCAGACGCCGTCGGCCTTCAAGCAGTTGATGCAGGTCGCCTGCGCCGGCCAGGAGGTTGCGCCGCTGGCCCTGCGGCATGTGGTGTTCGGTGGCGAGGCGCTGGAAGTGCAGGCCCTGCGCCCATGGTTCGAGCGCTTCGGCGATCGCGCGCCGCGCCTGGTCAATATGTATGGGATCACCGAGACCACGGTCCACGTGACCTATCGTCCGCTGTCGTTGGCGGACCTCGAAGGCGGGGCGGCCAGTCCGATCGGTGAACCGATCGCGGACCTGTCATGGTATCTGCTCGACGCCGGGCTGAACCCTGTGCCCAGGGGCTGCATCGGCGAGCTGTATGTGGGGGGCGCGGGATTGGCGCGGGGCTATCTGAACCGCCCCGAGCTGAGTTGCACGCGCTTCGTGGCCGATCCGTTCTCCACGACCGGGGGACGTCTGTACCGGACCGGCGACCTGGCTCGCTATCGTTGCGACGGGGTAGTCGAATACGTCGGTCGGATCGACCATCAGGTCAAGATTCGCGGCTTCCGCATCGAACTGGGCGAAATCGAGGCCCGCCTGCTCGAACAGCCGGGCGTGGCCGAGGTAGCGGTGCTGCCTCACGAGGGAGCGGGCGCTACGCAACTGGTCGGCTATGTCGTGACGCAGGCGGCGCCAAGCGACCCCGCCGCGTTGCGCGATACGCTGCGCCAGGCCCTGAAGGCGAGCTTGCCGGAGCACATGGTGCCCGCCCACTTGCTGTTCCTCGAGCGCCTGCCGCTGACGGCCAACGGCAAGCTGGACCGGCGTGCCTTGCCCGCGCCGGACGCCAGCCGTCTGCAGCAGGATTATGCCGCGCCGCGCAGCGAGCTGGAGCAGCGCCTGGCGGCGATCTGGGCGGATGTGCTGAAGCTTGGCCGCGTCGGCCTGGACGACAACTTCTTCGAACTTGGCGGCGACTCGATCATTTCCATCCAGGTGGTCAGCCGCGCGCGCCAGGTCGGGATCCGGCTGGCGCCCAGGGACCTGTTCCTGCACCAGACGATCCGCGGCCTGGCCGGCGTGGCCGTCGAGGGCCGCGGCCTGGCCAGCGCCGAACAGGGGCCGATCAGCGGGAGCACGCCGCTGCTGCCCATCCAGCAGATGTTCTTCGAGCAGGATATTCCGCGGCGCCAGCACTGGAACCAGTCGGTCCTGCTGGAACCGGGGCAGGCGCTCGACGGTACGCTGCTGGAACAGGCGCTGCAGGCCTTGCTGGCGCACCATGATGCGTTGCGCCTGGGCTTCCGTCTCGAAGACGGGAGCTGGCGCGCCGAACACCGCGCGGTCGAGGCCGGCGAGGCGTTGCTGTGGCAGCGCTCGGTCGCCGATGGGCAAGCGCTGGAAGCCCTGGCGGAGCAGGCCCAGCGCAGCCTCGACCTGGGCAACGGGCCTCTGTTGCGCGCGCTGCTGGCGACACTCGGAGACGGCAGCCAGCGGCTGTTGCTGGTGATCCACCATCTGGCGGTGGATGGGGTGTCCTGGCGGATCCTGCTCGAAGACCTGCAGACCGCCTACCGCCAGTTGCAGGCCGGCCAGGCCGTTGCGCTGCCCGCCAAGACCAGCGCCTTCAAGGCGTGGGCCGAACGCCTGCAGGCGCATGCCCGCGACGGCGGCCTGGAGAGCGAGCGCGGCTACTGGCTGGCGCAGCTCGAAGGCGTGTCCACCGAACTGCCCTGCGACGATCGCGAGGGCGCGCAATCGCTCCGGCATGTCCGTTCGGCACGTACCGAGCTGAGCGAAGAGGCCACGCGCCGGTTGTTGCAGGAAGCGCCGGCGGCCTACCGGACCCAGGTCAACGATCTGCTGCTTACCGCGCTGGCGCGGGTCATCGGTCGCTGGAGCGGCCAGGCGGATACCCTCATCCAGCTCGAAGGACACGGCCGCGAGGAATTGTTCGAAGACATCGACCTGACCCGCACGGTGGGCTGGTTCACCAGCCTGTTCCCGCTGCGCCTGTCGCCGGTGGCGGAGCTGGGCGCTTCGATCAAGCGGATCAAGGAACAACTGCGCGCGATTCCGCACAAGGGATTGGGCTTCGGCGTCCTGCGTTACCTCGGCAGCGCCGAGGATCGGGCGGCGCTGGCGGCCCTGCCGAGTCCGCGCATCACCTTCAACTACCTGGGGCAGTTCGACGGCAGCTTCTCCGCCGATTCCTCCGCGCTGTTCCGTCCCAGCGCCGACGCGGCCGGCAGCGAGCGCGACAGCGACGCGCCGCTGGACAACTGGCTGAGCCTCAACGGCCAGGTCTATGCCGGCCGGCTCGGCATCGACTGGAGCTTCAGCGCCGCGCGTTTCAGCGAGGCGAGCATCGTTCGCCTGGCCGATGCCTATCGCGACGAGCTGCTGGCGCTGATCGAGCATTGTTGCGCCGCCGGTGTCGAAGGCGTGACCCCATCGGACTTCCCCCTGGCCGGGCTCGACCAGCGGCAGTTGGACGCATTGCCCCTGGCGGCGGGTGAGGTGGAGGATCTCTATCCGCTGTCGCCGATGCAGCAGGGCATGCTGTTCCATAGCCTGTACCAGCAGAACAGCGGCGACTACATCAACCAGATGCGTCTGGACGTGGAAGGTCTGGATCCCCAACGCTTCCGCGAGGCCTGGCAGGCGGCGCTGGATGCCCACGAAGCCCTGCGCAGCGGCTTCCTCTGGCAGGGCGCGTTGGAGAAGCCGCTGCAACTGGTGCGCAAGCGCGTCGAAGTGCCGTTCAGCGTGCACGACTGGCGCGACCGCGCGGACCTCGCCGAGGCGCTCGACGTCCTCGCGGCCGGCGAGGCCGGGCTCGGCTTCGAACTCGCCGAGGCGCCGCTGCTGCGGCTGGTGCTGGTGCGTACCGGCGAGCGCCGGCACCACCTGATCTACACCAACCATCACATCCTCATGGACGGCTGGAGCAACTCGCAGTTGCTCGGTGAAGTCTTGCAGCGCTACCGCGGCGAGACGCCGCCGCGCTCGGGCGGTCGCTATCGCGACTACATCGCCTGGCTGCAACGCCAGGACGCGGGTCGCACCGAGGCGTTCTGGAAGCAGCGCCTGCTGCGGCTGGGCGAGCCGACCCTGCTGGTTCCGGCGGTCACCCGTGGGGTGCGGGGCGCCGAGGGCCATGCCGATCGCTACCGGCACCTGGATGCCACCACGAGCCAGCGCCTGGCAGCGTTCGCCCGCGAGCAGAAGGTGACGCTCAATACTCTGGTCCAGGCAGCCTGGCTGATACTGCTGCAACGCTACACCGGGCAGGACACCGTGGCCTTCGGTGCCACCGTGTCCGGTCGTCCGGCGGAGTTGCGCGGGATCGAAGAACAGATCGGCCTGTTCATCAACACCCTGCCGGTGGTCGCCAGCCCGCGTCCGGAGCAGTCGCTTGGCGACTGGCTGCAGGCGGTGCAGGGCGAGAACCTGGCACTGCGTGAGTTCGAGCACACGCCGTTGTATGACATCCAGCGCTGGGCAGGGCGGATCGGCGAGGCCCTGTTCGACAACATCCTGGTATTCGAGAACTACCCGGTTTCCGCAGCGCTGGCGGAAGAAACACCGACGGACATGCGGATCGACGCGCTTAGCAACCAGGAGCAGACGCACTATCCGCTGACGCTGCTGGTGAGCGCCGGAGAGACCCTCGAACTGCACTACAGCTATTCCCGCCAGGCTTTCGACGAGGCGGAGATCGTGTGCCTGGCGGAACGCCTCGAACGCTTGTTGCTGGGGATGTGCGAAAACCCGGGGGTGTCGTTGGGCGAGCTGGACAGTCTGCTTGCCGCCGAGCGCTACCAGTTGCTGGAAGGCTGGAACGCCACTGCGGCCGAGTACCCGCGGCAACGCGGCGTGCACCAGCTGTTCGAGGAGCAGGTCGAGCGCAACCCGGAGGCGCCGGCACTGGCCTTCGGCGAGGAGCGCCTGGACTACGCCGAGCTGAACCGCCGGGCCAACCGCCTGGCGCATGCCTTGATCGAGCGCGGGGTCGGTGCGGACCGCCTGGTGGGCGTGGCCATGGAGCGTTCCATCGAGATGGTCGTGGCCCTGATGGCGATCCTCAAGGCCGGCGGTGCCTACGTGCCGGTGGACCCGGAGTATCCCGAGGAGCGCCAGGCCTACATGCTGGAGGACAGCGGCGTGCAGCTGCTGCTCAGCCAGTCGCACCTGAAGCTGCCGCTGGCGCGAGGCGTGCAGCGGATCGACCTGGACCAGGCCGATGCCTGGCTGGAAAACCATGCCGAGAACAATCCGGCGATCGAGCTGAACGGCGAGAATCTTGCCTATGTCATCTACACCTCCGGTTCCACCGGCAAGCCCAAGGGCGCCGGCAACCGCCATTCGGCGCTGAGCAACCGCCTGTGCTGGATGCAGCAGGCTTACGGCCTGGGCGTCGGCGACACGGTGTTGCAGAAGACCCCGTTCAGCTTCGACGTATCGGTCTGGGAGTTCTTCTGGCCGCTGATGACCGGCGCGCGTTTGGTGGTGGCCGCGCCGGGCGATCATCGCGACCCGGCGAAGCTGGTGGCGCTGATCAACCGCGAAAGGGTCGATACGCTGCACTTCGTGCCGTCGATGCTCCACGCGTTCATGCAGGACGAAGACGTCGCCTCCTGCACCAGCCTGAAACGCATCGTTTGCAGCGGCGAGGCGCTGCCGGCGGACGCCCAGCAGCAGGTGTTCGCCAAGCTGCCGCAGGCCAGCCTCTATAACCTCTATGGCCCGACCGAGGCGGCCATCGACGTCACCCACTGGACCTGCGTGGAGGAGGGCAAGGACGCGGTGCCGATCGGCCGGCCGATCGCCAACCTGGCCTGCTACATCCTCGATGGCAACCTGGAGCCGGTGCCGGTGGGCGTGCTCGGCGAGCTGTACCTGGCCGGCCGAGGCCTGGCCCGTGGCTACCACCAGCGTCCGGGGCTGACCGCCGAGCGCTTCGTCGCCAGCCCGTTCGTGGCCGGGGAGCGGATGTACCGCAGCGGCGATCTGGCGCGCTACCGCGCCGACGGGGTGATCGAGTACGCCGGGCGGATCGACCACCAGGTGAAGCTGCGCGGCCTACGCATCGAACTGGGCGAGATCGAGGCGCGCCTGCTGGAGCATCCGTGGGTGCGCGAGGCGGCGGTGCTGGCGGTGGACGGCAAGCAGTTGGTCGGCTACGTGGTGCTGGAGAGCGAGGGCGGCGACTGGCGCGAAGCGCTGGCCGCGCACCTGGCGGCGAGCCTGCCGGAATACATGGTGCCGGCGCAGTGGCTGGCGCTGGAGCGGATGCCGCTGAGTCCGAACGGTAAGCTGGAGCGCAAGGCGCTGCCGAAGCTCGAAGCGGAAGACGGACTCGGCGAATACGTGGCGCCGGCCAGCGATACGGAACGGCAACTGGCGGCGATCTGGGCGGATGTCCTGGGGCGCGAGCGGGTTGGCGTGACCGATAACTTCTTCGCCCTCGGCGGCGACTCGATCGTCTCGATCCAGGTGGTCAGCCGTGCACGCCAGGCCGGATTGCAACTGAGCCCGCGCGACCTGTTCCAGTTGCAGAACATTCGCAAGCTGGCCGAGCGCTGCGGCGCGGCGGCGCCCGTCGCAGAGCCGGCGAGCGTGCCCGACGGCGCCGTCCTGCACAATCTGCTGCCGCAGCAGGTGCAGGCGCTGCCGTTGCCCCACCAACAGCTGGAACACCTCTACAGCCTCTCGCCGATGCAGCAGGGCATGCTGTTCCTCGGACTGAACAGCCCGGACGCCGAGTTGTACATCAACCAGTTGAGCATCGCCGTCGACGGACTCGATCCGCAGCGCCTGCAACGCGCCTGGTCGGCGGTGGCGCAGCGCCATGAAGTGTTGCGCAGCGGCTTCCTCTGGCTGGACCAGGAGGAGCCTCTGCAATTTGTCCTGGCCGATCCCGGGCTGCCATTCGAGGTCCTCGACTGGCGTGGGCGGGCGATAAGCGACGAAGCACTGGAACAGGTCGCGCAACAGGAGCGGCGCAAGGGCTTCGACCTGGGGCAGCCGCCGTTGCAACGGGTGCGCCTGCTGCGCCTGGGCGAGGATCGCTACCAGTTGATCTGGACCTACCACCACATTCTCATCGATGGCTGGAGCACTTCGCAGCTGTTCGGCGAGATACTCGAACTCTATTCCGGCGGCAGCCTGCCGCCCGCCGTCCCTTACCGGCACTACATCGCCTGGCTGCGGGCGCGCGATGGCAAGGCCAGCGAGGCCTTCTGGCGCCGCCAGCTGGCGCGCATGGACGAGCCGACCTACCTGGCCGACGCCTTCAACGCTGCCCGCGAAGGATATGGGCACCAGGCGTTGTACACGCGCCTGGACAGCGATGCCACCGAGCATCTGAAACGTTTCGCCCAATCCCAGCGAGTAACGCTCAATACCCTGGTACAGGGCGCCTGGCTGCTCCTGCTGAGTCGCTACAGCGGCCAGCGCTGCGTGTCCTTCGGTGCCACCGTTGCCGGCCGGCCGGCCAGCCTGGAGGCGTCGGAGCGGATCCTCGGGCTGTTCATCAATACCTTGCCGGTGGTCTGCGAAGTGGCGCCGGAACAGTGCGTCGGCGATTGGCTGAGAGCCCTGCAGGACTACAACCTGGAGATGCGCGAGCAGGAGTACACCCCGCTCAGCGACATCCAGCGCTGGGCCGGGCGTAGCGGCCAATCGCTGTTCGACAGCATCATCGTGTTCGAGAACCATCCGGTTGACCGGACGCTGCGTGACTGGCGCGACGATTCGCTGCGCTTCGGCGAGATGCGCAGCGCCGGTCTGACCAACTTCCCCATGGACCTGATGGTGACCAGCGACGATTCCGGGCTGGCAATCGAATACATGTTCCTGCGCGAGCACTTCGCCGTGGCTTCGGTCGAGCGCCTGCGCACGGACATGGAGGGACTGCTCGCGGTTTTGAGCGGCGACGCCGAGTGCCGCCTGGGCAACATCGGCCTGCCGAGTGCCCGGGTGCCGTTGGCGGATGGCGCGTGTCCGGATCGGTATCCGCTGGTACACCAGCGCATCGGCGAGTGGAGCCGGCGCACGCCGGACGCCACCGCGCTGGTGTTCGACGAGCGCAGCCACTCGTTCGCCGAGCTGGACGCGCGGGCCAACCGCCTGGCGCATGCGCTGGTCGAGCGCGGCGTGGCGGCCGACGTGCGGGTCGGTGTGGCGCTGCCGCGCGGCACCGAACTGGTCGTCGCGCTCCTCGCCGTGCTCAAGGCCGGTGGCGCCTACGTGCCGCTGGACCTGGCGTATCCGCGTGAGCGACTGGCTTACCTGATGCAGGACTCCGGCATCGCCCTGCTGTTGAGCGAAAGCCAGGCGCTGGCGCAACTGCCGGTACCCGCCGGCGTTCCCGCCCTGGCCCTGGACCGCCTGGATCTGCTGGAGCATCCGGCGCAGGCGCCGCAGGTCGAGGTCCATCCCGCCAACCTCGCCTACGTCATCTATACCTCCGGCTCCACCGGCCTGCCCAAGGGCGTCGCGGTGAGCCATGGTCCTCTGGCGATGCACATCGACGCGGTCGGCGAGCGCTACGAGATGACCCCTGCCGATCGCGAGCTGCACTTCATGTCGTTCGCTTTCGACGGCGCCCATGAACGCTGGCTGACCGCCCTGGGCCACGGTGGCAGCCTGCTGCTGCGCGACGATGCACTGTGGACGCCGGAGCAGACCTACGCGGCGATGCAACGCCACGGGGTCACGGTTGCCGCGTTCCCGCCGGTCTACCTGCAACAGCTGGCCGAGCATGCCGAGCGTGACGGCAACCCGCCGCCGGTACGTATCTACTGCTTCGGCGGCGACGCGGTGCCGGTGGCCGGTTTCGAACTGGCCAAGCGCGCGCTGAAACCGCGCTACATCATCAACGGCTATGGCCCGACGGAAACCGTGGTCACGCCGCTGATCTGGAAGGCTGCCATGGACACCGAATGCGGCGCTGCCTATGCGCCCATCGGCAGCTTCGTCGGCGAGCGCTGCGGCTATGTCGTGGACGCTGACCTGAACCCGTTGCCGGCGGGCGTGGCCGGGGAGCTGTACCTCGGTGGCGTCGGTCTGGCGCGAGGTTATCTGCAGCGGCCGGGGTTGAGCGCCGAGCGCTTCGTCGCCAGCCCGTTCAGCCGTGCCGGTGAGCGTCTCTATCGCACCGGCGACCTGGTTCGCCAGCGCGAGGATGGTACCTTCGACTACCTCGGGCGCATCGACAACCAGGTCAAGGTGCGGGGCTTCCGCATCGAACTGGGCGAGATCGAGGCGCGCCTGCAGGATGCCGACGAGGTCCGCGAAGCGGTGGTGATCGCCCGCGACGGGGCGAGTGGCAAGCAACTGCTCGGCTATGTGGTCGCGGAAGATGGCGTGGACGCCCCGGGCCTGCTCGAACGTCTGCGCGAGCGCCTCAAGCGCGATCTGCCGGAGTACATGGTACCGGCGCACCTGGCCCTGTTGCCGGCGATGCCGCTGACGCCGAACGGCAAGATCGACCGCAAGGCGCTGCCGGACATCGACGTCACCGCCAGCGAGGCCTACGTGGCGCCGCGCAATGAGCTGGAGCAGGCCCTGGCCGGTATCTGGCAGGAAGTGCTCGGCATCGCAAGGATCGGTGTGCACGACAACTTCTTCGAACTGGGTGGCGACTCCATCCTCAGCATGCAGGTGGTGGCCAAGGCCCGTGCCCTGAAGAAGCTGGGCTTCAGCCTGAAGCTGCGCGACCTGATCCAGAAGCCGAGCATCGCCGCCTTGTCCGGGTACGACGACAGCGCTGCGCCGCCGTCGCCGATCCTGGCGCTGAACGCGGCGGTGGCCGGCTGCCCGGCGCTGTTCTGCGTGCATGCCGGCTTCGGCACGGTGTTCGACTACGAACCGCTGGCCCGGCGCTTGAATGGCCGCCGTAGCGTACTGGCGATCCAGGCCCGCTCGCTGCTGGATCCGAACTGGCGGGACGTTTCCCTGCAACGGATGGCCGAGGATTACGTCGCACTGATCCGCCAGCGCCAGGCCGAGGGCCCCTATCACTTGCTCGGCTGGTCGCTGGGAGGGACCCTGGGCATGTTGATGGCCGCCGAACTCGAGCGGCAGGGACAGCAGGTCGCCTTCCTCGGCCTGCTGGACAGCTATGTGCCGGGAACCGAGGCGCCCGCCGCCGATGACTGGCGCGAGGATCTGCTGGACTTCCTCAGCGTCAGCGCCGGCCTGGAAACCCGTCCGCCACTGGCCGCCGGGGTGGAGCAGCGCGACAACGTCAGCGCCGCCATCGCCCAGTGCCTTGGCGTCGGCCAGACCGGCAAGGGAGGGCTGGGTTGCGACGAACTGGCCCAGGTATTCCTGGTCGCCCGGCAGCTCAAGCAACTCTCCGGGCAACTGGATAGTTGCTCGCCGATCCAGGTCCGGCCGCTGTGCTGGTGGACGCGCGGGCGCGGCGAAGAGGTGCGGGCGCTGTCGCGTCAGTTGGGCGGCCAGCCCCTGGCCGGCCGGGTCGCCGCGTGCGGGCATTTCCAGATCCCCCATGCGCAGGAGGTGCTCGACTCCCTGGTGGAGGCGCTTGAAGAAATCCACGGCAGCCTCGTCTATTCATGACGAAGCTTTGGCCGGCCCCGCCGGGGCCGGCCCGTTGGAGATCATGAAATGGCCTTGAACCCCGATATCGCGGCATACCTGGAACTGGTCGGCAACGGCCGCAGCAGTGGCAAGAGCCTGCCCATGCACCAGTTGACGGTGCAACAGGCCCGCGAGCAGTTCGACCAGTCGTCGGCGTTGATGGACCCTGGCCTCGACGAGCCGCTGGCGCGCGTCGAGACGCTGTTCGTCCCGGCGCGGGACGGTACGTCGTTGCCGGCGCGCCTCTACAGTCCCCAGGGGCTGTCCGCGTCGCCGTCGTTGCCGGGCGTGCTGTACCTGCATGGCGGCGGCTACGTCGTCGGCAGCCTGGATTCCCACGACGCGCTGTGCGCCAGCCTGGCCGAGCGCGCCGGTTGCGTGGTGCTTTCTCTGGCCTACCGGTTGGCGCCGGAGTGGCGTTTCCCGACCGCCGCCGAGGACGTCGAGGACGCCTGGTGCTGGTTGGCTGCCGAAGCCGAGCGATTGGGTATCGATCCGCAACGCCTAGCGGTTGCCGGCGACAGCGTCGGCGGCAGTCTGTGCGCGGTGTTGTCGCGTCAGTTGGCGCTGCGCGGAGACGCCTCGCAACCGCGTCTGCAGGTGCTGATCTACCCGGTCACCGATGCCAGCCGCACGCGCCAATCGATCGAGCGCTACGCCGTTGGCCACCTGTTGGAGAAGGACAGCCTGGAGTGGTTCTACCAGCACTACCAGCGTAGCCCCGAGGACCGCCAGGACCCGCGTTTCTCGCCGCTGCTCGGCGCGGTGCCGGCTGACCTGGCGCCGACATTGCTGCTGGTCGCCGAGTGCGACCCGCTGCATGACGAGGGTATCGCCTATGCCGAGCACCTGCGCCAGGGCGGCGCGCAGGTGGAGCTATGCGTCTATCCCGGGATGACCCATGATTTCCTGCGCATGGGTGCGATCGTCGACGAGGCCGACGAAGCCAAGGACATGATCGCCGAGGCGCTGGTGGCGGCCCTGGCACGCTGAGACTTCGGCATTCACCATGAAAAAGCCCCGCCAGGTGAACCTGGCGGGGCTTTTTCATGAAGGCTGGGGCGAGGGGAGGCCAGCGGTCTCCCTGGACGCCTTACCAGTTGTAGGTCAGGTCGGTTGTGATGGTACGGCCCTGGCCGTAGTAGCAGTCGAGATCAGAGGTGCAACGGCTGACATATTTCTTGTCCTCGAGGTTCTCCAGGTTGACCTGCACCTTCAGGCCTTTCACCTGCAGCGGGGATTTCTCGAAGTCGTAGGACAGCTTGCCGTCGTACAGCGTGTAGGACGGGATGGTGAAGTGATCGACGGCTGTATCGGTGCCATCGCTGCCACGGGTGTAGCGCGCGCCGATCCCCGCGCCGAGGCCGGCGAACATGGTGTCTCCGCCAAGGGTGTAGTCCAGCCAGACGGCGGCGGTCATCGGCGGCGTGCCGGCCGGATGGCGGCCTTTGCGCCCCTCGTTGTCCTTGGTGTACTTGATGTCGTTGCGCGAGAACGAGGCGATGACATCGAGATTGTTGGTCAGGCTGGCCTTGCCTTCCAACTCGAAACCCTTGGAGCGCATGGCGCCGGACTGCCCGTAGAAATTGGGGTTCTCGAGATTGAGGGTGAGCACGTTCTTCTTGTCGATCTGGTAGACCGACATCTGGATGAAGCTGTTCTGCCCCGGCGGCTGGTATTTGATGCCGGCCTCGTACTGCTTGCCGGTGGTCGGCTTGAAGGCCTTGTTGCCTTCGTCCATGTTCAACCCGCCGACCGGCTGGAACGACTCGGAGTAGCTGACATAGGGCACGATGCCGTTGCTGAACTCGTAGCCGAAGCCGGCGCGGCCGCTGAACTTTTCGTCCTTGGCGTCGACCTTGCCGTTGGTTTCCTTGGCGTCGGTCTTGGCCCAGTCATAGCGGCCGCCGAGGGTCAGGAACCACTGGTTCCATTTCATCTGGTCCTGCAAGTAGATTCCGGTCTGGTCGGTGGTGCGGTTCCAGCGATAGGGATTGGTGAAGGTGAACTTGCTGCCGTACACCGGCTTGTACAGATCGATGATCGTGGTGGGTTCCTGGTTCGAGTAGAGACCGAAGAACTTGGTTTTGAAGTGGTAGAAGTCGATACCGATCAGCGCGGTGTGATCGATCGCGCCGGTCTTGAATTTGGCCTGGGCCATGTTGTCCATGCCGAAGGCCTTGTTGGTCTGCGACCAGTCCACGCCATAGCGCGTGGCATAGCGTCGGTCATTGGCACCGGTGTTCGGGTTGGGTACGAAGTTGTAACCGTGCAGTGGCGCCACGTACTGGTCGTCGAGATAGGCGTAGCGGGTGTTCTGCTTGAAGGTCCAGACATCGTTGAATTCGTGGCTGAACTCATAGCCGAGCACGAACTGGTCGCGGTCGTAGGAGTTCAGCCCCGGCTCGCCGATGAAGGTGCTGCGCTTGATCCGCCCGTTGGGCGTGCTGAACACCGTGCCGTAGGCCGGCAGGCCCTGGGCCTCGGGTACGTCGTTGTCCTTCTGGTACTGGCCGTAGAAGGTCAGGCTGGTCTGCTCGTTGGGGTTCCAGGTAAAGCTCGGTGCCAGCATGAAGCGTTTCTGCTCGGCATAGTCGATCTCCGAGTTGATGTCCCGGCCCACGCCGGTCAGCCGGTACAGGTAGGTGCCCTGTTCATCGAGCGCGCCGCCGACGTCGAAGGCGCCGTAGCGACGGTCCTGGCTGCCGCCGCCGAGCACCACTTCGCGGATCGGGGTGGCGGTGGGACGCTTGGACACCATGTTGACGATGCCGCCGGGTTCGTTCTGGCCGTAGAGCACCGAGGCCGGCCCCTTCAGCACCTCGATGCGCTCCAGGGTATAGGGGTCGATCTGCAGGGCGCCGCCGGTGCTGCCGCCGCCGTAGGGCATGTGCAGGCCGTCGAGGTACAGCGGCGCCGGGCTGAAGCCGCGCGAGGTCGGCTCGTCGAAGATCTTCACCCGGTCGGCGAAGCCGCCGCCGGTGATCCCCGGGGTGTAGCGCAGGGCCTCGGTGATGGTCTGCGAGCCACGCGCCTTGATCTCGTCCTGGGTGACCACGTTGATGGTCTGGGGGATCTCCTTGAGCGGGGTGTCGGTCTTGGTGCCGGTACCGCTGCGCTTGGCCACGTAGCCGTTGACGTGGCCCCAGGCCGACTCCTGGCTGGTGACGGTGATGTCGCCGAGGTCCACCGAGTCCGCCGAGCGCTGGGCGCTGATGGTGACGCTGGAGCCTTGCAGGCTGTAGCTGGCGCCGCTACCGCGGAGAAGTTCGGCGAGAGCCGCTTCGACGCTCAGTTGGCCGCGGACCGGGTTGCTGCGCAGGCCCCGCACTTCATCGGCGCTGTAGAGCACCTGCAACTGGCTCTGCTGACCGAATTGGCGCAGGGCGCTGGGCAGCGGCTGGGCGCCGATGTCGAACTGGATCTTCTGCGCCTCGGCCTGGCTGGCGAGCGGCGTCAACAGGGCCATGGCCAGGGCGGCGGTGCTCAGGCGCGGATGCAGCGTCAGGGTGTTGCGCATCACTAGAGCCTTGGTGAAACGGGGGAGTGCGCGGAGTGCTGGCATGCTCTCTAATACTCTTATGGATGTCATGATTGGGAATAATTGTTATTTGGTTTCCCATTGAGACGTTTGGTCGGCGCGAAACCGGAAAACAAAAATCGTTTTTCCGTGTTTCGCGGGCTGGGCGCTTCAGGCCGGTTGCAGCTCCTCGACCACCCGGCCACCGGCCAGGCGCAACAGCTGGTCGGCGCTGTCGAAGTAGCGGTCGTCGTGGGAGATCACGATGATGGTCTTGCCCATTCGCTTCAGCTCGGGAAGCAGCTCGGTATAGAAGATCCGGCGGAAGGTGGGATCCTGGTCGGCCGCCCACTCGTCGAAGACCAGCACCGGGCGCTTCTCGATCCATGCATTGACCAGCGCCAGGCGCTTGCGCTGGCCGGTGGACAGGTCGGTGGTGGTGAAGCTGCCGTCGCTCACGCTGACCTTGTGGGCGATTTCCAGGCGCTTCAGGTAGCGTCCGGCTTCCTCCGGCAATTGTTGTTCGCCGTCGACGAGGTCGTCGAACAGGTAGTAGTCGGCGAACACGGTGGTGAACAGCTGGCGATAGTCGTCGCGTGCCTGTGCCGTCACCTCCTCGCCGTTGAGCAGCAGCGAGCCCTCGTGGGGCGTGTACAGGCCGAGCAGCAGCTTGATCAGGGTGGTCTTGCCGCAGCCGTTCTCGCCGACGATGAAGAGGATTTCTCCCGGGCGGATCGTCAGGTTGACCGGGCCGAAGCGGAAGGGCGTCGAGCCCGGCACGCCCGGATAGCTGTAGCCGACATCGCGCAGCTCGATGCTGCGCACTTCCTGAGCCGGTCTGGAGGTGTCGTTCTCGAGCAGCAGGTAGGGTTCGGGATTGGAGAACTGCTCGTTGAGTTCGGCGATCCGGCGCAGGGCGATACGGTTGCGACTGATCAGCGGTAACAGGCTGAGTACGCTTTCCAGCGGCCCCTTCATGAACAGCAGGGTCATGACGAAGCCGCTGAGCACGCTGCGGTCGGAGGTCGGCCACCAGGTCTGGACCGCCAGGGCGGTGCCGATGACCACGAAGAACAGCAGCGAACCGAAGGTGCTGGCGGTGAGGAAGATGTTCACCGAACGCACCTGCAGGCGGCAGATGCGCTCCACGGTCTCGTCCAGCAGTCGCCCGTGCAGGCGCTGCCGGCGCGGGCGGTTGATGCGCAGCTCCTTGGCTCCTTCGGCCATGCCGCGGTAGTGCTTCTGCAACAGGTCTTCCTCTTCGCGCGCCGCTTCGAAACCGGCCATGCCATAGCCGCGGGCGATGTACTGGGCGATGGTGCCGAGCACCACGGCGCTGGCGGCGACCAGGAACATCGGCAGGGACAGGGTCGCCAGGTAGCCCAGGCAGCCGAGGGTCACGGTCAGGGAGATCACCAGTTGCGGCAGGCCGAAGGCGAGATCGCTGACCGTATCGATGTCGTGGGTGAGCACCGGGATCAGGCGATGCGTGCGGTAGCGTTCGAGTTGCTCGATCGGGGCGGACAGCACGCGGCCGCCGAGAGTCTTGCGCAGTCGGGCGATGACCTTCTGGCCGACGTAGTTGGTGCCGATATTGGACAGGATCGAACTGAGCAGGGCCAGCGCGCAGATGGCGCTGAAAGCCAGCATCATGCCGCTGGTCATGCCGCCTTCGGCGTTCAGTACGCGGTTGATCGAGGTGAGCAGCGCGGTGATGGCCAGGCCGCCGACGATGCCCAGTCCTATCGACAGGCTGAGCGCCGGCCAGAAGGGTTTGAGAATGCTCAGAAGTTCGCGAGTGGCGCTGCGGGGTGTTGCGGACATGGGGTTTCCTCGGCGCGGCCGGCTGGACGCAAGGGCAGAGAGGCGGATGGCGGAGTGGCGCACGCTCGCGCCTGCCCTGAAGACGAGGCCGGGAAGGGGAAATTTAGCCTGTGGCGATGCTTGGCCAGGGCGTCCGGCAAAAGCGCCGGGGGGCGATAAATTCGGCGGCCGGCCGTTCGTTGCGTTTAAGTGAGAGCGACGCTCGAGCGGGTTCCCCGGGAAGCCCTTGTCGAGTCCAACACTGTGCCGGAGCACGCGCTCAAGTCCGACCCATTCCCTTGAGAAAGACGAGATGACGAAAAGGAAATTAGCCTATATCTGGTCCCTGAGAAACGCCGCCGCCGACAAGGCCGGGCAACAGGTGGCCTACAAGGGCGAGCTGCGCTACATGAAGTCCCCGCTGGAATTTCTCGCCGAATCGCTGAACCGGACGGCGCTGGGGGACGCCTACGAACTGGTCGGGGTGATCTACGACGACGATCCGGAGCTGCCCCGCGACCAGCAGAAGATCGAGGACTACGGATTCGCCTACCGGCCTGGCCAGCAGTGGTTCTACCCGGCGGAACTGGAGGTACAGGGGCGGCGCATGAACGACCTGCTGCTGAACGTGCCATCCACCTACCGTCGCCATCCGCGCGGGACCGCGGAGCACGTGGCCGGCAAGCGTGACTTCGAGCGACGCCTGTACGAGACGCTGGTGGAGCTGCGCGCCGAGGTCGTCGTCCTCGACGGCCTGCTGGTCATCCTCGATGAGCTGGTGCGGCCCGGGGCGCCATTCGCCCGGCGGATCATGAATATCCATCCCGGGGTCACCCGCGCCGACTCGCCCTACGAACGGCGCGGCGCCTGGGCGACCCTGGATGCATTGCATGGCGCGCGGGGAGAGAAGATCGTCGACTGGGCGACGATGGAAAGCGTGCCGGTCGAACCCTTGTACCTGACTGGCGCCTCGTTCCACTACGTGGACAATGGCATCGATTCCGGCGAGGTCTTCCATGACGTGCTGAAAACGAAGATATCTCCCGACGACACCATCCTCGAACTGCGCTGGAACAACTTCAACGACAGTCTGTTCCCGGCCTTGCACGAAGGCCTGGCGCTGCTGGCCGAGAAGGACTGAAAACCCCTGGTCGCGGATGCGCAAGGGCCGGAGCGACGCGGGTCGCTCCGGCCCTTCTTCGTCCGTCTCAGAGTTCGCGGGCCACGCGGAAGCCGATCCAGTCGCCACGGGCGTCGGGGTAGGCATTGTTGCGGTTGCCCGAGCGCGAGAAGATCGGCGGCTCGCCCCAGTCGTTGCCGCGGATCTGCACCAGTTCGCACTTGTCCTCCATCCACGCGCTGCCGTCGCCCGGCGCGCCGTTGTAGTGGTCGTGCCAGCAATCGGCGACCCACTCGTAGACGTTGCCGTGCATGTCGTAGACGCCGAAGGCGTTGGGCGGGAAGCTGCCCACCGGCGAGGTGAAGTTGTAGCCATCGCTGGCGCCGTAGGTGTTGGCGTGCTTGGCGATGCTGTATTCCTTGCCTTCGTCGAACGGGAAGGGGAAGGGGCCGGCGCTGCCGGCGCGAGCGCCGTACTCGCGCTCGGCCTCGCTGAGCATGCGGTAGTGCTTGCCGGTCTTCTTCGACAGCCAGGCGGCGTAGTTCTTCACGTCGTTGTAGTCGACGCACACCGCCGGCTGGCGAGGGCCTTGCTTGTAGCGCGGCTTGCCGGCGATGCATTCGCGGCCGGGGCGGGTATCGCCGTCGGCCAGCTTGACGCCGGTGGCTTTCAGGTACGCGTCCAGTTCGCCGGCGGTGACCTGGTAGCGGCTGATGGCGAACGGCCTGGCGAAGGTCACGCGGTGCAGCGGGCCTTCGTCGGGCTGGCGGCCGACCTCGTCGTCCGGGGTGCCCATGGTGAAGCTGCCAGCGGGCAGCACGACCATTTCCGGACAGTCCTTGCAATCCTTGAACACCGTGCCGGGTTTCTTCGCTTCGTCGGCGAAGGCGGGGGCGGCGGCGACGATCAGTGCGGCCAGGGCCAGGGGCGATAATGCGTGCATGGCGGTTCTCGTTGAGTGGCGAAAGGGGTCAGGCGAGCTGCGGGGCGAGGATTTCCAGCACCCGGTCGATCTCCGCCTCGTCGTTCAGCAGGCTCGGTGCCAGGCGCACCACCGGGCCGACGTCGCGATCCACGGCGTCGCTGATCACTCGATGGGCCATCAGGTGCCTGGCGAGCGCCTCGCACTCGCGGCCTTCGACGCGGAAGAAGGTGAAGCCCGAGGACAGCTCGGGGCTGGTCGGCGTGACCAGGCGTACCTTGGGATGCTCGCCCAGGCGTTGCTTGAGATAGGCGTTGAGCTGGTGGATACGCGCCTGGACCTCGGCCTTGCCTAAACGCAGGTGCAGCTCGAAGGCCGTGCCCAGGGCCAGGCGATGTTCGAAGGCGTGGTAGCCGCCGGGGGTCATCAGGGTGCCGAAGTTGTCGGCCCGGCTGAAGGTCGGGATGCTCGGCACCAGGTGCTCCTGGAGCTGCTCCGAGCGGGCGATGATGACCCCGGTGCCGCGCGGGCCGAACAGCCACTTGTGGGTGCCGGCAATGAAGTAGTCGCAGTCGAAGTCGGCGAAGCTGACGTCTTCCACGCCGAAACCATGCACGCCGTCGACCACGTAGATGATCCGGTCCTGTTCGTCGCGCTTCTGGTTGAGTTCGCGCACCAGCTTGCCGATCTCGCGGATCGGCAGCTTCACGCCGCTGCCCGACTGCACCCAGGTCATGCCCAGCACCCGGGTCTGCGGGCGGATCTGGGCGGCGATGCTGGAGAGGATCTCGTCGACGGAAACCCGGTGCGGGTCCTTGAACAGCGGAAACTCGCGGACCTGGGTACCCATGCGCTTGTGCCGGTACTCCAGGGTGGTGTAGGTGGAGTAGTGCTCGTGGGAGGAGGTCAGGATCTCCTTGCCCGGCTGCACCAGCAGACCGCCGTAGATCGCCGCCAGGCCGTCGGTGGTGCTGCCGGTGAGCGCCACCTGGCCAGGTTGCACGGCGAAGTAGCGACCTGCCCAGGCGCGAGCCTCGTCCTCGTATTTCCAGATTTCCTCGCGATGCCAGTCCACCGCTTCGCCCGGGTTGCGGTCGAAGCGGGCGCGCAAGCGCTCGATGGCCTCCCGGACTGGTCGGGGGTGGGAGGTGAGGAGGAAGTTCGCGAAGTGCAGATACTGCGGGTCGAGATCGAATTGCTGGCGCAGCGCTTTCCATTTATTGCCGGCGCCGCTCGGGGCGCCTTCGGCGCGCAGCGGCTGGGCTGCGGAAAGCAGCGGCAGGCCGGCGGCGAGAATGCCGGCCTGCTTGAGAAAGGTACGACGGTCGTTCATCGGGAGGTCCGTGGCGGGCGTGGTCAGGGGGTGGCTGTCGGCTTGGCGCGTTTCTGCACTTCGCCCCAGGCGCGGAGGAAGTTGCCTCCCCAGAGCTTGGCGATGTCGGCATCGGAATAACCGCGGGTGATCAGTTCGGCGGTGACGTTGCGGATTTCGCTGACATCCTTCCAGCCGTCCACGCCGCCGCCGTCGTTGAAGTCCGAGCTGATGCCCACGTGGTCGATGCCGACCTTCTTCACCGTGTAGTCGATGGCGTCCACCAGCTCCTTGAGGCCGGCCTTCGGCTCCTCTTCGAGGATGCCGTAGAGGGCGCTGGCGTATTCGCCGAAGCGTTGTTCCGGCCAGATGGCGATGATCGGGTCGCCCGGCATCAGGGCGTTGTCCAGGCCGTCGAGGGGTTGCAGGTCGAAGCGCGCGCGCAGGGCGTTGAGCTTGTCCAGGGTCGGTTTGCTCAGCGGGCGCAGGTAGGCGGGGAAGCCGACCACCTGGATCACGCCGCCGCTGTCCCTGATCAGTTGCATCTCGTGGTCGCTGAGGTTGCGCTTGATGTCCACCAGGGCGCGCGGCGCGGAGTGCGAGGCGATGATGGGCGCGCGGCTGAGGGCGGCGACCTGTTCCAGGGCCTTGGTCGACATCTGCGAGACGTCGATGATCACCCCGAGATCGTTGAGCCGTTCGACCGCCTGCTTGCCTAGCGGGGAGAGGCCGCCCAAGGCATCCGCCGTATCGTTGAAGAACGGCAAGGGCCGCGACGAGTCGGCCCAGTCGTTGTTGCCAACGTAGCTGAAGCCGAACATGCGTACGCCGCGGGCGGCCCATTTGTCCAGCTGGGAAAGGTCGTCGCCCAGCGGGTAGGCATTGAGCATGCTCATGACAATGGCGAACTTGCCTTCCATCGCCAGGCGGCGGAAGTCCTCGGGGGAGTAGGCGATGCCGACCTGGTTGGGGAAGTCGCGGACCATGCCGGTGAGAATCTTGTAACGAATTTCCTGCTGGTGGCGGGCCTCGTCGACGAATCCCGGAGTCGGCTTGTGCGGCGCGTCGGGGCCGTTCCACATCTCCGGCCAGCCGAAGATCGCCAGGGCCGCGCCGGACAGGCGTCCGCGGCCGGCCTTGACCAGGTCCAACTGGCCCGGTCCGTCCTTGTCCACCTCGTTGCCGGTGGTGCCGAAGTCCAGTGGCACGGTGATCCGGCTGTCGAAGGAGAGGATGCGTTCGTGCAGTTCCTCGGCGTGCTGCATGACCTTGCGCGGGTAGCCGGCGTTGTCCAGCCACTGGGTCCAGGCCAGCCAGCCGCCGATGGCCAGCAGGACGATGAGCAGTGGCAGGCCGAGGTAAAGCGCCGTTCTTTTGCGAGTTCTAGTCATTGCCGTCCCAGTCAGGTTCGAAATCGGTGGGCGCCGGTCGTTCTGTGTCGCGGAGCGGGGCACCTGTCAGGGTGGGACGAGGGCAAGGGCGGAAAATTTAGCGGGCCGGCGAATTCGCCGGGTGCCGCCAGCGACGCCGGCTCCGGTAAATTTGCCGATGGACGGAACGTTCTAGCTGGATAAAGCGGGTTCCATGGCTGAACAGGTAGGACGATGACGGTTTCTCGACGCGGATTCATGGCGGGTTTGGCGCTCACCGGAGCGGCTGCCCTGCCGGTGGCTTACTACACACATCGTCATCTGGTCCGCCTGCGCGAAGACGAGGAGCACCCGGCCACACCCGGCGAAGCGACGCTGGACCTGGCCGCCACCGAGGCCATGCGCCTGGGCGACCGCCTGCGCGGCATCTGGGACCTGCGCCTGCTCGGCGCCGACGCTGGCCTGCCGGGGTTGCCGCTGGAGGGGTTGGAACTGGTGCTCGACGTGGCGCCCAGAGGGCTGGGCCTGATCGGCTACCTGGATACTCCGGAGCGCCTGAGAGCATCGCAGGAACCGCGCTTCCGCCTGCTTGGCGACCTGGTCGGTGCGCGCTCCGCACGCATCCGCTGGCGCCTGGTGGACGGCAACGCCGCATCGATGACACCGAGCTACGATTGCTCGGCGGTGTTCGACGAAGTCTGGGACAACCTGGCCAATGCCGGCGACGGCACCCTCAGCGGTCGCCTCGAGCGTCTCGAGCGCTCGCCGCTGCAGGCGCAGGAGGATTTCCGCTTCGTGGCGGTCAAGCGCCCGTTTCCGCTGGCTCGCGAGCGCATCGGCCTCAACGAGCGCTTGCTCGCCTGGCTGGTCTCGCCGCAGCATCGCCTGTTCCACCAGCTCTGGCACGCCTCGCGGGACAAGTGGCACCGGCTTTCCGAGAAGCAGCGCAACGCCCTGCGCGGCGTCGGCTGGCAACCCGGCCCGCTGGACCGTGAGCGCGACGCCCGTGGCCGGCACAAGGACCGCAACGCCTCCGGCATCGACTTCTTCTTCATGCACCGGCACATGCTGCACACCGCACGCTCGATGCAGGACCTGCCGTCCTGGCGGCGCCTGCCGCTGCCGGGCGTACCGCTGGCCCACGACCGGGTCGGCTTCCTGCGCTACTTCGACAATCCCGACGGCTGTTCCGTCCCGCCGGCCTGGGTCGCGGTGGACGACGACGAATACACCGAGTGGCTGCGTGGGCTGAAGAGCGACGAGGGCTATCACGCCAATTTCCTGGTCTGGGAGTCGCAATACCAGGACCCGGAATACCTGGCGAAACTGACGCTCGGTCAGTTCGGCTCGGAGATGGAGCTGGGCATGCACGACTGGCTGCACATGCGCTGGGCTTCGGTTACCCGCGATCCCTCCAATGGCGCGCCGGTGATGAGCGACCGGGTGCCATCGGACTTTTCCCCGCGTTGGTTCCGCCCGGAAAACGACTTCCTCGGCGATCCGTTCTCGTCCCATGTGAATCCGGTGTTCTGGTCCTTCCACGGCTGGATCGACGACCGCATCGAGGATTGGTATCGCGCCCACGAGCGTTTCCATCCTGGCGAAGTGCAGCGCAGCGAAGTGGAGGGCATCCAATGGTTCGCGCCCGGTCGATGGGTCGAGGTCGGCGATCCCTGGCTGGGTCCGGCGACCCATGGATGCGGCCTGTCGG
Source organism: Pseudomonas paraeruginosa (assembly GCF_003025345.2). NCBI lineage: Bacteria > Pseudomonadati > Pseudomonadota > Gammaproteobacteria > Pseudomonadales > Pseudomonadaceae > Pseudomonas > Pseudomonas paraeruginosa. The sequence goes on from NZ_CP020560.1 coordinate 2,798,315, forward strand.
ATCTGCAGGCGAGCAGCAACTCGGTGGAGCTGGACGTGGAAACCATGAAGCTGGCCTTGCGCATCATCTTCAGCGAAGAAGACCAGCTGAGCGGCTGGCTCAAGCGTGCGCCGCGGCGGCCCTGGTACGCGCGCAACCTGAAGCTGGCACGCGACCAGCTCAGGCGCTGAACGGCGAAAGAGCGAGTAAGGATGGAGAGGCCCGCGCAACGCGGGCCTCAGTCTTTCCGCACGAGATTCTCGCGGTCGCTCTGCCAGCCGCCGCCGAGGGCCTTGTACAGGCCGACCGAGGCCTGCAGGCGGGCCAGCCGCAGTTGCACGGCGGCATCCTGCGCCGCGTACAGCGTGCGTTGCGTTTCGAGGACCGTCAGCAGGGTTTCCGCGCCGGCCTGGTAGCGGCTGTCGGAGAGGTCGAAGGCGCGCTGCGCCTGCTCCAGTTCCTGCTGCTGCCAGTGCAGTTGCCGGTCGAGGCCGTCGATGCTGTTCAGCGAGCGCTCGGTGTCGGCAAAGGCGGTGAGGATCGCCTTGCGGTAGGTTTCCAGCAGTTCTTCCTGGCGCGCCAGACTGCGGTCGCGCTCGGCGCGCAGGCGGCCGTGGTTGAAGATCGGTGCGAGCAGGTTGGCGCCGAGGTTGTAGTAGGGGCTGCGGAAAGTGTCGGCGGCGCGGTTGGCGCCGGACGACAGCGAGGCGCTCAGGGTCAGCCTGGGGAACAGCGCCGCGCGTGCCACCTGGACGTCGGCCTGGGCCGCGGCCAGTTGCGCTTCGGCGTTGGCGATGTCGGGACGGCGACCGAGCAGTTCGCTCGGCAGGCCCGCTCCGGTCTCCGGCCAGCGCAGGCTATCGAAAGGCCGTTCGGCCACCCGCAGGTCCTGCACCGGCTCGCCGATCAGGGTGGCCAGGGTAATCAGCGCTTCATGGGTCTGCTGTTCGAGCAGCGGCAGCTGCTTGCGCTGGCTGGCGACCAGGCTGCTCTGCTGGGCGACCTCCAGGGCGGTGGCCGAGCCGGCGGCGTGACGGGTCTCCACCAGGCGCAGGACGTGCTCGGCGTTGTCCAGGTTGAGCCTGGCGATGCGCTGCTGTTCGCGCAGCGCCAATAGCTGCAGGTAGCTGTTGGCGACGCCGGAGAGCAGGGTCAGTTCTACCGTGGCGCGGTCGTACTCGCTGGCCTTGAGGCTTTCCAGGGCGCTGCGGTAGGCAGCCCGGCGACCGCCCCAGAAGTCCACTTCGTAGCTGGCGCTGAGGCCGGCGGAGAAGGAGTCGACGGCGTCGTTGTCGGAGGTCGCGTCGGTACCGCTGTAGCCCGAGCCGCGCAGGAGTTTCTGCCGGCTGGCGCCGAGCGTCGCATTCAACTCGGGCAGCAACGGCGCGCCGGCGATCACCGCCGAGGCCTGGGCCTGGCGCACGCGGGCTACCGCGGCGCCGAGATCCTGGCTGTTCATCAGGGCGCGTTGCAGCAGGCTGTCCAGCTCCGGCGCGCCGAAGGCCTTCCACCACTGGCGGATATCGCTGGCATCGCTGCGCTCGGCCGCCAGGTAGCGCCACTGGGCGGGCGCGGCCAGGCCGCTGTCGAGGGGCGCCGGCGCGCTGCCGCAGGCGCCGAGCAGCAGGCAGGCGGAAAGCAGGGAAAGATTCTTCATGGACATGTCCGTCATTGGCTGGCCAGGGCGGCCACCGGGTCCAGCTGGGCGGCCTTGCGCGCCGGCATGAAGCCGAACACCAGGCCGGTGACCAGCGCGCAGCCGAAGGCGCCGACGATGGCCGACAGGGAAAAGGCCACCGCGACCTGGCCGAGCAGCAACACGCCGCCGATGCTCAGGGCCAGGGCGATCCCGGCCAGGCCGCCGACCACCGAGAGCATCGCCGCCTCGGTGAGGAACTGGCGGAGGATATCGCCCTGGCGGGCGCCGGTGGCCATGCGGATGCCGATCTCGCGGGTGCGTTCGCGCACGGTCATGAGCATGATGTTCATCACCCCGATCCCGCCCACCAGCAGGGAGATCGCGGCGATCGAGCCGAGCATCAGCGACAGGGTGTTCTGGGTCGCCGCCTCGGCCTGGATCATCGCCGCGTTGTTGGTCAGCGCGTAGTCGCGCTGGCCGCGGTGCAGGCGCAGCATCAACTGGTCGATGGCGCGCTCGGCCTGGTGCACGCGCTGGGCGTCGGCGGCGGCGATGATCACGTACTCGGGGTTGCGCGTGCCGAACAGGCGGATGCTGGCGGCGGAGTAGGGGATGGCGATGCGGTTGTCGGCGTCCTGGTCGCCGGAGCTGGAACCTTTCTCGGCGAGCACGCCGATGACCTGGAACGGCACGTTCTCGATGAGGATGTAGCGGCCGATCGGGCTGGCGCTGCCGAACAGCTTCTTGCGCACCTTGTAGCCGATCACCGCGACCGTGGTGGCGGCGGCCTCGTCGCGCTCGGTGAAGTAGCTGCCCTCGGCCACCGGCCAGTTGAGGATTTCCGGGAAGTCGGTGTTGTTGCCGCCGACGTAGGCGTGGTAGTCGATGTTGCCGTAGCGCACCACCAGCTCGCCGCCGTTCACCGGCATGACCTTCTTCACCTGGGGCAGGGTGGCGATGGCGGCGACGTCGTCGCTGCTGACGATGCCCATCGGCGCGCGCGGGTTCGGCGAGTCGCCGCTGAGATAGATGATGTTCGAGCCGAACGCGCCCATCTGCGCCATCACCTGGCGCTTGCTGCCCTCGCCGACGGCGAGCATGACCACCACCGAGGCGACGCCGATGATGATCCCGAGCAGGGTCAGCGCGGTGCGGAACCGATTGATCCACATCACCCGCCAGGCGGCGCGCACCGCCTCCAGCAGTTCGGCGCGCCAGGCCCCAGAGGGTTCGCTGCTGCCCTCGGCGAGGCGCTGGCTGAGATCGTCGGCCTGCAGGTGGCGCCCGACGCCGGCGCTCGGGTGCGCCGGGCGGTCGTCGTTGGCGCTGTCGCTGACGATCTCGCCGTCGCGCACCTCGATGATGCGCTTGGCGCGGGCGGCGACGTCGCGGTCGTGGGTGATCAGGATCACCACGTGGCCCTGGCCGGCCAGTTCGTCGAGCAGCGCCATGACTTCCGCGCCGCTGTGGCTGTCGAGGGCGCCGGTGGGCTCGTCGGCGAGGATGATATGGCCGCCGTTCATCAGCGCGCGGGCGATCGAGACCCGTTGCTGCTGGCCGCCGGACAGCTGGTGCGGACGGTTGGCGGTGCGCTCGGCCAGGCCCAGGCGTTCGAGCAGGGCCCGCGCACGGGTGTGTCGCTCGCTCGCCGGGGTGCCGGCGTAGATCGCCGGCATCTCGACGTTCTCCTGGGCCGAGGCGGAGGGGATCAGGTGATAGCCCTGGAACACGAAGCCGAACGCCTCGCGGCGCAGCCAGGCCTGCTCGTCGCTGTCCAGTTCGGCGACGTCGTGGCCGGCGAAGTGGTAGCTGCCGGAGCTGGGCCGGTCGAGGCAGCCGAGGATGTTCATCAGGGTCGACTTGCCGGAGCCGGAGGCGCCGACGATGGCGACGAACTCGCCGGCGTGGATCGACAGCGATACGCCCTTGAGTACCTCGACTTCCGGAGTGCCGTTGCCGCCGTAGCGCTTGCGGATGTCGCGCAGTTCGATCAGAGGGACGGGCTGCTTGGCGTTTTCCATCAGCTGTCGCTGCCGTCGGGAACGGCCATCAGCAGGCGGTCGCCTTCCTCCAGGCCGGCAAGTACCTGCACCCGCAGGCGGTCGCTGATGCCGGTCCTGATCTGGCGGCTCTGCGGCTTGCCGTTGCTGCCGACCACCCAGGCGACCTGGCCGCCCTTGCCGTCGTCGTGAATGGCGGCGACCGGTGCGGTGAGGATGTTTTCCGCGGTGGCGGCGACGAAGAACACTTGGGCGGTCATTTCCGCCATCAGTTGGTGGTCGCCGTTGTCCACGTCGACCAGCACGGTATACAGCACCACCCGGCCGCTGCCGCTCTGCCCGCCGCTGCCGCTGGTGGGGCTGCCGCCGCCCTGGTTGCTCTGATCCAGCGGCTTGGGCGGCACCGGGAGGATCTGCCGGACCTTGCCGGTCCAGCGCCGGCCTTCGCCGCTGAGAGTCGTGAAGTAGGCCGGCATGCCGGGCTTGACCCGGCCGATGTCGGCTTCGGAGACCTGGGCCCAGACGGTCATCGGCGACAATCTGGCGATCCGCAGGATCAGCGGGGTCTGCTGCTGGGCGTTGAGGGTCTGGCCTTCGCGCGCATCGACGGCCACCACCGTGCCGGACATCGGTGCGTAGATGCGGGTATAGCCGAGTTCGGCTTCGTCGCTGCGCAGCGAGGCCTGGGCCTGGCGGATCTGCGCCTGGTACATGTCGATCCGCGCCTGGGTGGCGAGCATCTGCGCCTGGGCGCTCTGCACGTCCTCGGTGCGCGTTGCGCCGCCGGCGGCCAGTCGCTGCTGGCGCTGGTACTGCTGGCGAGCGAGGGTGTACTGGGCGCGTTGCTCGGCCAGTTGTGCCTTGAGCATCTCGATCGAATAGCGGCCGGCATCCACCTTGGCCTGCTGGGTGGAGGGGTCGATCTCGACCAGCAACTGGCCCTCCGTCACATCGTCGCCGGCCTCGACGTGCAACTTGCGGATCTGCCCGGAGGCCTGGGCGCCGACGTCGACGTAGCGCCGCGGCTGCAGGGTGCCGAGCGCCGAGACGCTGCTCTCGATGCTGCCGCGGCTGACGCTCACGGTATCGAAGCTGGTGCTGCGGAACGGGTAGGCCTGCCAGGCGGCCAGGGCGATCAGGGGGCTGAGGCAGACTGCGACGAGCAGTGCGCGACGAGTACTACGGGTTCGTCTCATTCGGGAATCCGGCCGGTGCGTGGAGAGACCGCCGTTGTATGTCGGGCGGGCTGGCGCTCCCAGGTATACGAAGGCGGAAGCGGATAATTTAGCGCCGGCTCAGAGTTGGGCGTAGCGGCTGCTGATGCGGATGCTGCCGTCGTCGCGGTGCTCGAGGTCGACCGGCAGGACCTTCGGCAGGGCCTCGACCAGGTTGCGTATCTCGCGGGTGCTGTAGATGCCGCCGATGCGCAGTTCGGCGCTGGCCTTGTCGGTAAGGACCAGCGGATGTTCCAGGTAGCGATTGATCAGCGGCAGGGCCTGGGCCAGTGGCAGGTCGTCGAGAACCAGGCGACCTTCGCGCCAGGCCAGGGCCTGATGGGTGTCGACCGCCTCGACCAGTGGTTGCAGCAGTCCGGGGTAGTAGCTTGCCTGCATGCCCGGGGTCAGGCTGCTGTCGTTGCCCGATCCTTCGCTGCGAACCTTCACCGAGCCTTCGGTCACGGTGACGACGACGTTGTCCTGGTACTTCCAGACATTGAAGCGGGTGCCGGTGACGGTGATCGAGCCCTTGCCGGCTCTGACCACGAATGGATGGGCCGTATCGTGGGTGACATGGAAATAGGCCTCGCCCTCGTCCAGGGCGACGCGGCGGATGTCCCTGAAGTTGGCGAAGCTGAGGCGGGTCTTGAGATCAAGCTCTACCTCGCTGCCGTCGGGAAGGGTGACGTGGCGGATGTTGTCCTGCGCCGCGTAGCGCTGGTAGCTGGAAGGTATCCAGCCCTGCAGCCAGCCCAGGTAGGCGGAGGCGGGGAGCAGGAACAAGGCGAGCGCGGCGGCTCGCGCCTGGCTTTTCCAGTGGCGCCGGCGGGACGCCCGCGGGCGTGGCCGTGCCTGGACGGTCGCCGGGGCGGCGGGGCGGCGGGGGAGCAACTCGCTGAGCTGCCAGATTTCTTCCATTGCCGCGTATTCGTCGGCGTGCCTCGGGTCGCTCGCCAGCCAGCGACGGAACTCGGCGCGCTCTTCCTCGCTGCAGTCCTCGGCATGCAGGCGCATGCACCAGTGAGCGGCGTCCTGGACCAGGGTGTCGCTGTCGGCGGGGAGGGGTGTCTTCATCGAGGGTTCCGTTTGCGCCTGTCGTCTCTCTTGGATGGCAAGGCTTTAAAGCTGGATGAGAATTATTATAAATTTAATGATTTCAGGCTGCCAACATCGCCTGTGGGGTTTCCCATTCGGTCAAGGATAGCGCTCACGCGGTAGCGAGCAGGAGTTGTCTTGGAAAACCATTATCGGGAGCTGTTGCGTTTCCTCTGCGCCAGGCTCGGAGACCGGCAGGCAGCGGCCGACGTTGCTCACGACGCGTATTTGCGCGTGCTGGAGCGCTCCAGTCAAGCGCGAATCGAGCATCCGCGGGCGTTCCTGTACCGGACGGCGCTCAATCTCGCGGTCGACGAACATCGCCGCAGCCGGGTGCGCAAGGCCGAGCCCTTGCACGTCCTCGACGAGGAGGAGGGTATGTCCGAGCCTTCCCCCCAGGTGCTCGAGGACCAGCGCCAGCGCCTGGACCTGCTGTCCCTGGCGCTGAACGAGTTGCCGCCGCTGTGTCGCGAGTCCTTTCTCCTGCGCAAGCTGGAAGGGCTTTCCCACAACGAGATAGCGGAGCACCTGAATATCTCCCGCAGCCTCGTGGAAAAGCACATCGTCAATGCGATGAAACACTGCCGCCTGCGCATGCGAGCCTGGGAGTCCAGTTGATCCAGCGCGGTTAAATTTCGTTTCCCGGTCCTCGTTCCTAGTCAACAGACGCCCTTACGGGCCGCTCTTGACCTATCGCTCCCCGGTTTCGGGAGCCTATCCAGAGGACACTGGAAATGACCCAGGCTACAGCAACCGCCGTCGTTCACGACCTTATCGGTATCGGTTTCGGCCCTTCGAACATCGCCCTGGCGATCGCCCTTGAGGAACGCGCGAAGACCCAGGGGGAACTGCAAGTCCTGTTCCTCGACAAGCAGGCCGACTATCGCTGGCACGGCAATACCCTGGTCAGCCAGAGCGAACTGCAGATTTCCTTCCTCAAGGACCTGGTGTCCCTGCGCAACCCGACCAGCCCGTATTCCTTCGTCAACTACCTGCACAAGCATGGGCGCCTGGTGGACTTCATCAACCTGGGCACCTTCTATCCCTGCCGCATGGAATTCAACGACTACCTGCGCTGGGTCGCCGGGCATTTCGCCGAGCAGAGCCGTTACGGCGAGGAGGTACTGTCGGTCGAGCCGATGCTGGTCGAGCGCAAGGTCGAGGCGCTGCGGGTGACTTCACGCAACGCCGAAGGCGAGGAACTGGTGCGGACCACTCGCTCGGTGGTGGTCAGCGCCGGCGGTACCCCGCGCATTCCCCTGGCGTTCCGCCACCTAAAAGACGATGGCAGGGTCTTCCACCATTCGCAGTACCTGGAGCGCATGCTCAAGCAGCCCTGTGTCAACGGCCAGCCGATGAAAGTCGCGATCATCGGCGGCGGACAGAGTGCCGCCGAAGCCTTCATCGACCTCAACGACAGCTATCCATCGGTACAGGTCGACCTGATCCTGCGCGGTTCGGCGCTGAAGCCGGCGGACGACAGCCCGTTCGTCAACGAAGTGTTCGCGCCCGAGTTCACCGACCTGATCTACAACCAGGAAGGCGCGGAGCGTGAGCGCCTGGTGCGCGAGTACCACAACACCAACTATTCGGTGGTGGATATCGACCTGATCGAGCGTATTTACGGCATCTTCTATCGCCAGAAGGTTTCCGGAGTCCCGCGCCACGCCTTCCGCAGCCTGCGCTCGGTGGAGAAGGCCTCGGCAGGCGCCGAGGGCATCGAGCTGGCGTTGCGCAATACCGCCAATGGCGAACTGAGCGTGCAGCGCTACGACCTGGTGATCCTCGCCACCGGCTACGAGCGGCAACTGCACCGTCAACTGCTGGAGCCGATGGCCGACTACCTCGGCGACTTCGAGGTCGACCGCAACTATCGCCTGATCACCGACCAGCGTTGCCAGGCATCGATCTACATGCAGGGCTTCTGCCAGGCCAGCCACGGCCTCAGCGACACCCTGCTGTCGGTGCTGCCGGTGCGCGCCGAGGAAATCTCCGGCTCGCTCTACCAGCACCTGAAGCCGGGTGCTCCGGCCCGTGCCTTGCACGAGCACGCCCTGGCCAGTTGACCGGCGTCACGCCGCCACGCCCTGTGTTGCCTGTTTCCCCGCCAGGGGATGTCCGGCACGCAGGGCGTTTTCGTTGCATGTTCCGGCCGTTCCGGCCACCACTTTGCAGAGAAACGACATCGATGGGGATGCGTACCGTATTGACCGGCCTGGCCGGCATGCTGTTGGGTTCGATGATGCCGGTCCAGGCCGATGTGGCCCGGCCGACCGGGCTGGCCGCGGACATCCGCTGGACCGCCTATGGCGTGCCGCACATCCGCGCCAGGGATGAGCGCGGCCTGGGCTACGGCATCGGCTACGCCTACGCGCGCGACAACGCCTGCCTGCTGGCCGAGGAGATCGTCACCGCGCGCGGCGAGCGGGCGCGCTATTTCGGCAGCGAGGGCAAGTCCTCGGCCGAACTGGACAACCTGCCGTCCGACATCTTCTACGCCTGGCTCAACCAGCCCGAGGCACTGCAGGCCTTCTGGCAGGCGCAGACGCCCGCGGTGCGCCAGTTGCTCGAAGGCTACGCCGCCGGTTTCAACCGCTTCCTCCGCGAGGCCGACGGCAAGACCACCAGTTGCCTCGGCCAGCCCTGGCTGCGGGCCATCGCTACCGATGACCTGCTGCGCCTGACCCGGCGCCTGCTGGTGGAAGGCGGGGTCGGCCAGTTCGCCGACGCGTTGGTGGCCGCCGCGCCGCCCGACGCGGAGAAGGTCGCCCTGAGCGGCGAGCGGGCGTTCCAGGTGGCCGAGCAGCGGCGCCAGCGCTTTCGTCTGGAGCGTGGCAGCAACGCCATCGCCGTTGGCAGCGAGCGCTCGGTGGACGGCAGGGGCATGCTGCTGGCCAACCCGCATTTCCCCTGGAATGGCGCGATGCGTTTCTACCAGATGCACCTGACCATTCCCGGCCGGCTCGACGTGATGGGCGCCTCGCTGCCCGGTCTGCCGGTGGTCAACATCGGCTTCAGCCGCCACCTGGCCTGGACCCACACGGTGGATACCTCCAGCCACTTCACCCTGTATCGCCTGGCGCTGGACCCGAAGGACCCGCGGCGCTACCTGGTCGACGGTCGTTCGCTGCCGCTGGAGGAGAAGTCCATCGCGATCGAGGTGCGCGGCGCCGACGGCAAGTTGTCGCGCGTCGAGCACAAGGTCTACCAGTCGCTCTACGGGCCGCTGGTGGTCTGGCCCGGCAAGCTGGACTGGAACAAGGGCGAAGCCTACGCCCTGCGCGACGCCAACCTGGAGAACACCCGGGTATTGCAGCAGTGGTACTCGATCAACCAGGCCCGCGACGTTGCCGATCTGCGCCGGCGGGTCGAGACGTTGCAGGGAATTCCCTGGGTCAACACCCTGGCTGCGGACGAGCAGGGCAACGCCCTGTACATGAACCAGTCGGTGGTGCCCTACCTGAAGCCGGAGCTGATTTCCGCCTGCGCCATTCCGCAGCTGGTCGCCGAAGGCCTGCCGGCCCTGCAGGGGCAGGACAGCCGCTGCGCCTGGAGCCGCGATCCGGCCGCTGCCCAGGCCGGCATCACTCCGGCTACGCAACTGCCGGTGCTGCTGCGCAAGGACTTCGTACAGAACTCCAACGACAGCGCCTGGCTGACCAACCCGGCCAGCCCGCTGCAGGGCTTCTCGCCGCTGGTCAGCCAGGAGAAACCCATCGGCCCGCGGGCGCGCTACGCCCTGAGCCGGCTGCAGGGCAAGCGGCCGCTGGAGGCCGGGATGCTCGAGGAAATGGTCACCGCCAACCATGTCTACAGCGCCGACCAGGTGCTCCCGGACCTGCTCCGCCTGTGCCACGACAACCCGCAGCAGAAGGCGCTGGAGCAAGCCTGCGCGGCCCTGGCGCAATGGGACCGCAGCGCCAACCTCGACAGCGGCAGCGGCTTCGTCTACTTCCTGCATTTCATGCAGCGTTTCGGCGAGCTGGACGACGCCTGGAAGGAGCCGTTCGACCCGCAACGTCCGCTCGACACGCCGAACGGCATCGCCCTGGACAAGCCTGCGGTGGCCACCCAGGTACGCCAGGCGCTGCTCCAGGCCGCGGCGGAGGTGGAGGCGCTGGGCATTCCCCGTGGCGCGCGCTGGGGCGACCTGCAGCTCAGCACCCGCGGCCAGGAGCGCATCGCGATTCCCGGCGGCGACGGCCATTTCGGCGTCTACAACGCGATCCAGAGCGTCCGCAAGGGCGATCACCTGGAGGTGGTCGGCGGCACCAGCTACATCCAGTTGGTCACCTTCCCCGAGGGCGGGCCGCGGGCGCGCGGGCTGCTGGCCTTCTCCCAGTCCAGCGATCCGCGCTCGCCGCATTATCGCGACCAGACCGAGCTGTTTTCCCGCCAGCAATGGCAGGCGTTGCCCTTCAGCGACCGGCAGATCGATACCGATCCACAGCTGCAAAGGATGAGCATTAGCGAATGATAAGCAATGACTATCAGAATTGATGGGAAAATTCCTGACGGTTTTTTCGCGCTCGTTCGTCTTTAACCATAGAGGCGGCTGACGGCCGCTCAGTGCCAGGGAACACGTGCAGGCAGCGGGCAGGGATGCTCGGCTTCGGCGGGGACCCGCTACCCATTCGTCCACGAAAGGAGCGTCACGATGACCCATTCGCCCGTCAAGCAGATGTTGAAGGAGGCCGGCCTGAAGATGAGCCTGGCCCGGCTGAAAGTGATCGATGCGCTGTGGGAAGCTTCCGGGGAACAGGGCCGGGTACCGATCCGGGCCCTCCACCAGCGTCTCTCCGAGACCGGCACGCCGCTGTCGCTGGTGAGCATCCGCCAGGTGCTCGGACGCCTGGTGGACAGCGGCCTGGTGACCCTCGACGAACAGGACGTCTACAGCCCCGGCCGGGCGTGTGCCGACGTTTCCGGCGGGCGCGGCGCGCCGGAGCGTCGCGAGGCGGCCAACGAGCAGCGGCTCTGATCCGCTATCCCTGACCTCGGGCAGCGGGTAAAGTCTGCCCCATGCTCAATCCCGACGATTTCCGTTTTCCTTCCATCGAAGCGTTGCAGGCGTTCGAGGCGGCTGCCCGGCTGGGCACCTTCGAGCGTGCCGCCGAACTCCTGTCGATCACCGGCAGCGCCGCCAGCAAGCGGGTCTCCGGTCTCGAGGGGATGCTCGGGGTCAATCTGCTGCAGCGTGATGGCCGCTCCCTGGCGCTGACCTCCCACGGCCGCGAGTACCTCGAACAGATCGCGCCGATCCTCGCCCAGCTCGCGGCGGTTCCGCTGCATCGTCGCCAGGTCCAGCGCCAGCAGCGGCTGACCCTGCGCACGCCGCCGACCTTCGCCCGGCAGATACTGATTCCGCGCCTGGCGTCCTTCGCCGAGGCCTGTCCGGAAATCGAGCTGGAGATCCTCCTGTCGAGTCCCTCGGACGGCCAGGACCTGCCGCTGGCCGACGTCGAGGTGCGCGGCGACAGCCATGGCGTGGCGGCCGGCGAGCGGCTGCTGGAGGAGCGCGTGCTGCCGCTGGCCGCGCCGGGGCTGCTGCTCGGCCTGCCGCGGCCCTGGATGCCATCGATGCTCGCCGGCCTGCCGCTGCTGCGCTCGCCGCTGGAGCCCTGGCAGCCCTGGTTCCGCGTGGCCGGGCTGGACTGGCCGGAGCCTTGCGCCGGGCCGCGCCTGCTCGATTTGGGCATGACCCTGGAGGCCGCGGCCAACGGCCAGGGCGTGGCCCTGGCGCGACCGTCGCTGGCACGCGCCTGGCTTGCCGAGGGGCGGCTGGTGGCGCTGTTCGCGCTGCGTTCGGCGCCCACCCATCACTATCATCTGCGCAGCCACCAGGCCTCGCCGGCCAGCCAGCGTTTCGCCGCCTGGCTGGCGGCGATCTGCCGCGAAGCGGTGGCCCAGGGCCGGGAATTCCTTCCGGCGGCGGACGACTGAAGCGGCGGAATTTCCTTCCGCCGATGCCGAGAATTATTCCGCCTGCGGCGGCGCGTCGCGCTCTACCATCCAGCCACCCCCGAAGGAGTGGACTGCATGAGCGTCATCACCGATATCGAAGACCTGCGCCGCCTGGCGCGCAAGCGCGTGCCACGGATGTTCTACGACTACGCCGACTCCGGTTCCTGGACCGAGGGCACCTACCGCGCCAACCAGGACGACTTCGCAGCGATCAAGCTGCGCCAGCGGGTCGCGCGCAACATCGAGAACCGCTCGCTGCGCACCCGCATGCTCGGCCAGGAGATGGCCATGCCGGTGGCCATCGCGCCCACCGGGTTGGCCGGCATGCAGCACGCCGACGGCGAGATCCTCGCCGCACGCGCCGCCGCCGAGTTCGGCGTGCGCTACACCCTGTCGACCATGAGCATCTGTTCCCTGGAGGACATCGCCACGGAAGTCGGCCAGCCGTTCTGGTTCCAGCTCTACGTGATGCGCGACCGCGATTTCATCGAACGCCTGATCGAGCGCGCCAGGGCCGCAGGCTGCGACGCGCTGGTGCTGACCCTCGACCTGCAGATCATCGGCCAGCGCCACAAGGACCTGAAGAACGGCCTCTCGGCGCCGCCGCGGCCGACCCTGGCCAACCTGCTGAACATCGCCACCAAGCCGCGCTGGGCACTGGGCATGCTCGGCACCCGGCGTCGCGGTTTCGGCAACATCGTCGGTCACGTCAAGGGCGTCGACGACATGGGCTCGCTGTCCGAGTGGACCGCTCGCCAGTTCGACCCACGGCTGAACTGGGGCGATGTCGAATGGATCAAGCGGCGCTGGGGCGGCAAGCTGGTGCTCAAGGGCATCCTCGACGCCGAGGACGCGCGCCTGGCCGCCGATTCCGGCGCGGACGCACTGATTGTCAGCAACCATGGCGGACGCCAGCTGGACGGGGCGCCTTCGACCATCAGCGCGCTGCCGGCGATCGTCGAGGCGGTGGGCGAGCGCATCGAGGTCTGGCTCGACAGCGGCATCCGTTCCGGGCAGGACGTGCTCAAGGCGATCGCCCTCGGCGCGCGCGGGACCATGATCGGCCGTCCCTATCTCTATGGGCTGGGCGCGCTGGGGCAGGCCGGGGTGACGCGGGCGCTGGAGATTATCGCCCGCGAGCTGGACCTGACCATGGCCTTCTGCGGGCATACCGACATCCGTGAGGTCGGCCGGGACATCCTGTTGCCGGGAACCTATCCGCGATAGCCGGGAACGGCGGCGGGAGGGAAGAGCGGAAGCCGCGCGGCTCGGCGGCCGCGCGGCAAAGAGGATCAGGCGGCGGAACTCCAGCGCAGGACGATGCTGCCGTCGCGTTGCGGGTCGAGCAGCCACTGGCTGGAACGGTCGAGGTCTTCCAGCAGGTGGGCCCAGTCGCCCTCGTCTTCACCGGGCAATCGGGAAATGCAGGCCTGGCAGGCCTGCTGGGCCGCCGGGGCGTGGATGATGCGCTGGATGCGGGTGTTCAGCAGGTCATAGGCCGTGGGCAGGGCGGGGATCGATGCAGTGTGGTTCATGGGTGCCTCCGCTTGCTTTCTCGGTTATGGGTGGGTTGGACAAGGAACCCTCGGTTCCGCGAGCTACCTTTGTAGCGGAAGTCGTGTGAAGAAAGTATTGCAACGTTGTCGCAGGGGCCGGGTGGAGATGTATGGTTCTTGGCAACGGGTCTGGCGCCGGGCGACACTGCGCCGGGGAAAATCGTTGCGCATTGTTTCAATGCGCGGAAAGACGTTTTTCCAGGGATGGGCTTTGACCGGCGGCCCGGGCAGGGCATGGTGGCCGGTACTTCTCGATGGATACGACTGCATGGCGTTAGAACCTTCCGATGTTTTGCTCGAATCGGTGTTTTGTCAGCTGGATGCCGACACCCCGCGTTCCCTCCACGATCTCAAGGGCGATCCCAGGGCCAACCTGATGGCGATCCGCCTGCTGTTCCGCCAGGGCCGTATCACCGGCGTGCTGCTGGACGACCCCGGCGGCGCCGAGGACCAGTACGGCCCGCTGATCTATCACGCCGAGCGCCTGCGCATCCGGCGCGGCTAGTCCTGGCCGGCGAAGCGCCTCGCGCTTGGCTAGGGTGATGGATGGCAGCGTTGCGGCGCATTCCGCCTCAGTCTCGGTATCGTTGAATTTCATTCAACGATACGTTCAGTCCTGCCTGGTTATCCGCCGCGGCGCGCTGGCGAATAATCTTCCGCTTCAGCCTGGGAGGCGGTTCGCGGCGCCTTGGGGCGCATCGCAGAGCCGCGCTGATCCATAAACAGAAACCAGAAAAGGCGTGCACCGATGATTACCCTCAACCTCAACGGTCAGGATCATCAGCTCGATGTCACCGAGGATATGCCCTTGCTCTGGGCCATCCGCGACGTCGTCGGCTATACCGGGACCAAGTTCGGCTGCGGCATGGGCCTGTGCGGCTCGTGCACCATCCACATCGACGGCCAGGCCACGCGCTCGTGCATCACGCCGGTGAGCCTGGCGCAGGGCAGGAAGGTCACCACCATCGACCACCTGCACACCGACAAGATCGGCGAGGTCGTCCAGCAGGCCTGGCTGGACATCGGCGTGGCGCAGTGCGGCTATTGCCAGGGCGGGCAGATCATGTCCGCCACCGCGCTGCTGAAGAGCAATCCCGCGCCCAGCGACGAGCAGATCGAGGCGGCCATGGCCGGCAACATCTGCCGCTGCGGCACCTACAACCGGATCAAGACGGCGATCCACAACGCCTCCGCCAAGCTGCAGGAGGCCAAGGCATGAAGCGCTCGACTCTCGACGACCTGGTCATCGGCAACCTCAGCCGCCGCGGCTTCCTCAAGGGCGTCGGCGCCACCGGCGTGCTGCTGGTCGCCGCCAACTGGGGCTGGCGCGACGCTCTGGCGGCGGAACAGAAGGCTTTCGGCGCCGACGCCATGCCCCACGGCTGGGTGGACAACCCGAAGATCTACGTGAGCATCGACAAGGACGGCACGGTCGGCATCGTCTGCAACCGCTCGGAAATGGGCCAGGGCGTGCGCACCAGCCTGGCGATGGTGGTGGCCGACGAGCTGGAGGCCGACTGGAGCCGGGTCAGGGTGATCCAGGCGCCTGGCGACGAAGCGCGCTATGGCAACCAGGACACCGATGGCTCGCGCAGCATGCGCCACTGGTTCGAACCCATGCGCCGCTGCGGCGCGGCGGCGCGGCAGATGCTCGAACAGGCCGCGGCCAACCAGTGGAAGGTACCGCTGGGCGAGTGTCGCGCCGAACAGAACAGGGTGCTCCACGCGCCCAGCGGCCGTTCGCTGTCCTTCGGCGAGCTGGCCGAGGCTGCCGCCGGCCTCGATGTGCCGGCGCGCGACAAGCTGGTGCTGAAGAAGCCCGAGCAGTTCCGCTACATCGGCAAGGACGTGGCGCGCGCCATCGACGGCGCCGACATCGTCAACGGCCGCGCCGGCTTCGGCTTCGACGCGCGCTTCGACGACATGCTCTACGCGGTGGTCGCCCGGCCGCCGGTCTACGGCGGCAAGCTCAAGCGCTACGACGCCGCCGCCGCGCTGAAGGTGCCGGGGGTGCTCAAGGTGATCGAGATCGAAAGCCGGCCGATCCCGTCCGAGTTCCAGCCGCTGGGCGGTGTCGCCGTGGTGGCGAGGAACACCTGGGCGGCGATCAAGGGCCGCGAGGCGCTGGTGCTCGAGTGGGACGCCGGGGTCAACGGCGGCTACGATTCGGCGGCCTACCGCAAGCAACTGGAGGAGGCCGCGCGCAAGCCGGGCAAGGTGGTGCGTGACAGCGGCGATGCCGCGGCGCTGTTCGCCAGGGGCGGGGATATCGTCGAGGCCGAGTACTACCTGCCGCACCTGGCCCAGGCACCGATGGAACCGCCGGTCTCCACCGCCTGGTACAAGGACGGTGCCTGCGAGGTCTGGGCCCCGACCCAGGCGCCGCAAGTGACCCGCGAGCGCATCGCCGAGCGGCTGAAGCTGCCGTTCGACAAGGTCACGGTCAACGTGACCCTGCTCGGCGGCGGTTTCGGCCGCAAGTCCAAGCCCGACTACGTGCTCGAAGCGGCGATCCTGGCCAAGGAGTTCCCCGGTCGCCACCTGCGCGTGCAGTGGACCCGCGAGGACGACCTGCATTTCTCCTATTTCCACACGGTCTCGGTGGAGCGCCTGCAGGCCGTGCTCGGCGCCGACGGGTTGCCGCAGGCCTGGCTGCATCGCTCGGTGGCGCCGAGCATCACCGCGCTGTTCGGCCCGGACAGCAAGCATCAGGGCGCCTTCGAACTGGGCATGGGCCTGACCAATCTGCCGTTCGCCATCCCCAACGTGCGCCTGGAGAACCCCGAGGCCCCGGCGCACACCCGGGTCGGCTGGTTCCGCTCGGTCTCCAACATCCCCCATGCCTTCGCCATCCAGAGCTTCGTCGGCGAACTGGCGGCGAAGGCTGGCCAGGACCCGAAGGACTACCTGCTCAAGCTGCTCGGCCCGGCGCGGCGGATCGACACCGCCGAACTCGGCGACAGCTGGAACTACGGCGAGTCGCCGCAGCGCTACCCGCTCGATGTCGGCCGCCTGCGCGGGGTGATCGAGGAGGCGGCGCGCCAGTCCGGCTGGGGCGGCGAGCTGCCCAGGGGCAGGGCGCGGGGAATCGCCGCGCACTACAGCTTCGTCACCTACGTGGCGGTGGTGATCGAGGTGGAGGTGAAGGACGACGGCGCGCTGCTGGTGCACAAGGCCACCATCGCCGCCGACTGCGGTCCGCAGATCAACCCCGAGCGCATCCGCTCGCAGCTCGAGGGCGCCTGCGTGATGGGCCTGGGCCTGGCGGCGCTGGGCGAGATCAGCTTCAAGGATGGCAAGGTCCAGCAGGACAACTTCCACCAGTACGAGCTGGCGCGCATGCCGCTGGCGCCCAAGGCGGTGTCGGTGCATCTGCTCAAGCCGGACGGCGATCTGCCGCTGGGCGGGGTCGGCGAGCCCGGTGTGCCGCCGATAGCGCCGGCGCTGTGCAACGCGATCTTCGCCGCCACCGGCAAGCGCATCCGCGAACTGCCGATCCGCAACCAGTTGCAGGGGTGGCGCAAGGCGTAGTCCTTCCCGGCTGGCCACAGCCCGCAGGGCGCGCAACCGCAGGCTGTGGCTCAGGTTTCGCTCGCAAGTCTCCGTAAAATAAAGGTTTTTACGGGGCATGTCTTTCCTTGCAGCGACACATCAACGGCGGATAACGCCTGTGGCGTTATCCGCCCTGCGGAACCCAGGGGCCGGGCGGTAGGGGGAATAACGCGCAGCGTTATCCGCCGCTTCGCTCACCCACTTGAAGTAAATTCTAGGTTTTAATTAATGATATAAATCAATAAGTTATGTTTTTTATTAAAAGTATTTTGTAAGGAGAATATCTCCTGCCTGGCAGCCGACGTCGTCGTCTCGCGAGGCGTCCCGGGCTTTCTGCGGGCCTTCGAAGCCGGGTTAGCCCATCCATTTTTCCGCTATCGACGACCCGCGCCGACCGTGCGAGGCCGTCTTGGCGAGTCAGTGGATCGACAGGTCCGGCAGGCTCACCGGTTGCGGATCGCGTCACCGCCGACCAGCGGACCGAACATCTCCGCTACATGCGAACGCTTCGCCGCCATAGCCGGAGCGGAATTCGAGCGGGCGGAGGCAGGACAGCACCGCCTGGCGGCATGGGCCCCTGGAACCGCCGCGCGCAAGTGCCGCTTCCATGGAGAGGGTTCTCTCAAGTACGTGGGAGGCTTTGTGAAAGCCGCGGGGAGGTTTTCGCTCTGTGATTTTCGGCAACGCCGCGAGGAACCTCGGCGCAGTTGCCCTGGACCCCGGCCTTCACGGCGAGTGCCGCCGCCGCCGCTCGCGTACTCACGTCCAGGGTGCGCAGCAGGGAGGATACGTGGATGCGCACGGTGAACGGCGAGATCGACAGCGCGCGGCCGATCTGCTTGTTCGACAGGCCGTCGACGATCAGTCGCAGGACCGCCCGCTGTCGCGGGGTCAGCGCGTCCACCCGGTCGTGCCCTGGCCTGGCGGGACTCGCTCCTTCGCTGCGCAGGCGCACCACCGGCTCGTCGCTGCCCAGCGCCCGCAGCGCCGCGCCGATTTCCCCGGCCTCCAGGGATTTGCCGAGATAGCCGTCGGCGCCGGCGGCCAGCACCTCGTCCACCAGGCATGGGTCGTCGAGCATCGAGACGATGACGATCGAGCTATTTCGGTAGGCGCGGCGCAGCCGATCGATGGACTGTGGCGCGGCGAGGCCGGGAAGCTGCAGGTCGAGGACGAAGAGAACGGGAGGTTCCGCCGGGCAGGCCTGCGCCTGGCGCAACACCTCGTCGAAGCTGTCCGCCAAGCTCACGGCGGATTGCGGCAGGTAGCGGCGGACGACCCGTTTCAGGCCGTCGCGGAACAGGGGGTAGTCATCGGCGACGATGACCCGTGCGGGGAGGCTTCTTGTGCTAGGCATTGTCGTCCCGTCCATGGGGCGGCCAGGGTACGGCAACCCCTGCATCGACCGGCCGCAGGCCAGCCGGCGAGGGCGCTGCGGGCACCGTTCGATCCGCCGAAAATCCTTTTTCGTCGATTCCTGTCGCGGAGCTCCGCCCCGTATGACGGAGGAATTCTAGCGCCGCTGGCGGCACGCATGTCGGACATTCGTCAGAAAAACAGCAGCCAGCTCCGCGGCGGCGCGATGGGCTGGCCTATCCTGCTACAACGCCGTCGCGCTCGGGAGATCGGCATGGGCTGCCCGCAGGTCTGCGCCGGCGCCACTCTGCAATGCAGCTTCGGGGCTCGACGTGTGGTCGCAGAACCGCACCCATCCCAGCGGGATGCCGGCGGCGAACGTCATGGACCATCGCGCTGCTGAACATTCCCACCTGCGGTCTCTGCCAGAGCCCGGCCAACCCCCTGGTGGCCGCCGCCACCGCCGCCGCCCGGCATTCGCCCAAGCCGCGCCGGCCGCAGTAGACTGGCTGCCTTGCGGAGCGTCTGGCTCCGCGCTCTACGCCAGGTGGAACCGCCCGATGCCCGATACCTCTCCCGAACTGCCGGCCACGACGCCGCTCGCCGCCTATCGCCAGGCCGTGGAACAGCGCGGTTTCGCTCCCGACGAGGCGCAGCGGCGTGCCGCCGAGGCGCTGGAGCGTTGTTTCCAGGCCCTGCACGAGGCTCATCGCCACGCCGCGATCCAGGGCGTCTACCTGTGGGGGCCGGTGGGGCGCGGCAAGACCTGGCTGATGGATCACTTCTACCAGTGCCTGCGCGTGCCCGCGCGGCGCCAGCACTTCCACCACTTCATGCAATGGGTGCACCAGCGCCAGTTCGAACTGACCGGCACCGCCGACCCGCTGCACGCCCTGGCCCGCGAGCTGGGGCGGGAGGTGCGGGTACTGTGCTTCGACGAGCTGTTCGTCAGCGACATCGGCGACGCCATCCTTCTCGGCAGCCTGCTGCGAATCATGTTCGAGGAGGGCGTGGTGCTGGTCGCCACCTCCAACCAGCCGCCGGAGCAGCTGTACGCCGACGGCTTCAACCGCGAACGCTTCCTCCCGGCGATCGAGGCGATCCAGCGGCACATGGCAGTGGTCGCGGTGGATGGCGGCCAGGACCACCGCCTGCATCCCGGCCGGGCCGAGCAACGCTACTGGGTGGTGGAGGCGGGGCAGGCGGGCGGTTTCGCCGGACTCTTCGCGCGCCTGAGCGCCGGCGAGGCGGTGTCCGAGCAGCCCATCGAACTGGGCCACCGGCAGGTGGCGGTGCGCCGGCACAGCGAATCGGTGCTCTGGTGCAGCTATGCGCAGCTCTGCGAGGCGCCGCTGTCGGCGCTGGACTTCATCGGCCTTTGCGACCGCTACCGGGCGATCCTGATGGACGACCTGCCGTGCCTGAGCGCCAGCCAGCGCGAAGGTCGCATCGCCCGTGGCACCGAGGACGGCGCGCAACTGGTGGAGGCGGGCGATCGCGAATTGCCGCAGTTGTCGGTGCACGACGACGGCGTGCGGCGCTTCATCGCCCTGGTGGACGAATGCTACGACCGCAAGGTGCCGCTCTACCTGGAGGCCAGGGTGCCGCTGGAGGCACTCTATACCGAGGGCTACCTGGCCTTCGCCTTCCGTCGCACCCTCAGCCGGCTGCGCGAGATGCAGCTGGCGCGCTTCGGCAGCGACAGCGCCGGTTAGCGCCGCGCCGCCGAGGCGGGGCGTGCGGATGGCCGCCCGCGCTCATCCACCGGCCAGGCCGAGGCTCAGTAGCCGTGCCGGCGCAGCAGCGCGTCCATGTCTTGCGCCGCCGGGCGGCCCTGGAACTTCAGCAGTTCCGAGGTGCGGTTGGTGAAGAAACCGTCGACGCCGGCCGCGCCGAGGGCCTCGAAGTCTTCCGCCGAGTCCACCGAGTAGGCATGGATGAACAGCCCGCGCGCGTGGGTCATGCGGTTCATCCAGGGTTTCACCAGGTCGGCATAGCTCTGTTCGCCGCGCTCGGCGAGGGTCGCCGAGGGCCCGGTGCCCAGCGCGCCGTGGGCCTTGGCCCAGTCCAGCCAGGCGCCGAACTCGGCTTCGGACTTCACTTCCTGCCTGGCGTAGAAGGCCGCCTTGTCGGTTTCCCCGGATTCCTTGAACGTCACTGGCGAGCGGGCTTCCAGGTAGCCGTCGCCGAGCCACAGCAGGAGAATCTTCGGCACTTGCGGCATGCTTTTTTGCAGCAGTTCCAGGCTGCTCTTCTCGAAGGTCTGCAGGATCACCCGGCCATTGCCGTGGGCCACGTCCACATGCCCGGCGGTGGCGCGCTCGCGGGGTTGCAGCCAGCCGCGGCGTTCCAGCAGCTTGCGCAGGTCGTCTTCGATGCCGGGGAATTGCGCCGGTACCTTGGTTTCCAGGTACAGGCCCGGCTTGTTGGCGCCGCCCTCGGCGATGTCGAGCAGCTCGTCGAGGGTGAGGATGCGCAGGCCGACGAAGCCGGGCCGGGCGCGCTCGGGAAAGGCGCGATTGAACCAGGAGCCGGCGTCCAGGCGCTTGAGTTCGGCGAGGCTGAAGCTGCTCACCGGGTCCTTGGCGCGCCCCGGGAACACCTCGGCGACGTCGGTGGTGCGCTCCAGGGTGTCGTCGTGGAGGGCGACCAGCACGCCGTCGCGGCTGCGCTGCACGTCGGCTTCCAGGTAGTCGGCGCCGAGGTCGCGGGCCAGCAGGTAGGCCGCGGCGGTTTCCTCGGGGGCGTCGTACGAGGCGCCGCGGTGGGCGATGACCGCCGGCCAGGGCACGCCGGCGGCGGCGCTGAGGGCCTTGCCGGACGGCTCCGCGGCCTGGGCGGCGAGCCCCGCCGTCAGGCCGAGGAGGCCCAGGGTCTTGAATGTTCCTTGCCAGAATCTTTGCCGCATGAGGCGCCTTTCCTTCTTTCTTTTTCACGGGATTGCCGACCAGTCTGGCGTTGCCGGATGACCGCAGGACGACAGATACAGGTCTGTCCGGCGCGGGGAAAGATGCGCTGTCGCGGCGACGCTGGTTCCTGTCGCCCTCGGCAAAGCACCAGCCCTCCCAGGCCGGGAGGGCGGATTCTACAGGCGTTTGTTCAGCAGGCGGGCCAGGCGGTCGCCGCCGAACTGGATCAACGTGACCAGCAGCACAAGGACGATGATCACGGTGGGCATCACCTGGCTGTCGAGGCGCTGATAGCCCTGGCGGTAGGCGAGGGCGCCGGCGCGCAAGCCGGGCCAGGCGTTCGCTGGCGGTGCGCGGCGCGCCTGGTCACGGAAGTCCTTGGGTACGCTTTGGCTGTTCATGGTCCAGCCTTGAAACGGGGTGGTTCCGCCAGCGCCATCGGTGCGCTTCGCGGGTTCGCTGTCGCGGACGGGCGCCCGGAGGAAACAGGTGGTAACGACATGCTCGACGGGCTCTGACAGTTTGGATAGGTGGCTCGCGGAGTCGCCAATCCTCTGCCCGGGTTGTTTGCACAAGCCGTGGCGTCCCTTTGATTTCCTTTTTAATCAAGTGGTTGCGTTTTCCAGGCAGCAGTCTTTGCTGGCTCGCGGACGTCGCCTGTTGCTCCGCTGTCGCCAGGGCAACGGTTACCGGCGGATTACAGCCGGATGCCGCGTGCCGGCAGCCGTGCTGCTAGGGTGATAGGGTTTCGCGCGCGGCGGTCTGTCGCGCGCCCACCCACCCGGATCGTCGAAGGAGCTCCCATGCAGAGCGCTAACGCTTCACAACTCACCACCGACATCGCCGTGATCGGCGGCGGCGCGGCCGGCATCGGCGTGATCGCCAGCCTGCTGAAACGATCGCCGGGGTTGCGCATCAGCCTGGTCGAACCGGCGGACACCCACTACTACCAACCGGGCTGGACCCTGGTTGGTGGCGGCGCCTACGCCCAGGGCGACACCGCGCGGCCGATGGCCGCGCTGGTGCCGGCCGGCGTGGAGTGGCTGCGCACCCGCGTCGAGCGGGTCGAGCCCGGGGAGCGGCGATTGCTGCTGGAGAACGGCGGCAGCCTGGAATACCGCAACCTGATCGTCTGTCCCGGCCTGCGCCTGGCCTGGGAGCGCATCGAGGGCCTGGAGGAGAGCCTCGGGCGCAACGGCGTCACCTCCAACTACCGCTACGACCTGGCGCCCTATACCTGGGAGCTGGTGCGCGGACTGCGTGGTGGCAAGGCGCTGTTCACCCAGCCGGCGATGCCGATCAAGTGCGCCGGGGCGCCGCAGAAGGCCATGTACCTGTCCTGCGACCACTGGCTGCGGGAGGGCGTGCTGCGTGACATCGAGGTCGAGTTCGACCTGGCCGGCGCGGCGCTGTTCGGCGTCGCCGACTTCGTCCCGCCGCTGATGGAGTACGTGCGCAAGTATTCGGCCGAGCTGGTGTTCAATTCCAACCTGGTGAAGGTCGACGGCGCAGCGCGCAAGGCCTGGTTCGAGGTGAAGGACGCCGACGGCAACGCCAGCCGGGTGGAGAAGGATTTCGACCTGCTGCACGTGGTGCCGCCGCAATTGCCGCCGGACTTTATCGCCGCCAGCAGCCTTGGCGATGCGGCCGGCTGGTGCGAAGTCGATCCGGCGACCCTGCAGCACGTCCGCCATCCGGAGATCTTCGCCCTCGGCGACGTCTGCGGCACCGCCAACGCGAAGACCGCGGCGGCGGCGCGCAAGCAGATCGTGGTGGTCGCCGAGAACCTGCTCGGCCTGCGCAGCGGCCGTGGCCTGCCGCTGCGCTACGACGGCTACGGCGGTTGCCCGCTGACCGTGGAACGCGGCCGGGTGGTGCTGGCGGAGTTCGGCTATGCCGGCAAGCTGCTGCCGACCTTCCCGCTGGAGCCCACCGCGGCCAGCCGCTTCGCCTGGCTGCTCAAGCGCCACGTACTGCCCTGGGTGTACTGGAACGCCATGCTCAAGGGCCGGGAGTGGCTGGCGCGGCCGGGGCGCTAGGCTCCACCGGCCGCAGGGCGACTAACGCCAGGGGTGTTATCCGCCGGATGTCCGCGCCAGGATGCGGCGGTCCTCACCCGACCCTTTAGGAACCCTCTGCGCGGCCGGCCTCAAAGCTCGTGGGCGAACGGCAGGTCCGGCCCCACCCGCGAGCAGGTGATCGCCGCCGCGCGGATGGCGAAGGCGAGCATCGCGTCGATCGCTTCCCGCGACAGCGTGGCTAGCCCGGCCGGGCTGTCGGCGTCGAGGCGACGGAGGTAGGCGAGGGTCGCCGCCTGGAAGGTATCGCCGGCGCCGACCGTATCGCGCAGCGCCAGGGCGCTATCCGCCGGGCGACTCCAGCTGCCGTGGGCGCAGTGCACGCTGGCGCCGGCGCCGCCGTGGGTGACGAAGACCAGCCGGCAGCGCGGGTTCAGCCAGCCGCGAGCCACGTCGCCGGGGTCGCGGCCGGGGTAGAGCAGGGCCAGGTCTTCCTCGCTGGCCTTGATCAGGTGCGCGTGGCTGGCGAAGGCTTCGACCCGGCGACGCCAGAGGTCGATGTCCGGTTGCGGGTCGAGGCGCACGTTGGGATCCAGGCTGACCAGGCGCCGGCCGCTCTCGCGCCGGACCAGCGCCAGCAGGGTGTCGGCCACCGGCGTCACCACCAGGGTGTAGGAACCGACGTGCAGCCCGCGTATCCGCCCATCCAGCGTCGGCAGGTGTTCCAGGCGCACCTGGCGGTCGGCGCAGCCGTCGCCGCGGAACTGGTATTGCGCCGAGCCGCTGGCGTCGAGGCCGACCATCGCCAGGGTGGTCGGCGCGTCGCTGGGCACCAGGAAGCCGCAGTCCACGCCTTCTTCCTCGAGCACCCGGCGCAGTCGCGCGCCCAGGTAGTCGCCGGACAGCCCGCCGAACAGCGCCGCCTCCACGCCCAGCCGGCGCAGGCCGACGGCGACGTTGAACGGCGAGCCGCCGGCGATCGCGGTGAAGCCCAGCTCGTTGCTGCGCGCAGCGCTTTCCAGGCTGAAGACATCGAAAAGGGCCTCGCCACAGACCAGGTACATGCAGTTCTCCAGAACGCCAGAAGAGGAAGGAAAGCCGGCCATTATCGCGCAGGCAGGTGCTCCAGGTAACGCCGGTAGGCCTGTTCGTAAGCCGCCTGTTGTCGCGCCTGGGGGCGGGTGCGGGTCGACTCGTCGAGTGCCACGCAGCGCTGGCACAGGGCTTCCAGGCTTTCACCGGCGCCGCTTTCGCGGCCCAGGCTCCAGGCCGCCTGGAGCGCCGCGCCAAGGGCGGCGGCCTCGGTCTGCCGTGGACAGACCAGCGGCAGGCCGAGCAGGTCGGCGAGCGTCCGCCGCCACAGCGGGCTCTTCGCCGCGCCGCCGACCAGGCGGATTTCCTCGCCCGGCAGGCCGCTGGCGCGCAGCAGGTCGAGGCCGTAGCGCAGGCCGAAGGCGGTGCCTTCGAGCACCGCCCGGCAAAGATTGGCGCGGCTCAGGTTGGCCGCGGTCATGCCGTGCAGGCTGGCGCTGGCCTGCGGTAGCGCCGGAACCCGCTCGCCGTCGAAGAACGGCAGCATCAGCAGGCCCTCGGCGCCGACCGGCGCCTGGGCCGCCAGCCGGGAGAATTCGTCGAGGTCGAGATGCAGCAGGTCCTGTACCAGGCCGCAGGCACCGGTGAGGTTCATCGTGCAGGCTAGCGGCAGCCAGCCGCCGGACGAGGCGCAGAAGCTCGCCAGCTCACCGTGCGGGCTGACCAGGGGCCGCTCGGCATAGGCGGCCAGGGTGCCGGAGGTGCCCAGGCTGGCGGTGAGCAGGCCGGGGCGGATGTTGCCGGTGCCGATAGCGGCGAGCATGTTGTCGCCGCCGCCGCCGGCCACCCGCGTGTGGGGAGCCAGGCCGAGGGCGGCGGCCGCTTCGGGGCGCAGGTTGCCGATGCAGGCGCCGGGCTCGATCAGCTCCGGCAGCGCTGCCGCCAGGCGCCCGCCCGGCTCGACCAGCTCCAGCACGTCGCTGGCCCAGGTGCGCCGGCGCACGTCGAAGTAGCCGCTGCCGGAGGCGTCGCCCGCTTCGCTGCAGGCGCGGCCGGTGAGCCAGTGGTTGAGGTAGTCGTGGGGCAGGAGGATGTGCGCGACGCGGGCGAACAGCTCGGGAAAGCGGCGCCTGCTCCAGAGCAGCTTGGACAGCGTGTAGCCCGGCGCGAGCACCAGTCCCAGGCGTTCCAGCGAGCCGGCCGGGCCGCCGAGGGCTTCCAGCAGCTCGCGGTTCTCCTCTGTGCTCTCGGTGTCGCACCAGAGCTTGGCCGGGCGCAACGCCCGGCCCTCGGCGTCGAGCAGGAGCAGCCCATGCTGCTGGGCGGAAACCGCCAGGGCGCGGACCTCCCGGCCGTCCACCGCGGCTTCCTCCAGGGCCATGCGTACCGCGCTGGCCATGGCTTCCAGCCAGTCCGCCGGGTCCTGTTCGCGGCGTCCGTCGCGGCCTTCCGGCGGGCGCTGCGCGGCGCTGCCCAGGCCCAGCGTGCGGCCGCTGCCGGCGTCGAGCAGCAGCGCCTTGCTGCCCTGGGTGCCGCAATCGATGCCGAGGAACAATCCGCGCATGCGGCCCTCCGGAGTCATTCGCCGAGTACCTGGCGCAGGGTTTCATTGACGCCGTGCCGGCGCAGGCTGTCGTAGAGCCGCTCGAAGGCCTCGACGAAGGCCTCCGAGGCCGGGATCGCCGGGCCGAACACGGTCTCCACGCCGAGCAGGCGCCGGCCCAGGCCGTGGCGTTCGGCAACCAGCGCCTGGCATTCGGCGGCGCGCGGATCGGGAATCGGGTAGCGCTCGCCATGCTCGTCGACCCCGCCCAGGTACAGCGCCCAGGCCGCCGCCACCAGGGCCACCCGTTCCAGCGGCCGGCCGGCGGCGATCAGCCGATTGGCGGTGGGGACGATGAACTTGGGAAACTTCGACGAGCCGTCCGAGCAGACCCGTTCCAGTTGGTCGGCGATGGCGCGGTTGGCGAAGCGCTCGACCAGGCTGTCCTTGTAGCGCTCCAGGTCGATCCCCGGCACCGGCGCCAGCAGCGGGGCCACGTCGCGGTCCATGAAGGCCCGCACGTAGCGGCGCAGCAGCGGGTCGCCGAGGGTCTCGTGGACGAAGCGGTAGCCGCGCAGGAAGCCCAGGTAGGTGAGCGCCAGGTGGCTGCCGTTGAGCAGGCCGATCTTCATCTCCTCGTAGGGCGTGACGTCGTCGGTGAACTGCACGCCGACCTTTTCCCAGGCCGGACGCCCGGCGCTGAAACGATCTTCCAGCACCCATTGCACGAAGGGTTCGCAGACCACCGGCCAGGCGTCCTCCACGCCGTGCCGCTCGGCCAGCTGGCGGCGGTGGGCGGGGCTGGTCATCGGGGTGATGCGGTCGACCATGGCGTTGGGGAAGCTGACGTGCGCCGAGATCCAGCGCGCCAGCCCCGGGTCGAGCCGTTCGGCGAAGGCCAGCAGCGCCTTGCGCGCCACCTCGCCGTTGTGCGGGAGGTTGTCGCAGGACATCACGGTGAACGCCGGCACGCCAGTGTCGCGGCGCCGCCGCAGAGCCTCGCAGAGAAAGCCGAAGACCCCGCGCGGGGTCCGCGGGTTGGCCAGGTCGTGGCGCACCAGCGGCAGTTCTGCGAGGAACTCGCCGCTGCCGTCGTCGATGCAGTAGCCGCCTTCGGTGATGGTCAGCGAGACGATGCGGATGGCCGGCTCGGCAAGTTTTTCCAGCAGCGCCTCGGCGCCGTCCTCGGCGAGCAGCATGCCGCTGATGGCGCCGATCACGCGGACCTCGGTGTCCGGTTGGTCGCCCAGCTCGTAGAGGGTGTAGAGGTAGTCCTGGGCGGCCAGGGCGTCGTGCATGGCGCGGTCGTCGCCGCGCAGGCCGGCGCCGCAGATCGCCCAGTCGAGGGCTTCGCCGCGGTTCATCAGGGCGTCGGTGTAGGCCGCCTGGTGCGCGCGGTGAAAGCCGCCGACGCCGATGTGGACGATGCCCTGGCGCAGTTGCGCGGGGTCGTAGGACGGGCGGGCGACAGCGGTCGCCAGCAGGGGGAGGTGCTGCCGGTTGAGTTTCATCGGTGGGTTCCCGCTGGCGGCTTCAGGCCGCCTGTTGCAGTCGTTTGTCGAGGGCCTGGCCGTTGCTGTCGAACAGGTGGCAGTGCGCCGGATCGAAGCCCAGCTCCAGGGTTGCGCCGTAGTCCGGTGCGAAATCGCCGCGCACGCGCAGGGTGAGCATCTCCCCCGAGTCGGCGCGGACATGGCAGAAGCTGTCGCTGCCCAGGCGCTCGCTGACGTCGGCGGTGACCCGCAGCAGGCCCTGGAAGGCATGGCCCGGGCAGGCGAGGTTCAGGTGTTCCGGGCGGATACCGAGAGTCACCGGGCTGCCGGTGGCCAGCTCGCCGGCGCATAGCGGCAGGCCGACGCGCGCGCCGCATTCGAGGGCGACCTCGCAGTGCTCGCCCTGGTTGCGGCTCAGATGGCCGCGCAGGAAGCCCATCCTCGGCGTGCCGAGGAAGCCGGCGACGAACAGGTTGGCCGGATGGTGGTAGAGCTCCAGCGGCGAGCCGACCTGCTCGACGCGCCCGCCGTTGAGCACCACCACCTTGTCCGCCAGGGTCATCGCCTCGACCTGGTCGTGGGTCACGTAGATCATGGTCGCCGCCAGTTCCTGGTGCAGCCGCGCCAGTTCCAGGCGCATCTGCACGCGCAGGGCGGCGTCGAGGTTGGACAGCGGTTCGTCGAAGAGGAATATCTTCGGGTTGCGCACGATCGCCCGGCCGATCGCCACCCGCTGCCGCTGGCCGCCGGAGAGCTGGCGCGGCTTGCGCTCCAGCAGCGCTTGCAGTTCGAGGATGCGCGCGGCGGCGTCGACCTTGGCGGCGACCTCGCGCTTGTCGACGCCGGCCAGGTCGAGGGCGAAGGAGAGGTTCCTGCGCACCGTCATGTGCGGGTACAGCGCGTAGGTCTGGAAGACCATGGCCAGGTCGCGCTTCGCCGGCGGAGTGTCGGTGATGTCCGTGCCGTCGAGGGCGATGCTGCCGCCGCTGGCCTCTTCGAGGCCGGCGATCAGGCGCAGCAGGGTCGACTTGCCGCAGCCGGAGGGGCCGACGAAGACCACGAACTCGCGGTCGCGGACGTCGAGGTCGATGCCCTTGATGATGGCCTGGCCGTCGAAGCCTTTCTGCAGGTTGCGGATCCTGAGATCAGCCATGGTGGAATACCTCCGTGGACGAAAGGATGGGGATGCGCTTCATTTCACGGCGCCGAAGGAAAGGCCGCGTACCAGTTGCTTCTGGCTGATCCAGCCGAAGACCAGGATCGGCGCGCAGGCGAGGGTGGAGACGGCCGAGAGCTTGGCCCAGAACAGTCCTTCGGGGCTGGAATAGGAGGCCACCAGGGCGGTCAGCGGGGCGGCGGCCGAGGAGGTCAGGTTGAGCGACCAGAAGGCCTCGTTCCAGCACAGGATCAGCGACAGCAGCAGGGTCGAGGCGAGCCCGCCGCGGGCGATCGGCAGCAGTACGCGGATGATCTCCTGCCAGGTGCCGGCGCCGTCCAGGCGCGCCGCTTCGAGGATGTCCACGGGGATGTCCTTGAAGTAGGTGTACACCATCCAGACCACGATCGGCAGGTTGATCAGGGTGTAGACGATGATCAGCGCCAGCCGCGAATCGAGCAGGCCGAACTGCTTGGCCAGCAGGTAGATCGGCATCAGTACGCCGACCGGCGGAAGCATCTTGGTCGACAGCATCCAGAGCAGCGTGCGCTTGGTGCGGCGGGTCTCGAAGAAGGCCATGGAGTAGGCCGCCGGCACCGCGACGAGCATGCACAGGAGGGTCGCCGAGAAGGAGATCAGCAGCGAGTTCCAGGCGTAGGCGAAGTAGTCGCTGCGCTCGTTGATGTGCAGGTAGTTCTCCAGGGTCGGCTGGAAGATGAACTGTGGCGGCGTGGCGAAGGCGTCGATCTCGGTCTTGAAGCTGGTCAGCAGCATCCAGAAGATCGGGAAGAACAGCAGCAGGGCGATGCCCCAGCAGAGCAGGCCGAGCAGGCCGTTGCGCAGGCGGCGGGATTGCTTGAGTGTCAGCATGGCGGGCTCCTCAGCTGCGCTCGGTAAGGTTCTTGCCGATCATCCGCACCAGCACGATGGCGGCGATGTTGGCGATCAGCACCGCGATCAGGCCCCCGGCCGAGGCCATGCCGACATCGAACTGCAGCAGAGCCTGGTTGTAGATCAGGTAGGCGAGGTTGGTCGATTCGTAGCCGGGGCCGCCGCTGGTGGTGGTGAAGATCTCGGCGAATACCGAGAGCAGGAAGATCGTCTCGATCATCAGCACCACCGCGATGGGCCGCGCCAGGTGCGGCAGGGTCAGGTGCCAGAAGATCGCCAGCGGACCGGCGCCGTCGAGGCGGGCGGCCTCCTTCTGCTCCTGGTCGAGGGACTGCATGGCGGTCATCAGGATCAGGATGGCGAAGGGCAGCCATTGCCAGGAGACGATGAGGATGATCGACAGCAGCGGATAGTGCGCCAGCCAATCCACCGGCTCGGCGCCGAACAGGCGCCAGACGGCGGCGAGGATGCCCGATACCGGGTGGAAGATCAGGTTCTTCCAGAGCAGCGCGCTCACCGTCGGCATGATGAAGAACGGCGAGATCAGCAACACCCGCACCACGCCGCGGCCGAAGAACTCGCCGGCTTCCAGCAGCGCGGCGATGAGCACGCCGAACGCCACGCTGATCGCCAGCACGCTGCCCACCAGCAGCAGGGTGTTCAGCGCGCCGGGCAGGAAGCCGGCGTCGGTGACGAAGAAGGTGAAGTTCTCCAGGCCGACGAAGGCGTTCTCGCCGGGATACAGCAGGTTGTAGCGGATCAGCGAGAAATACAGGGTCATGCCCAGGGGCACGATCATCCACAACAGCAGCAGCGCCACCGAGGGGCTGACCAGGAGCCAGCCGGGTCCGCGCCGGCGGCGCTGGAGGCGGCGGGCGGGGCGGGCCGGGAGTGGGGTATCGAGGGCCGAGGTGTTCATGGCGACTCCGTCTGGATCTTCAAGGGCAAGCGCTCGAGCAGGGCCGCGCCGGGCGTGGCCTTGCTCGTCGGCGGGCTACTTCGGATAGCCGGCGCGCTTCATCTCGCGGGCGGTGGTCTGCTGTGCGGCGGCCAGCGCCTGGTCGGTGCTCATCTGCCCGGTGAGGGCGGCGGAGAACAGCTTGCCGACCTGGGTGCCGATGGCCTGGAACTCGGGGATGGTCACCAACTGGATGCCGACGTAGGGCACCGGCTTCAGCGTCGGATGGTTGGGATCGGCGCGCTTCAGCGACTCCAGGGTGACCCGCGCGAACGGCGCGGCGGCCAGGTAGGCCTCGCTGTAGGTCGAGGCGCGGGTGCCGGGCGGCACGTTGGCCACGCCTTCCCGGTCCGCCACCAGCTTGCCGTACGCCTGCGAGGTGGCCCAGGTGGCGAAGGCCTTCGCCGCGTCCTTGGCGCGGGAACTGGCGGGAATCGCCAGCGCCCAGGAATACAGCCAGGAGGCGCCCCTGTCGGTGACTTCCCGGGGCGCGAAGGCGAAGCCGGTGGCGTCGGCGACCTTGCTCTGGCTCTTGTCGGTGACGAACGAGCCGGCGACGCTGGCGTCCACCCAGATCGCGCACTTGCCGCTGTTGAACAGCGCCAGGTTCTCGTTGAAACCGTTGCTGGAGGCACCGGGCGGGCCGTAGCGCCTGAGGGTGGAGACATAGAAGTCGAGGGCCTTCTTCCATTCGCCGCCGCTGAATTCGGGCTGCCATTGCTCGTCGAACCAGCGTGCGCCGAAGGCGTTGGCCAGGGTGCCGATCAATGCCATGTTCTCGCCCCAGCCGGCCTTGCCGCGCAGGCAGATGCCGTACTGGCCCTGGTCCGGGCGGTTGAGCCTGGCGGCGAACTCGCCGAGCTGGGTCCAGGTCGGTTGCTCGGGCATCCGCAGCCCGGCCTCCTGGAACAGGTCCTTGCGGTAGTAGGTGATCGAGGCTTCGGCGTAGAACGGCAGGGCGTACAGCGTGCCCTTGGCGGAGAGGCCGTCGCGCACCGAGGGGAACAGGTCGTCCAGGGCGTAGTCGGCGGGCAGCCCGCTCATCGGCTCCAGCCAGCCCTTGGCGCCCCACAGCGCGGCTTCGTACATGCCGATGGTGAGCACGTCGAACTGCCCGCCCTGGGTGGCGATGTCGGTGGTCAGGCGCTGGCGCAGGACGTTCTCTTCGAGCACCACCCATTTCAGCGCGATGTCCGGGTGGCTTTCCTCGAACACCTTGGACAGACGCTGCATGCGGATCATGTCGTTGTTGTTGACCGTGGCGATGGTCAGGGTCTCGGCGCCCTGGGCCAGCAGCGGCAGGGCGAGGCAGGCGGCGGCCAGGCAGGCCTTGATCGAGTCGTTCATCGGTGAACTCCTCTTCCGGGCCGGCGGGCGGCGCGGAAGACATTATTGTTTTTGTGTCGCTCGCTGCCGATTACACAGGCGCGTCACGCAACCGACAAAGCCTCGACTGCACTTCGACCGATACTTTTTTGCACTCCGGGGCTGGAGCGCTGGACGCTCAGAGCAGGTTCTGCTCGGTCAGCCGCTGGGTCACCAGGCGCCGGTAGCCGGTGGGCGTCATGCCCTTGAGCTGCTGGAAGCGCCGGTTGAAATTGGACAGGTTGCTGAAGCCCGACTCGAAGCACACCTCGGTCACCGGCAGCTCGCTGCGGGCCAGCAGCTCGCAGGACTTGCTGATGCGCAGGCGATTGACGAACTCGACGAAGCCGCGCCCGGCGGCCTGCTTGAAGAAACGCGAGAAGTAGGTGGGCGTCATGCCCAGGTGGGCGGCGACCTGTTCCTGGGTGAGGTCCTGGGCGTAGTGCTGGAAGATGTAGTCCACCGCCCGGTTGATCCGTTCGACGTTGTGCTCGTCGGCCAGCTGCGAGGAGGTGACGGTGGAGAGCAACTGGTAGTCCTCGCATTCGGCGAGCTGTTCCAGGAGGATAAAAAAGTATCCCAGGCGGGTCATGCCGCCGCTGTCGGCGATGCGTTGCAACAGTCGCCGGCTTTCGCCGATCAGCGCCGGGTCGCGGAACTCGATGCCGTAGCGCGCCCGCGCCAGCAGCGGGGCCAGGCGGTTCAGCTCGGAGAACACGCCGCTGCCGTCCTCCAGCACCTCGTCGGTGAAGTTCACCAGCATGTCGCGCCGGGCCACCACCTCGCCGGGCTCGACCTGGCTGATCCAGTTGTGCGGCAGGTTGGGCCCGGTGAGGAACAGGGTGTCGGGGGCGAAGTTGCCGATGTAGTCGCCGATGAATACCTTGCCGGAGCTGGCGACGATCAGGTGCAGCTCGTATTCCTTGTGGAAGTGCCAGCGCACCAGCGGGCTGGGGAAGCCGTGCTGGCGATAGATCAGCGAATGGCCTTCGTGGTCGTCCATCAGCTCGTAGGACGGATCGGTGACTTTGCTGGCTCTGGGCATGGGCGCGGGCCGATCGGGGGAACGAAGGCACATCCTAGCCCGAAGCGGCGGGGCTGGGCAGGGGACCTGGCGGTATCGGCGCAGGATTGCGGGCGCCGATCCCCTGCCTGGCCTGTGCTCAGCGACTGGCCTTGCGGTAGGCCCCCGGTTGCTGCCCGGTGGCCTTGTGGAAGGCGCGGGTGAAGGCGGCGGTGGACTGGTAGCCGACCGCCGCCGCGACCTCGGCGACACTGGCGTCGGCGCGCAGCAGGGCGCAGGCGCGGTGCATGCGCAGGACCAGCAGGACCTGGCCCGGCGACTGACCGCTGAGTTCGTTGAAGCGCTTGAAGAAGGCCGAGCGCGACAGCCCGGTGCGCTCGGCCATCTGTTCCAGGCTCCAGGGCTGCTCGGGTGCCTCGATCAGCGCTTCCAGCAGGCCGGCGAACTGCGGCTGGCGCGCCAGTGCCACCAGGCCGCCGAGGGTCGGATCGTCGAGCACCTGCTGGCGTAGCACGTAGAGGAACAGCAGGTGGCTGAGGCGTTCCAGCAGCACTGGCGACGGCGCCGGCTGGCGGCGGCATTCGTCGACGATCAGGGCGAACAGGCGTCGCGCCGCGTCCAGCGCCGGATCGCCGGCACGCAGGATCAGCCAGTCGGGCAGGGCGTCGACGATCAGCCCGGAAAGACCCGAGTGGAAATGAAAGAAACCGCAGACCAGCCCGGCCCCGTCGGCGGCATTCCATTCCAGCGCCTGCATTTCGCCGCGCGGCTGGCAGCGCGCGGCATCGGCATCGGCCTCGCTGGACAGGCGGAATTCCACGTCGCGCAGGAAGAACAGCGCGTCGCCGCTGTCCAGCCGCCAGCCCCGCGCGCTGCCGGTGACGTGCGCCCAGCAGTGTCCCTGCACCACCAGATGGAAGCTGGCGCGCGCCAGTCCGTGGGTGGAAGCGTGCCAGCCGCCGCAATAGCGGCCGACGTGGAACAGGCTGGTGTCGATTTCGAGGCTGTCTAATAACCAATCGACGAGGGGGTTGGACGGATTCATCTAAGGGAAAGACTCAAGAGCAAGTGATAGCGACTTTAGAATATTGAATGGATTTCTTATTACCAAGAGACTTCCTCGACACCTCAACCATCGGAGTCGAAAGCATGTCACGCGTTCCCGTGCTCACCCTGCAAAACGCCCCCGAGGCGGCGCGTCCGTTCCTGCAGACCGCGTTGAACAACTCGGGTTATATCCCGAATCTACTCGGTGTGCTGGCCAACGCGCCGGCCGCCCTGGAAACCTACCTCACCGTTTCCGGGCTGAATGCCAAGGCCAGCCTCGGCCTGCCCGAGCGCGAAGTGGTGCAGCTGGTGGCGGCCACCACCCATGGCTGCGACTTCTGTGTCGCCGGGCATACCGCGGTGGCGCGCAACAAGGCGCGCCTGCCGGAGCCGGTGATCGAGGCCCTGCGCGCTCGCGGCGAGTTGCCCGACGCGCGCTACGAGGCGCTGGCCGACTTCACCCGCGCGGTGATCGCCAGCCGTGGCGCGGTCACCGATGCGCAGTTCGAAGCCTTCCGCGCCGCCGGTTTCGACCAGGCACAGGCCCTGGAAGTGATCCTCGGGGTGAGCCTGGCGACGCTCTGCAACTTCGCCAATGTGTTCGCCCGCACGCCGCTCAATCCCGAGCTGCAGCAATATCGCTGGACCAACCCGCAGGCCTGAGCCTGCGCTTGCCGGGCGGTGCGCCGCGCCGGCGCAAGGAGTGACGACCATGCTTGACCCGACCCTGAGCGACTGGCTCGACCAACACGCCGAGGCCCTCGACCGCGGCGACGCCGATCCTGCCGCGCTGCTGCCTCGCCTGGCCGCCGCCGGCGTGCTCGGCGTGGCGGTGGAGGAGCGCCTCGGCGGCAGCGGCGGCGCGCTCGCCGACGCGGTGGAGCGGGTCGCTGCGCTGGCGGCGCGTTCGCTGACCGCGGCGTTCGTCTTCTGGGGCCAGCGCGCCTTCATCGAGTATCTGTTGCAGAGTCCCAACCAGGTCCTGCGCGAACGCCTGCTCGGCGACCTGCTGGCCGGCCGCCTGGCCGGCGCCACCGGATTGTCCAACGCGATGAAGTTCCTCTCCGGGATCGAGGCGCTGCAGGTGGTCGCGCAGCCGGAGGAAGCCGGCTGGCGCCTGGATGGCCGCCTGCCTTGGGTGACCAACCTGCGCCGCGGCGACTTCGTGGTGGCGGCGGCGATCGAGCACGGCGCCGGCGGTTCGCCCTTCGTCCTGGCGATTCCCGAGGGCCTGGCCGGCCTGCGGCGCTCCGACGACCTGCGCCTGCTCGGCCTGCAATGCAGCAACACCGCCGCCCTCGACCTGCGCGCGGTGGCGGTCGGCCGCGACTGGCTGCTGCACGACGACGCCCGCCAGTTCCTGCCACGGGTGCGCCCGGCCTTCCTCGGCCTGCAATGCGGCATGGCCATCGGCCTGGCGCGCCGCGCGCTGGACGAAGTGCGGCGGCACCTGGGCGGCAGCCGTTCGCTGTTGGATGACGAGCTGGCGGCACAGCGCGAAACCCTCGACGGGCACGTGGCGGCGCTGCACGCCGGACTGGCCAGCGGCGAGTTCGCCAACCAGCCGGCACGCCTGTTCCGCATCCGCATCGGGCTCGCCGAAGCCGCCGCCAATGCCGTGCAACTGGAGCTGCAGGCCAGCGGCGGCAAGGCCTACCTGAGCGAGCACGGCGCCGGCTTCGCCCGCCGCTGGCGCGAGTCGGCGTTCGTCCCGATCGTCACCCCGAGCCTGGTGCAGCTGCGCGCCGAACTGCAACGCCAGGCCGAGGCCAAGGCATGAGCGAGGCGCTCCTCGACGCTCGCGGGATCGCCCTCGGCTATCCGCGCGGTGCCGGCTGGCAGGCGGTGCTCGGCGATTTCGAACTGCGTCTGGGCGCCGCCGAGGTGGTTTCGATCCTCGGCCCCAGCGGGGCCGGCAAGTCCAGCCTGCTGCGCGTGCTGGTCGGCCTGCAGGAACCCGCCGCCGGCGTACTCCGAGCTGATTGCGATGGTGCTGCTGATCGGCCTGCTCGGCTACCTGCTCGACGCGGCGGCGCGGACTCTACCGGCGCTGGGCGCACGCGGCGGAGCAGGGCGGATAGTGGCGAGGGCGATGGGGTTGTCCCTCTCCCGGGCGGAGAGGGACAGGCGCCTCAGAAGATGTAGTCGGTGGTGAGGAAGTTCGACGCGCGGTTGCGGATGATCTCGCTGACCAGGGTCTTGTTCGCCTCGGTGTCGCGGGTCGCCACCAGGGTGCGGATGGAGAACACCCGCAGCGCGTCATGGACCGACAGGGTGCCTTCCGCCGAATTCTTCCGGCCGTTGAACGGGTAGCTGTCCGGGCCGCGCTGGCACTGGGCGTTGAGGTTGATCCGGCCGACCTGGTTGGCGAAGGCATCGACCAGCCGGCCGATCTGCGCCGGGTCGTTGCCGAACAGGCTCAGCTGCTGGCCGTAGTCGGACCGCAGGACGTAGTCGATCACCTCGTCCAGCTCGCGATAGGGCACCACCGGCACCAGCGGGCCGAACTGCTCCTCGTGGTAGAGGCGCATGTCCGGGCTCACCGGACTCAGCAGGGCGGGGTAGAAGAAGCTCTGCCGATGCTCGCCGCCGCCCGCGTTGACCACCCGCGCGCCCTTGGCCAGGGCGTCGTTCAGCAGGCCCTGGAGGTAGTCGACCTTGCCCGGCTCCGGCAGCGGCGTCAGCGCCACTCCGGGTTCCCAGGGCATGCCCGGCTTGAGGCTGGCCAGGCGCGCGCTGAACTTGTCGAGGAACGGTTGCAGCACGCTTTCGTGGACGAACAGGATCTTCAGCGCGGTGCAGCGCTGGCCGTTGAAGGACAGCGCGCCGGTGACCGCCTCGTTCACCGCGTTGTCCAGGTCGACCTGCGGCAGGACGATACCCGGGTTCTTCGCGTCCAGGCCGAGGGCGGCGCGCAGGCGATGCGGGCGGGGGTGCAGCTTCTTCAGGTCGCTGGCGCCGGAATGGGTGCCGATGAAGGCGAACACGTCGACCTTGCCGCTGGCCATCAGCGCCGACACGGTTTCCCTGCCGCGCCCGTAGATGACGTTGATCACTCCTGGCGGGAAGCTGTCACGGAAGGCTTCCAGCAACGGGCGGATCAGCAGCACGCCGAACTTGGCCGGCTTGAACACCACGGTATTGCCCATGATCAGCGCCGGGATCAGGGTGGTGAAGGTTTCGTTCAGCGGGTAGTTGTACGGCCCCATGCACAGCGCCACGCCCAGCGGCACCCGGCGGATCTGGCCGAGGGTGCCCTGTTCCAGTTCGAAACGGCTGGAGCGGCGGTCGAGTTCCTTCAGCGCCTCGATGGTGTCGACGATGTAGTCGCAGGTGCGGTCGAACTCCTTCTCGGAGTCCTTGAGGTTCTTGCCGATTTCCCACATCAGCAGCTTGACCACCGCCTCGCGCTGCTCGCGCATCCGCGCCAGGAAGCGTTCGACGTGCTGGATGCGTTCGGCTACCCGCAGGTTCGGCCACAGGCCCTGGCCGTGGTCGTAGGCCCGCACCGCGGCGTCGAGGGCGGCGAGCGCGGCGTCGGCGTCGAGCAGCGGGGTGCTGCCGAGGATCACCTGGCGCTCGCCGCCGGCCTCGGCGAGGAATACCGGGCTGCGTACCGGCGCCAGCGGGCCGTCCCAATGCCGCAACTGTCCGTCGACCAGGTAGTCGCGCTGCTCGATGGGGGCGTCGGGGCGGTACTGCTCGGGGATGGCGTCGAGGCTGGGAAACAGCGAATCGAGGTGGAGCGGGGCGGTCATGGCGGGTCCTCGAATGACGTGGATGAAAGGCGTGGGACCGTTGTAGCGCGGTCCGGGGCGAAGGTAAATCGTTTCAGCAGAAAAACCGTCGCGCCCTTGCCGGAGGTCAGCCTCTGCTCCCGCTTCGCGGTGAGGCGGGAGTGGCGGCACGGCGCCGGCTGGCTTCAGGCGTCGGCGGTACGCTCTTGGCGGGGCTGCGCCGGCGGCGGCTCAAGCAATTCCTGCTGCTCGGCATAGCGCTGGCGGATGTCGAAGTCGCGCGGCCAGCGCGACGCTTCGTCGTCGGGACGTTGTCTGGGTTCGGTCATGGCGGGGCTCCGGGTCGGGCTGGCGCTCAGAGCACCAGCGACAGCAGCAGGATGAAGACCAGGCCGACCACCGAGAGGATGGTCTCCATCGCGGTCCAGGTCTTGAAGGTCTCGCTGACGCTCATGTTGAAGTACTGCTTGACCAGCCAGAATCCGGCGTCGTTGACATGGGAAAGGATCAGCGAGCCGGCGCCGGTAGCGAGCACCAGCAGCTCGCGGTTGACCCCGGGGATCAGGTCGATAACCGGCACCACGATGCCGGCCCCGGTGATGGTGGCGACGGTGGCCGAGCCGGTGGCGATGCGGATCACCGCGGCCACCAGCCAGGCCAGCAGGATCGGTGAGATCTGCGCGTTCACCGCGAGATGGCCGATGACATCGCCGACCCCGCTGGCCACCAGCATCTGCTTGAAGCCGCCGCCGGCGCCGATGATCATCACGATGGCGGCGGTCGGCGCCAGGCTCTGGTCGAGCAGCCTGAGGATCTTCTTCGAGTCGAAGCCGCGGGCGTAGCCGAAGGTATAGAGCGCCACCAGCAGGGCCAGGAGGAGGGCGCTGATCGGGTGGCCGATCATGTCCATCCAGGCGCGGAACGCGTGGCCATCGGCGAAGGCGACGTCGGCGAAGGTCTTCAGCAGCATCAGGAACACCGGCAGCAGCACGGTCGCCAGGGTCACGCCGAAGCTGGGCAGGTCCTGGGTCTCCGGCTCGTGGGCGATCTGCTCGACCAGTTCCGCCGATGGCGTGCCGGGGATATAGCGCGAGACCAGCGAACCGAACAGCGGGCCGGCGATGGCGGCGGTGGGCAGGGCGACGATCAGACCGTAGAGGATGGTCTTGCCGATGTCGGCGCCGAACACGCCGATCGCCAGCAGCGGGCCGGGGTGTGGCGGCACCAGACCGTGCACCGCGGAGAGGCCGGCGAGCAACGGGATGCCGATCTTGATCAGGGACACGCCGCTGCGCCGGGCGACGATGAACACCAGCGGGATCAGCAGGATGAAGCCGATCTCGAAGAACAGCGGGATGCCTACCAGGAACGCGGCGAGCATCATCGACCAGTGCACCCGCTCCTTGCCGAAGGCGCGGATCAGGGTGCGGGCGATCTGGTCGGCGCCGCCGGAATCGGCCATCAGCTTGCCGAGCATGGTGCCCAGGGCGAGGATCACGCCGACGAAGCCGAGCACGCCGCCGAAGCCGTCCTGGAAGGATTTGACGATCTTCTCCACCGGCATCCCCGAGGTCAGGCCGAGGAAGCCGGCGGCGATGATCAGGGCGATGAAGGGATGCACCTTGAAGCGGGTGATCAGCACGATCAGGCCGATGATGGTCACCAGGGCGTCGAGGAGCAGGTAGGCATCGTGTGACATGCCGAACATGGAGGGCTCTCCTTTTGTCGTTGTTCTACCGGAGTTGCTGTTTTGAAGCGCTTTGGGATAGCGCTATCTTTGTCGGACAAGCGAAAGACTTCAGGCGGCGGCGTGCTCCAGCCACCAGGCATGGGCGGCCTGCGCCAGGCGTTCCACCGGCAGGGTGGCGTCCAGGCGCAGGGTCAGGGGTTCGTCGAACGGTGGCTCGAGGGCGGCGAACTGGCTGTCGATCAGGGTCGCCGGCATGAAGTGGCCGGGGCGCTGGGCGACGCGCTCGGCGGCGACTTCCGGGGTCAGTTCCAGGTAGACGATGCCCAGTCCGGGCACCGCGCGGCGCAACCGGTCGCGGTAGGCGCGCTTGAGGGCGGAGCAGGTCAGTACCGGCAGCCTGCCGGCGGCCACCGCCTGGCGCAGCTGCTCGGCGAGGGTGTCCAGCCAGCCGGCGCGGTCGTCGTCGGTCAGGGGAATGCCGGCGCTCATCTTGCGGATGTTGGCGGCGGGATGGAAGCTGTCGCCTTCGATGCCGTGGGCGCCGCTGCGCTGGCAGAGGGCCTGGCTGACGCTGGACTTGCCGCAACCGGCGACACCCATGATGACCAGGGCTTGGAGGGGTGGATGCATGGAACACCTCAAGCGTGAGACAGCGCTGTCTTTGCGACCTGAAAAAATCGCGCGAGCCTGGCTCCGCCTTCTTGTCGTTGTGGTCTGTCGAATCCCGCGCGGGCTGTGGCGGAAGACCGCCTCAGGCGATTGCCCAGGTCGCGAGACAGCGCTACCTTAGTGCCTGGAATTTTGTTTGGCAAGCAGGCCACGATGAGCATCACCAAGAACGACAAGAACACGCGAACCACCGGACGTCCCACCCTCAACGAAGTCGCGCGTCGCGCCGGGGTCAGCCCGATCACCGCGTCGCGCGCGCTGCGCGGCGTCGCCAGCGTCGCCGAGGAACTGGCGCAGAAGGTCCGCGACGCCGCCCGCGAACTCGGCTACGTGGCCAACCCCGCGGCGCGCGCGCTGGCCTCGGCGCAAAGCCACAGCGTGGCGGTGCTGGTGCCGTCGCTGGCCAACCTGCTGTTCATCGAGACCCTCGAGGCGATCCACGCGGTACTGCGGCCGCAGGGCCTGGAGGTGCTGATCGGCAACTTCCATTACTCGCGCAACGAGGAAGAGGACCTGATCCGCAACTACCTGGCCTACCAGCCGCGCGGCCTGCTGCTGACCGGCTTCGACCGCACCGAGAGCGCCCGGCGGATGATCGAGGCCAGCGGCATTCCCTGCGTGTACATGATGGACCTGGACTCCGGCGCCGGGCTCAATTGCGTCGGCTTCTCCCAGTTGCGCGCCGGCGAGGCCGCCGCCGAGCACCTGCTGGCACGCGGCCGCAGGCGCCTGGCCTACATCGGCGCCCAGCTCGACCAGCGCACCCTGCTGCGCGGCGAGGGTTTCCGCCGCGCCCTGCAAAAGGCCGGCTGCTACGACCCGGGGCTGGAAATCCTTACGCCGCGGCCGTCCTCGGTGGCCCTCGGCGGCGAGCTCTTCGTGCAGTTGCTGGCCAGCCAGCCGCAGGTCGACGGGGTGTTCTTCTGCAACGACGACCTGGCCCAGGGTGCGCTGCTGGAGGCCCTGCGCCGTGGGGTGAAGGTGCCGGAGCAGATCGCCGTGCTCGGTTTCAACGACCTGCCCGGTTCGGACTGCATGGTCCCGCGCCTGAGCAGCATCCGCACCCCGCGCGAAGCCATCGGCCGGCGCGCGGCGGAGCAGTTGCTGGCGCTGATCGCCGGCAAGGAGGTGCGCGATAGCGCGCTGGACATGGGGTTCGAGTTGATGGCGCGGGAGAGCACCTGAACCCGCGGCCTGAGGGTGCGTCCGTTCATGGCGGATAACCGCGAGCGGTTATTCGCCCTACGGGGGCTGGTGTCGAAGGTTGGGCAGCGCCGAAGGCACATGCCTTGCGCAACGGCTCGCCGTTACTTCGGTGTTTCAAGCCACCGCGTAGTAGTGCTTGACGAAGCCGCCGTCGGCAACCTCCCAGAGCACCGCGGTGCCTTTGCTGACGAACCAGCTGTCGCCGGCCTTGTAGAGCGTGCTCTGGCCGGTGGACTCGTCGGTGAGGCGGACCTCGCCGCTGACCACCGTGGCCTGTTCGCTGAACGGGTAGGTCATGCGGAACCTGCCGGCGGTAGTGCCGAAGTAGGCGGCGCTGACCGGGTCGGAGGGGGCTCCGGCGGTCATCTTGCCGAAGGCTTTCACCTCGCCTTCGAGGATCTCCGAACCGAGGTCGGCGACGCTGCCCCAGGCATCCAGTTCGTCGAGGGTGATGCCGTGACGGATGGCGATAATGGCCATGGGAATGCTCCTTGTAGAAGTGATAGGTAGGTTTCAGCGCCGGCCGTTCCAGTAGCCGGAGAGCTGGTGCCAGGTCTTGCCCGCGCTGAGCAGCAGCGGGCGGAAGTGGTCCTTGCCGCGGATCGGGATGCGCCGCACCGAACTGAGCAGGTCGTAGCGCGCCGAGCCTTCGCTCATGCCTTCGGCAAGTACCTTGCAGACGATGTGGCTGGGGGTGA
This sequence comes from Pseudomonas paraeruginosa, assembly GCF_003025345.2. Classification (NCBI taxonomy): domain Bacteria; kingdom Pseudomonadati; phylum Pseudomonadota; class Gammaproteobacteria; order Pseudomonadales; family Pseudomonadaceae; genus Pseudomonas; species Pseudomonas paraeruginosa. The sequence continues at coordinate 2,840,109 of NZ_CP020560.1, forward strand.
CGCCGAACCCGGAGTAGCCCTGGACGAAGAACGCGTTGGGCCGCCCCGAGAGGCTGCCGATCTGCGGGAACAGGTTGGCGCTGCAGGCCATCGGTCCGCCCCAGGCGAGGTCGATGCGGACGTTCTCCAGGTAGGGGAAGATCTTCAGCATCAGCTTGCGATTCCAGGCCTTGAGGTCGCCGGGAATGCGTTCGACGAAGGGCGTGGCGGCGCCGAACAGCAGGCGGTTCTCGTTGGTCACCCGGTAATAGTCGATGACCGGGCGGATGTCGCTGTAGGCGCCGCGGATCGGGCTGATCCGCTGGATCAGCTCGTCCGGCAGCGGCTCGGTCATCATCTGGAACGCGTAGGTATTGATGGTGGTGCGGTGCAGCTCGGGTTCGAGCCGGTTGAGGAAGCTGTCGCAGGCCCAGAGCAGCTTGTTCGCGCTGACCGAGCCCTTGCCCGTGCGCACGCGGATGCGCTCGCCGTATCGCACCTCCAGCGCCGGGCTGTATTCGAAGATCCGCGCGCCGAGGCCGGCCAGCGCCTTGGCTTCGCCGAGCAGCAGGTTGAGCGAGTGCACGTGGCCGCCGCCCATGTGCAGCAGGGCGCTGCCATAGGCGTCCGAGCCGATGATCTGGCGCACCTCGGCCCCGTGCAGGTAACGGATCTCATGGGCCGAGCCGAGCGACCGGAATTCCTTTTCCCAGGCCTGCAGGGTCTTCGCCTGGCGGGCGTTGAAACCCATGTAGCCGTAGCCGTGCTGGAAGTCGGCGTCGATGGCGTATTTCTCGATGCGGTTCTTGATGATGTCGGCGCCGAGGTCGCTGATCTCGAAGATCGCCCGCAGGCCGTCCTCGCCGACGTCCTTGCGGATCTTCTCCAGGTCGTGGCCGATGCCAGCCATGATCTGCCCGCCGTTGCGCCCGGTGCCGCCGAAGCCGAGGTGGCGGGCCTCCAGTACGACGATGTCGGTGATGCCGTGCTCGGCCAGTTCCAGCGCGGTGTTGATGCCGGAGAAGCCGCCGCCTATGACGACCACGTCGGCGTCCAGATCGGTTTCCAGGGAAGGGAAGGACAGCTCGTATTTCTTGGTCGCGGTGTAGTAGGTCGGCGTCTCGATGTTGATCATGGATGCGGCCCGGCAAGGTATGGATGATCTTATTAGACGATCGGCCGCCGCCGCGGTCTTGATCCTGTCTGCCGCCGGCTTGACCGGCCCTGCCAGGCGCGCCTCAGCCCAGTGTGGCGATCATCCGTGGCGCGACGAAGTCGATGAAGGCGCGCAGCTTGGGCGAGACCTGGCGGCCGGACGGCCAGAGCAGGAAGAACCGCGCGCGGCGCTCGCAGAAAGCGTCGAGGACGCTGACCAGGCGTCCTTCGCGCAGCGCCTCGCGGATCGAGAAGTCCGGCAGGCAGGCGATGCCCTGGTCGCGCAGGGCGAAGCAGACGCGGGTCTCGATGTTGTTGCAGACCATCGACACCGGGATCTGCGGCGGGGCTTCGCCGTCCGCGCGGCGCAGCGGCCATTCCTCGAGCCGGCCGGTACTGGAGAAACGGTAGTGCAGGCAGGTGTGCCGCAGCAGATCTTCCGGGCATCGCGGCGTACCGTGGCGGGCGAAGTAGCCCGGCGAGCCGACCAGCTTCAGCTGGAACTCGCCCAGTTCGCGCATGGACAGCCGCGAATCCACCGGCTGGCCGGTGCGCAGTACCACGTCGAAGCCTTCATCGACGACATCCACCACGCGATCGCTGAAGTCGAGGTCGAGCTCGATGTCCGGATAGCTCTGCATGAAGTCGGCGAGCGCCGGCAGGACCAGCCCGCTGACCAGCGGCAGGCTGACCCGCAGGCGCCCACGCGGGGTCTCGCGGCTTTGCGACAGCTCCAGCTCGGTGGCTTCGATCTCGGCCAGGATGCGCCGGCTGCGCTCGAGGAACAGGCTGCCTTCGGCGGTCAGGGTGATGCTGCGGGTGCTGCGGTGGAACAGGCGCACGCCGAGTTTCTCTTCCAGGCGGGCGACCCGCTTGCCTACCGCCGAGGCGCTGACCCCAAGGGTCCGGGCGGCGCCTACGATGCTGCGGGTCTCGGCGACGCGGACGAAGACGGTGAAACCGCTGAGGCTGTCCATGCAAGGCTCCGATTACGGACATGAAAGTCCGGATAGAGCGGAACTCTATCCGTCTTTTTCCGCTTTTGCAGCGCTTTTAGCCTGTCCGCATCTTTCATCCGCGGAGAGTCCCGCATGTGCGGTTTCGAACAAGGGCCAGGGCGCAGCCTGGCGGAAAATGTCGATCAGGCGATTGAGGCGGCAGTCGCCGACCAGCGCCTGGTGGGGGCGGTGGTGCTGGTGGCGCACCGGGGGCAGTGGCCCTATCGGCGGGCCGCCGGCCTGGCCGACCGCGAGGCCGGCCGGATGATGGGCGAGGACAGCGTCGGCATCCGCTGCGAGCCGCGTCGGACCTTCGAACCGTCTGCCTATGCGTCCGGCGGAGCGGGGATGATCGACAGCGCCGGCGACGTGCTGCGCCTTCTGGAAATCCTCCGCCAGGGCGGCGCGCCGTTGCTGACGCCTGGCCTGGTGGAGGAGATGGGACGCGACCAGGTGCCCGGCATGGAACTGCCGGCCAATCCCGGTTTCGGCTTCGGCCTGGGCTTCTCCGTGCTGCGCGACCCGGCCATCGCGCAATCGCCGGAGTCTCCCGGCACCTGGTGCTGGGGCGGCGCCTATGGGCATTCCTGGTTCGTCGACCGGACCCGCGAACTGTCGGTGGTGGCGCTCACCAACACCCTGTTCGAGGGCATGTCGGGACGCTTCGTCAACGACCTGCGCGACGCCGTCTACCGTTCCGCGGAGGTGCGCTGATGGGACGTCGCGAAGCGTTTCCGGAGACTACCGGGGCCAATGCGTCGGCCGTGGCGCCGCGGCTGCCGCTGAGCGCGCTGCTGGCGATGGCGATGTCCGGCTTCGTCGCCATTCTCAGCGAAACCCTGCCGGCCGGCCTGCTGCCGCAAATAGGCGCGGGGCTGGCGGTCAGCGAGGCGCTGGCCGGGCAACTGGTCAGTGTCTACGCCCTGGGTTCGCTACTGGCCGCGCTGCCGGCGGCGAGCCTGACCCAGGGCTGGCGGCGGCGCCGGGTGCTGCTGCTGGCGCTGCTGATCTTCTTCGTCTGCAACAGCTTCACCGCCGTCTCCACGGATTATCGCCTGACCCTGCTGGCGCGCTTCGGCAGCGGCGTCGCCGCCGGCCTCGCCTGGGGCCTGCTGGCCGGCTACGCGCGGCGCCTGGTGCCGCCGGAACAGCAGGGGCGGGCGCTGGCGGTGGCCATGCTCGGTGCGCCCCTGGCGTTGTCGCTCGGCGTTCCGCTGGGCACCTGGCTGGGCGGCCTGCTCGGCTGGCGCTGGGCCTTCGGCCTGTTGTCGCTGACCGCGCTGCTGCTGGTCGGCTGGGTGCTGCGCAGCGTGCCGGACTTCCCTGGCCAACCGGCCGGGCGGCGCCTGCGCCTGCTCGGGGTGCTGCGCACGCCGGGCGTGCGCCCGGTACTGCTGGTGATCGTCGCCTGGGTGCTGGCCCACAACATCCTCTACACCTATATCGCGCCGTTCCTCGCCAAGGTCGGCCTGGGCGCCTCGGTGGACCTGGCGCTGCTGGTATTCGGCAGCGCCGCGGTGGCGGGAATCTGGCTGGTCGGCGCACTGGTCGACCGGCACCTGCGGCGGATGGTCCTGGCCAGCCTGGCGCTGTTCGCCGTGGCGGCGCTGGCGCTGTGCCTGGGCGCTCGCTGGAGCTGGCTGGCGTTCGCCGGCCTGGCCATCTGGGGGCTGACGTTCGGTGGCGCGGCGACGCTGCTGCAGACCGCCTCGGCGGACGCCGCCGGGGAGGGCGCCGATCTGGCCCAGTCGATGATAGTAGTGGCCTGGAACCTGGCCATCGCCGGTGGCGGAGCGTTGGGCGGCATGCTGCTGCAGCGCTGGGGCAGCGAGATCCTGCCCTGGACCCTGCTACCGCTGATCGGCCTGGCCGCCGCGCTGGCCTGGGGCAATGCCGAGCACGCTTTCCGCGTTGGCCCGCGCAGAGGTGACGAGTAGGGAGTGTTACGGCAACTTTCTCGGCAACTGTTGCGCTGGCGCGGCGGCGAAGCGGAGTAACGTCTTGCCCGCACCCACTTCAAAGGATGGAACGAATGTCGCTCTCCGTGGATCTGCTGCTGGCGTTCTCCCTGTTCGCCTTCGTCACCTCCGTCACGCCCGGTCCGAACAACACCATGCTGCTGGCCTCGGGGGTCAACTTCGGTTTCGTCCGTTCCATCCCGCATATCCTCGGGATCAGCTGCGGCTTCTTCATCATGGTGATGGCGGTGGGCTTCGGCCTGGGCACGGTGTTCGAGGCCTACCCGGTGCTGTACACCATCCTGCGCTACGTCGGCGCGGCCTACCTGCTGTACCTGGCCTGGAAGATCGCCACTTCCGGCCCGGCCGGCAACGACCCGGAGGGGCGCGGCAAGCCGCTGAGCTACTGGGGCGCGGCAGCGTTCCAGTGGGTCAACCCGAAGGCCTGGGTGATGGCGGTCGGCGCCATCAGCACCTACACCCCTCTGCAGGGCTATTTCACCAACGTGGTGGTGATCTCGACGATCTTCGCCGTGATCAATGCGCCGACCATCGGTATCTGGGCCGGTTTCGGCAGCATGCTGCGCAACGTGTTGCGCGACCCGCGCTGGCTGCGGCTGTTCAACATAGCGATGGCGCTGCTGCTGGTGGCCTCGTTGTATCCGATCCTGGCCGAGCATCATTCGACCTGACCTGGCACCACCCTATCAAGCGTATTAGCTCGCCACCGCCGCCATGGCGTGAAGGGTTCTTCGCTCGCTTCCCAGCCTCGGAAGAGACGTGCGATGCATGAGCGGCATGGCTTAGCGTTACGCAGCCGGCCGTCCGTCGAACTGCGGGTGTTCGCCGCCCGCGAGGTCGCCGCCGAGCTGGCCGGCATGCAGTTCGGCGGCATCACCGCGTTCGGCTTGTCCGAAGGCATGCCGCTGCTGGTCGATGCGGCGGCCCTCGAACGACCGCTGGCGGAGATGGGCGCCGGGATCCGCGGGACCAAGCTGCTGCTGTCCCCGGAACTGCTGAAAGGCCCTCCCGGAGTCGTGGTCGCCGAGCTCAGCGAAGCCGGTTGAGCCCGGCGCGGCTCTGCCAATTGTGGTAGGTGAAGCCTTGCGTCGTCTCTGCAACCATGCCCCCGCCCTGATCGCGACAAACGCCGAATGCCCCGTGGTAGACGCTCGTGCCTGTTTTCCCAGGCGCTCGCGGCGGCCACGGGGCGCTTCGTCGAGCAGCCCCTCCGGATGCGTTTCCTACCTTCATCCGAGGAGCGTTACATGACCAGGATCGACTTTTCCCAGCTGGACCAGGCCCGCGAAGACGCCGCGGCGGCCATGCCGAGCATCGCCGGCAAGAAGATACTCATGGGCTTCTGGCACAACTGGCCGGCGGGCGCCGCCGACGGCTACCAGCAGGGCTCGTTCGCCAACATCGCGCTGGAAGACGTGCCGAGCGAGTACAACGTGGTCGCCGTAGCCTTCATGAAAGGGCGCGGCATCCCCACCTTCCAACCGTACAACCTGTCCGACGCGGAGTTCCGCCGCCAGGTCGGCGTGCTCAACGCCCAGGGCCGCGCGGTGCTGATCTCGCTGGGTGGCGCCGACGCGCACATCGAGTTGCATGCCGGCCAGGAGCAGGCGCTGGCCGCGGAGATCGTCCGCCTGGTGGAAACCTACGGCTTCGACGGCCTGGACATCGACCTCGAGCAGAGCGCCATCGACCTGGCCGACAACCAGCGGGTGCTGCCGGCGGCCCTCAAACTGGTGCGCGAGCACTATGCGGGGCAGGGCAAGCACTTCATCGTCAGCATGGCCCCGGAGTTCCCCTATCTGCACACGAACGGCAAGTACGTGCCCTACCTGCAGGCCCTGGAAGGCGTCTACGACTTCATCGCGCCGCAGTACTACAACCAGGGCGGCGACGGCCTGTGGGTCCAGGAAGCGAACGGTGGCAAGGGCGCCTGGATCGCGCAGAACAACGACGCGCTGAAGGAGGATTTCCTCTATTACCTCACCGAGAGCCTGGCCACCGGCAGCCGCGACTTCGTGCGGATCCCGGCGCAGCGCCTGGCCATCGGCCTGCCGAGCAACGTCGACGCGGCGGCCACCGGCTACGTGGTCGACCCCGTCGCGGTGAGCAACGCGTTTCGCCGTCTGGAGGCCGCCGGTCACGCGATCAAGGGCCTGATGACCTGGTCGGTGAACTGGGACGACGGCCTGAACAAGCGCGGCCAGCGCTACAACTGGGAGTTCCGCAATCGCTATGCCGGCCTGATCCACGGCGAGCAGGGCGGCGATGAACGCCCTCGCGCGCCACAGGGCCTGCGCCTGCTGGAGCGCGGCGAGACCAGCCTGGTACTGGCCTGGAACGCCTCCAGCGGGCAGCGCCCGATCGATTACTACAGCCTCTATCGCGATGGCGCCATGGTCGGCCAGAGCGCCGCGCTGGGTTCCACCGACAGTGGCCTGACGGCGGACACCCGCTACAGCTACTTCGTCACCGCCACCGACACCCAGGGCAACCAGTCGCTGCCCAGCGAAGGCCTGGAGGCCAGCACCAGCGGCGGCGAGGTCGACCCGCAGTTCCCGCAATGGCAACTGAACCACGCCTACCGGGTGGACGACGGAGTGACCTACGAAGGGCTGCGCTATGTCTGCCTGCAGGCGCACACCTCGAATGCCGGCTGGACCCCACCGGCGGCCTTCACCCTCTGGCGGCCGCTGCGCTGAGCCGGTGGGCCGGTCCATTCGCCGGAAGCCGAGTCTGATACCGGCAGGGCTGGCTCGTCCCGGGCCTTCCTCCAAGGGAGGCCCGGCTCTTTGGGGGCGTTCCGAGAGGAGCGCGGTGGCAGGGGAGGATTACTCCTTTCTGGATACAACGTGAACCATGCTCATGGATTTCCGTTTGTTTCCGGCTTCGCGTGCTTTCACGGCATTTCTCCGCGCGTCCGGCTTCCAGGGTGGGAATGCCGAGGCTGGGCTTCGTTATCGTTTTCGTAACACTGTTTTCCAACCTGAAACGTTTCAGCTTTGCCTGCAAAGTCCTTATCATTCGCAAATCAACCATTGTTCTGCTTGGCTCAGATCATGAGCCCTCTTCATGAGTCCTTGCTCCTTGCAAGGCTATCGAGGGAGTAGAGCGGTCGCTGCGCGCGGCCAGTCGACCATTCGCAACGAGGAAGCGCTCGCGTGAAATCCCATCTTCTCCGCCCGGCCCTGCACCCCGTGGCCGGCGGCCTGCTGTCCGCCTCCCTGCTGTGCAACGCGGCGCACGCCGCCGAGGCCTTCGACCCGAATTCGAAATGGATGCTCGGCGACTGGGGCGGCAAGCGCACCGAGCTGCTGGAGAAGGGCTACGACTTCAAGCTGGAGTACGTCGGCGAGGCGGCGGCCAATCTCGATGGCGGCTATGACGACGACAAGACCGGGCGCTACACCGACCAGTTCGCCCTGGGCGTGCACATGGACCTGGAGAAGATCTTCGGCTGGAAGGCCACCGAGTTCCAGTTCATGGTCACCGAGCGCAACGGCAAGAACCTCTCCAACGACCGCATCGGCGACCCGCGCGCCGGCCACATCAGCTCGGTGCAGGAGGTCTGGGGCCGCGGGCAGACCTGGCGGCTGACCCAGCTGTGGCTCAAGCAGCAGTACTTCGACGGCGCGCTGGATGTGAAATTCGGCCGTTTCGGCGAGGGCGAGGACTTCAACAGCTTCCCCTGCGATTTCCAGAACCTGGCCTTCTGCGGCTCGCAGGTGGGCAACTGGGCGGGGAGCATCTGGTACAACTGGCCGGTCAGCCAGTGGGCGCTGCGGGTGAAGTACAACTTCGCGCCGGACTGGTACGTGCAGGTCGGCGCCTACGAGCAGAACCCGTCGAACCTGGAGACCGGCAATGGCTTCAAGATGAGCGGCAGCGGGACCAAGGGCGCGCTGCTGCCGGTGGAGCTGATCTGGCAGCCGAAGGTCGGCGCCGAGCAACTGCCGGGCGAGTACTGGCTGGGCTACTACTACAGCACGGCGAAGGCCGACGACGTGTACGACGACGTCGACGGCCAGCCGCAGGGGCTGACCGGCAACGACTTCAAGTCGCGCGGCAGCAAGCATGGCTGGTGGGTGGTGGCGCAGCAGCAGGTCACGTCGCACAACGGCGATACGTCGCGCGGGTTGAACCTGTTCGCCAACCTGACCGTCCACGACAAGGCGACCAACGTGGTGGACAACTACCAGCAGCTCGGGGTGGTCTACAAGGGCCCGTTCGATGCGCGGCCGAAGGACGACATCGGCCTGGGCATCGCGCGCATCCACGTCAACGACGATGTGAAGAAGCGCCAGCGCCTGGTGAACCAGGTGAACGGCATCGACGACTACGACAACCCGCTGTACCAGCCGCTGCAGGACACCGAGTACAACGCCGAGCTGTACTACGGGGTGCATGTGACCGACTGGCTGACAGTGCGGCCGAACCTGCAGTACATCAAGCGCCCGGGCGGGGTCGACGAGGTCGACAACGCGCTGGTGGCGGGGATCAAGATCCAGACGGTGTTCTAGGCTGTTGCTTCGGACAACCGCGATTCGGTCATGGCCAGCGGCCATTTTTTCAGCGCCGCCCAACGCGGCGCGGCGGGCTGAACAGCCCTGCGTGCAGAACGTAATAGGAGAGCAAGCAATGCCTGTCATCAACCCCGAACGGAGTACCGGACGATGAGCGAAGGTAACCGGAGTCGATCGCGCCTGCTGCCGAGCCTGCTCGGCCTGTTGATCCTGCTGTCCGGCCTGGCGCTGCTGGCCGGCGGCATCAAGCTGGCGAGCCTGGGTGGCTCGCTGTACTACCTGCTGGCCGGCATCGGCCTGGCCCTGAGCGGACTGTTGCTGCTGCTGGGCAAGCGCGCGGCGCTGGGCCTGTATGCCCTGGTGCTGTTCGCCAGCACCGTCTGGGCGCTATGGGAAGTCGGCCTGGACTGGTGGCAGCTGGTGCCGCGCCTGGCCCTGTGGTTCGTCTTCGGCCTGCTGCTCTGGCTGCCCTGGTTCCGCCGTCCGCTGCTGGCCGACGGTCCGGCGCCGCTGGGCACCGCGGCGCTGGGCGTGGCGGTGGTCCTGGCCGGTGCCACCGCGGTGGGCAGCCAGTTCACCAATCCCGGACAGATCGTCGGCCGCATCGACCGCGACAGCGGCATGACCAGCACCGCCCCGGCGATGCCGGACGGCGACTGGCAGGCCTACGGCCGTACCGAGTTCGGCGACCGTTACTCGCCGTTGAAGCAGATCACCCCGGCCAACGTCGGCCAGCTCGAGGAAGCCTGGCGCATCCGTACCGGAGACCTGCCGACCGCCGACGATCCGCTCGAACTGACCAACGAGAACACCCCGCTGAAGGTCAACGGCATGCTCTATGCCTGCACCGCGCACAGCAAGGTGCTGGCCCTCGACCCGGACACCGGCGCGGAAATCTGGCGCTTCGATCCGCAGATCCAGAGCCCGGTAGGCTTCAAGGGCTTCGCCCACATGACCTGCCGTGGCGTCTCCTACTACGACGAAGAGCAGTACGCCAGGAGCGACGTCGGCGCGCCGCCGGCCGCGCTTTCCGAGGCCGGCAAGGCGGTCGCCGCCAGTTGCCCGCGGCGGCTGTTCCTGCCCACCGCCGACGCCCGCCTGATCGCGATCAACGCCGACAACGGCAAGGTCTGCGAGGACTTCGGGGTCAAGGGCGCGGTCGACCTGAAGGCCGGCATCGGTCCGTTCACCCCGGGCGGCTACTACTCCACCTCGCCGGCGGCGGTCACCCGCAACCTGCTGATCATCGGCGGTCACGTCACCGACAACGAGTCGACCAACGAGCCGTCCGGGGTGATCCGCGCCTTCGACGTGCACGACGGCAAACTGGTGTGGAACTGGGACAGCGGCAACCCGGACCAGACCGAGCCCCTGGCCCCCGGCAAGTTCTATACCCGCAACTCGCCGAACATGTGGTCGCTGGCCAGCGTCGACGAGAAGCTCGGCCAGGTCTACCTGCCGCTGGGCAACCAGATGCCCGACCAGTGGGGCGGCAACCGCACCCCCGGCGCGGAGAAGTTCAGCGCCGGCCTGGTGGCTCTCGACCTGAACACCGGCAAGCTGCGCTGGAACTATCAGTTCACCCACCACGACCTGTGGGACATGGACGTCGGCAGCCAGCCGACCCTGCTCGATCTGAAGACCGCCGATGGCATCAAGCCGGCGCTGATCGCGCCGACCAAACAGGGCAGCCTGTACGTGCTGGATCGCCGCGACGGTACGCCGATCGTGCCGATCCGCGAGGTGCCGGCGCCGCAGGGGGCGGTGGAGGGCGACCATACCGCGCCGACCCAGGCGCGTTCCGACCTCAACCTGCTGCGCCCGCCGCTGACCGAGCGCGACATGTGGGGCAGCAGCCCGTTCGACCAGATGCTCTGCCGCATCCAGTTCCGCTCGCTGCGCTACGAGGGCCAGTACACCCCGCCGTCGGAGCAGGGCAGCCTGATCTATCCGGGCAACGTCGGGGTGTTCAACTGGGGCGGGGTATCGGTCGACCCGGTGCGCCAGATCCTCTTCACCAGCCCCAACTACATGGCTTTCGTCTCGCAGATGGTGCCGCGCGACAAGGTGCCCACCGGCAGCAAGCGCGAGGGTGAGACCAGCGGCGTGCAGCCGAACACCGGCGCGCCCTACGCGGTGATCATGCATCCGTTCATGTCGCCTCTCGGCCTGCCGTGCCAGGCGCCGTCCTGGGGCGACGTGGCCGGTATCGACCTGACCACCGCCAAGGTCGTCTGGCAGCACAAGAACGGCACCAGCCGCGACAACACCCCGGTACCGATCGGCCTCTCCGTCGGCGTGCCGAGCATGGGCGGCTCGATCACCACCGCCGGCGGCGTGGCTTTCCTCAGCGGCACGCTCGACCAGTACCTGCGCGCCTACGACGTGAAGGACGGCAGGCAGCTCTGGCAGGCGCGCCTGCCGGCCGGCGGCCAGGCCACGCCGATGAGCTACACCGGCAAGGACGGTCGCCAGTACGTGCTGATCGTCGCTGGCGGCCACGGCTCCTTCGGTACCCGCATGGGCGACTACATCATCGCCTACGCCCTGCCCAGGCAATGACCCGCCCAGCGGGAGCCCGATGCGGCTCCCGGCCTTCCGGGCTGCGGCCCGGAAGGGGCTTTGCCAAGGGCGGTTACGCGCCCGCCCTTGGCAAAGCCCCTTCGATACCTGTGATTCGCGGAACCCTGCATGCCGTCCCGACCCCGCCTTACCACCGTTTCCCACCTGTTGCCCGGTTCCCTGGCCCTCTGTGGCCTGGCCTTCGCCTGCGCCGCCCAGGGCGAGGAGCGACGCAGCCTCGAACCCATGGTGGTGACCGGCAGCTACAACCCCAGCGACACCTTCGACCTGCCGTTCTCGGTGGATAGCGTCGAGCGCCGGCAGATCGCCGACGGCCAACTCGGCATCAACCTCTCCGAAGTCCTGCCGCGGGTACCCGGCCTGGTGGTGCAGAACCGCCAGAACTACGCCCAGGACCTGCAGATATCCTCGCGCGGCTACGGCGCCCGCTCGGCCTTCGGCATCCGCGGCCTGAAGCTGCTCGCCGATGGCATCCCGGCGAGCACCCCGGATGGCCAGGGCCAGGCCGCCACCCTCAACCTCGACGTCGCCGAGCGCATCGAGGTACTGCGCGGGCCGGCCTCGACGATCTACGGCAGCAACGCCGGCGGGGTGATCCAGATGTTCTCCCGCGACGGCCAGGGCGCCCCGCGGGTCGGCGCGGAAACCACCGTCGGCAGCGATGGCCTGAGCCGCAACCACCTGTACACGGAAGGCGAGGGCGACGGCGTCGGTTTCCTGGTGGATGCCTCGCGGATGGACACCGACGGCTACCGCGACCACAGCGCCGCGCGGCGCGACCAGACCTTCGCCAAGCTCAACTTCAGGCCCGACGCCGACAGTCGCCTGGCGCTGATCTACAGCAGCCTGGAGCAGAACGGCACCGAGGACCCGCTGGGGCAGACCTGGGACGCCTACAGGCACGACCCGCGCTCCGTCACCGCCAACGCCGAGCTCTACGATACGCGCAAGAGCATCGACCACCAGCAGGCCGGGATGAACTACGAGCGCTACTTCGGCGAGGCGACCTTGCAGGTCAACGCCTACGTGGGCAAGCGCAGTGTCGTGCAGTATCAGGCGATACCCAAGCAGATAGGATGCGAGAGTAATCCGCGTTGCCAGAGGAACGGCGCGGTGATCGACTTCGACCGCGACTTCCACGGTGGCACCGTGCGCTGGCTGCAACCGGTACGCCAGGCGCCGGGCGAGCTGAACCTGACCCTCGGCCTCGACTACGACCAGAGCCGCGACGACCGCCGCGGCTACCAGAACTTCAACGGCGACCAGCTCGGCGTGAAGGGCGGGTTGCGCCGCGACGAGGTGGACACCGCCACCAGCCTCGATCCCTACCTGCAGGCGAGCTGGGCCATCGACGCCTGGACTCTGCAGGCCGGGGTGCGCCACAGCACCATGAAGATGGAGGTCGACGACCACTACCTGAGCAACGGCGACGCCAGTGGCTCGCGGCGCTACCGGAAGAACACCCCGTCGTTCTCGCTGATGTACGCCTTCACCCCCGACCTGCACGGCTACCTCAGCGCCGGCAAGGGCTTCGAGACCCCGACCCAGGCGGAGATGGCCTATGCGCCGGTGGCGGCGAACGCGCCGGACGTCTTCAACTTCGGCCTCAAGCCGGCCACCAGCAGCCAGTACGAAGCCGGGCTGAAGGCGCGCCTGTGGGGCAATACGCGGGTCAACGCGGCGATCTTCCAGATCCGCACCGAGGACGAGATCGTCGTCGCCAGCTCCCTCGGCGGTCGCACCAGCTACCAGAACGCCGGCAAGACCCTGCGCCGCGGCTTCGAACTGGGCCTGGAGAGCGAACTGAGCGAGCACTGGAACGCCAACCTGGCCTATACCCGGCTATCCGCCACCTACGATTCGGCTTTCGAGGCCGGCGGCAAGACCATCGGCAAGGGCAAGCACCTGCCGGGCGTGCCGGAAAGCAGCCTGTTCGGCGAACTGGTATGGAAGCCCGCGGAGGGCATCAGCATGGGCTGGGAAGGCATGTACCGCAGCCAGGTCTACGTCGAGGACAGCAACAGCGAAAAGGCCGCGCCGAGCTATGCGGTATTCAACTGGCGCACCCGCTTCGAACAGCGCCTGGGGGCCTGGACTTTCCACCAACTGGTGCGCCTGGACAACCTGTTCGACCGCCAGTACGTCGGCTCGGTCATCGTCGGCGACGGCAACCGGCGTTACTACGAAGCGGCCCCAGGGCTGTCCTGGTACGCGGGAACCGGAGTCGAATACCAGTTCTGAAGTGCCGGACGCGCTTGTTCGCGCTACCCGGCCAGCCCTTGTCAGCGTCGTCAATTCCGACTACTGTATGGATGAACAGTAATCGGAAATCGCCTGCCTGCGCGACAAGGAGCACCGATCATGAGCCACAACCTTGCCGAACTGCCGCTGTCCCGACGCCGCGCCCTGGAGCGCGAGAAACAGGCCTGCCTGCGCCTCCACCTGTCCCGCAATCGTGCCAGCGAACGCCTGGAGCGCGCTGTGCGCGACGAAGTCGAGCGCCTGCTGGGTGCCCGCGAACGCCAGGGGGTCGGCTGGCCGGAGTGGGTCAGCGCGGAACTCTGCGTGGCCGACGACCCGCTCTTCGTGCGCAAGGTGGTGACCCGCCTCCGGGCCTGTGTGGAGTGGCAGCGCCGGCGCGCGGCCTGAGCCGCGCTTCAGGGCAGGGTGGGGGCCGTCGGCGGCGCGCGATGGTACTGCATGGCACGCTGGTGGTGGCCGGCGAGAATGTAGTGGTAGATCAATTGCGCGAGCGGCTCCAGGGGCATCTTCTCGCCGTTCACCTCGGCTCCGCACAGCGCCAGCTTCACTCGCTTGCCACCGGCTACCGCGCGCGCTTCCGGCCTGGCCAGGCCCCTTGGATCGAAGCGCGGATGGCTGGAGAAGCGTGGCGCGGTGCAGTCGAAGGTGGTCGCGAAGGTCAGCTCCAGCCAGCGCCCGCGCTCGATCTCCAGCGACTGGAAGGTGTACATCGGCACCTGCGGCGCGTTGGCGAAGGCGATGCTCTCCGGCGTCAGGATCAGCGCGACCTGGCCGTGGCGCCGGAACAGGAACAGCCCCACGAGGCTGGCATACAGGCCCCCGGCCAGTAGCAGCGCGGCCGGCAGCCAGAACAGCCATTGGCCGCTGGCGAGATGCCAGGCGTGGGGCAGCGAAGCGAGCCAGAGACCGGTGGCGCCAGCGGCCAGGCCAGCGAGCAGGGCGACGCAGGCGGTGCCCCGCGAGACCTCGCGGATCACGCAGCGGGCTTGCAGCGGGGGTAGTTCGTCGAGGGTTTCGTCAGTTTCTTGCATGGGGATTCTCACAGGTCTTGCCGAGCAGGTCGGCGCTGAGCGCTCTGCTCAACGCCAGGGGGGCGCCGAACCAGACGCTCAGCGCCTGGCTCGGCGGTCGTGTCGCAACGGCCCGGCCAGCGGTCCCGGCCCAGGTGCGTTCGAAGCTCTCTCCCAGCGCCTTGCAGCGCATGCCCAGCGGAGGGTGGGTATCCTGCGGATGGACTTGGAGTCCCTCCGCGCCGGGGTCCGGTGCTTCCAGGCCGGACTGGCCCAGGTAGACGTGGATGGCGTCCACCAGGTTGTCCGGCGCGCGCGCCGGAGCGAGCAGGCAATGTTCGAGGAACGCCCGTATCGGCGCGCCGGCCGCCGCGCTGCGCAGCAGGGCCGAGGCCATCGCCGGCGCACCGGCCAGTTGCGCGGCGTGGCGGTCGGCGGCGAATTCGCGCAGGCGGCTCCAGTGGTTCACGGCGAGGCCGAAACGTTCGAGGAAGTACCCGGCCAACAGTCGCGCCGGTTCCAGCGCCGCACGTTCGAAGACGTTGGCTTGCTGCTCCTCGATGGCGGCCAGTTGGCTCGCGGCGCCCTGGTAGATCGGCAGGAAGCGCAGGCTGTAATGGGCGTCGCGGCCGGCGAAGTGGGCCAGTTCGTGAGCGATCACTGCACTCAGTTCGGCGCGATCCAGCAGGCCCAGCAACGGTAGCGAGAGGTATAGGCTGCGTCCTTCCAGATGCTCGCCGGAAGGTTGCAGGCAGACGCGGTTGGCGGTCACGTAGAAGCCGTCGCAGAGGCCCACCAGCAGGTGCTGCGGGGCTGGCGTATCGAGGCGCGCCGCTAGCTCGCGCAGTAGCGTCCAGAGTTCCGGTGCATCCTCTTCGCCCAGCCGGCGGCCGATGACATCCAGGGCCGGCGCCGGGCGCAGTCGCAAGCGGCCGATCTTCGCCAGCATCTGCAACGCCGACGCCAGCAGGCCGAGAAGGATCAGCGCCACGCTCAGTTGGGTGCGTCCTTCGCTGACCGGAACCTGGCCGACCCGCCACAGCCCGAGGATCTCGAACGTTCCGGCACAGGCCAGGGCCAGGGCGAGCAGGCCGATCTGGGCCAGCAGCAGGCAGGGCAGCAGGCGTCGGCCCAGCCCGAACCACAGGAGCAGGCAGCGCCGCGAGCGCAGTGCGCTGCGTGCGGCGCCGGCGATGCCGGCCAGGGAGACGGCTCCCAGTACGGCGACCAGCGCCGCCAGGCAGGCTCCGCTATCGGCGAGGACGGCGGCGAAGCGATTCAGGCGCTGTGCGCTTCGTGTGTCGACGAGTTGCTCGTCGAGCCGCGCCAGAGCCAGGTCGCGCACATAGGCCCGGCCGTCCACCCGGACGCTGGCCCTCGGCGGCAGCGCCCGCGCTTCGGCGAGCGCGCGCTCGACCTGCTGCTGCGCGGCGCCCAGTCGCTCGGCCTGCTGCTCGGCGCGCCAGGACTGCCAGGCGCCGAGCCCCGCCAGCAGCGCTGGTACCAGCACCAGGCAAAGCAGCAGCCTTCGCGGATGGACCGTGCCCTTCACTCAGCCCTGGCTGCGCAGTTGTTGCAGGTAGCGCTGGGCGTGGGCGGCCTGGATGTAGGCGTCGAGGATCGCCGCCATGTCGTCGCAGTCCAGCTTCTTGCCGTCGCTCTGCAGGCCGGCCGACATGATGGTGATGCGCGGGTCCTTGCCTTTGAAGGCCATGGCCTGGGAGGCGAACACCTGGCGTACGGCGCGATGGGTCGGCAGGGGCGTTTCGGGGCGCAGGTGGAGGGTCTGGGTGGTTTGCAGCATGTCGGCCTTGACGCTGAAATCGATGACGTCGGCCAGCTCGACCGGAGCCGACAGGCTGTCGGCCCAGAGCTGGGTACGGGTCAGGCGCATGAAGGGGGTCTTGCCGGAGTTGCGATGCTGGTAGCCGAGGAACAGCCCGAACAGGCCGAGCAGCAAGCCGACGACGCCGACCCCCGGCTTGCCCTGGGAGAACCACATGCCGGTCATGATGAAGGGCACGATGCTCAGCAGCGGACCCAGCACCACGTACTTGCGGGTATTGGTGAATTCGGTGGCCGGCGGCACGCTGGCGATTACCTTTTCCAGGTGGGCGATGACCTCGGCGGTCTTCGCCTGGTTCAGTTCTTCATGCTCGGCGCCGAGGGTTTCGGCGAGGTTGGAGACGAGGTCCCGGGGTTCCTGGTTGCTCATGGAGATATCCTTGGCGTTGGGGAGAAAGAAGGAGTGCTGGGCGGCGTTCCGCCCAGTTGGCGGAGCCGGGCCTGGGCGCGGGCGATGTCCAGGTAGAGGTCGATGACCTCCGCGGCTTCCAGAAGCGAGAGGTTGCGACCATTGAGCCGCCAGCCGGGGGACAGCAGGCGAACCTGGGGGCCGCCCCGGCATTCGCTGACGGCCCGCGCGGCGAACGGATCGAGCGGGCGCGTGGATGGCGCCGGCGGCGCCTTGCCGTGCAGTTCGAGGGTTATCGTGGAGAACCAGACGCCGTCCTCCAGGCGCAGGTCGGCGACCTCCAGCAGGTCCAGCGGCGCCGACAGGCCGCGTGCGCGCAAGCATCCATCGCCGAGCACGAGGAACGGCGCGTTCCTGGCGTTGCGCTGCAGGTGGGCCAGGCCCAGGAGGAGCGCGGCCGATGCCAGCAGGCACAGCGCCAGCGCTTCGCGCCCGGGGTGGTCGCGCAGCGTCCAGGCGCCGCCGAGCAGCAGCAGGCCGAGCAAGGCGGACAGCGGCGCCGCGCCACGGGCGGCGCCGATGCCTATCCGGTTGGGAACGCTGCCGACGAAGCGCCGCAACCGCGTGGCTTCGTCGTCCCTTGTCCCGGTGGGGCAGGGAGATCGCGCGCCAGGCGGGTTCATCGGCTTCCCCCGTGACCGGCGGCGAGCAGGCGGTTGAGCCACTGCGTGTCGTCAGCGCTGACGACGCGGCTCGCCTGCCGCAGCAGGTCGTCATCGAGCGCCAGGGACAGGTCCGCTATCCGCTGGCAGGTTGGCGGATGGCTGTCGAACGGGTGCTCCAGGCGGCGAGCGCTGTCGTGTTCGTCCAGCTCCAGGGAGTTCCCGCGCAGATGGTCGGTCAGCGCATGCACCAGGTTGCGCGTCTGCGGGCTGGCCAGCAGGCGTTCGATCAGTCCTGCCAGGGCGCAGGTGCGCAGCAGCGCGATGGCGAAGGTCCGTGCGCCGGCCACCCGCGCCCCGACCTTGTCGGCCGCCAGTTCCTGGCGACGGTTCCAGTGCAGGTAGGCGCGCTCGAAGCGTTCGAGGAAGTACAGCGCGGCCCACAGGCCCGGCTTGCCGAGCAGGCCGACATGCCCATCCTCGGGCGCGGCGATGCGTTCGATGCGCAGGCGCACCTGCCGCTGCAGCAGCGACAGGGAGGCGCCGTGGGCGGTGTCGCCGGCGGCGAAGTGGCCCAGTTCGTGGCCGATGATCGCGGCGCTTTCGGCCTCGCTCATGACCGAGGCGTAGGTCAGCGGGATATACAGGGTACGCCCCGCCAGGGGAATGCCGCGGGGTGCCAGCAGGACCCTGGCCTGGGTGACGAAGTAGCAGTGCTCGATGCCGGTGACGACGTGGTCCGGCAGCGGCGCTCCGGCGCGCTCGGCGATCTGTCCCAGCCATTGCCAGAGCCCCGGCGCGGCGACCCGGTCGAGTTCGCGGCCGAGCAGGTGCAGCTCCGGCTCCTCCAGCGGCAGCAGTTCGCCGCGCAGGCGCCGCAGCATCAGCAGGCCGCCGAGGAACAGCAGCCACAGCGGCAGCGAGAAGAGCAGGGCGGTGAAACCGTGGCTGTGCCAGTGGCTGTAGCTCCACAGCGCTTCGTAGAGCAACTGGCTGGCCAGGGCGGCGACCAGCAGGCCGGCGTGCAACGGGACCAGTCGACCGAGGCGTCGCCAGGCCGGCGCGAGGTGGCCGAGCAGGTAGGCTTGCGAGCGCATCGAGCGGCGCCCGTCGTATTCCAGTTTCGCCAGTAACGCGGCCGCGACCAGCGCCGAGGCCAGCGCGCAGAGCTTGCCGAGAGCGGCCAGCCAGCCGCGCAGGGCCAGCCATGGATGGTCGCGGCGGATGGCCTCGGCGTCTTCGGCGAACTGGTGAAGATGACCTTCGACGCCATAGGCCGGGCGGAACAGGTGACGGGGAATGGCGCCGGCGGCTTCCGGGTCGTTGCGCGCTGAGGCGCTCCAGTCGCGCATGAACTGTTCGTCGCGCAGGCTGGAGTCGACGCGGAAGGCCTGCACGGCGGACCAGGCGTAGAGCGCCAGGGGAATCAGGAAGAGGAATGCGAGCAGCCTGACCCGCAGCGTATCGTGGCTCATCCGCGCTTATTTCTGCTCGAGGTAGTCGGTCAGGAACGCCTGCGGCTCGCCGGCGGACGACAGCGCCTCGCTATAGGCGACCTGCCGCGTCTGCTGCTCGCCGGGCAGGTAGAGCTCGCCCCAGCCGTCGCGCACGATCAGGATCACGTACTTGCTGCCGTTCAGTTCGGTGGAATAGCGACTGTCCCTGCTGCTCTTTTCCACCTTCACCTTGTGGATCAGGCGGTCCCAGTCGTGGTCCAGGCCTTCGACCTGCAACAGCGCTTCGCCGGCCGCCGCTTCGCCGATGCGCAGGGTCCAGACCTTGAGCCCCTGCTGGCCCTGGTAGGCCACCACCTTGTCGGCGACTGGCGGCCGCGCCTCTTCGGCATGCGCCACGCAGGCACCCCAGGTCAGCGCGCCAAGCAGCAGCGCCGCACTCCACTTTGCTATCATTCTCGCCCCCTTTGGCAACGCGATATAAAAGGGGCGCATGTATTAATACAGGCGCGGATCACGAACAACCGAGGCGGCCGCTGCTCACAGGAAAAGCGTCGCGGCCCACAGGTTCGGTTCGATCAGCGCACGGAACCAACCTGGAAAGCCGCTGCCTGAACCGGTTCAGATGGCTGCGTACCACCGATATCTTCGCCATGGAAAGCTGGAATCCCTACCACGACACGGAACTCTACTTCGACGCGCCTTCGCCCCTGTGCCAGTCGCGCATCCTCGACGCGCGCGAGATGCTCGGCAGCGCCACCGGCCACTACCAGGCGCGGACGGTGCGCCCGTCGATGCAGTATTTCGATTGCGACCTGAGCTTCACCGAGCCGCTGCGAACCCACAAGGTGCTGCCGGGAGGCCTGTGCATCGTGCAGATGTTCGACGGCCAGTGGCGGCACAGCGTCGACGGCGGCGAGCCTTATCTCTACAACCTGGGTGGTCCTTCGGTGCTCGGCACCGGCGAGCCGATGGAGGCCTTCGATATCCTGCCGGCGGGCAGCCGCGTGCGCCTGGGCGGACTGCGGATCGCCGCCAGCTACCTGGAGGAAGAACTGGAAACCGGCGATGGCGCCCTGCGTCCGCTGGCGCGGCTGAAGGGCGACGGCGCGAGCTTCACCCAGTTGTCCCGTTGCGGCGCCATCACCGCCCTGTTCGAGCGCCTCTACCAGAATCCCTACCGTGGTGCCCTCGCACGCCTGCACGAAGAGAGCCTGACCCTGGGCCTGCTGGTGGAGCTGGCGGCCCACCTGGGCGGCGCGGACCTTCGTCGCGCGCGTACCCCGCGCGCCCAGCGCGACCTGGCCCACGAGGCGCGCCGCCTGCTGGAGGCGAACCTCGGCCAGCCGCCTGCCAGCCTCGAACTGGCGCGCCAACTGGGCGTCGGCGAAACCACCCTGCGGCGGATTTTCAAGAACGAGTTCGGTCGCTCGATGTTGCAGTACGTCCGCGACCGGCGTCTCGAGATCGGCCGGCAGATGGTCCGCGAGGGCCGCTGGCAGATCGCGCAGATAGCCTATCGCCTGGGCTACTCCAGTCCGGAGAACTTCACCCATGCCTATCGCGCGCGCTTCGGCCATCCGCCGGGGCGCGAGTGAGGCGGGCGCGGTTCAGAGCGAACGCTGGTCGACCCGCGCCGAAAGCTGCTCGGCGCTTTCCTTGCGCTCCGAATAGCGGTCCACCAGGAAGTCCGTGCGCTCGCGCAGGAGCAGGGTGAACTTGAACAACTCCTCCATCACGTCGACCACCCGGTCATAGTAGGGCGACGGCTTCATCCGGCCTTCTTCGTCGAACTCCAGGTAGGCCTTGGGCACCGAGGACTGGTTGGGGATGGTGAACATGCGCATCCAGCGACCCAGCACGCGCAACTGGTTGACCACGTTGAACGACTGCGAGCCGCCGCAGACCTGCATCACCGCCAGGGTCTTGCCCTGGGTCGGGCGCACCGCCCCGAGCGCCAGGGGAATCCAGTCGATCTGCGCCTTGAATACCGCGGCCATCGCGCCATGGCGCTCGGGCGAGCACCAGACCTGGCCTTCCGACCACTGCACCAGGTCGCGCAACTCGCGGACCTTGGGATGCTCCAGCGGTGCGTCGTCGGGCAATGGCAGTCCGGAAGGGTTGAAAATCCGCGTTTCGGCACCGAAGCGTTCGAGCAGGCGTGCGGCCTCCAGCACCAGCAGGCGGCTGAAGGAGCGCTCGCGGGTCGAGCCATAGAGCAGGAGGATGCGCGGCCTGTGCCCGAAGACGGGTGGCGGGTCGCCGAGCAGTGCGGGATCGAGGTTGGGTAGTTGTTCGGACATGCTTCCTCCGGTCAGAGCGAGCCGATGCGCTCCAGCTCGCGCTTGAGCTGGTCGCGATCCAGGGTGGCGAAGGGCAGGCCGAGGAAGGCCCGGCAACGCTGTTCGATACGTGCCAGGGTGGCGCGGAACGCCGCATCCCGCTGGGCCTCGTCGCCGTCCAGGGTGGAGGGATCGGCCAGGCCCCAATGGGCCTTCAGCGCTGCGCCGAAATACAGTGGGCAGGCTTCCCCCGCGGCGGCGTCGCAGACGGTGATGACGATGTCCGGCGGCGCGCCTTCGAAAGCTTCGCTGCCCTTGCTGTACAGGCCGTGGGTGGCGATGCCGGCCTGTTCGAGGGTCGCCAGGCTGCGCGGATGCACCCTGCCGCTGGGCTGGCTGCCGGCGCTGCATGCCTCGAAACCTGGCGGGGCCAGGTGGTTGAACATGGCTTCGGAAAGAATGCTGCGGCAACTGTTGGCCGTGCACATGAACAGGACTCGCATCGCATGCTCCTTCCGCCGTGCGGCGGATCTCAGAGGCTCAGGCGCAGGGCCAGGGCCGAAAGGGTTGCCAGCAGGACCGGCAGGGTCAGCAGGGCGCCGACCCTGAAGTAGTAGCCCCAGGTGATGCGCGTGCCTTTGCGCGCCAGCACGTGCAGCCAGAGCAGCGTCGCCAGGCTGCCGATAGGGGTGATCTTCGGCCCAAGGTCGCAGCCGATGACGTTGGCGTAGATCATCGCTTCGCGCACCGCGCCGGCGGCGTCGCTGGCCTGGATCGACAGGGCGCCGAGCAACACGCTGGGCATGTTGTTCATCACCGAGGAGAGCGCGGCGGAAAGCAGCCCGGTGCCCAGCGCGGCCGCCCATACGCCGTGTCCGGCCAGGCGGTTCAGGAACTGCGCCAGGAGGTCGGTGAGCCCGGCGTTCTTCAGGCCGTAGACCACCAGGTACATGCCCAGCGAGAACACCACGATCTGCCAGGGCGCTTCGCGCAGCACCCGCCGGGTCGAGATCACCCGCCCGCGCCCGGCCACCGCCAGCAGCAGCGCCGCGCAGGCCGCGGCCACCGCGCTGACGGGGACGCCCAGCGGCTCCAGGGCGAACAGCCCGGCGAGCAGGACCAGCAGCATCCAGCCGCCGACGACGAAGGTCGCACGGTCGCGGATCGCCGCCCGCGGCGGCTTCAATTGCTCCAGCGCATAGACCGGCGGCAGGTCGCGGCGGAAATACAGGAACAGCACCAGCAGGGAGGTCGCGACGCTCACCAGGTTGACCGGCAGCATCACCGCGGCGTACTCGCCGAAGCCGAGCCCGAAGTAGTCGGCCGAGACGATGTTCACCAGGTTCGACACCACCAGCGGCAGGCTGGCGCTGTCGGCGATGAAGCCTGCCGCCATGACGAAGGCCAGGGTCGCCGCCGGGCTGAAGCGCAGGGCCAGCAGCATCGACATCACGATGGGCGTGAGGATCAGCGCCGCGCCGTCGTTGGCGAACAGCGCCGAGACCGCCGCGCCGAGCAGCACGCAGAAGGCGAACAGGCGCCGGCCGTCGCCGCCGGCCCAGCGCGCGACGTGCAGCGCGGCCCATTCGAAGAAGCCGGCCTCGTCCAGCAGCAGGCTGATGACGATCACCGCGATGAAGGTGGCGGTGGCATTCCAGACGATGTTCCAGACGGTCGGGATGTCGCCCGGCGCGACGCTGCCCAGGGCCAGGGCGAGCAGCGCGCCGAGGCTGGCGCTCCAGCCGATGCCGAGGCCCCTGGGTTGCCAGATGACCAGGACCAGGGTGAACAGGAAGATGGCGAAGGCGATCAGCATGGGGCGGCTCGCGCTATGGGCAGCAGGCGGAGGCGCGCTGCGGGCGGCCGTCCATGTTGCGCAGGCGCGCGGCGTCGGCTTGCAGCCAGTCGCCGTTGGCCCGCAGGGTCATTTGCAGGACTTCGTGGATCCAGGCCGGCAGCGCCGGGTTCAGGCGGTAATACACCCACTGGCCCTGGCGGCGGTCGAGAAGCAGCCCGGCGCTGCGCAATTGGGCCAGGTGACGGCTGATCTTCGGTTGGCTGTCGGCGAGGGCGCACATCAGTTCGCAGACGCACAGTTCGCCCTGGTCGACGATCAGCAGGGTGGCGCGCAGGCGCGTCTCGTCGGCCAGGCATTTGAACAGGTCGGGGGGCATGAGCATGGTGTCGCGCTCTTGTATATGGAAAATCGAATATACGGATATCCATATATATTGCAAGCAGCACGCCCGCCATAGCGGGCCGCGCGCCTCTCAACCGCGAGCAGCCTGGACTTCTTCGCTCGGCGTGCGGCCGAAATAGCGCTTGAACTCGCGACTGAACTGCGACGGACTCTCGTAACCGACCTGGCTGGCCGCGGTGCTGGCGTTCAGGCCGTCCTGCACCATCAGGCTCCAGGCCTTGTACAGGCGCACGCTCTTCAGGTATTGCAGGGGCGAGGTGAAGGTCATCGCCTTGAAGTTGTGGTGGAAGGTCGACACGCTCATGTTCGCCTCGCGGGCCAGGGTGTCGATGTCCAGGGCGCTGGCGTAGTCGGTGTGGATGCGCCGCAGGGCGCGCGCCATCCGCCCGTAGCCATTGTGCCGGCCGGCGACGGCGCGCAGCGCGCTGCCCTGTTCGCTGCGCAGGGCGCGGAAGATGATCTCGCGGACCAGTTGCGGGCCGAGGATATGGCTGTCCATCGGGCTGTGCAGGCAGCGCACCAGGCGCAGCGCGGCATCCTGCATGCCCGCGTCCAGGGGCACCGAGGCCATCGGCGCGCTGGGTGCCACCTCGCTGTCCTCGGGGTCGCCGGGAACGTCTTCCATCTGCAGCAGCAACTCCTTCAGCACGCCGATCTCGACATCGACCTTGAAACCGAGCAGCGGCTCGCCGGGGGAGGCATGGGTCTCGCATTCGAAGGGCAGGGGCACCGACATCACCAGGTAGTGGTGGGCGTCGTAGCGATAGGTTTCGCCGCCGAGGTGCCCGATCTTCTGCCCCTGGGCGATGATGCAGATGCGCGGCTCATAGAAGATCGGCCCGCGCGGATAGTCGCGCTCGGCCTGCATCAGGTGCACGCCGGGGATGCGGGTGGCGCTGATGCCGGGCTGCGGGTGCAGGTCGGCGATCAGTTGCGCCAGTGGGTTCTGTGCGGTCATGCCTTGAGCGATTCTCCGGAAGGGGAGGCAAACGTAGCAACCTCGCGCGTGCCTGGGCAGGGGTGGCGCCTCACTTCGGCACGAATAGGCAAGGCTTCGACAGGAATGGACATTCTGCGCCGGCGGCCATCCGGCCAACAATTGCCGCCCGTACCGGGCCGCCCTCCGCCATGCCGGAACGCGCGGCCCGCCTTCCCGTCAAGAGGACACGCCGATGACCCTTCAGATCCGCGGCTATGCCGCGCAGTCCGCCAGCGCCCCGCTGGCCGCCCACCGCTTCGAACGGCGCGCGCCGCGCGTCGACGACGTGGTGATCGACATCCTTTACTGCGGCGTCTGCCATTCGGACATCCATCAGGCACGCAACGAATGGCACAACAGCCTGTACCCGCTGGTGCCGGGCCACGAGATCATCGGCCGGGTCGCCAGCGTCGGCGCCGCGGTGAGCGGTTTCGCGGTCGGCGAACTGGTCGGCGTTGGCTGCATGGTCGACTCCTGCCAGCACTGCGCCGCCTGCGCCGAGGGCCTGGAGCAGTACTGCGCGGAATACCCGACCCTGACCTACAACGGCCGCGACCGCCACGACGGCCTGCCGACCTTCGGCGGCTACTCGGAGCGTATCGTGGTTTCCGAACGCTTCGTCCTGCGCATCCCCCGGGGGCTCGACCCGAAGGCGGCGGCGCCGCTGCTGTGCGCCGGGATCACCTCCTACTCGCCACTGCGCCACTGGAAGGTCGGCCCCGGTAGCCGGGTGGCGGTGGTCGGCCTGGGCGGCCTCGGTCACATGGGCCTGAAGTTCGCCAGGGCGCTCGGTGCCGAGGTGGCCCTGTTCACCCGTTCGCCGGGCAAGGAAGAGGAAGCGCGGCGGCTCGGCGCCGACCAGGTGATCCTTTCCACCGACCCGCAGCGGATGGCCGCCGTCGCCGGGCGCTTCGACCTGGTCCTGGACACCGTGCCGCACCCGCACGACCTCAATCCCTACCTGGCGACCCTCAGGCGCGACGGCACCCTCGTACTGGTCGGCCTGCTCGAGCCGCTGGAGCCGGCGGTACACGGCGCGCAACTGGTGATGGGGCGCCGCTCGATCGCCGGCTCGGCCATCGGCGGCATCGCCGAGACCCAGGAGATGCTCGATTTCTGCGCGACCCACGGGATCGCCTGCGACATCGAGATGATCGAGATCCAGCAGATCAACCAGGCCTACGAGCGGATGCTGGCCAGCGACGTGAAGTACCGCTTCGTGATCGACATGGCGTCCCTGCGGAAGTCCTTCTGAGACCGACCGTCGGCGCCGGTGGGCTCAGCAGCCCTCGGCGCCGACCAGGAAGGTCTCGAAACGCACGCTTTTCGCGCCCAGCCGCCAGACGCCCGCGCTCAGCGGGCCTTGCGCGTCCTCCCGGGCCTGCCAGGCGCGTTCGCAGTCCTCGCGTGAACGCCAGCAGGTGTAGTTCAGCACGTGCTGGCCGTCCTCGCTGGGGTGCAGGCTGGCGGACAGGTAGCCCGGGCATTTCCTGAAGCAGCGTTCCAGGCGTTGCAGGTGCGCGTTCTGTTCCAGCGCCAGCGACAACTGGCTGGCGGGCTCCACCTCGATATCGATGAATTGCGCGTAGCACGGCGACCGCTCGCCATCGGCCGGGCACTGGTCGTCGGTACAGCAGTAGGAGCAGGGGATGAGCATGGCGGGTTACTCCGGATGACTTGTGTCGAGGGCCGGCCCAGGGTAAAACATCAAGCAAACTTGAGGTCAAGCCAATCATGAAGAATTCCTGCGCATCCCGCGAACTGAGCGTTGGCGAACTGGCCAAGCGTGCCGGCGTGGCGGTCTCCGCGCTGCACTTCTACGAATCCAAGGGGCTGATCAGCAGCCAGCGCAACGCCGGCAACCAGCGTCGTTTCAGCCGCGAGACGCTGCGCCGGGTGGTGGTGATCAAGGTCGCCCAGCGGGTCGGCATTCCCCTGGCGCAGATCGCCCGTGCCCTGGATACCCTGCCGGCCGGGCGCAGCCCCACGGCGGCGGACTGGGCGCGGCTGTCGGCGCAGTGGAAGGCCGACCTCACGGAGCGAATCGACAAGCTGCTGTTGTTACGCGATCAGCTGGACGGCTGCATCGGCTGCGGCTGCCTGTCGCTGCAGGCCTGCCCGTTGCGCAATCCCGGCGACCAGCTCTCCGCCGAGGGGCCGGGGGCGCACTGGCTGGACGCCGAGGGTCGCGAGCACGACGGCTAGGCGGCGGTCAGCCGTGGTGCTGGCGGTCGGCGACGGCCGGGCTGTCCTGCAGGTTGTCCGGCGGGATCGCCAGGGCGCGTAGCGATCCGGCCATGATGTCGCTGAAGGTGGGCGCCGAGACCAGGCCGCCGAAGTAGCCGATCTTGCTCGGCGAATCGATCATCACCGCCAGCACCAGTTGCGGGTCGGACGCCGGGGCCATGCCGACGAACAGCGAACGGTAGGACTTGTCAGCGTAGCCCCGGCCCGAGGCCTTGCGCGCGGTGCCGCTCTTGCCGGCCACGTGATAGCCGGGCACGCGGGCGCGGACCACGCCCTTGGGGTCTTCCACCACGGTCTGCAGCATGGCCCGGATGCGCCGCGCGATCTGTGGATCCATTGCCTGGCGCACCTGGCCCTGCGGGTTGTCGCGGAGCAGGCTGAGGGGCACCAGCTTGCCGTCGTTGGCGAACACCGAGTAGGCCTGGGCCAGCTCGGCGGTGTTCACCGCCAGGCTGTAGCCGAACGACATGCTGGCGGTGGCGATGTTCGACCACTTCTGGTGGAACGGCAGGTAGCCCGGGTTCTCGCCGGGGAAGCCAAGCGACAGCGGCGCGCCGAAACCGACCCGGCCGAGCTGTTCGAGGATCGGCCTGGGCCCGACCTGCAGGGCGACCTTGCTCATGCCGATGTTCGAGGAATTGATCAGCACCCCGGTCATGGTCAGTACGTCGCGCCGGGCGACGTCGTGAATGGTGTGCCCGTCGATGGTCATCCAGCCCGGCGCCACGCTGACTTCGCTGTTCTCGTCGAACTTGCCGGAGGCCAGCGCCGCCGACATGCTGAACGGCTTGATCACCGAGCCCGGCTCGAAGGTGTCGGTAAGGGTGCGGTTGCGCATGAAGGCCGGGGCGAAGCTGGCGCGATTGTTCGGGTTGTAGGAGGGGAAGTTGGCCATCGCCAGGATCTGTCCGGTCTTCGGATTCACCAGCACCGCCGAGCCGGAGTGCGCGCCGAACTTGAGCACGGCCTTTTCCAGCGCCTTGTAGGCGATGAACTGTAGTCGCAGGTCGATGCTCAGGGCCACGTCCTGGCTGGCCTTGGGCGTCTTCAGTACCTTGATGCTGTTGACCAGCGAGCCGCGCGGGTTGATCGCCACCTCGCGGACGCCGTCCTTGCCGCTCAGCCAGTCGTTGAAGCCCAGTTCGGTGCCTTCCTGGCCGCGGCCGTCGATGTTGACCAGGCCGATCAATTGCGCGGTCAGCTCGGAGCTGGGGTAGAAGCGCTTGTATTCCTTGATCTGGTGTACGCCCGTTATGCCCAGGGCCATCACCTCGCTGGCCTCGATCGGCGACAGGCCGCGCTCGAGGTAGAGGAACCGCTTGTTCGGGTTGGCCTTGAGTTGGGCCAGCAGCGGCGCGGCGGGGCGGTGCAGGGCCCCGGCCAGGCGCGGCACCTCGTCGAGGTGGCCAGCCATTTCCCTGGGGTTGCACCAGATCGACGCGACTTCGGTGGAGACCGCCAGCGGCTCGCCGTTGCGGTCGGTGATCATGCCGCGGGTCACCGGGATCGGCAGATCGCGGATCGAGCGGAGGTCACCCTGGTCGGCGAGGAACTCGTGGTCGTGGACCTGGAGATAGACCAGCCGTCCGGAGACGGCCAGGGAGGCGAGGATGAACAGGGTGACGACAAGGATGAAGCGGTAGTTTCGGCGTTGGCTGCTCATGCAAGGGCACACTGGGGAAGAGGGAGACCGGAAGCCCGTCCGGGGCAGCGCTGAAACATCCTGTTGCAGTTGGCAACTGTACCGTCACCCGCCACCCGCCGGTCAAGCCCTTTGCCGCCGTCTAGAGCACCAGGCGCATCGCGCAGCGGCTGTCGGCGGCGAAGCCGATCTCCTGCTCGTGGCCGAGGATCGCGCGCAGGCGCTCGCCGGCTTCCTGCCAGGTCAGCCGCTGGAAGCCCAGGCGCGCGTAGAACGGCGCGTTCCAGGGCACCTCGCAGAAAGTCGTCAGGGTCAGCGCCCGGCAGTGGCTGGCGTGGGCGTAGGTCACCGCGCGTTCCAGCAGGCGGCGGCCCAGGCCCTGCTGCTGGTGGGCCTGGGCGATGGACAGCTCGGCGATGTGCAATTCGTCGGCGCAGCGTTCGGCGGCGAGGAAGCCGACCGGCTGGCCATCGGCGTCTTCCGCCAGCCAGTGGCTGCCGCGTTCGATCAGGCGGCGATGGAAGTCCACCCCGGCGACCCCGGCGTCGGCGATCCAGGCCAGCTCGGGCAGCAGACGGAAGCTTTCCCCGGCCGAGCGCTCGATGGCCGGGAGCAGCGCGGCGTCCTCGTCGCGGCTGGTTCTGATGCGGTAGTCCATTGGCTTCACTCCATGAGCAGGCCGTCGAGCAGCACGTCCAGGGCCTGGCAGGCCCTGGCCAGGCTCTGCGGCGGATGTTCGGCGTTGGCGATGCGCAGCGCGGCATCCACCAGCGCGCCATTGAGCAACCAGGCCAGGGCCTCGGCGTCGGCGCGGCGGATCCGTCCGCTGTCCATCAGCTCGCGCAGTTGTCCGGTCATCGATTGCAGGCAGCGCAACTGGCTGGCCTCGCTGCTGGTACAGCCGAGGATCGCCGGCGCATCGCGCAGGACGATGCGCTGGATCTCCGGTTCCAGGGCCATTTCCAGGTAGGCCCGGTTGTAGGCGCGGAAGCCGTGCCAGAGGTCGCTGCCGGCGGCGAGGATGGCGCCGAGGCGGGCGTTCATCTCGTCGTCGATCTGTTGCACCACGGCGGCCAGCAGGCCCTTCTTGTCGCCGAAGTGATGGTAGAGCGCGCCACGGGTGAGGCCGGCGCTGGCGGTCAGTTCGTCCATCGAGGCGTCGGCGTAGCCGCTGGCGGCGAACGCCCGGCGCGCGGCATCGATCAGCTTGGCGCGGGTCTCCTCGATCATTTCGGCGCGAGGCTTGCGGGCCATGCGAGGTCTCCGGGTGGCAAGGGAGCTTCAGGATAATTGACATACGCTGCGTATGTCTCCATGATTTTTTACATACGCAGCGTATGCAATTTTCGTTTTCTCCCGTCGTCGCCGGTTCCGCTGGAACCGGCCAGCCGAGGCTTTCCATGAGCAATCCCTATCTCGAACTGTTTTCCGCGCCTGGCGCCAAGGGCTTTTCCGCCGCCGGCCTGCTGGCGCGGATGCCGCTGTCGATGACCGGCCTGGGCATCGTCACCATGCTTTCCCAGGTACATGCCGACTACTGGCTGGCCGGCACCGTGGCGGCCACCTTCGTGTTCTGCAATGCGCTGCTCGCGCCGCAGGTATCGCGCCTGGTGGACCGCTTCGGCCAGGGCCGGGTGCTGCTCCCGGCGGCGCTGGCCAGCGCCCTGGCGATGGCCGCGCTGCTGCTCTGCACGCACTATCGCGCGCCGAACGCCTGGCTCTACCTGTTCGCCCTGCTGGCCGGGGTGATGCCGAGCATGCCGGCCATGGTGCGGGCGCGCTGGAGCGAGCTGTACCGGGGTTCGCCGAAGCTGCATACGGCGTTCTCCTTCGAATCGGTGATGGACGAGGTCTGCTACATCATCGGGCCGGTGCTGGCGGTGAGCCTCAGCGTCGGCTGGTTCGCCGAGGCGGGGCCGCTGCTGGCGACGCTGTTCCTGGTCGCCGGGGTGAGCCTGTTCAGCCTGCAACGCGGCACCGAACCGCCGTTGCATGCCCAGCCGCGGCGCCGCGCCGGCAGTGCGCTGGCCTATCCGGCGGTGCGCGTGCTGGCGCTGGTGCTGGCTGCCATCGGGGTGATCTTCGGCGCGGTGGAGGTGGTCAGCGTGGCCTTCGCCGAGACCCACGGCAACAAGGCGGCGGCAAGCCTGGTGTTGTCGGTCTATGCCGTCGGCTCATGTCTCGCGGGATTGCTGTTCGGGCTGCTGCGCTGGCGCCTGGCGCTTTCCCGGCAACTGCTCTGCATGATTACGCTGATGGCCCTGAGCCTGGTGCCGCTGCTCGGGGTGGACAGCATCCTCGCGCTTGCCCTGACCGTGCTGGTGGCCGGTTTCAGCGTGGCGCCGACGATGATCCTGGCCATGGGCCTGATCGAGCGCGCGGTGGACCCGGCGCGCCTCACCGAAGGCCTGACCTGGGCCGTCACCGGGCTGGGCATCGGCATGGCCCTGGGCTCGGCGCTGGCCGGCTGGGTGGTGGAAGGCTACGGCGCCGCCAGCGGTTTCCTCGTCGCGGTCGGCGCCGGCTGGCTGGCCTGGTTGCTGGCCCTGGCCTGCTTCCGGGTGCTGGCTCAGGACGAGGCCGGAGACTGCGCGGTGCCCGGTTGAGCGGGGAAGGCGTATTGGACGCCGACCCCGAGGGCTGCGCCAGCGCCTTGTGGCTGCTGACCCGTCCGGACTGCCGGGCGTTGCGCTCGGTGGTCGCGTTGTTCGACGAGCTGGGGCGGCATGTGCGATTGGGAGATGAGTGAGGGGTGAGGGCACTGGCCATGCCGGTACTGCGCGCTCCCTCGCCCAACCTTCTCCCGCGAGCGGGAGAGGGGGCTGGAATGGCGTTTCCCGAGAGGCCTGGCGTTCAGCCGCGATCCGCCGCGGCCGGTCCCGGCAGCGGGACGTCGCCCACCGCCGCCGCGCCGGTGGCCTTGCGCAGGCGCTTGACCTCGTCGACGCTGACGCTCGGCGCCTGGTTGCCCCAGCTGGTGCGGATGAAGTTGACCACGTCGGCGATCTCCTGGTCGTTCATCCGCCAGCCGAACGGCGGCATGGTGAAGCTCGACGGTGCCTGGTGGGTGGCCGGCAGGGTGCCGCCCTTGAGCACGATGTGCACCAGGGAGGTCGGGTCGCCGCCGGTCACCACCGGGTTGCCGGCCAGGGCCGGGAAGACCCGCGCATAGCCCTTGCCGTCGGTGCGGTGGCAGGCCCCGCAGTTGTCGACGTAGAGCGCCGCGCCGGTCTTGCTGTCGTCGCCGTGGAACAGTGCCCGGGCCACGCTCTCGTCGTAGACGTGCGGCTGGTCGGCCGGGTCCGCCGGCGGCAGCGACTTGAGGTAGCGGGCGATGGCGGTGAGGTCGGCGTCGCTCATGTACTGCATGCTGTGCACCACCACGTCGGACATGCCGCCGAACACCGCGCTGCGCTCGCTGCGACCGGTACGCAGGAAGCTCACCAGGTCGGCTTCGCTCCAGCTGCCCAGTCCGGTCCGGTGGTCGCCGCGCAGGCTCTTGGCGATCCAGTTCTCCAGCGGCGCGCTGCCGGACAGGTAGGCCGCGCCATCGCTCGCCGCCAGGGCCTTCTCCTGCATGCCCAGCCCACGCGGGGTATGGCAGGCGCCACAGTGGCCAAGGCCTTCGACCAGGTAGGCGCCGCGCGCCAGCACCGGGTCCTGCCCGGCGGCGGCCTGGAAGTCCTTCACTTCGGGAGCGAAGGTCCAGCGCCAGAACGCCAGCGGCCAGCGCATCGACAGCGGCCAGGGGATGTCGCTGGCCTTGTTGGGCTGCTCCACCGGCTCCACGCCATGCATGAAGTAGGCGTAGAGGGCGCGCATGTCCGCTTCGGTGACTCGTGCGTAGGACGGGTAGGGCATCGCCGGGTAGAGCGTGTCGCCGGACCTGGCCACGCCGTGGCGCACGGCGCGGTCGAAGTCCTCGAAGCTGTAGTCGCCGATGCCGGTCTTGCGGTCCGGGGTGATGTTGGTCGAGTACACCGCGCCGATCGGCGTTTCCATCGGCAGGCCCCCGGCGAACGGCTTGCCGTCCCTGGCGGTGTGGCAGGCCACGCAATCGCCGGCGCGGGCCAGGTATTCGCCCTGCCTGATCAGGGCCGGGTCCGGCGCCTCGGCGGCCTGGGCGATGCCGCAGGCGAGGACGGAGAGGGCGAGCAAGGCTGTCGGTTTCATCGTTGCGCTCCTCATGCCTGCACCAGCGGACCGGGGTTCTTCAGGTATTGCTCGCGGATCGCCTTGGCCGACCAGTAGGCCAGCGCCGCCACCAGCCCGGTGGGGTTGTAGCCGGTGCCCTGGGGGAAGGCCGAGGCACCCATGACGAAGACGTTGTGCACGTCCCAGCTCTGCAGGTAGCGGTTGAGCACGCTGGTCTTCGGATCGCTGCCCATGATCGCCCCGCCGAGCAGGTGGGTGGTCTGGTAGACCCGTGTATTGAAGTGGTCGCCGAAGTTCTTCACGCTCACCGAGATGGCCTTGGGGTTCATCGCCTCGGCGATCTTGCGCATGTGCTCGGTGACGTAGCGGCTCATGCGGATCTCGTTGTCCTTCCAGTCGAAGGTCATGCGCAGCAGTGGCTGGCCGTAGGCGTCCTTGTAGGTCGGGTCGAGGTCGAGGTAGTTGTCGCGGTAGGTCATGTTGCTGCCGTGGGCGTCCATCGACACGGTGTGCGTGTAGGCGTCCTTGACCGCCTGTTTCCAGCCGCTGCCCCAGCTCGGCGTGCCGGGCGGCACGGCGAGGCCGCCGATCGGCTTGGAACCGGCCTGGTTGACCCACATCGGCGAGCCGCCGACGAAGCCCAGCGGGCCGTGGTCGAAGTTGTCGGCGTTGAAGTCGTCCACCGCCACGCCGCCGCCGCCGGTGCCGACGAAGGGGTTGGTGTGCACGTCCTTGTCGAAGAACGCCTTGATGGTGGCCATGTTCTGGTAGGCGAAGTTCTTCCCCACCACGCCCTCGCCGGTGCGCGGGTCGTAGGGCTTGCCGATGCCGGAGAGCAGCAGCAGGCGCACGTTGTGGAACTGGAAGGCGCTGATGATCACCAGCTTCGCCGGCTGCACGATCTCGCGCCCCTGGGCGTCGACGTAGGTCACGCCGGTGGCCTGCCTGCCGTCGCTGTCGAGGTTGACCTTGAGCACGTTGCAGTTGGCGCGCAGTTCGAACAGCGGGGTCTGGCGCAGCGCCGGGAGGATGTTCAGGTTCGGCGAGGCCTTGGAATACATGTAGCAGGCGTAGCCGCTGCAGAAGCCGCAGAAGTTGCACGGTCCCATCTGCACCCCGTAGGGGTTGGTCCAGGGCCCGGAAGCGTTGGCCGCCGGCAGGTCGTAGGGGTGCAGGCCGAGTTCCTCGGCGGCCTTGCGGAACAGTTGCGCGGAGTACACCTGGCGCAGCGCCGGCAGCGGGAAGTCGTCCGAGCGGTCGGCGGCGAACGGATTGCCCTTGCCGACCACCTGGCCCTTGACCGTATGCGCGGTGCCGGAGGTGCCGAAGACCTTCTCGGCGAAATCGAAGTGCGGTTCCAGCTCCTCGTAGCTGACCCCGTAGTCCTGGATGGTCATGCCTTCGGGGATGAATTTCTTGCCGTAGCGTTCCTCGTAATGGCTGCGCAGGCGCAGCTCCTCGGGCATGATCCGGAAGTGCACGCCGGACCAGTGCAGGCCGGCGCCACCGACGCCGTCGCCGGGAAGGAAGGCGGAGAGCTGGCGGTAGGGCAGCGCGGTGTCGTTGATCCCGTGGCGGATGCTCACGGTACTCTTGGAGAGATTCTGGAACAGCTTGCCGCGGGTGTTGTAGGTCAGCTCGTCGAGGGTGTTGGGGTAGGCGCCGTCGGGATAGGTATCGCGGTTCTCGCCGCGCTCCAGCGCCACCACGTTGAGCCCGGCCTCGGTCAGCTCCTTGGCCAGGATCGCTCCGGTCCAGCCGAAGCCGACCACCACCGCATCCACCGGTTTGAGTGTCGTCGCCATCTTCAGCCCCTCTCGCCGGAAATTGCCACCGGCGGGAAGGGATACTTCTCGCCGCGGTCGGCCCAGTCCATGAAGTCGGCGCGGGCGCCAGGGAAGCCGACCAGCTTCCAGCCCACCAGGCCGCGATTGCCGCCGTGCTGCGGATCGGAGAAGAAGCCTTCGTGGGTGTTTTGCAGCAACTGGCCGAAGAGCAGGTTGGCCGGCAGGTCCTGCAGGTCGATCTGGCCGGCTTCCAGGCGTTGCAGGATGTCGTCCTGCGCCGACGGCTCCAGCTCGGCGAACGGCTTGCCCTGGTTGGCCTTGCTCCAGCGTTCCAGGGCGGCGATGCCGACCCGGTAGATGTCGCGCGGCACCAGCTTCAGCTGATGGCCGAACTCCGGCGCGGCGTCGGTGACGAACGGCCCCTGCATGTACCAGAGGGCGCCGTGCCCGTAGGGGGTTTCCATCTGTCGGTCGATGAACTCCGGCACCCCCGCCTCGATGGCGCCGGGGCCGTTGTCATCGCTGGGGATCAGGCGCGCCACCGCGGCGTTGACGAAAGCCCATTCGGTGCTGGTGAAGAAGCGAGGCTGGTAGCGTTCGCCGGGTTTGTCCCGCTCGGCGGCGGGCGTCTGCATGGCATGGCCGACGCCATAGCCGGCCAGGGTCACCGCCGGGATCACGGTCAGGGTCTTGCGCAGGAAGTCGCGGCGGCCGTTGACGGCCTTGTCATCGGGCATGGTGGGGTCCTCTCTGGATCATCACGGTTTCGTCTTTCTGATAATGATTAGCAGGCTAATTATAAGTTCATGTGTCACGCTGGAGAAACGTTTCAGCAAGGATTCAGGGCAGGCCAATACGGCAAGTGAAGCAGAACGGCACGCCGGGTGTCGGCCCGGCGCGCCCGCTGGCGACCGCTTCAGGCGCGCTGGCGTCGCGCCCAGGCCGAAGGATTGACCAGGTTCAGCGGCCGCTCGCCGGCGAGGGCGGCGAGCAGGTTGTCCACCGCGCAGCGGGCCATGGCTTCGCGGGTTTCCTCGGTGGCCGAGCCGATGTGCGGGGTGGCCACCACGTTCGGCAGGCGCAGCAGCGGCGAGTCGGGAGACAGCGGCTCGCGCTCGAACACGTCGAGGCCGGCGGCGCGGATCCGCTGCTGCTCCAGGGCCTCGATCAGGGCCGCCTCGTCGACCACCCGGCCACGGGAGATGTTGATGAAGATCGCCTGCGGGCGCATCCGGGCGAACTGCGCGGCACCGACCAGGCCTTCGGTGGCGGCGGTCAGCGGCAGGGTCAGGCAGACGAAGTCGGATTCCTCGAGCAGCGCGTCGAGGGAGCGGTAGCTCGCCGCGTAGCGTTCCTCGACCCGGGGCTTCGGGCTATGGCTGTGGTACAGCACACGCATGCCGAAACCGTGGTGCCCGCGCCGGGCCAGGGCCTCGCCGATGCGGCCCATGCCGACGATACCGAGGGTCTTGCCATGCACGTCGGTGCCGAACTGGGCGCCGCCGATGCTCTTCTTCCATTCCCCGGCGCGCACCCAGCCGGCCAGCTCCACCACCCGCCGGGCGGTGGCCAGGATCAGGGCGAAGCCGGTATCGGCGGTGGTCTCGGTGAGCACGTCGGGGGTATTGCTGAGGAGGATGCCGCGGCGGTCGAGGTAGTCGATGTCATAGTTGTCGACGCCCACCGAGACACTGGCGATGGCTTCCAGTCGCGGCGCCAGGTCGAGCAGCCCGGCGTCCAGGCGCAAGCTCGCGCCGAGCAGGCCGTGGGCCTCGGGCAGGGCGTCGCGCAGGCGGGCCAGGCCGTCGCGGCCGGGCTCCTCGACCAGGAGCACCTCGGCCCGCTCGCGCAGGCGCTCCATCAGGGGCGTGGAGAGACGTTTGTAGAGAACCACTTTCTTCATCGGATGCTCCGGAGTCGCTCAGGGATGGGCCGGCGCCGCCCGCCGCGAGGGAGGCGCGCGACCGGCATCGGGCTCGCGCCTGTCGGCGTGCGGGTTGAGGAACACGGTGAGCAGCACCGACAGCAGCAGCGCGCCGCTCATGAACAGATAGGACGCCCCAGGCCCGCCGGTGATGCCGTTCAGGTAGCCGACCAGCCAGGAGCCGGAGAACGAGCCCAGCGCGCCCATGCTGTTGATCAGCGCCATGGCGCCGCCGGCGACGTTGGCCGGGAGGACTTCCGGGACGATCGCGAAGAATGGCCCGTAGGGCGCGTACATGCAGGCCCCGGCCAGCACCAGCAGGGCGTAGGACAGCCAGAAGTGCTCGCTGCCCAGGGCGTAGGAACCGTAGAAGGCGATGGAGGCGATCAGCAGCGGCGGCCAGACGAAACGCTTGCGTTTCTGCATCCGGTCCGAGGCCCAGGACACCCCGAGCATGGCGATCACCGCCGCCAGGTAGGGTAGCGCCGACAGCCAGCCGGCCTCGACGATGTCGATGTTGGCGCCGTGCTTGAGGATCGACGGCAGCCAGAGGACGAAGCCATAGACGCCGATGCTCCAGCAGAAATACTGCAGCGAGAGGACGATGACCTTTGGCGAACGGAACGCCTCGCGGTAGTTCTTCACCGGCTTGATGCCCTGCTGCTCGGCGGCCAGAGCGTCTTCCAGGTCGCGTTTTTCCGCGGCGCCGAGCCAGGCGGCCTGGCGTGGGCGGTCATCCACCAGGCGCCACCAGATGAAAGCCCAGATCACCGCTGGCAGGCCTTCGATGATGAACATCCAGCGCCAGCTGAAATGCTCCACCAGGTAGCCGGAGACCACCGACATCCAGAGGATGGTCACCGGGTTGCCGAGGATCAGGAAGGTGTTCGCCCGCGAGCGCTCGGCGCGGGTGAACCAGTGGCAGAGGTAGACCAGCATCGCCGGCATCACCGCCGCCTCGACTACGCCGAGAAGGAAGCGGATGCCGATCAGCAGGTAGACGTTGGCGACCATTCCGGTCAGGGTGGCCAGCCCGCCCCAGAGGATCAGGCTGACGAAGATCAGCTTCTTGACGCTGCGCTTTTCCGCGTAGATCGCCCCCGGCACCTGGAAGAAGAAGTAGCCGAGGAAGAACAGCGCCCCCAGCAGCGAGGACAGCCCGGGGGTGATCCGCAGGTCGTCGGCCATCCCGGAGGCGGCGGCGAAGCCGTAGTTGGCGCGGTCCAGGTAGGCCAGGCTGTAGGTGACGAAAACGATCGGCATGATGTACCACCAGCGGCTGCTGGCGAGGCGAGGCATGGTCATGGTCGGGTATCTCCTGAGCTTGTCTTGTTCTTGTCGCAACAGGTGCCGCGTGGGCGGCGAGGTCAGGCGCTCTTGCGGCGCTCGCGGTCGAGCAGCTGGCTGCGTTCCGGCAGACCCTCCATGTCGCCGCGGACCTGCACCGCGCGGCTGCCGATCCAGTTGCCGCGGGCCACCGCGTCGGGCAGCGGCAGGCCTTCCAGCAGCGCGCTGACCAGCCCGACCGCGAAGCCGTCGCCGGCGCCGACGGTGTCCACCACGGTCGCCACCGGCACGCCGGGAACCAGCCCTTCACCGTGGGCATCGCGATAGTAGGCGCCGCTCGGGCCGAGCTTGATCGCCACCGCGTCGACGCCCATGTCCAGGTAGAACGCGGCGATATCCGCCGGTTCCTGCCAGCCGCTGAGCAGGCGACCTTCCTCCAGGCCCGGCAGGACCCAGTGGGCGTGCGCGGCGAGGGCGTTGATCTCGGCGATCATGCGGCGCTCGCCGGGCCACAGCGAGGGCCGCAGGTTGGGGTCGAAGGACAGGCTGGCACCGTTGTCGCGCATGCGCCGCATCAGTTCGTGGGACAATTCGCAGGCACTCGCCGAGAGCGCCGGAGGAATGCCGGTGGCGTGCAGGTGGCGGGCGCCGAGCATTTCTTCGCGGAGGTGGGCGAGGCCCAGCCGGCTGGCCGCCGAGCCGCGGCGGAAGTACTCGACCCGCGGGTCGGTGCCATCGACTTCGCGGGACTTCATCTGGAATCCGGTGGGCGCTTGCGCGTCGACCTCGACGAAGCGGCAGTCGAGGCCCTCGCGGGTCAGGCTGTCGAGTACGAAGCGGCCGAGCGAGTCGTCGCCGACCCGGCTCAGCCAGGCCACCGCGAAGCCGAGGCGGGCGAGGCCGATGGCGACGTTGCTGTCGGCGCCGGCGATGCGCTTGCCGAACTGCTCGACCCGGTGCAGTTCGCCGGGCTGTTCGGCGACGAACATGGCCATGGTCTCGCCGAAGCAGAGGATCTCGAAGTCAGCCATGCTGGCGTTCCTCCTGGATGTGCCCGAGGCGGGCGAGGGCGGCGATGTGCCGACGACTGAGACTGAGCAGGTCGTCGCCCAGCAGCGGGTATTCGATGGCCCGCGCGGCGCCCTCCGGGAAATGCTGGAACAGGCGCTGCCAGTACTGCAGGTCGGCGGCCGACGGCGGCACCGCGACCAGCTTGCCGTCGCGGTTGCGGATCACCGCCTTGCAGTGCACGTAGCCGACGTAGCGGCCCAGGCGCAGGGCGGCGTCGTCCACCGCCTGTTCCTGCCAGCGCCAGTTGCCGATGTCGAAGGTCATCGCCAGGTTCAGTTGCTGGCGTTCGGCGAGGCGGAAGAAGCGCTCCAGCACCTCGATCCGGCCGCCCTGGGGCGTCTGGTCGTTTTCCACCAGCAGTTGCAGCGGGTGCCGCGCCAGGCGTCGGCCAAGGGCGGCGAGGTCGGGCTGCTCCGGCAGATGACCGAGCGAGACCTTGAGCCAGCCGGCCCCGCAGGCTTCGGCGCGACGCAGGGTCGGCTCCAGCTCGGGGTGCAACTGGCCGTCCTCGCGCCACAGCTCGAGGGGTGAGGAGAACACGCACTCCAGCCCCTGCAACTGGATGGCGGTGGTCAGCGCCTCGGTATCCGGCGGGCCGGCGAAGAGTTCCTCGCGCAGTTCCACGCGCCGCGCGCCGGCCATCGCCAGCAGGGGCAGGAAGCTGGCCTGGCCGCGACTGCGGACGAGATCCGCGCCGTAGCTGGAAAGACTGATGGAGACGGGATGAAGGGACATTGGCATTCCTCTGAAACCGGTTTCATTTCAGGCCGAGCGAAGGCCGCCGGCAACGCGTCGGCGGCAGGCCGCTAACCGCGTGGATGGGTCGAGCCGCGAACGATCAGTTGTGCCGGGAAGGTCACCCGGCGCGCCGGCTCGCGGTCGCCCTCGAGTCGCGCCAGGAGACGCTCGAAGGCGGTGCGGCCGATTTCGTCGGTGGGTTGGGCGAGGGCGGTGATGCCGCTGCCCACCAGCGGGTACCAGTCGAGTTCGTCGAGGGCCAGCAGGCCGACCTCGTCGAACAGCCGGCAACCGAGGTCGCGCAACTGGCGGGTGGCGCACAGGGTGGCGACGCCGTTGCAGCTGAACAGCGCCTTCGGCCCCGGGCCGCTGGCGGCGAGGAAGGCGCGCAGGCCGTCGCGGAAGAAGTCGTCGGTCTGCAGGACCTGGCCCTTGAGCGCCGGCCGGCGACCGATGGAGGCGTTGAAGGCCTGCACCCGCTCGATCCGCGAACTGGTGCCGTCGAGCGGTTCGGTGACCAGCAGGATGTCGCGGAAGCCGCGCTGTTGCAGGTGGTCCAGGGCCTGTTCGACGGCGTCGGCGTTGTCCAGGCCGACCAGGTCGGTGTCCAGCTCGGCCAGCTGGCGGTCCACCAGCACCATCGGCAGGTGCTGGTGCAGGGCGCGCAGCTCGCCCGGGTGGTGGCCGAGGGTGTTCACGATCAGTCCTTCGACGTTGTAGGACTGCAGGGCGGCCAGGTGATGGCGCTCCTGCTCGTCGTCGCGGTCGGTATTGCACACCACCAGGCTGTAGCCGTGTTCGCGGCAGGCGGTTTCCACGCCATGCATGACGGCCACGGAGTAGGGATTGAGGATGTCCGCCACCAGCATTCCGACCAGCCGCGTGCGGCCGCGCTTGAGGCCACGGGCCATCTGGTTGGGG
Source organism: Pseudomonas paraeruginosa (assembly GCF_003025345.2). NCBI lineage: Bacteria > Pseudomonadati > Pseudomonadota > Gammaproteobacteria > Pseudomonadales > Pseudomonadaceae > Pseudomonas > Pseudomonas paraeruginosa. The sequence continues at coordinate 2,880,138 of NZ_CP020560.1, forward strand.
CGATAGTCGAGCTGGTCGATGGCACGCTCGATGCGCTCGGCGGTGGCATCCGCGAGAAGCTGGCGGTCGCCGCCGATATAGCGCGACACGCTGGCCTTGGAGACGCCGGCGGCCTCGGCCACCTGGTTGATGGTGGCGCGGCCACGGCTGGGCAGTATTGAACCATTCACGGACCTGGTACCTCTTGGTGCTGTTCTTATTGGTGTGTCCGGCTGGTCCGCACCAGCGGATGCCAGGGGTCTGAAACCGGTTTCAGAAAACACCAGAAGCGGCTTGTCCGTCAACGGGAAAAATGTACGACCTCCGTGAAGTCAGCAAGGCGAACGCTGATGTTGTTCATGAAAAACGAATAATAACCTGGAGTGATCGGATTCAATTATTAATGTCGAATGACATGAATGTGCCATATCTCCATAAATAAAAAGAAAGTTTGCCTAATACTTAAGAAACTACTTGAGGAACGATTTGTCGGTAGGACGTGATCAATCGGCCAGGCGTGTGCCGAAGTTCGACCACCGATGTCTACCCGACCGACCGTCTGAAGCAGTTCTCATTTATCGGAAGACGAAGGTGCTGCGGTGAAACTTATGGCGCTGTGGCGGTCCGTATCGACCACCTGACCACCCGGTTTCGTCATCACGCTTACCCATCGTCGCGGGGCCCTGCCGAATATCGCCGTCCGCCGCCGCAGGATGCTGCTTCGACAGACCCGTCCGGCCCCACTTCCCGGCTAAGGAATGACAGGATGAGCGCCGCCCTGGAGCGATTGAATCATCTGAACCTGAATCACTTGTATGCCTTCGTCGCCATCGCCGAGCACAACAGCTTCACCGCCGCGGCGGAGGCGCTCGGCCTGTCGAAGTCGCTGCTCAGCGAGCAGTTGCGGCGCCTGGAGGCCGACCTCGGGATCCAGCTGCTGACCCGCACCACCCGGCGCATGACCCTCACCGATCGCGGCGAACTGCTGTTCGGCGTAGCCCAGCGCATGCTCGGCGAACTCGACGGGGCGCTCTCCGATGTCCGCGACCTGCAGGGCGAACCCAGCGGCCGGCTGCGCATCACCGCGCCGCAGGACTTCGTCAAATGGCATATCAGCAGCGTTTCCGCGGCGTTCATCCGGCAGTTTCCCAAGGTCCAGGTGGAGATGCTCGCCGACGACCAGTTCAGCGACCTGGTCGGCCAGCGTATCGATCTCGCCGTGCGTATCGGCTGGCCGCGTGACTCCGGGCTGCACGCCAGCAAGCTCTGCGATTTCCAGCAGGTCGCGGTGGCTACGCCGGAATACCTCGCCGGCCTGCCGCCGCTGCGCCAGCCATGCGATCTGGAGCGTTGCGAGTGGATCGGCCATACCCGCCTGAGCACCCCCTGGAACTGGACTTTCGAGCGCCAGCGCGAGCGCGCCACGGTGCAGACCCGCGGCCGCCTGCTGGCGAACAATACCCTGGCGGTGTACCGCCTGGTCCTCGACGGTGCCGGGGTCAGCGTGCTGCCGAGCTTCCTCGTGGCCCGCGAGCTGGCCCGCGGGCGGCTGGTCCATCTGTTGCCCGACTGGCGGCTGCCGCAGGGCGGCATCTATGCCCTGTATCCCTCGGCGCGCTACATGCCGGTGCGGGTCAGGGCGTTCATCGAGTCGCTGCGCGAGCATCTCGGCCGCGAGCCGTTCCGCCTGGCGCAGGGCGAATGAGGCTGGGCATCCATGCCTGGGGGGCTGTAGGGCGTTATTCGCCCTGCGGCCCCAGGCTGCCCAGGTAGCCGGCGAGCGCCTGGATGTCGTTATCCTCCAGGCCGTCGGCGACCGCGCGCATGGTCTGGCTGTTATCGCGCTGGCCGTCGCGGAAACGCTGCAGCTGGGTCGCCAGGTACTCCGCCCATTGCCCGGCCAGGCGCGGCGCCTTCAGCGCCGCCAGGCCCCGGGCGGCGCGCCCGTGGCAGGTGACGCAGGGCGGTACGCCGCGCTGCGCCAGGCCGTTCTCGAAGAGCTGCCGGCCGCGTTCGCGTTGCGCCGGGTCGGCCAGGGTCTGCTCGCCGGCGCTCATGCGCTGGGCGGCGAACCAGGCGGAGACGTTGACCACGTCCGCCGCGCTCAGCTCCTCGCCGCGGCCGTTGGTGGCCGGGTTGCGCCGGCGCTGGGTCTTGAGGTCGTAGATCTGCTTGTACAGGTATTCCCGGTCGAGCCCGGCGAGCTTCGGGTAGCTGCGGTTCGGCCGCGGCCCGCCGTTGCCGTCGTCGTCGTGGCAGCGCGAGCACATCTTCTGCGCCATCGCCTTGCCGCGCGCCAGGTCGGCGGGGGCGTCCGGGCCCGGCACGGCGGCAGCCAGCGGCAGGGAAACCAGGGCCGACAGGCAGCCGGCCAGCCAGCGTTTGCGCTCAGTCATGCTGCCAGGGCCCCCGTAGCCAGCCATGGATGTCGTAGTCGGCCATGCAGCGCCGGACCATCGCCTCGCAGTCGGCCAGGTGCCCGCGACGGCTGGCCCAGGCCAGCGAGTCGAGGCGGATCTGCTCGGCATTGCCGGAGTAATGGCTCTCATAGACCGCATGGCGCGCGCCGAACTCGCTGCCGGTGGCGTCCCAGATCAGCTTGAACAGCTTCAGGCGCTGCTCCGGCTCCAGTTCGGCGCCGCGGTAGTAGCTGTCCACCAGCCGCCGCGCCTCGCCGTCGCGCAGGTCGGCGGCGGCCGAGACGGTGACCAGCGGGGCGCCGCCGAGGGCGTTTTCCAGCAACTCGCGGACACGCTTCCAGATCTGCGGCACCTGGATGCGCAGGGCATTGGCGTACTCCAGGCGCGGCACCGCCGAACCGGCGGCGTTGCGCTCCGGGTCGCGGGCCATGGCGGTGGTCAGCGCCTGCAGCAGGTGCTGCAGGGCGATCAGCTCACCGAGGGCCGCCTGGATCCCGCGGAAGCCCTGGGTGCCATTGGCGCGCACGCCGAGGGAAAGCAGGCCGATCATCAGCTCCAGCTTCACCCCGAGGCGGATGCCGGACTGGAAGTTGTACAGGTTGGCGAAGCCCGACTCGGCATAGAAGCCGGTGGCGCGGCGCAGGTCGCGGTAGACCAGGACGTCTTCCCAGGGAATCAGCGCCTTGTCGAACAGCAGCACGCTGTCGTTCTCGTCGAAGCGGCTGGACAGCGGATAGTCGAAGGGACTGCTCGCGCGCTCCTCGTAGGATGGCCGGCACATCAGGCGCAGGCCGGGGTTGTCCAGGCGGGCGAAGAACACCAGGGCGAAGTCCTCGGCCTTGCCGGCTTCCATCTGCGCCGAGGCCACCGGGGCGACGAAGGTGGCGTTGGTGATGGCGCTGCCGGTGGCGAGCATCTTCGCCCCGCTGACGACGATGCCCTGGTCGGTCTCGCGTTCGACGTGGACGAACACGTCGCGCATCTCGTGGATCGCCTTGCTGCGGTCCAGCGGCGGATTGATGATCGCATGGTTGAGGAACAGCCCGCGGTCGGCGAAGGCGCGGTGCCAGGCGCAGGCGTTCTGCCGGTAGTCGCCGTAGAAGCCGGCGCCGGCCTCCAGCCCGGACATGAACGCCGCCTTGTAGTCCGGGGTACGCCCCATGAAGCCGTAGGTCATGCGCGACCAGCAGCCGATCGCCTCGCGCGCGCCGAGCAGGTCCTCGGCGTTCTGCGCGGGGGTGAAGAAGCGGTGGCTGCGGCGGCCCTGGGCATCGACCCGGGTGAGGACGTCGCGCTGCTCGCCGTGGAGGGCGTCGTAGAGCCCGGCGATGCTCCGGCAGGCATTGCGGAACGCCCTGTGCCGGGTGACGTCGGCGACCCGCTCGCCGTTGAGGTAGACCTGGCGGCCGTCGCGCAGGCTGTCGAGATAGTCGGCGCCGGTCATCAGCGCGTTGGGGACGGAATGGCTCATGCTGGTTCCTTGTCGGGACGCCGGCCGTGGCGCGCACGGCCGGCGGGGCGGTCAGTCGCGCTGCAGGTGCGGGTTGCGCAGCGCCGGCTCGGCGTGGATATGCACCCGCCGCAGGTGGCGCGGCGCGCGGTGGGCGAAGGCCTCGCGACCGTGCAGCAGGGTCAGGTTGTCGGCGATCACCAGGTCGTCGCTGCGCCAGCGGTGGGCGTAGTGCGCCTCTGGGTGGTACAGGCAGCGGCGCAGGCTGGCGAGCAGTTCGCCGCGCTGTTCCGGGGCGATGCCGTCGTAGTGGAACTCGGAGGGGTTGATGAAGCTGGCGTCGCCCTCTACCGGCGGTTCGCAGAAACGCAGGATGGGAAACTCGCGGCGCGGGTGGCGCTCGATGATCGGCGCGGCCGAGCGGCTGCTGTAGTGCGCCGCGCTGCGCTGGTACCGGCCGCTGGCGCGGCGCCAGAGTTCCAGCTCGCTACTGTCGGCCAGTTGCAGCGCCGCCGGGGTCGAGCTGAAGGTGGTGCGGCCACCGTCGCTGTCGCCGGGCGCGTCGACACAGTGGAACACCTGGAATTCCGGCACCGTCTCCAGGTACATGCCGTCCCAGTGCAGCGGCACGTAGTTGTTGGCGAAGATGTGGTCCTCGGCGCCTTCCTGCTCCACCAGCTCCAGCACCGCGCCGAACGGCCACCGCATGACTTCGCCGAAGTCGTGGCAGTAGCGGGTCAGGCTCTCGGCGTCGGCGAAGGCGGCGAAGCCGCGCAGGAGCAGCAGGTGGTGGCTGCGCGCCAGGCCCTTGAGCCACTGTGCCGGCAGCTCGCCGACGTGCATGCCGGGACGGCCCGGCTCCAGCAGCAGGCCGAAGCGCGGCTGGTTGCCCTGTTCGTCGCGCAGCGGCGAGAGACGTACCGGTTGATCGCTGACATAGGCGTTCATCGTCTGGCTCCTCGGACTCAGGCCACGGCGGCGCGCCGGGCGGCCCTGGCCGGCAGGCGGTAGTGACTGGGCTGGCCGTTGATCTGCACCAGTTCGCCGCCCATTTCCAGCACCTCGCTGCGCTTCATCAGCACGAAGCGGTCCTCGGTGTTCACCGCCACGCCGTGCCAGGGCGTCAGCCAGTCGTCGCGGGTCGGCATCATGTGGATGCCGAACTTCAGGCTGTCCGCCGGCTGCGGGTGGATGGACAGGCGGATCGCGCGGGGGAACTGGTCGGCCAGCAGCGCGCCCCAGGCCCAGCTGCGCTGGATCACCCCGTAGGCGCGCTCCTTGGCGTCGCGTTGCAGGGCGGTCTTCGAACCCTGGTAGTCGGGGGTCAGGCCGTCCTCGTAGAGGAAACGGGTGATGGCGCGGTACAGCAGCAGGCCTTCTTCGCTGGCCAGCAGGGTCTCGCGGATGCTTTCCAGCGGCTCGGCGTAGCCGTCGATCAGCAACTGGCGGAGCTGCTCGTGGTCGTCGCGCTGGGCCTCGAAGGCGCGCACGTCCTCCAGGTTGAACACGCCGATATGGGTGGCGCCGATCTCCTCGATCATCAGGCGCAAGGCATCCTGGTAGGCGCTGATGTGCGCATCGCCGATCCTCACCAGGTCGCCGAACACCCGGCCGTCGGAGCAGACGGTGATCTTCGCGCCTGGCGCATAGAACAGCTGGATGCGCTGGCACAGGTGGTTGAGGAACGACAGCGAGAGGCGCTCGGCCATGTCCGGACGGCTGTCGAGGACCTTGCCGGGGTTCGGCGACTTGGCCGGAAACGCCGGCAGGACGAATTCGATGGGCTCGCCGGCTTCGATGAAGGCGGCGATGCGCGGCAACTGGACCTGTTCGATGCGGCGGATCTCGTCCGCTTCGCTGGCGCTCTGGCGATGCTCGGGGTAACGGCGGCGATAGAGCAGCAGTTCTTTCAATACGCGTGCGGGAAGGGTGTCTTCGGCGATGGCGTACATGCAGGTGTTTCCTCCTTGTGGGCGGACGCCGGCGTGGCCGGCGGCGGAAGCCGACATCCTGTGGATTCGCTGGCGGCGGATAAACCGCGGAAGGCCGGAAACACTGTTCGCTGAAGCTTGACGATGAGCGCCGGACACGGGCGGACCGTGGGCGTTGTCGCGTGTCGCGGGGAGGGCGGAAGGAAGCGGCCGCCACCGGGCGGCCGCTGGGGAATCAGTCGGCGTTCTCGCCGCACAGGTCGAGGGCGAACCAGCGTTGCGCGTCGTCGCGTCCGAGGCCGGCGCCGAGCAGGCCGAACAGCTTGCCGAGGGCCGCCTCGCGGGTCATCCCGCCGGCCGAGACCAGGCCGGCGTCGCGCAGGCGGCTGCCGGCGGCGTAGACGCCGAACTCGACCGCGCCGTAGGCGCACTGGCTGACGGCGGCGAGCAGCACGCCACGGGCGTGGGCCTCGCGCAGGGCCGCCAGCAGTTCCTCGTCGTCGGACGGGCCGGTGCCGCTGCCATAGCATTCCAGCAGCAGCGCTTCCACGCCGCTGTCGAGCAACCCGCGCAGATGCGCGGCGCGCAGCCCTGGATAGAGCGGCAGCACGGCGAGGTTCACTTCCCGGCGCGGCTGGCGGTAGCCGAGGGTGGCGGGTACCGGCGCATGTTCGGCTTGGCGTGGTCGCGGCAGTTCGGCGAAGGCGTCGAACGCATCGCTGCGCAGCTTGCTGACCCGTGCGCCGTGCAGCAGGGCATCGTTGAAATAGACCTGCACGCCGCGCGCATGGCCCGCCTGGAGTACCCGCAGGGCGCCGACCAGATTGTCCCAGGCGTCGCTGCCCGGGGCGCCGGCCGGCAGCATGGAACCGGTCAGCAGCACCGGGACCGGCAGGTCGAGCAGCAGGAAGGACAGCGCCGCGGCGCTGTAGGCCAGGGTATCGGTGCCGTGCAGGAGGAGCACGCCGTCGTGGCCGGCGTCGAGCGCGGCGACGATGGCGTCGCGCATCGCCAGCCAGTTGCCCTGGCTCATGTTGGCGCTGTCCAGCGGCGGTTGCAGTTCGGCGAAGCGCCAGCGCAGGTCCGGGGCGTCGCCGAGGGTGCGCAGGTGGTCGCGCATGCGGGTTTCGAAACCGCCGGCCGGGGCCAGGCCCCGGGGGGTTTCCAGCATGCCGATGGTGCCGCCGGTGTAGAGCACGAAGAGGTTCTTGACTGGGAGCATCCGTAATCCTTGTGTCGGGCCTCTTCGCAACGGATGTGCGAAGAGATGCCCCATTGTCGCGCAGGCGCCGCTCCAGGGGGAGGGCGCCCGGCCGGACTCAGCGGTTGCCGCTGGGCAGCGGCTCGGTGCCCGCTTGCGTCGGGCTTTCGGCGCGCTGGCCGGCGGGCCAGGCTTCGCGGTCCAGGTCGAGGTCGGCGAACTGCGCCGAGTCGAACACCGGTTGCTTGATACCGGCGCGACGCTGCACGTCGTAGTCGCGCATCACCCGCAGGCCGACCTTGAACAGCAGGGCCAGGGCCATCAGGTTGACGAAGGCCAGGCAGGTCATGGTGATGTCGGCGAAGGCGAACACGGTCGACAGGTCCTGCACCGAGCCCCAGACCACCAGGGCCAGCACCAGCGCGCGGTAGCCGATCAGCACCAGGCGGTTGCGGCTGAGGAACTGCAGGCTGTTCTCGCCCAGGTAGAAGTTGTAGAGGATGCAGGTGAAGACGAACAGCGACAGGGCCACGCTGACGAACACCCGGCCCCAGTCGCCGACCACCGCCGCCAGGGAGTTCTGGGTAAGGACGATGCCGTCGCCCTCGAAGCCCGGGGTGTAGAAGCCCGAGAGCAGGATCAGCAGGGCGGTGCAGGTGCAGATCACGAAGGTGTCGAGGAACACGCTGAAGGCCTGGACCACGCCCTGCGCCGCCGGATGGCGCACGGCGGCGACCGCGGCGACGTTCGGCGCGCTGCCCAGGCCGGCCTCGTTGGCGAACACGCCGCGCTTGACGCCCATCACTATGGCGCTGCCGAGCAGGCCGGCGAACGCCGGGTCGAGGCCGAAGGCGCTCTTGACGATGGTTTCCAGCATCGCCGGGACGTGCTCGATCTGGCTGGCGATGACGTACAGGGTGACGCCGATGTAGGCCAGGGTCTTGATCGGTACCAGCAGGTCGGAGACCGCGGCGATGCGCTTGATGCCGCCGATGAAGACCACGCCGAGCAGCACCGCCAGGGCGATCCCGGTGTGCTGCGGGGCGAAGCCGAAGGCGTTCTGCAGCGAGTGGGTGACGGTGTAGGACTGCAGGCCGTTGAAGGCGAAGCCGTAGGTGATCAGCAGCAGGATCGCGAAGACCACCGCCATCGAGCGCAGCTTCAGGCCGTGCTGGATGTAGTAGGAGGGGCCGCCGCGATACAGCCCGTCGCCGTCGCTGCGCTTGTAGACCTGGGCCAGGGTGCACTCGAAGAAGCTGCTGGACATGCCGACCAGCGCGGTCACCCACATCCAGAACACCGCGCCCGGACCGCCGAGGGTCACGGCGATGCCGACCCCGGCGATATTGCCGGCGCCGACTCGGCCGGCGAGGCTCAGCATCAGGGCCTGGAACGAACTGAGCTGGCCGGCCTGGCCGCGCAGCGATTCGCGGAACACGCCGAACATGTGGCCGAAGTGGCGGAACTGGACGAAGCGCGAACGGATCGTGAAGTAGGCACCCAGGCCGACGATCAGGACGATGAGGACTTTTCCGGAGAGAAAATCGTTGAGCATTTCAAGCATGGAGGTCTACCTCGGTTCTTATTCTGGTACCGGCGTGCACTGCGGCAGCGCCTTGCTGCGCGGCGCATGGTTGGCCATGACGCACCTGGTTACAATTTCGCGGGTTGCTCCTGCTTGATGCGACCTGATGCTAGAATCGCATCGATCGCATCATCTTCGGAGCCACCGATGTCCGAGCACCTGGGCGCCAATCTCAAGCTGCTGTGCAGCCATTACCGCTCGATCTCCGAGGTTTGCCGGCAATTGGCGATCAATCGCGCGCAGTTCAACAAGTACCTCAGCGGCCAGAGCCAGCCGACGCCCTACAACCGCAAGCGGATCGGCGATTTCTTCGGCGTCGAGGACTACGAGCTGGGCCTGCCGCCCGAGCAGTTCGCCCGCCTGATCGGCGCGCGCGCCAACCTCCAGCCGCGCCAGTCCAGCAACGATCCGCTGTTGCGTCTGCTAGAACCGCTGCGCGCCGAGGCCGGCGATCTGGGCCGCTACTGCGGCTACTACTTCGAATACGCCAACTGCATGTCGGTGCCGGGCAGCATCCTGCTCTCGCTGGTGCATCTCTACGAGGAGGACGGCGTGTTCCTCTTCGAGCGCCAGGAACGCCAGGAACGCACCAGCAGCACCGACGTGCAGGCGGAGGAGTGGGCGCGCTGCCGCTATCTCGGCGCGGCCTTCCAGTTGCAGGACCGGGTGTTCCTGATCGACTACGAATCGCTGACCCTCAACGAGATGAGCCAGACCATCCTCATACCCAGTTTCAAGAGTCGCATCACCCGCCTGAACGGCCTGAAGATGGGCGTTTCCAGCGGCGACCGGCGGACCCCGGCGTGCAGCCGGGTGGTCTGGGAGTACCTCGGTGCGGAAATCAACCGGATCAACGCCTACCGCCAGGTGCGGCTGTACCGCCCGGACGACCCGCGGATCGACGAGGACGTCCGCCGGCGCCTGGCGGCGGGGAGCCTGCGGCACGGGTTGCTGGAGACGGAGTGAGGGGACGGAGGATCGCGCAGGGCGATGAGGCCTGCCGATGACCCGGTTCGCGGCCACGAAAAAAGCCCCCTTGCCCGACGGGCAAGGGGGTAATGTGCGCCGGTGGTTGGCCGGCTACCGAGGTTCGCGGGAATCAGATGTGCAGGGCGTGCCCCAGCGCGCGCAGGGCGGCTTCCTGGACCGCTTCGCCGAGGGTCGGGTGGGCGTGGATGGTGCCGGCGATGTCTTCCAGGCGGGCGCCCATCTCCAGCGACTGGGCGAAGGCCGTGGACAGCTCCGAGACCGCCTTGCCCACCGCCTGCCAGCCGACGACCAGATGGTTGTCGCGGCGCGCCACCACGCGGACGAAGCCTTCGTTGGCCTCCAGGGTCATGGCGCGGCCGTTGGCGGCGAACGGGAAGCTCGCCACCAGGCAGTCCAGCCCGGCATCCTTCGCCTGCTCGGGGGACAGCCCGGCGACCACCACTTCCGGATCGGTGAAGCACACCGCCGGGATCGCCAGCGGGGCGAACTGGCGGCGTCTGCCGGCGATCAGCTCGGCGACCATCTCGCCCTGGGCCATGGCCCGGTGCGCCAGCATCGGCTCGCCGGCGAGATCGCCGATGGCCCAGACATTGCGCATCGAGGTGCGGCACTGGTCGTCGACCTTCACCGCCCGGCCGTTCATGTCCAGGCCCAGGCTTTCCAGGTTCCAGCCTTCGCTGCGCGGCCTGCGGCCGACCGCCACCAGCACCTGGTCGGCGGCGATCTCGCGCTCCTCGCCGGCGCCGTCGCGGACCCGTACGCCATTCTCGCCCGGGCCCAGCAGGCTGTGCCCGAGATACAGCTCGACGCCCAGCTTGCGCAGGGCCTGGGCCACCGGCTTGGTCAGTTCCTCGTCGTAGCCCGGCAGGATGCGCGGTTGCGCCTCCACCACCGCGACCTCGACGCCGAGCTTGCGGTAGGCGGTACCCAGCTCCAGGCCGATGTAGCCGCCGCCGACCACCACCAGGCGCCCGGGCAGGCTGCCGGGCGCCAGCGCCTCGGTGGAGGAGATCACCTTGCCGCCCAGCGGCAGGCTCGGCAGCTCGACGCTCTGCGAGCCGGCGGCCAGCAGCAGGTGCTCGCAGTCGATGCGCTGGCTGCCGCCGCCGGCCAGTTCGACCGCCACGCTCTTGCCGTCGAGGATTCTTGCCCAGCCCTGGACGACAGTGACCCCGTGCTTCTTCAGCAGCGCGGCAACGCCGCTGGTGAGACGGTCGACGATGGCGTCCTTCCACTCCACGGTGCGGGCGATGTCGATGCTCGGCGCCTGTACCTGGATGCCCAGCGCCGACCGGCCGGCATAGTGGCGGGTCTTGAGGTATTCCTCGGCGGCATGGATCAGCGCCTTCGAGGGGATGCAGCCGACATTCAGGCAGGTGCCGCCGAGGGCGACGCCTTCCACCAGCACGGTGGGGATGCCCAGCTGCCCGGCACGGATCGCCGCGACGTAGCCGCCGGGGCCGCCGCCGACGATCAGCAGGGTGGTCTTCAGGGTCTGGCTCATCGCTTACTCCAGGAACAGGGTGGCGGGATGTTCGAGCAGGCCGCGCACGGCCTGGATGAAGGCCGCCGCGTCCATCCCGTCGACCACCCGGTGGTCGAAGGAGGAGGAGAGGTTCATCATCTTGCGCACGACGATGTTGCCGCCGACCACCATCGGGCGCTCGACGATGCGGTTGACGCCGACGATGGCCACCTCCGGATGGTTGATCACCGGCGTGCTGACGATCCCGCCGAGCGCGCCGAGGCTGCTCAGGGTGATGGTCGAGCCGGACAGTTCCTGGCGTTGCGCCTTGCCGCTGCGCGCGGCTTCGGCCAGGCGCGCCACTTCGCTGGCGTTGCCCCAGAGGTCGCGCGATTCGGCGTGGCGCAGCACCGGCACCATCAGGCCGTTGTCGCTCTGGGTGGCGATGCCGACGTGCACCGCGCCGTAGCGGGTGACCACCTCGGCCTCGTCGTCGTAGCGCGCGTTCAGCTGCGGGAACTCACGCAGCGCCACGACCATGGCGCGGACCAGGAACGGCAGCAGGGTCAGCTTGCCGCGCTGGCCGCCCCATTTCTGGTTGAGATGGGCGCGCAGGGCCTCCAGGTCGGTGACGTCGATTTCCTCGACATAGCTGAAATGCGGGATGCGTCGCTTGGCGTCCTGCATCTTCTGGGCGATCTTGCGACGCAGCCCGATCACCGGCACCGCCTGTTCGTCGTGGCGCTCGGCGTAGCCAGGCGAGACGCCGCCGCGGCTGGCGTTGCCATCCTGGGTCAGGTAGGCGTCGAGGTCCTCGTGGAGGATGCGTCCGGCCGGACCGCGTCCCTGCACGAACTGCAACTCGATGCCGAGGTCGCGGGCGCGCTGGCGCACCGCGGGGGAGGCCAGCGGACGTTCGCCGGGCTGGCGCCGTTGCGTCGGCGCCTCGCTGTCGCGGAACGCGCGCGGTGCCTCGACGGCGGGTTTCGCCGGGGCGGCCGGGGCCTCCCTGGGTTGCTCGGGAGCGGCCGCGACAGGCGTCGCCGGCGCCGCCGCGGCCGGACTGTCGGCGAGGTTGCCGGCGCCTTCCACTTCCAGGCGGATCAGTTCGCCGCCCACCGCCATCACCTGGCCCGGCTGGCCGCCGAGGGCGAGAATGCGTCCGGCCACCGGCGAGGGGATCTCCACCGTGGCCTTGTCGGTCATCACCTCGGCGAGAACCTGGTCTTCATTGACCGAGTCGCCGACCTGGACATGCCATTCCACCAGTTCGACCTCGGCGATGCCTTCCCCGATGTCCGGCATCTTGATCACATGGGTACCCATTCAGACCTCCATCACACGCTTGAATGCCGCGCCGACGCGCGCGGGGCCGGGGAAATACGCCCACTCCTGGGCATGCGGGTAGGGGGTGTCCCAACCGGTGACGCGCTCGATCGGTGCCTCCAGGTGGTGGAAGCAGTGCTCCTGCACCAGCGACATCAGCTCGGCGCCGAAACCGCAGGTGCGGGTCGCCTCGTGGGCGATCACGCAGCGGCCGGTCTTCTTCACCGAGGCGACGATGGTTTCCAGGTCCAGCGGCCAGAGGCTGCGCAGGTCGATGATCTCGGCGTCGAGGCCGGTCTCGTCGGCCGCGGCCTGGGCCACGTAGACCATGGTGCCGTAGGTCAGCACGGTCAGCGCCGCGCCGGGGCGGACGATCGCCGCCTTGTCCAGCGGCACCTTGTAGTAGCCGTCCGGCACCTGGCTGGCCGGATGCTTGGACCAGGGCGTCACCGGACGGTCGTGGTGGCCATCGAACGGGCCGTTGTAGAGGCGCTTGGGCTCGAGGAAGATCACCGGGTCGTCGTTCTCGATGCAGGCGATCAGCAGGCCCTTGGCGTCGTAGGGATTGGACGGCATCACCGTGCGCAGGCCGCAGACCTGGGTGAACATCGCCTCCGGGCTCTGGCTGTGCGTCTGCCCGCCGTAGATGCCGCCGCCGCAGGGCATGCGCACGGTCATCGGCACGACGAAGTCGCCGGCCGAGCGGTAGCGCAGGCGCGCGGCCTCGGAGATCAGCTGGTCGGAAGCCGGATAGACGTAGTCGGCGAACTGGATCTCCACCACCGGGCGCAGGCCGTAGGCGCCCATGCCGACCGCGGCGCCGATGATGCCGCTCTCGGAGATCGGCGCATCGAACACCCGCGAGGTGCCGTATTTCTTCTGCAGGCCTTCGGTGCAGCGGAACACGCCGCCGAAGTAGCCGACGTCCTGGCCGAACACCACCACGTCGTCGTCGCGCTCGAGCATGATGTCCATCGCCGAGCGCAGCGCCTGGATCATGGTCATGCTGGTGACCGTCTGGGCGTTCTCGTGTTGCGGATTCATGGCATTCATACCCCGAGCTCCTGGCGTTGCCGGCGCAGGTGCTCCGGCAGTTCTGCATAGACGTCCTCGAACATGCTGGCGGCGCTCGGCACCCGGCCATCGATCAGGGTGCCGTGGCTCTCCGCCTGTTTCTGCGCGGCCAGCACTTCGGCTTCGAGGGCCTTGTGGGTGGCTTCGTGCTGTTCCTCCGACCAGATGCCGAGGCCGATCATGTGCCGTTTCAGGCGGGCGATCGGGTCGCCCAGCGGGAAGTTGGTCCAGTCGTCGGCGGGGCGGTACTTGGACGGGTCGTCCGAGGTCGAGTGCGGGCCGGCACGGTAGGTGACCCATTCGATCAGGGTCGGCCCGAGGTTGCGCCGGGCGCGCTCGGCGGCCCATTCGGAGGCGGCGTAGACCGCCAGGAAGTCGTTGCCGTCGACCCGCAGCGAGGCGATCCCGCAGCCCACGCCACGGTTGGCGAAGGTGGTGCCTTCGCCGCCGGCGATGGCCTGGAAGGTGGAGATCGCCCACTGGTTGTTGACCACGTTGAGGATCACCGGCGCGCGGTAGACATGGGCGAAGGTGAGGGCGGTGTGGAAGTCCGACTCGGCGGTGGCACCGTCGCCGATCCAGGCCGAGGCGATGCGCGTATCGCCCTTGATCGCCGAGGCCATGCCCCAGCCGACCGCCTGGATGAACTGGGTGGCGAGGTTGCCGGAGATGGAGAAGAAACCGGCCTCCTTGCTCGAGTACATGATCGGTAGCTGGCGGCCCTTGAGCGGGTCGGCCTCGTTGGAGAGGAGCTGGCAGATCATGTCCACCAGCGGGTACTCGCGGGTGACCAGGATGCCCTGCTGGCGATAGGTCGGGAAGCACATGTCGCCGTCGCGCAGGGCCAGGGTATGGGCGGTGGCGATGGCTTCCTCGCCGAGGCACTGCATATAGAAGGAAAGCTTCTTCTGGCGCTGCGCGGTGAGCATGCGCGCATCGAAGATGCGGGTCTTGAGCATCGCCCGCATGCCGCGCAGCAACTGTTCGTCGCTCAATTGCGGATTCCACGGGCCGACGGCGTTGCCGTCGTCGTCGAGCACGCGAACCAGGCTGTAGGCCAGGTCGCTGGTCTCGGCGGGTTCGACGTCCACCGGCGGCTTGCGCACTTCGCCGGCGGGGGACAGGTGCAGATAGGAAAAGTCGGTCTTGCAGCCAGGACGCCCGGTGGGCTCCGGGACATGCAGACGCAACGGCTCGTAATCACTCATGACAGGCCTCCGGCCCGGTCCGGGCCAAACGGTTGGAGAGATCAGAAACGGGCGAACGGCGCTCGAAGCGGCGGACTGGGCGGATGGCGGGTTCCCGGCCCGTGGGTGGGGGCGGGTTGCAGGCATGCCGGGGTACGGCAGGCGCGGTCGTACTGGGTGACGTCACTCATGGTGAAGCCCTCGGGTTTTGTTTTTGTAATTTCAGTATAGGCCTCGGGTGCTAGTTTTTTGCTCCAAATTGACTAAGGTATTCCGACAGTATTGGGTTGTTTGAACTACAAGAATCACTAACAAGAGAAACAACGAACCATGGCCGAACTCGACCGCATCGACCTGAAAATCCTCCGCGCCCTGGCCGACGACGGCCGCCTGAGCTGGCGCGATCTCGCGCAGAGGATCGGCCTCTCGCTGACGCCGACGCTGCGCCGGGTACGCCGCCTGGAGGAGGAGCACTACATCCAGGGTTACTTCGCCCGGCTCGACGAGGAACGCCTGTCCGGGGCCATGAGCGTGTTCGTCTCGGTGTCCCTGGAAAAGCAGACCGGCGACTACCTCGCCCGCTTCGAGGAACGCATCGTCGATGCGCCGCAGGTCATGAGCTGTTTCCAGATGACCGGTGATGCGGACTACATGCTGCGGGTGGTGGTCAAGGATCTCGCCGCCTACCAGGCGTTCCTCACCAATACCCTGACCTGCATTCCCGGCGTGGCTGGCATCAAGTCGGCCTTCGCACTGAAGTCGGTGATGCTGCGCTCGGCCCCGCCGCTCTAAGCATGGATCCTGTCTATCTGTGTAACGTTACGCTATTCTGATTGCGTAACGTTACGCAGATGGATGTGTTCATGAAAGCCAGCAAACCCGGGCCCAAGCCGAGCGGCAAGGCCAAGTCGGCCGCCCAGCGGATGCGCGAGTACCGCGCGCGCAAGGCCGAGGAAGCCCTCGGCGCCGAGCATTCCGACAAGGAGCGCGAGCGGCAGATCCGCCGCGAGGCGCGCGCCGAGCTCGAACGGGTGAAGCTGGAGCAGCAGCGCCGCGAACACACCCTGCGCAAGGAACTGGAAGCCTGCCAGACCGAGATTGGTCGCCTGCTCGGGCTGCTGCGCCGGCACGGCATCGATCCGCACCCGGGCAACTGATCAGCCGGGGGTGTCGAGGAAGGCCAGCAGGGTCGCTTCCTCGGCGCTCAGCCAGCGGCGCTTGCGGGCGCGCCTGAGCTGGCCCAATTGGCCGGCCTGGTAGGCCTCGATGATCGCCGGATGGATGTAGCATTGCCGGCAGATCGCCACGCTGTTGCCCAGTTCGGCAGCGACCTCCGCCACCACCGCGCCGAGCCCGTCGGCCCCGACCCGGCGCAGGCGCTCCAGCGCCAGGGCGCTGCCGGCCCAGGTGCGGTAGTCCTTGGCGCTGAAGTCCTCGCCGGTCTGGCGGCGCAGGTACTCGTTGATGTCGTGGGAGCCGATGCGGTGGGGGTGGCCGTCCTCGTCCAGGTACTGCAACAGGTCCTGCCCGGGCAGTTCCAGACAGCGCCGCAGGACCCGCGCCAGGCGCGGATGCTCCAGGCTGACGTCGTGCTCGATGCCGCTCTTGCCCTTGAAGCGGAAACGGATGCGACTGCCGTTCACGGCGACGTGCCGGGTACGCAGCGTGGTCAGGCCATAGGAACGGTTGTCGCGGGCGTAGCGGTGGTTGCCGACGCGGATCAGGGTCGCGTCGAGCAGCGCCACCGCCAGGGCCACCACCTTGTCGCGACCGAGGCCGGGCAGGCGCAACTGGGCGTCGATGTGCCGGCGCAGCCCCGGCAGCGCCTGGCCGAAGCGCAGCAGGCGCTCGTACTTGTCGGCATCGCGTACTTCGCGCCAGCGCGGGTGATAGCGGTACTGCTTGCGCCCGCGGGCGTCGCGGCCGGTGGCCTGGAGATGGCCGGCCGGGTCCGGGCAGATCCACACTTCGCGGTAGGCCGGCGGGATGGCCAGCTGGTCCAGCCGATGGATCCGCTCGGCGTCGCGGATGCGCTGGCCGTCCGGGTCGAAGTAGACGAAGCGCTTGCCCTGGCGGCGCCGGCGAATGCCCGGCTGGCGATCGTCGACGTAGCACAGGTCGGCGGGCAGGACGGGGGGTGGCGGTGGCGCTGCGCTCATGTTCCGGGTTCCGAAGGGACGCTGCCTGTTTAGGCCGCTGCGTCCGGCGGAACGTTCAACCGCGCTGCGTATTCCTCCCGGCGGCTCGACGGGCCGGTCGGCGGGGCGTTCGCCGCCGTCCGGCCCGGGCGGGCATCAGCGGGCTTCGCCGCCGCCCTGCGGCGCCAGGGCTTTCTTGCGCACCGGGAAGGGGAAGTACAGGGCGCGCAGCAGCGCGACGCGCTTGATCAGCTCGCCGATCAGCAGCGAGGCGATCACCGAGACCACCAGGGCGACGCAGGCGGCGGCCGGCTCCGCCAGGCCCAGGCGCACCAGTAGGGCGAAGGACTTGTGCTGGATCTCTCCATGGAAGATCAGCAGGATGAGGGTCGACTGGCCGATGTAGGTCATGGCCTTGCCCAGCCAGTCGAGCTTCATCATCAGCCCGGACAGCGCCCAGCACACATAGACCCCGCTCACCGCCTGTACGGTGGCCCAGAACCAGTGGTCGTAGCGGCGCTGCGCCATGTCCACCACGGTCGGGTAGTAGAGGAAGCTGCCGATGGTCACGGCGAGGGCGATGCACAGGGTCAGCAGCGAGCTCTGGTGGCGGCGCAGGACGTCGCGCAGGAGGTAGCCGAACATGAAATGGGCGCTGCTGATCAGGGTGATGTCCAGGCTGAACGGCAGGCCCGGCAGCAGGTACTGCTCGCCACCGAACTCCACCGGGATCTGCCAGAACGTCTTCAGGAACAGGATGCCCAGGCCCAGTTGCATGCCCACCAGCACGCAGGCGGCGCCGAGGGACAGGCCGAGGCGCTGGATGACGCGCAGCATGAGCCAGGCGAACAGGGTCGCCACCCAGAAGTGCGGCAGGTACCAGAGCGCCTGCCAGGGCAGGGTGTCGACCGAGGCGTAGAGGACCCCGCCGATGTCCGGCAGCAGCGGCTGGCCGCGCAGCAGGTCGCGGAGGATGACGTAGCCGAGCATGGTCACGAAGAACGGCTTGAGCAGGGCGTCGGCCTTGCGCAGGGCCATTTCGCCGAAGGGCTGCTCGGTCCTGAAGAACACCCCGGAGATGAAGAAGAACAGCGGCAGGATGAACGGCGACAGCAACGGATAGAGCACGTTCGGCGAGCTGGCGACGAACCAGCTGTGGCCGAAGACGATGATCAGGATGCCCACGCCGCGGGTCACATCCATCTGAATCCAGCGTTTTTTCACTTTGCAACTCCCGCTTGACGCGCTAACTCGGTGTGGTTGTTCGAAGGCCCCCAGGGCCAGGCTCGCTACCCGGAGCCATGGGTCAACTCGTGCGCCAGGGCCGCAGCCAGAGCGCCATGCCGGCCAGCGCCAGGCAACCGGCGAGGGTGCCCAGGCCCAGTTGCAGCCAGGTCCCGTCGATGCGGAACAGCAGGCCGGCGGCGAGCGCCATGGCGACTGCGTTCAGCAGCCAGAGCCGGGCCCAGGGCAGGGCGTCGAGCAGGGCCTGGCGGCGCATCAGCAGCAGCGCGGTGCAGAGCACCCCGCCGAGGGCCGCCAGGGGAATCCCCGGCAGCCCGAAAACGAAGGGCAGGCCGCCCAGCAGCGCGGCGTTCAGTGCGCTGCCGAGCAGCTCGCAGCGCAGCGGCAGGCGGGTGTCGCCGGCGGCATAGGCATAGCGCGCCAGCAGGGCGTTCCAGGCGCCGAACACCAGGGGCACGGCGAACCAGGCCAGCAGCGCCGGCAACGGCGAGCCGGCGGTCTGCTGCGGCAGCAACAGGGCGACCAGGCTGGGCGCGGCGGCCACCAGCCCGACTCCGGCCGGCAAGGTCAGCAGGCTGGCGGTCTCCAGGCCGCGGCGAAGCAGGGCCAGGCGCTCGCCGCCCTGGCGTCGACTCATCATGCCGAGCAGCACCTGGTTGAGGCTCATCAGGGCGATCAGCGGCAGGTTCATCAGCTTGCGCGCCAGGTTGACCCAGGTCACCGCGCCTTCGCCGAGCAGCGAGGCCACCAGCCGCTCGACCAGCGCCAGGCCCTGGCTGGCGGCGTTGCTCAGCAGCAGCGGGCCGATCCGTCCGCCGAGCTGGCCCAGCTCGACGCCCGACAGGCGCCAGTGCCAGGGGCGCCAGCCCTCGGACCACAGCGAGGGCAACAGCACCAGCGGCATCAGCAGGCTGCCGATCAGACAGGCCAGGGCCAGTTGCCCGGGCTGGCTGGCCTGGCCGTGCAGGGCCAGGTAGAGCACCGGCGGCAGGTTGAACAGCAGCGAGCCGAGTCCGGCGAGGACGAAGCGCTCGCCGGCCTGCAGGGGGATGCTGAACAGCGCGTGGAGCATCAGGCCCGGCACGCACCAGGCGAGGATCCTCAGGTTGGCCGCGGCCTGGGCGCTGGCGCTCTCGGCCAGGCCGGGGCCGAGGAAGCGCACCAGCCAGGGCGCGCCGGCCAGCAGCAGGAGGCTGAGCAGCATGGCGATCCCCAGCAGCGCCGGCTGGATCGCCGCCAGCCAGTCGAGACGGCGTGCGCCCTGGCGTTCGAGGAACAGCGGCAGCGCCGCCGCGCTGAGCACGCCACCGGCCAGCGACATGCGCAGGGCCTCGGGCAGGAACAGGGCGATGAGGAAGGCGTCGCTGCGCTCGCCAGCGCCCCACGAGGCGACCAGCAGCCATTCGCGGGCGAAGCCCAGGCACAGGCCGAGCAGGGTGGCCAGGGTCAGCCAGAAGGCGGAGCCGAGCATCTCAGGCCTCGGCCCCGCGCTCGAGCTGCCGCTTGAGTTTGCGATAACCCACCGCCCGCACTTGCGGCTGGCGCTCCGGGAACAGCCGGCGGGCTTCCAGCAGGTTGATCCCGACCAGCAGCCAGAACAGGCCGATCATCACCACGGCGAAGCTGAAGTAGTGGTCGAACAGGCCGCTGACCAGCGCCGCCAGGATGCCGCCGGTGCTGCCCAGCCAGATCGCGTTGTCGCGGGTCAGGCGGATCGGGCCTTTCTCCGGACGCGCCTCGCGCCACCAGCGCCAGGTCACCGCGATGAACAGCAGCATGCCGCCCAGACCGACCTTGTACATGAAGTTCAGCCACAGGTTGGAGATGCCCAGCAGGTCGGTGCCCGGCACCGGCGGGTCGACCTTGAAGCCGATGCCCAGCGGATAGCGGGCGACGGCCTTGGGGAACATCCGGTATTCGTCGAAGCGCACCTCGGTACTGGCGTTCTGCGGCGAGAAGATGGTAGCCAGGCGCTCCTGCAGCGGCGGGTAGCTGAGCACCAGGACCACCACCAGGCCGACCCCGAGCAACAGCAGGCGGCCGGTGTAGGGCACCTTGCGCAGGGACATCCAGAACAGCACCACCGCCAGGCTGAGCATCGCCCCGCGGGAACTGGCGAGGAGGATCGCGGCGGCACCGAGGAGCGCCACGGCGAGGCCCAGGCCGCGTCGCCAGCCCTGGTTGGCGACCCCGTAGCAGAACGCCAGGGGCAGCAGCAGGGCCATGATCCCGCCGGTGGCGTTGGGGTGCATCCAGGGCGAGCCCATCCGCGAGGACAGCGCTTCCAGGCCGAACCTGAGGGTGTCCAGGTTGGCGTAGTTGAACAGCGCCAGGATCGGCGCCATCCCCGATGCCGAG
Organism: Pseudomonas paraeruginosa; assembly: GCF_003025345.2. Lineage (NCBI taxonomy): Bacteria > Pseudomonadati > Pseudomonadota > Gammaproteobacteria > Pseudomonadales > Pseudomonadaceae > Pseudomonas > Pseudomonas paraeruginosa. The sequence goes on from NZ_CP020560.1 coordinate 2,900,487, forward strand.
CGGTAGCGGATGAACACCGCGATGGACATCAGCAGCATCGCCAGGGTGCCCAGCAGCAGGGCGACGACCAGCGTCTCGCGATTCCTGCGCTCCACCAGCAGGCGTCCGGCGAGGAACACGATGGACAGGTTGAGCAGCCAGCGCAGCCAGTTCGACAGGCCGCTGGCCTCGGCCTTGATGCTGACCTGGCCGACCACGAACGGCAGTACGGTGAACAGCATCAGCCACAGCAGCATGCGCTCGGTGGAGCGGTAGCGCAGCGCCGGCGCCGGTGGCAGGCGCGAGAGGAAGATGTGCCAGAGCACCGCGCCCCAGGTCAGGGCGAGGATCGCTTCGCTGACCGTCGAACGGATCCCCACGTTGACGGTGGAGTAGGGCATGAAGGTGGCCACCAGGGCGAACAGCAGCAGACCCCAGAACGGGAAGCGCAGGATGGTGACCGCGGCCGCCAGGCCGACCATGGCGGCGCCGGCCTTGGCCGGGCTGAGCATCAGCAGCGCTCCGCCGAACGCCAGGCCGAAGACGACAGCGACGAGGTTTCCCAACGACATTCTCAACTCAGTTCCTCGATCAGTGCGGCCAGGCGTTGCCGGTAGGCTTCGCGGTTGAAGCGCGCGGCCCAGGCGATGAGCTCTTCCGCCGAGGCTTCGCGCGGCGCATCGGCCAGGCGCAGCATCAGGCGTTCCAGGGCGGCGCCGTCGGTGGGCGAGAAGCGCGGCGCCGACGGCGGGGTGATTTCGTCCAGCGAGGTGCCGCTGGCCACCGCCACCGGCGTGCCGACGCTCAGCGCCTCGACCACCGGCAGGCCGAAGCCTTCGGCGTAGGACGGTTGCCAGAGCCGCTCGGCCTGGCGGTACAGCGCATGCAGCTCGGCGTCGTCGAGCCCGCCGAGCGCGTGCAGGCCGGGCAGGTCGCGTTGCTCCTCGGGCAGGTGGTCGAGGCTGCCGACCAGTACCAGCGGCGGCACGCCGGGCGCCTGGGCGCGCGCCCGGGCCCAGGCGCGGACGAACCAGGGCACGTTCTTGCGCAACTCGCGAGTACCCACCAGCAGCCAGTAGCGCGACGGCAGGCCGCGTGCCGAGAGGTCGGCGGGCTCGCCGGCGAAGCCGTCGACCTGGTTGGGCAGCACGCGGACCTTCCCGGCGACCCCGGGAAACAGCCGCACGGCCTCGTCGGCGCTGTACTGCGAAGGCGTCCATACGCGGTCGGCGACACGCAGCGCGTAGGCGATCGACAGGTAGTCGCTGACCCGGTAGACCAGCGCCTTCAGGCGGTTGGCGTGGTAGTTCTTCAGGGTGACCTGGAACAGGTCGTGGATCAGCAGCGCGTAGCGCACGCCCGGCGGACGCGGCGGTAGCGGCAGGCCCATGTTGAAGGTGCTGATGTACAGCTCGATGCCCTGCTCGCGCAGGGCGCGCGGCAGGAAACCGGCTTCGAAGCGCAGGCGCTGGTGCGGCTGGTGCATCGCAGTGCGCGGGCAGCCCCACGGCGGGCAGACCGCCTGCTGGCGCAGCGGGTCGTCGAGAGGCGCCACGGTGAAGCGGGTCACCTGCGTGCCGGGCAGGCTTTCCAGGGCCTGCTCCATGGCATGGACCTGGCGGCTGATGCCCGAGTGCGGCGAGGTGCCGACGGTGCGGTAGTCGAGTCCTATGCGCATGCCGGCGCTCCTTCGGCGAGGCCGGCGTAGACCTGTTCCAGCTGGCTGGCGGCGACGCTCCAGTCGTGCGCGCGGCGCACGTAGGCGCGGCCGTTCTCGCCCAGCGCGCGGGCCTGCGCCGGCTCCTGCAACAGGCGCACCACGGCGTCGGCTAGCTGCTCGGCGGTTTCGCCGCCCAGGTAGTCCTCGCCGTCCCGCAGTTCCAGGCCGGAAACGCCCTGCGCGGTACTCGCCAGCGGCAGCCCGGCGGCCAGGGCCTCGAGCACCTTCAGCTTCGAACCGCCGCCATGGCGCAGCGCGGCGAGGAACACCGAACTGCTCGATTGCAGTTGCAGCAGGTCGGGAACGAAGCCCTGCCATTCGATGCGCGGATCGCTCCAGCGTTGCGCCCAGACCGCCGGCAGCGCATAGCCGCAGACGCTCATGCGCGCCTCGGGGCAGCGCGCCCAGACCCGCGGCAGGATCTCGTCGAGCAGCCATTCCACGGCATCGACGTTCGGTGCGTATTCGTAGTTGCCGAGGAACAGCACGCGCTGCGCTTCGGGCGTCGGCCGGGCGGCGGCGAAGTGCTCGCAGTCGACCCCGTTGACCACCACCGGCACCGGGCGCCCGAGCAGCGCGCCGAGCTGCCGCGCATCCTTCTCGGTCACGGCGACGACCGCCGCCGCCTGGCTCATCACCCGGCGTTCCCAGCGGCGGTAGCGCCACTGGTCGTAACGCGCGAAGGGCAGCGCCCAGCCCGGCAGGCGGTCGTAGGTGGCGGCGCCGAGGGACGACTCGACGTTGTGCTCGGTGAGCACGAACGGCTGGCCGGCATCGCGCAGCGGTCGTTCGTAGGGCTGGAAGCTGTAGCTGTGCTCGACCTGGACCACGTCCCAGGGCTCGCGCAGCAACTCCGTGGCGGTGCGTTGCAGCGCCGCCGACAGGCCGTTGACGCTGGCCAGCAGCGGGTAGGGCGCGAACAGCGCGGCGAGCAGTGTGGAGAGACTGCGCAGCGGTCGGCGCGGCAGCACGACCAGGCGTTCGAGGAAGGGCTCAAGGGCCCGGCGGTCCTCGGCGCTGACCGGCTGCTTGCTGTGCAGCAGCACGGTGATGCGGTGGCCGCGCGCCGCCAGGCTGCGCAACAGATGGTACTGGCGGGTCTTGCCGCCGCTGGTGGTGGGCCAGGGCGAGTAGGGCAGGATCCAGAGAATACGCATGCGTGGTTTCACTCCCAGACCAGCATCTGCAGGCTGGACTTCACCGGGACATCCAGGCCGTCGTTGCCGCTCAGGGGCGTGACCTTGCCGCTGAGCGGGTCGTGCAGGGTAGCCTGCCTGAGGTCCGGGAGGCGCACGTTGCCGCCGCGGGCCGACCAGAACAGCCAGACGTGGTGGCCGTCCTCGCGGGTCCAGCCGATGCTGAAGGAACCGTCGGGCAAGTCCTCGGTGAGCGGCGGATCGGCCGGGCGCAGTTTCGGTCCGGTGACCTCGAGGAAGCGTTGCAGGGCCAGATAGACCGGCTTGGGATTGGCGTCCAGGTCGAGCAGGCCATAGTCGCGGTCGCGCACGCTGGCGCGCTGGTCCAGGTCGCTCAGGGTGAACAGGAAGATCCGGTCGTAGTCCAGCGCGCTCATCAGCGCCAGGCGGCGCAGCACGTAGTCGGCCTGCCCTTCGACACCGATGATGTCCTGGGCCTCCTTCGGTCCCTTGTAGGCCGACCAGCCCCACTCGGTGCTCCAGATCGCCGGTACGCCGGCGTTGCGCAGGGCGCGGTTGAGCTGGTTGGCGTGGGCGACGAAGTCCAGGTTCCAGGGATGGTTGCCTTCCGGCAACTGGGTATAGGGGTGGTAGCTGGCGATGGTGCCGAGGCTTTCCACGCCCAGGTGACCGAGGGCGTCGAGCATGGTGCGGCCGTCCGGCATCTCGCTGAAGAAGGCCATCCCGGCGGACACCACCGGCTTGTCCGGGTCGACCAGACGCAGGGCGATGGTGCTCGCCTGGAGCAGCCTGGCGTAGCCTTCCGGATCGGCCTTGGGCCGCCAGAAGCCGATCAGGTTGGGTTCGTTCCACACCTGCCAGGCGGCCACGCTGGGGTAGCGTTGCGAGAGCATGGCCATGCGCCGGGCGAAGACTTCCGGGTCGCGCGGCGGATACTGGTCCTGGAACGGCGAGTAGAACGGCGCGGTGGTAATGAAGCGGGCCGAGCCGACCAGGTAGAACACCGACTTCAGCTGGCGCGCCTCGAGATCCTTGACCAACTGGTCGAGGGAGGCCAGCTGGTACTGGTCCTCGGCGGTTTCCAGGCGGTCCCAGTGCAGGTCTAGGCGCACCCATTCCAGCCCCAGCTCCTGCAGGCGGTCGATCTGCTTGTTGTAGCGCTCCGGACTGAACCAGAGGAATTGCGCGTTGACCCCGAGGAAGTCCTTCCAGACCACTTCGCGAGGCGCCTTCAGCACCTGGATCTCGGCGTCCGCGGGACGCCCCCAGAACACCAGCAGCAGTACCACGGCGAGCAGCAGCGCGCTGCCGCCCAGATAGATTCCCTTACGTGCCATGAACGGTTCCCACCATGTCGTTGAACAGTGCCTGGAAGCGCAGCGCGGTGCGCGGCCAGGTCCGCGCATGGCCGATCGCTCCGGCGCGCTCGGCCCAGGCCTGGGCCAGGCGGGGTTCGCGCGCGAGGTTCAACAACTGTTCGGAGAGGGCTGCCACGTCTCCCTGAGGGTAGATGGCGCCGTTGCCGCTGGCGACTTCCTCGGCGAACGCGCGGGCGTCCGAGGTGATCGCCCCGCGCCCGCAGGCCGCCGCCCAGGACAGCGCGCCGCTGGTGCCGCGCTGCTGGCCGAGCAGGCCGAGCTTCTTCGACTCGCGGTACGGCAGGACCATCACATGGTGGGCCTGGATGGTGCGCGGGATATCCGCGGCGGCCAGGTTCAGGTTCCAGTCGATGGCTTCGGCCAGGCCGAGTTCGGCGATCTGCCCCTTCAACTGGTCGAGGTAGTTGCCGCCGGCGCCGAAGGCCATCTCCGCGGCAGTGCCGCCGGCGAGGGTCAGGCGCACGCGCTGGCGTGTCTCCGGGGCGCTGTCGAACAGGTCGGCAAGGGCTTCGAGGAGGTCCTCGATGCCCTTGCCGCGATAGATGAAGCCGAAGTACAGCAGGCGCAGGGTCTCCAGCGACGGCAGCGGCACCGGGGCGATCTCCAGGTTGCCATGGTTGATCACCTCGACCCGCCCGGGCGGCAGGCGCATCCGCCGGGCCAGGCACTCGCCGCCCAGGCCGGTGAGGGTCACCAGGCGCGTCAGGCCCTGGGCCACGGCGCGCTCTTCGCGCAGGGTCAGCGGGTCGGCGAGCACCACGGCGGCCTGGGGCAGCGGAGAGGGCAGGTGTTCCAGCAGGTTCAGCGGCCAGGGCAGGCGCTCGCGGCGCCAGACCATGCGCTCCGGATCATGCACGGTGGCGCTCAGCGGCAGGCGCGGGAAGCGCTTGCGCAGCTCGCGCAGGGCGATGAACTCGCCGAGGCGGCCGCCGCCGAGTTCGGCATGGACCAGGTCGAAGGCGTTCCAGTCGACGCTGTCCAGCCGGCTGACGATGTTCGCGCTGTCGGCCGCCACGCCGGCGAGCGGCGTGGCTACTTCGATGCCGAGACCCTGCAGGGCGTTGCGGAAATGACTGGCGTAGTCGGCGATGCCATTCTTTTCCGGCGGCAGGGGCGCGAGGAGGGCGATGCGCATCAGAACGCGCTCCGGTAGCGGGCGATGGTCTGCAGGACCTTGCTCGGCACCTCGAAGCGGCGCCGGTTGATGATGATCCCGTCGACCTTGCCGAACGCCGTGGTGAGGATGGTCAGCGCATGCTCGACCACCGGCACGGTGCTCTTCTGCGCCTCCACCACCAGGGCGATCAGGTCGGCGCGGCGCAGGGCGATGAAGGCCTCGCGGCTGTCCAGCAGGGCCGGCGCGTCGAGCAACACCACTTCGCCCGGCTGGGCCGGCTCGCCGCCGACCCGCACGCGCACGCCGTTCTCTTCCAGCAGGCGGCGCAGCTGCTCGATGATGAAGGTCACGCCTTCGCCGTGGCGCGCCGAGGTCAGGCCGAGGGTCAGGCCCTTTTCCTCGATGCGCGCGTAGGGCAGCAGCCCGTACAGCCGGTAGATACTGGCGGTGAAGGCGTTGCTGCTCTCCGCGGTGCTGTCGCTCAGCTCCGGCAGGGTGGTCCACAGCGGCAGGCCGAACTTCTCCTCGACCAGGCCGCCATCGTGGATGCGCTGGTCGAGCAGGTAGCAGAGGTATACCACCAGCAGGCCGACGGCGAGACCGAAGGGTACGGCGAGGAACAGCATCAGCAGGGTCTTCGGGAAGATCCGTCCGGGGTTGTAGGTGGCTTCCTCGATCACCGAGATGTTGCTGATCTGGCTCTTGTCCAGCTCGCGGTCGATCCGCGATTTCTCCAGACTGTCGACGTACAGCGCGTAGTTGCGCTCGGTGGCGTTCAGCTCGCGCTGCAGGCGCGCCAGGGTCGGCTCGATATCCAGCGCCTCGCGCCGTTGCGCCTCGAGTTCGGCGAGCTGCTTTTCCTGCTCGGCGAGCTGGGTGCGCAGCGCCGCGTTGTTGCTGGTCTCGTCGAGCAGCACGCGCTCCAGGTGGGTGGTCAGGGTGTTCGGCGCGCGGTCCTCGGAACTCTGCACGGTGGCGCCTTCGTCCCGGACCTCTTTCTCCAGGGCGCGGATCGACGCATCCAGGGCTTTCACCGGCGGCGCGTCGTCGGTGTAGGTGCGCATCATGTCGGCGCGCTCCAGGCGCTTCTGGTTGAGCAGCCGGCGCAGGTCCTGCTGCGCCGGGTTCAGGGCGATCTGCCGCACCGTGACGATTTCCCGCGGCAACCCCTTCAGCTGCTGGCGGGTGGACTCCAGGGCGCTGTCGGAGGAGGCGATCAGGCGGATCGAGTTGAAGCGCTCGCCGCGCAGCACGTTGATCCGTTCGGAGAGATCCTGCAGGCGGTCCTCGATGCTGGAGGCGCCGATCTCATTGAGATGCTTGAGAATCTGCGCCTTGTAGCTCTTGATCTGCGCCGCGCTGTCGGCGGTCTGCGCCTCGTAGAAGGCGTACAGGCTCTTGCGGCCGAGCGCCTGGGTGCGCTCCTCCATGTAGATCTCGATCCAGGCCTTGACCACTTCCTGGGCGACTTCCGGCTCGCTCCAGGTGAAGCTGATCTCCATCACCGTCGAGCCGGCCGCGTGGGTGACCTCGAATTTCTTCTCCAGGTCCTTGGCCAATCGCTCGACCGCGGTGGTTTCCTCGATCACGCCGAAGGTTTCCAGGGTCACGCGTATCCCGTCGAACACCGCGCCGACGGCTTTCTTCACATAGAACTTGGTGCGCTTCCACAGGCCCTCCGGCGGCGGCCGGTTGGCCAGCACCTCGAGGTAGCGCTCGGCCACCTGGCGGACGATCGGCCGGCCGGTGAGCAGGCGCTCTTCGTCGACGATCGGGTCGCGCTGGGTGCTGGGCATGACCAGCGCCTGGCGGTTGCTGATCTCGATCGGCAGGGTCGAGTCGCGGCCCGGCTTGACCAGCAGGCGCGCGTTGGACTCGTACTTGGCCGGCAGCAGGAAGGCGCCGAGGACGATGATCACCAGCGCGCTGAGGGCGGCCAGCTTGAATTCGCGCTGGTAGATGAACAGCAGGCGCAACAGGTCACGCAAGGAACGGATTTCTATCATGGCGATGGCGCTCCTCAGCGATCGTTGTTGACGGTGTAGCTGACGCCGACGCCGATGGACTTGGCGAAGGGCAGCAACTGGTTGAGGTAGACGTCGACGCCCTCGATGCGATCGCCGACCATCGACTTGGGCACGAAGACGATGTCGCCACGCTGCATGGCCAGGGGCTTGCGGCCTTCCGGGCCGATCTTCATCAACTGGCTGAAGTCGAGGAAGTAGGCGTGGTAGCGGCCTTCGGAATCCTCGCGCATGAGCGCCACGCGGCGGGCGTCGCCCACCGGCAGGATGCCGCCGGCGCCGAGGATCGCCTGCTCCATGTTGTTGGCCGCCGGGATCGGCACCGCCGACGGGTTGCGCACCGCGCCGCCGACGAACACGGTGTTGCCCGGCGCCTGGTTGATGTTCACCGTGACCCGCGGCTCGCGGTAGATCGGCGCGAGCTTGGTGGTCAGCTCGTTGGCGATCTCCTGCGGGGTGCGATGCGCGGCCTGGATGCGGCCGATGAACGGGTAGTAGATGCTGCCGTCGTTGAGCACGGTGTAGAGCGTCAGCTCGTAGATGGTGGCGACATTGAACGCCGAGAGGGTGGGCATCTCACCGGCGTCGCGGACGATCCGCAGGGTGTCCCCGACGCGCACCCGTTCCATCGCCGGAGGCAGCCTGGCGAGCTCCTCCAGGGCGCGCTTGCCGCTGTCCACGGTGTCGCTGTCCGGTGCGGGTATCCGTGCGGGTGTGTTGCATGCGGCCAGGGCGAGCATGGCGAGCATGAGGAGGGTGCGTTTCATGAGGGGGCACTTCCTGTAGGTCATGATGTTCACTTCCAGTAGCCTGGAAACATGCTGATGCGGCGCTTGAGGGCGACCGGCAGGTGGCGTTCCAGCTGGCCCAGGCGGTAGCCGAGCAGCTTGAACGCGCTACGCAGCGCTATTTCAGGTACGCGATACAGGGCGCCGGCGGCACGCAAGGCCTGTATCTCGGCGAGGACATAGCGCTTGCCCTCGCCACCCGCGCCGCCGAAGGCGGCACGTATCCAGCGCTCGCGGCCGTAGGCCACGCCGATGTCGGCCTCGGCGTAGAGCTCGTCGAGCAGGTTGGCGAAACTGTCGGGCGAGGCGGGAATGGCGTCCTGGGTCAGGTAGATCAGCGCGTCGGCCTCGACCTGCTGGCTGGCCCAGCGCCGCGTCCCGCCGTGGTTGAAGCTGGCCGGCTCGATGACCTCGACCCGCGCGCCGAAGGCGCGGAAGCGCTCCACCGTGTCGTCGCTGGAGCGGCTGTCCACCACCAGGATGCTGTCCGGCTGCCGCCGTTGCGCGGCCAGCGCCGGCAGCAGCCGGTCCAGGTGCGCGCCGGCGTTGCGCGTGGGAATGACCAGGGCGCAGCGCATCAGGCTTTCTTCTCGTCGCTGGCGGGGGCGCGACCGTAGATGTCGTTGAAGCGGACGATGTCGTCCTCGCCGAGGTACTCGCCGCTCTGCACCTCGATCATCACCAGATCGATGATCCCCGGGTTGCTCAGGCGGTGGCTGTGGCCGGCGGGAATGAAGGTGGACTCGTTGGTATTGAGGAGGAATTCATGCTCGCCGTTCTCCACCAGCGCCATGCCGCTGACCACGATCCAGTGTTCGCTGCGATGGTGGTGCATCTGCAACGACAGCGAGGCCTTGGGCCGCACCACGATGCGCTTGATCTTGAAGCGGCGGCCTTCCTCGAGCACGGTGTAGGTGCCCCAGGGCCGGCTGACCGTGCGGTGCAGGCGGAACGCGTCGTGGCCGCGGCGCTTGAGTTCCTGGGCGACGAACCTGACGTCCTGGCTGCGCGCCGCGTCGGCCACCAGCAGGGCGTCGGGGGTGTCGACGATGATCAGGTCGTGCACGCCGACGGCACCGACCAGGCGCTTCGGCGAGTCGATGTAGCAGTTGCTGACGTCGTGCAGCACGCTTTCGCCGCGCACCTGGTTGCCGTTTTCGTCCGCCGGGCTCAGCTCGCGCAGCGCCTGCCAGGAGCCGATGTCGCTCCAGCCGATGGAGCAGGGCACCACGGCGACCTTGTCCGAGCGTTCCATCAGCGCATAGTCGACGGAAATGTCCGGCGCCTCGGCGAAGGCCCCGGCGGCCAGCTCGCGCTGGCGGCACTGGCCGTTCTCCAGGCTGCTGCCGTCGGCCAGGGCGGCGCGGGCGGCGACCAGCACGTCCGGCGCGTGGCGCTCCAGTTCCGCCAGCACGCTGGCGGCCTGGAAGCAGAACATGCCGGCGTTCCACAGGTACTTGCCGCTGTCCAGGTAGGACTGGGCGGTGGCCTGGTCGGGCTTCTCGACGAAGCGCGCGACGCGGAAGCCGTTGCCCAGCGGGGCGCCCTGTTCGATATAGCCGAAGCCGGTCTCGGCGCGCTCCGGGGTGATGCCGAAGGTGACCAGGTAGCCCTGTGCCGCGAGTTCGCGAGCCTCGGCCACCGCCGCGGCGAAGGCCTGCTCGTCGCGGATCAGGTGGTCGGCGGGAAGGATCAGCAACTGCGCCTGGTCGCCGAAGTGTTCCTGCACATGCAGCGCGGCGGCGGCGATGGCCGGCGCGGTATTGCGTCCCACCGGCTCCAGCAGCAGGTCCTGGGCCAGGCCGCTGCGGTTGACCGCGCGGTAGTCGTCGAGGGTGCGGAACAGCAGGTCGCGGTTGGTCACCGTGAGCAGGCGGGCGACGTCCGGCAGCCCGGCGATACGCAGGAAGGTCTTCTGCAACAGGCTCTGGTCATCGGCCAGGCGCATGAAGGGCTTCGGCATGCTCTCCCGGGAAACCGGCCACAGGCGGGTCCCGGAACCGCCGGAAACGATGCAGGGAATCAGCGGGGCGACGGCGTTCATCAGTAGACTTCCTTGGTCAGGAGTACGGCGGGCACCGTACGGAACAGGATGTAGAGATCGAACCACACCGACCACTTGGCGATGTATTCGAGGTCGTATTCCACGCGTTTCTTGATCTTGTGCAGGGTGTCGGTCTCACCCCGGTAGCCGTTGATCTGCGCCCAGCCGGTGATGCCCGGCTTGACCCGGTGGCGCGAGCTGTACTCGCTGACCGCTTCCTCGAAGGGAATGCCGGCGGCCTTGGTCGCCGTGGCGTGGGGGCGCGGGCCGACCATCGACATGCTGCCGGCGAGCACGTTGAACAGCTGCGGCAGCTCATCGATGCTGGTCTTGCGGATGAAGCGGCCGACCCGGGTGATGCGGTCATCGTCGCGGGTGGTCTGGCGCTCGGCGTTGGCGTCGGCCTTTTCCGCGTACATCGAGCGGAACTTGAAAACCCAGATCAGCCGGTTGTTGTAGCCGTAGCGTTTCTGCCGGAACAGCACCGGGCCCTTGGAGTCGAGCTTGATCGCCAGCGCCACCAGCGCCATCAACGGGGCGAACAGGAGCAGCGCGAGGCTGGCCAGGACCAGGTCCTCGCAACGCTTGATCAGCGGCGACCAGCCGCGCAGCGGCAGTTCGGAGGCGTTGAACATGGGGATGCCGGAAACATCGACGATGCGGTTGTGGGCATGGCGGAAGGCAGCCATGTCCGGCACCAGCAGGACGTTCACCGGCAACTGCCGCAGGCGGTGGACGATGGCGCCGATGCGCCCTTCGGCGAACCAGGGCAGGGCGACCAGCACCTGGTCGACCTGTTCCTGGCGGATCAGCTTCTCCAGGTCCTTGGTGTTGCCCAGCAGCGGCAGCGAGTTGTAGTTCTCCGGGACCCGCTCGGAGCGGTCGTCGATGAAGCCGATGATGCCCGAGCGGATGTCGTGGTTGCGCATCAGGTATTCGGCCAGGTGCATGCCGCTCTCGGTGAAGCCGAGGATCACCGTGCGCTGCAGGTACATGCCGCGCTTCATCCAGGCCCGGTACAGGCGCAGCACCAGCAGGCGTTGCACGCCGAACAGCAGCAGGCTGCCGGTGAACCAGAAGATCACCAGCTTGCTGCTCAGGTAGGGGAACAGGCCCAGGCCCTGGTACATGAACAGCAGCAGGCAGAACGCCGAGGCCCAGGCGAAGAACATGATGCGGAAGCGCAGGCGGTTGCTGAAGATATCGTCGGAATAGACATCCAGGGCCTGGAACATGATCACCGTGAGCGCGCCGAAGAACAGCAGCAGCCCGAGCATGTCGCTGCGCAGCTCGACGGGCACCAGGCCCGGGTAGTACAGCAGGAACAGCGCCGGGGCGATGGCGGTGAGCGCGTGTACCAGCTTGGTCGCTACCAGGAAGTACTCGATGAATCCAGCCCGTGTCAGCGACAGGCTATCTACCGACTTCGAATGCATGTTGTTTGCTCTGCCGATCACAGGCAGTCCATTGAGTGGATAGGGAAGAGCAAGGCGATGAAGCGTCAAATTAGTGACTTTTTTTCATTTGCCACAGGGATTAGTCATTTTCCCGTCGAATAGGTTCATTCGTCGATAGTGGCTTTGTGATAGCTATCTTAGCATTGCCTGGAAAATAACCGTAGTCTGGGTAAGTTTTTTTAGTCAATTTATTGACGAATTTATGGCGCCAAACTTTTATGCAAACAGTAGACGAGGGAAACTGGCGTCGCCAATGCGCGGGTGCTCTGGCCCGGGAAGCTGGGCGGCGGCGGAGACGGGCGGCGGGCGAGTGAAAGAGAGCGTCGCGAACCTATGGCCACGGCCTGGCCAAAGCGCGCAGGCAGGGCATGTCGACCCACGCTCTGCGACACGCTTTCGCGCCGGTTCCCCAGGGAGTCGCGTGAAGGGGGAGCGCGCGGTGGCGTTCCTGTGGCCGCTGGCAGTGCGAAAGCGCCGATCCGGCCTGGAGCTGCCTCCATCCGGCCGTCAACGAACTCGCCCCGCCATCCATCGCGGGACGCTGGCCGTGGCGCGGGAGCGAAGCCGTATCGCGCGCGGACGGGCTACCAGAACCAGCCGCCGCGTGACAGTTCCTGCTGGCAGCTGCGGTACTGGGCGCCGAACAGCGAGGCGCGCGACTGGACCTTCTGCGAGACGTTCTTCAGCCACGGCTTGGCGTCGTAGCTGCGGTTGCGATAGCCGCCCCAACCTTCGTGGTAGTTCAGGTACTGGCCGTAGGCGTCCCACTTGGACACACCGTTGACGCGCTGGCTCTTCTGGATGTACCAGCCCATGAAGTCCAGGGCGTCGGCGAAGTCGTCGCGGCTGGCGCCCCAGCCTCCGGCCTCGCGCTTGTAGTCGGCCCAGGTCTCGTCCTTGGCCTGGGCGTAGCCGTAGGCGGAGCTGACCCGGCCCCAGGGGATGAAGCCGAGGAAGAAGTAGCGCGGCGGCAGGGCGTCATGCCGGAAGGACGATTCCTGGTACATCATCGCCATCGGCACCTGGATCGGCGCGCCCCAGCGCTGCTGCATCTTCAGCGCCGCCTCGTGCCACTTCGGTTTCTCGCGGAAGATCTCGCAGAGGTTGTCGGGGTTGGCGGGAGGCTTGCTGGCGCAACCGGCAAGAGCCAGGAGCAGGGCCGGCATCGAGAGCCGAAGCATTGACGGGGATTCCTTTGGCAGGCGACGGGATCGCGGAACGCTGGCGCTTTATACATTCTTTCGGGACGCATATGAATCGGCGAGCGCGCGCCGGACGAACGGCATGCTCATCGTGCCGGACGCGCCACGGCGCCCGCCGACACCGGGCCGCGCTGTCGGAAAGGAGGCTCCCGCCAATGTACGAGCCGGCGTGCGGCGGGGCGGGCCCTGGTTCGGCGAGGCGTTCTGGGAAATCGAACCCGATGATCGAGAAAACCGTTCGCCGCAGTCTTGCCGTGCCGGCGCCGGACGACCAATCATGACCGCCTTCCGCACCGGTCGGCCGGTGCTTCCATTCGAGTCCGGGGGCCGGGCCCCGCCAGGCAGGAGGCGGCGATGAACAAGTTCGTGGACATGGCCAGTTTCGTCACTGTGGTGGAAGCGGGCAGCTTCTCCGAGGCCGCGCGTCGGCTGGGAACCGCCAAGTCGGTGGTCAGCCAGCGCATCCAGCAGCTGGAGCGGCACCTGGGGGTGGTGCTGATCGAGCGCGGACGGGTGTTCCGGGTCACCCAGCTGGGGCGCCACTATCATGACTTCTGCGTGCAGGTGCTCGGCGACGTGCGCGACATGGAAGAGTCCATCCAGTCCTTCGACGGTGGTTTGCACGGGGTGCTGCGGATCGCCGTGCCGGTGGCGTTCGTCGCCCACCTGGCGCCGCTGATCGCCGAATTCTCGCTGATCTACCCCGAGCTCAAGATGGACATCGACGCCGACGACCGCCATGTCGACCTCAACCTGGGGCGCTACGACGCCGCGGTCCGGGTCGGGGTCCTGGAAGACTCCGCGCTGGTGGCCCGGCGCATCACCGCGAACCGCCACGTCATCTGCGGCAGTCCTGGCTACCTGGACAGGAAAGGCCGCCCCGCGTCCGCGGAGGAGCTGCGCGAACACGACGGCCTGCTTTCCATGCGCCGCGCCCACCATGGCATGTGGAGGCTGGGCGTGGAGGGCCGGGAGCAGTCCTTCCGGATCCGCAGCAAGATGCGCTCCGACAACGCGGACATCCTCCTGGGCGCGACCCTCGCCGGTGTCGGCCTGAGCATCATGCCCACCTTCCTCGCCGGCGCGTACCTGCTGGCCGGGCAACTGGAGATCGTCCTGCCCGGCTGCGTGCCTCCGGGCGGCGAGATCTCGGTGGTGTACCGGCGAGCGCAGCGCGCCTCGCCGAAGATCAATGCGTTCGTCGAGTTTCTCGCGCAGCGGATCGGCCAGCCACCGGCATGGGACCGGCAGCTTGGCGAGCTGCTGGGAGAGCTTTGAATTCGCCGGAGGCGGCAGGGCATGGCGCCGGAAGCCTGTCCGGGGCTCCCGGCGCGAGGCGCCTCAGCTGTCCAGAAGCTGGGTTTCCCAGGCGAAGGCCACACCGGTGGCGCCACCATGCTCGGCATTCACCGCGTTGACGGCGCCGGCCGTGTCCTCGCGCGCCCAGTCCCGCTGCAGCTCGCCCTGCACGGCCATCCAGGTGATGGGCGTGGCGCCGGCCTGGATCATGCGGCGCACCGCCATTTCGTGGGCCTCCGGGCTCACCCCGCCGGAAGCGTCGGTCACGAAGTAGACCTCATAGCCCTCGGCCAGGGCCTGGATGACCGGCATCGCCAGGCAGATCTCGGTCCACAGGCCGGCCATCACCAGCTTCTTCCGCCCGGTCTTCCGCACCGCGTCCACCACGCGCGCATCCTGCCAGGTGTTGATGAAGGTCCTGTCGATGGGTCGTTGCTCCGGGAAGACCTCCTGCAACTGGGCGATCAGGTGGCCGCCGCGATCCTCGACGACCGTGGTGAGTATCACCGGAATGCCGAACGCCCTGGCGGTCTTGGCCAGGCCGGTGACGTTGTTGATGACCATGCTCGGTTCATGGCTGTGCAGGTTCATCAGTTGATAGGGCTGGTGGTCGATCAGCAGCATGACGCACTCTTCGGGGGTCAGGAGTGCCTCGAGTCCGATGTAGCGCATGGTTCTTTCCTCGTTGTCAGATTGGCCTTGTGGCGCCGCCAGTCTTGTCCATGCGTGCGGACTTCGGAACGGCGTAAAAATGGAAACGAGGTTCCGTTTTCAGGAACGCCGGGCGGCGCCATCGCCGAAACGCCAGGCCCGGGGCGGTGAGCGGAACCTTGTCTTTCCGGGTCGGCTGGTGTCGCCTGTGGTCGAGTCATGCGGGTGGGAGCGGGTTGCATAGTCAAGGCGCATCCGCGGGTGTCAATGTGCGCGAATTCACAATAAGAAACGTCTGATTGAGGGGTTACCTTCATGCCGTCAGTCTTTCGGCATGAAGTTGCAGAATTTCCTACAGCCTTTGGATAGCGGGTTTTCCACTCCGAGTGCCGCGCTCAAGCTGCTGCGCATGCTCGGTGGCGCATTGATGCTGAGCCTGCTGTGTGGCCTGGCGTTCACCGTGAACATGGCTTTCAACCACCAGGTGTCGCTCGCTCGACGCGCGATGAACGCGGCGATGTACGAGGCGCAGCTCTATCTCGGCCAGCGTGAAGCGCTGCTCGATCATCTGAGCGGCAGTGTCGTGCCCCTGGCGGCAGGCAGGGCGCTGGTCAGCGAAGCGTCGAACGATGGCCAGGCGCTCCCGCCGTCCATACTGCCGCTGGGTGGCAGCGGACAAGGGCTCCTGCTGTCTGCCCGCGAGCTTGCCGAACTCGGGGACAAGCGCCTGGGGCTGCTGTATGCCGTCGATGCCGGAAACGGACCGGCGATCCACAGGCTGGTCTCCGGGGTTGGCTCCGAATCGCCGATTACCGCCGCGCTGGCCGAGGCGCTGTACCGAGCCTCGCAGGCGGCGCCGGCGGCGCGCATCCACTGGCTGGCCGAGGGCGGAGAGCGTCGGCGCCTGTTCCTCTTCGAGGCCCTGGACGGCGGGCATGGAGGTGGCTGGTTGGGTCTGGAGATCCATGGCGAGATACTCGACGCGATACTGCGCAGGGCTGGCGCAGGCAGCTATCTGCTATTGGACGGGCACGGGCAGGTAGCCTTCGCCGAGGAGGATGGAAGCCTGCGCGCGGAGGAGCTGCGCGCGCTCGCGCAGGGAGACGGCTTCGGCTTCATCGGTTCCGCTCCCATGCCGCAGCACGTGGCGCTGCTCAAGCACATAGGTTCCTCGAACTGGGTGCTGGTCTATTGCATCGGTATCGAACGGCTGCTGTTGGCGCTGTGGCAGCCGCTACTGCTGGCGTTCTCGCTGGCCATCGGCGTGGGTACGCTGCTCCGTCGGCTGGGCAGGCGTATCGAAGAGCGCCTGATGAAGCCGGCGGCGCAGCGTCTCGAGGCGCTCAAGGAAAGCGAGGCTTTCTCCCGGGCGGTCATCCAGGCTGCTCCCGTGGCCCTTTGCGTATTGCGCCGCGCCGACGCCGCGGTGGTCCTGGAGAATCCGCAGGCGCGGCAATGGCTGGGCGGCGAGGTGGTCCGCCGCGCGGCGCCGGGCTGGATTGCCCGGGCCTTCGCCGAAGGCGGCGAGCCTGCCGGGGAGGAGCTGGAAACCGAGGCCGGGTTGCACCTGTACCTCAGTTACACCATCACCCGCTACAAGGGTGAAGACGTACTGTTCTGCGCCTTCAGCGACATCAGCGCACGCAAGCAGATCGAGGCGGAACTGGCCCGGGCCAAGCTGCTGGCGGACGCGGCCAACGAAGCCAAGACGCTGTTTCTCGCCACCATGAGCCATGAAATCCGTACACCGCTCTATGGTGTGCTCGGTACCCTGGAACTGCTGGGGCGCACCGAGCTGAGCCGCCAGCAGGCCGGCTACCTGCAGGCGATCCAGCGCTCTTCGGCGACCTTGTTGCAACTGATCAGCGATGTACTCGACGTATCCAAGATCGAGGCCGGCCAACTGGACCTGGAGTCCATGGAGTTCTCCCCGGTCGAGCTGACCGAAGAGGTCGTGCAGTCGTTCGCCGCCGCTGCGCATGCCAAGGGCTTGCAACTGTATGCCTGTCTTTCGCCGGAGCTGCCGGAGCGCATGCGTGGGGCTGCGGCTTCCATCCGGCAGATACTCAACAATCTGCTGAGCAATGCGGTGAAGTTCACCGACAACGGGCATATCAGCGTGCGCCTGAAGGCCAGCGTGGTCGATGCCGAATGCGTGATGCTGACCTGGCAGGTCAACGATACCGGGACGGGTGTCGCCGCCGAGGACCAGCACCGCCTGTTCGACCCGTTCTACCAGGTGCGTCGCTCCGAACAGCTGGTGGCCGGCACGGGGTTGGGCCTGTCCATCAGCCAGCGCCTGGCGCAACTGATGAACGGCAACCTGAGGCTGGTCAGCGAACTGGGGCTGGGCAGCAGTTTCAGCCTGAGGCTGCCACTCGAGCGCATCGCGGTACAGGCGGAACCGCAGGAACTGGCCGGGCGGGACATCCGGGTGATGGCGCCAGCCCGTGACCTGGCGGAAAACCTGTGCGGCTGGATCGCCCGCTGGGGAGGCCGGGCCCACCTCGCCACGCCGTCGACCCTCGACGAGGCGGACGCCAGCAGCGTGCTGGTCGAAGTGTTGCTGCCGGGTACGGCGGCGATGCAGGCGCGATGGCCGGGATGCAGGGTGGTACTTTCCCCGGAGGGGAGCGTAGAGCCCCAGGCCCAGGGCTGTGACTGGCTGGTGGGCCTGAACAGCCTTGGCGGCTTGCGTCGCGCGTTGGGCCTTGCCCAGGGCTGCGTCAGCGAGAGCGCGGTTGTCCACGGACAGATCGCGCCCCTGAGCAACCTGGGGATACGCATCCTGGTGGCGGAAGACAATGCGATCAACCAGTTGATCCTGCGCGATCAGCTGGAAGCGCTGGGTTGTGTCGTGGAACTGGCTTTCGATGGCCGGCAGGCGCTGCAGCGATGCCTGTCGGGTGACTTCGACGTGGTGCTCACCGATATCAACATGCCGAACATGAACGGCTATCAACTGGCGACGGAGCTCCGCCGGCGCGGCTACCGACGGCCCATCGTCGGCGCAACCGCGAATGCCATGCGCGAGGAGCGCGAGCGTTGCCTCGCCGCCGGCATGAGCGATTGCCTGGTCAAACCGGTGGATCTGGATTCGCTCCAGAACTGCCTGATCGATATCCTCAAGGTGGATCGATGAACTTGAAATCCTATCGGGTGCTGGTCGTCGAGGACCAGCCGTTCCAGCGCGAGTACCTGCTCAACCTGCTTCGCGAACGGGGCGTGCAGAGCCCGATGGGGGCCGGCGACGGTGCCGAAGCATTGCTTTGCCTGAAGCGGGAGAGGTTCGACCTGGTCCTCAGCGACCTGATGATGCCGGGCATGGATGGCATCCAGATGATCCAGCAACTGCCGTATCTCAAGCATCGTCCCAAACTGGCGCTGATGAGTTCCTCGTCCCAGCGCATGCTGCTCAGCGCCAGCCGGGTCGCCCAGAGCCTCGGGCTTTCGGTGATCGACCTGCTGCCCAAGCCGACCTTGCCCAAGGCCATCGGCCAGCTCCTTGAACAGCTGGAGAAATGCCTGAGGCAGGACCTGGAGCCTGAGGCCGATGACCTGCCCCATGGTCGGACGGCGCTGCTGGACGCCCTGCACAACGAGCAGCTGGTGACCTGGTTCCAGGCCAAGAAGTCCCTCCACACCGGACGCATGGTCGGGGCGGAGGCATTGATACGCTGGAACCACCCGCAGCGGGGGCTGCTGCTGCCAGGATGCTTCATGAGCGATATCGATGCCTCGGGGTTGCACGAGGCACTGCTCTGGCGCGTACTCGAACAGACGCTGCGGGCCCAGGCCTCGTGGCGCAGGGCGGGCTACGAGATTCCCGTCTCGGTGAACCTGCCGCCGCACCTGCTCGACAGCCAGGATCTTCCGGACCGGCTCTGCGAGTTCGTCGGCAGTCGCGGCGCCAGCGCCGGCTCGCTGTGTTTCGAGTTGACCGAGAGCAGTGTCGCCACCCTGTCGAGCAATTACTATGCCGGTGCCTGCCGTTTGCGCATGAAGGGGTTCGGGTTGGCCCAGGACGACTTCGGTCAGGGCTACAGCTCATTCTTCAACCTGGTCACGACCCCTTTCACGGAGCTGAAGATCGATCGCTCCCTCATACATGGATGCGTGGAAGACAACGGCCTCAATGCAGCCGTCACCAGCTGCATCGAGCTCGGCCATCGTCTGAATCTCGACGTGGTGGCCGAGGGGGTGGAGACCTGCGAGGAGTTGAATCTTCTTCGTCGCCTTGGCTGCGACCGGGCGCAGGGTTTCCTCATCTCGGAGGCGGTGCCGGCGCACGTGTTCGAGCAGCAACTGCGGGAGGACGGACCCAGCCCCCTTGCCTGACGCCGGCCACCCGACCATCGCGGAGTCGATCGCAGCCAGCAACAGTCAGCGCGCCAGCGTCGCTGGAGGAAACTGCATCCCGTGAAGTCCGTCCGTATCCTGGAACATGACAACAAGCTGCTGCTCAAGTGGGCGAGCGTCTCGCGGAGCCTGAACATCGGGCTGCTCTGCGTGGCGGTATTGACCGTATTGCTGTTCAGCATCTGCTACTGGTCGTTGGGGCGACTGCTCCAGGAAGAGGAGGACAAGGTTTCCTTCCACTTCACCCGGCTGATCGGCGACATACGGGAACACGAGGCCTTCCTCGTGCGCATCGCACGCAAAAGCGACAAGGCCACGCAGAAGCACGACCATGACGTGGTGCCCCTGCAACGGCGGCTCCTGGCCAGGGAAGAAGGTGTCGAGGTCTATGAGGGGCGGGAATTTTCCTTTGCCATGCCGTTCCTCCTGGCCACTCGCCACGGGGTCGACAGGAATGCGTCGTGGGGGCCGTTCTCCCTGGGCGTCCTGCTCGCCAACTTCTACGGCGGCTTCTGGAGCCTTTCGGCATACCCCGCGCCACAATTGCTGATCTACGATCTTTCCGGCAGTACCCGCCTGGCCGTGCCGGCGATCCACGCCATGGCGGAACGCGAGAGGCTGCGCGAGAACCAGCCGATGATGGTCGACCGCATGCTGGCGCGCCTGCGCGAAACGCCGCCGGGCGCCGCCGACCACCCTGTGCATTGGGTGCGCGCGGACCGCTATCGGGGGCAGGCGCCCGAACTGCTGGGAATCGTCAGGATCGATCTGCCGGAAGCCCTGTGGTGGCGGGATGAGCCGAACCACCTGATCGTTGCCGCGAGTCTGTTCGACTTGCGGAGGATCAACGATTTCGAGCAATTGATGGAGCGTCCGGTGTTCGACTCGTACAGCCTGGTTTCGCCGGAGGGCGATCTGCTGGTGGGCGAGACGCCGGCCGAAGGGCTTGGCGACGGCCTGAACTTCACCCGCCACGGGGTGGCGATTCAACTGCGCAGCCAACCCGCAGGCGGCTGGCTCGCGGTCTACCGTATCGGTTATGCCAGTTTCTTTCGCCATGCCCAATGGCTGCTGGCCGGCCTGCTGCTGGTTCCGGCGCTCGTCCTGGGCGGCTGGCTCGGCCTGCGCTGGTACGCGCGCAGCGTCGTCCATCCCGCGCATCGGGCGCACCAGCAACTCGTCGAGAGCGACACGTTCAGCCGGACACTGATCCAGACCGCGCCGGTGGCGCTGGTGGTTCTCAGCCAGGATGGGCGGCAACTGGTGACCTGCAACCAACTGGCCGGCCAGTGGCTGGGCGGGGCCGCGGAGATCCTCGCCCTGACGTCCCGCTGGAAACTGCTCGACGCCCAGGGGCAGGTGGCGGGAGGCATCTGTGTGCAGGTCGGCGGGCGCTACCTGCAGGCGGCTTTCGCCGCGACCCGCTATGCCGGCACGGAGGCGGTGCTGTGCGTGTTCAACGACATTACCGTGCATTGCGAGGCGGAGGCGGCGCTGGCTAGCGCCAAGCGGGCGGCTGACGCTGCCAGCCAGGCCAAGACGTTGTTCCTGGCCAGCATGAGCCATGAGATCCGTACTCCCCTGTACGGTGTCCTCGGCACCCTCGAACTGCTCGATCTCACCGAGCTGAACGAGAGGCAGCGCGCGTATCTGCGGACCATCCAGGGCGCCTCCGGGACGCTCATGCAACTGATCAGCGATGTACTGGACGTCTCGAAGATCGAGGCGGGGCAGATGGCCTTGGCGCCTGTCGTCTTCGATCCACTGGAACTCACGCAGGAAGTGCTTGGCAGCTTCTCCGCCAGCGCCATGGCCAAGGGGTTGCAATTCTATGCCTGCATCGACCCCGACGTACCCGCGCAGTTGATCGGCGACGTGGCGCGGATCCGCCAGGTCCTCGCCAACCTGGTGAGCAACGCAGTGAAGTTCACCGATATCGGTCGTGTGGTCCTGCGCCTGAAATTGCTGTCACGGGAGGACGGGCGGGCCGCCTTGCAGTGGCAGGTTGCCGATACCGGCATCGGTATCGCGATCGAACAGCAGAAACGCTTGTTCGAGGCTTTCTACCAGGTGCCCGGAATGCCCCATGCCGGCGGCACGGGGCTGGGCCTGTCGATCTGCTGGCATCTCGCGGAGATGATGGGTGGCACGCTGCGTGTCGTCAGCGAAGCGGGGCTGGGCAGCAGCTTCAGCCTGGTGCTGGATCTGCCCGAGACCGAACCGGAGGGACTGGCCCGCCAACCGGAACGCTGGCTACAGGGAACTGTTCTGGTGCGTTCGCCGGTGCGCGAACTGGCCGACAGCCTGAGCGGCTGGCTGGCGCGCTGGGGCTGTACCGTGCCCGGCGGCGCGTCCTGCCCCGCGGAGCCTGGCCAGACGGTGCTGCTGGATCTGCTGCCGGCGCCGAACGCGACCCTATGCTGGTCCGGGCCGCGGGTCTGCGCCTCGCCGGCGGCGCCGAGCCAGCCGGAACTCCGTGAAGACGGCTGGCATGTCAGCCTGCACGATCTGGCGGGCATCGGCCGGGCCGTGGCCCTGGCCCTGGGGAAGGAGATACCGCAGGCGGTGGCGCCAGACCCCGCGCTGCGCTCGCGGAAGCTCGAACTGCGGGTACTGGTCGCCGAGGACAACCCGGTCAACCAGGCGCTGCTTCGCGAGCAGCTCGAGGAACTGGGCTGCCACGTGAGTCTGGCCAGCGATGGGCGGCAGGCGCTGCAACTGTTCGACCACCAGCGCTTCGACCTGCTGCTCAGCGACGTCAACATGCCGAACATGACCGGCTACGAACTGACCCAGGTCCTGCGCGAACGCGGAGAAACCCTGCCGATCATCGGTGTCACCGCCAACGCCCTGCGCGAAGAAGGCGAGCGCTGCCGGGCGGTGGGCATGAACGCCTGGCTGGTGAAGCCGATCACCCTGCATACGCTGCACGAACAGCTCGGCGCGTTCGGCGCCAGGGGCATGTCGCCAGCCGCCGACGCGCCAGCGAGCGCCAGGCCAGACCAAGCCTGCGACGAGGGTCTGGCGCCGCGGGTGCCTGAACGCATGCGTGGGCTTTTCCTGGCGACGATGAGCAAGGACCTGGACGCGGCCCGGGAGGCGCTCCGCCGGGGCGACCCGGAAGGGTTGCGGCAGGGGCTGCATCGCATGGCCGGCTCCCTGGCGGTCACCCGTGCGCGGGCGCTGGTCGCGCTGTGCCAGCGGGTGGAGGAGGGCCTGGTGGAAGGAACGCTCGACTGCGCCGCCGGAGAGGTCGCCGAAGTGCTCGCCCATCTCGCGCGGGCGCTGGAACAGGTGAGACGGACCGGCTGATGCGGCCGGACCTTCGCTGAGAGGAACAGCTCAAGTCAATGCAAGAGAAGCCTATGAGTAAATTGAAAATAGTACTGGCCGATGACCATCCGATCGTGCGCATGGGCGTATGCGACATGCTCGAGCGCGATCCCCGCTTCGAGGTGGTGGGCGAGGCGTCCAACCCCAGCGAACTGGTATCGCTGTACCGGCAGGCCGATCCGCACATCGCCATTACCGACTACAGCATGCCGGGGGATGAGCGTTATGGCGACGGGCTGAAGCTGATCGACTACCTGTTGCGCAATTTTCCTCGTACCCGGGTGCTGATCTTCACCATGGTCAGTAATCGCCTGATCCTCGACAGCCTCTACGACCATGGCGTCGCCGGCGTGGTGCTGAAGAGCGGTGAGCTCGACGAATTGCTCCTGGCGCTCGACGTCGTGCTGCAGAACCGGATCTACCGCGGCGCGCACATGATCGACCCGGCCAACGTACTGACCAGTCGCGACGAGGTGGAAAACCGCTTCGCCCGCCTGTCGATGAAGGAATTCGAGGTGCTGCGTCACTTCGTGTCCGGAAACAACGTCTGCGACATCGCGCGCCTGCTGAAGCGCAGCGTCAAGACCGTGAGCACGCAGAAGATCTCGGCCATGCGCAAGCTGGAAGTGAACAGCGACCAGGCGCTGATGACCTTCTGCGTAAGGGCCAACCTGTTCCATTGACGGGTTGGCGTTCCCTCGCGGGCAAGGCGCGGAAGACCGGGCCGGGCTCGCCAGCGCGCGGCGGCACCCAGCCGCGTTCGGCTGGGAACCCCGTTTCAGCGCAGGGTGGTCCGTCCCTGCCGGAGGTTGCCGCCGTCGTCCAGCCAGTGGAAGCGGATCGCCTGCTTCCCGCTCGGCAGCGTCTGGCCGGGAGCCTGCATCTGCCGGGAGAAGGGCGCCAGCAGCAGGGCGGAGAGCAGCGGGGCACCGTCCTCCTGTTCGGCGCCGGCGAGGCTGACGAAGTAGGCGGTGGGGTTTTCCACCAGCAGCGCTTTTCCCTGGCGCTGGAAGCGGAGCTGGCGCGGAGCCTCCTCGGCCGCCCTGGCAAGGGCACGGGGACGGTGGATGACCTTCATCTGGGTGCGCAGGGTGACGGTCAGCCGGGACTGTCCTTCGGCCGGCGGTTCCCCGGGGCGCGGCGGGATCTCGTAGATGTTCAGCCAGTACAGCGCTTCGCGGTCCCCCGGCAAGGCCTGGCCGGTGCGCAGCAGGCGCAGGCTGCGCTGCTTTCCGGGATCCAGGCGGAACACCGGCGGCAGCGGCATGAACGGCGCGCGGGCGGTCTGCGGCGTCGAATCCAGGTCGCCATCGTCGATCCAGGCCTGCACGATGACCGGGTAGGCATTTTGGTTGACCAGCAGCAGCGAGGCTTCGCGCTGGCCTTCGGCGATCACCACGCGGGTGCGCTCGGCGGTGACTCCGGCCTGGGCGTCCAGCCCGAGCAGCAGCGCCAGGCCGAACAGTGCGCCGCGCAGTCCGCGCTCACTGGACACGGATCACCACCTGAGCGGTGGCCTCGACGCGTCCCGGGGTGACACCGGGCATGCTGCCCAGGGCAAGTTTCTCCAGGCGCGCGCGGAAGGTCTCGCTGTACTGGCTGACGCCGCCCACTTCGCCGGCCAGGTTCGAAGCGCCGCCGATCACCGGATACCAACCACGCGCCTCGGCGTTGCTGCCCATGGCTGAATCCTCGTTCGCCAGCAGGTTCATCGCGCTGCCGTCGCGCAGCAGGCGGATGCCTACGCCCTGGGCCATGCCGGGCTGGCCATAGCGGTCGGACAGCAGGTAGGAGAGGCCGCCGCTGGCATTCACCAGGCCCAGCGAAGCGGCCGCCGCCAGGGCGCCGGGAGACGCCTTGATTCCTAGCGCCGTGCCGTTGGCGGCAGTGCTGTTGAGCACCCCGGTTTCACATTTGAAGGCCACTTCGAAGGGCATCTCGCGGCTGGCGCCGGCCTTGATCTCACCGAGCGAGATCGAGGGGAACACGACATGCGGGGTGACATTGGTAACGGCGCAGGTGGGATAGCGCTTGAGCGTCACGTCGTTGTACAGGCCGATGGCACCCGGCCAGTTGCCGTGCCAGCCGGAGTAGTTGCCATAGTGGGTCTCGCCCACCCGGGGATAGAGCAGGCCCGGCCCCTTGATGGCGATGTAGCCATTGGGCTGGGTGTACCCATACAACTGCGAGGCGATGTTCTGCGAGTAATAGCCTGTGGTTTCCAGCGGCGCCCGGAACAGCTCGGCGCGTATGGCGCTGAGATTCTTCGCCTTGACCAACTGGTAGCCGCGCGAGTCGATGTCCAGCCCGGTGAGCAGGCGCTCGCGCCAGACATCGGTGAAGTACAGGCCGGTTTCGACATGGGTCAGGCGCAGCAGCACATTGCGCCAGGCGGTACGGTAGGCGGACTGCAGGCCAATGGAAGTACCCACGCTGTCGCCGCCCTGGTACCAGCCGCTGTAGAGGTTGTCGGCGTTGGTCGAGAACATCTCGTACACCTGGTCCTCCGGCGCGCAGCGGAAGAACACGCGTTCGGGGTCGTAGCCGGCGCTGTCGCCGTACTGAGTCAGCGGCGCCACCGAGCTGGCGATCAGCGTGCCGTCGGGCTGGAAACTGGCATCGCTGACGTTGATCACGCTCGGCAGGCCGAGGGAGCCGTTGCAGGTGTCGCAGGCACCGGCCCAGGTGCCGGCCGTACCTTCGCCGGGACGGATCTGTGTCGTGACGGTGGTGGTGGCGCTGCCCACGGCCGTGACCTTGTAGCAGGTCGCCCAGGCCGGGGCGGCGAGCAAGGGCGCGAGCAGCGCCAGGAGATGCAAGGCTGTCTTCATGGTGCCTCCGGTTCGGGCGTGCAGATGCCATCCAGGCGGATCACCGCCTGGTCGGATGCGCCGGCCTCGCGAGGGCTGGCGTCGAGGTCGTAGTCCAGCAGGCAGGCGTCTTCCGGGCGCTCGCCCCATTGCACGCGCAGGCGGCCCTGGTCGCCTTCGGCGCGGGCATAGACCTGGCCGCCCTGGCCGACCATGCCGATGGTCACGCCGCGCCTGTCGAGTACGTCGGCGCCCAGGGGCAGCGCGCCGCCGTCGGGAAGCTGCGCCTGGATCAGCAGCGGGTGGCCGGTCAGCGTCTTGAACCTCACGTGAACGGCGGCGCCGGCGTAGGGCGCTATCTTGCGTTCGGTCTCCACCAGTTCGGCTGTTTCGCCCATGCCCTGGGGGTCGAGGCTGACCGGGTTGTAGCGGTAGGGCGAGAGCGAGGGCACCACGGCATAGCCGTTGCCGTCCACCCGCGCGCCCTGGCCGCCGCGAACGCCCGCGCCGCTGGCGCCCTTGGCCTCGATCAGGGCGAAGGTGTCGCCGACATAGGGCCCCAGGGTCAGGCCGCCGCGATGCAGCACGGCGGCGCCGCGCAAACCGGCATTCAACTGCCGGTAGCTGGCGCTCTCGGCGTAGCCGGCGTTGACCGTGGCCACGGCGGTCTGTTTCTGCAGGCTGCCGTTGAAATCGGTGCCGCGGGCCTGGCTGTCGCGTCCGGCGTTGATGGCATAGCTCAGGCTGCGGTCCTCCCCGAGAGTACCGTTGAGACCGGTCTGGTAACTGCTGCCACGGCTGTCGCCCGAGCGCCGCGAGGCCATCGCGCTGAGGTTCGGCGCGCGGCTGGAGGAACCCAGCGGCAGGGACAGCGTCAGGGTCAGGGTATCGTTGCGCTCGCTGCCGCGGCGCAGGTTGTACTGCGGCGGCAGCGACGGGTCGTAGTCGTTGTCCAGGTCGCGGTACCAGGTGGTCTGCTGGCGCGAGTAGGCCAGGTTGTAGCTGAGCCGGCGCCAGGTGTTGCTGTAGCCGAATTGCAACTGGGTGTCGCGGCTCTTGCCGTCGTAGTAGTCGCTGGTGGCGCCGGACAGGTAGAGGTTGCCGTATTCGCCCAGGCCCTGGTTGACCAGCACGGTGAACTGGTTGCGCTGCTTGTAGCTGCTGGAGTTCCAGGTGTCGTGGCGCTGGTCCGCGTGGCGTGCCGACAGCGCGTCGCCCAGGTCGCGATAGCCCTCGGTGGAGTACCGGTAGCCGGCGAGGGTGAGGGTGGTCTGGGTCGGCTGGAAGGTGCGGCTGTAGTTCAGGCCGACACGCCAGCCCTGCTTGCGCTGGCCGTTTTCCACCGTGGCGCTGGAAAAGGTGGTGTTCAGGCCGAAGGCGCCGTAGCGCGTGGCGAACACGCCGCCGCCGAGCAGCGCCAGGTAGTCCTCGGCCATGCGCGCGCCAAGGTTGGCGGTCAGGGCGTTGGTCAGGCCGCGCTGGTAGGTGAAGTCGCCGAACAGGTCGTTGCCGTCGCCATACTGGCGCGCCTGGCCGAGGGTGGCGGCATAGCGCGAGATACCGGGGCGCATGGACTCGGGAACCGCGGAAAAGGGCACGGAAAAGCGCGATACGCTGCCGTCGGCCTCGATCACCTGGACATCCAGGTCGCCGTCGTAGGCGGTGCCGTAGAGGTCGTCGATGACGAACGGGCCGGGGGCGACGACGGCCTCGTGGATCTTCTTGCCGTTCTGGCTGATGACCACCCGCGCATTGCTGTTGGCCGTGCCGCGCACCTGCGGCGCGTAGCGGCGCTGCGACTCCGGCAGCATGCGGTCGTCGCTGGCCAGGCGCACGCCACGGTAGCCCAGGCTGCCGAACAGGTTGCCCTCGGTATAGCTTTCGCCCAGGGTCAGCTCGCTGCGCAGGCCGGGCACCGCGCGCTGCACGTAGGTACGGATGCTGTTCCAGTCGCTGCGGGTATTGCCGGCATAGCTGGAATAGGTGTAGTTGGACTGGTGGCGCAGGCGCCAGAGGCCGAGATTGATCCCGCCGCTCAACCCCAGGTAGCCGTAGTCCGAGTGGCCATTGCCCGCTCCGTCGAAGCTGGAGCGGTACAGGCTGGCGTCGTAGTTGACGAAGCCCATGGTGCTGCCGGCGTCCCACTCGTCGGGGCTTACGTAGCCGCGCGGCTTGAGGTCCAGCAGGGCCTGGGGGACCGAGAGGTCCAGGCGCAGGCGGGCGGTGTCGAGGGTGAAGGACGAGCCGGGCAGGCGTTCCAGCAGGCCCTGGCAGGCTTGCCTATCGACCTCGTCGGTATTGGGGGCCGCGTGGGCGCCGAGCGTCTGGCGCAGGAAGCGCTCGCTGAAGCAGGGTTCGACGCCATCGTTGTGGCTGCGGAACTCGACCCTGGCGCGGCTGGCGTAGCTGCCGTTGAGGTAGATGTCGACGTGGTAGCTGCCGGGGTCCACCTGGTTGGCGCGGTTGAAGCGCTCCAGGCTGCCGCCGGCCAGGCCCGAGCCCAGCAGCAGGTTGTCGTCGAAGCGATATTGCTCCGCACTGGCCAGGCCGGTGACGGCCAGCGCCAGGCTGCCCAGTGCCAGCGGCGCCATGTGGGCGCGGCGGAAGTCAACGCGGCAGAACATGGCGAACATCCAGCCGGGCGCCGTAGTCGTTGATCAGCAGGGCATTCAGCCGGACCGCACCCGGCGGGAGCGCCGAGGGGTGTTCCGCGACCCATTCCGCCTGGCCCATGGGCGGGACCATGCTCGAGCGAAGTTTCCACTGGCGCTCGCCAACGCGGAGCGTCGCCGCCGCGAAGGAGGCATGGTAGCCGCTGGGGTTCTCTACCCGCACACGCCAGGCGCCGTGCTCCTGGCGCAGGCTGAAACGCAATTTCTCGGCCAGCGAATCCGAACCGCCGGCCAGCGGGGCGGGGCGGTAGAACAGCTTCAGGCGGTTGCGCTGCAACAGCAGCATCTGGTTTCGGTTCGCCTTGGCGGCATTGCGTGGCGGGATCTGCAGGACGTTCAGGTGGAACAGCGATTCGCGATCCTGGGGCAGGGCCGGCCCGGTATGGACGATGCGCAGGGTCTGGCCGCTGCCGGGCGCCATTCGCGCCACCGCCGGATTGACCAGGAAGGGAGCGTCGGCGCTCTCCGGAGACGAGGCGGGGTCGTCGATGTCGATCCACGCCTGGATCACATTGGGAAACGGGTCCTGGTTGGTCATCTGTACGGTCTTTTCCCGGGCGTCGCCGGGATAGATCACGCGGGTGCCGGTGATCACCACGCTGCCCTGGACCGGAAGGGTGGCCAGCGCCAGGGCGAGCGCGAGCGTCGCCGCCTGAAGCGGGCGTAGTGGAAAACTCTTCATCCTGTTCACCTTGTGGCCGTGGCGGCAGCCGGACAGCGAGCCCGGGAAACCATGGCGGAATGCGGGAAGGCGCCGCTGGGACGGCGCCTCCGGTATCACTCGTAGCGCAGGGTGTAGGTGAGCGAGCCGAGCACCGGCCCGGGGGTGACGGTAGCCGCCTCGGAAACGTACTGGACGGCGTAGTCGTAGCTGGTGCTGGTCTGGCCTTCGGCGAGCACGATGTCGCCGGCGGCCACGGCCGCGCCGCCAGCCAGGTTGACCGCGGTACCGCCCGGCGCCGTGAGCAGTTGCAGGGCCACGCCGGTGGCGCCGCCGCTGGCGGTATTGGTCAGGTTGCCGGCGGTGGTCGCGTTGGTGGCCTGGAACAGCGCCGAGAAGTGTTCCTCTTCACCGGTGCCCGGCGCGGCGCAGCCGGTCAGT
Source organism: Pseudomonas paraeruginosa (assembly GCF_003025345.2). NCBI lineage: Bacteria > Pseudomonadati > Pseudomonadota > Gammaproteobacteria > Pseudomonadales > Pseudomonadaceae > Pseudomonas > Pseudomonas paraeruginosa. The sequence continues at coordinate 2,929,580 of NZ_CP020560.1, forward strand.
TGCAGGGTGAAGCTGGTTTCGCCGGCTGTCTTGCCGACCGTACCGTTCAGGGCGCTGACCGGCACGCTGTTGAGCATCACGGTGGGGTCGGTGTTGCCATCGACGATGGCCGAGCAGGTCTGGTCGGTCACTTCGCCATTGAAGGTGATGGTATTGGCCGCCGATGCGATGGCCGGCACCGCGAGCAGCGTAGCGATAGCCAGGGCAGATGCTTGAAGTTTCATTTCATTGAGCTCCTTGTTGAGTTGTGTCCTCGGAGCAATGATGTGGCATGCGCTTTTCCCGGTATCTAAGACGATTCTTAATCGGGTTGGATTCCTGACCCAGGCAGGGCCTGCCGAGGCGCGATACGAGGCGATGTGGCGTGAATGGCCGGAAGTTCTTGCCGGGCCTGGAAGGGCGACGGGCCGGCACAGCTCGCGCTGGCCGTTATGGGGAGGGAAGTGGGGGGCTTGCGGGGCAAATCGCCGACCGTGACCGGGTCTCCTCACTTCAATGTCATCGCGAGCGGGAACTCGTTGACATGGGGCGAATGACCATGAAGTGCCGAGCAATATTCATCGGTGCCTCTCGGATCGATATGTCGGGTCTTTGCTCGCGGGAGCCTCGCAGGCCGCACAGGAAGTCGTTTCCTGCCCGACAAGGGCTGACATCGTGCTGCTGTCCAGAGGAGGGTCGTATATCTCCCGGATGATGATCGAGTGTCGCGTTGCCCATTCATGGAGTATTCGCCGTTCCCGGCAGTCCATGTCGCTTATCAGAACGAAATGCCGGACGCAGCCACTGCGCGCGAGCAACCTGAGCGTTCCCTTGTCGGTTGCATTCAGCCGGAAATCGTCATGCACACAATAGTCGTAGCGATAGCCCGACTGCAGGGAGGCGCGCAGCTCCTGGCGATCCAGGCAGAGGCTCAGATGGTAGTAGCCAAGGTGGTTGAACAATGCTCCGTACCTGAGCAGGCGACCTGGATTGGCGCATAGCACCAGCGCGCGTCGGGGGTGCCCGAACATCTCTCGATCCCTCTGAGTCGTCGTCGATGGGGCGAACTCTAAGAGCGTGCAGACGGGCTTTTAATCAGATGTTTCCTAAACGGGCTCCTTCCTCGCCTCAGCTCAAGGGCAGCAGCTTTCCGCGCTGCCGTAATCGACTTCGCGTCCACCCGGGGCGTTAAACCGCGGGGGAATCCTAGCGTGCCGTGGCATCGTCCGCTTGCCTCGGAGAGCCTTCCAGGCGCGGTCCCCAGTCCTCGACCTGGCCTTTTTCCAGGCGCCGCTCCAGGGTGCGCCGCCAGGACGGGGTCAGTGGCAGCGCCAGGCATTCGCGCAGCAGGTCGGTGGCGACACGTTTGTCGAACAGCACTTCCGAGAGTCGCAGCAGCGACCATTCGGGATGGCGCCGTTCGACCAGCCGCAGGACATCGCCGGCGGCCACCGCGCCTTCTTCCAGCACCCGGTAGTACCAGCCGGTGCGACCGGTCTCCTGGACCCTGAGGGACATCCCGGCGACCTCGAAGCGGTCGTTCAGCTTCCAGCACGGCATGCGTCCCTGGGACACCTCGAGCAAGGCGCTGCCGGCCCGGACGCGATCGCCGAGGCAGACGTCGGCCTCGCTCCAGCCGGTGGTACTGAAGTTCTCGCCGAAGGCGCCCGCCTGGCGCAGCAGGGGATGCTCGCCCAACTCGGCGATCCAGGCGGCGTAGTGCTCGCGCGGGTAGTGGTGGATCGCTTTCTCGACGCCGCCGTGGACGCGCAGGTCGCCTTGCTCGTCGCCTTCCAGGCCGAGGACGGTCACCGCGACGGCGCCATCGCGCGGCGACTTGGCGATGCCGCTGCGCGAGCCGGGGCGGGTGAAGGGGCGTGCATGGCCGGTGAGCAGGGCATCGAGGGGGAGGTCGGGCAGGGTCATGGCAGGATTCTCGATGGCGCAATATAGTATCGACTAAATACAATATGCGCAGGATCGGCCATGCCGCCGATCCCTGTCAAGGCGCCGGCCGCTCCGGATCTGCGTGAAAATGCCGCAGCCGCTAGCCGAGACGCTGCGCGATCTCGCCGACGAAGCGCCGCAGCCAGTCGTGGTGGGTCTTGTTGTGCTTGGCCACGTCCCAGACCATGAAGCAGCGGAAGGACGGCACCGGCAAAGGCACCGGGCAGCAGTGCAGATCCATCATGCGGCTGTAGGTCTCGGCGGCGAAGGTGGGGAGGGTGGCGATCACCTCGCCGCTCATCAGGGTCGAGAGGGCGCCGGCGAAATGGGTGAAGGAGGCGGTGACCCGGCGGGCGTAGCCGGCGCTCTCGAACAGGTCGTCGATGAAGCCGCGACGACCGTCATAGGAGATGCGCACATGGTTCGCCGCGAAATAGTCGTCCAGGCCGATCGCCGCGCCGGCCATGCTCCCGCGCGGGCGGAACAGGCAGGAGTAGGACGAGGAGAACAGCACCTGGGACGAATAGCTGGTGTTGAAATCCTTGGGCTCGCTGCAGATCACCAGGTCCATGTCCGGGTCCAGCAGGGACTGTTTCCACAGCGAGCTGTTGCTCTGGTGGAAGGCGAAGCTCACGCCGAGCCCCTCGGCCGCCGCGGCATTGACGATGCAGGGCGCCAGGTAGGACTCGATGTCGTCCGAGAGCGCGATGTTGAACACGTAGCTGGAGTCGCGCGGCGAGAATTCCGGTTCCGCGGCGAGCACCCCGGAGATCGAGGTCAGGGCCTCGGCGATCCGCGGCGCCAGCTCCATGGCCTTGCGCGTCGGCTGCATGCCCGAGGCGCTGCGGATGAACAGCTCGTCGCCGAAATGCTCGCGCAACCGGCGCAGCGCCGCGCTTACGGCGCCCTGGGTCACGTGCAGGACGACCGCCGCGCGGGTGGCGCTGCGTTCGCTCATCAGGCAATGGAAGGTGAGCAGAAGATTGAGGTCTATCCGCGAGATATTACGTACGTTAATCCGGCTCATATTTGCTAATCGTTTGCCCTGTGGCCGAGGTGATTCCTAGTCTGGCGCCCACAACAACATAACAAGCGCCGGAGAATCCTGTGGACATCATTCAGCAACGCGTCGCCGCGAGCGACCTCCAGGCCCGGGGAGGGCGGTCGGACCTGCGCACGCGGGCGATCGCGGTGGGCATCGGCAACTTCATGGAATGGTTCGACTTCGCCATCTACGGCTATTTCGCCGCGATCATCGGCACGCTGTTCTTTCCTTCCGCCGCGCCGGGGATCTCGCTGCTCTCCTCGCTGGCGGTCTTCGCCGTGGGCTTTCTCTCGCGCCCGTTCGGCGCGCTGCTCCTCGGCCCCATCGGCGACCGCCTGGGCCGTCGCGCGGTGCTGATCGTCACGGTGTTCGGCATGGGCTTGTGCACCACGATCATCGGCCTGCTGCCGTCCTACGCGGCGATCGGTATCGCCGCGCCGATCCTGCTGATCGTCATGCGTTTCATCCAGGGCATGATGGTCGGCGGCGAATGGTCCAGCGCCGGCATCTACATCGTCGAAAGCGCGCCGGCCGACCGCCGCGCCACGGCGGCCAGCGTGATCACCGGTACGGCCGGCCTGGCGTTCCTGTTCGGCACCTTCACCGCGGCGGCCATCTCCAGCGGGCTCAGCGAGGAGCAACTGCATGCCTGGGGGTGGCGCCTGCCGTTCGTGGCCTCCATCGTCATGACCGGCATCGCCGTGTTCATCCGCCGCCGGCTCGGCGACACGCCGGTCTACGAGGCGCTGCAACGGCAGCGCCGCGAGCAGCGGGTCCGGGAGCCGAGCCGCGCGGTGCGCCGGCGGGCGTTCGTCACCAGCTTCGCGTTCTCCGCGCTGTTCGGCGTGTCGCTCTACTACTTCATCACCTACGCCAACAACCACCTGGTCGCGACTGTCGGCCTGCCGCGCAGCAGCGCGCTCTGGCTGTGCAGCCTGGCGCTGGTGGTGTACTGCATCGCCAACCCGCTGGTCGGTCGCTTCAGCGACCGCTTCGGCCGCCGCCGCCTGCTGCTCGCGGCCGCCGCCGCGCTGACCCTGCTGGCCTATCCGGTCTTCCTGTTGCTCAACAGCGGCCAGCCGCCGGCGATCCTGCTCGGACTGATCATCCTCGGCCTGCTGGTGGCGGTTACCGCGGTGATGGACGTGGTGCTGCTGGTGGAAGTGTTCCCGGCCTCGATCCGTTCCAGCGGCGCCGCGCTGGGCCATAACGTGGCGCTGGCGCTGCTCGCCGGCCCCGGGCCGTTCATCGCCGCCGCGCTGATCCGCCAGACCGGCGACGCCAACCTGCCGGCGGCCTACCTGGCGCTGGTTTCCCTGGCCTGCTTGCTGGTGCTGTGGAAGACCCTGCCGGAAACCCGTGACAACGACATCACCCAGTACTAGGAGTGCAGAATGACCCGTGTAGCGATCATCCAGGCCGCATCCGTGCCCTACGAACCCATGGCCAGCGTCGAGAAGGCCTGCGTCATCCTGCGCCGGGTGGCGCGGCAGGGTGCCCGGCTCGCCGTGTTTCCCGAAGCGTTCATCGGCGGCTACCCGAAAGGCGTGAGTTTCGGCAGCGTGGTCGGCAACCGCAGTGGCGCAGGTCGCGAACTCTACGAGCGCTACGTGCGTGGCGCGGTGACCCTGGAGGGGCCGGAACTGGCGGCACTGGCGGAGGGCGTCGAGCAGACCGGGGTGACGGTGGTGGTCGGCGTCATCGAGCGCTTCGGCCGCACCCTGTATTGCACGGCGGTGACCCTGGTTCCCGGGCGCGGCATCGCCGGCTACCACCGCAAGCTGATGCCCACCGGCCAGGAACGGCTGGTCTGGGGCTTCGGCGACGGCTCGACCATCGCCGCGGTACCCAGCGACATCGGCGTGCTGGGCAGCGTGATCTGCTGGGAGAACTACATGCCTGCGCTGCGCCAGGCCATGTACGCCCAGGGCGTGCAGCTGTATTGCGCGCCGACCGCCGACGACCGCGACTCCTGGGCCAGCTCGATGGTGCATGTCGCCCTGGAGGGACGTGTCTTCGTACTGTCGGCGTGCCAGGCGATCCGCCTGTCCGAGTATCCGCCGGAGCACCGCGCCGCGTTCGGCCTGGATTGCCCGGAGGAAGGGTTCGTGATGCGCGGCGGCAGCATGATCGTCAGCCCGCTGGGTGAGGTCCTCGCCGGGCCGGTCTACGAAAGCGAGACCGAACTCTACGCCGACCTCGACCTCAGCCAACTGGAAAAGGGCAATCTGGATTTCGACCCATGCGGGCATTATTCGCGGCCGGATGTGTTCCAGCTGAAGGTCAACACCGCGCCGCTGCGGGCGGTGAACTTCAGCGACGAGTAGGGCACCGGGCGCGTGGCGCCCGCCAGCTGGCGGATCGATGGCTGGCAACGTTTCGACCTCGGCCGGCGCTCCGGACCCAAGCCCGGGGTAGCCCTGGCCACCCCGGGACCTGTCCGCCCTCGGCGACCCTGGGCTGCCGGGCAAAAGGCGCGAGCGGCGCCGGCAGCGACCAGGGGAGGGCGGATCAGGGCTCCTGGCCGGCGAAGTAGCGCGCCGCGGCCTCTATCTGCGTATCGGAGAGGCCGGCGGCGATGGGTGACATCGCCGGGTCCTTGCGTGCCCCGCTGCGGAAGTCCTGCATCTGCTTGCGCAGGTACGCCTCGTGCTGGCCGGCCAGCTTCGGGAAGTTCGGCGCGACGCCATGGCCGTCGGCGCCGTGGCAACTGGAGCAGATCGGCAGCAGGTCGCGCATCTCGTCGGCGCCATGGGCGGACGCTCCGAGCGTGGCCAGGAGCGTCAGCAGCCCGGCGCACCGGTGAAGGGCTTTTCCGCTCATGGCTTCACGCTCCCTTCCAGGGCCAGCGGCAGGCCCACGGTGCCCCATTCGGTGCGGGCACGGGAGAAGATCCCGGCCGGCGTCTCCAGCGGATAGCTGGCCACTTCTTCGAGGCTGTGGCTGTCGTAGATGTGCAGGCGGTCGCCGGTATAGCCGCCGCTGACATAGAGGTATTTGCCGTCGCGGGTGTACTCGGGGAAGTACAGGTGCCCGTCGGCCTCCAGGGTCCTGACCACGCTCAGGGTGTTCTTGTCGATCAGTTCGACATGCCGCGCGCGGCGGTCCTTGTCGACGATATCGACGGCCACGTAGGGGGCGTCCGGATGCGCCGCCGGCGACTCGGTGGCGCCTGAAACCGGGATCTGCTTGACCATTTCGAAGGTCTTCGCATCCCAGACCGTCACGACGCTCTTCTTGTCGCAGGTGCCGATATTGGTGCCGAATGCCAGCATCCGCCCGCCGATCGGCGTGACCGCGCCGGAGCCGACGTGGGGCTGGCAACCGCCCTCGAGGGTCTTGACCAGCCTGCGTTGCTGCAGGTCGACCACCGCGAAGGCGTTGCCGACGTAATCGGCGAGGAACATGTGGCGGCGATCCGGGGCGAGGAAGGCGTCGTGGACGAAGCGCCCGACCTTTTCGATGCGGCTGACGATGGGCGCCTGCGGCTGCCGGGGATCGAGTATCCAGACCTGGCCGGTCTGCCGGACGGCGATGGCGAAGGTGTTGTCCAGCGGGCTGGCGATGACCATGCTGGAAGCCGACTCCACGGGCTTGCCGTCGTAGTCGGTGCCGCGCAGCTCGACGCGGCTGAGCGGCTCCAGGGTGCGTGCGTCCAGCAGGGTGACGATTCCCGGGGCGAAGGAGCCGGACAGCAGGTAGCGGCCGTCCGCCGATACCGCGATCGACGGCCCGCTCAGGCCGGCCTTTACCTTGCGTACCGCCTTCAGCGAGTAGAGATCGATCTTGTAGACCTCCGAGGTGTCGGTCTTCAGGTAGCCCCAGCGCGGGTTGACCGGATCGTAGTCGAGGATGTGCGGCGCATATTCGGTGGCGATCTCGCCCACCTGCCGGTTGCTCTTGCCGTCGTAGAAGACCACCCGCGCGGCCGGCGCCTTGCCGTGCCGGCCGCGGACCATGACCGCCATCAGGTCGCGCACGTCGCCGTCGTACACCGGCTTGTCGGGAAGCGTGGACTCGTCCGCGAGGACCTCGACCGAGTTGCGGATGTCCTCCAGGGTCCATTCGGGCTTGCCGCGCGGGGTGGTCTTGATGAAGTGCGCCAGGGCGCGGATCTGCTCGTCCTCGAGCACGCCCAGCCAGGGCGGCATGAGGGTGTCGGGAATGCCGAACATGATCATCGAGCGTAGCGCCGTCTCGCTGGAGTTCAGCGCGGCGCTGTGCAGCGCCGGAGCGATGAAGCCGCCGCGGTCGGCGCCGTGGCAGGTGGTGCAGTTGTCCTGGAACAGGCGCTCGGCTTCGCCGGGCGAGCTGTCGGGCGGCGCGGCGGAGGCGAGCGAGGCCGCGGCGCAGAGGGCCATTGGCAGGACGCCGAAGGCCGAGGCGGGACGGGCGTTGTACATGGCGCGGTTACCTTGTGCTATGGACTGTCCGGCAGGGTAGCGGCGTCATGCGGGCGGCCATGGGTACAAGGTGCGCCCGGTTCAGGGGTACAGGCGCGGGACGGGGCGCTGGGCGGGGAAGGGCGGTTGTCGGCCCGGCGTTCGAGGTGCGCGGCGATCCGGGCGATCCGCTGGATGCCGCAGGCGATGTGCTGCAGCGAAAGCGCGGCGTAGCCAAGCAGCAGCAGGCGTTCGCTCGCGAGGCCCTCCTTGGGGAAGACGGCGGCGGCCTGGTCGAGCGTATAGACGCGGATGCCTTCCTCGGCGCAGGCCCGCGCCAGGGCATGCGCCGAGGGCAGGCCGGGGGGCAGTTGCCAGCACAGGTGCATGCCGCAGTCCACGCCGCTGAAGGCGCTGCCCGGAAACAGGCGCTCGAGCGCCGCGATCAGGCAGTCGCGCCGGCGCCGGTACTCGCCACGAATGAGCCTCAAGTGCGCGGCATAGGCACCGCAGCGAAGGAAGTCGGCGAGGACTACCTGCGGCAGCCAGGGGCAGGCGTGATTGAGCAGCGCCTTGGCACGCACCATGGCCTCGCGCAGGCCGGGCGGGCAGACCACGTAGCCCAGGCGCAGGCCCGCGCCGAGGCTCTTGGAGAAGGTCCCGAGGTAGATCACCCGCTCGTGGTCGAAGGCCTTCAGGGCTGGCAACGGCACGCGCTGGTAGCGGAAGTCGCCGTCGTAGTCGTCTTCGAGGATGTACGCGCCCTGGCGCTGCGCCCAGGCCAGCAGGGTGCGGCGGCGCTCCAGGGAGAGCGTCATGCCCAGCGGGTAGTGCCGCGAGGGCGTCACGTAGGCCAGGGCGCAGGCGCGTTCGGGCAAATGCGCTGCGCACAGGCCCTGGTCGTCCACCGCCACCGGCAGCGTTTCGCGCCGATGATAGGCGAACAGGTTGCAGGCGCCGGCATAGCCGGGGCTTTCCACTACCACCGGGCGTCCGTCCTGCGGCAACAGCGAGACGATCAGGCTGAGCGCCTCCTGGATACCCGAGACGATGACGATGTCTTCCGCGTCGCAACCGATTCCGCGCATCCGACCCAGATGCTCCGCCAGGCACTGGCGCAGGCCCGCATCGCCTGCCGAGGGCGCGTAGTCGGTCAGGTAGCGGGGGTTGCGCCGGGCCTGCCGGGCCGAGGCCTTGAACCAGGTTTCCTGGGGAAAGAGCTCGGCGGAGGGGCGGCCGAGACTGAAATCGATGGGCGCCTCGACGCACTCCCGGGTGGCGGTGACCCCCGGGGACTCGGGCAACGGCTGGCGCATGTCCGGCAGGAGGGCCGTCGGTGCGCTCCGCGTGGCAGGGCGCGGACGTACCTGGCAGGTGGAGAGGCTGCGGTCGGGCAGCGGATCGGCGACGAAGGTGCCGCGCGTCCCGTGGCTGAGGATGTAGCCTTCGGCGCTCAGGTGCTCGTAGACCTGCAGCACGGTGTTGCGTGCCACTCCGAGGCTCCGGGCGAATTCGCGAATCGGCGGCAGTTGCTGGCCGGGCCGCAACACGCCAGTGAGCAGCTTGCCGCGCAACTGTTCGAGCAGCTGTTGTTGCAGCGAATGCCTGCCGCCCCGTTCCAGCAGCAGCGGAAGCTGGTGTATCCCGCGCATGATCGGTTCTCCAGTGACCTGCCCGCATGCTGCGTATGGGCGGGGCCGGAGGGACATGACCTGAATCAAGCCGGGAGAAGACTGGCGGGGAGGGGCGGATGAGGCGCAAGCGGCAGGCGCCCCGCCAGGGACGGCCGGAAAGAGCGCTTTCAGCGCAGTCCGTAGCCCTTGTCGACGATCAGCTCCTGGCCATAGAGGCCGGCGGACTTCGTCGACAGCAGGAAGGTCACGACATCGACGATCTCCTGCGGGCTGAGGAAGCTGCCGTCGACCAGTCGCAGGTTGATGTCGCGGGTGACGGACTCCACCTGGTCGCCGCTCAACCCCAGCGAATGCCAGATCGGGGTGGCGGTGGGGCCGGGGGAGACGACGTTGATCCGCACGCCTTTGCCCGCCCACTCCATCGCCAGCGTCCTGGCCTGGGCGATCAGCGCGGTCTTGGAGGCGATGTAGGCGGCGAGGCCGGGGAAGGTCACCTGGGTCAGGAAAGTGCCGATGAAAACCACGCTGGCCGGCGTACGCATCTGCTGGCTGAGCACGGCGAAGGTGTTCAGCGCCCCGGCGCCATTGACCCGCCATTGCTGCTCGAAGGCCTGGCTGTCGAGCCCGTCCGCGAGCCGGGCGATGCCGGCATTCGGCACCAGGTAATCGACCGCCCCGATGGATGCGGCGCGCGCGGCCAGGGCAGCCAGGTCCCGCTCGCAGGTGACGTCGCCCGCCAGCCAGTGCAAGCGTTCGCCCAGGTGCGCCTGCAGCGCTTCCGGCGGCTGCGTATGCCTGGCCATCGCCAGGACCGTTGCGCCTTGCGCGAGCAGCGTCTCGGTCAGTTGCAGGCCGATGCCGGAGCTGGCGCCGGTGACGACGGCGAAGCGCTCGTTGAATTCACTCATGGGAGTTCCTCGTGAGGTGATGGAAGCGGGGCCTACCGGGAGCTGGCCGAGGCCGGCACGAGACGGATGCCTTGCACCTGCACCGGATCGCCGGTCTCGAACTCTGCGTTAGGGGAGCGGAAGCGTTCGGTCGAGCCGTCCGCGTGGCGTACGATGTAGGCGTTCTCGCTCAGGCCCGTCGCCTGCTGGACGGCACCACCGCCCAGGGCGCCCAGGGCGGCACCGGCGATCGCCCCGAACGGCCCGCCCAGCGCCGCGCCGACCATGACCCCGACGACGCCGCCGGCACCGTAGCCGACGCTGTGGTCACGCTCCGTGGAAACCACCTCGGTGGCGTAGGAAAAGGGAGTAGCGGTTGCCAGGGTCAGTGCGACGAACAGGGATACGCGTTTCATGGGAAATCCTGAATGGGAAGGAGTCGCTAGTGGCTTTTCATTTCCTGTGCCAGGTTTTTTATTGATCCAGATCAATGGGTTGGGCTTCTTGGTGTCCTTTTGACTTGAAAAGTCTGGAGTCAAAATGACACTTTGCTAGTCGGATTGACCGCAAGGCCCGCTCTTGCAGTGCGAGGAAGGAGCGCCGGGCGGCGGCCCCATGTCACCACCCAGGGACGCGGCGAAGTGGGGCCGGAATCAATCTCTGCGTATCGTTTTTTTCGGTGGCAAGGCCCGGGGATCGATCAGCATCATGAAGGCGCCAAGGCTGGCCGCATCCAGCGCGCCGGGCAGACGTGCCAGGGTGGCTGCGACGGGCAGGGGCGCGCGCTCGGTGGGTAGATGGATGCTGGCTCCGGTAGACCAGCGCGCTGTGACAGATCCCGGCGAGCGAGGCATCACCCAGCGGTTCGCTGGCGAGAAGTCGCGCGTTGCAGATCAGTACGTCGAACGGATGCCCGGTGCAATGTCCCAGCAGGCAGGCCTCGGATGACGACGTGGCAATTGCGATTCGGTGATAGCCCAACCGGTTGAGCATCCGCTCGAGGAGCAGCGACTGAGCATGGCAGTTTTCGGCGATCAGGAGGCGCAGGGTCTTTTGGCCAAAGCAGTCGATCAGCGCATGATGCAGCCTCAGCCGGCATCGCAGCAGTTCCAAGTGCAGAAGGTCCAGCCGCGGGAGGCGTTCGGGACGCGGGTCACTGTAGTGCCTGATGGCAGCTCCGCCCCGCCCGTTGTGAGTCATGGATTCGCATAATGTATATTATGTTAAATTACATATTGTGTCAGAAGCCCTCTTCTAAGACGCCATGCATGCAAACCCAGGGGAAACAGCAGTCAGTCGCGGTCAGGGAGCGAGAGCTTCCCTTGCCCTCGCCCACTTTCTGTCCAGCTCGACCAGCCCGCAAGTAACCGGGACTGGTCATGCCGGAGCCTGTTCCTCAATCAATACCACCCCGGGTCACAACCCCATCCACCAACCGCGCGATTCCCAACGGATTGCCGTCCTTCAACGCCTCCGGCAGCCACGCGTCCGGGTAGTTCTGGTAGCACACCGGGCGCAGGAAGCGCTCGATGGCCAGGGTGCCGACCGAGGTGCCGCGGGCGTCAGAGGTGGCCGGGTACGGGCCGCCGTGGACCATCGCGTCGCAGACTTCCACGCCGGTCGGGTAGCCGTTGAGCAGCAGGCGCCCGGCTTTCTGTTCCAGGAGCGGTACCAGGTCGGCGAAGGTCGCCAGGTCTTCGCTTTCGGCGATCAGGGTTGCGCTGAGCTGGCCGTGCAGGCTCTCCAGGGCGCGGTACAGTTCGTCGCGGTCGGCGACCTCGACGACGATGCTGGCCGGACCGAAGACTTCTTCCTGTAGCAATTCATCGCCCTCCAGCAGCAGGCTGACATCCGCCTGGAACAGTTGCGGCCGGGCCTGGCGGCCTTCCTGCGGCTGCCCGGCGAGGTGGCGGACGCGCGGATGGGCGTGCAGCGCCGCGAGGCCCTTGGCATAGCTGGCCAGCGTGCCGGCATTGAGCATGGTCTGCGCCGGCTGCTCGTCCATGCGGGCGGCGAAGCGTTCGAGGAATGCCGAGAATTCCACGGAGCGGATACCGACGACCAGGCCGGGATTGGTGCAGAACTGACCACAGCCGAGCACCACCGAGGCGCTCAGTTCGTCGGCCACGGCCTCGCCGCGCTTCTTCAGCGCCGCCGGCAGCAGCACCACCGGGTTGACGCTGCTCATCTCGGCGAACACCGGGATTGGTTGCGCCCGGGCGGCCGCCATGTCGCAGAGGGCGCGGCCGCCCTTCAGCGAACCGGTGAAGCCTACCGCTCGGATCGCCGGGTGGCGGACCAGTCGCTCCCCTACTCCACCGCCGTAGATCATGTTGAACACGCCCGCCGGCATGCCGCTGCGCTCGGCCGCGCGGAGGATCGCCGCGGCGACCAGTTCGGCGGTGGCCATGTGTCCGCTGTGCGCCTTGAACACCACCGGGCAGCCGGCGGCCAGGGCCGCGGCGGTGTCGCCGCCGGCGGTGGAGAACGCCAGGGGGAAGTTGCTCGCGCCGAACACCGCCACCGGGCCGAGGCCGATCCGGCACTGGCGCAGGTCGACGCGTGGCAGCGGCTTGCGCTCGGGCTGGGCGCGGTCGATGCGCGCGCCATGGAAGTCGCCGCGCCGCAGGACTTCGGCGAACAGGCGCAGCTGGCCGCTGGTGCGACTGCGTTCGCCCTGGATGCGCGTGGCCGGCAGCGCGGTTTCGCGGCAGACGATGGCGATGAAGTCAGCGCCCAGGGAATCGAGTTCGCCGGCGATGGTATCGAGGAATTCCGCACGGCGGCTGGCCGGCAGTTGCCGGTAGCGCGGGTAGGCGCTGGCGGCGGCTTCGGCGGCGGCATCCACTTCTTCCGGGGTGGCCTGCACGAAACGGTACGGCAGCGCCTCGCCGCTGGCGGCGTCGAGACTTTGCAGGAAGAGCGTGCCGGCCGCGCTGCGGGCGCCGCCGATGTAGTTGTGTCCGAGGATGGCTGTCATGTCGACCTCATGCAGGGGAAGCCCCGCCGGGGATGGCCGGCGGGGCCGGAGCCAAGGGCTCCGCAGGAATGAAGGAATCCGTGCCGCGGGTCCGGCCCATGCGCGGCGGTTGGGGGTCAGAGCGCTACTACCCGCCCCGGCGCCAGTGCCGTCTCGACGGCGGCGATGCCATTGCGCAGCGGCGCGCCGAACTCGGTCATGGCGATCTCGAAGACATCCCCCGGAGCGGCCTTGATCCCGTCGGCGAAAGACAGCGTGGCGGTGCCGAAGTAATGCACGTGGACGTCGCCCGGGCGGAGGAACTGCGCGTACTTGAAGTGGTGGAACTCGAGGTTCTCCAGGCTGTGGCACATGTTGTCCTCGCCGGAAAGGAACGCCTGTCGCCAGAGCACCTTGCCGTCGCGCAGGATCCGGCTCTCGCCCTGCAGGTGGCGCGGCAGTTCGCCGACTCGCAGCTCCGGCCCGTAGCAGCAGGCGCGCAGCTTGGAATGCGCCAGGTACAGGTAGTTGCGGCGCTCCATCACGTGGTCGGAGAACTCATTGCCCAGGGCGTAGCCGAGCCGGTAAGGCCGGCGGTCATCGCCGATCAGGTAGAGCCCGACCAGCTCCGGTTCCTCGCCGGCGTCCTCGGCGAAGGCCGGCAGCGGGAAGTCCGCGCCGGGGCGCACGACGATGCCGCCGTCGCCCTTGTAGAACCATTCGGGCTGCGCGCCGACCTGGCCCGCCGGCGGCTTGCCGCCCTCCAGGCCCCACCTGAAGATGCGCATGGTGTCGGTCAGCGCGGTCTCGTCGCCCTGGTGCTGCTGGTGCATGCGGTCGCGCGTCGCGGCGCTGCCCAGGTGGGTCAGGCCGGTGCCGCTGACCAGGCAATGGGCCGGGTCTTCATGATCCAGCGGCGGCAGCACCCTTCCCTCCTCCAGCAACCCGGCATAGTCCGGGCCCGGTTCGCTGCCTCGGCGCAGCACCTCGTCGTGCAGGCCGATGCCCGCGCGAATCGCCGCCAACCCCAGTTCGCGGGTGCTGTGCACGCCGCGCAGCACCTGTATCCCGGCGCCTTCGACGACGCCGACCCGGCGCTGCCCTGCCCGGTCCTCGAATTGAATCAGCCGCATCTCGGCTCCTCCTGTGCGCTCCGAGTATCACTCGATGATGGTGAAATCCCTGAGGTGCTCTTCGGATATCTCCAGGCCCAGGCCGGGCTTGTCGTCGTCCAGCTGGATATAGCCGTCGACCGGCTGCGGCTCGCCCTTGAACACGTAGTAGAACAGCTCGTTGCCGACCTCGACGTCGAACACCGGGAAGAACTCGGCCATCGGCGAGGCGGTGCTGGCCATGGTCAGGTGATAGTTGTGCAACTGTCCGGCGTGCGGGATCACCGGCACCGACCAGGCCTCGGCCATGGCGTTGATCTTGCGCGCGGCGGTGATCCCGCCGACGCGGTTGGTGTCGTACTGGATGACGTCCACCGCGTGGCGCTCCAGCAGATCCTTGAAGCCGTGGCCGGTGAACTCGTGCTCGCCGCCGGAGATCGGCATGATCCCCATCTTCTTCAGCTCGACGTAGCCCTCGATGTCATCGGCGATCACCGGCTCCTCCAGCCAGCGCGGTTCGAACTCGGCGAGCTTCGGCAGCATCCGCCGGGCGTATTCCAGGGTCCAGCCCATGTAGCATTCGAGCATGATGTCGACGTCCGGGCCGGCCAGTTCGCGTAGCGCGCGGACCTGCTCGATGTTCCTGCGCATGCCCGCCGGGCCGTCCTTGGGGCCGTAGCCGAAGCGCATCTTCAGCGCGGTGAAGCCCTGGTTCAGGTAGCCCCGGGCCTCTTCGAGGAAGGCGTCGAGATTGTCGTTGGCGTAGAGCTTCGAGGCGTAGGTCCAGATCTTCTCCTTGGTGCGTCCGCCGAGCAGCTTGAACACCGGCTTGTTCACCGCCTTGCCCATGATGTCCCAGATCGCCAGGTCCACCGCCGAGATGGCTGCCATGCCGATGCCCTTGCGGCCCCAGGCGTGGGTGCGGCGATACATCTTCTGCCAGATGTACTCGTTGTCGAACGGGTCCTCGCCGATGCAGATCGGCGCCAGGTAGAGATCGATGATTTCCTTGGCCACCCGTGGCGCCAGGGCGCAGTTGCCGACGCCGACGAGGCCGTCGTCGGTCTCGATCTCCACCACCAGCCAGCCGTGGAAGCGGAACGAGCCCATGGCGTCGCCCTTCTCGAACAGGATGTCGCTGGCATTGGTGCAGAAGTGCGCCTGCGGCGGGACGACCTTGCCCTTCCATTCGAAGACGCGGGTACGGACGGATTTGATTTTCATGTCGCAGCTCCTATCGGTGCGTAGTGGGGTCAGCCGGCCTGCCGCGCGCGCAGCGGGACGGACGACGATCCGGAGGTCTTCAGCCGGGCCAGCAGGCAGGCGCCGAGCAGGCCGACGGCGGCCAGGGCGAACATGCCGGCGCGCGGGTCGGCGAACAGGTTTTCCATGAGGGTCTTGAGGTTCGGCGCGACGAAGCCGCCGAGGTTGCCCAGGGAGTTGACCAGGGCGATGCCGCTGGCGGCGGCCGCGCCGCTCAGGTAGCCGGTGGGCAGGGTCCAGAACAACGGCTGCACCGCGACGAAGCCGGACGCGGCGAAGCAGAAGGCGATCACCGCCAGGCCAAGGTTGCCGGCCAGCGCCGAGGCGGCGATGCCGGCAGCGGCCATGCCCAGCATGGCCACCGCGAGTGGGCGGTGCAGGCCGCTGCGGTCGGCATGGCGGGTCACCAGGCGCGTCACCACCAGGGCGCAGGCCCAGGGAATCGCGGTGATCAAACCGACGTTCAGGCCGACCTGACCGTCGAGGAAACTGGCGATGCGGGTCGGCAGGTAGAACACCACGCCGTACACGCTCATCTGGATGGTGAAGTAGACCAGGCAGAACTTCAGCACCTGGCCGTTGCGCAGTGCGCTGAGGAAGCCGTGTGGGCCGCGTGCCTGTTTGCGGGTGTCTTCTTCGGCCAGCTCGCCTTCCAGCGCCCGCTTCTGCTCGTCGCTCAGCCAGCCGGCATCGCGTGGGCGGTCGACCAGGTAGAAGTAGGCGGCGATGCCGACCAGCGAGGCCAGCAGGCCCTCGGTGACGAACAGCCACTGCCAGTTGGCCAGGCCGAATATGCCGTGGAACTCCAGCAGCCAGCCGGACAGCGGGCCGCCCAGCACCAGCGCCAGCGGCAGGCCGAAGTAGAACAGGCCGAGCGCCTGGGCACGGCTGCGCTGCGGGAACCAGTAGGTGAGATAGAGAATGATGCCGGGGAAGAAGCCCGCCTCGGCGACGCCCAGCAGGAAGCGCAGGACATAGAAGGTCATGGCGTCGTCGGCGAACATCATCGCCGCCGAGACCAGGCCCCAGCTGACCATGATCCTGCACAGCCAGACCCTGGCGCCAAGGCGGTGCAGCATCAGGTTGCTGGGAACCTCGAAGCAGGCGTAGCCGATGAAGCAGATGCTCGCGCCGAACGCGAAGGCGGCATCGCCGAGCCCGCTGTCGGCTTGCAGGAAGGCGCGCGCGTAGCCGACGTTGGCCCGGTCGATGAAGGCCAGCACGTACATCAGGATCAGGAAAGGCAGGAGCCGCAGGCGGCTGGTGGCGATCGCCGAGGACAGCAGCCTGGCGTGGTCGTTCATGGCGCTCATGGAGGACTTCCCTTCTTGTTGTTGTTGTTGTTGTTGTTGTTGTTCGACGCGGAGGCGGCATGGCCGCTTGCGTTGGGCCGACTGTAGCCAGGCCGCTCCCGCGCGGATAATCACTTCTGCGCATTCGTCGATAACCCCAGGCAATACCTTTTCGCCAATGAGCCAATCGTCGGTTATCGGCCAGGGCCAAGCGCGGCCCCGCGCTCAGAGCAGCGGCAGGGAATACGAGAGGATCAGACGGTTCTCGTCGACGTCGGCGGCATGGTTGGAACGCAGCATGGCGTTGCGCCAACGCAGGCCGAGGTTCTTCAGCGGGCCGCTCTGGATCACGTAGGCGATGTCCACGTCGCGTTCCCAGGCGCGGCCGTCGGCCATTGCCTTCGTCCGGGCATGGGCGCCGCTGGCGTAGCGAGCCATGGCGGTCAGCCCGGGAATGCCCAGGGCGACGAAGTCGTAGTCGTAGCGCAGTTGCCAGGAGCGCTCGCCGGCGCTGGTGAAGTTGCGCACCTGGATGTCGTTGACCAACGGCGTGCTGGTGCCGGCGATGTAGAGCATCCCGTCGTCGCCGTACATGCGCTGGTAGCCGGCGCCGAGGCTGTGTCCGCCGTGGGTCGCGCTGAAGAAACCGCTCAGCGCGCGGTTGTCCAGTTCGCCGAGCTTCGCGGCACCTTCGTCGCGCGTGTCGAAGAGCCCGACGCTGGCGCCCAGGCGCCAGCCGCCGAAGCTCCGCTTGTGGCTCAGGCTGTAGTAATCCTGCCGGTAGATGTCTTGCAGTCGCGCCTGCCACAGCCCGACCTGGCTGCGCTCGGCGTTGAAGCGGTATTCGGCGCCCAGGTAGTCGAAGCGGTCGGAGAACGCCCCGCCTCGCCCATCCACCGAGAGATCCTGGTGGTCGCTGGAGTTGCGCTGGCTGAGCGAACGCATCTGCCCGCCGTGCAGGGTCAGGCCGGCGATTTCCTTCGAGGTCAGCATGCCGCCCTGAAAGGTCTGCGGCAGCAGGCGGCCGTCGTTGCGCAGGAGGATCGGCAGTTCCGGCAGCAGTTCGCCGAGCTTCAGTTCGGTATTCGACAGCTTCAGCTTCGGCGCCACGCCCAGTCGCGCGTAGTCGTCCGCGGCGCGTCCGTCGGCGTGGCGTGGCAGCAGCCCGGAGCCGGCACGATCAGGGCTGCTGTCGAGCTTCAGGCCGAGCTGGCCGAGCAGCTCGACGCCCAGGCCCAGGGTGCCCTGGGTATAGCCGGATTTCGCCTGGAGGAGAAAGCCTTGGGCCCACTCCTCCTGTTTCGACTGCGCCGTGCCGGGCTGGCGGAAGTCGCGATTGAAATAGAGATTGCGCAGGCCGAGGCTGACAGTGGCGTCTTCGATAAAGCCCTCGGCGCCGGCGAGCGACGGCAGGCCGGCCAGCAGGACCGGAGCGAGCGAGGCGGATTTCAGCAGGTTCGGAGCGGAACGGGTCATTGTTGTTTTTCCTTTTCCCAGGCCGAAGCGAGCCGTGGAGCGCTGTGGCTCCAGGCGATGTGTCTCGTCGAAGGTGCGAAGCCCCCTGCCCCGCCGCGACGGTACAGGGAGGCGTCAGGAGCGCGTTACGAGGGGGCGGCGCTCTGGTTGTCGTGTCGCATGCAAGCGATCAGGCTTTGCGCCTGCCCATCCGGCAGGCGATCTCGAACGCCTGGCGGGTAGCGCCGACGTCGGCCCGGCCCTGCCCGGCGATATCGAAGGCGGTGCCGTGGGCCGGCGTAGCGATGGGGATCGGCAGGCCGCCCTGGACGGTCACGCCACGGGAGAAGCCCATCAGCTTGATCGCGATCTGCCCCTGGTCGTGATACATGGTCACCACCGCGTCGAAGGCGCGGGCGTCGCCCTGCACCTTGAGGAAGATGGTGTCGGCGGGATACGGGCCGTCGGCGTCGATGCCCTCCTCGCGCGCCTTGCGTACCGCCGGGCCGATGATGTCCAGCTCCTCGCGGCCGAAGCTGCCGTTGTCGCCGTTGTGCGGATTCAGCCCGCAGACGCCGATGCGCGGCCGCGCCAGGCCGCTGCGGCGGAGCGCGGCGTCGATCAGGCGGATCGCCTCCCCTACCCGCTCCTGGCTGAGCAGGCCCGGCACCTCGGCCAGGGCCACGTGGGAGGTTACCCGCGAGGTCCAGAGGTCGTCGAGAACGTTGAACTCGCAGAACGGGCCGTCGAATCCCAGGCGTTCGGCGAACCAGTGCAGTTCGTCGCTGTGGGCCATGCCGGCCATGTGCAACGAGGTCTTGTTCAACGGGCCGAAGAGGATCGCGTCGGTCCTGCCGCCGCGGGTCAGTTCGAGGGCCAGGGCGAGGGTCTCCAGGCTGTAGCGGCCGCCGGCGGCACTCGCTTCGCAGCGTGGGAACTCGCCCTGGCCCTGGCCGTGCCAGGGAAGCAGCAGTGGCGTGGCGTCGGCGAAGTCCAGGGTTTCCAGCGAGTCGATGCGCCGGTAGGGGAATTCGCAGCCGGCGATGTGCATGCCGCGGCGCGCTTCCGCTTCGTCGGCGATCAGCAGGACATGCGCCTTCCCGCGCACCTCGGGCTCGGCCAGCAGGCGGGCGATCAATTCCGGGCCGATGCCGGCCGGGTCTCCCAGGACCATGGCCAGTCGCGGTAGGGTTGGAGTGTTCATGCGGAAGTCCTCGGGTCGGGCGATGCCTGCTGCAGGCGTATGGTGTCGGGCACGGTGCGGTAGATGCGCCGCGCGTTGCCATGGAAGAGTCGTTCCTGGTCGGCGTACGGCAGGTCGGCGACGATACGCTTGAAACCGCCATAGATGTCGTCGAACGAGCCGCACAGGCTGTCCACCGGGAAATTGCTGGCGAACATCGTCCGCTCGACGCCGAACAGGGCGATGGTCTCGCGGACGATCCAGGCGTTGTCCTCGACGCTCCAGCACCGGCCGGCCTGACCGAGGCCGGAGATCTTCACCGCCACGTTGGGCCGCTCGGCGAAGCGCGCCATGGCCCGCCGCCAGCCGGCCAGGCCCTGCTCGCTGCGGTCCGCCGGCAGGCCGGCATGGTTGAGGATCAGCAGCGTGCCGGGAAAGTCGCGCGCCAGCCGCTCGGCCTCGGCAAGGTTCCACCAGGGCGTCTGCAGGTCGAAGTGCAGGCCGTGGCGCGCCAGTTCGGCGTAGCCGCGGCGCCAGCGCTCGTCGCTCATCAGGCTGCGCGTTTCGCCGACCTGTTCCGGCCGGGTCGGTCCGCCGGGCTTGTGGCGGACACTACGGACCCGCGCGAAGCCCGCCTGCGCCGCCAGCACCTCGGTGGCGTCCGGCGCGTCCAGCCAGGCCTGGGCCACCACCGCGTGGGGCGCGCCATGGCGTTCGGCGAGCCGGTGGACGAAGCGGGTCTCGCCGAGCGGGTCGCGCGGGTCCCACTCGGTTTCCACGTAGACCGTCTCGACCACCCGGTGCGCGCCCGCGTCGGTGAAATAGTCGGCCGGCAGGTAGCGCCGCTTGATCGCGCTGTAGTCGCCGTAGCGGAACGGGATGTTCTCGCCGTCCGACAGCCAGGGGTGGTAGTTCACCTGCGGATCCCAGAAATGGTGATGGGCGTCGACTATCGGTCCGTCGTACAGCTCAGCCATGTTCAGCCTCGTTCGTGTCCAGGGAAATCAGCAGGGTGCCGGCGATGAAGGTCGCCGAGCACAGGGCGAAGAAGCCCAGCACCGCGGCATAGCCGCCCAGGTGCTGCAGCAGCAACCCGACCAGGATCGGCACGGCGATGCCGCCGAGGCTGCCGGCCATGTTCATCACGCCACCGATCAGGCCGACCCGCGACGGCGCGGCGAGCAGAGCCGGGAAGCTCCAGTACAGGCTGCCCCACATCAGGAAGAAAGCGGTCAGCGCCAGCAGGGTCACGGCGGCATAGGCGTCGCTCATGCCCGGCAAGAGCAGGAAGGTGACCAGCGCCACCAGCCCGGAGAACGTCAGCAGTCCCTTGGCCGCCAGGCCGCGGCGCACGCCCTTGCGGATCAGCAGGTCGCAGAGGAAGCCGCCGACCAGCGAGCCGATGGCGCCGCAGAGGAAGATCACGAAGGTCGCCGCGCCGATGCCCTTGATGTCGAAGCCGCGCGCCTGGGCCAGGTAGCTCGGCCCCCAGGTCAGCAGGCCGAAGAACACCATTGCCCAGCTGGCGCGGCCGAGGACGATGCCGGCCAGCGAACGGGAAGCGATGCCCAGGCCGCCGCTCGCCTGTCGGGCGGCGTCGGCCGGCGGCGCGGCGCGGTCGGCGTCGATCCTCTCCAGTTCGGCGGCGTTGACCCCGGGGTGCTCGCCGGGCCGGTCGCGCAGGTAGTGCCAGGCGAGCCAGGCCATGGCCAGGGTGGCGATGCCGGCGATGAAGAAGGCGCTGCGCCAGGAACCGAGCGCGGCGATCAGGTAGGCGATGACCAGGCCGCCGAGGGCGACGCCCAGTGGCCCGCCGCAATCCATCAGCACGGCGCCGCGGCTGCGCTCGCTGGCGCCCAGCCACAGCGAGTTGAGCTTGCCGCCGGAGGGGAACAGCGGCGCCTCCGCCGCGCCCAGGGCGACCCGCGCGAACATCAGCGACAGGCCGCCGCTGGCGAAGGCGGCGAGGGTCTGGAAGGCCCCCAGAGCCCGGTGGACCAGCCGATCATCCGGCGCGGGCCGTAGCGGTCGATCAGCCAGCCGCCGGGAATCTGCAGCAATGCGTAGGCCCAGAAGAAGCTACTGAGGATCAGGCCCTGCATGCCTGGCGTCAGTTCGAATTCACCGGCGATGGTGGGCATGGCGATGGACAGGGAGACGCGGTCGACCAGGTTGATCACGGTGAGCGCGAAGATGATGGCGAAGATGCGCCAGCGGACGTTGCTGGGTTTTGCGGCAGTGGCCTTTTTCTGGGCAGGATCAGCCTGGAGCACGGCGGTCTGTGCCTGAACCATGGGTCGTACCTCTTTTTTGTTGTTCTTGTGCTGCGGACCTGGGTTGGCAGGTCCGGCAGACCCACTATCCGGCCTTGCATCGATAACCGTCTAATCAAAGCTGCTCATATGGCCATTTCCCACGGTTATCGCTTGGCGCTTCCTGCCCGCGTCTCCCAGGGATAACCCGGGGCTATCGGTGTATGCCTTATTTTGAGTGGACGCTTATCGGTTCGCTTCGCACACTCCGGCCTACCCATAACAACAACGACAATCAGAGGCCTCCATGCGAACCGTATCCGCGCGCTCCATCCCGTCGCTCCTCGCCGCCTGCGCCCTGCTCTGCTGCGCTGCCCTGCCCGCCCTGGCGGACACCTGGAAACCCACCGAGAACCTGGAGATCGTCGTGGCCGGCGGTCCCGGCGGCGGCACCGACCAGCTCGCCCGGCTGATCCAGTCGGCGATCAGCCAGAACAAGCTGCTCGAGGTCAATACCGTGGTGCTGAACAAGGGCGGCGGCAACGGCGCCGAGGCCTTCCTCGACCTGAAGCTGGCCAGGGGCGATGCGCACAGGCTGGTGATCGGCACCAACAACGTCTACCTGCTGCCGCTGGTGGCCAGGCTGGGCTACCAGTGGACCGACCTGACCCCGGTGGCAGCGGTCGCCGAGGACGATTTCATCCTCTGGACCTACCAGGCGGCGCCGTGGGCGGACGCCTCGGCATTCTTCGCCGATCTGAAGAAGGACGCGGCAGGCATGCGCTTCGGCGGCAGCCAGTCGAAGGATGTCGACCAGACCCTCAGCCTGCTGCTCGGCAAGCAGGCCGGCGCCAGGCTGACCTACATCCCCTTCAAGAGCGGCAGCGAGGCCTCCATCCAACTGGCCGGCAAGCACATCGCCGCCAACCTCAACAACCCGGCGGAAAGCCTCAGCCAGTGGCGCGGCGGCCAGGTCAGGCCGCTCTGCGTGTTCAGCCACGAACGCATGATCTACACCGCCAAGGTCACGGCGGAGCAGTCCTGGGCAGACATTCCCACCTGCCACGAACAGGGCCTGGGCATCGACCAGTACCGCTTCCCGCGCACGGTGTTCCTGCCCGGCGGCGTCAGCGACGCGCAGCGCGCCTTCTACGTCGAGTTGATGCGCAAGGTCAGCCAGACCGCCGAGTTCAAGGACTATGTCGCGCGTTCGGCGCTGGCCCCGACCTTCCTCGCTGGCGAGGAACTGGTGGCCTACATCGAGCGGGATCGCCAGCGCGCCATCCCGCTGTTCCGCGACGCCGGCTGGCTCCGCCAGTAACGCCCGCCACGCGAACAGGAGACGCGCATGTCCAGTTCATCCGACGCGCCGCTGGTGTCCACCCGCTGGGTGGAGATCGGCCTGGCGCTGTTCACCGCCGCCCTCGGCGCGCTCGTCATGTACGGCAGCCTGGATATCGGCATCGGCTGGGGCGACGCCGGTCCGGAAGCCGGCTACTTCCCCTTCTACATCGGCCTGCTGCTGAGCGGTGCCAGCCTCGGCAACCTGCTCATGGCGCTGTGGCGCTGGCACGCGCTGGGCTCGACGTTCGTCGCCCGCGCGGCGTTCCGCCGGGTGCTCGCGGTGTTCCTGCCGATCGCCGCCTACGTGGCGGCCATGCCGTTCGCCGGGATCTACCTCGCCTCCGCGTTGTTCATCGCCTGGTTCATGTGGCGCGACCGCAGCCGCGACGAACCCTACGGTGTGCCGCTGATCGTCACGCTGTCCTGCGGCGCGGCGCTGGCCAGCTACCTGGTCTTCGCCCTCTGGTTCAAGGTGCCGCTGGATGCCGGGGTACTGGCCGACCTCGCGGCCTACGTCGGGAGCGCCAGGCCATGAGCGAATTCGATTCCCTGATGCAGGGCATGAGCCTGGTTCTCAGCGCCCATCACCTCGGCCTGATGGTCATCGGCGTGCTGCTCGGCATCCTGGTCGGCGTGCTGCCGGGCCTCGGTGCTCCGAACGGGGTGGCGCTGCTGCTGCCGCTGACCTTCAGCATGTCGCCGGTGGCGGCGATCATCCTGCTTTCCTGCATGTACTGGGGCGCGCTGTTCGGCGGCTCGATCACCTCGATCCTGTTCAATATCCCCGGCGAGCCGTCGTCGGTGGCCACCACCTTCGACGGCTATCCGATGGCGCGCAACGGCCGGGCCGGCGAAGCGCTGACCGCCGCCTTCACCTCGGCGCTCCTCGGGGCGCTGGCTGGCGTGCTGCTGCTGACCTTCCTGTCCACCCATATCGCTCGCTTCGCCCTGGCGTTCAGCTCGCCCGAGTTCTTCGCCGTCTACCTGCTGGCGTTCTGCACCTTCATCGGCATGAGCAGGAACCCGCCACTGAAGACCCTGGTGGCGATGACGATCGGCTTCGCCATGGCCGCGGTGGGCATGGATACCGTGTCCGGCGACCTGCGCCTGACCTTCGACCAGCCCTGGCTGCTCTCCGGGCTGAGTTTCGAGGTGGCGGTGATCGGTCTGTTCGGCATCGGCGAGATCCTCTGCACGGTGGAGGAAGGCCTGGTGTTTCGCGGCGAGCGCGCACGCATCACGCCGAGGGTGATCCTGCGTACCTGGGCCAGGCTGCCGCGCTACTGGCTGACCTGGCTGCGCAGCGCGCTGGTCGGCTGCTGGATGGGCGTCACTCCGGGCGGCCCCACCGCCGCCTCGTTCATGAGCTACAGCCTGGCGCGGCGCTTCTCGAAGAACCGCGAGAACTTCGGCAAGGGCGAGGTGGAAGGCGTGATCGCTCCGGAGACTGCCGACCACAGCGCCGGCACCAGCGCCCTGCTGCCGATGCTGACACTCGGCATCCCGGGCTCTGCGACCGCCGCGGTGATGCTCGGTGGCCTGATGATCTGGGGGCTGCATCCCGGACCGACGCTGTTCGTCGAACAGCACGACTTCGTCTGGGGCCTGATCGCCAGCATGTACCTGGGCAACGTGGTGAGCCTGATCGTGGTACTGGCGACCGTGCCGCTGTTCGCCTCGATCCTGCGGATTCCGTTCGCCATCGTCGCGCCGATCATCGTCATGGTCTGCGCCATCGGTGCCTACTCGGTGCACAACGCCATGCTCGACGTGGTCCTGATGCTGCTGTTCGGCGCGCTCGGCTACCTGTTCAAGAAGCTCGGCTACCCCA
Source organism: Pseudomonas paraeruginosa (assembly GCF_003025345.2). Classification (NCBI taxonomy): domain Bacteria; kingdom Pseudomonadati; phylum Pseudomonadota; class Gammaproteobacteria; order Pseudomonadales; family Pseudomonadaceae; genus Pseudomonas; species Pseudomonas paraeruginosa. Next base: position 2,954,145 of record NZ_CP020560.1, read on the forward strand.
TCGCCCCGCTGGTGCTCGCCGCGGTGCTCGGCGACAAGGCCGAGGATGCGTTCCGCCAGTCGATGCTGTTCTCCGATGGGCAACTCTCGGTGTTCTGGTCCAACCCGCTGGTTGCCAGCCTGACCGGCGCGGCGCTGGCGATGCTGTTCTGGCCGTTGCTGGCGCGCTGCGCCGGGTCGCTGCTCCGGCGTGGCCGACGGGCCCTTCGGCATGCCGCCTGAGCCTGTGCCTGGCGGCGGGGTGGATTTCTTGTCACCCTGGGTTTCCCCGCCGCCAGCGAGATACGCCATGTCCCGGATTCCCGACGCCAGCATCATCCACAGCCGCCTGCGTCTGCGCCAGTTGCGCCTGATGCTGGCCCTGGAGGAACTCGGCTCGCTGCGCCGCGCCGCCGACGAGATCGGCATGACCCAGCCGGCGGCGACCAAGATGCTCCACGAGGCCGAAGACCTGCTCGGCGTCGAACTGTTCGAGCGCTTGCCGCGCGGCATGCGCGCGACGCCTTTCGGCGAGACGCTGATCTACTACTCGCGGATGATCTTCGCCGAGCTGTCCGGGATGCGCGAGGAACTGGTCGCGCTGGAGTCCGGCAACCTCGGCCGGGTCACCGTCGGGGCGATCCCGGCGCTGGCCTCGAGCCTGCTCACTCGCACCATCGCCACTCTGAAGCAGAGTCATCCACGGCTGTCGATGAGCATCCAGGTGGATACCAGCGACGTGCTGGTCCAGGCCCTGCAACAGGACCAGCTGGACGTGGTGCTCGGGCGCATCCCCAGCGGGGCGCGCACCGACGACCTGGTGTTCGACAGCCTCGGCGAGGAGGAGCTCTGCGTGGTAGTCGGCGCGCAGAACCCGTTGTCGCAGGCACGCAAGCTGGACTGGGGCGAGTTGCAGGAGCTGACCTGGGTGTTGCAGCAGCACCCCAGCCCGATGCGCGGGATCGTCAACCAGGCCTTCCACAATGCGCGCATCGACCTGCCGAGCAGTATCGTCGAGACCACCTCGATCATGACCCTGCTCTCCCTGCTGCAGCAGACCGACATGATCGGCATCACCCCGCGCTCGGTGATCGAGGACTACCCGGGCAAGCACCTGCTGGCGATCCTGCCGATCCAGCTGGAGCCGCGCCTGCCGCCCTACGGCCTGATCACCCGACGCAACCGGGTCCACTCCTCGGCGATGCAGACCTTCATGGCCAGCGTGCATGCCGAACAGGCGCGGCAATTGGCGAAGTGACCGGCGCTAGCACAAATGAGCTAATAGCCGCGAGCCGGCTGGACCTCTAACATCCTGCGGCATTTCAACGGAGTGAATGCCATGCCCTCGATCAAGCCCTTCGGTCTCGCCCTGCTCGTCCTCGGTCTCAGCGCCTGCGCCTCCCTCGGCCAGTCGGGGAATCGCGACAACGAGGTCCAGGTCGCCGCGCAGAAGCTCATCGGCCAGCCCGCCGGCAAGGCCTTCGAACTGTTCGGCAAGCCCGACCAGGGCCTTGGCCCTTCGTCCTACGGTAGCGGCGGCTTCTACGCCTGGAACCGCGTGCGGACCCACATGGGGCCGGACAAGGTCTTCATACAGACCGGCAGCGAGTACGTCGGCCAGCGCGAGACCTGGGTCGGCGTCGGTGGCCAGGGGGTCGCCGGCATGGCGCCGGTGAGCAGCGAGGCGGTCTATCGCAAGACCGGCTACTACGAGAACCAGACCATCCTCGACTATTTCTGCAGCATCACCCTGTACACCGACAGCCGGGACATCATCACCAACGCCAGCGTGATCGACTGCCGGGACAGCCGCTGACGGCGGCCGCGAGGCCTCGACCCGCCTTCTCGACGACGAATCCCGGCGCGGGAACCTCGGCGGTCATGGCCTTGCGCTATCGTTTTTTATTTCCTTGAATCCTTGTTTTCATGCCTCTTATTTCTTCTGGAAATAAGATAGATCGATTCATTCTTTTCTCCCGACCCTAGGCCCCTGCCAAACTCCCTTCGCCACGGGATACCCCCGCGCCGACATGGCGGCATTCCCATCCGGAATGTCCGCCCCCCATTGCAAGGCCCTGATCGTCGATCGCGGCCGACAAGGAGCTGGAACTTTCATGAAGAAACTCCCCGCCATCACCGCCCTCGCCCTCGCCCTGATCTCCGGCCTGGCCCAGGCCGACCGCCTGGAGGACATCCGCAAGGCCGGCGTATTGCGCGTCGCGTCCTTCGACAGCAACCCACCGTTCGGTTTCGTCGACGCCAAGAGCAAGCAGATCGAAGGCCTCGACGTCGACTACGCCAAGGCCCTGGCCGACAAGCTGGGTGTCCGCCTGCAAGTGCTGCCGACCAACCCGGCCAACCGCATCCCGCTGCTGACGGCGAATAAGGTCGACCTGGTCCTGGCCAACTTCACCATCACCCCGGAGCGCGCCCAGCAGGTGGACTTCAGCATCCCCTACTTCTCCTCCGGCCAGCAGTTCATCGTCAAGAAAGGCACCCTGACCTCGCCGGAAGTCCTCAACAAGTGGCGGGTCGGCGTGGACAAGGGCACGGTCAACGAAGGCGTGCTGCGCGAGAAGTTCCCCGGCGCCAAGGTCATCGCCTACGACGACACGCCCTTCGCCTTCACCGCCCTGCGCAACGGCCAGGTCCAGGCCATCACCCAGGATGGTCCGAAACTGATCGGCCTGCTGGCCAACGTGCCCGACCGCGACAAGTACGAAGTGCCGCCCTTCACCATTTCCAACGACCTGATCGGCGTCGGTATACCCAAGGGCGAGAAGGCCCTGACCGAATTCGTCGACAAGAGCCTGCGCGAGCTGGAGCAGGACGGCCAGGCGCAGAAGATCTACGACACCTGGTTCGGTCCGCAGACCAAGACCCCGCTGGCGCGCCTGTACAGGATCGGCGACAAGAGCTGAGCGGCCCGCTTCGCCCGCACCACCGCGCGCCTCACTTCGCTGAGGCGCGTTTTTCGTTCTACCCGACGGAATCCCGCACATGTTCGGCGAACTTCTCGCCCCGCAGTACCTGCGCTGGTTGCTCGACGGCTTCCTGCTGACCCTCGGCCTTTCCCTGCTCAGTTGCCTGCTCGCCACCCTGGTCGGCGCCCCCCTGGCCATCGCCCGGCTGTCGCGCCGGCGCCTGCTGTCCTGGCCGGCGCGCGCCTACCTGGCGCTGTTCCGCAATACCCCGCTGCTGGTGCAGCTGTTCTTCTGGTACTTCGGCGTTCCCGCGCTGCTGCCGGAGGAACTGGTGAGCTGGCTGAACACGCCGCACGAGACGCCCCTGCTCGACTGGCCGTCCTTCGAGTTCCTCGCCGGCGCCTGGGGATTGACCCTGTACACGTCGGCCTTCGTCGCCGAGGAGTTCCGCGCCGGCATCGCCTCGGTACGCCCCGAGCAGCGCGCCGCCGGCCTCGCCCTGGGGCTGACCCAGCGCCAGGTATGGCGCGTGGTGGTGCTGCCGCAGGCCCTGCGCACGGCCCTGCCGCCGCTGCTCGGGCAGTACATGAATGCGCTGAAGAACTCCTCGCTGGCGATGGCCATCGGCCTGGCCGAGCTGTCCTACGCTTCGCGCCAGGTAGAAACCGAAACCTTCAAGACCTTCCAGGCCTTCGGCATCGCCACCCTCCTCTACATCGGCGCCATCGCCCTGATCGAAGCCTTCGGCCAGGCGTTGCAGCAGACCCGCCGCTATCGCCAGGGAGGTGCCTGAGATGGATTTCTCGGTCATCTCGGACAACCTGTCCTACCTGCTGCTCGGCGCCTACCCGGACGGCCCGCTCGGCGGAGCGGCGCTGACCCTGCTGCTGGCGTTGCTCTCCGGACTGGTTTCGGCGGTGCTTGGCCTGGTCCTCGGCGTGGCCCTCGCGGTACTGCCCGGCAAGCCGCGCCTGCTGCTGGTGACGCTGCTCGGCTTCTTCCGCGCGATCCCGGTGCTGATGCTGATCTTCTGGACCTACTTCCTCCTGCCGATCGTCTTCCACGTCGACGTACCGGCGCTGGCCACCGTGGTCTGCGCGCTGTCGCTGATCGGCGGCGCCTACCTCGCCCACTCGGTGTACGCCGGGATCCACAGCCTCCCCGCCGGACAGTGGGCGGCCGCCCGCGCGCTGGGACTGCGGCCGTGGCAGGTGCTGCGCCTGGTGATCCTGCCACAGGCGCTGCCGGTGATGCTGCCGTCGTTCCTCAACCAGTGGGTGTCGCTGATCAAGGACACCTCCCTGGCCTACGTGATCGGCGTCGGCGAGCTGTCCTTCGTCGCCACCCAGGTGAGCAATCGGGTGATGGTCCACCCGACGGAAATCTTCCTGTTCGTCGCCCTGCTCTACTTCCTGCTCTGCACCAGCCTCGACCTCTTCGCCGGGTTCCTGAGCCGGCGCCGGCGGGCCTGAACGACGTAGTCCCTGACCCGATCGAAGGAACTGTTCGGTCGGGCCCGGCTACTCCTCTACTCGCTGGAAGCCCCGTATGACGCGGCTTTTCGCCACCATGTCGAGGCGCGGAAAATAACATAAATGTAATTTACATTTATTTGCGACTCGTTATCATTCGCCAGAATTCTCCTAAGGGTGCGCCTCGCGAATGATCCGGCCTTCACCTGTCCAGGCAAGACTGAACGACGGCGAATGCGTCTACGGCTTGCTCAATTCGGTACCCTCCCCCCTGCTCTGCGAAATGATCGCCCTCGCCGGCTATCACTTCGTGATCCTCGACATGGAGCACCTGCTGCGCTCCGGCGACGACCTGATGCACTGCCTGCGCGCCTGCGAGTCGGCTGGAATCTCGCCCTGGCTGCGGATCCCCGAAGTGGACGCCAAGCTCATCGGCCGCGCGCTGGATGCCGGCGTCGAGGCGATAGTCCTGCCGCGGGTGGAAAGCGCCGCCGAGGTCGCGCGGGCCATCGAGGCCGCGTTCTTCCCGCCGCTCGGCCGCCGTGGCATCACCGGCGGCCGGGTCACCGGCTTCGGTCGCCTGTCCCTGGCGGACTACATCGAACTGGCGAACCGGGCCCGGCCGATCGTTCCGATGATCGAGAGCGCCGCCGGCCTGCGCGCGCTGCCGGAAATCCTCCAGTTGCCCGGCGTCGGCATGCTCCTGGAAGGCGCCCTCGACCTGGCGCTCGACCTGGGACTCGGTCCCGAACCCCTGCATCCGCGGGTCTGGCAGGCCCTGCAGGAAATGGCCGAGGCCTGCCGGGCGACCGGCGTACCGTTCTGCGCCAACCCGCGTACGCCCGAGCAGCGCCGTCACTGGCAGGCCGCCGGCATCCGCGCCTTTCTCGCCGGCGAAGACCGCGGCCTGCTCCAGGCGGCCCTGAAGAACCGCCTGGGCGAGTTGCAATCCACCCCCTGACCCTTCACTCCCTCAAGAGCAGTCGCAAGCACGAATGAAAACAACAATCCCATTACTTGCCCTTCCCTTCAGCCTCCTGGCCCTTGGCATCGCGAATGCCGCGGAGGAGGAAGACGCCGCCCTGGACCCGATGGTGATCAAGGGCGACGTGCTCGGGAAAGCCAGCGATCCCGAGGTGCTCACCTACAGCGGCAGCCGCAGCGTGGTCGATGCGCAGGACCTGAGCAAAGGCAGCGTGCGCGGCCTGGACGACGCGTTGCAGCGGGTCCCCGGAGTGAAGATCTTCGACGAGACCGGCACCGGCGCGCTGCCGCAGATTTCCGTCCGCGGTCTCTATGAAAGCCGCAGCGGGCGCATCCAGGCGTTGTCCGACGGCGTCCCGCTGGCGCTGGCGCCCTACGGCCAGACCGGCATGTCGCTGTTCCCGATGACCCTGGCGACCATCGACCGGATCGACATCGTGCGCGGCGGCGCGGCGGTCCAGTACGGCCCGAACAACGTCGGCGGGGTGATCAACTTCATCAGCCGGCCGATTCCGCGCGAGTGGGAAACCACCCTGCAGGAACGCACCACCTTCGCCCCGGGTGGACGGCAGCTGTGGGACAGCTACCTGGGGACCGGCGGCTACCTGACCGACAACTTCGGTCTGCAGCTGGACCTCAACACGGTCAACGGCGAGTACGGCCGCGAGCACTCCGACACCGACATCCAGAACTACCGCCTGCGTGGCCAGTGGCTCATCGACGACGACCGCGAGCTGACCTTCGGCGTCCAGCGCTATGTCGCCGACATGGACCTGGCCGGCGCCCTGAGCGTCAGGGACTACAAGGACGACCCACGGCAATCCACCCGCCCGCTGGACCGCTTCGAGGGCGATACGGACCGGGTCTGGGGCACCTATACCCAGTACTTCGGCGCGGTCGGGCCGTTCGACTCGGTGGAGTTCAGCTGGACCAACTTCGCCCACAACAGCTATCGCAACTTCGTCGTCGGCCTGCCATTCACCCCGGATGCGCAGCCCGTGACCAAGCAGGACGGCCCGCGCGACTTCAAGGTCTGGGGCAGCGAGCCGCGCCTGAGCATGAGCATCGACGGCGATAGCATCGGCCAGACCTGGCTGCTCGGGGCGCGCTACGTGAAGGAGGACATCGACTACCGGGTCGACCGGCAGAACCTGAACAGTGGCGTCACCAGCGTGTTCCGCGACTGGAGCTTCGACAACGATGCCAAGGCCTTCTACCTGAGCAACGCCATCAGCCTGCTCGACCATCGCCTGACCATCACTCCCGGGGTGCGCTACGAAAACGCGACGATGGACTACTCCGACAGCGTCACCGGTTTCCAGCGCACCAACAAGGCCAAGGAGTGGTTGCCCGGCCTGACCGTAGGCTTCCAGGCCACCGAGGAATGGTTCGTCTACGCCAACGCCCAGCGCTCCCTGCGCCCGCCGCAGGTCACGCAGATCGTCAAGGAGGGCGCGGTGGATGCGGAGATCGCCTGGAACTACGAGACCGGCGTGCGCTACACCCCCTGGAACGGCCTGCGGGTGGACTTCGGCCTGTACCGCATCGATTTCGACGACCAGATCGAATACAACGCCAGCACCGACCGCTTCGTGAACCTCGGCAGCACCCGCCACCAGGGGATCGAGACGGAGATATTCTGGTCGCCCGAAGCCATCCGCGGCCTGGAACTGCATGCCGGCTATGCCTACCTGGACGCCGAGCAGCGCAGCGGCCAGTACGCGGACAATGAAGTGCCCTACGCTTCCAGGCACCAGGTCATTCTCGACGGACGCTATCGCTTCGCCGAGTTCTGGACCTATAGCCTGGACGGCCTCTACGTCAGCAAGAGCTTCACCGACGCCGCCAACAGTCATGCAGAGAACGTCACGGCCTCGGTCGGCGAGTTGCCGTCTTACTGGCTGTGGAACACCGCCATCGAGCGGGAATTCAAGTTCGCCAACAAGAGCCTGCTGACCGCCTCCGCCGGCATCAGCAACCTCTTCGACCGCCAGTATTACTACCGCGGTATCGATACCAGCCCGTGGGGCCGCCAGCCGGCGCCAGGACGGACCTTCACGGTCGGTCTCAACTACCGCTTCTAACCCACCTACCCCGTACCACACAGCCGTCCGCCCCAGCGGAGGGACGGCTGTCGCCCACCCGGAGGCCGCCATGCAACGACCGCTCGTGATCCTCACCCACATCGCCCATCCCGCCATCACCGAGGGTTTCCTTCCCGCCGCCATGGCGCGTGGGCTGCCGGTGCTGCTGATCACCGACCATGCGCAGCAGCATCGACGCCAGCTGGCGGACGCGGACTATCCGGCCGAACGCCTGGAGATCCACGAGTGCGACGTGTTCAATCCGCTCGCCGTGGTCGAATTGATCAACGCCCATGGCTGGACGCCACTCGCGGTGTTCAGCAACAGCGACCACCTGCAGACCGCCACCGCGCTGGTGGCCGAGACCTTCGCCTGTCCCGGCAAGGATTGGCGTCTGTGCCTGGCGGCGAAGAACAAGGCGCTGATGCGCGAGCGCCTGCTGCGACTCGGCCTGCCCTGCCCCTGGTTCCGCGTGCTGGTGCCGGGCGCGGCACTGCCCGACGAGGTTCCCTACCCGGTCGTGGCCAAGCCGCGTGAAGGAGTGGCCAGCCTGGATGTCCGCCTGTGCCGTGATGGTGACGCGCTGCGCGACTACTGCACGCGTTTCTGGCAGCTCAATCCCGGCCGCGCGCTGCTGCTGGAGGCCTACCTGGAGGGCCCGCTGTTCACCCTGGAAACCCTCGGCGACGGCCAGCGCCTGAGGGCGATCGGCGGTTTCGACGTGAACCTCTCGGCGCCGCCGCATTTCGTCGAGCTGGCGGCGCGCTGGAACGGACCGCTGAGCCGTGAGAACCGTGCCGCGGCCCTGGCCCAGGTGGCTGCCTTCGGCATCAATTTCGGGGTCTGCCACAGCGAATTCATCCTCACTGCGCAGGGGCCGGTATTGGTGGAGATCAACTACCGCAGCATCGGCGATGGCCGGGAGTTCCTGCTCGACCGCCTGCTACCGCAGGGCTGGTTCGAGCGTATCCTCGCCCTGCACCTGGGCGAACCGCTCAGCGAGCCGCTGGCCGCGGCCGCCGAGGCGCTGGTGCATTACCTGGTCGCCGAGCGCTCCGGCGTGCTGAGCCAGGCGCCGGAAAGCTTCAGCGAGCAGGACGACTGCCGCTGGCGTGACTACCGCGCGCTGTATCGCAGCGGCGACGAGATCCGCCTCAGCCACTCGAACAAGGACTATGTCGGCGTGCTGCGCCTGATCGAGCGCGACGACGCCACCCTGCGGGCGCGCCTGCAGGCCAGCCTGGCCGACCTGCGCTGGGTGCTGGCATGAGCGCCGTGGCTTCCTGCGCCGACCGGGCGGTGATCGGCCAGCGCATCATCGACTGTTTCCTGCGTGAGGACATCCGCGGCCTGGCCAGCGAGGGTCGGGCCGGCGCGCTTCCGGCCGAGCTGGGCGGGCACTGGCCGCTGGCCGCCCCCGACGCCTGGCTGCGCATCGACCATCTCCCGCTTGGCGAACTCTGGCTGCCGGTCCGCCGCGGAGCACCGCTGCAGGCCTGGAGCGCAACGTGCGATGCCTGGCTGCGCAGGCAGGATGGCGCGGTGCTGCTGGAGCGGGGGCATGGCCGGTGGCTGGAACTCCTCGCCCTGGGGCTGGACGCGGAAAGCCGGGAACTGTTCCGTGACTACCTCGCCGAGGCCGAGTGCGCGGTGGCTCATCGCGCCCTCTGCCGCGTGGCGCGGCGCCGGCATGGCGCCGGCGAACCGCTCGACGCCGCGGGCTGGGATGAGCGCCTGCTGGGCATCGATCGCCTGGCCAGCTACCTCGATCATCCGTTCTACCCGACCGCGCGCGCCAAGAGCGGCTTCGACCGGGACGCCCTGCGCCGCTATGCGCCGGAGTTCGCCCCGCGCTTCGCGCTCAACTGGCTGGCCTTGCCGAAGTCCGAGCTGACCCTCGCCAGCACCGCGCCGGCGCACTGGCCGGGGTTCGCCGAAGTGGGCCTGGACCCCGCCCTGGCGCAGAGCCATGCGCTGCTGCCGGTGCACCCACTGACCTGGGCGGAACTGGAGCGCCACGGCCTGCCGGCGGACGCGTTGCGCGCGCCCGGCAGCGCGCTGTGGGTGCAGCCGACGCTTTCCGTGCGCACCGTGGCCTGCGTCGAACATCCTGACTGGCACATCAAGCTGCCGCTGCTGGTACGCACCCTCGGGGCGCGCAACCTGCGCCTGATCAAGCCGAGCACCCTGTATGACGGCCATACCCTGCAGCGTATCCTGCAGGCGCTGGCCGAGCGCGACCCGGCCCTGGCGGATCGCTACCTGCATGTCGACGAAAGCCACGGCGGCCATGTCGGCGAGCACAGGCACCTGGCCTATATCGTGCGCCGCTATCCGTCCGGCCTGGAGCGCGCCACCCTGGTCCCGGTGGCGGCGCTGGCCAGTCCGCTGGAGGATGGCCGGCTGTTCCTCGAAGCGCTGGTCGAGCGTTTCCACGGTGGCGACCTGGACGACTGGCTGGAGCGCTACCTCGACCTCCTCCTGCAGGTGCACCTGCGCCTGTGGCTGCGTTACGGCATCGCCCTGGAGGCCAACCAGCAGAACGCCGTGCTGCTGTTCCAGCCCGGCCAGCCGCTGCGCCTGCTGATGAAGGACAACGACGCGGCGCGTCTCTGGCCGCGGCGCTTCCTCGCGGCCCGTCCCGACCTGGCCGGCCACTGCGCCGCCCTGCGCGACGAGCGTATCCGCGTCGAAGGTTCCCAGGCGCTGGCGGAGATGTTCACCACCATCACCCTGCAACTGAACATCGTCGCGCCAATCGAGGCTATCGCTGCGGCCCGCCTGGCCCCGCGCGAAGCGCTCTACGCGAGGTTGCGCGAACGCCTGCGCGCCTGCCTCGACGGGCTCGAGGCGGAAGGCCTGGCGTGCGCCGAGGCGCGGCGCTTCCTGCTCGACAGTCCGCGCCTGCCGGTGAAATACCTGCTCAGCGCCGGCAGCCTGTTCAGCAAGGCCTGGTCGGGGGCTCGCGACATCAACAAGTTCTACGGCTACAGCGCCGCGAATTTCCTGCGGGGGGACGACGCATGTCCCGGCGCCTGATGTACAGCGTCCTGCTCGGTCACTACCTGTCGGCGTTCACCGCCCTCGGCGTGCCCCTGTTCCTGCCGCGGATCCTCGCCGACCTGGCGCCGGGCACGCCGGGCTGGGCCATCGGCGTGCTGTTCGTCCTGCCGACCCTGTGCACCGCGCTGGCGGCCCCGTTCTGGGGCCGCCTGGCCGACCGCCATGGGTGCCGGCTGTCCCTGCTGCGGGCACATGCGGGACTGGCGCTCGGCTTCCTGCTGGCCGGGCTGAGCCCCAACCTCTGGACGTTCGTCCTCGCCCTGGTGATCCAGGGCAGCTTCGGTGGCGCCATGGCTGCCTCCAACGCCTACCTGGCGACCCAGCTGGACGACGGCGAGCTGTCGCGCGCACTGAACTGGACCCAGTACTCGGCGCGCCTGGCGATGATCAGCGGACCGGTCCTGCTCGGCCTGCTGACCGCCAGCGGCATGGGCCAGGAACTCTACCGGGTGCTGGCCTGGCTGCCGTTGCTGGCTTTCGTGCTGATCCTCCCGTTGCCTGCCGATCATGGCCGCCAGCGGGCCTCCGGGAGTGCCGGGGAAGCCGGTGCGGGCGCCCTGCCGGGCGACCTGGCGCGGCTGCTCGCCGTGCAGTTCCTGTTCTGTTTCGCGATGGTGCTGGGCTTCCCCTACTTCGTTCCCTATGGCGAGGCCCTGGGCCTGCGCAACGACGCTCTCATCGGCCTGTTCTACGCGCTGCCGCACCTGGTCTACCTGGTGGCCCTGCCGCGCCTGCAGCGCTACCCCGCCAACCTGTTGCTGCCGGGGCTGGGGCTGTTCGCCCTGGGCAACTTCCTGCAGTTCGGCGCCGGCCAACCGCTGTCGTTGTTCGCCTGGCGCCTGCTCGCGGGGCTCGGCATGCTGCTCGCCTTCATCGGCCTGCATCGCTGTCTCAGTCAGCGCCGCCGCCATGGCAGCGCCGGACGGCTGTTCGCCTGGTTCGACTCCAGCGGCAAATGGGCCGGCGCTGCCGCGGGTGCCGCGGCCGGCCTGGCCAGCCAGCACTACGGCATCGCTTCACCGTTCCTGGTCGCCGGCCTGGCCGCTTTCGCGGCGCTGTGGCTGGCGCGTCCCCTGCTCGTCGCTCCTCGGGAGATCACCGCATGACCGCAGCACCCGACTCGTTGTCCCTGCACGACCACGCGCTGGCCGGCGACGCCCAGCGGCACGCCATCGAATGCCTGCTCAACTGCTATCTGCGCGAGTATGCCCTGCCCCGTGGCGAGGCCTGCCTCGACGCGCGTGGCCAGGACCTGCCGATGAGCCTGCGCCAGCTCGCCGGCACCCGCGTCTGCATCGACCTGGCCGGCGGCCGCTTGGCGGTAGCCGCCGACCGCACCAGTGCGCTCGGTCGCTGCCGCTTCACCAGCGCGCCCTATTTCAAGGGTAACGGTCAGGGCTGGCGCCCCCTGGGGGTCATGGAACTGGCGCAATTGCTGCTGGCGCCCCTGGCCAGCGCGGAGCGCCATGGCGAACTGATGGGGCAGATCCACAACAGCCTGAGCGTCACCCGGGTCTTCCTCCGTCACGCGGTTCCGGCGCAGCAGCTGCCGCAGGACAGCCTGCTGCGCTCGGAGCAGCACCAGGTATGGGGCCATGCCTTGCATCCGACCCCGAAGAGTCGCGAGGGGGTTTCCCTGGAGTCCCTGCTGGCCTGTTCCCCGGAGGTCGGCGCGCACTTCTCGCTGCACTGGTTCCAGGTCGATCCCTCGCTGTTCCGCCATCTGGGCGACGATCCGCGGGCGACCCTGCGCCAGTTGTCCGGCGAGGAGCATCTCTATCCGTGCCACCCCTGGGAGGTGCAACGCATCCTGGGCAACCCCCTGGTACAACGCGCCATGTCGCGGGGACTGATGGCCTACAGGGGCGCGCTGGGCGCGCCGCTGTATCCGACCTCGTCGGTGCGTACCCTGTATCACCCCGAGCTTGCCTACTTCCTCAAGTTCTCGGTGCACGTGCGCCTGACCAACTGCATCCGCAAGAACGCCTGGTACGAACTCCACAGCGCAGTGGCCCTGACCCGCCTGCTGCGGCCGGCGATGGCCGACCTGGCCAGGCACCAGCCGGGCTTCGAACTGATGCCCGAGCCCGCCGCCAGTACCCTCGACCTGAGCGCGCTGGGCAGCGCCGAGCAAGCCCGCGAAGTCACCGAGTGCTTCGGTATCCTCTACCGCGGCAACTTCGATGCCGGCAGTCGCGAGGCCTATCGCCCGCAGGTCGCCATGGCGCTCTTCACCTGGGGCCTGGACGGCCACGGCATGTGCGCCTCGCGCCTGCGCCAGTGCGCGGCGCGGCTCGGCCTGGGGCGCGAGGAGACCGCCGCGCTGTGGCTGCAGCGCTATGCCGGCCTGCTGCTGGGTGGTGTGCTGCACTGCCTCTATCGCCAGGGGGTGGTCCTGGAACCCCATTTGCAGAACACCCTGCTCGGCTTCGACGACGATGGCCTGCCCTGCCGGGTCTGGGTCCGCGACCTGGAAGGCACCAAGCTGGTCGCCGGGCACTGGCCGGAAGAACGCCTGGCCGGGCTCGACGAACGCACCCGCGCCTCCCTTTACTACAGCCCGGAGAAGGCCTGGAAACGGGTCGCCTATTGCGCGCTGGTGAATAACCTGGGCGAAGCGCTGTTCCATCTTGCCGACGGCGACGCGGCGCTGGAGCGGCGCCTGTGGACACTGCTCGGCGAAGAACTGCGGGCGCAATGCGCGCGGCTCGGCAATCCCGCTGAGCTGAGCGGGCTGTGCGCCGGCGCCGCCCTGCCCAGCAAGGAAAACTTCATGACCCGCCTGTTGCAACGCGCCGACCGCGAGGCCGGCTATACCGCCCTGCCCAATCCCCTGTTCCATGGAGACCGCGCATGAACCTGCCGCCACGCATACGCCTGGCCCTCGCCGACCTGCGTCGACAGCGCGAGGAGCCGCTCTGCGCTTACCTATACGACCTGCCGGCGCTGGCCGAACGGGTTCGCGCGATGCGCGCGGCGCTGCCGCCCGCATGCGAGCTTTTCTATGCCGCCAAGGCCAATCCGGAGGCAGCGATCCTGCGCACCCTGGCGCCGCTGGTCGACGGCTTCGAGGCAGCTTCCGGCGGCGAACTGGCCTGGCTTCGCCAACATTGTCCGGAGCATCCGCTGATATTCGGCGGCCCCGGCAAGCTGGAAAGCGAACTGGACGCCGCGCTGCTGGCCAACCTCGATGCCTTCCACGTCGAGAGCCTGCACGAGCTGCGCCGCCTGGCCAGCCTCGCCAGGCGGCGCGAGCGACGGATCCCGCTGTTGCTGCGGCTGAACCTGAAGCTGGACGAAACTCCCGACAGCCGCCTGGTCATGGGCGGCAAGCCGACGCCCTTCGGACTCGACGAGGAAGCGCTCGACGAGGCCCTGGCGCTGCTGCGCGAGGAGCCCGCGCTGGAGTTGAAGGGGCTGCACTTCCACCTGCTTTCCCACCAGCTCGACGTGAGCGCCCACCTGCAACTGGTCCGCGCCTACTGCCGCGCCTTCCTGCGAATCGCTGGCGAATCGGGGTTGCCGTTGTCGCTGCTGAACGTCGGCGGCGGGATGGGCATCGACTACCGCGATTTCGCGCGCTCCTTCGACTGGTCGGGCTTCTGCGACGCCTTGCCGGCCCTCCTCGACGAAGAAGGCATGGGGGGTATCCGCCTGCGCTTCGAGGTTGGCCGCTACATCGCCGCGCCATGCGGCTACTACGCGATGGAAGTGCTCGACATCAAGCGCAACCATGGCGAGCTTTTCGCCGTCGCCCGGGGTGGCACCCACCATTTCCGCACCCCCGCGGCGCAGGGTCACGACCATCCCTTCGTCGTCGTGCGCGGCGAGCGAGCCGCGGAAATCGAGGACCAGGCGGTGACCCTGGTCGGCCAGCTGTGCACGCCCAAGGACGTGCTGGCCCGGCGGCAGCAGGTCGCCGCCCTGGCCGTCGGCGACCTGCTGGTGTTCACCCTGGCCGGCGCCTACGCCTGGAACATCTCGCACCGCGACTTCCTCATGCATGAGCCGCCGCGGATGCTGTTCCTGCAGGACTAGTCGCTGCCCTGCGCCCGGGCGTAGTCGACCAGATCGGCGAGGTAGTGCGGGGAGTCGCGCAGGGCCTTGTCGTCCCAGCCGTAGAGCACGCTCAGGGCCGACACTTCCATGGCCCACCAGCCCCAGGATTCGGGCCCGGCCAGGCGGTGGGTCTTTTTCTGGGCCTTGGGCGACAACTGGAAGAACTCCCGGTACTGGCGTTGCAGGTATGGCACCAGCGCCTGCGCGGCGCTGTCGTCCGGGGCTTCGAAGAACGCCCGGAGCTCGCCGAACGGTCGCGGATGGAAGGTTTCCCCGCTGGCCTCGACCAGGCCGAGGGCGGCCGCGCTCAGGTAGTCGAGAAGACGGTCGGTGTCGAACAGAAGAACTTCCTCGACCAACGCGGGAAGAAGGTCCTGGGCGTCGAGCAGCACGCCCATGGCCAGCAGCTGCAACGCGAACGGGTACTGGCCGCTGCGTGGCGCCAGGGCCGGGGTCGCTTCGAAGTTCTCCTCGCCCTGCTGCCGCAGGCTGTCGCGCGCGGCGCCGAGCAACCGCGCGTAATCCAGCCAGAGCGCCGCCGTTTCCCGGTAGACGGGGCGCAGCGCGGCGCCCGGCAGGCCCCGGTCGATACCCTTGAGCAGCAGCGTGCTGGCATTCTCCGCGGCGCTACCCCAGCTCCAGGCGCTCTCCAGCGCCGCATACCCCTGCACCGCGCCAGGCTGCCGGTAGGCGTGGCTCCGGGAAAAGCGTTCGAGTGCGCCGAACAGGCCACGCCAGTCGGCGTTCCAGTCGGCAAGGTCGAGGTTTCGTCGTGGAACCGCGGCGGTGCGGGCGAGATCGCGCCACTGCGGCAGGGCGTCGGCGAGCTGGTTGTCCAGGGCGGGTGTCGGTGCGTACATGCGGCGGCCTGTAGTCATCGCGGCCGTTTCCGGCCGATCCGTGCGATCCGGGGCGGCCGTCCGGGCCTCCACCGGTGTGGAGCGGCGATGCTAGCGCAGCCGCCTGTTCCGCGAAAAGCCGCCACCCTGCAACGCTCCCCCGGCACGCTCGTCGCACGGATTCATGGCCGCATGCGGGCGGGGGGATCCCGGTAATAGGCGAGAAAGGCCTCAAGCGCCAACGCCCTGCCGAAGTGCCAGCCCTGGCCGAGGGCTTCCGGCGAGCGGCGCGAGACGTAGTCCGCCTGGGCCTGGGTTTCGATTCCTTCGACCACCACGCCGATCTGCAACTGTTCGGCCATCGAGCAGAGCTTGTCGAAGATCAGCTCGACGGCTTCGCTTTCGCCGATCGACTGGGTGAAGACCTTGTCGATCTTGATCGCGTCCACCGGCAGGTTGGCCAGGTAGACCAGATTCGAGTGGCCGGTGCCGAAGTCGTCCACGTAGATCTTCAGGCCCAGCTCGCGCAGGCGGTTCATCCCCGCCAGCAGGCAGTCCTGGGCCTCGGTGGTGCGTTCGGTCAGCTCCAGGGCGACCTGTGCAGGCAGCACGCGCTCGCGGGCCATCTGGCGGATGGCGAAGTCGATGAATCCGGGATTGGCGATGTCCTTGCCGGTCACGTTGATGCTGACATAGAACCCCGGCTCCTTTCTCAGCAGCGGGCCCAGCTGCCTGAGGGCACGGCGGAAGACGAAGCGGGTCAGCAACTGGATGTCGCCGCTTTCTTCCAGGGCGCCGATGAATATGTCGGGAGACACCCGGCCCAGGCTGCTGTCGGTCCAGCGCGCCAGGGCTTCGACGCCGATGCAGCGGCCGTCCGCCAGGCGCACGATCGGCTGGTAGTGCACCTCCAGCGCCTCGCGCTTCAACGCGCGCAGGAGCCTGGCGGGAAGCTTCTCGTCGCTGAGGAAGCCGAACAGGTAGCTCAGCAGCAACATGACCCCGAAGAACAGCCCGCCGCCCATCGCCGCGGCCATGGCGGCGCGGTCCGGCTCGGTGTTCAGCAGGCCGCGCTCGCGCAGGTGGGAGACCACGCAGAGGTCCTGGTCCGGCTCGCAGCGGCTTGCCTGGCGGGCGCCGGAGACTTCCGGCCAAGCGGGCCTGCCGGGCATCTCCGGGGCCGGGCGCTGCTCCCCGGCGAAGCGGTGGTAGATGTAGTCGCCGTTGGCCGAGACGGCGGCGGCGGAGATGCCGGCGTCCGGGTGGTCGACGTCGAAATAGGCATGCGGGGCGATGAACACGATGGCGTTGCCGCGGGCGACCAGGCCGGTCGGCAGCACCTGCAGCGGCAACGGCATGCCCTCGGACCAGAAGCGGGTGCCGGCGCGGTCGACCCGGTCGGGTGCGGACAGCCCCCAGGGCGCGCGCAAGCGGCCGCGCACCCCGGTACAGATCACCTGGTTGCCGCTGATCCGGCCGACGTCGCTCATGAAACGCGACTCGAGCACGATCGAGCGCAGCATCTCCAGGTCGCGGTCGCCGCAGGCCGGCGCGCTGCCGGCGTTCATCTCGGCGAGCATCTGGTCGGCCGCCGAGGAGATCTCCAGCGCCCGCTCCAGGGCCATTTCGGTATAGGACGCCAGGTGCGCCCCGTCGTGCTGGCGATCCAGTTCGTTGATCACGAAGATCCCACAGACGCCGCCCACCAGGGTGGTGGTGAACAGGATCAGCAGGATCCGTTGCCAGTCGATCCGGCCTTCGACAGCCGTCCCACGCTCGGACATACCTTCTTCCCGATGAAAGAATTGATGGAAAGCACGTCAGATTGCCGAACAGCTTCACGGGCCGGGGGCCGTGCGAAGAACCTTCTCAGATTTGTCCCGATCGTGACAACGCTACCTTCGCCAGCGCCGTCCAGTCCGATTCCCCGTCGCCATGGGCGATGGCCTCCAGCAGCACATCGTGCAGCAGGCTGGCCAGCGGCAACGGTACGTTGCGGCTCTTGCCGGCGGACAGCGCCAGGTCGACGTCCTTCAGCCCGAGGACCAGGCGGAAGCCGGCGGGAGTGAAGCGCTGCTCGACGATCTGCGGACCGTAGTTGCGGTAGACAGGCGCATCGAACAGCGTCGAGGACATGAGTTCCATGAAGCGTCCGGGGTCGACGCCCAGGCGTTTCACCAGGGCGACGCTCTCGCCCATGCTTTCGATGGCGCTGGCGATCATGAAGTTACCAGAGATCTTCACCGCCATTGCGCTGAGTGGATCTTTTCCGAAAAACCATGTCTTCTGTCCCATAATCTCCAGCAGCGGCTTGACATGCTCGATGGCCTCCTCCGGGCCACCGACGACGATGTTCAGCCTGCCGGCGGCGGCCACGTCGGTGCGCCCGAACACCGGCGCGGCGACGAACGCCAGCCCCAGGCGCCGGTGCTCTGCGGCGAGCGCCTCGACGCAGCCGATCGACAGCGTCGACATGCTCAGATGGATGAGACCGGGACGCGCCCGTTCGAGCACGCCGCTGTCGAGCAGTACCCCGCGGGTCGCCTGGTCGTCCGCCAGCATGCTGATGACCACGTCCAGGCCGAACAGCTCGGCGGCCTCGCCCGCCCTGGCGGCGCCCAGCGCCAGCAGCGGCTCGCAGGCCGCCGCGGAACGATTCCAGACCGTGACCTCGAGCCCCGCCTGTACCAGGCGGGTGGCCATCGCCGAGCCCATGCCGCCCAACCCGAGAAAACCGACTTTCATTTGCGTGACTCCTTATTGGTCGTGGGTCTCAACCCGGAATGGTGGTGGTGCGGGACGCCTCGTCCAGCTCCTTGAGGAGCAACGCCCGGCGCTTCCCCCGCAGGCCGCCGAGCGCCTGGATCGGCCGGCTCATGCGTCGGCTCCGACGCGGATCACCAGCTTGCCGAAGTTGCGTCCCTGGAGCAGGCCGAAGAACGCCTCGGGGGCGTTCTCGAGACCGTCGACCCGCTCCTCGCGATACTGGATGCGGCCCTCGGCGATCCATTGCGACATGTCGCGCTGGAACTCGCCGTAGCGATGACCGTAGTCGTCGAAGATGATGAAGCCCTGCACCTTGATGCGCTTGCGCAGGATGGTGCCCATCAGTGCCGGCAGGCGGTCCGGCCCCGGCGGCAGGTCGGTGTCGTTGTAGTGGGCGACGATGCCGCATACCGGGATCCGCGCCTTGGCGTTGAGCAGGGGGAACACCGCGTCGAAGACCTTGCCGCCGACGTTCTCGTAGTAGATGTCGATGCCTTGCGGGCAGGCTTCGGCCAGGCGCTCGGCGAAATCCGCGGCATGGTGGTCGAGGCAGGCATCGAAACCCAGGACCTCGACCGCGTGGCGGCATTTCTGCGCGCCGCCGGCGACGCCGATCACCGTGCAGCCCTTGAGCTTGCCGATCTGTCCGACGGTGGCGCCGACCGGGCCGGTGGCGGCGGCCACCACGAGGGTTTCGCCGGTCCGGGGCTGGCCGATGTCGAGCAGGCCCATGTAGGCGGTGAAGCCGGGCATGCCGAGCACGCCCAGGGCATGGGACGGATGTTCCGGGGCCTCGCCCAGTCGGGCCAGACCGCTGCCGTCGGACAGCGCATAATCCTGCCAGCCGTTGGCCGAAAGCACCCAGTCGCCGACCTTGAAGTCGGCATGCTTGGATGCCTGCACCCGGCTCACCGTGCCGCCGACCATCACTGCGCCGAGCTCCACCGGCGGTGCGTAGGACGGTGCGTCGCTCATCCGTCCGCGCATGTACGGGTCGAGCGACAGGTAGACGGTGCGCAGCAGCACCTGGCCGGCGCCGGGTTGCGGCACCGGGGCCTGCTCCAGGCGGAAGTTTTCCCGGGTCGGGGCGCCGTGGGGGCGCGACGCGAGGACGATACGGCGGTTGACCTGCGTGGATTGGGGCATTTCCAGGCTCCTCTGTCTGACGCTGCACGGCCGGTGCCGTGCAGGTTGAAACTAGACCAGTCGACTAGCTGCGGGCGGAAAAAATACCCGCCTCTTCCGGGGCGGGTCTTCTTGGTCTCGCGAAACTCAGGGCTCCAACTGGCTCCTGGTGGTTTCCATCGCGCTTTCCAGCGGACCGGGATGACGATGCAGCTTGCTCAGCAGGCTCGCCCCCAGCCACAGCTGGTACAGGGCGCTGGCCTTGCGACGGGCGTCGCAGGGCGCGAGGGAAGCGTCCGCGCGGCCCTGTTCGATGCACCCGGCGAGTCGCTCGATGATCCCGTCCGATCCGTCGCGCAGGGTGATCCGCATGCTCTCGGAAAGATCCGCGACCTCGGCGCTGAGCTTGACCACCAGGCACCTCTGCTCGTCGCAGGGAGTGCGGGAGTTGTCCAGCCACTTCTGCCAGTAGCTCATCAGCCGCTCGCGGCCATTCAGCCCGGGAGCGGCGAAGCGCTGGTCCATGTCCGCCAGGTAGGCGCGGAAGTAGTCTTCCAGCAGGGCCTGGCCGAACTGCTCCTTGGACTTGAAGTAGTGATAGAACGAGCCCTTGGGCACGCCCGCGGTCTGCAGGATTTCGTTGAGGCCGACTCCGGAGAAGCCTTTGACCGCCATGATCCGGTATCCGGTATCGAGCAGATGCTGGCGGGTATCGTCGTAGCTGGTTTTCATGGGGCGCACGGTAGCTTGAATTAGACCAGTCGTCTAGTGGGCTTTCCGGGTGAGCATACAACCGCCGCCATGTCCGCCGGCAAGCGTGGCGCGTTTCCCGCCAGCGCCCTGCCCCGGCGACCGAGTGGAGCGCGGCATGCCCCGCTCCGCCCGGTGCCTGTCGCCACCACGAAGCTAGCAGGCCGCCACCGCCACGGCGGAGCGCTCCGGCTGGAAGCGCGCCGCCAGGAATGGCGTGAGGTCCAGGGGCAGTTGCTCCCCGTGGACCAGACGGTCGAGCAGCACCCCGGTGATCGCCGAGGTGAGGATGCCGGTGCGGAAGTGCCCGCAGGCGTTCAGGTAGCCTTCCACCTCCGCCACCGGGCCGAGGATCGGCAGCTCGTCCGGCGAGCCCGGGCGCAGCCCGGCCCAGGTGCGCTTGAGGTTGACCTCTTGCAGCTGCGGTACGCAGCGCACCGCGCCCTGCACCAGGCCGGCGATTTCCGGGAAGGTATTGCTGACGTCGAAGCCCTTGTCCTCGGTGGTGCTGCCGATCAGGATCTCGCCGTTATCCTTCTGCGCCATGTAGCAGTCGCTGGTGGTCAGGCAGCCGTTGAGCAGTCGCGGCATGCGTTCGGTGAGGACGATCTGGCCCTTCACCGGCTTGACCGGGATGCGCCGGCCGCTGGCCATTTCGCTGAGCTCGGCGGCCCAGGCGCCGGCGGCGTTGATCAGGGTCTGGCAGTGCAGCACGCCGGCGTTGTCCGTGCGCACCCCGCTGATCCGCCGGCCCTGGCGCAGCACGCCGGTGACGTTGCTCCCCAGCAGCAGCTCGACGCCGTTCTGCCGCGCCCCCTCCAGGTAGGCGTCGGCCAGGCGGAACGGGCTGACCTGGTGGTCGCAGAGGAATTCCAGCGCGCCGTGGGCCGCCTGGCTGACCGCCGGCTCGGCGCGGCGCAGGTCGTCGCGGTCGAGCCAGCGCACCTGATCGGCGAGGTGCGGGATCTGCGCCACGATGTGCTCGGCGTACTGGCGGTCCTCGTCGTCCTGGATGACGTACTTCAGGCCGGTGCGCTCGAACTTGAAGTCCATGCCGTGGCGTTCGATGAGCTCGCGGTGCAATTCCGGATACAACGCGTTGGACTGCAAGGCGAAGTCGAAGAATGCCGGCGGCAGGATGTGCGGCGTGCTCGCGTCCACCGCCACCGCGGCGCCCTGGGCCTCGCGCCGGTTGCGGGCGGACATCATGCGGAAGAAGATCACCCCGCAGCCCAGCCCCACCGATTCGCCGATCGCCCATAGCCCGCCGGCCGAGGCGCGGGTGGCGTTGCCGGGGCGCTTGGCATCGACCACGGCGATGCGCAGGTTGCCGCGCTTGGACAGCTGGTAGGCGCAGGACGCGCCGATCACGCCGCCGCCGGCGATCACGATGTCATAGGTTCTGTTCATGTTCAGGCTTCCGTACCGAGGTTCTGAAATGCGGAAAATGGGATCGGGTCGATCGGGAACCGCGGGCGCAGCCAGCCGATGTCGGCGCGCCCGGTGGCGCTACGCAGGCGATCGCTGCAATAGCCGATGCACATGCGCCCCTGGCAGTCGCCCATGCCGACGCGGGTGCGCATCTTCAGGCCGGCGATGTCCTGTACGCCCTGTTCGAGCGCGCGTTCGACGTCGCCACGGGTGACCTGTTCACAACGGCAGATCACCGTATCGGCCCGAGCCAGTTCGACCTGGCGGGCGCCACGCCGGGTGTAGCGCTCGACCCCGGCGCGGAAGCGCTTGATCGCCTCCAGCCGGGCCAGATGGGAATCGCGCCGTTCGATGGCCTCGGCGGGGGAAATCGCCTCGCGCTGCAACAGGATCGACAAGGCGGCGATGCGTCCGCCGATCATCGCCGCCTCGCCGCCGCGTATGCCCGCCATGTCGCCTGCCAGGTGGATATGCGGCTGGCTGCTCTGCTGCCAGACGTTGCACTCCGCGCGCAGGTAGCCGTCGTCGCTGAAGCCGTGCTCCAGGCCCAGTTGCTGGCTGAGCTGGGTGCGCGGGATGAAGCCGTAGCCGACGGCAAGGGTCGATGCCTGCACCGACCGGGCGTTTTCCAGGTCGGGCCGCCATTCATCGTCGTAGGGCGCCACCGTCACTTCCGCCAGTTCCCCAGCGCCGCCGGCCTCGACCACCCCCCAGCCGTAATGCAGCGGGATGCCGTTGAGCTTGAGATAGCCAAGCATGCTCAGGCCGTCGAGGAACAGTTGCGGCTTGTTCAGCAGCGCCAGGCTTTCCCTGGCCATGCGGCCGAACGCGCAGGCCTCGTAGACCCCGGCGACGCGTACCCCCGCCGCATGCAGCTGGCAGGCCACCAGCGGCAGCAGCGGGCCGCTGCCGGCGATCAGGGTATCGCCCAGCGGCTTCACCGCGCCGCTCTTGATCTGCAATTGCAGGCCGCCGAGCAGCATCACCCCGGGCAGGGTCCAGCCGGGGAACGGTACGCTGCGTTCGTGGCAGCCGGTGGCCAGGAGCAGGTGCGAATAGGTCATTTCGTGCAGCCGCTCCGCCTCGTCGAGGATCATCAGGCGCTGGCTGTCGCCGCCGACCACGCGGCTGTTCAGACGCAGGTCGATGTGCCCGGCGCAGGCGGCGAAGTCACGCCGCAGCTTTTCCAGGGCCCTGGTGTAGCGCGCGCCGAGGTAGGCCGGGTCGACGCCGGCGCGCAGCGGTCCGCGATAGACCACCCCGCCCGGGCGCGAGGCCTCGTCGACGAGCACGCAGGAGACCCCGTGGCGGGCCAGTTCGATGGCCGCGGCCATGCCGGCCGCGCCACCGCCGACGATCAGCGGACGCTGGCTCATGGACGATCCTCCCGGTCGAAGCGATTGACCTCGGTTTCCACCCGCATGCCTGGCCGCACCACGGTCTGGCAGGCGCGGCGCTTGGGCCGGCCGTCGATGGCGACCAGGCAGCAATGGCACACGCCCATGCCGCAGAAGGCGCCACTGGCCTGGCCGTGATCGTTGCGCGCGACGCGCCGCAGGCCGACCGCGTTGAGCACGTTGAGCACGGTCTCGCCGGCAGCCACCGCGACGGGCTGGCCATTGAGCTGGATGGTCATGTCTGCCCGCGAGAGGGGCTGGATATCGTGTTGGCGTTCAAGAAGGTGCATTGCCCTTTCATCCGTGAGAGAGAGTTGGGAGCCGGCGACACTAGGAGTCGGACCGGGCGTGGACATTGATCCACGACAGGTGGGCACCTTCTCCTGCCAATTCTGGTAGGTGGGCCGCAGGCGCTCGCGCGGAAAATTCGAACCCCGCGCCGGGCGTCGGGCTCGAAGCAGGAAAGCGGCTGTCGAAGCCGCCCAGGAGGTCCCATGCTGCAATCCTTCCAGCCGCCCTGGTGGAGGCGCGCGGTGATCTACCAGGTCTATCCGCGCTCGTTCGCCGACAGCAACGGCGACGGCGTCGGCGACCTGCCCGGCCTGATCGCCCGCCTCGACCACCTGCAGCGTCTCGGCGTCGACGCGCTGTGGCTGTCGCCGGTGTACCGCTCGCCGATGCGCGACGCCGGCTACGACATCTGCGACCACTGCGACATCGATCCGCTGTTCGGCAGCCTCGCCGACCTCGACCGCCTCCTCGCCGAAGCTCATGCGCGCGGCCTGCGGGTGTTGCTCGATTTCGTGCCCAACCACACTTCCGACCAGCACCCCTGGTTCCTCGCCGCCCGACGCGGGCGCGACGATCCGCGGCGCGACTGGTACATCTGGCGCGACCAGCCGAACAACTGGCGCGCCGCCATCGATGGCGGCAGCAGCTGGACCTGGGACGAGGCCAGCCAGCAGTACTACCTGCATTTCTTCCTGGCGCAGCAGCCGGACCTGAACTGGCGCAACCCGCAGGTAGTAGAGGCGATGCACGAGGTTCTCAGGTTCTGGCTGGAACGCGGTGTCGACGGCTTCCGCATCGACGTCGCGCACTGCATCGGCAAGGATCCCGAGTTCGCCGACGACCCGCGCTGCGCGGCCGGCGAGAGCATCGCGCGGATCAACGACCAGCCCTACAGCCACGAGGTGCTGCGCGGGCTGCGCCGACTGGTCGACAGCTATCCCGGCGAGCGCGTGCTGGTCGGCGAGGTGAACATCCGCTCGACCGCGCGGGTCGCCGCCTATTACGGCGCCAGCGACGAGCTGCACATGTCCTTCAACTTCCCGCCGCTGGACGCGCCCTGGGACCCGGTGACCCTGCGCCTGTGCATCCGCGAGGTGGAAACCGCGCTGAATCAGGCGGCGGCCTGGCCGACCTGGGTCCTCTCCAACCATGACAACAGTCGCCACCGCACGCGCTACGGCGGCTCCCTGGCGCGGGCGCGCGCCGCTGCGGTGCTGCTGTTGACCCTGCGCGGCACGCCGTTCATCTACCAGGGCGAGGAACTGGGCCTGGAGGACGCGCCGATCGAGGCGGCGCATGGCGTCGACCCCGGTGGCCGCGACGGCAGCCGCGCGCCCTTGCCGTGGCGAGCCGCCGCACCCCACGGCTGGGCCGGCGAGCCCGCCTGGCTGCCCTTCCCGCCCGAGGCGGATACCCTGGCGGTGGAGGTCCAGGAGCGCGATCCCGGCTCGGTGCTGGCGCTCTATCGCCGGCTGCTCGCCTGCCGCCGCGGCAGCCCCGCGTTGCAGCTGGGCGACTGGGAGGAGCTGCCGTCGCACCCCGAGGTGCTGGCCTACCGTCGGCGCCATGGCGATGACCAGCGGCTGGTCTGCGTCAACTTCGCCGACGCCGCCCACGGCTTCCCGCTGGCCGGTGCCTGGCAGGTCGAGGTGGCCAGCGATGGCGTCGCCGCCGGGCAGCCCTACGCCGGCGAGTTGCGCGGCGGCCAGGCGCTGCTGCTGCGGCCAGGGGAGCGTGGCGATGGACGCTGAATGGTATCGCCACTGCCTGATCTACCAGATCGATCCATCGCTGTTCCGCGACAGCGACGCCGACGGTTGCGGCGACCTGGCCGGTATCGTCGAGCGCCTCGACTATCTGCGCGAACTGGGCGTCGGTGCGTTGTGGCTGATGCCGCTGTACCGCTCGCCGTTCCGCGACGCCGGCTACGATGTCAGCGACCACCTGGCGCTGGAGCCGCGCTTCGGCAGTGAGGAGGATCTCCGGCGGCTGGTGAGCGAGGCCGCCGCGCGCGGCATGCGGGTGATTCTCGAACTGGTGGTGCAGCACACCTCGGATCAGCACCCCTGGTTCGTCGCCGCCCGGCATGACCGCGAGGCGCCCTGTCGCGACTACTACCTGTGGTCGGACCGGCCGCTGGACGACGGCAACCGGCCGATCTTTCCCTCCGTGGAGGACGGCATCTGGAACTGGGACGCCCAGGCCGGGCAGTACTACCGCCATCTTTTCTACAGCCACGAGCCGGACCTGAACCTGAAGAACCTGCGGGTCATCGAGGAAGTCGAGCGGGTCATGAGCCACTGGCTGGAACTGGGCGTCGCCGGTTTCCGCCTGGATGCCGCCTCGCACCTGGTCGAACAGGCCGGCGGCGGTGACGAGCGACGTGGCGCCTGGCTGCTCGAACGGCTCGCCCGGCATGCGCCGGAGGCGCTGCTGATGGGCGAGGTGGACGTCGAGCCCGACCGTTACCGCCATTACTTCGGCGACGGCAGGCGACTGGGGCTGGTACTGGACTTCTGGATCAACAACCACCTGTTCCTCGCTCTCGCCCGGCAGAGCGCCGAACCGCTGCGCCGCGCGCTGGTCCGCCAGCCGGTGCCGCCGCCGGGCTGCGGCTACGCCCTGTGGCTGCGCAATCATGACGAGCTGGACCTGGAGCGCCTGAGCGAGGCCGAGCGCGAGGAGGTCATGCGCGCCTTCGCCCCCGAGCAGAACATGCGCCTCTATGGCCGCGGCATCCGCCGGCGCCTGGCGCCGATGCTCGGCGGCGACGTCCGCCGCCAGGCGATGGCCTACGCCCTGCTGCTGTCCCTGCCGGGCACGCCGATCCTGCGCTACGGCGAGGAAATCGGCATGGGGGACGACCTGCGGCGCCCGGAACGCCTGGCGGTGCGCACGCCCATGCAATGGAGCGACCAGCCCCACGCGGGGTTTTCCGACGCGCCCGCCGAACGCCTGGCGGTGGCGCCGATCGAGGACGGGCCGTTCGCCTGCACGCGGGTCAACGTCGCCGCCCAGGATGCGGCGCCGGACTCCCTGCTCAACCGGGTACGGCGCCTGGCCCGGGCGCGCGCGGAACTGCCGGAGACGGGCCTGGGCCAGGCCAGCCTGGTACCGACCGACCAGCCGGCGCTGTTCGCCATGCGCCATGATCGCGGCCAGGCACCCGGCAGCCTGATGCTGGTCAACCTGTCCGAGCGGCCGCTACGCGCGTGCATAGGCGAGCTGGATCTCGGCGCCTACCGGGAAATCCTCGCCGATGACGACTACCCGCCTCCGCACGGCAACCGGGTCTCGCTGGCTGGCTACGGCTACCGCTGGTTCCGTCGCGACGGCTCACAGCCATAGCAGCAGCGCGGCCAGCAGCAGGGCCGCGCCGAGCAATCCCCAGGACACCGTGGCGGCGCTGAGCAACAGCGCCGAGCAGCGCGAGCGGCTGGCG
Source organism: Pseudomonas paraeruginosa (assembly GCF_003025345.2). Taxonomy (NCBI): domain Bacteria; kingdom Pseudomonadati; phylum Pseudomonadota; class Gammaproteobacteria; order Pseudomonadales; family Pseudomonadaceae; genus Pseudomonas; species Pseudomonas paraeruginosa. The sequence goes on from NZ_CP020560.1 coordinate 2,980,750, forward strand.
AAGCGGCCGCAAGTGGCGTGGCCTTCCTCCAGGGGCAGGAACAGGTTGTCCGGACGCCCTCCCGGCTCGGCCTGTTCGCTCATCTGGCCGACGTAGGCGCGCCGCGCCAGCAGGCGGTCGAGCAGGCCCGGCGCCACGCCGTTGGCAAGGATCGCCTGGAGGGTCGACGCGCCCAGCCAGAGTTCCCGTGGCGTCTTGTCGACCGCCGCGTAGATCGCATGGGCCGCCAGGTTGGGATGGTGGATCGGCGGCACCGGCTGCGGTTTTCGCGGCAGGCGGTTACGCGCCCAGTCGAACTGCGGGGTGTCGAGCGCCGGCAATTGCACCATGCACAGGCGGATCCCGCTGCCCTCCTCCAGCAGTTCGCAGCGCAGCGCGTCGGTGAAGCCGCGCACGGCGAACTTCGCCGCGCAATAGGCAGCCTGCAGAGGGATGGCCCGGTAGGCCAGCGCCGAGCCGACCTGGATGATCACCCCGCGGTCGCGCGGGCGCATGCGCTCCAGCGCGACCAGGGTGCCATGCACCGTGCCCAGGTAGGTGACCTCGGTGACACGGCGGATCTCCTCCGCGGTGAGCTGGCGCACTGGCGAGAACAGCGTGACCATCGCTGCGTTGACCCAGACGTCCGGGGTGCCCAGTTCATGCTCCAGGCGCTCGCTCGCCGCGCGCAACGCATCGGCATCGGCCACGTCGACTCTCAGCGTCGTCAGCGGCACGCCGTAGCCGCGCAGCTCCGCCTCGGTCTCGGCCAGGCCGCGTTCGCCGCGGGCCAGTATCGCCACCGCGTAGCCGGCGCGGGCGAAGACATGCGCGGTGGCCCGCCCGACCCCGGCGCTGCCGCCGCAGATCGCCACCAGCCCTCGTTCCGCCATGGCTGCCTCAGTGCGCGCGTGCCACGCCGCGCAAGAGATTGGCGCTGAGCTTGTCGGTGTTGCAGGTGGCGATGTTGGCCAGCGAGACGATCCCCACCAGGCGCTTGTTGCGATCCATCACCGGCAGGCGACGCTTTTCGAGTTGCGCCATGTTCTTCGCCACATGGTCCACCTCCTCGTCCTCGAAGCAGTAGCGCAGTTCCGCGCTCATCACTTCGCGCACGGGGCGGTCGGCCGCCAGGCCGTCGGCGAGACCGCGCACCACCAGGTCGCGGTCGGTGACCACGCCGGTCAGGCGCTCGCCCTCGTTGACCAGCAAGGCGCCGATGTCGGCCTGGCGCATCAGCAGCGCCGCCTCGCCAAGGGTGGTCTGGGGGGTGACGGTGCGTACTTCGCGACTCATGATTTCGCGGACTTTCATCGGTCTGTCTCCTCCTTTCGACGCGCCGCTTCCCGGCGCGACTCTCCCTGCTTGTGAATGGCGGCGGCAGCGGGAGTTCGAAGTTTCTTCCCGGCGTCACTCCTGGCTACCGGGGTTGCTGGAGCGATCGCGCTGGCCGCCCTCGCCGGAATGCTCCGGCGAGGCATCCTGGTGGTCACTGCGGTTGTTGCGCTCGCCGTCGTCGCTGCGCACGGCGCGGCCATCCTCGGTGCGTACCTTGCCGTTCTCGCGATGGGTTTCGTGAGGATCCTGGGCGGTGGGCCCGGCGCCCTGGCCATGGCTCGTACCCTCGCCGGGGCCGGGATGATTGCCGTCCGGCGTTGCCGGTTGCCCGGCCAGGGCGGCGCCACTGCAGAGCGTGGCAACCAGGAGGAAGGCGCGCAGCGGATGGCGGGAAGTGGGTCTGGACATGCTGAGTTCCTCTTCGTCTGATGGAAAAACGGCGCATCCCGGTGGGGATGCGCCGTACGCTTGCGCGGTTCTACATGGTCAGGACGAACGGCCGCCGCCGTGGCTGTTCTGGCCGCCCTTGCGTCCTGCCTCGGAAGCTTTTTCCCGGTCGTTGGCGAAATTGCCGCCGCTCTGCTGGCCGCCCTTGCGGCCCGCCTCGGCGGCTCTTTCCCGGTCATTGGCGAAATTGCCCCCGCTTTGCTGGCCACCCTTGCGCCCGGCTTCGGCGGCGCGCTGCGGGTCGTTGGCGAAGTTGCCGCCGCTGGCCTGGCCACCCTTGTGGCCGATCTCCTGGTAGAACTCCTTGCCGTGGCTCCTGGAGGTGGCTTCGCCGCCTTTCTGCCCGGCTTCGCTGGTGCTCATGCCTTGTCGTTTGTCGGTCATGCTCGTTTCCTCCTCTCGAGGGTTGGAAGGGATGCGGCGCTTTTCGCCGCGTGCACTTACTCCGAAGGCTTCCGCCAGGGAACGTTCAAACTCTTTTGCGGATGTCCTGCGACGAAAAATTCATTAGCCGATTCAAGGCCTTCCGCTTGCCGGAATATGCTGGCCGAAGGCCGCCGCGCGTGACCCCGGCAAGGCCTGCGCGGGTTCAGGAGTGCACGCTCCAGTGACAGGCGGAAGCGGGTATCGGCGAGTCGTCGACGCTCTGGATCAGCCCGCAGGCCAGCGCGTCGTCGGGACCGAGGATCCGCGGGTAGGCCATCAGGTAGCGCGGGATGTCCAGGCGCTCGGGGGCGTCGCGGGTGTGCTCGGCGACGATCTGCGCGTACAGCTGCAGGTCGTAGTCCAGGCTCATCGCGTATTCCGCCATCCGCGCGTGGTCCACCGCGCCATGCAGGGTCCAGTGGAACGGGTGGAACAGGAACTTGCTGTGGGCGCAGGCGCTGCGGCGCTCGCCGGCGAGGAACAGGATGTTGCCCATCGATTCGACGGTACCCAGGTTGTGGGTATGGACCGGGACCGGCAGCGCGCGCAGGAAGTTGTACAGGGTGAAGCCGTAGCTGCACTCCCCGCCCATGGTGGCGATGTTGATCCGCAATTCCTCGGCTTCCTGTTGCAGGGCTTTCGCGCAGGTGTTGATCAGGTTGCCGCAGGTGGACGAATTGATCGGTCCGGTAAAATGGATGATGTGCTGCTTGGACATGCTCGCCTCTCTTCTTTCGTATCGGTTCCTCGACGATGGTTTTCCCTACGGAGGATTGTCGCTCGCGCGCCATGAGCCATCGCCGCGACGAATGGCACTCAGGGCGCCAGGACGAAGGCCAGCACGTGGTCCCCGGCGCGGGTGCCCAGCGAGCCGTGGCCGCCGGCGACGATCACCAGGTACTGGCGTCCATCGCGCCCGCGGTAGCTCATCGGGCTGGCCTGGCCGCCTGCCGGAAGGCGCGCGCGCCAGAGTTCCTCGCCGGTGTCCAGGTCGTAGGCGCGCAGGTAGCGATCCAGGGTGCCGGCGTGGATTGCCAGCCCTCCGGCGGTGACCAGGCCTCCGCCGAGGCTGGGGACCCCAAGGGCGAATGGCAGCGGCAGCGGCGTGGCGTCGCGTACCGTGCCGCTGGGGCGGCGCCAGAGCAGGCGACCGCTGTCCAGCTCCAGGGCCATCACCTCGCCCCAGGGCGGGGCCTGGCACGGCAGGCCGAGCGGCGAGCGGAACGGCACGCCGTCGGCGCGATAGCGCGGTTCGCCCGGCGCGCCGGCGACCAGGCGCACGCGGAAGGCCATGTAGCTCGGGTTGAGGAAGGCGATGCGCCGGTGCGGGTCCAGCGCTACCCCGCCCCAGTTGAACACCCCGGCGCTGCCCGGATAGATCAGGCTGCCGGACTCGCCGGGTGGCGTATACGGACCCTCATAGCGCAGCCGGCGATAGGCCAGCCGGCAGAGCAACTGGTCCAGGGGGGTGACCCCCCACATGTCCCGCTCGCGCAGCGGCGGCGGGGAGAAGTCCAGGCTGGAGACCGGCTGGCTCGCTGCCGTGTGGTCGCCTTCGGCGGCGCCCGCCGGTGCCGGCACCTCGCGTACCGGCCAGAGCGGCTTGCCATTGCGCCGGTCGAGGACGAACAGGCTGCCCTGCTTGGTGGCCGCCAGCAGCGCCGGGATCCGCTGCCGCCCCCGGCGCAGTTCGAAGAGCGTCGGCTGGGCGGCGAGGTCACGGTCCCAGATATCGTGGCGGGTCGCCTGGAATACCCAGCGCGGCCGCCCGCTGGCGATCTCCAAAGCCACCACCGAGGAACTGTAACGCTCCGCCGCGGCGCTGCGCCGGCCGCCCCAGAAGTCCGGCTTGGCGTTGCCGACGGGCAGGTAGGCCAGGCCCAGGCGCCGGTCGACGCTGATCGTCGACCAGACGTTCGGCGCGCCGCGCGGATACTGCTCGCCGGCGGCCAGCGGACGGCCGTCGACGCGGTCGTCGCCGTACCAGTTCCATACCAGATGGCCGTCCTCTACGTCATAGGCGCGCAGCACGCCACTGGCGATCCGATCGGTGACATGGCCGCCGACCAGTACCAGGCCGCCGGCCAGCGCCGGCGGAGAGGTGGAGTAGTATTCGCCGGCCTGGAAGTCCGGCAGGCCGCGCGCCAGGTCCACCGTGCCGTCCTTGCCGAAGCCCCGGCAGGGCTTGCCACTGTCGGCATCGAGGGCGATCAGACGGGCGTCCGCGGTGGGCAGCAGCAGGCGGCGTGGACAACTGCCGCTGGAGGCCGGGCTGTGATGGTAGGCGAGCCCGCGGCAGGTCATGTGCGGCCAACTGCGGAAGCCGTCGGCGCGACGGCCGCGCAGCTGCGGATCGAAGCGCCAGAGCTCGCGGCCGCTCTCCGCCTCCAGGGCGATCACCTGGCTATGCGGCGTGCACAGGTAGAGACGCCCGCCGACCATCAGCGGGGTGTTTTCCGCGGTGGTCTCCAGCGGGTCGTCCGGACCTGGCAGGTCACCACTGCGGTAGTGCCAGGCCAGTCGCAGGCGTCGCACGTTGCCGCGATCGATCTGACGCAGCGGCGAGTAACGCTGCCCGCCGGCGTCGCCCGCGTAGAAGTGCCACTCTCCATCCGCCGCACCCGTGGCGCCTGGCCCGGCCGCGCCATGGCTGACCGCCGGCAACTCCACGGATGGCCGCAGCAGCGCCAGGCTCGCCAGCAGCGCGACCAGGCCCAGGGCGCAGGCCAGCAGCGCGGCGTCGCGCGACGCGTGACGACCACGCAGTCGGCGACGCAACGCCGGCAGGCAGAGCAGGCCGCCGAGCAGGAACCACAGGGCCAGGCGCGGCACCAGCTCCCACCAGCGCAGGCCGACTTCCCACCAGGCCCACAGGCAACTGCCCAGCAGCAGCGTCGCGTAGGCGGCCAGGGCCCGCGCCCGGCCATGCCAGAGGGCGATGGCGCAGACCAGCAGTGCGCCGCCGGCGCACAGGTAGTAGGCGGAACCGTCGAGCAGCCACAACCAGGCGCCGCCGCCGAGCAGCCAGAGCGCGGCGAGCAGGAGCGGGACGGCGAGCAGGCGGTAGGTGCGCATGGGAAAGCCTCCGGTCCGGTCCCGTCATCCGACCGCGTGCCTGCCGCGTCGTTGAATGCGCGGGACCGACGGTGCCCGCCCGTCCCGGCGAATGAACTCCAGCGAGCGGGCGTGCGCCCCATCTGCATCAGCCACAGCCAGGAGCACCGCCATGCGCGCCCTCACCTTCCACGGCAGCCACGACGTCCGCATCGAACGGGTCGCCGAGCCCCGTCTGCAGGAGCCCGACGACCTGCTGCTGCGAGTGACCGCCACCGCCATCTGCGGCTCGGACCTGCATTTGTATCGCGGCAAGATCCCCCTGGTCGAACAGGGCGATATCCTCGGCCACGAGTTCATGGGCATCGTCGAGGAAGTCGGCCCGGCCGTCACCGCCGTGCGCCCCGGCGACCGTGTGGTGGTGCCCTTCGTGATCGCCTGCGGCGAGTGCTTCTTCTGCCGCCTGAACCTGCATGCCGCCTGCGAGACCAGCAACCCCGGGCGTGGCGCGATCCTCAACAAGAAGCAGATTCCACCGGGCGCGGCACTCTACGGCTACAGCCACCTGTATGGTGGCGTGCCGGGCGGACAGGCCGAATACGTCCGGGTGCCCAAGGCCAACAGCGGGCCCCTGGTGATTCCCGACGCCCTGGATGACGAACGCGTACTGTTCCTCAGCGACATCCTGCCCACCGGCTACCAGGCGGTACGCAACGCCGGCATCCGCCAGGGCAGCAGCGTGGCGATCTACGGCGCCGGACCGGTCGGCCTGATGTCCGCCGCCTGCGCGCGCCTGCTGGGCGCCGAACGGATCTTCATCGTCGATCACCACCGCTACCGGCTGGACTTCGCCGCCCGCACCTATGGCGCGATCCCCATCGATTTCGGCAGCGAGGACGACCCGGCAGCGGCGATCATCGAGCGCACCGAAGGCCACCGTGGGGTGGACGCGGCGATCGACGCGGTGGGTTTCGAAGCCAAGGGCAGCGTCACCGAAAGCATGCTTGCCGCGCTCAGGCTCGAGGCCGGCAGCGGCAAGGCCCTGCGCCAGTGCATCGCGGCGGTGCGGCGCGGCGGGACGGTGAGCGTGCCGGGCGTCTATGCCGGCTTCATCCACGGCTTCCTGTTCGGCGACGCCTTCGACAAGGGCCTGACCTTCAAGATGGGGCAGACCCATGTGCAGGCGTTGTTGCCGGCCCTGCTCGAGCACATCGGCAATGGCGAACTGCATCCCGAGGCGATCATCAGCCATCGCCTGCGCCTGGACGACGCGCCGCTGGGCTACGCGCTGTTCGACGAGAAGCGCGAGGACTGCCGCAAGGTCATCCTGCGCCCCTGAGCCGTCGCGGCGGCGTTTCAGGCGTCGCGCCGCTCCGGGCTGGCGCAACCGCACTGGCGCTCTTCCTCGGCGGCGACGCTTTCCGGGGTCTCGTCATCCTGCTCGCCCATGCGCTGGTAGCGCTCGCGCAGCTTGCGCAGGGTGTCCGCATCCAGTTCATCCAGGCCCAGCAGCGCATCATGGGCGCGCTGGGTGCTGTGCAGCAGTTCGTCGATCTTGATGTGCAGCGCGTCGGTATCGCGGTTCTGGGTGTTCTGGATGAGGAAGACCATGAGGAAGGTGACAATGGTGGTCGAGGTATTGATCACCAGCTGCCAGGTATCGTTGAAGTCGAAGAACGGCCCGCTGAGCGCCCACAGCAGGATCAAACCGAGGGCGACGACGAAGGTCGGCGGGCGGCCGGCCCAGTTGGACAGGCGTTGGGCGAAACGGGAAAAACTCATGGTGGCGGACTCCCTGCTGCATTCTCCCTATTCATGACCGCCTGCCTCGCCGGGCTTTCCATCGACCGGACGAAATGACCGGCGCCCTCTCCGGGCGCCGGGAACTTCAGGCCGGGCGGCGGGCCTCGCCGTGGCCTGCGACGTCGGGATCGTCCGGGGCGAACTCCGGTTGCGCCTCGCTCGCCTGGTCGTGCTTGTGTCGCTCGGGACCCACCGCAGGCGAGTCGGGGCTCAGTGGTGGGTTTTCTGGCTCGCGGGTTTCACGCTTGGTGGTCATCATGAATATCCTCTGCCAGGCCTCCACGCTGCAGTGCCGGGCGTGGAGGCCGGGGCAAGCCCGCCGGCGACGGGCATCCGGGCTCAGCGGGTGGTGTCCGCAGACGCGCCGGCGCCCAGATCGGCGCCGGTCAGCGGATCGAGCATGGGATCGGACCGGGTGCGGTCGGCCATTCGCTGCAGGACTTCCCCCTCGGCATCGGACAGCGTCACGCTGGCCGTGCCGTCGCCGCCGTCCAGGGCCGGCTGCGGCGAGTCCACGTATTCCCATCCGTCCCCTTCGTTCCATGAGCCGCGCATGTCGCCCTCGCCGCGCGACATGTTCAGATAGCGCTGGGCGAACTCCGGCATCCCTTGCAACTTGCCTTGCGGGAAATTCGGCTGGATCGCGTGGAGGGCCTTTTCGAACGAGCGCTGGTGCGCCAGTTCGCGGGTCATCAGGAAGGTCAGCGCGTCCTTGATGCCGGGATCGTCGGTGAGGTTGATCAGCCGTTCGTAGACGATCTTCGCGCGCGCCTCGGCGGCGATGTTGGACCGCAGGTCCGCGGTCGGTTCGCCGATGCTGTCGACGTACGCTGCGCTCCATGGCACTCCGCCGGAATTCACCAGGGCCGGCCCGCCGCCATACAGCAGCGAGGTGATGTGCGAGTCGTTGCCGCCTCCGGTGAGCGAGCGGTAGAGCTCGGCCTCCTCCTCCACGGCCTCGGCCAGACGACCCTTGGCGCCCTTGTTGAGCATGCCGACGATGGAGCCGATGATTTCCAGGTGGCTGAGTTCCTCGGTGGCGATGTCCATCAGCAGGTCCTTGCGTCCGGGATCGCACTCGCCCAGTCCCTGGGTGAAGTAGCGCATGGCTGCGGCCAGTTCGCCCTGCGCCCCGCCGAACTGCTCCAGCAGCAGGTTGGCCAGGCCGGGGTCGGGTGCGGCGACCCTGACGGTGTACTGCAGTCGCTTGTCATGTACGAACATGGTTCGTTCCTCTGTGGGTTCGTTGACGTTCCCTCCGACGGACATTCGAACAACGGCTATTCGAAGCGGCGCTTTCATCCTGCGCACGGAAGGTCGGAAACCCCGCGACAGGCGATGGTTCAGAACTTTTTCCGATCGCGCTTCGCCTGGCGCAACGGCGCCGCTGCGCTGTCTGCGACCGGTCGGCAAAGAAACTGAACGCTGTGCCCACAGGCCCCTCTGAGCAGACACATACACACCGAGGAGAACCGCGATGACGAGCAAACAGGAAAACCTGCTGGACTGGCTGCGCGACGCCCACGCCATGGAGCAACAGGCCGAGCAGATGCTGAAGGGCCAGGCGGCGCGCCTGGAGCACTATCCGCAATTGAAGACGCGGATCGAGCAACACATCGAAGAGACCCGTGGCCAGCAGCGTCTGCTCGAAGAGTGCCTGGAGCGCCTCGACAGCAGTCCGTCGACCCTCAAGGACATGGGCGCCAAGCTGATGGCCTTCGGCCAGGCGGTGGCCGGCATGACGGTCAGCGACGAAGTGGTCAAGGGCGCGATGAGCGGCTACGTCTTCGAGAACATGGAGATCGCCGCCTACACCGTGCTGATCGCCGCCGCCCGCGAAGTCGGCGACAGCGAGACCCTCGCCGCGCTGGAGCGCATCCTGCCCCAGGAAGAAGCCATGGCCGACTGGCTGCGCGAGCACCTGCCGGAACTCACCCGGGCCTTCCTCGCCCGTGACTGCCAGCCGGACACCGAGGCCAAGCGGTGAACCCACGGGGGATCGGGGCGTGCTGCGGACGAGCGGATCCGCAGGCGCCCCTGTTCAAGACCCTGACCTTTGCCGTACTGCACTTCAGCATCGCTTTCGGCGTGGCCTATACGCTGACCGGCTCGGTACTGACCGGTGGCCTGATCGCGCTGATCGAACCCAGTTGCAACACCCTGGCGTTCTATTTCCACGAACGCATCTGGCAGCGCTTCGGCGCCCGGCCGCGGCGGGAAAGCGGGCACGGCCACGGCAACCTGGTGGCGTCGGAACGCCGCGACTGAGACGGCGCTTCTTCAGCCGCCATGCTCTTGGAAGAAGCGCAGCACTTCACGGGTGGCGTCCAGGCCCCTGCCGCGGTTGTCGCTGCGCGGCCAGTCGTGTCCGCCGCGAGCGATGCGCAAGAGCACCACCGCCTCACCGTCGGCCGCCGAGGCATAGCGCTCGCGGCTCACCGGCTTGCCGTCGGCGGTACGACCGGCGCGGCCATCGTCCGCCAGGCGGGCATCGAGCCGCCCGGCCATCGAGGCGATGCTGCTGGAAACGCTGGGATAGGGCGCCGGGTTGCTCGAGCGTGGACCCACCCCGCCGCGATAAGGCACCAGCGTATCGGCGCTGCCATGGATATGCAGCAGCGGCACGCCCAGGCTCAGCTCGTTCGGGTCGATGTCGAGCGTCGCGGAAACCGCGGCCATGGCGCGCAACAGAGCGGGCGCCTCGGCGGCCAGTCGATAGGCGAGCATGCCGCCATTGGAGAAGCCCACCACGAACACTCGCTGCGGATCCGCCCAGCCCCGCGCCACCAGGTCTGCCACCAGGGCGCGGAGAAAAGCGATGTCGTCGACGTCGCGGCGGCTGGCGGTCTTGCAGCAATCGCCGGCGTTCCAGCTCAACGCGCCCTTCTCGCCGCTGCCTTCGGGGAATGCCAGCAGGAAACCCAGGCGGCGGCCCTCGCTGTCCAGCGCGGTGCTCGCGGCGAACTCTCGCGCGTCGCCGTTGGCGCCGTGAAGGGCGAGCACCAGCGGCAACGGTCGCGCCGGCTTGTGCTGCTGGGACAGCAGGTAGCGGCGGGTGGCGCTGCCTACCTTCAATTCGTGCAGCGGTGGGAGCGCCGCCTCCACGGTGAACAGAACCACCACCAGGCAGGCCGCGAGCAGGCGGGTGGTGGATGGATGAAGAGCCGCGGATTGCGCCATGCAGATATCCCTCCGTGGTCAGTGGTAGCCGGCATCGGCGCTCTTGCCGCGAAACACGTAGTAGCTCCAGGCGGTGTAGCCGAGGATGAAGGGAATGATGAACAGCGCGCCGACCAGCATGAAACCCTGGCTCTGTGGCGGCGAGGCGGCGGCGCGGAAGTCCAGCGCCGGCGGCACGATGTTCGGCCACAGGCTGATGCCCAGGCCGCTGTAGCCGAGGAAGATCAGCACCAGGGTGAGGATGAAGGGCCGGGCCTGGGCGTCCGCCGCCACCGCCCGCAACAACTGGCGGAACGTCAGCAGCACGAGGAGCGGCACCGGTAGCAGCCAGAGCAGGTTCGGCAGGCTGAACCAGCGCGCGGCGATCTGCGGATGGCTCAAGGGTGTCCACAGACTGACGATGCCGATCACCGCCAGCAGCGCAAGCGCCAGCGGTCGCGCCAGGTCGTGCATGCGCTCCTGCAGGCGGCCTTCGGTCTTCATGATCAGCCAGGTGCAGCCGAGCAGGCTGTAAGCCACCACCAGCCCCACGCCGCAGAACAGCGGAAAGGGTGCGATCCAGTCCAGCGAGCCGCCGGCGAAGCGGCGATTCTCCACCGGGATGCCATCGATGAAGGCTCCCAGGACCACGCCCTGGCAGAAGGTCGCCAGCAACGAGCCGCCGATGAACGCCTTGTCCCAGACATGCCGCCTGGCCGGCCTGGCCTTGAAGCGGAACTCGAAGGCCACGCCACGGAACACCAGGCCGATCAGCATGAACACCAGCGGCAGGTAGAGCGCCGGCAGGACCACCGAGTAGGCCAGCGGAAAGGCTCCGAACAGGCCGGCCCCGCCCAGCACCAGCCAGGTCTCGTTGCCGTCCCAGACCGGCGCCACGCTGTTCATCATCACGTCGCGGTCGCGCGCGTCACGAAAGAACGGGTAGAGCATGCCGATGCCCAGGTCGAAGCCATCCATCACCACGTACATCATGACGCTGAACAGAATGATGATCACCCAGATCAGGGGTAAGTCGATGCCCATGCTCAGTTCCTCCCGGTGGCGTCCTGGTTGTCTTCCAGTTCCTCGCCGGCCGCCGACAGCGGGCGGGCCGGCGTCTGTCTGCGCCCGGCGCCGCCGCCCTCCTCCGTCTGCCGCCCTTCCGCCGTGCGCGGTCCCTTGCGAATCAGGCGCAGCAGGTAGACGAAGCCGACGCCGAAGACAGCGAAGTAGACCAGCACGAACAGCGCCAGGCTCAGGCCCAGCTGTTCGGCGCTGTGCGCCGAGACGGCGTCGCGGGTGCGCATCAGCCCATAGACGACCCAGGGCTGGCGGCCCATCTCGGTGGTGACCCAGCCGGCGAGGATGGCGAGCAGGCCGGACGGGCCCATCAGCAGCACCAGGCGCAGGAACGCCGGCGAGCGGTACAGTCGCTCTCCTCCGCGCCAGCGGAGCCACAGGCTGTAGAGACCGGTGGCGATCATCAGCAGGCCGAGCCCGACCATCAGGCGGAAGGTCCAGAAGATCACCGTCGAGTTGGGGCGGTCCTGCGGCGTGAACTCCTTCAGCGCCGGGACCGGCTCGCTCAGGCTGTGGCGGAGGATCAGGCTGCCGAGCAGCGGGATCTCCACCTTGAAGCGGGTCTCCTCGCGCTGCATGTCCGGCCAGCCGAACAGGATCAGCGGGGTCGGCCCGCCGCCGGCGTTGTCCCAGTGGCCCTCGATGGCGGCGATCTTCGCCGGCTGGTGCTCCAGGGTGTTGAGACCATGGGCGTCGCCGATCACCGCCTGCACCGGGGCGACGATCAGCGCCATCCACATGGCCATTGAAAGCATCTTGCGGATCGCCGGGTTGTCGCGCCCGCGCAGCAGGTGCCAGGCCGCCGAGGCGCCGACGAAGAAGGCGGTGGCGAGGAACGCGGCGACCGACATGTGCAGCAGGCGATAGGGGAACGACGGGTTGAAGATCACCGCCAGCCAGTCCACCGGGATCACCCGCCCGTCGACGATCTCGAAGCCCTGCGGGGTCTGCATCCAGCTGTTGGAGGCAAGGATCCAGAAGGTCGAGACCAGCGTGCCGATCGCCACCATAACCGTGGCGAAGAAATGCAACCCCGGCCCGACGCGGTTCCAGCCGAACAGCATGACACCAAGGAAGCCGGCCTCGAGGAAGAACGCGGTGAGCACCTCGTAGGTCAGCAGCGGCCCGGTGATGGATCCGGCGAAATCGGAGAAATGGCTCCAGTTGGTGCCGAACTGGTAGGCCATGACCAGGCCGGACACCACGCCCATGCCGAAGTTGACCGCGAAGATCTTCGACCAGAAGTGATAGAGGTCGCGGTAGACCTCTTCGTTCGTTTTCAGCCAGAGCCCTTCCAGCACCGCCAGGTAGCTGGCCAGGCCGATGGTGATGGCCGGAAACAGGATGTGGAAGGATATGGTGAAGGCGAATTGCAAGCGCGCCAGGTCCAGGGCTTCCAGTGCGGGCATGCGGCGGTCTCCTGTGGCTGGGGCTGGCGGCGGTGCCGCTGCGCCGGGGTTCTCGGGGTCCTGACGCTATGAATGCGCATGGCCCGGAACGTTCAGGAAAACTCCTCGTCGGTGTCCTCCGGCCCGAAGCGGCGCGGCCCCGCTTCGCGAGGTGGGCGGCGGCGCGCCCGCGCGAAACCGAAAAGCACCTCGCCCCCTGATGGTTCGCGTCCTGTCCGCCCTCGAGGACGCTGGACTAGATCGCGGGCAGCGCCTGGAGGTTTTCCTCCAGCAGTTCCTCCACGAGCCGCCGCAGCGCCGCCTGCCGCTCACGGCCCTCGGCGCGCAACGCCTGGTAGCGCTGCAACTGGCGATCGGCGGAGTTTTCCTCGAGCAATCGCTGGGCGTGGCCATAGGCCCACTCGTTGCCCTGGCGGGCCTGCGGGTGGCATTGCCGCCAGGCCCTCTCCAGCCAGTCCCTGGCGTTCACGCAGCGGCCGTCGACGAGATAGCGTCCGGCGCAACCGTGGCGCATCGCCTGCCAGTAGTTTTCTTCCAGGCAGGCGTCGCGGGCGACCGGTCCGGCAGGCGCATCGCCGGCCAGCAGCGCTTGCCCCACCAGCGCCCTGAACAGCCCGGCCAGGCAGAGCGCGTCGGCCAGCCGCGGGCAGGCGTCGCAGATGCGCAACTCCAGGGTGGGAACGTGGGAGGATGGCCGGACCATCCACCACACCTGGCCATCCTCGCGGATGCAGCCGCTCTCGCGCAGCAGCGCCAGGTGCCGGCGGTAGGCGTCCTCGTCGGGCAAGGCGGGAGGGATGTTCATCCTCGGCCACTCGCCGCACAGCGCCCGGCGGTAGCTCGCCAGACCGCTGTGGCGGCCGCCGCGGAACGGCGACGACGCGCTCAACGCCAGCAGCAGCGGCAGCCAGGGCAGGACCTGCTGGAGCACGACCATGCGGTCGTGGCTCGCGGGAATCTCGACGTGCACGTGCAGGCCGCAGACCAGGCTGCGCCGGGCCACCCGCCCCTGGTCCTCGAACAGGCGGGCGAAGTGCGCCGCCGGGTTGCTCCGCGCCCGCCGCCAGTCGGCGAAGGGATGCGTGCCGACGCACAGCGCACGCAGGCCGAAGCCGGCGGCCAGCTGCGCCAGGCGCTGGCGGGCCCGGCCATGGAAGCGCGCGGCTTGCGCCAGGTCGGCGAACACCGGGCTGGCGACCTCGACCTGGCATTCGAACATTTCTTCGGCGAAATGCTCGCCGAGGGCGGCGCGACAGGCCTCGAGGAATCCGGAGGGAGCCGTGCGGGCGATATCCAGGTCGGTGGCGTCGAGCAGGAAGAATTCCTCCTCAATGCCGAAGCGAAGGCCGTGGTCGGCCCGGGAATCAATCATCGGCGCGGCTCCGGGGGCTGTCAGCGGCAGACCCCGGGGCGCCGCCAGGGTTCGCTTTTGCCGTCGCACGGCGCCACGGCGCGCCACCTGTCCCGCCAGTGAAACCTTTTATTCCCGCGCTCACTCGCAACGGTATGTGCGGTCGATCCGGCCGCCCCCGCAAACCCATGACAAGGAACGCGACATGAGCCTGTCCTCGCCCCTCCCTGCCACCACTGCAAACCCGTCGCCCCGGGTCCGCGAGCTGTACCATGCCCTGCTCGAGGCGCCGCAGGACCATCTCGACGCCGCCGGCGTGTTCCTCGACCAGCAGCTGGGCCTGGCCGCCACCCGCGACGACGACCTGCCGGAACACCCCGAGGCCTGGCCCGCCTGGCTCGAAGCCGGCGCCCGGCGCACCGCCGAGGCCCATGTCGAGTACCTCAAGGCGCGTCGACGCGGCGAAGGCCGGCGCTATTTCCGCGTGCCGTCGCAGGCGATGCATTTCATCCGCAGCGTGGCGCCGACCAAGCTGGTCGATGGCGCCTGGCTCTACGGGCTGTTGCCGCATCACGCCGACGAACGCCTGCGTCCGCTGTTGCAGACCTTCCTCGAGGAGCTCGGTGACGGGGTTCCGGCGCGCAACCATGTGCTGCTCTACCGGCGCCTGCTGGCCAGCATCGGCAGCGAGGAGGCCGAGGGTCTCAGCGACCTGCACTACCTGCAGGGCACCCAGCAACTCGCCCTCGGTCACCTGGCGGCGGACTACCTGCCGGAGGTGATCGGCTACAACCTGGGCTACGAGCAACCGCCGCTGCACCTGCTGATCACCACCCACGAACTGCGCGAACTGGGTTTGGACCCCTATTACTTCCAGCTCCACGTCACCATCGACAATGCCGCCAGCGGGCATGCGCGCAAGGCCCTGCGCGCGCTGTTCGACAACCTGCCGCAGCTCGGTGGGCGCGAAGCCTTCCTCGAGCGGGTGCGCAACGGCTATCGACTCAACGACGTCGGCCTGAGTAGCACGCAGATAATCGACGGTTTCGATCTGGAGGAGGAACTGCAAGCCATGCTCGAACGCAAGCGCGTCTATGCGGCGGGCATGCATTCGGATCGCTGCCGGATCGGCGGGCGCACGGTGAACCAGTGGCTTGCGGTGCCCGGAAGGATTCCGGCGTTCCTCGCCTGTCTGCAGGAGGAAGGCTGGATCAGGCGCAACGCCGATCCGCGTGGCAGTCGCTTCTGGGCGCTGGTGGACGGCGATCGGGCGGCGATGTTCGGGGTCTTCAGCGTCTACGAGCGGCAGTTGCTGCACGACTGGATCGCCGGCGACTGGCAGGCACCGCCGCGCGCCGCCGACACCGTCCCGGCAGCGCTGGCGGAACCCGCGCTGCCGGTCGGTGGCGAGGTGGAGGCCGAGCAGGTCGCGCTGCGCCGCGAACTCCTGCGCCTGACGCCCGAGCAGGGCGTCGCCCGCCTGCTGCAACTGATGGCCCCGCACCTCCACCACCGCCCCGCCGGCCTGCTCGCCACGCGGCTGTTCAGCCAACGCTGGAGGGCCGCCCATGCCCAGCCTGAATGACCCGCGCCTGGACGCCCTGGTCAGCCTCGGCAATTGGTTGCGCAGCCAGGATTACCGTTTCGTCACCGTCACCCCGGCTACCCATGAGCGCGTCAACGCCCGGCCGGAAAACCGCATGGCCCGGGACCTGCCCGGAATCTTCGGCTGGAGCCGGGCGTTCGCCGCGCAATGCCTGCCGGCGGACTGGCTGGCGCTCCTCGCCGGGCACGACCTGATCCACCGCGAGGCCGAAGGCTGGCGCAGCCGGGTGCGCTATTCGAGCCTCGGCGACGAACTGCTGGTCCACTCGGCCTTCCCGACCCTGGCCGCCGACGCGGTGTTCTTCGGTCCCGACACCTACCGTTTCGACCGGCTGATCCGCAGCCACCTGGCCGCGCTCGATCCGACGGGCATCCGCCGTGCGGCGGACATCGGTTGCGGCGCCGGTCCCGGAGCGATCCGCATCGCCCTGGCCTGCCCGGACGCCGAGGTGCACGGGCTGGATATAAATCCGGCGGCGCTCGACCTGGCACGAGTCAACGCGGCGCTGGCCGGGGTCGACAATCTGACGCTGGCGCGCAGCGACCTGCTATGCCAGGCGCCCGGTCGCTTCGACCTGATCGTCGCCAACCCGCCATACCTCCTGGATGCCTCGGAGCGCGCCTACCGGCATGGCGGCGGCTCACTGGGCGCCGGGCTCTCGCTGGCGATCGTCGACGCCGCCCTCGAGCGCCTGGAACCGGGCGGCAGCCTGCTGCTGTACACCGGCGTGGCGATGGTCGATGGCGCCGACCCGTTCCTCGCCCGGGTCCGGGAGCGCCTGGCGCAGCGCGCCCGGGGCTGGGACTGGGAATACCAGGAGCTGGATCCGGATGTGTTCGCCGAGGAGCTGGAGAGTCCCGCCTACCGGGAGGCGGAGCGGATCGCCGTGGTCGGCCTGCGGATCAGCCGTCGCGCCTGAGGCGCTCCAGGTCTTCCAGGCTTTCCACCAGGTCCTCGTTCAGGCGTTGCCAGCGCTCGACCACCTCGGCCTCGGCCGGGATCACCGCGAGGACCTCGTCATCCACCCACTCCCAGGGCTGGCACAGGCGTTCCGCCTCGGCGCGGCTGGCGGCGCGCACGGTGCGGGCGAAACGTCGCCAGCCGCGCATGTGCTGGATCTCGTAAGTGGTCATGGGCGCCTCCGCAAGTCAGAACCGTTTGCCTTTCGGCGCCCGCCGGCGCCTTCCGGTTCAGGCGCCTGGATGGGTGGTCGCGGACCGCCCGGCACGCGGCCTGAACCCGTGCGCGGCGAGCCGGTCCAGACTCCTGAACGCCACAGAAAGGAGGTGTCCGCCATGACCCGTGAAATGGCTCGGCTACTGATCAGTCCCGCCAGCGCCTGGCCGGAAATCCGCCAGGACTACGACCACCATCACTTCGCCTTCCTCGCCCCGTTGCTGCTCTTGCCTTTGCTGCCCGCCGCCTGCCTGTTCATCGGCACCACCCAGGTCGGCTGGTCGCTGCCGGGCAACGACAGCGTGCAGCACCTTTCCAGCGGCAGCGCCCTGCTGCTGGCGATCATGTGCTACCTGGGCTTCGTTGCCGGGGTGGTGATCATGAGCCTGATGGTGCGCTGGGTGCTGTTCCGCACGCCGTCGCGCCCCAGCCTGCCGGGCAGCCTGACCTTCACCACGGCGGTCGCCGTGCCGCTGATGCTCGCCGGCATCGTCGCCCTGGTGCCCTGGCGGATTCTCCTGCTCCTGGCCGCCGCCGCGGCCTGCGCCTACTCGGTGCGCCTATTGTTCACCGGGCTGCCGTTGTTCATGCGCATGCAGCAGGGACAGACGCCGTTCTATGCCTTCTGCATCCTTGGCGTCGGCTTCCTGACCCTGCTGACCACCGCCTTCCTCTTCATCGAGTTCTGGGGGCAGGCGCTGTCGGGCAGCGGCGAGTACCTGCGCTGAGGCTCAGGCGACCTTCAGCGTGTCGGTCAGGAACAGGTACAGCTCTTCCTGGCCGAACGGCTTGGCCAGCTTGGGCAGTTGCGCGGCGGCGCCCTCGATCTTCTCGGCGAAGCCGGTGGCCAGGGCCATCTTCAGCGGCCGGCCCTGGGCCAGGACCCGCTCCACCAGTTGGCTGCCGTTCATCCGAGGCATCGCCTGGTCGGTGAGAAGGATATCCAGCTCCGGCGTCGCCGCGAGGATCTCCAGGGCGAGGCTGCCGGAATCGGCCTTGAGCACCGAGCAGCCGAGATCCTCGAGCATCGCCGCGGTGTTGTTCAGCACCAGCGGATCGTCGTCCACCACCAGCACCCGGCAGGACAGTCGTACCCGCTCGCTTTCGCCGGGAGCCGCTGGCGGTTCGCTGCAGACGTGGCGGACGCTCTCCGCGTTGCGGTGGATGGCCGGTATCCAGATGATCGCGGTGGTGCCCACGCCCGGTTGGCTCTGCAAGGTGAGACGGCCGCCCAACTGCTCGGCGAGGCCGTCGACGATCGACAGGCCGAGCCCGGTACCGCGCCCCACCCCCTTGGTGGTGTAGAAGGGCTCCACCGCCCGGCGCAGGGTTTCCTCGTCCATGCCGCTGCCGGTATCGCTGATGCCCAGGCAGACATAGTCGCCAGGCGCGAGCCGATGCGGATTGCCGGTCTCCACCCGCTGGTTGCTCGCGGAGAAGGTGATGCGCCCGCCGTTGGGCATGGCGTCGCGGGCGTTGGTCGCCAGGTTGATGATCGACAGCTCGAGCTGGTTGGCGTCGGTCAGGGCGAGGTCGAGATCGAGGGGAAGCGTGTCTCGATCGACACGCTCGGCCCCAGGGAATGGATCAGCAGATCGGTCATCCCGCGCAACAGGTCGGGTATCGCACAGGGACGTGGATCGAGGCGCTGCTTGCGGGCGAAGGAGAGCATCCGCTGGGTCAGGGTGGCACCGCGCTGGGCGGCTTCCAGGGCGTTCTGCAGCAGGTCGGCGGTGCGCTGGTCGCCGGGCAGGCGCTTCTTCAACAGGCCGAGGCTGCCGATGATCACCGTCAGCAGGTTGTTGAAGTCGTGCGCCACGCCGCCGGTGAGATGCCCCAGGGATTCCATCTTCTGCGCCTGGAACAGCTCCTGGCGGGCGCGCTCCAGCTCGCGCTCGGCCTCGATCCGGTGGGTGATGTCGCGGGTCACCTTGGCGAAACCGATCAGCCGGCCGTTGCCGTCGCGGATCGGATCGATCACCACGTTGGCCCAGAAGCGACTGCCGTCCTTGCGCACCCGCCAGCCTTCCTTCTCGAAGCGGCCCTCGCGCTCGGCGGCGGCCAGGCCGCGCTCCGGCTCGCCGGCTTCGCGGTCCTCGGGGGTATAGAAACAGGAGAAGTGCCGGCCGATGACCTCCTCCGGCAGGTAGCCCTTGATCCGCTGCGCGCCGAGGTTCCAGTTGGTGATCCGGCCGCGATGGTCGAGCATGTAGATGGCGTAGTCGGTGACGCTCTGCACCAGCAGGCGGAACTGCTCCTGGCTGTGCCGCAGGGCTTCCCGGGCCGCGCGTCCTTCGCTGAGGTCGTGGACCAGTTGGGCGAAGCCGAGCAACTGCCCCTCGCTGTCGCGGATGGCGTCGATCACCACCTGCGCCCAGAAGCGCTTGCCGCTACGGCGCACCCGCCAGCCTTCGCTGCGGAAGCGCCCGTCGCTGTCGGCCTGGCGCAATGCCCGCTGCGGCAGGCCCGCCTCACGGTCCTTGCGGGTATGCAGGCAGGCGTAATCCTGGCCGAGGATCTCGCTTCCCTCGTGGCCGAACAGCCGCATCGCCCCGGCGCTCCAGCTGGCGATCCGGCCGGTCCGGTCGAGGGTGTGGATCGCGTAGTCATCGACCGCTTCGTCGAGCAGGCGGTTGCGTGCTGCGTTGTTCAGGGGAACCTGCGGTTTTCCTGTGCTTTTCATGGATGTTCACTCGTCGGCAGCTCGGCGCGGGCTGCAAGGCATACCAAGCAAGGTAGTACGAAGAGCGACTTCCGGCCGTCGACGCGTGCAGGGAATTCGCCCGCCTTGCGGAAGACCCCGGCGCGGCCGGCGAATTCCCTTCGCGGGAACCTTGGCCGGCGGATGGCTTTCGATATGCAGTAAGGGACATCTCCTTTCCACCGCTTCGACTCCGGGAGTTCCCATGCACAATCTGGAAAGCGACACCTTGAAGCTGGGGATCTTCCATCCCCACGACAGCCTGAGCCAGGCGCTGATCGCAGCGGCCCTGCAGCGGCAGGCCGAAGTCAGCGCCCTGCAATCCGACCTCAACAGCCTGCAGGCCCGCCCCGGCCTGCGCTGCAAACCCGCCAGCCTGGAATCCTCGATTGCCGTCAGCCAGGCGGCGGCCGGTCTCGACGTTCTGTTCGCACCGTTGTCCGACTACAGCGCCGAAACCTTGCCACCGATCTGCGCGGCGCTGATCGACGGCGCCCTGCGCGCCGAGGTGCCACGCCTGTTCCTGCTCGGCCACTGGCGCTGGCTGGTCGAACCGCGCGATACCGCCGAGGAACAGCTGGGCGCGGGCCTGGAGCGCAGCCTGACGGTCAGTGGCCTGGAGTGGACGCTGGTGGAAACCCCGGCGCTGCCCAGCGGCCTGCGGATCGATGATTTCAGCCGCGCCGGTGATGAGTCGCGGGTGGACGCCTTGCGTGTCCTTTCCTGCGCCGAGGCCCTGCTCGACGAAATCCACCTGCGCCTGCACAGCCGCCAGTGCATGCGCCTGATGCCCTAGGAGGCTCGCATGTCCGGACCCGATGCGCTCAGCCAGGCTTGCGCTACGCTGCTCCTGGCACTGGCCTTCAGCGCCTTCATCCTGTTCGTCCGTGGCTACCGGCCGGCGGGCGTCCGGGCCGCCTGGTACGACCTGGTCCTGGCCTTCATCGCCGTGTGGCTGGGCTTCTGGCCGGAAGCCGGGGTGCTGGCGAACGCGCCGAACCTGGACAACGCCCTCGGCCTGGCCCTGCAGGTCGGCGCGACCGTCGGCGGGTGCGTGCTGGGCTATGGGGTGGCGAAAGGGTTGCGGCGGGCGATGCGGGAAACCCGGCGGAAAAGATCGGCTTCTTCGCCGTCGAACCGCTGAAGCGCAGCGGTCGAACATCGAAAACTTGCATATAACCATTTTCCCAGGCGTTTTTCCGAAGCCGCATAAGACCCTGCGGCCAGGCTTTTCGCACGTGGTGATTTCACTCTGACATGTGCAGGCTGCACGACCTCTTGCATTCTGCATCCCGCGTATCATGCGGGATGCGGCTAAACCCTCGAATTCTGGATATGGGACGGCCTTCCGCCTTCGTGGCGCCTATAGTTATGCGTACCGTTGGCTCGACCCGACGGTTTCTCTCTGATTCAGGCTAATCCCGCTCCAGGGACGGAACGGATTTTTTTGCGTCTCGCAAACCTGGGGAGACTTGGCCAGATGAACCTTTCCTACCTGTACCTGAAGAAGATCCTCGAGGAGGAATTGCGCGACCACGACTGCCAATGCCAGCTGAACGCCGATTTCACCGTGACCATCAGCTGCCGCGTGGACGGCACCCGCGGCGCGCTCTACATAGTGCCCAACTGCGATTTCCTGCAGAGCAGCAGCTTCAGCGATCTCAGCGCCTTCATCCTCGAGCTGCGCGAGGAAATCCGTCGCTTCGGCGAACTCGAGGCCGAGTTGAAGACCGGAACCGGCTGAGCGCCGCCCCCTTTCCCAGCCGCGCTTGCGCCGGGCGTCAGGGCTGCTGGTAATGTCCCGGAGTGGTCCCCGCTTCGTGGGTCCGCTCCACCTTGCTGACCTGGATGTCGCTGAGCGCCCTGGCGTCCCGCGGACGATGCAGCGCCTCCAGGTGGCGGCGCGCGTCCTCGCGGGTGAGGGTCGGCGCCTCGCTGTGCAGCTCGGTGGTCATCGGCTGGTCGTCGAGTATGTAGCTGATCAGGAACAGGTGGCCGGCCATCGCCTCGCCCTCCTCTCGTCGATGGGCCCTGCGCCTTGGCGCAGGGCCGGGATGTCACGGCAGGTTCGGCGACAGGTCGGCTTCCAGCGGAGCGTCCGGCCGCGAGTCGTCGCGCTGGCGCTCCTGCAGGCGTTGCAGACGCCGGGTCAGGTGCTGTACTTCCTCGCGCAGCAACTGCAACTCCTCCCGCGGCTCGTTGAGCAGGCCCTTGACGTGGCAGTGTCCGCTCAGCCCGCGGCTGACCAGCAGGCCGCCGGCGACCGCCTTGCAGGCGCCTGGCAGGCCGCCGCGGGCCAGGCCGAACCCGGCCAGGACCAGTCCGGCGCCGATGGAAGCGAGCCGCTCGCCGCGCTGCAGATTGTGCGGCAGCCCGTTGGTTGTCGATGTGGGCAGGTATTCGTTCATGGGGTTCTCCTTGCGTCGGTTGTCGGTCAGGCTTCGCCGTCCGGCGGCTCCACGAGGAATTCCACCAGCGTTCGCCGGCAGGCCTCGATACCTTCTTCCAGGACGATCTCGAAACCGTGGGTGTTCTCGGTCGGAATGCCGATGCAGCCGACCTGCGCCGACTCGCCATGGCTCAGCAGGGCGCTGGCGTCCGAGGCGAAGTCGAGCAGCAGCGCCGCCTGCGGCCGGTACAGGCAGCGCTCGGCGGCGCGCAGCAGGCGGTCGGTGAGGTGGCGACTGTAGTAGCCCTTGGCGTCGCCGCTGTTGATGATCGGGTCGCGGCACAGGCGAGTGCCGTACTCGGCGACGGTCGGCCCGACCTCCACCGCGATGCTCACGTCGCCAGGCAGGTGGCGCGCGGCGAACAGCGCGCCGGCGTTGCTCTCCTCCTCCATGGTGGTCAGCACCAGGTAGAGGTCGCCGCGCAGTTCGTCGCGGCGTCGGGCGATCTCGTCGGCCACGCCGAGCACGGCGAGCAGCGGCGCGCGGTCGTCGAGGAAGTGCGCGGCGACGCAGTCCTGGAAGTACAGCGGACGTCGCCACAGGCGGTTGAGCACCACCCGCGTGCCCGGGCGCACGCCCAGGCTGGCCAGTTCCTCGGCGCTGCGCCGGGTGACCACATGCACATCGCGCCAATGCACGGCGCCCGAGAGCACGTCGGAGCCCTGCGGCGACTCGCCGGTGGCGTGCATGCTGCCGTAGGACAGCACGCCGTCGAGGACGCCCTCGCCGGCCAGTATCTGCACCGGGCAGACGCCGAAGCTCACCGGCTGCGCGCCACCCAGCGCGACCACCCGCAGGCTGCCGTCGGCCTCGACGCGCTTGACGATCATGGCGATCTCGTCGAGGTGTGCCAGCAGCCGCACCGCCGCCCGCCGCGCCTGTTCGCGCGGCAGGTGCGGCGGGCTGATGCGCGCGACCAGGTTGCCGGCGGCATCGCTGCCGACCTCGTCGCAACAACGCTCCAGCTCCCGCTGGCAGACGGCCCGCACCTCGTCTTCCTGGCCTCCCGGCCCGCGTGCCAGCAGGAGTTCCTCGAGCAGTGCGCGGTCTGCGTCACGCATGCCTCAGGCCGCCCTTTTTTCCAGGCGCGCCTTGAGGGCCTTCTTGTGCTGCTGCATGGCCTGGCCGAGTTGCTCGAGGGTGGCGGCGTCGAGCAGTTGCCGGGCGCGCGGGAACAGCTCGCCCTCTTCTTCCTCGATGTGATGCTCCAGCAGTTCCCTCAGCACCTTGACCCGGCCGGCGAACTGCACGGTGTCCGGGCGGGTGCGCTTGAGGTCGGGCAGCACCAGAGAGTCCACCGTGCGGTGTTCCTCCTTGGCCTCGTAGTACATCTTCAGTTCTTCCTTGCCGCCGCTCTCCTTGAGCGCCGGGTAGAAAATCTCCTCCTCGATGGTGGTGTGCAGCACCAGTTCCAGCTCCAGCCTGCCCAGCAGCTCGCTGCGCTTCTTCAGCGCCCGCTCGGTGGTCTCGCTGAGGTCGCCGAGCAGTTTCTTCACGGTCTCGTGGTCATGGACCAGTAGTTCGATGGCATTCATTGTCGTTCCTCATCGTTTCGTTATCCGGGTGCCGGTGGCACTCCCTTTGGCTGAGCGCCCGATCCCCCGCCGAGTTCAGCCGCGAGGACGGGCGGTCGCGGCCCGCGGGCCGGCGACCGCCCAGATGAGCACGCCGATCACCGGAACCAGGGCGATCAGCAACGACCACAGGGCCTTCGAGTTCACGCTGCGGTCGCTGCGGAACACGCTGACGAAGGCCCAGAGGTCATAGAAACCGACCAGCGTGGCCAGGCCGATGAGCAGGAAGGCCAGGGATTGGCTCATGGCGTGCTTCTCCTCGTGGCGTCGGGTTCAGGCGCGGGCGTCGCGCAGCGCGCGGACCCGGTCGTGGTGACGGAGCACGCCCTGGTACTGGCGCTCGATCACCTGCTGGATCTCCGCCGGCAGCGGCTTTTCCAGGGCCGCCTGGTAGCGGTGCTTGGCGACGTCCTCGCCGCGTTCGCATTCGTTGAGCACCGCCTCTTCATCCTTGCCGGTGACCAGCGACTTGAGGTCGACCCAGCGGCGGTGCAGGTCGCCGGCGAAGCTGGTGCTGTCCTTGGGCTTGCCGCCCAGCTCCAGGACGATCCGCTCCAGCTCGTCGGCGGCCGCCGCGCAATCGCGGCTCTGTTCCAGCATCGCCGCCTTCAGCTGCGGGTCGCGCAGGTCCTGGGCGCAGGCCTGGAAACCGGCCTCGCCGTCCTTGCTGGTCTGCAGCAGGTCGTTGAGCACGTCGAGGGTGTCGTCGAGATTGGTCTGGTTCATATCGCTCTCCTTGGCCCGGCAGCTGTCCGGGAGTTCTCGCGTCTGTCGGCGCCGGCGCGGGCCGGCACGAAAACGTGGGCAGGCACCCACGGAAGGTGGGAGAGCGGGTTTCGCGCAGCGTTCAGAAAGCCGGATGGATGGTGGCGTATGTCGGAGTGATGCTGAGCCGCTCGCCGACCACCATCTCGGTGATCCAGTCCACCAGGATCGAGGTATAGGCGTCCTGCGCCGCCTCGCTGCTGAGGGCGTGGTCGGCGTGGTCGATGATCCGGTGGGTCAGCGAATGGGTCTGCTGGAACGCCGCGCGGAAGCTCATGATGGTCGAGTGCGGGACGTAGCTGTCGAACTCCGACTCGACCAGCAGCACGTCGCCGCGAAACGCCGCGCAGGCCTGCAGTGCGCGGTTGCTGGCGGCCGGGATGAGGCTGCCGCGGTAGTCGATGAGATCCTGGCGGTCGAGCAGCAGCTTGGGCGTCAGCCAGTCCTCGTCGCGGTAGATCGCCGGCACCCGCAACGCCAGCCAGCGCACCGCGCGCAGCTGGCTGAGGATGGTCGCCAGGTAGCCGCCGTAGCTGGTGCCGACCACCGCCACCGCCTCGCTGTCGATCGCCGGGTGGGCGACCAGGCGGTCGTAGGCGGCAAGCAGGTCCTGCAGATTGTCCTCGCGCGTGACCAGGGCCTGGCGCCCGCTTTCGGCGCCGTGCCCGCGCAGGTCGAAGGTCAGGCATACGCAGCCGAGTCCGGCGATGCCCTGCGCGCGCTTCAGGTCGCGCTGCTGGCTACCGCCCCAGCCATGCACGAAGAGCACGCCAGGCACCTTCGCCCGGGGGCTGAGGAAGGTGCCCTCGATGCGTTCGGCGCCGACGTCGATACGGATGCGCTCGCTGTTGGCCGTCATGCCTCCCCCGTCATCGCGTACTTGAGCAGGAAGTCGCCGTGTTCGTCATGGCCGCGGTAGATGACCCGGCTGTTGTCCGGCAGGCGCTTGTCCTCGTGGATCTCGAACGAAGAGGCGCGTACCGCGGCGAGCCCCGGCTCGGCGCGGAAGGCTTCCAGCGCGGCGATTTCCGCGCTGCTCGCGCCGCCCACCCGCCAGGACTGTTCGAGCACGCCGAAGCGCTCGCGGCCGCGGCTGTCGACGCCCTGGGCAACATCGTAGTTGCGCCGGGAGGCGAAGCAGGCGGGAAAGAAAATCGCCGCGGCGGTATCGAAGATCCGTGCGTATTCGATGGCCTGGCGCACCTCGCGCGCCAGGTCGAGGGCCAGCAGCTCGGCGTAGCCGCCACGCGCCACCAGCAGGTCCGAGCCGGCGTAGACCAGTTCGCCACGCCGGTTGCGGGTCTGGTGCTGGTGGCCGTGGTAGCTCATCAGGAAGCCATTGACCCGGACTTGCCCGACGCTGTGGGTGACGACCCGCTCCAGGTTGGCTTCCAGCACCAGACCGAGGGCCAGCTGGCGTTCCTCGAGGCCGGCGAGCCAGCCGTCCAGTTCGTCGAGGTCGCGGGCGACATGCTGGCCGAGGCCGCCGCAGGCTTCCGCCAGCTTGGCGCGTACCGGCCCCTCGGCGAGCAGCCGGGCGCCGGCGCGATGGGCGTCGGCCAGGCTGAAAGCGCTCACCCCGGTCAGCACCACGTCGCGGACCTTCTCGGCGAACAATGGGTTCCAGCCCTCCGGCGCCAGGCCGCCGCGGGCCAGCGGGTGGGCGATGGCCTTGCCGCCGATGAAGGCGTGCTCGACGAACCCGCCGAGCAGGTCGTCGGCGCTGGCCACGCCCAACTGCCGCGCACTCTCCAGGCCGACCAGGGTCCGCGTGGGCACCAGGTAGAGAAGGCCTCGCTGGCGCAGTTCGGGTTCGAAGGCGCCGCCGAACGCCAGGTTCTGCACTTCGGCCAGCCAGCGCGCCAGCGCCAGGTTGCCCTGCACTTCGTGGTCGGCGGCGGCGGGGTCGACGCTGTGGGCCACCACCAGGCGTTGCTGCGGGTCTGCGCTCATGTTCCGCTCCTCCTCAATGGAAATCGGACCGCTCAGCGCTCCGGCATGGGCGAAAGAGGTTCTTCGCTCGGTTGCTCCATCGGTACTTCTTCCGGGAATTCCTGCGGGACGTGGCTCTCCCGATCGGGAACCGGGTATTCGTCCGGGTCCTGGGAAGGGTTGCGTGGGGTGGCTGTTATCGCATCGGGTGCAGAAGTGGAAAGACGCATATCCGCCTCCATCGTAAGGATGACCTCTAGATGGAGGGCTGCGCGGAGCGATTGGTTCGGACCATGCGTCGGAAGGGCCGGGGCGGCGCGCGGCGGCCACCGCCCCGGTACGAAAGCGTCGGCCTGCTCAGCGAGCCAGGCTCATGGTGCGCAGCTTGCCGCCGGCCACCAGGACCTTGCGGTGGGTGAGATGCTGGTTGTCGCAGTCGCGGAACGTCAGCAGGTCGATGCGCTTGCGGAAGTAGTCGCTGTCGCGCATCTGCAGCGGGCCCTGGTCGATGATCAGGTCGCGGCGGATGCGTTCGAGCACCTGGTTGAGCAGCAGCGGGCTGCTCTGTTCCTGCCCGGAGATCGCCCGGCTCATCAGGCGCTTGCCCTGGCTGTTGCGCAGGGTCACCAGCAGCGCGCCGTCAGGGCGGGACTCGCAACTGACGCGCACGTCCTTGAAATGCTCCTCCAGGTACTCGACCACGTTTTCATCGGTATCACGCATTGCTGGCCTCCTCCTCATCCAAGAGTTTTTGACGCCGGTAAACAGGCGCATACCTCTGGAGCAGAAGGCGTACCAGCTTTGCCGAAAAATCAATTCCTTTTAAATCAATAGGTTGCAAAGAAAAGCGGCGAAATGATATTTGCATTTTGCAAGAAGTGCCTCGGCCAGCGTTGCATTCGGCAACCCCGCTGTTCCGCTACCTCCCGCGCGACCCCTTGGTTCCGCCACATGCAAGCCGAGCCGCCGGGAAAAAAAACTAAACTTCCGTCGCTCCCCTCCGGTCCCCCTAGCAAGGACCTCGCCCTGCCGATGCGGCGATGGTTCCGACCTGACCAACGCCAAGGACAACGTACGACCGGAGGATGACATGGGACATTCTGTTGCAGGCGTCTGCCTGGAAGAACCCGCGGTACTGACCGCCTTTCCGTCGCTGCTGCACCCGCAGGACCCGCCGCAACAGAGGGATCGAATACTCTTCGTCACCGCCGAGCTCAGCGACTTCGTCAAGGTCGGCGGGCTCGGCGACTTTTCCGCCGCCCTGCCCCGGGTGCTCAGGCGCCAGCATGCGGTACGGGTCCTGCTGCCCGGCTACCGCCAGGTGCTGGAGCGCTGCAGTGACCTGCGAATCCTCGGCAGCCTGCCGGGCCGCGCGGCGATCCCGCCGTGCGAGATCGGCCTGGTGACCCTCGACGACGGCCTGGAGGTGATGCTGGTGCTCTGCCCGTTGCTCTACGAGCGCGAGGGCACCCCCTACATGGACGACCAGGGCAACGACTGGGCTGACAACCACCTGCGCTTCGCCCGCCTCTGCCTGGCCGCCGCCGAGATCGCCGGCGGTCACGGCGCCCAGGGCTGGCAGCCGGGCCTGGTGCACGCCAACGACTGGCCGTCGGCGCTGACCCCGGCCTACATGGCCTGGAACGGTGTGCGCACGCCGAGCCTGTTCACTATCCACAACCTCGCCTACCAGGGTCTCTGCGACCTGCAGTGCAGCGCCGAACTGGGCCTGCCCGACGAAGCGCTCAGCCCCGAGAGCATGGAGTTCCACGGGCGCCTGTCGTTCCTCAAGGCGGGCATCGCCCATGCCCATCACATCACCACGGTGAGCGAGACCTATGCGCAGGAGATCACCACCCCGGAATACGGCTGCGGCCTGCACGGCATCCTCAAGTGCAAGGTCGAGAAGCGCCAGCTCAGCGGCATCGTCAACGGCATCGATGACAGCTGGCAGCCGCATTGCGATCCGCACCTGGTGGCCGGCTTCAGCGCCCGCCAATGGGCCGGCAAGCGCGCCAACACACGCTATGTCGAGGAGCGTTTCGGCCTCGAGCCGGGCAAGGGGCCGCTGTTCGCGGTGGTCTCGCGGCTGGTGCAGCAAAAGGGTATCGACCTGACCCTGGAGATCAGCGACGCCCTGCTCCAGGCCGGTGGCCGGCTGGTCAGCATCGGGCGCGGCGAACCGTCGCTGGAGAAGGCCATGCTCGATCTCTCGCGGCGTCATCCGGGCCAGGTCGGCGTGCACATCGGCTTCGACGAGACCGACGCGCGGCGCATCTATGCCGGCAGCGACTTCCTGCTCATGCCATCGCGCTACGAGCCTTGCGGCCTGAGCCAGCTCTACGCGCAATGCTTCGGCTCGCTGCCGATCGCGCGTTGCACCGGCGGGCTCGCCGACACCATCGTCGACGGCGTCACCGGCTTCCTGTTCCGCGAGGAAACCGCGCAGAGCTATCTGGATGCGGTGCTGCGCGCGATCAACGTCTACCATTGCCCCGCTCTGCTCAATGCCATGCGCTGCAAGGCGATGGCCGCGCCGATGTTCTGGCGCGACTCGGTGGAACCGTACAACCGCCTCTACCGGCGCCTGCTGAGGAATACCGCGCCGGCCTTGCGCGGGGTGCGCCCGTGATGGCGATCCGGCGCCGCTTCGGCGCCCAGCCGGAAGGCGGCGGCCTGACCTGTTTCGGCCTCTGGGCTCCAGATGCGCGCGAGGTACTGGTCGAGACCGCCGACGGCCGCAGCTGGCCGCTGGTGGGTAGCGACAGCGGCTGGTTCGAGGCGACCCTGCCCTGTCCGGCCGGCACGCGCTACCGCTATCGCATCGACGGCCGCCCCGGCGTAGCGGACCCGGCCTCGCAGTTCCAGCCCGACGGCGTGCATGGCGATAGCCAGGTGGTCGACCACGCGGCCTACGCCTGGCGGGTCGACGAATGGCGCGGGCGTCCCTGGCACGAAGCAGTGATCTACGAACTGCACGTCGGCCTGTTCGGTACCTACGCCGAGGTCGAACGCTTCCTGCCCAGGCTGGTGGAGCTGGGCGTGACCGCCGTCGAGCTGATGCCGCTGGGCGAGTTTCCCGGGCGTCGCAACTGGGGCTACGACGGCGTCCTGCCTTTCGCCCCCGCCTCGGCCTATGGCACCCCGGAGCAGCTCAAGCATCTGATCGACAGCGCGCACGGCATGGGCCTGATGGTCTTCGTCGACGTGATCTACAACCACTTCGGCCCGGACGGCAACTACCTCGCGCAGTACGCCGCCGCGTTCTTCCGCGACGACCGGCAGACGCCCTGGGGCCAGGCCATCGATTTCCGTCGCGGCGAGGTCCGCGAGTTCTTCTACGAGAACGCTCTGATGTGGCTGCTCGACTATCGCGTCGACGGCTTGCGCTTCGACGCCGTGCATGCGATCCCCGACCCCGCCTTCCTCGTCGAGATGGCCCGCCGCCTGCGCGGCGCCGCCGGCCCCGGGCGCCATGTGCACCTGGTCCTGGAAAACGACGACAACCGCGCCAGCCTGCTGCGCCAGGGCTACGACGCGCAGTGGAACGACGATGGCCACCATGCGCTGCACGTCCTGCTCACCGGCGAGAGCGACGGCTACTACCAGGATTACCGGGAGCCGCTGCGCTGCCTGGCGCGCTGCCTGGCCGAGGGGTTCGTCTACCAGGGCGAGGCCAACCGCCACGGCCGGCCGCGCGGCGAACCGAGCGCCGACCTGGCGCCGGACGCCTTCGTGCTGTTCCTGCAGAACCACGACCAGATCGGCAATCGCGCCTTCGGCGAACGCCTCAGCGTTCTCGCCGAGCCCCAGGCGTTGCGCCTGGCGGTGGCGCTGCAACTGCTCGCGCCGATGATTCCGCTGCTGTTCATGGGCGAGGAATGCGCCGCGCGCGAACCGTTCCTGTATTTCACCGATCACCGTGGTGAACTGGCGGACGCGGTCCGCGAGGGGCGGCGCAAGGAGTTCGGCGAGTTCGGCCGCTTTGGCGACGGCGCCGCCCTGGCCTCGCTGCCCGATCCCAACGCGGTGGAGACCTTCGAGCGCTCGCGTCCCGGTCTGGCCGACTGCGACCCGGCCTGGCGCGGTTTCTACCGGCAGTTGCTGGAAATCCGCCATGAATACCTGATCCCGCGCCTGCGCGGTGCCCGTTCGCTGGGCGTGACCACCATCGCCGGCGCCGCGCTGTCGGCGCGCTGGCGGCTCGGCGACGGCAGCGGCTGGCGAATCGACTTCAACCCCGGGCCGCTCGAAGCGGAAGTCGAGCCGCCGGCGGCGGCGGACCAGGTGTTGTTCCTCGACAACCTCGCCTGCGCCGGGTATCGCGGCGGCCGCCTCGGCCCCCGCAGCATCGCGGTCAGCCTGGAGCCGGCCCATGAGTGACGCACGCCTGGCCGAACTGGCCGCCGCCGTGGGCCTGCAACTCGACTGGCAGGATGCCGGCGGGCGGCCGCAGCGGGTCGACCCGGAGGTCCAGCGCGGCCTGCTGGAAGCCCTCGGCTATCCGGCGCAGAGTCCGGAGCAGATCGGACAGAGCCTGGCCGCGCTGGTCCGGCTGCGCGAGGACAGCGCCAACCTCGGGTTGCTGGTCGGCGAATGCGGCCAGCCGCTGGAACAGAGGCTCGGGCCTGCCGGCACGCCGGGCGAACTGGTCTACGAGGACGGCACGCGGATCACCCTGCGCCTTGACGCCGAAGGCCGGCTGCCGGCGCAGACCCGCAGCGGCTACGCGCAGCTGGTCCTGGAGCGCCAGGCGTGGGCAGTGGCGATCGCGCCGCCGAGCTGTCCGTCCCTGGCCAGCCTCGCGCCCGGACGCGCGCGGCGCTGGGGGCTGGCCGCGCAGGTCTATGCGCTGCGCCGCGCAGGCGATGGCGGGCTGGGCGACAGCGCCGCCCTCGAGGACCTGTTGCGCAGCGCCGCGCGGCACGGCGCCGATGCGCTGGCGATCAGCCCGCTGCATGCGCTGGCCGAGGACAATGGCCACGCCTACAGCCCCTACTCGCCGTCCAGCCGGCTGTTCTTCAATGTGCTGCACGCCGCGCCGGCGACCATCCTCGGCGCGGCCGCGGTGGAACAGGCGATCCACCGCGCCGGCCTGGCCGCGGAAATGGCGCGCCTGGAGCGCCTCGAACTGATCGACTGGGCGGCGGCCGCGAACCTGCGCATGCGCCTGCTGCGCCAACTCCACCGTGACTTCATCGAGCGCGCCAGTCCCTTGCGCCATGACCTCGCCGAATTCCGCCGCGAAGGCGGCGAGGCCCTGCTCCACCACTGCCGCTTCGAGACCCTGCAGGCGCGTCTCGGCGCCGGGCCCGACTGGCGTCGCTGGCCGGAGCCGCTGCGCCACCCCGGCGAGCCGGCGGTGGCCGCGTTCTGCGCCGAGCACGCGGAGGAGGTGGAGTTCCGCGCCTTCGGACAATGGCTGACCCAGCGCTGCCTGCAACATGCCCAGCGGCAGGCGCGGGAAGCCGGGATGGCCATCGGCCTGGTCGCCGACCTCGCGGTGGGCGCCGAGGGTGGCGGCAGTCAGGCCTGGTCGCGGCAGGAAGAGCTGCTCGCCGAGGTGAATGTCGGCGCGCCGCCGGACATCCTCAACCAGTCCGGCCAGGACTGGGGCGTTTCCGCGTTCAACCCGGAGGGCCTGCGCCGCCACGGCTATCGGGCGTTCCGCGAGATGCTGCAAGCCAACCTGGCCTGGCCCGGAGGGCTACGCATCGACCATGTGATGGGCCTGCAACGGCTCTGGCTGATCCCGCGTGGCCAGCCGCCCCACGCCGGCGCCTACCTGCGCTATCCGCAACGCGACCTGCTGCGCTTGCTGGCCCTGGAAGCCAGCCGCGCCTCGGCGCTGGTCATCGGCGAAGACCTCGGCACCGTGCCCGAAGGCCTGCGCGAGGAACTGGCACGGCGCCAGGTGCTCGGTACCCGCGTGCTGCTCTTCGAACGCCACGGCGAACGCTTCGCTCCCCCGGCGCAATGGCCGGCGGACGCCATGGCCACTACCAGCACCCACGACCTGCCGAGCCTGGCCGGCTGGTGGCGCGGCCACGACATCCACTGGCGCGGACGCGCCGGACTCCGTGGCGCCGAGGAGTGCGCCGCCGATCTGGAACTGCGGGCGGAGGAACGCCGGGCGCTGGCCGCCAGCCTCGAACCGCCGGCCGACCCTGCCGCCGAGGCGCCGCTGGAGGCCTGCATCGATTACGTCGGGGCGACTCCCGCGCCGCTGGTGCTGCTGCCGCTGGAGGACGCCCTGGGCAGCCTGGAGCAGCCGAACCTGCCCGGTCCCGGCGACGTCCACCCGAACTGGCGGCGGCGCTGGAACCTGCACGCCGCACAGATGCTCGACACACCACAGGTCGAACGACGCCTGCGCAGCCTCGACCGCAGTCGCCGGAACGCCGGGGAGGACACCCGTGATTGAGCCCGCGCAACCCTGCGCCTGCAATTCCATGCCGGCTTCACCCTCGACGACGCCCTGCCCTGGCTGGACTATTTCGCCGACCTGGGCATCAGCCATCTCTATGCCTCGCCGCTGTTCCGCGCGCGGCCCGGCTCCAGCCACGGCTACGACGTGGTCGATCCGACCCGGATCAACCCGGAACTGGGTGGCGAGCCGGCGCTGCTGCGCCTGGTCCAGGGCCTGCGGCAACACGGGATGGGCCTGCTGATGGACATCGTGCCGAACCACATGGGCATCGGCGGCGGCGCCAATCCCTGGTGGCAGGACGTGCTCGAATGGGGCCGCGAAAGCCCCTACGCCAGCTTCTTCGATATCCAGTGGAACTCCCACGACGCGGCGTTGCGCGGCCAGGTGCTGCTGCCGTTCCTGCGCAGCGACTACGGCGAGGTGCTGGCTGCCGGAGAGATCGGCCTGTGTCTCGACGCCGGGGCCGGCCGCCTGCTGGCCAGCCACGGCGAACAGCGTTTCCCGCTCTGGCCGGGCAGCTACCCGGAATTGCTGGAAGACAGCGGCGAGCCGCGCCTGGCTGCCCTGGCCGCCGGCTTCCGCGAGTCCCGGCAGGACCGCGAGGCCCTGCGCGAGATGCAGCGACAACTGGCGGCGACGCTCGCCGAGGGTGCGCCGCGCGCCGCCCTGGAGCGGACGCTGGGCGCACTCCAGGAGGACCATGGCGAGACTCGCCAGCGCCTCCACCGCTTGCTCGAGGCCCAGCACTACCGCCTGGCCAGCTGGCGCACCGCGGCGGACGACATCAACTGGCGGCGTTTCTTCGACATCAGCGAACTGGTCGGCCTGCGGGTGGAGCGCGGCGAGGTGTTCGAGGCCGTGCACGGCAAGGTCTTCCAACTGCTCGAAGACGGGCTGCTCGATGGCCTGCGCATCGACCACGTCGATGGTCTCGCCGATCCGCGCGGCTATTGCCGGCGCCTGCGTCGTCGCAGCGAGCGGATTCGCGCCCGTCGCGGCGGCGCGCCGATGCTGCTGTACGTGGAGAAGATCCTCGCTGGCGAGGAACGCCTGCCGGAGGATTGGCAGTGCGACGGCAGCACCGGCTACGACTTCATGAACCAGGTCAGCCTGCTGCAGCACGATCCGCGCGGCGAGCGCCCGCTGCGCGAACTCTGGCAGAGGGTCAGCGGGCGTCCGGCGGAATTCCTCGAGGAGGTTTATCAGGCACGCCAGCTGGTTCTGGCCGGGAGCCTCGCCGGCGACCTGGAAAACCTTGCCCAGGGCCTGCTGCGAGTGGCGCGGGCCGACCTGGCCAGTCGCGACCTGACCCTCGGCGGTATCCGCCGCGCGCTGTTCCAGCTGCTCGCGCGATTCCCGGTCTATCGCACCTACGCCGGAGCCTGCGGTCGCTCGGCGCAGGACCGCGCGGTATTCCGCATGGCGTTCGAGGCGGCCCGCGAGGACCTCGACGAGGCCGACCGGACGGTCCTCGACCATCTCGAACGCTGGCTCGGTGGCCAGCCACTGCGCGAGCTGCCGCCCGGTCCGCTGCGGCGCCTGCGCGGCGAGTTGCTGGCGCGCTTCCAGCAGCTGAGTTCGCCGACCGCCGCCAAGGCCGTGGAAGATACCGCCTGCTATCGCTCGGCGGCCCTGCTGTCGCGCAACGATGTCGGTTTCGACCCGCAGCGTTTCGCCGCTTCCGCCGAGCGCTTCCACGCCGCCTGCGAAGCCCGGCGCCTGGCCAGCCCGCGTGCCCTGCTGGCCACCGCCAGCCACGACCACAAGCGCGGCGAGGACGCCCGCGCCCGTCTCGCCGCGCTCAGCGAGCTGGCGCCCTGGTTCGCGCGCAACGTCGAACATTGGCAGAACCTGGCCACGCCGTTGCGCCGCGACCTCGCCGAGGGGCCGGCGCCGAGCCCCGGCGACGAGCTGATCCTGTTCCAGGCCCTGCTCGGCAGCTGGCCGCTCGACGCTCCCCGCGACGGCGCCGCGCTGGACGAGACGTTCCTCGAGCGGATGAGCGAATGGCAACGCAAGGCACTGCGCGAAGCCAAGCTGCGCACGCGCTGGACCGCCCCCGACGAAGACTACGAGCGCGCCTGCGCCGACTACCTGGAACAGCTCCTGCGTGCGCCGCTGGCGCAGGCCCTGCGCCAGTCGCTGAGCAACGCGGCGGCGCGGCTGATGCCCGCCGGCGCACTGAACGGCCTCGCCCAGTGCCTGCTGCGCCTGACCTGCCCGGGCATTCCCGACCTCTACCAGGGCCGCGAGGGCTGGGACTTCAGCCTGGTCGATCCGGACAACCGCAGGCCGGTGGACTTCGCCCGTCACGCTGCCGCCCTGGCTGCGCCGACGCCCTTCCCGGAACTGCTGGAAAACTGGCGCGACGGCCGCATCAAGCAGGCCCTGATCGCTCGCGTGCTGGGGCTGCGGCGGATGCAACCGGGTCTGTTCCGCGATGGCGATTATCTGCCCCTGGAGGTCAGCGGCGAGCACGCCGAGCGCGTCCTCGCCTTCGCCCGGCGCAGTCGCCACGGCTGCCTGCTGGTGGTGATCCCGCGCCTGGCCTGCGGCCTGCTTGGCCAGGCGGAGCAGCCGCGGGTGCCGGCCGAGGCCTGGGGCGACACCTGCCTGCTGTTGCCGCCGAGCCTGTCTGAGTGCACCTACAGCGGCCTGTTTTCCACCATACCGCTGCCCAGTGACGGCCATCTGAGCCTGTCCGAAGTGCTCGCCGACTTTCCCGTCAACCTGCTTTACCGGCTCGCCCAGGAGGACACCCCATGAGCGCCGACGAAAAACGCATACGAGAGTTCGCCTACCAGATCTGGGAATCCGAGGGTCGACCCGAAGGCCAGGCCGAGCGCCACTGGGCCATGGCCCGGCAACTGGCCGAGGCGGAAGCCGCGGCGCCCGCGCCGAAGAAGCCGCGCGCGCGGGCCAGGCCCGGCGAGGAGACTCCCGCCCTGCTCAAGCCGCCGGCGGCCAAGCCGCGCAAGCCGAGGGCCGCCGCGCCGGCGCGACCGGCCAGCGAGAAACCGGCGGCGGCCAAGCCGCGCAGCCGCCGCAAGCCCGAAGCGGGCGAATGAGGAGTCCGATGAATGAGCAGAAAGCGTAGCCACGCCCCTTCGCGGATCAGCGAAGGACGCCCCTTTCCCCTCGGCGCCACCTGGGACGGCCTGGGGGTCAATTTCGCGCTGTTCTCGGCCCACGCGACCAGGGTCGAGCTGTGCCTGTTCGACGCGCGCGGGGAAAAGGAGATCGAGCGCATCGAATTGCCCGAGTACACCGACGAGATCTGGCATGGCTACCTGCCAGATGCCCATCCGGGGCAGATCTACGGCTACCGGGTGCATGGCCCCTACGAGCCGGACGCCGGCCACCGCTTCAATCCCAACAAGCTGCTGCTCGACCCCTACGCCAAGCAGCTGGTCGGCCGCCTGCGCTGGTCCGAGGCGCTGTTCGGCTACACCATCGGCGCGGCGGACGCCGACCTCAGCTTCGACGAGCGCGACAGCGCGCCCTTCGTGCCCAAGTCGAAGGTCATCGATCCCGCCTTCACCTGGGCCGAGCGCCCGCCGGTACGCGTGCCCTGGGACCGCACGG
The DNA here is from genome assembly GCF_003025345.2 of Pseudomonas paraeruginosa. NCBI lineage: Bacteria > Pseudomonadati > Pseudomonadota > Gammaproteobacteria > Pseudomonadales > Pseudomonadaceae > Pseudomonas > Pseudomonas paraeruginosa. Next base: position 3,017,015 of record NZ_CP020560.1, read on the forward strand.
TGATCTACGAGGCGCATCTGCGCGGGCTCAGCATGCGCCACCCGCAGGTGCCGGAGGCGGTGCGCGGCACCTTCGCCGGGCTGATGAACGCCGAGTTGCTGGCGCATATCCGCCGGCTCGGGGTGACCAGCGTCGAACTGCTGCCGATCCATGGCTTCGTCGACGACAAGCACCTGCTGGAAAACGGCATGAGCAACTACTGGGGCTACAACAGCATCGCCTTCTTCGCCCCGCACCCGGCCTACCTCGCCAGCGGCCAGGTCAACGAGTTCAAGGAGATGGTCGCGCACCTCCACGACGCCGGCCTGGAGCTGATCCTCGACGTGGTCTACAACCATACCGCCGAAGGCAACGAGCTGGGCCCGACCCTGTGCATGCGCGGCATCGACAACGCCTCGTACTACCGCCTGATGCCCGAGCAGCGGCGCTACTACATCAACGACTCCGGCACCGGCAACACCCTCGACCTCAGCCATCCCTGCGTGCTGCAGATGGTCACCGACTCGCTGCGCTACTGGGCCACGGAGATGCGCGTGGACGGCTTCCGTTTCGACCTGGCGACCATCCTCGGCCGTCATCCGGACGGCTTCGACGAGCGCCACGGCTTTCTCGTCGCCTGCCGCCAGGACCCGGTGCTGAGCCAGTGCAAGCTGATCGCCGAACCCTGGGACTGCGGCCCGGGCGGCTACCAGGTCGGCGGCTTCCCGCCCGGCTGGGCGGAATGGAACGACCGCTTCCGCGACTGCGTGCGCGCCTACTGGCGCGGCGACGACGGCATGCTGCCGGAACTGGCGCGACGCCTGACCGCCTCCGGCGATCTCTACGACCAGCGCGGACGGCGGCCCTACGCCTCGGTCAACTTCGTCACCGCCCACGACGGCTTCACCCTGCGCGACGTGGTTTCCTACGACCACAAGCACAACGAGGCCAACGGCGAGAACAACGCCGACGGCAGCGACCACAACCTGTCCTGGAACCACGGCTGCGAGGGCCCCACCGACGACCCGGAGATCCGCGCTCTGCGCCTGCGCCAGATGCGCAACCTGCTGTCTACCCTGCTGCTGTCCCAGGGCACCCCGATGCTGGTCGCCGGCGACGAGTTCAGCCGCACCCAGCAGGGCAACAACAATGTCTATTGCCAGGACAACGAACTGGGCTGGATCGACTGGCGGCTGGACGACGAGGGCCGTTCGCTGCTGGCCTTCACCCAGCGCCTGCTGGCCCTGCGCCAACGCTATCCGATCCTGCGCAGGGGGCGGTTCCTGGTCGGCGAGTACAACCAGGCGCTGGGGGTCAAGGACGTCACCTGGCTGGCTCCAGGGGGCGAGGAAATGACCGAGGAGCACTGGCACGACGAGCACGCCCGCTGTCTCGGCGTGCTCCTCGATGGCCGCGCGCAGCCCACTGGCATCCTGCGCAGCGGCGAGGACGCCACCCTGCTGCTGATCCTCAACGCCTACCACGATGCGGTGTCCTTCCGCCTTCCCGAGGTGGCCGAAGGCAGCGGCTGGAACTGCCTGCTGGATACCCAGCGCCCCGAGGAACCCCTCGGCGAGGGCTATGCCTTCGCCAGCGAGTTTCTGGTCGGCGGCCGCAGCTTCCTGCTCTTCGAGCTGCAGCCGCCGGGAACGGGAGCGCAAGGATGAACGGCGGGGAAAAAACCTGAACCGCCTCCGACACCTCCAGTCGGAAGCTGTAGGTGCCGCACGCGGCGCCCGCACATCCACCCTACACAGGAGGACAGCATGAAGATCAGCGACATCATGACCCGCAACGTCCAGGTCGCCGACCCGCAGCAGAGCATCCGCGAGGCGGCCGCCACCATGGCGCGGATCGACAGCGGCGCCCTGCTGGTCGGCGAGGGCGACCGCCTGGTCGGGATGATCACCGATCGCGACATCGCCATCCGCGCGGTGGCCGATGGCCTGCCCGGCGAGACCCCGCTGGGCCGCATCATGAGCGGCGACATCCACTACTGCTTCGAGGACGAAGACGTCCAGCACGTGGCCCGCAACATGGCCGACATCCAGATGCGCCGCCTGCCGGTGCTCAATCGCGAGAAGCGGCTGGTGGGCGTGGTATCGCTGGGCAACATAGCCAGCTGCCGCGACCAGGCGTCCAGCGCCACCGTCCTGCAGGGCGTCGCCCAGGCCCACTACTGAGCCTTTCTTCCACCCGGCCCGCCCTCGCCGTTCCGGCCGAGGCCGGGCCCCAACCGGGAGAACGCCATGAAAGCCGTGGTATTCCATGATATCGGCGACATCCGCCTCGAAGACGTGGCCGAGCCGCGACTGCGGGAGCCCACCGACGCCATCGTGCGCCTGACCGCCTCGGCGATCTGCGGCACCGACCTGCATTTCGTCCGCGGTAGTGTCGGCGGCATGCGCCCCGGCACCATCCTCGGCCACGAGGGCGTAGGCATCGTCGAGGCGCTGGGCGACGAAGTGCGCAACCTGCAGGTCGGCGACCGGGTGGTGATCCCCTCGACCATCGCCTGCGGCAATTGCGTGTACTGCCGCGCCGGCTACTACGCCCAGTGCGACGTCGCCAATCCCGGCGGCGCGCAGGCCGGCACCGCGTTCTTCGGCGGACCGCAGGCCAACGGCGGCTTCCACGGGCTGCAGGCGGAAAAGGCGCGGATTCCCTTCGCCAACATCGGCCTGATCCGCCTGCCCAGCGGCATCAGCGACGACCAGGCGATCCTGCTCTCGGACATCTTTCCCACCGGCTACTTCGGCGCCGAACTGGCCGAGATCACTCCCGGGGACACCGTCGCCGTGTTCGGCTGCGGGCCGGTCGGCCAGTTCGCCATCGCCAGCGCCCTGCTCATGGGGGCCGCCCGGGTGTTCGCCGTCGACCGCCACCCGGATCGCCTGCACATGGCCCGGCAACAGGGCGCCGAGGTGATCGACTTCGAGCGCGAGGACCCGGTCCAGGCCCTGCGCTGGCTGACCGGCGGGATCGGCGTGGACCGCGCCATCGACGCCGTCGGGGTGGACGCCGAGCACAGCCATGGCGCCGCCACTGCGGCGCCACGCCAGGACGGTACCAGCTGGAGCCCCGGCAACGCTCCGGCGCAGGCCCTGGAGTGGGCGGTCCAGGGCCTGGCCAAGGCCGGTACGCTGTCGATCATCGGCGTCTACGCCGAGGACTCGCGGCAGTTTCCGATCGGCCTGGCGATGAACCGCAACCTGACCATCCGCATGGGCAACTGCCACCACCGCAAGTACATCCCGCGCCTGCTCGACTACGTGCTTAGCGGCCGCATCGACCCGGCGCGGATCCTCACTCAGGTCAAGCCGATCGGCGACGCCATCGAGGCGTTCGAGGCGTTCGACCGCCGCGAGACCGGCTGGATCAAGGTCGAGCTGACGCCGCAGAAGCAGCGGGTCGAGGGCGACGAGGAGCGCGTCGACGAGAGCGTGGTGGACGAACTGGCGCGCCGGCCAACGCCGGAGAGCGGCGCCCGGGGGTGAGGCATGGACGCACAGGCGCGCCTGCGCATCGGCATATCCGGTTGGCGCTACGCACCCTGGCGGGGTGACTTCTATCCCGAGGGGCTGCGCCAGAGGGACGAACTGCGCTTCGCCTCGCGGGCGGTGAACAGCATCGAGATCAACGGCACCTTCTACGCCCTGCAGACACCCGAGCGCTTCCGTGGCTGGGCCGAGGACACTCCGGAGGACTTCGTCTTCAGCGTCAAGGCGCCGCGCTACATCACCCATGTACGGCGCCTGCGCGACATCGACGAGCCGCTGGCGAACTTCTTCGCCTCCGGCCCCCTCGCCCTGCGCCAGCGCCTCGGCCCGTTCCTCTGGCAGTTCCCGCCGAGCCTGCGCTTCGACCGCGAGCTGTTCGCCGACTTCCTCGCCCGCCTGCCGCGCGACGGCGCCGCCGCGCAGAAGCTCGCCCGGCATGCCGCCGCGCGCCTGCACCGCGAGGGCTACCTCGACGGCGATCCGGCGCAGCGCCTGCGGCATGCCGTGGAAATCCGCCATCCGAGCTTCGTCGACCCGGCGTTCATCGAGCTGCTGCGCGAACACCGGGTCGCCCTGGTGGTGGCCGATACCGCCGGCAAGTGGCCGCTGCTCGGCGACGTCTGCGCCGACTTCCTCTACCTGCGCCTGCACGGTGACAAGGAGTTGTACCGCAGCGGTTACTCGGAAGCGGCCCTGCGCCAATGGCAGGCGCGGATCCGCGCCTGGACCGACGGCGGCCAGGCCGCCGACCTGCAGCGAGCCAGCGACGAGGCGCCGGCCAAGGCAGCGGCACGCGACCTGTATTGCTATTTCGACAACGACGTGAAGGTCCGCGCGCCCTACGACGCCCGCCGCCTCCTGCACCTGCTGGGTCTGGACGGCGACCTGCGGACAGTGCCGGGGCGCTTGCCCGAGGACCTGCGGGAGAGCGCCGCATGAGCCTGCCGCGCCTGCAGGTGCTGACGGTGAACACCCACAAGGGTTTCAATCCGTTCAATCGCCGTTTCATCCTGCCGGAGCTGCGCGAAGCGGTACGCAGCGTCGGCGCCGACCTGGTGTTCCTCCAGGAAGTGCTTGGTTCCCACAGCCTGCACGCCGCGCGCCTGCCGGCCTGGCCGCCGGCGCCGCAATACGAATACCTGGCCGACAGCATGTGGCCGCAGTTCGCCTACGGGCGCAACGCGGTGTATCCCGAGGGTCACCACGGCAACGCCCTGCTCTCCAAGCACCCGATCCTCGATCACCGCAACCTCGACGTCTCGGTGGCCGGCAACGAGGAGCGCGGCCTGCTGCACGCGGTGATCGACATCGGCCGACCGCTGCACGCGGTCTGCGTGCACCTGGGACTGCGCGAGGCGCAGCGCCAGCGCCAGCTGCAACTGCTCTGCGAGCTGGTGACGGGCCTGCCGGAGCGCGAGCCGGTGGTGGTCGCCGGCGACTTCAACGACTGGCGCCAGCGCGCCGACCGCCTGCTCGCCGGGTGCGGCCTGCGCGAAGTCTTCGTCGGCGCCGAGGGCCGGCCGGCGCGCAGCTTCCCGGCGCGCTGGCCCTTGCTGCCGCTGGACCGCATCTACCTGCGCAATGCCCGCGGGCGCCAACCGCGGATCCTCTCGCGGCGGCCGTGGTCGCACCTCTCCGACCACCTGCCGCTGGCGGTTGAGGTGGAACCATGAACTTCCCCTGGCGCGACGGCAACCGCGTGGAGTTGCTGATCAATGGCGAGGAATACTTCCCGCGCCTGTTCCAGTGCATCGCCGCTGCGCGCCGGGAAATCCTCCTGGAGACCTTCATCATCTTCGAGGACGAGGTCGGCCTGCAGTTGCAGGAAGCTCTCAGCGCCGCCGCCGAGCGCGGGGTCGAGGTACAGGTCACGGTGGACGGCTACGGCACCGCCTCGCTCAGCCCGGACTACCTGGCCCGGCTCACCGCCTCCGGGGTCCGCGTGCACCTGTTCGACCCGCGTCCGCGCCTGCTCGGCATGCGTACCAACCTGTTCCGCCGGTTGCATCGCAAGCTGGTGGTGATCGATCGCCAGCAGGCCTTCGTCGGCGGCATCAACTATGGCGAGGATCATCTCGTGCGCCGCGGCAACATGGCCAAGCAGGACTACGCGGTGCGCGTCGAGGGGCCGGTGGTCCGTGACATCCGCCAGGCCTGCCTGGCGTTGCTGGAGCCGGACGCCGACTACCCGCCGTTGCGTCCCTCGGGCGCCGAGCAGCCGGCGCGGGTGCGCCTGGTGATCCGCGACAACGACCAGTCCAGCGACGATATCGAGCGGGAGTACCTGCAGGCGATCCGCCAGGCACGCCGGCGCCTGCTGATCGCCAACGCCTATTTCTTCCCCGGCTACCGCCTGCTGCGCGAACTGCGCGACGCGGCCCGCCGCGGCGTACGTGTCGACCTGGTGCTGCAGGGCATGCCGGACATGCCGCTGGTGCGCCTGTGCAGCCGCCTGCTCTACGATTACCTGCTGCGCGAGGGCGTGCGCATCCACGAATACTGCCAGCGCCCGCTGCATGGCAAGGTCGCGGTGATCGACGACGACTGGACGACCATCGGTTCGAGCAATCTCGATCCCCTCAGCCTGTCGCTGAACCTGGAGGCCAACCTGGTGATCCGCGACCCGGCCTTCAACGGTCAGCTCTACCAGCACCTGCGCCAGCTGGCCCGCCAGCACTGCCGGCGGATCAGCCGCCGGCACGCCAGGCGCGGCTACTGGTGGCGGGCGCCGCTGATCTTCCTCGGCTTCCACTTTTCCAGGCACTTCCCGGCCATCGCCGGCTGGGTCCCCGCCCATCTGCCGCGCCTGAAATCACTGGAGCCGCATCCGCCGAAGCGCTGGCGGGAGCGCCAGGGGCAGCGGGGCAATCCATGAACGACGGCAGCCCCGGCAATGCCCCCGCGGCGCCGCGCCGCGGCTACTGGCGCGGGTTGCGCAAGCTGCTGACCCTGGCGTTCTTCGTGCTGGTCCCGCTGCTGCTGTTCCTGCTGGTGAAGAATCTCGACTGGCAGGAAGTGCGCCACGCCCTCGGCGAATACCGTCCCGCCACCCTGCTCCTCGGCCTGCTGCTGGCCACCGCCAGCTATACGGTGTTCAGCAGCTTCGACCTGCTCAGCCGCTACTACATCGGCCACTCGCTGCCCAAGCGACGGGTCTTCACCGTGGCGTTCGTGTGCAACGCGTTCAATCTCAACCTGAGTTCCTGGGTCGGCGCCGTGGCGCTGCGCTATCGCCTGTACAGCCGGCTTGGCCTGGGCATTGCCGACATCACCCGGATCCTTACCTTCAGCCTGGTGACCAACTGGTTCGGTTACCTGCTGCTCGCCGGCACCCTCTTCAGCTGCGGCCTGCCGGCCCTGCCGCCGGGCTGGAAGCTCGGCAGCGACGGCCTGCGCCTGATCGGGCTGCTCCTGCTGGCACTGGCCGCCGGCTACCTGCTGGCCTGCCGTTTCGCCCGGCGCCGGGCATGGGGCTGGCGCGAGCACCGGCTGACCCTGCCGTCCTGGCGGCTGGCGGCGTTGCAGGGCCTGCTCGGGGCGAGCAACTGGTCGCTGATGGCGTTGCTGCTGTACAGCCTGCTGCCGCACAGCGTGGATTACCCGACCGTCCTGGCGATCCTCCTGATCAGCAGCATCGCCGGGGTGGTCACCCATATCCCGGCGGGGCTCGGGGTGCTCGAGGCGGTGTTCATCGCCCTGCTCCAGGGGCGCCTGTCCCAGGGCGTGCTGCTGGCCGCGCTGATCGGCTACCGGGTGCTGTACTTCCTCCTGCCCCTGGCGCTGGCCTGCGTGGTCTACCTGCTGCTGGAACGCCGGGCGATCCGCTTGCGCCGCAAGCAGCGCCGCCTGCGCCAGGGGCAGGCCTGAGTCAGCCGGCCGGACGCAGCAGCAACGTGCCCAGCGGCGGCAGGTCGAGCAGCAGCGACTGCGCCTGGCCATGGGCCCCGGCCGGTTCGCTGGCGACCCGGCCCTGGCTGCCGGCGCCGGAACCGGCGTATGCCTGCGCGTCGCTGTTGAGCAGCACGTCCCAGTCGCCGCCTTGCGGTACGCCGATCCGATAGCCCTGGCGCGGCACCGGGGTGAAGTTGTGCACCGCCAGCAGCGAGGGCTCGCCGGCCGCGTGGCGCAGCCAGGCGTAGACACTGTTGGCCTGGTCGTCGCCGATCAGCCATTCGAAGCCGAGGGCCTCGCCGTCGCGCGCATGCAGCGCGGGAACCTCGTGGTAGAGGCGGTTGAGCGTCGCCACCAGGTCCTGTACGCCCTGGTGTTCCGGATAGCGCAACAGGTACCAGTCCAGCTCGCCGTCATGGTTCCACTCGCGCCATTGGCCGAACTCGCAGCCCATGAACAACAGCTTCTTGCCCGGGTGCGACCACATGAAGCTCAGGTACAGGCGCAGGTTGGCGAACTTCTGCCAGCGGTCGCCGGGCATCTTGTCCAGTAGCGAATGCTTGCCGTGCACCACCTCGTCGTGGGAGATCGGCAGGATGAAATGCTCGGAGAAGGCGTAGAGCAGGCCGAAGGTCAACTGGTGGTGGTGATAGCGCCGGTGCAGCGGGTCTTCGCCGATGTACGCCAGGCTGTCGTGCATCCAGCCCATGTTCCACTTGTGGCTGAAGCCGAGGCCGCCCTCCGCCACCGGACGGCTGACGCCGGGCCAGGCGGTGGATTCCTCGGCGATCACCAGCGCCCCGGGGGTCTCGCTGGCGACCACCTGGTTGAGATGATGGAGGAAATCGATGGCCTCCAGGTTCTCCCGGCCGCCATGGCGGTTCGGCAGCCATTCGCCTTCCTTGCGCGAATAGTCGCGGTAGAGCATCGAGGCCACGGCATCCACCCGCAGTCCGTCGACGTGATAGGTGCGCAGCCAATGCAGCGCCGAGGCCAGCATGAAGCCGTGCACCTCGCTGCGGCCGAGGTTGTAGATGTAGGTATCCCAGTCCTGGTGGAAGCCTTCGAAGGGATGTTCGTACTCGTACAGTGCCGTGCCGTCGAAACGGCCCAGGCCATGGGCGTCGGTGGGGAAATGCGCCGGTACCCAGTCGAGGATCACGCCGATCCCGGCCTGATGGCAGGCGTCGACGAACCCGGCGAAGTCCTCCGGCGTGCCGTAGCGCGCGGTCGGCGCGAACAGCCCGAGCGGCTGGTAGCCCCAGGAACCGCCGAAGGGGTGCTCCATCACCGGCATCAGTTCGATATGGCTGAAGCCGAGCTGGCGCACGTAGGGAATCAGTTCCTCCGCCAGTTCCGACCAGCGCGGCGGCCGGCCGTCGCGGTGGCGCCAGGAACCGGCGTGAACCTCGTAGATCGACAGCGGCGCCGCGTAGCCCTGGCGCTCCGCGCGCCGCGCCAGCCAGTCCTGGTCGCGCCATTCGTGGCGCAGCGCCGCGCAGGTCTTCGAGGCGGTCCCGGGCGGCGTCTCGCAGGCCAGTGCCAACGGGTCGGCCTTCAGCGGCAGGAGGCCGGCGTGGCCCTGCAACTCGTACTTGTACAGTTCGCCCGCGCCGAGACGCGGGATGAACAGTTCCCAGACGCCGGAGGGATAGCGCCGCCGCATCGGATGGCGGCGCCCATCCCAACCATTGAAATCGCCGACCACCGAGACGCGCACGGCGTTCGGCGCCCATACCGCGAAGCGCACGCCGTCCACGCCTTCGTGACGGGTCAGTTGTGCGCCCAGGCAGGAAGCCAGCTGGCGGTGGTTGCCTTCGGCGAACAGGTACAGGTCGAGTTCGCCGAGCAACGGCCCGAAGGCATAGGGGTCCTCGCTTTCCTGCACGCCGTCCGGCCAGTGCGTGCGCAGGCGGTAGCGCGCCGGCAGGCGCTCCAGGTGGCGCTGGAACAGGCCGCTGCCCGGGTCGCTCTGCTCCAGCTCGGCGAGCGTCGCACCGTCTTCGTCGAGCAGTTCGACGCGCTGCGCGCCGGGCAGGTAGGCGCGCAGCACGCCGCCTTCGCCGTCGGCGTCGCGTTGCGGGCCGAGGAAGGCGAAGGGATCGCCCTGCAGGCCGCGTTGCAGCTTGTCCAGTTCCAATTGCCAGCGTTCGCGTTCGGACATCGGTTCGCTCATCGGTTCTTGCCCTTCAGGAGGTGTTCGGTGAGTTCGGCCAGACCGGCGAGCGGCACTTCCAGCCAGTCGGGGCGGTAGTCGGCTTCGTAGAGCAGTTCGTAGGCGGCCTTTTCCAGGCAGGCCAGGGCCAGCGCCGCGCCCTCGCCTTCGCGGCCGTGCCAGGCGTGCGCGAGGCCCGCCGCGGCGGCGCGGTAGCCGGCCAGGAAGGCGTCGCGGGCCTCGCCGCGATAGCGCGTGGCGACCTTGCGCCGGGCGCTGTCGGCCTGTTCCGAGCTGTCGGTGCTCTGCGCGTTGCGCAGGACCATCGCCGCCGCGTAGTCGAACGAGCGCAGCATGCCGCCGACGTCCTTCATCGGGCTGTGGCGCTGGCGGCGTTCTTCCAGGCTGCGCGCCGGCTCGCCTTCGAAGTCGATGAAGCGCGCGTCGCCCTGGACCATCAGCACCTGGCCCAGGTGCAGGTCGCCGTGGACCCGGATCAGCAGCCCGCCGGCGGCCTGCCGGGCCAGCAGCGGCAGGCGTTCGAGCAGCGCCGGCAGGCGTTCCAGCAGGTGCCGCGCCTGTTCCGCCGCCTCGCCCTGCAACGGCCGCGGCGGCTCGCCCAGGCGCTCGGCGGCCTCGCGCAACTGCTCGGCGATGCGCAGCGCCCAGGCCTGGACGCTGGCGTCGTCGCTCTCGCGGCTGCCGAAGGCCGGGTCGTCCGACTCGCCGGCCAGTACGCTGTGCATCTCACCGAGCCGGGCCCCGAGGTTGGCGGCGAAGCCGCGCAGTTCGGCGAGGCTGTCGTATTGCCCTTCGAGCGCCTCGCTGGCCCCGGAGATCTCGTCGCGCACGGCCCGCTCCAGGTTGTCCAGGGTCCAGTTCCAGGCGTCGCCCTGGTTGCTCAGGTAACCCTGCAGGATCGCCAGGGTATGCGGCACGCCCGCGGCGTCGACCCGCCGCACTTCGCCGAGCAGCGGGGCGATGCCCGGGTAGCCGTGGCGGGTCAGGTAGCCGCCGACCTCGATCTCCGGGTGCAGCCCGGGAAGGATCTTGCGCAGCACCTTGAGGACCATGCGCTCGCCGAAGCGGATCGAGCTGTTGGACTGTTCCACCGCGAATGGCAGGACCTCCTCGTCGGCGATGTCGTCCAGCTCCGCCAGGCCCGCCGCCGGGACGAACTGGATCTCGCCGTCGCCGTGGGCGATCAGCGCCTCGGCGCGGAGTTGCGCGAGGACCCTGCGGGCGAACAGCGGCAGGCTGGCGGCGTCGGTCAGCAGGCCGACCTTGCGTCCGCGCCGCAGCCGCGCCAGGGCCAGCAGTTGCGGCAGGCTGTCGCCGCGCTGGTCGGCGTCGAGGAAGCCCAGTGGCAACTGGTAGCGCAGCCCGTCGATCTCGACTTCGCACAGCGCGCAGCGCGGCTCCGCCTCGTCCACCGGAACGATGTAGCAGAGCCGCGGCTGGCCCTTCTCGCCGGCGAACCAGCGGCGCTTCGGCAGGTAGGCCGGCAGCGTCTCGCCTTCCAGGATGTCCCGCGAGGCGCCCTGCAACAGTTCGCCGAGGCGCTGCTTGACCACCAGGGTCGGCAGTTCCGGCAGGCGCTCGTCCGCGGCCACGTGCCAGCTCGGCATCTGCGCCGCGTCGGCCAGGTAGAACCAGTAGAAGCCGTAGGGTGGCAGGGTCAGCAGGTAGGTCAGCTCGCCGATCGGCGGGAACGACATGCCGCCGACCATTTCCACCGGCACCTTGCCGGCGTGCGCCGCCAGGTCCAGTTCCACCGCCTGCGCCGCGCGCGACAGGTTGGCCACGCAGAGGATGCTGTCCCGGCGTTCGCCCTCGGCGTATTCGCGCAGGTAGGCGAGGATCCGCCGGTTGCTCGGCGCGAGCATCTTCAGGCTGCCGCGGCCGAAGGCCCTCTGCTGGCTGCGCACCGCCAGCAGGCGGCGCATCCAGTTGAGCAGCGAATGCGGGTCGCGCGCCTGCGCCTCGACGTTGATCGTCTGGTAGCCGTACAGCGGGTCGAGGATCGGCGGCAGCACCAGCTTCGCCGGGTCGGCGCGGGAAAAGCCACCGTTGCGGTCCACCGACCATTGCATCGGCGTGCGTACGCCATCGCGGTCGCCGAGATAAATGTTGTCGCCCATGCCGATCTCGTCGCCGTAGTACAGGGTCGGCGTGCCCGGCATCGACAGCAGCAGGCTGTGCAGCAGCTCGATGCGCCGCCGGTCGCGCTCCACCAGTGGCGCCAGGCGCCGGCGGATGCCCAGGTTGAGGCGCGCGCGGCGGTCGGCGGCATAGTGGTTCCAGAGATAGTCGCGCTCGTCGTCGGTGACCATCTCCAGGGTCAGCTCGTCGTGGTTGCGCAGGAAGATCGCCCACTGGCAGTTGGCCGGGATGTCCGGGGTCTGGCGCAGGATATCGGTGATCGGATAGCGGTCCTCCTGGGCGATGGCCATGTACATGCGCGGCATCAGCGGGAAATGGAAGGCCATGTGGCATTCGTCGCCCTCGCCGCCATCCTCGCCGCCGAAATACGGCCGGGTGTCCTCCGGCCACTGGTTGGCCTCGGCCAGCAGCATGCGGTCGGGATAATGCGTGTCCAGTTCGGCGCGGATGCGCTTGAGCACCTGGTGGGTTTCCGGCAGGTTCTCGCTGCTGGTGCCGTCGCGTTCGATCAGGTAGGGAATCGCGTCCAGGCGCAGGCCGTCGACGCCCATGTCCAGCCAGTAGCGCATGACCCCGAGCACCTCGCGCAGCACCTGCGGGTTGTCGAAGTTCAGGTCCGGCTGGTGGGAATAGAAGCGGTGCCAGTAATACTGCTGGGCGACCGGGTCCCAGGTCCAGTTGGACTGCTCGGTGTCGATGAAGATGATCCGCGTGCCCTGGTATTTCTCGTCGCTGTCCGACCACACGTAGTAATCGCGGGCGCGCGACCCCTTCTTCGCGTGGCGGGCGCGGATGAACCAGGGATGCTGGTCGGAGGTGTGATTGATCACCAGTTCGGTGATCACCCGCAGGCCGCGCCGATGGGCCTCGGCGATGAAGCGGCGGGCGTCGGCGAGGCTGCCGTAGTCGCTGTGCACGCCACGGTACTGGGCGATGTCGTAGCCGTCGTCGCGGCGCGGCGAGGGGTAGAACGGCAGCAGCCAGAGGGTGTTCACGCCGAGGTCGGCGATATAATCGAGTTTCTCGATCAGCCCGGCGAAGTCGCCGATGCCGTCGTTGTTGGCATCGTAGAAGGACTTCACGTGGACCTGGTAGATCACTGCGTCCTTGTACCATTGCGGGTCGTTGAGGAAGACCGGTTTCTCGCGTCTGGCCATGGGCTTCTCCTTATGCGTCGACGCGTCGCACGCGCCAGATGCCGAACGGCAGGTGCCAGGGTTCGATGCGCATCCACTGGACCTTGCCGTGCCAGACCCAGCGATGCCCGTTCATCAGGTCCTCGCCCTGGAGACTGGCGTCGTCGGGCAGGCCGAATTCCCACAGCGGCAGTTCGAAATGCGCCTCCTGGGCCTCGTGCGGATCCAGGCAGACCGCTACCAGGATGAAGTTGGCGAGATCCTCGGTACGTTTGCCGAAGTACAGGATGCGCTCGTTCCAGGCGTTGTAGGCCTGGAACCCGAGGTGCGTCTGTAGCGCCCGGTTCTCCCGGCGGATGCGGTTGAGCCGGGTGATCTCGGCGACGATGTTGCCCGGCGCCTGGTAGTCGCGCGGGCGCAGCTGGTATTTCTCCGAATCGAGGTACTCCTCCTTGCCCGGCAAGGCCGCCGCCTCGCACAGCTCGAAGCCGGAATACATGCCCCACAGCCCCGAGCCCATGGTCGCCAGGGCGGCGCGGATGAGGAAGCCGGGGCGGCCGGAGCGTTGCAGGAACCAGGGATTGATGTCCGGGGTGTTGACGAAGAAGTTCGGCCGGTAGCAGTCGCGCCAGGGCGGCTGGTTGAGTTCGGCGAAGTACTCCGCCAGTTCCTGCTTGTCGTTGCGCCAGGTGAAGTAGGTGTAGCTCTGGCTGAAGCCGACCTTGCCCAGGCGCGCCATCATCGCCGGGCGGGTGAAGGCTTCGGAGAGGAAGATCACCTCCGGATGGCGGCCGCGCACCTCGGCGATCAGCCACTCCCAGAACGGCAGCGGCTTGGTGTGCGGGTTGTCGACGCGGAACAGCGTCACGCCCTGCTCCACCCAGCCCAGCACCACGTCGCGCAGGGCTTCCCAGAGGCCCGGCAGGGCCTGTTCGGCATAGAAGTCGACGTTGACGATGTCCTCGTACTTCTTCGGCGGATTTTCCGCGTAGCGCAGGCTGCCATCCGGCCGCCAGGCGAACCAGCCGGGATGCTCGCGCAGCCAGGGATGGTCGGGGGAACACTGGATGGCGAAGTCCAGCGCCAGCTCCATGCCGTGCTCGCGTACCGCGGCGAGCAGCCGGCGGAAGTCCTCGCGATCGCCCAGTTCGGGATGGATCGCCTCGTGGCCGCCCTCCTCGCTGCCGATCGCATAGGGGCTGCCGGGATCGCCGGCCTCGGCGCGCAGGGAGTTGTTGCGGCCCTTGCGATGGGTACGGCCGATGGGATGGATCGGCGGGAAATAGAGAACATCGAAGCCCATCGCGGCGATCTGCGGCAGGCGCCGGATCACATCGTCGAAGGTGCCGTGGCGCGTCGGATCGCCGCTTTCCGAGCGCGGGAACAGTTCGTACCAGCTGGCGAAGCGCGCCAGCGGCCGTTCCACCTCCAACGGGTATTCGCGGCTGCGCACCAGGTGCTCGCGCGGGCCGACCAGGCGCAACAGCTCGCCGGTCTGCGCCGCCAGCCATAGCGCCACCCGCTCCTCGACGCTCTGGCAGGCCTGCAGGCGCCCGGCCAGCGGCGCGCAGGCGGCGGCAATCTCCGGACCACCACGCTCGGCGCAGCGCCGCAGCAGTTCGTCGCCCTCGCGCAGTTCCAGGTCAAGCGGCAGGCGTGCGCCATGCTTGGCGCGCAGTTCGCGGCGATAACCGGCGAAGCGGTCGATCCAGGCCTCGATACGGAAGTACAGGCGGCCGCAGGGCGGCGTGCGCAACCGTGCGCTCCAGAAATCGTTGCCTTCGGGGAACAGCGGCAGGCGCCGCTCCGCGGTTTCCCCGACGCGCCGCCAAACCACCTCGGCGCCGAGCACCTCGTGGCCATCGGCGAAGATCCGCGCGCCGAGGCGCAGGTCGCGGTCGCTCTCGGCCTTCGCCGGATAGGCGCCTTCCTCCACCACCGGGTGGACCGATTCGATGGCGATACGCGGCTGCTGGATGGCGATGACGACCGGATCATCGTCGCTGTTGCGGGCAATCGAACTCATCGAGGCGCGCTCCTTATCGGGTCGTGGGTCCAGTGCTGGAGGTGGCCGGCGCCTGGCGCCGGCACCCGCCGTCCGGGTCGCGGACCCGGACGGTCATTGGTTCCGAGCCTGACGGCGGCGGATTGGTTCAGGTTGTTTTCCCGGCGGCGCGCTCAGGCCTTGCGCCGCGACCGCGAGGCAGCGGACCTGGCGCGGCCCTTCGCGGTGGCAGCGGCCTTGCCGCCATCCTTGGTCTTGGCCTTGCCGCCGCCGGCGCGGGGGCGCAGGCTGCGCTTGAGCAGGTCGGTGAGGTCGATGATGTCGGCGCCCTTGCCGGCCACCTCCTCTTCTTCCTCCACCGCGTGCAGTTGGCCCTTGGCGGCCTTTTCCTCGACCAGCTTCATGATCTTGTCGCTGAAGCTGTCCTTGTATTCGTCAGGCTGCCAATGGGAGGCCATGTCCTCCACCAGGCGCCTGGCCATCTCCAGCTCGCGCCTGTCGAGTTTCGCCGCGGTGACGCTTTCGTCCAGCTCCAGGCCATCCAGGCTGCGCACCTGCGACGGCCAGCGGAGGGTGATCAGCACCAGGGCATCTTCCAGCGGCCGCAGCAGGGCCAGGTGCTGGCGGGTATGCAGGACGACGTTGGCCAGGGCCACCTTGCCGGTGCTTTCCAGGGTTTCCCGCAGCAACGCGTAGACCTTGCCGCCGCGCCGGTCGGGAGACAGGTAGTACGGGGTGTCGAAGTGCTGCAGGGGGATCTCCTGGCTGTCGACGAAGGCGAAGATCTCGATGGTCTGGGTCGACTTGGGATGCGCCGCGCGGATTTCCTCCTCGCTCAGCACCACGTAGCGGCCCTTTTCGTACTCCACGCCCTTGACGATGTGCTCGCGCTCGATCTCCTTGCCGGTGACCTTGTTCACCCGCTTGTAGCCGACCGGGTCCATGCTGCGCTGGTCGAGCCAGTCGAAATCGATGCCCTGCGACGAGGTCGCCGCCGACAGGCTCACCGGGATGTGCACCAGGCCGAAGCTGATCGCGCCTTTCCAGATCGCACGCGCCATGCTGGTTTCCTCCTCGGGTCGTTACAGCGTGCCGCCGTCCGCGTAGTGCACGCGGCCGTCGGCGGCGATGTCGGTGATGCGTTGCAGCAGGTTGTCGGCGGCGGTCTCGGCGTCGCTCAGGCAACTGCAGCCCGGGATCACCACCCACAGCACGCGCACCGGCGCGCCGCGCCGCTTGGGTTGGTAGAGGATCAGGCCGATCGGCTGGCGATGTTCCTGCATCGCGTCGGTCCAGGCGGTACAGGCGGCGAAGTCCTTGAACATGACGGAAATCTCCTCAACGACTATCGGAAGATGGCGGCGAACGGTTCAGACAGGCCAGGACGTGCAGTACCAGCAGCGCCAGGACCGTGCCGAGCACCGCCGTGCCCTGGTGGCCGAGGCCGACCGCGACGCCTATGGCGGTGCTCGCCCAGAGTCCCGCCGCGGTGGTCAGGCCCCTGACCCGGCTTTCCCGCCCGGCCTTGAGGATGGTGCCGGCGCAGAGGAAGCCGATGCCGGCGACGGTGCCCTGGATCACCCGGCTCAGCGCGTCCGCCCCACCGTCCTGCAATTGCAGCGGCATGACGAACAGCGCCGCGCCAAGAGTCACCAGCATGTGCGTGCGCAGGCCGGCGGCCTTGCCGCTCTGCTCGCGCTCGTAGCCGAGCACCGCGCCAAGCGCCGCCGCCAGCAACAGGCGCAACGCGGCGCGGGCGGTCTGCTCGAAGTCGGCGAGGTCGGCGAACTCCTCGCCGAGAATCTTCCACAGCGTCTCCCAGGCGCTCATCGACGGCGCATCCCGCTGTAGCGCAGGGCGCCGCAACGCTGGCAGCGCTCGCAGTCGAAGGCTTCCTCACCCAGCAGCAACGCCGGTTGCCGGCACCAGTCGCAGCCGACGATCAGGCAACGCAAGGTCATCCGGGTCCTCCCGCCGAATCGCTCGGCCAGTCACCCTTTCCTGCTGTGACCGGCGATACGACGGGAAGGTGCGATCGGATTCACCGACGGTCGCCCTCAGGCCGGGATCGCCCCGGTCACCGCCTCGCGTTGCCAGACCCGGTGCTGCAGCAACGCCTGGCGCAGGCCGGGGAACACGTCGGTAGCCGTCGCGCCCAGCACCACGCCGGGATCGCCGGGCAACGAAAGCTGGCTGGCCAGTGCCTGGGCGTCGCCGGCGAAAGCCAGCGGCTTCAGGTGCTTGTAGGCCTCCAGCAGGTAGTGCAGGCCGCGTCCGTCGCTGCCGATGGCCTGGCTGCTGGCCGCGCCAGCGGGGACGAAGACTGCGTCGAAGGCCACCGACGGCAGGCCGTCCCAGGTTCCCTCAGGGACCAGCTCGGCGCCGTTGTCGGCCTGCACCGGCGAGGCGCTGGGAGCGATCAGCTTGGCACTGGCGCCTTCCTTCATCAGCGCGTCGCGCAGGTCGCTGACGTCGCTTTCGGCGACGCCGTTGGCGATCAGGATGGCCACCTTGCGCGAGCGGATGTCGCCGGACAGCAGGTTCATCTGGCTCAGCGCCGGCGACGGGGTCGGCTGCGGCGCCGGGTTGGCCGGCGCCGCCAGCTGCACGCCGAGGTTCGCCGCGACCCTGGCGGCCAGCTGCGGATCGATGTTGAGGAGGATCTGGTTGACCTCGCGCTCGCGGATCGACTGGCGATCGACCTTGGACAGCTCGAAGCTGTAGGCGGCGACGATGTGCGCCTGCTCGGCCTCGCTCATGCTGTGCCAGAACAACGCGGCCTGGCTGAAATGATCGGCGAAGGAATCGGCGCGCTTGCGCAGCTTGGTGCCGGCGACCGGCTCGTGGTAACTGGAGAAGCCACCGTTGCGCGCCGCCGGTGGGGTTTCCTTCGGCCAGCCGCCGTCGATCGAGTTGGGCTCGTAGGAAGCCCGGCCGCGGTTGATGGTCTGCCGGTGCGGCGCATCGCGCTGGTTGTTGTGGAACGGACACAGCGGCCGGTTGATCGGGATCTCGTTGAAGTTCGGCCCGCTCAGGCGCAACAGCTGGGTGTCGGTGTAGGAGAACAGCCGTCCCTGCAACAGCGGGTCGTTGGTGAAGTCGATGCCGGGGACCACGTGGCCGACATGGAACGCCACCTGCTCGGTTTCGGCGAAGAAGTTGTCGGGGTTGCGGTTCAGCACCATCCGCCCCACCACCCTTACCGGCACCAACTCCTCGGGCACCAGCTTGGTGGGGTCGAGCAGGTCGAAGTCGAAGCGGTCCTGCTGGTTCTCCGGGATCACCTGCAGGCCCAGCTCCCATTCGGGATAGTCGCCCTTCTCGATGTCCTCCCAGAGGGTCCGCCGGTTGAAGTCGGGGTCCTTGCCGGCCAGCTTCTGCGCCTCGTCCCAGACCAGCGAACAGGTCCCGGACTTCGGCCGCCAGTGGAACTTCACCAGCACGCTCTCGCCTGCCGCGTTGACCAGGCGGAAGGTATGCACGCCGAAGCCCTGCATGTTGCGGTAGGCGATCGGGATGGCGCGGTCGGACATCAGCCACATGACCATGTGCGCCGACTCCGGGGTCAGCGAGACGAAGTCCCAGAAGGTGTCATGGGCCGAGGCGCCGGTGGGAATCTCATTGTGCGGCTCGGGTTTCACCGCGTGGACGAAGTCGGGGAACTTGATCGCGTCCTGGATGAAGAACACCGGCATGTTGTTGCCGACCAGGTCGAAGTTGCCTTCGTCGGTGTAGAACTTCACCGCGAAGCCGCGCACGTCGCGCACCGTATCGGCGGAGCCGCGCGGCCCCTGCACGGTGGAGAAGCGCACGAACACCGGGGTGCGCTTGCCGGCCTCGGCGAGGAAGCTCGCCTTGGTCAGGTCGCTGAGGTCATCGTAGGCCTCGAAGTAGCCATGGGCGGCGGAGCCACGGGCGTGGACCACGCGCTCGGGGATGCGCTCGTGGTCGAAGTGGGTGATCTTCTCCCGCATGATGAAGTCTTCGAGCAACGACGGGCCGCGCTCGCCGGCCTTCAGGGTGTTCTGGTTGTCGGCGATGCGGGTGCCGGTGTTGGTGCTCAGCGCCTCGCCGGTGGCGTCCTCGCGATAGGCCTCCAGTTGCTCCAGCTTGGCGTTGCTGTTGCCACGATCGACGGTGTCGGTGCCGGCCGCCTGGCTGCGCTGCGGATCGTTCTGCTCGCTCATCGGTTTCCTCTCCTCATCCTCGGCATGAAAATGGGGCGGACGCTTCCCTGCGCCGCCCCCTTCACTTCACTGCTTGACGATCACTGCCCGCCGTGGCTGCGCTGGCCGCCCTTGCGACCGGCCTCGGAAGCGCGTTGCGGGTCGTTCTTGAAGTTGCCGCCGCTGGCCTGGCCGCCCTTCTTGCCGGCTTCCGATGCGCGTTTCGGATCTTCCGCAAAGTTGCCTTTACCACCTTGATGCTGTGCCATTTCTATTTCCTCCGAATAATCTCTTCAGAACAGATTTCATGGATGCATGCGTGGCGCATGCCCTAACTCTGAAAGGACGTTTCGCCAGGGGTTCAGATTATTTTTTCCGAATGAATACGGAGCGCTTTGCCATTACGGTTAGAGGCAGGCCTATATGAGTCTGCGATGTTCTGCCTATTCCATTGCCAGCATTGACAGGACGGCTCGAATTGCTTCAGATGAAAGGCCTTAGAATCTCGGAGGAATGCCATGAAACCCTACGAGCATCCCGTCTACAGAGACCCCGTGGTGAGCAACGAAGAGCCCGGCCGCGATTGCCATGAATGGAATTTCGAGCCGGGCGACAGCGATCAGGAGCCCTATCCCATATATCATGGAAAGGATGCCGAAGAGACGGCGGGAGGAATCCCATAATTATACTTTTCTATTGCATTGCCCGATATTGCAATAGGCTTCTTCAATAATTAAGAATGAACTTGAAAAATAGGTGGAACTCGCCATGGAAAACAGTGACGAAGTGCGTTTCCAGCACTCTTTCATTTCTCTCGTCGAACAGGTGGCGAAACCTCTTTTCGTGGATTCCTGCGAGGAAGCGCGCAGCCACGGCCTCGACTGCAGCGTGGGCCTCGACCTCGACGAGGACGGCCATCCGCGCCTGCGCCTGGAAGTCGGCGAGCCGGGCGCGGAGAAGAGCCACTACAGCCTGCTGGCGATTCCCGGCGAGAGGGTGATCCACCGCCAGTACCTGGCCGGGGCCGGCGAATGGCACAGTCTTCCCGGCGAGCTGGAGTCGATCAACCCGATGGTGCTCGACAGCGAGCTGGCGGTATTCTTCCGCCGCGCCTTCGACCTGCGCCTGGCCGGTCCCGGACGCCGTCATCCGGCCGGCTTCTGGTGATCCGCTTCACAGCTTCCAGATTTCCCGGGCGTATTCGCTGATCGTCCGGTCGGCGCTGAACCAGCCGATCCGCGCCACGTTGAGCAGTGCCGAGCGCCACCAGCGGTCGGGCTCGCGCCACACCTCCTCGACCCTGCACTGGGCCTGCCAGTAGTCCTCGAAGTCGGCGCAGAGCATGAAGCGGTCGTCATGCACCAGGCCGTCCACCAGCCCTTCGTAGCGGCTGCGATCGTCAGCCGAAAACAACCCGCTGCGGATCGCTTCCAGGGCCTCCTCCAGGCGCGGCGAAGCCGCGATCACCCCGCCCATTCCCAGTTCCCCGGCCTGCCGGCGCTGCTCCACCTGCTGGGCGCTGAGGCCGAAGATGAACATGTGCTCCAGGCCGATCCGCTGGCTCATCTCGACGTTGGCGCCATCCAGGGTGCCGATGGTCAGCGCGCCGTTGAGGGCGAACTTCATGTTGCTGGTGCCGGAGGCTTCCAGCCCGGCGGTGGAAATCTGTTCGGAGAGGTCCGCCGCCGGAATGATCGCCTCGGCCAGGCTGACGTTGTAGTTGGGCAGGAACACCAGCTTGAGCAGGCCGCGCACGGTCGGGTCGTCGTTGATGGTGCGGGCGATGTCGTTGGCCAGCTTGATGATCAGCTTGGCCTGGTGGTAGCTGGCGGCGGCCTTGCCGGCGAAGATCTTCACCCGCGGCACGCGGTCGGCGGTCGGATCGTTGCGGATTTCCTGGTACAGCGCGACGGTGTGCAACAGGTTGAGCAACTGCCGCTTGTACTCGTGGATGCGCTTGATGTGCACGTCGAACAGCGCTTCCGCTTCGATCGCAACGCCAAGGGTATCCAGCACCAGGCGCGCCAGGGCGGTCTTGTTGTGGCGTCGCTGCTCGGCGAAGCGGCTGCGCAGCCTGGCGTCCTCGACATGCGCCTCGAGATCGGGCAGGCGCCGCTCCGGGGTGTCCAGCAGGTCCGCGCCGAGGGTCTCCACCAGTAGCCCGGTCAGTTCCGGATTGGCCTGGAACAGCCAGCGGCGGAACGACACGCCGTTGGTCTTGTTGCTGATGCGCTGCGGGTACAGGTGGTGCAGGTCGCGGAACACGGTTTCGCGCATCAGCTCGGTGTGCAGCGCCGACACCCCGTTGATCTGGTGCGAACCGAGGAACGCCAGGTTGCCCATGCGCACTCGCCGGCCATGACCCTCCTCGATCAGGCTGACCGAGCGCAGCAGGTCGAAGTCGTGGATGTCCTGGGCGCGCAGCGCATCGATATGGAAGGCGTTGATCAGGTAGATGATCTGCATGTGCCGCGGCAGCAGGCGCTCCATCAGCGCCACCGGCCAGGATTCGAGCGCCTCCGGCAGCAGCGTGTGGTTGGTGTAGGACAGGCTCGCCACGCTCAACGCCCAGGCGTCCGGCCAGGCCAGCTGGTGCACGTCCACCAGCAGCCGCATCAGCTCGGCGACGGCGATCGCCGGGTGGGTGTCGTTGAGCTGGATCGCCACCTGTTCCGGCAGGCTGCGCAGGTCTGCGTGGCGGCGCAGGTGGCGATCCAGCAGGTCCTGCAGCGAGGCGGAAACGAAGAAGTACTCCTGGCGCAGGCGCAGCTCCTGGCCGGCCTCGGTGCTGTCGGCCGGATACAGCACCCGCGAGATGCTCTCGGCCTTGACCACGTCGACCACCGCGCCGATATGGTCGCCGGCGTTGAAGCGGTCCAGTTGCAGGTCTTCCTCGGCGCGGGCGCGCCACAGGCGCAGGGTGTTCACGCTGGCGCGCCGCCAGCCGACGATCGGGGTGTCGTAGGCGATCGCCCGGATCCGCTCGTCCGGCCGCCAGATGGCGCGACCGCTGTGCTCGCTGTCGACCTGCACGCTGCCGCCGAAGTCGATGTAGTAGCTGACCTCCGGGCGCTCGAACTCCCAGGGGTTGCCGAAGTCCAGCCAGGTCTCGGTCTGCTCCTGCTGCCAGCCGTCGGTGAGCACCTGGCGGAACAGCCCGTGTTCGTAACGGATACCGTAGCCGTGGGCGGGTATGTCGAGGCTGGCCATGCTTTCCATGAAGCACGCCGCCAGGCGTCCGAGGCCGCCGTTGCCGAGCGCCGCGTCGGGCTCCAGGGTGACGATCCGCTGCAGGTCGACGCCGAGTTCGGCGAGGGCCTGGCGGGTCTCCTCGAGCAGCCCGAGGTTGCCGAGGTTGTCCAGCAGCAGGCGACCGATGAGGAACTCCAGGGACAGGTAGTAGACCCGCTTGCGCGCGGGCGCCTGGCCCTGCGGGGTGGCCTCTTCCCAGTGATCGATGATGTGGTCGCGGACCGCCAGCGCCACCGCTTCGAACCAGTCGTGCGGGCAGGCGGTGGAGGGATCGCGGCCGACGCTGTAGCGCAGCTTGGCGAGGATGCTGGCTTTCAGGGTATGGACCGCGCTCGCGGTCTGCTCTTGGCTGTCGGGCATCGCCGGGTTTCCTTCCGGTCCGCACCCGGACCGGCGCTTGCGAGGGTTTTCAGGCGCGCTTGCGTACCGGGACGGCAGCCGCCACCGGCTCCTGGCGCAGGCGGTCGAGCAGGTCGTGGCCGGCCAGGGTGAGGTGGTGGGCCACCCATTGCTCCTGCCCGGTCCAGGAATGCTGCAGGCTGCCGGCGATCAGCGCCGCCTGGCTGAGCAGCTGGAGATGGTAGGCCACCACCTCGCGGGAATGGCCGGGTAGCTCGCGGGCCTCCCAGTGCTGGCCGAAATCGAGGCTTTCCAGGTGTTCCAGCAGGTCGCGGATCAACCCCCAGTCGCGTTTCATCGCCGTGCTCCTCCGTGTGTCGCGCGGCCGGTCCGTCCGGCCACCTACAAGCGGAGTGGCGAAGCGCGGGATGGTTCATTGTTTTTTCCCGGCGGTAGCCGGCCCGCCCGTCCGTGGAGGGGAACCGATCGCCGCAGCGGGCTTCGTACCCATTACAGAGTCATCGTGAAACCGTCCAATCCGCACGAGCCAGCCGACATGACCATGCTTTCCCTGCGCCAGATCGAACGAATCCTCAATGCCAATGCCTGTTCCTCGCATTTCCACTGCCGCAAGGCCGCCGATGGC
The DNA here is from genome assembly GCF_003025345.2 of Pseudomonas paraeruginosa. Taxonomy (NCBI): domain Bacteria; kingdom Pseudomonadati; phylum Pseudomonadota; class Gammaproteobacteria; order Pseudomonadales; family Pseudomonadaceae; genus Pseudomonas; species Pseudomonas paraeruginosa. The sequence goes on from NZ_CP020560.1 coordinate 3,040,247, forward strand.
GGTCTCACGATTACCGTCGCCCGCGCCGATCGTCCCGGCGAGGCCACCACCGTCGCCGGGGTCAGCCCCGAGGAATGCTGTTGCGAACGTTCGCTGCGCGAACTGGCGCGCGAGCTGGAGCGCAGCTTCACTACTGGCGAATGAAGCTTTCCCTTTCTGCCAGGAGCGCACCGATGCAGGCATTCGTGGTTCATTTCCGTGACGCCGGCCAGCCCGGCCAGACCGTCCTCACCACCTTTGCGTCGACTCTCAGCGCCAGCGAGGCGCATGCCCGCCTGCAGCTGTGCTATCCCCTGCTCTTTCCGCAACACCTGAGCGCGGTGCAGGTCTTTCCCCTGCTGCCGGCCGCCGCGCCCGCCTGAGCCGCGCGGCGGCCGGCGCGGCTCAACCGTTGACCACGGTACCACCATTGACGTGCAGGACCTGTCCGCTGACGTAGGACGAGTCGTTGCAGGCCAGGTACACGTAGCTGGCGGCCAGTTCCTCCGGCTGCCCGGGGCGGCCCATCGGGGTGTCCGCGCCGAACTGCGCGACCTTCTCGGCGCTGAAGGTGGACGGGATCAGCGGCGTCCAGATCGGCCCCGGCGCCACCGCGTTGACGCGGATGCCACGGTTGACCAGGTTCATCGACAGCGAGCGGGTGAACGAGGTGATCGCGCCCTTGGTCGAGGAATAGTCGATCAGTTGCGGGTTGCCCTTGTAGGCGGTGATCGAGGTGGTGTTGATGATCGCCGCGCCCTTGCCCATCAGCGGCAGCGCCGCCTTGGTCAGCTGGAACATGCCGAAGATATTGGTGCGGAAGGTCTTCTCCCACTGGTCCTCGCTGATGTCCTCCAGGCGCGCCTGCGGATGCTGCTCGCCGGCATTGTTGACCAGCACGTCGAGGCGCCCCCATTTCTGCCGCACCGTGTCCACCACCTGGCGGCAGAAGCCGGCGTCGGCGACGTCGCCGGCGAACACCAGGCACTGGCGGCCGAGCGATTCGATGATTTCGCGGGTCTTCGCCGCGTCCTCGTTCTCTTCCAGGTAGACCAGCACCACGTCCGCCTTCTCGCGGGCGAAGGTCACCGCCACCGCGCGGCCGATGCCGCTGTCGCCGCCGGTGACCAGGGTCACCTTGCCCTCCAGCTTGGCCGCCGGATGGTAGTCGCCGGAAACGAACTCCGGCTTCGGCCGCATCTCGCTTTCGTGGCCGGGGCGCTGGTCCTGGTGTTGCGCCGGCAAGGTCTGTCGCTGTTCGCTCATGGTGGTTTTCCCCTCTTGTCGGGCGCCTCAGGCGCGTTCGCCGCGCAGGGCGCGTTGATGGAATTCGGGCAGGCGCCGCAGCGCCCAGCGGGTGGCTTCGCGGCGCATCTGCGCGGGATCGCCGTGGAAACGCTCGCGGCGCGAGAACAGCGCGAGGCCGTCGGCCATGCGGAAGCCCAGGGCGAAACACACGGTGCCCGGGGCGATGCCGTCCTTCGCCTCGCTGCCGAGCAGCCCGGTGACCGCCAGGGCGGCGTTCGCCGGACTGCGTTGCAGGGCGGCCCCGGCCATGGCCTCGGCGACCTCGACGCTGGTCAGGTTGAAGCGCTCCAGCCAGCCGGGATCCAGGCCCAGCAGGGCCAGCTTGGCGGCCGGCGAATAGACGACGAAGCCGCCTTCCATCACCTGGCCGCTGTCGGCCACCGCCGAGAGTTCCGCACTGATCTGCCCGGCGGTACAGGACTCGGCGGTGACCAGGCTCAGGCCCGCGTCGCGCAGGTAGGCCACCAGGCGGGCGGCGTCGTCCCCCAGGCGTAGCTCGGGCATGCGGGCCTCCTCAGGGCGAGATCGGGTCGCTGGCGGGAAAGGTTTCCTTCAGCGCGTCGTCCAGCTGGCGGTCCTCCGCCACCTGTGGCCGGGTGGTGCCGCCGCACGGGCAGTCGGCGTCGCGGCAGGGTTCGCCCTGCGGGTGGCCGCTGGCGCAGGCCGCGCAGCAGTATTGCTGGCCGTCGCGCTCGACGGCGTTCTCGCCGGGCCGGCAGGTGCATTTGGGACAGGCACAGGTTTCGCTGTTCATGGGCAGTCTCCAGTCGGGTTCACTTGCTGTGTTCCGGCGAGCTCACCGGACGCAGGCCGCGAGGACCGGTCCAGCCCCAGAGGACCAGGCCGAGCAGCGGCAGGAGCAGGATCAGCAACGACCAGCCGAGCTTGCGGCTGGCGGAACTGTCGCTGCGCAGGACGCTGTTGATGGCCCAGGCATCCACCAGGAGCAATAGGACCAGCAGCGCCAGGATCAGGTAGGCGATATCCATCGGGACCTCCACGGCTTCTCGTTGCACGGTGGAGGTCCCGGGCGCCGGGGAGTTCCGCCTTTTTCGCGGACGGTCAGCCGCGGCCGAGCTGGCGGCGCATGGCGGCGCTGAGGCGTTGGCGGGTGCCGGCATAGTCGGCCCAGGGATCGTCGCCGGCGAGTTCGTCGAGGCGCTGCGGCAGGCTGCGCAGGTTCCACTGGTTGGCGCCCTGCAGCGAGTCGAGCTCCTCGCGGAACACCGGCACCGACACCGGCAGCCCTTCGCGGGCGCGTACCGAATAGGCGGCCACGGTGCTGGCGCCGCGGCTGTTGCGCAGGTAGTCGACGAAGATCCTGCCGACCCGGTTGCGCGGCCCGGAAACCGCCGAGAAGCGCTCCGGCATCAGCCGCGCCAGGTGCTGCGAAATGGCCTGCGCGAAAGCCTTCACCTCGTCCCAGCCATGCCGGCGCTCCAGCGGTACCAGCAGGTGCATGCCCTTGCCGCCGCTGGTCTTGAGGAAGGCACGCAGGCCCAGCTCGTCGAGCAGCGTGAGGCTCAGCTGGGTCGCCTCGAGCATGCGCTTCCACGGCAGCGCCGGGTCCGGATCGAGATCGAGGACGAAGCGGTCGGGCCGCTCCAGGTTGGCCAGGCTGGCGTTCCAGGTGTGGAATTCGATGCTGCCCATCTGCACCGCGCCGACCAGCGCCTCGGCGCTGCGGATCTGCAGCAGCGGCGGATGGCCGGGATCGAGCGCCGGGTCGAGCTGGACGATACCGGGGATCTTCAGGCGCGCCGCGTGCTTCTGGAAGAACAGTTCGCCGCCGATACCATCGGGGCCGCGGACCAGCGACACCGGGCGCTCGCGCAGGTCGCGCAGGAGCAGGTCGGCGTAGCGCGCATGGAACTCGGCGAGTTCCAGCTTGCTGGCCTGGATCGATGGATCGATCAGCCGCCGCGGATGGCTGATGCGTACCCCGGCGGTGGCCGCCCGCGAGGCGCCGCTCGCGCTCCCGGCCTTGCGCGCGCCGCGCGCCGGCGGCGGGCCGGCCGGACGTTCGCCGGTCACCTCGCGCGCCGGTTTGTCTTCGCGCAAACCGTGGAACACCGCCTGGCGGATGATCCCGCCACGGGTCATCTGCGCATAGGAAACCTCGCACAGTCGTTCCGGTCGCACCCACTGCACCACGCCGGTCTCGCGCGCCGGCGGCACCTTCGCCAGCGGGCTGGAATTGATCGCCAGGGGCGCCAGGCGCTCATGGACCTTCTTCAGGCTGGCGGCGGTGAAGCCGGTGCCGACCTTGCCGGCGTAGCGCAGCCGGCGTTCCTCGTCCGGGCTGTAGAGGCCGAGAAGCAAAGCGCCGATGTGCCGGCGAGAGCCCTTCGGCTCGGTGTAGCCGACGATCACGAACTCCTGGCGCAATTGGCACTTGAGCTTGATCCAGTCGTTGCTGCGGCGCGAGCGGTAGACGCTGCCCAGGCGCTTGCCGATCACGCCTTCGAGGCCGAGCCTGCAAGCGCTGGCCAGCAGGTCGCGGGGGTTTTCCGCGAGCGTCGCGGAGAACCGCAGGGGGTCTTCGTCCTGCCCCTCCAGCAGCGCCTCCAGGCGCGCGCGGCGCTCTTCCAGGGCGACATCGCGCAGGTCCTCGCCTTCGTGATACGGCAGGTCGAAAAGGAAATACAGGATATTTTCGCCGTGGCCCTCCTCGAAGGCGTTCTGCAGGGCCTGGAAGTCCGGCCGGCCCTCCTCGTCGAGGACCACCAGCTCGCCGTCCAGCCAACTGCGCTCAAGGCCGAGCCCGGCCAAGGCCTTCTTCAGGTGCGGCAGGCGTTCGCTCCAGTCGTGGCCGTTGCGGGTCAGCAGGCGCACGTGGCCGTCCTCGATGCGGCTCATCAGCCGGTAGCCGTCCAGCTTGAGCTCGTAGGCCCATTGCCCTTGCGGCGGCTGCTCGACCAGGCTGGCCAGTTCGGGGGCGATCCACTCGGGCATCGGCGTCTTCCCGCCGCCCTTGCCGCCCTTGCCGGCCTTGCCGCGTCGCGCGGGCCTGGCCGCGGGCGTGGCGGCTTCGCCGCGGCGGGGCACCAGCGTGCGCTCGCTGAGCACGCTGTCGGGACGTTCCTTCAGCACGTCGAAGCGATCCAGGCTGCGCGCCTCGTCGTCCTTGGACTTGACCAGGAACCACTGGGGCTGCTTGCCGCGCAGGTTGGTGCGGATGAGGTGCCAGCGCCCGGAGAGTTTCTCGCCGTCGAGGAGGAAGCTGAGATGACCTTTCTCCAGCCCTTCGCGCGGGTCGTCTAGAGGCGTCCAGGCGCCACGGTCCCAGACGATCACGTCGCCGGCGCCGTAGTGGCCCTTGGGTATGCTGCCTTCGAAGTCGGCGTAGTCCAGCGGATGGTCCTCCACCTGCACCGCGAGCCGTTTCACCGCCGGGTCGAGGCATGGTCCCTTGGGCACCGCCCAGCTCTTCAGGGTGCCGTCCAGTTCCAGGCGGAAATCGTAGTGCAGACGGCTGGCGTCGTGCTTCTGGATGCAATAGCGGAGCAGGCCGTCGCCGTCCTTGCGGCGCTTGCGCCCACTGGGCTCCGGGGTCTGGCGGAAATCGCGCTTGCGCGCGTACTCGGCGAGCGGCTTGCTGGGCATGGCGGGCTCCTCGGTGGTCAGACGCCGGGGCAGACCGGCGCGCTGTGCAGGACCAGGTCGATGGCTTTCCCCAGTTCCTCCAGGGTCACCGGTTTGAGCAGCACCGGATACGGCGCCGCCGGGTCGATGTCGACGCGGGTGCTGTCGCTGAGCAGGATGACCCGCATCCGCGGGCGCACCGGCAGGCTGGTCTCGATCAGCAGACTGCCGCTGAACGGCCCGTCGAGCTGTTCGCTGACCAGGAACAGGTCGATCACCGCGTCCGAGGCCAGATGGTCGAGGGCCTCGTCGCGATTCGCCGCGCTGAGCACCGCATAGCCTCGGTCGAGGAGGAATTCCTCTATGCGCCAGAGCTGGTCGGCGTGTTCTTCAAGGACCAGGACGATCCTGTTTTCCCTGTTCATCACGATTCTCCCTCCAGGGTTCCAGGCCCGGTCCGCTGCAAGGTTCGCGCCGACCGCCGCGCTGTCGCGCGAGGCCCGCCGCTGCCGGGGGCGTCGCGCGCTGATCGCAAAGTGCGATCAGCAGAGTGCCCGGATCGCCCCACGCCCATCGTGCAGACTGCACGGCCATTTGTCCGCTGGTAAGCCCGCCGGCACCAACCGCCTCGATCGGAGTCCAGCCTGAGAGACCACGAGCGAAGGAGCCAGCCATGAGCCCGCCCGACGACGCCGAAGACGATGCGTTCGACCCGCGCGAGTATCCGATCCCGGAGCGCCTGGAAAGCCAGCGACGCGCCTGGCATTTCGAACGAGCGGGCCTGTGGGCGCTGCTCGGGTTGATCCTCCTGGCGCTGACCGGGGTGTTCGCCGGCGGGCCTCTGAGTTCGCGGACTCTGGTCAGCGACAGCGGCAGGCTGGCGATCGCCTACGAGCGCTTCGAACGCAGCGGCGCCTCCAGTCGCCTGCGTATCGACCTGCGCGGCGCACCGGGCGCCGAGGTCGGCGTGCGCCTGGGGGGCGGCCTGCTACAGGCGCACAGCATCCAGAGCCTGCAACCGCAACCGCTGCGCAGTCACAGCTGGCGCGGCGGCCTGGAACTGGAGGGGCGGCTCGACGAAGACGGCCGCCTGAGCCTGTTCCTGACACTCTTGCCGAACCAACTCGGCGCAGTCGCCAGCCGGCTGGAGTTCGCCGGCGAAAGCCTCGCCTTCGACCAGTTCGTCTATCCCTGACTCATCCGTCCCGAGGAGGCGCCCGATGGATTCCGTACTGCGAGCCGCCGCGCTCTACCTGGTCCTGCTGATCCTGTTCCGCATCGCCGGACGGCGTTCCCTGACCGACATCACCACCTTCGACCTGCTCCTGCTGATGATCATCGGCGAAGCCACCCAGCAGGCCCTGCTCGGCGACGACTTCTCGCTGGTCAACGCGGTGCTGGTGATCGTCACCCTGATCGTGATCGATGTCGGCCTGTCGCTGCTCAAGCTGCGCCACCCGAAGATCGACACCCTGATCGAGGGCTCGCCGACGCTGATCGTCGAGCATGGCAGGCCGTTGCGCGCGCGCCTGGTCGAGGCGCGCCTGCGCGAGGAGGACATTCTCCTCGCCGCCCGCGAAACCCAGGGCCTGGAACGCATGGAGCAGATCCGCTTCGCCATCCTCGAGAAGAACGGCAAGATCTCGATCATTCCCGAGCGCGGCGACTGACGTCGCGCGCCTGGCGTGCCAGCAGCGGCTGCACGCTCAGGCCATGCAGGCAGATGCTCAGGGCGACCATGCTCAGCACCAGGTCGCTGGCGATGCCGGCCAGCGACGCCGGCAAGCCCTGGTTCAACGCGTGGCTGAGGTAGTACAGGCTGCCGATGCCGCGGATGCCGAACCAGCCGAGCAGGCGTCGCTGCGCGGGATGCATGAGCCGGCGGCCGACCAGCAGCCAGACCATGGCCGGCCGGCATACGCCGAACAACAGCAGCGCCAGCGGCAGCGCGCGCCAGTCCCAGTGCTGGTAGAGCATGGCGCCGAGCAGGGTCACCAGCAGCACCTCCAGGGCACGCTCGAGCAGGTTGCCGAAGGACAGCACGTCGAGCATCACCGCGCCGGCCGCCACCTTGGGGTGTTCGCTGCGGTCGCTGCCGTATTCGATGGCGGCGCTCACCTGCCCGGCTTCGCGCACGTCGGCGGCGGCCGCCTGCTCCTCGGCCGGCGCCGAGGACCGGCCGAGGGTCGCCACCTCGGCGTGGCGCAGGCCGATCCCGGCGGCGAAGCTGGCGAGGAAGCCCCAGCCGCCCAGCGCATCGGCTCCGACATAGGACAGGGCGATCAGCGCCAGGGCCAGGAAGTCATTGGCCGATACCGAGGTGTCGGTATGCCGGGCACGCAGGTGGATGGCCAGGCGACCAAGGCCGTGGCCCAGACAATAGCCCACCAGCAGGCCGACGGGGATGGCCCAGAGCACGTCGCGCAGCAGCCACTCCAGGCCGTCGCGGTCGACCCCGCGTGGCAGGTCGCCGCCCTGCCCTATCAGCAGCAGCGCGGCGACGACGAAGGGAAAGGCGATGCCGTCGTTCAACCCCGCCTCGCCCGACACCGCATAACGCAGGCGATCGTCGTCGCCGGCGTGATTGACCTGGATCTCGCTGGCCAGCACCGGATCGGTCGGCGCCAGGATCGCCGCCACCAGCAGCGCCAGGCCCCAGTCAAGGCCGAAGAGGAAGTGCGCACCGAGGGTCAGGCCGAGGATGCAGCCCAGCAGCGCCGGCCCGGCCAGCAGCCAGGCAGCGCTCCAGGCCGGCGAACGCAGCGGCAGGCGCAGCTTGAGGCCGCCGATGAACAGCGAGATCAGCAACGCCACTTCGCTCAGGTGCTCGAGCCAGCCGCTGATCTCCGGCAACTCGCTGCGCCATACCTGCAGCCCGGCCGGACCGATGGCCAGGCCGAACAGCAGGTAGAGGAACGAAGCGCTGACCGGCAGCAGGCGCAGGTAGGCCGAGGCCAGGCCGAGCGTCAGCAGGATGCAGCCCAGGACCAGCAACCACAGGCTGAAGCTCATGCCTGGCCAGGCTCCGCCGCTACCCGCGGAAGCGCTACTTGGATGGGTGCGCCTTGGCCAGTGCGCGGGCCATCTCCAGGTGATGCTTCAGGGTCGGCAGCTGGGTCCTGGCGAACGCCTGCAGGTCGGGATCGGTCAGGTTGTCCGCGGCCCGGGTGAACAACTCGACGGCCTTCTCATGGGCGGCCACCTGGTTGTTGGCGTAGGCCGGGTCGAAGGAAGCGTCGCGCAGGTCGAGCAGGGACGCCTTGGCCTTGTCGGTCAGGCTGGCATCGTCCTCGACCTCGAGCTTCTTGCGCTGGGCCAGGCTACGCAGTTCGGCGTTGACCTTGCCGTGGTCATCGATCATCTGCTTGGCGAAGACCTTCACATCGGCAGCGGTGCTTTTTTCCAGCGCCATCTTGCCGGCCTCGATTTCCGCCACGCCGGCCGCCGAGGCCTCGCTGACGAAGGTCTGCGGCGCGGTGGTGTTCATGTCCTGGGCGTTGGCGAAAGGCAGGACCAGCAGTAGCAGGAGCCACGTGGCTCCCTTCAGGGGCAGGCGAATGGGTCTGTTCATGATCGTCTCCGTGGCGTGACAGGGTGGATGCCGACATCGGCACGGCGCGGTTCGACGCCGTTGCTGCTGTGACGACAGGCTGCCCGGGCGGTTCAGATTTTTCGCCGGTCAGCGCTGCGCCTGCCCGCCGCCGCGACTGTGCTAATGTCGACGGCCGGTTGCCCGCCCGCTCGATGGCGCGGCCCGCATATGCCTCCTCCCGCACAGAAGCCACGGCGACCGCGAGCGGGCGAATGCATAAATAGGTTCCTGCGCCTGCAGGCCGGGGTTTTGCGGCATATAGCGCCAATCTGGCGGCAAGAACGGCGCCGCCACGGCGGAACCCATCCATCCTGTGCTTTTCGTCCCTTGCCTGGGCCCCCGCCGCGCTTCCTATAATCGGCTGCGCCGTCCTGCGCCCCGCCAGGGCCGTTCGGCCAGCCCGTTGCGACGAATCAACATGGCGACTCCCCGTTTCGTCCAGACTTCCCCATGGCGCCCGCGCGCCTCCTTCCCGGCGGAAGTCCGCGCGCGGACAGTTGTCGCAACGGTGTTTCTCGACAGCAGAAGGAAGAGATCCGCAGCATGGCTGGAAAGCACTACCAGGAGGCCGACGTTCATAGCGCAGCCCTTTCCCGCATCCGCCTGGTCTTCGAGCATTTCGAGCGCGTCTGCGTCGCGTTCTCCGGCGGCAAGGACAGCTCGGTGACCCTGCAACTGGCCCTCGACGTGGCCCGCGAGATGGGCCGCGGGCCGCTGGACGTACTGTTCATCGACCTCGAGGGGCAGTACCGGGCGACGATCGAACATGTCAGCGAGATGCTCGGGCGTCCCGACGTGCGTCCCTGGTGGGTGTGCCTGCCGCTCAACCTGCGCAACGCCTCCAGCCTGGAGCAGCCCTACTGGTGCTGCTGGGAGCCCGACGCCGAGGCCGACTGGGTACGGCCGCTGCCGCGCCATCCCGGGGTGATCAGCGATCCGTCGTTCTTTCCCTTCTACCGCTACCGCATGGAGTTCGAGGAATTCGTCGGCGGTTTCAATGCCTGGCTGGCCGGCGAGACGCCCACCGCGTTCCTGGTCGGCATCCGCTCGGACGAATCGCTCAACCGCTACCTGGCGGTCAGGCGACGCAGCCGCGCCAAGCAATGCGCCTGGACGCCCCCCGGTGGCCCTGCGCCACTGGCATGGAGCGCCCGCGACCGGCTGAACCCCCACGCGGTGAGCTTCTTTCCGATCTACGACTGGCGCTTCGAGGACCTCTGGCGCTGCGTCGCCGAGCACGGCTATGCCTACAACCGGCTCTACGACCAGATGTACCGCGCCGGCGTACCCTTCTCGCAGATGCGTATCTGCCAACCCTATGGCGACGACCAGCGCAAGGGGCTCGACCTGTTCCAGCGGATCGAGCCGCGAACCTGGGCCCGGGTGGTCCACCGGGTCGCCGGCGCCAACTATGGCGCGCGCTACTGTCGCCAGCGCTTCCTCGGCTACCGCGGCGGCCTCGGCCTGCCGCCGACCTTCGCCAGCTGGCGCGAGTACAGCCGGTTCCTCCTGCGCAGCATGCCGCCGCCCCTGCGGGGCATCTACCTGCGTCGGATCGAACGTTTCATCCTGTGGTGGAAGCAGCACGACTACCCGCTTTCCACCTGGCCCGACGCCGGCGTGCCGGCCCTGGAGAACCGGCGCAAGCAACCGTCCTGGCGGCGCATCGCGCTGTCGCTGCTGAAGCAGGACATGGCCCGCTCGCTGTCCTTCGGCTATGCCCAGGCCGATGTCGAACGCCTGCTCGCCGAGCGGAAGAAGCGCACGTGATCCGCGCACGGGACTGCGAGATCCTCCAGTGGCGGTCGTTCGACGACGAAGCGGCGTTTTTCGCCAGCATGGGCCGTTTCTTCGCCAGCGCCCAGGTGCGGCGCGAATGCGGTGGCTATCCGCTGAGCGACGGCCCCTACCACCGCTGGTTCGTCCTTCGCCGCCTGGGCGACCCGCGAGTCCTCGGCTTCATCAGCCTCGAACAGCGCGCCGACAGCGTGCGCCTGCGCGACGCCTACCTGCGCGCGGAAGCCCGCGGCCTCGGGTTGTTCCGGATCCTGCGCGAGCGGGTGCTGGAGCATGTCGACCAGCTCGGACTGGCTTGTACGGTCCGCGCCCCCCAGGCCAGCGCGCGGCTCCTCGAACCCCACGGGTTCATCCTGCATTCCAGCCGCGGGAGCTGGGTGACCCTGACAAGGAAAGCCAATGCCACAGACAACCACTCTGGCGGAGCGCGCCGAAGCGCTGTTCCGCGAACTGGGCGACTTGCCGCTTGCCGAACGGATTGAGACGCTCAACCGGCTCCGCGGACTGCTGCACGCCCACAGCCCGTTCGCCGACCAACCGGTGGACTGCGTGCAATGGGTGCGCGCCGAACAGGTCGCGGGGAACGACTACAACCCCAACAGCGTCGCGCCTCCGGAAATGCGCCTGCTGCGCCTGTCCATCGAGGCGGACGGCTTCACCCAGCCGATCGTCGCCTATCCGCAGGCCGATGGCCGCTTCGAGGTGGTCGACGGATTTCACCGCCTGCGCGTGGGCAGCGGCAAGGGTCTGCGCCAACGTCTGCATGGCTACCTGCCGCTCGCCAGCATCCGCCCTTCCCGTACTGGCGGCAGCGAGCGCATCGCCGCCACCATCCGCCACAATCGCGCCCGCGGCGTGCACGGCGTGCTGCCGATGACGGCGATCGTGGTCAGCCTGTTGCGGGCCGGCTGGAGCGAGGCCGACGTGGCCCGCGAACTGGGCATGGACAACGACGAAGTGCTGCGTTTCAAGCAGGTTTCCGGGCTGCCCGAGATGTTCCGCGACCACGAGTATTCGCGCTCCTGGGAATGACGCCGGTCCCGGCTCCGGGACCGGCGCGGCTCAGGCGGCGCCGGTGGACAGGCTGATGTGCTTGTACTCGACGAAGTCGTCGAGGGCGGCGACGCCGTTCAGGCGGCCGAGCCCGGACTGGCGGTAGCCGCCTTCCTCGAACTCGTCGTAGACCCGGGCCCAGTCGTTGATCCACACGGTGCCGGCGCGGATCTTCCGCGCCACCCGGAACGAGCGTGCGACATCGCGCGTCCAGACCCCGGCGGCGAGGCCGTATTCGCTGTCGTTGGCCAGGGCCACGCCCTCCTCCTCGCTGTCGAACACCTGGAGGGTCAGCACCGGGCCGAAGGTCTCCTTCTGCACGATGTCCAGCGCCGGGTCGTCGACTTCGAGCAGGGTCGGCCGATAGAAGGCGCCGGCGGCCAACGGACCCTCGCGGACCGGGCCGCCGCGCACCAGGACCCGCGCGCCGGCGTCGATCGCCTGCCGCACCGCGCGCTCGACGCGTTCGACGCTGGCCTTGTCGATCAGCGGCCCCATCTCGCTGCGTGGGTCCGCCGCCGCCCCCACGCGCACCGCCTCCAGGCGTTGCGCCAGGCGTTCGCGCAGGCGCCCGGCGACGCCGCGCTGGACCAGCAGGCGCGAACCGGTCATGCAGAACTGGCCGGCGAACACCGTCAGCGACTTTTCCAGCACCGGCAGGGCGGCGTCGAGGTCGGCGTCGTCGAACACCAGGTGCGGAGTCTTGCCGCCCAGCTCCAGGCCGAAGCGTTTCAGTTGTTGCGCGCCGGCGGCGGAGATCGCCCGGCCGGTGGCGGTCGAGCCGGTGAAGCTGATCACCGGCACCGCCGGCGAGACGATCAACTGGCGGGCGCCTTCGGAACCGGACTCGCTGAAGATGTTCACCACCCCGCTGGGCAGGGACGGCGCCTCGGCGATGATCTGCGCCACCAGGGCATTGGTCTGCGCGGTCTGCGCCGGCATCTTCGCCACGACGGTGGTGCCGGCGGCCAGCGCCGGGGCCAGCGCGCGGACCAGCAGGACCACCGGCGAATTCCACGGCACGATGATCCCGGCCACGCCCATCGGTTCGCGCAGCACCAGCGACACCACGTCGGGCCGCGGCGTGCCGCTGGCGCCGCGCTCGCTGCGCGCCAGGCCGGCGTAGTAGCGCAACTTGCCCGGCACCATACCGACCTCGAAGGCCGCCTCGGGCTTGATCTTGCCGTTCTCCAGGGCCAGCAGCTCGATGAGCCGGTCGGCGTGGCGCTCGAAGGCGGCGGCGATCTCCTCGAGGACCTTCGCCCGCAGGGCATGGTCCTCCTTCCACGGGCCTTCTTCGAAGGCCCGCAATGCCGCGTCGATGGCCGCATCGGCCTCGGCCCGCCCGCCGTCGGCATAGGTGCCGATCGGTTGGCCGCTGGCCGGGTCGAGGGATTGCCCCTGTTGCGTGGAGTCGACCCATTCGGCGTCGATCCAGTGTCTCGCATGTCTGTTCATGGCGGTTCTCCGTGGGCTCAGGCGATGCGCCGGGCGATGTGCTCGGCCACCGCGAGGGTGGTGACATGGGTGGCCACCGAGATGGTGTCCGGGAAGATCGACGCGTCCACTACCCGCAGCCCCTGCAGGCCGTGCACCCGGCCTTCGAGGTCGACCACCGCCCGGCTATCGCCGACGCGGCCCATCGGCGCGGTCGAGGTCGGATGGTGGTAGGTGTCGAGGGTGGCGCGGATCGCCTCCTCGATCTGTGCGTCGCTGCGTGCCTGCGGCCCCGGGCCGAGCTCGGCATGGATCAGGCCGGCCAGCGGTTCGGTCTGGCCGATGCGCCGCGCCAGCTTGACTCCTTCCAGCAACCGCGCGCGGTCCTCGGCTTCGGCGAGGAAGTTCAGGTCGATCAGCGGCGCCGCCGCCGGGTCGCGGCTGGCCAGGCGCAGGCTGCCCAGCGATTGCGGGCGGGTCAGGGCCACGGCGAGGACGAAGCCGACCCCGGTCGGGCTCATCTCGCTGGGGAACAGGTGGGTGGCGGTGATGTGCAGGTCCAGCTCGCCGTTCTTCGCCCGCGAGCTATGGGTCCAGAGCTTGGCGCCGATCACCGGCGATTGCGCGCCGATTCGCTCCGGGCGGGCCGCGTAGGCGTTGTAGTAGAACGGATGGTCCTTGAGCCGCCGCCCCACCGGCAGGTCGGCCAGCAGCGGGATCGACAGCGCCTTCAACTGGTCGGCCGGGCCGATCCCCGAGCGCAGCAGGATCGCCGGGCTGCCGTAGGCGCCGGCACTGAGGATGACTTCGCTGGCGTGGATCTCCTCGCCCGAGACCAGGCGCACGCCGACCGCGCGCCTGCCGTCGAACAGCACCCGGTCGACCGTGGCGTTGTCGCGGATCGCCAGGTTGGCGCGGGCGCGCACCGGATTGTCGAGGTAGGCCATCCCGGTGTTGACGCGCACGCCGTTGACGATGTTCATCGGGTACGCGCCGACGCCGTTGGCGTCGGCGCCGTCGAAGTCGGCGATGGCCCGGAAGCCGTTGGCCCGGGTCGCGTCGACGAAGGCGCGCTGCATCGGCGTCAGGTCCTCGCGGGTCAGCTGCCGAACCGGCAGCGGGCCGTCCTGGCCATGCAGCGCCGGATCGCCGCCATGGCGGTTCTCCAGGCGGCGGAAGGCCGGCAGGAGTTCCTCGTAGGACCAGCCCGGCAGGTTCCAGTTGGCGAAATCTTCGCGCCGCCCGCGAATCGCCACCGCGCCGTTGATCGCCGAGCTACCGCCCAGGACCTTGCCGCGGATCGCGTGCAGCGGGTGGCCGATCGCACCCGGCTGGCTCTGGTAGCCCCAGTCGCAGCTCGTATCGCCGCCGACGCTGTCGCTGCTGGCGATGACCTTCGGATAGTCCCAGGCCGGGTAGGCCTCACCGGCCTCCAGCAGGAGCACGCGGCGCTCGCCGCGCTCGCTCAGGCGGCGCGCCAGTACCGCGCCGGCGGCACCGCCGCCGACGATCAGCAGGTCGATGCTGCCGCCGTCGAAGGCCTTGCGCGGGCTGGCTCCCGCGGCGGCAGCGGCCGGGCCGGCCGCGCTACCGAGCAGCGAGCCCAGGGCCAGCGCCGCGGAGCCGGCCACGGCCTGCCCCAGCAGGGTGCGGCGGGCCGGGTTTTCAGGTTGGTGCATGGAGACTCTCCCGTATCGAGATCGATGGACGGGAGCAACGCTATGCGCCGCGCGGGCCGGGTGACAGATACCGGAAAGCGAACGGCCGGTTCGCTAGCGCCGAACCTGGCCCGGAAGCGGCGCCAGCAGGCCGCGCTCGATGAGCAGGCGGTCCCACGGCGCAGGGTCGCCGATCTCCTCTTCGAGGAAGCGGCCCAGGGCGAGGATCTTCTGCGATGTCTTGCGGGTCTTGCGGTAGACCACGGAAACATGCCCGCCGGATGGCGTATAGGCTTCCAGCACCGGCAGCAGTTCGCCGGCGAGCAAGGCGTCGGCGGCCAGGAAGCTCGGCAGGATCGCCAAGCCCAGGCCGGCGCGCGCGCCTTCGAGCAACTGGTGGCCGGAATCGGTGCGCATCCGCACGCGGACCCGGAACGAGGCCTGCTGGCCGTCCAGCGGCAGGCTGAGCATGCCGCCCGGCTCGCGGTGATAGTAGACCAGGCCGTCGTGACGCTGTAGGTCCTCCGGATGCCGCGGCACGCCGTGGCGCTCCAGGTAGTCGGGACTGGCGCAGATCAGGTGGCGGTTGGCCGTGATCGGCCGCGCCACCAGGCACGAATCGCCGAGCCGGCCCAGGCGCAGGGCCATGTCGAAGCGCGGGTCCTGCAGGTTGACCATGCGGTCGTCGGCCTGTACGTCCACCCGCAACTGCGGGTAGCGCTCGGCGAAGCGCGCCAGCATCGGCGCCAGGTAGCGCGGAGTGAACGCCAGCGGCGCGGACAGGCTCAGTTGGCCGCGCAGGCCGGCCTCCGGCTCGGCCAGCCGTTCCTCGATCCGCTCCAGCTCCTGCAGCAGGCGAAGGGAGTGTTCGTAGTAGGTGCTACCGGCTTCGGTGAGGCTGAGCGGGCGGGTGCGGTTGAGCAGGATGCAGCCCAGGCGCTGCTCCAGCTGGCGGATGCGCTGGCTCACCTGCGACTTGGTGGTGCCCAGGCGGCGCGCCGCCTCGGAGAAGCTGCTGGCTTCCACCACGCTGACATAGGTGGTCATTTCGGCGAACTTGTTCATCGTCGTTCCTGTGAGAGCCGCCCCCGCGGACCGCGATCATACCTGCTCCTCCTCCCGTGGGATCAGCGCTTCGGCGGCCCGTCGCAGGCGCCGCATCGATTCTGCCGACTCGCGCTCGATGCGCCGGCGCAACAGGAACAGGTTGGCCAAGCGCATCGACCAGCCGTCGAAGGTGTATTCCAGGGTGCGCACGAAATGGCTGCCGGCCGCGCTCGGCCGGCATTCGTAGCTCAGGCGCAGGTGCAGGCCGTGGTCGCCGCGGGCATTGGCGCGCCAGAGGCGGCCCGGCTGGTACTCCACGACCTCCCAGGACAGATGCCCGGCGCGGCCGCCGGCGTGGATGTCCTCCTCGAAGCGCGCACCGGCCGGCAGCGGGCCAGAGGCGCCGTCGACCCGCAACGACGAGGGGTGCCACTGCGGCCAATGGCTCGGGCTGGCGGCGTAGGCCAGGGTCGCCGCGGGCGCGCGGGCGATCTCGATCCGGTGCTGCATGCGCGACATGGCGCGTTCCTCGACGGTTTCCGCTTCCCAGTGAAGGGTGCCGTGCCACCAGTCCATCAGCGGGAAGACCAGGTTGAAGTTGTGTGTCTGCATCAGCTCGCGGCGGTGATGCAGTTCGTGCAGGCGGCGCATGTGGCGGATCCATGGCAGGCGGGCGAGCGGATGCTCCGCTGGCAGGTGTTCGCAGGCGTGGAAGATTTCGTAGCCGAGGTAGCCCAGCAGCAGGGTCGCGGCGAACAGCGCGGCGACGTTGTCGTTCAGCAGGCCGAGCAGGCTCCAGGCGAGCAGCGCACCCACGCTGAAGAGCACCACCAGCCAGGCCGGGAACAGGATCACCCGCCAGTCGCGGGGCTGTTCGTAGCGCATCTGGCCGGCGACGAAGAAGCTGTGGTGGTCGCCGGTATGGCGCTTGTAGAACATCCGTCCCAGCGGGTGCTTGTGGTGGCCCAGGGACTTGTGGATGCGGTACTCGCCCCAGTTGAAGAACACCAGCGCGGCCGGCACCGTCAGCCATTCCAGCAGGCTCGGCTGCTCGAGCCGGGAGAGGAAGAAGACGATCCAGGCAACGCCGTAGGCGAGGACGAAGCCGGCGTGCAGCCAGGGGTTGTAGCCGCGACGGATGGCCGCGCGGTACTGCTCGCGGAAGGGTTGGGGATCGAAGGACATGCCCGGCATCTCGCTGTGATTGTTATGGATGTGCCGCGAAGCGAGCCGCTGCCGCCAGGACGGAGGGCTTGCATTGGAGTGTAGCGATGCCAGTCTTATCAGGGTAATGGATATTTGGAATGAGGATCATTCATGAACCTGAATTTGCAGCAGCTCGATCTCAACCTGCTGCTGGTCTTCGATGCCCTGATGCGCGAGCGCAACCTGTCGCGCGCCGCGCTGCGCCTGCATCGCAGCCAGCCCGCGGTGAGCAATGCCCTCGCCCGCCTGCGCGCGCAGCTCGGCCAGCCGCTGTTCCGGCGCACCGCCAAGGGCCTGGAGCCGACCGCCGCGGCGCTCTCCCTGCATGTACCGGTACGCCAGGCCCTGCATCTGCTGCAGGCCGGGCTTGGCTCCCAGGAAGCCTTCGACCCGCACACCGCGCGGACTTTCCGCCTGAGCATGAACGACTACGCCCAGCTGCGCCTGTTGCCGGGCCTGGTGACCCGGTTGAAGACCCTCGCCCCGCGGCTGCTCCTGGAGGTGCGCCCGGACGAAGCCACTTCGATCCCGGCACAGCTGGCCAGCGGCGAGCTGGACCTGGCGATCGACTACCTGTATTTCGACGAGCCGGAGCTACGCTACCAGCCGCTCGGCGAGGAGCGCCTGGCGGTGATCGGCCGCCAGGGCCATCCTGCCTTCCGTCCCGGACTGGACCGGGAGGCCTACCAGGCCGCGCAGCACGTCTCGATCCTGCCGCGGGTGGGCCGCGGCAGTCCACTGGAGATCGTCCTCGGCTCGGCCAGGGTGCAGCGCCAGGTGCAATTGCTGGTGCCGCACTACCTGACCATCCCGGACATCGTCGCCAGCACCGAGCTGCTCGGCACCGTGCCGCGCCGCCTGGCCGAGCGCTTCGCCGGCAGCCATGGTTTGCAACTGGCGGACGTCCCCTTCGAGATGGCGCCGGTGCAGGTCAACCTGGTCTGGCATCGCCAGCAGGAAGCGACCCCCGGCCTGCAATGGCTGCGCGAGCAGATCGTGCAGATCGAACAGGGCTGAGTCGCAGGTTGCGCGCCAGGATCAGTCTTCCGTCACTTTCGATCATTGAGCGCTGCCAACGCGACGACCTAAGGTGATCGCTCGCCCCCCACAAGGGCATATTCCAGCACCCGCCAGAGGAGCCACCGTATGTCCAGCCTGCCGCTCGAAGCCAACGCCGCCGCCACCCTCGCCGAATGGCACGAACTGATCGCCCGTCGCGATCTGGGCGAACTGCCACGGTTGCTGCATCCCGACGCCGTGTTCCGCTCGCCGATGGCGCACAAGCCGTATGCCGGCGCGCCGGTGGTGTCGACGATCCTGAATACCGTGCTCACGGTCTTCGAGGATTTCGCCTATCACCGCCAGTTGGCCAGCGCCGACGGCCGCAGCGTGGTGCTGGAGTTCAGCGCGCGGGTCGGCGAACGCGAACTGAAAGGCATCGACATGATCCGCTTCGGCGACGACGGCCGGATCGTCGACTTCGAAGTGATGGTCCGGCCCATGAGCGGCCTCCAGGCTCTCGGCGAGGAAATGGGCCGGCGCCTGGCGCCCTATCTGGCCGCGAGCAAGGCCTGAGGCGCTAGCTTCCGGGCCAGGGCCGGACGCTGCCGTTGCCAGGACCGCAGCGTCGACCCGCCGGGGCGTTGCCGGAAGCGATCTCCCGGCATGGGCGCAACGCCCGCGAGCACCCTGCGTTCAGCCTCGACCCTGGCCAGAGCGGAGGGGCTTGGGTATTCCGCAGCGAACCGGGCGAGGACAGTTTCCAGGAAAAGCGCCAGGCCGGTACTTCGCGAACCCACATCCATCGCGGCGCATGACCCATATCAAGGACAGGGGACGGCAATTCCGCCACTGTCCTGGCATCCGTCCGTTCTTTCCCCCGTGCCGCCCCCAGGGCCTCCACCCCGCGAGGATGCTCCATGAGCAAGATGATGAAAGCCGCCGTATTCATCCAGCCCGGCCGTATCGAACTGGTCGACAAGCCGATTCCCGACGTGGGGCCGAACGATGCATTGGTGCGCATCACCACCACCACGCTCTGCGGCACCGACGTGCACATCCTCAAGGGCGAGTATCCGGTCGCGCCCGGCCTGACGGTGGGCCACGAACCGGTCGGGATCATCGAAAAGCTCGGCAGCTCGGTGGTCGGCTACCGCGAAGGCCAACGCGTGATCGCCGGCGCCATCTGCCCCAACTTCAACTCCTATGCCGCCCAGGACGGCGTACCGTCGCAGGACGGCAGCTACCTGGTGGAATCCGGCCGTTGCGCCTGCCATGGCTACAAGGCGACCGCCGGCTGGCGCTTCGGCAACCTGATCGACGGCACCCAGGCCGAGTATGTGCTGGTTCCCGACGCCCAGGCCAACCTAGCCCCCATCCCCGATGGTCTCAGCGACGAACAGGTGCTGATGTGTCCGGACATCATGTCCACGGGCTTCAAGGGCGCGGAGAACGCCAATCTCCGCATCGGCGATAGCGTGGCGATCTTCGCCCAGGGCCCCATAGGCCTGTGCGCCACCGCTGGCGCCCGGCTGCTGGGCGCCAGCACGATCATCGCCATCGACGGCAACTCCCATCGCCTCGATATCGCCCGTGGAATGGGCGCCGACGTCACGCTGAACTTCAGGGAGTGCGACGTGATCGAGGAGATTCTCAAACTCACCGGCGGGCGCGGCGTGGATGCTTCGATCGAGGCGCTCGGCACGCAATCGACCTTCGAAACCGCCCTGAGGGTGCTCAAGCCCGGCGGCACCCTCTCCAGCCTCGGGGTCTATTCGGAAGACCTGACGATCCCGCTGTCGGCCTTCGCCGCCGGCCTCGGCGACCACCGGATCAACACCGCGCTGTGTCCCGGCGGCAAGGAACGCATGCGCCGCCTGCTCAATATCGTGGCCTCGGGCCGGGTCGACCTCGGGCCGTTGGTCAGCCACGAGTACCGCCTCGACGACATCGTCGCCGCTTACGACCTGTTCGCCAACCAGCGTGACAACGTACTGAAGGTGGCGATCAAGCCGCACTGAGGCCCGCCGATCTATACTGCTGGACGGAGGTGACGAACCCGCCGCGAACGACGAAGCGGGTTCCACCCATGGCGTCGGCGGTTTCCTTGCACCGTCGCTTCGCGGGGGGCTGGAGACACCGTCCATGCACCGAGCCAAGCTCTACCTCTGCTGCGCCGCGCTGCTGGCGCCGGCCTTCGCCGGCGCGGCGACTGTCGATTACGTCTACGGCATGCCGCTGGATGTGGCCAGGGTGCTGAGCGTCGACGAGGCGCCCAGCGATACCTGCCAGGTGGTCCGCGCCACCCTGGTGTACCTGGATTCCCACGGCGAACGCCGGGTGCTGCACTACCTGAAGCAGGCGCGGGCCTGCAGCCGCGAGTGAGAGGAAAGGACGAACGGTCAGGGTTGTCGTTTCATTTCACAAAATTTTCACTCCTGACATGGATACTGGAACCAGCTGAAGGACCAGCGCCCCATTGCATAGAGCCCACCCCGAGTGGGCTTTTTGCATTGTACGGCGCCTGTTTCCCGGGTACCGCAGCGCCACTCAGGCGCCCTCCTCCCGCCGCAGCAGCTCGCGCTTGCGTTCCACGCCCCAGCGATAGCCGGAGATATCGCCATCGCGGCGCACCACACGGTGGCAGGGAATCGCCACCGCGATGCGGTTGGCCCCGCAAGCCTGGGCCACGGCGCGCACCGCTTTCGGCGCGCCGATCCGTTCGGCGACCTGCGCGTAGCTCACCGTTGTCCCAGGCGGGATCTCCCGCAGCGCCTGCCAGACCCGTTCCTGGAACGCCGTGCCGCGCACGTCCAGCGGCAGGTCGAGGCCCAGCCCGGGCGACTCGACGAAACCCACCACCTGTGCCACCAGGCGTTCGAAACCGGCGTCGCCTCCGCTCAGCTCGGCGCGCGGGAACAGGTCCTGCAATTCGCGCAGCAGTCGATCCGGATCCTCGCCGAGGAGAATCGCGCATATCCCGCGCTGGCTCTGTGCCACCAGGATCGCGCCCAGGGCGCACTGGCCGATGGCGAAACGGATCCGCGCGCCGGCGCCGCCGTCGCGGTAGTCGCGCGGAAGCATGCCGAGCCGTTGCGAGGAGGATTCGTAGAAACGGCTGTTGGAATTGAAACCGGATTCGTAGATCGCCTCGGTCACCGAGGCGGACGCCTGGCCCAGCCGTTCGCGCAGCCGCCGGGCGCGGAAGGCCGAGGCATAGGCCTTGGGCGTCAAGCCGGTCTCGGCCTTGAACAGCCGGTGGAAATGGTAGGGGCTCATCCCCAGCCGGACGGCCAGCGCCTCCAGGCTCGGCGGAGTATCCGCCGTCTCGATCAACCGGCAGGCCTGCGCCACCCGTGCCGCGCGCTGTTCCGCCGCAAGGCTGCGGTCGCCGGCGGCACGCCGGCTGGGACGATAGCCCGCCGCCTCGGCCGCCTCGGCAGTGGCGAAGAACTCGACGTTCTCGCGCCGCGGCCGGCGCGCCGAGGAACTCGGCCGGCAATATACCCCGGTGGTCTTCACGGCATAGACGAAATGCCCGTCCGCCGAAGCGTCGCGGGCCTGCACGGCGGCCCAGCGCTGTGCGTCGGTCAGGTAGGCGCTCGAAGGATCGAGATGCTGGCTCATGGCGGTTCCCCTGTGGCAGCGGATGATGCGCGCAGACTAGTTCGCCCTTCAAGCGCAAGCACTCCGGTTCTTGCGCTTGAATTCCCCACCGCCTCTTTCCTCGGCGGGAGCGGGACGCGACGCCGGACCGCCTGGGAAATCCGCCAGGTAACCAACGAAACCCGACCCCGTCTCGACATGAACCTTCAAATGATTGATTCCATGGGAAAAACATTTAATTTTCCGAACCAGGAAAGACTATCTACGCTTGCTTCGTGGCAAGGCCGGAAGAAAAGAGCGGAGCGGATCTTCCAGGGCGGAAATGCGCCGGCCCTGGTCATTTCCAGCGGAAAATACCGCTTCGAAGACTGGCGTTTGTCTGCCGGACCCACAGGGAAGGTACAGCCCCGTTCCCAATCGCCCATGGTTGTCAGATGGGCCCGTCAAGGAGAGATGCCATGTCTTCCATCCCCAATCGGAGCAAGCGCTCCCCCCTGCGGTTCGGCAAGGACCTCACCGCGCTGATCCCGGACTTTCCCTTTCACTACCAGCGCTACCTGCGCAACGCCGGCAGCGCTCCGCTCTGCGATGTCCCCGAGGAGGCGCACGGCAAGAAGGTGCTGGTGATCGGCGGCGGCGTCGCCGGGCTGGTGGCGGCCTACGAAGTGATGCGCATGGGCTTGCAGCCGATACTGCTGGAAGCCAGCCAAAGGATTGGCGGCCGTTTCTGCGCGCAGCCGCGTGGCAACGCGAGCGCGCCGGGCGGACAGACGCTCTGCGAACTCGGCGGCATGCGTTTCCCGCTGTCCGGCAAGGCCCTGTTCCACTATTTCGACAAGGTCGGCATGGCCCTGAACTCTGCGCCCTTCCCCAACCCGGGAACCGAGGCGGCGGTCAGCACGCTGGTGGACTACCAGGGGCGCCAGCAGTACTACGAGGTGCGCCCGGCAGGACAACCCAACCCGTTCCCCAAGCCGCCGGAGTACGACCAGCTGGAAGACCAGTTCTTCGACACGTTCCTCGAAGCCTTCCAGTTCACCGAGATGGAGGCGGCCATGACCGAGCCGGTGACCGAGGCCAAGCAGCAGCGGATCAAGGCGCTGTGGAAGGACATCGTCGCCCCGGCGCAGGGCCGCAGCTGGGATGACGTGAGCTTCTACCTGGCCCTGGTGGAGAAGTCCGGGTGGAGTCGGGAGCAGATCGACCTGTTCGGCCAGATCGGCTTCGGCACCGGAGGCTGGAACACCGACTACCCGAACAGCATTCTCGAAGTGCTCCGGGTGCTCTATACCGGCCTGGATGTCGACCATCGACTGATGTACGACGGCTCTTCCGCCCTGCCGGAGCGCCTGCTGAACACGCCGCCCGCCGATTTCGGCGACCAGTGCCGGCATTGGGGGTCGCGGGAGTCCGTGCTGTCGCTGACCCGACGCTGTGTCGACTCGCCGCTGGGCAAGGAGGTGTTGCGCATCGCCAGGGGCGCGCACGGCGAGTTCGTCGCCACCCTGCGCGATAGCGCCAGCGGCGCCGAAAGCCAGCTCGAAGCCGACCTGGTCATCCATACCCCGCACGTACGCCTGCTCGACAAGCTGCGCTACAGCGGCACGCCGGCACAGATCGCGGCCGCCGACGCCCTGCTCGGCAGCGAGCTGTGGGAAGCGGTGATGTATACCCACTACATGCAGTCCACCAAGCTGTTCGCCGCCACCCGCTCGGCTTTCTGGACCGAGCGTGGCAGCGACGACAAGCGGATCTTCAGCCTCACCCTTTCCGATCGGCTGACCCGTGGCACCTACCTGGTGGACTACGCCGGCAGCAGCGGATGCTACAAGGGCGCTGGCATCTTCCTGTCCTATACCTGGAACGACGATTCGCTGAAGTTCCTTGGCCGCTGTCCCGATCTGCTGACGGGCGACAGCCCGCCGGCTTCGCCGTTGCCGGAAGACATCGGGTTGTGCACGCACCTGCTGGAAAAGCTCTATCCGAACGCCGAGTTGCGCAGCCACTACACCGACGTGCAGCCCTTCGCCCAGGTCAACTGGGAAAACCAGGGCCACTACCTGGGTGCCTTCAAGATGAATCTGCCAGGCCAGTACGAGCTGCAGCGGCGGATCTTCTCGCAGTTCATGCAGGGGGTGGCCGAAGGCGCACCCTACCGTTTCATCCTCGCCGGCGATGACGTGTCCTGGACCGGTGGCTGGGCGGAAGGCGCGGTCGGTACGGCGCTCAACGCGGTGAACAAGGTGGCGGTCTGCCTGGGCGGCGGTAGCCGGCCCGACAACCCGGGGCCGGTGGAGTCCTGGGAAAGCTTGCAGCCGGTGCCCCGCTGAGCCTGCCCGGGGCCTGCCGGACGGCAGGCCCCGGGTCGAGCGGGCGCTTCCCTCACTGGCGAGCGATCAGTCCCGCGGGCAACTGGAACTGCGCGTATTCTTCGATGCCCGGCTGCAGGCCGATTTCCACCGGCATCCA
The DNA here is from genome assembly GCF_003025345.2 of Pseudomonas paraeruginosa. NCBI lineage: Bacteria > Pseudomonadati > Pseudomonadota > Gammaproteobacteria > Pseudomonadales > Pseudomonadaceae > Pseudomonas > Pseudomonas paraeruginosa. The sequence goes on from NZ_CP020560.1 coordinate 3,063,983, forward strand.
CTGGCCGATGCGATCCAGTACGTCGTCGATCATCGCTTCCGGCGTGGAGGCACCGGCGCTGAGGCCAACCGTCGAGATTCCGTCGAACCACTCCCGGCGCAACTCGCTGCCGTTGGCCAGCCGGTAGCTGGGAATGCCCTCGCACTCGGCGACCCAGCGGAGGGTTTCCGAATTCGCGCTGTTGTGCCCGCCCACCACCAGCACGAGTTGCACCTGCCGGCTGAGGCTGCGCACCGCCAACTGGCGGTTCTGCACGGCATAGCAGATGTTGCGGGTATCCGGACCGACGATCTGCGGGTAGCGCTGGCGCAGCGCCGCGACAACGGCCCGGGTATCGTCCATGCTCAGGGTGGTCTGGGTGATGTAGGCCAGCGGCGTGTCGGCGGCGAACGGCAGCGCCCCGACCTCTTCGACCTTGCGCAGAACCGTCACTGGCGCGGGGATCTGGCCAACGGTGCCGATCACTTCCTGATGATCGATGTCGCCGATCAGGATGATCCGGTATCCCTTGGCGGCATACTGGCGTCCCTGGCGGTGAACCTTCAGTACCAGCGGGCAGGTCGCATTGAAGGCCCGCAGGCCCGCCTCCGCCGCCTGGTCCTCGACCCTCTGCGCCACGCCATGGGCGCTGAACAGCAGGACCGCACCCGCTGGCACCTCGTCCAACCGTTCGACGAAGCGCGCGCCCTTGCCTTCCAGGCTGCGCACCACATGCCGGTTGTGCACGATTTCATGGAGCACGTACACCGGCGCGCCGAACTGCTCCAGGGCGCTCTCCACACTCTCGATGGCTCTCTCCACGCCTGCGCAGAAGCCGCGCGGTTGGGCAAGTATGATTTTCACGGGTGTGCCTCTCTGGGGGAACGAAGATTTCCGGGTCGAGTCGCCGCCAGTCAATGCCACGAATCCCCGGCCCCGGGGCGACTGGCGGGCGCAGGCCGATCACTGCGAGTGGACCTTGCCCATGTAATCTATAAGGACTTGCGCCGAAGCGGTCCCTGCCAGTTTCCACAGGAAGGCCCGGGCCTGCCCATGCTATCGTGCGCCGGCCGTCGCTGCGGGTCTCCGCCCCTGGCTCGCGCGATGAATTTCACTTGCGGGACGGCTGTTGCGGCCCGCTCCCTTCCTGGAAGAACGGCAAGCATGGCAAGTAAACGGATCGGACAGGCCTACTGCGTACAACTGGAGCGGGTGATCTCCATCGCCAGCGCGCGCCGCGAATACTTCTCCCAGGCGGAGCCGCGCAAGCGCTTCGATTTCCTCTGTTCCAGCGAGGGCTGCCGGGCGCAGGGGATCAAGGTGTCGGCGAGCAACTACGACAAGCTGCCGCAGGACACCCGCAAGGCCGCGCACTTCAGCAAGTTCCCGCACTCCACCCACCTGCCGGATTGCGAATGGTTCGTCGAGGAGGACGAGGACGCTCTCCGTCCGGGCGAATCCGCCGAGGAAGCCGGCCAGCGGCGCATCCGCGACAAGCTGGACGCCTACGTCGAGGAATTCGATCCGGGCATTGCCGAGGAGGCCGCGCCGCCGCAAGCGAACCCGGACGCCCAGGAACAGCCGCCCGCCTCCGCCGGCCCGCGCGCCGCCGCTCCCGCCGCGCCTCGGCAGAGGACGCAACGACCGCGGCGCACCCGCGATTTCGAACTGCTCGTCGACACCTTCCGCCAGGCCCGCGCCGAGCTGCCGGCGGAAGAATTCAAGCAGTTGGACATCCGCATCAGCGGCCTCGGCCGGATACCGCTGCGCGCCTATTTCCAGCACATCGGCTATGCCACTCCGGGCAGCGCCGGCAAGGTGTTCTACGGCGGTGCCGACCTGGTCCGGCGCTACGGTTCACCGAACCGGCCGCAAGGCTTCCGCTTCAGGTTCCGCGACCGCATCGACGGCAAGCCGGTTTTCCTCTACGTTGCCCCGGAAACCTTGCAGGCCTATCCGTATCGGCGCTACCTCGAAGACATCCTCGGCTGCGCCGAAACGGTGCGCTACTTCACCCTCTATGCCCTCGGCCGGCTCGTCGAAGCGCCGAGCGGCAAGAGCTACAGCCTGGAGCCGGACGCCCTGCGCCACCTGGCGATCATTCCCGGTCCGGCGAAGGACGACGCCCCTCAGAGTTCATCGTAGAGTCGGTCGCTGACCAGCATGTGTCCCGGCGCGTGACTGATGTACAGCTCCGGCTGGGCTTCGGCGAGCACCGCCTGGGGCGTGACCCCGCAGGCCCAGAACAGCGGGATCTCGTCCGCCGCGAGCGGCACCGGGTCGCCGTAGTCGGGTCGTGCCAGGTCGCGGATGCCGATCAGCGTTGGATCGCCCAGGTGCAGCGGTGCGCCATGGGTCAGCGGGAAACGACTGGTGACCTGGATCGCACGGATCGCCTCGGCGGCCTTCATCGGGCGCATCGATACCACCGTGGGCCCGGCCAGGCGACCGCTCGGCCGGGTGGCGATGGAGCTGCGATACATCGCCACGTTGCGTCCCAGTTCGAGATGGCGCAGGCCGATGCCGGCGTCGAGCAACGCCTGTTCGAAGGAGAACGAGCAACCAATGGCGAAGGCGACGAAATCCGCCTCCCAGAACGCGCCGATGTCGTTCACCTCGACGGGCTCCTGGCCACGCCGGTGCACGCGGTAGCGTGGCAGGTCGCTGCGCACGTCGATATCCGCGCCGAGCCTGGCGAAATGCGGCGAGCCGGGTTCGCTGACGTCGAGCAGCGGGCAGGCCCGGGGGTTCAGGGCGCAGAAGCGGAGGAACTCGTCGGCCCAGGATTTCTGCAGGATCACCAGGTTGGCCTGGAGGTGGCGCTGGCCGAGGCCGCTGGTATGGCCGGCATAGTCGCCGCGGCGGATCAACTGGCGCAGGGTCGGCGGCGGCAATTGGGCGAGTTCGTCGAAGGTCGGGGCAGGCATGGCGGCTCCGTTCGCTGGCGGATGTTGTTGTTGCGGGGTTTGTAGAGGCGGACGGCGGCCAGCGTCCAACAAGATTTTTCCGCCGGGGGCTATCGGAAAATCCGAATCAGCGCGAACGCAGCCGTCCCACCCCTTTCTTCAACGGCGCCAGGACCAGGCACTCCGGGCCGACATTGACCGCGTAGTCGGCCAGCACCGTCTTGCTCAGTTCCACCACTTCGTCGACCAGCTCCAGGCCGGTGCCTCCGCGCCAGGACACCACCACCGGCAGGTTCGGCGGCGGCGGGCCGAGGCGCAGCAGGGTCAGCTCGCCGCGCTCCAGTTCCTGGCTGACCAGTGCCGGCGGCAAGGCGCCGACGCCGAAGCCATCGCGCAGCAGGCGGGTCATCGCCGCCACCGAGTTCACGCAGTTCAGGCGCGGCGCGGCGACACCGTTGGCGTGCAGCAGGCCGAGCACGTCCTGGTGCGGCCGCGAGTGCTTGGAGAAGGTCACCACCCGTTCCCGCGCCAGGTCCGCCAGCGAGGCGTAGTCGCGGTGATAGATCGAACCGGTGGAGACGATCCAGCGCAGCGGGTAGCTGCCCAGTTCCAGGTTGAGCACCGACTCGTGGCGCAGCGAGTCGGTCTGGAAGATCAGGTCCAGGTAACCCTTCTGCAACTGTTCGGAGAGGTTGCGCGCGGTGTCTGCCATCAGCTCGATCTCCACCGCCGGAAAGGCCTCCGTGACCTTCGCCACCAGCGGGCTCAGCCAGGTATGGATGACCGTGTCCATGGCGCCGATGCGGATCCGTCCCTGGGTGCTGGCGCCGGTGTCGAGCGACTGCTTCAGCGCGTGCATGGTGTCCATCATCCGCTCGGCGTAGGCCAGTACCTTGTCGCCCTCCGGGGTCAGGGTCACGCCGCGCGAATCGCGGACGAACAGCTTGACGCCGAGCTCGTCCTCCAGCACGGCGATCCGGCTGGAAATGGAGGCCTGGGTGCTGAACAGCTTCTCCGCGGTGAGGCGGAAGCTCTTCAGGCGCGCGACCCAGACGAAAGTCTCGAGGAATTTCAGGTTCATGTGGCGGGCACCGACGGGCAAGGGGCACAAGGTGGCGGGAGCGAGCAGTTTGCATGCCAGCGCCGCCTTCCAGCGGCACATGATCGACGCATGGCGGCCTGCTCCGCCATCGAAATTTCTTATCCCCGGCGGCCGCATAAATTAGTTGGACGCCCCCTGGCCAGCCTCGAAGAATGCCACCACCGGGTGCGACGGCGCCCACCGAATCTTCATAACACCAATAACGACGATCGGTGCCCCCATGGAAAAACACATGACCCTCGACGCCGGCCCGGAAACTTCCCGGGACGGTCACTTCGGCTGGTATCGCGCCCTCGACAAGCAGGAACGGCGAGCCTTCTGGAGCTGCAAGATCGGCTACGGCCTGGACGGCATGGACACCCAGATGCTCAGCTTCGTGATTCCCACGCTGATCGCCCTGTGGGGCATCAGCACCGGCGAAGCCGGCTTCATCCACACCATGACCCTGCTCGCCTCCGCCGCCGGCGGCTGGATCGCCGGGATCCTCTCCGATCGCATCGGCCGCGTACTGACCCTGCAACTGACGGTGCTCTGGTTCGCCTTCTTCACCTTCCTCTGCGGCCTCGCGCAGAACTACGAGCAATTGCTGGTGGCTCGGACCCTGATGGGCTTCGGCTTCGGTGGCGAATGGACCGCTGGCGCGGTACTCATCGGCGAAGTGATCAAGGCCCGCGACCGCGGCAAGGCGGTCGGCCTGGTGCAGTCCGGCTGGGCCATCGGCTGGGGTCTCACCGCCATCCTCTACTCGCTGATGTTCAGCCTGCTGCCGCCGGAGGAGGCCTGGCGCGCGCTGTTCATGCTCGGCCTGCTGCCGGCGCTGTTCGTCCTGGTGGTACGCCGGCTGGTCAAGGAACCGGCGATCTACCGCGAAGCCCGGCAGCGCAACCAGGGCGCCGACAAGGTCAGCTTCTACGAGATCTTCGCCCCCGGCATGCTCAGCATCACCCTGCGCGCCTCGCTGCTGACCACCGGCGCCCTCGGCGGCTACTACGCCATCACCGCCTGGCTGCCGACCTTCCTCAAGACCGAGCGCGGGCTGACCGTGCTCGGCACCAGCGGCTACCTGGCGATGGTGATCCTCGGTTCCTACGTCGGCTATGTGGTCAGCGCCTTCCTCACCGACCTGATCGGGCGCAAGAAGAACTTCGTCCTGTTCGCCGTCGGCTCCTTCACCGTGGTGCTGCTCTACACCCAGCTGCCGGTGAGCAACGGCGCCATGCTCTGGCTCGGCTTCCCGCTCGGTTTCTTCGCCTCGGGCATCTTCAGCGGCATGGGTTCGTTCCTCACCGAGCTGTTCCCGACACGCATCCGCGGCTCCGGCCAGGGCTTCTGCTACAACGCCGGGCGCGCCATCGCCGCGCTGTTCCCGATGCTGATCGGCATGATCGGCCAGAAGGTCTCGCTGGGCCTGGGGATCGGCGCCTTCGCCGCGGTCTCCTACGGCGTGGTGATCCTCGCCGCCCTCAGCCTGCCGGAGACCCGCGGCAAGCAACTCGAACTCTGAACCGCCGCCGACCGAGGAACCCGTCATGCATCCCAATCCCCGCCTGGCTGCCGCGCTGCTCGCCGGCAGCGGGCTGGGCTGGCCGCTCTTCGCCCAGGCCGACCTGGTCGAGGACAGCCATGCCAGCCTCGAACTGCGCAATTTCTACTTCAACCGCGACTTCCGCCAGAGCGGCGCGCGCGACAATGCCGACGAGTGGGCGCAGGGCTTCCTCCTGCGCCTGGAATCCGGCTTCAGCGAAGGCCGCGTCGGCTTCGGCGTCGACGCCATCGGCCTGCTCGGCCTCAAGCTCGATTCCGGCGGCGGCAGCGGCGGTACCGGGCTTCTGCCGGCCGACGGCTCGTCTGGCGGCTCCCAGGACGACTACGCCAAGCTCGGCCTGACCGCCAAGGCGCGGGTCTCCAACAGCCTGCTCAAGGTCGGCGCGCTGCACTTCAAGAGCCCGCTGGTCTCGGCCAACGACACCCGCCTGCTGCCGGAACTGTTCCGTGGCGCGCTGCTCGACGTGCAGGAGATCGACGGCCTGACCCTGCGCGGCGCGCACCTGGACCGCAACAAGCTGAACAGTTCCAGCGACTACCAGGCCCTCAGCGCCAACCGCATCGGCGGGCGCAGCGATGCCTTCGACTTCGCCGGCGGCGACTATCGCCTGACCCCGGCGCTGACCGCCAGCCTGCACCACGGCCGGCTCAAGGACATCTACCGGCAAACCTTCGCCGGCCTGGTGCATACCCTCGACCTCGGCGGACAACGCTCGCTGAAGAGCGACCTGCGCTTCGCCCGGGCCAGCGAGGACGGCGACTTCCGCGAACTGGACAACCGCGCCTTCGGCGCCCTCTTCAGCCTGCGCCTGGGCGCCCACGTGGTGGCCGCCGGCTACCAGCGGATCAGCGGCGACGACCCCTATCCCTACATCGCCGGCAGCGATCCGTACCTGGTCAACTTCATCCAGATCGGCGACTTCGGCAATGTCGACGAACGCTCCTGGCAACTGCGCTACGACTACGACTTCGGCGCGCTCGGCCTGCCCGGCCTGAGCTTCATGAGCCGCTACGTCTCCGGCGACAACGTCGCCCGTGGCGCGGCCAACGATGGCAAGGAGTGGGAACGCAACACCGACATCGGCTACGTGGTACAGAGCGGGCCGCTGAAGAACCTCGGGGTGAAATGGCGCAACGCCACGGTGCGTTCGAATTTCGCCAATGACCTCGACGAAAACCGCCTGATCCTCAGCTACAGCCTGGCGCTGTGGTGAGGTCCGGCGAGCAATGACCTGAAGGAACCTGCATGAACAGCCTGTTGTTGAACTGCGATATCGGCGAGAGCTTCGGCGCCTGGCGCATGGGCCTGGACGCCGAGGTGATGCCACTGATCGATTGCGCCAACATCGCCTGCGGCTTCCACGCCGGCGATCCCGGCACCATGCGCCGCACCGTGGCCCTGGCGGTGGAGCATGGCGTGCGCATCGGCGCGCACCCCGGCTACCCCGACCTGGTCGGCTTCGGCCGGCGCTCGCTGGCCTGCTCGGCGCAGGAAGTGGAAGACCTGCTGCTCTACCAGATCGGCGCCCTCGACGGACTCTGCCGCGCCCAGGGCGCGCAGGTACGCTACGTCAAGCCGCATGGCGCGCTGTATCAGGACATGATGCGCGACCCGGCGATCCTCGCCGCCGTGCTGCGCGCGCTGGCGGCCTACGACCGTAGCCTGCCGCTGATGCTCATGAGCACCCGCGACAACGCCGCGGCGCGGGCGCTGGGCGCGGCCCACGGCATCGAGCTGTGGTTCGAGGCGTTCGCCGACCGCGCCTACGACGGCGCCGGCTACCTGGTCGCGCGCAGCCAGCCCGGCGCGGTGCACCACGACGCCGAGACGGTGCTCGCCCAGGCCCTGCTGCTGGCCCGCGGCGCGCCGCTGCGCGCCAGCGACGGCAGCGCCCTGGCGCTGGAGGCGCAGACCCTCTGCGTGCACGGCGACAATCCCGCCTCGCTGGCCGCGGTGCGGCGCATCCGCGAAGCCCTGGAGGCGGCATGAGCCAACCGCAACCGCGCATCGAGGTGGCCGCCATCGACAGCTTCGTGCTGCGCCTGTTCGAGCGCATCGACGAAGCCAACATGCCCTGGCTGCTGGCGGCGGAGGAAAACCTGCGGGCGGCGTTCGGCGGCGCCCTGCTCGACCTGGTGCCGTCCTACACCACCCTGCTCCTGCAATACGACCTGCTCCAGCTCGACCCCGGCGAGGCCCGCGCGCGGATCGCCGCGGCGCTGGCCGACCTGCGCCCGAAGCGCCAGGACGACGGCCGCCTGCACGTCCTGCCGACCTGGTACGACCCGCAGGTCGGCCCCGACCTGGAATCCCTGGCGCGGCGCAAGCAGTTCGGCGTCGCCGAGCTGATCCGCCGCCACAGCCAGCGCGAGTACCGGGTCTTCGCCCTCGGCTTCAGCCCCGGCTTCGCCTTCATGGGGCTGGTCGAGGAAGCCCTGGCGGCGCCACGCCTGGCGACTCCCCGGCAACGCATCGCCGCCGGCAGCGTCGGCATCGCCGAGCGCCAGACCGCGGTCTATCCGCAAGCCTCGCCAGGCGGCTGGAACCTGCTCGGGCGCTGCCCGGTGCGCCTGTTCGACCTCGCCCTGGACGGCTACAGCCTGCTGCGTGCCGGCGACCGGGTGCGCTTCGAGCCCATCGGACACGCCGAATTCGTCCGCCTCGGCGGCGACGACACGCCCCTGGAGGTCCAGGCATGAACGATTCCATCCATGGCGGCCTGTGGGTGCGCCAGAGCACCCCGCTGGTGCAGTTGCAGGATCGCGGCCGCTTCGGCTGCCGTCATCTCGGCGTGACCCAGGGCGGCGCCCTCGACTGGCTGTCCATGGGCTGGGCCAACTGGCTGCTGGGCAATCCCCTGGACGCCGCGGTGATCGAGATCGCCCTCGGCGGCTTCGTCGCCGAATGCCGCGCCGATGGCTGGCTGGCCCTGGCCGGCGGCGATCTCGGCGCGACCCTCGATGGCCAGCCGCTGCCGGCCTGGGGCGCGTTCGCCGTGCGCGACGGTCAGCGCCTGGCCTTCGCCCACCCACGCCAGGGCGCCCGCGCCTACCTGGCGGCACCCGGCGGCTTCGCCGGCGCGCGCCAGCTGGGCAGCCTGTCCACGGTGGTCCGCGAGGGCCTGGGCGGCCCCCGCGCCGACGGCAAGGCCCTGGGCGAAGGCGACAGCCTCGGCTGGCTGGCCGATGGCGCGCGGCCACGCGCGCTGCCGATGCCCAGCGAACGGATCCTGGACTGCGCTGGCGACGCGCGCCTGGAGCTGATCCTCGGCGCGCAGATCGGCGCCTTCCCGGCCATGAGCCTGTTCGATGCGTTCAACGGCGACTGGCAGGTGGACACCCGTGCCGACCGCATGGGCGTGCGCCTGCTCGGCCCGCGCCTGGAATGCCGGCAGCAGTCGATGATCTCCGAAGGCATCGCCCTGGGCGCGGTGCAAGTGCCGCCGGACGGCCAGCCGATCGTCCTGCTCAACGACCGCCAGACCATCGGCGGTTATCCCCGTCTCGGCGCCCTCGCCCCGCTGGCGCTGGCGCGCCTGGCGCAATGCCTGCCGGGCCAGCGGGTGCGGCTGCTGCCGACGGTGCAGGAGGCGGCGCATCGCGAGCATCGGCGCCTGCTGGCGGCCTGGGACGCGTAGGCGGTTTTTTTGAACGGCCCCGCGGGAGCGGCGTCCACCGCACACATCGTCCCGCCCGGAGGTCGCCATGCTTCGCCGCCTGTCCCTGATCGCCGCCCTGCTGCTCCCCCTGGCCGTCCAGGCCGAACCGGAGGATACCCGCGCCCTGCTCGCCGCCAGCCTGGCCGACAGCCAGGCCCAGGTGGCGGCCGCCGAGCAGGCCATGCGCCGTTCCGACAACAAGGCCGTGCAGCTCTACGCCAAGCGCGTGCTCACCGAACAGCAGGAGTTCGACCACCAGTTGCGCGCCCTGGCCGGGGAAAAGGCCTTGGCGCTGCCCTCGCCGCGCCAGACCGAACGCCAGGCCGCCGCTCCCGGCGGCTTCGACGAGCGCGGTTTCCTCGACGCGCAGATTCGCCAGCAGGACCGCCTGGTCGGGCGCTTCGAAGGCCTAGCCCGGGATGCCACCGACCCCGAGCTGCGCCGCTTCGCCGATGAATGGCTGGCGCGCTTCTACCACCACCGCGAACTGGCCGACCAGTTGCGCAGCGGCCGCACCGACTGAGCGGCACGACCGCCTTGCTCAGTGCCGGGCGAGAACCTGCCGGGCGCTCTGGCGGATCACGCCCCAGCGCTTGGGATCGTCCTGCAGCATGGCGCCAAGCAGGTGCTTGGCCTGCTCGAAACTGATGTGCGGCGGCAGCGGCGGCACGTTCGGGTCGGTGAGCACCTCCAGCAGCACCGGGCGGTCGGCGGCGAAGGCCTCGGCCCAGGCGGCGTCGATGTCCTCCGGGCGATCCACGCGGATACCCTTGAAGCCGAGCATGTCGGCATAGCGCGCGTAGGGGAAGTCGATCACTTCCTGCGCCGGGCTGAACTCCGGATCGCCGGCCAGCGCGCGCTGTTCCCAGGTCACCTGGTTGAGGTCGCCGTTGTTCAGCACCAGTACGATGAAAGTCGGCGAGGCCCAGCGTTGCCAGTACTGCTGCACGGTGACCAGTTCGGCGTTGCCGTTCATCTGCATCGCCCCGTCGCCGACCATCGCCACCACCGGCCGCTGCGGATAGGCGAGCTTGGCGGCGATGGCGTAGGGCACGCCGCTGCCCATGGTCGCCAGCTTGCCCGACAGCGAGCCGAGCATGCCCGGACGCATGCGCACGTCGCGGGCGTACCAGTTGGTGTGCGAGCCGCTGTCGCCGCAGAGGATCGCATCGTCCGGCAACTGCTCCGACAAGCTACGGAACACCCGTTGCGGGTTGATCGGATCGGCCGGTTCCTCGGCCTGGCGCTGGGCCTCCTCGCGGCTGGCCGCCACCGCTCGCTCGACCCGTCGGCGCCAGGCGCCGTGCTTCTTCTGCTCGAGCAGCGGCAGCAGGCGCTCCAGGGTTTCCCCGGCATCGCCGAGCAAGGCCTGCTCGATCGGATAGCGGATGCCGATGTTGCGCGGATACAGGTCGATCTGCACCGCCCGCGCCTGGCCGGCCTTGGGTAAGAACTCGCTGTAGGGGAAGGTGCTGCCGACGATCAGCAGGGTGTCGCAATGCTCCATCAGCATGCTGCTGGCGCGGGTGCCGAGCAGGCCGATGGAGCCGGTCACGTAAGGCAGGTCGTCGGAAACCGCCGCCTTGCCCAGGAGCGCCTTGGCCACCCCGGCGGCCAGGCGCTCGGCGACCGCTTCCAGCTGCCGGTGCGCGCCCAGCGCACCGGCGCCGGCGAGGATTGCCACGCGCCGGCCGCGATTGAGGATCGCCGCGGCGGCTTGCAGGTCCGCATCGCGCGCGTAGGGTCGCGGCTGGACGAAACCCACCGCGGACATCACGTGGCCATGCTCGTGGGGCTGGCTTTCCGGGGCCGCCATCTGTTGCACGTCGTTGGGCACGATCACCGTCGCCACCTGCCGCTCGCCGACCGCCACGCGCAGCGCGCGGTCCAGCACATGCAGCAGTTGCGCTGGGCTGACCACGGTCTCGACGTAGGCGGAAACGTCCTTGAACAGGCTCTGCAGGTCGACTTCCTGCTGGTAGTCGCTGCCCAGCGCAGTCGCCGCCTGCTGGCCGACGATGGCCAGTACCGGCTGGTGGTCCATGCGCGCGTCGTAGAGCCCGTTGAGCAGGTGGATGGCGCCCGGCCCCGAGGTGGCCAGGCAGACCCCGACCTCGCCGGTGAACTTGGCGTGGGCACCGGCCATGAAGGCCGCCATCTCCTCGTGCCGCACGCGGATGTAGTCGAACGCTTCGGCGCGCCGGCCCATGGCACCCATGATCCCGTTGATGCCATCGCCGGGGTAGCCGAAGACGCGCTTCACCCCCCACTGGCTCAAGCGTTCGAGCAGTTGATCGGCAACCGTGCTGGACATTCTCGCCTCCTGGTCCTGTCTGGGTCGTACCTGTGAGGACTGGCCAGGCCGGCGAGGGTTCAAGGCAATCGAGCGACGGTGCCGGCGGCGAAATCGACTGAACTGTCGGCATGCCCCGCCGGACCAACGAGCAGGGCCCGCATGGGCGCAACCGGCCAGGAGGTGCCGCCATGAGCCGTGCCATCAACGATCCCGGCAACGAAGATCCCGGTTCGCTGCTGGAAACCGACGCCGACGCCCTGCTCGGCGATGCCGCCGCTCGCGCGCCGCAAGAGCGCTGCCGGCGCGCCGCCCAGGCCTGCATCCTCGCCTGCGAGCGCTACCTGGCGCTATGCGCCGAGGCCTCCGCGGAAAAACGCCAGCACGCCGGCGACTGCGCCGACCTCTGCCGTCTCGGTGCCCTGCTGCTGGAACGCCGCAGCCCATGGGCGCCGGCCGCCTGCGAGCTGGCGGCGCGCTATGCCCTGGCATGCGCGGAGCGCTGCGATGGCGGCGAGCCGCTGGAGCGCGAATGTGCCGGCGCCTGCCGGCGCTTCGTCGAGGCCTGTCGGCCGTTGTTGCCGACCTGAGCGACCAACCCAAGGCTGCCGCTGCGTTTGCTGCGCGCGCGGCCGCTCCGCATGTCGACGGCTAGCGGCGCGCTCAGCCCTTCAGGTTCACCAGGTCGAGCAGGTCGGCGCCGGCCTTGATCTCCTGGAGAACGATTTCCGAGCGGATGTCGGTGACCCCGGCGGCGCGGTTCAGCTTGTTCACGATGAAGTCCGAATAGTGCTTGAGGTTGCGCGCGCGGACCCGCAGTACGTAGTTGGTGGCGCCGGTCACCACATAGGCGGTGACCACCTCCGGCCAGTCCTGGACGCGCGCGATGAATGCCTCGTGCCAGCCTTCCACGTCCTGCCGCAGCGAGACATGGACGATGGCCTTCAGTTCCACGCCCAGGCGCTCGGCGTCCAGCTCCACCGAGTAGCCGCGGATGATTCCCTCGCTTTCCAGCAGGCGCAGCCGGCGCAGGCAGGCCGAGGGCGAGAGGGAGACTTTCTCGGCCAGGTCCTGGTTGCTCATCCGCCCGTCCTGCTGTAGGTGGCGGAGAATGCGGAGATCGATGGCATCGAGGGGCATGCGTCGCAGTTCCTATCAGAATGAATAGCTATCTTCGAATTTTGTGCGAACAGATTGCCATGCGACCTTGCATTTCGCACGAAAATTCTCCGAAATCTCGTTCATTATCATTCGCTGGATTTCCGGAGAAAAACAATGACTTCGCTCCGCTACTGGGACATCAGTCCCGCCCTGGACCCGAACACGCCGACCTGGCCCGGCGACACCCCTTTCCAGCAGGAATGGGCGGCGCGGCTGGACGAGCACTGTCCGGTCAACGTCGGCCGGGTCACCCTCTCGCCGCATACCGGCGCCCACGTCGATGCTCCCCTGCACTACCGCGCCGACGGCCTGGCCATCGGCCAGGTGCCGCTGGATGTCTACATGGGGCCGTGCCGGGTGCTCCACTGCATCGGCGCCACTCCCCTGGTGACCCCCGAACACCTCGCCGGCCAGCTCGACGACCTGCCGCCGCGGGTGCTGCTGCGGACCTTCGAACGGGTCCCGGCGAACTGGCCGGAAGGCTTCTGCGCAATCGCTCCGGCCACCGTCGAATGCCTCGCCGAGCGCGGCGTCAGGCTGATCGGCATCGACACCCCGTCGCTCGATCCGCAGCATTCCAAGACCCTCGATGCCCACCACGCGGTGGGCCGCCACGGCATGGCGATCCTCGAAGGCGTGGTCCTCGACGAAGTACCCGCCGGCGACTACGAACTGCTCGCCCTGCCGCTGAAATTCACCCACCTCGATGCCAGCCCGGTGCGTGCCGTGCTGCGTTCCCTGCCTACCGCGGAGTAACCGATGACCACTCGTGACGACTGCCTGGCGCTCGACGCCCGCGATCCCCTTGCCGAACTGCGCCAGCTCTTCGCCCTGCCCGACGGCGTGATCTACCTCGACGGCAACTCCCTCGGCGCCCGTCCCCGGGCGGCCGTGGAACGCGCCGCCGAAGTGGTCGCCGCGGAATGGGGCGACGGCCTCATCCGCAGCTGGAACAGCGCCGACTGGCGCGGCCTGCCGGAGCGCCTGGGCGACAAGCTGGCGCCGCTGATCGGCGCGCGCGCCGGCGAAGTGGTGATCACCGACACCACTTCGATCAACCTGTTCAAGGTGCTCAGCGCCGCCTTGCGGATCCAGGAGGAAGAGGCGCCGCAGCGCAAGGTGATCGTTTCCGAATCGAGCAACTTCCCTACCGACCTGTACATCGCCGAGGGCCTCACCGACATGCTCCAGCGCGGCTACCGGCTGCGCCTGGTGGACAGCCCGGAACAGTTGCCGGCGGCGATCGACGCGGATACCGCGGTGGTGATGCTCAGCCATGTCAACTACAAGACCGGCTACCTGCACGACATGCGCGAGGTCACCCGCCTGGTCCACGAAAACGGCGCCCTGGCGATCTGGGACCTGGCCCACTCGGCCGGCGCGCTGCCGCTGGACCTGCACGCGGCCGACGCCGACTACGCCATCGGCTGCACTTACAAGTACCTCAACGGCGGCCCCGGCTCGCCGGCCTACGTATGGGTCGCGCCGCGCCTGCGCGAGCGCGTCTGGCAACCGCTGTCCGGCTGGTTCGGCCATTCCCGCCAGTTCGCCATGGAGCCGCGCTACCAGCCCGGCGAAGGCATCACCCGGTTCCTCTGCGGCACCCAGCCGATCACCTCGCTGGCCTTGGTCGAATGCGGCCTGGACATCTTCGCCCGGACCGACATGCAGCGCCTGCGCGACAAGTCGCTGGCCCTCGCCGATCTGTTCATCGAGCTGGTGGAAAGCCGCTGCGAACGCTTCGGCCTGACCCTGGCGACTCCGCGCGAGCACGCCCGGCGCGGCAGCCATGTCAGCTTCGAGCATGCCCAGGGCTACGCCATCGTCCAGGCCCTGATCGACCGCGGGGTGATCGGCGACTACCGCGAGCCGGGCATCCTGCGCTTCGGCTTCACCCCGCTGTACACCCGCTTCGTCGAGGTCTGGGACGCGGTGCAGGCGCTGCTGGAAATCCTCGAGAGCGAAGCCTGGAAAGAGCCGCGCTACCAGGTCCGGCAGAAGGTGACCTGAGTCCCCCGCGCGGGCCGCGCCGGTATTCCCGCGGCGGCCCGCGAGCGCCGTCCGCTCGCGCGCCAGGATCCCGCGACCGGAGCGCACGCACATCGCCACCGACGTTCCCTCGGCAATTCATAAGAACCCCAATAAGATTCCAGAGGACATCCAGATGAACGACCCCCAGGGCTTCGAGGCCATCTCGCGCCGCGAACAGGGCCTGCAACGGCGGCTCTCGGCCGCGCAGATGAGCATGATCGCCATCGGCGGCGCCATCGGTACCGGCCTGTTCATGGGCAGCGCCTTCGCCATCGGTTTCGCCGGCCCCAGCGTCCTGCTCAGCTACGCCATCGGCGCGCTGATCACCCTGCTGCTGATGGGCTGCCTGGCGGAAATGACCGTGGCCCACGCTACCCCCGGCTCGTTCGGCGCCTTCGCCGAGCACTACGTCGGCCCGCTGGCCGGGTTCCTGGTGCGCTACGCCTACTGGGCGGCCATCGTCCTGGCGGTGGGCACCGAGGTCACGGCGGTGGCCATGTACATGAAGTACTGGTTCGCCGGTGTCCCGGAATGGGTCTGGATCCTCTCCTTCTCGAGCCTGCTGATCGGCCTCAACGCCAGCAGCGTGAAGGCCTTCGGCAACTTCGAATACTGCTTCTCGACACTCAAGATCGCCGCCATCGTCGCCTTCATCCTGCTCGGCGCCTACCTGGTGTTCGGCTCCGCCAACCCGGCCTACGGCATGCACAACTACAGCGCCCATGGGGGCTTCTTCCCGCATGGCCTGAAGGGCATGTGGATCGCCGTGGTGGTGTCGATCTTCAGCTACCTCAGCGTGGAGATGATCGCGGTCGCCGCCGCCGAGGCCGAGCATCCGGAACAGGCGGTGAAGTCGGCGTTCCGCTCGACCATCGTGCGCCTGGTGGTGTTCTACCTGCTGACCCTGGCACTGATGCTGGCGATAGTCCCGTGGAACCAGGCCGGGCAGAGCCAGAGCCCGTTCGTCACGGTGATGCAGGCGATCGGCCTGCCCGGCGCGACCGGGGTGATGAACTTCGTGGTGCTGGTCGCCGCGCTGTCGGCGATGAACAGCCAGCTATACATCACCACCCGCATGATGTTCAGCCTGTCGCGCGCCGGGCACGCGCCGAAGGGCCTCGGCGAACTGAGCCGCAAGGGCGTGCCGCTGAACGCCCTGCTGTTGTCGAGCGTCGGCATCGCCCTGGCGACCCTGCTCAACCTGGTCTACCCGGAGCAGTCGTTCACCCTGATGATGGCGGTGTCGATGTTCGGCGCGCTCTTCACTTGGCTGATGATCTTCTTCACCCACCTCTGCTTCCGTCGCCACCGCGCCCGCCACGGCGGTGCGCCGCTGGCCTTCCGCATGCGCCTGGCGCCCTGGTCGACGCTGCTCGGCCTGCTGCTGATGGCGGCGATCCTGGCCACCACCTTCTTCACCGAGGCGTTCCGCATGACCCTGGTCTTCGGCGTGCCGTTCCTCGCGCTGCTCACCGCCCTCTACCTGGCGTTCGTCCGCAGGCCCGGCAGGGATTCCCCGGTAGAGCGGGCAACGCCATAGGCGCTCTCCGCCCTGCGAACCTGGCGCGCACGGCGAAGCCCGACCGACGCGCCCTTTCCGGACCGGGCGGTTCCGTTCCCCATACCTTTTTCGTCGCACAAAAAGCATTACCCGCCCATCGTCGCGACTCCTTAGCGTAATGCCCAACCGGACGTTCCGGCCCATGGCGCATGCCATGGCCGGCGCGCTCCCGTCAGGGACGACATGGCGGTACGCCCAGCCATCGAGCGCACTGCATCGCTCAGCCCTGTGGGGACGCAGACGTCGTCAGCCATGAGGGGAACACGATGCATCCGACCTTTTCGCGGGTCCTGCTGGCCGCCGCGCTGGCCACCGCCGGCAGCCCTGCCGTCGCCACCGAAATCCAGCTGGAACAAGGCTGGAATGCCGAACAGAGGGCGTCCTGGTACGACGCCTCGCTCGGTTCGCGGCTGCTGCCGCTGGCCTGGGCCCAGGCGCTGGAGCGCCCGGACAGCGAGGAACGCCTGTTCTCCGAAGACAACGCCCGGCGCCTCGGTTTTCCCCTGCGCAACTGGCAGGGCGGCGAACTGCGCCTGCCGCGCGGCTTCGCCCTCGACCAGCAGGACGACAGTCGGTTCTCCGACACCCACCTGCGCTGGAAGGCCCGCCAGTCGTCCAGCGAACCCTGGGTCGGGCTGAATTGCGCCGGCTGCCACTCCACCGACATCAGCTACCGCGGCAGCGAACTGACCATCGACGCCGGCGCCACCCTGGCCAACGTCCAGGCGATCTTCGACGAAGTGCTCGCCGCGCTGCGCCGCACCAGCGACGACGGCGACAAGTTCGCGCGCTTCGCCGGCCACGTCCTCGGCAGCGAAGACAGCCCGGGCAACCGCGACCTGCTGAAGGCCGCCCTGGCCAAGCGCGCGGCGCTGATCGACACCCTGCTGAGCATGTCCGCCACCGACCTGCAGCCCGGTCCGGGGCGCCTCGACGCCACCGGCCAGTCGCTCAACCGCGCGGCGATCAACTCCGGCGCCCGCCACCTGCAGCCGAATCCGACCGACGCGCCGACCAGCTTCCCGGCACTGTGGCACACGCTGCAGATGGACAAGCTGCAATCCAGCGGATTCGTGCCCAACGTCAAGGTGCTCGACCTCAACGGCCAGGTCTTCGACCTCGGCTACCTGGCCGGCGACATCGGCGTGGTCCAGGGCGACTACGGCGATGTGGTCAGCCATCCGCTGTCCGGCCTGGAGGGCTACATATCGAGCATCCGCGTGGACAACCTGACCCGTGTCGAGGGCCTGATCCACAAGCTCAAGGCGCCGGCCTGGCCAAGCCAGCTGTTCGGCGCCCCGGACAGCGCCCGGCTGGCCCAGGGCAAGCGGCTCTACGCGGAGAACTGCGCGGCCTGCCATGCGAACATCGGTCGCGACGACCTGCAAACCCCGATCAAGGTCCGCCAGGTACGCCTGAAGGCCCATGGCGACGACGCGCCGATCGGCACCGATCCGTGGATGGCTTGCAACACCTTCACCTTCAGCAGCCCCAGCGGCAACTACTTCGGCCTGTTCCGCCCGTCCCTCGGCACCCCCAGCG
This sequence comes from Pseudomonas paraeruginosa, assembly GCF_003025345.2. Classification (NCBI taxonomy): domain Bacteria; kingdom Pseudomonadati; phylum Pseudomonadota; class Gammaproteobacteria; order Pseudomonadales; family Pseudomonadaceae; genus Pseudomonas; species Pseudomonas paraeruginosa. The sequence continues at coordinate 3,081,762 of NZ_CP020560.1, forward strand.
GCGTCGGCATCGTCGGGCGGACCTCGAAGATCGCCGACATGCAGGTCCCCGAGGTGTTCCAGATCATGCTCGGCAAGAAAGGCCAGCTGGCCGATGGCATCGCCGAGATCATCCACGCCATCGTCACCGGGCAGCAGACCCTGCCCGGCTCCGACAGCCTGCAAGCGGTGCCCGCCGGACAATTGCTGCTGGCCGGCGCCGGCCCTGCCGACAGCCAGGCGCAGAGCCTCGCCGCCGGCGAAGTCCCCGCCGACAAGAGTGCGCGCAAGGACTACTGCCTGAATACCGAGCATCCATTCCTCGGCTACATCGCCCGCCCGCTGAACGGCATCTGGGCCACCGCACCCTACCTGCACAACGGTTCGGTGCCGTCGCTGTACGACCTGCTGCTGCCCCAGGAGCAGCGGCCGGCCACCTTCTACAGCGGCAGCCACGAGTTCGATCCGAGCCGGGTCGGCTACGTCACCGCGCCCGGCCCGGACAACGCCTTCCTCTTCGACACCCACCTGGAAGGCAACTCCAACGCCGGCCACGACTTCGCCCGCGAGTACGACGAAAGCCAGCGCCTGGCGCTGCTCGAATACCTCAAGACCCTGTGAGTCGGCCCCGCACACATGCCCAATAGAGAGAACCGCCCGATGACCCTATCGCGACTCAGCCTTGCCATCCTTTCCGTCCTCGCCGGCGCCCCGGCATTCGCCGACGACGGCGGCATCGACCTCGACCAGGGGTGGAACCAGACCCAGAAGACCGCCTGGCTGGAAGCCGGCCAGGGTTCGCGGATGCTGCCGCTGGCCTGGCTGGTGGCGCTGGAGCAGCGCGCCAGCGAGGAACCGCTGATGTCCGACGCGCTGATCCGCCAGTACGGCTATGTCCCGCACACCCTCGGCGGCTCCAGCGTGAAGGTGGTGCAGGGTTACGCGGTCGACCGCAGCGACGACAGCGACCTGACCTTCACCAAGCTGCGCTGGAAGGCCCTGCAGGGCTCCAGGGAACCCTGGGTCGGGCCGACCTGCAGCATGTGCCACACCTCGCACATCAGCTACCAGGGTACCCGGCTGACCGTCTACGGCGGGCAGACCATGGGCGACCTCGCCGGCTTCCAGCTGGAGATCCTCGGCGCCCTGCAGAGCACCCGCGCCGACGCCGCCAAGTTCGAGCGCTTCGCCCGCAAGGTGCTCGGCGCCGACGGCCTGGTCGGCGGCTACAACGACGCCAACAAGGCGCGCCTGCAGGCAGCCCTGGACGCCACCATCGTGCGCCTGCGCGACGGCTCGCACTTCAACCTGCCGCACGATCCCGAGTTCGGCCCGGGCCGCCTGGACGCCATCGGTTCGATCTTCAACTCGGTGGGCTACGAACTGCACGCCGACGAGCAGATCTATGGGGCCGAAGACGCCCCGGTGAGCTATCCGTTCCTGTGGAACGTGCCGCAACTGGACCGCGTGCAATGGACCGGATTCAACCCCAACCACATCAACGTCGTCGACATCGACAACCGCAAGTTCGACGTCGGCGCCCTGGCGCGCAACGCCGGCGAGGCGGTCGGGGTATTCGCCGACGTCAAGGTGCTCAGCCCGCTCCAGTCGGCGCTGCACATCGGCTACCCGTCGAGCATCAACGTCGACAACCTGATCCGCATCGAAGACCAGCTCGGCCAGTTGAAGCCGCCGGCCTGGCCGAACCAGCTGTTCGGCGCCCCGGAGCCGACCAGGGTCGCCGAAGGCCGCGAGCTGTACCGGCAACATTGCTCCAGCTGCCACACGCCGCTGGACCGCAACGACCTGCGGACCCCGGTGAAGACCGTGCTCACCCACCTGCAGGCGCGCGGCGACGTCGCGCCGATCGGCACCGACCCGTGGACCGCCTGCAACAGCATCGCCCAACTGAAGACCGGCTACGTGCGCGGCAAACCCTACCTGTCCTTCGTCGGCACTGGCCAGCGTGGTTTCTACGGCAAGCAGGCCTACGCGGTGGATGTACTCCAGGAAGTGGTGGTCCAGGCCCTGGCCGCGCGCGGCCTGAACGTCGCCCTGGGGGCCTTCCAGACCGCCGCGCTGGGCCTCTTCGACGGGCAGTTGCCGCCGCTGATCAGCCCGGCTCCGGACGATCCCGACGCCAGCAGCGCCGAAGCGACGGCCGCGGACGCGCCAGGCGCCCTGCTCCTGGTCGAAAACGTGGCGGCCGACAGCGACAAGGCCCGACGCCTGGAGCAGTGCCTGGCAATGACCAGCGACCTGATGGCCTACAAGGCGCGCCCGCTGAACGGCATCTGGGCCAGCCCGCCCTACCTGCACAACGGCTCGGTGGCGACCCTCTACGACCTGCTGCTACCGCCGGACCTGCGCCCGCGCACCTTCTATACCGGCAGCGTCGAGTTCGATCCGGTCAACGTCGGCTATGTCACCGATGCCGGTGGCGACAACCGCTTCCTCTTCGATAGCGGCAAGCTCGGTAACGCCAATGGCGGCCACGATTACGGCAACGCGCAGTTCAGCGAACAGCAGCGGCGCGCCCTGGTCGAGTACATGAAGACCCTCTGAGACCATCCCCGCGGCCGGGCCGCCGGCCGCCCGCTTCAACCGGCGGCGACCCGCCGCGCGGTCTCGATGAAGCATTCGAACTGCGCGTCGCTGGCGCGCAGCCGCGAGGTCGGCGATACCGCCAGCCCCACCGGCAGGCGGAAGCGCTCGTTCACCGCCGGCGGCAAGGCGCTGAAGGCCACGCCCGGATAGGCGAACTTGGTCAGCGACAGCGGCAGGAAGGCGAAGCCGTCGCCGCTGGCGACCTGGGCCAGGAGGATGCTCAGGTCGTTCGGCCGCACGCTGCGCCGGGGCGCGAAGGCGGCGGCCTCCATCGCCTCGTTCATGAACTGGCTGTAGGCGGGGAACAGCGAATCCTTGGGCACCAGCAGCGCCTGGCCGGCCAGGTCGTCCAGCGACCAGCCGGGCGCCAGCCGCGCCCGCACCGTCTCGGGCAGGGCGAGCACATGCTCGTAGCTGCCGATCTGCATCAGTTCGTACTCGCGCACCACTTTCGGTGGCGCGCCGATGATCGCGGCGTCCAGCGACGACTCGCGGACCAGGCTGAGCAGGTCCAGCGAGGGCGCCCAGGACGGCGAGACGGCGCTGCACACCTGCGCCTCCTTCAAGCGCCGGGCCAGCTCGCCGGACCAGCCGGGATCGAGATAACGACTGAAACCGATGTGCAACTGGCGCTCGTCGCCGTCGCCGATGTCGCGGGTCAGCGCCTTGGCCTCGGCGATGATCTTCACCGCACGGCAATGCACCACCCTGCCCACCTCGGTCAGGCTCACCCCGGCCGGACCGCGGACGAACAGCGCCTCGCCGATGTGCGCCTCGAGCGCCTGGATCTGCCGCGACAGCGACGGCTGCGAAACGTGCAGCACCTCGGCGGCCTGGCCGATGCTGCCGTACTCGGCGACACAGGCGAAATACATCAGCTGGCGCAACGAAGGCATCGCCTTCGACCAGTTGATGATCGGGAAACTGGCATCGGTCACGGACATCGCGTACATACCCCTCGCTGGCAACACGGGTCGGATCGGCACGGGCACGGCCGGCCTGCGACGACCTGAGCGCCGGCAGCCCGCCTGCCTGGACCGGTTCGCGCCAGGAAGTCGGAAGATAGCTAGCGGAGATGACAGGAAGCGCGAGGTTCGAACCGGGACGCTCTTGAGTGGACGGCGTCTTTCCCGTGCCGCCAGTATACCCAGGCACCCGGGAGAACGGACCATCGGCCGGTGCAGGGCCGCGCGCCATCCCCTCCGTTCGGATAGGTCCCCTTGCCAGCCGCCGGCAGAGCTGGCAGCGCGGGCGGAGCAGGCCGCAACCATGCGCCTGGCGGCCTGCTCGCGCTCGTCCCGGCGAAGCGCTCGCGGTTTTTCGTGAACCGCCGCATATCGGGTCCGCTCCGCCGGGTCTACGCTGAGATTTTCAGGATCAGGAGTAGCGCCATGCTCGATCACGACCTGACTGTCGCCCTGCTCTGCCGTCTCAACCAGAACCAGAGTGCCCTGGGCATGGCCCTGGAGGAACTGGCGATCTGGGCGCGGCGACATGAGGGTGGCGAGACCTACGATGTGGTCATGGGTCACCTGCAGACCCTGGAGCGCAACGCCGATTTCGTCGCCGAAGCCATCGTGGTGCTGATGGCGGATCGCTGAACCGGAAAGCTGCCGCCGCGCGGCTGCGCCAATACCTTTAAGACTTTTCCTACCTTCCAATAGGAGTCGTCCAAGTTACCTGACCCGGTGCGCCCGGTACCCTCGCTGGCTAACTCTACCAGCACCAACGGGATCTCCAGGGCTTATGCTTCTTCGAACCATCAGTGTGGAAACGGCCGACCAGACGGAACTGAATGCTGCCTTGCTGTGCGGCTTCGCCATCCCCGACAGCGAGCGCAATTTCATCGCCTACAGCCTGAACGAGCAGCTCGACGAGGTGAACTCGCGCGTCTACATCGCCTCGCTGTACAAGACCGAGGGCGGTTTCCGTCCCGGCCGGATCGACGACGGCCCGGCCTGCGAAGCAGCCATCCAGGTGTTCCGCCAGATCGTTCGCGAGGCCGCCACCGGCAACCGCCGGGCCAATGACCTGGCCTACCACCTGCTCGACCTGCAGGAAGCGGAGATCGCCCCGGCGCGGCGGGACGACCACCGCTCCCTTGCCCTCAACCACGACTGGGTCATGCAACTGGTCACCTTCCAGCCGCCCGCGGGCTACGGCCCGGCCCTCGATGGCGAGGAGCCCTGCGAGGAAGTACCGCCGCTGGTTTGCGAAGAAGCGCACACCGAGGGTCCCGCTGCCGCGGTCATCGAAACCGGTGACGGCTCCGAGCCCGAGCCTGAACCCGCCGATGTGGTCAGCCCTGCCGCGGGCGAGCGCTCCGACGAACCTGAGGCAACCGAAGAGCGGAGCGTCGCCGGAACCGGGCACGACCACCTGGAGAGCGAAACCGATACGGCCGAGGCGCCTGCCGAGGCATGTCCCGATACCGAGCACGAGCACGCCGGGCTGCCGCAAGCCGATGCGATCGGCGCCTTCGTCGACAACGCCAGCCACCTCCGCGAAGAACTGGCCGGCCTGGCGCAGATGCTCAGCCCGGAACCGCTGCCGGACGCCGAACCGCCCCACGCCACCCCCGACACTCCCGAGGAACCCTCCATGACCCCGAGCCCCTCCCCCCTCGCAAGTCCCGAACGGTCCCCGGAGCCGACTTCGGCCAGGGTGCCGAACCTGTCGCTGCGCCTGCAGGTTCCTTCCGCACGCCCGCTCGGCGTCGGCAGCGAGGCCATCGCCGACTCGCCCCAGCCCCCCGTTTCCAGCCGCCAACCCGAGGATGAACCACACGTGGACACGGATACCACGCTCAATATCGGCACCGATACCGATCATCTGCTGCAGGATGTCCAGGGCACCCTCGCCGATCTCGCCGGCATGGCCCAGCAGCTGAGCCAGCAGAAACAGGAAGCGCTCAAGCAGCAGGAGTCCCTGGAATCGCGCAAGGCCCAGTTGCACGAGCGGGAACGCCTGTTGCAGGAGAAGGAAAAGCAGCTGAAGCAATGGCACAAGCGCCTGCAGGACGACCGCCAGGCGCTGGAGCAGGAAACCGAGCAGAGCAGTCGCCTCCTGGCCGAACGCAGCGCCGCCCTGCAGCAGCTGGCGGAAAGCGTCGAGGCGCGCGAGCGCAGCAGCGCCCGTCGCGCCGAGGTGCTGCAGGTCGAGCAGGAACGCATCGAAGAACAGCGCAACCAGCAGAATCTGCGCCAGGCCGAGCTGGAAAAGCGCGAGGCCGGCGTGCAGCAACGCAGCCTGGAACTCGCCGAACGCTACAAGAAGCTGGAAAGCGCCCGCGAGAAGCTGGCGCAGATCGTCAAGGGCTTCAACGAGACCGTGCAGTTCAACACCACCCTGCACGCCATCAGCAATACCGCGTTGAACACCCCGCAGGCGCGCCAGGAAGAAAGCACCGCCGAACTGGAGTGAAACTCGCTCGCCCAAGGGGCGCTGCGCCGTCTGGCGCCGCGCCCCTTTTTCATAGCGCCATCCCGCCCCGCCATCGGGCGACTCCAATACCGCGCCAGATCATGCCGGCAGGGCGAATAAAGGCTCGACGCAGCTAATCGGCCGCGCGGCGCCCCGCATTTCGCTGCCGAACAGTTCCACGCCGGAGCGCCACATGACATGGTCCGCTAGCATGCCACGGCGCTACCCTGAAATTCTCCGGAGCGTTCTGCGCAGCCGCGCATCGACCGGGATGACCTGGATACGCCTGGACCGCCAATGCCCGCGGGCCACGCCAAGCCTCGCGCAACACGTGCACCCGCCGGTGACGCCGGGCGCGGCGGGCATGGAGAAGCGCTTCGTCTACGGAAGACGGAATGGTCGTGGCGCTCCGCCAGGTAGCCGACACAAGCCGGAAAACACACACGGCAACGCCTGGACCGAGGTCGTCGCCAACCTTGAGGCGCATGTACGATGCGCCAACTTTTGTCGGCGACCCGTTCCTGGCACACCTGACGCGCATGGCTGCCGCCATGGGTCTCAATACAGCTGCGGGCGGCGATCGCGGTGCACGTGGTTGTGCCGGCTGATGCGCTTCTCGTCTGCCTCGGCGAGATCGAGACTGGCCAGCAGCATGCCCTCCTCGCCCACCAGTGGCCCGGCCAGCGGGTAGCCGTCGGCGTCGACGATCACCGAGCCGCCGACCCAGTCCACCCCGCGCTCCTGCCCGCAACGGTCGCAGGCGGCGATGAACATCCGGTTGACCGAGGCGTTGGCTTGGACCCTGACCACCTCCGCTGGCCGCTCGCCCAGCGGGCGCGGCGCCGCCGGCCAGTTCACCGGTGCGCAGAGCAGTTGCGCACCGGACAACGCCGGCAGGCGTACCCACTCGGGAAACTCCAGGTCGTAGCAGACCATTACCGCGATCCGTCCGAAGCGAGTGGCGACGATCGGTGGCGACTGGTCGCCGGCCTCGAAGATAGCGCCCTCCTCGTTCCACAGGTGGGCCTTGCGGTAGAGCGCGCGCACGCCGTCGGCGTCGACCAGGGCGGCGCTGTTGGCTACCCGGCCTTCGTCCAGGCGCTCGCAGAAACCGCCGACCACCACCAGGTCGAGTTCGCCGGCCAGCGCGCTCCACAGCGCCAGGCTCGGCCCTTCGCGGGTTTCCGCCAGGGCCAGGGCCTCTCTGCGATCGGCGAAGACATAACCACTGGTGGCCAGTTCAGGCAGCACCACGACATTCGCGCCGCGTCGCGCGGCCTCGCGGATCGCCTGTTCGACCAGGCGCAGGTTGAATTCGTGCTCGCCGATGCGCGGCGCGATCTGGCAGCAGGCGACGGTGACCCTGGACATCAGACGCGCCCCTCTTCCAGCGCCCGGTCGCTGAGCGCGGCGACCCGTCGCTCGGCTTCCAGGTCCAGCGCCCGGCACATGAAGGCATAGACCGCGCCGGCCACCAGCAGGCCGACCACGAAGGCCACGTCGGCGCCGCCCAGCGCGGTGGCGAAGGGTCCGCTGTAGAAGCTCAGGGACATGAACGGGATCATCGCCAGCAGCCCGGCCAGGTAGGCGGTCAGCCCCGGGCGGCCCCAATGGCCATAGATTCCCTGGGGATTGAATATCTCGCTGATCGCGTAATGACCGTTGCGCACGAAGTAGAAGTCGACCAGGTTGACCGCGGTCCAGGGCACCAGGAAGTACAGCATCAGCAGGACGAAGGTGTTGAAGCTGCCCAGGTAGCTTTCCGGGATCGACAAGGCTACGCCGAACACCACCAGGGCGATCACGCCGATGCCGGTGACACGCAGGTTGAGGGTCGGGCTGACCTTGCGGAAGGCGTCGATGGCGCTGAGGCTGGTGAGCATCGCGCCGTAGCAGTTGACCGCCATGATCCCCACCAGGGCCGGGACGGCGATCAGCACGGTGAAGGTGCCGAAGCCGGGGAACAGCCGGTTGCCCACCTCGCGCACGCTGCCGATGGCATCCGGCGCCGGCAGCGCCGAGGCGAGGAACGCGCCGAGGGACATCAGCCAGAGCGCCGAGCCGGCAGCGCCCAGGTAGGTCCAGAAGATCACCTTGCGGGTCGGCGTCTCGTGCGGCAGGTAGCGCGAATAGTCGGAAACGTACACCGCGTAGCTGATCTGGTAGCCGGCGGCGGCCGACAGCTGCACCAGGAACGCGCTCCAGGAGAAGGCCGGGGTGCCGCCCAGCGCCGCGTCCGCCTCCAGGCTGCGCAGGGCGCTGACGGTGAGCACGCCGAACACCGCGATCATCACGTAGGTCAGCCAGCGCTGCACGGTATGCAGCAGGTCGTGGCCGACGATCGCCAGCAGCACCGCCACGCCGATCAGCAGCACGTACCAGGGCGCGCGGTGGCCGGGCAGCACGGTGTTGATCGCGTCGGTGGCGAGGATCACGTTGAATACGTTGAAGCCGATGTAGACGAACACCACCGCGGCGAACGGCACGATGGCGCCGCGCAGGCCGAACTGGGCGCGCGACTGGATCATCTGCGGCAGGCCCATGCGCGGGCCCTGGTTGGCATGGAAGGCCATGAAGAAGGTGCCGAAGCAGACCCCGAGGACGATCGCCAGGATCGAGTACAGCGCCCCCAGGCCGAGGGCCGGGCCGGTGAAGCCGGTGACCATGGTGGTGAGCACGAAATTGCCGGTGAACCAGAACGGTGCCTGGTGCCAGACCTTGCCGTGGCGCTCGTGGCGGGGAACGTAATCGATCGAGCGGACCTCGATCTTCGGGCGTGACGCCTCGTTGTTATTGCTCATGCGGCTTCCTCGTCATTCTTGTTATCGCTCGCCGGACGCAGGCATTCCGGTCGGCGCCCCTGGCCCGAAGCCATGGGAACGGCCGAGTGTCGGCAAGCGGAGGCAGGAAGTGAATCGGTCAGGTCAAAAAATTACTTCAGCTTTTTCTGAACTAACCGCAGGCGTCCCCTGAACCAACCGCCCCGTCCGTTCGGCAGCGGAAATGAACGCGCGCTCGCCGCGGACCTCCCAATCCATGCATACCACGAGGAGGACCGCACATGAGCAGCCATCGCAACGACAAGCACCATTTCGCCGACGATCCGCAAAAGGTCTCGGAGGCCGGCCGCAAAGGTTCCCGACATGCCGGCGGCAATGTCGAGGCCGATACCAACCGTGCCGAACGAGCGCGCAAGGGCGGCCAGCACAGCCACGGCGGCAACCGTCCCTGAACCGCAGCAACTGAGCCGGAGCCGGTATGCGCGGCGCCGCCGACTCCGCCGAACGCCGCATGCTGCTGGCGGGGTTCCTGCTGGTCTTCGCCCTGCTCGGGCTGGCCCCCCACGAACGCGGCGACTGGCTGCTGGAGAATCTGCTGGTCGCCGCGCTCGGCCTCGGCCTGTACTGCGTCCGTGGCTGGTTCCGTCCGTCGCTGGCGGCATGCCGGCGATTGTTCCTGTTCCTGCTGGTCCACGAGATCGGCGCCCACTACACCTATTCCCGGGTGCCCTACGACCAGGCCTGGGAATGGCTGACCGGCGCCTCGCTGGACGCCGCCCTCGGCTGGCGGCGCAACCAGTTCGACCGCCTGGCCCATGCGCTCTATGGGTTGCTTCTGGTGCTGCCGTTCCGCGAACTGATCGAACGCCTCGGCGTGCGGCGGCCGCTCGCCGGCGCCCTGGCGGTGGACCTGGTGCTGTCGACCTCGGCGCTCTACGAACTGATCGAGTGGCTGGGTGGCGAGTACCTCGGCGGGGCCCGTTCCGCGGCGTTCGTCGGCGCCCAGGAGGACCCCTGGGACGCGCAGAAGGACATGGCCCTGGCATTCGCCGGCGCCCTGCTGGCCAGCCTGCTAGCCATGGCCGGTGCGCGCTGGCGGCGGCGCTAGCGCCGTTTCGCTTCGCAGCAGCGCCTGCAGGCGCTGCCCGTCCACCGGTCGGCTGAGGAGGAAGCCTTGCAGCTCGTGGCATTTCTCGTCGCGCAGGATGCGCATCTGCCCTTCGGTCTCCACGCCTTCGGCGGTCACCCGCAGGTTCAACGCGTTGCCCAGGTTGATGATGGCCTGGACGATCGAACGGTCGCGGCCGGTCTTCTCCATGTTGGCGATGAAGCGCTTGTCGATCTTGATGCTGTCGAAGGGATAGGTGCGCAGGTAGCCGAGCGACGAATAGCCGGTACCGAAGTCATCCATGTTCAGGCGCACGCCCAGTTCCTTGAGGGCGGTCATGGTCCGCAGGGCGCCGTCGACATCGTTGAGCATGACGTTCTCCGTCACTTCCAGTTCGAGCCGGCGCGCGTCCAGGTGCGCCAGGCGCAACGCCTCGCGCACCTGCCAGACGATGTCGCCGCTGATGAACTGCGCCGGCGACACGTTCACCGAGACCATCACCTCGCCCGGCCAGCTGGCCGCGCTGGAGCAGGCCTGGCGCAGCACCCAGTTGCCGATCTGCACGATCAGGTCGCTTTCCTCGGCCAGGCCGATGAATTCATCGGGGCCGATCATGCCGCGTCGTGGGTGGTGCCAGCGGATCAGCGCCTCGGCCGAGGCGATGCTGCCCTCCTCCGTCCGATAGCGCGGCTGGTAGTAGAGTTCGAACTCGCCGCGCTGCAGCGCGGCGCGCAGCTCAGCTTCGCGCTGCTTCTTCTCGGCAAGGTGGAAATCCATCGCCTCCGAGTAGAAGCGCCAGGTATTGCGCCCCGCCGCCTTGGCCTCGTACATCGCCACGTCGGCGCAGCGCAGCAGCGCCCGCGGGTCGTCGCCGTGCTCGCTGGCCAGGGCCACGCCAATGCTGGCGCCGACATGGAAGACATGCTCGTCGTGGAGGATTTCGCGATTGATCACCTCGATCAGCCGTATGCAGAACTTCTCGACCTCCAGCCTCGACGTCACGTGCACGCTGACCACCACGAACTCGTCGCCGCCGAGCCGGGCGACCATGTCCAGGTCGCGGGTCGAGGCGCGCAACCGCTCGGCGATCGCATGCAGCACCGCATCGCCGGCGGGGTGGCCGTACTGGTCGTTGATCGGCTTGAAGCGGTCGAGATCGAGCATCAGCACCGCCAGCGGCGACTTGCCGGCCTTCTCCGCCAGCAGGCGTTCGAGGAAGCCGAACAGCTTGTTGCGGTTGGGCAGCCCGGTCAGCGCATCGTGCTGTGACAGGTGCTGGATCTTCGCGTGGGCCTCGACCTCGTCGGTGATGTCGGCGACCGTGCCGCGATAGCCGTCGCCCGCGCCGTTGCGGATTGCGGTGGCGGTCAGCTTGCCGATGCGCGCCTGGCCCAGTTCGTCGCGGAAGCTGCAGACCAGGCTGGATGGCGTGCCGACATCGGGCAGCCCTTCCAGCCACTTGACGATGTTCACCGTGTCGCTGCCCAGCAACTCGTCCAGGCGCCGGCCGATCCATGCCGCCGGCTGGTAGCCGGTGACCTCGCGAAAACGCGTGGAGAGATAGGTGAAGACGAAACGCGCGTCGACCTCCCAGATCCAGTCCGAGGCCGCTTCGGCTATCGACTTGAAACGCTCCTCGCTGGCCTGCAGGGCCTGGTTGCTGCGCTTCAGCACCTTTTGCTGGCGGTCCACCGCGCGAGCGTTGAGCAGGGCGCTACGGCTCAACCAGAACAGCAGGCCGGCGGCGACCACGAAGATTCCCAGCAGCGGCAACGCGGTTTCCCGCAGCATCGCGCTGCCCGGGCGCGACGACACCCAGGCCAGGCGATGGGGAGTGCCTTCCAGGGCGAGGCTTTCCTTGTCGCCCGCCGCGCCGCCGGTCAGCAGGTGCAGGTTGGCGATGCCGTAGTCGCCACCGAGCTTGGCCAGCTTTTCCGGGGTCAGTCGGTCGAGGAAGACCAGCACCGAGGCCTTGGCCAGGTCGATGGGCGCATGATCGCTGGTGGGCTTGATCGCCGAGGCGACCAGGATCGCCGGTGCGCCGCCGAAGTCGACGTAGCGGCTGATCGCCGCTTCGTCCAGCGCGGCTTGGCGGGCGGCGCGGAGGATGTCCCCGGTATCGGCGTTCAGCGCCTCGGCCAGCGAGCGCTCGGACAGCTCGCCCTCGAGCATGGCGTAGCCAGTGCCACGGTCGTCGATGACGAAGACTCCGTCGTAGCCGTTGGTGGTGTAGAGCACCGAGCCGAGGTTGTTCTTGGAGAAGGCCCAGTCCACGTCGACCTGGCTGCCCAGATAGACGTAGGCGTCGGTCCAGAAGGAATAGGTGGTGGAGAACTGTTCGGAATTTTCCCGGCGGTTCTGCAGCGCCTTTTCCACGTAGAAATGGCTCTGCTCGATGGCGATGCCGTCCTGCTGCCTGGCGATGTGCAGGATCGCCCAGCCGCATGCACCAAGGGCGAGGAAAAGGGCGGCCAGGAACAGAAGGAGATGCTTGGAGACCTGGGAAACTGCGGTGCCGCTGGCAATCGCTGAAGCAAGCATCGATTCGCCATCCTTGTGGGTGCGGGCCTGGATGACTGTCTTATAGTTAAGCATCCGGGGGGCGTCAAAGACACCGGTTGGCAAGCGCATCGGCGCCTTGAGCGTCGATCCCCAGGCGAAGCGCGCCCCGCCGCGAGAGGCGCGCTTCGGACCTCAGCGGCCTTGCCTGGCGACGATCGCCTCGGCGACGCTGGCCGGCACCTCGGCGTAGCGGACGAACTCCATCGAGTAGCTGGCCCGGCCCTGGGACATCGAGCGCACGTCGGTGGCGTAGCCGAACATCTCGCCCAGCGGCACCTCGGCGCGGATCACCTTGCCCGCCGGGGTGTCCTCCATGCCCTGGATCAGGCCACGGCGGCGGTTGAGGTCGCCCATCACGTCGCCCATGTAGTCCTCGGGCGTCACCACCTCGACTTTCATCACCGGCTCCAGCAGCACCGCGCCGCCCTTCTGCGAGAGCTGCTTGGTGGCCATCGAGGCGGCGATCTTGAAGGCCATCTCGCTGGAGTCGACGTCATGGTAGGAGCCGTCGTACACCGTCGCCTTCAGGCCGAGCAGCGGGTAGCCGGCCAGCACGCCGTTCTGCATCTGGTCCTCGATGCCCTTCTGGATCGCCGGGATGAATTCGCGCGGGATCACCCCGCCGACCACCTCGTTGTGGAATTCCAGGCCCTCCTGGCCTTCGTCGGCCGGGGCGAAGCGGATCCAGCAATGGCCGAACTGGCCGCGCCCGCCGGACTGGCGGACGAACTTGCCCTCGATCTCGCAGGTGTTGCGGATCGTCTCGCGATAGGCCACCTGCGGCTTGCCGATGTTGGCCTCGACGCCGAACTCGCGACGCATGCGGTCGACGATGATATCCAGGTGCAGTTCGCCCATCCCGGAAATGATCGTCTGCGCGGTCTCCTCGTCGGTCTTCACGCGGAACGACGGATCTTCCTGGGCCAGCTTGCTCAGGGCGATGCCCATCTTTTCCTGGTCGGCCTTGGTCTTCGGCTCCACCGCCACCGAGATCACCGGGTCGGGGAAGTCCATCCGCTCGAGGATGATCGGCTTGTCGATGGCGCACAGGGTGTCGCCGGTGGTCACGTCCTTCATGCCGATCAGCGCGGCGATGTCGCCGGCGCGCACCTCCTTGATCTCTTCGCGCTGGTTGGCGTGCATCTGCACCATCCGGCCAACGCGCTCCTTCTTGCGCTTCACCGAATTGAGCACCGCGTCGCCGGACGTCAGCACCCCGGAATACACGCGGGCGAAGGTCAGGGTGCCGACGAAGGGGTCGGTGGCGATCTTGAACGCCAGCGCCGAGAACGGCTCGCTGTCGTCCGCATGGCGCTCGTCGTGCTTCTCTTCATCGTCAGGGTCGGTGCCCTTGATCGCCGGGATTTCCGAAGGCGCCGGCAGGTAGTCGATCACCGCGTCGAGCACCAGCGGCACGCCCTTGTTCTTGAACGAGGAACCGAGCACCGCAGGCACGATCTGGTTGGCGAGGGTCCGCTGGCGCAGCCCGGCCTTGATTTCCTCGACGCTCAGTTCCTCGCCTTCGAGGTACTTGTTCATCAGCTCGTCGTTGGCCTCGGCGGCGGCCTCGACCATGTGCGCCCGCCACTCCTCGGCCAGCGCGCGCAGCTCCGCCGGGATCTCTTCCTCGCGGTAGCTGGTGCCCTGGTCGTCGTCGTTCCAGTAGATGGCCTTCATCTTCACCAGGTCGACCTGGCCGCTGAAGTTCTCCTCCGCGCCGATCGCCAGCTGGATCGGCACCGGGGTATGCCCCAGGCGCTGCTTGATCTGCGCCACCACACGGAGAAAGTCGGCACCCTGGCGATCCATCTTGTTCACGTAGGCCAGGCGCGGCACGTGGTATTTGTTGGCCTGCCGCCAGACCGTCTCGGACTGCGGCTCGACGCCGTCGGCGCCGCTGAACACCACCACCGCCCCGTCGAGCACGCGCAGCGAGCGTTCCACCTCGATGGTGAAGTCGACGTGGCCGGGGGTATCGATGATGTTGAAGCGATAGCGGTGCGGAAACTGCTTGGTCGAGCCCTGCCAGAAGGCGGTGGTCGCCGCCGAGGTGATGGTGATGCCGCGTTCCTGCTCCTGCACCATCCAGTCCATGGTCGCCGCGCCGTCGTGGACCTCGCCCATCTTGTGGTTGACGCCGGTGTAGAAGAGGATCCGCTCGGTCGTCGTGGTCTTGCCGGCGTCGACGTGGGCGACGATGCCGATGTTGCGGTAGAGCTCGATGGGTGTGCTGCGAGCCATGATCTGCCCCTTGGGTGCTGCCCTGGATGATGGGAACGACTGTTGAAAATGTAGCTGAAGAAAAAACGCCGCAACGCCTGTCGCGGCGCCTGTTTTCGACCTCGCTCGCCAGCGGCGGTTCAGGAAGTCCGGGGTGCCTGGCGGCGCCGCAAGGCGCTTACGCTTTCGCCGGCCACGCCCCTGTTGTCGGTGTCGACCTCGTCGATCACCACGAAGATGCTCGCCGGCGGTTTGTCCAGGACCTTCCGCAGCGGATCGGTGGCTTGAGGTTGGCTGCAGGGCGATCGAAGCGATTGCCGGCATGTGCCGCGCCGTCGCCACGGACGCATCCGGCCCGGCCGCGGCGAGCCCCGGCCTAGCCCGCCGACGCCTGTCCAGCTGCCAGATCCGGTAGCCCTGGCAGATTTCACAGGCGACCAGATCTGGCAGGTTGTTGGGCCCGCGGCGCCATGCAACCTATTACGCCTCTCGCCACCCACCCGTTCGCGCAAGAGGACACTGCATGATCATTCTCGGCATCACCAACAACGACCTCGCCGGCGCCTGTCTGGTCCGCGACGGCCGGATCGTCGCCGCCGCCAGCGAGGAACGCTTCACCCGCCAGAAGGACCACAAGACCTGGCCGGGCCGCTCCATCGACTACGTGCTCGGCGAGGCCGGCGTGGAGCTGGCCGCCGTCGACCGCGTCGCTTATGGCTGGAATGCCGGGTTCGACGCCGACCGCCATCTGGACCTCTATCTCGACCGGGTCCTCGAGGAAGCCCGCGAACGCCCCGAAGGCCTGGCACACCTGCGCAAGCGCATCGCCGACGAACTGGCCAACGACAAGGCCAAGCGCGGCGAGTTCGATGCCTTCATCCGCGCCAACGGCCTGCGCGGCAAGGTCGAGTACATCGACCATCATGAATGCCACGCCCTCGGCGCGTTCGTCTGCTCGCCGTTCGACCAGGCGCTGACCCTCACCTGCGACGGCCGCGGCGACTTCCAGTCGCTGACCGTCACCCACTACCGCGCCGACGGCGGCGAGGCGGTCCTGCAGCGCGAGACCAGCATCGACAGCCTGGGCTATTTCTACGGACGCATCACCCGCCTGCTCGGCTTCAAGCCGAACCGCCACGAAGGCAAGATCACCGGCCTGGCCGCCTTCGGCGACGCGCAAAGACTGTTGCCGCTGATGAACGACATGATCCGCCTGGAAAACGGCCGCCTGCGCGCCCGCTGCGGCGAGCTGTACCTGCCCTCCTACGACGGCTACAGCGACCCGCTGCTGCAACGCTGCGCGGCGGAGCGCCCGGCCGACGTCGCCGCCGCCGCGCAGCGGCATTCCGAAGACCTGCTGGTGGCGATCGCCCGCGAACACGTGGCGCGCACCGGCTGCGCCAACCTGTGCCTGGCCGGCGGGGTGTTCGGCAATGTCAAGCTGAACCAGCGCCTGCGCGAGATCCCCGGGGTCCGCGATGTCTACGTGCTGCCCTGCATGGGCGACGGCGGCCTGGCCCTGGCCGCCGCGGTGGCGGTTGCCTACCGCGAGCAGGGCACGCGCTTCCCGGCGCCGAGCATGGCCCTCGGCCCGGACGCGCGCAGCGCCGCGCAGAATGCCGAGCTGATCGCCAGCCAGTACCCGCGCCTGGCCTACAGCCGGCCGGCCAACCTGATCGAGACGCTGGTCGAGGCACTGCGGGAAAACCAGGTGCTGGGCATGTTCAAGGGCCGCATGGAGTTCGGTCCGCGCGCGCTCTGCAACCGCAGCATCGTCTATCACGCCGGCGACACCACGGCCAACGACTGGCTCAACGAACGCATGGAGCGCACCGAGTTCATGCCGTTCGCCCCGGTCACCGCGGTGGAGCACGCCGAGGCCTGCTACGTCGGTTGGCGCGAAGACCAGGTAGCGGCCGACTACATGACCATGACCTACGACTGCCATGCGGATTTCCGCGAGCGCTGCCCGGCGGTGGTCCATGTCGACGGCACCGCGCGGCCACAGATCATCCGTCCGCAGGCCGATCCGTTCATGCATGCCTTGCTGCATGCCTGGCATGCCCGCAGCGGCCAGCCGGCGCTGATCAATACGTCCTTCAACCGCCACGAGGAACCGATCGTCTGCGCCCCGCAGGACGCCCTCGGCGCGCTGGAGGACGGCATGGTCGACCTGGTGGTGCTCGGCGAATCCCTGCTGGTCTGGCGCAAGGGCGAGAACGCCTTCGCCAGGGCGCGCTTCGAGTGAGCCGCGGGCAGGAGCGCAACGGCACGGCGGCGCGGGGACCGGCATGTACCTGATCTTCTCCGGCTACTTCGCCGCCGAGGGGCTGATCTACCCGTTCTGGCCGACCTGGCTGGCCAGCCTCGGCTTCGGCGCCAGCCAGATCGGCCTGCTGATCGCCGCGGCCTACTGGCCGCAGGTGATCGCCGGGGTGGCACTGACCTACGTCGCCGACTGGCGCATCGACCAATTGCGCCTGGCGACCCTGCTGGCGGCCCTGGCGGGAGCCTGCGCCCTGCTGTTCCAGCTGGCCGAGGGCCTGCCGCTGTTCATCGCCCTGAGCGTGCTCTACGGCGCGTTCTGGACCAGTGTGCTGCCGCTCACCGAGTCCTACCTGCTCAAGCGCGACAAGGCGGCCCTGCACAACTACGGACGGGTACGCGCGGTCGGTTCGCTGGCCTTCATTCTCACCGCTACCCTCGGTGGCCTGCTGCTCGGTCGTTTCGGCCAGCAGCTGGTGCCGCTCCTGGTCGGCCTGACGATGCTGCTCACCGCGCTGGCCTGCCTCCTCCTCCGCCGCGGCGTACGCCGCCCGGACGCGACGGCGCCAAGCGCCAGGCGCCATCCCGACCTGCGCGCGATCTTCCGGCAGCGCCCGCTGCTACTGGCCATCGGCGCGGCCGGAATGATCCAGCTGAGCCACTCGCTGTACTTCACCACCGCCTCGCTGGGCTGGCTCGAACGGGGCTATTCGTCGTTCTCGGTCGGCGCCTTCTGGGGCCTGGCGGTGATCGCCGAGATCAGCTTCTTCGCCATCTCCAACCGGATCCTGGACCGCCATCCGGCGCTCCGCGTGATGCTCTTCTCCAGCCTCTGCGCGGCGCTGCGCTGGAGCCTGCTGGCCGGCAGCGAGCACCTCGCGGCGATCCTTCTCGGCCAGTGCCTGCATGCCCTCAGCTTCGCCGCCTACCACGCCGCGGTGATGCGCTACATCCGCGACCACGCGCCGGAAAGCGCGCGGGTACTGACCCAGGGAATCTACTACTCTCTGGCGGTGGCCCTGCCCATGGGGCTCGCCAGCCCGGCCGCCGGCTGGCTGTACGAACGCCTGCCGCAGTGGTCCTACCTGATCATGGCGGCGTTCGCCCTGGGCGGCGGCGTCCTCGTCTGGCTTGCCCTACAGAGTGCCCGAGATGCATCGACTGGAATTTTCAGCCGTCCTGTTTGACATGGACGGCGTCCTGATCCGCTCCCGAGAGGCCATCGCCAGCGCCTGGGGTAGCGTCGCCCGCGAACAGGGCGTGGCGCTGGATGCGGACTGCCTGCGCGACCACGTGCACGGCCGCCCGGGCGGCTACACCCTGGACTACCTGTTCGGCCACCTGCCGCCGGAGCGCCGCCGAGCCCTCAAGCAGCAGGTCGATACCCTGGAGGAACGCGCCGATTGCCCGCTGCTGCCCGGGGTCGCCGATTTCCTCCGCCAGTTGCGCAGGCTGGACGTGCCGCTGGCGCTGGTCACCAGCAGCTGGCCGGCGCGCATCGAGCACGTGCTGCGCCAGCACGACCTGCAGACGGCGTTCCGCACCCTGGTCAGCCGCGACGACGTCGCTCATGGCAAGCCGGCGCCGGATGGCTATCGCCTGGCTGCCGCAAGGCTAGGGCTGCCGGCGGCGCGCTGCCTGGTGTTCGAAGACTCCCTCAGCGGCGTGCAGGCCGCCTGTGCCGCCGGCGCGGCCTGCGTGGCGATCGGCGACGAAGCCGGGCTGCTCGACGCCGGCGCGCGTTGGTCGGCCCGGGACTTCCGCGAGCTGCGGATCGCCCGCGCGGAGCAGGCGCTGTATTGCCTGCGCCGGCAACCCGCCGCACCGGCCGGCAGCCAGAGGAGCGTTGGCGTCCCATGAGTCCGACCCTGCAAGACGCGCTCCTGCTCTGGGACTTCCTTGGCCAGGGGCGCTGCCACGTGCCCTGCGAACTGCTGGTGGTCTGCGGCTCCTACGACCTGCGGGTCTGCGACCACGCCTGCGACCTGCTCGAGCGTGGCCTCGCCGAACGCCTGCTGTTCACCGGCAATACCGGGCACTGGACGCGCCATCTCTGGGTCGAGCCGGAAGCCGAACTGTTCGCCCGCCACGCCAGGGCGCGCGGGGTAAGCGACAGCCTCGTGGTGATCGAGCCGCGGGCGACCAACTTCGCCGAGAACATCGCCTTCGCCCGCGAGCTGTTTCCCGACCTGCGCCGCGCGACCTTCGTCACCAAGCCCAACTCGATCCGCCGCGTGGCGCTGACCCTGCCGGTCCGCTGGCCGGGGCTGGAAGGTCACGTCGACGCGCCCGACTACCGCTTCCCCGAGGGCATCTCGAACCTGGTCGGGGTGCTCGGGGTGATCGACGAGATGGTCGGCGACCTCGACCGGATCCTGCGCTATCCGGCGCTCGGTTTCCAGGTCGCCTGCCCGGTCCCGGCGCAGGTCATGGAGGCCTGGGAGCGCCTGGTGGCGCGCGGTTTCGACCGCCACCTGGTACCCCTCCCGCGCTAGCTGACAGGACTGTAATCTTCCCCACAGCTTGTCGACAGCCGCGCATCGCTAGGGTGTCCGCATCGCCGCACCGCCCAGGCGGGCCGCGACATTCCGGCCGCGCAGGTTCGCGCGGCCATCCTGCCACCTGCGTGGAAACCAGCGGATGCACACGACTTCGCGACGCACCTTCGTCAAAGGCCTCGCCGCCACCGGCCTGCTCGGCGGCCTCGGGCTCTGGCGCGCCCCGGCCTGGGCCCTGGCCGGGCGCGGCCAGCAGAACCTGCTCGCCGGGGACAGCTTCGACCTGTTCATCGGCGAAACCCCGGTGAACCTCAGCGGTTCGCCAGCCACCGCCATGACCATCAACGGCTCGTTGCCCGGCCCCACCCTGCGCTGGCGCGAGGGCGATACTGTGACCCTGCGGGTACGCAACCGTCTCGCCGAAGACACCTCGATCCACTGGCACGGCATCATCCTGCCGGCCAACATGGACGGCGTGCCGGGCCTCAGCTTCGAAGGCATCGCCCCCGGCGGCCTCTACGAGTACCGATTCAAGGTCCAGCAGAACGGCACCTACTGGTACCACAGCCATTCCGGGTTGCAGGAACAGGCCGGCGTCTACGGTGCCCTGGTGATCGACGCCCGCGAACCCGAACCGTTCAGCTACGACCGCGACTATGTGGTGCTGCTCAGCGACTGGTCGGACGAGAAACCGCAGCGCATCCTCGCCAAGCTGAAGAAACAGTCCGACTACTACAACTTCCACAAGCGTACCGTCGGCGACTTCATCGACGACGTCAGCGCCAACGGCTGGGCCGCGACCCTGGCCGACCGCAAGATGTGGGCCGAGATGAAGATGAGCCCCACCGATCTCGCCGACGTCAGCGGCTATACCTATACCTACCTGCTCAACGGCCAGGCTCCGGACGGCAACTGGACCGGCCTGTTCCGCCGTGGCGAGAAGCTGCGCCTGCGCTTCGTCAACGCTTCGGCGATGAGCTACTTCGACGTGCGCATCCCCGGCCTGAAGATGACCGTGGTCGCCGCCGACGGGCAGTACATCGAACCGGTCAGCGTCGACGAGTTCCGCATCGCCGTGGCCGAGACCTACGACGTGATCGTCGAGCCGGGCGACGCTCAGGCCTACACCCTCTTCGCCCAGTCCATGGATCGCAGCGGCTACGCCCGCGGCACCCTGGCCGTGGCCGAGGGTCTCAGCGCGCCGGTGCCGAGCCCCGATCCGCGGCCGCTTATCGGCATGGACGACATGGGCATGGGCGGCATGGACCACGGCGCCATGGGACATGGCGCGGCGGCGAAGCCCTCCACCGGGATGGACCATTCGAAAAAGCCCGGCATGCACATGAACGGCATGGACCACTCGAAGATGGCCGGCATGCACATGAATGGCATGGATCATTCGAAGATGGCCGGCATGGGTGACATGCCGATGCAGTCCCACCCGGCCTCGGAGGATGGCAATCCGCTGGTGGACATGCAGACCATGACGCCGGCGCCGAAGCTCGCCGACCCCGGCCTCGGCCTCCGTGACAATGGCCGCCGGGTGCTGACCTACGCCGACCTGCGCAGCCGCTTCGCCGATCCCGACGGCCGCGAGCCGGGGCGCACCATCGAACTGCACCTGACCGGGCACATGGAGAAATTCGCCTGGTCCTTCAACGGCATCAAGTTTTCCGACGCCGAGCCGTTGCGCCTGACCTACGGCGAGCGCCTGCGGATCACCCTGGTCAACGACACCATGATGACCCACCCCATCCACCTGCACGGCATGTGGAGCGACCTGGAGGATGAACAGGGCAACTTCCTGGTGCGCAAGCACACCATCGACATGCCGCCGGGCACCCGCCGCAGCTATCGCGTCACTGCCGACGCCCTGGGCCGCTGGGCCTATCACTGCCACCTGCTGTTCCACATGGAGATGGGCATGTTCCGCGAAGTCCGGGTGGACGAAGGAGACAACGCATGAGCCGCCAGACGAAACCCGCCCGCCTGGCCGGCGGCGCCCTTGCCCTGGGCCTGCTGCTGGGCCTGCCGACTCTCGTCGAAGCCGCGCAGGACGGCGGCATGGATCATTCCGGGATGAACCACGGGGCGATGCCCGGCATGGACCATGGCAGCCCACCATCCACTGCGCCGTCCACGACGAAGCCCGCGGGCCACCAGGGCATGGACCACTCCGGGATGAACCACGGGGCGATGCCCGGCATGGATCATGGCAGCCCACCATCCGCTGCGCCGTCCACGACGAAGCCCGCGGACCATCAGGGCATGGACCACTCCGGCATGAACCATGACGCGATGCCCGGCATGCGGCGGGCGCCGGCGCAGGCCGCGACGCGCGAGAGTCGCACGCCGATCCCGGTCCTGACCGACGCCGACCGCCGCGCCGCCTTCCCTCCGCTGGAGGGCCACAAGATACACGACAGCGCGCTGAACAGCTTCTTCCTGCTCGACCAGCTGGAGTACCAGGACGCCGACGACGGCAGCGCCCTGGCCTGGGACGCCAGCGGCTGGATCGGCGGCGACATCAATCGCCTGTGGCTGCGCAGCGAAGGCGAGCGGCTCAACGGCAAGACCGAGGATGCCGAACTCCAGGCTCTGTTCGGGCATGCCATCGGTCCCTGGTGGGACCTGGTCGCCGGCGTGCGCCAGGACTTCAAGCCCGGCTCGCCGCAGACCTGGGCGGCATTCGGCGTGCAGGGCCTGGCGCTCTACGACTTCGAGGCGGAAGTCACCGCGTTCCTCGGCGAGAACGGCCAGAGCGCACTGCGTCTGGAGGGCGAGTACGACATCCTGCTGACCAACCGGCTGATCCTCCAGCCCAGCGCCGAGATCAACCTGTACGGCAGGAACGATCCAACCCGTGGCATCGGCTCGGGCCTGGCCGACAGCGAGGTCGGCCTGCGCCTGCGCTACGAGATCCGCCGGGAATTCGCGCCCTACATCGGGGTGACCTGGAACCGCTCCTACGGCAACACCGCCGACCTGGCCCGCGCCGAGGGCGAGGACGACGACGAGGCGCGCTTCGTCGCCGGCATCCGCATGTGGTTCTGAACGCGCCGCTGGCCAGGCGCTAGCGGTAGCCGTCGAGCGACGGCGAGTCGTCGACCAGGTCGCAGCGTTCCAGCGGCGGCAGGTTGCATGGCCGGTAGTCGGGGCACAGTTCCATCCGCCGCTGCACCGAACGGTGCAGCTTGACCCGGGTCTCCCGGCCGACCGGCTCCAGCGGCCGCGAGCGTGGCCGGCCACGCGACCAGCGCCAGGCGCGGTCGCCGCTGCGGCGGTCCCAGACCAGCAGCGGCAGCCATTCGGCCAGGCGCCAGGGCCGGGTCATCACCGGCAGGATCGGCGCGCTCGGGTCCGGCCCCTGCTTCGAACGCGCGCGCAACTGGTCGCGGCTGCGCGCCGGGTCGACGTGCAGACCAGCCTCCAGCGCCTCGCCGAGCATCCAGGTGAAGGCCACCAGGGCCAGCCGAGAATCCTTCGGCGCGTAGCCGCCGCCGACGTCCGAGTGCATGCCGGGGAACCACACCTGCAGCACGTCGGACTTTCGGTCCTTCTCGCCGAACCAGAGGTTCTGCCGGAAAAAGCAGCGGCATTCGTCGATGGCCAGGGCCTGGCGGACCACGTCGACCATCTCGTTGTTCGAGGAGTACGGCACGGTCAGCGGGTCGTAGACCCAGCCCACCGAGGTGACGGTGTCGAACAGGCCGAGGAAGTGCACCTTCACCTGCCGGCCGAAGACCTTGCGGAAACGTCCCAGCAGTCCGAAGTCCGGACCGCGCCGGCGCTTGCCGGCCTGCTTGTCTTCGTCGCGCGGCGGCATCCGCGTGGTCAGCAGGGTCCAGGCATAGTCGAAGAGATGCGGCTGGTGCGCGTCGATCAGCCCCACCGCGCGCAGCATCGCGGCCAGCACCCGCACCGCGTAGGCGCCGCGGGAAAAACCGAAGAGGAAGATCTGGTCGCCCGGCCGGTAGTGCTCGGCGAGGAAGCGGTAGGCGCCCTCGACATTGCGCTTGAGCCCCCAGCCGAAGGCCAGGCCGGCGATCCGCGAGGGAAACTTCTGCCACTCGAACAAGGTTTCCTTCAGGCCGAAGGTACCGACACCCTGGTCGTAGTAGGTCAGCACCTTGCGCGGATCGCGTGACAGTGAGCGGTACAGGCGCACCACGTTGGTCGGCTGGTCGCCGAAGCGGTTCGAGGTGCCGTCGATGCAGACCACCAGCTGGCGCGGCGCGTCGTCGTCCGGAGCGCCACCCGGGGGCGGCAGGGCGGAATCGGGAGAGAGATCGTCCATTGGTTTCACGCAGGCGAAGCCTGACTTCCGTCGGCGGTGGATGGGGATGGCGACGCATGATACCCAACCTGTGCAGTCAGCCAAGGGGGCGGAAAGGATGGACAGGTAAGGCAGTGGGACGAACGATCGCCTCGCGGTTATCCGCCGGCCCTGGTTGGCCCGCTCCATCAACCTGCGCCGGTTGCGCCGACGTGCTGGAGACCGCCAGGCTGGCTTCGAGGACCCGGGGGGTGAAGGCCGGGTGGTCGAAGGCCAGGCTCAGGGCATGCGCGATGGGCGCCTTGGCGCACGGCCCGACGTACAACGCGCCGATCCCCTTGGGACCGACGCGGGCGATGCTGGTCGCTGGTGTCGCTCGTTGCGCTCGATCTCGGCCTGCTGGTGGCGCGGGCCAGAGCCCGGCCGCGGCTGAGCCTCAGGCGTCGCCCAGTTCGGCGCCGCATTCCACGGCCAGGGCCTGGAACGCCAGGCGCGCAGCCCCGGCATGACTGCCCTGGCGCCAGAGCAGCGCCACCTGGCGGGTCGGCAACGGCGGGCACAGCGCCACGCAACGCAATCCCGACTGCTGGCGCGCCACGGCTTCGGGCAGGATGCTCGCCAGGCGGCCACGGCGGACCACATCGACGATGGCGCTGATCGAGTTCGCCTCCAGCGCCACCCGCGCCTTCACACCCTGCTCGCGCAGATAGCCGTCGATATGCCGGCGGGTGGCGAAGTCGCCCCGCAACAGCGCCAGCGGCCGCTCGGCCAGCTCCTCAGCGGCCAGCGGCACCTGCTCCGCCGGCTGCCCATCGCCGAGCACCAGGCCAAGGCGCTCCAGGTACAGCGGCTGGCTGTCGATCTCCACCGAACCCGGCTCGCTGAAGGCGATGCCCAGGTCCAGGCGATCGTCGATCAGCGCCGCCTCCAGGGCATCCTGGGGCAACTCCTCCAGGCTCAGTTCGATACCCGGGTAGCGCTGGTTGAACGGATCCACCAGGGCGCCGACCAGATAGCAGGTGAAGGTCGGCGTCATGCCCAGGCGCAGGCGTCCGCGACTCAGATCGCCGACCTCGTGCAGCGCCCGCCGCGCCGCTTCCAGCTCGCGCAGGGCGCGGCGCGCGTGCGTCAGGTACAGCTCGCCGGCATCGGTGGGACGCACGCTCCTGCCGGAGCGGTCGAGCAGCTGCGCCCCCAGTTGTTCCTCCAGCTGTCGGACCTGCTGCGACAGGGTCGGTTGCGATACGTGCAGCGCCTCGGCGGCGCGGGTGAAGTTGCGGTGTTCGGCGACGGCGAGCAGGTAGCGCAGGTGACGGAGCAGCATGGGGAAGACCATAGGCAGAACCAATAGTTGGAATAATAAACCAGTCTTTGACCCTATGATCGGTTCCGCGCATCCTGGCGCCACGATCCACGGCCAGGAGCCCAGCGCCATGCGCGACATCATCGACGGCTTTCTCAGGTTCCAGCGCGATGCCTACCCGGCGCGCTCGCAACTGTTCAAGTCCCTCGCCACCCGCCAGGCGCCCAAGGCGCTGTTCATCGCCTGCTCGGACAGCCGGGTGGTCCCCGAGCTGCTTACCCAGCGCGAGCCCGGCGAACTCTTCGTGATCCGCAACGCCGGCAACATCGTTCCCGGCTACGGCCAGCAACCGGGCGGGGTCAGCGCCTCGGTGGAGTACGCGGTGGCGGTGCTCGGGGTCGCCGATATCGTGGTCTGCGGCCACTCCGACTGCGGCGCGATGGGTGCCATCGCCTCCTGCGCCTGCCTCGACCACCTGCCGGCGGTGGCCGGCTGGCTACGTCACGCCGAGGCGGCGCGGGCGATGAACAGCGCCCATGAGCATTCCAGCGACGCGGCGCGGCTGGACGCCCTGGTGCGGCACAACGTGATCGCCCAGCTGGCCAACCTGCGCACCCACCCCAGCGTCGCCCGCGCCCTGGAACAGGGCCGGCTGAACCTGCACGGCTGGGTCTATGACATCGAGAGCGGCCGCATCGACGCCCTCGATGGCGCCAGCCGGCGCTTCGTCTCCCTCGCCGAGCATCCCGGGGTGCGCGCCGTCGGCGGCGAACCCGGGCTAGCGGTCGCCTGAATCCCTTCCTTCACAGCAACCCGCAAGGAGCGTCACCCATGCAACACAGCCAACTGTCCCCCAACGCCCGCCAGCAACTGGCCGAGACCGTGGTCCTGAACAAGGCACGCCTGGGCCTGTCCTGGCAGGACCTGGCCGACGGCACCGGCCTCGCCCTGACCTTCGTCACCGCCGCCCTGCTCGGCCAGCACGCGCTGCCCGAGGCCGCCGCGCGCAAGGTCGCCGGCCAGCTCGGCCTGGACGACGACGCGGTGCTCCTGCTGCAAACCATCCCGCTACGCGGCAGCATCCCCGGCGGCATCCCCACCGACCCGACGATCTACCGCTTCTACGAGATGCTGCAGGTATACGGCAGCACCCTGAAGGCTCTGGTCCACGAACAGTTCGGCGACGGCATCATCAGCGCGATCAACTTCAAGCTGGATATCCAGAAGGTCGAGGATCCCGAAGGCGGTTCGCGGGCGGTGATCACCCTCGACGGCAAATACCTGCCGACCAAGCCTTTCTGAACCGCCGCGCCGCCCGGCTGGCAGTCGGGCGGCGCTCAGGCCAGGCACGCGCGGATCCGCTCCAGGCAGGCGACGCTGCCGTCGTAGTGTTCGGCGACGATGCCCAGCGTCCGCGCCGACTCCACGTTGGGCAGGTGGTCATCGATGAACAGGGTCGTCGCCGCCTCCACCCCGGCCTGCTCCAGCGCGCTGCTGCGCCTCGAACCGCGGGCGTCGGGACGGCATGCGAAACCCCGAACGGCGTGAGGGAACAAGCCGCGGAAATCTCGCCACAAACCAGGATATCAAATGGATCCAACCTGATTTCCTGTTCTCCGCTATACCTCCAGGGCTCGGACTGTCGTCATTCCTTACGAAATGGCAACGCCACGCACCGGCAAAGACGGCATACTGCGGGCTTGTCTCGCCGCTTCGACACCGCCGTATCCCATGTCCGCCCGCACCGACACCTCCCCCCTGCCCCTGGTCCTGGCCGGCCCACTGCTGCGCCGCGCACAACCCGAACGCCTGGTCTTCTGGCTGGCGACCTCGCGTCCCGTGGCCATCGAGCTGCTCCTCGCCCCGGCTGGCGAGGCGGAGCGGCGGATCGTCCTCGACAGCGCGGCGCATACCGCCATCCGCGTCGGCGAGCGGGCCTGGCTGCAACTGCTCGACGTCACTCTGGACCCACCGCTGCCCGGCGATCGCCTGGTCGACTACGACCTGCGCCTCGCCAGCGACGACCAGGCCCCCGCCGGCATCGCCGAGTGGGCGCCGCACCTGCTCTATCCCGGCCGCCAGCGGGCCAGCCTGGTACTCAGGAGCCGCCTCGATCATTTGCTCCATGGTTCCTGCCGCAAGCCGCACCATCCGGCGGCCGACGGCCTGCTGCAGGTCGACCGGCTGCTGCGGGAGAACCTCCTGCAGGTCGACACGCGCCCGCCGCTACTGATGATGAGCGGCGATCAGGTCTACGCCGACGACGTCGCCGGGCCGATGCTGGTGGCGATCCATGGCCTGATCCGCCGCCTCGGCCTGTATGGAGAGCACCTGGAAGGCGCGGTGGTGGACGACAGCGAGGCGCTCTACGCGCACCCTGCCACCTATTACCGGCGCGAGGACCTGCTGCCGGCCTTCGAGTCCAACGAAGCCCTGCGCGAGCGGTTCTTCGGCGGGGTGAAGAAGCCGATCTTCACCTCGGCCAACGCACACAACCACCTGGTCAGCCTGGCCGAGGTGCTGGCGATGTACCTGCTGGTCTGGTCGCCGACCCCCTGGCGCCTGGTGGGCCTGGAGCCGCCGGCAGGGCTGGACGCACGACGGGCGCAGCGCTTCGCCGACGAACGTCGGCACATCGAACGCTTCCGCGATGGTCTGGCCGGCGTGGCGCGGGCGCTCGCGCACATCTCCTCGCTGATGATCTTCGACGACCACGACATCACCGACGACTGGAACCTCTCCGCGCGCTGGGAGCTGACCGCCTACGGCCATCCGTTCTCCCGACGGATCATCGGCAACGCCCTGCTCGGCTACCTGCTGTGCCAGGGCTGGGGCAACGACCCGCAGCACTGCGGCGTATGGCTGGCACCGGTCGCGGCATTGATGGAGGGCGCCGCGGCCGACGGCCGGCTACCCTGCGCCGCCCAGGACCGGCTGCTCGACGCCCTGCTCGGTTTCCAGCACTGGCATTACCGGTTGCCCGGCAGTCCCACCCTGATCGTCCTCGACACCCGCACCCGGCGCTGGCGCAGCGAGCGCAACCTGGGCCGCCCGTCCGGGCTGATGGACTGGGAGGCGCTGAGCGAATTCCAGCAGGACCTGCTTGGCGAAAAGGCGGCGGTCATCGTCTCGCCGGCGCCGATGTTCGGGGTCAAGCTGATCGAGGGCGTGCAGAAACTGTTCAGCTGGTTCGGCCAGCCGCTGCTGGTGGACGCGGAGAACTGGATGGCCCATCGCGGCGCGGCCGCGGTGATGATGAACATCTTCCGCCATTCACGCACACCGGGTAACTACCTGATCCTCTCCGGCGACGTGCACTATTCCTTCGTCTACGACATCCAGATTCGCCACCGCGAACACGGACCGCAGCTCTGGCAGATCACCAGCAGCGGGATCAAGAACGAGTTTCCACGGCGCCTGCTGGACTGGTTCGACCGCCTCAACCGCTGGCTCTACGCGCCCTGGTCGCCGCTCAACTGGCTGACCCAGCGGCGCAGCCTGGAAATCCGCCCGCGCATCCCGGAGCACAGCCAGGCCGGCGAGCGCCTGTGGAACAGCGCCGGGATCGGGCAGGTCTTCATCGACGAGGACGGACGGCCGCGCGCCGTTCTGCAGGTCAACGCCGACGGCTCGCCGGCCACCGCCTTCGAACGGCGGCGCGAGGCCGGGGACGATCACCCGGCCGCCCCGGCGGCCGAGCCGAAGCACTGAGGCGACGCTTTCAGAGGATCCGCTCCTCTATCTCCAGGGTCGCGGCGAGCGCCTGCCAGAGCACCTCGGCGAAGACCCGCTGGGCCTCGCCGCAGAGATGCGCGAGCAACGCGTCCTCGTCGCTCCACGCGCTGTGGATCAACCACAGGTCGGCATCCTCGCCGGCCTGGCTGACCTCGTAGCGCAGACAGCCAGGCACCGCCCGGCCCAGCAAGGCCAGTGCGTGCAGGCGCTGGCCGAGAAGTTGCGACTGGCCCCTGCGGGCGCGGATGCTGACCACATGGCTGGCCGGGTTCAACGCTGGCATGCTCTGTGTCTCCTCGACAGGAATTCGCCGCTGCGCGAGCGGCCCCCGGAAGGGAAGGACCGGCGGCACCGAGGCTCCGGCCGGCGGCGCTGGGGTGTGCGGATGACCCATGCGGCGCTCCTCCCCTACCAGTTGCCGGGATGCGTGCGCCGCGGCGCCGGGGCCGTGGCGGAGCGAGCCGGCCGGGAAAGGCGCGGCTGCATCGGGGATGGTGGCGGTACGCCGTCCGATACCAGTCTGGCCTGTTGATTTGACATGCGTGTGTCCCCCTCGAGAGTTTCCATCGGCATGGCGGGGATACCGCCATGCCAGCCAGATTAGGCGGACGGAACACGGAATCGGTAGACGGATACTGTCGGGTTCTTGCCTGAAACTGCCGCGTCCCGGGTTTTTCCGGCACGCGCCCGGGCCCTTGGCCGAGTCGGCTTGCCTGTTCCTGGCGAATGCTTGCCTGATCCTGCCGTCACGGCCGATGGTGGATGCCTGTCGCCGCGACGCGCGCTAGTCTTGGCGGGTCGTCCCCACGAGTTCCCGCATGAGCGAAACCACCGTCCCGCTTGCCACCGAACTGCCCGCCGCCCTGCGCCAGCGCCAGAGCGAACTGGCGCACCTGCTGCTGAAACACTGCGCCGACGATGGCATCTACGAAACCGCCATCGCCCCGCTCGCGCTGATCCGCGCCAACGGCCCCACGCTGCCAGCGCGCGGCATGCATAAACCTGCGCTGTGCATCATCGCCCAGGGCCGCAAGGAGGTGCAGCTGGCCGAGGAGCGCTACATCTACGATCCGCTGCACTACCTGGTGGTCTCGGTGACCCTGCCGCTGGCCGGCCAGGTGATCGACGCCTCGCCGGAAGCGCCTTACCTGTGCGTGCGCCTGGACATCGATCCGGCCGAGATCACCCAGCTGATCTCCGAGGCCGGGCCCATGGAAGTGAGCGGCCGCCGCGGCGACCGCGGCCTGTATGTCGATCGCATCGATGCCAGCCTGCTGGATGCGGTGTTGCGCCTGATCCATCTGCTGGACAGCCCGCGGGATATCGCGATGCTGGCGCCGCTGGTGCTGCGCGAGATCTTCTACCGGCTGCTGCGCAGCGGCCAGGGCCAGCGCCTGCACGAGATCGCCATCGGCGATAGCCAGGCGCACCGCATCACCCGCGCCATAGACTGGATCAACCAGAACTTCGGCAAGCCGCTGCGCATCGAGCAACTGGCCCAGGTGGTCAACCTCAGCCCCTCGACCCTGCACCACCGCTTCAAGGCCGTGACCGCGATGAGCCCGCTGCAGTACCAGAAACAGCTACGCCTGCAGGAAGCACGCCGGCTGATCTTCAGCGAGGGCCTGGAAGTGGCCGCCGCCGGCTACCGGGTCGGCTACGAAAGCCCGTCGCAGTTCAGCCGCGAGTACAGCCGGCTGTTCGGCGCCCCGCCGCTGCGCGACCTGGCGCGGGCGCGGACCAGCGCCTAGGGGAACGTCGGGGCGACCGTGGCGGTCAATCGGTGAGCGGCGGGATACCTTCGTCGCCATGACCGGCCTTGCGAAACCGTCCCAACCATGATCCGAACCCTGCCCCTGGTCCTGCTTGCCCTATCCCTCCCCGCCGCCGCGACGGACAGCGAGGCGTTCGCCCGCCGCTACCTGGCCTATGCCCATGCCGTCGGCCAGCACAGCGAGCGACTCTGGCCCGGTTGGCGGTTGGCCGACAAGGCCTTTCTCTACAGCGACGGCCATGACACCTGGGTAGCCGATGCCGAAGGGCGCGCGCAGCGCACCACGGCGCCTGCCATCGGCGACCCGGAACTCGACCTGAGCTATGCCTTTGTGCAATACCAGGGGCGTCCGACGGTGCTGTTGCAGATCAGCCGCGCGCATCTGCGGAGCAATGCCGGCAATACCGAGGCGCTGGCCGCCATAGGTCCGCACGAAGCCTTCCACCGCTACGCCCAGGAAGACTGGCGGGGCCTGCGCAAGCCCGGCAGCTATCGCGGCGACCTGGCCACGCTCGACCCGCGCCCACGGCAATACCGCTACGCCTTGTTCCAGTCGCTTCTCCAGGCCCTGCGCACGCCCGAGCAGCGCGACAGCTACCTGAGCGACGCCCAGGGCTGGCTGCGCCGCTGGCGCGAAGCGGCTCCCGAGGAAAGCCGGCTGGCGGCGCAGGTCGATCTGAGCGAAGGCACCGCGCGCTATGTCGAGATGGCCGCCGCCGCGCGCTACCGCACCGATTTCACCGAGGACCCGCAACGCTATCGGCAGGCGCTGCGGGAGTACGCGCTGGCCTTCTACGATGCCAACGAGATCGGCGTCGGCGTCGACAGCGAAGCCTACGAGATCGGCGCGCTGGCCGGCGTGTTGCTGGACCTGCGCGAGGACGACGCGGACTGGAAGGAGGCCGCGATGGATGGCACCTGGCCGCTGGACTACCTGCTGCGCGACCAGCCTCCGGCCTGGAGCGAACTATCCGATGCCGCACGGGCGCGCGGCGAGCGCTACCGGCGCGAGATGAGCGCCACCCGCCAGCGCCTGGTCGAGTTGCAGGAGGCCTTCGCCGACCCACGGCGAGCGCTGCTGGTGATCCCGCAACCGCGGCGTACCATCGGCTTCGCCACGGCGGCAAGCGGGGTGCGCGGGGGCTTCTACGTCCTTCCCGACGGGCCGTTCCGCCAGGCCTACCTCGGCGCGCGCTGGAATGTCGGCGAGCTGACCCTGGACGGCGTCGACTATCTGGAAGGCGACGCCGAGGCGTACTGCCCGGGCTACGGCCGTTCGGCGCTGATTCCGTTGCGCGGAGGCGCTTGGCGCGAGGGTACGCTGGCGTTGGATGAACCGGGCTTGCGCGGCCGCCTGGCGACTGGTCGCAGCCTCGTCGACGGGCGGACCCTCTACTGTGCGGCGGAGAATGCGCCTTGAGGACCGTCAACGGCGTTACAATGCCCGTTCGCCGCCGCAACCCCGCCGAGGGCATCGCCATGAAGTTCCTGCTGATCGGACTGATCCGCTTCTACCAGTACGTGATCAGTCCGCTGATCGGGCCCCGTTGCCGCTTCTATCCCAGTTGCTCGCACTACACCCTGGAGGCGATCCGCACCCACGGCGCGTTGCGTGGCGGCTACCTCGGCGCGCGCCGCCTGCTGCGTTGCCATCCCTGGCATCCGGGCGGTTTCGACCCGGTGCCGGAGCGCCAGGAACAGGCGTGCGCCTGCCACAGAACGGCGAAACCGGGCGAATGAGGCCGGCGAAAAGCTCCCAACGGCGACATCCCGCACATAACCGGACCCGCCGGTCGACATGCGGAATTGATAAAACATATCATTCAGGGCCAATCTCCCCGGCTATCCTCCACCGTCCCCTTGCGGCCGGCTGTGCCCGGGAGCTCCGCCTAAACGTTTCATCCTGAGGCACCGATGCCCCGTCATCCCTTCTCTCCTTCCTTCCTCGCCGCCAGTGTCTTCTGTGCCGCCACCCCGGCCCTCGCCGCGCTGCAACCGATCGCCGAGGCCCCGCTGGCCGGCGAGACCGAGTTCCGTTGCCAGTTCAACGCCGACAACAGCACCGACTGCGTGAGCACCTACAGCTTCACCATCCTCAAGCCGAGCGGCCGCGAGATGCTCTCGCGGATCGACCGCAGCTATGCCGAGACCGACAGCCTGATCGTGGAGAAGGCCGAACTGACCCAGCCCGGCGAAAAGCCGGTGCCGCTGGACCAGTCGCAGATCGATACGCGGACCGCGCCGAACCCGGACCAGGGCTTCCTGCGCGAACGCCAGACCTCCCTGGCGTTCCCCAACCTGCGGGTCGGTACCCGCATCAGCTATACCCTGCGCGAGCACTTCACCGCCAAGCCGCTGAGCACCCAGTTCCACTATGTCCTCAGCCGGCCGCCGATGCCGGTGCGCGACGACCGCTTCATCGCCGAGTTCAAGGCCGAGCGGCCGATCTTCGTGCGCAGCGAGCTGATGGACGCCTATCGCATCGAACAGAGCGCGGACCGGAAGACCCTCAAGGTCAGCCTGAAGAAACCGCAATACACCAACTACATCAACGAAGCCGGCAATGCCTACCTGCGCCACACCCCGCGCCTGGAACTGGGCAGCTCGCTCGACCTGCAGGACAACTTCGGCCCGTTCGCCGCGCGCTACAACGAGATCCTCGCCGCGGAGCTGCCCAGGGGCGCCGCGGCGGCCGTCGCCGCGGTGAAGGGCAAGCCGGCGCGCGAGCAGGTCGCCGGCCTGATGCAGTACATCAACGACACCTACCGCTACCTCGGTGACTGGCGCGCCAGCGAGCGCGGCTACGTGCCTTTCTCCCTGGCGGAGATCGAGCGCAATGGCTATGGCGACTGCAAGGACCTGGCGATCCTCCTCGGCGCCATGCTCAAGGCCGCCGGGATCAAGGCCGAACCGACCCTGGTCAGCCGCGGCGACGTGGCCTGGGACCTGCTGGTGCCCGGCCTGTACGCGCCGAACCACGCCATCGTCCGCGCCGAGGTGGACGGCAGTACCTGGTGGCTGGACCCGACCAACCCGGTGTTCGCTCCCGGCCGCACCATGCCCGACATCCAGCAGCGCTGGGCGCTGGTGCTGGGTGCCGACGGCAAGGTACGGCGCGACGAGATTCCCCTGGAAGCGCCCAGCGACACCCTGCGCGTGACCCGCAGCGAGCATTACACCCACGACGGCGAAGCCAGGGTCGAGTCGCGCGTGGAGCTTTCCAATGCGCCGCTGATGCAACTCAGCGTCGCCGACCGCCAGCGCGGCCGCACCAGCACCGACCAGGACCTGTGCCGCAACTTCGCCAAGGAAGGCAGCGACTGCGTGCTGGAGCGCGACGACAGCCAGTTCGTGTTGCCACCCAGCTATTCGATCAGTGCCAGGCTTACCGACCGCCGCGCCCTCGACCGGCTGGGCGGGAAGTATTTCTACAACCGCCAGGACCTGGCCAGCCAGTGGGACGCCTTCGCCAAGTACCGCAGCGAAGGCCAGTTGGCCGAGCTGTACCTGGGCGAGCCGCAGATAACTTCCTATGACATCAGCCTGTCCGGCGGCAAGACCGACGAACCGGCGCACAGTTGCGAGATCCGCAGCCCCTGGTTCGATATCGACCTGCAGGCCGAACCGGCCAAGGATGGCGGTTACCACTACCGCTACCGGGAAGTGCAGAAGACCAGCTGGCTCAACCACGACGAGATCAACAGCGCCGAGTTCGGCAAGCTGATCGAGCAGAGCCGCGGATGCGTCGAGCAGTTGCGCCTGGTGGTCAGGCTGGACGAGCGGTCCTGATCACAACGCGCCCGCTTCGACGGGCGCGTCTCCCACTCACTCCTGCCATTCGAGTCTCAGCTCGGATTCGAATACACGCGCTTCCCCGCTCAGCGGGTCGTCGAAACGCAGGCCCCTGGCCAGCAGCTTGAGCGGCCGCCGATAGTCGTCGGGGCTGTCCTCGGCGTCCAGCAACCCGGGGTAGAAGCCGTCGTTCTGGATAGCCGCGCCGAGCGCCGCCAGATGTACGCGTAACTGGTGTTTCTTGCCGGTCAGCGGATACAGCCGGTAGCGCCACCAGCGGCCGTTGCGCTCGGCCACCTCGATGCGCGTCTCGCTGTTCGGCTCGCCGTCGCCCTCGCGCATGCGGAAGAACGGCTCGCCGGGCACCAGGCGAGTCTTGCGCAGCAACGGGAAGTCCAGCCGCGGCAAGGCCGGAGCTATCGCCTCGTAGTACTTGTCGATGCGCCGCTCGCGGAACAGCGCCTGGTAGCGCCCGCGGCTTCCGGGATTGGTCGAGAACAGCACCAGCCCGGCGGTATGCCGGTCGATCCGGTGCAGCGGCACCAGCTCGCGGTTGCCGGTGCTGCGTGCCAGCCGCGCCAGGAGGGTCTGCTCGACATAGCCACCGGCCGGCATCACCGGCAGGAAGTGCGGCTTGTCCGCCACCAGCAGATGCTCGTCCTGGTGCAGGATGCGCGCCTCGAAGGGAATCGGCGTTTCCACCGGCACTTCGCGGAAGTAATGCACGCGCAGGCCTTCGCGATACGGCGTCCGCGCGTCCAGCGCGCGCCCTTCGGCATCCAGAACGCAGCCCCGTCGCATGCGCGCCAGCCAGGTATCGCGGTCGATGGCCGGAAAACGCGCGCAGAGACAGTCGAGCACGGTGCTCCAGGGACCGGCGGGCAGATGCAGGGTACTGGCGCGAAGACTGGCGCCAGGCAAGGCGGGAGACGACATGCGGCAACTCGGGGAAGACGGACGCCCATTAGGCCGCAGCACGGCGCCCAGGTCAAAGCCCGCCGGGCCGGAACGAAGAAACCGCCCGCAGGCGGTTTCTTCCGGGAGCCAGGCAGCGGCTCAGGCGGCGCTGGCCTTGCGCTCCTCCGCCTGGCAGGCCGCGGCGGTGAACAGCACGTCGGTGGAGGAATTCAGCGCGGTCTCCGCGGAATCCTGGAGGATCGCGATGATGAAACCCACCGCGACCACCTGCATCGCCACTTCGCTGGGAATTCCGAACAGGCTGCAGGCCAGCGGGATCAGCAGCAGCGAACCACCGGCCACGCCGGACGCGCCGCAGGCGCAGACCGAGGCGACCACGCTGAGCAGGATCGCGGTCGGCACGTCCACGTCGATGCCCAGGGTGTGCACCGCCGCCAGGGTCAGCACGGTGATGGTGATCGCCGCGCCGGCCATGTTGATGGTCGCGCCCAGCGGGATCGACACCGAATAGGTGTCTTCGTGCAGGCCAAGGCGCTCGCAGAGCTGCAGGTTGACCGGGATATTGGCCGCCGAGCTGCGGGTGAAGAACGCGGTCATGCCGCTTTCGCGCAGGCAGGTCAGCACCAGCGGATAGGGATTGCGGCGTATCTTCAGGAACACGATCAGCGGGTTGACCACGAAGGCCACGAACAGCATGCAGCCGAGCAGTACCACCAGCAGGTGGGCGTAACCCTTCAAGGCCTCGACGCCGGACTCGGCGAAGGTCGAGGCGACCAGGCCGAAGATCCCCAGCGGAGCGAAGCGGATCACTACCTTGACGATCAGCGAGACGCCGCCGGACAGCTCGGAGAGCAGGTTGCGGGTGCTGTCGCTGGCGTGGCGGAAGGCGATGCCCAGGCCGATGGCCCAGGCCAGGATGCCGATGAAGTTGGCCGAAATCAGGGCGTTGACCGGGTTGTCCACCACGCTCAGCAGCAGCGCCTGGAGCACTTCGGCGATACCGCCGGGCGGCGACATCTCGCCCGGCTGGCTGGCCAGGACCAGGCTGGAGGGGAAGGCGAAGCTGGCGATCACCGCGACCACCGCGGCACTGAAGGTGCCCACCAGGTACAGCAGCAGGATCGGCCGTATATGGGTCTGCTGGCCTTGCTTGTGGTTGGCGATGGAGGCCATCACCAGTACGAACACCAGCACCGGCGCCACCGCTTTCAGGGCGGAAACGAAGACCTTGCCGATGAACCCGACCTTGAGCGCGGCGGCCGGGAAGAAGCTGGCGAGCAGCAGGCCGGCGACCAGGCCGACGATGATCTGGACCACCAGGCTGGTGCGCGTCAGTAGATGAAGCAGGGGTCGTTCAGGGTATGTCATGCAGATTTCCACTCTTATAGGTGTGTCGAAGGCCGGCCCAGGCGGCTTCCATGCCGAACGACCCTGTGCCGTTCCGCCCCCGCGAAGGGATGGCTCGAATCGGCCCGGTAGTCTAGGGAAGGACCTGATGCGGCAGCGGAAACACCGACCAGCGGACAGCAGGCATCCCCGCCACGGCCATCGAACCGGATCGGGACGGCGTGGATTCTAGCCGTGTCTGGGCTTTTTGGGGGCGTCCAATTCTGTCTGGATTCGGACATGTCGTCGCAGGCGCGGCGGCGCCCTGCAGGCCGGGAAAGCCCTGTGAAAAGGAGGGAAAACGCGGAATCCGCTGGCTGCGGATAGCCAAAGCCCGCCATGAGGCGGGCTTCAGATGGGGGGCTAGTCCGTTAGCCATGGGTCCATGATTGACCCGTCGGCGTGAAAATTTCGTGAAGTTTACCGCTCTTTTTTTCTTCACCTTTCGCTGAATCGCTTCACGTCAGCGGGTGGCACTCAGCTCGTTCTCCTGGAAGCGCGGCGGCGGCCGGCTGAACCGGCGGGTCAGGTAGAACAGATAGCCGAAGCCCAGCCCGGCCCAGGCCAGCCCCATCACCAGCGAGGTGCTTTCCAGGTTGAGCCAGAGCACCGCGACGATGGCCGCGCCGGTCAGCGGCAGGACCAGGTAGTGGAAATGCTCCCTGAGGCTGCGGTTGCGTCCGCCGCGCACGTAGAAGTGCACGATCACCGACAGGTTGACGAAGGTGAAGGCCACCAGCGCGCCGAAATTGATCAGCGCCGTGGCGGTCACCAGGTCGAAGGAGATCGCCGAGAGCGCCACCATGCCGACGATCAGCACGTTGATCGACGGCGTACGCCATTTCGGATGGACGAAGCCGAAGATCCGCTCCGGCAGCACGTTGTCCCGGCCCATCACGTACAGCAGGCGCGATACGCTGGCCTGGGAAGCCAGCCCGGAGGCCAGGGTGTTGATGAAGGTGGCGCAGAGGAAGATCGACTGGAACAACTTGCCGCCGACGTACAGGGCGATTTCCGGCAGCGCTGCGTCCGGCTCCTTGAAGCGCACGTTGGTCGGGAAGTACGACTGCAGGAAGTAGGACACGGTGATGAAGATCACCCCACCGTACAGCGCGGTGAGGAAGATCGCCCGCGGGATCACCCTGGCGGCATCGCGGGTCTCCTCGGACAGCGTGGTCACCGCGTCGAAGCCGAGGAAGGAGAAGCAGAGGATGGTCGCGCCCGCCACCATGGCCGAGAGATGCGCATGCTCGGAGAAGAATGGCTGGGTGCTGAGCACCGTGCCGGTCCCCTCCCCGTTCTCCAGGCCATGGATCACCAGGCCGATGAAGACCACGATGATTGCCAGCTGGACCAGTACGAAGACGGTGTTGAAGTTGGCGACCAGATTCACGCTCTTGATGTTGATGACGGTCATGATCAGCACGAACATCACCACCCATATCCACGGCGCTACTTCAGGGAACAGTGCGGTCAGGTAGATCTTCGCCAGCAGCGCGTTGATCATCGGCAGGAACAGGTAGTCGAGCAGCGACGACCAGCCGACCATGAAGCCGACATGTGGATTGATCGCGCGTTGCGCGTAGGTATAGGCCGAGCCGGCGGTGGGGAACTGGCGGACCAGCTTGCCGTAGCTGACGGCGGTGAACAGCACGCCGGCCAGGGCCAGCAGGTAGGCGGTGGGCACGTGTCCCTGGGAGATCCCGGAAACGATGCCGAAGGTATCGAAGACGGTCATGGGGGTCAGGTAGGCCAACCCGATCATGACGATCTGCCACAGCTTCAGGGATTTGCGAAGCTGGGTTCGCTCTGCGGAGGGGGGTGGATTCGACATGTATGCGCTTGCCTCGATTTCTTCTTTTTCTAATGCACAGCAAAGGAAGGCGGACAGGCGGAAACCGCAGGCTTGCCGCTGTCTACCTCCAGCAAGAATGGGGACCTCGACGGAAGTGCGGACGGGCGGCGCCGGCTCGGCACCGCCCGCCCCCGCTTACACGGTGTGCAGGTACCAGTTGTATTCCAGGTCGGAGATCGAGTACTCGAATTCCTCCAGCTCGCTCTCCTTGCAGGCGACGAAGATGTCGATGTACTTCGGATCGATGTACTTCGCCAGGATCTCGCTGTCGTCCAGCTCGCGCAGGGCGTCGCGCAGGTTGTTCGGCAGGCTCGGCTCCAACTGCTCGTAGGAGTTGCCTTCGATCGGCGCGCCCGGCTCGACCTGGTTGCTCAGCCCGTGGTGGACCCCGGCCAGCACCGCTGCCAGCAGCAGGTAGGGGTTGGCGTCGGCGCCGGCCACGCGGTGCTCCAGGCGCACCGCGTCCGGGCTGCCGGTGGGCACGCGCAGGGCCACGGTGCGGTTGTCCAGGCCCCAGCTCGGCGCGTTCGGCACGTAGAACTGCGAACCGAAGCGGCGGTAGGAGTTGACGTTGGGGCAGAGGAAGGCCATGGAGGCCGGCAGGGTCTCGAGCACACCGCCGATCGCATGGCGCAATGCGGCGTTCTGCTCGGGGTCCTCGCTGGTGAAGATGTTGTTGCCGTGCTTGTCGAGCAGCGAGATGTGCACGTGCAGTCCGTTCCCGGCCTGGCCCGGATAGGGCTTGGCCATGAAGGTGGTGTCCATCTCGTGGTCGTAGGCGATGTTCTTGATCAGGCGCTTGAGCAGCACCGCATAGTCGCAGGCCTTCATCGGGTCGGCGACATGATGCAGGTTGACCTCGAACTGCGCCGGAGCGGATTCGGCGACGATGGCGTCGGCCGGGATGCCCTGGGCGCGGGCGCCGTCGATGATGTCCTGGAGGCACTCGACGTATTCGTCGAGGTCGTCGATGGAATACACCTGCACCGACTGCGGGCGCTTGCCGGAGATCGGCGAGCGCGGCGGCTGCGGCCGGCCGTTCACGTTCTCCTGGTCGATCAGGTAGAACTCCAGTTCGAAGGCGGCGACGATGGTCAGTTCCATCTCGGTGAACTTGGCCACCACCTGGCGCAGGACTTCGCGGGGGTCGGCGAAGAAGGGATCACCTTCCAGCTCATGCATGGTCATCAGCAGTTGCGCGGTGGGGCGCTTCTGCCAGGGCTCCATGGAGAGGGTGCCGGGGATCGGATAGCAGATCCGGTCGGCGTCGCCGATGTCGAGACCCAGGCCGGTGCTCTCCACGGTGGAGCCGGTGATGTCGAGGGCGAACAGGGAAGCGGGAAGGTTGATACCTTTTTCGAAGACTTTGGGCAGACTGTTGCGTTCGATCCGCTTGCCGCGAACCACGCCATTCATGTCTGAAATCAGAAGGTCGACGAACTGGACCTCGGGATGTTCCTGAAGGAACAGGCTCGGCTCAGTGAGCTGAACGGCACGCAGGGGTACCGACATGATGCAACACCTTTTTTGTTAAAAATTTCAATCATGCGGGGGCTGGAGCCAGAGTCAATCGGAAAGCCAATTTGTTGTCAATAGCCCCTCCTCGATGCACACAAAATGCCGGGCGGCCGTAGAAAGGGCCTTCCAGGGCAGCAGGAAAGCGGTGAAAGCCAGGCCGGGCACGGTGTTCAACCGGGTGCAGCGGATATTTTACAGACGGCGTTGTACGAAAAATTGAACAAGGCTAAGCTGTGCCCACCCTACAACAGCAATAAACCGGGTGTTCCATGCCTTACCAGCCGTCCCTCGGCGCCAAGTTCCGTGGCCACAAGATCGGTCAGCATCCGCGCTAGCTGCGCTCCCTATCCCCGTCTGTCCCTGCCTTCGCCAGCCTCGCCGCCGTGGCCCGTGTTCGGCCGGCGAACGTCTCGCCACATCATCCTTATATAAGGAAGGACGGCGATCGCCTTTCGCACAGCCGCGAGCGGAGACGAACAGCAATATCGTTCAAGCCAGACCCGGACGCCCCCTGGCATGCTGGCCCGACGTCCACCACCTGCCATGCCCATGACCGCTACCGACCTGCCCCGCCACGCCTTTCTCCGCGGAGCCGTCGCCATCCTGCCACTGTCCCTGGCCGTCGCGCCCTGGGGCCTGCTGGCCGGATCGATGGCCATCGAAGCCAACCTGACCCCCGCCGAAGGCCAGGGCCTGTCCGCCATCGTCTTCGCCGGCGCCGCCCAGTTGGTGGCGATCGGCATGCTCAAGGGGGGCGCCGGTTTCTTCTCGATCATCTTCACCACCCTGCTGCTGACCTCCCAGCACCTGCTCTACGGCATGAGCCTGCGCCCGGTGCTGTCGCCGCTACCGGGACGCTGGCGGGTCGGCCTCGGCTTCCTGCTCACCGACGAATTCTTCGCTCTCGCCAGCCAGCACGACCAGCGCAACTTCGACCGCTGGTACGCACTCGGCGTCGGCCTGACCTTCTATGCCGCCTGGAACCTCTTCACCCTCGCCGGCATCCTCCTCGGTCGCAGCATTCCCGGCCTCGAGCACCTTGGCCTGGACTTCTCCATCGCCGCCACCTTCATCGCCCTGGTCGCGCCGCTGGTACGCAACGTGCCGACCGTGGTCTGCGTCGCCACCGCGCTGTTCTGCTCGGTGCTGTTCAGCTATTGGCAATGGAGTTCGGCGCTGGTCCTGGCCGGTCTCGCCGGGATGGCCGCCGGTTTCGTCTGCAACAAGCTGTATCGGGAGGCTCCATGGTCTGGGCAGTGATCTTCGGCATGGGCGCGATCGTCTTTCTCAACCGCTACCTGTTCCTCGAACCGCGCCTGCCGATCCGCCTGGGCAGCAACCTTCGGCAGTTCCTCGGCTTCGCCGTGCCGGGTATGCTCACGGCGATCTGCGGCCCCATCGTGTTCATGCCCGAGGGACGCATCGACCTCGGCTACGACAATCCCTACCTGGTCAGCGGCGTGGTCACCGTGGCGCTGGTGCTCTACACCCGCAACACCCTGGCGAGCATGTTGCTGGGCATGGCGTTCTTCTTTTTCTTCAAGTGGCTGGTCTGACCGGGACCGGCCAGCGCTTCATGCGCAACGGGAATGAACTCGCGAAGAAAGGTCGCTTGGCGCCCACGCGCTTTCGGCCGAAGATCGGCGCATCGACCCTTCTCGCAGCGAGGTTCCCATGGCCGACTCCCTTCCCCGGCGCAATGGCGGGCAGATCCTGGTGGAAGCGCTGCGGCGCAACGCCGTCGATACGGTCTATTGCATCCCCGGTGAAAGCTACCTGCCGGTGCTCGACGCGCTGCACGACGCCGCCGGCATCCGTACCGTCGTCACCCGTCACGAAGGCGCCGCCTCGAACATGGCCGACGCCTACGGCAAGCTGAGCGGACGACCGGGCATCTGCTTCGTCACCCGCGGCCCCGGCGCCACCCACGCGGCCAATGGCGTGCACACCGCGAAGCAGGACTCGACGCCGATGATCCTGTTCATCGGCCAGGTGGAAAGCGCCTTCAAGGGCCGCGAGGCGTTCCAGGAAGTCGACTATGTGCAGATGTTCTCCGGCCTGGCCAAATGGGTCGTGGAAATAGACCGCATCGACCGGATACCGGAACTCGTCGCCCGCGCCTTCGGTGTCGCCACCTCGGGCCGGCCGGGCCCGGTGGTGGTCGCGCTGCCCGAGGAGATCCTGTTCGGTTCCGCGCAGGTCGCGGACGCACCGGCGCCACGCTTGCTGCCTGGCCAGCCTGCGGCCGCGGCGATGGGCGAACTGCAAGAGCGTCTGGACCGCGCGCAGCGTCCGCTGCTGGTGCTCGGCGGCAGCGGCTGGGACGAGACCGCCCGCAAGCGCCTGGCGGCCTTCGTTCATGCCAACGGCCTGCCGGTGGCCGCCTCGTTCCGCCGCCAGGACCTGTTCGACAACCGCGATCCGCACTATGTCGGACAACTGGGCTTCGGCGCCGCGCCAGGTCTGCTCGAGCGTGTTCGACAGGCCGACCTGCTGCTGGTGCTCGGTTCGCGCCTGAGCGAAACGCCGAGCGCCGGCTACAGCCTGGTCGGTTGCCCCGAGCCGGCGCAGGCGCTGGTCCACGTCCATGCCGACGGCGCGGAGCTCAACCGCGTCTACCTGGCGCACCTGCCGATCCAGGCCACTCCCGCCGCCTTCGCCGAGGCCCTCGCCGCCCTGCCGCCACGGCCCTCGCCGCCCTGGCAGGCCTGGCGCGAAGCCGCCCGCGCCGACTACCTGGCGTACTCGACCCCCGTCGCCAGCGACCCGGCGTTGCAGGGCGTCGACCTGGCGGCGGTGGTCGCGCATCTGGATGAAACCTTGCCGGACGATGCGGTGATCGCCAACGGCGCCGGCAACTACGCGGTCTGGGTGCACCGCTTCTACCGCTATCGCCAGGCCCGCACGCAGTTGGCGCCGACCAATGGCGCCATGGGCTACGGCCTGCCCGCGGCGATCGCCGCCAGCCTGCGCGAGCCGCGGCGCGACGTGGTGTGCTTCGCCGGCGACGGCTGCTTCATGATGTACCCGCAGGAACTGGCGACCGCCGCGCAGTTCGGCGCGACACCGGTGGTGATCGTGGTCAACAACGGCATGCTCGGGACCATCCGCATGCACCAGGAGCGCGCATACCCAGGACGCGTTTCCGCCACCACCCTGGTCAATCCCGACTTCGTCGCCCTGGCGCGGGCGTTCGGCGCCTACGCCGAGCGGGTGGAACGCAGCGCCGACTTCCCCGAGGCATTCCGCCGCGCCCGCGCAAGCGGGCGCCCGGCGCTGCTCGAACTGCTCACCGATCCGCGCCAGGTCACGCCACAGGCACGCCTCGCCTGAATCGCGCTCAGGCGGCGCGAAAGGCGATCCAGGCCTGGTAGCCGACAGCCTGGAAGTAGCGTCCGGGCAGGACGAAGCCGCTCTCCGTGAGCAATTCGCCAAGACGCTGCTCGGAGAGCGGATCGAAGTCGTCGCGCAAGCGTTGCAGCATGCCGCCGGCCTCTTCGGCCGACAGCCCGAGCAGGCGGCAGGCCTCGGCCTGCACCGGCCGCTCGAAGGCGTCCCGCGGCTCCATCAGGTTCGCCAGCAGCAACGGCGCCGCCGGCGCCAGGCGCGCGGCGATCGTCTCGAGGAAGCGAAGCTTGGCCTCGTCACCCCGGATGAAGTGCAGCACCAGCAGGAGCAGCGCCGCGTCGTAGGGAGGCGACGCGGGCAGGCCGGCCACTTCGCCACAGTGCAGGTCGATCCGCTCGAGCAGGCCGAGCATGGCGAAGCGTTGCCGGGCCAGCGCCAGCATGTCCGCCGACAGGTCCAGGGCGACGAACCGCCAGCCTGGGCGCTGTCCGGCCAGTTCCGCCAGTTCGCCACCGGCGCCGCAGCCGACGCTGAGCAGGCGCGCCCGTTCCGGCAGGCGGGCGAGCAACTGGGCGCGACTGAGCAGGTGCAACAACTCGTAGCCTGGTAGCAGGCAACCGATGCGCGACTCGTAGCTGTCCGCGTCCTTCCCGACGAAACGGCTCATCAGTCGAAGACCTTGCCCAGGCGCCAGTAACCCATCAGCGTCAGGTGGCGTTTGTCGATACCGCGTTCCTTCACCAGGTAGCGCCGGATCGCCATCACCGCCGCCGACTCGCCGGCGACCCAGGCGTAGAAGGTGCCGCTTTCGGGATTGGCCAGTTCCCAGAGGATTTCCTCGTCGACATCGACATCCTCCAGCTCCTGGATGGCGCTGCCGACCATCTCGCTTTCCGGCAGGCGCGCCAGGCGCGCCGCCTCGATCATCCGCTCGCCGTTGCGCGAGTGGATCCCGGCCTGGTGGCGCGGCAACCAGTGCAGGCGCGCGCCGGGAATCGCCGGCAGGTCGAGGATGTCGGCCTCCTCCGGGACCTCGAGGAAGGCTTCGATTGCCGGCGGTTGCGCCTCACCGGCAAGCGCCTCGAGAATGCCCGCCACCGCCGGCAAGGCGGTTTCGTCGGCGATCAGCAGGATATGCCGGACACCGGCCGGCGGCTTCCACTCGTAGCCGCCGGGATCCTCGCCGTAATGACGGTTGGGCGCGGCCAGCTGCAGGCGGTCGCCGACCCGGGCGTGGGTCGCCCAGGCCGAGGCCGGGCCGTTCTCGCCGTGCAGGACGAATTCCACGTCGACCTCTTCCTGCTCGGCGCGCAAGGCGCGGATGGTATAGGTACGCATCGGCGGCCGGCGCGCCGGCTCGACGCTGCGGTAGGCCTGGTACCACTGGCTGCCGCCCGGCAGGCTGGGCGGCTGGCCGCTGGCATCGGGAAAGAAGATCTTGATCCGCTGGTCGGCGGCCAGGGTCTTCATCTCGGCGACCTCCGGGCCGCCGAAGACGAAACGGGTCAGCGCAGGACTGAGCCGCTCGCGGCGCTTGAGTTCGACATTGAACAATCGATAGGCGGG
Organism: Pseudomonas paraeruginosa; assembly: GCF_003025345.2. NCBI lineage: Bacteria > Pseudomonadati > Pseudomonadota > Gammaproteobacteria > Pseudomonadales > Pseudomonadaceae > Pseudomonas > Pseudomonas paraeruginosa. Next base: position 3,126,674 of record NZ_CP020560.1, read on the forward strand.
TTGCGACATGACGATGGTCTCCTGGTGACCGGCGCCCCATGGCGCCGGCGGATGCATGCGTCAGGCAACTCTAGCAGACGATGCGAATGATTAGCATTTGACATTTGCGCAATCATTCGCTGCGTCGCGAGCACGCCTGGCACTCAGGCTTCGCAAGGCTCCAGCAATTCGCAGGCGGACTCCCCTACCCGCCTGACCGCCTGTTCGATGGCCGGCGTCGGCGGCGCCGCGTAGTTCATCCGCAGGCAGTTCCGATACTTGCCGGAGGCGGAGAAGATGCAGCCCACCGCCACCTGCACCCCACGCTGGCGCAGGGCCTTGTCCAGGCGCAGGGTGTCGAAGCCTTCCTCCAGCTCGACCCAGAGCAGGAAACCGCCCTGCGGCCGGCTGGCGCGGGTACCTTCGGGGAAATAGCGCGCCACCCAGTCGATCATCAGGTCGCGGCCGCGCTGGTATTGCGCGCGCATGCGCCGCAAGTGCGGTTCGTAGTGGCCGTTGCCGATGAATTCGGCGATCGCCAGCTGCGGCTGCAGGGCGCTCGCCCCGGTGCTGATGTACTTCATGTGCAGCACCCGGTCGGCATAGCGCCCGGGAACCATCCAGCCGATCCGCAGCCCCGGCGCGAGGACCTTGGAGAACGAACCGCAGAGCAGCACCCGGCCATCGTCGTCGTATGACTTGATGGTGCGCGGGCGCGGATAGGTGTAGGCCAGGTCGCCGTAGACGTCGTCCTCGATGATCGCCACGTCGTAGCGCTGCGCCAGCGCCAGCAGGGCCCGCTTGCGCGACTCCGGCATGATGTAGCCGAGCGGATTGTTGCAGTTCGGCGTGACCTGGATGGCCTTGATCGGCCATTGCTCCAGCGCCAGTTCGAGAGCCTCCAGGCTGATGCCGTTGACCGGGTCGGTTGGAATCTCCAGGGCCTTCATGCCCAGTCCCTTCAGCGATTGCATGGCGCCGTGGAAGCTCGGCGACTCCACCGCGACGATGTCGCCCGGCTCGCACACCGCGCGGATGCTCACCGACAGCGCCTCGTGGCAACCGGTGGTGATCACCACGTCGCTGGCGTTCGCCCGGCAACCGGAATCCACCAGCAGACGGGCGATCTCCTCGCGCAGCAGCGGCGAGCCATGAATACCGTCATAGGCCAGGGCGCGGGCATCGGCATGCCGGTTGAGGCGCGCCAGGCTGCGGGTCAGCGGCTTCAGCGAGGCGCTGGAAATATCCGGCATGCCACGGCCGAGCTGGACCACGTCCGGGCGCGGCACCGTGCTGACCAGGGCCAGTACCTGCTCCCATTGCGAGATTTCCACCGGCCGCTGGGCCAGCCGGGCGATCGCCGGCAACGGCGGCATCTGCCGTGCCGCCGGGACGAAATAGCCGGATTTCGGCCGTGGTTCGGCGAGGCCTCGATCCTCCAGCAGCCTGTATGCCTGTTGCACGGTGCTCAGGCTGACGCCGTGCTCGATGCTCATCGCGCGTACTGAAGGCAGCCGGTCGCCCGGCCGGTAGAGGCCCTGTTCGATACGCGAGCCGAGGGTCTCGGCGAGTTGCAGATAAAGGGTCATGAACGGGACTCCAGCGAGATCGAAAGCGGGACCGGTACAGATGGCGTGGAAATCCACCATTCAGGCCGGGAAGCGTCTGATCTGTATGCAGTCAACCCACCTTTTCTGGACCTGTACGGAACAGCGCGCAGTGGCCATTCTATCTCCATCGTCCAGCCGATCAACACGGAGTACGCAGCATGTCGGGATACAGCGCGAGAACCGAGCACCGCCAACGCCTCGATGGCCACCTACCCTTCGCCGTGATGGATACCCTGGCCCAGGCCCTGCGCCGCGGCTATCGACTGGCCAGGCACCGCCAGCAGACCCGGCGTGCTCTGCTGGAACTGGAAGCGGCGGAACTTAAGGACATCGGCCTGAGCGCCGAGCAGGCCCGCGAGGAAGCCTCGCGACCGTTCTGGCAGGCTGGCAGCCCCCGCGGGAGGAACGCATGATCCGCTGTCGCAACTGCGCTGAATACCCGGCCACCGAAGAGCATATCTGTATGGTCTGCAAGCGTCGATCCGACATCGATCCATACAAGGCACTGATCGCCATGGCCCTGCTGGTGTATTGCGGCGTCAGCCTGGCGGCCTATCTGAAACCCCGACTGCCGCCCGCTCCCGCCGCCCAGATCGAACGCTACCAGGAGAGCAGCGCAGGGCGGACGGCCATCGGCCAGGGGGGCGGCTGAAGCACGGAACGCATGTTAGGGAGGGGAGGCAAGCTGAGCCCCTCCCGTTTTTGTCCCCCTGCCAACCTGGATTCGTCTGCAACAGCCCTGACGATACCTTTGTCGCGTTTTTGCGAACCACCGCGACCTTTGCCGATTTTCCCTTCGCCACCCGCTTCCACGGCCGCCCCGCTGCCTAGTATCCCGCCCGCCGGCTGTTCGCAACCGGCGACAGGCCGAAGGCGCCGCATCCGGCGGCGCCTCGCATACGAGGATGGAACATGAGGCACTTCAGTTCGCTGTGGCTGGCGACAACCCTGGCGGCCATCTCAGGCTACGCCCAGGCAGATTACTTTTCCGATACGCTGACCAAGGCACTCCACTACCACGCAGTCAAGACCGACAACTCGATCGACTTCGACGAACAAACGCTGAAGAACACCTTCCTGGTCGAGCCTGAATCGATCTACTCCGACACCGTATCCAACCCGCCCATTCTCAACAGCATCGGCTGGGCGAGCGCTGTCGGCGATTTCAATCGCGACCAGGGCACGGCATTCGATCCCGAGGAGACGCTCGGCATCTTCCTTCGCGAGACCGGACTGACCAAGGCGCGCCCGCATAGCGACATCGCCGTCGACCGGGTGCCGGAGGGCTATGTCAGCTTCGAACGCGACGACCCGCTGATCCTCGCCAATGTGCTCAAGGCCGGGGTGGATGCCGACCTCTACTATCATGCCTACGAACTCTTCGGCTGGCGCTACGGCACCATTGCCGCCAAGTTCGCTCTTGCCGCGCAATACCTGCGTGACTCGATGAACGCCATTCCGCTAGCGCAGCACCGGGCCAACGGCATAGACGCCGGGGTCCTGACCCGCTTCAAGGCGGCCCAGAGCTATACGCAGCTCAGTCACGGCGACCAGAACTATCTGATGGGCATCCTCGACTACCAGTTGAGGAGCCCGGACTATCGCGACGGCCAGGGCGGCTTCCATTTGCCTCCACAGTACCGACTGGCTCGCCTGGCCGCAGCCTACCGCTATCGCAACGGTTTCATTTCCAGCACCCCGATCTGTACCGCGGACGGCCGCTACAGCGGCACCGACGGCGCCGAGCCATGCCTCAACGACATGACCGACAAGGCGCTGTTCGACTGGTACAAGGAAAAGTACCGCGACCAGATGAAGCCTCGCTCCCCCGAGGAGCCCCAGAGCAGTTTCCTCGCCAAGCTGCTGGAGGTGATCGTACCGATCGCCACGCTGTTCGATGGCCTGGCTTTGTTCGAATCCTTCGAAGCCGCCGAGGCTGGCGAGCTGGGTGCCGAAGGCGCGTTCAGCGAAGAAGAGGCGGAAGGCATTTCCGCTGCATCCCTAAGCAAGATCTGTCGTATCTGAGGCTCGTCATGACTATCGTCAAAGGTATTTCCCGGTTTTTCCTCGCTTTCGGCCTCAGCCTTGCCAGTGGATTCTCCCAGGCCGGCCCGGTGGTCACGGTGGAAGCGGTCAGCTCCGTGAACGAACAGGTCTCCTCGCGGCTACTCAAATCCGTGCGCTACCACGTCGACATGGCGGCACGCGCTGTCGCCGAAGAGCAATTGAACCCGTCCAACGCGGCGAAAAAGGAACTGGTCTCGAAATGGCGCTCCAGTACCACCGCGCGCTTCGAATACCGCTACGTCCAGGAAGGCGTCGAACATCTGCGCGTCTATAACGCGATGTCCGGGCAAGACCTGCGCGACCTGCTCAAGGTGCCGCAGGACCATCCGCTCTATTCGGGGTTCGACGAACGCTTCGCCGCAAGAGGCGCCAATGCCGAGCGCTACGTGAAGAACATCGAGGTTCCCGATTCACGCTTCAGCGCATCGCTGGACATTCGCCAGGCCGACGCCGAGCTGAAAGCGCTGCGCAACCTGGAGAGCGATATCCGCAGTGGTCTCGTCCCCAGCGGTGGGCGCCTGACCGGTTTCATTTCCCAGGCTCCTTGCGAATCGTGCAAGCCCATGCTGGAAAACGTACTGCCGGAAACCGGCTACGTCAGCGAGGCCCACGTTTCCTACCTGCCGAACGCCAGGGAAGCGGCCTCGGATCTGGAGCGGCAGATCGCCAACAAGTTCTATGGAGTCAAGAAGAACCTGGTGAGCAAGGATGTTCTGGAAAAAGCCGCGGCGGCCAACGCCTCGGCGGAAGGTGGTGCGCTGGAAGCCTGTCTATGACGATCCTGGCCGTCTCCAGCGAGACGGCCTTCCTTGTTCGCGCGGGCTCGACTCAGGCGGGTAATGCCGGATATTCCAGCGCCTCGGCGAGCTTCGCGCGATGTCGCGTCACCCATTCCCGCCGAACCGCGCCCCAGTCGCGGATCACATAGCCACCCTGGTGGTTACGCGCGCCTTCCTGCTGCTCGAACTCGCAGACGATATCCAGTTCCTCCAGCGCGGCGATGGTGTCCTGGGCGGTGCGTCGCGGCATGCCGGTGGCAGCCATGATCTCCGGCACGCTGGCAACGCCGCTGTCGATCAGGTGGGCGACATAGAGGCGGCGATAGAAGCTGGACTTGGTCTTGCTGATGGCCATGGACAGGCGTTCTCCGTGAAGGCTCAGGGGGCGAGCAGAGGCAAGGTAGTGGTGGACTTGATTTCCGACAGGGCGACGATGGAGTTGACCTCCTGGATACCCGGCACCGCCGACAGCTTCTCGAAGAAGAAGCGTTCATAGGACTCGATGTCGCGGGTGACGATGCGCAGCATGAAGTCCACCGCGCCCATCAGTACGTGACACTCCAGCACCTCGGGAAACTGGTGCATCGCCTCGGCGAAGTCGGTGAGGTTCTTGCGTCCGTGGGCGTTGAGCTTGATCTGGGCGAATACCTGGGTATTCAGGCCGATCTTCTTGCGGTCGAGCAGGGTCACCTGCTTGCGGATCACCCCCTCCTCCTTCAGGCGCTGGATGCGCCGCCAGCAGGGCGATTGGGAAAGTCCGATACGCTCGGCGATCTCGGCGGTGGACAGCGAGGATTCCTCCTGCAATAGCGCAAGAATACGCTGATCGTGTGCATCCAATGAAATGGACATATAAATTCCCTACAAGCACATTTACAGGGAACGATTATGCACAAATAACCCGTATTCACGCAAAAACAGGATAAAAACTTCCAGCGGGCTTTGGGAGAATTTCTCTCGTCGAAACACTGCCTGGAGCTTCACATGTCTACCCTCGCCCCTGTTTTCCCGGCCAAGCACCCACGCGGCGAAGAGCGCCAGGTGATCCGGCCGAACGTCTGGGAAAGCTCTTGCGCAGACGGCGAAACCCTGTCGATCTTCCACGTCGAGGGCATGGCCGATCCCGAGTTGCTGTGCCGGGTGCTCAATCTGTTCGCCGTGCAGTCCTTCACCCCGGAGCGAGTACGGGCTGACCGCGAGGAGCACAAGATCCGCCTGACCCTCTCCTACCAGGGGCTGAGCCAGCACCGCGCCAGCGTGATCGCGGAAAAGCTGCGCTCGCTGGTCACCGTGCTCGGCGTACGCCTGGAGTTTTCCCCTCTCGCGGGCAAGATCCGCCCCAGCCTCAGCGAGCCCCTGCTCGCCAGCGTCGTCTGAGCCCCGGGGCGGCGCCTGCGTCGCCCTGTCCATTCAGCGTCATCGGCTGGCCTTCTGGCGTTAGCCGGTCGCCGGCCCCATGGCTACAGTGCAGGTTCGCCAGGCAGCCACGAGACTGCCGTGTGTTCTCCCGATCCTGCAGAGCGTGCCCATGTCCCGACCGCGTTTCCTTCCGGATAACTTCACCCTGGCGCTGATCGCCACCGTCCTGCTCGCTACCTTCCTGCCCTGTAGCGGCCAGACCGCCGTGGTCTTCGAATGGGTGACCAACATCGGCATCGGCCTGCTGTTCTTCCTCCACGGCGCCAAGCTGTCGCGCCAGGCGATCATCGCCGGCATGACCCACTGGCGCCTGCACCTGCTGGTGTTCGCCTGCACCTTCGTGATGTTCCCGCTGCTCGGCCTGGCGCTGAAGCCAGCGCTGTCGCCGATGGTCACACCGGAGCTGTACCTCGGCATCCTGTTCCTCTGCGCCCTGCCGGCCACCGTGCAATCTTCCATCGCCTTCACCTCGCTGGCCCGCGGCAACGTGCCGGCGGCGGTCTGCAGCGCCTCGGTATCGAGCCTGCTCGGGGTGTTCCTCACCCCGCTGCTGGTCAAGCTGCTGCTCGGCGCCGAAGGCGAGACCGGCAACGCACTGGACGCCATCGGCAAGATCACCCTGCAATTGCTGGTGCCGTTCATCGCCGGCCAGCTCCTGCGGCGCTGGATCGGCGCCTGGGTGGAGCGCAACAAGCCGGTGCTGCGCTATGTCGACCAGGGCTCGATCCTGCTGGTGGTCTACACCGCCTTCAGCGCGGCGGTGATCCAGGGCCTGTGGCATGAAGTGCCCTGGCTGGCGCTGATCGGCCTGACCGTCGCCTGCTGCGTGATCCTCGCCCTGGCCCTGGTGCTGACCACGGTGCTGGCGCGGCGCCTGGGCTTCAGCAAGGAAGACGAGATCACCATCGTTTTCTGCGGTTCGAAAAAGAGCCTGGCCACCGGCGTGCCCATGGCCAAGGTGCTGTTCGCCACCAGCGCGGTGGGGCCGATGGTGCTGCCGCTGATGCTGTTCCATCAGATCCAGCTGATGGTCTGCGCGGTGCTCGCTCAGCGCTACGCGAGGCGCCGCGATGACGCAGCGGCGGCGCTGGCGGAAGCATCCTCGCGCTGAGGCGACGCGTTCGCGGAAACGAAGAAGCCGGCCCATGAGCCGGCTTCTTCGTCTCGACGCGGCTCAGCGCGTCGGCGTGCGCAGGGTGACGAACTCTTCCGCCGCGGTCGGATGGATACCGATGGTCTCGTCGAAGACCTGCTTGGTCGCCCCGGCTTTCATCGCCACCGCGATACCCTGGAGGATCTCGCCGGCCTCGGCGCCAACCATGTGGCAGCCCAGCACCCTGTCGTCGTGGGCATCGACGATCAGCTTCATCAGGGTCTTTTCCTGGTTGTCGGTGAGGGTCAGCTTCATCGGTCGGAAGCGGCTCTCGAAGATCTTCACCTTGTGCCCGGCGCTCAGCGCCTCTTCCTCGGTCAGGCCGACGGTGCCGATGTTGGGCAGGCTGAACACCGCGGTGGGAATCAGCTTGTAGTCCACCGGACGGAACTCCTCGGGCTTGAACAGCCGACGCGCCACCGCCATGCCCTCGGCCAGCGCCACCGGGGTGAGCTGCACGCGACCGATCACGTCGCCAAGGGCGAGAATCGACGGCTCGCTGGTCTGGTAGTGCTCGTCGACCTCGATGAAACCTTTGTCGGTCAGCTTCACTCCGGTGTTCTCCAGGCCGAGGTCGTCCAGCATCGGCCGCCGTCCGGTGGCGTAGAACACGCAGTCCGCCTCCAGTACCCGGCCGTCCTTGAGGGTCGCGGCCAGGCTGCCATCGGCCTGCTTGTCGATACGGGCGATGTCGCTGTTGAACTGCAGGTCGAGCCCCCTCTTGCCCAGTTCGTCGCGCAGGTGCTCACGCACGCTGCGGTCGAAGCCGCGCAGGAACAGGTCGCGACGGTAGAGCAAGGTGGTCTCGGCGCCCAGGCCGTTGAAGATCGAGGCGAACTCTACGGCGATGTAGCCGCCGCCGACCACCAGCACGCGGCGCGGCAGGCGCTCGAGGAAGAACGCCTCGTTGGAGGTGATCGCGTGTTCCTTGCCCGGAATCTCCGGCACCTGCGGCCAGCCGCCGGTGGCGATGAGAATGTGCCTGGCGCTGAAGCGCTGGCCGTCCACCTCGACGCTGTGCGCATCGAGCAGGCGGGCGTGGCCTTCGAGAAGGGTCACCCCGCTGTTCACCAGCAGGTTGCGATAGATGCCGTTGAGGCGGTGGATCTCGCGGTTCTTGTTGCCGATCAGGGTCGCCCAGTCGAAGCGCGCCTCGCCGGCGCTCCAGCCATAGGCCCGGGCCTGTTCGAAGTCTTCGCTGTAGTGCGCGCCGTAGACCAGCAGCTTCTTCGGTACGCAACCGACGTTGACGCAGGTGCCGCCCAGGTAGCGGCTCTCCGCCACCGCGACGCGGGCACCGAAGCCGGCGGCGAAACGGGCGGCGCGGACGCCCCCGGAGCCGGCGCCGATGACGAACAGATCGAAATCGAAAGACATGTTCCTACTCCTGGATCAGATGCGTTCCAGCATAACCCATTCCCTGCCGCGGACTCCTGCCGGATCGGCGCAAAAACCTGTCGCAACGGCTCGGCGCGGAGCCTGGCCAGCGATGGGCTATCCTTGTCCGAGGAGGTAATCGCGATGTCCCCCACCCTCACCCACCTCGCACTGCACGTCCCCGACCTCGACGCCTGCATCGCCTTCTACGAAACCTTCTGCGGCATGCGGGTGATCCACCGGCGCCCCGGCAAAGGCTCGCAGATCGTCTGGATGGCCGAGCCCGGCCAGGAACACCGCTTCATCTTCGTCATCATGCCCGGCGGCCAGCCGCGCAACCTCGCCAGCGACGACTACAGCCATTTCGGCTTCGCCCTCTCCAGCCGCGCAGCGGTGGACGATCTGGCGCGCCGCGCCGAGGCCGCCGGCTGCCTGGTCTGGGCGCCGCGCGACGAGCCCTATCCGGTCGGCTACTACTGCGGCCTGCGCGATCCCGCGGGCAACTACGTGGAGTTCAGCTACGGCCAGCCGCTGGGCCCGGGCTCCGAGGCGCTGCCGATTCCCTGACCGGGCGCGGAGGTGCCGCCTGGCCTGGGCCACGCCCGCCGACAGCTCACGTAGGGCGGATAACCCCCCATGGCCGTTCGCCCCATACGAAAAACGCCGCGCCCCCATCGGGGACGCGGCGTTTTTCATCGGGAACGGCGAGGCTCAGTGAGCCTTGCCGGTCTTGTAGAGGTTTTCGTAGCAGAAGTTGGTCGCCTCGATGTAGCCCTCGGCGCTGCCGCAGTCGAAACGCTTGCCCTTGAACTTGTAGGCCAGCACGCAGCCGTCCTGGGCCTGCTTCATCAGGGCGTCGGTGATCTGGATCTCGCCACCCTTGCCCGGCTCGGTCTGCTCGATCAGGTCGAAGATATCCGGGGTCAGGATGTAGCGGCCGATGATCGCCAGGTTCGACGGTGCCTCTTCCGGCTTCGGTTTCTCGACCATGGTGTTCACCCGGAAGATGTCGTCGCGGATCATCTCGCCGGCGATCACGCCGTACTTGTTGGTTTCCTCCGGCGGCACTTCCTGGATCGCCACGATGGAGCAGCGGAACTGGTTGTACAGCTTGACCATCTGCTTCAGCACACTGTCGCCTTCCAGGTTCAGGCACAGGTCGTCGGCCAGGACCACGGCGAACGGCTCGTCGCCGATCAGCGGACGGCCGGTGAGGATCGCATGGCCGAGGCCCTTCATCTCGACCTGGCGGGTGTAGGCGAAGGTGCACTCGTCGATCAGCCGGCGGATGCCAACGAGGTACTTTTCCTTGTCGGTGTTGCGGATCTGGTGCTCCAGCTCGTAGCTGATGTCGAAGTGGTCTTCCAGGGAGCGCTTGCCGCGCCCGGTGACGATGCCGATTTCGGAAAGGCCGGCCTCCAGCGCCTCCTCCACCGCGTACTGGATCAGCGGCTTGTTCACCACCGGCAGCATTTCCTTGGGCATGGCCTTGGTGGCCGGGAGGAAACGGGTACCGTAGCCGGCGGCCGGGAAAAGACATTTCTTGATCATGAGAATCCTTCGACATGGACGAAGTATGCGGATGGCGCGCAGTCTAATCAGGCTGCGCTCGCCTTACAATGCCCGGCCCTTGGACGTCCTATGCCCTGGTAGATGAAGCCCAGTTCCGCCATCCGCGCCGGCGCGTAGAGATTCCGACCGTCGACCAACAGGGGAGTTCGCATGGATCCGCGGATTTTCTCGAAGTCCGGCTGGCGGAACTGTTTCCATTCGGTCACCAGAACCAGGGCGTCGGCGCCCTCTACCGCCACATAGGGCGAGTCGTGCAGGGTCAACTGGGCGCAGGCCAGCGCCTGCGGATAGCGCGCGGCGACCCCGGCGTTGGCCACCGGGTCATGGGCCCTGACCCTCACCCCGTGGCGCAGCAGCGCGTCCAGCAGGACCAGGCTCGGCGCCTCGCGCAGGTCGTCGGTCCCCGGCTTGAAGGCCAGCCCCCAGAGCGCCACGGTGCGCCCCTGCCAGCGGCCCTGGAACAGCTCGCCGAGGGTCTCGAAGAGCAGTTCCTTCTGCCGCGCGTTGCGCGCTTCCACGGCGCGCAGGATCGCGCTGTCGAACCCCTGCCGCTCGGCGCTGCGGATCAGCGCGCGGACATCCTTGGGAAAGCAGGAGCCGCCGTAGCCGCAGCCGGCATAGATGAAATGGGTGCCGATGCGCCTGTCGCTGCCCATGCCACGGCGCACCTCCTCGATATCGACGCCGGTGAGACTGCACAGCCCGGCCATCTCGTTCATGAAGGAAATCTTCGTGGCGAGGAAGGCGTTGGCCGCGTACTTGCTGAACTCCGCCTCGCGGCGTCCCATCAGCAGGACCCGCTCGTGGTTGCGCAGGAACGGTGCGTAGAGCTGGCGCAGGGTCTCGCCGGCCTGCGCCTCGGCGCTGCCGATGATGACCCGGTCCGGGCGCATGAAGTCGTCCACCGCCGAACCTTCCTTGAGGAATTCCGGATTGCTCGCCACCGCCACCCTGAAGCGCTTGCGCCGACGCGCCAGGCCCAGGCGGATGATCTCTTCGACCCGCTCGGCGGTGCCCACCGGCACGGTCGACTTGTTCACCACGATGCAGTCCTGGCGTAGCTGTGCGCCCAGTTCCTCGGCAACCGCCAGCACATGGCTGAGGTCGGCGGAGCCATCCTCGCCGCAGGGCGTGCCGACGGCGATGAAGACCACCTCGGCATCCACCAGGCCTTGCGCGAGGCTGGTGGTGAAGGTCAGGCGCGCGGCATCCAGCTGGTCGCGCAGGATATTCTCCAGGCCCGGTTCGTAGATAGGCGTTTCGCCGCGCCGCAGTCGCGCGACCCGCTCGCGGTCGCGCTCCACGCAGCGCACCTGGTTGCCCATTTCGGCGAAACAGGCCGCCGTCACCAGCCCCACATAGCCCGCCCCAATCACGCATAGCCGCATCGCGTCGTCCTCCGCTGGCCTCGCCGTCTCTGCCGACGATTGCAGCCAAGCGCGGTGGCAGGCTCATGACCAGACCATGAAGCTGCTGTGACAGAACCCGGGACGGCCATCCACGGTCCACCCAGAGTGAGCGAAAAAAACAGGAGGCTCCCATGGCCATCGAAATCGATTCGGATCAAGGCGTCTGCAGCGTCGAGATCGAAGGCAGCCGGCATCGCGCGGCGATCGACAGCCTGCGCGTCGGCACCGACGCCGAGGCTCGCCTGTCGGTGCTCTACATCGACGGCAGGCGCCTGCACATCAGCGAGGAAGATGCCCAGCGGCTGGTGGTGGCCGGCGCCGAGGACCAGCGCCGACACCTGATGGCGGACGACTGAGCGGCGTCAGGCCTCGGCGCGCAACAGGTGGGGAGAACCGCGCAGGCTGTCGATGCCGGCGCGGAACAGGCGTTCGGCGCGGTTCCAGGGATCGTTGCGCAACCGCTCGGTCCAGGCCAGGGTGCCGCAGACCCCGTCCCACAAGGATTGCAGGTAGACGCTGGCCAGCTCGACGTCGAGCCGCGCCGGCAGTTCGCCCTGCGCCACCGCCCGGCGGATCAGGCGCAGGCCCAGGCGCTGGCCCTGCTTCTCGAGCAGTTCGCGCCGGCGCAGCAGCGGCTCGTTCTCGTCGCTGCGCTCGCACTTGAGATAGAGGATCTCCAGCACCCGTTGCACCGACCCGGGCTCGCAGCACTGGCGAAGGAAGCCCATGCCGGCGCGCAGGAGGATATCCAGCGCCGGCACGTCCGCGCGCTCGTCGGGCACCTCGATGCGGGCGAAGGCCCGGTCGCACATCGCCAGGCAGACCTCGATCTTGTTCTTGTAGTGGCCATAGACCGCTCCGCGAGAAACCCCGGCGGCATCCGCCAGGTCGGCCATGGCAGCGTTGCCCACGCCCTTTTCCAGGAAGACCCGCTCGGCGGCGTCGAGTATGCCGTCACGGGTCTTCTGGGATTCCTCTTTGGTTTTTCTGGCCACTGAACGTCCTCACAAGGGAAAGGCGCCGCAAATCATAAGGATATGTTACAGAAACGCCAATTAATCAATCACTCATGACTGATTATATGCTACTGTCGCGCCGCTCGTGGGTTGCACCGCCCATTTCCGGGCACGCCCACAGACTCATGAATCCGAGGGACATCCATGCACATCCAATGGACCGGCTCGCTGCGCGGGCTGCTGGCGACCCTGGTCGCCCTATTCCTGCTGGGCTGCGACAAGGCTCCGGAAGCCGAGAAGGCCACGGACGCTCCCGCCGAAGTCGGGGTGATCGTGGCGAAACCGGCGCCGATCGGTATCACCAGCGAACTGCCCGGCCGCCTCGAGGCCTACCGCCAGGCCGAGGTACGCGCGCGGGTCGCCGGCATCGTCACCCGCCGCCTGTACGAGGAGGGCCAGGATGTTCGCGCCGGCACCGTGCTGTTCCAGATCGACCCGGCGCCGCTGAAGGCCGCCCTCGACATCAGCCGCGGCGCCCTGGCGCGGGCCGAGGCCAGCCACGCGGCGGCGGCCGACAAGCTCAAGCGCTACGCCGACCTGGTCAAGGACCGCGCCATCAGCGAACGCGAGTACACCGAGGCGCAGACCGACGCACGGCAGAGCCTGGCGCAGATCGCCTCGGCCCGGGCCGAGCTGGAGCAGGCCCGCCTGCGCCTGGGCTACGCCACGGTAACCGCGCCGATCGACGGACGCGCGCGACGCGCGCTGGTCACCGAAGGCGCGCTGGTCGGCGAGGACTCGCCGACGCCGCTGACCCGCGTCGAGCAGATCGATCCGATCTACGTGAACTTTTCCCAGCCGGCCGGCGAAGTCGCCGCCATGCAACGGGCGATCCGCGAGGGCCAGGTGCAGGGCGTCGCCGACAAGGACATCGCCGTGCGCCTGGTCCTGGCCGACGGCAGCGAGTACCCGCTGGCCGGCGAGCTGCTGTTCTCCGACCTGGCGGTGGATCCCGGCACCGACACCATCGCCATGCGCGCCCTGTTCCGCAATCCGCATCGCGAATTGCTGCCGGGTGGCTACGTGCAGGTACGCTTGCAGCGCGCAGTGAACCCGCAGGCGATCACTGTCCCGCGCGACGCGCTGATCCGCACCGCCCAGTCCGCCGTGGTCAAGGTGGTCAATCCACAGGGAGTGGTGGAAGACGTGGAAGTCCACGCCGACACCCTGCAGGGCCGCGACTGGATCGTCAGCCGCGGGCTCAAGGGCGGCGAACGGGTGATCGTCGAGAACGCCGCCCAGCATGCCGCCGGTTCCAGCGTACAGGCGGTGGTCCGCCAGCCGGCCAGCGCCGGCGTCCCCTCACCGCTGGCCGCCTCGCCAGCGGGCCAGTGACGGAGAACACTACGAATGGCTCGTTTCTTCATTGACCGGCCGGTCTTCGCCTGGGTGGTTTCCCTGCTGATCGTGCTCGCCGGGATCCTGGCGATCCGCTTCCTGCCGGTCGCCCAGTACCCGGACATCGCGCCGCCGGTGGTCAACGTCAGCGCCAGCTATCCCGGCGCCTCGGCCAAGGTGGTCGAGGAAGCGCTGACCGCGATCATCGAGCGCGAGATGAACGGCGCGCCCGGCCTGCTCTACACCAAGGCCACCAGCAGCACCGGCCAGGCCTCGCTGACCCTGACCTTCCGCCAGGGCGTGAACGCCGACCTCGCCGCGGTGGAAGTGCAGAACCGCCTGAAGATCGTCGAATCGCGCCTGCCCGAGTCGGTGCGGCGCGACGGCATCTACGTGGAGAAAGCGGCGGACAGCATCCAGCTGATCGTCACCCTCACCTCCGCCAGCGGTCGCTACGGTGCCATGGAGCTGGGCGAGATCGCCTCGTCCAACGTGCTCCAGGCGCTGCGCCGGGTGGAAGGCGTGGGCAAGGTCGAGACCTGGGGCGCCGAGTACGCCATGCGCATCTGGCCGGACCCGGCCAGGCTGACCTCGATGAACCTCAGCGCCAGCGACCTGGTCAACGCCGTGCGCCGGCACAACGCCCGTCTCACCGTGGGCGACATCGGCAACCTCGGGGTCCCCGACTCGGCACCGATCAGCGCCACGGTGAAGGTCGACGACACCCTGGTGACGCCCGAGCAGTTCGGCGAGATTCCCCTGCGCATCCGCGCCGATGGCGGCGCGATCCGCCTGCGCGATGTGGCCCGCGTCGAGTTCGGCCAGAGCGAGTACGGCTTCGTCTCGCGGGTCAACCAGATGACCGCCACCGGCCTGGCGGTGAAGATGGCGCCCGGCTCCAACGCGGTGGCCACCGCCAAGCGCATCCGCGCCACCCTCGACGAGCTGTCGCGCTACTTCCCCGAAGGCGTGAGCTACAACATTCCCTACGACACCTCGGCGTTCGTCGAGATTTCGATCAGGAAGGTGGTCAGCACCCTGCTCGAGGCAATGCTCCTGGTGTTCGCCGTGATGTACCTGTTCATGCAGAACTTCCGCGCCACCCTGATCCCGACGCTGGTGGTGCCGGTTGCCCTGCTCGGCACCTTCACGGTGATGCTCGGCCTGGGCTTCTCGATCAACGTGCTGACCATGTTCGGCATGGTCCTGGCGATCGGCATCCTGGTGGACGACGCGATCATCGTGGTGGAGAACGTCGAGCGCCTGATGGCCGAGGAAGGCCTGTCGCCGCACGACGCCACGGTCAAGGCGATGCGCCAGATCAGCGGGGCGATCGTCGGCATCACCGTGGTGCTGGTCTCGGTGTTCGTGCCGATGGCCTTCTTCAGCGGCGCGGTGGGCAACATCTACCGCCAGTTCGCGGTGACCCTGGCGGTGTCCATCGGCTTCTCGGCGTTCCTCGCGCTGTCCTTGACCCCGGCGCTGTGCGCCACCCTGCTGCGCCCGCTCGACGCCGGCCACCACGAGAAGCGCGGCTTCTTCGGCTGGTTCAACCGTACCTTCCTGCGCCTGACCGGGCGCTACCAGAAGGCCGTGGGCGGGATTCTCGCCCGGCCGATCCGCTGGATGCTGGTCTACGCCCTGGTCATCGGCGTGGTCGCCCTGCTCTTCGCGCGCCTGCCCCAGGCGTTCCTGCCGGAAGAGGACCAGGGCGACTTCATGATCATGGTGATGCAGCCCGAGGGCACGCCGATGGCGGAAACCATGGCCAACGTCGCCGACGTCGAGCGCTACCTGGCGGAACACGAACCGGTGGCCTACGCCTATGCGGTCGGCGGCTTCAGCCTGTACGGCGACGGCACCAGTTCGGCGATGATCTTCGCCACCCTGAAGGACTGGTCCGAGCGCCAGGACGCCAGCCAGCACGTCGGCGCCATCGTCGAGCGGATCAACCAGCGCTTCGCCGGCCTGCCCAACCGCACGGTGTACGCGATGAACTCGCCGCCGCTGCCGGACCTGGGCTCCACCAGCGGCTTCGACTTCCGCCTGCAGGACCGCGGCGGGGTCGGCTACGACGCCCTGGTCAAGGCCCGCGACCAACTCCTGGCACGCGCCGCCGAGGACCCGCGGCTGGCCAACGTGATGTTCGCCGGCCAGGGCGAGGCGCCGCAGATCCGCCTGGACATCGACCGGCGCAAGGCGGAGACCCTCGGGGTGAGCATGGACGAGATCAACACCACCCTGGCCGTGATGTTCGGCTCGGACTACATCGGCGACTTCATGCACGGCAGCCAGGTGCGCAAGGTGGTGGTCCAGGCTGATGGCGCCAGGCGCCTGAGCATCGACGACATCGGCAAGCTGCACGTGCGCAACGAGCAGGGCGAGATGGTCCCGCTGGCGACGTTCGCCAGGGCCGCCTGGACCCTCGGCCCGCCGCAACTGACCCGCTACAACGGCTATCCCTCGTTCAACCTCGAGGGCCAGGCCGCGCCGGGCTACAGCAGCGGCGAGGCGATGGCGGCGATGGAACAGCTGATGCAGGGCCTGCCCGAGGGCGTCGCCCACGAGTGGTCCGGCCAGTCCTACGAGGAACGCCTGTCCGGCGCCCAGGCGCCGGCGCTGTTCACCCTCTCGGTGCTGATCGTGTTCCTCGCCCTGGCCGCCCTCTACGAGAGCTGGTCGATCCCGCTGGCGGTGATCCTGGTGGTGCCGCTGGGCGTGCTCGGCGCGCTGCTCGGGGTGAGCCTGCGCGGCCTGCCCAACGACATCTACTTCAAGGTCGGCCTGATCACCATCATCGGCCTCTCGGCGAAGAACGCCATCCTCATCATCGAGGTGGCCAAGGACCATTACCAGGAAGGCATGGACCTGCTGCGGGCGACCCTGGAAGCCGCGCGCCTGCGCCTGCGGCCGATCGTCATGACCTCGCTGGCCTTCGGTTTCGGGGTGATCCCGCTGGCGCTCTCCAGCGGCGCCGGTTCCGGCGCCCAGATCGCCATCGGCACCGGGGTGCTCGGCGGGATAGTCACCGCCACCGTGCTCGCGGTGTTCCTGGTGCCGCTGTTCTTCCTGGTGGTCGGCCGCCTGTTCCGGCTGCGCAAGGCGCCTCGCGCCGATGCGTCGGCCAATACCCCAACGGAGCTGACCTGATGCCCCTTTCGAAACTCTCGGCCTCCTCCCTGGCGCTGTGCCTGGGCCTGCTCGGCGCCTGTTCGCTGGCGCCCCGCTACCAGCGCCCGGAGGCGCCGATCCCGACGGCCTATCCGGCCGTCCCGGCGAGCCAGCAGGCTGGCGACCGGGCCAGGCTGGACGACTGGCAACAACAGTTCACCGACCCGGTGCTGCGCCAGATGATCGGCCAGGCCCTGGAGCACAACCGCAACCTGCGCGTCGCCGCCCTGCGCATCGAGGAAGCCCGCGCGCTATATGGCGTACAGGCCTCGGAGCGCTTGCCGACGCTGGAGGCCAGCGGTCGCTACGAGCGCGAGCGCATGCGCGGCGAAACCCGCGAGGCCGGCCAGGTCGAACAGCGCTATCGGGTCGCAGCCGGCATCAGCGCCTTCGAGCTGGACTTCTTCGGCCGGGTGAAAAACCTCGGCGACGCCGCCCTGGCCGACTACCTGGCCAGCGAGGAGGCCCAGCGCAGCGCGCGGATCGCCCTGATCGCCGAGGTCGCCGGCGGCTACGTGCAGGAACGGGCGCTGTACGCACAGCAACGGCTGGCGGAACGCACCCTGCACGCGCGGGAAAACGGCCTGGCGCTGGTGCGCAAGCGCTACGCCGCCGGGATGAGCACGCGCATCGACCTGCGCAGCGAGGAAATGCTGGTGGAAAGCGCCCGCGCCACCCACGCCGCGCTGGTTCGCGAACGCAGCCAGGCGGTCAGCGGTCTGCAGCTGCTGCTCGGCGACTTCACCGGCGACTGGCAGGATAGCCAGCTGGACCTGGAGCACCTCCAGCTGCAGCCACTGCCCGCCGGACTGCCCTCGGAGCTACTCGCGCGGCGTCCGGACATCCGCCAGGCCGAACAACAACTGCGCGCGGCCAACGCCAACATCGGCGCGGCGCGCGCGGCGTTCTTCCCGAGCCTGCGCCTGAGCACCGACCTGGGCTCGGCCAGTTCAGGCCTGCACGGCCTGTTCAGGGGCGGCAGCCGGGTCTGGACCTTCAGCCCGCAGATGACCCTGCCGATCTTCGACGGCGGACGCAACCGCGCCAATCTCGACCTCGCCGAAGTGCGCAAGGACATCGCCGTCAACCGCTACGAGGAAAGCATCCAGGTCGCCTTCCGCGAGGTCGCCGACGCGCTCAGCGCCGGCGACCAGCTGGAGCTCCAGCTGCGCGCGCAGCGCGCTGTCCGCGACGCCGACCGTGAACGCCTGCAACTGGTACGCAAGCGCTATGCCAAGGGTGTCGCCAATTACCTGGAAATGCTCGACGCCCAGCGCAGCCTGTTCGACTCGGAACAGCAACTGATCCACCTGCGGGGCCTGCGCCTGAACAATGGCGTCGCCCTCTATCGCGCCCTCGGCGGCGGCTGGTCGCAAGGCTGAGACGCCCACCTAGCGGCCCGCCCGCAACGGACGGCTGAAGCGGTAGAACAGGTTGGGTTCGCTGACCAGGTACAGATTCCCCCGATCATCCATCGCCAGCCCCTCGGCCTGCGGCACGTCGTCCGCCAGGCCGTGGTTGCCGGCGCGCAGGGTCAGGCCTCCGAGCGGGCGCCCGGCGCGATCCAGTTCGATGACCAGGCGCGACTCGTCGGAGAGCACCAGCAGGTGATCGCTGGCCTTGTGATAGTAGAGGCTGGAGAGGTCGGTGAGGAACAGCCCGCGATCGCGCCGCGGGTCGCCGCCAACGCTCAGGTCGAGCGCCTCGCCGCGGTCGTTGAAGAAACCGTTGACCTCGATGATACCCACCGGCGCCTTTTCCCGGGCCACGAACAGGCGCTGGCGCAACGGGTCGTAGGCCAGCCCCTCGAAACCCTTGTTGCGTTTGCTTTCCAGCCCCAGCGAGAGCTTGCGGGCGTTGCGCGGGTCGTCGATATGGATCTCCCGCGCGCCGGCATCCACATGGATTTCCACCAGGCGCTGGCGGCGCTCCTCGGCCACCACGTAGACACCGGGACGGACGTATTCGATGGCCTCCGGGTCCCGGAAACCACGCAGCGGAATACGCCGCAACAGCTCACCGTCCAACGACAGTTCGAGGAAGTGCGGGTCCTGGTTGGTCACGCTGACCAGGCTGCGCCGGTCCGGGTCGAAGGACAGCGCCGAGACGTTGGCTTCGGCGCCGAGCACACGGGCCTCGATGTCGACCCGGAAGTCGGCCAGACCCAGCGCCCGCTCCCGCCCTGCGACGTCGCCATGGCGCTGTTCCAGCTTGAACCAGATACGCTCGAACGTGCGCTGCTGCTGGGCCGCCACGAGCGCCGCGGACAATGCGGCGAGCAGGCAGGCCAGGACCACCCTGTAGGACACCAGCCGACTCATCACGACTCCTCCGGAAAAAACGCGTTCGGTGAAGCAGAACAGAGCCATCCGTGTCCTTTCATGAGGAGCAGGTTAAATCTTTCTGACAAGCATCTTTCATGCTTGTCATTTTTCCCGGCGCGGGCCGTTGACAGAAAACCGGCACATCTTTACGTTAACGTAAAGGTAAACGAGCAGGTGCCCCGCGCATGTCCACCACCTACACCATTTCCGATCTCGCCCGCGAGCTGGACATCACCACCCGCGCCATCCGCTTCTATGAGGAGCAAGGCATGCTCTCTCCCGAGCGGCGCGGCCTGGAACGTATCTACTCGCCGCGCGACAAGGTCAGCCTGAAGCTGATCCTGCGCGGCAAGCGCATCGGCTTTTCCCTCGCCGAGTGCCGCGAGCTGATCGAGCTCTACGACCCGGACCCGAGCAGCGGCAACCAGAAACAGTTGAACACCATGCTGGAAAAGATCGCCGAGCGCCGCGCCCAGCTGGAACAGCAGTTGCTGGATATCGAACAGATGCAGCTGGAACTCGACACCGCCGAAGAGCGCTGCCGCGCCGCCCTGGTGAAAACCGATATTAAACAGAAGGTTACTTCTTAAACTTCATCCGAAGCTTTAAACCGGACAAGCACAATTACAGGTGAAAGCATGACCTACCCCAGCCTCAACTTCGCCCTCGGCGAAACCATCGACATGCTCCGCGACCAGGTTCGCGGCTTCGCCGCCGCCGAGTTGCAGCCGCGCGCCGCGCAGATCGACCAGGACAACCAGTTCCCCATGGACATGTGGCGCAAGTTCGGCGAGATGGGCCTGCTCGGCATCACCGTCGACGAGGAGTACGGCGGTTCGGCGCTGGGCTACCTGGCCCACGCCGTGGTCATGGAGGAGATCAGCCGGGCCTCGGCCTCGGTGGCGCTGTCCTATGGCGCGCACTCCAACCTCTGCGTCAACCAGATCAAGCGCAACGGCAACGCCGAACAGAAGGCCCGCTACCTGCCGGCACTGGTCTCCGGCGAGCATATCGGCGCGCTGGCGATGAGCGAACCCAACGCCGGCTCCGACGTGGTGTCGATGAAGCTGCGCGCCGACCGCGTCGGCGATCGCTTCGTTCTCAACGGCAGCAAGATGTGGATCACCAACGGTCCCGACGCCCATACCTACGTGATCTACGCCAAGACCGACATGGACAAGGGCGCGCACGGGATCACCGCGTTCATCGTCGAACGCGACTGGAAAGGCTTCAGCCGCGGGCCGAAGCTGGACAAGCTGGGCATGCGCGGCTCGAACACCTGCGAGCTGATCTTCCAGGACGTCGAGGTGCCCGAGGAAAACGTCCTCGGTGCGGTCAACGGCGGGGTCAAGGTGCTGATGAGCGGCCTCGACTACGAACGCGTGGTGCTTTCCGGCGGCCCGGTGGGAATCATGCAGGCCTGCATGGACGTGGTGGTGCCCTATATCCACGACCGCCGCCAGTTCGGCCAGAGCATCGGCGAGTTTCAACTGGTCCAGGGCAAGGTCGCCGACATGTACACCAGTCTCAACGCCAGCCGCGCCTACCTGTACGCGGTGGCCGCCGCCTGCGACCGCGGCGAGACCACCCGCAAGGATGCCGCCGGAGTGATCCTCTACAGCGCCGAGCGCGCCACCCAGATGGCCCTGGACGCGATCCAGATCCTCGGCGGCAACGGCTACATCAACGAGTTTTCCACCGGCCGCCTGCTGCGCGACGCCAAGCTCTACGAGATCGGCGCCGGCACCAGCGAGATCCGCCGCATGCTGATCGGCCGCGAGCTGTTCAACGAAACCCGCTGAAGCCTGGCTTCCGCGGCCCTTTCCCGGAAGGGAGAAGGCATTCCACTGCATCGACAGGCGCATCGCCAGGCCGGGAACCGGCGCAAGCCGGTTCCGGCCACCTCGACACGGAGCCGCCGCCATGGCCATCCTGCACACCCAGATCAACCCACGCTCCGCCGAGTTCGCGGCCAACGCCGCGACCATGCTGGAACAGGTCAACGACCTGCGCACCCTCCTCGGCCGCATCCACGAAGGCGGCGGTAGCGCCGCCCAGGCCCGGCACAGCGCGCGCGGCAAGCTGCTGGTGCGCGAACGCATCAACCGCCTGCTCGACCCCGGCTCGCCGTTCCTCGAGCTTTCCGCGCTCGCCGCCCACCAAGTCTACGGCGAAGACGTCGCCGCCGCCGGCATCGTCGCCGGCATCGGCCGGGTCGAAGGGGTGGAATGCATGATCGTCGGCAACGACGCCACGGTGAAAGGCGGCACCTACTACCCGCTGACCGTGAAGAAGCACCTGCGCGCCCAGGCCATTGCCCTGGAGAACCGCCTGCCGTGCATCTATCTGGTGGACTCCGGCGGCGCCAACCTGCCGCGCCAGGACGAGGTGTTCCCCGATCGCGAGCACTTCGGCCGGATCTTCTTCAACCAGGCCAACCTGAGTGCCCGTGGCATCCCGCAGATCGCCGTGGTGATGGGCTCCTGCACCGCCGGCGGGGCCTACGTACCGGCGATGTGCGACGAAACCGTGATGGTGCGCGAACAGGCCACCATCTTCCTCGCCGGGCCGCCGCTGGTGAAGGCCGCCACCGGCGAGGTGGTCAGCGCCGAGGAACTTGGCGGCGCCGACGTGCACTGCAAGGTCTCCGGGGTCGCCGACCATTACGCCGAGGACGACGACCATGCCCTGGCCATCGCCCGCCGCTGCGTCGCCAACCTCAACTGGCGCAAGCAGGGCCGGCTGCAATGCCGTGCGCCGCGTGCGCCGCTGTACCCCGCCGAGGAGCTGTACGGGGTGATTCCCGCCGACAGCAAGCAGCCCTACGACGTGCGCGAAGTGATCGCGCGGCTGGTGGACGGCTCCGAGTTCGACGAGTTCAAGGCGCTGTTCGGCACCACCCTGGTCTGCGGCTTCGCCCACCTGCACGGCTATCCGATCGCGATCCTGGCCAACAACGGCATCCTCTTCGCCGAGGCTGCGCAGAAAGGCGCGCACTTCATCGAACTGGCCTGCCAGCGCGGCATCCCGCTGCTGTTCCTGCAGAACATCACCGGTTTCATGGTCGGCCAGAAGTACGAGGCCGGCGGCATCGCCAAGCACGGCGCCAAGCTGGTGACCGCGGTGGCCTGCGCGCGGGTGCCGAAGTTCACCGTGCTGATCGGCGGCAGCTTCGGCGCCGGCAACTACGGCATGTGCGGGCGCGCCTACGACCCGCGCTTCCTGTGGATGTGGCCGAACGCGAGGATCGGCGTGATGGGCGGCGAACAGGCCGCCGGGGTGCTCGCCCAGGTCAAGCGCGAGCAGGCCGAGCGCGCCGGCCAGCAGCTCGGCGTCGAAGAGGAGGCGAAGATCAAGGCGCCGATCCTCGAGCAGTACGAGCATCAGGGCCATCCCTACTACTCCAGCGCGCGACTGTGGGACGACGGCGTGATCGATCCGGCGCAGACCCGCGAGGTACTCGCCCTGGCGCTTTCCGCCGCCCTCAACGCCCCCATCGAGCCGACCGCCTTCGGCGTGTTCCGCATGTGACGAGCAGACCAGCATGAGCGAATTCCAGACCATCCAGCTTGAGATCGACCCGCGCGGCGTAGCCACCCTGTGGCTGGACCGGGCGGAAAAGAACAATGCCTTCAATGCCGTCGTGATCGACGAACTGTTGCAGGCCATCGATCGCGTCGGCAGCGACCCGCAGGTCCGCCTGCTGGTGCTGCGCGGCCGTGGCCGGCACTTCTGCGGCGGTGCCGACCTGGCCTGGATGCAGCAGTCGGTGGACCTCGACTACCAGGGCAACCTGGCCGACGCCCAGCGTATCGCCGAACTCATGACCCACCTCTACAACCTGCCCAAGCCGACCCTGGCGGTGGTCCAGGGCGCGGTATTCGGCGGCGGGGTCGGCCTGGTCAGTTGCTGCGACATGGCCATCGGCAGCGACGACGCGACCTTCTGCCTGTCCGAGGTACGCATCGGCCTGATCCCGGCGACCATCGCCCCGTTCGTGGTCAAGGCCATCGGCCAGCGCGCCGCGCGACGCTATTCGCTGACCGCCGAGCGCTTCGACGGACGCCGCGCCAGCGAACTTGGCCTGCTCAGCGAAAGCTGTCCCGCCGCCGAACTGGAAAGCCAGGCCGAGGCCTGGATCGCCAACCTGCTGCAAAACAGCCCGCGCGCCCTGGTGGCCTGCAAGGCGCTCTACCATGAGGTCGAGGCCGCCGAACTGAGCCCGGCGCTACGCCGCTACACCGAAGCGGCCATCGCCCGCATCCGCATCAGCCCGGAAGGCCAGGAAGGCCTGCGCGCCTTCCTGGAGAAACGCACGCCCGCCTGGAGAAACGACGCATGAGCCCGGACTACCGCAGCATCCAGCGCATCCTGGTCGCCAACCGCGGCGAGATCGCCTGCCGGGTGATGCGCAGCGCGCGCGCCCTCGGCATCGGCAGCGTCGCCGTGCACAGCGAGATCGACCGCCACGCCCGCCACGTCGCCGAAGCCGACATCGCCGTCGACCTGGGCGGCGCCAAGCCCGCCGACAGCTACCTGCGCGGCGACCGGATCATCGCCGCCGCTCTCGCCAGCGGAGCCCAGGCGATCCATCCCGGCTACGGCTTCCTCTCGGAGAACGCCGGCTTCGCCCGCGCCTGCGAGGAAGCCGGCCTGCTCTTCCTCGGGCCGCCGGCGGCGGCCATCGACGCCATGGGCAGCAAGTCGGCGGCCAAGGCGTTGATGGAAGACGCCGGGGTGCCGCTGGTGCCCGGCTACCACGGCGAAGCCCAGGACCTCGAGACCTTCCGCCGGGAAGCCGGGCGGGTCGGCTACCCGGTGCTGCTCAAGGCCGCCGCTGGCGGCGGCGGCAAGGGCATGAAGGTGGTGGAGCGCGAGGCCGAGCTGGCCGAGGCCCTCTCCTCCGCACAGCGCGAGGCCAAGGCCGCCTTCGGCGACGCGCGGATGCTGGTGGAGAAATACCTGCTCAAGCCGCGCCACGTGGAGATCCAGGTGTTCGCCGACCGCCACGGCCACTGCCTGTACCTCAACGAACGCGACTGTTCGATCCAGCGCCGCCACCAGAAGGTCGTCGAGGAAGCCCCCGCCCCCGGTCTCGGCGCGGAACTGCGCCGGGCCATGGGCGAGGCCGCGGTACGCGCGGCGCAGGCGATCGGCTACGTCGGCGCCGGTACCGTCGAATTCCTCCTCGACGAACGTGGCCAGTTCTTCTTCATGGAAATGAACACCCGCCTGCAGGTCGAGCACCCGGTCACCGAGGCCATCACCGGCCTCGACCTGGTCGCCTGGCAGATCCGCGTCGCTCGCGGCGAGGCGCTGCCGCTGACGCAGGAACAGGTGCCGCTGAACGGCCACGCCATCGAAGTACGGCTCTACGCGGAAGACCCCGAGGGCGGCTTCCTCCCCGCCAGCGGCCGCCTGGCGCTATACCGCGAAGCGGCCGCCGGCCCCGGCCGGCGGATCGACAGCGGAGTACGCGAAGGCGACGAGGTCTCGCCGTTCTACGACCCGATGCTGGCCAAGCTGATCGCCTGGGGCGAAACCCGCGAGGAAGCCCGCCAGCGCCTGCTGGCGATGCTGGCGGAAACCTCGGTCGGCGGCGTGCGCAGCAACCTGGCGTTCCTCCGCCGCATCCTCGGCCATCCGGCATTCGCCGCCGCCGAACTGGACACCGGTTTCATCGCCCGCCACGAAGCCGACCTGCTGCCGGCGCCAGAGCCGTTGCCGGAGCATTTCTGGCAGGCCGCCGCCGAAGCCTGGTTGCAGAGCGAAGCCGGCTACCGCCGCGACGACGACCCGCATTCGCCGTGGAGCCGCAACGACGGCTGGCGCAGCGCCCTGGCGCGGGAGTCGGACCTGGTGCTGCGCTGCCGCGACGAACGCCGTTGCGTCCGCCTGCGCCACGCCAGCCCCAGCCAGTACCGCCTCGATGGCGACGACCTGGTCAGCCTGGTGGATGGCGTCACCCGTCGCTCGACGGCTTTGCGCCGCGGTTCCCGGCTGTTCCTCGAATGGGCTGGCGAACTGCTGACCATCGAAGCCGTCGACCCGATCGCCGAGGCCGAGGCCGCTCATGCCCACCAGGGCGGTTTGAGCGCGCCGATGAACGGCAGTATCGTGCGGGTCCTGGTCGAGCCCGGCCAGACGGTCGACGCCGGCGCCGCCCTGGTGGTGCTGGAGGCGATGAAAATGGAACACAGCATCCGCGCGCCCCACGCCGGGGTGGTGAAGGCGCTGTATTGCAGCGAGGGCGAACTGGTCGAGGAAGGCACGCCGCTGGTGGAGCTGGACGAGAACCAGGCCTGACAGCCAAGACGAGGAACAGCATGAACCTGCCGAAGAAGGTCCGCCTGGTGGAAGTCGGTCCGCGCGACGGACTGCAGAACGAGAAACAGCCGATCGAGGTAGCCGACAAGATCCGCCTGGTCGATGACCTGAGCGCCGCCGGCCTGGATTACATCGAGGTGGGCAGCTTCGTCTCGCCCAAGTGGGTGCCGCAGATGGCCGGCTCGGCCGAGGTGTTCGCCGGTATCCGCCAGCGTCCCGGCGTGACCTACGCGGCGCTGGCGCCGAACCTGAAGGGCTTCGAGGCGGCCCTGGAGTCGGGGGTGAAGGAAGTGGCGGTGTTCGCCGCCGCGTCGGAGGCCTTCTCCCAGCGCAACATCAACTGCTCGATCAAGGACAGCCTGGAGCGCTTCGTACCGGTGCTGGAGGCGGCGCACCAGCACCAGGTGCGGGTGCGCGGCTACATTTCCTGCGTGCTCGGCTGTCCCTACGACGGCGATGTCGATCCGCGCCAGGTCGCCTGGGTCGCCCGCGAGCTCCAGCAGATGGGCTGCTACGAGGTGTCCCTGGGCGATACCATCGGCATCGGCACCGCCGGCGCCACCCGCCGGCTGATCGAGGCGGTGGCCGGCGAGGTTCCCCGCGAGCGCCTCGCCGGGCACTTCCACGACACCTACGGGCAGGCCCTGGCGAACATCTACGCCAGCCTGCTGGAAGGCGTCGCGGTATTCGACAGCTCGGTGGCCGGCCTCGGCGGCTGTCCCTATGCCAAGGGCGCCACCGGCAACGTCGCCAGCGAAGACGTGCTCTACCTGCTGAACGGCCTGGGGATCGAGACCGGGGTGGACATGCACGCCCTGGTCGACGCCGGCCAGCGCATCTGCGCGGTGCTCGGCAGGAGCAACGGCTCGCGGGCGGCGAAGGCTTTGCTGGCCAAGGCCTGAGAAGCGGCGGATAACCGCGAGCGGTAA
This sequence comes from Pseudomonas paraeruginosa, assembly GCF_003025345.2. Lineage (NCBI taxonomy): Bacteria > Pseudomonadati > Pseudomonadota > Gammaproteobacteria > Pseudomonadales > Pseudomonadaceae > Pseudomonas > Pseudomonas paraeruginosa. The sequence continues at coordinate 3,153,144 of NZ_CP020560.1, forward strand.
TCCGCCCTACCCGACGTCACGCCCAGGCTCGGACACTGCGTCATCCACCCTGCGGGCCGTCATACCCCATCCGCCAACTGATAGCCCGGGTCGTCGCCAGCAGCCGTTCCGCCGCCGGCCCCTGTTCCTCGGCCTGGAAGATGCTCGCCGGGCCGACCACCGTGAGTACCGCCGCCACCCGCCCGCGGGCGTCGAACACCGGCGCCGAGAGCGCTTCCACGCCAGGCATCAGCAGGCCGTGGATCGCATGCAGGCCGCGCGCGCGGATGCCTTCCAGCAGCGCCTCATAGGCCGGGGGCGCAGCCAACGGATGGTCGTCGCGGCCGGCCAGTTCCTCGTCGCGCAATTCAGCCACCTCCAGTTCCGGCAGGAAGGCGGCGAACACCAGCCCGGTGGACGAGCCGAGCAGCGGCAGCACCGAGCCGACCTGGGTGACCACCGTCACCGCGCGCACCGCCTGTTCCACCTGCACCACGGTGGCGCCACGGTTGCCCCAGACGGCGAGGAAACAGGTCTCGTTGAGCTGGTCGCGCAGTTCGGCCAGCGGCGCGGCGGCGCTCTTCAGCACGTCCATGCTGTCCAGCGCCGCCAGGCCCACGCGCAGCGCCTCGCGCCCCAGCGAGTAATGGTTGGTGGAGGCGTCCTGGACCGCGAAGCCGCTGGCGATCAACGCCTGCAGGTAGCGATGGACCTTGCTCGCCGGCATGCCCACATGCTCCGCCAGGCGCGACAGCGAGGTCGCCGGCGACAGTTCGGCGAGGGCCTTGAGGATATCGGTGCCGACTTCGGCGGAGCGGACCTTCTGCTTGCCGGAGGTTTCGGCGGGACTGCTGTTCTTTTCCATGGACGCGGGTTCCTGCGGGCGGGGCCGACGTTATAGCTTGACGCTGCTTTCCGCTCAAATTACGTTATGCGTAATTGAATTACGATAAAAATAACGCAGCCAGCGTGCCAGGTCCCCGGCGGATCGGCGGCAAGCTGCCCCACTTCCCCGGAGGCCTCAGATGAACCTCGACTCCACTGCCCTCGCCTATCAATCGGGCTTCGGCAACGAATTCAGCAGCGAAGCGCTCCCCGGCGCCCTGCCGCTCGGCCAGAACTCCCCGCAGAAAGCGCCCTACGGCCTGTACGCCGAACTGCTCTCCGGCACCGCTTTCACCATGGCTCGCAGCGAGGCCCGGCGCACCTGGCTGTACCGCATCACGCCGTCGGCCAAGCACCCACCGTTCCGCCGCCTGGAACGACAGATCGCCGGTGCCGAGCTGGATGCGCCGACTCCCAACCGCCTGCGCTGGGACCCGCTGGCATTGCCCGAGCAACCCACCGACTTCCTCGACGGCCTGCTGCGCATGGCCGCCAACGCGCCCGGCGACAAGCCGGCCGGCGTGAGCATCTACCAATACCTGGCCAACCGCTCGATGGAGCGTTGCTTCTACGACGCCGATGGCGAACTGCTGCTGGTCCCGCAGCTGGGCCGCCTGCGCCTGTGCACCGAACTCGGCGCGCTGCAGGTCGAGCCGCTGGAGATCGCGGTGATCCCGCGCGGGATGAAGTTCCGCGTCGAGCTGCTCGACGGCGAGGCGCGCGGCTATATCGCCGAGAACCACGGCGCGCCGCTGCGCCTACCCGACCTCGGGCCGATCGGCAGCAACGGCCTGGCCAATCCGCGCGATTTCCTGGCCCCGGTGGCGCGCTACGAGGACAGCCGCCAGCCGCTGCAATTGGTGCAGAAATACCTCGGCGAGCTGTGGGCCTGCGAGCTCGACCATTCGCCGCTGGACGTGGTCGCCTGGCACGGCAACAACGTGCCCTACAAGTACGACCTGCGCCGCTTCAACACCATCGGCACGGTCAGCTTCGACCACCCGGACCCGTCGATCTTCACCGTGCTGACCTCCCCCACCAGCGTCCACGGCCTGGCCAACATCGACTTCGTGATCTTCCCGCCGCGCTGGATGGTGGCCGAGAACACCTTCCGTCCGCCATGGTTCCACCGCAACCTGATGAACGAATTCATGGGCCTGATCCAGGGCGCCTATGACGCCAAGGCCGGCGGCTTCGTGCCCGGCGGCGCCTCGCTGCACAGTTGCATGAGCGCCCACGGCCCCGACGCGGAAAGCTGCGACAAGGCCATCGCCGCCGACCTCAGGCCGCACAGGATCGACCAGACCATGGCCTTCATGTTCGAGACCAGCCAGGTCCTCCGGCCGAGCCGTGCCGCCCTCGAGACGCCGGCCCTGCAGAATGACTACGATGCCTGCTGGGCGTCGCTCGTATCCACCTTCAACCCGCAACGGAGATAACCCCATGAACCAGCCAACCCCCACTCGTAGCTGGGTCGCCTCCGCCAATGGGCATGCCGACTTTCCCCTGCAGAACCTGCCGCTGGGCATCTTCAGCCGTGCCGGCCTGAGCCCGCGTTGCGGCGTGGCCATCGGCGACTCGATCCTCGACCTGGAGGCGGCTCTGGCCGCCGGCCTGTTCGAGGGTGCCGCCGGCGAAGCCGCCGAAGCCACCCGTGGCGGTGCGCTGAACGCTTTCTTCGCCCTCGGCAAGCCGGCCCGCGTGGCGCTGCGCCAGCGCCTGCTGGAGCTGCTCGGCGAAGGTGCCGCGGAGCGCCCGGAGCTGCTCCATCCGGCCGCCGAATGCCAAATGCACCTGCCGGCCAGGATCGGCGACTACACCGACTTCTACGTCGGCATCCGCCATGCCGAGAACGTCGGCAAGCTGTTCCGCCCGGACAACCCGCTGCTGCCCAACTACAAGCACGTGCCCATCGGCTACCACGGCCGCGCCTCGACCGTGCGCGTCTCCGGCAGCGAAGTGCGCCGGCCCAACGGCCAGACCCTGCCGGCCGGCGCCAGCGAGCCGGTGTTCGGCCCCTGCGCGCGGCTGGACTACGAACTGGAGCTGGGCATCTGGATCGGCCAGGGCAACGCCCCGGGCGAAGCCATCCCGGTTTCCCGCGCCGCCGAGCACATCGCCGGCTTCTGCCTGCTCAACGACTGGTCGGCGCGCGACATCCAGGCCTGGGAATACCAACCGCTCGGCCCGTTCCTGTCGAAGAGCTTCATCACCAGCGTCTCGCCCTGGGTGGTCACCGCCGAGGCCCTGGAACCGTTCCGCCGCGCCCAGCCAGCGCGCCCCGAAGGCGACCCGCGGCCGCTGCCGTATCTCTACGACGACAACGACCAGGCCCACGGCGCCTTCGACATCGAACTGGAGGTCCTGCTGCTCACCGAGGGCCTGCGCGAGAAAGGCCTGCCGCCGCAGCGCCTGACCCTGAGCAACAGCCTGAGCATGTACTGGACGGTGGCGCAGATGGTCGCCCACCACAGCGTCAACGGCTGCCAGTTGCAGCCCGGCGACCTGTTCGGCTCCGGCACCCTGTCCGGCGCCGAGCCCGGCCAGTTCGGCTCGTTGCTGGAGATCACCGCTGGCGGCAAGCAGCCGGTGCAGCTGGCCTCCGGCGAGACCCGGCGCTTCCTCGAGGACGGCGACGAGGTCATCCTGCGCGCCCGCTGCAAACGCGAGGGGCAGGTCTCGATCGGCTTCGGCGAATGTCGCGGCAAGGTGCTCGCGGCCCATCCGGGGGCGCGCGGATGAAGCTCTATACCTATTACCGTTCCACCTCCTCCTACCGGGTGCGCATCGCCCTGGCGCTGAAGGGGCTGGACTACCAGTCGCTGCCGGTCAACCTGCTCCGCGACGGCGGCGAACACCGCCAACCCGCCTACCTGGCGCTCAACCCACAGGGCCGCGTACCGGCCCTGCAGGTCGACGAGGGCGATCTGCTGATCCAGTCGCCGGCGATCATCGAATACCTCGAGGAGCGCTACCCGCAACCCGCCCTGTTCTCCAGCGATCCGCTGCGCCGCGCCCACGAGCGCGGGGTCGCGGCGCTGGTCGGCTGCGACATCCACCCGTTGCACAACGCCAGCGTGCTCAACCTGCTGCGCCAGTGGGGCCACGACGAAGAGCAGGTCCGGCAGTGGATCGGCCACTGGGTCGGCCAGGGCCTCGCCGCCGTCGAGCAACTGATCGGCGACCAGGGCTGGTGCTTCGGCGACCGGCCGGGCCTGGCCGACGTCTACCTGGTCCCGCAGCTCTACGCCGCCGAGCGCTTCGGCGTGGCATTGGACGCCTGGCCACGGATCCGCCGGGTCGCCGCCCTGGCCGCCGCTCATCCGGCGTTCCGCCAGGCCCATCCGGCCAACCAGCCGGACACCCCGGCCGCCTGAGCGACCGCAGAGTCCCGCTCCTGAAGATAAAGGGGGGCGTCCGCCGGACGCCCCATCACCAATAAGAACCTCAGGTACCTTGCGATGCAGAACCAGATCGCCAGCTTTCGCGCGGCGCTCGACGCGCGCCCCGTGTCCCGCTACCAGTGGCTGTTGCTGCTGCTCCTCGCCCTGTTGCTGGTCACCGATGGCTACGATGCCCAGGTGCTCGGCTACGTGGTGCCGACCCTGGCCCAGGAATGGGGCCTGGACAAGGCCGCGTTCGGCCCGGTGTTCAGCGCCAACCTGTTCGGCCTGACCGTCGGTTCGCTGCTGGTGACGCCGCTGGCGGACCGCTTCGGCATCCGTCGGGTGCTGCTCTGCTGCGTGCTGATCTACGCCAGCCTGACCGTCCTGATGGTCTTCGCCGGTTCCCTGGAAAGCCTGATGCTGGCGCGCTTCGTCTGCGGCATCGGAATGGGCGGGGCAATGCCCAGCGCCATGGCGCTGATGGCCGAGTACTCGCCACCGCGCCTGCGTACCCTGATGGTCACCCTGGCGGCCTGCGGTTTCTCCTTCGGCGGCGCCGCCGGCGGTTTCGTCGCGGCCGCCTTCATGGACGGCTTCGGCTGGCAGGCGGTGTTCCTCGCCGGCGGCGTCACCCCGTTGCTGCTGTTTCCGTTCCTCTGGCTGTTCCTGCCGGAGTCGCTGCCGCGCCTGCTGCGCGACGCGCCGCCCTATATCCGCCTGCGCCAGCTCAGCGAGCGCATGGCGCCGGGCTGGCAGCCGCCGCCGGCACAGGCCGACGCCGAGCCGGCGGCGCGCCTGAGCGTGCTGGAGCTGTTCCGCCACGGCTATGCGCGCCCGACCCTGCTGCTCTGGGCGACCTTCTTCGTCAGCCTGATCCTGCTCTACTTCATGGTCAGCTGGCTGCCCTCGCTGCTCCAGGAAAGCGGCCTGACACGCAATGCGGCGAACCTGGCGACCTCGATGTTCCTCTTCGCCGGCACCCTCGGCGCGATGCTCCTGGCCTGGCTCGCCGACCGCCTGCGCAGCAAGGTGCGCCTGCTGGCGGCGATTCTCGCCGGCGCCGCGCTGTGCACCCTGCTCCTCGGCCTCAACCACGACCAGCCGCGCTGGCTGCTGGCGTTCGTCTTCGCCGCCGGCTTCTGCATCATCGGCGGGCAGCTGACCCTGAACGCCTTCGCCAGCAACTTCTACCCGGCCCAGGTACGCGCCACCGGCACCGGCTGGGCGCTGGGCGTGGGCCGCTTCGGTTCGATCCTCGGCCCGCTGTTCGGCAGCCTGCTGCTGGGCATGCACATATCCGTGGAGAATATCTTCATCCTTGCGGCGATACCCGCCGGGCTCGCCGCGCTGCTGATCCTCCAGGTCCGCTCGCCCGCCGCCCAGGCGCAGCGGGAAAACACCGCCGCGCTGGCCGTCGAGGAATCCTGAGCCTTCACCGAGAGCGGCTTCCCGGCTACAGTGGCGGCCCGTTTCGCCGCCCGCCGCAGGAGCCGCCGATGACCGCTGCCGATAGCCTCCAGGATTACCAGCGCGTACGCCAGCAGGCGATCCGCTCGCTGTTCGAGATCGTCGAAGGCTCCAGCGAAGGCACGGTGATCGTCGACCGCGAGGCGCGCATCGTCTGGATCAACCAGCGCTACGCGCAGCGCTTCGGCCTCGCCGAGCCGGCGCAGGCCATCGGCCGGCCCTGCGAGAGCGTGATTCCCGGCAGCCTGCTGCGCGAGGTGGTGCGCAGCGGCAAGCCGATCCTGCTGGACATGATGGACAGCGCGAAGGACCCCTTGGTGGTGATGCGCCTGCCGATCCACGACGACGCCGGCGAGGTGATCGGCGCCATCGGCTTCGCCCTGCTCGACGAACTGCGCTCGCTGTCGCCGCTGGTGACCCGCTACCTGAGCATGCAGCGCGAACTGGCCTCGACCCGCTCGCAATTGCAGGCGCGCCAGGCCAAGTACAGCTTCAGCCACTTCGTCGGCACCAGTCCGGCCAGCCTGGAAGTCAAGCGCCGCGCCCGCCATGGCGCGGCCAGCGAAGCGCCGGTGCTGCTGCTCGGCGAGACCGGCACCGGCAAGGAACTGCTCGCCCACGCCATCCACAGCGCTTCGCCGCGGGCGCACAAGGCCTTCGTCAGCGTGAACGCCGCGGCGATCCCGGAAAGCCTGCTGGAGGCCGAATTCTTCGGTACCGCACCCGGGGCCTTCACCGGTGCCGAGCGCAAGGGTCGACCTGGCAAGTTGCAGGTGGCCCAGGGCGGCACGTTGTTCCTCGACGAGATCGGCGACATGCCGCTGGCGTTGCAAGGCAAGCTGTTGCGCGTGCTACAGGAGAAAGAATTCGAAGCGGTGGGTTCCAACGAAGTGATCCGCAGCGACATCCGCCTGGTCGCCGCCACCTCCATCGACCTCCAGCAGGCGATGCGCGAAGGCCGTTTCCGCGCTGATCTCTACTACCGGCTGAACGTCCTGCCGATCGAGATCCCGCCGTTGCGCCAGCGCCTGGACGACCTCCCGGCGCTCTGCGAGTCGATCCTCGACAGCCTCGACCATGGCCGTCTCCACGAACTCGGCGGCGACGCCCTGGCGCTGCTCGCCCGGCATGCCTGGCCGGGCAACGTCCGCGAACTGCGCAACGTGCTGGAACGCGCGCTGCTGCTGGCCGACCAGCCGTTGCTGGACGCCGCCGCCCTCGGCGCGGCGCTCGGTCCCCTGCAGCCGTTGCCTGAACTTGCGCAGCCCGGGGACGAGGTGCCGGTCGGCGATTTCCAACGGGCCCGCGAAACCTTCGAGCGCGAGCTGATCGCACGTGCCCTGGCGCAGAGTGCCGGCAATGTGGTGGAAGCGGCGAAACGCCTGGGCCTGGGTCGCTCGACCCTGTACAAGAAGATCGTGGCGCTGGGCATCCGTCTCGATAACGGGACTCGTCTCGAAATCGAGACGAACTGAAACCAGCATAGCCCCGCACCTCGGCTCGAACCCGTCTCCATCTGGAGACAAGACTCTTCCCCGCACGCCCCTTCGCCTCGCCGCAGCCCGCGAAAACCGCGACCTTGTGGCCTGGCACGGTTATCGCTACCGGGCTTTCCGACGGCCCTGCCCCGTTCCAGGCCGTCACGCCGGTGCCCGCACCGTTCGACAACAAGAAACAGGCCCGGAGCGCCCTTCCCCATGCGGAGCGCGCCCGCAGCGCCGTGGAGATATGCCCGATGAGCGTGATCATCGCCCTTGCCGCCCTGGGCCTGCTGATGCTGGCCGCCTACCGGGGCTACAGCGTCATCCTGTTCGCCCCCCTCGCCGCCCTCGGCGCCGTGCTGCTCACCGATCCCGGCGCGGTCGCGCCGACCTTCACCGGGGTGTTCATGGAGAAGATGGTCGGTTTCATCAAGCTCTACTTCCCGGTTTTCCTGCTTGGCGCGGTGTTCGGCAAGCTGATCGAGCTGGCCGGCTTCTCCCGCTCCATCGTCGCCGCGGCGATCCGCCTGCTCGGCACCCGCCAGGCGATGCTGGCGATAGTGCTAGTCTGCGCGCTGCTCACCTACGGCGGCGTCTCGCTGTTCGTGGTGGTGTTCGCGGTCTACCCGTTCGCCGCGGAGATGTTCCGCCAGAGCGACATCCCCAAGCGGTTGATCCCGGCGACCATCGCCCTCGGCGCGTTTTCCTTCACCATGGACGCGCTGCCCGGCACCCCGCAGATCCAGAACATCATCCCCTCGACCTTCTTCGGCACCCACGCCTGGGCCGCGCCCTGGCTCGGCACCCTCGGCGCGCTGTTCGTCTTCGCCGTGGGCATGCTCTACCTGCGACGCCAGGCGAACAAGGCGCGGCGCAACGGCGAAGGCTACGGCAGCGACCTGCGCAACGAGCCGGAGACCGCCGATGACCTGCGCCTGCCCAATCCCTGGCTGGCGCTCTCACCGCTGGTGCTGGTAGGGGTCGCCAACCTGCTGTTCACCCACTGGATCCCGCAGTGGTACGGCCAGGTCCATACCCTGCAACTGGCCGGAATGGCCACGCCGCTGCAGACCGAGGTCGGCAAGCTCACCGCGATCTGGGCGGTGCAGGCGGCCCTGCTGCTGGGCATCCTGCTGGTGCTGGCGAGCGGCTTCGCGGCGATCCGCAGCCGCCTCGCCGAAGGCACCCGCAGCGCGGTGGCCGGCTCGCTGCTGGCGGCGATGAACACCGCCTCGGAGTACGGCTTCGGCGCGGTAATCGCCTCGCTGCCGGGCTTCCTGGTGCTGGCCGACGCGCTCAGGAGCATTCCCAATCCGCTGGTCAACGAAGCGATCACCGTCACCCTGCTGGCCGGCATCACCGGCTCCGCGTCGGGCGGCATGAGCATCGCCCTGGCGGCGATGTCCGACACCTTCATCGCCGCCGCCAATGCCGCGCAGATCCCCCTGGAAGTCCTCCATAGGGTCGCCGCCATGGCCAGCGGCGGGATGGATACCCTGCCGCACAACGGCGCGGTGATCACCCTCCTGGCGGTTACCGGCCTGACCCATCGGGAGGCGTACAGGGACATTTTCGGTATTACCCTGATCAAGACCCTGGCGGTGTTCTTCGTCATCGGACTGTTCTACGCCACCGGCCTGGTCTGATCCGCCCTTTTTTCATCCAGCGGGAGAAACAGCATGACCCTGAAAGGCAAGACCGCCCTGGTCACCGGCTCCACCAGCGGCATCGGCCTGGGCATCGCCCTGAGCCTGGCAGAGGCCGGCGCCGACCTGCTCCTCAACGGCTTCGGCGAGGTCGACGCGGCGCTGGCGCAGGTCCGCGCCCGCGGCGTGCGCGCCGAGCACCACCCGGCCGACCTCTCCAGCCCGGAGCAGATCGGCGAACTGATGGCCTTCGCCGAGCGGACCTTCGGCGGCGTCGACATCCTGGTCAACAACGCCGGCATCCAGTACGTGGCGCCGGTGCAGGAGTTCCCCACGGAACGCTGGGACGCGATCGTCGCGATCAACCTGTCCTCGGTGTTCCATACCACCCGCCTGGCCCTGCCGGGCATGCTCGCGCGCGGCTGGGGGCGGATCGTCAACATCGCCTCGACCCACGGCCTGGTCGCCTCGGCCGGAAAGAGCGCCTACGTCGCCGCCAAGCACGGCGTGCTCGGCCTGACCAAGAGCGTGGCGCTGGAAACGGCGCGCACGCCGGTGACCTGCAACGCCATTTGCCCCGGCTGGGTACTGACCCCGCTGGTGCAGAAGCAGATCGACGCGCGCATCGCCGAGGGCGTCTCGGCCGAACAGGCGCAACACGACCTGCTGGCGGAAAAACAACCCTCGCGGGCCTTCGTCACCCCCGGGCAACTCGGCGGATTGACGCTGTTCCTTTGCAGCGAAGCCGCCGACCAGGTGCGCGGCGCGGCCTGGAACATGGATGGCGGCTGGGTGGCGCAATAGGACTCGCCGGCGCCGCGCCCGCCAACTGGAACAGGGACAGGCCCGGAACATGAAACTCCGGGCCGATCGCGATTCCGGGGACGCCTTTCTCCAAATGAATTCATCTCCATGACTCGGAATGAATTCCGAACAATAGCGAAACGCTATATTCCATATTAGGAACTAGCGTTTGACTCTTTTCTGGCGTCAAATTAAAAAAGCCCTCACATCGAGTTCCCCCTGAAGAAGGGGAATCTGCAACACGGACGAAACTTTCCTGAAGGAGCATCGATGTGAGCCATGAACTTTTCATTGAAATAAGACAGCAGCCAATCAGCACTTCGACTTTCGCCGACCTCCTGGATGCTTATGGTGTCGGCGAAGTTCTCTGTCGAAATATCGTTTCAAGAAACACGCAACGACATTATTTCATAGGGCATGCCTATACGGTGGAATGGGAGCGGGTCAGGAAGACCGGCGACATCACCCGTGCGCAACCTTCCACCTGGGAACAGGTGAAGGACTTCCTCGTCCCGGACCTGAGTTCGGCCAGGGACCTGGTCTACGTCGCCGGAGCCGGCGCGCTGACGACCGACGCCGCGCTGGCGGGGGGCCTGAGTTGCACCTATTTCGCCAAGCTGGGTTTCGAAGGCATCGTCCTCGGTGGCTCCGTCCGCGATGCGGCGGAAGTAAGGGCCCTGACGACCCCCGTCCTGGCCAGCAACTTCACCCCGGTCGATACCCAGGGCGCCTACCGCGTCAGGAGCACGGGGGAAAGCTGCATGATCGAAGGCAGCCGCGTGACGAGCGGCGACGTGGTGGTCTCGGACGACAACGGCACCGTGGTGTTCCCTGCCCCGCTACTCGGCGAACTCTACGAAAAGGCCCTCGAAATCGAGCGGATCGAGGGAGAAATCCTCGCCACCCTGCGTAACGGGCATGACCACAGGAGCCTGGCCAGCCTCGTGGAGGAACGCAACCGCATCTGACCCGGTAAACACCACAGGGAAGAACCAAGGATGAATATCTATACGCTGGGTCCCAGCGGGACCAACTGTGAAAAAGCCGCCCGGCAATATATGGCCAAGAGTGGCTGGAATGGCCAGATCGAACTTCGCGCCACCCTCGAAGAAGCCCTGGATGATTTGCTCGGTTCACAAGAACCGGGAATCCTGATGGGCTGTATCGTTTATCCCAGGCTGCATGAAATCGTATTTCGCCACCTCGATCGCTTGAAACTTGTCGACCACCATCTCATGGATACCTATGACACGGTCTTCGCGCGAAACGGAAATACCACGGTAAAACGAATCGGCTCCCATCCAGCGCCCACCAGTCTGCTGGCAAAGTTAGGGGAGCCTGCAACTTCCGCCGAACTTGTCCTGTGCACTTCGAACAGTGAGGCCGCTCGCCAATGTGCCCTGGGAAATATAGATGGCTGCATCACCACCATCGAGGCGGCGCAGAATAACGAGCTGCATATCGTGGAGAACTTCGGTCCGGTACCGATGGGTTTCAGTATCCACCTGAAAACCGCGACGCCGGTAGCCTGACGATTCCGGACTCATGGAGCCAATGATTCCCATGGAAAAGATCATCGAAAACCTGAAGAAGCATGCGATCAATGCCGACGGCAGCGCCCGTGCCGGCTTCATCCACACCGCGCACTGCACCATAGCTTTCTGGAACCTGGAAAAGGGCGCGGTGATCCCCTGCCACCGGCATGTGCACGAAGCCTGCCCCATCATCATCAAGGGCCGGCTGAAACTGCGGGTCGGCGACGTGACCCATGTGCTCGGCGACGGTCAATGCGCGGTGATCGCCTCGAATGTCGAGCATGAAGCCCTGGCGCTCGAAGCCTGCGAGATACTCGAGATCTACTCGCCGGTGCGGGAGGACTACCAGCAACTGGACTTTCGCAAGGTCGCCTGGGACGTGGTCGCCGAAACCTGATCCGGCGCCTGCGGCGATAGCTGTCCTCCACGCCAGTCATCCCTCCGTGGGCGTTTACCGTCCCAGGCGTTATCCGCCATTGCCCGGCTGGTTCGGCGGATAGCCGCGTTGCGGTCATTCGCCCTACGGCCCCGGCTCCGTGCCCCGGCGTAGGGCGCATAACGCCGCAGGCGTTATCCGCCGTTGTTCCACCGATACGCTACGGCATCACCGGCGGAATGTAGGCCAGGGTGCTGCCCAGGGCCCAGAGCAGCACCAGCACCAACGGGATGTGCACCAGCAGCTGGACGAACGAGAAGCCGATCAGGTCGCGCGCCTTCAGCCCCAGCACGCCGAGCAACGGCAGCATGTAGAACGGGTTGATCAGGTTCGGCAGCGCCTCGGCGGCATTGTAGATCTGTACCGCCCAGCCGAGGTGGTATTGCAGTTCGTTGGCCACCTGCATCACGTACGGCGCCTCGATGATCCACTTGCCGCCGCCCGAAGGAATGAAGAAGCCCAGCACCGCCGAGTACACGCCCATCAGCAGCGCATAGGTATCGTGGGAGGCGATCTGCACGAAGAAGGTCGAGATATGGTGGGCCAGGGTCTCGCCGTCGCTGCCGTTGACCGTCGTCATGATCGCCGCGATCGAGCCGTACAGCGGGAACTGGATCAGCACCCCGGTGGTGGTCGGCACCGCGCGCGCCACCGCATCGAGGAAGCTGCGCGGGCGCCAGTGCAGCAGCGCGCCGAGCATCAGGAACAGCAGGTTATAGGTGTTCAGCCCGGAGATCGCCAGGATCGCCGGCTTGGTCGAGAACTCGTGGGCCAGCCAGCCGCCGGCCAGCAGCACCAGCAGGATGATCAGCAGCGGGCTGTGCTCCAGCCACTCGCCGGGCCGGGTCGGCGCCAGTTTCGCCGGTGCCGTGAAGCTCACGTCGACCCCGCAGGCCTTGGCGTCGCGGGCGCTGGCGGCGCTCGGCGCGGTCATGTAGGCGATCACCAGCGAGACCAGGACCAATGCCAGCAGCATGACTCCTGACTGCCAGAGGAAGATGGTCTCGGTGAACGGGATCACCCCGGTGATCGCCAGGATCGAAGGCGGCAGGCTGGCCGGGTTGGCCTGCAACTGCGCGGCCGATGACGACAGGCCCAGCGCCCACACCGCGCCGAGGCCGAGGTAGGCGGCGGCGCCGGCGGCGCGGTAGTCCATGCGCAACTCTTCGCGGCGCGCCAGGGCGCGTACCAGCAGGCCGCCGAAGACCAGGCTGAGGCCCCAGTTGAGCAGCGAGGCGAGCATCGACACCAGCGCCACCCAGCAGACCGCCGAGCGGCCATTCTTCGGCACTCGCGCGAGCAGATCGATGAGACGCGAGGCGGGGCCTGAGCTGGCTACCACGTAGCCGCCGATGACCACGAAGGCCATCTGCATGGTGAACGGGATCAGGCTCCAGAAACCGTCGCCGAAGGCCTTCGCCGTGGCGGTCGGGCCGGCGCCCATGGCCAGCGCGGCCAGGCTGACGATAAGGATGGCCAGGGCGGCGAACACCCAGGAGTCGGGAAACCAGCGCTCGGCCCAGCTCGAGCAACGCATGGCGAAGCGCGCGGAGCGGCTTTCTTGGATGGGAAGGATAGCGGTCATCGCGGATTCTCTCGGTTTTATTGTTATTCGGCGGCAACGGGGCCGCCTGTGTGTGCGGTACGGCTCCCTGGGCGCCCGACCGTTCCGGGGAACGGAACGGTGCGGCGCCGGTCGGACGGCCAAGGCCGTCCGCCGCTCGTTCCCTGGACACGAGCGCGCCATGCCCCCGCGAAAGGACATGGCGCGATCACGCCGCGAGCGGCCGGTCGATGGATCAGTCGCGGGCCAGGGTCAGGGCGACGCCCTGGCCGCCGCCGATGCACAGGGTGGCGAGGCCCTTCTTCGCGTCGCGACGGATCATCTCGTGCAGCAGGGTCACCAGCACCCGGCAGCCGGACGCGCCGATCGGGTGGCCAAGGGCGATGGCGCCGCCGTTGACGTTGACCCGGGCGGCATCCCAGCCCAGTTCCCGGCCCACCGCCAGGGACTGCGCGGCGAAGGCTTCGTTGGCCTCGATCAGGTCCAGTTGCTCCAGGCTCCAGCCGGCCTTGTCCAGCGCGCGCCGGGTGGCGGAGACCGGGCCGATGCCCATGATCGCCGGGTCGACCCCGGCGCTGGCGTAGCTGGCGATCCGCGCCAGCACCGGCAGCCCCAGGGCCTTGGCCTTGGCCGCGCTCATCAGCAACACCGCGGCGGCGCCGTCGTTGAGGCTGGAGGCGTTGCCGGCGGTGACGCTGCCGTCCTTCCTGAAGGCCGGCTTGAGCTTGGCCAGGGCCTCGACGGTGGTGCCGGCGCGCGGCTGCTCGTCGGTGTCGAAGCTCAGCGGCTCGCCCTTGCGCTGCGGGACCTGGATCGGCGTGATCTCGTCGCGGAAGCGCCCGCCCTCGATGGCGGCGATGGCCTTCTGCTGCGAAGCGGCGGCGAAGGCGTCCTGCTCCTCGCGGGTCAGGCCATACTTCTCCGCCAGGTTCTCGGCGGTGATGCCCATGTGGTAGTCGTTGAAGGCGTCCCACAGGCCGTCCTCGATCATGCTGTCGACCAGCTTCGCATGGCCCATGCGCAGGCCGGTGCGGGCGCCGGGCATGACGTAGGGCGCCAGGCTCATGTTCTCCTGGCCGCCGGCGACGATCACCTCGGCGTCGCCGCAGCGGATCGCCTGGGCGCCCAGGTGCAGGGCCTTGAGGCCGGAGCCGCAGACCTTGTTCAGGGTCATGGCCGGTACGCCGACCGGCAGGCCGGCCTTGATCGCCGCCTGGCGCGCCGGGTTCTGCCCGGACCCGGCGGTGAGCACCTGGCCGAGGATCACTTCGTCGACCTGGCCGGCATCGAGACCGGTCTGTTCGAGCAGGCGGCGGATCACGGCGGCGCCCAGCTCGGGGGCGGGAATGCCGGCCAGCGAGCCCTGGAAGCTGCCGACGGCGGTGCGGGTGGCGGCGACGATGACGACGTCTTGCATGGATGGTTCTCCTGGATTCGCCCGTGGCCGGGCCGAATCGCTGCGGGTGGACGTAGGGGTGGATCGCTGCCCTATCCTACGCCCTCTGGGCCGGGGACTCAGAAGCTCATTTCCGGCACGTGCTCGGGGACGATCAGCTTGCCGGCGGTCTTCGCCACGATCTCCTCGACGCTGACCCCGGGGGCGCGCTCGCGGAGGATGAAGGCGCCGTCCTCGATCTCCAGGTAGGCCAGGTCGGTGAGCACCTTGCGGATGCAGCCGCAACCGGTCAGCGGCAGGGTGCAGTACGGCAGCAGCTTGGACTCGCCGTCCTTGGAGGCATGGGTCATGGTGACGATGATGTTCTCCGCGCCGGCCACCAGGTCCATGGCGCCGCCCATGCCCTTGACCAGCTTGCCGGGGATCATCCAGGAAGCGATGTTGCCGCGCACGTCCACCTCGAAGGCGCCGAGCACGGTGAGATCGACGTGGCCGCCACGGATCATGGCGAAGGACTGCGCCGAGTCGAAGATCGACGCGCCGACGCGGGCGGTCACGGTCTGCTTGCCGGCGTTGATCATGTCCGCGTCGATCTCCGCCTCGGTGGGAAACGCGCCCATGCCGAGCAGGCCGTTCTCCGACTGGAGCATCACGTCGATGCCCTCCGGCACGTAGTTGGCCACCAGGGTCGGGATGCCGATGCCGAGGTTGACGTAGTAGCCGCCCTTCAATTCGCGCGCCACGCGCTGCGCCATCTGTTCGCGGGTAAGTGCCATCTGGGGAAACCTCTTGTCGTTGTAGCGGCCGCCGTCAGGCGCGCAGCGTGCGTTTCTCGATGCGTTTCTCGAACCGGCCCTGGATGATCCGGTCGACGTAGATGCCGGGGGTGTGGATCTGCGTCGGGTCCAGTTCGCCGGGTTCGACGATCTCCTCCACCTCGACCACCGTGATGCGCCCGGCGGTGGCGACCAGCGGGTTGAAGTTCTGCGCGGTGTGGCGATAGACGACGTTGCCGAAATGGTCGGCCTTCCAGCCCTTGACGATGGCGAAGTCGCCGGTGATGGCCGGTTCGAGGATGTAGTGGCGGCCATTGAACTCGCGCGCCTCCTTGCCCTCGGCGACCGGGGTGCCGTAGCCGGTGGCGGTGAAGAAGGCCGGGATGCCGGCGCCGCCGGCGCGGATCTTCTCGGCCAGCGAGCCCTGGGGGGTCAGTTCGACCTCCAGCTCGCCGCTGAGCAGTTGCTGCTCGAACAGGGCGTTCTCGCCGACGTAGGACGCGATCATCTTGCGGATCTGCCGGTCCTCCAGCAGCACCCCGAGGCCGAAGCCATCGACGCCGCAGTTGTTCGAGACCACCGTGAGGTCCCTGACCCCGCGCCGGCGGATTTCCGCGATCAGGTTCTCGGGGATCCCGCAGAGGCCGAAGCCCCCGGCGAGGACGGTCATACCGTCGGTCAGGCCTTCGAGGGCCTCTTCGTAACTGCCTACTCGCTTGTCGAGTCCGCTCATGCTGCTGTGCCTCTCCGGCTCTTGTGATTGTGCGTGCGGCAGTCCGACTGCCGGGTCGCACAGAGCTTCTCCGCTGCGGACTGATTTGTTAAGTTTGTTTTTCCAATCCATTGATGAGAAAAACAAATAAATGACCGTCAAGCAGTTGCGCGCCTTCCTCGCCGTGGCGCAGAGCCTCAGCTTCGCCCAGGCCGGCGAGCGCCTGCACCTCTCCCAGCCGGCCCTGAGCCTGGCGATCAAGAGCCTGGAGGAAAGCCTCGGCGGTGCGCTGCTGGAACGTACCACCCGCAGCGTCAGCCTCACCCCCGAGGGCGAGGCCCTGCTGCCGTTGGCGCAGCGCCTGATGGCCGACTGGGACAACACCGAGGAATTGCTGCGCCAGCACTTCACCCTGCAACTGGGCAAGGTCTCCATCGCCGCCATGCCCTCCTTCGCCGGCAACCTGCTGCCGCTGGTATTGAAGACCTTTCGCGAGCGCCACCCGCGGGTCAACGTGGCGGTGCACGACGTGATCAACGAGCAGGTGCTGGAGATGGTCCGCAACCGGCGCGTCGAGCTGGGCATCGCCTTCGAGCCGGAGTCCCTGGAAAACCTCGAATTCACCCCGTTCTACAACGACCGCTTCGTCGCCGTGGTGCCGGCCGGCTCGCCGCTGGTCGGGCGGGAGCGGATCAGTTGGCACGAACTGCTCGGCGAGCCCTTCATCACCCTGCAGCGTCCCTCGGCGGTGCGCCTGCTTCTGGAAGAAAGCGTGGCCGCCGAGCACGGCCGCCTGCCGGTGGCGTTCGAGAGCCACCAACTGGTCACGGTCGGGCGGATGGTCGCCCAGGGCCTCGGTGTCAGCGCCGTGCCGACCCTGTGCATCCAGCAGATGCAGGAACTCGGCGCGCGCTGCCTGCCGCTCTACGCGCCGCAGGTGCAGCGACGGGTCGGCCTGCTGCGGCTGAGCGAGCACAAGCTGTCCACCGCCGCCCAGGCCCTCAGCGACGTGCTGCTGCATGGCACCGACTGGCGCTCGCTGGCGCTGCCCGAAGACCAGTCCGGCGATTGAGGCAGGCGCCGCCGCGGGCGGTTATGCTTGGCGCATGGGTAAGAACGACAAGAAGGACGGACACGCCATGCCCGCACCGCTCTGGACGCCTTCCGCCGAACGTATCGCCGCCAGCCGCATGGAGGCTTTCCGGCGCTTCGTCAACCAGCGCCACGCCCTCGCCCTGGCCGACTACCCGGCGCTGCACGCCTGGAGCGTGGAGCGCCGCGAGGCGTTCTGGCAGGCCATCGTCGACTTCTTCGAGGTGCGCTTCCGGCAACCGCCGCGCGCGGTGCTCGAGGAAGGCGCGCAGATGCCCTCGGCGCGCTGGTTCCCCGGCGCCACGCTGAATTTCGCCGAACACCTGCTGCGCCGCCGCGATGACGCCCCGGCGCTGATCGCGGTGAGCGAAGACGGCCGCCGCGAGGTGCTCAGCCACGCCGAGCTGGCCCGTCACGTCGCCGGCCTGCAGAAGCGCCTCGCCGCGCTCGGCGTCGGTCCTGGCGAGCGGGTCGCGGCGCTGATGCCGAACACCTGGCAGACCGTGGTCGGCATGCTTGCCACCGCCAGCCTCGGCGCGACCTGGTCGAGCTGCTCGCCGGACTTCGGCACCCAGGGCGTGATCGACCGCTTCGGCCAGATCGAACCGCGGGTGCTGATCGCCTGCGCCGGCTACCGCTACGCCGGCAAGTCGCTGGACCTGACCGCCAGGCTCAACGAGGTGCTCGCCGGGCTACCCGGCCTGGAGCAACTGCTGGTGGTGCCCTACGACCGTCCGCAGGCACAGCCGCAGGACTACCGCTGCCAGGCGCAGGTCGCGCTGTGGGACGGGTTCTACCAGGCCGAGGGCGAGCCGGTCTTCACCCCGGTGCCCTTCGAGCAGCCGCTGTACATTCTCTATTCGTCGGGCACCACCGGGGTACCCAAGTGCATCGTCCACGCCACCGGCGGCGTGCTCCTGCAACATCTCAAGGAGCACGGCCTGCACACCGACCTGGGCGACGGCGACCGGCTGTTCTACTACACCACCTGCGGCTGGATGATGTGGAACTGGCTGGTCTCCGGCCTGGCGGTGGGCGCCAGCCTGGTGCTCTACGACGGCTCGCCGTTCCATCCCGGCCCGGAACGCCTGATGGATCTTGTCGACGCCGAGGGCATCGGCGTGTTCGGCGCCAGCGCCAAGTACCTGGCAGCGCTGGAAAAGGCCGGCGCCCGCCCGCGCCACAGCCATCGCCTGGACAGCCTGAAGACGCTGCTTTCCACCGGCTCGCCGCTGGCCCACGAAAGCTTCGACTACGTCTACCGCGAGCTGAAGAGCGACCTCTGCCTGTCGTCGATCTCCGGCGGCACCGACATCGTTTCCTGCTTCGCCATCGGCAATCCTCTGCTGCCGGTATGGCGCGGAGAATTGCAATGCAAGGCGCTGGGCATGGCCGTGGAAATCCGGGACGACGACGGCCGCCGGCTCGCCAGCGGCAAGGGCGAACTGGTCTGCACCCGGCACTTTCCGTCGATCCCGCTGGGCTTCTGGAACGACCCGGACGGCGCCAGGTTCCATGATGCCTACTTCAGCAGCTTCCCCGGCGTCTGGGCCCATGGCGACTACGCCGAGGAGACCGCCCACGGCGGACTGGTGATCCATGGCCGCTCCGACGCGGTACTCAACCCCGGCGGCGTGCGCATCGGCACCGCGGAGATCTACCGCCAGGTGGAGAAGGTCGAGGAAGTCCTCGAGTCCATCGCCATCGGCCAGGACTGGCGGGGCGACGTGCGGGTGGTACTGTTCGTCCGCCTGCGCGACGGCGTCGACCTCGACGAGCCCCTGCGCGAACGCATCCGCCAGACCATCCGCGCGAATACCACGCCGCGCCACGTGCCGGCGAAGATCGTCCAGGTCGCCGACATCCCGCGCACCCTGAGCGGCAAGATCGTCGAACTGGCGGTGCGCAACGTGGTCCACGGGCGCCCGGTGAAGAACACCGACGCCCTGGCCAACCCGCAGGCGCTGGAGCTCTACCGCGACCGCGCCGAACTGCGCGACTGAAGCCACGGCGGGCCTGGGCTAGAATGCGCGTTCCGTTTTCCCGCAGAAGGTAATCCCATGCCTGTCGCCATGGCCCGCCACATCCTGGTCAAGACCGCCGCCGAGGCCGAGCAACTGAAGCAGCGCCTGGCCAGGGGCGAGGACTTCGCCACGCTGGCCAGGAAGCATTCGACCTGCCCGTCCGGCAAGCGTGGCGGCGACCTCGGCGAGGTGCGCCCGGGACAGATGGTCCGGCCGATCGACAATGCGATCTTCAGAAAGCCCGTGGGCGTACTCCAGGGTCCGCTGAAGAGCCAGTTCGGCTACCATCTCCTGGAAGTGTATTTCCGCGACTGACCCGCCACCGGAGCGTCCATGACCGCCGACCAGATCGCCGCCTTCTGCCTGCAACTGCCCGGTGCCCGGGAAGACCTCAAGTGGGGGTCGAACCGGGTGTTCTCGGTGGCCGGCAACAAGATGTTCGCCATCCTCGACTTCGTCGACAAGGACGGCGGCCTGGCCTTCAAGGTCGGCAGCGAGCTGTTCCTCGGCTACGTCGACCGCCCCGGCATCCGTCCGGCACCCTACCTGGCGCGGGCGCACTGGGTCGTGATGGCGCGTCCCTACCCGATGAAAGCCGCCGAGCTGCGCGAGGCCCTGGTCCGCTCCCACCAGCTGGTGGTGGCGCGCCTGCCCAGGCGCCAGCGCCTCGGCCTGGTACTCGACGCATGAGCAGCGAGCGCCTGTACACCTGGGCTGGCCTGTGGCGCTCGCCGTCGTCCAGCTGGGAGGCCCTGCGCCTGGAGCACGACCAGGCGGAAAGCCAGTTGCGCGCACCCGACGAACGCAGCGGACTGCCCTACCAGTTGGACTACCGGCTGCGCTGGGACGCCGGCTGGCATTTGCGCGAAGCGGTGTTCCACGTCGAAAGCGAGACCGGGGTGCGCAAGCTGCACCTGCTCGCCGATGGCCGCGGCCACTGGCAGGACGGCGACGGCGAAGCGCTGCCGGCGTTCGACGGCTGCCTGGACATCGACCTCTGGCCAAGTCCCTTCACCAACACCTTCCCGATCCGTCGCCTGGGCCTGGCCGATGGCCAGCGCGCGGAAATCCGCGTCCTCTACATCGAGGCCCCGGCCCTGGAGCCGCGCAGCATGCGCCAGGCCTACACGCGCCTGGACGCCGGCCACTATCTTTACGAGAACCTCGAAGGCAGCGCATTCAAGGCGGTGCTGCTGGTCGACGAACAAGGGCTGGTGATCGACTACCCGGGCCTCTTCCAGCGCCTCTGAACGTACCTGCGCCACGCGCCGCGCGCCGCTGATCGCCCGGCGAATCCGTTAGCCTGCTTTCATTCGTCATCGGCAACGGTCATCATGGCGAACCGCGACAACCCACTGCGACCGCGTTTCCCACATGTCCGTCGATATCCCCCCCATCCCGCCGACGCAAGACAGCGCGCGGCAGAACGTCACCCTGCAGATCGTCTCGGTGGTGCTGTTCACCTTCATCGGCTACCTGACCATCGGCATTCCGCTGGCGGTGCTGCCCGGCTACGTGCACGACGACCTCGGCTACGGCTCGGTGCTGGCCGGCCTGGTGATCAGCGTGCAGTACCTCGCCACCCTGCTCGCCCGGCCCTACGCCGGGCGCGTCATCGACGGCCTCGGGCCGAAGCGCGCGGTGCTCTACGGCATGGCCGGCAGCGCCGCGAGCGGGCTGTTCATGCTGCTCTCGGTGGCGTTGCAGGGCTGGCCGGCGCTGAGCCTGGCCAGCCTGCTGGTCGGCCGCCTGGTGCTCGGCGCGGCGGAAAGCCTGGTCGGCTCGGCGGCGATCGGCTGGGGCATCGGCCGGGTCGGCGCGCCGCACACCGCCAAGGTGATTTCCTGGAACGGCATCGCCAGCTACGGCGCCATCGCCCTCGGCGCGCCGCTAGGGGTATTGCTGGTGCAATGGCTGGGACTGTGGAGCATGGGCGCGGCGATCGTCCTGCTCGGGCTGCTCGGCTTCGCCCTGGCCTGGCCGAAGCTGCCGGCGCCGCTGGTGCACGGCGAACGCCTGCCGTTCCACCATGTGCTCGGCCGGGTCACCCCGCACGGCATGGGCCTGGCGCTGGGCGCGATCGGTTTCGGCACCATCGCCACCTTCATCACCCTCTACTACGCCAGCCGTGGCTGGGCCCACGCGGTGCTCTGCCTGAGCGCCTTCGGCGGCTGCTTCATCGGCGCCCGGCTGCTGTTCGCCAACAGCATCAACCGGCTCGGTGGCTTCCGCGTGGCGATCGTCTGCCTCGGCATCGAAAGCCTCGGCCTGCTGTTGCTGTGGAGCGCGCCGAACCCCTGGATCGGCCTGGCCGGCGCGGCGCTCACCGGCTTCGGCTTCTCCCTGGTGTTCCCGGCCTTCGGCGTGGAAGCGGTGAACCTGGTGCCGGCTTCCAACCGCGGCGCGGCGCTGGGTGCCTACTCGCTGTTCGTCGACCTGTCGCTGGGCATCACCGGGCCGCTGGTGGGCTTCGTCGCCAACCTGTTCGGCTTCCGCTCGATCTTCCTCTTCGCCTGCCTGGCCGCGCTCAGCGGGCTGGCCCTGGCCGTCGCGCTGCACCGGCGCAGCCGCCGGCCCGGCTAGGGCCTGCCACCGTCTCCGGCGCCGCGGGAAGCGCCCTGGGCCTCGCCGAGCAAGGCGCTTAGGGCGGCACGCAGCTTGCCGGGCTTCAGCGGCTTGTTCAGCAGCGGCACGCCCAGTCGATTCAGCGCGCGACGGCAGTCGTCGCTGCGGTCGGCGGTGATCATCACCGCCGGGATAGCGGCGCCGTAGTCCGCGCGCAACGCGCCCAGCAACTGGCAGCCGGTGGCGCCGTGATCGAGATGGTAATCGGCGAGGATCACGTCGGGCGCGCGTCCGCCGAGCACCCGCCGGGCGCTTTCCAGGTCGCTGGCGGTGAGCACTTCGCAGCCCCACTGGCCGAGCAGCGCGGCCATGCTGAAGAGAATCTCGGTCTCGTTGTCCACCACCAGCAGCCGCCTTCCCGGCAGCGGATCGCCGGCAGATACCCGCGCCGGCGCCTCGCCGGGCGCTGGCCGCGATGGCTCGCGGACCACCGGCACCTCGATGGCGAACAGCGAGCCTCGGCCGGGAATCGAATGTACCTCGATGCGATAGCCGAGGATGCCGGCGATCCGGTCGACGATGGCCAGGCCCAGGCCGACGCCACGGCGCTCGGAAGCCCGGCCGACGTCCAGTTGGTTGAACTCGAGGAAGATCGCCTGCAACTGGTCGGCGGGAATGCCCCGGCCACTGTCCCAGACCTCCAGGCGCACGTTGCCGCCACGCCGGCGCGCGCCCAGCAGTACGGCGCCACGCTCGGTGTAGCGGCAGGCGTTGCTGAGAAAGTTGCGCAGGATCCGCGACAGCAGGCGCGCGTCGGTGCGCACCGCCAGCCGGGGAATCCGCGCGCGCAGCGCCAGGTCGGAGGCCCGCGCGACTTCCTCGAATTCGGAAACCAGCGGCCCGAGCAATTCGTCCAGGGAGTAGTCGTCCAGCTCCGGACGGATCGCGCTCTGGTCGAGCCGGGCGATCTCCAGCAGGTCGGTGAGCAGCGTCTCGGCGCCCTCCAGCGCCAGATGGGTACGCTCCACCAGTTGCAGCTCGGCGGCCGGCAGGCCACGCTCGCGCAGGGTATCGACCAGCAGGCGCGCCGCATTGAGCGGTTGCAGCAGGTCGTGGCTGGCGGCGGCGAGGTACTTGTCCTTGCTGTGGTTGGCGGCCTCGGCGGCGTCGCGCGCCTGGCGCAACTGGCGATTGAGCTCTTCCAGCTCGCGGGTACGCCCGGCCACCCGCCGCTCCAGTTCCTCGTTCATGCTCTGCAGGCGCTGCTGGGCCTGGACCCGCTCGGTGATGTCGGCGACGAAGCCTTCGACCAGTTCCTCTTCGTCGTGCCTGAGCAGCAGGTTCATCAACACCTCGATATGGCTGCCATCCTTGCGCCACAGGCGCGTCTCGTAGCCGAACAGGCCGCCGCGCTCGCGCAGCAGCGTGCGGATCCGCCGCATCTCGGCCTCACCGCCGACGAACAACTGCCCGGCCATGTCCTCCAGCGACCAGAGCACCTGTTGCGGATCGTCGTAGCCGAGCATCTGCGCCAACGCCGGATTGGCGGCGCGCAGGCCGTGGCCGAGGCTGGCCTGGAAGATGCCGTGCACGGCGTGTTCGAACAGCCACTTGTAGCGGTTGCGCTCCGCCTCCAGCTCCTCCAGGCGCGCCAGCAGCTCCGGGTAGTGGCTCTTGCGCGCGGAGTGGCTGCCCAGGCCGAGCAATCCGGCCAGGGCCTCCTGCTGTCGCTCAGAGGGCCTCGCCATAGACCACCTCGACGTCACGCTGGCTCGATTCGCGCGGGTTGGTGAGGATGCACGGGTCCTGCATCGCATGGCGCGAAAGGAAGGGGATGTCGGAACTGCCGACCCCGTGCAGAGCGAGGCTCTCGTGGAAGCCGACGGCACGCTTGAAGGCGATCAGGTGGTCCACCAGGCGCTGGCGGACCTGCGCCTGGGTCAGGCCGCGGCAGTCGATGCCGAAGGTCTCGGCGATCACCTTGAAGCGCTCCGGCGCGGCGCTGTAGTTGAATGCCACCACGTGTTCGACCAGCGCCGCGTTGCACAGCCCGTGCGGCAGGTCGAGATAGCCGCCGAGGCTGTGCGACATGGCGTGCACCGCGCCGAGGATGGCATTGGAGAAGGCCAGCCCGGCCTGCATGCTGCCGAGCATGATCTTCTCGCGCAGGACGATGTCGCCGGGATTGGCGATCATCTGCACCAGGTTGCCGTCGATCAGGCGCATCGCTTCCAGCGCGTGGGGATCGGTCAGCGGGCCGTGGCCGGTGGAGACGAACGCCTCGATGGCGTGCACCAGCGCATCGATGCCGGTGCAGGCGGAGAGGAAGGGGTCCATGGTCAGCGTGGTTTCCGGGTCGATCAGCGAGACGTCGGGCACCACCGCCTTGCTCACCACGGAAAACTTCATGCGCTCGTCCTGGTTGGAAATGATCACGAACTGCGAGACGTCCGCCGAAGTCCCGGCGGTAGTCGGGATCAGGATCAGCGGCGGGCTCGGCACCCGCAGCCGGTCGACGCCTTCGAACTCGAGGATGCTGCGGCCATGGGCGGCGACGATGCCGATGCCCTTGGCGCAATCCATCGGGCTGCCGCCGCCCACCGCGACGATCACGTTGCAGCCCTGGCTGCGGTAGAACTCGGCGCCGAGCATCACCTCCTCGACGCGCGGGTTGGGCGAGATCGCGGTGTACAGGCAATAGTCGACGCCCTGCCCCTCCAGGCTCGCCTGGATGTCGGCGACCCAACCGGCGGCGAGCACACCGGGGTCGGAGACCAGCAGGACCTTGCGCGCACCGAAGGTCTTCGCGTAGTTGGCGACGCTGTGCCGGCAGCCGGCGCCGAAGATGATCTCGGGCGAGACGAATTTACGCAGTTGGCTGAGGTCGTGGCTCATCTGACAGACCATTCTTATTGTTATCGGACATTGCCGGCAGCCTACTGTATTCGTCGGTTATTGCAATGCGACCTTGGCGGGTCCCTTCAATCCTCCAGCAGGCCCAGGTAGAAGCGCCATTCCGCCAGCAGGGCATGGGCGCGATTGGCCGGCTGGCGGAAGCCGTGGCGCTCCTGCGGATAGCGGTGGCACTCCACGCGCACGCCGCTGCGCCGCAGGCCGGTGACCATCGCCTCGGTCTGCTCCGGCACCACCACCGCGTCGAGCCCGCCCTGGAAGAACACCACCGGCGCGCGGATGCGCTCGGCCTGCCGCACCGGACTGCGCGCCAGGTATCGGCGGCGCTGGCGCCGCGGGTCGCCGATCAGCCAGTCGAGGTAGTCGCCCTCGAACTTGTGGGTGCAACGCGCCAGTGCCAACGGATCGCTGACCCCGTAGAGACTGGCGCCGCCGCGCAGGCCATCGAGGCAGGCCAGGGCGCGCAGCGCGCTGTAGCCTCCGGCGCTGGCGCCACGGACGAAGACCCGGTCGCGGTCGATCCGCCCCTCCGTCGCCAGCTGCGCCAGCGCCGCCTCGATGTCGCGCACCTCCAGGCGTCCCCATTGGCCGCGCAGGCGCTGCCGATAGGCGCGGCCGTAGCCGCTGCTGCCACGGTAGTTCAGCGCCGCCACGGCGAAACCGCGCTGGGTCCAGAACTGCAGGCCGGCATCGAACGCCGGCGAATGCATCGAGGTCGGTCCGCCATGCAGCCACACCAGCAACGGCGGTGGCCGTTCGGGATCGACGCGGCGGCGGGCGTTGCGCGGCGGATAGAAGAAACCGTGGCCGTGTTCGCCGTTGCCCAGGGCATAGACGAAGGCCTGCGCATGCGACAGCTCGCCCTCCGCCAGTGGCCGCTCGCCACCGCGCAACACCTCGACACGCAGGTCGTCACGGCGGATCGCCAGCAGCGCCGGCAGACGATCGGCCGCCGCCGCGATGCAGTAGAACGCCCGGGCATCCGCGGCCAGTCCGGCGAACCGGTTCCAGTCTTCCGCCAGGCGCCGCTCGCTGCCGTCCGCTTCGCGCAGGAACAGTTGCCCGCCGCCGGCCTCGAGGCGACTGAGCAGCAGCCTTCCCTCTCCCAGCGGCAGGTAGCTGCAAGCGCCCAGTTGCCAGGGCGCGCCCGCGTGGTCGGCATCGGCGAAGCGGCCGGCCAACGCTACCTCGGCGCAGGGACGCCACCAGCCGTCGCGGTCGCTCAGCCAGTAAAGGCGGCCGTCGGGATCGAAGCGCGGCTGCTGGATCGACTCGCCGCCACCGGCTCCAGCCAGGCAGCGCGTACGCCCACTCTCCGCCAGGCTCAGGCGGGTCTCGGTCCAGGGCTGGTGCGGGCGGTCCCATTCGATCCAGGCCAGCCGCCGCCCCTGGCCGGCGGCACGCGGGGCGGCGTAGAAATCGGCGCCCTCGACCAGCACCCGGCGCGCGCCATCGGCGTCCAGGCGCACGATGCGATGCACCACCCCGGCCGCCTCATGGCTCTCCTCCACCGCCAGCAGGGCATCCCAGGCATCGACGTAGGCCAGGTCGCCGTAGCGACACTGCGCCCCGCCGCCCAGCACTTGGGCTGCACGGCCCGCTCGCCAACGGCGTACCTGCTGGTCGGTTTCGTCGACCCAGGCCAGCCCGTCGAGCGTCACGCAGCAGGCGCCGCCACCGTACTCGTAGACCCGGCTGCGCACCGAGCCGTCCGGCGCGGTGGGCTCCTCCAGCTCGCCGTCGCGCCACAGGTACAGGCGCGAGCGCGCGCTGGCCGGATCGAATTCCACCCAGGCCAGCCCGCCATGGGCCGCCTTCAGTTCGCTGAAATCGCGCCCGGCCGCCACCGCGCGCTCGGCGCCCCAGTCGCTCGGCCAGTCGCCGTAGTCGACCATTGCCTCAGGCCTTGCAGATCAGGCGCGAGGCGCGCTGATTGCGCCAGGTCAGCGCGTCCAGGCCCAACGGCGCCTCCTCGGCCTGGCGCCGGGCGTCGAGGATCAGGTCGTGGCGGGCCGACTTGGCGCAGACCGGGTCGGTGGCGTCGGCGTCGCCGGTAAGGAGGAACGCCTGGCAGCGGCAGCCGCCGTGGTCACGCTCCTTTTCCTCGCAGGAGCGGCACGGCTCGGGCATCCAGGCGTCGCCGCGATAGCGGTTGAAGCCGAACGACTCGTACCAGATGTGGCGCAGGCTGTGCTCGCGCACGTTGGGGAACTTCAGCGGCAGTTGCCGCGCGCTGTGGCACGGCAGCGCGGTGCCGTCCGGGGTAATGTCGAGGAACACGCTGGCCCAGCCGCCCATGCAGGCCTTCGGCCGTTCCTCGTAGTAGTCGGGGGTGACGAAGATCAGCTTGCACGGATTGCCTTCGGCGGCCAGCCGCTGGCGGTATTCGGCGGTGATCCGCTCGGCGCGCTCCAGTTGGGCGCGGGTCGGCAGCAACCCGGCGCGGTTCAGCGCGGCCCAACCGTAGAACTGGCAGGTGGCCAGTTCCACGTAGTCGGCCTCCAGCTCGATGCACAGCTGGATGATCCGCTCGATGTTGTCGATGTTGTGCCGGTGGGTGACGAAGTTGAGCACCATCGGGTAGCCATGGGCTTTCACCGCGCGGGCCATCGCCAGTTTCTGGGCGAAGGCCTTGCGCGAGCCGGCGAGCAGGTTGTTCACCTCTTCGTCGGCGGCCTGGAAGCTGATCTGCACGTGGTCCAGCCCGGCCTCGGCGAAGCGCGCCAGGCGTGCCTCGTCGAGGCCGATGCCGGAGGTGATCAGGTTGGTGTAGAAGCCCAGGCCGCGCCCCGCCTCGATCAGTTCGGCGAGGTCCTGGCGCAGCAGCGGCTCGCCGCCGGAGAAACCGAGCTGGGCGGCGCCCAGCTCGCGAGCCTGGCGGAACACCTCGATCCATTCCGCGGTGCCCAGCTCGGCGCCCTCGCGGGCGAATTCCAGCGGGTTCGAGCAGTACGGGCACTGCAACGGGCAGCGGTAGGTCAGCTCGGCCAGCAGCCAGAGCGGCGGCCCCACGCTTTCACTGCAGCTCGATCCAGAATTGCGCATGGGCCACCTCGAGGAACGCCAGGATGTCTTCGTCTATGCCGGGAACTTCGGGAAAACGTTCGCGCAGCGCCGCGACGATGGCCGCCACGTCGCGGCGGCCATCGACCAGCTTGAGGATCTCCCCGGCGCTGTCGTTGAGCTTGACCATCCCTTCGGGATAGAGCAGCACATGGCAGTCCTGGGCCGGTTCGAACTGGAAGCGGAAGCCCCGGCGCAGGACCGGCACGCTGTCGAGCGATGGCAGGCTCATGGCGCCAGCCCCCGGTGCCAGACCCGCTCGCGGGTCACCGTATGGTACGGCGGACGTTCCAGCTCGTAGGCCATGCTCATCGCGTCGAGCATGCTCCACAGCACGTCCAGCTTGAATTGCAGGATCTCCAGCATGCGTTCCTGTGCCTCGCGGGTCCGATAGTGCTCCAGGGTGATCCGCAGGCCGTGCTCGACGTCACGCCGGGCCTGGGCCAGGCGGCTGCGGAAATACTCGTAGCCGGCCGCCTCGATCCACGGATAGTGGCGCGGCCAGCTGTCCAGCCGCGACTGGTGGATCTGCGGGGCGAAGAGTTCGGTCAGCGAACTGCTCGCCGCCTCCTGCCAGCTGGCGCGACGGGCGAAGTTGACGTAGGCGTCGACGGCGAAGCGCACGCCGGGCAGCACCCGTTCTTCGGACAGCACCTGCTCGCGCTCCAGGCCCACCGCCTCCGCCAGGCGCAGCCAGGCCTCGATGCCCCCCGCCTCGCCGGGGGCGCCGTCGTGGTCGAGGATGCGCTGGACCCACTCGCGGCGGACCTCGCGGTCGGGACAGTTGGCCAGGATCGCCGCGTCCTTCAGCGGGATGTTGAGCTGGTAGTAGAAGCGGTTCGCCACCCAGCCCTGGATCTGTTCGCGACTGGCACGGCCCTCGTACATCGCGACATGGAACGGATGGTGGATATGGTAGTAGCGCCCCTTGTCGCGCAGCGCCCGTTCGAATTCGGCGCGGTCCATGGCGGCACGGCTCATGTCGGTCCCCCTACAGCTGGATGTGCATGCCATCCCAGGCCACTTCGATGCCACTGGCATCCAGTTCGGCGCGCTCGGCCGAAGCGGTGTCGAGGATGGGATTGGTGTTGTTGATATGGATGAGCACCTTGCGCGCGGCCGGCACCTTCGCCAGTACCTCGAGCATGCCGCCCGGCCCGCTCTGCGCCAGGTGGCCCATCTGCCGGCCGAGCTTGTCGCCGACCTCGCAGGCCAGCATCTCGTCGTCGCGCCAGAGCGTGCCGTCCACCAGCAGGCAGTCGGCGCGGCGCATCCATTCGAGCAGCGCCTCGTCCACCTCGCCGAGGCCCGGCGCGTAGAACAGCGTGCCGGCGCTGTCGAGGTCCTCGACGAACAGGCCGATGTTGTCGCCCGGATGCGGGTCGCCGCGATGCGGGGAATACGGCGGCGCGCTGCTGCGCAGGGGGATCGCGGTGAAGCGCAGGCGCGGACAGGCCGGGATGGCGAAAGGCTCGCCATCGAGGGCGATCGGCCGGTGGCGCAGGCCGCCGTTCCAGTGGGAAAGCATGCGGAACAGCGGAAAGCCTTCGCTGAGGTCCTGGTGGACCATCTGCGTGCACCAGACTTCGTGCGGGCAGCCTTCGCGCAGGCTGAGCAGGCCGGTGGTGTGGTCGATCTGGCTGTCGAGCAGGACGATCGCGCCGATCGCCGTATCGCGCGGCCGACGCGCCGGCTGCAGGGCCGGGAAGGCGGCGATCTGGGCGCGGATGTCGGGCGAGGCGTTGCAGAGGATCCAGCGCTCGCCGTCGTCCGACAGGGCGATGGAGGATTGCGTGCGTGGCTGGGCCGCTACGCTGCCGTCGCGGACCCCGCGACAGTTGCGGCAGTTGCAGTTCCACTGGGGAAAGCCGCCGCCGGCGGCCGAACCGAGAATACGGATGTGCATGGGTCTGCCCCGCGGGCTGGAGGGAGGCCCCGGATGACCGGGGCCGGATGGATCAGCGGTTGGCGAAGTAGAGGGTCACTTCGAAACCGAGACGCAGGTCGGTGAAGCTGGGCTTGGTCCACATGGGGTCGATCCTCCTGGGGTGGTGCCGGTCGATTCCGGCAGGTCGAGTTAAACATCAGCGGGGAACGCCTCGAATGAGACTTTCGAAGGAGTTCGTCCCCTGATTTGGTAGGGACTGCCGACCCTGGCCAAGGTTCGCCCGGACCGATCCCCCTCGCGCGCCACGGTTGCCCCGGCGCACGAAAAAGCCTAGCCCACGCGGGGTGCTGCGAAGGTCGGCCGGTGTAACGAAAAAAAACGCGGCCGTGGCCGCGTCGCGCCAGGACCCGCCCTGGGGAAGCCACGCCGGGCGTGGCGGCGGGCGCCCCGGGGGGCGTCGGCGAAAGCCGCGCGCCGGAGCGGCACGCGGCGGCTGAGGAACGCTCAGAAGAAGCCCAACGGATCGATGTCGTAGCTCACCAGCAGGTTCTTGGTCTGCTGGTAGTGGTCGAGCATCATCTTGTGCGTCTCGCGGCCGACGCCGGACTTCTTGTAGCCGCCGAACGCGGCGTGGGCCGGGTACAGGTGGTAGCAGTTGGTCCACACGCGGCCGGCCTTGATCCCCCGGCCCATGCGGTAGGCGCGGTTGATGTCGCGGGTCCAGAGGCCGGCGCCGAGGCCGTACTCGGTGTCGTTGGCGATGGCCAGGGCTTCCGCCTCGTCCTTGAAGGTGGTGACGCCGACCACCGGGCCGAAGATTTCCTCCTGGAACACGCGCATGCCGTTGTGCCCCTTGAGCAGGGTCGGCTGGATGTAGTAGCCGCTGGCCAGGTTGCCTTCGAGCTTCTCGGCGCTGCCGCCGGTGAGCACTTCGGCGCCTTCCTGCTGGGCGATGTCGAGGTAGGAGAGGATCTTCTCGTACTGCTGCTGCGAGGCCTGGGCGCCGACCATGGTCTCGGTGTCCAGCGGGTCGCCGCGCTTGATCGCCCTGACCTTCTTCAGCACTTCTTCCATGAACGCCGGGTAGATCGACTCCTGGACCAGTGCGCGGGACGGGCAGGTGCACACCTCGCCCTGGTTGAAGAAGGCCAGCACCAGGCCCTCGGCGGCCTTCTCGATGAACGCCGGCTCGGCCTGCATGATGTCTTCGAAGTAGATGTTCGGGCTCTTGCCGCCCAGCTCGACGGTGGAGGGAATGATGTTCTCCGCCGCGCACTTGAGGATGTGCGAGCCGACCGGGGTGGAACCGGTGAAGGCGATCTTGGCGATGCGCTTGCTGGTGGCCAGGGCCTCGCCGGCCTCCCTGCCGAAGCCCTGGACGACGTTGAGCACGCCCGGCGGCAGCAGATCGCCGATGAGTTCCAGCAGCACGCAGATGCCCAGCGGGGTCTGCTCGGCCGGCTTGAGCACCACGCAGTTGCCGGCGGCCAGCGCCGGGGCCAGCTTCCAGGCGGCCATCAGCAGCGGGAAGTTCCACGGGATGATCTGCCCGACCACGCCCAGCGGCTCATGGATGTGGTAGGCCACGGTGCTGTCGTTGATCTCGGCGGCGGAGCCTTCCTGGGCGCGGATGCAGCCGGCGAAGTAGCGGAAGTGGTCGGCGGCCAGGGGGATGTCGGCGTTGAGGGTCTCGCGCACGGCCTTGCCGTTGTCCCAGGTCTCGGTGACGGCGAGCAGTTCCAGGTTCTGCTCGATGCGGT
The DNA here is from genome assembly GCF_003025345.2 of Pseudomonas paraeruginosa. Taxonomy (NCBI): domain Bacteria; kingdom Pseudomonadati; phylum Pseudomonadota; class Gammaproteobacteria; order Pseudomonadales; family Pseudomonadaceae; genus Pseudomonas; species Pseudomonas paraeruginosa. Next base: position 3,184,516 of record NZ_CP020560.1, read on the forward strand.
CGGCGATCTTCAGCAGGATGTTCGAGCGCTCCTGCACCGAGGTGCGGCCCCAGGCGTCGGCGGCGGCGTGGGCGGCGTCGAGGGCCTTGTCGATGTCCTCGGCGGTGGAGCGGGGGAACTCGGCGATCGGCTGGCCGTTCACCGGCGAGGTGTTGGTGAAGTACTGGCCCTTGACCGGAGGCACGAACTCGCCGCCGATGTAGTTGCCGTAGCGAGGCTTGAAGGTAACGACGGCACCGGGGGTTCCGGGCGCTGCGTAGATCATGACGAAGCTCTCCTGTGTGGTCGTTCCGCCGTGGCACGGCGGACTCGGCGAGGGCGCCGCGGTCGGCGGCGAAGGGACGGGCGTGTCACTCGTCGACGTGCACGCTTTCCAGATAGCTGCGGATCGCCCAGAGGCCTTCCTGGCTGATGAAGTCGGCCATCTTCGGCATGTACACCGCGCCATCGCGCACCGCGCCGTTGATGACCCGCTCCTTGAACCACTCGTCGCCCTCGGCGCCGGTCTCCAGCAGGCGCAGGTCCGGGGCGATGCCACCGGACTTGGCTTCCAGGCCGTGGCAGCGCGCGCAGTTCTGGTTGTAGGCGGAGGCGCCGATCTCCACGGCCAGGTCGTGCTTGGCGTAGGGCTCGCGGTAGGGGTTGGTGTCGCGCCATTCCTTGCCCAGCGGCTCGAGTCCCTTGGTGTCCACCGCCTGGGGGGTCACGTCGCCGTGGGCCAGGGCCAGGCTCGAGAGGCTGAGACCGGCCAGCACCAGCAGGCCGCGCAAGGCGTTGTTCTTGTTCATCACTTCATTCCTCCGGGGAGACAGGACAAGGCACGGGCGCCAAACGGCGCTCGCCGCCATCCTAGGAGCCTCCGCCGCACGGCCGAATCCTGCTTTGGGCGCCCTCGCCTACTCCCTTCGCAGTAGAGCCTCGGAAGGCCTCGCGGGGGGCTTTGGCAGCAAGTCCAAGTCATGTCCCGGCCGGGAAGTCTTCCCGGGCGAATCGGGCGATCTTCCGTTCCCGCCGGCGCGCCCCGCTTCCACCATGAAACCGCCGCGGCCCGAGCAGCGGCCTGCCGTTTCTCGACCCTCACTCCAAACGGGAACCCGATCATGACAACAAGAACCTCACCCGCCCCTGCCGGCCTCCTGCGCCCGAGCCTGCACTGCCTCGCCTTCGCCGTCGCCCTGGGCAGCGGTGGCGCCGCGCTGGCCAAGGATGTGACCTGGGAGGACATCGCCAACGACGACAAGAGCACCGGCGACGTGCTGCAGTACGGCATGGGCACCCATGCCCAGCGCTGGAGCCCGCTCAAGCAGGTCAACGCCGACAACGTGTTCAAGCTGACCCCGGCCTGGTCGTATTCCTTCGGCGACGAGAAGCAGCGCGGCCAGGAGTCCCAGGCCATCGTCAGCGACGGAGTGATCTACGTGACCGCCTCCTACTCGCGGCTGTTCGCCCTCGACGCGAAGACCGGCAAGCGCCTGTGGACCTACAACCACCGCCTGCCCGACGACATCCGCCCGTGCTGCGACGTGGTCAACCGCGGCGCCGCGATCTATGGCGACAAGGTGTTCTTCGGCACCCTCGACGCCTCGGTGGTGGCGCTGAACAAGAACACCGGCAAGGTGGTGTGGAAGAAGAAGTTCGCCGACCACGGCGCCGGCTACACCATGACCGGCGCGCCGACCATCGTGAAGGACGGCAAGACCGGCAAGGTCCTGCTGATCCACGGCAGCTCGGGCGACGAGTTCGGCGTGGTCGGCCGTCTGTTCGCCCGCGATCCGGATACCGGCGAGGAAATCTGGATGCGCCCCTTCGTCGAAGGCCACATGGGCCGCCTGAACGGCAAGGACAGCACGGCCACCGGCGACGTCAAGGCGCCATCCTGGCCGGACGATCGCAACTCGCCGACCGGCAAGGTCGAGTCCTGGAGCCACGGCGGCGGCGCTCCCTGGCAGAGCGCCAGCTTCGACGCCGAGACCAACACCATCATCGTCGGCGCCGGCAACCCCGGCCCGTGGAACACCTGGGCGCGCACCGCCAAGGGCGGCAACCCGCACGACTACGACAGCCTCTACACTTCCGGCCAGGTCGGGGTCGACCCGAGCACCGGCGAGGTGAAGTGGTTCTACCAGCACACCCCCAACGACGCCTGGGACTTCTCCGGCAACAACGAACTGGTGCTGTTCGACTACAAGGCCAAGGACGGCAAGATCGTCAAGGCCACCGCCCACGCCGACCGCAACGGCTTCTTCTATGTGGTCGACCGCAGCAACGGCAAGTTGCAGAACGCCTTCCCCTTCGTCGACAACATCACCTGGGCCAGCCACATCGACCTGAAGACCGGCCGCCCGGTGGAGCGTGAGGGCCAGCGCCCGCCGCTGCCGGAACCGGGGCAGAAGCATGGCAAGGCGGTGGAAGTATCGCCGCCGTTCCTCGGCGGCAAGAACTGGAACCCGATGGCCTACAGCCAGGACACCGGGCTGTTCTACGTGCCGGCCAACCACTGGAAGGAAGACTACTGGACCGAGGAGGTCAGCTATACGAAGGGCAGCGCCTACCTGGGCATGGGCTTCCGGATCAAGCGCATGTACGACGACCACGTCGGCAGCCTGCGCGCCATGGACCCGGTCAGCGGCAAGGTGGTCTGGGAACACAAGGAACACCTGCCGCTCTGGGCCGGGGTGCTGGCCACCGCCGGCAACCTGGTGTTCACCGGCACCGGCGACGGCTACTTCAAGGCCTTCGACGCGAAGAGCGGCAAGGAACTGTGGAAATTCCAGACCGGCAGCGGCATCGTCTCGCCGCCGATCACCTGGGAACAGGACGGCGAGCAGTACCTCGGCGTGACCGTCGGCTACGGCGGCGCCGTGCCGCTGTGGGGCGGCGACATGGCCGACCTGACCCGGCCGGTGGCCCAGGGCGGTTCCTTCTGGGTATTCAAGCTGCCCAGCTGGGACAACCGCACCGCCAGCCGCTGATCCCCGCGCCGCGCCCCGCGGGGCGCGGCTTTCCCCGCCCGCGGAGTATCCCGATGAAGACCTTCCTCCTCTGCGCCGCCCTGCTCGGCGCCGGCCTGGCCCAGGCCGCCGACGACATCGACGACGACGGCGTCCGCATCATCGCCGGCTGCCGCCTGGAGCCCGGCGCGCGCTGCGCCAGGGTCGACCTGCGCGGTGCCGACCTGCGCAACCTCGACCTCGGCCGCATCGATCTGGCCGGCGCCGATCTCTCCGGCGCCGACCTGCGCCACGCCAGGCTCGACCTGGCCAACCTGGAAAAAGCCGACCTGCGTGGCGCCGACCTCACCCGCGCCAGCCTGCAGCAGGCCAACCTGCGCGGCGCCGACCTCTCCGGCGCCAGGGCGGTGGCGATCCAGGCCTGGGGCCTGTTCGCCCAGGGCGCCCAGTGGCAGGGCGCCGACCTTACCGCCGCCTACCTGGAGTTCGCCCGACTCAGCGGCGGCCGCCTGCACCAGGCCACGCTGCGCGCCGCCGATCTGGAGATGACCTGGCTGTCCCGCGCCGATCTCAAGGGCGCCGACCTGCGCGACGCCAACCTGCAGGAAGTCAAGCTGGCCGAGGCCAATCTGGAGGACGCCGACCTGCGCGGCAGCAAGGTGCGCTTCGGCAACTTCCAGGGCAGCAACATGCAGGGTTGCAAGGATTGCCCCGCGGGCTGGCGGTGAAGCGCCGGACAGCAGCGAGGATGCCCCTACCCGACGCTGCCGCAAGCCTTCTCGGCGAGCGGCAGCGGCAGGCCCAGCCGCAGCACGCCGCTGTCGATGGCCCGGTGCACCAGTTCCGCCTGGGTGCTCACCTGCAGCTTCTGCTTGAGCAGGCTGACATGGTTTGACACGGTCTTGCCGCTCACCCCCAGCTGCTCGGCGACCTGACGCATGGCCAGGCCGCGCGCGAGCAGGCGGAATATCTCGAACTCGCGGCGGGTCAAGTCGCGCAGGATGGCCTCGCCCTCCTCGCTCCGCTGCTGGCACGCCAGGCGGATGGCCAGGCCCTGCTCGATGTAGACCTGCCCGGCGAGCACCCGGCGCACCGCCTCCAGCAGCGTCGCCGGTGCCGCGCGCTTGGTCAGGTAGCCGCGGGCACCGGCGTCCAGCGCCTGGCGCACCAGCGCCAGCTCGTCGTGCAGGCTGAAGAACAGCACGCGCAGCTGCGGCAGGCGCTGGCGCAGCCGGCGGGTCAGCTCCACGCCGCTGATTCCCGGCAGGTCGAGGTCGACGATGACCAGCGAGGGAATCTCGCGCTGCACCGCCAGCAAGGCGTGCTCGCCGTCGCCGGCCTCGCTCAGTTGCACGTCGGGCAGCAGGCCCCGTAGCAATCCGGCGAGGCCTTCGCGGACCACGGGATGGTCATCCACCAGCAGGATCTTCATGCTTTCCTCCTTTCAGTCGCCACACCCGGCGACGGTCGCAGGCGCAGCTCGCAGCCGCGTCCATCGTCGCACCCGCCCGGTCGAGGGAACCGCCACGCCACCGCAGGCGGATCCGCGCGTGGCGCCGGCATGCCGTGCCTCAGGGCGCAGCCCGGCAGGCGTGTGCGGCCGAGCAGGCGCCAGGCGTGTCGGGCTGGACATGCCGGGCGTAGAGGAAATCGAAGCCGAGCAGGCTGAGGATCAGCAGGATGGGCAACACCAGGGTGACGGCGATGCGCATGGCGGCGCCTCCTTTGGATGGTCATTGCCAAAGCATGCTAGGACGCCGCCAGCCGCGACAGGCTACTACCTTGGTACTGCCGGGGCGCTACCTTCGCCCAGGTTCCGGCCGCCGCGCGGACGCGGCCGGCATCGATGCCAGGACATGGGCCATGCGCAAGAGTGGCCGTCTACTACTTTGGTAGCGCTTCGCCCCTCTCAACGTCGAATTTCCAAAGCAGCGCACCTGTCTTGTAATGGCCGCTACAAGAAGAACTACAGAGAAATCGCCATGCCTCGCCTTGCCCACGCTCCGTCCAGCCTGCCACTGGCGCCGTCCGGCCGCGCCCGCCAGCGTCCCGGTCGATCTCCTCGCCGATCCCTCATCCCGGGCCGCCTGGCCCCGCCAGGCCAGGGCGGCGCCGCGCTGGGCGATCGCCGCCGCGGCTGCTACCGTGACGCCAGCGGCGTCCGCCGAACGCCAGCCTCGCGCTGAACCGCCACCCGCCGCCCATAACGACAATAACGAGGTCCTGGCCATGTACAAGATCCTGATCGCCGACGATCACCCGCTGTTCCGCGAAGCCATCCACAATGTCATCGCCGACGGGTTTCCCGGCAGCGAAGTCATGGAGACCGCCGACCTCGACAGCGCCCTGGGCCTGACCCAGGCCCACGACGACCTCGACCTGATCCTGCTCGACCTGAACATGCCCGGGATGCACGGCCTCAACGGCCTGATGAACCTGCGCAACGAGGCCCCGACCATTCCCGTGGTGATCGTTTCCGCCGAGCAGGACAAGCAGGTGGTCCTGCAGGCCATCACCTACGGCGCGGTGGGCTTCATCACCAAGTCCTCGCCGCGCGCGCAGATGACCGAGGCCATCGAGCAGATCCTCAACGGCAACGTCTACCTGCCCTCGGACGTGATCCGCACGCAGAAGAGCTCGCCGCGCCGTTGCGGCCACGAGGAGCACGCGATCGCCCCGGAACTGCTGCAGGCTCTGACCCGCAAGCAGTTGCTGGTGCTGGAGCGAATGACCAAGGGTGAGTCGAACAAGCAGATCGCCTACAACCTGGAGATCGCCGAGACCACGGTGAAGGCGCACGTCTCGGCGATCCTGCGCAAGCTCAGGGTGCACAACCGCGTGCAGGCCATCCTCAGCGCCAGCGACATCGACTTCGCCGCCTACCTGCGTCGCTGAGGCCCGCCCATGCCCGACCGCCGCACCCTGCTGCTCACCATCCTGGCGATGCTGGCCTTCGCCGGCAATTCGCTGCTCTGCCGCGCGGCGCTGAAGGACACCGCCATCGACGCGGTCAGCTTCACCGCCCTGCGCCTTGTTTCCGGGGCGCTCATGCTGCTCTTGCTGCTGCGCCTGCGCCGCGCCCCGGCCGGCGCGCGCGGCGGCTGGCGCGGCGCGGCGGCGCTGTTCGTCTACGCCGCGGCGTTCTCCTACGCCTATGTACAACTGGACGCCGGCACCGGCGCGCTGCTGCTGTTCGGCGCGGTGCAGGTCAGCCTGCTCCTGGCCGGGCTGCTGCGCGGCGAGCGGCCGGGTACGCAGGCACTGGCCGGTTTCCTGCTGGCACTGGGCGGCCTGCTCTACCTGTTGCTGCCGGGAGCCAGCGCGCCGCCGCTGGGCGGCGCCCTGCTGATGCTGCTGTCCGGCCTCGCCTGGGGGCTCTATACCCTGCTCGGCCGGGGCGGCGGCGACCCTCTGGCGGTCAGCGCCGGCAATTTCCTCCGCGCCATCGCCTTCGCCGCCCTGCTGCTCCTGGTCTTCCACGGGCAACTGCGGCTGGACGGCCCCGGGTTGCTCTATGCGCTGCTCTCAGGCGCCCTCGCCTCCGGCCTCGGCTACGCCGTCTGGTACAGCGCGCTGCCGGGGCTGACGGCGCTCCAGGGAGCCTCGGTGCAGCTCAGCGTGCCGGTGCTCGCCGCCCTCTGCGGCGCGCTGCTGCTCGGCGAGCCGCTCGGCCCACGGCTGCCGCCGGCGACCCTGGCGGTGCTCGGCGGGATCGCCCTGATCCTCCTCCCGCGCCTGGGCCGCGCGGCGCGCGAACGCGGCTGAATCAGACCACGCCTTCGCGCTCCAGCAGGTGGCAGAGCGCGGTCTTCAGCTTCATCGGCCGTACCGGCTTGTGCATCAGGGTATGGCCAAGCTCGCGGACCTGCTGCTTGAGGTCGTTGCTGTAGTTGGCGGTGATCATCAGCGCCGGCAGTGGCGAACCGCGCCGGGCATTGATCGCGGCGACCGCGTCGATGCCGTTGCGCTGGTCGTCGAGGTGATAGTCGACGATCAGCAGGTCGGCCTCCGCGTGGTAGTTGTCGACCTGGCGCGCCAGGTCTTCCTCAGACAACGCCGTCACCACCCGGCAGCCCCAGGCCTCGAGCAGCGAGCGCATGCCGGCGCAGATCGCCGCGTCGTTGTCCAGCACCCACACCCGCGAACCGCGCAGGCGCTCGCGCAAGTCGTCCGCGCAGGCCGGCGGCTCGGCGCGGCCGCGCGGGGCGTGGCGGGCCAGCGGCACCTCGATGGCGAAGCACGAGCCCTTGCCCGGCCGCGAGCCGACCCGGACCCGGTGGCCGAGCATGCGGGCGATCTTGTCGACGATCGCCAGCCCCAGGCCGAGCCCGCGGTCCTGTTGCGAGCGCTGCAGCTCGCCGCGCTTGAACTCCTGGAAGATCTCGCCGAGCTTGTCGGCGGCGATGCCGACCCCGGTGTCCCAGACCTCGATAGACAGGCTCTGGCGCTGCCGGCGACAGCCAAGCAGCACGCGCCCGCGGGGCGTGTAGCGGATGGCGTTGGACAGCAGGTTGCGGAGGATCCGCGCGAGCAGTTGCTGGTCGCTGCGGACCAGCGCCCCGCAGGCCACGAACTCCAGGCGCAGGCCCTCGCTGACGGCCACCTGGCGGTACTCCGCGGCCAGGTTGCCGAGCAGCTCGCCGATCTCGAACGGCGCGATATCCGGGCGGATCACCCCGGCGTCCAGCTTGGAGATGTCCACCAGCGTGCCGAGCAGATTCTCCACGTCCTCCAGCGAATGACTGATGTTGTTCACCAGCGCCTCGTTGCCCTGCCCGGCGCCACCGCGCTCCTGCAACGCGCTGGTGAACAGCCGCGCGGCGTTCAGCGGCTGCAGCAGGTCGTGGCTGACCGCGGCAAGGAACTTGGTCTTCGACAGGTTGGCCTGTTCCGCCTCGCGCTTGGCCTCGCGCAGGCGTGCCTCGACCTGGCTGCGCTCGTGGATCTCGCGCTTGAACTGGTCGTTGAGGCTGGTCAGCTCGGCGGTGCGCTCGCGCACCCGCTGCTCGAGGTTCTGGTAGGCCTGGTGCAGCGCCTCGGCGGTGCGCCGGCGCTCGGTGATGTCGCGGACCAGCACGAACAGGCCGACCACCCTGCCGTCGGCCTGGCGGTTCGGCACATAGGAACGCTGCATGTAACGCTCCTGGCCGGACAGCGCGGTCTCGGCGATCTCGAAGGTCACGCTCTCGCCGGCCAGGGCCCGCTCGAAGTACGGCTCCAGGCGCCGGCAGTGCTCGGCGCCGTGCACGTCGCGCAGGTTGCGTCCGAGCATCGAGCCGCTCGGCCAGCGGTACCACTGCTCGTAGACCTTGTTGGTGAATTCGTAGACCAGCTCGTCGCTGAGATAGGCGATCAGCGCCGGCACCTGGTCGGTGATCAGGCGGATCCAGCGTTCGCTGGCGCGCAGTGTCTCGGCATGGCGATAGCGTTCGGTGATATCGGTGAAGGTGTTGACGAAGCCTCCGGTGGGCAAGGCATGGGTGCGGATCTCCAGCACCCGGCCGTCGAACAGGCGCTGCTCCAGCACCGCGCGCGGAGCGCCCTGGGCGTCGCGGCTGCACGGCGTGATCAGCGGCAGTTCGCTCTCCGCCATGACTTCGGCGAAGGCCCGGTGGCCGCCGATCGGGGCCAGACCGCAGAGTTCCAGGAAGCGTCGGTTCCACAGTTCCAGAGTACCGTCGGCGCCGACCATCGCCACGCCCTGGGACAGGTTGTCCACCGCCCGCTGCAGCAGGTGCGACTTCTGCGCCAGAGCCTGCTCGCGACGCGCGGTTTCGCTGAGCTTGATCTCGGTGACGTCGGTGTAGAGCACCGCCAGCCCGCCGTCGCGGGTCGGCCGCTCGCTCATGCGCAGCCAGCGCTCGTCGCGCAGGCGGTACAGGGTCTGCTCGTCGCCGCCGCGCTGCTCCTCGACGATCAGCCCGCCGCTGCGCGCCAACCGACGCAGCTCGGCCTGGCGCATGCCGGGACCGATGCGCGCGCGGGAATTGGCCCAGAGCGCGCGGAAGCGCTCGTTGAACAGGACGATGCGGCGTTGCCCGTCGAACAGGACGAAGGCGTCGGAAATGCTCTCGATGGCATCGAGCAGGTGCTGGTGGGCGGTTTCGGCGCGCAGGCGGGCGTCGCTGAGCAGCTGGTTGCTGGCCCGCAGCTCGGCCATCGCCTGGCTCAGCGCGTCGGTGCGCTCACGGACCTGCTCGGCCAGCACCACGGAATACTGGAAGGCGCCATAGGCATCGTCGCTCTGCGCGGCGCTCGACTCGATGCGTCCGATCAGCGCCTGGTTGATCCGCTGCAACTTGTGCCGCTCTTCCTCGAGGGCGACGACCCGCGCCTGCAGCTCAGCGACGGACACCTCCGCGGGGTCGGCCAATGGCGACCCCGGTGAAGGTCTGGTTGATATGCATGCCATTGAATTGCTCTCCGTAGGTGTTGAAGCCGATCACCTGCTGGCTGCGGAGAAACGCGGCGGTAGCTTCCGTGTCGCCGCCGACCTCCAGCTCCAGGCGCCGCAGGAAGCAGTCGCAACCGATGGTCAGCAACGGCGGTCCGAGGCGTTCGTGCAGCCGGCGGAACTGCCCCTCCAGGTTGGGCAGCAGCGGCCCGGTGCTCATCGCGGTGAGGACGATGCCGTTCTCCACCGCGCAGTAGAAGGTCAGGCTGAGGTCGTCGTTGGCCTGCTGGATCGAGCGCACGTAATAGCGGTCGTCGACCCGCACCGCCAGCGGATGGGCGGAGAACAGGGCGAAGTCCAGCGCCTCCGGCGCCACTCCGACCAGCCGCGCGTACTCCAGTGCCGCCGGTTCGGCGTTGAGTTCGTGGACGCGCCGGCTGCCGCTGTCGGCGCGGGTCACCACCAGCTTCTCGGCGCGCGGCAGCACGTGATGGGTGGTGAAGACCTCGAAGTCCAGCCAGGTGTTGACCAGCAGCACCACCGCCGCGCCGGTATGGAACTGGCCCCGGTGGTAGACGTGGGTATGGGTCAGGTGGTTGTCGTCGCCGGCCGATCCGCCGAAGTGCGGGATCGCCCCAAGGGCCGCGCTGAGCGCGGCGAGCACCACCTCCTCGCGACTGGACAGGCCGTCGAGCAGGGTCAGGGCGAAGCTGTGGCCCTTGATCGGCGCCAGGCCGCCGCTGCGGCAATCGGCGACCAGGCGCTCGACCATCTGCTGGGCGTCGAGCAGGCTGAAGCGCTCCATCTCGTCGATCAGCACGCTGGCGATGGCAAAGCTGCGCAGGTCGAAGCCCACCGCGCTGACGCAACCTCGGCCATAGCCTTGCGGGGTGATCTCGCCGGCGGTGGTGCAGCCGACCAGGTCGATGCCGCCGAAGTAGCGTTCGAGCATCGCGGCGAGGGCCGGCAGGTCGTATTCGGCGGAACAGAAGAACAGCACGAAGCCCAGGTGCGGGTGGATCAGCTGGCGCGCCAGGTCCTGGGCCACCGCCTCGACGTCGCGGGCGCTGGACATGCCCCTGGTGACCCCTTCCCCGTGTCCGTCGTACATGCCTGCGTCCACTTCCGGTTTGCCTGGCCGACATTCTACGGAGGCGAGCGCCGCGGCCCCTATCCTACTTGGGTCGCGGCGCCGTCCTCCGAAGGTAGCGGGATCACCAGTTCAGCACGGCGCCAAGGGCCACGGTGTCGGTGTCCTCGTCCAGCGCCGCGCCGTCGCGGCCGTCGATCCGGTAGCGGTTGAGTTCAGCGACCAGCTTGAGGTTGTCGTTGATCGTACGGAAATAGGCGATGCCACGGCTCTCGTAGTCGGCGGCCGAGCCCAGGCCGTTGCCGTCGTCGACGGTCTTGCCATAGGACAGCGCCAGGCGGTTCCTGCCCCAGCTGTAGGAGCCCTGCAACAGCGCGCCGCGGCTGTCCACCTCGCGCAACGCGGCCTCGCCGGCGTTGTTGGTGAAGAACGGGTTGATGCCCTTGGCGGTGAACCCCGAGCCGGTCAGGGAAAAACCGCCGAACTTCGCCTGCACGCCGTAGCCGAGACCCTTGGAAGTGACGCTGTCGACCGTGTCGCTGGTGTTCTTCGAGGTCTGGTAGCCGCCGTTGATCCAGCTGTAGATCTGCGTACCGCCGAGGTCGAACTGGTAGCTGACCTCGCTCTCGTAGCGCGGGTTGTCCTGGTAGGCCTTGTCGTCCAGGCCGTCGCTGGCGTCCTTGTCGATCTGGTTGGAATCGATCGGGTCGAGGATGCCCACGGCGATGCGCAGGCCGGGCAGCAGGCTGTTGTTGCGGTAGGTGATCTGCGAGGTGGGGAACGGATACGGGTAGCCGGTGCCGATGTTGCCGAAGGACACGCCCTTGCCATCCACCAGGCCGAGGGTGTCGCTGGGATTGCCGAAGCCTGCGAGCAGTTCGTCGAGGAAGATGTTCGAGCGCGAGAACAGGCCGAAGTCCTTGCCGATCAGCACCTCGCCCCAGTCGCCGGCGACGGTGCCGTAGAACTGGCGGACGTCGATGGCGGTGTCGGTGCCGTCGGTCTCGCTGTCGTTGATGGTGACCCAGAACGACGCCCGCCCGCCGAGGGTCAGGTCATCGACCTTCCTGCCGAAGTTGAAGCCGATATAGTTCGGCAGGAACCCCATCTTCACCCGCGACTGGCGGCGGTCGTAGGTCTCGCCCTCGCGATCGACGTCGCTGTTGACGTAGAAGGCGTTGAAGTAGCCATCGGTGGAGAAGGTCGTCTCGTCCTTGTCATAGAGCAGGATGTCGGCGACGGCCGGTTGCAGGCCGCCCAGAGCCCCCAGCGAGGCCAGGGTCAGCGGCAGGATTCGGCGAACGGCGGTGTTGTTCTTGTTCATGGCGCACTCCGCGAGGTGAAACGACCGGGCCGGTCGTGGCGGAGCCGATTATCGAAACCGGGGAATCCCGGCCATACGCTTCCTTGGGCCTGCATAGGCGCTGCTTCCCGGGGGGCGCCGGTGGCGCTGCGCAAGGTGGGGTCCCCCCTCCCCCCGGCGGTAGCGCAACCATGGTCGCGGGGGGAGCGCCACCGAAGCAGCGCGGCTTTCGTCCTAACGCCGCAGTGAAGCCGGCAAGGCTATCTTCGCGATCGGGCGCGACTCGCTTCAGCGTCGGCTGGAAAGCACCCACCAGCCGCCGTGCGCCTCCAGCAGCGCGGCCTGGGCGGCAAGCAGATCGTCGACGCCCAGGCCGCGAGCGGCCTCGGCGAGCAGCCGGGAGCGGCCCTGGCCACCGCCGAGATGCTCCGCCCAGGCGTGTCGCGCCCGCTCGGCAAAAGTCCCCGGCGCCCGGCGCAGGTCGTCGGCGAGGGCATCGCGCAGGCCGGCCAGGCGTTGCGCCGGCAGTTGTGCGAGCGCCTCGACGGAACGCTGGAGGAAGATCTCCGTGTGCTCCAGCAGGCGTTCCGGGCAGGCACGCGGAGATTGCGCGGCGAACAGCAGGCCGCGCCGTGCGCCGACCTCACGGAAGCCGCAGAACAGCGCGTAGCCCAGTTGCAACTCGTCGCGCAGGCGCCGCTGGAAGGCCGGCTCGTGCAGGCGCGCCAGCAGGCGCCAGGCCGCCTCCATCGGCACCTCCGGCGCGGGCAGCGGACAGAACAGCAGCAACGCCGACTCACCGTCCACGGCCAGCTCGCGGCGATGCCGTCCGGGCATCGCTGGCAGAGGCTCAAGGCGCTTGCCGGCAGCCTGCCCGGGCACCCATCGTGGATCAGGCATCGCGGCCTGCATGACCAGGCCGTCCCAGCGCGTCCGCCGCCAGTCGTCGTCGACCTCCGCCAGCGGCTCGCCGAGTACGCCGGGCAAGGCGTCCAGCAGTTGCCGGATCGGCAGGCCAGTGGCGCTGCGGCGCCGCTCGGCGAACGACAGGCGCTCGCCGCTTGCGCGCCAGTCGGCCGGCGCCGCGAGGAGCCGGGCCAGGGCCGGTCGCACGGCGGCCTCGAGGCGGTCGCGTGCTCCGAGCAGGCTCAGCGTCCAGTCTTCGCCGAGCGCTTCCAGGCCCATCTCCACCCCCCGCAGGCGCGCCTGGCCGCACAGCGGACGCAACGCCTGGCGCAGCGCCAGGAAGCGTGACCGTGCGGGTATGCCGGGAAAGCGCCAGCGCAGGAACAGCGCGCCCTCGGCGGCGGCACTCGGCGGCGGCGGCAGTTCGAAGCGCCAGGCATGCCGCTGCGCTGCCAGCGGCGGCGCTGCGACGACGGGCGCCACGCTCAGGCGGAAGCCCGCCGACCAGCGCGCTTCGGCGCCGTCGAGTTCGCTGTCCAGGTGCAACCGCAGGCAGCGTTCGGCGCGCAGCGCATCCAGGCAGGCCGGGCGAATCTCCGCTGGCAGGCCAAGCACGCGCTGGCGCAGTCGCTCCAGCGGCGCAGTGGGCTCCGCCAGCAACGGCCGGCGCGCCGCCAGCAGGCTCGCGGCATCGTCGCGCAGGGCGCGCAGCCAGTCGAAAAAGGTCTCCTCCAGCGCCGCCGCCGCGCTGCCGTCGAACAGTTCGAAGGTCAGCGCCAGGAGCGCCTGTCGCGCGTCCCGATGGACCACCCGCAGCGCCACCGATTCGCCCAGTCCCTGTTCGCCGAGTGCCGCCAGCAACCCGCCCGGCGAGCGATCGCCGAGCAATTCGGCGAATGCCAGCAGGGTCTGTTCGTCGGCCCCCCGCAAAGCGTCGATGGCAAAGCCCAGCACCAGCCGCGGCGGACCCGGCAGGCGCAGCGCCAGCGCCGCGCCGGCGAAGGGTGACAACGGCGGCGGCGACGGACTCGCGCCTGGCGAGCGACCCGGCAGGTCGGCGCAGGCACGCCGCGCCAGCCTCTCCAACTCGTCCAGTGCCTGTGGCCCTTGCAGCCATAGCTGGCAATTGCCGGCGTGATAGTGGGCGGCATGGAATTCGCGCAGCGCCCGCTGGAACGCATCGGTCTCCAGCGCCAGGCTGTCGCGGCGCCCGGCAACGAAACGCCGCAGGGGATGCCCGGCGGGCAGGCCGAGGGCCAGCGCCGCGTCGATCAGGGTCTGCTCGTCGGCCGCGCGCGCCAGGTACTCGGCTTCCAGCACTTCGCGCTCACGCCGTTGCGCGTCGATATCCAGCAGCGGTCGCACGAGCATGTCGAGCAGGCGTGCCAGACCGGCGCCGAGGTGCTCCGCCGCCACCTCGAAGAAATAGTCGGTGGTCCTGCCCCGGGTGCTGGCGTTGACCTGGCCGCCGCGCACCTGCAACCACGGCATGAGGCGCTCGTCGCCGGGAAACGCCGCGCCGCCGAGGAACAGCAGGTGCTCGAGGAAGTGCGCCAGGCCGGGATGCGCGGTCGGCTCGTCGTGGCTGCCCGCCGCCACCCGCAGCCAGGCAGCGGCGCGCGATGCCGCCGGGTCATGCGCCAGGTGCAGGCGCAGGCCATTGGGCAGCATGCAGTCGCGGCTCCTGGGGTGGCGTTGGGTATGGCGATCCATGGGCGTCCTCGCGGGTTCCGAGGCTGAACCTTACCCTTGCGCGAGGCGAAGGAAATAGTCCTTTCGCCGGGTCGTGTCAGGAAGCCGCCGGTGGCCGCGCCGGCGGCTCCTGGCCAGACGCTTCCCCGGAGTACAGCGCCTGTCCGCCGTCCGCCTTGAGCGCCTGCCGGACCTCCGGCGCCCGGCACGGGGCGAACAGGTCCAGCGCCGGGTCGTAGGCGTCGGTGCGCACTTCCAGCAGGCCGAGCATGGAATGGAACAGGTTGTCCTGGGACAGCTCTTCGTTGCTGCGCTGGCGCAGGCAGCCGCTGTCGAGGCCGAAGGCGCTCTGGTAGCCGGGCGAGAACCAGGCCAGCATGCCGACGTGCTTCTGCTGGTCCGGCGCCAGCAGGTAGGGCGTGCCATGCAGGTAGAGGTTGTACTCGCCGAGCGATTCGCCATGGTCGGACAGGTAGAGCATGCCGGTATCGATGCGGTCTTCGTTCTTGCGCAGCAGGTCGATCAGGCTGGCCAGCACGTGGTCGGTGTACAGCAGGGTGTTGTCGTAGCCGTTGATGATGCTGTCCCGCGAGCAGGCGCTGAAGTCGTTGCTGGCGCAGACCGGGGTGAACTTCTCGTATTCCTTGGGATAGCGCTTGAAGTAGGCCGGCCCGTGGCTGCCCATCTGGTGCAGGACCAGCACGGTGTCCTGCTCGAGCCCATCGATGAAGGCCTGCAGGTCGCTCAGCAGGATCTCGTCGTGGCACTCGCCGCCAGCGCACAGCGCCGGGTCCTTGCTGTCGCTCAGGTCCTGGAAGGCCACCCGGTCGCAGGTGCCCTTGCAGCCGGACTGGTTGTCGCGCCAGAGCACCCGCAGGCCGGCGCGCTGCAACACATCGAGGAGGCCCTCCTGGGTCCGTGCGCGGGCGTCGCTGTAGTCGCTGCGGCCGAGGTTGGAGAACATGCAGGGCACCGATACGGCGGTCTCGGTGCCGCAGGAATGCACGTTGGCGAAGTTGATCAAGCCCTCCTCGGCCTTCAGGCGCGGATTGGTATCCCGTGCATAGCCGTTCAGGGCGAAGTTCTGCGCCCGCGCGCTTTCGCCCACCACCAGCACGGTCAGCGACTTGCGCCGGTGCCCCTGCCAGGGCGCGGCACGCCGCGCATCGGTGGCGATCGGCCGCAGTGGCTGGCTGGCCGCCTGGGCCTGGCCCTTGGCGTAGCTGATGGCGGCGCCGACCAGGTTGCTCGGGGTGACCTGCAGGCGCAGTTCCTTGTTGTTGCGGAACAGCGAGGACAGCCCCTGGTAGTTGGCCAGCGCCACCCCGCCGAGCAGCGCCAGGCAGCCGAGCGCCACCAGCAGCTTGCTCAGCAGCTCGCGCGGCCACGGCCGGTAGCGCACCGGCGTGCGCCACAGCAGCCAGACCGGCAGCGCGCCTAGCAGCAGAAGGTAGGCGGCGAGCTTCGGCGAAAGCAGGTCGGCGACTTCCGCCGGATTGGTCTGCATGACGTTGCGCAGCATGCCGACATCCATCAGCACGCCGTACTGGCTCATGAAGTAGGTGGTGCCGGCTGCGGCCAGGATCAGCAGGGTCAGCGCCGGCTTGAGCAGCCAGCGGAAGGCCAGCAGGGTCAGCGCCAGGTTGAAGATCGCGGCGATCATCAGGCCGACCGCCAGCATCATGCCCAGCCCCTGCCAGCCCGCCGGGGTGATGGCCATCAGGCGTTGCCACAGCGGCAGGTTGTAGAACAGCAGGAAGGCGACGCTGACCAGCAGGGTCAGCAGTTCGGGACGAACGGCGCGGGCTTTCGGCATGGGCATGGATCTTCACTGACTTCCGGGTTGAAGTGCGCGGTGCCGCCCGTGGCAGCACTCGACGACGGCGGCAGTCTGCTCGGCGATCCGTCAATCTTTCGTGAAGAATATCTACAGAAAACGTGGCCCTTCCGTTCCGCCGAAACCCGCGTATTCCGTGGCTTTCAGACGGATAACGAGAAGCTCGCGGAAAGCTTGCCGAAGGCTTCGGAAAAGCCTCGCCGGGTTGCCCCGGGGAACGCCGCCCCCGCGATCGTCGCGACAGGAACCGGCAAGGGAAACGGAGGCAGGCCCCTACGGACTGTTCTGATTGCGACGTCGTTTTTCAACGAAAGGACAGCCAGACCAATGTCTATCCCGCGACCCCGCCATTTTCGCTAGCATGCCTGGCTTCCGGCCCGGGCTCCCACAAGGACGGCGGCCGCCTCCCTGCTCGTCCCATCCAGATGAGTGCCGTTTCCCCCACCCCACGGGAAACCCTTCTGTGAATTTCCTCGAGCAGCGCGGTACCTCTCCAGCATGAACGCTTTGAAAGGCCGGGACATCCTGGCGCTTGGTTTTATGACCTTTGCCCTGTTCGTCGGGGCCGGCAACATCATCTTCCCGCCCATCGTCGGCTTGCAGTCCGGTCCCCATGTGTGGCTGGCGGCGCTGGGCTTCCTGATCACCGCGGTGGGCCTGCCGGTGATCACCGTGATCGCCCTGGCCAAGGTCGGCGGTTCGGTCGACGCCCTCAGCCACCCGATCGGCCGCTACGCCGGTGGCCTGCTGGCGGCGGTCTGCTACCTGGCGGTCGGCCCGCTGTTCGCCATCCCGCGCACCGCCACGGTGTCCTTCGAGGTCGGGGTGGTGCCGTTGCTCGGCGAGAGCGGCACGGCGCTGTTCGTCTACAGCCTGGCGTACTTCCTCCTGGCCCTGGCCATCTCCCTCTACCCCGGGCGCCTGCTGGACACCGTCGGGCGCTTCCTCGCCCCACTGAAGATCCTCGCCCTGGCGATCCTCGGCGTCGCCGCGTTCCTCTGGCCCGCCGGCCCGATCGGCACGGCCCGGCCGGAATACGCCGAGGCCGCGTTCTCCCAAGGCTTCGTCAACGGCTACCTGACCATGGACACCCTTGCCGCGCTGGTCTTCGGCATCGTCATCGTCAACGCCATTCGTTCCCGCGGCGTGCAGTCGCCGCGGCTGATCACCCGCTACGCGATCGTCGCCGGGCTGATCGCCGGTGTCGGCCTGGTGCTGGTCTATGCCAGCCTGTTCCGCCTCGGCGCCGGCAGCCACGCCATCGCCGCCGACGCCAGCAACGGCGCGGCGGTCCTCCACGCCTACGTGCAACATACCTTCGGCAGCCTCGGCAGCGCCTTCCTCGCCGGACTGATCGCGCTGGCCTGCCTGGTCACCGCGGTCGGCCTGACCTGCGCCTGCGCCGAATACTTCTGCCAGCGCCTGCCGCTGTCCTACCGCAGCCTGGTGATCCTGCTGGCGGGCTTCTCCTTCGTCGTCTCCAACCTCGGCCTGACCAAGCTGATCCAGGTGTCGATCCCGGTGCTCACCGCGATCTACCCGCCGTGCATCGTGCTGGTGGCGCTGAGCTTCTGTGCCAGCCTCTGGCATTCGGCGACGCGCATCCTCGCCCCGGTGATGCTGGTCTCGCTGGCGTTCGGTGTGCTCGACGCGCTGAAGGCAGCGGGTCTCAGCCAGGACTTCCCGCAGTGGCTGCTGCATCTGCCGCTGGCCGAGCAGGGTCTGGCCTGGCTGATACCCTCGGTGGCCACCCTCGCCGCCTGCAGCCTGGTCGACCGCCTGCTGGGCAAGCCGGCGCAGGTCGCGGCCTGATCCTTCCCGGCGATACGCCTGCGCCCCACGTAGCCATGGGGGCAAAGGCGCGGAGCGGCACCTCTCGACGGGTGTCGCTCCTACTCCGACGCGCAGCGCGCGGGCGCCGCATTGCGCCGGCTCGCACCCGAGCCTCCTCGCGCTGCGGGCTCCGTTTGCCGCTCCCTGCCGCACCAGGCCTGCCGTCCTTCCTACAGTGTGCATAACCTCGATAGCAGGAGTTCTTCCTGCTTTCAGTCGAGCGAATAAGCACTATCGAGCGGGATGATTTCTAGCGCCGCGACGCCGTTGTTAGCCTTTCGACCATTCCCCGGGAAACCGAATCCAGGAGCCGGTCATGGCCAAGGCACTCATCAGCGTACTGTTCCTCTCCCTCGCCCTCGCCGGCTGCGCCAGCGACTACAACCCCTCGCGCCCCTACGGCGAAGACGAGGTCCGCCAACTGGCGCTGGAAGACCTGGCGCGGCGCAGCCTGTCGTTCGAGGAGTACCAGGCCAAGCGCCAGGCGATTCTCCAGCAGCAAGCGGAAACCACTGTCAGCCAAACCACCGCCGCCGGCCGCAGCAACGCCATCTGAGCGGTTCCCCCCCGCATAAAAAAGCCCCGCGACGCGGGGCTTCTGCGTTTCGGCGGACGCTCAGCCGCAGGACAGGCGCTTGATCACCAGGTTGTCGTCGACATCGATGTTCAGGCGACGCGGGTTGTAGTCCATGGTCACCGCGTCATGCGGGCGCAACGCCCGGGCAACTTCCGCGCCGGCGGCGCGGCGGGCCTCTTCGACAGCGGCCGCGGAAGCCTGCTTGCCGACGTAGCCCTGCACCGCCTGGGCATCGCAACGGCCGTCTCCTGCCGGGGTCGCCGCGGGCGCGCTGGCGCTGTCGGTGGACGGGCCGTCGCCGTTGCTGCTGCAACCGGCGAGCAGGGCCGCTAGAACGAGTGCACTGGAAAACTGCTTCAAAGGCATACCGCCTCCTCTGATCTTCTGGAACCACCACCTTACCAGTGGCATGGGTTTGCTGGCGAAACTGCAATCCGCGCTGACAAATTCGCCAGCCTCAGTCGCCGCTCAGGCGCTGCAGTTCGCGACGCACCATGGCCGCGTACTCCGGCGGACGCAGGAGGTAGAGTTGCCCCGCGACCCAGTCCAGCCAGCGCCCGCCCTGTTCGGCGCGGGCGGCGAGCAGTCGCCGGGCTTCCTCTTCGGCGCGTTGCCGGTGCTGCTGGTGGAATGCCTTGCGCTTCGACAGGCCGGAGGCATCTGCGGTTCGATCGTCGGGAGTATCGGTCATGGCTCTCTTCGCAACGTGATGCACAGGCCGCGCATTCTAACCTTGGAACACCGTTGCCGTTCGCGGCAAGCGCTTGCCTGCGTCCCGCCCTGCGCCATGCGCAGATCCCTCTGAGCCTGGGCCCCGACGATCTGGCACGGCCTTTGCGAAGCAGCGGGGGTCATTCATTTCCATGGAAGCCGGTCATGAACAGCATCGGTGCCGCCAGCCTTTCCGGCTGGCCTGCGCGTCACCTGAACAACCAGCGGCAAACCACCGTCGACACCGGCGGCGATCTGTCGAAACCGCGCCCCGCCCTCGGCACGCCGCTAGGCGGCGAAGCCGCCGATCCCGCCGCGGAGTCCGCCCGCCAGGCCCTGGACGAAGGACTCGCGAAGCTGAACCTGACGCTGAAGCAGAACCAGGCGCATCCCCCTGCCGCCGCCAGCGAAGGCAAGTCGGCCTATGACGAGTTCAAGGAGTACATGCAGAAGTCGCCCGCCGAGAGGATGCGCGAGCAGGTCCTGAAGAGCCTTGGCCTGAGCGAGGAAGAACTGGCGGCGATGCCGCCGGAGAAACGCGAGCAGGTGGAAAACAGCATCGGCGAACGCGTGCGCGAAATGATCGCCATGCAGAACGGCCAGGCGCCGGGCCGGCAGAAGGACCCGACGCAGGCCGGCGCGGCGCTGAACGCCTGGATCTGATCCAGGCGCTCGGAAGGACTCAGTTGCGGCCGGCGGCGATCCGCTTGGCGTAGCTGGCGCGCTCCATCTCGCGCACCTCGACGCTGACCTGCACGCCCTCCTCGCCGCCGCCCGCCACCGCTCCGGCGAGCACCTCGCAGACGGCCTCGCCCAGCGCCTGCCGGGTCGCCGCGTCGCGTCCATCGAGGATCGACAGGCAGGCGTGCAGGTAGGCGCGCTCGACCGCCGCGGTGCCCTGCCGGTAGGACTCCAGGGTGACGAAACGCGACTTGATGTCCGCTTCGCCGAATTGCCCGGAGGCAAGCAACGCGGCATTGGCCTGCTCCAGCAGTTCGCCGGGGGAAGTTTCGAGGCGGAGATTGGCGGTGGCTTCGATGACGAGATGCGGCATGCTGGCGGGCCTTGCGGGGAATGGGAAGCGGGATTCTAGCGAGTGGGCAAGGGATGCGACAGTCGGCTTCCGCGCCCCGGCTCAACGCGTCTCGCAGGCCTGCCGCTGGCCCTTGGCCGGTGTGTACAGGTAGCCGGCCGAGTCGCCCGCCTGGCGGTACAGGACCGAACCGTCGCTATAGGAAATCGCGCTCAGCGCCTGGCCATCGGCGAGGCTGCGGACATCGCCGCCCAGCGACTGGACGCTGCTGCCGTCGGGCAGCTTGAGACTGGCGAAACCGTCGATCACCTCGAGTTCGCCGAAGTCTCCGCAGCGCAGGGCCAGCGGCCCGGAAGCAGCCTTTCCGTCCGATGATGAATCCCCGCAACCGCCCAGCAGCGACAGAACCAACAACGCGGGGAGAACAGCGGGCTTCATCGGGGAGTCCTTTGCGGATGAGCGGAAGACGGGACTCTACCACCTGCCGGGCAGCGGGAAAAACCGCTTCGGCGCACGCTGTCATGCAACGGCAGGCGCACCTGTGAGACAATTCGCCGAATGCCAGGCATCACATCCCGCCTTCATCGCGCTACAGCCACGTCATGACGCTGGCTGCGGCACTCCACGAATGCCCGCAGGATCGACCCATGCTCCAGATGGAGCGAAGCGGAAAGCCGAGAACCGGTACCAGACCGGTATCGCCATGGTCCAGGCGTGCGTAAGTCCTCTATAGGTAAAGAAGTTGATCTCCACCGCGAATATCACCATGCAGTTCGGCGCCAAGCCGCTGTTCGAGAACGTTTCCGTCAAGTTCGGCAACGGCAACCGCTACGGCCTGATCGGCGCCAACGGTTGCGGCAAGTCGACCTTCATGAAGATCCTCGGCAACGACCTGGAGCCGAGCGCCGGCCAGGTCATGCTCGAACCCAACGTGCGCCTGGGCAAGCTGCGCCAGGACCAGTTCGCCTACGAGGACTTCAGCGTCATCGACACGGTGATCATGGGCCACGAGGAACTCTGGGCGGTGAAGGCCGAGCGCGACCGCATCTACTCGCTGCCGGAAATGAGCGAGGCAGATGGCATGGCGGTGGCCGAGCTGGAAGTCCAGTTCGCCGAGTTCGACGGCTACACCGCCGAGTCCCGCGCCGGCGAGCTGCTGCTCGGCCTGGGCATCCCGCTGGAGCAGCACTTCGGCCCGATGAGCGCCGTCGCTCCCGGCTGGAAGCTGCGCGTGCTGCTGGCCCAGGCACTGTTCTCGGACCCGGACGTGCTGCTGCTCGACGAACCGACCAACCACCTGGACATCAACACCATCCGCTGGCTGGAAGGCGTGCTCACCGCGCGCAACAGCACCATGATCATCATTTCCCACGACCGCCACTTCCTGAACAGCGTCTGCACCCACATGGCCGACCTGGACTACGGCGAGCTGCGCCTGTTCCCGGGCAACTACGACGAGTACATGACCGCCGCCGAACAGGCCCGCGAGCGTCTGCTGTCGGACAACGCCAAGAAGAAGGCGCAGATCGCCGAGCTGCAATCCTTCGTCAGCCGCTTCTCGGCCAACGCCTCCAAGGCCAAGCAGGCCACCAGCCGCGCCCGGCAGATCGACAAGATCCAGCTGGAAGAGGTCAAGCCGTCCAGCCGGGTCAGTCCGTTCATCCGCTTCGAGCAATACAAGAAGCTGCACCGCCAGGCGGTGACCGTGGAAAACATCGGCAAGGGCTATGACGGCAAGCCGCTGTTCAAGGGCCTGAGCCTGCAGGTCGAGGCCGGCGAGCGAGTCGCCATCATCGGCCCCAACGGCATCGGCAAGACCACCCTGCTGCGCTGCCTGGTCGGCGACCTGCCGGTGGACAGCGGCGAGGTGAAATGGACCGACAGCGCCGACGTCGGCTATTTCGCCCAGGACCATGCCGACGACTTCGCCGACGACATGAGCCTGTTCGACTGGATGGCCCAGTGGACCCAGGGCGGCGAACAACTGGTGCGCGGCACCCTCGGGCGCATGCTGTTCTCCAACGACGAGATCAAGAAGTCGGTGAAGGTGATCTCCGGCGGCGAGCAGGGCCGCATGCTGTTCGGCCGGCTGATCCTCAAGCGCCCCAACGTGCTGGTGATGGACGAGCCGACCAACCACCTGGACATGGAGTCCATCGAGGCGCTGAACCTGGCGCTGGACAACTATCCGGGCACGCTGATCTTCGTCAGCCACGACCGCGAGTTCGTTTCTTCGCTGGCCACCCGCATCATCGAGCTGGGCGAGAACGGCGTGACCGACTTCAGCGGCAGCTACGACGACTACCTGCGCAGCCAGGGCGTGGTCTGATCCAAGGACGCGCAACGAAAAGCCCCGCATCCGCGGGGCTTTTTCCTGCCCGCCGTCCCGTCCCGGCGGATGGCCGCAGACGCCCCGCCCCCACGCGCGGTCATCCCGGAAATTGCTCCAGCGGCCGGACTCAGTCGACGTAGCCGGCCATCATCGCCGCGCGGGTCGCCAGGCGCTGGCCCTCGGCGATCTTCGCCCGCTGCTCGGCGGTCAGCTCGCGGGGCGGATGGTCCTTGATGTAGGCGGCCACGTTCACCCCGATGTAGACGATCAGGGCCGCGGCGATCAGGACGTTCTTCGGGTTGATGTCCGAGCGCCGCTTGCAGGCTTCGCAGATGCCGCTCTCGACGAGACGGGTCGCTCGGGCGCCGCAGTTGCGGCAGTAACACGCGTTCACAGGCCGGTTCCTTGTGCTTGTAATTGTCCGGCCAATCTACACGCAGCGCGGTGCCGCGCACAACGCGAAAACCCCGCCGAGGCGGGGTTCTGCGCTGACGCGGGGATCAGGCCGCGGCGAACTGCTCGGCGATCTGCCGACGGGCGGCGGCGATGGCCTGGGCGCGGGGTTCCTCGCCATAGGCCAGGCCTTCGGCGCGGACCACCTCGATGTCGGTGATGCCGAAGAAGCCCAGCACGGTGCGCAGGTAGCCCTCGTGCGCCGCGCCGCTCGGCTGGCCGGCGTGCAGGCCGCCGGCGGTGGAGACGATTACCACCTTCTTGTCGCCGGCCAGGCCCACCGGACCGTTCTCGGTGTAGCGGAAGGTCTTGCCGGCCACCGCGACGCGGTCGATCCAGGCCTTGAGCTGGCTGGAGATGGTGAAGTTGTACATGGGCGCGCCGATCACCACCACGTTGGCGGCGAGGAACTCCTCCAGCAGCGCTTCGCTCAGTGCGGCCTCGTGCTTCTGCGCGGCGTCGCGCAGTTCGTCCGGGGTGCCGCCGGCGGCCAGCGTCAGCGCCGAGAAGTGGGCCACGGCGTCGGCGGCCAGGTCGCGGTAGCTGACCTCCAGGCCCTGCTCGTTCTGGCGCCAGGCCTGGACCAGTTCGGCGCCCAGTTGGCGGGAAGCGGAAGCGTCGCCGAGGATGCTGGAATCGATGTGCAACAGTTTCATGGTTCGCTCCTGGAAGTGGGGACCGCGGGTCGGCGATCGAGTGGGTTGCATCCTACCCGCAAGAGCAATCGTCGATTAGTCGGCAAGAACATGACTATTCGTCCCACCCATAGGACAATCTCCCACTTCCCAACGGAGCGCGGCCATGTCCCACGATCTCAACGACCTGTACTACTTCGCCAAGGTGGTGGAATGCGGAGGCTTCGCCGCGGCCGGACGCGAGATCGGCATCCCCAAGTCTCGCCTGTCGCGGCGCATCGCCGAACTCGAGGAGCGCCTGCAGGTCCGCCTGCTGCACCGCACCACGCGCAAGCTGGCGCTCACCGAGGTCGGCGAGCGCTACCTGCAGCATTGCCGCAACCTGCTGCTGGAGGCGGAGATGGCCGACCAGGTGATCGCCGAGCTGAGCGTCGAGCCGCGCGGCCGGCTACGCCTGTCCGCCCCGGTGGCGATGGCCTCGAGCAACCTCGCCGACCTGCTGCCGCGGTTTCTCGAACGCCACCCGCTGGTGCAACTGGAGATTCTCCTGACCAACCGCCGGGTCGACCTGCTCAACGAAGGCGTGGACGTAGCCCTGCGCGTGCGCGAGATCGGTGACGAGGACCCGGCGCTGGTCTGTCGCCGGCTGGTCCCGGCGACCACGCAGATCCTCGCGGCGCCGACGCTGATCGGCGGACGCCGCCTGGAACATCCCGACGATCTCGCCGACCTGCCCTTCCTCGGCGCTATCGAGAACGACCGCAAGGTCCACGCCACCCTGATCGGGCCGGACGGCAGCCGCTACCACCTGGCGCGCGAACCGCGCCTGGGCGTCGATGATTTTCTCCTGCGCAAGAAAGCCGCCATCGCCGGCCTGGGCGTGACCCTGATGCCCGAAGGCTATTGCGACAAGGAGCTGGCCGAGGGCAGCCTGATACGCATCCTGCCGCACTGGACCTTGCCGCAGAGCACCCTGCAGGCGGCCTACCTGCCGCGCAGCAGCCAGGTGCCGGCGATCCGGGCGCTGCTCGACTTTCTCGTGGAGGCCCTGCAGCGCGCCGCGGAAGAAGCCGGCCCGGCCTATCGGCGCGCCAGCGACTGAGCCACGCCGCTCAGCTAAGCCGTTGCAGCAGCGTGGCGGACAGCCACCCGCCGAGCAGGGTGTCGAGCCAGAACAGCTGGTGCAGCAGGACGATGCCCCAGAACAGCAGCTGGAAGGAAATCTTGCGGGTCTTGTGCCGAAAGACCTGCTGCGCGATCAAGGCGCCGGGCCAGCCGCCGAGCAGTTCGAAGAGGTGCAGGCGAGCCTCCGGAGTCCGCCAGTCGCCGCGCGCGGCGCGGCGCTTGTCCTGCCAGTAGAGGGCGAACGCCAGCAGGCTGGCCAGCGGATAGGCCAGCAGCGGCCAGAGCGCCTGGCCATCCAGGTGCATGCGCCAGGCGCCGGCGGCCGGCAGCACGCAGAGCAGCAACAGGACCAGCGACTTGGCCAACGGCCGCTGCAAGGCATGCGCCGGCGCCGCCGGCGGACGCGCCTGGGCCCGCGTCACCGGGGCCTGGGCACCACGGCGGACACGGGGCGGGTCGAGGGTCAGCGCGTCCAGCCGCGCCCGCTCGGCGCGCAACCGACCCCGCGCGTCCTGGCTGGCGAGGAACCAGACCTGGTCGCCCTGCAGCGGCCGGCGGTCGCCACGGAAGGCGGAGATGTGCAGGAAGATCTCCTCGCCGCCGGCCTTCGGCTGGATGAAACCGAACCCCTTGTCGTCGTACCAGCGGCTGATCATGCCAGGCTTTTCCATGTGTCCTCGCTCGCTAATGCTGTCGCGCAGCATTCTAGCCATTGGCGCCGGCCGAACGAAAAAAGGCGCGACCGGAGCCGCGCCTTTCTCCCATGCAGCACGGAGCCTCACAGATCGCCGGCGGTGCTCCAGTCGATCAGGTGGAACTGCCAGGTCGCCAGGATCAGCAGGCCAAAGGCGATCCGGTACCAGGCGAAGGCCGCGTAGCTGTGGTTGCCGATGAACTTCAGCAAGGCGCGCACCGCCACCATGGCGAAGACGAACGAGGTGACGAAGCCGACGGCGAACACCGGCAGGTCCTCGGGACGGAACAGGTCACGGTACTTGTAGCCGGAGTACACCGCCGCGCCGACCATGGTCGGCATCGCCAGGAAGAACGAGAACTCGGTGGCCGCCTTGCGCGACAGGCCGAACAGCAGGCCGCCGATGATCGTCGCGCCGGAGCGCGAGGTGCCCGGGATCATCGCCAGGCATTGCGCGCAGCCGATCTTCAGGGCGTCCTTCCAGGTCATGTCGTCGACATGCTCGGCGCGGATCACGTGCTGGCGGCGCTCGGCCCAGAGCATGATCACCCCGCCCACCACCAGCGCCAGGGCTACGGTGATCGGATTGAACAGCCATTCGTGAATCAGGTCGGCGAACAGCACGCCGAGGATCACCGCCGGGAAGAACGCGATCAGCAGGTTGACGGTGAAGCGCTGAGCCTGGTGCTGGCTCGGCAGGTCACGCACGACCTGGAAGATCTTCCCGCGAAACTCCCAGACCACGGCGAGGATCGCCGCCAGCTGGATGATGATGTTGAACGCCTTGGCGCGTTCACCGCCGAAGCCGATGAGATCGGCGACGATGATCTGGTGCCCGGTGCTGGAAATCGGCAGGAACTCGGTCAACCCTTCCACCACACCCAGGATGAACGCCTGGAAAGCAGTCCACCACTCCATATTCTCCCCCTTCCACTACTTGTCCCGAACACGCTTTCGTTGTTCTCGGCGAAACAGTCGCCGTCTTTTGAGAAGGCCTTACGACTCCAAGGAACCCGACCAGTTCCCCCACGCCCGAAGTCGAAACCGGCGGGCATGCTACCAGAGCGGCAACCAGGGAATCTCGTAATTCTTGCACTGCGGCCGCTGGGCGAAACTGCCGAGACAGCCTTCCGACACGCCACTTCCCGGCACGGCGGGCACATTGGCTACAATGCGCCCTCGTCGCATGAGGGCCTTCCGTGTCACCCCTTGAACTCTTCGCCGCTTCGCTCGGCGTCATCGCCGTCTACCTGACTGTCCGCCAGAACCCCTGGTGCTGGCCCATCGGGCTGGTGATGGTGCTGCTCTATGCCTGGATCTTCTTCGAGGTGAAGCTCTACTCGGACATGCTCCTGCAGGTGGTCTACGCGGCCCTCCAGCTCTATGGCTGGTGGCAGTGGACACGCGGCGGGCAACGCCACGACGGCCGCTCGGTGAGCCGCCTGAGCAACCCGCAGCGGCTGCTCGGCCTTGCCGCGGGGCTGGCTGGCAGCGGCGCGCTCGGCTACCTGATGGCGACCCACACCGACGCCGCCAGCCCCTGGTGGGACGCAGGCCTGACCGCCTTCAGCCTGGTCGCGCAATGCTGGATGGCGCAGAAACGCCTGGAGTGCTGGCCACTGTGGATCGTGGTGGACCTGCTGTTCGTGGCGCTCTTCGCCAGCAAGGCGCTGTACCTGACCGCCGCCCTCTACGCCCTCTTCACCCTGCTGGCGATCCACGGCTGGCGCACCTGGCGCCGCGACCCGGCATTGCGCGAGGGCGTCGCCGCATGAAGGTGCTGGTGCTCACCGGGCCCGAGTCCAGCGGTAAGAGCTGGCTTGCGCAACAGGTCCAGGCCCGTTTCGGTGGCCGAGTGGTCGGCGAGTACGTCCGCCACTTCATCGAAGAACAGCGCCGCGACACCCGCTACGCCGACATCCCCGCCATCGCCCGCGGGCAATTGGCCTGGGAAGATGCCGCCCGCGCGGAGCGACCTGCGCTGCTGGTCCTCGATACCCACCTGCTGAGCAACATCCTCTGGAGTCGGATTCTCTTCGGCGACTGCCCGCACTGGCTCGAACCCGCGCTGCTGCGGCGGCGCTACGACCTCCACCTGCTGCTCTCGCCGGAAGGCGTGGCCTGGAGCGCCGACGGCCAGCGCTGCCAGCCGGAACTGGCGCAGCGCCAGGCATTCCATCGCGCCTGCCGCGCCTGGCTGGAAGATCATCGACAAGCCTACCGGACCATCGCCGGCGACTGGGCGGAGCGCCAGCGGCAGGCCTTCGCCGCCGTCGAGCAATTGCTCGACGATGACTGACGGGGCCGTCCTGTCACACCGACGATACAGCGGCTGGGCCGACGAAGCCTTGCCGTAGCGCGCTCGGCGAGAGAACGCGGAACGCTGTCTCGGCATTGAAACAGCCCTCGCCATGCCCACCGGCAGGCGCCCTTCAGCGGTTGCCGCCGGCCCGCCGTTGCAAGGTTGAAACACTTACTCCCATCGCCCCATCCCGCGCGGCCAAGTCCTTGATCGCCAGGGAAAGGCTCGAACCGGCAGGCCCCATGCTCGTTCCCTTGCAACGCTGATCAGGGCTCAGCAGCCAGAAGAGCAAGATCAGGCAGGGCGGCCAGGAGTGGCAGATCGTCAGCGGCAGCGACGCCAACGCCAGCTATTTCGGCCTGGGCATGCCTACTCCTCAAGGGGATGCGTGAGCCTGGGAACGATCATCACGTAGCTGCGCAGGGCGGATAACGCCACAGGCGAATCCGCCGGCACCCGGCAACGGCACCTTCCCTTTCAGGCCTCGCCAGCGAGCGCCCGCTCGACTTCCGCGCGCGAGGGGATCGAGGTCTGCGCACCGAGACGGGTCACCGAGATCGCCGCGGCGGCCTGGCCGAAGCGGATCGCCGCCGCCTCGTCGAGGCCGCGCGCCAGGGCCGCGGCGAAGCCGCCGACGAAGGTGTCGCCGGCGGCCGTGGTATCCAGCGCCTTGACCCGCGCCACCGGGAAATGCTCGACCCGTCCCTCGCCCACCAACAGCGCCCCCTGTGCTCCGAGGGTGACGATCACCCTGCCGGCACCCATTGCGCGCAGGCGCTCGGCGGCACGCCCGGCGCTCTCCAGGGAGTCCACCGGCAGGCGGCAGAGCAGTTCGCTTTCGGTCTCGTTGGGGACCAGGTAGTCCACCAGCGGCAGCCAGTCCGCCGGCACCTCGCGGGTGGCCGGCGCCGGGTTGAGGATCACCGTCTTGCCCAGCGCATGGGCCCGGCGCAGCACATGGCCAACCGTCTCCAGCGGGCTCTCCAGCTGGCAGACCACCACCTGCGCCTGTTCCAGCAAGTGCTCGTGGCGCGCCAGTACGGCCGGCGACAGGTGGCCGTTGCCGCCAGCGACGATGACGATGGCGTTCTGGCTGCTGTCGTCGACCACGATCAGCGCCACCCCGCTGGACTCCCCGGCCACCCGCTCGATCCCCTGGCAGTCGATGCCCTCGGCCTGCAGAGCCCGGTGGAGCTGGTCGCCGTAGGCGTCGTCGCCGAGGCAGCCGATCATCGCCACCTGCGCGCCGAGGCGCGCCGCGGCCACCGCCTGGTTGGCGCCCTTGCCGCCGGGAATGGTGGCGAAGGACTGCCCGGCGAGAGTCTCGCCACCCCGGGGCAGGCGCGGCGCGCGCACCACCAGGTCCATGTTCAGGCTGCCCACCACCAGTACGTTCGCTTGCATCGTTGCGTCCTTGTTCCAGCCTCTCTCTAGCGAGGGCGCCCCCGGCGCCCGGTTCAGACCCGCACCAGCGGCGGCGCGGTGGATTCGCGCAGGACCAGCGCCGGCGCCACCACCCGCCGCTGCATCGGCTCCTCGCGCTCGGCGATGCGCTGCAACAGCAGTTGCGCGGCGATCTCGCCAAGCAGTCGGATCGACTGGCCGACCGTGGTCAGCGCGGGAAACACGAAGCGGCTCAGCTCGATATCGTCGAAGCCGATCACCGACAGCTCGTGCGGTACGCGGATATTCAGTTCGGCGGCGGCGCGCAGCACGCCGATGCCGATCATGTCGTTGCCGGCGACGACCGCCGTCGGCCGCTCGCCCGCGCCGCCCAGCAGGCCGAGCGCCGCGTGGTAGCCGCCGGGGCTGCTGAACTCGCTTTCCAGCAGCCACTGCGGGCGCACCTCCAGGCCGGCCCTGGCCATCGCCCGGCGGTAGCCCTCGACCCGCAGCGTCGAGACCTTGGTCGACAGCGGCCCGCCGATGCAGGCAATGTCGCGGTGGCCCAGCTCGAGCAGGTGGCGGGTCGCCAGGTAGGCGCCCATCTCGTGGTCGATCTGCACCCGGTCGGCCTCCACCCCCTCCACCTCGCGGTCGACGATCACGGTCGGCGTGCGCATGTTCGCCAGGCCCTTGGCCAGCGCGCCGTCGCCGCCGGCGGAAGCCAGCACCAGGCCGTCGATGCGCTTCTCCTGGAGCACTCGCAGGTAGTTGCTCTGCTTCTGCGGGTTGTCGTCGGAATTGCAGAGGATCACGCAGTAGCCGTTGCGCTCGCAGCAATCCTCGATGCCACGCGACAGCTCGGCGAAATACGGGTTGGTGCTGTTCGGCACCAGCAGGCCGATGATCGAGGTGGTGCGCACCTTCAGCGAGCGCGCCACGGCGCTGGGCACGTAGTGCAGCTGCGCGATGGCGTCCTCGACCTTCTTGCGCACCGCGTCGCTGACCGGCCGCGTCCTGTTCACCACATGCGACACGGTGGTGAAGGAAACCCCCGCCATCGCCGCCACGTCCTTCATTGTCGCCATCGTTCAGCCCTTTCTGCGGGCGCGATGGCTGCGGTAGGTATCCAGCACCACCGCTACCACGATCACCGCCCCGGTAATGATTCGTTTGGTCGGCTCCGACGCACCGATCTGCGCCAGCCCCGCCGCCAATACGGAAATGATCAGCACGCCGAAGAAGGTGCTGACCACCGAACCGCGCCCGCCCATCAGGCTGGTGCCGCCGATCACCACCGCGGCGATGACCTGGAGCTCCAGGCCGACCCCGGCGTTGGGGTCGGCCGCCTCCAGACGCGAGATCTGGAACAGCGCGGCCAACCCGGCGAGCAGCCCCATCAGGGCGAATACTGCAATCTTATAGGGTTTCGGGTTCACACCGGCCAATCGCACCGCTTCTTCGTTGGTGCCGATGCCGATCAGGTAGCGCCCGAACACCGTGCGGGTCAGCGCCGCCTGGGCGGCGAACATCACCAGCAGGGCGATCACGAAGGCCGGCGAGATGCCGAAGGCCAGCGGGTTGGACAGCCAGGCGTAGGCGTCGCCGATATAGGCGGTGCGCGAGTCGGTCATCTGGTAGGCCAGGCCGCGGGCCATCTCCAGTACCCCGAGGGAAACGATGAACGAGGGAATCCGCCACGCCACCGTGATCGAGCCGGTGACGCAGCCGGCCAGGGTCGCGCAGGCCATCCCGAGCAGCGCCGCCGGCAACACACCCCAGCCCCAGCCGAGGGTCGCCAGGCTCACCGCCGAAGCCGCCAGGGCCAGCACCGAGCCCACCGAGAGATCGATGCCGCCGATGATCAGGATGAACGTCATGCCAACCGCCAGCACCACCAGGTCGGGGATCTGGTTGGCGATGGCGAGGAAGGTGCCATAACTGAAGAAGTGGCTGCTCAGCGCCGAGAACAGCGCGATCATCGCCAGCAACGCGCCGGCCAGGCCGAGGTAGGTGCCCAGGCCGAAACAGTTGCCACGACGCGGCGGCGGCGTGGCGATGGAGGCGGAAGAGGTCGGGTCGCTCATTTCTGGTTCCTTGCGTTGCATGTTCACGACGTCGCCAGCAGCGCGTCGCGTTTCCGGTAGCCGGCGAAGGCCGCCGCCAGCAGCGCGTCCTGGCTCCAGGCGTCGCGCGCGAAGATGTCGACCAGGCGCCCCGCCGAGAGCACGCCGATGCGGTCGCAGATCAGCATCAGCTCGCGCAGGTCGCTGGACACCACCACCAGCGCCTTGCCCTGGCGGGTCAGCTCGGCGAGCAGCGCATAGATGTCGAACTTGGCGCCGATGTCGATGCCACGGGTCGGCTCGTCGAACAGCAGCACCTGGCAGTCGCGTTCCAGCCAGCGGCCAATGACCACCTTCTGCTGGTTGCCGCCGGACAGCTCGCCGACCGCCTGCCCGATGTCCGCGCAGCGCACCCGCAGTGCCTCGACCTGGCGCCGCGCCAGGGCCTCCTCGCGGCGCCGGTCGATTATCCCGTGACGGGCCAGCGCCGGCAGGTTGCCCAGGGCCAGGTTGGCGCTGATCGACTGGCTCAGCAGCAGGCCCTCGCCCTTGCGGTCCTCGGTGATCAGCGCCACCCCCTGGCGCACCGAGTCGGCCGGCGAACGCAGGCTCAGGCGCTGCGGCGGGTCGCCGAGCAGGACCTGACCACCGTCGGCGCGGTCGGCGCCATAGATCAGGCGCAACAATTCGGTGCGTCCGGAGCCGATCAGGCCGGAGAGACCGAAGATCTCCCCCGCCCGGACCTCGAACGATACCTCGTGCACCTTGCCGCGCCGGCTCAGCTTCTCCACCCGCAACAGCGGCGCGCCCAGGCGCCGCGGACCGAGGTCGAGGCGTTCGCCCAGCTCGCGGCCGACCATCAGGGTCACCAGCTGATCGGCGTCATGGCGCGCGATCGGCTCGACGCAGACCAGCCGGCCATCGCGCAGCACGGCGATGCGTTGCGCAATCCGCGCCAGTTCTTCCAGGCGATGGGAGATGTAGACGATCGCCACGCCGCGCCGGCGCAGGCGCTCGACCTGCTCGAAGAGCATCTCCACCTCGCGCGCGGTGAGCATCGCCGTGGGTTCGTCGAGGATCAGCAGGCGGCAGTCGCCGATCAGGTTGCGGGCGATCTCGACCATCTGCTGGTGGCCGATGCCGAGGTCGCCGACCAGGGTGTCGGGGTCGATCGCTTCCAGGCCGACCTGGGCCATCGCCTCGCCGGCCGCCTGGCGCAGGCGCCGGCGGTCGATCCAGCCGGCGCGTCGCGGCAGGTCGTGGAGGAACAGGTTCTCCGCCACCGACAGGGTCGGCAACAGGTTCAGTTCCTGCATCACCATGCGCACGCCGAGCGCCTCGGCCTCGCGGCGGCTGCCCGGGGCGTAGGGCCGGCCAAGGAGCTCCAGGCTGCCGGAGCCGGGACGCTCCAGGCCGCCGATGATCTTCGACAGGGTGCTCTTGCCGGCGCCGTTCTCGCCGGTCAGGGCCAGCACCTCGCCGCCGAACAGTTGCAGGTCGATCTCCGCCAGCACCGGCTGCGCGTAGGTCTTGCCGACCCCGCGGATGCTCAGCAGCGGCAATGCGTCGCTAGACATGGAAAGACTCCCTCGGGACCGTCAGGGCGCGGTCACCAACTCCACAGGCGTCTCGACCACGCCGTCTCTCTGGTGTTCCGGGGTTTGCCCGGCGAGCAGCTGGAGCGCGGTCTGGATGCCGAACACCGCCTGCTTCGCGGCGAACTGGTCAGCGCTGGCCAGCACCCGGCCATCCTTGAGCATCGGCTTGATCGCCTGGATATTGTCGTAGCCGACCACCTTCACCTGTCCGGCGCGGCCCGCCGCGCGCACCGCCGATACCGCGCCGAGGGCCATGCTGTCGTTGCCGGCGAGCAGCGCCTTGAGCTGCGGATATTCGTTGAGCATCGCCGAGGCCACCGCGTTGCCCTTCTCGATCTCCCAGTTTCCCGATTGCAGGGAGACGATCTTCATCCCCGCCGCGTCCATGGCGTCCTTGAAGCCGGCGGTGCGCTGCTGGGCGTTGGTGGTGGTGGACACGCCTTCGATGATGCCGACCTGGTCGCCGGCCTGCAGCTGCTTCGCCAGGTACTCGCCGACCAGCCGAGCGCCCTTGCGATTGTCCGGTCCGACGAAGGGCACGTTGAGTTTCTTCGCCTGCAGTACCTGCGGGTCGAAGCGGTTGTCGATGTTGACCACCACGATGCCGGCCTCCAGCGCCTTCTTCACCACCGGCACCAGCGCCCTGGAATCGGCCGGCGCGATCACCAGCGCATCGACGCCGGAGACGATCATCTGCTCGACGATACGGATCTGGCTGGAGGTGTCGGTTTCGTCCTTGATGCCGTTGGAGACCAGTTCGAACTGGTCGGCATGCTCCTTCTGGTAAGCCTTGGCGCCGTCCTCCATGGTCAGGAAGAACTCGTTCGCCAGCGACTTCATCACCAGCGCGATCCTGGGCTTTTCGGGAGATTCCGCGTGGACGG
Organism: Pseudomonas paraeruginosa; assembly: GCF_003025345.2. Taxonomy (NCBI): domain Bacteria; kingdom Pseudomonadati; phylum Pseudomonadota; class Gammaproteobacteria; order Pseudomonadales; family Pseudomonadaceae; genus Pseudomonas; species Pseudomonas paraeruginosa. The sequence continues at coordinate 3,218,315 of NZ_CP020560.1, forward strand.
CGGACAGGGGCAGGAACGAGGAACAGGCAGTCAGGACAACGGCGGCCAACAGGCGCCGGGAAGCGACCCGCTTCATGGTGTATCCTCCAGCTTTTCTTATCGTTTTATTGAGGCTTTCGTGCAGGCGCAAACGTTTGCGTTAGATGAATATGCTTCGATCTGACAGATTCTGTCAATTGCCACGAGCAACTGTCGCGAACCGGTCGGGATCGGTTGGATTCTAGATCGCTACCGGTAGCGAACGCAGGTTATTTTGCACGGACTCCCGCGCCGCTCCCCGCGCGAGTGAATCTTCGTTTATATCGCCGATGCCGAAATCGTCTTGTCAGTCGTAGCCGCGGCGCTTGACTTCCAGGCGCCGGACGAATTCCTCGAGCACCAGCTTGTAGAGGTCGTCGCCGAGGTAGACATCCTCCACTCCGCAATCGATGTTCGGGTTGTCGTTCACCTCGATCACCACCACCTTGTCGCCGGCCTGCTTCAGGTCCACCCCGTAGAGACCGTCGCCGATCAGGTTGGCGGTCTTCACCGCCAGCTCCACCACCTTGCGCGGCGCCTCGTGCACGGCCATGGTCCGGAAGTCGCCGCTGACCTCCTCGGCGTCCGGGCTGTGGTCGTAGATCTGCCAGTGGCCCTTGGACATGAAGTACTGGCAGGCGAAGATCGGCTTGCGGTTGAGCACGCCGATGCGCCAGTCGTACTCGGTATAGAAGAACTCCTGGGCGAGGATCAGCACCGAGCGCTCGAACAGCTCGGCGCTGGCCGCCAGCAGCTGCGCCTGGTCCTCCACCTTGATCACCCCGCGCGAGAAGCTGCCGTCGGGGATCTTCAGCACCAGCGGAAAGCCCAGGCGCTCGCCGACCTTCTCCAGTTCCTGCGGGTTCTCCTTGTAGAGAATCTCGGTGGCCGGCATGCCCAGCTTGTGGCGGCGCAGCAGGTCGGCCAGGTACACCTTGTTGGTGCAGCGCAGGATCGACACCGGGTCGTCCATCACCACCAGCCCTTCGCTCTCGGCCTTCTTGGCGAAACGGTAGGTGTGGTCGGCGACATTGGTGGTCTCGCGGATGAACAGCGCGTCGTACTCGGCGATCCGCGAATAGTCCTTGCGCTCGATCAGGTCGACGTCGATGCCCAGGCCGCGGCCGACCCGCACGAAGTTCTTCAGCGCCTTGGCGTCGGAGGGCGGGAACGCCTCGCCGGGGTCGTGGAGGATCGCCAGGTCGTAGCGGAACGGCTTGCGCGAACGCGGCTTGCGCCAGATCTGCCGGCTGAAGCTGTCCAGGGCGTTGGCGAAGAGGTCTTCCTGGTCCTCGCGCAGCTTGTGGATGGCGCCGGGCTTGATGCCCTCGATGTGCCAGCCGCGGTTGCGCTTGAACTCCACCAGCAGCAACGGGCAGGGAAACGCCTCGAACAGCTGGCGCGCCAGGTCCTGCAGCGGCTCGATGTCGGTGCGGCCGAAGTACAGGGTCAGGGTGAAACCATCGGTGCTGCCGTAGGGGTGCGCGGCCAGGGCCTTGTCCAGGGTGCGGTCGAGGTCTTCCAGGACCAGGCTGTACAGCGATTTCCTGGCCAGCTCGCTGATCGTCCGCACCGAGGGGATCACCTTGTGCCCGCGCGCCTCGGCGAGCAGCGAGCAGTAGTAGCCGTGGCGCAGGTACTTGTAGTGCCGGCACAGGTTGATCACCTGTACCCGCTTGCCGGTGTCGTCGTCGATGGGCAGTTCCAGGTATTCCTGGGCGGTGACCACATCCTCGCTGGGGTAATAGGACGTCCAGTCTTCCTTGCGTTCCACGATGATGAACAGCTTGCTCACGACACCTCCCGGGGTGACAGCGAAACCACGGCGCATTCGGAACCGGCTTGCCGGCGCGCGCATCCCGGCCAATACTCGGCGGGAATCCCTTGCGAAACCGCTCTATGGCGCCCGCCAGCAAACCGAAACGTACAGCACCCATTACAGCACGCCCGCGCGGAAGTTCCCGCCCGCGGCCGTGGAGAGCGCTATGAACCTGACCCTCCGCCCGGCCGGCGTGGACGACCTGTCCGCCCTGGTCGAGCTGGAAAACCGCTGCTTCGACTACGATCGCCTGTCCCGCCGCAACTTCCAGTGGATGCTCACCCGCGCCCACGCCAGCCTGACGGTCGCCGAGGGCGACGGCGGCGTGCTCGGCTACGCCCTGGTGCTGTTCCACGAAGGCACCTCGCTGGCCCGCCTCTACTCCATCGCCATCGACCCGCGCGCCCGCGGCATCGGCCTCGGCCAGAAGCTGCTGGAAGCCGCCGAGCAGGCCGCGCGGGACAACGACCGCGCCTACATGCGCCTGGAAGTGCGCCCGGACAACCGTGGCGCCATCGCCCTCTACGAGCGCAACGGCTACCGTCCCTTCGCCACCGTGCGCGACTACTACGAGGACCACAGCGAAGCGCTGCGCTTCGAGAAACGCATCCGCAACCCCGGCCACGACCAGCGCCGCCACGTGCCCTTCTACCGGCAGACCACCGATTTCACCTGCGGCCCGGCCTGCCTGCTGATGGCCATGGGCGCGCTGCAACCGGAGCGCCAGTTGACCCGCCGCGAGGAACTGCGCCTGTGGCGCGAGGCGACCACCATCTACATGACCGCCGGCCACGGCGGCTGTAGCCCCCAGGGCCTGGCGCTGGCTGCCTGGCGGCGCGGTTTCCGGGTCAAGCTGGTGCTCTCCGCCAGCGGCCCGCTGTTCCTCGACGGCGTACGCAACGAAGACAAGAAGGCGGTGATGCGCCTGGTCCACGAGGACTTCTGCGAGGAACTCGACGCCTCGGGCGTCGAGCAGAAGCGCTCGGCCCGGCTCGACATCCCGCGCCAGCTAGCCAGGGGCGGCCAGCCGCTGGTGCTGATCAGCAGCTACCGCCTGACCCGCTCCAAGGCCCCGCACTGGGTGCTGGTCACCCACTACGACGAGGACTTCGTCTACCTCCACGACCCCGACGTCGACCACAGCCAGCACCGCCAGCCGCTGGACTGCCAGCACATCCCGGTGAGCCACGCCGAGTTCGACAAGATGAGCCGCTTCGGCCGCAGTAAGCTGCGCGCGGCGGTGATCCTGTTCAACGCGAAATGAAGCAGGCCCTCGCCAATAGCGAGGGCCTGCTTGCAGAACGCCAACAAAGATTGCCCGCGACCCGAACGCTTTCGATCAGGGCCGGACATATTGACTCCGAGCGCCAGCGTCACTTACCTCATGAATGGATTACCCACAGGCTTGCCCTTTTCGCTACAGACGGCATCGGAAACCGATCTACCAAAGAAGCTTATCATCCCTTCCACATAGCAATTATATTGGCGACCGTCCTTCGTCTTCACCGTATAACTGCTCTTTATGCCAGAGTCCACGCGATTGGAAATCACAAACTCGTCCTGCTCCAGGCCGAGCGCAAATGCCGTACTCTGCTTCAGCTGCGCATCCGTAACGGACATGGAGGCGCATGCAGACAGAGAAAGAGCCACAATTACGCCAGATACAAGTCGTCCATACCCCATGATTCTTCCCTTTGTCCTTTGTTTGACATGAAAACCAGAAAAGAATAATGGTGAAATTTAATAGAAGACAATTACTCTTGCGCAGCTTCAGAAAACTCCCACACCACTACTGGAAAGCGACACATCGAGACTTCATCAACAACTACAGAAATAGATTAGAAGGATGAAACTCAGTCGGTATGTGCCTGTTTGATGAAAGATTTCTCGGGTGAATCAGCCTCCTCGCCACCGTGATGAATACGCCCCATCAATTCCATCGATAGTGGCTAGTGAGACTATCCATTTTTCATTCGCCAGCGCCGATGTTTACATGGTCGCCAGATCCCCGAATAACCAGAACGGAACTGGAGACGACACCATGAGCTACTCCGCCAAATCCTTCTCGGCCCTGATCAACGCCATGCGCGCCGACGGCATCACCCGCCTGGAACAACTGGCCCGCCAGCCGTTCCGCAACGCCCAAGGCTTCTGGAGCGCGGAGGCGAAGAAATGAAAGCCCTGCTCGACCGCCGCACCGACCCCACCTGGATGCTCTACGCCGCGATCATCGCCTGGCTGGCCTTTTCCGGTCTCTGACCGGCGGGCCGCCGGCGGCCTCCCTCCTGCCCTTCCCGTTCCACGCCGTTCTCCAGCGAAACGCCAATCATTCGTCGGCAACCTGCCTGGTTGGGCGATGCAAAAACGTTTCACCTGTTCGCCGTCAAGAAAACCTTGTCAAAAAAGCTGATAGCAGCTTGCCAATATGCCGACGCCTTGGCATAACGATGCGCAAAAAAGGCCTACAAGGACGTTCCCGATGCGCACCGTGAAGAAGGCTCTGCTGGTTGTCGGCGTGATCGTACTGGCGGCGCTCGGCGTACTGCTCTACTACGTCGCCAACCCCAACCTGCCGCGCTACCAGGCGCCGAGCGAAGTACGCTACCTGCCGCAGTGGCAGGACGACGCCCGCCAGCGCTTCTACTACACACCCCAGGGCACCCTGGTGAAAGGTCTGCACTACGACTGGTTCACCGCCCTCGAACTGCCCCTCTCCGAAGACCCCTTCGCCGCCCCCGAATACCTCGCCCGCTTCGGCTTCCTCGTCGACCCGCGGCAGAAACCCAGCGAGCTCAACCCCGGCAACCTGCCGGTGGGCTTCAGCCAGCACCGCGACGAGCAGACCGGCACCCGCTACCTGGACATCACCTGCGCCGCCTGCCACACCGGCGAGCTGCGCTACCAGGGCAAGGCGCTGCGCATCGACGGCGGCGCCGCCATGCACTCCATCGCCGCCACCGTGCCGACGCTGCGCGGCGGGGCCTTCGGCCAGGCGCTCGGCGCGAGCATGGCCGCCACCTACTACAACCCGTTCAAGTTCAACCGCTTCGCCAGGAAGGTCCTCGGCGAGCGCTACGAACAGGACAAGGCGCAACTGCGCGCCGACTTCAAGGCGGTGCTCGACACCCTCCTGCGCACCGCCTGGAACGACACCCGCCGCCACCTCTACCCCACCGAGGAAGGCCCCGGCCGCACCGACGCCTTCGGGCGCATCGCCAACAGCGTCTTCGGCGATGCCATCGACCCGGGCAACTACCGCGTCGCCAACGCCCCGGTGAGCTATCCGCAGGTGTGGGACATCTGGAAGTTCGATTGGGTGCAATGGAACGGCTCGGCCATGCAGCCGATGGCGCGCAACATCGGCGAGGCCCTCGGCGTCGGCGCGCGCCTGCGGATTTTCGACGAGCATGGCCAGCCGTTGCAGGGCGAGCAGCGCTACGCCTCCAGCGTGCGCCTGCACGACCTGCACGCCCTGGAAGAAACCCTGCAACAGCTGAAACCGCCGACCTGGCCGGAAGACCTGTTCGGCCGCATCGACCTGCAACGTGCCTCCCAGGGTCGCGCCCTGTTCGAAGCCAACTGCGCCTTCTGCCATGCGCCCAAGGTGCAACCGGCGGAATACGCCGCCCCCGGACGCAATCCCGAGTGGCGCATGCACATGGTGCCCACCGAGGTGATCGGCACCGACCCGACCACCGCCGACAACATCGCCGACCACCGCTACGACCTGCGCAAGCTCGGCTGGAGCGTCGACGAACTGGCGCGGATGAACGTCCAGCTGATCGGCGCCGATCCGCAGCAACTCGACCTCTCGCAACTGTCCTCGGCCAAGGGCCTGGCCTACATCACCGCCTTCGTCGAGCAGCGCGCCTATCGGGATGCCGGCATTCCGCCGGAACAGCAGAAGACCATGAACGGCTTCGACCTGCCGATCGGCGTGCAGGAACTGCGCGCCTACAAGGCCCGTCCGCTGGACGGAGCCTGGGCGACTCCGCCGTTCCTGCACAACGGCTCGGTGCCGAACCTGTTCCAGTTGCTCTCCCCGGCCGCCGAACGCTCGCCGCAGTTCTACGTCGGTACCTTCGAATTCGATCCGAAATTCGTCGGCTTCCGCACCGAGAAATTCCCTGGCGGCTTCCTCCTCGACACCCGCATTACCGGCAACCGCAACAGCGGCCACGAATTCCGCGACGGCTGCCGGCAGAACGGTGTGATCGGCCGCGCCCTCAGCCCGGAAGAACGCTGGGCGCTGGTGGAATACCTGAAAGTGCTCGGCAACCCCGAATTCGAACGCCGCCTGGTCCCGGCCCAGACCCCACCCTGGACGCCCGGCCCGAAATGCCCGGCGCCGGAGCAACGGACCGCGCAACGCTGAACCAGGAAGTGGAGCAACGCACGCCGCCCCTCTCCGCTCCGAACCAGCCCACGCCCTCCGGGACCTGGGCTGGGGAGAGGCAATCGGGCAGCGCTTCCCACCCCAAAAGAATGAAAGCCCCCAGCCAACGCACACCACCAAGGACACCCACTCCATGCGCGCACTCCTCACCCACGCCTGGCTGTTCCTCGGCAAATGGCTCGGCCGCCTGCTGCTCCTGCTGCTGGCCGTCGGCCTCGGCGGCTGGGCCATCGGCAGCCTCTACTACGCCTGGAAATTCTCCGGCCCGGTGTCCGCGGAAGAGCAGATCGCCCCGGACGAAGCCCGCATCACCCAGGCGATCATCCAGGACGCCATCCGCGTGGTCGAACAGCACCGCGACAACACCCGCGTCCTGCGCGATGCCCACGCCAAGGCCCACGGCTGCGTGAAGGCCGAATTCAAGGTACGCGCCGACCTCGACCCAACCCTGCGTCGCGGCGTGTTCGCCGAAGCGGGCAAGACCTGGAACGCCTGGGTACGCTTCTCCAACGGCAACGCCTACCCGCAGTTCGACAGCAAGAACGACGCACGCGGCATGGCCATCAAGCTGCTCGACGTGCCCGGCGAGAAACTCCTGCCCGGCCGTGGCCACGACAGCGAGCAGGACTTCGTCATGTTCAACCAGCCGGTGTTCTTCATCCGCGACATCGCCGAATACCGGCAGAACTTCGCCGCCCAGGCCGACGGCAAGAAAGCCCTGGCCTTCTTCCCCAACTGGAACCCCACCAGTTGGGAACTGCGCCACCTGCTGATCGCCCTGCGCACCCTCGCCCCCGCCCCGGACAGCCCGCTGCACGCCGGCTACAACGGCATCTCGCCGTACAAGCTGGGCGAACACAACATCAAGTTCCGCGTCGTCCCCGCCCCGGAGAAGTGCCCGGCCTACCAGCTACCGAAGCAGAACCAGGACCTGCCCAACTTCCTCCGCGCCGCCCTGTACCAGCAACTCTCCATCGACCGCGCCCCCGCCTGCTACGCCTTCCAGGTGCAGCGCCAGGATCCGGGCAAGTACATGCCCATCGAAGACACCAGCGTCGAATGGAAGGAGTCGGACGCGCCCTTCGCTACCATAGCTGACATCATTGTGCCAGCTCAGGATTTCGATAGCCGTGAACAGAACCTGTTCTGTGACAACCTCTCGTTCAACCCCTGGCACGCGCTGCCGGAGCATCGGCCGATCGGTGGGATCAACCGGTTGCGGAAGGCGGTTTACGAGGCGGTCAGTGGGTATAGGTTGGGGAGGAATGGATGAGGGGTTGGGTGGTGGAAGGTAGCTGCGTATGGCGTCTCTCATTGGTATTGATTTCGCCAATTTGGACTGGCAGAAAACGGCCAGAAGCGGCCGGTCAGTAGCAAATAAATTTGCCCCTTTCGGTCCGCATTATTGGGACGCCAATCCCAGGCTGCTGAATTTGCAAAGGCGACCCCAAGGTAGACTTTGGTTGGGATAGGAGGCTGTCAACGCCTCAAGCGATGTGCCATCATGAATCGAATCTCTGCCAAAACTAAGGAATGAAAATGGCAAAAGCACCTATTAAAAAACATACGTCTAAACAGGTGAAAGGGCGAGAGCGTACATATCGTGTATCTGCAATAAATATCGTACTTCATCCTCATAGCCCAGAGAAATATGCTGAACTCTGGCGTGAGATATTCTCCAGCGATGACCCTGTGAAGGTTCGAGGTACATCTGCTGTCATGATTGGTTCATGCTCGGCAGTCAACGATGGAAATGATAAAGAAGGAGTTACAGGTGTAGTATATAAATTCTTTAAGCTCGACGCTGCCGAACCTTGGTTCGATACGCAGAAGAGAACTGCTGCAGATAAAGGAGAGCTTAGTAAGATATCTATTCCGGATCATCTTAAACCGCATCTGCAAGAGTTTTCTTACGTGTTCTATCCCAAAGGGCACCGCTTGTATTTTGTTTCCTCGCGTAGCGGGGCGCAATTGTCTCCAAAGTTTTTGCTGTCATATTTGGAGCGTGTCGTTGAGCGCGCAGAGTTTAGCCGGTTTGGCGAGATTAAGCTAACGGTGGTGCCAAGTGAAGAGTCTATTAGCCAAATACTTTCTCTCAGTAGGCTAAAGAGTCTTTATTTAGACATCCATAAACCTAATCCAGACGACCAGAAAAGTGCTGAGGCACTGATGCAGGCAAGACTGAAGAAACAAAATATTAAAAGATCTGAGATTACTCTTACCGAAGCATCAAGCAGTGGGATTAAGCCTGACGATGAAACGAAAATTCTTATTAAGATAGCCGCCAACAATGGCGAGGTGCGTGCTCGTGGACAGAACTCGAACGGTGAGGTCGTCACTCTATCTACAGAGAAGCATCCTCTACAAGAAGTTGTGAGTTATGATTCCAATATCCAGTCGGAACGCAGTAGTTTGCAAAATTTCGCGGCAAGTTTGCATGCCAGATTTTTTGGTGGTCGATGAGCCTCTGGACTGAGGTAAAAGGCTCATGGTCCTCGGTTTTTGAGGTCTGGGGAAGCTATTGGAAATTGTATGGTGGGTGGAGGGCTCTTCTTGTTTCTCCATACTTTCACGTTGCTATTTTTTGTACAGCCATTTGCTACAGATTTTGGTCTAGACCTGAGTGGTGGGATACAGTTATATCTGTTGCCCCGACTTTTCTAGGATTTACCCTTGCGGGTCTAGCAATTTTCTTTAGCGTTAGCGATGAAGGGTTCAAAAGGATTATCGCCTATAAAGACTCTGATAGCCCTAGCTCTCCATTCTTGGATATCGTAGTCGCCTTTGTTAATTTTGTTGTGTGGCAAGGCGCTGCATTTCTAATGGCTCTAATAGCCAAGTCTCTCTTCTTTATTTGGGCGACCGCTCCAAGATTTTATTTGGAGCTTCTTCCTTTTCTCAATGTGCTGGGGTGGGGATTTGGCTTTCTAATATTTGCCTATTCATCACTGCTTTTGCTCGCCGCAACGTTCTCCATTTTTCGCGTTGCTAGATGGTATGAAACACATGTGACGACATCTGTTGATGATGAAGACAAGTAGTTTGGAGGCTGATCCTGCTGGCAGTAGGGCGCAAGCGCCGAGCTTGACCGCATGCAGATGTACAAGGGCAGGCTGCGAGAGCGGGCAGGAAAAATGGTGGAGGAGATGGACTGCCCCGGCTGGCATCCGCCCGTAGAGGATTGGTCACGCTGAGGAAGAACTGCGCTTCTGATCCTTATGGGGGCATGCCGTTGTTACGGTATAGCCTCATAATGACCGCAGCCTCCGCATTACACATACGTTCTGTCGCCCGCTTGCCGTTTGGTAAATAGATAGTTCACACCTTATTTGGCAGCGACTAATGTCACGCTTGCTGCATCCGCGATCAATATTTCCTTGGGGCCTTTAGTTGCTATATTCGCAGCCCGAAGGAAACCTCCTACAAATACTGGACCGGCGGCCCTAAGCTATTGCCTCTCTAATGGGTGTTAGAGCCCCAAGATAAAGCTCGAAGTTTATTGGATTGATGGTGGGTGGTTGTAAGCTCGTTTGACAATGCTATTCGCTCTATTCAGACCGGCCTAAATGATTATTGGCGCGATGACCGCCTTGTCTCTAGCGTTAGAAATTTGTATGCGGGAATCTTGCTACTCTTCAAGCATAAATTATTCATCTTGAGCACACCCGGATCAAATGCAGCATTGATCAAGCAAAATGTAACATCTGTTCTTAATGAGAGTGGCGTGCTCATATGGAAGGGTGTTGGAAGTAAAACTATTGATGTGGCCGAAATAAAGAGCCGATTCCAGTCGCTTTGGACACTGAGAAAATCCCCCGGCAGTGGATTGCCATCGCTTGCTGCGTTTTTACACGGTCTGGGCCGTATACAGCCCTTCCCTCCCTAAGCCATAGCCCTTTCCCATACCTGAACGGCACACCTTTTGCCACCCGCAGAACCACAACCTCCCCCCCACTGCTAACCGCAATAGCTGCGGCTTGAGTGGTGCGGATTCGGTTTTTGGAATCTGGTGTTGGCGGGTATTGTGCTGCTGGCCCTCGCCCCAACCCTCTTCCGCACGCAGGAGAGGGTTGGGGCGTGCCTTGTGGGTCGAGCGCCTCGCTCGGGCGCAGCCTGGAACGATGTCTACCCTCCCCTAGGCCCGGGTAACTGGAATTCGGCCCCCAGCCCAGGCAACCAGAAGCACCGGAAACGCGCCCTGAATGATTTCAGATTCGCGCCGAAACCTTCGAAAGCCGTTTCCTCGCACCCGAAAGCCGCCGAGGCTGCCCTGCGGCTTTCGCTGCGCAACGGCTAGTCGCCTACTTGCACCGGTCGCTCAGCCTGACTAGCGATGCGCCGTACACCGCGTCGTCTTCGGAGGCGAAGATCGCGTCGCCTTCGACGGTGGCCCCCGGCTTGAGGGTCTCGGTGGTGAGTTCCTCGTCCACGGTATCCAGCCTGAAGGACTGGCCGGCGGCGGACTGCGCCACCAGGCAGCTGTTCTTCAGGCTGATCTCGCTCTTCGCCGCATTCACCAGGCGGACCTTGAAGGCCTGGGTGCGGAAGTGCTTGTCGCCGACGGACACGCTGCCCTTGTCGCCCTGGCGGGCGAAGACCATCACTGCGTCCGGCGCGGCGGCGAAGCCGAGGGAAGGTGCGGCCAGCAGGCCGGCCAGGGTCAGGGCCATTGCGTTCTTCATACTGATTTCCTTTGGCAAAGACTGAACGACCCGGTGATTTTCCGTGGGTCTTTTCGCCGCTATCAAGCGCAGTGCCAAGGAATGCGGGGCGCCTCGTGTTCTGCAAGTCGGAGGGTTTCCAGCGGAACTTTTCCCGCAACCGTGCTTCCAGGCGAAAATCGCTCGCTACGCGGAACGCCGGTCTTCGGCCCCACACGGTCCTCGCGCCCGCCAGGCTGCCCTCGAACGCTTGCAACCACAGGCCGGACGCTCGGCCCAGGCGATGGCCCAATGGGCGCCGGGCAGGTCCGCTTCGGCGTGGCCGCGATGCAACAAGTGCGCCTGGACCGGCATCGCGGTAGCGCTCGGCGAGGGCGCCACCGAGGCTGTCGGCGGCATGCCGTGTTCGACTCCGTTGCGGGGAGCGAGTCCACCCCGGCGACCCGGCGGGGGGCCGCCAAGCCGCTTGCGCAGGCTGCCGGGTTCAGCCAAGCAACTTGTCGACGGTCAGCGGGAAGTCGCGCAGGCGGCGGCCGGTGGCGTGGTATACGGCGTTGGCCACCGCGGCGGCGACGCCGACGATGCCGATTTCGCCGACGCCCTTGGAGCCCAGTTCGTTGACGATAGCGTCGGGCTCGTCGACGAAGATCACCTCGATATCGCCGATATCGGCGTTCACCGGGATGTGGTACTCGGCGAGGTTGTGGTTCATGCAGCGGCCCAGCGCATGGTCGACCTGGGTTTCCTCCTGCAAGGCCATGCCCAGGCCCCAGACCACCCCGCCGAGGATCTGGCTGCGCGCGGTCTTCGGGTTGATCACCCGCCCCGCCGCCACCGCGCTGACCACCCGGCTCACGCGCAGGCTGCCGAGGGCTTCGTCGACGCGCACCTCGACGAACACTGCCGAATGGCTCGCGCTGGCGTAACCTTCGCGCCGCGCCGAGGGTTCAGCTTCCACCTCCACCTGCAACGCGTCGTCCGGCAGCCCTTGCAGCAGGTCGGCCAGGGCGTATCGCGTATCGCCCGCTTCCAGGTGGCCCCGGCATATGCGGAAGCGCTCTTCGGCGGCGCCGGCCAGTTCCGGATGGCGGGCTCTGGCATGGGCGACCAGGGCCTGGCGCAGGCGCAGGCAGGCCAGGCGGACGGCGGAACCGACCGAAGAGACGGTGGACGAACCGCCCTGCAACGGGGCCTTCGGCAACGCACTGTCGCCAAGCTGGAAGCGCACCTCTTCCGGCGCCATGCCGGCGGCGTCGGCGGCGATCTGGGTCATCACCGTGTAGGTGCCGGTGCCGATATCGGTGGTCGCGCTGGCCACCCGCAGCAGGCCGTCCGCCTCCAGCCGCGCCCTGGCGCTGGCCTTGCCCTGCATGGCCTCCCAGACGCCGCCGGCCATGCCCCAGCCGAGCAACCGGCGCCCTTCGCTCATGCTCCGTGGCCGTGGGTCGCGGGCCTGCCAGCCGAAGCGCCGGGCGCCTTCCTCGTAGCAGGCCAGCAGCGCCTTGCTGGAGTACGGCTTGTCCTCGTTGCCGTTGCGCTCGGCGAAGTTGATCCGGCGCAGCGCGATCGGATCCATGCCGAGCCGCACCGCCAGTTCGTCCATCGCGCATTCCAGCCCGATCAGCCCCAGCGCCGCGCCGGGGGCGCGCATGTCCAGCGGGGTATAGACGTCCAGCGGCACCAGGCGGTAGGCCAGGGAAAGGTTCTCGCAGCGGTAGAGCATGCCGCTCCACTCCACCACGTGCTCGGTGAAGTCTTCGAAGCGCGAGGTCTGCGCTGTCGCCTGGTGGCCCAGCGCGAGCAGGCGCCCCTCGGCATCGGCGCCCAGTCGCAGGCGCTGCAGGGTGCGCGGCCGGTAGCCGAAGGTGAACATCTGCTGGCGGGTCAGCACTACCCGCACCGACCGCCGCAGTTGCAGCGCCGCCATCACCGCCAGGGCCAACTGGTATTGCGGGCGCAGGCCGGAGCCGAAGGCGCCGCCGACGTAGGCGGCACAGACCCTTACCTTGTCGCCGGGCAGGCCGAAGACCTTTTGCAGGTAGGCCTGGCTGTTCTGCGTCCCCTGGGTCTTGTCGTGCACCAGCAGGCTGCCGTCGGCCTGGACGATGACCGTGGACGCATGTGGCTCCATGGGATTGTGGTGCTCGCTCGGCGTGCTGTAGCTCGCGTCGATACGAACCGGCGCGGAGTGATAGGCGCGCTGGAAATCGCCGCGCTCGGCGGGCAGTTCGGCGGGAGCCTCATGGGCCTGGTCGAGGGCGGCCAGCAGGTCGGTCTGGTGCGGCTCGGGCTCGATATCGATGCGTAGCAGCGAGCCCGCGTGGCGGGCCAGTTCCAGGCTCCGTGCCAGGACCAGGGCGAGGGGCTGGCCGCTGTACAGGACGCGGTCGTCGAACAGCGGGCGGAAGGGTTCGCCTTCGGCGGCATCGGCGTCCTTGTAGGGCTCGGCGTCGCCCGCCATCGGCGGCCGGTTCAGGTGGTGCAGCACCGCGACCACCCCGGGAACCGCCAGCGCCGCCGCACAGTCGATGCCGCGCACCCGGCCGCGGGCGACGTGGCTGCTGACCACGCTGCCATGGAGCAGATCGGCGGCGGGATATTCGGCGGCGTAGCGGGCCTGGCCGGTGACCTTGGCCGGACCGTCGACGCGATCCAGGGCTTGCCCGGTGCTGTGTGGCAGGCTGCTCATTGGCCGATCCCTCCCGAGTGGGCTTCTTCCAGTGCGCGAACGATGGCGTTGCGCGCCAATCCGATCTTGAAGGCGTTGTGGGCCAGCGGCCTGGCATCACGCAGCAGCGCTTCGGCGAAGCGCGCATAGCTGTCGCGGTTCGCCGGGTGCCCCCTGAAGCGTTGCTCCAGCTCTGCGACACGCCATGGCTTGTGCGCCACCCCGCCGAGCGCCAGACGCAGTTCGCCGATGCGCTCGCCGTCCGGTTCCAGGGCCGCCGCCACCGAGACCAGGGCGAAGGCGTAGGAGGCCCGGTCGCGCACCTTCAGGTAGTGGCAATGGCGGGCGAAGCGCGGCGCCGGCAGCTCGATGGCGGTGACCAGTTCGTCGCCGGCCAGGCAGTTGTCGCGCTCGGGCGTGTCCGCCGGCAGGCGATGGAAGTCGGCGAAAGCGACCCGCCGCTCGCCGGCACGACCGCGCACATGCACCCTCGCCTCCAGCGCCGCCAGCGCCACGCACAGGTCGGATGGATGTACCGCCACGCAGTGTTCGCTGGCGCCGAGAATCGCATGGTTGCGGTTCAGCCCGCTGCGTGCGGGGCAGCCGCTGCCCGGCTCGCGCTTGTTGCATGGCGTGGCGGTGTCGTAGAAATACTGGCAGCGGGTACGCTGCAACAGGTTGCCGCCGGTGCTGGCCATGTTGCGCAATTGCGGCGAGGCGCCGGCGAGGATCGCCTGGACGAGCAAGGGATAATCCGCCTCGACGGCGGGATGCCAGGCCAGTTCGGCGTTGCTGACCAGGGCCCCGACCAGCAGGCCGCCGGTGGGCGTCCGGCGGATGTCGCGCAGCGGCAGGCCGGTGATGTCGATGAGCCGCCGGGGCCTGGCGACGTTTTCCTTCATCAGGTCGAGCAGGTTGGTGCCGCCGGCGATGTAGCGCGACTCCGGACCGGCCAGGCCCAGCGCCTGTTCGATGTCGGCCGGTTTGGCATAGGCGAAGGGCGTCATGTGCGCGGCCCTCCCTGCCCGTCGCGATCGAGCAGCGGTAAGGCGTCTTCCACGGCGTCGAGGATATTGCCGTAGGCGCCGCAGCGGCACAGGTTGCCGCTCATGCCCTCGCGGATCTCGGCCCGCGAGCGCGCCCGCCCCTCGCGCGCCAGGCCAAGGGCCGAACAGATCTGTCCGGGGGTGCAGTAGCCGCACTGGAAGGCATCGTGGCGGATGAACGCCTGTTGCAGGGGATGCAGGCGGTCGCCCTCGGCCAGGCCCTCGATGGTGGTCAGCGCGTCGCCGTCGCACATCACCGCGAGCGTCAGGCAGGCGTTGATCCGGCGACCGTTGCGCAGCACCGTGCAGGCGCCGCATTGGCCGTGGTCGCAGCCCTTCTTGCTGCCCACCAGGTCGAGCCGCTCGCGCAGCAGGTCGAGCAGCGTCAGCCACGGGGGTACTCTCAGCTCTCGGCGCTGGCCATTGATCAGCAGGCTGATCGGCTGGTCCGCCGGCTCCGGATTGGTCATGGTGCTAGCCTCGCGGTCGGTGCATCGGCGCGGCGGATGCCGCTTTTTCAGGTCCGACCGGGGGCCTGGAAGAGACGTTCAAAGTAAATGACGGCCATGGCCATGCGCGCCACGGCGAGCGGCTGCTCGACGCCTGCGCCGCCTAGCGGCCGTCCGGGACCTGCGTCGCCCTCACTTGAACAGGCTCGACACCACCCGCGCGACGTGCTCGGCGCCCTTGCTGATCTCCTGCATGATGCCGGCCACGGTGGCGATCTGGTTGTTGTTCTCCCGGGCGCTGGACTCGATGGTCTGCATGTTCTGGTTGATCTGCTGGGTCAGCTTGACGTTCTCGGTGACCACGTTCTTGATCTCCACCGTGGCGCCGCTGGTGCGCGCCGCCAGTTGCCGGACCTCGTCGGCGACCACCGCGAAGCCGCGCCCCATGTCGCCGGCGCGGGCCGCCTCGATGGCCGCGTTGAGGGCCAGCAGGTTGGTCTGTTCGGCGACGCTCTGGATGGTGGTGACGATGTTCTCGATGTCCTTGGTCTGGTGGGTGAGCTGGGAAATCAGGCCGACAGCGGTATTGACCATCGACAGGGTCTGGGCCGACAGGGCGACGGACTGGTCGAGGGAGTCGATGCCGCGGGTGGAAATCTGCGCGGTCTCTTCCGCGGTGGAGAACGACAGCTCGGCGGCGCGCCGTACTTCCTCGTTGCGATGGACCTGCTCGGTGACGTCGATGGCGAACTTGACGATCTTGAACACCCGCCCCGTGCCATCCTTCACCGGGTTGTAGGTGGCTTCGATATGTACCCGCTCGCCGGCGGCGGTGCGGCGCTCGAAATGCCCGCGGGAGAACTCGCCGTGGCGCAGCCGGGCCCAGAAATCCGGATGCTCGCGGTAGAACTCGTCGAAGCAGAGCATGCGATGGTGCTGGCCCTTGAGCGACTTGAGGCTGTAGCCGAAGAGACGCAGGAAGTTCTCGTTGGCGTCGAGTATCTCGCCGTCCGGGGTGAACTCGATCACCGCCATGGACTGGCGCATGGCGTCGTTGATCGCGTTGAGCAGGAGCAGCTCGGAGTGGTTGCGGGTCACGTCGGCGGCCATCTTCAGCACTTCGATGACCGCTCCCTGGGCATTCTTCACCGGGAAGTAGGTGGCTTCCAGCCAGACCGGCGAGCCGTCGCGCCGCAGTCGCTTGAACACGCCGCGCTGCGGCGTGCCTCCCGCCAGCTCCTTCCAGAAGCGCGCGTAGTCGGCGGAAGCCCGGTAGTCCTCCTCGCAGAAGATCCGGTGGTGCTTGCCGACCAGTTCGTCCGCCGTGTAGCCGACCACCGCGAGGAACAGCGGGTTGGCGGACAGCACCTGGCCCTCGGGAGTGAACCGGATGGTGGCGACGTTCTGCCCGATCGCCTCGAGTCGCCACGCCAGGTCTTCACCTTTGGCGGCGCTTTCCACCGCCCTGCTTTTTCTGCCGAAGAGCATCGCGCACGACTCCTTGATGGCGCCTGCCATCGCGAGGGAGTAGAGAGCCGGAGATAGTCGTCCTACCGCTAAACGCCAGTGTAGATCGGCGTCCGTCAACTTTCCTCGCGGTGCGCGGCACCGTCCGTCTCCCAGGCACGCCGCAGTTCCGCCGGCGTGCCTGGCGGCGGGGTTCACTCCCGGTAGGCGCTCAACCTGCTCCAGGGCGCGGAAGAACGCGCGGCCCGCCGATACGTCCGCCAGCGCAACGCCGACGCGGTAGTCGATCCGCTCCACCGCGATGCCTTCCTTGGTCACCGCGGCGTTGCCCTGGGCGCTGTGGTACATCGGCAGGACCACGTCGCCGGAGTCCACGCGCAGGATCGCCAGCTGGGCGTTCCGCCTGTGCAACTCCAGAACATCGGCGCGGGAGCATCCGCTCGCTTGCGCTTCGGCCGCAAGCGGGCGCGCCGCCTCATGTCGATCCGATGGAACCATCCGCCGAACAGGCGACCACAGCCTTCACAGGGCGTCGGCGCGGCAAGGTACGACGCCGAGAACCGGGCCAACGCGCCGGACGCGGGCGTTGCGTACCGGCCCGCGAAACCGCGAAACCGAGGAGGAGCCCATGAGCGAAGCATCCGCGAGCACCGGCTGCTGCTGGACCGCCAGTGTCCCGCCGGCAAGCTTTCCACGCCTGACCACGAACCATGACTGCGAGGTGGCGGTGATCGGCGCCGGCATCGTCGGTCTCAGCGCCGCCCTCGCTCTGCGCCAGGCCGGCAAGACGGTGACCGTGCTGGAGGCGCTGGAGGTCGGCGAGCAGGTCAGCGGCCGCTCGACGGCGAAGATCAGTGCCCAGCATGGGCTGATCTATCACTACCTGATCGACACCTTCGGTCGCGAACTGGCCCAGGCCTATGCCGACGCCAACCGCGAGGCGCTGGAGACCATCGCCCGCTGGATCGGCGAGTACCGTATCGATTGCGACTACCAGCCGCAGTCGGCCTACGCCTATGCGAACACGCCGGAGGGCCTTGCGGCGCTTCGCCAAGAGGCCGAGGCCGCGCGTTCGCTGGGCTTCGACGCGCGGCTGCTGGAGCGCGCGCCGTTGCCATTCGCCACCAGCGGCGCGCTGGAATTCCCCGGCCAGGCGCAATTCAACCCCGCGCGCTACCTGGTCGGCCTGGCCCGGGCGCTGGAGGCCGGCGGCGGGCAGGTCTACCGGCGGACCCGCGCCACCGGCTTCGAGCACGACCGGCGCTGGCGGATCGCCTTCGACGGCGGCACGCTGGAAGCCGACCGGGTGGTACTGGCCACCCACCTCCCGGTAGAAACCCCGGTGGACTACGCCAGTCCGACGCAACCGCGCTGCCACGTGGCGATGGCCTTTCGCCTCGAGGAGCGGGCGCGGCTGCCGGGCATGTTCATCGGTATCGACCCGCCCACGCATTCGATCCGCAGCGGCCGCGACGCCGAGGGGCCATTGCTGCTGGTGCTCGGCCCGCGCTTCAACACCGGCCAGGACGGCGACGTGGCGCGACGCTTCGTCGAACTGGAGGACTGGGCGCGTCGCCACCTGCCGGTGGCCGAGGCGGCCTGGCGCTGGTGCAACGAGGACTACGACACCCCGGACCGCATGCCCTACGTCGGCGAAGCGGACCCACGCAAGGCGCCGGGCCTCTACGTCGCCACCGGCTTCAACGCCTGGGGCATCAGCACCGGCACCGCCGCCGGGCTGGCCATCGCCGGGGAGATCGTCGACGGCGAACGCCCCTGGGGCACGCTCTTCGCCCCGGACCGGCCGGCCGCGAAGGACTTCAACCAGGGCGGCGACAGCCAGTCGCGGATCGACGATCCGGCGCGCCTGACCCCCGGTTCGGGCGGCGTGATCCGCCGTGGCGAGGAGCACCTGGCGGTGTGGCGCGACGACGACGGGCAACTGCACGCGGTCGATGCGGCCTGCACGCACATGGGTTGCACGGTGACCTGGAACAACGCCGAGCGCACCTGGGACTGCCCCTGCCACGGCTCGATCTTCCGCGCCGACGGCGCGGTGCTGCACGGTCCGGCCCGCCAGCCGCTGCCCAAACGAACCCTCTAGCCCGCGCGCAGGGAGGCGCAGAGGCGAAGCCTCGGCGCTGTCCGGCATGGATCGGCGCCGGCCACACCCCGGGAGGTAACCAGCATGCCCGCACCCGCACCTGCACACCGCGCCAACGAGGAGGCGCGCCTGGACGCGCTGCTGCGGCGGCACGCCGAACCGCTGCCGGCGCTGGACGACGAGTCGTTCGGCGCCGCCTTCGAGCGCTTCGCCGATGCCCGCGTGGTGCTGATCGGCGAAGCCAGCCACGGTACTTCGGAGTTCTACCGGGCGCGCGCCGCCATCACTCGTCGCCTGGTCGAGCGGCACGGCTTCGGCCTGGTCGCCATCGAGGGCGACTGGCCCGACGCCGCGCGCATCGACCGTCATGTCCGCGCGCTCGGCGACGACCGTGTGGATAGCGGCGACACGCCTTTCAGCCGCTTTCCCAGCTGGATGTGGCGCAACCACGAGGTGCTCGCGTTCGTCCGCTGGCTGCAACGCCACAACGCCGAGCGCCCCGCCGCCGCGCGCTGCGCCTTTCGCGGCCTGGACATCTATAGCCTGCGCGCCTCGATGGACGCCGTGCTGCGCTACCTGGACGCGCGCTACCCGGAACGCGCCGGCGAGGCGCGGCGACGCTACGCCTGCCTGACGCCCTGGCAGGACGATCCGGGCGCCTATGGCGCGCGGGTCGAGTGGGGCGGCGGCGACTCCTGCGAAAACGCAGTGGTCGAGCAGCTCGACGATCTGCTGCGGGCCCGCCTGGAGACCCTCGACCACGGCGAAGGACTCTTCGACGCGACCCAGAACGCCCGCGTGGTGCGCGCCGCCGAGCAGTACTACCGGTCGCTGTACCACGGCTCGGTGTCGTCCTGGAACCTGCGCGACAACCACATGTTCGACACCCTCAGGCAGTTGCTGCGCCAGCGTGGCCGCGACGCCAGGGCGGTGGTCTGGGCGCACAACTCGCATGTCGGCGACGCCTCGGCCACCGCCATGGGCTGGCGCGGCGAATTCAACCTCGGCCAGCTGGCGCGGAT
Source organism: Pseudomonas paraeruginosa (assembly GCF_003025345.2). Classification (NCBI taxonomy): domain Bacteria; kingdom Pseudomonadati; phylum Pseudomonadota; class Gammaproteobacteria; order Pseudomonadales; family Pseudomonadaceae; genus Pseudomonas; species Pseudomonas paraeruginosa. The sequence goes on from NZ_CP020560.1 coordinate 3,237,965, forward strand.
CGCCTGGGGCGACGAGGCGGTGCTGCTGGGCATGGGCAGCGACCATGGCGAAGTGGCGGCCGCCGATGACTGGGGCGGGCCGCTGCGGATCAAGCAGGTGCCGCCGGCGCGCGAGGACAGCTGGGAGCGACGCTTCCTCCAGGCCGGCCTGCCGGCCTCGCTTACCGACTGGCGCGGCGAGCGCCGCCGGACGCTGCGCGAAGCCCTCGCCCAGGCACGGCTGCAACGCGCCATCGGGGTGATCTACCGGCCGCAGAGCGAGCGCCTGAGCCACTACTACGAGGCGGTGCTGGCCGAGCAGTTCGACGCCTACCTGTGGTTCGAGCGCGGCACGCCGGTTACTCCGCTGGATCCGCTGGACGGCGGCGCCGGCGCGGAAAGCGAAACCTACCCCTTCGGAGTCTGAGATGAGCTATCCACGCTTCGCCGACCGCCGCCACGCCGGCCGCGAGTTGGCCGCCCGGCTGCGCGGCCTGCGCTTGCCGCGGCCGCTGGTGCTGGCCCTGCCGCGCGGCGGGGTGCCGGTCGCCTACGAGATCGCCCTGGTCCTGGCGGCGCCGCTGGACCTGCTGCTGGTGCGCAAGATCGGCGCGCCGGGCCATCCGGAGTTCGCCCTCGGCGCGGTGGTCGACGGCGCCGATCCGCACTGGGTGGTGGACGAGCGCATGATGGAACTGTTCAAGCCGCCGCCGGACTGGTTCCAGCACGAGCTCGCCGTGCAACTGCGCGAACTGGAGCGTCGTCGCGCACGCTACTGCCGGCAACGGCCGGCGCCGCGGATAGAGGGTCGCGACGTGCTGCTGGTGGACGACGGCATGGCCACCGGCAGCAGCGCCCTCGCCGGCCTCCAGGCCCTGCGCCGGCAAGCCCCGCGCTCGCTGCGCCTGGCGCTGCCGGTGGCGTCGGCGGCGAGCGTGGCGCGCCTGCGCCCGCTGCTGGACGAACTGGTCTGCCTGGACACGCCGGAGACCTTCCGCGCGGTGGGCGACCACTACCGGGACTTCCACCCGCTCGACGACGACGAAGTCATCGAGCTGCTCGCCGCCGTCCCGCATTGACCCTGCGCGCCCCGGTGCGCGTCTTTCCATCGATGCGAGGCGGACCGCCAGATGATCGACGACCGGCGGATCCGCGAACGGCCGGGAGCGCGCCGGCCCCCGGCGGCGGCATCGAGTCCGCCGTCGCGCCGGCTCGTCACTGGGCCGCTGGCCGGTCGGCGCTCCCTCCGCTTTCCGGCACGTAGATCATCCGCCCGTCGGCCAGGCGGTAGGTCACCCCGGCGCGGCTGCCCTGCCCTTCGCCGATCTCGCCGCTGGCCTGGTAGCGCTTCAGTTCCTTGCCATCCTTGACCAGCATGCGCATGTCCGCCTCGCCGGGGTTCTCGACCACCACCACCTTGTCCTGGCTGAACGGATTGAGCGGGTTGCGCACGATGACGATCAGGAGGATGCCGATCACCACCAGGAACAGGTCGATCAGGTTGACCATCGAGAGGATCGGGTCGTCCGCCTCGTCGTGTTCGAGGAAGCGCATCAGCCAGCCTCCCGCGCGCGCTCGACGGCGCGCAGTTCCTGGAGCAGCCAGCGGCGGCGCACGGTGAGGATGAAGAAGGTGACGCTGGCGGCGACCAGGGCCAGGATCACCGCGGAAAACGCCACCACCAGGTTCTCGCCGATACCTTGCGCATCGTTGCGGGTCAGCGCCAGCAGCGCCGGCCCCATCGGGATCATGGTCGCCACCAGGCCGAGCATCGGCGCGCTGCGCGAGGTGACCCGCAGCCACTCCAAGCGCTGCATGATCCACAGTTCGAGGTCGTCGCTGTTGCCGCCATGCAGCGCCTGCCAGGCCGCCAGGCGCGAGCGGTAGCGCCCGCGACGGCGCTGCCAGGCTTCCATGGCGAAGCCGCCGAGGGCGACGAAGGCGTAGGCCAGCGCAGCGAGGATCAACAGCAGCACCGGCAGCAGGAACAGGCGGGTGAGTTCGTAGAGGCTGGTTTCCAGACCATTCATGAGCGATTTTCCATCGGACGACGATTGACTACGGATTGCCGGACGGCACCGGCGGCGAACAGCGCGAGCAGCACGGCGGCGGCCAGCCGGAGCCAGGGCTGCGGCTCGCCGGCCGGCGGCGGCGCGACTTCTTCGAGGACGCGGCCGCTGACCGTTTCGCCGGCACCGGACGCCGCGGCGCCCTCCACCTGCGCCGCGGCCTCGCCGAAACCGCCGGCCATCCGTTCGATGAATTCACGGGTGGTCGCCGCGCCGACCTCGCCGGCGCCGGCGGCCGCCAGTCGCCGCCAGCGCTCGGCCAGTTCGCGGCGGGTCTGCTCGCTGGCGTCCCAATAGCCCTTGCGGATCGCCTCGGCCATGCGCGCGATGATCTGCGCCTGGGCGGTCGGGTTGTGCGTTTCGAACCACTCGGCGAGACCCAGCTCGCGGCGGTCCATGACGAAGGTGTCGTGCAACGCCTGCCACTGGTCGGCGCGGACCATGGTGCGATCCGCCGCCTGCCAGCCCCACAGGTTGTTGGCCAGGTCGAGCATTTCCAGGCTGCCGGCGTAGCCCTCGCGCTGCATCGCGGCGATCCACTGCGGGCTGAGGTAGCGCCCGCGCAGCTCGCTGGCGAGGAACTGCGCGGCGGCCGTGGTGCGCGGCTGGCGCTGGCGCAGGTCGGCGATGTACAGCGCCGGGCTGGCGCCGTCGAGGTAGCGTACCGCCAGTGACAGGCCGCCGAGGTACTCGAACGGGTGGTCGGTGGAGAGCACGCCGTTGAGCGTCGAAGAGCGCGAGAGGAGCGCCGCCTGGACGCCCTTCAACTGTTCGGCGAACAGGTTGCCGCCGTCCAGCTTCACGCCCCAGTCGCGACTGCCGTAGGCATACTGCAAGCGCCCGAGGAACTGCTCGGCGAGCGCCGAGTCGTCGTCCCAGCGGGTGGAGTCGAGGGTCAGTTGCGTTACCCCGGTGCCGTAGTCGCCCGGCGCGTTGCCGAACAGCCGCAGGCGCGACAGGCGCTGCGCCAGTGGCGCTTCGATGCCGCGTTCGCGCAGGCGCCGCTCCAGCGCCTGGCTGTTGCGCGCCAGCGGGTTGCCCGGCTCGTCCAGCGCGGCGAGGCGCTCGATGGCCTCGGCGAGCAGGCGCATGAAGCCGTCGAACTGGTCGCGGTAGACACTGGTCACCTGCAGCACCACATCCACCCGTGGACGCCCCAGCTCCGCCGCCGGCACGATGTCCAGCGCCAGCAGGCGGCCACCGGCGTCCCAGCGCGGGCGCAGGCCGAGGGCGTGCAGCGCCTGGCTTTCGACGATGCCCAGGTGGCGCATGGTTTCCGACGACCAGAGGCTGAAGGCGAGCTTTTCCGGCGCCCTGCCCTGGTGCTCGGCGCGGTAGCTTTCCAGCAGTTGGCCGAAGGCCTCGGCGCCGGCTTCGTAGGCGGCGCGCGTCGGTACCTTGTCGGCCTCGAAGGCGAACAGGTTGCGCCCGCTGGGCACCTGCGGATTGCGGATCGGATCGCCGCCCGGTCCGGGCGCGACGAAGCGCCCGGCGAGGCCGGCGAGCAACGCCTCCAGTTCGCCGGTGGCGGCGAGCTGGCGGTCCAGCTCGCGGGCGCGCAGCAGCTGTTCGCGCAGGCGCGGGTCGGCCACACCCGCGATCTCGTCGCCGTCGCGCAGGTAGCGTTGCAACGTGCGGTAGGCGCGGCTGTCGCGCACTGCCTTGAAGTCGCTGGCGAAGAGTTCCCCGAGATCGAGGCCGAGCGCGCGGTAGTAGGGTTCGCCGAGTTGCTGCATGACGGTGCCCAGGCGCAGCTCCGGCGCCGCGGCGACGCCGAAGGTGTGCAACCCCAGCGGCATCGCCGCGCCGGCCAGTCGGTGCAGGTGGTCGTGGAGCACACCGAGAAACGCCGGGAAATCCTCGCGCATCGCCGCCTCGCTCCAGCCCAGGTCGTCGTTCATGTGCGCCGCCAGCACCGCCGCGCGGATCTGCTCGGCGCTGCGCTCGCGCACCACGCCCTCGTCCAGTTGCTGGTATTCGTGGATCAGCTGGTGCAGGTCGCGCAGTTCGTCGTACAGCCCGGCCGGGGCGAACGGCGGCGTCTGGTGGCTGACGGTGACCGCGCGCCCGCGCCGGCGCGCCTGGAGCGCCTCGCCAACGTTGTCCTGGATATATGGATAGAACACCGGCAGGTCGCCGAGCGCCCGCAGCGGATAGTCGCCCACCGCCAGCCCGCGATCCTTGCCGGGCAGCCATTCCTGGGTGCCGTGGGTGCCGAAATGGATCAGCGCGTCGGCGCCGAAGCCCTCGCGGACGAACTGGTAGACCGCCAGGTAGAGGTGGTCCGGCGGCACCGCGCTGTCGTGGTAGGCCTCGCCCGGACGGCCGGCGCGCGGCGGCTGCGGCAACAGCAGGAGATTGCCCAGGCGCGCCGCCGGGAACACGAAGCGCCGCTGGCCGTCGATATCGCGCAAGGCCCAATGTCGACTCGGGTCGCCCCAGCGCGCGCGCATCCGCTCGCGCAGATCCGCCGGCAGCGCCTCAAACCAGCGCAGGTAGGCCTCCAGCGGCAGGCTCGCGGCGAGGCCGTCGCGATACAGCGCGTCCAGGGTCTGCGGCCGGTAGTAGCCGCCGAGCAGGCGCTGGGCGGTATCGACCAGCGCGCTTTCGTCGCTCGTCGCAACCCGGTAGCCGTCCGCCCGCAGCGCCTCGCCGAGGCGGGCCAGGCTGGCCGGTACGTTGAGATGCGAGGCGGCGACGTTCTTCTCGCCTTCCGGGTGGTTCCAGAACATCAGCGCCAGGTGCTTGTCCGCCGCCGGCAGGCGACGCAGGCGCAGCAGCCGGTCGAGCTTGTCCAGCAGGGCCTCGGCCTGCCCGGCCATCAGCTTCGGCTCGCCGTTCTCCAGGGCGCTGATCACCAACGGATCGCTCATTCCCCAGGTTTCCGGCATGCCGAGGAAGGCCGCCGCGGTACGCGGCGCCACCCCGCTGGCGGCGGCCAGCCAGTCGGCCTCGTTGCCGTCGCGGTAGCCGAGGGTCTGCAATACCGGCACGTCCAGCGCGAGGAACTCGGCACGGCGCGCCGGGCCGTTCTGCAGGTGCTGCAGGTTGACCAGCGCCTGGACATCGGCGCCAGCGAAGGACTTCCTCAACGCGTCCGGATCGCTGTCGTCGAACCACACCGCCAGCGGCGCCTGGCCGTGCCGCTCGCTACGCCGCAACAGTTCGTCGATGGCGCCGGTCTGGGCGTCGGCGATGGCCCCGCGCGGAATGAGGAAGGCGATGCGCGGGGCATCGCTGGCCCAGCGCGAGGCGCCCCAGGCCAGGTAGTCGGCGAGGCCGGCGAACGGCGCCGGTGCGTCGGGATGATAGAAGCCTGCCTGCGCCAGGGGCTGCGGCGCCGGCAACGCGTCGACGGGCAGGCCGGCATGCCAGCGTCGGACCGCCTCGAACAGCCGGCGCAGGTTGGCTTCGCCGCCGTTCGCGTAGTAGCCAACCAGGCGCCCGCCCAGCGCCGCCGGCAGGTTGCCGAAACCCGGCGGACCGCCGCCGACGCGGATCCAGGGTTGCGTCCCGCCTTGCAAGCGCTCGCCCAGCGCCTGCTCGACCTGGGCGCGATCGGTCGGACGCGGCGTGTCGAGGATCAGCAGGTCGCCGCCGTCCAGCCATTCGTCGAGCCGCGCCTCGCCCGTGCCGAGGCGCAGGCCGCGCAACTCGACACCGGCCTCGCGCGCCCAACCGGCTAGGCGCTGGTGCTTGCCCGGGAGGACGAAATCGCTGCTGAGCAGACGCACCTGGGCCGGCTCCGCCCAGGCACAGAGACTGACCAGCAGCGCGCCGCAGAAGAGTAGCGAACGGCGCATCAGAAGCTCGCCACCAGACCGAGATGGAAGGTCCGCCCAGGTTCGGCGTAGGTGAAGTGCGTGTCGTCGTCGGCCAGGCGCTGGTCGCCGAGGTTCTCGATGCCGCCGCGCAGGGTCAGGTTCTCGCTGAGCTTCCGGCTCAGCTCCAGGTGCCACAGGCTGTAGGCCGGCAAGGCGTAGCCGACGTTGCTGCTGTAGGTCACCTGGCTGCCGACGTATTCGGTGCGCAATTGGGCGCTGAAGTGCGCGTCGGGCGTCCAGCGCAACTGGCTGTTGGCGAGGTGGCGGGAACGGTCGCCAAGGCGCTGGTCAACGGTGCGGTTGCGCGCGTCGAGATAGGTGTAGTTGAACTCCCAGCGCAGGTCCGCGGGCAGGTCGACGCCACCACCCAGTTCGATGCCGCGGATCCGCGCCTTCTCGACGTTCTCGTAGTTGCGCACTTCGGCGCCGCGTACCCCGCAGCGCGCTACGCAGACGGTCTGGATCAGGTCGTTGACGTCGTTCTCGAACAGCGTGCCCTTCAGCGTCCAGCCGTCGCCCTGGTAGTCGGCGCCCAGTTCGTAGGAGGTGTTGGTTTCCGGCTTCAGGTCGGGATTGCCGTAGATGGTGAAGCGCCCGCCGCCGCCCACCGCCGCATACTCCGGCGACAACTGCTTCAGGCTCGGCGCCTTGTAGCCGCGGCCGACACCGGCGCGCAGGGTCAGCGCATCGGAAAGATGGTGCAGCAGGTACAGGCGCGGACTGCTTTCCCAGCCGAACGCCTCATGCTTGTCGAAGCGGCTGCCGAGGGTCAGCGACCAGTCCGGGCCGAAGGCGATCTCGTCCTGCAGGAACAGCGCCTCGTGCCGCGCGCTGGCGTCGCCGGCGGCGTTCACCGAGCGATCCTCCAGTTCTTCCTTGCGCCATTCGCCACCGAGGGTGAATAGGTGCCGCTCGAAGGCCGGCACGCTGACATGGCCGTCGACCACGCTGTCGGTGAGGCGCTGCGGGTTGCTCGGCGGTTGCCCGTCGGAACGCGCGTTATGTCGCTCCAGGCGGTTGCGGTAGGTACGCAACTGGCTGCTGCCCCAGTGCCATTCGCCATTGTGGGCGAGCGACCAGCGCTCGCGCTCGATCACGTCGCGCGACTCGTAGTAGCGCGAGCGCGGCCCGCCGGTCTCGCTGTTGCGCCAGCGTCGTTCGCGCCCGCGCTGATGGCCGAGCTCGATGCGCTGGGCTTCGTCAGGAGTCCAGCTGAGGTTCAGCCCGGCGCTGTCGGCGTTGCCGCCCTCCAGCTCGGAAAGCCGGCGGTTGTCGGCGTCCGGGGTCTCCTGCTGGCGGCGGCTCTCGCCGTTCAGGGCGACGCCCAGCTTGCCGGGCACCAGCGGCCCGGAGAGATAGGCGCCGAGCTGGTGGTTCTGTCCGCCGAGTCCGTCCTCGCGCACACCGCCATCGAGCAGGCCGCTGCCCGTCCAGGTATCGGTGGCGCGCCGGGTGATCACGTTCACCACCCCGCCAAGGGCTTCCGAACCGTAGAGCGAGGACATCGGCCCGCGCACCACCTCGATGCGCTCGATGCTTTCCACCGGCACCCAGCCGAGATCGAAGTCGGAATGCGCGATGGCCCCGGACGAGGTGGAAATCCGCTGGCCGTCCACCAGCACCAGGGTGTGCTCGCTGGACATGCCGCGAACGCTGATGCCCCGCCGGGACATGCCGACGCCGTTGAACTGCAGGCTTTCCGAACCGCGCAGAGCTTCCTGCAGGTCGCGCACCGGGCGCCGCCGCAGGTCCTCGGCGGCGATCAGCGAGATGCTGGCCGGGGCGTCGCGCAGCTTGCGCTCGGTATTGGTGGCGCTGACCACCGTGGGCTCCAGGTCGACCGGCGCAGCCAGCGCCAGGCAGGGGAACAGGTAGAGGACCGGCATGGCGCGGGCCAGCCGCAGCGGAGGAAGACGGCGCGGGGAGGAATGGGGGAGCATGGTCGGCAGTCATGAATTATGAATAATCAGAAGTTATAACATAACATTTTATGAGACGAAGAACGCCAGCCGTTTTTCACGCTGCGTGCCAGGCGGGCTTCGCCGAGGTCGCCACGGTCTGCCAGGAACTGGACGACCATGCGGTCTTCGCCCGCCTCGCCCGGGTCTGGTCGACGCGGTCACCGACACAGGGAATACCTCCAATGGAACCCGGGCAATCCGCCGGAGGTTGACGCAGATCAACGTCCGCCCGGCGACGCCCGCCAGAATCCACAACATATTGTTGTTTTGAAAAAACAAAACACATCATGTTGTGGAGAATCTGAAATGACCCAGCCCCGGAAGGCTTCCTCGCCGGCCACCCTGCTCAAGCGCAACGGACGTGAAGTCCCGTTCGATCCCGGCAAGATCGAACGCGCCATCGCCGCCGCCGGCCAGGCGACCGGCGAACTGGACTCGCGGCAGGCGCAGGCGCTCGCCGAGCGCGTGGTGGAGCGCCTGCCGGAGCGCGCCTGCCTGGATATCGAACGGGTCCAGGACCTGGTCGAACGGGTGCTGATGGAGGCCGGCCACTATCCCACCGCACGCTCCTACGTGGTCTACCGCGAACGCCACGGCCGGCTGCGGCGCGAGCGCAGGAGCCTGGTGGACGTCGCCGCGTCGATGAACGAGTACCTCTCGCAGGAGGACTGGCGGGTACGCGCCAACGCCAACCAGGGCTACTCCCTCGGTGGCCTGATCCTCAACGTGTCGGGCAAGGTTACTGCCAACTACTGGCTCGACGAGGTCTACGACGCCGAGGTCGCCGCCGCCCACCGCGACGCCGACCTGCACATCCACGACCTCGACATGCTCGCCGGCTACTGCGCCGGCTGGTCGCTGCGCACCCTGCTGAACGAAGGCCTGAACGGCGTGCCGGGGCGGGTCGAGGCCGGGCCGCCGAAGCACCTGGGCAGCGCCCTGGGGCAGATGGTCAATTTCCTCGGTACCCTGCAGAACGAATGGGCCGGCGCCCAGGCCTTCAGCTCCTTCGACACCTACCTGGCGCCCTACGTACGCAAGGACCGCCTCGACTATCCCGGCGTGCGCCAGGCGCTCCAGGAGTTCATCTACAACCTCAACGTACCGTCGCGCTGGGGCACCCAGACGCCCTTCACCAACCTGACCTTCGACTGGGTCTGCCCGGAGGACCTGCGCGACCAGGTGCCGCGCATCGGCGGCGAGGAAATGCCCTTCGCCTACGGCGATTTGCAGGCCGAGATGGACCTGATCAACCGCGCCTACATCGAGGTGATGCAGGCCGGCGACGCCCACGGCCGGGTGTTCACCTTCCCGATCCCGACCTACAACATCACCCACGACTTCCCCTGGGACAGCGACAACGCCACGCGCCTGTTCGAGATGACCGCGCGCTATGGCCTGCCCTATTTCCAGAACTTCCTCAACTCGGACATGCAGCCCAACCAGGTGCGCTCCATGTGCTGTCGCCTGCAACTGGACGTGCGCGAGTTGCTCAAGCGCGGCAACGGCCTGTTCGGCTCGGCGGAGCAGACCGGCTCGCTGGGCGTGGTGACGCTCAACTGCGCGCGCCTGGGCTATCGCCACCGTGGCGACGCCGTCGGCCTCTACCGCCAGCTCGACCACCTGCTCGAACTCGCCTTCGCCAGCCTGGAGCTGAAGCGCAAGGTGATCCAGCAGCACATGGACGCCGGCCTCTATCCCTACACCCGGCGCTACCTGGGGACCCTGCGCAACCATTTCTCCACCATCGGGGTGAACGGCCTGCACGAGATGGTGCGCAACTTCAGCGACGACCGCGAGGGACTGCACAGCGAAGCCGGGCGTGAGATGGCGCTGGCCCTGCTCGACCACGTGCGCGCCCGCCTGGTGGGTTTCCAGGAAGACAGCGGACACCTCTACAACCTGGAAGCCACCCCCGCCGAAGGCACCACCTACCGCTTCGCCCGCGAGGACCGCAAGCGCCATCCGGACATCCTCCAGGCCGGCACCGCGCAGGCCCCCTACTACACCAACTCCTCGCAACTGCCGGTGGGCTTCACCGACGATCCGTTCGAAGCCCTGGAACTGCAGGACGCCCTGCAATGCAAGTACACCGGCGGCACCGTGCTGCACCTGTACATGGCCGAGCGGATATCCTCGGCGGAGGCCTGCAAGACCCTGGTACGCAACGCCCTCGGGCGCTTCCGCCTGCCCTACCTGACCGTCACCCCGACCTTCTCGATCTGCCCGCGGCACGGCTACCTGGCCGGCGAGCATGAGTTCTGCCCGAAGTGCGACGAGGAACTGCTGCGCCGCGCGGGCGCCAGGAGTTGCTGCGGCGGCTGTGGCGGTTGAGCCGGCCCTTTTCCCTTCCATCCAACCGCAAGGAGTACACCGATGAGCGTCAACCAGTTGCCCGAAAGCCAGCGCCAGCGCTGCGAAGTCTGGACCCGCGTGATGGGCTACCACCGTCCGGTAGCCGCGTTCAATGCCGGCAAGCAGTCCGAGCATCGCGAACGCCGCCATTTCCGCGAGACGCGATGAGCGCCACGCTCAGGGTCGGGGGCGTCGTGCCCCTGACCACCCTCGACTATCCCGGCCTGCTCGCCTGCGTGCTGTTCTGCCAGGGCTGCGCCTGGCGCTGCCGCTACTGCCACAACCCGGAACTGATCGCCTCCCGTGGCGCGCGGGAGATTCCCTGGGCAGGCCTGCTCGATTTCCTGCGCCGCCGCCAGGGCCTGTTGCAGGCGGTGGTCTTCAGCGGCGGCGAGGCGACCCTGCAGGCGGCCCTCGGCGACGCCATGCGCACGGTACGCGAACTGGGCTTCCGCGTCGGCCTGCACAGCGCCGGCATCAACCCGCGCGCGTTCGCCCGGGTACTGGCGCATACCGACTGGGTGGGCTTCGACGTCAAGGCGCTGGCCGAGGACGTCGCCGCCATTACCGGCGTGCGCGGCAGCGGCGCGGCCAACTGGCGCAGCCTGGAACGCCTGCTCGACAGCGGCGTGGCCTACGAATGCCGGACCACGGTGCACTGGCGGTTGTTCGATAGCGAACGCCTCTGGCGCCTGGCGACGCGCCTGCGCGGGATGGGCGTGGAGCGCTTCGCCGTACAACTGGCGCGCCCGGCCCGCCAGCTCGATCCGACGCTTCTCGCGGCGCCCGCGCCGCAGGGCGCCCCCCAGCTATGGCGAGAGCTGGAGGCACTGTTTCCCGCCTTCGAGCTGCGCGACGCCTGAGCCGCCCCATCGGCGCCGCTCGGGCGCGCCATCCTGCTCCTCGGACCGGGCATCCAGCCCCGGCGATAGAGGCTCGCACAAGACCCATATCAATGCGCCGGATCGAGGAAGTCAGCGGCCGCTCGCTGGACGGCACCGCCGATGTGGCGACCCTGTGGTTCGCCTTGCAGGCGGCGCGGCTGTCGCCGAACGCGGGAGCGGCGTCCTGGCACAGTCCGCGAACCGAGGCGGTCGCCTGGACTGGCGGCGAAGCCCGTTACCCGGAGCTTGCAGGACGCCACCAGCGCCAACCGGCGCGGCCCGTGTATGCCGCACTACCGCGTCCGGCAGTCGCTCCACAGCGAGCGCCTTTGCGAATGCATTAATCCCCCTTGCTAGCTAGCCACCCCGCCGCTGGAGCGACGCGGCCCGCGCTTCTAGGCTCGAACGGTATGACGCAAGCCCATCGGCGCGGCGCAAAGGAGGCCTGCGATGCATAACGGAGTTCGAGTGGTATCCGCCCCGCTAACCACCCTGTTCGTGGTTGTCACTGCGGCCTTCGCCGCCTCTCTCGACCACCGCCACCCGCTCGCCACGCCGTCTTCGGCCACGAGCGAACCCGGCATCGCCCACGACATCCGCCTGCTGCCCCGCGCCGCCGCTTTCCGCTGATCTGCGCTGCGCCGGCGCCCGCCGCCGCATGCGTTTCCCGACCATCCCCCGCGATCCGCCCGTCGCACTCGCCCTATCGGGGCCAACCGGGTCGTCCCCGGCCCGTTCCTTCGAACCTGTGTGGAGTCCATCCCATGAACGGAAGCAGATCCGCCTTTCTCTCTCTTCTCGCCGCCGGCGGCCTGGCGCTCACCCCGGCGGCCCAGGCCGACCAGGGCAACGACGTGGTCGCCCGCCTCAACCAGTTGTACAACGACACCCGCCAGGACTGCGGCGGACCGTCGAAGCCGGCGTTCCTCTGTTCCGGCGTGCTGTTCCGAGCCACCTGGCCGTCCACCGACTACATGTTCTACAGCGTCAGTCCGAAGAGCCAGAAAAGCGGTGGCGTCTCCGCCTCCTACCTGCGCAAGGACGCGAAATACCGCAAGCTCGCCTACGGGCTGAAGAGCGGTTTCATCTTCGACACCATCTTCGGCAACCCGAAGGATCACCAGGACTACGCGGTGCTCTGTTCCTTCCCCATCGACGCCGCCACCGACGATCGCGCCCAGCAAGGCTGCACCGACTCGCGGCGCACGCCGAACAGCGTCGAGAAGTTCTGCCAGGACATCAACGTCGGCACCGCCGAGCAGTGGGCGGCGAACTACCGGCAGAATCGCGGCGACCATTCCCGGCAGTGCTCCTTCGATGTCCGCGACGAGCGCAATGTCGCCGCCGGACCGGCGTTCTACCAGAGCATCCGGGCAATGGCGCAGATCGCCGACGAATCCTTCACCACCCAGAACGAACTGCGCCTGGCCAAGTGGGAGGAGAACCCGCCGAAGTCGCCGTCGATCCTCGCCGCGTTCTACACCGAGGACGCCGGCCTGGAAGGCGCGCGCCTCAACCAGATCCAGTGGTACCAGTCGGTCCAGGCGTTCCTGCCGATCATCAACATGAGACTGCCGCAGACCCGCCAGCAGGAGGCGCAGTTCGCCTACGACAGCCGCAAGCAGGCGATCTACCCGATCAGCGCGAAGAACGCCTGCCAACGCTACGTGGAAAGCGCCACCTGGGTGGAACGCGACGATCCCGGCTTCAGGAAGAAAATCATGACCCTGGAGGTGATCCCCACCGACTGCGGGCGCAGGATCCAGGACGACCAGACCAACAACTTCTTCAACGAACTGGTGGTCGACCACTACCTGGACAGCGCCTGGAAGGACAACCCGGACAACCGCGACAGCAACATCGGCAGCATGCGCCGGCAACTGGTCTGTCACTTCAACATCGCCCGCGACAAACCGGAGTGGAACCTGGAACCGTCGCGGCCGTATACCTCCAACGAAGACTCGATCGCCAAGGGCTGCAACAACACCTGAGGCCGCCCGGCGGGGGCGCCGCGGCGTCTCCGCCCGATATATGGCGCTTTGATATCACACGTTTTACCATGCTTTCCTTTCCACGCCGCCCTGGGAACGAACGCATGGCCTTCGACGCCGCCGACTATGTCCACCGCTACCACGCCAGCCTGGAATATGCTCCGGGCAATGAATACCCGCGCCTGAAAGCCTGGGAGTTCCTCTGGGAATACATCTGGGATTCCCGGCGTAGCTGGGACGACCTGGTCGCTCCCGAGCAGCTCGATACCACCGCACTGCACCTAGGCTTCTACCTGGCCAACTGGGGCATGTTCCATGGCTCGTCAGGCCTGTTGCAGAACAGCAATCTGGACCTGATGAAGGCCCTGGCCCGGCAGTTGTTCGGCGGCCCGGGGCCGGAGCTGTTCGAACTGTCGCTGGTGGACTTCGCCGCCAGCGCCCCACGCCTGGCGCGTAACCAGGAACTGCTGGAGACGGTGCTCGGCGCGATGGACACCCTCAGCAGCCGGGTCAGCTGGACCGACACCCTGAAAAGCAAGATCCTCCTCGGCGTCTGGGGCGAGTTCCCCGCCCTCGACCGCTACTACGTGGCCGCCTGTCGCGCGCTGTACCCGCGCCGCCCCCACCTGACCCGCGCCAGCGGCAAGACGCTGACCGCGCTGCACGGCCTGATCGGCGCGGAACGGCTGTCCTTCCCGCGCCTGGAAACCGCCCGCCAGGGACTGCTCTATCCCACCGGCCGCCTGGCCGACATGGCGTTCTTCCAGTACGGGTTGGAACACGCCTGAGTTTCCTCGTCGCCCGCGCCGGCAGGCGCCGCCGCCGGTCCGGGGGACTTGTGGGCCGCCCCTGGCTGCAAGTAGCATGAGACTCATTCTCAATTACAACAGCGACTCCCCCATGCCACCGGCCGACGCCTCCCTGCACGACGCTGTGAGCCATCTCTACCAGAACCACCACGGCTGGCTGCAAGGCTGGTTGCGGCGGCGCCTGGGCTGCGCGGAGAACGCCGCCGACCTGGCCCAGGACACCTTCGCCCGCCTGCTCGCCTCGCGCCGGGTGCTGGAGGCGCGCGAGCCACGGGCCTACCTGACCACCGTCGCCAAGGGTCTGATGATCAACTGGTTCCAGCGCCAGTCGCTGGAACGCGCCTATCTCGACACCCTGGCCACGCTACCCGAAGAACTGGCGCCGCCGCCGGAACAGCGTCTGATGGTGCTGGAGACCCTGCACGAGATCGACGCCCTGCTCGGCAGCCTGCCGGGCAAGGTGCGCCAGGCCTTTCTCCTGGCCCAGATCGAAGGCCTGAGGTACGAGGCCATCGCCGAACGCCTGGGAGTCTCCCTGGGCTCGGTGAAGCGCTACATGCAGCAGGCTTTCCGCCACTGCCTGGAGCTGATGGAGTGAGTATCGCGCTCGACGGCAGGATTCCCTCGCATATCCTCGACGAAGCCGCCGACTGGCTGGTGCGCCTGCAGGACAGCGCCTGCAGCGACGCCACCCGCCAGGCCTGCGCCCGCTGGCGCCAGCTAAGCCCGCAACACGCCCACGCCTGGGAGCGCGCCGAACGCCTGCTGCAACGCCTCGGCAGCCTGCCGCCTGCGCTGGCCCTGCCGACCCTCGGTCGCGAACGCGGGCTCGACCGGCGGCGCGCGATCAAGCACCTCGCCCTGGTCCTCGGCGGCGCCTCGCTGGGGCTCGCCACCTGGCGGGCCGAACCCTTGCGCGACTGGCTGGCCGACCAGCGCACCGGCGTGGGCGAACAGCGCCGCCTGGATCTGCCCGACGGCAGCCTGCTGACCCTGAACACCGACAGCGCCGTGGACCTGGCCTTCGACGCCAGCCAGCGCCTGGTACGCCTGCAGCGCGGCGAGATCCTCGTCGACAGCCGCGCCGAACCGCGCCCCTTCCGCGTCGCCACCGCCGAGGCGCGGCTGGCTGCCGGCGCCGCGCGCTTCAATGTGCGCCAGGAGCACGCCGCCACCCGGATCGCGGTTCTCGCCGGACGGGTCGAACTGCTTCCGCTGTACGGGCGCGGGCACTGGCTGGAAGCCGGCGAATCGGTGCGCCTGGGCAACGATGGCGAAGCGCGCCCGTTGGCCCGCGACGATATGCCGGACGCCTGGACCCGCGGCATGCTGATGGCCGACCGGATGCCGCTGGCCGAGTTGCTCGGCGAACTCGGCCGTTACCGTCGCGGCGTCCTGCGCTGTGATCCGCAACTGGCCAGGCTGGCGGTGTCGGGCGCCTATCCGCTGCTGGATCTGCGGCGCACGCTGGGCATGCTGCAGGCCACCTACCCGCTGAAGGTGCGCGGGGTGACCGACTACTGGATCACCCTGGTGCCGGCGTGAGCCCAGGGTGCGCCCCGCGCGAAGACCCCTGCCGGAGGGCGCATAGCGCCAAGTCCGACATGTCCAGCGACAGGCCGCTCCCACGAAAGAATCTTTCCACGACCTGAGACCTTTTCCCATCTCGGCTGGCAAGTAGAGGAATCCGTCCGACCCAAGGTCCGCAGAGACCACGAGGAACCCTGTACATGCCCGTACGCACGCTTCGCCCCCGTTCGCTGTCCCTGGCCATCCACGTCGCCGCCACGAGCCTGGCCCTCGCCGGCACGGTGCCCGTCCTGCACGCCGCCGAGGCACCCGTCGCCAGCGCGGCGCGCAGCTACGACATCGCCCCCGGCCCGCTGGGCCGTACCCTGTCGGCCTTCGCCAGCGAAAACGGCGTGTCCCTGGCCTTCGATCCGGCCCTCGCCGAGGGACGTCGCAACGCCGCCCTGCGCGGTCGCTACGCGCCGGTCGAGGCGCTGCACCGCCTGCTGCTGGGCAGCGGCCTGGAACTGCAACAGCGCGGCGACGGCAGCTACACCCTGGTGCCGGCGCCCACCGATGGCGCGCTGGAACTGCAATCCTCGCTGATCACCGCCCAGGCCGCCGGCGCCGAGACCCTGCCCGCCGAGTACACCGGCGGCCAGGTGGCGCGTGGCGCGCGCCTGGGCATGCTGGGCAACGTCGACGTGATGGACGCGCCGTTCAGCATCGTCAGCTACACCGCCAGGACCATCGACCAGCAGCAGGCGCGCAGCGTCGCCGACCTGCTGCAGGCCAACGATCCGTCGGTGCGGGTGGTCGGCGGGCGCGGCGACCTGGTGGACAGCTACACGATTCGCGGCTTCGCGGTGCAGAACGCCGATGTCGCCTTCAACGGCCTCTATGGTCTGCTGCCGTTCTGGCGGGTGCCGATCGAGTTCGCCGAACGCGTGGAAGTGCTCAAGGGGCCGAACGCCCTGCTCGGCGGGATTTCTCCCGGCGGCAGCGTCGGCGGCACCATCAACCTGGTGCCCAAGCGCGCCGACGACCAGCCGCTGACCCGCGTCAGCGTCGACTGGAGCCAGCGCAGTCAGCTCGGCACCCACCTCGACATCGGCCGTCGCTTCGGCGAGAACAACGCCTTCGGCGTGCGCTTCAATGGCGTCTACCGCAACGGCGACACCGCTGTCGACCATCAGAGCCGCGAGTTTCCCATGCTCTCCCTGGGCCTGGACTTCCGTGGCGAGCGCCTGCGCCTGTCCAGCGACCTGCTGTACCAGAAGGAGAGCCTGGAAGGCGTGGTGCGACCGCTGCTGCCCGGCCCGGGAACCACCCACATACCCCACGCGCCGGACTCGAAGACCCGCTTCGGCCTGCGCGACTCCTACCTGGACCAGGAGGACTACTCCATGGTCAACCGCGGCGAGTACGACCTCGCCGACAACCTGACGGCGTTCGCCAGCCTCGGCGGCCGCCAGAGCAACTACGAAACCGTCGCCGCCAACAGCATCCTCGACGGCAACCAGGGCGACATCGTCAACAGCCTGGCACGCCAGCGCGGCGACCGCCGCACCTATTCCGCCGAGGTCGGCCTGCGCGGCAACTTCGACACCGGCCCGCTCCGCCACGACTGGACGCTCAGCGCCAACCGCCTGCACGAACGGCTGGGCATGGTCTACGCCTTCACCGGGATGCAGCCGGGCAACCTCTACCAGACCTCGCCGCACACGCCGGTCCCGGACTTCTCCAGCCTCGACGGAAGCATCCCGAAGACCAACGAGACCGACCTCGGCGGCGTGGCGCTGGCCGACAGGCTGTCGTTGCTCGAGGATCGCGTGCAGGTCACCCTGGGCGTGCGCCGCCAGCAGATCGAATCGCGCAACTACGACCAGACCAGCGGCGCGCGCACCAGCCATGACAAGCGGCACGTGTGGACGCCGATGGCCAGCGTGCTGGTCAAGCCGCTGCAGGACCTGTCGCTGTACGCCAGCTACATCCAGGGCCTCAGCCAGGGCGAGGCGGCGCCGATGACCGCGGCCAACGCCGGCCAGGTGCTGGCGCCGTACAAGGCCGAGCAGTACGAGATCGGCGCCAAGTACGAGCTGGGCGGCTTCAGCACCACCCTGGCGCTGTTCGAGATCAGGAAACCGAACGCCTACACCGACGCCAGCAACGTCTTCCGCGCCGACGGCGAGCAACGCAACCGCGGCGTGGAGCTGAGCCTCTATGGCGAACCGCTGGACGGCGTGCGGGTGATGGCCGGCGCCACCTACATCAAGCCCGAGCAGAACAAGACCGGCGACCCCGCCAGCGAAGGCAGGGACGCGCCCGGCGTGGCCCGCCGCCAGGCCAACCTGGGGCTCAGCTGGGACACCCCGTTCGTCGACGGACTAACCCTCGACAGCCGCTGGATCTACACCGGCTCGGCCTACGTGGACAGCGCCAACGCCCTCGACGTGCCGCACTGGAACCGCGTCGACCTCGGCGCCGCCTACGCCTTCCAGGTCGCCGGCAAGCCGCTGGTGGCGCGCGCCAACCTGGAAAACGCGCTGGGCAAGGACTACTGGACCGCGGCCAACGGCTACCTGTCGATCAGCTCGCCGCGCACCCTTTCCCTGTCACTCACGGCGGACTTCTGAGTCCGCCCCGCCATGACCAGAAACCGCCGATGAGCCGCCAATGACCGCGAAAACCCTGCGCACCTGGTACCTGGTGCACAAATGGACCAGCCTGATCTCCACGATCTTCCTGCTGATGCTCTGCCTCACCGGCTTGCCGCTGATCTTCCACGAGGAGATCGAGCACTACTTCGAGCCGCATCCGCAGCTCGAACCGCTCACCGCCGAGTCGCCGCGCATCGACTACGACGACGTGATCGCCCGCGCCATGGCCGCCCGGCCGGGCGAGGTGGTGCGCTTCCTGGTATTCGAAAAGGACGACCCGCTGGGCCTGGTGATCACCGCGCCGACCCTGGTGCCGCCGCCGGAGAACGGCCACATGCAGCCGTTCGACGCGCGCACCGGAGAATTCTTCGACGCGCTGCCGCCGCCGGGCGGCTTCATGTACCTGATGCTGAAGCTGCACACCGACCTGTTCCTCGGCCTGCCCGGCTACCTGTTCCTCGGCCTGATGGGCCTGCTGCTGGTGGCCTCGCTGGTGTCCGGGGTGGTGGTCTACACGCCGTTCATGCGCAAGCTGGACTTCGCCACGGTACGCGCCGAACGCAGCCGTCGCCTGAAGTGGCTGGACCTGCACAACCTGCTGGGCATCGTCACCCTGTCCTGGGTACTGGTGGTCGGCGTGACCGGGGTGATCAACACCCTGGCCCTGCCGATCCTGATGCTCTGGCAAGGCGGGCAGCTGGCGGAAATGACCGCGCCCTACAAGGACGCGCCGCCGCTGCAGCGCCTCGGCTCGCTCGACGCGGCCCTGGCCACGGCACGCCGGGCGGCGCCGGACATGGAGGTCAGCTTCGTCGGCTTCCCCGGTACCCAGTTCAGCAGCCAGCATCACTATGCGGTGTTCATGCGCGGCAACACGCCGCTCACCGAGCGCCTGCTGAAGCCGGCACTGATCGACGCGCAGACCGGCGAACTCACCGACATGCGCGAGATGCCGCTGTACGTGAAGACGCTCCTGCTGTCGCAGCCGCTGCACTTCGGCGACTACGGCGGCATGCCGCTGAAGATCGTCTGGGCGCTGCTCGATCTCGTCAGCATCGTCATCCTCGCCAGCGGTCTCTACCTCTGGTTCGGCCGACGCAAGACGCCATTGGAGAAGCGCCTGGCGGAACTGCCGGACGGCAGCCTGGCGACGGAGGGCAAGGCATGAGGCGCGGTCTCTGGATGATCTTCCGCTGGCCCCTGCTGCTGGCCCTGCTCGGCCTCTTCGGGCTGCTCTCGGCGCTGCTCGGCGACGGTCTCTGCGACCTGCTCTCCTGGCTCGCCCTGGGCACTCCGCTGGTGCTGATCGGCTGGGTCTGGCTGCGCCTGCCGCGAACCCGAAGGAACCCCTGAATGACTGCCCCGCCGCCACCTGCCAGCACCCTGGACCTGCGTCCGCTGATGTTCGAGACCTTCGCCTGCACCCTGGCGGTGATGTCCTTCGTCGCCCTGGTCGGCCCGCTCGCCCGCAAGCTCGGCCTGGCGCCCTGGCAGGCCGGCGCCGCGGTGACCGCCGGCGGCATCGCCTGGATGCTCGCGGCGCGCCCCTGGGGCATCGCCAGCGACCGGCATGGGCGACGGCGGGTACTGCTCGGCGGGCTGGCCGGCTTCGCCCTCTCCTACGGCTCGCTCTGCCTGTTCATCGTGCTCGCCCTGCACTGGACGTTGCCGAGCCTGCTCGCCTTCGCCGGCATCGTTCTCCTGCGCGGCCTCGCCGGCGGTTTCTACGCCGCGGTGCCGGCCTGCACGGCGGCCCTGGTGGCCGATCACGTCGAGGCGCAACGACGCGCCGCGGCACTGGCCGGGCTCGGCGCGGCCAGCGGGGTGGGCATGGTGATCGGACCGGGGCTGGCCGGGCTGCTGGCGATTCACGGGCTGGTCCTGCCGTTGCTGCTCACCGCCGCGCTGCCCCTGGTCGCCCTGCTGGCGCTCTACCGCTGGCTGCCACGCGAGGAGCGCCGCCAGCCGAACCGCGGCCTCCCCCTGGCCCTCGGCGACCGCCGCCTGCGGCGGCCGCTGGCGCTGGGCTTCGTGGCGATGTTCAGCGTCACCGTGGCGCAGATCACCGTAGGCTTCTTCGCTCTCGACCGGCTGCGCCTGGAGTCCGCCGACGCCGCGCGGGTGGCCGGCATCGCCCTGACCGCCGTGGGCGTCGCGCTGATCCTGGCCCAGGTCCTGGTGCGCCACCTGGACTGGCCACCGTCGCGACTGATCCGGGCCGGCGGGCTGGTCGCCGCCATCGGCTTCGCCGCCGTGTGCTTCGCCGACTCGCCGCCACTGCTCTGGCTGGCCTTCTTCGTCGCCGCGGCGGGCATGGGTTGGCTGTTCCCGGCAGTCTCGGCGCTCAACGCCAATGCCGTGCGCGCCGAGGAACAGGGCGCCGCCGGCACCCTGGTGGCCGTACATGGCTTCGGCCTGATCAGCGGGCCGCTGCTCGGCGCGCTGCTCCACCAACTGGACAGCCGCGCCCCCTACGCGCTGGTCGGCCTGCTGCTGGCGCTGGCGGCGCTCTGGCCGAGCCAACCGACGCGCCCCGTGGAAACGAGGAGCGAAGCCCCATGACCGCTGTCGACCTGCTGCTGGTCGCGACCCTGCTGGCGGCCCTGCTCGCCTGGTGGATACCCGCCCTGCCCGGCCACCGTGGTCTGCTGGCGTTCGCCTCGACGCTGGCGCTCGGCGCCGGCCTGTACGCTGCATGGGACGACCGCTGGCAGGCCGCCGTCGGTGCCTTCGCCGGTTTCTCCCTGCTGCTCGGCACCTGTCTGCGCCGCAAGCCCGTGCGCGGCCTGCCGTTCCGGAGCGGTTCGCTGTACGGCCTGCTGGTGCTGCTGGCAATCGCCGCGCTGTACCTGTTCCCGGTCGCGCCGCTACCGGCGCCGAGCGGCCCCTATGCAGTCGGCGTGCGCGATTTCGAACTGGCCGACCCCAGCCGGCCCGGCCTGCTCGGCGCCCCGGCCGGGCAGCCGCGGCGCCTGCTGGTGCGCGCCTGGTACCCGGCGCGCCCGATCGTCGGCACCGCGCCACGCCACTACTTCGACCCGGACGAGGCGCGCAGCACCGCGCGGGGCTTCGGTGAAATACTCGGCTTTCCGCCGTTGCTCACCTACCTCAAGCACCTGCACACCCATTCCTATCCGGACGCCCCGTTGCGCGACGACTCCGCTCGCCTGCCGGTGGTGTTCTACAGCCATGGCTACAGCGCCTTCGCCGGCGGCAACTGGACCCTGATGGAAGAGCTGGCCAGCCACGGCTATGCCGTCTACGCGATCCAGCACAGCGGCGACGCGTCGCCGACCCGCCTGCCCGACGGTACGCTGCTGCCCATGGACCCCGGCCTGGTCGAACACCTGCGCCGGGCCGCCCACGACGGCCTGCCGCAGGCCATGCGCCAGGGCTATGTCAGCGACGATCTCGACCAGCGCCTCGACGGCCAGTTGCACACCGCCCTCGACCTGCCCGTCCCGGCCAACCGCGCCGTCAACCTCAGCGCGCCGGTATGGCTGGCCGACCGCCTGTTCGTCCATGACCGCCTGCAGGCCGGCGAGG
Source organism: Pseudomonas paraeruginosa (assembly GCF_003025345.2). Classification (NCBI taxonomy): domain Bacteria; kingdom Pseudomonadati; phylum Pseudomonadota; class Gammaproteobacteria; order Pseudomonadales; family Pseudomonadaceae; genus Pseudomonas; species Pseudomonas paraeruginosa. Next base: position 3,259,552 of record NZ_CP020560.1, read on the forward strand.
TCCCGGACAGGGTCGCCGACCTGGTGGCCGCCAGCGACTTCGCGCATACCGGCGAGATGGGCATGTCCTTCGGCGGCTCGACCACCGGCGCGGTCTGCATGGTCGACCGACGCTGCGCGGCGGCGGTCAACCTCGACGGTGGCGACTTCGACTTCGCGCCCTTCGATAGCGATTTCCCGGCACCGCTGCTGATGCTGCACGCCGACCTTGGCAACTTCTACCGGCTGTTCGGCATCGAACCGCCGGCCCGCCCGAGAAGCTTCAACGACTTTTCCTACGAACGCTTCGAACACGCCGGCCAGCGCCAGGACATTCATCGCCTGGTACTGCGCGACTCGGCCCATGCCGGTCTTACCGACAATCCGCTGTTCATCCGCCGGCCGCTGCGCGACGGGCTGCTCGGCTCGGCCCCGACGGAAATCCTCATCCAGGCGCCCAACACCCTGGTGCTGGGTTTCTTCGATCACTACCTGCGCGGCCGCGCCAACGACTTTCCGCAAGCGCAGATGGCGCGTTTCTCCGGTTGGCTGACGCGCTATGACAACTCGGCGGTGCGCGACTGGTGGCTGGCCAAGCCGCAAACCCAGCGCCTGGCGCTGCGACAACGCATCGACGAAATGAAACGGCGCAAGACCGAGCTGGATCTTCCCTGACCACGGGTTACAGTGGGCGCCCCATCTGCGGAGCGCCGTCCATGCATATCCCGCCCGAGCTGATCATCCACCAGACCCGCCACTGGACGTTGAACCAGCGGATCGACTCGGCCCTGCCCGGCTACTGCATGCTCGGCTCGCGGCAACCGGCGACGGCCTTCCACCAGTTGCCGGAACAAGCCCTCGCCGAATTCGGGCCGCTGCTGGCCAGGGTCGAACGCGAAATGGACGCGCTGCTGCGGCCGCGACGCATCTATGTCGGTCGCTACGGCCATATGCCCGGCCTGCCGGTGCATTTCCACCTGATTCCACTGTACGACTGGGTCGAGGAACTGTTCTGGGAGGACACGCGCTACCGGACGCTCCAGCAGTTCGGCGTGCCGACCGCCGCCCCCCTTACCGATGGCGCCGAGCTGACCCTGTTCGTCTGGCGCGAATTCTGCGAACGCGCCGATCCGCCGGCCGTGCGCGGCATGGATCGGCAACAGGCGATCGCCGGATTGCGCCGAGCATTCGGCTACGGCGTCCAACCCCGAACATCGTCTGGGCCGGACTCCGAGCCCGCGCAAGGCGCATGACCGCATGCGGTTATCCACCGTGAAACGGATGGGTTCCAAGGCCGTGTGGGATGAATAACCGCGTGCGGTTACCCACCGTAAAACGGGTGAGCTTCGAGGCCGCGTAAGGCGAATAACCGCTTGCGGTTATCCGCCATGAAACGTCGGCGCAGCGGCGGATAACGCCGGTGGCGTTATTCGCTCTACGGCCCGACTCCGGGGCCGCGGGACGCATATCCGCCGTGAAACGCCGGCGCTACGGCATCGTCACGGTTGCAGGTAGCGGTGCCTCCAGCCTCCCTCGTCGCGGTCGTAGCGCAGGCGTTCGTGCAGGCGCTCGGTGCCGTTGCCCCAGAACTCCACCGACTCCAGGCACAGCTCGAACAGGCAATAGCCCGGCGGGCGCGGCAGCGGGCCGGCGGTTTCGGCCAGGCGGCGGGCCTCGGCGCGCAGGGCGTGGATGTCGGCGAGGGTCTGGCTCTGCCGCGAGGCGATGGACATCGGGTGGGTCTGGTACGGGCGGCTCAGCCACTGGGCGTCGGCGCGTGCGTCGGGCAGGCGTTCGGCGATGCCGTTGAGGATCACCTGCTGGCTGCTCTCGCGCCAGTACAGCACTCCCGAGGCCCAGGGGTTCTGCGCCAGTTCGCGGCCCTTCTGGCTGTCGGCGTGGGTGGCGAACACCACCCCGCGCTCGCCGAGTTCGGCGATCACCACGATCCGCGTCGATGGCCGGCCCTGCCCGTCGACCGTGGCCAGGGCCAGCGCCCGCGGCTCGCGCACGCCATAGCGGCGGGCGCGTTCCAGCCAGTTGCGCAGGACCTGCATGGGGTTCGCCGGCGGCGCCTCGAACTCCGGGAAGGCGGCTTCGATGGTCCCGGTGAGGGACTCGGAGATGTTCGGGTTCACGCCCATGGCGGCGCTCCTTTGCTCTGGGGGTTCACAGGTAGGCCCGGCCTTCGGCGAAGGCCGCGCCGTTGCCCGACACTTCCACCGCCGAGACCCGCTCGCCGGCGCCCTCGGCGCGCGCGTACATGCGCGACGGCCGGCCGATCTCGACGCCCTGGAGGATCTCGATCTGCTGCCCGTAGGGGATCTGCCGGTGGCGCGCCAGGTGGATCGCCAGCGGCCCGGCGGCGGAGCCGGTGGCGGCGTCCTCGACCACGCCGTAGGCCGGCGAGAACATGCGGCTGCGCCAGTGCCGCCCGGCGCCGGCGAAGCAGTTCACCGCCAGGTCCGGGAAGTCGCACAGGGCGCGGTGGTCGGGGTGCAGCGCGGACAGCGCGGCGACGCTCTCCAGGCCGACGAAGACGTGGCGCGGGCCGTTGCGGTAGACCTCGATGGGAAAGGTCGAGCCCTTCAGGCCGAGGGCGGCGAGCAGCTCGGCCGGGCGGCCGAAGTGCTCCCAGGTGGGGATCGGCTGCCGCATGCTGCAGGCCACCACCTTGCCGTCCTGGCGCTCCAGGGTGAAGGGCACGGTGCCCATCCTGGTCTCCAGGAACAGGCTGTCCTTGTCGGTCTCGGCGCCCAGGGCGATGGCGGTGCCCAGCAGCGGGTGGCCGGCGAACGGCAGTTCGTTGACCGGGGTGAAGATGCGGATGCGCGCGTCGCCGTCCTCTTGCGGGCGGAGCACGAAGGTGCTCTCCGACAGGTTCATCTCCCGCGCCATGCGCTGCATGCGCTCGCCGCTGAGGTCGTCGCAGTCGAAGAACACCGCCACCGGGTTGCCTTGCAGCGGTTCGCTGGCGAAGGCGTCTATCACGACATATCTGTGCATGGGGTCTCCTGGCTCAGGGCCGCCGCTCGACCAGCGCGTGGCGCAGCAGGTCGGCGATGATGCGCGGACCCTCGCGGGTCAGCACCGATTCGGGGTGGAATTGCATGGAGGCGAAGCGCGGCCCGCGCAGGGCATGGACCTCGCCGGTCTCGCGGTCGCGGCTGATCTCGATCGGGCCGACCTCGGGGATCTCGATGCGGTCCTGCAGGGCGCGCGCGGCGAAGGTGTTGTAGAAGCCGACGCGCTCGGCGGCGCCGAACAGGTCGATCTGTTTCTGCACGCCCTGGTTGGGCTCCTGCCGGCGTTGCAGGTCCAGGCCCAGGCACAGGCTCAGCACCTGGTGGCTCAGGCACACGGCGAGGAACGGCCGGCGCTCGCTGAGCAGCGAACGGATGGCCAGGTGCAGGTGGCCGATCTTCGGCTGGCCGACCTCGGTGGGGTTGCCCGGGCCGGGGCCCATGATCACCAGGTCGTAGCCGTCGAACGAGTACGGCTCCTGGAAGCCGCGCACGCTCACCGCCAGGCCCAGCGACTTGAGCTGCTTGGCGATCATCGAGGTGAAGGTGTCCTCGGCGTCGACGATCAGCACCTCGCGTCCGGAGAGGTCGGCCTGCAACTGCTGGCGCTCGCTGGCGCCGCGCAGCCAGAAGTCGGCGATCGGCGCGTTGCGGCTGGCCAGCGCCGCCACCACGTGCGGATGCGAGCCCAGGCGCTGCGGTGCCTGGCTCTTCAGCGCGGCGATCAGCCCGGAGGCCTTGGCGCGGCTTTCCGCGGCCTCGCCGCGGGGATCGGAGTGGCGCACGATGGTCGAGCCGACGCCGATGCGCAGGCGACCGTCGGCCTCGATCTCGGCGGTGCGGATCAGGATCGCCGAGTCCAGCGTGCGCCCGCCCTGGCCGTCGCCGCCGATCAGCGCCGCGACCCCGCTGTAGTAGCCGCGCCCCTGCGGCTCGTAGCGGCGGATCACCCGGCAGGCGCTTTCCAGCGGGCTGCCGGTGACGGTCGGGGCGAACAGCGTCTCGCGCAGGATCTCGCGCACGTCACGGTTGCTCTGGCCCTCGATGAAGTACTCGGTGTGCGCCAGGTGCGCCATCTCCTTGAGGTAGGGACCGAGCACCCGGCCGCCGTCCTCGCAGATCCGCGCCATCATCTTCAGTTCCTCGTCGACCACCATGTACAGCTCGTCGGCTTCCTTGCGGTTGTCGAGGAATTCCATGACCTCGGCCAGGTCCGGCCCGCTCGGCGGATAGCGGTAGGTGCCGCTGATCGGGTTCATCACCGCCAGGCCGTCGCGCACGCTGATGTGCCGCTCGGGCGAGGCGCCGACCAGGGTGCGTTCGCCGGTGTGGATGATGAAGGTCCAGTAGGCGCCCTTCTCGCGCAGCAGCAACTGGCGGAAGAAGCTCAGCGCGCTGGCCGTGGCGTAGCCGTCGATGCGCGCCTGGAAGCGCCGCTTGATCACGAAGTTGGCGCCTTCGCCGCGGCCGATCTCGTCGGCGATGACCCGCCGGACCACCTCGGCGTATTCCTCGTCGTCGAGGTCGAAGCCTTCCTCGTCCAGGGCCAGCGCCTGGTTCGGCAGCAGCGCCAGGGCCTGTTCCAGCGGCAGCAGCTCCTGCTCCAGGACCTTCAGCGCCAGCAGCGGCGCGCCGTCGTCGAGCGCCTCGAAGCCGCGCTCGGCGATCTGCCGGTAGGGAATCAGCGCCAGCAGGTCGTGGCGCGGCAGGCCGGCGCCGGGCTCGTCCAGCGGCAGCTCGGCCAGGCTGCGCAGCTCGTGCGCCTCGCCACGGATCACGTCGAGCAGGCCCGGGCCATTGCTTTCCGGACGGTAGAGCAAGGCGAACGGCGCCGGCCGCTCGAGCAGGCGTTGCAGCAGCGATGTGGGCAGGCCGTTCATGCGAGCACCTCGTCGGTGGTGACCACCATCGCGCAGCGGCTGGCAGCGTATTCCAGGGCCATGCGGTGGTGCGCCTCGCTGAAGTCGGCGATGGCGTCGGCCACCAGGAACGGCTGGATGTCGTTGGAGTAGGCGTCGACCGTGGAGATCAGCACCCCGACGTGGGCATACACGCCGCACAGCACCAGCTGGTCGCGGCCGGCGGCGCGCATGCGCTGCAACAGGTCGGAGTGGAAGAAGGCGCTGTAGCGCCACTTGGTCAGCAGCCAGTCGTCCGGCCCCGGCGCCAGCTCCTCGACCACCTCGCGGTCGGCGGGACTGGCGCGCATGCCCGGGCCCCAGAAGTCCTTGAGCAGGCCGCGCTGCTCCTCGGTCATGCTGCCCGGCTGGGCGGTGTAGGCGATCTGCACGCCCTGCCCGGCGCACCAGCGGCGCAGTCGCGCGGCGTTGGCCACCAGGTCGGCGCGCAGGCTCGCCGGCAGCGGGCGCAGGAAGTAGCGCTGCATGTCGTGCACCAGCAGCACCGCGCGCGCCGGCTCCAGGTTCCAGCGCGCCAGGTTGGCCGGCAGCTGGCCGGCGGTCGGCAAGGGATAGGCGAGGATTTCGGGAATGCCGCTCATGCCACGGTCTCCAGGGGGAAGGTTGCGCTCGGGCTCGCCTGCGCGCCGGACCAGGCCATCACCGCGCTGAGCGCCTGCCAGGGGTTGAGCCGCGGATCGCAGAGGCTGGTGTAGTGCCGGCCGACCTGGTGCAGGCCGCTGGAATCGGCGACGCACTCGGTGACGTCGTCCGGGGTGGTCTCCAGGTGCAGCCCGGCGGCCACCCCGCCGGAGCCGGAGACCGCCAGGCGGAACGCCGCCACCTCCTCGGCGATGCTGCGCACCAGGCGGGTCTTGTTGCCGCAGGGGGCGACGATGGTGTTGCCGTGCATCGGGTCGCTCAGCCAGATCACCGGGTGCCCGGCCGCGCGCACCGCCTCCACCAGCGGCGGCAGGCGCTCGCCGACCTTCTGCGCGCCCATCCGCGCGATCAGCGTCAGGCGCCCCGGCTCGCGGCGCGGATCGAGGCGCTCGCAGAGCGCCAGCAACTGCTCGCGGCCGATCTCCGGGCCGACCTTGCAGGCCACCGGGTTGAGCACCTCGGCCAGCAGCGCCACGTGGGCGCCGTCGACCTGGCGGGTGCGCTCGCCGATCCACGGCCAATGGGTCGAGCCGAGGTAGACCCGGCGCTGCTCGTCCTCGCGCAGCATCGCCAGCTCGTAGTCGAGCAGCAGCATCTCATGGCTGGTCCACACCGGCGAGGCGTTCGCCTCCTGCCCGGAAGCGGCGTCCCAGCCCAGGTGACGCATGACGTTGCGCGCCGCCGCGTAGCCCTTGAGGATCCGCTGCGGATCGGCCTGGCGCCGCTCGGCGCGAGCCTCGCGGCCGTTGACCATGTCGCCGCGGTAGACCGGCAGGGTCTGCCCGTCGACCTGCTCGTGCGGCTTGGAGCGCGGCTTGGCGTACTGCCCGGCGATGCGCCCGACGCGGATCACCGGGCGCTTGCCGGCCAGGCGCAGGGCGCCGGCCAGCAGTTCCAGCACCGCCGCCTTGCGCGCCACGTTCTCGGCATGGTGGTCGTCCATGTCCTCGGCGCAGTCGCCGCACTGCACCACCAGCGCCTCGCCGCGCGCCACCCGCGCCAGGGTCGCGCGCAGGGCCAGGATGTCGCCGGCGCGGATCAGCGCCGGGCTGCCGCGCAGGTACGCCTGCACCTCGCGCAGCCGCGACGCATCGCCCCACTCGGGTTGCTGCAGCGCTTCGCAGCGCCGTACGCGTTGCAATAGATCGTCCATAGTTCACCCCTTCCAGGATGGCCTCAGGTGGGAATGCCTTCGCGTTTGATCTGCGGCACCGGAATGCTCAGGGCGCGCAGTTGCTGGAAGACGTTCATGAACTCGCGGTTGCGCTTGATCTTGCCGTCGTCCAGCTCGAAGGAATGCAGGAAGTGATTCTCGTAGTAGCCCTCGGGATACCCGGGGAAGAGGATCTTGCCGTGGCCGTCGCACTCGACCCAGAAGTGGTTGGGATCGTCGGTCTCGAAGACCTGGATGTTGTACCACTCCCAGTCCGGGAAGCATTTCAGCGACCACACCGCGTGCTCGGCCAGCTTGTCCTTGCCGCGAATGACGATCGGTTCGCCGGTATCGGTGGTCCACAGGCCGCCGCAACCATCCTCGACGAAAAGTTCATGGCGGCGCAGGCGATCCTGGCCCTTGGTGTTCATATACTTGACTACCGTCTCGCGATTCTTCCTGCGTAACTCCACGGCGTCTTCGAAACCTTGGGGAATGGCATTATCGAGCATCGTCATATCTCCTCTTGAATTGGAATAATCATTAATCAGGCGGGAATGCCGTCACGTTTTATTTGCGGAACGGGTATTCCCAATGCACGCAATTTCTGCATCGGATTCATGAACTCGCGATTGCGTTTTATCCGGCCGTTCTCGAGTTCGAAGGAATGGATGTAGTGGTTCTCGCAATAGCCCTCCGGATACCCCGGGACCAGCGCCTTGCCACGCCCGTCGCACTCCACCCAGAGGTGGTTCGGATCCTCGGTCTCGAAGATCCGCACGTTGTGCCACTCCCAGTCGGGGAAGCAGCGCTCGAGCCACTCGGCGAGCCGCCTGAGGCTCTCATGGCCCCGGAAAACCAGGGGTTCGCCGCTTTCCGTGGTCCAGTTGCCGGCGCAGCCGTCTTCGACGAACAGGCTGTGTCGCTGCAAACGTTCGGCCCCCTTCATGCGCATGTAGCGCTCTACCGTGGCGCGGTTGCGCCGGCGCAACTCCAGGTTGTCGGTGAACCCTTTCAGCCGTTGGTACTCGCGCATGTTGCAAACCTCCGTCAGACGAATCGATAGGCTTCGATCCCGCAAAGAAGACATCGGAATGACAGGCCGGAGAAAAAACCATGTAACTTTTCCTGGGCAAAAGTCGCCCGCTTCGGAGTCTCTCCAAAGTTTCAACTAGTGCCGAATTGCCATGCCGATTATTTCGCCTGCAAACCAGATGTAACCAAATTTGACAGGGGACAAACTTATAAACGCTTTTTTGCAAGCCCCATAACCCCTTAAAAATTACAGGTGCCAGGCATAAATTCCGTTCTATTCTTTCGCCGTTTTGCCGTCCGCCGAGGGAAACCGCTTCCAGCGGGATCGCCAGGCAGGACGGAACGGGCGCGAGGCGGGCCCGGTTGGCCGGGGTGTGCTCGAAGGGAAGGCGTCGCTGCGACGCCGGGAAGCGGCAGCGGCCGTCTGGGGAGCGGCCGGGACGATCAGCGTGGCGGAAACCGCCGGGCGCGCCACGCCCCGGTCCGGTCGCAGGCCGCCCGGCTCAGTTGAGCAGGCCGATGGCGTAGGCCTTCATGGTGGCCTCCGCCTTGTTGCTGGAGTTGAGCTTGCGCATGGCGTTGACGATATGGAACTTCACCGTGCGCTGGTCGATGGAAAGAATCAGGCCGATCTCGCCGTAGGTCTTGCCGACCGCGGTCCATTTGAGCATCTCGGTTTCCCGGGCGGTCAGGCGCACGTTGCTTTCCGGGACGATGCGCGGCGCCAGCAGGTCGCCGAAGGTGGCCTGCAGCATGCTGGTGATCCAGAGCAGGAAGGATTCCTTCTCGAGGATCTCCGCGGCCGCGATGCTCTCGGCCGAGCGCACCAGGGAGAACATGCTGATCAGGCCGTACTTGCCGCGCACGGGAATCGACCAGCCGTGGCGGATGCCATGGTGCAGCGCCTCCTCCCAGAAGAAGCGGTTTTCCTGGAAGTCCTCGCCGTTCCAGATCAGCGGCATGTATTCCAGCAGACCATGGCGAACGATCGGATCGATGGACGTGTAGTCCTCGGAGATATATCTGCTTTTCCACTCCCCTGGATAATTCGACAGAAAATGATATTTGGGGGCGGTCAAGGGGAAAGGCGCCCTCGCACCGAATGAAAAGAATTCGAAACCATAATTCCCGCATATCTCGAGCGCCAGGGAAAAGAACTCTTCCTCGGTCGTTATTCTTGACAAAATCTCGAGATATCCCTCTCTCTCATCACGCATGCCAGCTTCACCAGTCCACAATCGATCCCGGCAGGATTCGGTTCTCGGTAATTGTTATTCTTTTCGGCTTCCGACTTATCCGCTCATGACACTTCCCTTTATCAATCAGGACACGCAAGTTCATATCGCGGCCGACCCGGTTGCAAAACTCGAGGCGACGCCCTGCCCGTCCATCCCGGACCGGGCGGCGGCGAAACGAACCTGAAGAGAGAATCCCGAAGAGTACGGACGCGGGGTTCCGCGCAAGGCCTGCGCGGCACTGGACGGGACGGCGCCCCGGGCGTTTGCGGGAGCCATTGAACGGCTCTCCGACGGGCCTCACGGTGGTCTTATTCATTCTTCTTCTCGCACGCTCCATCGTCGTCGGGACAAGCGCCCGCCAACAACCCACCCATGCGCAGCCTCGCTGGAACGGCATGCGTACGGGCACGAAATGGCAGCTACATGGTTCCCCCCTTATCTCCTCGCAGATACCTGCCCGGAAGGGCAGGTTGTCGCTGCATGCCTGTGACAATTTAATTCGACCAGGCATTTCGTTTTCCGTGCCGATGTTCACGGAGCGCATTCTGAGGCAATTAAGAAGAGCACTCCATTCGGCCATGGACAACGTATCCACGCCTGACCGAGATCGCTCCCCGTATATAGCGAAGCGATAACCGCAGCCTGCCGAGAAGTGCTTCGAACAATAAACAGGACGCTGGTATTTCGCCTCTACGAAGTTCCGCGCCGCGTCCGTCCCTGAAGGAAGAGGAGATAAACGAATGATCTATTACTTGATCGGAGTGGCGCTATTCATATTCATGCTGGAGCAACTGATCCCCGGCTGGAAGTTGCCCAAGGTGAGCACCTGGGTGGCCCGGGTGATCTTCCTCAACATCGTCCAGGTATCGATCGCCCTGCTCGCCGGCATCACCTGGAACAAATGGATGATGGGCCACAGCCTGCTGCACACCTCTGACGCCCTGCCGCCGCTGCTGGCCGGCTTCGCCGCCTACTTCGTCAACACCTTCGTCACCTACTGGTGGCATCGCGCGCGCCATGCCAACGACACGCTCTGGCGGCTGTTCCACCAGTTGCATCACGCGCCGCAACGCATCGAGGTATTCACCTCCTTCTACAAGCACCCCACCGAGATGGTCTTCAACTCGCTGCTGGGCAGCTTCGTCGCCTACGTGGTGATGGGCATCAGCATCGAGGCCGGCGCCTACTACATCATGTTCGCCGCGCTCGGCGAGATGTTCTACCACTCGAACCTGCGCACCCCGCACGTCCTCGGCTACCTGTTCCAGCGCCCGGAGATGCACCGCATCCACCACCAGCGCGACCGCCACGAGTGCAACTACAGCGACTTCCCGATCTGGGACATGTTGTTCGGCACCTACGAGAACCCCCGCCGCATCGACGAGCCGCAGGGCTTCGCCGGCGACAAGGAGCAGCAGTTCGTCGACATGCTGCTGTTCCGCGACGTGCACAGCCTTCCCGGAAAAACCGAGCCCGCTCCCGTCCTGGTCAAGCCCGACGTCAGGTGAACGCCATGATTCCAGACATCGATTCCCGTCTCAGCCGGAACATATTGAAATCCATCTCGTATGGCCTCCCCCTCGCCGAAGTGGTCCCCGACCATACCTATGCGCAACTGGAAACGCGCCTCGGCGAACTGAAACGCAGGTATCTGGAGCTGCGCATCTCCCACGGCGCGCGCGAGCTGCCGTTCAGCAACTACCTGTTCTACCTGATCCTCCAGTCGCGCCACCAGGAGTTCGACTTCAAGCTGCGCCAGGGCAATTCGGTGGTCACCAACATCCACCGGTTCAAGAGCAAGGGACGCATCCCGTCCCTGACCACCCTGCTCCTGGCCGATGCGGTCAACGCCAGGAGCGAGCTGGAGCTCAAGCATCCGGACATCCCGCAGCTCGACCGCCACGCCCGCGACATCGAGCGCTGGCTGGCCGCCGGCAACGTCATGCCGCCCAGCGAGCGGGCGCTGCGCGGCCTGGTGGCGGCGCTGGAGCGCGCCGTCGGCGAAGGCCGTCCGTTGCACCTGGTGAGCGCGGTATGCCCGGACTACTCGCACTCCAGCGATGCCGAGGGCAAGCCGCGCTACACCTTCGAACGGGTCGGCGACCAGCCCGGCCTGGCCGGCGCCAAGCTGATCAGCGCCGGCCAGGCGGTGGCGGAGCTGGCCAGGGCGCGCCAGGTGGAGATCCGCCACGCGATCCTCGGCGGCGAGTTCGAGTACCTGTCGTTCAACCGCAATCCCGCCACCGGCGAGACCCGCGAGGGTTTCCTCGGCAAGGTCGAACGCCAGCTCGAGCGGATCGCCGGGGCGCTGCCCTGCCCGGCCGCGACCTGCTCGTTCTTCGAGATGTGCGGCGGCGAGGACGGCTGGCACCGGGCCCACGGCGAGATCGTCCAGCGCCTGGAACAGGGCGACTACGGCCAGACCGGGCTGGACTACCCGGCCCTGGAGTCGATCTTCCTGTCGCGCCTGCCGCTCTACGAGAAATGGTTCGCCAGCCAGTCGCGCGAGCAGATCCGGGCCAGCTTCATCTCCCAGGCCGCCGAGTACGCATTGATGGGAAAACTCTTCGGCGAGCGCTTCGACAACTTCGTCGTGCTGGCCGTCGATCACTACCGGATGGAGCCGTTCTACTCGTTCTTCGCGACCGTCCCGACGCTCTACATCCGAACCGACTACCTGTAACCAGGGAGCGCCTGCGCCATGCAAGATGAACTGTTCAAGACCCGCTACTCCAGGTACGGCTACGGCATCGACGTACGCCGCACCTACAAGGACCTGCCCTGCCAGCCGTTCTGGACCTGGGTCACCGGCAAGTCGCTGAACGACCGCCCGCCGCGGCGGCCGAAGGACACCCTGCTCAAGCCCTGGCAGCTCTACCTGCACATCAGCTGGGGCTACGCGGTGTTCTTCCTCGCGGTGATCTACGGCCAGCAGTTGCTCGCCTCGCAGCAGCCGCTGTGGCTGAAGTGCCTGCTCGGCGCGCTGATCATGTGCCTGGTGGTCAACCGCCAGCGCGGCTTCCTCCATACCTTCCACTACACCACCCACGGCGCCAGCCTGGAGAACAAGGCGCTGGCGCGCTTCACCTGCAAGTGGATCCTGTCGATCCCGATCCTGCACACGCCGCGCGACGAGTACATCAGGCTGCACGTGAACGAGCACCACAGCGTGCGCACCTTCAACACCGAACAGGACGTCGACCTGATCTTCATGAAGCAGCACGGCTTCTACAAGGGCATGTCCGAGGCCGCGTTCTGGACCCGCCTGGTGCTCGCCCCGTTCCATCCGGCGCGGATCCTCGAACACCTGAAGTTCCGCTTCGAGGTCAGCTTCGTCTCCGCCGCGCGCCACGAACGGATCAGTCGCGCGCTGTACTGGACGGCGCTGCTGGCCCTGGTCAGCGCAAGCGGCTACCTGGAGGCGTTCGCGCTGTTCTACCTGTTCCCGATCTTCATCCTGACCCAGTACTCGTCGTGGATCCAGCACGTCTCCGAGCATCTCTGGTTCGCCCGCAACGAGCACGGCCTGCCGCGCTTCCTGCATTACGGCTCGCTGAGCTGGGGACGCTTCCTCGGCCGCCCCTACCCGGCCGACAAGCAGGGCCTGGCCTTCGCCCTGGCGCTCGCTCGCTGGAGCCTGGGCGTGCTGCTGATCGACATCCCGCTGCGGGTGTTCTCCTTCATGCAGGACCTGCCCAGCCACGACTTCCACCACCGCAAGCCGGGGGTGAACTTCTGGCGCATCGCGCCGGAACGCGCGGCCAACGAGGCACTTCCCTCCAAGTTCGGCCCGATGACCGAGACCTGGGGCATGTGGGAGAACTTCCTGATCCTGCGCGACCACCTCTGCCGCGGCCAGTCGGACCCGTTCGGCATCGTCGACTGGTACCGCGAGAACCAGGCCCGGCTCGCCCCCGAGCATGACGCCGCCAACCAGCCACTTCCCCACCAACCGGTAACCCAGGCCACCGCCTGATCAGACACAGGAACCCTCATGAATACTCAGATCGCCCAGATCACCCAGAGCCTGGCAGCCAACGGCTGCGCCTACATCCCCCCAGCGACGCGCTCTACGACGAGCATGACTGGGAGCTGATGAACCAGGTCCTGGCCAATTCGAGCCTGCCGTGGGAGAAGATCCTGATCGGCGACGCCGACGAGGAGAACGACCTCTACGTGGCCCGTTTCATGACCGACCGCGACCGTCCCACGGTGGTCAACCATGCGCTGTCGGAGCTGATCATCCCGCGCGTCTGCAACGACAACGTGATGAGCCTGTTCCGCAAACTGATGGGCGACGACGCCTTCTACGTCCGGCGCATGCAGGTGAACCGGATGAAGGCCGGCTCGTTCATCGGCCGGCACCTGGATACCGACAGCAACCCGGACTACCAGTACTCCATCGTCCTGCAGCTCGGCACCTACTTCTCCGGCGGCCAGTTCGTGGTCTACGACCGCGACGGCAACCTGCGCAACGACATCAAGCCGGAGCCGCGCTCGGTGATCATCAGCGACTGCAGCTATCCCCACGAGGTCCAGCAGGTGACCGCCGGCGAGCGCGTCTCGCTGGTGTTCTTCGTCAGTCGCCATGCGGAACGGAACCGGCGGGTCTATTGACCCGCCGGCGTGGAGACCGGAAACGATGTCGAAAAATGCACGTTACGCCTGGCGCCTCGGGCTCGGCGGCCTGCTGCTCGGGCTGCTGGCCTACGCGGTGTACCTGGTGGCCGTCCCGCTGGGCTTCAGGTATGGGGAGATCCAGGTCGGCAGCGGCCTGGAGCACGAGGGGCGGATCGCCTGGGACGCCGCCGGCGTCCCGCACATCCGCGCGCAGAACCTGGAGGACGGTTATTTCCTGCTCGGTTACAGCCACGCCAGGGATCGCCTGTGGCAGATGGAGTTCGCCCGCCGCTATGCCGGCGGCACGCTCTCCGAGGTGTTCGGCGGCAAGACCCTGGCGATGGACCGGTTCGCCCGCACCATCGGTTTCCGCCGCACCGCCGAGGGCATCCACGCCAACCTGGACGCGTCCACGCGCGTCCTGCTGGAACGCTACAGCGCCGGGGTCAACGCCTACCTGGAGCAGGCTCCGGCCGCGCTGCCGCTGGAGTTCAGCCTGGTCCGCCACGAACGGCCGCGGCCCTGGACAGCGGTCGACAGCCTGTCCCTGCACCTGCTCTATTCCTGGTCCCTGAGCGCCAACCTGGGCATGCAGTTGCAGCGCCTGGCGCTGGCCGAGCACCTGGACCTGGCGCGGATCAACGAGGTATTCGCCCCCTATCCGGGCGAGCGGCCGCTGGCCACCCGCGACTACGTCAGCCTGTACCGCTCCCTGCGCGGCACGCCGGACGCCGGCAAGCTGCTGGGGCAATTACCCGGTTCCAACGTCGAAGGCATCGGCTCGAACAACTGGGTGGTCTCCGCCAGCCGCAGCGCCACCGGCAAGCCGCTGCTGGCCAACGATCCGCACCTGCGCCTGACCAACCCGGCGGCCTTCTACCTGGCCCGCCTGGAGATCCCCGGCCTGAGCCTCACCGGCGCCAACTTCGCCGGCGCCCCGCTGTTCGTCATCGGCCATAACCGGCGCATCGCCTGGGGCTACACCAACACCGGCTCGCACATCCAGGACGCCTACCTGGAACGCGTCGACCCCCAGGACCCACGGCGCTACCTGACCCCGGACGGCTACCGGCCCTTCGAGACGCGCCTGGAACGCATCGCCGTGCGCGACGGCGAGACGGTCTCCCTGGAGGTCCGCAGCACCCGCCACGGCCCGGTGATCAGCGACATCTACGAACCGGCGCGGCTGCCGCAGGCGCAGCGCGACCGGCTGGTGATCGCGCTCGCCTGGACCGGCCTCGACCATCACGACAAGACCTTCCCGAGCCTGCTGGCGATCAACCGCGCCGAAGGCTGGGAACAGTTCCTCGAGGCCACCGCCGACTTCGGCGTACCGCCGCAGAACATGGTCTATGCCGACGTCGAGGGCAACATCGGCTACATCTCCGCCGGTCGCGTACCGCTGCGCGGCGCCGCCGACGACCTCCACGGGCTGGCCCCCTCGCCCGGCTGGGAGAGCCGCTACGACTGGGTCGGCTACGTTCCGGAAAGCGCCAAGCCACGCAGCCTCAACCCGCGCGAAGGGTTCATCGCCACGGCGAACCAGCGCATCGTGCCGCCCGACAATGCCTTCGACTTCGGCCACGACTGGGTCCTGCCCTACCGCTACGAGCGCATCCGCGAGTGGCTCGGCGGCCCCGGCCAGCGCACCCTGGAAGACAGCCTGGAGTTGCAGAACGACGAGTTCTCCAGCGTGATGGCGAGCCTCTTGCCGAAGATGCTGGAGCAGGTCAGCGACCCCGAACTGCGCGCCAGCGAAGCCTTCGCCCTGCTCCGGGGCTGGAACCACCAGGCCGCCGCCGACCTGGCCGCGCCGCTGATCGCCGGCTACTGGGCGCGCGCCTTCACCCGCGAACTGCTGCAACCGCGGATCGGCGCGCGGTTGCTGGCCCGCGGCTGGAACCAGCGCAACTACGACGGATTCCTCCGGCTGATCCTCGACGGCCAGGCCGACCTGCGCTTCTGGTGCGGCCAGGAACAAGGCTGCGACCTCAAGCTGAACCAGTCGCTGCGCAGCGCGCTGGACGAACTGCGGGCCGCCCACGGGCCTTCGCCGGACGGCTGGAAGTGGGGCGAGGCGCACGCGGCCGTCGCCGAACACGTGCCCTTCCACAAAACCCCGCTGCGCGCGCTGTTCGACCTGAAGAACAACAAGGGCGGCGACAACTTCAGCGTCGACGTCGGGCGCTTCGACTACAGCGACCCCGACAACCCGTTCAACACGCGGATCGCCGCGACCCTGCGGATGGTCATCGACCTGGCGGACTTCGACAACTCGCGCTACGCGCTGTCCACCCGCAACTCCGGCCTGCCGTTCGACGGCGCCACCGACCTCAACGAACTCTGGGCCCGCGGCGAGTACATCCGTATCGCCGACGACGCCCCCGGCGCGACGGACCGCCCACTGGTCCTGCGCCCTTCACCTTCTTCCTCCGGCGAGCCACGACCATGACCAGCGATCCGCAGAAAAACGCCTTCGACCTCGACTACTCCAGCCGCGAGCGGCAATTCCCCGAAGGCTTCAAGCGCAAGATAGTCGCCGACCTGCAAGAGGGAATGCCGCAGTTCGACGTGCTGCAATACTTCGGCAACCAGCCGGAGATCTTCGAGACCTACGACCACCTGGTGCTGGCGACCGACCCGGAGGGAGAACGGATCATCGGCATCCTCGGAGCGAAGGACTTCGTCCGCGGCTCGACGCGCTTCCTCTACCTGTGGACGGCGATGGTTGCCGACCGCTACCACCGCACCAGCCTGTTCAAGCGGATCAACCAGTTCTTCCTGCGCCAGGTCAGCGAGCGCAACGGCGGGCTGCCGCCGCTGATCGTGGCGAAGACCTACAACCCGGTGGTCTACAACATGTTCCGCGCCCTCAGCGCGCGGATCCCGGGAGCGACGCTGTACCCGGACCTGGAAGCGCCGCGCCAGTGCCCGGACATGGTCGACCTGGCTCGCGAGGTGGTCGGCACGCTGTCCGCCAACCTGCGCCTGGACGCGGAAACCGGCCTGATACCCGGCGGGCAGCGCAGCGTCGCCCCGGATTTCTTCCCGCGCATGGCGATGTCCAGCCACGCCAGGACCAACGACCACTTCGTCGCCCACGTCGGCAGCAGCGACCAGATCCTCTGCATGGTCCGCCTCGCACCCGGTGCCGAACCCTACGTGCAGCAGAGGATCATCCGGTGAGCGGACTCGCGCAGCGCTCCGACGACCCGTGGCTGGCGGCGCTACCGGCCGCGGTGCTCTACGGTGCCTGGGCAGCCTATGCCAACCAGGACGGCGGCCTGGCGCGAATGGGTGTCGCCGCCCTGCTCCAGGGTGGCGCCAGCCTCCTGGCAACGCGCCTGGGCCTGCACCTGCTGGGCCGTTTCGGTGGTCGCGGCGGCCTGACGCAACGTCACGCACCGCTATTGGTGGTGCTCCTGCTGACCACGCCGATGGCCGCGCTGCACGGGCTTGCGGGCGCGCCGCACCCATTGGCGAGCGTGGCGCCGTCGTTCGTCATCGGCTGGCTGTATTTCGGTTTCTGGGCGCGCCGCAACCCGGGCCACCGGCAAGCCGGTGGCGCCTAGCCGGCCCGCCCGGTCGAGCCGCTCCCCGTCGACGGGATCGGCCCGTATACTCGGGGCCTCCCTCATCCGCCCAAGGACGCGCCATCGCCATGCTGGAGATTCTCGGAAAGGCCTCTTCGATCAACGTGCGCAAGGTTCTCTGGACCTGCGCCGAACTGGACCTGCCCTACCGCCGCGAAGACTGGGGCAGCGGCTTCCGCGACACCCGCGAGGCGGAATTCCTCGCCCTCAACCCGAACGCCATGGTGCCGGTGTTGCGCGACGGCGAACTGGTGCTCTGGGAGTCCAACAGCATCATCCGCTACCTGGCCAATCGCTATGCCGGCGAACGCCTCTATCCGCGGCAGGCGGCGGCGCGCGCGCGGGTCGACCAGTGGCTGGACTGGCAGGCCTCCGACCTCAACCGCTCGTGGAGCTATGCCTTCATGAGCCTGGTCCGGCAGTCGCCGGCGCACCGCGACGCGGCCCAGGTGGAGGCTTCGCTGCGCGGCTGGACGGGCTTCATGGAAATCCTCGAGGGACAACTGCTACGCACCGACGCCTATGTCGCCGGCGAGACCTTCAGCCTGGCCGACATCGCCATCGGCCTGTCGGTCAACCGCTGGTACGAGACGCCGTTCGAGCGTCCGTCGCTGCCAGCGGTGCACGCCTATTACGAGCGCCTCGGCGCCCGCCCCGGCTTCCTCGCCCATGGCCGCAACGGCGTACCCTGAGCGAGGCGCGGTATCACTGGCCGAGCGCCTTGCCCAGGCGCTGCGCCAGGGCGGTGGTGTTGGCGCCGGCGGTATCGAGCAGCAGGTAGTCGTAGTCGGACTTGGCCACAGGGGCGATGCGGTATTGCAGGACGCCCTCGACCACCTGCTGGCCGGCCGGTACGCTGAGGGTGCCGACGCAGGACAGCACGCCGCTGTCCGGATCCTTCTCGAGGATCGCCACGTCGCGCAACGCGCTGTCCTTGAACTCCGGCGAACGCTCGGTGATCGCGCCCTGGAGGAAGATCCGCATCAGTTGGTCCTTCACGTCCGGCGAGGCACAGGCCTCGGCCTCCTTCTTCGCGCAGGCGCTCAACAACAGCGCGGCGCCCAATACAGCGAGCACGGGTAGCTTCATCATCCCCTCGGGGGTCGGTTGGTGATGCGGGATTGGACTGCGCCGCCGCCGAATGATTCCCAGGCCCGCGCGACGCCTGCCGCAGGCAGCTGGCACTGGCCAGCCGGCGCGACTGCCAGTAGTCTGTCCGCCGCGCTGGCGACGCCGGCCCCACGCCAACTGGAGCAAGACATGTACCGAGACACCGTGACCCTCACCGTCAGCGCCGAGCAACGCGGCCACGAAAGCGAGGCCGTGGACAACCCGAACGTCGCCATCGGCCTGGAAAGCGTCGAGCCGGGCGTGCTCAAGCTGCACTTCGAAGGCCAGCTGGACGCCCCGGAGAACGCCACCCACATCTGCTTCAGCCTGGCCATCGGCCTCACCTACTACGGCCCGATCCTCGACGGCGCGGCCAGCGAGAACGGCGGCTGGATGACCTTCGAGAGCGACATGCTCGACCCGGCGCAACTGGCCTGAACCCGCGGCGCGATTGATAGCGCGCCGCGCAGCCCGTAGAAATTGCCCGGTCCTCTTTTCCGGTATTCCACGGCACGTCCCTGTCCCTCGACTTCGAGCGCTTTCCGCTTGGCCCCGGCGCCAAGGCTCGGGGCCGTGCCGTCGCCGCGAAGAAATCGAAGAAACAGTCGCTCATTCGACCGGGGCGTGCTGTCCCGTCAGGTGAGCTGACAGGACACGCAGGCGCTCCCGCCGAATCCTTTCCGCCCTCCTGACGCCGACAAGACGGTCAGCCATCAGGAGAGATTCATGTCATCGTTCCAAGGTATCTGGGTCCCGCTGGTCACGCCGTTCCGCCATGGCGAGATCGACTTCGTCGCGCTGCCGTGCCCGCTCGACCATCTGCTGGATGCCGGCGCCCTACTCTATCCGCCCCTCCCAGGAGGCGCTGGTGCGCTTCTTCCATGGCGTCGCCGACGATCCAGCGTGCCGCTGATCGTCTATGACATTCCCTACCGCACCGACGTGCGCCTGGAAGCGGGCTCAGAACAGCGCCATCTGCCGGTCGACCAGGGTGTCGAAATCGTCGCCGACGAACGGCAGGATGGCATCGGCCACCGGCTGCAACTGCTTGCCCACGTAGTGTTCGTAGTCGATCGCCGAGCGCCGCAACTCCAGCGGCTCGGGGCCGGCGACGCCGATCACGTAGCTGATCCAGCCGCCGCTCTGGTACTGCCGCGGGCGGCCGCGCTGGAGGTTGTAGTCATCGGCGATGCGCGCCGCGCGCACATGCGGCGGCACGTTGCGCTGGTAGTCGTCGAGGCGCCGGCGCAGGCGTTTGCGGTAGACCAGCAGGTCGTCCAGCTCGCCGGCCAGGGTCCGCCGCACGTAGTCGCGTACGTAGTCCTGGTAGGGCTGGCGGTTGAAGATGCGCAGGTAGAGCTCCTGCTGGAAGCGCTGGGCCAGCGGCGACCAGTCGGTACGTACGGTCTCCAGGCCCTTGAAGACCATCTCCTCGCCGCCGTCGGCGCGGCGCACCAGGCCGGCGTAGCGTTTCTTGCTGCCCTCCTCGGCGCCGCGCACGGTGGGCATGAGAAAACGCCGGTAATGGGTCTCGAATTGCAGCTCGAGGGCGCTGGCGAGGCCGAATTCTTCTTTCAGGTGCTCGCGCCACCAGTCGTTGACCCGCGCCACCAGCGCCCGGCCGATGGCCGCGGCCTCCTCCTCGGCGTGGGGGCTGCCGAGCCAGACGAAGGTGGAGTCGGTATCGCCGTAAATCACCGTATGGCCCTCGGCCTCGATCAGCTCGCGGGTACGGCGCATGATCCGATGCCCGCGCAGGGTGATGGACGAGGCCAGGCGTGGGTCGAAGAAGCGGCAACCGCTGGAGCCGAGCACGCCGTAGAAAGCGTTCATGATGATCTTCAACGCCTGCGAGAGCGGCTGGTTGCGTTCGCGCTTGGCCGCCTCGCGGCCTTCCCAGACCCGCGCGACGATGGCCGGCAGGCAATGCCGGGTACGCGAGAAACGGGCGCCGCGAAAGCCTTCCACCGAGTGCTCGTCGTCCGGCTGGCGCAGGCCTTCCACCAGGCCGACCGGATCGATCAGGAAGGTGCGGATGATCGATGGGTACAGGCTCTTGTAGTCGAGCACCAGCACCGATTCGTAGAGGCCCGGCCGCGAGTCCATGACGAAGCCGCCGGGGCTGGCTTCCGGGCGTTTCTCGCCGAGGTTCGGGGCGACGAAGCCGGCGCGGTGCATCAACGGCATGTACAGGTGGGTGAAGGCCGCCACCGAGCCGCCGCTGCGGTCCGCCGGCAGGCCGGTGACGGTGGCCCGCTCGAGGAGGAAGTCGAGCAGTTCGGTACGGGCGAAGATCCGCGTGACCAGCTCGCAGTCCTTCAGGTTGTAGCGCGCCAGGGCCGGCTTGTCCTCGGCGAACATGCGGTCGATCTCGTCCATCCGCTGGTACGGATTGTCGATCGCCTTGCCTTCGCCGAGCAGGGTCCGGGCGACGTTCTCCAGGCTGAACGAGGGGAAGCTCCAGGTCGCCGAGCGCAGCGCCTCGATGCCGTCGATGATCAGGCGCCCGGCCGCCGCGGCGAAATAGTGGTTGTTGCGGCTGCCGTGCTCGCGCCAGCCCATCTCGTCGCCGCCGCGCCCCAGGCGCAGCGGCACCTTCAGGCGCTGGGCATGCTCATGCAGGACGCGCAGGTCGAACTGCACCAGGTTCCAGCCGATGATGGCGTCGGGATCGTGCTCGGCCAGCCACTGGTTGAGGCGTTCCAGCAGCCCGGCACGGCTGTCGCAATAGTCGAGGCGGAAATCCACGGCCGAGGCGTTGCCGTTGGCCGGACCGAGCATGTATACCTGGCGCTGGCCGCAGCCTTCCAGGGCGATGGAGTAGAGATCGCCGCGGGCGTTGGTCTCGATGTCCAGCGACACCAGGCGCAGGCGCGGACGATAGTCCGGAGCCGGCTTCAGGCGCCGGGCGAGCAGGCTGCCGTCGGCCTCGACACTCGCCTCCAGGCTGACCGGCGCGGTGATGAAGCGCTCCATCAGGTAGCGCTCCGGCGGCCGGATATCGGCCTCGAACACCTCGACGCCGGCCTGGCGCAAGCGCTTCTCCAGATTCATCAGCTGGCGATGCTGCTGGCAGTACAGGCCCAGCACCGGCCGCTGCTGGAAGTCGCGCAGCGCCAGCGGGCGAAGCTCGGCGCCGCTCTCCCCGGCAAGAAGCGTCTCGACCCGGACGCGCTGCTCGACCGGCACGAACGCCACCGACGGCTGCGGCGGCAACCGCACATGCCGGGGCCCGTGGTCGGTCGCCAGCCAGAACGCGACTTCCGTGCCGGCCGACGTATCGCGCCAGTGCCGGGTCAGGACGAACCCTTGCAGTAACTCCACCATCGACCCCGAATGACTGTCATCCGGCGATTCTACCCGGCCAGGCGGTCGGACGCCGGCCTCTTCGGTCAGGCGGTGGCCGCCAGGCGCTTGTAGAAATAGGTGGTCGGACAGAGCGCGCCGTCCGGCATCAGGGCGTAGTCCGGGATTTCGCCGACCCGCGTCCAGCCGACCTTCAGGTACAACCGCTCGGCGCCGCTGCCGCTGACCGTATCCAGCACCAGCAGGGACTTGCCGTGCTCCACGGCGAGCCGGTCCAGTTCGCCCATCAGCGCCTCGGCGAGGCCGCGTCGGCGTGCCCGCCGGTGCACCAGCAGCTTCGCCACATCGGCGCGATGCGGCTGGTTCGGTGGCTGCGCCAGGAGCAACTGCACGCTGCCGACGATGGTTCCGCCCGCCTCCGCCACCAGCAGCAGGCGCTCGCCGCGCGCCACGCCCTCGGCGACGCCGCGCCAGAAGGCGCTGGCCTGTTCCCGCGGCAACGGCCACATGAAGCTGACCGAAGCCCCCCCTTCGACGCAATCCAGCAGCACCTCGGCCAACTCGTCCAGGCGCGCCAGGGCCTCCTCGGCCGCCAGGCGGCGAATCGTCGGTTCGCTCATCGCCATCTCTCCTGCGCAATGAAATTTCCAATATAGTGGAATACGAATATCATGGACGACAATCCACCGCCAGGGAGTCGCCATGGACCTCGATGAACTGATCGCCCGACGCCTCTCCACGCTGCGCAGTGAGCGCCGTCTGACCCTCGCCCAGCTGGCGGAACGCAGCGCGGTGAGCAAGGCGATGATCTCGCGCATCGAACGCAACGAAAGCAGTCCCACCGCCAGCGTGCTCGGCCGTCTCGCCGGGGGCCTGGGGGTCGCCCTTTCCGATCTGCTCGGCGACACGCAGGCGCCGGCCGCCCCGCTCTGCCGGCGCGACCGGCAGGAGGTCTGGGAAGACCCGGCCAGCGGCTACCGCCGCCGCCAGGTGGGTGCGCGCGACCCGCACAGCGGCTGCGAGATGGTCGAAGTGGAAATCCCGGCGGATACCCGCCTCGACTATCCGCGCTGGGGCGGCCGGCCCTACCGGCAGCGCTTGTGGCTGCTCGAAGGCACCCTGGAAATTGGCTACGGCGAGCAGCGCTTCATGCTGGAGCACGGCGACCGCCTGGACTTCGGCGTCGACCGCGCGGTGACCTTCGTCACCGCCGGACAACCCTGCCGCTACCTGCTGGTGATTCTCCACGACTAGTCGCGCGGCTTTCTCCGCCGACGCTCCGGCGACCAGTCGAGGGCGCCGACCCGGTGCAGGTAGAACAATCCGGCCAGGAGCAGGGAGACGAACAGCGCCGCCTCGACGAAGCCCGCCCAGCCGTTCTCCCGCACCGATACCGCCCAGAGATAGAGGAATGGCATCTCGATGCCGAAGATCACGAAGAGCATCGCCACCAGGGCGTACTTGACCGGGAAGCGCAGGCGCGCAGAGCCGGTGGAGTCCACCCCGGACTCGAACGGCAGGTTCTTCGCCCGGCCATGCGAGCGGCCGCCCAGAACCCGGCCCAAGCCCAGCATGACCAGGCAAAGGGCGACCGCGCCAAGGACGTAGGCGATGAACGCCCAGGCCCCGGGACTGAGAATTCCATGCATGGTGGTCGCTCCTCAACCCTGCGGGGTGGCCAGCTTGAGGATGACGATGCCGGCCACGATCAGCGCCACCGCCAGCAGCCGCAGCGGACTCAGGCTTTCGCCGAAGAGCAGGATACCCAGGGCGAAGGCGCCGACCGCGCCGATGCCGACCCAGATGGTGTACGCCGTGCCCAGGGGCAGGCTCTTCATGGAGACGGCCAGCAGGCCGAAGCTGAGGACCATGAACGTCAGGGTAACCAGGCTCGGCCACAGGCGGGTGAAGCCGGCCGACTCCTTCATGGCCGTGGCCCAGACGATTTCGAAGACACCGGCGAGCAGGAGATAGATCCACGCCATTTTCAGCCTCTCTGCAGGGTCGTCCCCGCGCAATGAAAGAAGGAAAACGGGTCGTCCCGCTTCCGGCTGAACGTGCGTGCCGCCCGGGCGGGCGGTCAGTCACCGACGGCGGCGATCCTAGCGCATCGCCGGCGCCGGAGTGAACGCCCGCGGCGGGCGGAGATGTTTCGCCGCGTTTCGGCCAGCGCGCCGGGCGTTCGGCAGGATTGATCTAGACTTTCGCAGGATCGTGCAAGGCGTCCGCCACGCCCCTCGCGCACACTTCGCCCGATGTATCCCAGCCTGACAAGAGATAACGCCCTGCCCGGGCCTTTCCGTGGAGAACCACCATGCCCACCTCGCTCGTTCTGAACGGCAAGGACATCACCCTCGATGTCGACCCGAACATGCCCCTTCTCTGGGCGATTCGCGAAAGCGCCGGCCTGCACGGCACCAAGTTCGGTTGCGGGATGGCCCAGTGCGGCGCCTGCACCGTGCACCTGGAAGGCACCGCGGTACGCTCCTGCGTGCTGCCGGTGTCCGCCGTCGCCGGCAAGCGCGTCACCACCATCGAAGGCATCCGGAGCAAGCCCGGCAAGGCCGTGCAGGACGCCTGGGTCAAGCTCCAGGTACCACAGTGCGGCTATTGCCAGTCAGGCCAGATCATGTCCGCCACCGCGCTGCTGGAGCAGAACGCCAGCCCCAGCGACGCCGAGATCGATGCCGCGATGAACGGCAACATCTGCCGCTGCGCCGCCTATGCGCGGATCCGCGCCGCCATCCACGAAGCCGCCGACACCCTGAAGGCCTGACGCCATGAACAGCAAGATCGATCTGAGCAACGCCCTGCCCGGCTCGCGCCGCGGCTTCCTGAAAGGTGCCGCGGTGGTCGGCCTGAGCATCGGTTTCCAGTGGAGCGGCGCGCGCCGCGCGCTGGCCGCCGCCCTGCCGGAGTCCGGCTTCGCGCCCAACGCCTTCCTGCGGATCGCCCCGGACGACAGTGTCACGGTGATCGCCAAGCACGTGGAAATGGGCCAGGGCGCCTATACCGGCATTGCCACCATCGTCGCCGAGGAACTCGACGCGGACTGGAACAAGGTCCGCGTGGAAAGCGCCCCCGCCGACGCCAAGCGCTACGCCAACCTGGCCTTTGGCACCATGCAGGGCACCGGCGGCAGTTCGGCGATGGCCAATTCCTGGATGCAACTGCGCGAGGCCGGGGCCAAGGCGCGGGCGATGCTGGTCGAGGCCGCCGCCCGCCAATGGCGGGTGCCGGCCGCCGAGCTGCGCACCCGCGACGGCTTCGTCGAACACCCGGCCAGCCAGCGCAAGGCCAGCTATGGCTCGCTGGCCGCGGCGGCGGCGGAACTGCCGGTGCCGGAAAAAGTGCAATTGAAGGATCCCAAGGACTTCCGCCTGATCGGCCACCAGGCGCCGCGCGTCGATGTGCCCGGCAAGACCGACGGCAGCGCGCAGTTCACCCTCGACGTCAACCTGCCCGGCATGCTGGTCGCCCTGCTCCAGCGCCCGCCGCTGTTCGGCGCCACGGTGAAAGCGTTCGACGCCACGGCGGCCAGGGCGATTCCGGGGGTGGTCGAGGTAGTCCAGGTGCCGCACGGCGTGGCGGTGGTCGCCAAGGGCTTCTGGGCGGCGAAGCAAGGCCGCGACGCGCTCAAGGTCGAATGGGACGAGAGCAAGGCCGAGAAGCGTGGTTCCGAGGCGCTGATGGCGGAGTACCGCAAGCTCGCCGAGCAACCCGGCAAGCCCGCGCGCAGGGACGGCGACGCCGCCGGGGCGCTCGCCGGGGCGGCGAAGAAGGTCGCCGCCAGCTACGAATTCCCCTTCCTCGCCCATGCGCCGATGGAGCCGCTGGACGCGGTGGTCAGGCTGACCGCCGACAGCTGCGAGATCTGGGCCGGCGACCAGTTCCAGACCGTCGACCAGGGCAACGCGGCGCGCACCGCCGGGCTGAAGCCGGAGCAGGTGAAGATCAACACGCTGTACGCCGGCGGCAGCTTCGGCCGACGCGCCAATGCCTGGTCGGACTACATCGTCGAGGCGGTATCGATCGCCAAGGCGCTGGGTGCCAACGGCGTGCCGGTGAAACTGCAGTGGACCCGCGAGGACGATATCCATGGCGGCTTCTACCGGCCGATGTACTACCACAAGCTCGAAGCCGGGCTGGACGCCGACGGCAAGCTGGTCGGCTGGCAACATCGCATCGTCGGCCAGTCGATCCTGGAAGGCACGCCGTTCGCCGCGATGATGGTCAAGGACGGGATCGACGGCACCTCGGTGGAAGGCGCCGCCAACCTGCCCTATGCGGTGCCCAACGTCTCGGTCGAGCTGAGCACCACCCAGGTCGGCGTACCGGTCCTGTGGTGGCGGGTGGTCGGCAGCTCGCACACGGTCTACGCGGTGGAGGCGTTCATCGACGAGGCGGCGCAGGCCGCCGGCAAGGATCCCTACCTGTTCCGCCGCGACCTGCTGGCAGAGCAGCCGCGCCTGCGCGGCGTGCTCGAACTGGCCGCGGAAAAGGCCAGATGGGACCCGGCCAAGCCGCTGCCCGCCGGGCGCGGGCGCGGTATCGCGGTGACCGAGGCATTCAAGACCTTCGTCGCCCAGGTCGTCGAGGTCTCGGTGGACAAGGACGGCAAGCTGAAGGTCGAGCGGGTGGTCTGCGCGGTGGACTGCGGTATCCCGATCAACCCTGACGTGATCGCCGCGCAGATGGAGGGCGGCATCGGCTTCGGCCTCGGCGCGGTCCTGCACAGCGCGATCACCCTGAAGGACGGCAAGGTCGAGCAGAACAACTTCGACGGCTACCAGGTGCTGCGGATCGCCGAGATGCCCAGGGTCGAGGTGCACATCGTGCCCTCCGGCGAAGCCCCCACCGGGGTCGGCGAACCCGGCGTGGCGCCGATCGGCCCGGCGCTGGCCAATGCGATCTTCGCCGCCACCGGCCAGCGCCTTTACCACCTGCCCTTCCCCACCACCTTCGCCAAGGCCTGAACCAGGCGCCCGCCGGCGGCCCCGCGGCTGCCGGCGCGGCTCAGGCGACCATCCGGGGACCGCCGCCGACCACGCCGGTCGCCCCGGCGTCGCGCCGATTTGCCTCCGCCCGGCGTCGGGCGCAGACTTCGACGTCCATTCGCCAGCGTAGCCAAGCATGACCGAGCCTCTTCCTTCTTCGTCCCTGGGCCCCGCCCTGCGCCGTTGGCGCCTGCTGCACCGGGTCAAGCAGGCGCACGCCGCCGAGCTGTTCGGCGTGGCCCAGTCGACCATCTCGCGCTGGGAATCCGGCGCCCAGGCGCTGCGAGCGGAGGAACGGACGCGCCTGGAAACCCTCCTCGGCGCCCGCCTGGAGACCGCCGCCGACCGGGCGCTGGCCCGCCTGGTCGATGGCAGCCCGCAGCCGATGCATCTGATCTGCGACCTCACCCACCGCCTGCTGGCCTGCTCGCCGGCGCGCGCCGCGCAATTCGCCGTCCCCCTCGGCGACCTGCTCGGCCGTTCGCTGTGGCCGTATTGCAGCGAGGAGATCCTCCGCCAGGAAGCCGCCCTCGACGACCTCGGCTGGCGCGAGCTGCTGGCGCCGCCGGCGCTGGAGTTCGCCAGCGGAACGAACGCCTCGACCATCGTGCCGATCCGGCGCAGCCGCTGCCGCTGGACCCGCCTGACGCTCTCCGACGGCCGCGCGGTGCGGCTGGTGGAAACCCTCTGAACGGCACCGCGGATATTTTATCCGTGGACCGCCGGCGTCCCCGCGCCTAGGCTTGCAGGCTCGCTTCATCCGTAGCGGAGCCCCTGCCATGTCCCTCGAACTGCTGAAGAACCGCCTCGACTTCCTCAGCGAAGCCGAACGCCTGAAAGATGTCCTGCGCTCCGCGCATACGTCTTCCGGTCGCCCGGAAAGCACCGCCGAACACAGTTGGCGGCTGTGCCTGATGGCGCTGGCCTTCGAGGATCAACTGGCCGGCCTGGACCTCGGCAAGGTCCTACGCATGTGCGTGGTCCACGACCTCGGCGAAGCGATCCACGGCGACATCCCGGCCGTCGAGCAGGCCGCGCACCCGGACAAGGGCGAACAGGAACGCGCCGACCTGTTGCAGTTGACTCGTCACCTCGACGCGCCGCTGCGCGAACGCCTGCTCGCCCTGTGGGATGAATACGAGCGCGGCGAGTCCGCCGAAGCCCTGGCAGTGAAGGCCCTGGACAAGCTGGAAACCCTGCTCCAGCACACCCAGGGCGACAATCCGGCGGACTTCGACTATGCCTTCAACCTCGACTACGGCCGTCGCTATACCGACCGCGCACCGCTGTTCAAGGCCCTGCGCGAGCTACTCGACGCCAGGACCCGACAGCGCCTCGCGGCTCGGCGCGACGCCTAGCGTGCGCCCCGGGCAGCGTTACCAGCGCCACCGCCTACGTAGCTCGCCATGGCTACAGGGAAGCGGCTGGCACGTTTCCACCGAGCGGGAGCTGTCCTGCACGCTTCAGTAAAGGCGCGCCTTGATCAGCGGGCGCAGCAGGTAGTTCAGCACGCTGCGCTTGCCGCTGAGGATGTCCACCTCGGCGACCATCCCCGGAATGATCGGCAATACCTCCTCGCCGCGCTTCAACTGGCTGCCGTCGGTCTTGATCAGCACCTGGTAGTAGGACTCCTTGCCATGCGGGGTGTCCTCCTCGATGGTGTCGGCGCTGATCTGCTCCAGGGTGCCCTTGAGATCGCCATAGATGGTGTAGTCGTAGGCGGTGATCTTCACCTTGGCCGGCATGCCGGGCACCAGGAAGGCCACGTCGCGCGGCTTGATCTTCGCCTCCACCAGCAGGCGCTCTTCCACCGGGATCACTTCCATGATCGGCTCGCCGGGCTGGATCACCCCGCCGCGGGTGTTGATCAGCACGGTGTTCACCCGCCCACGCACCGGCGACAGGATCTCGGTGCGGCGCAACTGGTCCTGGCGCTGCTGGACGATCGGTTCCAGGGCGCTGAGGTCGGCCTTGCGCTGCGCGCGCTCGGTGTAGGCGTCCTGGAAATAGGTGCTCTTCAGTTCGGTCAGCTTGCCACTGAGGGTGGCGATGTCCTGGCTCAGCTTCAGCGCCTCCATCTGGCTCACCGCGCGCTTGGCCACCAGCGGGCGAACCAGGTCGAGCTGGCTCTGCGCCAGGTGGATCTGCCGCTGGATCGCCTGGCTGCCTTCCAGCAGCTTGTCGCGCCGCGACTTGAACAGCTCGCGCTCGGAACGCGCCAGCGGCCCGTCGGGATCGACATCCGGCGGGAACTCGATGCTCTTCCTGCCGAGCACCTCGGCATCCAGCCGGGCGATGGCCGCGCGCAGCACGCTGGCTTGGTTGGCCGACTCCTGGAAGTTGGTGAGGAAGCGCGTCTCGTCCAGGCGCACCAGCGGCTGGCCGACTTCCACCAGGTCGCCCTCCTTCACCAGCAGGCGGTCGAGGATGCCACCCTCCAGGCTCTGGATCTTCTGGATCCGACTGAACGGCACCACCCGGCCATCGCCGCGGGTCACCTCGTCCAGTTGCGCCCAGGCGGCCCAGCCGATGAACAGCAGCACGCAGCCGAGCAGGGTCCAGAGCAGCGGCCGGTAGACCGGATGGGTAGCCGCCAGCAGCGGGTCGGCCAGTTGCCGGCGCAGGGCGGCGGCATTGCGCTCAGACTCCATGGTTGCCTCCTTCGGCGGCCTGCGGCGCCTGTACCTGGTTGCCCTGCACCACCTGTTCCAGCGGGCCGTCCATGATCACCCTGCCCTGGCGCAGGACCACCGCGCGCTCGACCAGGGCGAGCATGCTTTTCTTGTGGGTGGTGATGACCAGGGTGCGCTTGCCCAGCCATTGCTGCAGGTAGTCGATGACCTGCTTCTCGCTGGTCTGGTCGAAGGCGGCGGTCGGCTCGTCGAGCAGCAGGATCGGCGGATCCTGCAGCAGTACCCGGGCCAGCCCGACAGCCTGGCGCTGGCCGCCGGAAAGGCTGGCGTTGCCCTGGATCGGCATGTCCAGGCCCAGCGGGTGGCCGCGGACGAAGGCGCCCAGGCCGACCCCGTCGAGGGTCCCCAGCAGCTCCTCATCGCTCAGCGCGGCGTTCTCCAGGTTGAGGTTGTCGCGCAGGCTGCCATGGAACAGCGCCACGTCCTGCGGCAGGTAGCCGATGCCACGCTGGCGGTCGGCCGGGTCGATCTGGGTCAGGCTGACGTCGTCCAGCAGCAGGCGGCCCGACTGCACGTCGAGCAGGCCGCTGAGCAGGCGCAGCAGGGTCGACTTGCCGGCGCCGTTGCCGCCGAGCAGCGCCACCCGCTCGCCGGCGCGGATGCCCAGTGCCTGCACGTCGACCACCGGTGGACTGTCGCCGTGGGCCAGGCGAACGCCTTCCAGGCGATAGTTTCCCAGCAGGCGCTCCTTGTGCACGAAGCGCTTGCCCTTGGGCCGCTCCTGCTCGGCGCTCATCAGTTGGTCGAGGCCCTCCATCGCCACCTTGGTGTGCTGCCAGCGGCCGAGGATGCCGGCCGCCTGCGACAGCGGCGCGATGGCCCGCGAGGCGAGGATCGAACAGGCGACCAGGGCGCCGACGGTCATCGCGCCCTCGCTGATCCGATAGACGCCGAACACCACCACGCCGACGTAGCAGAGTTGCTGGACGATGCTCGCCAGGTAGCTCAGGGTCGAGGCCAGGGTATGGGTCTTCATCGCCGTGCCGGCCAGCTCGCCGGTCAGGCTTTCCCACTGGTGCAGGCAACGACCCTCGGCGCGGGTCGCCTTGACCGTCTCCAGATGCTCGAAGGCTTCCAGCAGCACGCCGTTCTTCATCGCCCCCTCGCGCAGGTTCTGTCGCGACAGGTGGCCGAGCAGGCGCTGGGTCAGCAGTCCCGGCAGAACCATCAGCACGCAGGCCACCAGCGGCACCCATACCACGTGGCCGCCGATCAGCGCGATGATCAGCAGGAAGATCGCCACGAACGGCAGGTCGCTGATCAGCGCCGCGCTGGACGAGGTGAAGAACTCGCGCACCGACTCGAACTCCCGCACCTGGGTACTGAAGGCGCCCATCGACGCCGGCTTGGCAGCGATGCGCGTGCTCAGTACGCGGGAGAACAACAGGGTCGAGAGCTGCAGGTCGAGGCGCTTGCCGAGCACGTTGAGCAGATGCCCGCGCATGATCCGTAGCACGCCGTCGAGGACGATCGCCAGGGCCACGCCGCTGGCCAGGATCCACAAGGTGTCGAACGCCGCGTTGGGCACCACGCGGTCGTAGACCTGCATGGCGAACAGCGCCGAGGCCACCGCCAGGACGTTGGCCATCAGAGCCGCGGCGGTAACCTCGGCATAGGAGCGCCAGAGGCGCTTGAGCGGGCCGAAGAACCAGTGTTCGGGCAAGGCGCTGGCATAGTCGCCAACCCTCCCGTCCGGCCGGTAGCGGCACTTGGCGAAGATCGCCGTGCCGCTGTAGAGCGCCTCCAGCTCGCGCAGCGGCAGGCGTTCGCGGCCGCCGTCGCTCTGCGGCACCAGCACCTCGGCGTGCTCGCCGTCGTTGCCGACCAGCACCAGGCTGCCGCCATCGTCGAGCAACAGCAGGGCCGGCAGCAGGTAGGCGTCGATCCGCCGCAGCGGCTGCCGCTCGACCCGGGCGGTGATATCGGCCCGGCGCAGCGCGCGGGCCACCAGGTGCAACGGCAGGCGGCCGTGTTCCAGCGGCATGCCGTCCACCAGTTCGGCGTCGCCGAGCGGCCGGCCGAGCTGCCGGCAGAGCAGCAACAGGCCCTGGCGCAACGGGTCGACGACGGGGTCGTGGTTGAGGATCACGACGTTATCCGGGGTTTTCTCAGCTTCCATGATTCAGCCGGTTCTCCAATAGCGGACCCAACAGGCCGACTTGCGCGGCCGCCCGATACTCGATGCGCTTGCGTTCGATACGCAGGTTGATCAGTTGCCGCTCCGCCTCGAAGCGCTCGCGCTGCACGTTGAGCAGGTCGATCACGTCGCGCCGGCCGACCTCGAACTGCTCGCGATAGAGCTCGCCGACCTGCTCCGACTCGGTCACCTGCTGGGTCAACGACTGTTCCCGCCAGCGCAGCGTGTCGCCGTTGTCGAAGAGGTTCTGCAGTTGCCGGCGGATGTCGCGCTGCATCGCGTCGGCGGTCCATTTCGCCGATTCCAGGCGCTGCTGCGCGGCGGTCGGCCGGCGGAAGTTGGAAAGCCCCTGGAAGGTATCCATGCGGAAGCGCAGGGATACCACCGAGTCGCTCTCCGGATGTCCGCCGATCTCCCGGCGCAGCGCGCTGGCCTCCAGGTTCAGCTGCGGCAGCAGAGAGGCCTTGGCCTCGCGGACCTCGGCCTCGGCGACATTGGCGTCCTCCAGGGCCTTGCGCTGCAAAGGCGATTCGCGGATCACCCGCGCCATATCGCTGGCCGCCAGGTAGCGTTGCAGCGACATCGGCTCGGGCTCCACCAGGTCGGCAGGCTCCTGGCCGACCAGGATCGCGTACTGGTTGCGCGCGTCCTGCAGGTTGCCCTTTTCCAGTGACAGCTGTTCCTGGGCACGCGCCAGCTCCAGGTTGGCGCGGTCCAGCTCGCTGCGGTCGGCATAGCCGTCGCCGCCGCGCGCCTGGGTCATCTCGCGGATGCCGTCGAGGCGCTGGATGTGCGCGCGTACCGCCTCGACCCGGCGCTCCGAGGCGAGCACGTCGAGATAGGTCTCGACGATGTCCAGCGCCGCGTCGTCGCGCGCCACCAGCACCGCCTCGGACAGCTTGCGCTGGGTCGCGCTGGCGCTGTCCACCTTGCTCGTCACCCGCCCCCAGTCGTACAGCATCTGCGACGCGGTGAGATCGTAGACGATCTCGCCGAAGTCGAACTCCTGCGGCCCTCCGGACATCGTGACGGAGGGGTAGTACCCCCCTTTGGCCATCTCCACCTCGGTGCCTGCGCGGTCCGCTTCGGCCATCGCGGATCGTACTTCCGGGTGGATCGCCAGCCCTGCCCTGACCGCCTGGTCCAGGGGCATGGCCGGCGCGAACATCGGCAGGCCCAGGGAAAGGAGCCAGATGGCTCCCTTCCCGCACCGCCGTCCCTTGCGCGCGTACTGCCGGCGCCCGCGCATCAGACCACGACCTGTACCGTGTTGTCCTCGACCAGCAGGGTGGTACTGCCGAAGGTATAGACGTCGTAGGTAATGCCGTTGATCAGTTGCGTGGTACCGGTGTTCACCGCGCCGCTCACGTTCAGCGTGTCGTTGCTTTCACCGGTGATCTGCAGGGTGTTGCTGGCATCGGTGATGACGTCCACCTCCGCCGCCGTAAGGGTCAGCACGCTGCCGCCGTCACCCTTGCCCAGATCGATACGCTCGAGGTTGCTGAGCGTGCCGACACCGACGGCGTTGTAGTCGAGGTCGATGCCGTTGGCCAGCAGCAGGGTGTCGAAACCGTTCCCGCCGTCGATGCTGACGAAGTCGGTCGCGGTGATCTGGATGGTGTCGTTGCCATCCCCCGCCTGTACCTGGTCGCCAGTGCCGACGTTGAGGATAAGGTCGCTGCCGGCACCACCATTGATGTGCTCGGAGCTGCCGTTGGCACCGGAGAGCACATCATCCCCGCTGGTGCCATTGACGTCGATCTGGCCAATATTGAGACCGACCCCGGAACCGCTCAACGTGATCCCGTACGACGCGCTGTCGTTGCCGTTGCTGTCGATGGCGACGACATTGAACGACAGCTGCGAGCCGAGGTTGAGCAGATCGGTGATGCTCCCCAGGCCCAGTTGCAGCAACAGCGCCGGATCCAGCAGGTTCAAAGCGAAATGCCCGGACGCATCCGCCGTCAAGGGCACGGTCACGTTCGCCGCCGGGGTCACCACGCGCACTTCCAGTCCGGAGTTGGGGGCGGTATCGCCGCTGAAGCCGAAGGTCGGCGGCAGCAGCGCGACATCCAGGCCGAAGTTGCCAATGGTCACCGGCTGCGGAATGTTGGTCCCGACGCCAATGGAAGCCACCGGGCTGGGGTTGCCCGCCAGATCTTCGCCCTTCACCGAAACCTGGGCGTTCAGCAACTGGTCCCAGCTCAGGTCTATATCCAGGCCCGTCAACAGGTCCAGCGAGGCAAGCCCGGTATTGTCGGCCGTCAGTGTGACCGTCGCCACGGCTCCCCCAATGTTCACCTCTACCGTGACCTCGGAGCCCGGCTCCGTCGAGATGGTCAGGATGTTGCCCACCAGCGACAGTACCGGAGCGGGTGGCGGCACCGTATCGACTGTGAAGCTCACCGTATTCGACGCGGTGCCGCCGTCGATGTCGGCGGTGACGGTCGAGGCACCCTCCGGGAACGCTCCCTGGCCGCTGGGAGGCAACAGGGTCAGGGTCACGTTGCCGATGGCGATGTCGCCTGCGGTGAGCGTATGACTGACCTCGGCCTCGTAGCCGTTCTGTCCGGCGAACTTGACGGTGATCACCTGGCCGGCCTGCATGGTCGGGCGCACCGCGACGTCGACCTGGATGCCATCGCCGATCTCGGCGGCGTTGATCCAGCTATCGGCGGCCTCCGGCACGCTGATGGTCGGCGGCGCCAGGTCCGGCGCGTTGATCGTCGCCGGCCCGCTGACGTTGCCGGCGGCGTCGACGGCAACCCCGGCGATCAGTTCGCCGGTGATCAGCGGCGGCGCGAACGGCAGGCTGAAGTTGCCGGCGCCGTCGACGGTGACCGTGATCGGGTTGGCGGTATCGCCGTTGACCACGATACGCACCTGGCTGTTCGGCTCGGCGGTGCCGGTCAGCAGCGCGCCGTCGGCGCTGATGCTCAGCAAAGGCGCCGATGGCGCCACCGAGTCAACCGTGGTGCTGGCCGGGCCGCTGGTGTTGCCGGCCGGGTCCTGGGCCACGGCGTTGACCACCGTGCCATTGGCCAACGGGGTGGCCGGGGTGAACGTCCAGTCGCCGTTGCCGTCGGCGGTGGTTTCGCCGATCGGATTGCCGTTGCCGTCGGTGAGGATCACCTTGGCGCCAACTTCGGCGGTGCCGGTGATCACGCTGCCGTTGCTGGCGTTGATCACCGGCGTGGGCGGGGCGACCGCATCCACCGTGGTGCTGGCCGGGCCGCTGGTGTTGCCGGCCGGGTCCTGGGCCACGGCGTTGACCACCGTGCCATCGGCCAGCGGCGTGCCCGGGGTGAAGCTCCAGTTGCCGCTGCCGTCGGCGAGGGTCTGGCCGACCGGGTTGCCGTTGCTGTCGGTGAGGATCACCCTGACGCCGGGCTCGGCGGTACCGCTGAGTTCGACCCCATTGCTCGGCGCGATCACTGGCGTGGCCGGGGCGACCGCGTCCACCGTGGTGCTGACCGGACCGCTGGTGTTGCCCGCGGCGTCCTGGGCCACGGCATTGACCACCGTGCCGTTGGTCAGCGGCGTGCCCGGGGTGAAGCTCCAGTTGCCGCTGCCATCGGCGGTGGCCTGCCCTATCGGGTTGCCATTGCCGTCGGTGAGGATCACCGTGGCGCCGGCTTCGGCGGTACCGCTGATCACCGTGCCATTGCTCGCATCGAGCACCGGGGTGGCCGGGGCCACCGTGTCCACCGTGGTGCTGGCCGGGCCGCTGGTGTTGCCGGCGGTGTCCTGGGCCACGGCATTGACCACCGTGCCATTGGCCAGCGGCGTAGCCGGGGTGAAGCTCCAGTTGCCGCTGCCGTCGGCGGTGGTTTCGCCGATCGGGTTGCCGTTGCCATCGGTGAGGATCACCTTGGCCCCCGCCTCCGCGGTACCGGCGATCACACTGCCGTTGCTCGGGGTGACCACCGGGATGGCCGGGGCCACCGCGTCGACCGTAGTGCTGGCCGGACCGCTGGTGTTGCCGGCCGGATCCTGGGCCACGGCGTTGATCACCGCGCCATCGGCCAGCGGCGTAGCCGGGGTGAAGCTCCAGTTGCCGCTGCCGTCGGCGGTAGCCTGCCCTATCGGGTTGCCGCCGCCATCGGTGAGGATCACCGTTGCGCCGGCTTCGGCGGTACCGGAGATCACGCTGCCGTTGCTCGGGTCGATCACCGGGACGGCCGGGGCCACCGCGTCCACCGTGGCGCTGGCCGGGCCACTGGCGTTGCCCGCGGCATCCTCGGCGACGGCATTGATCAGCGTGCCGTTGGCCAGTGGGGTGGCCGGGGTGAACGACCAGTTGCCGCTGCCGTCGGCGGTGGTCTGGCCGATCGGGTTGCCGTTGCCGTCGGTGAGGATGATGGTCGCACCGGCCTCGGCGGTACCGCTGACCACCGTGCCATTGCTCGGGTTGACCACCGGCGCGGCCGGGGCCACCGCGTCCACCGTGGCGCTGGCCGGACCGCTGGTGTTGCCGGACGGATCCTGGGCCACGGCGTTGACCAGCGTGCCATCGGCCAGCGGGGTGGACGGAGTGAACGCCCAGTTGCCGCTGCCATCGGCGGTGACCTCGCCGATCGGGTTGCCGCTGCCATCGGTGAGGGACACCTTGGCTCCGGCTTCGGCGGTGCCGCTGATCACCACCCCGTTGCTCGGATTGATGACCGGCACAGGCGGCGCGACGGCATCGACTGTGACGCTGGCCGGACCGCTGGTGTTGCCGGCGGGATCGGTGGCCGTGGCGTTGACCACGGTGCCATTGGGTAACGGCGTGCTCGGCGTGAAGCTCCAGTTGCCGCTGCCGTCGGCGGTGGTCTGGCCGATCGGGTTGCCGTTGCCGTCGGTGAGGATGATGGTCGCACCGGCCTCGGCGGTACCGCTGATCTCCGTGCCATTGCTCGGTTCCACCACCGGCGCGGCCGGCGCCACGCCGTCCACGATGATCACCGCCGGCGCGCTGTCGACGTTGCTCGGGCTGCGCGCCACCACGTTGACCACGGTGCCGTCCGGCAGCGGAATGCCTGGTGTGAACGACCAGTTGCCGCTGCCATCGGCGCTGACCTGGCCGATCGGGTTGCCGTTACCGTCGGTGATGATGATGGTATTGGCGGCATCGGCGGTGCCGCTGATCACCGAACCATTGCTCGGATCGACCTGCGGGATCGACGGCAGCGAGGTATCCACGATGGTACTGCCGGGCCCGCTGGTATTGCCGGCGGCGTCGGTCGCGGTGGCGTTGACCACGGTGCCGTTGGGCAGTTGCGAAGCGGGGCTGAATGTCCAGTTGCCGCCACCGTCGGCGCTGACCTGGCCGATCGGGTTGCCGTTGCCATCGGTGAGGGTGATGGTGCTGTTCGGC
This sequence comes from Pseudomonas paraeruginosa, assembly GCF_003025345.2. Classification (NCBI taxonomy): domain Bacteria; kingdom Pseudomonadati; phylum Pseudomonadota; class Gammaproteobacteria; order Pseudomonadales; family Pseudomonadaceae; genus Pseudomonas; species Pseudomonas paraeruginosa. Next base: position 3,296,355 of record NZ_CP020560.1, read on the forward strand.
TCGGCGGTGCCGGTGATGACGTTGCCGTTACTCGGGTTGACCACCGGCGCGGCCGGGGCCACCGCGTCCACCGTGGTGCTGCCCTGCGGGCCAGTGTTGCCGGTCGGATCCTGGGCCACGGCGTTGACCACCGTGCCATTGGCCAGCGACGTGCCCGGGGTGAAGGACCAGTTGCCATTGCCATCGGCGGTGGTCTCGCCGATCGGGTTGCCGTTGCCGTCGGTGAGGATCACCTTGGCTCCGGCTTCGGCGGTGCCGCTGATGGTCGCGCCGTTGCTCGGGTTGACCAGCGGTGCCGGTGGCGCCACCGAGTCCACGGTGGTGGCGGACTGCGGCCCGGTGTTGCCGGTCGGGTCGGTGGCGGTGGCGACGATCACCGTGCCATTGGCCAGCGGCGTAGCCGGGGAATACGACCAGTTGCCGCTGCCATCGGCGGTGGCCTGGCCGATCGGGTTGCCGTTGCTGTCGGTCAGGGTCACGCTGGCGCCGGCCTCGGCGGTGCCGCTGATGGTCGTGCCATTGCTCGGGTTGATCACCGGCGCCGGCGGCGCGCTGGAGTCGACGGTCACCGTCGCTGGCGGACTGCTGTTGCCGGCGGCGTCCCGGGCCACCACGTTGACCACGGTGCCATTGGCGATCGGCGTGCTCGGGGTGTAGGTCCAGTTGCCGCTGCCATCGGCGGTGACTTCGGCGATCGGGTTGCCGTTGCCGTCGGTGAGGGTCACCGTGCTGCCCGGCTCGGCGGTGCCGGTGAGGCTGCTACCGTTGCTCAGGTTGACGGTCGGCGTGGCCGGCGCCACGCCGTCCACGGTGACGCTGGCCTGCCCGCTGGTGTTGCCGGCGGCATCGGTTGCGGTGGCGTTGACCACGGTGCCATCAGCCAGCGGCGTGGTCGGCGTGAAGCTCCAGTTGCCGCTGCCATCGGCGGTGACCTGGCCGATCGGGTCGCCGTTGCCATCGGTCAGGGTCACCGTGCTGCCCGGCTCGGCGGTGCCGCTGATGGTCGTGCCATTGCTCGGGTCGACCAGCGGCGCGGCCGGGGCCTGCGAGTCCACGGTGGTGCTGGCTCCCGGACTGGTGTTGCCGGAGGGATCGGTGGCCGTGGCGTTGACCACGGTGCCGTTGGGCAACGCTGTGCTCGGCGTGAAGCTCCAGTTGCCGCTGCCGTCGGCGGTGACCTGGCCGATCGGGGCGCCGTTGCCATCGGTCAGGGTCACGCTGCTGCCTGGCTCGGCGGTGCCGCTGAGCGTGGTGCCGTTGCTCGGGTTGACCACTGGCGTGGCCGGTGCCACGGCGTCCACGGTGACGCTGGCCGGCGCGCTGGCGTTGCCGGACGGATCGGTGGCCGTGGCGTTGACCACGGTGCCGTTGGGCAAAGGCGTGGTCGGGGTGAAGGTCCAGTTGCCACTGCCATCGGCGGTGACCTGTCCGATCGTGTTGCCGTTGCCGTCGGTCAGGGTCACGCTGCTGCCCGGCTCGGCGGTCCCGCTGAGGGTCGTACCGTTGCTCGGATCGACGATAGGCGTGGCCGGCGCGACGGCATCCACGGTAACGCTGGCCGGCGGACTGCTGTTGCCGGCGGCATCCCTGGCCACCACGTTGACCACGGTGCCGTCCGGCAGCGGAGTGGACGGAGTGAAGGTCCAGTTGCCGTTGGCATCGGCGGTGACCTGTCCGATCGTGTTGCCGTTGCCGTCGGTCAGGGTCACGCTGCTGCCCGGCTCGGCGGTCCCGCTGATGGTCGTGCCATTGCTCGGGTCGACCAGCGGCGCGGCCGGGGCCTGCGAGTCCACGGTGGTGCTGGCTCCCGGACTGGTGTTGCCGGAAGGATCGGTGGCCGTGGCGTTGATCACGGTGCCGTTGGGCAACGCTGTGCTCGGCGTGAAGCTCCAGTTTCCGCTGCCGTCGGCGGTGACCTGGCCGATCGGGGCGCCGTTGCCATCGGTCAGGGTCACGCTGCTGCCTGGCTCGGCGGTGCCGCTGAGCGTGGTGCCGTTGCTCGGGTTGACCACTGGCGTAGCCGGTGCCACGGCGTCCACGGTGACGCTGGCCGGCGCGCTGGCGTTGCCGGACGGGTCGGTGGCCGTGGCGTTGACCACGGTACCATTGGGTAAAGGCGTGCTCGGCGTGAAGCTCCAGTTGCCGCTGCCATCGGCGGTGACCTGGCCGATCGGGTTGCCGTTGCCGTCGATCAGGGTCACGCTGCTGCCCGGCTCGGCGGTCCCGCTGAGGGTCGTACCGTTGCTCGGATCGACGATAGGCGTGGCCGGCGCGACGGCATCCACGGTAACGCTGGCCGGCGGACTGCTGTTGCCGGCGGCATCCCTGGCCACCACGTTGACCACGGTGCCGTCCGGCAGCGGAGTGGACGGAGTGAAGGTCCAGTTGCCGTTGGCATCGGCGGTGACCTGGCCGATCGTGTTGCCGTTGCCGTCGGTCAGGGTCACGCTGCTGCCCGGCTCGGCGGTCCCGCTGAGCTCGCTGCCATTGCTCGGCTCGACCACCGGCGCGCTCGGCGCCACGCCGTCGACGGTGATGGAGGTCGCCGGGCTGCTGTTGCCGGCGGCGTCCCTGGCCACCACGTTGACCACGGTGCCATCCGGCAGTTGGCTAGCGGGAGTGAAGGTCCAGTTGCCGTTGGCATCGGCGGTGGTCTGGCCGATCGGATTGCCGTTGCCGTCGGTGATCACGAGGGTCACGCCCGCTTCCGCCGTACCGCTGAGGGTGCTGCCGTTGCTGGCATTGACCTGGGGCGCATCGGGGAAGTCGGGTGCTTCGGCGGTGACCGGAGTGCTGCTGTTGCCGGCCGGGTCGGTGACCACGACGGTGACCGTCTCGCCATTGGTCAGCGGCGGGTTCAGCGGCACCTCGAAGCTGCCGTCGGGACCGACCACCACGGTGGTATCCGGCTGGCCGTCGCCATTGCTGTCGACGCCGACGGTGGCGCCCGGCTCGGCCTTGCCGATCACGCTGCCGCCGTCCGGTGCGACCTGCACCCCGGTGGCCGGCGCCGGCGCGGTGGTGTCCGGCGCGGTGGCCTGGGTCGGCGGGCTGACGTTGCCGGACGGATCGGTGACCACCACCGTCACCGTCTCGCCATTGGTCAGCGGCGGGTTCAGCGGCACCTCGAAGCTGCCGTCGGGACCGACCACCACGGTGGTATCCGGCTGGCCGTCGCCATTGCTGTCGACGCCGACGGTGGCGCCCGGCTCGGCCTTGCCGATCACACTGCCGCCGTCCGGTGCGACCTGCACCCCGGTGGCCGGCGCCGGCGCAGTGGTGTCCGGCGCGACGACCTGCGCCGGCGGGCTGGCGTTGCCGGCAGGGTCGGTGACCACCACGGTGACCGTCTGCCCATTGGTCAGCGGTGGGTTCAACGGCGCGGTGAAATTGCCATTGGAGTCGGCGATCACCGTAATGTCCGGTTTGCCGTCGCCACTGGTATCGATGCCGACACTCGCGCCGGCCTCCGCCTGACCGCTGATGCCGCTGCCGTCGGGGGCAACCTTCAGCCCGCTGGCGGCCTTCGGCGGCGTGGTATCCGGCGGTACGCCGCCACCCCCACCGCCGCCGCCACCGCTGTTGGAAAGCGCCACGCCGCCACCGATCACCGCGGCACCGATCAACAGCGCGGTACCGGCGCTCATGCCACCGAGCAGCCCGGCGCCGGTCAGCGACTCGAAGCCGGCGAAGCTTTCCTGCGGGATGTAGCCGGCCATGAGCGGCCCGTCGGCGGCCACCGGAGGCAGGTCCACCGCCACCAGTTGGTCCTTGTCGGCCAGGAACAACTGGCTGGAGGGCTGGCCTTCGGCGTAGAAGTCGGCGATCCGGACCGTTTCACCGGTCTTGAGCTGGACGATCAGGTCGGAACCGCTCTTCGAATATCCCGCCACCGCGTCCGGCGCGACGTCCAGCGCGACATTGCTGCTCTGGGATAGATGGATGATCCCGTTTTCCGGTATTTCGACGGCAGCCGCAGAAGAAATACTTTGATCGATGGAGGTAACTTTCGCCTGGATCGTCATTTCCGACATTCCTCTTGTCAAGCAGCGACCGAGCGGTCGCACCATGTAATCCAGAAATAGCAGCTTTTAAACAAAAGGCGAGTCTGACTTTATATATAACGACTAAGAAAACCCCTGGTGGAAAACCAATCGATACAACTTCTCAAGAATCTGAAATCACTTAGCCATCACGACTCTATCTTCTTGATAATCAATATATAATCAAAAAGATATAATACTTTGTAAACATTCCGATGGACCTGAAAAAGTAAACCCATTCCAATAAACCTCGAAATCAATATCAGAACTCTACGATGCGGATTTCATAACAGATTTCCAGGTGCGCCGGTTCACCACGAAATGACTTTCCGATACCTCGTTATTCTTCCACACGGCGATTTCCATCGCTCCGCCATCAAAGCGTCACCGATCCGGTGCCAAGTTACGAAATCGGTCTTCTCCCGCGAGCGCGCATGAATCACGATTTCTCCCCTGCCCAGGACACCGACCTGTCCGGCCTGATCCATGGCTTTCGCCCCGGCGAACCGGGGCGGGAAGTCGACTCCGCCCTCGCCTGCCTGCCTGCGACAGGCCCGGGACCCGGACGTGTTTCTGAGCGCCGGCTGAGGAAGTGCCGGACTATTCCTTCGAGAGCCTGCGCGAAGGTTCGCGCTCCGCGCGCATCGGGCACGTCGACTCCACCTTGCTGGCAGTGGTCAACGACGTGGTCTTCAATTTCCGCCTGGTTTCCTCGGAGGTCACCACCCTCTGTGGTCTGCGCCCGCGGTCGCCTGCCGGTCAACGCGCGGACGCAGCCATTGCGCTCGGTGGACAAACCGCGCTCCTCGGTGAAGCACGGCGAACGCTTTCGCTCCTCCGCTCGTCCCTGGAACTGCTGATCCACCTGCTGCGCGACCAGGGCGACTGCCCCAGATCGCCCGCGACACCCGCATGACGGTGGACCATATCGAGGACCAGCTGCTGGCCCTGCGCCTCTCCGCGAACCGCGCCGAACAACACGACGACTGCTGAACATGGACAACGCCAGCGGACAGTGGTTAGGTTGCACGACGACCCTCCACCCGGACCGCCCATGAGCCTCTCCCCCGCCGATCTCAAGCAACTCCAGGCCGCCAAGAACCTGCTGGAGAACCCCGGCCTCACCGCGCAGCTCACCAGCCTGCTCGGCACACCGATCGAATACGGCCTGAAGAAGCTGCCGCGCAAGGTCAGCGAGAAGCTCGGTTCGGTGATCGAAGGCGCATTGCTGAAAGTCGCCCGCTCGGCCACCGCGACCCTCCAGGAGAACGCCAGCGGTCAGCCGGCGAACCGCCTGCATACCCTGGGCGCCGCCGTTTCCGGTGGCGTCGGCGGCTTCTTCGGGCCGCTGGCGATGCTCGTCGAGGTACCGGTCACCACCGGCATCATCTTCCGTTCCATCGCCGACATCGCACGCAGCGAGGGCGAGTCGGTCAAGGACATGGATACCCTGATGGCCTGCATCGAGGTCTTCGCCCTCGGCGGCAAGTCAGGCTCCGACGATGCCTCGGAGTCGGGCTACTATGCCGTGCGCACGGCGCTGGCACAGCAGGTCAAGGCCGCCGCCGACTTCCTCGGCAAGGACGCCGGCAGCAAGAAGGCCGCACCGATGCTCCTGGCGCTGGTGCGCAAGGTCGCCGAACGCCTGGGCGTGCAATATTCGGAGAAACTCGCGGCACAGATCGTGCCGATCGTCGGCGCCCTCGGCGGCGCGGCGATCAACACGGTGTTCATGAACCATTTCCAGGCCATGGCCCGCGGCCATTTCGTAGTCCGTCGCCTGGAGCGTCACTACGGCAAGGACGTGGTGCGCGAGGCCTATGCCCTGCTGCCGCGGCTCGGCTGAGCATGCCGGCGCGCGACTTCGAGCTGCTGCCCGCGCATCTGGCGGGGGTGGAGGCGGTCGCCGCGGAAAGCCTGCACCGTTTCCCCCGGCATTCCCACGCACAGTACGGTATCGGTCTGGTCGAGGCCGGCGCGCAGAAGTCCCTGAGCGGGCGCGGCATGGTCGAGGCCGAGGCTGGCGACCTGATCACCGTCAACCCCGGCGAAGTGCATGACGGCAGTCCGCTGGGCGGGCGGGCGCGACGCTGGCGGATGCTCTACCTGGAGCCGGCGTTGCTGGCCGAAGCCTGCGCCGGTATCGACGAGCGTTCGGCGAGCCCGCCGGAATTCACCCTCCCGGTACTGCGCGCGCCGAGGCTGGCGGCAGTGTTCCGCCAGGCGTTCACGGCACTGACCGAAACACTGGGCGACGCCCAGTCGCTGGCCATCGAGGAATCGCTGGTCGGCCTGCTGGCGGAGATCGTCGTACCTTCCCGCCAGCCGCCGGCGGACATCCGCATCCAGCCTCTGCGCGAGCGGATCGACGACGATCCGCTCGCGCCCCTGAGCCTTGCCGAACTGGCCAGCATCGCCGGCCTCAGCCGCTACCAGGTGCTGCGTGCCTTCTCCCGCGCCACCGGTCTCACGCCCTACGCCTACCTGCTGCAACGCCGGCTGGAGCGCGCCCGTGGCCTGTTCGGCACCGACCAGCCGCTGGCCGACATCGCCCTGGCCTGTGGCTTCGCCGACCAGAGCCACCTGACCCGGCTGTTCGCCCGCCTCTATGGCATCTCGCCCGGGCGCTACGCCCGGCCCCGGCGCTGACTGCAATTTCGTTCAAGAACGCCGTCCGCATTGCTGGTGCAGTAGGCCGCTCCAACAGCGGAAGCCCATGTCATGTCCTCCCGTCACCTCGCCCAGTCCTGCCTGGCACTGGCCATGCTGCTGGTCGGCAGCACGGTGGTGGTCAGCAAGCTGCTGGCCCACGCCCTCGACCCCTTCCTCGCCACCGCCCTGCGCCTGGCCCTCGCCCTGCCCTGCTTCCTCATCCTGCTGCGCCTGTCCGGCCAGCGCTGGCCGCGCCTGGGAGCACGCGACGGATGCTTGCTGCTGGCGCAGGCGGCGGCCGGCAGTGTCGGCTATACGGTGCTGCTGATCGTCGGCCTCCGTTACACCTCGGCCGCCGACGCCGGGGTGATCCTCGGCGCCCTGCCGCTGGTGGCGGCCTCGCTGTCGATCCTGCTGCTCGGTGAACGTCCGTCGCGCCGTTTGCTGGCGGCCCTGGCGCTGGCTTCGGCCGGGGTGGCGGCAATCACCCTGGAGCCCGGCGGCCCGCGCGGCGCCTGGCTGGGCAACCTGCTGGTGCTGCTGGCGGTGGGCTGCGAGGCGCTGTTCATCCTGCTCAACAAGGCGCTGCGCACGGCTGTGCCAGCGCTGCCGCTGTCCACCGCGATGAGCGCCCTCGGCCTGCTGTTGAGCCTGCCGCTGGCGCTGCCCGCCCTGCCCGGCCTCGCCACGGTGCCGCTGTCGGCGCTGCTCGCGGTGCTCTACTACGCGCTGCTGCCGACGGTGGCCGGCTTCCTGCTCTGGTACGCCGGCGCCAGCCGGGTCAGCGCCAGCGAAGCTTCGCTGTTCACCGCGCTATTGCCGGTCAGCGCGCTGCTGGCAGCGGCGCTGGCCGGCGAAACCGTGTCGGTGCGCCAGTTGTGTGGTCTCGGCTGCGTCCTGCTGGCCTTGCTGGCGGTCCTGCTGCCGAACGGCCGGCGCAGGGGGCCCGGCTGAAGACGGGCCCCCCGGGCGTCAGAAGGCCAGGCCGGGGTTGTACAGCGGGCGGAAGGCGCAATGGGTGGTGCCGGCGCTCTGGTTGTAGAGATAGAAACGCCGGCAGTCGTTGTCGTAGTTGCCGCTGCCGACATTGATCCGATAGGGGCCGAGGTTGACGCCTTGCAGCGACACGAAGGCACCGTTGTACAGCAGCGAGAAGTGCAGATGCGGTCCGGTCGAGCTGCCGCCCTCGCAGAGTGCGGTGTTGATATCGCTGGCATAGATCCCGAGCTTGGTGTCGGCGCTGACCTGCTGGCCATTGCTCACCTGGATCCGGTCCATGTGGTAGTAGTTGGTCGCCCAGCCGCTGGGATGGGTGACCCGCACCTGACAGCGCGACAGCACCCGCACCGTGCCGGCATGGGCGGCGACCACGCTGTAGGTCGGGCTGCCCCAGCGCGGCCAGTCGTAGGAGGCGTCGATGGACGACAGCGGATAGCCCGAGCCGCTGTTCGAATGCGCGCCATTCGGCTGCCAGGAGTAGCCTTGCCGCCATGGCAACTGCATCAGGTTGGCCGGCGGCACCAGCGCGGCCTTCGCCTGCAGCTGGCGGGCCGCACGGTTGCGCGGCTGCAGCAGCGCCTGGGACGGGGTGCCGAAAAGCCGCTGGAAGGTCTCGGCATAGGCGCCCAGCGGATGACCGCCATTGGCGTCGGCTTTCGCCGTGTCCTGCAACAGCAGCCCCAGCAGCGCGGCGGAAGCCGGGTTCAGGCCGTTCTCGGCAACGGTGCCGGCGGCTGCCGCCTGGCGCAACCGGTACTCCTCGAAGCCGTAGTAGCGCCGCGACAACTGCTGCAGCACATCGCGTACCTGGGCCTCGAAGCCCTGCTTCGCCGACAGGCGCCCCAGCGGCGCCGCCAGGGCCTGCGGGTCCGGCGCGCCGAGCGGGCCGGACTGCATGACCATCAGCGTCAGCAGCACTTTCGGGTTGATGCTGTAGTAGCCGCTCCAGTGCTCCAGGTACTCGCTCCTGTCGCGCAACGCCGGCGCGTTCAGCGCCAGGTAGGCCTGCAGGTCGAAGGCCTCGGCGTCGCGGCCGTAGAGGAACAGGTCGTCGTTCAGCGGCAGGGCCACGCTGGGCAATTGCAGCCGCTCGAGCAGTTCCGCCGTATAGCGGAATGCCGGCAGACCCTCGTCGTGGGCGCTGGCGGCGCCGCTCACGGCAAGCGCCAACACGGCGAGCAGAAACGGCGAGCTGGAGCTCGCCAGGGCACGCGATCGTTTGTGTTGCATGGGTAGCTCCTGGTCATCGAAGGGAAACCTTGAAAGCCAGCAGCCCGGCAACATCGTCTCCAACGGGGCGACCTGGTCCGCTCCGCCGGTATTTCGCCCAGGCCGGGTTGCACGCCGCAGGACCGTGCAACGCCACCAGCCGGGGGGCAACTACCAGCTTTTGCAGTAAATCCGCCCCCTGGCAGTTTCAGTCGGAAAAATGTGCGGCAGCGCACCAAGCACCCATCGAGTCGATCACAGTACGCCAGCCCACGGAAATACCTCGATACAATCCGCGCCTTCAACGCTCTTCGTCGCCGCTACCGTCGAGGGGGTCGCGACGGGCCATCTCGGCCTCGTCGAGACCGTGTCCGGCACCGATCTCGTTGCCACGCACGACCCTCAGCCGCTTGTCCGCGGGTGCTTCACCGCCACGCTCGGCGGGCGAGCGGGCGCCGCTCTCGTCGATCAGGGTCTCCGGCGCCAGGTCGTCCATGCCGACATTGTCCTGGTAACCATCGTCCGCGTCCGGCTGTCCGCCGGCATGCCCGGCCTCGCGCACCCGTCGCGAGGAAAACTCGGCGTCCACCTCGGCTTCCGGACGCTCATCGCCGATGCGCGCCTTGCGCGCCTGGCGGCGCTCGTCGAAATCGAGCTCGCGGATCGAGCCCATGCGGTCCTGGATATCGTCGATTTCCTGGGGCGTGGTTTTCCGTCGTGTAGCCATGGCGACCTCCCGTTACGAATGTCGGATGAAGACTGCGCACCGCGCAGCGCCCTTGTCGGGTCGACCGGCGAGGCACGGGAAGATTCAGGAATTCCAACCGACGGCAGCCTGGCGGCGGAAAAAAAAGCCGGATCGGCCCGGGGCGGGCTGGACGATCCGGCGGAATCGAAGCGCGGGACGTCGCGCACCTTGCCGCCGACGGCGGGAGGTGGCGCACAGCGTTTCGCAGGGAATGACCACGGGCATCGGCCGGTGGTCCAGGGGGAGTCAGCTAGGGACGGCTTCCTCGAGGTAGTCGACGGCCTCGCGCACGGTCTCGATCCGCTCCACGTCGTCATCGGCGATCTCGACGCCGAACTCCGCTTCCAGGGCCATGACCAGCTCGACCACCTCGAGCGACTCGGCTCCGAAGTCGCGACGAAAGTCGCTGTCGAGCCGGATGTCGCATTCCTCCACGCCGAGCCGGGCGGCCACCAGTTTCCTCACTCTGGTCTCGATGTCGTCCATGCCTCGCGGTCCCGATGTCCCGACCGTGGAAAAGTGCGGCTAATAAAGCCTCCGCCCCCGCCAGCGACAACTGCCAGATCTGGCAGTGGCGGAAGGCCGACCCACGGCCGCCGCGCCCTGCCGGGCTGGCACGGTGGCTGAACCGCTGCCGGGAAGATGAAGCCTGTCACAGCCTTTCCTGGGTGCGCGCTACCACCCGCGCCCTGGCCCGCGGCAGGCTCTCCGGCAATCCGGCCAGGGCCCGCTGCGCCTGCCGCGGATCGGCGAAATCGCCCTGCTCCACGGCGAACCACTCGCCGTCGTCGCGCTTCTCGCGGCGCAGGCGCAAGGCCAGCCCCGCGTGGCGTTCGATCAGCGCCCGCATGAACGCCTCGCTGCTACCTTCGATCAGGCGCACCGTGTAACGCCGCGCTGGCGCCGCCGAGGGCTCGCTCTCGCGCACCTCCAGCACCTCGCCGCCACGGCCGTTGCCCAGGCTCGCCGGGTCCGCCAGGCGCGGCTTCTCCATCAGCACCGGGGCCGGCTCCGGGTAGCCGCGCGGCGACTCGGGAAGCGCCGGCAGGGCCTGCGCGGCGGGGCGCAGGTCGATGGCCGGGGCGGCGTCGAACAAGGGAGTCGAGGCGCCGCGCAATACCTGGATGGAACGGTAGCGGCCCTGGCTGACCCGTGCCAGGCCGACGGCGTCGCGGACGATGCTCGGGCGCAGGAAGACCATCAGGTTGCGCTTCACCCGGGTGTCCCGGGTCGAACGAAACAGCCGGCCGACCCCGGGAATGTCGCCGAGCAGGGGCACCCGCGAGTCGCTGCGCACCACGTCGTCCTGGATCAGCCCGCCAAGCACGATCACCTGGCCGTCGTCGGCAAGCACCGTGCTCTTGATCGAGCGCTTGTTGGTCACCAGGTCCACCGTCTTGGCCGCCAGCGTGGCCGCTGGCGCGATCGAGGAGATCTCCTGCTCTATTTCCAGGCGCAGCATGCGGTCATCGCCGATATGCGGGGTCACCTTCAGGGTCACTCCGATGTCCTTGCGCTCGACAGTGGTGAAGGGGTTGCTCGATCCTTCGCTGTTGGTGGTGTAGGAACCGGTCTGGAACGGTACATTCTGCCCGACCAGGATCTCCGCCTTCTGGTTGTCCAGGGTCAGCAGGCTCGGGGTCGACAGCAGGTTGCTGTTGCTGTTGCGGGTCAGCGCGGTGATCAGCGCGCCGAAGTCGCGGCTGCCAAGGCCGACGATGGCGCCATCCGGTAGTTCGGCTGGTGGCTTGCCGCTCTGTAGCGCACCGAGCAGCGTGCCGATGGACAGTCCGCTGCCGGCGAAGCTGGTGCCGCCGACGGCATGCCCGCCGCGCATGGCCCATTGCACGCCGAGCGCCTCGTTGAGTTCGCCGGTCAGTTCGACGATCGCCGCCTCCACCAGCAACTGCGCGCGCGGCACGTCGAGTTGGCGGACGATCTCCTCGAACAATCCGACCTCCTGCGGATCGGCGAGGATCACCAGCGCATTCAACGATTCGTCGGCACGCACCAGCGCGCCGCGCTTGCCGCTGCGCCGCTGTCCCTGATCCCCGCCTTCCCGCAGCGACTCGCCGATCTCTCCCAGGGTGCTGGCGATGGTCTTGGCGTCGCCATGGCGCAGGCGGATCACCCGGCTGTTGGCCGAGCGCGACGATGGCACGTCCAGCGACTGCGCCAGGCGCAACAGCCGTGCCCGCGCCTGTGGCGGGCCGAGCAGGACCAGGCGGTTGCTGCGGCTGTCGGCGAGGACCTGGACGGTGGCGGCGTTCTTTCCGGCGGCCGGGGTGACGCTTTGGTCGAGCACCTCGGCGATTTCCGCGACCCAGGCATGGCGCAGGTCGTAGATGCTGTAGTCGTGCTCGCCGGCCTGGTCGAGGCTGCGCACGATCGACTCGATGCGCTCGATGTTGGCGCGCCGGTCGCTGACGATCAGCGCATTGGCCGAGGGTACCGCCGCGAGATGGCCGTGGGCCGGGACCAGCGGACGGATCATCGGGATCAGCTCCACCACCGAGGTCTGCCGGGCCTGGATCACCCGCGTCTCCAGGCTGCCCGGCCCGACGTGGACGCCGCCACCGGCGGCGTCCTGGCGCCCCTCCATGTTCGGTACGATGCGCGCCTGCCCGTCCTGGGGCAGCACCGCGTAGCCATGAGTGGCGAGCACCGAAAGGAACAGCTGGTAGACCTCCGCCAGGTTCAGCCGCGCCTGGGAAACCACCGTGACCCGACCCTTCACTCGCGGATCGACGATGAAAGTCTGGCCACTGATGGCCGAGACCTGCTCGATGAAGTCGCCGAGCTCGGCCTCCTTCATGTTGATCGTCCACTGCTCTTCCTCCTGCGCGGCGGCAGTGGCGGCAGGCGCCGGATGCGCCGTCGCCGCCAGGCCGGGAGTGACGAGCGCCAGCAGCAGGAACAGCGAAGACAGACGGAGGGCGGAACGGGTACTACAACGTGGCATGGGTGGCTTCTGCCCTTCCGGCTTTGGGGAAATACAGACGTTCTTCATGACCCTGGTCGCGTAGCACCACGTGGTCGCGATAGACCGCCAGCAGCACGGTGCCGGGGCGCACTTCGGCGCCCGCCAGGAAGCGCTGCGAGCGCCCGGCCACCGCGATCAGCGCCGCCGAACGATCCGCGCGACGCGCCAGGAAGCAGGCCAGCAGGCGCAATTGCAGGCGCTCGCCGGCGGGCGCGCCGCGTGGCGGCGGGGCCGCGCCGAACAACCTGGCGAGCGCCGCGCGCGAAGCCGGCACCGACGCGCGCGCGGGTGCCACGGGCAACGCGGCGGGCAACGCGCCCAGTTCATGGCGCAGGGCCCGAGCCTGGCTGGCCAGGCTGGCGCTGAGCAACGCCAGCAGCAGCACGCAGAGCGCGGCGGGCACCTGCCTGGACAGGCCACGCGGGGCAATGGGAAACGATGGGAAATGACGCGACATGCAGCAGACGGGTTCCGGCAGACGGGCATGCTGCAACGGCGCGGCTCGCCCAGGGGCGGCGAGCATAAGGGATGGTCTCGCGGCCTATGGCCGCGAAAGGGCAAAACTGTTAAAGACGCCCGCTTTGAACCGCCGGGCCGGGAACTGGCCCACAAAACGGTCGTGGAGAAAGACCGGTATCAGCGTTTGCCCATCGAACGACGGGTGCCGCGCGGCGCCATGCCGGGGCGCTGGCCCTTGTCGTGGACCCTGTGCTGCGGATAGAGCTGGGCCTGGTTCTTCTTCGCCAGGGCGGCTTTCAGCAGCGCGCTGGCGTCGCTCGGCGCGGCAGGGGCCGGGGCGTCGTCGGTGGTAGGGGCCTGGGGAGTAGCGTCGGGGGCGGAAGCCATGGCGTGTCCGGATCGGGGGAAATCGTGGGGGCGCGATTATACATGGCTCCCCAGCGCTCCGGCAGCACCCCCGGCGTGCCGCAACCGGTCAACGCACCTGCCACCAGCCCGGCAATAGCCGGCGCACCCTGGCCTGGGCGAAACGGTCGTCGATCAGATGCACCACGCCGCGATCGCTGCGGCTGCGGATCACCCTCCCAGCGGCCTGGACCACCTTCTGCAGGCCCGGGTACAGGTAGGTGTAGTCGTAACCGTCGCCGAACAGGCGCTGCATGCGCAGCCGAATCTGCTCGTTGACCGGGTTGACCTGGGGCAACCCGAGGGTGGCGATGAAAGCGCCGATCAGGCGCTCGCCCGGCAGGTCGATGCCTTCGCCGAAGGCACCGCCGAGCACGGCGAAGCCAATGCCCTCGCCGCCCGCGACGAAGCGTTCGAGGAAGGCCCGGCGCTCCTCTTCGTCCATCCGTCGCGTCTGGCTCCAGCACGGCAGCCACGGGTATGCCTGGCGGAAGACTTCCAGCGCCTGCTGCAAGTAATCGAAACTGCTGAAGAAGGCCAGGTAGTTGCCCGGCCGCTGGCGAAATTGCTCGCCGAGAATCGCCGCGATCGGCGCCAGGGATGCCTGGCGATGCGCGTAGCGCGTGGACACCCGGCGTTGCAGGTGGACCTCCAGCTGCTCGGCGCTGAACGGCGAGTCCACCTCCAGCCAGGGCGTGCCCGCCGGCAGGCCGAGCAGGTCGGCGTAATAGTCGCGCGGCCCGAGGGTAGCGGAGAACAGCACGGTGGAACGGCTGGCGGCGAAGCGCTCGGCGAGGAACGCCGCCGGCACCACGTTGCGCAGGCACAGGCGGGCCAGGCTGCGGCCGCCGCTGCCTGGACGCTTCTCGATATCGAACAGGGAATGCTCGCCGAACAGCTCGGCGAGGCGGCCGAACTGCAGGATCGCGAAGTAGAACTCCTGCAGCGCCGGCTCCAGCGCCTGCGGCTGCTCGGCGAGCAGGTCGTTGATCGCCCCCACCGCGCTCTGCAAGGCCAGGAGCAGCTTCTGCGGTGGCTCCTCGTAGGCCTGGTAGTCGTCCGCCTGGGCCTTGGCCAGTTCGTTCCAGGCACGCTGGATGCGTTCCAGGGGTTTCTTCAGGACCGCCGGGGCGCTCTTGCGCACGCCGAGGAAATCGCCCTGGTCGAGTTCGGCGGAGTACATCCGCCGGCCGCGCTCCACCAGGTTGTGCGCCTCGTCCACCAGCACCGCCAGCCGCCACTGGTTGACCTGGGCCAGACCATGGAGCATGCCGCCGAGGTCGAAGTAGTAGTTGTAGTCGCCCACCACCAGGTCACACCAGCGCGCCAGTTCCTGGCCCAGGTAATAGGGGCAGACCTGGTGCGCCAGCGCCACCTCGCGCAACCGCGCCTGGTCCAGCCAGCGCGCCTCCACGGCGGCGGCGCGCGCCGCCGGCAGGCGCTCGTAGAAGCCCCGGGCCAGGGGACAGGATTCGCCGTGGCAGGCCTTGTCCGGGTGCTCGCAGGCCTTGTCCCGCGCCACCAGTTCCAGCACTCGCACGGGCAGTTCGCCGGCCTCCCCGTGCAGGCTGCGCAGGGCATCCAGGGCCAGGGCCCGACCCGGGGTCTTGGCGGCGAGGAAGAACAGCCGGTCCAGGCGCTGCCCGGGCATCGCCTTGAGCTGCGGGAACAGCGTGCCGATGGTCTTGCCGATCCCGGTCGGCGCCTGTGCCATCAGGCAGCAACCGGCGGAGGCCGCCTTGTACACCGCCTCCGCCAGTTGTCGCTGGCCATGGCGGAATTCGCCGTGGGGAAAGCGCAGCGCGAGCAGTCCGCGGTCGCGTCGCTGGCGGTGCGCGAGTTCCTGCTCGGCCCAGGCGAGAAACGCCTGGCACTGGGTTTCGAAGAAGATCCGCAGGTCGTCGGCGCGCTGGCGCTCGACGAAACGCGTTTCCTTGTGGCCGCCGACCTCCAGGTAGACCAGCGCCAGTTCGATTTCCTCCAGCTTCCGTTCGGCGCAGAGCAGCCAGCCGTAGACCCTGGCCTGGGCCCAGTGCAGGTGCCGGTGGTTGGCCGGTTGCAGGGCGAGGTCGCCGCGGTGGGTCTTGATTTCCTCCAGGCAGTTCGCCTGTGGATCGTAGCCATCCGCCCGGCCGCGTACCTGCAGGTGCCGGTAGCGTCCGCTCAGCGCCACTTCGCGCTGGTAGTGGGCGGGACGCCGGGAGGTCACCAGGGTGTGTCCGGCGATGCCCTCCAGGGCGCTGGGCGAAGGGGTGAAGCGCAGGTCGAGGTCGCCGCGCTTGGCGGTGAACTCGCAGAGCGCGCGCACCGCCACCTGGTAAGGGACGTCGACGCCGGCCTCAGGCATCGGCACGCCACTGCACGTAGCAGACCGCCACCGACATGTCGCGCTCGCGGCAGAATTGCAGCCAGCGCAACTGGTTGTCCTGCAGGCGGTCGCCCGGTCCCTTGACCTCGACCATCCGGTAGCGGCGCTGCGCCGGCCAGAACTGGATCAGGTCCGGCAGGCCGGCGCGGTTGCCCGGGATATCCTCCAGCAGGCGCTCGAACCAGGCGCGCAGGTGGGCCGCCGGCAGGCAGTCGAGCGCCTGCTCGAGCAAATCCTCGCCGAGCAGCTCCCAGTGGACGAAGGGTGACTGCAGGCCGGATTTCTCGCGGTAGCGGCGGCGGATCGCATCGCGATAGCTGCCATCCTCCAGCCGGCCCAGGCAGGCCTCGAACAGGGCGGCGCGGCGCTGGTGGAAGTCGGCACCGTGCAGGTCCGCCGGCGCACTGTGGAAGGGATGGAAGAACGCCCCGGGAATGGCGGCGAAGATCGCCTCCCAGCAGAGCAGCCCGAACAGCGAGTTGATCAGGCCGTTCTCGACGTAGTGCACCGCGCAACCGGGCTCTTCCAGGTGCTCGCGGACCGCCCACTCGACGCTGCGCGGCTCGTCCGGGAACGCCAGGCACAGTTCCAGGCGCTCGATTTCCGGCGGCGCGGCCCGCGCCTGCCGCGGCAGGCCGAGCTTGCCCTGCAGGCGCGGCAACAGCCGCGCCAGGCCCTGGCGCTCGGCGTCGCTTTCCGGCGCGCTGGCGGCCTCCAGCGCCAGCGTATGGGCCTCGGCGAAGCGCTCGCCGCGCTCCAGGCTGCGGATCGCCCGCAGGCGCGCGCCGGGATGGCTGGACTGGCGATAGAGTGCGTGGGCCAGGTGGAAATCCTGTCGCTTCTCGCAGTGCTGGGCGAACTGGAACAGCAGCTTGACCCGTCGCCCCTCCAGCCAGGAGTTGGCATACGGCTCGCGCGGCAGGTCGGCGAGCAGCTCGCCCAGCGGCTCGCCGAGGTCGAAGCGCTGCCGGCAATCGAACAGGCGCAGGTAGGCGTCGATGTCCTCGCGCTGGCGAAAGCCGCGGGAATCGGCGGAAAACTCGACGCTTTCGTAGCGATAGATGCCCAGATCGGCGAGGACGAATTCCGACCAGTCCTGCCACAGGTTGCCGAAGTACATCAGCCGCAGGCGGTCGCAGAGCGCCATGCAGCGCAGCGCATAGATCGGCTCGGGGAAGTCGGCCTGCCACTCGGCCAGCCGCCGCGCCTCGGGAAACAACGGCTGCAGCCGTTCCAGCAGTTCGTCCTTGCGCAGGTTGGCCCGCTCGAGATGCGCCCGGAACAGCCGCGACAATTCGTCCTTCTTCAGCAGCGCGAACAGCTGCGCCAGTTCCAGCTCCGGCTGCGCGTCCACCCAGCCCAGCGCGAGCAAGGGTTGCACGGCAGCATGGGTATCGCCGATCTCGGCATAGGCCAGCTTGCCTTCGCGGAACAGCGTGCCCTTGCGCATCACCATGCGCACCAGCAACGCCTGGCTGGCCTCGGGCAGCGCGGCGAACGCGGCGATGAAGGCGCGCTCCTGGTCGTCGAGCAGATCGGCATAGCGTTCGCCGATCCAGGCGAGCACCGCGCGGAAGTTGTGCAGGTAGTAGAAGGGTTCGGGAAGCGCTGGGGAATTCACGGGAAGCGGAGCCTGGTACTGTTCATGCATACAGATACCAGTGCCCCCGCGGCTTGGCAATGCGCATCCGATCAAGCGTCACCGGCATGGCGACGACTATCCAGGCACAAGGCGTTCGTTATATAAAAATATTAACAACGAAACCTGCCCCGTATCGGTCCGATGAAGAAGATCCGCCAACGCAACCTGCAACTGATCCTCGACGCCGCCTGCGAAGTCTTCGCCGACTGCGGCTTCAGCGCCGCCCGGCTCAGCGACGTCGCCGAGCACGCCGGCGTGGCCAAGGCCAACGTGCTCTATTACTACCGCTCCAAGGCGCAACTCTACGAAGCGGTGCTGGACAGCATCGTCGAGCCTCTGCTGGAAGCCTCCCGGCCATTCGCCGGCGACCAGCCGCCCGCCGAGGCGCTACGCGCCTACGTCGACAACAAGATGCGCATCGGCGCCGAGCGGCCGCACGCGGCCAGGGTCTTCTCCTGCGAGATCATGCGCGGCGCGCCGCGCATGCCGGCGACGCTGCTGGAACGCCTCGACGCCCAGGCCGAACGCAACGCCGAACGCATCCGCCACTGGATCGCCGAGGGCCTGCTGGCGCCGCTGGATCCGTACCACCTGCTGCTCAACCTCTGGGCCATGACCGAGTCCTATGCCCTCGGCGGCTGGCAGCTGGCGCGTCTGACCGGGCAGGCGGGACTGCGTCCGGACGACTACCGGCAGGCGGCGGAGAACATCGTCCGGCTGGTCTGCGCCGGTTGCCTCGCCACCCCCGCCGAGTCCGCCGCGCGCCGGCGGATCCGTGCGGTGGGCGCCTGAGCGTCTTGCGCGAGATCAATTTCCACGCACCGCTATATTCCAAAAGCCATAGCGAAGCCCTAAGCTTGCGCCAGCCCCGTCCGCCCTCCACAGGAGCTCCCATGACCACCCGACTGCCCCAGCTGTTGCTCGCCCTCCTCGCCAGCGCCGTAACCCTGGCCGCCAGCGCCGAGGAAGTTCAGGTCGCCGTCGCGGCCAACTTCACCGCGCCGATCCAGGCCATCGCCAGGGATTTCGAAAAGGACACCGGGCACAGGCTGGTCGCCGCCTACGGCGCCACCGGCCAGTTCTATGCCCAGATCAAGAACGGCGCGCCATTCCAGGTTTTCCTCTCCGCCGACGACAGCACGCCGGCGAAGCTGGAGCAGGAAGGCGAGATCGTGCCCGGCTCGCGCTTCACCTATGCCATCGGCACCCTGGCGCTCTGGTCGCCCAAGGCCGGCTACGTCGACGCCAGGGGCGAGGTGCTGAAGCGCGCCGGCTTCAAGCACCTGGCCATCGCCAACCCGAAGACCGCGCCCTACGGCCTCGCCGCGACCCAGGCGATGGACAGGCTCGGTCTCGCCGCCACGCTCGGGCCGAGGTTGGTGGAAGGACAGAACATCAGTCAGGCTTACCAGTTCGTTTCCAGCGGCAACGCCGAACTGGGCTTCGTCGCCCTGTCGCAGATCTACAAGGATGGTAAAGTCGCCAGCGGCTCGGCCTGGATCGTTCCCGCCGAGCTGCACGACCCGATCCGTCAGGACGCGGTCATCCTCAACAAGGGCAAGGACAACGCCGCCGCCAGGGCCCTGGTCGACTACCTCAAGGGTCCCAGGGCCGCCGCGCTGATCAAGTCCTACGGCTACGAACTCTAAGGCGGGACCCGCATGGCGTTGCCACTCGACAGTACGGACCTGGCGGCCATCTGGCTGACCATCGAACTGGCTTCGCTCACCACCCTCCTCCTGCTGCTGATCGGCACGCCCATCGCCTGGTGGCTGGCGCGCACCCGCTCCTGGCTGAAGGGGCCGATCGGCGCGGTGGTGGCCCTGCCGCTGGTGCTGCCGCCGACGGTGATCGGTTTCTACCTGCTGGTCAGCATGGGTCCCAACGGTTTCATCGGCCAGCTCACCCAGGGCCTCGGCCTGGGCACCCTGCCCTTCACCTTCGCCGGCCTGGTGGTCGGCTCGGTGTTCTACTCGCTGCCCTTCGTCGTGCAACCGCTGCAGAACGCCTTCGAGGCGATCGGCGAGAAACCGCTGGAGGCCGCTGCGACCCTGCGCGCCAGCCCCATCGACCGTTTCTTCAGCGTGGTCCTGCCGCTGGCCCGGCCGGGCTTCGTCACCGCCGCGATCCTCGGCTTCGCCCACACCGTCGGCGAGTTCGGCGTGGTGCTGATGATCGGCGGCAACATTCCGGAGAAGACCCGCGTGGTCTCGGTGCAGATATTCGACCACGTCGAAGCCATGGAGTACGCCCAGGCCCACTGGCTGGCCGGTGGCATGGTGGTGTTCTCCTTCATCGTCCTCCTCGCCCTCTATTCGGGCCGGCGCCGCCGGCCGGGCTGGGCCTGAGATGGATGGCCTGCGCCTGCGCTTCCGCCGCGCCTACCCCGGCTTCGAACTGGACGTCGACCTGGACCTGCCCGGCCGCGGCGTCACCGCGTTGTTCGGCCATTCCGGCTCGGGCAAGAGCACCTGCCTGCGCTGCATCGCCGGCCTGGAAAAGGCCGCCGAGGGCGAGGTGACGATCAACGGCGAGACCTGGCAGGACAGCCGCCGCAACCTCTTCGTCGCGCCGCACCGGCGCGCCCTCGGCTATGTGTTCCAGGACGCCAACCTGTTCCGCCATCTATCGGTGCGGCGCAACCTGGTCTTCGGCCTCAGGCGCATCGCCGCCGCCGAACGCCGCGTCGAGCTGGAACAGGCCTGTGCCCTGCTCGGCATCGAGCACCTGCTCGAGCGCATGCCCGAACGTCTCTCCGGCGGCGAACAGCAGCGCGTCGGCATCGCCCGGGCCCTGCTCACCAGCCCGCGTCTGTTGCTGATGGACGAGCCGCTGGCATCCCTCGACCTGAAACGCAAGGGCGAGATCCTGCCCTATCTCGAACGCCTGCACGAGGAACTGGACATCCCGGTCCTCTATGTCAGCCATTCGCCGGACGAAGTGGCGCGCCTGGCCGATCACCTGGTGCTGCTGGAGAACGGCAGGGTCCGCGCCAGCGGGCCGATCGGCGAAACCCTGGCGCGAGTGGACCTGCCGCTGGCGCTGGACGACGACGCCGGGGTGGTGATCGAGGGTACGGTCAGCGGCCACGACCCGGCCTACGGCCTGCTGACCCTGGTCCTGCCCGGCAGCGCGCTGCAGATGCGTGTCGCCCACGCCCCGCTGGCTGCCGGCAAGCGCCTGCGCTTCAAGGTACAGGCGCGCGACGTCAGCCTGAACCTGCGCGAGGACGCCCAGAGCAGCATCCTCAACCGCCTGCCGGTACGGGTCCTGGAATTGGTCGATACCGACACCGCGGCCCACGTGCTGGTGCGCCTGGACGCCGGCGGCAACCCGTTGCTGGCGCGGATCACCCGTTACTCACGGGACCAACTGCAACTACGGCCCGGCCAGCTGGTGTGGGCGCAGATCAAGTCGGTGGCGGTGCTCGCCTGAACCCCGGCCTCGCCTCGGCGCCTAGACCCTGGGCCAACGGTAGCGGATCAACCGGCCCATCCGCCGCAGGAAGGCGAAGCCGTTGTAGATCGGCAGCAGCAGCCGCGACGACTGCGGCAGCTTGGCGACATCCTGCGGATCGTAGTCGGTGACCTCTTCGATGAAGCGCAGGGCCGGATGCCACTGCTCGAGTTCGCGCGGGTCGTCGATGCTCCAGTGCACCTGCGCCCCGGTCTCGCGCAGCGGCGGATACAGGCGCAGCAGCATGATGCCGAGGCGGCCGTAGCCGTCGAACAGCAGCTCGCCGCTGCCCAGGTGGTCGACCAGGCGCTCCACCAGGCGCCGCACCTGGGGCTCCCGCAGATAAGGCATCAGCCCCTCGGCCAGGACCAGGGCGGGCCGTTCGCGCGGCACCCCTTGCAGCCAGCCGTCGTCGTCCACCGAGTGGCGCAGCGCCCGGTAGGCGCCGGCGCGCGGCGGGTAGAGGCGCTCGCGCAGGTCCATGACCTGCGGATAGTCAAGGTCGAACCAAGGCACCTCGGCCGGCGGATCGAGCCGGTAGATACGGCTGTCCAGGCCGCAACCGAGGTTGAGCACCTGGCCCTCGGGATGGCGGCCGAGGAAGTCGCGGCAGGCCTGGTCGAAGTAATGCGAGCGCATGGCCAGGGCCCGTTCGTTGCCCTTGCCGAGGGCGACCCTGGAGAAGTCGAAGTCGATCTGCCGCACCGCCTCCTCGGCGAAACGATCATGGAGGATGGAGTCCTCCAGGCGGCTGTCCAGAGCCTTGGCGTAGAGGGTGATCAGGAGTGTCTGCTTTTCTCCGGTGAGGGTGATGCGATGGCCGGGCATGAAAACCTCCTGCTGGCACGCGTGCCTCTTCATTCATTGCTGAAAAGATCGCTATGCTTCGCAATGATTGCCCTGGAGTCACGAATGAAAGCCAACTCCGATGAACTGCAAAGCTTCGTCAGTGTAGTCGACAGCGGTTCCATCAGCGCTGCCGCGGAGCACATGGGTCTGACCGCCTCGGCCGTCAGCCGTACCCTCTCGCGCCTCGAGCACAAGCTCGGCACCACCCTGCTCAACCGCACCACCCGGCGCATGGAACTGACCGAGGAAGGGCGCTATTTCCTCGAACAGGCCCGGCAGATCCTGCAACGGATGGAAGAACTGGAGGAACGCCTCGCCCTGCGCCGGCAAAGTCCCGCCGGGCGCCTGCGGATCAACGCCGCCTCGCCCTTCATGCTGCACGCGGTGGTGCCGCACATCGGCGAGTTCCGCCGGCTGTACCCGAACATCCAATTGGAACTGAACACCAACGACCTGATCATCGACCTGCTGGAACAGCGCACCGACGTGGCGATCCGCATCGGCGCCCTCAGCGACTCGACCCTCCACGCTCGCCCGCTCGGCGCCAGCCGCCTGCACATCCTCGCCAGCCCCGAGTACCTGGCCCGCCACGGGATGTCGAGGCGCTGGCCGAGCACACGCTGCTCGGTTTCACCCAGCCAGAACACCTCAACCGCTGGCCGGTGGTACATGTCGACGGCGACCGCCTGGACATCCAGCCGGACATCTGCGCCTCCAGCGGCGAAACCCTGCGCCAGCTGGCGCTGAGCCACCAGGGCATCGCCTGCCTGGCCAGCTTCATGACCGACCGCGACATCCTGGAAGGCCGACTGGTGCCGCTGTTCGCCGAACAGATGAGCGAATACCGGCAACCGATCCATGCGGTGTACTACCGCAATTCGCAACTGGCGCTGCGCATCCAGTGCTTCCTCGACTTCATCCAGCAGCGCCTCGGCGCCTGAGTCCGCCGTGAACGAGCGCCTCGACTTCTCGCCCTATCTCGAACGCTGGGCGCTGCAACCCGACGGCGCGCCCTTCGCCACCCACAGCAGCCATCTGCTGCCGGTCCGCCATCGCGGCGCGCCGGCGATGCTGAAGATCGCCTGCGCGGAGGAGGAACGCTTCGGCCACGTGCTGCTCAACTGGTGGGACGGCCAGGGCGCCGCGCGAGTGCTGGCCCATGACGAACAGGCGCTGCTGATGGAGCGTGCCACCGGCACGCGCTCGCTGCTGCAGATGGTCGAGCGCGGCGAGGACGAACAGGCGACGCGCATCCTCTGCCAGGCCATCGAGCGTATCCACGTGCCGCGCCCGGGGCCGCTGCCGGAACTGGTCCCGCTGGAGCGCTGGTTCGACTCGCTGTACGCCGCCGAGCGCCGCTACGGCGGGCTCTACGTCGACGCAGCGGACGCCGCCCGCCACCTGCTGGCGACCGCCCGCGAGCAGCGCCCGCTGCACGGCGACATCCACCACGGCAATGTGCTCGACTTCGGCGCGCGCGGCTGGCTGGTGATCGATCCCAAGCGCCTCTACGGCGAACGCGGCTACGACTACGCCAACCTGTTCACCAACCCCGACGCGAAGACCGCCCAGGCGCCCGGTCGCTTCGGGCGCCAGCTGGACATCGTCGTCGCCGCCAGTGGCCTGGAGCGACACCGGCTGCTGCTGTGGATCCTGGCCTGGGCCGGCCTTTCGGCGGCCTGGTTCGACGAGGATGGTAGCCACGAGGAGACCGCAGCCGAGTTGGTCATCGCCCGCCTGGCACTCGACAGCCTGTTCCGCGAGGCCTGATCAGAAGCGCCAGAATGCGCGGGTGCACAACACCAGTACGGTGAGGATTTCCAGGCGCCCCAGCAGCATGCCGACGGTCAGTAGCCACTTGGCCATGTCTGGCAGGCTGGAGAAATTGCCCGCCGGTCCGATGATCGGCCCGAGCCCAGGCCCGACGTTGCACACGGCGGTGGCGGCACCGGTGAGTGCGGAAATCCAGTCGAGGCCGAGCATGGTCAGCCCGAGCGCGATCACGCCGATGGTGATGGTGAAGAAGAACGAAAAGGTGATCAGCGAGCGGACGATTTCCTCGTCCAGCGGATGACCATTGTAGCTCTGCCGGATAGTCGCGCGCGGATGCACCAGGTTCTGCAGGTTGGCCTTGAGCAGCACGAAGGCCACCTGGAAGCGGAATATCTTCAGTCCTCCGGCAGTCGATCCCGAGCAGCCGCCGACAAACGTGAGGTAGAAGAACAGCATGACCGCGAAGGTGCCCCAGGTGGTGTAGTCGGTCAGGGCGAAGCCGGTGGTGGTCACCACCGACGTGACATTGACGGCCACCAGGCGCAGCGCATCCCACCAGCCATAATCGGAGTTCATCCAGAGCCAGCAGGCGATCACCAGCCAGGTCACCCCCAGGAAGCCGATGAAACCATGTACCTGGTGATCCTTGAGCAGGGCCATGCGATGGCCGCGCAGAGTAGCGACATAGAGGGTGAACGGCAGACTGCCGAGGATCATGAACAGCACGGCGACCCAGTGCACCGCCGGCTGCGGCCAGTGCGCGAGAGACGCGTCGGAGGTGGAGAAGCCACCAGTGGAAAGCGCGGCCATCGAATGGTTGAGCGCTTCGAAGGGCGTCATGCCCGCCCACCAGAAACACAGTACGCCCAGCAGCGTGAGCGCCACGTAGACAGCGAGGATGTACTGGGCCGCCATGTGAGATCGCGGCACCACCTTCTCCCCCCAGTCGGAAGACTCCGTCTGGAACAGGCGCATGCCGCCCACGCGCAGCAGCGGCAGGATCGCCACCGCCATGCCGATGAAGCCGATGCCGCCGAGCCAGTGCAGCAGCGAACGCCAGATGAGGATACCCGGCGACATCTGGTCCAGGCCGCTGAATACCGTGGAACCGGTGGTGGTGATGCCCGACATGGTCTCGAAGAACGCGTCGGTATAACTGATGTGCCGCGCCATCACCATCGGCAAGGCGGCGAAGGCGCAGACCACCACCCAGCTGGCGGTGGTCAGGAAGTACATGTGCCGGGCACGAAAATGCACCTGAGCCGGGCGCCCCGGCAGGAGAAGCGCGAGGCCGGCAGCCGCGGTGAGCAGGCTCGACCAGAGGAAGGCATCGAAATCGTCGTAGCGCTGGAAGAGCACAAGCGTCAGCAGCGGAATCAGCATGCTGGCCGCCAGGGTGAGCAGGAAAAGACCGAGGACGAATCCCACCAGGCGAAGCAGGGAAAGGCTCATTCCGTAACAACCTGTTTCAGGGGAGGCGAACAGCCGCGTATTCTAGCGGCCCATGGGGCGAATCCGGAACTGCCTGTCGAAATTGCCTGTTTCAGCCGCAAAGGCCCTCTGTTCGCGGGCATCGTTACATTGTCAAATAGGCGCCCCTCACCGCCCACTACCTGTAAGGAAACCCCAAGATGGCCGGAGCCAGCCTCCTCACCCTCCTCGACGACATCGCCGCGGTGCTCGACGACGTCTCGCTGATGACCAAGGTCGCCGCGAAGAAGACCGCCGGTGTCCTCGGCGACGACCTGGCGCTGAACGCCCAGCAGGTCACCGGGGTCAACGCCGACCGCGAACTGCCGGTGGTCTGGGCGGTGGCCAAGGGCTCGCTGCGGAACAAGGCGATCCTCGTCCCCGCCGCCCTGCTGATCAGCGCCTTCGCGCCCTGGGCGGTGATCCCGCTGCTGATGCTCGGCGGCGCCTACCTGTGCTTCGAGGGTTTCGAGAAGATCGCCCACAAGTACCTGCCCCATGAAGACGAGCATGGCGACGAGCAGGCGCTGGCGGCCAACGTCGACCTGGCAGCCCTGGAGAAACAGAAGATCGGCGGCGCCATCCGCACCGACTTCATCCTCTCCGCGGAAATCATCGCCATCACCCTCGGCACCGTCGCCGAGTCCAGCTTCACCACCCAGGTGCTGGTGCTGGTCGGCATCGCCCTGGTGATGACCGTCGGTGTCTACGGCCTGGTCGCCGGTATCGTCAAGCTGGACGACGCCGGTCTCTACCTGTCCAAGCGCGACAGCGGCTTCGCCCGGGGGCTCGGCGGCGCCATCCTGCGCACCGCGCCGTACCTCATGAAAGGCCTGTCGGTGGTCGGCATGGCGGCGATGTTCATGGTCGGTGGCGGCATCCTCACCCACGGCATCCCGCTGGTCCACCACGCCATCGAACAGGCCGCGCAGAGCGTCGCCGGCATCGCCACGCTGGGCCCGCTGCTGGCGGCGATCACCCCGACCCTGCTGAACTTCCTGTTCGGCATCGTCGCCGGCGCGGTGGTGCTGGCAGGGGTGCTGCTGGTCAAGCGCCTGCTGCCGAAGAAGAAAAAGGCGGGCTGAGCCTGTCATCGCGGCAGCGTCATCCGCCATTACCGCAGGAACGGCGGATAACCGCGAAACGGTTATCCGCCCTAGCGCAGAACTCGTCCCACCTCGTGGCGCGGACATCCGCGAGGGCTCGTCCCCACGCAAGACCTCGCTCGCTTTAATTCAATTATTTTGCACTGTAATAGCAACATTATTCGTTGGAGACGAATAAACCTCCCCTCCTAGAATGTCCACCAAGTGCCACGAGCCGTCTGTTCCGAGCCTTCCAGACGAAGATCCGACCTCCGCACTCCATCGACCCGGCAACGGGATACCCAGAAAAATACCGATAACCCAACGAGGACCCGAGGGTCGCGCCTGCTCGCCAGCCGGCCGGACTCCGGGGCCCGGCGTGCCAGCGACCATGAACGATACGGATAGCAGAAAAGACCCGGACGGCTACAACTACGACGTCGTCCGCCAGTTCACCCTGATGACCCTGGTCTGGGGCATCCTCGGCATGGGCCTGGGGGTGTTCATCGCCGCCCAACTCGTCTGGCCGCAGCTCAACCTCGACCTGCCCTGGACCAGCTTCGGCCGGATCCGCCCGATCCATACCAGCCTGGTGATCTTCGCCTTCGGCGGCAGCGCGCTGTTCGCCACGTCCTTCTACGTGGTGCAGCGCACCAGCGGCGTGCGGCTGATCTCCGATTCCCTGGCGCGCTTCGTGTTCTGGGGCTGGCAGGCGGCGATCGTGGGGATGATCGTCAGCTACCCGCTGGGCTACACCACCTCCAAGGAATACGCCGAGATGGAGTGGCCCCTGGCGCTGTGGATGACCATCGTCTGGGTGGTCTACGCCTATCTGTTCTTCGGCACCATCGCCCGCCGCAAGGTGAAGCACATCTACGTCGGCAACTGGTTCTACGGCGCCTTCATCATCGTCACCGCGATGGTCCACATCGTGAACCATGCGCTGCTACCGGTGAGCCTGACCAAGTCCTACTCCGCCTATTCCGGCGCCACCGACGCGATGATCCAGTGGTGGTACGGGCACAGCGTGGTCGGCTTCATCCTCTCGGTCGGCTTCCTCGGCATGATGTACTACTTCGTGCCCAAGCAGGCCGGCCGGCCGATCTACTCCTACCGCCTGTCCATCGTGCACTTCTGGGCGATCATCTCGATCTACATCTGGGCCGGCCCGCACCACCTGCACTACACCGCGCTGCCGGACTGGGCGCAGTCGCTGGGCATGGTGATGTCGCTGATCCTCCTGGCGCCGAGCTGGGGTGGCATGATCAACGGCATGATGACCCTCTCCGGTGCCTGGCATAAGCTGCGCGACGATCCGATCCTGCGCTTCCTGGTGGTCTCCCTGGCGTTCTACGGCATGTCCACCTTCGAAGGCCCGATGATGGCGATCAAGACCGTCAACTCGCTGTCCCACTACACCGACTGGACCATCGGCCACGTCCACGCCGGCGCCCTCGGCTGGGTGGCGATGATTTCCATCGGCACGCTCTACCACATGATCCCGAAACTCTGGGGCCGCGAGCGGATGCACAGCACCGGCCTGATCAACGCGCACTTCTGGCTGGCCACCATCGGCACCGTGCTGTACATCGCCTCGATGTGGGTCAACGGCATCACCCAGGGCCTGATGTGGCGGGCGATCAACGAGGACGGCACGCTCACCTACTCGTTCGTCGAGGCGCTGGTGGCCAGCCATCCGGGCTATGTGGTGCGCCTGCTCGGCGGCGCCACCTTCGCCAGCGGCATGCTGCTGATGGCCTACAACACCTGGCGGACCCTGCGCGCGGCGCAGGACCGGCCACTGCCGGCCCTCGCGGCCGGGCAGGAGGCCTGAACATGCTGCTGTCCCTGCTGTGTCTCTCGACCCTGGCGCTCGGCCTGGTCCTCAGCCTCGCCGGCAGTACCCGCGAGGAGCGCGAGCAGGCCGCCCTGCTGCCGTTCGCCGACGACCCGGAGGCGGCCCGACGGGTGGCCCGGGATACCGGCAAGGTCTGTCGGCGAGTCGTGCGGCCGCTCGAGGAAGTCCGCGAGACAAGCGACCCGCCCTTCCTCGCCTGAACCGACTCCATCATCCAGGGATGGATGCCTCCAGCACGCAAGTGCCTTTGCGGGGCCGGCAACGGCCCCTTTCTTTTGTCTCGATGAACTCATGAACGATTCTCCCGGCGTCACCGTAAGAACCTGGCTGAAAGGCTTCCGCCCCCTGACCCTGAACGCTCGCCCGCGCGACTGCCTGCGCGCCGGACTCGGCGCCTGCATCGGCGCGCTCGCCGCGGTGTTCGCCTGCCAGGCGCTGTTCGGCACCGAGCTGGCGCTGCGCCTGGCCGCGCCGCTCGGCGCATCCGCCGTACTCCTGTTCGCCCTCGGCTCCAGCCCGCTGGCACAACCCTGGTCGATGCTCGGCGGCAACCTGGTCGCCGCCCTGGCCGGCGGTCTCAGCGCCTGCTGGTTCGGGCACGAACTGGCCCCGGCGCTGGTCGGCATGGCCCTGGGCATGCTGCTGATGTTCGCCCTGCGCTGCCTGCATCCACCAAGTTGCGCGCTGGCCCTGAGCGTGGCCCTCAACCCGTCGCTGAGCGAACTCGGCGTCGACGTGGTCTGGCCGATCCTCCTCGCCACCCTGGTGCTGATCGGCTGCGCGCTGCTCTACAACAACCTGATGCGCTCACCCTACCCCCGGCCCTACCAGCCGCCCCGGGCCAACCTGCACGGCACCCGCGACCTGGCGCCGAGCGCGCGGACGGACTTTTCCGCCCGGGACCTGGACCAGGCGCTACAGGACTTCGGTGAATTCGTCGACATCACCCGCGACGATCTCGAGCGCCTGATCCACCACACGGAGCGCTACGCCCTGCGCCGGCGCATGGGCGAGCTGACCGCGGCACGGATCATGTCCCGCGACGTGCAGACGGCCAGCACCGAGACCTTCATCGACGATGCCTGGAAGCAATTGCAGGAGCACCGCCTGAAGGCCCTGCCGGTGCTCGACGAGCATCGCCGGCTGGCCGGCATCGTCACCCAGAGCGACCTGCTCAAGCACTTCCGCCCCGACGGCAGCCCGTTCAAGCGCCTGCGCTTCCTGCGCGGGACCAAGCTGAAGACGATCATGACCACCCCGGTGGTCTGCGTGCAGGCCGACACCCATGCCGTCGAACTGGTCTCGCTGCTATCCGACGAGGGCCTGCACTGCCTGCCCGTGCTCAACGAGGCAGGCTACCTGGTCGGCATCGTCAGCCAGACCGACCTGATCGCCGCGCTCTATCGCAACTGGTTGCAGCACCTGGGCCACGCCGATCAGATCACGTAGTCCCAGCGCTGCGACCAGTCGCTGTCCTCGCGAACCAGCTCGCGCAACAACTGGAAGGCATGGCGCAGGGTCGGCGAGAGGCGTTCGCGGGAATACACCAGGTAGGTCGGGTAGGCGAACTCCGGCGCCTGCTCGACCCGCTGCAGGGTGCCGCTGTCCAGGTAGCTGCTCACCACCCGGGTGCGGAAATAGCCGCTGCCACCGTTCTGCATGATGTATTGCAGGGCCAGCGGACCGAGGTTGCAGGCCAGCGCGGCCTTGGCCCGGTCCGGCAGCGCGGCGTCGTGCTGGCTGCGGAAGTCCGCGCCCCAGTCGACATACAGATAGGGCTCCGCGGCTACGGCGGAACGCACCATCACCAGCTTTTCCTCCAGCAACTGCTCGACCTGCAGCCCTGGCCAGTATTCCGGCTGGTAGACCAGTGCGGCATCCAGCGCGCCCTGCTCCAGCTGCTTCAGCAGGTCGGCGCCCTGGCCGATCTCGACCCGCACGGCATGCCCGGGAATCGCCTCGCGCAGCCGGCGCATCCAGTTCAGCAGCAACGGATTGCACAGGCTGACCTCGCCGCCGAGGTTGAGCAGGTTGCGGAAGCCGTCCGGCAGCGGCAGGTCGCGCCGCGCCGCGTCCCAGGTCTGCACCAGCTGGCTGGCGTAGCCGAGGAAGTGCTCGCCGTCGGCGGTCAACCGGGCACCCGCGCGGTTGCGCACGAACAGCCGGCAGCCGAGCTGCCCTTCCAGGTTCTGGATGCGCGCGGTGACGGCGGTCTGGGTCAGGTGCAGGCGTTCCGCGGCGGCGACGAAGCTGCCGCTGCGGGCGATCTCCAGGAAGGTACGGGCGAGGTCGATATCCATGCGAAGCGGTCCGCTGCCACAGGTGGGCCGCCATTCTAGGCTGTGCAGGCGCGGGCGGCGAGCGAAGTCCGGCCTGGCCGCCCCCCTGGAAATCTGCGACAAAACACCGCGCATAACCGCTTCGGCGCGCTCAAACCCTTCGAAAAGGCGACAACCTGTTGCACAAACGCGCCATGGCGTGACTTTTTCGCTTTCGAAAGCATCAGTTAGCGTGACCGAACACGGTGGAGCCGGGAAGCGCCACCCATGTTCCACGCAGACAATGAACGAGAGAGACCGACTCCCATGAACGCTACGCTCCGTTTCAACGAGGCTTTGCTGATCACCGGGCGCGCCTTCCAGCCATACCAGTGCGTTGCCTGGTCCGAGCTAGGCAGTGACGGCGGCCTGAGCCTGTCCGTAGTCGATCGCACCGGCACCCGCCTGCTGGGTCGTGCGCGCATTCCAAGCTCCGCCTACTCCGATCCGGAGCAGCTTGCCGGCCTGCTGCAACAGGCACGCGAAGAACTCAGCCACAACGGCTACAGCCTGCAGGACTGGAGTATGCCCAGCCAAGGCTGAGCCGCTCCATACGACGAAAGGCGCCCCAGGGCGCCTTTTTCATTCCTCTATTCGAGACGGTCATGCTGCTGGAACGCCACGCGCACCATGTTGCGCCCCGCGTCCTTGGCCTCGTATAGAGCGCGGTCGGCCTCGCGATAGAGCGCGTCCAGGCCCATGCCGGAGGTCGAATAGGCGACCCCCAGGCTGATCGTCAGGCAAGGGCCGGCGCTGGAGCGGCGGTGCTCGATGCCCAGCGCCTCCACCGCCTGCCGCAGGCGTTCGGCGATGGCCAGGGTGTTGCCCTCCTCGCTGTCGTACAGCAACACGGCGAATTCCTCGCCGCCCAGGCGCGCGGCGATATCCATCGGCCGCCGCGCGCCCTGCCGGAGCACGGCACCCAGCCGGTGCAGGGCGGCATCGCCGGCCGGATGCCCGTAGTGGTCGTTGTAGGCCTTGAAGTCGTCGACATCCACCAGGATCAGCGCTACCCCCTTCCCCTCGCGGGTACCCTGTTCCAGGGCCCGCTGGGCAAGCAGCTCGTAGTAGCGCCGGTTGACCAGGCCGGTGAGGCTGTCCTGCTCGGCCATCATGCCCAGCAGGCGCCGGCCGAGGAACTGCTCGCGCTGGGCATAGTCCTGCAGGTACAGGGCGAAGGAGCAGATCAGTACCACCAGGCCGTTGTAGAGGGTATTCAGCAGGTTGGTGCGCAGGTTCTCTTCGCCGCCGAAGAGCAGGAATACCGCCAGGTTCAGGGTCAGGCACAACAACGCGAGACGCACGCAGGTCCAGAACGCCAGGCCGAGCGGAAAGAACACCGCGAGAATCCCGAGGGTCGCGCCCAACTGGGTGAAGCGCGGCACCCCATGCCACTCGAACAGCACATCGCAGGCCAGCACCGCCAGGTTGATCAGCAACAGGCAATAGGGTGCGATGACATCGCCGACCCTGCGCAGACTGGGCATGAACGCCGCCGGCCAGACCACCAGCAGCAGGCCGATCATCCCCAGGCGTACGCCCAGCAGTTGCTCGAGCAGGCTGGGATGCTGGCGGATATCCACCATCAGCCAGTCGGCCAGAATGAACAACGCCCAGATCAGGAGCGCCACCCCGATGGCGGCGCGCCGCTGCATCAGCGAGTTCCAGCTGAGAAACTCGCGAAATTCGCTTTCCAGCTCCTTTTCGAAACGCAACCAGCGAAAACCGTTGCGCAACTGGCGCGCATACGGATTATCCGGCAGACCAGCCTGTACCAGGCTGTCGCGTGCAAGCATGCTGACTCCCCTACCTCGGACCGACGCTGAAACAGGCCTGGAACGACAATACCCTGGCGCCACTGCAGCGATGAGTCAAAAAGCCATCACCCGTTACCAGACAATAGGGCATGCGAGGTGCCGAGGCGATACCAGCCATCGTGCAGCACATCGTTCCGGCGAGCGAATGGCAAGATCCGTGGGCCGACTGGCATTGCGGCCAGGGTCGAAGGACGCCAGACTGCCAGCATCGTCATGAGGTTGTGCCATGCCCGAACCGCGCCTGATTGCCTGCCTGATCTATCCCGAAGTGATGAGCCTGGACGTGACCGGACCGCTGCAGGTATTCGCCTCGGCCAACGTCGAACGCCAGCGCCAGGGCCTGCCACCCTTCTACCGGATAGAGGTGCTCGGCGAGCGTAGCGAAGCGGTGCCCAGCTCCGCGGGCATCCGCATCTGCGCCGACCGCGCCTGGCGCGACTGTCCTCCGGAGAGCCTGGATACCCTGTTGATTCCCGGCGGCCTCGGTGTCGAAACGCAGACTCGCAACGCCGACCTGCTCGCCTGGCTGAAAGCCGCCGAACCGCGCATACGCCGGCTCGGCTCGGTGTGTTCGGGAGCGCTGATCCTGGCCGCCGCCGGGGTTCTCGACGGACGCCTGGCGACCACCCACTGGGCCGACGTGGCGACGCTGCGCCAGGGGTTTCCCGGCGTCCATGTGCAAGGCGACCGCCTGCACACCTACGACCCACAGTGCCGCGACGGCGACGCCCACATCTTCACCTCGGCGGGCGTCACGGCGGGGATCGACCTGGCCCTGGCGCTGGTCGAGGCCGACCTCGGCCGCAGCCTGGCGCTCAGCGTCGCGCGGCGCCTGGTGATGTTCCTCAAGCGTCCTGGCGGCCAGGCCCAGTTCAGCGCCTGGCTGACCCCGGAACCGAGCCGTACACCACGCCTGGCCGCGCTGCTCGAGTGGATTCCCGCCAACCTCGCCGGCCACCTGTCCCTGGAAGCCCTCGCCGACCGGGCCTGCATGAGCCCGCGTACGCTGTCCCGGGTGTTTCTCCAGGAACTGGGCGTGGCGCCCGGTCGCTACGTCGAACGGGTTCGCCTGGAGGCCGCGCGCGCCCTGCTGCAGGACGCCCAGGCGTCGATCGCCACGGTGTCCCGGCTGTGCGGCTTCGGCCATCCGGAAAACCTCCGGCGGACTTTCCACAAGCACCTTTCGGTCAGTCCCCAGGAATACGCCGAACGCTTCGGCATGCTGGCCTGACGCTCCTCCGAGGACCTACCCATGCTGGAACTGCGCCCCAACTGCGAGTGCTGCGACCGCGACCTGCCCGGCGACAGCGGCGACGCGCTGATCTGCACCTTCGAGTGCACCTTCTGCCGCGACTGCGCAACGACCCGCCTGAGCGGCCAGTGCCCGAACTGCGGCGGCGAACTGCTGGCCCGGCCAAGGCGTCCGCCGAATGCGCTGGTCCGCCACCCTGCCTCCAGCCGGCGCGTCGTCAAGCCCGGCGGTTGCCCGGAGTGAGGCCATGCTGCTACGCAACCCGACCCTGCTCCTGCTGTTCTGCGGCCAGGCGCTGTACTGGTCCTGCTCGCTGATCGGCATAACCCTGACCTCGCTGATCGGCGTCCAGTTGGCGCCGCTGAACAGCCTGGCGACCCTGCCCCTGGCCCTGCTGGTACTCGGCAACCTGCTGGCGGTGCAGCCGCTGGCGTATTTCATGCAGCGCCACGGCCGCCGTCCCGGACTGATGCTCGGCGCCGCCGGCGGTGTGCTCGGCGGCCTGGTCTGCGCCGCCGGGGTGTGGAGCGGCGACTTCCTCTTGTTCTGCCTGGGCTCCCTGTGCATCGGGATCTACCAGGCCTCGGCCATGTACTACCGGTTCGCCGCGCTGGAGGCGGTGGATGCCGGGCGGAAAGGCCGCGCCAGCGCCTATGTGCTCGCCGGCGGGGTATTCGCCGCGCTGCTGGCGCCGAGCCTGGCGCTGTGGTCGCGCAACGCGCTGGCGCAGCCCTTCGTCGGCGCCTATCTGCTGATCGCCGCACTGGCCCTCGCCGGCCTGTCGCTGATGGCCCTGCTCCGCGAAGGCCAGGCGCCGCGCCCGGCACGACTCGCCTGGCGCGACGTAGGCGGCCTGTTGCAGCGGCCGGTGGTCCGCGCGGCCATCGCCTGCACCGCGGCGGGACACGGACTGATGATCCTGATCATGAACGCCACGCCGCTGGCCATGAGTTTCTGCGGCCTGCCGCTGGAACAGTCGAGTCGGGTCATCCAGTGGCACGTGCTGGGCATGTTCCTCCCGGCGTTCTTCGCCGGGCCGCTGGTCGACCGCATCGGCAACCGCCGCGTCGCCCTGCTCGGCGCCGCGCTGCTCGCCGCCAGCGCGGGCATCGCCCTGGGCGGGCAGTCGGTCATGCAGTTCCTGCTCAGTTCGCTGGCCCTGGGCAGCGGCTGGAACCTGATGCTGATCGCCGGTACCACCCTGCTCGGCGAGGGCCACGCCGACAGCGAGCGCGGCGCCGCGCAAGGATTGATGGAGCAAGGCAACAGCCTGGTGGCGGCGCTGATGTCGTTCGGCTCCGGCGCGCTGATCACCAGCCTCGGCTGGAACGCGGTGAACCTGCTGGCGTGGCCGGTGCTGCTGCTGGCACTCGCCCTGCTCTGGCCGGTCCGACGCGCGCGGGCGCTGTCCGGCTGAGGAGCCGGCAACGAAAAAGGCGACCTTGCGGTCGCCTTTTCTGCTTTACGGAAACGCCTCAGTAGTAGGCGTTCTCCTTGTTGCTGTGGTCGGTCACGTCGCGCACGCCCTTCAGTTCGGGAATACGCTCGATCAGGGTTTTCTCCACGCCATCCTTGAGGGTCATGTCGACCATCCCGCAGCCCTGGCAACCGCCGCCGAAACGCAGCACGGCGATGTTGTCCTCGACCACGTCGACCAGGCTCACCTGTCCGCCGTGGCTGGCCAGGCCGGGATTGATCTCGGTCTGCAGGTAATAGTTGATGCGCTCGGTGATCGGGCTGTCCTCGTTGACCATCGGCACCTTGGCGTTCGGCGCCTTGATGGTCAGCTGGCCACCCATGCGGTCGGTGGCGTAGTCGACCACCGCGTCTTCGAGGAAGGGCTCGCTGACGGCATCGATCCAGGCAGTGAAGTCCTTCAGGGCGATGGCGGTGTCCTCGACCTTTTCCTCGCCCGGCTTGCAGTAGGCGATGCAGGTTTCCGCGTACTGGGTACCCGGCTGGGTGATGAAGATACGAATGCCGATACCCGGGGTGCTCTGCTTCTCCAGCAACTCGGCCAGATACGCTTGGGCAGCTTCGGTAATGGTGATGGCGCTCATGGCAACTCCTCGCAAATATGCCGACAGTTTACGCCAATCGGTACTTGCGGATAAAGCCCTAGTAAATTAGTAGGAATAATTCGCGATAACCGACCCGCCCCTTGCGCAGCGGGTCGCGAGACTCAGAGGTTCTCGTAGCGGTTCATGTCCAGTGCGCCCGCCTCGACCGGCTCGGTTTCGCGGATGTACGCCTCGAGATCGTGGAAGTAGCTCCAGAACTGCGGATTGCTGCGGCGCACGCCCCAGCGTTCGACCACCTTGTCGAAGTCCTCGCCGCTCTTCGCCGCCTCCAAGGCGCCGACGAAGGCCTCGGCATCCGTCGCCGGCAGATCGAACATGAAGTTCGGATAGCTGGACAGCACGCCGGGGTAGATCGTCAGGGTGTCCAGGCCCGGCTGGTAGCGCAGCGACTCGCCGAGCATGAAGGCGACATTGCTGTGCGCGCGGTTGCGCAGCACGGTATAGACCTCGCGCTTGCCGCTGGACGTACGTATCCGCAGCATGGTCGCCTCGGGGAAGCGCTCGATTACCTTGAGGCCGGCCGCCGGCCGGCTGACCAGGCGACTGAAGGCCTGCTCGGCGTCTTGCAGTTCGCGGTCGATGCCCGGTCGATAGCAGTTGCCGTCCAGGCAGCGATTGATCGGGTCGGGACGCGCATTGAGGTCGCCGTAACGACGCAGCAGTTCTTCGGCGAAGGCCTTCTTCGGTTGTTGCTCCGGCAGGCCGAGCGCGCTCGGCGTGTCGTTGTCGAAGGCCTGGTAGTCCAGCCACATCTTCAGCTTGCCGCTGTTCTGGTACCAGTCGTCGAGCAGCGGCTGGCGCGCGTCCACCGGCATCAGGCGGAGGAAGTTCTGCTCGGCGCCGTTGCGGATCAGGTCGAAGTACAGGCGCGTCTGCGCCTGGTGCGAGACGTTGCCGAAGACGTCGAAGTTCACCACCAGCCCGTAGTAGGTCCGTTCGAACAGCGGGTAGTCCATCAGCCACAGGGTCTGCGGTATCTCGCCAAGCAGGCCCTTGCGCACCGAGGCGCTATCGAACTGGCGGAAGATGCTCAGCAGGGCGTTGTCGTTGCCATGCCAGATCGTGCTCCAGGTCGGTGGCGGCGCGTCGGCGTAGACGTCCTGGCGCAGGTCTTCGTACTCGTTGCGCTTGTCCCGGTAGGCGCTCCACAGGCCGAGCAGGTTCTTCAGCTCGTCTATCTGCCCCGGCAAGGCCAGCAGCGGCTCGCTCTGCGCGCGGAAGTTGGCATCGGTGACGAACAGGTCCTGGGAGGGATCCTGGAATACCACCCAGAAGTTGTCGCGGATCACGTCGGTGGCGATCTGTCCGCGGCAGACCGGCCCGCGGATGAAGGTACGGGTGAAGTACTCGGCATTGTCCAGCATGAACTGGTAGCGCGCCCGCGCCGGGATCGCGGCGAAGGTGGCGAACGGGTTGGCGCGGCTCTGCAGGCCGTAGCCGGGGACCTTGTCGGTGTTCCACTGGGTGCCGAAGAACAGCTCTTGGACATGGTCCAGCTTCTTCGCCGTCAGCGGATAGGTGATGTGCGTCTTGTGCACGATCACGCCCTGGATCGGCCACAGTCGGTAGTAGAAGGTATTGCCCGGGTCGTCGTTGGGGCGCCGGGTGGGAATCGGGTCGATCGGCTGGCCGCTGGGCGTACGCGAGCGAACCAGCTGGAAGAAGTGGCCGGGCGCGCCCTGCTCCGGGAAATACAGGTGTGCCAGGAACAGGTGTTCGTAGAGCCAGCGCGATACCAGGCTCTGCTTGGCTCCGGGCTGGTTGAGGAAGTTCTCCCAGCTGGCCACCTGGCGCATCTCGGCGGCGGTCAGTCGCAACGGCTGCTCGTCGACCGGCGCGCCCGCGGCCAGCCACTTCTGCAAGGTGGCGTATTCGTCGTCGCTCAGCCCGGCCACCGCGAAAGGCATGCCGGAACCTGGGTTCTTGCGGATGAACTCGTCGATGCTGGCCGGCGTCGGGCACTGGTTGGCGCGGTTGATCGAAATGTCCAGGCCTTTAGGGATCTTCGCATTCGGCTGCAGCGGCTGGCTGTGGCCAAGCTCGAGCATCCGCGCCATCAGTGCCGCCTGGCCGCCCTGCGGTTCGAGCACCGACCAGAACTCCTTGCGCCGCCAGGCGTCGGCGCCGTGCGCATCGAGGTACAGGCGGGTGGTCTCCTGCGCCTTGGTCCGCGTGCCATCGTAGACCGGCAGTTGGTTGGCGCCGCGCTGCGCGCCTTCGGCGCTGCTCAGGTTGAGCTGGCAGGGCGAGTCGTAGCAGGCGTGGCAGGCGACGCACTTGGCAGTGAAGATCGGCTGGACGTCGCGGCTATAGGAGACTTCAGCGGCGCAAACAGACTGGATAAAAGACGACAAAACGAAGGCCAACCCAACCAACGGTCTTGGCAACATGAACCACTCCTCACTCGGCGACGGGCGATTCTAGCAAACCCGCCTCTCTGCGCCGCACTTTCGGAGCGGCGGACGACATTGCCCCGGGCACGGGCCATCATTTAGCCGCCATTCCACCGGCTTCGGCCGCCACGTATGCTAGCCGGGCTCCCAGGCCCGCCCTGGCGATCAAGGACGATGACTTCGAGGAAACAGGGATATGTTTCGACTCGCCGCGCCCCATCCGCGCCCGTTCGCGTGCGCTCCACGTCCCCTCTTCGCCGCTTCCGCCTCCTGTCGCCAGGCGGCGCTTCCGTTCGCGCCCGGCGCGGCCTGGTCCATCCTTTCGCCGCCCTCGCGGCCCATTGGAGAACCCGCCCCATGAAACTGCTCGCCGGCAGCTTCGCCGCTGTCTTCCTGAGCCTTTCGGCCCAGGCTGCGGACTGTACCTTCACCCAGCTGGAAATCGTGCCCCAGCTCGGCTCGCCGAACATGTTCGGCGGCGAGGACGAGCACGTCCGCGTGATGTTCAGCAACGAAGACCCCAACGACGCCAATCCCGACGCCTTTCCCGAACCGCCGGTCTACCTGGCCGACCGCGACAGCGGCAACGATTGCCGCATCGAGGACGGCGGCATCTGGTCGCGCGGCGGCGTGTTCCTCAGCGAGGACGGGCGGCGCGTGCTGATGCATGAATTCAGCGGTTCCAGCGCCGAACTGGTGGCCTACGACAGCGCCACCTGCAAGGTGGTGCACCGCGAGGACATCTCCGGCCAGCGCTGGGCGGTGGACAAGGACGGGCTGCGCCTGGGCGAGAAATGCTCGGGCGAGTCCGTCGCCAGCTGCGCGAAGATCGTGAAGCGCTCGCTCGCACCGTTCTGCCAGACCGCAAAGAAATGACCCCGGGCCGGAGCGCCCTTTTTCCGACACGCATAGGTGACACATGGACAGTCTCGATCAATGCATCGTCAACGCCTGCAAGAACAGCTGGGACAAGAGCTACCTGGCCGGCACCCCGAACAAGGACAACTGTTCCGGCTTCGTCCAGTCGGTGGCTGCCGAACTCGGTGTGGCGATGCCGCGCGGCAATGCCAACGCCATGGTCGACGGCCTGGCGCAGCATCAGGGCTGGAGCAGGCTCGCCTCCGGCGCCGAGGCCGCGCAGAAGGCCGCCCAGGGTTACCTGGTGATCGCCGGCCTAAAGGGCCGCACCTACGGCCACGTGGCGGTGGTCATCAGCGGCCCGCTGTATCGGCAGAAGTACCCGCTGTGCTGGTGCGGCAGCATCGCCGGCGCGGTCGGCCAGAGCCAGGGGCTGAAATCGGTCGGCCAGGTGTGGAACCGTACCGACCGCGACCGCCTCGACTATTACGTCTACTCCCTGGCCAGCTGCAGCCTGCCCAAGGCCAGTTGAGACAGCGCCGCGAATGAGCCAACCTCATTCGCGGCCGCATCCCGCCAGCCCCGGCCAGTCCTGCCTGGGTCTCCCGCACCTACTGCCCACGCCTCGCGACCTGCGAATCCTGTGCATCCGCTACGGCACAGCGGCGCTCCCGCAGCCTTTTGCTGGTAAATGAGCAGCCTTCAACTTGAATGAAATTCATGGTCCAGCCAACCTCGGTCGGTAAGCCCCTGCCTTTGTTATGCTTTTCACCTTTCCGCCCACTGACGCCAGGTCCATCCATGTCCAGCCCGCTCACCGATCGCAGCGCCCGCCTGCAAGCCCTCCAGCACGCCCTCAGGGAACGTATCCTGATCCTCGATGGCGGCATGGGCACCATGATCCAGAGCTACAGGCTGGAAGAAGCGGACTACCGCGGCGAGCGTTTCGCCGACTGGCCGAGCGACGTGAAGGGCAACAACGACCTCCTGCTGCTCAGCCGTCCGGACGTGATCCAGGCCATCGAGAAGGCCTATCTCGACGCCGGCGCCGATATCCTCGAGACCAACACCTTCAACGCCACCCAGGTGTCCCAGGCCGACTACGGCATGCAGGCGCTGGCCTACGAGCTGAACGTCGAAGGGGCGCGCCTGGCCCGCCAGGTGGCCGATGCGAAGACCGCCGAGACTCCGGACAAGCCGCGCTTCGTCGCCGGCGTGCTCGGCCCGACCAGCCGCACCTGCTCGATTTCCCCGGACGTGAACAACCCCGGCTACCGCAACGTCACCTTCGACGAGCTGGTGGAGAACTACGTCGAGGCGACCCGTGGCCTGATCGAAGGCGGCGCCGACCTGATCCTGATCGAGACCATCTTCGACACCCTCAACGCCAAGGCGGCGATCTTCGCCGTCCAGGGCGTGTTCGAGGAGCTCGGCGTGGAACTGCCGATCATGATCTCCGGGACCATCACCGACGCCTCCGGCCGCACCCTGTCGGGCCAGACCACCGAGGCCTTCTGGAACTCGGTGCGGCACGCCCGGCCGATCTCGGTGGGCCTGAACTGCGCGCTCGGCGCCAGGGAGCTGCGCCCCTACATCGAGGAACTGTCGACCAAGGCCGACACCCATGTCTCGGCCCACCCCAACGCCGGCCTGCCGAACGCCTTCGGCGAATACGACGAATCGCCGGCGGAAATGGCCGTGGTGGTCGAGGAATTTGCCGCGGCTGGCTTCCTCAATATCGTCGGCGGCTGCTGTGGCACCACCCCGGCGCACATCGAGGCGATCGCCAAGGCAGTGGCCAAGTACCCGCCGCGGGCCATCCCGGAGATACCCCGGGCCTGTCGCCTGTCCGGCCTGGAGCCGTTCACCATCGACCGCAGTTCGCTGTTCGTCAACGTCGGCGAGCGCACCAACATCACCGGATCGGCCAGGTTCGCCCGACTGATCCGCGAGGAAAACTACGCGGAAGCCCTCGAGGTCGCCCAGCAGCAGGTGGAAGCCGGCGCCCAGGTGATCGACATCAACATGGACGAAGGCATGCTGGACTCGAAGGCGGCCATGGTCACCTTCCTCAACCTGATCGCCTCCGAGCCCGACATCTCGCGCGTGCCGATCATGATCGACTCCTCCAAGTGGGAAGTGATCGAGGCCGGCCTGAAGTGCATCCAGGGCAAGGGCATCGTCAACTCGATCTCGATGAAGGAAGGCGTCGAGGCCTTCAAGCACCACGCCCGCCTGTGCAAGCGCTACGGCGCCGCGGTGGTGGTGATGGCCTTCGACGAGGACGGCCAGGCCGACACCCAGGCGCGCAAGGAAGAAATCTGCAAGCGCTCCTATGACATCCTGGTCGACGAAGTCGGCTTCCCGCCGGAAGACATCATCTTCGACGCGAACATCTTCGCCATCGCCACCGGCATCGAGGAGCACAACAACTACGCGGTCGACTTCATCAACGCCTGCGCCTACATTCGCGACCACCTGCCCTACGCGCTCAGCTCGGGCGGGGTGTCCAACGTGTCCTTCTCGTTCCGCGGCAACAACCCGGTGCGCGAGGCGATTCACTCGGTGTTCCTCTACTACGCGATCCGCAACGGCCTGACCATGGGCATCGTCAACGCCGGCCAGCTGGAAATCTACGACGAGATCCCGAAGGCGCTGCGCGACCGGGTCGAGGACGTGGTGCTCAACCGCACGCCCGAGGCCACCGAGGCCCTGCTGGCGATCGCCGACGACTACAGGGGCGGCGGCGCGGTCAAGGAGGCCGAGGACGAGGAATGGCGCAGCTACAGCGTCGAGAAGCGCCTCGAGCATGCGCTGGTCAAGGGCATCACCACCTGGATCGTCGAGGACACCGAGGAATGCCGCCAGCAGTGCGCGCGCCCCATCGAGGTCATCGAAGGCCCGCTGATGGCCGGGATGAACGTGGTCGGCGACCTGTTCGGCGCCGGCAAGATGTTCCTCCCGCAGGTGGTCAAGTCCGCGCGAGTGATGAAGCAGGCGGTGGCCCACCTGATTCCCTTCATCGAGGCGGAGAAAGGCGACAAGCCGGAAGCCAAGGGCAAGATCCTGATGGCCACGGTGAAGGGCGACGTGCACGACATCGGCAAGAACATCGTCGGCGTGGTGCTCGGCTGCAACGGCTATGACGTGGTCGACCTCGGCGTGATGGTGCCGGCGGAGAAGATCCTGCAGACCGCCATCGCCGAGAAGTGCGACATCATCGGCCTGTCCGGCCTGATCACGCCGTCGCTGGACGAGATGGTCCACGTCGCCAAGGAAATGCAGCGGCAGAATTTCCAGCTGCCGCTGATGATCGGCGGCGCCACCACCTCGAAGGCTCACACCGCGGTGAAGATCGACCCGCAGTACAGCAACGACGCGGTGGTCTACGTCACCGACGCCTCGCGCGCGGTAGGCGTGGCCACCAGCCTGCTGTCCAAGGAGCTGAAGGCCGACTACGTGGCCCGCACCCGCGCCGACTACGCGGTGGTCCGCGAACGCACGGCTAACCGCAGCGCCCGCACCGAGCGACTGAGCTACGAACAGGCGATCGCCAACAAGCCGGCCTTCGACTGGGCCGGCTACCAGGCGCCGACGCCTTCCTTCACCGGCGTCAGGGTGCTCGACGAGATCGACCTCGCGGTGCTCGCCGAGTACATCGACTGGACACCGTTCTTCATTTCCTGGGACCTGGCCGGCAAGTACCCGCGCATCCTCACCGACGAGGTGGTCGGCGAGGCCGCCACCTCGTTGTTCAACGACGCCCAGGCGATGCTGAAGAAGCTGATCGACGAGAAGCTGATCAAGGCCCGCGCGGTGTTCGGCTTCTGGCCGGCCAACCAGGTCGAGCACGACGACCTGGAGGTCTACGACGCCGACGGCGAGACCCTCGCCACCCTGCACCACCTGCGGCAGCAGACGATCAAGCCGGACGGCAAGCCGAACCTGTCGCTGGCCGATTTCGTCGCGCCGAAGGAAAGCGGCGTGCGCGACTACCTCGGCGGCTTCATCACCACCGCCGGGATCGGCGCCGAGGAAGTG
This sequence comes from Pseudomonas paraeruginosa, assembly GCF_003025345.2. NCBI lineage: Bacteria > Pseudomonadati > Pseudomonadota > Gammaproteobacteria > Pseudomonadales > Pseudomonadaceae > Pseudomonas > Pseudomonas paraeruginosa. The sequence goes on from NZ_CP020560.1 coordinate 3,339,114, forward strand.
GCCAAGGCGTACGAAGCCAAGGGCGACGACTACAACAGCATCATGGTCAAGGCGCTCGCCGACCGCCTCGCCGAAGCCTGCGCCGAGTGGCTGCACGAGCGGGTGCGCAAGGAGTACTGGGGCTACGCCCGCGACGAGCACCTCGACAACGAGGCCTTGATCAAGGAGCAATACGTCGGCATCCGCCCGGCACCGGGCTACCCGGCCTGCCCCGACCATACCGAGAAAGGCACCCTGTTCGAACTGCTCGATCCGCAGGGCCTGTCCGGCGTCAGCCTGACCGAGCACTACGCGATGTTCCCCGCCGCGGCGGTCAGCGGTTGGTATTTCGCCCATCCGCAGGCGCAGTACTTCGCGGTCGGCAAGATCGACAGGGACCAGGTGGAACGCTACAGCCAGCGCAAGGGCCAGGAAGCCAGCGTCAGCGAGCGCTGGCTGGCGCCGAACCTTGGCTACGACGACTGACCCAGGAAGGCCGACGATGAAATTCCTCACTCCCGAGCAGATGGAAAAGCCGCGCAAGCGCCGCCTGCGCAAGAAGCTGCGCCTGGGCGAGTTCCAGGAGTTCGGCTTCAGCTTCGAACTGACCTACGACCGCAGCGCCCTCACCCACGACGATGCGCTGGACCATCTGATCGACTTCGTCGAGGCCCGGGGCTGGGTGTTCGGCGGCGGCGGCTCGCCGGAACAGGCCGAAATCAGCGGCTACCTGTGCCTGGCGCGGGTCGGCAGCCTGGACGAGGCGGACCGGGAAAGCGCCCGCCTGTGGTTGGAAGCCCAACCCTGGTGCACCTCCTTCGAGATCGGCCCACTGAGCGACTGCTGGCACAACTTCTTCGAGTGAAATCCGCGCCGGCATGACCTGGCGCAGACTGGCAGCGGCGCACCCTGGAGTAAGCCGTCGAGCGGAAGAGAACTCGTTCCATGCGCGCGCCGCTCCTGCTGCTTGCCCTGTGCCTGTCCAGCGCTTCTCTCGGCGGCTGCGGTACCTGATGACCCAGGGCGACGGCAGATCCAGCCACGGGACCCGATGATTACTACAAGGGTACCCAGGCCGACCGAGGCTGCTGTTCGACGGCCTGGAAACCGGCTGCCCCCGACCGCCCTCATCTGCAAGATAAGCATCGTCTGCCTGTCGGTGAACATGGTCTCCCTGCCCAGCGATGCCGCCGTCGATACGCTCTTGCTGCCGTACCACGCCCTTCGGCAGCACGGCTGAACGAACCGGCCCCAGACACTGGCGACATTGGCGTCGACGGGGCCGACCCACCCTTCCGAGCCACGCCGCCTCCCCCGCAGACATCCTGCTTCCCGGCATCTCTCTTACCAGGGCCTGGCGACCCGGCGCGCTCGCGTCGAACGGGCGCGTTCAGCGCTTATCAGACATTTCCTGCCTCTTATGAAGAAATGCCTTCTTACAAATAGCAGCCCCAGCCCTTAGGCTTAGTCAAATACCCCTTATATTTCAATGAGATATCACCAGGGCCTTGGCCCTATTCAACTAGCAACTGAACCTGCCTGGCAGGACGGTTCAGATCGCGACTGGAGCACTGCATGTCGAAGAACTACGGACAAGCTGCACCGAAGAAGGCAAGGATGCTGGGACTGGTGCCGATGATGAAGCCTCTTTCCATACCCGGAAAGCATCCGGATTCCCCACCCTTATCCCGCTCCAGAATCGTTCTGCGGAGAGTGGCGCTCGCCCTGTTCGCCTGGCAGTTTTCCTGCTCGGCCATGGCGGCATGCGAAGTCGGCTCAGGTGGTGTCTACAGGGCTACGCTGTCATTGCCGACCAGCGTCACCGTACCGCGCGACGCAGCGCCTGGCAGCGTCATAGCCAGCGCCCGCTACAACTACAGCTTCAACCAGTCGAGCCCGGTCGGCGTTTACTGCAACACCGGCGTGACAGTGGACTGGATCTCTGGCAATGGACAGTCGGCCAACACCGATGGAGTGATTCCCAGCGGCACTCCTGGCATCGGCTATCGACTGAAGGCCACCTCCAGCGAGTACGCCCTGAAACCTGGCTCTTCGCAGGTCCCGGTGACGACCTTCACCACGCCGTCACTGTGCGGCTATCCGGCCAGCGGCAAATGCTACCTCTACCTGGGCAGCCCGATCATCCTCGAACTGGTCAAGACCGGCGAAGTGCACCCCGGTGCCGAGGTTAGCGGCGGCCTGCTCCTCAGCCAGCGAGTGGGCGGGTTCACCAGTTCGACCATCACCCTCTCGACCCCACTGGTGCACGTCACGCCGCAGACCTGCACCTTGCAGACGAGGCAGCCCGTGAACGTTGCGTTCGGGCCGATAGGCATCGGCGAGATGAAAGATCTCAACAGCGTATCGTCCGCCCGTACCTTCAGGCTGAGCATCGACTGCCGGGGGACCAGCACCAAGCTAGCGGTGACCTTCACCGACGCCACATCCCCCTCGAACCGCTCCGACGTTCTGTCCCTCAGCCGTGACTCCACCGCGACCGGCTTCGGCATCCAGATCCTGCTCGGCGCCCAGAAGGTGCGCTTCGGCGCCGACTCGCGGGACGCGGGCAATCCCAACCAGCTCCTCCTGGGTACCGTTGCCAACCGCATCCACGAAGAGCAGTTCACCGCCCGCTACATCCGCACCGCGACGAACGCCAAGGCTGGCAAGGCCAACGGCAGCGCAACCTTCACCATGTCGTACCAGTGAATCGCGTTCTTTCCCCATTGGCCAAGGAGGTGCTGAAACGAATTCAGATCCGGCGTCACCTATCAATAAACGTTTATCGAGAGGTTGAATGATCCTATGAAGAAGATCACCCGCGAAGCGCTCGCCCAGTCCGAACTTGCTGGAGGCTGCTGCAAGTACCGCTCCACCCCGACCAACTACAACCGGACAGCCAATACCACGCCGGCGCCCACCCCGCCCACGCCACCCACCAACCCGGGTGGCGGCGGTGGAGTGACCGTTCCACCGCCCGCTCGCTGGGCCTGAGCCGGCATGGAACCGGCCGCGGCAAGCCACGAGCCTGTCGCGCCGGTTTCATCTGCCCGTTACGGACTAGCGCATCGCTCGCCGTCCGGGCGCGCTGGCTGGTCGAGGGGGACCGGCCAGCCCTTTCAGCTACCTGCCACTTCCCACAAGAGTATCCGGCAGGCTTTTCGCGACAGGTCAGGAAATTGAGTCTACAAGCAGGCAAACTGCCGCGTTTCAGTGATGTATCGTGGCGCTGGATCGCCTATTGTTCATCGGCCGCGGTCCTGGGGGGTGTCGTCTTCGCGTTCGTTCAGGAGGTCGAGCTGAAGCGGGACGTGCCTTGCGAAATCGTCTCGCCTTCCGAACTCAAGATCACCGGCCACGAAGGACTCGTCACCCGTGTCCTGGTAGCTCCCGGACAGCCTGTCCGCGAGGGCCAGCCGCTGTTCGAGCTGAGCCGCGACCTGACGCTTTCCAGCGACGGAACCCCACGACCGAAATTCGACGAACGCATGCGCGATGCCAAGCTGGCCACCATCGAGGCGCAATTCGTCGATCGTCGCTCGGCCCTCTCCGCCCGCCTGCAGGCCGGCGAACTGAGCGAGATGGCACGGACCCGCGAACTCCAGGCACTGGACAGGCAACGTTCACGCGCCCGCCAGTTGGTCCGGGATACACGGGCCACGCTCGAACGCCTGCTGGGCCTTGCCGACTACGTCACCGCCGAGCGCCTGGAGCAGGCACGCGCACGCCAGCATCAAAGCGAGGCGGACGCAGCACAGGGTGACGCCCGGCGTCTTTCATTGCAGGCGGAGATCGAAACGCTGCGCGGTGCGCGCCACGAACTCCAGGCCCAGATAGCAGAATTGGACGCCCAGCGCGCGCGCGACATCCAGGACGTGCAAACGCGCTTCGAGAACGAACGCCAGGACATCGTCGTCGCCGCGCCCCGGAACGGCACCATCGCCTTTTCCAGCCTGGTTGCAGGCCACACGCTGCAGAGCGAGGACATCAGCCTGGTGATCGATACCGGCTCCTCGCAATCGCTGTCGGTGATGCTGCGCATTCCGTCGCGGCAGCGCGGATTCGTCCGCGAGGGCCAGACGGTCAAGATCAAGCTCGACGCCTACCCGTACGCCCGCTTCGGCGCGGTGGAAGCACGCATACGGTCGATCTCCGGCACCACCATGGGCAAGGTCGAGCCGACATCCCCGCCAGCGCTCCCCACCCCGGTGCGCCAAGCCGACTACATGGCCTGGGCGCTCCTTCCGAGCGACAGCTTCGGCCCGGCGCGCCGGCCGTTGCGCATACTGCCCGGCATGCAGGGTACCGCCAGCATCGTCGTCGAGCGCAGGAGCATCGCCGAGTGGGTACTCGAACCGCTGTTCCAGATGGTGCGGGGCTGATCATGCGGGTCATCTACCAGAACGAAGTGGCCGATTGCGGCTACGCCTGCCTGGCGATGGTGCTGTGTCATCTGGGCCGCGCCACGGAAGTCCGCGAGATTACCGCGCAGCGCCCGATCTCCTCCCATGGGCTGACCTTGATGGATCTGTACGATGTGGCCACCGAGTTCGGCCTCGCCGTGCAGGCCTACCGGTTCGATGCCGGAGACCTCGGGGAGATCAAGCGTGGCGCGATCGTCCACTTCGGCGGAGCCCACTTCGTGGTCTTCGAGAAGTACCGCCGCGGCTACGTCCAGGTGATCGACCCCGCGCTGGGCCGCCGGCGCATAGCCCTCGACATGTTCCTGGCGAACGTTTCGGGCTACCTGCTCGAGTGCGCGCCGACCCCACGCATGCCACGCATACGCGCACGCTCCCGGATACCGGCGGCCCTTGCCCGTGTCCGCGAACTCAATCCGCAACTGCGTGGCCAGATCGGCAAGCTGATGTTCGTCGCGATCGGAGGACAGTTCGCGATCCTGGCCATGCCCTACTTCGGCAACCTGGTCCTCGACCAGGTCGTGACCAGCGACAATCGCAACCTGTTGCACATCCTGGCCTTCACCTTCGCCAGCATTTTCCTGGTCGGGACCATCAGCACGCTGGTCCAGTCCTATCTGACCGCTTTGGTCACCGCGCTGGTAAGCGTCAACGTCACCCAGGGACTGGTCGGCCAGTTGCTGCGCAACCCGATCCCCTACTTCGAGAAACGCAACGTAGGCGACCTGTTCGCCCGGCTCAAGTCCCAGGACGAAATCAACGACTATACGGTGCATACAGCCATCTCGTTGCGCATCGACCTCGTGGTCGGGCTTGCCGCGCTGCTGCTGATGCTGGTCCAGAGCCCGCTGCTGACCGCCGTCGCGCTGGCTATCTTCGCGCTGTACCTGGCGACCGCGTTCGCCCTGTATGTCCCCATGCGCGACGCCCACATGCGGGTGCTGGAACACTCCGCGGAATGCGACGACACACTCATCGAGACGATCCGCGGCGCCAGCCTGGTCAAGCTCGCCTCCGGCGAGGTCCGGCGCACCTCGATCTACATGGGCAAGTTCAGGGCCTATGCCGCCGCGATGCTGGACAGCGCCAGGCTCTCCGCGATCCGCGATGGCGTGCTCAAGTTCGTCGATTACATGGACGTCATCGCCATAACCTGGCTCTCGGCCGGCCTCATGCTCGACGGCAAGCTGTCCGTGGGCGTCTTCTACTCATTCATGATCTACAAGTCCCTGGCATCCGAGCGCCTGGCGCAGGCCATCAACGCTCTGTTCGGCCGCTTCATGCTGAGCGTACCGGTGGAGCGGGTGGCCGACGTGATCGACAATCCCCCGGAACGCTATGCCGCCGCCGAGCAGTCCGGTGGCCCGGCAGAGTTCCGCCACTTCGAGGGGCTGCAGGTCCACGACCTGTCCTTCAGCTACGGGGCCTCCGACCGTAACGTGCTGGACGCGGTCAACCTGGACATCCGCAAGGGCGACAAGATCGCTATCCTCGGCCCCTCCGGCAGCGGCAAGTCGACCCTCTTCAAACTCCTGTGCGCAGCCGAGCCTCTTCAGCACGGCGAGATCCGTCTCAACGGCGTGGACTTCGCCAACCTGGCGGTCGACGAGATTCGCCGCCACATGACCCAGATGCGCCAGGGCGATCTGATCCTGCGCGGCACCATCGCCGACAACATCTCGCTGTTCAGCGCCAACGCCGACCAGCAGCGCATCCACCACCTGCTCGACCAGGTAGGTCTGCTGGCTGATGTGATGCGCCTGCCCATGCGCACCCGAACCGTCATCAGCGACTCCATCGCCAACATTTCCGCCGGCCAGCGCCAACGCCTGCTGCTGGCACGGGCGCTGTACCAGCCCGCCGAGCTGTTGCTGCTGGACGAGCCAACCTCGAACCTCGACCCGGCCTCCGTCCAGCGCATCGCCGGGTTGCTGCGCGACCTCGATCGTACCCTCGTGGTGATCACCCACGATCGTGCGCTGGCAGCCAGTTTCGAACGCTGCTACCAGATGCACGACGGAACCCTGCTATCTCGTGGCCGGCAGGCCGGGCTGGCGACGCCATGAGACGGCTGATTTTCCTGCTCGCCCTGATCTGCACCGGCCCCGCAACCGCGGGCGAGCTGCTGGCGCTGGTCAATGATGCCCTTGCCTACGACGCAGGGCTCGCCGGTGGGCGTGCCAGCGTAGAGATCGGCCGCCTGGAGGTCCCGCGGGCACGCTCCGCGCTCCTGCCCAGGCTGGAGGGCGGCTGGGGCCGAGCCTACAATCGGATCGAAACCGAGGATGTACCCTCGATCAGCTACCGGCAGAATGGCTGGACGGTTTCCCTCACCCAGCCACTGTTCGACTGGCAACGCTGGATCGCGCTGAAACAGGCCGGCACAGCCAGTGCGCGTTCGCGCCTGGAATACGCGCAGGCCTGGCAGGATCTGCTCTTGCGCACCGCGCGAAGCTATTTCGACGCGCTCCAGGCACAAGATGTCCTGGAGTTGTCACAGGGCTACCTGGACGCTGTCCAGGCGCAACACTCGCTCGTCCTTCATCAGCACCAGGGCGGTGAAGCGACATTGATCGACATGCGGGAAGCGCAGGTTCGCCTGGACAGCGCCCGCCTGCAACGACGCTCGGCGCGCCATGCACTCGACTCGAAGCTGCGAGAACTCGAAAGCCTGAGCGGCCGACCAGCCCGCCTAGCCCCAAGGAACCTGGCGAGCATCCCCGCACCGTGGCTCGAACCGGGCAGCATCGAGCAATGGGTGCATCAGGCCGAAACGAAAAACTATGGGGTACAGCTCGGACAACTGAAGGTCCGCGCCGCACAGGATGACGCAGAAAGGACTCGCGCCCAGCGCTATCCGGTGGTCAGTCTCAGCGGTACCCATTCTCCCTCGGGCGCCGCTTCCGGCTACGCCAGGCCCACCACGACCACCACGGCCATGCTGACCGTTACCGTGCCGCTGTTCACCGGTGGCGAAATCCGTACCCGCGTACGCCAGGCCCTGGCCTCGGAGGACCTGGCCCGTAACGAGTTGCTGGAGGCGACGCGCCAGGCCAGCAGCGATAGCCGCGAGTCCTTCGAGAACTTCATCTGGGCCCGCGAGCGCAACGAGACGCTGAACGATCTGGTCCAGGCCCGGCAAGCCGCCCTGGCGGCAACGCGAATGGGCTACCTGGCCGGCAGTCGTGGCAACCTCGACGTCCTGCGCGCCCAGGAAGCCCTGCATGACAGCTCGAAGGAACTGGTCCAGGCGCACCACGACATGCTTACGTCCTATCTTTCGCTGAAAGCCGACGCGGCCGCCCTTGATCTGGGCGACATCGCCCGGCTGGACCACTGGCTGGCAAACGATGCGCATTAGATTGTCGAACTCCGCACTGCGCTGGCATGACCGGTTTCTGCTGCGGTTGTCGCCGCACGGCATCGAACGGCTTGCGCTGCTGTCATGGTGCACGCGCAGCCTGTTCGACTCCCGCACGCGCTGGAACGGCTGGCTACGCTACGAATGGGGGAAAACGACCCTGTCCCTGGAGCGTGAGGCCGTGTGGCGCACCTGCGCTGCCGGCCATCTGGAACGACTGCTGGACCAGCGCTTTCTGCTGGAGCGGATCGCTGGAAGGCCGTCCCGCTGGCCGGATCTCGAAGAGACGGCCTGCGCCCTGCACGAGAGTCTCCAGAGGCTCCACCGGGACCTACCGGGCCAGCCGGTGATTCTCTCGCCGTTCCACTACGTGTCGCAGCACGCCAATATCTACCTGATGGACCGGCTACGCTCGCTGCTGGGACTCGACGAGATAGCCGTGGTTTCCGGCGTACCCCGCGCAGACTATGGGCATCGGGAGCGGGCGCTAGCACCTGGCCTGCGCCTGCTGCATACCTACGATGAAAGCAACCGCAACGCACTCGGCCTGAAAGTGCTCCAGGCGCTGCGCCGGGATCGCCTCGCGGTACTGTTCGCCGATGTGCCGCCCTATCTGATGCAACGCTATCCGATGGAAACGATCGCTGTCTCGATGCTCGGCCGACCGGCCCGGATCCACCGCGGCGTATTCCGTATCGGCGCGCGCCTGGACGCCCTGCTGCTACCCTTCCATCTGACCTTCGCGAAAGGTCGCTTCGGTCACGTGCTGTTCGAGCCGATCAGGCTGGCGCGGGACGAGGCGCCGCAACAACTGGCCGATTGCATCGAACGGGCATGCCGGCACGCCTACCCGGACTGGATCATCGCTGGACATCCGGCCCAATATGGATTCGCGCCGCGCAAGTGAGGACCTGCGTCGGCCTCATCAGTTGCCGGAGCGGCGTACGAACCTGATCGACCACTTGAAGTTCGGCTTGCGCGTCACGCTGATCGGGCGCCGGGTCACGGTATCGATGGTGATGTTCCAGAACCCGGTGCTGGGCACCTTGATCTTCGCCGGGAAGCGGTCGAAGGCTCCACCGTGGTAGGAATGCCGGCCGCCATTCTTGAAGCTGCGGAAATTGGCGTCGTTCATCAGACGGATGTTGCATTGCTGCGAACACTCGATGACCACGATGTCGTCTTCGTTGAGGTGTTCGCGCTGGTGGACGAATTTCATGGAACGGTTCCGTTGCTGGGGTGGAGCGGAGCGCAACGATAGCACGTCGGCGCCGGCCATACCGCCTCATGGCGGGCAATGGTAGGATGCGCGCCCCATGCGTAGCCAAGACCTCCACCAGCGCCTCGCCGACCTCGGCGCCAAGCCCCTGCACTGCGGGAGGATCGTCCGCGCCTGGCTGCAGGGCCGGGCCCTGGATGCCTGTACCGCCCGCCAACGGGCCGAGGACTTCCTGCCGTTGAGCGTACGCCAGGGCCTCCCACGTGTGGCCGAGGAACTGGAAGGCATCGCCCGCCTGCACAGCGAACACCCGGCCAGCGATGGTTCGTCGCGCCTGCTGGTGGAGCTGGCCGACCGGCAGATGGTGGAGAGCGTGCTGCTGCCGCGCGGCGGCCTGTGCGTCTCGACCCAGGTTGGCTGCGCGGTCGGCTGCGTGTTCTGCATGACCGGCCGCAGCGGCCTGCTGCGCCAGGTCGGCAGCCTGGAAATGGTCGCCCAGGTGGTCCTGGCGCGGCGCCGGCGAGCGGTGAAGAAAGTGGTGTTCATGGGCATGGGCGAGCCGGCGCACAACCTCGACAACGTCCTCGAAGCCATCGACCTGCTCGGCACCGACGGCGGCATCGGCCACAAGAACCTGGTGCTCTCCACGGTCGGCGACCCCCGTGTATTCGAGCGCCTGCCCGGGCAGCGGGTGAAACCCGCGCTGGCCCTCTCCCTGCACAGCACCGATGCCGAACTGCGCCGACGGCTGCTGCCCAAGGCGCCGCCACTGAGCCCCGAAGAACTGGTGGAGGCCGGTGAAACCTACGCGCGCCAGGTCGACTATCCGATCCAGTACCAGTGGACCCTGCTCGAAGGCGTCAACGACAGCCTCGAGGAAATGGACGGCATCCTGCGCCTGCTCAAGGGCCGCTTCGCGGTGATGAACCTGATCCCCTACAACAGCATGGACGGCGACGCCTACCGGCGCCCGCGCGGAGAGCGGATAGTCGAGCTGGTGCGCTACCTGCACAGCCGCGGCGTGCTGACCAAGGTGCGCAACTCGGCCGGCCAGGACATCGACGGCGGCTGCGGGCAACTGCGCGCCAGGGCCACGCAGGGCACGGCGGAACGGCGCATCCCCGCCCGCCAGGCCTGAAGCCACCCTCCTCCCGCCAAGGGTCTAGACTCTCAGGGCAGGTATGGAAAAGGGAGGACCACCGATGGGTATCGAGACGGAAGAACCGAACCAGAAGCCGCCGACCTTCTGGCAGATGCTGCATAGCGTGATGGCTGCCGCCTTCGGCGTGCAGAGCGGGCGGAACCGCGCCCGCGACTTCACCCACGGCAAGCCCGTCCACTTCATCATGCTGGGCCTGCTGTTCACCCTGGTGTTCGTGCTGCTGCTGGCGGGGATCGTGAAGCTGGTGCTGAGCCTCAGCGGCCTTTGACCCGGCGGCCGCCGAGGCTAGGCGTCACTGGTGGCTGACCCAGAAGACGGCGGTGGCCACCACCAGCAGGATCAGTACGAAGGCCGCGCGCGCGTCGACCACGCTATCGCGGTTTTCCTGGGTTTTGCTCGGCTCGCTCATGACTCCCCCTGCTTCTTGTGAGTATCCGGGACGAAGACATCGAAAGGCATGTTCCAGTTAAGACCAGCGCCGCCCATCGCTCAAGAAAGGCACGCTTGCAAAGCAGTTATGCTTGCCTGACGCCTTAGGCTTTTTGGTTCTTACCATATACTCAAACATCACTTTTACGCATAACCCCGAACTGGTATCGTGCGCCCACTCCGCGTGGAGCGCGTAGCCGTGCGCGCTGGTTAACGCAGTAAGCCGCATAGCCTGACAGCAGGAAAATTCATGTACGTATACGACGAGTACGACCAACGGATCGTCGAGGACCGCGTCAAGCAGTTCCGCGACCAGACCCGCCGTTACCTGACGGGCGAATTGACTGGCGAGGAGTTCCGCCCGCTGCGCCTGCAGAACGGCCTCTACATCCAGCGCTATGCCCCGATGCTGCGCATCGCCGTGCCCTATGGCCTGCTCTCCTCGCGCCAGTTGCGCAAGCTGGCGCAGATCGCCCGCGACTACGACAAGGGCTACGCCCACATCAGCACCCGGCAGAACGTGCAGTTCAACTGGCCGGAACTGGAGGACGTGCCGGAAATCCTCGCCGAACTGGCCACCGTGCAGATGCACGCGATCCAGACCAGCGGCAACTGCATCCGCAACACCACCACCGACCAGTTCGCCGGCGTCGCCCGCGACGAGCTGGTGGACCCCCGTCCCTGGTGCGAGATCATTCGCCAGTGGTCGACCTTCCATCCCGAGTTCGCCCACCTGCCGCGCAAGTTCAAGATCGCGGTGAACGGCGCGGTGAGCGACCGCGCCGCCATCGAGGTGCACGACATCGGCCTGGAAGCGGTGAAGAACGGGGCCGGCGAGCTCGGCTTCCGCGTCTCGGTCGGCGGCGGCCTGGGCCGGACCCCGATCGTCGGCAGCTTCATCAACGAGTTCCTGCCCTGGCAGCACCTGCTCGGCTATCTCGACGCCATCCTGCGCGTGTACAACCGCTATGGCCGTCGCGACAACAAGTACAAGGCGCGGATCAAGATCCTGGTCAAGGCGCTGACCCCGGAAGTCTTCGCCGAGCGCGTCGAGGCCGAATGGGCCAGCCTGAAGGACGGTCCGAGCACCCTCACCGAGGCCGAAGTCCAGCGCGTCGCCGCGCACTTCGTCGATCCCGCCTACAAGGCCCTCGACGACCTCGACGAATCCCTCGCCCGGCTCGATGCCGAGCATCCCGGCTTCGCCCGCTGGCGCGCACGCAACACCTTCGCCCACAAGAAGGCCGGCTACATCGCCGTGACCCTCTCGCTGAAACCCACCGGCCAGGCCCCGGGCGACGTCACCGACAAGCAGCTGGACGCCATCGCCGACCTCGCCGACCGCTACAGCTTCGGCGAGGTGCGCAACAGCCACAACCAGAACATCATCCTCGCCGACGTCGAGCAGGGCGAGCTGTTCACCCTCTGGGGCGAACTGCGCGAACTGGGCTTCGCCACACCCAACGTCGGCCTGCTGACCGACATCATCTGCTGCCCGGGCGGCGACTTCTGCTCCCTGGCCAACGCCAAGTCGATCCCGATCGCCGAGGCCATCCAGCGTCGCTTCGACAATCTCGACTACCTGTTCGACATCGGTGACATCGACCTGAACATCTCCGGCTGCATGAACGCCTGCGGCCACCACCATGTCGGCCACATCGGCATCCTCGGGGTCGACAAGAAAGGCGCGGAGTTCTACCAGGTCTCCCTCGGCGGCAGCTCGGCGCGCGACGCCAGCCTCGGGCAGATCCTCGGTCCGTCCTTCGCCCAGGAACAGATGGCCGACGTGATCGACAAGATCATCCAGGTCTACGTGGAACGCCGGACCGAGGAAGAGCCCTTCATCGACACCTTCCGCCGTATCGGTATCGACCCGTTCAAGGAGCGCGTATATGCAGCGAATCATTAAGGACCGCCAGGTGGTCGACGACCGCTGGCACGTGCTGCCCAAGGACGCGACCCTGGAAAGCGTGCCCAACAGCGACGACGTGATCATCCCACTGGCCCTGTGGCTCGAGCACGGCCCGGCCCTGCGCGGCCGCGACGGCGGCCTGGGGGTCTGGCTGGACGCGGACGAGGAACCGGAAAGCATCGCCGGCGACCTCGACAGGTTCCAGGTGATCGCGGTGAACTTCCCGGTCTTCACCGATGGCCGCGGCTTCAGCAGCGCGCGCCTGCTGCGCGAGCGCTACGGCTACAAGGGCGAGATCCGCGCCATCGGCGACGTGCTGCGCGACCAGCTGTTCTTCATGCGCCGCTGCGGCTTCGACGCTTACGCCATCCGTGCCGACCGCAGCCCGGAAGACGCCCTGGCCAGCCTGGACGACTTCAGCGAGGTCTACCAGACCTCGGTGGAACAGCCGCTGCCGCTGTTCCGTCGGCGCGGCTGAGCCCAATCCATGAGAAAAAGCCCCGCTTCGGCGGGGCTTTTCCGTTCCTGGCGCCACGGACGCCTCAGGCCGCCCGTACGCTGTCCCAGGCCACCTGCGCCAGCAGTTCGCGACAGTCGGCCAGCGCCACCCGGCTCCGTCCGGCCAGCCACTGGCGGGCCAGGTCGTGGGCCGGGCCGATCACCACCGAGGCGAAGCAGTCGTCCGGCATCTCGCGGAACAGGCCCTCGGCCCGATATCCCGCCAGTGCCGCATGGATCCTTGCGAAGTGCGCCTGGTTGTAGGCCCGCAGGCGCTCACCCAGTTCCCCCGCCTCCACCCGCCCGCGGCTGTGCAGGATGAAACGCGCCCAGTCGGGATTCGCCACCACCCAGTCGATGTAGCTGGTGACCAGCAGCCTGACCGTTTCCTCGGCGCTGCTCGCCCTGGCGAAGCCGGCTTCGAGCAACGCCGCGTACTGGCCGATCCCCGCCAGGTACAGCTCGCCATGGATGCGTTCCTTGTTGCCGAAATGGTGGTAGAGGCTGCCGATGCTCGCGCCGGAACGATCGCGGATCATCTCGATGGTCGTGGCGTCCACGCCATGCTCGCTGAAGCAGGCCAAGGCGGCCTGGAGAATCTCGTCTTTGCGGGAGGAACGGCCCATGTCGGTCCTTGTCGATAATCGTCGAAACGCTGACTAGAATATTTTTCTAGAATAAATTTCTAACGTTCGTATACTGCCCCGGTGCGCACACATCTTCAATCCTGAAACGCCCGGAGTTTTCCCATGAGTCAGATGATGCAGATGTACCGGCAGGTCGGCCCGGCCCAGTTCAGCGCCATGATCGGCCAGTTCGCACCCTATTTCGCCAGCATCGCCCCGCAGTTCGTCGAACTGCGCCCCGGCTATGCCGAAGTCACCTTCCCAAGCGCCGCGAGGTGCTGAACCATATTGGCACGGTGCACGCCATCGCGCTGTGCAATGCCGCCGAACTGGTCGCCGGGACCATGACCGACGCCTCGATCCCCGCCGGCCACCGCTGGATTCCGCGCGGCATGACCGTCGAGTACCTGGCCAAGGCCACTGGCGACGTGCGCGCGGTGGCCGACGGCAGCCAGGTCGACTGGAACGCCACCGGCAACCTGGTGGTGCCGGTGGTCGCCTATGTCGACGACCAGCCGGTATTCCGCGCCGAGATCACCATGTACGTCAGCCAGCAGGCCTGAGGCCACGCGCCTCCCACCGTGCTTTCGGCCGGCTGGAGGCGCGCACTCGCCTGATCCTATCCTCGTAGTGCTGGACAGACACCGGAGCGCCACATGAGCCGAGCGCAACACCGAGCCATCGACAACGGCAACGGCCACATACTGGCCAGCCACTGGTACCGGCCCGAAGGAGCGCCGCGCGGCTGCGCACTGATCGCGCCGGCGATGGGCGTGGAGCAACGCTTCTACGCGGCGTTTGCCGCCTGGCTGGCGGAGCGGGGCTATCTCGCCGTGACCTTCGACTACCTGGGCATGGGGCAGTCGCGCAGCGGGCCGCTGCGCGGACTGGAGGTCAGCGTGCTGGACTGGGCTCGCCACGACTGCAGCGCCATGCTCGCCGCCGCGCTCGCCGAGATAGGGGACAGGCCGCTGTACTGGATCGGCCATAGCCTGGGCGGCCAGATCCTGCCTTTCGTCGAAGGGCGCGAACGCATCGCGCGAATCTTCAGCATCGCCAGCGGCAGCGGCTACTGGAAGGAAAACAGCGTCCCGCTGCGCAACAGGGTCTGGCTGTTGTGGTATGTCATCGCGCCCCTGCTGACACCCCTTCTCGGCTATTTCCCGGGCCGCCGCCTGGGCATGGTCGGCGATCTGCCGCGCGGGGTGATCGAACAGTGGCGGCGCTGGTGCCTGCACCCGCAGTACGCCCTGGCGGATGGCGAGGACATCCGCCGGGCCTTCTCCACCGTACGCACGCCGATGGTATCGCTGTCATTCACCGATGACGAAATGATGTCCCGACGCAGCATCGAATCGCTGCTGGGCTTCTACCGCGAAGCGCCGAAAACCGCCTGGCGCATCGCGCCTGAAGAAATCGGCGCCCGCCACATCGGTCACTTCGGCTTCTTCCGGGCGCAGTTCGCCGAGTCGCTGTGGGCGGGCTACCTGCTGCCGGAGCTGAGCTCCGGCAACGCTCTCAGCCGAGGTTGACCAGGGCCCGGCCGACCAGCTTGCCGGCAAGGATCTGGTTGATCGCGCCCGGCAATTCCTCCAGGGTGATCTCGCGCACCACCTCTTCGAGGTTGTCGAGCTTCCACTGCAGGGACAGCTTGTCCCACATGGACGCCTTGACCACCAGGGGCAGCTCCACCGAGTCCACCCCGAGCAGGTTCACCCCGCGCAGGATGAACGGCAGCACCGAGGCCTTGAAGCCGGCGCCGGCGGTGAGCCCGCAGCAGGCGACGCTGCCGCCGTACTGCAGCGACTTGACCACGTTGAAGAGGATGTCGCCGCCCACGGTGTCCACCGCGCCGGCCCACTGCTCCTTGAGCAACGGCTTGTCGACGCCATCGGCGACGGTGGCGCGGTCGAGGATCTGCTTGGCACCCAGGCGGTTGAGGAACTCGGCCTGTTCCAGCTTGCCGGTGGCCGCGGCCACGGTGTAGCCGAGCTTGGCCAGCAGCTCCACGGCGATGCTGCCGACCCCGCCGCTGGCGCCGGTGACCAGCACCGAACCGTGATCAGGACGCAGGCCACTGCGCTCCAGCTTGTCCACGCACAGCGCCGCGGTCAGGCCGGCGGTGCCGAGGATCATCGCCTCGCGCAGGCTCAGCCCCTGCGGGCGCTTGATCACCCAGGCCGCCGGCACCCGGACGTACTGGCCGAAGCCACCGGCGGTGTTCATGCCCAGGTCGTAGCCGGTGACGATCACCTCGTCGCCGGGAGCGAACTCGGCCACCGAGGACTCGGCGACCACACCGGTGGCATCGATGCCGGGGGTATGCGGGTATTTGCGAGTCACCCCACGGTTGCCGCTGGCGGACAGCGCGTCCTTGTAGTTCAGCGAGGAATACTGCACGCGGATCAGTACGTCGCCCGCCGGCAGGTCGCCGGTATCGCGCTCGACCACCTGCGTCTCGTAAACGCCGTGGGGCGCTTCCGTCACCCACAACGCCTTGAATACAGCCATTTCGACCTCCTCTCGTGAAAACCCTTAAGACAGCCTGTTCGTCCCTGCCAGCGCCGGCCTACTGCCAGAACTTCTGCTGATTGAGGCGTCCCCACCAGGTCACCAGCACGCGATCGATGATCACGCTGGCGGCCAGGCCGACACGCTCCTGCAGGCTCTTGCGTTCAACGAATCGCACCTGGTAGACGTCGCGTTCCCGGGCCTGCTCGGCCAGGTATTCGTCGCTGGTCTTGAGTTCGTCCACCAGCAACTTGCCGAGCGCGGCCTGGCCCAGCCAGACCTCGCCGGTGGCGATCTCGTCCATGTTCAGTTGCGGCCGGTAGTGGGCAACGAAGTTCTTGAACAGTTCGTGGGTCACTTCCAGGTCTTCCTGGAATTTTTCCCGGCCCTTCTCGGTATTCTCGCCGAATACCGTCAGCGTACGCTTGTATTCGCCAGCGGTAAGCACCTCGAAGTCAATGTCGTGCTTCTTCAGCAGGCGATGGACGTTGGGCAACTGCGCCACCACGCCGATCGAGCCGAGGATGGCGAAGGGCGCGGAGAGGATCCGCTCGCCGATGCAGGCCATCATGTAGCCGCCGCTGGCCGCCACCTTGTCGACGCAGACGGTCAGCGGCACCCCGGCCTGGCGGATACGCGCCAGCTGCGAGGCCGCCAGGCCGTAGCCATGGACCATGCCGCCGCCGCTTTCCAGGCGCAGCACCACCTCGTCGTCCTTGCCGGCCATGCTCAGCACCGCCGTCACCTCATGGCGCAGTTGCTCGGTGGCCGAGGCCTTGATGTCGCCGTCGAAGTCGAGGACGTAGACCCGCGATTTCTGTTCAGGATGTTTCTTCGCCTGCTTGGCGGCCTTGCTCTCCTCCTTGTGCAGGGCCTTGAGGCTGGCCTTGTCGAGGACACTATGGCGAACGCGCTCGCGCAGGTCCTTGTAGAAGTCGTTGAGCTTCTGCACGTCGAGATGCCCGCCTGCGCCGCGCCGTCCGCGACCACGCAGGGCGACGATCACCACCAGCACCACGATGATCGCCGCCAGCACGGTCACGGTCCTGGCCAGAAAGCCCGCATATTCGGCAATGAACTCCACACAACCCCCTCTCTACTGTTGACGCACCCATCGGCGGGCGACACGATTGCGCAAGCATACCCAGGCCACCGACGGG
Organism: Pseudomonas paraeruginosa; assembly: GCF_003025345.2. Lineage (NCBI taxonomy): Bacteria > Pseudomonadati > Pseudomonadota > Gammaproteobacteria > Pseudomonadales > Pseudomonadaceae > Pseudomonas > Pseudomonas paraeruginosa. The sequence goes on from NZ_CP020560.1 coordinate 3,356,392, forward strand.
CGGCCAGCGATGCCGCTGCCGGAAGAACCTTCGCAGGGCGCGCCCGGGCAGGCCGATAAAGGCAGCGAATGGCATTCAAACAAGCGTATGTTTTTTCGTTGACAGCCCCCGGTGATCCTCATACCCTCGCGGAACTTTCACCCGCCGAGGTCCGCCCGTGGGCAGCATCTACCTGATTCGACATGGCCAGGCGTCGTTCGGTGCCGACGACTACGACGTGTTGTCGCCGACCGGCGTGCGCCAGGCGGAGATCCTCGGCGACCACCTGCTGAACCTCGGCGTCCGTTTCGACCGCGTGCTCAGCGGCGGCCTGCGCCGCCAGCAGCACACCGCCCGCGCCGCCCTCGAGCGCCTGCGGGCCGGCGGCCTGCAGACAGCGGAACTGGAAGTCGATCCGGCGTTCGACGAATTCCAAGCCGACGCGGTGATCCGCGCGCACCTGCCGGACCTGCTCGAGGAGCAACCCGAGGCCCTGCATATCCTTCGCCATGCCGCCGAGCATCGGGCGGAGTTCCAGCGCCTGTTTTCCACCATCATCGCGCGCTGGGTTTCCGGCAACCATGAGAAAGATGGGCTGGAAAGCTGGGCCGGATTCCTCGATAAGGTCCATGACGGTCTTCGCCGTCTGCTGGCCGAGGCCAGCGGCAAGGACAGGATTGCCGTGTTCACCTCCGGCGGCACCATCACCGCCCTGCTCCAGCTGATCGTCGGCATTCCGCCGCTCAAGGCCTTCGAGCTGAACTGGCAGATCGTCAATACCTCGCTGACTCGCCTGAAGTTCCGCGGCGAGGAAGTGTCACTGGCTTCCTTCAACAGTCACGTGCACCTGGAACTGTTGAAGGCGCCGGACCTCATCACCTATCGATGAGCCGGCCTACCGCGACCGTTCCGGTCGCCGAAAAAACCCTAGAAGAAAGGAATAGAACCCATGACCACCGTTGCTGACATCGTCTCCACCATGAAAAGCAAGTTCAACGCCAGCGCGGCCGCCGGCCTGGATCTGGTGTTCCAGTTCAACATCGAAGACGGCGACAACCACTACCTGGTCGTCAAGGACGGTACCTGCGAAGTGGTACAGGGCGACGCCGAGAACCCCAACGTCACCCTGATCATGGACAGCGAGACCCTGAAAGGCATCACCAGCGGCGAGACCGACGGCATGCAGGCCTTCATGGCCGGCAAGCTGCGCGCCGAAGGCGACATGATGCTGGCGATGAAGCTGGGCGAACTGTTCCCGGTCTGATCGTTTCCGGCGTCATGCCAGAAGGAAGACCGGAGTCCCTCGCGGCTCCGGTTTTTTTTCGTCCGGCATTCCTCCAGGCCGACGATCAGGCACCGTGATGGAGCGGCAACACGCTTGCCCATAACGCCCGGCGGCGGCTTGTGAGGCCCGGGACAGGGCATTAGATTAGCCAATTATCGCCGGTCACCATCATTGCGCAGCCTGATGCGCGCACCGGCTTCCGCGGCTCCGCCGTGGCACCACGAGAAGGGAACCCCATGTCGCTGACCGACCAGTCCACCCGCATCCGCGCCGGCGAAGAACTCGACGCCGCCGTCATCGACCCGTACCTGAAAGCCCATATCCCCGGCCTCGAAGGCACCCCGAAGATCAGCCAGTTCCCCGGCGGCGCCTCCAACCTCACCTACCTCATCGAATACCCGCGCCAGGAGTTCGTCCTGCGTCGCCCGCCATTCGGCCACAAGGCCAAGTCGGCCCACGACATGGGCCGTGAATACCGCATCCTGAACCAGTTGAACGCCGGCTTCCCCTACTGCCCGAAAGCCTATCTCTACTGTACCGACGAGTCGGTGATCGGCGCCGAGTTCTACGTCATGGAGCGGGTCAAGGGCATCATCCTGCGCGCCGAACTGCCGCCGGAGCTGAATCTCGACGAACAACAGACCCGCAGCCTGTGCAAGAGCTTCATCGACAAGTTCGTCGAGCTGCACAACGTCGACTATGCCGCCTGCGGGCTGGCCGACCTGGGTCGCCCGGAAGGCTACGTGCAGCGCCAGATCGCCGGCTGGACCGACCGCTACGAGAAGGCCCTGACCCCCGACGCGCCGCTCTGGGAGCCGGTCAAGGCGTGGCTGAAGGACAAGCAGCCGGCCGACCACCACAAGCCGGGCATCGTGCACAACGATTACCGCTTCGACAACGTCATCCTCGACCCGGATAACCCGATGCAGATCATCGGCGTGCTCGACTGGGAACTGGCCACCCTCGGCGACCCGTTGATGGACCTCGGCAACACGCTCGCCTACTGGGTGGAAGCCGGCGACCCGGCGCCGGTGCAAATGACCCGCCGCCAGCCCAGCCACCTGCCGGGCATGCTGACCCGCCGCGAGTTCGCCGACTACTACGCCGAGCGTGCCGGCATCGGGCCGATCGTCAACCTCGACTTCTACTACACCTACGGCCTGTTCCGCCTCGCCGGGATCGTCCAGCAGATCTACTACCGCTACTACCACGGGCAGACCCAGGACAAGCGTTTCGCCCAGTTCGTGCAGATGAACAAGCTGCTGGAGCAGATGAGCCTGCAGGCCATCGAGCGCTCCCGCCTGTAACCGACCACTACAAGGGGATAGCCCATGTCCAAGACCCACCTGTTCGACCTCGACGGCAAGATCGCCTTCGTCTCCGGCGCCAGCCGCGGCATCGGCGAGGCCATCGCCAAGCTCCTGGCCCAGCAAGGCGCCCACGTGATCGTCTCGAGCCGCAAGATCGACGGCTGCCAGGCGGTCGCCGACGCGATCGCCGCGGAGGGCGGCAAGGCCACCGCGATCGCCTGCCACATCGGCGAGATGGAGCAGATCCAGAACGTCTTCGCGCAGATCCGCGAACAGTTCGGCCGCCTCGACATCCTGGTCAACAACGCCGCCACCAACCCGCAGTTCTGCAACGTCCTGGAAACCGACCTGGGCGCCTTCCAGAAGACCGTCGACGTCAACATCCGCGGCTACTACTTCATGTCCATCGAGGGCGGCAAGCTGATGAAGGAGCACGGTGGCGGCAGCATCATCAACGTGGCCTCGATCAACGGCGTATCGCCCGGCGAGTTCCAGGGCATCTACTCGGTGACCAAGGCCGCGGTGATCAGCATGACCAAGGTCTTCGCCAAGGAATGCGCGCAGTTCGGCATCCGCTGCAATGCCCTCCTGCCAGGGTTGACCGACACCAAGTTCGCTTCGGCGCTGGTGAAGAACGACGCGATCCGCAACCTCGCCCTGCAGCGCATCCCGCTCAAGCGCGTGGCCGAGCCGAGCGAAATGGCCGGTGCCGTGCTCTACCTGGCCAGCGAGGCGTCCAGCTACACCACCGGCGTGGCGCTGAACGTCGACGGCGGTTTCCTTTCCTGACGGAACGGCGAGCGCACGAGAGGGAGCCAAGGCTCCCTCTTTTCATTTCAGGATTGCCAGTGCCTCGCACGAGTGCGGGCTATTCAGCTGCGTTCTCGGGCAGCCGGATGCCATAGGCGTTACCCGGCGCTTCCGCTTCAGTTGCCGACCCGCCAGCCACCGTTCACCGAGACCACCGTTCCGGTGACGAAGCCAGCCTCGGGCGAGGCCAGCCAGGCCACCGCCGCGGCGATGTCCTCGACTCGCCCGGTCCGGCCCAGCGGGGTTTCCCCGACGATGGCGGCCACCCGCTGCGGGTCGAGACCGCCGGGGAAGAACCGGGTATCGGCGATGTAGCCCGGTGCCACGCTGTTCACCGTGATTCCGCGCGGTCCGAGTTCGCGTGCCAGCGCCAGGCCGAAGCCGTGCAGGCCGGCCTTGGCTGCCGCGTAACCCAGCGCGCCGGGACTGCCGCTGCCGGCCAGGGCGGCGATCGAGCCGATGTGGATGATCCGTCCACCCTCCTCGGCAAAGCGTGGCAACAACGCCAGCGACATGAGAAAGGCGCTCTTCAGGTTGCCGGCCAGCAATGCATCCCACTCCCGCTCTGCTTCCGCCAGGGGCGTGGTGGCGGCGACCAACCGGGTGAAGCCGGCATTGTTCACCAGTACGTCGAGCGTATCGAAGGTCTCGCCGATCCAGGCGGCGACCGCCTCGACGTCGTCGCGTCGGGCGAGATCGGCGGCCATCCAGGCCACACCGCCCAGCTCGGCGGAGACAGCCTCCAGGCGTCGTCGGTCGCGGGCCACCAGGGCGACCCGATAGCCTTGTTGCTGGAGATGTCGGGCGATGGCCAGGCCGATGCCCGAGGAGCCGCCGGTGACCAGCGCGCTACGCGGAGAAGGATGGGTATGCATGACAGGCTTCCTCTGTGGGAGATGGGGTCGCCTCGTCTGGCCAGAGCGAGTGGACGGGAGAATTGTCGGACGTTACGCCGCGATATATCCAATACTGTCTTTCTCAACACGCCATATCCGGGAGGTATCGCAGTGGCCGACCTGCGCCAGTTCCGCCAGTTCGTCGCGGTGGCCGAGGAGCTCAGCTTCCGCCGCGCCGCTGAGCGCTTGCACATGGCCCAGCCGCCCTTGACCACGGCCATCCGGCGGCTGGAAGAGGAAGTCGGCGCGCGCCTGCTGGAACGCGACAACCGCATCCACCGCCTGACCCCGGCGGGACGCGCCTTCCTCGACGAGGCGCGGCGCACACTGGCCCAGGCCGAACGCACCCTGGCGGCCGCCCGCAGCGCCGCCAGCGGGCGCCCGACGCTGCGCCTGTCGTTCGTCGACAGCACCATCAACCTGCTCCTTCCGCGCATCCTCCAGGCGTTCCGCCAAGGCGGCGACGCGCTGGACTTCCAACTCCAGGAAGACACCACCGCGGCGCAACTGGAAGCATTGCGCGAGGACCGCACCGATGCCGGGCTGATCGTCCTCCCGGTGGAGCGCCAGCCTGGCCTGCACACGCACCTGCTGGTGGATGGGGAGATGCGCGTGGCGCTGCCCGAGGGCCATCCCCTGGCGCACCATGCCAACCTGCGCCTGGAGCAACTAGCCGGGGAGCCCTGGCTGCTTTTCCCACGGCACCACGGCCCGGGCATGCACGACCTGATCGCCAGCGCCTGCGCCGAGGCCGGCTTCGTCCCGAACGTGGTACAGCAAGCGCGGCAGATGCAGACCATCGCCGGCCTGGTGGCCGGCGGCATCGGCGTCGCCCTGGTGCCTTCGCTGCTGCAGCCGCTGCGGCCGCCCGGCGTGGTCTTCCGTCCCCTGCACGGACGAGCGCGGATTCCCTACCGGCTGGCACTGGCCTACCGCACGCCATCGGCGCTGGTCGAGCGCTTTCGCGAAGTGGCCCAGGCGGTCGCCGCCGAGCCGAGCTTCGGCGGGAAACCTAGCGCCAGTCCCTGAGCGCTGCCTCGGCCGCCGGGTTCATCGGCTCGGCAAGCAGCCCGGCGACCCCGTAGTTCACCGCGAACACGGCCTGGTCCGCCATCGGCAGGAAGGTCACCCGCCCGGCCAGCGGTTCGAACAGGAACAGATCGTGCTCGCCGGCCCGCAGCCAGCGCCAGAGATCGACGCCCAGCGGACTCTGCGACAGGCTCAGGCGTCGGCCGCGGGATTGCTGCTCGAGGGCCAGGAAGCGGCCGCTCAGCGCGTCGAGCCGGTAGCCCGGCGCCAGGCCGATCAGGGCGGCCAGCCCCTTCCAGCGGAAGATCCGCGCATCCAGTTGCCAGAGTTCGCCGTCCAGCACTACGCTGCGTTCGCTGGCGCCCTCCTGGATCAATACCCGGTAACGCTGCGGCCCTTCGGCCTGGAAGCTCAGGGTGGCCATCGGCTGCTCGGGCTTGAGCAATGAATAGCTGCGCAGGTCCCAGGCCAGCGCCAGCAGCAATGCCGCCAGGGCGACGAAGGCCAGGCCGCAGGTACCGCGCAGCCAACCGAGGAACCAGGTGCGCTCGAACAGGATGCGCGCCGCGACCAGGATGGCCAGCAAGGCCAATAGCGCGAATGCCCAGGCCAGGCCGTCGTACTGCATGCAAGCGATTCCTTCTAGGTGAAATTGCGGGCATTATGCGCACCGCTCCTCCCGACGGCCAGCGAGGCCGTTTCCCGATTGGAAGCAGGTCCGGTTTTTCATGCCCTTCGAACTCGCGATAGACCCCAGCACCCTGATCATCCTGGCCGCAGTGGCCTTTCTCGCCGGCTTCATCGACGCCATCGCCGGTGGCGGCGGTCTGCTGACCATCCCTGCCCTGCTCACCGCCGGCGTCCCGCCGCACCTGGCGCTGGGCACCAACAAGCTGAGCTCGACCTTCGGCGCCGCGACCGCCAGCTACACCTTCTACCGGCGCAAGCTGTTCCATCCCGGCAAGTGGCGCAACGGCCTGCTCGCCACCGCCATCGGTGCCGCCGTGGGGGCCTGGGCCGCCCACCTGCTGCCCGCCGAATGGCTGAACCGGATGCTCCCGGCGGTGGTGTTCGTCTGCGGACTCTACATGCTCTTCGGCGGCACGCCGAAGGCGCCGCTGGACGCCGATGCTCCGGTCGGTCGCAAACGCCAGTGGCCGCAAGGCCTGGCCCTGGGCTTCTACGACGGGGTGGCGGGTCCGGGCACAGGTGCCTTCTGGACCGTCAGTTCGCTACTGATGTACCCCCTGGACCTGGTACGCGCCAGCGGCGTGGCGCGAAGCATGAACTTCGTCAGCAACGTCGTGGCGCTGGCGGTGTTCATCGCCTCCGGCCAGGTGGTCTGGCTGCTCGGCCTGTGCATGGGCGGGTCGCTGATGATCGGCGCCTATTTCGGCGCGCGCACCGCCATCGGTGGCGGGGCGAGGTTCATTCGCCCGGTGTTCATCCTGGTGGTGCTGGCGCTGACCGCGCGGCTAGCCTGGCAGCACTGGTTCAGCGGCGCCTGAACGGCGCGCCAGGTACAGGTCGATCAGGTGCCGGGCGATCGAGCGCTGCGCCGGTAACGGCGGCAAGGCGTCGAGGGAGAACCACTGGGCGTCCTCGATCTCGTCCTCCTGCGGGACGATCTCGCCGGAAACGTACTCGGCGTGGAAACCGAGCATCAGCGAATGCGGGAACGGCCAGTTCTGGCTGCCTATGTATTCCAGGTTGGCGACTTCCACCCCGACCTCTTCACGCACCTCGCGGACCACGCACTGCTCCACCGACTCGCCGGCCTCGACGAAACCGGCCAGGGTGCTGTAGACCCCCGGCACGAAGCGCGGCGAACGCGCCAGCAGCACTTCGTCGCCGCGGGTGACCAGCACGATCATGCTCGGCGACAGGCGCGGATACTGGTGCAGGTTGCACTGCGGGCACTGCATCACCCGCTCGTGACCCAGCGCCTGCATGCGCGTGCCGCAGTTGCCGCAGAAGCGGTTGTGGCGCGCCCAGATGCCGATCTGGCTGGCATAGCCGAGCATGCAGAACTGGTCGAAGTCGCCGTGCAGCATGAACTGGCGCAGCGGCGTCCAGGCCATTCCCGGCAGTTCCAGCGGTTCGTCCAGCTCCAGCAGGTAGACCGGCTCACCCTGCCAATGGCCGACGCCATGCTCGGCCAGCAGCGGGAGGTCCTGGCGCTTCAGCCATTCACGGGGGAACAGCAGGCCGTTGTCGTCCTGGAGGAAACGCTGCTGGCAGTGCGCGAGCGCCCAGCCACCCGCCTGGGCGGTATCCGGCCGGCCAGCCTGCCAGCGGAACTCGCCGGCCATCTCAGGCCGCCACCGGCAGGCCGAGCGCCTTGACGCTGGCGCTGGCCAGGTCGAGCACGTCCGGCTGGCCCTGCGGGCGCAGCACGGCCCCGCCCTCGAGATAGTACTCGAGGCTGGTCAGGGCGTCGGCGAGGGTTTCCAGCATCTGTTCCGAGGGCATCTGCGCAGTCTCGATCATGCGTTGCTGGATGTAGTCGGCACAACCGCCGACCAGCAGCGCGGCGCGCTCCTGGCCGAGGAACCAGAGGCCGCCGCGGACGGCCTGCAGGCTCGCCGGGACGTTGGCCAGGTTCAGCTTGTCGCCGTTGGATTCGAGATAGGCGGTTATCGCCCGCTTAGCCAGCGCCAGGCCGGCCTTGGCCTCCTCGATCACCACGATGCGCGCCTCCGCCAGCTGGTGTACCGCGAAGGCGTCGGCCTCCCCGACCTCCAGCGGAGACGGCCGGCTGATGCGCCGCTCGCCACGCTCCAGGTTGCCGACCATGCTTTCCACGTACAGCACCGCATCGGCCAGGCGCAGAAGCGCCTGCGGCGAGTCGGCTACGCCGCTGGCTGCCCAGGCGGCCACGGTGGGCAGTTGGGTTTGCAGGGCGGTGCCGGCCGAATTCAGGCCGACCATGCCGAGGGTCTTGCTCAGCTTGCCCAACTGCGCGTGCAGGTTGCTCAGGCTGTCCGGCTGGGCCACGCCGCGCTCGATCAGGTCGAGCATGTCCTTGACCCCGGCCAGTTCCTCGCGGATCGCCGTTGACAGCGAACGCATCACCGACTGCCCCGGACCGGACAGGCGCTGCGATTCCTCTTCCAGCAGGTGGTCGGTGAACGGCAGCGGCGCCAGCCCATGCAGCTCGCGGACCTCGCGCGAACGCGGGCCCTGGCCGTCGGACAGCGCCACCAGGTAGAGCAGTTCCTTGAGCAGATGGCGCGGCGCCTCGTAGGCCGGGCCGATCAGCAACTGCTTGAGTTCCCGGTCGATGCGCGAGAACAGCTGCTTGCGCGACTTGCGCGGCAGCAACTGGCCATCGACGATCGACTCGATCGCCGCCGCGCCGATCCAGCACAGCCGCGAGCGAGCCACTCCGCCGTGCAGGCTGTCGAGGCGGGCCAGCGCACGGCCCATCAGCTTGAGGCTCGGATAGAGGTTCTGTTCGCGGATCAGCCCGAGCAGGCCGATCTGGTACATGTGCCGCAGGCGCCGGCTTTCCTCGTCCAGCTCGGCCTCGGCAGGCAGGTGGTCGATGGCGGTGCTCGGCGGCCGCGGGATATCCAGGCGAGCGCTGAAGAAGAAGCTCTCCGGCAGCGCCGGCTGCCCGGCGGCGCAACGCACCTCGTTGATCGCCGGCAACAGCAGCTCGGGGATCTCCTGGCGATTGGCCTCGACGTTCTCCAGGTAGCGGCGCAGCACGTACAGGGCATTGCCCAGGGCGGCCAGTTGGCCGTCGCGCTCCTCGCTGACCCCGGTGGGGATGTCGGTCGCCAGCTGCAGGGCCTCCTGGGCCAGCAACTCGGCACCGGCCAATTCGATCAGGTTGAGGGTGCCGCGGATCTGTTGCAGGCATTCGACGGCATGCTGCAGCAGGCTGCCGTTCTGCCGCTCGGCAATGAACTGCTCCAGGCCCTGTTCGGCCTGTTCCATGGTGGCGAACAACTCGTCGCGCACCAGACTGAGGGACGTGGCTCCTGTGACCATCGGCCTAGTGCGCCTCCCGCGCAAGAATGTACAACGGCATCAATCAGCGAATTCCGGTTGCTGTTTGGCCATATGCGCGGCCATCGCCACCCGCAGGTCGGCGGACTGGAGCATGGCGGCGTTCCAGGTGGCGACGTACTCGAGGCCGTCGTCGACCCGGTGGTCGCGCATATAGCGAATCATTTCCTTGGTTCCACGGATGGCGATCGGCGACTTCGCGGCGATCTGCCGCGCCAGTTCGAAGACCCCATCCATCAAAGCGGCCTGGTCCGCATAGGTGCGGTTGACCAGACCGATGCTGCGCGCCTCCTCGCCGTCGACCATGCGCCCGGTATAGGCCAGCTCGCGCATCATGCCATCGCCGATGATCCGCGGCAGGCGCTGCAGGGTGCCGACGTCGGCGGCCATGCCGATGTCGATCTCCTTGATCGAGAACTGCGCATCGGCGGTCGCGTAGCGCATGTCGCAAGCCGAGACCAGGTCGATGGCGCCGCCCAGGCAATAGCCCTGGATCGCCGCGAGCACCGGCTTGCGGCATCTGTCGACAGCGTTGAACGAGGCCTGCAGTTCGAGGATCTTGCGTCGCAGGGCGTCGGCATTGCGCCCGACGTCCTTGCCCAGCTGGGCCCCGACCTGGGCCAGCAGCATCAGGTCGATCCCCGAGGAAAAGTGCTTGCCCGCCCCGGACAGCACGACCACCCGCACCTCGTCGGTGTCGTCGGCCCAGCGGAAGATCTCGATGATCTCGCGCCAGAAGTCCTGGTTCATGGCATTGATCTTGTCCGGACGATTGATCTGGACGTGGGCGATCCTGTCTGCCAGCTCCACACGGAATGCGTTGTACTCGGTCACGGCGATAGTCCTCGGCAGAGCAACTGCGCTGTCAGAACGCAGAGATTTTTGTTGTGCGGAAAATCCCGCAACTATAACAAGGGCGAGCCAAATGTCGATGCCGCACTGTGTGATGCAGGGCACGCCCATTGATACCGCAATCTCTTCGATGGATGCGCTAAACGCTTGATCTAACGAAAGTCCTGCTGGCATTTTCAGCGTTTTCCCCGCCGTGGAGACCATCGTGAGCAGCCCTTTGAGCCAGGCTTTCGCACAGAACTTCCTCGGGCATTCGCCACGCTGGTACAAGCTGACGATCCTTGCCTTCCTCTTGTCCAACCCGCTGCTGCTGTGGCTGGTCGGCCCGACGGTGGCCGCCTGGGTACTGGTCGGCGAATTCATCTTCACCCTCGCCATGGCGCTGAAATGCTATCCATTGCAGCCGGGCGGCCTGCTGGTCCTGGAGGCGCTGCTGCTCGGCCTGGCCAGCCCCGAAGCGCTGTATGCCGAGCTGCAGCACAATTTCCCGGTGCTCCTGCTGCTGATGTTCATGGTCGCCGGCATCTACTTCATGAAGGACCTGCTGCTCCTGCTGTTTTCCCGCCTGCTGCTGGGCGTGCGCTCGAAAACCCTGCTGTCGCTGCTGTTCTGCCTGCTCGCCGCGCTCCTCTCGGCCTTCCTCGACGCGCTCACCGTCACCGCCGTGGTGATCAGCGTGGCGGTGGCGTTCTTCGCCGTGTACCACCGCGTCGCTTCGGGACAACGCGCCAGCGAGGACTACGACCCCGCCACCGACCGCCAGGTCCCCGAACTGCACCGCGCCCATCTCGAGGAGTTCCGCGCCTTCCTGCGCAGCCTGCTGATGCATGCGGCGGTCGGCACCGCGCTGGGCGGCGTCTGCACGCTGGTGGGAGAGCCGCAGAACCTGCTGATCGGCCACGAGGCCGGCTGGCATTTCGTCGAGTTCTTCCGCCAGGTCGCGCCAGTGTCGATGCCGGTGCTGGCAGCCGGCCTGCTGACCTGCGTGGCGCTGGAGAAGAGCCGTCGCTTCGGCTACGGCGCCCAGTTGCCGGCGGCGGTGCGCCAGGTGCTCGCCGAGTACGCCGCGGGCGAAAGCCGCAAGCGTGGGCCGCAGCAGAAGGCCGCGCTGCTGGTACAGGCGCTGGCAGCGCTGGTGCTGATGATCGGATTGGCGCTGCATGTCGCCGAGGTCGGCCTGATCGGCCTGCTGGTGATCGTGCTGATCACCGCCTTCACCGGTATCACCGATGAACACCAGATCGGCCGCGCCTTCCAGGAAGCCCTGCCGTTCACCGCGCTGCTGGTGGCGTTCTTCGCGGTGGTTGCGGTGATCCACCAGCAGCACCTGTTCACCCCGATCATCCAGGCGGTGCTGGCGCTACCGGCGGAACGCCAGCCGGGCATGCTGTTCATCGCCAACGGACTGCTCTCGGCAATCAGCGACAACGTGTTCGTCGCCACCATCTACATCACCGAGGTGAAGCAGGCGCTGGACGCCGGGCACATGACCCGCGAGCATTTCGACACCCTGGCGGTGGCGATCAACACCGGCACCAACCTGCCCAGCGTGGCGACGCCCAACGGCCAGGCCGCATTCCTCTTCCTGCTGACCTCGTCCATCGCCCCGCTGGTGCGCCTGTCCTACGGCCGCATGGTGTGGATGGCGCTACCCTACACCCTGGTCATGGGCGGTCTCGGCTGGTGGGCGGTCAGTCACTGGCTTTGAGCGTAGGCACCCCGTTGACCTGGTTGCGCCACTGCCGCCAGGTGTACATCGGGATACCCGCCATCAGCACCAGGAAGCCCCAGAAGATCGCCTGCTGGCCGGTGCCGTAGAGCGCCCACAGCGAGTAGGCGAAGCCCAGCGAACCGATCACCAGCAACTGCCGGCGCGAGCGCGGCGAGAACTCGCCCGGGCGCACCGCCAGCAGTTGCAACAGCGCGGCGGTGCAGAACGCGTAGGGCACCACGCCGGTCATGGTGCCGAGCAGGATGATCACGTTGAACACATCGACCAGGTCGCCATGCCCGTCGACCATCACCAGCGCCGTGACCAGCAGCCCCGAGGCCAGCAGGCCGTGGGCCGGCGCGCCGTTCTTGTTGAGCTGGCCGAGCGACTCCGGGAACAGCCCGTCGCGCGCCGGCGCCACCGGGATCTGCCCCTGCAGCAGCACCCAGCCATTGAGCGCGCCGAGACAGGCGATGACCGCGCCGGCGGCCACCAGGTAGTAGCCCCAGTCGCCCATCAGGATCCGTGCCGCGTCGGCGAACGGCGAGGTGGAGCGAGCCAGCACCTCGGGTGGCATCAGCCCCTGCACCGAGGTGATCGAGAGAATGTAGAGCGCCGCCGCGGCCAGGGTGCCGAACAGCGTCGCGCGTGGGATGGTGCGGCGCGGATCCTCGACGTCGTCCGCCGGCACGGTGGCCGATTCCAGGCCGATGAACGACCACAGGGTCAGCGCCGCGGTGGTGGCTATCGCCTGGGCGTAGCCCATGCTCGGCAGCTCGCTGCGCGCCGGGATCGCCAGGTACTCCGGATTGAAGTGGAACCAGCCGAGGATACCGACCAGCAGCAACGGCAGCAGCTTGAGGACGGTCAGCAGGTTCTGCACCACGCTGAAGGTACCGATGCCACGCAGGTTGATCAGGGTGCACAGCCAGATCGCACCGATGGCGACGCCGACCATCAGCAGCGGATCGGCCAGCGCCGGGATGAACACTCGCAGGTAGCCGACCAGGGTCACCGCGATCGCCGCGTTGCCGATCCAGGCGGCTTTCCAGTAGGTCCAGGCGCACAGGTAGCCGGCGAAGCTGCCGAAGCCGTCGCGGGTATAGGCATAGGGGCCGCCGGCGCCAGGGTTGACCCGCGCCAGGCGGGCGAAAGTCAGCGCCAGCAGCACCGCACCGGTACTCGATACCAGCCAGCCGAACAGGCTGAGCCCGCCGAACGCCGCCAGGCTGGAGGGGAGCAGGAACACACCCGAGCCGACCATGTTGCCGATCACCAGCGCGCTGCAGGTCCAGAACCCCATGCCGCGCTTGCCGGCCTTTTCTCCCCCGCCATCGACTCCCCTTAGCCTATCGGCTTCATTCCTTTATGCATTCAACGGTATAGCAGCGCCCGGACGGTCCGTCCTGATGCTGCAGGCCGTGCACATCGGAATCGAAGCCGGGGAAGGCGCGCTCGAAGGTCCGCGCGAACTCGAGATAGTCGAGGATCGAGCGGGTCGCCTCGGTGAAGCGCTCACCCGGCATGATCAGCGGGATACCCGGCGGATAGGGTACCAGCATGACGGCGGCGATGCGCCCTTCCAGTTGGGCGATCGGTACCGCCTCGACCTCGCCGCGGACCAGCTTGTCGTAGGCCTCGGACGGACGCATCGCGACTTCCGGCAACACCGTGTACATGCGCTTCATGGCCTTCGCCGTGGCATTGTCGCGATAGCTGGCGTGCAGGGCGTCGCTGAGGTCGCGCAGACCCATGCCGTTGTAGCGCTTGCCGCCGGCCTGGGCCACCGAAGGCAAGACATCGACGAGCGGCAGGTTGGCGTCGTAGCAACGCTTGAACTCGAGCAGTTCGGTGACCAGAGTGCTCCACTTGCCCTTGGTGATGCCCATCGAGAACAGCACCAGGAAGGAATACAGGCCGGTCTTTTCCACCACCAGGCCACGCTCCCAGAGGAAACGGCTGACGATGGCGGCGGGAATGCCCTGCTCGCCGAGCTTGCCGCCGGCGCTTAGCCCCGGCGTGGTCAGGGTGACCTTGATCGGGTCGAGCAACACGTAGTCTTCGGCGATGTCGCCGAAGCCGTGCCAATCGGCGCTCGGCTCCAGCACCCAGTCGCCGGTGCGCACCTGGTCGGTGCCCTCCACCTGCTCCGGCTGCCAGACGCCGAACCACCAGTCGCCACGGCCGAGGTTCTGTCGCGCGTTGGCCAGGGCGCGGCGGAAGCTCAGGGCCTCGTCGAAGGTTTCCTGGACCAGCGAGCGCCCGGCGGGCCCCTCCATCATCGCCGAGGCCACGTCCAGCGAGGCGATGATGCCGTACTGCGGCGAGGTGGAAATGTGCATCATGAAGGCTTCGTTGAAGCGCGCCACGTCCAGCTGGCGCGCGCCGCCGTCCTGCACGTGGATCATCGAGGCCTGGCTGAAGGCGGCGAGCATCTTGTGCGTGGAGTGGGTGGCGAACACCAGGGGGCCCGCCTCGCTGCGCGAGGTGCCCATGCCATAGCGGCCGTCGTAGAACTCGTGGAACGCCGCATAGGCGTACCAGGCCTCGTCGAAGTGCAGCACCTCGACGCTGTCGCCGAGGGTCTGCTTGATCAGCTCGGCGTTGTAGCACAGGCCGTCATAGGTGGAGTTGGTCACCACCGCCAGCTTCACCTTCGGTTCGCGGCCACGCGCCAGCGGGCTGGCGGCGATTTTCGCGGCGATCGACTCCCGGCTGAACTCGCTCAGCGGGATCGGCCCGATGATGCCCAGTTCGTTGCGCTCCGGGGTCAGGTAGAGCGGGATCGCCCCGGTCATGATGATCGAATGGAGGATCGACTTGTGGCAGTTGCGATCAACCAGCACCAGGTCCTCGCGGCCGACCATCGAGTGCCAGACGATCTTGTTCGCGGTGGAAGTGCCGTTGATCACGAAGAACGTGTGGTCGGCGCCGAAGTTGCGCGCGGCGCGGTCCTCGGCCTCGGCCAGGGGACCGGTGTGATCGAGCAGCGAGCCCAGTTCGGGGACCGAGACCGACAGGTCCGAACGCAGCGTGTTCTCCCCGAAGAACTGGTGGAACGCCTGTCCCACCGGGCTCTTCCGGTAGGCGACGCCACCGCCGTGGCCCGGCGTGTGCCAGGAGTAGTTGGACTGCGCGGTGTGCTCGACCAGCGCGCGGAAGAACGGCGGCAGCAGGCCGGCCAGGTAGTTGCGCGCCGCGCGGGCGACCTGGCGGGCGAGGAACGGCACGGTGTCCTCGAACAGATAGAGGATGCCGCGCAACTGGTGCAGGTCGGCCATCGACTCGGCAGGGGCGTTCTCGATGGTCACCTGCTCGCCAAGGGCGAAGATCGGCAGTTGCGGCGCCCGCACGCGGGCCACGCGGATCAGCTCCACCACGTCCTGCAGCAGGCGCTGGTTTTCCCCGGCGCCTTCGGCGGCGACCAGGATGCAGGCCAGGCCGTGATGGGTCGAGGCGACGATGCGTCCTTCGGCGGAACTGGCGGTGGAGAGAATGCTGAAGCCGTCCTGCTCCAGCTCGTGGGCGATGCCCCGCACGCGTTCGCCGGCAACGGTGTCGGCCTTGATGTCGCGATGGACGATGAGGACGGGAAATTTGAGGTCTTTATACATTGTTGATCCCGAGCAGCAGGCGGGCGAACCCCGCCGGTGGGCTCAGGGTAGAGAGTTGCCGGCACGCGCGTAACCCCCGGCGGCTTGCGCGTATAAGAAAAGGTCGCGGCAACACAAGTCATGCTTGCGCGCCTGCCTCCCCAACTGCCGGCGAGGAGCATGGTCCCTCCCACGAGAGAAGATACCGATGCGCAACGCCTGGCAGATCGTCGGCGGCCACTATGCCGCCTCGACCCGCGGCGACCTCGCCGGGATGCTGGCGGACATGGACGAACGCACGCAATGGACGGAAACGGCCGGTTTCCCGCTGGCCGGCACCCATGTCGGCGTGGCGATCCGCGCCGGGGTGTTCCAGGCCTTGCAGAGGGACTGGGAGGGCTTCAGGGTCGAGATCGAGCGCCTGATCGGCGGCGGCGACAACGTGGTCGCCGTCGGTCGATATGCAGCGCCCACCGCCGCAGCGGCAAGTCGTTCGAGGCGCGGGTGGCGCATATATGGATGGTGAAGGACGGCAGGTGCCGCCGTTTCGAGCGGTTCCGCGACACCTCGCTGGAGGACCGGGCGACGCGCTGAATGCGGCGCCCGCGGTGCGTGGGCAGGCTATTCGCCGACCGGCGCTTCCAGTTGCGCCCAGAGCGACGGACCGCCTGCCGACTTCTCTATCACCGCCAGCCGCGCCGCATGCGCAGCCAGCTCTTCGGCGCTGGCGCGCAGCACCGGGGTGGCTACCCGCGCCGGATCGAGCCGCCGGATCGGGCTGACCATCGGGCGCCCGCTGCCGTCGCCTTCCGCGCCGCTGCCGGCCAGCGACAGGCTGGTCTGGCCGCCGGTCATCGCCAGGTAGACGTCGGCGAGAATCTCGGCGTCGAGCAACGCGCCGTGCAGATCACGACCGGAGTTGTCCACGCCGTAGCGCTTGCACAGCGCATCGAGGTTGTTGCGCTGGCCCGGATGGCGCTCGCGGGCCATCAGCAGGGTATCCAGCACCGTGCAATATTCGGTGACATCCGAGCGGTCCTGCTGGCCCAGCAGGGCGAACTCGTTGTTGATGAAGCCGATATCGAACGCCGCGTTGTGGATGATCAACTGGGCGCCACGGATGAATTCGAAGAAATCGTTGGCGACCTCGCGGAAGCGCGGCTTGTCCTTCAGGTATTCGTTGGTGATGCCGTGGACGGCGATCGCCCCTTCGTCGACCTCGCGGTCGGGTTGCAGGTAGACATGGAAGTGGCGGCCGGTCAGGCGGCGGCCTTCCAGTTCGACACAGCCGATCTCGATGATCCGGTGACCATCGGTCACCGGCATGCCGGTGGTTTCGGTATCCAGTACGACGCTACGCATCTATGAGCCTTTCTTCTCTTTCGGTGCAGCCCGAGGCTGCTGGAACGCTTGTTTCTACGGTGCCCGCTCAGCGCGGCAACTCGGCGACGCCGCGGTTGGCCAGCTGGTCGGCACGTTCGTTGCCGGGATCGCCGGTATGCCCGCGCACCCACTGCCACTCCACCTGGTGTCGGGCGACCTGCTCGTCCAGCGCCTGCCAGAGGTCGGCATTCTTCACCGGCTGCTTGCTGGCGGTCTTCCAGCCGCGCTTCTTCCAGTTCGGCAGCCATTCGGTGATGCCGCGCATCACGTATTCCGAGTCGGTGACCAGGCGGATCGGACAGGAACGCTTCAGCGCCGCCAGTGCCTGGATCGCCGCCATCAGTTCCATGCGGTTGTTGGTGGTATCCGGCTCGCCGCCCCAGAGCTCCCGCTCGGCGCCCTTGTAGAGGAGCAGCGCGCCCCAGCCGCCGCGCCCGGGATTGCCCTTGCAGGCGCCGTCGGTGTAGATCACTACCTGTTCTTTATCTGTCATGCCTAGATTTCGGAATCTCGCCGGCTGACTTTCGCCACCGGCATGGGCACCAGCTGACCGCGCGGTTCGCGCTTGCTCTGGCGCAACGGGCGCAATCCCACGACCAGCTTGCGTGCCACCAATAGATAGAAGCCGGCGCCCGAAGACTGCCAGGCATCGCCCCAGCGCTCCAGGCGCGCCAGGCGCGATTGCCAGGCTGCCGACGCAAGCGGCGGACGATAGCACCCGAAGCGTCGTTTCTCCAGCGCGAAGCCCAGCAGGTTGAGCCAGTCGCAGGCCCGCGACGGCGGGATGCAGCGTGCCTGGCGCAGCGCATCGCCGGCGAAATAATGCCGCACACCCCAGAGACTCCAGGGGTTGATGCCGACTAGCAGCAGATGGCCGCCCGGACGAACGGTACGCGCGGCTTCGCGCAACAGGCGATGGGGCGACACGCAGAAATCCAGGCCGTGTTGCAGCAGCACCACGTCCGCGGCATGTTCGCTGAGCGGCCAGGCGCCCTCTTCGCAGGCGATGTCCACGCCCGGCAGCGGCGGCCCCAGGCGCACGCCGCGCTGGATCTGCCCGGTGCTCGGCGGCAGTTCGGCATGCGGCCCGTAGTGCACCAGGTAACCACCGAAGTAGCGGGTCAGCTCGTCGCACAGCAGGCGTCGCTCTTCGGCCAGCATCAGACTGCCCAGCGGTCCCTGGAACCAGTCGCGCGCCCGGTTGATCGAGGCCAGCCATTCGGCATCGGTCTGGGCGAAGGCTTGCGGTTCGTTCATGCGTACCTCCAGCGTCTTCCTCCTCGCGGCGACAGACATCGGCACGAAGGGAAAATAAGCAATACTATGCGCCAATGACTTCTGCTTAGCGACATTGAGCCATGATACAGATCGACGCCCTGCCCGCCTTCAACGACAACTACATCTGGCTGTTGCAAGATGCGACAAGCCGTCGCTGCGCGGTGGTCGACCCCGGCGACGCCAGGCCGGTGGAGGCCTGGCTGGCGGCCCATCCCGACTGGCGGTTGAGCGATATCCTGGTGACCCACCACCATCATGACCATGTCGGTGGCGTCGCCGCGCTGAAGGAGCTGAGCGGCGCGCGGGTCCTCGGCCCGGCCAACGAGAAGATCCCCGCGCGCGACCTGGCGCTGGAGGATGGCGAACGGGTCGAGGTGCTCGGCCTGGTCTTCGAGATCTTCCACGTGCCCGGCCATACCCTTGGCCACATCGCCTATTACCACGCGGCACAAACACCCCTGCTGTTCTGCGGCGACACCCTGTTCGCCGCCGGCTGCGGCCGCCTCTTCGAGGGCACCCCGGCGCAGATGCATCGCTCGCTGGCACGGCTGGCGGCCCTGCCGGCCAACACCCGGGTCTACTGCACCCATGAGTACACCCTGAGCAACCTGCGCTTCGCGCTGGCGGTGGAGCCCGAGAACCAGGCGCTGCGGGAACGCTTCGAGGAGGCGACCCGGCTACGTGAACGGGATCGCATCACTCTGCCATCGGAAATCTCGCTGGAATTGTCGACCAATCCATTTCTTCGCGTTTCGGAAAATTCTGTTAAGAAAAAAGCCGACCAGCGGAGCGGCCAGCAAAACCGCACCCCGGAGGAGGTTTTTGCGGTCCTGAGGGCCTGGAAGGACCAGTTCTGAAGGCTGGCGAAATCTTGACCACCCTTGAGGTCATTTCTAGAATCGGCTGAATTTTTGCCCGGAACAGCACTCAGCCGATGCCGCCACAGACCCGTAAAACCCCCGATCTAGACGCCCTGGCTCGCGCCGTTCGGGTGTCTATCCTGCTCATCGCCGGCGCCCTCGCCGGTTGCCAGGGCAGCGGCCAGATCAAGGGGGAGGCCCAGGCCAAAGCAGCACGCCCCGGCGCCCGAGCCGTCGACGTCCAGTTCAACCCCTCCTGGCTGCACACCCAGCCCGGCCAGGACACCGCCTACAACGATATCTGGGACCGCATGCGCGACGGTTTCCAGCTCCAGGATGCGATCAGCACCAACCCGCGCATCGAACGCCAGCGTCTCTGGTTCCTCAGCAACCAGTCGTTCCTCGAACAGTCGAGCGAGCGCGGCAGCCTCTACATGCACTACGTGGTCGAGCGCCTGGAAGAACGCAACATGCCGCTCGAACTGGCGCTGCTGCCGGTCATCGAAAGCGCCTACAATCCGTTCGCCCTGTCGCGCAGCAATGCCGCCGGACTCTGGCAGTTCATTCCCGCCACCGGCCAGCATTTCAACCTGCGCCAGACCAACTTCTACGACGGCCGCCGCGACATCACCGCCTCGACCAACGCTGCCCTGACCTACCTCGAGCGCCTGCACGACATGTTCAACGGCGACTGGATGCTCGCCCTGGCGGCCTACAACGCCGGTGAAGGCACCGTCAGCCGCGCCATCGAGCGCAACGAGAAGCTGGGCCTGCCCACCGACTACTGGAACCTGCCGCTGCCGCAGGAAACCCAGGACTACGTACCCAAGCTGCTCGCCCTCTCGCAGATCGTCATGGCGCCAGACTCCTACGGCATCAGCCTGAACCCGATCAACAACGAGCCGTACTTCCAGGCCGTGCGGGTCAAGCGCGGGATCGACCTGTCCAGCGTCGCCGCGCTCGCCGACCTCGACGAGGACGAGCTGTACCAGTTGAACCCGGCCTACAAGCGCCGCGTGACCATGGACGGCCCCCAGCAACTGTTGGTGCCGATGGAGAAAGCGGCGTTCCTGACCGCCTCGCTGGATACCCTCAAGCCGAAGGAAATCACCGCCTGGCAGCAATACCGGGTGCGTAGCGGCGACAGCCTGCACAGCATCGCCAACCGCTACCGGGTCACCGTGGCGGAGCTCAAGAGCGCCAATCGCCTGTCCAGCAACCACCTGCGCAAGGGCCAGCAACTGAGCATCCCCGGCCAGATCGCCGGCGGCGCCAGCAAGCCTGTCTACCAGCAGCTCGCCCGGCAGAGCGCGCCACAGGCCCGGACCCGCTCCTACAAGGTCAAGAACGGCGACAGCCTTTGGCAGATCGCGCGCAACAACGGCGTCGACGTCAACGACCTGAAGCGCTGGAACGGCCTGGACAAGCACGCCCTGAAGGTCGGCCAGACGCTCAAGCTGCAAGGCGGCACCCAGGCCCTGGCGGCGCGCAAGGGAGGCACGTCCGGCAAGCGTGACAGCGCCACCTACTACAAGGTCAAGCGAGGCGACTCGATGTACCTGATCGCCAAGCGCTTCAATGTCGAGATGAAGCACCTGCAGCGCTGGAACCCACGCAGCAAGCAGGCGCTCAAGCCTGGCCAGACCCTGACCCTGTATCTGGACACCGCAAGCCGCTGACGGTCCGCTGCGACCAGCCCTGGAAACGCCACGCCCGCTCCCGCCGGCGTGGCGTTTTCGCAAATACCGCGGGAACGGCGAAACGACGTGTCGGACAGGACCGGCGCGCCCTCTTTTTTCCTGTGCGAGCAAGGTGTTACTGTTGCCGGACGATTCGTTGTCAAAAATAGCCAAGGACCCGGATACACGCCTGATGCGTCGCCTCTCCTTCCTGATCCTCGGCCTGGCCGCAAGCCTGCCCGGCTTCGCCGCGATTACCCAGAGCCATGGTTATGCCCAGTTCGGCACGCTCAAGTATCCGGCCAACTTCCAGCATTTCGACTGGACCAATCCCGACGCTCCCAAGGGCGGCACCCTGCGCCTGATGGCCTCGGGCAGCTTCGACACGCTCAACCCCTACACCCTGAAAGGCACCAGTCCGATCGGCACCGGCGATTTCCTGCAGTACGGCGTCAACGAGCTGAACGAGCCGCTGATGGTCGGCACCGGCCTGTACGATCCCTCCGGCGACGAGGCGGCCTCCAGCTATGGCCTGATCGCCAAGAGCGTGGAATACGCGGAAAACCGCAGCTGGGTGGTATTCAACCTGCGCCCGGAGGCACGCTTCCACGACGGCAGGCCGATCACCGCCAGCGACGTGGCCTTTTCCTACCGCACCCTGGTCAAGCAGGGACATCCGATGTACCGCACCTATCTGCAGGAGGTGAAACGGGTCGACATCCTTAACCCCCACCGGGTACGTTTCGTCCTGCGGCGTTCCGGCAACCCGCTGTTGATCCTGCGCCTCGGCGAGCTTCCGGTCCTGCCACAGCACTACTGGAAGGATCGCGACTTCCGTGCCACCACCTTCACACCTCCGCTGGGCAGCGGTCCCTACCGTGTCGTCGAGGTCGATCCCGGCCGGCGCCTGGTATTCGAACGGGTCAAGGACTGGTGGGGGGAAAAGTTGCCGGTAAACCGCGGCAAGTACAACTTCGACCGGGTCGTGGTGGATTTCTACCGGGACAACGGAGTCGCCTTCGAAGCCTTCAAGGCCGGCGAGTTCGATTTCTATATCGAGCACCAGGCGAAGAACTGGCTGAACAACTACCGCTTTCCCGCCGTCCTGCGCGGCGAAGTGATCCGCACGGAAATCCCGCACCAGATACCCAGCCAGACCCAGGCGCTGTTCATGAACACCCGCCGCGCCGTATTCAAGGAACGCGCGCTGCGCCAGGCGCTGGGCGAGATGTTCGACTTCGAATGGACCAACCGCGCCCTCTTCAGCAATTCCTACCTGCGCTCGCTCAGCTACTACCCGAACAGCGAATTCGCCGCCCGCGGCGTTCCCGAAGGCCAGGAATGGCTATACCTGTCGCCGTACCGCAAGCAGTTGCCGGCGCAGTTGTTCAAGCAGCCTTTCAGCCTGCCGACCACCGAGGGGCGCGGCATTCCCCGTGAAACCCTCAGGCATGCGCTCGGTCTACTGGCCGAAGCCGGCTGGAAGCTGTCCGGCGACCGACTGCTGAATAAGAAGGGCGAACCGCTGCGTTTCGAAATCCTGCTGGTCAATCCGAGCCTGGAGCGGATTCTCCAGCCCTACCGCGAAAACCTCGCCAGCATCGGTATCGACGCGCGCCTGCGTACCGTCGACCGCGCCCAGTACAAGCAGCGCCTGGACCAGTTCGACTACGACATGATCCTCATGACCCTGCCGCAGACCCTGAGCCCCGGGCTGGAGCAGTGGCAGTACTTTCACTCCAGCCAGGCGAAGGTCAAGGGCAGCAAGAACTACGCGGGGATCGCCAACCCGGTGGTCGACGCGATGCTCAACCGCCTGCTCGGCGCCCACAGCCGCGACGAGCAGGTCGCCGCCGCCCGCGCCCTGGACCGAACCTTGCTCTGGCAGTACTACAGCATTCCCAACTGGTACCTCAATTCGCACCGCCTGGCGTACCGCAACCGTTTCGCCTTCGTCACCACCCCGCCCTACACCCTGGGCCTGCGCGCGTGGTGGCAGAAAAACCTGGAGACGTCCCGATGATCCGTCCCCGCTTCACCCCCCTTCTGGCAGCCCTGCTGTTCGGCTGCTGCGGCCCCCTTCTCGCCGCACCGAAGCACGCACTCACGCTCTACGACGAAGCCCCCAAGTACCCCGCCGACTTCAAGCACTTCGACTACGTCAATCCGGACGCGCCGAAGGGCGGCATCCTCCGCCAGGCCGACTTCGGCGGCTTCGACAGCCTCAACCCGTTCATCGGCAAGGGCGTTTCCGCACCTTCGCTGGGCCTGATCTACGACACCCTGGCCTTCCAGTCGCAGGACGAGCCCTTCACTGAGTACGGCCTGCTCGCCGAGAAGATCGAGAAGGCCCCGGACAACAGCTACGTGCGCTTCTACCTGCGTCCCCAGGCACGCTTCAACGACGGCACGCCGGTGACGGCCGAGGACGTGGTGTTCACCTTCGAGACCCTGGTGAGCAAGGGCGACCCGATGTACCGCAACTATTACGCGGATGTCGACAAGGTGGTCGCCGAAGACAAGCTGCGCGTGCGCTTCGACTTCAAGCACGCCGGCAACCGCGAATTGCCGCTGATCCTCGGCCAGATCGCGATCCTGCCGAAACACTGGTGGGCTGGACGCGACTTTGCCAAGACCGGCATGGAGATCCCGGTGGGCAGCGGTCCCTATCGCATCGCCAAGGTCGATCCGGGACGATCCATCAGCTACGAGCGGGTCAAGGACTGGTGGGCCAGGGACCTGCCGGTGTCCCGCGGGTTCTACAACTTCGACACCATCACCATCGACTCCTACCGCGACATGTCGGTCGCCCTGGAAGCCTTCAAGGCCGGCCAGTACGACGTCAACCTGGAATACTCGGCCAAGGACTGGGCCACCGGCTACGAGTCGCCGGCGCTGCGCGACGGGCGCTTCGTCAAGGCCAGCATCCACAATTACAACCCGGTCGGCATGCAGGGCTTCGCCTTCAATATCCGCCGCCCGGTGTTCCAGGACCGCCGGGTACGCCAGGCGATCAGCCTGCTGTTCGACTTCGAGTGGTCGAACAGGCAATTGTTCTTCAGCTCCTACAAACGCACCAACAGCTACTTCGAGAACTCGGAGATGGCCGCCCACCAACTGCCCAGCGAAGCCGAACTGAAGATCCTCGAACCCTTGCGCGGAAAGATTCCCGACGAAGCCTTCGACCAGGTCTTCCAGAACCCGGTCAACGATGGCAGCGGGGTGATCCGCGAGCAGCGGCGCAAGGCCTACCGGTTGCTCACCGAAGCCGGCTACAGGATCGAGAACAACCGCATGGTGGGTCCCGACGGACAACCGCTGACCTTCGAGTTCATGCTGTTCCAGGCCAACATGGAACGGGTCATCCTGCCGTTCAAGCGTAACCTGGCCGAACTTGGCATCGACATGCAGATCCGCCGCGTCGACGTCTCGCAGTTCGTCAACCGCCTGCGCTCGCGGGATTTCGACATGACCTCGGCGACCTGGCCGCAATCCAACTCGCCGGGCAACGAGCAGCGCGAGTTCTGGCATTCCAGCAGCGCCGACAAGGCCGGCAGCCGCAACTTCATCGGCCTCAAGGATCCGGCCATCGACAGCCTGGTGGACAGCCTGATCCAGTCCGACTCGCGGCAGAGCCTGATCGATCATACCCGCGCCCTCGACCGGGTATTGCTATGGGGCTACTACGTGGTGCCGAACTACTACGTCGACACCTGGCGGGTCGCGTACTGGAACCGCTTCGGCCGGCCCAAGGTCACCCCGCTCTACGACTGGGGCCTGATGACCTGGTGGCAGACCAGCGACAAGGCGCTGCCGAGCAAGCCGCAAGCCGAAACCGCGCAAGACGCCGCGCCGGAACGGGAGTAACGCCGCATGCTCTCCTACATCCTGCGGCGCCTGCTGCTGATCGTCCCGACCCTGTTCGGCATCCTGCTGATCAACTTCATCATCATCCAGGCCGCTCCCGGCGGCCCGGTGGAGCAGATGATCGCCAAGCTGGAAGGCTTCGACGCCGCTTCCGGCGGCGCCACCGGACGCATCTCCGGCGGCGGCGGCGAAGTCGCCGTGGCCGGCTCGCAGTACCGCGGCGCGCAAGGCCTGGACCCTGAGCTGGTGAAAGAGATCGAGCGCATGTACGGCTTCGACAAGTCGGCGCCCGAGCGCTTCATGATCATGCTGAAGAACTACCTGCACCTGGATTTCGGGCAGAGCTTCTTCCGCGACGCCAAGGTCACCGACCTGATCATCGAGAAACTGCCGGTGTCGATCTCGCTCGGCCTCTGGAGCACACTGATCATGTACCTGGTGTCGATCCCGCTGGGGATCGCCAAGGCGGTTCGCCACGGTAGCCTGTTCGACATCTGGACCAGCTCGGCGATCATCGTCGGCTACGCCATCCCCGCCTTCCTCTTCGCCATCCTGCTGGTGGTGCTGTTCGCCGGCGGCAGCTACTGGGACTGGTTCCCGCTGCGCGGCCTGACCTCGAACAACTTCGACCAGCTCAGCCTCGGCGGCAAGGTTCTCGATTATTTCTGGCACCTGGCATTGCCGGTAACCGCCCTGGTGATCGGCAACTTCGCCACCATCACGCTGCTGACCAAGAACAGCTTCCTCGACGAGATCGGCAAGCAATACGTGGTCACCGCCCGTGCCAAGGGCCTGACCGAACGCCGCGTGCTCTACGGCCACGTATTCCGCAACGCCATGCTACTGGTGATCGCCGGCCTGCCGGCTGCGCTGCTGGGGATCTTCTTCACCGGCTCGCTGTTGATCGAGGTGATCTTCTCCCTCGACGGCCTCGGCCTGCTCAGCTTCGAAGCGGCGATGAACCGCGACTACCCGGTGGTCTTCGGCACGCTGTTCATCTTCACCCTGTTCGGGCTGGTCATGAAGCTGATCAGCGATATCGTCTACACCCTGGTCGATCCGCGCATCGACTTCGAGAACCGGGAGTAATCCGATGCGCCTGTCTCCCATCAACCAGCGCCGCTGGGCCCGCTTCAAGAGCAACAAGCGTGGCTGGTGGTCGCTCTGGCTGTTCCTCATCCTGTTCGTCGGCAGCCTCGGCGCCGAACTGATCGCCAACGACAAACCGCTGGTCGTGCATTATGACGGCGGCTGGTACTTCCCGGTCTTCAAACGCTACCCGGAAACCACCTTCGGCGGCGAATTCCCCCTGGAAGCCAACTACAAGAGCCCCTACATCAGCCAACTGATCGCCGAGAAGGACGGCTGGGTGCTTTGGCCACCGATCCCCTACAGCTACGACACCATCAACTACGAGCTGAAGGTTCCCGCTCCCGCCCCGCCGTCGGCGGAAAACTGGCT
This sequence comes from Pseudomonas paraeruginosa, assembly GCF_003025345.2. Classification (NCBI taxonomy): domain Bacteria; kingdom Pseudomonadati; phylum Pseudomonadota; class Gammaproteobacteria; order Pseudomonadales; family Pseudomonadaceae; genus Pseudomonas; species Pseudomonas paraeruginosa. Next base: position 3,382,402 of record NZ_CP020560.1, read on the forward strand.
GGGCACCGACGACCAGGCCCGCGACGTGCTCGCCCGGGTGATCTACGGCTTCCGCGTGTCGATCCTCTTCGCCCTGACCCTGACCGTGCTCAGCTCGCTGATCGGCGTCATCGTCGGCGCCCTGCAAGGCTACTACGGCGGCTGGGTCGACCTGCTCGGCCAGCGTTTCCTGGAAGTCTGGTCAGGGCTGCCAGTGCTCTACCTGCTGATCATCCTGGCCAGTTTCGTCCAGCCGAACTTCTGGTGGCTGCTGGGCATCATGCTGCTGTTCTCCTGGATGAGCCTGGTGGATGTGGTCCGCGCCGAGTTCCTTCGCGGCCGCAACCTCGAATATGTACGCGCCGCCCGGGCCCTGGGCATGCGCAACAGCGCCATCATGTTCCGCCACATCCTGCCGAACGCGATGATCTCGACCCTGACCTTCATGCCATTCATCCTCACTGGTGCCATCGGCACCCTCACCTCGCTGGACTTCCTCGGCTTCGGCCTGCCGCCCGGCGCGCCCTCCCTCGGCGAGCTGGTGGCCCAGGGCAAATCCAACCTGCAGGCGCCCTGGCTGGGCATCTCCGCCTTCGTGGTGCTGGCGGTGATGCTGAGCCTGCTGGTGTTCATCGGCGAAGCCGCCCGCGACGCGTTCGACCCGAGGAAATGAGATGAGCGAGAACATTCTGGAAATCCGCGACCTCGCCGTCGAGTTCACCTCCGGCGAACAACGCCAGCGCGTGGTCGAAGGCGTCAGCTTCGATATCCGCCAGGGCGAGACCCTGGCGCTGGTCGGCGAAAGCGGCTCGGGCAAGTCGGTGACCGCCCACTCGATCCTGCGCCTGCTGCCCTACCCCATCGCCAGCCATCCCACGGGCAGCATCCACTATCAGGGCGAGGACCTGCTGAAACTGCCGGAACGGCGCCTGCGCGGCATTCGCGGCAATCGCATCGCCATGGTCTTCCAGGAGCCCATGACCTCTCTCAACCCGCTGCACACCATCGAGAAGCAACTGGCCGAGGTCCTGGCACTGCACAAGGGGCTGAGCGGCGCCAGGGCCGCCGCGAGGATTCTCGAACTGCTCGAACTTGTCGGCATCCCGGAACCGGCCAGGCGCCTGAAGGCCTACCCGCACGAACTCTCCGGCGGCCAGCGGCAGCGGGTGATGATCGCCATGGCCCTGGCCTGCGAGCCACAATTGCTGATCGCCGACGAGCCGACCACGGCGCTGGACGTCACCGTCCAGTTGAAGATCCTCGACCTGCTCAAGGAGCTGCAGGCACGCCTGGGCATGTCCCTGCTGCTGATCACCCACGATCTCAACCTGGTCCGCCGCATCGCCCACCGCGTCTGCGTCATGCAGCGCGGCCGGATCGTCGAGCAGGCCTCCTGCACGGAGCTTTTCGAAGCCCCGCGGCATCCCTACACCCGCGAATTGCTGAATGCCGAACCCAGCGGCGGCCCGGCGGCCAATCCACCCGGCGACACCCTGCTGGCGGTGGACGACCTGCGGGTCTGGTTCCCGATTCGCAAAGGCGTGCTCCGCCGCACCGTGGATCATGTGAAGGCGGTGGACGGGGTCAATTTCGAATTGCCCCGCGGGCAGACCCTGGGCATTGTCGGCGAGAGCGGCTCGGGCAAGTCGACCCTGGGCCTGGCTATCCTCCGGCTACTGGAAAGCCAGGGTGGCATCCGCTTCGAAGGCAGGCGCCTGGATGGCCTGTCGCAGCACGAAGTGCGTCCCCTGCGCCGGGAGATGCAGGTGGTGTTCCAGGACCCGTACGGCAGCCTCAGCCCGCGCATGTGCGTCGGCGAGATCGTTGGCGAGGGCCTGCGTATCCACGGCATCGGCAGCGAAGCCGAACAGGAGCAGGCGATCATCGACGCGCTGGTGGAGGTCGGGCTCGACCCACAGACCCGTTATCGCTACCCCCACGAGTTCTCCGGGGGCCAGCGCCAGCGTATCGCCATCGCCCGGGCGCTGGTACTGAAACCGGCGCTGATCCTGCTCGACGAACCCACCTCGGCGCTCGACCGCACCGTCCAGCGCCAGGTCGTCGAGCTGCTCCGGCACTTGCAGGGCAAGTACAACCTCACCTACCTGTTCATCAGCCACGACCTCGCGGTGGTCAAGGCCCTCAGCCACCAGTTGATGGTGGTGCGGCACGGCAAGGTGGTCGAACAGGGCAGCGCCGAGCAAGTCTTCGCCTCACCGCAGCACGCGTACACGCAACAACTGCTGGAAGCAGCCTTCATGGCCCCGGCAACCGTGGAAACCGAATAGCAGACGAGGACCGTAGAATGGGATTTCTCACCGGAAAGCGCGCCCTGATCGTAGGCGTCGCCAGCAAGCTTTCCATCGCCTCCGGCATCGCCGCCGCCATGCATCGCGAAGGCGCCGAACTGGCCTTTACCTACCAGAACGACAAGCTCAAGGGCCGCGTGGAGGAGTTCGCCAGCGGCTGGGGCTCGGGGCCGCAGTTGTGCTTTCCCTGCGACGTGGCCGACGATGGCCAGATCGAAGCGGTGTTCACCGCCCTGGGCAAGCACTGGGATGGCCTGGACATCATCGTGCACTCGGTCGGCTTCGCGCCAGGCGATCAGCTCGATGGAGACTTCACCGCGGTGACCACCCGCGATGGCTTCCGCATCGCCCACGACATCAGCGCCTACAGCTTCATCGCCCTGGCCAGAGCCGGTCGGGAAATGATGAAAGGCCGCAACGGCAGCCTGCTGACCCTCTCCTACCTGGGGGCCGAGCGGACCATGCCGAACTACAACGTGATGGGTATGGCCAAGGCCAGCCTGGAGGCTGGCGTGCGCTACCTGGCCGGCAGCCTCGGACCGGAAGGAACCCGGGTCAACGCGGTCTCCGCCGGACCGATCCGCACCCTGGCGGCCTCCGGGATCAGGAGCTTCCGCAAGATGCTCGCCGCCAACGAACGGCAGACACCGCTGCGGCGTAACGTCACCATCGAGGAAGTCGGCAACGCCGGCGCGTTCCTCTGCTCGGACCTGGCCAGCGGCATCAGCGGCGAGATTCTCTATGTCGATGGCGGCTTCAATACCACCGCCATGGGGCCGCTGGGCGACGACTAGGTGTCCTGCGCCTAGCGAAAGAGGCCGCTCCACGCGGCCTTTTTCATGTCTCGGAAACAGGAAAGGCCGCTTGCGCGGCCTTTCCTGTCGACTTCGGTCTCAGTATTTCTCGACTTCGGCCTTGTCCTGCAACTGGCGACGGAAGGCGGCGAAATCTTCCTGGCCGCTACGCGACGCCAGGAAGCGGCGGTACATGGCCTTCTCATCGTCGGAGATAGCCTGCTCCGGCTCGCTGACGCCATTCAGACGGATCACCACGTAGTCGCCGTTGGCCAGGGTCACGCCGGAGAACGACGGCTTGTCCTTGGCTTCCGGACGCTGCATGCGGAACACGGTCTGCAACAGCTTCGGATCGATGCCCTCCTGGCCCCGGGAAGCGGCTTCGACCACTTTCCAGGCTTCGCCCGGCTTAGACGGCGCACGCCCTTCGCGCAACTCGGCGATCAGCGCCTCGCCCTGCTTCTTCGCCGCCTCGGCGGCCTTCTCGGCGGCCAGGCGGTCGCGGATGCCCGCGGCGACCTGTTCCAGAGGCTGCTCCTTGGGCTTGTTGTGCTCCTTGACCCGCAGGACCACCACGGTGTCCGGATCCAGCTCGATCGCGCCGCTGTTGGCAGCCTCTTCCAGCACTTCGGTGCTGAATGCAGCCTGCACTATCTGGCGGTTGGCGGCGATGCCATCGCCACCCGAGCGGCCGAACGGCTGGCTGGTCTGCACCTTCAGCCCCATCTCCTGCGCCGGCTGGCTCAGATCCGCAGCTTCGTAGGCGGAACTTTCGAGGTCCTTGGTGGCCTCGACGAAACGCTGTTCGACCATCTGTTTCTTCAACTCGTCCTCGAGCTTAGGCTTGAGGCTTTCCAGGCTCGGAACTTCCGGTGCCTGTACGCCCAGCAGCTTGATCAGGTGGTAGCCATACGGGGTTTTCACCGGCGCCGACACCTCGCCCTGCTTCAGTGCGTACAGGGCCTCCTCGAAGGCCGGGTCGTAAACGCCACGTCCGGCATAGCCAAGGTCGCCGCCGGTGGCGGCCGAACCGATGTCCTGGGAGAACTCCTTGGCCAGCGCGGCGAAATCCTCGCCCTTGGCCAGGCGCGCCTTGATCTCGTCGATCTTCGCCCTGGCCTGTTCATCACTGGTCTTGTCATTCACTTCGATCAGAATGTGCGCGGCGTCGCGCTGCTCGGAGAGGTTGGCGATCTCCTTCTGGTACAGCGCATCGAGATCTTCCTGCTTCACCTTGACCTGGTCGAAGAAGGAAGACTTCTTCAGCTCCACGTACTCGACGACCACTTGCTCGGGAGTCATGAATTCGCTCTTGTGGCCCTCATAGAAAGCCTTCACCTCGTCCTCGGCCACGCTGCTCTTGGACGCATCGGCCTTGACCGCAAGGGTGGCGAAGTCGCGGGTCTGCCGCTCCAGGCGGGCGAAGGACTGCAGTTCGTTGTCGGTGACGAAGCCGGTGCCCGCCAGGCCGGCACGGAGCTGGCCGATGAGCATTTCCTGGCCGAGCATCTGGCGGAACTGCAGGCGGCTGTAGTTCATCTGACGGATGACCTGGTCGAAGCGGTCCGCATTGAACTTGCCATCCACCTGGAACTCGGGCGTTTGCAGGATCAGTTGGTCCAGAGCCTGGTCGGAGAAGGCGAACTTGTCGTCCTTGGCGGCCTGGAGCAACAGGGTGCGCTCGATCAGGCCCTTCAGGGCCGCTTCCTTGAGCAGCTTGTCATCCAGCATGGATGGGTCGAAATCCTTGCCCAGGCGCTGCAGCAGCTGGCGGCGCTGCATGTCCACGGCCTGTTGGACTTCGTTGAGGCTGATGTCGTCACCGTTGACCTTGGCGGCCACGTTGGAATGGTCGGTAGCCCGGATGATGGCGTCGAAGCCGGTCAGCGACAGGAGAACGATGATCACGCCAATGATGGTCTTGGCGATCCAGCCCTGGGAATTATCCCTGATGTTCTGCAGCATGCAGCCCCCAAAAACTGCCACGACCAGCCGTCTGGGGCGGCGCGGCGTGGGTAAGAGATGCGGATATAAGAAAGGCGCATCCGAGGATGCGCCTTCTCGTAACTGGCGGAGCGGACGGGACTCGAACCCGCGACCCCCGGCGTGACAGGCCGGTATTCTAACCGACTGAACTACCGCTCCGCAGCCAGGCCAGCCTTGGCCAACCTGGGTAGAACTAGTCCAAAAAGACGCTTAGTTGACAGCATCCTTCAGGGCTTTACCGGCCTTGAAGCCCGGGATCTTGGCAGCGGCGATCTTGATCGGCTTGCCAGTTTGCGGGTTGCGACCGGTGCGAGCAGCGCGCTCTTTGACAGCGAAGGTGCCGAAACCAACCAGCACGACGGAGTCACCAGCCTTCAGGGCGCCAGTGACGGACTCGATCACTGCGTCCAGTGCGCGACCGGCAACAGCTTTCGGGATATCAGCAGATGCGGCAATTGCATCGATCAGTTCCGACTTGTTCACTCTAAGTCCCCTTATTTCTGTTGAGTATGTTTCTATGTGTTAGGTGTAAGGAAATTCTGTGCTGGTAGGCCAACTGACTCAGCAAGTGCCGCTTTATAACAAGGGCCCAAAAACAGTGTCAAGAATACCTACCGACTAATGCGTGCTAATTCGCTCCTTGGAATCAGGCTCGCGTTTATCATCCTTTGCAACCATCTCCGGAGCCGCATCGGGCAAGGGCTCCGGGGCGTATTGCAGCGCAATTTGCAGGACTTCGTCAATCCATTTAACCGGTTTAATAACCAGATCACTCTTAATATTGTCCGGAATTTCCTTCAGGTCGCGAACATTTTCCTCGGGAATGATCACGGTCTTGATGCCGCCACGGTGCGCCGCCAAAAGTTTTTCTTTCAGCCCACCGATCGCCAGCACCTGTCCCCGCAGGGTGATCTCCCCCGTCATCGCCACGTCGGCACGCACCGGAATCTGCGTGATCGCCGAGACCAGAGCGGTGCACATGCCGATCCCGGCGCTCGGTCCATCCTTCGGCGTGGCGCCCTCGGGCACGTGGATGTGGATGTCGCGCTTCTCGTGGAAATCCGCCGCGATCCCCAGGCTCTGGGCGCGGCTGCGCACCACGGTGAGGGCCGCAGTGATCGACTCCGCCATCACATCGCCCAGCGAACCGGTCTTGGTCAACTGGCCCTTGCCGGGAACCACGGCCGCCTCGATGGTCAGCAGCTCGCCACCGACCTGGGTCCAGGCCAGGCCGGTCACCTGGCCGATCTGGTCCTGCTGCTCGGCCAGCCCGTAGCGGAACTTGCGCACACCCAGGTAGTTCTCCAGGGTTTCGGTGGTGACCAGCGCCTGGATACGCTTCAGCTTGGCATGTTCCTTCACCGCCTTGCGGCAGACCTTGGCGATCTGTCGCTCGAGGCTGCGCACACCGGCCTCGCGGGTGTAGTAACGAATGATGTCGCGAAGGGCCGCCTCCTCGAAGGTCAGCTCACCCTTCTTCAGGCCGTTGGCCTGGACCTGCTTGGGAATCAGGTACTTGGAGGCGATATTGACTTTCTCGTCCTCGGTGTAGCCCGGCAGGCGGATGACCTCCATCCGATCCAGCAACGGCGCCGGGATGTTCATGGAGTTCGCCGTGCAGAGGAACATCACGTCGGACAGGTCGTAGTCGACTTCCAGGTAATGGTCGTTGAAGTTGTGGTTCTGCTCCGGATCGAGCACCTCGAGCAGGGCCGACGCGGGGTCGCCGCGCATGTCGCTGCCCATCTTGTCGATCTCGTCGAGGAGGAACAACGGGTTGCGCACGCCGACCTTGGTCATTTTCTGGATCAGACGCCCCGGCATCGAGCCGATGTAGGTGCGGCGGTGGCCACGAATCTCGGCCTCGTCGCGCACACCGCCAAGCGCCATGCGGACGAACTTGCGGTTGGTGGCGCGGGCGATGGACTCGGCCAGGGAGGTCTTGCCCACCCCGGGCGGGCCGACCAGGCAAAGGACCGGCCCCTTGAGCTTCTTCACCCGCTTCTGCACGGCGAGATACTCGAGAATGCGCTCCTTCACTTCCTCCAGACCATAGTGATCGGCGTCGAGAATATCCTCGGCCTTGGCGAGGTCATGGCGCACCTTGCTCTCGGCCTTCCACGGCACATTCAGCAGCCAGTCGATGTAGGAGCGGACCACGGTGGCCTCCGCCGACATCGGCGACATCTGCTTGAGCTTGTTCAGCTCGGCGGTAGCCTTGGTGTGCGCTTCCTTGGTAAGGCCGGCGTTGTCGATGCGCTTCTTCAGCTCCTCGACCTCGTTATGCCCCTCATCGATGTCGCCCAGTTCCTTCTGAATGGCCTTCATCTGCTCATTCAGGTAGTACTCGCGCTGACTGCGCTCCATCTGCTTCTTGACGCGGCCGCGGATGCGCTTTTCCACCTGCAGCAGGTCGATCTCGGCATCCAGCAGGGCCAGGACGTGCTCGACCCGCGACGGCAGGTCGGTGATTTCCAGAATGTCCTGCTTCTGCTCGATCTTCAGCGCCATGTGCGCCGCCATGGTATCGACCAGCCGGCTGGGCTCGTCGATGCTGTTCAGCGAGGAAAGCACCTCGGCCGGGACCTTCTTGCCCAGCTGGACATATTGCTCGAACTGGCTCAACAGGCTGCGGGTGAAGACTTCGGCCTCGCGCTCGCCGACCTCGGCGTCGTCGACGACCTGGACCGCGGCACGGATGTGCCCCTCTTCCTCGATGAAGCGCTCGACCTGGCCGCGCTGCTCGCCCTCGACCAGCACCTTGACGGTGCCGTCCGGGAGCTTGAGCAGTTGCAGCACGGTCGCGACCGTGCCCATGCGATACAGGCCATCCTCGCCGGGATCGTCGTCAGCGGGGTTCTTCTGCGCCAGCAGGAGAATCTGCTTGTCGCCGGTCATCGCCGCCTCGAGGGCCTCGATGGACTTTTCCCGCCCGACGAACAACGGGATGACCATGTGCGGGTACACCACCACGTCACGTAGCGGCAGCAAGGGCAATTCGACGAGTGTTTTCATAATGTCGGCTCTACAGCGGCACTTGGCCACGAAACAGATAGGAAGATCTTTCAGCCTAAGATGGGGTTAGGCCCGGGAAAAAACAAGCGTGGCAGTCGGAAAAGAAAAGGGGCCCGAAGGCCCCTGCTCTGTCATGCCTCAGGCGCAGCCTTGGCTGGCTTTTCGCTGTTCTCGTAGATCATCAGGGGTTGCGACGAACCATCGATGACACTCTCATCGATGACCACCTTGCTGACATCCTGCTGGGAGGGAATCTCGTACATGGTATCCAGAAGAATACCTTCGAGAATGGAACGCAAGCCGCGTGCGCCGGTCTTGCGCTCGAGCGCCTTGCGGGCCACGGCCTTGAGGGCGTCCGGGCGGAACTCGAGATCGACGCCTTCCATCTCGAACAGCTTGGCGTATTGCTTGGTGAGCGCGTTCTTCGGCTCGGTGAGGATCTGCATCAGGGCAGCCTCGTCGAGTTCGTCGAGCGTGGCGATTACCGGCAAACGGCCGACAAACTCCGGGATCAGGCCGAACTTGACCAGATCCTCCGGCTCGACCTCCTTGAACGCCTCGCCGACCTTCTTGCCCATTTCCTGGCTGCGCACCTCGGCATTGAAGCCGATGCCGCCGCGCGCGGAACGGTTCTGGATGACCCGCTCCAGGCCGGCGAAGGCGCCGCCGCAGATGAACAGGATGTTGCGCGTATCGACTTGCAGGAATTCCTGCTGCGGATGCTTGCGGCCACCTTGCGGCGGCACCGAGGCGACAGTGCCCTCGATGAGCTTCAGCAAGGCCTGCTGCACACCCTCGCCGGAGACGTCGCGAGTGATGGAAGGGTTATCCGACTTGCGGGAAATCTTGTCGATCTCGTCGATGTAGACGATACCCATCTGGGCCTTTTCCACATCGTAGTCGCATTTCTGCAGGAGTTTCTGGATGATGTTCTCGACATCCTCGCCCACATAGCCGGCTTCCGTCAGCGTGGTCGCGTCGGCGATGGTGAACGGCACGTTCAGCAGGCGCGCGAGGGTCTCGGCCAGCAGGGTCTTGCCCGAGCCGGTTGGGCCGATCATCAGAATGTTGCTCTTGCCGAGCTCGATATCGTCCTTCTTGTCACGCTGGTTGAGGCGCTTGTAGTGGTTGTACACCGCTACCGCCAGAACCTTCTTCGCCCGCTCCTGCCCGATCACGTACTGATCGAGGATGGTGCGGATCTCTTTCGGCGCCGGAAGTTTGTGCCCACTACTTTCCGCCTGCGCTTCCTGCACCTCCTCGCGGATGATGTCATTGCACAGGTCGACACACTCGTCGCAGATAAAGACCGAGGGGCCGGCAATCAACTTGCGCACTTCGTGCTGGCTCTTGCCGCAGAAGGAGCAATACAGCAGCTTGCCGTTGTCCTCGCCGTTGCGGGTATCAGTCATTCGATCGATCCAATGGGTAGCTTCAAACACAAGATGAAGGCAATTGTGGGCATTTTCAAGCCCACGAGGCGGCCGAATGTCACGGCCGCCAGCATTGCGGAGCCTTAGACGGCCTGGTCGCGCTGGGTCATGACCTTGTCGATCAGGCCATACTTGACGGCTTCGTCACCGCTCATGAAGCGATCACGATCGGTGTCGCGGGCGATGACGTCCAGCGGTTGGCCGGTATGGTGCGCCAGAACCTGGTTCAGACGTTCCTTGATGAAGAGGATTTCCTTGGCATGGATCTCGATATCCGAGGCCTGGCCCTGGAAACCGCCCAGCGGCTGGTGGATCATCATCCGCGAATGCGGCAGGCAGTAACGCTTGCCCGCGGCGCCACCGGCCAGCAGCAAGGCACCCATGCTGCACGCCTGGCCGATACAGGTGGTCGACACGTTCGGCTTGATGAACTGCATGGTGTCGTAGATCGACATCCCGGCGGTCACCGAGCCACCCGGCGAGTTGATGTACAGGTGGATATCCTTCTCGGGGTTCTCGGCTTCCAGGAACAGCAACTGGGCAACCACCAGGTTGGCCATGTAGTCCTCGACCTGGCCGACCAGGAAGATGATCCGCTCCTTCAGCAGGCGGGAATAGATGTCGTAGGCGCGCTCACCGCGGGCGGACTGCTCCACCACCATGGGCACCAGGCCACCGGCGGCCTGGATATCGGGAACGTGCGGAATAAAAGAGTTGCGAGACATGTCTAGCGATCACTCCCTAACAGATAGTGAAGCCTCAAAGACGCACAAGCCAGCACTAAGGCTGGCTTGTGGGGTTCGAACGAGAGGACGAATCAGGCCGCTTGCGGAGCTTCGGCCGGCTTGACCGCTTCCTCGTAGGATACCTGCTTATCGGTCACAGTGGCCTTTTGCAGGACAGTATCTACGACTTGTTCTTCCAGTACAACAGAACGGACTTCGTTCAGCTGGGGCTCGTTCTTGAAGTACCAGGCGACGACCTGCTCGGGCTCCTGGTAGGCGGAGGCCATTTCCTCGATCATCTCGCGCACACGGGCTTCGTCGGCCTTCAGCTCGTGCTGCTTGACCACTTCGGCAACGATCAGGCCCAGCACCACGCGGCGCTTGGCCTGCTCTTCGAACAGCTCCGCCGGCAGTTGGTCCGGCTTGATGTTGCCACCGAACTGCTGGACGGCCTGCACGCGCAGACGGTTCACCTCGTTGCCGATCAGCGCCTTGGGAACCTCGATCGGGTTGGCCTGCAGCAGACCTTCCATGACCTGGTTCTTGACCTTCGACTTGATCGCCTGGCGCAGCTCGCGCTCCATGTTCTTCTGCACTTCCGCGCGGAAGCCATCGAGGCCGGTTTCCTTGACGCCGAACAGGGCGAAGAATTCCTCGTTCAGTTCAGGCAGCTTGGGCTCGGCAACGCTGTTGACGGTGACGGTGAACTCGGCGGCCTTGTTGGCCAGGTCCAGGTTCTGGTAGTCCTCGGGGAAGGTCAGGTTGAGCACGCGCTCTTCACCGGCCTTGGCGCCCACCAGGCCCTCTTCGAAACCGGCGATCATGCGACCGGAGCCCAGCACCAGCAGGGTGCCCTTGGCGGAACCGCCGGCGAAGGCTTCGCCGTCGATCTTGCCGACGAAATCGATGTTCAGCTGGTCGTCGTTCTGAGCGGCACGCTCGACCACTTCGAAGCGGGTGTTCTGCTTGCGCAGGACGTCGAGCATGTTATCGACGTCGGCGTCTGCCACCTCGGCCTGCAGGCGCTCGATCTTGATGCCTTCCAGGCCGGAAACGGTGAACTCGGGGAAGACTTCGAAAGTAGCGATATATTCCAGGTCCTTGCCCTTTTCGAAGGACTTGGGCTCTACCGACGGCGAACCGGCCGGATTCAGCTTCTGCTCGACCACGGCTTCATAGAAGGTTTCCTGGATCAGATCGCCCATGGCTTCCTGACGCGCGGAAGCTTCATAGCGCTGACGAATGACACTCATCGGCACCTTGCCGGGACGGAAACCTGGAATCTTGGCACGACGGGCGGTCTGCTGCAGACGCTTGTTGACTTCGGTCTCGATACGCTCGGCAGGCACACCAACGGTCATGCGGCGCTCAAGAGCGGAAGTGCTTTCAACAGAAACTTGCATGGATATTCCTCGTTGCACAGACGTAAGCCGGTCCTTCCGGCTCCCAGAATCAAGGGCATGCATTCTAGTAGAGGGAAATGCAGAAGTCACCCCGGCAGGATGCAGTGGCATCGCGGGAATATTCCGACCGCTTTCCCAAGGTCGCCACGTCGTCGACCGCCACTGGAGCTTCGCCCGGGACCGACGCATATAATGCCCGCCGATTCCGTTCCCACCGATGAATCCTTATGGACTGCCCTACCCTCAGCAAGGTATTGCTCGTCGAAGACGACCAGAAGCTCGCCCGCCTGATCGCCAGCTTTCTTTCCCAGCATGGTTTCGAAGTGCGCCAGGTACACCGCGGCGATGCCGCGTTCGGCGCCTTTCTCGACTTCAAGCCGGAACTGGTGGTCCTCGACCTCATGCTTCCCGGCCAGAACGGCCTCCAGGTGTGCCGCGAGATCCGCCGCGTGGACAATCTGCCGATCCTCATTCTCACCGCCCAGGAAGATGACCTGGACCACATCCTCGGCCTGGAGTCCGGCGCCGACGACTACGTGATCAAACCGATCGAACCCCCGGTGCTGCTGGCCCGCCTGCGCGCCTTGATACGTCGCCACGCACCGCTGCCCGCCTCGCCCGAAACCCTGGCGTTCGGCCAACTGAACGTCGATCGACGGCGCCGCGAAGCGGAACTGGATGGTCGCAGCATCGAACTGACGACCATGGAGTTCGAGCTGCTCTGGCTACTGGCCAGCCAGGCGGGGGAGATCCTTTCCCGCGACGAGATCCTCAACCAGATCCGCGGTATCGGCTTCGACGGCCTGAACCGCAGCGTCGACGTCTGCATCAGCAAGTTGCGCAGCAAACTGAAGGACAATCCTCGCGAACCGGTCCGGATCAAGACTGTCTGGGGCAAGGGCTACCTGTTCAACCCGCTGGGCTGGGAACTCTGAATGCTGCGCCTGTTCCTGCGACTCTACCTGCTCCTGGCCCTGGGCTTCGCCGCCGCGATCTTCGTGGTCGATCATGTCCTCGACGCCGCCTACGACAGCATCCTGGAGAACTATCACCGCGACGCCGTGCGTGGACAGGCCTATTCGCTGGTGGAGAAGCTGGCCCCGCTGGATCAGGCCGGACGCCTGCGCCAACTCGAGGAATGGCGCCCCCACTACGGCCTGGGCCTGAGCCTGACGGACGCCGGCCTGGCGAAGCTGACGCAGGAAGAACGGGCACTCCTCGACAAGAACCTTCTGGTCGTGCGCGAGGACTTCACCGAATTCATCAGCCGCATCGACGACGGCCCGCAACTGCTGGATATCAAGCTGCCGCCGGAACCCTCCCTGACTCCGCTGTACACCGTACTGGCCTATATCCTGCTCGGCGCGCTGGTCGGCATCGCCCTGCTGGTCTGGGTACGCCCGCATTGGCGCGACCTCGAGACGCTGCGCCTGGCCGCGCAGCGCTTCGGCGACGGCGACCTTTCATCGCGCACGCGCATCTTCCGGCGCTCCGATATCCGCACCCTGGCCGAACACTTCAATCAGATGGCCGATCGCATCGAGGGCCTGATCAGCAACCAGCGCGAGCTGACCAACGCGGTTTCCCATGAGCTGCGCACGCCGATCTCCCGCCTGTCCTTCGAACTCGAACAACTGAACAAGCAGATCGGCGCCGAAGCGCGCCAGGAGCTGATGGAGGATATGCGCGCCGACCTTGGCGAACTGGAGGAAATGGTCTCCGAACTGCTCACCTACGCCCGCCTGGAACACGGTGCGGTCGGCAGCCACCGGGAAATCGTCGATGCCGCGAGCTGGCTGGACAGCGTGGTCGCCGACGTCACCCTAGAGGCCGAGGCCGCCGGCATCACTTGCGAGATCAGCGCCTGCCAGGTCGAGCAGATCCGCATCGAGCCGCGCTTCATGGCTCGCGCCGTGATCAACCTGCTGCGCAACGCGATCCGCCACGCGCATTCACGCGTCGAGATCGCCCTGCTCGACCTTGGGGAAACCTGCCAGATACGGGTCAACGACGACGGCCCGGGCATACCGGCTGACGCCCGGCAGAAGATCTTCGAACCCTTCTCGCGCCTGGACGATAGCCGCGACCGCAGCACTGGCGGTTTCGGCCTGGGACTGGCGATCGTTCGCCGGGTCGCGCAATGGCATGGCGGCCACGCCGAAGCGCTGGGAGCCCCGCAAGGCGGCGCTTCGTTCCGCCTGACCTGGGCGCGCCCGCACTGAAGGCTTAACAATCTTTCACAGATTGCTGACAAAGCTGCTGGGATTGTCCGCAGCACCGCCCCTAGCATGAGACACCTCGCTTACTGCCAGGTGCTCCATGTTCCGCGCAATGCATCTCCCTCTCCTCGGCTGCCTGATCGGCGCCAGCGGCTGCCAGGGCCTGCCACCCAGCTCTCCGATGACAAGCACCGATCCGGAACACTACGGCGAGGTCATCGATTACCTGCAGCAGCATATCCGCCAGCAGATGAAGCTCCAGAAGGTCCCCGGCCTCGCCCTGGCGCTGGTCGATGATCAGCAACTGATCTGGGCACGCGGCTTCGGCTACGCCGACGTCGAACGCAGGAGCAACGCCAGCGAGCACACCGCCTTCCGCGTCGGCGGCCTGTCCAAACTGCTGACCGCCAGCGCCTCGCTGCAACTGGCAGAGCGCGGGCTGCTGCCGCTCGACAGCCCCCTGCAGGACAGCCTGCGCGAGTTCTACGTCCGCTCGCGGTTCCATGCCGACCAGGGCGAGGCGGATCGCGCCGTTACCATCCGCCGGCTGCTCAGCCACCAATCCGGCCTGCCTGGCGACCACATGCCGGATCTGTTCGACGACCGCCCACTGCCACTGGCACAGTTGCCCGCGAAAGTATCCGGAGTCTGGCTGAGCAATCCACCCGGAACCCAGGTCGCCTACTCCAACCTGGGCTACGCACTGCTCGGCGCGGCCATCGAACGCAGCAGCGGCGAGGATTTCGAGCAGCACCTGCAGGACAGCCTCCTGCGCCCCCTGCAGATGTCCCGCTCCAGCTTCGCCACGCACACGCGGACGGAACAGCATCGCGCCCGCGGCTACGGCGCCACCGAAGACGAGTCCCGCGACCTGCCGGCCAACGGTTTGTGGGCCAGTCCGGCCGACCTCAGCCGCTTCGTCCGCATGCTGTTCGCCAACGGCCGGTACAAGGACCGGCAGTTGCTGCGCAAGCAGTCGGTCGAGGAGATGTTCCGCCAGCAGAACGTCGGCAACGTCCTGGACTTCGACTGCCAGGTGGGTCTCGCGTGGTTCCTGACGTCCTGCGGCACGCCGTCCCTGGAAAACGCCGGACGCCACTACGCCTACGCAGGAAGCGCGGCGGGCTTCCACGCCTACCTGATCCTGGCACCGGAGCAGCGCCTGGCGGCCATCGTCATGAGCAATTCCGCCGCCGCCGGCAGCCTCACCTCCTCCCTGGCGCGGCATGCGCTTTCGCTGATGCTGCGGGTCAAGCAAAGCGGCGCGCCCACCCCGATGACAACGACGCCCTCCAGATCCGCGGGTCTGGCAGTACCAAGCCCCATGGATCGCCAGCGGCTGAGCGGTCATTACGCGACCAGTCTTGGACTGGTTCGCCTGCACGAGCGCAAAGGCCGCCTGTATGCCGACTTCGGCGACCAGCGCGTGGAGCTGATGCGCAATGCCGCGGGCTGGCTCCAGGCGAGAAAACGGCTGCTGGGACTCTGGCCCGTCGACCTGAAGGAACCCGGGCAACCGCAACTGGACGTCGTCAGCCATGGTCAGCGACAGATCCTGGTCTGCCGCCGCCACGGACGAACCACCTACCTTGGCGAGCGCATCGCCCGGACACCCCTGCCCCAGGCCTGGGTAGATACCGTCGGCAGCTACCGCGTGTCCGGCAATGGCGGGCACAGCTACCTCGATGGCCTGTCGATCAGGCTAGCGGATGGCTTCCTGCTGGTGCGCGGACGAACCGGAAACGGCCAGCTCGGCGAATTCATCCTGCAACCCGTGGACAGCGCGCATGCGGTCCTGGCCGGCAGCGGCCAGGGCCTGGGGGACACCTTCAGCCGTGACTTCGACGGCCTGAACGCGCTCGGCTACCGCTTCGCCCGCCAGGGCACCCAGGCATCACCCTGAACCAATCGAAAGGAATCCCTCATGAAAACCGCCTCCCTGTGCCTCGCCGGCACGCTCGCCGGCCTGTGTTCCGCCGCCACCGCCGAGGAATGGCACTACAGCCTCGGCCTGGGCGCCAGCAACGCGCCCCGCTACAGCGGTAGCGACGAACGCGTCAGCGCTCCCCTGGTCAATCTGGAAGTGGAGGGTCCTTATGGATTTTTCCTGGACCTGGACAAAGGGCTCGGCTGGCAACATGACTGGCAGGACGCCAGTCTTGCGCTCTACGCGGGCCCCAGCGAGCGCCGCAAGGACCGCCGCTCGCGCTTCCATGGCTCGGACCGCCTGAACGGCCTGGGCTCGATCGATGCCCGCCCCCGGCTCGGCCTGGCCGGTACCTACGATATAGGGCCGGTCACGCTCGGGGCGACCTTCGAGCACGCCCTGCGCAAAGACAGCGAGCGCGACACCGGCTCCGCCTTCAGCAGCCTGGAACTGAGCCTTTCCGGCGAACTGTACGAAGGCCGCTTCGGCCGGCTGAACGGGGCTCTCGACAGCCGCTTCGGCGACGGCGACTACCTGCGAACCTGGTACGGCGTCAGCGCGCGACAAGCGGCGCGCAGCCGCTTCAAGGCCTACGACGCGCACGGCGGATTGGTGAGCATTGGCGCCAGCCTGACCTGGCGCTATCCCCTTGGCCAGGACACCAGCCTGATCGGCGCCTTCGACATACAACGCCTGGCCGGCGACGCCGGCGACAGCCCGATCGTCGAACGTCGTACGCAAAGCTCGCTCAGCGCGCTGGTGGAATACCGCTTCTGAAACGACACGCAAGAGAGAGCACGGACATGTTCACGACCTTCGCCCTCCGTGGCCGCCAACCCTACATCGCCCGCCGAAACGCCCTGCAGGGCAACGCCCCGCTCCAGAAACCGACAGGCCGCCAGGAGCCCCCGGCAGCCACGGGAAAATCCTGATCCTCCTCGGCCACGGCGCGCTTCACTGGCAACGGATCACGCCGCTGGCGATGTCGTCATCGATGGAACGAAGCACATCGGCACCCTGGTGCATTCGCTCGATCACTTCGAGCAAGCGCTGAGCCAGCCTGGGATCGCTCGAGCGCTCGACGGCGCGCATGATCTCGACGGCCGCAGACTCATGATCGTTGGCCATCTGTTTCAACGCCTTGCGCAAGCGCTGCTCGGTCCATTTCATCGACATGTCCTTCACTCATACTGCCTAGAGGGGCCCGGCAGGAACACGGGCCCGCTTAAGAGCGCCGCGCCGGTGACAAGTTCAACCCGTCGACATGCCCGGCCGACACCAGCGAGCCAGGCGGAAGCGATGGCGTGGCGGAACCGCGGGAAATCCGGGGAAAGACGATGCAGAGGCGTGGGGGGGGAAACGAAAACGCCAGGCGCAAGGCCTGGCGTTCGAAAATATGGGGTGGACGATGGGAATCGAACCCACGACACCAGGAGCCACAATCCTGTGCTCTACCAACTGAGCTACGCCCACCATATTTCAAATCGTACCGGATTATCCGGCGTTACCCGCGGCGGTCGACTGGACTCTGCCTGAAGGTGGTGCGGACGGAGAGACTCGAACTCTCACGCCTTGCGGCGCTGGAACCTAAATCCAGTGTGTCTACCAATTCCACCACGTCCGCGGGACACTGCTTGGAAATGAAAACGCCAGGCCTTGGGCCTGGCGCTTCGGAATATGGGGTGGACGATGGGAATCGAACCCACGACACCAGGAGCCACAATCCTGTGCTCTACCAACTGAGCTACGCCCACCATATTACGACTTGCGGTAAAACATCGCCTGCTTCTTGCCGATTCGCCGAATGGCGCACCCGGCAGGACTCGAACCTGCGACCATCCGCTTAGAAGGCGGATGCTCTATCCAGCTGAGCTACGGGCGCTTTATTCATCTGCATTCAATGCTGAGCGCAAACTTTAAGCTCTGGCAATCACAAAGTCAGCAACCGACTTGCATTACCTCTTACCCTGCGTCCGGCTGTGCTCGGCAAGCGGGGCGCATGTTATACAGGGGGCGAAAGGCCGTCAACGGGTTTTTTAAAAAAATTCAGTCATATAAAGGAGTTACGGCAAATCAGCGGGCCGCCTCCTTTGCCCCGGGCGGCGTCCGTGCGAAAATGCGTACCCTTTTTCCACCCGATTCGATGGTTACCCTTCCGACATGACCGCACAACTGATCGACGGCAAAGCGATCGCCGCCAACCTTCGCCAGCAGATAGCCCAACGCGTGACCGAGCGCCGCCAGCAAGGCCTGCGCGTTCCCGGCCTGGCGGTGATCCTGGTGGGCACCGATCCGGCCTCTCAGGTCTATGTGGCGCACAAGCGCAAGGACTGCGAGGAAGTCGGCTTTCTTTCCCAGGCCTACGATCTTCCCGCCGATACCAGCCAGGACGAGCTGCTGGCACTGATCGACCGCCTGAACGACGACCCCGCCATCGACGGCATCCTGGTCCAATTGCCGCTGCCGGCCCACCTGGATGCCTCCCTGCTGCTGGAACGCATCCACCCGGACAAGGACGTGGACGGCTTCCATCCCTACAACATCGGACGCCTGGCCCAGCGCATGCCGCTGCTGCGCCCCTGCACCCCGAAGGGCATCATGACCCTGCTCGCCAGCACCGGCGCCGACCTGTACGGCATGGACGCGGTGGTGGTCGGCGCCTCGAACATCGTCGGTCGGCCGATGGCCCTGGAACTGCTGCTGGGCGGCTGCACCGTCACCGTGACCCACCGCTTCACCCGCGATCTGGCGGCCCACGTGTCGCGCGCCGACCTGGTGGTGGTCGCCGCCGGCAAGCCGGGGCTGGTCAAGGGCGAGTGGATCAAGGAAGGCGCCATCGTCATCGACGTCGGCATCAACCGCCAGGCCGACGGCCGCCTGGTCGGCGACGTGGAGTACGACGTTGCGGCCCGGCGCGCCAGCTGGATCACCCCGGTTCCGGGCGGTGTCGGACCGATGACCCGAGCCTGCCTGTTGGAAAATACCCTGCACGCAGCCGAGCACCTGCACGACTGAGGGTTTCCGGCAATGAAAAGCCCCGCGAACGCGGGGCTTTTCATTTATCGCTGCGGACTCAGTCGGCCAGGCGCCAGGTAGTGCCGCCCTTGCCATCCTCCAGCACCACGCCCATGGCAGTGAGCTGGTCGCGAATCCTGTCGGACTCCGCCCAGTTCTTCGCCGCCCGTGCTTCCAGGCGCGCCTGGATCAGCGCCTCGACCTCGGCCGCGTCGACCTTGCCCTCGGCGCCCGCCTGCAGGAAGGCCTCCGGCTCCAGTTGCAGCACACCGAGCAGGCCAGCCAGTTGCTTCAGGCGCGCCGCCAGGGCCGCCGCAGCCGGCAGGTCGCTGTCGCGCAGGCGGTTGACCTCCCGGGCCAGCTCGAACAGCACCGAGCAGGCGCCAGCGGTGTTGAAGTCGTCGTCCATCGCCGCGGCGAAGCGCTCGACATGCTCGGCCGCTTCCGCCGGCGCCGCCTCCGGCAGGCCTTTCAGGGCATTGTAGAAACGATCCAGGGCGGCCTTGGCCTCACGCAGGTTCTCCTCCGAGTAGTTGATCGGGCTGCGGTAATGGCTGGCGATCAGCAGATAGCGCACCACCTCGGGGTGGTATTTCTCCAGCACCTCGCGGATGGTGAAGAAGTTGCCCAGGGACTTGGACATCTTCTCGCCATTGATGGTGATCATTCCGCAATGCAGCCAGGACTTGGCGTAGGGCTTGCCAGTCGCCGCCTCGCTCTGGGCGATCTCGTTCTCGTGGTGCGGAAACTCCAGGTCGTTACCGCCGCCGTGGATGTCGAAGGAGTCGCCCAGGCAGCAGGTGGACATCACCGAGCATTCGATATGCCAGCCCGGGCGCCCCTCGCCCCAGGGCGACGACCAGCTCGGCTCGCCCGGCTTGGCGCCCTTCCAGAGCACGAAGTCGAGCGGATCCTCCTTCGCTTCGCCCGGCTCGATCCGCGCGCCGATGCGCAGGTCCTCGACCCGCCGACGCGACAGCTTGCCGTAGCCGGCGAACCTGCCGACCCGGTAGTACACGTCGCCGTTGCCGGGGGCATAGGCATAACCCTTGTCGATCAGGGTCTGAATCATCGCGTGCATGCCGGCGATATGGTCGGTGGCGCGCGGCTCCTGGTCCGGCTTGAGGATGTTCAGCCGGGCCTCGTCCTCGTGCATCGCCGCGATCATGCGCTCGGTCAGCACGTCGAACGGCTCGCCGTTCTCGTTGGCGCGATTGATGATCTTGTCATCGATATCGGTGATGTTGCGCACGTACGTCAGGTCGTAGCCACGATGGCGCAGCCAGCGCGTGATCACGTCGAACGCCACCATGCTGCGGCCGTGGCCCAGATGGCAATAGTCGTAGACGGTCATGCCGCACACGTACATGCGCACCTGGTTGCCGACCAGCGGGGTGAAGACTTCTTTGGTCTTGCTCAGCGTGTTGTAGATCTGCAGCACGGTCTTTCCTCAGCCCTGTCCCCAGGAGTCACGCAGGGTGACGGTACGATTGAACACCGGCTTGCCCGGCCTGGAGTCCTTCAGGTCGGCGACGAAATAGCCTTCGCGCTCGAACTGGAAGCGATCCTCCGGGTTCGCCTGGCCCAGCGACGGTTCGGCGCGGCAGCCGGTCAGGACCTGCAGGGAGTCGGCGTTGATGTTGTCGAGGAAGCTGCCACCCTCTTCCGCCTTCTCCGGATTGGCCGAGCGGAACAGCCGGTCGTACAGGCGCACCTCGCACTCGACGCTGCCTTCGGCCGGCACCCAGTGGATCACGCCCTTGACCTTGCGGCCCTCGGGGTTCTTGCCCAGGGTGTCCGGGTCGTAGCTGCAGCGCAGTTCGACGATGTTGCCATCGGCGTCCTTCACCGCTTCGTCGGCACGGATCACGTAGCTGCCACGCAGGCGCACTTCGCCACCGGGAATCAGGCGTTTGTAGCCGACCGGCGGGACTTCCTCGAAGTCACCGGCATCGATGAACAGCTCGCGACCGAACGGCAGCACGCGCACGCCCATGTCTTCCTTAGGATGGCGCGGCAACTCGAGGTTCTCCACCTGCCCCTCGGGGTAGTTGGTGATCACCACCTTCAGCGGTTTCAGCACGCACATGGCACGCGGCGCGCTGGCGTCCAGGTGGTCACGGATGCTGAATTCGAGCATGCCGATGTCGACCACGCCGCTGGCACGGTTGACGCCGATCATCTCGCAGAAGTTGCGGATCGACTCCGGGGTGTAGCCGCGGCGGCGATAGCCGGACAGGGTCGACATGCGCGGATCGTCCCAGCCGCTGACATGGCCCTCGTCGACCAGTTGCTTGAGCTTGCGCTTGCTGGTCACGGTGTAGTTCAGGTTGAGCCGGGAGAATTCGTACTGGCGCGGTTGCGCAGGCACCGGCAGGTTGGCCAGGAACCACTCGTAGAGCGGGCGATGGTCTTCGAACTCCAGGGTGCAGATCGAATGGGTGATGCCCTCGATGGCGTCAGACTGGCCGTGGGTGAAGTCGTAGCTCGGATAGATGCACCACTTGTCGCCGGTCTGGTGATGATAGGCATGGCGGATCCGGTACAGGATCGGATCGCGCAGGTTCATGTTCGGCGAACTCATGTCGATCTTCGCCCGCAGCGAACGGGCGCCGTCGGGGAACTCACCGGCCTTCATGCGGGCGAACAGGTCGAGGTTCTCCTCCACCGAACGGTCACGGTAGGGGCTGTTGCGGCCCGGCTCGGTGAGGCTGCCGCGGTACTCGCGCATCTCCTCGGGACCGAGGTCGCAGACGAACGCCTTGCCGGCCTTGATCAGCTCGATGGCCCAGGCATGCAACTGGTCGAAGTAGTTGGAGGCGTAGCAGACCTCGCCGGACCACTGGAAGCCCAGCCACTTGATGTCGGCCTCGATGGCGTCGATGTACTCCTGGTCTTCCTTGGCCGGGTTGGTGTCGTCGAAGCGCAGATGGCAGTCGCCAGCGAATTCCTGGGCCAGGCCGAAGTTCAGGCAGATCGACTTGGCGTGGCCGATGTGCAGGTAACCGTTGGGCTCCGGGGGGAAACGGGTGACGATCTTCGCGTGCTTGCCGGCATCCAGGTCGGCTTGAACGATCTGGCGCAGGAAGTTCGGGGCGGCGGTGGTCTCTGGCTTGCTCATGGGATCCTTGGTCATGCTCTCGCCCGGCCAGGGTAGGCCAGGCAAATCAAAGCGCTTATCATAGCCGAAGCTGTCAACCCCCTGACAGGCCTTCGATTTTCACGACAAAGCGGATTACCCACATGATCAAGCTGCATACCAACCATGGCGTCATCACCCTGAAGCTAGACGAAGAGAAAGCCCCGGAAACCGCGGCCAACTTCAAGGAGTACGTGAAAAGCGGCCACTACGACAACACCATCTTCCACCGCGTGATCAACAACTTCATGATCCAGGGCGGCGGTTTCGAGCCGGGCATGAAGCAGAAGTCCACCCGCGCACCGATCAAGAACGAGGCCAACAACGGCCTGACCAACAAGGTCGGCAGCATCGCCATGGCCCGTACCATGGACCCGCATTCGGCCAGCGCGCAGTTCTTCATCAACGTCGCCGACAACGACTTCCTCAACCATACCGCCCCCACCACCCAGGGCTGGGGCTATGCCGTATTCGGCGAAGTGGTCGAGGGCATGGACGTGGTCAACAAGATCAAGGGCGTGGCCACCACCATGCGCAGCGGCCACCAGGACGTGCCGGCCGAGGACGTGATCATCGAGAAGGCCGAAATCGTCGAAGAGTGAAGCGATGAGCGTCCTGTTCATCTCGGACCTGCATCTCGAAGCGGAACGCCCGGACATCACCCGGGCGTTTCTGTCTTTTCTCGATGAGCGCGCCCGCCGGGCCGAGGCCCTGTACATACTCGGCGACTTCTTCGAAGCCTGGATCGGCGACGACGGCATGGACGCCTTCCAGCACTCCATCGCCACCGCGCTGCGCCAGGTGGCCGACGGCGGCACGCGCCTGTACCTGATGCACGGCAATCGCGACTTCCTCATCGGCCAGGCGTTCTGCCGCGAGGCCGGCTGCACGCTGCTGCCCGATCCGAGCGTGATCGACCTCTACGGCGAGCCTGTATTGCTGATGCACGGCGACAGCCTGTGCACCCGCGACGAGGCCTACATGCGCCTGCGTCGCTGGCTGCGCAACCCGCTCACGCTCTGGGTACTGCGCCACCTGCCGCTGGCCACCCGGCACAAGCTGGCGCGCAAGCTGCGCAAGGAAAGCCGGGCGCAGACCCGGATGAAAGCCGTCGACATCATCGACGTCACCGCCGACGAAGTGCCCCTGGCCATGCGCAGGCATGGCGTGCGTACCCTGATCCACGGCCACACTCATCGTCCGGCCGAGCATGCGCTGGAAGTCGACGGCCAGCCCGCCCGGCGCATCGTGCTCGGTGACTGGGACCGCCAGGGCTGGGCGCTGGAAGCCGACGCCGACGGACTGCGCCAAACCCCCTTCCCGCTCTGATATGCCCAGGCCCGCCCCGCGGGCCTTTCAGCCAGAGCCTATGCAGTTCGCATTTTTTTCATCGTCCATCTTGACGCCGCGGGCCACCTTTCAGCAGGATCGCGCACCCCACCCCCGCATCAAGGAATGATCGTGCTCATCTCGAAGGGAAACCTGATCAAGTTCGTCGCCGCTCCCATCGGCGTTCTGGCCCTCGGCTTCGGCCTGTTCAACGGCGTGTTCTTCTACAACGAAGCCGGCTTCATGACCCACGTACGGACCATCTTCGGCGACGAGAAGATCGTCGACGACGTCGGCTACGCGACCAAGTGGTTCGGCCGCGCCACCACCTGGAAGAAGGCCATCAGCGTGCAGTCCGTGCTGATCACGGACGACAACGACACCAATCCGGACAACGACGGCCTCGGCGCCACCATCGAGGCCTTCCCGATCGTCTTCCTCGGCAACGTCGATGCCAAGGTCGAGTCCTCCGCGCGCTTCCGCCTGCCCGGCGGCGAGCCGTTCCTGAAGATGGCCCAGGAATACCGCAACCCGGACAACTTCATCCGCACCGCGCTGGTGCCGGCGATCAAGGAAACCCTCCAGGCCACCGCCTCGCTGATGAGCGCCGACGACTACTATGCCGGTGCCCGCAGCGAATTCGCCGCCGAGTTCGAGAACCAGCTCAACGACGGCCTGTACCTGATCAAGCGCAAGGAAGTCCGCGGTCCGCGCGGCGCCGTCCCGCACCAGACCGCGATCCTCCAGGCCGGCACCGAGCAGGGCGCGTTCGGCGACAACAACGCCAGCCAGTTCGTCACCGAGAAGGTCACCGATGCCAAGGGCATCCCGGTACGCAAGCAGCAGCAGTTCCGCAAGTTCGGCGTCGAAGTGGTGGAGGCGCGGATCACCAATGTCGACCCCAACCCGCAGTACAAGCAGCGCATGGTAAAGGTCCAGCAGGCGCTCGCCGAGCTGGCGGTGGCGCGGCAGAACCGCCTGAAGGAAGAAGAGGAAAAGCTGCTGGTCACCGCCCGCGGCGAGAAGGAAGTCGAGGCCAAGCGCCAGGAAACCCTGCGCGACCAGATCGAACGCACCACCCAGGCGGAAACCGACAAGCAACTGGCGGTGATCAACGCCGAGCGCGAGAAGCAGCGCGCCGAGATCGAGAAACAGACCGCCGAACTGCTGCGCGACAAGGCCACGGTGACCGCCCAGGCCACCAAGATCACCGCCGACGCCGAGGCCTACGCCCGCGAAGCGGTGATCAAGGCGGACGGCGCGTTGCAGCCGAAGCTCGACGCGCTGATCGCGATCAACAAGGTCTGGGCCGAAGCCGCCGCCCAGGCCCCCGTCCCCAGCGTGATGATGGGTGCCGGCGCCAACGGCGCGGCGAGCCGCCAGGACGAGATCGGTCAGTTGATGGGCGTTCTGGCGACCAAGGCCGCCCGCGACCTGGCCCTCGACCTCAAGGTCAAGGACTGATCCAGGCAGCAAAAAAAGCGCCCCGCGGGGCGCTTTCCTGTTTCCGGCTCAGGCCACCAGGTCCACCGGGAGGCCGCTGTGGAAGCGGAACTCGTTGTCCGGGCCGCTGATCAGCTCGGCCTCCTTGGCCCGCACCACCTCGATCGTCCGCTCCACGTCGGCCTCGTCGCCATACTGGTAGGCCAGCTTCAGATAGTCCTGGAAATGCCGCGACTCGGACTTCAGCAAACCGCCGTAGAACTTCGCCAGCTCCGCGTCCAGGTGCGGCACCAGGGCGGCGAAACGCTCGCAGGAACGCGCCTCGATGAAGGCGCCGACCACCAGCGTATCGGTCAGCCGCTGCGGCTCCTGCTTGCGCACCAGGTCGCGCAGCGCCGAGGCGTAGCGGGAGGCGCTGACATTGACCACCGGGATCCCGCGCTTCTTCAGGATCGCCAGCACCTGCTCGAAGTGGCGCAGCTCCTCGCGCGCCAGGCGGCTCATCCTGTTCACCAGGTCCAGGCGGCCGGAGTACTTGCCGATCAGTTGCATCGCCGTCGCCGCGGCCTTCATCTCGCAGGCCTTGTGGTCCAGCAGCATGACGTCCTGGCGCTGCAGGGCCGCCTGGACCCAGGCGGCGGGAGTGGAACAGGCGAGGAATTGGTCGATCTCGGGCAACATGGCGCAGGTCACTCATTCTGGAAAGGGCCTGCCACGACGCTGGCCGGGGCAGGAAAGGCGGAGCATTATACGGAAGCTGCGACGGTCGGGCAGGCCGACCCGCTTGATATGCATCAAGAGCAGCGGCGGGATTGCGTCTAGAGTTGTTTCAGCGATAACCACAAGCACTCAGGGAGACGATCATGCAAGCCATTCGCAGCATCCTCGTGGTGATTGAACCGGACCAACTGGAAGGTCTCGCCCTGAAACGGGCGCAACTGATCGCCGGCGTGACCCAGTCGCACCTGCACCTGCTGGTCTGCGAGAAGCGCCGCGACCACAGCGCCGCCCTCAACGACCTGGCCCAGGAGCTGCGCGAGGAAGGCTACAGCGTCTCGACCAACCAGGCCTGGAAGGACTCCCTGCACCAGACCATCATCGCCGAGCAGCAGGCCGAAGGCTGCGGGCTGATCATCAAGCAGCACTTTCCCGACAACCCGCTGAAAAAGGCCATCCTCACCCCGGACGACTGGAAGCTGCTGCGCTTCGCCCCCTGCCCGGTACTGATGACCAAGACCGCCCGTCCCTGGACCGGCGGCAAGATCCTCGCCGCGGTCGATGTCGGCAACAACGATGGCGAGCACCGCGCCCTGCACGCCGGAATCATCAGCCATGCCTACGACATCGCCGGCCTGGCCAAGGCCACGCTGCACGTGATCAGCGCCCATCCCTCGCCGATGCTCTCCTCCGCCGACCCGACCTTCCAGCTCAGCGAGACCATCGAGGCCCGCTACCGCGAGGCCTGCCGCACCTTTCAGGCCGAATACGGCTTCAGCGACGAACAACTGCACATCGAGGAAGGCCCGGCCGACGTGCTGATCCCGCGCACCGCGCAGAAGCTCGACGCGGTGGTCACGGTGATCGGCACCGTGGCGCGCACCGGGTTGTCCGGCGCACTGATCGGCAATACCGCGGAGGTGGTGCTGGACACCCTGGAGAGCGACGTCCTGGTGCTCAAGCCGGACGACACCATCAGCCACCTGGAGGAACTGGCCAGCCAGGACTGACGGGACATCGGAGTGAAAAAAGCCGCCCTCGGGCGGCTTTTTCCTTCACGGGCCGGCGTCAGCGCCCGCTGGCCTGCAGGAACGAGGGCGCGATGTAGCGCTGGTAATGCGCCTCCGACAGAAGGAAGAATTCCCGATCGATGGCATCGCGCAGGTCCGGCAGGTTCCAGTCGCGGAACTCCGGCAGCAGTGCCACGCCGTAGGCTTCGATCTGGTTGATCAGCCGCGAACCGCGGGCGATCAGCTGGTAGGCCCAGCAATAGGGCGACTGCTCGGGGACGAAGCGGATCTGCCGCTGCTCCAGTTGCAGGCGCAGGCGCGCGGCGTCGAAGACTTCCAGCTTGGCGGCCATCACCTGGGCCAGCAACTGCTCCAGGCGACTCCAGACCGCGCGCTTCTCTTCGGCGTCGTAGAGGTTCCAGTTGACCACCTCGTGGTGGAAACGCTTGCAACCACGACATACCAGGTCGCCGTATACCGTGGAGCAAAGCCCTACGCAGGGGGTTTTGATTCTTTGCGAAGACATGACCGGGACAACGAAGACAAAGCGGCATCTTAGCCCTTTGTCTAATCAAGATCACCCCATGGCGCCTGGGGTTTCCGACTTAACTTTGTGCGGAGTTTCCAGTAATATTGCTCCGCCTTTTTAGGCGCCAATGTCCGTTAGAAGCTGTTTTCAAAGCGTCACGAGCACAGTTTCCGGCAGGTACGCTGGCGACGGCGCCACCCTCAAGCGTCTCGCCAGCCCCACACCCCAGCCCGCCGGCGTAAAACTTTGAAAACAGCTTCTGTCTGGAACCTGCCGATGCCCTCGTAGGTTGGTGGATTACCGTCCACCTGGGCCTGACGAGCGGATCTGCGTCGGTTCCTGGATACGTGTCCCCCGGGACCACTGATGAGGGAAATACTGTGCTTGAAGCCTACCGCAAACACGTAGAAGAGCGTGCCGCCCAGGGTGTCGTGCCCCAACCGCTGAACGCCGAACAGACCGCAGGCCTGGTCGAGCTGCTGAAGAACCCGCCGGCCGGCGAAGAAGAATTCCTCCTTGACCTGATCACCAACCGTGTACCGCCGGGCGTCGACGAAGCCGCCTACGTCAAGGCCGGTTTCCTTTCCGCCATCGTCAAAGGCGAAGCCACCTCCCCCCTTATCGACAAGCAACGTGCCGTCGAGCTGCTGGGCACCATGCAGGGCGGCTACAACATCGCCACCCTGGTCGAGGTGCTGGACGATGCCGAACTGGCCAGCATCGCCGCCGATCAGCTGAAGCACACCCTGCTGATGTTCGACGCCTTCCACGACGTCGCCGAACGCGCCAAGAAGGGCAATGCCGCGGCCAAGTCCGTGCTGCAGTCCTGGGCCGATGGCGAGTGGTTCAAGGCCAAGCCGGAAGTCCCGGAAAAGCTGACCCTCACCGTGTTCAAGGTCCCCGGCGAAACCAACACCGACGACCTCTCCCCCGCCCCCGACGCCTGGTCGCGCCCGGACATCCCGCTGCACGCCCTGGCCATGCTGAAGATGGCCCGCGACGGCATCGAGCCGGTCCAGCCGGGCTCGGTCGGTCCGCTGAAGCAGATCGAAGCGGTCAAGGCCAAGGGCTTCCCGGTCGCCTACGTCGGCGACGTGGTCGGCACCGGCTCCTCGCGCAAGTCCGCCACCAACTCGGTGCTGTGGTTCTTCGGCGACGACATTCCGTTCGTGCCGAACAAGCGTGCCGGCGGCTTCTGCTTCGGCACCAAGATCGCGCCGATCTTCTACAACACCATGGAAGATGCCGGCGCCCTGCCGATCGAGTTCGACTGCACCAACCTGGCCATGGGCGACGTCATCGACGTGTACCCCTATGAAGGCAAGGTCGTTCGCCACGACAGCGGCGAAGTGGTCACCACCTTCGAGCTGAAGACCCCGGTCCTGCTCGACGAAGTCCGCGCCGGCGGCCGTATTCCGCTGATCGTCGGCCGTGGCCTGACCGAGAAGGCCCGCGCCGAGCTGGGCCTGGGCGCCTCCGACCTGTTCCGCAAGCCGGAAGCCCCGGCCGACAGCGGCAAGGGCTTCACCCTGGCGCAGAAGATGGTCGGTCGCGCCTGCGGCCTGCCGGAAGGTCAGGGCGTGCGTCCGGGCACCTACTGCGAACCGAAGATGACCACCGTCGGCTCCCAGGACACCACCGGCCCGATGACCCGCGACGAGCTGAAAGACCTCGCCTGCCTCGGCTTCTCCGCCGACCTGGTGATGCAGTCCTTCTGCCACACCGCGGCCTATCCGAAGCCGATCGACGTCAAGACCCACCACACCCTGCCCGACTTCATCATGACCCGCGGCGGCGTGTCCCTGCGTCCGGGCGACGGCATCATCCACAGCTGGCTGAACCGCATGCTGCTGCCCGATACCGTCGGCACCGGCGGCGACTCGCACACCCGCTTCCCGATCGGCATCTCCTTCCCGGCCGGCTCCGGCCTGGTGGCCTTCGCCGCCGCCACCGGGGTGATGCCGCTGGACATGCCGGAGTCGGTGCTGGTGCGCTTCAAGGGCAAGCTGCAACCGGGCATCACCCTGCGTGACCTGGTCCATGCGATCCCCTACTACGCGATCCAGCAGGGCCTGCTGACCGTCGAGAAGAAAGGCAAGAAGAACATCTTCTCCGGCCGCATCCTCGAGATCGAAGGCCTCAACGACCTGACCGTGGAGCAGGCCTTCGAGCTGTCCGACGCCTCGGCCGAGCGTTCCGCCGCCGGCTGCACCATCAAGCTGCCGGAACAGGCGATCGCCGAGTACCTGAAGTCCAACATCACCCTGCTGCGCTGGATGATCGGCGAAGGCTACGGCGACCCGCGCACCCTGGAGCGTCGCGCCCAGGCGATGGAAGCCTGGCTGGCCAAGCCGGAGCTACTGGAAGCCGACAAGGATGCCGAGTACGCCGCGGTGATCGAGATCGACCTGGCCGACGTCAAGGAGCCCGTGCTCTGCGCGCCGAACGACCCGGACGACGCGCGCCTGCTGTCGAGCGTACAGGGCCGCAAGATCGACGAGGTGTTCATCGGCTCCTGCATGACCAACATCGGTCACTTCCGCGCCGCCGGCAAGCTGCTTGACAAGGTCAAGGGCGGTATCCCGACCCGTCTGTGGCTGGCCCCGCCGACCAAGATGGACGCCCACCAGCTGACCGAGGAAGGCTACTACGGCATCTACGGCAAGGCTGGCGCGCGCATGGAAATGCCGGGCTGCTCGCTGTGCATGGGCAACCAGGCTCGCGTCCAGACCGGCTCCACCGTGGTCTCCACCTCGACCCGCAACTTCCCGAACCGTCTGGGCGACGCCACCGATGTGTTCCTGGCCTCGGCCGAGCTGGCGGCGGTCTCCTCGATCCTCGGCAAGCTGCCGACCGTCGAGGAGTACATGGCCTACGCGAAGGACATCGACAGCATGGCTGCCGACGTCTACCGCTACCTGAGCTTCGACCAGATCGCCGAGTTCCGCGAAGCGGCCGCGAACGCCAAGATCCCGGTCGTCCAGGCCTGATCCCAGCGACGCGTCGAAGAAGCCCCGCCCCGTGCGGGGCTTTTTCTTGCCCGCGCGAAGGTCCGCCGCCTCCTGGCATAGCGCTTGCTGCTGCCCCGGCGATGGTGCGCGCCAGCGATGGCGCCTGCACGCCGGACAAGGGGCGAGCGTACCGCCCCGCCGTATACGAGGTGACGATGACAGACAGAGCGATACGCAACCAGGCCTGGGTCGGCGGCTCCGACGCACCGGAAAAGAGCGCCCTGGACATCGGCTTCATGGCGCTGACCGACTCGGCCTCGCTGATCGTCGCCGCCACCCAGGGCTTCGCCCAACCCTACGGCCTGACCCTCAACCTCAGGCGCCAGCCGTCCTGGGCCACCCTGCGCGACAAGCTGCTGAATGGCGAACTGGACGCCGCCCAGTGCCTCTACGGCCTGGTCTACGGCGTGCAGCTGGGTCTCGGCGGCAGCCCGCCGCGCGATATGGCGGTACTCATGGGTTTGTGCCAGAACGGCCAGGCGATCAATCTTTCCGAATCGCTGAAGCGCGCGGGCGTGACCAGTCCCGAGGCACTGCTCCGCCATCGGCGCCAGAATGGTGCATGCCTGACCCTGGCGCAGACCTTTCCCACCGGCACCCACGCCCTGTGGCTGAACTATTGGCTGGCGAGCATCGGCCTGGATCCGCTGCACGACGTGCACAGCGTGGTGGTTCCGCCGGCGCAGATGGTCAGCCACCTCCAGGCCGGGCGCATCGACGGTTTCTGCGCCGGCGGCCCCTGGGGCGCCCTGGCCGTGGAGCAGGGCCAGGGCTTCACCATCGCCACCAGCCAGGCGATCTGGCCGGACCACCCGGAAAAGGTCCTCGGCGCCACCCGCGCCTTCGTCGACACCCATCCGAACACTGCCCGCGCGCTGGTGATGGCGGTCCTCGACGCCAGCCGCTTCATCGAACGGAACGCCGAGAACCGCCTGGGCACCGCGCAGCTGATCAGTGGCCGCGACTATGTAGACGCGCCGCTCGGCGCGATCCAGCCGCGCTTCCTCGGCCGCTACCAGGATGGCCTCGGCAACGCCTGGCAGGATCCCCATCCGCTGCGTTTCTTCGGCGAGGGCGCGGTCAACCGGCCCTGGCTCTCCGACGGCCTGTGGTTCATGACCCAGTTCCGCCGCTGGGGCCTGCTGCGCGAGGACCCGGACTACCTGGCCATCGCTCGCGCGGTGCAGCAGACCGCGCTGTATCGCG
Organism: Pseudomonas paraeruginosa; assembly: GCF_003025345.2. Lineage (NCBI taxonomy): Bacteria > Pseudomonadati > Pseudomonadota > Gammaproteobacteria > Pseudomonadales > Pseudomonadaceae > Pseudomonas > Pseudomonas paraeruginosa. The sequence continues at coordinate 3,413,591 of NZ_CP020560.1, forward strand.
ACGCCGCCAGCGCCCTCGGCCTGAACATGGAGGGCGGCGACATGCGCAGTTCGACGCTGATGGACGGCCGCACCTGGGACGGCAGCGACCCCGCCGGCTACGCCCGCAGCTTCCCGATCCATGCCCTGGCCGACGCCGGCCAGGGCATCGTCCTCTGACCCTGGTGCGCCCGCCATGCTGCGTATCCTGCTGATCAACGATACCCCGAAGAAGGTCGGACGCCTCAGGACCGCCCTGCTCGAGAGCGGTTTCGAGGTGGTCGACGAATCGGGGCTGACCGTCGACCTTCCGGCCCGCGTCGAAACATTGCGTCCGGACGTGATCCTGATCGACACCGAGTCCCCGGGCCGCGACGTGATGGAACAGGTCTGCCTGCTAAGTCGCGACCAGCCGCGACCGATCGTGATGTTCACCGACGAACACGACCCGGGCGTGATGCGCCGCGCGATCCAGTCCGGGGTCAGCGCCTACATCGTCGAAGGCATCCAGGCCAGCCGCCTGCAACCGATCCTCGACGTGGCCATGGCGCGCTTCGAGAGCGACCAGGCCCTGCGCGCCCAGCTCCAGGCGCGCGAGGCACAGCTGGCGGAACGCAAGCGCATCGAGCTGGCCAAGGGCCTGCTGATGAAGATGAAGCACTGCGGCGAGGAAGAGGCCTACACGCTGATGCGGCGCCAGGCCATGAGCCGGCAGCAGAAACTGATCCAGGTCGCCGAACAGATCATCGCCATGCACGACATGCTCGGCGGCTGAAGCCCGATGGGCAGCTGGCGATCATATCGCCAGCCACCCTGCTGGCCCCCGGCGCGGGGCGGCGCGGCTATGCTCGGGCGCCCGGCGCGGACCTATCCGTTCTGGGAGTCACCCCCTCGCCACCCTCGACTAGCATGACCAGGGAGGCCCGCAGTGGACGCCCAGGGCTAGGAGCCGCAGGCGTCCGCCCGAACCGCACCGCCTACTCAGCGGTCAGGAGATGCTCAGCATGATCGATCTCAGCACCTGGAACCTCACCATCCCCACCGAGCCCACCCCACAGGTGATCACCACCCAGCAGCTCAACAACGGCTACCAGAGCCAGTATTTCCAGCAAGGCAGCGATGGCGGCCTGGTGTTCTGGGTACCGATCGACGGTTCGCACACCGAGGACAGCACCTACCCGCGCACCGAGCTGCGCGAGACCCAGGCCGACGGCAGCCTCGACAACTGGTACTACTGGCAGGCCGACAACGAACTGCGGGTGACCATGAGCGTCGAGAAGGTCCCGTCGAAGAACAAGGTGATCATCGGCCAGATCCACAGCAAGTCGCCGCAGACCGACGACGGCGAGCCCCTGGTGAAACTGCAGTACTACTACAAGCCGGAGGAAGGTCTCGGCCGCGTGGAGGCGCTGGTGCGCAACCACCCGGACGATTCCTACAGTCGCAACGTGCCGATCCTCGAACAGGTGAGCCTGGACGAGCGTTTCAACTACAGCCTGCGGGTCACCTCAAGCGGCGAGCTGGCGGTACGCGCGCGCAGCCAGGACGGCGAAGAGGACGCCTACTACCAGACCCTGGGCAGCGCCTGGGACAACCAGCTGCTCTACTTCAAGGCCGGTGCCTACGTGAACGACAACGCCGGCGACAGCGGCGAAGGCAGCCGCGTGACCATCTACCACCTGAACACCGCCCATCGCTGATCCACCGCGGCGCACGGATGCGCCGCCCCAGCCCTGTGCAGGCTCCCGGCGCTTGCCACCGGGGCGTGCACACCCAGCCACCCAGGTTTCCCCGCGACCGCTCTACGGCGCGCTCTCGACGACTTGGCAAAGAGCTTGCTAAGTCCAGCCTGACGGTAGCCAACGGCGGTTACCCCTCCCCGACAAAGACGTCGCGCGGCCACTCCTCCGGGAGAGGCCCGTGGCGTCTTCGTCGTTTCGCCCCAGTGCCGGGGCGGGTGGGTGTTCCGCTGTCGGACGCTCACCTTGTAGCGACGCAACTTCCGCCGGGCGGCCATTCCGCCCCCGAATCCGCTGGATACGAGGTGTTCGATGAACAACAGCTTCTGGAAGGCCGGCCATGCGCCGACCCTGTTCGCGGCGTTTCTCTATTTCGACCTGAGCTTCATGGTCTGGTACGTGCTCGGCCCACTGGGCGTGCAGATCGCCGGCGACCTGCAACTGAGCACCCAGCAGCGCGCGATGATGGTCGCCACGCCGATCCTCGCCGGCGCCGTGCTGCGCTTCCTGCTCGGCATGCTGGCCGATCGCTGGTCGCCGAAGAGCACCGGCATTCTCGCCCAGGTCATCGTCATCGCCGCCCTGGCGGCCGCCTGGCTGCTGGGCGTGAACAGCTATCCACAGGCGCTGCTGCTGGGGCTGTTCCTCGGCTTCGCCGGGGCGTCCTTCGCCGTGGCCCTGCCGCTCGCTTCGCAATGGTATCCGCCGCAGCACCAGGGCAAGGCCATGGGCATCGCCGGCGCGGGCAACTCCGGCACCGTGCTCGCCGCCCTCTTCGCCCCCGGCCTGGCCGCCGCGTTCGGCTGGAACAACGTGTTCGGCTTCGCCCTGCTGCCTCTCGTCCTGACCCTGCTGGTGTTCGCCATGGTCGCGCGCAACGCCCCGCAGCGGCCGGCGCCCAAGGCCATGGGCGACTACCTGAAGGCCCTCGGCGACCGCGACAGCTGGTGGTTCATGTTCTTCTACAGCGTCACCTTCGGCGGCTTCCTCGGCCTGGCCAGCACCCTGCCCGGCTACTTCCACGACCAGTACGGCCTGAACCCGGTGACCGCCGGCTACTACACCGCCGCCTGCGTCTTCGCCGGCAGCCTGATGCGCCCGCTCGGCGGCGCCATGGCCGATCGCATCGGCGGCATCCGCAGCCTGCTGATGGTCTACACCCTGGCCGCCATCTGCATCGCCGCGGTCGGCTTCCACCTGCCCAGCGCGATGGCCGCGCTCGGTCTCTTCGTGGTCGCCATGCTCAGCCTCGGCGCCGGCAATGGCGCGGTATTCCAGCTGGTACCGCAGCGCTTCCACAAGGAGATCGGCGTGATGACCGGGCTGATCGGCATGGCCGGCGGCATCGGCGGCTTCTGCCTGACCGCCGGCCTCGGCGCGATCAAGCAAGGCACCGGCGACTACCAGCTCGGCCTGTGGCTGTTCGCCAGCCTTGGCGTGCTGGCCTGGTTCGGCCTCCATGGGGTCAAGCGGCGCTGGCGCACCACCTGGGGCTCGGCGGCGGTCACCGTCGCGCGGGTCTGAGCATGGGCCTGCGCCTGAGCATCGGCGAGGCCAGCGCCTGCGGGCCCCGCGCGGAAAACCAGGACGCACTGCGGGTGGTCACCCCGGCTCCGGCCCTGGCCGCCAGCAAGGGCCACCTGTTGGCTATCGCCGACGGCGTCAGCCAGTGCGCCGATGGCGGCCTGGCGGCGCGCAGCAGCCTGCAGGCACTGGCCCTGGACTACTACGCCACTCCGGAGACCTGGGCCATCGTCCATTCCCTGGACCGCCTGCTGCTGGCGCAGAATCGCTGGCTGCAGGCCAACGGCGGCGGCCAGCCGCTGCTCACCACCCTCACAGCCCTGGTATTGCGCGGCACGCGCTACACACTGGCGCACGTCGGTGATTGCCGGGCCTACCTGTGGCGCGACGGCGAGTTGCTCCGGCAGACCAGCGACCACGTCTGGGAGCAACCGCACATGCAGCACGTGCTGACCCGCGCCCTGGGCCTGGACCAGCACCTGGTGGTCGACTACCTGGAAGGTGAGCTGGAGCCCGGCAGCCAGTGGCTACTGGTCAGCGACGGTGTCTGGGCCACGCTGGGCGATAGCGGCATCCGCAGCATCCTGCGCAACGCCGACGAGCCGCAGCGCAGCGCCGAGGCCCTGGTTCGCGCCGCCCACCTGGCAGGCAGCCAGGACAACGCCAGCGCCCTGCTGGTACGAGTGGAAGCCGTGCCCGCAGGCAGTCTCGGCGACGCCCTCGCGCAACTGGGCCAATGGCCGCTGCCGCCGCCGCTGAAGCCCGGCCAGCTCTTCGAAGGCTGGCGGGTCCGGCAGTTGCTCGGCGAGTCCCGCCAGTCCCTGCTCTATCGCGTCGAGGATGGCCAGGGCCACCCCTGGCTGTTGAAGACCCTGCCCGCAGCGCGTGCCAACGACTCGCTGGCGCCGCAGGCCCTGCTGCTCGAGGAATGGTTCCTGCGCCGCGTCCAGGGCCGGCATTTCCCCGAGCTGCACGGATTGGCGCAGCGCCAGCATCTGTATTACCTGATGCGCGAGCACCCCGGAGAGACTCTCGCCGAGCGCTTGCGCAACCATGGCCCGCTGTCGCTGCCGGAGTGGCTGGGGCTGGCCAACCAGTTGCTGCGCGGACTAGGCCAGTTGCACCGACGCAACCTGCTGCACCGCGACCTCAAGCCGGAGAATCTCCATCTCGGCCGCGACGGCGAGCTGCGCCTGCTGGATTTCGGCCTGGCCTGGTGTCCGGGATTGTCGCGCGAAGACCCCCACCTGCTGCCGGGTACGCCCAGCTACCTGGCGCCGGAGTGTTTCGCCGGCAGTCCGCCCGCGGTGCGCCAGGACCTCTACGCCGCCGGCGTCTGCCTCTACCAGGCGCTGACCGGGCGCTATCCCTATGGCGAGATCGAAGCCTTCCAGCATCCCCGCTTCGGCCGCCCCGTCCCGCCCAGCCGCTATCGCCCGGATCTGCCGGCCTGGATCGACGACCTGCTGCTGCGCGCCGTCGCCTGCGACCCCGCACAGCGCTTCGAGACCGCCGAGGAATGGCTGCTCCTGCTGCAGCAGGGAGAAGCGCTGCCGGCCACGACACCCCGCCCGCTGCTGGAGCGCGAACCGCTGAAGACCTGGCGCGCCATCGCCCTGCTGTCCCTCGCGGCCAACCTGGCGCTATTCCTGGCCTGGCTGGAGAGCTGAGCGGCACCAGTCCGGTGCGCAACGCCCCGGCACAGAGCAGAAAGGCCTCGCGGATCCCGCGTGTCATTCCCGCAAGATCGTGGAGAGGGGCAATATCGCAAGTTGGCACGGCGCCTGCTTGGACTTTCCCGACAATCGACAACACAGCGCCGACCTCAACGACGAGGCGGCGCTTCCCGACCGAACGGGACCTGGACAAAGGCGTCCTGCTGGCAACAGCGGGACGCCTTTTTTGTTTGCGCCAACCTTATGCAGGAGCTCCTCCGCATGAAGAAGATCAAGCTGGTGATGGTCGGCAACGGCATGGCCGGGGTCCGCACCCTGGAAGAACTGCTCAAGCTCAACTCGGACTTCTACGACATCACGGTGTTCGGCGCCGAGCCCCATCCCAACTACAACCGCATCCTGCTGTCCCCGGTGCTGGCCGGCGAACAGACCTTCGAGGAAATCGTCCTCAACGACCTCGACTGGTATGCGGAGAACGGCATCAGGCTGCTCCTCGACCGCAAGGTGGTGCAGATCGACCGGGTCCGCCGCAAAGTGGTCGCCGCCGATGGCACCGAAGCCGAGTACGATCGCCTGCTGCTGGCCACCGGCTCGCTGCCCTTCATCCTGCCGATCCCCGGCAATCGCCTGCAGGGCGTGATCGGCTACCGCGACATCGCCGACACCCAGGCCATGATCGACTGCGCCCGGAGCCACAGCCACGCAGTGGTGATCGGCGGCGGCCTGCTCGGCCTGGAGGCGGCCAACGGCCTCAAGCAGCGCGGGATGGACGTGACCGTTGTGCACCTCTCCGACTGGCTGCTGGAGCGCCAGCTCGACCGCACCGCCGGCAAGCTCCTGCAAGGCGCGCTGGAAGCCCGCGGCATCCGCTTCCGCCTGAACACCCAGACCCGCGAGCTGATGGACAACGGCAGCGGCCGGGTCTGTGCCGTGCAGTTCAACGACGACGACGTGATTCCCGCCGACCTGGTGGTAATGGCCGCCGGCATCCGTCCCAACACCGAGCTGGCCGAAAGCGCAGGCATCCCCTGCAACCGCGGCATCCTGGTCAACGACACCCTGCAGACCTACGATCCGCGCATCTATGCGGTCGGCGAATGCGCCAACCACCGTGGCATTGCCTACGGCCTGGTGGCGCCGCTGTTCGAACAGGCCAAGGTCTGCGCCAACCACCTGGCTCATCTCGGCTATGCCCGCTACCAGGGCTCGGTGACCTCGACCAAGCTCAAGGTGACCGGCATCGACCTGTTCTCCGCCGGCGACTTCATCGGCGGCGAAGGCAGCGAGACCATCACCCTTTCCGACCCCATCGGCGGCGTCTACAAGAAGCTGGTGATCAAGGACGACGTGCTGGTCGGCGCCTGCCTCTATGGCGACACCGCCGACGGCGGCTGGTACTTCCGGCAGATCCGCGAAAACCACAACGTGGCGCAGATCCGCGACCACCTGATGTTCGGCGAGAATGCCCTCGGCGATGTCGGCCACCAGGGCCAGAACAGCGCCGCGAGCATGCCCGACACGGCCGAAGTATGCGGTTGCAACGGCGTCTGCAAGGGCGCCATCGTCAAGGCGATACAGGAACACGGCCTGTTCAGCGTCGACGAAGTCAAGAAACACACCAAGGCCGCCAGTTCCTGCGGCTCCTGCGCGGGCCTGGTCGAGCAGATCCTGATCAGCACCGTCGGCGGCGCCGCCGACGTCAAGCCGAAAAGCGAGAAGGCCATCTGCGGTTGCAGCGAGCTCAACCACGGGCAGATCCGCAAGGCCATCCGCGAACACCGGCTGACCAGTCTCGACGCCGCCATGCGCTTCATGGACTGGAAGACCCCGAACGGCTGCGCCACCTGCCGCCCAGCGCTGAACTACTACCTGATCTCGACCTGGCCGGGAGAGGCCAGGGACGACCCGCAGTCGCGCCTGATCAACGAACGCGCCCACGCCAATATCCAGAAGGACGGCACCTACTCGGTGGTCCCGCGGATGTGGGGCGGTGTGACCAGCGCCGCCGAGTTGCGGCGCATCGCCGACGTCGCCGACAAGTACCAGGTGCCGATGGTCAAGGTCACCGGCGGCCAGCGCATCGACCTGCTGGGGGTGAAGAAGGACGACCTGCCGGCCATCTGGAAAGACCTCGACATGCCCTCGGGACATGCCTACGGCAAATCCATCCGCACCGTGAAGACCTGCGTCGGCAGCGAGTTCTGCCGCTTCGGCACGCAAAACTCGACGCAACTGGGCATCGACCTGGAACACGACCTGTTCAACATGTGGTCGCCGCACAAGGTCAAGCTGGCGGTTTCCGGTTGCCCGCGCAATTGCGCCGAGGCCGGGATCAAGGATGTCGGCATCATCGGCGTGGACTCCGGCTGGGAGATGTACATCGGCGGCAACGGCGGGATCAAGACCGAGGTCGCGGAGTTCTTCGTCAAGCTCAAGACCGCCGAAGAGGTGCGCGAATACAACGGCGCCTTCCTCCAGCTCTACCGCGAGGAAGCCTTCTATCTGGAGCGCACGGTGCATTACCTGCAGCGGGTCGGCATGGCGCATATCCGCAAGGCGGTGGTCGAGGACGCGGAAAACCGCAAGGCACTCAACGCCCGCCTGCAATTCGCCCTGTCCTTCGAGCAGGACCCATGGAAGCAGCGCATCGAACAGCCGCTACTGAAGAAGGAGTTCGAACGGATTCCGCTCAAGCAACTGGAAAACGTCTGAAGCCCTTGCCCGGGCCGTCCCACGGCGGCCCTTCCCAACCGGAGTAAACCGATGAACTGGCTGGATATCTGCGCCCTCGATGAAATCAACCCGCTGGGCTCGCGCGTGGTCGCCGGCCCGAAAGGCGACATCGCCATCTTCCGTGCCGCCGACGACCAGGTCTTCGCCCTCGATGACCGCTGCCCGCACAAAGGCGGCCCGCTGTCCCAGGGCCTGATCTACGGCAAGCGAGTGGCCTGTCCGCTGCACAACTGGCAGATCGAACTGGAGAGCGGCGAAGCCGTGGCCCCGGACCAGGGCTGCGCCCATCGCCACCCGGTGCGGGTGGAAAACGGACGGGTGCTGCTCGGCCTGGACAGCGTGGCGCTGTGCGCCTGATCTCTCGACGATAACAGGAGCGAGCATGCCGACAGACTCCCCGCTGCGCACCACCGCTTCGACCTGCTGCTATTGCGGCGTGGGTTGTGGCGTCCTGATCGAACACGACGGCGAACGCATCCTCGGCGTACGAGGCGACCCGCGGCATCCGGCCAACTTCGGCAAGCTGTGCAGCAAGGGTTCCACCCTGCACCTGACCGGCGACCTCCAGGCCCGCGCGCTCCATCCCCAGTTGCGCCTCGGCAAGCAACTGGCGCGGGCTCGCAGCGACTGGGACAGTGCCCTGGATCATGCCGCCGGGCGTTTCGCCGAGACCATTCGCGAACACGGGCCGGACAGCGTGGCCTTCTATATATCCGGCCAGTTGCTGACCGAGGACTACTACGCCTTCAACAAGCTGGCGCGGGCCCTGGTCGGCACCAACAACATCGACAGCAATTCGCGCCTGTGCATGTCCTCGGCGGTGGTCGGCTACAAGCGCAGCCTGGGCGCCGACGCACCGCCATGCAGCTACGAAGACCTCGACTGCGCCGACTGCGTGCTGATCGCCGGCAGCAACATGGCCTTCGCCCATCCGATCCTGTTCCGCCGCCTGGAGGCCGCCAAGGCGGCGCGACCGGAAATGCGCATCGTCGTCATCGATCCGCGGCGCACCGATACCTGCGAACTGGCCGACCTGCACCTGGCGCTGCTCCCCGGCACCGACGTCGCACTGTTCCACGGCCTCCTGCACATCCTGCTCTGGGAGGACTGGATCGATCGTTCGTTCATCGCCGAGCACACCGAGGGTTTCGCCGCCCTGAAAGACCTGGTGCGCGACTACCCCCCCGCCGCGGTCGCCGACCTCTGCGGCATCGCCATCGCCGACCTGCAGCGCTGCGCAGAATGGATCGGCCGCTCGCCGCGCTTCCTCTCGCTCTGGTGCATGGGCCTCAACCAGTCGAGCGCGGGCAGCGCGAAGAACTGCGCGCTGATCAACCTGCACCTGGCCACCGGCAAGATCGGCCGTGCCGGATGCGGGCCGTTTTCCCTCACCGGCCAGCCGAACGCCATGGGCGGCCGCGAGACCGGCAGCCTGGCCAACCTGTTGCCCGGCCATCGCGACGCCGCCGACCCCGCGCATCGCGCGGAGGTAGCCCGCCACTGGGGCGTCGAGACACTCCCCTCGGCCCCCGGTCTCAGCGCCATCGAGCTGTTCGACGCGGTTCATGAAGGCCGGATCAAGGCGCTCTGGATCGCCTGCACCAACCCCGCGCAGTCGCTACCGGACCAGCGCAGGATCCATGAGGCGCTCGCGCGCTGCCCCTTCGTGGTGGTCCAGGAAGCCTTCGCCACCACGGAAACCTGTCGCTACGCCGACCTTCTGCTTCCAGCCGCTTCCTGGGGAGAAAAGGAAGGTTCGGTGACCAACTCGGAGCGCCGCGTCAGCCATGTCCGCCGGGCCGTAGCCCCGCCCGGCGAAGCCCGCCAGGACTGGCAGATCGTCTGCGACTTCGCCCGCCGCCTGGAGCACCGCCTGCGTCCAGGCCAGCCCAGCCTGTTCGACTTCGCTGACAGCGCCAGCCTGTTCGACGAGTACAAACGACTCACCGCCGGGCGCGACCTCGACCTGGCGGGACTCAGCTACGAGCTGCTCGACCGCCTGGGGCCGCAGCAATGGCCATTCCCCGCTGGTGCCGAGCAGGGCACCGCGCGCCTTTATGGCGACTGGCACTTCCCCACCGCATCGGGGCGCGCCCAGTTGATCGCCGATCCCTATCGCGCCCCGCAGGAAAGGCGCGACGCCCGCTACCCGCTGACCCTCAATACAGGACGGCTGCGCGACCAATGGCACGGGATGAGCAGGACCGGTACCTGCGCGCGGCTGTTCGGCCACGAGGGGGAAGCCCTGGTACACCTGCATCCCGAGGAACTGCGCCGCCGCCAACTGCAGGAAGGACAGTTGGTTCGCCTGAAGAGCCGGCGTGGCGACCTGGTCCTGCCGGTGGGCGCAGACGACTCGGTGCGCCCCGGCCAGGCCTTCCTGCCGATGCACTGGGGCGACCGCTTCCTCAAGGGGCTGGGCTGCAACGTACTGACGGTGCCAGCCTTCGATCCCCTGTCGAAGCAGCCGGAACTCAAGCATGCCGGGGTACAGGTCGAGTCCGTCGAACTGCCCTGGCGCCTGTTCGCCCTGGTCGAGATCGATATCCAGACGCGTTTCGAAGCCCTGCGCCCGCTGTGCGAAGCCTTCGACTATGCCGGTTTCAGCCTTGCCGGAGGCGAGCGCCCGGCCCTGCTGATCGATGCAGCGCATCGCGAAGCGCCGGACAGCACCCTGCTGGAACGCATAGACCGCCAGCTCGAGCTGCTCGACGGACCGATCCTCGCCTACGACGATCCGCGACGGGCGATCGGCAAACGCGTGCGCCTCGAAGACGGGCGCATCGTCGCCGTCCGGCTCGCCGGCGAAACCCTCGCCCGCGACTGGTTGAAAGAGCTCTGGCTTACCGGCCGGGCCGATAGCGAGCTACGCCGCTGGCTGCTCGCCCCACTCGGCGCGGCACCGGGACGACCCAGCCAGGGTGCGGGCGGCAAGACCCTGTGCAGTTGCCAGAACGTCAGCCAGCAAACGGTGCTCGGCGGCATCGCCCGCGGATTGGACCTGGACGGATTGAAGCGCGAGTTCGGCTGCGGCACCGGCTGCGGCTCCTGCGTACCGGAAATCAAGAGACTGCTGGCGGCCCCCCGGCCCATGGCGGCGAATGCCTGAGGAGAACGACGATGAGCGGTAAGGTCTGGCTGGTGGGTGCGGGTCCCGGCGATCCGGAACTGTTGACCCTGAAGGCAGTTCGCGCCCTGCAGGACGCGGATGTGGTGATGGTCGACGATCTGGTCAACCCGAGCATACTGGAGCACTGTCCGTCCGCCCGGCTGGTCCGGGTCGGTAAACGCGGCGGCTGCCGCTCCACCCCGCAGGACTTCATCCAGCGCCTGATGCTGCGGCATGCCCGCCAGGGGCGCAGCGTGGTACGCCTGAAAGGCGGCGATCCATGCCTCTTCGGCCGCGCCGGCGAAGAAGCCGAATGGCTGGCCCGGCACGGGATAGACAGCGAGATAGTCAACGGCATCACCGCCGGGCTGGCTGGCGCCACTGGCTGCGGCATACCGCTGACCTACCGCGGCATCAGTCGCGGCGTGACCCTGGTGACCGCGCATACCCAGGACGATAGCCCGCTGGCCTGGGAAGCCCTTGCGCGTAGCGGCACCACGCTGGTGGTCTACATGGGCGTAGCCCGTCTCGCGGAAATCCAGGCCGGGCTGCTGGCTGGAGGCATGGCCGAGGATACGCCGCTGGCAATGATCGAGAACGCCACCCTGGGCAACCAGCGCGAGTGCCGCAGCAACCTCGGCAAGTTACTGCGGGACGCCGGACGTTTCGCCTTGAAGAGTCCGGCGATCCTGGTGATCGGCGAAGTGACCCGCGGCATCGTGTCGCAACCGGTTTCCCTGAGCGCCTGACGAGCGGTCTTTTTCCAGGCAAAGAAAAACCCGGCCTGGGCCGGGTTTTTCTTTGAAGGCTCCGCCGATTACTTGGCTTCGGCTTCTACTTCGGCTTCAACGCGACGGTTGATAGCGCGGCCTTCAGCGGTGGCGTTGTCGGCAACCGGGCGGGACTCGCCGTAACCGACAGCGTTCACGCGACCACCTTCCACACCGTACTCGTTGACCAGTACGTCACGAACGGCGTTGGCACGACGCTCGGACAGCTTCTGGTTGTAAGCGTCGGTACCGACGGAGTCGGTATGACCTTCAACGGTGGTGGAAGTGGACGGGTACTGCTTCATGAAGTCGGCCAGGTTCTTGATGTCAGCGTAGCTGTTCTCTTTGACCTTGGACTTGTCGAAGTCGAACTTCACGTCCAGCTGTACGCGTACGACTTCGGCGACAGCCGGGCAGCCGTTGGCGTCAACGGTGACGTTGGCCGGGGTGTCCGGGCACTTGTCGACGTTGTCGCAGACGCCGTCGTTGTCGGAGTCGGAGCAAACGTCGGCAACCGGTTCCGGAGCCGGAGCGGCTTTCGAACCACCGAAGTTGAAGCCGACGCCCAGGCCAGCCATCCACTCACCCTGGTGACCGTTGTCACGCTTCTCCAGGCCGTACTGGCCGTCGAGGCTGGCCTTGGCGAAGAAGTTCTCGGTGAAGTAGTACTTCAGACCAGCGCCGATGTTGGCCATGGTCATCTGCTGACGGCCTTGGCTGTCGCTGTTGATGTTGGTGATGTTCTGGTGAGCCAGACCAGCCGACACGTACGGACGCAGACCTACGCCCGGGGTACCGAAGTGGTAGATGGCGTCCAGGGAGGTCAGGTTGCCATGGACCTTCTTGTTGCCGGTTTCGTAGGTGCCACGAACATCGTGGTACTCACCGTAGGACAGAGCCAGCTCGACGTCGTCGGTCAGGAAGTAGCCGATCGAGCCGCCGTACAGGTCAGCGTTCTTCATGTTGCGAACGCTGTCGGTGAAGTAGCGCTTGCCGAAGGCTTCGATCTCTACCGAGTTCTGGCCCTGGGCGAAGGCGTTCATTGCCGAAGCGGCAACCAGCGAGCCGATGACAACGCCTAAGGTGTTCTTCAGTTTCATCCGTTAAATCCCCATCTTGATGGTCAGTTAGTTGTCCAACAATCAGCCGCACAACTTGGGTGGCAAGTTTATCAGAACTTCCCGCATAGAGAGACAATATTTACCCAACTATGTTTCGGTCGCATCTGAAAACTTTTCGCGCAGGCGGTCCAGTGCCCGCTTGTAGCGCATTTTCGTCGCACTCAGACCCATGTGCATGATATCCGCTATCTCCTGAAACTCCAGTTCCGCGACGAAGCGAAGAACCAGAATCTCCCGATCAATCGGATTGACATGGACGAGCCAACGGTCCAATCCGCCCCGTTCCTCCACCTTCGGCGACTTCTCCTCGGAAGCCTCCTCCAGCGGGTCGAGGCTGAGCGCATCCATCAATCGGCGCTTTCGGCGCTCCTTGCGGTACTGCGTGATGCACTCGTTGTACGTGATGCTATATAGCCACGTTTTGAACTTCGACTTGCCCTCAAAGTTCTTGAGGCCGTACAAAACTTTCAGCATCACCTCCTGGCACACGTCGTCCGCGTCACGGTCGTTGCCCAGGTAGCGGGCGCAGACGTTGAACAGCGTGCGCTGGTAACGCCGCATCAATTCCTCGTAGGCGCGCGTCACGTGGAACAGCTCCGAGTGCGCACGCTCGACCAGCTCTTCGTCGGAAAGCTGGCGTGGGTCATACCGCTGTGACAGGGGGTGAGGCTTATTCAAGTGAGATCAGGCCAGTCATATCGTAAGCCGGGCCGCCCTGCAGAGCAGCCACGTCCATTATCTCTCCAGGATCAGCGGCTGGTAACTCGCTGATCGAGCAGTAGACGGTTGGCCAGTGACACAAGCTCTCCCTCTTCCGTCAGCAGGATGGTCTTGACCGTACCTATCTCTTCAATAGTGCCTTCGATGTCGCCCACTTTCACCTGTTGTCCGACCTGATACAGTTCGCGGACGTAGATTCCCGCGATGATCTGCCCGGCCACCTCGCGGCTGCCCAGGCCCAGGGCCAGCGCCGCGGCCAGGCCCACGGTGATCAGGACGATGGCGATGATGTAGTTGAGCAGGTCGGTCTTGACCTCCAGCTGCCCTACCGCCACCGAGATGCTGATGATGATGACCAGCCACTGGGCGATTCGCCCGAGGCCGTTGGCGTATTCGAGGCCGACGCCATCCGCCGCGCCGCGCACCACGCTGTTGACCAGTTGCGCCAGGAGCACGCCGACGATCAGCACTAGGGCCGCGCCGAACACCTTGGGCAGGTACAGGGCGAGGACATCCAGGGTGGCCGAGACCCGCTGCAGGCCGAGCGACTCGGCGGCGGAGACCAGGAATACGAGCAGCACGAACCAGTAGACGATCTTGCCGACCAGCGTCGACACCGGAACCTGGATGCCGACCCGGGCCAGCAGCTTGGTCAGGCCGGTACCGCCCATCAGACGATCCAGGCCGAGCTTGGCGAGCAGCTTGGAGAGCAAGGCGTCGAGCAGCTTGGCGATGACGAAACCGAGCAGCACGACCACCAGGGCGCCGAGCAGGTTGGGAATGAAACCTGCCAGCTTGCCCCACAGGGTGTTCATCGCGGTCAGCAGGCTCTGGGTCCAGATATCGAATTGCATGTTCACTCAGCCTTGTCAGCAGCAGATGCGTTTTTCGCGGAAAGACGGGAAACCGGCGCCAGGTGTGGCGAGCCGTTGTTGATGCCGATCATCAGCGCCTGCAACCAGTGCCCCATCAGGCTGAACAGGTCCCCGGCGCCGACCTGGCGGTTGGCCGTCTTCAATACCCGGCCCAGACGCGCGTCGTCGTCCGGCTGGGGAGCCGAAGCCTTGAGCAGGTCCCGCAGGGACTCTTCGAACGGATCGTGCATGCGCACCTCATGTCTGTACGAGGGGGTGACGCCCTCTTCCCCGCGCTGGTCACGTCAAAGCCAGCGCAGCCGACGAAATACCCACCACTGGAACGTGGCGACCCCGCCGATCAGCAGGCAGGCCAGCCAGAACCCGTGCGGGGCATCCGCTCCCGGAATGCCGCCGACGTTGATTCCCAGCAGGCCGGTGACGAAACTCATCGGCAGGAAAAAGCCGGTGATTATACCAAGGAGATACATGGTGCGGTTCATCCGCTCGGTGATTCGTCGCGACTCGGCCTCCTGCAACACGCTGATGCGTTCCCGGATCAGCTCGAGTTCCTCGAGATTGCGGGTCAGCCGGTTGTTCAGTTCGTTCCAGTAGTCGGCATCGTCCTCGACGAACCAGGACAGCTTGTAGCGCGCCAGCTGCGAGTAGATGTCGCGCTGCGGCGCCAGGTAGCGACGCAATCCGGCCGAGCGACGGCGCAAGGTGCGCAACTGGTGCTGGTCGGGACTGGCCCGTTCGTTCGCCTCGACCAGCTCCTCGATCCCGTCGAGCTGGTCGGCTATCGCACTGATGAGCGTGTCGACACGGTCTGTCAGATAATGCGCGAGATAGTAGACCACTTCCGAGGCCGTCCTCGGCCCCTTTCCCGCGTCCAGGTCCGCGCGCAGGTCGGCGACCGCCTTCAGCGGACGCAGGCGCAGGGAGAAGACTCGTTGAGCATCGGCGAAGACCCGCAGCGACACCATGTCCTCCGGCTCCGCGCCCGGGTTCAGGTTCACCCCGCGAAGGAATACCAGCAGGCTTTCCGCGCCGAGGTCCACCAGCCTGGGGCGGGTCGCCTCCTCCAGCAGCAGGTCGCAGGCGAATTCGCTCAGTCCCGCGGAATCACGCAACCAGGCCTGCGCCTCGGGTACGCCCCGGTCCCAGTGCAACCAGAGGCTCTCATCGGGCGTAAGGTCGAGCACGGCAATTTCATTGCGGCCGACGCGCCGGCCACCGCCACGCCCATCGAGGACGTAGCCATAGATCAGACCGCGCTCGTTACCTGACTCATACGCTGGCATTGCGCTTCCCTTGGCAAAACGACCATTCCGACAGTAAAAGCAGAAGACTGGCTTCAGTCAATTCATGGACTTGCGGCACAAGCTTAAAGTCAACCCTGAGACCAGGACTGTCTCATGGGGTTCACTCCTACGAAAAGCCCCGGGACACTGCCTGCGTCGCCGGGGCCGGGAACCCTGCGTAAAACAGCCTTAGCCGGGCATATTCAGCGCCTGCGGGGAAACGATGATGCCGTTGTTGTCGGCATAGACGAATTCGCCGGGACGGAAAGTGACGCCACCGAAGGTCACGACGACGTTCAGGTCGCCAATCCCGCGCTTGTCGGTCTTCATCGGATGACTGGCCAGGGCCTGGACGCCGAGCTCGGTCTGGGCGATCACATCGACGTCGCGGATGCAGCCGTAGACGACGATGCCTTCCCAGCCGTTCTTCGCCGCCTTCTCGGCGAGCATGTCGCCAAGCAAAGCACGACGCAGCGAGCCGCCGCCATCGACGACCAGGACCTTGCCCTTGCCGTCCTTGTCGACCTGCTCCTTGACCAGCGAATTGTCTTCGAAGCACTTGATGGTCACTATCTCGCCACCGAAGGCATCGCGACCGCCGAAGTTGCTGAACATCGGTTCGACGACCTGGACCAGTTCCGGATAGGCATCGCACAGATCGGGAGTGACGTAATGCATGAGGAAGCTCCTGTGGGTGAAGTTCAGGCTCGCGCGGATCCGGCTGCCACACCCGCCCGTTCAGGCGGCGCCGACGTGACCGGAGCCACTGTTTGCGTCACATGTTAGCCGCTGAGACCGGCTTCCGATACGTCTAGCGCCCGACTCCGCACGGTTTCCTCCAGCACCGCCGAACGCTGGCGCAGCCAGCGCTCGACCAGCGGCCATACCTCCCGCTGCGCGGCCTTGCTTACCAGCATCTCGATATGCCCGTAATCCTCGACGAACCCCTCTTCGCGGCCGAGCAGCAGGTACTCGCGCTCCGCCGAGGCAAACCGCTCGAACAACTTGCGGCACGCCCAGGGCGGGTCCTGGCGGTCCCCCGCACCGGCCACCGCCAGCAGCGGCACATCGACCGCCGCCAGCCCCGTCCACCAGTCGTTGCCCGGCTCGCCGAAACGCCCGAACAGACCATGCCAGCGCAAGACCTCCAGGGCGACCCCGACCGGCTCGTCTTCCGGCCCCTGTCGCCAGCGGCTCCCGGAGACTGCGTCGACACGACGCAGCAGCAGGCGCGCGACCCAGGCCGCCAGCGGCAACCTGAACAACCAGTGCGCGGTGCTGACCTGGCTGCCGAACAGCGCTACGGAGCCGATCCGTGCCTGGTCCAGATACCCTCCCCCCAGGCCCGCCGCCAGCACCACGCCACCCAGAGAGTGGCCGATCCAGTGCGCCGGCTGCCCGCTCTGCTCATGAATGAAGTCGGCGATCGCCGGCAGATCGTGGCGCGCATAGTCGGCAACCCGGTTGCCCCGGTAGCCGTCATTGCGGATCGACAAGCCGTGGCCGCGCATTTCCGGCAGCCAGACGTCGAATCCGGCCCGCGCCAGATGGGGACCGAGCCCGAGCGCACGCGGCGAATACCAGAAGCGCCGATTGGAAAAACTGCCATGCAGGAGAATCACCGGCACCCCGCGACGCTCGCCGGCAGCCTGCTGGCCAAGGCGGGTGACGACCAGCTCGACGCTGCCGTCAGGGCTGTTGCCGGGCTTCAGGCGGTAGATGTCTTCGGTGAGGTCGGCGCGCAGCTCGGCGCTGACCAGGGCGACAGGAAAGAGGCGACTACTGCTTTGCATGCTTATCTTGGACTGGAGACACAAAAAAGGCGGTGTTACCCGCCCTTTCCGGATACAGCGAGGAGCGCTCAGGCCTGGTGCTCTTGCCCTTCGGCGAGGAAGAACCAGGTGTCCAGCACCGAGTCGGGGTTCAGCGAGACACTCTCGATGCCCTGCTCCATCAGCCAGCGCGCCAGGTCAGGATGGTCGGAGGGGCCCTGGCCGCAGATGCCGATGTACTTGCCGGCCTTGTTGCAGGCGGCGATGGCGTTGGCCAGCAGCTTCTTGACCGCCGGATTGCGCTCGTCGAACAGGTGGGCGACGATGCCGGAATCGCGGTCCAGGCCGAGAGTCAGCTGGGTCAGGTCGTTGGAGCCGATGGAGAAGCCATCGAAGAATTCGAGGAACTCGTCGGCCAGCAGGGCGTTGGACGGCAGTTCGCACATCATGATGACCTTCAGCCCATTCTCGCCGCGCTTCAGACCGTTACCGGCCAGCAGCTCGACCACCTGGCTCGCCTCGCCCAGGGTACGTACGAACGGCACCATGATCTCGACGTTGGTCAGGCCCATCTCGTTACGGACCTTCTTCAGCGCCCGGCACTCCAGTTCGAAGCAGTCGCGGAACGATTCGCTGATATAGCGCGATGCGCCGCGGAAGCCGAGCATCGGGTTCTCTTCTTCCGGTTCGTAGAGCTTGCCGCCGATCAGGTTGGCGTACTCGTTGGACTTGAAGTCGGAGAGGCGCACGATGACCTTCTTCGGCCAGAAGGCCGCGGCCAGGGTGCTGATGCCCTCGACCAGCTTCTCGACATAGAAGCCGACCGGGTCGGGATAGCCGGCGATGCGCTTCTCGACGCTTTCCTTGATATCCGCCGGCAGGCCGGCGAAGTTCAGCAGCGCCTTGGGGTGCACGCCGATCATGCGGTTGATGATGAACTCGAGGCGGGCCAGGCCCACGCCTTCGTTCGGGAGCTGGGCGAAATCGAAGGCGCGGTCGGGGTTGCCGACGTTCATCATGATCTTGAACGGCAGTTCAGGCATGGCGTCGACCGAGTTCTTGCGCACGTCGAAGCCGAGCTCGCCCTCGAAGATGAAGCCGGTATCGCCTTCGGCACAGGAAACCGTCACGCCCTGGCCGTCCTGCAGGACCTGGGTGGCGTTGCCACAACCGACCACGGCCGGAATGCCCAGCTCGCGGGCGATGATCGCGGCGTGGCAGGTACGCCCGCCACGGTTGGTGACGATGGCGCTGGCGCGCTTCATCACCGGCTCCCAGTCCGGATCGGTCATGTCGGAGACCAGGACGTCGCCCGGCTGGACCTTGTCCATTTCCGACACGTCGTTGATCACCTTGACCGGGCCGGCGCCGATACGCTGGCCGATGGCGCGACCCTCGACCAGGACGGTCCCCTTCTCTTTCAGCAGGTAGCGCTCCATGACGGTGGCGCTGGCACGGCTCTTCACGGTCTCGGGGCGGGCCTGAACGATATACAGCTTGCCGTCGTCACCGTCCTTGGCCCATTCGATATCCATGGGGCGGCCGTAGTGCTTCTCGATGATCATGGCCTGCTTGGCCAGCTCGGTGACCTCGGCGTCGCTCAGGGCGAAACGGGCGCGGTCGGCACGCTCGACGTCGACCACCTTGACCGAGCGACCGGCCTTGGCCTCTTCGCCATAGACCATCTTGATCGCCTTGCTGCCCAGGTTGCGGCGCAGGATCGCCGGGCGACCGGCCTCCAGGGTCGGCTTGTGCACGTAGAACTCGTCGGGGTTCACCGCGCCCTGGACCACGGTCTCACCGAGACCATAGGCGCCGGTGATGAATACCACGTCACGGAAACCCGACTCGGTATCCAGGGTAAACATCACCCCGGCGGTGCCGGTTTCCGAACGGACCATGCGCTGCACGCCAGCGGACAGGGCGACCAGCTTGTGGTCGAAGCCCTGGTGCACGCGGTAAGCGATGGCGCGGTCGTTGAACAGGGAGGCGAAGACTTCTTTTGCGGCACGGATCACATTGTCCACGCCACGGATGTTCAGGAAGGTCTCCTGCTGGCCGGCGAACGAGGCGTCCGGCAAGTCTTCCGCGGTAGCGGAGGAGCGCACGGCCACGGCCAGGTTGTCGTTGCCGTTGGCCAGGGCGGCGAAGGCCTGGCGGATCTCGCTGTCGAGGCGGGCCGGGAACTCGGCCTCCATCACCCACTGGCGGATCTGCGCGCCGGTCTTGGCCAGGGCGCTGACGTCGTCGACGTCCAGTGCGTCCAGCGCCGCATGGATACGGTCGTTGAGGCCACTCTGCTCGAGGAAGTCACGGTAGGCCTGGGCGGTGGTGGCAAAGCCGCCGGGTACGGAAACGCCGGCACCGGCCAGGTTGCTGATCATCTCGCCGAGGGATGCGTTCTTGCCCCCCACATGCTCTACATCATGGACGCCGAGCTTATCGAGGGAAACTACGTACTCTACCAAGGTGATCTCTCCACTATTGAATTGGAAAAGCTCAAGCGGGGCCAGGAGCAGCTCCGCTGGATTCTGGCCTGGCCCTTAGAAATAAGTGACAATGCTGCGACAGAAAGGCCTCTGACAACGCGCGGCCTATCATAGCCAAGAATCGTTCCTACCTTAAGGCTTTCGGTGCAAATGAAACGAACCGCATTCTTCATCTCGGATGGCACCGGCATCACCGCCGAGACCCTGGGCCAAAGCCTTCTGGCACAATTCGAGAACATCAGCTTCGTCAAACTGACGAGACCGTACATCGATACCGAAGAAAAAGCGCGCGCCATGGTACAGCAAATCAACAATGCTGCCGAGTCGGACGGGGCCCGCCCGATCATCTTCGACACCATCGTCAACCGCGACATACGGGCGGTCCTGGCGCAATCCAACGGTTTCATGATCGATATCTTCGCCACCTTTCTTTCGCCTCTGGAACAGGAGCTTTCCGCCGATTCCTCCTACTCTGTCGGCAAGTCCCACTCGATCGGCCACAACTCCAACTACATGGACCGTATCGAGGCGGTGAACTTCGCCCTCGACAACGACGACGGCGCCCGCACCCATTACTACGACAAGGCCGACCTGATCCTGGTCGGCGTCTCGCGCTGCGGCAAGACCCCCACCTGCCTGTACATGGCCCTGCAGTATGGCATCCGTGCCGCCAACTACCCGCTGACCGAAGAGGACATGGAGCGCCTGCAGCTACCCAGCGCCCTCAAGCAGCACAAGCACAAGCTGTTCGGCCTGACCATCGACCCCGACCGCCTGACGGCGATCCGCAACGAACGCAAGCCCAACAGCCGCTACGCCAGTTTCGCCCAATGCGAGTTCGAAGTGCGCGAGGTGGAAAGCCTGTTCCGCCGCGAGAACATCGCCTACATCAACTCCACGCATTTCTCGGTGGAAGAGATTTCCGCCAAGATCCTCGTCGAAAAAGGCGTCGAGCGGCGCTTCAAGTAGCGCTTCCAGGGCCTCCGGCCAGCGCCGGCAGAACTGCTTGCCGGCTTCCGGTAACGCTTCGAGCCCCGGGACGGGATTTTGTTTCATGCAGGGAGCGAAACCCCGACCAAGTGGCATAAGCGGCTGTCGCTGGCGAAAATCCGCATGATAGAATCCGGCCCGCATGCGCCTGGCGGGGCGCCCGGCATGCCGGCCAGCCGAGCGCGGGCCGATGACGCAGGGTTTTCCGTCACGGACTGGACAGCGATCGCAAGATCGACCCGCCGAACGCGACACCAACCAGGACTTATGAAACTCAAGCCCTTAGCCTCCCTGTTCTACCTATTCATCGCCGTACCAGGCCTGAGCGTAGCCGCCGAGAAGACGGTCTACGGCCTGAACGAATACGCGCGTATCAGTGACCCGGACATCCAACTGGCCGCCAAGCTCGATACCGGCGCCAAGACCGCCTCCCTCAGCGCCCGCGACATCAAGCGCTTCAAGCGCGACGGCGAGACCTGGGTGCGCTTCTACCTGGCCACCGACAACGCTGACGACACCCCGATCGAGAAGCCCCTGGCGCGGATCAGCAAGATCAAGCGCCGCCATGGCGACTTCAATCCGGACGAAGGCAAGGCCTATACCGCCCGACCGGTGATCGAACTGCAGGTCTGCATGGGCAAGGCGATTCGCACCATCGAAGTGAACCTGACCGACCGAAGTGCATTCCAATACCCGCTTTTGATCGGCTCGGAAGCCTTGAAGAAATTCGATGCGCTGGTCGATCCGAGCCTGAAATACTCGGCCGGGAAACCCGGCTGCAAACCTGATGCAAAACCTGCTGAGTAAACCACATGCGCTCTCTCAACCTGCATCTGAAAGTCCTGATCGCCATTCTCCTGACCCTGGGCGTGGCGATCACTGCCTATCAGATTTTCGTCCAGGGTATTCCTGTCACCGAAGCCGAAACCGATGATCTCTGGAACATCGATGCCAAGGTCGACTTCGTCGCCACGCCGAAAACCCCGGTCAAGGTGCAGATGTTCGTTCCGCCGTTGAGCCAGGACTATGTCAGCCTCAACGAAAGCTTCGTCTCCAACAACTACGGCGTCAGCATCAATCGCGCCGACGGCAACCGCAAGGTGACCTGGTCCGCGCGCCGCGCCAACGGCAAGCAGACCCTCTACTACCGCCTGGTGCTGACCAAGCGCTACACCGGCGAGAAGACCAAGGAGAAAGGCCCGATCTTCCGCGACAGCCTGCCCCTGGAAGGCCCGGAAAAGATCGCCGCCGAAGCCCTGCTCGCACCGATCCGCCAGCACTCGGCGGACGTCGAGACCTTCGTCAGCGAAGCCATCAAGCGCGCCAACAACGGCAACGACGACAACGTCAAGCTGCTGATGGCCGGCGACACCAGCCTGGAAAAGAAAGCGCATATCGTCGAGACCCTGCTGTCCATCGCCCACGTGCCGATGGAGCGGGTCCATACCATCCGCCTGGTCGCCGACCTGCAGCAGAGCCCGGAACTCTGGCTGCGCAGCTTCAACGGCGAGAACTGGCTGTACTTCAACGTGGTCACCGGCGAGCAGGGCCTGCCCTCCGACCGCCTGATCTGGTGGCTCGGCGATGAACCGCTGATGAGCATCGACGGCGGCAAGAAGGCCCAGGTCAGCTTCAGCCTGAACAGCAGCGAGATGAACGCCATCCGCCTGGCCAAGCTGTCCGACGAGAACACCGAGGCGGCCTTCCTCGAGTACTCCCTGTACGGCCTGCCGCTGTCTACCCAGCAAACCTTCCAGATCATGATCATGATCCCGATCGGCGTGCTGGTGATCCTGATCCTGCGCAACCTGATCGGCCTGCAGACCCTCGGCACCTTCACCCCGGTGCTGATCGCCCTGGCCTTCCGCGAAACCGGCCTGCAATGGGGTATCGCCCTGTTCACGGTGATCACCGCGCTGGGCCTGTCGCTGCGCTCCTACCTCGAGCATCTGAAACTGCAGATGCTGCCGCGACTGTCGGTGGTGCTGACCTTCGTGGTGGTGATGATCGCGGTGATCAGCCTGTTCAGCCACAAGCTCGGCTTCGAGAGCGGCCTATCGATCGCCCTGTTCCCGATGGTGATCCTGACCATGACCATCGAACGCCTGTCGATCACCTGGGAAGAGCGCGGCGGCGGCCATGCGATGAAGGTGGCCATCGGCACCCTGTTCGCGGCATCGCTGGCGCACATCCTCATGCGCATCCCGGAACTGGTGTACTTCATCTTCACCTTCCCGGCCGTGCTGCTGATCCTGGTCGCCTTCATGCTCGCCATGGGCCGCTACCGCGGCTACCGCCTGACCGAGCTGTTCCGCTTCAAGGCCCTGCTCAAGGACTGAACCATGTCGATCTGGAAGACCTGGAAAGACCTGACCGCCAAAGGCGTGATGGGCATCAACCGACGCAATGCCGATTACGTCCTGAAGTACAACAAGCGGCACCTGTATCCGGTGGTGGACGACAAGATCATCACCAAGGAACGCGCGCTCGAGGCCGGCATCCACGTGCCGGAGATGTACGGCATCATCGAGACCGAGAAAGGCATCGACAAGCTCAACGAGATCATCGGCGAGCACAACGATTTCGTCATCAAGCCGGCGCAGGGCGCCGGCGGCGACGGCATCATGGTGATCGCCGACCGTTTCGAGGGCCGCTACAAGACCGTTTCGGGGAAGATCGTCAGCCACGAGGAGATAGAGCACCACATCTCGAGCATCCTCTCCGGCCTCTACTCCCTCGGCGGTCATCGCGACCGCGTACTGATCGAATACCGGGTGACCCCCGACCAGATCTTCAAGAGCATCAGCTACGAAGGCGTGCCGGACATCCGCATCATCGTGCTGATGGGCTACCCGGTGATGGCCATGCTGCGCCTGCCGACCCGCCAGTCGGGCGGCAAGGCCAACCTGCACCAGGGCGCCATCGGCGTGGGCGTCGACCTGGCCACCGGGGTCACTCTGCGCGGCACCTGGCTGAACAACAAGATCGCCAAGCACCCGGACACCACCAACGCGGTGGACGGCGTGCAACTGCCGAACTGGGACGGCTTCATGAAGCTGGCGGCCGGCTGCTACGAGCTGTCCGGCCTCGGCTACATCGGCGTGGACATGGTTCTCGACCAGGAGAAAGGCCCGCTGATCCTCGAGCTCAACGCCCGCCCGGGCCTGAACATCCAGATCGCCAACGACAGCGGCCTGGTGCACCGCTGCCACGCCGTCGAGGCGCGACTGGAAGAACTCAAGGCGAAAGGCATCGAAGAGTCCGCGGAAGAGCGCGTACGCTTCTCCCAGCAGCTGTTCGGCCACGTCCAGCAGCAACAGGGCTGACGTGCTTCCAGTATGAAGAAGCCCGGCTCCGGCCGGGCTTTTTCATGTCTCGGATTTCAACGCACCACGGCCAACTCGAAACTGCCCTGCCGGGCGTGCTCGTGCACCTGCATACCCGCCTCGTTTACCGCCAGGTCCTGCAACGGACGCTTGAACGGCTTGTTGTCGAGGGTTTGCAGCGAGCGGTCCTCGTCGGTGGTCAGCAGCAGCACGTAGCGCTCGCCGCGATTGGCCCGCACCGGTACCGTACCCTCGATGAAAGCGTAGCGATACCAGGTTTCCGGGTTCAGCTTGTACACCGCGTCGCTGACCAGCCGGGTCGGCCGCTTGTGCTCGTCGAGGAACAGCAGCGACGGGTAGACCACCTGGCGGTTGGCGAAACTGCGGATGCGCAGGCCGTAGACCCCCTGGGAGCGCGGCAGCCGGATCGCCGCGTAGAAGCTCCTGCCCATGGGAAAGTCGAAGCTCGGTGAAAAGCGGTTCAACTCCTCGTAGCGCGGTTCGTCGGCATCCAGCTCGGTGAAGTCGCTTTCGGCGATCTGCTCGCAGCAACGCCGTTGCAGATCCTGGTAGAGATCGTCGATGGTCATCTCGGTGCCCTTGAGCAAAGCCTTCAGCGCATCGCTCTGCTGGCCGGCGCCATCCAGGCCGGGCAACGCCGCCGGACGCTGCTTGAACTCGATCTGCCGGCCCTCGGTGAAGGCGATCTGCGACGAAGGCGCGGCCTCCCGCTTGAAGCGCGCCGCGCGCTCCTCGGGCGGGATCTGCGAGTTGTGCATGCGGCCCTTCTCGTCCACCCAGGTGTAGTAGGGACTGCCGTTCTCGCTGCGAACGAAGCCCTTGCCCTCGAAGGCCTCAGCATCGATGTATTCGGCGGAGTGCTCGCCGTTGGGCAGGACATAGTCGGCGCGCTGCCCGGCGACCTGGGCGCCGGCGTAGAAGCTGTTCTGCACGTTACCGCTGGCGTCGATCCAGGTGTAATAGCGGCGCTTGCTCTCCCCCCGCTCTTGTTCCCCGGCCACTGCGTGGCATTGTCCGCATTGTTCAGCACCCGCGCCTGGTCGCTCTGGCCGACGCGCTGTCGCGCCTGGCGTTGTTGCTGCTCGAACCGGCCGTCGACGAAGGTGTTGTGCACCCCGCCATTGTCGTCTACCCAGGTCAGGTAGCGGCCGCCGGAAGCCCAGCCCGCCGGGGATCCCAGCAGCGCCAGCGCAGCGCCGAGTACGATGGATGCGCGCATGTTCCAGCCCTCAGAAGGTCGTGCGGTAGGTCATGGCGAAAATATAGGCTTTCACCGTGGTGTCCACGTCCAGACCCGCGTAGGGGTTGTACACCAGGTTGTCGAGCCCGGTGCAGTTCAGGTTGCAGCTGGTGTCGGCCTTGACGCTCTGCTTGGTGACGAAGTAATTGAAGCCGACATCGATCACCGTGTCCTTGTCCCACTGGTAGCCCAGCCCCAGGCCGTAGAGATCGGCGTCGCCGATCGGCACCAGGATGTCTGCCTGGCCCTTGGGAATCGCCGAGGGCCGGTACTCATAGCCGGCGCGCAGCTGCAGGCGATCGTTGACGTCGTACTGCACGCCCATGGCCCAGCTCCAGGTGTCGCGGTAGCCGCGGTCGAGGGTGATGCTGTGGCTGGTGGCATCCTTGGAGTCGAGATATTTGGCGATGCGCAGCAGGTCGAGTTCGCGATCGAACTCGATCTTGAACTCGTTCCAGTCGCTGTAGCCGTTCCATTTCAGGTCGACGTTGAATTGCCATTTCTTGAACGGTCGCACCCGGATCCCGGTGGAGAAGGCGTCCGGGTAGACCATGTTCATCGTCGCGTTGCCGTGTTCCTCGTCGACGTTCCCGTAGGGGAACATCTGCCCGAGAATCGCACCGCCGAGCGACTTGTGCACCCCGGTCCAGAAGCCCTGCCAACCCTGGCCGTAGTCGACCCGGTACTTGCCCTTGAGCTTCATCCGCGACTCGCTCTGGTAGGTCGCGCCCCAGGCGAACCAGTCGGTGGGCTCCCAGAGCACGCCCAGGTTGAAGCTCGGCGACAGCGATTGCTGCATGTCCAGATCGATGTTCGCCAGGTTCTGGAACGGGCCGATGTTGCCGCCACAGACGTTGAAGAACACCTCGAGGATCTCCTGCATCCCCGGCAGGCAGCCGATCTCCTTGGTCTGCTGCAACAACCCGAGCAACTGGTTGGGCGCGCGGAAGTCCTGGTTAAGCGCCACTGCCTGATGGGAGAAGCCCACCGAGAGGCCGACCGACAGCTCGTCGTTGACCTGGTAGGCCAGCGTCGGCGAGAAGTAGGTCAGCCGCTGCAGCGATACCTCGCGCCCCTGGTAACGCGCCGGATCGCTGTCGGAGTCGCGGCTGTAGCCCAGCGCCTGAGGGGTATAGACGTTGGTGGCGAAGGTGAACTTGGAGCCCGGCGGGTTGATCGAGATCCCGGCCAGCGGCGCCACCAGCAGGGGTACTTCGGTCATGCCGCCGAGCCCCGGCAGGTACATGGTCGGGGTCAGGGTCCGGCTGTGGCTGTTGGCGACCGGATCGTCGCGCAGGCCGAAGGTGCCTTCGCCGTAGTTCGGCGGCGCCTTGAAGCCGGCGCGGATATCCATCACCCCGGTCAGCAGCTTCACGGTCGCCTGGCGCCCCTTCATCCTGGTCAGTGCCGCCGGGTTGTAGTGCACCGAGTCGATACCGGTCTCGTCGGCTGTAACAGCGTTGCCGAGAGCCATGGCTTTCGGGTTGCCGATGGTCAGGTCGTTGGCCATCTGTGCGCCGGCCGGCGGAATCCAGGCCAGGCACACCCCTGCCAGCGCCAGCCGCAGCGGCGCAATGCGCATCTTCATAATGGGCCTCGCTCGCGGGTTACTGGGCCTTCAGCCCTTTGATATCCAGGGGTACGGATAACCCCAGCAGTACATCCGGCGAGTCTTCCGTGAGGCCGAAACCGGCGTTGACGTTGACGATGTAGTCCGGCGACGTCCGCAAGCCGAGCGAGAAGTTCATGATGCTGCTGGTCTGTTCGGACGACTCGAACGTACCGGCAGTGGTGTGATAGCGGTTCTTCAGCGTGTAGGCCATCTGGTACGAGGTCGCCAGCGAGACGTCGTAGGACAGCGCGTAGGCCATGCCCATGTTGAAGTTGATCGTGTTGCCGGGCGAGACCTTCTCCAGCCGGGAGTCGTCGGCCAGGGTCTGGTGCACGTCGTCCACCGGCAGGTTCCAGGTGTAGCCGAGCGAGCCGTAGAGGACCACCGGGTCGATCACATAGGACATGTTCGCGCCGAAGCCCAGGCTGTAGTAGCCGTTGCCGGTGGAGATGTCCTTGTCCAGGTTGGTCTTGTAGGGGCTGTCGCCGGTCGGCAGGCCGATGGTGGTGTACAGCGTGGTGACCGGCCGCCCGCGCACCGCCGCCCAGGGCTGCCAGCGCAGGGTCGCGGAGACGTCGCCGAGGCTGTAGGCGTGGGTGTCCATCTCGGTGTCGTACTTGGCCGCCAGCGGCAGGCGGAAGCTGAAGGTAAGGTTGTCCCAGATCCCGTAGTCGAATGTGAAGGAATTGGTGAAAGTGTGCTGGGACTGGCTCTGTCGGCCGGCCAGGCCGTAGATCTGCGTACCGCCGCTGGTGGTGGTCAGCGGCACCAGGGTCAGGCGCTGGTCGCGCACCAGCGCGTAGTCGAAACCGTAGGTGAGGGTCCGCTCGCCTTTCTTCAGCAAGGTGTAGCTCTTCTCGGCGGCCTGGAAGACCTCTTCCAGCGCCTTGGCGCTATCGGCGTCATCCGACTTCTTGGCCAGCGCGTCACGGGCCTGCTCGACCGAGGCCTCCTCGGCGACGGACAGGCCGCTGATGCACAGCAGCAGCGCCGCTGCGCCTGTGTACCCCCTGATTCTCATGGCGCTATCCCCAGAGATTGTTCTTGTTTTGGGTACCTGCTACTTGGTGCGCAGGTGTATGACGTCGCCACCAGTGCCCAGCTCACGGACCTGGTTTTCAGTGATCTTGTTGATCTGCGGAAACTCGCGGAACGCCAGCAGGCTGACGGTGCGGTCGTCCACCAGGCGCATGTCGCGATCGTTCAGCGCCAGCGCGTTGCGGGGCTCCTGCCCACTCGGGAAGATCACGAACAGGACGTTCTGGTCCCAGATTTCCTCGAAGCGCGTCCGGGTGAAGCTGATGTTGCCCAAGGCCGGATCGGCGACGAAGACGTGATCGTTGTAGACATCGCGCACCACCACGAAATGCTTGAAGCCGGCATAGTGGATGGGGACCAGCGCCGGATGCTCGAGAGCGTCCAGGTCGCTGAACTCGGCGCGAAAACCACCGCTCTTGTAGCCCAGCGCAGCGGCGTAGCGCTTCATGTCGAGCAGCGAGAAACCGCGGCGCTGCACGATCTTATCGGCCTCGCCATAGCGCAGCAGCCCTTCCATGACCTGGCGTTCCTCGAGGTTGCGCCCGAGGTAGTAGTCCAGCAGCGTGGTAAGGGCCGCCGAGCCGCAGCTGTAGTCGTAGGCCTGGCGGATGACGTTGCGGAACTGCAGCTGGCTCATCGGTTCCAGCTGCACGGATTCGCGATAGGGGCCATTGGGGGTCAGAGGCTGGCTGAGGTTGACCGTGCCCTGCGGTTGCGGCTTGGTGTCGACCGTCTGGGTGAACCCGAACAGTCCGATCAGACTTCCCAGCAAAATCTCGAACATCGCCCCGTCGTACCTCTTTGGAGAAAGACCCCGCCGATGCCTCGGCGAGGTCTTCGCGTCTCGACCCGGATCGCCTGGATCAGTGACCCCAGACCTTGATGGTGGAACCGGCCATGTTCAGTCCGGAAACGGTCAGCGAACCGATGCTGGCGGCGCTGGTGTCGCCTACCTTGATCGCGCCGACGGTCACGTCGCCGGTGATGGCCGGCAGGCCGATGGCCAGTTGCTGGGTCGACTTGCCACCGATGTCGGCGGTGACCACGTCGATGGTCAGCGGCTTGCTGTCATCGATGGTCAGCGCCGGCAGGCTGATGCTTTCCAGGCGCAGGGAGCCGCCGTTGGTATCGGTGTCGGTATAGGTCACGGCTCCCACGGAGCCCTGGAAGGTACCGGAAATGCTGATGCCTGCCTGACCGGTCACGTCGGACAGCGCGCCATCGTCCATGGCTTTCAGGTCGGCATGCGCCAGCAAGGGAGCAGCCAGAACAGCAGTTGCAAGGAACAGGTGCTTTTTCATTGTTATTTCTCCAGTGTTCAGGTGTGGTTTGCCCCAGGGCACTGCCGTTTGCATCCTCTCCCCGGCAGGTCGACCGGCGTTTCGCCGATCTCCAGGTCCGGGACTGCTTCCCTAGGTGTCCCGGACATGGATGCGGTAGAGCGTCATGCTCTCTCGTCCCGGTTTCCAAGCTACTGGGCCACCCCCTGCACCGCCAGCCCATCCAAGGGATGGAGCGATGGCGGGACATATTCACGCCTCGCTCAGCAACCCCAGGCTTTTACCCTTTAGTACGGCTTGCGTTCTGCTCTTCACCCCCAGCTTGGCGAACAGGTTGTGCAGGTGCCATTTGATGGTGGCTTCCGACAGGTGCACCGCCTGCGCGATATCACGATTCGACAAGCCCGCCGCCACCAGCCGCAGGATTTCCCGTTCGCGATGGCTAACATCCTGATTTTCATCGAAACTCTCCGGATCCACGGAGAGTTTCCGGCACTGTTCGCGAAGCAGGTCGGCCAGTCCCTGCCAGGCTGCCGCGCGCTTGGGCTCCGCCTCCCGCCAGCTTTCCCACATCGGCAGCAACCACAAAGCATCGTCCTGGAACAGCCGCCGGTAGCCGAGATTCCAGGCTTCCTCGAGCGTGGCGAGGAACAGGCCGATGGCTTTTTCGCTGTTACCTTTCTGCCAATACGCCACAGAAAGTAACAGGGACAAACGCAGCCGCCGGTCCCTCTGGTAGGCCGAAGAGTAGCCGGCCAGACAGCCTTCCAGCTTGCTCTGGGCGCGTTCGGCATGCCGCTCGGACAATGCCAGGCGCGCCTCCGCCAGGACCAGGGCGGTCTGCGCGTCGGCATGCCGTTCGCCGGAGAGCCCGGCCAGGTGTCGTTCCAGTTGCAGGCAGACCCGTTCGGCCTCGTTGGGCCGGCGCAGCCACAGAAGGAACTGCACCTTGCAGCTCATGGCATGAGCGTAGACGCGCTCGTAGCCAGGCGAGAGCAAGCCGCCCAGCCACTCGTCGAGTTGCGCCAGGCCCTGTTCGGCGGCGCCGGAAAAGAAGCGCGCCCTGGCCATCACCAACTGGCCGCGGCTGAGCAGTTCGACGGGTGTCGCAACGTCCCGCCAGACCGTCGCCAGCGGTAGCTCGGCAAGCACGCCGGCGTGCCGGTCCTGCTCGTAGAGCAGATCGGCGTAGGCCAGCGACAGCGGACCGCCGACCCGGCTGCGGCGACCGAAGACCTGCTCGACCCGGTTGCGCGCCGACTCGGCGATCGCCCTTCCCCGCTCCAGGTCGCCGCTCTCCTTGCAGATCAGCGACTCGATCAGGCTGGTCACCACCTGCAGGTATTCGCTGTCGGCGACCTTCAGGTCCTCACGCGCCGAACCGATGGCGCCGGCAGCCTCGGCGTAGTCGCCGAGCAGGGCGTACGCCGAGGCCTGCACGCAGAGCAGGCTGGCGCGGAACACCGGCTGGTTGCTCGGCACCATCGACAGCCAGTGACGGGCGACCTTCAGGCAGGCTTCCAGCTTGTCCTGGTAGAGCAGCACCAGGGCCTTGAGCACCTGGGCCGCGGCGAGCAACTCACCGAGGCCGAAATGCATGACCTTGCCGCGTCCCTGCAGGAGACGGTGGCTGACCTCTTCGATCAGCGCCTCGGCCTCGGCGAAACGCTGCTCGAACGCCAGTTGCCAGGCGTAGAAGATCTGGAACACCGGATGTTCGCGGATCACCTCGGAAGGAATGCCGTTGAGCATGCCGAGGATGCCGTACACCCGGTTGCCGGCGATCAGGCGCGCGCCCTGCCGCTCCAGCAGTTCGGCGGCGAACAGGTAGTCGCGGGCGCGCAGGGCATACTTGATCGCCCGGTCGGCCATGTCGCGCCCCTCGCACCAGCGCGCCGCCGCGTGCAGCAACGGGGTCGGGTCGGCATGCCGGGACAGGCGCCCCTGGAGGAACTCGGCGAACAGGTGGTGATAGCGGAACCACTCGCGCTGGTCGTCCAGGGCGATGACGAACAACTGCTCGTTCTGCAGGCGCATGAGCATGTCCAGGCCATCGCGGCGGCCGGTCAGCGCGTTGCACAACTCGGCGTTGAACTCGTCGAGCACCGAGGTCTGGTCGAGGAACAGCTGCAGGTCGGCGGGCAGGCTGGCCAGTACGTCCTCGGCCAGGTAGTCGGCGATGTTCCGTTCGGTCCCCGAGAGACCACGGAGGAAGCCTTCCCGATCGGTATTGCGGCTCAACGCCAGGGCTGCCAGGTGCAGCGCCGTGATCCAGCCCTCGGTGCGCTTGAACAGCAGCTTGAGCTCGCGCTCGCCCAGATCCAGCCCCTTGAGTTCGAGGAGGAAGGCATCGCTTTCCTCGCGCGAAAGGCGCAGGTCTTCCGCGCTCAGGCAGAAGGTCCAGGGCTTGAGGGTCGGTTCGTCGACCAGGAAGCGCGGCCGGAAACGGGTCGAGGCGACCACCCGCACATGGTCGGGTAGGTTCTCCACCAGGTAACGGACGCCATGCGGCAAGGCGGCGTGGCGAATCCGGTGGAAATCATCGAGGAACAGGTACAGCGGCCCCTCCAGGCGCCGCAGGTCGGCGAGGAAGGCATCCAGGATACCCTCCAGCGGTACCGCGACATCGGCCCCCAGGAGGTTGGCGGTATTGCCGCCGAAGGTCGGCACCACGCTCTGGATGCTCGCCAGCAGGTACTGGATGAGACGCTGCGGCTCGCTGTCGGTCTCGTCGCAGGACAACCAGGCCACCGCCGCGCCCTGCTCCAGCAGACGCAGGCGCAGCTGGCAGAGGATGGTGCTCTTGCCGAACCCGGCCGGCGCGCTGAGGACCAGCGCGCGCCGCGCGCGGGCTTCGTACAGGCGGTCGATCAGCGCCTGCCGGGGCAGCAGCGGGAGTCCGCCGGCGTTCGGCGGGAACAGCTTGGTCTGCAACAGCGGAATGGCGCTGGCGGAAGCTCCGTCGCGAATCGTCATGGTCAGAGCAGGCTCAATTCGCGGGCCCGCCGGATCGCCTGGGTGCGATTGCGCACCTTGAGCTTTTCGTAGATGTTGTGCAGATGCCATTTGACGGTCCCCAGGGCCAGCGACAGGCGCTGGCCTATTTCTTCGTTGGATAGGCCCTGTGCGGCCAGGCAGACCACTTCGCGCTCGCGCTCCGTCAGTCCTTCCTCGAGCGCATCCTGGGGTTTGCGCACGCCCTGCCCCGGCCAGATGCCGAGCAGGCCACGGATGAACGCCTGCAATGCCGGCTGGCGCTCGGTGGACTCGAGCTGCTGGAGCAACTGGCGGATTCCCTCGCCCTCTTCGACGAAGAGGCTGCGCACCCCTTCGCGCTCGGCGTTGATCAGGCATTCGCCGAGCAGGCTGTTGGCCCGTTCCTGGTAGCCCAGGCGCTGGTAGCTGAGCGCCGCCAGGATGTCCAGGCGCAGACGCTGCAGGCCGTGCCAGCCGGGCTGCAGGGTGCCGCGCAACTGAGTGATCTCGTGCAAGGCTTCGCTGAAATGCCCGCGCCCCTGCAACAGGCGCACACGGGTCACGCCCAGCGACCAGTTGACCGGGTTGAAGGCCATGTTGCGGTAGTGCGCGGCCATCTTGTTCCAGTCCACGCTCTTCAGCCGCTGCTCGGCGCGCTTCAGGCGATCGGGCCCGATGTCCTGAAGGATCAGGTTGATCTCCTCGGCCATGGCCTGGGCGAAGAAACGCCACGACTGGTTGCGCGAAGCCAGGGCCTGCATCGCCGCAAGGCTGGCCAGTGCCTCCTTCGGGCGACCGAGCAGGCGCTGGGTGCGCGCCAGGCAGATCTGTCCCTGGGCATAGAAGTCGATCGGGTTGATCACGTCCACATGTCCCAGCGCCCAGCCCAGACGCTCCTCGAGGCCCTCTAGCTCGACCCGGTAGTAGGCGGTCAGGGCTTCGGTGATGGTGGGCAGGGCCAGGGCGCTCCTGGACTTCTCGAACAGAGGCTGGGCGCGTTGCCGGAGCCGCTCGATGAGAAGTTGCGCCTGCTTCACCTGGCCCTGCTCCAGGGCCAGGATCACCTCGACGTTGGCCAGCTGCATGTCCAGGTAGCGCCCTTCGAGGAAATGATTGCGCTGCTGCGCCAGCCCCAGCAGGCGTCGCGCCTGGTCGGCCTGGCCGCGCACCACCTGGGCCAGCGCGGCGGTGATCAGAACAGCCACTTCGAGGAAGGCGGCGTTCTGGCCGAGCTGTACCTCCACCCGGCGCGCCAGGGAGATGCACAGTTCCAGGTCATCCTTCTGCAGCGCGACCACGGCTTTCACCGCCAGCGCCGACAGGTACTGGTCGCCCATCGGACCGTCGCCGCGACTTTCGCCCCAACGCGCGAGCAGCTCGTCGATGATCCGGTTGGCGTCGCCCAGGCTCAGGTCGCTGGCGCGCGACCAGGCATCGGTGAGCACCAGGATCGGATAACGTTCGGCAATTTCGTCCGGCACGTGCTTGCGCCAACGATAGATCAGGCTGAGCTGCCCGCGGTTGATCAGTTCCAGGCCGCAACCGTCGACCAGCGCGGCGATCATTTCCGGATCCTCCGCGGCGCAGGCGTGCTCGATGGCGAAGGTGGGCATGTGGTGGTTGGTGAACCACAGGCTGGCGTTGAAATGCAGTTGCTTGAAGCGGTCCGGGTCGGACTCGCGCAGGCGGGTACGGAGGAACTCGGCGAACAGCAGGTGGAAGCGATACCACTGCCGCTCGCGATCCAGCGGCAGGAGAAAGAGCTGCATGGATTCCAGGCGTTCCAGCAGCGCCTGGCCGTCCTGCCGCCCGGTCAGGGCATTGGCCAGGTCACCGCTCAACTGGCTGGCCACCCCCAATGCCAGCAGCGCTTGCTGCAGGTCGTCGGGCAGGCGCTCGAAGACCGCCGCCAGCAGATAGGCGCTGACCGCTTGCTTGTCGCCGTCCAGCAGGGCCATCTGCTGATCCTGGACTTGCGGCTGCTGGCGCAGCCACAGGCTGACGAGATGTACGCCGACCACCCAGCCCTCGGTCTGGCCATGCAGCGCCTTGAGGCAGGCCTCGTCCAGGTAGAGCCCGCTGCGCTCGAGGTATTCGCGGGTTTCCTCGAAACCGAGGCGCAATTCCTCGACGCCGATCTCCAGCAACAGCCCCTTGGCCCGCCAGGTGGCCAGGCTCAATGGCGGCTGCGAGCGCGTGCCCAGGGCCAGGACCAGACCGGGTGGCGCGTACTGCACCAGGCGGTTGAGGCCGGCGAAAATGTCGGGGTTGCTCACCAGGTGCAGGTCGTCCAGCACCAGCAGCAGGGGCCGCGCATGGCGATTGAGCTCGCCGAGCAGGCTTTCGATGACCGCCACCACCGGTACCCGCATGGTGTTCTGCAGATAGGACTGGGCGTCGTCGCCCAACTGCGGTACAGCTTCGCCAACGGCTTCGATGAGTTGCCGGCAGAAACGCGCGGGATCGTCGTCCTCCTCGGCCAGCGACAGCCAGGCCACCGCCTGGTCTGCTACAGTGCGCTCCCTGGCCAGGGCCGCGAGCGCACAGGTCTTGCCGAAGCCGGCAGGCGCGGAAAACATCAGAACGCGGGAATGAGGGTTGCGATCCAGCAGAGCGCGGATCGCGGGGCGAAGAGAATATTCGGCTGGCACCTGAGGCGGCACTATTCTGGAGCGCGAAAGGCTGCCGGCTGCTGGATCCTGTACTGCATCCACGGCCTGTATCCCTGTGTCATTATCATTGTGGTACGGAGCCAAATCTCCGTGGGATATTTCCATAATTAGCAGATCACCCTTCTTACGTAAACTGAAGAAATGGCTCTAGGATCGACGATTCCGGCGAACTAGAATTCCTGACTGTCCCACTACCCCCACTTTCCATGCCCAGTTGTCATGTTCACCCGTTGCCCTACCACAGCGACCCGAGCTGTCGTTTCGCCATCATCCACGAGGCTCCCGGCGCGGTAATGCTCGATTCGGGTCGCCCTGTCGCTACCCGTGGACGCTATGACCTTATGAGCGCCTGGCCATTGGCAGAACTGGCGCCACTGCCCGACGAATCGGCCAACCGCTTCTTCGCCCGCCTGCGCGAAGCCGGCAGGAGCCTCGCTCCGGCAACGATTCCGCCGCCCCACGAACTGCCCTTCGCCGGCGGTCTGCTGGGCTATCTTTCCTATGATCTGGGCCGCCGCATCGAACGCATCGGCGAGCACGCCCGTGACGACCTGCACCTACCCCTGGCCGCCGTCGGGCTGTATGCCTGGGCTCTGATCAGCGACCACCAGGCCGGCACCAGTCAACTGGTGTTCCACCCATGCGTGGATGAAGGGGAGCGCCAGCGCCTGATCAGTCTTTTTAGCGAAGAAATGGCAGGCGCGAACGGCAGCTTCCAGCTTCTGGGAAAATTCCGACGAAGCATTAGCCGATCCGACTATCGGGCCTCGATCCGGCGCATCCAGGACTACATCCAGGCCGGCGACTGCTACCAGGTGAACTACAGCCAGCGCTTCCAGGCCGCCTGCAGCGGCTCGCCCTGGGCGGCCTACCAGGCCCTGCGTCGCGCCTGCCCGACGCCGTTTTCCGGCTACCTGCGCCTGACCGGCGGGGCGATCCTCAGCCTCTCGCCGGAGCGCTTCCTCAGGCTCAGCCAGGGGCAGGTGGAGACCCGCCCGATCAAGGGCACCCGCCCCCGTGGCGAGACGCCTGCGGAGGATACGGCGCTGGGCGCCTCGCTGCTGTCCAGCCCCAAGGACCGCGCGGAAAACCTGATGATCGTCGACCTCCTGCGCAACGACCTCGGCCGCAGCTGCCGCCCCGG
The DNA here is from genome assembly GCF_003025345.2 of Pseudomonas paraeruginosa. NCBI lineage: Bacteria > Pseudomonadati > Pseudomonadota > Gammaproteobacteria > Pseudomonadales > Pseudomonadaceae > Pseudomonas > Pseudomonas paraeruginosa. Next base: position 3,449,679 of record NZ_CP020560.1, read on the forward strand.
CAGCGTGCGGGTGCCGGAACTGTTCGCCCTGGAAAGCTACCCCAACGTGCACCACCTGGTGAGCAGCGTCACCGGCGAACTGGCGTCCGACAAGGACGCCCTCGACCTGCTGGAAGGCAGCTTTCCCGGGGGCTCGATCACCGGCGCCCCGAAGATCCGCGCCATGCAGATCATCGACGAACTGGAGCCGAGTCGCCGCGGCATCTACTGCGGCAGCCTGTTCTACCTGGACGTGCGTGGCGAGATGGACAGCTCGATCGCCATCCGCACCCTGTTGGTCAAGGATGGCCAGGTCAGTTGCTGGGGCGGCGGCGGCATCGTCGCCGATTCACGCTGGGAAGAGGAATACCAGGAGACCCTGGACAAGGTCAGGGTCCTGCTGGACACCCTGGAAGGGCTGGCCGCCAGCCGCCCGCTGGAATAAAAGAAGCCCGCGGCAGGCGGGCTTCTTCCGCGGCATCGGTTACAGGCTCAGTGAACGACTGGAAGCCTTGAGGAACTCGCGCTTGAGGTCTTCGTAGCTATGCACCGCGGGAAACTGCGGGAACTCGCGGATCACGTTTTCCGGCGCATGGAAAAGGATACCGGCATGGGCCTCGGACAGCATGCTGGTGTCGTTGTAGGAGTCGCCGGCGGCGATCACACGATAGTAGAGGCTCTTGAAGGCGATCACCGACTGTCGCTTGGGATCTTTCTGGCGCAACTGGTAGCCGACCACGCGGTCGCTTTCGTCGATCTCCAGCTTGTGGCACAGCAGGGTCGGAAAGCCCAACTGGCGCATCAGCGGCTGGGAGAACTCATAGAAGGTGTCGGAGAGGATGACCACCTGGAAGCGCTCGCGCAGCCAGTCGACGAACTCCACCGCGCCTTCCAGCGGCTTCAGCGTGGCGATCACCTCCTGGATGTCGCCCAGCTTCAGGCCATGCTCGTCGAGGATGCGCAGGCGCTGCTTCATCAGCACGTCATAGTCCGGGATGTCGCGGGTTGTCGCCTTCAGCGCGTCGATGCCGGTTTTCTCCGCAAACGCGATCCAGATTTCCGGAACCAGCACGCCTTCCAGGTCAAGACAGGCAATTTCCACAGGACTCTCCTCGAAATTCACTGAACGATGGGGTGACGACGGACGCGGCACTCTAGCCGCTCGCCGACGGCAAGGCAACGCCAGCTTATTCCACGAACGAAGGTAGACAAAGGTAAATGGTTATTTAGGGCCATATGCCGCCCTTTGCTACCATTCCCGCCACAGAGCGCGACAGCGCCGCCCAGCACCAGGACCCCAGCCCGATGAGCCAGCCGTTTGACGTTCCCGCCCTCGCCTCCCGCCTTGCCGACCAATCCCCCAGGAGATCCTGAAAGCCGCCTTCGAACATTTCGGCGATGACCTGTGGATCTCCTTCAGCGGCGCCGAAGACGTCGTCCTGGTGGACATGGCCTGGAAGCTCAACCGCAACGTGAAGGTGTTCAGCCTCGATACCGGCCGCCTGCATCCGGAAACCTACCGTTTCATCGACCAGGTCCGCGAACACTACGGCATCGCCATCGACGTGCTCTCCCCCGACCCGCGCCTGCTCGAACCGCTGGTCAGGGAAAAGGGCCTGTTCAGCTTCTACAGGGATGGCCATGGCGAGTGCTGCGGAGTGCGCAAGATCGAACCGCTCAAGCGCAAGCTCGCCGGCGTTCGCGCCTGGGCCACCGGCCAGCGACGCGACCAGAGCCCTGGCACGCGCAGCCAGGTAGCGGTGCTGGAGATCGACGGTGCCTTTTCCACCGCGGAAAAGCCGCTGTACAAGTTCAACCCGCTGTCGGCCATGACCAGCGAGGAAGTCTGGGGCTACATCCGCATGCTCGAGCTGCCCTACAACAGCCTGCACGAGCGCGGCTACATCAGTATCGGCTGCGAGCCCTGCACCCGCCCCGTGCTGCCCAACCAGCACGAGCGCGAGGGCCGCTGGTGGTGGGAGGAAGCCACCCACAAGGAATGCGGCCTGCACGCCGGCAATCTGATCAGCAAGGCCTGAAAGCGTCGATAGGCGTATGCAATCGGGGTAAAGTGCGGGTCGAACCCCGAGCGGAGACCCAGCATGCGCATCACCATGGTCAAGAAAGTCCTCGCCGACGGCGAGGACTGCCGCAAGTGCAAGGAAGTCCGGCAACGCCTGGAGCAAGGCGGCTACCTGCCGCGCATCCATCGCACCCTGGTGGCCGACGAGCGCGACCCGAACAGCGTCGGCTGGATGGTGGCCGCGCAGTATGGCGTGGACACCGCACCGTTCTTCGTGGTTCGCCACGACGACGGGCGCGAGCAGGTCTACACCGTGTTCATGAGCTTCCTCCATGAAATCCTCGAACCGCAGGCGGAGAAAGCCGCGGATGCCGATCGCGAGGCCCTGGCCAGGCTGGCCGGACGCGACAATCTCGACATGCTCTGAAGGCCGGCCATGAAAAAGCCCAGCCTGGCGCCGGGCTTTTTCATGGCTGGAGGCGATCAGTAGACCGGCAGCTCGATACCGTCGAACAGCTCGTCCAGCTCGGCCTTGTTGTGGCACTGCACGGCCTTGGCCAGCAGTTCGCGGGTCAGGTGCGGGGCGAATTTCTCGATGAAATCGCACATGAAGCCGCGCAGGAAGGTGCCGCGGCGGAAGCCGATCTTGGTCACGCTGGACTCGAAGAGGTGGCTGGCGTCGAGAGTCACCAGGTCGTTGTCGAGCTTCGGGTCGACCGCCATGTGCGCCACGATACCCACCCCCAGGCCCAGCCTCACGTAGGTCTTGATCACGTCGGCGTCGGCGGCGGTGAACACCACCTTGGGCACTAGGCCGCGCTGGCTGAATGCCTCGTCGAGCTTGGAGCGCCCGGTGAAGCCGAACACGTAGGTGACGATCGGCTGCTCGGCCAGGGCTTCCAGGGTCAGCTTCGGCAGCTTGGTCAGTGGATGGCCATGGGGCACGATCACGCAACGGTTCCAGCGATAGCAGGGCATCATGATCAGGTCGCCGAACAGTTCCAGCGCCTCGGTGGCGATGGCGAAGTCGACGGTGCCGTCGGCGGCCATCTCGGCGATCTGCATCGGCGTACCCTGGTGCATGTGCAGGGAAACGTCCGGATACTGCTTGATGAACCCACTGATCACGTGGGGTAGCGCGTATCGCGCCTGGGTGTGGGTGGTGGCGATGGACAGCGTGCCCTTCTTCTCGTTGGAGAACTCCTGGGCGATCTGCTTGATGCTCTCGACCTTGCGCAGGATCTCGCCCGCGGTATGGATGATCCGCTCGCCCGCCGGCGTCACCCGGGTCAGGTGCTTGCCGCTGCGCGCGAACACCTCGACGCCCAGTTCGTCCTCCAGCAGGCGGATCTGCTTGCTGATGCCCGGCTGCGAGGTGTAGAGGCTCTGCGCCGTGGCGGAGACGTTGAGGTCGTGGTGCGCAACCTCCCAGATATAGCGCAGTTGCTGAAGCTTCATGGAGATTCCTCGAAAAGGTTGTCGCGACCGGCGATCAAGAACCGTAGGTATATAACCATATTAATGGTTTGAGGAATAAAATTAGACGTTTTTTCTGATTCTGCACGCTTTATTCGCCAGGCCGGTCGCGCCGCGATTCACAGGTCGCGGCTGCGGTGCTGCAGCATCGGCACCAGATAGACCGGCACTTCGGCCAGTTGCACCAGGCGCGCCGCGGTCCGTCCCAGCGGCGTGTCAAGCTGGGTGCCGTGGCTGTGGCTACCGGCGACGATCAGGTCGACGGCCAGCCGTTCCGCCTCGTCGAGGATCATCTGCGGAGGATCGCCCTGTACCACCCGCACGCTCTTGACCAGCGCGGCGTCCTGGGGCAATTCGCCAAGCTCGTCGCGAAAACCTTCCAGGACACGCTTCTCGATGCTCTCCATGACGTTGTCCAGACCCTGCGTGCGAAGGTCCTGCAGGCGCTCGGTGTCCAGGTAGGTCTGCAGGACCGACTCGGCGAACAACCCGAGCGGCTCCACCACATGGACGACATAGAGTTCGGCATTGTAGGCGCGGGTCAACGACAGGGCGTGCTGCAGGACGTACGGGGCATAGAGCCCCAGGTCGGTGGCATAGAGAATCGAACGAATCATGCGGCCTCCTCGACAGCCTGCGCGGCGGGCCTCATTGGCAGATTAGCAGCAAGCATCCATTCTCCTAGCGTTCCCTGCTGTTTCGGGCTTTTTCCAGCCATGTCGCCGAGCGCCCCATCCAGGGGCGTCGCGTTTGTTCAGCGTCCTCGCGCTTCGAGGAAGCGCAACGCCTGGTGCAGCGCCTGTACCCTGGGCATGTCGCATCCCGTGGCGGCGGCCCGCGCCAGAGGTGCAGCATAGATCGCCGCGAGTTCCAGCGGACGCCGCTGAGCGAAGTCGTGGTACATGCTCGGGCGATAATCGGGCATCCGCTCGGTCGCCGCCAGCAACTGTCCGGCATAGCCAGGCGGCAGGACGAAGCCGCAGGCAGCGGCGGCGTCGATGACCTCCTGCATCATCGCCTCGATCAGCGCCCGGCTGTCCGGGTCGGCCATCAGCGGCGCGGTGCTGCTGTCCAGCAATACCGACAGCCCGTTGTAGGGGATGTTCCACACCAGCTTCTGCCAGCGCGCCTGCTCCAGGTCCGGCATCGCCGTCGATTCCAGGCCGGCGGCGCGGAACAGCGCGGCCCCCTCCTCGACGATCTCGCCTCGTCGCGACTGCTCGGCCGGGCCGGAATGATAGCCGAGGTTCACCCCGCCATAAGCCTGGTGCTCGATCACTCCCGGCTCGCTGCGGTGCACGCAGATGAAACAGAGGCCGCCGAGCAGATGCAGGCTTTCGGGCAGCAACGGGCGCAACTGTTCCTCGACGCCCAGGCCGTTCTGCAACAGCAGCACCTTCGCGCCCTCCGCCGCCGCCGCGCTGATCAGCGGCGCGAGCTGGGCGTTGCTGGTGGTCTTGGCGCCCACCAGCAACCAGTCGCAGGGCGGCATGTCCTGCGCCGAATGGTAGGCCTGGACCGGCGCCAGGCGCCGCGTACCATGCACCGCGCTGTTCAGGGTCAGGCCGGCGCGACTGACCGCCTCGAACTCGCTGCGCAGGAGAAAATGCACATCGTGGCCGGCATGCGCCAGCATCGATCCATAGAAGCCGCCGATGGCTCCCGTACCGATGATGCCGATCCGCCGCTGCGTTGGTTTCATCAGGGCAACTCCTCAGGTGAACCGGACAATCCCGCCAGTACCGCGCCCCGCAGGGCCTCGCGTTGCAGCGGGACATTCAAGGCGCCGTGGAAACGGCCGTCGCGAACCACGAACAGGGCTGGCAGGTGGAAAACCCCGTAGCGCTCCACCAGTCCGCCGTTGCGGCCGGCATCCACCCAGCACAGGCGCTCGACGGGGAGATCCAGGTCACCGAGGTGACGCCGCGCCCATCGGCAGGAGGCGCACCCTTCGCCGGTGAAAACCAGCAGGGAAACCCCTGGCAGGGCGAGCAATCGCTGGTCGGCGTCCAGATCGGTGAGTTCCAGGGACGGCACGCTGTTGACCTCGGTAGAGATGGATTGGGAAAAGCGCTGCCGGTGCGTTCGCCGCTGCTCCCGCCGAGCGTTGGGCCAGGGCCCCGCCTCGCCTGCGGGCGCCGCGCCACCGTAGCGCCTGCACACTATCGACCGCGGCGGCGGCGCCTGCAACTGCGGCGACGCCTGGGCGAAGAAATCTCCCGGCGCGCGGGAAAAACCCCGCCCATCCGCGTCCGGCCCATTGTCTAGGCCCGGCCCGACACGTTAAGGTTCGTCTCCCCGCTTGCGAACTTCATGCCTGCGCCCTTTCGCAGGGGGACTCCCGGCGGCCGGCGCCCGTGACCTGATTGAGTACCACGATGGCTGATTTACAGATCGACGACCTTAACGTTGCCTCCAACGAGACCCTGATCACGCCGGAGCAGCTCAAGCGTGAAATCCCCCTGACCGACAAGGCCCTGCAGACCGTGGCCCACGGTCGCCAGGTGGTGCGCGACATCCTCGACGGCAAGGACCACCGTCTGTTCGTGGTGATCGGCCCGTGCTCCATCCACGACATCAAGGCCGCCCATGAATACGCCGACCGCCTCAAGGCACTCGCGGCCGAAGTGGCGGATACGCTGTTCCTGGTCATGCGCGTGTACTTCGAGAAGCCACGTACCACGGTCGGCTGGAAAGGCCTGATCAACGATCCGTACCTGGACGACTCGTTCAAGATCCAAGATGGCCTGCACATCGGCCGGCAACTGCTCCGCGACCTCGCCGAGAAAGGCCTGCCCACCGCTACCGAAGCGCTCGACCCGATCTCCCCGCAGTACCTGCAGGACCTGATCAGCTGGTCGGCGATCGGCGCGCGCACCACCGAATCGCAAACCCACCGCGAGATGGCCTCCGGCCTGTCGTCCGCGGTCGGTTTCAAGAATGGTACCGACGGCAGCCTGACCGTGGCGATCAACGCCCTGCAATCGGTCTCCAGCCCGCACCGTTTCCTCGGCATCAACCAGCAGGGCGGCGTATCCATCGTCACCACCAAGGGCAACCGCTACGGCCACGTGGTGCTGCGCGGCGGCAACGGCAAGCCGAACTACGACTCGGTCAGCGTCGCCCTCTGCGAACAGGACCTGAACAAGGCTAAGGTCCCGCTGAACATCATGGTCGACTGCAGCCACGCCAACTCCAACAAGGACCCGGCCCTGCAACCGCTGGTGATGGACAACGTCAGCAACCAGATCGTCGAGGGTAACAATTCGATCGTCGGCCTGATGGTGGAAAGCCACCTGGGCTGGGGCAGCCAGCCGATCCCGAAGGACCTCGGCCAGTTGCAGTACGGCGTCTCCATCACCGACGCCTGCATCGACTGGGCGGCCACCGAGAAGAGTATCCGCGGCATGCACGCCAAGCTCAGGGACGTATTGCCGAAACGCCAGCGCGGCTGAGCGTGGGGTAAACGAAAACGCCGGGCATCCGCCCGGCGTTCTTCCTTGCGCGCCTCGCTCAGGCGGCGGGGTCGGCCTGCCGCTGTCGCCGTTCGATGTAGCGCTCCACGTAGGAGCAGGACGGGATCACGCTGTAGCCCATGCGGTCGGCATACTGCAGGGCATGCTCGGTCAGCGCGGCGGCGATCCCGCGGCCACGCAGCGAATCCGGCACGAAGGTCCGGTAGATGTCCAGGGTCTGCTTGCCCAGGTCCATGTAGGCCAGATAGGCGCGATGGCCATCCACCGTCGTTTCGAACTGATGGCCGCCCACGTCGTGATGGATGGACAGGGACTCGCTCACTTTGATCTCCTCAACGGGCCCGCAACCCGACCCGCGCCTGAATGATTGTTCCACGCGAGGCCATCCCTCGCGCTACCGGCCCTCCTCGGACCACCGAATACCTTCGTCCGCTCGCGTCCCCACGGCGAATGGCGCCCGGCGGAGTCTCGAAACGGCTGACTCGCGCTCATGCGCGGCCGGACTAACGATAGGGCCCATATTGCGGCCTTCCCCGACCAGACTCAACCGTTTCTTCTGGCAGGCCGGGCAATGCCGGGCTCGGAGCCTCGTGGCGGCTTCCGGCGTCCACTCCACTCCGCTTCGCCACGCGCCGGCAGGTCCAGGCCCGCAGCAGAACCTCGCGAGCCCGGCCCGGCATGACCCGTGGGTCAGCCAAAGCGCTTTACGCAGGCTGCGCCCCTCAATAAAGTCTGCCCCACTCCACCACAAGGAAACCTGTCATGAGCGAGTTGATCAGCTACCAGTTCGAAGACGGCATCGCCACCCTGACCCTCAGCAACGGCAAGGTAAACGCCATCTCGCCGGCGCTGATCGACGCCTTCAACCAGGCACTCGACCAGGCCCAGCAGGACAAGGCCGTGGTCATCGTCACCGGGCAGCCGGGCATCCTTTCCGGCGGCTACGACCTGAAGGTCATGACCTCCGGCCCGGAAAACGCCGTCAACCTGGTCACCGCCGGTTCCACCCTGGCCCGCCGCCTGCTCTCCCACCCCTATCCGGTGATCGTCGCCTGTCCCGGGCACGCGGTCGCCAAGGGCGCCTTCCTGCTGCTTTCGGCCGACTACCGCATCGGCGTCGACGGGCCGTTCCAGATCGGCCTGAACGAAGTCGCCATCGGCATGACCATGCATCACGTCGGCATCGAACTGGCGCGCGACCGCCTGCGCAAGTCGGCGTTCACCCGCTCGGTGATCAATGCCGAGATGTTCAGCCCCTCCGCCGCGGTCGACGCCGGCTTCCTCGACGTCCTGGTCAGCCCCGAGCAGTTGCTGGAGACCGCGAAGAGCGCGGCCCGCCAACTGAAGAAACTCAACATGACCGCGCACCGCAACACCAAGCTCAAGGTGCGCAAGGCGCTGCTGGACACCCTCGACCAGGCGATCGAACTGGACAGGAAACACCTGGGCTGAACAACCCCGCCCGATGAAGAGCCCGACCCGCGTCGGGCTTTTTTACGACAGATAATTACCTATAAGGTAATAGTTACTCTTATAAAGCGCAGTTTTTCAAAAATTATTACGGATCATACTGATGACATCCAAGGAAAACCGGAGGTCATCATGAAACGCAATGTCTTCGCCACTCTCCTGCTCGGCCTGGAGGCCAGCCTTTCCCTGCCGGGTGTCTTCGCCGACGAGTCCAGCCTGATGGAAAACCGCATGGTCCGGTTGAACCAGCACGCCATCGAACAGGCCCACCAGCAGCAGGCCATCGCGCCGGCTGCGAGCGATAGCGATGCGCAGGGCTGAGCCCCCTCGCCCGCTCATGCCCACTCGTAGAACCTGAAAAGCCCGGCGAATGCCGGGCTTCTTCGTTCAGGCCAGCTTCTCGTCGGCCGCCACGCCCTTGCGATAGACCTCGTAGAGAATCACCGGAATCTCCAGGTCGGCGAGATGACGCAGCACCAGCGGCTTGACCTCGGACCAGGCCAGCCCGCCCACGCCAGTCGCCACGCAGGGCAAGGCGAGGCTGCTCACCCCTTCGCTGCGCACGTAGCGAGCCAGTTCGCGCAGGGCGTGGCCGACATCCTCCAGGCTCGCCTTGCCCGGCTTGGCGCTGCGTCCGCTGTGCAGCATGCCCTGGGTGATCAGGTTGACGATGCACTGCGTCCTGCCCTGTTCGTCGACCCCGGCCCAGACCCAGATGCCGCCCGGCTCGGGCGCCCTGGCATGGGCGGCGTGGCGGTAGTCGCGGACCATCGACGGCCAGCGCTCGCGCAAGGCCAGGGCCAGACCGCTGTCGAAATGATCCTGGGGAGCGATGCCATGGGCGATCACCTGCGCCCCGGAAAGCAGAATGTCACCTTCAACTTCACGAATCATGAGCGTTTCCTTCTTGGCTTCGGGCTGGCGCGGCGTGCGCCGCCTTGCATCTTTCACCGTACGCCTCGCCCACCGGCGCCAGTTGATGCGCATCAAGGGTCGCCGGCACCACCCCGCGCCTGGCCGACTAGACTGCATGCGGGGGAACCTTGGGGGCGCCTCGCCCCTCCATTGGTTTCCAGCGTTTCACCATGACAAGGAAAATCCGCCATGCCGAAATGGATTGCACTTTGCCTGCTCCCGCTGTTGGCAAGCTGCGCCACCTGCCGCCAGGAAAACGACAGGGAGAAACTGCTGTTCGAGAATGACATGCTGCAGGCGAAGCTGATCATCGTCGCCAATGACCGCGAACGCCTGCCCCTGGCCCAGGCCCTGCTCGAACGCGCCGCGCGCGACGATCGCAGTGGCGAGGCGGACTTCTATCAGGCGGTCCTGCTCGCCCGCCGCGACGGCCAGGCCAGCGACTGCGAACGCGTCACCGGCCTGCTCGAACGCTCCGCCAGGCGGGGCTACCCGCTGGCCAATGCGATGCTCTACAAGATCTACGCCGAACCCTACCTGCTGCCGCGTGCCGACATTCCCAGGGCCGAATCCTACCGGCAGGCCTACGCCGACCTGCCGGTGGCGCGCAGCGGCTACCCTTCCTTCGAGCGGGCCCGGCAGGTGGTCGACCGGCTGCTCGCGCCGACCTCCTGAGCGCTGCGGGCCCAGGACCCCTTCGCCTAAATCATCATTTCTGTCGATAGTTGATAGCGCGACAATTCGTTATTCAATCGAATTTCCATCCGCGATCCTATGCCCATCGAGGTATCGATCACGGAAGCCGCCATGAAACGTCGCAGCCCACGCCACTATGCCCGCAACACCGCCCTGGCCACCCTGGGTCTGTACGCCATCCTCATGCTGGTCGTGCTGAGCCTCCTCGCCGGTGCCGAAAGCGCCAGGAACGCCACACCCGACAACGACACCGCCACGACCTTCTACAACCAGATCGGCCAGGCCCTGCCAGGGCTGCTCTCGGGGTTGAACAGTCGACGCGCCGGTTGAACGCCGGCTTCTTTCCCGGGAAACAGCATGAGAAGGCAAACAAGGAAATTCTGGATCGTCGCCTCCCTGGCGATATTGACCAATGGCTATTCGCTGCTCGGCCTGGCCCAAGGCTCGGCGGGTGCGCTGGCGCGCACCCTCGAATGCAACCAGGCGATGGTTCGCGCGCTGGCGGCCAACCTGGCGCTGAAGTTGCAGAGCGGCACCCCGCCGGCACGCCCGCAGCGCGGGATCCCTGAGCGCTTCATCCTCGACTGCCCGGCCTGAAACGAAAACGCCGCCAACCCCGGGAGGCTGGCGGCGCTCGTATGGCGCGGGCCGGCTCAGGCGCCGGTTGGCTGGCGCGCGACGAAGCGCATCATCCATTCGGCGACAACGGTGCCCTGGTGGTCCCTCGCCAGGCTATCGACCCCCTTGCGATAGAGCTCCTCGCCCAGATGCTGCTGGCGCAGTTCGAGCAGTTCGCGGGAATAGTCGTGGACGAACTCGGGATGGCCCTGGAAGCACAACACCTGGTCGCCGATGGCGTAAGCGGCGTAGGGACAGAAGTCGCTGGAAGCGATCACCCGCGCGTTTTCCGGCAGCCGGGTAACCTGGTCCTGGTGGCTGATCAACAGAGTCAGGTCCGGCAGCGCGGGACTCATCCAATCGGCTCGCTCGTTCAACTGGTACTGGTGGATGCCCATGCCCCACCCCTGGCTGGCGCGCTCGGCCTTGCCACCGAGCAGCAAGGCCAGCAACTGGTGGCCGAAACACACGCCGAGGAGCTTGTCGCCGCGCTCGTAGCGGTCCAGGAGGAAGGTCTTCAGGGTCTGGATCCACGGGTCGGGAGCGAAGGAGTCGGCCTTGCTGCCGGTCACCAGGTAGGCGTCGAAGCGCTCGTCCTCCGCCGGATAGCGTCCCTCCACCACATTGTGGATGACGAACTCGGCAGCGATCGGCTGCTTGGCGAACAGTTGCTGGAACATCCGGCCGTAGCCCTCGTACCGCTCGATCAGTTCGGGGCGAAGGATATCGGTTTCCAGGATACAGATGCGGAGCGACATAAAGACTCTCTGAAGAAGTGGGGTTATTGTCGTTTTCGTTTGATTTAATTAACACAGGAGCGCAGGCAAGGGAACTGTCGCCCTGCTCTCGAAAGGAATATCCGGACGATTCGCCAAAAAACAAGCGGCCGGCAGAAAGTTTCCCGAAACGCGCAACCGTAAAGAAATCTGCACAGGGGACGGAAGGCCTCCCCACGCCCGGAACCGCCACGTAAACTGGCGGTTTTTCCCGCGAGGCACATGCCATGTTGCTCAAGGCAATACGTAACGGACTGGGTCAGGCGATCATCTTCGCCGACTTCGTCAGCCGCCCCCGCAAGCTGCAGCGCAGCGCCGAGGCCCAGGCCGAGGTCGAGCGAGCGCTGCGGAGCCTGTCGCTCTACCAGTTCCGCGCCTGTCCGTTCTGCGTGAAGACGCGCCGCGCCATGCACCGCCTCAACCTGCCGGTGCAACTCAAGGACGCCATGAACGATCCGCAGGCCCGCCAGGCCCTGCTGGAAGGCGGCGGCAAGGTCAAGGTGCCGTGCCTGCGCATCGAGGAAAACGGACAGGTGCGCTGGATGTACGAGTCCAACGAGATCATCGCCTATCTGGAAGGCCGTTTCGCCAACGCCTGAGTGCCCCCTCCACCGCCCCCGGCCGCGTCCAGGGGCCGGCGATGGATCAGCACACGCGCCCGCACCTCGTCCTCGCGCCCCGGCAACAGGCGTCTTACTTCGCGGAGCCGGGTTGCGCCGGGGGATTCGGGCGTGACGCATCCGCCCCGGTTCGCGACCACGAGAAAACCGGCCCGAAGGCCGGCTCTCCATGCGCCGGCAGGACTCAGAACAGTTCGCCCTTCGCCGCCTTCTCCAGCAACAGCGCCGGTGGCTCGAAGCGCTCGCCGTACTGTTCGGCCAGGTACTGGGCACGGGCGATGAAGTCCTTCAGGCCGTACTGGTTGATGAACTGCAGGGCGCCCCCGCTCCAGGCGGCGAAGCCGATGCCGAAGATCGAGCCGATGTTGGCGTCCGCGGTGGACTGCAGCACGCCCTCCTCCACGCAGCGCACTGTCTCGATGGCCTGGATGAACAGCAGGCGGTCGCGTACGTCCCCGGCGGAGATCTGCGCATCGGGTTTCTCGAAACGGCTCTTGAGTTCCGCCCAGAGATGTTTCCTGCCGTTCGCCGGGTAGTCGTAGAAGCCGGCACCGGCGGCCTTGCCCGGGCGCTTGTACTCGTTGACCATCAGGTCGATCACGGCGAACGCCGGATGCGCCGGCAGTGCCTTGCCCTCGGCCTGCAGGTCGCGGGCGGTCTGGTTGCGGATGTGGGTCATCAGGCTCAGGGAGACTTCGTCGGAAATCGCCAGCGGCCCCACCGGCATCCCGGCCTGGCGCGCCTGGTTGTCGATCATCGCGGCGCTGATGCCTTCGCCGAGCATGGCGATGCCTTCGTTGGTGAAGGTGCCGAAGACCCGCGAGGTGAAGAAGCCACGGCTGTCATTGACCACGATCGGGGTCTTCCTGATCTGCAGCACGTAGTCGAAGCCGCGTGCCAGGGTCTCGTCACTGGTCTTCTCGCCGCGAATGATCTCCACCAGCGGCATCTTGTCCACCGGGCTGAAGAAATGCAGGCCGATGAACTTCTCCGGCCGCGCCACCGCCTGCGCCAACCCGGTGATCGGCAGGGTCGAGGTGTTGGACGCCACCAGCGCATCGGCCAGGGCATGTTTCTCCGCCTCGGCGGTGACCTTGGCCTTGAGTTCGCGGTCCTCGAAGACCGCCTCGATGACCAGGTCGCAACCCTCGAAATCGGCTTCGCTGGCGCTAGGCGTGATCCGCGCGAGGAATGCGTCGCGCTTCTCGGCGGACAGGTGGCCGCGCGAAACCTTCTTGTCCAGCAACCTGGCCGAATAGGCCTTGCCCTTCTCCGCCGCTTCCAGCGAGACGTCCTTGAGCACCACCTCGATGCCGGCCGCCGCCGAGACGTAGGCGATGCCCGCGCCCATCATCCCGGCGCCGAGCACCCCGACCTTCTTCGTCGCCCGCACCGGATATCCCTGCGGCCGCGACTTGCCGGCATTGATCTCGTTGAGCTGGAACCAGAAGGTGCCGATCATGTTCTTCGCCACCTGGCCGGTGGTCAACTCGGTGAAATAGCGCGCCTCGATCAGTTGCGCGGTATCGAAGTCGACCTGGGCGCCCTCCACGGCCGCGCACATGATCTTCTCCGGCGCCGGGAAGCACCCCTTGGTCTTGTCGCGCAGCACCGACGGTGCGATGGCCAGCATCTGCGCCACGCCGGGGCTGGACGGCGTGCCGCCGGGAATCTTGTAGCCGGCGCCGTCCCACGGCTGCTTGACCGCGGGGTTGGCGAGGATCCAGGCGCGCGCCTTCTCCAGCATCTCCTCGGGACTGCCGGCCAGCTCATGGAGCAGCCCGGCCTTGAGCGCTTCGGCCGGGCGCACCTTCTTGCCTTCGGCCAGGTACGGCAGGGCTTTTTCCAGGCCCAGCAGGCGTACCATGCGCACCACCCCGCCGCCGCCCGGCAACAGGCCCAGGGTCACCTCCGGCAGGCCCAGCTGCACGCCGGGATTGTCCAGGGCGATGCGATGGTGGCAGGCCAGGCAGATCTCCCAGCCACCACCCAGCGCCGCCCCGTTGATCGCCGCGACCACGGGCTTGCCGAGGGTTTCCAGGCGCCGCAGCTGGCCCTTGATCGCGAGAATGCCGGCATAGAAGGCCGGGGCGTCGGCCCTGGTCACCTTGATCAGCTCGTTGAGGTCGCCGCCGGCGAAGAAGGTCTTCTTCGCCGAGGTCAGCACCACCCCGGCGATGCCATCCTTTTCCGCCTCCAGCCGCGCAACGGTCTTCTCCATCGCCTCGCGGTAGGCGCCGTTCATGGTGTTGGCACTCTGCCCGGGCATGTCCATGGTCAGGATGACGATGTTGTCCTGGCCTTTCTCGTAACGGATCGCGTCAGTCATTGCGGTTCTCCCCTTCACACGCGCTCGATGATGGTGGCGATGCCCATGCCGCCGCCCACGCAAAGCGTGGCCAGGCCGTAGCGCAGGTTGCGCCGCTCCAGCTCGTCGAGCAGCGTGCCGAGGATGATGCAGCCGGTGGCGCCGAGCGGGTGGCCCATGGCGATGGCGCCGCCGTTGACGTTGACCTTGCTTTCCGCCACGCCCATGTCCTTCATGAACTTCATCACCACCGAGGCGAACGCCTCGTTGACCTCGAACAGGTCGATGTCTTCCACCTTCAGGCCGGCCTTGGCCAGGGCCTTGCGGGTCGCTGGCGCCGGGCCGGTGAGCATGATGGTCGGATCGGTGGAAGTCACCGCCGTGGCGACGATCCGCGCCCGAGCCTTCAGGCCCAGCTCGCGGCCCTTTGCCTCGGAGCCGATGAGCATGGCGCTGGCGCCGTCGACGATCCCCGAACTGTTGCCCGGCGTATGCACATGCTCGATGCGCTCGACCTGGCTGTACTTGCGCAGCGCGGTGGCGTCGAAGCCCATCTGGCCCATCATCTCGAAGCTCGGCTTGAGCGCGGCGAGGCCCTCGAGGGTGGAGTCGGCACGGATGAACTCATCGTGGTCGAGCAGGACGATGCCATTCTGGTCGCTGACCGGTACCAGCGACTTGCCGAACAGCCCGTCGGCGCGGGCCTGGGCGGCCCTCTGCTGGGAACGCAGGGCGAACGCGTCGACATCGGCGCGGCTGAAGCCCTCCAGGGTGGCGATCAGGTCCGCGCCGATCCCCTGCGGGACGAAGCTGGTGTGCAGGTTGGTTTCCGGGTCCAGCGCCCAGGCGCCGCCGTCGGAACCCATCGGCACGCGCGACATGGACTCGACGCCACCGACCAGGACCAGGTCCTCGAAGCCGGAGCGCACCTTCATCGCTCCGAGGTTGACCGCTTCCAGGCCGGAGGCGCAGAAGCGGTTGATCTGCACACCGGCGACCTGTTCGTCCCAGTCCGCCACCAGCGCCGCGGCCTTGGCGATGTCGGCGCCCTGGTCACCCACCGGGGTCACGCAACCGAGCACGATATCGTCGACCTGTGCGGTGTCCAGTTCGTTGCGCCGCTGCACCGCACGCAGCAACCCGGCCATCAGGTTCACCGGCTTGACGCTGTGCAGCGCGCCATCCTTCTTGCCCTTGCCGCGGGGAGTACGCACGGCGTCGTAAATGAATGCGTCGGTCATGGCGGTCTCTCTTATCCTGTTCTCGTCCGGCCGAGCGGGCCTCCGCCTACCTTAAACAGGCACGCCAGCGGGACAATGACCGAACCGCTCAGGCTGATTGACCACCCAGCTCAGCCTGTGGCGCGCCGGACCACATGGGCCATGCCAGCTTTCGATCGGAAGCGGCGGCGAGCGGACGAACGGTCGGGGCGCACGCCAGAGCGGTCACCGCGCTGTCATATAGAAGGATTATGTCTGGACTCGAGCGTCTTGTATCCAAGTGGTCTAAGCCCGCGCGGGCCGGGGCTTAGACTGATTCATGCAAGCGTTCGAAAGGGAGGTCGACGCCGGGGATGCCGGGCCGACCGAAGAGCACGCCACACCGTGGCAAGCCACTCCGTCGAGCCATGGCGCGGAGCCGGCTGCCACCCTGACAACAAGAAAGGCAGACAGGCCATGTTGAACGAGCAGCCGAAAAGATGGCGGCAAGCGAGCCTCATCGTCTTCGCCACCACAGTCATCCTGATCCTTCCCAACCTTAACAGTCTGATCCGCTAGGGCCCTTGCCTGCATGCTGCGCGCCGCGCCCGCGGTCAGCGCAGCGCGGGCAGCCACCAGGTCAGCAGCAGGGGAATGAAGGCGAACGACAGGAGCGTAGAACACAGCACCAGGCTGGCGACCTGATCCGGCGAGCGATTTCCGCGCAAGGCGTAGAGATAGTTGAACACCGCCACCGGCATCGACGACTGCACCACCAGCACCCCCTGCGCCAGCGGCGGCAGATCCAGCAGCAGCGCCACCGACCAGCCCACCAGCGCTCCGAGCAGCAGGCGCAACCCACCGTAGAAGAAGCCATGGCCCAGTTGTCGCGGGCGGATGCTCGCCAGCGACACGCCGAGAGTGATCAGCATCAGCGGGATGGTCAGTCCGGCCATCAGGTCGACGGTATTGGCCAGCCAGCGCGGCAGTTGCAGGTCCAGCCCCATCAGCAGCAGCGCCAGCAGCACGCTGAGGAGGATCGGGTTGCCCAGCAGCGAGCGCCAGGAACGCTCGCCGCTCATCCAGAACACGCCGAGGCTGAAGTTGCCGATCGACATGATCAGGTAGAACGCCACCGCCAGGGTCATTCCCGCCTCGCCGAACGCATAGAGGCATACCGGCAGGCCCATGTTGCCGACATTCGGGAAGCTGTAGGCCGGCACCAGCACCTGCCACTCCTGGCGCCCGAGTCGCGCCGCCAGCCATCCGAGCGCCCCCATGCAGAGGCAGATCAGCGCGCTGGCCAGGGCCATCCAGCCGAAGCTGTGCAGATCCACCCGGGTGTGGGCGAGGGTCGCCAGGATCAGGCAGGGCGAACCGATGTTGAACACGATGCGCGAGACGAACTCGGTCGGATAGGCGTGCCCGAGACGAACCCAGGCATACCCGACACCGGCGCCGAACAGTACCGGCGCCATCACGGCGAACAACTCGGCGAGCACAGGAACCCCTTGGTCAGCCAGCCATGCAATGGCCCGCATGCTACCGCGAGGCCCCCGTTCCGTGCCAATCTCTCGCTCCATGCCGAAACCGGCGGATGCACGAGGAACCGCTATGCCTGTCTCTCTCCCGCGCCTGGCACTGCTGGGCGCCCTGCTCTTCCCTGTGGCCGCCTGGGCCGCCGAGCTCCGCCTGGAACTGCCGGGCGGCACGCAGACCTGGAGCAGCGAGGAATTGCTCAGGCATCCGCAGGCCCGCGAGCTGGATATCCCGGCGGACGTCGCCTACCGCCGGAGCATGCGCTACCGCGCCGTACCACTGGCGGCCCTGTTGAAGGGCGTGCGTCCCGCAGACCACCTGCAGGCGGTGGCCAGCGACGGCTTCGCCGCCGAGATGGCGGCCGCCCCGCTGCTCGCCAGCCACGGCTCGCAAGCCTGGCTGGCGATAGAAGACCCACAGCACCCCTGGCCACCGCTGGGCGCCGGCAAGCCTTCCGCCGGGCCGTTCTACCTGGTCTGGCGCAACCCCGAGGAACGACGCATCGGCCCGGAGCAATGGCCCTTCCAGGTCGTCCGCATCCGTTACCAGCCCCCCTTGGCCGAACGCTTCCCGGCCCTGCTGCCGGCCGCCGATGCCAGCACGGAGGTGCGCGCCGGCTTCGCCGTGTTCCAGAAGAACTGCCTGGCCTGCCACCGCCTCAATGGCGCCGGCGACGCCCAGTTCGGTCCGGACCTGAACCTGCCGTACAACCCCACCGAATACTTCCAGCCGCGCTTCCTCGCCCGCTACATCCGCGATCCGCAGGCGCTGCGGCAGTGGCCGCAGGCGAAGATGCCGGCGTTCCCGGAACGGGTGATCGACGACGAGGAACTGCGCCAGCTGATCGGTTACCTGCGCCACATGGCCGGGCGCAAGGCCGGCGCGGCCGGCTGAAGAGTCGTCAGATGTTGTACACCGGGGGCGGCGACGGCAGGCGTTCCAGCAAGTCGTGCAGGCCGGCGCCCCACTGCCGGCGGATGGCGCTGAAATAGGCGTCGTCCTCGGTGACCCGGTAGCCCTCCGGCAGGATCAGGCTGTCGCGGTGATAGACCAGCAGGTCCAGCGGCATGCCCACCGAGAGGTTGCTGCGGATGGTCGAGTCGAACGACACCAGCGCGCAACGCAGGGCCTGCTCCGGCGGCGTATCGAAAGTCAGGTTGCGGTCCAGGATCGGCTTGCCGTACTTGCTTTCACCCAGTTGCAGGAAAGGCGTGTCCGGCGTGGCCTGGATGAAGTTGCCCTGGGGATAGATGCTGTACAGCGCCGGCGGCTCGCCGGCGATCTGCCCGCCAACCAGGAAGGAACAACTCAGGTCGGTGTTCCCTGCCAGGTTGCCGCCGTCGCGCTTCATGACCTCGCGGGCGGTCTCGGCGACCAGCGCCGTGGCGTCGTAGACGGAAGGAACGCTGAGCAGGCTGGCGCCGTCCCGGCGGATGCGCTGCTGCAACAGGTTGATCACCGATTGCGAGGTCGCCAGGTTGCCGGCCGTCTGCACCACCAGCAGGCGCTCGCCGGGCGTGCCGAAGGTGAACAGCTTGCGGAAGGTGGCGATATGGTCGATCCCGGCGTTGGTCCGTGAATCGGAGACGAACACCAGCCCCTCGGCCAGGTGCATCGCGACACAGTAGGTCATCTCGAATCTTCCTTCTTCCGTCCGTCCCCGCCTCAAGCGTAAAGGCAATCGCCGATAACGCCAGGCGCGCAATGGCTCGTCACTGTTGCTGGACCTGCAGCAACGGCGCGCTGACCAGCACCCGCGCATGCATCTGCTCGCAACCGCCGCCACGGCGCAGGCCGCGCACCGGGCAGGCGTCGAGGTAGTCCAGGCCAACCGCCAACTTGAGATGGCGTTCCGGACGGCCGAGCCGGTTGGTCACGTCGAAGCTGTACCAGCCGTCGCCGAGCCAGGCCTCGGCCCAGGCGTGGCTGGCCAGGTGCGTCTCGTCCTCGGTGTAGAGATAGCCGGACACATAGCGCCCCGGCACGCCCTGGCTGCGAACGCAGGCGAGGAAGGCGTGGGCGTGGTCCTGGCAGACCCCGGCGCGAGCGCCGAAGGCCTCGATGGCGGTGCTGTCGACCCGGGTCGCGCCCGGCTGGTAGGCGATGCGCTCGTGCAGGGCATGCATCAGGTCGAGCAGGCCGCCGCGGTCCTTGCGCCCGCCCAGCGCCCGTTCGGCGAAGGCGCGCATCTCGGCATCGGCGCCGGTCAGGCGGGTGCTGCGCAGGAACGGCAACGGTGACTGGCGGTCGTGTTCCACTTCGCTCTCCTCGTCGATCTCGACCAGGCCATGGGCGGCGATCAGCACCGACTCGTGCGGCTCGTCGAGGGTCAGCACGTGCAGGATGTTGCCATAGGGATCGCGTTGCGGCCGGGCCGGGCGCGGCAGGTCCAGGCGCCAGTCGACCACGTGCTGGCGCTCGCTGTCCTGGGGTGTCAGGCGCAGGTACTGGATGCTCGCCCGTACCCGGTCTTCGTAGCGGTAGGTGGTGTCGTGGCTGATCGAGAGTCTCATGCGGCCTCCAGATAGGAGCGGTGGATGGCATTGGCCAGCTGGCGAACCAGCAGGATGTAGTCGGTGATCCAGGTATGCAGGCCCTGTTCCAGCACCTCGTCGATCCCGGTGTAGCGCACCCGCGCCTGCAGCTCGGCGGCCAGGCGCTGCGCCGGGCGGCCGTTGACGCCCGGCAGGCCGGAGAGAATCTCGCTGAGCTCCTCGATGCAGGACAGCAGCGAGCGCGGCACGTCCTCGCGCAACAGCAGCAGCTCGGCGATATTGCGGGCGTTGGGCGAGGCGCGGTACAGCTCGGTGTAGCCCTCGAAGGCGGACAGCGCCCGCAGCAGCGCGCTCCACTGGTAGTAGCCGCGCGCAGTGCCCTCCTCGGCGCCGACGCTGTCGCCTGGCTCGTCCTGGGTCTGGTAGCGCGCATCGAGCAGGCGCAAGGTATTGTCGGCGCGTTCGATGAAGGTTCCGAGACGGACGAAGCGGAACGCGTCGTTGCGCATGCTGGTGGCGAAGGTCGCCCCGCGGAACAGGTGCGAACGGTCCTTCACCCATTCGCAGAAACGGCTGATGCCGTAGCGCAGGATGCCCTCCGTGGCGATCCCGCGCATCTCCAGCCAGGTGGCGTTGATGTTTTCCCACATATCCAGGGTGATCCGCCCGCGCACCGCGTGGGCGCAGGCACGCGCCGCGGCCAGGCAGCTATAGATGCTGGCCGGGTTGTCCGGGTCGAGGGCGAAGAAGTTCAGCAGGCGCTCGGCGGCCAGTTCGCCGTGGCGTTCCAGGTAGGCGTCGAGGGTACCGGTGATCAGCAGCGGCATGGCCAGTTCGTCCAGGCCACCGCCGCTGCGATCCTGCGGCAGCAGCGACAGCGAGTAGCTGACGTCGAGCATGCGCGCGAGATTCTCGGCGCGCTCCAGGTAACGCGACATCCAGTACAGGTCCGAAGCAGTGCGGCTGAGCATGCCTATTCCTCCACCACCCAGGTGTCCTTGGTGCCACCGCCCTGGGACGAGTTGACCACCAGCGAGCCCTCGCGCAACGCCACCCGGGTCAAGCCGCCGGGTACCAGGCGGACCCGGTCCGGCGCCGACAGGACGAACGGGCGCAGGTCGATGTGGCGCGGCGCGACGCCGCTTTCGACGAAGGTCGGGCAGGTCGACAGCGACAGCGTCGGCTGGGCGATATAGGCCTCCGGGCGGGCCTTGAGGCGCTCGCGGAACAGTTCGATCTCTTCCCGGCTCGCCGTCGGCCCGACCAGCATGCCGTAGCCGCCGGAGCCCTGGGTTTCCTTCACCACCAGCTCCGGCAGGTGAGCCAGCACATGGGCCAGTTCCTTCGGCTTGCGGCACTGCCAGGTCGGCACGTTGTGCAACAGCGGCTCCTCGCCGAGGTAGAAGCGGATCATCTCCGGCACATAGGGATAGATCGACTTGTCGTCCGCCACACCGGTGCCGATCGCGTTGGCCAGCACCAGGTTGCCGGCCCGGTAGGCGGCCAGCAGGCCGGGTACGCCGAGCAGCGAATCGGGATGGAACGCCAGCGGGTCGAGGTAGGCATCGTCGACCCGCCGGTAGATCACGTCCACCGCCTGCGGTCCTGCGGTGGTGCGCATGTAGACCCGCTCGTCGCGGACGAACAGGTCGGCGCCCTCGACCAGTTCCACGCCCATCTCGCGGGCGAGAAAGGCATGTTCGAAGTAGGCGCTGTTGAAGCGCCCCGGAGTCAGCACCACCACGCTCGGCCCCTCGACCTCGCTGGCGCGCTTGAGAGTATCGAGCAGCAGGTCCGGGTAGTGGTCGATGGGCGCCACGCGCTGGCGAACGAACAGTTCGGGGAACAGGCGCATCATCATCTTGCGGTTTTCCAGCATGTAGGAAACGCCGCTGGGCGTGCGCAGGTTGTCTTCCAGCACGTAGTAGTTGCCCCTGCCGTCGCGGACCAGGTCGACCCCGGCGATGTGCGCGTAGACGTTGCCCGGCAGATCCAGCCCCTGCATCGCCAGCTGGTACTGGTCGTTGGCCAGCACCTGTTCCGCGGGGATCACCCCGGCCTTGAGGATCCGCTGTTCGTGGTAGAGATCGGCGAGGAACAGGTTCAGCGCCTGGACCCGCTGGATGCAGCCAGCCTCGATGTGCGCCCACTCGAGCGCCGGGATGCTGCGCGGGATGGTGTCGAAGGGGATCAGCCGCTCGGTACCCTGCTCGTCGCCGTAGAGAGTGAAGGTGATCCCGGCCCGGTGGAACAGCAGGTCGGCCTCGCGCCGGCGCTGTAGCAGCTGTTCTTCGGGGGTGTCGGCCAGCCAGCGGGCGAACTCCCGGTAATGCGAACGGCATTCGCCGCCCGCATCGTGCATCTCGTCGTAAAACATGCGTGCCATGCCGGACTCCTTGTCGTCACGAACAACGGGAACTCGCAAAGCCCGTGCCAGCGCCGAGCCAGGACCCAGTGGCCACTGGCAGGGTTGTTGCGGCGGCTTCGCCCCAGTCTGGTGCATCCTGCCGACACGGAAAGAAAGGGCGCCCCGTTTGACGGCGTACGCGCCCGCAACCACGGACCGGCATCGACCTGCCGGTCACGAAGCATCCTATCGGGCCGATGGGTCTGGAACAGACCCGGAAGGTAGAGGTTCTTCTCCCACCTTCTATCCAGACAGCCGCCTCGCTCGAACGAGCGATCGGGCGGACCAACGGTAGCAGGGAGGGCCGCCCGAGGCAGGCGTCCTCAGCGGAGCAGGGACAGCCAGTGGCGATAGAAGCCCTCCGCCACCCGGTTCAGCGCGGCAACCTTGAGCGGCAGGTCGGCCAGCATCGCCTCGCGGGACTGCTGGCTGGGCTGCGAGGAGT
Organism: Pseudomonas paraeruginosa; assembly: GCF_003025345.2. Lineage (NCBI taxonomy): Bacteria > Pseudomonadati > Pseudomonadota > Gammaproteobacteria > Pseudomonadales > Pseudomonadaceae > Pseudomonas > Pseudomonas paraeruginosa. The sequence continues at coordinate 3,472,121 of NZ_CP020560.1, forward strand.
CGAGCAGCTGCGGCCAGCCATCGATCCAGCGCCGCACCAGTTCTTCGGTCATTTCCGGATGTCCCTGCAGGCCGAGCACATGCCCACCCCAGGAAAACGCCTGGTTCTCGCACCAGGCACTCGACAGCAGGCGCTCCGCGCCCTGCGGCAGGTCGAAGGCATCGCCGTGCCACTGGAAGATCGCGAAGCGCTCCGGCAAGTGCGCCAGCCACGGGCTGTCGCGGCTCTCGCGCTGCATCGGCTGCCAGCCCATCTCGGTATAGGGCTGTTGCCGTACCGTCGCGCCAAGGACGCGCGCCAGCAACTGCCCACCGAGACAATGGCCGAGCAAGGGTATGCGTCGCTCGACGAAGCGACGCAGCAACGCCAGTTCGTCGCCCAGCCAGGGCAGGTCGTCGTTGACGCTCATCGGCCCGCCCATGATCGCCACCGCGCGCGGGCGTTCGGCGTCGAGGCCGGCGAGTTGGCCGAGGTCGGCGCGGACCACCCGGAAATCCAGGCCGCGCTGCGCCAGCACGGTGGCCAAGTGACCCGGCGGACAGAACTCGGCATGAGTCAGAATCAGAATATCGCTCATGGCTTACCTCCGTCCCCAGTCTGAAGGAAAGCCTGCACGGAAGAAAAGCCCGGCGCCCACCGCCGGAGCCCCGGGCGTCGCGGCCCCCCCCCCCGGCCGTTGGCGGCGGCCGGGGGCATACCGCCATCACGGTCGCAGCGAGGTGACCTCCTGGGTTACGCCCCAACCATCGAGCACACCCCCCAGCGGCACCACGACTTCCTCCAGGTCATGCTCGAAGGCGCCGATGGCGGCGTGGGTGGCGTACATCACCTTGCTGACCTGCAGGTTCCAGGTACCATCGTCGCGGGCTACCACCTGGGCCCTCAAGGATTCGCCGCGAAACTGGCCCGCGGCCTGGCGGGCTTCCCGCTCGCTGGGAAAGATGGCGAAGAAGTCGATGGGATGGATCCGCGCAAAATCGAAGCCGCCTTCTTTCATGCGGCGCAGGACATTCACGCTGACATCATCCGAGAAGGGCTTTTCCATGAGACGCACCTCCTGCCGAGACATTCATGTAGATCACCGGATTCCCCAATAACTTGCAGTCATCGTCGGCGATCGTAGGATTTTCTTGACTGCTTGAAGTGATGATCGGCGACCACGGCTTCTTTCAGGGTAGCGTCAACCTGCCAGCGCTGCCGAGCTTTCCAGCGACTCTGCGGGCGAGGAGCGACCGGCGGCAGACGAAGCGCTGTACCAACCCCCGGCGGGTTGAGCTAGATTTCAGCTGCGCCGAAGTACCGATAGCGACCGTTGGTCTTCCCCGTTGGCAATCGCGGACGGGACTCATGCAATAATGTCAGGTTGACATCAATCACTCTTTTCCCGTAATCCCGCTCGGACGCTTTCATGCTTATCAGCAGCTACAACCAGGTTCTTGTCGCCTTTTCCCTGCTTGTGGCCATCCTCGCGTCCTACACCGCTCTCGACATGGCGGGACGGGTCACCCTGGCGAAAGGCCGCGAGGCGGCCCTGTGGTTGAGCGGCGGCGCCTTCGCCATGGGCTTCGGCATCTGGTCGATGCATTTCCTCGGCATGCTCGCCTTCAGCCTGCCGATCCCGCTCGGCTACGACCTCGGCCTGACCCTGCTGTCGCTGCTGCTGGCCGTCGGCAGCTCGGCTTTCGCCCTGTGGCTGGTGTGCCAGGCCGAGCTGCCCTGGCAGCGGCTGGCGTTGGGCGCCTTGCTGATGGGTAGCGGCATTGCCGCCATGCACTACACCGGCATGGCCGCCCTGCTGATGATGCCGGGCATCGTCTACGACCCGCTGTGGTTCGGCCTGTCCATCCTGATCGCGGTGGTCGCTTCCGGCGCCGCGCTGTGGATCGCCTTCCGCCTGCGCCACGGCAGCCGCCGTATCGTCCTGGTGCGCACCGGCGCCGCCCTGGTGATGGGCTGCGCCATCGTCGGCATGCACTACACCGGCATGGCCGCCGCGCAATTTCCCCTGGGCAGCTTCTGCGGCGCGGCCGGGCGCGGGATCGACAATGGCTGGCTGGCGGTGCTGGTGATCGTCATCACCCTGGCGGTGATCGCCATCGCGCTGATCGTCTCGGTCCTGGACTCGCGCCTGGAAGCGCGCACCTCGGTGCTCGCCAACTCCCTCGCGCGGGCCAACCGCGAACTGATCCAACTGGCGCTGCACGACAACCTGACCAAGCTGCCCAACCGCATGCTGCTCGACGACCGGCTGGAGCAGGCGATCCAGCAGGCGATTCGCGATGAGCGTCGGTTCGCCGTGCTGTTCATGGACCTCGATGGCTTCAAGGCGGTCAACGATGCCTACGGCCACCACCTCGGCGACCTGCTGCTGATCGAGGTCGCCGAGCGCATTCGCGGCAATGTACGCGCCCAGGACACCATTGCCCGCCTTGGCGGCGACGAGTTCGTCCTGCTGATCGAGGCGCGCGAGCCGGCCGACGCCGCGACGCTCGCCGAGAAACTGGTGAAGCAGATCAGCCAGCCGTACCAGATTTCCCGCCATGAGGTGCGCGTATCGGCGAGCATCGGCATCGCCCTCTTCCCCGGCGACGGCCAGACCCGCCACGAACTGATGATCAACGCCGACGCCGCGATGTACCACGCCAAGGACCAGGGGCGGAACGGCTACTGCTTCTTCGAGAGTTCGATGAACGCCAACGCCCAGGAGCAGTTGCAACTGCTCCACGACCTGCGCCAGGCCCTGGAGCGCCAGCAACTGGTGCTGCACTACCAGCCCAAGGTGCTGGCGCCGAGCGGCCCGATGATCGGCGTGGAGGCCCTGCTGCGCTGGCAGCATCCGCTGCATGGCCTGATCACCCCGGACCAGTTCCTGCCACTGGCGGAAAAGACCGGGCTGATCGTGCAGATCGGTGAGTGGGTCCTCGGCGAGGCCTGCCGGCAGATGCGTCTGTGGCTGGACGCCGGCCACTCGGACTGGAGCATCGCGGTCAACCTCTCGGCCCTGCAGTTCGCCCATGCCGGACTGCTCGACGCGGTGCGCGACGCCCTGCAGCAGCATGCCCTGGAACCCGCACACCTGATCCTCGAGGTCACCGAATCGACCGCCATGCGCGACGCCGATGCCAGCCTGGTGATCCTCGAGCGGCTGTCGGCGATGGGCGTCGGCATCTCCATCGACGATTTCGGCACCGGCTACTCCAGCCTGCTCTACCTCAAGCGCCTGCCGGCAAACGAACTGAAGATCGATCGCGGCTTCATCAACGAGCTGGCCCATGACAGCGACGACGCGGCGATCGTCTCGGCGATCGTCGCCCTGGGCCGCACGCTGAACCTGAAGATCGTCGCCGAAGGCGTGGAAACCGAGGCGCAGAAGGAGTTCCTCACCCGTCTCGGCTGCAATTCGCTGCAGGGGTTCCTCCTCGGCAGGCCGATGCCGGCCGAGCAACTGCTCGCCAGCGTCGCCTGAGCGCCGACAGCGGCCCGTCGCCAGAGCCGTCGAACCATCGCCGCTGCGTTGACTTCCGCCCTCGCTGCGAACACCTTATGTCGCGCCCGCCGGGCGGCATGGGCCAATGCGCGCCACGCCGCCACGACGAGCGTCTACCCAATAACGAGAAAACATGCATGAACAGGCTGTGTGTACTGGGGCTTTTCATCGGGCTGAGCGGGAGCCCGGCACTGGCGGCAGGCCAGGCTGGATCCGCCGATCCGGCAGCGGACGCCAAGGAGCGTTTCATTTCCACCCTCATGGCTCGCATGAGCAACGAGGAAAAGATCGGCCAGCTGCGCCTGGTCAGCGTCGGCGCCGACCATCCCAAGGAAGCGCTGATGGCGGACATCCGCGCCGGCAAGGTCGGCGCGATCTTCAACACGGTGACCCGGCCGGACATCCGCGCGATGCAGGACCAGGTCCGCCACAGCCGCCTGAAGATCCCGCTGTTCTACGCCTACGACGTGGCCCACGGGCATCGCACCATCTTCCCCATCAGCCTCGGCCTCGCCGCCAGCTGGGACCCCGAGGTGGTCGCCCGCAGCGCACGGATCTCCGCGCTGGAGGCTAGCGCCGACGGCCTCGACATGAGTTTCTCGCCGATGGTCGACATCACCCGCGACGCACGCTGGGGACGGGTCTCGGAAGGCTTCGGCGAAGACACCTACCTGACCTCGCTGCTGTCGGGCACGATGGTCCGCGCCTACCAGGGCAAGGACCTCGCCGCGCCGGACAGCATCATGGCGGCGGTCAAGCACTTCGCACTGTATGGCGCAGCCGAGGGCGGCCGCGACTACAACACCGTGGACATGAGCCTGCCGCGCATGTTCCAGGACTACCTGCCGCCCTACAAGGCCGCGGTGGACGCCGGCGCCGGCGCGGTGATGGTCTCGCTGAACACCATCAACGGCGTGCCCGCCACCGCCAACCGCTGGCTGCTGACCGACCTGCTGCGCCAGCAATGGGGCTTCAAGGGACTGACCGTCAGCGACCACGGCGCGGTGAAGGAACTGATCAAGCACGGCCTCGCCGGCAACGAGCGGGACGCCACGCGCCTGGCGATCCAGGCCGGTGTCGACATGAACATGAACGATGATCTCTACTCCACCTGGCTGCCGAAGCTGCTGGCGGCCGGCGAGATCGACCAGGCCGACATCGATCGCGCCTGCCGCGACGTGCTGGCGGCGAAATACGATCTCGGCCTGTTCACCGATCCCTATCGGCGCCTGGGCAAGCCGGACGACCCGCCGTTCGACACCAACGCCGAGAGCCGCCTGCACCGCCAGGCCGCCCGCGAGGTGGCTCGCGAAGGGCTGGTCCTGTTGAAGAACCGCGACGGCCTGCTGCCGTTGAAGAAACAGGGGCGGATCGCGGTGATCGGCCCCCTGGCCAAGAGCCAGCGCGACGTCATCGGCAGCTGGTCGGCCGCCGGCGTGCCACGCCAGGCGGTGAGCGTGTACCAGGGCCTGGCCAACGCCGTCGGCGAGCGCGCCACCCTCCTCTATGCCAAGGGCGCCAATGTCAGCGGCGACCCGGCGATCCTCGACTACCTGAACAGCTACAACCCGGAAGTCGAGGTCGACCCCCGTCCCGCCGACGAAATGCTCGACGAGGCGCTGCGCTCCGCGCGCGACGCCGACCTGGTCATCGCCGTGGTCGGCGAATCGCAGGGCATGGCCCACGAGGCCTCCAGTCGCACCGACCTGCGCATCCCGGCCAGCCAGCGGCGGCTGCTGAAGGCACTGAAGGCCACCGGCAAGCCACTGGTGCTGGTGCTGATGAACGGACGCCCGCTGTCGCTGGGCTGGGAGCAGGAAAACGCCGATGCGATCCTGGAAACTTGGTTCAGCGGCACCGAGGGCGGCAACGCCATCGCCGACGTGCTGTTCGGCGAGCACAACCCCAGCGGCAAGCTGACCATGTCCTTCCCGCGTTCGGTGGGCCAGGTGCCGGTCTACTACAACCACCTGAACACCGGCCGGCCGATGGACCACGACAACCCCGGCAAGTACACCTCGCGCTACTTCGACGAGGCCAACGGACCGCTCTACCCGTTCGGCTACGGCCTCAGCTACACCGAATTCAGCCTCTCGCCACTGCGCCTGTCCAGCGAGCGCCTGGCCCGCGGCGATACGCTGGAAGCACGGGTGACCCTGAAGAACGATGGCAAGCGCGCCGGCGCCACGGTGGTCCAGCTGTACCTGCAGGACCCGGTCGCCAGCCTCAGCCGGCCGGTGAAGGAACTGCGCGGTTTCCGCAAGGTGCTGCTGCAGCCAGGCGAGTCCCGCGAGATTGTCTTCACCCTCGGCGAGGCGGACCTGAAGTTCTACGACAGCCAGCTCAGACACGCTGCCGAGCCAGGCGAGTTCAAGGTCTTCGTCGGCCTGGACTCGGCAAAGGTCGAGGAAGGGCGCTTCACCCTGCTCTGAGCGACCGCGGGATGAAAAAAAGGGGCCTGACGGCCCCTTTCTCATGCACCCCGCGGATCAGTCCTTGTCCGGAATCCCGTGCACCACGCCGGCGGTGTTGTCCAGCAGGCTCTTGGTCGCGGTCTGGATGAACGATTCCAGCTTCTTCTGCAGTTCGGCCTGGTCCGGCACGTCCTTGGTGATCACCGCCTTGGCGTCGCCGCCCAGCTGGTAGTCGTAGACGCGCACGTCGCCGTCCTTCGGCCGCACCAGGATGCGATTGCCGGAAACGATGGCGACGTTCTGCTCGCTGCCCGACGGCTTGATCACTCCGAAGCCCTTGTCGCCTTCGGGCAGGTTCAGCAGGTCGCGGCCCCAGCACTGGTGGACGGTCTCGCCGCCGAGCAGGCCCATGATGGTCGGCACAATGTCGACCTGGGTGCCGACGGTCGGCAGGCGGGTGCCGAACTTCTCCTGGATGCCGGGAGCGATCAGCAGCAGCGGCACGTTGAAGCGGTGCAGGTCCATCTCGGTGAGCTGCTCCGGGCTGCCGAAGCCGTGGTCGCCGACCACCACGAAGAGGGTGTCCTTGTAGTACGGCGACTGCTTCGCCTTCTCGAAGAACTGGCCCAGCGCCCAGTCGGAATAGCGCATCGCGGTCAGGTGTTCGTCGAGCGAACCGTAGCCGGTCACGCGCTCCACCGGCAGGTCCTTCGGCAGCGCGTAGGGCACGTGGTTGGAGAGGCTCTGCAGCAGCGCGTAGAACGGCTTGCCGGTGCTCGCCAGCTTGTCCAGCTCCTGGTTGCCACGGGCGAACATGTCCTGGTCGGAAACGCCCCAGGTCGGGTCGGAGAACACCGGGTCGACATAGTCGTTGCGGCCGATGAAGGTGGTCATGCCCTGGTTGCTGAAGAAGCCGGACTGGTTGTCCCAGGCGAAGTCACCGTTGTAGACGTAGACGTCCTCGTACTGGCGGGCGCTGAGCAGCTGCGGCAGGCCGGAGAACTTGTGGCCGCCTTCCGGGGTTTGCATCAGATACTCGAAGCCCGGCAGGTTGGGGAAGCAGGCCATGGTGGCGAACATGCCCTGGTGGGTATGGGTGCCGTTGGAGAAGAACTGGGTGAACAGCAGGCCTTCCTTCGACAGCTTGTCGAAATACGGCGTGATGTTGCCCGGCGCGCCCAGGGCGCCGACATAGTGGCCGGCGAAGCTTTCCAGCAGGACCACCACCACGTTGCGGACCGGCAGGGTGTTCGCCGCCGGCGGGGTGAATTCGCGGCGCACCGCGGCCTCGTCGGCGTCCACCAGCTTGTCGTTGGGGGTCAGCAGCATCTGCCGGGTGGTTTCCAGGGCGACCTTGTCGTCCAGGGTGGCCTTCCAGATGTTCGCGCGATCTTCGGAGAAGCGCTCCTTGGCCGCCTTGACCAGGGTCAGGGTGCCGTTGAGGCCCAACTGGTTGGCGAACATCGATTCGGTGGTGAAGGCGTCGCCCCAGCGCAGCGGCGGGCCCTGGCGCAGGGTGCCGCGGGCGGCGAGGACGCAGACCAGCACGCAGACGAACAGCACCACGCCGCGCACGTACCAGGGCGCGGCGGCGTTCGGCCGGGCGACCACGCTGTCCTCGCGCGGCTTGCGCTGGCTCGGGCGGGTCGCCAGGTCCACCGCCTTGAACAGCCGGTACAGCACCCAGGTGGCGAACGCCCAGGCCAGCAGGTAGCGGACCACCGGGAAGCCGTACCAGAGCATGCTCATCACGGTCTTCGGGTCTTCCGACATGTACTGGAAGACCAGGCTGTTCAGGCGCTGGTGGAACTCGCGGTAGAAGTCCAGTTCCAGTACGCCGAGGAACAGGGTGATGCTGGCGAACACCGTCAGCCAGGCGCGGAACAGGCCGCGGGCGGCCATCGCGCGCAGCGCGAACAGCGAGAGCACCAGCGGCGCCACCGCGTAGACCACGACCCGCAGGTCGAAGCGCACGCCATTGAAGAACGCCTCGAGGAAGGTGCTCGCCGGGGTCGCGCCGATCAGTTCGCGGTTGTAGATCAGCAGCGCCAGGCGTAGCAGGCTGAACATGACCAGCAGCACCAGGGCGCTCAGGGCGGTGAATGCCAGGTGGCTGCGGATGGTCGGCTGGAACAGCCGGGATGGCGATTGGGTGGTTCGGACTTCCGTTTGGTCCATGTTTACAATTCGCTCTTCTGTCGTTCGATTTCGAGAATGCGGTCCCGCCCCTGCTCGGCCAGCAGGTAGCGGCCGGGCCCGATGGGCAGGAGGGATTGCGCGGAGCGCAGGCGCCGGACGATCACCTGCAGCTGGCCGCCGGGCGGCAGCAACAGGGCCCGCGCATTATGCGTCGAGTCCTCGGTGATCCACAGGCCTTCGCTATCGCACAGCAAGAAGCTCGGTGCGTTCAGTCCGTTCAGCACCACCTCGTCCTCGGCCCCCTCATGCAGGCGCATGACGTGGCCACGTTTCTTTTCCGTATAGAAGACGCCGCCGTCCGGGCAGGCAGCCACCCCCTCGGAGCGCTGCAATCCCTCGCGCAGTACCGCCAGTGCGCCCGTCTCCGGGTCGTAGCGGAGGATCCGTCCGTCCAGGTCGCGATCCTCGGCGGCGTACAGGTAGCGGCCGTCGCTGGCGACGCCCTCCACCTGGACCCCGTCGAACAGCGGCAGGGCCTGCTGCCCATGCCACCAGAACACCGGCGACTGTCCCTGTTCCTGGCTGATCGCGATACCGTCGCGGAACGCGGCCATGCCGTCGGGCTTGGACAAGCCGTCGAGCACGGTAGTCCGGCTACCGTCGGCGGCGATGCGGAAGACCAGCCCCTTGCCGTCCTGCAGCTCCTGGCTCACGTAGAGCAATCCGTCCGGGTCGCGGGCCAGGGCGCTGACATGGGGAATATCCTCGAGCACCACCCGATAGGACCAGCCCGGAATCGCGGACACCGGGGCGAAACGCTGCCAGCCGAGGAAGGCCAGGGCGATTAGGAGGACGCTACCGAGCAGGCAGGAGGCTACTACGCCGCTCTGGCGCAATCGTTTGGTCAGCATTCGATGCACTCAAGGACAAAACTGCCATTTATAGCCATGGCGATGGAAAAAAGCGCGCAGATTTTCCCGGATCAATTGTGAAAAAAATGTTAGCTGGCAGTAACAGGGGATGTCCGCGCCGGACATGAAAAAGGGCCTTTCGGCCCTTCCCCGGTGAAGCGTCAGTCGTTGTCCTGCTTGCCGATGGCCTGCAGTACGTACTGCGGCAAGGCAAAGGCGCCCTGGTGGATATCGGCGTTGTAGTAGCGGGTGGCGATGCCACTGTCGCGGAAGCGCTGGCGCAGGGTCGCCAGCGGCAGGTGACGCAGACCCTCGCGGGTCGAGCCCCAGGCGAAGGTCATGGCGCCGCCGATGTAGGTCGGCACCGCGGCCTGGTAGAAGTGCCAGTCGACGAACAGGCCGTTGGTGCGCCCGGCGGTGGTGCGTACCTCGTCCAGTTGCATGAACGGCGTGCCATTCTGGGTGACCAGGATGCCGCCCTCGTTCAGGCAGCGCCGGCAGGCCTGGTAGAAGTTCTCGGAGAACAGCACCTCGCCAGGGCCGATCGGGTCGGTGGAGTCGGAAATGATCACGTCAAAGCGTTCTTCGGTGGTAGCCACGAAGCGCATGCCGTCGTCGATCACCAGGTTCAGCCGCGGATCGTCGAAGGCGCCCTGGGAGTGGTTGGGCAGGAACTCCTTGCACATGTCGACCACGGTGCCGTCGATCTCGACCATGGTGATCCGCTCCACGCTCTTGTGCTTGGCCACCTCGCGCAACATGCCGCCGTCGCCGCCGCCGATGATCAGTACACGCCTGGCCGCGCCGTGGGCGAGGATCGGCACGTGGGTGAGCATCTCGTGGTAGATGAACTCGTCGGCCTCAGTGGTCTGGATCACTCCGTCGAGCGCCATGACCCGACCCATCCGGGCGTTCTCGAAAATCACCAGGTGCTGATGTTCGGTGCGCACCTCGTGCAGCATGTTGTCGATGCTGAAGCGCTGGCCGTAGCCCTGGTACAGAGTTTCCTGATAATCGCTCATGGGCCGGGATCTCCCTGGTAAGGCTGCAATCTGGCACGGGGACCTGCCCGCGCCGCGAAGAAAGGCGCGCATTCTACGCTGGCGGCCATGACAGGTCGAACCCCCGCCGGCGGATGGCGCCGAACGCGGCGGACGGGTATCGTCTGCCCATGAACCAGCCCGACTCTCCCCTCGTCCTGCACCTGCCCTACCAGTCGCCCTGGGAATGGCGCCAGTTCCACCAGCATTTCGCCCTGCGCCTGCTCGCCGGCGTCGAGAACCTGGGCGAGGGACACTATGCCCGCAGTTTCCGCGCCGATGGCCGTGGCGCCTGGTTCGAGGTGCGTCCGCTGGCGGAGCGCCAGGCCCTGGCACTGACCCTGAGCCCGGCTGCCCGCCCGCTGGCCCGCGAACTCGAAGCGCGGGTCCGGCGGATGTTCGACCTGGACAGCGACCCGGAAGCCATCGCCCGGCATTTCGCCGGCGATCCGCTGCTCGGCCCGCTGGTGGCTGCCAACCCCGGGCTGCGCCTGCCGGTGGCCTTCGATCCGTTCGAGCAGGCGGTGCGGGCCATAGTTGGCCAGCAGGTCACGGTGAAGGCCGCGGTGACCATCACCGGGCGCCTGATCCAGCGCCTCGGCGAGCCGCTGGAAAATCCCGGCTACGACGGCATCAGCCACCTGTTCCCGACGCCCGCCGCGCTGGCGCAAGCCAACCTCGACGGCATCGGCATGCCCGGCAAGCGCGTACAGACACTGCAACGCTTCGCCGCGGCGATCGCCTCGGGAGAGCTGTGCCTGGACCTGGCGGACGGCCCCGAGGCGCTGGTCGAACGCCTCTGCGCCCTGCCCGGCATCGGCCCCTGGACTGCCGAGTACATAGCGCTGCGCGCCATGGGCGAAGCCGATGCCTTTCCCGCCGCCGACCTCGGCCTGCTGAAATCCACGGTCTGGGGCCCGGGCGGCATTGACGCGCGCAGCCTCAAGGCCCGCGCCGAGGCCTGGCGGCCCTGGCGCGCCTACGCCGCCATCCACCTGTGGCAGCACTATGCCGCCGGCGGCTAGCCGCCGCGCGTACCTAGAGCTTCACGTTGCCACGCGGGCCGGCGATGGCCCAGATGATCAGGCCGAGCACCGGCAGAATGATGATCACCAGGACCCAGATGATCTTCATCCCGGTTTCCGCAGCGCTTTTCAGGATGTTGACGATGGCCCAGATATCCAGGGCCAGGATGACCAGGCTGATCAGCCCGCTGAGGGTGGAACCCATGGCGCGATGCTCCCGAGCGAGAGTGTTCCCTCAGGATAGCCGGCGCGTTCACTCCACGACGATGTCGGCGAAGCTTGCCACCGTCGGATGCCCGTCCAGGCTGCCGCCTTCGCGGGCCACGCCGAGCGTGCGCAGGCCCGCGTCGCGCGCGGCATCCAGCTCCTGCACCACGTCGGAGAGGAAGAGGATCTGCGCGGCCGGCAGGCCGATGGCCCCGGCGATCCGCGCATAGGAGGCGCTTTCCCGCTTAGGCCCGCTGGTAGTGTCGAAGTAGCCGGAAAACAGCGGGCCCAGGTCGCCGGCCTCGGAACAGCCGAAGATCAGCTTCTGCGCCTGGATCGAACCGGAGGAATAGACGTACAGGTCCAGCCCTCTCGCCTTCCATTCGCGCAACGCCTGCGCCGCGTCCGGGTAGACATGCCCCTTCAACTGGCCGTCGCGGTAGCCCTGGGCCCAGACCATGCCTTGCAGGGTCTTCAGCGGCGTCGCCTTGCGGTCCTCGGCGATCCACTGCAGGAGGATCGCGATCACTCGCTCGACACCGGCGTCCGCCTCACCGCTCGCGGCGCGCACCGCATCCAGCTGCGCGGCCACCTCGGCCTCCCCGGCGTGCTCGCGGACGAAATCCGGCAGGTGCCGGACGGCATAGGGAAACAGCACGTCGAAGACGAAGCTGACCGCGCTGGTGGTGCCTTCGATGTCGGTGAGGATGGCTTTGATGGTCATGCGGACTCCGGATGAAACCGCCCCCGGCAGGACCGGGGGCGCGGATGGTGACGGATGGGGCGGTGCCTCGCTCAGTCTTCCAGCAGGGGGAAGCGGCTGGCGATGTCGTCGCCGGTGAACTGGGCGACCCAGCCCTCGGGGTTGTTGAACAGGCGCACGGCGACGAAATGCGGATGCTCGCCCATGTCGAACCAGTGGCGGGTGCCGGCCGGCACCGAAATCAGGTCGTTGCGCTCGCAGAGCACGGCGTAGACATGCTCCTCGATATGCAGGACGAACAGGCCGCGCCCGGCGACGAAGAAGCGCACTTCGTCTTCGCCATGGCGGTGCTCGTCGAGGAACTTGGCGCGCAGCTCGGCCTTCTGCGGGTGGTCGCTGTCCAGGCTGACCACGTCCACGGTGATGTAGCCGCGCTCGCGCTTGAGCCGCTCGATCTCGTGGGCGTAGGCGGCGATCACCTCTTCCTGGCTGGCACCGGCGGCGATCGGCGCGGCGGCCTCCCAGCGTTCGAAACGGACGCCGACCTCGGCCAGGGTCGAGGCGATGTCCTCGGCATGGGTCAGCAGCTTCAGCGGCTGCTCCGGCTGGCTCTCGTGATAGACGGTAAGGCTGCTCATCGGCTCAGACTCAGTACTTTCAGTTCACACTCGAACAGAAACTCGAAAGCTTCCACCTGACGCAGGGCATCGCTCATGCGTGCGCCCCAAGTGTACAGCCCGTGGCCGCGGATCAAATACCCCGGGCAGTCCGGGTGCGCCTCCAGCCAGGGCTGCACGCGACCGGCCAGGCGGGCGATGTCCTGGTCGTTGTCGAAGATCGGCACCTCGACCTGTCCTTCATGGGTGGTGACTCCGGCGAAGGCCTTCTGCAACTCGTAGTCCTGCAATACCAGGCGGTCGCCGCGGACCAGGCGGGAAAGCACGGTGGCGTTCACCGAATGGGTATGCAGCACCGCGCCGATCGCCGGACTCCAGGCATACAACTGGGTATGCAGGAGGGTTTCGGCGGAAGGTTTCTTGCCCGGCTCCAGGCTGTTGCCGGCCAGGTCGGTGGCCAGCACGTCGTCGAAGCCCAGCTGGCCCTTGTGCCTGCCGGAGACGGTGAGCAGCGCGCGCCCCTCGTCCAGGCGCGCGGAATAGTTGCTGCTGGTGGCCGGCGACCAGCCACGGCCATAGAGGAACCGGCCGGCGTCGATGATCTGCTGGGTCAGTTGTTCACGGTTGTCGTTCATGCCCGCACCTCTTGCAAACGGGTTCTGATGATAGCGGCTGCCAGCAAGGCTGCCAGGCTGGCGATGGCGAAGGTCCAGGCCGCGCCCAGGCTGTTCCAGCTGTAGCCGGAATACAGCGCGCCCAGCGCACCGCCGGTGCCGGCCAGCGCAGCATATAGCGCCTGCCCCTGTCCCTGCTGGCGCGGACCGAAGCTGCGCTGCACGAAATGGATGGCGGCCGCATGAAAACTGCCGAAGGTGGCGGCATGCAGCGTCTGGGCGAAGGCCAGGAGCGCAAGGCTGTCGGCCAGGTTGCCGAGGAGCAGCCAGCGCAGCGCCGCCAGCAGGAAGCTCGCCGCCAGCACCTGGCGCAGGCTGAAACGTTGCAGCAGGCGCGGCATGACCAGGAACAGCAGCACCTCGGCGACCACCCCCAGCGCCCAGAGCAGGCCGATCAGCGCGCGGCTGTAGCCCAGCGCCTCCAGGTGCAGGGTGAGGAAGGTGTAGTACGGCCCGTGGGACAGCTGCATCAGGCACACGCACAGATAGAACGCCAGCACGCCCGGCTGGCGCAACTGGGCGAGGAAACCGCCCTCGCCTTCGCGCGGCTCGCGATGGGCCGGCTGGGCGTTGGGCACCCACCAGCTGCACAGCACGATGCCGAGCATGATCGCCAGCAGCGCGGCCGGGTAGACGTCCAGGCTCAGGCGCTCGAACAGCGCTCCGAGACCGACCACGGTGCAGATGAAACCGATCGAGCCCCACAGGCGGATGCGGCTGTAGCTGGCGCTGCGCTCGCGCAGGTGGGCCAGGGTGATGACCTCGAACTGCGGCAGCACGGCGTGCCAGAAGAACGCGTGCAACGCCATCACCAACGCCAGCCAGGCGTAGCTGTGGCTGACGAAGATCAACGAGAAGCCCAGCGCCGTGCATACCGCGCCGAAGCGCACGATGGCCAGGCGCTGGCCGCTGTGGTCGCCGAGCCAGCCCCACAGGTTGGGCGCGACGCAACGCATCAGCATGGGAATCGCCACCAGCTCGCCGATGCGCGGGCTGGGGAAGCCCAGGTGATGGAAATACAGGGCCAGGAACGGCGCCGTGGCGCCGAGCAGGCCGAAATAGAAGAAATAGAAGCTGGACAGGCGCCAGTAGGGAACCGCGCTGGTCACGATCCGCCGTTCACCCGTCCCGCATCGCTGCCTGCCACAGCCCTCACAGCTGCGGCAGGACCGGCGTGTCGACGCGCACGTCGGCGTTCTGCCCACGCTGGCGCAGCAACTGGTCGAGCAGGACGATGGCCATCATCGCCTCGGCGATCGGCGTGGCGCGGATGCCGACGCACGGGTCGTGACGGCCCTTGGTGATCATGTCCACCGGTTCGCCGGCGGTATCGATCGAACGGCCCGGGGTGGTGATGCTGGAGGTCGGCTTCAGCGCCAGGTGAGCGACGATCGGCTGGCCGGAGGAGATCCCGCCGAGGATGCCGCCGGCATTGTTCGACAGGAAGCCTTGCGGGGTCAGTTCGTCGCGGTGCTCGGTGCCGCGCTGGGCGATGCTGGCGAAGCCGGCGCCGATCTCCACGCCCTTCACCGCGTTGATGCTCATCAGCGCATGCGCCAGCTCGGCGTCCAGGCGGTCGAAGATCGGCTCGCCCAGGCCCGGCGGCACGCCTTCGGCGACCACGGTGATCTTCGCCCCGATCGAGTCCTGGTCGCGACGCAGTTGGTCCATGTAGGCCTCCAGCTCCGGCACCTTGTCCGGGTCGGGGCTGAAGAAGGCGTTCCGCTCGACGCTGTCCCAGGTCTTGAACGGGATCTCGATCGGGCCGAGCTGGCTCATGTAGCCGCGCACCCGGATGCCCAGGCCCGCCAGGTACTTCTTGGCGATGGCGCCGGCGGCCACGCGCATGGCGGTCTCGCGCGCCGAGGAGCGGCCGCCGCCGCGGTAGTCGCGCACACCGTACTTGTGGTGGTAGGTGTAGTCGGCGTGGGCCGGACGGAACAGGTCCTTGATCGCCGAGTAATCCTTGGACTTCTGGTCGGTGTTGCGGATCAGCAGGCCGATCGGCGTGCCCGTGGTCCGGCCCTCGAACACCCCGGAAAGGATCTCCACCTCGTCGGCCTCCTGGCGCTGGGTGGTGTGCCGACTGGTGCCGGGCTTGCGCCGGTCGAGGTCGCGCTGCAGATCCTGGGCGGACAGTTCCAGCCCCGGAGGGCACCCATCGACGATGGCGACCAGCGCCGGGCCGTGGCTTTCGCCAGCGCTGGTGACGGTGAACAGCTTGCCGTAGGTGTTGCCGGACATGCGAGGCTCCGCGGGAAGTCGAGAGGGAAAGGCAAAGGAGTATACCCGCCGGAAACGGGCCTGCGAACCTTCCCCGGCAGGCGCGCTCAAAGCGCTATCATCCGTCCATGAAGACCTCCATGCCGCGCGCCCTCCTCGCCCTGCTCTGCCTGTTCGCCAACCTGGCCCATGCCGCTCCCGGCAGCATCCTCCACCGCCCCTACGACCTGGACACTGGCCACGGCGTGCTGCGCGGCTCGCTGCTGCTGCCCAGGAGCGCCGAGCCGCCGCCGGTGGTCCTGCTGGTCGCCGGCTCCGGGCCGACCGATCGCGACGGCAACAACCCCTTCGGCGGCAACAACCGCTACCTGCTGCGGCTTGCCGAGGCCCTGGCCGAACGCGGGATCGCCAGCGTCCGCTACGACAAGCGCGGGGTCGCCCGCAGCCTGGCGGCGGCGCCGCGCGAGGAGGACCTCAGCGTCGGCGCCTACGTCGACGACGTGGTCGCCTGGAGCCAGCGGCTGGCGCGCGACCCACGCTTCTCCCGGCTGATCCTGGTCGGCCATAGCGAAGGCGCGCTGATCGCCAGCCTGGCGGCGCCACGCACGTCCGCCGATGAACTGATCGCCATCGCCGGCAGTGGCCAGCCGATCGACCAGGTGCTGCGCGAGCAGTTGCGTGGCCGCCTGCCGCCGGCGCAACTGCGCCAGGCCGACTCGGTGCTCGCTTCGCTGAAGGCCGGGCAGATGCGCCGGGACATTCCGCCGGCCTTGTCCAGCCTGCTCCGCCCCAGCGTGCAGCCGTACCTGATCTCGCTGTTCCGCGAGGACCCGGCACGGGCCTTCGCCGCCCTGCGCATCCCGACCCTGATCGTCCAGGGCCGCAACGACATCCAGGTCGGCGTCGCCGATGCCCAGGCGCTCAAGCGGGCCAAGCCCGACTCGCAACTGGTGCTGATCGACGGCATGAACCATATCCTGCGGATCGCCCCGAGCACCGGCCTGCAACAGCTATCCGCCTACAACGACCCGAACCTGCCGCTGGCCCGGCAACTGGTCGAGGCGCTCAGCCGCTTCATCCTGCGCAGTGGCAACGCGGAAAAAGCCGGCTGAGGCGCTACAGAAATCGCCCCTGGCGCCGACAACGTCTGAAAGCCGGCCCGTGAACGCGGCCGGCCAGAGGATGCCCGATGATCGATAGCGACACCCAACCGGCCGCAGAAGAAGCCGAGAAGCAACCACCGCACCCCTGGGCCGACCTGGCGCCGGAGCATTTCCGCCTGCTCCGCCTGGCACCGCTGCCCACCGACCGGAGCACCGGCGCCCGCCCGCTGCGCTTCGTCCAGCTCGGCCGGGTCGAGCGTCACAGCGCCGACCAGAGCCTGCTGCGCCTGAGCATCCAGGTTCCGGGCCTGATGCTGCGCAAGGAACAGAACCTGCTGGAGGTCTGGGCCGACCACCGTAACAAGGAAGTCCGCTTCGGCTCGGACGCGGGGCTCAACCTGGAGCCGTTGAACCGCGGGCTGGGCCGTTTCCTGCTGGCCCAGGCGATCGCCTGGGCGCAGCGGCGCTGGGCCCACTACAAGGTCGAGGGCGGCGCGCTGGCGCTAAAGGATGGCCTGACCGAAGACGCGCGCCTGCGCCGCGACCATTTCATCCGCGCCCAGGGCTTCGACGTCACCTACGAGGACCAGCGGCTGCTCAAGGCCCGCTACAGCGCCGGCCGGATCAGCGAACTGCACAGCGATTGGCACAAGGACAAGGTGCAGCTCGTACCGCTGCTGGACGCCGCGGCGATGCTGGAACAGGCCGAGCAGGCCCTGCAGTCCCAGGAAAACGAGATCCGCCAGCTGGAGCAGCGCATCAACCACTATCGCCGCGACGACACCGGCCTGCGCTTCACCATCGCCTGCCTGACCGCCTTCGCGGTGTTCCAGGCCGGCCTGCTGATCTGGATCGCCACCCACTGAACGGCTGGCGACCTCGCATCACTTCTTCAGGCGCGAACGGAACAACGCCTGGTGTTCGCGGCACTGCGCGGCGGACAGCATGAACACGCCATGCCCACCGTGCTCGAACTCCAGCCAGGTGAAATCCACTTCCGGGTACAGCGACTGCACGTGCACCTCGCTGTTGCCCACCTCGACGATCAGCAGGCCTTTCTCGCCGAGGTGGTCGGCCGCCTCGGCAAGCATCCGCCGCACCAGGTCCAGGCCGTCGTCGCCACAGGCCAGGCCCAGCTCCGGCTCATGGCGGAACTCCGCCGGCATGTCGGCAAAGTCCTCGGCGTCCACATAGGGCGGGTTGGACACGATGAGGTCGAAACGCTGCCCGGGCAGGCCGGCGAAGCCATCGCCCTGGACGGTATAGACGCGCTCGCCGAGGTCGTGGCGCTCGATGTTCATGTTGGCCACCTCCAGCGCGTCGAAGGACAGGTCGGCGAGCACCACTTCCGCCTGTTCGAAGGCGTAGGCGCAGGCGATGCCGATGCAGCCGGAGCCGGTACAGAGGTCGAGGATCCGCGCCGGCTCGGCCGGCAGCCAGGGGGAAAAGCGCTGTTCGATCAGCTCGGCGATCGGCGAGCGCGGCACCAGCACGCGCTCGTCGACACTAAAAGGCAGGCCGCAGAACCAGGCCTCGCCCAGCAGGTAGGCGGCCGGGATGCGTTCCTCGATGCGCCGGCGGAGCACCTCCGCCAGTTCGAGGCGCTCGTCATCCTCCAGGCGGCAATCCAGGTAGCTGTCCGAAATTTCCCAGGGCAGGTGCAAGGACCCGAGAACCAGGTGGCGCGCCTCGTCCCAGGCATTGTCGGTGCCATGGCCGAAGAACAGGCCGGCGGCGTGAAAGCGGCTGACAGCCCAGCGGATGTAGTCGCGCAGGGTGAGCAGACGGGACTCGGACATGACGGAATGGCTCCTCGCAACGCACAAAAGGCCGTCATTCTAGCCGATCGCGCCGCGCCTGGCCTCCATCGCCGGAAGTCCATACCACTTTAGTGCGCCTGCGGCAAAGGTTCACAGTCTCGTCGATAGGGGCCAGAATGAAGGACATGTGCCTTCTCAGGAGTAGTGTCATGCCTCATCCGCTCACCCTTTTGCAGATCAGCGGACGCGGCTACCCGCCAGCCCCCCTTCGGCAGAGCACCCTGCTGATCATCGATGCCCAGGAAGAGTACCGCAGCGGCGCCCTGCGCCTGCCCGGCCTGGAGACCGCGGTCGCGGAGATCGGCGTGCTGGTGCAGGCGGCACGCGCCAGCGGCACGCCCATCGTCCATGTCCGCCACCTGGGCATCCAGGGGGGCCTGTTCGATCCGCAGGGCCCGCGCGGCCAGTTCCTTCCGGAACTGCAACCGGAGGATGGCGAAAAGGTCGTGGAGAAACGCCTGCCCAACGCCTTTTCCGGCACCGAGCTGCACGAGCTGCTGCAGAACCATGGACGCCTCGACCTGATCGTCTGCGGCTTCATGACCCATTCCAGCGTCAGCACCACCGTGCGCGCCGCCAAGGACTATGGCTATCGCTGCACTCTCGCCGACAGCACCTGCGCCACCCGCGACATTCCCGCCCTGAACGGCGAGGTGCTGCGCGCCGACGACCTGCAACGCGCCGAAATCGCCGCGCTCGGCGACAACTTCGCGGCGATCGTCGCCCAGGCCAGGGAACTGGTCTGACCGCCCATCCTGCCGCTCTCCCGCCCGGCCCTGCGGAGGACTAGTCTGCCTGCAGGACCGGGAGACGCGGCGCACGGTTTGCCCGCAGCTCCCGGAAACTCGGGAACCCGGCCGGGAGCTTCCGGTCCTAGCCCCGATGACACATGAGGAAGTCGGGATGAAGTTGTCCGATAGTTTCGATGCGCGCCGCCTGCGCCCGCGCCGACCACGGGTCTGGCGCTGGCGCCTGGCGGCGGCGCTGGCGGCCCTGGTGGCGACCCTCGGCGTGCTGCTGGCGCTGGCCGGCGCCTCGGCGCTGATCGGCCGCCAGCCGGCGGTGGGGATGATGCATATCGAACCCGGTGCCGGCGGCGTACTGCTGGCGCTTGGCCTGCTATCGCTCTGGCTGGGCGTGTTCTTCTGGCGCTTCAGCCGCCGCCGGGGCCGTCGCAACAGTGACCTGAGCCTGTCCCCCAGCCTGATGAAAAAGCGCGACTGAGCGGGCTGCCGGCGGCCGGCCGATCCGGTAGAATGCGCCGCTTCGCGGAGGCCCCATGCAAGACGACGACTTTTCCCTGTTCAAGAGCGAGATGCGCGGCGTCAAGCGCATCTCGGTCGACCGCGCCGACACCGGCAAACCCCGCAACGACCGCCAGCAGCTCAAGCAGCGCCAGCTCAATGCCAGCGTGCGCAACGACGAGATCCGCGTCGACGGCCTGTCCGACCAGTTCGTCATCGACGTCGGCCCCGAGGACGAGCTGTCCTGGGCACGCGATGGTGTCCAGGAAGGCCAGCTGCGCAAGCTCAAGCAGGGCCTGATTCCCTTCGACGGCAGCCTGGACCTGCACGGCATGAGCGTGGAAAAGGCCCGGCAGACCCTCTGGGATTTCCTCGCCGAAGCCACCCGCCTGGAAATCCGCTGCGTGCGCGTGACCCACGGCAAGGCGGCACGCAAGGACGGCCGCAGCCCATTGGTGAAGAGCCACGTCAACACCTGGCTGCGCCAGCACCCGCAGGTGCTCGGATTCACCTCCTGCCTGCCGCGCCACGGCGGCACCGGCTCGGTCTATGTGATGCTGCGCAGGACCATGCTCGAAGGCCGCGACGAATAACCGGCGTCCGCCGAGTCTTGCCAGCGGCCCGGCGACGTCCTACCCTCCGCGCTGGTATTCGTCTGACTGGAACGCCCATGTCCCTGGAACAACACTACTCCTCGATCCTCACCCAGCTCGGCGAGGACGTTAACCGCGAAGGTCTGCTGGACACGCCCAAGCGTGCCGCCAAGGCCATGAAATACCTGTGCCGCGGCTACGAACAGAGCCTGGAAGAAGTCGTCAACGGCGCCCTGTTCAGCTCCGACAACAGCGAGATGGTGCTGGTCAAGGATATCGAGCTGTATTCGCTTTGCGAGCACCACCTGCTGCCCTTCATCGGCAAGGCCCATGTGGCCTACATCCCGAACGGCAAGGTACTCGGCCTGTCGAAGGTCGCGCGGATCGTCGACATGTATGCCCGCCGCCTGCAGATCCAGGAGAACATGAGCCGGCAGATCGCCGAGGCGGTCCAGCAGGTCACCGGCGCCCTCGGTGTCGCCGTGGTGATCCAGGCCCAGCACATGTGCATGATGATGCGCGGCGTGGAAAAGCAGAACTCGTCCATGGTCACCTCGGTGATGCTCGGCGAATTCCGCAACAACGCCGCGACCCGCAGCGAATTCCTCAGCCTGATCCGCTGAAGCTCGCTCCGTCGATGAAAAAACCGGCCCAATCGGCCGGTTTTTTCATTTCCATACCCGGCGCTCAACCGAAGAAGCGCTTCATCGAGCGCGACAGCCAGCCGCCCTCGCTCTTGTCCTTGACCAGTTCTGACATGCTGTGGCGCACCGCGTCGACGTAGCCGGCATCGTCGTTGCGGATGTGATTGAACAACCAGCGCGAGAGCAGGCCCTTGAGTTCGTCGCCAACATCCTCGCCGGCCTGGAAGCGCACGCGGTACTCCGAGACCCGACGAATGAACAGCTCGTGGATCTTCTTGTGCGCCCGGGAGAACTGATAGCCGGCGTCCTCCATCAGGGTTTCCTCGAAGGCGAAGTGCGACAGGGTGTAGTCCACCAGTTCCTCGATCACCTCGGCGATGGCCGCGTGCTCCTTGCCCTGCTGGGCGTCATGCAGGAGATTGATCATCTCGACGATGCGTTTGTGTTGATTGTCGATGACCTGAATACCGGTATTCAGGTCATCCTGCCAGACCAGATGCGCCATGATGACTTCCCCCAAGCGAACAGCGAACGGCCTTTCCGAACGGCCTGGGGCCAGGGTATTTTTGTGACGCAGTATGGGTATTGACGCCGGTCAAGCGGGACAAGATGTTAATGAATTTCGCATGAATTCATTCGCCCCCCTCGCGGCGGCCTGCCCGCTCGATCCACCCGGTTTCGCACGGCTGAACATCGACCATCGTCGCCGGAAAGCGGCGTCACCAGCGGTCCCGACAGGACAGGAAGGAAATGAACCTGATCGCGCACGTGGAAATACCAGTGACCGATTTGGAGAGGGCGATGCGTTTCTACGCCTCGGTGTTCGGAGTGGCGTTCGGCGAGGTAGCCACCCTGCACGGAAGCAGAATGGCGCATTTCCCCTTCGAGGAAGGCCGTGATGGTGCCAGCGGCGCACTCGCCGAGGGCGACGTCTACGTGCCTACGCTACATGGGGCGATCATCTACCTGAATGTCGCGGACCTGGATGCCGTCCTTGCTCGGGCCCTCGGCGAAGGCAGCGAAATCCTCTTCCCGAAGACGCCGCTTGGCGACGGCGTGTTCATCGCCGAGATCAGGGACAGCGAAGGCAACCGTATCGCCCTGCAGAGCGCTTGCGGAGAGCGGCCATAGAGGCCATGCAAACCGAACGCGCCGGCTCAACGGGCGAAAACGCCGGCCAGCCAGGAACGCCGCGCGCCCAGCGCTTCCTGCAATTCGCGGACGCCGATGCAGCGCCGTTCGGGGTCGAGGCTCAGGGCGGTACGCAGCGCCGGCCAACAGCGCCGAGGCAGGTGTCCGGGCGCGCGCAACTGGCGCTCCAGCCCCTGCTCCCGGGCCTGGTTCGAGGGCAGGCGGCGGAACGGATGGCGACCGTCGGCCAGTTCGTAGAGGACGCAGGCCAGCGCATACAGGTCGGCCGCCGGCGACAGCGGTGCGCCCTCGAGCAGTTCGGGAGCGGCGTAGCCCGGAGTCCAGGCGTCGATGCGGCCCCGGCTGAGCTGCGGCAGGCCGTCCAAGATGCCTGCCTGCGCCTGGCCGAGGCCGAAGTCGAAGAGCCGCACGCCCTCCTCGCCGAGCATCACGTTGCTCGGCTTCAGGTCGCCATGCAGCACCCCTTGTTCGTGGACATAGGCCAGAGCATCCAGCAACGGCCGGGCGATCGCGCTCAGCTCGGACCAGGGCAGGCCTTCGGGACGCTCGCAGAGCAGGCGGTCGAGCGGCAGGCCAGACATGAGTTCCATGACGATGTAGGCGCGCTGGCATGCGGTGTCGACGTCGAAAGTGAACAGACGCACGACGCTCGGATGGCGCAAGCGCCGGGTCAGGGCGAACTCGCTATAGAGCAAGGCGCTGGCGTCGGGTGACTCGGCGACCGATTCGTTGAGCAGCTTCAGCGCTACCAGCGGCGCCGGGTCGCCGAACTGCTCATGGAGCAGGTCCCGGGCACGGTATACCGTCCCCATGCCGCCGGCGCCCAGCATCCGCTCCAGACGGTAGCGCCCGGAAAGAACGTCCGGCAGCGGACCGGGCAACACGGCCGGCAGCTCCGGCGCCGAGGCGGCCGGGGCGGCGAAGGCGAAATAGGTCAGGTTTGCGCCGCCCTCCTCCTCCGGCAGCAGCTCCAGCGACGACAGCGGTTCGTTCATTGGCGGATCACCACGGCCGTCAGGTTGTCCCGCGCGGCGCCGCTCAAGGCGCCGTCGAACAGCCGCTCCACCGCCACCTGCGGCGATGCCAGGCTCAACGCGCGGCCCAGTGCATCGGCGCTCAGCTCTTCATAGAGTCCGTCGCTGCAGAGCAGGAAGACGTCACCGGGATGCACCTCCAGTTCCAGCACGTCCAGCACCAGTTGTTCGCTGGCGCCGACGGCACGGGTCAGCGCGCGCGCCGAGGGATAGGCGCGGGCCTGCTCGATATTCATCCGCCGTTCGTCGACCAGTCGCTGCAACAGCGAGTGGTCGCGGGACAGCTGGTACAGCCGCTGGCCGCGCCACAGGTAGCAGCGGCTGTCGCCAACCCACACGCAGGCCGCCCGCGAGCCCTCCACGACCAGCGCCACCACCGTACTACCGATGATCCTGTCACCGCGTTCGGCGCTGAGGGTGAGTTCCTCGCCCAGGCGCCGGTTGAGCCAGTGCAGGCACTGGCGCATCGCGTTCAGGCGCTCGTCGAATCCCGCCCGGGCCGGCAGTTCCGCCAGGCTGGTGACGATCATCCGGCTGGCCAGGTCGCCGGCCTGGTGCCCGCCCATGCCATCGGCGACCGCCCAGAGCCCGCGATCCGGGCAGTCCAGGAAGGCATCCTCGTTGCGCGCGCGGACCTTGCCGCGATCCGTGCGCGCCGCGCTGCGCCAGGGCTCGGTGCGTTGCATCAGAGCTGCACCGGCATGCGGAAGCTGCGCAGGACCGCGAGATCGAACGGATTCGGCGTGCGCTGGGCGAGCAGCAGGTAGTTGGCGCGCAGGCCGCCCAGGTCGGCCTTGAGCACCATCACGTCACGCCCGCTGAGGTACTCGGTCTGCATCAGGTCGAACAGCCTGAACAGCGACCAGGGCCCGGTATTGCGTTCGATTCCCACCGGTCGCCCGGCCATCTTCTCCAGCACCAGGCTGGTGCGGCCGCCGTCGGCGTCGCTGGGCCACTTGAACGACATCGGCACGATCGGGCCGTGGCGGTATTCCATGGATTGACCGTCGAAACGGAACTCGGCGCGGCTGACGCCAGGATCGAGGGTATAGGGCTCCAGGCGGAAGCGCACCTGCGGCTCGCCCGGGTTCTCGGCGAAGAAGCTCTGGCGAATCACCTGGGCCGTGCCCATCTGGTCGAGATAGACCTTGGACATCGGCAGGCTGTAGCCGTCCACGCTGCGCAGGCGGTAGCTGCCCGGGTCACCGCTGACGAAGGGCCGCATGTAGGTTTCGAAGAAACGTTCGGCGACGCCCTGCGCCTTGAAGAACTCGCGAAAATCGCTGACCGCGACATCGCTGGCGCTGTGCGCGTTGAACGGGTAGCGCTTGTTGATCGCCTTGCTGTAGAAACCGTACAGCTCGCTCTGGTAGCGCTGGTTGAGGTACAGGTAGGCATCGCCGAGGACCAGCCGCCAGGCGTCTTCGGCCAGCACGCTGAACCATCCGCCGAGCGGTCGCGGCAGTCGCGCGGAGGCGTTGCGCAGGTTGCTCAGGGCATCGCGCTGGCCGCCCATGCGGTTCTTCGCCATGTCGAAAGCCGCATGCTCCGGCTGGCTGGCGCGCGCCAGTCCGGCGAGTTGCAACTGCAACTCGTTGAGCGCCTGCAACAGCGGGGTGAGGTCGGCCGCCGGGCCGTTGTTATCGTCGAGCAGGCGATGCAGGGGCTCGAAGCGGCGTTGCAGGGACTTCTTCGCGGTATCCGGCAGGTTCTTCGCCAACGCGTCCCTGGCCTTGCCGGCCGCCGCGGCGGCCGCCTTGCCCAGCTTGCCGCCCTTTTCCGCGGCCTTGTCGCTAGCCTCTGCCAACGCCTCGGCGCTCTCCGCCAGGACCGGGAAACGGGTGTTCTCACGGACCTCCAGCAACAACTGGAGAATCGGCGAGTTGGCGGCGAGCAGCCCGGAAATCTGGTCGGCGCCCTCTCCGGCATCGTTGAACGGCAGCAGGCCCAGGCGTCCGACCGCCTCGCTCCAGAAGTTCGCGTAGTCGCGGAAATACAGCTGTTCGAGTTCGACCATCAGGCGCCGCAGGTCCATGTCACTGATCCCGCTGCCCTCGCCCAGGACCCAGTTGTCGCGAAGGATGTCGTTGACCAGGCTGGCGCCCTGGACCACGAAGTACTGCTGGTAGCCCTGCTGGGTATAGAACCCCGGGATCACGTAGTCGGTGCCGACGAACAGACCGGCCTGCGGCCCCAGGTGCTGGCCGAAACGATACTCGGGCAGGCTTCGCGCCTGTTCGCGCAGCACCCGGTAGACCACGTTGGCCAGGGACTCGCTGCGCAGCACCTGGCGCGCCTGGGCCACCAGGGTGTCGTTCAGCGGATAGCTGAACGGTTGCTCGAGCAGACGGGCGAAATGCGTGTTCAGGCCATTCTGCACGGTGCCGTTGCCGGCATAGCGCTGCGACCATTCGGTAGCCACCCAGTCCTTGAGCCATCCGTTCTCGCGGCGCTCGCGCAGATTCAGCATCAGGTAGGCCCGCAGGCTGTTGAGCAGGCGTTCGCGATTCTGCATGTTGCCGCGGATCTGCGCTTCGAGCATCCGCGCCACGCGCGGCAGCAGTTGCGTCTCCAGCTCGCGGCGATAGGCAGCGGCCAGCGGGGGGTTGACCTCGTTGCCCTGGTACAGCCCGGCGCGCTCGTGCAGCGAGACTTCCCCTTTGGGCGGAAACACGGTGGTCGCCGCATAGCTGCTATCCAGCGTCTTCAGCGCCGCCATGGCGTCGTCGCGCTCGCCAAGCGCCTGGCGCTGCTGGGCCCATTGCTGCGCCAGCTCGCGGACCCGCTCCAGGCGCTCGTGGTTGGCCGAGAAACCGCCAGCCCAGAGCAGGCCGAATAGCAGAAGGAGCGCCAGCGAACCGACGTACAGGGCGCGCTGGCCCCAGTGGATGCGCGTGCGTTCGCGGCGATCGAGACCTGCCAGGTTGGCCTCGGGGAAGATCACCTGGCTCAGCAGGTGATGGATGAAGCGCGAGCGCCCGTTGCGCAGGGTCGGCAGCAGGCCGCTGGCGATCCCCAGGTTGGCGCCGATGCCGGCGGTGTCCTCGTCCAGCTGCTGGGCCAGGTGCGGCGCGCTGGTCAGGTAGAAGCCGCGCAGGCGGCTGGCGCGCTGGTATCGATTGCCGGTGAAGGCGAGTTCGACGAACAGGCACAACCGCTCGCCGATCTGGCCAAGCTGGTGCGGAAAGTCGAGGATGCGACCGCGACGCAGGGTATCGCGTTCCTGGTGGATGCGCATGATCACCTGGCTGTTCAGGCGTCGCAGGAGGTCCTCGAACGCCTGGCGCAGGACCGTCACATCGGTGCCGTTCTGCTCCTTGCCGAAGCTGGTGCCCAGGACCTGGTCGCTCTCCTCGCGGCTCAACTGGTCGAAGAACTCGTCGAAGCCGAGCAACTGGTCGGCCTTGCTCAGCACCAGGTAGACCGGCAGATCGAGGTGCAGGGTCTGCTGGATTTCCTGCAGACGCGCGCGCACCTGGCGAGCCAGCGTATCCAGCGCCATTTCGTCGTCGCTGAGCAACGTCTCCACCGGAATCGACACCATCACGCCATTCAGCGGCCGTGCGCGGCGGCGCTTGCGCAACAGGCCGAGCAGGGTCGCCCAGGCGCCCCCGTCGACCTCGCCGTCGGCTTGGGTCAGGTAGCGCCCGGCGGTGTCGATCAGGACGCCGTGGTCGGCGAAGTACCAGTCGCAGTAGCGCGTACCGGCGGTGTCACGGGTCAACTTGCGGTCGATCCGGTTGATCGGGAATTCCAGTCCGGAAAAGTCCAGCAGGCTGGTCTTGCCGCTTCCCTGCGGGCCGATCAGCAGGTACCAGGGCAGCTCGTTGCGCCAGCGCTCGCTGCGGCCGCGGTACAGGCTGGAGGTCTTCAGGGTGCGCAAGGCGTCCTTGAAGCGGCTGCGCAATTCCTTCTGTTCGTCTTCGATCAGACCGTCGCGGCGCAGGCGCTCCTGGCCCTCGTCGCTGTCCTCGACGGCCTTGCGCCGCACTCCGGCGCGCCAGCTGACGAAGACCATCGCCAACCCCCAGACCAGGAACATCAGGCTGATGCTCAGCAACCGCGAGGTCGGGCTTTCCCAGAACTTGTAGTCGGCGACCGCCAGCAGCGGCCCGACGAACCACACCAGCAATGCCGCCAGGAGTACCAGCAACAGCGTCCAGACCCACGTCTTGCGCAGGAAGGCGCCGACTTTCTTGAAGAAGTTTTTCATTTCGCGTCCCTGTGTTTACGAACCGGGCTGTCCTGCCGCCGCATCGAGCGACTGGTATGGCTGCAGCACCGTGTCGCGTTGCTCGCCGAGAACCCAGGCGAATCCCGAATACATCACCACCAGGCAGACCAGGGTGAACAACGCCGCCATCCACCAGGGCACAATCCGCACCAGGCCGCGACGCTGGTCGCTGAGCCCCTGCCAGTGCGGTGACAGTTCGCGCGGCACGTCGCCGCGCAACTGGCGGATCTGCCGGTAGAGCGCATCGGAAATACCGTCCAGGTCGAGCACGCCGCGAGCCATCACCCGGTACTTGCCCTCGAAGCCTAGGGCCAGGCAGAGGTACATCAGCTCCAGCATCGGCAGATGCTTGACCGGGTTCTTCGACAGCCGATCGAGCAACTGGAAGAACTTCTCGCCGCCGAAGGTCTCGTTATGGAAGCTGCTCAGCAGGCTGATCTTCGACCATTCGCTTTCGTTGCCCCATGGGGTGGTCACCACCGCCTCGTCGACCACCGTGCACAGCACGTAGCGCGCCGCCATGACCTGGCTGTTTTCTACGCCATCCTGCACGGCGCGGAATTCGAAGAGCTTCATGGCGGAGGTCAACCGCTCCTTGAGCGCCGCAAGGTTCTCCAGCACGGTGCTGTGCTTGAGTCGGACCACTTCCGAAAGCAGTTCGGAAGCCGCCGCCACCAGCGGGTTCAGGCTGACGTTGAAGGCTTCGCCCGGACGCAGGCGCGCCGCGTAGATCATCCGCTCCTCGAGCTGCTCGAAGCGCGGCGGTTCGGCGAAATCGGTCAGCGGCCCCTGGGCCGGTACCTGTCCCTGGTGATCGAGGAGGACGGTCTTCTCGTCCTCGTGGTATTCCCTTTCCTTGATCATGTTCAGTTCCTGATGGCCCAGAATTTCAGCTCAAGCTCGGAGAACTCGCCGGATACGTGGAACGCGAAACCGCCGGAGCGCTCCAGTTGGGTCATGTCCTCGGCGTTGGGTTCGAGAATGAAATAGGTCTTGCTGGAGTGGAACGGGATCTGCCGCGGCGCCACCGGCAGCGGCTTGACCCGGATCCCCGGCAGGTGCAGGTTGACCAGTTGGCGAATGTGCTCGACCGCGCCCACCTTGAGATGCGCGGGCAGGCGCTGGCGCAGTTCCTCCGACTCGCAATTGGCACTGGCGGCGAGGACGAACGAGGCGCTGCCGAGCAGCTTGTGGTCGTGCAGGGGCGAGACCAGGATGCCGTACTGGCGGGCCTGGAGAGGCAGTTCGATGGCATGCTGCTCGAGCACCATCGACAGGACCTGGCGGATCGCCTCCATCAGCCTGCGGAAGCTGGCGCCCTGGTCGCTGTGCTGGTAACGGCTGTCCAGGCGCGGACGCTTGCT
This sequence comes from Pseudomonas paraeruginosa, assembly GCF_003025345.2. NCBI lineage: Bacteria > Pseudomonadati > Pseudomonadota > Gammaproteobacteria > Pseudomonadales > Pseudomonadaceae > Pseudomonas > Pseudomonas paraeruginosa. Next base: position 3,500,749 of record NZ_CP020560.1, read on the forward strand.
CTCGCTGCCGAAGGTGGCGAGGTCGCCGAGCATGGTCAGCAGCACCCGGTACAACTGCTCCGGATGCACCTGCTCCAATCCCAGGTAGTGGCGCAGCAGCAACTCGGTGCGATTGATCAGTTGCAGCATCATGAAATCGCCGACCTCCGCGCCGCCGACCTTGCCATTGGACCGGATACGCTCGGCGATGGTGTCGCCGCGATGGCCGAGCATGCTGATCACTTCCTTCAGGCAGGACAGCAGGTAGGCGGATGCATGGGCGTGGAGGTGGCTCGGCACGAAGTCAGGGTCGAGGCTGATCACCCCGTCCGGCGTGGTGTCCAGCACCACCGCCACCTTCAGTTTGACGTAGGCCTGGTCGCTCTGCTGCTCGCCGAGCAGCAGGCGAAAATCCGGCCGCGCACAGCTGACCTGCACCATGGAATCCTCGCCGGCGTTGGAGTCCGCCACCTCCAGGTCGTAGGCGGTATAGCGCGCCAGGACCTCGGCCTGCTCCGGCCGGCGCGCCTCGATGTGGTTGCCGGTGACCAGCGGCAGGGCCAGGTAGATCGGCACGTTCGAGGTATTGGGCGGCACGTCGAGAGCGAGCGGCTCGGTGTTGCCGCCGAGTTCGAACAGGCTGCCGTCGGGCAATACGCCGGAGGCCTGGCTGATCACCAGCTTGCCCATGTTGAGGAACTGGCGGTCCAGCTCCAGGGCGAGGAAGCCCCAGCTGTAGCTGCCCAGCAACTGGGTCCGGGCCTTCATCTGGTTGTCGTAGTAGCGGTCGTTGTGTTGCAGGTGCTGCGGGCGCAGCAGCATGCCTTCCTGCCAGACGATCTTGTGCACGTTCATCGCGCGTAACCCGCCTTGCCGAGCAGTTCGCCGGCATTCAGGATGCCCTTCTGGTCCAGCTTCAGCTCTACCCGGGTCAGCTCTTTCGCCGTGACCGGCACCACGTAGCGCCAGCTTGCCTCGCCGAGATCGCGGTAGGCGGCGAGCACGCCCACGTAGCGGCTCCCCTGCTCCACGCTGAGCTTGAGTTCGACCCGCTCGCCGGGACGCAGCTCCAGCTCCTCGCTGGTCACCAGGTCGGGGTCCAGGGTCTCCTTGGGACGTTCGTAGAGGCTGAAGAAGTCGGCGTTCTCGAACGCCACCGGGTGCTTCAGCTCGAACAGCCGCACTACCACCGGCGACGGCCGGCCATTGAGGTCGGGATTGACCCGCTCGCCGGCGCTCAGGGCGAGGTCGAGCTTGGTCAGTTTGGAATACGGCGACAGCGTGGAACAACCGGCCAGCAGCGCCAGGACGGCGAGCATGGCCAGCGCCCTGGCTGGCGGGATCGGGCGACGAGACATGGCGATCATCCTTGGTGCTCGGTGTAGAGGGTGGAAATCAGGCGAACCTGTTCTTCGTAGGCCTGGGCGAAATCACGCGCCAGCAGGCGCTCGCTCCAGTCATTGTCCTGGCATAGCGACTGGTGGTAGCGACCGTAGGCACGCCAGCGGCTGCCCGAGGTGGCCAGCAACGGCCGGCGGCCATCGCGCTCGAAACGCAGGGCCAGCTGCTGCGGCGAGAAATGCTCGAGGGTCGCGCGCACCGCCGCCCGGCTGGCGCCGAGCAGCGCTACCTGGTGCGCCTGGAGGTCGCGGAAACTGCGTGCGACGGCCTGTTCGCCACTCAACTGGCCAGGCTTGCCATCCCGTAGCAGATGCCCCAGCGCCTCGCTGGCATCGCCGCTGAAGCGCAAGGGATTCTTGCCGGTATCGCGCAACGTGCTCAGCGACAGGCGCAGTTCGTTCTTCAGTTCGCTGCGGGTCCGCAGGCTCTGCTGCAAGCCGCCGATGCACTGCCGCAGCAAACCGGCGGCATTGATCGCCAGCGCTTCGCGCGCAGCGCCGTCGAGGCCTTCGAGGTCCACTCCGAGGGCCTGGCCGAAACGCTGCCAGAAGGCTTCGTCGTGTTCCGGACGCGGACTTTCCACGGGTTCCTGCGGAGCCGCCGGAGCGGGCACCAGCTCCGGTACGACCAGGCTTTCCATGTCGATCCGCGCGTAGTCCGCACGCGCCCCGGCCTCATGACTGGGCTGGGCGATCGCGCTCAGGTCGTCGAGTTCGTAGGCATCTGTACCGTCCTGGTCGAGCGCCTGCAACGGATCGAGGGCCAGGAAGGCATCGTCCGGAATGATGCTGCCCGCCGGCTGCGGCCGCCCGACGTCCATGGCGAACTCGTCGGGCTCGCGCAGCAACCGCGCGCGGATTTCGAAGTCGCCGAGCAGGAAGACGCTGTCCTGCTCGATGCGCTGCGGCTCGCCATGCGGCAGGCGGCTGCCGTTGCCGGCGCGGATGCCGTTGCTGCTGGTGTCGGTCAGGTAGAACGCGCCGTTGCGATAGCTGACCCGCGCATGCTGCTTGGACAGGTGCCGCTTGCGATCGGGAATCGCCCAATCGCACTCACCGCCGCGGCCGATGAGGCCGCCGTTCCTGCCGAAGGTCTTGCTGCATAGCTCCGTCGGTACGAATTGCTTGGCGCTGAGCATTTCCAATACCAGTTCCATGAGATCGCTCCTTGCGGTCACTTGCCGCGATTGACCACCTGCGGATCGCCAAGCGGGCGATAGTCGCCGTCGTTGAATTTGTAGTTGCCGCTGCAACCGGCGAGGCCGCAGAGGACGGCCAGGGCCAGAAGCACGGAGGGCCAGTGACGAACAGGCATCAGGGAGTCTCCATGGAGGGGCCGCGGACGCCGCGCTCCAGGCGCGCGCCCGGCAGGGATGGATGGAAGGAAATCTCGATCATGGGCTTCAGGTCCGGGGATCGCCGAAATGAATGTTCAGGCGTCCCATGCGATAGATCAGGGTTCGGCGCGGCAGACCCAGTTCGCGCGCGGCGAGGGTCTGGTTGCCAGCGTTTCTGCGCAGGCAGGCGAGCAGCAGGTCCCGTTCGATCTGCTCCAGATGCTCGCGCAGCTTGAGTGGCGCCTCCGCTTCCGGAGGGGCGCGCAGGGAAAAGTGTTCGGCCAGCAGCACGTCGCCTTCGCAGAGCAATACCGCGCATTCCACCAGTCCCTTCAGCTCCCGAACGTTGCCGGGAAAGCCATAGCCCTCGAGCAGTTCCAGCGCTTCCGCGGACCAGCCCAGCGGCGCGCGACGCAGGAACACGCAGGCGCGTTCGGCGAAATGCCGGGCCAGTTCGAGGGCGTCGCCCTCGCGCTGGCGCAACGGCGGCAACTCGATGGGAAACTGCGCCAGTCGGTAGTAGAGGTCTTCGCGGAACTTGCCATCGCGTACCAGCAGGGCGAGGTCACGGTGGGTAGCGGCGATGATGCGTACATCGACCTTGTGCGTGTCGTTGCCACCGAGCGGGCGAATCTCGCCTTCCTGCAGCACGCGCAACAGCTTGGCCTGGAGCGGCAGGGACATGTCGCCGATCTCGTCGAGCAACAGGGTTCCGCCGTCGGCGGCGTCGAACAGCCCGGGGCGGTCGCGTTCGGCACCGGTAAAAGCGCCCTTTCGGTAGCCGAACAGTTCGCTCTCCAGCAAGTTTTCCGGAAACGCCGCGCAGTTCTGCACCACGAAGGCCTGCGAGCGTCGTGGACCGTACTCGTGGATCGCCCGTGCGACCACCTCCTTGCCGGTACCGGTCTCGCCCTGCAGCAGTACCGTGTAGGGGGTATGCAGGACCTTGCTGATCATCCGGCAGGTCTCGCGCATCGCCGCGCTCCGACCGATCAGCCCGTAGCCGCTGACCACCGGCGCACTGGATGGTCCCTGCGGCTCACTGGCGGGATGCGCCAGGCGCTGCAGCAAATGCAACTGGGCCAGCACGAACGAGCCGAGCTGGCCCAGCGCATGGGCGAACCCCTGCAGGTTCAGTGGCCGCAGGGTGGCGCAGACAACCACCCCTCCTACCGTTTTTTCCGGGCTCATCAGCGGCACGCACAGCAGGGACAGCCACGGCTTGTCCCGTAGCGGCAGGAAGCCGGTCTCGTGCAGCCGGGCCGGAAGGTCAACGAGGCTGACCACACGGTTCTGACAAAGAGCGAACTGCAGCAGTTGCTCGCCGTTGTAGTCTGCCGGCAGGATGGAGGGCTCCAGCGCCTGCAGCAGGCCATCGCGGCACTCGGCGCTGAGTGTGAGCACCGTATGGGTCTGGTCGAGCAGGTACAGTTGGCTCAGCTCGCATCCGCAGAGCTTACCGACAGCGCACGCGAAGCCTCCCAGCAAGGCCGAGGCATCGGTTTCCCGTGACAGCGCGGTGAACTGCGCCAGCAGGGCTTCGGCAAAGGACAGCGGTTGCGCAACACGACTGAACATAGCAGCCACCTCAGGCGAACTCGCAGAACACGTGTCCGTGCTCGTCGAGTGTCGCGTGAACCCGTACGAGCCGCTCGTCGCGCGCCATCGCCTGCAGCAACCGGTCGGCCACCAGAGGCAGAAGATGAGTGTCCAGCAGATGATCGATCAGCCGGGCGCCACTGTCGCTCTGGATGCAACGTTCACCCAGGTGATCCACCAGCGCAGAGCTGTAGTCGAAAGCCAGGTGGCGGCGGGCCAGGCGCTCGCCGAGCCGGTCCAGCTTGATCCCGATCAGCTCTCGCAGCACCCTGCCGCCCACCGGGTAGTACGGCACCACCCGCATCCGTGCCAGCAACGCCGGTTTGAAATGCTGGCTGAGCACCGGGCGGATGGTGTCTTCGAGAATCTCGGGGGACGGCCGCTCGCCGTCCCGGCAAAGCGCAGCGATACGTTCGCTGGCGAGGTTGGAGGTCATCAGGAACAGGGTATTGCGGAAATCGATCTCGCGCCCTTCGCCATCGTTGGCTACACCCCTGTCGAATATCTGGTAGAAAAGGTTGAGCACGTCCGGATCGGCCTTCTCCACTTCGTCCAACAACACCACCGAATAGGGCTTCTGGCGTACCGCCTCGGTGAGCATGCCACCCTCGCCATAGCCGACATATCCGGGCGGTGCACCGATCAGGCGCGAGACGGAGTGCTTCTCCTGAAATTCGGACATGTTTATGGTGGTGATGAAACGCTCGCCGCCATACAGCAGGTCGGCTAGCGCCAGCGCGGTCTCGGTCTTGCCCACCCCGCTCGGCCCCACCAGAAGGAACACACCGACCGGCGCATCGGGCTTGTTCAGCCCTGACGCGGTGGCGCGCATCGAACGGTCCAGTGCCCTGATCGCCTGTTCCTGGCCCCGGATTCGCGCCCGCAGGTCGTCGGCGAACCCCACCACCTTGGCATTGTGCTCCCGCGCCAGTTGCTCCACCGGTACACCGGTCCAAGCGCTGATCACCTCGGCGACCAGGCGCGGGCAGACCTCGAAACTGACCAGCCGCCCCTGGGCCTGGGCATCGGCGAGTGCCTGGCGGGTTTCGTGAAGGGCCTTTTCCAGGGCTTCGACACCGCCATGCTCGTCGGCCGGGAAAGCCTCCGCGTCCGCCTCGCCGCCCTGCTCTTCCCGGCTCGCCTCGCGGGCCCTGGCCAATTGCTGGCGCAGGGCGAGCAGGCGCTCGGCGAGCTCGCGCTGATGGTTCCACTGGCCCTCTTGTACGTGCCGCTCACTTTCCGCTTGGGCCAGGCGTTCTTCCAGCACCTGCAGGGCCTCGTGGTCGATCGGCAGCCCTGCCTCGGCATCGCGGCGCAGGGCCTGGCGCTGGCGCTCACCTTCGGCCAGCTCGCCGCGCAGGCGCTCGAGACTCTCCGGCGCCGCCGCCAGGCTGATGCGCACCCGCGCACAGGCGGTGTCGAGGACGTCGACGGCCTTGTCCGGCAACTGGCGACCCGCCAGGTAGCGGGCGGACAGTTCGGCGGCTGCCACCACCGCGTCGTCGCGCAGGTAGATACCGTGGCTTTCCTCGTAAACACGGGCCAGGCCACGCAGGATTGTCACCGCTTCGGCAACGCTCGGCTCATGCAGTTGCACGGGCTGGAAACGCCGGGCCAGCGCCGGGTCCTTCTCGAAATACTTCTTGTACTCGGCCCAGGTCGTCGCCGCGATGGTACGCAACTCACCGCGTGCCAGGGCCGGCTTGAGCAGGTTGGCGGCATCCGAGCCGCCGGCCTGACCGCCCGCGCCGATCAGCGTATGGGCCTCGTCGATGAACAGGATGGTCGGCCTGGGCGCCGCCTTCACTTCGTCAATGACGCCTTTCAGGCGCCGCTCGAACTCGCCCTTCACGCTGGCACCGGCCTGCAACAGGCCCATGTCGAGGGACAACAGCTCGACGTCCCTCAGTGCCGGCGGCACTTCCCCTGCGGCGATCCGCGAGGCCAGGCCTTCGACGATGGCGGTCTTGCCGACGCCAGCCTCGCCGACCACGATGGGGTTGTTTTTCCGCCGACGGGCCAGGATGTCGACCATCTGGCGAATAGCCCCGTCGCGACAGAGCACCGGATCGAGCTTGCCGTCGCGCGCCTGCTGGGTAAGGTTGTGGGTGAAACGCTGCAACAGGGACTCGCCGCCGCCCGGCTTGCCGCTGGGCGCGCCCTCCAGCGGCTGCGAGAGCGCGAAATCCTTCAACCGCTCGATGTCGAGCCGCGCCAGCAGCGGCTGGTAGCGGCTGCCGGCATAGCGCAACGGGTTGCGTAGCAGGGCCAGGATCAATGCCGCCTGGTCGATCTGGCTACGGCCCAGTTCGAGGTTGGCCAGCAACAGCGCATCCTGCAGCCACTGCACCAGCTCGGGCGCGAACACCGGATTGCGCGAGGCACTGTGCTCGCCCCGCGCTTGCAACGCGGCGTTGAGTTCGCCGGCGTCCACCGCGGCATCCTGCAGGGCGCGCGCCAGCAATCCCTGGGGACGCTCCAGCAGGCCCAGCAACAGGTCTTCCACCAGTACCCTGCTGCCGCCGCGGGCGACGCAGCGCTCGGCGGAGCCCTCCAGGTCGCGCCGGGTGTCGGCATCCAGCGCCTGAATCAGTTGTTGCAGGTCTACGTTGATCATGCTCATCCATCCTTAATGAATCATGCTGCCCAGCGTCACCACGCCATCGGCGCGTTCCCGGCCCAGCCAACTGGTCCAGCCAAGGCGGCACGGGTTCTGCGCGCCGATGCGGAACTCGCGGATTTCCTCGTGGCGCAGGACCAGTCGGATGTCATAGTCGAGCGGGTCACGCAGGGTGAAGCGCACCAGCGCACAAAGCGGCTGGTAACCGGGACCGATTGGCAGGAACTCGTGAAAGCGCTGCCAATCGAGCTGGCGGATATGAATGCGGAACTTGCCGCTGCGGTCGCGAACCCGTTCGCCCAGCACTGCGTCCTCGCCAAGCTGGCTGTTGAACAGACCGAGCCGGTTGCGCTGCTCCTCGAGGATCGCGACGCGCCGTTCGATGCATTGCTCGGCGAGCAGCTCGGCGTGCTTGAAGTAGTAGCGCAGCACCGACTCGATCAGGGCCGCCGAGTGAGCCCGCAGGCTGAGCAGACCGAGGTAGGGCAGCAGACGTTTCCAGTTCAGCTCCCTGGCCTTGCGGATCTCTTCTCCACCCAGCCCGACAAGGGAGAACAATTGGGCGGAGAACGCATCGCTCGCGCCGCTCTGGAAGCTCACCCGGTAGCGATACTTGCGCCAGATGGGCAACAGCAACCGATGCAGGCGGTGATGGAAAAGATCGAGGAAGTTCCGCGTAGGGTTACTCTCCTCACTGTCGCCCAGGGCCTGCTCGCTGTAGAACGCCGGCAGCGGCGAACTGGAACCGAACAACCCCATCAGGTTGAAGCGCAGCCGCGCCCGCAGCATGCCGCGCTCTTCGAAGAACTCCACCCGATCTATATCGCTGGCCGGAAAGCCGAGACTAGGATTGGCCTGGAATTCCAGCTGATCGTAAAGCGCCTCGTCCCCCAGCCCGGGGTATTGCTCGCGCAGACGATCCATGACCAGCAGGACCGCCTGGAACAGCGAGTATTCGCGAATACCCCGTGCCAACGCGCTTACAGCAGGGGCTGCAAACCCATGCGCGGTTTCCATTGGTACACGTCTCCCTGTGTGCTCCTCACCCGCAATTCGTGGTAAGAGTTGATGCTGGCGTAAAGTGCGAAAAATTCGTTCAGAACCGAAGCGAACACAAACAGGTCGCCCTCGCCGATATAGCCTTCCGGATCGATCGTCAGCTCGGTACGCAAGCCGCGCAGCGGCAGCCCTCGGTGCAAGCGGTCGACATGCTCGTGGCGGACCGCCTTGAGCCCGCCCAGCAGGCGCTTGCTGACCTTCGCGGCATGCTGGTCGTAGTAGCGCGGCAGGTCGTAGGTTTCGAGGATCACCTTGAGTGCATCGACGTTGGCCAAAGACAGGTAGTTGAGCGACATGTTGCTGATCAGCTTCCAGAGGAAGTCGCGGTGCAACGGCGGCGCGTAACTCGGGGTCGCCGGGGTGATATTGCGGAAACCGAGGAACTCCGGTGTGCCTTCGCAGGCGACGCAGATGTCGCCCAGGCGCAGCCGCTGCGGCAGGTTCTGATTCGTGCAGGTAAGCTCCACCGACAGCGTCTCGATCTGCTCGGGATGGCGGATGCCGAAGCTCAGGTAGGTATCCAGGCCATCATGCAGGAGCGAGGTGCGTTGCCGGATGCTGTAATGGGGACGAGCCTCGGGTACATCGAAGCTGGGATCGTGCTCGAACGATTCGAACGGCACATATCCCCGGTAGCCTAGTCCGCCCGGCCGCCAGCCGGTGACACTTTCCACCGAGAACACTCCGCAGTCCTCCAGGGCATATCTGACCGGCATAAGCAGGTACTCGTCCTGCTTGCCGTCGAGACGGATAGGTAGCGCATCATGGCGGAACAGGTTGACCACCGGAGTGCAGTACAGCCTGATATTCTCCAGCGTCGGGTGCAGGCGCTGGATGCCGTTCTTGCGGATATCGAAACGCAAATCCAGGCCACGAACCTGCTTGAGGAGGTCATCGGGCAGGCTGTCGAGCAGCTCCAGTCCATCGACGTCGACGAAAAGGAACTTGTCCTGGAACGCGAAGTACTCCTGCAGGTAGCGGTAGCCGCGGAAGGTATTCAGCGGATAGGGAATCAGCGCCTCGTCCTCGGCGAACCCCACCGGCCGCACCCGCTCGCCCGCCAGGCGAAACGCCAGCGGCTTGCCGTCGACCCCATCGAGCGGAAGCCCCTGGGCGCCTAACGGGATCAGTTGGATATTGTCCAGATTGCGCAATAGGCACAGGTAGAGCATCTGGCTGATGTAACGCTCGCCAGTCAGGTGCAGGCGCAGGCGGTTCAGTCGCAGCTCGCCGAGATGCCCGTCGCAGTTCATCTCCAGTCGCAAGCCCAGCAATGCGCCGTCGCCAGTCACCGAGTAGTTCAGCGCCTTCAGGGTGAGCGGCAGGACTTCGGTGGTATAGCAAGTGCGGAAGCGGCAGGCGACCTCGCCTACCGGCCGGCTTTCCACCGGGGTATCGCGTTCCACGCGCAGTGCTTCGCCTGGTCGGGTCAGCGGGTCGAACTGGAGGATGCTGAACGCCGGCAAGGGGCGCATATAGTTCGGCCACAGCAAGTGCATCATCGAGTGGCTGAGTTCCGGCAACTCGTCGTCCAGCTTCTGCCGCAACCGTCCGGTCAGGAACGCGAAGCCCTCGAGCAGCCGCTCGACGTCCGGATCGCGCCCGGCCTGACCGAGGAACGGCGCCAAGGCTGGGCTGCGCTCGGCGAAACGGCGTCCCAACTGTCGCAGTGCGGTGAGTTCGCTCTGGTAGTAGTGGTTAAAGGGCATGGCGTAGAGATCCGCAGATAGGCGCGATGGCAGGCTCCAGGAACGAGGCGGCGCCCAACGAAGACAGTGCCGAAACCAGTGGTATTCTCTTTCTTGCAGGCATGCGTCCCTGCCTGTCTTTCCTGGAGCCCTCGACTCCATCGGCGGCCAGGCCAGGGAACCGGCGGGCGCCAGGAGCGAGCTCACGGACGATGGGCTTGCAGGACATCAGAACCTCCTCAACTGACCGTCACCTGGCCGCGCCCATCCAGGCACGCGGAAAAACTCACCTGGCGCTTGACTCCCTCCACTTCCAGCAGGCCCTCTATGCTGAAGGCCAGGCGGAGTTGGTCGTTGTCCGGCGGCAGGGGAACGACATGCACCTCGCCCAGGCGTGGTTCATAGGCCTCGATGAAGCTTTCGATGGCCGCCCGGGCCTGGCTCAGGGCATCATGCAGGCTCAGGCGCATGTCGTTGAGATCGGGTAACCCGTAGTCGGACAGCGTCTGCACGCTGCCCGCCCGGGTGCTGAGCATCTTGGCCAGATGGGCAGCCACCGACGCCATGGCGGAAACCTCGCTGCTCCAGCCAGCGCGTTTATCCGTCTCGCCGGTGAGGCGTTCGAACAGACTGCCGTATCCGGTCATGGGACGCCCCGCTTACTCCTTGTCCAACTTGCCGACCAACGACAGGGTGAAGTCCGCCCCCATGTACTTGAAGTGCGGACGCACGTTCAAGCTGACGCGGTACCAGCCCGGCTCACCCTCGACATCACTGACGATGATCTGCGCGGCACGCAGAGGACGCCGGCCGCGGACCTCGGCGCTGGGGTTTTCCTGGTCGGCAACGTACTGGCGGATCCACTTGTTCAGTTCCAGTTCCAGGTCGGTGCGTTCCTTCCAAGAGCCCAGTTGCTCGCGTTGCAGCACCTTCAGGTAATGGGCCAGGCGGTTGACGATCATCATGTACGGGAGTTGCGTACCGAGCTTGTAGTTCAGCTCCGCAGCCTTGCCTTCGGCACTGATACCGAAGAACTTCGGCTTCTGCACCGAACTGGCGGAAAAGAACGCTGCGTTATCGCTACCCTTGCGCATGGTCAGGGAAATGAAGCCTTCCTCGGCCAACTCGAACTCGCGGCGATCGGACACCAGCACCTCGGTAGGAATCTTGGTCTCGATCTCGCCCATGCTTTCGAAGTGATGCAGCGGCAAGTCCTCCACCGCGCCGCCGCTCTGCGGCCCGACGATGTTCGGGCACCAACGGTACTTGGCGAAGCTGTCGGTCAGCCTGGTACCAAAGGCATAGGCGGTGTTGCCCCACAGGTAATGCTCGTGGCTGTTGGCCACGGTCTCCTTGTAGGCGAACGATTTGACCGGGTTTTCTTCCGGATCGTAGGGCGTGCGCAGCAGGAAGCGCGGGACGGTCAGCGCCACATAGCGAGAATCCTCGGACTGGCGGAAGCTCTGCCACTTGGCGAACTGCGGGCCTTCGAAGTGATCCTTCAGGTCCTTCAGGTCCGGCAGCCCGGTAAAGCTCTCCAGACCGAAAAACTTTGGCCCGGCAGCGGCCACGAACGGCGCGTGGGCCATGCAGGCCACGCTGGAGACGTACTGCATCAGCTTGACGTCCGGCGAGCTGGGCGACAGGTAGTAGTTGGCGATGATCGCGCCGACCGGCTGGCCACCGAACTGTCCATATTCTGCGGTGTAGATATGCTTGTACAGGCCGGATTGCATTACCTCCGGCGAGTCCTCGAAATCGTCCAGCAAGTCCTCCTTGGATACGCTGAGGATCTCGATCCTGATGTTCTCGCGGAAGTTCGTGCGGTCGACCAGCAATTGCAGGCCGCGCCAGGCCGACTCCAGGGCCTGGAAGTCCGGATGATGGAGGATCTCGTCCATCTGACTGCCGAGCTTGGCATCGATCTCGGCGATCATCCGATCGACCATCGCCTTCTTCACCGGCTCGCCTTCGTTCTGCGGCTTGAGCAGTTCCTCAATGAAGGCCGACACACCGCGCCTGGCGATGTCGTAGGCCTCGTCGTCCGGGCTCAAGCGAGTTTCGGCAATGATGCTGTCGAGAATGTTGTACTCACCGTTCTCGTTCCGGTTTTGCTGTGCGGCATTCGTGCTCATGTATCTGCTTCCTTGGCTAGGGGCGCTCAGGCGTCCTGGGATGGGGTGGTATTCAGTCCCAACTCGCCCAGCACACGGCTACGGGATTCGTCATCTGCCAGCACGCCCTCGATGGCCTTGCGGAACGCCGGGGCATTACCCAGCGGCCCCTTGAGGGCGACCAGCGCATCGCGCAGTTCCATCAGTTTCTTCAACTCGGGCACCTGCTCGACGATGCTGGCGGGATTGAAGTCCTTCATCGAGTTGATCTGCAGGCTAACCGCCAACTCCTCACCGCCCCCCTCCACCTGCAGACGGTTGGCCACGCTCAGGGTCAGACCCAGTTCCTGCTTGGCCAGCACTTCGTCGAAGGTCATCTTGTCAATGCTGATGGGCTTGCGATTCTCCACCTTGCGCTCATCCGCGCGCTGGGTGTAATCCCCGATCGCCAGCAGCTTCAACGGCAGTTCGATTTCCTCCTGCGCCCCGCCCGTGGCGGGTTTGAAAGTGACGTTGATGCGTTCCTTTGGGGCTACCGAGCCTTCTTTGGCCATGGCTTTTTCTCCTTGAAAAATGAGGGCGCGCGGCCCTATTCGAGCACCACCTCGAGATCGAGATGGCACAGCCTGCGATAAATGTCGTCCTTGCGTTCTCGCACGGCATGGTTCTGCGGCAGCAGCTCGCAGCAACTGTGCAGCAGGTGCAGTACATCCAGCGCAAGCTCGGGTTCCCAGGCGCTGAGGCCGGACTCGTGCAACTGCTGGTCGAGGCTTTCCAGCTGGGTCTTGGCCAGTTCGTATTTCTTCGCCAGGAAGCACAACCGTGCCAGGCTCAGTTGCCAGAAGAACCGGGCACGGCCGCCATGTGCACGCGTCATGCCCTGTTTGAGGACCTGTACTGCGGCTTTCAAGCCGTCCTTGCGCAGGATTGGCTGGGCCTCGTCGAGTGCGATGTCCCACTCGGCCTGTAGCGCCACGTTCTCCGCCATGCGCGGGACGCTGCCGCTCTGTAGATGCGGCATGACGTGGGCACTGATCCAGCTGCGGGTGGCCGGTTCGGCAAACGCCGTGCCATCGTGGAAGCGCAGGTCCACCAAACCCGGCAACCGCTGCAGCAGCAGCGCAAAATGCATCTCGACTTCCCGCATAGCCTTATCGGCATTGAGCCCCTGCAGACATTCCCAGACCAAACGCTGCCCGTCGAACCAGAACGGCGCCCGGGACAGGCTCGCTTCCAACTCCACCAGCAGGTCGGCGTACAGGCCTTGGGCGAAACGCTCCTGGTAGCTCTTCAGCCTGTCCGCCGGTACGCCCCTGAGCGCGGTGACCTGTTCGCCATTGCGCTCTGGCATGGTCTCGATGGGCAGCCAGAGCATCGTCCGGTTGAGGCGCAGCGCGCGCAGGTCGGTGGCTTTCTGCCGCAGCCACCAGGCGCACAGGGAACGAGCGGCTTCCTGCTGGGCGCGCATGGACTTGTGCGCGTCACGCTCGTTGTCGATGGGGGTACCGGGAGCCAGCAACTGGCTGGCCGCCTGCTTGACCTGGGCCACCATGGCGCCGACCATCCCGGGCTCCGGCTGGTCGTCAGTGGTGCGCTGGAGCATGCTCGCCAGGCGCCGGCTGATAGGCAGGAGCAACGGTGCTTCATCGCCCAACTGCTCGGTCAAGACGGAATCGAGGCTGTCCAGATGCTCGACGAGACGTCGGAATAGGGGGAATTGCTCCTTGAGCGGAACGCTCTCGCTGAGCGCCTGCTCCAATCGAGGCACCAGCCAGGCGATGGCCGCGGCTCGGGTGCGCGGCTTGGCCGGGTGCATCTCGACCCAGTGCCTGCAGCACAACCGGTCCAGCAGTCCCAGGCCGGCCAGCAACCCGCTAAAGGACTCGCGCTGGTAGAGAGCCCAGGTCAACCAAGCGGCGACACGCAGGTCCTTGGACTGGGTGCGCAGAAGCACCTCGCTGTTTTCCAGGATCTTCAACCAGTCGACCTGACCACTTTCGTGGAGCGACAGCGCCTTGCCCAACTCGTTCTCCAGGGCTTCGTACTCACTGGAGAAACGCACATCTTCCCCCGCAAAGACATCCTTTGAAATCGGCTGGTCCGCGAGTTCGAGATAATGCAAGGAGAGCTTGCTTGAATAGGTCATCCTAACCCTTCAATGCACACCATGTGCGTCAGTAAATATCTTGATAGCTCAATTGCTTGGCAGGGAAACCCAAATGAGAATCCCAGTAAACTGCCGAGCGCTTTGTCTCCTCATGAAAACAACATAAAAACCGGCTTGCAATAGGAGCTCCCTTTTTTGGGAATTTTCCTATTCGCTGATACGTATCAATGAAGGGTCATCAAATGGCAAGCCTGTTTCTACGGCCTTGCAGTGCGTCGACAGCCATCATAACGACATTGGTGGCCTTTTGGAAAACCCTACCAAAACAGGTAGTTAAAAAAACAAGAAACAGCCCTCAGCCTTAAGAAGGCCAATATGCCAAAAGACCTCCAATGATTCCGTCCTTGGCTGAGAATAGAACTCAAGGATGTGCAAAAAGCTGCACAACCGTAACTTCCAGCCTTTCAAAATTAGTCTTCAAGCCCTTGTTAACGCTGCCTAGCACGCAACTGCGCAAAAAGCTGCACACAACATTCCAGCCCCGCATCATCTCAACTGTTTCTTCTAAAGAAATGCGAAACGAATGACACTTGAGCAACTGATGAAACTGAAACAGAAATACAGGGAAATAAGCTCGGGGCATTGCGGGACACAGCCTCCGATGAGGCGTAACCCTGACCCAACGGGAGGCCGTGCAAACCGTCCCCACGACCAGCCCAGCTTCCATTGGACGCCATGTTGGCACGCTAGCAGCCGGCTCGCCCAGTTCCCCGGCCAGAACAGTGACCGTGCGACATACGGCCACTAGCGATGTGCAATGGAGCCAAAACAGGTAGGCGAACCTTCGCCGAATGCCGAATAAAGAAAGACCGGCGGTATCACCCGCCGGCCTTTTCCGCCGCGAAGGCGGCTTTGAATCCATCGTCTGAAAAGTGCCTGCCCGCTTTGGACAGTTCCTTCCCTCAGTCCAGCATCCCCACGTACCCAGGCACCTCCCCTACCCGCCTGATCCACGCGCGGATCGCCGGATAGGCCGTCAGGTCGAAGCCGCCTTCGTCGGCGACATGGGTGTAGGCGTAGAGGGTGATATCGGCAATGGAGAACTGTTCTCCGACCAGGAACGGCGTGCGCGCGAGCTGTTTTTCCATGACGTCGAGGGCCTTGTAGCCGCCGGTTTTCTTCTCTTCGAATTCGGCGCGGCGGGCCTCCGGGAGGCCGAGGTAGAGCTTGATGAAGCGCGCCACGGCCACATAGGGCTCATGGCTGTATTGCTCGAAGAATTGCCATTGCAGCACCTGGGTGCGCAGGCGCGGTTCGCTGGGCAGCAGGGCACTGCCGTCGGCGAGGAAGTTGAGGATCGCGTTGGACTCCCACAGGCAACTGCCGTCCTCCAGCTCCAGCACCGGAATCTTGCCGTTGGGGTTCTTCGCCAGGAATTCCGGGGTCTGGGTCTCGCCCTTTAGGATGTCCACCGGTAGCCACTGGTAGTCGATGCCGAGCAGCGACATGGCCAGCTTGATCTTGTAGCAGTTGCCCGAACGGTAATCACCGTAGACCTTGTACATCGTGTCGCTCCTGGGGTCGGAGGCCGGCGCGGAGGAGCGCCGGCGAAGGTTCAGGCCGCTGCGGCGGCCTGGGCGTCGCGGACGACCTTGGCCAGGCGCCGCAGGCCTTCGTGCAGGCGCTCCGGAGCGACATGGCTGAAGTTCAGGCGCAGGCGCCCGAGATTCTGCTCCGGCTCGGCGAAGAAGGGTTCGCCGGGCATGAAGGCGACGTCCGCGGCCAACGCCGGCTTGAGCAGGGTGCGGGTATCCAGCGGCTGCTTTAGGGTCAGCCAGAAGAACAGCCCACCCTCCGGGATGTTCCATTCGGCCAGCTCGCCGAAGTGTTCCAGCAGCGCCTCCTGCATGGCGTCGCGGCGGACCCGGTAGAAGCCGCGCAGCTCGGCCAGGTGCTGGCGGTAGGCCTCGCTGCCGAACCATTGCAGCGCCTGCCACTGCCCTACCCGGTTGGTATGCAGGTCGGCCGACTGCTTCAGGCGCAGCAGGTGCGGGAACAGGTCCGGGGTGGCGATCAGGAAACCGACGCGCAGCCCCGGCAGCAGGGTCTTGGACACCGTGCCGGTGTAGATCCAGCTGGACTTGCGCAGGCGGCTGACCAGCGGGGACGCGCGGCCCTCGTCGAACACCAGCTCGCGATAGGGTTCGTCTTCGATCAGGGTCACGCCGAATTCGTCGAGCAGCGCCGCTACCGCATCGCGGCGTTCTTCGCTGTAGCGCACGCCAGACGGATTCTGGAAGGTCGGGATCAGGTAGGCGAAAGCCGGCTTGTGTCGCTCCAGGCGCTGCCGCAGGGCAACCAGGTCGGGGCCCTCGGCACCCAGCGGCACGGTTACGCAATCGGCGCCGAACAATTGGAAGGCCTGTAGCGCGGCGAGGTAGGTAGGCGCCTCGAGCAGCACCTCGGTGCCCGGGTCGATGAACAGCTTGCTGGCCAGGTCGAGGGTCTGCTGCGAACCGCTGACGACCAGAACCTGGCTCGCCTCGCAGGGTACTCCGAGTGCACGCGCCTCGGCGGCGATGGCTTCGCGCAGGGCCGGCTCGCCCTCGCTCATGCCGTACTGGCCCATGGAGGCCGGCATCTGCTCCCACTGCACCTTCGGCAGCATCGGTTCGGCCGGCAGCCCGCCGGCGAACGACATCACCTCCGGACGCTGTGCCGCGGCGAGGATTTCGCGGATCAAGGAGCTTTTCAGGCGGGAGATGCGTTCAGAGAAGGCCATGGGTTCACCGGTAGCGTAGGCGTGAGAAAATGGGTCAAACTGTTTGACCGAAACTACGATGCCGCCCCCGGAAGCGTCAATATGCCTGACCTGAAAAACCACGCCGTCCAGCAGCAGGCCATGATGGAAGCCTTCTTCTTCGCCTACCAGGCATTCACCGCCAAGCCGGACGAGATGCTCGCCCGCCGCGGCCTGGGGCGCGTGCACCACCGCATCCTGTTCTTCATCGCCCGCCACCCGGGACTCAGCGTGAAGGAATTGCTGGCCCTGCTCGGGGTGACCAAGCAGGCGCTGAACATTCCATTGCGCCAGTTGCTGGAGATGGACCTGATCAGCAGCGCCGCCGCCGACGAGGACAGGCGCAAGCGCCTGCTCGGCCTCACCGGCGAGGGCGTACGCCTGGAGAAAGCGCTGCGCCGGGAACAGTCGCGGCTGCTACAGCGCTGCCTGGAGGAAGCCGGTGGCGAAGCGGTTACCGGCTGGCTGGCGGTCAACCGCACGCTGGCCCGGACGCATGCCGGCGTTCGTGGCGAGACGGCGGCGGACGCCGACTAGCGCCGAGCGACAAGGCCGGTCTTCACCCCCGCCCCTGCTCCAGCTCCCGCGCCGCACGCCAGTAGGCCAGCGCCATGGCCACGGTGGCGGCCAGCAGTGGCAGCATCGCCAGCACCAGCAGCAGAACCGAAACCACCATCGCGCCACCGGCGATGTCCAGCCAGGCCATGATCCGCAGCGAGGGATAGAGGTTCTCCCGCTTGAGCAGGCGCAGGCCCAGCCAGAGGGTGGCGACGCCAAGCAGCGCGAGCAGTGCGAAGTACACCAGCGCCTGCCAGTGCCACTCCTGCAGCGCGTCGTCCGTCACTGCCAGCAGGCTCCAGGCTTCGCCCACCAGAGTCAGGAGGATCGACAGCCAGACCGGCCAGGCCAGCGAAGGGCCGCGGAAGCGTGACTCGACCAGATGCTTGAGCCGCAGCAGCAGGTAGGCGCCGAGCAGGCTGAGGAGCAGGCCGAGCCAGTCGGCGTAGGCGCCGAGCGCGGCACCGTCGCCGAACGCCTCGAGCAGGCTGAGCACCATCAGCACCACACCGCCGGCTATCGAGGCCAGGCACAGCCAGGCGAGGACCCGCAGTTGCGCAGCCGTCCAGCGCTGGCGAAAGCCGTCCGGCACGCCCTGCTCGACCAGCTCGACACGCGGAGTGGCGTAGGGGTTTGCATCCATGGCGAAGCTCCTCGGCAAATGCCGCGACGTTACCAGTTGCGTTCGCTTCCGGCAGCAGGGACTGTATGGCCAACTATGTCCGCGGCTGTACCGGGACAGCCCCGCCCCGGCTGTTTAGGCTGCGGAAACAGTAGAACGATGATCGGCACCCTGCGCTTCGCGTCACCCTCCTCCGTGGCCCCGCCCACCGCTGTGCCCGGTCATCCCCACTCCATGGAAGTGCCCGGCATGACCGAAACCACCCAGCCTCAGCCGCAGTCCCGCCTGCGTCCTTTCGCCGACTCTTCGCCCGCCGCCGTGGTGGCCGGCTTCGTCGCCATGCTCACCGGCTACACCAGTTCGCTGGTGCTGATGTTCCAGGCCGGGCAGAACGCCGGCCTGAGCAGTGCACAGATTTCCTCGTGGATCTGGGCGCTGTCGATCGGCATGGGCCTGGCGACCATCGGCCTGACCCTGCGCTACCGCGTGCCGATCGTGATCGCCTGGTCGACCCCCGGCGCTGCGCTGCTGATCAGCAGCCTGCCCGGCGTGCCCTACAGCGAGGCTATCGGTGCCTTCATCGTCTGCGCCGCGCTGATCACCCTGTGCGGTGTCACCGGCAGCTTCGAACGCCTGATGCGCCAGGTTCCCTCCTCGCTGGCCTCGGCGCTGCTGGCCGGGGTGCTGTTCCGCATCGGCATCGAGATCTGCAACGCCGCCGAGCAGCAGACCCTGCTGGTGCTGGCGATGTTCTTCAGCTACCTGCTGTGCAAGCGCGTCTCGCCGCGCTACGCGGTATTCGCCGCGCTGCTGGTCGGCGTGCTGCTGGCCGGGGCGCTGGGCCAGCTGGACTTCAGCCGGTTCCGCCTGGAACTGGCGGTGCCGGAGTGGACCACGCCGAGCTTCTCCCTGGCCGCCACCATCAGCATCGGCATCCCGCTGTTCATCGTCGCCATGGCCTCGCAGAACATGCCCGGCATCGCCGTGCTGCGCGCCGACGGCTACCAGGTACCCGCCTCGCCGCTGATCTCGAGCACCGGCATCGCCTCGATCCTGCTGGCACCGTTCGGCTCCCATGGCATCAACCTGGCGGCGATCAGCGCGGCGATCTGCACCGGCCCCTCGGCCCACGAGGACCCGCGCAAGCGCTACACGGCGGCACTCTGGTGCGGCTTCTTCAACTGCATCGCCGGGACCTTCGGCGCCACCCTGGCGGCGCTGTTCGCCGCTTTCCCCAAGGCGCTGGTGCTGTCCATCGCCGCCATCGCCCTGCTCGGCTCGATCATGAACGGCCTGGCCAATTCGATGGCCGACGAGCGCCAGCGCGAGGCCGCGCTGGTGACCTTCATGGTCACCGCCTCCGGCTTCACCCTGTTGTCCATCGGCTCGGCGTTCTGGGGCCTGGTGGCCGGCCTGCTGACCCAGTTCGTGCTCAACTGGCGGCGCGGCTGACGATCCTCAGTCCGGCGCCGCCACGGGCGCCGGAGCGGCCTTGTGACCGCGGCTGACCCACCAGCCGAAGGCCGCCGCGGTGAAGAACATCAGCACTCCGTAGATCGCCGGCGGAATCGCCATGGTGCTGTTGTTCAGCAGACTCGGACTCAGCGCCAGGGCGATCGCCAGGGTGCCGTTGTGGATCCCGATCTCCATGCCGATGGCCACCGCCTGGGCCTTCGGCAGGCGCAGCAGGCGCGGCACCCAGTAGCCCACCGCCAGGCTCAGCAGATTGAAGGCCAGCGCGGCCAGCCCGACCACCGGCGCGTAGGTGACGAAGGTCTGCCAGTCCTTGGCCAGCGCCAGCAGGATGATCACCAGCAACAACAGCGCGGAAAGGATCTTCACCGGCTTCTGCAGGCGCTCCGCCACGGCCGGCAGGCGGTTGCGCACCAGCATGCCGATGGCCACCGGGCCGAGGACGATGACGAACACCTGCACGACCTTGGTGAACTGCAGGGGAATCGCCTGTCCGTCGCCCATGAAGTATTGCAGCGAGAGGTTGACGATCAGCGGCATGGTGAGGATGGCGATCACCGAGTTCACCGCGGTCAGGGTGATATTCAGCGCCACGTCGCCATGCGCCAGGTGGCTGTAGAGGTTGGCGGTGGTGCCGCCGGGCGAGGCCGCCAGCAACATCATGCCGACCGCCAGGGCCGCCTCCAGGGCGAAGCCCTGGACGATCAGGAAGCAGGCCAGGGGCAGCAGGACGATCTGGCATACCAGGCCGACCAGCACCGGCTTCGGATAGCGCACAACGCGGATGAAGTCGGCCGGGGTCAGGGACAGTCCGAGGCCGAGCATGATGATGCCCAGGGCGATGGGAAGAAACAGCGTCAGGATGGGATCGGCGGTCATTATTGTTATTGCTCCGATGCGACGAAGGCGGGCTCAGGCCGCGGATTCTCGACCCAGGTTAGTCCCCCGGCAGTGGCCTGGCGCGCCAAACCGCGCGCCGACCTGTAACAGAATGCGAACGCCCCGCGACGGGGCATCCGAGGCGGACGGCTCAGATCGCCGTCGCGCCGCCATCCACCGGCAAGGCGATGCCGGTGGTGAAGCCGGCGTTGTCGCTGCACAGGTAGAGCACCGCGGCAGCGATCTCCTCGACCCGCCCGACCCGCCCCAGCGGATGCATCGCGGCGGCGAACTCGGCCTTGCGCGGGTCGGCCTCGTAGGCGCGGCGGAACATGTCGGTGTCGATCACCGCCGGACACACAGCGTTGATGCGGATGCCCTTCTTCGCGTACTCGATCGCCGCCGACTTGGTCAGGCCGATCACCGCATGCTTGGAAGCCGCGTAGATGCTCATCTTCGGTGCCGCGCCGAGGCCGGCGACCGACGCGGTGTTGACGATCGCGCCGCCGCCCTGGGCCAGCATCAGCGGGATCTGGTGCTTCATGCACAGCCAGACGCCCTTCACGTTGACCCCCATGATGGCGTCGAACTCGGCCTCGCTGCCGTCGGCCAGCCTGCCCTGCTCGATCTCGATGCCGGCGTTGTTGAAGGCATAGTCGAGGCGACCGTAGGCAGCCACGCAGCCTTCGACCAGCGCCTTGACCTCGGCGTCGCGGGTGACGTCGCAGCGGATGAAAGCGGCCTCGCCGCCGGCCTGGCGGATAGTCGCCACCGTGGCTTCGCCGCCGACGCTATCCAGGTCGGCGACCACCACCTTGATCCCGGCGTCGGCGAAGGCCAGCGCGGTGGCGCGGCCGATGCCCGCGGCACCGCCGGTGACCAGGGCGACCTGGCCGGAAAGGAGTTTGCTCATCTACTGATCCTCGGGGAAAACGTCTCCCGCCAACCGCGGCGGGATCGAACCGGGCCAGTCTAGCCAGGGTCCAGGGCAGGCATAGCACTATCAGGCGATTGGAGGATGGCCCATCCAGGCCATTGATGACACGGCGCAACGCCAATCACCCACATAGATGACCGGTCATTTCCACACCGCTCGGCGCTTGCCGCCGCCGTTGCCGGCGACTAACCCTAGGTATCCGTTTTCCATTCCACGAGTGCCTGCCATGCAAACCCAGATCAATCGGCAATACCAGTTGGCCCAGCGTCCCAGCGGACTGCCCGGCCGCGACACCTTCAGTTTCGTCGAGGCCCCGCTCGGCGAGCCGGGCGACGGCCAGATCCTGGTACGCAACGAGTATCTGTCGCTGGACCCGGCGATGCGCGGCTGGATGAACGATGCCCGCTCCTACATCCCGCCAGTGGCCATCGGCGAGGTGATGCGCGCGCTCGGCGTGGGCAAGGTGCTGGCCTCCAGGCACCCCGGCTTCAAGCCCGGCGACTACGTGAACGGCGCCCTCGGCGTGCAGGACTACTTCGTCGGCGAGCCGAAGGGCTTCTACCTGGTCGACCCGTCCCGCGCGCCGCTGCCGCGCTACCTCTCGGCGTTGGGCATGACCGGGATGACCGCCTATTTCGCCCTGCTCGACGTCGGCCAGCCGAAGAGCGGCGAGACCGTGGTGATCTCCGGCGCCGCCGGCGCGGTGGGCAGCGTCGCCGGGCAGATCGCCAGGCTCAAGGGCTGCCGGGTGGTGGGTATCGCCGGCGGCGCCGAGAAATGTCGCTTCCTGGTCGAGGAACTGGGCTTCGACGGCGCCATCGACTACAAGAACGAAGACCTCGCCGCCGGCCTCAAGCGCGAATGCCCGAAGGGCATCGATGTGTTCTTCGACAATGTCGGCGGTGAAATCCTCGACACGGTGCTCACCCGCATCGCCTTCAAGGCACGTATCGTCCTCTGCGGCGCGATCAGCCAGTACAACAACAAGGAAGCGGTGCGCGGCCCGGCCAACTACCTGTCGCTGCTGGTCAATCGCGCGCGCATGGAAGGCATGGTGGTGATGGACTATGCCCAGCGCTTCCCGGAAGGCCTGAAGGAGATGGCCACCTGGCTGGCGGAAGGCAAGCTGCAATCGCGCGAGGACATCGTCGAAGGCCTGGAGACCTTCCCCGAGACCCTGCTCAAGCTGTTCAGCGGGGAGAACTTCGGCAAGCTGGTGTTGAAGGTTTGAGAGCCGTCCGGCGGCGCCGGGAAACGGCGGATATCGTCCTGCGATATTCGCCCTGCGCCTCCTCCCCGGAAGCGGCTGCGGCGAAAAAATAATGACTCCCGGCAATCCCGCCGCCGGGCCTTCGGGATAAGCTGCGGCATCCGCGCCTGCAAGGAAACGGCCGCATGCCACTCGCCCGCTGGGTCCCCGGACTCGACAGCCTGCTCCACTACCGCCGCGCCTGGTTCCGCCCGGATCTCCAGGCCGGCCTGTCGGTGGCGGCGATCCAGATCCCCACCGCCATCGCCTACGCCCAGATCGCCGGCTTCCCGCCCCAGGTGGGACTCTACGCGTGCATCCTGCCGATGCTGATCTACGCCCTGATCGGCAGTTCACGGCAACTGATGGTCGGTCCCGACGCGGCCACCGCGGCGATGGTCGCCGCCGCCATCACTCCGCTGGCGGCGGGCGATCCCCAGCGCCTGGTGGACCTGTCGATGATCGTCGCGATCATGGTCGGGCTGTTCTCCATCGTCGCCGGCCTGGCCCGCGCCGGGTTCATCGCCAGCTTCCTCTCGCGACCGATCCTGGTCGGCTACCTCAACGGTATCGGTCTGAGCCTGCTGGTCGGCCAGCTGGGCAAGCTGTTCGGCTACGAGGCGGCCACCAGCGGCTTCGTAGCCGGCATCCTGGCGCTGCTGGAGAACCTGCTGCACCTCCACTGGCCGACGCTGATCGTCGGCAGCCTCTCGCTGGCGGTGATGGTGCTGCTGCCGCGGCGCTTCCCGCAGTTGCCCGGCGCGCTCTGCGGCGTGCTGCTGGCGACCGTGGCGTCAGCGGCGCTGGGGCTCGACCGTTTCGGCGTCGAGCTGCTCGGCGAAGTGCCGGCCGGACTGCCGCACCTGAGCTGGCCACAGACCAACCTGGAAGAACTGAAAAGCCTGTTGCGCGATGCCACCGGCATCACCGTGGTCAGCTTCTGCAGCGCCATGCTCACCGCGCGCAGCTTCGCCGCGCGTCATGGCTACAGCGTCAATGCCAACCACGAATTCGTCGCCCTCGGCCTGGCCAATGTCGGCGCCGGGGTTTCCCAGGGCTTCGCCATCAGCGGCGCCGACTCGCGCACAGCGGTGAACGACATGGTCGGAGGCAAGACCCAACTGGTCGGCATCGTCGCCGCGCTGGTGATCGCCGCCACGCTATTGCTGCTGAACAGGCCGCTGGGCTGGGTGCCGATGCCGGCGCTCGGCGCGGTCCTGCTGCTGGCCGGCTGGGGACTGATCGACGTGCAGGCGCTGAAGGGCTTCTGGAAGCTCAGCCGCTTCGAGTTCAGCCTGTGCCTGCTGACCACCGTCGGCGTGCTCAGCGTCGGCGTGCTGCCGGGCATCTTCGTCGCCGTCAGCATCGCCGTGCTGCGCCTGCTCTACTACACCTATCGTCCGAGCGATGCGGTACTCGGCTGGATGCACGGCGTCGACGGCCAGGTCGAGCTGGCCAAGTACCCGCAGGCCAGCACCCTTCCCGGCCTGGTCATCTACCGCTTCGACGCGCCGCTGCTGTTCTTCAACGCCGACTATTTCAAGCAGCGGCTGCTCGCCGTGCTGGAGCGCACCGAGCAGCCACGCGCGGTACTGCTCAACGCCGAGGCCATGACCAACCTGGACATCAGCGGCCTGACCACCCTCCACGAGGTACAGCAGATCCTCAAGGCCCAGGGCGTGCACCTGTCGCTGGCACGGGTCACCGGACAGACCCTGGACCTCCTGCAACGCTCGAGCATGCTCGGCAAGATCAAGCCGCCGCTGGTGTTCAGCTCGGTGCGTTCGGGCGTCAGCGCCTACCGCTACTGGCTGCGCCAGCAGGCCAAGCTCGCCGGCGCGACGGCACAGCCCCAAGGCGAAACGGTTTCACCGCCGGCGTGAAGCCGGCGATACTTTGCCCTCCCCGGAGAAAGGAGGTTCCCGATGCGTTTCCCGCCGATCCTGCTGCTGGCCCTCGGCCTGTCCGCCAGCACCCAGGCCGACTGGAGCGGCCCGATCGAGCAGCCGCTCTGGTCGCTGCCGGCGGCCCCGGGCCTGTCGCGCTGGCTGATCGTGCACAATCTGTCGAGCGCGGCGGCCGACGGCCTGTACCACGTCGAAGTCCTGGAGCGCCGCCAGGGCCAGCAGCCCTGGCAGTTCCAGCGCCTGGCCGCGCACCTGGCGCTGACCGAACAGGCGCTGCGGGCGAGTATCGTGGCGCCGCTGAAGCGCGGCGGGGTGTATCCGGAAAGCTACCAGTTCGCCTATCGCGAATGGCAGCGGCAGCAGGCCGCGGGGCAGGCACCGGTGTGCCGCAGCACGGTCGCCGAGTGCCTGCCGACGGCCGAGTGACACCGTCTACCTGGGCCGGATCATGCTGAACGTGTCGCGGGTATAGCTGTAGAGGCTGCCGCCGAGGCGACCGACCAGGTCGAGCCGGGCGCTGTCCACGTGGCGCTCGTCGGCCAGCACCGCGTCGTCGACATGCACCAGCAGCACGCGGGCGAAGATCATGTGGCAATTGGGGTCCTGCGCCGGATACGGCTTGATCTCCGCCACCTCGCACTCGAAGGCCACCGCCGCCGCGGCGACCCGCGGCGGCGCCACGCGCACGCTGGGCACGGTAGGGATGCCCACCGTCTCGATCTCGCTGATCCCGTGGGGCAACCAGGCGGCGGTGGCGTTCATGGTCTCGGCCTGGGCGGCGCCGACCAGATGGATCACCAGTTGCCCGGTGGCCTGGACATTGCGCAGGGTGTCCTTGAGGCTGCCATCGTCGCGCAGGCTGACGTTGACCATCAGGGTCGGCGGCTCGTCGCTGATCACCTGGAAGAAACTGAAAGGCGCCAGGTTGCTGACGCCCTCGGCGGACAGCGTCGAGACCCAGGCGATCGGTCGCGGGGTGACGGTGGAGGCCAGCCAGCGGTAGGCCTCGGCGGGAGCGATGGCGGTGAAGTCCAGTTGCATGACGGTCTCGCGGGAATCGACGGGGGAATGTCGATTATGCCCGAGCGCGCTCAGCCCGGAGGCGCCAGATAGTCGTAGACCAGGGCGGGCATCTCCAGGCTGAGATCGGCGACCAGGTGACTGGCGCCGAGCACTTCCAGCACCGGCAGGTCCGCCATCGGCGCCAGGGCATGCGCGAACAGCTGCAGGCGCGCCGGGCCGGTCCAGGCCTCGTGCAGCCGGATGTCGCTGATCCGGGTCCGCACCAGCTCGCAGATCCGCGGGCGGCTGTCGTAGCCACGCATGGTCTTGAGCATGAAGGTTTCCACACCGATCGCCGCCAGCGCCTCGTCCCTGGGCAACGGCCGGTGCTTGTAGCCCATGGTCGCGGTGGCGATGCGCAGGCTGCCATAGTCGATGCTCCCGACCAGGGTATCGGAGTCCACGTACAGGGCCGGCTTGCCGAGCTTCTTCGGGTAGGCGCTGACCTCGCGCCCGGCGGCGATGGCCGGCAGGCTGTCGACATACATCGCATGCAGGTACTCGCCATGGCAGCCATCGAGGCTCACCCGGATCGCCTGGCCACCCTCGGCATAACGCCCCAGCCCGACGCTGTCGGGCATCAGCATGATCTCGAAGCGCACCAGCGCGCCGTCCAGTCGCAACGGTTCCGGGACCACCCGGCGCAGCGCCGCGGGATCGCTGCGGTAGTAGATGTTCAGGTATTCGCGGCGGAAGAAGCGGTACGGCCCACCGGGATATGCGGCGCCGTCGCCCAGCGGGGTGGAAACGGCGCGCAGGACCTCTTCGATGTTCATCGTACATGCCCTGTCGAGATGGACCCTGGAGTTCTAGTCCAGCGTCCGGCCGCCGGCAAGCACGCCTGTAGGGTTTCACAGGCCGGCGCGGGGGACGCTCACCAGCTAGAGTTGTAACCCTTCCCTATCGGAGACAACGCCATGAACCATCGAGGAAGCTGCCACTGCGGAACCATCGCCTACGAGGTCGAGGGCGATCCCGACCGGGTGATCCAGTGCAACTGTTCGCTGTGCAGCCGGCGCGGCTGGCTGCTGTGGTTCGTGCCGCGCGACCGGCTGGCGCTGAAGACCCCGGCCAGCGCCATGCGCACCTACAGCTTCAACAGCCATCGCCTGCAGCATCACTTCTGCCCCACCTGCGGCTGCGCGCCGTTCAGCGAAGGCATCGGCCCGGACGGCCAGGCCATGGCCGCGGTCAACGTGCGCTGCCTGGAGGGCGTCGACGCCGACGCGCTACCCCTGCAGCACTACGACGGCCGCAGCGCCTGACGCTGGCGCAGGTAGGCGATCACCTCGGCCTGGTTGCCGCGGAACTCGACGCGGTCTTCCTTGCTCTGCCGCTGGAAGGCGTACATCGGGTCGTAGTATTCCTTGAGCAGGCCCTCGATCCAGCCGCGGTGGGTCTCCACCGAGCCATCGCGGCCCTGCTCCTCCAGCGCCTGCACGAGGATCGCCGCCAGCCGCTGGTAGCGCTCGCCACCCAGGCGCTTGACGATGCCGGCGAGGCTTTTCTGCAGGTAGGCGGAGAAGGCGGCGAAACCCTCTTCCGCACCGACCACGCGCTCGAACTCGCTGCGCAGGTCGATCACGTAGTCCTTGAGGATGCGCGCGACGCGCTGTTCGAAGCCGTCCTCCAGCCACACCAGCGGATAGCCCTGCATGCCCTGGTACAGCTCCAGCGGCAGCGAGCAGCTGCCGACGATCCGCCCCTCGTCCTCGAGGACGAACTGGCCGACGCCGCGATGGCGCTTCTTCAGGATGTCGATGGCCAGGCGGTTCTCGAAGTCGATCTGCGCCGGCTGCGGCGTGGCCCGCCGGCCGAAACTGGAGCCACGGTGGTTGGCGTGGCCTTCGAGGTCGAGGCTGTTGTCCAGCGCCGCGATCACCTCGGTCTTGCCGCAGCCGGTGAGACCGCCGACCAGCACGAAGTCGCATTCGTCGACCGCCGCGCGGGTGGTTTCGAAAAGGAAGTTGCGCAGCGCCTTGTAGCCACCGATCACCCGCGGATAGTCGATGCCGGCGTCCTGCTTCAGCCACTGCTGGACGATCTGCGAGCGCAGACCGCCGCGGAAGCAATACAGGTAACCGTTCGGATTGGCTTCGGCGAAGGCCTTCCAGGCCGCCAGCCGTTCGGCCTTGACCGCCCCGCAGACCAGCTCGTGGCCAAGGGCGATGGCGGCCTGCTGGCCGTGCTGCTTGTAGCTGGTACCGACCTTCTGCCGTTCGATGTCGTTCATCAGCGGCCGGTTGACCGTGTGGGGGAAGGCGCCCTTGTGGTACTCCACCGGGGCGCGCACGTCCATCAGGGGTGTGTCTTCGAGGAACAGTTCGCGGTAATGCTGGGTGTTGTCGCGCATCACACCACCTGTACCGCGAGACTCTGTCGCTCGACCAGCTCGCCGATCGGCGCCAGTTGCAGGCCGAGTTCCGCCGCCACGGCAAGGAACTCCGCCTCGCCCTCGGGAGCCACCGCCACCAGCAGGCCGCCACTGGTCTGCGGGTCGCAGAGCAGCAGCTTCTGCACCTCCGGCAGGGGCGCGATACGTTCGCCGTAGCTGTCGAAGTTGCGCAGGGTGCCGCCGGGCACGCAGCCCTGCTCCAGGTAGTACTCGGCGCTGGCCAGGCGCGGCACCGCGGCGTATTCGACGCGCGCGGTGAGCCTGCTGCCGTCGGCCATTTCCACCAGGTGGCCGAGCAGGCCGAACCCGGTGACATCGGTCATCGCCCTGACTCCGGCCAGGCGCCCGAAGCGCGCGCCGGGCCTGTTCAGGGTGCACATCCAGTCACGTGCCACGCCGACGTCCTCGGCGCGCAGCCTGGCTTTCTTCTCGGCGGTGGTGAGGATGCCGATGCCCAGCGGCTTGGTCAGGTACAGCCGGCAGCCGGCCTCGGCGGTGTCGTTGCGCTTCATGAAGCGCTTTTCCACCATACCGGTCACGGCCAGGCCGAAGATCGGCTCGGGAGCATCGATGGAATGCCCGCCAGCCAGCGGAATGCCGGCCTCCTCGCAAACCCTGCGGCCACCGGCGATGACTTCGCGGGCGACTTCGGCGGCCAGCACGTTGACCGGCCAGCCGAGGATGGCGATGGCCATCAGCGGGTCGCCGCCCATGGCATAGATGTCGCTGATCGCGTTGGTCGCGGCGATCCGGCCGAAATCGAAGGGATCGTCGACGATCGGCATGAAGAAATCGGTGGTGGAAACCACCCCGCGCTCCTCGTCGATGGCGTAGACGGCCGCGTCGTCGCGCGAGGCGTTGCCGACCCAGAGCTTCGGATCGAGGTTCTGCGCGCCGCTGCCGGCGAGGATCACCTCCAGTACCTTGGGCGAAATCTTGCAGCCGCAGCCGGCGCCGTGGCTGTACTGGGTCAGGCGGATCGCCTCGCTCATCGGTGTACTCCCGTGGATGTCGGAAAAGTGCCCATTCTAGCAAAGCCGACGCCATCGCCAGCGGTCCGATCGCCGCGCCCGTCTCAACGCCCGGCGCGCGACTCGCGGATATAGAAGCGCGCCTTCTCGGCCTTGCTGGTGCAGCCCTCGTAGGCCTCGAACTGCTGCTGGGTCTTGGCCCCGGTGAGCAGGGTCAGGGCCTTCGAGTAGCTGACGGTGCCGGCGAAGCCTTCGGCCTTGGCCAGGTCGAGCTCCTTCCAGGCCGCGTCCAGCTGGTCGGCGCAGTTTTCCCGGTAGGCGGTCTTGCCGGCGCAGCCGGCCAGGGTCAGGGCGAGGACGGGCAGAACGATCCAGGTTTTCATCGACAGGTCTCCGGACAGGGAACGGACCGGCGCGGCGCTCTTGGCGGCGGCCGGCTGACGCGCGTATCGTTTTCGCTTCGTCACGCAGTATTGGCAAGGGGTTGCAGATGAGCAAACAGGTCGCCCTGGTATTGGGCTCCGGCGGTGCGCGCGGCTATGCGCACATCGGCGTGATCGAGGAACTCGAGGCACGCGGCTATGAGATCACCTGCATCGCCGGTTGTTCCATGGGTTCGGTGATCGGCGGCATCTACGCCGCCGGCAAGTTGCGCGAGTACCGCGAGTGGGTGGAAAGCCTGGACTACCTCGACGTGCTGCGCCTGCTCGACGTCAGCTTCCGCCTCGGCGCGATCCGCGGCGAGCGGGTGTTCGGCAAGATCCACGAGATCCTCGGCGAGGTGAACATCGAGGACCTGTCGATCCCCTACACGGCGGTCGCCACCGATCTCACCAATCAGCAGGAGATATGGTTCCAGGAGGGCTGCCTGCACCAGGCCATGCGCGCCTCGGCGGCGATCCCGAGCCTGTTCACCCCGGTCATGCAGGGCAGCCGCATGCTGGTCGACGGCGGCCTGCTCAATCCGTTGCCGATCGTCCCGGTGGTGTCGGCCCACAGCGACCTGATCATCGCGGTCAACCTCAACGCCACCAACCAGAAGCAGTACCACCTGCCGGTGATCGAGCGTCCGGCCGCGCTCAAGGGGCGCTTCGACAGCATGATCGAGAGCCTCGGCCACAAACTCTCGTTCTTCCGCCGCCACGGCGACGACAACACCCCGCCGGAACTGAGCGCCGACGCCCTGCTCCACCCGGTGCCGGCGGATTCCGAGGAGCCCGCCGAGCCGCAACTGCAACAGCCGGCCGCGGCGCCGCAGGGCAAGGACTCGCCGAAGTCGGCCAGCGGCACCACGGTGGTGGAGAGCAGCGGCCCGGCGTCGTTGCTGGAGCTGGTCAACCAGAGCTTCGAGGTGATGCAGACCTCGCTGGCGCAGTACAAGATCGCCGGCTATCCGCCGGACATCCTGATCAACGTGCCGAAGCGGGTCTGCCGCTTCTTCGAGTTCTACAAGGCGCCGGAGCTGATCGCCCTTGGCCGGCAGATCGCCAGCGACACCCTGGAGCGCTACGAGGAAGACAACGCCTGAGGCTCAGCGGCTGAACTCGAGGACCTCGTAGCCGCCGCGCCGTTCCGGGAACAGCAGGAGGAAGCCGCCGGCGTGCGGGCGCAGCAGCGCGACCACGTCGGACTCCGCCGGCGCGCCATGGGCCAGCCCGCTGAAGACCACCTGGGGTTCGTCGTTGACCGTGGCGCCACCGAGGAACACGTAGCGCTCGGCACCTTCCGGGAACAGGTAGCCGCTGACCCGCTGCGAACCGCTGGTCTTCTCCAGGAACAGGCCTTGGTCGGTGCGCCGGATGCGGCACTGGAAGTTCGGATAGCGATAGATGCCGTACTGGTCGGCCTGGGTCGAGCGGCACTTCCAGTCGCCCAGCAGGCCTTTCTCGTCGACGGCGACAGCGGGCTGCGCCAGGCTGAGTTCCAGTTGCTCCAGTTCCGGCAGGAATTCCTCGAAGGCACTGTCGTAGTAGCGCTTGTTGATGGCCTCGGCGTCCTGCTCGACAGCCAGCACGCTGCGCTGCTGCTGTTCGCTGGTGTAGCCACGCCAATCCGCTTCGGCGGCGCCGGCATGCGCGCAGGCGGCGAGAACGGTGAGGCAGGCGAAGACACGGGAAACGGGGATCGGACGGGACATGGCGACCTTCCTGGCGAGTGGACCGGCGCATCCGGCGCCGGCAAGCGGTAGCCGCAGAACATAGCGCAGCGGCGCCGGGAATTCGAGCGCCGCCGCGACGGACGGCGGCTTCAGAAGATCGACCAGCCGATCCGCTCGCTGAGCTTCTCCAGCGCGGCGATCCCGGCCAGGGAATTGCCGGCGCCGTTCAGCTCCGGCGACCACACGCAGACCGTGAAGCGCCCCGGCACCACCGCGATGATGCCGCCGCCAACGCCGCTCTTGCCCGGCAGGCCGACCCGGTAGGCGAAGTTGCCGGCCTCGTCGTAGAGGCCGCTGGTGGCCATGATCGCGTTGACCTGCTTGGTTTGCCGCTCGTTGAGTACCTGCTCGCCGCTGTGCTTGCAGAAGCCCTTGTCGGCGAGGAAGCAGAACGCCCGCGCCAGGTCGACGCAGCTCATGCGCAGCGCGCAATGATGGAAATAGCTGAGCAGCACCGCTTCGACGTCATTGTGGAAGTTGCCGAACGACTTCATCAGGTAGGCCGCCGCCGCGTTGCGCGAGCGGTGCTGGTACTCGGAGCGCGCCACTACCGAATCCGAGACCACCTCCGGGTTGCCGCACAGGCGGCGGACGAAGTCGCGCATCGATTGCGCCGGCGCGGCGAAGCGCGACTGGTTGATATCGCAGATCACCAGGGCGCCGGCGTTGATGAACGGGTTGCGCGGACGGCCGCGCTCGAACTCCAGTTGCACCAGGGAGTTGAACGGCTGGCCCGAGGGCTCGTGGCCGAGGCGCTGCCAGATGTCCTCGCCGGAATGCTGGATCGCCTGGACCAGGCTGAACACCTTGGAAATGCTCTGGATGGAAAACGGCCGCAGCGCATCGCCGGCATGGAACAGTTCGCCGTCGCGGCTGTACACGGCGATCCCCAGCTGGTCCGGCTCGACGCCAGCGAGCGCGGGAATGTAGTCGGCGACCTTGCCACGCCCGATCAGCGGGCGGACTTCATCGAGAATCTCGTTCAACAGTTGCTGCATGGTGACCTTCATCGTGACGCTGGAACGCCGGGCCGGATGCGCGGCTGGCGCGAATGCGCGGCATCATAGGCGATGAAGGCGCGCGCGGCATGCCCGCCGCGCGAAAAAACGCTCTGCATCAGCTATCGCGCAGGCGGTAGCCGACACCCGCCTCCGTAACCAGGAAGCGTGGGCTCGCCGGGTCGTCACCGAGCTTCTGGCGCAGGTGGCCGACCACCACCCGCAGGTAGTGGGTATCCTCGACGTGGGTCGGCCCCCAGATGTCCCTGAGCAGTTGCTGCTGGGTCACCACCCGGCCGAGATGGCGCGCCAGCGCGGCGAGCACCGCGTATTCCTTGCGGGTCAGCGCCACCTCGGCGCCGGCCAGGCTGACCCGGCGGTAGGCCAGGTCGACCTGCAGCGGGCCGACCGTCACCGCCGCCTCAGGGCTCTCGCCCTGCGCCGCCTGGCGCAACAGGACGCGAACGCGGGCGAGGAACTCCTGGATACCGAACGGCTTGGTCACGTAGTCGTTGGCGCCGCCGTCCAGGGCCAGCACCTTCTCGCCCTCGCTGGCGCGCACCGACAGCACCAGCACCGGCACCGCCGACCATTCGCGCAGGTCGCGGAGAATGTCCTGGCCGTCGCGGTCCGGCAGGCCGAGGTCGAGTACCACCAGGTCCGGCCGGTTCAACGCGGCCTGGGCCAGCCCCTCCTCGCCGTTGCCGGCCTCCAGAACCCGGTAACCCTGGGCGGTGAGGCTGATGCGGAGGAACTTGCGGATCTGCGGCTCGTCGTCGATCAGCAGGATGGTGTTCTGCAATTGGGTCATGGCACTCGGCATGGCAGGAGGAAACGGGCGACGAGCCGGCGGCGGCGTCGCGGAAACGGCAGGAATAGCGCGGCCGGCGGCGCCAGGCAAGCGCGCCGTGCTCATTCGTCGGCCTCCAGTTGCCCGAGGTCCGGCTGCGGATGCAGCGGCAGGTGCAGGACCAGGGTGGTGCCGCGACCGTCGAGGCCTTCGCCGACGCTGATGCGGCCGCCGTGGGCACCGATCATGCCCTGGCAGATCGCCAGTCCCAGGCCGGTGCCCTGGCCGCCACGGTCGCCGCGCGCGGCGGTATAGAACATGTCGAAGATCTTCTCCCGTTCGGCCAGGGGAATTCCCGGCCCTTCGTCGCTTACCGCGAAGCGCAGCTCGGCGTCGCCCTGGCTGACCTCGACGCGCAACCGGCCTTGGCTCGGCGAGAAGCGCGCGGCGTTCTCCAGCACGTTGATCAGCGCCTGCTCGATCAGCGCCGCGTGCACATACAGCAGCGGCAGGTCGTTACCCACGATGGCCTGCACCCGATACGGCGCCAGTACCGCACGCAGGCGGTTCAGCGCGCTGCCGACGATGTCGCCGGGGGCCACCCAGTCGCGCGCCAGCTTCAGTCCGCCGTGGCCGAGACGGGTCATGTCGAGCAGGTTCTGGATGTAGCGATCCAGTCGCTCGGCCTCGTCGCGGGTGCTTTCCAGCAGTTCGCGACGATCCGCCGGCGGGATCGCCTCGCCCAACGCCAGCAGGCTGTCGATGGAGCCGCGCATGGCGGTCAGCGGCGTGCGCAGGTCGTGCGATACCGAGGCGAGCAAGGCACTGCGCAACTGCTCGGTCTCGCCATGCAGGCGCGCGGCCTCCAGGTCCTCGGCCAGGCGCGCCCGCGCCAGGGCCTGGGCCAGCGGCTGGCCGAGGGCGGCGAGCAGGCGCCGGCGCTGCGGGCTGAGCGGCTGGCCGTCCAACGGTGCGATGCCGAGCAGCGCCAGCGGCCCCTCCTCCGCCGACAGCGGCCACCACCACCAGCGCCCGCCCGGCAGGGTGCCGGTGCCCAACCCGGCCGGCTGGTCGTGGCTCCAGGCCCAATCGGCGGCGACCCGTTCCTGGTCCGTGAGCGGCCGCTGCGCGCCGGCCTCGGTTTTCCATTCGCCATTGACCTGGCCGAGCAGGCACACCTCGACGTCCTGCCAGCCCTCGAACTGCTGGGCGGCGGCGGCCAGCACCGCCTGGCGGTCGGTGGCGGCGGTGAGCTTGCGCGAAAGTTCCAGCAGCAGGCTGGTCTCCTCCTGGGTGTCGCGCAGCGCCTCCAGCTGTCGGCGCTGGCGGGCCGCCAGGTTGCCGGTGAGGCCGGCCATGAACAGGAAGAAGGCCAGGCTCAGCAGGTCCTCGTGACGATGGATGGCGAAGGAGAAATGCGGCGGGATGAACAGGAAGTCATAGGCCAGGAACGACGCCACCGCGCACAGCAATGCCGGCATCAGGCTGCTGCGCACGGCCACCAGCAGTACCGCCATGAGGAACACCAGGGAGATGTTCGGCAGTTCCAGCAGGTGCGCCACGCCCCAGGCCAGTCCGCTGGCCAGGGCGGTCGCCAGCAGCGCCAGCAGATAGTCGTTCCAGGCCAGCGGATAGCGTGGCCGCGGTTCCGCCGGACGCAGATCGGCCTCGCTGTCCAGGGCACTGATCTCCAGGCCCTGGCCGTCGCGCAGCAGGCGTCCGGCGAGGCCGCCGCCGAAGGCTCGGCGATACCAGCGGCGCCGCGACTGGCCGACCAGCACCAGGCTGGCGCGGCGCTCGCGGGCATGTTGCAGGAGAGTCCGCGCCACCTCGCCGGCACGCAGCACGACGATCTCGCCGCCGAGCCGCTCGGCCAGCTGCTGGGCGCCCTGCAGGCGCATCCGCGCCTGCTCGCCACGCAGCCCGCCGGTGTCGACATGCACCACGCTCCAGGGCAGGTGGCGGCGCTCGGCGACCCGGCAGGCGTGACGCACCAGGCGCTCGGCCTGCTCGTCGCCGTCGATGCCCACCAGCAGCCGGCCGCGCAGCGCCGGCGCCTCCTCGCCGCGCTGGCGGTAGCGGTGGGCGAGGTCGGCGTCGACCCGCGCGGCGGCGGTCTGCATCGCCAGTTCGCGCAACGCGGTGAGGTTGGTCTGCGAGAAGAACGCGTCGATCGCCGCCCGTGCCTGCTCCGGCACGTAGACCTTGCCCTCGCGCAGGCGCTCCAGCAGCTCGCGCGGCGGCAGGTCGATGAGGACGATCTCGTAGGCTTCCTGCAGCACCCAGTCCGGCACCGTCTCGCGGACCTGCACGCCGGTGATGTCGCGGACCTGGTCGTTGAGGCTCTCCAGGTGTTGGACGTTGACCGTGGTGTAGACGTCGATCCCCGCCGCCAGCAGCTCCTGGATGTCCTGCCAGCGCTTGGCGTGGCGGCTGCCGGGAACGTTGCTGTGGGCCAGCTCATCGACCAGGGCCAGCGCCGGCGGATCGGCGAGCAACCCGTCGAGATCCATCTCCTGCAGTTTCATCCCGCGGTATTCGAGGCTGCGCAGCGGCTGCTGCGGCACCCCGGCGAGCAGGGCCTCGGTTTCCGCCCGCGAGTGGGTCTCGACCACCCCGGCGCGCAGTTTCACGCCCTGGCGCAACTGGGCCTGGGCGGCCTGCAGCATGGCGAAGGTCTTGCCCACCCCCGGCGCCGCGCCGAGGAAGACTTTCAGGCGGCCGCGCCCGTCACCGGGCAGGTCGGCCAGCAGCGCGTCGGCGCGTGCGGTGTCGGTCATGGATCGGTCGTGCTCCGTTGCTCTGCGCCGCGAGGGGCGGGCGATCGCCGGCGATCATCCGCCGATCCGGCATTATTTCAAGTCCTCGCGCCTGTGGGGAAACCTAGCGGCCGATACCGGCCAGCGCCATGTTCAGCGCCAGGACGTTGACCACCGGCGGCCCCACCAGCGGCCGCTCGGTGTGGCTTTCCACTAGGTCCTCCACCAGCCGCAGCGGCAGCCCGCGCGCCGTGGCCACGCGCAGCGCCTGGTAGTGCGCGGCCTGGGGAGGAAGCTGCGGATCGAGGCCGCTGCCCGAGGTGGTGAGCAGCGCCAGCGGCACCGGTCCCTGGTCGGCGAAACGCTCGTGGGCGGCATCCCTGGCTATACGCTCGGCCAACGCCGGGTTGCTTGGCGCCAGGTTGCTCGCGGCACTGGAAACGGTGGCGTAGTCGCCCGCCGAAGGCCGCGAATGGAACCACTCCTCGCCGTCGAACTTCTGCGCGATCAGCCGCGAGCCGAGCACCTTGCCCCCGGCGTCGCGCAGCAGACTGCCATTGGCCTGCCCGGGGAACGCCAGCTGGGCGATGCCGGTGACGAGCAGCGGATAGGCCACGCCAGTGGCCAGGCTCAGCACCAGCAGTGAGGCCAGTGCCGGACGGAGTTGCTTGAACATGTGCAGATCCTCTCTTCAATCCCGGGCCCGCGCCCGATGGCGCGGGCCGTTGCTCATGCAAGACCGACTGCGGTCAGCAGCAGGTCGATCGCCTTGATCCCGAGGAACGGCGCCACCAGGCCGCCAACGCCATAGACCAGCAGGTTGCGCTGCAGCAGTTGCGCAGCGTCCGCCGCCTGCACCCGCACGCCGCGCAGCGCCAGCGGGATCAGCGCGACGATGATCAGCGCGTTGAACACGATGGCCGACAGGATCGCGCTCTGCGGGCTCTGCAGGCGCATCACGTTGAGCACGTCGAGTTGCGGGTAGATGCCGACGAACAGCGCCGGCAGGATGGCGAAGTACTTGGCCACGTCGTTGGCGATGGAAAAGGTGGTCAGCGCGCCGCGGGTGACCAGCAATTCCTTGCCCACCCGGACCACGTCGAGCAGCTTGGTCGGGTCGCTGTCCAGGTCGACCAGGTTGGCCGCCTCGCGGGCGGCCTGGGTACCGTCGTTCATGGCCATGCCGACGTCGGCCTGGGCCAGCGCCGGGGCGTCGTTGGCGCCGTCGCCGCACATCGCCACCAGGCGACCTTCGCCCTGTTCCTGGCGAATCCGCGCCAGTTTCTTCTCCGGGGTAGCCTCGGCGATCACGTCGTCGACCCCGGCCTCGGCGGCGATGGCGGCGGCGGTCAGCGGGTTGTCGCCGGTCACCATCACGGTGCGGATGCCCAGCCGGCGCAGTTCGGCGAAGCGCTCGCGAATGCCCGGCTTGACCACGTCCTTCAGGTGAATGGCGCCGAGCAACCGGCCGTTGGCTACCACCAGCAGCGGGGTGCCGCCGCTCTGGGCGATCTTGTCCACCTCCCGCGAAAGTACCTCGGGCATCTTCTCCCGCGGCAGGTCGATGAAGCGCAGCGCCGCATCCACCGCGCCCTTGCGCAAGACCTGGCCGTTCCAGTCGACCCCGGACAGGCGGGTTTCCGCGCTGAAGGCGATCGGCGTCAGTTCCTCGCGGCGCGGCTCCTCGATCGGATGCAGGATGCGCAGGTATTCGACGATCGACTTGCCTTCCGGCGTATCGTCGGCCAGCGAGGCCAGCAGCGCGCCCTCGGCCAGTTCCTTGCCGCTCACCCCAGGCGCGGCGTACAGCGCGCTGCAGCGGCGGTTGCCGAAGGTGATGGTGCCGGTCTTGTCGAGCAGCAGCACGTGTACGTCGCCGGCGGCCTCCACCGCGCGGCCGGACTTGGCGATCACGTTCAGGCGCACCAGGCGGTCCATGCCGGCGATGCCGATGGCCGAGAGCAGGCCGCCAATGGTGGTCGGGATCAGCGTCACCAGCAGCGCCACCAGGAATACCAGCGGCAGGTTGCCGCCAGCGAACAGGGCGAACGGCTTGAGCGTCACCACCACCAGCAGGAAGATCAGGGTCAGGCCGATCAGCAGGATGTCCAGCGCCACTTCGTTGGGGGTCTTCTGCCGCTTGGCGCCCTCCACCAGGGCGATCATCCGGTCCAGGGTCGACTCGCCCGGGTTGGCGCCGATCCGCACCAGCAGCCAGTCGGACACCACCTGGGTGTTGCCGGTCACCGCCGAGCGGTCGCCGCCGGACTCACGGATCACCGGCGCCGATTCGCCGGTGATGGCGGCCTCGTTGACCGCCGCCACGCCTTCGATGACTTCGCCGTCGCCGGGAATCATCTCGCCGGCCTCGACCCGCACCACATCGCCCTTGCGCAGGCTGCCGGCGGCGACGCTCTCGAAGCTGCCGTCGGCGCGCCGCCTGTTGGCGGAGAGGCCCTGGCTGCCGGCCTTGAGACTGTCCGCGCGGGCCTTGCCGCGCCCCTCGGCGAGGGCTTCGGCGAAGTTCGCGAAAAGCACGGTGAACCACAGCCAGAGGGCGATCTGCAGCGCCACCGAGGTCGGTACCGCCTGGTCGGGAACGAAGCACAGCAAGGTGGTGAGCACGGCGGTCAGTTCGACCACCAGCATCACCGGCGAGCGCAGCAACTGGCGCGGATCGAGCTTGACGAAGGCTTGCAGCAGCGCCGGCCGCCACAGGGCGGCGAGGCTGGTGGATGCGTTGCTGCGACGTTCGAGCGGTTTGTGCAAGGCGTTCTTGGACGCCTGGGTCTGAGCGTTCATGTGCGATTCCTTCAGAAGCCGAGGCTCAGTTGTTCAGCGATCGGGCCGAGGGCCAGGGTCGGCAGGAAGGTCAGGCCACCGACCAGCAGGATGGTCACGGTGAGCAGGCTGACGAACAGCGGGCCGTGGGTCGGGAAGCTGTTCGGCCCCACCGGGCTGGCCTTCTTCGCCGCCAGGCTGCCGGCGATGGCGAGGATCGGCAGGATGTAGCCGAAGCGGCCGATGAGCATGGCCAGGCCGATCATCAGGTTGTGGAACGGCGTGTTGGCGCCGAAGCCGGCGAACGCCGAGCCGTTGTTGGCGGTCCCCGAGGTATAGGCGTAGAGCAGTTGGCTGAAGCCGTGCGGGCCGGGGTTGGTCACCGCCGAGGCCGGTCCCGGCAGGCTGGCGGCGATGGCGCCGAGCACCAGCACGCCGACCGGCATCACCAGCAGGGTGAAGACCAGCAGGCGGACCTCCTTCGCCTCGAGCTTCTTGCCCAGGTACTCCGGCGTCCGCCCGACCATCAGGCCGGCGAGGAACACCGCGATGAGGACGAACAGCAGCATGCCGTAGAGGCCGGCGCCGACGCCGCCGAAGATCACCTCGCCGAGCATCATGTTCAGCAGCGGCAGCATGCCGCCCAGCGGGCTCAGGCTGTCGTGCATGGCGTTCACCGAGCCGTTCGAGGCAGCGGTGGTGGTGATCGCCCAGAGCATGCTGGCGGCGGTGCCGAAGCGACTCTCCTTGCCCTCCATCGGTGCGCCCTGTTCGACCGGCAACTGCGCCAGCGCCGGGTTCGGCTGGTATTCGGCCCACAGCGACAGGCCCAGGCCGAGGCAGAACAGCAGCAGCATGCAGCCGAGGATCGCGCGGCTCTGGCGCAGGTCCTTCACGTAATGGCCGAAGGTGAATACCAGCGCCGCCGGGATCAGGATGATCGAGGCCACTTCGAACAGGTTGCTCCAGGCGCTCGGGTTCTCGAACGGATGGGTCGAGTTGACGCCGAAGAAGCCGCCGCCGTTGGTGCCCAGCTGCTTGATGGCAATCTGGCTGGCCGCCGGGCCGAGCGGGATGGTCTGCTCGGCGCCTTGCAAGGTGGTGGCGTGGACATAGTCGAAGAAGGTCTGCGGCACGCCCTGCCAGACCAGCAGCAGCGCCAGCGGCAGGCACAGCGGCAGCAGCACGTAGAGGGTGGCGCGGGTCAGGTCGACCCAGAAGTTGCCCAGCTGTCGTGTGGAGCGGCGGCTGATGCCGCGCGCCAGGGCCACCAGCACGCAGAGACCGACCGCCGCGCTGACGAAGTTCTGCACCGTGAGGCCGAGCATCTGGCTGAAGTAGCTCAGCGAAGCCTCGCCGCTGTAGGCCTGCCAGTTGGTGTTGGTGACGAAGCTGACCGCGGTGTTGAACGCCAGGGTCCACTCCAGGCCGGGAAGGTGCTGCGGGTTCAGCGGCAGGCTGCCCTGCAGCACGAGGATCGCGAACAGCAGGACCAGGCCGGCCAGGTTGAATGCCAGCAGCGCCAGGGTGTAGGTCTTCCAGTCCTGCTCGCTCGCCGGATCGACGCCGAACAGGCGATAGCAGGCGCGCTCCAGTGGCGCCAGCGGCGCGCTGAGGAGATTGCGCTGGCCTTCCATCACCTTGAAGCAATAGCGCCCGAGGAACGGTGCGGGCACCAGGACCAGGGCGAAGAAGGCCAGGATCAAGAGAATCTCGTGGCTGTTCATGTGCCCTCCCCTAGGCACGGTCGGCGCGTAGCAGCGCCACCAGCAAATAGACGAACAGTCCCGCGGCCAGTGCCAGGGACAACCAATCCAGAACGGTCATGTGTGCGATCTCTCCTTCGAGCGGCCTCTGCCGCTTGAGGGAAAGTCTCCGCAAAGGGGGCGTAAAGAAGCGATTCCGGGCCACGCCGGACGGCATAAAGAAAGCGTAAAGAGTGGCGCACGGCCGGCGCCGGGGAGCCGGAGCCGGCCGGGACTGCGCCACGGCCGGCAAGGCGAAGGCTCGGCGCTAGCCCTGGGCGGCGCGAATCATGTTGCGGGCGATCAGCAGTTGCTGGATCTGCGTGGTGCCTTCGTAGATGCGGAACAGTCGCACGTCGCGGTAGAAGCGCTCGATCCCGTAGTCGCCGATATAGCCGGCGCCGCCGAAGATCTGCACCGCGCGGTCGGCGACCCGGCCGCACATTTCCGAGGCGAACAGCTTGGCGCAGGACGCCTCGGTACCGACATCGCGGCCCTCGTCGCGCTGCCGCGCGGCGTCGATGACCATGCAGCGCGCCGCATAGGCTTCGGCCTTGCTGTCGGCGAGCATCGCCTGGATCAGCTGGAACTCGGCGATCGGCTGGCCGAACTGCTTGCGCTCCAGGGCATAGCGCAACGCATCCTCGAGCATCCGCTCGGCGACCCCCACGCAGACCGCGGCGATGTGCAGGCGGCCCTTGTCGAGCACCTTCATCGCGGTCTTGAAGCCGATCCCCTCGACCCCGCCGATCAACTGGCTGGCCGGCACCCGGCAGTCGTCGAAGATCACGTCACAGGTATGCGCGCCCTTCTGTCCCATCTTGCGATCCGGCTTGCCCAGAGACAGCCCGGGCGTACCGCGCTCGACGACGAAGGCGGAGATCCCGCCGGCGCCACGGATCGCCGGGTCGGTGCGCGCCATCACGGTGTAGATGCCGGCCTGCGGGGCGTTGGTGATGAAGCGCTTGGTGCCGTTGAGCACATAGTGCTCGCCGTCGCGCAGTGCCGTGGTCTTCAGCGAGGCGGCGTCGGAACCGGAGTCCGGTTCGGTGAGGCAGAACGAACTGAGCAGTTCGCCCGACGCCAGGCGCGGCAGGTAGCGCCGCTTCTGTTCCTCGGTGCCGTCGATGACGATGCCCTGGGAGCCGATGCCGTTGTTGGTGCCCAGCAGCGAACGGAACGCCGGCGAGGTCCGCCCCAGTTCGAAGGCGATGCGCACCTCTTCCTCCATGGTCACCCCGAGGCCGCCGTAGGCCTCGGGGATCGACAGGCCGAACAGGCCCATCTCGCGCATGCGGGCGATGATCGCCTCGGGGATGCGGTCGGTTTCCGCCACCTCCTGCTCGTGCGGCACCAGGTTCTCGCGGACGAACTGGCGGATGCTGTCCAGCAGCAGGTTCAGGGTTTCCGGATCACGAATCATGCTCACTCCTTCAGGCCCGCAGGCCGGTTGCCATGATTCCGTCACCGGCCTCGGTCAGCGGGTGGCGGCCTCGATGTTGTGCACCA
This sequence comes from Pseudomonas paraeruginosa, assembly GCF_003025345.2. NCBI lineage: Bacteria > Pseudomonadati > Pseudomonadota > Gammaproteobacteria > Pseudomonadales > Pseudomonadaceae > Pseudomonas > Pseudomonas paraeruginosa. The sequence goes on from NZ_CP020560.1 coordinate 3,542,245, forward strand.
TGTGCAGCAGGCGCGGGCCGATGTCGTCCTCCAGCTTCTCGCGCTTGAGGTGGAAACTCGGCCCGCCGCAGTTGAACGCCAGCAACCCATGGCTCTCATGGCGCAAGGCCACGCCCACCGCATTGACGTCGCGCTGCCATTCGCCGAGCGAGAGGCAGAAACCGTAGTCGGCGTAGTCGCGGAACGCCCGCTCCAGCCCCTTGCGCACCTCCGGCCAGTCGTCCGGGTGGCGCTTGCGGATATGCCCGAGGAGAAACTCCCGCTCGTCCTCCGGCAGCGCCGCCAGGCAGGCCCGGCCGATGGCGCTGCGGTACAGCGAGAGATGGCTGCCGACCTGCCGGCGCATGGTCAGGTTGGCCTCGCCGTGCACCACGTCGAGGTAGACCATGCTCAGCCGGTCGCGGGCCGCCATCGCCACCGCCGCCTTGGCGTAGCCGGCCATCTCCTCCATCAGCGGACGGGCGACCGCGCGAATCGACAGGTTCGACAGCATCGCGTAGCCGAACGACATCACCCCCGCCTCCAGCTGGTATTTGCCGCTCTGCGGCAAGTGACGCAGGTAGCCCAGCCGGGTCAGGGTGTGGGTCAGACGCGACACCGTCGGCTTCGGCAGTCCGGTCTTCCTCGCCAACTCCTGGTTGCCCAACAGGCTTTCCCGCGGCGTGAAACAGCGCAGCAACTCCAGCCCCCGGGCCAGTGCGGTGACGAACTGGCGGTCCTTGAGTTCCTCGTCTTCCTCCTGCATCGGGTCGATCAGCACACGCTCGAAGGCGGACGCCTCCGTTCCTTCGGCCGGACTCCGGCGCTCGTCGTTGCCGCGCATAGTAGGGATCTCTCTTTCAAAAAATCAATAAAACAAAATTGAGTTTCGCATAGCGAAACTAGTGGAAGAACCGATCAACGTTCAACAAGTAAGATAAAACTCTTCAAAAACAGCGAATTGCACCGCTTCATCGCCTCATGATCGACGAGGGTGTTTACAACGCCACGGCTGCCGCTGATTATTTTCGATAAATCATGAAACCATATTTCGCATAGCGAAACATTCTTCTTCCGGAGCTTCCATGTTCGCCGATCCTTCGTCCGTGGTCCTGCTCGAATTTCCCGCAGCCGATATCGCCCTGCTTCGTCTCAATCGTCCGCAAGCCAGGAACGCATTGAACGACGAAATGCGCCAGCATCTCGCCGCCCACTTCCAGACGCTTGGCGCGGACCCGGCGATCCGCGTCATCGTGCTCACCGGCGACCCAGGCTGCTTCGCCGCTGGCGCCGACCTCCGCGATCTTTCCACGCGCACGGCGATCGGCCTGTACAGCGGCCACAGCGAGCGCTACTGGGAAGCCATCGCGCGCTGCCCGAAACCGGTGATCGCCGCGGTCAACGGCTTCGCCCTGGGCGGCGGCTGCGAGCTGGCGATGCATTGCGACCTGATCGTCGCCGGCGAATCGGCGCAGTTCGCCCAACCGGAGATCAAGGTCGGAGTGATGCCCGGCGCCGGTGGTACCCAGCGCCTGGTCCGGGCGGTGGGCAAGTTCCAGGCGCTGCGCATGCTGTTCACCGGCTGCCTGGTGAAGGCTCCGCAAGCGCTGGCCATGGGCTTGGTCAGCGAAGTGGTGGCGGACGAGTCGACGCTGCCGCGCGCCCTGGAACTGGCCACGGAGATCGCCCGCCTGCCGCCCCTGGCGCTGGCGCAGATCAAGGAAGTGGTCCTGGCCGGCGCCGACCTGCCGCTGGACAGTGCACTGGCCCTGGAACGCAAGGCGTTCCAGCTGCTGTTCGACTCACAGGACCAGAAGGAAGGCATGCAGGCCTTCCTGGAGAAACGCCCGCCGAACTACCAGGGGAAATAGACGATGCCCGATATTCGCTGTATCGCCGTGGTCGGTACCGGTGCGATGGGCACCGGGATCGCCCAGATCGCCGCCCAGGCCGGCCTGACCGTGTGGCTGTTCGACAGCCGCGCCGAGGCCGCCGCCGAAGCCCGCCAGCGCCTGCGGCAGACCTTCCAGAGCCTGTGCGGCAAAGGCAAGCTGGGCGCCGCCGACGCCGAGGCCGCGCAAGACCGGTTGCGGGTGGCGGAACGCCTGGAACAACTGGCCGACTGCGAACTGGTGGTGGAGGCCATCATCGAGCGCCTGGAGGCCAAGCAGGACCTGCTGCGCCGGCTGGAAGCCATAGTCGCGCCGGAGACCATTCTCGCCAGCAACACCTCGTCGCTGTCGATCACCGCCATCGCCGCCGCCTGCGAGCGGCCGCAACGGGTCGCCGGCCTGCACTTCTTCAACCCCGTGCCGCTGATGCGGGTGGTCGAGGTGGTCGACGGCCTGGCCGGCGCACCGGAAGTCGGCGACGCCCTGCTCGCCCTCGCCACGCGCCTGGGTCACCGTGGCGTGCGGGCCAAGGATACCCCCGGCTTCATCGTCAACCACGCCGGCCGCGCCTATGGCACCGAGGCCCTGCGCATCCTCGGCGAAGGCGTCGCGGAGTGCGCCGAGATCGACCGCGTGCTGCGCGAGGGCGCCGGCTTCCGCATGGGGCCGTTCGAACTGCTCGATCTCACCGGCCTCGACGTGTCGCACCCGGTAATGGAGTCGATCTACCAGCAGTACTACCAGGAACCGCGCTACCGCCCGCACCCGCTGACCCGCCAGCTGCTCGCCGCCGGCCATCTCGGGCGCAAGAGCGGCCAGGGCTTCTATCGCTACGTCGATGGCCAGCCGCAGGACAAGCCCGGCCCGCAGCCGGTGCCGAGGGTCGCCGCCCTGCCTCCGGTGTGGCTGGGCTGCGAAAGCGAGGCCGACCGCCGTACGCTCGCCGAACTGCTGCGCCGCCTCGGCGCCGAACCGGAAACCGGCGAGCGTCCTTCCGCCGCAGCGCTCTGCCTGTTGGCCGCCTGGGGCGAGGACCTGAGCAGCGCCGTGCAGCGCTTCGCCTGTCCGGCCGAGCGCAGCGTCGGCATCGACCTGCTCTGCGATCTCGAGCGCCGGCGCTGCCTGATGCTTTCGCCACTGACCGCCCCGGCCATGCGCGACGCCGCCCACGCCCTGCTGGCCAGCGACGGCGTCGGGGTCACGGTGCTGCGCGACAGTCCCGGCTTCGTCGTCCAGCGGGTCCTGGCGATGATCGTCAACCTCGCCTGCGATATCGCCCAGCAAGGTATTGCCAGTGTCGAAGACATCGACCAGGCGGTGCACCTCGGTCTCGGCTATCCCCACGGCCCGCTGGAATGGGGCGACCGTCTCGACCCGCGGCGCCTGCTGAGCATTCTCCAGCGCCTGCAGGCGCTCACCGGCGACCCCCGCTACCGCCCCAGTCCCTGGCTGCGCCGGCGAGCGCAACTGGGCATGTCCCTGCGTGCCGGGGAAACCGCCATCGTAGGCTGACGCATCGGCGAGCTGGCGGCGCAGCGCTATGCGACCGGCCGCCAGGCCAGCGCTTTTTTCTCAAGCGACGCTTTTCGGGCTTGCAGGCGCCGAGGTATCCTGCGCGCAAATTCATCCGATGATTGGATGTTTCTTCCGTGAACATTCCCCTCAAGCGCTCCCTGGTCGATATCGCCCTGGAGCAGATCCGCCAGCGCATCGATGCCGGCCACTGGCCGCTCGGCCAGCGCCTGCCAGCGGAGCCGGAGCTCGCCGAACTGCTCGGCATGAGCCGCAACACCGTGCGCGAAGCGGTGCGCGTGCTGACCTTCTCCGGCGTGCTGGAAGTCCGCCAGGGCGACGGCACCTATGTGCGTGCCTGCGCCGATCCGCTGGAAACCATGCTGGTGCTGGCGCGCAGCGCGGTGCAGCACGCCCTGGAAGCGCGCGGGATGATCGAGATCGAAGCGGCGCGCCTGGCTGCCACGCGCCGCGACGATAGCGACCTGGCCGCTTTGCGCGAACATCTCGACGCTTCGCGCCAGCGCCACGGCAGCGACGACCTGCAGGACTACATCGAGCACGACATCCGGTTCCACCAGCGGATGGTCGACGCTGCCCACAATCCGGTGCTCAGCGAACTCTATCGCTACTTCTCGCAGGTCATCCGGACCTCGCTGGAACGCACCATGGCCGACCCACAAAGGGCCCAGCCCTGCTTCGAGCTGCACCAGCGACTGCTCGACGCCATAGAACGCGGAGACCCGGACGCTGCCGCCGCGGCCAACCGCGCACTGCTGATCTGAACCCGGGACATACCCATGACTCACGCCTTGAATGCCCGGCCGGGAGCGCACCCCGGCCATCCTCCGGAAGAATTGCTGATCGATGCCGAAGTCGACGACGAACCAGCCCCGCCGGCGCCGCCGCTGCGCCCCTGGCTGCTCCTGCTGGGCCTGGTGCTGGTCGCGCTGAACCTGCGGCCGGCGCTGTCCAGTCTCGCCCCGCTGCTCAACCAGGTGCGCGACGACACCGGCCTGTCGGCAGCCGCCGCCGGCCTGCTGACCACCGCGCCGGTGCTCTGCCTGGGCCTGTTCGCGCCGCTGGCGCCGCGCCTGGCCCGCCATATCGGAGCCGAGCGCAGCGTACTGCTGATTCTCTTCTGCCTGGCCGGCGGCATCGTCCTGCGCAGCCTGTTCCCGGTGTTCGGCCTGTTCGCCGGCAGCGTCCTGGCCGGCGCCAGCATCGGCATCATCGGCGTGCTCCTGCCGGGCATCGTCAAGCGTGACTTCCCGCGCCAGGCCGGAGTGATGACCGGGGTCTACACCATGGCCCTGTGCCTCGGCGCGGCGCTGGCCGCTGGCGCCACCGCGCCGCTGGAGAAGCTCTTCGGCAACTGGGAACTGGCGCTGGCGTTCTGGTCGCTGCCGGCGATCCTCGCCGCCGCGTTCTGGCTGCCGCAGACCCGCCAGGGCCGGCACGCCCACCGCCAGGCCTTCCGTGTCGTCGGTTTGTGGCGCGACCCGCTGGCCTGGCAGGTCACGCTGTACATGGGCCTGCAATCGTCCCTGGCCTACATCGTCTTCGGCTGGCTGCCGTCGATCCTGATCGACCGCGGCCTGACCCCGGTGGAAGCCGGCCTGGTGCTGTCCGGCTCGGTGATGCTGCAACTGATCACCGCCCTGCTCGCGCCCTGGCTGGCCGCCCGCGCCAAGGACCAGCGCCTGGCGGTGGTCCTGGTGATGGCCACCACCCTGGCCGGCCTGCTCGGCTTCCTCTATGCGCCGCTGCAGACCATCTGGTGCTGGGCGCTGCTGCTCGGCCTCGGCCAGGGCGGCACCTTCAGCATCGCCCTGGCGCTGATCGTCCTGCGCTCGCGCGACGCCCACGTCGCCTCGCACCTGTCGGGCATGGCCCAGGGCGTCGGCTACACCCTGGCGGCCATGGGACCGTTCATGGTCGGCGTGGTCCACGACCTGAGCGGCGGCTGGAACGCGGTCGGCTACATCTTCGTTGGCGTCGCCATCGCCGCCACCCTGTTCGGCCTCGGCGCCGGTCGCAGCCAGTACGTGGGAGCCCGCAGCGAACACCTGTAGCCCCGCAGATGCAAAAAGCCCCGCATCGCGGGGCTTCCTCTCCTTCGTCAATCAGGCATCCGGACCGCGCCCATCGCCGGGCGGTCGTGGCGTGCTGGCGATCCAGTCGCTGACCAGGTTGTAGGCCACCGCCAGCAGGATCGGACCGAGGAACAGGCCCATGAAGCCGAACGCCAGCAGCCCGCCGAATACCCCGAGCAGCACCACCACCAGCGGCAGGTTGCCGCCACGGCTGATCAGGTAGGGCTTGAGGATGTTGTCCACCCCGCTGATGATGAAGAAGCCCCACAGGCCGAGGAATATCCCGTGGCCGTAGTCGCCCTGGAAGAACAACCAGGCGGTGGCCGGACCCCAGACCAGCGGCGGGACCATCAGCAGGCTGAAGACGAAGGTCAGCAGGCCGAGCAGCATGGCCCCCGGCACGCCGGCGATCGTGAAGCCGATCCAGGCCAGCAGCGCCTGCGCCGCGGCGGTGCCGATCACCCCGTTGACCACCCGCTGCACGGTGCCGGCGACAAGGTCGCGATAATGCTCCGCGCGGTTGCCGATCAGTCGCTCCAGGGCACGGTGGACGATGGACTCCAGGCGCGGCCCGTCGCGGTAGAAGAAGAAGATCAGCACCAGACTGAGCACCAGCTCCAGGATCCCGCCGCCGATCTTCGCGCTGCGCGCCAGCAGCCAGTTGCCGACCTCGCCGACGTAGGGCTTGAGTACATAGAAGAACGCCACGCCCTGCTGGTCGATGGAATCCCACCAGCCGATCAGGCGGTCGCCGACCAGCGGCACCCCGGCCATCCACGAAGGCGGCGGCGGCAGGCCTTCCACCTGGAGGTTCTTCAGCAGCTCCATCAGCGAGCGGACGTTGTCCGCCAGCCCGAAGCCGAGCCAGACCAGCGGCAACGCCACCAGGACGATCCAGCCCAGGGTCAGCAGCCCCGCCGCCAGCGACTCGCGGCCACCGAGCAGGCGCGTGAGCATGCGCATCAGCGGCCAACTGGCGAAGGCCAGTACCGCGGCCCAGAACAATGCCGACCAGAATGGCGCCAGCACCCAGAGACTGGCAGCGAGCAGGCCGAACAGCAGCACGCGGAGCAACAGCCGATCGTTATCGAACATCAAGGCAAGCCTTCCTAAGAGGGGGAATACACCGATAGACAGCGCTCGGCGTGCGCCGTTTCCAGCCGAAGCATGGGGCGCGGGACAGGCAGTCTACCCCTCCAGGGGAACAGGTCGACAACCCTGGCGAAGCCGCCCGGGCCGCGCGCCCGGGCGAGTCGATCAGCGCAGCCAGTTCAGGTGCAGGCCGTCGGTCTCCGACTGGCCCAGTTCCATGCGGCTGTTCAGCACGCCCTGGTCACGCAGGGCGTCGCGCCACTCCTGGGCATGCCTGCCGGACAACTCGACGCGCACCCCGGTGTCCAGGCGCAGGGTTCGCACCAGCAGGTCCAGCCAGGAACCGGCGGGCTCGGCCGGCACGTGGCTGAGGGTCAGCTCGCCATTGGCCTTGAGCAGGCGCAGCAGGGTCGACGGGCTCGGCTGCAGTTCGCCCAGCGGCGCGGCCGCTTCCAGTTCCTCGGCCTGCAGGTAGGCGCGGCGATTGCCACGGGTGATCGAGTAGACCGCCACCAGGCTGTTCTCCCGCGGCGCCGCCAGGCGCACCAGCAGGTAGGCCTGCTGCTCGTCCGGGCCGTACAGCTTGGCATTGCCGAACACCGCGTTGGCCAGCAGGCTGCTGGAGCCGCAGTCGCGCCGCTCGCACCAGAACAGCGGCGTGGCGTCGGCCTTGAGCAGCGCGGTGCGCGCCGCGGCGAACGCCTCCTGGCTGCTGTGCTCGGGCGGCAGGCGGTAGGTCAGCGCGGTCAGCTCGCCTTCGGCGCGCACCTCGCCCTCCATGCGCAGGCGCCCGCTGATGCGGCTGATCGCGCCGAGCGGGTAGACCCGCTCCTCGCTTGGCGCCTGGCGGAAGTCGACGATCTCGGCACGCGGGAAACGCGGCAGCACGTCCAGGTCATGGCTGTCGGGCACGTCGGCGGCCAGCGCCGGCAGGCTCAACGCCCCCAGGGAAAGCAACAGGAACCCTCGCATACCGGCCCTCAACGGGTCAGCATCGACTGGGCGGTACGGATGGCGTCGTCGCCCTCCTTCTCCCGCCGCGGCACCAGCAGTCCGCGCTGCATCGCGGGACGCGCCTCGAGGGCGGCGATCCAGCGCTGCAGATTGTCCAGGCCGTCGACGGCGACGCCGGACCAGTCGTGGATGCGCACCCAGGGATAGGTGGCGATGTCGGCGATGCTGTAGTCGCCAGCGAGGAACTCGGCCTCGCCCAGGCGCCCGTCGAGGACCTCGTAGAGGCGCCGGGTCTCATGCTGGTAGCGATCGATGGCGCCCTGCAGCTTCTCCGGGAAATAGCGGAAGAATACGTTGGCCTGTCCCTGCATCGGACCGACCCCGCCCATCTGGAACATCAGCCACTGGATCACCCGCGAGCGGCCCTTGACGTCGGTGGGCATCAGCTGGCCGGTCTTCTCGGCGAGGTAGATGAGGATCGCGCCCGACTCGAAGACGGCGAAGTCGTCGTTGCTGCGGTCGACGATGGCCGGGATCCGGCCGTTGGGGTTGATCCTGAGGAATTCCGGAGCCTTCTGCTCCTTCCTGTCGAACGACAGCGCGTGCACCGTGTAGGGCAGGCCCATTTCCTCCAGGGCGATGGATACCTTGTGGCCGTTCGGCGTGGCGGCGGTGTAGAGATCGATCATGGGGTGACTCTCCGTAGCGATCCGTCCAGCCTTACGGCTGGACCCGGAATAGTCAAGGAAACAACGGCAAGCCGGTGTTTCAGCGGGCGAAGAACTTCGCGAAGACCTCGGCCACCGCCTGGGCCCCGGCTTCGTCATCGAGGTGCAGGTGATGCCCGCCGGGCAGGTGGTGCCGCTCGAACGGCAGGGTTTCCAGCAGCGCGCGCATGCGCGGCTCCACCGCCAGCATGCCCTGCTCGGCCAGCACCAGGCTGACCGGGCATTCCACGCTGCGCACGAAGTTCAGCGCATGGGCCTGGGTCAGGCGCAGCGGCGACGGTAGGGTCAGGCGCGCATCGGTGCGCCAGGTATAGCCGCCAGGCACCGGCTCCAGGCCACGCTGGGCGAGCAGCTCGGCGGCCTCCCGGGATATCTCGCCAACCCCGCGCATCCGCGCTTCCACGGCTTTTTCCAGTTCGGCATAGACCGGCTTGCGCTTGTGGCGCAGGGCCAGCTGCGCCTTCAGCGCTTCGCCGAGTTTCTGCGGCGCCTTGTCGGCTTCGCCGGTGTAGGGAATCAGCCCGTCGATCAGCGCCAGGCGCTCGACGCGCTCGGGCAGGGCGCCGGCGAGCAGCACCGAGACGATCGCGCCCATCGAGTGTCCCAGCAGGGAGAAACGCTCCCAGCCCAGTTGCTCGGCCACCATCAGCACGTCCAGGGCATAGTCCCAGAGCAGGTAGCTGGCGCCCTCGGCGCGATGCGCGGAATGCCCGTGGCCGGCGAAGTCCAGGGCGACGATACGCAGGCCGGCGAGCTTCGGCGCCAGGCGCGAGAAGCTCATGGCGTTGTCCAGCCAGCCATGCAGGGCGATCACCGGCCTGCCATCCGGCGGACCGAACAGGTGCGCGGCCAGTTCGATGTGCGGCAGGCTGATGCGGACTTCCTCGACCTGCAGGCTCATGCCGAACGCTCCTCGGCCAGCCGCGACCAGCGCTCGAACACGCCCCGCAACAGGTCGGCGGTCTCCCGCGGACGCTCCAGCGGGAACATGTGGCCGCCGGGCAGCGACATGAACTCGCCGCGCGGCATCGCCCGGATCAGCCGGGTGTGGTGCGGCAACACCACCTTGCTGTGCCGCCCGCGCACCATCGCCAGCGGCACCTGCAACTGGCGCGGACGCCCCGGGCTGCTGTGCGGCACGCTGCGGTAGATGCTGATCTCGGTGGCCGGGTCGAAGCGCAGGCGCAGGCCGGAACCGCCACCGCCGTCGGCCAGGCCATGGCGCACATAGGCCTCCAGGCAATCCGGGTCGAAACGGCGGAACAGCGTCTTGCCGGAGAAGTACGCCCGCGCCTCCTCCAGGTCCGGGAACGCCTCGCGGCGCCCCAGGGTGCGTCCGGCCGGAGTGATCCGGTCGATGAAGCCGAAACGCTTGGCGGCGCGGATCACCAGGCGGTCGGCGAGGGTCAGCACCGGCGAATCGAGCATCACCACGCCACGATAGAACTCCGGCCGGCGCAGCGCCGCGTGGTAGTGCAGCACGCCGCCGAGGGAATGGCCGACGCCCCAGACCGGCTGTTCCAGGCTGGCGAGATGATGCAGCAGCTCGTCCACCAGGTTGTCCCAGTTGTCGTTCACCGGGAAGCGCGGGTCGTGCCCGTGCATCTCCAGGTGATCCACCCGGTACTCCGGGGCCAGGGCCTCGAACAGCTTGGCGTAGGTGGCCGAAGGGAAGCCATTGGCGTGGGCGAAGAAAACCGATTGCGACATGCGCGACGTCTCGACAGGGCTGTTGCCTGGGATTCTCCGGCAGCCTCGCCGGGGCGGCAATGGCTTTGCCGGCTGCCACACACGGCGAAGCGGCCAAACCCTCAGGCAGAGCGGACGAGGTGCTCGACGATCGCCAACGCCACCAGCAGGAACACCACTCCACAGGCGCCGTCCAGCCAGGGCACCGCGCGCAGCAGGCGGGCCTGCAGGCCCGGCCGGGTGAGAGTCAGGCTGAGCAGGCCGAACCAGCAGGCGCCCATGCCGAACAGCAGCGCCGCCACTCCCAGCTTGCCGCCCAGCGACATCTGCGGCGGAATCAGGCTGCCGAGCAAGGCGATGAAGAACACCAGCGCCTTGGGGTTGAACAGATTGGTCGCCACCCCGCGCAGCCAGGGCCCCAGGGGCGATGGCGGCAACGCCCCGTCGAGCCGGCCCGGCCGGCCCTCGCCACGTCGCCACCAGGCGCGCAGGGCGCCGACGCCGAGCCAGGCCAGGTACAACGCGCCAACCGCCTGCAGGGCGGCGAACAGCACTGGCGTGCGGCTGAGCAGCAGCGACACGCCGGTCAGCACCAGGGTGGTATGCAGGAGGATCCCGCACGCCAGCCCCAGGGCACTGGCCAGGCCGGCGCGCCGTCCCTGGTGCAGCGAGGTGCGTACCACCAGGGCGACATCCGGGCCGGGGCTGAACAGGGCCACGGCGAACACCGCCGCCAGGGTCAGCAAGACAGACAGTTCCTGCATGGCTACTCCGCGAAAAGGAATTGGATCAAGGGAAATGGCGGCTCAGCGCTGGCGCAGACGGGCTGGCGGCAAACCGTAGGTACGGCGGAACAGACGACTGAAGTGCGCCTGGTCGTAGAAACCGAACTGCTGGGCCACCTGGCTCAGCGGCTGCTCGCCGCGCAGCACCAGCGGCAAGGCGCGCTCCAGGCGCAACTGGGTCAGCCACTGGTGGGGCGGCAGGCCGCAATGTCGGCGGAAGCGCCGCAGCGCCTGCCACGGACTCAATCCGCAGAAAGCGGCCAGTTCCTCCAGGCTCGGCGGGTATTCCAGGCGCGACTCGAGCCATTCGCGCAGCCGCCTCCAATCGCGCCGGCCGAATCCTTCCCGGTCGCCCTCCTCCACGTGCAGGCTGCTGCCCAGGCTGAGCAGGCAGGCCAGCGCCTGCCAGAGATGTTCTTCCAGGGCCAGGCGGTTCTCCAGCGCCGCCGCTCCGCCGAGCATGCCCAGGTGCAGCTGGCGCAGGCGCTGCTGCAGGCGCTCGTCGCGAACCAGGCTGCCGGTCAGGCGCGGCGCGCCGCGGCGGCCGTCGCTGAAGTCGCGGCCGGCGCGCTCCAGCCAGTCGGCATCGAGCGCCAGGACGCGAATCCGATAGCCTTCCTCGCCGGCGCTGCTGCCGTCGTGGATGCTTTCCGGCGCCATCAGCAAGGCATCGCCGGCCCCGGCCAGGCGCCGTTCGCCGCCGGCGACATAGCGATGCCGGCCCTGCAGCAGCAAGCCGATGTGGTACTCCAGGTGGAAGTGCCGGGGAAAGGAAAAGCGGTTGTGCACGGCGTCGATCAGGCGTACGCCGGGAATCCCGCTGCTGAGATGGGTGATCTGCTCCATCCCGCTACTCTACCGCCAACGGGACGGAACGATCTTGGATAAAATTGCGGACCGCGCTCAGCCCGCCCTGCCCGCCAGCGGCACCACCGCCATGGTCAGGCGGGCGATGCAGCTCGGTTTGCCGTCGTCGCCACTGAGGCGGATGTCCCAGACATGGGTGGTACGCCCCAGGTGGATCGCCCTGGCCACCGCGGTGACCCGGCCGCTGCGCAGGCCGCGCAGGTGGTTGGCGTTCACTTCCAGGCCGACGCAATAGTACTGGCTGGTGTCGACGCACAGGTAGCTGGCCATCGAGCCCAGGCTTTCCGCGAGGACCACCGAGGCGCCGCCATGCAGCAGGCCGAACGGCTGGTGGGTACGCGAGTCGACCGGCATGCTGGCGGTCAGCGACTCGTCGTCGAAGGCTTCGAAGCGGATGCCGAGCAGGTCGCCGATGCTGTTCTTCTGCGAGGCGTTCAGTTGCTCCAGGTCGGGCGTTTGTCGCCAGAGGCTCATGGGAATTCCTTGCGCAAGGGGGAAGCCCGGAGGGGCTTCCCGTCGGTGGGAGTCATTCGTGCCAGAGCACGGCCTCGCGGCGTTCCACCCATTCGTGGAAGCGCGAGCCATAGGCACCTTCCACCATATTGCGCTTGATCTTCAAGGTCGGCGTGAGGAAACCGTTGTCCACCGCCCAGGTTTCCTTGACCAGTACCAGGCCGACCAGCCGCTCGTGCTTGTCCAGCGCGCCGTTGACCTGTTCCAGGTGCGCCCGCAGGCTGTTTTCCAGGACCCCGCGGGTGCCGTTGAGGGCCTCGCGCCGGCCGACCTCGGAAAGCACGCAAAGCCCCAGCGGCGCGCTGAGTCCCTCGCCGACCACGCAGACCTGCTCGATACGGTCATGCACCGCCAGGCGGTTCTCGATCGGCGCCGGCGCCACGTACTTGCCCTTGCTGGTCTTGAAGATTTCCTTCATCCGCCCGGTCAGGCGCAGGTTGCCCTCTGCGTCCTGCTCGCCCTTGTCGCCGGTGCGCAGGAAGCCATCGGCGGTGAGCACTTCGGCGGTCTTTTCCGGTTCCTTGTAGTAGCCGACCATGGTCGCGCCGCTGCGCACCTGCACCTCGCCCTCGTCGCTGATGCGCACCTCGACGCCGGGGCTGTTCTGGCCGATCCAGCCGGTCTTCTGCCTGCCGGGCCGGCAGACATGGGAGTAGCCGCTGTTCTCGGTCATCCCGTAGACCTCGAGCACGTCCAGGCCCAGGCGGCGATACCAGAGCAGCAGTGCCTCGGGTACCGGAGCCGCGCCGCACAGCGCATAGCGCACCGCATCCAGCCCCAGCCCGGCGAGCACCTTGCGGCCGACGATGCGGCCGAGGATCGGCAGCTTCAGCAGGCGGTCGAGCTTCTGCGCCGGCATCTTCGAATACACCCCCATCTGGAACTTGGTCCAGATGCGCGGCACGCCGAACAGCAAGGTCGGCCGCGCACGCTTCATGTCCTCGAGGAAGGTATCCAGGCTGTCGGCGAAGAATACCGTGGTACCGCCGTAGAGCGAGCCCATCTCGACGAACATCCGTTCCGCCACATGGCACAGCGGCAGGTACGAGAGCATGCGGTCGTCTTCGCGCGTGCCGAACAGCTCCACGCCGCGGCTGGCGGCGAAGGCGAAGCTGCTGAAGTTGTGCATCACCCCCTTGGGCACGCCGGTGGTACCGGAGGTGTAGATCAGGGTGGCGAGCTGGTCGGCGGCGGTCGGCGTGTCGCCTTCGAGCGGCGCGCAGGCCTGCAGGTCGCTCCACTGGCGATCGAAACGCCCCTCCGGGTGCAACGGCATGGCCACGGTCGGTATGCCCTCGGGATCCCGGGCGCCATCGCCGGCCAGTCGTCGAGCTTGCCGACGAAGACCACCGCCGACTCGGAATGCTCCAGCACCTGGCGCGCCGACTCGGCGGTGAGATTGGGATAGAGAGGGACGGAAACGTGACCGGCCATCCAGATCGCCAGATCGGTGACGATCCAGTGCGCGCAGTTCTTCGAGATGATCGCGATACGGCTCCCGGCGGGGAGATCCAGGCTGCGCAACCAGGCGGCTGCACGCCGCGCCTGGTCGCCCACTTCGCCCCAGCTCAGCTCCTCGACCCGGCCGCCGCCGATGGGCTGCACCAGGTAACGCCGTTGCGGGTGACGCTTTTCGCGCTCGAAGAAGACTTCGAGCGGCAGACGATTTGCAGTGACCACGTACCGCCTCCGTTGTTGTTGTTCTGGGAGATCGACCAAGCACTTGCTTGGTCGAATATTCCATCACAGCCAACCGTAGGCAAGCCGGGAAATGTTTCGGTTTGTAGTCGTTGCGCCAGGCGCTTCCTAGCCGTGCCGCGGGTGATGCAGCGAGACCAGGCTCATCAGCCCGGCGGCGGCGAAGTCGCCTTCCAGCTCGGCCAGCGAGGCGGTGCTCATCGGCAACGGGTCGCGCCGGTTGCCATGCACCAGCAGGCCGCCCAGCGCCCCGACCAGGGGCTGGTGGCTGACCAGCAGGAGATTGCGCTCGCTGCGCTCGTCGAGGAAACCGAGCACCTCGCGCGGATCGTCGTCGGGAGTCAGCCAGGGCGCGGTGCCCGCCGGTTCGACCAGGCCCAGCGCCTCGCGCACCAGCTCGGCGGTCTGCTGGGCGCGCACATAGGGGCTGGCGAGGATCCCGTCGAGCGCCACGCCGGCCAGCCGCGCGGCGCTCTGCAGCACCTCCTTGCGTCCCTGGGCGGTGAGCCGCCGCTCGGCATCGCGGCTGGCGTGCGGCTCGGCCTCGCCATGGCGCAGCAGCCAGAGCCTCACAGTTTCGGCTCTTCGTCACGCGCCGGATGGGCTGCGGGCGGCACGCTATGGGCGGCCTCGCCTTCGGCCGGGTGCGCGGCCGGCCAGTCGGCGAACGGCCAGGGCTTCTCGTCGCTATGGAAGGTACCGAAACGGCCGATCTGCGCCAGGTACTGGCTGAGGCTGTCGCCGAAGGCCATCAGGCTGCCGTTGGGTGCGCCGTAGATCAGGCGATAGACCAGCTGGATCACTACCACAGCCCCGAGGAGCAGTTCGGCGACCTGCCAGATCAGGACGAACAGCAGCATCCAGAGGATGCGGATGGCGATGGACTCGCGCGCTTGCGGATCTGCGGACATGGCGGTCTCCTCGTCAGAAGCCGGTGGTGGGAATGAAGTCGACGTCGGTCTTCGGCTCGCCGCGCATCAGCAGCTGGATGACCTGCGCCAGGGTGCGCCCCTCGAAGAGGATCGCATGGAGACCGGCGACCAGCGGCATGTACACCTGCATCTCGTCGGACTTTTCCTTGAGAACCCTGAGCGTGTTCACCCCTTCGGCAGTCTCGCCCAGGCGCGATACCGCCTGCTCCAGACTGAGCCCCTCGCCGAGGGCGTGGCCGACCTGATAGTTGCGGCTCTTCGGCGAGGAACAGGTGACGATCAGGTCGCCGACGCCGGCCAGGCCGAGGAAGGTCATCGGGTTGGCGCCGAGCTTGACGGCGAACCGGGTCATTTCCGCCAGGGCGCGGGTGATCAGCATGCTGCGGGTGTTCTCGCCCATGTCCATCGCCGCGGCCAGGCCGGCCATGATCGCGTAGACGTTCTTCAACGCGCCGCCCAGCTCGACGCCGAAACGGTCGCGGCTGGCGTAGACGCGGAAGGTGCGGCCGTGCAGGGCCGCCTGCACGCGGGCACAGAGCTCGTCGTCCTCGCTGGCGACCACCGTGGCGGTCAGCTCGTGCTCGGCGATCTCGCGCGCCAGGTTCGGCCCGGATATCACCCCGATCCGCGCCTGCGGGGCGATTTCCTCGAGAATCTCGCTCATCAGCTTGAAGGTGTGCGCCTCGATGCCTTTGGTCAGGCTCACCAGCAGTTTGTCCGTCAGCGCCAGCTGATGTGGCTGCAGGACTTTGCGCAAGGCACTGGAAGGCAAGGCGACGAAGATCAGCTGGCAGTCGGCCAGGGTGCGTTCCAGGTCGGTCACCGGCTCCACGCCGGGATGCACCTTGACCCCTTTCAGGTACCGCGGATTCTCGCGCCGGCTGCGGATCGCCTCGGCCTGCTCCGGGTCGCGCATCCACTGGCGCACGGCCTGGCCGTTCTCGGCCAGCAGGTTGGCGATGGCGGTGCCGAAACTGCCGCCGCCGAGCACGGCAATCGGTTGCTGCTCTGTCATGATTCATCCATTTCTGGCCGCCACGCGGCAATCACGCCATTATACGGTCGGCCAGCCAGCCGACCAGTCTTGACGCCGGCGCTGGCAAAAGCCCGCGCCTCGTTTACCATGCCCGGGCCGACAATACCTACCGAGAACAAGGTCGTTCCGTGCCCATCGCTTCGCGTGCTCCCGTTCCCCTGACCCTGGTCGCCTTGCTGTTCGGCGGCAAGGCGCTGGCCGCCGACCTGTTCAACGACCCCAGCGGCGTTCCCGAAGTATTGACCGCGACGCGGCTGAAACAGTCCCCGGCGGAAGTACCCGGCAGCATCAGCGTGCTCGACCGCGAGCTGATCGTCGCCAGCGGCGCCCGCGACATCCCGGAGCTGATGCGCCTGGTGCCGGGCATGATGGTCGGCTACCTGTCGGGCAACCAGCCGACGGTCAACTACCACGGTACCAGCATGTCCGGCGCCCGCCGCCTGCAGGTTTTGATCGACGGCCGCTCGGTGTACCGTCCGGGCCTGGCCAGCGTCGACTGGAGCGACTTGCCGGTGGCGCTGGAGGATATCGAGCGGATCGAGGTGTTCCGCGGGCCGAACACCGTCAGCTACGGCGCCAACGCGCTGATGGGAGTGATCAACATCATCACCCGCGCGCCCGGCGAGTCGCCCGGCACGCGCCTGAAGTACACCGCCGGCCAGCGCGGCATCCGCGACTGGTACGCCAGCCAGAGCATCGCCCTGGAGGACAGCGATTTCCGCCTGTCGCTGTCCGGCCAGGAAGACGACGGCTTCGATCACGCCCACGACGGCCAGTCCCTGCGCGACGGCCGCCGGCTCAGCCGCTTCAACCTCAACGCCAGCCACAGCCTGGCACCGAACCAGAGCCTGGAGTGGCAACTGGCGGCCAAGGAAGGTTCGAACCAGCATCCCTATGCCTACCACTCGCCGTTCCCCCGGGTTCCCGACAACGTCGACAACTCCGACACCCTGGCCCACGACTACGCCGGCTCGCTGCGCTGGAACGTCGATCTCGACCCGCGCCACAGCTTCTATATACAAGGCTACGCGCAGCACTGGGAACGCCAGCAGGAGTGGAACGCCTGCGAGGCGGCCATCGCCTTCAGCCCCGAACTGGCCCGGCTCTGGGAACTGAATCCGGGCTACCTGCGGCAGTTCGGCGACGACCCCTCGCGACTGCCGCCCGGCAGCGCCGAGGAGCAGCGACTGGCGACGAAAGTCCTCGAGCAGTTGAACAGTGGCGGTCTGCAACCGGTCTGCGGCCGCGTCGACCGGAACATCCGCGAGAGCCGCTATGACCTGGAGCTGCAGGACACCCTCAGCCTCGGCGACAACCTGCGCCTGCTCAACGGCCTGAGCTACCGCTACGACCAGGCGCGCTCCGAGACCTTTTATGGCGGCAAGGTCAGCAGCCAGATCTGGCGCCTGTTCAGTCAGGTCGAGTGGCACGCCGGCGAGCACTGGCTGCTGCAGGGCGGCGGCATGCTCGAGGACGTCCAGGGCTCCGGCAGCTCGTTCAGCCCCAGGCTGGCCGTCAACTACCTGATCAACCCGCAGCACAGCCTGCGCGCGGTGTACTCGGAGGCGGTGCGTTCGCCGGGGATGTACGAGAACGACGTCGACTGGCGCTACCGGGTCCGCCACCTGACCCCCGCCCCCTACGGACAGAGCGAAGCCTACTATTTCGCCAGTGCGCACGGCCCCGGCGACCTGGGCAAGGAGCATACCCGCTCGCGGGAGCTGGGCTACAACGGCTTCTTCCGCGAAGCCGGGGTGGCCGTGGACGTACGCCTGTTCCACGAGGAGATCACCGGTCTCATCAGCGATCCGCTGAGCGTGGTCGACTTCAGCCCGGACAACGGCGACCGCATCCGCTTCGCCGGCGCCGAAGGCCAGCTGGACTGGCGCCTGGGCCTGCGCGACCGCCTGCGCGCCACCTATGCCTACCTCGACTACGACGCCACCAGCCGCTACGACCGACGCCTGACCGCACGCCACGGCGGCTCTGCCGGCTGGATGCGCGATTGGGGACGGGGCTGGTCCAGCGCCCTTTTCTACTACGGCGACGACTCGTTGAACGGTCACCGCTTCGAACGCATCGACCTGCGCCTGGCCAAGCGCATCCCCCTGGGCAAGGCTGCCCTGGAACTGTCCGGAGTGCTGCAGCAGCGCCTCGACGACGAACCGCTGACCCTCCCCGACAACCGCTACGACAGCCGCCACCTGCTCTATTTCAGCGCCGAGGTGACGTTCTAGATGCGGCGCCTCCGTCATCCCCGCCGGCTGCTCTCGATTCTGCTCGTGCTCCTGCTCTGCGCTTTCACCCACGCCAGCGAGGCGGCACAGCTGATCCTCGTCAGCGCCAACCAGGGTGCCGCGCTGGGCGCCTTTCGCGACGCCCTGGCGCAGCGCCGGCCGCAGGACCGGGTCGAACTGCGCACGCCGGCCGCCTTGCCGGACGGCAGCACCTTCGCCAGCGACACCCGCCTGCTCCTGCTCGGCCCGGAAGCGCTGGCCTGGCGCCTGCGCCAGCGGCAGGCGCCGCCGACCCTGGCCTTGCTGCTCAGCCGGGTCGACGGCCAACGCCTGCTGCCCGCAGCCAACGACCGTCGCGGGCACAGCGTGGAGGGCCTCTGCGTACTCTGGAGCGATCCGCCGGCGGCGCGCCAGCTGCGCCTGGCGCGCCTGATCCTGCCGGGCATACAGCGCATCGGCGTGCTCTACGGCAAGGACAGCGAGTTTCTTCTCGAAGAGCTCAGGCGCGAGGCGCGCAGCCAGGGCCTGCAACTGTTCGTCGCCAGCAGCAGCGGCAACGACGACCCTCGCCCGCTGCAGTTCCTCCTCGGCAATAGTGACCTGCTGCTCGGCATCGACGACAAACAGCTGTACAACTCGCAGAGCATCAAGAGCCTGCTGCTCGGCAGCTATGCCAAGAATCGCGCGCTGCTCGGCCCCACGGCCGCGTTCGTCAAGGCCGGCAGCCTGGCGAGCAGCTACAGCGACCAGGAGGACTGGCTGGACACCCTCGACGAACTGCTCGGCCAGCCCCCCCGACGCTGGCCTCCCAGCCTCTACCCCGGGCACTTCAAGGTGCTCGGCAATCGGCAGGTCGCCCGCTCCCTGGGCATCGATCTGGCCAGCGACGCCGAACTGGGCCGGCGCCTCGCCGAAGGAGAAGAACCATGAGCCAGCGCCACGGCTGGGACATCCGTACCCGCATGCTGGCGATCAGCCTGGGGCCGGCACTGCTGCTGACCCTGTTGCTCACCGCCTACTTCACCTACTCGCGCCTGCAGGACCTGCGCCAGGAACTGACCCATACCGGCCAGTTGATCGCCGACCAGCTGGCGCCTGCCGCCGAGTACGGCGTGATCGCCGGCAACACACCGGTCCTGCAGAAGCTCCTGCAGGCTACCCTCGACACCCCGCACGTGCGCTTCATCGAGGTGCGCGACCGCAACGACAACATCCTCGTGTATGTCGAGCAGTTGCCCGGCGCACTGCAGAACGCCGCGCCGATCGACATCTTCCATTCGACCATCCAGCGCCAGCGCATCGCCCTGGCCAGCGATCCGCTGCTGGACAGCGCCAACGACGGTGACGGCCTGCCGGGCGAGGACTACCTGGGCCGGGTGGTGGTCGGGATGTCCAACGACGCCTTCAGCCAGCGCCAGCAGGAAATCCTTCTCAAGGCCGGCCTGCTCGCCGCCTTCGCCCTGATCCTCACCTTCCTCGTCGCCCGTCGCCTGGCGCAGCGTCTGTCGGCGCCGATCAGCACCATGGGCCAGGCGGTGGAGGCGATCCAGAGCGGCGACTACAAGACCAGCCTGCCGATCCTCGACGACGGCGAGATCGGCGACCTGGCGCGCCACATCAACAACCTCGCCAGCGGGCTGGACCGCGCCAGCCGGGAGCAGGAGCAGGCGATCGGCCAGTTGATCAGCGCCCGCGAGGAGGCGGAGCAGGCGAACCGGGCGAAATCCGACTTCCTGGCGATGATGAGCCATGAACTGCGCACCCCGATGAACGGCGTGCTGGGCATGCTGCAACTGCTGGAAACCACCGAGCAGACCCGCGAACAGGCGGAATACACCGCGCTGGCCACCGAGTCCACCGAGCATCTGCTGAAGGTCATCAACGACATCCTCGATTTTTCCCGTATCGAACGCGGCGCCCTGGAACTGGAATGCATCCCCTTCAACCTGCTGGAACTGGTGCAGGGCTCGGCCCTGGTGTTCCAGCACAGCGCCCAGCAACGAGGCCTGGCCCTGGAGCTGCAGATCCAGGCCGGCCTGGAGCATCTGGAGGTGCGCGGCGACCCGACCCGGATCCGACAGATCCTGGTGAACCTGCTGGGCAATGCGCTGAAATTCACCGAGGAAGGCTCCATCCACCTCAGTCTGGAATGGCAGGCTCTGGATCACGAGGTGCTGTGGCTGACCTGCGCGGTGCACGACAGCGGCATCGGCATTTCGCCGGAACGCCTGGAACACATGTTCGACGCGTTCCAGCAGGCCGACTCCTCGATCTCCCGCCGCTACGGCGGCACCGGCCTCGGCCTGGCCATCGCCCGGACCCTGGCGGAGCGGATGGGCGGCACCCTGCAGGCGCAAAGCAAGGAAGGCTGCGGCTCGACCTTCACCCTGGAGATCCCGTTGCCCTTCCAGCAGTCCCTGCCGCACCCGCAGCAGGCCAGCGGTGGCGCCAGCCCGGTCGCCGCCGGTCAGGAAATCCTCCTGGTGGAGGACAATCCGGTGAATCAGACAGTCATAGAAGCCATGTTGCGCAGCCTCGGCTATCGCGTCACCCTGGTCGCCGACGGCATCCAGGCGGTGCGCCACGCCGAACGCCAGCAGTACGACGCGATCCTGATGGACTGCCGCCTGCCGGTGCTGGATGGCTATGCGGCGACGCGCGAGATCAGGGCCCAGGAAAACGGCCGCCAGGTACCGATCATCGCGTTGACCGCCAACGCCCTGCAGGGCGACCGGGAGAACTGCCTGCAGGCGGGAATGAACGATTACCTGGCCAAACCATTCAAACGGGCGGAATTGCAACGCATACTGCAACGCTGGATCGGCTCGCAGCCGGACCTCTCCAGGGCATCGAACGCCAGCGGAGGGGCGGAGCCGGACTGATCTGCGACAAGGGCGGCAAGCGGACGCGGGAATAAAGTGAACATCTGTTCGCCGGACACTGTGACTTTCACCGCAACGCAACAGTCTATGACTAGGCTGCCGCCCCGACGCCGATACAATAACCCGGCGCGACGGCCGCTGGACGAACCGCCACAACCCTGCAGTTCAGGGATTTTTGAGGAGCTCGCATGACCAAACAACACGCCTTCACCCGAGAAGACCTGCTGCGCTGCAGTCGCGGCGAGCTGTTCGGCCCGGGTAACGCGCAACTTCCCGCCCCCAACATGCTGATGATCGATCGCATCGTCCACATCAGCGATGTCGGCGGCAAGTATGGCAAGGGCGAACTGGTCGCCGAGCTGGATATCAACCCCGACCTGTGGTTCTTCGCCTGCCACTTCGAAGGCGATCCGGTCATGCCCGGCTGCCTGGGCCTGGACGCCATGTGGCAGTTGGTCGGCTTCTACCTGGGTTGGCAGGGCAATCCGGGCCGCGGTCGCGCCCTGGGGTCGGGCGAAGTGAAGTTCTTCGGTCAGGTTCTGCCGACAGCGAAGAAGGTCACGTATAACATTCATATCAAGCGCACGATCAATCGTTCGCTGGTCCTGGCCATCGCCGACGGCACCGTCAGCGTCGATGGCCGCGAAATCTACAGTGCCGAAGGCCTTCGCGTCGGCCTGTTCACCTCCACTGACAGCTTCTAAGGGTTATCCGCATGCGTCGCGTCGTTATCACCGGTCTGGGCATCGTTTCCTGCCTCGGCAATGACAAAGACACCGTTTCCGCCAACCTCCGTGCGGGTCGGCCCGGCATTCGCTTCAATCCGTCCTATGCCGAGATGGGCCTGCGCAGCCATGTTTCCGGCTCGGTCGACCTGAACCTCGAAGAACTGATCGATCGCAAGGTATTCCGCTTCATGGGCGATGCCGCCGCCTACGCCTACCTGGCGATGGAACAGGCGATCAAGGACTCCGGCCTGACTCCGGAACAGATTTCCAACCCCCGTACCGGCCTGATCGCCGGCTCCGGCGGCGCTTCCACCCTGAACCAGATGGAAGCCATCGACACCCTGCGCGAAAAGGGCGTCAAGCGCATCGGCCCATACCGCGTGACCCGCACCATGGGCAGCACCGTATCGGCCTGCCTGGCCACCCCGTTCCAGATCAAGGGCGTCAACTACTCGATTTCCTCCGCCTGCGCCACCAGCGCGCACTGCATCGGCCAGGCCATGGAACAGATCCAGCTGGGCAAGCAGGACGTGGTCTTCGCCGGCGGCGGCGAAGAGGAACACTGGAGCCAGAGCTGCCTGTTCGACGCCATGGGGGCGCTTTCCACCCAGTACAACGACACCCCGGAAAAGGCCTCGCGCGCCTATGACGCCAAGCGTGACGGCTTCGTCATCGCCGGCGGTGGCGGCATGGTGGTGGTCGAGGAACTGGAGCACGCGCTCAAGCGCGGCGCCAAGATCTACGCCGAGATCGTCGGCTACGGCGCCACCTCCGATGGCTACGACATGGTCGCCCCGAGCGGCGAAGGCGCGATCCGCTGCATGCAGCAGGCACTGGCCACCGTCGACGCGCCGATCGACTACCTGAACACCCACGGCACCTCCACCCCGGTCGGCGACGTCGCCGAAATCCGCGGCGTACGCGAAGTGTTCGGCGACAAGGCCCCGGCCATCAGTTCGACCAAGAGCCTGTCCGGCCACTCGCTGGGCGCCGCCGGCGTTCACGAGGCGATCTACTGCCTGCTGATGATGGAAGGCGGCTTCATCGCCGGCTCCGCCAACATCGACGAACTCGATCCGGAAGTGGCCGACCTACCGATCCTCCGCGAGACCCGCGAGAACGCCAGGCTGGATACCGTCATGAGCAACAGCTTCGGCTTCGGCGGCACCAATGCCACCCTGGTCCTCAAGCGCTGGCAGGGCTGATCCCGCCATCGCCGCATGAAGCGCCCTCCGGGGCGCTTTTTTGTGCCCGGCGTTTCGCCTGCCAAATCGCATGAACGGCCTAAACCTCCCGTCTTGCCTGCCGATAGCCTGAACAGCCCTGTCCCCCCCTGCCCCCTGGAACACGCCACCATGTCTTTGCGCAGTATGCCCATCGCGACCCGTGCCGCCCTGAGTTTCGCCCTCATCACCCTATTGCTGGTCATCACCGGGATCTTTTCCCTGAACCGAATGGGCTCGCTCAACGAAGCTTCCTCCGACATCAGCGACAGCTGGCTGCCAAGCGTGCGCGAGAGCGGCGAGATCAACGTCCTGCTGGCCGAACTGCGGCAGGTTCAGCTGGCCCATGTGCTGGCGGCGGACGATAGCGCCAAGCGCTTCCTGGAGAGCCGCATGACGGAGATCGGCAAGGAACTGGCCGATCGGGAAGGCGCCTACCAGCGCCTGATCACCGGCGCCGAGGAACGCTCGATCTACGAGCGCTACCTGGCCGCCCGGCAGACACTGTTGCAGAGCCAGCAGACACTGGTGCAGATGTCGCGCGGCAAACCGCTGGAAGAAACCCGCCAGTACACCGAAACCACCCTGCTCGACCAGTACCGCGCCACCCAACAGCAACTGCAGGCGCTGATCGACTTCAACGCCAAGGGCGCCAGCCAGGCCAGCAAGACCTCGGACGAGGTCTACGACAACGCCTTCGCGGCGGTGATCGGCGTGTTGCTGGTCGCCGGCCTGGGCACCGTGCTGCTGGCCTGGTTGTTCACCCGCAGCATCACCCGTCCGCTCGGCGAAGCGCTGCGGGTCGCCGAAGTGATCGCCTCGGGCGACCTCACCAGCCGTATCGACACCAGCGGTCGCGACGAGCCGGCCAAGCTGCTGGTCGCCCTGCAGGGCATGCAGGCGCAACTGCGCCAGACCATCCAGCAGATCGGCAGCTCGGCGACCCAGCTGGCCTCCGCCGCCGAGGAACTGAGCGCGGTCACCGAGCAGGGCAATCGCTCGCTGACCCAGCAGAACGACGAAATCCAGATGGCCGCCACCGCGGTCAACGAGATGACCGCCGCGGTCGAGGAGGTCGCGCGCAACGCCAGCTCCACCTCGGACGCCTCGTCCGCCTCCGAGCAGTCGGCGCAGAACGGCCGCCAGCGCGTACTGGAGACCGTCCAGGCGATCCGCCTGATGAGCGAGGAGGTCGACAACACCTCGGCACTGGTCGGCGGCCTGGCGGAGAAGGCCCAGGACATCTCCAAGGTTCTCGACGTGATCCGCGGCATCGCCGAGCAGACCAACCTCCTGGCGCTCAACGCCGCCATCGAGGCGGCACGCGCCGGCGAGCAGGGCCGCGGTTTCGCCGTGGTCGCCGACGAGGTCCGCGCCCTCGCCCACCGGACCCAGGAGTCGACCCGCGAGATCGAGCAGATGATCGCCAATATCCAGGACGGCACCGGTGCCGCGGTGGGCGCCATGGACAGCAGCAGCGTGCGCGCCCGCAACATGCTGGAGATCGCCGAGGCCGCCGGCCTGGCGCTGAACGAGATCGCCGAACGGGTCGGCCAGATCAACGAACGCACCCTGGTGATCGCCAGCGCTTCCGAGCAACAGGCCCAGGTTGCCCGCGAGGTCGACCGCAACCTGGTGAACATTCGCGACATCTCGCTGCAGACTTCCGCCGGCTCCAACCAGACCGCCGCCGCCAGCCAGGAACTGTCGCAACTGGCCATCGACCTGAACAACATGGTCACCCGCTTCGTCGTCTGAACGGCATGGTGCGCCGCCTCACGGCGGCGCTTTTCCTCCGGTTGCCCGCCGTGGAGCCCGGGTTTTACCATGGAACCCGATCCCCACCGGAGCCGCCAAGATGGTCAAGCGCACCAGCCACAAGCAAGCCAGTTGTCCAGTCGCCCGTCCGCTGGACGTGATCGGTGACGGCTGGTCGATGCTCATCGTGCGCGATGCCTTCGAAGGTCTGACGCGCTTCGGCGAATTCCAGAAAAGCCTCGGCCTGGCCCGGAACATCCTCGCGGCGCGCCTGCGCAACCTGGTGGAACACGGCGTGATGGTGGCGGTCCCGGCCGAAAGCGGCAGTCACCAGGAATACCTACTGACCGACAAGGGACGCGCGCTCTTCCCCCTGCTGGTGGCGATTCGACAATGGGGCGAGGATTACTTCTTCGCCCCGGACGAATCCCACGTCCGCCTCGTCGAGCGCGACGGCGGCCAGCCGGTGCCGCGCCTGCAGGTACGCGCCGGCGACGGCAGTCCGCTCGCCGCGGAAGATACCCGAGTCAGCAGGGACTGATCGACGGACGAACAGGCTACCTTCGGCATCCGCGAGCACTCCGTCGAAAACGGCGGACAACGCGGGCGGTCATTCGCCCCGGGGCAAGCTGGTAACCGGCCGCTGGCGCCTGTCGGTCAGGGCGCACAACGTTGCCGGTGTCATCCGCCGATACTCCACACTACAGCGCAGTCAGCGCAAGAAAACGAACACTTCGCCCGGCGCGCGCTCAGCGCACGTCGAAGGTCTTTTCCGCCAGCAGGCGGTCGCCCTGGAACACCATCAGTCGCCACTCGCCCTTCACCACCTCGTGCGGCTCGGTGAATTCGTAGGCCATGACATCGGTCGGCGCGCCCGGCACCAGCTTCTGCACCACTTCGAACCTGTCATGCCGCTGGCCATCCGGAGTGACCACGCCCGGGGTGAGGTAGAGCAGCGTCAAAGGCGTATCGCCTTCCTGCTTGCCGCTGAGCTGATAACGCATGCCGAACTTGGTGCCAAGCTTGGCCGGGACTTCGGTGGTCCGCTGGATGTTCTGCTCGCTGCGGGTCAGCACCCGCTCGCCGGGCTGGAAATCCTGGTAGCGGCTTTCGAACACGCCGTACTCGATGGGGCCGTCGATACGCACCTCGGCCTGCGCCGCCGCGGCGACGCCGGCGCCGAGCAGGAAGACGGAACGACTGATGCAAGAACGCATGAAGGACATGACTCACTCCTGGATGGGACTGGCCGCGAGCCTATGACACCGGCATGACAGACTGATGACCGATCCGGGTTATTCGCCTCGCGGATCGGCCGGCTGGCGCGGCAGCACCGCGAGGAAATTGTCCCGCGCCACCTGGCGGGCGACCGACTCGGGCAAGGCGTCGAGGAACGGGTCGAAGCTCGTCATCAGCCCGGGCAGGCTGTCGAACTGGCCGACCACGTCGGAGCCGAGCATGAAGCGCTGCGGGAACCGCTCGACCAGCGCCAGCCACTGCGGGTCGGGCTTGCCCTGCTTGTCCAGCAGGTACGGGCGCAACACCGACCAGGACAGGTCGATGTACAGGTTCGGGTAGCGCTCCAGCAAGCGGCCCAGGGTCGGCAGGAGGAAATCCAGTTTCTTCTGGTGGCGATGGATCTCCATGCTGGTCCCGGCGTGGGCCCAGATGAAGCGTACATGTGGATGGTTGCGCAGGGGCTCCTCGATTTCCGCCAGGTACAGCGGGTTGCGCTCGCGCTTGGAGGTCACGTTGGCATGCAGCAGGACCGGCAGGTCGAACTCCGCGGCCAGGTGGTAGACCCGCGCCAGAGCCTCGTTGTTGGCCCGCGGGACATCGCCATAGGTGAGCGCGGTGAGGTCGTCGTGGCGGGTGAAGATCTCGCCGATGCCCTGCCAGAGCCCCGGGTCCAGCTCCAGCATGCGGCGAATGTGGGCGTCGGCGTTCTTGTCGGTCGGATTGAAACCGGTCAGGAACGGATGCACGCGCCGCCGTTGCTCGGCAGGCAAGGACTTCACCGCCGCCGCCACGATCACGTCGGTGGCGCTGTACCAGTAGGCACCGGCATCGTCGCCAGCGTAGTAGCGCGGTCGCTTCGGCTCGTCCTCGTGCCATTTCTTGGCGACCGCGATGCCACTGAGCATGACGTGTTCGACCCGGCCCTTGTCCATCGCCGCCAGCAAGCGCGGCATGCCTTCGCTTTCCTGGAAGAAATCCACATAGTGCACATGGGCGTCGCTGTAGCGATAATCCCTGGCAAGGGTCGTGGACGCCACCAGGGACAGGGCGAACAATGTCGAGAACAGGGCACGCGAACGGGAGCCAGCCATGGCATTCCTCCTGATAGGCCTGAGTGAACATAGACCGTCGCCGCTCGGCCGGGGTTCGCCGCAACGCTGGTTCGTCCTGTTGCTCGCCTTGCTGGCGTGGCACGCCGGGGCCGGTGAACGGCTGGTCTATCCGCGTCACTCCGAAGGACGCAATCCCGAACCCTATGTCGTCGAACTGCTGCAGCTGGCCCTGGCCAGGAGCGGCGGCGACTACCGTCTGGAGCCCAGCCCGCAACCCATGCCGCAATCGCGCGCGCAACTGCGCCTGGAGCAGGACGACCCGAGCCTGCAGGTGATGTGGGCGCAGACCCGCGACGACCTGGAAGACGCCCTCCTGCCGGTCAGGATTCCGATCTATCGCGGCCTGATCGGCTGGCGCCTCCCCCTGGTCAGCACCGCCCACAAGGAACTCCTGGCGCCCGTGCGAAGCCTGGATGATCTCCGTCGTTTCCGCTTCGGCCAGCGCCAGGACTGGGCCGACACCGCGATCCTGCGCGCCAACGGCCTGGAGGTGAAGACCAGCCAGAACTACGAGAGCCTGTTCCGCATGCTCGACGCCGGCCGTTTCGAGGTATTCCCCCGCGAGGTGGTGGTGGTCGACGGCGAGCTGGAAGACGCTTCCCGCGCCGGGCTGCACCTGGCGATCGACGAGCATGTGGTCCTGCACTATCCCGCCGCCTTCTATTTCTTCGTGTCCCGCCAGCGCCCGGAACTGGCCGACGCCATCCGTCAGGGGCTGGAGAAAGCCATCGATGACGGCAGCTTCGAGCGCTTGTTCGAGCGCCATTTCAAGACATTGCTGGGCAAGCTTGCCTTACAGAATCGAAGAATCATCGAACTGGAAAATCCTTATCTTCCTAAGAAAACTCCCTTTCAGCGCAAGGAACTCTGGTACCGTCCATGAGCTAGAATAGGCCTCACCTCACCACCGACGCCCAGCATGTCCCGTACCGCGCCATACCGCCTCGACGACCAGTTCGGCTTCATCCTGCGCCAGGCCAACCAGCGCTATGCGGCCCTGTTCGCCAGCGGCATCGGCAACGGTCTGACGCCGACCCAGTGGGCCGCCCTGGTTCGCCTCGGCGAGACCGGCCCCTGTCCGCAGAACCAGTTGGGCCGGCTCACCGCCATGGATGCCGCGACCATCAAGGGCGTCGTCGAGCGCCTGGACAAGCGCGGGCTGATTCTGCGCAGCGCCGATCCGGACGACGGTCGCCGCCTGCTGGTCAGTCTCAGTCCTGCCGGGCGCGCCGAACTCGAGGCCGGCCTGGCGGCCGCCCGCGAGATCAACCGGCAGGCCCTGGCGCCTCTTTCCCCGCAAGAACAGGAAACCCTGCGCGCCTTGCTCGCTCGCCTGCTCTGACGCCATTCCGGCCTGTCTTTTCTCCGCGCTTCGCCGCTCGAACCTGCGCCTTTCGTCGTAGCCGCCTGCCATTGACAGTTCGCCGCGGGCGTCCATAACATGTTTGTATACAAACAAATTCCCGCATAGCCGCACGCTACCAGGCACGGCCGACGGGATATCCGCCTGATGAACAGCCATGCCCCCGGCATGGGGAGAAACCGCCATGAGCGATGCCCTTGCCCTGACCGTCAACGGTCAGTCCCTGCGCCTCGATGTCGCCCCCGATACCCCCCTGCTCTATGTCCTGCGCAACGACCTGCAACTGAACGGTCCCAAGTTCGGCTGCGGCCTCGGCGAGTGTGGCGCCTGCACCGTGCTGATGGACGGCGTCGCCACCCGCTCCTGCATCACCCCGGTGGAGGCCGCCGTCGGCCGCCGGGTGGTTACCCTCGAGGGACTCGGCGACGCCGCCCATCCCCATCCGCTGCAACAGGCCTTCATCGACGAACAGGCCGCCCAGTGCGGCTACTGCATCAACGGCATGCTGATGACCGCCAAGGCGTTGCTGGATCGCAACCCGGATCCCAGCGACGGCGAGATCCGCCAGGAATTGGCCTACAACCTGTGTCGCTGCGGCACCCATGTGGAGATTCTCAAGGCCGTGCGGCGTGCCGCCGAACGCCTGAAGGACCGCCAGGAGGAGCACCCGGCATGAGCCTGGCCAATCCTTCGCGACGCGGCTTCCTCAAGGCCGGCGGCCTGCTGCTGGTCACCGTCAACCTGCCCGCCCCGCTGCTCGCCCTCGCCGAGCAGGGCGCCACCGACCTGCCGCTGGACCAGGTCGACTCGTTCATCGCCATCGCCGCGGACGGCAAGGTCAGCGCCTTCTGCGGTCACGTCGACCTCGGTACCGGTATCCGCACGGCACTGGCGCAGATCGTCGCCGAGGAACTGGACGTCGCGTTCGACCAGGTCGAGATGATCCTCGGCGATACCAGTCGCACGCCGAATCAGGGACCGACCATCGCCAGCGCCAGCATCCAGGTCAGCGCCGTGCCGCTGCGCCAGGCCGCCGCCGAAGCCCGGCGCTTCCTCCTGCGCCAGGCCGGAAGCCATTTCCCGGTGCATCCGGACAGCCTGCGCAGCGAAAACGGCCAGGTCTTCGCCGCCGCCGATCCGCAGCGACGGATCGGCTACGGCGAGTTGCTGCAAGGCCAGCGCTTCAACCTGAACATCGACGGCAAGGCGCCGCTCAAGCCGCGCAGCGAATACCGCCTGGTCGGCAAGCCGGTGCGCCGGGTGGATATCCCGGCGAAGCTGACCGGCCAACTGACCTATGTCCACGACATGCGCCTGCCCGGCATGCTGCATGGGCGAGTGGTGCGTCCGCCCTATACCGGCGCGGATGTCGGCGCCCCGCTCGGCAGCGGCCTGCTGGCGGTGGACGAAAGCTCGCTCGCCGGACTGCCGGGACTGGTCAAGGTGGTCGTGATCGGTGACTTCGTCGGCGTGGTCTGCGAGCGCGAGGAGCAGGCGATCCGCGCCGCGCGCCAGCTCGAGGTGCGCTGGAAGGACTGGCAGGGGCTGCCGCCGCTTGACCCCGACCGGCTCGAGGAGTCCCTTCGCCAGCACCCGAAGAAACCACGCACGCTGCAAGACTCGCCCGGTCTCGACCAACATCTCGCGGGCGTCGCCCGGCCGCTGTCGGCCACCTATGTCTGGCCCTACCAGTTGCATGCCTCCATCGGTCCGTCCTGCGCCCTCGCCGAGGCCGATGCGCGACGCGTTCGCGTCTGGTCCGGCACGCAGAATCCACACGACCTGCGCACCGACCTGGCCAGGCTGCTCCGGCGCGATGCCGGGGAAATCGAAGTGATCCGCATGGAGGCCGCCGGCTGCTACGGACGCAACGGCGCCGACGACGTCAGCGCCGACGCCGTGCTGCTGGCGCAGGCGGTGGGACGGCCGGTACGGGTGCAACTGATGCGCGAGCAGGAGCATGGCTGGGAACCCAAGGGCACCGCGCAACTGATCGAGGTTCGCGGCGGGCTCGACGAACAGGGCCAGGTGGCGGCCTACAACTTCGCCACCTGCTATCCCTCCAACGGCGCGCCGACCCTGGCCCTGCTCCTCACCGGGCGGATCCCGGCCACGCCACAGGTGGCCGACATGGGTGACCGCACCGCAATACCGCAATACCGCTACCCGCGGATGCGGGTGGTGGCCAACGACGCGGCCCCCATCGTCCGCGCTTCCTGGATGCGCGGCGTTTCGGCGCTGCCGAACGTGTTCGCCCACGAGTCCTACGCCGACGAACTGGCGCACCTGGCCGGCGTCGACCCGATCGCCTTCCGCCGTCGCTACCTGGACGACGAGCGCGCCCTGGCGCTGATCGACGCCCTGGTCGCGCGCGCCGGCTGGCAACCGCGCACCTCGCCCAATCCGGCGCCTCGCGAGGGCGATGTACTGAAAGGTCGCGGCTTCGCCTACGCACGCTACTTCCACAGCAAGTTCCCCGGTTTCGGTGCCGCCTGGGCCGCCTGGATCGCCGACGTCGAGGTGAACCCGGAGAACGGCGCGGTGCGCGTCGCCAAGGTCTGGGTGGCCCACGACTGCGGGCAGATGGTCAATCCCGAGGGGGTCAGGCACCAGGTCCATGGCAACGTGATCCAGTCCACCAGCCGGGTGCTCAAGGAGTTCGCCACCTTCGACCGGCGCGGCGTCACCAGTCTGGAATGGGGCGGCTACCCGATCCTCGGCTTCCCCGAACTGCCGGAAATCGACGTGCTGTTGCTCGACCGTCCCGAACAACCGCCGATGGGCGCTGGCGAGTCGGCCTCGGTACCCAGCGCCGCGGCCATCGCCAATGCGATCTTCGACGCTACCGGGGCGCGCCTGCGACAGGTGCCGTTCACGCCGGAACGCGTACTCGCGGCGCTGCGCAGGACGCAGGCCTGATCCTTTTCCCCGGGGCGCCACGGCGCCCCGCGCAGTGGATGACTGACAGATGAAGAAGGCAACACGTATCGGCCTCTGGGCCACCGGCAGCCTCGTCGTGCTCGCCGCCATCGCCCTCGGCTACGCCTGGCAACCGGCCATCGCACCGCTGGACGGCGCGCCCGGCCCGTTCAGCACCGAGCAGATCGCCCGCGGCGAACGCCTCGCCACCCTCGGCGACTGCGCGGTCTGCCATACCCGCGAAGGCGGTCCGCGCAACGCCGGTGGACGGGCCTTGCCGACGCCGTTCGGGACGATCTACAGCAGCAATCTCACGCCGGATCGCGCGAGCGGCATCGGCGGCTGGTCCTATCCCGCCTTCGAGCGGGCCATGCGGCATGGCGTGGCCCGCGATGGCAGCTACCTGTACCCGGCGTTCCCTTACACCGCCTTCACCAGGACTCGCGACGAAGACCTGAAGGCCCTGTACGCCTACCTGATGAGCCAGCCGGCGGTGTACAGCGAAACGCCCGCCAACCAGATGCCGTTCCCCTTCGACCAGCGCCTGCTGATGGCCGGCTGGAACCTGCTGTTCCTCGAGCCCGGCGCCTATCGCGACGAGCCGATGCGCAACCAGCAGTGGAACCGTGGCGCCTACCTGGCGGAAGGGCTCGGCCACTGCGGCGCCTGCCACTCGCCGCGCAACGCGCTGGGCGCGGAAAGGAGCGGCAGCGAGCACTTCGCCGGCGGCGAGGCGGAGGGCTGGACGGCACCCGCGTTGAACGCCAGCTCGCCGGCGCCCATCGCCTGGAGCGAAGCAGCCCTCCATGCGTACTTCCGCCATGGCTATTCGGCCTATCACGGAGTCGCCAGCGGGCCGATGGCGCCGGTGGTCGGCGAAGGCCTGGCGCGGCAGTCGGACGAAGACCTGCGCGCCCTCGCCCACTACCTGGCGTCCTACGCCGCGGCGCCAGCCCGGGAAACCGACCAGCAGCAGGCCCTGCGCCTCAACCAGCAGAGTTACGGCCGCCTGCAACCGCCCAGCGGCAACGGCGCACGGCTGTTCGCCGGCGCCTGCCTGGCCTGCCACCACGACGGCGACAGTCCGCGCTTCTTCGGCGTACGGCCATCCCTCGCGCTGAACAGCAACGTGCACGCGGACAGCCCGGACAACCTGCTGCGGATCATCCTCGACGGCATCCACAGCCCGGCCACCGGCGACCTCGGCTACATGCCCGGTTTCCGCCACAGCCTCGACGACCAGCAGGTCGCCACGCTGGCCAACTACCTGCGCGAGCGCTTCGCCGGCAAGCCCGCCTGGCCGGACCTCGCTGCCAAGACGGCAAGCCTGCGCCAACAGGCGGCACCCTGAAGCATGCGGCTCAGCCGGGCAAGCGCAAGGAGCGGGCGAAGCAACCAGGGGTCTGGCCGAAATGACGCTGGAACAGGCTGATGAACGCCGAGGTGGAGTCGTAGCCAAGGTCGCTGGCCACCCGCGTCACGCTGGCACCCTCCTCCAGCGCGGCGACCGCGTTGAGCAGACGCAGGCGCTGGCGCCACTCGCGAAACGACAACTGGGTCTGCTCGCGGAACAGCCGCGCCAGGGTCCGTCGGGAAGCCCCCACCAGTCCCGCCCAATCCTCGATGCCGCGCGAATCGGCCGGGTCCGCCTGCAGTGCGTCGGTGATCCGACGCAAGCGCGGATCGACGGGCAGCGGCAGGGTCAGCGGCGCCTCGCGCAGGCGACCGATCTCGTCGGCGACCACCTGCATCAGCCGCTCCGCCTCGCCACCCGGCGGATACTCGCGGGGAAACCCCGCCGCCCGCGTCAGCAATTCGCGCAGCAGGCCGGAGACCTCCAGCACCCGGCAGGCGCCGGGCAACGCGTGGTCCAGGTACAGGCTGCGGAACAACACGGTGTTGCAGGCTTCTGCGGCATGCCGGACGCCCGCAGGGATCCATAGCGCGTGCTGCGTCGGCACCAGGTAGCTGCGGCGCTCGGTACTGGCGCGCAAGATACCGCTGGCGGCGTACATCAACTGGCCCCAGGGATGCTCGTGCATCGCTACCCGATGGCCGGCGGGCATCTCGAAGGCGCGCAGATAGACCGCGCATGGCAGGCTGCGGAACCCCGGCAGGTCGCGTTCTTGTCCCATTTGCGGCATCGGTTGTCCCCATCCGTCGAGTGAGCGGTGCGCCGTCGATGGTAGCGTGTCGCTCCCCGCAGACAAACCGGAGCCGCCGCATGAGCAGCCATCGCCCACAACACCGCCTGTCCGTCCCCGACCTGCAGCACCGCAAGGGCGCTGGCAGCCTGGTCGTCTTGACCGCCTACAGCACGCCCATGGCGCGCCTGCTCGACCCGCATGCCGACCTGCTGCTGGTCGGCGATTCGCTGGGCATGGTGCTCTACGGCATGCCCAGCACGCTGGGCGTGAGCCTGGAGATGATGATCGCCCACACCCTGGCGGTCGTGCGCGGCAGCCAGCGGGCTTGCGTGGTGGCCGACATGCCCTTCGCCAGCTACCAGGAGTCGCCCCGCCAGGCCTTTCGCAACGCCGCACGCCTGCTGGCGGAGAGCGGCGCCCAGGCGGTGAAGCTGGAAGGTGGCGAAGAGCTGGAGGAAACCGTGGACTTTCTCGTACGCCGCGGCGTACCGGTGCTCGCCCACATCGGCCTGATGCCGCAGCGGATCAACGCCATGGGCGGCTTCAAGGCCCAGGGCCGCGATCCGGAAAGCGCCGAACGGGTGCGCCGCGACGGCCTCGCCATGCAACGCGGCGGCGCTTTCGCGGTGGTCATCGAAGGCGTCGGCGAACCGCTGGCACGCCGCCTGAGCGAGGAACTGGCGATTCCCTGCATCGGCATCGGCGCCTCGCCGGCCTGCGATGGCCAGGTGCTGGTCAGCGAGGACCTGCTCGGGCTCAGCGGCGAGCAGGTACCGCGCTTCGTCGAACGCTACGCGCGGCTCGACCGGGAAATCGCCGAAGCGGCCCGGCGCTTCGCCGAGGACGTGCGCGAACGGCGCTTCCCCGAGGCCCGGCACTGCTTCGCCATGCGCGAGTAGGTCGTCGGTCTCAGGCGAAGACTTCCGCCAGCAGGTCGTCCATCGCCTGGAAGGCACGGCGGGAGGTCCTGGCGTCATAGTGCATCTTGCCCGGCACCTTGGCATGCGGGTCGGTGAAGGAATGCACCGCGCCACCATAGCTGGTGAGCTGCCAGTCGACGCCGGCATCGGACATCTCCCTGGCGAAGGCCGGCAACTGCTCGCGCGGCACCAGCGGATCGGAGGCGCCGTCGAGCACCAGGACCGCGCCCTTGATGTTCCTGGCATCCGCCGGGTCCGGCGTGTCCAGGGTGCCATGGAAGGAGACGAAGGCCTTCAGCTCGGCGCCGTCGCGCGCCAGCTCCAGCGCGCAGCAACCGCCGAAGCAGAAACCGAAGGCGGCCTGGAGGGTCGCATCGACAGCCGCGAGCTTCTGTCCGCGCAGGGCTGCCAGCGCCGCCTGCATGCGCTTGCGCAGCAAGGCGCGGTCGTTCTTCAGCGGCATCATCGCCGCGCCCGCCTCGTCGCCGTTCTGCGGACGCACGTCCCTGCCGTAGAGGTCCGCCACCAGCACCACGCGGCCTCGCCCGGCGACCTGCCGGGCAATCTCCAGCGCGCCGGCGCTCACGCCCATCCAGTTCGGCGCCATCAGCAGGCCCGGACGCGGCCCCGCGTGGCTGGCGTCGTATACCAGTTGACCTTCGTACGGCTGCCCATCGATGTCGTAGGCGACCGGCTCTACACGAATCTCACTCATGGCTACTGCTCCCTGCGAGAGTTGGAAAAGACAAAGCCCGCCGAAGCGGGCTTTGTCGGGGCTACTGCTTAAGCGGACAGCTCCACCAGCAGCTTGTTCAGTCGGCGTACATAGGCGCCCGGGTCCTTGAGGCTGTCTCCCGCGGCCAGGGCGGCCTGGTCGAAGAGGATATGCGACAGCTCGCCGAAGCGGTCCTCGTCGGGCTCCGCATCCAGCTTCTCGATCAGCGGATGCTGCGGGTTGATCTCGAAGATCGGCTTCGACTCCGGCACCTTCTGCCCGCTGGCCTCGAGGATCTGCCGCATCTGCAGGCCGAGGTCCTGCTCGCCGATGGCGAGGATCGCCGGCGAGTCGGTCAGGCGATGGGACACGCGCACTTCGCTGACCTGCTCGTCGAGCACCTTCTTCAGGCGTTCGATCAGGCCTTCCTTGCTCTTGGCGACCTCTTCCTGGGCCTTCTTGTCCTCTTCCGAGTCCAGGCTGCCGAGGTCCAGGTCACCGCGTGCGACATCGACAAACGACTTGCCATCGAAGTCCGGCAGGTAGCTCATCAGCCATTCGTCGATGCGATCGGTGAGCAGCAGCACTTCGATGCCTTTCTTGCGGAACACTTCCAGGTGCGGGCTGTTCTTCACCTGCGAATAGCTCTCGCCGGTGAGGTAGTAGATCTTGTCCTGGCCTTCCTTCATCCGGCCGATGTAGTCGGCCAGCGCTACGCTCTGCTCGCCCGAGTCGCCGCCGGTGGAGGCGAAGCGCAACAGGCCGGCGATCTTCTCCTTGTTGCCGAAGTCTTCCGCCGGGCCTTCCTTGAGGACCTGGCCGAAGTTCTTCCAGAAGGTCTTGTACTGCTCCGGCTCGTTCTTCGCCAGCTTCTCCAGCATGTCCAGCACGCGCTTGGTCAGCGCCGACTTCATCGAGTCGATCACCGGATCCTTCTGCAGGATTTCCCGGGAGACGTTCAGCGACAGGTCATTGGAATCGACCACGCCCTTGATGAAGCGCAGGTACAGCGGCAGGAACTCGTCGGCCTGGTCCATGATGAACACCCGCTGCACGTACAGCTTCAGGCCACGCGGCGCTTCGCGATGGTACAGGTCGAACGGCGCGCGGCCCGGCACGTAGAGCAGCGAGGTGTATTCCAGCTTGCCTTCGACCTTGTTGTGGCTCCAGCTCAGCGGGTTCTCGAAGTCATGGGCGACATGCTTGTAGAACTCCTGGTATTCCTCGTCCTTCACCTCGGCGCGCGGACGGGTCCACAGCGCGCTGGCACGGTTGACCGTTTCCCATTCCGGCTCGGCGGGCTTTTCGGCCTCTTCGCCATGGAACTCCTTGGGCAGCTCGATCGGCAGGGCGATGTGATCGGAGTATTTCTTGATCACGTTGCGCAGGCGCCAGCCATCGGCGAACTCCTCCTCGCCCTTCTTCAGGTGGAGGACGATACGGGTGCCCCGCTCAGGCTTGTCGATGGTGGCGACGTCGAACTCGCCCTCGCCCTTGGACGACCAGTGCACGCCTTCGCTGGCCGGCTGGCCGGCGCGACGGGAGTAGACATCGACCTTGTCGGCGACGATGAAGGCGCTGTAGAAGCCGACGCCGAACTGGCCGATCAGGTGCGAGTCCTTCTTCTGGTCGCCGGAGAGGTTCTTCAGGAAGTCGGCGGTCCCGGACTTGGCGATGGTGCCCAGGTGGGTCACCACATCCTCGCGGCTCATGCCGATGCCGTTGTCTTCCAGGGTGACGGTATTGGCCTCCTTGTCGAAGCTGACGCGGATCTTCAGCTCGGCGCCACCCTCGAGCAGCTCGGGATTGGCCAGGGCTTCGAAACGCAACTTGTCGGCGGCGTCCGAAGCGTTGGAAATCAGCTCGCGGAGGAAGATTTCCTTGTTCGAATAGAGAGAATGAATCATCAGGTGAAGCAGCTGCTTCACTTCAGTCTGAAAGCCCAGTGTCTCTTTTTGGGTTTCCACGCTCATCGCTCCAAGCTCCATCAATGACATAAGCCGCGTACCACGGCGGATGTCCCCTAGGTGGGGCCTTCTCCCGGATTTTCAAGCGCTTATGCAAAAAAACCGTTCGCGCCTGCCGCCCCTAGCGCTCGAGCAGCTCGAGACGGGCGATCTCCGCCGGACGCAACAGGTAGCTCGCCTCCCCCGCCCCGGGCATTTCCCGGCGGATCACCAGCCGTCCCTCGCCGTCGAGGCCGGTGAAGCGGCCCTCGGCGATTCGTCCGCGCAAGGTGGTGGCCTTGACCAGGCGCTGGCGATAGCGCTCGGGCTCGACCTGCACCGTCTCCAGGTCCAGCTCCGCGTTGCGCGGCGCCGGCGGCACCTGCGGTTCGGGCGCAGCGACCAGGAGCGCTGGCGCCTGCTCCGCCGGCAGTTCGGCGAAGTCGTCGCCGCGTACCGCCCATTCCCGACGGGCGTTCCGCTCCAGCGTCAGCTCCAGGACCTCGCTCCGGCCGCCCACCAGCGCCTCGACGCGCAGCGGACGGGCACGGCTGGCCGCGCGCCAGGAGGGGGCCCGGACGAGGCTGACATCGCGATTGGCGAAGCGTCGTTGCAGGTAATCGCGCAGGACCAGCGCCACGGTATCGTCGGAGTCGTAGCCGAGGTCGACCTTGCCGTAACGGTAGCGCAGGCGGTCGGTATACAGTTCGAGATGACCGCTGAGGGTGGTGCGGTAGTCGCTCGGCAGGCTCAGGTGGAACTCCCCCGCCAGGCGGTTCGGCGCCTTTGGCTCGAGGTCCAGGTGCAAGGTGTAGCCCCGGGCGAGGCGACGGGCTTCGGGCAGGTCCTGTTCCGGCAGCAGCCAGCTCAGTTCGATTTCCGGTAGCGCCCCGCCGTCCTCCGGCAGCACATCCAGGCGCAGCGGACCGGTCGGCTGGGCCGGCAGGCGGATCTGCAACTCGCGCTGGGCATAGAAGTCATGGCCCTGGCGCAGGCTGAGCACGCCATCGATCAGTTCGCCGCTCTGCGGCATGAACGGTCGCCCGTTGAACTCGCCGCGCAGGACTATGGCCAGTTCCGCCGGCGGCTTGGCTTCCGGCTTCAGCCAGCGCAGGCTGAGGATAGCCTCCAGCCGCGCGGCGTCGTGGTTGGCCAGCAGGGCCAGGCCGACCACCAGCGGGATACAGCCCAGCGCGGCGAGCCCCACGCCCTTGCGCGCGGTGCGCCAGTGCACACCGATGTAGACCAGCGCCACCGGCGGCAGCAGGCTGCCGTAGCCCCACAGCAGGCCGGTGCCGAAGGCCAGGACGATGACCCAGATATAGCCGGCGACCATCAGCAGCAGGCCGCCCAGTATCAGCAAAGCATCCATCGCGATTTCCTCAGGCCCGGCGGCGCGACGCGCCGCTCACGGCTCGTCCACCTTGAAGTGCGCCCGCGCAGTGGCGATCGGCTCGCTCTGGGTGCTCTGCCAGGCAGTGATCGCGACATTCGCCACCCGCCGCCCCTGGCGCCAGACCTGGCATTGCGCGTAGGTATCGCGGAAGTGCCCGGCGCGCAGGTAATCGATGGAAAAGTCGATGATCTTCGGCAGGTGCGGCATGCTCATGAAAGTCAGCAGGTGCAGCATCGCCGCGTGCTCCATGAAACCGGCGATGACCCCGCCATGGATCGCCGGCAGGGTCGGGTTGCCGATGTTGTCCTTGCTCGCCGGCAGGCGGAAGACCATGTCGTCACCCAGGCGCAGGCATTCGATGCCGATCAGCCTGGCGTAGGGGATGAGCTCCAGCAGCAGGCTGTAGTCGTTGTTCTGCCGCGCTTCGCGGACCAGTTGTTCGAGGCTGGCCGGGCTCATGCCGCACCTCCCTGCGCACCCGGCCTGGCGCTACCGGCGCGGGCGACGCCGCCCATGCGCATGAACGCGCCGACGACATGGGCGATCGGCTGACCGGGATCGTCCTGGTAGGCGAAGCCACGGGTGAAGATCACATTCGGCGTGACCCGGTAGCACTCGGCGAAGCCATAGACATCCTTGTTCGGCTCGGCGGGGTGCATGTAGTCGATGCGCAGGTCGAGGGTCGGGCAGATCTCGAATTCCGGCAGCACGCACACCGTGGAGATTCCACAGGTGGTGTCCATCAGGGTGGTGATAGCGCCGCCATGGATCACCCCGCTTTCCGGATTGCCGATGATCGCCTGGCTGTACGGCAGGCGCAGGGTCAGGCCTTTTTCATCCGCGGCCTCCACCGTCACGCCCAGCACCTGGCAGTGGCGCAGGGCCGAGAGAAAGCGGCGGGCGCGCTCGAGGAGGGGGTTTTCCGACATGACGGCAACCTTGCTAGGAATTTTCCGAAGGCGAATCATACCCTGCGACCAAAGCCCCGGCAGCCGGGGTTTCGGCCATATCGATCGAAATAATCGAAGTGTGTGGAACTTCACGCCCCGGCCCATGTTCAAAGGGCTACAACGAGGAAAGCCGCACATGGAGGCTAAACGATGAAAAAGACCGTAACTCTTGCCCTGCTGCTCGCCGCCAGCCTTGGCCTGGCCGCCTGCGACAAGAAAGAGGAAGACAAGGCAGCCGCCCCGGCAGCTCCGGCTACCGAGCAGCAGCCCAGCGCTCCGGCTACTCCGCCTGCCGAGCCCAGCACCCCGGCGCCGTCGAGCGACACTCCGGCCACCCCGCAGACTCCGGCCCCGACTCCGGAGCAACCGCAACAGAACCAGCAATGAGTTCTTGTTGACGTACCCTGAAAGAGCCCGCGCAAGCGGGCTTTTTCATGCCCGGGATTCAGCCCCTGGGCACCTCGCCCTCGCCTTCCCGTGGGCTTTCGGAAATGGCGGTCGCGGTGTAGACCATCACTTCCAGCACGTCCGAATGGAATTCTCGGCGATAGAGAACCAGCACCACGCCGGTCGTCACCAGCATGAAGAACCAGGAATTGATGAACCAGGCGAGCATGGCCAGGCCGAAATAATACGAACGCAGGCCGAAGTTGAACTGGTTGGCGGCCAGCGAGATCACCCGTGCCGCGCGCTCGGCGAAGGACTTGCGCTCCAGCTCGCCGACGTTGCGCTCACCGATCATCGGCGCCGAACCGACCAGGATCGCCGCGAAGTTGTACTGGCGCATGCACCAGCTGAAGGTGAAGAAGGCGTAGACGAAGACCACCGCCAGGCACAGCAGCTTCAGCTCGGACAAGCCGCGACTGGCCTCCTCGACGAACGGCAGGTCGGCCAGAACCGAGACCGCGCGGTCGGTGGAACCCAGCAGGGTGAGAATGCCGGCGAGGATGATCAGGGTGCTGGAGGCGAAGAAGGATGCGTTGCGCTCCAGGTTGCCGATCACGCTGGCATCGGCGATGCGGTTGTCGCGCAGCAGCAGCCGGCGCATCCAGTCCTCCCGGTAGAGATGCAGGACGCTGGCCAGGCAGGCGGTGTCGCGCCCCTTCCAGGTCGCATAGCGGGTGTAGCCCACCCAGCAGACCAGGAACCAGAGCGCCGCCAGCAGGTGTTGCAGCAGGTGCCCGTTGAAGATGCCGAGTTCGGCAGTCATGAAAACTTCCCCCGTGAGCCGGCCGGGAATCGCCCCGCCGTTGTTTCGCGCCGTTGGGACGTCGCCCGCCCCGGCCAGGACACGACTTTCGTCGGCTCATGAAAAAGGCCGCCCGCAGGCGGCCTTGGCGCGTACGCCTGAGGTCTCAGGCAACCGCTTCGCGTGGCTTGCCCAGCAGTCGATCGCAGATGACCGCCAGGACGAGCGCAATGGATACCGGCAGCAACCATCCCAGGCTCTGGCCGGCCAGCGGGAGCTTGGCGAAGACCTCCGGCACCCATCCGTTCAGCTTGGCCGCCCCCAGCCCGTCGACGATGCCGAAGATCAATGCCACGATCATCACCGGCACGAATACCCGCGGAGCCGATACCCAGAGACGGTCGAACAGGCTCAGGGCGATCAGCACGATGGCGAGCGGGTAGAGTCCCACCAGCACCGGTACCGAAAGGCTGATCAACTGGGTCAGCCCCTGGTTGGCGACCAGCAGGCTGAACAGCGAGAACACGATCACCACCACCTTGTAGGAAACCGGCAACAGCTCGCTGAAGAACTCGCCGCAGGCGGTGATCAGCCCCACCGCCGTGGTCAGGCACGCCAGGGTGATGACCACCGCCAGCAGCAGGCTGCCGGAAATGCCGAAGGTCTGGTGTACGTAGGCGGTGAGTATCTGCACGCCGTTCTGCGCATCGCCGGCGATGCCCTGGCTGGTGGCGCCGAGATAGAAGAGCGCAAGGTAGACCAGCGACAGGCCGGTCGCAGCGATCATGCCGGCGATCATCGAATAGCGGGTGACCAGGCGACTGTCGCTGATACCACGGTCACGGATGGCGGTGGCGATGACGATGCCGAAGACCAGCGCGCCCAGCGTATCCATGGTCAGATAGCCTTGCAGGAAGCCCTGCACCAGCGGCGCGCTCCGGTATTCCCCCGAACTGCTGCCGATCTCGCCCGCGGGCGCGAAGATCGCCGCGCCGCCAAGGACCAGCAGGGCCGACAGCAGCACCGGCGTGATGACCTTGCCGACCCGGTCGACGAGGCGGCCCGGGTTCAGCACGAGGAACAGCACCACGGCGAAATAGGCGACGGTGTAGACGAGCAGCGGCGCGCCTCCGTCCCCGGTGAAGGGCGCGACGCCCATCTCGAAGGACACCACGGCCGTACGCGGCGTGGCGAACAGCGGACCGATGGCGAGATAGACGGCGATGGCGAACGCCACCCCCGCACGCCGCCCGATCGGCTGGGTCAGCCGGCCGATACCGCCGCCGACGCGAGCCAGAGCGACCACCGTCAGCAACGGCAGGCCGACACCGGTGAGGAGGAAGCCGAAGGCCGCGCTCCACACATGTTCGCCCGCCGCCATACCGGCGCTCGGAGGAAAGATGATGTTACCCGCGCCAAGAAAAAGCGCGAACGTCATGAAGCCAAGGGCGAGCAGGTCGAACCCTTTCAAATGAGTCATAGGAGGATGTACCACTGGCAGAAGTCTCGGTTGTTCGGGGTTTCCCTTTGGGGGTGTTAGGAAACATCGTCCTTCCGGATGGGGAGGACCGGTCAAGCCGCCCGACCCCTTTTGAGGGCCATGTGGCGTTATCGCTGCAGGTGCGATGACCTGCGGGGCATTGCATGGCGCGTCCGACGGTTTTGTCGGACAAGAACCGCTGGCAATGATAGCGCATCGCGACGACATCCGTTCGACGGACACGATAAAACGACGAAGGCCACCGCTGTGAGGCGGTGGCCTTCGTTCTGGAAGTCAGAAAACCCGGGAAATCAGGCCTTCTTCACTTCCCAACCGGTCAGCTCGGCCAGGGCCTTGCCGATGTCGGCCAGGGAACGCACGGTCTTCACCCCGGCGTCCTGCAGGGCGGCGAACTTCTCGTCCGCGGTGCCCTTGCCACCGGAGATGATGGCGCCGGCGTGGCCCATGCGCTTGCCCGGAGGGGCGGTCACGCCAGCGATGTAGGACACCACCGGCTTGGTCACGTTGGCCTTGATGAAGGCCGCGGCCTCTTCTTCAGCGGAGCCGCCGATCTCGCCGATCATGACGATGGCTTCGGTCTGCGGGTCTTCCTGGAACAGCTTCAGGATGTCGATGAA
The DNA here is from genome assembly GCF_003025345.2 of Pseudomonas paraeruginosa. Taxonomy (NCBI): domain Bacteria; kingdom Pseudomonadati; phylum Pseudomonadota; class Gammaproteobacteria; order Pseudomonadales; family Pseudomonadaceae; genus Pseudomonas; species Pseudomonas paraeruginosa. The sequence continues at coordinate 3,584,860 of NZ_CP020560.1, forward strand.
GTTGGAGCCCGGGATCGGGTCGCCGCCGATGCCCACGCAGGTGGACTGGCCGAAGCCGGCGTCGGTGGTCTGCTTCACGGCTTCGTAGGTCAGGGTGCCGGAACGCGACACGATGCCGACCTTGCCCGGCAGGTGGATGTGACCCGGCATGATGCCGATCTTGCACTCGCCGGGAGTGATCACGCCCGGGCAGTTCGGGCCGATCAGGCGTACGCCCAGCTCGTCGCACTTGACCTTGGCGTCCAGCATGTCGAGGGTCGGGATGCCTTCGGTGATGCAGACGATCAGCTTGATGCCGCCGAACGCCGCTTCCAGGATCGAGTCCTTGCAGAACGGAGCCGGAACGTAGATGACCGAGGCTTCGGCGCCAGTGGCTTCCACGGCTTCCTTGACGGTGTTGAACACCGGCAGGCCGAGGTGGGTGGTGCCGCCCTTGCCGGGGGTCACGCCGCCGACCATCTTGGTGCCGTAGGCGATGGCCTGCTCGGAGTGGAAGGTGCCCTGGCTACCGGTGAAGCCTTGGCAGATGACTTTGGTGTCTTTGTTGATCAGGACGCTCATTACTTACCCTCCGCGGCCTTGACGACTTGCTGGGCAGCGTCGGTCAGGCTGGTTGCCGCGATGATGTTCAGGCCGCTCTCGGCCAGGACCTTGGCACCCAGTTCAGCGTTGTTGCCTTCCAGGCGGACGACGACCGGAACCTTCACGCCGACTTCTTTGACGGCGCCGATGATGCCTTCGGCGATCATGTCGCAACGCACGATGCCGCCGAAGATGTTCACCAGAACGGCCTTCACGTTGCTGTCGGACAGGATGATCTTGAACGCTTCGGTGACGCGCTCCTTGGTCGCACCGCCGCCAACGTCGAGGAAGTTGGCCGGCTTGCCGCCGTGCAGGTTGACGATGTCCATGGTACCCATGGCCAGGCCGGCGCCGTTGACCATGCAGCCGATGTTGCCTTCCAGCGCGACGTAGTTCAGCTCCCACTTCTGCGCATGGGCTTCACGGGCGTCGTCCTGGGACGGGTCGTGCATGGCGCGTAGCTTCGGCTGGCGGTACAGGGCGTTGCTGTCGATGTTGATCTTGGCGTCCAGGCAGTGCAGGTTGCCGTCCTTCTTGATCACCAGCGGGTTCACTTCCAGCAGGGCCAGGTCGTAGTCCTGGAACAGCTTCGCCAGGCCGACGAAGATATGGGTGAACTGCTTGATCTGGTCGCCCTTCAGGCCCAGCTGGAAGGCCAGCTCGCGGCCCTGGTACGGCTGCGCGCCGACCAGCGGGTCGATGGTGGCCTTGAGGATCTTCTCGGGAGTGTCGTGGGCGACCTTCTCGATGTCCACGCCACCCTCGGTGGAAGCCATGAACACGATGCGGCGGCTGGAACGATCGACGACGGCGCCGAGATACAGCTCCTTGTCGATGTCGGTGCAGGACTCCACCAGGATCTTGCTGACCGGCTGGCCGTTGGCGTCGGTCTGGTAGGTCACCAGGTTCTTGCCCAGCCACTGCTGGGCGAACGCCTTGGCGTCCTCTTTGCTCTTCACCAGCTTCACACCGCCCGCTTTACCGCGGCCACCGGCGTGCACCTGAGCTTTGACGACCCACTCGCTGCCGCCGATCTTGTCGCAGGCTTCTGCGGCCTCTTCGGGGTGTCTACGGCAAAGCCCTTGGATACAGGCAGGCCGTATTCAGCGAACAGCTGCTTACCCTGATATTCGTGGAGATTCATGCTTGTCTACCGTTATTCGTCTAGGTATTGCGCATTTCGGTGGAGCACTCGTGGCGCCCCACCACCTGTGACCGTCACTTCGCGAACCGCCCGGCTCGCGAGAAAACAGTCCGGCGGTATGCGCCCGCGGCCACCTCGCAACGGTCGCCGGCGCTCACCCACCGTGGTTCTTCTGAAAGTCTGCCGCTGCGTCATCCCGACGCAGGCGGCAAACCGTGGATTCTACAGAACCCGGACCCGACAAGGCCAGGAACCTGTCCTGGCCTGACGGACGACGCGTCCCGCGTCGTTGTGACGCCCCTGGCGTGAACCGGGGCGTCGGTTCACTCAGCGCTTCTTGCGGTTGGCGATATGGATGGCATGGCCATTCACCGCCAGGGCGGCTTCGTGCAGGGCTTCGGACAGGGTCGGGTGGGAGAAGACCATCATGCCCAGGTCCTCGGCGCTGGTGCCGAACTCCATGCCGATCGCGCCCTGCTGCACCAGCTCGGCGGCGCTCGGGCCGATCACGTGGACGCCCAGCACGCGGTCGGTCTTCGCATCGGCGATGACCTTGACCAGGCCGGTGGTGTCGTTGGCGGCCATCGCACGACCGCTGGCGGCGAACGGGAAGGTGCCGACGTTGACTTCGACGCCCTCGGCCTTGAGGGTCTGCTCGGTCTTGCCGACCCAGGCGATTTCCGGGTGGGTGTAGATGACCGACGGGATCAGGTCGTAGTTCATCTGCGCCTTGTGGCCGGCGATGCGCTCGGCGACCATCACGCCCTCTTCCGAGGCCTTGTGCGCGAGCATCGCGCCGCGGACCACGTCACCGATGGCGAAGACGCCCGGCACGCTGGTCTTGCAGTGGTCGTCGACGTAGATGAAACCACGCTCGTCGAGGGTCACGCCGCTGTCGGCGGCCAGCAGGTCGGTGGTCACCGGGCGGCGGCCGACCGCGACGATCAGCTTGTCGAAGGTTTCCTTCTGCTCGCCGTTGGCGTCGGTGAAGGTCACGGTGACCTGCTTCTTCTTCACTTCCGAAGCGGTCACGCGGGCGCCCAGACGGATGTTCAGGCCTTGCTTGGTCAGGACCTTCAGGGCTTCCTTGGCGATCTGCTCGTCGGCGGCCGGGAGGAACTTGTCCAGGGCTTCCAGGACGGTCACCTCGGCACCCAGGCGGGCCCATACCGAACCCAGCTCCAGACCGATGACGCCGGCGCCGATCACGCCCAGCTTCTTCGGCACGGCCTGGAATTCCAGGGCGCCGGTGGAGTCGACGATGATGTCGTCGGTCAGCGGGGCCGGCGGGATCTCCACCGGACGGGAGCCGGAGGCGATGATCACGTTCTCGGCTTCCAGGACCTGGGTCTTGCCGTCCAGGCCGGTCACTTCCACCTGCTTGTTGGCCAGTAGCTTGCCGTGGCCTTCGAAGGAAGTCACGCCGTTGGCCTTGAACAGAGTGGCGATGCCGCCGGTCAGGTTCTTGACGATGTTGGCCTTGCGCGCAACCATCGCCGGAACGTCGATGGTGACGCCCTTGGCTTCGATGCCATGGACTTTGAAGGCCTCTTTGGCCTCGTGGTACTTGTAGGAGCTGTCCAGCAGCGCCTTGGACGGGATGCAGCCAACGTTCAGGCAGGTACCGCCGAGCGCCACCTTGCCTTCCTTGCCGATGTACTTCTCGATGCAGGCGGTCTTCAGGCCCAGCTGGGCAGCGCGGATGGCGGCAACGTAACCGCCGGGGCCGGCACCAATCACTACCACGTCGAATTTCTGGCTCATATCTCAATCCTTATTCGGGTGAAACCGGACGGCCCCACGAGGGGGCCGCCGTGAAGAGAAACGCTAAATCAGACGTCCAGCAGCAGGCGAGCCGGATCTTCCAGCAGGTCCTTGATCGCCACCAGGAAGCTCACCGCTTCCTTGCCGTCGATCAGACGGTGGTCGTAGGACAGCGCCAGGTACATCATCGGCAGGATCACCACCTGGCCGTTCACGGCCATCGGGCGCTCCTGGATCTTGTGCATGCCGAGGATGGCGGTCTGCGGCGGGTTGACGATCGGGGTCGAGAGCAGGGAACCGAACACGCCACCATTGGAGATGGTGAAGGTACCGCCGGTCATGTCCTCGATGGTCAGCTTGCCTTCCTTCGCCTTCTTGCCGAAGTTGGCGATGCCGCCTTCGATTTCGGCCAGGCTCATGAACTCGGCGTTACGCAGGACCGGGACCACCAAGCCACGATCGCTGGAAACGGCAACGCCGATGTCCTGGTAGCCGTGGTAGACGATGTCGTTGCCGTCGATGGAGGCGTTGACCCCCGGGAAGCGCTTCAGCGCCTCGGTGGCGGCCTTGACGAAGAAGGACATGAAGCCCAGGCGAACACCGTTGTGCTTCTTCTCGAAGAGGTCCTTGTACTTCGAACGCAGGTCCATGATCGGCTTCATGTTGACCTCGTTGAAGGTGGTCAGCATGGCCATGGCGGACTGCGCCTCGACCAGGCGCTCGGCGACCTTGGCGCGCAGGCGGGTCATCGGCACGCGCTTCTCGACACGATCGCCAGCGGCGAAGATCGGCGCCTCGGCGGCCGGAGCGGCAGGCTTGGCCGGAGCGGCCGGGGCGTTCTTCTTCGCTTCGACGGCGGCGACCACGTCTTCCTTGGTCACGCGACCGCCCTTGCCGGTGCCGGCGATGCTGTTCGGGTCGATGCCGGCTTCCTCGGCCAGCTTGCGCGCGGCCGGGGACAGGATGGCATCGTCGCCGCCAGCGGCAGCCGGAGCGGCAGCGGCCTGGGCAGCCGGAGCGGCGGCGGGCGCAGCGGCAGCCGGAGCGGCCGGAGCGGCGGCACCGCCTTCGTTCAGCTTGCCGAGCAGCTCGTTGCTCAGAACGGTGTCGCCTTCGTTCTTGATGATCTCGGCCAGCACGCCATCAGCCTCGGCGAGAACCTCGATGACGACCTTGTCGGTCTCGATGTCGACGATCAGTTCGTCACGCTTGACCGCTTCGCCCGGCTTCTTGTGCCAGGTGGCGACGGTGCCGTCGGCGACCGATTCCGGGAAGGTTGGGGCTTTGATTTCGATAGCCATTATGTGCGTTTCCTTAAATTCGGTTTCTTCAGCGCGTAGGCGTTAAACAGTAAAGGCGTCTTGCAGCAGTTTTTCCTGCTGCTCGGCGTGCATCGAGGCGTAGCCGCAAGCCGGAGCAGCGGAGCCTTCGCGACCGGCGTACTCGAGGTTGAGACCCTTCTTGTGCGCGGCGATGACACGGCGCATGTGATGCTGGCTGCAGAACCAGGCACCCTGGTTCATCGGCTCTTCCTGGCACCAGACGATGTGCTTGAGGTTCTTGTAGGGAGCCAGAACCTCCGCCAGGTCGTCTTCCGGGAACGGATACAGCTGCTCGATACGGACGATCGCGGTGTCTTCGCGGCCTTCCGCGCGACGCTTCTCCAGCAGGTCGTAGTACACCTTGCCGCTGCACAGCACGACGCGGTCGACCTTCTTCGGATCCAGGCTGTCGATTTCCGGGATCACGGTCTGGAAGGAACCGTTGGCCAGATCTTCCAGGGTCGAGATGGCGAGCTTGTGACGCAGCAGGGACTTCGGCGTCATCACGATCAGCGGCTTGCGCAGCGGGCGGATCACCTGACGGCGGAGCATGTGGTAGACCTGGGCCGGGGTGGTCGGCACGCAGACCTGAACGTTCTGCTCGGCGCAGAGCTGCAGGTAGCGCTCCAGACGCGCGGAGGAGTGCTCCGGGCCCTGCCCTTCATAGCCGTGCGGCAGCAGCATGGTCAGGCCGCAGAGTCGGCCCCACTTGCTTTCGCCACTGGTGATGAACTGGTCGATGACCACCTGGGCGCCGTTGGCGAAGTCGCCGAACTGGGCTTCCCAGATCACCAGCGAGTTCGGCGTGGTGGTGGCGAAACCGTATTCGAACGCCAGCACGGCCTCTTCCGAAAGGAAGGAATCGTAGATATCCAGGCGCGGCTGGCCGTCGAACAGATTGGCCAGCGGTACGTAGACCGAGTCGTCCTTCTGGTTGTGCAGCACCGCGTGACGGTGCGAGAAGGTGCCACGGCCGACGTCCTGGCCGGTCATCCGCACCGGATGGCCTTCGAACAGCAGGGTCGCGTAGGCCAGGGTCTCGGCGAAGCCCCAGTTGATCGGCAGGCCACCGGCCGCCATCTTCTGGCGATCTTCGTAGATCTTCGAAACCTGGCGCTGAACCACGAAGCCTTCCGGCACTTCCAGCATCTTGCTGGACAGTTCCTGCAGGGTCTTCAGGTCGAAGCGGGTGTCGTGACGCGCGGTCCAGGCATGACCCAGGTACGGACGCCAGTCGACGAACAGTTCCTTGTTGGGCTCCTTGACCAGGCTCTTCACCACGTGCAGGCCGTTGTCCAGCGCGTCGCGGTAGTCGTCGATCTTCGACTGGACCTGCTCGGCGCTGAGCACGCCGGCGTTCACCAGGGTGTCGGCGTACAGCTCGCGGGTGGTGCGCTGCTTGGCGATCTGCTGGTACATCAGCGGCTGGGTGCCGCTCGGCTCGTCGGCCTCGTTGTGGCCACGACGACGGTAGCAGACCAGGTCGATGACCACGTCGCGCTTGAACTGCATGCGGTAGTCGACGGCCAGCTGGGTGACGAACAGCACGGCTTCCGGATCGTCGCCGTTGACGTGGAAGATCGGCGCCTGAATCATCTTCGCCACGTCGGTGGCGTACTCGGTGGAGCGCGCATCGTCCTGGCGGCTGGTGGTGAAACCGACCTGGTTGTTGATCACCAGGTGGATGGTGCCACCGGTCTTGTAGGCGCGGGTCTGCGACATCTGGAAGGTTTCCATGACCACGCCCTGCCCCGCGAAGGCGGCATCGCCGTGGATGGAAATCGGTACCACCTTGTCGCCGGAACCGTCCTTGCGGCGATCCTGGCGAGCGCGAACGGAACCCTCGACCACCGGGGAAACGATCTCCAGGTGGGACGGGTTGAACGCCAGCGCCAGGTGGACTTCGCCACCGCTGGTCATCACGTTCGAGGAGAAGCCCTGGTGGTATTTCACGTCACCGGAGCCGAGCTCGACGATCTTCTTGCCTTCGAACTCGTCGAACAGGTCGCGCGGGTTCTTGCCCAGGGTGTTGACCAGGACGTTCAGGCGGCCGCGGTGGGCCATGCCGATGACGATTTCCTTGGCGCCGTAGGAACCGCAGCGCTGGATGATCTCGTCGACCATCGGGATCAGGCTCTCGCCGCCTTCCAGGCCGAAACGCTTGGTGCCCGGGTACTTGGTGCCCAGGTACTTCTCCAGGCCCTCGGCGGCGGTCAGGCGCTCGAGCAGGTGCGCTCGCGCCTCGGCGGAGAAGCCGGGACGGCCGCGCACGCTTTCCAGGCGCTGGAGGAACCACTTGCGCTGCTCGGAATCGACGATGTGCATGAACTCGGCGCCGAAGGTACCGCAGTAGGTGCTCTTCAGGCTGTCGACGATTTCACGCAGGGTCGCTTCTTCCTTGCCGATATAGAGCTCACCGGTGCGGAAAGTCGTATCCAGGTCGGCACCCGTCAGACCATAGTGGTCGATCGACAGGTCGGCAGGCGCGGGACGCTGCCACAGGCCGAGCGGGTCGAGGGTGGAGGCCTGGTGGCCGCGCAGACGGTAAGCGTGAATGAGACGAAGGACTTCGACCTGTTTCTTCTCGTGCTCGCTGCTCACGCTGCCGGCGGAAACCGGCTGGGCACGGCGCTGGTTCTTGGCCAGCAGGACGAAATGGTCGCGCACCGTGGAGTGCGAAACGTCGGGGGCGGGATTGCCATCGGCGGGAAGCTTCTGGAAATACGTGCGCCACTCTTCTGGCACAGCGTTAGGGTCGTGCAGGTAGAGCTCGTAGAGCTCTTCGACGTAGGCAGCGTTACCACCGGATAGATGGGCACTGTTCCACATCCGCTGCATTACGCTTTCGTGCATGCTAGGTCACCCTCGGTAAGGGGACAACCACCTGGCGAAACCTTGAAGGCTCCGAAGTCCTCAGGCAGCGACATCGGTATGGCCACTACAGATCCCGCAGATAGTCCGGGTACCAGCCCGGATGCCCCTGCTGGTCATATTTTTCAAATCTGGGCCATGGCTTTGTGAGCTTGGCCCGCTTAGTTGCTGCGACGCCGGAAGAACTCCGGCGCCACAGGTGTCGCTAGGTACAACTCATATAACAACTGCGAGGGGATCAGGTTCCGCTCTGCAGCAGCATATTACGCACGTGGCCGATCGCCTTGGTCGGGTTCAGACCCTTCGGGCAAACGTTCACGCAGTTCATGATTCCGCGGCAGCGGAACACACTGAACGGGTCGTCCAGCGAAGCCAGACGTTCCTCGGTCTTGGTATCACGGCTGTCGGCCAGGAAACGATAGGCTTGCAGCAGCGCGGCCGGGCCGAGGAACTTGTCGGGGTTCCACCAGAAGGACGGGCAGGAGGTCGAGCAGCAGGCGCACAGGATGCACTCGTACAGACCGTCCAGTTTCTCGCGCTCTTCCGGGGACTGCAGACGCTCGATGGCCGGAGCCGGGGTGTCGTTCTGCAGGAACGGCTTCACCTTCTCGTATTGCTTGTAGAAGATGCTCATGTCCACGACCAGGTCACGGATCACCGGCAGGCCGGGCAGCGGACGGATCACCAGCTTGCCGCCCTTCAGGCCGGCGGCCGACAGCGGGGTGATGCAGGCCAGGCCGTTCTTGCCGTTGATGTTCATGCCATCGGAGCCGCAGACGCCTTCACGGCAGGAGCGACGGTAGGAGAAGCCCTCGTCCTGTTCCTTGATCAGCGCCAGCACGTCGAGGACCATCACGTCCTTGCCGTTGGTGTCGACCTGGAAATCCTGCATGTACGGCGCAGCATCTTTGTCGGGGTTGTAACGGTAAACACTCACTTGCAACATGGCGGGCACCCTTAGTAAGTCCGAACCTTGGGTTCGAATGCCGGAACGGTCTTCGGCGCGAAGTTGACGGAACGCTTGGATACGCGCTTCTCACCCGGGAAGTACAGGGTGTGGCACAGCCAGTTCTCGTCGTCGCGCTCCTCGAAGTCTTCACGGGCGTGGGCGCCACGGGACTCCTTGCGGTGCTCGGCCGCGATCGCGGTGGCCTCGGCCACCTCGAGGAGGTTTTGCAGTTCCAGCGCTTCGATGCGCGCGGTGTTGAATGCCTGGCTCTTGTCGTTGATCTTGACGTTGGCGATACGCTCGCGCAGGTCGGCCAGCTGGGCAATGCCCTTCTGCATGTACTCGCCGGTGCGGAACACACCGAAGTAGTTCTGCATGCAGCTTTGCAGCTCGCGCTTGAGCGGAGCGACTTCTTCGCCGCTGGTGCGCTCGTTCACGCCGTTCAGGCGCTTGAAGGAGGCCTCCAGGTCGCTCTCGGAGGCGCCACGGGCGTCGATGCCCTCTTTCAGCGCTTTCTCCAGGTGCAGACCGGCGGCACGGCCGAACACCACCAGGTCGAGCAGCGAGTTGCCGCCCAGACGGTTGGCGCCGTGCACCGATACGCAGGCCACTTCGCCCACGGCGAACAGGCCTTCGACGATCTGGTCGTTGCCGTTGGCGTCCTGGGTGATGGCCTGGCCATGGATGTTGGTGGCAACGCCGCCCATCATGTAGTGGCAGGTCGGGATCACCGGGATCGGCGCGACGACCGGGTCGACGTGAGCGAAGGTCTTGGACAGTTCGCAGATGCCGGGCAGGCGGCTGTGCAGGACTTCCTCGCCGAGGTGGTCGAGCTTCAGCAGCACGTGGTCCTTGTTCGGGCCCACGCCGTTGCCGGCCAGGACTTCCTTGACCATGGAACGGGCGACCACGTCGCGACCGGCCAGGTCCTTCGCGTTCGGCGCGTAGCGCTCCATGAAGCGCTCGCCGTGGGCGTTGATCAGGTAGCCACCCTCGCCGCGGCAGCCCTCGGTGACCAGCACACCGGCGCCGGCGATGCCGGTCGGGTGGAACTGCCACATCTCGATGTCCTGCACCGGTACGCCGGCGCGCAGGGCCATGCCCACGCCGTCACCGGTGTTGATCAGGGCGTTGGTGGTAGAGGCGTAGATGCGGCCGGCGCCGCCGGTGGCCAGGACCACGGCCTTGGAACGGATGTAGACGGTCTCGCCGGTCTCGATGCAGATGGCGATGATGCCGACCACCGCGCCGTCCTGGTTCTTCACCAGGTCGACCGCGTACCACTCGTTGAGGAACGAGGTGCCGTTCTTCAGGTTGGCCTGGTACAGGGTGTGCAGCAGCGCGTGACCGGTACGGTCGGCGGCGGCGCAGGTACGGGCGGCCTGGCCACCCTTGCCGAAGTCCTTGGACTGGCCGCCGAACGGACGCTGGTAGATGCGGCCGGTTTCGGTACGGGAGAACGGCAGGCCCATGTGCTCGAGTTCGAACACGGCCTCGGGGCCGACGGAACACATGTATTCGATGGCGTCCTGGTCACCGATGTAGTCGGAGCCCTTGACGGTGTCGTACATGTGCCAGCGCCAATCGTCGTTCGGGTCGGCCGAGGCGATGGCGCAGGTGATGCCGCCCTGTGCGGATACGGTGTGGGAACGGGTCGGGAAGACCTTGGTCACCACGGCGGTCTTGTGGCCACCCTGGGCCAGTTGCAGCGCGGCGCGCATGCCGGCGCCACCGCCACCGACGATGATGGCGTCAAAGGAAAGTGTACGAATGCTAGCCATGGATCACATACCCCAAAGAATCTGCACACCCCAGACGAAGAATGCGAACATCGCCATGCCGCAGACCGCCTGGAAGAGGAAACGCACGACTGTCGCCGCCTTGCCGAGAGCCATCGGAGTCAGGTAGTCGGTGGAGATGGTCCACATACCGACCCACGCATGGACGCTCAGGGCAACCAGGGTCAACAGGCTGAAGATGCGCATCCAGCCCTGCGAGAACAGGCCGTGCCAGTCCGCGTAGGAAATGTTCGGGTGAGCAATGAGGTAGCCCAGCAGGAAAATGACATAAGCCGCGAGAACGACCGCGGAAACGCGCTGTGCCATCCAGTCGTAGAGGCCCGAGCGCGAGAAGTTTGTGACGTTAGTTACCATACCCATACCCCCGCCAGAACGATCAGCACCATCGCGATGGCGATGACGATTTTGGAGCCACGCTTACCGCCTTCCAGCGTCTCACCGACGCCAGCGTCCATGACCAGGTGGCGAATACCGGCCACCAGGTGGTACAGCAGCGCAGACAGCAGGCCCCAGATCACCAGCTTGGCCAGAGGACTGGTCAGGCACGCCTTCACCTGCTCGAAGCCTTCTTCCGACCTCAGCGACTTGTCGAGCGCGAACAGCAGCACGGCAATACCGAGGAACAGGATGACGCCAGAGATACGGTGGAGAATGGACGTGTAAGCGGTGACAGGGAGTTTGATGGTCCTTAGGTCTAGGTTTACAGGTCGTTTGCTATTCACGGCTTTTTTCACACTGAGAGCCCTAACGAACAGGGCTAGTTGTCGGGAAGTGCACTTGTCAGGTACCCATCACCAGGGAGTGGCGACCGTCTATGAAAGCGGGCCAGGAATACCCCTTGCGGTCGGACGCCGAGTATAGACAGTTAGGCTACTAATGACAACGAAAACACCCATCGCCAAATGGTTGATTGCGGGCCTTTTATAAAAGGCGTAAATAGCCCCCTTTTTCTGCGAAAACCCCGCAACGAAAGGCTCTACGGCATGGATTCGCGCAAATTGACTTTCGAATTTATCCCTCTATAGTGGTGCGGGCCCTGCGTGGGGGGTACTGATGATTTCAAGCATAAATAGGAGGCCATCATGGCTGACAAAAAAGCGCAGTTGATCATCGAGGGCTCAGCCCCCGTCGAACTGCCCGTCCTATCCGGTACCATGGGTCCCGATGTAGTGGATGTACGGGGCCTCACCGCCACGGGCCACTTCACCTTCGATCCTGGCTTCATGTCGACCGCCTCCTGCGAGTCGAAGATCACCTATATCGACGGCGACAAAGGCGTCCTCCTCCATCGCGGCTACCCCATCGAGCAACTGGCCGAGAAGTCCGACTACCTGGAAACCTGCTACCTGCTGCTGAACGGCGAACTGCCCACCGCCGCGCAGAAGGAACAGTTCGTCGGCACCATCAAGAACCACACCATGGTTCACGAGCAACTGAAGACCTTCTTCAACGGCTTCCGCCGCGACGCCCACCCGATGGCCGTGATGTGCGGCGTGATCGGCGCCCTCTCCGCCTTCTACCACGACTCCCTGGACATCAATAACCCGAAGCATCGGGAAGTCTCCGCGCATCGCCTGATCGCCAAGATGCCGACCATCGCCGCCATGGTCTACAAGTACTCCAAGGGCGAGCCGATGATGTATCCGCGTAACGACCTGAACTACGCGGAAAACTTCCTCCACATGATGTTCAACACCCCCTGCGAGACCAAGCCGATCAGCCCGGTGCTGGCCAAGGCCATGGACCGCATCTTCATCCTCCATGCCGACCACGAGCAGAACGCCTCCACTTCCACGGTGCGCCTGGCCGGTTCCTCCGGCGCCAACCCGTTCGCCTGCATCGCCTCCGGCATCGCCGCCCTCTGGGGCCCGGCCCACGGTGGGGCGAACGAAGCGGTACTGCGCATGCTCGACGAGATCGGCGATGTCTCCAACATCGAGAAATTCGTCGACAAGGCCAAGGACAAGAACGATCCGTTCAAGCTCATGGGCTTCGGCCACCGCGTCTACAAGAACTTCGACCCGCGCGCCAAGGTCATGAAGCAGACCTGCGACGAAGTTCTCCAGGAGCTGGGCATCAACGACCCGCAGCTGGAACTGGCGATGAAGCTGGAAGAAATCGCCCGCCACGACCCCTACTTCGTGGAACGCAACCTGTACCCGAACGTCGACTTCTATTCGGGAATCATCCTCAAGGCAATCGGCATCCCGACCAGCATGTTCACCGTGATCTTCGCCCTGGCGCGCACCGTCGGCTGGATCTCGCACTGGCAGGAAATGCTCTCCGGCCCCTACAAGATCGGCCGTCCGCGCCAGCTCTACACTGGCCATACCCAGCGCGACTTCACCGCCCTCAAGGATCGTGGCTGAACCCGGACCCCGACGAAAAAGGCTGCTTCGGCAGCCTTTTCATTGCCCCGGAGAAAGCCTCCGACGGGCACAAAAAACCGCCTCGAAGGCGGTTTTTTTCGCGAAGGCGATGCGCTCAGCGCTTCTCGGCGGCGCTACGCAAGCCCTTGAGGGTGTTCAGCGGTGCATCGACCACGAAGCTGTTGGCCAGCCAGGACGGAATGCTGCCACCCGGCTCGGTTTCCACCTGGTAGGTGACCTCGGTCACGCCCTGCCCCTTCGGCTGCAGCTTCCACTCGCCGACCAGCTTGGGCACGCGGATCTGCCCCTTCTCCTCGGGAATGTAGGTCGGATCGGCCTTCAGATGACGGATCACGGTGCCATCGGCGGTCTTCTCGGTGGTGACATGGATGACCACGTCGCGCCCGGTGACCGGCCAGGGCATATCGATCCTCGAGTAGGTCCAGGCGTCGGCACCCTCCTGCTTCAGCAGCTTCATCTCGGCGCAGGCATGGATCCACTTGCAGGACCCCTTGACGTCCTCCTGCAGCGCCTCGATGGTCGCCACGTCGGCCTTGATGTCGGTAACGCCGCGATAAGCCTTGTACTTGGAGCCCTGGACACTGCTCAGATAGACCTTCACGCCATCCTCGTCCTTGGCCAGTTTCCAGTCTTCGGCCAGGGCGTTGCCGGCCACACCGAACACTGCGGCAGCCAGCACGGTCATACGCAAAATGCCACGCATCGTTCCTGTTCCTCTCATTATGGTTATTTTCGGTTCGTCGGCCGGGCGGTCGACGCCCTGCAATCCGCGATCCTGAGCCTTCGGCGCGGGATGGGCAGCAGTATGGCGCGAGACGGCCGGACTTCCAACCCGTTCACGCGGCGGTGATGATTTCCCATTGTGCGATCAACGCCAGCGCCTGTTCGCGGCTGTCGCCGCAGAGCTCCGGATCGGCGTCGAAACGTCCGCACACCGCGGGGCGCTCGGGCCGGCCGAAGAGCCCGCAGAGATTGGCCTCGTCCAGGTGCACGCAACGCACGCCGGCAGGCTTGCCGCCCGGCATGCCGGGCAACGCGGAGGAGATCGACGGGGCTATGCAGCAGGCGCCGCAGCCGGCTCGACATTGCATGGGAAGGGTCTCGCCCGGGGGTTGGGAACGGACCGGCAAGGAACGCCGGTCGAAACGGGCGCAAAGAATACGGATCCACCCGGCCGCCGCCAAGCCCGGCGGATCAGCGGCGCGTTTCCGCCTCGAGGCGGGTGTGCCGCAATTGCCATTGCTCGCGGTTAGCGGCGACGAACAACCAGGCTCTCGCCGACTGCGCCGCGGCCCGCCACTGCACCCGACCCGGCTCGCGCAGGTCGATGGACTGCGGCGCCGTCGAAGCGCCGAGGAAGGCGTTACCGGTGGAACTCCAATAGCCCGCGACACCAGCCGGCAAGGTCCGGGAACTGCCCTCCGCGTCGTCGTCGACGATGCCGGAAAGCCGCTCCCCCTCCTCCCGCCGCCAGGACAGAGCAACCCGGTTCAGTTCCGCGTCGGCCAGGACGATACGCACCGCCACCGCGTCCTGGACCGGCTCGAAGGACATTTCGTAGGCGCTCAGGCGGCCATCTTCGCAGCGTAGATGGCCTTTGAGGGCCAGCCGCCGGCCGATCAGCTCGAAACTTTCCAGGCTCTGCTCCTGGCAGCGCAACAACAGGCTTCCGTCGCGCTCCCGGCCCGCACCGAGGAAGCCGCCTTCGCTTCGCCAGAGCGGTGCGCGGGCGGCGCCGGCGGCATACAGGTCGAAGCCGTTGCCGCGCCAGCTCAGGCGATAGGCGCCCAGGTCGAAGTCCCTTGGCATGGTGAAGGCTGGCGGAACGTACAGCTCGCTCCACAGCGCCGGCTCACGCAACGCCCGGACAGCCCACCAGCCCCCCACCAACACAACGGCCATCCCTCCCAGCGCGACGCGCCAGGCCCATGAACGCTTGCGCAACCACATACCTTCCGTCCTTTTTCGATGGCCAACCCTTCCGAGCGGGGCTCGCCCTCTTGGTTTTGTCGGCGCCGCCGATTAGGCTGCGCCGTCCCCGCCCTCCGGAGCCTATCCATCATGCCCGTCTGGCTGCAAACCGCGCTGCTGCTGGCCTGTTCCAACCTGTTCATGACCTTCGCCTGGTATGGTCACCTGAAGACCCTCAACAGCAAGCCCTGGATCATCGCCGCCCTGATCAGCTGGGGCATCGCGCTGTTCGAATACCTGCTGCAGGTGCCGGCCAACCGCATCGGCTACACCGAACTCTCGGTCGGCCAGCTGAAGATCATGCAGGAAGTCATCACCCTGGCGGTCTTCGTCCCGTTCAGCGTCTATTTCATGCAACAACCGTTGAAGCTGGACTACCTGTGGGCCGGCCTGTGCCTGCTCGGTGCGGTGTATTTCATCTTCCGCGCCTGAAACGCCTCACGAGGAACGCAACCGGGCGATCAGGCTGGAGGTGTCCCAGCGCCCGCCACCCATCGCCTGCACCTCGGCGTAGAACTGATCGACCAGCGCCGTGACCGGCAGCTGCGCGCCGTTGCGGCGAGCCTCGGCGAGCAGGATCGACAGGTCCTTGCGCATCCAGTCCACGGCGAAGCCGAAGTCGAACTCCCCGGCCAGCATGCTCTGGTGGCGGTTCTCCAACTGCCAGGATTGCGCCGCGCCCTTGCCGATCACCGCCATCGCCGCCTCGCCGTCAAGGCCGGCGCGCTGGGCGAAGTGCAGCGCCTCGGCCAACCCCTGGAGCAGGCCGGCGACGCAGATCTGGTTGACCATCTTGGTCAGTTGCCCGCTGCCCACCTCGCCCATCCGCCGGACCATCCGCGCGTAGCTGCACAGCAGGGGCTCGGCACGCCGGTAGAATGCCTCCTCGCCACCGACCATCACCGTCAGCGCGCCGTTGATGGCGCCCGCCTGGCCACCGGAGACCGGCGCGTCGAGAAAGCCCAGCTCACGCTCGGCAGCCAACAGCGACAGCTCGCGGGCGATTTCCGCCGAAGCGGTGGTGTGGTCGACGAACAGGCTGCCCGGCGCCATCCCCGCGAAGGCACCCTGTTCGCCCAATGCCACGGCGCGCAGGTCATCGTCGTTGCCCACGCAGCAAAACACCAGTTCGGCACCGACACAGGCCTCGCGGGGCGTGTCGGCGCGCCGTCCGGCGTACTCCTCGACCCAGCGCGAGGCCTTGGCCTGCGTGCGGTTGTAGACGCAGACATCGTGGCCTTCGCGGCGCAGATGCCCGGCCATCGGATAACCCATGGTGCCCAGGCCGAGAAATGCGACTGCAGTCATTCGGTGATCTCCTCCAAGTCCGACCAGGCAGCCTAGCACAGCGGTTTGCCGAGGTCCGGAAGCCCCGCCATACTCACGGCGGACCCTGGAATGGATAGCTCCGATGCCTCACTGGCTGGTAATCGATCTGGAGGCCACCACCGCGGAAGGCGGCTGGCCCCTGGAGGAAATGGAAATCATCGAGATCGGCGCGACCCTGGTCGCTGCCGCCGACGCCCGCGAACTGGACCACTTCCAGCGTTTCGTGCGGCCGCTCAGGCGGCCGCTGCTGACCCACTTCTGCCGCGACCTCACGCACATCAGCCAGGCCAGCGTCGATGGCGCCGCCCAGTTCGATGCGGTGTGGGAAGCCTTCGAGCGCTGGCTCGCCCAGCATCGTCCGCGACTGGCTGGCTGGGCCAGCTGGGGCGACTACGACCGCCGCCAGCTGGAGCAGGAATGGCGCCAGCACCGGCTGAGCAGCCAGCTCAGCGAAGTGCCGCACGTCAATCTCAAGCAGCGCTTCGGCGAAGTCCGCCAGCTACCCCGCCCGGTCGGCCTGAATGCCGCCCTGCAACTGGCCGGGATGAGTTTCCAGGGCCAGCAGCACCGCGCCCTGGAGGACGCGCGCAATACCGCACGGCTGCTGCCGCTGGTATTGCCGGTGGAGCGTTGAGCGAGGCCCGCGCCGCCTAGTGACGCCTTTCCGAGGCTTGGGCATACTGGCGGGCCTTTTCAACCCCGCCTGTTCACCCCTTCAGGAGAAGCCCATGTTCAAGGTCAACGAATACTTCGACGGCACCGTCAAATCCATCGCCTTCGACATGACCGCCGGCCCGGCCACCATCGGCGTGATGGCGGCAGGCGAATACGAGTTCGGCACCAGCCAGCTGGAAGTCATGCACGTGATCGCCGGCGCGCTGACGGTCAGGCTGCCGGGCAGCGACGAGTGGCAG
The DNA here is from genome assembly GCF_003025345.2 of Pseudomonas paraeruginosa. Lineage (NCBI taxonomy): Bacteria > Pseudomonadati > Pseudomonadota > Gammaproteobacteria > Pseudomonadales > Pseudomonadaceae > Pseudomonas > Pseudomonas paraeruginosa. Next base: position 3,601,895 of record NZ_CP020560.1, read on the forward strand.
AACTTCGCCAGCGGCAGCCAGTTCACCGTCCCGGCGAACAGCAAGTTCCAGCTCAAGGTCGCCCAGGACACCGCCTACCTCTGCGAATACCGCTGAGCCCGGGCAGACAGGAAAACCGGCCGCAGGCCGGTTTTTTTTCGCCCACCGTCAGCGCCTACAGCGGAGGAAGCGGTGCAGGCCGAACGACCGCGGTGCGCTCATCCGCCGCTACAGCGGGCTTGCCCGGCTCACTCTCCCTGCGGGAAGCGGTAGTGCCCGATCACCTGGTAGCGGAACAGCAGATCGTCTTCCCGCACGCCGGCACCGATGTTGTGCAACACCAGCGGCCTGCCATCCAGCGCGCGATCGGAAAGCACGCCGATATGCAGCAGGCCGTTGTCCAGGCGCCAGGCGACGATGTCCCCTGCTCGGTAGGCGGCGGCATCGCGGCTCGGCACCAGCGACAATCCCTGGCGACTGAACCAGGTCATCAGGTTCGGTACGCGGCGGTGATCGATGTTGCGATCGGCACCTTTCATCCCCCACTGCTGCGGGTAGGCCGCGAAATGGCGGCGCATGTCCTCGTGCACCGCCTTCTGTAGGTCCAGTCCCTGCCCGCGCAGCGCACGGATGACCACGTCGGTGCAGACCCCGGTCTGCAGTGGCACGTCGCCGCCCGGATAGTCCAGCTTCCGGTAGGCGGGGTCGTAGCCCAGCGTCACGCCGACCTGGGCGCGCGCCGCCTCTACCAACCGCTGCGGCTCGACCGCAGCGGCCGACGCCAGCGGCAATCCGAGCATAGCGAGCAGCAACAGGCGGCGCAGCGCGCCGGATACGTCCATGTACATCCTCGTCTCCTTCTTTTCATGCGCCTGCGGGCGCGTCCCGATCCTTCGCGTACCCCAGCGGATACAGCAGTTCTTCCTTGTAGCCGGCCCAGACCCGGATGGCAGCCGGGAAGCTGTCGTCCAGTGTCGGGTCGCCGCTGTCCACCAACAACGGACGACCCTCGAGGGTACCCAGCTTGCGCTTGGTGGCGACCACGCGCATGCGCTCCAGGCCGATCGCGCGCAACACTCGCGGGCTGATCTGCTGGTTGCCGCGACCGATGACATGGCCCTGGCCTCCGATGGCGGTGACCAGCAGGAACGCCGGATGGCCGTCCACCAGGCCGAACAGTTGGGCTTCGTCGACGTCGTGGGCGATCACCGCCCCGTTTTCCAGCACATCCACGCCCAGCAGGGTGGTTTCCAGGCCGAGGTTGCGCGCCAGGCCGTGGAGGGTCGAGCCCGGCCCCAGCACGTAGCGCACGCCCTCCTCCCAGTTTTCCGCCAGCCAGTCGGCGAGATCCACCAGGACCAGCTCTTCCGACTCCACCCCCGCCTGCTTGACGTGCTGCATGAAGTGCCCTTCCTCGGGAACCGTCATTTCGCCATACCAGCGGGCGGCGACGCGACCGGCGCGCAGGGCGTCCTCGTCGAGGTCGCGCACCTCGCCGCTGGCCAGCCGCACCAGGCCGCCCTCGACCAGGCGCCGGGCCAGCTCGCCGGCAGCGCGTGGACTGATGGCGTAGACTCCCGAATGAATCTTCACCCCGGCCGGAATGCCCAGCACCGGCTGCTGCTCGCGCACCACCCCGGCAACATCCCGTGCCGTGCCGTCACCACCGGCGAACAGGATCAGCGCGACACCGGCTTCCTGCAGGCGCTCGACTGCGCGGCGAGTGTCCGCCGCGCTGCTGAGCGCGCCCTGCAATTCCCCCAGCACGCGGTGACGAAACCCCATGCGCGCCAGCAGCTCGGCCCCCATGGCACCGGGAAAGGTCAGGAACTCGATCTTCTCGACCAGCGGCAACAGGCACTCCAGGGCGATCCTGGTGCGCTCCAGCGCCCGCGGTTCGGCGCCTCTGGCCAAGGCCTCGGCAGCGACTCCGTCGCTGCCCTTCAACGCGACCGAGCCACCCAGCCCGGCCAGGGGATTGACCACCAATCCCAGGCGAAACACGTCCATACTCATCCTCGGGCGAACTCCAGGGCGCCCCTGCCGGTCGGACCACTATAACCAGAAAAACGCAGCGGCGGCCGGCAAGCTGGCACGCGGGCTGCAAGATTGCTATGGTCCATGGCTTTCGCACTGGAGCGAGGACATCCGCCGCTTGTCACGGCGGTTTCATCTGCGCTCCCTAGACTGCCGATAAACCTGATGAGGAGACGGGCAATGAATTCGCAACACACCGATACCGCCAAGCGCCGCGTGATCCCCTTCAACGCGCAGCAACACAGCGGTGGCGCCATCATCGACGCGCAGGGCCGGGAAATCCCGATCACCGAAGTGATGATCCAGCGCGCCTGCCGCGAACTGGACAGGTCCCTGGAGCAGGAACAGAAGCAGGCCTGAGCGCCCTTTCCAGGTATTGCCAGGCCCGGCATCCGCCGGGCTTTTTTTCGCCTCCGGCAGGCTTCGCCCTAGCGATCCGCCGCCAGTTCTTCGTTGACCAGTTCGAGGAAGGTCTCGACGATCCGCCGCGAACGTTGTTCGCGCAGGCACACCAGGGTCTCGGTCAGGCGCCGCTGGCAATCGACGATGGGTAACGCATGGACCCGCGTGTCGGCACCGAACTCCGCGGCCGACACCACCCCCACGCCGATCCCCGCGACCACCGCCTCACGCGAGGCCTCGCGGCCCTCGACCTGGATCGCCGGGCGGATCCGCAGGCCGGCTCGGCTCATTTCCTCCTCCAGGGTCTGGCGGGTCACCGAGCCCTGCTCGCGCAGCACCAGCGGCATGTCGTCGAGATCGGCGAGGCGGATCGACTCGCGCCCGGCCCAGGGATGGTTCAGCGAAACGAAAGCCACGATCGGATCGTTGCGCAGGGTCACCGAGAGCAACCGCTCATCGCTGACATCGCGCCCCAGGAGGGCGAGGTCGGCCTGGTAGTCGAACAGTCGCTGCAGCGACTCGTCGGTATTGCCGGTCTCCACCCTTACCGCGATGCCCGGATAGCGCTCGCAGAACCGCGCGATCTGCGGCAGCACGTGCACCGGCGCATCCACGGCCAGGGTCAGGGTGCCAGTCCGCAAGGCACTGGAGGCGGACAGCAGGTCCTCGGCCTCGGCCTCGATCACGAACAGCCGCTGAGTCACCGCAAGCAGGCGTTCGCCCAGCTCGCTCAGGCGCACCGAGCGCTTGTTGCGGTGGAACAGCAGAACACCGTAACGCTCCTCCAGCTTGCGCACCTGGTCGGAAACCGCCGGCTGGGTGAGGAACAGGCGCTCGGCGGCGCGGGTGAAGCTGCCGTGCACCGCGACCGCGTGAAATGCCTTCAACTGCGCATGGGAAACCGACATCGATGCTCACCGCTCCAGAGACAGGACAAGGAAACCTCGCGACACAGGGGATGACCGATCGGTCAGCTTCCCCGGCAGGCGCCACGGCGCCCGCCCTGACAAACAAGTAAAACTTATATTCGAAATTTGATAAATCGATTTCATTTATTTATCCGAAATTGATTCCATCGCCTCACCACCCGTACCGAGGCGTTGCAAGCAGCCCCTTGCGCCGTCTCCCGGCCTAGCCCCAGGAGGTGAAGCAATCCCAGACCCCTCTGACCAGGCACCGCGGCACAGCGGTGCAGAAGTGCTCATCAGAACAACAACAAGGCGTGTCCCCCTCACACCTGCCGGCACCGATAACAAGATCGAGGTCAGAACCATGAACCAACGTCCCGGGATGGCGCTGCCATCCTCCCCCGCGTCCAGTTTCCAGCGCTGGCGCCTGCAGATATTCGCGATCACCTGGCTGGCCTATGCCGCCTTCTACTTCACCCGCAAGGCCTTTTCCGTCGCCAAGCTCGGCATCGCCGAAGATCCGGGTTTCCAGCTGGACAAGATGGCGATGGCCGATCTCGACGCCATCTACCTCGCCGCCTATGCCGTCGGGCAGTTCGCCTGGGGCGTGCTGGCCGACCGCTTCGGCCCGCGCATCGTGGTGTCCGGCGGCCTGCTGATCTCCGCCCTGGCCGCGTTGGTCATGGGCACCTTCGCCACCCTGCCGATCTTCGCCACCTGCATGGTGGTCCAGGGACTGGCGCAGTCCACCGGCTGGTCGGGGCTGTGCAAGAACATCGGCAGCTTCTTCGCCACCCACGAACGCGGCCGGGTGCTTGGCCTGTGGAGCACCTGCTACGCCTTCGGCGGCCTGGTCGCCTCGCCGTTCGCCGGCTGGTGGGCCTACAGCGTGTTCGGTACCTGGCACGCGGCGTTCTATTCCAGTGCCGCGGTGGTCGGCGGCGTGGCCCTGCTGTTCCTGTTGTTGCAGCGCAACCGCCCGGAAGACGTCGGCCATCCTCCCGTCGAACCGCAGCTCGCGAGCGAAGCCGTGCGCTATGCCGGCTTCAGGCCGCAAGGCAGCAACGGCGGCAGTCTGCAGATGCTCGCCAAGGTGGTGCGCAACCGCACGGTGCTCTGCCTCGGGCTGGCCTACTTCCTGCTCAAGCCGGCGCGCTACGCGATCCTCCTGTGGGGGCCGGTGATCGTCTATGAACGCATGCCGGCGCTCGGCAAGGTCGGTGCCGCCATCGTCCCCACCGCCTTCGAGGTGGCCGGTCTGCTCGGTCCGATCCTGATCGGCTTCGCCTCGGACAAGCTGTTCGGCGCCCGGCGCATGCCCGCCTGCGTGCTCAGCCTGCTGGCGCTGACCGTCTGCCTGGCGCTGTTCGTCCCGGCGATGGCCACCGGCAGCATTCCGGTGGTGGTCGGCCTGCTGTTCATGATGGGACTGACCCTGTACGGCCCGGACTCGATGATCTGTGGCTCCGCCGCCATCGACTTCGGCACCGGCGAGGCCGCCGGCACCGCCTCCGGTTTCGTCAACGGCTGCGGTTCGGTGGGTGCGATCCTCGGTGGCCTGCTGCCCGGCTACTTCGACACCTACACGGTGTTCATCGGCTTCACTGTCGCCGCCCTGATCGCCACCGCGGTGCTCGTTCCACACTGGAACAGCCGGCCCGACGGCGCCCGCGAAAGCCTGTGCAAGATCCCCAGCCTGGGGGACTTCCGCCCGATCCGCTCCTGACCGTCCGCGGCGGGACGCCCGCCGCGCCCTTCTCCTCGAACCAGGGAAATCCACAATGCACATCGAACGCTTCGAAGTGGTCAAGCGCCGGGCCGAGATGGCCCTGCACGGCAACACGATCTACATCGGCGGCCAGGTCGCCGACGACCCCAGCGGCGATATCCGGGACCAGACCCGCCAGGTGCTGGAGAACATCGACCGGCTGCTCCAGAGCGTCGGCAGCGACCGCGGCCAGGTGCTCTCGGTACGCATCCTGCTCGCCCACCGGGAGGACTACGCCGGGCTCAACCAGGTCTGGGACCAGTGGTTCCCCGAAGGCCGGGCGCCGACCCGCGCCTGCAGCCTGGCCGAGCTGATCGACCCGCAGTGGCGGGTGGAGATGATCGTCGTCGCCGCCCGCCCGCAATGACGAGGACACCCACAATGACCTTCCGCCCCTTCTGGCTGGACCAGGCCCTGCGCTCCGAACACGCGGCCCCCTGCCCGCCGCTGGCCGGCGACAGCCGCGCCGACGTGTGCATCGTCGGCGGTGGCTACACCGGGCTGTGGACCGCCATCATGCTCAAGGAACAGGATCCCGCACTCGACGTGGTGCTGGTCGAGGCCGACCTCTGCGGCGCCGGCGCCAGCGGCCGCAACGGCGGCTGCGCGCTGTCCTGGTCGGCCAAGTTCTTCACCCTGGAACGGCTGTTCGGCCTCACCGAGGCGATCCGCCTGGTCAAGGCCTCCGAGGACAGCATCCGGGCCATCGGCGCCTTCTGCCAGCGCTACGCCGTGGACGCCGAATACCGCCTCGACGGCACCCTCTATACCGCCACCAACCAGGCCCAGGTCGGTGGCACCGACGCCGTCATCGCCGCGCTGGAACGCCACGGCATCAACTCCTTCGTCAAGCGCCCGCTGGCCGACGTACAGCGCCTGGCCGGCTCGCGCAGGCACCTGGAGGGCTGGTTCTCGCCGGCCGCCGCGACGGTGCAGCCGGGCAAGCTGGTCCGCGGCCTGCGCCGGGTCGCCCTGCAACTGGGGGTACGCCTGTACGAAGGCACGCCGATGCGGGGACTGGAGCACGGCCGTCCGGCGGAAGTGGTCACCCCCTACGGGCGGGTCGTCGCCGACCGCGTGGTGCTGGCGTTGAACGCCTGGATGGCGCGGGCCTTCCCGCAGTTCGAACGCAGCGTGGCGATCGTCTCCAGCGACATGCTCATCACCGAGCCACGACCGGACCTGTTGCAGGAGATCGGCCTGACCAGCGGGGTCAGCGTGCTCGACTCGCGGATCTTCGTGCACTACTACCACAACACCCCGGACGGCCGGCTGATGCTCGGCAAGGGCGGCAACACCTTCGCCTACGGCGGCCGCATGCTACCGGTATTCGACCGCCCCTCGCCGTACCTGGAACAGCTGCGCGGCAGCCTGCGGGAGTTCTTCCCCGCCCTCGCCGACGTGGCCATCGAGGCCAGCTGGAACGGTCCATCGGACCGCTCGGTGACCGGCCTGCCGTTCTTCGGCCGGCTCGACGGTCGCGACAACGTGTTCTACGGCTTCGGCTACTCCGGCAGCGGCGTCGGCCCCTGTCACATGGGTGGGCAGATCCTCTCGTCGCTGGCGCTCGGCCTGGACAATCCATGGACCCGTTCGCCGCTGACCCGGGGACCGCTCGGCCACTTCCCGCCGGAACCGATCCGCTACGTCGGTTCGCTGCTGGTGCGCAACGCGATCCGCCGCAAGGAACGCGCCGAAGACGGCGGCCGGCGCCCACGCCATCTCGACGTGCGCCTGGCCAGGCTGGCTGCCGCCGCGGGCAAGGCCGACAAGGGCTGAGAGCGTTTCCGGGCGCCCCGCCAGCCCATTCGGGGGCGCCCTTCTTTTTCCTTCGGTTTCGATTTCGCTCAAGCAAAGGTCGGAAAAAGCGCATTTAATTCACCCGTCCGTCTGTGCGAGTCTGCTCCGACCCTTGTCCTCACTTTCGTTCATGCATCTGCCGACGACGCGCTCCCTGCCCTACCAGCCTTCCGCCAACCCGGCCGGAACGCCCGCGCGCCTGCCCCGCAAGCACAGCCGCTGGCTGGAACTGGAACCGCTCGCCCTCCCTCTCGAACTGGCCTTCTGGGCGCTCTGGCATTGCCGCCACGCGCGCCCGCCGGACGCTCGTCACGCCTGATTGCCCTCCGGCCCCGCACGACGGCGGGGCCGGCCTGCCGCTTGCATGCCGCTCCGCGACGACGCTGTCGCCGGAGCGTCGCTGCGAGCGCCGCGACACTACCGGACAAGACCGACAAGAGAGCCCCATGAACTTCGCCACCGAACAAGAAGCCCAGGACTTCCTGGCCGCCAACCCCGACATCGAACTCTTCGAACTGTTCATCCTCGATGCCAACGGCGTACCGCGCGGCAAGCTGCTGCACCGCGACGAGCTGCTGGCCGTCTACCGCGGCGGCCGGCCGCTGCCGAGCACCATCCTCGGGCTGACGATGAACGGCGAGGACGTCGAGGACTCCGGGCTGGTGTGGGACGTCGGCGACATCGACTGCCGCGCCTACCCCCTGTCCGGCAGCCTGGTACGCCTGCCCTGGCGACAGATCCCGACGGCGGCGGTGCAGGTCAGCATGCACCCGAGCGAAGGCCTGCCGGCCAGCGTCGCCGATCCGCGCCATCTCCTGATGCGAACCATCGAGGCGCTGAAGAGCGAGGGCTATCACCCGGTAATGGCCGCCGAGCTGGAGTTCTACCTGCTCGACCGTGAGCGCGACGCCAACGGCCGCCCGCAACCGGCTCGCGACGCCGATGGCGGCCGCCCGCGGGCGACCCAGGTCTACGGCCTGCGCGAACTGGAGCAGATCGAGCCGTTCCTCGCCGACCTCTACGCCGCCTGCAAGGCGCAGGGCCTGCCGGCGCGCACGGCGATCTCGGAATACGCCCCGGGCCAGGTGGAAATCACCCTCGACCACGGCGACGCCCTAGTCGCCATGGACCAGGCGATCCGCTACAAGCGCCTGGTCAAGGGCGTCGCGCACAGGCATGGGATGCTCGCCTGCTTCATGGCCAAGCCCTTCGACGACCTGGCCGGCACCGGCATGCACCTGCACGTCAGCCTGGCCGACGAACAAGGCAACAACCTGTTCGCCAGCGACGACCCCGCCGGCACGCCTCTGCTGCGCCAGGCGGTCGGCGGCATGCTCGCCAGCCTGCTCGACTCGCTCCTGCTGTTCTGCCCCAACGCCAACTCCTACCGGCGCTTCCAGGCCAACAGCTACGCGCCGCTGGCGCAGACCTGGGGCGTCGACAACCGCACCGTGAGCCTGCGCGTGCCGGGCGGCCCGGCCTCCAGCCGGCATATCGAGCATCGCATCTGCGGCGCCGATGCCAACCCCTACCTGGCCGCCGCGGCGCTCCTCGCCGGGGTCCACCGCGGCATCCGCGAAGGCATCGATCCGGGCGCGCCGGTGGAGGGCAATGGCTATGCGCAGGCGGGCAAGCGCCTGCCCACCGACTGGCTGACCGCCCTCGACGCCCTGCAAGGTTCCGAGTGGGCGCGGCAAGCCTTCGGCGAGCCGTTCCTCGGCGTCTACCTGGCGGTCAAGCGCGCGGAATACCGGCAATTCATGGGCGAGGTCGGCGAGCAGGACTGGCGCTGGTACCTGACCCAGGCCTGAGCCATCCCGGATCCGCCCGCATATGGCGGCGCGCCGCCAGGACGCGCCGCACTGGAACAAGGAATACCCGATGAACGCAGCAATCCATCCCCGCCCGGCCGCGGAACGCGCGCCGTCCTACTACGCCGCCACCCTCAACGAGGAAACCGACTATCCGACCCTGCAGGGCACGGTGGCGGTCGACATCGCCATCATCGGCGGCGGCTTCACCGGCGTCGCCAGCGCGGTGGAGCTGGCCGAACGCGGCTACAAGGTGGCCCTGGTCGAAACCCATCGCATCGGCTGGGGCGCCAGCGGGCGCAACGGCGGCCAGGTCACCGGCAGCCTGTCCGGCGACGCCGCGATGCACAAGCAGATGCGCCAGTGGCTGGGCGCCGAGGTCGAGGACTTCATCTGGCACCTGCGCTGGCGCGGCCACGAGATCATCCGCCAGCGGGTGGAGAAATACGGCATCGCCTGCGACCTTCGCCACGGCCACCTGCACGCGGCGATGAAGGCCAGCCACATGGGCGAGTTGCAGGCCTCCTACGAGGAGGCGGTGCGCCGCGGCATGGGCGACCAGGTAAGCCTGCTGGACAAGGCCGGCGTCCAGGCTCACCTGGAGACCGGGCTGTACTGCGGCGCGCTGAAGAACACCCGCAACATGCACCTGCACCCGCTCAACCTGTGCATCGGCGAGGCCAGGGCGGCGGCCGGCCTCGGCGCGCTGATCTTCGAACATTCCGAGGTGCTGGATATCGTCCACGGCCCGCGCCCGGCGGTGGTCACCCGCGAGGGACGGATCGAGGCGCAGCAGATCCTGCTTGCCGGCGACGTCTATCACAAGCTCGAACGAGAGAAGCTCAAGGGCATGATCTTCCCGGCCATGGGCGGAATCGTCACCACCCGGCCGCTCGGCGAGCTGGCACGGGAGATCAACCCGCAAGGACTGGCGGTCTACGACTGCCGCTTCGTCCTCGATTACTACCGCCCCACCGCCGACGGCCGCCTGCTGTTCGGTGGCGGCGCCAACTACTCGGGGCGCGACTCGCGGGACATCGCCGCCGAGCTGCGGCCGTGCATCGAGCGCACCTTCCCGCGCCTGAAGGGCGTGGAGATCGAGTTCCAGTGGAGTTGCGCCATGGGCATCGTGATGAACCGGATCCCCCAGCTCGGCAAGCTCTCCGACAACGTCTGGTACTGCCAGGGCTACTCGGGGCATGGCGTGGCCACCAGCCATATCATGGGCGAGATCATGGCCAAGGCGATGAGCGGGAGCCTGGAGCAGTTCGACACCTTCGCCCGCTGCAAGCACCTCAGGGTGCCGCTGGGCGACCTCTTCGGCAACCCGATGCTGGCCGCCGGGATGTGGTACTACCAGCTCATGGAGAAGCTGCGCTGAAGCGCAAGGAAGGGTGGAGCCCGCGGAAGGCCTAGTCGGCCTTCTTGCGGATCCAGTAGAGATAGGTGCCCGCCTCTTCCTGCTGCTCGACCAGCTCGTGGCCGAGGAATACGCAGAACTTGGGGATGTCGCGACGGGTCGAGGGATCGGTGGCGATCACCTTGAGCAGGCCGCCGGGGGCCAGGTCGCGGACCTTGTTGTGCAGCATCATCACCGGTTCGGGGCAGTTCAGGCCGGTGGCGTCGAGAATGGCGTCGACAGGGTGGGTCATCGGGAAACTCCGCAACAGAATCCGCGCATTGTCGCGCATGCGGCGCGGCCGGTCACCTGTCCCCGGCCGGAAGGCCGCCCCTCAGCGTTCGAGGCGACGCAGGTGGCAGGTCACTTCCTCGCGGTCGTGATACAGCTGCCTGCAGCCGATCGCCACCTTCAGGCCGCGCGCGTCGAAGCTCTCGCGCAGGCGCTGGAGGATCTTGCGCACCTCGGCGTAGCGCTGCTTCATCGGCAGCTTGAGATTGACCACCGCCTCGCGGCACAGGCCCTCGCCGATCCAGGTTTCGATCAGCGCGCCGGTGCGCGCCGGCTTCTCGACGATGTCGCAGACCATCCAGTCGACCCGCTGGCGCGGCCGGTACTGGTAGCCGTCGACCTTCTGGTGATCGACCAGCCCGGAGTACATCAGGTTTTCCGCCATCGGTCCGTTGTCCACGGCGGTCACCCGCATCTCCCGGTTCACCAGTTGCCAGGTCCAGCCGCCGGGCGCCGCGCCGAGGTCGACGGCGAGCATGTCCGGCGCCAGGCGCTTGTCCCATTCCTGGCGCGGGATGAACTGGTGCCAGGCTTCCTCCAGCTTCAGCGTCGAACGGCTCGGCGCCTCGCGGGGAAACTTCAGGCGCGGGATGCCCATCGGCCAGAGCGCGCTGTTGCGCGGCTCGGCGAGGCCGACGAAGACCTCCCGGCCGGAGCGGAAGGTCAGCAGCAGGCGCGGCAGCGCCGGATCCTCCTGCAGCCGGCCGGCCTTGACCAGCGCAGCGCGCAGCGGTTTCTCGAACTTGCGGCAGAAGGTCGAGACCTCCTTGCCGGCGTTGGTGTCCAGCACCTCCAGCCAGAGGCTGCCGCAGACCGGATAGCTCGCCAGCTCCTCCAGCAGCACCTCGATGCGCTGGCTTTCCGGCAATTCGATGAAGCCCGGGCCGCGCGCCCACTGGCGCGGGAAGATCAGCTCGGCGAAGCGCAGGCGGCGCATCAGGCGCTCGGCGCCATCGACGTCCTGACAGACGAACTCGACATGGGCGCTGGCTGGCTTGCTCCTGGCGTAGCCGGGAATCTCGAGAGTGGCTGCATGCTCGGCGATTTCGGCGCAGACTTCACCTTCGAAGCCTGGCCGGCAGTGCATCAACAGGGTATTCATGGGGTTGTCTCCTTGGCCGCGCACTATAGTGCCGGGCATGCCTCAAGGGAACTGCTGCGACCGTTCGTCGGTCCAGTGTATATGGCAGGAGCCCTCGAGCCGGTCTAGCTTGAAGGTTTCGAACAACGCTATCCCAAAGTCTGACTCTCGCCAGCGGCCGGTACCGATGGGATCGGGCCACCGCGCATTACCGAGGTAACGGCACCCTCGCGTCCGCGGACGCCGCGGGTCCCGGGCGAAGCCAGGCACTATCGGCTCGACGACGGGCCTGGCGTCAGGACGAGGCCAGGCCCGCCGCCCCCGGGCCCGCCGTGAGGAAATCAGAAATGCCTGCTTTGGACAGCCTGAAAACCCTTCGCAGTCTCGCTGTGGACGGCAAGACCTACCACTACTACAGCCTCCCGGAAGCCGCCCGGACCCTGGGCGATCTCGGCAAACTGCCGATGTCGCTGAAGGTCCTGCTGGAAAACCTCCTGCGCTGGGAGGACGGCAGCACCGTCACCGGCGACGACCTCAAGGCCCTCGCCGGCTGGCTCCAGGAGCGCCGTTCCGACCGCGAGATCCAGTACCGCCCGGCACGGGTCCTGATGCAGGACTTCACCGGGGTTCCCGCGGTGGTCGACCTGGCCGCCATGCGTGCAGCCATGGCCAAGGCCGGCGGCGACCCACAGAAGATCAACCCGCTGTCGCCGGTGGACCTGGTCATCGACCACTCGGTGATGGTCGACAAGTTCGCCAGCGAATCGGCCTTCGAACAGAACGTCGAGATCGAGATGCAGCGCAACGGCGAACGCTACGCTTTCCTGCGCTGGGGCCAGAACGCCTTCGACAACTTCAGCGTGGTGCCGCCGGGTACCGGCATCTGCCACCAGGTCAACCTGGAGTACCTGGGCCGCACCGTCTGGACCCGGGAAGAGGATGGCAGGACCTACGCCTTCCCCGACACTCTGGTCGGCACCGACTCCCACACCACCATGATCAACGGCCTCGGCGTGCTCGGCTGGGGTGTCGGCGGCATCGAGGCGGAGGCCGCCATGCTCGGCCAGCCGGTATCGATGCTGATCCCCGAGGTCATCGGCTTCAAGCTCACCGGCAAGCTGCGCGAGGGCATCACCGCCACCGACCTGGTGCTGACGGTCACGCAGATGCTGCGCAAGAAAGGCGTGGTGGGGAAATTCGTCGAGTTCTACGGCGACGGCCTGGCCGACCTGCCCCTGGCGGACCGCGCCACCATCGCCAACATGGCCCCGGAATACGGCGCCACCTGCGGTTTCTTCCCGGTGGACGAGATCACCCTCGGCTACCTGCGCCTGTCCGGCCGCCCGGAAAGCACGGTCAAGCTGGTCGAGGCCTACAGCAAGGAACAGGGCCTGTGGCGCGAGAAGGGCCACGAGCCGGTGTTCACCGACACCCTGCACCTGGACATGGGCGAAGTCGAGGCCAGCCTGGCCGGACCGAAGCGCCCGCAGGACCGCGTGGCCCTGCAGAACGTCGCCAGCGCCTTCAACGAGTTCCTCGGCCTGCAGCTGCATCCGTCCAGCACCGAGGAAGGCCGACTGCTCAGCGAGGGCGGCGGCGGCACCGCGGTCGGCGCCAACGCCGCCTTCGGCGAGATCGACTACCAGCATGAAGGCCAGACCCACCGGCTGAAGAACGGCGCGGTGGTGATCGCCGCCATCACTTCCTGCACCAACACCTCCAACCCCAGCGTGATGATGGCCGCCGGCCTGCTGGCGAAGAAGGCGGTGGAGAAAGGCCTGCAACGCAAGCCCTGGGTGAAGAGCTCGCTGGCGCCGGGTTCCAAGGTGGTCACCGACTACTTCAAGGCCGCCGGCCTGACCCGCTACCTCGACGAACTCGGCTTCGACCTGGTCGGCTACGGCTGCACCACCTGCATCGGCAACTCCGGCCCGCTGCTGGAGCCGATCGAGAAGGCCATCCAGCAGGCCGACCTGACCGTCGCCTCGGTACTCTCCGGCAACCGCAACTTCGAAGGCCGCGTGCACCCGCTGGTGAAGACCAACTGGCTGGCCTCGCCGCCGCTGGTGGTGGCCTATGCCCTGGCCGGCAGCGTGCGCATCAACCTCGGCGAGGAGCCGCTGGGCACCGGCAAGGACGGCCAGCCGGTGTACCTGAAGGACATCTGGCCGAGCCAGAAGGAAATCGCCGAGGCGATCCGGAAGGTCGACACCGAGATGTTCCACAAGGAATACGCGGAGGTCTTCGCCGGCGACGAGAAATGGCAGGCGATCCAGGTGCCGCAGTCGGACACCTACGAGTGGCAGGCCGACTCCACCTACATCCAGCATCCGCCGTTCTTCGAGCACATCGCAGACGCGCCGCCGGCCATCGCCGACATCGAGAAGGCCCGGGTGCTGGCGGTGCTGGGCGACTCGGTGACCACCGACCACATCTCCCCCGCCGGCAACATCAAGGCCGACAGTCCGGCCGGCCGCTACCTGCGCGAGCACGGGGTGGAACCGAAGGACTTCAATTCCTACGGCTCCCGTCGCGGCAACCATGAGGTGATGATGCGCGGCACCTTCGCCAACATCCGCATCAAGAACGAGATGCTCGGTGGCGAGGAAGGCGGCAACACCCTGTACGTGCCCAGCGGCGAGAAACTGGCGATCTACGACGCCGCCATGCGTTACCAGGAGGACGGCACCCCGCTGGTGATCATCGCCGGCAAGGAGTATGGCACCGGGTCGTCGCGCGACTGGGCGGCCAAGGGCACCAACTTGCTGGGGGTCAAGGCGGTGATCGCGGAGAGCTTCGAGCGTATCCACCGCTCCAACCTGGTGGGCATGGGCGTGCTGCCGCTGCAGTTCGAGGATGGCCAGGACCGCAGGAACCTGAAACTGACCGGCAAGGAAGTGCTGAACATCCGCGGCCTCGGCGGCGAACTCAAGCCGCACATGCCGCTCAGCGTGGAAGTGACCCGTGAGGACGGCAGCCAGGACAGCTTCAAGGTCCTCTGCCGCATCGATACCCTCAACGAGGTCGAGTACTTCAAGGCCGGCGGCATCCTCCACTACGTGCTGCGCAGCATGCTCTGAGGCAACGACGACCCGCGCGAACAGAAGGGTGGCTTCGGCCACCCTTTTTCCTGCCCGCGCCGGCAGCCGCGGCCCTTCGAAGGACGGATAGCGCCCCGGGCGCGATCCGCCGCCCCCGGTGGACCGGAACCGCCCAGCGGCGGTTCGTCCCGGGCCCTCCCCGACCCGTGCGCGCCGCCGGCAACGACACCAGGCCGTAGCGCATTGACCTCGATCAGCAAATCCGCCGCCTATCCGACCGATCGGTCGCGTCTCATGCCTTGGGTCAATAGCTATCTGTTTTTCCGCGTGAAAGCATTCACAAATCCCTCATGTGAAAGGCATTTTCGCCGATGCAGAGGTAAATGCTTCACTTGTTTGGAAGGCCCATGCGCAACAATCAGCCCATCACCCAGCACGAGCGCGTCTATCCGGCGGAACAGCGCCTGATCACCACGACCAATCTCAAAGGCATCATCACCTATTGCAACGAAGCCTTCATCGACATCAGCGGCTTCAGCCGCGAGGAGCTGATGTCCTCGCCGCACAACCTGATCCGTCACCCCGACGTGCCGCCGGCGGTGTTCGCCCACATGTGGAACACCCTGAAGGCCGGACGGCCATGGATGGGGATCGTCAAGAACCGCTGCAAGAACGGCGACCACTACTGGGTCAGCGCCTACGTCACGCCCATCTATGAGCGTGGCGCGATCGTCGGCTACGAATCGGTGCGGGTGAAACCGACTGCCGAGCAGATCCAGCGCGCCGAGGCGCTCTACCGCCGGCTCGGCGCGGGCAAGCCGGCGATCCCCCGGCGCGACCGCTGGCTGCCGGTACTGCTCGACTGGCTGCCGTTCATCCTGATCAGTCAGATCGGCTTCCTCATCGGTATCCGGCTGAACTCCTGGTGGGGCTTCATCCTCGCCGGCCTGCTCGCCGTTCCGCTCGGCCTGGCCGGACTGCGCTGGCAGAAGCGCGGGCTGAAGCGCCTGATGCGGCTGGCCGAGCAGACCACCTCCGACCCGCTGATCGCGCAGATGTACACCGACAGCCGCGGCGACCAGGCGCGCCTGGAGATGGCCATCCTCAGCCAGGACGCACGCCTGAAGACCTGCCTGACGCGCCTGCAGGACACCGCCGAATACCTGACCGAGCAGGCGCGCCAGGCCGATACCCTGGCTCACCACAGTTCCGCCGGCCTGGAACAGCAGCGCGCCGAGACCGAGCAGGTAGCCACCGCGGTCAACGAGATGGCCGCCACCACCCAGGAAGTGGCGAACAACGTCCAGCTCACCGCCGACGCCACGCAGAAGGCCAACGAACTGACCTCGCGCGGCCGCGACATCACCGCGGAGACGCGCAACGCCATCCAGCGCCTGTCGGAGTCGGTGGGCGAGACCGGCGCCGCGGTCAGCCGCCTGGCCCAGGACAGCAACGAGATCGGCGGCGTGGTCGACGTGATCAAGGGCATCGCCGACCAGACCAACCTGCTCGCCCTCAATGCCGCCATCGAAGCCGCGCGGGCCGGAGAGCAGGGGCGCGGCTTCGCCGTGGTGGCCGACGAGGTGCGCTCGCTGGCGCAGCGCACCGCTGCCTCCACCGAGCAGATCCACCAGTTGATCGCCAAGCTGCAGAACACCGCCAACGATGCGGTGCATACCATGGAAAACGGCCTGCAGCAGGCCGAGGCCGGGGTCCAGCGGGTACTGGAAGCCGACCATGCGCTGGTCGGGATCAGCGAAGCGGTCGGCAACATCACCGAGATGACCACCCAGATCGCCGCCGCCGCGGAAGAGCAGAGCGCGGTGGCCGAGGAGATCAACCGCAACATCAGCACCATCGCCGCGCTGGCCGAGCAGACCTCCGACGAGGCGCTGCGCACGGCGAAGCTGAGCGAGGAGCTGACCACCACCGCGCAGAGCCAGTACTCCCTGGTCGAGCGCTTCAACCGCTGAGATCAGGGCGCGGGGAGGCGCCTCCCCGCGCTCGCCGTCACTTGAAGTCCCACTGCATCTGCGCCGGGATGCTCACCGCGCTGGACGACTGCACGCAGACATCCAGATAGTCGGTAAAGCGGGGCGGCGGGGCGATCCCCTCCTCCAGCAGACGACTGTTGTCGAACAGATAGTTCAGGTCGGCGAAGCCGCTGTACAGGCGCAGCGCGCGCAGTACCAGGCGCGGATTGGCCGGACCGATGCGCGACTCGAAGCTCTTCGCCAGTTCCTTCAGGTCGTCCACGTCGACCTTGCGATAGCGCTCGCCTACCGGCGCCGCCCCGTTGGCGCGGGCGAAGGCCTCGTCGATCTCGCCGAAGGTGCAGGCCGCGTGATGGCCGGCGGAGATATGGTAGAGGCTGTGCCCCAGGCGCGGCTTCAGCGCCAGGCCGATCAGCGCTTCGGCGCAATAGTCCACCGGAATCACGTCGATCTGTTCCTCGAGCCCGCAAGTGAAGCTTTCCAGGGCGAAGCCCATGCGGAACACCCAGAAGATGCTGCCGGAAGCCTGGCAGCCGAGGGTGCGATGGCCCACCACGATTGACGGTCGCGCCACCACCAGCGGCAGGCCCGGCAACTCCTCGCGCATGCGCCGCTCGATCTCCGCCTTCGACGCGGTGTAGTCCACCAGTTGCTGCTCGGCCGCCGGGAACTCCCAGGACTCGCTGATCGGCGACTGCCGCTGCGGTCCGCAGCACATCGCGGTGCCGACATGGAGGAAACGTTTCAGCCGCTTGGAGCGGCTGAGAACCTCGGCGAAAGCGAAAGTACCGTCGACATTGACCGGCCAGATGGTCGGGTTCTTCGAGAACGAGGCCACCGCGGCACAATTGATCACCCGTTCGACCTGCATCAGGCGCAGGGTCTCGCGGGCCAGCCAGGAAGTGTCGAGGAAATCGCCGCAGATGATCTGGTCCGTGCCCAGGGCCATGTAGTCGACCTCGGCGACGCCATGCATCAGCAGGTTGCCGCGCAGGCGTTCGAGCCCCTGCTGGCGGGACTCGGCACGAACCAGGAAGGACAGGTTGGCACCGTGTCCGTCGGCGATCAGCCGGGCGGCGACCGAGCCGCCGAGGAAGCCGGTGGCGCCGGTCAGCAGGATGCGTTCGCGGGTATCGGTAGCGGTGATCTGCTCACCGTCGGCATGCATGTTCATATCTTCCCCCCTCAGAGAAGTCCGGATCGCCCACCCTCGATGCGAGGGTGGTTGCGCCGCAGCTTATGAGGGGATGCCTTAAGGAACCGTTAATGGCCCTGGAGCCCGCGAAGGAAGCCGGCCACCTCCCGCGCCGTTGCCGCCAGGTGCTGCTCGTGGGTAAGGCCGGAGGCCTTCAGCGGCTTGAGGTCGTGGTCCGCCGCGGCCAGCCAGTGCAGGCGGATCGCCGGCGCCAGCGCGTAGCCCGCCACCGCCTCGCGGTTGCCCAGGGCGTCGCGCTCGCCCTGGACGATCAGGGTCGGCGTGCGCAGCCCGGCGAGGTGCGCGACCCGCGGCTTCTCCGGCTTGCCGGCGGCGTAGAACGGGTAGCCGAGGCAGACCAGGGCATCCGCGCCCAACTCGTCGGCCAGCAGGCTGGCCATGCGCCCGCCCATCGACTTGCCGCCCAGGGCCAGCGGCCCCTCCACCGCCTCGCGGACCTGCGCATGGACCCGCCGCCAGCAGTCGAGCAACTGCGCCTGCGGGTTCGGCGGACGCTTGCGACCGTCCTCGCGGCGCTGGGCCATGTAGGGAAACTCGAAGCGCGCCACGGCGATGCCCTGCCCGGCGAGCAGTTCGGCGATGCGCTCCATGAACGGGCTGTCCATCGGCGCGCCGGCGCCATGGGCGAGAATCAGGGTGGCCGACAGCGCGTCGGCCGGACGGTTCCATTTCAGCGACAACTTGCCACACCTCCTATCCAGTCGGGGCCGGGAAGCCAATTGATCCCGATCAATATTTCATAACGGCCCATTATCCATGCTTCCTCTCGCTAATTACGCCAATTAGACCAGCCCCAATGGGGGGACGCCCGGCATCCCAACTGCCGGAAAAGCCATAGCGTATAACCGTGGATGGAAGCCCATAGCATGAGCACCACTAACCCAGAGTCCGCCTATAACTACAAGGTGGTCCGCCAATTCGCCATCATGACCGTGGTCTGGGGCATCGTCGGCATGACCGTCGGTGTCCTGATCGCCGCCCAGCTGGTGTGGCCCGACCTGAACTTCGGCTTGCCGTGGACGAGCTTCGGCCGCCTGCGCCCGCTGCACACCAACGCGGTGATCTTCGCCTTCGGCGGTTGCGCACTGTTCGCCACCAGCTACTACGCGGTGCAGCGCACCTGCCAGGTGCGGCTGTTCTCCGACACCCTCGCCTCCTTCACCTTCTGGGGCTGGCAACTGGTGATCCTGCTGGCCGCCATCAGCCTGCCGCTGGGCTACACCTCCTCCAAGGAGTACGCCGAGCTGGAATGGCCGATCGACATCCTCATCACCGTGGTCTGGGTCGCCTACGCGGTGGTGTTCTTCGGCACCCTGGTCAAGCGCAAGGTCAAGCACATCTATGTGGGCAACTGGTTCTTCGGCGGGTTCATCCTCACCGTCGCCATGCTCCATGTGGTGAACAACCTCGAGCTGCCGGTGACCTTCACCAAATCCTACTCGCTGTACGCCGGCGCCACCGATGCCATGGTCCAGTGGTGGTACGGCCACAACGCGGTGGGCTTCTTCCTCACCGCCGGCTTCCTCGGCATGATGTACTACTTCGTGCCCAAGCAAGCCGAGCGTCCGGTCTACTCCTACCGCCTGTCCATCGTCCACTTCTGGGCGCTGATCGCCGTGTACATCTGGGCCGGCCCGCACCACCTGCACTACACCGCGCTGCCGGACTGGGCGCAGTCGCTGGGCATGGTGATGTCGCTGATCCTCCTGGCGCCGAGCTGGGGCGGCATGATCAACGGCATGATGACCCTCTCCGGCGCCTGGCATAAGCTGCGCAGCGATCCGATCCTGCGCTTCCTGGTGGTCTCCCTGGCCTTCTACGGCATGTCCACCTTCGAAGGCCCGATGATGGCGATCAAGACCGTCAACGCCCTCTCCCACTACACCGACTGGACCATCGGCCACGTTCACGCCGGCGCCCTCGGCTGGGTCGCCATGGTTTCCATCGGCTCGCTCTACCACCTGATCCCGAAGGTCTTCGGCCGCGAGAAGATGTACAGCCTGGGCCTGATCAACGCGCACTTCTGGCTGGCCACCATCGGCACCGTGCTGTACATCGCCTCGATGTGGGTCAACGGCATCACCCAGGGCCTGATGTGGCGTGCGGTCAACGAGGACGGCACGCTGACCTATTCCTTCGTCGAAGCGCTGGCCGCCGGCCACCCCGGCTTCATCGTGCGCATGCTCGGCGGCTTCATCTTCCTGCTCGGCATGTTCCTGATGGCCTACAACACCTGGCGCACCGTAAGTGCCGCCAAGCCGGCCGAATACGAAGCCGCCGCACAGATCGCCTGAGGAGCCGAGCATGAAACACGAAATACTCGAGAAGAATGTCGGCCTGCTGGCGCTGTGCATGGCCGTGGCCGTGAGCATCGGCGGCCTGACCCAGATCGTGCCCCTGTTCTTCCAGGACGTGACCAACACCCCGGTCGAAGGCATGAAGCCCTATACCGCGCTGCAACTGGAAGGCCGCGACATCTACATCCGCGAAGGCTGCGTCGGCTGCCACTCGCAGATGATCCGTCCGTTCCGCGCCGAGACCGAGCGCTACGGCCACTACTCGGTGGCCGGCGAGAGCGTCTGGGACCACCCGTTCCTGTGGGGTTCCAAGCGGACCGGCCCGGACCTGGCCCGCGTCGGTAGCCGCTACTCCGACGACTGGCACCGCGCGCACCTGTTCAACCCGCGCAACGTGGTGCCCGAGTCGAAGATGCCGGCCTACCCGTGGCTGGTGGAGAACAAGCTCGACGGCAAGGACATCGAGAAGAAGCTCGAAGTGATGCGCACCCTCGGCGTGCCCTATACCGACGAAGACATCAAGGGCGCCAAGGACTCGCTGAAAGGCAAGACCGAGATGGACGCCGTGGTCGCCTACCTGCAGGTGCTCGGCACCTCGATCAAGAACAAACGGTGACGGCAATGGATATCGGGACGCTGCGAGGACTCGGCACGCTGCTGATCATGGTCGCCTTCATCGGTCTGGTGATCTGGGCCTACAGCGGCAAACGCAAGAAGAGCTTCGACGAAGCGACGATGCTGCCCTTCGCAGACGATCCCGAAGCCAAAAAGCACGTCGAGCAAGCTTCTAGGAGTAACAAAGAATGACCACCTTCTGGAGTCTGTACATCACAGCTCTTACCGTCGGTACCTTGATCGCCCTGCTCTGGCTGGTCTTCGCCACCCGCAAGGGCGAGGCCAAGGGAACCACCGAAAAAACCATGGGCCACTCCTACGATGGCATCGAGGAGTACGACAACCCGCTGCCGAAGTGGTGGTTCATGCTGTACATCGGCACCATCGTCTTCTCCGTCGGCTACCTGGTCCTGTACCCGGGCCTGGGCAACTGGAAAGGCGTGCTGCCGGGCTACGAGGGCGGCTGGACCCAGGACAAGCAGTGGGAACGCGAGATGAACATCGCCCAGGAGAAATACGGGCCGATCTTCGCCAAGTACGCCGCCATGCCCATCGAGGAAGTGGCCAAGGACGAGCACGCCATGAAGATGGGCAGCCGCATGTTCGCCACCTACTGCTCGATCTGCCACGGTTCCGACGCCAAGGGCGCCCTCGGCTTCCCCAACCTGGCCGACAACGAGTGGCGCTGGGGCGGTGACCCGCAGAGCATCGAGACCACCATCCTCGGCGGTCGCCACGCGATCATGGCGGCCTGGGGCGATATCCTCGGCGAGGACGGGGTGAAGAACGTCGCCGCCTACGTCCGCACCGAGCTCGCCGGACTGAAGCTGCCGGAAGGCACCAAGGCCGACGTCGAGGCCGGCAGGCAGATCTTCTCGGTCAACTGCGTCGCCTGCCACGGCCCGGAAGGCAAGGGTACCGCCCTGGTCGGCGCGCCGAACCTGACCAACCCCGGCGCGTTCATCTACGGCTCCAGCTACGCCCAGCTGCAACAGACCATCCGCCACGGCCGCCAGGGCCAGATGCCGGCCCAGGAACCCTACCTGGGCAAGGAAAAGGTGCACATCCTGGCCGCCTACATCTACAACCTGTCGCACAACCAGGGCGCCAACTGACCCCTCCCCCCACCCGCGCCCTTCCGGGCGCGGGTCCCTCCTCCGGTCTCAGACCTTAGTCCCAGGCGGCGCGACGAAGTGTCGCAGCAGCGGGCGCCTTTCCTACCCATCCATTTCAATCGCGTCTAAGCTGCTCTGCATTCGTCTCTCTCCGGCAGAGCGACGGGACACCTAACTTCACCGGTCGAACCCACTCGACCGGATAGCGCCAAAAAGCCATCCGGCCGCCTTGGAAAGCGCTTCGAAGCAGGCATCAAACTGGCGCCGCCCCTGGCCTGGCGCGTTGCAATGCCCACCCGCTTTCTCCATACTTGCCGCCGATTTTTTGTCCCTAAAAAAGTCCATTAACCGTGGAACCCCTAGCATGAGCACAGCAATCAGTCAGACTGCTTATAACTATAAGGTGGTCCGCCAGTTCGCCGTTATGACGGTGGTCTGGGGGGTCATTGGAATGGGTCTCGGTGTCCTGATCGCCGCCCAACTGGTATGGCCCGAATTGAACTTCGACCTGCCGTGGACGAGCTTCGGCCGCCTTCGCCCCCTGCACACCAACGCGGTGATCTTCGCCTTCGGTGGGTGTGCCCTCTTCGCCACGTCGTACTACGTGGTGCAACGTACCTCGCAAGCCCGACTGATTTCAGACACGCTGGCGTCCTTCACCTTCTGGGGTTGGCAGGCCGTGATCGTGGGCGCCGTGCTGACCCTGCCGCAGGGTTTCACCACCTCCAAGGAATACGCCGAACTGGAATGGCCGCTGGCCATCCTCCTGGCGATCGTCTGGATCACCTACGCGATCGTGTTCTTCGGCACCATCGTCAAGCGCAAGGTCAAGCACATCTATGTGGGCAACTGGTTCTACGGTGCCTTCATCCTGGTGACGGCGATGCTGCACATCGTCAACCACATGTCGCTGCCGGTCAGCTGGTTCAAGTCCTACTCGGCCTACTCCGGCGCCACCGATGCCATGGTCCAGTGGTGGTACGGCCACAACGCCGTGGGCTTCTTCCTGACCACCGGCTTCCTCGGCATGATGTACTACTTCGTGCCCAAGCAGGCCGAGCGTCCGGTCTATTCCTACCGGCTGTCCATCGTCCACTTCTGGGCGCTGATCTCCCTGTACATCTGGGCCGGCCCGCACCACCTGCACTACACCGCGCTGCCGGACTGGGCGCAGTCGC
Source organism: Pseudomonas paraeruginosa (assembly GCF_003025345.2). NCBI lineage: Bacteria > Pseudomonadati > Pseudomonadota > Gammaproteobacteria > Pseudomonadales > Pseudomonadaceae > Pseudomonas > Pseudomonas paraeruginosa. The sequence goes on from NZ_CP020560.1 coordinate 3,624,827, forward strand.
TGGGCATGGTGATGTCGCTGATCCTCCTGGCGCCGAGCTGGGGCGGCATGATCAACGGCATGATGACCCTCTCCGGCGCCTGGCATAAGCTGCGTACCGACCCGATCCTGCGCTTCCTGGTGGTGTCCCTGGCCTTCTACGGCATGTCCACCTTCGAAGGCCCGATGATGGCGATCAAGACCGTCAACGCCCTCTCCCACTACACCGACTGGACCATCGGCCACGTCCATGCCGGCGCCCTCGGCTGGGTGGCGATGATCTCCATCGGCTCGCTCTACCACCTGATCCCGAAAGTCTTCGGCCGTCCGCAGATGCACAGCATCGGCCTGATCAACGCGCACTTCTGGCTGGCCACCATCGGCACCGTGCTGTACATCGCCTCGATGTGGGTCAACGGCATCACCCAGGGCCTGATGTGGCGTGCGGTCAACGAGGACGGCACGCTGACCTACTCCTTCGTTGAAGCACTGGTCGCAAGCCACCCGGGCTTCATCGTGCGCATGATCGGCGGTGGCTTCTTCCTCACCGGCATGCTGCTGATGGCCTACAACACCTGGCGCACCGTGCGTGCGGCCAAGCCGGCCGAATACGAAGCCGCCGCGCAGATCGCCTGAGGAGCCCGACGTAAATGAAGAACCACGAAATACTCGAGAAGAACGTCGGCCTGCTGGCCATCTTCATGGTGATCGCCGTCAGCATCGGCGGCCTGACCCAGATCGTGCCGCTGTTCTTCCAGGACGTGACCAATACCCCGGTCGAAGGCATGAAGCCGCGCACCGCCCTGGAACTGGAAGGCCGCGACATCTACATCCGCGAAGGCTGCGTCGGCTGCCACTCGCAGATGGTCCGTCCGTTCCGTGCCGAAACCGAACGCTACGGCCACTACTCGGTCGCCGGTGAGAGCGTCTGGGACCACCCGTTCCTGTGGGGTTCCAAGCGTACCGGCCCGGACCTGGCCCGCGTCGGCGGCCGTTACTCCGACGACTGGCACCGCGCGCACCTGTACAACCCGCGCAACGTGGTGCCCGAGTCGAAGATGCCTGCCTACCCGTGGCTGGTAGAGAACAAGCTTGATGGCAAGGACACCGCCACCAAGATGGAAGTCCTGCGCAAGCTGGGCGTGCCTTACACCGACGAGGACATCGCCGGTGCACGTGAAGCCGTGAAGGGCAAGACCGAGATGGACGCCCTGGTGGCGTTCCTTCAAGGCCTGGGAACCTCTATCAAGAGCAAACGGTGAGTGTGATGGATATCGGGACTCTGCGTGGACTGGGCACCGTGGTGATCATGGTCGCCTTCATCGGCCTGGTGATCTGGGCCTACAGCGGCAAGCGCAAGAAGAGCTTCGACGAAGCGACGATGCTGCCCTTCGCAGACGACCCCGAAGCCAAAAAGCACGTCGAGCAAGCTTCTAGGAGTAACAAAGAATGACGACCTTCTGGAGTCTGTACATTACAGCTCTTACCCTCGGCACCCTGCTGGCGCTGACCTGGCTGATCTTCGCCACCCGCAAGGGCCAGCGCAGCAGCACCACCGACGAGACCGTGGGCCACTCCTACGACGGCATCGAGGAGTACGACAACCCGCTGCCGAAGTGGTGGTTCATGCTGTTCGTCGGCACCCTGGTATTCGCCGTCGGCTACCTGGCCCTGTACCCGGGCCTGGGCACCTGGAAAGGCCTGATGCCGGGCTACCAGTCCGCCGACGAGTTCGCCGACAAGGAAAAAGGCTGGACCGGCGTCCACCAGTGGGAAAAGGAAATGGCCAAGGCCGACGAGAAGTACGGCCCGATCTTCGCCAAGTTTGCCGCGATGCCCATCGAGGAAGTCGCCAAGGATCCGCAGGCGGTGAAAATGGGCGGTCGCCTGTTCGCCTCCAACTGCTCGATCTGCCATGGCTCCGATGCCAAGGGCGCCTACGGCTTCCCCAACCTGACCGACGCCGACTGGCGCTGGGGCGGCGAGCCGGAAACCATCAAGACCACCATCATGGCCGGCCGCCACGCCGCCATGCCGGCCTGGGGCGAGGTGATCGGCGAGGAAGGCGTGAAGAACGTCGCCGCCTACGTCCTCACCCAGATGGACGGCCGCAAGCTGCCGGAAGGCGCCAAGGCCGACATCGAGGCCGGCAAGCAGGTCTTCGCCACCACCTGCGTCGCCTGCCACGGGCCGGAAGGCAAGGGCACCGCGGCGATGGGCGCTCCCGACCTGACCCACCCGGGCGCGTTCATCTACGGCTCCAGCTTCGCGCAACTGCAGCAGACCATCCGCTACGGTCGCCAGGGCGTGATGCCGGCGCAGCAGGAGCATCTGGGCAACGACAAGGTGCATCTGCTGGCCGCCTACGTGTACAGCCTGTCGCATGGCGAGAAGAGCGCCGAGTAAGCGTTCCCCTCCCCCCGCGATCCGAAACGGCGCCGGCAACCCCGGCGCCGTTTTATTTTGTGCAAAAGAACAGTGCGGATGGGACAATACGCGACCAAAAGTCGCACAGTTACCGCAAAAAGCCTGCTAGATCAGGCGTATAATCAGTAGGCGTGCAACTATTTTCTGACCCTGTCGGCATGTACCGGCCGGGCGCCCCCCACTGCCGTGGTACGCACTGATGAGCAAACAGATTCCCGTTCAAGACGTCACCCCGCCTGCCAAGGGCGACACCAATGACAACGATCTCTACGCCAAGCGCGAGAAGATCTACACCCGAGCCTTCACCGGTATCTTCCGCCGACTGCGCATGGTGGGTGGTGCGGCGCTCTTCCTCCTCTACTTCGGTACCGTCTGGCTCAACTGGAGCGGCCGCCAGGCCGTCTGGTGGGACCTTCCCGAGCGCAAGTTCTACATCTTCGGCGCCACTTTCTGGCCGCAGGACTTCATGCTGCTGTCCTGGCTGCTGATCGTCTGCGCCTTCGGCCTGTTCTTCATCACCGTCTTCGCCGGCCGCGTCTGGTGCGGCTACACCTGCCCGCAGAGCGTGTGGACCTGGATCTTCATGTGGTGCGAGAAGGTCACCGAAGGCGACCGCAACCAGCGCATCAAGCTGGACAAGGCCCCGATGAGCGGCAACAAGCTGCTGCGCAAGACCGCCAAGCACAGCCTGTGGCTGCTGATCGGCCTGGTCACCGGCCTGACCTTCGTCGGCTACTTCTCGCCGATCCGCGAGCTGATCCCCGAGCTGCTGACCGGCCAGGCCGACGGCTGGGCCTACTTCTGGGTCGGCTTCTTCACGCTCGCCACCTACGGCAACGCCGGCTGGCTGCGCGAGCAGGTGTGCATCTACATGTGCCCCTACGCGCGCTTCCAGAGCGTGATGTTCGACAAGGACACCCTGATCGTCTCCTATGACCCGCGTCGCGGCGAGAAACGCGGCCCGCGCAAGAAGTCGCTGGATTACAAGGCCCAGGGCCTGGGCGACTGCATCGACTGCACCATGTGCGTGCAGGTCTGCCCGACCGGCATCGACATCCGCGACGGCCTGCAGATCGAATGCATCGGCTGCGCCGCGTGCATCGACGCCTGCGACAGCATCATGGAGAAGATGAACTACCCGAAAGGGCTGATCAGCTACACCACCGAGCACAACCTCAATGGCCAGAAGACCCACCTGGCCCGGCCGCGCCTGATCGGCTACGCCATCGCCCTGGTGCTGATGATCTCCGCCCTGATCACCGCGGTGATCCTGCGTCCGCTGGTCGGCTTCGACGTCAGCAAGGACCGCGTGCTCTACCGCGAGAACGAACTCGGCCGCATCGAGAATGTGTACAGCCTGAAGATCATGAACAAGGATCAGCAGGACCACACCTACATCCTCGGCGCCAAGGGCCTCGAAGGCCTGACCCTGGAGGGCCGGCGCGAGCTGAAGGTGGCGGCGGGCGACATCCTCAACCTGCCGATGGAACTGTCCATCGACCCGGAGAGGCTGCCTTCCACCACCAACGAGATCGTCTTCACCATCGAGTCGGCCGACGACCCGAGCATCCATAAAGAAGCGAAGAGTCGCTTCATTGGCCCACGCACCCGTTGAGTAACTTGAGCATGCAGTCCGAGACCCACCCTCAACCCTGGTACAAACACTTCTGGGCCTGGTTCATCGTGGCCCTCCTGGCGACCTCGGTGGTGCTCGGGCTGAGCCTGGTCACCATCGCGGTGCGCAACCAGGACACCCTGGTCACCGACAACTACTACGAGGCCGGCAAGGGCATCAACCGCTCCCTCGAACGCGAGAACCTGGCCGTGCGCCTGCAGGTGCACGCCAAGGTCAAGGTCGACGACCTGACCGGCGAAGTCGAAGTGCGCCTGACCGGCAACAGCCGCCCGGAGCAGCTCACCCTCAACCTGATCTCGCCGACCCAGCCGGAGAAGGACCGCCGCGTCGAACTGCTGCGCAGCGCTTCCGAGCGCGACCGCTACGTCGGCCAGCTGACCGACGCCGTCGAGGGTCGCCGCTTCGTCGAGCTGCTCGGCCAGGAAGGCAGCGGCCAGTGGCGCCTGTTCGAGGAAGAGGTGGTATCGCCGACCGTGGTCATGGAGCTGGGCGACGAGCCGCTCCAGGGAGCAGAAGCGAAGCGCCCATGAGCGCCCCCCTGCCCTGCTACCACTGCGGCCTGCCGGTTCCCGCCGGCAGCCGCTTCGAGGCCCGCGTGCTCGGCGAGACGCGGGCCATGTGCTGTCCGGGCTGCCAGGCGGTGGCCGAGGCCATCGTCGCCGGCGGCCTGGAAGGCTACTACCGGCACCGCAGCGAGAATGCCGCCAACCCCGAGGCGCTGCCCAAGGCGCTCAGCGAGGAGTTGCAGCTCTACGACCGTCCGGACGTCCAGGGCGGCTTCGTCCAGCACGCGGGCGAGCTGGCCGAAACCAGCCTGATCATCGAGGGCATCAGTTGCGCCGCCTGTGGCTGGCTGATCGAAAAGCACCTGCGCCAGTTACCCGCCGTCGCCGAAGCGCGGCTCAACCTGTCCAACCATCGCCTGCACGTGCGCTGGCAGGACAGCCAGCTGCCGCTCAGCCAGTTGCTTGGCGAACTGCGCCAGATCGGCTACGCCGGCCATCCCTACCAGCCGGATCGCGCGGCCGAGCAACTGGCCGTGGAGAACCGTCGCGCCCTGCGCCAGCTCGGGGTCGCCGGGCTGCTGTGGATCCAGGTGATGATGGCGGTGATGGCGACCTGGCCGGAATTCAACCTCGACCTTTCCGCCGGCATGGACCGCATCCTGCGCTGGGTCAGCCTGATCCTCACCACGCCGATCGTCTTCTACTGCTGCGGACAGTTCTTCCGCGGCGCCCTGCGCGACCTGCGCACCCGCCACCTGACCATGGACGTCTCGGTGTCCCTGGCCATCGGCGGCGCCTATGTCGCCGGTATCTGGTCGACGGTCACCGGCCAGGGCGAACTGTATTTCGACGCGGTCGGCATGTTCGCCCTGTTCCTGCTCGCCGGGCGCTACCTCGAACGCCGCGCGCGGGAACGCACCGCCGCCTCCACCGCGCAACTGGTCAACTTGCTGCCGGCGTCCTGCCTGCGCCTGGACGCCGCCAACCAGAGCGAACGCATCCTGCTCCGCGAGCTGCGCATCGGCGATCGCATCCTGGTGCCACCGGGCGCCGTGCTGCCGGCCGACGGGGTGATCCTCGACGGCCAGTCCAGCGTCGACGAATCGCTGCTCACCGGCGAGTACCTGCCCCGCCCGCGCCAGGCCGGCGACACGGTCACCGGCGGCACTCTCAATGTCGAAGGCCCGCTGACCGTCGAGGTCGCCGCCCTCGGCGACGACAGCCGCCTGTCCGCCATCGTCCGCCTGCTGGAACGCGCCCAGGCGGACAAGCCGCGCCTGGCGGAACTGGCCGACAAGGTGGCGCAGTGGTTCCTGCTGATCGTCCTGCTGGTGGCGGCCATCGTCGGCGCGCTGTGGTGGCAGGTCGACCACCAGCGCGCCTTCTGGGTGGTGCTTTCGCTGCTGGTCGCCACCTGCCCGTGCGCGCTGTCCCTGGCCACGCCCACCGCTCTCACCGCCGCTACCGGCAGCCTGCACAAGCTCGGCCTGCTGATCACCCGCGGGCATGTGCTGGAAGGGTTGAACCACATCGACACGGTGATCTTCGACAAGACCGGCACCCTCACCGAAGGCCGCCTGACGCTCAAGCAGGTGCAACCCCTGCGCGATCTCGATGCGGATCGCTGCCTGGCGCTCGCCGCCGCCCTCGAGAACCGTTCCGAACACCCCATCGCCCGCGCCTTCGGCCGCGCCCCGGAGGCTGCCGAGAGCGTCGAGAGCCACCCTGGGCTGGGCCTCGAAGGCCTGGTCGAAGGCCGCCGCCTGCGCATCGGCCAGGCCGCGTTCGTCAGCGAGCTCAGCGCCGGCGCCATACCGGCGATGCCCGGCGACTCCGGGCAGTGGCTGCTGCTCGGCGACGAACAGGGTCCGCTGGCCTGGTTCGGTCTCGACGACCGCCTGCGCGGCGACGCCCCCGCCCTGCTCGCCGCCTGCAAGGCCCGCGGCTGGCGCACCTTGCTGCTATCCGGCGACGCTTCGCCGATGGTCGCCAGCGTCGCCGCCGAGTTGGGCATCGACGAAGCCCATGGCGGCCTGACCCCGGACGACAAGCTGGCGATGCTCAGACGCCTGCACGAGGAAGGCCGCCGGGTCCTGATGCTGGGCGATGGCGTCAACGACGTACCGGTGCTCGCCGGCGCCGACATCAGCGTCGCCATGGGCAGCGCCACCGACCTGGCCAAGACCAGTGCCGACGCGGTACTCCTGTCCAATCGCCTGGACAGCCTGGTACAGGCCTTCCGGCTGGCGCGCCGCACCCGTCACATCATCATCGAGAACCTGGCCTGGGCCAGCCTGTACAATGGCCTGGTGCTGCCCTTCGCCGCGCTCGGCTGGATCACCCCGGGCTGGGCGGCGATCGGCATGTCGGTCAGTTCGCTGCTGGTGGTGGTCAACGCCCTGCGCCTGACCCGAACCCCTTCGCCGAGGTCCGTATGGCCGCGCTCTACATCCTGATCCCCGTCGCGATCGTCATCGTCGCCATCGCCATCTACGTGTTCTTCTGGGCGGTGGACAGCGGCCAGTACGACGATCTCGACGGCCCCGCCCACAGCATCCTCTTCGACGACGAGGACCCGAAGCACCAGGCCGGCGTCGACGAGGCGGAGAAGCCATCGAAACCCGAGGACCAACCGCGTGGCTGAACTGGCGCCACTGCTGGTTTCCGCGCTGATCCTCGGCCTGCTCGGCGGAGGCCACTGCCTGGGCATGTGCGGCGGCCTGATGGGCGCCCTGACCCTGGCCATTCCCGCCGAACAGCGCGGCCGTCGGCTGCGCCTGCTGCTGGCCTACAACCTCGGTCGCATCCTCAGCTATGCCTGCGCCGGCCTGCTGCTCGGCCTGGCCGGCTGGGCCGTGACGCGAACCCCGTTCGCCGGCGCGCTACGGGTCGTCGCCGGGTTGCTGCTGGTCGCCATGGGCCTCTACCTGGCCGGCTGGTGGAGCGGACTGACCCGCGTCGAGGCGCTCGGTCGCGGCCTCTGGCGCCATCTGGAACCCTTCGCCCGCCGCCTGCTGCCGGTCTCGAGCCTGCCGCGAGCCCTGCTGCTCGGCGCGATCTGGGGCTGGTTGCCCTGCGGGCTGGTCTACAGCACGCTGCTCTGGGCCACCAGCCAGGGCTCGGCGCTGGACAGCGCGCTGCTGATGCTGGCGTTCGGCCTCGGCACCTGGCCGGTGCTGCTGGCCACCGGCATGGCCGCCGAGCGCCTGACCGCCCTGCTGCGCCGTCGAGGCGTACGCATCGTGGGCGGCCTGATGGTCATTCTCTTCGGCCTCTGGACCCTGCCCGGCCCGCACCAGGCCTGGCTGATGGGGCATTGATGGACGCAAGTCCCAACATGCGGCGACACATCCTGTACACATTCACCCGCTTGATACAAATCAACAGGCTTTCCCGGCGCAATCCCTAGACTTCCCGACTAAAGCTCGCCAACTGGGGATCTCTGGCATGCTCGACACCATTCGCTGGGACGCTGACCTGATTCGGCGCTACGACCTTTCCGGCCCGCGTTACACCTCCTACCCGACCGCCGTGCAGTTCCACGAAGGCATCGGCCCGTTCGACCAGTTGCACGCCCTGCGCGACAGCCGGAAGGCCGGACACCCCCTGTCGCTCTACGTGCACATCCCGTTCTGCGCCAACATCTGCTACTACTGCGCCTGCAACAAGGTGATCACCAAGGATCGCGGGCGCAGCGCGCCGTATCTCGCGCGCCTGGTCCGCGAGATCGAGATCGTCAGCCGCCACCTCTCCCGCGAGCAGGTGGTCGAACAACTGCACTTCGGCGGCGGCACCCCGACCTTCCTCAGCCCCGGCCAGTTGCGCGAACTCATGTCGCAGCTGCGCACGCACCTCAACCTGCTGGACGACGACTCGGGCGACTACGGCATCGAGATCGACCCGCGCGAGGCCGACTGGTCGACCATGGGCCTGCTCCGCGAGCTCGGTTTCAACCGCGTCAGCCTCGGCGTGCAGGACTTCGACATGGAAGTGCAGAAGGCGGTCAACCGCATGCAGACCCCGGAGGAGACACGCACCATCGTCGAGGCCGCGCGCACCCTGCAATACCGCTCGATCAACCTGGACCTGATCTACGGCCTGCCGAAGCAGACCCCGGACAGCTTCGCCCGTACCGTCGACGAAGTGCTCGCCCTGCAACCGGACCGCCTCTCGGTGTTCAACTACGCGCACCTGCCCGAACGCTTCATGCCGCAGCGACGGATCAACGCCGACGAGCTGCCGAGCCCGGGGCACAAGCTGGAGATGCTCCAGCGCACCACCGAGCAGCTCACCGCGGCGGGCTACCGCTACATCGGCATGGACCACTTCGCCCTGCCTGACGACGAACTGGCCAGCGCCCAGGAGGACGGCACCCTGCAGCGCAACTTCCAGGGCTACACCACCCACGGCCATTGCGACCTGGTGGGGCTGGGAGTCTCGGCGATCAGCCAGATCGGCGATCTCTACAGCCAGAACAGCAGTGACATCAACGACTACCAGGCCAGCCTCGACAACGGTCAGCTGGCGATTCGTCGCGGCTTGCACTGCAACAGCGACGACCGGGTGCGGCGCGCGGTGATCCAGCAGCTGATCTGCCATTTCGAGCTGGCCTTCGCCGACATCGAGATGGAGTTCGGCATCGATTTCCGCAGCTACTTCGCCGAACTCTGGCCGGACCTCGAGCGCTTCGCCGCCGACGGCCTGATCCGCCTGGACGCCAAGGGTATCGACATCACCTCCTCCGGCCGCCTGCTGGTGCGCTCGATCTGCATGCTGTTCGACCGCTACCTGCCCAACGTCAACCGCCAGCGCTTCTCCCGGGTGATCTGACAGCACGCCGCCCCGCCCGCACGGCAGGGCGGCGAATCCCCAGCCCTTCTAGCGCCCCCCCAACATCTTCATGATCAGCGCCGGATCGCTGAGGCCCATTTCCTTGATGGCCTTGGCCAGCGCGGCGGTGGCCGTCTGCAGGGCCGAGTTGAGCTGCTGCAGCTCCTTCTGCAGGGCCGGCAGGCGATTCTGCCTGACGTCCGGATCGGACGAGCCCATGGCCTCCTGCAACTCCTTGAGCTTCTCCTCGATCTTCTGCTTCAGCTCGCGGATCATTTTCACCATCGGCCGCAGTTCCTGCGGAATATCCTCGTCGTCATCCTCCGGCGGGACGCCCCGGGTGGCGGCCAGTTCCCGCCCGGCCTGGGAAATCCGTACATGCCGCTCGGACGCGCCCTCGGCGGACGCCTGGCTTTCCGGCGGCTCACCAGCAGCGCCTTCCGCGCGCGCCAGCCTGCCCTCCGTCGCCGGCCGCGACGCCGGGGGTACCTGTGTGGTGAGCCATCCGCTGAGCGTGAGCATTGCTGTCCCTCCGAGAAAAACACAACTCTTCCGTTAAATCGGCCTTCGCGACCTGAACTTGAGCGCTCCTTCACCCGTTCTTGACAGAGTGCGGCCGGTAGTCGCAGAGATATGCCGCAAGTCACTGATTGGAAAAGCCCCAGCCCTGTCAGAAATGGTCGTTGCCAGCCCTACGGCTGGCACCCGCATCGCACCTGCGTTACCCTTACTCCTGTTGTGCCTTTAACCTAGCAAGGACCCCTCAATGGCCGAAACCATCAAGGTGCGCGCACTGCCCCAAGCACACTGCAAGGATTGCAGTCTGGCCCCGCTGTGCCTCCCTCTGTCGCTGACCGTGGAAGACATGGATTCGCTGGACGAGATCGTCAAGCGCGGTCGTCCCCTCAAGAAAGGCGAATTCCTGTTCCGCCAGGGCGATCCTTTCGGTTCGGTCTTTGCCGTGCGCTCCGGCGCCCTGAAAACCTTCAGCATCACCGATGCCGGCGAAGAACAGATCACCGGCTTCCACCTGCCCAGCGAACTGGTCGGCCTGTCCGGCATGGATACCGAGACCTACCCGGTATCGGCGCAGGCACTGGAAACCACCTCGGTCTGCGAGATTCCCTTCGAGCGCCTGGACGAACTCTCCGAGCAACTGCCGCAGTTGCGTCGCCAGCTGATGCGTCTGATGAGCCGGGAGATTCGCGACGACCAGCAGATGATGCTGCTGCTGTCGAAGAAGACCGCCGACGAGCGCATCGCTACCTTCCTGGTCAACCTGTCGGCGCGTTTCCGCGCCCGCGGTTTCTCCGCCCAGCAGTTCCGCCTGGCCATGTCGCGCAACGAGATCGGCAACTACCTCGGCCTGGCCGTGGAAACCGTGTCGCGGGTCTTCACCCGCTTCCAGCAGAACGGCCTGATCAGCGCGGAAGGCAAGGAAGTGCACATCCTCGACTCCATCGAACTGTGCGCCCTCGCCGGTGGCCAGCTGGAAGGCTGAGCCCCGCCCGATCTCGCGACGGGCCCGCCTCGGTGCGGGCCCGTTGTATGATGGAGCCTGAAAGAGCCCCACCCCAGGATCCGCCATGATTTTCGACGAGTTCACCCTCAAGTCGCAGATTCGCGCCGTGCCGGACTTTCCCAAGGCCGGCGTGGTGTTCCGCGACATCACCCCGCTGTTCCAGTCGCCACGCGCGCTGCGCATGACCGTGGACAGCTTCGTCCAGCGCTACATCGAAGCAGACTTCAGCCATATCGGCGCCATGGACGCCCGCGGCTTCCTGATCGGTTCGGCCGTTGCCTATGCCCTGAACAAGCCGCTGATCCTGTTCCGCAAGCAGGGCAAGCTACCCGCCGACGTGCTCGCCGAGGCCTACCAGACTGAATACGGCGAGGCCTTCCTCGAAGTGCACGCCGACAGTCTCTGCGAAGGCGACAGCGTGCTGATCTTCGACGATCTCATCGCCACCGGCGGCACCCTGCTGGCGGCCGCCAGCCTGGTACGCCGCCTGGGCGCCAGGGTCTTCGAAGCCGCCGCCATCATCGACCTGCCGGAACTCGGCGGTTCCACCCGCCTGCAAGACGCCGGCATCGCCACCTTCAGCCTCACCGCGTTCGCCCTCGACGAACGATGAGCCTGCGGGGCGCGTCCGCGCCCCGCCTCGCCCAGACCCTATCTTCCGTCTGGCGCCCAGCGCCTTGGCCATTTTCGACCTGGAAATGGCCGTGAATGACCTCCCCTTGTTGGACAGTCCTGCAAATAATTACATCAGCTAATGACACATTCAGAGGTGTTATAGCGAACTCGCCATAGGGAGGCCCGGAAACCCGGCGCTCGCTCCCCAGAACAACAAAGGAGTTAGCCATGACTGCCAGCAGCACCACCTCTACGGTTCGCGCCAATTTTCCCGTGCGACGGATGGATTTCAGCTTCAGCGAAACTCCGAAGTACTGGTGGGACGGGCAGCCGTTCATGACCCAGTTCATGAACAACCTGTCCTCACTGTTCCCCTACGGCGAAAAGTTCTTCGTCGATAGCGTGCGCGCCGTGCGCGACCGCCTGGAGGACCCGCAACTGAAGAAGGACGTCAGCGCCTTCATCGGCCAGGAAGCCATGCATTCCAAGGAACATGCCGCCTACAACGAATACGCCGAGGAACACGGGGTCGACCTGGAGTGCCTCGAACTGCGGATCAAGGTGCTGCTGGAAAACGTCAGCAAGGTCACCACGAAGAAACACCAGTTGGCGATCACCTGCGCCCTGGAACATTTCACCGCGACCATGGCCGCGCAATTGCTCAAGCGCGAGGACCTGACCGTGCAGATGCAGTCGCCGAAGATGTACAAGCTGTGGATGTGGCACGCCATCGAGGAGAACGAGCACAAGAACGTCGCGTACGACGTCTACCAGACGGTCTACGGCGGCTACTTCACCCGCATCCTGGTGATGATGCTGACCACCCTGATGTTCTTCGGTGTCATCGGCTGGTTCCAGCTCGACCTGCTGCGCAAGGATCGCCAGTTGTCCAACTGGCGCTCCTGGAAGCACGGCCTGGGCACTCTCTTCGGCCTGCGCAGAGGCTTCTTCACGCAATTGCTGTTGCCCTACCTGGACTACTACCGCCCGGGCTTCCACCCGAGCGACCACGATACCGCCAGGCTGGAAAAATACTGGAAGGACAAGCTGGCCTTCGCCGATTGAAGCCTCGTCACGTCATTGCCCCTCCTATCGACGCCAGGCCCTGCCTGGCGTTTTGCATGGTGTAAAGAACAGGATATTGCACAGGTAAAGCCTTCACTCTCAGCAAGACCTCCTGAAAGAGCCGTAGACACGAGGAAATAATTAGTCAAATCCTATCAATTGGATTTTTTCGATGCCCTGAGGTAATATCATGTTCATTATGTTGAACACCAAGGCATTACCTCTTCCCACCTCCCGTCTGGTCTCCCGCGAGCGTCACTGGACCGGCGACCTCTAGCCCCTCCCCTCGACACCCCTTGTCGGTGGCGACCGCCCATGGCGGTCCGCGGCCCGCCCGCACCCCGCCGCCGTTCTTCGTCGTCTTTGGCCGCGGCCTCCATTCCGCGGTGCCCATGGGAGGGCAACATGCGTTCCTGGATCTATCTGTTGCTGGCTATCGGTGCCGAGGTGATCGGCACCACCTCGATGAAACTCGCCGCCACCCACGCCCCGGTCGCCGGTCTGCTGCTGATGTACGGGATGATCGGCCTGTCGTATTTCTTCCTCGCCCTGGCGGTCAAACGCGTCCCCGTCGGCGTCGCCTATGCCCTCTGGGAAGGCATCGGCATCGTCCTGATCACCGCTGTCAGTGTCGCCTGGCTGGGTGAAAGCATCGGTCTCTACAAGGCCGTCGGCCTCGGCGTGATGATCGCCGGGATCCTGCTGATCAAGTCCGGCACCCGCAACGGCGAAGCGTCGCGGACGAAGGCGCCGGGGGAGGCTGCGACATGCTGACCCTGAACTGGCTCCCCTTCGCCTGGCTCGGCCTGGCGATCGTCCTGGAAGTCGGCGCCAACCTGCTGCTGAAGTACTCGGACGGCTTCCGCAAGCGCGGCTTCGGCGCCGCCTCGATCCTTTGCGTGCTGGCCGCCTTCACCGCGCTGGCGCAGGCGGTCAAGGACATCGAGCTGTCACTGGCCTATGCGATCTGGGGCGGCTTCGGCATCCTCGCCACCGTCGCCATGGGCTGGGCCCTGTTCGGCCAGCGCCTGGCCTGGCGCGGCTGGCTCGGCCTGCTGCTGTTGCTGGCCGGCATGAGCCTGCTGAAGCTCGCCTGATGCCTCGGCGTCGAGCGACACACCCATCATCTGCAGGACGGTGGCGCCGGTGAACAGCAGCAGGATCTGCTCCTCGCCCAGGGCGCAGATTTCCCGGCGCCGCTCCGGCTGGCCGATGTAGTCCAGCGACAGCTGGAACAGCTGGCGACCGATCAGGCTGGAAAGGCGGCGAATGGTCGCCTCGCTCACCGACGGCAACAGCCTGAATTCGATAATGTCTTCCGACATGTCCTCGGCGAACTCGTCCATGATCTGACGCAGGGCGCCGCGCAGAACCGGCGAGGCGCCATGCAGTTCGCGCACGCCGACGATGAAGGCGGCGGGGTTGCTCTCGACGAAATCGAAGAACAGCCGCACCGTTTCCCGGCAGACCCGTCGCCCCCTCTCCAGGTCCAGGCCGAATGGCATCGCCTCCGGCCGAGCGCCTGGCGCCGCGCGATTCGCGGCCTCGCGACGGAGCTGCCGCAGCGGCTGGCGCAGCTGGGTGGAAATATCGCGGATCATGGTCAGGCCAAGATCGTCGATGTCGCGGAAATGCCGGTAGAAGGTATTCGGGTTCAGACCCGCCTCGCGCGCCAGTTCGCGCAGGCCTATGGCGCCCAGGCTGCGGCTGCTGCTGCCCAGGCGCAGGGCCGCCTCCAGCAGGGCGCGCTTGCCGGGAGCGTCGGTGATCCTGTCCTTCGTCTCGCTCATGTCACTCATGTTCCACCTGGTTGTTTCCATGCGCCACAGGACTGGCCATTGCCTCGGCCGGACCCTACCTAAGGTTGGCTTGACCCTGAAGTATACAGATGTCTACATTCGCAGGTAGACGAGTGTATACGCCAGCAACAATGATAACAGGAGCTTGGCCATGAGTACCCAACCTGTCCCTGTCACCCCCCGGCACTGCAAGGTCGCCATCATAGGCACCGGTTTCTCCGGGCTGGGGATGGCGATCCGCCTCCGCCAGGAGGGCGAGGACGACTTCCTGATCTTCGAGAAGGACGCCGGCGTCGGCGGCACCTGGCGGGTCAACAACTACCCGGGCTGCGCCTGCGACGTGCAATCCCATGTCTACTCCTTCTCCTTCGAACAGAATCCGGAATGGACGCGCATGTTCGCCCGCCAGCCGGAAATCCGCGCCTATCTGGAGAACTGCTGGCAGAAATACCGCCTGCCGGAACGGACACTGCTAAATACCGCCATCGACAGGCTGGCCTGGGACGACCGGCAGAACCTCTGGCATCTGCACGACAGCCAGGGCAACCACTACACCGCCAACGCCGTGGTCTCCGGGATGGGCGGCCTGTCGACCCCGGCCTATCCGGACCTCAAGGGCCTGGAGGACTTCCAGGGCAAGGTCTTCCATTCCCAGCAGTGGGACCACGACTACGATCTCAAGGGCAAGCGCGTGGCGGTGATCGGCACCGGCGCCTCGGCCATCCAGTTCGTCCCGGAGATCCAGCCACAGGTGGCCGCGCTGGATCTCTACCAGCGCACCCCGCCGTGGATTCTGCCCAAGCCCGACCGCGCCATCAGCGAGGCCGAGCGGCAGCGCTTCCGTCGCTTCCCGCTGCTGCAGAAGCTCTGGCGTGGCGGCCTCTACAGCCTGCTCGAAGGACGGGTGCTGGGCTTCACCTTCGCCCCGCAGGTGATGAAGCTGGTACAGCGCCTGGCGGTCCGCTACATCCACAAGCAGATCAAGGACCCGGAACTGCGCCGCAAGCTCACGCCGGACTACACCATCGGCTGCAAGCGCATCCTGATGTCGCACAATTACTACCCGGCGCTGGCCGCGGCCAACGCCACGGTGATCACCGAAGGTATCCGCGAGGTCACCGCCCACGGGATCGTCGACGCCAGCGGCCAGGAGCGCGAGGTCGACGCGATCATCTTCGGCACCGGCTTCACCGCCAACGATCCGATTCCCCGTGGCATGGTCTTCGGTCGCGACGGCCGTGACCTGCTGGACAGCTGGACCAAGGGACCGGAAGCCTACAAGGGCACCACCACCGCCGGCTTCCCCAACCTGTTCTTCCTGATGGGGCCGAATACCGGCCTGGGCCACAACTCGATGGTCTACATGATCGAGTCGCAGATCGCCTATGTCCTCGGCGCGCTGAAGCTGATGCAGCGTCGCGAACTGCTCAGCCTGGAGGTCAAGGCGCCGGTGCAGGAACGCTACAATGAATATCTGCAGCGCAAGCTCGACCGCAGCGTCTGGAGCGTGGGCGGTTGCAAGAGCTGGTACCTGCATCCGGTCAGCGGCCGCAACTGCACCCTGTGGCCGGGCTTCACCTGGCGCTTCCGCGCCCTGACCCGGCAGTTCGATGCCTCCGCCTACCACCTCAGCACCACACAGCTCGCCAGCCTGAGCAACGAAACCCGTCAACCGGCCGAAGGGGTCCCTGCATGAAATCGTTCGAAAACAAAGTCGCCGCCATTACCGGAGCGGGTTCGGGCATCGGCCGCGCTCTCGCGGTGGAGCTGGCCCGCCAGGGTTGCCACCTGGCGTTGGCCGACGTCAACGCCGCCGGTCTCGAGGAAACCCGCCAGATCCTCGCCAGCAGCGGCGTACGGGTTTCCATCGACATCGTCAACGTGGCCGAGCGCGAGCAGGTGCAGGCCTGGGCCGACAAGGCGGCCGCCGAGCACGGCCGGGTCAACCTGATCTTCAACAACGCCGGGGTCGCCCATGCCGGCACCGTGGAAGGCAGCGACCACTCGGAATACGAGTGGATCATGAACATCAACTTCTGGGGCGTGGTGAACGGCACCAAGGCCTTCCTGCCGCACCTGAAGGCCTCCGGCAATGGCCATGTGGTCAACGTTTCCAGCGTCTTCGGGCTGTTCGCCCAGCCAGGCATGAGCGCCTACAACGCGACCAAATACGCGGTGCGCGGTTTCACCGAGTCGCTGCGGCAGGAGCTGGACATGGAGGATTCAGGGGTTTCCGCCAGTTGCGTGCACCCCGGCGGGATCAAGACCAACATCGCCAAGACCGCACGGATGAACGAAAGCATGGCCAAGGTAACCGGCCAGACCCCCGACAAGGCCCGCCAGCAGTTCAACGACCAACTGCTGCGGACCACTCCGGAAAAGGCCGCCCAGGTCATCCTGCGCGGCGTGCAGCGCGACAGCCGGCGCATCCTGATCGGCGCCGACGCCCATGCGATCGACGTGATGCTGCGCCTGGCGCCGGTGCTCTACCAGCGTGTGGTCACCGCCAGCATGCGCCTGGCCGCGCGTTTCGCGCCGCGCCCGAAGAGCGGCCAGGGCGCCCGCGAAGCCAGCGAATGAGTCAGCGGGACCGGGTAGCCGCAAGGCGGCCCGGCCGGCATACTCGACGGCCGACCTCCAGGGAACGGCCGTCATGAATCCTCCCCTTCCGTACTTCCGCTACCATCCCGAGCCGCTCGCCAGCGGCAGCATCGAGGCTTCCGCGGCAACCTGCCGGTGCTGTGGCAAGGCCCGCGGCTACGCCTACACCGTATCGCCCTATTCCCGTCACGAACTGCCGCCCGGCAGCCTCTGCCCGTGGTGCATTGCCGACGGCAGCGCGGCCGCGCGCTACGAAGCGAGCTTTTGCGACGACCATCCGTTGCTCGAAGCCGGAATCGCCGCGGAGATCGTCGCCGAAGTCTGCGAGCGCACGCCCGGCTACGCCTCCTGGCAGCAGGAACGCTGGTTGAGTTGCTGCGAGGATGCCTGCGCTTTTCGCGGCGACGCGGGGCGCGAGGAAATCGGACGACTGGGAGCCGAGGGCCTGGCGCAGCGCTTCGTCGATTTCGCCTGGCCGGCTATTACCTGGAAACGCCTCGTCGACGCCTATGCGCCCGGCGGCAACCCGGCCATCTATCGCTTCGACTGCCTGCATTGCGGCCAGGCGCATTACGACCTGGACTTCACCTGATGGGCCGCGGCACTACAAGCCCATCTGCTTGCCGATGATCTCGTTCATGATTTCCCGCGAACCGCCGCCGATGGAGAGGATCCGGTTGTCCCGGTACAGCCGCTCCACCAGGCTTTCGCGCATGTAGCCCATGCCGCCGAGCATCTGCACGGCATCGTAGGTCAGGCGATCGGCGACATCGGTGGCGAAGTTCTTGGCCATCGATATTTCCTTGATCACGCTCTTGCCGGCGGACATCTTCGCCGCCTGGCGATAGGTGAATTCGCGCGACACCTCCAACTGCGTGGCCATTTCCGCGAGGCGGTGGCGCAGCACCTGGAACTTGCCGATCGGCTTGCCGAAGGCCTCCCGCTCGCGCGCCCAGCGCAGCGACTCCTCCAGGGCCAGTTGCGCGGTCATGTTGGCCATCACCGCCAGGGCCAGGCGCTCGCTCTGGAAGTTGGCCATGATGCAGGCGAAGCCGGCGTTCTCCACGCCGATCAGGTTCTCCACCGGAACCCGGCAGTCGTCGAAGAACAGTTCGGCGGTATCCGAGGCCCACCAGCCCATCTTCTTCAGCTTGCGCCCGACGCTGAAGCCCGGCGTGCCCTTCTCCACCAGCAGCAGGCTGACGCCGCCGAAGCCTTCCCCGCCGGTACGCACCGCCACCGTGTAGTAGTCGGCACGCACGCCGCTGGTGATGAAGGTCTTGCTGCCGCTGACGCGATAGTGATCGCCATCGCGCACCGCGCGGGTCTTCAGGTTGGCCACGTCGGAACCGCCGGACGGCTCGGTGACCGCCAGGGCCATGATCTTTTCGCCGCGCAGCACCGCCGGGACCACCCGCTCACGCACCTCGGGACGGGCCCACTTGACCACCGGAGGCAAGCCGATATCCAGCGATCCCAGCCCGGCGACCAGGCCGCCGGAACCGCAGCGCATGAGCTCTTCGCTGGCCGCCACCTTGGCGAACAGATCACCTTCGCAACTGCCGCCATAGGCTTCCGGGTAGCCGATGCCGAGGATCCCGGCTGCGCCGGCCTTGAGATAGAGTTCGCGGGGAAATTCCTCGGCCTCCTCCCATTCATCGATGTGCGGCAACACCTCGCGCTCGACGAAACGACGCACCGAATCCCGGATCAGTTGATGGGACTCGTCGAAGTACTGCTGGAAGTCAGTCATGGCCGGGCTCCTGATGGGAGCCTCAGAACTTACCTAGCGCTTGCTTGGTTTTCAATACGGGAAAATAGCCATCGGCCAGGGTGTATAGGCCGCCTCGCCGCGGGCAATACGGCAGGCGCGGAAGGGGCGGTCTTCAGGAGATCGGCCGACGGCCGGCCAGGGCATGGGCCAGGGTGCCGCCATCGACCAGCTCCAACTCGCCGCCCAGCGGCACGCCGTGGGCGATGCGCGACAGGGTCAGGCCGCGATCGGCCAGCAGTTGCGCGATGTAGTGGGCGGTGGCCTCGCCTTCCACGGTCGGGTTGGTGGCGAGGATCACTTCGCTGAAGGCGCCGTCCCTGATCCTCGCGTCCAGCTCGGGAATGCCGATCGCTTCCGGCCCCAGCCCGTCGAGCGGCGACAGATGACCCTTGAGCACGAAATAGCGGCCACGGTAACCGGTCTGTTCCACGGCGAACACATCCAGCGGCCCCTCCACCACGCAGAGCAGCGAGTCGTCGCGTCGCGGATCCGCGCACTGCGGGCACAGTTCCTCTTCGCTGAGGGTACGGCATTGCCGGCAGTGACCGACGCCCTCCATCGCGGCGGTCAACGCCTGGGCCAGCTTCAGGCCGCCGCTGCGATCGCGCTCCAGCAGCATCAGCGCCATGCGCTGGGCCGACTTCTGCCCGACACCGGGAAGAATGCGCAGGGACTCGATCAGTTGGCGGATCAGCGGGCTGAAACTCATGCGGGACTCGTCGGATAGAGGGAGGGGGAATGGCTGCCGGGCGCCATCCGCGGATGGCGAGCCCGGCACGAACGCGGGATCAGAAGGGCATCTTGAAGCCGGGCGGCAGTTGCATGCCCGAGGTGAAGCCGGACATCTTTTCCTGGTTGTTCTGCTCGATCTTGCGCACCGCATCGTTGACCGCGGCGGCGATCAGGTCCTCGAGGATCTCCTTGTCTTCCTGCATGAGGCTGTCGTCCAGGCTGACACGCTTGACGTCGTGGCGCCCGGTCATCACCACGCTGACCAGACCGGCGCCGGATTGCCCGGTCACTTCGGCGTTGGCCAGCTCTTCCTGCATCTTCTGCATCTTTTCCTGCATCTGCTGCGCCTGCTTCATCAGGCCGGCCATGCCACCTTTCATCATGTTCTTCACCTCGAATGTCGTCTTGTTGCGTGCGCCAAGCGCCGGTCAGGCCTTGGCTTCCAAAGGTTCGATGGTACCGTCACGGACCACCGCGGCGAACTGCTCGCGCAACTGCCGGACCAACGGGTCGGCATCGATCGATGCCTCGGCCGCCCGCTGGCGCTCGGCGCGCCGGCGTGCCGCCGCCTGGGCCGGGGTCTCCTGCTCAGGCTTCTGCAGGGTCACCTCCAGTTTGAGGGTGCGCCCCAGGTGCTGGTTCAGCGCATCGTTCAGCCGCCGCTGCTGGGTGGCGTTGAACAGCGCGCTCTGGCCCGGATCCAGGTGCAGGTGCCAGTGTTCCTCGCCGGCGGCCACCAGGGTGCAGTTGGCGCCGATGCTGGCGGTCAGGCCGCCGAGGCCGAGGCGCGGGAACAGCTCCAGCCACTCGGCGGCCAGGCCGGTGGCCGGCTTCGCCGCGGGCAGCGGCTCCTCCACCGGGGCCGCCTCGGGCTCGGGAGCGGCGTCCAGGTAAGCCAGGGTATCCATGTCGACTTCGTAGTAGTCGTCCGCCGGTGGCGGCTCGTCATCCGCGTCGTCCTGCTCGTCGGCCACCACGGGCAGCGCCACGGGCAGCGCCTCCAGAACGCTTTCCACCACCGCCTCGACCACCGCTGCCGGCGGTGCCTCCACGGCTGCGGGCTCGGGCTCGGGCTCGGGCTCGGGCTCGGGCTCGGGCTCGGGCTCGGGCTCGGGCTCGGGCTCGGGCTCGGGCTCGGCAACGATGCTCGGCGCCGGCTCTTCCCAGGGCAAGTCGACGACCTCAGCCGCGGCGGGCGCTGCTTCGACAGCCACTTCCGCGACGCGTGCCTCGACCGCCGCCGGCGCGGATGGCGCAGCCGGTACGGCGAGCGGCGCTTCGGCGGGCGCAGCGACGACCGGCATGGCAGCAATGGCAGCGACCGGCGCAGGCGAGGCCGCGCCGGCCACGGGGTTGTTGGCGGGATCAGCCGTGGCCTTGCTGATCCCCAGGTTCTTTAGTGGCGTCCTCGGCGCGCCGTCGGCATCCGCCGGGCGGAACGCCAGCATCCGCAGCAGCACCATCTCGAAACCGCTGCGCGGATCGGGCGCCAGCGGGAGGTCGCGGCGACCGATCAGGCCCATCTGGTAATAGAACTGCACATCTTCCGCCGGCAGCGCCTGGGCCAGCGCCAGGACTCGCTCGCGGTCGCCCTGGCCGTTGTCGATGGCCTCCGGCAGGGCCTGGGCGATCGCCACGCGGTGCAGCACGTTGAGCATCTCGGCGAGCACGCCGCCCCAATCCGGGCCCTGTTCGGCGAGATGGCGCACCGCTTCGAGCAGGGCCCGCGCGTCGCCATCCAGCAGGGCCTGGAGCACGCCGTAGACCTGGCCGTGGTCGAGGGTGCCGAGCATCGCCCGCACGTCGGCGGCCAGCACCTTGCCCTCGCCGAAGGCGATGGCCTGGTCGGTCAGGCTCATGGCGTCGCGCATCGAACCGTCGGCGGCGCGACCGAGCAGCCACAGGGCATCGTCCTCGAACGGCACGTTTTCGGCGCCGAGAACGTGGGTCAGGTGTTCGACCACCCGCTCCGGCGGCATGTTCTTCAGGGAGAACTGCAGGCAGCGCGAGAGGATGGTCACCGGCAGCTTCTGCGGGTCGGTGGTGGCGAGCAGGAACTTGACGTGCGGCGGCGGCTCCTCAAGGGTCTTGAGCAGCGCATTGAAACTGTGCGACGAGAGCATGTGCACTTCGTCGATCAGGTAGACCTTGTAGCGACCACGGGTCGGCGAGTACTGCACGTTGTCGAGCAGTTCGCGGGTGTCCTCGACCTTGGTCCGGCTCGCGGCATCCACCTCGATCAGGTCGACGAAACGCCCCTCGTCGATCTCCCGGCACACCGAACATTCGCCGCACGGCGTGGAACTGACCCCGGTCTCGCAGTTCAGGCACTTGGCCAGGATCCGCGCAATGGTGGTCTTGCCGACCCCACGGGTACCGGTGAACAGATAGGCGTGGTGCAGCCGCTGGTTGTCCAGGGCGTTGATCAGAGCCTTGAGCACATGGGTCTGGCCGACCATTTCACGGAAGGAACGGGGACGCCATTTACGCGCAAGAACTTGATAACTCATCGAAAACCGTCGCTGAAGGGAAGCACAAGTCGGCCAATGCTAGCGCAATTTGCCCCCTCTGCGCTCGCTGACTTGGCAAACTGCGTGCTAAGAATTCGCCCTACCCTCCATGAGCCCTCGCCCGTGGCAATGACTCGACCTTTCCCGTCCGTATTCGCAGCCCGTTTCGTCGCCCCGGCGCTGCTCCTGCTCCAGTTCGCCGCGGCCCAGCCTGCCACGGCTGGCGACAGCGCCGCACCGCCGCTGCGCTTCGCGGTAATGGAAAGCTGGGGCATGCCGCTGATCCGCCTGGAAGAAAGCCAGCCGACCGCTGGCATCGTCCACGATATCACCCGTTCCCTGGCCCGCCAGGTCGGCCGCGAAGCGCTCTACCACCCCTATCCGCGCGCACGTATCGAACAGGCGATGGACGGCGGCGAAATCGACGTCCGCTGCTACATCAGCCCCGCCTGGCTCAGCCGGGACTTCCCCGGCTACCGCTGGAGCGTGCCGCTGCTGGTGCAACGCGACATCCTGGCCGCCCGCGAAGGCTTCGCGCCGATTCCCGAGGCGCTGCCGGCCCAGCGTATCGGTACCGTCCTCGGCTACAGCTATCCACGCCTGCAGGCGCTGTTCGACATCGGCCGGCTGCGCCGCGACGACGCGCGCACCCAGGACCTGGTGCTGGAAAAACTGCGTGCCGGGCGCTATCGCTACGCCGTGAGCCATCAACTGGCCCTGCGCTGGAACAACCGCCAGACGCCGGGGCAGGCACCACTCCAGGAAGCCGCCCAGCTCGAGGAAACCCCGGTGAGCTGCCTGGTGCGGGATGCCGCGGAGGTACCGGTGGAAGCGATCCTGAAGACGTTCGAGGAGATGAAGCGAAACGGAGAGATCGAGGAGATATTGCGGCGCTACCGCTGAGCACCGGCGGCCCATGGAGAAATGACGGGCCTGAAATGGAGGCGGCCCCGCCAGCCACACCCCGGCACACGATGTTCCCGCTGTGGCTGCTTCCTTCCGGACCTGAGCATGTTACGTGCGAGCATGCTCGGGAGTCATTGAGACCTTGTGATGCAAGGGTTTCAGGCTGACAAGGTAGCAAGCTATCTACCCGTGCGGTCACTCTGCATGGGC
This sequence comes from Pseudomonas paraeruginosa, assembly GCF_003025345.2. Classification (NCBI taxonomy): domain Bacteria; kingdom Pseudomonadati; phylum Pseudomonadota; class Gammaproteobacteria; order Pseudomonadales; family Pseudomonadaceae; genus Pseudomonas; species Pseudomonas paraeruginosa. The sequence continues at coordinate 3,647,938 of NZ_CP020560.1, forward strand.
GCTCAGAAAATGAGGTGTGACCAGAATTGTTCCACTCAATTGGTCCACTTTATTGGTCCACTCTGGGATTTCCCATGGCCTACATCGTCCGCCGCCAATCCGTTTACTACCTCAACCTTCGACTGCCGAAGCACCTGTTCCCCAGCCGGTACACGCTTCGGATGTCCCTGCGAGTACGTGAGCGTCAGGCAGCCCTCTTTCTTGCCTGCTCTTTAGTTCAGAAAGTGAATACCCACCTGAGCAAGCACCCGTTAACAGCCCCTGAGAGACTACGTGCGTTGTGTGAGCAGTGGCGCGTAACGACACCCCAGCAATCTATTACGGCTGCATCAAAGACGGTTCCAGTGGCCACAGCGAAGCCGAAAGGTGAAGCCCCCACATTAGCCATGCTCTCCAAGCTCTATATAGAAGAAGGGAAGCGTGGTGGTACATGGCGACAGAGCAGCGCCGATGAGATTGAACGTGCCCTAGCGGATATGTTCGAGCTGATAGGAGATATGCCTGCGTTAGCTTTTGATGCTCAGCAGGCTCGCCTGCTAAAAGAACGGATCAGCCGCTGCCCCCAGTACTTCGGTTTACGGCCAGAGTTCAAGGGGAAGACTCTGAGGGAAGTGGTCGACTCGGGTACCACCTATAAGACAATCACTGCCGTCACGGTGAACAACCGTCTGCGAAAGCTCACAGCCTTCATGAACTGGTGCAAAGCAAATAGCTACGTCACTGACAATCCCTTGGCTGGGATGAAGGTAATGACCGGCTCTGCTAAGGAAGCGCGGCTGTCCTTTGATCGTCATGATCTAGTCGCCCTGCTCGACCATGAGTCTTTACGGAAAGAAGCACGCAAACAGCCATGGCGCTACTGGCTACCACTCCTCGGACGAGTTACTGGGGCAAGACTGGAAGAACTGTGCCAACTGCGTGTCGATGACCTCACTGAGCAACAGGGCATCCCGTGCATTCGCATTGATGATAGCCGTGAAGACCAGAGCCTAAAAAATGCCAACAGCCGTCGTGTTATTCCCCTACATCCCTCCCTGATCGAACAGGGCTTGTTGCAGTACGCTGAGTCAGTCAGGGCAAATGGGACTGACCGCCTGTTCCCCGAACTGGAAGCTGTGCGGGGGAAGCTGGGCCATGCTCCCTCAAAGTGGTTCAGTCGCTACAAGACGAAGCTCGGAATCACTGATCCACGCAAAACCTTCCACAGCTTCCGCCACACCTTCATTGATGACCTGCGTGATGCTGGCGTGCAGGACTCACTGATCAAGCGAATGGTGGGTCATGAAGATAGCTCCGTGACCTTTGGCATCTACGGCAGCAGGACGCCAATCAAAGCGATGGTCGAGGCCATGAAGCACATCAAATAACCTACCGAAAACCTCGGTAAAACCTTGCCTTCAGTGGGACTGATTCCAGCCGCCTTTCAAGCCAAACCCAATGTTTACGAGCTGGCTGGCAATTTGCACTAAGCAAAAGGCGTTTCTCTCCCTGAGATTGGTTTCTGGAAAAATTCAACCTGTCAAGTATTAATTGACAGGTGACCTGCCAAAGTGTATTATTCGCTCCCTACCCAGTAGGTAGACAGACAGCCGAGAAGCCTCCACTGCGACCACCGACATGGTGCCTTGCTAGGGGGCTTTTTAACGCCTGCGATTTACCAACCCCACACCGGCACAACCCGAGAGGAATGCCTATGCAATGAACTGAAAAAGGAGATTTTTAATGAGTCAAGCTGTCCCTTACACCACCATCCCCACCAGCAGCACCAACCTGCTCGCCATTAACGGCATTGTCGTAGACAAGCTCACCGGTGAGATTCATGGTCTCGATGATAGGCCATCGATTCTTTCCGGCCCACTAGATTATCAATCGAGCCTTAGAGATTGCCGTAGCGTAGACGATTTCGAGAATTACTTGAGATTTGTTGATCGACGAAAACTTCCGCCCCATAGCCTGCACTCGCTAAATGACGAAGTGGACTACGCCCATGGTGTTTGGCGGCGAGGCGAGACTGACTGCCGCATCACTAAGCCCCAGCAACGACTATTGACGCAGCTACAAGGACTCGTTCAGTACCACAACGTCATCTTCATGACGCAAGTCGATCTAGCACAGGCGCTCAACACTGTAAAATCGAACCTGATGAAGAAGCTGAAAGTTCTCGAAGATGCAAAAATGCTTCGTATCACCACATGTAATAACGGAAACATTCGCCGTGGTGAGATAAAACTCGCCATCAATCCACGACTAGTGTTCAGGGGGGCAGATAAGATACGCGAACGGTATATTGAGAACTGGTATCGCCCGACGGGCACCCTACATTTTACAGTAGAAAAACGTCAACACGCGAATATGGCTGCGTAGCTTTTCCAAAAAAGTTACGCAAGAAACCACCTGCAGGCCACTGGAGTCAAGGGGGATGCAAACTTCCTTATATTATAAGGAATCAACTACCTGCTACCGCAAACGTTAGACACACCAGAGCGACAGCTCTGATTTGGGTTACACACATGCGGCAGCATAAGTGAGCTGCCTCTTCAAGGCTATCACCCAAACCGATCTAGCCCTATCCTCCAGATAGAATTCAATACAATCCCTTCACCTATAATTCCATTGAGATGCTACCAACCAAGCGGTGCTTGTACGGGATATCACAGTCAACTGTCGCCAACCCCAATGCACCAACAACCAAGATCAAAGGCAAGAACTGGACTGGCGTTAGTTTTGGTCGGTGCTCTACTCGCACCGATAGGTCCGTTCCGTAATGGTTCTTCATTACAGTGCAGCCAGCTAAAAGCATATCGCTTTTAGTGCCCCAGCGGAGCTGAAGCTGATCAAGGCATCTGCTTTGACGCTCCGCTAGAGGTGCGCAACCTCTACCGCAGGTAGAAGTACAGGAACACCACAACCAAAGCCCCGAAAATCACTCTCCCCTGAAGCACGTCAGTGTTCAGCTTGTCCATCTTCATCTTTTGGTGTGTGGCAGCATCACTCAAGCCCTGAGACTTATAGTGCATGATCTGGTCGATCTCCCTATCAATCTTCTTGTTCTGGCTATCGTTGCTACATAGCGTGATCACCCATACGACCAACCATAGGCCTCCGGTCAAAACGGTCAGGATCAAGTGCAGGATGTGATTTGTCTTCTTTTTACGGCTGGTCAGCAGAAACAGCTTTTCGTTCACGGTCATCTCCATCTTTTGCTGGGTCGAACAGAGCCAAGGTGAATTTATCCCAAATTCAGATATCTGAAAACCAGATATAGGTTGAGCAGCTACCCTCACGTAGCTACCGACCATGCCCAAGACGATCTATCGACCAGAACACATGGCCCTTCTGGACCTGCTCAAGAAGCACAGGAAAGCCTCAGGACTAACACAAGTGGAGTGCTCAAAAGCGCTAAACCGCCCTCAGTCGTTCATTAGTGACGTCGAGAACGGGACACGCCGGCTGGACATCGTGCAGCTTCGAGACTTATGCCTAGTGCTTGGGATCAGCCTTCCAGAGCTGGCACAGGAGCTTGAGAACGCAATCACGACAGCGCGGCAGTGAGATCGAGGTAGCTCATCATGTCCGACACCAGATGGGGCAGAGCTACCGCTCATTAAACGGACGATTCTGACACCAGCTATCCTCCCTCTTGAAAGAGGTGTCAAAAAATAGCCTTTACATTTCTGAAACCAAAAACAATAATGACACCACCTTAATGAGACCAAGTGAGTACCACTGATGAGTCGCACATTCTTGTATGCCAGAGTCAGCACCAGTGATCAGACCACCGACAATCAAGTGCTTGAGGTGAAGGCAGCAGGATTCGATGTGCTTCCCCAGCGAGTAGTTACTGAAACGGTGTCTGGCTCCATTGCAGCAAGTGAGCGACAAGGCTTCCAGAAGCTTCTGGAGCGGATGGAAGATGGGGATGTGCTGCTAGTGACAAAACTGGATCGTCTGGGCCGTAATGCGATGGATGTGCGCTCTACAGTGGAACTGCTGGCCAGTCGTGGCATCCGCGTTCACTGTCTCGCCTTAGGCGGCGTAGACCTCACCAGCGCGGCAGGCAAGATGACTATGCAAGTGCTGTCCGCAGTAGCTGAGTTTGAGCGTGATCTGCTGATCGAACGCACCCAATCTGGACTCCAACGTGCAAAGGCTCAAGGCAAAGCTCTTGGTCGTCCTGCCGCTGCTTCTACTGACGAAGTGCAGTCACTCAAGACACAAGGACTCAGCCAGTCTCAAGCTGCCGCAAAGCTCGGCATCAGCCTTGCCACTGTCAAACGTCGCTGGAACCCATGACTATTGTGATTGCAAGAACCTGACCGAGGGTATGCAGACTTATTTTCGACTTATTTAGCTTCAGCTCGACCGGGATCGTACATGGCTAAGAGCCTCGCATGTAGATCACACCAAATCGCACCCAGTCTCCGGTAAACAAAAGGGCGACATTACTGGCGCCCTTCCTTCGGGTTAGAAGTCGAATGTTAGTTGAGTCCCCGGCGGACTACGCCAGTGCTGCCGTACGCTTTCCCACCGCTCATATCGCCAGCGAGCGTATTGGTTTACGTGGACAGTCCTGAGCCACATCGGGGTGCTACGACGTTGACGCCTGGGGCGTCGGGTACCGCGTGCTGCCATGGAACTCTCTCCATGTTGAACAACTTTGACGGACACGACGCACGAGACTCACTGCCGACAAACTGACGCCAACAGTCGGACTCCCACAACCAGAGGTTGTAATTACCCCAAGGGTATTCCTATACTCCATTTGCTAAAGCCTCCCGCATGTCGTGAGGTTTCGTCGTTTTCGGGGTTAGGAAGCCGCCAAGCACTCTTCCCCAAAGACGACTTTGCACCAGCCTCAGCCTCGAAAGGGGCTGGGGCTTTCTATTTCCCCACGAATGGGGACAACAGAATTCTACCTTGCCGAATCGCCACTGCAAGCCATTTCACTGTAACCCTGTACAGTGCATATCATAGTCACTCATGTTAACAGCAATCGTTAGTCAGAGTGCAGCCAGTACCAGCGAGAAACTTCAGCAACCGACGAACACCATGTGCGAGTAACCAACCAAGTCATCTAAACCCAATAGAACAAAGGGCGCCCAAGTGGGCGCCCTTTATGCATATACTCTAAAAGATAGACTATCCAATAGGCCATTAGCATCAACGAGGCGTCGGCACAACCCCACTGAAAGGAACCAGACAGCACTACGGGGTGAATACAAGCCCTCAGCAGCTAGTGGAGAAAGTCCTGAAGGAGTTTAGCGAAATTGTCTGAATTCAGTTCATGAAGCTTGATGGACCGTCCTCCATTTGTAGTCGAACGAATTTTCCACCGATCAAAACCGTCCTCGACAAATCGAACAAGCCCAACCTCTTTACTAACCCCCTTTACAATCACCGCACCTTGGCAACCAAGCACGTACCGACCGACGGAGTCGACGCTCAGCCGCTTACCATTGATCGTCACAACGAGTATTGGCGCGTCGTAGCTACCGGCCAGATCATCACTGGGGCGCTCCGACTTCTGAACAGTAGTAATCGCTACACTAGCGACGCCAGAGCTGACAAGCGGCTGAAGCCACTCCTCCATATCCCTATACAGCCTCTTAAGCGACTCAACCCATTGTTGGTATTGATTCTCAGCATCCTCCTTGACCTGTTCTTGCTGAAGTTTCTTTTGTGACAGCATGGCTGCTAGTTTTTCCATCTCAGACATCGCATCTCCATCGCGCTTGGCGTATTAGACAACAACTCTACATGGCGGCCCGAAGATCGTATTTCAAGCACTCCATCTGAAAATGGACGCCGGGCGAGACGGAAGCCACCGTCCTAAGACTACTTCAGCAGGAAGAACAGAACCACGGTCACAACAATCACCGACACAAAAAAATATCTGGTCACTGCGCTCCTTCCCACGGCGGGACAGGTTAGATCAGTCCAAGGAGCTTCGCTTCAGAAAGCGCAGGATCTCGTCGGACGTCAGGCCGTGATCCTTTGGGATGTATTGCCAACAATGTGTAGGTACAGCCTTGTTGCCTTGATTCTTAGTCATTGCGTTCAAAGCTAGTCGCATCTCTCCAGCAAGCTTCTCGCCGTCCGGGAGGAGCGGTAATCGTTTAGCTAGATCCGCCTGAGCTGACATTCCTGCCTGCATGCCGAGGTAGCCCGTCGTACGGTTATAAAAATGATTCATGCAAAAGAGGGCGATACTAGCTCTCTCGTATATGGGATCGCGCTCCTCGGTGTAGCTAGTGGCGGCTGCAATGGGGGAACTAATGAAGGCTAAGATAGCAAGAAGCCGTGCCATGACGACACTCATCCTTTTGTCAGCCATGTGACGATGACAGAGACAATTGCAATCGCTGTAGCAAAAAGGGATAGGTAGATGGCTCCTTGAGCTTTACTGTTCTCCTCCTCTAATCCCGCGAGCACTGATGCGAGCATAGGAAAATTGATACAGCGATTGGACTCTCCCGCTATCGGTGCGTAGAAGGCGACTTTGCTGCCATCGTCTCGCGTGTAGCCGTACCTCTCTTGCATGTAGTAGTAGAGCCTCCCGAAGACGATATCAGCATCGACATTCAACTCATCGGCTATCAGATTGCAATCAATTGGCACGAAAATCTTGGTCTTTCGCCCATTATCAACATCACCTTCCTTTGAGAAATTCTTGAATTCTTCGTAGTAGAGCTTGTATATAAGTCTGAGGATCATCAAATCGGTAGGTATTTTCATCTCGATCTCAATTGACAATCACGTACAGTTTTTAAAGCAGGCTTTTAGCTCTCACCTCGGATCAGCAGTTGAGCTGACCACAACTTCACTCCGTTCCAGCCCCTTAGGCGGCGCAGACGAAGCAATCTCAGCTGATCGAGCACCACACCTCAAGACTGAAGTAACCGACAAGCAAAAGCCCAGCCCCTACTCCCAACACTACGGTTGGAACGAAAAACCACAACCAAACCTTATGCATCTTGACGTTATAGAGGGACATTGCCGCCTGATACATATCCATCGGTTTTTTCCCTCTAGCCACCGTTGTTATTATCCGGTTGGTGCGTTTAACGTACAGGCTTCCCCACACCATCTTGATAATTTCCCAAGAGACGAAAAGGAGAAGAGATAGCAATGCCAGCAGACCGCACAAAGCATACAGCCATTGAGGCAGACGCCCAACCAAGGTTGACCATAGTCCAAAGAGCCCCGCATACCCTGCCACCATAATTAGGTTCGTGTAGTTTGAGGCCTGAGTCATCAGCTTTTCGTTGAGCTGCATTAGTGTCCCAATATCCCTATCTCTCTCACAGGCCTCTTGAAACTTTCTAATCTCCGCAATCTCTTCGGCCATGCCATTCACTGCCTCGACCACGTCTCGCTCCCAACTCATTCCACCCTCCTGACTGGTTTCGCCGGTCGTGTGTTACAACACGCAAGCCCCTCGCATGTACACATATACAGTAGACAGCAGAATGCCACTCAGCAACAGCTAAGAACAATGGGATTGAGCCGGAGAATTGGAGAAAAGCCAGAGACGAGCTAACATGCCGCCTACGGTGCACCACTTAGGTGTACCTAAACGCTGTCACACTTCAAGATTTTCGAGCGAGGAAGCCCTTTAGAATCAAGGGCTTAGAAATGGAGGCGGCCCCGCCAGCCACACCCCGGCACACGATGTTCCCGCTGTGGCTGCTTCCTTCCGGACCTGACCAGGTTGACGGGTAATCGTTGCGGGGGGACCGACAGGGCCACCATTGCAGCCTACCCTGGGGTAGGCCGCGCCATTCTACCGGCTTGCGCGTAAGTTACAACCACTTCAAGCACTTACGTTTGCAATCGGCTTCGCAGAAGCCGCTCAATGCTGCTGGATCAGGCCCTCCGGCGGCGGCTGGGTGGATACGCTCAGTTCGCTGTCGACGTACAGGTCCAGGGTGCCCCAACCCGGCTTGGTGCTGAACGAGGCATACTTCTCCTCGCCCCGGTGGAAGGAAAAGGCGATGCGATAATCGCTGCCGCCGAACAATTTCACCGGGAATTCGCGCACCTGGCCGGGGCGGATCTCCCCGGAGAAGGTCTCCACGCCCTTCTCCCTGTAGCTGTAGGCGATCGGCGCGGGCGCCTGGCCGCTGTAATGCAGCAGGATGCGCGGCCGCTCGCTCCAGCCGACATAGGCGCCGAACAGCACCACCAGCGCCAAGACCCCCAGCAACCGCTGCTTTCTTGCCTTGTCCATCGTTCACTCCAGTCTTCGGAAATCGTTCGTAGCGACGGCACCGCCGGCTCAGTGGGCGACGCCGTATTCGTCCAAGAGTTTCAGCAGGCCGTCCTCGTCGAGGACCTTCAGCCCCAGTTCGTTGGCCTTGGCCAGCTTCGAGCCGGCGCCGGGCCCGGCGACCACGCAGTGGGTCCTGGCCGAGACCGAGCCGGCGACCTTGGCGCCGAGCCCTTCCAGCTTCTCCTTGGCCACGTCGCGACTCATCGCCTCCAGGGTGCCGGTCAGCACCCAGGTCTGCCCGGCCAGAGGCAGGCCTTCGACCGCCTTGCGCTCGCTTTGCCAATGCATGCCGAACTCACGCAACTGCGCCTCGATGGCCAGGGCACGCTGCACGTTGGCTGGCTCGTCGAAGAAATCGCGCAGGCTTTTCGCCGCTCGCTCGGGCAGACGCTCCACCTGGCGTAGATCGAGCCAGTCGGCGCGGATGATGCCGTCGAGCGAACCGAAGCGGCTGGCCAGCTTTTCCGCGCCGGTGGCGGCGATGAAGGGAATGTTCAGCTTGTCGATGAAACCGGCCAGCGAGGCACAGGCGGCGAACTCCGCGGCGACCTCGCCCTCTTCCTGCAACTGCACGCCATGTTCGGCATCGCGCAACTGGGCGATCACCTGGCGGTTGTGCTCGTCGGCGAAGAAGTTGTGGATCTCGTATGCCACCTCGGCGCCGACGTCCGGCAGGTAGGTCAGCACTTCCGGCAGCGCCTTGCCGATCCGCTCCAGCGAACCCAGCGAGCGCGCCAGCAGCTTGGCGGTCTCCTCGCCGACGTCGGGAATCCCGAGGGCGAAGATGAAGCGCGCCAGCGAAGGCGTGCGGCTGTCGGCGATGGCCGCCAGCAGGTTGTTGGTGGACAGCTCGGCGAACCCTTCCAGCTCGAACACCTGGTCATAGGTCAGGGTATAGAGATCCGCCGGCGAGGCGACCAGCCCGCGATCCACCAGTTGCTCGACGATCTTGTCGCCAAGGCCGTCGATGTCCATTGCCCGGCGCGAGACGAAATGGATGATCGCCTGCTTCAGTTGCGCCTGGCAGGACAGCCGGCCGACACAACGGTAGATCGCGCCCTCGCTGAGCGACTCCCTGCCCTTGCTGCGCCTGACCAGTTGGGTCCGCTCCACGGCCGAGCCGCAGACCGGGCAGTGCTCGGGCACCTCGATCGGCTGCGCATCCGCCGGGCGGCGCTCGAGCACCACCTGCATGACCTGCGGAATCACGTCGCCGGCGCGGCGGATCACCACCGTGTCGCCGATGCGCAGACCCAGGCGGGCAACCTCGTCCATATTGTGCAGGGTCGCGTTGGACACCGTGACGCCGGCCACCTGCACCGGCTTGAGACGCGCCACTGGAGTCACCGCGCCGGTACGGCCGACCTGGAACTCCACGCCGAGCAGCTCGGTCAGTTCCTCGCGGGCGGGAAACTTGTGGGCGATCGCCCAGCGTGGCTCGCGGGCGCGGAAACCCAGCTCACGCTGGAAGGCGATGCGATTGACCTTGAACACCACCCCGTCGATCTCGTAGGCCAGCGCATCGCGCCGGCGGCCGATATCGTCGTAGTAATCGCGGCAGGCCTGGGCGCCCTTCACCAGGCGCAGCTCGCGGCTGATCGGAATGCCCCAGCCGCGGAACGCCTCCAGGATGCCCACCTGGGTATCCGGCAGCGTTCCGCTGACCCGGCCGAAACCGTAGGCACAGAACTCCAGCGGGCGGCTGGCGGTGATCTTCGAGTCCAGCTGGCGCAGGCTGCCGGCTGCCGCGTTGCGCGGGTTGGCGAAGGTCTTGCCGCCGCTTTCCACGGCCTTGGCATTGAGCGCCTCGAAACCGGCCCTGGACATGAACACCTCGCCGCGCACTTCGAGGATGTCCGGCCAGCCTTCGCCGTGCAACTTCAGCGGTACGTTGCGAATGGTGCGCACGTTGCTGGTGATGTCCTCGCCGGTGCTGCCATCGCCGCGGGTGGCGCCGCGCACCAGTTGACCGTTCTCGTAGAGCAGGCTGACGGCCAGGCCGTCCAGCTTCGGCTCGCAGCTGTATTCCACCTCCGCCCCACCACCGAGCAGGTCGCCGCCCGGCAGCAGATCGGCCAGGCCCTCGCGCACCCGACGGTCGAAGTCCAGCAGGTCCTGCTCCTCGAAGGCATTGCCGAGGCTGAGCATGGGGATTTCATGGCGCACTTCGCCGAAAGCCGAGGCCGGGGTGCCGCTGACCCGCTGGGTCGGCGAATCGGGCGTCAGCAGTTGCGGGTGCTCCGCCTCCAGCGCCTGCAGTTCGCGGAACAGGCGGTCGTACTCGGCGTCCGGAATGCTCGGCTCGTCGAGCACGTAGTAACGGTAGTTGTGGGTGTCCAGCTCGGTTCGCAGTTGCGCGATACGTTCGGCGGCGGCCTGGGTGTCGGTCATGGTGTGGGAGTCCGTGAAACGAAAAGAGCAGCCTCGGCTGCTCTATAGAGTAGTTCGCCCCCTCTCCCGCAAGAAGGAGAGGGGTATGGCCGGCTCAGCGCTTCTGCATCAGGCTGCGACGCTCATGGTCGATGATGCGCTGGCGGTAGTGCTCGATAGTCTGGGCGGTCAGCACGCTGCGCTGCTCGTCCTTCAGTTCGCCGTTCAGCTCGTGAGCCAGCTTGCGCGCGGCGGCGACCATCACGTCGAAGGCCTGCTTCGGATGGCGCGGCCCCGGCAGGCCGAGGAAGAAGCTCACGGCACGGGTGCTGAAGTTGTCGATGTCGTCCAGGTCGAAGGTACCCGGCTTCACTGCGTTGGCCATGGAGAACAGGATCTCGCCATTGCCGGCCATGCTTTCGTGGCGGTGGAAGATGTCCATGTCGCCGAAGCGCAGGCCGCTCTCGAGGATGTTCTGCAGCAGTGCCGGTCCCTTGAAGCCGCTCTCGTCGCGGGCGATGACGTTGATGATCAGCACCTCGTCGACCGGCGCCGGCTCGGCGGCGGCCACGCTCGGGGCCTTTTCCCGCTCTTTCTCCTTGCGCCCCTTCGACTTGCCCTTGCGCGGTTCCAGCGGCTCGGCGGCATCGCTCGGATCGGCCTCCAGGGCCATGCCCTCGTCGAGATCCAGGTCGCCCTGGCGCGGCTCGTCCTGGCGCTTGCCGCCCTTGCGTTCCTTGCCTTCCCGCGCGCTGACGCTGGGCAGGTCCTGTTCGTCGAAGGACGGCTCGCGATGTTCGACCACCCGCGCCGGGCCGAGCAATTCAGCCGAATCGCCGTCGTCGTCCGGCAGGTTGGCGAAACTGCGGTCGAGCTTGAACTTCAACTTGCCCTTGCCGCCCCGCATCCGCCGCCAACCGTCGAAGAGAATGCCGGCGATCACGATAAGCCCGATAACGATAAGCCATTCGCGCAGACCGATATCCATGTAATTCCGTAGCCCCTAGTGAAAATGGTGAATAAAAAAAATGAAAAAAGGACATCCTATCCCTTGAAACGTGGAGCCAACCTTGTTCTGACAGTCCTTTCCCACGCGATACAAAAAAGTGGCCATTAAACTAACATGCCCATGCCCAAGTTTACACTGCCTGATCCTCAGGCTTCAGCCAATGCGACGGCCTCTTCCACATCAACTGCAACAAGCCGTGAACAGCCCGGCTCATGCATGGTCACGCCCATCAACTGATCGGCCATCTCCATGGCGATCTTGTTGTGGGTGATATAGATGAACTGCACTTTCTCCGACATCTCCTTCACCAATCGCGCATAACGTCCGACGTTGGCGTCATCCAATGGCGCATCGACTTCGTCGAGCATGCAGAACGGCGCCGGATTCAACTGGAAGATGGCGAATACCAGCGCCAGTGCGGTCAATGCCTTTTCCCCGCCGGACAACAAGTGGATGGTGCTGTTCTTCTTGCCCGGCGGACGAGCCATGATCGCCACCCCGGTATCGAGTAGATCTTCGCCGGTAAGTTCCAGATAGGCCGTGCCGCCGCCGAAGACCTTCGGGAACAATGCCTGAAGGCCACCATTGATCTGGTCGAAGGTTTCCTTGAAACGATTGCGGGTTTCCCGGTCGATCTTGCGGATGACGTTCTCCAGGGTTTCCAGCGCCTCGGCCAGGTCGTCGTTCTGCGAGTCCAGGTAGCGCTTGCGCTCGGACTGCTGCTGGTACTCCTCGATCGCCGCCAGGTTGATCGGACCGAGCCGCTGGATACGCGCCGCGAGACTTTCCAGACGCTCCTCCCATTCGCGCTCGCTGGCATCCAGCGGCAGGTTGGCCAGCACCGTGTGCAATTCGTAGCCGTCCTCGGCGAGCTGCTCCTGCAGGGCCTTGCGCCGAACCACCAGCCCCTGCCATTCCAGGCGCTGCTGCTCCAGCTGCCCGCGCAGCAGCTGCGACTGCTGCTCGGCCTGGCTGCGGCGCTTCTCCACATCGCGCAAGTCGCGGTCTGCGTCTTCCAGGGCCAGCCGCGCCTGCTTCAGCTCGTCCTCGACGGCCATCCGTCGCTCCAGCAACTCCTCGAGCTTCATGCGCAGCTCTTCCAGCGGCGCGGCGCCCTCCTCCAGGTTGAGGTTGAGCTGCTCGCAACGCTCGTTGAGGCGAGCCGACTGCTGGTCGAGGCGCTCCAGGGCCTGCTGGGTGGAATTGTGCTGCGCCTTGAGCGAGCCGACCCGCACCGCCAGTTGATGCGCATGGTCCTTGTGGGTACGGGCATCCTGGCGAATCCGGTCGAGCCGTTCGCGCAGGGCGTCACGCTCGGCCAGCAGGGTTTCCCGCCGCTCGGTGTCCAGCGCCATGCTATCCAGTGCTTCCTGCAGGGTCAGGCGCGCCTCGCTCAGTTGTTCCTGTTCCAGCGCGCGCTGCTCGGCCAGTTCCGCCACTTCTTCGTCGAGACGGCGGCGACGCAGCACCAGTTGCTCGACCTTGGCCTGCTGCGCGGACAACTGCGCCTTCAGCTCGCCGTGCCGGCGACCCTCCTCCTGGACCTGCCGGCGCACCTGCTCGCGCGCGCCTTCCAGCTCGCGCTGCTCGTCGCGGGCCGCGGCCAGGCGCTCCTCGCCTTCGGCGACGCGGGTTTCCAGGGTCTCGCGCTGCTCCTGCAACGCCTCCAGTTCCTGGGCGCGGGCGAGCATGCCGCCCTGGGCCTCGTCGCTGCGCCGGACCCGCAGGAAGTGCCGGCCGACCCAATAGCCATCGCGACTGATCAGGCTCTCGCCGTCGTCCAGGGCGCCGCGCTGGGCGAGCGCCTGCTCCAGGGTCTCCACCGGTGTCACCCGGGCCAGCCAGGGACTCAGGTCGGCGTCGGCACGAACCTTGTCCAGCAGCGAACCGGACGCCTTCGTGGCTCCGCGAGCGGGGCTGAGCAGGCGCAGTTCGCCCTTGCCGAAGCCGCCCAGGTCGAGCCCGTCGAAGCCGTCCAGCAAGACCGCCTGCAGATCCGCGCCGAGCACGGTCTCCACCGCCAGCTCCCAGCCCGGCTCGACGCGCAGGCCTTCGGCGAGGCGCGGACGTTGTTCCAGGCCCTGTTCGCGCAACCACTCCAACGCGCCCTGGCCGGGATCGAGAGCCGCCTGCTGCAAGGCCTCCAGCGAAGCGATACGCCCGTTCAGGCGCTGCAACTCGCCCTGCGCCAGGTTCTGTTCGGCCGCCAGTTGCTGCAATTCCCGGCGCAATTGTTCGAGCCGCTCGGCCTGGCCCTGTTCCTGCAATTGCAGTTCTTCCAGGGCCAGCTCGGCGATCGCCACCTGTTCGTTGAGTTCGAGGATCGCCGCGTCCTCGGGATCGGCCGCCAACTGGCCACGCTCGTCCTGCAGGCGTCGCTCGCGGTCCTGCAGGCGCTCCAGACTCTGTTCCAGATGCTGGATGCGCGACTGCTGCACCTCGGCCTGGCGGCGGGGCTCGGCGCTCTGCTGGTTGAAGGCGTCCCACTGCTGCTGCCAGGCCTGCATGTCCTGCTCGGCCTGTTCCAGGGCGATGCCCGCCTCTTCCGCGGCGGCCGCGCTGAGCTCCTGCTCCGGCGCGAGCATGGCCATTTCCTCTGCCAGGGTCGCCAGCAGGGTGCGGTCGTGCCCGAGGTGCGACTCGGTTTCCTGGCGGGTCCGTTCGGCTTCGCGCAGGTCGTCCTGCAACTGACGCTGGCGCTGCTGGCCATGCTGGATACTCTGCTCGACCCGGGCGATGTCGCCGCCGACCGAATAGAAACGCGCCTGCACCTGGTTGAAGCGTTCGGACAACTCGTGATGGCCGTCGCGCAGCCGTTCGATGCCGGCATCGGCGCCACGCTGCTCGGCCACCAGGGCCTCGAAGGCGATCTCCTGGTCGCCGATCACCCGCTCGCGCTGACCGACCTGCTCGTTCAGGTCGCGCCAGCGCACAGCGCCCAGCTGGGCCTTGAGCTGGCGCTCCTCGGCCTTGTGTTCCTGGTATTTTTCCGCCGACTGGGCCTGGCGGTGCAGGCGCTCCAGTTGCCGCCCCAGCTCTTCGCGCAGGTCGGTGAGGCGTGCCAGGTTTTCCTGGGTCCGACGGATGCGGCTTTCGGTTTCGCGGCGGCGCTCCTTGTATTTGGAAATGCCTGCGGCTTCCTCGATGAAGTTGCGCAGGTCTTCCGGACGCGCCTCGATCAGCTTGGAGATCATGCCCTGTTCGATGATCGAGTAGCTGCGCGGCCCCAGGCCGGTGCCGAGGAAGATGTCGGTGATATCGCGCCGCCGGCACTTGGTGCCGTTGAGGAAATAGGTGTTCTGCCCGTCCCGCGAGACCCGTCGGCGAATGGATATCTCGGCGTACCGGGCGTATTCGCCGACCAGCGTGGTCTCGGCGTTGTCGAAGATCAGCTCGATGCTCGCCTGGCTCACCGGTTTGCGGGTGTTCGAGCCATTGAAGATGACGTCGGTCATCGACTCGCCGCGCAGGTTCTTCGCTGAACTCTCACCCATCACCCAGCGCACCGCGTCGATGATGTTCGACTTGCCGCAGCCGTTCGGTCCGACCACTGCCGCCATGTTGCTGGGGAAGTTCACCGTGGTCGGATCGACGAAGGACTTGAACCCCGCCAGCTTGATGCTCTTCAGGCGCATGCGTGCGCTCCCGCCAGGATCGCCATCAGCGTTCGGCGAGCGCTGCCAGCACCAGCTGGCAGTTGTGGCGGCCGTATTCCAGCAGGACCTCGCGGATCCTCGCCTCGTCGCGGGCGATCACCGCTTGCAGGAGCTGGGCGAAACTGCCGAGGAACTGGTTCATTTCCGCCTTGCGCCGCTCCAGCGCCAGGTGATACGCGCGGCTCACCGCTGGCAGGAGGTTTTCCACGGTCTCTTGCAGGTACGGATTGTTGGCGAAGGGGAAGGCCGCGCGCATGATGTCGAAGCTGGCCTCGACGAAACCGTCGATATCGCTCTGCGCCAGGTTGCCCAGCAGACGCTGCTGGATGCCCAGGAACGGCGCCAGCTCGGCTTCGCTGCGCCAGCGCCGGGCGACGCTTTCCGCCAGCATGATGTAGAGCTGCACGATCAGCGCGTAGAGGCTTTCGACATGCTGCGGGGACAATTCGGACACCTGTGCGCCGCGCCGCGGCAGGATGTTCACCAGGTGCCGCCGCTCGAGGATCAGCAACGCCTCGCGGACCGAGCCACGGCTGACGTTGAGGGTCTGGGTGACCTTCTGCTCCTGGATACGTTCCCGTTCCTTGAGTTCTCCCCGGATGATGCGTTCCGCGAGGTGGTGGGCGATCTGCTCTGCCAGGCTGTCCGGGGCCTTGAACGTCATGGTGATCCTTTTATCCAGGGGCACGTTTTCCGGGGGTATGTGGATGGGAAGTGTAACACAGGGCGTTACCCCGCCGGCTTCCCGGCGAAACGGCGGACAGAACGAAGGTTGGGATGGGGCAGCCCGGCCAAGGGGGGACAATTGTCAGACAATCTAACAAGACAAATACGAGGACTCCCCATGTTTGCCTCGCTTTCCTCTGCCTGGATGCTGCGTCTGAAAAAGTACGGCTACTGGATCTGGCTGATCGCGGTGTTCGGCATCCCGCTCAGCTACTGGTGGTCGCTCGGTAGCGCCTACCCCAACGCCTGGCCCTGGCTGGTGATCAGCGTGGTGTTCGGGCTGATCCCGATCCTCGATGCCATCGTCGGCCGCGACCCAGCCAACCCCGAGGAAGCCAGCGAAGTGCCGGAGATGGAAGCGCAGGGCTACTACCGCGTGCTGTCCCTGGCCACCGTGCCGCTGTTGCTGGGCATGCTCGTCTGGTCCGGCTGGATCCTCGCCCACGAGACCCGCTGGGACTGGGTCGGGCAACTGGGCTGGATCCTCTCGGTGGGGACCGTGATGGGCGCCATCGGCATCACCGTGTCCCACGAACTGGTCCACAAGGACCCGCAACTGGAACAGAACGCCGGCGGCCTGCTGCTGGCGGCGGTGTGCTACGCCGGCTTCAAGGTCGAACACGTGCGCGGCCACCATGTACACGTCTCGACCCCGGAAGACGCCTCGTCCTCGCGCTACGGCCAGAGCCTCTACTCGTTCCTCCCGCACGCCTACAAGCACAACTTCCTCAACGCCTGGCGCCTGGAGGCCGAGCGCCTGAAGCGCAAGGGCCTGCCGGCCCTGCACTGGCGCAACGAGCTGATCTGGTGGTACGCCATCAGCGCCCTCTTCCTGCTCGGCTTCAGCCTGGCCTTCGGCTGGCTGGGAGCGCTCTTCTTCCTCGGCCAGTCGGTGATGGCCTTCACCCTGCTGGAGATCGTCAACTACGTCGAGCACTACGGCCTGCATCGGCGACGCCTGGACAACGGCCGCTACGAGCGCACCACGCCGGAACATTCGTGGAACAGCAATTTCCTCCTGACCAACCTGTTCCTTTTCCACCTGCAACGGCATTCCGACCACCACGCCTACGCCAAGCGCCGTTACCAGGTGCTGCGCCACTACGACAGCAGCCCGCAACTGCCCAACGGCTACGCCGGGATGATCGTCCTCGCCCTGTTCCCGCCGCTCTGGCGCGCGGTGATGGATCCGAAGGTGCGTGCCTATTATGCCGGCGAGGAATACCAGCTCACCGACAGCCAGCGCGCCTGAGCGTCCCGCCCTGGGAAACGGCACCTTCGGGTGCCGTTTTCGTTTATGGGGAAAGTGACTGACCTACAGGTCAAAAAATTATTTGACTCAAAAGTCAGTTTTTTCTAGATTCGCCTCCATGCTCCTACCGTGGAGCCCTGTGCGGAAACCGCCCCACTCCGGCCGGTTCTCCTGCAAGGCCTAGAATTCAATAACAAGAACCCGCCTGGAGGCACGCCTTGATCAGGTTCCTGCTCAACCGGGAGATCCGCGTCGAAGAACGCCTGGACCCCAACCTCACCGTCCTCGACTACCTGCGCCGACACCTCGGCAAGACCGGCACCAAGGAAGGCTGCGCCTCCGGCGACTGCGGCGCCTGCACCGTGGTGGTCGGCGAACGGGTCACCGGCGAGGACGGTGCCGAACGCATCCGCTATCGCAGCCTGAACGCCTGCCTGACCTTCGTTTCCGCCCTTCACGGCAAACAATTGATCACCGTCGAGGACCTCAGGCAGCAGCACCGCCTGCACGACGTGCAG
Organism: Pseudomonas paraeruginosa; assembly: GCF_003025345.2. NCBI lineage: Bacteria > Pseudomonadati > Pseudomonadota > Gammaproteobacteria > Pseudomonadales > Pseudomonadaceae > Pseudomonas > Pseudomonas paraeruginosa. Next base: position 3,665,741 of record NZ_CP020560.1, read on the forward strand.
CAGGCGATGGTCGACTGCCATGGCTCGCAGTGCGGGTTCTGCACGCCGGGCTTCGTCATGTCGCTGTTCGCCCTGCAGAAGAACAGCGCCGGCGCCGATCCGGCCAAGGCCCACGAGGCGCTCGCCGGCAACCTCTGCCGCTGCACCGGCTACCGGCCTATCCTCGAGGCCGCCGAGCAGGCCTGCCGCCACAGGCGCGCGGACCAGTTCGACGCCGGCGAAGCCGCCATCCTCGAACAGTTGCGCAGCATCGCCCCGCGCGAGACCGCCGAGCTGAACAGCGGCGACAAGCGTTGCCTGCTGCCACTGACCGTCGCCGACCTCGCCGATCTCTACGGCGCCAACCCGCAGGCGCGCCTGCTGGCCGGCGGCACCGACCTGGCGCTGGAGGTCACCCAGTTCCATCGTGAACTGCCGGTGATGATCTACGTCGGCCACATCGAGGAAATGAAACGCATCGAAGTCGGCGCGAACTGCCTGGAGATCGGCGCCGCCACCGCGCTGACCGACTGCTGCCAGGCGCTGGCCGCCGACTACCCGGACTTCGGCGAGTTGCTGCAACGCTTCGCGTCCTTGCAGATCCGCAACCAGGGCACCCTCGGCGGCAACATCGGCAACGCCTCGCCGATCGGCGATGCCCCGCCGCTGCTGATCGCCCTCGGCGCGAAGATCGTCCTGCGCCGCGGCGAACGGCGCCGCGAGCTGCCGCTGGAGGACTACTTCCTCGACTACAAGGTCACCGCCCGCGAAGAAGGCGAGTTCATCGAGAAGATCCTCGTCCCGCGCGCCCGGCCCGGCCAGGCGTTCAAGGCGTACAAGGTCTCCAAGCGCATCGACGACGATATTTCCGCGGTCTGCGCCGCCATCAGCCTCGACCAGGAAGACGGCCGGATCGCCCGCGCCAGGGTCGCCTTCGGCGGCATGGCGGCGATCCCCAAGCGCGCCGCCGCCTGCGAAGCGGCGTTGCAAGGCGCGCGCCTGGAAGCCGCCAGCTTCGAACGCGCCGCCGCCGCCCTGGCGAACGACTTCACCCCGCTCAGCGACTTCCGCGCGAGCAAGGAATATCGCCTGCTGACCGCGCAGAACCTGCTGCGCAAATGCTTCCTGGAGCTGCACGCTCCCGCCGTCGAAACCCGGGTGACCGCCTATGTCTAACCATCGCAAGCCGCACAAGAGCCAGGAAGAGCTGGCCGCCCTGTTCCGCGCCGAGCTGACCACCGGGGTCGGCCGCAGCGTCAAGCACGAAAGCGCACCCAAGCACGTCAGCGGCGAGGCGCTCTATATCGACGATCGCCTGGAGTTTCCCAACCAGTTGCACGTCTATGCGCGCCTGAGCGAGCGCGCCCACGCCCGCATCACCCGCCTCGACGTGACGCCCTGCTACCAGTTCCCCGGCGTCGCCATCGCCCTCACCGCCGCCGACGTTCCCGGCCAGTTGGACATCGGCCCGGTGGTGGCCGGCGACCCGCTGCTCGCCGACGGCAAGGTGGAATATGTCGGACAGATGGTCCTGGCGGTCGCCGCCGACAGCCTGGAGACCGCGCGCAAGGCGGCCATGGCGGCGATCGTCGAGTACGAAGACCTGGAGCCGGTGCTCGACGTGGTCGAGGCCCTGCGCAAGCGCCATTTCGTCCTCGACAGCCACCAGCACCGCATCGGCGACTCCGCCGCCGCGCTGGCCGGCGCCCCGCATCGCCTGCAAGGCACGCTGCACATCGGCGGCCAGGAGCATTTCTACCTGGAGACGCAGATTTCCTCGGTCATGCCCACCGAAGACGGCGGCATGCTCGTCTATTGCTCGACGCAGAACCCCACCGAAGTGCAGAAGCTGGTGGCCGAGGTTCTCGGGGTTTCCTTCAACCGCATCGTCATCGACATGCGCCGCATGGGCGGCGGCTTCGGCGGCAAGGAAACCCAGGCCGCGGCGCCGGCCTGCCTGTGCGCGGTGGTCGCCTATCACACCGGGCGTCCGGCGAAGATGCGCCTGCCGCGCATGGAAGACATGCAGATCACCGGCAAGCGCCACCCGTTCTACGTCGAATACGACGTCGGCTTCGACGACGATGGCCGCCTGCACGGCATCCAGATCGACCTGGCCGGCAACTGCGGCTATTCGCCGGACCTCTCCGGCTCGATCGTCGACCGCGCCATGTTCCATTCGGACAACGCCTACTTCCTCGGCAACGCCACCATCAACGGCCACCGCTGCAAGACCAATACCGCCTCGAACACCGCCTACCGCGGCTTCGGCGGGCCCCAGGGAATGGTCGCCATCGAGGAGATCATGGACGCCGTGGCCCGCAGCCTGGGCAAGGACCCGCTGGAGGTGCGCAAGCTCAACTACTACGGCAAGGACGAGCGCAACGTCACCCATTACCACCAGACCGTCGAGCACAACCTGCTGGCGGAGATGACCGCCGAGCTGGAAGCGAGCAGCGAGTACGCCCGCCGCCGCGAGGAAATCCGTGCGTTCAATGCCGCCAGCCCGGTCCTGAAGAAAGGCCTGGCGCTGACCCCGGTGAAGTTCGGCATTTCGTTCACCGCGACCTTCCTCAACCAGGCAGGCGCGCTGATCCACATCTATACCGACGGCAGCATCCACCTGAACCATGGCGGCACCGAGATGGGCCAGGGCCTCAACACCAAGGTCGCCCAGGTGGTCGCCGAAGTGTTCCAGGTCGACATCGACCGCATCCAGATCACCGCCACCAATACCGACAAGGTGCCCAATACCTCGCCCACCGCCGCCTCCTCGGGCACCGACCTGAACGGCAAGGCCGCGCAGAACGCCGCCGAAACCATCAAGCGGCGCCTGGTGGAGTTCGCCGCGCGACACTGGAAGGTCAGCGAGGAGGACATCGAGTTCCGCAACAACCAGGTACGCATCCGCGAGCTGATCCTGCCATTCGAGGACCTGGTCCAGCAGGCCTACTTCGGTCAGGTCTCGCTGTCCAGCACCGGTTTCTACCGCACGCCGAAGATCTTCTACGACCGCGAGCAGGCCCGTGGCCGGCCCTTCTATTATTTCGCCTACGGCGCCGCCTGCTCGGAGGTGATAGTCGACACCCTCACCGGCGAGTACCGCATGCTGCGCACCGACATCCTGCATGACGTCGGTGACTCGCTGAACCCGGCCATCGACATCGGCCAGGTGGAAGGCGGCTTCGTCCAGGGCATGGGCTGGCTGACCATGGAGGAGCTGGTCTGGAACGCCAACGGCAAGCTGATGACCAGCGGCCCGGCCAGCTACAAGATTCCCGCCGTCGCCGACATGCCGCTGGACCTGCGGGTGAAACTGGTGGAGAACCGCAAGAATCCGGAGCAGACCGTGTTCCATTCCAAGGCCGTCGGCGAGCCGCCGTTCATGCTCGGCATCTCGGTCTGGTGCGCGATCAAGGACGCCGTGGCCAGCCTCGCCGACTACCGTGCGCAACCCGCCATCGACGCGCCGGCGACGCCCGAGCGGGTGCTCTGGGGCGTGGAACAGATGCGCCGGCTGAAGACCGTACAGGCGCAAGCGGCGGACGCCGCCGTGGAACCGGCCTGAACCACCGCGATCGGGAGGATGACGAGATGAACTGGATCAGCGCCCTGGCCGAACTGCAGCGCAACGGCGAACCCTGCGTCCTGGTGACCATCATCGAGGAGCGCGGCTCGACCCCGCGCAACGCCGGCTCGAAGATGGTGGTCAGCGCCGAGCGGCTCTACGACACCATCGGCGGCGGCCACCTGGAATACAAGGCCCAGGCCATCGCCCGGGAAATGCTTGCCGCGCGCAGCCAGGACAGCCGCCTGGAACGCTTCAGCCTGGGCGCCAGCCTGGGCCAGTGCTGCGGCGGCGCCACGGTGCTGCTGTTCGAACCGATGGGCCAGCCGCAGGCGCACATCGCCGTATTCGGCGCGGGCCATGTCGGCCGCGCCCTGGTACCCTTGCTCGCCGGCCTGCCCTGCCGGGTGCGCTGGATCGACTCGCGGGAGAACGAATTTCCCGCGGACCTGCCCGACGGCGTGGAGAAAGTGGTGAACGACGAAGTGCTCGACGAGGTCGAGCGGATGCCGCCCGGCAGCCACTTCATCGTCATGACCCACAACCACCCGCTGGACCTAGAGCTCACCGCGGCGATCCTGGCGCGCAACGACTTCGCCTACTTCGGCCTGATCGGCTCGAAGACCAAGCGCGTCAAGTTCGAGCACCGCCTGCGCGAACGTGGTGTCGACGCCGAACGCCTGCAACGGATGCGCTGCCCGATGGGCCTGGAGCAGGTGAAAGGCAAGCTGCCGGTGGAGATCGCCATTTCCATCGCCGGCGAGGTGATCGCCACCTACAACGCCGCCTTCGGCCTGGAGCGCAAGCAGGGTCCGTCGAGCGTCACCCGGCTGACCCCGGAGTCACGCCGCGCCCAGGAATCCTGAGCGCCCCTCCCCGCGTCCGCCGTCCGGCGGCGGACCTCCCACGAACCTTTTTTCGAGACTGCCATGACCCGCAACGCCAAAGCCTACCGCGCCGCCATCCTGCACAGCATCGCCGATCCCGCGGAGGTCGGCGTCGAACGCTCCTACGAATACTTCGAGGACGGCCTGCTGCTGGTGGAGGACGGCAAGGTCGCCCGCCTCGGTGACGCCGAAGCCCTGCTCGGCGAGATCGGCGACGTCGAGGTCGTCGAGTACCGCGACGCGCTGATCACCCCCGGCTTCATCGATACCCATATCCATTTCCCGCAAACCGGGATGATCGCCTCCTACGGCGAACAACTGCTGGACTGGCTGAACACCTATACCTTCCCCACCGAGCGCCAATTCGGCGACAAGGCCCACGCCGACCAGGTCGCCGCCATCTTCCTGCAGGAACTGCTGCGCAACGGCACCACCACCGCGCTGGTCTTCGGCAGCGTGCACCGGCAATCGGTGGACTCGCTGTTCGAGGCCGCCCGGCGCCTGGACCTGCGCCTGATCGCCGGCAAGGTGATGATGGACCGCAACGCGCCGGACTACCTGACCGACACCGCCGAGAGCAGCTACCGCGACAGCAAGGCGCTGATCGAACGCTGGCACGGCCAGGGTCGCCTGCTCTACGCGGTGACCCCGCGCTTCGCCCCGACCAGCAGCGCGGAACAGCTGGACATGGCGGCGCGGCTGCTGCGCGAGCATCCGGGGGTGTACCTGCATACCCACCTGTCGGAGAACCTCAAGGAAATCGAATGGGTGAAGGAGCTGTTCCCCGAGCGCAGCGGCTACCTGGACGTCTACGACCACCACGGCCTGCTCGGGCCGCGTTCGGTGTTCGCCCATGGCGTGCACCTGTGCGACGGCGAATGCCAGCGCCTGGCGGAGACCGGCTCGGCGGTGGCGTTCTGCCCGACCTCCAACCTGTTCCTCGGCAGCGGCCTGTTCGACCTGCCGAAGCTGGAGCGCTACAAGGTCAAGGTCGGCCTCGGCACCGATGTCGGCGCCGGCACCAGCTTCTCCCAGCTGCAGTCGCTGAACGAGGCGTACAAGGTCATGCAGTTGCAGGGCGCCCGGCTCGATCCGTTCAAGTCGCTCTACCTCGCCACCCTCGGCGGCGCCCGTGCGCTGGAGCTGGACGAGCGGATCGGCAGCTTCGCCGCCGGCAACGAGGCGGACTTCGTGGTCCTCGACTACCACGCCACCCCGCTGCTCTCCTACCGCCTGAGCCAGGCCGGCAGTCTGGCCGAACGGCTGTTCGCGCTGACCATCCTCGGCGAAGACCGCACGGTGAAGGAAACCTTCGCCGCCGGTCGCTCGGTGCATCGTCGCGACTGACTCCCGGCGGTAACGAAAAAGCCCCGCGACGCGGGGCTTTTTCATGCTTCGGATCAGGCCGCCGAGTCGCTGTCGGCCTTGGCCCGGCGCGGCTTCTTCTTGCTCCCGAGCAGATGCGAGAACACCGCGTGCAGGTCGCCGGACGCGTTGTCGCTCTCCAGGTTGAGCTTGCTGTCGATGTGCTCCATGTGATGCATCATCAGGGTCACCGCGCGCTCCTTGTCGCCTCTCTCGATGGCGTCGAGGATCTCGTTGTGCTCGTCGAACGAGCAGTGCGAGCGGCCGCCGCTTTCGTACTGGGCGATGATCAGCGAGGTCTGCGAAACCAGGCTGCGCTGGAAGCTCACCAGAGGAGCATTGCGCGCCATCTCGGCGAGCTTCAGGTGGAACTCGCCGGACAGGCGGATGCCGGCGCCACGGTCGCCACGGGCGAAGCTGGACTGTTCCTGCACCACCATCTCGCGCAATTCGGCCAGGCGCTCGGCGGTGGCGTTGTCGGTGGCCAGTTCGGTGATGGCGCGCTCGACGGTGCGGCGGGCGAAGAGGATCTGCCGGGCCTCGTCGATGCTCGGGCTGGCGACCACCGCGCCGCGGTTCGGCCGCAGCAGCACCACCTGCTCGTGGGCCAGGCGCGACAGGGCGCGGCGAATGATGGTGCGGCTGACGCCGAAGATCTCGCCGAGCGCTTCCTCGCTCAGCTTGGTGCCGGGGGCCAGGCGTTGTTCGAGGATGGCGTCGAAGATGTGGGCGTAGACGATCTCGTCCTGGGTACCGCTGCGGGCAGCCTTGCCGGTGCGCGGCGGCTTCCTGATGTGTTGCAACTGATCGGTCATCGGTCTCGAACCTTGTGCGTCCGGCTTGTGGCCTGGGCTGATCCTCGCTCGCGGGCGCGAGTGAGGCGCGCCGGCGGCTGATAGCGAAATAGTGTACACAAGCAGCGGCACCCGGCGCATCACCCCTTTCCCTCCCCGTTTCCGCCGCTGCGCCGCCCCGGGCGAAGACCCGCGACGGAAAGCTGATAAAAATGTGGGGAAACGCCCTCAAACATTCTTTGACCTTTTTGTATACAAAGGCATAATCGCTCGCACGAGTTCTTGACCCAAAGGTCAGAAAATCGTGCCCTCACATCACCTTCGAGCCGCGTCAGGGACCTGGTAACCAACCGGCCCGCAGGACCTAACAACAAGAGCGATGAGGAGTACCTGCTGTGGAAAGCACCAAACAAGAAGAACAAGGGATCTACGCTGCGACACCGCCCGCCACCGGCCTGCTCGAACGCCTGTTCAAGCTGCGCCAGCACGGTACGACGGTCAGGACCGAGCTGGCGGCCGGGCTGACCACCTTCATCACCATGGCCTATATCATCTTCGTCAATCCCAACATCATGGCCGACGCCGGCATCGACCACGGCGCAGCATTCGTCGCCACCTGCCTGGCAGCCGCCCTCGGCTGCTTCCTGATGGGCCTGTACGCCAACTGGCCGGTGGGCCTGGCGCCGGGAATGGGATTGAACGCCTTCTTCACCTATACCGTGGTCGGCACCATGGGCTACAGCTGGCAGATCGCCCTCGGCGCGGTGTTCATCTCCGGGGTGATGTTCATGCTGCTGACCTTCTCGCGGGTCCGCGAATGGCTGCTCAACAGCATTCCCCGCAGCCTCAGGTTCGCCATGGGCGCGGGGGTCGGCCTGTTCCTCGGCCTGATCGGCCTGAAGACCGCCGGCATCGTGGTGGCCAGCCCGGCGACCCTGATCAAGCTCGGCCACCTCACCTCGCCGGGCCCGCTGCTGGCGGCGCTGTGCTTCCTGATGATCGCCGTGCTCGAGTACCGCCGGGTGTTCGGCGGCATCCTGATCAGCATCCTCGGCGTCACCCTGGTCGGCTGGGCCCTCGGCCTGGTCGAGTACGGCGGGGTGTTCTCGGCGCCGCCGAGCCTGGCGCCGACCTTCCTGGCCATGGACATCGCCGGGGCCTTCAACGTGAGCATGATCAGCGTGATCCTGGCCTTCCTCTTCGTGCACATGTTCGATACCGCAGGCACTCTCATGGGGGTCGCCCAGCGCGCGCACCTGGTGAAGGAAGACGGGCGCATCGAGAACCTGTCGAAGGCGATGAAGGCCGACAGCGCCTCCAGCGTGTTCGGCGGTGCGCTCGGCGTGCCGCCGGTGACCAGCTACGTGGAAAGCGCCGCGGGCGTGGCCGCCGGCGGACGTACCGGGCTCACCGCGGTGGTGGTCGGTGCGCTGTTCGTCGCCGCGATGTTCTTCGCCCCGCTGGCCGGGATGATTCCCGCCTTCGCCACCGCCGGCGCGCTGATCTACGTGGCCATGCTGATGATGGGCGGGATGGCGCACATCGACTGGGACGAGCACACCGAGACCATCCCGGCGATCGTCACGGTGATCATGATGCCGCTGACCTTCTCGGTGGCCGACGGCATCGCCCTGGGCTTCATCACCTACGTCGCGATGAAGGTCCTCACCGGCAAGCATCGCCAGGTCTCGGCCAGCCTCTATGCCTTGTTCGTGATCTTCGTCGCCAAGTTCATCTTCCTCTGACCCCCGCGGATGGCGGGTAGCCGCAAGCGGCTATCCGCCCCGAACCCGTCGTTGTCCCCGGGGCGCACGACGCGCAGCGTCATCCACCACCCGGCCGCACCGTGCCTCTCTCCTCGTTCCCCGCAGATCGCCGATGACCGACCCTCGGCACACTTCCCGCGAACGAAAAAAAGCCCGCTCGATGGCGGGCCAGGGAAAAGGACTCAGGGAGTCAATGTTTCGTGGCACGCACCTAGCTGCCGCGATAGGTCGAATAGCTGTAGGGCGAGATCAGCAGCGGCACGTGGTAGTGATCGTCGGCGCAGGCGATGCCGAAGCGCAGCACCACCTGGTCGAGGAACGCCGGCTCCGGCAGCTGTACACCGCGGGCGCGGTAGTAGTCGCCGGCATTGAAGACCAACTGGTAGACCCCCGGGCGGAAATCCTCGCCCTGCAGCACCGGCTGGTCGCAGCGGCCGTCATGGTTGGTCAGGGTGGTGGCGATCAGCTCCAGTTGCTGGCCTTCGACCCGGTACAGCTCGATCTTGATGCCATGGCCGGGGCAGCCGTGCGCGGAATCCAGTACATGCGTGGTCAAACGTCCCATGGGTTGCGGGCGCCCGCTGGCGGACACCACTCCTCCTCTTGCCGTTGTTCTAGGGGTCGCTCCGGGGCCGGCCCGGTGCCGCTCGCTGCAGCCTGCTGGGAGGCCGCCTGCGAGGCAATATAAGTTATTTTCCGAATGATTGTATACAAAAATACCGATACGATCACAAAATGCGCTGCCTGCCCCGAAATCGTGCATTCGTTCCACAAGCCGCACCCGAAGGGGCTCGACTCATCGAGAGTTGACCATATGGACAGGTTTGCCGATGGATGAGTGGCATGCTGGCGCTGCAAGGATTGTATTTACAGACCACCGGCAAACTTGTATACAATAAATCCATCACGGCACCCACCGGCCTGCCCGGTACGCCGCCCCTCCACAACAAGGAACACGGCTGTGAGCGCTGACTACCCACGCGACCTGATCGGATACGGCAACAACCCTCCCCATCCTCACTGGCCCGGCGATGCACGTATCGCCCTGTCCTTCGTGCTCAACTACGAAGAAGGTGGCGAGCGCTGCGTCCTGCATGGCGACAAGGAGTCCGAGGCGTTCCTTTCCGAGATGGTGGCCGCCCAGCCCTTGCAGGGCGTGCGCCACATGAGCATGGAATCGCTTTACGAATACGGCAGCCGCGCCGGGGTCTGGCGCCTGCTCAGGCTGTTCAAGCGACGCAACGTGCCGCTCACGGTGTTCGCCGTGGCCATGGCGGCGCAGCGCAACCCCGAGGTGATCAGGGCGATGGTCGCCGACGGCCACGAAATCTGCAGCCACGGCTACCGCTGGATCGACTACCAGTACATGGACGAGGCCCAGGAGCGCGAGCACATGCTCGAAGCCATCCGCATCCTCACCGAGCTCACCGGCCAGCGTCCGGTGGGCTGGTACACCGGACGCACCGGCCCGAACACCCGGCGCCTGGTGATGGAGGAAGGCGGCTTCCTCTATGACTCCGATACCTACGACGACGACCTGCCCTACTGGGATCCGGCCAGCACCGCGGCGAAACCGCACCTGGTGATCCCCTATACCCTGGACACCAACGACATGCGCTTCACCCAGGTGCAGGGCTTCAACAACGGCGAGCAGTTCTTCCAGTACCTGAAGGACGCCTTCGACGTGCTCTACGAGGAAGGTGCGACGGCGCCGAAGATGCTCTCCATCGGCCTGCACTGCCGGCTGATCGGCCGCCCGGCGCGGATGGCCGCCCTGGAGCGCTTCATCGAGTATGCGCAGGGCCACGACAAGGTCTGGTTCGCCCGCCGCGAAGACATCGCCCGCCATTGGCACCGTGAACACCCCTTCCAGGAGAGCAAGGCATGAGCCGTTTCCAGACCCTGACTCCCGCCTCGCTGTCCCGCGAGGCCTTCGTCGAAGCCTTCGCCGATATCTACGAACACTCCCCCTGGGTCGCCGAGCAGGCCTATGACCTGGGCGTCGACGACAGCCTCAACGATATCGACGGCCTGCACCAGCGCATGGCCGACATTCTCCTCTCGGCCAGCCGCGAGGCCCAGCTGGCGCTGATCAATGCCCACCCGGACCTCGCCGGCAAGGCGGCGATCCGTGGCGAACTGACCGCCTCCAGCACCTCCGAGCAGGCTGGCGCCGGCATCCACGAATGCAGCGCCGAGGAGTTCGCCCGCTTCACCGAACTCAACGACGCCTACAAGGCCAGGTTCGGCTTCCCCTTCATCAAGGCGGTGAAGGGCAGCAACCGCCACCAGATCCTGGCGGCCTTCGAGGAACGCATCCAGCACTCCGCCGAAGAGGAATTCGCTACCGCGCTGGCCGAGATCAACAAGATCGCCCTGTTCCGCCTGCAGCAGCTCTGAGGCCTGCGGAGACGAACATGAACGCCGACCACGCGCCCTTCCGCCACTACCTCGACCTCGCCGACGCGCGCCTGGGCAGCCAGGTGGTCGCTGTCAGCGACGAGTGGTTCGCCCCGGCCAGCCGCATGCTGCAGGCCGGCGAGCCGGTGTGGAAGGAAGGCGTGTTCGACGACAGCGGCAAGTGGATGGACGGCTGGGAAACCCGCCGCAAGCGCTTCGAGGGCCATGACCAGGCGGTGATCCGCCTGGGTGTGTCGGGTGTGCTGAAGGGCGTCGACATCGACACCCGCTTCTTTACCGGCAACCATCCGCCGGCGGCTTCCCTGGATGGCTGCTTCTGCGCCGAAGGCGATCCGGATGACGGCACGTCCTGGAGCGAAGTGCTGCCGAGCGTGGAGCTGCAAGGCGATCGCCACCACTACCACGCGATAGATGACGAGCGTCCCTGGACCCACCTGCGCCTGAACATCTACCCGGACGGCGGCATCGCCCGCCTGCGCGTGTACGGCGTGCCCTACCGCGACTGGCGCAGCCAGACGCCGGGAACGGCGCTCGACCTGGCCGCGGCGATCAACGGCGGCCGGGCGCTGGCGTGCTCCGACCAGCACTTCGGGCCAATGGTCAACCTGCTCAAGCCCGGTCGCGCGCTCAATATGGGCGACGGCTGGGAAACCGGCCGCCGCCGCACACCGGGCCACGACTGGGCGATCATCGCCCTCGGTCATCCCGGCAGTATCGAGGCGGCGGTCGTCGATACCCTGCACTTCAAGGGCAACTATCCGGAAAGCTGCAGCATCCAGGCCGCCTTCGTGGAAGGCGGAAACGAGGCCCGGATCGAGGCGCAGAGCCTCTTCTGGCGCGAACTGCTGCCAGCGCAGAAGCTGGAAATGCACCACGAACACCGGTTCGAACGGCAGCTCAACGCCCTCGGCCCGGTCAGCCATGTACGCCTGAACATCTTTCCCGACGGCGGCGTCAGCCGCCTGCGCCTGTTCGGCAGGCCGCAACTACCGTGAGGCCCGGGCCCCGCGTGCGCCCGGAAGACAACAAACAGAATCGACAGGACCAGTATGCGCACTCTCAAGATCGAGCCGTTGACCAAGGAAGCCTTCGCCCCGTTCGGTGATGTGATCGAAACCGAAGGCAGCGACTATTTCATGATCAACAACGGCTCCACCCGCCGTTATCACAAGCTGGCCACGGTCGAGACCGCGCAGCCGGAGGATAACGCGATCATCAGCATCTTCAGCGCCGAGAAGCTGGAGATGCCATTGCGCATCCGCATGCTGGAACGCCATCCGCTGGGCAGCCAGGCCTTCATCCCGCTGCTCGGCAACCCCTTTCTGGTCGTGGTCGCGCCACTTGGCGATGTACCTGTACCGGGCCTCGTCCGCGCCTTCCTGACCAACGGAAGGCAGGGCGTCAATTACCACCGCGGCGTCTGGCACCATCCGGTGCTGACGATCGAAAAGCGGGATGACTTCCTGGTGGTCGATCGCAGCGGTTCAGGGAACAACTGCGACGAGCATTTCTTCACCGAGGACGAACAGCTCCTCCTCGACCCCCAATCAAACCAATAAGAGAGGTCCTGCCGCCGGTCCGCCGGCCAGGGCAAGAGGTACAAGACTGTGGAAGCACATCTCATCGAATGGCTGAACCTGCTGGTGCGCTGGATTCACATGATCGTCGGGATCGCGTGGATCGGCGCGTCGTTCTATTTCGTCTGGCTGGAGAACAACCTCAACCGCAGCAACCCGCGTGAAGGCCTGTCCGGAGACCTCTGGGCAATCCACGGTGGCGGCATCTACCACCTGGAGAAATACAAGCTGGCCCCGCCGAAAATGCCGGAGAACCTGCACTGGTTCAAATGGGAAGCCTATTCCACCTGGATGTCCGGAGTGGTCCTGCTGACCATCGTGTTCTACCTGAACCCGAGCCTCTACCTGATCGCTCCCGGCAGCGACCTGGCGCCGGCGGCGGCGATCGCCATCGGCATCGGCTCGCTGATCTGCGGCTGGTTCGTCTACACCATCCTCTGCGACTCGGCGCTGGGCAAGACTCCCGCCCTGCTCGGCCTGGTCCTGTTCGTCCTGCTGGTCGCCGCCGCCTACGGCCTGACCCAGGTGTTCAGCGGCCGCGGCGCCTACCTGCACGTCGGCGCGATCATCGGCACCATCATGGTCGGCAACGTGTTCAGGGTGATCATGCCGGCCCAGCGCGCGCTGGTGAAAGCCATCGAGGAAAACCGCGAACCCGATCCGGTGCTGCCGGCCAAGGGCCTGCTGCGCTCCCGGCACAACAACTACTTCACCCTGCCGGTGCTGTTCATCATGATCAGCAACCACTTCCCGAGCACCTACGGCAGCCAGTACAACTGGCTGATCCTGGCCGCCATCGCGGTGCTCGCGGTACTGGTGCGCCACTACTTCAACACCCGCCACGAGAGCAACCGCTTCGCCTGGGCCCTGCCCGCCGGCGCACTGGGCATGATCGCCCTGGCCTTCGTCACCACGCCGAACTACCAGCAGGCTTCCGCGCCGCTGGCCAGCGCCCCGGCGGCGGCTCCAGCGCAAGCGGCGGCCGGCGGCGAAGCAGCGCCGGCAGCCAGCCAGGCGTCCAGCGCCGGGGCGGCAGGCAGCCAGGACTTCGACAAGGTCCACCACGTGATCCAGGAGCGCTGCACCGTCTGTCACTCGGCCAAGCCGACCAGCCAGCTGTTCAGCACCGCGCCGGGCGGGATCATGCTCGACACCCCGCAGCAGATCCAGCAACTGGCGCCGAAGATCCAGGCCCAGGCCGTGGCTTCGCAGATCATGCCGCTGGGCAACATCACCCAGATGACCCAGGAAGAGCGCAACCTGATCGGCAACTGGATCGCCAAGGGCGCCCAGATCAACTGAGCCCTGGCCTCGAGGCAAAGGAACCGCACCTCCGGGTGCGGTTTTTTTTCGCCTGAAGCTGGGGCATCCGACCAATGTCGAACACCGTTCGGCGTTCCGCCTGCAAGCTGCGCCATTCCTGTGGATACAGTGGGAGCAGCTCTGGAAAGCCTGTAGTCGACCGATTGGTCAACTACAAAAAATTACTTTGTATACAAAAAATCGATTGAATCGAGCACACAACGGCGATATAAAACACCCCACCGCACCGCCCTGAAGTCTGGGGTGGATGTTCGGCCAGAAATACCCGGCCGCCGGAACCCGCCTTTTCCGGTGTCCGCCTGCGACTGACAACAATAAAAACGCCTGAGGTGTTGCATGTCCGTGGTAACTGATCGCCGCATCCCCGACTCGCCCGTAGACCAGCGCCTGCCGCTGACGCAGCTGCTGCTGGTGGGCTTCCAGCACGTGTTGCTGATGTACGGCGGCGCCGTCGCCGTACCGCTGATCGTCGGCCAGGCGGCCGGCCTCTCCCGCGAGGAAATCGCCTTCCTGATCAACGCCGACCTGCTGGTCGCCGGCATCGCCACCCTGGTCCAGTCGCTGGGCATCGGCCCGATGGGTATCCGCATGCCGGTGATGATGGGCGCCAGCTTCGCCGCTGTCGGCAGCATGGTGGCGATGGCCGGGATGCCCGGCGTGGGCATCACCGGGATCTTCGGCGCGACCATCGCCGCCGGCTTCTTCGGCATGCTCATCGCGCCGTTCATGTCGCGCATCGTGCGCTTCTTCCCGCCCCTGGTCACCGGCACGGTGATCACCTCGATCGGCATGTGCCTGTTTCCGGTGGCGATCAACTGGGCCGGCGGCGGCAAGGGCGCGGAGGACTTCGGCTCGCTGCACTTCCTGTTCCTCTCCAGCCTGGTGCTTTGCACCATCCTGCTGATCAACCGCTTCATGCGCGGTTTCTGGGTCAATATCTCGGTGCTGATGGGCATGGGCCTGGGCTATGCGATCGCCGGCGGCATGGGCATGGTCGACCTCGGTGGGCTGGCCGAGCGGCCCTGGTTCGACATCGTCACCCCGCTGCATTTCGGCGCGCCGACCTTCGACCTGGCACCGATCCTCTCGATGTGCCTGGTGGTGGTGATCATCTTCGTCGAGTCCACCGGCATGTTCCTCGCCCTGGGCAAGATCACCGGCCGCGAGATCACCTCGACCGAACTGCGCCGCGGGCTGCTCTGCGACGCCGGCGCCTCGTTCTTCGCCGGTTTCATGAACACCTTCACCCATTCCTCGTTCGCCCAGAACATCGGCCTGGTACAGATGACCGGGGTGCGCAGCCGCTACGTGACGGTCGCCGCCGCCGGCTTCCTGATCCTTCTCAGCATGCTGCCCAAGGCCGCCTTCCTGGTCGCCTCGATCCCGCCCGCGGTGCTCGGCGGCGCCGGCATAGCGATGTTCGGGATGGTCGCCGCCAGCGGCATCCAGATCCTCCACGAGGCCAACATCACCGACCGCCGCAACCAGTTGCTGGTGGCGGTGAGCATCGGCATGGGCATGGTCCCGGTGGTACGTCCGGACTTCTTCGCCCGCCTGCCGGTGTGGATGGAGCCGATCACCCATAGCGGCATCGCCATGACCGCGATCTGGGCAGTGGTGCTGAACCTGCTGTTCAACATCCTCAGCCGCAACGATCGCAGCCACCTGTGCGGCAGCCACGCGCCGGCGCCCAAGCATTCCTGACTCCCTGGCGGGCCGGCGACACTCACGGCCCGCCCTTCCCTCGGGCCGGACCTCGTCCGGCTTCTTTTTTCCTGCGCGTTGTCCGCGCCGCTCAGTCCCGCCGAAGGAAAGGCCCTGCCTTGCGTTCCAGCAGTTGCAGCAATTCCGCCTGCATGTAGGCGTAGTCGTCCGGAATATCCAGGCAGACCAGGCGCTTGCCTCTCATCGCCACGGCGTGCCGGCGCAGCAGAGCCTGCCGGTGACGGCGTTCCATGACGACGACCAGCGTCGCCCATTCCAGTTGCTCCCGCTCCAGGGGCGTCTCGGCGTCCACCGCCAGCCCGGCGGAATCGGTCTCGACGCCCGGCCAGTCGGCGAACAGCCGCTCGGCGCTGGGACTGCGCAGGCGGTTGCGACTGCAGATGAACAGGACCCGGTGCATGGAAGTCTTCCTTTGCTGGCATGGCAGACAGCATGACCTCTTCGCTGCGCTTCGGCGCTGCGCTGCATCGCGCTTTCCGAGACCGGCCAGCCGCCGGAAGACGGCCGCCTGGACGGCATGCGGAAGAGGCGGCGAATCGCGCCATTGGCGTGATCGCCCTACGAGGTGTCGTCAGCCGCCGGTCATGCTCATGAAACGCAGCACCTGGACCTGCTCCTGGGCGTCGAAGTGATGCCGCTCCGGCTTCAGGTTCAGCGCCGCCACCAGCGCCGCGCTCAGGCGCTCGCGGTCGCCGGGATGGCTGCGCAGCAGTTGGCGCAGGTCGAGCGCGCCTTCGTGGCCGAGGCACAGCACCAGCTTGCCCTCGGCGGTGACCCGCACGCGGTTGCAGTCGCCGCAGAAATTGTTGCTGTGGGGAGAGATGAAGCCGATACGGCTGGGTTCGTCACCGATCTGATAGTAGCGCGACGGTCCGCCACTGCGCGCCAGGCTCGGCGTCAGCGGCCAGCGCTGCTCGATGATCGCGCGGACTTCGTCGCTGGTGCAGAGGGTCAGCTCGCGACGGTGGCTGGTGATGCTGCCCAGCGGCATTTCCTCGATGAAGCTGATGTCCAGTTGGTTGGCCAGGGCGTACTCGACCAGGTCGAGGATCTCGTCGTCGTTGCGGCCCTTCTGTACCACGCAGTTCAGCTTGATCCGCTCGAAACCGGCTTCGCGCGCGGCCTGGATGCCATCCAGCACCTGCTCCAGGCGATCGCTGCGGGTGAAGGCGGCGAAGCGCTCGCGGCGCAACGAGTCGAGACTGACGTTCAGGCGGCGCACGCCGGCAGCCTTCAGCTCCCCGGCACGCTCGCGCAGTTGCGAACCGTTGGTGGTGATCGCCAGGTCTTCCAGTTCGGGGCGCTGGCCGAGGCGCGCCAGCAGCCCGGCGATGCCCTTGCGCACCAGCGGCTCGCCGCCGGTGATGCGGATGCGCCGCACGCCGAGGCCGATGAAAGCGTCGGCCACCGCGTACAGCTCTTCCAGGCTGAGGACCTGGTCGCGCGGCAGGAACTGCATGTCTTCGCTCATGCAGTAGGTGCAGCGGAAATCGCAGCGATCCGTCACCGACAGGCGCAGGTAGGTGATGCGGCGGCCGAAGGGATCGACCAGGCGGGAATCGGACATGGTGACTCGTTCTGTTCCGGGGGCTCGCCCGGCGCTCGGTGGGTGAGTGCGAGCGGGCGACTCGATACCCTCAACGAATACTCCAAATAGCGGAAAATGTATAGCGCAAATGAACCAGCGGGTCAGGATTTTCCAGGGCTCCGTCTCGTTCGCACCTTGCTTGAGGGGCGCTCCGGGCGGGTGCTACCATCTTCGGCTTCCTGCCGCCGTTGCAGCAATGAAGAACAAGGACTGATGACCAGCATCCGCGAGCGCAACAAGCGCCTGATCCTCCGCGCCGCCAGCGAGGAGTTCGCCGACAAGGGCTTCGCGGCGACCAAGACCAGCGACATCGCCGCCCGCGCCGGCCTGCCCAAGCCCAACGTCTACTACTACTTCCAGTCCAAGGAAAACCTCTACCGCTGCGTGCTGGAGAGCATCGTCGAGCCGTTGCTGCAGGCATCGGCGCCGTTCCGCGTGGAAGACGACCCGCTGCTCGCCCTGCCCGCCTACATCCGCTCGAAGATCCGCATCTCCCGCGAGCTGCCGCATGCCTCCAAGGTCTTCGCCAGCGAAATCATGCACGGCGCGCCGCACCTGCCGAAGGAATACCTCGACGAACTGAACGCCCAGGCCCAGCGCAACGTCACCTGCCTGCAGACCTGGATCGACCGTGGTCAGCTCGCCCCGGTGGACCCGCATCACCTGCTGTTCGCCATCTGGGCGGCGACCCAGACCTATGCCGATTTCGACTGGCAGATCTCCATCGTCACCGGCAAGGAACAGCTCAGCGACGCCGATTACGACGCGGCGGTGGAAACCATCACCCGCCTGGTCCTGAAAGGCTGTACGCCCGACGGCCAATCCGGCAAGAGCGCCGGCCGGTTGCGGCCGCTGCCGCTCTGACCCGCTCAGGGCGCGCCTGTCGAGCCCTGGCAACAGCCGGGATCAGGCTGGCCCCGTACCGCTGGTACGCCGGTGGCGGCCGAGCCGCCGGGATGCCTGCTGGGAACCGTTGCCAAGCATCGCTGCCACGCCGAGGAATCCTGCTTCCGGCACGGCACCCAGCCCCTGGCGGACGGCGACACACGCCAGCTGAAGAAGCGAGGAAAGGCCCGGCCGCCATGGCCGGGCCTGGCGATCAGCCGGCGTCGGGCACCAGCCCGACCGCCAGCACGCCCTGGATCGCACACTGCTCGTCGATGTCCGAGGTGTCGCCGCTGATGCCCACCGCGCCGACCACCTCGGCCTTATCGTTGCGAATCAGCACTCCACCCGGGGCCGGTACCAGGTTGCCATGGGCCAGGGTATTCACCGCCGAAATAAAGGAGGGTCGCTGCTGCGCGTCCGCCGCCAGCACTCGCGACGACTTGCCCAGGGCCACCGCGCCCCACGCCTTGCCGATGGCGATCTGCGGTCGCAGCATGCTCGCCCCGTCCTCACGCTGCAGCGCCACCAGGTGGCCGCCGGCGTCCAGCACCGCGATGGTCAGGGGCGCGGTGGACAGTTCGCGCCCCAGCGCCAGCGCCTGGCGGGTGATGCCCAGCGCGGTTTCCAGACTGATGGTGGTCATGGTCGTTCCTCTCGAGTTGATAAGGGTAGAAATCGGGAAGCCACCCGCAAGGCGGGTGCGTTCGAAAATTTGTACCCAATCTAGTAGCCGACCGGCTTTCCGAAAGCAACACATCAGAACAATCTGAACATATTTTTGTATACATTTTTTCAAACGATGGTTTTATAAGCCTGCTAACGTAGAGACTAAGTTATTGTTTTAATTAGATAAAAATGAATTTCAGCGGCTTTTCCCAGCGTATACAACCCATCTTGACCTTGCGCTCACCCTCTGCCTAGAATCGCTCCAACTTTTGTACACAATTAGTATAAGAACGAGGAACAAAACGATGGCCAGAATGAGAGCAATCGAAGCCGCCGTCCTGGTGATGCGCCGCGAAGGCGTGGATACCGCGTTCGGCGTCCCCGGTGCCGCGATCAACCCCATGTACGCCGCGCTGAAGAAGATCGGCGGCATCGACCATGTCCTGGCCCGTCACGTCGAAGGCGCCTCGCACATGGCCGAGGGCTATACCCGCACCAAGGCCGGCAACATCGGCGTCTGCATCGGCACCTCCGGCCCGGCCGGCACCGACATGATCACCGGCCTCTACTCCGCCTCCGCCGACTCCATCCCGATTCTCTGCATCACCGGCCAGGCACCGCGCGCCCGCCTGCACAAGGAAGACTTCCAGGCGGTCGACATCTCCAGCATCGCCGCGCCGGTGGCCAAGTGGGCGACCACCGTGCTGGAACCGGCCCAGGTCCCCTACGTGTTCCAGAAGGCCTTCCAGTTGATGCGCAGCGACCGGCCCGGCCCGGTGCTGATCGACCTGCCGTTCGACGTACAGATGGCCGAGATCGAGTTCGACATCGACGCCTACGAACCGCTCCCGGTGAGCAAGCCGAAGGCCACCCGGGTCCAGGCCGAGAAGGTCCTGGCCATGCTCGACGAAGCCGAGCGCCCGCTGCTGGTGGCCGGTGGCGGCATCTTCAACGCCGACGCCGCCGAGCGCTTCCGCGAGTTCGCCGAACTGACCGGCATCCCGGTAATCCCGACCCTGATGGGCTGGGGCGTGATCCCCGACGACCACCCGCAGATGGCCGGCATGGTCGGCCTGCAGACTTCGCACCGCTACGGCAACGCCACTCTGCTGGAATCCGACCTGGTGCTCGGCATCGGCAACCGCTGGGCCAACCGCCACACCGGTAGCGTCGAGGTCTACACCGAGGGCCGTCGCTTCATCCACGTGGACATCGAGCCGACCCAGATCGGCCGGGTGTTCATGCCCGACCTGGGTATCGTCTCCGACGCCGGCGCCGCCCTCGACGCGTTCCTCGAAGTGGCCCGCGAGTGGAAGGCGGCCGGCAAGCTGAAGTCGCGCGCCGCCTGGCTGGAAAGCTGCCAGCAGCGCAAGCGCACGCTGCAGCGCAAGACCCACTTCGACAACGTGCCGGTGAAACCGCAGCGCGTCTACGAAGAGATGAACGAGTTCTTCGGCAAGGATGCCTGCTACGTCAGCACCATCGGCCTGTCGCAGATCGCCGGCGCGCAGTTCCTCCACGTCTACCAGCCGCGCCACTGGATCAACTGCGGCCAGGCCGGCCCGCTGGGCTGGACCATTCCCGCCGCGCTGGGGGTGGTCAAGGCCGACCCGAGCCGCCAGGTGGTGGCGCTCTCCGGCGACTACGACTTCCAGTTCATGATCGAGGAACTGGCGGTCGGCGCGCAGTTCAAGCTGCCCTATATCCACGTACTGGTGAACAACTCCTACCTGGGCCTGATCCGCCAGGCGCAGCGCGGCTTCGACATGGACTATTGCGTGCAGCTGGCCTTCGACAACATCAACGCCCCCGAGCTGGAAGGCTACGGCGTCGACCACGTGGCGGTGGTCGAGGGCCTGGGCTGCAAGGCGATCCGGGTGTTCGACCCGAACGAGATCGGCGCCGCCCTGGCCAAGGCCCGCGAACTGATGCAGCAACACCAGGTGCCGGTGGTGGTCGAGGTGATCCTGGAGCGCGTCACCAACATCTCCATGGGCACCGAGATCAACGCCATCAACGAGTTCGAGGAACTGGCCGAGAAAGGCGCCGACGCGCCGACCGCCATCTCCCTGCTCGATTGATCGTCGGCCTTTCCCGGGGGCGCGGACGGTGCGTGCGGCACCCCACCCCTGGCGAAAGGCCTCCCGAACGTTTGACCGAACGATAGGAGCAAGACATGCCCCGTTTCTGCGCCAACCTGTCCATGCTGTTCACCGAGGTGGACTTCCTCGACCGCTTCGACGCCGCCGCCAAGGCCGGCTTCGCCGGCGTGGAATACCTCTTCCCCTATGACGTCGAGGCCGAGACGATCAAGGCCCGCCTGCAGGCCAACGGCCTGGAGCAGGTGCTGTTCAACCTGCCGGCCGGCGACTGGGCCAAGGGCGAGCGCGGCATCGCCTGCCACCCGGACCGGGTCCAGGAGTTCCGCGAGGGGGTCGACAAGGCCATCGCCTATGCCAAGGTGCTGGGCAACCGCCAGGTGAACTGCCTCGCCGGGATCCGGCCGCAGGGGCACGACTGCGCCAGTGTCGAGCAGACCTTCGTCGACAACCTGCGCTACGCCGCCGACAAGCTGGAAGCCGCTGGCATCCGCCTGGTCATGGAGATGATCAACACCCTCGACATCCCCGGCTTCTACCTGCAGAACACCCGCCAGGCCCTGGAGATCCGCGACAAGGTCGGCAGCGCCAACCTGTTCCTGCAATACGACATCTATCACATGCAGATCATGGAAGGCGATCTGGCGCGCACCCTGGAAAACCAGCTGGCGGCGATCAACCACGTGCAGCTGGCCGACAACCCAGGCCGCCACGAACCGGGCACCGGCGAGATCAACTACCGCTTCCTCTTCGAGCATCTGGACCGCATCGGCTACCAGGGCTGGATCGGCTGCGAGTACAAGCCGGCCACCACCACCGAAGCAGGTCTCGGCTGGATGAAGACGCACAACGTCGTCTGACCCGCCCCTACGAACAAGACGCTCCCGCCTCTCTGCGCGGAGCCACTCGACAGACAGAACCAGGAGACACCCGCATGGCCAAGATCGGATTCATCGGCACCGGAATCATGGGCAAGCCCATGGCGCAGAACCTGCAGAAGGCCGGCCACAGCCTGTTCCTTTCCACCCACCACGACGCCGCTCCGGCCGACCTGCTGGAGGCCGGCGCCATTGCCCTGGCCAACCCGAAGGAAGTGGCCCAGGAAGCCGAGTTCATCATCGTCATGGTGCCGGACACCCCGCAGGTCGAGGACGTGCTGTTCCGCAAGGACGGCATCGCCGAAGGCGTCGGCCCGAACAAGGTAGTGATCGACATGAGTTCGATCTCCCCCACCGCCACCAAGGGCTTCGCCGAGAAGATCAAGGCCACCGGCGCGCAGTACCTGGACGCCCCGGTCTCCGGCGGCGAGGTCGGCGCCAAGGCGGCGACCCTGAGCATCATGGTCGGCGGCTGCCCGAACACCTTCGAACGCGCCCTGCCGCTGTTCCAGGCGATGGGCAAGAACATCACCCGCGTCGGCGGCAACGGCGACGGCCAGACCGCCAAGGTGGCCAACCAGATCATCGTCGCGCTGAACATCCAGGCGGTCGCCGAGGCCCTGCTGTTCGCCGCCCGCAACGGCGCCGACCCGGCCAAGGTGCGCGAGGCGCTGATGGGTGGCTTCGCCTCCTCGCGGATCCTCGAGGTGCACGGCGAGCGCATGGTCAAGGGCACCTTCGACCCGGGCTTCCGCATCAGCCTGCACCAGAAGGACCTCAACCTGGCCCTGGCCGGCGCCCGCGAGCTGAACCTGAACCTGCCCAACACCGCCAACGCCCAGCAGGTGTTCAGCACCTGCGCGGCCATCGGCGGCAGCAACTGGGACCACTCGGCGCTGATCAAGGGCCTGGAACACATGGCCAACTTCTCGATCCGCGACGAGTGATCCGCAGTCCGCGCGGGCCCGTCACCCCGCGCGGAGCGACGAAACCCTTCTCGAAGGGATCGGGGAGAGGAACGGTCGACGAACTCCGGTGTTCGCCGCCGCCCTCTTCCTTCCCCGCCCACAAGGCGGGGTAAAGGAAGCGAACGCCCGGCCGGGAGATTCACGGCCTCTGCGTCCGGGCGCCTCGCTTCCATTGCACAGTTCCCGCCGGTGCGGGTGCTGCGCAATGGAAGCGTCGACCACGCTGCGACCGCCGGCCCGACCGGCGGCACGACAACAAGAAATTCGGAGCCTGTCATGAGTACCGACCCACGCGCCTTTCTCACCGAGCTGTTCAATACCGCGGTGGCGGCCGGCCACCCCTACCAGGTGCTGGCCGACCACCTGCCGGAAGATCGCAGCGGGCGCGCCATCGTCATCGGTGCCGGCAAGGCCGCCGGGGCCATGGCCGAAGTGGTGGAGAAGCACTGGCAGGGCGAGATCCGGGGCCTGGTAGTGGCGCCTTACCGCTACGGCGCGCAATGCAGTCGCATCGAGGTGGTGGAAGCCTCCCATCCGGTGCCCGACGACGCCGGCGAGCGCGTCGCCCGTCGCGTGCTGGAACTGATCAGCGACCTGAACGAGAACGACCGGGTGATCTTCCTTCTCTCCGGCGGCGGCTCCGCGCTGCTTTCGCTGCCGGCCGAAGGCATCGCCCTGGCGGACAAGCAGGCGGTGAACAAGGCGCTGCTCAAGTCCGGCGCCGCCATCGGCGAGATGAACTGCGTGCGCAAGCACCTCTCGGCGATCAAGGGCGGCCGCCTGGCCAAGGCCTGCTGGCCGGCCAGCGTCCATACCTACGCGATTTCCGATGTTCCCGGCGACGAGGCCACGGTGATCGCCTCCGGTCCCAGCGTCGGCGATCCGACCACCTCCGCCGACGCCCTGGCGATCCTCAAGCGCTACGCCATCGACGTGCCGCGGAACGTCCTCGACTGGCTCGCCGACCCGCGCTCGGAAACCGTCAAGCCCGGCGACCCGTGCCTGGCGCGCAGCCACTTCCAGTTGATCGCCACGCCGCAGAACGCCCTCGACGCGGCAGCGGTGAAGTGCCGCGCGGCCGGTTTCTCGACGCTGATCCTCGGCGACCTCGAGGGCGAAGCGCGGGAAGTCGCCAAGGTCCACGCCGGCATCGCCCGGCAGATCCGCAAGCACGGCCAGCCGCTGGCGGCGCCCTGCGTGATCCTCTCCGGCGGCGAGACCACCGTCACCGTGCGCGGCAACGGCCGCGGCGGACGCAACGCCGAGTTCCTCCTCAGCCTCACCGCCGAGCTCAAGGGCGAACCGAACATCTGGGCCCTGGCCGGCGACACCGACGGCATCGACGGCTCGGAAGACAACGCCGGCGCGCTGATGACGCCCTGCTCCCATGCCCGCGGCGAGAAGGCCGGGCTGAAGATCCGCGACGAGCTCGATGACAACAACGGCTACGGCTATTTCCAGGCCCTCGGCGACCTGCTGGTGACCGGACCGACCCGGACCAACGTGAACGACTTCCGCGCCATTCTCATCCTCGAGTCCTGACATGACAGCCGACAAGAAAGCCAAGATCCTCGCCACCCTCGGCCCGGCCACCCGCAGCCGCGACGATATCCGCGCCCTGGTGGAGGCCGGCGCCAACCTGTTCCGCCTGAACTTCAGCCACGGCGACTATGCCGATCACGCGCAGCGCTTCGCCTGGGTACGCGAGGTGGAAGCGGAACTGAACTACCCGATCGGCGTGCTCATGGACCTGCAGGGTCCGAAGCTGCGGGTCGGCCGCTTCGCCGCCGGCGCCGTGCAATTGCAGCGCGGGCAGACCTTCACCCTCGACCTCAGCGACGCCCCCGGTGACGAGCGGCGGGTCAACCTGCCGCACCCGGAGATCATCCATGCCCTGGAGCCGGGCATGAGCCTGCTGCTGGACGACGGCAAGATCCGCCTGGAAGTGGTCAACTGCCACAGCGACGCCATCGAAACCCGCGTCGCGGTGGGCGGCGAGCTGTCCGATCGCAAGGGCGTCAACGTGCCGGAAGCGGTGCTGCAGCTCAGCCCGCTGACCGACAAGGACCGCCGCGACCTGGCCTTCGGCCTGGAACTGGGGGTCGACTGGGTGGCGCTGTCCTTCGTGCAGCGCCCGGAGGACATCGACGAGGCTCGTGGACTGATCGGCGACAAGGCGTTCCTCATGGCCAAGATCGAGAAGCCCAGCGCGGTGAGCGCCATCGAGGCGATCGCCGAGCGCGCCGATGCGATCATGGTGGCGCGCGGCGACCTCGGCGTGGAAGTGCCGGCGGAGAGCGTGCCGGGCATCCAGAAGCGCATCGTCCAGGTCTGCCGCCAGCTCGGCAAGCCGGTGGTGGTGGCCACCCAGATGCTCGAGTCGATGCGTTTCTCCCCCGCCCCGACCCGCGCCGAGGTGACCGACGTGGCCACCGCGGTGGGCGCCGGCGCCGACGCGGTGATGCTCTCGGCGGAAACCGCCTCCGGGCAATACCCGCGCGAGGCGGTGGAGATGATGGCGAAGATCGTCCGCCAGGTGGAGGCCGAGCCGGACTACCACGTCCAGCTCGAAGTCAACCGCCCGCAGCCCGACGCCACCGTCTCCGACGCGATCAGCTGCGCGATCCGCCGGGTCAGCCGGATCCTCCCGGTGGCGGTGCTGGTGAACTACACCGAATCGGGCAACTCGACCCTGCGCGCCGCCCGCGAGCGGCCCAAGGCGCCGATCCTCAGCCTGACCCCGAACCTGCGCACCGCGCGGCGCCTGACCGTGGCCTGGGGCGTGTATTCGGTGGTCAACGAGCAACTGGCGCACGTCGACGAGATCTGCTCCACCGCCCTCGACATCGCCCTGGCCCAGCGCATGGCGCGCCGCGGCGACACCGTGGTGGTCACCGCCGGCGTGCCGTTCGGTCGCCCCGGATCGACCAACATGCTGCGCATCGAGACCGTGGCGCCGCCGCTGGGAGGTCTCTGAAGCAAACGAGTTCGGTCCGGCCCGCGCCGTCCCCCGGGCATGCGGGTCGGGCCACCCTTGTCTCTCTCGGATGGATGGGGCCGGAAATACGGGGCCGCGTCTCCATCCATCCGGGAAAGACCTTCTTGTCGGACCATGGCCTCCCTCGCGCACTCCCATGCAGGCCATGGACATTCAAGGCCTCCGGTTCAACTCCTGCCGGAGGTCTTTTTTTCTTCCCGGGACGCCCTGCTTGCATGCTCCTCGCCCGGCAACGTCGCGCGGGATGCGTCGACTCCGCTCCCGGCCGTACAATGATCAACCCCGCCTCTCGCGCAGGCCCGGCATCTCCGTGCCTGCCGAGCGGCCCTTGCCGCGCTGACCGCCATGCACCTGCAACCTGTCCTCAATGCATCCCGAATCCTCCTGCGCGGCATCAGCCAGGTGTTCCTCCAGGGCGACCCACGCCTGGGCCTGGCCTGCCTGCTGGCGATCGCCGTCGGCGCGCCGCCGCTGCTCGCCGGCGCCCTCCTTGGCGGCGCCCTCGGCCCGCTCCTGGCGCGCCTGTTGCGCTGCCCCGACAGCGACATCGCGGCCGGGCTGTACGGCTACAACGCGGTGCTGATCGGCATGCTGCTGGCATTCCGCTTCGCCTGGTCGCCGGGCCTGCTGGCGCTGGTGGCGCTCGGCTGCCTGGCCAGCGTGGCGCTGCAATGGCTGTTCCTGCATGGGCTGCGCCAACGCCGCTGGCTACCGCCCTATACCCTGGGCTTCGTCCTCAACGGCTGGTGGCTGGTGCCCCTCGGCACCTGGCTCGGCCTGGCCCCGGCGGTTCCTGGCGGCTGCTTCAGCTGCGCCTGGAGCGGCACGGCGGAGCTGGCGGCGCTGCCGCTGGGGATCGGCGAGATCATCTTCCTCGGCGAACCACTCGCCGGCCTGCTCGTCTGGCTCGGCCTGCTGCTGGTCTCGCGACCCTCCGCCGCCTGGGCGCTGGCCGGCGCCGCGGCCAGCCTGCCGCTGGCCTGGCTGCTCGGCTACGACTGGCCGAGCGCCCTGGCCGGGCTCTACGGCCTGAACGCCGCCCTCGCCGGACTGGCCCTGGCGCTGCGCTACCGCACGCCATGGCCAGCGCTGCTCGGCATCGGCCTGGCGGTGGCGCTGCAGCCGCTGTTCGGGCTCCTCGGCCTGCCGGCGCTGACCGCGCCGTTCATCCTCGCCTGCCTGCTCTGCATCGGCGGCGAGCGCCTGTACCTGCGCCTGGCCGGCGGCCTCGGCGCGCGCCTCGGCCGTCGGCGTTCCTGAGGCGGGGAACGCTGGCGCCGGCCAGCTAGTCTGGTAAGGTGCCGCATCCATCATCAGGAGCCACGATGAGCGCACCCGACAGCTGGCGCGAACGCCTCTACGTCATCATCTTCCAGACCGATACCCGCGACGGCCGGCGCTTCGACAGCGCGCTGCTGCTGGTGATCCTGGCCAGCCTGCTGGTGGTGATGATCGACAGCATCGACGAGATCCACCAGGACTACGGCGACCTGCTGGCCTATATCGAATGGGGCTTCACCGGTATCTTCCTGGTGGAATACCTGCTGCGCCTGTACTGCTCGCCCAAGCCGCTGCGCTATGCCTTCAGCTTCTACGGGCTGGTCGACCTGCTGGCGATACTCCCCGGCTTCCTCGCCCTGCTCTATCCCGACGCCCAGTACCTGCTGATCGTCCGGGTCATACGCATGCTGCGGATCTTCCGCGTGCTCAAGCTGCGCCAGTACCTGAGCCAGGCCAACTTCCTGCTCACCGCCCTGCGCGGCAGCAAGCAGAAGATCATCGTGTTCTTCCTCACCGTGATGACCCTGGTCACCGTGTTCGGCGCGCTGATGTACGTGGTCGAAGGCCCGGAACACGGCTTCACCAGCATCCCCCGCGGCATCTACTGGGCGATCGTCACCCTGACCACGGTCGGCTTCGGCGACATCACACCGAAGACCCCGCTCGGCCAGGCCATCGCCAGCCTGGTGATGATCACCGGCTACTCGATCATCGCCGTGCCCACCGGGATCTTCACCGCCGAACTCGCCACCGCCATGCGCCAGGACCCGGCCAGCCTGCTGCACCGGGACTGCCCGGTATGCGGCAAGGCGACCCACGAGACGCAGGCGGCGTTCTGCTGCCGCTGCGGCAACCCCTTGTTCCCCCGCGAGGAAAGCGCCCATGCGGACACTTGATAGACAGCGCTGGGACGCCCTCTGGCAACGCTTCGGCGGCAGCCCGCCGGCGGACGCCTTCGACGCCCTGCTGGCGGCCTATACCGGCGCCGACCGGCACTACCACAGCGATCGCCACATCCTCGCCTGCCTGGAGCACTTCGACCGCTGGCGACACCTGGCGCGCCGGCCGGACCTGGTGGAACTGGCCTTGTGGACCCACGACCTGGTCTATGACACCCATCGTCAGGACAACGAGGCCGCCAGCGCCACCCGCACCGAGCGCTGGCTCGACCAGGCCGGGCTGGCGGCGCTGGGGCCGGCCCTGCGCGAACTGATCATGGCCACCTGTCACCAGGCGCCGCCGGGAGACGCCGACGCGGCCCTGCTGGTGGACCTCGACCTCGCCATCCTCGCCGCGCCGGCGCCGGTCTACGCGCGCTACGAGGCGGACATCCGCGCCGAATACGCCTGGGTGCCTGAGCCGCTGTTCCGCGCCGGGCGCGGCAAGCTGCTGCGCCAGTTGCTGGAGCAACCGGCGCTGTACCACTGCGAGCCGCTGCGGCAACGCTGGGAAGCCACTGCCCGCGCCAACCTGCGCAGCGCCCTGGAGCGCCTGGAACGCCCGGGCTGACGGCCACGGGGAAAATTTCTTCGCGACGCCTAACCCGTCTTTCACCGCTCTTGCGTCTCAGGCAGCAGGAAGGGACCGCACGCACGCGTCCCTCGCCCTCCATTCGCCCAAGGAAGAGATATCGTGAATCGACTCGCCGCCTCTCCGTTCCTGTTCGCCGGCCTGCTCGCCAGCGCTCCGCTGCTGGCCGCGCCGCAAGCGGTCGACAGCCGCATCAGCGCGGTCACCGTCTACGCCGACCGTGCCGTGGTCACCCGCACCGCACGCCTGCAACTGCCCAAGGGCCAGCACGAGATCGCCCTCGAGCAACTGCCCTTCCAGCTTGACGACGCCAGCCTGCGCGCCTCTCTCGAAGCCAGCGCCGCCGCCACCCTGCTCGACGTCAGCAGCGCCGCGCAACGGGTCGAGCGCCCGAACGACAACCGTGTGCAGCAACTCGACCAGCAACTGCACGAGATCGACCGGCAACTGCGGGAAATCCATGATCGCGGCAGCGTGCTCGAAGCGCAGAAGAAGTTCCTCGCCGACATCCAGAGCGGCAGCACCCAGCCGGGCAAGGATCGGCCCCTGCCCGGCATCGACGAGCTGAAGAACCTGCTGCAGCTGACCGAAGGCAATCTCGAACGCCTGCTCGCCGAACAGCGCCAGCTGGACGACCGCGCCACCGAACTGGAGCAGCGCAAGCAGCAGTTGCAGGAGCAGCGCGGCACCCTCAACGGCGATGGCAAGCGCTTCAAGCGCGCGATCCTGCGGGTCGCCCTGGAGCAACCGGCGCAGGTCGAGGTGAAGCTCGACTACACCCTGCGCGACGCCTCCTGGCAGCCGACCTACGACGCGCGCCTGCGCGACGGCGCGAAAACCATCGAACTGACCTACCAGGGCCTGGTCCGGCAGAGCAGCGGCGAGGACTGGACCGACGTCGACCTGACGCTCTCCACCGCCCGTCCGGCCCTGGGCGGCAACGTACCGCGGCTGAATCCCTGGATCGTCGACATCGACGCGCCCAACGCCTACTACGGCGCCGAAATGGCCATGCAGGACGCTCCGGCGCCCATGCCGCAAGCCGCGCCCATCGCCAGGACCTCGGCGAAGATGGCCATGCCGGCCCCGGCACCGAAGCTGGCCGAGGCACGGCTCGCCACCGCGGAAGTCAGCAGCGGCGCCGCCAGCGCGTCGTTCCACATCCCCGTGCCGGCGACCCTGAACAGCGACGGCAGCGCGCAGAAGGTCACCATCGCCCGCCTGGAAATGCCGGCCAGGCTGCGCTACCTGGCGGCCCCGGCCTTGCGCGAGACCGCCTACCTGGAAGCCGAGACCCGCAACGACAGCGATTACCCGCTGCTTCCCGGAACCCTGAATACCTTTCTCGGCAACAGCTTCGTCGCCAGTGGCCATCTGCGCGGGGTGATGCCCGGGGAAAGCTTCGAACTGGCGCTGGGCGCCGACGAGGGCATCGGCATCGAACGCAAGCTGGTCAAGCGCTACACCGACAGCAGTGGCCTGATCGGCAACCGCACGCGGGTCAACTACGAATTCCGCATCGAAGTGCGCAACAACCACAAGAACGCCGAACGCGTGCAGTTCGAGGACCAGTTGCCGGTCTCGCGCAACGAGCAGATCCAGGTCACCCTGCTGGAACCCAAGGCGCAGGAAGTCAAGCGCGAGGACGACGGCAAGCTGAAGTGGGACTGGTCCCTGCAACCCGGCGAGAAACGCAGCGCCACCCTCAAGTTCAGCGTGGAGTATCCCAGGGACCTGGCGGTCAGCGGCCTCGACTAGCGCCGGCCGCGGCATAGGCGCGAGTGGGTAATAAGCAAAGCAGTTTTTGATATTTACCCTGATTATAACCCGACGTTATAGTCGAGCCATTACAACATGCTCAAAGGAACTGCCCTGTGAAACGACTGTTCAGCGCCTCCCTGCTGGCCGCCGGCCTGGCGCTCGGCGGCGCCGCTCACGCCGCCCAGCCCCTGCTCAACGTCTCCTACGACGTGATGCGCGACTTCTACAAGGAATACAACCCGGCCTTCCAGAAATACTGGAAAGCGGAGAAAGGCGAGAACATCACCATCCAGATGTCCCATGGCGGTTCCAGCAAGCAGGCGCGCTCGGTGATCGACGGCCTGCCCGCCGACGTCATCACCATGAACCAGGCCACCGACATCGATGCCCTCGCCGACAACGGCGGCTTACTGCCGAAGGACTGGGCGACCCGCCTGCCGAACAACAGCGCGCCGTTCACCTCGGCCACCGTGTTCATCGTCCGCAAGGGCAACCCCAAGGCCCTGAAGGACTGGCCGGACCTGCTCAAGGACGGCGTCCAGGTAGTGGTACCGAACCCCAAGACCTCCGGCAACGGCCGCTACACCTATCTCTCCGCCTGGGGCTACGTGCTGAAGCACGGCGGTGACGAGAACAAGGCCAAGGAGTTCGTCGGCAAGCTGTTCAAGCAGGTTCCGGTGCTCGACACCGGCGGCCGCGCCGCCACCACCACCTTCATGCAGAACCAGATCGGCGATGTGCTGGTGACCTTCGAGAACGAAGCCGAGATGATCGCCCGCGAATTCGGCCGCGGCGGCTTCGAGGTGGTCTACCCGAGCGTGTCCGCCGAAGCCGAGCCTCCCGTGGCGGTGGTCGACAAGGTGGTCGAGAAGAAAGGCAGCCGCGCCCAGGCCGAGGCCTACCTGAAGTACCTGTGGTCGGACGAGGGCCAGACCATCGCCGCCAACAACTACCTGCGCCCGCGCAACCCGGAGATCCTCGCCAGATTCGCCGACCGCTTCCCGAAAGTCGACTTCTTCTCGGTGGAGAAGACCTTCGGCGACTGGCGCAGCGTGCAGAAGGCCCACTTCATCGACGGCGGCGTGTTCGACCAGATCTACAGTCCCGACTGATTCCTGGCCGCTCGACGAAAAAAGCCGGAAGCGCTCGCGCGTTTCCGGCTTTTGTCATTCGTGCCCCTGGCCGCAGAGTCTTTTCAGCGCCCTGGCCAGCCGGTCTCGCGCAGCGCCGCCAGGAGCGTCTCCCCCTTCAGCGCGGGGACCAGCCGGCCGTCCTCGGTGCGCATGTCCTCGCCGGCCAACAGCACGTTGACGATGGCTTCTTCCACCGCCTCCGCCGCCGCGGCGAACAGCGGCGAGATGTGGTCGTTGTTGAGCATCCGCAGCGGCGTGCTCTGCGGCAGTTCCTTGCGCGCATAGTCGGCTGGCGGCAGATCCTGGTTGCCGGTGGCGAAGGCGAGGAACACGTCGCCGCTGGAGTCCTCGGTGCCGCCACCGGTGCGAGCGATGCCGATCGAGGCGCGCTGCGCCAGGCGCTGGCACTGGTGCGGCAGCAGCGGCGCGTCGGTGGCCAGGATCACCACGATGGAGCCCATGCCCGGGGTGCCTTCCTCGCGGAACGGCGAGGGGATCTCGCCCAGTCGGCGGCCGACCGGGTAGCCATCGACCCGTAGCTCGCGGCGCTGGCCGTGGTTGGCCTGGACCAGCGCACCCACCGTCCAGCCGCCCTGCTCCGCCGGCAGTCGCCGCGAGGCGCTGCCGATGCCGCCCTTGAACTCGTGGCAGATCATCCCGGTGCCGCCGCCCACCGAACCTTCGCGGACCGGTCCGGACTCGGCGCAGGCCAGCGCCTCACCGACCTGGCGGGCGCCGACGTGCTGGCCCCAGATGTCGTTGAGCAGGCCATCGAAGGTTTCCATCACCACCGGCATGCACCAGTACAGCCCGCTGTCGCCGAGTTCGGCGCGCTCCTCGGCGATCAGCGCGTCGCGCACCGCGCCGACGCTGTGGGTATTGGTGATGGCGATCGGGGTGGTCAGCAGGCCGGCCTCGCGGATCCACTCCAGGCCGGTGGCGTCACCGTTGCCGTTGAGCACATGGCAGCCGGCGAAGCAGGGTTGCAGGCGCGCCGCACCGGCGCGCGGCTGGACCAGGGTGACGCCGGTGCGAACCTGCCTGCCGTCGCTCCGCTGGTTCAGGGTGCTGTGGCCGACGCGCACGCCGGGAACGTCGGTGATCGCGTTGAACGGGCCGGGAGTGCCCAGGCCGAGGGTGATGCCAAGTTGTCGAGCGCGCATGCGGACTCCTGTGTCAAAGCTTCTGGAATGCCGGACTGAGCTTGCCGTAGGTGCAGTAGAGGATCACCGACACCGCCAGCAATCCGACGATGATCATCACGTCCCTGGCCGATGCCGCCAGGAACAGGTTGAGCAGCAGGTACCCCGCGCCGCTCGCCGCCAGCAATGCCGGCAGCGGCCACAGCGGCATCCGGTAGGGATGTTCGCGGTCGCGCCGCAGCACCCGGCTGAACAGCGCGCAGAGGGCGACGATCAGGTAGACCATGACGATCAGCAGCACGGTGAACGAGGTCAGTTCGGCCAGGTTGGAACTGAAGCTCAGCGCCGCCGAGGGAATGGCGAGGAACAGCGTGGCCAGCCAGGGCGATTCCCAGCGCGGGTGGATACGGGTGAAGGCACGGTTCAGCGCCGGCATCCAGAGCGCGTCGCGACCGCTGCTGAAGATCACCCGGGCGCTTTGGATGACGATGGCGACGATGGCGTTGAACACCGAGAGGAAGATCCCGGCGCTGACCAGGCGCGACAGCGTCTCGTTGCCGTGGCTGTTCAACAGGTAGCCGATCGGGTCGGGGCTGGCGAGCATCGCCGGGAGCGACGGCGCGCCGATCAGCAGCGCGGCGAGCGGGACGATCTCGATCAGCACCACCAGCGCCAGCGACCAGAGCACCGCGCGGTGCACGCTGTGGCCGCCGTCCTTCATGTCCTCGGCGAGCAGCACCGCGCCACCGAAACCGTTGTAGGAGAACAGCGCGGTGCCGACCGCTCCGATCACCAATGCCCAGGGCGCGACCGCCAGCATGCCGTCGTCGCCGACCACCTGGGGCTGCAGCAGGACGCTCGCCGGCTGCTGCGCATGGCCGAAGCCGAGGCCGACGATCACCAGCAGCGCCGCCACTTCCAGCAGCAGGCAGGTGCCCGTGACCCAGGCGTTGACGCGGATGTTGAGGATGCCCAGCAGGTAGCTGAAGGCGACGATCGCCAGAGCCACGGTCTGCGCGTCGAAGCGGGTGCCGAGAGCGGCGTTCAGGTAGGTCGCCGCGCCGGTGGCAAGCACCGGCGGAATGAACAGCAGCATCGCCAGCACGGTGAGGAAGGTGGCGTAGCCGGCCAACCCGCCGAATACCCGCTTGGCGTAGACGTACTCGCCGCCGGCGGTGCTATGCGCCCGGCCCAGTTCGGCGTAGCAGCAGGCGAACATCAGCGCCAGCGCTGCGGCCAGGGCGAAGGCCCAGAACGCGCCGGTACCGGCCTGCTGGATGGCGAAGGGAGCGATGACGAACACCGAACTGGCGGGGGTGACCGCGGATACGGTGATGGCGACCACGTCGAACACGCCCAGGGTGGGTTTCAGCGCGCCCTCGGGCGCGGGGAAGAGCTCATGTCGTTGTCCTCTGATTGTTATTGAAGTTGAGGCAGTAACGGAGACTCGCGGCGGTCCTTTGCCGGGGCGCTGGTTATGCGGCGACTTTAGGAGCGCGGTGCTGGCGGGCCAATCACCCTTTGGGGTTACGCCCCTTGACGCGGCGAGTGGAAAAGCCGCAAACCGGTGCCTGCGAAAAACCACCGAGGAGCGAATACGGATGCACACCCTGTTCCGGGACATCGGCATGCACGCCAGCCTGGGTCGCGCCATCGAGCAGATCGGCGGCAACCGCTTCTGGAAGCAACTGGTCCTGCTGCTGCACCAGCACCTGCCGTTCGACAACGCCCTGGCGATCTTCTACCCGGCCAGCGGGCTGCCGGTGGCGCTGGAGGAATACGATGCCGAGCCGCACGCCGGGCCGGCCTCGATGCTTGCCTACCTGAACGGCCTGTACCTGCTCGACCCCTTCTACCAGGCCTGCCGCGAGGGGCTGCCGAGCGGCCTGTACCGCCTGGAGGAAATCGCCCCGGACCACTTCCGGCAGAGCGAGTATTACCTCAGCTACTTCCACGACAACGTGCTGGAGGACGAGGTGCAGTTCATCCTCCAGGTGCCCGGCCAGGGCGCGCTGTCGCTGTCGCTGGGCATGCAGCGGATGTTCGCCGACGAGGAATGCGGGATGCTCGGGCTGCTCGCGAGCTGGGTCCTGGCGCTGATGCAGCAGCACTGGCAACAGCGCAGCCAGCGCCTGTTGCCGGCCGCGCCGCAGGAAGAGATGGCCACGCAGATCCGCGACGCCCTCAGCCACTTCGGCGCCAGCGTACTGTCGGAACGGGAACTGGAGATCGCCCGCCTGATCCTCCGCGGCTACTCGTCGAAGGCCATGGCCGAGCGCCTGGCGATCTCGCCGGAGACCATCAAGGTCCATCGGCGCCACCTGTACGCCAAGCTGGACATTTCCTCGCAACCGGAGCTGTTCTCGCTGTTCATCCAGTCGCTCGGGCACGACCCGGAGAACCCCTAGGGGTCATGGATTAGCGTAGCGCCGGCTGAGACCGGGCGGGATGCCGCGGGCGTCGGTCTCGGTCCAGGGCCCCTGCGGGCTGGTGGACCAGAACCAGCCGCCGTCCCAGCGGTAGTAGGTGCGCTGGCGGTAGTAGAGATCGCGCTCGCCGCGGATCACGTAGACCCCCAGGCTGCCGTCCCAGACGCCCTTGCCGCCTGGCGGCGGGGCGAACTGCGGACGCGAGCGGCTGGGCTGCGCCGGAGTCTGCGGTTGCGGGATGATGCGCGGCGGCGTCGGGCCCGGGGCGGTGCTCGGACCAGGCTGGCTCTGCGGCGGCAGCGGTGGCGCCGGTTCGCTGGTCTGCGGCGGATGGACCACGCAGCCGCCAAGCCCACCGAGGAGAATCGCCAGACCCAGATACTTCGCCTTCACCACCGCACCTCCCCCAACCGGTTGTCGTTATGGCCGGGCCGCCTGAGGCTGGTCCGGGCCGTCGATGGTCAGCGCTTGCGCCGACGACTGCGCAGTAGACAACGGTTTGCCGCGTCCGATCCACTCGCCGGAGATGGCGTTGCCGGCGCGGGATACCCGCGCCACCAGCTCGACTTGCGGGAAACCACTGAGCTTGAGCTGCGGCATCATGGCGTCGGCATCGCTCAGGCTGACCTCGGCCGGCAGGTCGGCGACGGTCAGGCGCTTCACCGCCAACGGCATCGGCGGACCGCCGACGGCACGGGCGAAGACGAACACGCTGTCGTCGGCCTTGACCTGGCCCTTCACCGCGTCGCTGATATCCACCTTCACCGTCAGGGTCACCTGGGCGGCGGGCGCGGCCGGCGCCGGCGGGGTCTGCCCGGCCTCGGTCATGCGCTCGCGGGCACGCTGGATGCCGCCCTGGATCGCCGAGCGCGCCGGGTCCTCGTTCGGCAACACCGACACCAGGCGCTCCCAGAAACCGATGGCGTCGGCGTAGCGCTGCTCTTCGAAGGCGGCGATGCCGAGCAGGCCGAGGGTGGTCACTTCGGCCGGGTCGCCCTTCAGCGCCTCGTCGGCCAGGGCCTTGATCTGCGCGGTCATTTTCTTGCCGCCGGAGAAATACAGCGCCTGCGCCCACTGGCCGAGCACTTCCGGCTGCCGTCCACTGAGTTCGGCGGCGCGCTCGAAGGCACGCGCCGCGTCGGCGCCGCGCTCCTGGGTCATGTAGGTGCGACCGAGGAAGTACCAGCCCTGGGCAGAGTCCGGCTGGGCCTCGACTGCGCGCTCCAGGCGCCTGGTCATCTCTTCCATCGAATGCGGGGCCTGGGCGAACTCGCGGGCCAGCTCGACCTTGTCGCTGGCCCCCCAGTGCAGGTAGAGGCCGAGTGCGACCAGCGGCACCAGCAGCGCCGCAACCATTGGCAGCGCCCGGCCCAGGCGCGAGTTGCGCTCCTCGCCGCTGCCTTCGGTATCGGCGAGCAGTTCGCGGGCGGCCTCAGCGCGGCCGCTCTCCAGCTGCTCGGCGGTCAGCGTGCCGGCGGCCTGCTGGCCGGCCAGCTCGGCGATCCGCTCCTGGTAGAGCGCGACGTTGAGGGCGGTACGGTCTTCCTCGGCCTGGGCGCGACGGCCACGCAGCAGCGGAATCAGCAGGAATGCCAGGGCCGCCAGCAGCAGCAGGCCGGCGGCGAGCCAGAAATCGATCATTTGTCGTTCTTCAACAGGTTGGCGAGGCGCGCTTGCTCCTCGGCGGACAGGGTGGTTTGCGCCTTGGCGGCGGGGCGCCGGCGGCGCAGGACGATCACGCCGATCACCAGCACGCCGAACAGCAGCAAGGCGCCCGGACCGAACCAGAGCAGCCAGGTACGCTCGTTGACCGGCGGCTTGTAGCGAACGAAGTCACCGTAGCGGGCGACCATGTAGTCGACGATCTCGCCGTCGCTCTTGCCCTGCTGCAGCTGGCCGTAGATCTGCTTGCGCAGGTCGGCGGCGATCGGTGCGTTGGAGTCGGCGATGTCCTGGTTCTGGCACTTCGGGCAGCGCAGTTCCTGGGTCAGGTTGCGGAAGCGCTCGCGCTCGGCGTCGCTGGCGAACTCGTAGGTGTCGATGGCGGCCCGAGCCACGCCGCAGAGGGCGAGACCGAGCAGCGCGGCGGCGAGAAGACGCTTCATCGGGCCTCCGGCTCGTCCAGCAGTTGCTGGTACAGCGGCGCCAGTTGCTCGCGCCAGACCTTCTGGTCGACCACCCCGACGATCTTGTGGCGGATGATGCCCTGCCTGTCGATCAGGTAGGTTTCCGGCGCGCCGTAGACGCCCAGGTCCAGGCCCAGGGTGCCGTCGGCGTCGCTGATGCTCAGCAGGTAGGGATTGTGCAGTTCGTTCAGCCACTTGATGGCGGCGGCGTTGTCGTCCTTGTAGTTGATCCCGTAGATCACCACGCCCTGCTCGGCCAGTCGGGTCAGTTCCGGGTGCTCGACCCGGCACGACGGGCACCAGGTGCCCCAGACGTTGACCAGCGCCGGCTTGCCCTTGAGGTCGGCCTCGGTCAGGCGCCGGGCCGGGTCCTGCACGCTGGGCAGGTCGAAGGCCGGGAACGGCTTGCCGATCAGCGCCGAAGGCAGCTCGCTGGGGTCCAGCCAGAGGCCGCGGAAGAGGAACACCGCGACGATCAGGAAGATCCCCAGCGGCAGCAGCAGAATCGCTCGTTTCAAGACTCAGGCTCCCTGACCGGCGAGGCCCAGGGCCTCGCGCACACGTGTTTTCACCTTCACCCGGTAGCGCCGGTCGAGCGCCGCCAGGGCGCCGCCCAGGCCCATCAGCAGGCCACCGAACCAGATCCAGCGGACGAACGGCTTGACGTGCACGCGCACCGCCCAGGCGCCGTTCTCCAGCGGCTCGCCGAGCGCCACGTAGAGGTCGCGGGTGAAGCCGGCGTCGATCCCGGCCTCGGTCATCATCGAGCTCTGCACGGTGTACAGGCGCTTCTCCGGATGCAGGGTGGCGATCTCCTTGCCGTCGCGGCTGACGTGGATGCTGCCCTTGTCCGAGGTGTAGTTCGGCCCTTCGTGGTGCTTCGCGCCGTCGAAGAGGAAGTGGTAGCCGCCCAGTTCGACGGTGTCGCCGGGCGACATGCGCAGGTCACGCTGGGCGCTGTACTGGCTGCTGAGGACGATGCCGATGGCGCACACGGCGATGCCCAGGTGCGCCAGCTGCATGCCCCAGTAGCTGCGGGTCAGGCTGCGGGCACCGGCCAGCACGCCCTTGTGGCGGGTCTTGTCGAGGAAGTCGCGGAAGCCGGCCAGGACCACCCAGGCGGACAGCAGGAACACCGCCAGCACCGCCCAGTTGAAGTCGCCGAAAAGCATCGAGCCGGCCGCCGCGAGTACCGCGCTGGCCACCAGCACCGGGGTCAGCATGCCGAGCAGCCAGCGGCTCGGGGTGTCCTTCCAGCGCACCAGCACACCGACCGCCAGGGCCGCCATCAGCGCAGCCATCAGCGGCAGGAACATGGCGTTGAAGTACGGCGGGCCGACCGACAGCTTGGCGCCGCTGAGTGCGTCGAGCAGCAGCGGGTAGAGGGTCCCGAGGAGGATCATCGAGGCCGCCACCACCAGCACCAGGTTGTTCAGCAGCAGCAGGGTCTCGCGCGACCACAGGGCGAAGCCGACCTGGCTCTTGACCACCGGCGCGCGCAGGGCGAACAGGGTCAGCGAGCCGCCGACCACCAGCAGCAGGAAGGCCAGGATGAACACCCCGCGCTCCGGGTCGGAGGCGAAGGCGTGCACCGAGGTGAGCACCCCGGAGCGGACCAGGAAGGTGCCCAGCAGGCTCAGGGAGAAGGCGGCGATCGCCAGCAGCACGGTCCAGCTCTTGAACACGCCGCGCTTCTCGGTCACCGCCAGCGAGTGGATCAGCGCGGTGCCGACCAGCCAGGGCATGAACGAGGCGTTCTCCACCGGATCCCAGAACCACCAGCCGCCCCAGCCCAGTTCGTAGTAGGCCCACCAGGAACCGAGCACGATGCCGACGCCGAGGAAGGCCCAGGCCACCAGGGTCCAGGGCCGCGACCAGCGCGCCCAGGCGGCGTCGAGGCGGCCGCCGAGCAGCGCGGCGATGGCGAAGGCGAAGGCGACCGAGAAGCCGACGTAGCCCATGTAGAGCATCGGCGGATGGACGATCAGGCCGACGTCCTGCAGCAGCGGGTTGAGGTCGTTGCCGTCCATCGGCGTCTGCGGCAGCAGGCGGCTGAAGGGGTTGGAGGTGACGATCAGGAACAGCAGGAAGCCGGTGCTGATCATCCCCATCACCGCCAGCACGCGGGCCAGCATCACCTCCGGCAGTTGCCGGGAGAAGATCGACACGGCGAAGGTCCAGCCGCCGAGGATCAGTGCCCAGAGCAGCAGCGAGCCTTCGTGGGCGCCCCAGACGGCGCTGAACTTGTAGTACCAGGGCAGCGCGCTGTTGGAGTTGCCGGCGACGTAGGCCACCGAGAAGTCATCGCGCAGGAAGGCCCAGGTCAGGCAGCCGAAGGCGAAGGCGAGGAAGGCGAACTGCCCCCAGGCCGCCGGGCGCGCCAGGCTCATCCACTGGCGATCGCCGCGCCAGGCGCCGACCAGCGGCAGGCTGGACTGCACCAGGGCCAGGCAGAGGGCGAGGATCAGGGCCAGGTGGCCGAGTTCGGGAATCATCTATTTGCCCTCCTGGTTGTACGAGGTCTCGCCGGCGGCCTTGCCATTCTCGTAGTGCTTCAGTTGGCCGCTGTCCTTGAGCGCCTTGGTGACTTCCGGCGGCATGTAGTTCTCGTCGTGCTTGGCCAGCACTTCGTCGGCCACCAGCACGCCGTCGCCGCCCAGCTTGCCGAGGGCGACGATGCCCTGCCCTTCGCGGAACAGGTCGGGAAGGATGCCATGGTAGGCGATGGTCACTTCCTTCGCGCCGTCGGTGACCACGAAGCGCACGTTCAGCGAGTCCGCGCTGCGTTGCAGCGAGCCCTTCTCCACCAGGCCGCCGGCGCGGATGCGGGTGTCGGTCGGCGCCTCGCCGTTGGCGATCTGGGTCGGGGTGTAGAACAGGTTGATGTTCTGCTGCAGGGCCGACAGCGCCAGGCCCACCGCGGCACCGACGCCCACCAGGATGGCGAGGACTATGATCAGACGTTTCTTGCGCACCGGATTCACTGCTGGGCCTCCCGGCGCAGGCGACGCGCCTCTTCTTGCAGGTAGCGACGCCGGGC
This sequence comes from Pseudomonas paraeruginosa, assembly GCF_003025345.2. Lineage (NCBI taxonomy): Bacteria > Pseudomonadati > Pseudomonadota > Gammaproteobacteria > Pseudomonadales > Pseudomonadaceae > Pseudomonas > Pseudomonas paraeruginosa. The sequence continues at coordinate 3,705,673 of NZ_CP020560.1, forward strand.
CAGCAGCGGCTCGGCGACATTGATCGCCAGCACCAAGAGGCTGATGCCATAGGCCGACCAGACGTAGGGGCCGTGGTGGCCCATGGCGAGGAAGTCGCCGAACGATTCGAAACTCATCTTGCCTTCTCCACCAGGGCCTTCACCTCGGCCTTCGCCCAGGCGGTGCGGGATTCGCGCTTGAGCACTTCCAGGCGCATGCGCACCAGCAGCATGGCGGCGAAGAAGCAGTAGAAGCCGAGGACCATGATCAGCAGCGGCAGCCACATCTCCACCGGCATCGCCGGCTTCTCGGTGATGGTGAAGGTGGCCGGCTGGTGCAGGGTGTTCCACCACTCCACCGAGTATTTGATGATCGGGATGTTCACCACGCCGACGATGGCCAGCACCGCGCAGGCCTTGGCCGCGCTGTCGCGGTTACTGATCGCCTGGCCGAGGGCGATGATGCCGAAATAGAGGAAAAGCAGGATCAGCATCGCCGTCAGGCGCGCGTCCCAGACCCACCAGGCGCCCCAGGTCGGCTTGCCCCAGACGGCCCCGGTGAGCAGCGCGACGAAGGTCATCCAGGCGCCGATCGGCGCGGCGCACTGCACCGCCACGTCGGCGATCTTCATCTTCCAGATCAGCCCGACGGCACCGGCCACGGCCAGCATGACGTAGCAGGACTGGGCGAGGAACGCCGCCGGCACATGGATATAGATGATGCGGAAGCTGTTGCCCTGCTGGTAGTCCGGCGGCGCGAAGGCCAGCCCCCAGACGCAGCCGGTGACGATCAGCAGCGCCGCCGCCACGGCGAACCAGGGCAGCCAGCGGCCGCTGATCTCGTAGAACCACTTGGGCGACCCAAGCTTGTGAAACCATGTCCAATTCATCATCAGGCTCTGTTTACAGGGCTCTTTGGAAATACCGGGAAGGCCTTGCGCTGCCAACCCGGGTCAAGCGCGGGCGACGCAGCCGCCCGGTACCGCACCCCCGCCGATGCCTTGGCGGGTGGACTCATTCGCCTACGCTGATCTTCAGGCCGGCAGCGATGGCGAATGGCGTGAGTGTCAATGCTAGCGCCGCCAGGCTCGCCAGCCACAACAAATGTCCGCTGCCGGGCAGGCCCTGGAGGGAGGCCTGCAGCGCCCCGCTGCCGAGGATCAACACCGGGATGTACAGCGGCAGGATCAACAGCGCCAGCAACAGGCCGCCGCGCTTGAGGCCCACGGTCAAGGCCGCGCCGACGGCGCCGAGCAGGCTCAGCACCGGCGTACCGAGCAGCAGGGAGAGCAGCAGCACCGGTATGCAACGGGCCGGCAGGCCCAGCATCAGCGCGAACAGCGGCGACATCAGGACCAGGGCCAGCCCGGAGAACAGCCAGTGTGCCAGTACCTTGGCCAGCACCAGAAGAGCCAGGGGGTGCGGCGAAAGGACCCACTGCTCCAGAGATCCGTCCTCGAAATCGCTGCGGAACAGCCCTTCCAGCGAGAGCAGCACGGCCAATAGCGCCGCCACCCAGACCAGGCCGGGCGACAAGGTTTGTAGCAATTGGCTCTCCGGCCCGACCGCCAGGGGGAACAGGGCGATGACGATGGCGAAGAACACCAGCGGGTTGGCCAGCTCCGCCGGACGGCGGAACAGCAGGCGCGCCTCGCGCGCCAGGAGCAGGCTGAAGACGTTGCTCATGCCGGATCGCCCGCCAGCACCGGCTCGCCCGTCGCACCGCCGGCCGCCTTGAGCGCGCCGAGGTCCAGTTCGCGATAGCCGGCGGGCACCTGCTGCAAGCTGTGGTGGGTGGTCAGCACCACCATCCCGCCGCGCTGGCAGTGCCCGGCCAGGTGCGCTTCGAGTTGCGCCACGCCCTGCTTGTCGAGGGCGGTGAAGGGTTCATCGAGGATCCACAAGGGCGGTGCGTCCAGGTACAGGCGGGCCAGCGCCACGCGACGTTGCTGGCCGGCGGAAAGGGTGTGGCAGGGGACGTCCTCGAAGCCGCGCAGGCCGACGTCGGCCAGGGCCCGCCAGATCGCCTCGCGGCTGGCCGGCTGGTGCAGCGCACAGAGCCAGGTGAGGTTCTCCTCGGCGCTGAGCAGGCCCTTGATGCCCGCCGCATGGCCGATCCACAGCAGGCTGCGGGCCAGTTCGCCGCGCTGTTCGGCAAGCGGCCGGCCGTTCAGGCGGACTTCCCCGGCGGTCGGCTGCATCAGCCCGGACAGCAGGCGCAGCAGGCTGGTCTTGCCGCTGCCGTTCGGTCCGACCACCTGTAGCATCTCGCCGGCCGCCAGGCGCAGGTCGAGGCGCTCGAACAGCATGCGCCAGTCGCGCTCGCAGGCGAGCCCGAGGGTTTCCAGCAAGGGGCTGGCAGTGGGGACTTCAGCAGGATCGGACATCGAACAACATCGCCAAGCGTCTCTCCTCGTCGCGGCGCCGGAGGCCTTCACGGAACAGACCCTAAAGTCGGGATAAACACGGCCGCTATACTGGTGACGACGCGGCCAGCCTGTTTGACAGGCGCGGCATTATACACGCCCTTCCCCAGCCTCCGCAGGGTCGTTTAAGACAGGTTGTTACCCATGCCAGCCGAGATAGGCGCCTCCCCGCCACTACCCCCGGTTTCCGCCCCGCGCCCTCTGCCGCCGGCGCAATCGCAGGGCAGCGCCCAGGCCGACGCCGAGATGACCCTGAAGCTGGTGCAGACCCTGGCCGGCCTGCTGGGCGAAGGCGATTCGGGCAAGGCCGAGGTGCTGGCGGTCAAGGAAGGCCTGGCGAACAATTTCCAGGTCCTGCTCAAGCTCACCCTGGCGAACAGCGGGCAGAGCCTGGTGGAAGTGCAGAGCAACCGGCCGCTGGTGCCGGGCAACCTGCTCAACGTCAGCGCCACCAGCAATGCCAGCGTGGTCGCCACCCTGCTCGACAGCATGGCCGGCGCCGGCCCGCTGACCAGCCTCGATCTGGAGCAACTGCCGCCCGGCACCCTGCTCCAGGGCAAGGTCCTGTCCAGTACCGCGCTGCCGCCTGACAAGGCCCAGCAGGTGGTCTACCGGGTCCTGCTGAACCTGCTCAACACCCCGCTCGCCGGCAGCAAGCTGAGCCTCGACTCGCCCCAGGCGCTGCCGGTCGGCAGCCTGCTCACGGCGCTGGTGCGGAACAGCCAGCAGATCGACTTCCTGCCGCTCAGCGGACGCCTCGACCAACTCGCGCTGGGCCAGCAACTGGCCGGGCAGAATGTCCGCCAGGCTTCCCTGGAAGGCCTGTTCGCCGGCCTGCACGGACTGGCCGGTCGCAACGATTTGCCGGACAATCTGCGCCAGGCCGTGGAGCGCCTCTTCGCCGGCCTGCCGGACGCGCAGAAAATGGGCGACGCCAAGCTGCTCGGCCAGGCCCTGCAGCAGAGCGGACTGTTCCTCGAGGCGCGCCTGATGCAGGGCGCCACCGACCATCTCGGCCAGGACCTGAAGGCCAACCTGCTGCGCCTGTTCGCCCAGCTCGCGCCGCTGCCGCAGGCCGCCGCACAGGCGCCGGGCATGTTCGCCGGCAACACGCCGAACCTGGCCCAGGCGCTGCCGGCCTTCGTCCGCAACGCCCTGGGCAACCTGGGACAAAGCGCCAACAAGACCCAGGCGCTGAACTTTCCCCTGCCGAGCAAGGTTCTCCAGCTATTCGACGAGGACATGGAGCTGGAGTCGCTGCTGCGCCTTGCCGCCGCGGCGATTTCCCGCCTGCAGACCCACCAGCTGTCGAGCCTGGCGCAGACCAGCACACTGCCCGACGGCACCCAGTTGGCCACCTGGCAGATGGAGGTGCCGATGCGCCACCAACATTCGGTGGTGCCATTGCAGGTGAAGTTCCAGGAAGAACAGCGCAAGACCGGCGAAGAAGCCCGCGAAAGCCTCTGGCGCGTCGAACTGGCCTTCGACCTCGAGCCACTGGGACCGCTGCACGCCCAGGCCACCCTGCTGCGCGGCAGCCTGTCCAGCCAGCTGTGGGCCGAGCGCGACGCGACCGCCCGGCTGGTCGAGCATGAACTCGGCCATCTGCGCCAGCGCCTGCGCGATGCCGGCCTGACCGTTGGCGAGATCACCTGCCAGCGCGGCCGCCCGCCCCAGGGGCCGCGGGCGACCATCGAACAACGCTGGGTAGACGAAACCGCATGAGCAGAAAACAGCCGCCCGCCCCGCGCCAGGCCATCGCCCTGAGCTACGACGGCCAGGCCGCGCCGACCCTTTCCGCCAAGGGCGACGCCGAACTGGCCGAGGCGATCCTGGCCATCGCCCGCGACTACGAGGTGCCGATCTACGAGAACGCCGAACTGGTCCGCCTGCTCGCCCGCCTGGAGCTCGGCGACGCCATTCCGGAAGCGCTGTATCGCACCATCGCCGAGATCATCGCGTTCGCCTGGCACCTCAAGGGCAAGTGCCCGACGGAACCCGACCCATCCGCCACGACGCAGTCCATGCCGTTGCTGCTGGCAGGTCCGGACGACTGAACGAAGCCCGCTACAGGTCGGAGCCGAAATGCCGGAACCAGACATCACGGGAGCTGTCCCAGCACAACCCGTCCACACTTCGCAGGCCTTCCCATGCGCTCGCCAAGAACCCTCTCCACCGCCGCCCTGCTGCTTATCAGCCATGCCCAGGCCAGCCCGGCCATTCTCGGCGACGGGGAAAAGGATGCGGTCATCGATCGGCACCGCCTGACCCCGGAATTCCGCGTCAATCGGCAAGCCAAGGTACGCCATCACGAGGGGGCTATCGACCGGGTAGTCCTGATTCGGGATGGGAACCGCTTCACCTACCGAAGCTACCTTCGCGACGACCAGAACGAGCCTGCCACCTTCTGGATCTTGGAGTTCGACGCACGCAGCGGGAAACGCCTGAGCGAGCGCCAGACCGATGAGGACGACTATTGGCGCAGGCGCGACGCCGACTCGCGTCAGGCGGACAGCGGCGAGAAGAGCCGCTAGACGTCAAGACTGAAACCTTCGACCGGCAGCCCGAGACTCAGGCGAACCCGCCATTGACCCTGACCACCTGGGAATTGACCCAGGCGCCATCCGGCCCGGCCAGGAACGACACCGCCGCGGCGATCTCGTCCGGTTCGCCGAGGCGCTCCAGTGGCGCCAGCCGGGCGATCTGGTCGATCTGCTCGGCGCTCTTGCCGTCGAAGAACAGCTCGGTGGCCACCGGGCCGGGCGCCACCGCGTTCACCCTGATGTCCTGGCCACGCAACTCGTTGGCCAGCACGTGCACCAGACCCTCGACGGCGGACTTGGAAGCGATGTACGGACCGTAGCTGGGCAGAGCCCGGGCGATCACGCTGGTGGACAGGGCGATGATCCGCCCGCCGCGCTCGACATGCCGGGCAGCCAGCCCGAGGACGATGAAGGCGCCGCGCAGGTTGGTGCGGATCACCCGGTCGAAGCCCTCCAGGTCGCCATCGGCGATCTTCAGGTAGGGCATCACGCCGGCGCTGTTGACCACCACGTCGATGCGGCCGAAGGCGCCCCTGGTGGCTTCGAACAGCTTGTCCATGTCCTCCGGGCTGGCCACGTCGCCCTGCACGGCGATGGCCGCGCCGCCGGCGGCGACGATTTCGGCCACGACCTCGTCGGCCTTGGCCTGGTTGCCGGCATAGTTGACCGCGACCGCGAAGCCGTCGGCGGCCAGCCGCCGGGCGATGGCGCGACCGATGCCGCGGGAGGCGCCGGTGACGACGGCGGCTTGGATGATGTCAGGCATGGCGGGACTCTCCTGGAATGCACGCGGCGACGGCCACGAATCGTTGGCAACAGTCTAGAAGCAGGTCCAGGCCGGATAAACCGCATCGTTGCGCCATGACCATCCAGGAACCACGAACAATATCGCCATCAGCCAGCGTCGCTCTTGCGCCCGATCCAGGCGTACTGCTGGCATTTCTCCTCGCCCAGGCGCTGGCGTCGACGGTGGCTGGCGAAGGTATCCCCGGAGCAGTAGGTACAGAAGGTGCTGGCCTCGATCTGTGCCGGATCGACGCCAGCGGCCCGGAACAACTGGCGACAGAACATCGCCAGGTCGAACCAGGCGCCCCGCCCCGCCTGTCTTGGCTCGGGCGGGTCGAACCGGGGCGCCCTTTCGGGAAGCGGGCGAGAATGGCTCCAGGGCCGCTGCGCGTCGATCCAGAGTCCGCCGTGACGCACCTGCAACGCCTCGGTGAAGTCGGAACCCACCTCGTAGCAGCAGGCCCTGATACCGGGACCGATGGCGACCCGGAGGTCCGCGCTGGCCACACCCCGGGCGTTGAAGCGGGCCACCGCCGCGCCGACGATGCCGGCGACCAGGCCTTGCCAGCCACCATGCAGGGCCGCGACCAGGCGCCCATCGGCGCTGCTCATGAGGATCGGCAGGCAGTCCGCGGTCACCACCGCGACCGCCAGCGGTCCCTCGCTGAACACGCCATCGGCGGCATGCCGTCCCGACTCCTCCAGCGAACGCGCCTCGACGATGCCGGCGCCATGCACCTGCCGGCACCGGAACACCCGCTCGGAAAGCGCCTCGCCCGCCGGCAGGAAGGCATGGTCGATGGTGTCGATCGACTTGAGGATCCGGGCCTGGACGGACATGCGACGCCTCGCTGCGGAAGGTTGGGCCTCGACCATAGCGCAATGAGCGTCACCTTCCCACCTACAGCGCTCACGCGATGCCGCGCAGGTCCAGGCCACTGCGATCGCGGGCCATCAGCGCCGCCAGCGCGGCATGACCCAGGGGCCGGTCGGACAGGGAGCGGATGCTCAGGTTATGCCCGGTGGACCACTCGAACAGCAGGCGCTTCTCCCGGCAGTCGAGTTCCCCCACCAGCAGGAAGCGTTCGACCTTGCCACTGCGCCCAAGCATCGCCAGGGTGCTCTTGCAGGCCGGGTCGAGACGGAAACCGTCATGGAGAAAGTAGTCGTATGGAAAACCCTGATCCAGCGAGCGGCGCAGCTCCTGCTGGTCCAGGCACAGGCTCAGGTGGAAATAGCCGCAGCAGTTGAACAGCGCTCCGTACCTGAGCAGACGGCCGGGGTTGGCGCACAGCACCATGGCGCGCCGGGGTATTGCAGGCATCCGTGTGGCCTCCTGGAAACGTGCTCATTGACCGGCATCGATTCTAGGAAGCGGGTGGCGCACAATTAATAGGATTTTTCCTCTAAATGCCTACCTGTGATCCGAAGCTGCCCCTGCCAGTTCCTGCAGGAGCCGCTCGAGGTGCCGCCGCAGCGCCTCGCGCAGCTCCACCGGCTGCCTGATCTCGAACCCGAAGGGCAGGCCGCACAGGCGGCGGGCGAACCAGTCCAGGTCGTCGGTGCGGGCACGCAACAGCGTGGCGCCGTCCTCCTCCTCCGAAAGCAGGCCGAGCGGCTCGCCGAACGCCGTTATGACCCGCTCCGGATCGGCCCGCAGGATGATTTCCAGGGGATAGGCACGTGGCACCCGGGCGAGGCTTTCCCGCAGATGGCGAAGGGTATCGAAGTCCGCCGGACGCTCGAAGCGCTCCGCCAGCAGGCGCAGGCGGTCCAGCCGGTCGAGGCGGAACGAGCGCAGCTCCTGGCGCAGATGGCAGAAACCGCTCACGTACCAGCAACCATTGCGATAGGCCAGGCCATAGGGATCGAGCTGGCGGAAAGTCGCGCCAGCCTGCGGTCCCTGGTAACGGAACTCGACCCGCGAGCGGGTCTGGGCAGCCTCGGCCAGGGTTGCCAGCGCCGACACGCTGGCGACCCCGCGGCTGCGGGCGATGTCCAGGCTGGCCGTTTCGCTGAGCGCGCCCAGGCGCCGTCGCAAGGCGTCGGGCATCACCCGGCGCAGCTTGGCCTGGGCGCTTTCCAGGGCGAGTTCGCTCTCCCCCAGGCCGAGGCCGCGCACCGCCAGCAAGCCGAGGGAGACGGCCAGGGTTTCTTCGGCACTGAACATCAACGGTGGCAGCTTGAAACCCGCCACCAGCCGGTAGCCGCCATGGCGTCCGCGCTCGCTGGCGATCGGGATGCCCAGTTCTTCCAGGGCGACGATGTAGCGCCGCAGAGTCCGGCCATCCACCTCCAGGCGTCGGGCCAGCTCGCTGCCGCTGAGCTGGCCATGGCTCTGCAGCAGTTCGAGCAGGGCGAGCACGCGCACGGTGGGCCTGGACATTTTTTTCTTCCGTCGAATAAATCAGGACCGAATATAGCCTATATAGCCCCTACCCTGTGTTCAGGACGGTCGCGATACGCGCCGTGCGTTACCTGAACGGAGATGGAAAATGGAACCTGTACTGTTTTATGGCGTACCCCACGGCTGCTCCTTTGGTTCGATCGTCGCCCTCGAATGGCTGGGGCGACCCTACCGCCTGTGCCGGATCGAGATGCCGGTGGATGCCGAAGAGCGCACCTACGTGCGCCTGAACCCGGCGCGACAGACACCGGCGCTGCTGCTGGAGGACGGCCGCGTACTCAACGAGAGCCTGGCGATTCTCCAGCACCTGGCGGCGCGCGACCTGTGCAGGAAGCTGGGCTATCCGCAGGGCAGCGCCGAGTTCGACGAGTTGAACTTCGTCCTCGCCCTGCTGCATACCGAATGCCATTCGGCCTGGGGCGCGCTGTTCTACCTCGCCGGCGCCGGGCAGACCGCCCAGGCCGGCGCGCTGGCTCGCGCCGCGCGGGCCTACGGGCGGGTCGAAAGCCTGCTCGGCGAACGCAAGTGGCTGGCCGGCGAAGGACCGAGCGTCGCCGACGCCTACCTGGCCGGTACCGCGCGCTGGGGCCGGGAACTGGGCTACTTCGACCTGGCAAGCGACTTCCCGCGGCTGCACCGGCACCTGGAGAAACTGGAGCAGGACCCCGCCGTACGCTTCGCCCATGCCATCGAGGACGGGCTGCCTGCGCAAAGCAGCGGAGAGTTCAGGGGTGAGGTTGCGCTGGAAGACGTGGCGAGCCGGCTGCTCGCCTGAAACGGCGCGATGAAGGCCGGATGGCCTTCACTTGTCCCTGGCTTCGTGCAGGCGCGCCACCAGTTCGGCTTCGGCCTGCGAGAGACCGCAGGCCTGGGTCAGGTCCTCGGCGCTGGCGCCTAGCCCGACCAGGCGCGCGGCCTGGCTGAACGACAGCGTGGTGGGATCGCGCTGCTCCAGGCGGGCGACCCGGTCGGGCAGCGGCGCCAGCTGCTTGCCCAGGTCCTGCAAGGCCTCGCCCATGCGGATGTTGACCTGCTGGTAGGACTCGATGCGCTTGCTCAACTCCTTGAGACGCCTGTCGCGGGCGACGCCCTGTTCCGCCTGCTGCGCCAGCAGGGCTTCCAGCCGGCGCAGCTCGCGGCGCAACCACAGGCACGCCGCCGCCAGGCCGAGGCAGGCGACGGCCGCCAGTGCCAGCGCGACGATCTCCATCTCAGCGAGCCCTCGTAGCGATCGGACGCATCAGATGCTGCCCAGCTCCGACCACTCTTCCTCGGTCATCATCTTGTCCAGCTCGACCAGGATCAGCAGTTCGCCGTTCTTGTTGCAGACGCCCTGGATGAACTTGGCCGATTCCTCGTTGCCGACGTTCGGCGCGGTCTCGATCTCCGACTGCTTCAGGTAGACCACCTCGGCGACGCTGTCGACCAGGATGCCGACCACCTGCTTGTCCGCCTCGATGATCACGATCCGGGTGTTGTCGCTGATCGGCGCCGGGTCCAGGCCGAAGCGCTGGCGGGTGTCGATCACCGTGACCACGTTGCCGCGCAGGTTGATGATACCCAGCACGTAGCTCGGCGCCCCCGGCACCGGGGCGATTTCGGTGTAGCGCAGCACCTCCTGGACCTGCATCACGTTGATGCCGTAGCTCTCGTTGTCCAGGCGGAAGGTGACCCACTGCAGGATCGGATCTTCGGCACTTTGCGCGGTGGCTTTGCTCATTCCCCTAACCTCTCGAAACCCGCCGCAACCGGCGGAAACTGTCTATCAACGGTCGCCATGCAGGCGCTTGACGGCGCCGCTGGCGATCAGCTCGGCGAGCGCCGCCACGTCCAGCAGCGCGCACATGTGTTCGATGACCGTACCGGCCAGCCAGGGTCTCTGGCTGCGCTGGCTGCGCCATTTCACCTCGGCCGGGTCGAGGCGGATCGAGCGGCTCACCTGGTGCACCGCCAGACCCCATTCGTAGCCCTGGACCGAGATAACGTACTTGAGGCCGTCGCGATAATCGTCGCGGTAGCGTTCGGGCATCACCCAGCGCGCGGTGTCCAGCACCTTCAGGTTACCCGCCTGCGACGGCAGGATGCCGAGGAACCAGTCGGGCTGGCCGAACAGCGGGGTCAGCTCCTGGTTCTCCAGCGGATAGATCGAACCCAGGCACACCAGCGGCACCGCCAGGGTCAGCCCGGCGACGTCGAACAGCAGGCACTCGAAGGGTTCCGCCGCCCAGGCCGGACGGCCGTCGTCGAGCAACGGCAGATCGAGCAACGGCGTTTCGCCCATGCTCGCCGGGGCGTTCGGCACGCGCAGCTCGATGATTTCGTGGTTGCCGGTCTCGACCGGCAGCCCGTCTGCCGGGGCCGGCACCTCGCGCAGCGCTACCGGTGGCGCCAGGCGCGCATCGCGGACCTGCTCCTCGAGCACCGCGGCCTCGAATTCGTCGAAATGCTCATCGATCGCCGCTGTCACCGTCTGGTCCGCCGGGATCGGCGCCTCGACCGGGACGACCGGAACGGCAAGCGGCGTCACCGGTGCCGGCGCGAGCGCGAGCGGCGCCTCGACGGGCGTTTCCAGTTCTTCGAAAGTGGCCTCCTGGAGCAGCGCGTCCAGGTAGGACTGCAAGGCCAGTTGCGAACGGGTGGCGGTAGCGGCGCTCATGTGGGTATTCCGCGACAAGGGTCTACAACGGTTATCGGCCGCACCCCGGTGCGGCTTGAATGCGCCTGTCGGCGCGCTCGCCGGCGCGTCATCAGGCCACCCGGGTGGCCGGCTGCTGCGCCAGCAGGTGCTTGAGCAGGGCGCGATAGGCGATCACCCCGCGGCTCTTGCCGTCATGCTGCGACGGCGTGACACCCGCCCGGCTGGCATCGCGCAGGCGGGTATCGATGGGAATGAATGCCTGCCACAGGTTGTCCGGGTAGTTCTCGTTGAGTATCCGCAGGGTACTCAAGGATGCCTGCGTCCGCCGGTCGAACAGGGTCGGCACGATGGTATAGGGCAACGCCTGCTTGCGCGACCGGTTGATCATCGCCAGGGTGTTGACCATCCGCTCCAGCCCCTTCACCGCGAGGAACTCTGTCTGCACCGGGATCACCAGGTGCTGGCTGGCGGCCAGCGCGTTGACCATCAGCACGCCGAGCAGCGGCGGGCTGTCGATGATCGCGTGGTCGAAGTCCTGCCAGAGCTGCGCCAGGCTCTTCGAGACCACCAGGCCGAGCCCGCTCTTGCCTGGCGACTGGCGTTCCAGGGTCGCCAGCGCGGTGCTCGAGGGCAGCAGCGAGATGCGTTCGCTGCTGGTGCTGCGCAGCAGCGAGGCCGGCAGCCCCTCGGGAACGTTGCCCTGGTGCAGGAACAGGTCGAAGGCGCTGTGCTCGAGGGTGTCCGGGTCATAGCCGAAATAGCTGGTCATCGAGCCGTGGGGGTCCAGGTCGACCACGACCACGCGCTTGCCGGCATCCGCCAGCAGGCCGGCCAGGGCGATGGACGAGGTGGTCTTGCCGACCCCTCCTTTCTGATTGGCGACTGCCCAGACTTTCATTGCTCTACTCTTCCTGGCATGGGACTACCCGGTTGGGGCCGCGCTACTGGCCGGTTCGGCCCCGGCGCCCGGACGGAAACCACGTTTCGCCCACTCATGGCGAAGGCGACGGGGAATTGACGGTTGCCGGCGCGGGCGCCGGCGTACCGCCAGTATTTGCAGCTTGCGTGCCAGCCGCCGAACCCGCATGGCGCAACGCCGAATCCGGCTGCGCCTTGCCGCTGCCGACACCGCTGACGCTGCGCCGCACCTCCAGGTTGCGCGAGATCACCAGCACCACCCGGCGGTTCTTCGCCCGTCCAGCGGCGCTGGCGTTATCCGCCACCGGCTGGAATTCACCATAGCCCACCGCGGCCATCCGCGACGGTTCGACGCCATCGTTGCCGAGCAGGCGGACGATGCTCGCCGCCCGCGCCGCCGACAGCTCCCAGTTGGTGGGATAGCGCTGGCTGTGGATCGGTACATCGTCGGTAAAGCCCTCGACATGGATGGGGTTCTTGTAGGGCGCCAGGATCTTGGCGACCTTCTCGACGATACCGAACGCCGCATCGTTGGGCAGTGCGTCGCCGCTGGGGAACAGCAGGCTGGAGTTGAGGGTGATCTCGATCCACAGTTCGTTGCCGCGCACGCTCAACTGGTCGGAGGCGATCAGGTCGCCGAAGGCGCCGCGCACGCTGTCGGCGATCTGCTGCAGCGAATCGGCGCTGGCCGCGTTGTCGCTGGGCTGCTCCTCGACGCTGGTACGTTCCGGTTCGGTGGTGCGCGGGCGTTCCTCGCCGATGGGGATCGGCTTCAGCGAGCGATCGGGCTGGTTGAACACCCCGGTGAGGGTTTCCGAGAGGATCTTGTATTTGCCCTCGTTGATCGAGGAAATCGAGTACATCACCACGAAGAAGGCGAACAGCAGGGTGATGAAGTCGGCATAGGAAACCAGCCAGCGTTCGTGGTTCTCGTGTTCTTCATGGTGGCGACGGCGACGCGGCATGATCGGCTCCGCTCAGTCCATGAAGCCTTGCAGCTTCAGCTCGATGGAGCGCGGGTTCTCGCCCTCGGCGATGGACAGCAGGCCCTCCAGGAGCATTTCGCGGTAGCGCGACTGGCGCAGGACCAGGGTCTTCAGCTTGTTGCCGATCGGCAACAGCAGCAGGTTGGCGAAGCCGACGCCATAGATGGTGGCGACGAAGGCCACGGCGATGCCGCTACCCAGTTGCGCCGGGTTGGCCAGGTTGCCCATCACGTGGATCAGGCCCATCACCGCGCCGATGATGCCGATGGTCGGCGCATAGCCGCCCATGCTCTCGAACACCTTGGCGGCCTGCAGGTCGCGGCCCTCCTGGGTGAACAGATCGACTTCGAGGATGCTGCGGATGACCTCCGGCTCGGCGCCGTCCACCAGCAATTGCAGGCCCTTGCGCGCGTAGGGATCGGCCTCGGCATCGGCGATGCTTTCCAGGCCCAGCAGGCCTTCCTTGCGCGCGGTCATGCTCCAGGCGACGATCCGGTCGATGCCGCCGGCGAGATCCTCGCGCGGCGGGAAGAACACCCAGCCGAGCATGCCCAGGCCGCGCTTGAGCACGTTCACCGGGGTCTGCAGCAACGCCGCGGCAAGGGTGCCGCCGATCACGATCAGCGCCGCCGGCCCGTTCAGCAGGGCGCCGGCATGGCCACCCTCGAGGAAGTTGCCGCCGACGATGGCGACGAACGCCAGGATGATCCCGACCAGGCTGAGCACATCCATCAGCGCGCCCCTCCGGGCTGGCGGGAGCGTTCGCTGTTCGGCATGCGGCTGGCCATCGACGGCATTCTCTTCATTCCCCTATCCACGCCTTACTGGCACGCCTCGACCAGGTGCCGGCCGATGTCATCGAGGCTGTACACCGCGTCGGCCAGGTTGGCCTTGACCACGGCCATCGGCATCCCGTAGATCACGCAGCTGGCCTCGTCCTGCGCCCACACCTGGCTGCCGCCCTGCTTGAGCAGGCGCGCGCCCTCGCGGCCGTCGGCGCCCATGCCGGTGAGGACCACCGCCAGCACCTTGTCGTTGTAGGCCTTGGCCGCCGAACCGAAGGTCACGTCGACACAGGGCTTGTAGTTCAGGCGCTCATCGCCGGGCAGGATGCGCACCGTGCCGCGACCGTCGATCATCATCTGCTTGCCGCCCGGCGCCAGCAGGGCCAGGCCGGGGCGCAGGACATCGCCGTCCTCGGCCTCCTTGACGTTGATCCGGCAGAGCTTGTCGAGGCGCTCGGCAAAGGCCCTGGTGAAGGCCGCCGGCATGTGCTGGACCAGCACCAGCGGCGCCGGGAAATTGGCTGGCAACTGGGTCAGCACGCGCTGCAGGGCGACCGGCCCGCCGGTGGAAGTGCCGATCGCCACCAGGCGGTAGGCCTTGCGCTTCGGCGCGGCGGAGCCCGCCGATGCGGCTGCCGGTGCCGAGCCCGCGGTCCGGGCGCTCGTCCCGAGGCCGGCGGAGGCGCTCGGCGCATGGCTGGCCGCCGGGCTCGACGGCAACGGCGGCAGGCTGATCGAGCGGCGGTTGCTGCGGGCGATGGTCAGGACCTTCTCGCAAAGCAGTTGGCGAACCTTGTCGGGGTTGCGCGAGATGTCCTCGAAATTCTTCGGCAGGTAGTCCACCGCCCCGGCGTCCAGCGCGTCCAGCGTCACCCGCGCGCCCTCGTGGGTCAGCGAGGAGAACATCAGGACCGGGGTCGGGCAGCGCTGCATGATGTTGCGCACCGCGGTGATGCCGTCCATCAGCGGCATCTCGTAATCCATGGTGATCACATCGGGTTTCAGGGCCAGCGCCTGCTCGATGGCCTCGCGGCCATTGGTGGCGGTGCCGACCACCTGGATCTGCCCATCGGCCGAGAGAATCTCCGAGACACGGCGGCGGAAGAACCCCGAATCGTCCACCACCAGGACTTTGACTGCCATAGCTACTCCTCAGAAGGCGACGCTCCCGCGTCGCCGGAAATCCATACGCGGCGTCAGATACGCCGTGCGTAACGCTTGAGCATGCTCGGCACATCGAGGATCAGCGCGATGCGCCCGTCCCCGGTGATCGTGGCGCCCGCCATGCCGGGGGTGCCCTGCAACATCTTGCCGAGTGGCTTGATCACCACTTCTTCTTGTCCTACCAACTGGTCGACGACGAACCCGATACGCTGGGTGCCGACCGACAGGATCACCACATGTCCCTCGCCCTGCTCCTCGTGGGCCGCGCTCGGCACCAGCCAGCGCTTGAGGTAGAACAGCGGCAGCGCCTTGTCGCGGACGATCACCACTTCCTGGCCATCCACCACGTTGGTGCGCGACAGGTCGAGATGGAAGATCTCGTTGACGTTGACCAGCGGGAAGGCGAACGCCTGGCTGCCCAGCATCACCATAAGGGTAGGCATGATCGCCAAGGTCAGCGGCACCTTGATGACGATCTTCGAGCCGGATCCCTTTTGCGAGAACACGTTGACCGTGCCGTTGAGCTGGGAAATCTTGGTCTTCACCACGTCCATGCCGACGCCGCGGCCGGACACGTCGGAAATCTCGGTCTTGGTCGAGAAACCCGGGGCGAAGATCAGGTTGTAGCATTCCAGGTCGGTCAGGCGGTCCGCCGCATCGCGCTCCAGCAGGCCCTTCTCCACCGCCTTGTTGCGCAGCACCTCGGCGTCCATGCCCTTGCCGTCGTCGGTGATCATCAGGAGGATGTGATCGCCCTCCTGCTCCGCCGACAGCACCACCTGGCCGACCCGCGGCTTGCCGGCGGCCTCGCGCTCCTCCGGGCTCTCGATGCCGTGGTCGACGGCGTTGCGCACCAGGTGCACCAGCGGGTCGGCCAGGGCCTCGACCAGGTTCTTGTCGAGGTCGGTCTCCTCGCCCACCAGTTCCAGATTGATCTCTTTCTTCATGTTCCGCGCCAGGTCGCGGACCAGGCGCGGGAAGCGGCCGAAGACCTTCTTGATCGGCTGCATGCGGGTCTTCATCACCGACATCTGCAGGTCGCCGGTGACCACGTCGAGGTTGGCCACGGCCTTGGCCATGGCTTCGTCGCCGCTGTTCAGGCCCAGGCGTACCAGGCGATTGCGCACCAGCACCAGCTCGCCGACCATGTTCATGATCTCGTCGAGGCGCGCGGTATCCACGCGCACGGTGGTCTCCGCTTCGCTGGCCGCCGGCCGCTCGCTCGCCGCCGGCCTGGGCGCGGCGGCCTTGGCGGGCGTCGCCGGTTTCGCCGCGGGACTCTTCGCCGCGATGTTCTTGACTACCGCGGCGGCGGCCGCGACAGCTTCGGAAGCGCCATTGAACTTGCCCTTGCCGTGCAGCTCGTCGAGCAGCGCCTCGAATTCGTCTTCGCTGATATCCTCGCCAGTCGCGGCGGCTGGCGCCGTGCCCGCTCCTGCCGTCTCGGCGGGAGCGCTGGCGGGGGGTGTCGCGACGGGCCCAGCCGCAGCTTCCGGTGCCTCGCCGAACTTGCCCTTGCCATGCAGTTCGTCGAGCAGCGCTTCGAACTCATCGTCGCTGATGTCATCGCCGCCAGCCGCGGCGGCTGCCACGGGCTCCGCCGGGGCCTGCTCCGGCGCGGCGGATGCCGCCGGCGGAACGAACTTGCCCTTGCCATGCAACTGGTCGAGCAGTGCCTCGAACTCGGCGTCGCTGATCTCGTCGCCGCCCGGCGCCTCGACGGCTGCTTCGGCGGGCGCCGCCTGCACCTCGCCACCCTGGAGGGCGTCGAGCAACTGTTCGAACTCGTCGTCGGTGATATCGCTGGAGCCGGCCTGCGCACTTGCCGGCGCCGGTTCGGGTTCGGGCTCCGGTTCCGCGACAGCCGGCGCTTGCGCGGGCGCAGCGCCCTCAGGTTCGGCCAGGCGCGCCAGCGCCGCCAGCAGTTCGGGGGTGGCGGGAGTCGGCTCGGACTGCTCGCGCACCTGGTCGAACATCGCGTTGACCGTGTCCAGCGCCTGCAGCACCACGTCCATCAGTTCGGAGCTGACGCGCCGCTCGCCCTTGCGCAGGATGTCGAAGACGTTTTCCGCGATGTGGCAGCATTCCACCAGCGCGTTCAGCTGGAGGAAGCCGGCACCGCCCTTGACCGTATGGAACCCGCGGAAAATGGCATTGAGCAGGTCCATGTCGTCCGGCCGGCTCTCCAGCTCGACCAGTTGTTCGGACAATTGCTCGAGAATCTCGCCGGCCTCAACCAGGAAGTCCTGGAGGATTTCTTCATCGGCGTCGAAGCTCATTCGGCTGCTCCCAGAGACGTGTTACTCGAAAGGGTCGGCAAGACCGCGGTCCTGCCGGAAATACCGGTCCGCGCCTTGCGGACCGACCTTCGTCCGCGCCGGGATCACCGGCATGACGAAGGCTGTGCCGGCGTCCCGTCGACGCCAGCGTTCAATGCATACTTAACGGCAGCTACGCCGCAGTCTTGAGCCGGGCGGGTCAGAAACCCAGGCTGGACAGCAGATCGTCCACGTCGTCCTGCCCGGACACCACGTCTTCGCGCTTGCTCGCGGCGACCTGCGGCCCTTCGCCCTTGGCCGAGCGCTCCAGCGCGGCCTGGTGGCGCATGCTCACGTGGTCGTGCTCGATGCCGGCGTAGCGGTCCACCTGCCCGGCCATCCAGACCAGCTTCACCAGGTTGCTCTCGACCTCGGTGACCAGCTTGGTGACGCGCTTGATCACCTGGCCGGTCAGGTCCTGGTAATCCTGAGCCAGCAGGATGTCGTTGAGCTGGGAAGACAACTGCCCGGCGTGCTCGCCGCTACGCACGAGGAACTGATCGATGCGCTTGGCCAGCTCGCGGAAACCGTCGGCGTCGATTTCCCGGCGCATGAAGCGTTGCCAGTCCTGCTGCAGTGCCCGTGCATCGTCACCCATCTGGTTGACCAGCGGGGCGCTCTGCTCCACGAGGTCCATGGTCCGGTTGGCGGCCTTCTCGGTCATCTCCACCACGTAGGAAAGACGATCGGTGGCGTCGGCGATCTGCGACATTTCCTGCGCGTGCGGGGAATGCGGGTCGATCTGGAAATCGACGATGGCGTTGTGCAGTTCGCGGGTCAGCTTGCCCACTTCCTGGTACAGACCGCGGTCCCTGGCCTGGCTGAGCTCCTGGATCAGTTGCACCGCCTGCTGGAAATGTCCCCGTTCGAGGCAGTCCACCAGTTCGCGCGCGTGTTTTTTCAGGGTCGATTCGAATTCATCGCCCGTGGAATCGTTACCAAGCACCATGACACCCTCTTGGCCGGCTTCAGCCGTTGACCCGCTCGAAAATCTTCTCGATCTTTTCCTTCAGGACCTGGGCGGTGAAGGGTTTGACCACATAGCCGTTGACCCCGGCCTGGGCCGCTTCGATGATCTGGTCGCGCTTGGCCTCGGCGGTGACCATGAGTACCGGCAGGTGCTTGAGGCGCTCGTCGGCGCGCACCGCGCGAAGCAGGTCGATGCCGGTCATGCCCGGCATGTTCCAGTCGGTGACGAGGAAATCGAAGTTGCCGCTGTGCAGCATCGGCAGCGCCGTGGTGCCGTCGTCGGCCTCGGCGGTATTGGTGAAGCCCAAGTCCCGCAAGAGGTTCTTGATGATGCGTCTCATCGTGGAAAAGTCGTCCACGATGAGAATTTTCATGTTCTTGTCCAAGTAGACCTCCGTACAGACCAGGACGCGTCCCAGCGGGACGCGCCATACATTCTTTTGCGTTAACGTTTACAAGCCGCGGTCGAGGCCGCTTCAGGCCGACCGCCAATCCGCCAGGCGCGCGCGCAACCGCGCGGCGCACTGGCTGTGCAACTGGCTGACCCGCGATTCGCTGACGCCCAGCACCTCGCCGATCTCCTTGAGATTGAGCTCCTCGTCGTAATACAACGCCAGGACCAGGCGCTCGCGTTCCGGCAGCTTGGCGATGGCATCCGCCAGGGCCGCCTGGAAACGTTCGTCGAGCAGGCCGTGGATCGGCTCGTTGTGACTGAGGCTGGTATCTTCGGGCAATCCATGTTCGCCGTCCTGCAACAGGTCGTCGAAGCTGTACAGGCGGCTGCCCTGCGTGTCGCTGAGGATGCCGTAGTAATCTTCGAGGCTCAATTGGAGTTCGGCAGCAACCTCGTGATCTTTAGCGTCGCGGCCGGTTCTCGCCTCGATCGCGCGGATCGCGTCGGTCACCATGCGGGTGTTGCGGTGCACCGAGCGCGGCGCCCAGTCGCCCTTGCGGACTTCGTCGAGCATGGCGCCGCGGATGCGGATGCCGGCATAGGTCTCGAAGCTGGCGCCCTTGCCGGCATCGTATTTCTTCGCTGCCTCGAGCAGGCCGATCATGCCGGCCTGCATGAGGTCCTCCACCTGCACGCTGGCCGGCAGGCGGCCGAGCAGGTGGTAGGCGATGCGCTTGACCAGTGGTGCGTAACGCTGGATCAGTTGCTCCTGGGAGTTCTGCGCTTGCGCCTTGCTGTACATACGCACTCCAGAGGCCGCTGTCATACGGCCGAGCCTGTCGCGGGATGTTGGACCAGTCGTTCGACGAAGAACTCCAGGTGCCCGCGCGGGTTGGCCGGCAGCGGCCAGCTGTCGACCTTCTGCGCGACCGCCTTGAAGGCCAGTGACGCCTTCGAGCGGGGGAATGCCTCGTATACGGCTCGCTGTTTCTGCACGGCCTTGCGTACCGACTCGTCGTAGGGGATGACACCTACATACTGTAGTGCGACGTCGAGGAAACGGTCCGTGACCTTGGTCAGTTTGGCGAACAGGTTGCGCCCTTCCTGCGGACTGTGGGCCATGTTCGCCAGGACCCGGAAGCGGGTCATGCCGTGGTCGCGGTTGAGCAGCTTGATCAGGGCGTAGGCATCGGTGATCGAGGTCGGCTCGTCGCAGACCACCAGCAGCACCTCCTGCGCCGCGCGGACGAAGCTGACCACCGAATCGCCGATCCCGGCGGCGGTGTCCACCACCAGCACGTCGAGGTTGTCGCTGATATCGCTGAACGCCTGGATCAGGCCGGCGTGCTGCATGGGCGAGAGATGCACCATGCTCTGCGTGCCGGAGGCCGCGGGAACGATACGCACGCCGCCGGGACCGAGCAGGAGGACGTCGCGCAGCTCGCAGCGTCCTTCGATCACGTCGGCGAGGGTGCGCTTGGGCGTGAGCCCCAGCAGGACGTCGACGTTGGCCAGGCCGAGGTCGGCATCCAGCAGCATGACGCGACGACCGAGATCGGCCAGAGCCAGTGCCAGGTTCACCGACACATTGGTCTTGCCGACGCCGCCCTTGCCGCCAGTTACTGCGATCACCTGTACGGGATGCATGCTACCCATCTGCTTCATACCTTGTGTTGTCGTCTTCCCGGGAAACCCTTCCAGGGTCTTCCGGTATTGGCGGGGCCGATGCACCATCGGTCCCGGCCCGGCGGAAGCCACCTTCGCTTCCGTCACCCGCGCCACGCGCGGCACTCACCGATCTCAGCCGACACGCCGCGCCGGTTGCTGATAGAGCCCGGCGAACATCTCGGCCATGGCGTCCTCGCTGGGTTCTTCCGGCGCCTGCAGGCTGACCGCCCGGCTGACCAGCTGGTGGCTGCGCGCCACCTGCAGATCGTCCGGAATCCGCGGCCCGTCCGCCAGATAGGCTACCGGGAGTCGCTGGGCGATAGCCAGCGCCATCGATTCACCGAGGCTGCCCGCCTCGTCCAGCTTAGTCATGATGCAGCCCGCCAGCCCGCAGTGCCGATAGGTCTGGTAGGCCGACCTGAGCACCTGGCTCTGGCTGGTGGTGGCCATCACCAGGTAATTCTTCACGTTCAGGCTCGGCGACGCCAGGGCCTCGAGCTGCATGCGCAGGGCCGGATCGCTGGCCGGCAGGCCGGCGGTGTCGATCAGCAGCATGCGCTTGCGCGCCAGCGGCGCCAGGGCCTGGATCAGCGACTGGCCGGGGTCGACCAGGGTCACCGGCACGTTGAGGATCCGCCCGAGGGTCTTGATCTGCTCCTGGGCGCCGATCCGGTAGCTGTCCATGCTCACCAGCGCCAGACTCTGCGCGCCGTACTTGAGGACGTAGCGCGCGGCCATCTTCGCCAGTGTGGTGGTCTTGCCGGCACCGGCCGGGCCGACCAGGGCCAGCACGCCACCGGCGTCGAGCGGGTCCTGGTCCGGCGTCGGCACGGCGCGCGACAGGTGTGCCAGGAGCATGCGCCAGGCCTGGCGGGTATCGCCCACCGCGGCGACTCGCTCCAGCAGCGGCTTGCTCAGCTCCGCCGGCAGGCCCATGCGTTGCAGGCGGCGCCAAAGATTGGCCTGCTGCGGGCGCTGATGCTGCAACTGGCCCCAGGCGATCGAACCCAGCTGCACCTCGATCAGTTCGCGCAGGCCGTTCAGCTCGAAGCGCATCGCCTCCAGGGTCTGTCCGCCCGCCGCGGCCTTGGCCTGCGGCGCCGCCATGGACTCGGCGAGGGTCGGCCGCGCCGGCTTCTGCTCGGCGAACAATTGACGATCCTTGCGCTGGCTTTCCGCCGGCCGGGCCGTCAATTCGGCGCGTGCCTCGGCGATCCGCGCCTGGGTCTTGCGCAGTTCCACTTCCAGCGCCGGATTGGGCTTGCTCGGCGCCGGCGGGGCCTGGTAATCCAGCGCCGCGGTCAGCTCGATGCCGCCGGCGACCCGGCGGTTGCCGAGGATCGCGGCGTCCGGACCCAGTTCGTCGCGGACCAGTTTCATGGCCTGACGCATATCGGCGGCGAAGAAGCGTTTGACTTGCATTGCCCGAACCCCTCAGTTCAGTAGTCTTGCCGGCAACCTCTGGTTGCCCGGTGTGCCGGCCCTGGAGCCGGCGCAGCCCTCGTTCAGTTCTGTCCCACCGTCGCGACGATGGTGACCTGCTTGTTGTCCGGGATTTCCTGGTAGGCCAGCACATGCATGCTGGGCACCGCCATTCGCGCGAAGCGCGACATCATCGAACGGATCGGCCCGGCAACCAGCAGGATCGCCGGCTTGCCGAGCATCTCCTGGCGTTGCGCGCTCTCGATCAGCGAGCGTTGCAGCTTCTCGGCCATCCCCGGCTCCAGCAACATGCCGTCCTCGGAGCCTTGCCCGGCCTTCTGCATGCTGTTCAGCAAGATCTGTTCCAACCTCGGCTCGAGCGTGATCACGGGCAGCTCCGGCTCAAGCCCGACAATGCTTTGCACGATGGCGCGGGACAACGCGACGCGTACCGCCGCGACCATCGCGCCGGGATCTTGACTCCGCGGAGCGACGTTGGCGATGGCCTCGGCGATGGTCCGGATGTCGCGCACCGGCACCTGCTCCTGAAGCAGTGCCTGCAGGACCTTGAGCAGGGTGGACAGGGAAATCAGCCCCGGCACCAGCTCCTCCGCCAGCTTCGGCGAACTGCGGGCGAGCAGTTGCAGGAGCTGTTGCACTTCCTCATGGCCGAGCAGCTCGTGGGCGTGCTTGTGCAGCACCTGGTTCAGGTGGGTGGCGACCACGGTGCTGGCGTCCACCACGGTGTAGCCCAGCGACTGCGCCTGGTCGCGCTGGCCGGGCTCGATCCATACCGCCTCCAGGCCGAAGGCCGGGTCCTTGCCGGCGATGCCGTTGAGGCTGCCGAACACCTGCCCGGGGTTGATCGCCAGCTCGCGATCCGGATAGATCTCCGCTTCGGCCACGCTGACGCCCATCAGGGTCAGGCGGTAGGCGTTGGGCAGCAGGTCGAGGTTGTCGCGGATATGCACCGAGGGCATCAGGAAGCCCAGCTCCTGGGACAGCTTCTTGCGTACGCCCTTGATCCGCGCCAGCAGTTGCCCGCCCTGGTTGCGGTCGACCAGCGGGATCAGCCGGTAGCCGACCTCCAGGCCGACCATGTCCACCGGGGTGACGTCGTCCCAACCCAGTTCCTTGACCTCCTGGGCGCGCTGCGCCGGCAGCAGCTCCTGCTGGCGCTGGACCTCCTGCTCGGCGGCCTGCCTGGCCTTGTTCTGGCGGTGCCAGATCCAGTACGCGGCGCCGCCGGCCAGGGCGCCGAGACCGATGAAGGAGACGTGCGGCATGCCGGGGACGACGCCCATGGCGATCAGGATCGCCGCGGAGATCGCCAGCGCCTTGGGCGAGGCGAACATCTGCCGGTTGACCTGCTGGCCCATGTCCTCGGAGCTGGACACCCGGGTCACCATGATCGCCGCGGCGGTCGACAGCAGCAGCGACGGCAGTTGCGCCACCAGGCCGTCGCCGATGGTCAGCAGGGCGTAGACCTTGCCGGCGTCGCCGAAGGACATCGAGTGCTGGATCATGCCGATGGCGATGCCACCGATCAGGTTGATGAAGAGGATCAGCAGGCCGGCGATGGCGTCGCCGCGGACGAATTTGCTGGCGCCGTCCATCGAACCGTAGAAGTCGGCCTCCTGGGCCACCTCGCTACGGCGCTTCTTGGCTTCCTCCTGCTCGATCAGGCCGGCGTTGAGGTCGGCATCGATGGCCATCTGCTTGCCGGGCATGGCATCCAGGGTGAAACGCGCGCTGACTTCGGAAATCCGCCCGGCGCCCTTGGTCACCACCACGAAGTTGATGATCATCAGGATCGCGAAGACCACCACGCCGACCACGTAGTTGCCGCCGATCACCACCTCGCCGAAGGCCTGGATCACCTTGCCCGCGGCGCCGTGGCCGTCGTGGCCGTGGAGCAGCACCACGCGGGTCGAGGCGACGTTCAGCGCCAGGCGCAGCAGGGTCGCCACCAGCAGGATGGTCGGGAACACGGCGAAGTCCAGCGGCCGCAGGGCGTACACGCAGACCAGCAGGACCACGATGGACAGGGCGATGTTGAAGGTGAACAGCACGTCAAGCAGGAACGGCGGGATCGGCAGGGTCATCATCGCCAGCATGGCCAGCAACAGGACCGGCACGCCCAGGCTGCCACGGCCCAGTCCCGCCAGGTTGCTGCGCACATTGCTGATCAGTTGCGTGCGGTCCACTCTCGACTCCCCTGCCCTGCGTGTGGCGCCCGAAGACAGGCGCCGTACAAACTTTTGACGCCGGAATGCGCGTCGAGCGGGTCAGTGCAGGAACCGTTCCAACTTTTCAATTGCTTGATTGAAAAAGGCTTTTCCCTATCACCAGCTGCCGGAGGCGCCACCACCGCCGCTCGAGCCGCCGCCGCCGGAGAAGGAGTCGGACGACGAACTCGACGATGACGACGAAGAAGAGAAACTCGACGCCCCCTGGTATCCGCCGCCCCGCCTGCGCCGTCCGCCCGGACCGCCGGAACCGACGTTGCAGCCGATGAACAGCGGCAGGCAGGCGGCGGGCAGGATGATCAGCGCCTCGATGCTGTTCAGGGGGTCGTCCACCAGCAACAGCAGGCACTCCAGGGCCAGGGTCAGCAGCAGTCCCAGCAGACCCGGCAGGCAGGCCCGGCGGCGCCCCTTGCGCAACCCCTGCCAGGCCCCGGCCAGCATCAGCAGCGTCAACCCCAGCGACAGCGGAACGGCCAGCCCGTAGTGGAGCACCGCCACGCCGTAGCGGCCATAGGCCCAGAACAACCCCAGCGCATAGAGCGTGAGAACGGCGAAGAACCAGCGCGCGCCGCGCGAATACTTGAGCAGGGCGCCGAAGCCGACCCCGAGGAACGCCACCAGCTGCGCCACCGGCACCATCGCCCACACCGGCCAGTGGCGCCCCAGCGCCAGCGCCGCGCCGAGCGCCACCAGCGTCCCGAGGATCCAGTACCAGGATCGCGGGCGCACCAGCAACAGCACGCCACCGAAGGCGCCGAGCAGGAAGACGATGCCCAGGGTTCGCTGCACCCTGTCGGGATCGATCGGGTCGCGCGGCGGCGGCGGCAACGCCTCGCCGTCGATCAGGCGGACCAGGCGCTGCGCCGCCGCTTCCAGGCCGCCGGCGTAGTCCTGCTGGCGGAACGCCGGGGTCATGTATTCACGAATGATCCGCCCGGCATCGACGTCGGTGATCGCCCCCTCCAGGCCATAGCCGACTTCGATGCGCATGCGCCGGTCATTCTTCGCCACCAGCACCAGGACGCCATCGTCGACGCCCTTGCGTCCCAGCTTCCAGGCCTCGAAGACTCGCACCGCATAGGCCTCGATGCTGTCCGGATAGGTACTGGAAACCATCAGGATCGCCACCTGCGCGCCCTTGCGCGTCTCGAGCGTCGCCAGGGACGCCTCCAGGCGGGCGCGCTCGCTGGAGTCGAGGGTCGCGGTAAGGTCGGTGACCCGCCGGGTCAACACGGGGACCTCGGCGGGTTCGTATGTCGCATCGGCCGCCCCCTCCATCCCGTCGACAGCGTCCTCGGCGGCAGCGGACGCCGGCGCGGCGGCGCTGACCGGTGCCGCCACGGCGGAAACGGACGGAACGTTAACGGCAACGGCACAGAGCAGCGCGCCGAACAGGCGAAACATGACGAGATAACGCATGATTGCAGACATCCTTGTCTCCGAATGCAATGAACGGGAAGCCACTACCAGCTGCCGGAGGCACCGCCTCCACCGCTGGAGCCGCCACCCCCGGAAAATCCGCCGGACGACGAAGAGGAAGAAGACGAACCGCCGCCGGAACCTCCCGACGAACCTCCGCCACTCCCGCCCAGGCGCACCCGGCCGAATACCAGCAATCCCAGCATGAGCTGGAACGGTATCAGAGCCAGCCAGGCCAGCGGCGCGTCCAGCCCACCGGACAGCAATCCGAGCAGCGGGTAGGCCGCCAGCCACGCCCACAGCCGGCGCTGGAAACCCTTCCGCCGCTCGCGCCACAGGGAACGCATCAGGCGGTAGTTCAGCCAGCCGAGCGTCGCCAGCATCAGCACCCCGGCCGGCCACAGCAGGCCGTAGATGAAAGACACCGCGCTGAAGAAATGCGCCGCCAGCCCGAGCAGGGCTATATAGACCAGTACGCCGATCACCAGATGGAACACCGGGCGCACCGTCCACAACGCGCCGAAGGTCGCGCCGCCGACCAGCATGCACAGCGGAGCGACCAGCAGCACGCTCAGCCATTCGCCGGAGGCGCCGGCCAGCGTACCCAGCGCCCAGCAGCACAGCGCACCGCCGAGCAGCCAGGGCCAGCGCGCCGGCCGGGCAGTCAACAGCACCCCGGCGAGCGCCCCGTAGACGAAGGCGACCAGCAGCGCCCAGGCTTCCGCCGGCACTTGTCCCAGCGAGACTCCCGGCGCATCCGACGCATCCGACGCCGCCACGGCAACCGGCAGCGATTCGCCGTCGACCAGGCGGATCAGTTCGGCCACCGCGGCCTCGACCCCGCCGGCGTAGTCACCCTGGCGGAACGCCGGGGCCATCCGCTCGCGAATGATCCGTCCGGCGACCACGTCGGGCACCGCGCCCTCCAGGCCGTAGCCGACCTCGATGCGCATCCGTCGGTCGTCCTTCGCCACCACCAGCAGCAATCCGTCGTCGACCGTCTTGCGCCCGAGCTTCCAGGCCTGGAACAGCTTGTCGGCGAAGGTCTCGATGTCCAGGCTGCCGGTAGTCGCCAGCATCACCACCGCGATCTGCGCGCTGCGGCGGCGCTCCAGCGCCTCGAGCCGTTCCACCAGGCGCAGGCGCGTCGCCTCGTCCAGGGTGTTGGTGGTATCCACCACCCGCTCCGACAGGGGCAAGGCGACCCATTCCGCCGGCGCTTCGGCGTGCGCGGGCATCCAGGGCACCAGCCAGGCCAGGGCGAGCAACAGGAGCAAGCGTGGGAAAATACGATCAGACAGGGTTCGATCCATGAACGGCAGAGCTCTCATCCCGAGCGAGTAGCGGCCAAGGCTGCCACAGCGCGGCGCGCAGCTCCAGCCCGGTCATTCGTCGCGGCGCAGGTCCGGCGGGATCGGCAGGTCCTTCAGGGGGCTCGGGCGCTTGCCCTTGCCGGCCTGGTACTGCTTGAGCTGGTAGACGTAGGCCAGCACCTGGGCGACAGCCAGGTAGAGGCCGGCGGGAATCTCCTGGTCGAGCTCGGTGGAGTAGTACACCGCCCGCGCCAGCGCCGGCGACTCCATGACCATGACCTTGTGCTCGCGGGCCACCTCGCGGATCTTCAGGGCCAGGAAGTCGTTGCCCTTGGCCAGCAGCAGCGGCGCCCCGCCGCCCGCCGGGTCGTATTTCAGGGCCACGGCGAAGTGGGTCGGGTTGGTGATCACCACGTCGGCCTCCGGCACCGCCGCCATCATCCGTCGCTGCGCCATCTCGCGCTGCATCTGGCGGATCTTCGACTTCACCTCGGGCTTGCCCTCGGAGTCCTTGTACTCGTCGCGGACTTCCTGCTTGGTCATCATCAGCTTCTGGCGGTTGTCCCAGATCTGGTACGGCACATCCACCGCGGCGATCAGCAACAGGCTGCAGGCCATCCAGAAGGCGCTCCAGCCGACCACCTGGGCGCTGTGCAGGATCGCCTGCTCGAGCGGCTGGTGGGCCAGCGCCAGCAGCGCATCGCGGTCGGCGGAGAGCACCAGCAGGGCCACCGCCAGCACCACCAGGAACTTGATCAGCGCCTTGCTCAGCTCGAGCAGCGACTTGGCGGAAAACATCCGTTTCAGCCCCGACAGCGGGTTGAGACGGCTGAACTTGGGTTGCAGGGCGTCCATCGAGAACAGCCAGCCGCCGAGGGCGATCGGCCCGACGATCGCCGCCACCAGCAGCATCAGCAGGATCGGCCACAGGCCCTGTGCCGCCAGGTAGCCCGAGGCGCCGAGCAACTGCAGCATGCTTTCGGTGTTCAGCACGGTTTCCCGGGACAGCTCGAAACTGCTGCGCATCAGGCGCAGCATGGCCGCCGCCAGGTCGGCGCCGTAGATCAGCAGACCACTGGCGCCGGCCATCAGGATCGCCAGGGTGTTCAGCTCCCGCGAACGCGGCAACTGCCCTTTCTCGCGCGCCTCGCGGCGGCGTTTCTCCGTGGGTTCCTCTGTCTTGTCCTGCCCGCTCTCGCTCTCGGCCATGGCTACCTCGCCCGCACCAGTTCACGGAGGAATTGCAGGGCTTCGCCGGCCAGCACCTGGTACTGGCCGAGCAGGTCGGCGGTGCCGATCCAGAGGATCCCCAGGCCCAGCACCAGGGTAAGCGGGAAGCCGATGGAGAAAATGTTCAGCTGCGGCGCCGCGCGGGTCATCGCGCCGAACGCCAGGTTAACCACCAGCAGCGCGGTGATCGCCGGCAGCGCCAGCAGCAGCGCCGCGCCCATCACCCAGCCGAGCTTGCCGGCGATGACCCAGAAGTGGTTGCCGCTCAGGCCCTCGCCCACCGGCAGGGTGACGAAGCTCTCGGCGATCACCTCGAACACCACCAGGTGACCGTTCATCGCCAGGAACAGCAGGGTCACCAGCATGGTGAAGAACTGCCCGAGCACCGGCACCGAGACGCCGTTGGCCGGGTCGACCATGGAGGCGAAGCCCAGGCCCATCTGCATGGAAATGATCTGTCCGGCGATCACGAAGGCGTGGAACAGCAACTGCAGGGAGAAGCCGAGCAAGGCACCGACCAGGATCTGCTCGCCGATCAGCAGCATGGATTTCACGCTCAGCGCGTCCACCTGCGGCATCGGCGGCAGGTTCGGCACCAGCACCACGCAGATCCCCAGCGCCAGGTACAGGCGCACCCGCACCGGCACCAGTTGGGTGCCGATCACCGGCATGGTCATCAGCAGCGCCGCGACCCGGAACAGCGGCAGCACGAAGCTGGCGATCCAGCCGCCGATCTGCGCGTTGCTCAGTTCCAGCATCAGCCGATCAACAGCGGGATGTTGCCGATCAGCGCCTGGGTGTACTCCATCAACTGCCGCAGCAGCCAGGGGCCCAGCACGATCAGGGTGAGCAGGATCACCAGCAGGCGCGGCAGGAAGCTCAGGGTCTGCTCGTTGATCTGGGTGGCGGCCTGGAACATCGCCACCACCAGACCGACCAGCAGGCTCGGAACCACCAGGACGGCGACGATCATCGCGGTCAGCCACAACGCCTCGCGAAACAGGTCCAGCGCCACTTCAGGGGTCATGTCTCTCTCCAGCGCGCCCATGGCGCGTCAAGCCGGCGGCTCCGCTAGACGGTGCCGAAACTGCCCGCCAGCGTCCCGATGATCAGCGCCCAGCCATCCACCAGGACGAACAGCATGATCTTGAACGGCAGGGAAATGATCAGCGGCGACAGCATCATCATGCCCATCGCCATCAGCACGCTGGACACCACCAGGTCGATGATCAGGAACGGGATGAAGATCATGAAGCCGATCTGGAACGCGGTCTTCAGCTCGGAGGTGACGAAGGCCGGGACCAGGATGGTCAGCGGGGTGGCTTCCGGGCCGCTGATGTCGGTGCGCTTGGAGAGACGCACGAACAGCTCCAGGTCGGAGGTGCGGGTCTGCGCCAGCATGAACGCCTTCAGCGGCACCTCGGCCCGCTGCAGCGCCTCCTGGGCGGGTATCTGCTCGTTCAGGTAGGGCTGCAGGGCCTGGCTGTTGATCCTGTCGAACACCGGGGCCATGACGAACATGGTCAGGAACAGCGCCAGCCCCACCAGCACCTGGTTCGACGGGGTCGACTGCAGGCCCAGCGCCTGGCGCAGGATGGAGAAGACGATGATGATCCGGGTGAAACTGGTCATCAGCATGACGAACGCCGGGATGAAGCTCAGCGCGGTCATGATCAGCAGGATCTGCAGGCTCACCGAGTATTCCTGCTGGCCCTGGCCATTGGTGGTCACGGTGATCGCCGAGATCGAGGTCGGGTCGGCGGCCAGCGCCGGCCACGGCGCCAGCAGCAGTAGACAGAGCGCGGCACAGGCGCCGGCCAGGGAAATGCGCGGGGTCATGGCTTGCCCTTGGGGTCCTTGTTCAGCAGCTCCAGCAGGCGCTGGGCGAATTCCGGGGTGGCCGGCTCGCCGTCCGGCAGGTGCACCGGCTCCTTGAGCACGTGCAGCGGCGTGATCCGACCGGGCGTGATGCCAAGCAGGATCTGCTCCTCGCCGACCTGCACCAGCACCAGCCGGTCGCGCGGCCCCAGCGGCTGACTGGCCAGGGTGCGGATCAGGCGGTTGCTGCGCGGACCGACCTGCTGCACCCGGCGCACCAGCCAGGCGAGCAGGAAGATCAGGCCGATCACCAGGCCGAGGCCAAGCACCAGCTGCGCCAGCTGGGCGGCTGCGCCGGAGGCGCCACCCACCGCCGGCGCGGCGACACCGGCCGGACCCTCCGCGGCGTACAGCGGCGCACCGAGCGCGGCGAGCCCCGGCAGCAGTATCCCGGCGAACAGGCGGCGACGCATGTCAGCGCAGCTTCTTGATGCGTTCGCTGGGACTGATCACGTCGGTCAGGCGGATGCCGAACTTCTCGTTCACCACCACCACCTCGCCGTGGGCGATCAGCGTACCGTTGACCAGCACGTCCAGCGGCTCGCCGGCCAGGCGGTCGAGTTCGATCACCGAGCCCTGGTTGAGCTGCAGCAGGTTGCGGATGCTGATATCGGTATGCCCGACCTCCATGGAAATGGTCACCGGGATGTCCAGGATCACGTCCAAGTTCGGCCCCTCCAGGCCGGAAATGGTCGGTGCCTTGGGCGCCGCGCCGAACTCTTCCATCGGCGCCCGCGGAGTGCTCGGCTCCGCCACCGGGGTGGCGCCACCCTGGGCCATCAGCGCGTCTATGTCGTCCTGGCTGGCGTCGCCCGCCTCGGCCAGCGCCGCCGCCCATTCGTCGGCCAGGGCCTGTTCCTCGGTGGTCACTTTTTCTTCGTCTGCCATGGTTCGTCTTTCCTCCGGGGGAAGCGGTCAGCGCGAGCGCTCGACCGCCTCGACAATCTGTAGCGCCAGGTTGCCCTTGTGGGCCCCCAGCTTGACCTTGAAGGCGGGCACGCCGTTGGCGCGCATCACCATGTGTTCCGGCATCTCCACCGGGATCACGTCGCCCGGCTGCATGTGCAGGATGTCGCGCAGCTTGAGCTGGCGGCGGACCACGGTAGCGCCGAGCGGCACCTGGACGTCCAGCACGTCCTCGCGCAGGGCCTTGATCCAGCGCTCGTCCTGGTCGTCGTGGTCGGACTGGAAGCCGGCGTCGAGCATCTCGCGGATCGGCTCGATCATCGAATAGGGCATGGTGATGTGCAGGTCGCCGCCGCCACCGTCCAGCTCGATGTGGAAGGTGGAGACCACCACCACTTCGCTGGGGCTGACGATGTTGGCCATCGCCGGGTTGACCTCCGAGTTGACGTACTCGAAGTTCATCTCCAACACCGCCTGCCAGGCCTCCTTGAGGTCGACGAAGGCCTGCTCCAGCACCATCCGCACCACCCGCAGCTCGGTCGGGGTGAACTCGCGGCCCTCGATCTTGGCGTGGCGGCCGTCGCCGCCGAAGAAGTTGTCCACCAGCTTGAACACCAGCTTGGCGTCGAGGATGAACAGCGCGGTGCCGCGCAGCGGCTTCATCTTCACCAGGTTGAGGCTGGTGGGGACGTACAGCGAGTGCACGTACTCGCCGAACTTCATCACCTGCACGCCACCCACGGCGACATCCGCGGAGCGGCGCAGCAGGTTGAACATGCTGATGCGGGTGTAGCGGGCGAAACGCTCGTTGATCATCTCCAGGGTCGGCATCCGCCCCCGGACGATGCGGTCCTGGCTGGTAAGGTCGTAGGACTTGACCGAACCTGGCGTCGCCTCGACTTCGGTTTCCACCAGGCCATCGTCGACGCCGTGCAGCAGCGCGTCGATTTCATCCTGGGAAAGCAGATCTTGCACGGCCATGGGATACCTACTGCAACACGAAATTGGTGAACAACACTTGCTCGACGGCCAACTGGCCGGTTTGCTTCTTGGCCAGCTCCTGCAACCCGGCGGTCGCCTGCTGGCGGAGCATCTCCTTGCCCACCGGGGTCACCAGCGAGTCGAAATTCTGACTCGAGAACAGCATCACCAGTTTATTGCGAACCAGCGGCATGTGCTCGCGCAATGCGTCCATCTGCGCCTTGTCGCGCCCCATCAGCGCGACGCCCACCTGCATGTAGCGCTGGCGGCCGTTCTGGTTGAAGTTGACGACGAAGGCCGGCGCCAGGATCTCGTACAACGCCGGCTGCTTGCCCGGCTTCGCCGCCTCGCTGGCGACTTCCTCGGTCTTCTCGGCCTTCAGCGACTTGCTGAGGAAGAACCAGGTGCCGCCCACCGACAGGCCGATCGCCAGCAGCAGGCCGACCACGATCAGCAGGATCAGCTTCAGCTTGCTCTTGCCGCCGCCCGGAGCCCCCGCCTCGGCGGGTGTCGCCTCTTTCTTAGCCATGCCAAAAATCCGTCGCTATAGCGTCAAATGAAGTGTTTCAGGGGGTGAGAGCAAGGGTTGTGCCATTTTTCAGCGTCGTCCCGGCCCCGCCCTGAGGATAGACGGCGCGGATATTACAGGCTGGCCGGCGGAAGTCATCCCTGGAAACGAAAAGTATCTTCGGCTCAACGGCCTGTGAAACGCCGCCCAACCGGAATCATCGCAGAATGGGCAACATGCCAGCTAAAAAGTGTGCCCGGCCTTCAGGACCTCAGCCCACCGTCGTGACGTCACCAGGAACCATACGGAATGCCATTTCTTTCAATGTAGGCTTTGGAAATATCGCTCAAGGGATAGTGATGTCCGCCTGACCCACCGCCATAGGGCCCCTTCTTCACCACTTCTCCCTGCACTCGGGTGACCTCGATGGGACTCAGGCACGGCCCCATGATCCAGGCCTTGGCGATGCCGCCGGGGGCCAGGCCGATGGCCAGGCCTTCGCGGTAGCCGGTGATCCACTTGTCATCGGCCCGGCAGTAAGCCTTCTCCCCCTTGACCATGGCCTGCCGGATGGCCTCGGGAATGACGATATAGGCCTGGTAGGTCTGCGGTTCCACCAGCGACTGCCAGCGCACGTAGATCAGTCGCGGCAGGGCCGCTCCACGGACATGCTTGCCGGCCCCCCAACCGGGGCGTTTAGGCCAGCCTCGCGGATTCCCCTTGAAGTTCTTCGGCGTCTGGATCGCCGCGACGCCGCTCATGGCGCGGCGAAACACCCGGTCGTGGATATCCACCGCATCGGCGGTCTCGATCCACACCTCCATGTAGCTGGGCGCGAGAAAGCCCAGGCGCCAGGCGTCGTAGGGCAGGCCATTGCCGCCGCGGGCGCAGCCCGCCGGCAACCAGACCAGGGCCAGCAGCAGGGCGAGCATGAACCTAGGCATTGGGATACTCCTTGCGCTTGCCGCCCTCCGCG
Organism: Pseudomonas paraeruginosa; assembly: GCF_003025345.2. Lineage (NCBI taxonomy): Bacteria > Pseudomonadati > Pseudomonadota > Gammaproteobacteria > Pseudomonadales > Pseudomonadaceae > Pseudomonas > Pseudomonas paraeruginosa. The sequence continues at coordinate 3,738,536 of NZ_CP020560.1, forward strand.
GGGCGGTTGATGAACATCACCGCCAGCACGCTATTGTGCTTGCCCTTGGCGGCATTCCAATGGGCGGACAGGTGGATGTAGCGGCGACACAGCAGGGCGATTTCCTCCTCGCTGAGGCCGGCGAAGGGCTCGCCCAGGGCATAGGCCTGCAACTTGGCGGCGATGGGCCGTAGTTCGTCCGGGAGGGCTAACGCGGGGTCGCGCTCTTCGATCGCCTTGAAGGCTACCCCGGCCCGCACCGCCAGTTCACGCATGATCCGCAGGTAGACCCGCGACAGCTCGCCGCGCACCCGCCGCTCGCTGCTGAGCGCCGCGTAGACCCGCTTCTCCGGCGGTTCGCCGCGGCGCTGGGGCTGCGCCACCGACCAGGTGGCGATGCCCAGGCGCTGCACATAGGGCCGCCAGTGCGGCAACTCGCGCTCCAGGCGTTGGCGGGTGCGCCAGTAGGCCTCGGTATGCTCGTCGGCCTGGCCCTGGCTGACCAGGTTGCTGTCCGGCCGGCTGAGCAGAACCTTCTCCACCGCTTCGGGCAGGTAGCCGCCGCCGATGTCCGAGTGGGCGCCGGGCAAGCGGATGTCGTGGTCGCTGCGGACCAGGGAGAAGTTGTGGCGGTACTCGTTGCCCGCCACCAGTTGCACCACCCGCCGCGCGCAGCCGGGGGCCAGGCCCAGGGCGAGGTCGGCGTTGCGCCCGTCGTGCGGACTGAAATCGCCGCGCAGCGGCGCGACGATGCCGGCCACGGTGTCGAACAGGCCGATGAAGTTCAGCGCGAAGTCGGTTCCGCGGCGCCAGGCGAAGCGCCGGGCGAACAATGGCGACCCGCCGGGCAGGGCCCGGGCCAGCGGGCTGTCCGGGCCCTTGAGCAGTTCGTTGGCGCAGTGCCGCGCGGCCGCCGCGCCGCGGCTGAAGCCGAACAGGTCGATTTCGATGCGCTCGATCAGGAGATTGGGATTGTTATCCTGCAACAGACGCAACTGCTCCAGTACCAGAGCAGGCATCTGCCTGATCCGCGCCAGCACCCCGGTCGGGCCCTGGCCCGTTCCCTGGCTGTAGAGGGAGTCCTCGCCGCCGCTGCGGGTGCCGACGCCCTCCAGATAGACCTTGAGGTACACCTCTTCAACGTGCGAAGTTAACGGCTCGCCCGTCTGATCTGGATACAACTCGTACAACCGCGCCACATTGGTCACATCGTTGCCATAGCTGTTGTCCGGCACCCGTCCCTCGCCATCGTAGCCATAGGCGGCGCAGTGCTGGCGGATGTCCTCGGCGGCGGTGTCGCTCAGGCCCACTGCCAGGGGATGGCAGCCAGCGGCGGCGGCGCTGTTGGCCTGGTTGTTGCCGGTGCCGTCGAAGAACAACCCCAGGCGCAGGGTGATGCCGGTCTGTTCCTCCTCCTCTTCCTCTTCTTCCAGACCCGCACCGGGGGCTGAGACTGTTGGCGAGCGCCAGGCATTGGTCGGAGGTCGCGCCGTCGAACGGCCTGGAGAGGGCACGCGGGAGGCGAAAGACCTGGCCGCCGACTCCTCGGATGAGAGTACCTGGCAACGCAACGTCTGGTCGGCGAGCAGGCGTGGCGGCGGATCGCAGCGGCACATGCAGAGATCGCCGTCCAGGGCGGTGCTGCGCGTTTCCAGCCGCTCGTCCAGGCGCGGGCCGACGCAGACGATGACCCCGGCACTGCCGCAGGCGGGGCAGAACACACTGTCACCCTCGCGGGCCATGGGCTTGCCTTCGATGCTGGCGTGCTCCCAGGCGCCGGTGACGGTGCCGCCCGCCGTGGTGCGGGCGCCCAGGGTGATGTGGTAGCGCTTCATGGTTCCACCTGTGCCGAATGCGAGGGCCATCATATTGCCGGCGCAGGTAGATCAGAGGGCAGTACCACCCTGGTGAAGCAGACGTTTCTTACAAGGGCGGGGTATTTTGACGCAAGCCATCCAGCCCGACCTTACGGCTGCGCGAAAAAAGCAAAAGAAAGGCCTCTCATAGGAGGCCCAAAGGGGAAGCACGGACGCCAGTCTCAGGCGTAGTAGTCGACCAACCCACGGGCCGCCGCCGAACCGGGCCGGCCGCGGATCTCGCTGACTCCAACCAGGGTCTCCTCGTCGCCCGCCGCCTCGCCTGCGAAGCCGCGGCCACGCGCCGAGCCGCCCTCACCGCCCTGCTGCTGGCCCTGCCAGCCGCGCGCCAGCGACTGGTCGGAGACGTTCACGTCGAGCTGGTTCATGCCTTGCTGGCTGAACATGTCGCGCAGCCGGTGCATCTGGCTTTCCAGGGCGTCGCGGACGCCGGCGTTGGGACTGGCGAAGGTCACCTGGGTCTGGTCCGCGGTCATGTGGATGCGCACATCCAGGCGCCCGAGCTCGGCCGGATCGAGCTGGATCTCCGCCGACTTGAGGTTCTGGCTGGACATCCACATCACCCGGTCCACCACCGCCTCGCTCCAGCCGTTCTGCTGCATCGCCACCGGCTGGCCGGGCACCGTGCCGTTCACCGGGCGGTTGGTCAGGGCCTGCTGCGCCATGGCCTGGGTCAGGCCGTTGAGCTTGGCGGCGAAGGGCTCGCCGCGCGGCTCCGCCTTGCTCTCCAGCAGGCTCTCGCTGGCGGCGCTGGCGAGGGCCGGCTCGGCGGTCTGCTGCAACTGGGCCTCGAGCGCCTTGCCGTCGACGGCCCTGGTCAAGGAATCGGAGGTCAGGCTGGCAAGGGCATCGCCGAGGTCCGCCTGGCGTGGATCGGTGCTCTTCGCCGGCCCGCCTTTCGCCGCCTGCGCGGCGTCCTGGGCGCCCTGCTCCAGGGCCATGCTCACCGCCGGCACGCCGTTGAGCTTGACCAGGGTCGGGTCGCTGCTGGCTTCGGTAAGACTGGCCGGCGCACTGCTGGCCGACGGCACGGCGGGCGGCAGCAGGGCCGCCTGGGTCGATTCGTCGAGCAGCGGCACGGCGCCGCCCAAGCCGAGCAGTTGCAGCGGATCGGCGGGGGTTTCGGTTTTTTCCCCGTCATCGGCGCTGGCCTGGCCGTCTGCCGGCAAAGACTTGCCGTCTTCGGCAACGGCCGGCTGCCTGGCGGCATCCGCCGGCGGTGCCTCGGCTGCGTCCTTACCGGCGTCCCGCGGCTTGTCCCGCGAACCTTTCGACGGGCCATCGGTGCGCTCGGCCGGCTTCCTCGCGGTCTCCTTGGCGTAGACATCGGAGAAGCTGGAAGTCTTGTCGTTACTGGGCTCAGGCGTTTTCTGCGGGCTCTTCGGCGCGGCAGACTTGGGCTTTACATCAGGCGTCGGCGGCAACAACACACCAGGGGCGACGGCCATGGGAATTCTCCATCTGCGAAGGGATAGCATCGTGGCTTGCGCAGGGGACTCAGCAAGGTCCGGGCCAACTTCGCCGGTCCCCTCCGCGAGGCCTGCGCCAGGCCCTGTGCCGGGCACGCCCGCTTTGCCCGCAGGGCCCGTCTGGACTACAATCCAGAGCCGCATCCCTCCCGAGGTAGTACCCTGATGTCCTTCGCCGAAAAACTGTCCCGTCTGCAAGCCTTCCTCGATGCCGATGACCTGCATGAAGAAGCGCTGGACTACGTGGCGACCCACGGCTACCTGACCGCCCTGTCCATCTGCCCGGAGCAGGTGCCGGAGCGGGAGTGGATCGACGCGCTGTTCGCCGAGCCGCCGCATTACCGCAGCGACGAGGAGCGCCAGGAGATCGAGGGTTCCCTCGAACAGCTCAAGGCGCACATCACCCGCATGCTCGCCAGCGATGAGGATCTCGAGCTGCCCTGCGACCTCGACCTCGGCGACGAGCCGGACGATTCCGACCTGCGCGGCTGGTGCATCGGCTTCATGGAAGGCGTGTTCCTCCGCGAGGAAGTCTGGTTCGAGCAGGCCGAGGAGGAAGTCAGCGAGCTGCTGCTGCCGATCATGGTCGGCTCCGGCCTGTTCGACGAGCAGCCCGAGTTCGACGAGATCGCCCGCGACCGCCACCTGGTGGACGACATGGTCGCGCAGATTCCCGACCTGCTGACCAACCTGTTCCTGCTCTGCCAGGCGCCGGAAGAAAAGCCCGCCCTGCTCAAGCCACGCCCGCACTGAGGAGCCCCGCGGTGGCGCAGCGGGAGATTCGCCCGAGCGCTCGCGCCTGGGTGCGCTACAGCCTCCAGGGAGTGGGTTTCCTCAGCGTCGCCCTCGGCGTGATCGGCATCTTCCTGCCGGTACTGCCGACCACGCCGTTCCTGCTGCTCGCGGCGGCCTGCTTCATGCGCAGTTCGCCACGCTTCTACCATTGGCTGGTCAACCACCCACGGCTCGGCCCGTGGATCCGCGACTACCTGGACGGCGAGGGCATCCCGCTGAAGGGCAAGGTCTATGCCATCGGCCTGATGTGGGCCAGCATCGCCCTCTCCTGCTACCTGGTCCGTCGGCCCTGGGCCCAGGGCTTCATGCTGACCAGCGCGGTACTGGTCAGCATCTATATCCTCCGCCAGAAGACCCGGCCGCCGCGCGGCGCCTGAAGGGCCCGCTCAGGACAGCGCCGGATCGCCCTCGCCCAGCGGCAGGCGGTCACCGGGCCCGCGTCGCTCGGGGCTCAGCACGCTGAAGCCGAAGGTGTTCCAGCCGCCCGCGCTGTCGACGAACACCGAACCGCCGTGCATGCTCGCCACCGCCTTGACGATGGACAGGCCGAGGCCGTGGTTGGCCTCGCTGTTGCTGCGCGCCGCGTCGACCCGGTAGAAGCGCTCGAACAGGTGCACGCGGTGCTCCACGGCGATCGGCGCGCCGGGGTTGCTCACCGCCACCCGCACCTCGTCGCCGCGCCGCTCCACCGCGACCCGCACCTCGCCACCGGCCGCGGTGTGCTGGGCGGCGTTGTACAGCAGGTTGGTCACCGCCCGCTGGAACAGCGCGCGCTCGACCATCGCCCGGGCGTCGCCCTGTACCTGGGGGCTCACCCCGGCCTCGTCGAAGATCACCTCGAGGAACTCCACCGTGGTCGCGATCTCGCCGGCCAGCCAGGTGTCCTCGCGCTCGCAGGCCAGGCGACCCTGGTCGGCGCGGGCGAGGAACAGCATGTCGTTGACGATCGCTCGCAGCCGCTCCAGTTCCTCGAGGTTGGATTGCAGGACTTCCTCGTAGTGTTCGCCGCTGCGCTCGCGGGACAACGCCACCTGGGTCTGGCCGATCAGGTTGGTCAGCGGCGTGCGCAGCTCGTGGGCGACGTCGGCGTTGAACGATTCCAGGCGCACATAGGCCTGTTCCAGGCGGTCCAGCGCGCCGTTGAACGCCCCCACCAGCTCGCGCAGTTCGGCCGGCAAGGGCGACATCTGCAGCCGCAGCGACAATTGTCGCGGACTGATCCGCCGGGTTTCCTCGGACAGCCGGTGCACCGGCCACAGGCCCAGGCGGGCGATCCAGTGGCCGAGCAGCGAGGCCAGCAGCACGCCGAGGGCGGACAGGCCGAGCAGCCATTTCACGGTGGAAGTCCGCGCCTCGTGGAACGCCGCGCTGTCGATGGCGGTGACGTAGGTCAGCCGCGGCCGGCCCTCGCGCGCCGGCAACACGCCGACCCGCGCGGTCAGCGCGTACCGGTGTTCCGGCAACTGCAACTCGTAGCGCCCGGCGCCGCTGGCGATCAGGCGCTGCACCGGCTCGCTGAAGCGGCCGTAGCGGTAGCGCGGATCGTCACTGTCGATCCAGAAGCGAATCAGTTCGTACTCCTGGCTCAGGTTGTCCAGCTTGCCCTGCAGGTAGGGCCAGCGCTCGGCCAGGTCGGGGTGGTCGAGCATCCGCGAGACCATATTGAAGCGCACGTCCACCTCGCCCTGCTGCAAGCGCTCGGTCTGCCGGTCGAGGATGCAGTAGAGCATGCTGCCGATCAGGGCGAAGATCACCAGCGCGGCGCCGGCGAACATGCCCGCCAGGCGGGTCGACAAGGACATGCCCATCTCAGCCCGGCTCCGCCAGCGCGCGGTTCTCCAGCACATAGCCCATGCCCCGGATGGTATGCAGCAGCTTGTTCTCGAAGGGCCCGTCGAGCTTGGCTCGCAGGCGCTTGATCGCGACCTCGACGACATTCGTGTCGGTGTCGAAATTGATGTCCCAGACCAGCTCGGCGATCGCCGTCTTCGACAGGATCTCGCCGCTGCGCTGGGCCAGCACGCAGAGCAGCGCGTATTCCTTGGCGGTCAGTTCCAGGCGGCTGCCGCCGCGGAACACCTTGCGGCTGAGCAGGTCGATGGACAGGTCGGCGACGCGCATCTGCGACGCGCTTTCGTGGTTGCCGCCGCGTCGGGTCAGGGCCTGCAGGCGAGCGACCAGTTCGAGGAAGGAAAACGGCTTGATCAGATAGTCGTCGGCGCCCTCGCGCAGGCCCCGCACGCGGTCCTCCACCCGCTCGCGCGCGGTGAGCATGATCACCGGTGTCTGCCGCTGCTCGCGCAGCGCCCGCAGCACGCCGTAGCCGTCGATCCCGGGCAGCATCACGTCGAGCACGATCACGTCGTACTCGCCGTTGAGCGCCAGGTGGCGGCCATCGATGCCATTGTCCGCCAGGTCCACGGTGAAACCCTGCTCGGTCAGGCCGCGGTTCAGGTAGTCCGCCGTCTTCGCCTCGTCCTCGACTATCAGTACCCGCATCTGTCGCCCGCTCCTCCACTCGCTCCGGCGCCCCGCGCGCCTGCCTGCATCCTAGTCATGCGGCAGGTCCGGGGAAAGTTCCGTTGGTATCCCTTCATGTCGCCGCCGTCTGGCCGGACTCGCCCGCCGACATCGCCTCGCGACGGTGGAACAGCCGGTCCAGGGCCAGGTAGACCACCGGCGTGCTGAACAGGGTCAACACCTGGCTCACCAGCAGCCCGCCGACCACCGCGATGCCCAGCGGCTGGCGCAACTCGGAGCCGGTGCCGAAGCCGATCATCAGCGGGACGGCGCCGAGCAGCGCGGCCAGGGTGGTCATCATGATCGGCCGGAAACGGGTCAGGCAGGCCTGGTAGATCGCCCGCTCGGCGCTCAGGCCCTGCTCGCGCTGGGCGGCGATGGCGAAATCGACCATGAGGATGCCGTTCTTCTTGACGATGCCGATCAGCAGCACGATGCCGATCAGCGCCATGATCGAGAAGTCCTGGCCCCAGGCCCAGAGCAGGAACACCGCGCCGATCCCCGCCGAGGGCAGGGTCGAGAGGATCGTCAGCGGATGCACGAAACTCTCGTAGAGCACGCCGAGGATGATGTACACCGCGATCAGCGCGGCGAGGATCAGCAACGGTTGCGAGGCCAGCGAACTCTGGAAGGCCTGCGCCGCGCCCTGGAACACACCGATGATGGTCGAGGGCATGCCGATCTCCTCCTGCGCCCGCTGCACCGCCTGTACCGCCTCGCCGAGCGAGACCCCGGCGGCCAGGTTGAACGACAGGTTGACCGCCGGGAACATGCCGTTGTGGTTGATCTGCAACGGCCCGGAGCGCGGCGGCGCGACCGTGGCGATGGCCGACAGCGGGACCATCTCTCCGCTCAGCGGCGAGCGCAGGTAGAACCAGTCCAGGCTTTCCGCGCGGCCGCGCTGGCGCGCATCGAGCTCGAGGACCACCTTGTACTGGTTGACCTCGGTCTGGTACTCGCCGACCTGGCGCTGGCCGAAGGCGTCGTAGAGAGTCTGGCTGACGTCCTCGGCGCTGAGGCCGAAGCGCGCCGCCGCCACCCGGTCGATGTCCAGCGCGGTGACGCTGGCGCCGACCTGCAGGTCGTTGGACACATCCATCAGTCCCGGCACCTGCTTCAGGCGCTCGGTGAGGCGCTGCGCCCAGAGCGCCAGCTGGGTGCTGTCGCTGCTGCGCAGGGCGTACTGGTACTGGGTCCGCGAGGGGCCGGAACTGAGGTTGATGTCCTGCGCCGCGCGCAGGTAGAGCATGATCCCCGGCACCTTGGCCAGCTGTGGGCGCAACCGGTCGATGAACTCGCCGACCGAGACGTCGCGCTCGCCGCGGTCCTTGAGGACGATCCAGAAGCGCCCGTTGGCCAGGCTCTGGCTGCCGCCGGTGACGCCCACCGCGTGGTTGTAGCTCTGTACCGCCGGGTCCCGGGCGATGATCCCAGCCAGTTGCCTGTGTTTGGCGATCATGTCGTCGTAGGAAATATCCTCGGCCGCCTGGGTGGTGCCGAACACGAACGCGGTGTCCTGCAACGGGAAGAAGCCCTTGGGAATCCCGACATAGCCGGCCACCGCCACCAGGACGGTGAAGGCGAAGCCGACCAGCATCAGCCGCTGGTGCCCGAGCGCCCAGCGCAGGCCACGGTCATAGCCAGCGGTCAGCCATTCGGCGAAGCCCTTTCTCGGCGCCTCGGCATGCCGCAGCGCCGGCATGAAGCGCGAGGCCAGCATCGGCGCCAGGGTCAGCGAAGCGACCACCGAGATCAGGATCGCCACCGTGACGCTGACCGCGAATTCGCGGAACAGCCGGCCGACGATCCCGCCCATGAACAGCAACGGGATGAACGCGGCGATCAGCGAGAAGCTGATGGAAATCACGGTAAAGCCGATCTCCGCCGCGCCCTTGAGCGCCGCCTCGACCTTCGAGGCGCCCGCCTCCAGGTGCCGGTGGATGTTCTCCACCACCACGATGGCGTCGTCGACGATGAAGCCGACGGCGATGATCAGTGCCACCAGGGTCAGGTTGTTGAGGGTGAAGCCGAGCACGTACATCGCCGCGAAGCTGGCGCTCAGGGACACCGCCAGCACCGTGGCGACGATCAGGGTGGCCGACAGCTGGCGGAGGAACAGGCCCATCACCAGCACCACCAGGCCGATGGTCAGCAGCAGGGTCAGCTCGACCTCGTGCAGCGACGAACGGATGGTCCGGGTACGGTCGTTGAGCACGTCGACCTCGATGGTCGCCGGCAACATCTCGCGCAGGCGCGGCAGCGCGGCCTGGATCGCATCGGCGGTGTCGACGATGTTCGCCCCCGGCTGGCGCAGGATCACCAGTGCCACCCCCGGCTCGCCATTCGGCCAGGCCTGCACGTAGTCGTCCTCGGGGCGGAGACGATGCGCGCCACGTCCTTGAGGAACACCGGCGCGCCCTGGCGGTAGGCGACCACCAGGTCGTCGTAGTCGCTGGCGTTGAACAACTGGTCGTTGGCCGCCAAGGTCGATACCCGGCCCTCGCCGTAGAGCGCGCCCTTGGCCAGGTTGACGCTGGCCGACTGCAGCGACTGGCGCAGGTCGGCCAGGGTCAGCTGGTAGGCGGCGAGCTTTTCCGGCTGGGCCTGGATGCGGATCGCCGGGCGCTGCTGGCCGACCACGAAGATCTGCCCCACCCCGTTCACCTGGCTGAGCTGGCGGGCGAGGATGGTCTCGGCGTAATCGCTGAGCTCGATCAGCGGCATCATGTTCGAATTGACCCGCAGGATCATGATCGGGCTGTCGGCCGGGTTGACCTTGCGCCAGGTCGGCAGGTTCGGCATGTCCACCGGCAGCCGCCCGGCCGCGGCGTTGATCGCCGCCTGGACCTCCTGGGCGGCAACGTCGATGCTCTTGTCGAGGTTGAACTGCAGGGTCAGGGTGGTCGTGCCCAGGGCGCTGCTGGACGTCATCTCGGTGATTCCCGGGATCGCGCTGAACTGCACCTCCAGCGGGGTGGCCACCGACGAAGCCATGGTTTCCGGGCTGCCGCCGGGCAGCAGGGCATTGATCTGGATGGTCGGGAAGTCGGCCTCCGGCAACGGCGCCACTCCCAGCCGGAGGAACGCCAGCAGGCCCAGCAGCAAGGATGCCAGGGTCAGCAACACGGTGGCGATCGGATGGCGGACGCACCAGCCGGAAATCCCGGCGCGCGGCGTCACGGCCGTGCCCCCGTCGCCTGCGCCACGCTTGGACGCGGCGCCTGGACATCCACCAGGGCGCCGGGCATCAGCCGCGAGTGGCCGTCCACCACCACCTGGTCGCCCGCGGCCAGGCCTTCCACCACGCTGATGCCGTCGACATCGCGCAGCACCCGCACCGGAACCGCCTCAACCCGGTCGGCGGCCACCCGATACACGAAGTTGCCTTCCAGGCCGCGGCGCACCGCCTTGCTGGAAAGCACCAGCTGGTCCCGCTGCACGCCGGTATGCAGGCTCACCGCGACGAACTGGCCGGGCCAGAGCCGCGCCTGGCGATTGTCGAAAGTGGCGCGCACGCGGATGGTACCGGTGGAACTGTCGATCTGGTTGTCGATGGTCTGCAGGCGCCCCTCGCCCAGGGTGCTGCCGCCGTCGCGGCTGAAGGCCCGCACCGCCGCCTCGCTGCCAAGCAGCGCCTGGAGCTGCGGCAACTGCTCCTGTTGCAGGGAAAACACCACGGAGATCGGCGCGATCTGGGTCACACTGAACAGCCCGACGCTATCGCCGACCCGTACCAGGTTGCCGACGTCGACGTTACGGATGCCGACCTTGCCGCCCACTGGCGAGGTGATCCGGGTATAGGACAGGCGGACCCGCTCGGCGTTGATGGTGGCGTCGTTGGCCTTGAGCGTCGCGCGCAGCTGGGCGACCGTGGCCTGCTGCTGCTCGAACAGCTGGCGCGACACCGCGCGCTCGGCGTACAGGCTGCGGTAGCGCCGCAGGTCCTGCTCGGCCGACTTCAATTGCGCCTGGTTGCTCGCCTTGGCGGCCTGCGCCTGCTCCAGGGCGGCGACGATGGCGCGGTCGTCGATGGTCGCCAGCAACTCGCCCGCCTCGACCATCTGCCCTTCGCTCACCAGCAGGCGGGTCAGCTGGCCGTCGATCTGGGTGCGGATCACCACATTGTGCAACGAGGTCACCGTGCCGATGCCACTGACCCGCTGCTCGACGTCACGGCGTTCCACCGCCGCCACGCTCACCGGCACCTTGGCCGGTGCCGGCGCCGCGTTCGGCGCGCCGTCGCCGCGCAACAGCGCCCAGGCGCCGACCCCGACCAGACCGGCGGCCAGCACAGCCACCAGAATCCGCCCCCCACCACTGCGCAACGCCTGCATCTGCCATCCATCCCCAGGTATCCGGTCCCGCGCGGCCGGCTTCAGGCTTCTTTATAAGCAGCGCAGCGGGACCCCACCCTGACCCGCGCATGACAATCCTGTCAGTTTCGCCGCGTACCCCGCGCTGGCGGGCCGCACGGCGCTCTCGTAGACTTCCCCGACCATCTCCGGAGCCCGCTCGATGTCGCCACCCCCAGCCGCCCGCCGGCCCTGCTCCAGGGCATACGCCCCCTGGCTGCCGCCGCTGGCCGCGATCCTGCTCCTGGCGGTCGGCGCAGCCCTGGCGCAGTGGGACCTGGAGTCGATCCTGAGCCGGGCCGAGCAGCGCTACGGCGAGCTGGGCGCGGCGAAGTCGCGACTGAGCGACTGGGGCAGCCTGCTCGAACAGGGCGGTACGCTCGACGAGGCCGCCAAGCTGCGCGCGGTCAACGACTTCTTCAACCGGTCGCTACGCTTCACCGACGACATCGGGATCTGGCAACAGGAAGACTACTGGGCGACGCCCGTCGAGGCGCTGGTCAAGGGCGCCGCCGACTGCGAGGACTACGCCATCGCCAAGTACGTGACCCTGCGCCGTCTCGGCGTCGCCAGCGACAGGCTGCGCATCACCTACGTCAAGGCCCTGCGCCTGAACCAGGCGCACATGGTGCTGACCTGGTACGCCAGCCCGGCTGCCGACCCGCTGGTGCTGGACAACCTGATCGGCGAGATCCGCCCCGCCTCGCAACGCGACGACCTGCTCCCGGTGTACGCCTTCAACGCCGAGGGCCTGTGGCTGCCCGGCCCCGACGGCGGGCGTCGGACCGGCGACAGCAAGAAGCTGTCGCGCTGGCAGGACCTGCTGACCAAGATGCGCGCCGAGGGCCTGGACCTCGACGCACCCAAGGAGGACTGAATGTCACTGCTCAAGCAATTGTTCCTCGCCATCTGCCTGTTCCTCGTGGTCGCCTTCAGCGGCAGCTTCGTCAGCAGCGTGGAGAACTCCCGCGAGCAGTTGCGCGGCCAGTTGCGCTCCCACGCGCAGGACGCCGCCACCGCCCTCGGCCTGTCGCTGACGCCGCACGTGGACGACCCGGCGATGGTGCAACTGATGGTCAGCTCGATCTTCGACAGCGGTTACTTCGCCAGCATCCGGGTGATCGACATCCGGAGCGGCAAACCGCTGGTCGAGCGCGTGCAGGCACATGCCGAGCGCACGGTGCCAGGCTGGTTCGCGCGCCTGGTGGACATCCAGGCGCAAGGTGGCGACGCGCTGATCATGCGCGGCTGGGAACAGGCGGCGCGGGTCGAGGTGGTCAGCCACCCGCAGTTCGCCCTGGCGCGCCTGTGGGACAGCGCCCTGGGCAGTCTCTACTGGCTGCTGGCCTGTGGCGCGATCAGCCTGCTGCTCGGTGGCTGGCTGCTGCGTCGCCAGCTGCGCCCGCTCGACCAGATGGTGTTCCAGGCCCATGCGATCAGCCGGCGGGAGTTCCTCAGCCTGCCGAAGCTGCCACGCACGCCGGAACTGCGCCGGGTCGTACAGGCGATGAACCAGATGGTGGAGAAGCTCCGTGCGCTGTTCGCCGAAGAAGCCGCGCGCAGCGAGAAGCTGCGTGCCCAGGCCTACCAGGACAGCCTTACCGGCCTGCCCAACCGGCGCCTGTTCGACGCACGCCTCAACGAACAGCTCGGCACCGGCGAGCACGCGCATGCCGGCCAGTTGCTGGTGGTGCGCCTGAACGACCTGAACGGCCTCAACCAGCGGCTCGGCGGGCAACGCACCGACGGCCTGATCCAGGCGGTGGCCGGATCGCTGGCCGAGGCCTGTCGCCAGCATGGCCGCGCCGACTGGCTGCTGGCCCGCAGCCGCGGCGGGGAATTCGCCCTGCTCGCCCCCGGTTGCTCCCGCGAACAGGCCGAGCAACTGGCCGGCGAACTCTGCGCGGACCTGGAGAGCCTCGCCCGCACCGGTGCCAGCGACCGCTCGCCGGTCGCCCACCTCGGCATCAGCGCGTTCGCCGAAGGCGACTCGGCGGCGGACGTCCTGGCCCGCGCCGACCAGGCCCTGGCCCAGGCCGAAAGCCAGCCCGGCCAGCCCTGGGCAAGCCAGGACGGCAGTGCGCGCGCGGCGCTCAACGACAGCCAGGACTGGCACGACTGGATCGACCTGGCGCTGGCCGAACGCCGGCTGCTGCTCCACTTCCAGCCGGTGGTGGAATGCCTCGATACCCAGCGCATCCTCCATCACAAAGTCCTGGCGCGTTTGCTCGCCCCTCAAGGCGAAGCCATCGCCGCCGGACGCTTCCTGCCCTGGATCGAGCGCTTCGGCTGGGCGTCGCGGCTCGACCTGGCGATGCTCGGACAGAGCCTGGAACACTTGCAGCGGCATCCGCACCCGCTGGCGCTCAGCCTGTCGGCCAGCAGCGTGCGCAACGCCCAGGCGTTCGCCCCGCTGCTGGCGCTGCTCGAGGCGCACCCGCAACAGGCGCGCCTGCTGACCCTGGAACTGGACGAGCGGCACCTGCCGCCGGCGGCCGAGCTGGAACGCCTGAGCCAGGCCCTGCGCGAGGTCGGTTGCGGCCTTGGCCTGCAGCATTTCGGTGGGCGTTTCAGCCTGATCGGCAACCTCACCCACCTGGGGCTGGCCTATCTGAAACTGGACGGCTGCTATCTGCGTGCCGTCGATCGGGAAAGCGACAAGCGCCTGTTCATCGAGGCGGTATATCGCACCACCCACAGCATCGACCTGCCGCTGATCGCGGAGCAGGTGGAAACCCCCGGTGAACTCGAGGTGCTGCGGGAAATGGGCTTGCGTGGCGCCATGGGACGCCTGTTCGGTAGCCCGGCACCCTGGTCCGGGGATACCTGATAGCGAGTCCGGAGCGGGTCGGACTCGCTTCACGGCATCGACGCCAGGCGCCCCCTCTCCGACAGAGAACGCCCCGCCGCGGACCGATGCTCCACCGTCATGAAACCGCCAGTTGCTGTTCCACCAGCACCCCTCCGTACAGCGCTATCTGGGTCTTGGCGTTGAGCTCGATACGCAGGGCCACGGCGCGCTCGATGCCGATCTTCAGATGCGGGCCGAAGCGCGAGACGTCCAGGCCGGCACGGATCATCATCTTCTCCACGCCTACGGTGGTCACGGTCACCAGGGTCTGGATGTCGTTCTGCAGGCTGTAGCGGGCCAGCGCGCGCATCGCCTCCAGGGTACAGTCGGAAAAGCCCAACGAACCTTTCTGCCCGGAGTTGATGGCGAAGCGGCTCAGCTCCCAGATATGCGGCGAACATGGTGCTTCCTTGCCATGCAGCAGCTCCGGGAAGGTGTTCTTGAGCATGTAGGGGCCGGTGGTATCGAGAATTCGCCAGCAACCGAAAACCTGGGCTTCGGGAGTGTCTTCCTGGATCAACATGTAATAAGGACTTAGCGCGTCATAACCATCGATCTCCATCTCGTCGATGACACTAACGTCCCAACCCTTGCGCTCCTTGAACACTTGCGCACGCAACTTGTGCATCTCGCCCAGCAGTTTTTTATCGAACTCTTCACGCCGACCAATTTGTACGATCATCTTCACTTCCTCCAAATAGGAAGCTGAAGAATTTATGCAAATTTCATAAATTTATAACTAGCAAATGAGATAGATTTCGGTCGTCCCGGTCCCTTGCTAGGCTCGAAGAAACGTCCGAAAAGATCAGAGCAATGGCTTCACACGAGAGAACACAGCCCCAAAACATGGCCTTCCGGGCAAAGGCCACCCGCACCGCCCGACGGGAAAGCCAGGAAACTTTCTGGAGCCGCTTCGGGATAAGCCAATCCTGCGGCAGTCGTTTCGAGAATGGCGAGAACCTGCCCTTCCCTATATACCTGCTACTGCATTTCTATATAGAAGGGCAAATTACCGATCGCCAGCTCGCCGACTTGAGAGGCAAGATCAGAGAGTAATAAGACCCAAATTAACAGCCATAATGGCAGCCACACGGCGGGAGGTGAAACCAAACTTCCGCCGGATATTTCCCATATGGAAATTCACGTTGGCTTCCGAGCAGTTGCAGATGACCGATATCTCCCAACTGGTCTTGCCGATGGCGCACCACTGCAGGACTTCCTTCTCCCGGCTGGTCAATACCACCGGCTTGTTCACCGGATGTTCGAAGGCCAGTCCGGCGCCGCTTTGCAGTGCGTAGTCCTTGAGCATCCAAAGGGTCGGCAGCACCGACTCCATGAAGCGATTCGCCTCGACCCGGCTCTCCGCCTCCACGCTCAGACTCAGGGCGCCGAGTTCGCCGCGCGCACCGTGCAACGGCATGGTCAGCCCGTACACCAGGCCGGCGGCCGAGGCTTCCTCGAAGAACTCGTGCTGCTTGCGTGTCTGGTAGATGGAGGGTTCCCAGAAGATCGGCAGGACGCTCTGGGTACAATGGCTGACCGTCGGGTCGACCCGCGCATAGCCGGCCTTGTCGTAATGCTCGCGCCAGGCGGCCGGGTAGTTGCCGACGATGAAGGCGTTCTCGTAGTCCTGGCTGTCCTTCGGTAGCAGGCCGAACAGGATTTTCGAAAACCCCAGGTCGCTCGCCATCTTCTGCAGGATGGCGCTCCATTCCAATTTCCCACTTGAGCGTTCCAGCTCAAGAAAACCGTCAACCAAGGCCATAGCGCTACGTTCTTCTTAAACTATTAACAATCAGCCAAATATGGATTCGGCACCCGATATCCGGCACGTTGTGCGGCAGTCCGAGAGACCGGCTTCCTGCCGAGGCGCATGCGCCCGTGCCCGATGACCCCTGAAGATGTCCAGTCAGCCCACTCTATAGAGTTGGCGATGTGCCGGAAAGGCACATTTCAGTCCCACTTAACAATAGACCGCGCCGTTTGATGCACCTAGTACGATACCCGTCCTAGAGGCCAAGCAAACGTTTAAATGTGATCTGCATCACATTTTATGCGAACTGAATACCCGGTCACAGTCTCCCGACGGGTCCGCCTCCCACTCCCGGGTCCGGCCCCCATTTCCGAGCGCCCGGAGCGAGGCGAAGCGGCCGCCATCCGGCCCGTGCGACGCGCAGCCGGCGACAGGCCCACTTCTCCAGTTCGGCGACGCAGAACAGGCCAAGCCCGGCCAGCAGTACCCGCGCCCATTCGCCCGGCGCCAGGCCGACCGAACCGAACAGCGCCTGCAATGGCGGTGCATAGGTGTAGAGCAGCTGCAACACCAAGCAGGCGGCGATCGCCAGCAGGACCTGGCGGTTGCCGGAAAGGCCTTCGCGGCTGAGCACCGAGTCCCGGATATGCCGGCTGTTGAGCAGGTAGAACATCTCGCACGCCACCACGCTGTTCACCGCCATGGTCCGTGCGCGCTCCAGGCCGGTGCCATGCTCCAGCTCCCAGAGGAACAGACCCAGCGCTGCGGCCATCATCAGCAGCGAGACCAGCAGCACCCGCCAGACGAAGAACAGCGACAGCAGCGGCTCCGCCGGCGGACGCGGCGGCCGCTGCATGAGGCCGCGCTCGGCCGGTTCGAAGGCCAGCGCCAGGCCAAGGGTGCTGGAGGTGACCATGTTGATCCAGAGGATCTGCGCCGGGGTCATCGGCAGGGTCAGCTGGAACAGCACCGCGGCGATCACGATCAGCGCCTCGCCGCCGTTGGTCGGCAACATGAAGAGGATGAACTTCTTCAGGTTGTCGTAGACCGCCCTGCCCTCGCGCACGGCGTTGGCGATGGTGGCGAAGTTGTCGTCGGCGAGAACCACCTCGGCCGCCTCCTTGGCCGCCTCGGTGCCCTTGTTGCCCATCGCCACGCCGACATCGGCGCGCTTCAGCGCCGGCGCGTCGTTGACCCCGTCGCCGGTCATCGCCACCACCTCGCCGCTGGCCTGCAGCGCCTGCACCAGGCGCAGCTTGTGCTCGGGGCTGGCGCGGGCGAACACATCGACGCCCGGCAGCACTTCGCGCAGGCGCCGGTCATCGAGCAGTTCGATCTCCGCGCCGGTCAGCGCCGGCCGGTCGATGCCGATCCCGAGCATGGCGCCGATCGCCCGCGCGGTGTCGACATGGTCGCCGGTGATCATCTTCACCGCGATACCCGCCGCCTGGCATTCGGCGACCGCGGCCACGGCTTCCTCGCGCGGCGGGTCGATGATGCCCACCAGCGCCAGCAGGGTGAAACCGTGTTCCACGTCGGCGAAATCCAGCGTGCGCTGTTCCGCCGGCATCGCCCGGCGGGCGATGGCCAGCAGGCGCAGGCCGCGGGCGGCGGTGTCGGTGGCCAGGCGCCGCCAGTAGTCGGGATCCACGGGCCGCACCGAATCGCCGATGCGCTCCGCCTCGCACATCTCGAGAATGCGCTCCGGCGCGCCCTTCAGGTAGACCATCGCCTGCCCCGCGTGATCGTGGTGCAGGGTGGCCATGAAGCGGTGCTCGGACTCGAAGGGAATCGCGTCGCTGCGCGGCCGCTCCGCAGCCAGCGCCTGCGCATCGAGACCGAGCTTGAGACCGAGGCTGAGCAGCGCGCCTTCGGTCGGATCGCCCTCGAGCCGCCAGCAGTCCTCCTCCTGGTGCAGCCGCGCCTCGTTGCACAGCAGCGCCGCGCGGCCGATTTCCAGCAGGTCGTCGCGACCTTCCGGAGCAAGGCTCTCGCCATTATGGAAGAAGCCGCCGAGCGGCGCGTAGCCGGCGCCGCTGACCTCGATCACCTGGCCGGCGGTGACGATCCGCTGCACGGTCATCTCGTTGCGCGTCAGGGTGCCGGTCTTGTCCGAGCAGATCACCGTCACCGCGCCCAGCGTCTCCACCGCCGGCAGGCGGCTGACGATGGCGTTGCGGCGCGCCATGCGCTGCACGCCGAGGGCGAGGATCACCGTCATGATCGCCGGCAGGCCCTCGGGAATCGCCGAGGCGGTCAACGCCACCACCAGCATGAACATGTCCACCGCCGGCTGGCCCTGCCAGAGGGTGCCGAGGACGAAGGTCGCGCCGGCCAGCAGCAGGATCGCCAGGGCCAGCCAGCGGCTGAAGCGGGCGATCTGCCGCAGCAAGGGCGTGGCCAGGCTGCGCACCTCGCGCAGCAGCGTGCCGATCCGGCCCAGCTCGGTATTCGCGGCGGTGCCCACCACCACCCCGCGCGCCTGGCCGCTGGTCACCAGCGTGCCGGAATAGGCCATGCAGCGGCGATCGCCGAGCAACGCGTCGATCGCCACCGCGGCGATGCCCTTCTCCACCGGCAGCGATTCGCCGGTCAATGCCGATTCGTCGACATGCAGGTTCTTCACCTCGAACAGGCGCAGGTCGGCCGGCACCCGGTCGCCGGAAGCCAGCAGGACCACATCGCCCGGCACCAGGCACTCGGCGTCCAGCGCCTGGCGCTGGCCGTCGCGCAGGACCATGGCGTGCAGCGACAGCATGCCGCGGATCGCATCCAGCGCGTTGGCCGCCTTGCCTTCCTGGACGAAGCCGATCAGCGCGTTGACCACCACCGCCAGGAGGATCACCGCACTGTCCACCCAGAAACCGAGCAGCGCGGTGACCAGCGAGGCGAACAGCATCATGTACAGGAGAACGTTGTGGAACTGCCGTAGCAGGCGCAGCAGCGGTCCCTGGCGTTTCGGCGCGGGCAACCGGTTGTGGCCGTGCGCCGCCAGGCGCCGGGCGGCTTCGCCGGCGTCGAGGCCGGCAGCGCTGCTGTGGAATCTTTCCAGCACCTGTTGCGGCGGGCTGGCATGGGCGTCGCGGGAAGACAGGTAGGGGAAGTCGTTCATGGGATTCCTGCGCCTCGTTCCGATGAGCAGGACTATCGGGCAGGCCTCCCAGGCAACGCTTGACCTGTCTCAAGCGGATGCTTGCAGTTGAAACTATCGGGCCGGGAAAAGTTTTCCGGATGTTGCGCCGCGCCTCGCCCGGCAGAACGAGGCGCGGCACCGTCACAGGCTCATGTGCAGCAGCGGGAAGGGCCGTCCCGCCGAGTCGGTCGACGAACGGCCGGTCTGGCGGAACCCATAGTGGCGGTAGAACCCGCAGGCCCGCGGGTTCTGTTCGTTGACATCGACGCTCAGGCGCGGATGCAGGCTCCGCGCATGGTCGAGCAGGCGTCGGCCGATACCCCGGCCGCGTTGCCCCGGCTCGACGAAGAGCATCTCGACGTGCGTCTGGTTCAGGCCGATGAAGCCCTGGGCCATGCCTTCGTCATCGACCAGCACCCAGACCTCGACAGCCGGCAGGTAAAGATCACGGACCTGCGGGTAGAGCTCGACGATGTCCGCTTCACTGAGAAAGTCGTGGGTCGCGCGGACGGAACGCTCCCACAGGTCGACCAATGCCGTGTTGTCGGCGGCGACTCGCTTGCGAATGTGCATGCCGGACTCCTTGAAAGTTTCCAGGAGGAACGGAACGGCGCCGACGGCCGCTCGACCGGGCGCCGCGCTGAGGTTCGGCGCCTGGATGCCCGTGGCGCGAATCAACGCATGGACGGTGCACAGCGGCGGCGGCGAGAAAGGAAGGGAGCGCCATCCTAAAGAAAAAAGACAGCGCGGGGAACGGTCCGGGCTCAGAAGCGATAGGTCCCGCGCAGGGAGACGAACTGGCTATCGTCGGCGCCGGCGCTGCGCAATGCGCCGCCGACCTTGTAGTACTTGTAGTCGAGGTCGACGGTCAGGTTCCGCGAGGCGAACCATTTCAGGTTCGCCCGGAGGATATTGCCGACCTCGCGTCCAGCGCTCTGTTGCGCGCTCGCCGCGACGCCCATGCCCGGATAGTAGATGGCGTCGCCGGCCTGCTGCTTCCAGACCTTGAACAGACCGGGCTCGATACGTACCTGCGACCAGGGCGAGAAGCCCAGCACCGGACCGACGACAATCACGTTGGAGAGAGTGATCAGCGCCGCTTCGCCGTAGACGCCGTTACGCGGGAACAACGGGTCGAAGGTCTGTACCCGTCCGTCGCCGGCCTTGCGGTCGCCGCTGGCGGCGTCGATGCGCAGGCCCAGGCGCGGCTTCCAGGGCGCGGCAAAGCTATAGCCGCTATCGCTGGAAAGCGCCCAGGCACGGATGTCGGCACCGGCCAGCCGGCCGAACTGACCGGCCAGGTCCCAGCTCCAGTCCAGCGCGCCCTGCTTGCCGAACAACCGGCTACCCAGGGTATAGCGCTTCTCCGCGCCGCTCAGCCCGGCCAGGCTCCGTTGACGGGTATCCAGGCCGAAGGCGTACAGATCGACATGCCAGGCCCGCCATAGCGCCAGGCTGGCGTAGAGGCCGTAGAACTTCACCTGATTGCTGGAACCATCGTCGAAGGCATCGCGACCGAGCCGGACCGGGCGCATGGCGAAGGCATCGAGGCGGGTGTCCGCCGACCAGCTCGCGCTCAGGCGCACGCCATCGAAGGCCTGGCGAACGTTGGGCACGTCGCGGTAGGTCACCAGCACCTGGGCGCCGTAGGCCATCTCCTGGCGGCCCACGCGCGTCGTCAGATCGGCCCCGGCGACCTCGAAGCGCGCATCGACGAACGCCTGCTGGACGTCCGTGCGGCTCTCGTCCGGCGGCGCCAGCGTGTCCTTGCCCCAGGCCCGGGTGTTCTGCACCTGGGTGAACAGGCGCAGCCGGCCGTCCAGCAGGTGCAGGTCGGCGTGCGCCTGCAGGCGCTGCATCAGATAGGAATCGTCGGCGTCGCCACGCATGCCGAAGTACGGTTCCCCGACGGCGTCCGCGCGATAGCGCAACTCGCCGCCAAGCTGCAACCAGGCTGATTCGGAGAGACGTCGATAGCGCAATTCATCGAACGGATCGTTGCGCTGGCGCGGGTCGTCGAGAAAACGGTAGTCCTCCAGCCAGCGTGGCAGGCCGGGGCGCAGTGGTCGTTGCTGTTCCAGCCCATCGGCCGCGACGACGTCGACCAGCGGCGCCAGCAGGCCGACCAGGACGCCGCCGAACAGGCCGCGCAACGAGAGTGGGATCGGATATCCGGTCATCGTCGGGTCTCTTGTGGTTTTCCCCGCGCGCGGCCATCCCACCGCTCGCTGCACGGAACGGCGGGAGACAGGCGCTACGGATGAAGGCGAAGGGAACGGCGGCCCCGGCGCGCGGCGGGGCCCTGCCGCGCTACTGGATGCAGTGGCTGTACAGGCAGGTCATCTGCCCGTATTTGTAGCGGATCGGCGCCGGCACCACGCCATTGTCCCTGGCGTAGTCATTCCAGTCAGCGGCAAGCTCGGCGACCTTGCCCGGCTCGCTCGCGGAGAGATCGCGGTTGAAGGCCGGATCGCGCACCAGGTCATACAGCTCCCAGCGGCCGCTGCCATAAGGCGGCTTCTGCATCTGCGCGGCCCATTGGCCCTTGTACAGGGCCCGGCGACCGTTGAACTCCCAGCCCAGCACCCGCGCCGGCTGCTCCCGGCCCCGCAGGGCCGGGAGCATGGAGCGTCCCTGCAGCGGCAACAGCGCCTCTCCCCGGTACCGTGCGGGATAGTTCGCCCCGGCCAGGGCGAGGATGGTCGGCACGAAGTCCTTCACGTGCAGGACCTCGCCACTGATCGCCCCCTTCGGGGTCGCCGCGGGATAGCGCACGATCGCCGGTACCTGGATCCCGCCTTTCGCGGTGAAGCTCTTGAAGTACGGGAACGGCGTGGCGCCGACCTGCGCCCAGCCCGGTCCGAGGGTCACGTACGAGCCCTTGCGGCCCATGTTCCGCGGGCTGTTGTCGAAGGTCGCATCGACCCATTCGCGGATGCCGTTGCGGTCTGCGGTAGTGCCCAGCGATTCTGGGCTGGCCGACTCCGGGCCGTTGTCGGACATGAACAGGACGAAGGTATTGTCCAGCTCGCCGCGCTTGCGCAGGTGCTCGAGCACGCGCCCGATGTTGTGGTCCATGTTGTCGACCATCGCCGCATAGATCTGCATGATCCGCGTCTGTTCCTGGCGCTGTGCCTCGGTCAACTGCTCCCAGGTCGGCAGCTTGTCCGCCAGCGGATCGTTGGGCCGGGTCCCGGCCGGCAGTATCCCCAGTTCGATCATCCGCGCCAGGCGCTTGCGGCGCAGCGCTTCGTAGCCGTCCGCGTAGTTGCCGCGATACCTGTCCAGGTACTCGTCCGGCGCCTGCAGCGGCCAGTGTGGCGCGGTGAACGCCAGGTAGGCGAAGAACGGCTTGCCCGGCTGGCGGTCGCGCTCCAGGTAGCCGAGCAGGCGGTCGGTGTAGAAGTCGCTGGAGTAGAAATCGTCGGGGATCGAGACGTCCTTGCCGTCCTCCAGGTAGCGCGCCTTGTAGTTGCCGGGGAACATCTGGGTCTTGTCCATGTGGCTGGCGCCCCCAGGCATCAGGGTATAGGAGCGCTCGAAGCCACGCGCCGCGGCGTTGCTCTGCGGGGTCGCGCCGAGGTGCCACTTGCCGCTCATGAAGGTGTTGTAGCCGACGTCGCGGAGCAGCTCGGCGAGCGTCGCCACGCGGCGATTCAGCTGCCCTTCGTAGCCCGGCTTGCCCTTCTGTTCCGGTTGCAGGTATTCGGCCATGGTGCCGAGACCGGCCTGGTGATTGTCGACCCCGGTGAGCAGCATCGAACGGCTCACCGAGCAGGTCGGACCGGCATAGAAGTTGGTCAGGCGCACGCCCTCGTCGGCCAGCCCCTGCAGGCTGGGCGTGGAGATTTCCCCGCCGAAGGGCGAGGTATCGGAGAAGCCGAGGTCGTCGGCGACGATCAGCAGGACGTTCGGACGCGACGGTGCCGCAGCCTGGCTCTGGGCCACGCAGCACAGCAAGGGGAACAACAGGCCCAGGGCCTTGCGGGAAATTGCGCTCATGAAGCTACCTTCTTCTTGGACTTGTACGGTGGCTGCCGACCCTCCGCCGGGCGGAAGCGGCAAGCGCAAACTAGACCGCGCCGCGGCCGCGCAACAATAAGCGCAGCGGCAAACTGAGCGTTCGCGGAACTCGAACAATCTCTTCCGGGCGCGTGCCAGAGCGCTCGCCGTCAGGGCGCCGGCAGTGTGCGCGAGACCGGGGATGGACGCTTCCGGGGAAGCTGGGTAGGGTCCGCGCAGAACGACTTCGGAAGCCCATGCGCATGCCCTTCGTGCCCGACCGGCGAGACGCCCGCCCACCCCTTCCCCGCCGCCGCGCCAGCTACTGCGCGGGCCTGCTCTGGAGCGCGGCGCTGGCATGGACCCCGGCGATCGCGGCCGGCGCGACCGCCGGCCTGGTCGACGAAGGCACCTGCCAGGCCTGCCACGCCCGGCAGGGCGAACAGTGGCGCGGCTCGCACCACCAGTTGGCGATGCAGCCGGCCAGCCCCGGGAGCGTCCTCGGCGACTTCTCCGACGTGCGTTTCAGCCACGCCGGGGAAACCACCCGCTTCTACCGCAAGGGTGACGCGTACTGGGTGAATACGCCCGGCGCCGACGGCAGCAACGCCGACTTCCAGGTGCGCTACACCTTCGGCGTGGAGCCGCTCCAGCAATATCTGCTGGACACCGGCGGCGGACAACTGCAAGCCCTGGGCGTGGCCTGGGATACCCGACGCAAGGCCTGGTTCCACCTGTACCCGGACGAACGCGTGGATGCCCGCCATCCGCTGCACTGGAGCAAGCCACAGCAGAACGCCAACTTCATGTGCATGGAGTGCCACAACACCGGTTTCGAACGCAATCACGACGCCGCCAGCGGCCGCTTCGACAGCCAGTGGCTGGCTACCGGCGTCGGTTGTCAGAGTTGCCACGGTCCGGCCGCCGCGCACCTGGCCTGGACCCGCCAGCCCGATCGGAGGCAGGCGCACGCCGGCTTCGCCGGGAGCCTGGCGGCCACCGCCAACCGCGCCCAGGTGGAAAGCTGTGCGCGCTGCCATTCGCGGCGCTCGCCGCTAGGCGACGGCTTCGATGCGACGGCGCGCCTGCTCGACGACTACCTGCCCAGCCCCCTCGGCCCGGTGCTCTACGAGCTGGATGGAAAGATCAGGGACGAAGTCTTCGAGTACGGCTCCTTCGTCCAGAGCCGGATGTACGCGAAAGGCGTGGCCTGCAGCGACTGCCACGATCCGCACAGCGCACGCCCGAAAGCCGAGGGCAACGGTGTCTGCCTGCAATGTCACAACCCCTCCGGTCGCGCCGTTCGCCGTGGCATCGACGCTGGCGGCCTGGCCGCCGGCGACTACACCTCGCGCGAACACCTCCGCCACCGCCCCGAAGGCCCGGCCGGGCAGTGCGTCGCCTGCCACATGCCGGGGAAGTACTACATGGTCAACGACCTGCGTCACGACCATTCCTTCAGCGTGCCGAACCCGGCCCGGGCCCTGGCGCTGGGTCTCTCGGACGCCTGCCTCGGCTGCCATGCGCAGATGCCCGGGGCAACCCTGGTGGCAAGCTTCCGCGACTGGTATCCGCGCGCACTCCCACGCGATGGCGGCTATGCGCAGGACCTGGCACTGGTGCGCAACGGCCACCCCGGCGCCGCCGCGGCCCTGCTGCGGCAACTGCGCCGCACCGACCTGCCGGCGATCCGCCGCGCCACGCTCCTCGGCGAGGTTCCCGGCTATCCCGGGCAAGCCCTGCTGCAGCAGGCGCTCGCCGACCTGGGCGACGACGATCCGCAGGTTCGCGAGGCGGCCATCGGTGCCGTCGCCGCCCTGCTTTCGCCAGCGGAACGAGTCGCGCGGATCGCTCCGTCGCTGAGCGACCCGCTGCGCGCGGTGCGCCTGTCGGCCGCCTACGCGCTGCTCCCCGCCATCGCCGAACTCGGCACGCACGCCGCGGCCTGGCGCCGAGCCATCGACGAATACGAACAGGCCCAGCTGGTCCAGCGCGAACGCGCCGAGGCCAATCTCAACCTGGCCAGCCTGTACCAGGCCGACGGCCGGCCAGGCCTGGTCGAGGCGCGCCTGCGGGAGGCCCTGCGCCGCGATGCGGATTTCGCTCCGGCGCGGGTCGCCCTCGGCCAGTGGCTGGAGAACGCCGGCCGCGACAGCGAAGCCATCGAGCTGTTGCAGGACGGCATCCGCCGCCAGCCACGCTCAGGCCTGCTGCGCTACGCCAAGGGACTGGCGCTGATCCGCCAGGGCAAGCGCGAAGCCGCACGCCAGGCGCTCGCCGAAGCGCTCGCGGCGGAACCGGACAACCCGCGCCATGCCTATGTCCTCGCCGTCGCCTGGCACGAGGCCGGACAACCAGGCAAAGCCATCGAGGTCCTGCGCGCCCTGCTCGCGCGGCGGCCGGCCGAACGCCCGGCGCGCCTGGCTCTGGCCGGCTACCTGCGGCAAGCCGGTGATATCGCCGGGGCCGAAACGGCGCTGGCCGAACTGCGGGCGATCAACCCCGACGATCCGCTGTTCCGCTAGGCGCCATGC
Organism: Pseudomonas paraeruginosa; assembly: GCF_003025345.2. Classification (NCBI taxonomy): domain Bacteria; kingdom Pseudomonadati; phylum Pseudomonadota; class Gammaproteobacteria; order Pseudomonadales; family Pseudomonadaceae; genus Pseudomonas; species Pseudomonas paraeruginosa. The sequence continues at coordinate 3,763,801 of NZ_CP020560.1, forward strand.
GAAAAGGCTACCTCCACCTTCGCCGCTCAGGCACGCAGCAGGACCAGCATTCCTGCCTCGACCCGACAACGCAGGCCCTCCAGAGCCGCTCCCGCACAGGGGCCGTCGATGCACTGGCCATCCTCGAAGCGGAACAGCGCGCTGTGGTGCGCGCACATCAGGACCTCGCCGCGATAGGTGCAGAACTCGCCGGGACGGAAGTCCAGCGGCACGGAGAAATGCGGACAGCGGTTGCGATAGACCCAGGCCTCGCCGCCCCGGCGCACGGCGACCAGCGACAGGCGCTCGCCGTCCAGGACCAATTGCAGGCCCCGGGCGCCACCGTCGGGGATCTCATCCAGGGCGCAAAGCACGCGCACGGCGACGTTCACGGCAGCGCTTCCGGCGCGCCCAGGCTCCAGCTCCAGGGACGGATCTCGACCCGCTCGAACAGGCCGGCGCGGACATAGGGGTCGTCGGCGAGGAAGGCCTCCACCTCGTCCAGCGAGGCAGCCTCTATCACCAGCAGGGTACCGTTCATCCGCCCGTCGCAGTCGTCCAGCGTCGGCCCACCCAGGCGCACCACCACCCGGTGCGGCGACGGGTTGCGCAGGTGCGCACGGTGCGCCGGGCGAACCCGCCGGCGCAGGGCGTCAAGCCGCGGGTGGTCGGTGGCGAAGACCGCGAAGTAGCGGTTCATGCCGGCTCCAGGACGAAGTCATAGCGCACCAGGCGGAACGCCGTGTCGATGCCGAACTCCCGCGCCAGCGGATGCTCGGCCGTGCAGGCCAGGTATTCCACCCGCAGCGAGTCCTTCACGCCGAACACCGCGTCCGACGCCAGGTAGGGATCGTCATGCTTGAACAGGTGCGTCACCAGGCGCCGATGCCGCGCCGCCTCGATCATGAAATGCAGGTGCGCCGGCCGCCACGGATGACGGCCGCTGGCCTGGAGCAGACGGCCGACCGGGCCGTCGCTGGGGATCGGGTAGCTGGTCGGGACGATGCTGCGGATCGCGTAGCGCCCCTCGCCGTCCGAGCGATAGCGGCCACGCAGGTTGCCGTGCGGTTGCGTCGCATCCTGCCCGGAATAGCAACCGTTCTCCGCGCTCTGCCAGACGTCCAGGCAGGCGTCGACGACAGGCCGTCCCTGGTCGTCCAGCACCCTCCCCATCACCAGCGCCGGGACACCCGGGGTGAGGGCCATGCTCTCGCCGTAGTCACGTTGCGGCATCCCGGCGATGTAGAAAGGCCCGAACACGGTGCTGTCGGTGGTCCCGGCGCTGCCGCGATGGGCGAGCGCATCGACCAGCATCGACAGGCCGAGCACATCGGACAACAGGATGAACTCCTGGCGCACCAGGCCATCGCAGGTTTGCCCGGTCTCGGTGAGGAAACGTATCCCGGCGAACCACTCCGCCTCGCTCAGCTCCACCTCGCGGACGAAGGCGTGCAGGTGCTCCACCAGCCTTTCCAGCAGGCGACGCAGCCGTGGGTCCGGCGCGGCGGCGAAACTGGCGAGGACCTGGGCGGTGATCCTTTCTTCGGCGGCGTTCGCGCGCCCGGCCGCGTCCGGCCTCGCCGTCATGCCGGCGGCAACCCGTCGCGCGCGCGCTCGAGCAACGCCTGGATGGCCGCGCGATCGAACGGACGGGGGTTGTAGTAAGGGCTGGCGCAGGCGATCCGCGCGACCTCCGCCGGGCCCTCGGGCGGCAGGCCGAGCTCGCCCAGCGAGGCCGGTACGCCGAGGCGGCGGTTGAGCGCGAACAGCAGGGGCCCGGCCTCTTCCGCCGTGCTTCCGCCCAACGCCCGGGCGACCCGCGCCAGGGCGCCCGCCGCGGCCTCGCGGTTGTAGTGCGCGGCGTGCGGCAGGACCACCGCGTGAGCCTGCGCGTGCGGCAGGTTGAAGGTACCGCCGAGGGTGTGGCAGAGCTTGTGGTGGATCGCCATGCCCACCGAGCCCAGACACACGCCCGCCAGCCAGGCACCGTACAGCGCCTGGCCGCGCGCCTCGCGGTCGCCGGGATCACCGACCACCCGTGGCAATGCCTGCGCCAGGGAGCGGATGGACTCCTCGGCCATCAACCCGATGATCGGGTTGGCATCCTCGGCATAGAGCGCCTCCACCGCATGGGCCATGGCGTTCATCCCGGAACAGGCGGAGACGGCCGGCGGCAGGCTGAGGGTCAGCTGCGGATCGTAGATCACCGTCCTCGGCAAGACCCGGGCGTCGCGGCCGGTCTTCTTCAGGCGCTCCTCGGTCAGCCCCCAGATCGGCGTCATCTCCGAACCGGCGTAGGTGGTCGGCACCGCCAGGATCGGCAAACCGGACTCCAGCGCGATGGCCTTGCCCAGGCCGATGGTCGAACCGCCGCCCACCGCGATGCAGCAGTCGGCCTGGCGCCTCGCCGCCTCGGCGCGGGCCGCCCGGGCGACCTCCAGCGGCACGTGCATCACAGCCTCGGGATAGACTCCGGCGCTGCGTGATCCGAGGATCCTTGCCAGCCGCTCGGCGAGCTCGCGCTGGTCGGGGGTGGACAGCAGCAGCGCGCGCTCGGCGCCCAGCCTGCCGACCTCCTCGCCAAGGCGCTGCAAGGCACCGTCGCCGAAGACCACCCGGCTCGGCAGGCCCTGATAGATGAATGTCCGCATCTGTCACCTCAGCGCTTGTAGTGCGGCGCGATCTTCGCGTCGACGTTGACCCACACCGAGTGCGCCTCGGTGTACTCGTGCAGAGCCTCGAAGCCCATCTCGCGGCCATATCCGGACTGCCCGACGCCACCGAACGGGCTGGCCGGGCTGACCCGCTTGTAGCAGTTGATCCAGCACATTCCCGCGTGGATCCGCCCGGCCATCCGGTGCGCCCGCTGCAGGTCGCGGGTCCAGAGACCGCTGCCGAGCCCGTAGCGGGTGCCGTTGGCGATGGCCAGGGCTTCCTCCTCGGTGGAAAAGCGCAGGACGGTGACGAACGGCCCGAACACCTCTTCCTGGGCCACCCGGTCCTCGGGCCGCGCCTCGACCACCGTCGGTTCGACGTAGTAGCCCGCGGCCAGGGCCGGATCGCCCGGCGCCCGCCCGCCGGTGAGGATGCGCCCGCCCTCCTCCTCGGCGATCGCGGCGAAGGACAGTACCCGGTCGCGATGCAGCGCCGAGGTCAGCGGTCCCATTTCGGTTTCCGGATCCAGCGGGTCGCCCAGGCGGATCGAGCGCGCCAGCGCGACGAAGCGTTCGAGGAAGCGGTCGGCGATGCGCTCGTGGAGGATCAGCCGCGAACCGGCGATGCAGGCCTGGCCCTGGTTGTGGAAGATGGCCCAGGCGGCGCCGTTGATCGCCGCGTCCAGGTCAGCGTCGTCGAACACGATGTTCGCGCCCTTGCCGCCCAGCTCCAGTTGCACGCGCTTGAGATTGCCGCGCGAGGCCTCGACGATGCGCTGCCCGGTGAGGGTGGAACCGGTGAAGGCGATCTTGCCCACGTCGGGATGCTCCGCCAGGCGCTGGCCGGCGGTATTGCCATAGCCCGGCACGATGTTGACCACCCCGTCGGGGAAGCCGACCTCGCGGATCAGCTCGGCGATGCGCAGGGTCGACAACGGGGTGATCTCCGACGGCTTGAGCACCACCGTGTTGCCCGCCGCCAACGCCGGGCCGAGCTTCCAGCTGGTGAACATCAGTGGGAAATTCCACGGCACGATCTGCCCGACCACGCCGATCGGCTTGCGCTGCACGTAATTGAGGAAACCCGCGTCCACCGGGATCACCTTGCCTTCGAGCTTGTCGGCGATGCCGCCGAAATAACGGAAGCAGGCGGCGGTGCGCGGCACATCGAGGTTGCGCGAGTCGCGCAGCGGGTGCCCGGTATCCAGGGACTCCAGCCGGGCCAGTTGCTCGGCGTTGGCCTCGATCGCATCGGCCAGTTTCAGCAGCAGGCGGCCGCGCTCCGCCGCCGGCAGCCCGGCCCAGGCCGGAAAGGCACGCCGGGCGGCGGCCACCGCGAGGTCGACGTCGGCCGCCTCGGCGGCGGCGATGCGGGTGATCGGCGAACCGTCGGCTGGGTTCAGCACCTCGATCTCGCCGCGGCCCACGGCAGGGACGAAGCGGCCGTCGATGAACAGTAGGTTCTGCATGGCAAAGGCTCTCCACGCGCCGCTCCGGAGCGGCGCGGCGTCAGGCGGGGTACGGAAGGGAAAAGCGGGCAGCCGGCGGTGCGGGCAGCCCGGAAGGTCCTAGAAGTCCACCGGATAGGGCTTCAGTTCGCCGCTCTCATAGCGTTGCGGCAGGTTCGGCGTGGCGTTCTCCCACACCAGCAGCATCGAGCGCTTGGTCGAGTAGCCCTGGTGGCGGATGTCCGCCGGCATCGCCGCGATGTCGCCGGCGCGCATGATCACCCGCGCCCGGGGCGTACCGTCATCCTTGTCGGCGACATCCCAGACGATCTCGTCGGAAAGCTGCAGGAACCACTCGACCCTGTCGTTACCGTGGAACACCGGGAGGATGAACTCCTCGGTGGTCGGGCAGAACAGGCTGGCCTTGCATACCGAGCTGACCGAGGGGTTCCAGGTCACGTCCGAACGCGAAAGGTACTTGAACAGGTTGAAGGCATGCAGCTCGCCTTCGTAGCCTTCGGCCGGGTGCAGTTCAGGTTCGTCCTGGGGCACATCGAGGAACTGCCGGTTCACCGGCAGGTCGTCGCGCAGCGGCGAATCGTCGGGGAGGCCGGGCATGCGCCGGGTGGCGATACGGAAACGCTCGATGGCCTCGGTGTTGTCGCCGTGCTTGCGGCCAAAGGCGCTGCCGGTCTCCTCCGGCGCGGCGAACGGATCGAAGCTGGCGTTGGTCCAGTCGCGCAGCACCGCCTTGAAGGTCGCCATGATCTTCGGCGTGTCGAACCGTTCGGTGTAGTCGACCCCCGCCTCGCGCAGCACGCCGTTGAAGGTCCCGGCGTAGAGATCGACCTTGCCGTAGTGGTTGCGCGTACCGATCACGTGGTCGAAGTTCACCCAGCCGTAGAAGAAGCCCCAGGCCACGTCGCGCATCATCGCGCGGAGGAAGGCGTCGACCGGGATCAGGTGCGAGCGCGACTGGCCCTTGGCCGGCCATTCGACGCGGGCGAAGTATTCGTCGCGCGACAGCGTGAAGGCACCGAGCCGGAAGCTGCGGTAGCCGGTGGCCGGGTCCGGACGACCGGCCTCGACCTCGTCGCTGGCGAAGCCGCGGGTCTGTTCGGGGGTATCGAGCATGGCCATGATGGCTCTCCTTGTTGTTCTCTGGCAGGCGCCTACTTGAGGCAGATGTCCGCCCACTTCTCCACCGAGAGCGGGCCGAGGATCGTCTGTTGCAGGAGCACGCAGGGCCGCGCGGCTTCGAAGCGGTAGGCGCGGCCGGCCGGCAACAGGACCTGGTGGCCGCGGCCGAGCAGCACGTAGCCCATCGGCCGGCCGCGCGGCAGGTCGCCGGCCAGCTGGGTGCCCTCGCCTTCGCGCGGCGGGCGCTCGAGATCGAGGAAGTCGACGCGCACCTCGCCGTCCATGGAAATGGCGAACTCGTCATGGCTGCAGGCGAACCAGGGCGAGCGCCCCTCGGCGCGCAGCGCCTCGATGACGTAGCCGAGATTGAGGCCGACCACCACCTTCTCGTAAGGCGCCGAGCGGGCGGCGACCTCGAAGACGTTGGAAAAGGCATAGTGGCGGGCATCGCCCTTCACCAGTTCGATGGAACCCTTGCGGTAGTCGCCCAGGGAACCGAAGACAGTCCGAATAGCGGCATTCATCTCGTCGCACCCGTTTGTTGTTGTAGTCGTGGGGACAAGGTAAAGGCCTTGGTGGAAGGCAACAATCGGCGGGAGAACGACAGGAGTGTTCGCGAATCGCAAACAAATTCCGCTCGGCCCCCGCCGTCAGCGGACCCAGCCCTTTTCCAGCAAGGGCCGGTCCCAGCAGGGCTCGTCGCTGATCCGCTCCACCAGGAAGTCGATCAGGGTGCGCACCTTCAAGGCGCGCCGCTGGGTGGCGGGAAACACCGCGGAGAAGTTGAACGACGACAACGGATAGTCGACCAGCAAAGGTAGCAGCCGGCCGCTTGCCAGGTCGGCATGCGCCACCAGCGTCGGCAGGCACACCAGCGCGGTACCGGCCAGCGCGTAATCGCGCAGCAGGTGGACCGAATTGGAGCGCACCTGTCCCGCCAGGCTCAGTTCGACGGTCTCGTCGCCATGCTGGAACTGCCAGCGGTTGCGCGACGGATAGCCTTCATAGAGAGCGATCCGGTGCTCCAGCAGGTCACCCGGCCGTTGCGGCGCCGGATGCCGCTGCAGGTACTCCGGCGAGGCCAGGAACAGCCGGCGGACACTGAACAGCTTGCGTTCGATGAGCGTCTCGGCCTGCGGCGGGAACATCTGGAAGGCGATGTCGAAGCCCTCCTCTATCGGGTCGGTCAGGCGGTCATTGACGATCACGTCCACCTCGATGTCCGGGTACAAGGCGGTGAACTCGGCCAGCAACGGGCCGAAGTGATCGATGGCGAAGCCCGGCAGCATCTGCACGCGCAGCTTGCCGGTCGGCTTGGCGCGCAGGTTGCGCATCTGCTCGGTGAGGCTGTTGAAGCCGGCCACCATGTCCGCGCATTCCTTGTAGTAGGTCTCGCCAACCTCGGAGAGGCGCACATGGCGGGTGCTGCGGTGGAACAGCGGGGCATTGATGAAATGCTCCAGTTGCTGGATGCGGTGGGTGACGACGGAACGGGTCACTCCGAGCTGCACGGCGGCCTTGGCGAAGTTTCCGGTCTCGGCCACTCGCACGAACGCCTCGATGCTCAGCAAACGGTCCATCTGTACCTCTCTTCTTGTTGTCGGCGTTTTCGGCAGGAGGACTGTACCGCCTATTTCCCCGCCGCCGAAATGCCATCCGCGCAATCGCGCGGACGCAGCCGCCAACCTTCCCCCGTGGCCTCCAGGCTCCCCTCCAGCCCCAGCTCGCGGAGGAACAGCGGGTCGTGGGAAACCACCAGCAGCGCCCCGCGATACTGCCGGAGCATCGTCTCCAGGGCCTGGCGGGCGGCCAGGTCGAGGTGGTTGTCCGGCTCGTCGAGCAACAGCAGCTGCGCTGGCCGGTCGGCATAGAACACCAGGGCCAGGGCGGCCTTCAGGCGTTCGCCGCCGCTCAGAGTGGCACATGGCTGGGCGAGCCGTTCGGCCGGCAAGCCGAGTTGCGCCAGACGCATGCGCAGCCAGCTTTCGCCGCGACTGCGATTGGCCTCCAGCAACTGCTCCAGCACGCCTCGCCCGTCGTCCAGCAGGCTCAGTCGCTGGTCGAGGTAGGCGGCGCCCACCGTCACCGCGCAGGTTCCCGCCAGCGGCGCCAGTTGCCCGGCCAGCAGTCGCAGCAGGGTCGACTTGCCGCTACCGTTCGGACCGACCAACGCCAGTCGTCGCGGACCGCTCAGGATCAGCTCGATTTCGCGCAACGGCCCGCGCAGATGCGGCAGGACCGCGCCCTTCAACTCGACGATGCGCCGCTGCGCCGCCAGTTCGGCGTCGGGCGAATCGAGCAGCACCGGCGCCGCCTCCCCTACTTCCCGCGCAGCCTCGCGCACCTCGCGGTCGAGGCGCTCGCGCTCCGCCTGGTGGGCCTTGCGCAGCTTCCCGGCGCTGACCTCGCTGCGTTCCTTGAACCCACCGAGCAGGATCCTCGCCTGGTTCGCCGTCTTGCCTTCACGCCGGCCGCTGGCCTGGCGGCGCTCCTGGCGCTGCTGCTGTTCGCGCATGGCCAGGGTCTGCCGCTTGCGCTCCAGGCGACGCTGGTCCAGGCGGTGCCCGGCGGCCTCGCGCGCCTCCTCCCGGCTCCGCGCGTAGAAGCAATAGCCGCCGCCGTAGCTGCGCAGGCCGAGGGACGACAGCTCGACGATCCGCTGCATGCCCTCCAGCAGCTCGCGATCATGGCTGACCAGCAGCAGGCCGCCACGCCAGGCCTCCAGCCTCGCCCGCAGAGCGAGCCGGCCGGCACGATCGAGGTGGTTGCTCGGTTCGTCGAGGATGAGGAAGTCGGCTTCGCCGAGGAAGGCGCCGAGCAGGGCCACGCGCATGCACTCGCCACCGCTCAGGCGGGCGCTCGGGGCGTCCGCCCGCAGGTGGCCGAGGCCTTCGGCGGCCAGGGCGTCGGCCAGGTGCTGGCGGATGTCCCAGCGTTCGCCCAGGCATTCGTAGTCGGCGGCCGCCACGCTGCCCGCCTCGATCCGCGCCAGCGCCTCCAGCCATGGGCGGACGCCGGCCAGGTCGGCGACCGTCGGGTAGTCGGCCGGATCGAGCTGCTGGGCCAGGTAGCGCACGCGGCCCTGGCGCCGGACGCTACCGCTGGACGGCTGCACGTGTCCGGCGAGCAGGCGCGCGAGCAGCGACTTGCCGACGCCGTTGCGTCCCACCAGCCCGGTGTGCCGGGTGTCGAAGGTTTCGTCGAGATCGGAAAACAGCAGGCTGCCGTCCGGCAGCTGGAAAGAGACGCCAGCGAGCGTCAGGGTCGACGTATTCGTCATGGATACCCCCTTGATGCCATGCATTCCCCCAGGCCACGGGCCAGGGACGGAAAACCGGCCGTGCGGACACGGCAGCATCAATTGCGCATCGGACGAACACCTCGCAAGGAAGGAAAGGCCGCGCAGTGTACTCCGCGCATGTGGCCCTGCCAATCGGGCATACTCGTCGTCCCTTCCTCGAAACGTCCGATCGATATGGCCAGACCGCGCGTCTCCGAACTCTTCGAACAGGCCCCCCGGCACTGGGGCGGTCGCGGCGATCCCTACTTCTGGCGGGAAATGGCCGAGCAACTGGCGGATGCGCCCTGGCCGGCCTCCACCGAGGCATTGCAACGCCTGCTCGGCGAAACCTTCGAACGCCTCAGCGGCCATCCGCTGGACTACGACACCTGGATCTACCTCGCCCGCCACGCCCACGGCGGCATGTCCAGCGGCATGGTCAGCCCGGAATTCTGGCGCGACACCGCCATCCCGGAGCTGCTCGAACGCTATCGGCGGCGGCGCTCATGGCCGAGGTGGTTGCGCCGGTAGGTCTCTTCGCCCATCGCCGCGATCTGCCCCTCGATCAGGGCGTCGAACGGCTTCAGCAGGGCTTCGTAGGTGCGCGGCGCCTCCAGTTCGTCGAGCGCCGCGGCGATCGCCTCGATGGTCGACAACGCCCCCTCCCCCGGCGCCTTGCGCAAGCGATAGCGCGACGACAGCCCCTCGCCCAGGCTAACCCGCGGCAGCGCCGCCAATCCGGGATTCAGGTGCAACAGCTTGCGCGCCTTGCGCCAGGTGCCATCCGGCACCACCAGCAACAGGGGCTCGGCGCCGGCCTCGGCGGCCCGCTCCGCCAACGCTCGCGCCTGCTCGCCGGGGAACAGCAGGCAGGCCCGGTGGCCGGGCCTGCGCCAGGTCTCTTCGGCGAAGCGCTCGCCGACCCGCAGTTCCGCGTTGCGCAGGCCGAGCACCGCCAGCCCGGCGGTGTTCAGCGCATGGCCGACCTCGCTCGGGTGCTGCAGCACCAGCACCCGGGTGCGCGACGGCAGGGACGGAATCAGCGCACAGAGGCAGTGACTGGCGGGGCGAGCGCAACGCTCGCAGCGGCTACGGGACATCGGCGACTCCTGGAGGGCGCCCAGTGTGCCACAGGTAGCGCTATAACCGAGGCATAGCCCTGGCGTCATATTTCCGACGAAAGGCGGTAAATTGTTTCATTCATTGAGAATAACGACGAATTTTTGTCGTTCAATGGAAAAATACAATCGATCCGCCCTCTCAATTCCCCTTCGCCGGCGCCGAAGACTGGAAGGAGGCCCCTCTCTCTATCCAAGGAACTTTCTCATGTTCACTCGCAAGTACCGACAGATGAACGCCGACTTGCAACAGCAACTCGCCGCCGAACGCCTGCACATGGAGGCGCTGGACCGCTCCATGGCGCGCGTGGAGTTCGACCCCGAAGGCAGCATCGTCGACGCCAATGAGAATTTCCTGAACCTGCTGGGCTACCGCCGCGAGGAAATCCTCGGCAAGCCGCATCGCCAGCTCTGCGACGGCAGCTACGCGCAATCGGACGAATACCGGCGCTTCTGGGAGCGCCTGCGGCGCGGCGAACACTTCTCCGGACGCTGCAAGCGCATCACCCGCGAGGGGCGGCCGCTCTGGCTGGAGGCCACCTACAACCCGGTGCGCGACGAGCAGGGCCGCCTGCTCAAGGTGGTCAAGTATGCCAGCGACATCGACGCCATCGTCCATCAGGAACACGAGATGCAGAGCAAGCTCGACGCCCTGTCGCGTTCGATGGCGATGATCGAGTTCGATCTGGACGGCAACGTCCTCGACGCCAACGACAACTTCCTCGCCACCATGGGCTACGGCCGCGCCGAGCTGGCCAACGCCAACCACCGCCAGTTCTGCGAGGCGGCCTACCGCGACGGCTCGCAGTACGCCGACCTGTGGCGCCGGCTGAATCGTGGCGAGTATGTCACCGGGCAGTTCCGCCGGGTCCACCGCAATGGCCAGCCGGTCTGGCTGGAAGCCAGCTACAACCCGGTCTACGACGCCGACGGCAAGCTGTACAAGGTGGTCAAGTTCGCCAGCGACGTCAGCGACCGCATGCGCCGCTACCAGGCCGAGGCGGACAACGCCCAGCAGGCCCATACGCTGTCCACCGAGACCCGCACCGTCGCCGAGCACGGCGCGCTGATCATCCAGAGCGCGGTGGAGGAAATGCTCAAGATCGCGAACACCCTGGACGCCTCGTCGCTGAACATCGGCGAACTGTCGCAGCATTCGCAGCAGATCACCTCGATCGTCAACACCATCCGCGAGATCGCCGAGCAGACCAACCTGCTCGCCCTCAACGCCGCCATCGAGGCCGCCCGCGCCGGCGACCAGGGACGCGGCTTCGCCGTGGTGGCCGACGAGGTACGGCAGCTGGCGGAGCGCACCAGCAAGTCGACCAAGGAGATCGCCGACATGATCGGCCGCATCCAGACCGGCACGCGCAGCGTCATCGACGACATGCAGCACAGCCAGGAACAGGCCCGCCGCGGGGTGGAGCTGGCGAACGAGGCCGGCACCGCGATCCTCGGCATCCGCGAGAGCACGCACAAGGTGGTGGAGGCGGTGCAGCAGTTCTCGCGCACCCTAAACGCCGATCTCTAGGGCTCAGGCCAGGCTCATCTGCGTCCGCAACTGGTCGCGGAAGGCCTGGATCAGCGGCTCGCGCGAACGGCCGCGACGGAGGATCAGGGAGAACGGCGCCTGGTAGCCGAAGGTCGCCGGCAACAGGGCGCGCAGGCGCCCCTGCTCGACCCAGGGATGGGCATAGTGCTCAGGCAGGTAGCCGATGTAGCCGCCGGAAAGGATCAGGATCAGCTGCGCCTCCATGCTCTCCACGGTGCCGGCGCTGTGCTTGAAACCGTGCCGGGCCAGCTCGGCCTGGCTCCAGTAGCCGCGACCGACCATGCGCTGCTGGGTGATCAGGTCGGCGGGAATTCGCCGCCCGTCGAACAGCGGATGCCGGTCGCTGCAGTACAGCCAGTGCTGCTCGCGGTACAGCGGCTGGTAGACCAGCCCGTTCATGCGGCTGGAAAAGGCGCCGATGGCCAGATCCTGGCGGTTCTCCAGCACGCTCAGCTGCAATTCGTAGGGGCTCTGCACCAACAGGTGCAGGTGCACCGCCGGATGCTCGCGGCTGAAGGCGCCGATCACCTCGGCCAGCGGCAGCGCCGGATCGCTCACCGTGGAGTCGAGCACGCCGAGGTTCAGGGTGCCGCGCAGCTCGCCTTTCAGCGCCAGCGCATAGCGCTCGAAACCCTCCAGTTCGCCGAGGATGCGCAGAGTCTCCTGGTGGAACAGCTCGCCCTTGCTGGTCAGGCTGAAGCCGCCGCGGCCGCGGTGGCAGAGCACGATGCCGAGCTGGTTCTCCAGCTGGCTCATGTAGGTGCTGATCGCCGAGGTCGACAGGTTCAACTCCTGCTGGGCGGCGGCGAAGCCCTGGTGGCGCACCACCGCGGCGAAGATGCGCAACAGGCGCAGGTCGGGCAAGGCGTTGGACACGGCGACTCCGGTTTGCGGGGCGATGATTTCGGACAGCGGGCCGGGGCAACGGCCGCCGTCCGGGCTCGGCGGCGAAGTCTAGCCGCTTCGCCATTAGTTTAGAAATCTCTGAACTGATTATTTGTAGCCAGCGATTTGACTCGCTACCGGCTGTGAAGAGAATCCGTCCGACCCCTAAAACAACCACAACGACCGTGAGGCCACCCCGTGGACAAGAATCTCCACCAACCCCTGGGCGGCAATGAAATGCCCCGCTTCGGCGGCATCGCCACCATGATGCGCCTGCCCCATGTCCAGTCCCCCGCCGAACTCGACGCCCTCGATGCCGCCTTCGTCGGCGTGCCCCTCGACATCGGCACCTCCCTGCGTTCCGGTACCCGCTTCGGCCCCCGCGAGATCCGCGCCGAATCGGTGATGATTCGCCCCTACAACATGGCCACCGGCGCCGCCCCCTTCGACTCGCTGAACGTGGCGGACATCGGCGACGTCGCGATCAACACCTTCAACCTGCTGGAAGCCGTGCGCATCATCGAGCAGGAATACGACCGCATCCTCGGCCACGGCATCCTCCCGCTGACCCTCGGCGGCGACCACACCATCACCCTGCCGATCCTCCGCGCGATCAGGAAGAAGCACGGCAAGGTCGGCCTGGTCCATATCGACGCCCACGCCGACGTCAACGACCACATGTTCGGCGAGAAGATCGCCCACGGCACCACCTTCCGCCGCGCGGTGGAAGAAGACCTGCTGGATTGCGACCGCGTGGTGCAGATCGGCCTGCGCGCCCAGGGCTACACCGCCGAGGACTTCAACTGGAGCCGCAAGCAGGGCTTCCGCGTGGTGCAGGCCGAGGAGTGCTGGCACAGGTCGCTGGAGCCGCTGATGGCCGAGGTCCGCGAGAAGGTCGGCGGCGGCCCCGTCTACCTGAGCTTCGACATCGACGGCATCGACCCGGCCTGGGCGCCCGGCACCGGCACCCCGGAAATCGGCGGCCTGACCACCATCCAGGCGATGGAAATCATCCGCGGCTGCCAGGGCCTGGACCTGGTCGGCTGCGACCTGGTCGAAGTCTCCCCGCCCTACGACACCACCGGCAACACTTCGTTGCTGGGCGCCAACCTGCTCTATGAAATGCTCTGCGTCCTCCCGGGCGTGGTGCGTCGCTGAGCCGTGACGCGAGCATGACCGACGAGCGCGTCGAACAGGTGCTGGAGGCCGCCCGCCGACTGGTGGCGGCCTTCGCCCGCAACGATGCCGAGGCCTATTTCGCCGCTTTCAGCGAGGACGCCAGCTTCATCTTCCACAACTGGCCGCAGCCGCTGCGCTCGCGCGCGGCCTACCGCGAGCTGTGGGAACGCTGGCGACGCGAGGACGGCTTCGAAGTGCTGGCGTGCGAATCCAGCAATACCTGCGTCAGCCTGCAAGGCGACCTGGCGATCTTCAGCCACGACGTCGCCACGCGGCTGCGCCTCCAGGGAACGGAAAGCCTGAACCGTGAACGGGAAACCATCCTGTTCCGCCTAGAACAACAAGAAGGCCGTTGGCTGGCCTGCCATGAGCACTTGTCGGCGATGCCGGAGCACCTGCCATCGACTAGCTAGCTCTCCCGGGAGAACGTCATGGATAACAACAATAACCAACACGCAATCACACGCATCGAAACCTTCGGGGTCGAACAGATCCCCGACCACGAACGCAACGCCACGCCGGTGGATCTGTTCCGCATGATCTTCGGCGGCGCCAATACCTTCGCCACCGCCGTGCTCGGCAGCTTCCCGGTGCTCTTCGGGCTGTCCTTCCAGGCCGGGTTGTGGGCGATCCTGCTGGGCGTCACGCTCGGCGCGCTGATCCTCGCCCCGATGGGCCTGTTCGGCCCGCTCAACGGCACCAACAACGCGGTCTCCTCCGGCGCGCACTTCGGCGTGCACGGGCGCATCGTCGGCTCCTTCCTCTCGCTGCTGACCGCCATCGCCTTCTTCTCGCTCTCGGTGTGGAGTTCCGGCGACGCCCTGGTCGGCGGCGCCCGGCGCCTGGTCGGCCTGGAAGAGAGCGAACTGAACCTGGGCCTGGCCTACGGCCTGTTCGCCGTGCTGGTGCTGACCGTATGCATCTACGGCTTCCGCTTCATGCTGCTGGTCAACAGGATCGCCGTGTGGGCCGCCAGCCTGCTGTTCCTGCTCGGCCTGTTCGCCTTCGCCGGCCCCTTCGACGCCGCCTACGCCGGCAGCGTGCGGCTCGGCCAGCCGGGCTTCTGGGCCGCCTTCACCGGCGCCACCCTGCTGGCCATGAGCAACCCGATCTCCTTCGGCGCCTTCCTCGGCGACTGGGCCCGCTACATCCCGCGCCGGACCTCGCAGGCACGGATCATGCTGGCGGTGATCGGCGCGCAGCTGGCGACCCTGGTTCCCTTCCTGTTCGGCCTCGCCACCGCGACCATCGTCGCCGTCCGCGCGCCGGACTACATCGCCGCCAACAACTATGTCGGCGGCCTGCTGGCCATCGCTCCCGGCTGGTTCTTCCTGCCGGTATGCCTGATCGCGGTGATCGGCGGCATGTCCACCGGCACCACCTCGCTGTACGGCACCGGGCTGGACATGTCCAGCGTATTCCCGCGCCTGCTCTCGCGGGTGCAGGCCACGGTGCTGATCGGGGTCGCCTCGATCGGCTTCATCTTCGTCGGCCGCTTCGCCTTCAACCTGGTGCAGAGCGTCTCCACCTTCGCCGTGCTGATCGTCACCTGCACCACCCCGTGGATGGTGATCATGCTGATCGGCCTGCTGACCCGCCGCGGCTTCTACCGCCCGGACGACCTGCAGGTGTTCACCCGCGGCCAGCGCGGCGGCGTCTACTGGTTCGAGCACGGCTGGAACTGGCGCGGGATGGGCGCCTGGATTCCCAGCGCGGCGGCCGGCCTGGCCTTCGTCAACCTGCCAGGGCAATTCGTCGGCCCGCTCGGCGAGCTGGCCGGCGGCATCGACCTCAGCCTGCCGGTCGCCCTCGGCCTGGCCGCCCTGCTCTACCTGGCGCTGCTGCGCCTGTTCCCGGAACCGCCTTGCGTCTACGGCCCGCGAGGTCCGCGCTGGGTGCGCGCGCACGGCACGCGGAGGGCGCCGGCGATAGCCGCCGCCTGAGGCGGAGTACACACACGGCGGGACGCCAGCGTCCCGCGCTTCCGGCGCCTCGCCGGATACAACAATGACAATGAGAAACCTGGGAGACCTGATATGGCCCTCGACATATTCGTCGTTCTGATCTACGCCGCGGGCATGATCGCGCTCGGCTGGTACGGCATGCGCCGCGCCAAGACCCGCGACGACTACCTGGTGGCCGGCCGCAACCTCGGCCCCGGCTTCTATCTGGGGACCATGGCCGCCACCGTCCTCGGCGGCGCCTCCACCATCGGCACCGTGCGCCTGGGCTACGTCCATGGCATCTCCGGCTTCTGGCTGTGCGGCGCGATCGGCCTCGGCATCGTCGGCCTCAGCCTGTTCCTGGCCAAGCCGCTGCTGAAGCTGAAGATCTACACCGTCACCCAGGTCCTGGAGCGTCGCTACAACCCCGCCGCGCGCCACGCCAGCGCCCTGATCATGCTGGTCTACGCGCTGATGATCGGCGCCACCTCGACCATCGCCATCGGCACCGTCATGCAGGTCCTGTTCGGCCTGCCGTTCTGGGTCTCGATCCTGATCGGTGGCGGTGTCGTGGTGCTCTACTCCACCATCGGCGGCATGTGGTCGCTGACCCTGACCGACATCGTGCAGTTCCTGATCATGACCGTCGGCCTGGTGTTCCTGCTGATGCCGCTGTCGATCAACGACGCCGGCGGCTGGGACGCCCTGGTGGCCAAGCTGCCGGCCAGCTACTTCGACTTCACCGCGATCGGCTGGGACACCATCGTCACCTACTTCCTGATCTACTTCTTCGGTATCTTCATCGGCCAGGACATCTGGCAGCGGGTGTTCACCGCCCGCAGCGAGACCGTGGCCAAGGTCGCCGGCTCCGCCGCCGGTATCTACTGCGTGCTCTACGGCATGGCCGGGGCGCTGATCGGGATGGCCGCCAAGGTCCTGCTGCCGGACCTGGAGAACGTCAACAACGCCTTCGCCAGCGTGGTCGAGCACAGCCTGCCGAACGGCATCCGCGGCCTGGTCATCGCCGCCGCCCTGGCGGCGCTGATGTCCACCGCCAGCGCCGGCCTGCTGGCGGCTTCCACCACCGTCACCCAGGACCTGCTGCCGCGCCTGCGCCGCGGCCGCGGCCAGTCCGACAACGGCGACGTGCACGAGAACCGCATCGCCACCCTGCTGCTGGGCCTGGTAGTGCTCGGCATCGCCCTGGTGGTCAGCGACGTGATCAGCGCCCTGACCGTGGCCTACAACCTGCTGGTAGGCGGCATGCTGGTCCCGCTGATCGGCGCGATCTACTGGAAGCGCGCCAGCACCGCCGGTGCCATCACCAGCATGACCCTGGGCTTCCTTACCGTGCTGGCGTTCATGATCAAGGACGGCCTCGACGCCAATACGCCGATCTACTACAGCCTGGCGGTCGGCCTGCTCAGCTTCGTTCTGGTCAGTCTGTTCACGCGGCGCCCGGCGGGTGTCGCCAGCGCCGCCTGAACCAGGCACAACCCCGACAGGCGAGGGACCTTCCCTCGCCTGTTCCATTCCCGAGAACATGAAAAAGGAACGGCCATGACCACCTGCGGCGAATTCCTCGTCAAGCAACTCGAAGCCTGGGGCGTCGAGACCGTCTTCGGCATCCCCGGCGTGCATACCGTAGAGCTTTACCGCGGCCTGCCCGGCAGCCGCATCCGCCATGTCACCCCGCGCCACGAGCAGGGCGCCGGCTTCATGGCGGACGGTTACGCGCGGGTCACCGGCAAGCCCGGCGTATGCTTCATCATCACCGGCCCGGGGATGACCAACATCCTCACCGCCATGGCCCAGGCCTACGCCGACTCGATCCCGATGCTGGTGATCTCCAGCGTCAACGAGCGCGCGCGCCTGGCCCACGGCAACGGCTACCTGCACGAGCTGCCGAACCAGCGCGACCTGGTGGCCAACGTCTGCGCCTTCAGCCATACCCTGATGAGCGCCGAGGAGCTGCCGGCGGTGCTCGCCCGCGCCTTCGCCGTGTTCGACGGCGAGCGGCCGCGGCCGGTGCACATCGAGCTGCCGCTCGACGTCATCACCGCTCCCGCCGAGCACCTGGCCCTGCGCCCGCGCACCGTCGCCAGCCGTCCGGCGCCGGCCCTCGCGCCCTTGCGCGAAGCGGCGGCGCGCCTGCGCAACGCGAAGAAGCCACTGCTGCTGCTCGGCGGCGGCTGCCTCGAGGCCGCCGCCGAGGCCCGAGCCCTGGCCGCCGCGCTGGACGCGCCGACCGCCCTGACGATCAACGCCAAGGGTCTGCTGCCAGCCGACCACCCGCTGCTGCTGGGCAGCAACCAGTCCTGCGTGCCGGTACGCGAGCTGGCCGCGGAGGCCGACGTGGTGCTGGCCATCGGCACCGAGCTGGGCGAAACCGACTACGACGTGGTGTTCGACGGCGGCTTCGCCCTCAATGGCGAGCTGATCCGCATCGACATCGACCCGCAGCAACTGATGCGCAACCACACACCGAGCCTGGCCATCCACAGCGACGCCCGGCTGGCCATGCGCGTGCTGCTGGCCGAACTGCCGGGCGCCGAGGCCTCGCCGCACAGCCCCGGGGCCCGGCGCGCCGCCGCCGTGCGCCAGCGCCTGGCCGAAGACTTCGCCGGCTGGTCGCACTATCGCCAGCTGTTCGCCGCGATCCTCGCCGAGTGGCCGGACGCCCGCTTCGTCGGCGACTCGACCCAGACCGTCTACAGCGGCAACCATCTGGTCGATCTCGACGAGCCACGCCGCTGGTTCAACGCCTCCACCGGCTACGGCACCCTCGGCTATGGCCTGCCCGCCGCCATCGGCGCCAAGCTCGGCGAGCCGGGACGCCCGGTGGTCAGCCTGATGGGCGATGGCGGCCTGCAGTTCACCCTGCCGGAGCTGGCCAGCGCGGTGGAGGCCAAGGTCGGCATCGTCGTGCTGCTGTGGAACAACCACGGCTATGGCGAGATCAAGCGCTACATGGAGCGACGCGAGATCACTCCGCTCGGGGTCGATATCTACACCCCGGACTTCCTCGCCATCGCCCGCGGCTTCGGCTGCGCCGCCGAACGCGCGCGCGATCTCGAGCACCTGCGCGAACTGCTGCGCGACGCCCCGGCGGACCGTCCGCTGATCGTCGAGGTGCTGCAGGCCGCGCCCTTCCATCCCTGACCCGGAGCCCGCCATGGACGATACCGAACTCTACCGCTCCCTCCGCGAGATCCTCGGCGCCCGTGGCGTGCGCGACGGCGCCGCGCTCGCCGGGCAGGACCCCGGCTATCATCTGCAGAACCTCGCCGGAAGCTTCCTGGCCCTGCCGGAAAGCACCGCCCAGGTCGCCGCCGTGGTACGCCTGTGCCGCCAGGCGGGGCGCGCCCTGGTGCCCCAGGGCGGACTCACCGGCCTGGTCGGCGGCGCCGCCGCGCAAGCCGGCGACGTGCTGCTCTCGCTGCGCCGGCTGAATCGCGTCCACCAGCTGGATGCGGCCAGCCAGACCCTCGACCTCGACGCCGGCGTCACCCTCGAACAGGCCCAGGCGCTGGCCGCCGAGGCCGGGCTCGATCCCGGCATCGACCTCGCCGCGCGCGGCAGCGCCAGCATCGGCGGGCTGGTCGCGACCAACGCCGGCGGCATCCGCGCCTTCCGCTTCGGCACCATGCGCCAGCGCGTGCTCGGCCTGGAAGCGGTGCTCGCCGACGGCAGCGTCTACAGCGACCTGCGCGGGCTGCTGAAGAACACCACCGGCTATGACCTCAAGCAATTGTTCGTCGGTGCCGAAGGCACCCTCGGCATCGTCACCCGTGCGGTATTGCGCCTGGAGCCGTTGCAGCGTCCCGGCGCCACCGCCCTGCTCGGCCTGCCCGGCGTCGACGCGGCGATCGCCATCGCCGCGCGCCTGCGCCGCGAGCACGCGGAACGCCTGTTCGCCTGCGAGATCCTCTGGCACGACTACCTGCAATGCACCGCCGCGCCCATGGGCGACAGCGCGCCGAGCCTGGCGCCCTGTCCGCTCTACCTGCTGGTGGAACTGGCCGAGGACCGCCACCTGGATGCCGGCGAGGCGCTCATAACCCTGCTGGAAAGCTGCTTCGAGGACGGGCTGGTGGAAGACGCCCTGCTCGCCGCCAACGAAACCCAGCGCCTGGCCATCTGGCGCCTGCGCGAGGATTCCGACGCAGCGATCCACGCCGGCGTCGACAGCCTGTCCTTCGACGTATCGCTGCCGGTGCCGGCCCTGGCCGGCTACGTCGAGCGCATCCAGCGGCGCCTGGGCGAGCTGGTGGAAGGCATGCGGGTCTTCCTCTTCGGCCATTTCCTCGACGGCAACCTGCACGTCATGCTCGCCGCCGACGTCCCGCTGCTGCCGCTGCACCAGGCGGTGGAGGAAATCCTCTACGGCGAGTTGGGCGAATGCGCCGGCGTGATCTCCGCCGAGCACGGCATCGGCCTGGAGAAGAAGGAAGCCCTGGGTCGCTACGCCGATCCGCTGAAGCTCGCGCTGATGGCGCAGATAAAGGAGCTGCTCGACCCCAGCGGGCTGTTCAACCCGGGCAAGGTCATACCCTGAAGGCCTATCCTCCTGGGATAGCCTTTCCACCGACAGAGACCGCGATGAAAATCGTCAGCCGCGACCGCTGGTTCGAAACCCGGCACTTCTACAACGGCATCAGCCTGATCCACGAGCCCTACGTACGGCCCTTCTATCGCTGCAACATGTGGCATGTCCAGGGCCGCGAGCGCGACGTGCTGGTGGACAGCGGCTCGGGCCTGGTCAGCCTGCGCGAGCAACTGCCCTGGCTCACCGAACGACCGCTGCTGGCGGTGGCCAGCCACACCCACTTCGACCATATCGCCGGCCACCACGAATTCGCCGAGCGCCTGGCGCATCCGGCCGAGGCGGAGATCCTCGCCGCGCCGGACGGCGACAACACCCTGGCGCGCACCTATGTCGGCGACGAGATGTTCGAGGCGCATCCGGAGTGCCCGCTGTGCTACGCCGAGTACCGGGTACGAGCGGCGCCGGCGACCCGCCTGATCGACGAGGGCGACGTGCTCGATCTCGGCGACCGCGCGCTGCAGGTACTGCACACGCCCGGGCACTCGCCGGGCGGCATCAGCCTGTGGGAAGCGGCGACACAGACGCTGTTCTCCGGCGACATCGTCTACGACGGCCCGCTGGTCGAGGACGCCTATCATTCCAACCTCGACGACTATGCCGCCAGCCTCGCGCGCCTGCGCGAACTACCGGTGCGCACCGTGCATGGTGGGCACTTCGCGAGCTTTTCCGGGGAGCGCCTGCGGGACATGATCGGCGCCTGGTTCAGGAACCACGATCGATAGGCCAGAACCGGGACTCTGGCCAGCGCCGCAGGCGGCGGGGCCAGAGCGTCGGGGGAACCGGCTCAGCGACGTTGCCGCGCGGCGAGGCGCCGGCGTTGCTCGTCGTTTTCCACCGGGATGGGTTGCATGCGCGGGGGCTCGATCAGGCCGAGGGCGACACCGAGTTGCCACGCCAGGTTTTGCAGCCAGAGTTTCATGACAGGCCCCTTGTCCAAGGGAAGGAGAATCGGGCGACCTGACAAGTCAGGCCGCCCTAGGAAAGAGTAGACCGGCGTCCCACTCTCCGCACGTTCCACTCCGTCCTTGGAAACAACTTTACTGCGGGAAACCGGCCGCGGACCCTGACCTGAATCAAGCCAACGCCGATTCCCGCCCCTGCAGGAGACCGATCCAGGCCTTCAGGTTGGCGCCGACCATGCCCCTGCGCCAGACCAGCCAGGTGCTCGCCCGGGCGAACGGCTCGGCCAGCGCATGCACCGCCACCGACTCCCGGCCCGGCAGGCTCTCCAGCATCGACACCGGCATCAGCGCCACCCCGCCGCCGGCCACCACGCAGGCCAGCATGCTGTGGTAGGACTCGATCTCCATCACCCGGCCCATGCCCACCCGCGCGCTGGCGAACCAGGACTCCAGCAGCAGGCGATAGGAGCAGCGCGGGCGAAAGGCGATCACCGCGCTACCGGCCACGTCCTCGGGCCCGCGCACCGGCGGATGGCCATTCTCGGTGACCAGCACCATGCGCTCCTCGAACATCGGCAGGCCCTCCAGGCCGTCGAAGTCCAGCGGGCCGTCCACCAGCACGGCGTCCAGGCGCCCGCCCAGCAGCGACTCGACCAGTTCGCCGCTGGGCGCGGTCTGCAATTGCAGGTTCACCGCCGGATAGCGCCGGTGGTATTCCGCCAGGCGCGGCGGCAGGTGGATCGCCGCGGTGCTGTACATCGAGCCGAGGGCGAAGTCGCCCACCGGCTCGCCGCCCTGGACCGCCGCGCTCGCCTCCTCCTGCAGGGCGAACAGCCGCGCGGCGTAGTCCAGCAGCACCTTGCCCGCCGGCGACAGTTGCAGGCGCTGGCGTTCGCGGAGGAACAGATCGACGCCAAGCTGTTCCTCCAGTTGCCGCAGGCGCGTCGACAGGTTCGACGGCACCCGGTGCAGGCGCTCGGCGGCGCGGGCGATGGAGCCTTCCTCGGCGACCGCCTGGAAGATCCTCAACTGGCCGAACTCCACGATAAATTCTCCAAAACAGAACAAGTAATTCTCGATTATTCAGTTTTACAGAATCAATGCAAGACCTAACCTGCTGCCACTCATCCCCCCGGCAGGAATCCGCACATGTCCCGTCATTTTCTTCGTTCACCGCTGGTCGGCCTGCTCGCCTGCCTGCTGGCGCTGGTGGTCGCCATGGGGGTCGGGCGCTTCTCCCTGACCCCGCAACTGCCGCACCTGATCCGCGAAGGCCAGCTCGACCTGACCGGCGCCGGCCTGCTGGCCGCCGCCAACTACCTCGGCTACCTGGTCGGCGCGCTGGACGCGCTGTTCGCCCGCGAAGCGCGGCAGGCGCGCCTGCGCCTGCTGGTCGGGCTCTGGGCCTGCTTCGGCCTGACCCTGGCCTCGGTCTGGGCCGAGGGCTTCTGGCCGCACGCGCTGCTGCGCTTCGGCCTCGGCGTGGCCAGCGCCTGGGTGCTGGTCATGGTCACTGCCCTCAGCCAGCGCCTCGCCGCGGAAAGCGGCCGGGCCCGGCTGGGCGCACTGGTGTTCGCCGGCCCCGGCATCGGAGTGATGGTCACCGGCCTGCTGGCGGCATTGGGCAACGCCCTGGGGCAGGACTCGGTATTCATCTGGAAGCTCTTCGCCGACCTCGCGCTGGTCCTGGTCCTCATGCTCCTGCCGCTGCTGCCGCGCCCGGCCGCACGCAGCGCCGGCCACGACGCGCCCGCCACGGCAAGCGAGAACGCCGGCCTCGGCCGCCTGACCTGGGCCTACGGGCTGGTCGGCCTCGGCTACATCATTCCCGCCACCTTTCTCTCGCAGATGGCCGCCACGCGCTTCCATGGGCAATGGCAGGCCGACCTGTTCTGGCCCTGCTTCGGCCTGGCCTCGGCCACCGGGGTAGTGCTGATCAGCCTGCGCCGGCAGCGCCCGGACGGCACCCGCCGCTGGCTGGTCGGCGCGCTCTGGCTACAGGCCGTCGGCGTGCTCGCCTGCCTGCTGCCGGGGATCGGCGGACTGGCCCTCGGGGTAGTGCTGACCGGCCTGCCGTTCCTCGCCGGCATGCAGCTGGTGATGCAATACGCCCGCGAACTGGCGCCGCATACGCCGCAGCGCAACGCCGGCCAACTGACCACCGGTTTCGCCCTCGGCCAGTTGCTCGGCCCGCTGCTGGCGGCGCTCAGCACGCATTTCGCCGGCGGCCTGCAACCGGCGCTGGCGCTCGCCGGGCTCGGCCTGGTCCTGGCCGGCCTGCTGTTGCGCCGGCCGCACTCGCTCAGCGTCGCAGCAGGCGTCGCAGCCACTGCTCGCCGCTGACCAGGGTGATGCCGGCGAGGACCAGCGCCGCGCCGGCGACGAAGTTCAGGCTCAGCGGCTCACCCAGCAGCAGTACGCCGAAGGTGACGCCGAACAGGGGCGTCATGAAGGAGAAGATCGCCAGGTTGTTCGCCAGGTAGCGACGCAGCAGCCAGAACCAGCAGAAGTAGCTGGCGAACGACACCACCACGCCCTGGAACAGCACGCTGGCGGTGCTCACCGGCGTCCAGCGGACCTCGCCGAACTGGCCGCTGAACAGGGCGATCAGCAGCAACCCGGCGCAGGCCACGAACAACTGGTAGAACAGCGTCAGGCTCGGCGGCGCCTCGGACAGCCGGGTGCCGCGCACCGCCACCGTGGTCGCTCCCCAGGACATCCCGGCGAGCAGGCCGAAAGCGTCGCCGAGCAGCATCCGCCCATCCATCTCCGCCCACGACAGGCCGCCGCCGAAGGCCACCGCGATGCCGCCGAAGCACACCGCCACGCCCAGCCATTGCAAGGGCCGCAGGCGTTCGCTGGGAAGCAGGAAGTGCAGCCCGAGGGCGGAGAAGATCGGCGCGGTATAGAGGAACACCGACATGTGCGAAGCCGTGGTGTATTGCAGGCCGAGGGCGATGAACAGGAACTCCAGGGCGAACAGCGTGCCGGTCAGCAGACCGGCGCCCAGTGTGCCCTGGCGCAGCCCCTCCCAGC
This sequence comes from Pseudomonas paraeruginosa, assembly GCF_003025345.2. Classification (NCBI taxonomy): domain Bacteria; kingdom Pseudomonadati; phylum Pseudomonadota; class Gammaproteobacteria; order Pseudomonadales; family Pseudomonadaceae; genus Pseudomonas; species Pseudomonas paraeruginosa. The sequence continues at coordinate 3,787,526 of NZ_CP020560.1, forward strand.
CGCCGCGCCAGCACATCAGCAGGCCGACCAGGGCGGCGGCGATGCCGGAACGGATGGCCGCCTGCATCACCGGCGCGATGTCCGTCGCCGCCCACTTGATGGTCACCTGCTGGATGCCCCAGATCACGCAGAGCAACAGCATCGTCTGGAAGGCGAAGGCATCGGCGGACTTGCGCATGGCGGACTCACAGGCAGGCATGGAAGGAAGCGGTCACCAGCGGCGACCGTCGGGCAGCGCCATTATGGACAAGCCGGCGCGCCCGGTCGAAGCCTGGAAGCGACCTCCAGCGGGCCGTGGGCGGCGGTTCCGGCCTGGTGGCCTGGCCTGCGGGACGCGACGGCCAGCGCCTGGGGCGCTAGCCGTCCTGCGAACCCGCCATCTGGCCGCGGCCGCTCACTTGCCGGTCTTGATCTTGCTCCAGGTCCGCGTGCGCAGCCGCTCCAGCTTCGGCGGCAGCATTTCCACCGAATACAGCCTGGCCTGCACTTCTTCCGGCGGGTAGACGTCCGGGTTGTCGCGCAACTCCGCCGAGATCAAACCGTCCGCCGCCTTGTTCGGGTTGGCGTAGGCCACGTAGTCGGAGATCGGCGCCACCACCTCCGGGCGCAGCAGGTAGTCGAGGAAGGCGTGCGCCTGCTCGACGTTCTTCGCATCGCGCGGGATCGCCAGCACGTCGAACCAGGCCGCGGCGCCCTCCTTCGGGATGCGGTACTCGATGCGGATGCCGTTCTTCGCTTCCCTGGCCCGGTTGGCCGCCTGCATCGCTCCGCCGGACCAGGCGATGGCCACGCAGACGTTGCCGTTGGCCAGGTCGCTGACGAACTTCGAGGAACTGAAGTAGGTGATGTACGGGCGCAGCTTCGCCAGGTGCTCCTCGGCTCGGCGGTAGTCTTCCGGCTGGTGGCTGTTGGGCGACAGGCCGAGATAGTGCAGCACCTCGGGGATCACCTCGGTGGGCGAGTCGAGGAAGGCCACGCCGCACTGTTGCAGCTTCGCCAGATTCTCCGGCTTGAACACCAGGTCCCAGGAATCCAGCGGCGCATCGTCGCCGAGCACCGCGCGGACCTTGTCGAGGTTGTAGGCGATGCCGTTGGTGCCCCACATGTAGGGCATCACGTAGCGGTTGCCGGGGTCCTTGCCGGCAAGCACCTTGAGCAGCGCCGGGTTGAGGTTCTTCCAGTTCGGCAGCTTGCTCTTGTCGAGCGGCTGGAACACCTCGGCCTTCAGGTAGTTGGGCAGGAAGCTGTCGCTGGGCACCACCAGGTCGTAGCCGGAGTGCCCGGACAGCAGCTTGGCCTCGAGCACCTCGTTGCTGTCGTAGACGTCGTACTTCGGCGCGATGCCGGTCTGCGCCTGGAAGTTCTTCAGGGTGTCCGGGGCGATGTAGTCGAACCAGTTGTAGATCCGTACTTCCGGCGCGGCCTGGACCAGCCCGGCGGAAGCGGCCAGCGCGAGGCCGGCCAGCAGCTTGCGAGTCGATTGCATGCTTCGCTCCTCAGCGGGCCGCGCCTTCATAGCCCTGTAGCACGTTGACCGCGTTGACGCCGATGGCTTCCACCGCATAGCCACCCTCCATGATGAACAGGGTCGGCAGGCCCAGCCGGGCGATGCGCTCGCCCATCCGCAGGTAGTCCGGCGAGTCCAGCTTGAACTGGGAGATCGGGTCTTCCTTGTAGGTGTCCACGCCAAGGGAAATCACCAGGGCATCCGGGGCGTAGCCGGCGATCCGCACGCAGGCATCGTCGAGCGCCGCCGACCAGAGGTCCCAGCCGCTGCCATGGGCCAGCGGATAGTTGTGGTTGCAACCCTCCCCGGCGCCTTCGCCGCGCTCGTCGGCATAGCCGAGGAAGTACGGGTATTCGACCCGTGGATCGCCATGGATCGAGGCGAACAGCACGTCGTCGCGGCGGTAGAAGATGTCCTGGGTGCCGTTGCCATGGTGATAGTCGACATCGAGGATCGCCACGCGCCGGGCGCCCTGGTCGAGGAACGCCTGGGTGGCGATGGCGGCATTGTTGAGGAAGCAGTAGCCGCCCATGAAGTCGCCACCGGCGTGATGGCCCGGCGGACGGCAGAGGGCGAAGGCGCTGCGGGCGCCCTGGCGCATATGCTCCTGGGCGGTCAGCGCGACCTGGGCGGAGCTGTAGATGGCCTGCCAGGTGCCGGCGGTGATCGGCGCCTCGGTGTCGAAGCTGTAGTGGCCCAGCTCGCCCATCAGCGCCGTCGGGATCGGCCCGTCGCGGCGCAGGCGGCGACCGGGGAAGGTAGTGGACACCAGGTCGCCGCTGTGGCCTTCGGCGGTCCAGCGGGCCCAGGCGCCCTGGAGGAAGTCCAGGTAGGCGGCGTCATGGATGCGCAGCAGCGGCTCGCGGCCGAAATCCTTCGGCGCGATCACCTCGCCAAGGTTCTGCGACTTCACCCGGGCCAGCACGGTATCGGCCCGGCTGGGCATTTCGAAACAGGGTTGCAACTTGCCGTCGACCAGTTCCGACTGGCCGAAGTGCAAACGATGATCGTCGCTGTAGACGCTCAGCATGGAGAAGACCTCACGGGTTTCTTGTTCTTGGTGGGGGGATTCTGCCCAGCCTGCGACACCGGCAAAACGGTGGCAGCGGCCAAAAAGGGATCGATATGGCCAGAATTGCTGTCCCTTTAGCCCCGCCTGGCGATCGTCCCGGGAATTACTCGGCGCCCGCGCCGGTCCATACTCGTTGAGCCAGACAGAGCGGAAGGGGGATTCGATGCGGCGAGCCAGCCTGTTCACGTTTTTCTGCCAGACCATGATGGCGCTCGGCCTGAGCCTGCTCCTGGGCGCCGCCTGGGCCGCGGAGCCGGTCGCGCGAACCGGCGCCGACCTCGAGGCGCCGCCGGCCCTGGCCGAAGATGCCAGCCTCGATCAGCTTGCCGCGCAGCTGGACCTGATCCGCCAGAGCGTTACCGCCAATGCCAGCGACGACCTCCTCGCCGAGCTGCGCCAGAGCGCGCTGCAGGTCCAGCGCCAGGCCGACGCCCTGCTCGCCCTGCGGGTCGCCGACCTGGAGCGACTCGACGACCAGTTGAAAGTGATCGGCCCGCCCCAGCCCGACGAGGCGGAAAGCCTCGCCGCCCAGCGCCAGGCCCTGACCCGGCAGAAGAACGCCCTGCTCGACGACGAACGCCAGGCCACCCAGCTCGGCCAGTCCTCCCGCGACCTGGCGGCGCAGATCGTCAACCTGCGCCGCAGCCTGTTCAATTCACAGATCAGCAGCCGCGCGGCGACGCCGTTCAGCCCGAGCTTCTGGTCGACCCTGATCCGTCCCACCGACGACGACCTGCGCCGGCTGGACAAGCTGAAGGCGGAGGCCCTGGTCGCCTTCGACAGCGCCATCGCGCCCGGACACCGCTGGGCCTTCGCCGGAACCCTGCTGGCCACCGTGCTGGTCTGGAGTTTCGGCCGCCGCCTGCTGGAGCGCATGCTTACCTGGGCGATGATCCGCTGGCTGCCGGAAGGCCGTCTGCGGCGCAGCGCCCTGGCCCTGGCGGTAGGGTTGGCGACCATCCTGACCATCGTCGGCGCGGTGTCGCTGATGCGCTGGGGCCTGGAAAGCAACGCCAGCCTGAGCCCCGACATGGCCAGCCTGACCGATCAACTGGTCAGCCTGGCGACCTTCTGCGCCTTCATCGCCGGCCTCGGCCGCGCCCTGCTGATGCTGCCGCGACCGTCCTGGCGACTGCCGGCGATCCCGGACCGGATCGCCAGCGCCCTCGGCCCGTTCCCGGCGATCCTGGCGGTGGCACTGATGCTGGTGGCCACCGAGGAGCGGATCAACAGCGTCACCGGCACCAGCCTGGCCCTGACCGTCGCTCTCAACGGCCTGACCGCGCTGGTCACCGCGCTGATCTTCGCCGCCGCCCTGCTGCGCTACCATCAGGTACGGCGCAAGCACGAACTGGAGCGTCCGGGCGGGATCGCCGGACTGATCCCCTTCGTCGCCTCGGTGTGGATCGCGGCGATTCTTCTCGCCCTGTTCACCGGCTATCTGTCGCTGGCCTACTTCCTCACCGTCAAGCTGCTCTGGATCAGCGTGATCGCGGCCACCACCTACCTGCTGATCGCCTTCTTCGGCGACATCTGCGAAACCCTGCTCTCGCCCAAGCACCCCAGCGGCCTGGCGCTGGCCAATGCGCTCGGCCTGTCGCCACGCCACCAGGCCCAGGCCAGCACGGTGCTTGCCGGGGTCGGCCGCACCCTGCTGCTGCTCACCGCGCTGCTGCTGGCCTTCCTTCCGGCCGGCTCGAGCCCCAGCGAGCTGCTACAGGGCTTCGCCCAGCTGGGCGAAAGCGGCAAGACCCTGGGCAACCTGAACATCGTCCCGCAGGACATCCTGGTCGCCCTGCTGCTGTTCGTCGGCGGCCTGTTCGCCCTGCGCATCGTCAAGCGCTGGCTGAGCGAGCGGCTGCTGCCGGAAACCAACATGGACGCCGGCATGCGCGCCTCGCTGGTGACCCTGGTCGGCTACCTCGGCTTCGTGCTCCTGGCGATGCTGGTGATGTCCGCCCTGCGCATCAACCTGACCAGCCTGACCTGGGTGGTCAGCGCCCTCTCGGTGGGCATCGGCTTCGGCCTGCAGGCCATCGTGCAGAACTTCATCTCCGGCCTGATCCTGCTCACCGAGCGGCCGGTGAAGGTCGGCGACTGGGTCAGCCTGGGCGGGGTCGAGGGCGATATCCGGCGAATCAACGTGCGCGCCACCGAGATCCAGATGGGCGACCGCTCCACGGTGATCGTGCCGAACTCGCAGTTCATCTCGCAGACCGTGCGCAACGTGACCATGGGCAACGCCCTCGGGGTGGTCGGGGTGAACCTGACCCTGCCGCTGGACACCGACGCGATGAAGGTTCGCGAGTTGCTCCTGCAGGCATTCGCCGAGCACCCGGCGATCCTCGACGCGCCGGCGCCCTCGGTGATGTTCAAGGATCTCGCCAGCAACGGCCTGGTGCTCAACGCCAGCGGCTTCGTCAACAGCCCGCGTTCGGTGGCCGGCGCGCGCAGCGACCTGCTCTTCACCATTCTCGACCGCTTGCGCACCGAAGGCATCGCGCTGTCCTCGCCGCAGAGCCTGTTGATGATCCAGGATGGCGGCCCGGCCAGCGCCGCGCCGGCGCCCGAGCCATCCACCTGAACGACGGGGGCGGACTGCCGGTCGCGCAACGGGTAGAATCCGCCCCTTTTCGCACACCCCGAACCGCCATGAACCGCGAAGCCCTCGATATCCTTCTCCAGCACCTGCTCGCCGCGCTGTCCCCGGCGCCTGCGGAAACCCGCCGCCTGTTCCACGGCCGCGGCCGTTGCTGGCCAGGCCTGGAGCAACTGACCGTGGACTGGCTGCAGGGTGTCCTGCTGGTCACCCTGTTCAAGGAACCACCGGCCGAGGAGCTCGACGCCCTGCGCCGCACGCTCGCGGCGCTGGCCGCCGCCCCGGCCTGGGCCTCGAGCCAGGGCCGGCGCCTGGTCCTGCAGCACCGCTACCGCCCCGACAGCGCTTGCGAGTGGCTGCTCGGCGAGCCTCTGGAAACCTGGGACATCGTCGAGAACGGCCTGCGCTTCCGCCTCGACCTGGGACGCAACCAGAACACCGGGCTGTTCCTCGACATGCGCCTGGGCCGCCGCTGGGTGCAGGAGCAGGCCGCCGGCCGCCGCGTGCTCAACCTGTTCGCCTACACCTGCGGCTTCTCGGTGGCGGCCGTTGCCGGCGGCGCCAGCCAGGTGGTCAACCTGGACATGGCCCGCGGCCCGCTCAGCCGCGGCCGCGACAATCACCGCCTGAACGGCCACGACCTCGGCCGGGTGAGTTTCCTCGGTCACGAACTGTTCAAGTCCTGGGGCAAGCTGCGCAAGCTTGGCCCGTACGATCTGGTGATCGTCGATCCGCCGAGCTTCCAGAAAGGCAGCTTCGTCCTCACCCAGGACTACCGCAGGATCCTCCGCCGCCTGCCGGAACTGCTGGTGCCCGGCGGCACCCTGCTGGCCTGTATCAACGACCCGGCCATCGGCCCCGACTTCCTCCTCGAGGAAACCGCCCGCGAGGCGCCGTCGCTGCACTTCGTCGAACGCCTGGAGAATCCGCCGGAATTTCCCGATGTCGACCCCGCGGCGGGCCTCAAGGCGCTGCTGTTCCGCAACGCAGGCTGATCGACGCGCGGGCGGCGCGCCGCTAGGCTGTCGGCATGGACATGCCCGATGGATTCATCCCCCTGCCGCCCCGCGTCGAACCGCAGGCGGTCTTTCGCCCCCTGCTCGACGACCTGCGCCGGACCCTGGCCCGACCTCCGTTCGAACGGGCCTTGCACAGCGTCTACCTGTACGGCAGCGTCGCCCGCGGCGAGGCCATCGCCCTGGCCCTCAACGGCGACTATGCGCAAGTGCTGGAGGACTACGCGGCACGCCTGGACGCCTCGCGCCCGGCCGAGGAGAGCCGACGCCTGCAACGGGAAGCGGCGAAGAAGCTGATCCGTTCCAGCGACGTTCTCCGCGGGGAAACGGAAACCGCCTGGCCGGAAACCCTGGAGCACTACCTGGCGCTGTTCCACGCGCGCCACCCCGAACAGGCGCCGGCCCTGGAATATTTCAAGGCTGTGCTGGACGGCCAGGCCGCCGACCCGGCGGAGTTCGCCGAGCGCCTGCGCGCGTTCGGCGCCTGGATGCAGGATCAGGAGCGGACGCCGCCTCCGGCCGGTAGAACAGCTCCCGGATAACCATGGCGAACCGTCCGGCCCTTTCACGGAGGAAAGAAGGCTTGTCCGTCTGCGCCCCCGGCAGGAGTCGCGGCTCGGTCCGTAGGCGGATAACGCCACGGGCGTTATCCGCCGATACCCGTACAGCGACTACAGAAACGTCCTCCCCAGCCAGCCACCGGTAGCCCACGGAAAACACAGCGCTGTCGCTGCCGCAGCGGACTCGCCGGCCCCGGGCTTCCTACATCCGGAGCGACCTGCCGCCGTCGCCGCGACAACCATTGCTTAACAAGCCGGCGGTGCCGCGCGAGGATCCGGAGCTTACCCGTCCCAGCCGGAGCCAACCGATGCGCCTAGCCGCCCCGTTCCTCATGTCCCTCCAGCAATCCGCCACGACGACCATCCTCGCCGCCCTCTGCATCGCCCTGTCGGCACTGGCCGGCAGCCCACCGGCAGCAGCCGCGGAACTGCGGGTAATCACCTCGGGCGGTTTCAGCGCCGCCTACCGGCAACTGGCGCCGCGCTTCAGCGAGAAGACCGGCGATCCGCTGCACAGCGCATACGGTCCATCGATGGGCCACACACCCCAGGCCATTCCGCAACGCCTGGAAGCCGGGGAAAAGGCCGATGCGCTGATCATGGTCGGCTACGCCCTCGACGAACTGATCCGCCAGGGCAAGGTGCGCGCCGACTCGCGGGTCGAGCTGGCCGACTCGCGCATCGGCCTGGTGGTGCGCAGCGGCGCGGCGCGACCACCGATCGGCAACGTCGCGCAATTGCGCCAGGCGCTCCTCGCCGCCCGCTCGGTGGCCTACTCCGACAGTGCCAGCGGCCGCTACGTGCAGGAGCGGTTGTTCAAGCGCCTGGGTATCGAACGGCAGATGCGTGACAAGGCAAGGATGATTCCGCGGATCCCGGTCGCCGAAGTGGTCGCCGACGGGCAATACGAACTGGGTCTGCAACAGGTCGCCGAACTGCTGCCGGTGCCGGGCGTCGATTTCGTCGGCCGCCTGCCCGAGGCGGTGCAGTCGGTGACCCGCTTCGCCGCCGGCATTCCGGTGAACGCCGAGCATCCACGGCAAGCCCGTGCCCTGCTGCGCTATCTGGCCTCGCCCGAGGCGCAGGCGGTGGTTCGCGCCAGTGGCCTGGACTCCCTCGCGCAATCGGCGCCGGCGGGAGACCGCTGACCGCCAGACGGCGGAGTGACGGCCAATGCCTGCGGCGGTATCCGCCGGCCGCCCTCAGCGCCGCGCCAGCAAGGCCGTGGCGCCCTGCGCCTTGCGCGTGTACCAGAACACCCGGCTGACCCCACGGGTGATCGCCACGTAGGCCAGGCGCAGGCTTTCGTCCGCCATGGCCTGGTCGTAGCTGTTGCGGAAGAAGCCCGAGGCCGCATACAGCGCGTTGCGCAACGGATGCTTCTCGCCCGGCAGGCAATCGTCGACGATGATCGCCACCTCGGCCTGCAGCCCCTTCGCGCGGTGGATGGTCATGCCCTTCACCGGCAGCGCGCGGTCCAGCTCGGCCAGGATCGCCTGCAGCGGCTCGTTGCGCCGACTGAGCAGCAGCACCGCGGTGCGTTCGTTGCTGTTGCGGCTGGCGGCGTATTCGCACTGGCCGCGGACTTCCGCCAGCAGCTTCGGCAGTTGCGCGCGCAGGTCGAAGCGCTGCACCAGCTTCACCCCATGGTCGCCTGGCTGGATCGCGCGGAACGCGCGACAGGTCTTGTCCTGCTTGAAGCGCACCCCGGCCAGCACCGCCTCGCCGTCGCGAATGATCGGCTCCACCGAACGGTAGTTGGTTTCCAGCACCAGCAGCGCGCTCTTGCGGCCCCGCCCGCGCGAAGGGAAATGCCGGTCGAAGTCGATGAACAGCTCCGGCGAGCTGCCGCGCCAGCCATAGATCGATTGCCAGTCGTCGCCGATGGCCATCAGGCTCGGCGGCGTGCCCCGGGTCGCCAGGCACCGATGCAAGGCCTGCAGCCAGAGGACGATCTGCGGCGAGACATCCTGGAATTCATCGATCAGCAGGTGGCCGAACGGCGCCAGCGCCGCGTCCGGCAAGCTGCCGGCGGCCAGTCGCTCGCCGAGTTGCTGGAAGGCGGCGTCGAAGGTCATCAGGCCCTGTTCGCGCAACAGCGCCTGGAAGCTCGCCCAGAACAGCGCCAGGGCCTCGACGAAGATCTTCTCGCGGACGCCGCACTCCAGTCCGCCACTGTCCAGCCGGTCGATGCGCAGGCCAAGGCTTTCGGCGAACCCGGCCTGGGAGTGGAAGGCCTCGTACAGCGGCAGCGCCTGGAACTCGCCGGCCAGCCTGAACGGCTCCAGCGGCGCCTTCGGCGGCCGCCGGCGCGCGCCCTCCTCCACCTCCGCCGGCGGCGGCAAGTCGAGCAGCTTGTGGGTCTTGGCGCGAAACGCCGGGCTGTCCGCGTAGCACCGCTGGTAGGCCTGCTTCAGCAGGCGCTGCTGGGCGGGGCGCAGGCGTCCGGCGGTGAGCGGGTTGTCCGGTTCGGCGGCCGGGTCGCGGTCGTCGAGCTGCTCGAACCAGCGCGGATTGCCCAGCACCTCGCGGGCCAGGCTGCCCAGCGCCGAGTGGAAGGTCCGCACGCACTGGCGCGCCTGGGCCGCGTCGAACGGGTACTGCCAATGGGCGAGGACCCGCAGTAGCTGTTCGCGCAACTGCGCGCAGGAGGCATTGGTGAAGGAGATCACCGTCAGCCGCTGCGGCTCCACGCCCAGGTGGCAGAGCATGAACACCACCCGCAGGACCAGGGTGGTCGACTTGCCCGAGCCGGCGCCGGCGAAGATCCGCGCCAGCGGCTGGCGGCAGAGGATCATCGCCCACTGCTCCTCCGAGGGCGGGCTCACCACGCCGAGCAGCGCCGCCTGTGCCACCTGCTCGCGCATCGCGCGCTCCTGGGCCTCGTCGATCTTCAGCGCGGCGGCTGGATAGATACCCTGCGGCGCGCTCCGCGCGGCAGCGACAGGCTTGCGCGGCGCCGCCCGCTTCGCGGCCTTGCCGGCAACCTTGGCCGAAGCCTTCGCGGCTTTCTTCTTCGGCCGCCCCCTGGGCGATCCGAACAAGGCCTCGCGGGCCTCGCGTTCGGCCTGCAGGTAGGCGGTGGTACGCGGGAAGCAACGCGCCAGGGCGCTGGAGAGCAACGACTTGTAGCGCCGTACGGCAGACAGCATCAGGACCTATCCGAACAAGGCATGTGGCTGAATAATAAGTGTTTTCCGCTGCCCGCCGACAGTCGTGCGCAGACCGCCCATCGCACCGGGGCAACCCTTGCGCCAGGCCACCGGTCTACCCTTCGGGCCTCGACGGCCTGTCAACTCAGCGAAAACAAGGAGCCTTCCAATGAGCGATTGGGCCATCACCTACAGCAAGGACGAAGCCACCGAGCGCCAAGTCCTGCCCTTCACCCACAAGCCGAGCCCCGAAGAGGTCGCCGAGCACCTGCTGGAGTGGGCCGAGGCCAACCTCAAGCCGGGCCACTACAGCACCGGCAAGCTGGAAAGCGACGAGCCGGCCGAATTGCTGCTGCGTCGCTTCGGCATCGTCGTCACCGGCATCGCCGAAGCCTGATCCCTCCCGCGACCGGCAGGCGCCGGTCGCCCCAACGCCTCCCACCGTCCGCCGTCACGCCTTCGCCAGGCCCTCGAGATAGGCGCAGAGCATATCGGCCAGGGCCTGGCTGTAACGATCGATCTCCACCGCGTCGCGCGGCTGTTCGGAAAACTGCTTGCCCACCGCGCTCAGGGTAGTGGTGATCAGTTCCCCGGCGAGATGGCGCCGCTCCTCCGCGAGCGCCGGCAGGGCTTCGCGCAGGAACGCCTGGATCACCCGCGCGCCCTCGGCCTTCACCGCGCGCGCCTCATCGGCGTCACGGTACAGCGGCGCGGCGTCATTGAGCGCCACGCGGATCGCCGCTTCCTCGCACTCCGAGACGACGAACGCCCGCACCAGCCGACGCAGGCGCTCCAGCGGCGGGCGGGTGGCATCCTCCAGGATGTCCGCGAGCAGCCGGGTGGTGCGCCGCCATTCATCGCTCTGCAGGCGGAACAGGATCGCCGCCTTGTTCGGGAAGTACTGGTACAGCGAGCCGATGCTGACCCCGGCCCGCTCCGCCACCCGCGCGGTGGTGAAACGCTGCGCGCCCTCGCTGGCGAGAACCTGAACAGCAGCCTCCAGGATGCTCGCCACCAGCTCGCTGGAACGGGCCTGGCGCGGTTGCTTGCGCGAGGAAATACGCGGGTTTCGGCTGGCGCTCATGGACGGCTCCGGAAATGCGAATAGCGGAATGCGACGAATCCATCGCATTCTAGATCCGCGCACTCATACGCTCAAACCCACATCCGGAGCAGCCCATGAATACCCTCACCAGCCCCCCGCTCGCCGAACTCCTGCAACGCCTGTTCGCCGAGGCCGAAGCCACCCGCCCAGGCGACAGCCCCGCCCTCGCCGACCTGGCGGACGGCGAACTGGACCGCCTCATGCGCAGCAAGACCGAGTACCGCGAATTCTACGGACGCCTCAGGGACCTCGCGCTGCCCGTCTCGCGGGAAACCGGCAGCCTGCTCTACATGCTGGCGCGCAGCAGCTCGGCGCGTCACATCGTCGAATTCGGCACCTCCTTCGGGCTGTCCACCCTGCATCTCGCCGCAGCTCTGCGCGACAACGGCGGCGGCCACCTGATCGCCAGCGAATTCGAGCCGTCCAAGGTGCAGCGGGCGCGGCGGAACCTGGCCGCCGGTGGCCTGCAGGACCTGGTGGAACTGCGCGAGGGAGACGCCCTGCAGACCCTCGCCAGCGACCTGCCGGCAAGCATCGACCTGGTCCTGCTCGACGGTGCCAAGGCACTCTACCCGGAGATCCTCGCCCTGCTGGAAAACCGCCTGCGCCCCGGCGCGCTGGTGATCGCCGACAACGCCGAGCACAGTCCCGAGTACCTGGCGCATGTCCGCTCGCCCACCAACGGCTACCTGTCCATCCCCTTCGCCGAGGATGTCGAGCTGTCCATGCGCCTGGGCTGAAGCCTCGACTGACGCCGCCTCGCGGGTTTGCTAGGGTCTGGCTCATGTCGCCCGGACACCTCGAAGGAGCCCCGCATGACCCGTGACCGACTCGCCGAGCGCTACCGCGCCTACATCGACTGTCTGAACCGCCAGGACTGGGCGCGTCTGGGCGATTTCGTCCATGACCGGGTGCGCTACAACGACGTGCAGATCGGACTCGACGGCTACCTGCGGATGCTCGAAGGCGACTTCCTGGCGATCCCCGACCTGCGCTTCGAAATCGAGCGCCTGCTCGCCGACCCACCAGCCCTCGCCTGCCGCCTGCGCTTCGACTGCACGCCCGGCGGCCAGCTGTTCGGCATCCCGGTCAATGGCCAGCGGGTGCGCTTCGCCGAGAACGTCTTCTATGAATTCGAAGGTGGCCGCATCGCCGGCGTCTGGTCGGTGATAGACAAGGCGGCGATCGCCGCTCAGGTGCGGATGGCGTCGCCGCCGCCCTAGGCGCCAGGCATGGCCTGCCGGCCTACCAGGTATCCACGAAGCGCCGCTTGCGCCCCGCCCGTGGTGCCGGCGTACCGGCGGCGGCCAGGCCGCGCAGGAGCCAGGCGCGGGTTTCCGCCGGGTCGATCACCGCGTCGATCTCCAGGTAGCTGGCCATGTTCAGCGCCTTGCCGTTGCGGTAGGCCTTGTCCACCATGTCGCGGAACAGGGCCTCGCGCCGCTCGGGATCGGCCTCGGCCGCCAGTTCCTTGGCGAAGCCCAGGCGTACCGCGCCTTCCAGGCCCATCGCGCCGAACTCTCCGCTGGGCCAGGCGACGGTGAACAGCGGCGAGTGGAAGCTGCCCGCCGCCATCGCCTGGGCGCCGAGTCCGTAGCCCTTGCGCAGGACCACGGTGAAAAACGGCACCGTCAGGCTCGCGGCGGCGACGAACATGCGCGAGACATGGCGCACCGTGGCCTGTTTCTCCGCCTCCGGGCCGACCATGAAGCCCGGGGTGTCGCAGAGCGAGACCATCGGCAGATCGAAGGCGTCGCACAACTGCATGAAGCGCGCGGCCTTGTCGCCGGCCGCCGCGTCGATGGCGCCGCCCAGGTGGCCGGGGTCGTTGGCGATCAGGCCGAACGGCCGGCCCTCGATGCGCACCAGCGCGGTGACCAGGCCGGGAGCGAACTGGCGGCGCAACTCCAGCACGCTGTCCTGGTCGGCCAGGGCGTCGATCAGTTGGCGGATGTCGTAGACCCGCAGGCGGTTCTCCGGGACCAGGTGGCGCAGCTCGCGCTGGTCGGCGCAGCGCCAGTCGCCGACGGCGCCCTGGAAATAACCGAGGTAGCGTCTGGCCACCGCGACCGCCTCGGCTTCGTCCGCCACCAGCACGTCGATCACCCCGTTGGGTCCCTGCACGCTGGCCGGACCCACTTCCTCGGCGCTGAAGCGACCGAGCCCGCCCCCCTCGATCATCGCCGGACCGGCCATGCCGATGGTCGCGTCGCGGGTCGCGATGATCACATCGCAGCAACCCAGCAGCGCGGCGTTGCCGGCGAAGCAGCGGCCGGACACCACCCCCAGCAGCGGTACCAGGCCGGAGAGCCGGGCCATGCCGACGAAGGTATGGCAATCGAGCCCGGCGACGCCGACGAAGTCGCTATCGCCGGGACGCCCGCCGCCGCCTTCGGCGAACAGCACCAGAGGCAGCCGCCACTGCTCGGCCAGACCGAGCAGGCGGTCGGTCTTCTTGTGGTTCATCACCCCCTGGGTGCCGGCGAACACCGTGTAGTCGTAGGCCAGCACCAGGCAGCGCGCGGCCTGTGCGCCAAAGCGGGCGGCGCCCACGCTGCCGGTGCCGGCCACCAGGCCATCGGCGGGGCTGAGTTCCAGCAGTTCTTCCGTGGAGCGCCGACGACGCTGGGCGGCCAGGGCGAAGCCACCGTATTCGCTGAAGCTGCCCTCATCCAGCAGGTCGAGCACGTTCTCCCGCGCGGTGCGCTGGCCGCTCCGGCGCCGCCGCGCCACCGCCTGCGGGCGGCGGGCATCGCCCAACGCGGCCTGGCGATCCAGCACTTCGGCGAGGTCGGCGCGGATATGCGCCAGGTCCGGCGCCTGTTCGACCTGCGCCAGTGCCTCGTCGCCGTCCAGCGGTTCCAGGAACAGCAGCGGCCGGCCCTCTTCCAGGGCGTCTCCGAGGCGCGCGGCGAGCGAGCGGACGATGCCGCCGCGAGCGGCCTTGACCTCGAATTCCATCTTCATCGCTTCCACCAGCGCGACGCGCTGGCCGGGCCGCAGTCGCTCGCCCTCGGCCACCTCCAGGGCGACCAGCACCCCAGCGCTCGGCGCCGCCAGCGTCAGGCAGCCCGGCGGCGCCTGCTCCTCGCGCGACGACGCCGCTGCCGTTGGCACCGGCTCGGCATGCCGGGACGGATGCTCGCCGGGCCGGGGTGCCAGCAGCGCCTCCAGCTGGCTCTCGACGAAACGGGTGCCGACCCGGTTGGCCTGTACCGCTGGATGCAACAGGAGATTGCGCAACAGGTCCAGGTTGCTCGCCACGCCCTCCAGGCGGAACTCGCAGAGCGCCCGGTAGGCCCGGCGCAACGCGGCGGGATAATCCGCGCCATGCACGATCAGCTTGGCCAGCAGCGAGTCGTAGCCGGGGTTGACGCGATAGCCGGCGTAACCGTAGCCGTCCACCCGCAGACCGGGGCCGCTGGGCGGTTCGTAAGCGTCGAGGGTACCGCTGGCCGGGCGCGTGCTGCCGTCGGCGGCCAGGGTCTCCAGGTTGATCCGCAGCTGTATCGCGCAACCGCTGGGCGCCGCTGGCTGCGCCAGGCCCAGGCTGGCCAGGTCGGCGCCGGCGGCGAGGCGCAGTTGGGCGTGCAGCAGGTCGACCCCGGTGACCTCCTCGGTGACGGTGTGCTCCACCTGGATGCGCGGGTTGGCCTCCATGAAGTAGAACCGTCCCGGCCGCTCTTCATCGACCAGGAACTCGAAGGTGCCGATGCCCTGGTAGCGCACCGCCCCGGCCATGCGCAGGGCGCAGTCGATCAGCGCCCTGCGGGTGGCCTCCGGGAGGTCCGGGCCGGGCGCGATCTCCAGCAGCTTCTGCTGGCGCCGCTGCAGACTGCAGTCGCGCTCCCAGAGATGGCTGACCGCGCCGCTGCCGTCGCCAAGGACCTGCACCTCGATATGTCGCGCCCGCGCCACCAACTGCTCGACGTACAACTCGTCGCGGCCGAACGCCGCCTGCGCCTCGGCGCGGCAGCGCCGGTAGGCCTCGGCCAGTTGCGCGACGTCGTCCACCGCGCATATGCCGCGCCCGCCGCCGCCGGCCAGGGCCTTGAGCATCACCGCGGCGCCGGCGCCCAGGTCGCGCAGGAACGCTTCGGCCTCCTCCAGGCCGACCGCGCGGTTGAGTCCGGCCACCAGCGGCACTTCCAGGCGCTCGGCCAGGGCGCGCGCGGCGGCCTTGTCGCCGAACAGGTCGAGCACCTCGGCTTGCGGCCCGACGAAGCGAATGCCGGCGCGCTGGCAACGGCGGGCGAACTCGGCGTTCTCGGCGAGAAAGCCATAGCCCGGATGGATCGCGTCGCACGCCTGCTCCCGGGCCACGGCGATCAGCCGCTCCATGTCCAGGTAGGCCGGCGCCCCGCTGCCACCCAGCGGCACCGCGACATCGGCCTGGCGCAGGTGCAGGGAGGCCGCGTCGTCCTCGGCGTACACCGCCACCGAGCGGATGCCCAGGTCGGCACAGGCGCGGGCGATGCGGATGGCGATCTCGCCACGGTTGGCGATCAGCAGGGCATTGAAGGGAGCGGTCACGGCGGTTTCTCCGATTGGCGTTCGGTCATCCGGCGGGCCTCGCGCCGGTCGTCGCAAGCATCTTAGGCAGGCGCCGGGAGCGGCAGAACTGATGCTTATTCATCGATATCCATGAAACCGATGCATGGTTTCGCCAGCGCCACCGCCTGCTAGGCTGGCGGAAATCCCCGCGCCCGGGCGGAACCATGAATCAGCCACATGAATGGCCACCCCTCAGCCGCCTCGATCTGAACCTGTTCCGGGTCTTCGAAGTGGTCTATCGCGAGCGCAACCTGACCCGCGCGGCAGCGCTCCTGCATCTCAGCCAGTCGGCCGTCAGCCACGCCCTGGCGCGCCTGCGCGAACAGCTCGGCGACCCACTGTTCGTCCGCCAGGGCCGCGGCGTGGCGCCGACGCCGCTGGCCGAGCGCCTGGCGCCGGGCATCCGCGACGCCCTCGCCGGCCTGCAGCGCAGCGTCGCTCGCTGCCAGTCGTTCGACCCGCGGCACGACGCCCGCACCTTCCTCCTGAACATGCCGGAGCAGTTGGAACCGCTGGTGCTGCCGGACTTCCTCGGCCACCTGCGGCAGGTCGCGCCACAGGTCGAGGTGCGCTGCAGCAGCCTGCACTGGGCGGAACTGAAGACGGAACTGGAGGCCGGCCGCATCGACGCCGCCGTCGAGGTCGCCCGCCCGACCGATGCCGCGCTGCGCCGCCAGCCGCTGCTGGAGGACCACCTGTGGGTGATGGCCGGCCCGGAGTTCGCCGGCGAGCTGAGCGCGGAACGCTACCTGGCGGCCGCGCACGTGGCGGTCACTTCGCGACGGCGCGGGATCTGCATCGAGGACCTCGCCCTCGGCCAGCTCGGCCTCACCCGCAAAGTGCGCCAGCGCTGCCAGCACTACCTGTCGGCGGCGCTGCTGGTCGCCCAGGGCGGCTACCTGCTGACCCTCACCCGGCGCTACGCCGAACTGCTCAACCGCGGCCTGGGCAATCGCCTGTTGCCGATGCCGCTGGCCTTGCCAGCGGTGGCGCTGAACCTCTACTGGTCGCGCCAGGCCGACGCCGAGCCCGGTGGCCGCTGGCTGCGCGGCGAACTGATGGAACTGGCCGCCCGCGCCGCGCGAGCGGCTGACTAGGGCTTCGCCGCCTTGTCGCGCGCCGCCCTCAGCCATTGCCCGGCCTGCGCCGAACATTCCATGACGTAGGTCGTATCGATCGCGCAGCGTTCGCCGGTGGCCTTGAGCAGATAGGCGGCGTCCGCCACCTCGTAGTCGGAATGCCGGCGCGGCGACCCGTTCTCCTGGGACTCGCGCTCGTCCTCGCGGATAGCGCAGTACAGCGCGTTGCTGCGGGCGAATAGCTCGAGGCACTCGGCGTCCTTGCCCAGCAATGGGTTAGCGCTTCGCTCGTCGGGGTCGGAGCAGCCGCCGAGCAACAGGCAGGCGCAGGCAATCATGGTCATCGGGCGTCGCATGGATTGCTTTTCCTTGGCCAATGGAGGCCCCATTAGAACAGCCCTTGCGCCGCCACGCACCCGCTCCGCCCGCATGGCCGCCCCACGGCGGCGGCCTGCCAGCTCTGCCGCCTGTGGTTCGCGTAAGGTGACAGGCTCAGAGGGAGCAATGGCTTGGCGCGAAGCGGGACCCGCCTCCCGGCAATAAACCTGGGAGGCAGAGCGAATAGAGAAGCCCACCGGCAAGGCGTGCCTTGCTCCACACTATCCAGACGCATCGATATCCAGATCGAACACCGCTCCAGGGACATGGCCGCCTACCAGAGCGGCGATCGCGCGCTCATTGCTGTCGGCATCCGGCGGGGCCATCGCGAGTTGTTCATGCGAGCGATTGAACGAGTGCGCCAGCCAGCGCTCCAGGCTCACCGCCAGCGCCTCGGGCCGATCGGCAACCCGGCCGTAGACCTTGGCCTCGCTGAGGCGCTCGACGCTCAATGCTTTCAGTCGCACAGCGGTCTGTTGCAACCTGCCGATTTCAGCGCGCAATGGCCCCATTATCTGTTGTTCCCTGGCAGAACCGTAGGCCGCCACCTCCTTTTCCCGCAACTGCGCCTTGAAGTCCTGCAGCGCTTCCCCGACCCGCTCATACTCGGTCGGGGTCACCACGGTGCGGCCTTCCTCCAAGGCCTCTTGTGCACGGCGCAGGGAAGCCCAGCAATGCGGGATGTAGCTGGCGACCATCTTGTGATCGGCATTATCCAGCACCTGCCGCAGCAGCCCGCCCCGCTCCGGCAAGCCATTCCTTGCAGCCAGTGCCTTGGCGCAAACCGCCGCGCCGCCGCGCTCGGTAATGCTTTCGCAGCCGGGCGTCCACAGGATCGCGGACTTGTGGCCATCGGCAAACGACACGGGCATGAAATGACGCAGTTTGCCGTGGTGCGTGTAAGGCTCGCCGACGATGTTGACGGGACTCAGGAGCACCACCGCCCCTCCGATGGCGGGGTTGAAGAGCATCAGCAGGACGCCCGCCCCCGACATGCGCCAGGACGTTTTCATCCAGGCCGCCGGGACACTGGGCACCGGATCGTTCTGGTTGACCATGCGGTGATGTACCAGAGGCCTGGCGTTTTCCACGAAGGTCTTGTCACCTACGCGCGGGCTGCCGTAGGTGTAGAGCACGATTTGATATTTCTCCGGTCTTTGCCGCAACATCTCGGCGATCAGCAGCGCAACTGCGCCACCAAGGCTGTGACCGGTGATCAACAGCTTCTGCCCGCTGTAGAACTTATCCAGGTAGGTTGTAAAAAAATTGAAGGCCACCTTGGCCGACTCGTAAAAGCCGTTGTGTACCTTGCCGCTGGTTTCCTCGAACGGCGTCTGCGCAGCATCCACATCGCGCAGAACGTCAGCCATACTCGCGGTGCCGCGTACCACCAGCAGGATCAGCTCATCGTTGTGGGTGATATAGGCTTGCGTATCGGTACCACCCCTTGTATCCGAGTCATCCAAGTAGTGGAGCCTGGCCGGATGTTCCTGATCCACCCCAAGCTCGGGCTGTTCACTTCGGGGTAGAGCTCGGGGTCGAACGGTACGACCTCCAGGCGCCTGGAGTAGGCCACGTCTTCATACAGGGGGTAGTAAGCCTTCCCGCCGGCCTGAGTTGCGTCCACTTGCCACAGCTCATCGGACCTGGCCAGGGCATCGCCGAACCAGTTGCCGACGCTGGGTTGCGCCGGAAAGCTCACGCTGTCGGTTTCCACCGGTTGCGTATCGGGTTCCTGGCCAAACGGGCTATAGCTCAGGGTCGACATCAGCGCCAACTGGTACAGGTTGAGGTAGCAGAACGCTTCGCCCGTGGACAGGAGTGGACTCAGCGCCCGCAAGGGGCGCACCTCCAGCACATGGTGCCGGTTCGGCAACAGCGCGATACCGCGAACCCGGGGAGGCCTGGGAGCAAATCCCAACTCCGCCATGGCGGCCGAGGGACGGCGCATCAGCGCATGCACCTGGTGCCGGGGCGGAAAGTACCGGGACGCCAGGGGCGGAAGATGGGCCCGGTGCTCCACCAGTTCGCTCACCTCGACCTGGCAGAAAGAATCGGCCTGGCCTTGGGCGGGGTTGGACCGGGTGCGGGCGCCTTCAGGGTTGACAAAGCGGGTCTTCTCGGCACGCACTTGCAGTTCAGTGATGGGGAGCGGGTAATGTGGCCTCTTTTGTAAAAACGTGTAGCTCTTCTCACTCCCTTGATAGGCTTGAGCGAGCTTGAGAACGACCGGCCCGCAATAGTGCCGATTGATTCGGCCTGTCCCTGTTTCGTCCAGAACACCAAGGTAGACAACCTCCTCAGAATCGCTGACTTCATAGGCCAGACCGGCATAGGGGCTGCCATCCCCCCGCTCATCCACCAATTGAAAGCTGGTCGAGTGAGTGCGACGCGGGCAGGCATGGATACGTTCACTGAAGAATGGCTTTTCCCACTCCTCCATCGGCCCAGGGGTCATGGGGTCACCGCCTTGTTTTCCGTACAACCGGGATAGAGGGTGCAGTTGCGTCCATCCGGCATTCTGAAGGTGCTGAAGTCCTTGTAGTTTCCATAGCAAAACGCGTATTGATCTTCAAAATTGTCACCCAAGCAGCGTTTCCACCCTCCAGGTACCTTGACCCACGTGTCGCCGATAGCTGGCAGCTCTTCGTCAGCCAGCTTGATCCTCAACTTCACCGTCTTGCCGGGCAGTTGATCCAGGGTGTAGGCCACGAAAGGTTTCGCTTTGCGCCGTACGCCCGTCTCATCCATCCTTTTGCAATCGAGGAGCTTTCTCAGAACACGGGTCTTCCCGGCTGTACGAAACAGCCACTGGCATTGCCCGGCAAACTCGCTTTCCCCGGCCGCATTGAAAGTGCCCTTTTTCACCTCGACCAGCGTGTCTCGTACGACGATCAGGGCCGAGTCACGCCCGAAGTCCCCCCTAGCCTTGCCGTACCAGCCATAGATATAGAAATCGATGCTCTGCAGTACCAGAGGGCAGCCGCTGACCGTGCGACGTAACAAAATCTTCGAATCACGTTTGTACTTTTCCCGGCCCGAGTTGTAGCCAATTTTGGTATCCCGCCTACCCGGTACTGTGCAAGTCTCACCTTTGGCCGGGACATAGGCCGCCGTGGCTTCGTAAGTAAACTCAGGTGGCAGGTCCGCCGTAACGGTAAAACTGTTGGACTTGCCCAAGGCAGTGCAGCCCTGGGCCAGCGCAAGGCAACTGGCAAGGGTCATGTTTTTAAGGGTGCGGTTCATCTGTAGGCGTCTCCTTGCCAATAACTGCAGTCTTGGACGTTATTCATCCACTGGTTGAAAGTTGCTGGAGTGCGAGCGCAGCGGGCAGGTATGGATACATACAGCGAAGAACGGCTTTTCCCATTCCTCCATCGGCCCAAGAATCATGGGGTCACCGGCTTGTTTTCCGTACAGCCGGGGTAGATGGTGCAGTAGTCACGACCATCCGGCATTCTGAAGGTGCTGAAGTCCTTGTAGTTTCCGTAGCAGAATGCATATTGATCTTCAAACCCTTTCCCCATACAGCGCTTCCAACCACCGGGCACTTTAACCCAAGTGTCGCCCCACCCCGGCCTCTCTTCGTCAGCCAGCTTGATCCTCAACTTCACCGTCTTGCCGGGCAGTTGATCCAGGGTGTAGGCCACGAAAGGTTTCGCTTTGCGCCGTACGCCCGTCTCATCCATCCTTTTGCAATCGAGGATTTTTACGATACGGCGCAATTTGCCTACCGTGCGGAATAGAAACTGGCACTGCCCGGAGAATTCACTTTCCCCAGCGGCATTAAAAGTACCCTTTTTCACTTCGACCAGCTTTTCGCGCACGGCAATCATTGCTGAGTCTCGCCCGAAATCCCCCCAGTCCTTGCCATACCAACCATATACATAAAAATAGATGTTCTGCAGTACCAAGGGGCAGCCACTGACCGTACGGCGTAACAATATCTTCGAATCCCGTTCATATTTTTCCCGCCCCGAGTTGTAGCCAATCTGGGTATCCTTCCCCCCGGCACCGTGCAGGTTTCACCTTTGGCCGGCACATAAGTTGCCGTGGCTTCGTAAGTAAACTCAGGTGGCAGGTCCGCCGTAACGGTAAAACTGTTGGACTTGTCCAAGGCAGTGCAGCCCTGGGCCAGCGCAAGGCAACTGGCAAGGGTCATGTTTTTAAGGGTGCGGTTCATCTGTAGGCGTCTCCTTGCCAATAACTGCAGTCTTGGACGTTATTCATCCACGAGTTGAAAGTTGCTGGAGCGCGAGCGCAGTGGGCAGGTATGGATACGCTCAGCGAAGAACGGCTTTTCCCACTCCTCCATCGGCCCAGGGGTCATGGGGTCACCGCCTTGTTTTCCGTACAGCCGGGGTAGATGGTGCAGTAGTCACGACCATCCGGCATTCTGAAGGTGCTGAAGTCCTTGTAGTTTCCATAGCAGAACGCGTATTGATCCTCAAACCCTTTCCCCATACAGCGCTTCCACCCACCAGGAACCTTGACCCAGGTATCCTTCATATAGGGGCGCTCTTCGTCAGCCAACTTGATCCTCAACTTCACCGTCTTGCCGGGCAGTTGATCCAGGGTGTAGGCCACGAAAGGTTTCGCTTTGCGCCGTACACCCGTCTCATCCATCCTTTTGCAATCGAGGAGCTTTCTCAGAACACGGGTCTTCCCGGCTGTACGAAACAGCCACTGGCATTGCCCGGCAAACTCGCTTTCCCCGGCCGCATTGAAAGTGCCCTTTTTCACCTCGACCAGCGTGTCTCGTACGACGATCAGGGCCGAGTCACGCCCGAAGTCCCCCCTAGCCTTGCCGTACCAGCCATAGATATAGAAATCGATGCTCTGCAGTACCAGAGGGCAGCCGCTGACCGTGCGACGTAACAATATCTTCGAATCACGTTTGTACTTTTCCCGGCCCGAGTTGTAGCCAATTTTGGTATCCCGCCTACCCGGTACTGTGCAAGTCTCACCTTTGGCCGGGACATAGGCCGCCGTGGCTTCGTAAGTAAACTCAGGTGGCAGGTCCGCCGTAACGGTAAGACTGTTGGACTTGCCCAGGGCAATGCAGCCCTGTATCAACGTAAGGCAACTGGCAAGGGTCATGTTTTTAAGGGTGCGGTTCATACGGGGGCATCTCCTTGCCAGAACCGCACCTCCTGATACACACGCTCGAAATGCGTCGTGGGGGTTTCATCGGGCAGGGGTGACCAGGACCTGGGCAGTGCGTCATCCGATGCGAGCAAGCGTTGAAGCAGTAGAAAGCGGATCTGTTCAGGCGCCCGCCAGCCCCATGTGCGGGCCAGTTCCAACTGCGCCCGAAGCCAGGCGTCGGCATCCCGCTGCCCGGCCAATTCCGCAAACGGCTCCGTCCATTCGGCGATCAGGTAGCGCCAGGCGTTGTCGAACTGAATGCCTGCCGCCGTCTCCGAAGCCGTGGGGACAACGAGCCACGCCGGTTCGGCCGGCACGGGATGGTCGCCAGGGGCGGGGTTGTCGGCATGGAGCCATCGCCCCGCCAGCCAGTAGCACGCGCTGGAGATCGGCCCAAGGAACGCCGGGCGCTGCTCCGGCTGCAGGTGGGCCAGGGCGCGACCCAGCACGCGACTGTCGTGAAAGCGATAAAGCGCCTGGTTCGGCCGCTCGCCCGTTACCAGGCGAGCGCGCCAATGCCGGGACAGCGACTCCAGATCACTGCTCGCGCTGCTGGCCAGCCAGCCCCAATGACGTTCGGGCGACTTGAGCAACGCCTGAATGACCGGATGGTCCAGCGCATCGAGCCGGAACAGGTAGGGACCTATCGCCGCCAGCGAACTGGCGGGCGTACCGCTATACAGATTGCCGTACTGGTGGGGTTCGCGCCCTTCGAGCAAGGCATCGCGCTCGTCGAGCTGGCCATCGGAGTCCAGTAGCAGATACAGGTATCGGCCCAGCTCACCTTGCTTCTGCAGCCATTGTTCGGCCGTGGTCATGCGGCACCTCCAACACTGCACAGTCCATCGCGACAGATTTCGCAGAGCGGGCAGAAGTCCGCGGCACGTTGCCTGGCGGCAGCCACGAGAGGCAGCGAATTGGCGACGACGGTCTGTGGTGCTTCGGCCAGAACCTGGAGCGCCTGCTGCGGAGCGATGCCGGCCATGGGGGCTCCGCCCTGCACGATCGGCACGCTGCTGAAAATCCCCGCGGAGTTGATGACGATATGCTGTCCACCGGCCTTGAGTGTCAGGTTCATGTCGGCATCGACCACCACATTGGTGGCGGTGACGCGAGCCTGTGATCCGGCCTGCACGACCCAGGTGCCGTCCACGGCGATGCTGCCGGCACCGGTGATGGAAAGCAGTTCGTTGCCGCCGATCCGGGTGTTGCGCTCACCCTGGGTGGTATGCAGCTCATCGCCCTTGATCAGGCTGGAACTGTTCATGTTCACCTGCTCAAAGCGGTCTTTTTCGACCAGGCTGCGGCTGTCCCGGCTTATCCGTTCGTGACGGTCATTGCCGATGCTGGTGTGACTGTCGTTGAGGATCAGTTGCTCGATATCACGCTGCGCGCGCAGGAAGATCTTTTCCTGGCCTGCCCGGTCTTCGATCGAAAGTTCGTTGTAGCCGCCGCTGTTCGGCGTACTTCGACTACGTAATACGGTTCTGCTTTTGTTCGCCGGCAGCGCGTAGGGAACAGGTGTGGTCTTGTTCGGCACGACACCGGTAATCAACGGGCGGTCCGGGTTGCCTTCGAGGAAGCTCACCACCACTTCCATGCCAATGCGCGGGATGGTCACCGCGCCGAAACGCTCGCCTGCCCAACTGGAAGCAACCCGCAGCCAGCAACTGCTTTTGTCGCTTCCCAGTTCCCGTCTGTCCCAATGTAGTTCGACCTTCACCCGCCCGTATTCATCACAGAAGATTTCCTCGCCGGCCGGACCGGTGACCCGAGCGGTCTGGCATCCCGGCAAGGGCCTGCGCGTCAGCAGCGGCGGCCGGAAAAACACATCCCATGGAATGGCGGTGAAGGTATTGCGATAACCCTGGGTGAAGCGGTCTTCTGCCTGGCTATCGCCGGGCACGGACTCTTCGAGTGACTGGGGTTGCCGACCAGAGTGCGTGACGCTCAGCAACAACCACAGTTCGTTGCATGTCTTGCGCGGATGTTCGGTCAGCTTGAAGAAGTGACCGCTGCGCAACGTCGGCTGATCGCTCTGGCCTTCGGCCAGCTGGTAATCGACACGATGCCGTTCCAGAGCCTGTCTGGCCAACACCTGCCCACGCTCCAGCGTGGTGATCGGCGAAGGATAACGATAGTCCTCGAGGGCCGGCTCGAACTCCGCGGTGAACTGGCTTTCCAGCAACAGGCTTGGCCGCTTCAGGTCGTAGTCGCGGCGAGTCACCTTGCTGGTGCGGGAACTGAAACGCTGGGAAAACCGATTGACCACCGGATGATCGGCGACCGTCCCAGTATCCTGGCGGTATGGCGTACATCCCAGCAAGGGGAACCAGGCCTGGTCCTCGGTAAACACCAGCAGGTGAGTATCCGCTGAATGCTGGTGGTGCCAAGCGATGCCGTCCTCTGCACACAGCCGTTGGATGAAATCGAAATCACTTTCACCGTACTGAGTGCAGTATTCGCGTTCCGGGCTGGTGTGGACATTGAAGACGTAGACATCAGGCTGGATACCATGGCCTGCCAGCACCTGGGCGATGATCTGCGGTACTGTCAGGTGCTGGAAAATGCGCTGGTTGAAGCTGAACTGCAGGTAGTGCAATACCGGCACCAGGGTCAGGTGATAGCGCGCCAGGCGCCTACCGGCTTCGCCCACGTACACGTCTTCGATATGCCCATGGATCCCTTCGCCGCTCAGGCCGAACTGGAGAAACGCCGGTTGACCGAGCAAACCCTCCAGGTCGAAATCGGGGTTCTCGCTGAGCAGTTCGATGCGGACGGCATAAAGGGTGCTGATGGCTTCGGTGCCATCGAAAGCCAGCACCTTGAAGTCGTTGCGTACGGAGGGGATCGATAGCGCAAAGTGCGCACTATTGGCTGGCGCGAACATTCTTGCTTTTCCTTAAGCCGGACCGCCCAAGTGCAAGCAGCACTTGTAAAAATGCTGCCGCGCGGACATGGAGCGGGGACTCTAGCAAGTCTGCTTTCGAACGTATGCGCAGAAAATTCTGAAGTTGCTTGCCGGTCGGGAGCGACTCTGTTGGGCCCGCTTCCGTTTCACATGGCCAGCCAAGGGACTGCGCAGGCCGTCGCCACAATGCTCTTGCAGCTATCGGACGGCCTTGCCTTTCGGCACTGCTGGCTCCAGGCCGGCGAAACGGCGAGATGAGCGGCCACCGCCTGCCGCCGTCGCAGACCCGATTCCGGCGCCGCCACTACTTCCCTTCCCCATCGCCCAGCGCCGCCCGGTACTTCACCGCCGCGGCGGTGCGCGACGGCACGTCGAGCGCCTTGAGCAGCGACGAGACATGGATCCGCACGGTGTAGTGGGAGATGTCCAAGGCGCGGCCGATCTCCTTGTTGCTCTTGCCCTGGGCCAGCAGGCGGAGGACGTCGAGCTGGCGCTCGGTGAGCCCGTCCAGCAACGCCGACGACTCCAGCGGCAGCAGGCCGGACGGTTCGTAGCGCACCAGCACCTCGCCGGCGCGGATGGCGAGGATCGCCTCGCCGAGTTCCTCGGGGGCAATGCTCTTGCCGAGGAAGCCGTCGACGCCGGCGTCCATCACCTCGGCGATGAGTTGCGGGTCGTCGACCATGGAGACGACGATCAGGGCGGTGCGCGGAAACCGCCGGCGCAGGTCGGCGAGCAGGTCGATGCGGGTCAGGCCGGGAAAGCGCAGGTCGAGGATCAGCGAGTCCGGCTCCTCGCCCTGTTCGGCCAGGTGCACGACCCCGGCGAGATCGCCCGCCTCCTCGAGACTGGCGTCGGGCAGCAGGCGCTGGAGGGTGCGCAGCATGCCCTCGCGAAACAACGGGTGGTCGTCGGCTACGATGATGCGGCCTGTCATTCTGGTGCTCTCCGGAGTCGCACTTTCCGCCGCGCATGCTACCTTAGCCCGCTATCGCCGCGCCCGCCCTTTGTCCGCCCGCGTGACGAAGGGGGCGAAACCGGAAGGCGCCGCGACGGCCCCATGCACAAGGAGGTGCACATGAAGTTCGAGAAGAATACCGAGCTGGACCAGGCCAACCTGCGCCTGATCGTGGCCACCTGCGCGATCGCCTATGTCGTGCTGATCGGCCTGCTGCCCGGGCTGAAAGTCGAGACCTACCTGCCGATCGTCGTCTATTACGGCCTTTTCCTGGTCGCCTCGGTTGTCCTGCGCCAGGCCATCGTGCGCTGGCCGGGCCACTACCCGGCACGGCGGGTCTTCTCCATGCTGCATGACTACGCCGGCACCTCGTTCGGCCTGGTGGTGGGCGGCGAGGCGGCGCTGCCGCTGTACGCGGTGATGGTCTGGATCAACCTCGGCAACGGCATGCGCTACGGCTCGCGTTACCTGGCCATCGCCACCGCGCTGGCGCTGCTGGCGCTGCTGGTCATCTATCGGCTGACCCCGGCCTGGCAGGCGCAGCCGTTCATGCTGCTGATGCTGATGACCACCAGCACGGTGATCCCCTTCTATGCCCATCTCCTGCTGGAGCGCACGCGCAAAGCCACCGAGGAAGCGCTGCAGGCCAACCGGGAGAAGTCGCGACTGCTGGCCCAGGCCAGCCACGACCTGCGCCAGCCGATCCACTCCATCGGCCTGTTCACCGCCTGCCTGCGCGACGCCCGACTGGGCGACGAGGAACGGCGGCTGGTGGACAACATCGATCGTTCGCTGCTCAACGTGTCGCAGCTGTTCCGCTCGATCCTCGACCTCTATACCCTGGACAACGGCCGGATCCAGCCCAAGCAGGAGAACGTGCACCTCGGCGAGCTGCTGCGCGACCTGGTCCGGCGCAACGCCGAGGCGGCGCGCTGGGCCGGCGTGGAGCTGCGCCTGCGGCCCTGTCGGCTCTGGACCCGGACCGATCCCGGGCTGCTCACCACCATGCTGCAGAACCTGCTCTCCAACAGCCTCAAGTACGCCGCCGAGCGGCCGCTGCTGATCGGCGTGCGGCGGCGCGGCGAGGGCCTCGCGGTGACGATCTACGATCAGGGCCGGGGAATCGCCGAGGAGCACCTGCCACGGGTCTTCGAGGAGTTCTACCGGGTCCGCGAGATGCGTGACCGCGACGTCGAAGGCATCGGCCTGGGCCTGGCCATCGTCCGCCGCCTCGGCCAGTTGACCGGCATCGAGGTGGCACTGCGCTCGCAGGTCGGTCGCGGCACCGCGGTGACCCTGCACGGCCTGCCGGCGATTGCCGCGCAGGCCCTGCCACGTCGCGACGATCCGCTGCAGGCCGGCCTGCTCGGCGGCCTGCGGGTGTGCCTGGTGGAGGACGACCACAACGTCCTGCGCGCCACCTCGGCGCTACTGGAACGCTGGGGTTGCACGGTACAGGCGGAAACCTCGGCGCAGGGCTGGCAAACCGATTGCGACATCCTCGTCGTCGACTACGACCTCGGGCCGCACGCCTCCGGTGTCGAGTGCATCGAGCGGGTCCGCCGGCAACGGGGAGAGGCGGTGCCGGCATTGGTCATCAGCGGCCACGACATCGAACGCATCCAGGCCGACGTGGAAGACGCCGGCATCGCCCTGCTCTCCAAGCCGGTGCGCCCCAGCGAGTTGCGCATGACCCTGCGCGCGCTGCGCGAGCGGTCCGCCACCACGGACCAGGCGTCATGAGGAAGAACCGCCGCGCAACGGACGTGCGCGGCACTGCGGCCCCGGACCCCGGGTCTCCGCGCCAGCGATCCGCCGTCCTACGGCGGGCCGTACTTGATGCCACTGCAGCCGTGGGACAGCAGCAGCTCGCCGTCGTCGGCCTCGAACTGGGTGATCCGCTTGTTCTTGTCGACGGTGATGTTGATGATGCAGCGGTTGGGATGGTTGACGGTGTCCCAGTAGTTGGTGTTGACCATCACGTTGCCCTGCATTTCCGAGCTGCTGCCTACCACTTCGTAGCGGGAATAGCTGGTGTCGGTGTACCACTGCATCACCACCTGCGAACCGTCGGCGGTGCGCTGCATGTTCTGCGGCGTACCGAAGAAGGCTATCGCTTCCTCGGCGGAGCGGCCCTTCCACTGGCTGCGGGCGTACACCTCGGGCAGCGTGTCCATCTGGATGCAGCCGCCCAGGGAGAGCGACGCCAGCAATGGCGCGATGAATATCCGGCGCATGGTTCCTTCCTTGTCTCGTGCGTCCAGCACAACCGGGTTTCCGCGAAGCGGGGGATCGAGGGCGGGACTATAGCGCCGCGTTGGCGCACCCCGAATAGCACATAGGTACTAGTCGAGCGCCCGGCCCCGATGCGGAAGAAGTCCGCCACGGCGAACACGCCCATCGCCCGGCAACCGTCGTAGGCCAGTACCTCCTTCATCGTTCCTCCTGGCCCGATCGGACTATGAAAAGGCCCTTTCGAGGATCGTTTACCGTGGTGCGCCAACCTGACATGGACGGGTTCTTGGTTGCCCAGTCGACACCTCGTGGTATCCCATGCAGACCGATCGGACTATCGCAGAGAAGCCAGGAGGCAGCCTTCCATGAAGCCCATGGACAGCCGCGAATACCGGATCGACACACCCCGCGGGCAGCTCTTCGCCAAACGCTGGACGCCCGCCGCGGCCGGCGCCGCAGCGCCGAGCGTACTGCTGCACGAATCGCTGGGCTGCGTGGCGTTGTGGCGGAACGTCCCCGAGCGCCTGGCGGCCGTCAGCGGATATCCGGTGGTGGCCTAAGACCGCCTCGGATTCGGCCGTTCGGCGGCCTACCCCGGCGCCCTGCCACTGAGTGTCATCGGAGACGAGGCGCACCTGGACTTTCCCGCCGTGCTCCGGCAACTGGGCATCGAGCGCTTCATCGCCTTCGGCCACAGCGTCGGCGGCTCAGCGGAGCATGCCGGCGCGCACCGTCAGCGGCCAGCGGACCCGCCGGCGGAGCCACGGGTCGCCCCAGGCCTCGCGCAGTTGCGCGGCGAACGCGACAACCGGGTCCTGGCCCAGGGCCTTGCCCGCTTCCTTCACCGCCGACCAGGTGCCGATGTAGCCGAGCAGGTCGTCCACGCTCCACTCCACCTCGATGGCCAGAGCCGGCAGGCGTCGCTCCTCGAAGGGGAACGGCAGGTTACGATAGCCTTCCTCCACGTGGCGGCGCTCGGCCGGCCAGTAGGGACCGACGACCTGGTGGTAGAAGTGCTGGAGCAACGGCTCCATGGGCCCGTCGACATGCAGCACGCCATAGGTGACCAGGGCCAGGATCGCGTCCGCGCGGGCCACTCGCCGGGCCTCCTGGTAGAAACGCGGCAGGTCCAGCCAGTGGGCGGCCTGGGCGACGGTCACCAGGTCCACGCTGGCCGCCGCCAGGCCACTGTCCTCGGCCAACGCGACGCGGTAGTCGACCCGCGGGTGGGCCTGCGCCTTGTCGATCTGCGCGGCGCTGGCGTCAGTGGCGACCACCCGCTCGAAGCGCTCGGCCAGCAGCACCGAGAGTTGACCGGTGCCGCAGCCGCAATCCAGGGCCAGGCCGCGGCCAGGGCTGAGCGCGGCCAGTTCCTCCACCAGACGCGGCGGGTAGCTCGGCCGGTGTGCCGCGTAGTTCGCCGAGCCGGTGGAGAAATGATCCTTGAAGTGGGTGGTCATGGCTGTCTCCGGAAGTGGCGGTGCCACCATAGGCTAGGCGAATGCCGATGGCGGCGAAATAGGGCTTTGGAAGGGCCGCGGCGGTACCCGTCGCCTAGTCGAACAGCGTCTCTTGCGCGCCCGCCTCGACCCGCGCCAGCAAGCTCCTGATCTGGCTCTCCAGCACCCGGTGCCGCGACAGCGGCGGCAACGCCGCGACCTCGTGATAGCCCGCCGCCAGCGTCTCGTCGGTGCGCTGGCGCAGTTCGCCGCCGACGATCACGCAGAGGAAGAACGCCTTCAGCGCATGCGGCAACTGCGGCGGATGCGGGTGCCGCTGCTTGTCCCAGAGCGCCAGCAACTGCGTCGCGCGCACCCGCAGCCCGGTTTCCTCGTACACTTCGCGGACCACCGCCGTTCCCGGCGACTCATTTGCGCCGCGCCCGCCTACCTCGAACGCCGTGGCGCACCGGGTGCCCCGGCCGACCTCGCGGCGCACGACTGCCTGGGCTTCAGCGGCCTGCACAGCCACCCCGAATGGAAGCTGACCGGCCAGGGCGAGCAGCCGGTGCGGGTGCGCGGCGCGCTGGTCAGCAACGACAACGAGGCCCTGCTCTGCACCGCACGCCTGGGCCTGGGGATCTTCGCCGCCGGCGGATGGCTGATGAGCCGCGACCTCGACGCCGGCCCGCCGTGGCAGCGCCGCCAGGACTGAGCGCGCCGGACTATCCGGATACCTCCCGGCCAACATGCGGATAGCCAATGCTCCGCCCGTCGGTTCCTACTAGGCTGGTTCGCTTCGCTTTCGCGTTTTCCCACACCAACAACAACTCGATGAGGAATCCAGGCATGGGACAGTACGTCAGCATCGCCGCGTCCGACGGCAGCGGCCGGTTCGACGCGTATCTCGCGCTCCCCGCCAGCGGCAAGGGCCCGGGCGTGGTGATCGGTCAGGAAATCTTCGGGGTCAACGCGAACATGCGCGCGATGGCCGACCTGTACGCCGAGGAAGGCTACGTCGCGCTGGTCCCGGACCTGTTCTGGCGTCTGCAGCCGGGCGTCGACCTGGGCTACGACGAAGCGGCCTTCGCCAACGCCATCGACCTGTTCCAGCGCATCGACCTGGACGCTGCGGTGGACGACATCGCCGCCTGCATCGGGCACCTGCGCCAGCGCGAGGAAGTGGCCCACGCCGGGATCGGCTTCGTCGGTTTCTGCATGGGCGGCAAGCTCGCCTACCTCGCCGCGACGCGCACCGACGTTTCCTGCTCGGTGGGCTACTACGGCATGGGTATCGAGGCGCTGCTCGACGAGGCGAAACAGATAAGGGGCCGGCTGGTGCTGCATTTCGCCGAACAGGACGCCTACTGCCCGGCGCAGGCGCGCGACGCCATCCTGCCCTGCCTGCGGTCCCTGCCCAAGACCGAGCTGTACCTCTACCCCGGCGTCGACCACGCCTTCGCCCGGGTCGGCGGCACGCACTTCGACAAGCCGGCCTACCTGATGGCCCATGAGCGCAGCATCGCTGCCCTGAAGCGGGAGATCGGGCCGAACTTCGACCTGTCGGCGCTGTGGGACGAGCACGTGCGCCACGAGTTCGACACCCGCGACGTTGCCGCGACCATGGCGACCATGGTCGCCGAGCCCTACGTCAACCACGTCCCGACCCTCACCGGCGGCGTCGGCCAACGCGAGCTGAGCCGCTTCTACCGCCACCATTTCATCCACGGCAACCCGCCGGACATGACGCTCACGCCGATCTCGCGGACGGTCGGCGCGCTGCAGGTGGTCGACGAGTTCATCATGCGCTTCACCCACAGTTGCGAGATCGACTGGCTGCTGCCCGGCGTACCGCCCACCGGGCGCTTCGTGGAAATCCCGATGCTCGGCGTGGTGCGCTTTCGCGGCGACCGGCTGTACCACGAGCACATCTACTGGGACCAGGCCGGCGTGCTGGTGCAGATCGGCCTGCTCGACCCGCGGGGCCTGCCGGTCGCGGGGGTGGAAAGCGCGCGCAAGCTGCTCGACGAAAGCCTGCCGTCGAACGGCCTGATGGCGCGCTGGGCGAGCAGCGAGGGGCTCGGCCTCTAGGGACGTCGAGACGCGGCTAGCCGCCGAGAAGAGCGGCGGCGGCGATCACATCGTCGTAGGTAGGCAGGTCGTGCATGGTCGGCTCCTCGGACCTTGGCAAAGAAAACGGGCAAGCCGCCAGGCTACCAGCCGAACGCCGCCAGCAGCGCCTGCGCGACGTCATCGGCGGCGATCCGATCGGTCTCGACCACCAGATCGTCCAATGCCGCCTCGCGCAGTATCGCGTCCAGTACGGCGCTGCGCCGCAGGTGCCAGGCGAGCCCTGCGGATCGCTGGCGTGGCGTATCCGCAGGCGCGCGGCGAGGGTTTCCGGCGACGCCTGCAGGCGACAGAGCGACAGCCTGCCCCCGCCGAGCGCGTCGCGGTAGCGCGCGAGGTCGGCGCGACGCTCGAGCACCCCCGCCAGGATCAGGCGTTGCGCTCCGGCCGCGCGATAGTTGGCGGCCAGCGCGGCAAGGTTGCGCAGTTCCAGCGATAGGTTGAAGGGATCGTCCGCCGGCGCCGGCCAGCAGTGCCGGATCGCGTCCAGGTCGAGCAGCGCATGCGCCACGCCGCGCCCGGCCAGGCGCCCGGCCAGGGCCTCGGCGACGGTGGACTTGCCGACGCCAACGGTGCCGTTGAGGAAAAGGCTCTGCATGGGGCGCAGCTCCACGATTCGGGTCTGCCTCACTCGTCCAGGTAGCCATCCCTGATCCCCTTCGAACGGCGATACAGGTACAGGCCGACGCGCAGCACGACGAGCACGCCGAAGAACACCCCGACGGTCACCCAGGTGTTGCCGAAGAACCATTCCAGGCAGACGTAGAGCAACGCCAGCGGAATGCACACGAGGGTCATCAGCAGGTAATGCTTGATCATTGCGGTGGGCACTCCTCTTCTTCGTCCTTCAGCGGGCACTTGACGATCTGCTTGCCCGTCTGCCAGGCGGCCTGGGTGGCCACCGCCTTCTTGATGGTATCGGCATGCGCGGCCTTGCGCGCGGCCAGCTTGGCCGCGCGGTTGGCGGTGTTCGCCGCCTGCCCCGAGAGGGTCCTGATCGCCCTCGCCGACTGGACCACCGTCTTGCCGGTGCTGAGCATGCCCGGCGCCACGGTGCCGATCGCCGCCGAGGCGCCGACATGCTTCCAGTTGATGTCGATGCACTTCCACTTGATGTCGGTGAGATCGCGATCGTTGTCCCAGTTGTCCTTCATCTGTCCCAGCACTTGCTTGCCGGTCTGCATGCCCAGTTCGATACCGGCGCCCAGCGCCGCGCCGATCGCGGCCCGCGCGGCGAAGGCGCCGATCACCACCAGCGGGATGATCAGGCCGGTGGGGTCGTAGGCCACCGACGGCGCGTTCAGCGCATAGGTATAGGGATTGGGCCCGCCGCCCAGGCCGAGCGGATCCTGGCTGGTGTAGCGGCCGGCCTCGGGCAGGTAATAGCGATAGCGGTTGTAGTAGAGGCCGCTTTCCTCGTCGTGGTACTGGCCCTGGAAACGGATCGGCTGCGCGCCGGGCTCGCGGTCCGGCTCGACCGCCCGCCAGTCGTGCGCGACGCCCTGCCAGCGCAGTTGCCCGCGTTCGTCGCTGAGTTGCAGGGGGGTCCCGAGATGATCGGTATGGAAGAATGCGAACCGCGCCTCGCCCAGTGCCGGCACGCATTGCGCCGGCAGCGGCTGGCCTTCCGCGGCGAACGTCCGGCGCAGCTCGAGCAGTTCCGGGGTATCGGGTTCGCGGGCCTGCTCCAGGCGCAGCAGCGGGACGAAACCGCCCGGTTCGTGAACCGTCGTGCGCAGCTGCCGCTCGAAGGCCTCGGCGCACTGGCGGTCGCCGTCCCAGCCGAAACGCACCTGTTGCTCGACGCCGTCGCGCAGCACGCTCTTGGCGATCCGCCGCGACAGTGCGTCGTAGCGATAGTGCGCCTCCACCCGCGTGCCGTCGGCAGCCTCGCGCGTCAGCCGGACCAGGCGCTGCGCGCCGTCGTAGGCCAGGCGCAGGCGCTCGCCGTC
The DNA here is from genome assembly GCF_003025345.2 of Pseudomonas paraeruginosa. NCBI lineage: Bacteria > Pseudomonadati > Pseudomonadota > Gammaproteobacteria > Pseudomonadales > Pseudomonadaceae > Pseudomonas > Pseudomonas paraeruginosa. The sequence goes on from NZ_CP020560.1 coordinate 3,821,321, forward strand.
GGCACCAACGCGCTCCACCAGGTTGCCCTGAGCATCGAAGTGGTAGCGACTGCCGGCGATCCGCTCCACCCGGTTGCCGAGCCAGCGCTGCGGGGCCTCGCCGGTCTCGCTCTCGCCGCTTGCGGAGCGAGTGAACCCGGAACGGTACAGTTCGTTGTGCTCGAAGGCCTGGCGACCCGCTTCGCGCCGGTTCGCCACCTCGTCGTCCAGGCGGTTGCCGGCGGCGTCGTAGTGGTAGCGGCGGTCCGGCAGGCCGGCTCGCCGGCTGCCGAGCAGGCGGCCGGCAAGGTCGTATTCGTAGCGCACGGCCGGCTGCTGGTTGTCGTCGATGCCCACCAGTTGCCCGAGTCCGTCGTAGCGATAGCCACGTTGCCAATCGGCGCCCCCGGCCAGGCGCAGGCGACTCTCCTGCAGGCGCCCCAGCGCACCGTAGCGGCGCTCCTGGACGAACAGCGCATCGCTCTTCCCACCATGGCGCGCGTCGCGACGCACCTCGCGCTGCAGGGCATCACGCTCGAAGGCCAGCTCGATGGCGCCGACCAGCGCGCCGTGCAGGTGACCGGCGCCGTAGGTCAGCCAGGTCACCGGCGGCGCGTCGCCGTAGCGGCTGGTCTGACGCATGCCCAGCTCGTCGTGGCTGTGCTCGACGCTGTAGACCCAGCCATCGGCATGCAGCTGGCTTTCCAGGCGCAGGTTGCCCACCTCGTCGTACTCGTAGCGGACTTCGCAATCCGGCCCGACGGCACTGGCCAGGCGGCCGTCGGCCAGCCAGCGGTAACGTTCGACCAGCGCCGGCGCAGCATCGCTGGCCGGGATCCGGACGCTCGCCAGGCGACCGTCGCGGTCGTAGGCATAGGCGGTCTCCCGACCGTCGGCGTCCTCGCGGGCAACCAGCTCGTCGGCGGCATTGTAGCGGTAGCGCTGGCGACGCCCGTCGAAGCCGGTCTCCTCGACCAGGCGGTCGAGCGGGTCGTAGCGGAAATGCGCCTGGGCGCCGTTCTCGTTGGTCAGGGTGAGCAGCCTGCCAGCCTCGTCGTGCTGGTAGGACAACTCGCGACCGCTGGCATCGGAGACCCGCGCCAGCAGATCGCCATGCCCCCAGGAAAACAGCGTGGCCCGGCCCTCGGCATCGCTGATCCGGGTCTGCCTTCCGAGAGCGTCGTAGGCGTAGCCGAGGGCGCTGCCATCGGCCAGGGCCAGGCCGATCAACTGGCCCAGCGGATCGTAGCGGCGCCGGGTGACCTGGCCCAGCGGATCGGTCTCGCAGGTCAGGCGTCCTTCGCTGTCGTATTCGTAGCGCCAGGTCTGGCCGGAACAGTCGGTCAGCGCCGCCAGCAGGCCGAGCCGGTTCCACTCCAGGCGTCGTTCACCGCCACGCGGATCGACGATCCGCGTCGGCCGGTCGGGCAGGCGCGCGTCCTCGTAGCGATAGCGGGTGCTGCCGGCCGGGCCGTGCACGGTGACCGGGTTGCCCCGCTCGTCGCGTTCGAAGCGCCAGCGGCGCTGCATCGCGTCCTCCAGTTCGACCAGCAGCCCGGTCTCCTCGTCGAGCGTCTTGCGGTAACGCGCCTTGCCCGGCGTCTCCTCTTCCAGCGTCCGCCCCTGGCCATCGCGCCGGCGCCGGGTCTCCCGGCCCAGCGGGTCACGCAGGGCGACCAGGCGGCCGAACAGGTCGTAGTCGAACTCGGTGCGGCTGCCGTCGGCCCTGACCAGCGCCGTCCAGCGCCGCTGCCCGCCTTCGCCGGCGAACTCGTAGCGTTCGACGCGGCCGAGGCTGTCGCTGACCTCGGTGGCATCGCGCAGGTAGCGGAAGCTGCGGGTCAGGCCGCCCGCCTCGATCTGTTTCAGCACCCGCCCGTGCGGGGCATGGACATCCCACTCGTAGCGAACCTCCAGCCCGCCCGGCTCTCCATGGGCGACCAGCATGTGCGCGTGCCAGGCGAACACCCGCACCACCTGGCCAAGGCGATCGCGCACGGCGATCAGGTCGCCGCTGTCGTTGAACTGGTAGCGCACCAGCCAGTCGAGCCCGGGATCCTGCGGGTCGATATGGTCCGGCGCCGGGCCGTCGTGGCTGGCCAGAATCACGCCGAACAGGCGCAGGCCGTCGTCGCCCTCGCTCGGCGCGCAGGCCTGCTGGTAGACCAGCGCATAGCTGCGTCCGGCGCTGTCGCGCACGCCGGTGAGCAGACCGCGTCCGCTCCAGCGGTACTCGGTACGGTAGCCGGCGCGGCCGAAGCTGGCCTGCAGGCGCCAGATACCGTCGGGATGGCGAAGGAAGTGCAGGTAGCTGTGGCCCGAGAGCACCAGCACCGAGGCTTCCTGCGCCCGGAGTTCGGCCGGCACCGCCGCCCAGCGTCCGCGCCAGGCCTCCACCTCGCCGTCCTCGCGGTTCGAGCCGCCGCGGCGCAGCCAGAGCTCCTCGCTGCCGGAATAGAACTGCGCGCCCGGCGCCAGGGCGGGAAAAGCGATCCGCCGCCCCTGGGCATCGACCAGCACGCAGGCCTCGTCGCCCAGTTCCAGGCGCATGCTTTCGCCCGGCAGCCACCAGCCCTGACCGAGCCGCCCGACCCGCGGATTGCTCGACAGGTAGCCGCGGGCGAAGGTGAAGGTGTCCGGCGCCGCCAGGGCGAAATCGACCTCCTCCGGCAACAACTTGCACCCGAGCATCGGGTTGACCGGCTTGCCCACCAGCGGCACGCAGGCCGACACCCGGTCGGCCAGGCCGACCGCGCTGCTGCCGACGTGCACGGTGGGAGAGCCGGTGGAGATCACGCCTCCCGAGACTTTTTCACCGACATGGGAAACGGGTAGCCCGCTCATCTATCCATCCTTCCTTGGCAAAACCTGCGACCGGGCATTCGCCGGCCGCTCAACAGTTGATATCGACGTTCGGCGAGAGGATCTCGATCTCCGCCGGGGTGATGCGGATGGTGCTCTGCCCGCAGCGCAGGAGGATCTCGCGGTCGGCGGTCAGCTCGATGCGCTGGCTGCCGAGGACGATGCTCCTGCCGTCCAGGCCGATCTTCGACCCGTCGTCGCTGCCGCCCACGCTCACTTCGTAGCTGTCGCCCACCGACAGGGTCTTCTTCTTCATCACCTGGGTGCTCTGGTTCAACCCGACCACCGTGTTCATCATCATGCCGACATTGAGGCTGTAGCCGAGGCCGACGTTTTCCATGCGCCCCATGCCGACGTTCTGCAGCGAGGCCATGAGGATGGTCTCGCTCTTGTTCATGCCGATCTTCACCGTTTCGTTGCGGTCCACCGTCTTGCTGCGGTTGGCATGCACGGTGATGGTTTCGTTGTTGTCCACGGTCTCGGTGCGATCGTGCTTCACGTGCACGGTCTCGTCGTGGTCGATGGTCTTGCTGCGGTCGTGACCGACCCAGTGGGTCTCGTCGTTCTCGACCTCGATGTCCTGGTTCTTCTCCGCGTGGATGTACAGCTGCTCGGCGCCCTTCTTGTCCTCCATGCGGATCTCGTTGAAGTTGGCCGGCGTGCCGCCCTTGCTCGAGCGGCTCTTGGTGCCGCTCTGGGTGGCGTTCGCCGGCAGCTCGTAGGGCACCGTCTGCTCGGCGTTGTAGACCCGCCCGGTGATGATCGGCCGGTCCGGGTCGCCTTCGAGGAAGCTGACGATCACCTCCTGGCCGATCCGCGGGATCTGGATCGAGCCCCAGTTCTTCCCGGCCCAGGCCTGGGACACGCGCATCCAGCAGGAGCTGTTCTCGTTCGACTGGTCGTGGCGGTCCCAGTGGAAGTGCACCTTGACCCGTCCGTACTGGTCGGTCCAGATCTCCTCGCCCTTGGGCCCGACCACCACCGCGGTCTGCGGGCCGCGCACCACCGGCACCGGCGTCAGCGGCAACGGCCGGAACGGCTGGGCGGCATCGATGCAGTCCAGTTCGCTCTCGAACTGCGCTCCAGCGCCGCCATTGCCGGTCTCGAGAAGCTCCTGGACCACCCGGTATTCCGCCGCCACCACCAGGTACTCGCGGTTCTGGTCGAGCCGCGGATAATTGCTCAGGTGGAACAGGTGCCCAGAGCCGATGCCCCTGGCGCAACCGCGCAGGCGTACCCGCTCGTGCTGGGTCTGGATCGCTTCGATGCGGGTCCGCGCGTAGTGTTCGCCATCCTGGCTCTGCACGTATTCCCCGGGGTAGTCGTACAGCGGGTAGTCCGCCGCCGCATGGGCGCGCCCCACGTTGGAGCGCACCTCCAGGCGGGTGCCGGGACGCTGGAAATCGTAGTCGTTGAGGCTCAGCGAACCGGGCTGGACCTCGCGCGCCACGTGCCAGTCGAAGAAATGGTCGCGCTCGCGGTGGCCGAGGGTCGGCGGGTAATAAGGCACGCTGGCGTAGCCGACCGGGCTCTGGTGCGCGCCGTAGGCGTCGGAGAGGACCAGGATGTGGCGCTTCTTCTCGTGGCGGAACCAGTAGTAGATGCCCTCCTGCTCCATCAGCCGGCTGACGAAGTCGAAGCTGGTCTCGCGGTACTGCACGCAGTACTCCCACTCGCGGTAGGGGCGTGTCAGGGCATCCTCGAAGTCGGAGAAGCCGAGATCGCGGAACACCTGCTTGATGATGTCCGGGACCTTCTGGTTCTGGAAGATGCGACAGTCGGAGGTGCGCGTGAGCAGCCACAGCCAGGGCCGCAGGGTGACCTGGTAGCTGGCGAACTGGCCGCTGCCGGCACCCTGGCTGCAGCGCGCGACGATGCCGTGGAAATGCCGCCGGATGCCGCCGGGCAATTCCAGTGCCAGGCTCATCGGCTTGCCCAGCAGGGCGTCCAGGGGCAGGGCGTGATTGCTCGAAACCAGCTCGAGCTCGTGGTTGAACAGCCTGCCCAACTCTTCGCGGCCTTCCAGCCGTTGCAGTTGCAGGACCTCGGGGCCCAAAGGGGAATCCACGTGGACCAGGCGGGTATGTTGGGAGAACAGCATGGGAAATCTTCCTTGATAGTCACCTGCGATGGACGGTTCGAACAGCGCGTGCCACCGACGCGGCGAATGATCGTACAATCCCGCGCCGCCGCGAAAGGCTGGCCATTCGCCACACCCCTGCCCGCCTCCTGCGGACCCGCCGACCCTATGCCAGAAAAAAAACCGAGGCAACGGCGGTTTTGTCGAAAAGTATTTCCGCCGCCATGAGCGCTGCGTCGCATTGGCCCATTGCCCCCGGTCACGTGGAAATGCGATATTCACAAACGTGAATCATTCTCATACTACCCTGCCCGCTCCCGCCCCCCGCCTGCTGCTGGTCGAAGACGATCCGCGCCTGCGCGAGGATCTCGACGCGCATTTCCGCCAGCGCGGCTTCCACGTGACCGTCTGCGGCGATGGCTCGCACGGGCTGGAAGCCGCCGGGCGCGAAGCATTCGACCTGGTGTTGCTGGACATCATGCTGCCCGGCCTCGACGGCCTGGCCCTGCTGGAGTCGCTGCGCCGCGAGCAGGCCACGCCGGTGATGCTGATGTCGGCGCTGGGCGCCGAGCAGGATCGCATTAGCGGCTTCACCCGCGGCGCCGACGACTACCTGCCGAAGCCGTTCAGCCTGGCCGAGCTGGATGCCCGCACCGACGCCCTGCTGCGCCGGGTACGCCTGGATCGCCAGCCGCCCGCGCCACGCCAGGACACCCGGCTGGCGTTCGACGAACAGGCCCGGGAAGTGTTCCACGAGGGGCTCCCGGCCGGCCTGACGCCGTCCGAGTACCGCCTCCTGGCGATCCTCCGCGAACACGCAGGCGAGGCACTGAGCAAACCCTTCCTCTATCGCAGCGTGCTGCACCGCAACTACACCCGCCTCGATCGCGGTCTCGACGTGCACATCTGCAACCTGCGCCGCAAGCTCGCCGCCATCGCCGTGCGCCACCTGCAGATCCAGGCGGTGCGTGGCCAGGGCTACCTGCTGGTGGAAACGGAACGGCCCTGATGCGCAGGCATCCGCTGCTGTGGAAACTGGCGCTGCTGCAGGTCGGTTTCTGCCTGCTGCTGACCTGGCTGATATACACCTGGGGCCTGTCGGTGGAGCGCAGCACCTACTTCCTCGCCCCCGCCGACCGCAGCTACCTGGCGGACTACGCGCGGCAGGCGGAGGATGCCTGGCGCAGCGAGGGCGCCGCGGGCGCCGAACGCTTCCGCAAGGAACTGTCGGCGAAGGAAGACACCTGGGTGGCGCTGGTCGGCCCGCACCTGGAAAGCCTCGGCAGCACGCCGTTGAGCGCCGCGGAATCGAGCCACCTGACCTTCATGCGCAAGCTCGACTGGCCAATGAGCCGGCGCCTGCAGGACGAACTGCCGTACGTCAGCATCGAGTTTCCCGATCATCCCGAACAGGGCCGGCTGGTGATCCAGTTGCCGGAACGCCTGCTGCCCGGCGGGCTGACCCCGCGTACTCGCCTGGTCACCCACGGCATAGTCCCGACCCTGCTGGCCGCCCTGCTCGGCCTGCTGCTCTACCGCCACCTGGTGGCGCCGCTGAACCGCCTGCGCGACCGCGCCGACGCCCTGCGCGCCGACGAACTGGAGACGACGCCGCTCGCCGCGCCGCTGGCGGCGCGCCGCGACGAACTCGGCGAGCTGGCCCAGGCCCTGGAGCACATGGCCGCACGCCTGCGCCAGAGCCTCGCCCAGCAGCGTCTGCTGCTGCGCACCCTGTCCCACGAACTGCGCACGCCGCTGGCGCGCCTGCGCATCGCCCATGACAGCGACCTGCCGCCGGACCAGCTGCGCCAGCGGCTGGACCGCGAGGTCGGCGACATGCAGCGCCTGCTGGAAGACACTCTCGACCTGGCCTGGCTGGACACCGAGCGTCCGCAACTGCCCACCGAGCCAGTGCTGGCGCTGTCGGTGTGGGAAGCGCTGCGCGAGGACGCCTGCTTCGAGAGCGGCTGGGAGCCGTCACGGCTGCCCTGCCGGCTGGGCATCGACTGTCGCGTCGAGGCGCACCTGGACAGCCTCGCCCAGGCCATGGAGAACCTCCTGCGCAACGCCATCCGCCATTCTCCGGAGAGCGGCACGGTCAGCCTCGACGGCGAGCGCGAGGGCGACTTCTGGCACCTGCGCCTGCAGGACCAGGGGCCGGGCGTGGCGGAGGACCAGCTGGAGCGTATCTTCCTCCCCTACCAGCGCCTGGATGCCACCGCCGGCGAAGGCTTCGGCCTCGGCCTGGCGATCGCCCGGCGCGCCATCGAGCTGCAGGGTGGCCGGCTCTGGGCCAGCAACGGCAGGCCCGGACTATGCCTGCACCTGTGGTTGCCGGCGGCCGCCTGAGGGCGAAGTGTTTAGAAAGTTAATGCGCTTTACTCTCAAATAACAATCAATATCATTCGTGATCTCTCGCTTTTTGCCGCACTGCCCGGAGATCACCGATGTCCTCACGCGCCCTTCCCGCCGTTCCCTTCCTGCTCCTGTCCAGTTGCCTGCTGGCCAACGCGGTGCACGCCGCCGGCCAGGACGACGGCTCCGTCATCGAGCTGGGCGAGCAGACCGTGATCGCCACCGCCCAGGAGGAAACCAAGCAGGCGCCGGGGGTCTCCATCATCACCGCGGAGGACATCGCCAGGCGGCCACCGAGCAACGACCTGTCGCAGATCATCCGGACCATGCCGGGAGTCAACCTGACCGGCAACAGCTCCAGCGGCCAGCGCGGCAACAACCGGCAGATCGACATCCGTGGCATGGGCCCGGAGAACACCCTGATCCTGGTCGACGGCAAGCCGGTCAGCTCGCGCAATTCGGTGCGCTATGGCTGGCGCGGCGAGCGCGACAGCCGCGGCGACACCAACTGGGTGCCGGCCGATCAGGTCGAGCGCATCGAGGTGATCCGCGGCCCGGCGGCGGCGCGCTACGGCAACGGCGCGGCGGGCGGCGTGGTGAATATCATCACCAGGCAGGCCGGCGCGGAAACCCACGGCAATCTCAGCGTCTACAGCAACTTCCCGCAGCACAAGGCCGAGGGCGCCAGCGAACGGATGAGCTTCGGCCTCAACGGGCCGCTCACGGAAAACCTCAGCTATCGCGTCTACGGCAACATCGCCAAGACCGACTCGGACGACTGGGACATCAATGCCGGCCACGAGTCCAACCGCACCGGCAAACACGCCGGCAGCCTCCCCGCCGGACGCGAAGGCGTGCGCAACAAGGACATCGACGGGCTGCTCAGCTGGCGCCTGACGCCCGGGCAGACCCTCGAGTTCGAGGCCGGCTTCAGCCGCCAGGGCAACATCTACACCGGCGACACGCAGAACACCAACAGCAACAACTACGTGAAGCAGATGCTCGGCCACGAGACCAACCGCATGTACCGCGAGACCTATTCGGTCACCCATCGCGGCGAATGGGACTTCGGCAGCTCGCTGGCCTACCTGCAATACGAGAAGACCCGCAACAGCCGGATCAACGAAGGCCTGGCCGGCGGCACCGAAGGTATCTTCGATCCCAACAACGCCGGCTTCTACACCGCCACCCTGCGCGACCTGACCGCCCACGGCGAGGTCAACCTGCCGCTGCACCTGGGCTACGAGCAGACCCTGACCCTCGGCAGCGAGTGGAGCGAGCAGAAGCTCGACGACCCCAGCTCCAACACCCAGAACACCGAGGAAGGCGGCTCGGTCCCCGGTCTCGCCGGGAAGAACCGCAGCAGCAGCTCCTCGGCGCGGATCTTCTCGCTGTTCGCCGAGGACAACATCGAGCTGATGCCAGGCACCATGCTCACCCCGGGCCTGCGCTGGGACCACCACGACATCGTCGGTGACAACTGGAGCCCGTCGCTGAACCTGTCCCACGCGCTCACCGAACGGCTCACCCTGAAGGCCGGCATCGCCCGCGCCTACAAGGCGCCCAACCTGTACCAGCTGAACCCCGACTACCTGCTCTACAGCCGCGGCCAGGGGTGCTACGGGCAGAGCACCAGCTGCTACCTGCGCGGCAACGACGGCCTAAAGGCCGAGACCAGCGTGAACAAGGAACTGGGCATCGAGTACAGCCACGACGGCCTGGTGGCGGGGCTGACCTACTTCCGCAACGACTACAGGAACAAGATCGAATCCGGCCTGTCGCCGGTCGACCACGCCAGCGGCGGCAAGGGCGACTACGCCAACGCGGCGATCTACCAGTGGGAGAACGTGCCCAAGGCGGTGGTCGAGGGCCTCGAAGGCACCCTGACCCTGCCCCTGGCCGACGGCCTGAAGTGGAGCAACAACTTCACCTACATGCTGCAATCGAAGAACAAGGAAACCGGCGACGTGCTCTCGGTGACGCCGCGCTACACCCTCAACTCGATGCTCGACTGGCAGGCCACCGACGACCTCTCGCTGCAGGCCACGGTCACCTGGTACGGCAAGCAGAAGCCGAAGAAATACGACTATCACGGCGACCGAGTCACCGGCAGCGCCAACGACCAGCTCTCGCCCTACGCCATCGCCGGCCTCGGCGGCACCTATCGGCTGAGCAAGAACCTGAGCCTCGGCGCCGGCGTCGACAACCTGTTCGACAAGCGCCTGTTCCGCGCCGGCAACGCCCAGGGCGTGGTCGGCATAGACGGGGCCGGCGCGGCTACCTACAACGAGCCCGGACGGACCTTCTACACCAGCCTGACCGCGTCGTTCTGAGCCATAACGAGAAAGCCTGATGAGAACCTCCCTGCTCGCCGCCGCCCTGGGCCTCGCCCTGGCGGCGACCCTGCCCGGCACCGCGCCGCTGGCGCAACCGGACCCCGAGGCGACCATGGACCGCAGCCTGCTGCAACGCCAGGACCTGCCCTATCGCTTCAGCGCCGTGGACCTGGACTCCGCCGACGGCCAGCGGCATTACCGGCTGTGGCTCGGTCGACCGCTGCAGGCACCGCCCGCCGCCGGCTACCCGGTGCTCTGGTTGCTCGACGGCAACGCCGCCCTCGGCGCCCTCGACGAGACCGCCCTGAGACGCCTGGCCGACGGCGACGCGCCGCTGCTGGTCGCCATCGGCTACCGCACGCCGCTGCGCATCGACCGCGCCGGGCGCACCTTCGACTACACTCCGGCGCGTCCCGGCCAGGCCGAGCAGCGCGACCCGCTCAACGGCCTGCCCAGCGGCGGCGCCGATGCCTTCCTCGACCTGTTGCGCGACGGCATGCGTCCGGCCGTGGCGGCGCAGGCTCCCCTGGACACGGCGCGGCAAACCCTCTGGGGCCACTCCTACGGCGGCTTGCTGGTGCTCCACGCACTGTTCACCCGTCCCGGCGAGTTCGCCCGCTACGCCGCGGCCAGTCCGTCGCTGTGGTGGAGCGACGGGGCGATCCTCGGCGAACGAGCGGGGCTCGAACAGCGACTGCGCGGAAAGCGCGCTGAACTCCTGCTCTGGCGCGGCAGCGCCGAGCCGGCCAGCCCGCGCGGCTCGCTGAGGGCCGAGCCGGGCCAGGCGATGGCGCGGCTGGTGGATGACCTGCGCCAGGTGCCCGGGCTCACGCTGGACTTCCAGCCGCTCGACGGCCTGGGTCATGGCGAGACGCTGGGGGCCTCGTTGCGCCTTCTGCTCGCCCGGCCGGCGGTGGAACGCCAGCGCTGAAGGCGCGCGCTCCCAAGAGAACCGACGCAACGGCGGATAACCGCTTCGCGGTTATTCGCCCTACCGGTGGCCAGGCATCCGCGCGCCGCGACATCCCTCTACGCCACACGGCCCCCTCTCCCGCCTGCGGGAAAGGGTTGGAGTGAGGGAAAATCGGCCTACGCCACCACCGGAATCAACGGGTCGGCCGCCGCCAGCGCGATGGCGCGGTCCGCCGCCGGCGGGTAGATCCACACGCCGTTGATCTCGGTCTTGATCTTCTTGCCCTCCTCGCGCACGAAGCGCACCTGGCGGTCCCAGCCCTCGGTGAACACCGCGCCCCAGCCGCCGAGGTCGAGGCAGGTCACGTACTTCACCTGGCTGTAGGGAATCGGCTCGACGCCGAGCAGGTCGGCGGCCACGTTGTTGCCGGCCGAGCGGCCCAGGGCGATGGCATGCTGGCAGGTCATCAGGGCATGGTTGCCGCGATCGTCGGTAGCCGCGCGGGCCACGTCTCCGGTGGCGTAGACATCGTCGAGACCGAGCACCTTGAGGTTGCGGTCGACATGCAGGCGACCCTGTGCATCGCGCTCGCCCGGAATCTGCCCGGTCAGCGTGCTGGCCCGCACGCCCACGGTCCAGACCACGGTCTTCGCCTCGATCCGCTGGCCGTCGTCGAGCGTCACGCCCTCGGCATCCACCGCCGCCACCGAACGCCCGAGGCACCACTCCACGCCCAGCTCCGCCGAGGCTTCGGTGATCAAGCCGCCCAGCTCTGCACCCATCGATGCGCCAATGGCAGCGCCGCGGTCGACCACGATCACCCGCAGCGCCGCTTCCTCGCCGAGGATCGCCCGCAGGCGCGCCGGCATCTCGGTGGCGGTCTCGATGCCGGTGAAGCCGCCGCCGGCGACCACCACGGTGTTGCGTGCCGACGAATCCGGCAGGTCGCGCAGGGCATGCAGGTGTGCCTCCAGGCGCAGGGCGTCTTCCAGTTGGTCGACATCGAAGGCCGCGTCGATGCCGGCGACACTCGCCGGCCGCCACACGCTGCTGCCGGCCGCCAGCACCAGGCGGTCGTAGTCCAGCTGCGCCGGCGCGCCCTCGGCATCGCGGTACGCCACCCGCTTGCCGGCCACGTCGATGCGCTGCGCGCTGCCCTGCACGAAGCGCACGCCGACCGCGTCGAACAGTTCGCCCAGCGGCGCCGTCATGCGCTGCACCTCGGGCTCGTAGAAACGCGGGCGGATGCGCAGCTCGGGTTGCGGCGCGAGCACCGCGACCTCGATGTCGTCGCCGCCATGGCGGTCGAGCAGGCGGACCGCGCTCAGCGCGCTCCACAGGCCGGCGAATCCGGCGCCGACGATCAGGATACGTTGTTTCATGGAGGCTCCTGGAAGGATGAGGACGGGTTCTGCGGAGAGTCGCCCCTCCGTAACTACGACTATATTAGTCGTAGTTACGGAAAACAAGCCCGGCACCGACACGAGCAACCACCCACTCCCGCCGTTCGACAGAAGAAGAAGTCAGGAAAAAGGGGTGAAAAATCGGAAACAGAGCGGTTTCGGCCGGGAAAAGCGAGACAGCAAAATCTTGTGACCGCTCTGAAAAGCTCGCACACTATTGCGAATATTTCTGTCGGAGTTAGTGATGGCTCTCTATAGCGCCGGCGTCGAGTACGGCATCCATTGCCTGCTGTTCCTCGCCGACGAGAAAGGTGACAGCCGCGAGTCCAGCGTGCGCGCCCTCGCCGAACTGCAGGGGGTGCCCCCGGAATTGCTGGCCAAGGTTTTCACCCGCCTGGCCAAGGCCGGCCTGGTGGCGGCCACCGAAGGCGTGCGCGGCGGCTTCCGCCTGGCGCGTCCGGCCAACGAGATCAGCGTGCTCGACGTGGTCCGCGCCATCGATGGCGACAAGTCGATCTTCGAGTGCCGGGAGATCCGCGAGCGCTGTGCGCTCTTCGAAGGCAACCCGCCATCCTGGGCGACCCGCAATACCTGCTCGATCCACGCGGTGATGCTCACCGCGCAGAAGCGCATGGAAGAAGCGCTGGCCCAGCAGACCATCCTCGACCTGGTGCGCCGGGTAGGGCGCAGCGCGCCGCCCGAGTTCGGCGAGCAGGTGCTGCGCTGGATGGAAGCCAGCCGCGAAGGCCGCAACCCCACCCGCGGCTGAGTCCCTGCGCCAGGCGAGCCGGCGCCGCAAGTCCCTTTCGCGGAAAACACCATTGTCGACTGCGGTGCTAATCGCGCCGGCGTTTCTCCCTACCCTATCCCCAGAGGCCGCCGTAGAGCGGCCGCCGGCCCACTGCAACGGCCCGTGTCCAACTTGCGTGATAGGTGAATGATGGAACCTGGCAGCTACCAACTGACCATGAGCGTGCTCATGACCCCCGACAAGGCGAACTTCTCTGGCAACGTCCATGGCGGCGCCCTGCTCAAGCTCCTCGACGAGGTGGCCTTCGCCTGCGCCAAACGCTACGCCGGACGCTACGTGGTGACCCTGTCGGTGGATCAGGTGATCTTCCGCGAGCCGATCCATGTCGGCGAACTGGTGACCTTCCTCGCCTCGGTGAACTACACCGGGCGGACCTCGATGGAGGTCGGGGTGAAGGTGATGACCGAGAACATCCACGAGCGCACCGTGCGCCATACCAACAGCTGTTTCTTCACCATGGTGGCGATGGACGACCAGCGTCGGCCAGTGGCGGTGCGTCCGCTGGAGCCGGAGACGCCGACCGAGAAGCGCCGCTACGCCCAGGCCCTGGCCCGGCGCGAGCAGCGCAAGCTGATGGAGCTGCGCTACCAGGAGATCCGCGAACAGGTGGATCACGCGATGCCGGCCTGAACACCGCCCGGCCCGCGGGCCGGGTCCTCAGCCCTCGCCGACCAGGCTCTCGAACGCTTCTTCCAGCACGCTGGCGCTGCCGGGCCGGACCACCCGCGCCACCTCGCGGCCATCGCGCAGGAAGACGAAGGTCGGCCACAGCTTGACCTGGAACGAGCGGCCCAGGCGCCGGCCAGGGCCGTCCTCGATCTTCAGGTGGGCGACCTCCGGGTAGTCGTCGAGCACTTCCGCCAGCAACGGCTGGGCAGCCTGGCAATGGCCGCACCAGTCGGTGCCGAACTCCACCAGGGTCGGACCGGCGAGCCGGTCCAGTTCGTCGCGCGCCGGTGCCTCGGCGCTGTATCGGCTGTTCATGCGTTGCGTCTCCGTGACGATGGCTGACAGGACGACAGACTGTCGCGGCGGGATCGGGTTCGACCCGCCCGACGATGTCCTCAGCGTCCTCGGGCGCGGACCATGCAGCGCTGGTAGCGTTCGTCGACGCGCTTGGCGAACCAGGCGGTGGTCAGCTTGCGGGTGATCTTCGGGCTTTCCAGCGTGATGCCCGGCAGCACCGCGCGTGGCAGTTGCTTGCCGGTGGCCGCCTCGGCCAGGGCGAAGACCTTGCGGTACAGCGCGCTGTCGGCGAAGTCCGCGCTGTCGCCCTGCTCCAGCGCCCGGCGGATCGCCGCGTCGCTCATGTCCAGGCGCTTGCCCAGGGCGCGCACGGCCAGCTCGGTGGAGCCCGGCGTGCGCGTGCCGTAGCGGATCAGGTCGCCATCCAGCGCCAGCGGGATCCCCGAGACGCGACTCAGCGCGCTCTGGAAGGCGGCGTTGCGGCTGGCGTACCAGCCGGCGTTGAAGTCGGCGAAGCGGTACAGCGGCGCCGGGTAATCCACCGGATAGCCGAGCAGGTGGGCGATGCCGAAATACATGCCGCCGCGCCGGCTGAACACTTCGCGGCGGATGCTGCCATCCACCGGGTAGGGATAACCGTCGGCGTGGCGCTCGGCGAAAGCGATGCTGACCTGCATCGGCCCGCCGGTGTGCACCGGGTTGAAGCCGCCGAACAGCTTGCCGCCCATGGGCACGATGGCGATGAAGTCGTCGAAGGTCTCGCTCAGCTCCTTCTCCGTCCGCGCCGCGGCCAGGCGCTGGCTGTAGGTCCGCCCATCGGGCGACTTGATACCCAGCGCCGAGCTGACCAGGAACGCCGGCACGTGCAGCTTGCCGGCGCGGCGCTCGAGTTCGCGGGTGGCGATCCTGCCCAGGCCGGCTACCGGCGGGTCGACCTGGTAGGTGGACTCCTGCTCGGTCACCGCCAGCACCGCACAGAGATTCTCGTCGCTGGGGTAGACCTGCTGGGCGGAAAAGGCCGCGTAGATATCGCGGGCCCAACCCTGGCGATCGCGCACCGTGGCCGGCATCAGACGGACGATCTTCGCCCGTACTTCGTCGGGGTTGGGCGGCGGCGGCTCCGCCGACCGCGAACTGCACCCGGCCAGCGCCAGGAGCATGGCCAGCCCCGTTACGCCGCAACCCTGGCGTACTGCTTTCATCTGCGATTCCCTGTTCCGTTGCGAAGTGGGCGGCCGGTGGCGACCGCCGAAGCCAGGGCATTCTAGCCGAGCATCCGGCGGCTTCCGTACCGTCCGTCACGCACGGTCGCGCTTCAGAGCGCTGCGTCGGCGCGCTGCCGCTTGACCCGGCGCCAGGTCGAGGGCGAGGCGCCGGCCAGCCGGAGAAAGATCCGCGAGAAATGCGGCTGGTCGGAAAAGCCGCAGGCGACGCCGATCTGCGACAGCGGTTCGTCGCTGCCCAGCATCAGCTCCTTGGCCCTGTCGACGCGCATGCGCATCAGCCATTCGTGGGGCGACACACCGGTGCTGCACTTGAAGGCCTTGGTGAAATAGCTGCGCGAGAGGCCGCACTCCTCGGCCAGGCGCGCCACCGATACGCCCTCGCTCAGATGCCCGGCGATCAGCTCCTTGGCCCTGCGCAATTGCCAGGGCGCCAGGCCCTTGCCAGTACAGGCCGGGACCGGGGTCGAGGCGAAGCGATCCTGGACGTGGGTCAATAGCGCCAGCATGACCTGTTCGATGAACAGCTCGTTGCGCTCCCCCGCCCTGGCGAAGCTGGGCAGCAGCGCCAGGGCCAGGTGATAGACCACCGGGTCGTCGACGCCGATGATCCGCTCCGGTTCGGCGGACATGCGCTGCCCCTCTTCGTAAAGAAACTCCTTTATCGAAGCGCGCGGCAACATGAAGCGGACATTGTCGTAAGTTGCCCGGTGCTGGCACTTTATTTCATCGCCAAGATAGGCGATGGAGATACTTTTCTGCGGATGACCGCCATCGAATACCAGTTTTTTTCCATTCCAGAGACGGTGGGAGTTGAAGTCGCGCAACTGAACGATGACGGAAAACGAATCGGCACAAGGAATATGGATGACCTTGTCCGGATCGGGAGTCGTCTCACTGTTGCGAATCAAGGCGTATCCCTCTCCCCTTATGATGTTCCCTGGCGTGGACTGGTCGCTCTTTGTTCTGTCTACGGCAACAGTCATGACTCCCCCTGATTCCATGCGCCTGATGATCTGCTGAAATATTCACTTTCGACGCGATACAGGACGCACGAAAGCTCCCAGAGATTAATCCGAGGGAGCCTTTCGGGGAAATCGAACCCGACGAAGGTAACTAGAAGATTACAATCGCATTACGCGATAATTATAACGTTCAACCCTTTTCCTTTTCCGACGGGCCAGCGACCTGGTCGAGGCGATGCCGACCCGGTAGTTGCCCCAGCACATGGCCGACCGAACCCGCCTTGTCGCAGGCCGAGGCGAACGCGCAACCGCCGAGCAATTGCTTGCCGACCGGGATGACCTGCTCGCCGAGCAGGATGCCGAGCAACCCCACCAGCGCCACCAGCGGCGGAGCCGGCGAACGCACCTGCAACAGGCTGTAGACGATCCCCACCAACAGTCCGGCGCCCAGCGACAATACGTAGAGCTTCATCTTCGTTCTCCTTCGCGGCCGTGCCGCCCGGCGGGCCGGAGCGGCACGGCCGGCATTCACTTGGCCGGATTCGGGCCGATGCGTTCGCCGTGGGTCACCCGCTCGGGCGCCTTGTGCACCATGGTGTAGGCGTAGTCCACCCCCATCCCGTAGGCCCCGGAATGCTCCTTGGCGATGGCCATCACGGCGTCGTAGGTATCCCGGCGGGCCCAGTCGCGCTGCCATTCCAGCAGGACCTGCTGCCAGGTCACCGGTACCGCGCCGGCCTGGACCATGCGGTCCATGGCGTACTTGTGGGCGTCGCTGGAGGTGCCGCCCGAGGCATCGGCCACCATGTAGATCTCGTAGCCGCCCTCGAGCATGGCGCAGAGGGCGAAGGTGGTGTTGCAGACCTCGGTCCACAGCCCGGCGACCACGACCTTCTTGCGCCCCGCGGCGGCCAGCGAGTCGCGCACGTTCTGGTCGTCCCAGGAGTTCATCGAGGTGCGCTCGAGGATCTTCTGCTCGGGGAACACCGCCAGCAGCTCCGGATAGGTCGGGCCGGAAAAGCTGTCGGTTTCCACCGTGGTGATGGTCACCGGGATGTCGAACACCTTCGCCGCCTTGGCCAGGCCCACTACGTTGTTCTTCAGCGTCTGGCGATCGATGGACTGTACGCCGAATGCCATCTGTGGCTGCTGGTCGATGAAGATGATCTGACTGTTCTGCGGAGTTAGAACTTCGAGATAGTGGCTCATGATTGTTTCCTGACGACGAACGATTAATTCCAGCTGTTGCGCACAACAGCACGCGGGCCAACGGACAACTTTCCGTGGCCGACCAGACTATGAAGCATGGATATTAAAAAAAACAAACCTTTCGAGAAAATAAATCGCCGAACGACAGTATCCGTGAAAGTTGAACAGCGTTATTGAAAACATTCAGCACATAGATACAAAAAGCGCACATCGAGACAATAGGAACAGGACTCTCATCCAGCACAATCGACAGCCCGCCCAATAACAAAAGTGCCTATCAAGTTCAGGATCGGGCTCGCGCCTTATCTGGACTCTATTAGCAGAAAGTTGCGCTTGCAGGAGGACGCGTCATTCGGGAAAGCCGCTCTTTCGTCCCGCACGTTTCCTGCCGCACCTATCCTGTCCGGTGGCTTCTCTCGCCGCCGCCTTCGCTGACCGATTCCGCCCCGTCGCCAGGAGCACGCCATGAGCCACGATCCGCCGAGCAAGAACCGCCGCCATTTCCTCGCTACCAGTTCGGTGCTGGGCGCCGCCGGGGCCCTGTGGTCCGCCCTGCCCTTCGCCGACGCCGCCAGCCTTTCTCCCGCAAGCAACCCAGGAGGTTCCATGACCGCCGACCTGATCCTGCACAACGGCCGCTTCCACACCGTGGACCGCGACAACCCCAGCGCCACCGCCGTGGCGATCAAGGACGGGCGCTTCCTCGCCGTCGGCAGCGACGCCGAGGCCATGCTCCATCGCGGCAGCGCCACCCAGGTCATCGACCTGCGAAAACGCTGCGTGATCCCCGGTCTCAACGATTCGCACCTGCACCTGATCCGCGGCGGCCTCAACTACAACCTGGAGCTGCGCTGGGAAGGCGTACCGTCGCTGGCCGACGCCCTGCGCATGCTCAAGGCCCAGGCCGAACGCACGCCCAGCCCTCAGTGGGTGCGGGTGGTCGGCGGCTGGAACGAATTCCAGTTCGCCGAGAAGCGCATGCCGACCCTGGAGGAACTGAACAAGGCCGCGCCGGACACCCCGGTGTTCGTCCTCCACCTGTACGATCGTGCCCTGCTCAACCGCGCCGCCCTGCGCGTGGTCGGCTACACCAGGGACACGCCCAACCCGCCTGGCGGCGAGATCGTCCGCGACAGCAGCGGCGAACCCACCGGCATGCTGATCGCCCGGCCCAACGCGATGATTCTCTACGCCACCCTGGCCAAGGGACCGAAACTGCCGCTGGAATACCAGGTCAACTCCACCCGCCAGTTCATGCGCGAGCTCAACCGCCTCGGCCTGACCAGCGCGATCGACGCCGGCGGCGGCTTCCAGAACTACCCGGACGACTACCAGGTGATTAGCGAACTGGCCGACCATGGCCAGCTCACCGTGCGCATCGCCTACAACCTGTTCACCCAGAAACCCAAGGAAGAACTCGCCGACTTCAAGAACTGGACCGGCAGCGTCAAGTACGGCCAGGGCAGCGATTTCTTCCGCCACAACGGCGCCGGCGAAATGCTGGTGTTCTCCGCCGCCGACTTCGAGGACTTCCTCGAGCCGCGCCCTGACCTGCCGCGGAGCATGGAGCAGGAGCTGGAGCCGGTGGTCCGCCACCTAGTGGAACAGCGCTGGCCGTTCCGCCTGCACGCCACCTACGACGAGTCGATCTCGCGGATGCTCGACGTATTCGAGAAGGTCGACCGCGACATCCCGTTCAATGGCCTGCCCTGGTTCTTCGACCACGCCGAGACCATCACCCCACGCAACATCGAACGGGTCCGCGCGCTCGGCGGTGGCATCGCGATCCAGGACCGCATGGCCTTCCAGGGCGAGTACTTCGTCGACCGCTACGGCGCCAAGGCCGCCGAGGCCACCCCGCCGATCCAGCGCATGCTCGCCGAGGGCGTGCCGGTGGGCGCCGGCACCGACGCCACCCGGGTCTCCAGCTACAACCCCTGGACCTCGCTGTACTGGCTGGTCAGCGGTCGTACCGTCGGCGGCATGGCCCTGTATCCGCAGGGCCTGCCGCGGGAAACCGCGTTGCAACTGTTCACCCAGGGCAGCGCCTGGTTCTCCAGCGAGCAGGGCAGGAAAGGACAGATCAAGGTTGGCCAGCTGGCCGACCTGGCGGCGCTGTCGGCGGACTTCTTCAGCGTCGAGGAAGAGGCCATCAAGTGGATCGAGTCGGTGCTCACGGTGGTCGACGGCAAGGTCGTCTATGCCGCGGCCGAGTTCGACAAGCTCGGTCCGCCGGCGCCGCCGGTGCTGCCGGACTGGTCGCCGGTGGCCAAGGTACCCGGCCACTGGCGGCAAGGCGCGCCGCTGACCGCCCAGGTCCACCAGTGCGTCGGTGCCTGCGCGGTACACGCCCATGAGCACAACCGCGCGCGCCACTCCAACGTACCGGTGAGCGACTTCCAGGGCTTCTGGGGCGCGTTCGGCTGTTCCTGCTTCGCTTTCTGACGTACCCGGGCGGGCCCTTCGCGGCCCGCCTCGCCCGGAGTTTTCCCGATGATCCGCGTTCGACCGGTCGGCCGCCTGGCCCTTTTCCTGGCGCTGGGCGGCACCTCGCCGTGCCACGCCGCGGCCCAGGAACCCAAGGCGCCCGAGCTGCTGGAGTGGCGCCTGCTCAACCGCAACTACTTCCTTTACAACGACTATCGCCGCGCGGACGCCGGGCGCGGCTACCGCAAGGAATGGGCACACGGCCTGATCGCCGACCTGGAGTCGGCCTATACTCCCGGCCGCATCGGTTTCGGCCTCGATCTCCACGGCTTCGCCGGCTTCAAACTCGACGGCGGACGTGGCCATGCCGGCACCGGCCTGTTGCCGCTGGACTCATCCGGCGATAACGCCAGCGAGTATTCCGACGCCGGCGCCGCACTCAAGCTGCGGCTCGGCGAGAGCCTGCTCAAGGTCGGCGAAATGACCGTCGAGACCCCGGTCTTCGACACCAGCGACAAGCGCCTGCAACCCCAGTACGCCAGGGGCTTCTTCCTGCAGAGCGACGACCTCGACCGCGTGCGGATCCAGGCCGGGCGCTTCACCGCCTTCAAGGAACAGGCCGCCAGTTCCGGCCATGGCGACTTCGACGGCTACGGCGCGAGCACCGCCGGCAGCGCCATCGGCTTCGCCGGCGCCAGCCTGGCGGCCAGCGACGACCTGAGCGGCTCGCTGTTCGCCGCGCAACTGGACAACGTCTGGCGCCAGGTCTATCTCAACATGAACCTGCAACGTGCCGCGTTCAGCCTGGATGGCAACCTCTATCGCACGCGCGACCAGGGCCGCAGCCGGGCCGGCGCGATCGACACCCTGGCCTACAGCCTGCAACTGAAGTACCGCGTCGGCGCACAGGGGTTTTCCCTGGCCTACCAGCGTGTCCACGGCGACACGCCGTTCGACTTCGTCGGAGGTGACTCCATCTACCTCGCCAACTCGATCAAGTACGCCGACTTCAACGGCCCCGGCGAGCGCTCCTGGCAGGCCCGCTACGACCTCGACCTGGCCCCGTTCGGCCTGCCGGGGCTGAGCTTCATGGCGCGCTACGTCAGCGGCCGCGCCATCGACGGCAGCCATGCGCCGGCCGGCGGCGCCTACAACCCGCTGGCCGCCGATGGCCGCTATCGGCCCCTGCAGGGCAGCGGCGGCAAGCACTGGGAGCGCGACCTCGACCTGCGCTACGTGTTCGCCTCGGGCCCGCTCAAGGACCTCTCGCTGAACGTCTCGCACCTCAGCCACCGGGCCAACGCGGCCCAGGCCGGCGACGACATCGACCGCCTCTACCTGATCGTCGAATACCCCCTCAAAGGCTCGCTCTGACATGAACGCACCCGCCGCCTCCCCTTGGAGTCCCCTGCGCCAGACCACCTTCCGCTGGCTGTGGCTGGCCAGCATCGCCTCCAACATCGGCACCTGGATGCACGAGGTGGGCGCCGGCTGGCTGATGACCTCGCTCTCCGCCAGCCCGCTGAACGTGGCGCTGGTGCAGGTCGCCGGCTCGCTGCCGATGTTCTTCCTGGCCCTGCCGGCCGGCGCCCTCGCCGATATCGTCGACAAGCGGCGCTACCTGCTCGGCGTGCAATTGTGGATGGCGTTGGTGGCCACCCTGCTGGCCAGCCTCACTCTGCTCCAGTCGACCAGCGTCTGGCTGCTGCTCGGCCTGACCCTGTGCATGGGCATCGGCACCGCGCTGATGATGCCGGCCTGGAGCGCCACCACTCCGGAACTGGTGGGCAAGGACGAACTGCCGGCGGCGGTGGCGCTGTCCAGTGTCGGGGTCAACCTGGCGCGGGCGGTCGGCCCGGCCATCGCCGGGGTGCTGGTGAGCCTGGTCGGCCCCTGGCTGACTTTCGCCCTCAACGCCCTCTCCTTCTTCGTGGTGATCGCCGTGCTGCTGGCCTGGAAACGCGAGGCCGTGCCCTCGGTGCTGCCGGCGGAACGCCTGTTCGGCGCCCTGCGCGCCGGCTGGCGCTACAGCCGCAGTTCAAGGCCGCTGCAAGCGGTGCTGGTGCGCGCGGTGGCGTTCTTCCTCGGCGCCAGCGCCGGCATGTCGCTGCTGCCACTGATCGTGCGCGGCGAATTGCAGGGCAACGCCATGGACTTCGGCCTGCTGCTGGGCAGCGTCGGCGTCGGCGCGGTGCTCGGCGCCGCGTTCCTGCCGCGCCTGCGCGAACGCCTCGGCAGCGACCGCCTGGTGCTGCTCTCCAGCGTGCTCTACGCGCTGGTGCTGGTGGCCCTGGCGCTGCTGCGCAACCTCTATTTGCTGGTGCCGGTGATGCTGCTCAGCGGCGCGGCATGGATCGCCGTGCTCTCCAGCCTGCAGGTCGCCGCGCAGACCTCGGTGCCGGCCTGGGTCCGCGCCCGCGCGCTGGCGGTCTACATCCTGGTGTTCTTCGGCAGCATGGCCGCCGGCGGCGCCCTGTGGGGTCTGGTCGCCAGCCACCTGTCGATCACCTTCGCCCTGCTCTGCGCCAGCGCCGCGCTGCTGCTCGGCCTGTTCGCGTCGCTGCGCTGCCATCTGCCGGTCACCGCGGCCGAGGACCTCGCGCCGTCGCTGCACTGGCCGGCACCACTGGTCGACGAAGAGGTGGACCAGGAACGCGGCCCGGTGATGGTCACCCTCGAGTACGACATCGACCCGCAGGACGCCGCGGCATTCCAGGCGGCGATGGTCGAGGTGCGCGCCATGCGTCGGCGCAACGGCGCGGTGTCCTGGGGACTGGTCCAGGACAGCGGCAACCGTCGCCTGTGGCTGGAGTTCTTCATCGATGAATCCTGGCTGGAACACCTGCGCCACCACCAGCGGGTGACCCGCGGCGAGTTGCGGGTCGAGGCCGCCGCCCGGCGCTTCCAGAGCGCCGGCGTCGAGGTGCGTATCCGCCATTACCTGCACGGCGCGGCGCGCTAGGCCGGCGCGACACGGTCGTCGCCCGCCGCTGGCGCTGCCGCGCGCAGCTGTTATCCTGCTCCCGGTGGCGCCACAAGGACGGTGGCCGGCAGCGATGCCGCGCACCCACGGCGCCGCGAATGCAACCCACAGGGAAGTCCACGCATGTCCTACGACTACGAGAAAACCAGCCTCACCCTCTACCGGGCGGTATTCAAGGCCAACTACGAGAGCGACGTCGGTCGCTACCTGCGTCCCGACAAGGAGCTCGCCGAGGCCGCGGAAGTCGCCCCGCTGCTGCATCCGACCTTCGACAGCCCCAGCACCCCCGGCGTCCCCGCCCGCGCGCCGGACATCGTCGCCGGCCGCGACGGCCTCTACGCCCCGGACACCGGCGGCACCTCGGTGTTCGACCGCGCCGGCGTGCTGCGCCGCGCCGACGGCGACTTCGTGATCCCCGACGGCACCGACATCCCGCCGGACCTGAAGGTGAAGCAGGACAGCTACAACAAGCGCCTGCAAGCCACCCACTACACCATCATGCCGGCCAAGCCGATGTACCGGGAGGTCCTCATGGGCCAGCTGGACAACTTCGTGCGCAACGCCATCCGTCGCCAATGGGAAAAAGCCCGTGGGCTCTAGGAGTGAACCATGAACCTGAAACCCCAGACCCTGATGGTGGCGATCCAGTGCGTCGCCGCGCGCACCCGCGAACTCGACGCGCAGTTGCAGAGCGACGATCCGGAGAACGCCGCTGAACTCGAACAGCTGCTGGTCGGCTACGACCTCGCCGCCGACGACCTGAAGAACGCCTACGAAGAAGCCCTGGCGCAATACAGCGGCCTGCCTCCCTATGACCGGCTGGTCGACGACCCGGCCGCCTGAGGCCACGGGCCAGACGGCCTCGGCCTGCGCCCGCTCCGGCGCTCAGGCGCGGAAATGGCTCGGCGGCTGTCCGCTCCAGCGCTGGAAGGCGTGGCGCAGGCTGGCGGTCTCGCTGAAGCCGAGCGCCTCGGCGATCCGGTAGATCGGCATGTCGCCGCTCTGCAACAGCTCCTTGGCACGGGCGAAGCGCAGCTCGTCGAGCAGTTGCTGGTAACTGGTGCGTTGCTGCTGCAGGTGCCGGCGCAGGCTGCGCGAGGAGCAGTTCAGGCGCCGGGCCAGTTCCTCCAGGCCGGGCGGATCCTGCAGGCGCTCGGCGAGGATCGCACGGACCCGGTCCAGCCAGGCGCGACGCGCGGCCAGGTCGATGTTCTGCCGCCGGCACTGTTCGAGCATCTCCCGGTGGGTCACCGGGTCGGCCAGCGGCAACGGGCGCTCCAGCCATTCGGCGGCGAAGCCGATGGCGCTGCGTTCACGGCCGAAATGCAACGCGCAACCGAAGCCGTCGACGTAGGCCCGCGCCATCGCCTCGTCGCCGGCATAGTCGAAGGCCGCCTCCAGCAACGGTAGCGGCTGGCCGAGCAGGTCGGCGCAGGTGACCTTCAGCGAGCCCAGGCACAGTTCGGTGTTGAACGGCCGCAGCGCCTCGTCCTCGCCGTAGCCGGTGGCCACCAGCCAGGCACGGCCGTCGGCGATCTCCAGCGACAGGTGGAAGTAAGTACCGAGCAGCACCGGGTAGCTCAGGCCGATGCGCAGCGCCTCGCCGAGGGTCGGCGCGGAGAGCAGCGCGTAGCCGAGCAGGCCGTAGGCGGAGATCCGCGTGCGCAGCCCCAGGCGCAGGCCCAGCGCCGGTTCGTCGCTCAGCCGGCAGGCGTTGGCAAACACCTGCTGCTCCTGCCAGGGACTGATCAGGCGCCGCAGGTCGAGCAGGTCGGCGGGGGTGATGCCGCTGCCTTCGAGCAGTTGCTCGCGGGCGAAGCCTTCCTTCTCCAGCAGGGAGAGGGTCAGGGTCGACATATGCAGCGAGTTGAGCCAGGTGGCGCGGGAGAAGGTCGAGTCGATCATGGCGTTTCCATCGTTACCGGTGGCCGCGCCGCATTGTTACCGCACGGGCGAGGCAGGACAGCTTAAGCAAGTTGCGCGCCGTCGTGCCTGTCGCTCGTCCCGCGCAACGCGCCTCAGCCCCGCGAGAGGAAGCGCATGCCCTCCTCCAGGCCGCTCAGGGTCAGCGGATACATCTGTTCCTTGACCAGTTCGCGGACCAGTCCGGTGGACGCGGTGTAGTTCCAGGTGTCCTTCGGATAGGGGTTGATCCAGATGAGCTTCTTGTACTTCTCCATGAACCGCTGCATCCAGACGTAACCGGCTTCCTCGTTCCAGTGCTCGACGCTGCCGCCGGCCTGGGTGATCTCGTAGGGCGCCATCGCCGCGTCGCCGACGAACACCACCTTGTAATCCGGACCGTACTTGTGCAGCAGGTCGAAGGTGGCGGTGCGCTCGCTGCTGCGGCGCAGGTTGTTCTTCCACACCGACTCGTAGATGAAGTTGTGGAAGTAGAAGTACTCCAGGTGCTTGAACTCGGTCTTGCACGCCGAGAACAGCTCCTCGCAGACCTTCACGTGGGCGTCCATCGAGCCGCCGATGTCCAGCAGCAGCAACAGCTTCACCGTATTGCGCCGTTCCGGGCGCATCTGGATGTTGAGCAGGCCGGCGTCCTTGGCGGTGTGGTCGATGGTGCCATCGATGTCCAACTCCTCCGCCGCGCCCTCGCGGGCGAACTTGCGCAGGCGGCGCAGGGCGATCTTGATGTTGCGCGTGCCCAGTTCGACCTGATCGTCGAGGTTCTTGTACTCGCGCTGGTCCCAGACCTTGGCCGCCCTGCCCTGGCGCTTGCCGGCGTCGCCGACGCGGATGCCCTCCGGGTTGAAGCCGCCGGAGCCGAACGGGCTGGTGCCACCGGTGCCGATCCACTTGTTGCCGCCGGCGTGCCGTTCCTTCTGTTCCTCGAGGCGCTTCTTGAACTCCTCGATCAGCTTGTCCAGGCCGCCGAGGGACTGGATCTGCGCTTTCTCCTCGTCGCTCAGCAGACGCTCGAACTCCTTGCGCAGCCATTCCTCGGGGATCAGCGCCTTGAGGTGGTCGTCGAGTTTCTCCAGGCCCTTGAAGTAGGCGCCGAAGGCCCGGTCGAACTTGTCGAAGTGGCGTTCGTCCTTGACCATGATGGTGCGCGCCAGGTAGTAGAACTCGTCCATGTCGGCGAACACCACGCGGTGCTTCAGCGCGTCGATCAGGTCGAGCAGTTCGCGCACCGAGACCGGCACCCTGGCTGCGCGCATTTCGTTGAACAGGTTGAGCAGCATGGCTGCGACCTCGTCTGTTGTCCGTTGATCCCGGCGCGCGGGCGCCGGTCAGTATTGATCTTCCTGCGGCAGGTCGTCGGCGATGGTGTACCAGTCGGCCTTCGAGCCTACATAGATATGCCGCTGCGGCACCTCGCCCAGCGGCGAGTCCAGCGTGCCGAGGGCGATCGAGGTGGACGCCGGGTCCTCGTCGCCGCCGAGCCACTGCAGGTTCGAACCGCAGTGCCGGCAGAAGGTCCGGGTGATTCCGGGCGAGGAGTGGTACTCGGCCACCGCGTCCTCCCCGGCGACATAGCGGAACGCTTCGCGGCGCAGGTTGCCGTAGCTGGCGAACGCCGCGCCGTGGGCCTTGCGGCACTGGCTGCAATGACAATGGCTGGCCGATTCGATGGGCGCGTCGATTTCATAGCGTACCGCGCCGCACAGGCAACTACCGCTGAGCATGGGATGTCCCTCCGCTGTCTGCCGCCGCCGCTGCCGGTCCTCTCCAGGGAAAGGGCCGATCCGTTCAGCGACTGGCGCGGCGGCTCATGAACGCCAGGCGCTCGAGAAGCTGCACGTCCTGCTCGTTCTTCACCAGGGCGCCGGCCAGCGGCGGGATCGCCTTGGTCGGGTCGCGCTCGCGCAGCACCGCTTCGCCGATCTCGTCGGCCATCAGCAGCTTCAGCCAGTCGACCAGCTCGGAGGTCGAAGGTTTCTTTTTCAGGCCGGGCACCTTGCGCACGTCGAAGAAGATGTCCAGCGCCTCGCTGACCAGCGACTGCCTGATGTTCGGGTAGTGCACGTCGACGATCTTCTGCAGCGTCTCGCGGTCGGGGAAGGCGATGTAGTGGAAGAAGCAGCGGCGCAGGAAGGCGTCGGGCAGTTCCTTCTCGTTGTTCGAGGTGATGATGATGATCGGGCGCTGCTTCGCCTTGATGGTTTCGTTGGTCTCGTAGACGTAGAACTCCATCTTGTCGAGTTCCTGCAGCAGGTCGTTGGGGAACTCGATGTCGGCTTTGTCGATCTCGTCGATCAGCAGGATCACCCGCTCCTCGGCCTCGAAGGCCTCCCAGAGCTTGCCCTTCTTGATGTAGTTGCGCACGTCGTGGACCTTGTCCACGCCCAGCTGCGAGTCGCGCAGACGGCTCACCGCGTCGTACTCGTAGAGGCCCTGGTGGGCCTTGGTGGTGGACTTGATGTGCCAGGTGATCAGCCTGGCGCCGAAGGATTCGGCCAGTTGCTCGGCGAGCATGGTCTTGCCGGTGCCCGGTTCGCCCTTCACCAGCAGCGGCCGCTGCAGGGTGATGGCGGCGTTGACCGCGAGCTTGAGGTCGTCGGTGGCGACGTAGGACTGGGTGCCTTCGAACTTCATCAGGAAATCCTCGAACGGTAACGCCCTGGCGGGAAAACCGGGCAGTTCAGTATTGTTTGAAAACCCGACTATAACGCGGGGACAAGCGCACTGTGAACGCAGACGGGTCATTCAGTCACTGAATGCCCGGCCACCTCGCGACCCGCCGTTCCGCCCGCGTCTTCAGCCGTCGTTATCGCGCATCGCCGGGGAACGCTCGAAACGGGCGTTGAACGCCTCGACGAACGCATTGCGGAGAATCCCGAGAAACGCCTGGAAGGCACTGATGTCCCGCTGCCGGACATTACCGCTCAGCTCCACGCGGGTTGCGAACTGATCTTTGCGCTGGTTCTTCAGCGCCGTCTCGCCGCCGCCGACCAGCGCTTCCCAGACCGAACGGAACAGGTTCTTGTCACTATCCTCCACGTCCTGCCGCCAGTTGAACACATCCACGTCACGCAGCAGCGGCTTGATATAGCCGTCCAGCTGGCCGCGCTTCGCATGGGCCTCCAGCACCAGGTCGCCGCTGCCGGCATTGAAGTCGAACTTGCCATAGGCGCTGGCGAAATCGTTGAGGCGCTTCAGCTCGACGCCGGTGACCCGCAGGCGCAGGTCGAAGTCCTCGAAGTCGCTCAGCGGGTCGAATCGCGCCGTCACCTCCAGCGGTGCCTGGCCGAGTATCCGCGCCGTGCCTTCGAGATGCGCCGGCCGCTGGCCGTGGGCGTCGGCCACGTTGGTCAGGTTATAGATACTGGCGTCGAGCGCCGAGGCGCGCAGGTTCACCGGCGGCTTCGAGCCGAAGTTGCGGAAGCGCAGGGTGCCGTCCACCACCCGCACCTCGTCGAGGGTGATCGGCAGCAGCTTGTCCAGTTGCTCGCGCCAGTCGGTGCCGGCCCCGGTCTGCGAGGCCTCGCGGTCGCCGCCGGCGTCGACGAAGTTGAGCTGCGGACGTTCGAAGACCACCCGCGCCACCACGGCATGGTCCTGCCAGAGCGCCCGCCAGCTCACCGACAGGTCGATGCCCGGCGCATCGAGGAACGGCACCGGCACCCTGCCGTTGTCCTTGACGATGCTCAGGCCATCGATCCGGTAGGCGCCACGCCATAACGCCAGGTCGACATCGGCGATGTGCCCGCGGTAGTCGCCCATATTGGCCAGCCTGTCGTTCAGGTAGCCACGCACCAGGTACGGCAGCGCCAGGTGCAGTGCCAGCGCGAGCAGGAGCAGCGCCGCCAGGGCGCCCAGGGGAATGGCATAGCGTTTCTTCATCGATGCGGCCCTCCTTGACAGTGGACCCACCCGGCGCGCCGCTGGTTCGACCGCGTCTGGACGCGCGCGCGGGGCGGAATAGGCTGGTTGATCTTTCCACCCGGCGACAAGGACACCATCATGAGCCGCATCTTCGCAGACAATGCGCAGTCCATCGGCAACACGCCGCTGGTCCAGATCAACCGCATCGCCCCGCGCGGCGTCACCATCCTGGCCAAGATCGAAGGGCGCAACCCGAGCCACTCGGTGAAATGCCGGATCGGCGCCAACATGATCTGGGATGCCGAAGCCAGCGGAAAACTCAAGCCCGGCGTGACCCTGGTCGAGCCGACCTCCGGCAATACCGGCATCGGCCTGGCCTTCGTCGCCGCGGCGCGCGGCTACAGGCTGCTGCTGACCATGCCCGCCTCGATGAGCCTGGAACGGCGCAAGGTGCTCAAGGCGCTGGGCGCCGAACTGGTCCTCACCGAGCCGGCGAAGGGCATGAAGGGCGCGATCCAGAAAGCCGAGGAAATCGTCGCCGGCGATCCGGGCAGGTACTTCATGCCGCAGCAGTTCGACAACCCGGCCAACCCGGCGATCCACGAGAAGACCACCGGCCCGGAGATCTGGAACGACACCGAGGGCGCGGTGGACGTGCTGGTCTCCGGGGTCGGCACCGGCGGCACCCTCACCGGCATCGCCCGCTACATCAAGAACACCCGGGGCAAGCCGATCCTCGCGGTAGCGGTGGAACCGGCCACCTCGCCGGTGATCAGCCAGACCCTCGCCGGCGAGGAAATCAAGCCCAGCCCGCACAAGATCCAGGGCATCGGCGCCGGCTTCGTGCCGAAGAACCTGGACCTGTCGCTGGTCGACCGGGTCGAGAAGACCACCGACGACGAGGCGAAGAACATGGCCCTGCGCCTGATGCAGGAGGAAGGCATCCTCTGCGGCATCTCCTCCGGCGCGGCGATGGCCGCCGCGGTGCGCCTGGCCGAGGAGCCGAACATGCAGGGCAAGACGATCGTGGTGATCCTCCCCGACTCCGGCGAGCGCTACCTGTCGAGCATGCTCTTCGACGGCCTGTTCAGCGACCAGGAACTGGCCCAGTGACCCACCACCTGCGGCGCCACGTCGAGATGGCGCCGCCTGCCGGAAGCCCGCACCATGCTGGAAACCTCGCTCTTCGTCGCCACCCTCGCCACCCTCGGCATGCTCTCGCCCGGCCCGGACTTCTTCCTGGTGATCCGCAACGCAGCGCGCTACCAGCGCTCGGCGGCGATGATGACCTCGCTGGGAGTGACCCTCGGGGTGGCCACCCACATGACCTACTGCGTCGCCGGCCTGGCCGTGGTGATCACCACCACGCCATGGCTGTTCAACGCGCTGAAGTACACCGGCGCGGTCTACCTGATCTGGATCGGCATCCAGGCCCTGCGCGCGCGCGGCGGCGGCCGCGTCGACCTGGCGCTCGGCGAGACGCAGCGCATCGGCCACTGGAGCGCATTCCTCCAGGGCTACCTGTGCAACCTGCTCAACCCCAAGGCCACGCTGTTCTTCCTCGCCGTGTTCACCCAGGTGCTGAGCCTGGACTCCAGCTTCGCCGAGAAGCTCTGGTACGCCGGCATCATCGTCGGCCTCGCCGCGCTCTGGTGGCCGCTGCTGGTGGTGCTGATCCAGAGCGCGGTGGTTCGTCGCGGCCTGGCCAGGGCCCAGGGGGTGGTCGACAAGCTGCTCGGCGGCCTGCTGATCGCCCTCGGGGTCAAGGTCGCCCTGAGTTGAGGCACGAGGCCGGGGCCTCGCCCCGGCGCGGCGCACTCTCCTGTCTGCGGGCCCGCAGGGAAAAGCCGCCCCTTTCCTCGCTTCCGGCAACGCGGGATAAAACCCGGGTGCCGGCCAGCGTTGCCGGCGCCCCCTGAGCGCCGGCGGCGAACCAGTCCGTCGCCGGCGCTGTCGTCAGCCGACAGGACACCTACAACAATGAAGACCCGCATCGCCTCCCTCACCCTCCTCGCCCTCGCTTGCGGCAACGGCGCCGCCTTCGCCGCCGACACCCTGAAGATCTACAACTGGTCCGAGTACATCGCCCCGGAGACCGTGGCGAACTTCGCCAGGGAAACCGGCGTCCAGGCCACCTACGACGTCTACGACAGCAACGAGACCCTCGACGGCAAGCTGATGACCGGCCAGTCCGGCTACGACGTGGTGTTCCCGTCGAACCACTTCATGGCCAAGCAGATCCAGGCCGGCGCCCTGAAGAAGCTCGACAAGAGCCAGCTGCCCAACTGGAAGAACCTCAACCCGGTGCTGCTCAAGGCCCTGGAGGTCAACGACCCGGGCAACCAGTACGGCTTCCCCTACCTCTGGGGCACCACCGGCATCGGCTACAACCCGGCGAAGATCAAGGCGGTGCTCGGCGACGACGCGCCGCTGGACTCCTGGGACATCTTCTTCAAGCCCGAGTACATGCAGAAGCTGAGCAAGTGCGGGGTGGCGGTGCTGGACAACGGCCCCGAGCTGCTGCCCATCACCCTCAACTACCTCGGCCTGCCACACCACAGCCAGAAGACCGACGACTACAAGCAGGCCCAGGCGGCGCTGCTGAAGGTGCGCCCGTACATCCGCTACTTCCACTCCTCGAAGTACGTCAGCGACCTGGCCAACGGCGAGATCTGCATGGTGGTCGGTTTCTCCGGCGACATCCTGCAGGCCGCGACCCGCGCCAAGGAGGCCAACAACGGCGTGGAAGTGCGCTACTCGACGCCGAAGGAAGGCTCGCCGCTGTGGTTCGACATGGTCTCGATGCCGGTCGACGCGCCCGACGAGAAGGCCGGCTACGCCTTCATGAACTACCTGCTGCGTCCCGAGGTGATGGCGGCGATCAGCAACCACGTGCACTACGCCAACGGCAACCTGGCCGCCGACCCGCTGGTGGACGCGCAGATCAAGGCCGACCCGGCGATCTATCCGCCGCAGGAGAAGATGGCCAAGCTGTTCGCCCTGGAATCCATGCCGCAGAAGATCGACCGCGTGCGCACGCGCACCTGGAACACGGTGAAGACCGGCAAGTGAAGCCCGGCGCCGGCCCGGTTTGTCGCCGGGCTGGCGTTTTAGCGCAAGGCTCGCCCACAGGCTCGTCAAATCCCGGACGGCCCGCTATAGTCCCTCTCGTTGTCTTCATCGACCGGATAGCCTCCATGAACCAGCGCTCGCACAGCTCGCTCCCCGCCCTTCCGGTAGCCACCGGCGAGGTCGGCGCGCTCCAGCCGTGCGCCAGCCTGGGCTGCGTTTCCCCTCCTGTAGTCGCCTCGCCTCCGCCTCCACCTCCCGGTTCGGCCGCCTGCCCGCCGCCGGGCGTCAGCCCCTGACGAGCGCGGTAGCGCCCCAACCCTCTTCCACAGCCCGCCGCGGCAGCGCCATTCGCTGCCGACGCGTGCCGTCCGCCGCCGGCCCGAGCCCGCGGCATGCCCGACTACAAGGTGGCAGATCCATGCTTGCACTGAACAAATCCGCGCTGGCCGGCCTGGCCAGCACCAGCCTCTTCGTCCTGCTCTGGAGCAGCGGCGCGATCGCCTCGAAATGGGGCCTGGCGCATGCCTCGCCGTTCGCCTTCCTGGTGTTCCGCTTCGGCATCGCCCTGGCCTGCCTGCTGCCGCTCGCCCCGCTGCTCAGGCTGCGCGCGCCGCGCAGCGCGCGTGAGCGCGGCAAGGCCCTGCTCACCGGCCTGGTGATGCTGGGGATCTATCCGATCTTCTATATCTTCTCGCTAAAGCTGCAGGTCACTCCCGGCATGATGGCGACCATCCTCGGCGTGCAACCGATCCTCACCGCCGTCATCCTCGAACGCCGGCAGTCGCCGGCGCGCCTGTTCGGCCTGCTGCTGGGCCTGGCCGGCCTGGTGCTGGTGGTCTACCAGGGCATCGGCCTGGCCGGGATGTCCACCGCCGGTATCCTCTGCGCGCTGCTGGCGCTGGCTGGCGTAACCGGCGGCTCGATCATGCAGAAGGGCATCCGCGAGAACCCGCTGGGCACCCTGCCCCTGCAGTACCTCACCGGCCTCGGCCTGTGCCTGGCGTTCGTGCCCTTCCAGCCGTTCGAGTTCGAATGGAACGCCGGCTTCCTGCTCCCCGCGCTGTGGATGGGCGTGGTGGTGTCGGTGGGCGCGACCCTGCTGCTCTACCGGTTGATCGCCCAGGGCAACCTGGTCAACGTCACCAGCCTGTTCTACCTGGTGCCGGCGGTGACCGCGATCATGGACCTGCTGGTCTTCGGCAACCGCCTCGGCTGGCTCAGCCTGCTGGGCATGGGGCTGATCGTGGTCGGCCTGACGTTCGTCTTCCGCAAGGCCGGCTGAGCGAACGGCCAGCTGCACGCTGCCCGCGCCGGCTTCGACGGGTAGCCGCCGCTGGCCGCCGACCGCCTGTTCCAGGCCATGCTCGACAACCCGTCAGGGGTGGTCTTCGCCGAAAGCTGGCAGGCCGTGGCCCGTCCCGAGCAGCGGATCAACCTGCACATCCCCGAACTGTTGCCGGAACTGGCCAGGCTCGCCCACAGCGCGCCGCCCCACGACCCGGCCTACCCCTTCATCCTCGCCGCCGGCGAGCGGCGCAGCGACACCAGCAATACCGCCGTGCGCGACACCGGCTGGCACCGCCGCGGGCGCTACGGCACCCTGCGCATCAGCCCGCAGGACGCCGAGGCGCTGGGCTGCGCCGACGGCGAGGTGCTGCGCGTGGTGACCCGTCGCGGCCGCGTCGAGGCGGAGGTGGAGATCAGCGACATGATGCAGCCGGGCAATATCTCCCTGCCCAACGGCCAGGGCCTGGAATACCGCAACGCCAACGGCGAGGTGGTGCGCCGGGCCGTGGCGCCCAACGAGGTGACCGACTGCAGCCAGCGCGACTTCCTCGCCGGCACGCCCTGGCACAAGTACGTGCCGACGCGCCTGGAGCGGTTGGCGCCGGCCGCGCCGGCCGACGCCTGAGCCGGGAGAGACGATCATGACCTTCGTCGTGCTGGAGGAATGCATCCGCTGCAAGCACACCGACTGCGTGGAAGTCTGTCCCGTGGACTGCTTCTACGAAGGCCCGAACTTCCTCGTCATCCACCCCGAGGGGTGCATCGACTGCGCGCTCTGCGAGCCGGAATGCCCGGTCGCCGCGATCCGCGCCGAGGACGAGGTGCCGCTCGGGCAACGGCGGTTCATCGGCCTCAACGGCGAACTCGCCGCGCATCCCAACTGGACGCGGATCACCCGCAAGAAGCCGGCGCCCGACGATCACGACGCCTGGTTCGGCATGCCGGGCAAGCTGGCCGAACTCGACCGCAACGGCGCCTGAGGCGCGGACAGCGCTCAGGCTTCGGCGCGCGAACGCATGAGCCGCCGGTAGCGACGGGTCTGCAGGAACGCGCCGGCCTGCTGCGCGAGCAGCGCGCACAACGGCGACACCCGTGGGTTGGCCGCCCTGCCCCGGCTCAGCTTGCGCAACTGGAACTTCACCGCCGCCATGTTCGCCAGCGAGGCCAGGGGTTTGTTCTTCCAGGTTATCGGCCGCAGCTGCGGCGCCGGGTCCCTGCCGGCGCGCCAGTCGCGCGGCAGGCCCGGCTCGAGGGCCAGCGCCGTGCCGATGCCGACCATGTCCACCCCGCTGGCCAGCACCTGCTCGGCCACCGGCCGTCGGCGAATGCCTCCCGTGACCATCACCGGCATCCGCGCCACCGTGCGGATGTCGCAGGCGAACTCGACGAAGTAGGCCTCGCGGGCCAGGGTCCGTCCGTCGCGCGCCTCGCCATGCATGGCCGGTGCCTCGTAGCTGCCGCCGGAGAGTTCGACCAGATCCACCCCCAGGCCATCGAGCATCCGTACCACCTGGCGCGCATCGTCGGCGCTGAAGCCGCCACGCTGGAAGTCGGCGGAATTCAGCTTCACCGCCACCGCGAAAGCGGGGGAAACCTCGGCGCGCACCGCCCGGACGATCTCCAGCAACAGCCGTGCGCGGTTCTCCAGGGAACCGCCCCAGGCATCCTCGCGACGGTTGCTCAGCGGCGAGAGGAACTGGCTGAGCAGGTAGCCGTGGGCGGCGTGGATCTGCACCCCGCTGAAGCCGGCCCGTTCGGCCAGCGCGGCGCTGCGGACGAATCGCCGGATGACCTCGGCGATCATCGCCTCGTCCATCGCCCGCGGCGTGGCGAAGTGCTTCGACAGCCCGCCCAGCTCCAGCGGCACCGCCGAGGGTGCCCAGGCCTGCTGGCCGAGGTTGGCCTGCATCTGCCGGCCCGGATGGTTGATCTGCAACCAGAACTGCGCGCCGGCGGAACGGCCGATACGCGCCCAGCGGCGGAATTTCTCCAGTTGCGCGTCGTCTTCCAGGACCACCCCGCCAGGGCCGGTCATGGCGCGGCTGTCGATCATCACGTTGCCGCTGATCAGCAACCCGGCGCCGCCATCGGCCCAGGCCTGGTAGAGGCGCATCAGCGCCTCGGAGGGCGCCTGCCCGGCGTCCGCCATGTTCTCTTCCATGGCGGCCTTGGCAATGCGGTTGGGGAGGGTCGAACCGTTGGGGAGCGAGAGGGGGTCGAACAGGTTCATGGGGCTACCTCGTAAGGACAATGGCCCGACGATAAGATTGAAGTGAACTTCAAGGTCAATGCTTTTTTTCCCATCGACCGGTTCGGTAGTGGCCGCCGGGCATGCCTGCCCGGCGGCCGTCACGCTCAACCGCGGATGAACGCCAGCAGGTCGGCGTTGATCACCTCGGCCTGGGTGGTCGGCATCCCGTGCGGGTAGCCCGGATAGGTCTTCAGCGTGCCGTTGCGCAGCAGCTTCGCCGAGCGTACGCCGGAGTTCTCGTAGGGCACGATCTGGTCGTCGTCGCCGTGCATCACCAGCACCGGGATGTCGATGCGCTTGAGGTCTTCGCTGAAGTCGGTCTGGGAAAAGGCCACGATCCCGTCGTAGTGGGCCTTGGCGCCGCCCATCATGCCCTGCCGCCACCAGTTGCGGATGATCCCTTCCGAGGGCTTCGCCCCAGGTCGGTTGTAGCCGTAGAACGGGCCGGCGGGAATGTCCTGGTAGAACTGCGCGCGGTTCGCCGCCAGCTGCGCCTGCAGGTCGTCGAAGACGCCCTTCGGCAGGCCGCCGGGGTTGCCCTCGGTCTTCACCATCAGCGGCGGCACGGCGCTGATGATCGCCGCCTTCGGCACCGGGTCGTCGGGATAGCGGGCGATATAGTGGACCACCTCGCCGCCGCCGGTGGAATGGCCGACGTGGATCGCGCCGCGCACCCCGAGGTGCTCGACCACCGCCGCCACGTCGTCGGCGTAGTGATCCATGTCGTGACCATCCCAGACCTGGCTGGAACGTCCGTGGCCACGGCGGTCGTGGGCGACCACGCGGAAACCTTCGGCGAGGAAGAACAGCATCTGCGCATCCCAGTCGTCGGCGCTCAGCGGCCAGCCATGATGCAAACAGATCACCTGGGCGTCGCGCGGCCCCCAGTCCTTGTAGAAAATCTCGACGCCATCCTTCGTTGTCACATAACCCATGTCGCTTCTCCCGCTCTGGTGTGGATGCAGGCACCCGCGCGACAACGTCGGCGGGCGCCCCGTGTAGAGTAGAAAGCCGCCGCCGGCGCGCCGCCTCGACGAGGAGAACACGACCGACGGTAGCGCGCCGGCGACCAGCCTGTCGTGTTCGTCGCCCGGCGGTGAAACGACCCTAGGCTTGAAGTAGGCTTGAAGGTCAACGCATTTCGAGGTGCGACATGAAAATCGGCGAACTGGCGAAACTCACCGGCCTGGCGACTTCGCGCATCCGCTTCTACGAGGCCAGCGGGCTGATCCGCTCGCAGCGCAAGGCCAACGGCTACCGCGACTACACGGTGGACACCGTGTGGATCCTGGAGCTGGTCACCGGCGCCCAGGCTGCCGGTTTCTCCCTGGAGGAGATCGCTCGCCTGCTGCCGACCGGCAATGACGCCCGGCAGCATGACGAGCTTCTCGATGGCCTGCGCCGCAAGGTCGTCGAGATCGAAGCCCTGCAACGACGCCTGGAGCAGAACAAGGCGCAATTGCTGCTGGCCATCGAGAGCATCGAGAACAAGCCGGAAGGCCTGCAGTGTACGGAGAACACCCAGCGCGTGCTGGAGCGTCTGCGCGAGGAAAGCCGCTTACAGAACGCCGGGCCTGCACGGTAAACCCGGCGCCCTCTCCCGCGCCGGCGGAGCAGCGGCTTTCACTTGACCTTGAAGCTGACTTCAACCCTAGAGTGACGCCAACCCGCCCGGACGACATGCCGAAACCGGCGCCGGCGGGATCACTCACCGAGGAAGGTCAACGCAATGACCAAGCGCATCCTGCACGTCGTCACCAACGTCGCCCACTATGCCGATCCGACCCAGCCCACCGGGCTGTGGCTGTCGGAGTTGACCCACGCCTACGAGATCTTCGCCGCCCGGGGCTACCAGCAACGCCTGGTCAGCCCCCGCGGCGGCGAATCGCCGCTGGAACCGCGCGCGCTCGGCTGGCCGCACGCCGACGCCAGCGCCAAGGCCTGGCTGGCCGACGAGCGGCGCCTGGCCCTGCTCGCCGACACCGCCAGCCCCGAGCAGATCGATGCCGCCGACTTCGACGCCATCTACTTCACCGGTGGCCACGGCGTGATGTGGGACTTCCCCGACGACGCCGGGCTGCAGCGCCTGACCCGCGAGATCCACCAGCGCGGCGGCATCGTCTCGTCGGTCTGCCACGGCTATTGCGGCCTGCTCAACACGCGCCTGGACGACGGCCGCCTGCTGGTCGCCGGACGCCGCCTCACCGGCTATTCCTGGATCGAGGAGGTGCTCGCCGGGGTCGCCCGCAAGGTGCCGTACAACGTCGAGGAAGAAATGAAACGGCGCGGCGCGCTATACGAAAGGAGCCTGCTGCCGTTCACCAGCAAGGTGGTGGTCGACGGCCGCCTGGTCACCGGGCAGAACCCGCAGTCGGCCAGGGCCACGGCCGAGCGGGTGGCCGCCCTGCTCGGCTGAACGCGCGGCGCTTCAGTCCTGCGCACGCCTCACCTGGAAGTCGTGGCGCCGCTTGCCGATGAAGAACGACATCTGCATCGTCCCGTCGGCCAGGGGCCGCAGGATCGTCGCAGTGCTGGTCTTGTGGTAGGGGTGGCTGAACAGCGCCGGCTTTTCCGTGTAGGCGTAGCTGCGGAAATGCAGCTCGTCGCCGACCCAGCGCACGTCGTTGTAGAGGTGCCGCCAGTTATCGCTGTCGGCCATGTACAGCCGGGCGCCGCCGTCCGCGTCGCGGAGCACTTCGAGCTGTACGCCGTCGTCGTTCGCCCAGCGGCCGATATAGCGCTCCAGGCCGACATGCGGGGGAATCGCCGGCGCGGGGAGGAAGTCGCCGCTGCGGTACGGCGTCAGCCTGCCGCGCTCGGCGTCCGTGTTGTACATCCCGCACAGCGAGGCGACCCTGTCCACCTTCAGGTAATCGAAGGTCAGCTCGGCGCTGGCGATGCGCATGCCCAGGCGCATCGCCTGGGGCTTGAAGTCCAGAACCCGCAGGTCGAACTCGTCGAAGGGCGACCTGACATGGATGGAGCCGCCATCGTCGGCCACCCGGTAGTCGGACGTTTCGATCTCCCGACGTTCGTCGAGCTTCGTGCAGTTGAAGGGGTGCAGCAGCACCTTGCCGTCCGCCCGGTACTCGGCGACGTTGGCGATGCCGTTGCGCAGCGGCAGCATGGCCCAGATGCCGACGATGCGGCTCTGGTCCTCGGCGAGGGACGACGACGGGGCGGGTTCGCCCGCCTCCTTGTGGGCGCAGCCGCCCAGGACCAGGGCGGCCAGGGCGAAAGGAAGGAATCTGTTCGGCATGCGGGTCATCCATGATTCGTTGGCGAAAATCCCCAGCGCCGCGCTGGAGCATGGCGTTCGCGGACGGCTGCGGAGCGTAGCGCAGAGCGCCGCTCCGCTGCCAGCGACCGGTTCCGCCTTGCGGGCTGCGCGACGCGGCGGCCTATGCCAGCGGCTTGAGCATCAGGAAGTTGCGCACGCTGTAGTAACCCTGCGAATCCCGCCAGTCGAGAGCGGCCAGGCTCTGCATGCCGGCCTCCCACGGCTGGTTGTCGAACAGCGCTTCCACCGTGCGCTGGTTGCCGAAGGCGCAGAAGAAATGCCGGAACCAGTGCAGGCGCGGGTCCAGCGGCTCGGCGCGGATCGCCCGCTCGATGCCCGGGAACAGCCCCGCCGGCAGCGCTGGCGCCTTGCCCTCGGCACCGCGCAGGCCGAGGTTGCCGATGTGCGCCTCGAAACGCCGCTCGCCGATCTCCCAGGTCTCCACCAGCACCTGGTCCTCCCCGGCATGTCCCCAGAACACCGAGAGCAGGACATGCAGGGAATTGGAGCAGAAATTGCGCAACGCGTCCTGCAAACCCTCCTCGCCGCCACCGATGCCGGCGAAGGCCTCCTGCAACTGGCGCTCGTCCTCCAGCAGCACGTCGACATCCAGCCGTCCGGTCTTCTCCCCCGGGTACCAGGTGGCGCGGATCGCCGGCAGCCGCCCGTTGGGCGCCACCCATTCGCCGTGCGCGACGTACTCGATCTGGTGGGAGTCGAACAGTGCAGCCAGGTGCTGCGAGGCGGAGACCGCTTCCATGGGTTGTCCCTTCATGCGTCGATGGCGCGCCCGAGGCGGCCAGGAAAACCCGGCGAGGCCGGGCGAAACGCGGCATAGGGTAGCGTAGATCGACACGCGCGGCGCGCCCGCCCGTTCGGCGCCTGCGCGGGCCGCCCGCCGCCGGGCGGCTAGACTGCCTGGGTCGCCCCCCGCCCGTGGAGACCGCCCATGACCAGCAAGAACACCATCTGCCTCTGGTACGACAACGCCGCACTGGAGGCCGCGACCTTCTACGCCGAGACCTTCCCGGACAGCGCCGTGCTGGCCATCCACCGCGCCCCCGGCGACTACCCTTCCGGCAAGGAAGGCGACGTGCTGACGGTGGAGTTCCGCGTGATGGGCATTCCCTGCCTCGGTCTCAACGGCGGGCCGGCGTTCCGCCACAGCGAGGCGTTCTCCTTCCAGGTCGCCACCGACGACCAGGCCGAGACCGACCGGCTGTGGCACGCCATCGTCGACAATGGCGGCGAGGCAAGCGCCTGCGGTTGGTGTCGCGACAAGTGGGGCCTGTCCTGGCAGATCACCCCGCGCGTGCTCAGCCAGGCCATCGCCAGTCCGGACCGCGCGGCGGCCAGGCGCGCCTTCGAGGCGATGATGACGATGGGCAGGATCGATATCGCGGCGATCGAGAAGGCCTTCCGAGGCTGAGCCGGCCCACTGGATCATAGAGGAGTTGCGAAATGGACCGATACACCGGCGGCTGCCTCTGCGGCCAGCTCCGCCTGGTGGCGAGCGGCCAGCCCTACCGGGTCGGCCTCTGCCATTGCCTGGACTGCCGCAAGCACCACGGCGCGCTGTTCCACGCCTCGGCGATCTTCCCCGAGGACGCGGTGCGCATCGAGGGCGAAAGCCGCGACTACGCCGGGCGCTGCTTCTGTCCGCACTGCGGCTCGTCGGTGTTCTCGCGCAGCGCCGACGAGATCGAGGTCAGCCTCGGCGCCCTCGACGCCCCCGACCGGTTGCGCCCCACCTATGAACTCTGGACTATCCGCCGCGAGAGCTGGCTGCCGGCGTTTCCGCTGGCCCGCCATTATGAAGGGGATCGCCCGGGCAACGGACGCAGTGAAGAATGAAGTTCAAACCCCAGGAAAAAGGTATCGCCATGGACGAATCGTTCGAAGAGCATCTGGAACTCGCCAAGACGCTGTTCGCGCGGCGCCTGCCGTACTGGTGCGACGCTTTCCTGCGCCCGGCCGACCAGGCCTTCCACGCCTTCCTGAACGCACATGGCCACGCCACCACCTACCTGGTGCTCGAAGGCTTCGATCCGGTCTATATTCCTCGCGGCTGCGACCTGGATGCCGTACGCGCGACCGCCAGGGCCAGGGCGCGCCTGAGGGAGGAAGGCGCGGCGGAGGACACGCTGCCCATCCTGCTCTGATCGCCTCCCGCCCGGATGGCGGAACGTCCCGGGCCAGCCCTTCGCCCCCACGCATTGCCCGCCAATGGAAGGCCCCGATGAACCCCCAGCCCCTGTTCCGTCTCGCCGCCTGCCTGGCCCTCCTCCTGCCGGCGGCCTGTGCCACGCCCCGCCCCGCCACGCCGGCGGACCCCACCACGCTGTTCGCCGACGCCCTGCGCTGCCGCGGCGCCTTCCCCGACAGCCGTGACCCGGCGATAGCCGGCTACCTGCGCGCCAATGGCGTCGAGGTACAGGACCGCGCGCCCGGCGGGCCCCTCGACCTGCTCTACCGCTTCGCCAGGCCGCCGCGCATCGACGGCAGCCTGGTGAACGCGGTGCGCGTGCGCGATGGCAACGGCGTGCTGGTGATGGCCTATGCCGAAGGCGACCTCGAAGACTTCGCCCGCCGCCAGGGTGCGGCGCCCCACCCCGGCGAACACGCCGCCGCGGATGGCTTCGGTGAACTGGAGGTGCTCTACAGCCGGCCCCTGCCACTGCGCCCCGGCCTCGACCAACGCCCGCCGCGCCTGGTGATCGGCCGCGGCATCGAGGCGGCGACGCGCGCGTTCCGCTGGGGCTGCCGGAGCTACGACGGCTGAACGCGGCAAGCCCGGTCGAGGACAACCAGCCCAGGGTCCGACGCCGCCAGCCAGGATGAGGGCGCCTCCGGCCCGGGCAGGCGCGGCGCCAGCCTCAGCATGGTGTCGAGCGCCCCCCGGCGCGCAATGGGCCTCTCACCTTCCTTCGCCAACGTTGCATCTTCCTCGCCTGCCGGAAGCGAGGCGATCGAGAACGGGGCAAGGCCGGGCGAGCCGCGACCTCCCTTCAAGCGTCCCGCCCATCGCCTCCAGGTCCGGTGGCCCGCAGGAGAATGCGCACCGCCCAGAGCCACTGGGCGATGAGGGTCTCGTTATGTTCCGGATTGCCCAGCAGCACGCTCGACAGCGCCATGCCGCGCAGGAAACGGATGCTCAGCGACTTCACCGCGTCGTAGTTGGGCGTTTCCCGGACCGCCGCGAACAGGCTGTCGACTACCCGTTCGCGCTCGACCCAGGCCTGCCGCTCGGCGTCCCTGACCGCGGCCTGCAGGTCGGCGTCGGTGCGCGAGGCGCCCCACAGCTCCAGCTCGGCAAGAAAGGCCGGACGCAGGCTCATCGCCGCGAGAATGCGTATCGCGCGCTCGACCGGGTCGCTGACCCCGGCCATGGTCGACTCGGCCTGGCGCACCGCTTCGTCGTTGCGCCGCACCAGCTCCTCGATGGTGGCCGAGAGCAGCGCCGCATGGGTCGGGAAGTGATGGAGCAGCGCGCCACGGCTGGCACCCGAGCGGCGCTGCACTTCGAGGGTGGTGGTCCGGCTCGCGCCCAGCTCGATCAGCGACGACACGGCCGCATCGAGAAGGCGTTGGCGGGTGGGGACTTTGCTGGCGGGCGAGGGACTGCTTGCTGCTGGCATGACGGGCTATTCACTCGACGAATGATGGAAACAGTCAGGATTGACTGTCCGCTCGGGCATTCATACAGTCAACCCTGACTGTGCTGTCCCGAACAACCGAGATCCTACTCCCTGGAGACCGAGATGCCGACCTTCGCCACCGTCAAGATCGAACTGGATCCGCAGTCCCCGCGCATCGCGCGGCTGCTGCTGAACCGCCCGGAGCGCCTGAACGCCATCACCGACCAGACGCCACGCGACATCCGCGCCGCGGTGGAGTGGGCGGAGGCCCACGACGAGGTCCACGTGATCGTCGTGGAAGGCGCCGGCAAGGGCTTCTGCGGTGGCTACGACCTGGCGGCCTCGGCCGAACGGA
This sequence comes from Pseudomonas paraeruginosa, assembly GCF_003025345.2. Lineage (NCBI taxonomy): Bacteria > Pseudomonadati > Pseudomonadota > Gammaproteobacteria > Pseudomonadales > Pseudomonadaceae > Pseudomonas > Pseudomonas paraeruginosa. Next base: position 3,863,500 of record NZ_CP020560.1, read on the forward strand.
TGCTGGAACACCCCTGCCAGCAGGAAAGCAGCCCCTGGGACCCGATGCTCGACTACGCCTGCATGAAACGGAACACCGAGGACTTCATGAGCCTCTGGCGCTGCAGCAAGCCGACCATCGCCAAGGTGCACGGCCACGCCGTGGCCGGCGGCAGCGACATCGCGCTGAGCTGCGACCTGCTGGTGATGGCCGAGGATGCGCGGATCGGCTACATGCCGACGCGCGTCTGGGGCTGTCCGACCACCGCGATGTGGACCTTCCGCCTCGGCTTCGCCCGCGCCAAGCAACTGATGTTCACCGGCGACGTCCTCGACGGCGCCACCGCCGCGGCCTGGGGCCTGGCCAACCTGGCGGTGCCGGCGGAGGAGCTGGAGGCGGCGACCCTGAAGCTCGCCGAGCGCATCGCCGGGGTGCCCCGGTCGCACCTGGCGATGCACAAGATGGTGGTCAACCAGGTGATGCTGAACATGGGCCTGGAGCAGACGCAAAGCCTGGCCACCCTGTTCGACGGCATCACCCGGCACAACCCCGAGGGTGTCTGGTTCCGCCGCTACGCCCAGGCCGAGGGCTTCAAGGCGGCGGTGGAATGGCGCGAAAGCGGCCGGCCGATCCCCGAGCGGGAAGAGGCTCGCGAGCTGATCCGCGATCTGGAGGCACGGCTGAAGCCGTAGTCCACTTCCGTACCGCGCGCATGCCGCGCGCAGCCACCCGGAGATGCCCGATGCCGACCGCCGTCCCACGCAACGCCGAACTGCACCGGCGCCTGGCCACCACCCCCAGCCCCTTCGACCTGCTCGCCGCGACGGTGCGAGAGGTACCGCAGCGAACCGCCCTGGAATGCCTCCCCGACGACCTCGCCGGTGCCCCGCAGGCGCTCAGCTACCGCCAGTTGCTGCTGGACGTGCAGCGCTTCGCGGCGGCGCTGCGGGCGACCGGCATCCGCCAGGAGGAAGCGGTGGCCATCCTGCTGCCCTTCGTTCCCCAGGCGGTGGTCGCCCTTCTCGCCGCCAGCGCCGTGGCCGTCGCCTTCCCGGTCAACCTGCTGCTCTCGGCGGAGGCGATCCGCACGCAACTGGAGCTGGCGCGCTGCCGCGTCGTCGTCTGCCTGGGCCCGCATCCGGCGCTGGACGTACGGGAGCGGGTCGGCCAGGCGCTCGCCGCGATGGCCGGGCCGCCGCTGCTGGTCGAGGTACCACTGGCCGGAGCGACGCCCGGCGCGCTGTGCTGGGACGCTTTCATCGCTCGTTCCGCCAGCGGCGTGGACGCGCCCGGCGCGCCCGAGCGCCTCGGCGCGCTGGTCCACACCGGCGGCAGCACCGGGCAGCCGCGCCTGGCGCGCCTGTCGCTGCGCAACATGGCCAGCGCGGCGCTCATGGCCGGCGCCGGCCTCGGCATCCGGCCCGAGGAGCGGCTGCTCAGCGGCTTGCCACTGTTCCACGTCGGCGGCGCCATCGACGCCCTGCTGGCCGCGCTGGCGGTGGGCGCCACCCTGGTCTTCCCGACCGCGCTGGGAATGCGCAACCCGGCCGTGGTCCGGCAGGTCTGGCAGATCGTCGCGCGCTACCGGATCACCCTGCTGGCGGCCGTGCCGACCTCGCTCGCCGCGATCCGCGACAGCCCGCTCGCGGATGCCGACCTCAGCCAGCTGCGGGCGCTGATGACCGGCGGCTCGCCGCTGCCCGAGGAACTCGCCCGGCACCTGCGGGCCCGCACCGGCAAGCCTATCTACCAGCTCTACGGCATGACCGAGTCGAGCGGCATCGCCAGCGCCCAGCTCACCAGCGGCCAGCCCGCGGCCCACGCGGCCGGGGTGCCCGTGCCAGGGGTCGAGATCGCCCTCGGCGAGCCCGGCGTGTACCGGCCGGGGGCGAAGGGCGAAATCCTCGTGCGCGGGCCGAACGTCTTCCATGGCTACCTGACCGCCCAGGGCGTGGTCGACGATCCGCGCGGCGGCTGGCTCGCCTCCGGCGACCTCGGCGAGGTCACGGCCGACGGCGAGCTACGGATCGTCGGTCGCAGCAAGGATGTGATCATCCGCAGCGGGCACAACATCGATCCCCTGCTCATCGAGGAGACCGCCCACCAGCATCCGGACGTGGCCCAGGCCGCTGCGGTGGCGATGCCCGACGACTATGCCGGCGAGGTCCCGGTGCTGTTCGTGGTGGCGCGCGCAGGCGCGCAGGTCATGCCCGGTGAGATCGCCACCTTCGTCGCGCAACGCATCGCCGAACCGCCGGCGCGTCCCCGCCAGGTCTTCGTTCTCGACGAACTGCCGCTGACCCCGTTCGGCAAGATCGCGCGCTTCCGCCTGCGCCAGCGCGCGGTGGAACAGCGGGTCGGCGAACTGCTGGCGGAGCGCCTCGGCGCAATCACGGTGAGCTGCGACGACCCCGCCGCCAGGCGCGTGACGATCGGCAGCGGACAACGCCTGGAGGAACCCCGGCGCGCGGAGATCGAGCGTCTGTTGCAGCGCTTCGACCTGCAACTGGAGATCCGCCAGCGCTAGCGAAGGCAGCGGTCCGGTGGCTGGCTGGCGGAGATTCTGGTCATTTCCGGAGCACCGCTCCCGGCGCGGGCTGCCACGCCTGTCCAGGCGCCTGCTGCGAGGCACACCATGCGATCGAGGGCAGGCGGCGTCCGGCCACGGGGAGACCATGTGCCGCCAGCTGAAGCGAAAGGGGAAGCGTCCGGCTCTCGCTGTTCTCTCCTACCCCTGCAGCTCGCTTCTCGCCTCGGCCAACTCTCGCTGGGCCTTCCTCAGCTTGCGGGCTTTGCTACGGATCTTGTCTTCCTTGCCGCTGGCCTGGGCCTCCAGCAGTTCCTCCCGCCTTTCCTCGACTTCCTGTTCTTTCTTGCGAATATTCTCTTCATGTTTTCGAAGCAACGAGGCATCGGTGCAGTGCGCCTCGATCCTCTGCAAGGCGATTCGCAATCCGGCTTCACGGTGCGTATTGTCGTGCATCCGGGCATAGTCGATCTGCTGGCGGATCCTGGCCTTCTTGGCCTCGCAGCCTCTGAATTCAGCGTGGGATTGAGCTGACACACCAAGCAGAATGGCGAGCATCAGCGACAGCGCCTTGTTGTTCCTGGCCATCGGGCTTCCTTGTTGCGTGTGGCGACAGCGAGCGAAAGCGGACTCCCGCCCTCCGCCTTTTATCCATGAAGGCATTCCTCATGGGCAGGCCGGCTTTATATGTTTCCGCCCGTAACAACCGATATAGGACGTTTCCGAAAGGGCCGGGGTCGCCAGGGCGATCCGCCCGGCGACCGTTCCCGCCCGCCCGGCTGCGCGGCGTCACGTTCCTGTAGCCAGCGCGGCACCTGGCGACCGGGGTTCGCCCTGCGACGCCCGCGGGCCATGGTCGCAAGCCGAGGAACGGCAGGCGCCGCGACTGGCGTGGTCGCACAGGGCCGGTGGCAGCGGACGCGGCAACCGATTCACTGCATGGGCAAACGGACCGCACCCGGCCGAAAGCCATTCCTCGACGTGCCTCGCCTCTTCACTCCGCCACCCTGCCCTCGACCCGCCGCAACCGCGCCATGCTGTACACATCCACGAAGCGCCCATCCCGCACCGCGTAGTCGCGCATCTCCCCCTCCGTCTCGAAGCCGAACCTGCGATACAGCGCCAGCGCCGGGGCATTGTCGGTGTAGACGGTGAGTTCGAGGCGGCGCAGGTTCATCCAGTTGTCGGCGATGTCCAGCAGTTCGCCGAGCAGGCGGCTGCCGACGCCCTTGCCCTGCCAGGCGACGGCGACGCCCATGCCGATGCTGCCGCTGTGGCTGCGGCGGATGCGCGGGTGCCGTTCGAGGCTGGCGCTGCCGATGACGTCGCCCTGGTGCAGGGCGACGAGGATCAGCAGGCGGTCGTCGTCCGCGCTGCCCTGCAACTGCCTGCGGCGCTGCTCCACCGACTGGTAGGGCATCTGCAGGACCTGGCGGGCCACGGCGGGGTCGTTGTACAGGGCGGTGAGGCCTTCCACGTGGCGTTCGCTGTAGCGTTCGAGGCGGATCGTCGGCGATTCGGCGGTCATTGCGGTCGTCCCTGGCTGTCTGGCCGTCCAGCATAAGCGTCTGCGCCGGGCCCGACCAGCCGGTCGGAGATCGCGCTTTCCCTGTCGCGCGGCTCTGGCTAAGCTCGGCGTTCGAACCACGAAAGGACGCCAGCATGGTCCAGAGTGCCCCAGCCAGCGAAATCGCCGCCCTCATCCTGCGCGGTTTCGACGCTTACCGAGAGCAGTTCCGCGAGATCACCGACGGCGCCCGGGCCCGCTTCGAGCAGGCGCAATGGCAGGAAGCGCAGCGCGCTTCGGCGCAGCGGATCAACCTCTACGAGGAAAAGGTCGCCGAAACGGTGGCCGGGCTGCGCGCGGGGCTGGCCGACAGCGAGCTGCTGGACGTGGAGCGCTGGCCGATCATCAAGAGCGCCTACATCGCACAGATCGACCTGCGGCTGGACGACGAGCTGGCCGAGACCTGGTTCAACTCGATCTTCTGCGGGCTGTTCAGCCACGACAACATCAGCGACGGCACGATGTTCGTGCATACCACCCGGCCCTCGCTGCGCGCCCACGCCCGCGCGCCCTACACCCGCACCTACCGGCCGGGCGGCGACCTGCGCCAGGCGCTGGAGAAGATCTTCGACGACTACCGCTTCGACGTGCCCTACGACGACCGCGAGCGCGACCTCGAACGGATCGACGCGCTGCTGCACAGCAACCTGCCGGACTGGGTGTGCAAGGACCCGGACCTGGCCATCGAGCTGATCGGCTCGGTGTTCTACCGCAACAAGGGCGCCTACCTGGTGGGCCGCCTGTTCACCCCGGACGAACAGTGGCCGCTGGTGTTCCCGCTGCTGCACCGCGAGGGCCACGGCATCCAGTTCGACACGGTGATCACCGACGAGGCGGAAGTCTCGATCATCTTCTCCTTCACCCGCTCCTACTTCATGGTCGACGTGCCGGTGCCGGCCGAGCTGGTGGCCTTCCTCAAGCGCCTGCTGCCGGGCAAGCACCTGGCCGAGCTGTACACCTCGATCGGCTTCTACAAGCAGGGCAAGAGCGAGTTCTACCGCGCGCTGATCAACCACCTGGCGACCACCGACGACCGCTTCGTCATGGCCCCCGGGGTACGCGGGATGGTGATGAGCGTGTTCACCCTGCCCGGCTTCAACACGGTGTTCAAGATCATCAAGGACCGCTTCAACCCGTCGAAGAGCGTCGACCACGCCACGGTGATCCAGAAGTACCAGTTGGTGAAGAACCACGACCGGGTCGGGCGCCTGGCCGACACCCAGCAGTTCGCCGACTTCCGCTTCCCGGTGAGCAAGTTCGAGCCGGAATGCCTGGCCGAGCTGCTGGAAGTGGCGCCGTCGACGGTGGTGGTGGAAGGCGACGTGGTGCTGATCCGCCACTGCTGGACCGAGCGGCGCATGACCCCGCTGAACATCTACCTGGAGAACGCCAGCGAGGCGCAGACCCGCGAGGCGCTGAACGACTACGGGCTGGCGATCAAGCAACTGGCGGCGGCGAACATCTTCCCCGGCGACATGCTGCTGAAGAACTTCGGCGTGACCCGCCACGGCCGGGTGGTGTTCTACGACTACGACGAGATCTGCTACCTCACCGAGGTGAACTTCCGCTACATCCCCGAGCCGCGCTTCCCCGAGGACGAGATGTCGTCCGAGCCCTGGTATTCGGTGGGGCCCAACGACGTGTTCCCGGAGGAATTCCCGCGCTTCCTGTTCGTCGACCTCGACCAGCGCCGGCTGTTCGCCAAGCTGCACGGCAACCTCTACGACGCCAAATACTGGCAGGGCCTCCAGCAGCAGATCCGCGAGGGCAAGGTGATCGACGTGTTTCCCTATCGGCGGCAGGAGACGCCCGAGCAGTTGCTCAAGTAGCCCGAACCAGCCGCACGCGCCTAGACCAACTGCGCCCCCAGCGCCCGCACCACCCGCTGCAACTCCGCCTGTCCACCGGTGGCGACGCGCAGGCCGGTGATCTCGCGGCGCGGCGGGTAGTGTTTGCGCAGGGCATCAAAGGCGGCGCGGCGGGTGGCGCTGTCGCCGGTCAGGCTGCGGCGGAAGGCGGCGTCGTCGCTGCGCGGGTCGTACACTGCGCGGCACAGCGTGGCCAGGGCCCAGGCCGGGTCGCAGCCGGGGTTGAGCTGCAGGCCGGCGAGCCAGGTTTCCGGCAGCACGTCTTGCAGGCTCACGCGTTCGGCGATGCCGCGCCAGGCGCAGTAAGCCTGGTAGATCTGCGCGGTGCCGCGCAGCTTGCCTTCCAGGCTGTAGCCGGCGATGTGCGGAGTGGCGATCAGGCAGCGCGCGGCCAGTTCGGGGTCGGCCTGCGGTTCGCCTTCCCAGACGTCCAGCGCCACTTCCAGGTCGGCGCCGCCTTCGAGCAGGCGGCGCAAGGCCTGGTTGTCGACCACCGCGCCACGGCTGGCGTTGACCAGCCAGGTGCCGGGACGCAGGGCGGCCAGGCGGGGTTCATCCAGCAGGTGGCGGGTCGGGTGTTCGCCGTCGCGGTTCAGCGGGGTGTGCAGGCTGATCACGTCGGCCTCGGCCAGCAGCCGTTCCAGCGAGACGAATTCGCCGTCCGGCTCGCGCGCCTGGCGCGGCGGATCGCAGACCAGCACCTTCCAGCCCAGCCCGCGCAGCACCTCCACCAGCCGCCCGCCGACCTGCCCGGCGCCGACCACGCCATAGGTGCGTTCGGCCAGGTCGGCGCCGCGCACCTCGGCCATCGCCAGCAGGCAGCCGAGCACGTAGTCCACCACCCCGCGGGCGTTGCAGCCGGGCGCGCTGGACCAGGCGATGCCGGCCTCGGCGAAGTAGTCGAGGTCGAGGTGGTCGGTGCCGATGGTGCAGGTGCCAACGAAGCGTACCGGCGAGCCGGCCAGCGCCGCGCGGCTGACCTCGGTGACCGAACGCACCAGCAGCACGTCGACCTCGGCCAGCGCCGCGCGGTCGATGGCGCGCCCGGGCAGGCGGCGAATGGAGCCCTGGTCGGCGAAGAAGGCGTCGACCAGGGGAATGTTTTCATCGGCGAGAATACGCATGCAGACCTCCGCGAACGAGGCTGCACACTCTAGCAGGGCGGAGGCTCGCGGTGTTGCCGAACGGCTCGCGAGACGGACCTGCCAGCGCCATGCGCAAGCCTCGACGATCGCGTTTCTCCCAACCACGACCGCGAACGATGGCCCGCCACAAGGAACAGAACCGCGAATCGCCACCTCGACCAGACCCGTGACGACTTCGTCATGGGCGAAGGCGCCGGCCTCCTGGTCATCGAGGAACTGGTGGGCTGCGGCACCAGCGCCGACGCCTACCATATGACCGCCGGGCCGGAAGATGGCAGCGGCGCCCGCCAGGCCATGCAGCAGGCGCTGCGCCAGGCCGGCGTGGAAGCGGTCGCGGTGCAGTACCTGAATGCCCCCGCCACGCTCAACCTGGAAACTCCCGACGCAGACGCCGAGGGCCTCGACCTGGTGCGCGGCCAAGCCCGGCGGTGGCCGATGGAACATGCGCTATCCAATGGCTTCGGCTGCGGTGGGGTGAATGCCAGCGTATTGTTCCGGCGCCGGGTGTAGGACGGCCGGCCCCTCCACCAGCCGCTCGGAACCCGCTGGCGGGGGCATCGAGCGCAAGGAAACTCCCGGTGCCTGCCCGGCCAGCAGCGGGCCTCGAAGCCGCCCCGAAGGGATTCTGTTGCCGCAGCGAAACGCTGTGAATACACTGCCCGGCATGATCCGTCGCCTTCGCTTGCTCGTAGTCTTGCTGCTGACCGTCGCGCTTCCCCTCACCGGGATGGCGGGCATCGAGGCGCCGACCGAACCTTGCCCAATGCAGAGCATGGGGATGGAGCGGATGGCGGGCATGGATCAGGATTGCTGCCAGGACATGAGCAAGACGCCCCAGCACGGCAAGAAGGACTGTAAAAGCGGACAGGAATGCAAGAGCGGCAGTCTTTTGCAGGTCAATGTCCTGAAGCCCGCCACCCCCACCGCCATTTCCCACCGCGCTACGCGGCATTCCGACGTCGTGCTCGGCCAGGCTCCAGCCGACCCCTGGCGACCACCCTGCGCCTGATTCCTCTCTCGACCTGACCCCCGCCCGCGGCCTTGGCGGCTGCCGGGCGGCCCGCGCCCATGCGCTGGTTTTCTAGAGGAATTCTCGACGTGACCCATGTCCGACTCCTATCGGGCTGGCTGCTGCTCGCGCTGCTGCCCAGCCTGTCCGCGCAGGGTGCCGCCCTGTCGCTGGACGAAGCCTTGTTGCTGGCTGAACGCAACGCACCATCCCTGCTCGCACAAAGCGAGAAGCTATCTGCCGCGAAAAGCGCCGCCATCCCTGCCGGAGAACTTCCCGACCCCAGGCTGAGCCTGGGTGTGCAGAACGTTCCCATCGAGGGCGACGAGCGTTGGTCCACCCGGCGCGACAACATGTCCATGCAGGTGGTCGGCCTGACGCAGGAGATGACCAATGGCGACAAGCGCAAAGCCCGTATCGAGACAGCGCAGGCCGCCATCGAGCGCGCCGATGCCGAGGCGGGCGTGGAGCGCCTGAAGGTCCGTAATGCCTTGGCCCAGGCCTGGATCGGGGCCTACACACTGCAACGCAAGCTGGCAATGTTCGACGACTTCTACCACGAGAACCGTCTGCTCGAGGCGGCCGTCCGCGCGCGCCTGGCCGGTGGCGGCGCAAGCGCGGTGGACGGGGTAGCACCGCGCCAGGAGGCCGCCCTGCTGGATGAGCAGAAGGACGACCTGCTGCGCCAGGCTGCCCAGGCCCGTGCAGCGCTCAGGCGCTGGATCGGACAGGACGTGCCCCGGACCCTGAGCGGCGACTTCCCGCACTGGTCCATCGATGCTGCGCATTCGCTGCAGGCGCTGCACAGGCACCCGGAACTCGCCGCCTACGGACCGATGACCCGCGAGGCGGAAGCGCTGGTGCGCGAGGCCGTGGCGGAGAAGAAGCCGGACTGGAGCTGGGAAGTGGACTACCAGCGTCGCGGCCGCGACTTCGGCGACATGATGACGCTGCAGCTGAGCTTCGACCTGCCCCTGTTCAGCGGCACTCGCCAGGATCCGAAGATCGCCGCGCGACGTGCCCAGGTGCGCCAGCTGGAAGCCGAGCGCGAGGCCCTGGCACGCGAGCACGAGCAGCAACTGGCGGACGACCTGGCCGAACATCGCCGCCTGCAACGTGCCTTGGAGCGCAGCCAGGGCACTCTGGTGCCGCTGGCCGAGGAAAAGGTACGCCTGGCCACCGCGGGCTACCGCGCCGGCAAGCTCCAGCTCGACGAGGTGATCGGCGCCCGCCAGCAACTGGTGGCGGCAAGGCTCAGGCAGATTGACCTGCAAGGCGCCCTGGCACAGGTCGCGGCGCGCCTCCACTTCACTTACGAGGAGGGCCGCGCATGAGCCGTTTCCCCTGGAAAGCTTCGATCCTGTCAGGTCTCGTCCTGGTCGTAGGCGCCAGCGCCGGCTATTGGCTGGCGCGCCCCACCCAGGCGCCGGCAGCGGCACCGCCGCCGGGTACCGAACGCAAGCCGCTGTACTGGTACGACCCGATGGTCCCGCAGCAGCACTTCGATGCACCGGGCAAATCGCCCTTCATGGACATGCAGTTGGTGCCCAGATACGCCGACGATGCCAGTGCCGCCGACAGCGAGCCCGCAGTACGTATCGAGCCGGGCATTCAGCAGAATCTCGGCGTACGCCTGGCCGTCGTCACCCGCGACAAACTCGATCGCGCACTGCGGATCAGCGGCGTCCTGGCTTTCAACGATCGCGACGTGGCCGTGCTGCAAGCCCGTGCCGGCGGTTTCGTCGAGCGCACCTACGCCCGCGCGCCGGGCGATGTGGTGACCGCCGGAGCCCCGATAGCGGACGTGCTGGTACCCGAGTGGACGGCAGCGCAGGAGGAATTCGTCGCCTTGCGCCGCATGGGCGAGCCGGCACTGCTGGCAGCCGCCCGCCAACGACTGCTGCTGGCGGGCATGCCCGCTGAACTCGTGCGACAGATCGAGCGCAGCGGCGAGGTCCAGCCCTTGGCCACCCTGAGAGTGCCGATCGGTGGAGTGATCCGGGAGCTCGATGTACGCCCGGGCATGACCCTGGCGGCGGGCGCGTCCCTGGCCAGGATCAACGGCCTGGGGCACGTCTGGCTGGAAGCCGCCGTGCCGGAGGCGCAGGCCGCCGGCCTGCGTGTCGGCCAGGCGGTCACGGCGCGCCTGATGGCTTTTCCTGAGCGCCCGGTGGCCGGGACCCTGGCCAGTATCCTGCCGGAGAACGACCGGCAGAGTCGCACCCTGCGACTGCGCATCGAACTGCCCAATGCCGATGGCCAGTTGCGCCCGGGCATGACGACAGAGGTCAGCCTCGATCTTGCCGGTCAGGACGCCGTGCTGCAGATTCCCAGCGAAGCGGTCATCCGTACCGGGAAGCGCAACCTGGTGATGCTGGCGGAAGGCAAGGAGCGGTTTCGTCCGGTCGAGGTTCGACTCGGCCAGGAGAACGGCAGCCATGTGGCCGTTCTGCAGGGCTTGCAGGAAGGCCAGCGGGTGGTCGCTTCCGGGCAGTTCCTGATCGATTCGGATGCCAGCCTCAAGGGCATCGAGGCCCGCACGGCCGACGAACCCGTCGCGCCGATGCGGATGCCGCCCGTTCACGAGGCGGACGGCCGCATCGTGGAGATCTCCGCGCAAGGCTTGACCATCGACCACGGCCCGTTCCACACCCTGGGCATGTCCGGCATGACCATGACCTTCCCTCTCGCTCGCCCCGGTCTGGCGGCAGGCCTGAAGCCCGGCGACCGCGTTCGCTTCGGCGTCAGCCAGGGCGATGCCGGACTGGTCATCGAACAGATCGGCAAGCAGGAGCCGCAGCCATGATCGCCAAGCTCATCCGCTGGTCGGTGGCCAACCGTTTCCTGGTACTGCTGGCCACGCTGTTCATCGTTGCCTGGGGGGTGTGGTCGCTGCGCAGCACGCCGCTCGATGCGCTGCCGGATATCTCCGACGTGCAGGTGATCATCCGTACCAGCTACCCAGGGCAGGCGCCGCAGATCGTCGAGAACCAGGTCACCTATCCGCTGGCCACCACCATGCTGTCGGTGCCGGGTGCGAAGACCGTCCGCGGCTTTTCCTCGTTCGGCGACAGCTTCGTCTACGTGCTGTTCGAGGACGGAACCGACCTCTACTGGGCTCGCTCCCGAGTGCTGGAGTACCTGAACCAGGTGCAATCGCGCCTGCCGTCAACGGCGAAGGCCGCCCTGGGGCCGGACGCCACCGGGGTCGGCTGGATCTACCAGTACGCCTTGCTGGATCGCAGCGGCCGGCATGATCTGGCACAGCTCCGCGCCCTGCAGGACTGGTTCCTCAAGTACGAGCTGAAGACCGTGCCGGACGTGGCCGAAGTCGCCACCGTCGGCGGCATGGTCAAACAGTACCAGGTAGTGCTCGACCCGGTGCGCCTCGCCAGCCTGGGTATCACCCAGGGCCAGGTGATCGAGGCTATCGGCAAGGCCAACCAGGAAGCCGGTGGCGGCGTACTCGAACTCGGCGAGGCGGAGTTCATGGTGCGTGCCTCGGGTTACCTGGAGACGTTAGCGGACTTCCGCGCGATTCCCTTGCGCCTGGCGGCCAACGGCAGCCCGGTGACTCTCGGCGACGTCGCCAGCATCCAGCTCGGCCCGGAGGTACGTCGGGGCATCGGTGAGCTGGACGGTGAAGGCGAGGCGGTGGGCGGGGTGATAGTGCTGCGCAGTGGCAAGAACGCTCGCCAAGCCATTGCCCATGTGAAAGCGAAGCTGGAGACGCTGAAGAAGAGCCTGCCCGAGGGAGTGGAGATCGTCACCACCTACGACCGCAGCCAACTGATCGATCGTGCGGTGAGCAACCTCAGCCACAAGCTGATCGAGGAGTTCATCGTCGTCGCGCTGGTCTGTGCCGCGTTCCTCTGGCACCTGCGCTCCTCGCTGGTGGCCATCGTCTCGCTGCCGGTGGGGGTGCTCATCGCGCTGATCGTGATGCGCCACCAGGGGATCAACGCCAACATCATGTCCCTGGGCGGCATCGCCATCGCCATCGGCGCGATGGTCGATGCTGCGGTGGTGATGATCGAGAACGCGCACAAGCGAGTCGAGGCCTGGCAGGAGAAGCACCCTGGCATGCCACTGGTTGGCGAACAGCGCTGGAAAGTGATGACCGAGGCCGCGACGGAGGTCGGCCCGGCACTGTTCTTCAGCCTGCTGATCATCACCCTGTCGTTCATTCCGGTATTTACCCTGCAGGCGCAGGAGGGACGCCTGTTCGGCCCGCTGGCATTCACCAAGACCTATGCGATGGCCGGCGCCGCCGCGCTCTCCGTGACCCTGGTGCCGGTACTGATGGGGTACTGGATCCGCGGACGCTTGCCCTCGGAGCAGCGCAACCCGCTCAATCGCTGGCTGATCCGGCTCTACCAGCCGGCGCTGGATGCCGTGCTGCGTCGCCCACGCACGACCCTGGCGACAGCGGCGCTGGTCTTCCTCTCCGGACTGTGGCCCCTCGCCCACCTGGGCGGGGAATTCCTGCCGCCACTGGACGAGGGCGACCTGCTGTACATGCCCTCGGCCCTGCCGGGCCTCTCGGCGCAAAAGGCTTCGGAGCTGCTGCAGAGCACCGACCGCCTGATCAGGAGCGTGCCGGAAGTGGCTTCGGTGTTCGGCAAGGCCGGCCGCGCCGAGTCGGCCACCGACCCGGCGCCATTGGAGATGTTCGAGACGACCATTCGCTTCAAGCCAGAGGAGCAATGGCGACCTGGCATGACCAGTGAAAAGCTGGTGGAGGAACTGGACCGCGTGGTGAAGGTACCGGGCCTGACCAATATATGGATTCCGCCGATACGCAATCGCATCGACATGCTCGCCACCGGCGTCAAGAGCCCCATCGGGATCAAGGTCGCCGGTACCGACCTGGCCGAGATCGACCAGGCCACCCAGGCCGTGGAGCGGGTAGCCAGGGGCATCGCGGGGGTGAGTTCGGCCCTGGCCGAACGCCTCGTCGGCGGCCGCTATATCGATGTCGACATCGACCGCCAGGCAGCCGCCCGCTATGGCATGAACATCGCCGATGTGCAGACCATCGTCAGCAGTGCCATCGGCGGCGAGAACGTTGGCGAAACAGTGGAAGGGCTCGCCCGCTACCCCATCAATGTGCGTTATCCACGCGAGTGGCGCGACTCGGTCGAGGCTCTGCGACAATTGCCGATCTACACCGCCCAGGGTGGGCAGATCACCCTGGGCAGCGTGGCCCGGGTGCGCATCAGCGAAGGTCCGCCGATGCTCAAGAGCGAGAACGCCCGGCTTTCCGGCTGGGTCTACGTGGACGTGCGCGGTCGCGACCTGGCTTCGGTGGTGGCGGAACTGCGCCAGGCAGTGGATCGCGAGGTGCGGCTGGCACCGGGCATGAGCCTGAGCTACTCCGGGCAGTTCGAATACCTGGAGCGCGCCAACGCCCGCCTCGAACTGGTGGTGCCGGCGACCCTGGCGATCATCTTCGTCCTGCTCTACCTCACTTTCGGTCGTTTCGACGAGGCCCTGCTGATCATGGCCACTTTGCCCTTGGCCCTCACCGGCGGGGTGTGGCTGCTGTACCTGATGGGCTTCAACCTGTCGGTGGCGACCGGAGTCGGTTTCATCGCCCTGGCCGGGGTCGCGGCGGAGTTCGGCGTAATCATGCTGGTCTACCTGAAGAACGCCTGGTCCGTACGCCCGGACGGCGGCGGTCCTGGCGAATTGCTGGCGGCCATACGCGAGGGCGCGGTCCAGCGCGTACGCCCCAAGGCCATGACCGTCGCCGTGATCGTCGCCGGCCTGTTGCCGATCCTCTGGAGCGGCGGCACCGGTAGCGAGGTGATGAGCCGCATCGCCGCCCCCATGGTCGGCGGCATGCTCACCGCCCCGCTGCTTTCGCTATTCGTCATCCCCGCCGCCTACTGGCTGATGCGTCGTCGTCAGCCCGGCGAGATAGCCCAACCCCACCCAGGAGAAATTGCATGAACGCTTCCTTCATCGCTCTTGGCGCCCTGCTATTCGCCCTGTCCTTCCCCGCGTTCTCCGAAAGCATGCCCGACACGCGGATGGACGGCGCGAAAAGCTACCAGACCGCCCGTGCCGAGGGCACCATCAAGGCGATCGACCCGGAGCGCCACACGGTCACGCTCGCCCATGGTCCCGTCCTCGCGTTGCAATGGCCGCCAATGACCATGGGGTTCAAGACCTCCGACGAGCAACTCGAGGGTCTGCGGGTCGGGGACAGGGTGGAGTTCGAGTTCCGCAGTGAAGGAGGCTCGTCGCGGATCCTGAGTATCCGCAAGAAGTAACTCCCGAGCGCGCGTACGTCCCGTCGGCCGGTTCGGTCGACGGGGCCCTCCCTCGATAGCTGACTGCCGGCCGGGAGGAAGTTGCCCAAGATAGCCATCGTCGAACCGCAGGCGCGTGAGCGGCTGATGCCCAACAATCGCGAAACCCGGTTTCGCACGGCAGCCACCTGCCCTATCCTCCCCCCGCCACAACCCCAGGAGGCTCCATGCCGGTTTCGTTACCCTTCGAGCAAGTCGATGTCTTCTCCGAACAGCCCTTCAAAGGCAACGCCGTTGCCGTGGTGATCGGCGCCGACCACTTGAGCAGCCAGCAGATGCTCGAGTTCGCCGCCTGGACCCAGTTGAGCGAGACGACCTTCCTGCTGCGGCCGAGATCGTCCAGGAATGCCTGGCGGGCCTGATCCGCATCCGCCGCAAGGGCGCCTTGCTGTCGTTCGCGGCGCCTCCCCTGCTCCGTGGCGGAGCGGTCGAAGACGAAGTGTTGCGACGGATCGAGAGCGGGCTTGGCCTGTCCCCGGGGCAGGTACTCGGCAGCCAATGGGTGGACAACGGACCCGGCTGGGTCGCCGTACGGCTGGCCACGCGTGACGAGGTCCTGGCCATTCGCCCGGACTACGCGCAGCTCGACGGGCTCAACGTGGGGGTGGTCGCGCCCTGGCAAGGTCCCCAGGCGGAGGCGGATGTGGAAGTGCGCGCCTTCATGGGCGAGGAACTCAATGAAGACCCCGTTACCGGCAGCCTCAACGCGAGCCTGGCGCAATGGCTGATCGGCACGGGAGTCATGCCCGGGCGCTACACGGCGAGCCAGGGCACGGCCTTGGGTCGCCGGGGGCGGATAAGCGTCGAGCAGATCGGCGGCGATATCTGGATCGGCGGTGAGGTACAGCCGGGCATGTCGGGGCAGGTCGTGTTCTGAGCGGGACGGCGTAACCTGCCCCTCCCCATTACCTGGCCGGCATGGAGCGGCGTCCGGCATTGGGCAGAAATGCCTGCCCACGCGGATGACAACGAGGGCGCCTTCTCTCTGGAAGCATCCTCCCTGCCCACCGGGCCGCCCAGGCCCGGTGGCTCCGCCCTCCCCTCACCAATTGTGCGTATAGCTCGCCGTCAGCACCGTGCCCGGCGCCGGCAGGTGGCTGGTGTTGTTGTTGTTGCGCAGCAGTTGGCTGTAGAGCGGGTAGTAGTCGCGGTTGAACAGGTTCTGGATGCCCAGGCTCAACTGGTCGTCGGGGGTGATGCGGTACTGGCTGACCAGGTCGACCGTGGTATAGGTGCTGACCTGGCGGCGGCCGAAGCTTTCCACGCCGTCGAGACGGTAGTCCTTGGAGTCGAAGAAGGTGGCCTGCAGGCGGTTGTTCCAGTCGGCATCCGGCTTGTATTGCAGGTAGGCGGTCAGCTTCAGCGGCGGCACACGGTAGCCGGTCATGTCCTGCCAGTCCTTGCCGTCCGGCTTCTCGCGCCCGCGCATCCAGGTGGCGCTGCCGCCCGCGCCCCAGACTTCGTCGTCGCTGAGCCAGTCGGCGCTGGCCTCGACGCCGTAGATGCGTTCCTTGGTGCGGGTGAGGATCAGGCCGTTGTTGAAGCTCTGCACGTCGCCCAGCTTGGAGGTGGTGTAGAACAGCGCCAGGCTGCCCAGGGTATTGCCGCCGATGGCACCGCGCCAGCCGAGTTCGTAGTTGTTGGTCTTCACCGGTTCGAGGTTCGACGAGCCGATATCGAAGCCACGGCGGGCGTTGCGCAGCTGGATGCCGACGTCGGGCAGCTGGAAGCCCTGGCTGAAGGAGGCGTAGATCTCCTGGCCGGCCACCGGCGAATAGACGATGCCGAGGTTCGACAGCACCGCATCGTAGTCGAGGTCGCCGCCCTTGACGGTCACCGGCGAGGCGGCCTTGGACTCGGAGAGCGGGATGAAGTCGTCGAATTCGGCGGTGGAATATTCGTAGCGCAGGCCGCCGTCGATCGACCAGTGTTCGTCGAAGCGATGCTGCAACTGGGCGAACGCGCCGGCGCTGCGGGTGCGTAGCGGCGGCATGTAGGTGAGCTTGCCGATCTTGTCGAAGACCAGCCCGCCGCTGGCATCGTAGGCCGCCGGGTCGAACACGTCGAGCGGCATGTCGCTGCGTTCCTGGTTGTAGTCGCCGCCCCAGACCAGTTCGGTATTGCCGCTTTCGCCCAACGGCGTGCGCAGGGTCAGGCGGCTGCCGAACACTTCGCTGTTCTGCATGATCTGGTCGACGTTGCCGCCGCGAGTGGAGACGGCGCGGGCGTCGAACGGAGTGAAGCGGGTGAAATAGTCGCGGTAGTAGAGCTGCGCGGAAAGCCGGCTGCCGAGGATGTCGAGGTTCTCGTACTCGAGGTTCGCCAGGGTGTTGCGGATGCGGTTCTGCTCGTCCAGCTCCAGGCCCTTGATCGCGTTGGCCGGGACCGAGCCCGGCGGCAGTCTGGCGACCCTCGGGTCGGTGGCGTAGTCGGTGTCCTGGCGGGCGTCGTAGTGGCTGAGGGCGAGCTGCACGCGCTGGTTCTCGTCGATGCGCAGGCCGAGCTTGCCGCCGATGTTGTAGACGTTCGAGTCGAACAGGTCGCCCTGGCTGGGTTCCGGGGCGATACGGTCGCCATGGGCATCGTAGGAAGCGCCGACGTGGCGGGTACCGAAGTCGAACGAATAGTCCAGCGCCCCCAGGGAGCCGGCGAAGTACTGTTGGAACTGGCCGCCGAGGCCATCGCTGCCCAGGCGGGTCAGCGGCGAGGTGGCGCTGAGGCGGGTTTCCGCGCGGTTCTCGCCGCCGGCCGGACGCGTGGTGATGGAGATGATCCCGCCGGTGGCGCCGCTGCCGTAGATGGCGCTGCTGCCACGGATGACCTCGATCCGCTCGATCAGCGCCGGGTCGATGTTGGCCAGGTTGCGCGAGGAGTCGCGGTTGGTGTTCAGCGGCACGCCGTCGACCATCACCAGCATGCTGCGCCCGCGCAGGGTCTGGCCGTATTCGGTGATGGTGCGGCTGGAGTCGGACATCCCCGGCACCGCCTTGGCCAGCACGGTGGCCAGGCTGTCGGAGCCCTGGCGCAGCTCTTCGAGCTGGGCATGCTCGATGACGGTGGACTGGCGGGTGGCGGAAACCAGGTCGCTGCTGGTGCGCGAGGCGGTGATTTCCATCTGCTCCATGTCCAGCGGTTCGCTCTGGGCTTGCGGAACGGGCGCGGCGGCTTTGCGGGCTTCGCCGGCCGGTACGACGATGAAGGTATGTTCGTCCCTGGTCTGTGCCTGCAGGCCGCTGTCCCGGAGCAACTGGCGCAGCGCCTCCTCGGGGGTGTAACGACCCTTCAGCGCGGGCGCCTGGCGGCCGGCGCCGAGGTCGCCGGCGAAGAGGATCTGTACCGAGGACTGCTGCGCGAGGGCATTGATGGCCTGGCCGAGCGGTGCGGCGGGCAGGTCCATGTCGAGCTTTTCCTGGGCCTGGGCCGACACCGCGAGGAGCAGGCTGCTGGCGAGCAATGAGGGGCGCAGGTGGCGACTGCGGAGGGAAAAATGCACGTCTCGATTTCCTTTGCAGGTTGGCTTTTCCTGGATAGCCGCCACGGCGCGCGGGAAACCCTACCTGCGTCCGAGAATTATTTTCGCGTCGATTTGCGTTGGATCTCGACGCTGCCGTCTTCCTGCCGCGACACGGCCACGGGGAGGATGCTCGGCAGCAGGTCGAGCAGCAGATCGGCGTTGTGCGCGGCGAAGACGCCGGTCAGCCGGAGGGAGGCCAGGCTGGGGTCGTCCATGCGGATGGGCGCCTTGCGATAGTGGCGCAGCAGCGCGACGGCCTCGCCCAGCGGCGTGCGCTCGAAGACCAGGCGGTCGTCCTGCCAGGCCATCGCCGTGGCGGCATCGACCTTGGCCACCGGGGTCAGCTGCCCGCCGATCGAGTCGACCTGCTGTCCCGGCAGGAGCACCAGCGGCGCCTTCGCGGCGGCCATGTTGGCCACTTCCACCCGGCCACGGGCCAGGGTCACGCGGACATCGTCGTCCAGGCGGCGGACGTTGAACCGGGTACCGAGCACGCGGACCCGGATCGACCCCGCGGAGACCACGAAGGGCCGGTACAGCGCCGGCGACACCTCGAAGAGCGCCTGCCCCGAGCGCAGCTCGACCTGGCGGCTGAACGGGTGCCAGCTGACCTCGACCTGGCTGCCGCTGTCGAGCAGCAACTGGCTGCCATCGGCCAGGGTCACGTCGCGCCGCTCACCGATGGCGGTGACGAAGCGCTCGTGCTGATAGGCCGGGTCCAGCCAGGCCAGGGTGCCGACGGCCAGCGCCAGCAGCAGCGCGCCTCCTGCCGCCTTGGTCGCCTTGCGCGGTTTCGGCGTGGCGGGCGGCAGCGGAAACAGCTCCTTCAGCGCATCGCGATGGCGCTGCAGGGCTTCGTCCACGGGAGCCTGCCCGCCCGGCCTGGTGGGCTGGGTCATGCCTGTACCTCGCCACGCCCGAGGCGTTCCCGGCAGGCCGTCAATCCAAGGCGCAGGTGCTTTTCCACGGTCTTGATGGAAATGCCGAGCCGGGCGGCGACTTGCGCCTGGGGAATCTCGTGGATCTTGTGCATGACGAAAACGGCCTGGCAGCGAGGAGGAAGCGCGGCGATGGCCTCGACCAGCGCCTGGAACTCGCGCTCGGCCTCATGCCGGCCCACCGGGGTCGCCGCCGCGCAGGCGACCTCGGGAAGCTCGGCGACGGCTTCCACCCAGGCCGCGCGGCGGCGCTCGCTACGATAGCGGCTCACGGCGGTGTCGTGGGAGATTTTTCGCAGCAGCGCCAGGGGCGTGTGGACGTCGCCCTTCTCGTCACGCTCGAGCAACTGCACGCACACGTCGTGCACCACCTCGCGCGCCATGCCCCGGTCGCCGAAGCGCCGGCGAATGTGGTCGACCAGTTCCTCGTAGTGACGAACCAGTGTGGACAGCAAGGTCGGCTTGGCGGGATCGAACGGCACGATGCACCCAGGAAAGGAGCCGGGCTCCGGAGAATGGCGGTCGAGTGTAAATGAGAAACAGTCGCAGATGAAAGACCGGCCATCGCCAAGCCTGCCGATAATGGCTTAGCTTGCACGCACGGCGGCGTGGGCATGACCGGACGGCTGCGGCGAGCCAACGCCGCAACGGGCCGATGCCTGGGCGTCTGAGAGACGCTGCGGAAAAGTCTGGGAGAGGTGTCCCGCGTGTCCAGGGCGCGTTGTCCGGGGCTGCCATGGCTATTCGGCGGATTACCGCCAAGCGGTTGTCCGCTCTCCGGGGCCTGGTTTCAACAACGCGGGGTCGTTTGCCTGCGCGTAGCGGCGGTAGGGCGAATAACGCCACAGGCGTTATCCGCCGCTGCCACGGGTTTGCGGCGGATAACCGGCACGACCATGCCCACCCTTCCTGACCACCCCGTCAACCCGTAAACTAGCCGGTTCCCCTGCCCAGACAAGGACCGCCGTGAACAGCCCCGCCCTGCCCCTTTCCCGTGGCTTGCGCATCCGCGCCGAACTCAAGGAACTGCTGACCCTCGCCGCGCCGATCATGATCGCGCAGCTGGCGACCACCGCCATGGGCTTCGTCGACGCGGTGATGGCCGGCCGCGCCAGCCCGCATGACCTGGCGGCAGTGGCGCTGGGCAACTCGATCTGGATCCCGATGTTCCTGCTGATGACCGGCACCCTGCTCGCCACCACGGCCAAGGTCGCCCAGCGCTACGGCGCCGGCGACCAGCCCGGCACCGGGCCGCTGGTGCGCCAGGCGCTGTGGCTGGCGCTGCTGATCGGGCCGCTGTCGGGGGCGGTGCTGTGGTGGCTGTCGGAACCGATCCTCGGGCTGATGAAGGTGCGCCCGGAGCTGATCGGGCCGAGCCTGCTGTACCTCAAGGGGATCGCCCTGGGCTTCCCGGCGGCGGCGCTGTACCACGTGCTGCGCTGCTACACCAACGGCCTGGGGCGGACCCGGCCGAGCATGGTACTGGGCATCGGCGGGCTGCTGCTGAACATCCCGATCAACTATGCGCTGATCTATGGCCACTTCGGTATGCCGAAGATGGGCGGCCCGGGTTGCGGCTGGGCCACCGGCTCGGTGATGTGGTTCATGTTCCTCGGCATGCTGTTCTGGGTGAACAAGGCTTCCATCTACCGCGCCAGCCAGCTGTTCTCGCGCTGGGAGTGGCCGGATCGCGCGACCATCGGCCCGCTGGTGGCGGTCGGCCTGCCGATCGGCATCGCGGTGTTCGCCGAGTCGAGCATCTTCTCGGTGATCGCCCTGCTGATCGGCGGACTCGACGAGAACGTGGTGGCTGGCCACCAGATCGCCCTGAACTTCAGCGCGCTGGTGTTCATGATTCCCTATTCGCTGGGGATGGCGGTGACCGTACGGGTCGGCCACAACCTCGGCGCCGGCCTGCCGCGCGACGCGCGCTTCGCCGCCGGCGTGGGGATGGCCGCGGCGCTGGGCTACGCCTGCGTCTCGGCGAGCCTGATGCTGTTGCTGCGCGAGCAGATCGCCGCGATGTATTCGCCGGACCCGGCGGTGATCGCCATCGCCGCCTCGCTGATCGTGTTCTCCGCGCTGTTCCAGTTCTCCGACGCCCTGCAGGTCACCGCCGCCGGCGCCCTGCGCGGCTACCAGGACACCCGGGTGACGATGATCATGACCCTCTTCGCCTACTGGGGCATCGGCCTGCCGGTGGGCTACAGCCTCGGCCTCACCGACTGGTTCCAGGAACCCAGCGGACCGCGCGGCCTGTGGCAGGGCCTGGTGGTGGGCCTGACCGGCGCCGCGATCATGCTCTGCATCCGCCTGGCGCGCAGCGCGCGGCGCTTCATCCGCCAGCACGAGCGCCTGCAACGCGAGAACGCGGCGGCCGCCTCAGTCCTTGGCCGGTAGCGCCGGGGCGGGGCCGCGCGACTTGACGCTGAGGGTGGTGCCGACCGAGGCGAGGATGATCGCGCCGATGGCCAGCCATTGGGTCGGGCTCAGCCGCTCGCCGAGGAACAGCAACCCGGAGAGCGCGCCGAAAGCCGGCTCGATGCTCATCAGGGTGCCGAAGGTGCGCGCCGGCAGGCGGGTCAGCGCGACCATTTCCAGGGTGTAGGGCAAGGCCGTGGAGAGCACCGCGACGCCCAGCGCGAGCGGGATCAGCGCCGGGTCGAGGAGGTCGGCGCCGGCGTGGGCGACGCCGATCGGCACCACCAGGATGGCCGCCACCAGCACCCCCAGCGCGGCGCCCTGGGCGCCATGGTCGGCGCCGGCGCGCTGGCCGAAGAGAATGTACAGCGCCCAGCACACGCCGGCGCCGAGGGCGTAGGCGGCGCCGACCAGGTCGAGCGGCTCGGCGCTGTCGCCCAGCGGTAGCAACAGCCAGATGCCGAACACCGCCAGGCCGATCCAGAGGAAATCCAGCAGGCGCCGCGAGGAGAGGATCGCCACCAGCAGCGGCCCGGTGAACTCCAGGGCCACCGCGATGCCCAGCGGCACCGTGCGCACCGAAAGGTAGAACAGCAGGTTCATGCCGCCCAGGGCGATGCCGTAGACCACCACCGAACGCAGCGATTGCAGGCTCAGGCGCTTGCGCCAGGGGCGCAGGAACAGCAGCAGGATCAGCGCGGCGAAGAACAGCCGCAGGGCCGTGGTGCCCTGGGCGCCGACCAGGGGGAACATGCTTTTCGCCAGGGAGGCGCCGCTCTGGATCGAGGCCATGGCGATCAATAGCAGGCCGACCGGCAACAGCGTTCCGGCGAGGCCGCGGGAGGTGGAGGTCATGCAAGAGGTCCGGCAGTGGGAAGCAGCCCGATGGACTGCGGGAAACGGGATGTGCACTATAATGCGCAAAACCGCAACAGTGAGCAATATATTGCCCAACCCTACCGAACGCCCCAGCGTCCTCGAACATGTCTCCGGCAACGTCCGCCGCCTGCGCCTGCAAGCCGGCCTCAGCCAGGAAGCGCTGGCCCGCGCGGCCAGCGTCAGCCGGCGGATGCTGGTGGGCATCGAGAGCGGCGACGTCAATGTCAGCCTGTCGACCCTCGACCGCATCGCCGCCGCCCTCGGCGTGCTGTTCCCCGACCTGGTCCAGGCAGCGGCCACCGACCGCTCGCGGATCAACGCGGTGGCCTGGGTCGGCCGCCACCCGGAGAGCCGCGCCACCCTCCTGGCCAGCGCGCCGGCGCGCCGCGAGGTGGAACTCTGGGCCTGGTCGCTGGGGCCGGGCGAGCGCTACGTGTCGGAACCCGACGCCGCCGGCTGGCGGGAGATGGTGCTGGTCATCGAGGGCCGCCTGCGCCTGGAACTGGCCGACGGCGAGCGGTGCATCGCGGCCGGCGACTTCCATGCCTTCGCCAGCGACCAGCCGTACGCCTACGTCAACGACGGGGACGAGGTGGTGCGTTTCACCCGCAATGTGGTGAGCTAGGCTCTAGCGTCGAGCCAGCCTTCCAGAGGAAACCGCGATGAGCGCACGCGTACGACCCTTCCTGATGTTCCAGGGCGTCCAGGCCGAGACGGCCATGAACTTCTACCTGTCGCTGTTCGACGACGCCGAGATCCTCCAGATCCAGCGCTACGGCGCCGAGGGGCCGGGCCCGGAGGGCTCGGTGCTGAAGGCGCTGTTCCGCCTCGGCGACCAGAGCGTGCACTGCATCGACAGCCATGTGCGCCATGCCTTCGATTTCACCCCGGCGTTCTCGTTCTTCGTCGAGTGCGAGGGCGACGCGCAGATCGAACGCCTGGCCGCAGCCCTGGGCGACGGCGGCAAGGCCCTGATGCCGCTCGGCGACTACGGTTTCAGCCGGCGCTTCGCCTGGCTGGCCGACCGCTTCGGGGTGTCCTGGCAGCTCAACCTGGCCTGAGCCCGGCAGTTGTCGTCAGGCTTCCTGGAGGACTTCCTGGCACACATCGACCCACTGCGCGCCGACCAGCTCGGCCATCCGCCGCGGGGCGATGCGCACCGCGCTGTGCACCGCGCCGGCGGCCGGCAGCACTTCGTCGAAGGCTTGCAGCGAGACGTCGCAGTACACCGCCAGCGGCGTCGCCAGGCCGAACGGGCAGACTCCACCGACCGGGTGCCCGGTCAGCTCGACCACTTCCTCGGCGCCGAGCATCTTCGCCTTGCCGCCGAACGCGGCCTTGATCTTGCGGTTGTCCAGCCGCGCATCGCCGCGCGCCACCACCAGTACGGTGCGCTCGCCGACGCGCAGCGACAGGGTCTTGGCGATCCGCCCCGGCTCCACACCATGGGCCTCGGCGGCCAGGGCGACGGTGGCGGTGCTGGTCTCCAGCTCGATGATGCGCAGGTCCGGGGCTTTCTCGGCGAAGAACCGCCGGACGGATTCGAGGCTCATGGGGTGGGCTCCTTGGCGAAAACCCACGAACTTATGCAAGCGCGCCAAGGCTGTCCAGCGCCGCGCGCTCAGGCGAAGCGCACGCAGTAGATCGGCGGCAGGTTGGCCGAGAGCGGCTGCCAGTCCTCCCCGCCGTTCTCGCTGAGCCACAGGCCGCCGGTGGTCGAGCCCATGGCCAGGCGTTCGCCGCTGGGGTCGATGTCCAGGCCGTGGCGGTAGACCAGGTCGTAGGCCGGGCCCTCCGGCAGGCCACGGGCGAGGGTCTCGAAGCTGCGGCCGCCGTCGCGGGTGCGGGTGACCACGAAGCGGGCGTCCCTGGGGATTCGGCATTCGTCCTTGGTCGCCGGGACGAACCAGGCCGTGTCCGGCTGCCGAGGGTGCACGGCGACGGCGAAGCCGAAGCTGGACGGCTCGGCGACCACGCCCTGCCAATGCAGGCCGCCGTCGCGGGAACGGAAGATGCCGTTGTGGTGCTGTACCCAGAGGAACTCCGGGCGCGCCTGGCACTGCACCAGGCGGTGCGGGTCCTGGATCGCCGCCTCCTCGCTCTGCTCCGGCGGCATGTAGTCGGCGCGCATGCCTTTGGTGGTGCAGGTCCAGCTGCGGCCGTCGTCGTGGCTCTGCCAGACGCCGCCGCAGGACACCGCGACGGAGAGGTGGCGGCTGTCGCGCGGATCGACGCAGATGGAGTGGATGCCGGGATGGTCGTAGCCGCCGCCGAACCACTGGGCGCGTTCGGGTCGCTCCCACAGTTCGCGGTTGAGGCGCCAGCTGGCGCCACGGTCGTCGGAGCGGAACAGGCCGCCGGGGATGGTCCCGGCCCACAGCGTGCCGGGGCGGTCGGCGCCGCCTGGCTCGAGGATCCACAATTGCTGCAACGACCAGTGAGGTTCCGCCGCCTGCCCTGCGGCCGCTGGTGGCTGCGGCGGATAGACCGGCACCGCGCATTCCATCCAGTCCGTCGCGCCGGCGTCGCGACGCCACAGCTTGACGCCGAAATGGCCGAGGTTCAGCGCCGCGTAGAGCGCGCCGTCGCGCGGATCGGCGAGGAGCATGCTCACCGGTTCGCCGAGGAAGTGGCTGGCCATTGGCAGCCACCGGCCCGCCGCGTTGCGCTGCAGTTCGAACAGACCCTTGCGGGTGCCGACGTAGAGTCGCTCGCTCACCGGATGTCCTCCTCTGTCGTGCTCAACCGCCGCTCAACGCCTGCACCACGTAGACCTCGCTGTCGGCTTCGAGGCGGTCACCCAGGCCGCGGCGGTCGCGGACCTGCACGCCATCGACGAACAGCGCCACATGCCGGCGCAGGCCGCCCTGGTCGTCGAGCAGGTAGCCGCGCAGACGCGGTTCGCGGGCGAAGGCCGCCTGCAAGGCGGCGGCGACGCTGGCGGCGCTGACCTCCAGGGCAGGCATGGCGACATGCCGCTGGATGGCCGGGGCGAAGACGATACGGGGCATGCCGGGGCTCGCGGAAGTGGCTCTGCTGGAACAGTGTAGAAGCCCTGCAGGCCACGGCTGGCGCGGCCCGCCCAGCGGTCGGCAAGCTCCGCAGCGACGCTCGTCGGCCATCCCGGCCGCTCGGCGCGGGCCTCCTATACTGCCCCGGCCAGCGAAAAAACCGCCGTCACCTGTCGATCCGCCGGCCCGCCGTTCGACCAGTTCGGGAGGCGGGCCAGAACGGGCCGCATTGCGCAGAACAACAAGGAGAACGCAGATGAGATTCATGGTGATCGTCAAGGCCACCCAGGCTTCCGAAGCCGGCGAGATGCCCAGCGAGGAACTGCTCGCGGCGATGGGCCGCTACAACGAGGAACTGGTCAAGGCCGGGGTGATGCTCGCCGGCGAAGGCCTGCAGCCGAGCGCGAAAGGCGCGCGGGTGCGCTTTTCCGGGAGCACGCGGACAGTGATCGACGGCCCCTTCGCCGAAACCCGCGAGCTGATCGCCGGTTTCTGGATGTTCCAGGTGGCCTCCCTGGAAGAAGCCATCGAGTGGGTCAAGCGCTGCCCCAACCCGTTCGACGGCGAATCCGAGATCGAGATCCGCCAGGTCTTCGAGGCCGAGGACTTCGGCGAGGAGTTCACCCCGGAACTGCGCGAGCGCGAGGAGCGCCTGCGCGCCGAACTGGAAAAACGCAACTGAACCGCCCCGCACTCCGCCAAGAACGAGGAAAGCGCCATGCAAATCGTCCCCTACCTGATCTTCAACGGTAATTGCCGGGAGGCCTTCACCTGCTACCACCAGCACCTGGGCGGCACCCTGGAGGCCATGCTGCCGTTCGGCGACAGCCCCGAGTGCGGCGACATCCCGGCCGACTGGAAAGACAAGATCATGCACGCACGGCTGGTGGTCGGCAGCTTCGCCCTGATGGCCTCGGACAATCACCCGGCCTATCCCTACGAAGGCATCAAGGGCTGTTCCATCAGCCTCAACGTCGACAGCAAGGCCGAGGCCGAGCGCCTGTTCAATGCCCTCGCCGAGGGCGGCTCGGTGCAGATGCCGCTGGGCCCGACCTTCTGGGCGGCGAGCTTCGGCATGTTCACCGACCGCTTCGGCGTGGCCTGGATGGTCAACTGCGAGCAGGACCGGTAGCGTCCGCTACGCGGCCCGCCGCCAGGTAAATCGGCGGCGGGCCCGCGTTCCGCTGTGCGCGAGTCGCTATCGATAGACGCATTGCTGCGATAATTTAAGTTGCATTTTGAAACCAAAATTCCTAGCCTCCGATTTAGTTTCATATTGAAACCTTACGGAGCGCTTCGCATGCCATCCTCGCCATCCTCCCTCCCCTCCGCGCTGGTGCTGCTGTTCGCCATCGCCTGCGGTCTCAGCGTGGCCAACGTCTACTACGCCCAGCCGCTGCTGGACGCCCTCGGCGCCGAGTTCGCCATCGACCAGGCCGGGGTCGGCCTGCTGTTCGGCGCGACCCAGGCCGGTTGCGCCCTGGCCCTGCTGCTGGTGGTACCGCTGGGCGACCTGCTGGAGCGCCGCCGGCTGATGTTCGTGCAGCTCCTGCTGCTGGTGCTGCCGTTGCTGCTGGTGGGCTTCGCCGGCGACGCCCTTGGCCTGGCGCTTGGCCTGCTCGGACTGGGTCTGCTCGGCACCGCCATGACCCAGGGCCTGCTGGCCTACGCCGCGGCGCTGGCGGCGCCGGGCGAGCGCGGCCGGGTGGTCGGCGCGGCGCAGAGCGGCGTGGTCATCGGCCTGCTGCTGGCGCGCACGCTGGCCGGGCTGCTCGCCGACCTCGGCGGCTGGCGCAGTGTCTACCTGGTCTCGGCGACGGCCATGGCCGCGCTCGGCCTGCTGCTCTGGCGGGTGCTGCCGGCAGCGCCGGCGAACGCGCTGGGGCTGTCCTACCGGCAACTGCTCGGCTCGATGTTCGTCCTGCTGGCGAGCCAGCGCACGCTGCAGGTGCGCGGCCTGCTCGGGCTGCTGATGTTCGCCGCCTTCGGGGTGTTCTGGAGCAGCCTGGCGTTGCTGCTCAGCGCGCCGCCCCATGCGCTGTCGCACAGCGCCATCGGCGCCTTCGGCCTGGTCGGCGCGCTCGGCGCACTGGGCGCGGCGCGCGCCGGCAGCCTGGCCGACCGTGGCCACGCACAGCCGCTCAGCGGCGCCGCCCTGCTGCTGTTGCTGCTGTCCTGGCTGCCGCTGGGCCTCGGCGCGGACTCGCTGCTGGCGCTGGTGCTCGGCGTGCTGCTGCTCGACCTCGCCGGGCAGGCGATCCACGTGCTCAACCAGAGCCTGGTCTTCGCCATCGATCCACGCGCGCACAGCCGCCTGGTGGGTTGCTACATGCTGTTCTACGCCGCCGGCAGCGGCCTGGGCGCCAGCGCCGGCACGGCGATGTACGCCTGGGCCGGCTGGCACGGGGTGAGCCTGCTCGGCGCGGCGATCAGCCTGGTGGCGCTGCTGTTCTGGTGGCTCACCCGCGGCGAGGCGCCGGCGACCTGCGCCGACGCCGCCTGACGCGCCTCAGTCGAGCTCGCGCAGGCGTCGCTCGATGAAGCGTCGCTCCGGCTCCTGGCGCGCCAGGGCCAGCGCCGCGCGGTAGGCCTCGCGTGCCTCCTGGCGGCGGCCGAGCCGGCGGCAGAAGTCGGCGCGCGCCGAATGCGCCAGGTGGTAGCCATCCAGCTCGCCGCGCGCCAGCAGCGCGTCGACCACCGCCAGCCCGGCCTCGATGCCGTCGCGCATGGCCAGGGCCACGGCGCGGTTGAGCTCGATCACCGGCGATGGCGCCAGGCGCAGCAGCATGTCGTAGAGAGCGACGATCCGCACCCAGTCGGTGTCCTCGGCGCGCGGCGCGCGAGCGTGCACCGCGACGATCGCCGCCTGCAGGGTATAGGGACCGAAGCGGCGGCTGGCCAGGGCCCGCTCGACCAGGTCGAGGCCTTCGCCGATCAGTTCGCGGTTCCACAGCGCGCGGTCCTGCTCGTCGAGCCGCACCAGTTCGCCGCTGGCCGAGGTACGCGCCTGGCGCCGCGAGTCGTGCAGCAGCATCAGGGCGAGCAGGCCGAGGGCCTCCGGGTCCGGCAGCAGCTCGACCAGCAGGCGACCGACGCGGATCGCCTCGCCGCTGAGATCGGCGCGGGTCAGGCGCTCGCCGGCAGACGCCGAGTAGCCTTCGTTGAACACCAGGTAGATGACCTGCAGGACGTTGTCCAGGCGCCCGGGCAACTCGTCCAGGGCCGGTACCTGGTAGGGAATCCGGGCGTCGCGAATCTTGTTCTTCGCCCGCACGATGCGCTGGGCGATGGCGCTCGGCGCGGCGAGGAACGCGCGGGCGATCTCCTCGGTGCGCAGGTCGCAGACCTCGCGCAGGGTCAGCGCCACCTGGGCCTCGGCGGTCAGCGCCGGGTGGCAGCAGGTGAAGATCAGGCGCAACCGGTCGTCTTCCACCGCCTCGCCCTCCTCCGGCGGCGCTTCGCCCTGGTCTTCCAGCTGCTCGGCGAGCAGCCGCTGCGAGGCGTCGAAGCGCGAGCGCCGGCGCAGGTTGTCGATGGCCTTGAAGCGCCCGGCGGAAACCAGCCAGGCGCGCGGGTTGCGTGGGATACCGTCGCGCGGCCACTGCTCGACGGCAGCGATGAAGGCGTCGTGCAATGCCTCCTCGGCCAGTTCGAAATCGCCGAGCAGGCGGATCAGGGTCGCCAGCACGCGCCGCGACTCCTCGCGGTAGAGCGCATCGATGCGGCTGCGCAATGGCTCGCCGTGCGCCCTCAATGGCGACCCTCCGCGTGGCAGCAGGCGCTTCTCGACGCCTCGTCGTAGCGGTCGTGATGGCGCAGCCAGTCCATGATCTGCTCCTCGTTGCGGCCCCTGGGCGTGAGGTCGAGGAAGTTGTAGATGGTGAGCAGGATGTCCAGGCCGCGCGCGTAGGCCGAATAGGTGTGGAACACCTCGCCCGCCGGGTTGCGGTAGAACACGCTGGCGCCGGGCATTTCCTCGCCGGCATCGCGGCTCGGCTCATAGTTGTAGTCGACCGCGCCGGCGGCCAGCTGCGCCTTGTCGAAGGCCACGCCGAAATCGCGGTTGAAAGCGCTGCCGTGGGAGGAATACCAGGCGAAGCGCCAACCCATGCGTCGGCGGAATGCCTGGAACTCCTCCAGCGGCGCGCGCGATACCGCCACCAGGCTGACATCGTGGTGCGCCAGATGCTGGTTGGCGCCGTCGATGTGGTCGGCGAGGAACGAGCAGCCGACGCAGCCTTCGCTCCAGCCGGGACCGAACATGAAGTGGTAGACGATCAGTTGGCTGTTGCCGCCGAACAGCTCGGCCAGCGAACGCTCGCCGTGCTCGCCCTGGAAGCGGTAGTCCCGCTCCACCCGGACCCAGGGCAGTTGGCGGCGTTCGGCGGCGAGCTGGTCACGCAGCCGGGTCAGTTGCTTTTCCCGCGCCAGCAGGCGGCGGCGGGCATCCAGCCAGTCTTCCCGGCTGGTCACCGGGTGTTCCTGCAAGGAAAGGTTCATTGCCGATTCTCCACGGAAATTCCAGGTTTGCCGCCGGACTCCGCCTTCGCCCGTGACGGGCGCCGACGCCCGCCCAGCAGGGCGATGCCGGTCAGCGAAGCGCCGCCGGCGAACAGCAGGGACAGGGACGCGATACAAACGGGGCACATGCTCCACCTCCGGCGCCGGGCGCCGTTCACTCCCACTCCTTGATCGGCCGCACCTCGACGCAGCCGAGCCGTCCCGGCGGGATCTTCGCGGCTATCTGCAACGCCTGGTTCAGGTCCCTGGCCTCGATCAGGTAGAAGCCGCCGAGTTGCTCCTTGGTCTCGGCGAACGGACCGTCGGTCATCGCCAGCTTGCCGCCCTGGTGACGCAGGGTGGTGGCGCTCTGTACCGACTGCAGGGCGTGCGAGGCGATGTAGTGGCCGGCCTTGCTCAACTGGTCGGTGTAGCTCATGCACTCGTCGACGATGGCGGCGACTTCCTCGGCCGGTACGGCGGCCAGCTTCGCTTCGTCGAAATAGATCAGGCAGAGGTATTTCATGGTGGGCTCCTGGTGCGGATCGACGATCCGTTCGTTCAGTAGTCGCCCGGCGCAAGCGCCTTTCGACAGGGGCGGGAAGAAAACCGCGCGGCGCGGACGAACGGTCGGCGCGGGCGCAGCACAAGCCTAGACCCGCCCGGGCCCCGCGGCGCGGGCCGTCGGTCAGGGCTGGCGCGGGGCGTAGGGATTCAGGAGGGGATCGCGCAGCGGGCTCTCGCGGGTCGGCCCGGCATCGTCCTGGCGAATGCGCAGGCGGCCGTTGCCGATCCGCAGGCCTTCCTCGGCGGCACGTGGCTTTTCCTCCTGCCGCCGCGCCGCGCCGCCCGGCAGCGCCGGCTCGACGATCTGCCGCTGCGGCTGCGGCGCGCGACCCATGGGAATCGGTTCGGTCGCTGGCGCGGCGGGCACCGCTGGCGGCAGGTCGTCCGGCAGCGGCTCCCCGGCGAATGCGGGCCAGGCCGGCACGGCCAGGACGGCGGCCAGCGACAGCACGGTGAGGCTGGACATGGCGTCCTCCTGGCAGCTCCCAGCGTTACACGATAACCGCCGATAGCGACGCTGCCACCCGCGCATGACCGACGGCATGACGCCCGGCAAGCCAGTCCGGGCCCTGTCGTTCCATTCACCGCATCGCTCGGAAAACCTATTAGAACAGCGCAAAAAAACCCTATCAAAGGTACAGCACTAGCCAGCAGGTACGGATATAACCTGAGACTAAAAGAGCAACCTCATGATTCCTCGTCGACAGGAGAATAAGCCGATCCCGAAACATGGCCAGCAGAAATGACCCTGTAAACATTCGACCATCCCGACAGGCACTCGCCTTAACCAACCTCCTTCCATTCAAAGTTCCACCCACATGTATGTAATGAGTGGAGTAGCCTATGACGTTATCGGATATCGAAAGAATTCAGGATATGAGTCGACACATGTCGGTGCATATTCCTATCGAACTGATCATTTCCTGGGAGCAGAGCGAAGAAGCCTGGAGCGTAAAGGACACCTGTCTGAACTTCGTCTACGTCAATCGACGCTACATGGAATTGATTACCCCGCAGTTCGGTCAGAAAAGCTCCCTGCTTTCGCCGTTCAGCAGCAACATCGAATTGCACGACAAGCTGGTGATCCAGACCGGCAAGCGCATAGAGGCGCTGGCGCTGCTCAGCGCCGAGGACCATCCCGCCCCCCGCTGTCTCTACTTCGAGCGGATGCCGCTGTACGACCGCCGGGCCAACCGCACCGGCGTGATCGCCCATGCCAAGTCGCTGACGTCCATCGCCCCGCGCGGCTTCATCGCCACCGATGGCATCGGCACCTTCACCTTCACGCAGCCCACGCCATTGTTCACCGCACGTGAGTGGGACGTGATCTACCTGATGCTCGCCGGCCTGTCGGAAAAGGAAATAGCCGAACAGATCAGTCGTTCCCTGAGCACCATAAAGTTTCACAAGAGCAACATCTTCCAGAAAGCCGATTGCACTTCCATCAGCGCCTTCAAGACCCTGGCGCGGCGCAACAAGTGGAACTTCTACATTCCTCCGGCCTTCGCCAGCGCCAAGTACGTCATCAACCACTGACACTCCTTGAAATCGACGGCAGGCAAACTTCCCTGATTGCCAGCGCCGTCCCGAGAGAATTCGAGAAAAAGGACAACGGCATGTAT
Organism: Pseudomonas paraeruginosa; assembly: GCF_003025345.2. Taxonomy (NCBI): domain Bacteria; kingdom Pseudomonadati; phylum Pseudomonadota; class Gammaproteobacteria; order Pseudomonadales; family Pseudomonadaceae; genus Pseudomonas; species Pseudomonas paraeruginosa. The sequence continues at coordinate 3,895,364 of NZ_CP020560.1, forward strand.
CGAAAAGAGTTTTCCATGGCTCCAGGCAACTTCCTTTCCTGCGACAATGTTGGCGAGCGGGAAGTGGCTGTGGAGGGCGGATATATCACTTTCAAAGGTACCAGCCACCCCTCGCCTCCCGCCTGGCCGGCATGTTCTGTGAGAATTTTCCTAAGAATTACCAGCCAGGATTCAAACGCCATATTCATCGATCAGAGATTTCCGAAGAAACCACCTCACGCGCAAACCCGGGAAGAAACCGGCTATTGCCAATCGCCCACTCGAACCCTTTCCCGCTCCACCTACAATGGTTATCCCATCAGGGTCATCCATAGCGACGAGTTCTTCCCTGCGACGCTTGCGTTTTTCTCGGGATACCTGAACCAGCATGCCTCGCCGCCGTCCCCCTCCGGACCGGCGGCGACGCCGCTGTCCGACTCGCCGGAGCCCTTGTCCGAGGAGCGCGAGCCACTCGCCCAGGCCTTCCATCAGGCGCTGCGCGCAGCCATGCAGCGACTGGCCGGACAGGACGGCCACCACTGGTTCTTCCAGCCCGCCGTAGCCGCCTCCCACGCCGCGGAGGAAGCGCCCGCGCGCCGACGCTGGCAGGATTTCAGCCGGGCACCCGGCAGTTGTTGCCAGTCGCTAGCCCTGCGAGTCGACCTGGGTTGTCCGGGACTCGATGCCCAGGGTCGCCCGGCCAGCTTCGGAGTCCCTGCGCAGGTGGTCTCGCGCTATCTGCGTCGCCATGGCATCACGCCGCTGTGCACCGGAGACTATCGCGTGCTGCTGTTCCTTCCCCGGGACGCCCAGCCGGAACATGCCCGTCCGCTGGTGGACAAGCTGCTGGAGTTCAAGCGCTGGCATGACGAAGATGCGCCGCTGAAACAGGTGATACCCGACCTGCTGGAGAGCTCGCCCCTCTACAACTACCTGGGACTGCGCGAACTCTGCGCAATGATCCACGAGGCCTCGCTCCGCCTGCGCCTCGCCGAGCTGGCCGCGGCCAGCGTCGGGACCGCCATCCGCGGCGCGGTCTCGCCGGCCGCGCTCTACGGCTACCTGGTCAACGGCGAGACCGAGTGGGTGGAACTGGCCGACCTTGGCGGACGCGTCGTCGTCAGCCTGATCGGCGCCGGCCCGGCCGACCCGCCCCTGCTGCTGCCGGGTGACCGCGTGCCCCTGGAACCGCGAGCGCTGGTCGACTATCTGCTGGCGCTGCGGACCTTCGGCGAACACTTCCCCGGCTTCGAGCCGCTGCTACAGGGGATCGAGGTGGACGCGCGCGGCCGCCATGTGGTTCGTTGCGTCAAGCCGGCCGCGCTCGCCCTGCGCTTGGCACCCTGAGCAAGGCCGCCATGTTCAGCGCAGCGCCTTGCTCAGTTGCCCGCGATGCTTGAGCTCCAGGCGGCGGACGAAGGCCTGGAGGATGCGCCGGTAGAGTTCGTCGCCGAGCTGGCCGTCCTCGATGCCGGCGTCGAGGTTCGGGTTGTCGTTGACCTCGATGACCAGCACCCTGTCGCCGGCCTGCTTCAGGTCCACCCCATAGAGGCCGTCGCCGATCCGCCCGGCCGCCTCCAGAGCCAGCTCCAGCACCGCCGGCGGCACCTGCTCCAGCGGTACGGCGCGGCACTCGCCGTTGACGTCCTGGCCGTCGGCCTTGTGGTTGTAGATCTGCCAGTGGCCGCGCGACATGAAGTACTGGCAGGCGTACAACGGCTGGCGGTCGAGCACACCGATGCGCCAGTCGTACTCGGTGTAGAAGAACTCCTGCGCCAGCAACAGGACCGAACGCTCGAACAGCTCGCTCGCCGCCGCCAGCAGTTCGCTGTCGTCGTTGACCTTGACCACCCCGCGGGAAAAGCAGCCATCGGGAATCTTCAGCACCAGTGGGAAGCCCAGGCGCCGGGCCACCCGCTGCCAGTCCTGCGGGCGTTCCTTGTAGAGGATCTCGGTGAGCGGCATGCCCAATTGCCGGCAGCCGAGCAGGTCGGCCAGGTAGACCTTGTTGGTGCAGCGCAGGATCGATGCCGGGTCGTCCATCACCACCAGGCCTTCGCGCTCGGCCTTCTCGGCGAAGCGATAGGTGTGGTGGTCGACCCGGGTGGTCTCGCGGATCAGCAGGGCGTCGAACTCGGCCAGGCGTGCGTAGTCCTTGCGTCCGATCAGTTCGACGTCGATGCCGAGGCTGGCGCCGACCCGCACGAAGTTGGCCAGCGCCTGCGGGTTGGACGGCGGCAGCGCTTCGTCGGGATCGTGCAGGATCGCCATGTCGTAGCGCGCCACCCGCCGCGAACGCGGCATGCGCCAGGCGCGCCGGCTGAAAGCGTCGAGGGCTCCGGCGAAGACATCCTCCTGGTCGCCACGCAGGCGGTTCAGCACGCCAGGACGCACTCCCTCGATATGCCAGCCCTGCTGGCGACGGAACTCCACCAGCAGGATCGGGCAGGGAAAGGCTTCGAACAACTGGCGGGCCAGGTCGGCCAGCGGCTCGAACTCGGTATGGCCGAAATACAGGGTCAGGGTGAAGCCGTCGGTGGCGCCATAGGGCGTGCGGCACAGCGCCTTGTCCAGGGCCTTGTCGAGGCCGCCCAGGGCCAGCCCGTACACCGACTTGCGAGCCAGTTCGCTGATGCAGCGCAGCGACGGGATCACCCGGTGGCCGCGGGCCTCGGCCAGCAGCGAACAGTAGTAGCCGAGGCCGAGGTACTTGTAGCCGCGGCACAGGTTGATCACCTGCACGCGGCGGCCGCCGTGGTCGCGCGCCGATTGCTCGAGGTATTCCTGGACGGTGAGGACTTCCTCGCTGGGCAGGTAGGAGGCCCAGTCCTCGCGTCGCTCGACGACGATCATCAGGCGGCTGCCGAGGTCGGCGAGAGCCGGCGGTCGGGGTTGCTCGACGGGGGTCATGGGGAGCGACCCGTCGAGGAAGGCTAGCGAGGCTGCTGACATGAGTGGCGGTATCCTCTGAATGACGGTACCTGCCGTTCTAGACCTCCCCGCACTTCCTGTCGCGCCTCGTTACGCAAGCTTTACGAGCGCCGCCGCCAGGCGCCGGCGTGGCAACCGGCCAGGGCCGCCGGGTGCCGTGCCAGGCGTGCCGAGGAGTGTTTTTACGCTGGCGTTGCGCGCTCCTCAGGCCAGGCTGTCGAGCACCCCGCCATCGACCCGCAGGGCCGCGCCGGTGGTCGCCGAGGCCTGGGTCGAGCAGGTGTAGACCACCAGGTTGGCGACTTCCTCGGGCGTCGCCAGGCGCTGGATGATCGAACTGGAGCGGTGCTGCCGAACAAAGGCGGTGCCGGCCTCTTCTATGCTCTGCCCGGCCTTGCGCGCATCCTCGCGGAGCATCTCGGCGACGCCTTCGGTGAGGGTCGGCCCGGGCAGCACCGCGTTCACCGTCACCCCGCTGCCGGCCAGGCGCTTGGCCAGGCCGCGCGACACCGAGAGGTTGGCGGTCTTGCTGAAGCCGTAGTGGATCATGTCCGCCGGGATGTTCAACGCCGACTCCGAAGACAGGAACACCACTCGTCCCCAACCGCGCTCGACCATTCCCGGGACGTAGGCGCGGGCCAGGCGCACCCCGGACATCACGTTGACCTCGAAGAAGCGGCTCCACTCGGCGTCCTCGATGTCGAAGAAGTCCTTCAGCTCGAAGATGCCCAGATTGTTGACCAGGATGTCCGCCTTCGGCTCGGCGGCGACGAAGGCCGCGCAGCCCTCCGCCGTACCCAGGTCGCCGGCGACGCCGCGGACCCTGGCATCCGGCTGGCCGTCCCGGATCGCCGCGATCGCACGGTCCACCGCCGCCTGGCTGCGGCCGTTGACCACCACGGTGGCGCCAGCGGCGGCGAGCCCGGTTGCGATGGCGAAGCCGATGCCGGCGGTGGAACCGCTGACGATCGCCAGTTTGTCGCTCAGATCGATCTGCATGGGAGTCTCCTGTCGAATGGCGAACCGCTCGGGAACGCGGCTCGGGGAACAGACGACAGCCTAGACCAGCCAGCGTTCCGCGCCCGCCTCAGAGACGCAGGCCGACGTTGATCATCGCCGCCGAATTGCCCAGCAGCACCAGCTCGCTGCCCAGCGCGCCGAAGCGCATCCCTACCGAGGGAATGATCACCGGCGCCACGCCAAAGCGGTTCAGCGGGATCTTGTCGCGGTATTCGCCGCGATAGCCCTGCAACAGGCCGCCGGTGACCTTCAGGTAGACCGGGTGGCTGTCACTGTCGAAACGCTTGCCCAGGTAGGCGTAGTTGGAGCGCTGGCGGAAGGAGTTGCGGAAGGTGGCGCCGCCGGCCAGCACACCATCGGCGCGGTTGTATTCGAGGCCGAGCAGGTCCTGATGGTTGTTGTGCTCCGGGTCCGGGTTGAAATGCCGCGTATAGACGCTTGTCTGCAAGTACCAGAACTCGCCGTCGGCGGCCCAGGCAGGTGCGGCGAGCACGGCCAGCAGGCTCAGGATGGGAAAGCGCATGTGGGCTCCAGGGACCGTCGCCAGGGAAGGAAGGCAAGACGTGACGGCTTGCGCCTCGCAGCGTGGAGTGTGCTGAACCCGGCCTGAATCGGGACTGAATGAAGCCTGAACAGTTTCTGAACGAACCGTCAGAAAACCCTGAAAAGGCTCAAGAACGGCCTTCGGCAAAACGTTCGGAAAACCGAACGCCATGCCCCGAAAATATTCGGAAGAGCGGACGGAAGGCCATTTCGGGGCATTTTCATCCAAATTTAATTTCTTTTATCTTCAACAAGTTAGGCTAAAAACAGCCGGATTTCATAAGCTGGCATGCATCCTGCCACTACACTGTTCGGCAAGCACGATACTCTCGTGGCTTCCCCTGCCGGGGAAAACCGCGAAACACCCTGTCCCGGAGAGGCCAGGCGCTCGCGGCTCAATAAAAATCAAAACAAGTCGAGGAAGAAATTCATGCGTATCGCTCCCAGTCTGCTGAGCACCGCCATCGTGGCCGCTCTGTTGTCCGCTCCGGTCGTCGCTGACGAGCTCACCGGCACGCTGAAGAAGATCAAGGACACCGGCACCATCACCCTCGGTCACCGTGACGCTTCGATTCCCTTCTCCTACCTCGGCGTCGAACCGGGCAAACCGATCGGCTATTCCCACGACCTGCAACTGAAAGTGGTCGAGGCGGTGAAGAAGGAACTCAACCTCCCCGACCTGAAGGTCCGCTACAACCTGGTCACTTCGCAGACCCGCATCCCGCTGGTGCAGAACGGCACCGTGGACATCGAGTGCGGCTCCACCACCAACAACGAAGAGCGCCAGAAGCAGGTCGACTTCTCCGTCGGCATCTTCGAGGTCGGCACCCGCCTGCTGTCGAAGAAGACCGCCAACATCAAGGACTTCGACGACCTCAAGGGCAAGAACGTGGTGACCACCGCCGGCACCACCTCCGAGCGCCTGCTCAAGGCCATGAACGCGGACAAGAAGATGGGCATGAACATCATCTCCGCCAAGGACCACGGCGAGTCCTTCATGATGCTCGAGTCCGGCCGCGCGGTGGCCTTCATGATGGACGACGCGCTGCTCTACGGCGAAATGGCCAAGGCCAAGAAGCCGGACGACTGGGTCGTCGGCGGCACCCCGCAGTCCTTCGAGATCTACGGCTGCATGGTGCGCAAGGGCGACGCGGCGTTCAAGAAGGTGGTCGACAAGGCCATCACCGACACCTACGCCTCCGGCGAGGTCAACAAGATCTACGACAAGTGGTTCACCCAGCCGATCCCGCCGAAGGGCCTGAACCTCAACTTCCCCATGAGCGACGAGCTGAAGAAGCTGATCGCCAATCCGACCGACAAGGCCGCCGAGCAGATGTAACGAGCGCCTGGCGTTCCTCCAAGAGCGCCAGCGCTTCGCGCGTCGCCCCCGCTTCGCGGCGGGGCCTCGGGGACGCGGGAGGGGCTCGCCCCTCCCCAGCCGTCTCCCCCGGAAGTACCGCGCCGCGGGCCGCCAGGCCCTGCCGGCGCCGTCCTTCCTCGCCAGTGTCTGCAACCGATTGAACCGAGGGGAAACCCCAACATGAATTACAACTGGGACTGGGGCGTGTTCTTCAAGTCCACCGGGATCGGCAGCGAAACCTACCTCGACTGGTACATCGCCGGTCTGGGCTGGACCATCGCCATCGCCCTGGTCGGCTGGATCATCGCCCTGGCGCTGGGCTCGCTGCTCGGCGTCATGCGCACCGTGCCGAACCGCCTGGTATCGGGCATCGCCACCGCCTACGTGGAACTCTTCCGCAACGTGCCGCTGCTGGTGCAGCTGTTCATCTGGTACTTCCTGGTGCCCGACCTGCTGCCCGAGGGCCTGCAGACCTGGTTCAAGCAGGACCTCAACCCGACCACCTCGGCCTACCTGAGCGTGGTCATCTGCCTCGGCCTGTTCACCGCCGCGCGAGTCTGTGAGCAGGTGCGCACCGGCATCCAGGCATTGCCCTACGGACAGACCTCGGCGGCCCGCGCGATGGGCTTCCGCCTGCCGCAGATCTACCGCCACGTGCTGCTGCCCCAGGCCTTCCGGATCATCATCCCGCCGCTGACCTCGGAGTTCCTCAACATCTTCAAGAACTCCTCGGTGGCCTCGCTGATCGGCCTGATGGAACTGCTCGCGCAGACCAAGCAGACCGCCGAGTTCTCCGCCAACCTGTTCGAGGCCTTCACCCTGGCCACGCTGATCTACTTCACGCTGAACATGAGCCTGATGCTGATCATGCGCCTGGTGGAGAGAAAGGTCGCCGTACCGGGCCTGATCTCCGTAGGAGGTAAATGATGGACTTCAGTGGAATCGTTCCCGCCCTGCCGAGCCTCTGGGAAGGCATGCTGATGACCCTCAAGCTGATGGTCCTCGGCGTCCTCGGCGGCGTCGCGCTGGGTACCGTGCTGGCGCTGATGCGGCTGTCGAGCAGCAAGCTGCTGTCGAACATCGCCGGCTTCTACGTCAACTACTTCCGCTCGATCCCGCTGCTGCTGGTGATCACCTGGTTCTACTTCGCGGTGCCTTTCATCCTGCGCTGGATCACCGGCGAGGACACCCCGGTGGGGGCGTTCACCTCCTGCCTGGTGGCCTTCATGATGTTCGAGGCGGCCTATTACTGCGAGATCGTCCGCGCCGGCATCCAGGCCATCCCGAAAGGCCAGATGGGCGCCGCCCAGGCACTGGGCATGACCTACGGGCAGACCATGCGCCTGGTGATCCTGCCGCAGGCGTTCCGCAAGATGACCCCGCTGCTGCTGCAACAGAGCATCATCCTGTTCCAGGACACCTCGCTGGTCTATACCGTCGGCCTGATGGACTTCCTCAATTCGGCCCGTTCACGCGGCGACATCATCGGCCAGGCCAACGAGTTCCTGATTTTCGCCGGCCTGGTCTACTTCGTCGTAAGCTTCACCGCCTCGTTCGCCGTCAAACGTCTGCAGAAAAGGTTAACCGTATGATTTCCATCAAGAATGTCAGCAAGTGGTATGGCGACTTCCAGGTCCTGACCGACTGCTCCACCGAGGTTGCGAAAGGCGAAGTGGTGGTGGTCTGCGGGCCGTCGGGCTCGGGCAAGTCGACCCTGATCAAGTGCGTCAACGCACTGGAACCCTTCCAGAAGGGCGACATCGTCGTCGACGGCACCTCCATCGCCGATCCGAAGACCAACCTGCCCAAGCTGCGCTCGCGGGTCGGCATGGTGTTCCAGCATTTCGAGCTGTTTCCCCACCTGAGCATCACCGAGAACCTGACCATCGCGCAGATCAAGGTACTCGGCCGCAGCAAGGAAGAAGCCACCAGGAAGGGCCTGGCCCTGCTCGAGCGCGTCGGTCTCAAGGAGCACGCGCACAAGCACCCCGGCCAGCTCTCCGGCGGCCAGCAGCAGCGCGTGGCGATCGCCCGCGCGCTGGCGATGGACCCGGTGGTGATGCTGTTCGACGAGCCGACCTCGGCGCTCGACCCGGAAATGGTCAACGAGGTGCTCGACGTGATGGTCCAGCTGGCCCAGGAAGGCATGACCATGATGTGCGTGACCCACGAGATGGGCTTCGCGCGCAAGGTCGCCAACCGGGTGATCTTCATGGACCGCGGGCAGATCGTGGAAGACTGCGAGAAGGAGGAGTTCTTCGGCGACGTCAGCGCCCGCTCCGAACGCGCCCAGCAGTTCCTCGCCAAGATCCTCCCGCACTGATGTACCCGCCCTCGCCGGCCCGCCCGGCGGGGGCCTGCTCTACCCTCGCCTGCGATAACAATAAATAGGGAAAGCCCATGCAACCTGTGCTCTTCAGAACCCTGTCCCTCGGCGTCGCCATCGCCGCCGCATCCTCCTCGGCCTTCGCCACCACGCTCGACGGCGGCGCCGTCGCCGCGCCCGACGAGTACGGCGCCAAGGTCGCCGCGCAGATCCTCGAGGCCGGCGGCAACGCGGTGGACGCCGCTGTGGCCACCGCCTTCACCCTGGCGGTCACCTACCCCGAGGCCGGCAACATCGGCGGCGGCGGCTTCATGACCCTGTACATGGACGGCAAGCCGTACTTCCTCGACTACCGCGAGGTGGCGCCGAAGGCCGCGAGCAAGACCATGTACCTGGACGACAAGGGCGAGGTGATCGAGAACCTCAGCCTGGTCGGCGCCAAGGCCGCCGGCGTGCCGGGCACCGTGATGGGCCTCTGGGAAGCCCACAAGCGGTTCGGCAAGCTGCCCTGGAGCGAGCTGCTGACCCCGGCCATCGGCTACGCGCAAAAGGGCTTCAAGGTCGCCGACAAGCAGTTCCAGTACCGCCAGGACGCCGTCGCCCTGTTCAACGGCAAGACCAACTTCGGCGACTACTTCGGCCACATGAAGGCCGGCGAGGCGTTCCTCCAGCCGGACCTGGCGAAGACCCTGGAGCGCATCGCCGACAAGGGCCCGGACGAGTTCTACAAGGGCCATACCGCCGACCTGCTGGTGGCGCAGATGCAGCAGGACAAGGGACTGATCACCCACCAGGACCTCGCCGACTACAAGGTCAGGTGGCGCGAACCGATGCGCGTCGACTGGCAGGGCAACACGCTCTATACCGCACCGCTGCCAAGCTCCGGCGGGATCGCCCTGGCCCAGTTGCTGGGCATCAAGGAAAACCGCGCCGCCGACTTCAAGGGCGTCGAGCTGAACTCCGCGCGCTACATCCACCTGCTGGCGGAGATCGAGAAACGCGTGTTCGCCGACCGTGCCGACTACCTCGGCGACCCGGACTTCGCCAAGGTCCCGGTGGCGCGCCTGACCGACCCGGCGTACCTGAAACAGCGTGCCGCCGAGGTCAATCCGGCGGCGATCTCGCCGACCGAGAAGGTCCGTCCCGGCCTGGAACCGCACCAGACCACGCACTTCTCCATCGTCGACGCCGACGGCAACGCGGTGAGCAACACCTACACCCTCAACTGGGACTTCGGCAGCGGCGTGGTGGTCAAGGGCGCCGGCTTCCTGCTCAACGACGAGATGGACGACTTCAGCGCCAAGCCGGGCGTGGCCAACGCCTTCGGCGTGGTCGGCAGCGACGCCAACGCCATCGAGCCGGGCAAGCGCATGCTTTCCTCGATGAGCCCGAGCATCGTCACCCGCGACGGCAAGGTCAGCCTGGTGCTCGGCACTCCCGGCGGTTCGCGGATATTCACCTCGATCTTCCAGGTGCTGAACAACATCTACGACTTCCATCTGCCGCTGGAGAAGGCCGTCGCCGCGCAGCGCGTGCACCACCAGTTGCTGCCCAAGGACACGATCTACTACGACGCCTACGCGCCGCTCACCGGCAAGGTCGCCGAGGAACTGAAGGCGATGGGCTACACCCTGGAGGACCAGGGCTGGAACATGGGTGACATCCAGGCCATCCGCGTCGACGGCAAGGCCGTGGAGACCGCTTCCGACCCCCGAGGCCGCGGCGTCGGCCTGGTGGTGAAACCCTGACAGGACGGCGGGCGGTCGAGGCCGCCCGCGCCTGATTGCGTGCAACGACGATAACCCTACCAACCTACCGACACGAGATATCGCCATGAAGCCATTGCTCCACGCGTTCGCACCCGGTGTTATGGCCCTGATGCTCCTGCTGCCGCAGGCCGCCCAGGCCAAGGAAGTCGCACCGCAACAGAAACTGTCCAACGTGGTCATCCTGGCCACCGGCGGCACCATCGCCGGCGCCGGCGCCAGCGCCGCCAACAGCGCCACCTACACCGCCGCCAAGGTGCCGGTCGACCAGTTGCTGGCCAGCGTGCCGCAGCTCAAGGACATCGCCAACGTGCGCGGCGAACAGGTGTTCCAGATCGCCTCGGAGAGCTTCACCAACGAGAACCTGCTGGAACTGGGCAAGACCGTCGCCAAGCTGGCCGACCGCGACGACGTCGACGGCATCGTGATTACCCATGGCACCGACACCCTGGAAGAGACCGCCTACTTCCTGACCCTGGTCGAGCACACCGAGAAGCCCATCGTGGTGGTCGGCTCGATGCGCCCGGGCACCGCGATGTCCGCCGACGGCATGCTCAACCTGTACAACGCCGTGGCGGTGGCCGGCGACAAGTCGGCGCGCGGCAAGGGCGTGCTGATCACCATGAACGACGAGATTCTATCCGGTCGCGACGCGAGCAAGATGGTCAACATCAAGACCGAAGCGTTCAAGAGCCCGTGGGGCCCGCTGGGCATGGTGGTCGAAGGCAAGAGCTACTGGTTCCGCGCGCCGGTCAAGCGACATACGGTGAACTCGGAGTTCGACATCAAGCAGATTTCCGCGCTGGCTCCGGTGGAAATCGCCTACAGCTACGGCAACGTCAGCGACACCGCCTACAAGGCCCTGGCCCAGGCCGGCGCCAAGGCGATCATCCATGCCGGCACCGGCAACGGCTCGGTACCCGCGCGCGTGGTGCCGGCCCTGCAGGAACTGCGCAAGCAGGGCGTGCAGATCATCCGCTCCTCGCACGTCAACGCCGGCGGCTTCGTCCTGCGCAACGCCGAGCAGCCGGATGACAAGAACGACTGGATCGTCGCCCACGACCTGAACCCGCAGAAAGCCCGGATCCTGGCCGCGGTCGCGATGACCAAGACCCAGGACAGCAAGGAACTGCAGCGGATCTTCTGGGAATACTGAGTGAATCCTTCTGGCGCCGCCCACCGGCCGCGCCGGAAAACCGCCCGCTCCGCCGCCAGCCCGGGCGGCGGGCTGGCCTAGCCGCGACGACTGTGATGGAATCCCCCGATCCGCCCTGCCGCGTACCGCCGTCACTCGCCGTGAAACCCCGCCTCGTCCGCCAGTTGCTGCTGCCCATCCCCCTCCTCCTGCTGATGCTCGCCTTCGGCTACGGCGGCTACCGGATCAGCGAAAACGCCGGCATCCGCACCCTCGCCGAGAACGGCGAACGCCAGCTGGAACTGCATGCGCGCACGGTGGAGAGCGAGATCAGCAAGTACACCTACCTGCCCAGCCTGCTGGAGCTGGAGCGCAGCGTCAGCCAGTTGCTGACCGACCCGACGCCGTACCGGCGGAACATGGTCAACACCTACCTTGAAGGCCTCAACCGCCGCGCCGGCAGCCGCGCGGTATACCTGCTGGATACCAATGGCCGGGTGCTGGCCACCAGCAACTGGAGCGACCCGGACAGCTACCTCGGCGAGGACCTGTCGTTCCGCGCCTACTGGCAGGATGCGATGAAGGGCAAGCCAGGCCGCTTCTACGGCATCGGCAGCACTCGTGGCGAGCCGGGCTATTACCTGGCCCACGGCCTGGTCCACGGCGGCCGGATCATCGGCGTGGCGGTGGTCAAGGTGAAGATGGACGCCCTCGAGGAACGCTGGGAGAAGGCGCGTCTGGAAGCCTTCGTCAGCGACGAGAACGGCATCATCATCCTCTCCAGCAACCCTGCCCTGCGCCTGAAGGCGGTGCGCTCCCTGAGCCCCGACGACAAGGAGCGCCTGGCGCGCAGCATGCAGTACTACTGGTGGGCGTTGAACGAATGGCAGCCGCTGGAGCGCGAGCCGCTGGCCGCCGGGGTCGAGCGGCTGAGCTTCGCCGCCGACGCGCAGCACCCGCGCGGCGAGGCGATCAGCTATCTGGCACAGACCCGCGCGCTGAACGACACGCCGTGGAACCTGACCCTGCTCAGCCCGCTGGAGGACCTGCGCCGCGATGCCGTGCGCAACGGCATGCTGGCCGCCATCGGCTTCGCCCTGCTGGCATTCCTGCTGATCGCCTGGAACGAGCGACGCAAGGTGCTGGCCACCCGCCTCGCCGCGCGCGAGGCGCTGCAACGGGCCAACGGCGAACTGGAAGTGAAGATCGCCGAACGCACCGCCGACCTGCAGGCCAGCAACGAACGCCTGACCGCCGAGATCCACGAGCGCCAGCAGGCCGAGGACACCCTGCGCAAGGCCCAGGACGAACTGGTCCAGGCCGGCAAGCTGGCGGTGATCGGGCAGATGTCCACCAGCATCGCCCACGAACTCAACCAGCCGCTGGCGGCGCTGCGCACGCTGTCCGGCAACACCGTACGCTTCCTCCAGCGCGGCAAGCTGGAGACCGCCAGCACCAACCTGGCCACCATCAACGAGCTGGTCGACCGCATGGGCCGCATCACCGCCAGCCTGCGCGCCTTCGCCCGGCGCAGCGACGACGCCGGCCAGGCCAGCCTGGCCAAGGCGGTGGACGCCGCGCTGCTGATCCTCCATGGCCGCCTGGAACAGGACCCGCCGCTGCTGCACCGGCACTTCGAGGACGTCTGCCTGGGCATCGACCAGACCCGCCTGGAGCAGATCCTGGTCAACCTGCTGGCCAACGCCCTCGACGCCATGCGCGACCAGGCCGATCGCCAGCTCTGGCTGGAAGGCCGGCGCGAAGACGAACGCTACATCCTGCGCGTGCGCGACAACGGTCCCGGCATCCCGCCGGCGGCGCGCGTGCACCTGTTCGAACCCTTCTTCACCACCAAGCCCGGCGAACACGGCCTGGGTCTCGGCCTGACCCTTTCGGCCAGCCTGGCCACCGCCGCCGGCGGCAGCCTCAGCGTGCAACACCCCGAAAGCGGCGGAACCGCCTTCGAGCTGAGCCTGACCCTGGTTCCCGATTCCCCGACCGCGAGTCCCGCCCGATGAACGAGCCGCTTTCCGTCCTGATCGTCGAAGACGATCCGCATGTCCTGCTCGGCTGCCAGCAGGCGCTGGAGCTGGAAGACATTCCCTGCATCGGCGTGGGCAGCGCCGAGGAGGCCCTGCTGCGGGTCGACCGCGACTTCGCCGGGATCGTCGTCAGCGACATCCGCCTGCCCGGCATCGACGGCCTGACCCTGCTGGAACGCCTCAAGACCCTCGATCCGAGCCTGCCGGTGGTGCTGATCACCGGCCACGGCGACATCTCCATGGCGGTGCAGGCGATGCATGCCGGCGCCTACGATTTCATGGAAAAACCCTTCTCCCCGGAACGCCTGGTCGAGGTCGCCCGCCGCGCCCTGGAGCAGCGCGGGCTGGCCCGCGAGGTCAGCGCGTTGCGCCGCCAGCTGGCCGGGAGGCAGGACCTGGCGCAACGGATCATCGGCCGTTCGCCGGCGATCCAGGCGCTGCGCGAGCTGATCGCCAACGTCGGCGACACCTCGGCCAACGTGCTGATCCTCGGCGAGACCGGCACCGGCAAGGAGCTGGTCGCACGCTGCCTGCACGACTACAGCCGGCGCCACCAGCATGCCTTCGTCGCGCTGAACTGCGGCGGCCTGCCGGAGAACCTGTTCGACAGCGAGATCTTCGGCCACGAGGCGCACGCCTTCACCGGCGCCAACAAGCGGCGGATCGGCAAGATCGAGCACGCCAATGGCGGCACGCTGTTCCTCGACGAGATCGAGAGCATGCCGGTCAACCTGCAGATCAAGCTGCTGCGGGTGCTGCAGGAACACACCCTGGAACGCCTCGGTTCGAACCAGTCGATCCCGGTGGACTGCCGGGTGATCGCGGCGACCAAGGCCGACCTCGCCGCCATGGGCAAGAGCGGCCAGTTCCGCAGCGACCTCTATTACCGGCTCAACGTGGTGACCCTGGAACTGCCGGCGTTGCGCGAGCGCCGCGAGGACATCCTGCTGCTCTTCGAACACTTCCTCCAGCAGTCCTCGCTGCGCTTCGACCGCCCCGCGCCGGAACTCGACCGGGCCACGCTGGCCAGCCTGATGGCCCACGACTGGCCGGGCAACGTGCGCGAGTTGCGCAACGTCGCCGAACGCTTCGCCCTCGGCCTGCCGGTATTCAACAAGGGCGGCCAGGCCGTGCAGACCGGCGGCCCGCGCTTCGCCGAGGCGGTGGAGGCGTTCGAGAAGGCCCTGCTCGGCGACGCCCTGGCCCGCCACGACGGCAACCTGACCCAGGCCAGCCAGGACCTGGGCATGGCCAAGACCACCCTGTTCGACAAGGTGAAGAAGTACGGCCTGCAATAGGCCGGAGCGCCCTCTTCGCCCTGCCCGCCTGGCGCAGGGCGCAATGCTTCATCCGACATTTCTCACCCGCCTGCGATTCCGCTCGGCGGATAACGCCAGGGGCGTTATTCGCCCTAAGCGCCGGTGTGGGGAACGCGCTATCCGGGCATTCGTGAATTGAACTCAAGTGTCATTTTCACCGGCAGCGGTTTTTCGCACGAATCGTTCCGCCAATAATGCGCCCACCTTCTTCCATCGCGCCGCGCCACGGCCGGCCTCACGAGCGAGATCGCCAGCATGCTGTTCAGCCCCTACACCCTTGGCCACCTGACCACCCCCAACCGCATCGTCATGCCGCCGATGACCCGTTCACGCGCTGCCAGCGGCGAAGTCGCCACCGCGCTGATGGCCGAGTACTACCGCCAGCGCGCCAGCGCCGGCCTGATCATTTCCGAAGGCACCCAGATCAGCCGGCAGGGCCAGGGCTACGCCTGGACGCCGGGCATCCACAGCGCCGAACAGGTCGCCGGCTGGCGCCAGGTCACCGAGGCCGTGCACGCCGCCGGCGGACGCATCTTCGCCCAGCTCTGGCATGTCGGCCGGGTCTCGCACACCTCGCTGCAACCGGGCAACGCCGCCCCGGTATCCTCCTCGGCGCTGGTGGCCGAGGGTGTGAAGGTCTTCGTCGACCCCCAGGGTCGCGGCCCGCAGGCCGGCGGCGGCGAGATGGTCCAGCATTCGACGCCGCGCGCGCTGAGCGTGGCGGAAATCAAGGGTATCGTCGCCGACTACGCCCAGGCCGCGCGCAACGCCCTCGACGCCGGCTTCGACGGGGTCGAGCTGCACGGCGCCAATGGCTACCTGATCAACCAGTTCATCGACTCCCGGGCCAACGATCGCGGCGACGAATACGGCGGCTCGCTGGAAAACCGCCTGCGCTTTCTCCGCGAGGTCGCCGAGGCGGTCACCGCTGTGGTCGGCCGGGAACGCATCGGCGTGCGCCTGGCGCCGCTGACCACCTTGCAGGGCGCGGTCGACGACACTCCGCAGGCCACCTACCTGGCCGCCGCGCGGCTGCTGGACGAGATCGGCGTGGCCTACATCCACATCGCCGAGGCCGACTGGGAAGACGCCCCGGCGATGCCGGCGGCGTTCAAGGAAGCGCTGCGCATCGTCTACCGTGGCAGCCTGATCTACTCCGGGATGTACACCAGGGCGCGCGCCGAGGAAGCGCTGGCCAGGGGCTGGGCCGACCTGGTCGGCTTCGGCCGGCCGTTCATCGCCAATCCCGACCTCCCCTACCGCCTGGAACACGACCTGCCGCTGGCCAGCGGCGACCGGTCGACCTACTTCGGAGGCGGAGCGGCCGGCTACACCGATTACCCGTTCCTGTCAAAGACGGCCGGTTGAAATCCACGCCGAGCGGGCCGCGAAGCTGTGACCGCTCGGCGAAACATGCCGCCACAAGCTCGTCTTTGGTCGACTAGAAGCCTCGCCTGGCGCGGCCTAGACTCAATTCGCCAGATATTCATTATTAATAGGCCTGATTTCATGGACGGGGGGACCACCGATAGCATTGAGGAAAATTCCGAGGAATCCGTCATGAGCAAGTCCCTGATCGTCCCCCTGGCCGCCTGCCTGATCGTCCTGGCCGGCTGCACCAGCCCGCCACGCAGCGCCGAACGCCCCTACAGCGACGCCGAAATCAAGTCCTACGCTCTCGACACCCTGGAGCGCAGCAACCTCTCGCCGAAGCGCCTCGACCAGTACCGCAGCGTGCTTGGCACGCCGCACCGGCAGACCCTCTAGCGCCTTCAGGCCGGCCGACGCCAGACGCTGGCCAGCCAGGGCTGCTGCTCGCGCGGCAGGCCCGCCGGCCGGTAGTAGTGCTCCAGCTCGACGAAACCGGCGTCCTCCAGCAGGCGTTTCCAGGCCGGGTAGTCGTGGTAGGCGCCATAGCGCTGGCCGTTCCAGCCTTCGCGGTTTTCGCCGCGGGGATTGGAGCTGAACAGCACGCCGCCGGGCCGGAGCGTGGCGAACAGTTCGCCGAGCACGCGCGGCAGCGCGCCGCCCGGTACATGGAACAGGCTGGCGTTGGCGAAGATGCCGTCGAAGTGCCCGGCCGGCAGCTGCAGCGCCAGGAAATTCTGCTGCCAGACCTCGCAATCGCTGTCGGCCCTGGCCATCTCGACGAAGCGCGGCGTGCCCTCGAGGCCGACCGGCAGGTGGCCGAGGCGCTTGAAGGTGCGCAGATCGCGACCCGGACCGCAGCCGAAATCGAGGATCCGGTACGGCGGCGGGCCGTCGATATGGCGCAGCAGCGCCTCGACGTTCTGGCTCACGTCGTGGTCGCGGGTTCCTTCGCGGAAGCCTTCGGCGTTGCGCTGGTAGTCGGCCAGGGTGGTGCTGGTGATCTCGCGGAAATCGTCGGTGCTCATGGCGGCTCGCAGTGGCGGGAACCCGCCCAGTCTAGCGCCGGCGCGGGATCCGTCTAAGGTTTTGTAATAGTTTCCCGCTGTGGCGGTGGCCCGCGACACAGTAGGATCGACCTCCCTTTGACTTCCAATGGCCATCATGACCGCCCTTTCGGAGCCTCCCAGTCGTCCTCGCGGACAGCCCTCCCCGCTTCACCTCCTTTTCCTGCGCCCGGCATCGCCGGCCGATGCCGGACAGCTCGCCTCGACTCTCCCCCACTTCGCCGGCCGCCCCAGCCGGGCCGCGAGGTAAGCGCGCATGGAATGGATAGCCGACCCCACCGCCTGGCTCGGCCTGGCGACCCTGATCGTGCTGGAGATCGTCCTCGGCATCGATAACCTGGTGTTCATCGCCATCCTCGCCGACAAGCTGCCGCCGCACCTGCGCGACCGCGCCCGGGTCCTCGGCCTGTCGCTGGCGCTGCTGATGCGCCTGGGCCTGCTGGCGAGCATCTCGTGGATGGTGACCCTCACCGAACCGCTGCTCGAGGTGTTCGGCAAGAGCTTCTCCGGCCGCGACCTGATCATGCTGTTCGGCGGCGTGTTCCTGCTGTTCAAGGCCACCATGGAGCTGCACGAACGCCTCGAGGGCCACGTCGCCCAGCACGCCGGCAACAGGACCTACGCGCTGTTCTGGCCGATCGTCGCGCAGATCGTCGTGCTCGACGCGGTGTTCTCGCTCGACGCGGTGATCACCGCGGTGGGCATGGTCGAGCACCTGGAAGTGATGATGATCGCGGTGATCGTCTCCATCGGCCTGATGATCGTCGCCAGCAAGCCGCTGACCCGCTTCGTCAACCGCCACCCGACGGTGATCATGCTGTGCCTGGGCTTCCTGATGATGATCGGCTTCAGCCTGACCGCCGAGGGCCTGGGCTTCCACATCCCGAAAGGCTACCTGTACGCGGCCATCGGCTTCTCGATCCTCATCGAGGTGTTCAACCAGGTCGCCCGCAAGCGCCGCAAGAAGAGCCTGCAGGGCCACCGCCCGCTGCGCGCGCGCACCGCCCACGCGGTGCTGCGCCTGCTCGGCGGCCAGCGCCTGGAGGCCGACGAGGTTGGCGAGGAGGTCGCCGACCTGTTCGAGGAAGGCGACGACCAGGTGGTCTTCGACCGCCGCGAACGGGTGATGATCAGCGGTGTGCTGCAATTGGCCGAAAAGCCCATCCGCAGCCTGATGACGGTGCGCGCCGAGGTCGACTGCATCGACCTGGACAGCGGTCGCGAGGCGATCCGCGCGACGCTGCTCGAGTCGTCCTACTCGCGCCTGCCGCTGGTCCGCGACGGCCGGGTGGAGGAGCCGCTGGGCTACGTGCACAAGAAGGAATTGCTCAAGGAACTGCTCGCCGGCGCCCAGCCGGACCTGGAAAGCCTGGCCCGCCAGCCGCTCAACCTGCTGCAGGACTGCTCGATCCTCAACGCCCTGGAGCAGATGCGCGAGGCCTCGACCCACGTGGCCTTCGTGGTCAACGAGTTCGGCGAATTCATCGGCCTGCTGACGCTGACCGACATCCTCGAGTCAATCGCCGGCGAACTGCCGGACGCCAGCGAGGTAGACGGCCCGGACGTGGTCGAGGACGCCGGCGGCTACCTGGTCAGCGGCGCCATGAACCTCAGCCAGGTGCGTCGCCACGTCGGTTTCGAGGCGCGCGCCACCGAGGACTACCAGACCCTCGCCGGGCTGGTGATGAGCCTGCTCGACCGCCTGCCGGCCATCGGCGACCGCCTGCAATGGCAGGACTGGGAACTGCGCGTGATGGAGGTGGAGGAACGCCGCGTGACCCGGGTCCTGCTGCGCAGGACCTGAGCCGATGCGGCGGCCGGCAAACCGGCCGCCGCGCCCGCTTCAGAGACAGGCGCCTTCGTCGCGCCAGACCTTGCCGCTGCCCTCGCCGCCGGTGAACGCCGGATCGCCGGGCTGCTGGCCGCGGCTCCACCAGCGCGCCGCGTACTGGCGGCCGCCGTACGTGACCCGGTCGCCGCCGACGTAGGCCGTCGAAGCGTTCCAGGACCTGCCGCAGGACGCTCCCGGCTGTTCCGCCGCGACCCGCACCACGTGATCCTGGCGCACGCTGTGGCTGCCGTTGCCGAGGGTCAGGCTGAAGGTATAGCGACTGTCCTGCGGCGCCTTCGGCGCGACGAAGCTCAGGCGCGCACCGTCGGCTTCGAACGCCAGCGCCGGCGACACGCTCCACTGGTAGCTCAACTCAAGGCCGTTCGGATCGCTCGACCCGGAAGCGTCCAGAACCACCCGCTCGCCCGCCGCGACATCGGTCTTGCCACTGATCTGCGCCAGCGGCGGCGGCACTTCGCCCTGCTGACAGGGACCGTCGTCGCGCCAGACCTTGCCGCTGCCATCGCCACCGGTGAAGTTCGGGTTACCCGGCTCCTGGCCCTGGGTCCACCAGCGCGCATAGTACTGGCGCCCCCCGTGCTGCACCATGTCACCGGACAGATAGGCCTTGTTGCGCACCCAGGCAGGACGGCAACTGGCATCCTGAGCAGCCTTGACCTTCACCTCGTGGTCGCGGGTCACGCGCTGCTTGCCGTTGTCCAGGGTCAGGGTGAAGCGATAGGTCGTGTCCTGCGCCAGGCTCGGCGCGACGAAGCTCAGGCGCGGGCCGTCCAGTTCCATGTCCAGCGCCGGCGATACCGACCAGGCATAGCTCAGCGCGGCGCCCTGGGGATCCGAAGAGGCGGAGGCGTCGAGCACCACCCGCTCGCCGGCCTCGGCTTCGGCCTTGCCGTCGATCTGCGCCAGCGGCGGCAGGTTGCTTTCCTTCGGCTTGAGCACCTGCATCTTCAGCTTGTTGTCCGCGGCGAAGCTGCCGTCGGCCACTTCGACCCAGCCGCCATAAGGATTGTCGCTGGCGTAAAGCCTGTAGCCCTTGATGTTGCCGACCTGACTGTTGTCCTGCCGTGGCAGGTAACGCAGGTGCGAGAAACGGCTGTCCCGGCCCAGGTCGATGATCATCTCGTGGGGAAAGCCGGCGCCCGCCGCGCTAGCCCAGAAGGTCTTCGGGTCACCGTCGATGGCGTTGGCCGCCGCGCCCCTGGCGCCCTCGGCGCTGCTCACCGAGTGGATCCGCCAGTTGCGCGGATCGAGCAGGCGGCTGCGCGAGTCGGCCAGCTGGATCTCGGCGGCGCTGGCGCCGCCCTTGCCGCTCGCCTCGGACTCCACCACCAGGCGCAGGTAGCGGGCCTCGACGCTGTCGCTGTCGACGGCGAAGGCATGGCCGTCGAGGATCAGGTCGTCGATGTCGGCATTGTTGCCTTTCACCGAGACGTACCAGCGGCCGCCAGCCTCTTCGTCGACGCCGAGCGCGGCCACCACGCCCTCGCGCGAACGGTGGTCGAAGTCGGTTTCGCTCGGCCGGCCGTCACGCTTGAGGTAGATCGCGGTCCTGCCGGTCGGTTCGTGGCGCGGCCCCGAGGTGATGCCGAAGGCCAGGCGCCGGGTACCGGCGGGGACATCGACGACGAAGTGCTTCCAGCTGTCCGCCCTGGCCAGGCTGAAACCTTCGTGCAGGACGTGGGTCGCCCGCTCGTCGTCGACCGGCACCACCGAGGGAGCGTAGGCGGAGATCTTCGCCGCGTTGTTGCGCCATACCTGCGCCATGTTGGCGGTCAGGGCGTCGCCGATGGGCACACCCTGGTTGTCCTTCAGCTCGGGATTGGAGTAGTAGCCCAGCTGGTTGCCGCACATGATGGTGCCGATCCGTCCGTTGTTGTAGCCGAAGTTGAAACCCTGGCCGGTCGGGCAGTGGCTGCCGCCGATGTTGTGGCCCAGCTCGTGGCGGAACACGGTGGGGCCGTCGGCCGCGTTCACCGAGTAGCGCCCGTTGGTGTAGGCCCAGCCGGCCGCGCTGTTCTGCCCGGGGCCGGTGCCGCGGCCGGTGAAGAACGCCGCGACCAGGTCCGGACTGTACTGGCGCATGCCCTCGGCGAAGAGGTTCTTCAGGTCGGCCAGGGTATCGGTATTGACCCGGTGGTCGTCGTCGATCACCTGGGTGCCGACCAGACGTACGCGCACGCCCTTGACCCTGGAGTTGTCCAGCGCCTGGTTGACCGAGGCGACCTGCGCCAGGGCGTAGGCCTCGTGGTCGCCGACATAGGCCACGGACAGCCTGGAGAAACCGGCCAGCACGTCGATCAGCAGGTCGCCGGCGGCGTTGCGCTGGGCCTGGTAGCGCAGCGCGCCGTTGCGCGACTCGATC
This sequence comes from Pseudomonas paraeruginosa, assembly GCF_003025345.2. Lineage (NCBI taxonomy): Bacteria > Pseudomonadati > Pseudomonadota > Gammaproteobacteria > Pseudomonadales > Pseudomonadaceae > Pseudomonas > Pseudomonas paraeruginosa. The sequence goes on from NZ_CP020560.1 coordinate 3,916,434, forward strand.
GTCGTCGCAAGCGGCGCGTCGGGCTCTTCCAGATAGTCGATCTGCTCGTGGGCGGCGCCACGTTGCGCCGGGAACAGGGTAAGGGTCTGCTGGCCGTCGGCAGCACCGCGGATCATCGCGTTGCGCTCGGGCAGCAGGGCGACGAAGCTGCCGTCGTCGCGCAGGGCCATCACGATATCGCCGGCGGCCTGCCGGGCCTGGCCCTCCAGGGCGCCGGCCAGCAGGGTGAAGCCCGGATAGCCGCTATCGTCCTGCACGCGCAGGGAACGGATCGACACCCCCGCCTCCTGGCGCAGGCGCTCGGTGCCGGGCGACACGGCGCTGCGCGACAGCGCGCCGCCACGGACGGCCTGGACGTCGATGAAGCGTCCACCGAAGGTGACTTCCTGCTGGCTCGGCATGGCGTCCCGGGCGGCCTGCCCGGCCAGCGCCGGGGCCATCTGCGGCAACAGGACGCTGGCACCGAGGGCGGCGCACCAGAGACGGGTACTACGGGTGAAGCGATGGGTGGAGGGGCACGACATGGCAATTCCTTCAACTGCACGCCAGTGCGCACCGGACGAAGCGTTCGTCGGGTGGCAGGTGCAGAGTGGGCTGAACGTTTAGGAGAAGTGGTTGCCGGCGACGAAATGGTAGGGAGCCCCCCTTCCCCTGTAAACGCGAGGCCACGTATTTCGGACCCGTCCTAACCGGCCCGCCGCGCCGGGCCAGAGCCCGTGCCTGGCGGGCCGCGCCTCACAGGCGGCGCTCCCAGGCGCGGGCCTGCTCCTGCCTGACCGCCTCGACGAAACTCGCCGGCAGGAGGGTACGGAACGGGCCGTCGGCGGCTTCGACCAGCGCAACCATGCTGGCGATCATTTCCTCGGGATCGTGCTGTTCGAAGGGAAATCTCACGCCGCGGTAGTCGGTGAAATGCCGCCGCGGGTCGTACCAGCGCTTCCAGGTCTCCATCATGCGGTCGTTGAAGCCGGTCTGGTACGGGCCGGGGTTGATCGTTCCGACCTGGATGCCGAACGGCTTCAGTTCCGCATGCAGGGCTTCGGCGAAGGCCTCCAGGGCATGCTTGGAGGCGCAGTAGGCGCCTGTGTAGGGTCCGGTGAGCAGGCCGGCGATGGAAGAGACGAAGAGCACCCGGCCGCGACGCTTCTGCTCGACCATGCGGCGTACGACACCCTGGGTCAGCGCCAGGCTGGCGAACACGTTGGTCTCGAACAGCGCGCGCACCAGCTCCAGCGGAATCTCCGCGCTGGCCCCGGCCTCGGCGCTGCCGGCGTTGTTCAAGAGAACGTCGACATCCCACTCCCAGGCGCGCTCGCGATCGGCGCCGTCGGTAATGTCGAGGACCTCCACCCGCAGCGTGCCGCCACGCCGCCCGGCCTCCTCGCGCAGGTCGCCGGCCTGGCCGGCGCTGCGCACCCCGGCGATCACCCGATGGCCGCGTTCGGCCAGGCGTAACGCCACTTCGCGACCGAAACCGCTGCCGGCCCCGGTCACCAGGATTCGCTTGTGAGTCATCGTGCTTGCCTCTGGATTGCCGCCGTGGCCACCGCGGCCTCGGCGATGGATTGATCCTGCGCGGCGCTGCCGCCGGAGACGCCGAGGCCGCCCAGGCAGGCGCCCGGCGCGCCGGCGATCGGCATGCCACCGGCGAAGCAGGCCAGCCCGCCGTTGCTCTGTTCGATGCTCCACAGCGGCTGGCCAGGGCCGGCGAGGCGCCCGAGCTCGCCGCTGGGCAGACGGAACAGCGCGGCGCTGCGCGCCTTGCGCTGGGCCAGGTCGATGGCGCCGGGCACGCTGTCGTCCATGCGCGCGAACGCCAGCAGGTTGGCATGGGCGTCGACCACCGCGACGCAGACCGCCTGGCCCTGCCGGCGAGCCTCGGCGATGGCCGCCGCGATGCAGCGTTCGGCCTGTTGCAGTGACAGGTGGGTAGGCATGGCCCGCGTCCTCGTTGGTGGTTGCGAGCCAGTCTAGAAAGGACGAAGCTTTAACAGAACCAGGCCTCTCCTACGTAGACTTTCAAGTTTTTCTAACGATGAATCGACGCGACCCTCTCGCCGGCCTGCACGTCTTCAGGCAGGTCGCCGACACCGGCAGCTTCACCCGCGCCGCCGCCCTGCTCGGGGTGACCCCGGCGGCGGTGAGCCAGGCGATCAACCAGCTGGAAGCCGAGCTGCGCCTGAAGCTGTTCCACCGCACCACCCGCGGGGTCAGCCTGAGCGAGGCCGGGCAGCGCTACCACGAGCAGACCGAGCAGCCCTATCGTGACCTGCTGCGTGCCCGCGAGGCGCTCGGCGAAAGCCTCGAGGAACCCTCCGGACACCTGCGCATCAGCGCCCTGCACCTGGCGAAGCACCTGCTGACCGCGCCGCTGCTCGGCGCGTTCGTGCAGCGTTATCCGAAGGTGCAACTGGAGATCCGCTACGAGGACCAACTGGTGGATATCGTCAGGGAGCAGCTCGACGCCGGTATCCGCCTGGCCGACGCACTGCAGCCGGGCATGGTCGGGGTGCAACTGACCCCACCGCTGGCCTGCCTGCTGGTGGCCACCCCGGCGTACCTGGCCGAGCGCGGCACGCCGGCCGCGCTCGACGGACTCGACGGGCATGTCGCGGTGCGCTTCCGCTTCCCGCGCAGCGGCCGCCTGCACAAATGGCGCCTGCGCGAGGGCGCGCGGGAAGTCGAGGCCGACCTGCCGGCGCGCTTCGTCAGTACCGATACCGAGGCGATCATCGAGGCGGCCCGCGCCGGCGCCGGGATCGCCCAGGTCTTCATCCGCGAACGGGTCGCCGCGGACCTCGCCGCCGGGCGCCTGGTGGAAGTGCTCCCGGGCAGTTGCCTGCCGCTGCCGCCGATGTGGCTGTACTACCTGAACCGCCGCCACGTGCCGGCCAAGCTTCGCGCACTCATCGAGCTGCTGCGCGAATGGCGACAGCCGGCCTGAACCTCAGCGGCGCTTGCCGGCCGGCGTCGGCCGGCCCAGCAGGAGGTCGTCCGGTCCGTTGATCTCGATGAAGCGCCCGGCTTCCAGCGCTTCCTCCAGCGGCGTGCCGGCGAGCACGTCGGCCTTGCGCAGGGCGCTGGAGAAACGCAGGTCGGCGCTGGCCTCGACCTTCGCCAACGGCACCTGGTAGGTCTTGAACGCGCCGTAGCGGAAGCCTTCGCCGGGCATCATCCCTTCCTGCCCGAGCAGGTAGGCGGAGACCCCCAGTTCGCCGCTGTCGGCATCGATCATCGCCACCACCTTCCAGAACTCCAGCGGCACCTGCACGCCCTGGAAGAGCGGATCGTCCTCGCGGAACACCGGGCCGGTGAATACCGAGATGCGGAAGCCCTCGCTCCTGGCGTTCTGCAAAACGTAGTCCTCCAGCGACAGCCAGCTGCGCTGGTTGAGCTGCGCCACCTGCGGCACCGCGTTGGTGTAGACGAAGGTGTCGTCCTCGGCCTGCCGGGCGACGGCGTCGCTGTCGCCCCAGCCGGGATCCTCGCGACGCACCATGTGACCCTTGTCGAACGAGGCCGGGCCGTAGAAGTCCTTGTGTCCGACCTGGGCGGCCGCCTCGATGCGCGGGTCGAAGCCCCAGGAATCCTTGCGCTTGAGCGAACGCTTGAGCGCGCCGTCGATATTCACCGCGGTGAGGATCGGCAAGCGCCGGCTGGCGCTCATCACCACCGAGAAATGCAGGTAGTCCAGGCGCGTGCCCTTGCCCACCGGCAGTACCTGGTGGCTCTTGCCCGGCTTGGGCAAGGCCGCCTTCGGCCCGAGGAAGGCCTCGTCGAAGCCCTTGCGCCCGGCCAGGTCGGCGACGCTGCGCTTCTTCTCCTGGAAGCGCGGCGCACCGCGCTTCAGTTCCGCCTCGCCCACCGGCACCCAGGCGCGCCGCGCCAGCAGGCTGCGGATCACGCTGGCCTTCACCGCGTAGTTGGTCTTGCGGAACTGGCCGCCGAAGTGCAGGCCGACCACCTCGCCGCCGTCGATCGAGAGCACCGCCGAACCGGAGTTGCCGCCCAGGGTCGAGCAATCGTGGGTCAGGTACCAGGCATCCCCGGGCAATCCCACGACTTCGCCGGGCGCGAAGCGCTTGACGTCATAGATGTTGCCGAAGATGTCTTCCATCGCCCCGGCGTCGTTGCGGCTGTCGCGCGCCGGGTAGCCGACCACCGCCACCGCCTGGCGCGGCTCGGCGTCCCGGCGGGCGAGGCTCAGCGGCGGCGGCAGCAGGTCGCCCTTCACCACCTGGAGAATCGCCATGTCCGGCGCCTCGGAGACGTCCGGGGCAATCCACAGGACCCGCGCGATCACATGCTCGTCGCTCTCCGGCTGGCGATACTCCTCGCGGAAGTCCACGCGGGTGCGCACCTGCTTGCCGGCCTGGTTGAGACGGAAACGGAACAGGTTGCCCTGGCGCTCGGCGAACAGACTGGCGACGTGGCGGTTGGTGACGATCAGGTCGTCCTCGATGCGCCAGCCGGTGCCACACCAGTCCATGCTGTCGTGGTCGATCAGTTCCAGGCGGCCGACCGAGCGGATCGGCGTGGCCAGCGCGGCGCGGTGCCGCTTCAGACGCTGTTCCAGGCCGGCCAGCGGCGCTTCGTCGAAAATGCCGTTCTTCACCAGCAGCACCGGCCGGCTCTTGAGCAGGACGATCGCCTCGCTGAAGCGCCGCGAGTCGAAGAACGAGGCGTCCGACTCGGGCGAAAGACTTTTGCCCAGGTGCTCGGCGATCTGCCCACGGCTGGCGTTGTAGGCCGGCACGTTGCTCCACTCGCCCCGGGCGGCGAGTTCGGCGAGCTCCTCGCGGGTGTCCTTTTCCTTCAGTACCGAGCAGACCCGCAGTTCTTCCGGCGTGGCCCGCCGGGCGTCGCGCTTGCGCATGGCCATGTCCCCTCGCTGGGCGGATATCCCTGCCAGCAGTCTAGACAAGGCTCATGACAGGGCCATGTCCCGCTGGCGGCTCGCCGCTCAACCGGCGAACAGCCGGTAGGCCGGGTTGTGGGTTTCCTCCCAGTACGGATAGCCGATCGCCTGCAGCGCCGCCTCCAGCTCGCCGCGCTCCTCGTCCGGCACCTGCAGGCCGGCCAGCACCCGGCCATCGGCGGCGCCGTGGTTGCGATAGTGGAACAGGCTGATGTTCCAGCGCGAACCGAGCTTGTCGAGAAAATTCAGCAGGGCACCCGGACGCTCGGGAAACTCGAAGCGGAACAGCCGTTCCCGACCCACCTCGGTGCCATGCCCGCCGACCATGTGGCGGATGTGCAGCTTGGCCATCTCGTTGTCGGTCAGGTCGAGCACCGGGAAGCCTTGCTCGCGCAGGCCGGCGAGCAGCTCGGCGCGGCTGTCGGTGAGCGGATGGGTCTGCACGCCGACGAACAGGTGGGCCTGGCGGTCGCTGTGGTAGCGGTAGTTGAACTCGGTGATCTGGCGCCGCCCCAGCGCCGCGCAGAAGGCCTTGAAGCTGCCCGGCCGCTCGGCCACGGTGACGGCGATGATCGCTTCGCGCTGTTCGCCCAGTTCGGCACGCTCGGCGACGTGGCGCAGGCGGTCGAAGTTGATGTTGGCACCGGAGTCGATGGCCACCAGGGTCTGCCCCTCGGCGCGTTCGCGGGCCACGTACTTCTTGATCCCCGCTACGGCCAGGGCGCCGGCCGGTTCGGTGATCGAACGGGTGTCGTCGTAGATGTCCTTGATCGCCGCGCAGATTTCGTCGCTGCCGACGCTGATCACTTCGTCGACGTGGTCCTTGCAGACCTCGAAGTTGCAAGCGCCGATCTGCGCCACCGCCACCCCGTCGGCGAACAGCCCGACCTGGCCCAGCACTACCCGCTCGCCGGCGGCCAGCGCCGCCTGCAGGCAGTTGGAATCCTCCGGCTCGACGCCGATCACGCGGATCTCCGGACGCAGGTGCTTGACGTAGGCGGCGATCCCGGCGATCAGGCTGCCGCCGCCGACCGGCACGAAGATCGCATCGAGGCGGCCGCTGTGCTGGCGGAGGATCTCCATCGCCACCGTCCCCTGCCCGGCGATCACGTCCGGATCGTCGTAGGGTGGGACGAAAGTCATGCCTTCGCGCTCGGCCAGTTGCAGGGCATGGGCCAGCGCCTCGGGGAAGGCATCGCCGTGCAGCAGCGCCTCGCCGCCGCGCGCCAGCACGCCCCTGACCTTGAGTTCGGGCGTGGTGCGCGGCATCACGATCACCGCCCGCACGCCCAGGCGCTGCGCCGCCAGGGCCAGGCCCTGGGCATGGTTGCCGGCGGAGGCGGTGATCACCCCACGGGCCTTCTGCTCGTCGCTCAGGCGCGCGACACGGGTATAGGCGCCGCGGATCTTGAAGGAGAACACCGGCTGCAGATCCTCGCGCTTGAGCAGCACGCGGTTGCCCAGGCGCTGGGACAACTGCGGCGCGTGCTGCAAGGGGGTTTCCACGGCGACGTCGTACACCGGCGCGGCAAGGATGCTTTCCACGTAACCGGCCAGCAGGGGTTTGCCTGCGCTGAGGGTAGAGGCGCTCATCGGCAGGCCTCCGCGCTCGCCGCCACCGAGGCCAGCAGGTCGGTGCCGTAGGAGTTGTCGACCGCGCAGCGCCAGCGGCCATCGGCCTCCTGGCGGAACACGTAGGTGGCCCGACGTTGCAGGCGGCCGGCCTTCGACTCGATCACCGCCTCGGCCATGACCAGCGCCGTAGCTCCCGCCTCGATCACCCGCAGGTCGTGCTGGCGCACTCGCAGGCTGTGCTCGAAATGCCGGGCGATGGCGTCGAACGCCTGGCGGATCTGCGCCTTGCCGCAGGCGTTGAGGCCCGGCTTGACCACCAGGGTGGCGTCGTCGCAGTAGAAATCCATCAGGGCGTCGAACTGCCCGGCGTTGATCAGGGCGTCGGCCCGGCCAACGAGGTTGTGAAGGGTCTGGTGCTGCATGCTGTTCTCCCGGTTCGGTGGTTTTGGCCCAGGAGACAGAACGAAGAACCCGCCTCGAGGGCGGGTTCGGAGTGGACGCTGGCTAACCCGCCATAGCTGGAATGGCGGTAATAATGCTGCGGCGGGTAGGCAGGATGGCGAAGGTCATGGAAACCGAAACTACGGGGGCGCCCCGGGGCTGTCAAGGCCGGACCGGCACGGCGGCGAAAAAAAGCCCCTGCGCGATGGCAGGGGCTTTCGTTGAGCGAGCGCCGCCGGTCAGCGGGTCAGCAATACCTTCTGCGGCTGCGAGCCGCTCACCGTGACCAGCTTGGTGACGGTGCCGCCCTCGGTGATGGTCTTGCCATCGCTCTGGGCGCTCCAGGTCAGTTCGCTGGAGATGTAGTAGGTGCCGTTGGGGATGTGGTCGAAGTCGAAGCGGCCGTTCTGGTCGGTGGTCGCCTCGCGCACATAGGTGGCGCGGCGCGGGTCGAGCACCGGCGGCTGCACATCGGGATCGCGCTTGGCGGCATCGAGGTTGCCGAACTTCGCGTAGTAGGCCTTCATGTAGCTGGTCGCCGGCTCCAGGGTGACCTTGGTGTTGGTCCCCTTCTGGATCGCGCCTGAGGCGCTGGTCAGGTACAGGTCGCCGTTGATCACGCCCTCGCCCACCTGCTGGGTCGCCGCGTATTCATGTTCCGGGAAATCCGGCAGGTCGTTGGGGTTGGAGGCGCAGGCCGCCAGGGCCGCGGTCATGGCCAGGAGGCCGAGGTTCTTCTTGATCGAAAGCATGGGCAATTCCTTTTTCAAGCGAAGGTAACGATTCCGTTGTGCGACACCCTCGGCGCGCTCAGGAGCGGCGGCCGAGAAGGAAGCCGGCGAGCAGGCCCACCGCGGTGGTGATGGCCACGGTCTGCCAGGGATTGGCGCCGATGTAGCTCTCCGTCGCGTCCACCGCGTGGCGTCCGCGTTCGGCGACGGCGCTGCCGCCCTTGCCGAGGGCGTCATTGGCCTTCTCCAGCAGCGCGCCGATCCGCGCCCGCGCGCTGTCTGCCTTGTCGCCGGCGAAGGCGGCGCTGTCGGCGAGCATGCTGTTGGCTTCGGAGAGCAGTTCCTGCAGCTCGCTGTAGCTCTGGTGCTGGATCTGCTCGAGGTTGTCTTTCATTGCGTTCTTGCGTGCCATCTGAAAAGGCTCCCTGAAAAAATGACGTGCATAGGAGTTGATTGGCGGCGCAATGAAAAAGTTCAGCGCGTTCCTCCATGGATTCCGGCGCCCGCGCGGAAGGCGCCGGAATCCGTGGCCGCAGGCTCAGAAGGCGTAGACCGCCGAGAGGATCGCCGAGCGGCCGTCGCCGTATTCGATGGCGGAAGAGCGTGTCTGGTTGCCGGTGACCTGGCGTACCCGCTCGACGTAGGCCTTGTCGAACAGGTTGTCGAGGTTGAGCTGCAGCTTCAGGTCACGGGTCGCCTGGTAGCCGAGCATCAGGCTGTGGACCCAGTAGGCATCCAGCTTGGCGGTGCTCGCCGAGGTGACGTTGCGCTGGCTGACGTAGCGCGCGCCATAGCCCAGGGTCAGCCCTTCCGGCAGTTCGTAGGTGCTCCACAGGCTCAGCGAGCGCGGCGGCGTGTTGGCCAGCGCCTGGCCTTCCCGCTCGGGATATCTCACCGATTTCAGCACCTCGCTGTCGAGGAAGGTGTAGCTGGCGAACAGGTCCCAGCGCTCGCTCAACTTGCCCTTGGCGCTCAGCTCCAGCCCGCGCACGCGCTGCTCGCCGGACATCACGTAGGTGCCGTCGAGCAGGCTTTCACGGGCGTTCTCCTTCTTCACCTGGAACAGCGCCGCATCCAGTTCCAGGCGGCGTTCGAGGAACTCCCACTTGGTGCCCAGTTCGTAGGTGCTGTTCTTCTCCGGCGCCAGGTCTCCGGTGGCCTGGCTCACCCCGGAGCCGGTGCTGACCAGGTATTCCGCCGAGGGGTTGAAGGAAGTGCCGTAGGAAAGGTAGATCCGGCCGTTCTCCCGCGGCTTGAACACCAGCCCGGCGCGGCCGCTGAGCTTGCCGTCGGAACTGTCGGCGCGCACTTCCGGCTTGCCGGCCGGCCTGCTCCTCGACTTGCCGTCGATCCAGTCGTAGCGCAGGCCCAGGCTCAGGTCCCAGCGCGGGTGCAGGGCGATGGTATCGAAGGCGTAGAGGCCCCTGGTCTCCAGCTCGGTGCGGTTGCGTCCGCTGTCGCGCTTGTCGGTGGGGCCGGACCAGTGGCCCGGCGGATTGTGCAGGTCGAAGCCGTCCGCCGGGTAGAACTTGCCGATGTTGTAGGAATAGGTAGTGCGATCGTAGGTCTCGCGGGTCAGTTCCAGGCCGCCGACCAGGGTGTGCCCCAGGCCGAAGGTGTCGAAGCGGGCGGTGAGGTTGCTCTGGTTGGTCCACATCCGGTTGCGCGAATCACGTCCGTAGGCCTGCGGTCCGGCCGGCAGGTAGCGGCCCGGCGGCAGGCCCTTCTGGTTGACATGGGAGGCGGAGATCACCGTATCCCTCCGCAGGTGCGAGTAGCGGGTGAGGTTCTGCAACTGGAGTGCGTCGCTGAAATCGTGCTCGAACTTCAGCGTGGCGACATCGCTGTCGATCCGTTCCTTGTCCAGGTTGCGCCAGCCGAAATAGGCGTGGCGACCGACGCCGTCCAGCTTGCGGCCGTCCAGCGCCGGCACGCCATAGTCGGGAAGGTTGTCGTCGCGCTGGTGGAAATAGCTCAGGGTCAGGCGCGTCGGCGTATCCAGGCCGAAGGTCAGGGACGGCGCGAGGCCCCAGCGTTCCTTGTCGATCTCGTCGCGCCCGGCGACGTCGTTGTGATGGGCCATGAGATTCAGGCGCAAGGCGGTCGACTCGCCGAGTCCCTCCAGCGGCTGGTTGGCATCCAGGGTCAGGCGCCGGTAGCGGTCCGTGCCCAGGCCGCCGCCGAGGTGGGTGAAGGCTTCGCCCCTGGGCTGCTTGCTGACCATGTTGATGCTGCCGCCAGTGGTGCCGGCGCCACCGAACACCGAGTTCGGCCCCTTGATCACTTCCACCGCCTCCAGGTTGAACAGGTCGCTGCGGCTGGTCTGGGCGCTGTCGCGCAGGCCGTCCACCTGCATGTTGGCGTTGGCGCCGAAGCCACGGATGTTGATGCTGTCGCCGGACCCGCCGCCGCCCTCGCCGGCGTTGAAGGTGATGCCGGAGACGTTGGACAGGACCTGGCGCAGGCTCAGGGCATTCTGTTCCTGGATCACCTTCTGCGGTACCACGGTGACGGTCTGCGGAGTGTCCAGCAAGGGCACCGCGTACTTCGCCGAGGCCGAGCGCACGACCCGCGACGAGTCGCGTTCGCCGGTGACGGTGTCCGAACCCAGCTCCAGGGGGTCGTCCTTGCGGGCCGCCTCTTCGGCCAGGGTCGGCGAGGAACAGGCGGCCATCAGCAGCATCAGTGGCGCCAGCGGGCGCCTGGGGGGCAATGGGGAGGGTTGCTTGCGACGATCCATGCGGTACTCCATCTAGCTATTGATAATCATTAGCATTTGATGGATGCGGGCAGTTCCACACAAGCCAGGGGGTTCCGAAAAAGCACCCGGAAAAATCCGAAGGCCGCCCCACTCCCGCATGCGCGAAGGGAATTGGCCGCCGTTCCGCAGAAGCGCCATGCCGCCCGTGGGGTGGACAAACCATCCGCCCATGCGCGCCGGGCTCGCCGCGGACCACCGGCGGATGACGCCCCGCGCATCCAGCCGGCCCTGCAGTCTGCCGGCGGCGCCATGGGCCTGCGCACGGGCAAAAAAAAGCCCCGCCAATCGACCGGCGGGGCTTTCCCTAAAGCGCGTTGCCTCAGGGCAGCGAGGCGACCAGGTGGGTGGCGGGCGCCACCTGGAAGTCGATGGACATCATCACGCTCAGCGCGGTGATGGCGACGATCGAGAAGGCGAACAGTTTGCGCGCCCAGAGCCGGTCGTCGGCGGTCCAGTAGCCGGTCAGGGCGATGGCCAGCCACCACAGGCTCACCGCCACCGCCACCAGCAGGTAGCCGTAGCCGGCGTAGCCACCCAGGCACAGGGCGAGGGTCGCCGCCATGAAGGCGAGGATGTAGAGCACGATGTGGATCTTGGTCACCGCGATGCCGCGCGCCACCGGCAGCACCGGGATGCCGGCCGCCTCGTAGTCCTTCAGGCGGAAGATGGCGATGGCGTACGAATGCGGCATCTGCCACAGGCAGAAGATCGCCAGCAGCGAGGCCGCGCCGGCGTCGAACTGCCCGGTCACCGCACAGTAGCCGACCACCGGCGGCATCGCCCCGGAAAGGCTGCCGACCAGCGTGCCGTACTGCGAGCGGCGCTTGAACCACAGGCTGTACAGGCCGACGTAGACGAAGTAGCCGAAGCCGGCCAGCGCGGTGGTCAGCGGGTTGGTCCGCCACCACAGCAGGCCGAAGCCGGCGACGCCGAGGACCAGGCCGTGGGCCAGGGCAGCCTTCAGGGAAATCTGCCCGGTCACGGTGACCCGTCCGCGGGTCCGCTCCATGTGCCGGTCGATGTCGCGGTCGATGCAATTGTTCAGCACGCACCCACTGGCGACCACCAGCGACAGGCCGATCACCGTGGCCAGCAACAGCATCGGCTCGACGCTGCCGCGGGCGGCGAGGAAGTATCCCCCCGCCACCGCGATCAGGTTGCCGAAGATGATTCCCGGCTTGGCCACCAGGAGATAGCGTTTCAGCTTCACGTCATGGCCCTCAGGGCATCGGCATCATCAGCATGTCGGCGCTGAAGATGATCCACAGCGAGAGACCGACCACCAGCAGGATGACGATCACCGTGAAGATGAACGCCATCACGTTCCAGCGCCCTTCCGACGACATGTTCATGTGCAGGAAGCAGATCAGGTGCACCACCACCTGCACCAGGCCGAGGACGACCATGGTGAGGATGGTCGCATGGCGCGAGAAGCCGCCGTCCATGACCATGTAGAACGGGATCGCGGTGAGGATCACCGAGAGCACGAAGCCGATCGCGTAGGAACCCAGGCTGCCGTGGCCGGCGCCGTGGTTGTCGTGTGCAGCGCTGCTCATTACAGGGCCCCCATCAGGTAGACGACGGTGAAGACGCAGATCCAGACGATGTCGAGGAAGTGCCAGAACAGGCTCAGGCACATCATCCGGGTGTTGTTCTGCGCGGTGAGGCCGCGGGTCCAGATCTGCGCCATCAGCACCAGCATCCACAGCAGGCCGGCGCTGACGTGCAGGCCGTGCATGCCGACCAGGGTGAAGAAAGACGACAGGAAGGCGCTGCGGCTCGGACCGAAGCCTTCGGCGATCAGGTGGTGGAACTCGTTGATCTCCATGCCGATGAACGCGGCGCCGAGCAGGAAGGTGACCCCGAGCCAGGCGATCGCCTGGCCCTTGCCGCCCTTGTGCGCGGACAGCATGGCCAGCCCGTAGGTGCAGCTGGAAACCAGCAGGATCGCGGTTTCCACCAGCACGTAGGGCAGCTCGAAGATGTCCTTGCCGCTGGGGCCGCCGGCGGTGTGGTGGACCAGCACCGCGTAGGTGGCGAAGACGCTGGCGAACAGCACGCAGTCGGTCATCAGGTAGAGCCAGAAACCGAATACGGTGTTGCCGCCGCTATCGTGTGCGTGATCGTGGTCGTGGCCCACTTCGTGGGCGTCGGCCAGATGCTTGTTCAATACTGCCGTCGACATGGTTCAGACCTGCTTGGCGAGTTGCTGGAAACGGGCGCTTTCGATCTTCTCGATCTCTTCGGGCTGGACGTAGTAGTCGACGTCCTGGTTGTAGCTGCGCACGATGAAGGAACCGATCATGCCGACGAAGCCGACCGCCATGAGCCACCAGATGTGCCAGATCGCGGCGAAGCCGAAGACGAAGGCGAACACGGCGATGGAGAAGCCCGCGGCGGTGTTCTTCGGCATGTGGATCGGCTGGTAGGCCGGCAGCTTGCGGTAGGCGGTGCCGGCCTTCTTCATGTCGTGGAAGGCGTCCACGTCCTGCACCTTCGGCAGTTCGGCGAAGTTGTAGAACGGCGGCGGCGAGGAAGTCGCCCATTCCAGGGTGCGGCCTTCCCACGGGTCGCCGCTGGCGTCGGCCAGTTGCTTGCGGTTGCGCACCGAGACGAACAGCTGGATCAACTGGCTGGCGATGCCGCAGAAGATCAGCACGGCGCCGAAGAACGCGACCACCAGGTACGGCTTCCACAGCGGGTTGTCGTAGTGGTTCAGGCGCCGGGTCATGCCCATGAAGCCGAGGATGTAGAGCGGCATGAAGGCCATGTAGAAGCCCACCAGCCAGCACCAGAAGGAACGCTTGCCCCACTTCTCGTCGAGGGTGAAGCCGAACGCTTTCGGGAACCAGAAGGCGAAGCCGGCCAGGTAGCCGAACACCGCGCCGCCGATGATGGTGTTGTGGAAGTGGGCGATCAGGAACAGGCTGTTGTGCAGCAGGAAGTCCGCGCCCGGGATGGCCAGCAGGACGCCGGTCATGCCGCCGATGGTGAAGGTCACCATGAAGCCCAGGGTCCACAGGATCGGCGTGCTGAAGCGCAGGCGGCCCTTGTAGATGGTGAACAGCCAGTTGAACAGCTTCACCCCGGTGGGGATCGAGATCAGCATGGTGGCCACGCCGAAGAAGCCGTTGACGTCACCGCCCGAGCCCATGGTGAAGAAGTGGTGCAGCCACACGGTGAAGCCGAGGAAGGTGATCGCGGCGCTGGCCCAGACCATCGACTTGTAGCCGAACATGCGCTTGCCGGCGAAGGTCGCGGTGACTTCGGAGAAGATGCCGAAGGCCGGCAGGATCAGGATGTACACCTCGGGATGGCCCCAGGCCCAGAAGAGGTTGATGTACATCATGGCGTTGCCGCCGAGCTCGTTGGTGAAGAAGTGCATGTCCAGGTAGCGGTCGAGCGACAGCAGGCCCAGCGCGGCGGTGAGGATCGGGAACGAGGCGACGATCAGGATGTTGGCGAAGGTGCAGGTCCAGGTGAAGATCGGCATCTGCATCAGCTTCATGCCCGGGGCGCGCATCTTGAACACGGTGACCAGGAAGTTGATCCCCGTGAGCAGCGTGCCCATCCCGGATATCTGTAGCGCCCAGATGTAGTAGTCCACCCCTACCCCGGGGCTATAGGCCAGCTCCGACAGCGGCGGATAGGCCACCCAGCCGGTACGGGCGAACTCGCCCAGGCCCAGCGACACGTTGACCAGCATGGCGCTGACCACCAGCAGCCAGAAGCTCAGCGAGTTGAGGAAGGGGAACGCCACGTCGCGCGCGCCGATCTGCAGCGGCACGGCCAGGTTCATCAGGCCGGTCATGAACGGCATGGCCATGAAGATGATCATGATCACGCCATGCGCGGTGAAGATCTGGTCGTAGTGCTCCGGCGGCAGGTAGCCGTGGTTGGCGCCTTCGGCCAGGGCCAGCTGGCCGCGCATCATGATCGCGTCGGCGAAGCCGCGGACCAGCATGACCAGGGCGACGACGATGTACATCACGCCGATCTTCTTGTGGTCGACCGAGGTCAGCCACTCGGTCCACAGGTAGGTCCACTTGCGGTAGTAGGTGATCGCGCCGACCACGCCGAGGCCCAGCAGGGCGACGACGGCCAGTGTGACCATGACGATGGGCTCGTGGTAAGGCACGGCCGAGAGTGTCAGTTTCCCGAACATCTGCGCTTACTCCTGGGTACTCGGTTGCATGTGCATGTCCTTCATGTCTTTCATGCCCTGCATGGCTTGCATGTCCATGTCCTGCATGTCGTGACCGGTCATGGCGGCTTCGTGCTCAGCCCCGGCGTGCTCGCCGTGCGCGGCACCCTTGGCGTCGCCGTGGTGCTCGTACTTGGTGAGGATGTGGCCGAACAGTTCCGGGCTGACCGAAGAGAAGTAGGTCGGCGGAACGTTCTCGCTCGGCTTGACCAGTTCCGGATAGGTGCCGATCGACAGGCTGGCCGGTGCCGCCCTGACCTTGGCGACCCAGTCCTGGAAGCCCTGCTCGGAGGTGGCGATGGCCTTGAAGCGCATGCCGGAGAAACCGCCGCCGCTGTAGTTCGCGGAGATACCGTCGAACACGCCTTCTTCGTTGGCGATCAGGTGCAGCTTGGTCATCATCCCGGCCATCGAGTAGATCTGGCTGCCCAGTTGCGGGATGAAGAACGAGTTCATCACCGAATCCGAGGTGATCTGGAAATTCACCGGGGTGTCTTTCGGGAAGGCGATCTCGTTGACCGTGGCGATGCCCTGTTCGGGGTAGATGAACAACCATTTCCAGTCCAGCGAAACGGCCTGGATGGTGACCGGCTTGACCTCGGAATCCAGCGGACGGTAAGGGTCGAGCTTGTGGGTGCTTTCCCAGGTGATCCAGCCGAGGATCGCGATGATCACGCAGGGCACCAGCCAGACCACCGCCTCGATGCGGTTGGAGTGGTGCCAGTCCGGCTTGTACTCGGCCTGGGTGTTCGAGGCGCGGTACTTCCAGGCGAACGCCAGGGTCATCACGATCACCGGGATGACCACGATCAGCATCAGCAGGGTCGCGGTAATGATCAGGGTGCGCTCGTCCATGCCCACCTGCCCTTTCGGGTTGAACAGGGTCATGTCGCAGCCGCCGAGCAGCAGCGCGGGCGCCAGGGAAAGCCATTTCAATGCGGCAAACGGGTTTGCTTTGGTCATCTTCCGGCCTTAATCGATGGAAGGAGCGAGTGGTCGCTCATGGATGTCTCCTTGCAAGGCGTATGGCGGAGACCGCTGGCATCAGCCAGTTCCAGACATGCAGTCGCCGCCGGGGTACGGAACGCACGCCGGCCGGACACGGGAAAAGGCAAGCGGAGACCTTCCCGATTCCAGTGGCGGAATCGTTCCACGCGCTGAGTCGTTCCTTGATGAACAGCGTTTACGAAGCTGTGCCGGAAGAGGCCAAGGGCGGCCAAGGCACGTGCATGCCTGGACGAGAAGGATTGCCCTTCCCGCCGGGGAATCAGGTCGCAGTTATCGGTCGGCTATTTGTTGTGCAACAGGCAAGGCAGGAACCCATTTATCGCGATGCGGAGCAGACACTCGCGCGACGCTCGTTGGACCGAAACTGAGCGTCAGTTATTACAATTCATTTCAGCTGGCGAGCCTATGACACATCTTGCAATAGACTTTCTCAAACATAGATAAAGTAGGGTTTTTTCCTGCCTGCGACAGGTTGTCGCAGGTCATACCCTAGCACACCGGTTGGATTACGCGAATATTCTTCGCCAGGCCGGGCAAAGCGCAAGGAAATCGCCCTCGCGCCATCATCATGACCCGAGAGTCAGCGTCTATCGATCCGCCACTGTACTCCTGCCGTTCGTCCAGATGCGCCGACTGTATCCGCCTCAGGATCGGCGGTAACGCGCAGGCGCCAGAGCAGCGCGGCGGCCAGCAGCGCGCTGGCTCCAGCCACCAGCATCGCCAGGCGGAAGCCCTCGGCCAGCGCCGCCGGCAGTTCGCCGTCGAGCCCCAGCAGGGAACCAGGCAAGCGATGGGCCGTGACCGCCTGGGTGGCGAGCCGTTGTGCATCGGCAATTCCCAGCCCCTCCAGCCGGTCGCTCAGGACGACGATCGCCCGTCCGCTCAGCAGCGCTCCCAGCAACGCGATGCCGACGGCCATGCCGGCCTGGCGCAGGGTATTCATGGTCGCCGAGGCCATCCCGGAACGCTCGCGGACCACGCTCGCCATGACCGCCAGACCGGTGCCGGGAACGGCCAGGCCCATGCCCAGGCCCAGCGCCACCAGCAACAGGCCGATCCAGGGATACGCCGTTCCCGTACCGCAAGCGGCCAGCGCCAGCATGGCCAGGCCGATCACCAGGTAGCCCAGCACCAGCAGGCGCTGCAGCGGTACGTGCCGCTGCAAGCGGCCGAACAGCATGGACAGTGCGCCCATGGCGAGGAACTGCGGCGCCAGGTAGAAGCCGGCCTGCTGCGCCGAGGCACCCTGCACCTGCTGAAAGAACAGGGAGAGGAAGAACAGGCTGGCGTAGCCGGAAAAACCGAGGACGAACGAGGCCAGGTTGCAGACGGCGAACCGTGCCTGGCGGAACAACCCCAGGGGCAGCAACGGTCGGGCGGTCCGCCGCTCGACGAAGAGGAAGCCAAGCAGGCCGACCCCGGCCAGGAGCAGCGCCGGCCAGGCCGTGGGAGACGACCAGCCGCTCTCCCCCGCGGCGATCAGGGCGTAGGTCAGTGCCCCCAGCCAGACCACGCTGAGCAGTTGCCCCAGGGGATCGAAGGCGGCGTGCTCGGGGTGCGCGGTTTCCTCAATGCCCCACAGGCCCAGGGCGAGCGCCAGCAGGCCGAGCGGCAGGTTGATCAGGAAGATGCTCTGCCAGCCGGCGTGCTCCACCAGCAGGCCGCCGAGCAGCGGACCGAGGATCAGCGACAGCGCGCTGAAGGAGGTCCAGCCGCCGATCACCTGGGCGCGCTGGCCGGGATCGTGGAAAGCCTGGGTGAGGATCGACAGCGCGCCGGGTATCAGCAGCGCCCCGGCGATGCCCTGGACCGCGCGGCCGAACAGCAGCAGCGGCAGCGAGGTGGCCAGCGCGCAGAGCAGCGAACCGAAGCTGAACAGGCCGACCCCGAGCAGCCAGGTGAGCTTGCGCCCGTAGCGGTCGCTCAGCGGCCCCGAGGACAGCATGAAGGCGCTCAGGCACAGCGCATAGGCGTCGACCACCCACTGCAGGCCGGCCAGGTCGGTATCCAGGGCGTGCTGCAGCGTCGGCAGGGCGAGGTTGACGATGCTGATGTCGAGCGAGGCGATGAAGGTTCCCAGGTAGATGGCGGCGACCAGGGCGACACGACGCGAAGGGTTCATGGAGTACTCCGATGAGAGGGCGCTGGCCCAGGAATAATCCATTGACCGACGGTCAGTCAATAAATATCGCGAAACATTCTCATCTTCCTGTCATGCCTCGTCTTCCCCTCCACGCTCTTTTACACTGCCGCCAACCCAACCACCGGACCCGCGCTCCATGCCCGACCGCCACGCCGACCAGCCTGCCCGCCAACCGCGCACCAAACCCGCGGAGGTTCGTCTCGAGGAACTGATGGCGGCGGCGCAGCAACTGTTCCTCGACAAGGGTGTGGACGCCACCACCATCAGCGACATCGTCGCTGCCGCGGGGGTCGCCAAGGGCACCTTCTATCACTACTTCCAGGCCAAGACCGACATCCTCCTGGCCCTGCGCGAGCGCTTCACCCAAGCCTTCCAGCAGCGCATCGCCAATGCCGTCGAGGCCTGTCCGGCGAACGACCATCCCGGCCGCCTGCGCGCCTGGACCGAGAGCGGCCTGGCCGGCTACCTGGAGGGCTACCGGCTGCACGATGTGGTCTACAGCGAGCACCATCACCACCAGCGTGGCAACCAGGAGCGCGACCGCGTGCTGGAGCAATTGGCGGAGCTACTGGAGAACGGCGCGGCGGCCGGCGCCTGGCCGCTGCGCAACCCACGGCTGAACGCCCTGCTGCTCTACTCCGGGCTGCATGGCGCCGCCGACGACGCCATCGCCGGCGGCCGCCTGGATACCCAGCCGCTGGCCGACGAACTCGCCGATGCCTTCCTGCGCCTGCTCGGCGCCAGCGACTGAGACGGGCTCAGCCGCGGAAGGTTTCCTGCAGGTGACGCCAGTACAGCCGCCCCTCGTCGTCACGGCGCAGCACTACGGTGGACAGGCGCTCGCTGCGACCCGCCGCGTCGGACTGGATTTCCCGATAGACCAGGGTCGCGCCAGCCGCGCCTGAAGCCAGCAGGCTCTCGCCGTCGATCTCGATGCGCAGCCCCGGACGGGTGCCGCCCTTGCCGCGGAACAGCTCGCCCAGCGCAGTCTTGTCCAGGACCGCGCCATGCGGCGTGACCATCGAGAAGTCCTCGGCGAAACGCGCCATCAGCGCATCCAGCGCATCGGCGGGGGCCTCGCCGGCCAGCCAGGCGCGGATCGCCACGTGGGCGTCGTGGATTTCCCGGCGATAGGGGCAGTTCATGGTGGTATCTCCTTTCAGGTCTGGACCAGGGCACGCCCCCCCGGCGGAGTCGATACGCCTCACCCACGGCAGGGTAACAGCGTGAGAGCGGCGGCGAACAGGAAGCAGTGCACGAAGGCCGCGGGGTCGGCGCGCGCCTGCAACAGGTTGAGCAACCCACCGAGCACGGCCATGCCCAGGCAGAACGCCAGTTGCCGGTTGATATTCCACAAGGCGCTGGCATGGCCCATGCGCGCCGCCGGGACGTCGAGCAAGGCCATGCTCTGCGCCGCGCTGCTGCACAGGCTGCCGCCGAAGCCCATGGCGGCGCCCTGCGCAGCTACCGCGGAGCGCACCAAGCCATGCTGGTGGCTGACAACGCCGCGGCCCTGCGCGCCTTCGCCCTCGACGGGCTGGGTATCGCCGTGCTGCCGGACTGGCTGGTGCGGGCCGACTTGCGCAGCGGCGCGCTGCAACGCCTGCTGGCGGACCACGGTTTTCCGCTACAGGGCGTGCATGCCGTCTATCCGCCGACCCGCCACCTGCCGTCGAAGGTCCACGCGTTCATCGACTTCCTCAAGGCTCGCCTGGGGCACCCGGTCGGCGGCTAGAAAACCGAGGCCGCCGCGGTTGCCCGCGGCGGCCTCGGCACAGGCGTGGCTCAGTTGCCCTGCGGCATCTCGCCGCGCGCCAGGCGCGCATTGATGTCACGGACCACGGCCGGCAGTTCGGCGATGGTCTCGATCAGGTAGTGCGGGCGCGCACCTTCGAACATCTGCTCGATGCGCGTGCGTTCGCGTTCCAGTTCCGCCGCCGGCAGCGCCTTGTACTGCTCGTAGGTGAGGCCCAGGGCATTGCCCGAGCAGGTCAGCGCCACCGTCCACATGCCGGCGCGACGCCCTTCGAGGATGCCCGGCCAGGTGTCGTCGACCTTCACGCAGGCCGCCACATCGTCGATCCCCAGGGCGATCACGTTGGCCAGCGCCTGGGCCGGCCAGGGCCGGCCGTTGGGCACCTCGTCGGTGGCCACCACGTGGTCGGCGACGTAGCCGTTGGTCTCGGCCAGGGCCACCACCTTCTCCATCACCACCGCCGGGTAGCCGGAACAGGAACCGATCTTCAGACCCATCCCGCGCAGTTCGGCGATCGCCTGCAGGGCGCCGGGGATCAGCGCCGAGTGTTCGGCGATCTTCTCGATCTGCAGCGGCATGAAGCGTTCGTAGATGGCCGTGACGTCGTCATCCGTGGGCAGGCGGCCGAAGGCGACGCGGTAGCGCTCGGCGATCGCCGGGATGTCGCAGAGGGTGCGGATATGGTCCCACTTGCCCATTCCCATCGGTCCGCGCGCCTCCTCCAGGCTGACCTGGACGCCGAACTCGGCGAAGGCCTCGACGAAGATCTGGGTCGGGGCGAACGAACCGAAATCGACCACGGTTCCCGCCCAGTCGAGGATGGCGGCCTGGAGGGTGGCTGGCTGGTTGTAATTCATTGTCGTGAACCCTTTTTCTGCTGGTTATCGTTCAGTTCAGATCTCGAGGACTTCCAGTTCGCGCAGCGCCTCGCCGATGGCGGCGACCGCCTGCTGCATCTCCGCGGCATCGACGTGGCCGATGCAGCCGACGCGAAAGGTTTCCACCTGGGTCAGCTTGCCCGGATAGAGGATGAAGCCCTTCTCCCGCACGCGCTGGTAGAAGTCGGCGAAGCGGTAGCGTGGATCGCGCGGCGCATGGAAGGTGACGATGATCGGCGCCTGGATCTGCGCCGGCAGGAAGCTGCGGAAACCGAGCCGGGCCATCTCGCCGAGCAGCGTTTCGCAGTTGCCCGCGTAGCGCCGCTGGCGCGCCGCCAGGCCGCCCTCCTCCTCGTACTGGCTGAGCGCCTCGTGCAAGGCGGCGACCACGTGGGTCGGCGGGGTGAAGCGCCACTGCCCGGTCTTGCGCATGTAGGCGTGCTGGTCCTGCAGGTCCATGGCCAGGGAATGGCAGTTGCCGGCGCTGGCTTCCAGAGCGGCGTTGCGGGCGAAGACGAAGCCCATCCCCGGGACACCCTCCAGGCACTTGCCGGAGGCGGCGATCAGGGCGTCGAACGGCACCTTCCGCGCATCGATCTCGATCGCCCCGAAGGAACTCATGGCATCGACGATCAGGCGCTTGCCGTGACGCTCGACGACCTTGGCGATGGCCTCCAGCGGATTGAGGATGCCGGTGCTGGTCTCGCAGTGGATCAACGCCACATGGCTGATCGCCGGATCGGCGGCGAGCAGGCGCTCGACGTCAGCGGCGGTGGTCGGCACGTTCTCTTCGGTCTCGAAGGTGCTGAAGGGGCGTTGCAGGACCTCGCAGATCTTCGCCAGGCGCTTGCCGTAGGCGCCATTGATCAGTACCAGGACCTTGCCGTCGCGCGGCACCAGGGTGCCGATCGCCGCTTCCACGGCGAAGGTGCCGCTGCCCTGCAGCGGAACGCAGGTGTGGCTGCCTTCGCCGCCGACGATCTTCAGCAGGCGCTGGCAGACGCTGGCGGTGAGTTCGTTGAAGTCGCTGTCCCAGGAGCCCCAGTCGACCATCATCGCCCGGCGGGTACGGTAGGAAGTGGTCAGCGGACCGGGGGTCAGCAGGATGGGTGCGCGTTCGGCAGTGCTCATGCTCATTTCCTCTGCGGGAATCGGCCAAAGAAACCGGATCGGGCTTCGCGGCCCGGGCGGTCGATCCGCGCCGGCGTTCCGGGGAAGCCTGGAGACATAAGGTGACGGCCGGGCTATTATCGTTCAAATTGTTTGTTCCGATGCCAGTCATAAGCCAGGCCGATACCTATGAACCTCTTCCAGCTCCGCGCCTTCGACGCCGTCGCCCGCGAAGGCAGCTTCACCCGCGCCGCCGCGCGGCTGTGCATCAGCCAGCCGGCAGTGACCGGGCACGTCAAGGCGCTCGAGGAGCATTACCAGGTCACCCTGTTCCGCCGCACCGCGCGACGCATCGAACTGACCGAGGAAGGCTCGCGGCTGGTGGCGATCACCCGCACCCTGTTCGCCCTGGAGGAGGAAGCCGAGGCCCTGCTCGACGCCAATCGACAGTTGGTCTCCGGGCGCCTCGAGGTCGCCGCCGACGGCCCACACCTGGTGATGCCGATGCTCGCCCGGCTGCGCGCGCAGTACCCGGGGATCACCGTCAACCTGCGCCTGGGCAATGCCCAGGAAACCCTCGCGGCGCTGCTCAGCGAACACGTCGACATCGCCGTGCTGACCGAAGTCGAGGCGCGTCCCGGACTGTTCCTGGAGGAGTTGGTGAATTCACGCATCTGCGCCCTGTTGCCGCGCCAGCATCCCTGGTGCGAACGCAGCGCAGGCATCCCGCTGGAAGAGCTCGACCAGCAGATCATGGTGCTGCGCGAGCCGGGTTCGATCACCCGTCGCACCTTCGACCGCGCCTGCGCCAGCCAGGGCGTGTGGCCGCGGGTGCTGCTGGAGCTGGACAGCCGGGAGGCGGTGACCGAGGCGGTGGCCGCCGAGCTGGGGATCGGCGTGGTGTCCTCGCTGGAACTCGGCAACGATCCCCGGGTACGGGCGGTGCCGCTGATCGGCCCGGACCTGACCAACCGCCACCTGATCGGCTGCCTGGAGAAACGCCGCAGCCTGCGGGTGATCAAGGCGTTCCTGGAACTGGCGGCGGGCTGAGCCGTCGCTTCGTCAGCTCCAGTGCCGCTCGCGGGTGCGGCGGTCTTCGCCGAAGCCGAACAGCGAGCCCAGCGAATACACGATCAGTTCGGCGATCCAGGCGATCAGCAGCGCGCCGCCCAGGCCCCAGGCGATCACCTCGGGCTTGAGCAGGACCTGGTAGCTGTAGCTGGCATAGGTTTCCATCAGCAGCTCATGGTTGGGCGCCCGCAGCATGTGCCAGGCCCGCGCGTACCAGGGACCCTGCATGGCCTGCCACTCGGCGTCGAGCATGCGCGCGCGGCGCATCAGGCGGTCGAGGTTGTCGCCGTCGCGCTGGAACACCGGGTCGCTGTTGCTGCGGTAGTGCCTGACCAGTTCCTCCAGGCTGCCGTTGAAGAACTGCCCGGCGGTCTGCTGGAAGCCCTGGATGTTCTGCGCGGCTTCCAGGCGGTGAGCATCGACGCGCTTGGCGTAGTCGTCGATGAAGCCGGGCACTTGCACCCCGAGCAGCAGGCCCAGGGTGAACAGCACCAGTCTCAGGTAACTGCGGAACATGCGCTCTCCTCGTTCGCGGCGGCGCTTCAGACCCGCCCCTTGGCCAACACCTCGCCACCCCACCAGAGGACCCATTCGCCGCTCTGCTGCAGGGTCCAGTTCTCGTTGTCGGTGAGCGGCTCGGTGGCGATCACCGTGACCACGTCGTCCGGCGTGGTTTCCGCATGGAAGTCCACGATCAGGTCGGCATCCTTCAGCCGCGCCGGGCCGAACGGCGCGCGACGGGTAATGTAGGCGAGTTTGCTGGAACAGAAGGTGAACAGCCAGTCGCCGTCGCTGATCAGCGCGTTGAACACGCCCTTCTTGCGATATTCGTCACAGGCCGAGATCAGCACCGGCAACAGCACCTCCACCGGCACCGGCTCGGGGAAAGCCCGGCGCACCCGGTTGAGCAGGTCGCAGAAGGCCGCCTCGCTGTCGGTCTCGCCGACCGGGCGGTAGAACCCCGGCTTGGGCTGGAAGTCGGCCAGTTGGCCATTGTGCGCGAAGGTCCAGTAGCGCCCGCCGAGTTCACGGATGAACGGATGGGTGTTGCTCAGCCCGACCTTGCCGACGTTGGCCTGGCGGATGTGCCCGATGACCGTCTCGCTCTTGATCGGGAAGCGCTGCACCAGTCGCGCCACCTCCGAGTCGACGCTCGCCAGCGGGTCCTGGAAAAGCCGCACGCCGCGTCCTTCGTAGAAGGCGATGCCCCAGCCGTCGCGGTGCGGGCCGGTGCCGCCGCCGCGCTGCATCAGGCCGGTGAAGCTGAAGACGATGTCCGTCGGGACGTTGGCGCTCATGCCCAATAGTTCACACATGGCTCAAACCTCCCTGAGCAAGGCTGTACGTAGTAGTTGTTCTTCCCGGCGCAGTCGCGCCTGCAACCCCGCGCGGCCGATCGGCAGGAAGCGGGTCAGGGCGCGCCAGAGCAGTCGCGGCAGGTCGCCGCGACGCCGGGGAATCAGGTGCAGATGCAGGTGCGCCACGTGCTGGTTGGCCGCCACGCCATCGTTGAGCAACAGGTTGATGCCCTCCACGCCGAAGCCGGCCCGGCGCAGCGCGCGGCCGGTACGCTCGGCGAGCGCCGGGAGGGCGTCGCGGGCGGCGGCGGAAAGATCGCTCAGGTGCGGGGCGTGCTCGCGGGCGACGATCAGCACGTGCGCCGGTCGCAGCGGAAAGATGTCCAGCAGGACGATGAAATGCTCGTCCTCGAAGAGTCTGTGCGCCGGCTCGCGGCCACCCGCTATGGCGCAGAACACGCAATCCATGGGAAATCCCGACATAGGCCTCGACTCATGCTGAACGCCTGCCGGGCGTAGCGCAAGAATGGATTTCGTCGCGAAAGGCTACAGCCGCGGCTCGATGCGCATGCGCCGGTCGCCGTGCTCGTCGGTGCGGGTGTCGACGTCCGGCATCAACTCGGGCTGCATCATCTGCCGCAGGGTCGGCTCGTCCTCGGCGTCCTGCGACGGGTGCCGGCGATTCTTCCAGGCCCGCTCCAGCGGCCAGCGGATGGCGGCGATCAGCAGGTACAGGCCGAAACCCAGCAGCGCCACCAGGGCCAGGTCGGAGACCGCGCGCCAGGCGTTGTTGCCGACCTTGAACACGACGTCCAGCGCGGTGATGGCGATGGCCGGGGCGTAGAGGTCGTTCTGCGGGTCCACCGGGGTCGGCGTGAACAGCAGGATGAAGACGATCAGCCGCAGGGGCTCGCGCAACCAGCGCCACATCCAGCCGGTCATCAGCCAGAACACCAGCATCAGGCCGAGTCCGGCGATGGCGTAGGCGCCCCAGGCGATCAGATAGTCTTGTTCATTCATGCGGCGTGCGTGGCGATAGCGGTGATGGGGGGCTTATGATAGCCGCTTTTGCGTGCCGACGCGCCTACCCGCCGATGGCGGGCGCCGCGCCGCCAGTTTTATTCAGATTTCCCGGCCTCGCGCATGGCCGGGCCGACGAGGATTCCCGATGCCCCATCCGCAGCCCCCCATCGCCCGCCGCGACGCCGGACGCGACCCCTACGCCTGGCTGGAGGAGCGCGACGCCCCGGAGGTGCTCGACTACCTGAAGGCCGAGAACGCCTACCTGGATGCCGAACTGGCCGACCAGGCCGCGCTGCGCGAGACCCTGTTCGAGGAGATCAGGGGACGCATCCGCGAGACCGACCTGTCGCTGCCCAGTCCCTGGGGGCCGTGGCTGTACTACCAGCGCACCACCGCCGGCGACGAATACCCGCGTCACTACCGCTGCCCGCGTCCGGCGGACGGCAGCCTGGCGGTCGACGAAAGCGCCGAGCAACTGTTGCTCGATCCCAACCTGTTGGCCGGCGACGGCTTCCTCTCCCTCGGCGCCTTCAGCATCAGCCCCGACCAGCGCCTGCTCGCCTACAGCCTGGACACCAGCGGCGACGAGATCTACCGCCTGTTCGTCAAGGATCTCGCCAGCGGCGCGGTGCAGGCCCTGCCCTTCGACGACTGCGACGGCAGCCTGACCTGGGCCAACGACAACCGCACGCTGTTCTTCGGCGAACTGGACGACACCCACCGTCCGCACAAGCTCTATCGCCACCGCCTCGGCGAGGCCGGCGCCGAACTGGTGTTCGAGGAAGGCGACGGACGCTTCTTCCTGCATTGCTACCGCTCCAGTTCG
The DNA here is from genome assembly GCF_003025345.2 of Pseudomonas paraeruginosa. Classification (NCBI taxonomy): domain Bacteria; kingdom Pseudomonadati; phylum Pseudomonadota; class Gammaproteobacteria; order Pseudomonadales; family Pseudomonadaceae; genus Pseudomonas; species Pseudomonas paraeruginosa. Next base: position 3,942,177 of record NZ_CP020560.1, read on the forward strand.
GAACGCCAGCTGATCCTCCTGCTCAACAGCAAGACCACCAGCGAGGCCTGGGTGCTCGACGCCGACCAGCCGCAGGGAGACTTCCGTTGCCTGGCGCCGCGCGAGGAAGGCCACGAGTACTACCCCGACCACGGTCGCCTCGACGGCCGGGGCCTGTGGCTGATCCGCAGCAACCAGGCGGGGATCAACTTCGCCCTCTACCAGGCCGAGGAGGCCCGTCCGACCCGCGAGCACTGGCAACTGCGCGTGGCCCACGACCCGCAGCGGACCCTGGAAGATGTCAGCCTGAACGCCGAGGCGGTGATCCTCGGCCTGCGCGACGGCGGCCTGCCGGTGATCGAGGTGCAACCGCAGGGCCTGCCGGCCTACCGCGTGCAGTTGCCGGACGCCGCCTACAGCCTCTACGTGCAGGACAGCCTGGAATTCGACAGCCCCTGCGTGCGCCTGCGCTACGAGGCGCTGAACCGTCCGGCGCAGATACGCCAGTTGAACCTCGCCGATGGCACGCAGAGCGTCCTCAAGCAGACCCCGGTGGAAGGCCCCTTCGACGCCGACGCCTACGCCAGCCGGCGCATCTGGGCCAGCAGCGGCGACGGCACGCAGGTGCCGGTCAGCCTGGTGGCGCGCAAGGAAGTCCTCGACGGCATCGCCGCCGGACGCCCCGCGCCGCTCTATCTCTATGGCTACGGCGCCTACGGACATAGCCTCGATCCCTGGTTCTCCCACGCCCGCCTGAGCCTGCTGGAGCGCGGCTTCGTCTTCGCCATCGCCCATGTCCGTGGCGGCGGCGAACTGGGCGAAGCCTGGTACCGCGCCGGCAAGCTGGAACACAAGCAGAACAGCTTCGACGACTTCATCGCCTGCGCCGAGCACCTGCTCGCCGAGGGCTACTGCCGTCCCGCGGGCCTCGCCATCAGCGGCGGCAGCGCCGGCGGGCTGCTGATCGGCGCGGTGCTCAACCAGCGTCCGCACCTGTTCGGCGCGGCCATCGCCGAGGTGCCGTTCGTCGACGTGCTGAACAGCATGCTCAATCCGGACCTGCCGCTGACCGTCACCGAGTACGACGAGTGGGGCAACCCGCAGGAGCCCGAGGTGCATGCGCGGATCGCCGCCTACGCGCCCTACGAGAACGTCAGCGCCCAGGACTACCCGCACCTGCTGGTGGTCGCCGGCTACAACGACAGCCGCGTGCAGTACTGGGAGGCCGCCAAGTGGGTGGCGAAGCTGCGGGCGACCAGGACCGACGCCAACCTGCTGCTGCTCAAGACCGATCTCGGCGCCGGCCACGGCGGCATGAGCGGCCGCTACCAGGGGCTGAAGGACGTGGCGCTGGAATACGCCTTCCTGCTCAAGGTTCTCGGCCTGGTATGACGACCGTGGGGGGCCGGCGGCGCTGGCCATCCGCCACGAAAAAGGGAACCTTCGTGAAACGACGCTTCTGGTCCGCCATGGGCCTGCTCGCCGCGATCATGCTGGCCGTCTACCTGGCGAATCCGTTCGGCACCGCCAGTCTCGACCCGCGCGCGCGGATCCTCGGCGTGGCGCTGTACAAGATCCCTTCACGCTCGATGGAACCGACCTTGCAACAAGGCGACTTCATCCTCGCCAACGCCGCGCGCTACGCCTTCGCCGAACCGCAGGTCGGCGACCTGGTGGTGTTCCGCTTCCCGCCGCAGCGCAGCATCGCCTATGTGAAGCGCATCGCCGGAATACCCGGCGATCGCGTGCGAATCGATGGCGGCCGGCTCTACGTCAATGACCGCCCGGTGACCGAGCCCTACCTGGCGCAGCAGGCGCTGCGCCAGCCGGACTCCCTGCGCATGGCCGAGCGGAGCGTCCCCGCCGGCCACTACTTCATGCTCGGCGACAACCGCGACAACTCCAACGACAGCCGCTACTGGGGCTACGTACCGCGCGCCGACCTGGTCGGCCGGGTGTTCGTCGTCTGGTATGCCGAGGACACCCGGCGCATCGGCTCGGTGCGCTGACGCCCCTCAGAAGAACTGGGTGACGCTGATCTTGGCGTTGCGTCCCTGGCTGTAGACCAGGTCGCCGCCCAGCGGCTGGCGGTAGGAACGGTTGAACAGGTTGTCCACGGTGAAGTCGATGCGGGTGTCCTTCAGGCCCAGCTTGGCCGGGACCCACTCGGCGAACAGCCGATGGGTGTCGTAGCTGTCGTTGGCCGCGTGATCCCAGTAGATATCGCCGAAACCGGCACCCATCCCGCCGCTGTAGCGATCGCTGGGCAGGCGGTCGGTCTTGCGCACGAACTCGCCCTGCCAGCCGAGCCTGGCGTCCCATTCCGGAACCTTCAGGCCGAGCATGGCCACCCACTTCGGCGGCGGGATGTCGCGCGCCCACACGTTCGGTCCCCAGGGGTTGCTGTAGGCGCCATCGTGCTTGCCGGTCATCCACGAGTAGGACAGGCTGCCGAACACCCGCTGGCTGTCGTAGAAGCTCTCGATCTCGAAGCCCTTGATGGTCAGGCCCGGCAGGTTGCGGTAGTTGCTCAGCGGCAGCAGGTCGCCGCAACTGCCGCCGATACTGCCGTTGTCGATCGACTGTTGGCGGCAGCCGACGCTGCGGGTACGGAAGATCTCGTCCTTGATGCGGTTCTGGAACAAGGTGGTACGGATCTGCAGGCTGTCGCCGGCCACCAGCAGGTCCGGCAGGTTGATCACGCTGCCGCCGCGGATCGCGTGGATGCGCTCGGCGTCCAGGTCGCGGCTGCTGCCGCCGATGGTCGAACTGTTCTGCACTTCGTACTGCTCGTCGATCACCGGCGCTCGCCAGGTCTGGGTGTAGTCGGCGAAGAACGCCAGGTTCGGCGTCGCGGTCCAGAACACCGACAGCCGCGGCGACCAGCCGGAGTAGGTCTGGGCGCGATAGTCATGGCCGAGGCTGGGATTGTGGTAGATCGGCGCCAGGTTGGCCTGGCCGTCGTTGCGCACGCTGTCGAAGCGCATCGACGGAGTGATGGTCAGGCTGCCGTAGGTGATCGCATCCTGGATGTAGAAGCTCTGCGTGTCCTGCTTGCCGGCCGGCATGAATGCCGGTTGCAGCCAGCCGTAGTTGTAGCGCGGGGTGTCGTAGGTCTTGCCCGGCATGTGCATGAGGATGTCGCGCTTGTGCTTGTGCAGCACCGCGCCCAGGGTCAGCTCGTGCTGTAGCGCTGCGGTATCGAATCGGCTGGTGTTGCGCAGTTCCAGCACCTTGTCCCGGTACTCGGTGCGCATCCGCTGGCCGCCGGTGGCGAGCTGGTAGAAGGCGCTGTCCTCGCGACGGTCGAGCTGCTCGGTGCGGGCGTCGGAATAGCTCAGTTGCAGGTCGATCCAGGGATTGTCCAGCGGATGGTAGTTGTACTTGCCGGTCCAGGTGGTGTCGGTGGTGTCGCGGTGGGCCAGCAGGCGGGTCAGGCCCAGCTCGTAGCCGTAGCGGTTGATGGTCCACTGGCTCGGCGGAGTCGGATAGCTGCTGGCGGAGAACGGCGTCCAGCGCGAGCTTTTCGAGCGCAGGTAGGTGAAGCCCAGGTCGTGCTCCTCGGTGGGGTGCAGGTTGAGCTTGAACAGGCCGGTCTTCTCGTCCTGGGCGCTGTTGGGCAGGCGCTGGGGATTGACCGGATAGTCCTTCGGCGACAACGGCAGGTTATCGGCCAGCTTCATGTCGCGCCCGTCGCGGCCGTTGAGGTAGACCAGGGCATCGACGCGGCGGTCCTGGCTGCGGCCGAACACGGCGCCGGAATAGATCTTCTGCTGGTCGTTGGAGTGGTAGCCGTACTTGAGCATGGCGCCGACGTCGCGGTCTTCGCGCAGCAGGTCCGGGGCGTCCTTGGTCTCCATGTGCACGGTGCCGCCGAAGCCGCCGTTGCCGGTGAACACCGAGTGCGGCCCCTTCTCCACCTCGATGCGCTTGATCATTTCCGGCTCGATGAACACCGTGCCCTGCTGGTAGCGTTCGAAGCCGCTCTTCTGCGCGCCGTCCAGGGTGTAGGGCACATCCTCGGCGTCGCCCAGGCCCCAGATGTTGGTGGTCTGCCCGCCCGGCTTGGGCGAGCCGCCCATGGTCACCCCGGGCAGAGTCTGCAACAGGCTGGGGATGTTGTCCGCCTGCTGCCGCTCGATATCGCGCCGGGTCAGGGTGGAACGCCCGACGTTGCTGGCATCCACCTCGCGACCGTTGCCGACGATGGTCTGCGCGTCCAGTTGCAGGGCGTTGTCGCTGTAGGCATCGACCTGGCGCCGGCGCACCACGTAGCCGCCCCCCGCCTCCACCAGTTCCAGATCGGAACCGGCCAGCAGCCGTTCCAGCGCCTCGCGCACCGCGTAGCTGCCGCTCAGTGCCGGTGCCCGCAGGCCGCGCAGGAGCGACTCGTCGAACAGCACCTGGACCTGCGCCTGCTGCGCCAGGCGCGTCAACGCGGCGGCCAGCGGCTGCGCCGGCAGGTCGAAGCGTCGTTCGGCGGCACTGGCGCCGGCGGCCCACAACGCGGCGCCGAGCACGGCGGCGGAACACAGCGGACGCCAGGCGGCGCGGGTGAAAGGCAAGGTCATGCTGGAACTCCCAAGTGACTGCTGGAAATCGCCGGCAGCGGCGACGGACAGCAGAGAAGACGCGAGAGGGAGAAAAACCCGCATATGCGAATGAAAAATATTTTCATTAATGACACCGGCGCGGCTCAGCGCGCCAGGATCAGCACCTCGCCGTCGGCCTGCGCCTGCACGCGCACCGGCAGCAGCGCCGGCAGGGCCAGGAGGAAGTCGTCCGGACGGGCGATGCGCACGCTGCCGGAGACGCGCTTGCCGGCCAGGCCGGCGTCCACCAGGCGGATCGGCGCAAGCCGGTAGCGCGACAGTTCCGCCACCAGTTCGCCCAGTGGTTTGTCGCGGAACACCAGTTGCCCGTCGCGCCAGCTGGCGACCTGTTCCGGCGCCACGTGGCCAAGCCGCAGGCGCTGGTCGGCGAGGTCCAGGCGGGCGCTGTCGCCGGCCAGCAGCACCTGTTCGCCGTCCTTTTCCAGCGACGGCCGCAACGCCACCCGCCCCTGCTTGACCGCCACCGTGAAGGCCTGCGCGTCGCGCCGCACGCTGAACTGGGTGCCGAGCACGGTGACCCGGCTGTCGCCGCTGGCGACCCGGAACGGCCGGCTCGGATCGTGGCTGACCATGAAGAACGCCTCGCCCCTCTTCAGCAGCACGTCGCGGGTATGCTCGGCGTAGCGCACCTGGACCTGGGTATCGACATCGAGGAACAGCCGCGAGCCGTCTGCCAGCAGCACTTCGCGCTGCTCGCCGGGCGCCGTGCTGTAGGCCAGGTTCGGTCCGAGCATCTGGTCGCGCCAGAACAGCACGCCGACCAGTGCCGCGCAGAACACGAAGAAGACCGCCGCCAGCGCCCGCGGCAGGCGCCAGGCGGAAGCCTGCGCGGATACCCCGTCGAGCGCGGGGCGCGGCAACCCATCGAATTCGCGCCAGAGCCGCTCCATGCCGTCGAGCGCTTCGCGATGGCGCGGATCGGCGCGCAGCCAGGCATCCAGCTCCAGCCGGCAGGCGGCGCTGAAATGCGCGGAACGGCGGCGGCTGAACCAGTACGCGGCGCGCTGGTCGATGTCCAGTTCGGCTTCCTCGCCGAACAGCGGCTCCACCCGCTCCGTCGGTTTCATCCTTCGCCTCCCTGGCCGAGGCGCCGCTTGCAGTGCAGCAGGGCGCTGGCGATGTGCTTTTCCACCATGCTCAGGGAAATTCCCATGCGCGCGGCCACTTCGGCCTGGGACAGGCCATCGAACTTGTGCAGGACGAACGCCTCGCGGCGGCGCGGCGGCAGGTCGGCCAGTGCCGCCGCGAGGTGGCTGAGGCGCTGCTGGTGTTCGAAGCGCTCGCCCGGCCCGGCCACCTCGGCCTCCGGCACGGCACGCTCGTCGTCAGCCGCCGGCCGTTCGAGGTCCTGGCCACGGCTCTGCTGCCGGCGCCAGTGATCGCGCAGGAGATTGCGGGCGATCTGGAACAGGAAGGCGCGCGGCTGTTCGACCGACTGCCGGCCCGGCCACTTCAACCACTGGGCGAAGGTATCCTGGGCCAGGTCGGCGGCGTCCGCCGAGCTGCCCAGGTGCCTGCGCAGGAAGCGCAGCAACTCGCCATGGAACGCCTGATAGGCATGCGAGACGGAACCACGGAAACGCTCATCCATCCGTGCCTCCCCCGGCGGCGCCCCCCGCGCCGTTGACCCGCTGCAACACCTCGCCTCCCCGCTTCCGTCGGATACGGAAGTCCCTTCGCAAATATGCGAATGATAATACATATCATTTCATAAAGGTAAGGAGGAGGGACGGACGTGGCTCAGCCGGCGCGGAAGATCAGGTAGTCCTCCCAGTCGTCCTCGGCCACCTGGCTTTCGCTGAGCATGCGGCCGGACTGGGAAATGCGCTCCTTGTGCACCTGTTCCGGATCACCGCAGACCAGGTGGTGCCAGAGCGGCAGGTCCCGGCCCTCGGCCACCAGGCGATAGCCGCAGGTCGGTGGCAGCCACTGGAACTCGTCGGCCTGGGCCGGGGTGAGCTGGATGCAGTCGGGGACGAAGCGGATGCGCTCGGCGTAGTTGGTGCAGCGGCAGGTCTGCAGGTCGAGCAGCTTGCAGGCGATGCGCGTGTAGTAGACGCTGCCGTCGTCCTCGTCCTCGAGTTTCTGCAGGCAGCACAGGCCGCAACCGTCGCACAGCGACTCCCACTCGTCCTGGTCGAGTTGGGCGAGGGTCTTGCGTTTCCAGAAGGGTTCGACTTTGGCGGCCATGGCATCGGGGGCAGGTGAAAAGGCGCGATAGTCTAGACCCCCGTCTCTCCCAGGCCAAGCGCCGGCCGCCGCGTGGCTACTTGAGGTAGGAACGCAAGGCGGTCACCACCAGTTCCAGGTCCTCGCGGCGCTGTTCCGCGCTCGCCTGCTCGGCGCCGAGGTGTTCGCGGATGTGCCCCTCCAGCACTTCGTTCATCAGGCCGTTCACCGCGCCGCGGATCGCCGCGATCTGTTGCAGCACCGCCGCGCATTCGCTGCCCTCTTCCAGCGCCTGTTCCAGCGCCCGGGTCTGCCCGGCGATCCGGCGCACCCGCGCCAGGAGCTTCTTCTTCCCATGGATGGTATGGGCCACCGCTTTCTCCTTAAGGTACTATACTGGGGTATAGTATATTTTCGACGTCTCGACAGGACAGTAGCAAATGCCCGGCACCCCGACTACCCAGCCTCTGCGCCATTCCCATCGGTTCGACCGGGGCAACCCGCTGGCCGAGCGCAATACGCGCTGGGCGGTGCTGCTCACTGCCAGCATGATGGTCGCGGAGATCGCCGGCGGCTGGCTGTTCAACTCCATGGCCCTGCTCGCCGACGGCTGGCACATGAGCTCCCATGCCCTGGCCCTGGGTCTGGCGGTGCTCGCCTACGGCGCCGCGCGGCGCTACGCCAACGACCCGCGCTTCAGCTTCGGTACCTGGAAGATCGAGGTGCTCGGCAGCTACACCAGCGCCCTGCTGCTTCTGCTGGTCGCCGGACTGATGCTCTACCAGTCGGCCGAACGCCTGCTCGCGCCGACGCCCATCCACTATGAACAGGCGATGCTGGTCGCCGCGCTCGGCCTGCTGGTGAACCTCGCCTGCGCCTGGCTGTTGCGCGACGGCCATGCCCACCATGGCCATGCGCATCATGCCCACGACCACGACCACGACCACGACCACGACCATCATGCGCACGGGCACGACCTGAACCTGCGCGCCGCCTACCTGCATGTGCTGGCGGACGCCGCCACCTCGCTGCTGGCGATCGTCGCGCTGGCCGGCGGCCTGCTGTGGAACGCAGTCTGGCTGGACCCATTGATGGGTATCGTCGGTGCGGTGCTGGTCAGTGTCTGGGCCTGCGGCCTGATCCGCCAGAGCGGCCGGATATTGCTGGATGCGCAGATGGACGCGCCGGTGGCCGCTGAAATCCGCGCGGCGATCGCCAGCAGCCCGCTGCCGGCGGAATTGCTCGACCTGCACCTGTGGCAGGTCGGCCAGGGCAAGTACGCCTGCCTGCTGAGCCTGCTGACCACCGCGGAAGGCAGCGCCGATTACTTCAAACGGCGCCTGGCCGAACACGAGGAACTGGTGCACATCACCGTGGAGGTGAATCCCCTGCTCCCGGCAGCGGCCGCCTGAACCCGAGTGGCTCAGTAGCCGCGGGCGAAATCCACCTCGCCGCGCATCGCGGTACCGGCCCAGAAGCGCGTGAGGTTGTCACGGAACAGCTCGACCATCACCCCGGGCAGCGTCGGCGCGGCGGTATGCCCGGTCAGCAGCAGGCGCGGGGTATGCCAGAACAGGTGGTTGGCCGGCAGCGGCTCTTCGCGGCAGACATCGATCACCGCGCCGGCCAGCTGGTTGTTCTCCAGCGCCGCCACCAGGTCGGCGTCCACCACCGCCACGCCGCGTCCGGCGTTGATGAACAATGCCGAGGGCTTGAGCCGGGCGAACAGCGCGCGGTCGTAGATGTCGTGGGTATCGGGGGTGTCGGGCAGCAGGTTGATCAGGTAGTCGGCGGTCTCCGCTAGGCGCCCGAGGTCATCCAGCGAGCCCATGCGGTTGAACGGCACCAGCGAGCGCGGATTCTTCGCCACGCCGCTGAGGTCCATGCCGAAGCCCGACAGGGTGTGCGCCACCGCCTGGCCGATCTCGCCGGTGCCGACGATCACCACCTGGCGGCCACGCAGCCCGCCGGGCGTGCGGCTGTCCCACTGCGTACCGACCTGGCTGGCCAGGCGGCCAAGGAACTGGCGCTCGTGGGCGAGCATGTAGGTCAGCAGGTATTCGCTCATGACCTGGCCGAAGATGCCCACCGCCCGCGTCAGGCTGTAGTCCTTCGGCAGGTCGGCGGCCAGCAGCGGCGTGATGCCCGCCCAGGTCGACTGGACCCATACCGGATGCACGCCCTGGCGCAGCATCTGCGCCACCAGGTCCGGCTGGCCGAGCCAGACGGAGCACTCGCTGGCGGCATCGACGAGCGCCAGGGGGTCATCGCCCGCCACCACCTTCAGGCTGGGATCGGCCGCCATCAACAGCGCGGCATAGAGAGCATGGTCACGTTCGAGAATCAGCAAGCGCATGGGTCACACTGCCAAGCCGGGCAAGGGCTGGCGATCAGGCCGGTGAATATTGTTCTTTCATGCATCACGGCTCCTGGAGGGAAACCCCTCGAGAGCAGCAGGATTGGCGCTGGTAGACCACGGTGGTTGCCAGGGGTTCCGCTATCGTGCGACATCTTGCGGACATCATGCACCGACGGACCAGCCTTGCACAGAGCGGGGTTCACGTCGTGAACGTGGCGCCGGGAACCCGGCGCCAGCGGGGTGCGACTCGCCTCAGAGCGGGTCGTTCATGCGCAGCAATTCCTCGGGGAGATGCTCGATGTATTCCTCTTCGCCCGGCGGCATCTGCAGGTGGAAACCCTGCTTCTCGATGTTTTCCAGGACCTTGGCGACATCTTCGCGGGCCAGTTGGCGTTCGGGCGTGAGGAGCAGGTCGAAGACGTGCTGCGGCGCGCCGAATGGCACCAGCAGTGCCTCGGGCACCCGGCTCAGCGCCTCGCGCTTGTCGACGTAGAGGTACATCTCGTTCTTGCGCGGACTCTTGTAGACGGAACAGATGCGTTTCATGCGCTCTCCAGGGCATTCAGCAGGGCCTGGCCCATGCGTTCGCGGCGCCAGCCGCGCAGGGAATCGGGCAGTTCGTAGGGACCGTGGGGATAACCGCTCTTGAGCAGTGCCTCGAGGATCTTCTTGCGCAGCATCAGTTCAGGCGCCATGCCCAGTCGCTCCGCCTCGCGCTGGCCGATGGCGCGCAGGTTCTTCAGCAACGGCGTGACTTCCGGCGGCAGCGGCTCGGGCAGCGCCTCCGGCCACTCGCTCTGCGGCAAGCGGGCGGCCTCGGCGATCAGCTCGATGAGGAAGTCGCCGTCCTGGCGCACCGTGCGCGGATGCATGTCCTCGATCGCCGCCAGGTCAGTCTTGTTCTTCGGCAGCAGGCGCGCCAGCGGCCACAGGGTACGCTCGCGCAGCACATGGTTGCGCGGCCGGTTGCGCAGGCGCGCCTGCTCCTCGCGCCAGGCGCACAGTTCGCGGAGCACCGCCAGCTGCTGCGGGCGCAGGCGCCAACCCAGCTTGACCTCGCGATAGGCCTCGCGCGGATCGCTCTCGCGACACAGGTTGGCAACCAGTTCGGCGCCATCCTCCAGCAGCCAGGCGCGCTTCTCCTCGCTCAGCCGCGCGTCCAGGGCCAGGTAGACCTGGGCGAGGTGCTGGACGTCGTCGGCGGCGTAGCGCATCTGCATCTCGGTGAGCGGCCGTTGCAACCAGTCGGAACGGGTCTCGTCCTTGGGCAGGTCGATATCCAGCACCTCCTTCACCAGCTTCGAGTAGCCCATCGAGTGAGCCATGCCGAGGTAGGCGGCAGCCAGCTGGGTATCGAACAACGGCACCGGCAGGCTGCCGGTCAGGCGCAGGAACACCTCGAGGTCTTCGCTGCAGGCGTGCAGCACCTTCACCACCCGCGGATCCTCGAGCAGTTCGGCGAAGGGGCCCCAGTCCCGGACCAGCAACGGGTCGATCAGCCACTCCCGCCGGCCATCGCCCACCTGCACCAGACCGGCCGCGGGATAGAAGGTATCGACGCGCATGAACTCGGTATCGAGCGCGAGGTACGGCTGTGTGCGCCATTCCCGGCATTGCTGCGCCAGGCTGGCATCATCGCGGATCCACTGGATTTCGGGCGCGGTCACGAACATCTCCTTGGTCAAGTGCGGCGCATTATATAGAGCCCGGCGCCCGGCGAGCATTCCGCTCGGCACCGCGCTTGCCGATGAACGCGGCGAATGTCCATACTCCGCGCTTTGTCCGACAATCCGAACAAGGGAACTGCATGAAGAAGCTCAGCGGAATCATCGTCCTCCTGCTGGCCGGCGCGGCGTTGTACCTGGCGCTGAAAGCCAGCCCGATCGACCCGCTCGCCTGGGACGCACCGGCCGCCCCGCCGATGACCGGGGTCCTCGAGCCCAACGACACCCTGATGAAGGCCGAGCTGCTCGGCCAGGGCCAGGTGGATGGCCCCGAGGATACCGCGGTGGACAGCCAGGGGCGGGTCTATGCCGGCCTCGCCGACGGTCGCGTGGTGCGCCTGGACGGCAGCGGCAAGGTCGAGACCTTCGTCGACACCGGCGGCCGTCCGCTGGGCATGGACTTCGACGCCGCCGGCAACCTGATCCTCGCCGACGCCTGGAAAGGCCTGCTGCGCATCGATCCGCAGGGCAAGGTCGAGACCCTCGCCACCGAGGCCGACGGTGTCCCGTTCGCCTTCACCGACGACCTCGACATCGCCAGCGACGGCCGCATCTACTTCAGCGACGCCTCCAGCAGGTTCCACCAGCCCGACTACATCCTCGACCTGCTCGAGGCCCGACCGCACGGTCGCCTGCTGCGCTACGACCCGGCCACCGGCAAGACCGAGGTGCTGCTCGAGGACCTCTACTTCGCCAACGGCGTGGCGCTGTCGGCCAACGAGGACTTCGTGCTGGTCAACGAGACCTACCGCTACCGCATCACCCGCTACTGGCTCAAAGGCGAGAAGGCCGGCCAGCACGACGTGTTCATCGACAACCTGCCGGGCCTGCCGGACAACCTCCAGGGCGACCGCAAGGGCACCTTCTGGGTGGCCCTGCCGACCCCGCGCAAGGCCGACGCCGACTTCCTCCACCGCCACCCCTGGCTGAAGGCGCAACTGGCCAAGCTGCCGCGCATGTTCCTGCCCAAGCCGACCGCCTACGGCCTGGTCATCGCCATCGACGAACAGGGCAGGATCGTGCGCAGCCTGCACGACACCAGTGGCCACCACCTGCGCATGATCACCTCGGCCAAGCCGGTGGGTGACTACCTGTATTTCGGCAGCCTGGAAAACGACCGGATCGGCCGCCTGGCGATTCCCTGAGCGGCGTCGCGACAAAAAAAGCCCGGCGCGAACGCCGGGCCAAGCCAATCGGACAAACATCCCGAGCTGGAAGGATCATGGAGCAACATCTCGGAACGTCCCGATTCTGCCCGGGTAGACAAAGGCCACGCTGCCGGGCGAGGCTGATGACCGCGTAAGAATCTTCCTCGCCTGCCCTCAGCGCTTTCCGCCCTCCGTCCCGCCACCGGCCCGGGTGACGGGCCGAGGCTCGCGAGGCATGATCCCTACCTCTGCCATTGGCATTGCTTTCCGACCCAAGGAGTCCGAGATGTCGTCCGCCCAACTGCTGACCGCGCAACAACTGGCCGCCCGTCTCAACGAACCCGACCTGCTGCTCCTCGATTGCCGCTTCGCCCTCGAGGATCCTGCCTACGGCGCTCGCGCCTATCAGGAAAACCATATTCCCGGCGCTCATTTCGTCGATCTCGAACGGGACCTTTCCGGCCCGGTGCACAAGGGCGTGACCGGCCGCCATCCGTTGCCGGACGCCACCGGACTGGCGCTCAAACTGCAGGCCTGGGGCCTGCGCGAGGACAGCCAGGTGGTGCTCTACGACGACGGCCCCGGCGCCTTCGCCGCGCGCGCCTGGTGGCTGCTGCACTGGCTGGGCAAGCGCGCCGGGGTCTACCTGCTCGACGGCGGCCTGGCGGCCTGGAAGGCCGCGGGGCTGCCCCTGACCAACGGCGAAAGCAGCGTCCATCCCGGCGACTTCCAGGGACGGCCGGACGATTCGCTGCTGATCGACGCCGCCACCCTGCAGGCGCGGCTCGGCCGCGCCGAACTGGCGCTGCTCGACGCCCGCGCGCAACCGCGCTTCCGTGGCGAGGTGGAGCCCATCGATCCGGTCGCCGGGCACATTCCCGGCGCGCAATGCGCCGCCTTCACCGACAATCTCGGCAGCGACGGCCGCTTCCTCCCGCCGGAGCAACTGCACCAGCGCTTTTCCGCGCTGCTGCGCGGCCGCTCGGCGGAAAACCTGGTCGCCTACTGCGGCTCCGGCGTCACCGCCTGCCACAACCTATTCGCCCTGAGCCTCGCCGGCTTCCCATTGCCGCGCCTGTACGCCGGCTCGTGGAGCGAATGGATCACCGACCCGCGGCGCCCGGTCGCCACCGGCGACTGAGGTCATTTGCCCGGATGCGGCTGACGCCACGCCGGGCACCGTTCCGCAGAACCCGCAGCGCCTTCCGCGGCGCTTCGCCGCGGGACAGGCCGAAGCGGCGCCCCTCCTCCCGCTTCTTGCGGTGCAACTCGAGTCGCGCCGCGGCGTAGACCCGGCGGGTTTTCCGCCGTGGCCCCACCCAGGAGACGTGGGACGGCGCGGACAGACCGGCAACGAGGCGCAGCCTGCGCAGCGCCTGATGTCTTCGCGGCCTGCACAAGCGCGACAAGGACCGGGCGGTTTAATTGCCCACAGGCATATCAGGGCCTGGCTAAAGCTGGAAACAATTTAAAAACAGTCCTTTACAGCTGACTTGTTTCACTACACTTCAAGTCAGGCGGCTAAGTCCGCTATCGGCGGGGTCATCGGATATAGAAGCTGCCAAACTGCCCGGCCCCGCCGATCCACTTTGCGCGAGGCCGTCATGGGTATTTCCGCCAACGATCTGTGCCAGCACGTCATACGCCCGACCCTGGACTACCTGTCCTGCCACAGCCCCGCCGCCGAAGCGCTGCTGCTGGGGGCGGCGGCCTGCCAGTCGGCGCTGGGCAGCGCCCTCGACGACCGTCGCGGCCATGGCCTCTACCGGATCGCCGAGGAACGCCACCGGCAGCTCTGGGACCACTATCTGGCGCATGACCCGGAACGTGCCAGCCGGGTCCGTGGCCTGGCCAGCCAGCACGCCTTCCTCGCCGCGCCGCACCTGGAACTGACGGTCAACCTGCGCTACAGCACGGCCATCGCCTGGCTGCTGGTGGAGTCCGCGCAACTGCCGCTTCCCGCCCCGCACGACCACCTCGCCCAGGCCCGCGTCTGGCGCCAGGTGTTCCAGCCGCACGGGCGCCTGCATGACTTCGTCGACGCCTGGCAACGCTGCATCGGCAGCCTCAGCCGGGTCGCCTGAGCGTCTGATGGGGAAACCCCACGTCCGAAACAGACCAACCGGTCAGAAAATTTTTTACATACAGACACGAACGGTTGCGCTACCTTCGCTTCACTGGCACCGGTGCCGACCGCTCTGTTCCGCACCCTGCGGAACTTCGGAAGACTGGCGCCGGTCTGGGAATCTTGGTAGTTTGCGCGCCGTTATACACAGGAGTTGCTCCAACAATGAAAACAATATGGTTTAAAACCTCTCTCGCACTGACCATTAGCGCTGTCTCGACCTACACCCTCGCCAACGGCATCGCCATCAACGAACAGAGCGCCAGCGGCGCCGGTACCGCCTACGCCGGCCGCGCCTCGTCCGCCCTGGATGCCAGCACCATCTACGGCAACCCGGCCGGCCTGTCCAAGCTGAAACGCACCGAAGTCAGCGGCGGTCTGGCGATCGTCAAGGCCAAGGACGACATCAGCCAGGCCCACAGCACCGCCCAGGGCAGCAACAAGGGTGACTCCGTGCCCCTGGCCGCCGTACCGTTCGGCTACTTCTCCACGCCGATCAACGAAGATTTCACCTTCGGCCTGGGCATCTACGTGCCCTACGGCATCATCAACGACTACGAAAACGGCTTCATGGGCAGCTCCCACGGCTCCTACAGCAAGGTGCAGGTGATCACCGTGCAGCCGACCATCGCCTGGAAGATCAACGACAAGGTTTCCGTCGGCTTCGGTCCGACCTTCAACCGCATCGACGGCCAGTTGAAGAACACCCTGGCCACCAACGCCCTGAACGGCGGCAACGGCGATACCAAGATCAGCATCAAGGGCGACGACACCGCGATCGGCTACAACGTCGGCGTGATGGTCGACCTGACCGACGACACCACCTGGGGCCTGACCTACCACTCCAAGGTCAAGTACCACCTGGGCGGCAATACCGAGGTGAAGAACTCCCCGGCGTTCCTCGGCCTGAACGGCAAGTACGACGCCAAGCTGGACATCACCCTGCCGGAATCGGTGGATACCTCCATCACCCACAAGTTCGACGACAAGTGGACCGGCTACGTCGGTGCCGTGTGGACTCGCTGGAGCCGCCTGGAAACCCTCGACGTACGCAATTCCGGCCTGCCGGCCGGCCCGATCGGGCAAAACTTCCAGACCCTCAGCGAAGACCTGAAGTGGCGCGATACCTGGTCGTTCTCGGTGGGCACTTCCTACCAGGCCACCCCGGAATGGGTGCTGCGTACCGGCTTCGCCTACGAGCCGTCGCCGACCACCAACGAAGACCGCAACGTGCGCATCCCGGTGGGCGACCGCAAGGTCTTCACCCTGGGAGCGGGCTGGTCGCCGAACCAGGACCTGACCGTCGACGTGGCCTACGCCTACCTGTGGGAAAGCACCGCCAGCGTCAACCAGTCGGCCAAGTCGATCGGCCCGATCGACATCCAGCCGGCCTACAGTGCCAAGTACGACAACAGCGCGCATGGCCTGACCGCCCAGGTCACCTATCGCTTCTGATCGCACGCGCTAACGAAGAAGCCGGGCCCTTGCCCGGCTTTTTCATGCCTGCCCGACCCTCAGGGCTGGCTGGCGATGGCCTTCTCGATGGCGGCCTGGAGCTGCGGGTCGTCCGGGGTGGTCTTGCTGGAGAACTGCGCGACCACCCTGCCCTGGCGATCCACCACGTACTTGTAGAAGTTCCAGCGCGGCGCCTGGCCGCTCTGCTCGGCCAACTGGCGGAACAGCGGAATCGCCTCGTCACCGCGCACGTGCTGCGGCTGGGTCATGGCGAAGGTCACGCCGTAGTTGCCGTAGCAGATCTTCGCGGTCTCGGCGGTATCCGCGGCTTCCTGCTTGAAGTCGTCGGAAGGTACCCGAGCACTTCCAGGCCCTGCCCCTTGTAGCGCTGATAGAGCGCTTCCAGCCCCTTGAACTGCGGGGTGAAACCGCAGTGGCTGGCGGTGTTGACCACCACCAGCGGCTTGCCGGCGTAACGCTGGCAGAGATCGATGCTTTCCTTGGAACGCAGCTTGGTCAGCTGGCCCTGCAGCAGTTCCGGGCAATCGGCGGCCCAGCCGCTCAGCGGCAGCCCGGCGAGCGCCAGGACGGACAACAGCACGCGAGGTTTCATGGAATGGCTCCTTGGCGACGGATGTCCCAGCTTACCCTTCCCCGCGCCTATCGCCACCTATCAGCATGCGCCCATGCCCAGCTCCAGCAGCGCCATTCCGCCACGCTGCCAGCCCCACCAGGCCAGTCCCAGCAGCGCTCCGGCGGCGAGCAGCCAGGCCAGCTTCATGTCGCGCCTCCGGCCGCCTGCAGGCGCGCCACCGGGCGCTCGCGCACCGGCCAGTTGAGCAGCGCGGCGAGCAGGCTGAGCAGGATCGACAGTTGCCAGACCAGGTCGTAGCTGCCGGTGCGGTCGTAGACCACCCCGCCCAGCCAGCCGCCGAGGAAGGCGCCGAGCTGGTGGAAGAGGAACACGATGCCGCCGAGCATCGACAGGTTGCGCACGCCGAACAGGGTCGCCACGGTGCCGTTGGTCAGGGGCACCGTGGACAACCACAGCAGCCCCATGGCCACGCCGAAGGCATAGGCGCTGTAGACGCTCAGCGGCAGCCAGAGGAACAGCCCGATCACCGCCCCGCGCACCAGGTACAGCGCGGTCAGCAGGCGCGGCTTCGACCAGCGCCCGCCGAGCCAGCCGGCGAAGTAGGTGCCGAACACGTTGAACAGCCCGACCAGCGCCAGCACCGTGGTGCCGACCTGCGCCGGCAGGTGCTGGTCGACCAGGTAGGCCGGCAGGTGCACGCCGATGAACACCACCTGGAAGCCACAGACGAAAAAGCCCAGCGCCAGCAGCCAGAACCCGGAGTGCGAACAGGCCTCGCGCAGCGCTTCGCCGAGGCGCTGCTCGTGCCCCTCGGGCGGCAACGGACGATCCTTCATCAGCCCGGCCAGCGGCACGATCAGCGCCACCAGCAGGCCCAGGGCGAGCAGGGCCGAGGACCAGCCGAGCCAGCCGATCAGGCCGAGGGTGCCGGGCAGCATGGCGAACTGGCCGAAGGAACCGGCGGCGCTGGAGATGCCCATCGCCATGCTGCGCTGCTCCGCCGGCACTGCGCGGCCGACGGCGCCGAGGATCACCGAGAAGGAGGTGCCGGAAAGGCCCAGGCCGACCAGCAGGCCGGCGCTCAGCGACAGCCCGCTGGCCGATTCCGACAGCCCCATCAGGAACAGGCCGACGGCATAGAGCAGCCCGCCGACCAGCACCGCCCGCGCGGCGCCATGGCGATCGGCGAGCGCCCCGGTGAAGGGCTGGGCCAGGCCCCAGACCAGGTTCTGCAAGGCGATGGCGAAGGCGAACACCTCGCGGCCCCAGCCGAAGTCGGCGCTCATCGGCGCGAGGAACAGGCCGAAGCCATGTCGAACGCCGAGGGACAGGGCGAGAATCAGGGCTCCGGACAGCAGGATCCAGAAGGCGGCACGCGGCATGGGTCGCTCCATCTACGGGTATATACCCGCTTTGTCGTGAACGAAGCGCCTCGGCGAGAGGCTTCGTCGGTTGTCAGTCCAGTCGCTCCAGTTCCACCAGCAACGCCGCCAAGGCGCCGCTGCGCTCCTCGCCAAGGCGCCCGGCGAGACGCCGCTGCGCGTCTTCCCAGGCCGGCGTTCCGCGCTCCAGGGCATCCAGCCCGGCAGGCGTCAGCTCGACCAGGCGGTTACGCTGGTCCTCGCCGCCGGCCAGACGCAACAGGCCTTCGTTTTCCAGCACCCGCAGGTTGCGGCCGAGGGTGCTGCGGTCGAGCCCCATGGCTTCGGCGAGTTCGGAAATGCTCGGCCGGTCCAGGCGCTGCAGGTGCCGTAGCAGGGAAAACTGCGCCACCTTGAGGCCGGTATCGGCCAGCGCCTCGTCGTAGAAGCGGGAAACGCTGCGGGCGGCGCGACGCAGTTTGGTACAGAGGCATTGGGTCGGTAGCATGGATGCGTGTATATACCCGCACCTTCCGGCGGTCAAGCGGATTGTCCGAACTGCCAGCGCCGCCTGTTGCCCCTGCCAAGGCCGGACGCCGGGCGCTGGCCTATAACTCGCGCTGTCAGCGGCAAGCGGGACCACCCGCCGCCCTTCCATCCATCGCCGAGGTAGCCATGCCCGTTTACAAAGCCCCGCTGCGCGACACGCGCTTCCTGCTCAACGAGGTCTTCGATTTCCCCGCCCACTACCGCGACCTGGTCAACGGCGCCGAGGCCACGCCGGACATGGTCGACGCGATCCTCGGCGAGTGCGCGAAGCTCTGCGAGGAAGTCATCGCGCCGCTCTACCACAGCGGCGACGAGGAAGGCTGCCACCTGGAGAACGGCGAGGTACGCACGCCCAGGGGCTACAAGGAAGCCTACGAGGCCTATGTCGCCGGCGGCTGGCAGGGTCTCTCGCACCCGGTGGAATACGGCGGCCAGGGCCTGCCGATGAGCCTCGGCGCGCTCAAGCAGGAGATGATGGGCACCGCCAACTGGCCGTTCTCCATGTATCCCGGCCTCTCCCTCGGCGCGATGAACACCCTGATGCAACATGGCACCGAGGAGCAGAAGCAGACCTACCTGACGCCGCTCACCGAAGGTCGCTGGGGCGGCACCATGTGCCTCACCGAGCCGCAGTGCGGCACCGATCTCGGCCAGGTGAAGACCCGCGCCGAGGCCAACCCCGACGGTAGCTACGCGATCAGCGGGACGAAGATCTTCATCTCTTCCGGCGAACACGACCTGACCGAGAACATCGTGCACATCGTCCTCGCCCGCCTGCCGGACGCGCCGAAGGGCACCCGCGGCATCTCCCTGTTCATCGTGCCCAAGTTCCTCCCCGGCGCAGGTGGCTCCCTCGGCCCGCGCAACGGCGTGAGTTGCGGCGCGCTGGAGAAGAAGATGGGGATCAAGGCCTCGGCCACCTGCGTGATGAACTTCGACGACGCCACCGGCTTCCTCATCGGTCCGCCGAACAAGGGCCTGGAATGCATGTTCACCTTCATGAACAGCGCCCGCATCGGCACCGCCATCCAGGGCGTGGCCACCGCCGAGCTGGCCTACCAGGGCGCCCTCGCCTACGCCCGCGAGCGCCGCTCGATGCGCGCGCTCTCCGGGACCAAGGAACCCGGGCAGGTCGCCGACAGCCTCATGCACCACGGCGACGTGCGGCGCATGCTGCTGACCCAGAAGGCCATCGCCGAGGGCGGCCGCGCCCTGGTCTACCTGGCGACCCAGTACGCCGACCGGATGATCCAGGGCATCCTCACCAGCGACGACGCCGAATACGCCCGCTGGGACGACAAGCTCGGCTTCCTCACGCCGATCCTCAAGGGCTGCCTGACCGAACTCGGCCTGGAGAGCGCCAACCTCGGCATGCAGGTGTTCGGCGGCCATGGCTATATCCGCGAACATGGCATGGAGCAGATCGTCCGCGACGCGCGGATCGCCACCCTCTACGAAGGCACCACCGGCATCCAGGCCCTCGACCTGCTCGGACGCAAGGTCCTACTGATGACCCAGGGCAAGGCCGTGCGCGACTTCACCAGGGTCGTGGCGCAGTTCGCCATCGACCTGCTGAAGAACGAACCGCGGATGCGCGGCCGCGCCCTGGTGCTGCTCAAGCTCTGCGCCCAGTGGAACCTGCTGACCCTGCGCATCGCCCTGACCGCGCGCAAGCAGCGCGACCTGGTGGGCACCGCCAGCCACGACTACCTGATGTTCTCCGGCTACGCCACCCTGGCCTATTCCTGGGCCCTGCAGGAAGCCGCGGCGCGCCGCCGACTGCGCCTGGGCGGCAGCGAATCGGCGGACTTCTACAAGGCCAAGATCGCCACCAGCGACTTCTACTTCGCGCGTCTGCTGCCGCGCGCCAAAGGCCACGCGGCGGCGATGGCGAAACCGGTCGGCTCGATCATGGACCTGAAGAGCGAGCATTTCGCCTTCGACTGACGCGCCCCGCCGATCTCAGCCATCCCCGGGCGTTGTCGTAGCCCCGAGCAGCAACGCCTGGACATCGTCGAGCATCGAGTCCCATTCGTCCTGGGCGATGTCCATCAGGCGGAAGTAACGCAGCATGAAGGCACCTTCCGCCGCCAGGAACGCCAGGCGCGCGCGGCGTCCCTCGGCACTGGCCAGGTCCAGCCCCTCCAGGCGACTGCGGTACCACGCGTTGCTGCCCTCCAGGTGCTCGGGCGTCTGGATCAGCGCCGCCATCAGCGCCGCCGCCTTGCTGCTGGACAGCTCGTCCGAACGCTGGGTCGCCTCGGCATGTGCGCGAACCCGCGTCAGTGGCGTCGGCTGGCTCCCCGCCACCGCCTCGAACAGGCTGTCGTAGGCCTTGCCCCAGCGCTCGAAGATCGCGTCGATCAGCGCATCCTTGGTACCGAAGCAATACTGCACACCGCCCTTGGTGATGCCCATTTCCTTCGCCACCGCATCGATGGTCAGGCCGGCCGCACCTTCGCGGGCGATCACCGCCTCGGCGGCATCCAGCAACTGGTCACGGTCGATCGTTCGTCGGCGTCCCATGGCTACCTCTTGAGTTTAAATCCATACGTATGTATTTATATTTTCACACGCCCGCCCGTGGCAGGCAATTCCCGGTATCCACGGCGAGCGAAGAACCGTTCGCCACAGAGGTTATCCCATGTTCCGGCAGAACCGCTGGCTGGTCCTGGCCATCGTCTCCAGCGCCCTGTTCCTCATCATCATCGACATGACCGTGCTCTACACGGCCCTGCCGCGCCTGACCCACGACCTCGGCGCGACGGCGGCGGAGAAGCTCTGGATCGTCAACGCCTACCCGCTGGTGGTCGCCGGCCTGCTGCCCGGCGCCGGGGTACTCAGCGACCGCCTCGGTCACAAGCGGCTGTTCCTCGCCGGCCTGCCGCTGTTCGGCCTGGCCTCGCTGTGCGCCGCCTTCGCCCCCGACGCCGGCGCGCTGATCGGCGCCCGCGCCGGGTTGGCGGTGGGCGCGGCACTGATGATGCCGGCGACCCTGTCGATCGTCCGCCATGTCTTCCAGGACGAACGCGAACGCGCCCTGGCCATCGGTATCTGGGCCTCCGTCGCCTCCGCCGGCGCGGCGCTGGGGCCGGTGGTCGGCGGAGTACTGCTGGAGTTCTTCTGGTGGGGCTCGGTGTTCCTCGTCAACGTCCCGGTGGTGGTCATCGCGCTGCTGCTGGCCGTGCCGACCATTCCCGCCTGCGGCGGCCAGTCGCGCAAGCCCTGGGACCCGCTCGGCTCGCTGCAGGTGATGCTAGGCCTGGTCGGGCTGGTCTACGCGATCAAGACGCTCGGCACCCGCGCCCCCGACTTCTGGCTGGCCGCCGGCGCCGCCCTCGGCGGAGCGGCATGCCTGTACCTGTTCGTGCGTCGGCAACGCCGTGCCCGCGAACCGATGATCGACTTCGCGCTGTTCCGCAACCGGCGCTTCGCCCGCGGCGTCGCGGTGGCCCTGGTGGCGACCATGGCGCTGGTGGGCATGGAGCTGGTGTTCAGCCAGCACCTGCAACTGGTGCAAGGCCTGACGCCGCTGCAGGCCGGCCTGTTCGTCCTGCCGATCCCGCTGGCCTCGCTGGTGGTCGGGCCGCTGGCCGGCTGGCTGGTGCCGCGCTGGGGCGAGAACCGGGTGATGTGCACCTCCCTGCTGCTCGGCAGCGCCGGATTGCTCGGCCTGGCCTTGTCCTACCAGGCCGCCACCGGCGCGCAACTGGCCAGCCTGGTGTTGCTCGGCGTCGGCTTCGGCGGCGCAATGACCGCCGCCTCCACCGCGGTGATGCTCAACGTAGACGAACACAGTTCCGGAATGGCGGCCGCCATCGAGGACGTGTCCTACGAATTGGGCGGGGTGATCGGCGTGACCCTGCTCGGCAGCCTGATGAGTTTCGTCTACGGGATATCCCTGGCGCTGCCCTCGCCCGACCTGCCGACACGGGTCCGCGACAGCCTCGACGACGCCCTGATGGTCGCCGAGGGCCTCGCGCCGGACGCCGCCATGCGGCTGACCGGCCTGGCCCGCCAGGCCTTCGACCAGGCGTTCGTCGCGGTGCTGCTGACCGCCGCCTTGCTGCTCTTCCTCGGCGCCGTGGCAGTCCTCCGCCAGGCGCGCGCTACAGCGCCAACGCCACCAGCACCGCGCACTCGGTAAGTTCGACCAGCGCGCCGGCGGTGTCCCCGGTGGTGCCGCCGAGGCGCGCGAGGAAACGGCTGCGCAGCCAGGCGAAGAGCATCAGCGTCACCAGCAGCGCCAGCAGACCGGCCAGGCCGAACGCCAGGGCCAGGCCGAAACTCACGCCGAGCACCCACGGCAGGCTGCGCGCCGGCAGGTGCTCGGCGATGGCCTGGCCGAGCCCGCCGGGACGCGCGTAGGGGGTGGTCAGGAACAGCAGCGGCAGGCTGCTGCGCGCCAGCCACGGAGCCAGCAACAGCAGGCCGGGTCGCCCCGCGCCGAGCAGCGCCGCCAGGGCGCCGAACTTCAGCAGCAGGACCAGCACCAGCGCCACCACCGCCACCGGCCCGCTGCGCGGGTCCTTCATGATCGCCAGGGTCCGCTCGCGGTCGCCCAGCCCGCCGACCCAGGCGTCCGCCATGTCGGCCAGGCCGTCCAGGTGCAGCGCGCCGCTCAGCGCCACCCACAGGCTCAGCAGCAAGGCCGCCTGCAACAGCGGCGGCGCACCGTCGAGCGACCGCGCCGCGCCATACAGCACGACGCCGATCAGCACGCCGACCAGCGGATAGCAGAGCACCGCGCGGCCGAACTGCTCCGGCGTCGGCATCGCCGACAGGCGCACCGGCAGGCGGGTGAGGAACTGCAAGGCGACCAGCAGTGACCGCAAGGCTTCGCGCATGACTATTCCCCTTCCCGGCACTCGTGCCAGCGATCGTCGCCCTCTCCGGCGCGCAGGCCGAACAGCGCGCCATGAGCGACCTCCACCTGTAGCAGGCGCTCGCGCGGCAGGCCACGGGCGCGAGCGAGCAACAGGCGCATGACGCCGCCATGGGTCACCAGCAGCACGCGGCGGCCGGCGTGACGCTGGCGCAGGCGTCGCTGGGCGGCCAGCACCCGCGCCTCGAACCCGGACAGCGGCTCGCCGCCCGGCGGGGTGAAGGCGTAGGGATCGGCCCAGAAGCGGCCGAGCGCCTCGCTGTGGCCGTCCATCAGGCTGGCCGCCGAGCGCCCCTCCCAATCGCCGAAATGCAGTTCGCGCAGATCGTCATCCAGCTCCAGCCCGATGCCTTGCCGCGCCGCCAGGTCCTCGGCGAAGGCGCGGCAACGTTGCAGCGGCGAGCTGACCAGCAGGTCCCAGCGTCCGCCGCCCACCGCCGCGCGCATCTGCGCCCAGCCGCGCGCGGTCAGGGCATCGTCGAGGCTGCCGCGGAAACCACCGCCGGACTCGGTTTCGCCATGCCGCAGGAGGTCCAGGCGCAGGCTCATGCCGGGCGGTCCGAGACCGCCGCTTCGGCGAAGGTCGCCATCCCCGCGTGCAGCGCGCAGGCCTGGCGCAGCAGCGGCAGCGCCAGCGCCGCACCGCTGCCCTCGCCCAGGCGCAGGCCGAGGTCGAGCAGCGGTTGCGCCGCCAGGGCTTCGAGCACATGGCGATGGCCCGGCTCGGCACCGCTGTGGGCGAACAGCAGCCAGTCGCGGCAGGCCGGGTTCAGGCGCACCGCGCAGAGCGCCGCGACGCTGCAGATGTAGCCGTCGACCAGGGCGACCACGCCCTTCTGCGCGCAGGCCAGGTAGGCGCCGGCCAGCGCAGCGATCTCCAGGCCGCCGAGACGACGGAGGACTTCGAAGGGATCGTCGCGGTGGGCGCCGTGCAGGGCCAGGGCGCGCTCGATGACCGCGGCCTTGTGCGCCACGCCGCTGGCGTCCAGCCCGGTTCCCGGCCCGACCAGCGCGCTCGCCGGCGCATCCAGCAGCGCGCAGGCCATGGCCGCCGCCGCGGTGGTGTTGCCGATGCCCATCTCGCCGCCGATGAACAGCTGGCTGCCGGCCTGCTCGGCGCGGCGCACGCTTTCGCGCCCGGCCTCGAGCGCCAGCAGGCACTGTTCGGCGCCCATCGCCGGGGCCTCGACGAAGTTCGCGGTGCCCGCCGCCAGGCGCAGGTGGCGCACGCCGGGCAAGGGTTCCAGGGGGACGGCGGTGCCCAGGTCGACCACCTCCAGGCCGGCGCCGAGTTCGCGTGCCAGCACGCTGATCGCCGCGCCGCCGCGGACGAAGTTGCGCAGCATCTCGCCGGTGACCGCCTGCGGATAGGCCGAGATGCCTTCGGCGACCACCCCGTGGTCGCCGGCGAAGACCGTCACCCAGAGCCTCTCCAGGCTCGGTCGCTCGCGCCCCTGCAACGCCGCCAGGTCGATCGCCACCTGCTCCAGGCGACCCAGCGAGCCGCGCGGCTTGGTCAACCGGTCCTGGCGCTCGGCCGCGCGCCGGCGCATCTGCGGGTCCGCCTCGCGGCAGGCGTCGCGCCACCATTGCAGACTCATAGCGGTTCTCCTTTCAACGGCATGGGCAGGCCGGCGACGGTGAAGGTCACCCGCTCGCAGCGTTCGGCGATGGCCTGGTGCAGCCAGCCGGCCTCGTCGACGTAGCGCCGGCTGAGTTCGCCCAGCGGCACCACGCCGAGCCCGGTTTCGTTGCTGACCAGGATGATCCGTCCCGGCAGCTCGCCGAGACATTCCAGCAGCGCCTCGCGCTCGCCGTCGAGACGCTGGGGATCGTCGCAGAGCAGCAGGTTGGTCAGCCACAGGGTCAGGCAGTCGACCAGCAGGCAGCGTCCGGCCTCGGCCTCGCTGCGCAGCGTCGCCGCCAGTGCCAGGGGTTCTTCCAGGGTTCGCCAGTGGGCCGGGCGGCGCGCGCGGTGCTCGGCGATGCGCCGGCCCATTTCGCCGTCGCCGGCCTGGGCGGTGGCGATGTAGCTCACCGCCAGCCCGCTCTCGGCGGCCAGGCGCTCGGCCAGGCGGCTCTTGCCGGAACGGGCGCCGCCAAGGATCAGGTCACGCATGGGGTTCTCCACAGAGGGCGAGCAATCGCCCGGTATCCAGGTGGCGCTCGACCAGGTCGGCGAGCCGCTCGATGTCGCGTTCGCGCAAGGCCTGGTAGTCCACCGCCCGGACCTCGCGCATGCCGGCCCAGCGCAGCAGCGCCGAACAGGCCGCGGTGGATTCGAACAGGCCGTGCAGGTAGGTGCCCATGACGTTCCCGTCGACGCTGCGGGCACCATCCGCGCGGCCATCGTCGAGCACCACCGCCGGCCGCGCCAGGGCCTCGCCACGGGTGACCCCGGCATGGATCTCGTAGCCCGACAGCGGCGCGTCCTCCAGGCTCAGGCGGCCCTGTACGTTGCGCAGTTGCTTGTCCGCTTCCAGGGTCGTTTCCAGCGCCAGCAGGCCGAGGCCAGCGCTGCTGCCGGCCGCGCCTTCCAGGCCGAGCGGATCGTGCAGGCGCTCGCCGAGCATCTGCAGGCCGCCGCAGATCCCCAGCAGGCGACCGCCGTAGCGCAGGTGGCGGAGGATCGCCTCGTCCCAGCCGCGCTCGCGCAGCGCCGCGAGGTCGGCGCGCACGCTCTTCGAGCCGGGCAAAACGATCAGGTCCGCCGGCGGCAGCGCCTGGCCGGGGCCGACGAAGCTCAACTCGACCTGGGGGTGCAGGCGCAGCGGATCGAAATCGGTGTGGTTGCTGATCCTCGGCAGCACCGGCACCACCACCTTCAGGCGCGGCCCGGTCTTGGCCGCCTGGCGCGTATCGATGGCGTCCTCCGCCTCCAGGTGCAGGTCGCTGACATAGGGCAGCACGCCGAGCACCGGCTTGCCGGTGCGCGCCTCCAGCCAGTCGAGGCCGGGTTGCAGCAGGGCGATGTCGCCGCGGAAGCGATTGATGACGAAGCCCCTGACCCGCTCCCGCTCCGAGTCGGAGAGCAGTTCCAGGGTGCCGACCAGGTGGGCGAAGACCCCGCCGCGGTCGATATCGGCGACCAGGATCACCGGGCAATCCACCGCTTCGGCGAAGCCCATGTTGGCGATGTCGTTGGCGCGCAGGTTGATCTCCGCCGGCGAGCCGGCCCCCTCCACCATCACCACCCGGTAGGCGGCGGCGAGACGCGCATGGGAGGCCAGCACCGCTTCCATCGCCACGCGCTTGTAGTCGTGGTAGGCGGCGGCGTCCATGCTGGTCACCGCGCGGCCATGGATGATCACCTGTGCGCCGATGTCGGTGTTCGGCTTGAGCAACACCGGGTTCATGTCGGTGTGCGGCGCCAGCCGGCAGGCCTGGGCCTGCACCGCCTGGGCGCGGCCGATCTCGCCGCCGTCGGCGGTGACCGCGCTGTTCAGCGCCATGTTCTGCGGCTTGAACGGCGCCACCGCGACGCCGCGCCGGGCCAGCCAGCGGCACAGCGCGGTCACCAGGGTGCTCTTGCCGGCGTCCGAGGTGGTGCCCTGGACCATCAGGGTCCGTCCGCGATCACTCATGAGCAGGCTCCTTGAAGCCGAGCAGCGCGGCATCGAGCCGGGCCCAGGCGGCCTCGTCGGCGGGCAGGCCGAGGCGCAGGCTGGCCGGCTGCTCGAACTGGCGGGTGAGGATGCCGCGCCGCGCCAGGTGGTCGTGCAACGCCGCGCAACGTGGATCGACCAGGCGCTGGAACAACGCGCTGCCGCCCGCCGGCGGCCAGCCATGGCGGCGCAGCAGTTCCTCCAGGCGCTGGCTGGCGGCCAGCAGGCGCTCGCGCTGCTGGCGCTGCTGCTGGCGGTCGCGCAAGGCGCTCTGGGCCACATGGCGCACCGGACCATTGACCGTCCACGGACCGAGCTGCTCGGCCAGCGCCTGCAACAGCGGCCGTTCGCCGAGGGCGAAGCCGAGCCGCGCACCGGCCAGGCCGAAGAACTTGCCGAACGAGCGCAGCACGATCAGTCCCGGCCGGTTGCTGCAGGCCGCCAGGCTCGACTGCGGGGTGCAGTCCATGAACGCCTCGTCGACCAGCAGCCAGCCGCCGCGACGTTGCAGGCGGGCATGCCAGGCCAGCAGCTCGGCGGGCTCGAAGACCCGCCCGGTGGGGTTGTTCGGATTGACCACCAGCAGCACGTCGAGGCTGTCGAGATAGGGCTCGACCTCGGCCTCGCCGATCTCCCGTACCAGGTGTCCGGCCTGGCGCCAGGCGTGGGCGTGCTCGGCGTAGCACGGCGACAGGACGCCGACCCGCCCGCCCCGCCGCAGCCGTGGCAGGGCCTGGATCGCCGCCTGGCTGCCGGCCAGCGGCACTACCTGTTCGGCGCCGTAGTAGAGGCAGGCGGCGGCTTCCAGGCCGTCGTCGCTCTCCGGCAGGCGGGTCCAGGCCTGCTCGGGGATCGCCGGCAGCGGAAACGGCCAGGGCGCGATACCGGTGGACAGGTCCAGCCAGTCCGCCAGCGGAATGTCGTAGCGGCGCGCCGCCTCGCGCAACCGCCCTCCGTGTTCAAGCATGCAGCCACCCCATGGCCCAGAGTCCGGCCAGCACCAGCAGCCAGAGCAGTACGCCCTGGCGCACCAGCGCCAGCGCCCGATAGATGTCGCGGCCCTGCGGCTGCGGGCCGCTGCCGAGGAGCGGCCGCTGGTGCAGCTCGCCTTGGTAGATCGCCGCGCCGCCCAGGGACACGCCCAGCGCACCGGCGCCGGCGGCCATCACCGGGCCGGCGTTGGGGCTGTCCCATTGCGGCGCCTGCTCGCGCCAGCAGCGCAGGGCCTGGCGGGTACCGCCGAGCAGCGCGTAGGTCAGCGCCACCAGGCGCGCCGGCAGGTAGTTGAGGATGTCGTCGATCTTCGCCGCGGCCCAGCCGAAGCGCTCGAAGCGCGCGTTGCGATAGCCCCACATGGCGTCCAGGGTATTGCTCAGGCGATACAGCACCACCCCCGGCGCGCCGGCCACGGCGAACCAGAACAGCGCGGCGTAGACCGCGTCGCTGCCGTTCTCCAGCACCGATTCGGTGGCCGCGCGGGCGACCCCGGCCTGGTCCAGTTCGCGGGTATCGCGGCTGACCATGTAGCCGACACGTCGCCGCGCCTCGTCCAGGTCGCCGGCGCGCAAGGCCAGCGCCACCGGTTCGGCGTGCTCGCCGAGGCTGCGCAGGCCGAGCGCGGCGTACAGCGCCAGGGCCTGGACCAGCCAGCCGAGGTAGGGAATTTCAGCGAGCGCCCAGGCCAGCAGGGTCAGTGGCAGCACCGCGAGGACCCAGGCGCTCACCCCGTGGCTGCGCCAGCCGACCCCGGGGTCGCCCTCGCCGGCCAGGCGCGAGCGGTTGAAACGGCGCTCCAGGCGATCGGCCAGGCGGCCGAAGGCGACCAGCGGGTGCCAGCCCTGCGGCTCGCCGAAGCGCGCATCCAGCGCCACGCCGAGGATACCCAGCAGTGCGCTCATGCTCGCTCGCCCCAGCGGTTCTGGTAGACCAGCTCGGCCAGCGGACGCGGTTCGCTCCAGCCCTCCAGCGCCAGCATCGGCGCCGGGTAGAACTCCGCCACCGGGCCCAGGCAGAGCAGCGCCACCGCTTCGCTGCCGGGCGGCAGGCCGAGCAGTTCGCCCAGCGCGGCCGGATCGAACAGCGACACCCAGCCCATCCCCAGGCCCTCGGCGCGACTGGCCAGCCAGAGGTTCTGGATCGCGCAGGCGAGCGACGCCAGGTCCATCTGCGGCAGGGTCCGACGGCCGAACACATGACGCTCGCGGTCATCCATCAGCGCGGCGACCAGCAGCTCGGCACAATCCAGCACCCCTTCGACCTTGAGCCGCATGAATTCATCGGAACGCTCGCCCAGCGCCTCGGCGGTGCGCCCGCGCTCCTCCTCGACCAGCCCGTGGATGGCCCGGCGCAGTGCCGGGTCGCTGATGCGGATGAAGCGCCAGGGCTGCATCAGGCCGACGCTGGGCGCCTGGTGCGCGGCCTCCAGCAGCCGCGCGAGCAGCTCCGGCGCCACGGCGCCGCCGCTGAAGTGACGCATGTCGCGGCGCTCGGCGATGGCCCGGTAGACGGCGGCACGCTCGGCGGCGCTGAAAGCGTGGGGAGAATCGGACATGTCAGTCGGCGTCTCGCGCAGGCGCCAGCAACGCGGCGGCGGCCTGCGGGTTGGAAGGCAGGTAGAAATGGATATAGGAAGCCGTCAGCCGGCCCAGGCGGTACACCGCCTCCGCCGTGCTCCGGCCGTTCGGGCAGACGCCACGGGCCAGGGGCTCGACGGCGCAGTCGAGGGTCGAGTGATGGAAGGTATGCCCGCGCAGGCGCCCTTCCGGCAGTTCGACCTCCTGCAGGGCCAGCGCGGTCAGGCGCTTCTGCAGGCGCGCCCGGCCCGGCAGCAGGCCGAGCAGTTCGCCGCGCTCGCCGTCGGCGTCTTCCAGGCAGTCGAGCAGGTAGAGCATGCCGCCGCACTCGGCCAGCAGCGGTTTGCCGGCCGCATGGTGGGCACGGATCGCCTCGGCCATGGCGCGATTGTCCTGCAGGCGCCCCAGGTGCAGTTCGGGATAGCCACCTGGCAGGTACAGGCTGTCCACGGCGGGCAGCGCCTGGTCCTGCAGCGGCGAGAAGAACAGCAGTTCGGCGCCGAGCTCGCGCAGCAGGTCGAGATTGGCCTGGTAGAGGAAGGCGAACGAGGCGTCGCGGGCCACACCGATGCGCACGCCCTCCAGGCTGCGTTGCAGCGTCGCGGGGGCGGGCACCTCGAAGGTCACCGGTTCCGGCAGGTCGGTCTCGGCGCTGGCCCGCAAGGCGTCGGCGGCGGCGTCCAGGCGCGCATCGAGATCGGCCAGTTCCTCGGCCTGGACCAGGCCCAGGTGGCGGCTCGGCAGTTCGAATTCGGCCGAGCGCGGCAGACCGCCGAACCAGCGCATGCCGGGCGGCAGGCAATCGCGCAGGATGTCGCTGTGGCGCTGGCTGCCGACGCGGTTGCCGAGCACCCCGGAGAACGGCAGGTCCGGCTGGAAATGCGCCAGGCCGTAGGCCAGCGCACCGAAGGTCTGGGCCATCGCCGCGCCGTTGATCACCCCCAGCACCGGCACGTCGAAGCGTCGCGCCAGGTCGGCCGCCGAGGGGTTGCCATCGAAAAGGCCCATCACCCCTTCGATGAGGATCAGCTCGGCCTCGCCGGCGGCCTGGGCCAGCAGGCGTCGCGCTTCGGCCTCGCCGACCATCCACAGGTCGAGCTGGTAGACCGGCGCACCGGAGGCGCGGGCGAGGATCATCGGGTCGAGGAAGTCCGGCCCGCACTTGAACACCCGCACCCGCCGCCCCTGGCGCGCATGCAGGCGGGCCAGGGCGGCGGTCACGGTGGTCTTGCCCTGGCCGGAGGCCGGAGCGGCGACCAGCAGGGCCGGACAGCGTACCTGGGTCATGGATGGAACGCCCCCGCGCACGACGCCGGCATCAGAATTCCACTCCCTTCTGCGCCTTGATCCCGGCCTTGAACGCGTGCTTGACCAGGCCCATCTCGGTCACCGTGTCGGCGGCCTCGATCATCCCCGGCTGCGCGCCGCGCCCGGTCACCACCACATGCTGCATGGCCGGGCGCGCCTGGATGTCGGCCAGGACCCTGTCCAGCGCCAGGTAGCCGTGCTTGAGGGCGATGTTCAGTTCGTCCAGCACCACCAGGCCGATGGCCGGGTCGGCCAGCAGTTGCGCGGCGACCTTCCAGGCTTCCTCGGCCTTGGCGATGTCGCGCTGGCGGTCCTGGGTCTCCCAGGTGAAACCCTCGCCCATCACGTGGTAGCTGACTTCCTCGGGGAAGCGTCGGAAGAAGGCCTCCTCGCCGGTGGTGGCGGCGCCCTTGATGAACTGCACCACCCCGACCTTCATGCCATGGCCCAGGGCCCGCGCGACCATGCCGAAGGCCGAGCTGCTCTTGCCCTTGCCGTTGCCGCTATGCACCAGGAGCACGCCGCGTTCGTCGCGGGCCTGGGCGATCTTCTCGTCGACCACGGCCTTCTTGCGCTCCATCCGCTCGCGGTGGCGCTGGTCCTTCTCGGGGGATTCGTTCATCGTCGATCACTCCTTGCGGCGACGGGATCTCGCCCGCCGCCTCGTTGATTCGAAATACCGGGCCTCACAGGGCCTGGTAGCGCACGCTGAGATAGACCGCCTGGCCGGGCTGGTTGTAGCCATAGGCGGTTTCGTAGTCGGCACCGAACAGGTTGGCGATCCGGCCCTGCAGGCGCCATTCGTCGTTCAGCCGGTACTCGCTGCGCAGGTCGAGGGTGGCGTAGCCGCCCAGGCGCACCTTGTTGGTCGGATCATCATAGCGTCGGCCTTCGGCATGCACGCTGGCGCCCAGCGAAAGACGCTCGAAGCGCCGGTCCAGCTCCAGGTTGAACATCCGCCGCGCCCGGCGCGGCAGCTCGTTGCCGTCGTTGACGCCGCCGGAACGGTTTTGCGGGTCGAGGAAGGTCGCGTTGGCGTTCCAGTCCCAGCCCAGCCACTGACTGCCGAGGACCAGTTCGACGCCGCGGATGCGCGCTTGGTCGATGTTGTTCGGCTGCCCCCAGGGGCGCCCCGGCGCCGGGCGTGGATCGTTGCCGATCAGGTCGTCGACGTCGGTGCGGTAGGCATTCACCGCCCAGTGTCCCCACGCGTGCGTACCGCTGAGGCCGACCTCCAGGCTGCGCGAGGTCTCGGCGTCCAGGTCGGGATTGCCGTAGTCGGGGTAGTAGAGTTCGTTGAAGGTCGGCGCCTTGAACGCCGTGCCGTAGCTGACGGTGAAGCGCAGCGCGTCGCTCAGCGCGTAGCCCCAGGCGGCGCTGCCGGTGTCGTGCACGCCGAACTGCTGGTTGTCGTCGCGGCGCAGGCTCAGTTGCCAGTCCTGGCGGCCGTGCTGGCCGAGGTACTGGGCGAACCAGCCCTTGTTCAGCCGCGAGTCGACGCTGAAGGCTTCGCTGCTGCCGATCTCGTCCTTCTGCCAGTCGTAGCCGAGGGTCAGCACATGGCCTTCGGCCAGGGTCAGGTCGTTCTGCCAGGACAGGCTGTCGCGACGGGTATCGAAACGCGAGTAGAAACGGCCATCCTGATAGGCATCGGCCTTGTCCTCGCTGCGCCCGGCCTGGAGGGTCACCAGCCAGGGATCGAGCGGAGTGAAGCGGGCGCGGCCGCCAACCAGGTTCTGCTCGCCGTCGGCGTTGGCATTGAAACCGGAATTGCCGAAGACCTGGTCATAGTCGTTGTGCGACTTGGCCCTGAGCAGGGTACCGTCGAGCTCCAGGCCGTTGTCGAAGCGATAGCCGCCGCGCAGGTTGCCGGACAGGTTGCGGTAGCCGTCGCGGTCAGGCTCATCGCCCCCGGTACCGGCGCGCTTGGTATTGATGCCCGCCGTATCGAAGCTGCTCACCCCGAGGCTGTACCAGCCGTTGCCAGCGCCGCCGCTGACCCCGGCGCTGCCCTCCAGGGTGTGATGGGTGCCGTAGCCGGCGGAGAAGAACGGCTTGGCGCCCTGCCCGTCGCCGCGCCGGGTGAAGATCTGGATCACCCCGCCGATGGCCTCCGAGCCGTACAGGCTGGAACGCGGCCCGCGCACCACCTCGATGCGCTCGATCAGCTCCACCGGCAAATCCTGGAACGCGGTGAGGCCGGCGCTGGCCGAGCCGACCTTGATGCCGTCGATCAGCACCAGCACATGGTCGGACTCGGTGCCGCGCAGGAACAGCGTGGTGTTCTTGCCGAAACCGCCGTTGTTCGCCAGCGACACGCCGGGTACCTGGCGCAACAGCTCCGGCACGCTGCGCGCCTGGCTGCGCTCGATCTCGGCGCGGTCGATGACGCTCACCGCCGCCAGGCTCTGGGCGGCGGTCCGGGCGGTACGGGTGGCGGTCACCACCTGGTCGTCGAGGCTGACCGGCTCGGCCAGGCTCAGGGAAGACGCGCCGCACAGCGCCACGGCTGCCGGGGTCAGGAAAACTCTGTTCATGCTCTGCGCTGCTCCGTCGCTCTCACCCGCGCGACCTGGGTTGAGGCAGACGGAGGACGAAGCGACGGCAGGAGACGTCCGACAGCGCCCTCCGCGATGCCGTGGGTGCGTCAGGCCGGTCTCCGGGCTCGCGAGCGAAGCGCTGGACGCTTCCAGCCGCGCCTTCCCATGCCGGAGCACAGTGGTCATGAAGCGGCTGTCTGATTCGCCTACCGTTGCGGGGGCAGCGCTGGCCTGGTTCCGACGGAACGCACCAGCTTCCCTGTTTCACCCCTTGCGGGGCACCTGTCGCAAGGCGCGCAGCTTAGTGGCTCGGGGCTTGCGCGGTCAATGTGGGCGGCCACCGCAGAACTAGCGCCCCGCTCCGGGGAGCGGGTCCGCGCGCAGCGCCGTCCCGGCCGGGGCATGGCTGCGGCACCACTGTCGCCAGGTGACCTGCAACTGCACCAGCGCGGCGCCGGCCAGCTCGCCGCGTTCGCTGCCGGCCAGCGGGCTGGCGGCCAGGGCCTTGAGCAGGCGCGCGGTCGGCGGGTCGAGGGCATGCTCGCGGTCGGCCCGCGGGCCGTCGCGCAGCAGCGCCAGGCGCAGGCGCCGCAGGTAGCGGTCGCGGGCCTCGGCCAGCGGCGCCGGGACCTGCTCCAGGCATTGCCGCAGATAGAGCAGCTCGTCGCCGAAATCGAGTCCCATCAGGCCGTCCGACCAGGGCTGGCGGCGCCCCTCCGGCAAACGGTCGTAGCGCTGTGCCAGGCGGATCAGGCGATCGGCGGTGCGCCCGCCGAACCAGGCCTCGGCCTGCGCCGGCGAACGCAGGGTGAGCCGCGCCAGGTCGCCGAGGGTCGCCTGCAGCATGCGCCGGTAATGGCGCTCGCCCGGCCGCAGGCTGACCAGGTTGAACACCAGCACGGCGAAGGCCACGCCGAGCACCGTCGACAGGGCGTTGTTGAGGAAGTGCGCGAGGTCGTAGCTCATGCTGTTGCTCGGCGCGACGTTCTTCACGAAGAAGATGCAGAACGGCGAGGCGATCCCGGCCAGGCTCGCCCGGTTCACGCACAGCGCGGCGAAGAACAGCGGCACGCCCAGGCCCAGGCAGAGCAGCGGGAAGCCGTCGACGCCGGGCAGGTAGAACAGCGCGACGAAACCGGCCAGCGGGATCGACAGGAGGATCCCGCGCAGGAAGTTGAGGCCAGCCTGGGCCGGGTTGTCGCGGCTGGCGAAGAGACTCAGCACCACCCCGGTGATCGACACCGCGCCCAACCCGCTCGGCCAGGCGCTGGCCAGCCAGAAGGCGGCCACGCAGAGGAACGCCAGGGCGCTGCGCAGGCCGAACAGCACGCCGCGCTCGATGTCCCGATGCCAGGCGATGGCGCCCGGCGCCTGGCGCGTGGGTTCGCCATAGACCAGCGCCTCGACGCTGCGCCCGGCCTCCCCCGCCTCGGCCAGCAAGCGTTCGAGGCAGACCAGGCACAGGTGCAGTTGCCCGTGCGCGAGGTCCAGCACGGCGTGCAGGCGCCGCCGGCAACTCTCGAACTCGCCCCGGCGGCCCTCGCGCAGCAGCGTCTCCACCTCCTCCAGCCAGGGCTGCAACGCATGCGCGCTGGCCGGATCGAGCAGCCTCCGCTCGCGCGCCACCTTGCGCGCCGCGCGCAGCAGGCCGAGCAGGTCGAGGCCGAGCACGCGCAGGGCCTGGGAACGGGCGCGACCCAGCGCGCCTTCGAACCAGGCATGGTCGCGCTGGGCATCCGCCGCGGCGATCCGCCCCAGCGCCGCGAGCAGTTCGCCGCGTTCGCTGGCGCCGCGCAGCTCCGCCGCGCCCGCCTGCAGGCCGGCCTCCCAGGCCGCCTTGCCCTGGGTCGCCAATTGCTGCTCCAGGCGCCGTGGCCAGAGCAGGATGCTCACCAGCGCCGCGCAGAGGATCCCCAGGCCGATCTCCGAACAGCGCGCCACCGCCTGGTCGAACACCGTCGCCGGATCGGCGCTGGCCGGCAGGGCGACGATCGCCGCGGTGTAGCCGGCCAGGACGAAACCGTAGGAAGCATGGTTGTGCAGCAGCGACGCGCCAGCGGTGCAGAACGCCAGCCAGAGCGCCATCAGCAGGAGGAACGGCAGCGACGCCTGGCCATAGAGCGCGACCATGCCGATCGACACCAGCGCACCGGCGCAGGTGCCGATCAGGCGGAACATGCCCTTGGCCAGGACCATGCCGCTATAAGGCTGGCTGACCACGAACACGGTCATCAGCGCCCATTGCGGCTGCTCCAGTTCCAGGCTGAAGGCCAGGTACAGGGCCAACCCGCCGGCCAGCAGGGCCTTCACCGCGAACTGCAGTTCGTGCAGGCGCGGCCACAGCAGCACCTGGACCAGGTCGGAGGAAAGGAAAGAAGGCTTGGCCATCGCGGACGCCCCGAAATACATGAGCGAGCGAATTATTAGCAAGCTAATTTTCTATTGTCCAGCCTCTCCGCGAACTTTCCGGAAGAGCGTTTCGCCCTGCGAAACATGCGCCACGGAGGCCCACTGGGGCCGACCAACACGCCTGCGCAGAAGGCGCCAACCGGCAGCGGCACGCGCCAAGCGTTCGTATACAATATCCCGCACGTATCCCATGCCATGCAGGTTGTCCCGCTTGCCTCTCTCCATGCTCAACGCCCCTAACCTGGGCATCGCCCCCTCGGCCTCCGAGATCATCGCCAAGCACCTGCGCGAAGCGATCATCGCCGGGCATTTCGCCGAGGACGAACCGATCCGCCAGGACGACATCGCGCAACTCTTCAATGTCAGCAAGATTCCCGTCCGCGAGGCCCTCAAGCGCCTGGAGGCGGAAGGCCTGGTGCTGTTCCAGCGCAACAAGGGCGCGGTGGTGACGCGCATTTCCGAACCGGAACTGGCGCAGATGTTCGAAGTGCGGGTGCTGCTCGAGGCACAGGCGATCCGCCTGGCGGTGCCGAACATGGACGAGGCCACCTTCGCCCGCGCCGAGGCGATCTGCGCCGACTTCGTCGGCGAGGACAACGTCGGCCGCTGGGCCGAACTCAACTGGCAACTGCACGCCTGTCTCTACGAGCCGGCGCAGCGGCCGTTCCTGGTCAACCTGATCCGCTCCATCCACGACAAGCTGGAGCGCTACCTGCGCATGCAGATGAGCCTGTCCGAAGGCAAGCAACGCGCCGACCGCGAACACCGCGAGATCGTCGCCGCCTGCCGCGCCGGCGATGCCGAGCGGGCCGCGGCGCTGATCGAGGAGCATATCGTCGGGGTCTGCCGGACCCTCTACGAACACCTGCCGAACCGCCCCGCCAGCACCTGAACGGACCATCCGGTTATGCCGTTTTCGTCATCTGCCTGAACGAAAATCCTCAAGCGCCCCGTCCCGCCGAAACGCCACCCTGTGTCGCATTCCCCCGGCACAGGCGACCGCCACCATGCAACGCATCCGCATCATCGATTCGCATACCGGTGGCGAGCCCACCCGCCTGGTCATCGCCGGCTTTCCCGATCTCGGCCACGGCGACATGGCCGAGCGCCGGCGCCTGCTCGGCGAGCGCCACGACGCCTGGCGCACCGCCTGCATCCTCGAACCGCGCGGCAGCGACGTGCTGGTCGGCGCCCTGCTCTGCGAGCCGGTCGACCCCAAA
This sequence comes from Pseudomonas paraeruginosa, assembly GCF_003025345.2. Classification (NCBI taxonomy): domain Bacteria; kingdom Pseudomonadati; phylum Pseudomonadota; class Gammaproteobacteria; order Pseudomonadales; family Pseudomonadaceae; genus Pseudomonas; species Pseudomonas paraeruginosa. The sequence continues at coordinate 3,978,794 of NZ_CP020560.1, forward strand.
GCCTGTGCCGGGGTGATCTTCTTCAACAACAGTGGCTACCTCGGCATGTGCGGCCACGGCACCATCGGCCTGGTCGCCTCGCTGGCGCACCTCGGGCGGATCGGTCCCGGCGCGCACCGCATCGAGACGCCGGTCGGCGAGGTCGAGGCGACCCTTCACGAGGACGGCTCGGTCAGCGTGCGCAACGTGCCGGCCTACCAATACCGGCGCGCGGTCGCCGTCCAGGTGCCCGGCATCGGCCGGGTCGTCGGCGACATCGCCTGGGGCGGCAACTGGTTCTTCCTGGTCGCCGGACACGCCCAGCGCATCGCCGGCGACAACCTCGACGCCCTCACCGCCTATGCCGTCGCCGTCCAGCAGGCGCTGGAAGACCAGGACATCCGCGGCGAGGACGGCGGCGCCATCGACCACATCGAACTGTTCGCCGACGATCCCCACGCCGACAGCCGCAACTTCGTGCTCTGTCCCGGCCAGGCCTACGACCGCTCGCCCTGCGGCACCGGCACCAGCGCCAAGCTGGCCTGCCTGGCCGCCGACGGCAAGCTGCTGCCCGGCCAGCCGTGGCGCCAGGCGAGCGTGATCGGCAGCCAGTTCGAGGGGCGTTACGAATGGCTCGACGGCCGGCCCGGCGGGCGCATCGTGCCGACCATCCGCGGCCGCGCCCACGTCAGCGCGGAAGCCACCCTGCTGCTGGAAGACGACGATCCGTTCGCCTGGGGCATCCGCCGGTGAACGCCGAGGCCATCGTGGTCGGCGCCGGCATCGTCGGCGCCGCCTGCGCCGAGGAGCTGGCGCGCCGCGGTCTCGACGTGCTGGTGGTCGACTGCCAGCGCGGCGGCGCCACCGCGGCAGGCATGGGCCACCTGGTGGCGATGGACGACAACCCGGCCGAGCTGGCCCTCAGCGACCACTCGATCCAGGCCTGGCGCGCCTGGGCGGCGGAAATGCCGGAGGATTGCGCCTATCGCGGCTGCGGCACCCTGTGGCTGGCCGCCGACGGCGCCGAACTCGCCGAGGCCGAGCGCAAGCGCCAGGCTCTGCTGGCCGCCGGCGTCGCCTGCGAGATGCTCGACGCCGCGCGCCTGCAAGCCGTGGAACCGGCCTTGCGGCCAGGCCTCGCCGGCGCCCTGAAGGTGCCGGGCGACGGCATCCTCTACGCGCCCAACGCGGCGCGCTGGCTGCTCGAACGAGCCGGCCCGCGCCTGCGCCGGTTGCACGCCGAGGTCAGCGAAGTGGACGGCAGCCGCCTGCGCCTGGCCGACGGCCGCTGGCTGAGCGCCGAGGCGCTGGTACTGGCCAACGGCATCCACGCCGGAGAGCTGTGCGCGGAGCTGCCGATCCGCCCGAAGAAAGGCCACCTGCTGATCACCGACCGCTATCCCGGCTCCCTCCGCCATCAACTGGTGGAACTCGGCTATGTCAGCAGCGCCCACGCCAGCAGCGGTACCTCGGTAGCCTTCAACGCCCAGCCGCGCCCCACCGGCCAGGTGTTCCTCGGCTCCTCGCGGCAGTTCGACACGCTCGATCCGCAGGTGGAAGGCCCGGTGCTGGCGCGCATGCTGCGGCGTGTCCTGGACTACCTGCCGGGGCTCGCCGGCCTCAATGCGATCCGTGCCTGGACCGGCTTCCGCGCCGCCACTCCGGACGGCCTGCCGCTGCTCGGCGAGCACCCGGCGCAGCCGGGCCTGTGGCTGGCGGTCGGCCATGAGGGCCTGGGCGTGACCACCGCGCCCGGCAGCGCGCGCCTGCTCGCCGCCCAGCTGTGCGGCGACGCGCCGCCGCTGGATCCCGTGCCCTACCTGCCGCAACGCTTCCTCTCCAGCCCCGGGGGGCTTCGTCCATGATCGAATTGCTCATCGACCAGCGTCCGCTGCGAGTCGCCGAGGGCACCAGCGTGGCCGCCGCGCTGGCCCTCGGCGGCGACGGCGGCAGCCGCCGTTCCGTCAACGGCGGGCGGCGCGCGCCGTTCTGCGGCATGGGCGCATGCCAGGAATGCCGGGTATTGATCGACGGCCGGCGACGCCTGGCCTGCCAGACCCTCTGCCGAGCCGGCATGCGCGTGGAGACCCGGGCATGAGCGTCGACTACGACCTGCTGATCGTCGGCGCCGGCCCCGCCGGCCTGGCCGCTGCGCTGGCCGCCGCGCCGAGCGGCGCGCGCATCGCCCTGGTCGACGACAACCCGGCCGCCGGCGGACAGATCTGGCGTGACGGCCCGCGCGCCAGCCTGCCGCCGCATGCCCGTGAGATGCGCCGACGCCTGGCCGGGTACGTCAACGTCGAGCACTTCGCGGCGACCCGGGTGGTCGCCTGCGGTCCCGGCAGGCGCCTGTTGCTGGAAGACCCGCAACGCGGCTGGCAGGTCAGCTACCGACGCCTGGTCCTCTGTACCGGCGCCCGCGAGCTGCTGCTGCCGTTTCCCGGCTGGACGCTACCCGGCGTCACCGGCGCCGGCGGCCTGCAGGCGCTGGCCAAGGGCGGCCTGCCGCTGGCCGGCCAGCGCCTGGTGGTGGCCGGCTCCGGCCCGCTGCTGCTGGCCAGCGCCGCCAGCGCCAGCCAGTGCGGGGCGCGCCTGCTGCGTATCGCCGAGCAGGCCCCGGCGAGTACCCTGGCCGCCTTCGCCGCGCACCTGCCGCGCTGGCCCGGCAAGCTGTGGCAGGCCGCCCGCCTGTTCGCGCGCAGCTACCGCGCCGACAGCTACGTGCTGGCCGCCCTCGGCGAGGAGCGCCTGGAAGCCGTGCGCCTGCGCGAAGGCGGCCGGGTCCGCGAACTCGCCTGCGAACGCCTGGCCTGCGGCTTCGGCCTGGTGCCCAACGTGCAACTCGGCCAGGCCCTGGGCTATCGCCTCGACGGCCAGGCGCTCGCCGTCGACGAATGGCAGGCCGGCAGCCTGCCCGACCACTACGCCGCCGGCGAATGCACCGGCTTCGGCGGCAGCGAACTGGCCCTGGCGGAAGGCGCCATCGCCGGCCATGCTGCCGTCGACGAGCGCGACGCGGCCCGCCGCCTGTGGCCTCTACGGCGACGCTGGCAGGGCTTCGCCGACACCCTGGCGCGACACTTCGCCCTGCGTGCCGAACTGCGCGAACTGGCGGAGGCGAATACCCTGGTCTGCCGTTGCGAAGACGTGCCCTTCGCCGCGCTGGCCGGGCATGCCGGCTGGACCGAGGCCAAGCTGCACAGCCGTTGCGGCATGGGCGCCTGCCAGGGGCGGATATGCGGCGCCGCCGCGCAATTCCTGTTCGGCTGGACGCCTCCGGCGCCGCGTCCGCCGTTCAGCCCGGCGCGCCTGGAGACCCTGGCCCGCTGGCAGGGCGACGCAGGCTAGCGACGCTCGGCGCGATACAACCAGCCGAGGCCGGCCAGCGACAGCAGCAGGCCACCCAGCAGCATGGGTGTCAGCGGCTCGGCGAACATCCAGTGCGCCCATAGCAGGGTCAGCGCCGGACTCAGGTACAGCGCCGCGCTGCCACCCTGCGCGGAAAGATGGCGCAGACCCAGCCAGTACAGGCCGTAGCCGCCGAAGGTGGGCAGCAGCACCAGCCAGGCGAGCCCGAACAGGAACTCTCCGGACAGCGGCGGCCGCAGGCTACCCTCCGCCAGCGCCAGGCCGGCGAAGGCCGGCAGCGCGGCGCCGATCTGCACGAACAGCACCGCGGCCAGCGATCCCGGCGCGTCGTCCCAGCGCTTCTGCAACAGGGTGGCCAGGGCCAGCGCCAGCATGCCCAGCAGCGGCAGGCCGTAGGCCCAGCCCGGTGCCCGCCCCAGCGCCAGCGCCGCATGCCCGGCCCAGAGCACCCCGGCGACGCCCAGAGCGATCCCCGGCCACTGCCCCGGCCGCGTTCGTTGCCCCGGCAGGACCAGCGCCAGCAAGGCCACCAGCAGCGGCAACAGGTCGGCCATCAGCGCCGCCACGCCCGGCGAGACGCCGAGTTCGATGGCCTTGGCGATCGGCGCGATGTAGCCCGCGTAGGCCAGCGCCCCGATCAGCGCCTGGCGTCGCCACTGGCGCGCCGACAACCGGCGCAGCCCGGCCCAGGCGAAGGGCAGCAGCAACGCCAGGCAGGCGGCGAAGCGCCAGAAGCTGGTGAGGAACACCGGCGCCTGCTCCATGGCATAGCGGTAGCCGACGAAGCCGGAGCTCCAGGCCAGTACCATGCCCAGTTGCACGGCCAGCAGGCGGGTCGCCGCGGGCATCGCTCGCGGGGTAGAGGTGGTCGCGCGCATCGCTCGGCTCCGTCGGTCAGGTACGAATCGAGGCTAGGCGCCCACTGCCGCTACCATCAAACGAAACTATCTGCACCAGTCATGCAGGAAATCGAAACCATGAGCGCCACCCTGGACATCGAGCTGCTGCGTACCTTCCATGCCATCCTGCGCTTCGGCCGCTTCCTCGCCGCCGCCAGCCATCTCAACCGCAGCCCCTCGGCGGTGAGCACCCACGTCCGGCGTCTGGAGGAACTGGCCGGCGGCCGGTTGTTCGAGCGCGACAACCAGTCGGTGCGGCTGACCCCGCTGGGGCAGCGCTTCCAGCGCCAGACCGCCGAGCTGCTGGAAACCCACGACCGCGTGCTCGCCGGGTTGCGCAGACGGGAAGAGCCGCTGCGAGTGCGCTTCGGCATTTCCGAGGAGTACGCCGGCAAGCTGCTCGCTCGCCTCCTGCCGCGCCTCGGCGCGGAACTGCCGGCACTGGAGCTGGAAGTGCTCACCGACGCCAGCGGACGGTTGGCCGGGCGCCTGCGGCGCGGCCAGCTGGATCTCGCCCTGCTGGTGCAGGCGCAAGACGAAACCCCGTACGACGGGCATTCCCGCGAGATCGGCGGCACCCAGCCGGTGTGGGTCGCCGGCCACGGCCTGCGGATCGATCCGCAACGTCCGCTGCCGTTGGCCCTACACGGCCATGGCTGTCCCTATCGGCAGGCGCTGCTGGAAGCCCTCGGCGCGGCGGGCCGGCGCTGGCGCACTGTGGTCAGCAGTCCCGGCGCGGCGGCGCTGGAAGCGGCCATCGAAGGCGGCCTGGCGATCGGCGTGATCGACCGTGCGCGGGTCGGCACGACGATGCGCGTGCTGGGGCCGGCGGAGGGCTTCGCCGAACTGCCCGCCCACCGCATTCGCCTGGCCTTCGCCCCGGGAGACCGATCACCGGCGCTGGAGCGCCTCGGCGAGCTGATCGCCGAGGACTTCCGGCTCTGAGCCGCCACAGCGCCAGGCGATAGACCCGCAGGCGGTGGCCGTCCGGATCGAGGCCGCAAAAGGTGTAGCCGCAGTCCATGGACTGCGGCGCCTGGACGATCTCCATACCCTCTTCGCGCCAGAACCGGTGCAGGCGCCGGACCTCCTCGTCGCTGTCCACCTGGAAGCACGGTTCGCCGCCGCCGGGCAGCGCGCTCGCCGGCGCCAGGGCTTCGACCTCCTCCAGGGAAACATCAGCGGCGGCAGTTCGAACCCTGGACGCAGCAGGTAGCCGAGCCCGGCGCCGCCCTCGATGTACACACCCTGTCGTTGCAGGGTGACGATGTCGCGGTAGAGGGTGCCCAGGCTGACCCCCAGCTCGCCGGCCAGGACATTGGCGGTGCCGACGGAGGATCTGCAGTAATGCCCGCAGGCGCTGGCTACGCGACATGGCAACGCTTCACAACCGGCCCAGGCAGTCGCGGGCGTGGTCGTCGAGCGGCACGTAGACCAGCAGGCGGTCGCCGTTCTTCGGCGCCGACCACCAGTTGGTCTGCTGCAGGTCGAATTCGCCGCAGGCCGGATGGCGGAAGCGCTTGAGCTGGTTCTCGATGCCCATCACTTCGTTGCGCAGCCAGATTTCGCGGAACTCCGCCGAGACGTCCAGGTAGCGCTGCAATTGCCGCTCCCACAACGGATCGCCCATGCGCTCGACCATCGCCGCGCGGAAGAAGCCGACCATCCGCGGCAAGGCCTCCTCGCGGTTGGCCATGCAGGCGCGCCAGCGCGCATGGGTCAGCGCCAGGTAGATGCAGTTGCGGTCTTCCTCGGGGATCTCCGCCAGGTCGATACCCACCAGCCGGCAATAGGCGCGGTTGTAGCCGCGGATGTCGAAACGGGCGTTCTGCACCATGGCCGGCAACGGGTCGAGGGCGTCGAGGATGGCCTGGGTGGCGGCCGAGGGTTTCTCGCAGACCGCCCGCCGCGCCGAGGTCGGCGCGGCCAGCCCGGCGAGATTGAACAGGTGGTGGGTTTCCGTCTCGTTGCACAGCAGGGCGCGGGCGATGGCGCCGATCACCTGCTCCGAGGCGCGTACCGCGCGGCCCTGCTCCAGCCAGGTGTACCAGGTCACGCCGACCCCGGCGAGCTGCGCCACCTCCTCGCGACGCAGGCCCGGCGTGCGCCGGCGGCCGAGGCGGGAAATGCCGACCCGCTGCGGCTCGATACTTTCCCGCCGGCGGCGCAGGAAGGCCCCCAGCTGTTCGGCGCGGGACGGCTGCGCGGGGCTTTCCGCAGGGTGGCTGGCAGGGGCATCGAGGGGCATGGCGAAGTCCTCCGGAGGGCAGACGGGTAGCGCCAATACCAGGATAAGCAAGAACTGGTACCGGGTTAGCCAGAAGCGCATGCTGCCAGCCCACTCCCCTCCGCACAAGGACTCCGCCCATGCCCAGCGCCGTCTCGTCGTCGCGGCTCGGCCTCGCCGGGCTCTGCATCCTGCTGGCGGGGCAACTGTTGCCGATGATCGATTTCTCCATCGTCAACGTCGCCCTCGACGCCCTCGCCCACTCCCTCGGCGCCAGCGCAACCGAACTGGAACTGATCGTCGCCGTCTACGGCGTGGCCTTCGCCGTGTGCCTGGCGATGGGCGGCCGGCTTGGCGACAACTTCGGCCGCCGGCGCCTGTTCGATCTCGGCGTCGCTCTGTTCGCCGTCGCCTCGTTGCTCTGCGGGCTGGCCGGCTCGGTCTGGCTGCTGCTGGTGGCGCGCGCCCTGCAGGGCGTCGGCGCGGCGCTGATCGTGCCGCAGATCCTCGCCACCCTGCATGTCAGCCTCAGCGGCCACGCGCATTCCCGCGCGCTGGCCGCCTACGGCGCCATCGGCGGCCTGGCTTTCGTCGTCGGCCAGGTGCTCGGCGGCTTGCTGGTCACCGCCGACATCGGCGGCCTCGGCTGGCGCAGCGTATTCCTGATCAACCTGCCGATCTGCCTCGGCATCCTCCTCTGCAGTCGCCGCTGGGTCCCGGAGACCCGCGCCGGGCACGCCGCCCGCGTCGATGCGCCGGGCACCCTGCTGCTCGCCGCGCTGATCCTCTGCCTGTTGCTGCCGCTGGCGCTCGGCCCATCGCTGCACTGGTCCTGGCCCTGCGCCCTGCTACTGGCAGCGGTGGTGCCGCTGCTGGCCTGGCTGTGGCGCACCGAGCTGCGCCAGGAACGCCGCCAGGCCTGGCCGTTGCTGCCGCCGTCGCTGCTGCGCCTGCCGAGCATCCGCTTCGGCCTGTTGCTGGCGATCCTGTTCTTCGCCTGCTGGAGCGGCTTCATGTTCGCCCTCGCCCTGGCCCTGCAGGCCGGCGCCGGTCTCTCGCCGGCGCAAGCCGGCAACGCCTTCATCGTCCTCGGCGCCTCCTACTTCGTCTCGGCGCTGCTCACTGCCCGGGTGGCGGCGCGGGTCGGCCCGGTACGCCTGCTGCTGCTCGGCTGCGTCATCCAGATGTGCGGCCTGCTCGGCCTGATGCTGACCCTGCAGCGGGTCTGGCCGCAGCCGGGCATCCTCAACCTGGCGCCGGCGACCCTGGTGATCGGCTTCGGCCAGGCGTTCATCGTCAGCAGCTTCTTCCGCATCGGCCTCTCGGAAGTGCCGGCCGCCCAGGCCGGCGCCGGCAGCGCCATGCTCGCCACCGTCCAGCAGGCCTCCCTCGGCCTCGGCTCGGCGCTGCTCGGCGCGGTGTTCGCGCATAGCCTGGAACGCCACGGCGACTACCTGGAGGCGACGCAGGCCACCCTCGCCAGCGAGTTCGCGCTGATGTCGGTACTGCTCGGCGCCACCGTCCTCTTCTACCTGCGCCACGTGCGCACGACGACGTTGCGCTGCGATTCGCCGGGCAACTGAGGCGCGCGGCCAGGCCCCTGTTCCCGGCCGCCGGCGCGCCGTATGCTGGCGCGGCCCTCCAGCCAGGCGTCCGTCACCATGCACGATCTGCTCGCCGCCCCGCCCCCCGCCGACCTCGCCAGCCTGCTGGCCAGCCTGCGCCAGGTCGAAGCGCTGCTCGACGCCATGCCCGGCGTGGTGTTCTTCGTCAAGGACGAGCGCGCCCGCTATGTACTGGTCAACCGCACCCTGGCGCGCCGCTGCGGCGTGAAGGACAAGGCCGAGCTGCTCGGCCGCAGCGCCGACGAGGTCTTCCCTTCCAGCCTCGGTCCGCTCTATGCCGAACAGGACCGGCGCGTGCTGCGCGGCGGCGCGGCGCTGGAGAACCAGCTGGAGCTGCACCTCTATCCCGGTCGCCAGCCGGGCTGGTGCCTGACCCACAAGCAGGCGCTGCGCGACGCCGACGGGGCGATCATCGGTATGGCCGGCATCTCCCACGACCTGCCGGCGGCGCAGTCGGCGCACCCGGCCTACGGCCGGCTGGCGGCGGTGGATGCGTACATCCGCGAGCACTACGACCAGCCGCTCAGCCTCGCCGACCTCACCGCCATCGCCGGGCTCTCGGTGGCGCAACTGGAGCGTCACTGCAAGCGCATCTTCCAGCTCACCCCACGGCAGATGATCCACAAGGCGCGCCTCGGCGCCGCCTCGCAACTGCTCGCCGGCGACGCGCCGATCACCGAGATCGCCCTGCGCTGCGGCTACACCGACCACAGCGCCTTCAGCCGCCAGTTCAAGGCGCTCACCGGACTCTCGCCGAGCCAGTACCGCGAGACCCATCGCCAGCCCCGAAAAGCGTAACGCCTCGCCCCGCCCCGGGGCGGCGGTAGCAATCCTGCTCCCTTTTGTAACACCGCCGGCCGCGCCCGATCGGGGCGCGGTCCGACCCGCTACGGCGCAGCGACGCGCCAGGCAAAGCGGTCGCGCTCCAGCGAAAGGTTTTTATCGGCGTCGGACGAGGTCCTGGCACAGCCATTGCTCATTGAAAATATCGTATACGAAATCACAAATACGCGATTCGCCATCTTTCTGCTCAACCGCATCGCCGAGGCCCCCAATGAATACCAAGAAGACCCTTGCCCTAGCCCTCACCGCCGCCCTGGGCTGTTCCCTCGCCGGTCTCGCCCAGGCCGACAAGCTCGACGACATCATCGAGTCCGGCAAGTTGCGCTGCGCCGTTACCCTGGACTTTCCGCCGATGGGCTCGCGCGATGCGCAGAACAACCCGGTGGGCTTCGACGTCGATTATTGCAACGACCTGGCGAAGGCCCTGGACGTCAAGGCGGAGATCGTCGAGACGCCCTTTCCTGACCGCATCCCGGCGCTGGTGTCAGGTCGCGCCGACGTGATCGTCGCATCCACCTCGGACACCCTGGAGCGGGCCAGGACCATCGGCATGAGCATCCCCTACTTCGCCTTCGTCAAGGTGGTGCTGACCCGCGAGGACACCGGCATCGCCAGCTACGCGGACCTCAAGGGCCGCCCGGTCGGCGGTACCGCCGGCACCTTCGAGGCGCTGGCCCTGGAGAAGGACAGCAAGGCCTGGGGCGATGCCAAGGGCAGCTTCCGCGCCTACCAGTCCGAGGCCGACACCGCCCTGGCGATCAGCCAGGGGCATATCGACGCCACGGTCGTCTCTTCCACCGTCGCCGCCTCGTGGATCAAGTCGGGCAAGTACAAGGGCCTGAAGATCGCCGGCGACGCGCCCTACGACATCGACTACGTGGCCCTCGGCGCCAAGCGCAACGAGTACGGCCTGCTCAACTACCTGAACCTGTTCATCAACCAGCAGGTGCGCACCGGCCGCTACGCCGAACTGGCGCAGAAATGGGTCGGTGGCAAGGCGCCGGAGCTGACCACCAGCGCGGTCTATCGCTGAAACCGAGAGCGCGGTCCGTCGTCGGGCCGCGCCGTTTCCCCACGCCCTGGATGCGCCGATGAAGCACGCTCACCTCATCGTTCCCCGTACCCTGGTCGCCGGCAGCGCGTCCGGCGAACTGCTGTACGCCCCGACCGGCCTGAGCTTCTGGGGCGGCGTCGACCCGCGCAGCGCGGAAGTGATCGACCGTCACCACCCGCTCAGCGGCCGCCATCTACACGGCAGGCTGCTGGCGATTCCCGGTGGGCGCGGCTCCTGTACCGGCAGCAGCGTACTGCTGGAACTGATCCTCGGCGGACGTGCGCCGGCGGCGATCCTCCTGCGCGAACCGGACGATATCCTCGCCCTCGGCGCGATCGTCGCCGAGGAACTGTTCGGCCGTTCGCTACCCATCGCCTGCCTCGGCGAGCGCTTCGACGAACTCGCCGGTTATCCCTGGGCGCGCCTGGCCGACGGTCGCCTGGAACTCCACCACGATGCCCCGCCGCCGCTGCCGGCACAGCCCGCCGAAACACCAGCGACCGATGCCGGCCCACAACTGGATGCCTTCGACCAGGCGCTGCTCGCCGGCGAACACGGCGAAGCCGCGCGCCTGGCGATGCGCATCGTCCTGCGCATGGCGGCGTTGCAGGGCGCGCAACGGCTGGTCGACATCCAGCGCGCGCACATCGACGCTTGCATCTACACCGGCCCGGCCGGCCTGCGCTTCGCCGAGACCCTGCGCGACCTCGGTGCCCGGGTGCGGGTACCGACCACCCTCAACGCCATCTCCGTGGACCAGCGCCGCTGGCGCGAACAGGGCGTACCCGCCGCCCTGGGCGAGCCGGCCGCTGCCCTGGCCCAGGCCTATCTCGACATGGGCGCGCAGCCCAGCTTCACCTGCGCGCCCTACCTGCTCGACGACAGCGCGCGGGCCGGCGAGCAGATCGCCTGGGCCGAGTCCAACGCGGTGCTCTTCGCCAACAGCGTGCTCGGCGCGCGCACCAACAAGTACGCCGACTTCATGGACCTCTGCTGCGCCCTCACCGGTCGCGCGCCGCTGGCCGGCTGCCACCTCGACGAGCAGCGCCAGGCACGGGTGCTGATCGAAGTGGAAGACCTCGGCTGCGTCGACGATGCCTTCTTCCCGACCCTCGGCTACCTCTGCGGCCTGCTCTGCGACGGACAGATCCCGGCGATCGACGGCCTGCGGCAGCGGCAGCCGGACCGCGACGCGCTCAAGGCGTTCGGCGCGGCGCTAGGCACCAGTTCCTCGGTGCCGATGTTCCACGTCATCGGCGTCACCCCGGAAGCCCCCGACCTGGCCAGCGCCTTCGGCGGCCGCGCGCCGCGGCGGACCCTGCTGGTCGGTCGCGAGCGCCTGCGCGACGCCTGGCGCGAGCTGGACAGCGCCGGCGAGGCGCGGATCGACCTGGTGGCGCTGGGCAACCCGCACTTCTCCGCCAGCGAATTCGCCCAGCTCGCCGCGCTCTGCCACGGCCGCCGCAGACACCCGGAGGTAGCGCTGGTGATCACCAGCAGCCGCCAGGTCGTCGCCCAGGCCGAAGCGGCCGGGCACCTGGCGACGCTGCGGGCGTTCGGCGCGCGGCTGGTCACCGACACCTGCTGGTGCATGCTCGACGAACCGCTGGTGCCGCCGGGCGCGCGCACCCTGATGACCAACTCCGCCAAGTATGCCCACTACGCCCCCGGGCTGATCGGCCGCCAGGTACGCTTCGCCGGCCTCGCCGGCTGCGTCGAGGCCGCCATCGACGGGCGGGCCCGCGCCGGGCTGCCCGCCTGGCTGAGCGAGGATCGCTGATGTTCGACTACACCTTCCACTGGCGCTCGGCGTTCAACGCCCTGCCGGAGATGCTCGCCGGCAGCCTGGTGACGCTCCAGGTCACCGCGCTGTCGATGCTCTTCGGCATCCTCATCGCCCTGCTCCTGGCCTTCGCCCGGCTCGGCGGCAACCGCCCGCTGCGCGCCGCCGCCGGAGCCTGGATCTCCATCGCGCGGAATACCCCGGCGCTGTTCCAGATCTACATCCTCTACTTCGGCCTGGGCTCCTTCGGCCTGCACGTCGGTTCCTGGTTCGCCCTGCTCGCCGGGATCACCTTCAACAACGCCGGCTACCTCGCCGAGACCTTCCGCGGCGGCCTCCAGGCGGTGCCCGAGACCCAGTTGCGGGCAGCCCGCTCGCTGGGCATGAGCGCGCCACAGGCCTATCGCCTGGTGGTGATCCCGCAGCTGCTGCGGGTGGTGTTCTACCCACTGACCAACCAGTTGGTCTGGGCCATGCTGATGACCTCCCTCGGCGTGGTGGTGGGCCTGACCGACGACCTCACCGGCGTCACCCAGGCGCTCAACGTCAAGACCTTCCGCACCTTCGAGTACTTCGCCCTGGCCGCCGTCCTCTACTTCGCCATGGCCAAGCTGCTGGTGCTGGCCGCCCGCCTGCTGGGCTGGCGCCTGTTCCGTTACTGAGGGGAATGCCGTGTTCACCACCAGCCTCACCGCCAACGACCTGCTGTTCCTCCTGCAAGGCGCCTGGACCACCCTCGCCATCACCGCCCTGGCGATGCTGGTCGGCACCCTGCTGGGCGTGGTCTTCGGCCTGCTCCGCGCCCTGCTGCCACGCGCCAGCCTGCCGCTGGCGGCGCTGCTCGACGTATGCCGCAGCGTGCCGCTGCTGATCCAGTTCGTCCTGCTCAATTCCTTCAAGAGCATCCTCGGCCTCGACTGCAGCGCCTTCGCCGTGGCCTGCCTGGTGCTCGGCGTGTACGCCGCCGCCTACTGCACCGAGGTGGTCCGCGGCGGCGTCCTCTCGGTACCGCCGAGCGTGCGCCGGGCGGCGCGTTCGCTGGGCCTGAGCTATCGCCAGGACCTGTTCCACATCGTCCTGCCGATGGCCGCCCGGGTGGCCTTCCCCGGTTGGGTCAACCTGACCCTGTCGGTGATGAAGGACACCTCGCTGGTGCTCTGGATCGGCATCGTCGAACTGCTGCGCGCCTCGCAGACCATCGTCACGCGCATCCAGGAACCGCTGTTCGTGCTCTGCATCGCAGGGCTCGTCTATTACCTCATGAGCTGGGTGGTCGCGCGACTCGGCGCCCGGCTGGAACGGAGATGGCAGCAATGATCGAGATCAGCGACGTGCACAAGGCCTACGGCCAGTTCGAGGTGGTCAAGGGCGTCGACCTGAGGGTGGACAAGGGCGAGGTGCTGTCGATCATCGGCGGCTCCGGTTCCGGCAAGTCGACCCTGCTGATGTGCATCAACGGCCTGGAGCCGATCCAGCGCGGCAGCATCCGCGTCGACGGCATCGACGTGCATGCCCGCGGTACCGACCTCAACCGCCTGCGGCGGAAGATCGGCATCGTCTTCCAGCAGTGGAACGCCTTCCCCCACCTGACCGTGCTGGAAAACGTCATGCTCGCGCCGCGCAAGGTGCTCGGCAGGAGCCGCGCCGAAGCCGAGGCGATGGCGCTGAAGCAGCTCACCCACGTCGGTCTCGGCGACAAGCTCAAGGTCTTCCCCCAGCGCCTTTCCGGCGGCCAGCAACAGCGCATGGCGATCGCCCGGGCGCTGGCGATGTCGCCGGACTACATGCTGTTCGACGAAGCCACCTCGGCGCTCGACCCGCAACTGGTCGGCGAGGTGCTCGACACCATGCGCCTGCTCGCCGAGGAAGGCATGACCATGGTCCTGGTCACCCACGAGATCCGCTTCGCCCGCGACGTGTCCGACCGGGTGGCGTTCTTCCGCAATGGCCTGGTCCACGAGATCGGCACCCCCGACCAGGTGATCGGCAACCCGCAGCGGCCGGAGACGGCGGAATTCCTCCGCTCGGTGCTCTGAGCCCGCCCTGGACAGGAGACAACCATGCGTTCGAAGCGGATCGTCCACATCGTCAGTTGCCATGCCGAAGGCGAGGTCGGCGACGTGATCGTCGGTGGCGTCGCCGCGCCGCCCGGCGCCAGCCTCTGGGAGCAGTCGCGCTGGATCGCCAGAGACCAGGACCTGCGCAACTTCGTCCTCAACGAACCACGCGGCGGGGTGTTCCGCCACGTCAACCTGCTGGTGCCGGCCAGGGACCCGCGCGCGCAGATGGGCTGGATCATCATGGAGCCGGCCGACACCCCGCCGATGTCCGGTTCCAACTCGCTGTGCGTGGCCACCGTGCTGCTCGACAGCGGCATCCTGCCGATGAACGAACCGCTGACCCGGCTGCTGCTGGAAGCGCCGGGCGGACTGATCGAGGCCCGCGCGGAATGCCGCGACGGCAAGGCCGAGCGGGTGGAAATCCGCAACGTACCGTCGTTCGCCGACCGCCTCGACGCCTGGATCGAAGTCGAGGGCCTCGGCTCGCTACAGGTCGACACCGCCTATGGCGGCGACAGCTTCGTCATCGCCGACGCCCGGCGCCTGGGCTTCGCCCTGCGCCCCGACGAAGCCGCCGAGCTGGTCGCCACCGGCTTGAAGATCACCCGCGCGGCCAACGAACAACTGGGCTTCGTCCACCCGACCAACCCGGACTGGGACCACCTGTCCTTCTGCCAGCTGGCCGCGCCGCCGGAGCGCCGCGACGGTGTCCTCGGCGCGAGCAACGCGGTGGTCATCCGCCCCGGCAAAATCGACCGCTCGCCCTGCGGCACCGGCTGCTCGGCGCGGATGGCGGTGCTCCAGGCGAAAGGCCAGCTGCGGGTCGGCGAACGCTTCGTCGGGCGCTCGATCATCGGTTCGGAGTTCCAGTGCCACATCGAGTCGCTGACCGAGCTCGGCGGCCGTCCGGCGATCCTTCCGTGCCTGTCCGGGCGCGCCTGGATCACCGGTATCCACCAGCACCTGCTCGACCCGGACGATCCCTGGCCGCAAGGCTATCGGCTGTCCGACACCTGGCCCGCCGGCCACTGCTGACCACCCCGCCCGACCGCAGGCAGCGGCCGGGCGGAAACCGATCCGGCGCGTACCGGATCGCCCACGACGGCGAACGCTGCCGTCGCCCTGTGACTCGGACCGCAGCGGTCCGACTGAATTCGTATACGAAATACGAAGAAAGGAGAAAGCATGAGCAAGCACGTCAACTGGAGCGGCGTATTCCCCGCGGTCACCACCCAATTCAACGCCGATTTCTCGGTGAACCTGGAGGAAACCCACACGGTCATTTCCAACCTGGTGCGCGACGGCGTGTCCGGGCTGGTGGTATGCGGCAGCGTCGGCGAGAACACCTCGCTGACCATCGAGGAGAAGATGGCCGTCACGGAGGTCGCCAAGGATGCCTCCGGCGGCCGCGTGCCGGTGATCTGCGGGATCGCCGAGTTCACCAGCGCCGGCGCGGCGAAGGTGGCCAAGGCGGTGGAGCGGGTCGGCGTCGACGGCATCATGGTGATGCCGGCGCTGGTCTATTCCTCCAAGCCGCACGAGACCGCCGAGCATTTCCGCAGCGTGGCCAGCGGCACCGACCTGCCGGTGATGGTCTACAACAACCCGCCGATCTACCGGAACGACGTCACCCCGGACATCCTGGTTTCCCTGGCCGACTGCGAGAACATCGTCTGCTTCAAGGACAGCTCCGGCGACACCCGCCGCTTCATCGACGTGCGCAACCAGGTGGGCGAACGCTTCATCCTCTTCGCCGGGCTCGACGACGTGGTCCTGGAAAGCGTGGCGGTGGGCGCCCAGGGCTGGATCTCGGGAATGTCCAACGTGTTCCCGAAGGAAGGCGAGACCATCTTCCGCCTGGCCAGGGCCGGGCGCTTCGCCGAGGCGATGCCGATCTACGAGTGGCTGATGCCGATCCTCCATCTCGACGCCCGTCCCGACCTGGTGCAGTGCATCAAGCTCTGCGAGGAGCTCGCTGGTCGCGGCAGCGCCCTCACCCGCCCGCCGCGCCTGGCCCTGCGCGGCGCCGATCGCGAGCACGTCGAGCGGATCATGGCCAGGGCCCTGGCCAGCCGCCCGGCGCTGCCGGACGTGGGACTGTAGCCCGCACCCGCCGCCGCGTTCCCAGGGGCGGCGGGAATTCCGCCGTCCATTTTCCAGGGAGGCCCCATGCCCAGCATCCTCGGTCACAACTACATCGGTGGCGCCCGCAGCGCCGCCGGCGATGTCATCCTGCGCAGCTTCGCCGCCGACAGCGGCGAAGCGCTGCCCTACACCTTCGTCCAGGCCACCGCGGCGGAGGTCGACGCCGCCGCCCGCGCCGCCGAACGCGCCTATCCACACTACCGGCAGCTGTCCGCCGCGCGCCGCGCCGGATTCCTCGAGGCGATCGCCGCGCGCCTCGACGCCCTGGGCGACGACTTCGTCGCCCTGGTCCATCGCGAGACCGCGCTGCCCGCCGCACGCATCCAGGGCGAACGGACACGTACCGCCAACCAGTTACGGCTGTTCGCCGACGTCCTGCGACGTGGCGACTTCCACGGCGCGCGCATCGATCGCGGGCAACCCGGGCGCACCCCGCCGCGCCCCGACCTGCGCCAGTGGCGGATCGGCCTCGGCCCGGTGGCGGTGTTCGGCGCCAGCAACTTCCCGCTGGCCTTCTCCACCGCCGGCGGCGACAGCGCCGCCGCCCTGGCCGCCGGCTGCCCGGTGGTGGTCAAGGCCCACAGCGGGCACATGGCCACCGCCGAATGCGTGGCCGACGCGATCCTCCAGGCGGCGGCCGACAGCGGCATGCCGGCCGGGGTATTCAACATGGTCTACGGCAACGGCGTCGGCGAGGCGCTGGTGCGCCATCCAGCCATCCGCGCGGTCGGCTTCACCGGTTCGCTCAAGGGCGGGCGCGCACTGTGCGACCTGGCCGCGGCGCGGCCACAGCCGATCCCGGTGTTCGCCGAGATGAGCAGCATCAATCCGCTGCTGGTGCTCCCCGGAGCCCTGCGCCGGCGCGGCCGGAAAGTGGCGGAGGAGCTGGCCGCCTCGGTGACGCTGGGCTGCGGCCAGTTCTGCACCAAGCCGGGCCTGGTGCTCGGTCTGCGCGGCCCCGCCTTCGACGCCTTCGTCGGCGCCCTCGGCGAGGAACTGGTCGCCCGGCCGCCACAGACCATGCTCAACGCCGGCACCCTGCGCAGCTACGAAGAGGGGTTGCAGCGCCTCGCCGGGCACCCCGGCATCGCGCATCTGGCCGGCGCGGCGCAGACGGGTCGCCAGGCCCACCCGCAGTTGTTCAAGGCCGACGTGCGGCTGTTGCTGGAAGGCGACGCGCTGCTCCAGGAAGAGGTGTTCGGCCCGACCACCGTGGTGGTCGAGGCCGTCGACGCCGACCAGTTGGCCCGCGCGCTCGACGGCCTGCACGGGCAACTGACGGCGACCCTGGTCGGCGACGAGGACGACCTCGCGGCATTCGCCGGGCTGGTCCCGCTGCTCGAGCACAAGGCTGGGCGCCTGCTGCTCAACGGCTATCCGACCGGCGTCGAGGTGTGCGAAGCCATGGTCCACGGCGGTCCCTACCCGGCCACCTCCGACGCCCGCGGCACCTCGGTGGGAACCCTGGCCATCGAACGCTTCCTGCGCCCGCTGTGCTACCAGGACTACCCCGACAACCTGCTCCCGGACGCGCTGAAGAACGCTAACCCGCTAGGCCTGCTGCGCCTGGTCGATGGCCGGAGCACGCGCGAGGCCCTGGATTGAGCACGCCTGGAAGCCTGGATGGCGGATAACGCCGTTGGCGTTATCCGCCCTGCGCAGTCGTTCTCGCTACGCCACGCTGCCCGGTCAGCCCCGGCATGCCCCTCGCCTTACGCTCACTCCAGCAACGCCAGCAACTCCCGGTGCAACGCTTCGGGAATCGCCACGCCATCCCTGGCGCTGCGTGCGCGCGCTTCGAAGCGTCGCTGCGAGGGCAGCCGCGCCCCCTGCCCGACGATGCCTTCGAACAGCGTCTCGGCGCGGGCCAGGTGCTCCTGTGCCGAGGCGCCGAGCATGCGTCGCGGATCGATGGCGACCAGCAGTTCGCCGCCATAAGGCGAGGAACCGCTGCCCCCGTCGTAGGCCAGCGACTCGGCGCTGGTCAGGTCGCCGATCAGCGGTCCGGCGAGCAGTTCGACCATCGCCGCCAGGGCCGAGCCCTTGTGTCCGCCGAAGGTAAGCATGGCGCTACGCAGCGCGGCGCTGGCGTCGGTGGTCGGCTGGCCCTGCTCGTCCACGCCCCAGCCCAGCGGGATTGGCTTGCCGGCGCGTTCGTGCAGCTGGATCTCGCCGCGCGCCACGGCGCTGGTGGCGAAGTCGAAGACGAATGGCGGACCATCCGGGCGCGGCCAGCCGAAGGCGATCGGATTGGTGCCGAAGATCGGCTTGTGCCCTCCCGCCGGGGCCACCCAGGCGTGGCTCGGGGTGGTCGCCAGGGCCACCAGGCCAGCGTCGGTCAGCGCCTCGATCTCCACCCACAGCGCGGAGAAGTGTACACAACGGTTCACCGCCATCGCCGCGATGCCCTGGCTGCGCGCCTTTTCCACCAGGTGCGGCAGACCCAGGCGGAAGGCGCACTGGGAAAACCCGCCATGGGCGTCGACCCGTACCAGGCCCGGGGCGACATCGTGCAGTTCCGGCTCGGCGTCGGCGGACACCTTGCCGGCCTTCAGGGTGGCGATGCAACCGAGCAACCTCCAGATGCCATGGGAAGCGCATTCATCGCGCTCTCCCGCCACCAGGGTGTCGGCCATCGCCTGCACATGGGCCTCGCCGAAGCCATGCCGGCGCAGGATGCGCACAGCCAGTTCGCGCACCTCATCCAGAGTCATTCGAATCACGCGCTTCTCCTTCTTCGTTGATCCCGTAGGGTCGCCCGTCGCGGCGGTGTTCTCTTGATTTCAATCGACCGGGAGGATGCCGAAAACGGCACACCACCTCCCGGAGTTTCGATACCGGCAATAAACCTACAGATAAAACCTACAAAACCAGTAGGAGAATTCCAATTAACCCGCAAGCCATCAAGAAACCCCTCCCCCTCTCCGCTATAGGGACCGAGCATCTTCCCAAGCCTGGTCGGAGACCCAACATGATTCTTCGTCGCATCGCCATCGCCCCACGCGCCATCATCGGCTTCGCCATCCTCGCCCTGCTGCTGGTGGCGCTCGGCCTGTTCGCCCACACCCGCATGGGCTCGCTGAACCGAGCCGCCAAGGACATCGGCGAGGTCTGGCTACCCAGCGTCGAGGCTTCCGCCCAGCTCAGCAGCCTGATGAGCGAACTGCGCCTGGGCGAGATGAACCACGTATTGCTGCACGATGCGGGACGCATGGAGCAGCAGGAACAGCAAATGGACAGGATCGTAGCCGCGCTTGCCAAGGTGGAACACGACTACCGCCCTCTGCTGGCCCTGGACGAGGAACGACAGTTGCTCGACCAGTTCGTCCAGCGCCAGCAGGAATACCTCGAAGGACACGCTGCCCTGCTCGCCCTGTCTCGGCAGAACCGCACCGATGAAGCCAGCGTGTTGATGGGCGGAGCGCAATTGCAGCGCTACGAGCAGGTACAGCAGACCCTCAAGCAACTGATCGTGGTCAATCGCGAGGCTGCCCGCGCTTCCGTGGCAGACGCCGCCGACGTCTACGCCCGGGCAACCCGCGCGATTCTCCTGGTGCTGCTGGTGGCGCTGGCGGCCAGCGTGGCGATCGCCTGGCTGCTGACCCGCAGCATCGTCGTGCCGATCCGCCAGGCGGTGGCCTGCGCCGACCGCATCGCGGCGCAGGACCTGACCGGCGAGATCACCAGCGAGGGTCGCGACGAGCCGGCCCAGTTGATGAACGCCATGCGCAGCATGCAGGCCAGCCTGCATGACACCATCGAACAGCTCGGCGATTCCGCCACCCTGCTCGCCTCCGCGGCGGAACAGCTGAATGCGGTGACCGAGGAAGGCAACCGCTCGCTGACGCGGCAGAACGACGAGATCGAGATGGCCGCCACCGCGGTCAACGAAATGAGCGCGGCGGTCGAGGAAGTCGCGCGCAACGCCAGCTCCACCGCCGAAGCCTCGACCCTCTCGGAACAGGCGGCCGGCACCGGCCGCGCCCGGGTCGAACAGACCGTCCGCTCGATCCGCCAGATGAACCAGGAAATCGGCCAGACCGCACGCCTGGTGGAAGGCCTGGCCAGCCAGGCGCAGGACATCGGTAAGGTGCTCGACGTGATCCGCGCGATCGCCGAACAGACCAACCTGCTGGCGCTCAACGCCGCCATCGAGGCCGCCCGCGCCGGCGAACAGGGACGCGGCTTCGCGGTGGTCGCCGACGAGGTGCGCGCCCTCGCTCACCGCACCCAGCAGTCGACCCACGAGATCGAGGGCATGATCGCCAGCGTGCAGGAAGGCACCGATACCGCGGTCAGCGCGATGAAGGAGAACGACCAGCGTGCCCGGCAGATGCTCGACGAGGCCGAGGCCGCCGATCACGCCCTGAGCGAGATCGCCGAGCACGCCTCGCGGATCAACGAACGCACCCTGGTGATCGCCAGCGCGGCGGAGGAACAGGCCCATGTGGCACGCGAGGTGGATCGCAACCTGGTGAACATCCGCGACGTCTCCGTGCAGACCACCCAGGGCGCCGAGCAGACCCGCGGTGCCAGCCACGAGCTGTCGCGCCTGGCCAACGACCTCAAGGGCATGATCGGTCGCTTCGTGATCTGACTCTCAGCCGCCTGGCCTCTGTACGAAAAGCAGCCGAGCGAAGGTAAGGCCAGGCGAGAATCGGTGAGGAAGCGGATTGGGCTCGCACACGAGTTTACGAGCGGTCAATGAGCATTCCGAATCGATTTTTAACGAAGCATTAGGCGCGTAGCGCGCAGGCACTTTTCGTACAGGGCCTAGGGCGCCACGCGGCGCAGCACCAGCTGCCCGCCGTCGCCCTTCTGCACCCGGTAGTCACCCTCGCCCTGGCGACCGAGCAGCATCAGGGTCAGGCCGTCACGCTCGAGCAGGGCGATGCCGGCCGGCGTCGGCCGCCAGGCGCTCGGCTCGCTGGGCAGCCAGCGCTTCAGGCAGGCGGTGTCGCCGCCCAGGGCATAGCCGCTGGCCTCCGCCACTTCGCTGGCGCGCAGCTCCAGCTGGCAGATGGCGGGCGCCTCGTCCTGCTGCAGGGTCCAGCGTCCGGCGAGATCGGTGGCGCTGGGAAGAATCAGACTGCTGGCCATACTGATACCTGTGCTGAAAAAACCGGTGAGCAAGCAAACCATCCTGGAGAGCTTCGCGCTTGCCGACATCGAGAGTTCTCCTTCAAGAAGCGCGGCGCACGCCGGCGACCATCGTCGCCAAGAACGTCGCTCCAAGCCAGCCGTCGCGAACCTCCGTTCGTCCGCCGGTTTTCCGGCCCGTCGCGCTGGCGCGCCACAGTTCACAACGTCGCCCGCGGCGAAGACACCTATCCATTCGAACAGTGCCCCACCGTCGTGCGTCCCTCTTCGCCAGGGAACGCGGTTCGTACCGCCGCACCGAACCACGTCCGCTTCAGCCCGTCAGACGACGATGTCGGCCTGGGTCGCCTGGCCGATCAGGTTGATCGCGAAGTCGGCATGGGCGTCGCCGCTGAAGTCGATCGCCAGGCTGCCAGCCTTGCTCGCCGCGTCGTAGGACAGAATCGCCTGGCCGGCCTGGCCGGCGAAGGCGTCGACGTACTGCAGCACCAGGTCACCGTTGACGAAGGCGTCCAGCCCGGACAGGTCGATCTTGTCCTGGCCGCTGACGAAGTCGCGCAGGGTGTCCGGCGCCGCCGCCGAGGACTCGTCGATCGCGCCGTAGACGAAGGTGTCGGCACCCGAGCCGCCCCACAGCTGGTCGGCGCCCAGGCCGCCATAGAGGATGTCGTTGCCGGCGCCGCCCTTGAGCACGTTGGCCACCTGGTTGCCGACCAGCAGGTCGCTGCCCGAACCACCGATGGCGTTCTCCACGGTGGCCCCGGCGGCGATAGAGACGTTGCCTTTCAAGCCGCCGACGTCGGACAGCGCCTTCTCGTTGAGGTTGATCTTCTGGTTCTGGCTGAAGCCGGAGAAGTCCAGGGTATCGTTGCCACCGGCGTCCCACACCGAGAACACCAGCTTGGAAGTGGAGGAAGTGGCGCTGTAGAAGTCGCGCTCGGTGTTGGAATTGAAACCGTACACCGTATCGCCGGTGCGGGTGGTCAGGTTGGCCCCGTAGAGTTGCTGGATCGCCGCGATGTCGTCCAGCAGCGGCGCCGAGGAATAGGCACCCTTGAAGTCCTGGCCGGTGTTCTGCTCTTCCCAGTAGCTCATCACCGAATAGGCGCGGGTGTCCTCGGCGTAGGTGGCGTCGGCGTAGGTCGGGTCGCCCTCGCCGGCGTTGTAGTCGCCGGGGTGGCTGAGACCCAGGGTATGGCCGATCTCGTGGGTCAGCGTCTGGCGCCCGTAGTTGCCATTGGCCGGGTTGACGTTGGCGCTGTAGCTGCTGTTGATCAGGTACCAGGACTGGCCCTTGAGCGCATCCTGAACATCCGGCAGGAAAGCGAACGCCGCGCCGCCGACGCTGCTGCTGAAGTTACCGAAGACGAGGTCGCCCTGCTCGCCCTGGCCGGCGTCGACGAAGTTGATCTTGGCGACGTCCGACCAGGATTGCAGCGACAACTTGGTCTGGGCCTGCTGCTGCGCGGAAAAGGCGCTGAACTTGCCCAGCGAATAGATATCGCTGACATACTTCCAGGGTGAATTGAAGAAGTCGTTCGGCTTGGTCAGGAACGAATAGGACAGGGTCAGCACCGAGTCGCCCGGCGCTTTCTGCCATGCCGCGTTTTCGCGGAGGATCTGGTCCGCCGCCTGGTCGACGGTATAGGACGGATGACCGTTGACCAGTTCGTCGCCCCCCGCGCATAGGCATGCAGGAAGGTGTCTACCTGGGTATACGCATCGCTACGACCTTTCAATGCAAGAGAATTGCTGGACATTGTCATATCCCTTTAAGTGTAAAGGAAATAACTCGGATACAATTATCGGATGGATAATTGCAGTTATCGGCCCGATCAGGCCGGAATTAAAACTGACACATCTTATTTTCCAATGTCCACAGCTTTTACGAAAAAAATTAAGTCGCACTTAAAGTAGATGAACAGGCCTATTCCGCACATATAGAAATCATGCAGAACGGATGGGAATCTTCAACTTCAACATATAACCATGACGCTTCCCTATAAAACCTCCCTTATGTGAAGGAACAACTTCAAGCGTACTGTTCGACAGTCCTGAACATCGACGTCCTCTCTTCCTGGAAATACCCTGCGTACCTCAATTGAGCGGGCTCCGCTGCGCATCCGCCCGCGACAGGGCATGCAGCGGCGCCGGACAATCCCGCGTCGCGCAGTCGCGAGCGGGCGGCGCCTGGCCGGCGACGAAGTTCGCCGCCACCTGCTCCAGGTCCTGTTCGCTGAGCACCCCGGCGTAGAAGCGCAGGCGCGCCCAGGCGGTCAGGTAGTCATACTTGGCCCTGGACAGCTCGTTCATCGCGCTGTACAGCGCCTGCTCGGCGTTCAGCAGGTCGAGGTTGACCCGCACTCCGGCGGCGATGCTCTTGCGCGTGGCCATCACCAGCGTCCGCGCCGAATCCACGGTCATCTCGTAGGCGCGGATCTTCGCCGCGCTGCTGCTGCTCTGGTTGTACATCTTGCGCACCTGGTTGAGGGTCTCGCGGACCTTGTCGTCCAGGTCGTAGTGGCTCTTCTCCATGCGGTGCGTGGCCTGGCGCGTCGCCGCCAGGCTCTCGCCGCCGGAGTACAGCGGGATGCTCAGCTGGATGCCGACGCTGTCGGTCTCGTAGCGCTGGTTGTAGGTGTTCTCCGAACCGGACTTGGACTTGCCGGTGCTGGCGTACAGGCCCAGGCGCGGCAGGAAGTCGGCGCGGTTCTGCTCGACCTCGTGGCGGGCCACGTCCACCGCGTGGCGCAGCGAGGCCAGTTCGGCATTCTCGGCCAGCGCCAGGTCACGCCAGGCGGTGTAGCTGGCGGGACTCAGCGGTCGCACCTGGAAGCGTTCGCCGAGCGGCGCCAGGTCGGCAATCTCCAGCGGCACCCCGACCAGCCGCTCCAGCTCGCGCAGGGCGGCATCCTGGCTGTCGCGCGCCTCGATCTCCTGCGCCTGGGCCAGGTTGAAGCGGGCCTGGGTCTCCAGGGTGTCGGTGCGCGTGCCGTTGCCGCGCTCGAACTGGCGCTGGTTGAGCTGGAACTGCTCGCGGTAGGAACGCTTCTGCGCCCGCGCCAGGTCGATCTGGTCCTGGGCCAGCAGCGCGCCGGTATAGGCTTCCAGGACCCGGACCAGCAGTTCCTGGCTCTGGCTGCGGAAGCGCTCGTCGGACAGCAGCGCCTGGGCCACGCCCTTGCGGTAGCGGCTGAAGGCCTCGTAGTCGAACAGCGGCTGCTGCAGGCTGAGGGTGGAGACGTAGCTGTCGTAGTCGCGCTCCTCCTTGAAATCGCCGCGGGTGGTGGCCTGGGTCACGTCGGACCAGCTGCGCCCGCGGTTGTAGCTGTACACCAGGCGCGGCAGCAGGGCCGCGCGGCCGAGCGCGCGGTACTGCTTGCCGGCCTCGTGCTCCTGGATCGCGCCCTGGAACTGCGGGTCGTTCTCCAGCGCCAGGTGGTAGCCGTCCAGCAGCCCGAGGGCGAAGGCGTCCTCGCGCAGCAACAACAGGAAGGCCCCCAACAGCCAGGGAATCAGGCGGCGCATGGGCATCGGTCAGTTCTCCGCCAGCGCCACGTGGGCGCGGTCCAGCAGGGGCTTGAACAGGTAGTTGAGCAGCGAGCGCTCGCCGGTGCGGACGAACACCTGCACCGCCATCCCCGGGCGGATCTGCAGGCCCTGCAGCTTGCCCATCCCGGCCGCGTCGACCTGCGCGCGCAACGCGTAGTAGGGCTGCTTGTTCTGCTCGTCGAGCAGGCGGTCGGCGCTGACCATGGTCACCTCGCCGGTGACCCGCGGGGTCTTGCTCTGGTTGAAGGCGGTGAACAGCATCTCCACCGGCAGCCCGCTGTGGATCCGGTCGACCAGGTTCACCGCGAGCTGGCCCTCCACTTCCAGGCTGTCGCTGTTGGGCACGATGTACATCAGCAGTTCGCCGGGGCCGATCACCCCGCCCTCGGTGAATACCTTGAGGCCGGCGACGTAGCCGCCGACCGGCGCGCGGATCTCGGCGTGCTGCAATTCATAGCGCGCCGAGGACAGTTCCTCCCAGAGGGTCCGCGCGTTGACCTGGGTTTCCGCCAGTTGCCCGCTGACCTCCTTGCGGTATTCCTCCTGGCGCTGGCCGATGCGCATCTGCGCCTCGGCGATGCTCTGGCGGATCTGCCCGAAGCGGCCGCTGCTCTCCGACAACCGGGCGTTCACCTCGGCCAGTTGGCGTTCCTGTTCGAGCAACTGGTTGCGCGGCATGTAGCCTTCCTCGGCGAGATCGCGCGCGCCGCTCAACTGGCTGTTCAGCAGGCGTTGCTGCAGGCGCTGGTTCTGCTCGGTCTGGCGCAGACCCTCGAGTTGCGCGCGCAGGCCCTCGATGTTCGCGCGCAGCGCGGAGAGTTCGTTGCCCAGCGCGGTCTGGCGGCTGCGCAACAACTGCCGTTGCAGCTCAAGGCGCTCGCCGAGGCTCGCCACCGGCGCCTGACCGGCCAGCCCCGTGGGCATCTCCAGGGTATGCAGGCCGTCGTATTCGGCCTGCAGGCGCGCCTGGTTGAGCCGGGCGTTGACGTACTGGTTGACCAGCGAGTCGACGTTGGCCTGGGCCTGGGTCGGCTCCAGGCGGATCAGCGGCTCGCCCGCCTCGACGTGCTGGCCGTCGCGCACCAGGATGTGCTTGACCACCCCGCCGACCGGGTGCTGTACCGACTTGCGCTGGCCGGAAATGATCACCGTGGCCGGCACCGCCACGCCCTGATCGAGCGGCGCGAAGGCCGCCCACAGCAGCGCGCCGCCGAAGCCGAACAGCACCAGCAGCCAGCCCATGCGCGCATAGGCATTCTCGTCGCGTTTCGCCATGCGGGTCATTCCACTCCTCCCTGGCGCGGCGCGGCCACCACCTGCGGCGTGCCATAGCCGCCCACCCGGTAGTCCGCGCGCTGCTGCGGCGCCGGCGCGGCGCGCTGGCTGTTCAAGGCACCGAGCACCTGGTCGCGCTCGCCGTACAGGTGCAACTGCCCGGCGTTCAGCGCCAGCAGGCGGTCGGCGCAGCTCAGCACGCCGGCCCGGTGGGTGATCAGCAGCACCGTGCAGCCGCGCGCCTTGAGCGCCTGGATCGCTGCCAGCAGCGCCTGTTCGCCGCTGTCGTCGAGGTTCGAGTTGGGTTCGTCGAGCACCACCAGGTTCGGCGCGCCGTACAGCGCGCGGGCCAGGGCGATGCGCTGGCGCTGGCCACCGGACAGCCCGGCACCGCCGACGCCGAGCGCGGTGTCGTAGCCTTGCGGCAGGCGCAGTACCAGCTCGTGGACGCCAGCCAGGCGCGCCGCCTCGACCACCTTCTCCGGGTCCGCCGCGCCGAAGCGGGCGATGTTCTCCGCCACCGTGCCGGCGAACAGCTCGATATCCTGCGGCAGGTAGCCGATGCGCGGACCGAGGGTCTCGCGCCGGTACTGGCGGATCTCGGCGCCGTCCAGGCGCACGCTGCCGTGCAGGGTCGGCCAGATGCCCAACAGGACCCGCGCCAGGCTCGACTTGCCGGAGCCGGACGGGCCGATCACGCCGACCACCGCGCCGGCCGGAATCGCCAGGGTCAGCCCGCGCAGGGTGCGCGCTTCGCTGCCGGGCGGCGCCACGTCCACCGACTCCAGCAGCAACTGGCCGCGCGGTTCGGGCAGCTCCATGCGCGCCTCGCGGGCGGGAAACTCGCCGAGCAGGCCGTCCAGCCGACGGTAGGCGTCGCGCGCCGAACCCCATTGCTTCCACACGCCGATCAACTGGTCGATCGGCCCCAGCGCACGGCCCATCAGGATCGAGCCGGCGATCATCATCCCCGGGGTGATCCGCCCCTCCACCGCCAGCCAGGCGCCGAGGCCGAGCACCAGCGATTGCAGGGCGATGCGCAGGTACTTGCTCAGCGCGTTGATCCGCGCCGCGCGCTCGCTGGCCAGGCTCTGCTGGTCGAGGAACGCCTGGTGCAATTGCTCCCAGCGCCCGCGCAGGCTGCCGAGCATGCCCATCGCCTCGATCACCTCGGCGTTGCGCAGGGTATTGCTGGCCACCTGCCCGGACTTGATCGACAGCTCGCCGGCCCTGGCCAGCGGCGCGCGGGTGGCGCGCTCGTTGAACCAGGCCAGGGCCATCAGCGCCAGCGCGCCGACCAGCGAGAGCAGGCCGAGCCATGGGTCGAAGAGGAAGATCACCAGCAGGTAGACCGGGAACCAGGGCGCGTCGAAGAAGGCGAACAGCGCCTGCCCGGTGATGAACTGGCGCAGGGTGGTCAGGTCGTGCAGCGCCTGGCTGGCCTCCTGGCCGCCACCGCGCAGGTTGCGTTCGAAGGCGGCGGCGTAGACCCGACCGTGCAACTGGCCGTCGAAACGCTCGCTGACCCGCACCAGGACGAAGCTGCGCAGCGCCTCCAGCACGCCCATGAAGACGAACACGCCGAGCGCCATCAGCGTCAGCATCAACAGGGTGACTTCGTTGGCCGAGGACAACACGCGGTCGTACACCTGCAACATATACAGAGACGGCACCAGCATCAGCAGGTTGATCACCCCGGAGAATGCCGCCACGCTGCGCACCGCGCCGCGGCTGGCGGCGAGGGCCTGTTTGATTTCGTTGGTAACGCTGGAACCGAGCCTTGCCATCGAGCGCGCTCACTTCTGCCACGACTGCCGCTGGAATCCCGAATGAGCCCGGATGGCACCTCCCTGTGCCGGGCGTTCCCTCGCCGTCAGGCAGCCAGGGCCTGGTGCTCCGGCGCCGGGTCGGCGCCGATCAGCTGAATCGCCGGGGCCGCCGGCTCGACAGCCTGGCCGAGCAGCGCCGCGAACACCCTGCCGGCGCCGTCCAGGGCGCTGTGCGCAGTGTCCCCGGCGATGCCGGCGACGATCGACAGGTCGTTGTCGAGGTCGTGCACCAGCTCGATCTGCCCCTTCGGCCCGACCCCGGCCAGGTCGGCGCCGGCAATCGTTTGCGCATACAACTTGCTGTCGAAGTGCAGGTCCAGCGTCGGCAGCGAGATGCCGATGTCCTTGACCACCGGCACATAGCCGAGGATGCCGCCGACGATGGGCAGGTCCTTGAGGGTCACCTCGTTCCAGCTCAGCAGCTTGACTTCGTTGTAGCTGCCCAGCTCCAGGGTACCGCCGACGTTGGCCACGCCCAGGTTGTAGCTGGGGCCGGCGATGCCGTAGAACTTGGCGCTGAAGCCCTCCTTGTCGACCGCGCCGACCACGCCGAGGCCGCCGAGGTTGAGCGGCGCCAGCATCGGCACCAGCGGCGCGGTGATCGGGTTCAGCGCCAGGGCGGCGGTGACCAGCGGAGTCAGCGGCGTCTCGCCGCCGAAGGTCAGGCCCTGTTCGGTGAAGGAGACGTTGATCGGCAGCGGCCCGAGGATCCCGCGGCTGTCCGGGATCGCGCCCTGCTCGTGGTTGCCGCCGAGCAACGAGCCGATCACGTTGACCCCGAGCAGGCCGTCGCTGTTGCCGAAGCTCAGCGAGCCCCCCTGGTAGGCGGCGGCGTAGAGGTCGTTGGCGGCCCTCGCGCTGTCGCTGCCGAATTCCCAGGCATGGCCGACGGTGGCCGCCACGCCCTGGCCCAGGTCGCCGACCAGCTTCAGGTAGTCCGCCGGCTCGACACGCCCGTGCAGCAGGTCATCGGCGATCGCCAGCGAATTGCCGACCAGCCCGCTCGCCGTGCCGACCGCGGAGCCCAGCGTATCCAGCGCGTCGCCGGCGATCTCGCCGGCCGTACCGAGCACCGACCCGACCGCTCCACCCACCGCCTGCTCCACGGTGACGACAGCGTCATGCACCGCGTCCACCGCTTCCTGCGCCTGCTGTCCCACCGCGTCCACGGTGGAGCCCACCAGCGTCCCGGCCACGTCCGCTAGCGCCGTGACGGCAGTGGCGGCCACCTGCGTAGCGCGCTCGTAGACCTGGCCGAACAGGTTCGCGGCTGCATCGAATAGTCCCATCTTCTGTTCCTCGATTAGTTGTCTCGGTTATCGCGTATCCGGCGCAGGCCGCTGTCACGGAATGAACCGGTCACGCGGTGAAGCGCAGTCAGTGAGTTCCGAAAACGGAACGCGGGTACCTGAAGTAACATCAGGCCTGGCGACAACTTGTTGTTATTGGAAGACGGAGTCCAGAGGGCGAGCCCATTTATCCCGAGCAGCCCGGAACAGAGCGCTCTCTACCACCATTTCGCCTGTTAAGTAGGACTAACATGGGAACGACGAATTTGTACCACCACTTAATTAAGTTCAATACTTTGGTTGGGCATACCGACCTGTCAGTTTTAACAGGTATTTTTCCAACTCCATGATTTTCAAGCGGATTCCTGACGGTTTCTATCAATAACGAATGACCGACGGTCGGCCCGGCACGAACTTTGACGCGGCCGGGAATGTTGTAGCGGATATAACCTTGTTCGGCCCGCTGCATACTCCGGGCGATACCTGCGCACAACTATCGGGCCATACCGGTAAAACGTGCACCATGAACAGGCATCCACGGTTTTTCGTAATCCGGCTGACATAAACTTATTACGTGAAGTGCGTCACATATTATTGAGCCGAACATTCCAGCCATGGTGTTTCTCCCCCGCGAACGATAAGACCACAGCCGCGCAATATCCGCCTCGGGATATCGGGAAGTTGTATGCGTCATTCCAGCACGAGAAGTGCCTGCCGACGGTTTCCGCCGTCGTGCCCTCGGCACTTCGTCCGACGCGCCAGCGACCGCACCGGTGGCGGAACAGGAAGCGGTTCATCCCCAGGCATGTGGCGAACACCACGGGGCCCCGTTGCTGCCGCCAGCGCCGATACCGACCATCGACTACCCGGTCTGCTACCAGGCTCTCTGCCAGGTCAGGTAGAAGCGTTCCGAATGCTCGGTGATGATCCCCGCCGGTCCGCGCGAGGCGACCTGGCGATGGATTCCGTCCGGCGTGCCGGTCGTACGGAAGCGGTCGTGCAGCCAGGCCAGGCTCAGTCCTCGCAGCGGCCCGTCGAAGCTGTACTGGAAGACATTCTGGAATTCCTTGCGGGAGAAACCGTCGTAGCCGTAGGCACGGTTCGAGAAGGCGTAGTAGGAGGACATCTTCAGGCCGGGCAGGCCGAACTTGCCGAGGTCGAGGCTCGAACTGGCCTTGTACATGTCTTCGTCGCGCAGGCCAAAGAAGAAATAGAGCTTGCCACTGCTGTTCCAGGTGCCGTGGTCCTGGGCGAAGAACAACCGGTCGAAGTCATCGCCGCGTACCTGGTTCCAACTCAGGGCCACCGAGTGCCCATCGATGTTGTAGCGTAGCGTCATGTCCAGATAGCGCGCATCGTGGCTGTTCTCGGCCTGGTACAGCCGGGGCACGCCTGTGTACTCGAAGAGTTCACCGGCATCCTGCTGCCGCCCGTGGGTCAGGCTGGCGACCAGCGATTGCGAGGCACCGAGGTCAACGCGCTGTTCGGCCTGGATGAAGGCGCTGCGCAGGTAGTCTTGTGCCTCGGCATATTCGCCCGCCAACCGGGTTCCGAGCGGCAAGCGATAACTGGCCGAGTAGATCTGCAGATTGTCGATCTGTTGTCCACGGAAGTTTTCCAGTCTTTCGCCCCAGCCGGTTTCATTGCGGGGGCTGAAGGCATGCACGCGACTGTAGCGCAGCTCGGCCGCATCGGTTGCGTAGCCCAGGTCCCAGCCCATGGTCGCCGCGGGCAGAATCCGGGTGGCGTCGTCGGTGTAGATGAGGTAGCGGCGGGATTTCTTGCCGTACCCGCCGCTCCAGGTTCGCGCGTCGTCTCGCCATTGCAGGCGCAGGTAGGCCTCCAGTGGCTTGTTGATGCTATGTGCATCGCGTGGGGAGCGCCCGGCGGACAGGTTGGTGACGCTGCTGGCGTCGTCGCCGATACGCAGTCCATCGGCCAACGCATGGGTGTAGTCGAAGCCCAGCACGTCGCGGAACCATCCAGAGCTGAACCCCAGTTGCAGGGCCTGCACCCATTCGTCGCGATTGGGGCCGACCGCGCCACCGTCGTTTTCCTTCCAGTAATACTGACTGTATTTCAACGTAGTCTTGCCGTCGTCGATCAGCGAGCCTGCCTGCGCGCCGGATACGCACAGCAGGCCGGCCACCCCGAGCCGGAGCAGAGAGAAGGCATTCATCGAGTCACCTGTTGTTGGTGTGATGGCGGGCTGACGCGTGTGACCTGGATCAGCCCGGCAAGGCGTGCTGGATTTCCCCTGGAGGCTCGCTTTCGCGCAGGCAAGCGGTGGCGATGAGACTCAGCAGTGTGGCGAACAGCACGTACCAGGCAGGTGCCACCGGGGTGCCAGCGGCATGCACCAGCCAGGTGACGATGAAGGGGCCGAAACCGCCGAACAGCATGACCGCGATGTTGTAGGCCACCGAGATCCCCGTCGAACGCACCCGGGTGGGGAACTGCTCGGCCAGGGCGGTGGGGGCGGGCCCGAAGCAGACCCCGAGGTTGGCGCACAGCAGCAGTTGCATGAGCAGCAGCCGGCTCAGGCTGGGGGCCGCCGTGAGCCAAGCGAACAGCGGGTAGGTCAGCAGGAAGAACGCCAGCGTCGAGCCGAACAGCAGCGGGCGTCGACCGATCCGGTCAGACAATGCGCCAGCCAGGGGGATGATGAGCGTCATCACCAGCACTGCCAGCATCTGGATCAGGAATACTTGTTCCAATGGCAGGCCAAGCTCCTTGCTGGCGAAGGTCGGCATGTGTACCAGGATCACGTAGAACGAGGCTGTACCGAAGATGGTCATGCCCATGCTGACCAACACCGCGCGGCGGTGTCTGCCGATGACTTTCAGCAGCGGTTCCCGCACAGCCCGCGGATCCTGGCGGGTGGCGCGGAATTCGTCGGTCTCCTGCAGGTGCCGACGCATCCACAGGCCCAGCGGACCGATCAACAGGCCCAGAATGAAAGGGAGTCGCCAACCCCAGCTGTCGAGCGCCTCCGGCGCGAACAGGTGGGTGACCAGTGCGCCCATTCCCGCACCGGCGAACACCGCCAGGCACTGGCCGAACAGTTGCCAGGCGCCATAGAGGCCGCGCTTGCCCGCTGGCGCGGATTCGACCAGGAAAGCCGTAGCGCTGGCGTATTCCCCGCCCGTGGCGAATCCCTGGAGCATGCGTGCGGCCACGATCAGCATTGGCGCCGCGAGGCCGATTGCCGCGTAGTCCGGTGCGAAGG
The DNA here is from genome assembly GCF_003025345.2 of Pseudomonas paraeruginosa. Lineage (NCBI taxonomy): Bacteria > Pseudomonadati > Pseudomonadota > Gammaproteobacteria > Pseudomonadales > Pseudomonadaceae > Pseudomonas > Pseudomonas paraeruginosa. The sequence continues at coordinate 4,011,052 of NZ_CP020560.1, forward strand.
CAATCAGGGCGATAGCCAGCGTCATCAGGCGGATGATCAGTTGCATCGCCGCCTTGCGGCCCTGTCGGTCGGCATACATGCCCAACAGGATGCCGCCGACCGGGCGCATGAAGAACCCCACGCCGAAGGTGGCCAAGGCCATCAGCAAGGAGGCGTATTCGTCCCCGGCGGGGAAGAACAGCCGGGCAATGATGCCGGAAAGAAAGCCGTAGACGATGAAGTCATACCATTCGAGTGCGTTGCCGACTACCGCGGCCAGGATCTGGCGTGGCTTCGGCGCACTGTGAGCGGAGGCGTTCATGGACGAACTCCAGGACGGCAAAGACCGTCATGCGGATGAGGAGGAAATAACGGATGGAACGGCTCAGGAGCGGCAGTTGAGCGCCCCGATGCTTCGGGATACGGGGACTGGAGAGATAGGTCGCATTCGGACACCTCGCATGGCGGCTGTTCCCGCTCTTTTTGGACTGTGGCCGTCGAGTGATACGGCCGTGCACCAGCTAACGGCATCGCCGGCAACGACACAACGGCTCGCGGTTCCGCAGGGTGGAATCGTTTGGCGGTTCGCTGCATTTTTCCACCGCCCGGCCGATGCCAGCCGGGTCACAGCGGAGTCGAGCGAGGGCGTGCTCCGGCACCGGTACGCTGGCGATCAGCGGGTTTTACCGCGACGTCGGCTGACCGAACGCGGAGAAGCCAGCTTCCGCTGGCGGGAACGGTTCATCCCTACCTCCGTGGAGAACACGGCAGATGCCCACGAACAAACCGTCCTGTTCCGGTTCTTCCTCAGTACGAGGGGAACACCCGTTCCGTATCCCACTGTTTTCAAAAAAAGAAAAACAGCGGCCCAAATGCCACCGAGCCAAGCCGCCCTCGGCAATGAAAGCCACGCCACACCGCGGTCCGATCCAGTGCAACCCTGGCGACCAGCCGAAGCCTGTCCCGCGTCGGAGCAACGCAGTCCCCCAAGCGGATTGAACGCAAGCGCAGCCGTGGCCCTCCTATGGTCAAGGGTTCCGCCCCTGCCCTTTTCATCCAGCAACGGACACGACGCCGACGACATGACCCAGCCTTTCCTGATCGAACCAGCCCCGAACAGCGACCGCCAAGCCCCGCGCTTCCTGGCTCACGGAGGCGCGGTCGGCGAGTTGCTGGGCAGGCTCGACGCGGCCGCCTCGCCCCTGGGTCCGCCGGACGGCTGGCCGGCGAGCCTGCGGGCGGCGCTGGCCATGCTGTTGCCGGCGAAGGCGCAGATCGTGCTGTTCTGGGGCGCAGAATTCATCGCGCTGTACAACGACGCCTATGCGCCGAGCATCGGCGACAAGCATCCGCGCGCCCTCGGCCGGCCGGCGATCGAGAGCTGGCGTGAGCTGTGGGACGACCTCGAACCGCTGCTGCGCGGGGTGTACGAGACCGGCGAGACCTACGCGGCGCGGGACCGGGCCTTCTACATCGAGCGCCACGGGGGTGGCGAGACGGTGTATTTCGATGTGTCCTACTCGGCGGTGCGCGAAGCCGACGGCTCGGTCGGCGGCGTGCTGTGTATCGTCACCGAGACCACCGAGCGGGTCCGCGCCGAAGCCGGGATGCGCGAGCTCAACGAAAGCCTGGAGGAGCGCGTCGCAAGCATGCTCGCCCAGCGCGAGAGCGCCCTGGCGCAGCTCCACGAAGCGCGCAAGATGGAGATGGTCGGCCAGCTCACCGGCGGCATCGCCCATGACTTCAACAACCTGCTGACGCCGATCATGGCCTCGCTGGAACTGATTCGCCGCCGGCTCGACGACGATCGCTCCGGGGAACTCATCGACGGCGCCCTGCAGGCCGCCGAGCGCGCGCGCAACCTGGTCGGGCGGCTGCTCACCTTCGCCCGCCGGCAGACCCTCAAGCCACAGGCCACCGCCCTGCACGAACTGGTCGAGGGCATGCGCGACCTCATCGAGCGTTCGCTCGGCCCGTCCATCGCGGTGCGCATCGAGGTATCCGCGAGTCTCCCGGCGGTGGTGGTCGACCCGCAGCAGCTCGAACTGGCCATCCTCAACCTCGCGGTCAATGCGCGCGACGCCCTGGGCGAAGGCGGCCGCCTGGAAATCGGCGCGCGGACGGACCAGGTGGTCGGGGGCACGGTCGATGGCCTGGCCGCCGGCCGCTATGTGCGCCTGGACGTCGCCGACAACGGCGCCGGCATGCCCGGCGAGGTGCTGGCGCGCTGCATGGAACCGTTCTTCTCGACCAAGGACGTGGGCAAGGGTACCGGGCTCGGCCTGTCGATGGTGCAAGGCCTGGCGGCCCAGTCCGGCGGCGGGCTGGGCATCGCCTCGGAGATCGGCAAGGGTACCCGGGTGAGTATCTGGCTGCCGATCACCACGGAGCGCGCGCAGGACGCTGTCGAAACCGCTGCGGACGCCCCGCAGGCCTCGCGGCCGACCCGGGTCCTGCTGGTCGACGACGACAGGATGGTGCGCTACACCACGGCCCTGCTGCTCGGCGACCTCGGCTACCAGGTCAGCGAGGCGGCCTCGGCGGCGGAGGCCCTGGAGCAGGTCGACAACGGCCTGGCGCCGGATATCCTGGTCACCGACCACCTGATGGCCGACCAGACCGGCGCCCAGCTGGCCCACGAACTGCGCCGGCGCTTCGCGCAACTACCGGTGCTGATCGTCACCGGCTACGCCAACCTCACTCCCGAGCAACTCGACGGCTTCGAGGTGCTGACCAAGCCGTTCCGCCACAACCAGCTCGCCGAGCGCCTGCTCCGCTTGCTGGAGGCCTCCGGCTGAGTCCGGGGCATCGCCTCAACGCACCCGTTCGCGACTGCGCACCGCCAGGTCGAGGGCCTTCTGCATGTCCAGCCGCGCGGAACGACCGACGTCGCGGTGGTCCAGCCGGTAGCCGCGCTCCGAAGGCAGGATCGGCGCGGTGAGGTCTTCGGCGTCGGCCGGCTCGAAGTCGTGGTCGCCACCGATGGTCATGGCGCTGCGCCGCAGCAGCATGCGGATCTCCTCGGGCCGCAGGCGCGGGTTGAGGGAAAGCATGGCCGCGACCGTCCCGGCGACCATCGGCGTGGCATAGGACGTGCCGCAATGCACCGCCCCGCGCGCGCCATCCTCCAGGGTCGAGGCGTGGGTGCAGGCGGCGGCGGTGACGTCTACCCGCATGTCGACATTCGAGGTGCTGCGCTTCACCGCGTAGGCCGGGTCGTCGACCGCCAGGCCCGGGCGCTCGCCACGCTGGTGACCGCCGACCACCAGCAATTGCTCGGTGATGAAGGAGGATGGCAGGCGGTATTCATCGGCGCCGGAAAACGACGAGCCGTTGCCGGCGGAATTGACCACCAGCACATCCGGGTGCTCCTGGCGCAGCCAGAGGAAGAACTCCTCCAGCAACTCCTCGTAGCCGCTCATGGCGATACCCGAGCGCACCAGCGAATCCACTTCGTCGCCCTCCACGTTGCGGGCGCCCACGCGATGGATGCCCCAGCTCCAGTTGAGCACCCGCACGCCGTCCTCCACCAGGTTCACCGAAGCGGCGATGCTGGCCGTGATGCCAGCGTCCGAATTGCGCTCGACGATCACTTCGAAGCCCTGGCTGGCGCGGTCCAGCCCACGCAGGAAGCCACTGTTGCCGCCCTGCTCCCAACGCGCGGCGAGGATGCCGGCGACCGTCGAGCCGTGGTTGTCGGGGCGCTCGGCGTCACGCGCGTAGAGGCAGGTGCGCGGCGCGCCCGTCTTGCAGGCGCCGAGGTAGTCGGCGAAGTCGGAGGCATCGAAGTCGACATCGCGCTCGATCACCCCGATGCGCACCGGGCGGACTTCCAGCGGCACCTGGCGCGCGCGGACACGACGCTGGTAGTAGTTCACCGCATCCATGAAGCGGTTCGCCGCCCACTCGTCGGAGTCGCTGTCCGGCTTGTCCGCCGGGCGCCTCGCCGCCTCGGCCCCCTCGCCCTTTTCCGGCGCGGACTCCTCCACCACCACGGCGTCCACGCTGGTTTCGCTGCCGATGCGCAGGACCAGGGCGTCGCGCTGGACCAGGTCGCGCGCCGGCAGGCGCAACTGGTAGAGGTTCAGCGGCGGGATGGCGCCGACCACCCGCGCGCCGTACTTGTCCGCCAGGCGTTCGGCCTCGCGGCGACCGTCGCGGTCTTCCTCGATCAGCAGGCTGACCAGGTCGACGTAGGTGGTCAGGCCATCCATGTTCTTCGCCACCTCGTCGGGGCCTGCGGCGAGCACATGGCTGCCGTTCAGGGTCAGCCACACCGGATTGCTGGCGCGGCCGCCCTCCTCCAGCCAGAGCGGGCCGCTGGCGTGTCCCTGGCGCTCCAGGCGCAGCCGCAGGCCGGCGCCCTCGCGGCGCAGGGCGCTCGCCGGCAGCTCGCGGCCGTCCAGCAGCAGGCGCGGCAGGCCGGCGCCCAGGCCGCGTACCCGCAGGCACCAGTCCTGGTACTCGCTGGCCAGGAGGTCGCCGCAGCGTTCCAGACGCTCCAGGCGCAAGGGTGTTTCGGCGGCGCCGGCAGGGCCGGCGAGAGACGCGAGGAGGACGGCGAAAACGGCGCGATGCAGCGGCATGGGCTCGGCTTCCGTAGCGGGGGACTGTTGTTCCGACCACCTGGCGAAACGCTTCGTTCAGCTGGAAGCGAGCGGGCCTTGGCCAGCCCGCGGGCGCTGGATGGCGTGCCATGGTGGCGCCGTGGCGGTCGAGCGGCGCGTCGCGGGGATTCTTCGCCCGGCGCACGGAGCGTCCCGCTCTCGATCGGGGCCACGGACGCCATGTCACAAGCCTGCCTGAGCGAAGCGCTCCGGGACCACGCCCGCGCCAGGCCCTCCCGGGCAGCCGGGGCTATCGCCGAAACGCGGCGCACGCGCTACCCTGGCTCCCCCGACGCGGCGGCGCCTGCCGCGCCGGCCGTCCCGATCCACTGGAGTGAAACGACCATGGTCTCTTACGCGGAACTGTTCGACATCGGAGAAGACTTCAGCGCCTTCGTCGGCCGTGGCCTGGCCGCGGAACAGGGCGCGGTCGCGCGGATCCGCCAGAAACTGGAAGCCGACGCCCTGTCGGACGCCAGCCGCGAGCGCCTGCGGCGCATCGACAAGCGCTACCGCCTGCTGGCCGCCGGCGAGATGTGGTGCCCGGACTGCCAGATCAACCTCGCCGCGCTGGACTTCATGCAGCGCCTGCAACCGAATCTCGAACTGGCGATCATCTCCAGGGGCCGCGCCGAGGACGCCCTGCGCGAGCGCCTTGGCCTGGAGCGGGTATCGATTCCGCTGGTGCTGGTACTGGACGAGGAGTTCCACCCGCTCGGCCGCTTCGTCGAGCGACCGCAGGCGGTGCTCGCCGGCGGCCCCGAGGCGCTGCCGGCGTACAAGGCCGGCGACTACCTGGACAGCACCGTCGACGAGATCCTGGCGATCATCGAGAACCCCGCCGCGGGCGACTGACGCGGCCTTCTCAGTGCCGCGAACAGCCCGCGCCGAGCGCCCGGTACTGCAGGCGATGCAGGCGCCCCTGGCGATCCCGGTAGAGCATCACCCGGGCGACCACCCCGCAGGTCGCCGGCAGGGGCGTGACGGCGAGCACCCGCGCGATGTCCAGGCTCATCCGGTAAGCGTAGCGCTCGACCGGCGGCAAGCGTTCCGCGGCCGGCGCCGGCAGGCTGGCGAGCAGCAGCAGCGCTGCCAGGATGGACGATGCCTTCATGGCGTTTCTCCTTCGCAAGGCGCGCCGCCGGCCGAGGCGGCTTGCGCATAGGCCTGGAGCAACCAGGCGAGGTCGGTGAAAAGCAAGCTGTCACGTTGCGCTCCCAGGCTCGCCAGGCGCCTCGCCGCGCGCCGGGCGTGACGGGCGGCGCGGGCCGGTAAGCGGTGGGCGGCGGCGATGCCGGCGAGCCCGCCGGCGATGGCGAGCGCCTCGGCGCTGCCGGGCGCGGCGGTCGAGCGTGCGCCACGCAGGCGCTGCAGTTCGCGGCCTAGCTGCAGGGACAGGAAGCCCTGGCGCAGCGCCTGGCGCGCCTGCGGGTGGTCCGCCCCGTGCAACGCGCCCAACTGGGCGATACGGTGCTGCTGGCGGGACTGCCAGGCCTGCGCGTCGAAACGCCGGCGACCGCGTAGCAGCGCCAGGGTCTCGCGGTGCAGGTAATCGAGCAGCACGGTGGAATGCCGCGCCAGGTCCTTCGGCAGCAGACGGTACACGAGCAGGCTGATGCACAGCGCCAGCACCCAGGCGCAGGACTGGTTGGCGAAGTCGATGAAGTCGAACCGGGCGACATTGTCGGTGGCGACCAGCGTATTGAAGGCGATCAGGTAGGCAATCCCCTGCAGCGCCCGGCGGGGCACGGTGGTGGCCTGGATGCCGAACGACCAGAAGAAGCCCAGGCACAGCACCAGCAAGGGGAACCCGTTGACCAGCGGTAGCAGCAGGAACTTGCAGAACAGCGCGGCGGGAATCGCGTAGAGCGTGCCGCGGATGAAGTTGCGCGTCCCCTCGGCGGGGAACGCCGAAGCCGCCAGCAGCGTGCAGTACGGGCCGAGCACGGCGAGCAGGGTCGGGCCCTGGTCCCAGCCGCTGAGGAACCACGCGGCGGCGCCGATCAGCATCGCCAGCCAGGCCCGCGTGCCGTTGCGCAGGGCCTCGCGGTAGTGGCGATGGAACGCCACCGGGCGCTCGTGGGCGGGGGGATGGCCATCGAGCCGGGCGAAACCGCGCAGGGCCACGCCCAGGTCCGCCAGTTGATCGCCCAGGCGCTCCAGCTGCAACGCCTCGCGGCAGGCCCGCAAGTCCTCCGCCGGCAGGCGCCGAGCGCTCGCCGCCAGTCGCTCGCGCAACGCCTCGATACGCAGCGCGGCGCCGGCGAAATCCGCCTCGCCGCGCTCCAGCCCGGCGCCCAGGACCCGCAGCTCGCCGGCCAGCGGCCGAGCCAGGTCCCGCTCCGCCTCGCCGGCAAGGCGGAACTCCATCAGCGTGGCGAACAGCGCCGCCAGGCCGCCCCGGATCGCCGCGACCGCGGCGTTCAACCTGCGTGACTCGGCGCGCCCGACGCCGAGCAGGTCGTCCAGCGCATACACCTCGCCGACCAGGCCACGCCAACGGCTCTCCTGCGCCTCGTCGAGAGCGCCGACGCAACGCGCGGCGAGGAGCTCCAGGGCCGCCGCGCACAGCCTGCCGAGCCGGTCGCGCAGGCGCTGGAGCATGGTCCGGCGGCTGAACAGCACGGTCACCAGGCTCAGGCTGCAGACCCCGACGATCACCGCCGAAGCGCGGGTGACGATATGCCCGAAGGCCAGCCCGGGCTCGACCATCGCCGGCCCCAGCGCCAGGCAGACGGTATAGCCGGCCACCACCGCGGCGGTGGCGTAGAAGTGCCGGACCAGGCTCATGACGCCGACGCAGAGGCCGAGCCAGAAACCCAGGGCGATGACGAACAGCAACATCTTCTGCGCGAACAGCGCGCTGAGGACGAAGGCGGCCAGCGCGCCGGCCAGGGTGCCCACGGCTCGCCACCAGCCCTTGCCGACCACCGCCCCCTGCACCGGGTTGACCAGCAGGAGCACGGTGGAGGCCGCGGAGAACGGCGCATCCAGCTGCAGGTAGAGACCCAGGCCGAGGGCCAGCGCCGCGGCGCCAATGCTGCGCAGCACATAGCCCAGGCTGTGCGCGTCCCAGGGCAACGGCAGCGCCGCGTGCCAGCCACGGGCGCGCAGGACCGACGCCGCCATCAGAGGTACTCCTGCAGCCAGCGGGTCAGCCGCCAGCGCCCTTCGCTGCCCGGCTGCAGCACCTCGACGCTGCCGGTCATGCCGGCGGCCAGGACCACTTCCGGCGGCACCCGGTCAAGCTCGATGCGCACCGGCACGCGCTGCGCCAGGCGAATCCAGCTGAAGGTCGGGCTGACCTGGGGCAGGCCGCTGTCGGCACGGTTTTCGTTGAGGTCGGCGATACCGCGGCCGATGCTCGCGACATGCCCTTCCAGCAGCGGGTCGAAGCCCATCAGCCGGATTCTCGCCGGCGCGCCGAGGCGCACGTTGCGCAGCTTGGTTTCCTCGAAGTAGCCGGTGACCCAGAAGCTGTGGCGGTCGACGATGAAGAGATTGGTCTCGCCCGCCGTCGCGTAGTCGCCGGGCTGCACGCGCAGCTGGGTGACGTAGCCGTCGACCGGCGCGCGCAGGTCGCTGCGGCGCAGGTCGAGCAGCGCCTGGTCGAGCGCGGCGCCGGCGGCGTCGGCCTGGGCGCGGGCGATGCGCAAGGCGCGTCCGGCGTTGGCGATCGCCTCTCGTGACATCGCTCCGGCCAGTTGCGCGCGGCGGCGCCATTCCTCGTCGCGCTGGCGCAGGGTTTCCCGCGCCTGGGCCAGCTCCGCCCGGCGCTGGCGCACGGCGAGGCGATAGCTGCTCGGGTCGATGCGATACAGCGGATCGCCGCGCGACACCTGCTGGTTGTCGCCGACGAACAGTGCGTCGAGGGTGCCGGAGACCTCCGGGGCGATGCGGATCACCTGGGCGCTGACCCGCCCGTCGCGGGTCCAGGGCGCCAGCACATAGGCTTTCCACAGCAGCGACGCCAGGCTCAGGGCGACCAGGCCGCAACCCAGGGTCGCGGCGACCTTGCAGATTCGAACGATGAACATGGGCACCTCGGGGTCAGAACTTCAGCACCAGCACGGCGAGCACGATGAACGACAGGAAAAAGCGCAGCAGGCCGGGATGCCAGGCACGCTCCAACCAGCGCGCCGCCAGGCGCTCCAGCAGCAGGTAGAGCGGCATGGCCAGGCACAGGTAGATGAACAGGGGCGGCACGTAGAGGCCGGAAACCGAGACTTCGCTGAGCATGCGGGCACCAGGGCATCGAGGGCGCGGAGCGGTCGGCCGCTCCTGTCGGGTTGATGGACGCATGCTACGAAGCGCGGCGACTTGCAGATATCGAGCATTCAGCCAGAAAATAATCGAATTCGGACAACCCCCCGGAAACCGCCGTGAACCGCGAATCGCAGACTTACCTCGCCGAGCGCTTCGATCCCGACGCCCTCGTCCAGTCGGCGCTGGCCCTGCAACTGGAAGCCCGGCACAACGACACCGAGGTGCCGGTGCACCGCCACCGCAAGGGCCAGCTGGTGGTGGCCTGCCGCGGCGGCATCACCTGCAGCGTGCCCGATGGGCTATGGATGGTGCCGTCCGGTTTCGGCGTGTGGATCCCCGGCGGCATCGCGCACAGCAACCGGGTCACGGCCAACGGCAAGGTCTGCTTTCTCTTCGTCGAGCCTGGCGCGGCGCGGCTGCCGGACGACTGCTGCACCCTCGCCCTGTCGCCGCTGATCCTCGAACTGATCCTGCACCTGAGCGAGCAGCCGCAGGACTACCCGCCCACCGGCCCGCTCGCGCGCCTGGCCGGCGTGCTCCTGGAACTGCTGGAACAGGCGCCCACCGAACAGCTCTACCTGCCATTGCCGGACCATCCCGGGCTGCGCCGGATCGCCGACGAACTGACCCGGCGGCCGAACGCCCGCGCCAGCATGGCCGACTGGGCCGTGCGGGTGGCGATGAGCGAGCGCTCCCTGGCACGCTTGGTCCGCCGCGAAACCGGCATGACCTTCGGCCAATGGCGCCAGCAGCTGCAGATCATCATCGCCCTGCAGCAGCTCTCCGCCGGCGCCTCGGTGCAGCGCACCGCCGAAACCCTGGGCTACGAGTCGGTCAGTTCGTTCATCGGCATGTTCCGCAAGGCCCTCGGCAACTCCCCTGCCCGCTATGTGCGCGAGAGCATGCGCCGGCCACCGGACTGAGCGTCAGCGCGCCGTGGCAGATCGCCTTGCTGTTCGTCAGGACACTTCTCCCAAGGCTGGCACTCGGGAGCACTTCTGGGAATAATGCCGCCCTTTTTTGTCCAGGAGGATCAGATGGTTACGCACTTCTTGAGCGAATCCGGCCAGGCAGCTTGCGGTCGCGGCGACAGCAACGTGAACGGCTCGAGCGCGGTCGGGCAGGTCACCTGCAAGACCTGCCGGCGCACCAACGCCTTCACCCAGGCCCAGGAACACGCCGCTCCGGCCAGTGCCGCCGTTGCTCCCACCGCCGCTGCGGCGGCGCCCCGGGCCAATGCCAGGATCAAGCACGCCGCCCGCCGGCAGGGCGGCGACGCCGCGCGCGACGCCTGGCAGACGCGCCTCAACGAACTGTCCGGGAAGAATCGTATGCCGCGCTCCCGCCGCCGCGCGCAAGCCTATCTCTGAACCGGCCCACGGTGGCCGACCGCGCGCGCCCGGCGGTTATGACGGGAAGGCCTCAGAGCAGTCCCTGCCGCTCCGCCAGCGCCAGACCGTCGAGGGCGCTGGCGCGCATCGCCGGCAGGTGGCGCGGATCGTCCGCCAGCTCGGCCAGCTCCGACAGGCGGTGCACCACCGTCAGCAGCGCGATCCGCCGCCGCTCCAGGCGCCGCCCGCTGGCCGCTTCGTAGGCCGCGACGATGCGCTCGGTCAGGTCGGCATCGATGAAGTTCGAGTAGATGAACTCCTGGTGGAGCGGGCCGATCCCCGAATCGGCGAAGTCGTATACCCCGTTCAGTCGCCCGGCCTCGGCATCGAAGGCCATGTTCCAGCCGTGCCCGTCGAAGAAACCGTAGGTGGAACCCAGCGGGTCGGCAGGTAGCCCGGCGTACTCCCTCAGCAACCCCCCGGCACGTTCGCGCCAGGCGCGAGGCAGCGCCACCAGCGCCCGCTGGCGAATCGCCGCGGGGGCCTGCCAGGGCGCCACCGGCAAGGCGCCGGCCGCCAGCATGCGGGCCGGCTCCAAGCGGTGCAGCTCGGCGTAGAAACCAGCCAGCGCCTCGGCCACGGCCTGCCGCGCGGGCTCATCCAGGCGCCGATAGTGCTCGCCGAGAAGAAAGCCGCCCGGCAGCTTCGCGTGCCGGGAAAACCGTGGCGGCCCGGCGTATACCCGCAGCGCCGGCACCGGCAGGCGCACCGCCGGCCGCACCAGGCGCAGCAGCGCGGCTTCGCGCAGCAACGCCGCCTCGGCCTCCGCGCCGCGGGGAAACTTGAAGACCCAGCGGCCATCCACTTCCACCGCCGTGGAATGCCAGCCCGAAGCCAGGATGGCGAAGGAAGCGCCCGTCAGTTCCGGGCACTGCGCCAGGATTGCGCGACGGTATTCCTCCAGGGCCGGCGGCTCGCTCATGGGCGACTTCTCTCGACCATCGCGACGATGGCGACGAGCAGTTCCCGGCGCGCCTCCTCGGGGCTGATCTCCTCGGTGGCGGCGGCGTGCGACAGCGCCTCGGCGGCGCCGATCATCGCCCGCAGGCCGGCGATCGAGAGCCGCCCGCCGCCGGCGAAGGGCTCCAGCACGGCGCGGCACTTGTCCATGAACAGCGCCTCGTAGTCGCGCTTGATCCGCTCCAGCTCCGGCGAACTGGCGAGCGCCGCGACCACCCCGGGAATCTCCCGCCCCTGTTGCAACACGCAGTCGACGTAGGCCGAGGCGATGACCTTGGCGCGGCCGCGCAAGGTCGCCTCGCCGGCCTCCAGGGCGGCGTCCATCAGCGCCGTCTGGCGCAGGTCGTAGTCCTGGTAGAGCGCCGCGAGCAGTCCGGCGCGGGTGCCGAAGTGATCGTAGACCACCGGCTTGGTCACTCCGGCCTGCTCGGCAAGGCGGCCCAAAGTCAGGGCCTCGGTGCCTTCTTCGCGCACCAGCTTCCAGGCCACGTCGAGGAGCTGGCGCTGGCGCTCGTCGCGAGACAGCCGCCGACGCGGCGCCGGTTCTTCGGGAGAATGCGTTGACATACACAACCTACTAAAAGTAACTTACTAAAGGTAACTTGTTTCCAGCATATCGATCCCCTCCCATTCCCGCAATTCCCCGCAGGAGACCCGTCCCATGCATGCCCTCGTCGTCGTCGCCCATCACGATCGCCGTTCGCTCACCCACGCCCTCGCCGCGCGCATCGCCGAGGGCATCCTCCAGAGCGGCCATTCGGCGGAAATCGCCGATCTCGCCGCGGAAGGCTTCGAGCCGCGCTTCGGCCTGGCCGACCACGCCGTGCACCGCGGACAGGCGGCGGCGCCGGCCGACGTCCTCGCCGAACAGGCGCGCCTCGACCGCGCAGATATCCTGGTACTGGTCTATCCGGTCTACTGGTGGTCGATGCCGGCGCTGCTCAAGGGCTGGATCGACCGGGTGTTCTCCAATGGCTGGGCCTTCGACTACAGCATCGGCGGCGACCTGCGGAAGAAGCTGCAGCGCCTGCGCGTGGTGCTGGTGGGGGTCGGCGGCGCCGACCCCGGTACCTTCGAGCGCCACGGTTACGCGGCGGCGATGCGGACGCAGATCGACCATGGCATCTTCGATTACTGCGGCGCCCGGGTGGTCCGTTCCGAGCTGCTGCTGGAATCGGAAACCTCCGATCCGGCACGCCACCTGGCGCACGCCCGGGAGATCGGGCGGGCGCTGTTCGTCACCACGTCCGGTAAGACCCCGGTCTCCGCCTAGCACCCGCTCGGCCACCAGCGGCAACCGCCCGCTCTCAGTACCCCAGCTCGCCGATCGAGCGGGCCTTGCCGCCGTACTGCTTGTATTCCCGCCAGTATTGCGGAATGAGGTCCTGGCACTGGACGATATCCACCGCGGCACGGCGACGTATCCAGCGATTCTCGTAGCCGGAGATGTCAGCGACCCGGTTGTCCCAGGCGATGCTCTCACGGGCGGCGGCCATGGTCGCCCGGCAATCCAGGATCGCCTCCCTGGCCCGTTCGGCCTTGTAGGCATCGGTCTTCTCATAGGCCCGGCGCGCCGCCTCGAGGCGGGCCCGCTCGGCCTCCTCGATGGCCTTCCTGGCTTCCAGGCGCTGTTGCTCGCGAAGACGCTCCTGCTCCTGGCGAACACGCTGCTCGGACGCCGCGATGAACTGCGCGACCCTCGGATCATCGGGCGGTACGCGGGCGACCCGGAACGACTGGGCGAGGTATCCCCAGAATGCCTGGTCGAACTCCTGGGTCCGCCTCACCGCATCCGGCTCGTCGCGCCGGTAGATCTCCTGGTGGCCCGTCGCGCTGAAGTAGCGGAACCCGCTGGACGCTACGTGGGTAGTGAGGTCGAGCACGCCGACCACCTTCATGCTCTGGTCCCACAGCTGCGACGCCACCGGCATCATCAGTTTTCGATACTGGGTCTCCTCCAGCAGCACACCATCGACGCGGCAGGTGATCCCCCGCCAGGCCATGGCTGCGCAGGCGCTCCTGACCTCCTCCTCGGAGCCCAGAAGGACGAACTCCGGCGCCGGCGGCCGGGAAACCGCCTGGCATCCCCCCAGCAAAGCGCCGACCATGCCCAGCAGCAGAAATGTACGAATCGACATGAGTCTCCCTGTGAAACGGCGTCCGATGCACTCCCCCGGAAGCGTCTGCTCCTGGCGGCGCGACATCATATATGCGAAGGGCCGTTGGTGGGCGAACTACTCCGCCAGGTGCGCGGCGAAGCCGACCCGCCCCGGGGCGATCTCGTCGCGCAGGGTCAGCGCGGGAATCGCGTAGTCGCCACCGTTCTGCCGGCGGAACGGAATCGGCGCGGTCCGCCACAGTTCGTCCAGGCGCTGCCCCAGTTGCTCGCCGAGCGCGGCGAAGCGCCCGGCGTCGAGCCGGCCGGTGCGGTAGACGACGAACGGCGGCAACACGTTGAAGCCGGGGTAATGCAGGATGCCATGGTGGATGGGGAACAACAGGTCGTCGATCGGCCCGTTGATGCCGCGCGCGGCGTAGTGCGACTCCCAGCCGCCGGCGCTGACCACCAGCATCGCCCGCTTGCCCTGCATCCGTCCCTCGCCGTAGCGGTCGCCCCAGTGGCTGTCGGAGTGCTCGCCGACCCCGTAGGCGAAACCGCAGGCATAGACGCGGTCGATCCAGCCCTTGAGGATCGCCGGCATGCCGAACCACCAGAGCGGGAATTGCAGGATCAGCGCATCGGCCCGGCGCAGCTTGTCCTGCTCGGCGGCGATATCGGCGCTCTGCCGGCCGTTCTGGAAGGCACGCAGTGAGTCGCGGGACGGATCGAAGCGCTCGCCGGTCGCGGGTTCGAGGCTGTCCGCGGCGTCGAGCGCGGCCTTCCAGCCCATCGCGTAGAGATCCGAGACCTGCACCGCATGACCGGCCGCCTCGAGGCGGGCGACCGCGAAATCCTTGAGCGCGCCGTTGAGCGAGCGTGGTTCGGGATGGGCATAGACGATCAGTACGTTCATGGCGGCTCTCCGCAAAAAAAGGTGAGCGCAGGATCGGCCAGCCCCGCATATAGTTGAAATGAATATCCGAAATCCCAGGTATAGCCATGAATAATCTCAGACGTCTGGACCTGAACCTGCTGGTAACCCTCGACGTGCTGCTCACCGAACACAACGTGACGCGCGCGGCGGAGCGCCTGAATTTCTCCCAGCCGTCGGTGAGCGTGCACCTGGCCAAGCTGCGGGCGATCTTCGACGATCCGCTGCTGCTTCCCGGCCCGCGCGGGATGCGCCCGACGGCGCGGGCGGAAGAGCTGCGCGAACCGCTGCGCCTGGCCCTGGAGGCGCTGGAACAGGCGGTGGCGCCAGCCGCGCCGTTCGATCCGGCGCAGTCGCGGCATACCTGGCGGGTCGCGGCCACCGACTACGCCGAGTCGGCGGTCCTCCTGCCGATCCTCGCCGCGCTGCGCGGGCAGGCGCCGGACAGCCGGCTGGCGGTGCTGGAACTGGCGCCGGCGCAGGTCAGCCGGCAGGCGGAGCGCGGCGAGATCGACCTCGCCTTCCACACCCTCGACGAGGCGCCGCCGGGGCTGCGCTGTCGCCGGCTGTTCAGCGAGCGCTACGTGCTGGCCGGGCGCGCCGGGCATCCGGGCCTGCGCCGGCGACCGACGCTGAAGCAGTTCTGCCGCCTCGACCAGGTGATCGTCTCGCCCGACGGCGGCGGCTTCCTCGGTCCCACCGACCAGGCGCTCGCCGAACTCGGCGCGGAGCGTCGGGTAGCGTTGTCGGTGCCGCACTTCCTGTTCCTCCGCGCGGTGCTGGAGAGCACCGACCTGGTGGCGATGCTGCCGTCGCGGCTGGCACGCGGCCGCGACACGCTACGGGTGGTGGAGGCGCCACTGGAGGTGCCCGGCTACGACCTGGCCATGCTCTGGCACGAACGCTCGCATCGTGATCCCGCCCATCGCTGGCTGCGCGAACTGGTCGCCGCATCGGTGTAACGCAACGATACGCTTCGATCGTCGCCGCGGTTTGACGCACCGTCGCGCTTTGCCCAAGCTAGCGGGCTTCGATCCACCACCGGGAAATCCTTGGCGTGAAGTTTCCGTCCCATCCCTGGCGCCGCCTGCTGCTCTGCGCGCTCCCCTTCGCCGCCCTGCTGACGGCATGCGACGACGGCAGCCAGAAAGAGCCGCCCCCCGAACCCGCCGAAACCACCACCTACAACAGTGTCCCCTGGGATGCCCTGCCGGCCACCAGCGACGCCGACCTGCTCGCCGGCTTCAACGCCTGGCGCTCGGCCTGCGCGCGGCTGGCCAGGGACCCTGTGTGGGGCGCGCCCTGTGCCAGCGCCACGACGGTCGCCGATGATCCGGCGGCGGTACGTGCGTTCCTCCGCGAGCAGATGCAGGTCTATAGCCTGAGGTCCTCCGGCAACGGCGACCAGGGCCTGATCACCGGCTACTACGAACCGGTCTACCACGGCAGCCTGAGCCAGGGCGAGAAGACCCCGGTACCGGTCTACGGCGTACCGGACGACCTGATCGTGGTTTCGCTGGAAAGCGTCTACCCGGAGCTCAAGGGCAAGCGCCTGCGCGGGCGTCTGGAAGGCCGGGTGCTGAAACCCTACGACGATGCCGCGACGATCCGCGACAACGGTTCCAGTGCGCCGGTGCTGGCCTGGCTGGGCGACCCGATGGACCTGCAGTTCCTGCAGATCCAGGGCTCCGGACGGATCCAGCTGGAAGACGGCCGGCAACTGCGCATCGGCTACGGCGACCAGAACGGCCACCCGTACAAGCCGGTCGGCCGCTGGCTGGTCGAGCAGGGCCTGGTGCCGAAGGAGGAGATCAGCATGAAGCGTATCCGCGACTGGGCCGAGGCCAATCCGCAGCGGGTTTCCGAGTTGCTGGCGAGCAATCCCAGCTTCGTGTTCTTCAGCCAGCGCCCGGACAGCGACGAAGGTCCGCGCGGCTCGCTGAACGTACCGCTGACCGACGGCTACAGCGTGGCCATCGACCGCAAGGTGATCCCGCTGGGCAGCCTGATGTGGCTGTCCACCACCCGCCCCGATGACGGCAGCCCGGTAGTCCGTCCGGTGGCGGCGCAGGATACCGGCGGGGCGATCGTCGGCGAGGTCCGCGCCGATCTGTTCTGGGGTACCGGCGACGCCGCCGGCGAACTCGCCGGCCACATGAAGCAGCCCGGTCGCCTCTGGCTGCTGTGGCCCAGGGGCGTGCCGCTGCCCGCCACCTGAAGAACGCGCGGCCGGGGCGCCAGCGCGCCGCCGGCCAGCGTCGCGTCGATGCGGCCGGCATGACAAGCCAGGCGAGCGAATCCATTGCCAAATCATCAACAAACAAGATAAGTAAAAGCAAATATTCGCGCTTTTTAATCAAATAAATAAAGCGGATCATTTTTCCATCAACCGCCCGCCCCTCGCCCCAAACGCGCGGCGCCGGGCCCAATGGAGATCCGATCATGATCGAACGTCGCCCCTTCGACCGTCTGGGCCATGCCAACCACGGCTGGCTGAACGCGCGCCATCATTTTTCCTTCGCCGACTACTACGACCCGGAGCGCGAGGACTGGGGTCGCCTGCGGGTCTGGAACGATGACGAGATCGCCGCCGGCAGCGGTTTCCCCCCGCACCCGCACCGCGACATGGAAATCATCACTTACGTCCGCGAAGGCGCGATCACCCACCAGGACAGCCTGGGCAACAAGGGTCGCACCGAGGCCGGCGACGTGCAGGTGATGAGCGCCGGCACCGGCATCGTCCACTCGGAGTACAACCTCGAGGCCGAGACCACCCGGATCTTCCAGATCTGGATCATCCCCGATCGCCGTGGCGACCAGCCACGCTGGGGGTCCAAGCCGTTCCCGAAGGCCGAGCGCGATGGACGCTTCGTCACTCTCGCCAGCGGCGATGCGAATGACGCCGAGGCGCTGCACATCCGCGCCGACGCCGAGGTCGCCGCGGTGACCCTGAAGGCCGGGCAGAGCGCCGAGTACGCCCTGGAGAACGGCCGCCGCGCCTACCTGGTGCCGGCCTCCGGCAGCATCGAAGTCAACGGCGTGCGCGCCGAGGCCCGCGATGGTCTCGCGGTACGCGACGAACCGATGCTGAAGGTGACGGCCCTGGAAGACAGCGAAGTATTGCTGGTGGAAGTGGCCTGACGCGCCAGCCCCTCGCCCTCGCGGGCGAGGGGCTTTTTTCGTCTCGCCAGAGGCCACGGAGCAGCGGCCCCGCCACGTTCGTTCTTCCCAGCTTCACGCTTCGCGCCCACACTACCCGCAGAAGAATCCGAGAGGCTCCGCCATGCGTGAACTGCAACCCCTGCTGGAGAACCACGGGCTGCTCCTGCTGTTCCTCAATGTGCTCTGCGAACAGGCCGGCCTGCCGATTCCCGCCTACCCGGCGCTGATCGTCGCCGGCGCGCTGGCCATGCAGGGTGTCGGCGCGCCGCTGGGCGTCGTCCTGCTGGTGGTGGTGCTCGCCTGCCTGCTGGCGGACATCGCCTGGTACCTGGCCGGGCGCCGCTACGGCGGCTTCCTCCTGCGCAGCATCTGCAAGGTCTCGCTGTCCCAGGACAGTTGCATCCGCCAGAGCCAGAACATGTACCTGCGGGTCGGCCCGCGGGCGCTGCTGATGTCCAAGTTCCTGCCCGGCGCCAGCGCACTGTCCACCACCCTGGCCGGCATGACCCGCACCCGCCTGCGCCGCTTCCTCGCCTACGACGCCGCCGGTTCGGCGCTGTGGGCCGGTTCCGCGCTGCTGCTGGGAGTGATCTTCAGCGATGCGCTGGACCACCTGCTGGCCTTGCTCAGCGACTACGCGGCCATCGGCGCGCTGCTGATCGCCGGCGCCTTCGCCGCCTTCATCGCCTGGAAGCTCTGGCAGCGCCAGCGCCTGCTGTCGCGCAGCCGGCGGATTCCGCGAATCAGCGTGGAGGAACTGGAAAGCCTGCGCGAACAGGGGCAGGTGCCGGTGATTCTCGACGTCCGCGCCCATCACGACGACGAGCCGAGCGGCATACCGGGCGCGATACCGGTGGAACTCAACGTGTCGCTGAAGGAACTGCCCGGCGACCTCAGGGACGCCAGCATCGTCATCTACTGCGCCTGTCCCCACGAACTCTCCGCCGCCATCCTCGCCGAGCGTCTCAATGCCTCCGGCTTCAAGCGCACCTGGGCGCTGGCCGGCGGCCTCGACGCCTGGCACAAGGCCCACGGGCAGGCCCTGGCGGAGGCTTGAGCGGAGGCGCCGGACTCAACCCAGCGCCTGCACCGCCGCGCCGTCGCCCTGGCGTTGCGAGGCCGGCGAGGAGAACACCAGGTAGCCGTCCTCGACCTTGCCATAGCGCAGCAGCGCCAGGTCGAGGACATAGTTCTGGTAGAGCTTCCAGGGCATCCGGTCGCCCTGCTTGGGCATGCGATCGGCGGCGCGCTGGATGTAGCCGGAGTTGAGGTTGAGGAACGGCTCCTCGCGCACGTCGCCGCTGGTGTCGCGGGCGGTCACCTGGCGCATGCCGATGGCGTCCATGTGGTTGATCAGGCGGCAGAAGTACTCGCTGGAAAGGTCGGCCTTGAGGGTCCAGCTGGCGTTGGTGTAGCCGAGCACCGCCGCCAGGTTCGGCAGGTCGCGCAGCATGATGCCACGGTAGCCCATGCTCTGGTTGACCTGGAACGGCTTGCCGTCCACCGCGATCTCGGCGCCGCCGAACATCACCAGGTCGAGACCGGTGGCGGTGACGATGATGTCCGCCTCCAGCACTTCGCCGGTCTTCAGGCGGATACCCCTGTCGACGAAGCGGTCGATGTGCTCGGTGACCACCGAGGCCTTGCCCTTGCGCAGCACCTTGAACAGGTCGCCGTCCGGCACCGCGCAGACCCGCTCGTCCCACGGCTTGTAGCGGGGACTGAAGTGGCGCATGTCGAACTGCTTGCCCAGTTGCAGGCTGGCCAGCTTGAGCAGGGCCTTGCGGACCAGGCCGGGGAAGCCCTTGGCGAGCATGAAGAAGATCATCTGCATCGCCACGTTGCGCGCCCGCGCCTGGCGATAGACCCAGGTTTCCGGGAGGAAGCGGCGAAGGAAATTGGAGATCGCGTCCTTCTGCGGCAGGGTGATCACATAGGACGGCGAGCGTTGCAGCATGGTGACATGGGCGGCCTTGTCGGTCATCGATGGCACCAGGGTGACGGCGGTCGCGCCGCTGCCGATCACCACCACCTTCTTGCCGCTGTAGTCGAGGTCTTCCGGCCACAACTGCGGATGGACGATCCGTCCGGCGAAGTCCTCGCGACCGGCGAACTCCGGCGTATAGCCGGCCTCGTAGCGATAGTAGCCGGTGCACATCAGCAGGAACTGCGCGGTCATGCGCAGCGGCTCGGGCTCGTCGTCGCGCTGCACGTCGAGGTTCCAGCGCGCGGCGGCGGAATCCCAGTCGGCCTTGAGCAGCCGATGGCGGTAGCGGATCTTCCGGTCGATGCCGTTCTCGCGCGCGGTGTCCTCGATGTAGCGGCGGATCGACGGGCCGTCGGCGATGGCCTTCGGATCGCTCCACGGCTTGAAGTTGTAGCCGAGGGTGAACATGTCCGAGTCGGAGCGGATGCCGGGGTAGCGGAACAGGTCCCAGGTACCGCCCATCGCCGCGCGCCCTTCGAGCAGGGCGAAGCGCTTGCCGGGGCAGTGCTTCGTCAGGTGGCAGGCGGCGCCGATGCCGGACAGGCCGGCGCCGACGATGAGTACGTCCAGGTGTTCGACAGGCATAAGGTTCCTCGATCGGCGGATGCGTCCAGCCGTTCTGCTGGGCTGCTGCCCTCCACCCTACAGAGGGGATGCCACGGGGGTATCCCAACCTTCGTACTGCGTTGCCCGGCAAGTATGGACCCTGGCGCGGGAATTACCCATGCCGGCGCGCCGGCATGGGCGATCGGCTAGGAGGCGCGGGAGGCGCCCTCCGGCGTCTCCGCCGGCACCGCGCCGCGATCCTCCAGCTGGTCGGTCTGGAACAGCGTCTCCAGTTCCACCCGCGCCTCGCGGGCGCTTTTGATCAGCGCGTCGCGATCGTTGTAGAACAGGTGCTGGGAGGCCAGCACTTCTTCGTCGTGGCGACGGAAGCGGCGGATCCGCGCGTCGGCCTGCTCCTCGCTCAGGCCCAGGCCGCAGAGCACCATGCGGCTCATCTCCAGGCTGGAGAAGAAGGTCTCGCGCACCGGCTCGACCCCGGCGTCCAGCAGCAGGTGGACGTGCTGGCGGTTGCGCGCGCGGGCGATGATCTTCAGGTGCGGATACAGCTTGCGCACGCGCTTGGCGGTCTCGATGTTGGTCTCCGGATCGTCGGTGGCGATGACGAAGAACTCGGCCTTCTCCACCTGGGCGGCGCGGAGGATCTCCGGGCGCATCGGATCGCCGTAGAAGATCGGGATGGCGCCCAGGGTACGGGTCAGCTCGATGGTCTCCACCGAGGTGTCCAGGGCGATGAACGGCACGCGCTGGGCGCGCAGCACCCGGGCGACGATCTGGCCCATGCGGCCGACCCCGGCGATCACCACGCGCGGGGTGTCGTCGTTGTCGATGCGCTCCATTTCCGGCGGCGGCTTGACCGCCTCCGGCTGCTTCGCCAGCAGCCGCGCGAGACCGAGCACCAGCAGCGGGGTCAGGGCCATCGACAGGGTGATGGAGAGCACCAGCAGGTTGTGCAGGTCGTTCTCGAACAGGCCCTGGTCGCGGGCCATCTTGAACACCACGAAGGCGAACTCGCCGCCGGCCGCCAGGACCACGCCCAGGCGCAGCGCCGAGGCCTTGTCGAGGCCGCCGGAAATGCGTCCGACGAAATACAGCACCGGCGCCTTCAGGGCGATCAGCAGCACGGTCAGGCCGAGCACCATCCACGGCGACTTGAGCAGCAGGCTGACATCCGCGCTCATCCCGACGCTGATGAAGAACAGCCCGAGCAGCAGGCCCTTGAACGGCTCGATCTGCGCTTCCAGCTCATGCCGGTATTCCGAGTCTGCCAGCAGCAGGCCGGCGAGGAAGGCGCCGAGGGCCATGGACACGCCGGCCAGTTCCATCAGCAGCGCGGTGCCCATCACCACCAGCAGCGCGGTGGCGGTGGACATGTCCTGCAGCTTGGTCTGGGCGACGATACGGAACACCGGGCGCAGCAGGTAGCGACCGCCGACCACCACCGCGGCGATGCTGCCGACCACCTTCAGGGTCTGGGTCAGTTCGCTGCCGCCGGCGTCGCTGTGCGCGCCGCTGAGCAGCGGGATCATGGCGATCAGCGGGATCGCCGCGATGTCCTGGAACAGCAGGATGGCGAACGCCAGGCGGCCATGAGGTTGGGTCAGTTCCTTGCGCTCGGCGAGGATCTGCAGGCCGAACGCGGTGGACGACAGCGCCAGGCCCAGGCCGAGCACCACCGCGCTGTTCACCGGCTGGCCGAAGCCGACCAGGGCCACCGTGCCGATCACCAGGCCGGTGAGCAGCACCTGCAGCAGGCCGACGCCGAACACCGACTTGCGCATCACCCACAGGCGCCGCGGCGACAGCTCCAGGCCGATGATGAAGAGCAGCAGCACCACGCCCATCTCCGAGATCTGCGCGACGCTTTCCGGGTTGTCCACCAGCCCCAGCACGCTGGGACCGATCAGCACGCCGGCCAGCAGGTAGCCGAGCACCGCACCCAGTTGCAGGCGCTTGGCCAGCGGCACCATGAACACCGCCGCGATCAGGAAGACCACGCCGGACTGGAGAAAACTGCTTCCGTGTTCCACGCTCAACTCCCGCTGGCGGCGCTGGCGCCGAACCGGTCGCGGATGGTGGCGATGGTTTCCACATCCATGGCGATATAGGCCTGCCTGACGAAGGCGTCGTAGGGCAGTTCGTCGCCCAGCGGCTGCAGGTAGCGGGTGCAGTAGGCGAAACGCACGAACAGCGAGCCGGGCTCCGGCTCCTCGATGGTCATGTCGAGGCTGCCGCCGGCCACCTCGGCGCTCGGCTTGATGGTGTAGTGGGCAGTGTCCGGCGCCTTCAGCACCACCTCGTCCTCGACCACCAGGCCCGGCAGGTACAGGCGCCGGTGCAGGCGGTCGCCGTCATCGGCGAGGATCTCGAAGCGCTCCAGGCCGACGACGAAATGCTGCGGCTCGCGCGCACGGCAGACCAGGCCTTCCCAGAGTTGCAGCCGGTCGAGGACCGGCAGGTCGACAAGCGTCCGGTCATTGACCTGGACCAGGTGTTCGAATTGCATGTGGCTCACTTCCTGTTCGTGCATGCGATAGGCGAGTTCTGACCGGCGATGGGGGCAGAAAGTTTTCCCGCTGCCGGCAAATCGCCAGACCTCAGGTCCGCACCATCGCCGACAGGCATTCGAGGACGCCGCCGGAGTGCCCGGCGGCACATCGTCCTCATTCGGCGTCGATCTTCCAGGGAATCGGCGGAGCGCTCAAGCGTGCGCCTTCCAGGGCATCGAGCCGGCCGAAGCGGGCATCCCCCTCCTCCCAGGCCTTCTGCGCGCGGGCGATCTCGGCCTTGCTGTGGCCGACGAAATTCCACCACATGAAGATTTCCGCGCCGAACGGCGCTCCGCCCAGCAACAGGACCCGCGCGCCGGGATCGAGCTGCAGCCGCAGGCCATCGCGGCCATCGCCCAGGTAGGCCAGTTCGTTCACCGCGAAATGCTCGCCGCCCACCTCCAGGCCCCCCTCCAGCGGCAACAGGCCGTACTCGAAGTGCGGGTCGAGCGCCAGTTGCAGGGTCGAGGCGTCGTGGCAGGCCAGGTCGGCGCCGAGCAGCGGCGAGTAAAGCCGGCACGGCGCCTGCCGGCCGGCCAGCGCGCCGGCCAGCAGGGTGAGGGTCACGCCCTGCTCCTGCCAGCGCGGCAGGTCGGGATGATGGTCGAAGGCCGGGGCGATGTCGCGCTGTTCGTAGGGCAGCGCGATCCACAGTTGCGCGGCGTGGGCATGCCGCTCGTCGGGCAGCGACTCCTCGGTATGGGCGATGCCGTGGCCGGCGGTCATCAGGTTGACCTGGCCCGGGCGGATCACCTGGACGTTGCCCAGGCTGTCGCGGTGCAGCGCCTCGCCCTGGATCATCCAGGTGAAGGTCTGCAGGCCGATGTGCGGATGCGGGCCCACCGCCAGGCCGCCGCCGGGCTCGAATTCGGCGGGGCCGGCGTGGTCGAGGAAGCACCAGGCGCCGATCATCCGCCGCTGGCGCGACGGCATCAGCCGGCTGACGGTGAGCCCGCCGCCGATTTCCGCCGCGCGGGCGGTGACGCGTTGCAGCAGGTGTTCGCGGCGTTCCGGACAGTCCCGCGAGGAGGACAGGTCGCAACGCTCTTCGGTATTGCTCATGATCAGGCTCTCCGGTGACGAGGCATTCAACCGCGCAGACGCCGTACCCATAGCTGCAGGGCCTGCAACTGCTGCTGAATCAGCTCACGCGCCTTGTCGTCGAGCAGCCGGCCCTGGGCATCGAAGGCGTTCTGCGCGCTCGAGATCATCACCTCCGGCTTGTTCAGCGGATGCACGTCGAGGAACACCAGGGTCTGCCGCAGGTGGTACTGCGCCCGCGCGGTGCCGAAGCGCCCGGCGCTGGCGCCGAGGATCGCCGCAGGCTTGCCGGAGAACGGCTGCTCCGGCGGCCGCGAGGCCCAGTCGATGGCGTTCTTCAGCACCCCGGCCATCGAGTAGTTGTACTCGGGGGTGGCGAACAGCAGCGCGTCCGCCTCGCGGATCTGCTCGCGGAACCGCTCCACCGCGGGCGGGAAGCCCAGCGCGTAGACGTCCTCGTTGTACAGCGGGATAGCGGAGATATCCGCCAGCTCGATGCTCATCCCCGCCGGGACCAGACCGATCGCCGCCTGCAACGCGGCGCTGTTGTAGGAGCCGCTGCGCAGGCTGCCGGAAATGCCCAATACCTTGATGCTGTCGTCGCTCATGTGCTGTTCCTTCCTGTGTGTGCGGGTTCAGTCGCGCAGCTGGCTGCTGATGCTGACCTCTCCGGAGAGTACACGATGAATCGGACAGGCATTGGCGATCTCCAGCAGGCGCTGGCGCTGTTCCGCGTCCAGCGCGCCGTCCAGGCGGATCTCGCGGCGAATGTGAGTGAACGGTTCCGGCTTGGTGCGCTCCTCGACGATGTTCAACTGCACGTCGATGCCTTCCAGCGGCCACTGCTTGCGCTGCGCGTACATTGCCACGGTGATCGCGGTGCAGGCGCCGAGCGCCGAGAGCAGGATCTCGTGCGGCGAGGGGCCGCTGTCGCCGCCACCCAGCGCGGCGGGCACGTCGCTGAGCCACTGATGGCTGTCGTCGCTGAGGCTGACGCGGTAGGGGGTGGTGCCGAGGGAGGCGTGGATGACCTGGGTTGCCATGGGTTCTCTCCTGTGGAGGCAAGGCGCGCCGAAACCTCGTGTTCCGGCGAAAGGCGGCGTCTGAATGAAAACACCCGCGGCGAAAACGACACAAGGCACCCGATGCTCGGAGTGCCTTGTGTCCGGGTCCGGCGCGGTCGGCTTACTTCTTCACGCTGAAGCTCTGGATCAGGTTGGCGTAGGCCGGCAGATGGCCGCCGAGGATCGCGCCGAAGCCCTCGATATCGTTGCGCCAGTCACGGTGCAGTTCGCAGCCGACGCTGAACCAGTTCATCAGTTGCGCGCCGGCGGCGGACATGCGTGCCCAGGCGGCATCGCGCACCACCGGGTTGAAGGTGCCCGAGGCGTCGGTGACGACGAACACGTCGTAGCCCTCTTCCAGCGCCGACAGGGTCGGGAAGGCCACGCAGACATCGGTCACCACGCCGGCGATGATCAGTTGCTTCTTGCCGGTGGCCTTGACCGCCTTGACGAAGTCCTCGTTGTCCCAGGCATTGATATTGCCCGGCCGGGCGATGTAGGGCGCCTGCGGGAACATTTCCTTGAGTTCCGGCACCAGAGGGCCGTTGGGGCCGTCTTCGAAACTGGTGGTGAGGATGGTCGGCAGGTTGAAGAACCTGGCGATGTCGGCCAGCGCCAGGACGTTGTTCTTGAATTCGTCCGGGCTGAAGTCGCGGACCAGGGAGAGCAGGCCTGCCTGATGGTCGACGAACAGGACCGCTGCATCGTTCTTGTCGAGTCGCTTGTAGGTGAAGGACATGGTTTTTCTCCGGTCTCGGGCGGCGTCCGTCGCCGCGCGGTATGAATCGAAGCGCCTCTGGCGAGGCAGGCTTGGGCGGCCTCGGCAGTGCCGACCGCCCATCAAGAGTAGTGGCGGCGGCGGTGTTTTACCGCCCGGCAAAACGAGAAAACGGTGTTCTCCAAAGGCGAACGATCCTCCCCTGCCGGCGCGCTACGCTTGCCCTGCCGCTCTCGACACAGCGCGCCCGGCACAGCCAGCCCCTTACCAGGAGTTCGCCCGCATGCGACAGTCTGCCTCCCGATTGTTTCGAGATTAGCCATGAGTCTGCGCCTTGAAGACATACAGGCCTTCCTCAACGTGGTCGAGCTGGGCAGCATCAGCGCCGCCGCCGAACGCATGAGCCTGTCCAAGTCCGTGATCAGCAAACGCGTCAGCGACCTCGAGCGCCACCTGGGCGTGCGCCTGCTCTACCGCTCGACGCGCAACGTCGAGCCGACCGAGGCCGGCGGCTTCTTCTACAAGTCGGCCAAGGCTTCGGTGCAGGACCTGAACAACGCAGCGGAAAGCGTGGCCCTGCGCGAGAACGACCTGTGCGGGGAACTGCGGGTGATGGCGCCGATGAGTTTCGGCACGCTCTGGCTGGGCCCGCTGGTGATGGAGTTCATGGCACGCAACCCGCGCCTGGAGGTGGTGCTGCAGCTGGACGACCGGATCATCGACTTCGAGAAGGAAGGCTACGACCTGGCGATCCGCATCACCCGCCTGCAGGACAGCTCGCTGATCGCCCGCCAGCTCGGCACCAGCCGCCGGGTGGTGTGCTGCAGTCCGGAGTACCTGGAGCGGCACGGCGCGCTGCAGCGCCTCGAGGACATCCTCTGCCATCCCTGCATCGGCTACAGCCACAATACCCCGTCGCAGCTGTGGAGCTTCGAACCGCGGGTGGCCGGCGAACCGGCGCGGATGATCACCCCGCGCGGACGCTTCAACACCAACAACGGCCAGACCATGCGCGACGCCGCGGTGCGCGGCCTGGGCCTGGCGATCCTGCCGCTGTTCATCGTCGCCGAGGACCTCGCCGCCGGCCGCCTGGTGGAGGCCCTGCCCGAGGAGCGGCCGCTGGACGACCTGATCTACGCCATGTATTCGCGAGCGGCGACCCTGTCGCCGAAGGTCAGGCTGTTCGTCCAGTTTCTCCAGCAGACGCTCAACACGCCGCCGTGGGGCGTGCGCTGAGCGTCGCTCAGCGCTTGCGGCAGACGCTCAGCCCGTCGCCGATCGGCAGCAGCGAGTAGTCCACCCGCGCGTCGTTCTTCAGCGCCAGGTTGAGTCGCTGGATGCCGCGGGTATCGGCGCTCCTGGGTTGCGCTTCGAGCACCCGGCCGCTCCACAGGACGTTGTCGAAGAGCACCAGCCCACCCGGGCGCACCAGCGCCAGCGCGGCCTCCAGGTATTCGGGATAGTTGGCCTTGTCGGCGTCGATGAAGGCCAGGTCGAATTGCCCGGCCTGGCCCTCGTCGAGCAGCGCGCGCAGGGTTTCCAGGGCGGGCCCGAGGCGCAGTTCGATGCGCTCCTCGACAGCGGCCTCGCGCCAGTAGCGGCGCGCGGTGAGATGGTAGTCGCCGGGCAGGTCGCAGCAGGTCAGGCGCCCCTGTTCGCCCAGGGCGGTGGCCATGCACAGCGCGCTGTAGCCGGTGAAGGTGCCGACCTCCAGCGCCCGCCGAGCGCCGATCAGGGTGAGCAGCAGGGCGATGAACTGGCCTTGCTCGGGAGCGATCTGCCAACGCGCGTTGGGCAGTCTCGCGGTCTCCTCGCGCAGACGGGTCATCAGCGGGGTTTCCCGCAGCGAGACGTCGAGCAGGTAGCGGTACAGGTTGTCGTCGAGGTTGAGGGTGCGGGTGGTCATGCGCCCTCCTCGCCTCAGGGCATCCGCGCCAGCGGCGAAGGGCCGACCAGCACGCGCTTGGCGTCCAGGTAGGCGCGCTGCCAGTAGCTGTTCTGCAGGCTGTCCAGGCGTACCGTGCCGCCGGTGCGTGGCGCGTGCACGAAGCGGCCCTCGCCGACGTAGATCCCGGCATGGCTGACCGTGCGTCCGCCGGAGGTGGCGAAGAACACCAGGTCGCCGGTCTGCAGGGCCTGCACCGGCACGCTGGGAGCGCGCATGGAGATCATCTCGCGGGTCGAGCGCGGCAGCTGGATGCCGGTCATGTCGCGGTAGACGAAGTTGATCAGGCCGCTGCAATCGAAGCCCGAATCGGGCGTGTTGCCGCCCCAGCGGTAGGGCGTACCCACCAGGCCGAGGGCGCGGAACAATACATCGTCGGCGGCGGGGGAGAAATTCGTCGCCGGACGGAACACGACCTGTTTGGCGGGCGCGGGAGGCGGCGCTTTGCTGGCGCAGGCGGTAAGCAGCGCAGCAAAGGCGAGGAGCGAGAATCGAGCCAGTGCGTGCATAGTGAAAGCCTTCCTGGTACGGAATGCCTTCACTTTGCTACGACAAAGAGTTAAACGCAATACTTAAAGTAAAACTTTAAGTTTAGCGCTTGCTGGTCAGGGTGTCCTTGTAGCCAGGCTCGAGCACCCGCTTGGCTTCCATGTAGCTCAGGCTCCAGTAGCTGGAGTCCAGGCTGTCCACCCGCACCCCGCCGCTGCGACGGCTGGCGGAATGGATGAACTGGCCGTCGCCGATGTAGATGCCGGCGTGGCTGACGCGGCCACGGCCACGGTTGTTGAAGAACAGCAGGTCGCCGGGCTGCAACTCGTCCTTGGAGACCAGCGGCACGTCCATATCGATGAGTTCGCGGGTGGAGCGCGGCAGCTTGATGCCGGCCTCCTCGCGGAACAGGTAGCCGACGAAGCCGCTGCAATCGAAGCCTTTCGCCGTCGTGCCGCCGAAGCGGTACGGCGTACCGATCAGCTCGAAAGCGCGCTCGAGGATGCTGGACGCCAGCGCAGGCGTACCAGCCGATGAATTGTCCGCCCCTTCGTCCTCAACATTCTGCCAAGCGATCACGTCGCGTTCGACGTCGATGCTGCTCTTGGCTGCGGCCGGCTCTTTGGCGACCTGCGGCTCCGGCGAATGGCTGGCGCATGCGGCCAGCAACAGAACGAAACTCATGGGCACGAGGGGTGCTAAGCGTTTAAGCATGGGCACGACCGTGTCTCATTAGTTTTACTAGCGGGCTAATTTGCCCTCTCGATCAAACCTATGCAAGTTTTTTATCGATAAATGTGACTCAGCACCTGCGGCATGATGTCTAAGGCTCGTCCTGTCATTTTCACATCGACCCGCCCGCTGAGGTCGGTGGTGCCGGGATTCACCTCCGCGGTGAAGCCTCCCGCCTGGCGCGTGCGCAGCACCGGCTCGACGATGTAGGGGAAGCTCGCGGTGGTCCCCACCACCAGCACCGCCTCGAAGCCCTTGCGCAGTTCGCGGTACAGGGCGTCGATCGCCGCCTCCGGCAGCATTTCCTCGAACAGCACCACCGGCGGCCGCAGCACGCCACCGCAGGCCGCGCAGCGCGGCGGCAGCCGGCCGTGCAGATGTTCTTCCAGGCCGCCGCTCTCGGCGCCGCAGGACTGGCAGTAGAGCGGCGCCAGTTCGCCATGGATCTCGATCAGGCGTTCGACCGGCGAGCCGGCCTGGCGATGGAAGCCATCGATGTTCTGGGTCAGCACCCAGCATTCCGGCTTGCGCTTCTGCAACTCGGCGATGGCTTCGTGGCCGGCGTTGGGCCGCGCCGCCAGGCAAGCCTTGCCGAGTTCCGCGAGGTACTTCCAGCACAGCGCCGGATCACGCCGCAGCATCGGCCCGGAGAGTGCCGCCTCGATCGGCAGGCCCTCCTCCGTGCGCCCGTTGTAGAGGCCGCCGAGGCCACGGTAGGTCGGCATCCCCGAGTCGGCGGAAAGGCCGGCGCCGGTGATGACCAGGATGCGCTCGGCATGCCGCAGGGCGCGGGCGACGATGGCGATCGGGTTGTGGCTGTCCATGGGCGGCTCCTGTCAGGCTGGCGAGCTGGCGGCTGGCGACAAACCCAGTCGGCGCATGCGGCCGAGCAGGGTCGTGCGCGGTATCCGCAACCGCGCGGCGGCCCGGGAGAGATTGCCGCGTGCCTGGCGCATGGCGTCTTCTATCAGGTTGCGCTCCTGTTGCGCCAGCGCCTCGCGCAGGCCTCCGACCGCCGCGGTCTTCAGCGCGCGCGCGGCCTCGGCGACCACGGCCTCGGCGCCGTCGTCGGCGAACGCCACCTCATCCAGCAGTGCGCCGCCCTCCCCGTGCAGCAGCAGGCTGCGGCGGATCACGTTTTCCAGTTGCCGGACGTTGCCCGGCCAGTCGCAGGCCAGCAATTGCGCCAATGCCCGCTCGCCAAGGGCGGTGACGCGCGGGTTGAGGCTGCGCGCATCGCGCCGGACGAAGGCCCGCGCCAGCAGTTCGACATCGCCGGGACGCTCGCGCAGCGGCGGGATGCACAGGCTGCCCACGTCCAGCCGGTAATAGAGGTCCTCGCGCAGGCGTCCCTCGGCGATCGCCTGGCGCGGCGGCTGGTTGCTCGCCGCGATCAGGCGTACGTCGGCCCGCTGCGGGCTCAGGCTGCCCAGCGGCAGGTAGCTGCCATCCTGCAGCACCCGCAGCAGCTTGCTCTGCATGGCCATGGGCATGGAGTTGATCTCGTCGAGGAACAGCGTCCCGCCCTGCGCCAGGGCGAACATGCCCTTGCGGTTCTCGGCGCCGGTGAAGGCACCGCGGGTGGTGCCGAACAGCGTGCTTTCCAGCAGGGTCTCGGGGATCGCCGCACAGTTCAGGCTGATCATCGGGCCGCCGCGCCGCGGGCTCAGCGCATGGGCGCGGCGAGCGAACAGTTCCTTGCCGGTACCGGTCTCGCCATGGATCAGCAGCGGCAGGTCGGTGGCGGCGAAGATGTCCAGGCGGCGCAATTGCCGCAGCAGGCTCGGCGCCTCGCTGAGAATGGCCGGACAGTCGCCCGCGGCAGCGGGCTCGTCAGCCTCCGCCACCACCTCGCCGACCTCCATCGCGCCGACCAGCTCGCCGCCACGTCCATGCAGCGGAACCGCCCGGTGGCGGTACTGCAGCAATTCGCCGCCGGCGCCGACATAGGCCTGTACGGTATCGATGGACGGCCGCCCCTGGGCCAGGCAACGCAGCAGGGTGCTCTGCTCCGCCGCCAGCCAGGGCGCGCTCTGCAACACGTGCATGCCCAGCGCCTGTTGCGGATCGAGGCCGTCGAGCAGGCCACTGGCGCGGTTGTAGTAGACGAAACGGCCAGCCGGATCGACCACCGTGACCGGTTGTCGCAACCCATCGAAAATCGGTGCGAGACAGCCGACCAGCCAGGCCAGCTCGTCGCTTCGCGTTGAATTCGTCGGTTTTTCGACAAGTGCCATGTGCGCCCCCCGTTTCCTGATGTCGAGATATCGACAGATGTCCCATGATCGACCATCCGCGGCTTCCGGTCCTTGGTCCGGATCAACGAATCCACCGCAAAGCCAGGGAAATCTTCCGATTTATCAAGGTTTTCCCGCACGAAACCCTCGCCGCCCCTGGCGCGCGGCTTGCAACGATCACCTCGTCCCAACACGAGGAAAACCATCATGTTCAAGCACATCATCGCCCGCACCCCCGCCCGCAGCCTGGTCGACGGCCTGACCTCCAGCCACCTCGGCAAGCCGGACCACGCCAAGGCCCTGGAGCAGCACAACGCCTACATCCGTGCCTTGCAGACCTGCGACGTGGACATCACCCTGCTGCCGCCGGACGAACGCTTCCCCGACTCGGTGTTCGTCGAGGATCCGGTGCTCTGCACCCCGCGCTGCGCCATCATCACCCGCCCCGGCGCGGAGTCACGGCGCGGCGAGACCGAGATCATCGAAGAGACCATCCAGCGCTTCTACCCGGGCAAGGTCGAGCGCATCGAGGCGCCCGGCACGGTGGAGGCCGGCGACATCATGATGGTCGGCGAGCATTTCTACATCGGCGAATCGGCGCGCACCAACGCCGAAGGCGCCCGGCAGATGATCGCGATCCTCGAGAAACACGGCCTCAGCGGCTCGGTGGTACGCCTGGAGAAAGTCCTGCACCTGAAGACCGGGCTCGCCTACCTGGAGCACGACAACCTGCTGGCCGCCGGCGAGTTCGTCGACAAGCCGGAGTTCCAGCGCTTCAACATCATCGAGATCCCCGAAGAGGAGGCCTACGCCGCCAACTGCATCTGGGTCAACGAGCGGGTGATCATGCCCGCCGGCTATCCCCGGACCCACGAGAAGATCGCCCGCCTCGGCTACCGGGTGATCGAGGTCGACACCTCCGAGTACCGCAAGATCGACGGCGGCGTCAGTTGCATGTCGCTGCGCTTCTGACCTCGCCCAACGGCGGCGGGCACCTGCTTGCCGTCCCTTGTCGCCCGCGCCAGGGCCTGGCGCGGTGCGACCTACCGGATGCAGTTTCGGAGGTGTCACATGCCGGATTCGGACAAGGGCAAACTGGGCTTGCCGGCGCTGACCGCGCTGGTGGTGGGTGGGATCATCGGCAGCGGCATCTTCAGCCTGCCGCAGAACATGGCCGAGGGTGCCGGCGCCGGCGCGATCCTGATCGCCTGGGCGATCACCTTCGTCGGCATGCTGACCCTGACGCGGATCTTCCAGTGGCTGTCGACCACCCGTCCCGAACTCGACGACGGCGTCTACGGCTATGCCCGCGAGGGTTTCGGCGAGTACCTGGGTTTCAACGCCGCCTGGGGCTACTGGATTTCCGCCTGGGTCGGCAACGCCGGCTACCTGGTGGTGCTGTTCAGCGCCCTCGGCTCGTTCGGCGCTCTGGCCTTCTTCGGCGACGGCACCACCTGGCCGGCGCTGCTCGGCGAACTGGCGGTGCTGTGGCTGATGCACGCCTTCGTCCTCCACGGCGTGCACAACGCGGCGATCACCAACGCCATCGTGACCCTCGCCAAGGTGGTGCCGATCGCCCTGTTCATCCTCTGCGTGGCCCTGGCCTTCCGCATCGAGACCTTCCACCTGGACTTCTGGGGCAGCCCGGCGCTGGGCAGCGTCACCCGCCAGGTGGAAACCACCATGCTCTACACCGTCTGGGTATTCCTCGGCATCGAGAGCGCCACGGTCTATGCCAGCCACGCGCGGCGCGCGGCCGACGTCAGCCGCGCCACCCTGCTCGGTTTCGTGGTCACCCTGCTGTTGCTGGTCTGCGTCTCGGTACTCTCGCTGGGGGTGGTGCCGCAGCATGAACTGGCGCAGATGAAGAACCCGTCCATGGCCCAGGTGATGGCCGCCGCGGTGGGCCCCTGGGGTGCCACGCTGATCAACGTCGGGCTGGTCGTCTCGGTCGGCGGGGCGCTGCTGGCCTGGACCATGCTGGCGGTGGAAATGCTCTACCTGGCCAGCCGCGGCGCCAACCACACCGCCCCGGCGCTGTTCGGTCGCACCAACGCGGTGGATACCCCGGCGCCGGCGCTGTGGTTGACCAACACGCTGATCTCGGCGTTGCTGCTGGTGGCCTTCCTCAACGCCTCCGGCTACAACGCGCTGATCCAGCTGGCCACTTCGATGGCGCTGATCCCCTACCTGCTCTGCGCCGGCTTCTGCCTGAAGCTGGTGACGCGCCGGCCGCGCCCGGGGGCACTGCTGGCGCTGGCGGCGCTGGGGACGCTCTATGGGGTCTGGCTGATCTACGCCGCCGGCCTGAAATACCTGCTGCTGTCGATGATCCTCTACGCGCCGGGCCTCGGCTTCTTCCTCCATGCCCGTCGCCAGCGCGGCCTGCCGGCGTTCGGCAATCCCGCCGAGGGCGCCGTCGCGACGCTGGTGCTGGTGCTCGCGCTGGCGGCGCTGTGGATGATCGGCAGCGGTCGGCTGAGCCTCTAGCTCAGTGGTTGACGGTATGCGCCAGCATCACCGACAGCTGGCACAGCGGCCGCCCGCTCTCCTCGCGCCACTGGTTGAAGGCGGCCTGCACGGCGGCAAGGTCCTTGAGGCTGGTGGGCGGCTTGTCGATGATTTCCTGGGCCTTCAGCGCGGCGACCATGTCGTCGGTGGGAATGAAGGTGTCCTTGCCGGCCATTCGCAGGAAACGCGGCGCCGACAAACCGCCGAGCTGGTTGCCGCGTTTGGTCAGCAGCTTCCACAGGCCGACGATGTCGGTTTCCGGCCAGTCGGCGAGCAGGTTGCCGAAGCTGCCATGTTCGCGGGCCAGGTCGAGCACCATCTGCGCATTGCGCGGCACGCTCTTGAGCTTGCCCAGGTGGCGGATCAGGCGGGCGTCCTGCATCAGCCGCTCGAGATGTTCGGCGCTCATCAGCACAACCTTCTGCGGATCGAAGCCGAAGAACACTTCCTCGAAGGCCGGCCACTTGGCGTCCACCAGGCTGTGCTTGAGGCCGGCGCGGAAGATCCGCAGGCTGATCAGCGACAGGTAGCGGTCGTCACGCACCGCGCGCAGCTCGGCGGCACTCTTTGGCTGCGGCAGGCGCGCTTCCAGCGCCTCCCTGGAGCCGAAGCGGTTCAGGCAGTATTCGTACATCCAGGCGTAGTCGCGCATCGGGAATCCTTGCAGACCGGAGAGAAGAACTGACCCGCGGCGCGGCTCAGAGGTTCATCACGTCGAGGAAGCGCGGCGTGGCGTTCTCGTCGATGCGCAGGTTGGCGAAGTCGAACAGGTTGCGGTCGGCCAGTTGCGACGGCACCACGTTCTGCAGGGCGCGGAACATGATCTCGGTACGCCCCGGCGACTTGCGCTCCCACTCCAGCAGCATTTCCTTGACCACCTGGCGCTGCAGGTTCTCCTGCGAACCGCAGAGGTTGCAGGGGATGATCGGGAACTCCTTGAGCTGGGAATAGGCCTCGATGTCCTTCTCGCTGCAGTAGGCCAGCGGGCGGATCACCACGTTGCGCCCGTCGTCGGCCAGCAGCTTCGGCGGCATGGCCTTCAGGGTGCCGCCGTAGAACATGTTGAGGAAGAAGGTCTCGAGGATGTCGTCGCGGTGGTGACCGAGGGCCATCTTGGTCGCGCCGATCTCGTCGGCGAAGGTGTACAGCGTGCCACGGCGCAGGCGCGAGCACAGCGAGCAGGTGGTCTTGCCTTCCGGGATCTTCTCCTTGACCACCGAGTAGGTGTCCTTCTCGACGATGTGGTACTCGACGCCGATCGACTTCAGGTATTCCGGCAGGACGTGCTCCGGGAAGCCGGGCTGCTTCTGGTCCATGTTCACCGCGACGATCTCGAAGCGGATCGGCGCGACCTTCTGCAGGTAGAGCAGGATGTCGAGCATGGTGTAGCTGTCCTTGCCGCCGGACAGGCAGACCATGACCTTGTCGCCATCCTCGATCATGTTGAAATCGGTGATGGCTTCGCCGGCCAGGCGGCGCAGGCGCTTCTGCAGTTTGTTCTGATTGACCGAAAGGGTGCCCATGGTGCTCTGGAATCCGGGTGTACGAGGAGAAAAGCTGGCTATTTTACGCACAAAATACCCGGCCGGGATACGCACGTACCCCGTCGACAGGCAACCGGCAACATCCTTCCATCCATAGGCAATCCGCCGGTCCCATGCGATGGAGAACAGGCGCCGCCACCCGATCAGCGCCTGATTGCGCCTTCGTTGGGCAGAACGCCTGCGCAAAGCGGTGCCCATGGCGTTCCTTCAGGGTTGCCTCGCAGCTCCGGGCAGAGAGGCTCCGCCCGCCACTGAATGTCGGCTAGCCGCCTGCCTCGTCGCAGAGTTTCTGCAACTCGGTGATCAGGCGGGCGGCGTGGAACCCATCGCAAACGGCGTGGTGTACCTGCACCGCCAGGGGAACGAGTGTCTTGCCGGCCTGGGAATAGTACTTTCCGACGGTGAACAACGGCGCAAAGAAGTTGTTCGCGCTGGCGAAGTTGAAATCGAAGCTGGTGAAGCTTACCCAGGGATTAGCCGAGACGTAGAAGACATTCTCGATGAAACCCTTGGGGAAATACGAATGGTCGTTCCGGTATTTTTCCCTGTCCATGGAATATTCGGCGAGGAAACGCGCCAGATCATCGTGGTAGTGGCTCCAGAAGGACGAGAATGTCTCGGTATCGGGATGGAAGGTCGTGTAGTTGGGATGGACGCAGTCCCAGACGATCAGCTCGTCGCCTTTCATGGCCATCCGGTATTCCGGGAACCGGTTCACCACTTTCGCAATCGAGTGAATGAACACCGGATAGAACCTGTAGCCCCTGGACCTGGTGAAGTCGAGCAGCCGCGTGATATCGAGTTGAACCGTCTGGCTGAACGTGCACTGCCCGTCGCCCCTGAATATTTCGAAATGCTCCCGCCTGTTCCAGGACGAAATATCCACTCTTGTATAACTCATGATTACCTTTCACCGGTTGTCTGGCATGACCGTTCATTGTGCCATTCCGATCGGCCTCGCGA
This sequence comes from Pseudomonas paraeruginosa, assembly GCF_003025345.2. Lineage (NCBI taxonomy): Bacteria > Pseudomonadati > Pseudomonadota > Gammaproteobacteria > Pseudomonadales > Pseudomonadaceae > Pseudomonas > Pseudomonas paraeruginosa. Next base: position 4,046,793 of record NZ_CP020560.1, read on the forward strand.
ATCATGCCGAGCAGCGGAACGGCCCGCATTACAGACGCGACGCCAGGCGCCCGTTGCCGACGCCCGATGCTAGTCTTGTCCCATGACTGCCGACCTCGACCATCGCCTCGACCTCGCCGGGCAGATCCTCTGCCTGCTGCGCGAGCACCCCGAAGGACTTTCCGAATACCAGCTGATCCGGTTGCTGAAAGCCCGCCATTCCACGCATATCCCGCACCGCGAGCTGGCCGACAAGCTGGTGCTGTTCCGCACCCATTTCCTGCTGTTCAACGCGCTCTACCACTTGCGCGACCACCTCCGGGCCGAGGGCGAGGCGCACCTGGAGATCAGCCCGCTGAGCCTGCGCCTGCGGCCCTACGTCGCTGGCGAGCAGGCGCTGGAGCGTGGCGACCCGTTGCGCGACTACTATCTCGACCTGCGCCACCTCGGCCAGACCAGCGAGGCCGACGTCGAGCGGCTGCTGCAGAGTTTTTGGACGCGCATGCAGGGCGGCGAGGAAAAGGCCGCCGCCCTCGCCCTGTTCGAACTGGACGGTGCGGCCGACTATCCCGCCATCAAGCTGCGCTACCGGCAACTGGTCAGCCAGCACCATCCCGACCGCGGCGGCAGCACCGCGCGCCTGCAATCGATCAACAAGGCCATGGAAATACTGCAACGCTATTACAGCCGGCCGTGAAACTTCGATTTGCTCTAACCCCGCAAGCGACGCGGGGTCGGCCCGTTCCTATACTGCGACATAAGGTCGCATAGGTCGGCCGAGCACCGGTTGGCGCTGTCCATGCGCGTCCGGCGCTTCGCTGGGGGGCGGCCGCATAAGAACGAGGAGGAAACGGGCATGATCCATCATGTATGGGGGCTCTTCACCCATCCCGATCAGGAATGGCAGGAAATCCGTGGCGAAGAGGAAAGCATCAGCCACATGTACCTGACCCACATCCTGGTCCTGGCTGCCATACCGGCGATCTCCGCCTATATCGGCACCACCCAGGTCGGCTGGGTGATCGGCAATGGCGACCCGGTCAAGCTGACCCAGGCCAGCGCGCTGCAGATGACCGTGCTCACCTACCTGGCGATGCTCGCCGGGGTCGCGGTGATGGGCGCCTTCATCCACTGGATGGCGCGCACCTACGACGCCAACCCGAGCCTCACCCAGTGCATCGTGTTCGCCGCCTACAACGCCACGCCGCTGTTCATCGCCGGGCTGGCGGCGCTGTACCCGCACCTGTGGCTGGGGATGATCGTCGGGGTGGCGGCGATCAGCTACACGGTGTACCTGCTCTACGTGGGGATTCCCACCTTCATGAACATCCACAAGGACGAAGGCTTCCTGTTCTCTAGCTCGGTGCTGGCGGTCGGCCTGGTGGTGCTGGTGGCGATGATCGCCCTGTCGGTGATCCTCTGGGGCAGCGGGGTCGGCCCCGAATACACCAGCTGAGCCGCCGTGCCATGCGACCGGGCCGCAGGCAACCGCCGCCCGGTCCTTTTCCTGCCCACCGCCGCGCTTGCCTGATCCTGCACCCCGGACGAGCGGTCGCCATGACGACTGCGCCCTCCCTCCTCTCTCCGGCATAATCGCCCGCTGCCGGAGTTTCCCGAATGCCCGAACACCTCAACGCCCGCGTCGAGGCCTGCTATCGGCAGGCCGAAGACTTCTTCCAGCGCACCTTTCCTCGCCCGACCGTCAGCTTCCGCCTGCGCGGCCAGAAGGCCGGGGTCGCCCACCTCGACGAGAACCTGCTGCGCTTCAACCCCCAGCTGTACCGCGAAAACCGCGAACACTTCCTCGAACAGACCGTGGCCCACGAAGTCGCGCACCTGATCGCGCACCAGTTGTTCGGTCCGCGCATCCGTCCCCACGGCGAGGAATGGCAACTGATCATGCGCGGTATCTACGGCCTGCCGCCGGACCGCTGCCACACCTATGCGGTCAAGCGCCGCACCGCCACTCGCTACCTGTACCGCTGCCACTGCCCGGAGCACAACGACTTCCCGTTCTCCGCGCAACGCCACAACCTGGTGGCCAAGGGGCGCCGCTACTACTGCCGGCGCTGCAAGGCAACCCTGGTATTCAGCGGCGAAGTGACCCGCGACTGACTCAGGCGATCGCCCTGGCGGCCTTCAGCTCGGCGATCCGCTCGGCGGTATAGCCCAGCCCTTCGAGCACCGCCACGGTATCGGCGCCCAGCGCCGCGCCGATGTGGCGAGGCGCCGGCAGGCCGGCGGAGAACTTGATCGGGCAGGCCACCTGCGCCTGGCTGCCACCTTCCGGCCTCGGCACCTGGGCGACCAGCCCGCGTGCCTGCAACTGCGGGTGCGCGACCGCTTCGGAGAGCGGCAACATCGGCTCGACGCAGGCATCCAGGGCGGCGAACACCTCCTGCCACTCGGCGAAGTCGCGCTTTTCGAATTCGATCTCGATCTCGCGCTTCAGCGCGCGCTGTTCTTCCGGCTTCGGCGACAGGCCGCGGGCGGCAAGCTCCGGACGGCCGAGGGCAGCGCAGAACTGCTGCATGAACTGCGGCTCCAGGCTGCCCACCGAGAACCAGCGGCCATCGCGGGTGCGGTAGTAGTCGTAGAAGCTGCCGCCGTTCAGCGCCAGCGCCTCCATCTCCGGCTCGACCCCGGCCGCGAGGTAGCCGGCGCCGGCCATGCCGTGCAGGCTGAAGGCGCAATCGGTCATGCTGACATCGACGAACTGCCCCTCGCCGGTCTGCTGTCGGTGGATGACCGCCGCCAGCAGGCCCATCACGCCATGCAGCGAACCGCCGGCGATATCCGCCAGTTGTACCCCCAGCGGCAACGGCCCGCGTTCGCTGCGGCCGGTGTAGCTGGCGATCCCGGCCAGGGCCAGGTAGTTGATGTCGTGCCCGGCGCGCTCGCGGTAGGGCCCGGTCTGGCCGTAACCGGTGATGGCCACGTAGATCAGGCCCGGATTGACCGCCTTCAGCGCCTCGTAGCCGACGCCGAGCCTGTCCATCACTCCGGGACGAAACTGTTCGAGGACGATGTCGTACTCGCGCACCAGTTCCAGCACCACCTCGCGCGCGCCGGGCCGCTTCAGGTCGAGGCCGATGGAGCGCTTGTTGCGGTTCAGGTAGGCATGGCTGGCCGAGGTGCCGTCGACGTGCGGCGGCAGCACCCGCACCAGGTCCATGCGTCCCGGGGACTCCACGCGCAGCACGTCGGCGCCCATGTCCGCCAGCAGCAGCGAGGCGAACGGCCCTGGCAGCAGGGTGGAGAAATCCAGCACTTTCAACGAAGACAACGGGCCTTTCATGGTCACTCCTGGTATTCGCCGGGGGATCGTCGAGACATGGTGCCGACCAGCCTAGCCGCGCGACGCGCGACACGACATGGCCGTGGCGTCGGCCGGGCTCAGAGCTTCATGCCGCGGCTGATGATCTCCTTCATGATCTCCGAGGTGCCGGCGAAGATCCGCTGGATACGGGCATTCGCGTACATCCTGCAGATCGGGTACTCCCACATGTAGCCCCAGCCGCCATGCAGCTGCACGCCTTCGTCGACCACCCTGCCCAGCAACTCGGTGGTGAACAGCTTGGCTTCGGCGGCGACTTCCGGGGTCAGCTTCTTCTGGTTGTGGTCCATCACGCAGCGGTCGGTGAAGACCTGCGCCACGTCGATCTGGGTACGCATCTCGGCGAGCTTGAAGCGGGTGTTCTGGAAGTGCGCCACCGGCCGGCCGAAGGCCTGGCGCTCCTTCACGTAGTCGATGGTCGCCTGCAGCGCCGCCTCGGCCCCGGCCACCGCGCCGCAGGCGTTGGTCAGGCGCTCCTGGGCGAGCATGTTCATCAGGTAGAAGAAGCCGCCCTTGGGGTCGCCCAGCAGGTTTTCCTTAGGCACCCGCACGTTGTTGAAGAACAGCTCGGCGGTGTCCTGGCTCTTCATGCCGAGCTTCTTCAGGTTGCGCCCGCGCTCGAAGCCCTCCATGCCGCGTTCCACCAGGAACAGGCCCATGGCGTGCCGGTTCGCCGGGTCGGTCTTCGCCGCGACGATCACCACATCGGCCAGCAGGCCGTTGGAGATGAACACCTTGGAGCCGTTGAGCAACCAATGGTCGCCCTTGTCCACCGCGGTGCTGCGCATGCCGGCCAGGTCGGATCCGGCGGCGGGTTCGGTCATGGCCACGGCGAGGATGGTCTCGCCACGGATGATCCCCGGCAACAGGCGGGCCTTCTGCTCGGCGTTGCCGTACTCGGCGATGTAGGGTCCGCACAGCGCCGAGTGCAGCGGGATCATGAAGCCCGGTTCGTTGATCCGCGCCAGCTCCTCGCACATGATCTGCTCGTAGCGGAAATCCTTGAGCCCGGCGCCGCCGTATTCCTCGTCCGCCCAGGGCAGCAGGAAGCCCATCTCCCCCGCCTTGGCCCACACGCCACGATCGACCACACCGGCCTCTTCCCATTCTTCCTGGTGCGGCACCACCTCCTTGACGAGGAAGGCGCGGAAGGCATCGCGGAACAGGTTGTGTTCGGTCTCGAAGATCTGCCGTTGCATGTTCTGGGACTCCCTGGCGGTCAGTGGTCCCGCAGGGTAGGCGGCGCCGGCCGGCGCCCTCAATGACGCGAGCGCTCAGGCTCGCTTGACCGAATCGGACAGCTACCAGTCCATGCTCGCCGGCTCCACCCCCTGGTGCGAGGGAAACAGCGGCAGCACCTCCTCGGCCAGTTCCTGGATGACTTCCGCCGCCGGCCTGGCGGAGAACTGGATACCCAGGGCGGCATGGTTGACGCCCGCCGCGCGCCACTCGCCGAGCAGCTCGATCAGGCCGTGGCGCCCGGTGCGCAGGACGTAGCCGCCGTGCAGGGGCGTGCGCGGATACGCCGGGTCGTCCACCAGGTCGAGCCATTCGTTGGTCATGTGCGGGCGGAACCCGCCATCGGCGATGGACATCCTCCAGGCGCGGATCTTCCCGGCCAGGCGACGTGGCCCGGACGCATCGACAGTCGACTCCGGATAGGTCAGCCAGCCATCGGCCTGGCGCGCCAGCCAGTCCGCCGTCTGCCGCGCGCTACCGGTGACGATCAGCGGAATGGCGCCGGCCGCCGGACGCGGCAACAGCTCGGCGTCGTCCAGCGTGGCCAGCGACGAGGCGAAATGCCGGCTGCCGTGGAGCAACTGACGCAGGTAGTCCAGGCCCTGGGCGAAACGCTCGCCGCGTTGCGCATGCTCCAGGCCGTAGGCGGGAAACTCCAGCGGCCGGTCGCCGGAGGCGAGGCCGAGGACCAGGCGTCCGCCGGACAACCGGTCGACGCTCGCCGCAGCCTTGGCCAGATCCACCGGCTGGCGCAGCGAGAGCACCGCGCTGCCGGTGGCCAGGGCGATACGGTGGGTGCGCGCGGCCAGGTAGCCGAGGTAGGTGAACGGATCGAACACCTGCCCGGCGTCGCCGAAGCGCGGGTCGAACAACGGCACATCGCGCACCCAGACGGCGGCGAACCCCAGCCGGTCGATCTCCTCGACCAGCCGCGCCTGGCCCAGCAGCACCGCCATGTCGCCCTGGTAGAAACGCAGCGGCAGGAACAGGCCCAGGGTCAGCGCGTCCTCGGCGAACATCCGCCGATAGCCCGGGTGCCCGGCGAAGGCCGCCGCCGAGGCGCCTTGCAACAGGGCGCTCATGGACCCACCGCCGGTTCCGGCAGGACGATCCCGCGCCGCACCGCCGGCCGCTGGGCCATGCGTCGATGCCAGTCGTCCAGATGGCGATGATGACTGAAGTCGAAGTCGACGATGCGCGCCGTGTGGGTCCAGCCGAAGGTGGCGATGTCGGCGATGGAATACTGCTCGCCGGCCAGCCAGGGCCGTTCGGCCAGGCGCCGGTCGAGGGTGGCGAAGATTTCCTCGGAGAGCCGCCGGTAGCGTTCGATGGCAGGCGCGTGGCGCTCTTCGGCGAATATCTCGAAGTGCACCCGCTGGCCGAGGATCGGCCCCATGCTCGATGCATGGAAGGTCAGCCAGGTCAGGGCCTCCCAACGCTCGCGGGGCGACTCGGGCAGCAGTTGGCCGGTCTTTTCCGCCAGGTACTGGAGGATCGCCGCCGATTCGAACAGGGTTATGCCGGCGGCGCGGTCGACCAGCACCGGGATCCGGCCATGCGGATTCAGCCGCAGGAACGCCGGGCGGCGCTGCTCGCCGTGGTCGATGCGGACGTGGTGCAGCGCATAGGGCAGCCCCAGTTCCTCGAGAGCGATGGTGATCTTGAAGCCGTTGGGTGAACTGTCGCTGTACAGCTGGAGGGAAGGCATCGCGAATATCCTTGCGGCGGTGGATTGTACGGCGCCGTACCGTCGGGACCGGCGACGACCGGGAAGCGGGCCTGCCGCTTCCCGCGAGCCGAAGAAAGCAGCTAGGCTAAAATGCTTCCCGTCTCGCACCGACATGCTGCTCCCAGGCCCGACGGGAGAGAAACGATCCTTTCTCCAATCTCTTTATAGAAAAACTGAAACCATGGGTGCCGTCCTTCCGCTCCTCGCGCTACGCGCCTTCGTCGAAACAGCCCGCCACGGCAGCCTGACCCGCGCAGCCGTCTCCATGGGCGTCACCCCCGGTGCGGTGAGCCAACAGCTACGGCTGTTGCAGGAGCGCACCGGCGTCGCCCTGTTCCAGCGCTCCAGCCACGGCATGCGCCTGACCGCGGCGGGCGAGCAGGTCTATCCCGGACTCCGCCAGGCCTTCGAGCAGATCGCCGCAAGCCTCGCCCAGCTGGAAGCCATCAATGCCCGGCAGACCCTTACGGTGAGCACCGAGCCGTCCTTCGCCGCCGCCTGGCTGGTGCCGCGCCTCGGCCAGTTCAGTGCTCGCCATCCCCAGGTGGAAGTCCGTGTCGAGGCCTCGGCGCAGCTCGCCGACCTGCGTCGGGAGCGCATCGACGTCGCCATTCGCCACGGCCTCGGCGACTACCCCGGGCTCGACGTGCAGGCGCTGATGGCGCCGCCACTGATCCCGGTGGCCAGCCCGCGCCTGCTGGCGGAAGGCCCGGCGCTCTGCGAAGCGGCCGATTGCCTGGCCTACCCGCTGCTGCAGGAAGCGGAGCGCCGCGACTGGCGCCTGTGGCTGCAGGCGATGGGGGTGGCGGACGACCCCCGGATGGACAGGGGCCCGGCCTTCGCCGACGACCTCCTCCTGCTGCGCGCCGCCGAGGCCGGCCAGGGCATCGCCCTGGTGCGCGACATCCACGCCCGCGCGGAGATCGCCAGCGGCCGCCTGGCGCTCGCCCTCGACAGCCCCTGGCCGAGCCGCTTCGCCTACTATGCGGTGAGCCTGCCCGGGGCGGCGCAACGGGCGCCTCTTTCCCAGTTCCTCGCCTGGCTACGCGAGCAGGCCGCCACCGAGGCATAAAAAAACCCGCCACGAGGGCGGGTTCGAAGGGCGGCAGGGAGCTCTTCACTTCCCCCTGCCGAACAGGGTTGAGCTTAGACCGCTTCGCGGCCGCCCACCGGAATATCGCTGGCGGGCGACGAGGCGTTGCCCTCGCCGGCCAGTTCGCGCTGCAAGGTGCCTTCGTCGAGCTGCTTGCACCACTTGGAAACCACTACCGTGGCCACGCCGTTGCCGACCAGGTTGGTCAGCGCGCGGGCCTCGGACATGAAGCGGTCGATGCCGAGGATCAGCGCCAGGCCGGCGACCGGCAGGTGGCCGACGGCGGAGAGGGTCGCGGCGAGCACGATGAAGCCGCTGCCGGTGACGCCGGCGGCACCCTTGGAAGCGATCAGCAGCACCAGCAGCAGGGTGATCTGGTGGGTGATGTCCATCGGCGTGTCGGTGGCCTGGGCGATGAACACCGCGGCCATGGTCAGGTAGATCGAAGTGCCGTCGAGGTTGAAGGAGTAGCCGGTGGGAATCACCAGGCCGACCACCGACTTGTTGCAGCCGAGCTTCTCCATCTTGTCGATCATCCGCGGCAGGGCCGACTCGGAGGACGAGGTGCCGAGCACGATCAGCAGCTCCTCGCGGATGTACCTGATGAAGCGCAGGATGCTGAAGCCATGGGCGCGGGCGATGCCACCGAGGACGATGAGCACGAACAGCAGGCAGGTGATGTAGAAGCACAGCATCAGTTGGCCGAGCTGCACCAGCGAGCCCACGCCATAGGCGCCGATGGTGAAGGCCATGGCGCCGAACGCGCCGATCGGGGCGACCTTCATGATCACGTTGATGATGTTGAACATCACGTGGGAGACGCGCTCGATGAACTCGAACACCGGCTTGCCGTAGCTACCCAGGCGATGCAGGGCATAGCCGAAGAGCACGGAGAAGAACAGGACCTGGAGGATGTCGCCGTTGGCGAACGCGCCGACCACGGTGCCGGGGATGACGTTCATCAGGAAATCGACGGTGCTCTGCTTCTCGCCAGCGGCGGCGTAGGCGGCGATCTTGCTGGTGTCGAGAGTGTTCGGATCGACGTGCATGCCGGCGCCCGGCTGGACCAGGTTGACCACCACCAGACCGATGATCAGGGCCACGGTGGAGACGATCTCGAAGTACAGCAGGGCCATGCCGCCGGTCTTGCCGACCGACTTCATGCTCTGCATGCCGGCGATGCCGGTGACCACGGTGCAGAAGATGATCGGCGCGATGGCCATCTTGATCAGTTTGACGAAACCGTCGCCGAACGGCTTCATCGCCACCGCGGTCTCGGGATACCAGTGGCCTAGCGCGATACCGATGGCGATGGCGACCAGAACCTGCACGTACAGGCTCTTGTAGAAGGGTTGTTTGGTCATGGGCAGAGTCCTCGCGGGGAGCGCCTCGCCAGTTCCCTGGATCGCGCCCACCGGTAGCGTTACCCCCCTTGCCGGGGAGATTTTTTGTCGTGATCCGCCGCGGCGGAACCTTGCCCAGGCATTGCAGAGGCTGTGCCAGAAACCTTAATCCGAAAATAAAATTGTTATAAATCAATAAGTTATTATAAAAATGAAAAATGCATAGCGCACTAAGCGTGGCGGATTACCGCCCGCCGGACCGGTTGCGCCGTCCACGCCTGGCGGGACTCCGCCACTCCCTTGTCCTCGTCCGGGCCGCGCCCTACCATCGCCGTTCCAACAACAAGGACGCCGCCATGCGTGAGCGCACCATCGCCAGCCACTTCGTCCGTGCCGCCCTGCGCGGGGCCACGCGCCAGGGCCTGGACGGCCCCGCCCTGCTGCGCCGGGCCGGCATCCAGCCGGCGCTGCTGGACGAACCGCGGGCGCGTATCGCGCCGGAGCAGTTCACCCGCCTGATGCAGTTGCTCTGGGAAGCGCTGGACGACGAGTACATGGGCTTCGGCGAGGTACGCAGCAAGCGCGGCACCTTCGCCATGATGTGCCACACCCTGATCCACTGCCGGACCCTGGAAAAGGCCCTGCAGCGCGGCGAGCTGTTCTACGGGCTGTTTCCCCAGGCGCCGCTGGTCCACCTGCGGCGCGACGGCGAGCAGGTGCGCCTGAGCCTCGAGGAAAGCCACCTGGCGGACCCGGACCACTTCCTCGCCGAAAGCCTGCTGGTGATCTGGCACCGCCTCGCCAGCTGGCTGATCGGCCAGCGCATCCGCCTGGAGGAGGCCACCTTCAGCTACCCGGCGCCGGAGCACCAGGCCGAGTACGACCTGCTGTTCCCCTGCCCCGGCGGTTTTCCGCCGGCTGCACCAGCCTGCTGTTCTCCGCCCGCTACCTGGGCATGCCGCTGCTGCAGGACGAACGTACCCTCAAGCAGTTCCTCCAGCACTCGCCCGCCGACCTGCTGGCCCGTCCGGACGGCGGCGACAGCCTGACCAGCCAGATCCGCCGCCTGCTCGGCCGCGACTGCCGGCGCTGGCCGGATCTCGACCAGGTCGCCCGCCAGTTGCACATGAGCTCGCAGACCCTGCGCCGCCACCTGCGCGAGGAAGGCGGCAGCTTCCAGCAACTCAAGGATCACCTGCGCCGCGACCTGGCGATCTACCACCTGGGTCGCGACGAGCTGTCGATCCAGGATATCGCCGAACAGCTCGGCTTTTCCGAGCCCTCGGCCTTCCACCGGGCGTTCAAGAAGTGGACCGGCCTCACCCCCGGCGCGTACCGTCTCCAGGCCGAGGCCTGAACCTCAGCCCAGCCCCTGGCGGCGGGCGCCGCGCAGCTGGTCGAGCACCGTGGCGAAGGGCTGCGGCCGTCCCACCGCGTAGCCCTGGGCGTAGTCCACGCCGAGGCGCGCCAGGTGGTCGAGAATCTCCCGGCTCTCGACGAACTCCGCCACGGTCACCGCGCCCAGGCGCTGGGCGATCTGGTTGATGGAGTCGACGATGGCCTGGTCCACCGGGCTCTTGTCCAGGTTACGGACGAAGCTGCCATCGATCTTGATCGCATCGACGGCGAAGTTCTTCAGGTAATTGAACGAACTCAGGCCGGAGCCGAAGTCGTCCAGCGCCACCTTGCAACCGAGGTCGCGCAGCTTGTCGACGATTCGCGAGGCCACCGACAGCTGGTTCATCAGCGCCGTCTCGGTCAGTTCGAAGTACAGCCGCTCCGGCCCCAGCGGCGAGTGTTCGATGCGGTCCAGCAGGTAGGGCAGGAACAGCGGGTCGTTGAGCGAATTGCCGGACAGGTTGATGCCGATGGTCAAGCCATCGATGGCGGCGATCCGCGGCCCGAAGTTGATCAGCGCCTCATTGATCACCCAGCGGTCGATGCTGGCCATCAGGTTGAAGCGTTCTGCGGCGGGAATGAAGGCGCCCGGCGGGGTCATCTGGCCATCCGGATCGTACAGCCGCAGCAGCAGTTCATAATGCCGGCCGCCATCGCGGCGCGCGACGACCGGCACGATTTCCTGCGCCTGCAGCTGGAAACGGTCGTTCTCCAGGGCTTCGCGCAGGCCGCTGGCGAGCAGGATGTCGCGGTGCTGGCGCTCCACTTCCTCGTGGCCGAACTGGTACACCGAGACCCGGTTGCGCCCGGCGTGCTTGGCCGCGTAGCAGGCCACGTCGGCCTGGCTCATCAGTTCGCTGGTGCTGCGCGAGGTGGCGGTGAGCGCGGTGATGCCGATGCTCGCGCCCACGTCGTAGACCCGCCCCTCCCAGGGGAAGCGCACCGAGCAGATCTGCTCGATCAGCTTGCTCGCCACTTCCTCGGCCACCGCCAGGTCGCAGTCGAACAGCAGCAGGCCGAACTCGTCGCCGCCCAGGCGCGCCAGGGTGTCGGAGGCCCGGGTACGGTCGGCGAGGATCCGGCTCAGCTCGCGCAGCAGCATGTCGCCGGCGGCGTGTCCGGCGGAGTCGTTGACCACCTTGAAGCGGTCCAGGTCGATGAAGCACAGCGCATGCTGGCTCGCCCGCTCCTGCGCATTGGCCAGCGCGCGCCGCAGTTCCTCCTCGAACTTGGTGCGGTTGAACAGCCCGGTGAGGGCATCGTGGGAAGCGTGATAGCTCAGCTCGCGCTGCATCGCCCGGGCCTTGGTGACGTTCTGGAACACCAGCACGGTGCCGATGATCTCGCCGTCACGGGTGCGCACCGGCGCCGCGCAATTCTGGATGTCGTGCTGCTCGCCCTTGCGGCTGATCAGCGTGGCGCCATCTTCCAGGTAGAACACCCGGGTGTTCTGCAGGCAACGTCGCACCGGGCTGTCGAGGGTATCGCCGGTGTCGCTGTCGAGCACGTTGAAGACCAGTTCGTGCGGCGCGCCGAGTGCATCCTGCAGGGTCCAGCCGGTCATCGCCTCGGCCACCGGGTTCATGAAGGTCACCCGGCCGCCGGCATCGGTGGTCAGCACGGCGTCGCCGATCGAATAGAGGGTGACCTGCAGGCGTTCCTTTTCCTCGTACAGGGTTTCCGCCAGGGTGCGGATCTCGGTGATGTCGCTGTTGATGCCGATCATCCGCACCGGCCGGTTGTCCTCGTCGCGGGTCAGCGTGGCGATCGCCCGCAGGTGGCGGACCTGCCGGTCCGGACGGACGATACGGAACTCGCAGTCGAACTTCTGCAGCCCGCTGAGGGCGCGATCCAGCTCGTGCAGCACACGCTCGTGGTCGTCCGGATGGAGGGCCGCCTGCCATTGCTCCACCGTGGTCTCGCCCGGCCCGCTGCGGATGCCGTAGAGATCGAACATGCGGAAGTCCCAGTGCAGGTGGTTGTGCCGCAGGTCCCATTCCCAGATGCCGATCTGGCCGGCATCGGTGGCCAGCTTGACCCGCTCGGCCAGGCGCTCGCGCTCCAGCTCGGCGCGCTTGCGGCTGTCGATGTCCTCGACCTGGGTCACGAAGTACTGGGCGATGCCTTCCTCGTCGCGCACCAGCGACACGCTGATGCGCGCCCAGAAGGTCTCGCCGTCCTGGCGCAGGTAGCGCTTTTCCATCTGGTAGGAATTGATCCGGCCGGCCAGCAGGTCGCGGACCAGGTCGAGGTCCAGCTCCAGGTCGGCGGCATAGGTGATCGCCTGGAACGTCAGCTCGCCCAGGCGCTCGGCGGGATAGCCGAGCATCCGGCACAGCGCCTCGTTGACCTTGAACAGCCGGCCGTCCAGCGCCACCAGGGCCGTGCCGATCGCCGAGAACTCCATGGCCCCGCGGAACTGCGCCTCGCCGATGGCCACCTGATGCTGCTCGCGCCGGCTGCGCTCCATGATCACCGAGACCAGGAATGCCGGGATCAGGGTCAGGGCCATCGGCAGGTACAGCAGCGGTTCGCCGAAGCGCTGCTGGGACGATTCGGGAGCGAACACACCCATGGCGATCAGTACGGCGATGAAGCAGGTGTTAAGGCAACCGATCAGCGCGGTGCCGAACACGCTGGTGCTGGCCGCCGCCACCAGCAGCGGCAGCAGCACATAGATGAAGGAGTACGGCAGCCGGGTCAGGGCCACGAAGCTGATGAACAGGGTCGCCAGCAAGAGCATCGCGTTGTCCACCCCGGCGCGCCCGGAGAGCCCGTGGCGCCATGTCGCCAGGCTGCTGGCCAGGCACAGCGGGAGCAGCGCGAGCATGCCCATCGCATCGCCGACATACCAGCGCGCCCACATCTGCGGGAAGCTTCCCAGGCCGAACAGGCTGACCAGCGCCGCCCCCACCGAGGCGCCGAGCAACGGCGGTACCAGCGCGCCGGCCCAGAGCACGCGCACCGCCGAAAGCAGGTTGAAATCGAAGTCCTCGCGCACCCGGTTCATCCGCAACAGCATCGCGGCGAAGGTCGCCTCGCTCAGGTTGGCCGGAAGGAAGGCCGCGCTCATCCACAGGCTGTCGCCATACAGGCGGTTCGCCGCGAGGTTGGCCAGGGCGGTGCAGAACAGGATCATCGGCCATTGGCGCAACGGCGCGCGCAGCAGGGCCGCGGCGAGGATCGCGTTGGGCAGCCAGATCGCCGCGATGGTGGCGGGCTGGCGCGACAGGTAGATGCAGGCCAGGGCGGCGAGAAAGAATAGCGCGCCGGTCCGCATACCCGGCCAGAGTCCGTTATCCCCGATTTTGCCACTGAACATCCGCTCGAATCCCCGGTACCTGCATCAAAGGAGCTGCGCCCGCCGAACAGACTTCAGCGTAGCGCGGAAAAACCTCAGACGTAGGTAACGGCAGCCAGGTCTCAGACTGTAGCGAAACGGATGCGGAAGCAGGCGCCGCCCAGTCCGGAATCGTCCAGGCTCAGTTCGCCGTCGTAGCTTTCGATGATGTCCAGGGCCACCGCCAGGCCGATGCCCTGCCCCGGATGCTGGGTGTCGGCGCGCTCGCCGCGCTGGATGATCCGCGCGCGCTGCTCGGCGGGGACTCCGGGACCGTCATCCTCCACCCACAGCTCCGAGTAGCCCGGCCCCAGCCGCGCGCCCACGCGGACCTTGCCCAGGCACAGGCGATAGGCGTTCTCCAGCAGGTTGCCGAGCAGCTCCAGCAGGGCGCCGCGCTCCACCGGCACGCTGAAGGTGGGCGAGAAGTCGCGTTGCAGGTCGACGCGCTTGTCGCGGTAGACCTTGTCCAGCGCGTCGCACAGCGTCGCCACCAGCGGCGCCAGTTGTTCGCGATGGCGTACCAGGCCGCTCTTGCGCAGACTGGCGCGCTGCAACTGATAGCCGATCTGCTGGCTCATGCGCTCGATCTGGCCCTGCAGCACCCGCACCTGCTCGCGGTTGCCGGGCTGTTCGGCGAGCTGGTCGCCGACTCCCTGCAGCACCGCCAGCGGTGTCTTCAGGCTGTGCGCCAGGTCGCCTAGGGAGTGCCGGTAGCGCTCGCGCTGCTTGTGCTCGCTGCGCAGCAGCCGGTTCAGCGAATGGGTCAGGCGCAGCAGCTCGCGGGGGTGCTCCTCGCTGAGGCTCTGGCGCTCGCCGGATTCGATCTGGTCCAGCTCGGAGCTCAGCCCGCGCATCGCCCGGAAGCCCCAGGTCAGGCCCAGCCAGAGCAGGCCGAGCAGTACCAGCAGGGCACCACCGAGCCACAGGTAGAGCTGTTCGCGGAAGCCCTTGAGCAGACTCTCGAACTCGCTGACCGACTGCATGGTGACGATGCTGTAGGCAGCCTGCTTGCCGCGCAGCAGGTCGATCTCGACGTCGAACACGAAGAACTCCTCGCCCTTCGCGTCGCGGGTGGTGTGGAATTCGTTGCCGCGCCCGTCGTAGCGCGGCGTGTAGTGGATCGACTCGTCGGCCGCCGAGGTCGAACTCCAGAGCAGATGGCCATTCTGGTCGTAGATGTAGCCGAGGACCTTGGCCTCCGGCAGGTTGAATTCCTCCACCGGCAAGTGCTCGGGCATCACCAGGCGGCCATGCTCGACCCGCGCCGCCGACACCAGGGTCGCCACGTCGGCGGCCAGGCGCTGCTCGATGGTGTTCTCCAGGGCGATGCCGAAGGCCCGCTGCAAGGCCGGCAGCAGCGCCAGCATGAACAGCACCGCCAGGGTGGCGGCGCCGAGCATCAGGCGGACACGGAGGGAGCGGATCACCGGCAGCGCTCGGTGAACAGGTAGCCCTGGCCGCGCACCGTGTCGATCGGCTTGAAGCCGCCGCAGGCCTCGAGCTTGCGCCGCAGGCGGCCGACCAGCACCTCGATGACGTTGGCGTCGCGCTCCTCGTCGTCGGGATAGAGCTGCTCCATCAGGCGCTCCTTGGCCACCACCTGCTGGTGATGACGCATGAGGTATTCGAGGATGCGGTATTCGTAGGCGGTCAGCGCCACCGGTTGCTCCCCGACCAGCGCCTGCTTGCGGTTCAGGTCGAGCAGCAGCGGGCCGGCCTCGATGGTCGACTGGACGAACCCCGAGGAGCGTCGCAGCAGCGCGTTCAGACGCGCCTCCAGCTCCTCGAACTGGAACGGCTTGACCACGTAGTCGTCGGCCCCGGCGGCCAGACCCTCGACCTTGTCCTGCCAGTTGCCGCGGGCGGTGAGGATCAGGATCGGGAAGGCCTTGCCCTGCGAGCGCAGCTCGCGGATCAGGTCGAGGCCGCTCATGCCCGGCAGGCCGAGGTCGACCACCGCCAGGTCGTGGTGGTACTCGCTGACCCGGTAGAGGGCTTCCTCGGCGTCCGGGACGGCGTCCACCACATGCCCCTGTTCACCCAGGCGGGTATAGAGGTGGTGGCGCAGCAGCGCCTCGTCTTCCACGACCAGCAGTTTCATGAGGTTCCTCCGGATGAGATGCGGCCGGACCTTGCGGCCCGGCCATCCAAGCATGCCCTCGCGGGCGCTGCGCGGTCACTTAGAACTTGTAGTTGGCGCCCAGGTAGAACTGCGAGCTGCTGTGCAGGTCGAGGGAACCCAGCTTGTTGCCGCCATGCGGGGTCATCTCGGTGCTGGCGTTGGTGCGCAGGTAACGATAGCCGCCTTCGATCGACGCGCTCTTGCTCAGCTCCTGCAGGATACCGGCCTGCAGGCCCGCCGCGTAGCCGACGTCGCTGTCGCGCTTGAAGCCCTTGCCGTCCTGCTCCAGCTTGACCAGGCCGAGGGTGGCGCCGCCGAACAGCTTGGTGTTGTTGTCGCCGATCGGCAGGAAGGCGTCGTAGCTGCCGAGCAGGTTCTGCTGGCGCAGCTTGTTGCCGCTGTTGGTGTCGGAGATGTTCTCGTAGGTCGCGTAGTAGCGGCCCTGCTCGAACTGCTGGCCGGCGCGGATGCCCCAGGTGCCGGTGTTGTCGATCACCTTGTCGAGGTTCGGGCTGTTCAGGTTGCGGTTCAGCGACTTGGACTTCTGGATGTTGTTGCTGGTCTCGCCCCAGGTCAGGCCGACGAAGTTATCGGCGGCCTGGGCGCCAGCGGCCGAGCCCAGCAGGGCGGTAGCGATGAAGAGAGTCTTGAGTGCGTTCATGGTGTTTCTCCGTTCTGCGAGGGTCGTGTAGATCACGGCTTGCAGAGTACGGACAGGGTACTGAACCGCCCCTGAACGCTTGCTGAACCCGCGCTGAACGGCTCGCGTTTGCCGGTGAACGCTCTGTTTCCAGGCCGCCGCGCGCCGCGCTCGACGAGGTTTTTGCCCGCACTGCGAGTAGGGTCTAGGCTCTCTACAGTCGTCTGCACAGAGGCTGGGCGAATGAACGAACAACCCGACCAGGGACGCGTCAAGGGCATGGAAGCCAGGCTCTTCCTGTTCCTCGTGATCTGCCTGTTCCCGCTGCTGTCCGTCGCACTGGTCGGCGGCTTCGGCTTCTGCGTCTGGATGTACCAGCTGCTGGCCGGCCCGCCCGGGCCGCCGGCCTGAGGTCGAACATGCCCACTCGCCGAGAGCTGTTCGGTCGCCTCGGCGGGCGTCCGCCGACGCGCCGCCCGCCATGGACCGCCGCCGACTTCGCCGCACGCTGCACGGGCTGCGCCGCCTGCGTCGAGGCCTGCCCGGAAGCTGTGCTGCGGATCGGCGCCGGACGGCTCGCCGAGCTAGACCTGTCCGCCGCGGGCTGCAGCCTCTGCGGGGAATGCGCGCAGGCCTGCGGCGCCGGGCTGATCGGCACCGGCGGCCGGGCCTTCCCCTGGGTCGCCGCGATCGGCGAAGACTGCCTGGCCCTGGCCGGGATCCACTGCCGCAGTTGCCAGGACGCCTGCGAACCCGCCGCGATCCGCTTCCGCCCGGCGCCCGGCGGCGTCGCCCTGGCCGAGCTCGACAGCCAGCGCTGCAACGGCTGCGGCGCCTGCCTGGCGCCCTGTCCGAGCCAGGCCATCCAGCTGCGCGCGCTGTCCACCGAGGAGTCTCCACGACATGCCTGAAGCCCTGCAGATCGCCAGCCTCATCCTGCATTGCCGGCCCGATCGGCTGCCGGCGGTGAAAGCCAACCTGGCGCGCCTCGACGGCCTGGAGATCTACCAGGAAAGCCCGCAGGGCAAGCTGATCCTGGTACTGGAAGCAGAACGCGAAGAACAGATTCTCGACACCCTGGGTCAGTTGCAGAACCTGCCAGGAGTGCTCAACGCCGTGCTGGTCTACCACGAGATCCTGCACGACGACGATAGCGACGACGCGGCGGCCATGACCGACCGCGCGATACCGTGCTCGCCCGAGGAGACAATCGATGAACCTCACCCGTCGTGAATTCGCCAAGGCCAACGCCGCCGCCATCGCCGCGGCGGCGGCCGGCCTGCCGATCCTGGTCCGCGCCAGCAACCTGGTGACCGAGGCGGACGTCACCAGCCTGGTCTGGAACAAGGCCCCCTGCCGTTTCTGCGGCACCGGTTGCAGCGTGATGGTCGCCACCCGCGACGGCCAGGTGGTGGCCACCCATGGCGACATCAAGGCCGAGGTCAACCGCGGGATCAACTGCGTGAAGGGCTACTTCCTGTCGAAGATCATGTACGGCAGCGACCGCCTGACCCGCCCGCTGCTGCGCATGAAGGACGGCAAGTTCGACAAGCAGGGCGAGTTCCAGCCGATCAGCTGGGAGCAGGCCTTCGACATCATGGCCGAGAAGTTCAAGGCCGCGCTCGAAGCCAAGGGCCCGGAGTCGGTCGGCATGTTCGGCTCCGGCCAGTGGACGGTCTGGGAAGGCTATGCGGCGAACAAGCTGTTCAAGGCCGGCCTGCGCAGCAACAACATCGACCCCAACGCCCGCCACTGCATGGCCTCGGCGGTGATGGGCTTCATGCGCAGCTTCGGCATGGACGAGCCGATGGGCTGCTACGACGACATCGAGGCCACCGACAGCTTCGTCCTCTGGGGCTCGAACATGGCCGAGATGCACCCGGTACTCTGGTCGCGGGTCACCGACCGCCGGCTCAGCGCACCGCAGGTCAAGGTCGCGGTGCTCTCCACCTTCGAGCACCGCAGCTTCGAGCTGGCCGACATCCCCATGGTGTTCAAGCCGCAGACCGACCTGATCATCCTCAACTACATCGCCAACCACATCATCGAAAGCGGCGCGGTGAACCGCGACTTCGTCGAGCGTCACGTGCGCTTCGCCCACGGCGCCGAGGACATCGGCTACGGCCTGCGCCCGGACGACCCGCTGGAGAAGAAGGCGAAGAACGCCGACAAGGCCAACACCTGGAGCGACATCGACTTCAACGCCTTCGCCGAGTTCGTCAAGCCCTACACCCTGGAGCGCGCCGCCCGCGAAAGCGGCGTGCCGGCCGAGCGCCTGAAGGCTCTCGCCGAACTCTACGCCGACCCCAGGCGCAAGGTGGTGTCGTTCTGGACCATGGGCTTCAACCAGCACACCCGCGGGGTCTGGGCGAACAACCTGATCTACAACATCCACCTGCTCACCGGGAAGATCAGCGAACCGGGCAACAGTCCCTTCTCGCTCACCGGCCAACCCTCGGCCTGCGGCACCGCGCGCGAGGTCGGCACCTTCTCCCACCGGCTGCCGGCCGACCTGGTGGTGACCAACCCGAAGCACCGGGAAACCGCGGAGAAGATCTGGAAGGTGCCGGCCGGTACCATCCAGGAAAAAGTCGGCTTCCACGCCGTGCAGCAGAGCCGGATGCTCAAGGACGGCGTGCTCAACGTCTACTGGACCCAGGTCAGCAACAACATGCAGGCCGGTCCCAACGTGATGCAGGAGGTGCTGCCCGGCTGGCGCAACCCGGACAACTTCGTGATCGTCTCCGACGTCTATCCCACCGTCTCGGCCCAGGCCGCCGACCTGATCCTGCCCAGCGCCATGTGGGTGGAGAAGGAAGGCGCCTTCGGCAATGCCGAGCGCCGCACGCAGTTCTGGCACCAGTTGGTGAAGGCGCCAGGGGAGGCGAAGTCCGACCTCTGGCAACTGGTGGAATTCTCCAAGCGCTTCACCACCGACGAGGTCTGGCCCGCCGAACTGCTGGCGAAGGCCCCCGAGCTGAAGGGCAAGACCCTCTACGAGGTGCTGTTCCGCAACGGCCAGATCGACCGCTTCCCGGCCAGCGACCTGGCCAAGGGCTACGCCAACGACGAGGTCGACGCGTTCGGCTTCTATATCCAGAAGGGCCTGTTCGAGGAATACGCCGCCTTCGGTCGCGGCCACGGCCACGACCTCGCCCCGTTCGACGCCTACCACGAGGCGCGCGGCCTGCGCTGGCCGGTGGTGGACGGCAAGGAAACCCGCTGGCGCTACCGCGAGGGCTACGACCCCTATGTGAGCAAGGGCAGCGGCGTGCAGTTCTACGGCTATCCGGACAAGAAGGCGATCGTCTTCGCCCTGCCCTACGAGCCGCCGGCCGAGGCACCGGACCGGGATTACCCGTTCTGGCTCGCCACCGGCCGGGTGCTCGAGCACTGGCATACCGGCAGCATGACCGCGCGGGTTCCGGAGCTGTACAAGGCGGTGCCCGACGCGGTGGTCTACATGCACCCCGACGACGCGCGCCAGCTCAAGCTGCGCCGCGGCAGCGAGGTCAGGGTAGTCAGCCGGCGCGGCGAGATCCGCGCGCGGGTCGAGACCCGAGGGCGCAACAAGCCGCCCCAGGGCCTGGTGTTCGTACCGTTCTTCGACGCCAACAAGCTGATCAACAAGGTCACCCTGGACGCCACCGACCCGATCTCCAAGCAGACCGACTACAAGAAGTGCGCCGTTCGCATCGAACTGCTCAACCTGGCCTGAGGAGCGCGCCATGAAACCTCTGCTGACTGCCCTGCTCCTCGTCCTGCTCGGTGCTCCCACGGCCTTCGCCGCCGACCCCGGCTACCCGCTGGACGCGCCCGCCCCCGACGGCCGCCGCCCCGGCGGCACGCTGGCCGAGAGCCGTCCGGCGCCGCCGCTGGCGGCCGAGGAAAACAAGGACCTGAAACGCGAGCGCAACTACCCCGAACAACCGCCGACCATTCCCCACAGCATCGTCGGCTATCGCATCGACAAGGACAGCAACAAGTGCCTGTCCTGCCACAGCCGCGCCAACAGCGCGCGGACCCAGGCGGTGATGATCAGCATCACCCACTACATGGACCGCGACGGCCAGCCGCTGGCCGCCGTCTCGCCGCGCCGCTATTTCTGCGTGCAGTGCCATGTGCCGCAACAGGACGTGAAGCCGCTGGTCGACAACCGCTTCGAGAACATCGACCAGATCCTCGAGAAAGAAGCCGCCAATGCGGCGCGCAAGCCCTGAGGGAGGCCGCATGAAAGCACTCATCGCCTGGCTGGCCGGTTACTGGCGGGTCCTGCGTCGTCCCAGCGTGCATTTCAGCCTGGGCTTCCTGACCCTTGGCGGCTTCATCGCCGGGATCATCTTCTGGGGCGGCTTCAATACCGCGCTGGAAGCCACCAATACCGAGACCTTCTGCATTTCCTGCCACGAGATGCGCGACAACGTGTTCGCCGAGCTCAAGGACACCATTCACTACAGCAACCGCTCCGGGGTCCGTGCCACCTGTCCCGACTGCCACGTGCCGCACAAGTGGACCGACAAGATCGCGCGCAAGATGCAGGCCTCCAAGGAGGTCTGGGGCAAGATCTTCGGCACCATCAATACCCGCGAGAAGTTCCTCGATCACCGCCGCGAGCTGGCCGAGCACGAATGGGCGCGGCTCAAGGCCAACGACTCGCTGGAATGCCGCAACTGCCACAACTTCGAGTTCATGGACTTCACCCGGCAGAGCGTGCGCGCGCGACAGATGCACTCCACCGCGCTGGCCAGCGGCGAGGCCACCTGCATCGACTGCCACAAGGGGATCGCCCACCACCTGCCGGACATGACCGGAGTGAAAGGCTGGTAGCGCCGCCCGCGAACCGGGCGGCGCGGCGGGCTCAGGGCTGGGCGCCCTCGAGGGCCTCGAGGATCCTGCGCCCGGCGCGGCCATCGGCCGGCGTCAGGCCGAGGCGCTTCTGCTCGGCCTGGATCGCCTTGCGCGTGCTGGTGCCGATCAGCCCGTCGGCCTCGCCGATGTCGTAGCCGCGCGCCAGCAGCGCCTTCTGCAATTGCTTGCGCTCGATCCGGCTGATGCCCGGGTCGTCGGTCGGCCAGGACGCCACCAGGCCGCTGCCGCCGCGCAGGCGATCGGAAAGCAGGGCGATGGCCAGCGCATAGCTTTCCGCGGCGTTGTAGGAATAGATCGCATCGTAGTTGCGATAGACCAGGAAGGCCGGGCCCTGGGCCCCGGTCGGCAGGAGGATCGCGGCCTTCTCGTCGCCGCCCGGCAGCGGCTGCCCGTCGACCCGCTTCACCCCGCGGGCGACCCAGGCCGACAGCGGCTGGCGCTTGCCGCGCCCGGCCAGGCCGGCGGGGAAATCGGCCGGCACCTTCACTTCGTAGCCCCACGGCTGTCCCGTGCGCCAGCCGGCCTTCTTCAGGTAGTTGGCGGTGGAGCCGAGGGCGTCCGGCACGCTGCCGACCAGGTCACGCCGGCCGTCGCCGTCGAAATCCACGGCGATCCGCGCATAGGTCGACGGCATGAACTGGGTATGACCGAAGGCCCCGGCCCAGGAGCCGGTGATGCCGGCGTCGCGGATGTCGCCGGCCTGCAGCAGCTTGAGGGTGGCGAGGAACTCGCCCTGGAAAAACGCCTGGCGACGCCCGTAGCAGGACAGGGTCGATAGCGAGGTCAGCAGCGGGCGCTTGCCGAAGATCCGCCCGTAGTCGCTTTCCACGCCCCACACCGCCACCACCGTGTACTTGTCCACGCCGTAGCGCGCGGCCACCCGCTCGAGCAGCTCGTCGTACCGGGCGAGCATCGCCTTGCCATCGCTGACCCGCTGTTCGTCCACCAGGCCAGCCAGGTAGTCCCACAGCGGGGTGGTGAACTCCGGCTGCGCGTCGAGCAGCTCGAGCACGCTCAGGTCGGCCTGCAGGCCGCTGGTGAAGCGCGCATAGCTGTCTGCGGAAATGCCCTGTGCCTGGGCCTTCTTCTGCAGGCCGGCGAGGCAGGAAGGGAAGGTCGAGGCGTCGGGCTGCGCCAGGGCCAGCGTGGGCAGCAACGCCAGCGAGGAAAGAAGAAGACTGCGCATGGGTTTTCCTTGTGCGGTGAGCGGTCGTCCATGGCACCGGCGGGCTCCCCCGGCGCCGAAAGCCTAGTGGCCTGTGCGGTGGATTCGATCGAAGTTCGGGTACCGGGACTACGCCGAGGAGCGGCAAACGCGGCATGGCGAAGCCCGGCGCCGAAATCGACGGGTCGAATCAGCCACACAGTCCGCTAGCCTACCGCCCCGTCGGGAGCGACGCCATCTCCCCCCCTGAATGAAAGCCGGCTGAAACCCTGCTCGGGCAGACTGGCGACGGAATGCGCTTGCCGGGTGTCTCGTGGCCGATCCGCCGCGTCACACCTGGAGCCTGGATGCGACGGCGCACCTACGCGTCGATTTTCCGGGCACTGGCCGGGCGTCCGCCTGTCCAAGCAGTGTTCCCCGCCTCCGTCCACAAGCCGGAGCCGGCCCCGACGGTCCCCAGGACCACCGCTGGAAAGCCGGGCGGCCGCCATCCGCCGCCGTCCCGGGCTTTCCGCCCTCACTACACGTTTCGGAGTACAGCCTTGATCCACTGGTTGAGCGACCCGACGTTCTGGACAGCCCTGCTGCAGATCGTCGCCATCGATATCCTCCTGGGCGGCGACAACGCCGTGGTCATCGCCCTCGCCTGCCGGCACCTGCCGGCGCACCGGCGCAAGCAGGCGATCTTCGGCGGCGTCGCCGGCGCCATCCTGATCCGCATCCTCCTGCTGTTCTTCGCCCTGCACCTGCTCGACCTGCCGTACCTGAAGGTGATCGGCGCGCTCCTGCTGCTGTGGATCGGCATCAAGCTGCTGCTGCCGGAGGAGGAGAACGGCGACGACATCAAGGGCAGCACCCACCTGCTCGGCGCGATCAAGACCATCATCATCGCCGACGCGGTGATGAGCCTGGACAACGTCATCGCCCTGTCCGCCGCCTCGGCCGGGGATTTCTTCCTGGTCTCCCTGGGCGTGCTGATCAGCATCCCGATCATCGTCTGGGGCAGCCAGCTGATCCTGCGCCTGATCGACCGCTTCCCGCTGATCATCCTCTTCGGCGGCGGCCTGCTCGGCTGGATCGCCGGCGGCATGCTGCTCACCGACAGCGCGCTGAAGCCCTGGCTGGCGCCCTACGCGCAGTGGGACCATTACCTGCACTACGGCGCGGCGGCCTTCGGCGCGCTGTTCGTGATCCTCGTCGGCAGCCTGCTGGCGCGTCGCCAGCTGAGGCGGCGGCATGCCATGCCAGCGGACGCCGAAGGCGAAAGCAGTTGAGCCGAACGGGGCGCCCAGGGGCGCCCCGTTCTATTTCTCCCTTCAGATATTGGTGCTCGCCGGAATCCGGCTCGGCAGCAGGAACTCGTAGGGCCGGCGCCGCGCCTGGTTGCGCGTGCGGATGATCGCCTCGACCTCCTTCAGGCGCGCCTGGAAGCGTTCCAGCGGTCCGCCGCTAGCGGTCACCCGCGCGTCCGAGAACACCGGCGCATAAGGGAAGCCGGTCTGCCGGTAGTCGCCCAGGCGACCGTGGTAAACCGAACCGAGCAGGTGGTAGATGTTCACCTTCTCCAGCGCCACCAGGGTCGGCGGCATCATCTTCAACCAGTCCGCCTCGCTCTTGCCGCTCGGCGAGTCCGGCGCCGGCGCCGCGCTCATGGCGCAGATCGCCGGCGCGTAGGTCATCATCGAAGGCTGCGGGAAATTGACCGCCGCGTGCTGCGCGGAGGCGGTGAAGATCACCATGGTCAGCACCTCGACCAGTTGCGCCCGGCTGGCGATCGGGCGGAACCCGGCCACCTTGCCGCTGCCGATCACTTCGCCGACCCAGGCCGCCAGCTCGACATCGCCGGTCACGTCGCCGTCGCCGACGTAGTACACCGCCACGTAGTCGGCCACCCACTGGCGGATCGCGTTCCACACCAGCAGGCCGTCGTCTCGGTAGGGATAGTCCGGCAGCGCGAGCGGATCGTCGACGTTCCGCGCCTTCAGGTTCTCCGGCAACATGCCGCGGTAGAAGTCGAAAGCCAGCCGATTGCCGCCGGCGGTGGCCTGGGTGTCCTGGATCGGCGCGGCGAACATCACGTCGATGAAGCCGGCGCTCGGCAACAGGATCCGCGCCGCCCCCTCGTTGATGAACAGGGTCCCCTCGAAGTGCGGGGCGAGCAGGACATGCAGCGGATGGGTCGGCGCCAGGGTGCGCTGGGTAGCCAGGCAGAACGCCTCGCTCACCAGGTGGGTCTGGGCCAGGTGGACGAACATCTCGTGGTAGTTCTCCTCGGCCACCTGGACCACCGTCTTGGCCATCTGCCAGCCCCAGTACAGCTCGCTTTCCGACTCGGCGGGGCGCACGAACATCGGATGGGTCGCCGGGTCCTGGCCGCACTGGATGGCCACCGGCAGCAACGTCGCGCGGTCCTTGCCGAGGGCGAACAGGGCGATCGGCGCGTAGGCGAAGCCCGTGCCGGTAAGCGGCTTGTCCACCCCGCCCACTGGCGCCAGCTTGCCCAGTTCGGCGTAGTCCAGCAGGTACAGGCGGCGGCTGGCCGCGGCTTCCAGCAGGCTGTCGTCGGCGCCCATCACCCGGCGGAACTGCTCTTCGCTCAACGGAAAGTTGCCCGGCAACGCATCGACGCGGCGGATCAGCAGCGGGTTCGGCCCGGCCACCCGCCAGTGGGCGAACGCTTCGTCGTCACGGAAGCTGTCGGCGACCTGCGGCAGGCGCAGGGTGCCGAACACCGCGCGAAAGCGGTTCAGGCCATCGTCCTGCCCGTCCTGGGTAACCAGGTTGCTGGCGCTCTTGAGGATGTCGTCGACCAGCAAGCCGACCCGTGTCAGCAGGGCGATCACCCGTGCCTGCAACTCAGTGAAGCGCAGCAGCAGGCTGGCGGCCGCGGCCGGGTCGTTCTTCGCCTGCTCCAGCAACTCTGCATGGACCTTGCGCGCCGCCTCCAGGTCAGCGCTGAGTCCGGCGGCGATCCGCTCGAACTGGGCGGCGGCCGAGGCCGGCAGCGAGGCAACGAAATTGACGATCAGCTCGACGATCACTGCGCCGGTCTTCAACAGCCAGTCGACGTTCGGCAATTCACCCAGGGGCACCGAGCGTGCCATCGGCACACCTTTGACATTGGCGAAGTTTGCGGTCCAGACATATGCCAGCTTCTTGCCGGACAATACCGCGCGCCGCGCCAACTTCCCGGCCAGGTTGTCGTATTGCGGCAGACTCGGTGGAAGCAGATTGTCCAGCAAACTTCGCGAGGCATCGATAGATCGTTGTTGTTCCGCCCCCAGATATTTCAAGGGCGAAAAGAATATCGAGTCATTGGCCAGTGCGGTTCCGCTCAGGGTGATACCCGACAAGAGCACACTCCTGCGTTTCATATCATCGACTCCATCAATGCATTCACAGGGAACGACTCGATGCCGAGGCATCGAGTCGTTCTTTCAACGGTGCGTTCCGATCAGCTGTAGAGCCCTTCGCCACTTTCCTTGTTGTAATGCAGCGGAACGTTGTGGTTGTCGGTCCCGCCGAGAATCTTGCCCACGGTGATCGCCGCCACCGACGGCACCTGGAACGCCAGCAGGTCCACCAGTTCGTGGGTACGGTTGAGGCCGATGGCGCTGGCGACGTTGCCGATGCTGGAGAACAGTGGGGAATTGAGGAAGGAGTTGGCCGCGTAGACGCCATTGATGATGGCGTCGCCAAGGAATGTCCCAGCGCCGGCGACCTGTTCCACTTCCGCCTGGTCGAGAACCGGCAATGCATTTACCTGATCGTTCATATCGAAGACTCCCTATATTTCATTGAAATGAAAGTTTCTCGCTGATAACAGCCAAGGAACATTCACGCCCCGAACTTTCCCGGAACGTGAAAAATCAATAGCGACAGGTAAAACCGGCAATAAGCTGACGCTTCGCACAGTTGACAGGAAGTTACTTAATCAATAGTTATCCACAATAATTATTGGCGGTATTTTTTTGACTTGGCGAATTACCGGACGGCAACCGGCAAGCGACAACTCCCGGCCGCGCGGGAACGCGCCCTTCCGGATAACGGAGGAGGATATTCGTCGAGCGCGGTATTTATTCGATGCGGGGAGCCAAGGCAAAAGAATGTACTCAAGTACCAGAAGCCGCGCTTCGCCCGGGCATTTCACCCTTTACAAAACATGGATATTTTTCTTCACGCGCGGAATTCCCGCCTCCGCACCTGTCAACTCTTGCAGTTGTGAAATCCTGCGAAGGCAGGTAGTGCGCGACGCACCACCGTCCTATCGTCACTGATGGCGAACGTGCAGCTCGCTGAAGGTTGCCCGTCCGCCTTCGCTGGAAGGCCCGCGGTTGTCCTGCAGATAGAGTCCGGCCTTGAAGTACAGCCCCTGGTAGGCCCATTGCGGGTCCAGCCGCTGCTCCAGGGCGCTGCCGTTCACCGAGACGCTGAGCAGGCCGTCGCGGGAAACGCCGATGCGGTAGCTGAACGACTGGCCCAGGGGGATCCCGTCCATCAGCGTGTAGACCCTGGTCCCGCTGTCATCCGGGCGCTCGCGCACCAGCGCCTGGACGCGCCCCTGGTCGAGACGCAGCTGGTAGAGCAGCTTCACCAGCGGCGCGGCCTGGCCACTGTTGCTGCCGTCGCTGTGGATCTGGCCGATGATCATGCGCCGGGTCGAGGGCACCGCCTCGATGCGCAGGGTCGCCTGCAGCCAGTTGTCGGCCCTGGCGTAACGCCAGTTGTAGGGCCTGCCGCTGGACAGGGTCTCGCGCAGCTCGCTGCGCGGGAACTCGCTGTTGCGCGTATGGCTGCCGTTGACCGGCACCCAGAAGCGAATGCCTTCGGCGGTGCGCTGGAAATAGTCGCTGCGGTAGTCGCGCTGCAGTTGGCTGGTGGAGATGGTGATGGCCGGGCGGCCCTGGGGGATGGTCAGGTTCCAGGTACTCAGGTCAGGCATCCAGACGGTGTCCTAGCGAGGGGAAGGGAATCGCCCATAGGGTAGATGAGCGCCGCGCGCTTTGCCCGGCCCGGGCGGCCCGCGCTTGAGCGGCGCAGGGCCGGCACCGAGGGTTTTTCCCGCGACCCGCGCGCAAGCGTCTATCTTGATCGGGGACCCTTTCACGGAGAGACGCCATGCGCCTGCTCAGCGCCCTGTTGCTCATCGCCTGCGCGTTCGGCGCCCAGGCCGCGATCCAGACCCGCGAGATGCCCTACCAGGGCGCCGACGGCACGCGCATGGTCGGCTATTTCGCCTACGACGACAGCAAGCCGGGAATCCGCCCCGGCGTCATCGTGGTCCACGAATGGTGGGGTCTCAACGACTACGCCAAGCGCCGCGCCCGCGATCTCGCCGGACTCGGCTACAGCGCCCTGGCCATCGACATGTACGGCGATGGCAAGCACACCGGGCACCCGCAGGACGCGATGGCCTTCATGCAGGCCGCGACGAAGGACGCCGACGCCGCCAGGACGCGCTTCCTCGCCGGCCTGGAACTGCTGAAGCGGCAACCGCAGACCGATCCCAGCCAGGTCGCCGCGATCGGCTATTGCTTCGGCGGCAAGATCGTCCTCGACATGGCTCGCCAGGGCCTGCCGCTGGCCGGCGTGGCGAGCTTCCACGGCGCCCTCGGCACCACCACCCCGGCCAGCAAGGGCAGCGTCAGGGCGAAGATCCTGGTGGAGCACGGCAGCGCCGACAGCATGGTCCCGACCAAGGACCTCGACGCCCTGAAACAGGAGTTGAGCGCCGCCGGCGCCGACTACCAGGTGGTGATCCAGGACGGCGCCAGGCATGGCTTCACCAATCCGGACGCCGACACGCACCAGGGCCACGGCCTGGACATCGGCTACGACCGCCAGGCCGACCAGCGCTCCTGGGCGGACCTGCAGGCGTTCCTCGAGGACATCTTCAAGCGGGGCTGACCCGGCCTCGACGCATAAAAAAACGGGAGTCCCCGGAAGGACTCCCGTCTTGAAAGGTCGAGACAGGACAGTATCCCGTCATCAACAAACAACCTCACCTGCATTCCACGGGAATGCGCGGCGCAGTCTGTCAAAACCGGGCCTCGCGGTCCGTTTTCCTTTGTTGCGCTTTTGCAATCTTGTGTAAGCGCCGCGTGACTGGTGGGCCACGTCGGGAACCGGCACAATGCGCGCCATGAACGACCGTCTTCCCGCCTTCTGCTCCCCGCTGGACGCCCACTGGCCGCTGCCCGTCGCGCTGCCCGGCGTGCAGTTGCGCAGCACCCGCTTCGACCCGGCGCTGCTGCAACCCGGCGACTTCGCCCTGGCCGGCATCCAGCCGCCGGCGAACATCCTCCGCGCGGTGGCCAAGCGCCAGGCCGAATTCCTCGCCGGACGCCTCTGCGCGCGCGCGGCCCTGTTCGCCCTCGACGGCAACGGCCAGGTGCCGGCCATCGGCGAGGACCGCGCGCCGGTCTGGCCGGCCGCGATCAGCGGCTCGATCACCCACGGCGACCGCTGGGCCGCTGCCCTGGTGGCGGCGCGCGGCGACTGGCGCGGCCTCGGCCTGGACGTGGAAACCCTGCTCGAAGCCGAACGGGCGCGCTACCTGCATGGCGAGATCCTCACCGAAGGCGAGCGCCTGCGCTTCGCCGACGACCTGGAGCGACGCACCGGCCTGCTGGTGACGCTGGTCTTCTCGCTGAAGGAAAGCCTGTTCAAGGCGCTCTATCCGCTGGTGGGCAAGCGCTTCTACTTCGAACATGCGGAACTGCTGGAATGGCGCGCCGACGGCCACGCCCGGCTGCGCCTGCTCACTGACCTGTCGGCGGAGTGGCGGCACGGCAGCGAGCTGGACGCCCAGTTCGCCGTGCTCGACGAGCGCCTGCTCAGCCTGGTGGCGGTCGGCGCCTGATCAGGCCTTCCCCGGCGTGCGCCGCGACGGCCGCAGCGCGCGGCCTTCCGCCAGGCGCTCGACGGCGCGGGCGGCGGCGACCATGCCGAAGGTGGCGGTGACCATCATCACCGCGCCGAAGCCGCCGGCGCAGTCCAGCTTCACCCCTTCGCCGACGAAACTCTTCGACTGGCACACCGTGCCGTCCGGCTTCGGGTAGCGCAGCTGTTCGCTGGAGAACACGCAGGGCACGCTGTAGGTGCGTCCCGGCGTGCGCGAGAAGTTGTAGTCGCGGCGCAGGGTGGAACGCACCTTGGCCGCCAGCGGGTCGTTGAAGGTCTTGTTCAGGTCGGCGACCTGGACCTGCGTCGGATCGACCTGGCCACCGGCGCCGCCGGTGCTGATCACCGGGATCTTGCGCCGCTTGCACCAGGCGATCAGCGCGGCCTTGGCGGCCACGCTGTCGATGCAGTCGATGACGTAGTCGAAGTCCACGATGTACTCGGCCATGGTCTCGCGAGTGACGAAATCGGCCACCGCGCGGACCCGGCAGGCCGGGTTGATGGCCAGGATGCGCGCGGCCATCACCTCGACCTTGGCCTTGCCCACCGCGCCCTCGATGGCGTGCACCTGGCGGTTGGTGTTGGTCACGCAGACATCGTCGAGGTCGAACAGGGAAATCTCGCCGACGCCGCTGCGCGCCAGCGCTTCCGCCGCCCAGGAACCGACCCCGCCGACGCCGACCACCGCCACGTGGCTGTCGGCCAGGCGCTGCAGCCCCTCGCGACCGTACAACCGGCCGATACCGCCGAAGCGCTGTTCATCCACCTGCATCACCCACCCCTGAAACATCCGATCGCGAATTGCCGCGCATTATAAAAAGCCGGGCGCGCCGCGTCGCCTGCGTTCTTGCAGCCTGCCGCGGCGACCGGGCCAGACCTGCAAGGGAGCCGCCAGCCCGGCGCCTGAGTGCCTCGCAGGGGCGCGGGACAGCATGCGAGGAGGCACCGGACAGAGCGGCGCTTGGGCGCAGCCCATGGAAACCCGCCCGGGGGTAGCGCTTCGCGCTACTCGCCTGCGCCCGATCCGGGCGCTGGATACTCCGGAGGGCGGATAGCCGTAACGCGGTTATCCGCCGCCGCGCCGAGGTTGCCGATCCGAAACGCCCGCCTAAACGGCGCCCCTTCGCCAGCGTTTATGCTTTAAGATTCCCCCTTTCCCGCTCGACCCGTTCAGGATGCCCTCCCCATGACCGCCTCTTCGCCGAGTCTCTCGCCGACCCTCGAACTCGCCTGCGAGTTGATCCGCCGCCCCTCCGTCACCCCTGTCGACGCCGATTGCCAGGCCCTGATGATGCGCCGCCTGGAAGCCGCCGGCTTCGCCCTGGAGCCGATGCGCATCGAAGAGGTGGACAACTTCTGGGCGCGGCGCGGCGGCGACGGCCCGGTGCTGTGCTTCGCCGGGCACACCGACGTGGTCCCCACCGGGCCGGTGCAGGCCTGGCAGCACCAACCCTTCGACGCCCTGATCGACGAGCAGGGCATGCTCTGCGGGCGCGGCGCGGCGGACATGAAAGGCAGCCTGGCGTCGATGATCGTCGCGGTCGAGCGCTTCGTCGCCGACCATCCCGGGCACAAGGGCGCCATCGCCTTCCTCATCACCAGCGACGAAGAAGGCCCGGCCCACCATGGCACCAAGGCGGTGGTCGAGCGCCTCGCCGCGCGCGGCGAGCGCCTGGACTGGTGCATCGTCGGCGAACCGTCGAGCACCAGCCTGGTCGGCGACGTGGTGAAGAACGGTCGCCGCGGCTCCCTCGGCGCCAGGCTGACCATCCGCGGCGTGCAGGGCCACGTGGCCTACCCGCACCTGGCGAAGAACCCGATCCACCTGGCTGCCCCGGCGCTGGCCGAACTGGCGGCGGAACACTGGGACGACGGCAACGCCTTCTTCCCGCCGACCAGCTTCCAGATTTCCAACCTGAACTCCGGGACCGGCGCCACCAACGTCATCCCCGGCGAACTGAGCGCGCTGTTCAACTTCCGCTTCTCCACCGAATCCACCGTCGAAGGCCTGCAGAAGCGCGTCGAGGCGATCCTCGACAAGCACGGCCTGGACTGGCATATCGAATGGGCGCTGTCCGGCCTGCCGTTCCTCACCGAACCGGGCGAGCTGCTCGACGCGGTGGCCGCCAGCATCAAGGCGGTCACCGGCCGCGAGACCCGGCCCTCGACCAGCGGCGGTACTTCCGATGGACGCTTCATCGCCACCATGGGCACCCAGGTGGTCGAGCTCGGCCCGGTCAACGCCACCATCCACCAGGTCAACGAGCGGGTCCTGGCCAGCGACCTGGAACTGCTCACCGAGATCTACTACCAGACCCTGGTGAGGCTGCTCGCCTGATGCTGATCTGCCCGCTCTGCTCCGCCGCCCTGGGAACGGTCGACAACGGCGTCGCCTGCCCCGCCGGGCACCGCTTCGACCGCGCCCGCCAGGGCTACCTGAACCTGCTGCCGGTGCAGCACAAGAAAAGCCTCGACCCGGGCGACAACGCCGCCATGGTCGAGGCCCGCCGCCAGTTCCTCGGCGCCGGCCACTACGCGCCGCTGGCCCGGCGCCTGGCCGAGCTGGCCGCCGAGCGCGCGCCACGGCGCTGGCTGGACATCGGCTGCGGCGAAGGCTACTACAGCGCCCAGCTCGGCGAAGCCCTGGGCGACGCCGAGGGCTACGCCCTGGACATCTCCCGCGAGGCGGTGAAGCGCGCCTGCCGTCGTGCGCCACAGCTGACCTGGCTTGTGGCGAGCATGGCGCGGTTGCCGCTGGCCGAGGCCAGTTGCGAGCTGATCGCCAGCGTATTCAGCCCGATCGACTGGAACGAGGCGGTGCGCGTCCTCGCCCCCGGCGGCGGCGTGCTGCGCCTGGGCCCGGCCAGCGCGCACCTGCTGGAGTTGCGCCAGCGCCTCTACGATGACGTGCGCGACTACGCCGACGACAAGCACCTCGCCGGCCTGCCCGCGCCGCTCAGCCTGCGCCATACGGAAACCCTCAGCTTCCGCCTGGCCCTGGACAGCTACGAAGCGCGGGAAAACCTCCTGGCCATGACCCCGCACGGCTGGCGGGTCAACGCCGAGCGCCGCGCGCGGATCCTCGCCGAACCCTTCGAAGTCAGCGTGGCGGTGCGCTACGATTGGCTGCAACGCGACTGACCGTCCCCGAGAACCCCATGCGCCAACCGGATATCGAGATCTACCTGAAAGACGCCGAGCACGCGGCCGTCGCCGCCTGGCTGGAACAGGCGCTGGGCCCCTGCGGCCCGTGGCAGGAACGCGGCCAGACCCTCAAGTGCACGGCCCGCGGCGAACACGGCGCGGTGCGCGTCACCTGGCTGCCGAAGGCGGTGGGCAAGTGGCACAGCCTGTTCCTCGAGAGCGACAGCACGCCCTGGGACGACGACCTCGCCTGCGCCAGGGCCGCGCAGGCCGCGCTGGGCGTGGAGATCCGCTGCGCGCCGGGCGGCTGGGACGAGAACCAGGGCGAGGAAGACGCCGACCGCTGGCTGCGGGTCAGCGCCGAGGGCGTCGAGGAAATCACCTGGCGCACCGGCTGAACGACGAAAACCCCGCGCTGCGAGGGCCGCCCGTTGGCGGGCCTGGCGGGGTGGATGCGCTGGATGACAAAAGCCCGTCTCGCGACGGGCTTTTGCTTGCGGGAATCAGACCTTGGAGACGTCTTCCGCTTGCAGGCCTTTCTGGCCCTGGATCACCGAGAATTCCACTTTCTGGCCTTCCACCAGGGAGCGGTGACCCTCGCCGCGGATGGCGCGGTAGTGAACGAACACGTCCGGACCGCTATCGCGTTGAATGAATCCATAACCTTTGGCGTCATTGAACCACTTGACGGTTCCGACCTCACGATCAGCCATTACCACACTCTCCAACTTGCAATTTTTTATAAGTGGCCTTCCCAATCCGGGAAGACTTCGACGGTTCGGCTGCGCAACGCTGTTCTTGTTATCCGACCCCGGCAAAATGCCGTTGGAGCGGGCATTTCGAATGGCGTTCCACTAGCCACCGCGTCCCGGAGTATAAACAAACGAGTCCAACTGAAAAGGACTTTTTTAGCCCCTGGCGGAATACCTGCCACGCCCGGCGGGACTGGCCTTTCGATATGTTTTCGCTACGCCTGGAATACGTCTGCGCATGCACTTGCAGATAGCTAGCTGCCATATTTCCGTCAGCTTTTCAGCGGTCGCGCAGACCCGCCTTGCGCGGCCAGGCCAGGGTGAAGCAGGCGCCGCCCAGGGTCTCGCTGCGGCCGATGGAGGCCCGCCCGCCATGCCAGTAGACGATCCGCCGGACGATCGACAGCCCCAGGCCGTGCCCGCCGGAAGCCCGGGTGCGGCTGTCGTCCAGGCGCAGGAATGGCGTAAAGAGCCGCTCCCATTGCGCCTCCGGCACCCCCGGCCCGTCGTCCTCGACATCCACCCGGCACCGCTCCAGGCTGACCCGGTAGCTGATCCTGACCCGACGATCGGCATGCCGCAGCGCATTGGTCAGCAGGTTCTGCAGGGCCCGGTGCAGGTAGCGCGGCTCGGCCTCGATCCAGCTGCCCAGCTCCTCCGGCAGCAGCACTCCCTCCTCGCAGCTGACCAACACCTCGCGGCGCAGCGGGGCGATCTCCTCCACCACCTGGCGCACCAGCGCGCCCAGCTCCACGCGCTGGTAGGTCAGCGGCGGCGAGCCCTGCTCCAGCCGCGCGTAGGTGAGCATCTCGTCGACCAGCTTGTCGAGGTCCTGGATATCGTTGTCCATTCCCTCCAGGTATTTCAGGCGGGCAGCGTCGGTCTCGGCGGTCTCGATCATCTCCAGGCCGAAGCGCAGCCGCGCCACCGGCGTGCGCAGCTCGTGGGACACCGCGCGGACCATCTCGCGCTGCACCGTCAGCAGCCGGTGGATATGCTCGGCCATGTGGTTGAAGGCCGCGCCCAGGCGTCCCACCGAGTCGCCGCCGCGCACCTCGACGCGGGTGTCCAGGCTGCCCCGGGCGATCCGCGAGGCCGCCGCCTCCAGGCTGCGCAGACGCTGCTCCAGGCGGCGCACCAGCAGGTAGATGATCAGGCCGATGAAGCCCAGGCACAGGGCGCCGAGCAGCAACAGCAACTGCGGCGGATAGAGGTTCATCTGGTACAGCGGGCCCAGCTCCAGCACCCAGGGCGTGTCGAGGATGCCGGCGAAGATGCGGATCGAGTCGCCGTCCTTGCCCAGCGCCATCACCGTGTCGCCTTCCACCACCCGCCGGCGCTGGTCGTCGTCGAGGTCCAGCTCCTTGACCTGGAGCAGGTGCACCGGGAAGCCGAAGCGCTTGTCGCGGACGATCCGCGCCAGGTGGTAGGGCTGCTCGCTGGCCGGGTAGCGCACCAGTTCGTCCATCAGCAGGTAGACCGTGGCCCGCGCCAGTTGCTCGCTGACCTGCTGCACCTCGCCACTGAGCACCAGCCCCTCGGTGGCGCTGGCCTGGGTATGCACGGTGACGGTGTGCTCGGCGGTCTGCTTCACCAGCACCTGGCCGTTCATCAGCCGCGCGCGGCTGCGCCCGTCCAGCCGCAGCTCGTCCAGTCCGACCAGCCGCAGCGGGATGCCCATCAGCCGGCTCCACTGCGCCAGGGCGCGCTTGCGCTCGGTGGCGCTCATCGGCTGCAGGTTGTCGGCCATCAGGCGGAAAGTGCCGCGCGCCAGTTCCTCGCGGTAGTGCTCGCCGCGTACCTCGTTGATCCAGTGCAGGCCGAACAGGCCGAGGCCGCTGACCAGCAGCAGGGCCAGGAGCATGCCGCCATAGATGCGCAGGAAGATGGATTTCATCGGCGAGCCCCCATGGGTGTCGATGCCGGCCGGGCGGCCGGCGCGGCGAACGCGGCTCAGCCCTCGCCGACGAACAGATAGCCCTTGCTGCGCACGGTCTTGATCAGCCGCGGATGCATCGGGTCGTCGCCGATCTTCGGGCGGATCCGCGAGATGCGCACGTCGATGGAGCGGTCCTGGCCGTCGTACTCGATGCCGCGCAGGGCGTTGAAGATCTCCTCGCGGGAGAGGATGCGCCCGGCGTTGGCCGCCAGCAGCCAGAGCAGGTCGAACTCGGCGCTGGTCAGCTCGATGGTGGCCTCGTCCAGCCAGGCCTCGCGCATCGCGTTGTCGATCACCAGGCGGCCGAACGCCAGGCGCTTGCTGTCCAAGGGCGGCGCGCCCGTTTCCGGGGCCTCGCTGCGCCGCAACAGGGCGCGGATACGCGCCAGCAGCACGCGCGGGCGCACCGGCTTGCACACGTAGTCGTCGGCGCCCATCTCCAGGCCGAGCACCTCGTCCATGTCGTCGGTGCGCGCGGTGAGCATCAGGATCGGGCCGTCGAACTGCGGGCGCACCTGGCGGCAGATGGACAGCCCGTCCTCGCCCGGCAGCATCAGGTCGAGCACCACCAGGTCCGGGCGCTCGGCGAGGATGCGCGCCGCGGCCAGCGCGCCGTTGGCCTCGATGTCGACCTTCAGGCCGTTGCCTTCCAGGTATTCCCGGGTCAGCTCGGCCAGGCGTCGATCGTCCTCGACGATCAGGATGCGCCAGGCTTCTTGCTCCACACAGCCTCCTTCGTATCGCGGTCCCGGGGCCGCCGTGCGGCCCTCTCGGAGCGGCCCGCATTGTAGCCAATACGGACGCCGCGCGGCAGCGGGCGCGGAACATCTTGCAAACACTACATATTGTGGGTAGGGTGCGCGCCCCGAAAGGTTGGGGAACAGGTCTGCGACGGTGCTTTCCGAGGGCGACGAATGGCATTCTCCAGCGCTGCCGCGGCCTACGGACGATTCCTAGGAATCACGCACAGAAGACCCACACTTTATCCACAGGTTTCCCCCAGACTGTCACCTTGCAAACACCCCATTAGCGCATTATCTTGTATCCCCATCGGCGCCACCCCCTATATCTTGGGTTTCGAGCGAACGAACGGCTACAACGGAACCAACCGCGCACGGACCACTCAGATGGCTCCGGCGGCTCCGAAAAAAGCCATTTCCAGACGTATTGAAAGCATCGGCGGTGCTCACCGCGGGGAGCCCTTCATGGCGTTGGAAAAGCGGTACGGGTGTTGCAACGGACACTGTAAACAGACAGTCAACACCACTAGGTATTGTGTTCGCCGGCAAAACGCCACGAACCCGCCAGGGCCAGGGAGGCACTCACAGTCCCCACCCTCAGCATTCGAATGAAGCAGCCGCCGCGAGGCCGGCTGCCCGGCTCTTTATCGATTCAAGGGAATGGGCGCCCCGGCGCCCGCTAGCAAAACCATTACGAGAACGTGGAGATACCCACCCATGCATACCGACACCACACGCGAGAACCCGCAGGCCAACGCGCCGCAGGCCGCCGATTCGTCGCAGGATCTGGCCGCCACCGCGCCGGGCCAGCTGCGCGTGATCAAGCGCAACGGCACCGTAGTCCCCTACACCGATGACAAGATCACCGTGGCCATCACCAAGGCGTTCCTCGCCGTGGAAGGCGGCACCGCCGCCGCCTCGTCGCGTATCCATGACACCGTGCGCCGCCTGACCGAGCAGGTCACCGCCACCTTCAAGCGCCGCATGCCGTCCGGTGGCACCATCCACATCGAAGAGATCCAGGACCAGGTCGAACTGGCCCTGATGCGCGCCGGCGAGCAGAAGGTCGCCCGCGACTACGTGATCTACCGCGAAGCCCGCGCCGCCGAGCGCAAGAACGCCGGCGCCGCCAGCGACGTCGCCCAGCCGCACCCGAGCATCCGCATCACCCGCGCCGACGGCAGCCTGTCGCCGCTGGACATGGGCCGCCTGAACACCATCATCAGCGAAGCCTGCGAAGGCCTGGCCGAGGTGGACGGCGCGCTGATCGAGCGCGAGACCCTGAAGAACCTCTACGACGGCGTCGCCGAGAAGGACGTCAACACCGCCCTGGTGATGACCGCGCGCACCCTGGTCGAGCGCGAGCCGAACTACTCCTACGTCACCGCCCGCCTGCTGATGGACACCCTGCGCGCCGAAGCCCTGGGCTTCCTCGGCGTGGCCGAGAGCGCCACCCATCACGAAATGGCCGAGCTGTACGCCAAGGCCCTGCCGGCCTACATCGAGAAAGGCGCCGAGTTCGAGCTGGTCGATGCCAAGCTGAAGGAATTCGACCTGGAGAAACTGGGCAAGGCCATCGATCACGAGCGCGACCAGCAGTTCACCTACCTCGGCCTGCAGACCCTGTACGACCGCTACTTCATCCACAAGGACGGCATCCGCTTCGAACTGCCGCAGATCTTCTTCATGCGCGTGGCCATGGGCCTGGCCATCGAGGAGGAGGACCGCGAGGCACGCGCCATCGAGTTCTACAACCTGCTGTCGTCCTTCGACTACATGAGCTCCACCCCCACCCTGTTCAACGCCGGCACCCTGCGTCCGCAGCTCTCCAGCTGCTACCTGACCACCGTGCCGGACGACCTGTCGGGCATCTACGGCGCCATCCACGACAACGCCATGCTGTCGAAATTCGCCGGCGGCCTGGGCAACGACTGGACCCCGGTGCGCGCGCTGGGCTCCTACATCAAGGGCACCAACGGCAAGTCCCAGGGCGTCGTGCCCTTCCTGAAAGTGGTCAACGACACCGCGGTCGCGGTCAACCAGGGCGGCAAGCGCAAGGGCGCGGTCTGCGCCTACCTGGAGACCTGGCACCTGGACATCGAGGAATTCCTCGAGCTGCGCAAGAACACCGGTGACGACCGTCGTCGTACCCACGACATGAACACCGCCAACTGGATCCCCGACCTGTTCATGAAGCGCGTCTTCGACGACGGCTCCTGGACC
The DNA here is from genome assembly GCF_003025345.2 of Pseudomonas paraeruginosa. Taxonomy (NCBI): domain Bacteria; kingdom Pseudomonadati; phylum Pseudomonadota; class Gammaproteobacteria; order Pseudomonadales; family Pseudomonadaceae; genus Pseudomonas; species Pseudomonas paraeruginosa. The sequence continues at coordinate 4,084,751 of NZ_CP020560.1, forward strand.
CTCTTCTCGCCGTCCGACGTCCCCGACCTGCACGACCTCTACGGCAAGGCCTTCGAGGAGCGCTACGAGTACTACGAGGCCCTGGCCAGCTACGGCAAGCTGAAGCTGCACAAGGTCGTCCAGGCCAAGGACCTGTGGCGCAAGATGCTCTCCATGCTGTTCGAGACCGGCCACCCGTGGCTGACCTTCAAGGACCCGTGCAACCTGCGCAGCCCGCAGCAGCACGTGGGCGTGGTGCACAGCTCGAACCTCTGCACCGAGATCACCCTGAACACCAACAAGGACGAGATCGCCGTCTGCAACCTGGGCTCGATCAACCTGGTCAACCACATCGTCGACGGCAAGCTGGACACCGCCAAGCTGGAGAAGACCGTCAAGACCGCGGTACGCATGCTCGATAACGTCATCGACATCAACTACTACTCGGTCCCGCAGGCGCAGAACTCCAACTTCAAGCACCGTCCGGTAGGCCTGGGCATCATGGGCTTCCAGGACGCCCTGTACCTGCAGCACATCCCCTACGGTTCGGACGCGGCCATCGCCTTCGCCGACCAGTCCATGGAAGCCATCAGCTACTACGCGATCCAGGCGTCCTGCGACCTGGCCGACGAGCGCGGCGCCTACCAGACCTTCCAGGGCTCGCTGTGGTCGCAAGGCATCCTGCCGATCGACTCGGAGAAGAAGCTGATCGAAGAGCGCGGCGCCAAGTACATCGAAGTCGACCTGTCGGAAACCCTCGACTGGGCGCCGCTGCGCGAGCGCGTACAGAAAGGCATCCGCAACTCGAACATCATGGCCATCGCGCCGACCGCGACCATCGCCAACATCACCGGCGTCTCGCAGTCGATCGAGCCGACCTACCAGAACCTGTACGTGAAGTCGAACCTCTCCGGCGAGTTCACCGTGATCAACCCCTACCTGGTGCGCGACCTCAAGGCCCGCGGCCTGTGGGACCCGGTCATGGTCAACGACCTGAAGTACTACGACGGTTCCGTGCAGCAGATCGAGCGCATCCCGCAGGACCTCAAGGACCTCTACGCCACCGCGTTCGAAGTCGAGACCCGCTGGATCGTCGAAGCCGCCAGCCGTCGCCAGAAGTGGATCGACCAGGCCCAGTCGCTGAACCTGTACATCGCCGGCGCCTCGGGCAAGAAGCTCGACGTGACCTACCGCATGGCCTGGTTCCGCGGCCTGAAGACCACCTACTACCTCCGTGCCCTGGCCGCCACCAGCACCGAGAAGTCCACCATCAACACCGGCAAGCTCAACGCCGTGTCGGCCGGTGGCAACGACGGCCTGCAAGCCGCCCCGGCCGCCGAGCCGAAGCCGGCGCCGGTACCGCAGGCGTGCAGCATCGACAACCCCGACTGCGAAGCCTGCCAGTGATCGCGCGTCGCTGAACGACGTCCGTGTCGCGGCCGGGCAAGCCGGACTCCTCGCGTGGGTCCGGCCTGCCCGGCGCCTGACGGTCGCTCGTCCAGCGCCACGCTGGCAGCGCAAGGCCTCTCGCCAGGGCCAGGAACAATCCCCTTCTTCCCTCCGGGGGAGAAGAACGGCCCGGCCAGACCGTGCCGGACCACCGCTTTCGCGTGCACCTCACGCCCCATATCCAGGCCGCCGAGACGGCCGCCAGACCAGGAGAGAGCAAGATGCTGAGCTGGGACGAATTCGACAAAGAAGACCCGACCGAAGCCAAGGCCGCGCCCGCCGCCGCCCAGGCCGTTGCCCAGGGCCATGACAAGCTGGACGACGAAGCCGCCGGCTCGGTGGAAGAAGCGCGCGCCGTTTCCGCCGACGACTCCGACGCCGTCGCCCGCGCCAAGAAGGCCCTGAACGACCTCGACATCCAGGAAGGCCTGGACGACCTCGAAGGCTCCGCCGCGCGCGTGCAGGTCGGCGACAAGCAGATGATCAACGCCCGCGCCGACCTCAACCAGCTCGTCCCCTTCAAGTACGACTGGGCCTGGCAGAAGTATCTGGATGGTTGCGCCAACCACTGGATGCCGCAGGAAGTCAACATGAACGCCGACATCGCCCTGTGGAAGAGCAAGGACGGCCTCAGCGAGGACGAGCGGCGCATCGTCATGCGCAACCTCGGCTTCTTCTCCACCGCCGACTCGCTGGTCGCCAACAACCTGGTGCTGGCCGTGTACCGCCTGATCACCAACCCCGAGTGCCGCCAGTACATCCTGCGCCAGGCCTTCGAAGAGGCGATCCACACCCACGCCTACCAGTACTGCATCGAGTCGCTGGGCATGGACGAGGGCGAGATCTTCAACATGTACCATGAGATCCCCAGCGTGGCGAAGAAGGCCTCGTGGGGCCTGAAGTACACCCGCTCGATCTCCGACCCGATGTTCCAGACCGGCACCCCGGAAACCGACCGCCAGTTCCTGCGCAACCTGATCGCCTACTACTGCGTGCTGGAAGGCATCTTCTTCTACTGCGGCTTCACCCAGATCCTCTCCATGGGCCGCCGCAACAAGATGACCGGCACCGCCGAGCAGTTCCAGTACATCCTCCGCGACGAGTCGATGCACCTGAACTTCGGCATCGACGTGATCAACCAGATCAAGATCGAGAACCCGCACCTGTGGGACGCCCAGATGAAGGACGAGGCGACCCAGATGATCCTCCAGGGCACCCAGCTGGAGATCGAATACGCGCGCGATACCATGCCGCGCGGGGTGCTGGGCATGAACGCGGCGATGATGGAGGACTACCTGAAGTTCATCGCCAACCGGCGCCTGACCCAGATCGGCCTGAAGGAAGAGTATCCGGGGACCACCAACCCGTTCCCGTGGATGTCGGAGATCATGGACCTGAAGAAGGAGAAGAACTTCTTCGAGACGCGGGTTATCGAGTACCAGACGGGCGGAGCACTGAGCTGGGATTGAGATTCTCGATTTAGGTCAAGACCGTTAGACGCTGTTGCCGGAAAGGGATTTTTGGGGCAGTGGTAGAGAAAAGAGCCCCGCCTTGTGCGGGGCTCTTCATTAAAGAGAAAAACATGCCCAACCATTCACTCAATCTGAAACCTTCGTAGGGCGAATAACGCGCAGCGTTATCCGCCACCTGGCCAAGGTACGCTCCGAAATCCCTCTGGATACACGGATGATCCCCAATGCCAAGCTACCGACGAACCTGGGTCCCTGGCGGCACCTATTTCTTCACCGTCACCCTGCATGACCGCCGCTCTAACCTGCTGACCCGCGAAATCGACCTGCTGCGCCGCGTGGTCGCTCAGACCAGGCACCGGCATCCCTTCCGCATCGATGCCTGGGTCGTGCTGCCGGAACACATGCATTGCCTCTGGACCCTGCCGCCCCACGATGCCGATTTCGCCACCCGCTGGAAGGTCATCAAGTCCGGCTTCGCACGGCGCATCCCCTGCCACGAACCACGTACCCTCGCGCAACGGCGGCGAGGACAACGCGCCATCTGGCAACACCGCTACTGGGAACACCTGATTCGCAATGACACGGACTACCGGCGCCATTTCGACTACATCCATCTCAACCCTGTGAAACACGGGCTGGTTACGGCGGTCAAGGACTGGCCCTTCTCCACCTTCCACCGGGCCGTAGCTGAAGGGCTTTATCCCAAGGATTGGGCCGGTGATCCTTCCTTGGAGGTCCGAGCGGCGGAGCGGGTTTGAGTCTGCTGGCGGATAACGGCTGTGCCGTTACTCGCTCTACCCCGGCTACCAAGTCTTTTTCTCGGCCTCGCAGGATGGCCGGCCCCGAGAAAGTAACCAAAGCGCTTGCCCCTGCATTCGACCTCCTACACGACGATTCCGCTCGGCCTCCTGATGGGGCGGACCGGAGCGTCGGATGTTTCTCTGGAAGAGGTAGGGCGAATAACGCGAAGCGTTATCCGCAACTACACAGGATTTTCCTGTAACGCCCGAGCATCGGGGGATTGAAAGAACTTCGTCAAGTCGATGTACAAGCAATGGCTTCAGAGAATCGGCGGATAACTGCTTTGCAGTTATTCGCCCTACCGTTGACCGCTATCGGTGCGCTCCATAATCATTCTTCGGCGCTAAGAACGCATACCACCCAGCGGCAAACCGCTCCCGAAAGTAGCGGTGTATTCCATTGAGGAAATGCGTATGCCATTCGTTTTTCAACCCACCCCATTCATCCCCTCGCGGCACGACACCAACACCACCTCCCCGGAGGTGCGCCATGTCTGACACCCTCCTCCACCCCAGTCGTTTCACCCACCACCATCGGGTCCTGCGCGCCGTGCTGCTGGATGAGGAAGGCTGGTTCGTGCTCTCCGACCTGGTGCGGCTGCTGGGCCGTTACCTGGGCGGTCGGGCGCCGGCGGCGTTGTGTGACGAGGCGCCGTGGCCGCTGGCGACGGCGGAACAGCGCGAGCGCTTGTTCGCCCTCTGCCATGCGCTGGAGCGGCACCTGGATGCCGACCAGTGGCGGCTCGCCTGGCTCCACGACGAACGCCACGGGCCACACCAGGATTGCCTGGTCAGCGAGTCCGGGCTCTACGCCCTGCTCTGGCTCGCCGTACCCGGCGCGGCGCGAGGCTTGCGTCGTTGGGTCAGCGGCTCGGTGCTGCCACGCCTGCGCAGCCAGACCCGCCACAAAGCCACGCCCCAGCGCGCCGTGCTGCGCTGGAAAACCGCCGAGATCGACACCCTGCACTGGCAAGGCAAGACCTGGATCCCCCTCTCCGACTGTCCGCACCTCCTCGACAGCCCACGCCCGCTGATCCGGGCCTGATCCCGCCACATACCCTGAAAGGAGTCAGGGCTTGAGCAATGGCGGACGCCACTCGTTCATGCAAGTCGACGCTCGTCGCCGGATAGAGCGGCGGTTTCAGCCAGACGTTTTTCCTTGATAGATCTCCTGGGCTGGCAGCACCCGCCCACCTCAGCCATGATTCCCTCTCAGCCCCAGCGGAACCCCGACATGGACGCCAAAGCCCTGCTCCTCGGCAGCCTCTGCCTGGCCGCCCCATTCGCCGACGCGGCGACGCTCGACAATGCCCTCTCCGCCTGCCTCGCCGCCCGGCTCGGTGCGCCGCACACGGCGGAGGGCCAGTTGCACCTGCCACTCACCCTGGAGGCCCGGCGTTCCACCGGCGAATGCGGCTGTACCTCGGCGCTGGTGCGTTATCGGCTGCTGGCCACGCAGGCCAATGCGCAGGCGCTGGTCCTTCAGGAAGGCCTGCTCGACGGTCGCCACGAAGGCGTCCGCACGCTGATGCTGGCGGCGGATACGCGACTGGCGACTGACAGGACGCTCGCGGTGCGTCTCGGCTGCGCCAGCGCCGATTGACTGTCCACCGATCCAGCGACGGCCGGCGCGGCGCCTCCACCTGTTTTGCAAACGGCGCTTCACCGCTCTGAAACCGGCACACCGGCGACAATCTCGGATCTGCGGCCAATGCTCGCCTTCCGCGCCTGCTTCCGCGATGAAAGCCCGCCTTGCATCCAGCCAGGCGGGTCTTCGGCCTATCCATCGAAAATCTGGTCTATTCCAAATCCCTGAAATTTCTCAATAAATGCCTTGCATCCCTCCTCCCGGTGCGAGGCTTTTGCATTAATCCAGGGCATTCCCTCGCAAAATTCGAATCCTTTTGCACTATTTTTGGTCTATACCAATAAAAATCACGGTGCTAGATTGGCCTCCGTTCACCGATCCGCCTGATCGGATCGCCGGGCAAGCCCCGCCATTACTGATCAACACCCCATGGCTATCTCGGTATGGCCGAGAAGGAGCGTGTCACCAGCCCCCAACCTTGCGTGAAAAAAGTCATGGTCAAAGGCATCTGGCCTAGACCATGCATCCGGACAGCTTTGCAGCAGCACAACAAGAACAAACCTCCCCGCACTGTCTAGACCCATAGGGACCCACATGAACAACCACAACGGTACCCTGCACCGTGGCTGGCAATCGCTCCAGCGCTGGCGCATCCAGATCTTCGTCATCACCTGGCTGGCCTACGCCGCCTTCTACTTCACCCGCAAGGCCTTCTCGGTGGCCAAGCTCGGCATCGCCGAAGACCCCTCCTTCGAACTCGACAAGAGCGCCATGGCCGATCTCGATGCCCTCTACCTGGCCGCCTACGCCGTGGGCCAGTTCATGTGGGGGGTGTTCGCCGACCGCTTCGGCACCCGCGTGGTGGTGCTCGGCGGTTTGCTCACCTCGGCGCTGGCGGCGCTGGCGATGGGTACCTTCGCCACCCTGCCGATCTTCGCCGCCTGCATGGTGGTCCAGGGCCTGGCGCAGTCCACCGGCTGGTCGGGGCTGTGCAAGAACATCGGCGCCTTCTTCGCCACCTACGAGCGCGGCCGCGTGCTCGGCCTGTGGAGTACCTGCTACGCCTTCGGCGGGCTGGTGGCGACGCCCTTCGCCGGCTGGTGCGCCTACCAGCTGACGCACGACTGGCGCATGGCCTTCCTGTCCTCGGCGGGAGTGGTGCTGGCGGTGGCCGTGCTGTTCTTCTTCCTCCAGCGCAACCGTCCGCAGGACGTCGGCCTGCCGCCCGTGGAGGCCGAGGCCGCGCACCCCGCCAACGCGCCCCGGCCAAGCCATTCCGGCGCCCTGCTGAAGGCGCTGAGGAATCCCCACGTGCTGGTCCTCGGCATCGCCTACTTCCTGCTCAAGCCGGCGCGCTACGCGATCCTGCTCTGGGGCCCGGTGATCATCTACGAACGCATGCCGGAGATCGGCAAGGTCGCCTCGGCCATCGTGCCCTCGGCCTTCGAGGTCGCCGGGCTGGCCGGGCCGATCCTCATCGGCCTGGCCTCGGACAAGCTGTTCGGCGCCCGCCGCATGCCGGCCTGCGTGCTCAGCCTGGCGGCGCTGACCGTGTGCCTGGCGCTGTTCGTGCCGGCGATGCAGAGCGGCAGCCTGTACCTGGTGGTCGGCCTGCTGTTCATGATGGGCATCACCCTCTACGGGCCGGACTCGATGATCAGCGGCGCCGCCGCCATCGACTTCGGCACCAGCGAGGCGGCCGGCACCGCCACCGGCTTCGTCAACGGCTGCGGCTCGATCGGGGCGATCCTCGGCGGCCTGCTGCCGGGCTACTTCGATACCCTCACGGTGTTCTTCGTGTTCACCGCCACCGCGCTGCTCGCCAGCCTGCTGCTGGTGCCGTTCTGGAACAGCCGGCCGGGCGCGCGCCAGGCCGAGCCGGCGGCGAGCATCGCCGGCGCGCCGCTGCTGGCGGCCGGCAAGGCGCGTTGAAGCTTTCCCCACTCACCCGCCCGGCCGCCAGGCGCGCCGGGCCAACCATCAGCGAACAAGGAACTGCCTATGCCACTCGCTCTCTTCGACCTCGACGACACCCTGATCGACGGTGACTGCGCGACCCTCTGGGGGCGCTACATGACCGAACTGGGCTGGGTCGAGAAGACCGCGTTCCTGCACCAGGAACGCCGCCTCATGGAACTCTACGCCGAGGGTCGGCTGGCCATGGAGGACTACATGGACTTCAGCCTGGCGCCCATCGCCGGACGTACCCCGGCGGAGATCGCCAGCGCCGTCGAGGATTTCGTCGCGCGGATCATCGCGCCGCGCATCCACGCCGACGCCGTGCGCTGTCTGGAACGCCACCGCCAGGCTGGCGACCGCCTGCTGATCATCTCCGCCTCGGCGCACTTCCTGGTCAGCGCCATCGGCCGCCGGCTGGGGGTGGACGAGGTGCTGGCGATCGACATCGAGGAGCGCGACGGTCTCTACACCGGGCGCACCCGCGGCACCCTCACCTACCGCGAGGGCAAGGTCCGGCGCCTCGACGCCTGGCTGGCCCAGGAGGACGAGACGCTGGCCGGCGCGACCTTCTATTCCGACTCGCGCAACGACCTGCCGCTGCTCTCGCGGGTCGACCGGCCGCACACGGTGAACCCCGACCCGGCGCTGCTCGGCCACGCCCGCGAGGCCGGCTGGCCGGTGCTGGAGTGGCGCTGAGAAGGCGCGCCGCGCTATACCGCCGGCGGCCCGGAAGCATTACCCTGTAGCCCCCGAAGCCCCAGCGGAGAAGCGCCGATATGCGCGACGAGCCGTCCCGCCCCCTGACGGTGATCTACCAGTCCCTGCGCGAGCAGATCGAGCGCGGCCTGCTCGCGCGCGGCAGCAAGCTGCCCAGCGAGCGGCAACTGAGCGAATTGTTCTCGACCACCCGCATCACCCTGCGCGAGGCCCTCGGCCAATTGGAGGACCAGGGCCTGATCTACCGCGAGGAACGCCGTGGCTGGTTCGTCTCGCCGCAACGGTTGCTGTACAACCCGCTGGTGCGCAGCCACTTCCACGCGATGGTCGCCGACCAGGGCCGGGTGCCGGAGACCGAGGTGCTCGGCGCGGCGATGATCCCGGCCAGCGTCGACATCTGCCAGCGCCTGGAGCTGCCGGCGCTGTCGCGGGTATTCCAGATCCGCCGGGCGCGGCGGGTCGACGGGCGGCTGGTGCTCTACGTCGAGCACTACCTGAATCCCGCCTACTTTCCCGGCATCGAGCGCTTCGACCTGACCCGCTCGCTGACCGATCTCTACGCCAACCACTACGGCATCCGCTACGGCCGGGTGCGCTTCGAGATGCTCCCGACCATCCTCCCGGCGGAGGCCGCCGGGCCGCTGCGGGTCTCGGTGGGCAGCCCGGCGCTGCGGATCGTGCGGGTCAACCGCGACCAGTCGGGACGCCTGATCGACTGCGACCTGGAGTACTGGCGCCACGACGCGCTGCAGGTCAACGTCGAGGTGCCCGAGTAGCGCCTACCGCCCTCCCCACGGTTGGCCGGAACGCGTCGCGCCGGCGCCGAGGATTGCGACGGACCGCGGCGACCTGCTAAAAGCGGGTGGTCATTCGAAAACGCGATATCGCCATGAGCGACAGTGAAAAACCGAATAGCCGCCTGTTCGACCTCGACCTGCTCCGCGCCATCGTCACGGTGGCCGACTGCGGCAGCTTCACCACCGCCGCCGCGCGCCTGCACTCGACCCAGTCGACCGTCAGCCAGAAGGTCCGGCGCCTGGAAGAACTGGCCGGGCACCGCCTGCTCGAACGCGGCAACCGCGACGTGCTGCCGACCGATGCCGGCGATACCTTGCTCGGCTACGCCCGCCGCCTGCTGGCGCTGAACGACGAGCTGGCCGAGGCGCTGTCCGGCGCCACCGTGGCGCTGACGGTACGCATCGGCGTACCGGACGACTTCGCCGCCGGCCGCACCACCGAGCAACTGGCGGCGTTCAACCGGCGCTACCCGCAGGTCAAGCTGGAGGTCACCAGCGGCATGAGCCGCGACCTCAGCGCCAGCTACGACCGCGGCGAACTCGACCTGGTACTGCTCAAGCAGCGCCGCGCCAGCCGCGAGGCGCTGGCCTGCTGGCCGGAAAAGACGCGCTGGGTGGACAGCGCCAGGAACCCCTGCATCGACCTCGATCCGCTGCCGATCGTCACCTTCCCACCGCGCGGGGTCTATCGCGACGAGATGATCGCCGCGCTGGAGGCAGTCGGCCGGCGCTGGCACATCAGCTTCACCAGTTCCAGCCTCAGCGGCCTGCAATCGGCCATCGCCGATGGCATGGGCATCGGCCTGCTGCCGCTGCGCGCGGTGAGCGCAGGCCATGCGGTGCTGCCGAAGAACGCCGGGCTACCGGCGGTGGACGTGTTCGAAGTGGCGCTGCTGCACCGGCCGGCGGCGGACCCGATGGTGAAGGCGCTGGCACGCGTGCTATCGCGGGTGCTGGCGGAAGATACGCGTGGCCGGCCCGCATTCGATAAATGAATACGGTAGATTCCAACATTTAATTTGTGCATGCGAGGGGCGCTGGATATCGTTGCCGTCAGCAACGGCTCGTGCCCAGCCCGCTTCATCCGGCGGCGCGCGTCGGCAGCAAGACAACAACGAGGAAACGCTCCATGTCCAAGTCCAGCTACTACGCGCCGCACGGCGGGCACCCGGCACAGACCGAGCTGCTCACCGACCGGGCGATGTTCACCGAAGCCTACGCCGTGATTCCCAAGGGCGTGATGCGCGATATCGTCACCAGCCACCTGCCCTTCTGGGACAACATGCGCATGTGGGTGATCGCCCGCCCGCTGTCCGGCTTCGCCGAGACCTTCTCGCAGTACATCGTCGAACTGGCGCCCAACGGCGGCAGCGACAAGCCGGAACAGGATCCCAACGCCGAGGCCGTGCTGTTCGTGGTGGAAGGCGAGCTGAGCCTGACCCTGCAGGGCCAGGTCCATGCCATGCAGCCGGGCGGCTACGCCTTCATCCCGCCGGGCGCCGACTACAAGGTGCGCAACACCACCGGCCAGCACACCCGCTTCCACTGGATCCGCAAGCACTACCAGAAGGTCGACGGCGTACCGCTGCCGGAAGCCTTCGTCACCAACGAGCAGGACATCCAGCCGCTGGTGATGCCGGACACCGAGGGCCGCTGGAGCACCACGCGCTTCGTCGACATGAGCGACATGCGCCACGACATGCACGTCAACATCGTCAACTTCGAGCCGGGCGGCGTGATCCCCTTCGCCGAGACCCATGTGATGGAGCACGGCCTGTACGTGCTGGAAGGCAAGGCGGTGTACCGCCTGAACCAGGACTGGGTAGAGGTGGAAGCCGGCGACTTCATGTGGCTGCGCGCCTTCTGCCCGCAGGCCTGCTATTCCGGCGGCCCGGGTCGCTTCCGCTACCTGTTGTACAAGGACGTCAACCGGCACATGCGCCTGACCCTCAATGCGCCGCATTGAGGAGAACGGCTAGCCCGAACCTGAAGAACCCGGCGAACGCTCGCCGGGTTCTTTCATTTTCGCCGCCCGTCCGGGCCGCGCGGCGTGCCCGCCGCCGACGCCGTTACGGCGCGCCGAACATGGCCGTCCAGTAGATACCCGCGTCGCTCTTCGGATCGGTGGCATAGCCCGCGCCCAGCTCGCGGTAGCCGGGGTTCATCAGGTTGGCGCAATGGCCGGGGCTGGCCAGCCAGCCGTCGACCACCTTGGCCACGCCATCCTGGCCGGCGGCGATGTTTTCGCCGATCAGCCCGCCGCCGTAGCCGGCCAGTTCGGCACGGTCGCCAGGCGTGCGGCCGTCGCGGTCGAGATGGTCGAAGAAGTTGTCGTTGGCCATCGCCCGCGCATGCGCCTCGGCGGCACCGCCGAGGGTGGCGTTCCAGGCCAGCGGCGGCGCCGCGGCGTAGGACTTGCCGCCGCACTGGCGCGCCTGCCCGCGTGCCACGTTGATCCGCTCCATCAGCTTCTGCCCTTCCGCCTGCCAGTCGCCCATGCCGCCGCTGAGCAGCGGCCGCGCCAGGACGATGCGCCAGTCGCGGTCCTGGCGGCTGACGCCGATGTCGACGAATTGCGGGTCGAGCACCACGCGGCAGAAGCTTTCCTCCAGGGCCTTCATCGCCGCGCCGGCGTCGCGCGGGCCGGAGAGGCTGATCGACTGCACGTTGACCATCGGGTAGGACGCCCGCGCCATGGCCTGCTGCAGGTCGCCGGAGGCATTCACCGGCAGCGCCAGGCGCGGGTCGGCGGACAACGGCGGCAACTCGCCGCTGGCCTGTCCGGCACAGCTCTGCGGCTGGCTACGGTAGGCGTTGATCGCCTCGACCAGTTGCGCCTCGTCGGCGGCGCTGGCGGCCGTGGCCAGCGCCAGCCCGAGCGCGAATACGGACAGGGGCGGGATGCTTGGGATTGCCATGGAAATCTCCTCGGTCTGGTGGCCGCCATGATGCGCGATTCCGCGGCGCGCCGCATTCGACCGGAATCCGCCGCCGGCGTTGCAGGCTCAGGCCGGCGCGTCGGTGAACGCCTCCACCAGCCGCTCGATCACCGCGCGGACCCCGGCCTGCCTGCTGGCGCCGGCAGTAGACGGGAAACCCGAGGACCAGCCGTTCAAGGGCTACGAGATCTGCGTGTTCCCCGACGCACTGGACACCGGCGCCAACCTGGAGATCGGCTACATGCCCGGCCCGCTGCCATGGCTGGTGTCGGTAAGCTGGCCGCCGAGCCCCTCCTCGAAGCGGTCTCCCGCTGATCCCCCCAGCGTTCCCCGCCACGCGCGCCGGGGAACGCTCCCGTTCGTCCCGGCGTCATCGAACTTAAACCACCCGCGCGCAGCATCGTCTTCCAGGAAAGGAATCGGCCATCGCCGGGCGCCGGCCGGTGAAAGACGAATCGATGACTGCACAGAAAGAAAACTCTGACAGCACGCCCACTAGCCGCTCCAGCAGCCGGCCGCTACCGTGCGAAGGCTTCGCAAGAACAGCCGAACCAGGGGAGAACCTCATGTCACTGCCGCCGTACCTCCAGCCCGGCGACAAGCTCGTGCTCTACGACGAACACTGCCGTTTCTGCGGCCTCTGGAGCAGCTTCCTGGCACGTCGCGCGGACGCCCGCCTGAAACTGTGCGCCGCCCAGTCCACCGAGGGCCGGGCGATCCTCGAATGGTTCGGCCTGGCACCCGGGCATTTCGACACCTGGCTGTTCATCGATGGCGCCTATGCCTGCGACGACAGCGACGCCCTCCTGGAAGTCCTGCGCCTACTACCGGGGCCCTGGCGCCATCTGCGCTGGCTGCGCCTGCTGCCGGCCTGGCTGCGCGACGAATGTCACGAGGCGCTGCGGCGCAACCGCTGGCACTGGTTCGGCCGCCAGCATCCGGCCCCGCGCCGACGCTCCTGGCGGACCCGCCGGGCCTGACGCCTCGCCGCAGCGGCATGTTCCCTCTGCCACGCACCGCCCGAGCGTGGCTGCCGGGCCCAGGTGAGCACGCGACGGGCGGTTTTCCTTTTCAGGCGCGGCCCAGCCAGTCGCCGCGGATCATTTCCATCAGCTGGCGCAAGCCCGGCTGCGGCTGGCGCCGGCTCGGATAATAGAGGCAGAACGGCGCGCCCATCGAGGTCCATTCCGGCAGTACCAGGCGCAGGCGGTCGCTGCGCAGTTCCTCGGCGATCCCCACCTCCAGGCAATAGGCCAGGCCGACACCATCCAGCGCCGCGGCGACCGCCGCGTTGCTCTCGTTGACGCTGAGCGGGCCGGGCACGTCGACCGCGACCATCCGCTCGCCGTCGCCCAGTTCCCACTTGTAGAACGAGTTGTCGCCCAGGCGCATGCGGATGCAGGCATGCCGCAGCAGGTCGTCCGGCCGCTCGGGCACGCCGTGCCGCGCCAGGTAGTCGGGCGCCGCGGCCACCACCCAGCGCAATTCCCCGGTCAGCGGCACCGCGACCATGTCCTGCGGTACCGTCCCGCCGTAGCGGATCCCGGCATCGTAGCCATCGGCGACGATGTCGACCATGCGGTCCTCCACCGACAGCTCCAGCTGCAGGTCCGGATAGGCCTCGGTGAAGCGCCTCAGCACCGGCCCCACCAGCAGCCGCGAGGCGTCGCGCGGCACGTTCAGGCGCAGCCGGCCCACCGGCGAGGTGCGATAGGCGTCGAGTTCGCCGAGGGCCTCGCCGATCACCTGGAAGCCATCCTCCAGCTTGGCCGCCAGCGCGCTGCCGGCATCGGTCGGCACCACCGAGCGACTGGTGCGGTTGAGCAGTTTCACCCCGAGCCGCGCCTCGAGGTTGCGCATGCTGTGGCTCAGCGCCGAGGTGCTGACCCCCAGTTCCTGGGCCGAATGACGGAAGCTGCGGCGCCGGACGATAGTCATGAAGACATTCAGGTCGGCGAGTTCGGCACGGGTGAAGGCCGGCATTCCGGGGCTCCTGGCAGTTCTCGGGGTCAATGCAGCATTGAGCCACATTCAATCCCGGGTGAGCTAGGGTAATCGTTCCCTGGTGGCCCGTACGGCCGATTCGTCGACTGCCACGCAGGCCACTCGCGCCGGCGCCTTGCCGGCGAGCCTTTCCCGACCAGCAGGAGAACTTCCATGAGCGTTGAAACCATTCGCATCGCGGGCATCGACACGCCGGTCTCGCGCGTCGGCCTGGGCACCTGGGCCATCGGCGGCTGGATGTGGGGCGGCGCGGACGACGCGACCTCGGTGCGGACCATCCGCCGCGCGGTGGAATCCGGCATCAACCTGATCGACACCGCGCCGGTGTATGGCTTCGGCCATTCCGAAGAGGTCGTCGGCAAGGCCCTGCAAGGCCTGCGCGACAGGGCGGTGATCGCCACCAAGGCGGCGCTGCAGTGGAACGACGCGGGCATCCACCGCAACGCCACGGCCGCGCGTATCCGCCAGGAGGTCGAGGACTCCCTGCGGCGCCTGAACACCGACCGCATCGACCTGTACCAGATCCACTGGCCGGACCCGCTGGTGCCCCACGAGGAAACCGCTGGCGAACTGGAGCGCCTGCGCCGCGACGGCAAGATCCTCGCCATCGGCGTGAGCAACTACTCGCCGGAGCAGATGGACGGCTTCCGCCGCTTCGCCCCGCTGGCCAGCGTGCAGCCGCCCTACAACCTGTTCGAGCGCGCCATCGACGCCGACGTGCTGCCCTATGCCGAGCGCCACGGCCTGGTCGTGCTGGCCTACGGCGCGCTATGCCGCGGCCTGCTCTCCGGGCGGATGAGCGCCGATACCCGTTTCGACGGCGACGACCTGCGCAAGTCCGACCCGAAGTTCCGCCAGCCGCGCTTCGGCCAGTACCTGGCGGCGGTCGCGCAACTGGAGGAACTGGCTCGCGAGCGCTATGGCAAGTCGGTGCTGGCCCTGGCCATCCGCTGGATCCTCGACCGCGGCCCGACCGTGGCGCTGTGGGGGGCGCGCAAGCCGGAGCAGTTGAACGGCATCGCCGACGCCTTCGGCTGGCGCCTGGACGACGAGGCCATGGCGCGCATCGAGCGGATCCTCGCCGAGACCATCCACGATCCGGTCGGCCCCGAGTTCATGGCGCCGCCCAGCCGCGAGGCCTGAGCATCCGGCCGGGGTGGCGGCGCCCCGGCCGCTGGCCCGGCACGCTGGCGGAAGGCACAATGGCGGACTTCCACGGACTACCGGAACAGGTTATGGAAAACGTCTACAAGACTCCGCAAGCGCCTCTGGTCGAGGACCGCCCCGCGACCCAGGCGCATTTCTTCGTCACCTCGCTGGGCAAGATGAGCGTGCTTTTCCTCGTCACCCTGGGGTTGTACGCGGTGTATTGGATGTACAAGCACTGGAAGGCCCAGCAGCCGCAGATGGAGCAACGGATCAGCCCGGTGTGGCGGGCGATCTTCGGCATCTTCTTCTTCCACGCCCTGGCGCGGCGGATCCACCGGGCCCTGCCGGGAGAACGGCAGGCGCCGTGGAGCCCGGATCACGACGCGACCTGGGCGGTGCTGCTGACGGTCGCGGCAAACATGATCAGTCACCTCACCGACGTCATCCCGGCGCTGCAGCCCTACTCGCTGCCATCGCTCCTGCTGCTGCTCACGCCGCTGATCCCGATACGCAACATCCAGCGCCAGGCCAACCTCGCCAGCGGCGACCCGCAGGGCGCGCGCAACGCCGGCTATTCGGGCTACAACCTGCTGTTCATCGTCCTCGGCACGCTCTACTGGCTATTGATCCTGGCCGGTTCCGCGGTGATCCTCCTCGGCCTGGACCAGGGCTGAGCCTCAGCCGGGAAACGCCATGCGCAGCAAGGCGGGCAGGACCTCGCCGGCCGTCCCGACGAGGCAGCGTTCGCGCGGATGGCCGGTGCGCACCGGTTGCGGGTTCACGTGCACCACGCTGGCACCGCGCTCCAGCGCCAGCGCCGGTATCCGCGCCGCCGGCTGCACCATGCCGGAGGTGCCGACGCTGAGCAGCAGGTCGCATTCGCCGGCGGCGGCGAAGGCCTCGCGCAGGGCCGTCTCGGGCAGCGCCTCGCCGAACCAGACCACCCCCGGACGCACCGGCCCGCCGCAGGCCCGGCAACGCGGCGGTTCGATCCGCCGTCCCGCCTCCGGCTCCGCCGCTTCCGCCAGGGGCCCCCGGTAGGCCATGGCGCAGCCGGCGCAGCGCGGCGCGTGCAAGCTGCCGTGGAGGTGCAGGACCTCGCGACTGCCGGCGCGCTCGTGCAGGTCGTCGACGTTCTGGGTGACCAGCCGGGTATCGGCGACCCGGTCGGCGAGCGCGGCGATCGCCCGGTGCGCCGGATTCGGCTGGGCGCGCAGCACCTTCTGGCGCCGCCATTCGTACCAGCCCCAGACCAGCGCCGGATCGTCGGCGAAGGCGGCTGGCGTGGCCAGGGCCGCCGGATCGTAGCGCGCCCAGAGACCGTCGAGGGCGTCGCGGAACGTGGGTATCCCGCTTTCCGCGGAAACCCCGGCGCCAGTGAAGACCACCAGGCGGCGGGCCCCGGCGAGCAGCCCGGCGGCGTAGCGCATCGGCGTCCCTCCTCTACAGCGCGGACAACGCGCGGTATTCGTCCTGGGCGTGCTGGTCGGTCATGCCGCTGACGAAATCCTGCAGCATGCGGCAGCGGTAATAGAACTCCCACTGCTGCCGCGGCGCGGCGCCGTCCAGGCTCTTCATGGCTTCCAGGTAGGCCTTGATCTGCTGGCTCGGCAGCCGCCGCACCAGCAGTTGCGGGTGCGGGGTGGCCGCCTGGCGGCCCTCGGCGAGGGCCTGGAAATCCTCCGCCGGCAGGCGCAGCAGCGGCGCGTAGAAATCCAGCAGGCCCTGGATGATCCGGTAGCCCTGCAGTTCCAGGGTTTCCACCTCCGGATGGCAGAACACCCGTTCCATGGCCACATCCTTGAACGTCTGGACGATGGCATGCGGCAGGCTGCCGTCCTCCACCAGCGCCCGCCCGAGGGTGCCGGCGTGCACCGCCTCGAGGTTGTCGATGAACTGCCGGGCGGCATGCCGGACCAGCGGATGGATCATCTTCACCCGCAGGCGGATGAAGAACTCGCTGACCTTGTTGATCGGCTCCTGCTCGGCCTTTTCCAGCGAATAGGCGACCATCCGGCGGAAGCTCATGCCCTCGCGGTCGCCAGGTACCGGCGCATCCGGCGACTGGTGGACGGCGAACTTGTCCACCAGCAGGTCGGCCAACTGGCCGATGCCGAGGATGCCCTTTTCCACCGAGTCTTCGATATCCGCCAGGCAGTAGGAGATGTCGTCGGCCGCCTCCATGATGTAGGCCACCGGGTGGCGCGTGCCCGGGCGCATGCCGAGAGCCTGGCGCAAGTCGCCGACGAAGGCCTCCTCGGACAGATAGAAGCCCGGCTTCTTGTTCAGGTAGTGGTTCGGCGCCGCCTTGTCCGGCCTCGGCTCATGGGCCGGGCGCACGTACTTGAGCAGGCCGGCGGTCTGCGTGTAGGTAAGGTTCAGGCGCAGCAGCTTGACCACCAGGCGGATGGCCTGGGCGTTGCCCTCGAAATGCTTGAGGTCGGTGAGCATGCGCTGCTGCAGCGGCGCATCGCCCTGGCCCGGCGGTACGCGCCGCTGGAACAGGCCGTCGAGGTTGCGCTCGAACCAGTCGTTGATGGCGAACTCGCCGAAATGGCCGAACGGCGGGTTGCCGATGTCATGCATCAGGCAGGCCATCTCCACCAGGCTCTCCAGCGCGCCCTCGAGCCCGTCCAGGCCGACCTCGGCGGCGCCCGGGCCGAGCTGGGCGAACAGCGTGCGGACAATGAAGCGCCCGGTCTGCTGCACTTCCAGCGAGTGGGTCAGGCGGCTGCGCACCGCGGCATTGCGCTCCAGCGGGAAGACCTGGGTCTTCTGCTGCAGGCGGCGCACCGCGGCGGAGTTGATGATCCGCCCGCGGTCGCTTTCCAGCTGGTAGACGATCTCCTGCAGATCGTCCTCGCCGGCATGTCCGAACGACTCCCGGTCATGCGGACGCTGACGGGATATCCGTTGCTTGAAATCCACGGTCCCTGGCATCTGGCGCTGTTCTCCACTCGGTCGGCTGCGAACCCCGAGCCTAGCGCGTGGCGGCGGTTTAACCAAGGTCGCGACAATCCGTCCCACTACCGTTCGCGGTGCGCCACCTTCCACGCGCCGCGGCAACTGGCAGAATACCCCGCTCGGCCCGAGCGATCCCCGCCGCAGAACGGGGGCGCCGCCGGCAATGCGTGCACCCGTGGAAACAGGAACGTTCAGGGAGGTTCCGCATGAGTATCTCATCCACCGACATCTGCCAGGCCGCCGACGCTCTCAAGGGCTTCGTCGGTTTCAACCGCAAGACCGGCCGCTATATCGTGCGTTTCAGCGAAGACTCCTTCGGCATGGACGTACCCGACGACAGCATCACGCCCACCAGCGAGTTCGTCTGGAGCTCGGTGCGCGACGACGTCATGCGCCTGGGCCGCGAGCAACTGCAGATCCTGCTGGAACAGAACATCAACGAACGGCTGAACATCGGCGAACCGCTGCTGGTCTACCTGCGCCGCCAGGACCTGCCGGAAATCACCGCGCAGCGGCAGTTGCGCTGAGCGCCACCGCTCACCGCCCGCGCCGCGCACCCTGCTGAAGGCCTCCACCGCTGCTCAGCGGTCGGTCGCGCAGGCGCTGCGCGGGAGCTGGCGCCATGAGCAAGGCAATGAACGCGAAGAAGGAAATCCGCAGGAAGCCGCTGCGGAGCGCCTGGCGCAGCGCGTGAAGAAAAGCGCACCGCGAGCCCTGCCCGGCGCGCCGGCACAGGGCTGAACCGGAGCGGCGGGCGCTCAGTCGTCGGCGGCGGAATCCAGCCCGGGGAACAGTACCTCGGTGAAGCCGAACTTGCCGAAGTCGGTGATCCGCGAGGGATACAGGCGGCCGATCAGGTGGTCGCACTCGTGTTGCACCACCCGCGCATGGAAGCCCTCGACGCTGCGGTCGATGGGTTTCCCCTGCGGATCGACGCCCTGGTAGCGGATGCGCCGGTGGCGCGGGACCATGCCGCGCAAGCCGGGCACCGACAGGCAGCCTTCCCAGCCTTCCTCAATCTCGTCGTCCAGCGCCGTGATGCGCGGATTCAGCAGGATGGTCGGCGGTACCGCCGGGGCGTCCGGATAGCGCTCGCTGCGCTCGAAGCCGAAGATCACCAGCTGCAGGTCGACGCCGATCTGCGGCGCGGCCAGGCCCACGCCGCCGACATGGCGCATGGTTTCGAACATGTCGTCGATCAGCCGCTGCAACTCCTGGCTGCCGAACGACTCGGCGGGTACCGGCGGCGCGATGCGCAGCAGGCGCTCGTCGCCCATCTTCAGGATTTCCCGGATCATTCCACACCCCAGATAAAATCAGAATCTTCCTACATGCTCCGCCAGAAAACCAGACAGGACAAGGCGCCAGGCCCTTCACCTTCGCCTCGATTGCGCCATTGAATTGACGCCGAGCCGGTTTCTTTCCCCGCGCATCCGGTAATATTCGCCGCACATGACGCTACACTGGCCAGTTGTGCCGCCGTGCCTTTTCCCTGGAGGAATCCCTTTTTGCTTGCGTTCGGATCGCCTGCCTCGCAGACCCTCGACCCGTACAGGCGCACCCTCGCCTGGCTGGTTCTGGCGGGCCTGTGCCTGTGCGGCGGCCGGCTGTGGGCGGAGGAGGCGCGGGTCTCGGTGGAACAGCGCAGCAACGCGGTGAGCCAGGTACTGCTGGGTATCTTCAGCTACGTGCGCTGGCCCAAGGAGCCCACGGTCCTGCAATTGTGCGTGGTCGGTCCGACCGAGTACGCCGACGGCATGCTCCGCGGCATGGTCCAGGCCAATGGTCGCCGGGTACAGGTGGAGCGCCGCGCGGTGGACAGCCCCGGGCTCGGCACGCTGTGCAACGTGATCTACCTGGGGGTGGTCGACGAACGCGAACGCCGGCAGGTGTTCCACAGCCTGGCCGGGCACCCGGTGCTGTCGATCAGCGAACGCGGCAGCGAGTGCAGCGTCGGCAGCATGTTCTGCCTCAATGTCGGCGGCCCGCGCATCACCTTCGAGGTCAACCTCGACTCCATCGCCCGCAGCGGCGTACGCGTCCACCCGAGCGTACTGAAACTGGCAAGGCGGCAGGCTACCCCGTGATGAATCGTCGTCGCTATACGGGCTCCAATCCTTCCCTGCGCCGGGTGCTCTATCGCGCGCACCTGGGAGTGGCACTGGTCGCCGTGTTCACCGCCGGGCTGGCGGTGACCCTGGTCGGGCTGCTGACCCTGCGCGCCTACGCCGATCCCAACCAGCAACTGATCGCCCGCTCGATCAGCTATACCGTCGAGGCCGCGGTGGTCTTCGGCGACGCCCAGGCCGCCGAGGAGTCCCTGGCACTCATCGCGTCCAGCGAGGAGGTCTCCAGCGCCATCGTCTACGACAGGCAGGGCCGGACCCTGGCCAGCTGGCACCGGGAAAGCACCGGGCCGCTGCACCTCATGGAACAGCAACTGGCACACTGGCTGCTCAGCGCGCCGACCGAGCAGCCGATCCTCCACGAAGGGCAGAGGATCGGCTCGGTGGAAGTCAAGGGTTCCGGCGGCAGCCTGCTGCGCTTCCTGCTCACCGGCTTCGCCGGGATGATCCTCTGCCTGCTGCTCACCGCGCTGGGCGCCTTCTACCTGTCGCGGCGCCTGGTCCGCGGCATCGTCGGACCGCTCGACCAGCTCGCCCGGGTCGCGCATACCGTGCGCCGCGAGCGCGACTTCGAGAAACGCGTGCCGGAGGCCGCCATCGCCGAGCTGAGCCAGTTGGGCGAGGACTTCAACGCCCTGCTCGACGAGCTCGAGTCCTGGCAGGCGCGCCTGCGGGACGAGAACGCTTCGCTGGCGCACCTGGCCCATCACGACAGCCTGACCAACCTGCCCAACCGCGCGTTCTTCGAGGGCCGCCTGAGCCGCGCCCTGCGCGACGCCATGCAGCATCGCGAACAACTGGCGGTGCTGTTCATCGACAGCGACCGCTTCAAGGAGATCAATGACCGTCTCGGCCATGCAGCCGGCGACACCGTGCTGGTCAACATCGCCATGCGCATCCGCGGCCAGTTGCGCGAGAGCGACCTGGTGGCGCGCCTGGGTGGCGACGAATTCGCCGTGCTGCTCGCGCCGCTGGCCTCCGGCTCCGACGCCCTGCGCATCGCCGACAACATCATCGCCAGCATGCAGGCGCCAATCCGCCTGGGCGACGGCAGCACCGTGAGCACTTCGCTGACCATCGGCATCGCTCTCTATCCCGATCACGCGGACAGCCCCGCGGCGCTGCTCCACGACGCCGACATGGCGATGTACATCGCCAAGCGCCAGGCCCGCGGCAGCCGACGCCTGGCGGACCTCAACGACCCCCGCATCCTGCAGCAAGAAAAGGAGATAGACCGTGCTACCCCAGAGGCTCCACCCAAGTAGATTGCTCATCCTCGCCCTGTTCGGCCTGCTGCTCGGCCTGGCCGGCTGCCAGACCAAGCCGCCGCAGACGACCGGCCTGACCGCGGAGCAGATCGCCGTGCTCCAGGAACAGGGCTTCGAACTCCGCGACGAGGGCTGGGAGTTCGGCATGTCGAGCAAGGTGCTGTTCGGCAACAACCTCGATCGCCTCAATCCGGACAGCCGCACCACCCTGACGAAGATCGCCCGCGCCCTGCTCGACGTAGGCATCGACAAGGTCCGCCTGGAAGGGCACACCGACAACTACGGCGACGAAGGCTACAACCTGAAGCTGTCCGAGCGCCGCGCCGAGTCGGTGGCCGCGGTGTTCCGCGAGGCCGGCATGCCGGCGGCCAACATCGAGGTCCGCGGCCTGGGCATGAGCAGGCCGGTGGCGGACAACAAGACCCGCGCCGGACGCAGCGAGAACCGCCGCGTCGCGATCATCGTTCCCGCCGGGTAGACCTGCGCTCGCGAGCTGCGTACGGCCCACCCGTACCCGGCCCGTCCATCGCCCCGCACCACCGGTATTCCGCTTCCGGCCTATGTTGAAGGGAGGCGCCAGTGGCCTGGCGTCCCGACCGTCGTTGCCGGGAATGCCGGACTGGATGCCGCATAAACAACGAACGACCCCGCCCCACCCGCCGCTTGCGGACGCCCGGGGTCCACCGACAGGGGGTATCCACCTTCGCCTGTTCACCCACGGAACAGGCCGTCAGACGATGGGAGGCATGCCATGAAGCGGCATTACTACATCAGCGACAACCTCGACGAGCTGGAACGGCTCGAAGCCGAACTGGAAGCCAGCGGCATCGCCACCGAGCAGATCCACGTCCTCAGCGACGAGGATGCGGAAGCCGGCCGGCACCACCTGCACGAAGTCTCGCCATTCATGAAAAAGGACGTGGTCCGTTCTGGCCGCGTCGGCCTGCTGATCGGCCTGGCCCTGGCCATCGTCGCGGTGGCTGCCGCCTACGCCAGCGGCTGGACCGAAACCGCCGCCGGCTGGATCCCAGTGCTGTTCCTCGGCGCCGTGCTCTGCGCCTTCTGCCTGTGGGAGGGCAGCTTCTTCGGCCTGCAACGGCCGAACAGTGCCTTCCGTCCCTTCGAGGAGCGCCTGCGGCAGGGCCAGCACCTGTTCTTCGTCGACGTGAAAAGCGCCCAGGAACCGATCCTGGCCAATGTCGTCAGCCATCACCCGCGCCTGCAGGACGCCGGCACCGGCAGCGCCGCCTCGCCGCTGCTGACGGGCTGGCAGCAGCGCTGGCGGCAGTTCCGGCGGATGGTCTGAGCGTCGGGGCCTGCGCCTTCTCGGCGGCCGGCCCTGGCCTGGCCAGTGACTGCTAGAATAGCCGGCTAGCCGCCCGCCATCCCGGCCGGCGCGGCCCGTCAGGAAACTCCATGAAACTCGATAAAGCCGCAGCCATCGCGCAGCTCAACCAGGCCCTGGGCATGTCCGTGCTGGACTCCGGCAACACCCTGCTCGCCCGTTTCAACAAGAGCAAGAATGCCTGGTGGTTCGATATCCCGCTGAGCCAGCTGAAGACCGGCAAGTTCCTCAACCTGTTGCTGCTGAGCCCGGCCGGCGACGCCGTGGAGCACCTGAAGGTGCCTACCAGCTTTCTCCGCCAGCAGCAGGAAGGCCTGGAGCTGCGCGACAAGAACGCCCGCCGGCCGACCCTGAGCCTGGAACTGAGCGCCGACGCCGGCAGGCGCCTGCGCGATATCCGTCCGGGTGGCACCGGGCTGGACTTCGCCGCGTTCCTGCAGCCCTGAGCGGCGGCGGCTTCAGCGCTGCAGTTCGATGCGCTCCGGGTGGATCAGGATCAGGCCTTTCTTGTAGAGGCCGCCGATGGCCTTCTTGAAGGTACCCTTGCTGACCCCGAACAGCCGGTGGATGTCTTCCGGCGAGCTCTTGTCGCTCAGCGGCAGGCTGCCGCCGGCTTCCAGCAGCCGGGCGAGGATCTGCTGGCTGAGTTCCACGGCAGCCTCGGCACCGACCGGCTGCAGGCTCAGGGCGATCTTGCCGTCCGCGCGCAGTTCCCTGATGTAGCCCTGCTCGCGCATGCCGCTGCGGAGGAAGCGGAACGCCTCGTTCTTGTGGATCAGGCCCCAGTGCTTGCCCTCGATGATTGCCTTGAAGCCCATCTCGGTCCGCTCCACCACCAGCAGGTCGACCGCCTGGCCGACGCTGTAGCGCGGCGGAACGTTGTCCAGCTGGCGGTCGAGGCGGGCGGTGGCGGTGATGCGGTTGGTGCGCTTGTCCAGGTAGACGTAGACCACGCAGTAGTCGCCGACCTGCAGCGGCCGCTTCTCTTCCGAGTGCGGCAGCAGCAGGTCCTTGGGCAGGCCCCAGTCGAGGAACAGGCCGATCCGGTTGATCTCCACCACTTTCAGGCTGGCGAAACCGCCGACCTGGACCTTCGGCGTCTGGGTGGTGGCGATCAGGCGATCGTCGCTGTCCAGGTAGATGAATACGTTGAGCCAGTCGCCCACCTCGCTGGGCTGGTCCTTCGGCACATAGCGCCTGGGCAGGAGGATCTCGCCGTGCTGGGTACCGTCGAGGTACAGCCCGAACTCGGTGTGCTTGACCACCTGCAGGGAATTGAAACGCCCGATGACCGCCATGCTGACTCCTTCTGTCGAAGGGGCGGCATTCTACCGCCGGCGCCGGGTCCGGGCTGAAGTTTTTGCCACGGCACCGGCGCCGCTCATCGTCCGCGCGACCGTTCAGGCCGAAACATCCTGAAGCACGCGGAAATTTCCCAAATGCCGACTGTCTACTGGCAGCAAGCACAACGATGTTTCAAAATCGTTAATCTTTAATTCTTTTTTGGAACATCCTTATAAAGGATCGCCTCCGTTCACCAGGAGTTCCTGTGCGCCCATTCAGCCGTTGGCTCTCATCGTGCGGCTCGCTTCTTGCGCTGACCGCGCTGTTCATGGCCGCCCCCCTCGCGGCCCGCTACTGGCTCGGCTGGTCGTCGCCCTCCGGCTACCTCTCCGACCTCGCCCTCGGCAGCCTGCTGGCGTTGTTTCTGCACCGCCGCTCGCTGTGGTTGGCGCTGCCGGTGATGGCGCTGTGGTGCCTGTTGCTGATCGGTACCGCCGAACTGGTCGGCGCGGTCGGCCGCATGCCGGAACCCTCCGACCTGAAGTACCTGCTCGATCCGCAGTTCGTCAGCAGCTCGACCCAGGGCGGCGGCCTCGCCCACCTGCCGCTGGCGCTCGGCCTCGGCGGCGCGCTGCTGCTCTGCGTACTGCTCTGGCGTCGCCGCGGTCCGCGCCTGCCGCGCTACGCCTATGCCCTGCCGGCGGCCTTCCTCGCCGCCCATGTCGGCCTGCAGTACCTGCGGCCGAGCGACGCCGACCAGTGGTACCAATACAACCTGCCGCACAAGCTGCTGGCCGGTGCGTTCAGCAGCGG
The DNA here is from genome assembly GCF_003025345.2 of Pseudomonas paraeruginosa. Classification (NCBI taxonomy): domain Bacteria; kingdom Pseudomonadati; phylum Pseudomonadota; class Gammaproteobacteria; order Pseudomonadales; family Pseudomonadaceae; genus Pseudomonas; species Pseudomonas paraeruginosa. The sequence continues at coordinate 4,109,404 of NZ_CP020560.1, forward strand.
CCAGCTGGCGGCCGAGGACTGGCTCGCCGGTGATCGCCCGGAGACCCCGCCGGACGTCGCTGGCCTCAACCAGCTCGATCTTTCCGGCGCCCCCCTGCTGGCTGGCGGCGGACGTGCGCGCAACGTCCTGATCGTGGCCATGGAGGGGATTCCCGGCGCCTACATCGCCGCCAACCGCGCGGCCATCAACAGCAGCTACCACGAAGCGCTGATGCCCAGGTTGAGCGGCTGGGCCGAGCGGGCGATGACCACCCCGGACTACGTGCTGCACAGCCACCAGACCATCCGCGGCCTCTACGCCATGCTCTGCGGCGACTACAGCAAGCTCGACTCGGGCACCCCGAAGGGCGTCGAGCTGCTGAACAACCCGACCCGGGCCAGGGAGTGCCTGCCCAGCCAGCTGCGCCAGCACGGATTCAGCACGCACTTCCTGCAGGGTGCCGGCCTGCGCTTCATGGCCAAGGACAAGGTCATGCCGCAGATGGGCTTCGACAAGACCCTCGGGCGCGACTGGTTCCGCAACAGGTCCTACCTGGAATTCCCCTGGGGCATGGACGACAAGGCCTTCTTCGAAGGCGCCGCGACCTACGTGAAACAACTGCGCCAGCAGAAGAAACCCTGGATGCTGACCCTGCTCACCGTCGGTACCCACCAGCCCTACTCCGCCCCCGCCGACTACCTGGCGCGCTACCCGAGCGCCAAGCAGGCCGCGGTGGCCTATCTCGACGACGCGATCGACGCCTTCCTCGCCGACCTGGAAAAGCAGGGTGTGCTGCGCGACACCCTGGTGATCCTCACGTCCGACGAGTCCCATGGCGTCGACCATGTGCGCCTCGCCTCGGCCTGGGGCTTCAATCTGGTGCTGGCGCCGGAACAGGCGGCGCTGCCGCCGATCAAGAGCGGCGTCTACGGTCATGTCGACCTCACCGCCTCGGTGCTCGACTACTTCGGCTACCGGGTGCCGACGGGGATTTCCGGACGTTCGCTGTTCCGCGACTACGCCAGCGGTCGCGAAATGATGTCCTACACCAACGGTTTGCTGCGCCACCACGACGGCAAGGACACCTTCGTCGAGTGCGACTTCCAGCAGACCTGCCGGCGCTACCGCAGCGAGGGCTTCATCGCCGACGAGGCCGAGTTCCTTGGCCGCTTCGGCGGTCGCCAGGCACGCCTAGTCAGCCAGCGCGCCGCGGTCCTCGACCACTCCGTGCAGCTGGGCAGCCCGCTGGGCCAGGAATTCCAGTTCGCCACCCGCGAGCGTATCCGCCTGAAGCCGGAAAGCCACAACGACTGGACCGACAACCTGATCGGCGCGCAATACCTGGAGATGCCGAAGAACAGCCGGACCACGGTCAACCTGAAGATCCGCGCCCTGCAGATGGACCGCAGCGGCGCCCGGGTGACGCTCAAGACCAAGGAGTTCGAGCGCGACGTGCCGATCCCGGTGCCGGAGCTCCCGCGCCTGCTCAAGGGCAAGCCGCTGGAGTTGAGCTTCGCCTTCGACAACCCCGAGGCGCGCAAGGCCTTTTCCTTCCACCTGCTCGCCGAGGGGCGCGGGATCATCGAGATCAGCGATTTCCACGTGGTCACCGTGGCCAATCCGGAGCCACCGGAAAGCCGCGGCCAACTCGCCGGGCAAGGCGTGGATCGGCCGCTGCTGAGCACCTTGAAGAGCCTGTTCGCCAACCGCCCCGAGGCGGAGGAAACGGAAGGCGCGGACAACCCGCGCGAGCGCACCGTCATTCCCGAACAGAAGGCCCTGATCCTCTCCCACTGACCTTGCCGCGCGCGGCCGAACCCGTCTCCCGCGCCGGCGTCGAAGCTTCGAATGAAACGCAACGGAGAGCGGCATGAAGCATCTGCTATTCCCGGCCCTGGCCGGCATCCTGCTGGCCCCCCTGGCGCATGCGGCCAGTTTCGACTGCGAGAAAGCCACGCGGGCCGATGAAAAAGCCATCTGCGCCAACCGCGCGCTCAATGACCAGGACGTCGAGATGAGCGTGAAATACCGCTTCCTGCGCGGCCTGTTCGCCATGGGCGGACGTGGCGCGATGCAGGACCGGCAGCAGGCCTGGCTACAGGAGCGGCGCCGCTGCGGCGGCGACACCGGGTGCCTGTCCCGCGCCTACGCGCAGCGCATCGGCGAGCTGGACAAGCAGTACGCGGGCATCGACAAGCCGCTCTGAACTAGCGACCGGCGACGGCGAACTGCAACTCCGCCAAGCGCGCATACAGCGGGTTCTCGGCGATCAGCCGGGCATGGCTGCCGATCGCCACCAACCGGCCCTGGTCGATCACCGCGATGCGATCGGCACTCTGTACCGTGGCCAGGCGGTGGGCGATCACCAGGGTGGTGCGCCCGCTCATCAGGCTGGGCAGGGCTTGCTGGATCAGGTGTTCGCTTTCCGCATCCAGCGCGCTGGTGGCTTCGTCGAGCAGCAGCAGCGGCGCGTCCACCAGCAGCGCGCGGGCGATCGCCAGGCGCTGGCGCTGCCCCCCGAGAGGCCGATGCCGCCCTCGCCCAGATGAGTGGCGTAGCCCTGCGGCAAACGCAGGATGAACTCGTGGGCATGCGCCGCCCGCGCCGCGGCCTCGACCTCGGCGGCGCTGGCGCCGGGGCGGCCGTAGCGGATGTTGTCTTCCACGCTGCCGAAGAACAGCGCGGGGTTCTGCGAAACCAGGGCGAAGCAGCGGCGCAGGTCGGCCGGGTCCAGCTCGACGATCGGCTGACCGTCCAGCAACAGCCGCCCCTGCTGCGGATCGAAGAAGCGCAGCAGCAGGTCGAACAGGGTCGACTTGCCGGCCCCGGAAGGACCGACCAGGGCCAGGGTTTCCCCCGGCTCGACGACCAGACTGATGTCGTCGATGGCCCACTGCGCAGGGCGGGTCGGATAGGCGAAGCTCACCCCTTGCAGTTCGAGTCGTCCGCTCACCCGCGCCGGCAGGACCAGCGGCTGAGCTGGCGGGCGGATCTGGCTGCGAGCCCCGAGCAGTTCGGCGATGCGCTCCGCGGCGCCGGCGGCGCGCTGCAGCTCGCCGATCACTTCGCTGAGCGTACCGAAGGCCATGCCGACGACCAGGCTGTAGAAGACGAAGGCGGCCAGTTCGCCGGCGGAGATGCTACCGGCGATCACGTCACGGCCACCGACCCAGAGCATCACCCCGACCGCGCCGAGCACCAGCACGATCACCACAGTGACCAGCCAGGCACGCTGGGCGATGCGCCTGCGCGCGGTGTCGAAGGCTCGCTCGACGGTGCCGGCGAAGCGCTGGCGGTCCTGCGCCTGGTGATTGTAGGCCTGTACCGTCTTGATCTGGCCGAGGGTCTCGCCGACATAACTGCCGACGTCGGCCACCCGGTCCTGGCTTTCCCGCGACAGGCTGCGCACGCGGCGACCGAACAGTAGGATCGGCGCGATCACCAGCGGCAACGCCAGTACCACGATGCTGGTCAGCTTGGCGTTCGTGACGAACATCAACAGCACCCCGCCGACCAGCATCAGGGCGTTGCGCAGGGCCATCGACAGCGAAGAGCCGATCACCGTCTGCAAAAGGGTGGTGTCGGCGGTCAGGCGCGACTGGATTTCGGAGCTGCGGTTGGTTTCGTAGAAGCCGGGATGCAGCTCGATCAGGTGGTCGAATACGCGCTTGCGGATGTCCGCGACGAAGCGTTCGCCGATCCATGACACCAGGTAGAAGCGCACGAAGGTGCCCAGCGCCAGGCCGAGCACCAGCAGGAAGAACAGCAGGATGTAGCGATCGAGTCGTTCCGGCGAAGCGGTGAGGAATCCCTGGTCCACCAGCAGGCGGATGCCCTGGCCGAGGGACAGGGTGATCGCCGCGGTGAACAGGAGCGCCGCCAGGGCACCCAGCATGCGCCAGCGATAGGGCGCCATGAAGCGCCAGGCCAGGCGCAGGGCGTTGCGCTGGCGGGAAGACAGGATGGCAGGCATGCGGCGCTCGCGTTCGGCTCGGGGTGCAGCAGGTTAGCACCGGGAGACGGGAGGAAGCGATGCGCGGTCATTGGCGAAGTATCTTCCAGAGCAACTGGAAAACACATGTTTCACACAACTTCACCCAATAACCCGAAGCAACTTTCCGGACAACTCGGAATAAGCGATGCAGAGCACACCCGCCTATATCGGGATAAATAAACAGCGCCATTCTTCAGCGCAGCGTAGAACCTCACTCTCGGAATCTTCCCGCGCCTCGCCATGCGCGGTCCACGCCAAGCAAGGCCGCTGGAAATACCGCAGCGTGCTTCTCGGGTATTGGCTAACGGTCTTTATGGAAAACAGCAGGTTACGCCCGAAATCTGATCGATAATATTCAAGATGAAATAAAACCCCGCTTCGGTTATAATGAACGGCCATATTTAATGCAGAGACAGGTCCCCGGATATGGCCATCATGAAGAAAACCGTCGCTCCGAAAGTCGCCAAGCCGGCTCCCGCGGTGGAAACCCGCGAGTCCATCGAAGCGCAGGTCGCCGCCTTCCTCCAGGCCGGCGGCGAGATCCAGAAGATCGCCAAGGGCGTCAGCGGCCAGGTCTATGGGCCTTCCCGGCAGATCACCATCAGCAAGAAGCGCTGATCACCCGTCCGTAGCGGGAACACCGAAGGGGATGGCTGGCCGGCACGCAGATGTGCCACGCTCCATCCCCTTTTTCATGCCCGAGTCCCGATTGCCCCATGGCCAGCCACCCCGATCCGCTGCACGGCGTTACCCTGGAAAGACTGCTCACCGAACTGGTCGCCCATCACGGCTGGGCGGAGCTCGCCAGGCGCGTCGATATCCGCTGCTTCAGGAACGACCCGAGCATCAAGTCCAGCCTGGCCTTCCTGCGCAAGACGCCCTGGGCCCGGGAAAAGGTCGAGGCGCTGTACGTCCGGCTCAAGCGCAGCCAGGGCTGATCATTTCGGCAGCAGCCCCAGGCGCAGCAGTTGCCCGTCCTTCTGGTCGGTGAGCAGGTAGAGATAGCCGTCCGGTCCCTGCCGCACATCGCGGATGCGCACCCCTAGATCGCCCAGCAGGCGTTCCTCGTGAACGATCCGCTCACCGTCGAGTTGCAGGCGGATCAGTTCCTGCGTCGCCAGCGCGCCGATGAACAGGTTGTGCTGCCAGGCTGGGAAGCGTGTCGCGTCGTAGAACGCCATGCCGCTGATCGCCGGCGATTTCTCCCAGACGTGATGCGGCGCCTCGCTGCCCTCGACGGTCTTGCCCCTGGCCTCGGGGATCGGCAGCAGGGTGTAGTTGATGCCGTGGGTCGCCAGCGGCCAGCCGTAGTTCCCCGCGGCCCGGGGAATGTTGATCTCGTCGCCGCCACGCGGCCCGTGCTCGTGGGTCCAGAGCTGGCCGGTCCAGGGATTCAGCGCGGCGCCCTGCTGGTTGCGGTGGCCATAGCTCCAGATTTCCGGGCGCGCGTCGGCGCGACCAACGAAGGGATTGTCCTTGGGAATGCCGCCATCCGGATACAACCGGACGATCTTGCCCTGCAGCTTGTCGAGGTCCTGAGAAGTGCTGCGCTGGTTGTTCTCGCCCAGCGCGATGAACAGGTGGCCATGGCCGTCGAAGACCAGCCGCGAGCCGAAGTGATGGCCGCTGGACAGCTTGGGCAGTTGCCGGAAGATCACCTGGAAGTTCTCCAGCCGGCGCTTGTCCGCCGACAGCCGCCCGCGTCCGGCGGTGGTCCCGGCGCGGCCATCGGCGCCAGCCTCGGCGTAGGTCAGGTAGACCAGCCGGTCCTCGGCGAAACCTGGCGACAGGGCCACGTCGAGCAGGCCGCCCTGGCCGCTGGCGAAGACCCTCGGCACGCCTTCCAGAGGCGCCGACAGCTCGCCCGCCGGGCTGACGAGACGCAGGCGACCGGGACGCTCGGTGACCAGCATGCCGCCGTTGCCAGGGAGAAAGGCCACGGCCCAGGGATAGGCCAGCCCGCCGACCACCGGGGTGACTTCGACGCTGCCCAGTTCGCTGGCGTGGCGGCCGGCGTCCACCGCCTGTGCCGGGAGAGCGAGCAGCGCAACGGCGCTCAGCAGGATAGCGCGCATAGACAGGCCCGGCATGGGTTCTCTCCTTCCAAGCGGAAAAACACCACTCTAGTCGCTGATCCATCGCGTTTGCGCGCTTGCACACGGGCTGTAACAAAACCCGCCGCAGCTCTCAGAGCAGCGCGACCATTTCCTTGAGGGTCACCGCCCAGGTGCCCTTGGCGTTGATGTAGCGATAACCGAAGCGCGAGCCATGCGCCTCGCTGCTGATCACCGCGTTCCAGGCCTGGCCGCGCGGCAGGTCGTGGGCCGGGTCGAGGAGCAGGAAGGCGCGCTCGCTCATGCCGATGGCCAGGCCCCAGTGGCGGATGTCGCTGCCCTTGCGTCCGTGGAAGCCCAGCACCACCGGATAACCGCCCTGCAGGTATTCCCTGGTGCGCCGGACCAGCAGGCGCCCCTCGCCCTTCAGGGCGAAGTGCTCGGTATCGTTGATCTGCGCCAGCAGCTCCAGCAGGTCGACGCCGGTGGTGCCCACCCGCAGCAGGGGACCGTGCTGGCCGAGCGCTTTCATCAGGCGCCCATAGCGGCTGCGGCTATCGACCCGCTCCAGGCCCTTGGCCTGGCGCCGGCGCAACTGGCCGCGGACCAGCATCGCCATGACCAGGCAGTAGGGTCCGCAGGCGCCGTCCATGTCGCCCTGGCGCAGGTGCACCTTGTCGCCATGGACGTTGCACAGGCTGCCGCTGCCGTCCTCGTCCAGGTCCCACTCCAGGCCATCGATCAGGCGTGAATGCATAGGTTTCTCCCGACAGGTTCCTTCTGTTGGGACCGACCGCCGGACGAATCATTCCTCGGCGCCAGCCGCGCCAACGGGTACACTGGCGGCCCGCCACGCCAGTGCTCCCCGCCATGACCGAACCGATCCGCCTGTCCAGACGCCTCGTCGAACTCATCGCCTGCTCGCGCCGCGAGGCCGAGCTGTACATCGAGGGAGGCTGGGTCAGCGTCGACGGCACGGTGGTCGAGGAGCCACAGTTCAAGGTGCTCGACCAGCGCGTGGAGCTGCTTCCCGGGGCCCGTCCCGAGCCGCTCGCGCCGGTCACCCTGCTGCTGCACAAGCCGGCCGGTTGCCGGGAGGACGAAGCCGCCCGGCTGCTGGTCGCGGCGCACCGCTGGGAGGCCGACGCCAGCGTCCTGCGGCCGCTGAAGAAGCATTTCGCCCGGCAACGCGCGACGATCCCGCTGGATACCGAGGCGTCCGGCCTGTTGGTGTTCAGCCAGCAACATGGCGTGCTGCGCAAACTGGTCGAGGACGGCGCGCGGATCGAACAGGAATATCTCGTGGAAGTCGCCGGAGAACTGCCTCCCGGCGGTCTCGAACGGCTACGCCATGGTCTTGCCTACCGCGGCCGGGCACTGCCGCCATGCAAGGTCAGCTGGCAGAACGAAAACCACCTGCGCTTCGCCCTCAAAGGTGCCCAGCCCGGCCAGTTGCGCTTCATGTGCGAAAGCGAGGGACTGGAGGTACGCGGCATCCGCCGCCTGCGCATCGGCGCACTGTCGCTGGCCAGGCTGCCACCCGGAGAATGGCGCTACCTCGGCGTCCACGAGCGCTTCTGACGCCTCAGTCCGCGCCACGCAGCGCCCGTCCCGGGGACTGCCCGCAAACCCGCCGGTACATGGCGATGAATGCGCTGTCGCTGGCATAGCCCAGGGCGTGGGCGACCTCGGTCACCGAACGCCCTTCGGCCAGTCGCCGGCGCGCTTCGAACAGGCGCGCCTGGGTCCGCCAGCGGGCGAAGCTGAGGCCGGTCTCGTCACCGAACAGGCGCGCCAGGGTCCGCCCGCTGGCCCCCACCTCGTGTCCCCAGGCGTCGATGCCACGGCCCTCGGCCGGTTGCGCCAGCAGCGCCTCGGCCACCCGCAGCGCCCGCGGGTCGCGCGGCAACGGCAGGCTCGCGGCCTGTTCCGGCGCCGCCGCCAGCTCCTCGAACAGGGCGCGCAGCAGCGTCCGGTGCCGACCTTCCAGCTCGAGATCGGCGGCCCAGCCGGTCATGCGCAGGATCAACTCGCGCAACAGCGGATTGACCTCCACCACCCGCGCCACCTGCGCCAGGTCGCTGAACGCCTCCGGCGCGAAATACAGGCTGCGGTAGGCGAAACGCCCATGCAGGACCGTGCGGTGCGGCACTCCGGCGGGCAGCCAGGCGGCCTGGAGCGGAGTCAGCTGGCAGATGCGCTCGGCGAAGTACAGCGTGACGCTGCCGGCGGCCATGTACAGCAACTGCGCGCGCCGATGGCAATGCCAGTCACTGCGGTGGCCGCTGCTGTCGACCTCTAGGCCGACCACCGGACAACGGGCGAGGTCGGGATCATCGACCTGTTCGTAGGGGTAACGCGGCATCTTGTCCTCTTCGCGATGTTTCCTGTCCTGACCGCTGCATTCTGCCAGCGACATGCCGCCTAGGCTTGGCTCTTTTTTCCGGAGAGCCCATGTCCGAGCGTACCTGTCCTCCCCTGCCGCTGGTGATCGTCCTGCTCGCCCTGCCGCAGGCCGCCGAAACCATTCTCTCGCCCGCCCTGCCGGCGCTCGCGCGCCACTGGCAGCTGGACGGCGCCACCAGCCAATGGACCATGGCGCTGTTCTTCGTCGGCTTCGCCCCGGGCATCTGGCTCTGGGGCTGGCTGGCCGACCATCTCGGCCGCCGCCCGGCGTTGCTCGGCGGGCTCGGCCTGGCCACGCTGGCGACCCTCGGCGCCTGGGCCAGCGCAGACTACGCCAGCCTGCTCGCCTGTCGCGCGCTGCAGGGGCTGGGCCTGGCGACCTGCTCGGTGACGGTGCAGACCAGCCTGCGCGACGTGCTGCACGGGCCGGCGCTGATGAGCTATTTCGTCACCCTGGGCGCGGTGCTGGCCTGGTCGCCGGCCGTCGGTCCCGTCAGCGGCCAGTGGCTGGCCGACCTGGGCGGCCACCCGGCGGTGTTCGCCGCCCTTGCCGCGCTACTCGCCACGCTACTGGCGCTGGTCGCCCTGCGCTGGCCGGAAACCCATGCGCCGGCGGCAGCGGGTCCGGGAACCCTGGCGGTGTGCCGGCGGGCGCTCGCCGACCGCCTGTTGCAGAAGCGCGCGCTGCTGGTGGCGGTGCTGAACGTGCTGGTGTTTTCCTTCTACGCCGCGGGCCCGTTCATGGTCGGCAACCTGCCCTGGCTGGGCTTCGGTTGGGTCGGCCTGGCCATCGCCCTGGCCGGGAGCCTCGGCGCGCTGCTCAACCGACGCCTGCCGCCAGGCTGGCCCAGCGGCCGTCGGGTACGCCTGGGCCTGGCGCTGGCGGCCGGCGGGGCGGCGGCGCAGACGTTGCTGGCGCTCGCGGGATACGCCCACGGACTGGCCTGGGCCGCGCCGGCCCTGCCGATCTTCATCGGCTTCGGCCTGGCGATCCCCAATCTGCTGGGGCCGGCGCTGCACGCCTATGCCGATTGCCGGGGCCGCGCCGGCGCCCTGTTCGGCCTCGCCTATTACCTGCTGATCGGCCTGGGCCTGGCCTGCTCCACCCTGCTGCCGTTCGACCACGCCGGGCCCCTGGCCACATACTGGAGCGTCCTCGGGCTGGTCGCGCTGATCCTGGCCTCCGGCCTGCCGGACTGAAGTGGCCAGGTACGCCCATGCAAAACGGACGACCGGCCTGGAGACAGGGATGAGGAACCCTCCATGCCGCTGCCATGCCCTGATGGCACAACGCCCATGCAGGACCGCCGCACGTGGCCAGAACGAGGCTCGAATCGATCCAGCACGCGATCGAGGTGAATTCGTCCCTGGCCATTCCCATCGCCCGGGAAAACCTGGCACGACCGACCTGCCTCGCACTGCTGACGGCGCCGGTCAACCTGGTGCATATCCTGGTGTCCTCCCTCAGGGGCTTCCGCGCCGACCCCGACCACCAGCCCTGGCGCCAGGAGATCATCCCTGGCCTGGCCATGCTCGCCTTCGAAGTGGCGACGGACCACGCCCAGGCCGACCTGCAACGGCGCGGCGAGCCTCGGCAGCGGTGCCCAGGCCAGACTCTACAGCACCGCCGACCAGGCCTTGTACCGGGCCGAGAGCAGCGGTCGCAACCGGGTTGAAGTGGCGCGCCTGGCCAATCGCGCGGAAAGCCTGCGGTAACAAATAATCGTTCGTGCCTGACGAGCGGTCGGGCCCCGGGCCGAACCTTGGTTAAGATGGTTCGTGGCGCTCTAGCACGCCGCTCTTCCCGCCCATCCAACCTGCCGACCTCGCCTGGCCCAGCGCCATGGCCTGGCCGTTGGCATGGCGCGGGAAGAACGGCGCAGCGCCGTTGTCCGCATCACCAGGGGAGAACCATGCTCAAGCACCTGCTCGTGCTCACCTGTGCCCTGCTCGCCAGCACCTCGGCCCTGGCCCAGGTAATGGCCCGCGACCTGGGCGACTTCGAACTGAAACTGGCGACCAGCCCGACCCGCAGCATGGCCCAGGGCCTGGTCACTCCGGGCAGCTCCGGCAGCTTCCACGGCGGCCTCGACCTCAGCCACGAAAGCGGCTGGTACATCGGCAACTGGACCTCCAACCTCGATCCCGGCAAGCCCACCGAGATCGACTCCTACGCCGGCTTCAAGCGTCCGCTGAACAATCGCCTGGGCTACGAGATGGGGCTGATCCGCTATAGTCGTCCGGAGCAGCCGGCCAACGACGCCGCCGAACTCTACGGCGGCCTGTCGGTGTTCGGCAGCCGCCTCGGCGCGGCCTTCAGCAGCGACCCGGGACGCAACGACACCACCCTGTTCGCCGACCTCGGGGTCAATCCGCCGTTCGGTTTCGACGTCACCCTGAAATACGGCAACCATCGCCTGGACAATCCGGCGAGCCTCGGTGGCGGGGGCTATGTGAGCGTGTTCAACGACTGGTCGGTGAACCTGTCGCGGCCCTGGCTGGGCATCGACCTGAACCTGTCCTACAGCGGCACCAGCCTGACCGGCAGCGATTGCAGCGCCTACTCGGGACACAACAGCTACTGCGACACCACCTTCATGCTCAAGGCATCGCGTCCGTTCTTCTGAGCCGTCAGTCGTCCTGGCGGCGGGTACGCTGGGCGAGTTCGTCGAGCTGTTTCTGCTCGCGCTTGTCCTCGGCCTGGCGCGCCTCTTCCAGGTAGCGCTCGACCAGCTTGCGCAGGCCTTCCAGGCGGGCGTACTTCTCCTGCCAGTTGAGCCGTGCCTTGTCCACCGCTTCGCGATGCCAGTTCACGCTGTTGGCCTGCTGGACGACGGCCGTTTCCAGCTGTGAAAGAAAGCGCTGGTAGTTGATCAGCCACTGGCCGCTGACGCCCTTCTGGCCCTGGCTGATCCATTGCTGCTGGTAGTCGTTGCGGTAGCGTTCCAGCTCCGCCAGCTTCTGCTGTGCCGCAAGCAACTGCTGCTGGCAGTTGCCCAACTGGGTCGCGGCGTCGCGCTCGGCCTTGCTGGCCATGTCCACCACCGGCGCCAGCCGCGCCGCGCGCTTCTCCATGCCTCAGCGCGCCTCAGGCCTGGCCGCCGGCGAGCAGGCTCGCCAGGCGCGCACGACTGTCCGCCAGGCTTTCGCTTTCGTCCAGGGCCTGGCGCAGGAACTGGCGCATCGCCGGGAAGCGCGCGATGGCCAGGTCGGTCTCGGCGTCGCCGCCGGCGACGTAGGCGCCGACGCTGATCAGGTCACGGCTCTGCTGGTAACGCGACCACAGCTGCTTGAAACGCTGCGCGTCGCGCAGGTGCCCGGGCTCGACCACCTGCGGCATCACCCGGCTGATCGAGGCCTCGATGTCGATGGCCGGGTAGTGGCCTTCCTCGGCCAGCCGCCGGGACAGCACGAAGTGGCCGTCGAGCACGCCGCGGGCGGCGTCGGCGATCGGGTCCTGCTGGTCGTCGCCCTCGGAAAGCACGGTGTAGAACGCGGTGATCGAGCCGCCCCCGGCTTCGGCGTTGCCGGCGCGTTCCACCAGTTTCGGCAGCTTGGCGAACACCGACGGCGGATAGCCCTTGGTCGCCGGCGGCTCGCCGATCGCCAGGGCGATCTCGCGCTGGGCCTGGGCGTAGCGGGTCAGCGAATCCATCAGCAGCAGGACGTTCTTGCCCTTGTCGCGGAAATACTCGGCGATCCGCGTGCAGTACTGCGCCGCGCGCAGGCGCATCAGCGGCGCATCGTCGGCCGGCGAGGCGACCACCACGGAACGCTTGAGGCCCTCCTCGCCGAGAATCTCGTCGATGAACTCCTTCACCTCGCGGCCGCGCTCGCCGATCAGCCCGACGACGATGATGTCGGCCCTGGTGAAGCGGGTCATCATCCCCAGCAGCACCGACTTGCCCACGCCGGTGCCGGCGAACAGGCCGAGGCGCTGGCCGCGGCCGACCGTGAGCAGGCCGTTGATCGAGCGGATGCCGACGTCCAGCGGTTCGCTGATCGGATGGCGCTTGAGCGGGTTGATCGTCGGGCCGTCCATCGGCACCCAGTCTTCGGCGCGCATCCCGCCCTTGCCGTCGAGGGCGCGGCCGGCGCCGTCGAGCACCCTGCCGAGCATCGACATGCCCATCGGCAGGCGCCCGGTATCCGGCAGCGGCACGACCCGCGCACCAGGAGCGATGCCGGCGAGGCTGCCGACCGGCATCAGGTACACCTTGCTACCGGAAAAACCCATCACTTCGGCCTCCACCTGCACCGGGTGGTAGCCGCTTTCATTGATCACGTTGCAACGGCTGCCCACCGCGGCCTGCAGGCCCTCGGCCTCGAGGGTCAGGCCGACCATGCGCAGCAGGCGGCCCTCGACCACCGGCTGGGCCGGCAGCGAGACCGCATTGGTGTAGCCTTCCAGACGCCGGGCGAAGCTGGTGCGCTCAAGACGCATCGACGTCTCCGGGAGCGTCGAGATCAATGCGGATATCGCTGGCCAGCGGATGGGTGGCCTGTTCGCGCTGCTGCTCGAACAGTTGCTTCACCGCCTGTGCCAGGCGCGTCTCGATGCTCGCGTCGATACGGCTGTGCTCGGTCTCGATGCGGCAGCCGCCCGGCAGCAGCGCATCGTCCTCGAGGATCCGCCAGCTTTCCTCGTGGCGCTCGCGCAACGCCTTGACTCGCTCGAAGTCCTGCGGATTGACATGGATGCGGATATTCTCTGCGCCCATCGGCAGCAGCTTCAGCGCTTCGCGCAGGACCTGGCGGATCTGGCTGGAGTCCATGTGCAGCTCGCGCTGGATCACCTGGCGGGCGACATGGTTGACCAGGCTGACGAGCCCCTGCTCGATCAGCGTGTCCTGCTCGGCGATCGGTTCCAGAAGCTGGCCCATCAGGCGCTCGAGGCTCTCCAGGCGCTCCTTCAGCGCTTCCTCGGCCTCCTGCCGGGCCTTCAGCTGGCCGGCATGGAAGCCGTCGCGCTCGCCGGTGGCGAATCCTTCGTTGTAGGCGTCCTGGCGGATCGCCTCGATCTCTTCCAGCGTCGGCGGCTTGACGGTTTCCAGCTCGACCTCCTCGACCGCCGCTGGCGCCGGTTCGGCTTCCACCGCCGGCGTCTCCGGCGGCGCGACGGCAGGTTCCTCGCGCGGCTCGTCGAAACTGGGCAGCGACCAGAGATCGAAGGCGGCCACGGCCTTGCCGCGGATCAGTTCGCTGGAATCGTCCTTGTCCTTGTCATGGGGCGCCACCTCAGATCATCTCCTCGCCACCCTTGCCGCCGAGGACGATATCGCCAGCCTCGGCCATGCGCCGGGCGATGGTGAGAATTTCCTTCTGCGCACCTTCCACCTCGCTGACCCGTACCGGCCCCTTGGCCTCCAGGTCGTCGCGCAGCAGTTCGGCGGCGCGCTTGGACATGTTCTTGAAGACCTTCTCGCGGATCGCCTCGTCGGAGCCCTTGAGCGCCAGCACCAGGACATCCGAGGAGACTTCCCGGAGCAATGCCTGGATGCCGCGGTCGTCGACGTCGGCGAGGTTGTCGAAGACGAACATGAGGTCCTCGATCTGCCCGGACAGGTCTTCGTCGACCTCGCGGATCGAGTCCATCAGCTGGCCCTCGATCGAACTGTCGAGGTAGTTCATGATGTCCGCCGCGCGCTTGACCCCGCCCATGGTGGTGCGGGTGGAGTTGGAATTGCCGGCGAACTGCTTCTCCAGGATCAGGTTGAGTTCCTTCAGCGCCGACGGCTGCACGGTGTTCAGCGAGGACACGCGCAGGACGATGTCCAGGCGCACCTTGTGGTCGAAATGGCTGAGCACCTCCGCGGCCTGGTCGGGATCGAGGTAGGCGACCACGATGGCCTGGATCTGCGGGTGCTCGTAGCGGATCACATCGGCCACGGCGCGCGGTTCCATCCATTTCAGGCTGTCCAGGCCGCTGGTGCTGCCGCCGAGCAGGATACGGTCGATCAGGTTGTTCGCCTTGTCCTCGCCAAGGGCCTGGGTGAGCATCTTGCGGATATAGCCGTCGGCGCCGACGCCGAGGCTGGTCTGGTCGCCCACCACTTCGACGAACTCGCCCATCACCTGCTCGACCTGCTCGCGATGCACGTTGCGCATCGAGGCCATGGCCACGCCGACCCGCTGCACCTCTTTCGGCCCCATGTGCCGCAGGACCTGCGCCGCGTCGGTCTCGCCGAGCGAGAGAAGCAGAATGGCGGCCTTGTCGACCTTGGTCAGTTTGGCGGCGAGACGGTTCTCACTCATGGCGCTCACTCATCGGCGTTGATCCACTCTTTCACGACCTGGGCGACGCGGCCCGGGTCCTGTGCGACCAGGTTCTTGATCGCGTTCAGTTGCGCATCATACCCCTCCGTGGGGCTCGGCAGGAGGATGCTCGACGGCCCGCCGATGCTGACCCGATCGTCGGCCAGCGAGCCCTCCAGGCCGCTGTCGCCCAGCGCCAGGTCGCCGTCGCGGCCGCCGTCGGCCAACGCCTTGCCCTTGCCGCCGCCGCTGATGTTGCTCAGCACCGGACGCAGCACGCCGAACACCAGGACGAGGATGAACAGCACGCCGAGCACCTGCTTGACGATGTCCCAGAACCACGGCTGCGAATAGAACGGAATGCTGTCGATCTCCTCGGCCTGGGCCGGGGCGAACGGCGCGTTGATCACGCTGACGCTGTCGCCGCGACTGGCGTCGTAGCCGACCGAGTCCTGCACCAGGCGGGTGAAGCGCGCCAGTTCGTCGGCGCTCCAGGGCTGGTGGCTGACCTCGCCGGTCTTCGCATCGACCTTCATCTGGTCGTCCAGCACCACCGCCACCGACAACCGGCGCAGGCGCCCCTGCTGCTGCTTGGTGTAGCTGATCGAGCGATCCAGTTCGTAGTTGCGGGTGGTCTGGTCGCGCTTGTCGGTCGGGTACGGCGCCAGTTCCGGCTTGCCGGTCTTCGGGTCGATGATGGTCTGGCCGTTGGCGTCCTTCAGCGGCTGGCCCGGCGCGACGTAGTCGGCCGGCGCGCCAGCGGTAGCCTGCTGCGGCGCGGTGGCCGGCCCCGGCGGCTGGTTCGACAACGCCCCCGGCACGCCCTGCGGGCCGGAGGAGTTCTGCCGCTCCTCGTTGTTGCGCTGTTCGCTGCGCAGGGCCGGCTGGTCCGGGTTGTACATCTCCGAGGTCGACTCGACCGCGCTGAAGTCCACGTCGGCGGACACCTCGGCCTTGTAGCGGCCGTTGCCCAGCACCGGTTGCAGGATGTTGTGCACGCGCTGGGTGAGCAGGCCTTCCATGCGCCGGGTGAAGTCGAACTGCTTGCCGGCCATGGTCAGCTCGGACAGCTCCTGCTGGTCGGAGAGCAGGTTGCCCTTCTGGTCCACCACGGTGACCTGCGACTTGTCCAGTTCCGGCACACTGGTGGCGACCAGGTTGACGATCGCCATCACCTGGCTCGGCTCCAGGCTGCGCCCAGGATACAGCTCGACCAGCACCGAGGCGCTGGGCTTGCGGTCATCGCGGACGAATACCGAGCTCTTCGGGATCGCCAGGTGCACACGGGCCGCCTTGACGTTGTTCAGGCTCGACACGGTGCGCGCCAGTTCGCCTTCCAGGCCGCGCCGGTAGTTGGTCGCCTCCATGAACTGGCTGGTGCCCAGCGCCTGTTCCTTGTCGAGGATCTCGAAACCGATGTTGTTGTCGGTCGGCGCCACGCCGGCGGAAGCCACCTTCATCCGCGCGCGGCCAAGATCGTCGGCCTTGACCAGCAGCGCGCCGGAGTTGGGCTCGACCTTGTAGGGAATGTCCGCCGCGGTCAGCGCTTCCACCACGCGGTTCGCGTCGACCCCGTTGAGGCTGCCATAGAGCGGCTTGTAGTCCGGCTGCTGGGACCAGAGCACCACGGCGAAGCCGATCGCCACGCTGGCGGCGAGACCGACCAGCAGGCCGATCTGGCGCAGCATGGTCATCTCGGAAAGGTTGTCGAGGAACGACAGTCCCGGGAAGGACTTCTTCAGCATCCCGGCACCGCCGCTCTTGGCGGGAACCTGGCTGTCGATCAGTGCATCGGCCATGACCTAGTTATCCTCGCGCCGCTCAGACCGGCATCTGCATGATGTCTTGGTAGGCCTGGACCAGCTTGTTGCGCACCTGGGTCATGGCCTGGAACGACACGCTGGCCTTCTGGCTGGCGATCATCACGTCGGTCAGGTCGACGCCGCTCTGGCCCACCTCGAAGGCGTTGGCCATGGCGGTGGAGGCCTGCTGGGTCTCGTTCACCTTGCCCACGGCCTGGGAGAGCATCTCCGAGAAGCTCGGCGCCCCCGCTTCGGCCGGCGCCTGAACCGGTTTGGCCTTGGCCATGGCTTCCATTTGCATGGAGCGCATTTCCAGCATCAGACGATTGAACTCGACACCCTGACTCATGACTCTTCCTCCAACAGCCGCGGCTTTTTTGACGCCGCCCGGCACTTTGCAGAGGAGTTAGCAACAAGGGTGCCAAGTCGACCCAAGGCCCGACGCCAACGTGCGCCGCCAATGCTGGCGATCGCTGGCGGGTCCGTCCCTTCTCCGGTTATCGGCAGGCGCGCACGCTCGAACAGCCCCGGGCGACGACCGGAGGAAAATGCAAAAGGCCCGCGCGAGGCGGGCCTGGGGGACACGGCGAGCGCTCAGATGGCGTAGAGATAGGCCTCGACGTCCATCCCCGCGTCGCGCATCTGCGCGAGCTTGTAGCGTAGGGTTCGCGGGCTGATGCCGAGGCGCTCGGCGGCCTCCTTGCGACGGCCGCGCTCGCTGCGCAGGGTGTCGATGATCACCTGGAACTCGCGACGTCGCAGGTCCTCTCCCAGGGCGCCGTCCTGCGGCAGGCTCGGCGCCGGAATCTCGACGCTCGCCGCTGCCGGCGGCATCGCCGGCAGCGGCGCGGGCGCCGGGGCGGCGAGCGGCATGCCGATCGGCGCGGCGAGGCACAGGTCGGCCGGCTGGATCTGCCCGCCCTGCTGCAGGATCAAGGCGCGCTGGATGGCGTTGTCGAGTTCGCGCACGTTGCCCGGCCAGGCGTGCCGGACCAGGCACCGGGCGGCCTCGGCGCTGAGCGCAACCGCCCCCAGGTTCATCTTGCGGCTGTGCTTGAGCAGCAGGCGCTCGGCCAGCGGCAGGATGTCCGCCGGTCGTTCGCGCAGCGGTTGCCAGGCCAGCGGGAAGACCGACAGGCGATAGTAGAGATCCTCGCGGAAACGCCCCGCCGTCACTTCCGCCGCGAGGTCGCGGTTGGTGGTGGCGAGCACGCGGATATCCAGGCTGATCGGCTTGCGCGCGCCGACCCGCTCCACCTCGCGCTCCTGCAGCACACGCAGGAGCTTGGCCTGCAGGCCGAGGGGCATCTCGGAGATCTCGTCGAGGAGGATGGTGCCGCCATCGGCCAGTTCGAACTTGCCCGGCTGAGCGGCGATGGCGCCGGTGAAGGAGCCCTTCTCGTGGCCGAACAGCGTGGCCTCGAGCATGTTGTCCGGGATCGCCGCGCAGTTGATCGCGATGAACGGCTTGCCGGCGCGCGGCGATTGCTGGTGGATGTAGTTGGCGAGGACTTCCTTGCCGGTGCCGGACTCGCCGGAAATCAGCACCGTGGAATCGCTGCGCGCGACCCGCGCGGCCAGTTCCAGCAGTTGCCGGCTGGCCGGCTCCAGCGCCACCGGTCCGTCCTGTTCGCTGCCCGGCAACTGGCCCAGGGCGTGACGCGCCACCAGGTCGAGCAGCGCGCGCGCCTCGAACGGCTTCACCAGGTAGTCGGCGGCGCCCTGGCGCATCGCCTCGACCGCGCGATCCACCGCGCCGTAGGCGGTCATCAGCAGCACCGGCAGGTGCGGATGGCGCGCGCGGATCAAGCCGAGCAACTGATGGCCATCCATGCCCGGCATGTTCACATCGCTGATCACCAGGCTGAAGGCTTCGCGGGCCAGCACCGGCAGCGCGGCCTCCGCCGACTCCACGGCGACGAACTCATGACCGCCCAGCAGCAGGGTGTCGCTGAGGGCTTCGCGAAGTGCGCGGTCGTCTTCGACCAGCAGGACCTTGGCAGCCATGGGGTTACTCCTGAATCACGGAAAGAGGTGCCGCCGGGATCAGCGGCAGGATCAAGGTGGCGCAAGTGCCGCGCCCGGGCCGCGAGCGCAATTGCAGCTGCCCCTGGTGGGCGCGCGCCACGGCCTTGACCACCGCCAGGCCGAGGCCGGTGCCGGTGGCCCTGGTGGTGAAGAAGGGTTCGCCCAGGCGCGCCAGGGTCGTCGCGTCCATGCCCGGGCCGTTGTCGCTGACGCTCAGGCGCAGGCTGTCGCCGCGGACATACAGGTGCACCTTCAGGCGCAGGTCCGCGCCGCCGGCCTGGATCGCGTTCTCGACCAGGTTGAGCACGCTGCCCACCAGGGTGTCGCGACTGCACAGCAACTCGCCAGCGCGCGCCTCGCACTGCCAGCGCACCTGGAGACCCTGGACATGGGCGTCGGCCGCCGCGCGCAGGCTGTCGAACAGCGCCTTGGGCGTCACCCGGTCGCTCAGCGGCAGCTCGCCACGGGCGAATACCAGCATGTCGCGCACCTGGTGTTCCAGTTCGTGCAGGCGCTCCTTCAAGCGTCCGGCGAAGCGTTGCTGCTGGTCGGTCGGCAACGCCTGCTCGCTGAGATGCCCGGCATACAGCAGCGCCGCCGATAGCGGGGTGCGGATCTGGTGGGCCAGCGAGGCGACCATCCGCCCCAGCGCCGACAGGCGTTCGTGGCGCGCCAGCTGCTCCTGGAGGCGTCGGGTGTCGGTGAGATCGTTGAGCAGGACCAACTGCCCCGGCTCGCCGTTCAACGAGCGGGTGGCGATGGACAGGCGACGTCCGTCGCGCAGGGAAATCTCGTGGCCATCGTCCTCGCGCGGGGCGAAGCAGCGGGCGATCACCTCGCGCCAGAGCAGGCCCACCAGCGGCTCGCCAAGCAACCCGAGCGCCGCCGGGTTGGCTTCGCGGACCACGCCGTGGGCGTCGATCACGATGACCCCGCCGGGAAGCAGGTCGAGCAGGCTCTGCAGGCGGTTGGCCAGGCGCTCCTTCTCCGCCAGCTCTTCCATGCGCTGCGCGCTGACCAGCGCCAGTTGCCCCTTCAGCTCGCTGACACGCTCTTCCAGCAGGCTGTAGGACTCGCTGAGCTGGCTGGACATCTGGTTGAACAGCGCGAAAGCCTGCTCGAGGCCGGCGCGGCTGGTGGCCTCCGCCGTATCGGCGGGCTGCCCGGAAAGGAGATTGGCGGCTGGTTGCATTGCGATTCTCTCGGTCGGCGCGACGTCATGGTTCTGTCGGTCGACCGAGCTGTAGCAATACCCGTGCCTAAATATATTTCAAATGGAAATCAATGGGTTACTAAAACACCCGTCAATCATCCGACAGGTCGTCGTCGCGCCGGCTCATGCCGTACTTGCGCATCTTCTCCACCAGCGTGGTGCGCCGGATGCGCAGCCGCTCGGCCGCTCGCGCGACCACCCCGCCGGCATCGTCCAGCGCCTGCTGGATCAAGCCCTGCTCGAGGTTGGCGAGGTAGTCCTTGAGATCCAGGCCCTCGGCCGGCAGCATCGCCGGCGCGTCCATTCCCGGCAGCCCGGCGTTGATCGCCGCGCGCTCTTCCAGCTCTTCGCGCAGGCTGCTGGCGAGTTGTTCGTCCTCGTCGTCGACATGGCGGAATTTCTTCGGCAGTTCGCCGACCCCGATCACCCCGTAGGGATGCATGATCGCCAGGCGCTCCACCAGGTTGGCCAGCTCGCGAACGTTGCCCGGCCAATCATGGCGGCAGAGCGACATGATCGCCGCCGAGTTGAAGCGGATCGAACCGCGCTTCTCGTGCTCCATCCGCGAGATCAGTTCGTTGAGCAGCAGGGCGATGTCCTCCACCCGCTCGCGCAGCGGCGCCATCTCGATGGGAAACACGTTCAGGCGGTAGTAGAGGTCCTCGCGGAAGGTGCCATCCTCGATCATTTTCTCGAGGTTCTTGTGGGTCGCGGCGATGATCCGCACGTCGACGTTCTGCGTCTTGTTGCTACCGACCCGCTCGAAGGTGCGTTCCTGCAGCACGCGCAGCAGCTTGACCTGCATCGGCAACGGCATGTCGCCGATCTCGTCGAGGAACAGGGTGCCGCCATTGGCCAGTTCGAAGCGCCCGGCACGGCTGGTGATGGCGCCGGTAAAGGCACCCTTCTCATGGCCGAACAGCTCGCTTTCCAGCAGCTCCGCCGGAATCGCCCCGCAGTTGACCGGCACGAACGGTCCTTCGCGGCGCTTGGAGTGGTAGTGCAGGTTGCGCGCCACCACTTCCTTGCCGGTACCCGACTCACCGAGGATCAGCACGCTGGCATCGGTATCGGCGACCTGCTGCATCATCTGCCGCACCTGCTGGATCGCCCGGCTGGTGCCGACCAGACTGCGGAACAGGTTGGGCTCGCGGGAGCGGCCGCGCTCGCGGGCCTGGTCGTACATTTCGCGGTAGACCTGGGCACGATGCAGCGAGTCGAGCAGTTTGTTGTAGCTGGGCGGCATCTCCAGGCTGGCCAGCACCCGGCGCCGCAGCTCTTCCGGCCAGTCGGCCGGCGCCGGTTCGCCGATCAGCAGGATCGGCAGATACTCGTCCCAACTCGCCAGTTGCTTGAGCAACTCGACCGCCCCACCCTTCGACTCAACGCTGCCGAGCAGCACGCACAGGGCCTCGCGACTGTTGCTCAGACTTGCGGCGACCTCGCGCCAATCCTCGCTGTTGCAGGTCAGCTGGTCTTCGCCGAGGAAGTTGAGAATGACCGCCAGGTCGCGACTGCGATCGAGATTATCGTCAATCAGCAAGAGTTTGGTTTCGCGCCACATTTTGATCAGCTGCCTTGCATCCATGGGCCGTCGGCGACCCGAAAGAGGGCTGGGACTAATGCCTATTCAGAATAAGCAGCCAGCATTTGGCCACTAGTTAAGTCAAATGTGAACGATTAGTCAATTTTATGGCGTGTTTTTTTTGCTGTTTCCGACCAAATGAGCCATGAAAAAACCCCCACAGCCCGCATGGATTGCAGGACTGATGGGGGTTTCAGAGATGCGGAAAATTCCTCAGAAAATTCCTGCGCCAAACTATCGGCACAATGCCATGGAAAACTCAACCGAACATCTGGTAGACCTTGGCGCCCTTGCTGGCACGCTGCAAGCCGGTGAGTTCCGCACCAATAGCTTCACGCTGCCGCTGGCAGGCACCGAGCATGTCGTTGTACAGGCTCAGCAACTGCTCCAGGGTTGTACGCAGGGCTTGCTCGTCACGCTCCGCCTCATGCATCGCCTCGTCGATCTTGACCTGGCAAACCTGGTCCAGTTCGCCGATGGCTTCCCAGTTGCCCGCCTGTAGCGCATCGGCCAGGGCGAGTCGAGTCTCATCCAGTTGTTGCGTGGCTTGGCTCATAACGAATCCTTTAGAACTCTTCAGTGCGAAATGCCGTCCCACCCGGACTTCACTTCCAGCAACAGGGCGCTGACTTCGTCGAGCAGGCTGGCATCGTTACTGGTATTGGCCTCGACCAGACGAGCGATCATGTACTCATAAAGGCGATCCAGATTGCCGGCCAGCTCGCCGCCGTGCTGGCTGTCCAATGCCTCGCGAAGCCCGCCGATGATGCCAATGGCCTTGCCAATGAGGATGCCCTTTTCCGAAACCTGCCCCCGCTCCATCGCGCCACGCGCCTGTGCCAGGCGCTCCAGTCCACCCTGCATCAGCAGTTGAATCAGACGGTGAGGGCTGGCATCGGAGACCTGCGCCTCGATGCTGACCTGCTGGTATTGCTTCATCGCTTTCATCGCGTACATGGACCCGCTCCCAATGGGCTTCGCTATGACCGGGTTATCGGCAAGAAGCGCAGGAGCTTTACGGTGGACGGGAAGTTTTTTGCCGACGACGCGGCCCGTGCGCCGCATCGTCAGTCGGCGCCTCATTACTTCTTGCCGCTGCCGTAGGGTAGGCTGGCAAGGTTATCCGTGATGCTTTTCTGGCGCTTGGTCATTTCGTCCTGCATGGCGGAAAGCAGGTTGAACTGAGTGGTCAGCTTCTCCTGCAGCGCAGCCAGCCGCTTGGCCAGGTCGGCTTTCTGCTTGTCGACACTGGTGAGGGTCTTTTGCAGGGTCGTGGTGCGTTGATCGAGAATCCCCTGCGCATCCGTGTAGGGTTTCATCTTGTCGCCCAGACGCTTGGCCAGGCCGGTATCGCCCGTGAAATAGTTGGCGATTCCCTCGAAATCGGCGCTGATCGCTTTATCGAGCTTCTTCTCGTCAATTTCCAGCGTACCATCCTTGGTGGTGGTGATCCCCAGGGCCGCCAGGTTCCGCACGCTGCCATTCTCGTTGGAGGCGATCAGTTCGCTGCGCATGGTATTCACCAGGGCGCGTACGGAGGCATCGCCGAGCAGCGCTCCGGTAACCGGCGACTTGTCCTCGCCGACCTTGGTTACCACGGTCTGTTCGTTGATGAACTTGGTTAGGGTGTTGTAGGCATCGACGAATTTCTTGACGCTCTCCTTGACCCCGGCGTCATCTCGGGAAACCGTGAGGTTGATCGACTTCCCGGCCTCCGTAACCGCCTTCACATCGAAGCTGACTCCCTCGATGACATCACTCACGCTATTGGAGGCAATACTGCGCTTCAGGCCGTCAACGGTGATCTCGCCGTTCACCGCCTTGGTCACGTAACCGGCAGCAGGTCCGTCGCTGAGTTTGGGAGCCGTCGCGGGATCGAAGGCCAGTTGGCTGAGCGAGGTATTTCCACCGCTGCCGTCGTCGCTCACCTCGACCTTGATGTCCTTGCCATCACCGGTTTTACTGCTGCTCAACACAAGACGCGAGCCGGAGTTGTCGGTGATGATGGTGGCGCTGACCCCCGCTTCCTTCCCCGCCTTGTTGATGGCGTCACGCATGCCGGCCAGGGTGTTGTTGCTGGAATCGACCGTGATTGCCGGAAGCTTCGTGTCGCCGACGGAAATGTTCAGCGTGCCGCTGTTGAACTTGGCATTGGCAGGATCGGCAATGGCGTGCAGAGCGATCTTGCTGCTGGTGGCAAGGCTGTTGACCTGGATCTGGTAGGTGCCGGCCACGGCGCTCTGGGTAGCAGTCGCCTTGAGTATGTCTTCGTTGGAAGACTTGGCGGTACGTGCCATGAATACGGAGTTGCTGTTGAGCGCCGTAAGAGCCGTCTGGAACGCACTGATCGCGCTCTTGAACTGACCCAGAGCAGTCAGGCGGGTCGTGGTGGTCTTCTCCAGGGTGGCGAGTTGGTTGGTCTTAGCCGCGCCCTCCAGGTTCACCATCTTGCTCACCAACTCGGTGTAGTCGGTCGAGCCTACTCCTATCGAGATACCGGCCATAATCCATCTCCGTCAAAAAACTGTGCATGTCTGCCCTATGCCTTCGATAGGGCAAGCACCATGCCAATTCGTTCAAGCCGCGTCAGGCGCGGGCTTCGAACAAGACACTGCGTACATCGTCGAGCCGGGCGGCAAGTTTTAGTACTTCTTCGGAAGGAATTTGCCGCACGACTTCACCCGAGTCACCGTCGATCACCTTGACCACGACCTGGCCAGAGGAATCGTCGATGCTGAAGTTCAAGTTGCGCTTGACACTCTGCACGAAGGACTGGATATCGCTGACAGCGAGCCCCAGGTCATCGCGGGATTCGGTGGCATCCCTGGAAACCGCTGGGTCCGGCACCGGTTGGCCGAGGCCATCCGCTGCGCTGCGCTGCGCGAAGATATCGCCGCTGGTCTCCGGAGTAGTCTTGCCGGTCTTGAACGTAGAAAGGGAAGTGATGTTTCCGACGTCCATTTCTCATGCCTCGCAAAGGGAAAAGGGAGGAAGGGTCGCCCCTTCCTCCCACTACCGCGTGAGTGACCGTTCCCGGGCTTAACGCAGCAGGCTCAGTACCGCCTGCGGCAGTTGGTTGGCCTGGGCCAGGATCGCGGTACCAGCCTGTTGCAGCACCTGGTTCTTCGACAGCGCCGCGGTTTCGGCAGCGAAGTCGGTGTCCTTGATGCGGCTACGTGCGTTGGTAGCGTTTTCCGAGATGTTGGTCAGGTTGTCGATGGTGTTCTTGAAACGGTTCTGAACAGCACCGAGGTCGGCCCGCTGGGCGTCGATCGCGGCCAGAGCGTTGTCGACGACCGCAATGGCGTTCTGCGCACCGTCGGCGGTGGAGATGTCGACGCTGGCCACGCTGCTCTTCTGCGCGGCGCTGGCGTTGCCGAAGATTTGCGAAGAATGGGTGCCGGTACCGCTGACCGAGTAGGCGGTCGGCGAGTTCAGTTGCACGTAACCCGTCACCACGGTGGTGGTAGCGGCAGTGCCCGCAGCCACCACGTTCTTGGCAGCCGCCTCGAACTTGCCGTCGGAGCCCTGGACCTTGACCGCGACCTGACCGGCAGTAGCGGTACCGGTCTGGGCACCGAACTTGACGTTCTCGCCGGTGGCGGAAGTGATGGTCAGCACGCCTTTATCGTTCATGCTGGCGGTGATACCCAGCTTGGACGAGTTGGAGTTCAACTGGTCGGCCAGGTCCTGTGTGGAGGTCACGCCAGCCAGGCTCACGGTGTTGCTGCCTACGGTGACATCGAAGTTCATCGAACCACCAGCCACCGCGCTGACTTCAGCGGTGAAGACGGTGCGTGCGCGCGCCGACAGGTTCGGGATGGCGCCGTCCATCTTCTCGGCGATGGCCTTGGCGCTGTCGCCGGCGGCAATGCCGATGTTCTTCACCTGGCCGCCACCGACCAGGTTGACGGTGCCCGAGGCAATGCCCGAAGCGGTTGCGGTGCCCGCTACGCTGGCAACGGTACCTGCGCCGTTGCTGCCCACCTGGTACGAACCGATGGCGCTGGCAGAGGCGTTCTGCAGGCTGATGTCGATGGTTTCGTAAGCATTGGAACCGACCTGGAAGCTGGTGGTACCGAAGGAACCGTCAAGCAGCTTGCGGCCACCGAAGGTGGTGGTGTCGGAGATACGGGTCAGTTCGGCCTGTTGCGCAGCCACTTCCTTTTGCAGGGCAGCACGGTCGGCGTCGCTGTTGGAACCGTTGGCGGATTGCAGGGCCAAGTCACGGATGCGCTGCAGGATGTTGGTGGACTGCTGCAGGGCACCTTCAGCGGTCTGAGCCAGCGAGATGCCGTCGTTGGCGTTGCGGGTGGCAACGTTCAGGCCGCTGATCTGGTTGGACAGACGGTTGGAGATCTGCAGGCCGGCAGCATCGTCCTTGGCGCTGTTGATGCGATAGCCGGTGGTCAGACGCTGCAACGAAGTGTTGAGGTCGTTGGAAGAAGCATTCAGGTTGCGCTGAGTGTTCAGGGAAGCAATGTTCGTGTTGACTGTAAGGGCCATGGTGGTTTCCTCCAAAGGACCTATTTTTCGGTTACCTGAGCTTGCGATCTCTCGGCCTGCTTGCTCAGGTGCCCCAAGAATTCGCGTTCATGGTGTTTATCGGCGTCTCCCGGCGGAGCTTTAGAGAAAAATCAACATTTATCTTTTTCCCTTCTTCTTCAGTGGGTTGCACTCTCCGAAGAAGCTCCGTCAGTCTCGTTCCTGCGCCACGGTCGGTTCGCCCGACGCCTGGTGGAAACGCCGATACTCACTGCATCGACTTGCCGTCGACTTTCTTTAGCCCTTCCAAGCGCCGCCGCATATATGAAAAAGGCCGATGACTTGCGTCACCGGCCCGGCACGAGGAGCACGCCTGTCAGTCAGGTAGCCAGGCTGCCGCCCATTCATGCAGGTGCTTTCCTTCGAGCATCCAGTCGCGTCGCACCACCTCGCGCAACTGCGCACCGGCGGCAGCGCTGGCATCCGGGTCGGATAGATGCATGCGAATGGCCTGCAGCCAGTCCTCGCGACGATTCTTCACCCGCGTGACAGGCAAGCCATCGCGATAGCAGAGCACATCGCTGCATATCACCGGGAAACCAAGCACCCCGTATTCCAGAAGCCGCAGGTTGCTCTTGCACTCGTTGAACCGATTCTGCTCCAGCGGCGCCAGGGCGAGATCGAGATCGAGACTGGCAAGGTAGGCGGGATAGCGCTCGATCTCCACGCCGGGATGGTACTCGCGTACATACGGGCGCAAGGCGTCGGGGCAGAACCCGAAGAACACCCAGTCGACCTCGTCCGCCAGCTCGCGCACGACCTCGGCAATCAGCTCGAGATCGCCGTCATGGCCGATTCCACCTGCCCACCCGACCCGTCGCCGTGCGCCATCCCGGCGCTGGCTGGAAAGATCGCGCCACCAGTGGAGGGGAAGGCGGTTGGGCAGCACCCGGATATCGCCGTGGAGCTGACGGAAGGCATCCGCCAGGGGCTCGGTCGAGACCACGAAGCGGTCCACCAGACCGAGAGCACGACCGAGGATCTGCCGAATGTCGCCGGGCATTTCGGCCCGGTGCAGGCTTTTCAAGGGCAGATCAGGCAGGTAGTCGTCCAGTTCGTAGACCCGGAAGGCACGGTTGAACGATTTCATGTGGGCAATCGCCTGCAGTTGCTCGTCGCTGATCTGCCGCTGGAGGACGATGCTGTCGATATCCATACGCTCCAGCGCTACCGGCCGCAGGAGCGACTCGCTGAGCAATCCATCCAGCAGACCGGCGTCGTGCAGCGCACGAAACGGCTGGCGCACACGATAGTGGCCGCAGCCGTAGGGGTCGGCGGGATGCGCCAGGATACGCGGTAGCGGCGAACATCCGAACAGCGGCTGCCAGTCGGGAAACCGGGGGCGCTCGAGAGCGAAACCGCCAGCTTCCAGGCTGAGGTTGCGGTTGTAGGCAGGGTCTTGCGCCAATGCCGGAAGCCAGCGCCGATACAAAGCCGCATCGGCGTCTGCGGAAGGCGCCGCGAAACCGCCGTCCTGGGCCAGCACCGCATAGGGCGTCCATACGCTCAGGTAGCCGAGCTGGCGGGCACGCAGGCTGAAATCGACGTCGGCGTGACCGCGGGCGAAATCACCCTCGTCGAAGCCACCCGCCTCCTCATGCAGCGAGCGTTTGAATAGCAGGCACGAAGCCGACAGCGCCGTGTGATTCTGCGTCACCAGCAGGCGATGCATGTAGCCGGCGCTCTCCCCCGGCTCGTCGGCGAAGGCGCGGCCCACCGCACCGCCCAGGCCGAGCACCAGGCCAGCTTCGCGGATCGTTCCGTCCATGCCCAGCAGCTTGCCGCCAACCAGCCCGACCTCTGGGCGCCGGCCGTGATTGAGCATTTCGCGCAACCAGTCTGGACGAAGCGCCACCACGCCGACGCCCAGCGACAGGATGAACTCCCCCCGGGCCTCGGCCACGCAGAGATTAAGGCATTCCGCCTGGCTAGCGGCCTGCGGGTGGTACACCCGGATCTGCTCGCTGCCCAGCCCCTGGACCGCCTCCAGCCAGGCGAGCATATCGGCCGCTGGCGGCTCGGCGACAACCAGCAGCAATTCGTAGGAGGGATAGTCGGTATTTTCCAGCAGGCTTTCCACGCTGCGCTGGAGGAGACTCAGGCTGTCGCCAATGGGAAGCAACAGGGATACCGAAGGCATGCCCGCATACTCATAGACGATGCGGTTGATCACAGCCAAACGGCCCGGCTCGATACGGTGCGGGATCCCGAGGCGATTCAGATGCTCACCGACCGCCACCGCGATGAACGGCTGCACGTCAGCGCTTGCAAGCCATTCGCCGAACGCACACGCACTGTGATAAAGGACTTCGGCAAGATGGCCTACACACCCCAGGCCCTCCCGCTCCACCAGGCGGAACATGAGGTCCTGCAACGCGAGGGCGCCGAAACCTTCGTGCAGCCCACCCTGCGCCAGAAAAGCGGAGCGCTGAAAGGCAAGGGAGCGGCCGCTATAGGGATAGCTACGCAGCAGGTCCAGGTTGAAGTCAGGCTTGAGCAATGGCGCCTCGTACCGCCCATCCCGCAGATGGTCTTCGTCGCTGTAGCAGCAAAGCAGGGCGCCTTCCGCGCGCGCCTTTTCCGCCAACAGGAGCAACGCGGCACGCGCCAACTCATCTCCCGCATGGATGACGATAAACCAATCGGCGTCGCTATCGGCCACCGCTCGGTTGATTCGCTCGACCACGGAACATCCGTCGGGCTGCCAGGCCAGCCCCTTGCGTACGAAAGCCTCGGCCCGACCCAGGACCCGGACTCGCCAGGCCGGCAACACCTGTCTGTCGAGGCTCGCCAGCGTCCGTTGCAGCACGGCGTCCGCGGCTTCGTCGGCGTGTACCAGGACCTCGATTCTCAGCGTACGCTGCAAGCCATCGATGAAGGAACGGTAGCGCGCAGGTACCGGTTCGCGCCCACAAAGCCAGGTCTCGTAGTCGCTGCGTGGGGCCTCCGCAACCACCGGACCCGTCGCGCCGCTCGCCAGCGCCGGGCAATAGCCGCCCGGCTCCGGCTGAAACGATGCCTGAAGCAACAGCGAGACCGGTGTCGAGACACCTTCGAAGGCCGGATAACTGCCATCGCACTCCAGCTCGATCGTCATGCCACCGCGTTCGTCGCTCCGGAATGGCAGGGTCAGCCCCTGCGGCCGTGCGTCTTCGATAGCCAGGCTGCTGAAAAGCTGGCCGTTGAGGGACACCCGCAACTGGAACGGAAAACGGTCGTAGAGATGGCTGGCAAAGGGCGTCACCTGCAGTGTCACCTGACGCTGACGCAAGGGCGCACCCAATACGCAGGGAACGGCTCGTAGCCGAGAACGCGCGCAGAGCATATGGACATCTCCCTGCCGCAGCAGTCCCGCCTCGGCGAACAGATTCAGTTGTCCAGCGGGCCATTCGATCGGCGGCTCCATTGCCGCCACGGCCCGTAGCCACAGCGGCAGCTCTGACTCCAGCGGCAAGTCGGCCAGTTCCTCGAACAGCAGACCGGGCTCCAACAGACGCCAGGCTGCATTCGGCTGCAGACGGGCGAGCAGCCTGTCCAGACGGCGTACGCTCCAGTCGCCACCCACGACGCCCCCCTGCCCCGCCTCCCCTGCCAGACGGGCATGACGCACACGCCCCCCGGCGATGGCCGGCAGTAGTGCGCTTACCTGGTGAGCACTGCCTGGCAGCAGGCCGCCGTCATTTTCCACCAGCAGCACCGCGGACGCCGTCCGCTCCAGCGTGGCCGCCTCCATATCGCGCCATGCCTGCCACGAATCGAATCGCTGTACGCCATCCGGCAGAAGCGCGCCCGGCGCAGCGATCAGGCTGATGCGGCGACAGGCGAAATGGGTGGCGTAGTATTCGACCAACCGTTGTCCGCGGTCCGTTGCGATACGCGCATCGAGCACGATATGCAAACGCGGCACCTGAGCAATCGCGGCCGCCACCCTCTGGATACTGCATCCATCGCGAAACCGGCCATAAAGCTGCTGCGTTCGGACTTCCTGGGTGCTGCGATTTTCCGCATGCAGCCCAAAAGCGTTGGCCATCAGATCCAGCAACTGCTCGTCGTCGCTGAATTCCAATCCGATGTCGCGCCAGGCATTGCCCGGGGCATCCGGATTGTAGGCCCAGCGTGCAATCCGTTCTTCACGGGAGAAGAGCAGGATCGGGCGATCGAGCGTCATGAACTCGAAGATCAGCGAGGAGCGATCCGCCAGCAGGATATCGGCTTCGGCGAAACTGGCCGCGATACTCGCCTCGGGATCGTCCACCAGGCTGACCAGCGGATCGATGCGCGCCTGTTCGCGCCAGAGACGCATGAGGTCGCGGAACAGGTCCTTGTCGCTGACGAACGCATGCTCATGCTGGACGATGGCGGGATGTGGCTTGATGATGATCCGGGACTCTGGATAGACCTTGCGGATCAACGCCACCACCCGGTCGCCGATATGGACGGCGGCACTGATCTCGGGGTTGTAGGTGGGCGCGAAAAGGATCGTCGGCCGCCTGGCATCCGGAGTCCTGGCCGGCAGTCGGAACACCTCGTCGCACCAGCCGTTGCCAGTCAGCAGGAAGCCCTTGCGAGGCATGACCGCGGAAGCCAGGGTATCGTCGATATCCCAGGCGCTACCGCAGAGATAGTCGGCGTAGCGATAGGTGCCCTCGGCGTAGCCATAACGGGTGACCGAACCATGACGCATGCCGATCAGCAAAACGTTGTGCGCGTCGCAGTAGTCGCGCCAGAACTCCACCGACCAGCCATCGGCCACCGCGATCACGTCCGGCTTCCAGGCCATCACTTCGTCTATGTCCAGGCTCAGCAGGCTGTCCTCGAAACACTCAGCCAACGGACGCAACGAACGATAATGGAACGGCATGTTGCCGTAGCAGGCGACCCTCAGCCCCGAATAGCGCTTCGGACGCGCAACCGCCAGGTCCTGCTGGAACAGTTGCAGCACACGCTGCCGGCCGGCGTCATCCGCCGCTCCCAGGCGTATATCGGCCACCCGGCGCAGGCCCAGGGAAAGTACCAGGCGGGCCTGATCCTCCTGGCGCCGGCAATCGCTCGCGCCGGACACCGACAGGACATCCTCCAGCAGTAACCAGCCACTATCCTCCAGTGCCTCGACGATTCGCAGCAACTGGCGCATAGCCTGCCACTCATCCGTGATGCGCCCCACCACGCCCCCCAGGCAGGCCAGTCGGAAGCGTTCACCCACGGGCAGATCGCTCGCTGCGCGCGCCTCGACGATCCTCGCCCCCCCGGCAAGCGCTGCGATATCCATTCCACAGACCCAAACGGCTGCACTCTCCTCCAGCAATGGCAATACTTGCCGACCCAACCAGGCCGAACGCTGCTCGGCGTATGTGCTTTCGCGCCGGCCTGCTTCGCTCACGCTGTCGTCAATCATTCAGGTTCCAGTTGTTCAGATGTACACGCCGCGCCATGTCCAGATCGATGGCGGTGTCGATGTCGAAGGCGTCGAGTTCTTGCGCGGGCAACGGCAGGTAGGACTCGAGGGCCTGATATACATAGATGGGCTGATCCACCACCATATTCGGCTGGAGAACCGCGATACCTGTCCATTCGAACGCGTGCTGCGGCTCGCGAGTGAAGGCAGTGACCATTCCTTCCTCCTGGTTCAGCAGGACCCGCACGCCATCGCTGGTGGTATAGCGCGAGACCCCGACGAGCCCCTCGTGCTCGGCAGCGGCCCGGAGGAAGCGTTCGAAGGAGCGATTTTCGATGAAGGTATCGCCATCCACTGCGAGGAAACGACCATCGAGATGACGCGAGACCCTGTGAATGCTCTGCAGAGTATTGGTTCGATCGAAATCGGGATTGCGCACTATGATCGCGTCCCTGCGCAGACTGCGTACCTGCTCGATCACCAGTTCCTCCTGGAATCCGACGACGACCCAGACGGTGGGGATATCGACGAGGCGTTCCAGGTGCTGGGCCAGCAGAGTCCTGCCACCGACCTCGACCAGGCACTTGGGCTTGTTCAACCCCAGACGAGAGCCGATGCCCGCCGCACTGATCACAGCATGTTCAATAGCCGGCACAGGGATTCTCCTTCATGAACCACGAAATCGCTCAGCCCCGTAAGCACCCGGTTAGGCACATGCACCCCACCATAGGCGATTCGCAGGTCGGCGGCCTCGAACATCGGCACGTCGTTCATGCCTTCGCCCACAGCCACGATGCGATCGAACTCGTTGCGCAGGGAAGCCACCGCATCGCCCTTGTGGAGAATTTCCTCCACCCCCTCCAGGCGTCCGTCACGCACAGAGGCTCGCGAAGTGAAACTGCGCACGCCAAGACGCTCCAGCACCGGTCGAACCCAGAGATCCAAGTTGCCGGTCATGACGAAACATTGGCCGGGATGCTGGGAGATGAATGCCAGGATATGCGGATCCAGTTCCACTTGCTGACGCAGAGTCGTGTGGATCCAGTCCAGATTCGCGTCACGCAGCAGGCGGACTCTGAGTTTGAAAGACTTGTCGAACGGCAGGAACCCGTCGATGGTCGCCTGTGTCAGCACCTCGATCTCGTCTTCGAGGCCGACGGACGACGCAATCAACGGCAATAACTCCTGGCGGGTCAGGGTTCCATCCAGATCGAAGCAATAGGCGGTACGCACAGAGTCATCCCCGTCGCTGCAGAATCATGAAGTACTGGCGGGTTTCAGCACGCTTTTCCAACGTCTCGGCGAACAGGCAGTCCTCTTCGAGTATCGCAGGCGCTTGCCCGCCTCCGGCCTGTGCAAGCATGTCCTTGAGTTCGGTAACGGTGCGGTAGACCGCCGAGTATTCATGTTGCAACTCTTGCGAGAAGAAACGATCCAGCGTCAAGCGCTGCTCGATGGCCACCGGCTCGCGCAAGTAGATCCGTCCGTCCGGCGCGCACAGGCGCAATGCCTGACGCAGCAACTCCAGGCAATCCACGTCATTGAGATAGATCAGCAGACCCGAGATTAACAGCAGATCGTAGGGAGGGCTGAGCGCCAACTCGGCGGGGCGGATATCGGTCGCCGACATCTCCTGGAAAACCAGCCTCCCATGGCCACGCTGCCGCGCTTCCCGCCTGGCCTTCTCGACCAACGCAGTGGAGAAGTCGATCCCCAGGTAGGCGGCATGCGGCGCCTGCTCGGCCACCAGCCAACCCCAACGACCGATACCGCAGCCGATGTCGAGGACCTTCCGCACAGCGGGCAGGGCGAACCCCGGGGCTACACGGAGTTTCTCGCGACGATCGCGCTCCTCGACCAGCTCCGGTTGCTGGTCCTGGTACATCGTCGAGCTCAGCGCGTTGCGGTAGTCGCGGGTAGCCCGGCCCTCGAAGAATGCCAGGGTGCTGTCGTAGTCGATGGCGACGGGCTTGCCTTTTATCCGCTGTCTGTCCGTCATTCCAAGACCTGCTGTCGACTTCGCGATATCGGCCCTTCGGTAGTCATCCGCTTAGCTCATGTAGTTGAACAGGCTCAGCCCGCGAATCTTCACGAAACTCTGCTGCGCCGCATCCATGATGGTGGACTGCAGGGTTAACCGGGAGAGCGCTTCGGGATAATCCAGGTCCTGGATCTGCGAGATCACAGCGGTGTTCACCAGGGTCACGTCGTCGATGAAAGTCTCGGTCGACTCGGTGACGTTCATCCGGGCGCCGATACGCCCCTGACCGGTCAGTATCTGGGAGTTCGATGAGTCCAGGTTGGAGATCGCCACGCCCACTGCGTCACGGATCGCCAGATTGCCGGCCGGCGTATCCTCGGCACTGAGCAGGGCTTTGCGCAGGTCGGACACGGTATTGAGCAGGCTACGCTTTTCCTGGTCAGGTTGGCGCTTGATGCTGAAAGTGTCGCCCCCCTGCGGCTCGCCGTCGATCTGCACTTTCACCCCACCGAAAATAATGAAGTCGCTGCTCTGGGGGTTGTCGTCGATCTTGCCGCTGGCCAACGTGGCGAAGCTCGGCGGATTCGGGTCGCTGGTGCTCCAGTCGTAGCCCGGCGGAATCGTCTTGAGATCGTAGACCACGTAGTTCTTGGCATCGGTGAAATGAATGCCGACGCCATCGCTGGCTTGCGGTGGCGTACTCGATGGGAACACCGTGTCGTAGGCCTCCTTGTCCGTCACCAGGCCCAGAGATATGCCGCTGCCGCTTGGCTTGCCGCTGGAGTCCAGGCCAGCGGCATCCTTGCCGGTGGATACACGGTTGGCGTTGCTGCCGCTTTCGAAAAGAACCTTGCCATTGTCGCTGATGGCGATGAAGGTGCTGCTGGCGATCTGAACCTCGCGCTGGCCTTCGTCGCCCTTGTAGGAGTAGGTACCATCCGGGTTGCGTACGAAAGGCTGGGTGTCGCCCTGGCTACCCGAGAACAGGTATTTGCCGCTGGCATCGCGACTATTGAGCAGGTTCAGCAACTCGTCCTCACGTTGCGCCAACTCGGTGGCCAGCGCGTTCTTGTCGGAAGAGTCCAGCCCACCGTTGCCCGCCTGGACGGCGATCTCGCGGATCCGGTGGATGACGGTGCCGACCGAATTGAGGATGGTTTCCTCCTGCTGCAGGCTGTTCTTCGCCGCCGTGATCCCTGACTTGTACTGGCCGTTGAGTGCCTGTTCCTGATTCAGTTGCAGCAGACGCACGGCACCGACCGGGTCGTCGGCCGGAGTCAGCAGGCGCTTGCCGGCACTGATTTCAGCCTGGGTGCGCGTCAGATCGGCATAGTTCCGGGAAATGCCACTGACCGAGTTGTTGAAAGCCTGGATCGTGGAAATGCGCATGGCGACGGTCTCTCGGTTAAAGCGCTCAGCGGAACGCGCCTATCAGGGTATCGAACAGCGAGCGGGCAACTTGAATCACCTGGGCCGACGCACTGTAGTACTGCTGGAACTGGATCAGGTTGGCAGCCTCCTCGTCGAGGCTCACCCCGGACAATGAGTCACGGCTGTCCTGAGCCTGCTTCAGCACGGTCTGCGAAGCCTCGGTGCTGGCCCGCGCCTGTGCCGTCAGCGTGCCGACCCGTTCGACCAGCCCCCCGTAGGCATCGTTGTAGGTGGACCCCGTGCTACCGGTGCCGCCGACCGTCGGCTTGGTCTGCAAGGCGTTCAGATTGAGAGCATTGCGGTTGTCCGAAACGCCGTTCTTGTTGAAGCTCAGGGTGAAGCTATCGCCAGTCTGCGGCACGTTGGCCAGATTGAACTCGTACGTATAGGTCTGACCGCTCCCCGGATCGGTGTAGGCCATGCGCACATTGTTGGTAGAGCCGCTGCTCAGCGTCGGACTGCCGGACAGAGCATTGCCGTCCTTGTCGACATAGCTCCAGCCGGCCGGCAAAGGCGAGGTAAGGGTGTAGGTCTTGCCGTCCGCGCTGACCGTCGCGCTCAGCGGCAGGCCATTTGTACCGAAGGCGTTCTGCAGCACCGCCGGGTCGATCGGTGAAGGCCCGCCGACCAGGTTCGGCTGGCCGATGCTGCCACTGCCACGGTTGTTGGTAGTGGCCTCGGCACGGGCGGAACCGGCGAAGGCCAGCTGCGCGGCATTTTTCAGGGTAGTCTCGATGTCGCTGGCGCCGCGCCGTGTCGGTTGCAGAGTGAAACGGTCACCTGCGGCCGGCAATTGATCGAGGGTCACGCTGAAACCCTGGTCGACACCGCTGGCATCCTTGAATGTCAGGGTATACGGGCCGCTACCGCTGACCGAGACCTGCATGGCGGCGTCATCGCCCAGGCGTCGCGCCGTGAAACCGGTACCGTCGAAGTCCAGCCGATAATCGCTGGAATTGAGCTTCGCCGTGTCGGTGATGTTCAGGCTGGCATGGACGTTACCGGTGTTGCCGTTCTTCGCCAGTACGCGCAACGCGGTGATGTCCGGATCATTGATGTCGCCGAACAGGTTGCTACCGGCCTTGCCCGCCAGGTCCAGCCCCTGCCCCAGTTGCTTGTTGACGGTATCGGCGAAGGTCAGCGCCAGTTGACCAAGCTTGTTGTAGGAACTGTCCAGGACGGTATCGCGATAAGTCAGCAGGCCACCCATCTGCCCGCCGGAAACCAGCCTGGTCACATTCTGCGTGGAATCGCCAAGCGTCAGTTGCACCTGATAGCGGGTCGGATCATCCACTCCTGGCGTCACGCTCAACGACGAGACGGTATTGCCCACCACCAGCGGCTGACCACTGCCGATGAAGAGACTGACGCTGTTGTCATCCTGGGTGACCGCCGTCACACCGATCAGCTCAGACAACTTGCGCACCGCCTCGTCGCGAGCGTCGAGCAGGTCATTGGGTACAGCACCTGCGGACTTGGCTTTGGCGATCGCATCGTTGTAGCTGGCCACGCTCTGGCTGAGGTTGTTCACCTGTGAGGCCAGCGCCCCCAACTGCTGGTTGATCAGGCTGTTCTGCTTGTCCAACTGGTCGTAGAGGGTATTGAAGGTCTTGCTCAGGCCCTGAGCCTGGGCCAGCACCGCCTCGCGCGCCTCGGTCGAGGAAGGGGTTTGCGCAGCGGTCTGCAAGGCGGAGAAGAAGCGTTGCATCGCCGGGCTGATCCCGGTGGTGTTGTCCGCGAGCAGGGAGTTGAGCTGATCGATCTGCCCCAGGAACGCATTCAGCTCGCTATTCTGGCTGGTGGCGTTGCGCAGTTGGCCGGTGAGGAAGTCGCTGGCCAGCCGGCGCACATCGACGATCTGGCTGCCCGAGCCCATGTAGCCGGCGCCGCTGAACTGCGGGACCTGCGTCTGCTGGATGGCGGACTGGCGGCTGTAGCCCGGGGTCTTGACGTTGGTGATGTTGTGCCCGGTGACGGTCAGCCAGGTCTGGCTGGTGCCCAGGCCGGACAGGCCGATGGAAAGTAGGTCAGACATGGATCAATCCTCCTTGCTCAACCCAGGGGCGGCGTGCCGGCGGCGGCGACGGCCTGGTAGGTCTGCATCTGTCTGGCGATCTGCGCCACCTTGCGGGCGTACTGCGGATCGGTGGCGTAGCCGGCGCGCTGCAGTTCCTGCATGAAGCGCTCGGGGTTGGCGGCTTTGTCCAGGGCGTTCTGGTAGCGATCGTTGCCCTGGAGGAAGCTGACGTAGTCGTGGAAGCTCTGCTCGAACGATGAATAAGAACGGAAGGCCGCGACTTCCTTCACCGCCTTGCCGGCTTCGTACTCGGTGGTCAGGGCGCGCGCCGAGGCGCCGTCCCAGCGGCTGCCGGTCTTGATGCCGAACAGGTTGTGGCTGCTGGCGCCATCCTGCTGGCGGATGATCGACTTGCCCCAGCCGGTTTCCAGCGCGGCCTGGGCCACCAGGTAGCGGGCGTCGACGCCGATCCGCTCGGCGGCCTTCTGGGCCATCGGCAGCATGGTGGCGATGAATTCGTCGGCCGAGGCGA
Organism: Pseudomonas paraeruginosa; assembly: GCF_003025345.2. NCBI lineage: Bacteria > Pseudomonadati > Pseudomonadota > Gammaproteobacteria > Pseudomonadales > Pseudomonadaceae > Pseudomonas > Pseudomonas paraeruginosa. The sequence goes on from NZ_CP020560.1 coordinate 4,146,622, forward strand.
ACATCGACCGTCCCTTGGCCAGTGGCGGCTGGGCGAGGCGCCGGCTGCCCTGGCTGTCGAGGCCATCGGTGGAAAAACCGCGGCGGCTCGCCGCCGGGTAGCTCTGCGCCGGCAGGTAGCTGTCCTGGCCGAGGCCCTGTGCCTGGCTGGCGGTCGGCGAGGCGGAAGGTACGATGCCGGCGAGCATGCGCTCGGCCAGCTTGCCCGGCAGCGCCAGGCGCCGCTGGTTGAGCAGCTTCGAGTCGTCGCGACCGGCTTCCGGCAGCGGCAAGGCCTTGCCGGCCTGCGCGTTGGGATTGCTCGGCCAGTGTCCGGCGCCGTTCTCGGCGACCCGGGCGAACGGATTCTCGCCGTTGCCCCTGGCGCCCTGCTTCATCTTCGACAGCTGGCGCACCAGTACGTCGGCCAGGCCGATACCGCCGGCATTCTTCGACAGGCTCACCGACAGCTGCTGGTCGTACATGTCCTGGTACTGCTTGGTGGTCTGGCTGTTCATGAAGTTGCCGTCGCCCAGCGCTTCGTTGGCCGAACGCATGGACTTGAGCATCTCGTTGAGGAACAGCGACTCGAATTCCTGGGCGACCTTGCGGATGTTCGCCTCGCCGTCGCGGTCCTTGCCGACCTTCAGCTGGTTGAGGCGGTTAAGGTCGGTGTAGGAACCGCTGTCGGGGGTTCCACCGATACCGCTGAGCAAACGGGAATCCATGGCCTCGTCCTCAGATCACGATCAGGTCGGCCTGTAGCGCGCCGGCCTGCTTCAGGGCTTCGAGGATCGCCATCAGGTCGCTCGGCGCGGCGCCGACCTGGTTTACCGCGCGGACGATGTCGTCCAGCGTGGTGCCGGGACCGAACTTGAACATCGGCTTGGTCTCTTCCTCGGCGTTCACCCGCGAGCGCGGCACCACGGCGGTCTGGCCGTTGGAGAAAGCGCCTGGCTGGCTGACGATCGGGTCTTCGGTGATGCTCACGGTCAGGCTGCCGTGGGTCACGGCGGCCGGCGAGACCTTGACGTTCTGGCCGATGACGATGGTGCCGGTGCGCGAATTGATGATGACCTTGGCCACCGCCTCGCCCGGCTGCACGTCGAGGTTTTCCAGGATCGACAGGTAGTCGACCCGCTGGTTCGGATCGAGCGGCGCGCTGACCCGCACCGAGCCGCCGTCCACCGCATGGGCGACGCCCGGGCCGAGCAGCTCGTTGATGCGGTCGACGATGCGCTTGGCGGTGGTGAAGTCCGGGCGGTTGAGATTCAGCGTCAGGCTGTTGCCCTGGTCGAAGCCGCTCGGCACCGCGCGCTCGACGGTGGCACCGGCCGGGATGCGCCCGGCGGACGGTACGTTGACGGTGATCTTCGAGCCATCGCGCCCCTCGGCGTCGAAGCCGCCGACCACCAGGTTGCCCTGGGCGACCGCGTAGACCTGGCCGTCGATACCTTTCAGCGGGGTCATCAACAGGCTGCCGCCGCGCAGGCTCTTGGCGTTGCCGATGGACGACACGGTGACGTCGATCGGCTGGCCGGGCTTGGCGAACGGCGGCAGGTCGGCGTGCACGGATACCGCGGCGACGTTCTTCAGCTGCACGTTGCCGACGTTGGCCGGCACCTTGATGCCGAACTGCGCCAGCATGTTGTTGAAGGTCTGCAGGGTGAACGGCGTCTGCGTGGTCTGGTCGCCGCTGCCGCTCAGGCCGACCACCAGGCCGTAGCCGATCAGCTGGTTGGTCCGCACGCCCTGGATGCTGGCAATGTCCTTCAGCCGCTCGGCCTGGGCCGCGCCGGCGGCCAGGAGCAGCGCGGCGAGGGCCAGCAGGTGCTTGAACTTGGTCATCGCGAGCATCCTCAGAACGGCCACAGCGGGCTGAGGAAGAAGCGGTCCAGCCAGCCCGGCTGGCTGGCATCGGCGAAGGCGCCGGTGCCGGAATAGGTGATCCGGGCATCGGCCACGCGGGTCGAGGACACGGTGTTGTCGGTGGCGATGTCGTCGGCGCGGACCAGCCCGGCGATGCGCACCAGCTCGTTGCCGGTGTTCAGGGTCATCCACTTCTCGCCGCGCACGGAGAGAATGCCGTTGGGCAGCACTTCGGCCACGGTCACGGTGATCGAGCCGGTCAGGCTGTTGCTCTGCCCCGCCTGGCTGTCGCCCTTGGCGTCGCGCGAGCCGCCGTATTCGGCGCTGAGGCTGAGGTCGCCGCCGCCGATCGGGTTGTTGGTGGTCATGCCGCTGCCGAACAGCGAGGTCAGCCCCATCTTGGTCTTGCTGTCCTTCTGGATGTCGGAGTTGGCCTTCTTGCTCGCCTGGGTCTTCTCGTTGAGGGTGATGGTGATGATGTCGCCCACGCGGAAGGCCTTGCGGTCGTCGTAGAGGTTCTGCTCGAAGCCGGCCTGGTAGATCGCGCCGTTGTTCTGCGCGGCGGGCAGCGGGGTGCGCGGCAGCACCGGCGCGTAGTACGGATCGTTCGGCTTCGGCGGTGGATTGACGCAACCGCCCAGGACGGTGGCGATGCCAAGCAGGGAGACGATCATCAGCCGGTTCATGTCAAGCTACCTCGCGGCGTACAGCCAGGGCCCGGTCAGGGCCCGTCAAAGATTCTGGGTGACAAAGGACAACATCTGGTCGGCGGTGGAGATGACCTTGGAGTTCATCTCGTAGGCGCGCTGGGTGGTGATCATGTTCACCAGCTCCTCGACCACGTTGACGTTGGAGTTTTCCAGGGTGTTCTGGGCCACCGTGCCAAGGCCGTTGAGGCCCGGCGTGCCGACCTGCGGCGCGCCGCTGGAGCCGGTCTCCAGGAACAGGTTGTTGCCGATCGCCTGCAGGCCGGCCGGGTTGATGAAGTCGGCGGTCTGGATGTTGCCGATCACCTGCGGCTGGGCGTTGCCGGTAGTGGTCACCGAGACGGTGCCGTCCTGGCCGACGGTGAAGGTCTGGGTCTCGTTGGGCACGACGATCGCCGGCTCCAGGGCGAAGCCGTTGGAGGTGACGATCTGGCCGTCGGAGTTCAGGTGGAAGCTGCCATCGCGGGTGTAGGAAACGGTGCCGTCCGGCAGCAGGACCTGGAAGAAGCCGCGCCCGTTCACCGCCATGTCCAGCGGCTGCTCGGTGGTCTGCAGGCTGCCCGGGGTGAAGATCTTCTGGGTGCCGACGACGCGCACGCCGGTACCCAGCTGCAGGCCCGACGGCAGCTCGCTGTCCTGGGTCGACTGGCCGCCCGGCTGGCGGCGGATCTGGTACAGCAAGTCCTGGAACTCTGCACGGTCGCGCTTGAAGCCGGTGGTGGATACGTTGGCCAGGTTGTTGGAAATGGTGGTCAGGTTCATGTCCTGGGCGGACAGACCGGTCTTGCTGACCCACAGTGCCGATAACATCGTCGTGCTCCTCGGGCGCCGGTTTCATGGCGCCCCGCTCAAGTGATTAGCTGATCTGCAAAACCCGCGCCATGGCCGCCGAATCGTCCTCGGCGGTGCGCATCATCTTCACGTGCAGTTCGAATTGACGGGACAGCGAGAGGATCGCGGTCATCTCTTCCACCGCGTTCACGTTGCTGCTTTCCAGGAAACCGGAGACCACCTTCACGTTGGCATCGGCCAGCGGCACCTGCTCGCCCGGCTGCGGCTTGTAGTGCAGCAGGCCGTCGGTACCCTTTTCCATCTGTTTCAGGTTCGGGTTGACCAGCTTGATCCGGTCCACCACCGCGACCACGTTGGGGTTCTCGCCCAGGGCGCGGATACTGATGGTGCCGTCCTGGCCGATCTCTACCTTCTCTTCCGGCGGCACGGCGATCGGCCCGCCGTTGCCCAGTACCGGCAAACCGTCGCCGGTGCGCAGCATGCCGACGGCGTCGATGTGCATGCCGGCGGTGCGCACGTAGGCCTCGCTGCCGTCCGGCGCCTGCACCGCGACGAAACCGTCGCCGTCGATGGCGATATCCAGTTCGTTGCCGGTTTCCTGCAGGCTGCCATGGCTGAAATCGGTCCCGGGCCGCTCGCTCATGGCGAATACCCGCGCCGGGAAGCTGTCGCCGAACACCTGCATCGAACGCGCCTGCTCGAAGTCGCGACGGAAGCCGCTGGTCGAGATGTTCGCCAGGTTGTTGGCATGCGCGCGCATCGCCAGGGTGTTCTGGCTGGCTCCGCTCATGGAGACGTACAGCATCTTGTCCATCGAATCCTCCGGGCTCCGGCACAGGCTGCCGGGTGTTCTTGCAGATTAACCAGCAAGCAACGTGCCAGAACTCGAAAACAAAACTAACTTATTGATTTAAAAGGAATTAAAAAACAGAAAAGCCCCCTGGCGGGGCTTCGGGGGCAACCCCTGGCCGGGGGTTGCCGCTGGCGGCAAGCGGCCTTGCCGCCATCATCGTCAACGCAGGTTGATGATGGTCTGGGTCACCGCATCCTCGGTCTGGATGGTCTTGGCGTTGGCCTGGTAGTTGCGCTGGTGGACGATGAGATTCACCAGCTCGCTGGAAATGTCCACGTTGGACGCTTCCAGCGCGCCGGACTGCAACGCCCCCAGGGTGCCCGAGCGCGGCGCGCCGACCGCCGGCTCGCCGGACTCCGAGGACTGCACCCAGGAAGTCTTGCCGATCGGCGTCAGGCCCTGGATGTTGGCGAAGTTGGCCAGCACCACCTGGCCCTGCACCTTGGACTGGCCGTTGGTATAGCGGGCGAAGACCACCCCGGTTTCGTCGATTTCCAGCCCTGCCAGTTGGCCGGTGGTATAGCCGTCCTGGATCGGGTTGCTCTGCGCGAAGGCCGTGGAGTACTGGGTGGACTTGCGCATGTCGAAGGTGATGCCGCTGGCGGAGCCGGTGGCGCCGTTCCAGGCGTAGGTCGGCGGCGTCTTGCCGTCCGAGGCGGCCGGGATCCAGCCGGTGCCCGGGGTCGGCGGATTGCCGCTGGCCGCGCTGAACTGGATCACGTTGGTCGCCGGATCGATGCTGAAGCCCGGCCCGGCGGTGCTGCCATCCGGCGCGCGCACCGAGGTCATCTGGCCGCTGGCGTCGAAGCTGACGTTGAAGCTCATCGGCGTCTTGTTCGACGGATCGAGCGGGTTCACCCCGTCGATCAGCACCTTCATGGTCCAGCTGTTCTCCGGGATCGGCGGCGTGGCATTCGGATTCGGCTCGTTCTTGATGAAGAACTGGCTCATGGTGTGGGCGTTGCCCTGGCTGTCGTAGATACCCAGCGAGGACGACGAGGTGTAGGTGGAGGCGTCGCTCGGGTCGAACGGGGTCACGGTCGGCGGCTTCTTGGTCGAGTCCAGGTTGTACGACTGCTGGATGCTGGAGGTGGCCTTCGGCGCCTGGTTGGCGCGCTCGACCTTGAGGTCGGTGACCACGCCGTTCTGCAACTGCCCGTTAGGTCCCACGGCGTAGCCCTGCAGGCGGTAGCCGTTGTTGTCGACGATGAAGTCCTGCTTGTCGGTGTTGAAGTAACCGGCGCGGGTATAGCTGATCGCCCCGTTGTTGCTGGTGACGAAGAAGCCGTTGCCGTTGATCGCCAGGTCCAGCACGCTGTTGGTCGTTTCGAAATTGCCCTGCTTGAACATCTGCGAGATGTCCGAGAGCAGCACGCCGCTGCCCTGCGGGTTGCTGCCCGAGCCCAGCACCGAGGCGGCGTAGACGTCGGCGAACTCCGCGCGGGATTGCTTGAAGCCTACGGTGCCGGCGTTGGCGATGTTGTTGCCGGTGACGTTCAGGCCGCTGGAGGCCGCCTGGATGCCGCTCAGGCCGATATTGAAACTCATGGATAGCTCCTTGCCGGAAACGCCGGCTTATTGGCCGATGATCTGTACTTTGGACAGCGCGATGCTGCCCAGGCCGGCGAGGTTGAGCATCAGCTCGCCGCCGTTCTGCCCCAGGGTGACGCTGTCGACGTTGGCCGGCAGGTAGGTCTGGAGCCCGTAGGTCTTGCCGTCGATCGAGGTCTGCGCCTCGAACTTGTAGGTGCCCGGCGGCATGATGTTGCCGCTGCTGTCCTTGCCGTCCCACATGAAGCTGACGCTGCCGGCGGCCTGCTGGCCGAGGTTGATGCGGTTCACCACCGTGCCCTTGTCGTCGTAGACGTTGACCCAGACGTTGCTGCTGGAGACCGGCAGGTTGAGGGATGCCTTGAAGGTGTCCTTGGTATCCACCACCGACTTGTCGGTCGCCACGATGACCTTGCGCCCCACCAGCGAGGAAGCCTGCAGGGCCTGCGACGACTGATAGTTGGAGAGGATGCTCTCCATGCTCTTGTTCAGCGACTGCACGCCTTCGACGGTACTGAACTGGGCCAGCTGGGCGATGAACTCGCCGTTCTGCTGCGGCGACATCGGATCCTGGTTCTTCAGCTGTGCGACCAGCAGCTTGAGGAACTCGTCCTTGCCGAGGTTGCTGCTGCCCTTGACGCTCTGCCCGGTCTCGGTGGCGCCGGAACCGCTGGCCCGATTAGTGCTGTTGACGTTATCGATGCTCATGCTCTACTCCGCTCACTGACCCAGGGTCAGGACCTTCTGCATCATCTGTTTGGCGGTGTTCATCATTTCCGCGTTGGTCTGGAAGGCGCGGCTGGCGGAAATCATGTCGGCCATTTCCTCGACCACGTTCACGTTCGGGTAGTACACATAGCCATTGGCGTCCGCGGCCGGGTGGTTCGGCTCGTAGCGCGGCATCAGCGAACTCTGGTCCTCGACGATGCCCAGCACCTGCACGCCGGCCCCGGAACTGTCCTGGTCGGCGAACAGCGAACCGCTGTCGCCCTGGGCCTGCTGGAACATGGTGGAGAACACCGGATGGCGGGCGCGATAGGTCTTGTCGACGCTGGAGGAAACCGTCTCGGCGTTGGCGATGTTGCTGGCCACGGTGTTCAGGCGGGTGCTCTGGGCGCTCATGCCGCTACCGGCGATGTTGAAGACACTGGCGAGGGACATGGCGGTTACTCTCCACGCAGGGCGCTGACCAGCCCTTTGAACTTGCTGTTGAGGAAGGTGAAGGACGCCTGGAAGTGCATGGCGTTCTCGGCGTAGTTGGCCTGCTCGATCTGCGCGTCGACGGTGTTCTGGTCGATCGACGGCTGCACCGGGATGCGGTACTGCAGGCTGCCCTCGCCCATGCCGAAGCCCTCGGCGGCGATATGCCGCTCGTTGGTGGTGCGGGTGGCGAAGGTGCCCTTGGCGGCCTTGTCCTTCTGTTCGGCGAGAACCGCGCCGAAATCCAGGTCGCGAGCCTTGTAGTTCGGGGTGTCGGCGTTGGCCAGGTTGTTGGCCAGCACTTCGGCGCGCTGGGCGCGGAAGCTGAGGGCCTGCTGGTGGATACCGAGTGCTCTGTCGAAACTGATGCTCATGGCTGCGAACCTGTTTGCCGGTATGGCTATCGTCGCCAATACTTCAGCAAGGGGCGTGCCAGATATAAAAAATCTTTTTAATTCAAATAGTTGAATGAAAAACGGGGCTTCCCGTCAGCGGCAAGCGGCAAGGCATTTCCGCTTGCCGGCAAGGGTGGCAAGCGGCAGGCCCGCCTCCCCGGCAAACGAAAAAGGCCCGATATCGTGGATATCGGGCCCTTCCCTTGTCGGCAAAAGGGAGCGCGTCACTCGTGGCGGATGATCCGCTCCAGGTCCACCGGCTCGCCCGGGTGGGCGTGCAGCTTGTCGCGGATGTCCTCGAACATCGCATCGTATTCCTTGTGCACCCGGGTGATCGCGCCGAATTTCGGGTGCAGCCCGTGCTTCTGGGCGACCCGGGTGGCGTCGCTGGCGAAGTTGAAGGCGGTATCGCGCGGCAGCTCGAAGGAGTCGCTGAAGGGCTTGCCGTCGATCTCGCCGTCCATGTCGAAGTGCACATAGGCGCCGCTTTCGGCGTTGTGCCGCACCTCGTAGCGGATATGGATGTTGATGTCTTGCTGGTCGAGGCCGGGCAGGCTGACCAGATGGAGGTGGCCGGGTTCGAACATGACGAGTCTCCTGGTGGGAATCGGGATCAGTCTAGCCAGGGTCCGAGGAAAGAAAACCGCCCTGGATCAGTGCAACGTCTCTTTTTCCGCGCGCTCCTGGATGACCACCCAGGGCGCCACCACCACTGCCCAGAGGGGCGGGTCGCGCTCCAGGAAATCCTTCGCCGCCGCTTCTTCCACCTTGCCCAGCCCTCCGCCGGCGAGCCAGGCCGCGACCTTCTCGCGATCGTCCTCGGCCAGTGCCGCGGCGACCTCCACCAGGTCCAGGGCGGCGTCGACCTGGAGCAACGCGCCACGGGCGAAGAACGGTTGCAGCTCGGCCCAGGAAATGACCGCGGTTTCGCCGAGCAGCTTGGCATAGAGGGTGCTAGTTTGTTCTGTCATGGGATCTACCTGGATTGCATGGACGCCATGATAGCGTCCGCCGGTAGCCCACGACAGCCGAAGGAACACCGGGTCCAGGGAGGTGATGCAGGCCCACGCCGTTTTTCTATACGTTTATGTCAACCAGGCGACAGGATTCACGGAAGCTCGCCGTGCCGTGCTTTTCAAGCGACGAAGCGCCGCTCTACACTGTACCGGTACAGTTCCCGGGGTCCGTCCATGACGATCACCCGGTCTCCTCCGGCCGCCACGGCCGCGAGACTACAACAATGACAACACACAAGAAGAGTGGAGCACGTATGAAGAAGGGTACTCAGCGTCTATCCCGCCTGTTCGCCGCGATGGCCCTGGCCGGGTTCGCCAGTTACTCCATGGCGGCCGACACCATCAAGATCGCCCTGGCTGGCCCGGTCACCGGTCCGGTGGCCCAGTACGGCGACATGCAGCGCGCCGGTGCGCTGATGGCGATCGAACAGATCAACAAGGCAGGCGGCGTGAACGGCGCCCAGCTCGAAGGCGTGATCTACGACGACGCCTGCGATCCCAAGCAGGCCGTGGCGGTCGCCAACAAGGTGGTCAACGACGGCGTCAAGTTCGTGGTCGGCCATGTCTGCTCCAGCTCCACCCAGCCCGCCACCGACATCTACGAAGACGAAGGCGTGCTGATGATCACCCCCTCGGCCACCGCCCCGGAAATCACCTCGCGCGGCTACAAGCTGATCTTCCGCACCATCGGCCTGGACAACATGCAGGGCCCGGTGGCCGGCAAGTTCATCGCCGAGCGCTACAAGGACAAGACCATCGCGGTGCTGCACGACAAGCAGCAGTACGGCGAAGGCATCGCCACCGAAGTGAAGAAGACCCTGGAGGCCGCGGGTGTCAAGGTCGCCGTCTTCGAGGGCCTGAACGCCGGGGACAAGGACTTCAACGCGCTGATCAGCAAGCTGAAGAAGGCCGGCGTACAGTTCGTCTACTTCGGCGGCTACCACCCGGAAATGGGCCTGCTGCTGCGCCAGGCCAAGCAGGCCGGCCTGGACGCGCGCTTCATGGGTCCGGAAGGGGTCGGCAACAGCGAGATCACGGCGATCGCCGGGGACGCCTCGGAAGGCATGCTGGCGACCCTGCCGCGGGCCTTCGAGCAGGATCCGAAGAACAAGGCCCTGATCGACGCCTTCAAGGCCAAGAACCAGGACCCGAGCGGCATCTTCGTCCTGCCGTCCTACTCCGCCGTGACCGTGATCGCCAAGGGCATCGAGAAGGCTGGCGCGGCCGACCCGGAGAAGGTCGCCGAGGCCCTGCGCGCCAATACCTTCGAGACGCCGACCGGCACTCTCGGGTTCGACGAGAAGGGTGACCTGAAGAACTTCGACTTCACCGTCTACGAGTGGCACAAGGACGCCACCCGGACCGAGGTCAAGTAAGCATCGTTGCAGTACGAAGCCCACGTCACCCACCGTGGGCTTTGTTTTAGCACCCGCAGATGATTCCGCGCACGGCGGCCCGACAGGGGCAGGCGAAGACCGGCAGCGTTCACCGTTGGTGGACGGGAGCCCGGTTTTCCCCTGCGTCCCGGCGGCCCGCCGCGCGCCGGATCGTCGCGGGTCTCAGCAGCGTTCCGGCCCCACACCCGCGAGCCGAACGTTTTCCTGCCGTACAACGGCGGGCGTTTAGCGAGAGAGTCCCATGCCCGAGATTTATCACTACCTGCAACAATTGGTTAACGGCCTGACCGTCGGCAGCACCTATGCGCTGATCGCGATCGGCTACACCATGGTCTACGGCATCATCGGCATGATCAACTTCGCCCACGGCGAGGTGTACATGATCGGCTCGTACATCGCCTTCATCGCCATCACCCTGCTGGCGATGATGGGGCTGGACAGCGTTCCGCTGATGATGCTCGCCGCGTTCGTCGCCAGCATCATCGTCACCAGCGCCTTCGGCTACAGCATCGAACGGGTCGCCTACCGCCCGCTGCGCGGCGGCAACCGCCTGATCCCGCTGATCTCCGCGATCGGCATGTCGATCTTCCTGCAGAACGCCGTGATGCTGTCGCAGGACTCGAAGGAAAAAGCCATCCCGACCCTGCTGCCCGGCAACTTCGTGTTCGGCGAGAGCAGCATGAACGGCGTGGTGATTTCCTATATGCAGATCCTGATCTTCGTCGTCACCTTCCTGGTGATGTTCGGCCTCACCCTGTTCATCTCCCGCTCCCGCCTCGGCCGCGCCTGCCGCGCCTGCGCCGAGGACCTGAAGATGACCAACCTGCTGGGTATCAACAGCAACAACATCATCGCCCTCACCTTCGTCATCGGTGCCGCCCTCGCCGCCGTGGCAGCGGTGCTGCTGGGCATGCAGTACGGCGTGATCAACCCCGGCATCGGCTTCCTCGCCGGCATCAAGGCGTTCACCGCCGCGGTGCTCGGCGGCATCGGCAGCATCCCCGGGGCGATGCTCGGCGGCCTGCTGCTGGGCGTCGCCGAGGCTTTCGGCGCCGACGTGTTCGGCGACCAGTACAAGGACGTGGTGGCCTTCGGCCTGCTGATCCTGGTGCTGCTGTTCCGGCCCACCGGCATCCTCGGTCGCCCGGAGGTGGAAAAGGTATGAGCCAGTCCCTCAAGCGCGCTCTGTTCAGCGCCCTCCTCGTCATCCTGGTGTCCTATCCGATCCTCGGCCTGAAGCTGCGCACCGTCGGCATCAAGCTCGAGGTCCTCGGCGCGGACGCACAGACCCTCTGGACCATCGCCGCGGCCGCCGTGGCCATGTTCGTCTGGCAGCTGTTCCGCGACCGCATCCCGCTCAAGCTGGGCCGCGGGGTCGGTTACAAGGTCAACGGCAGCGGCCTGAAGAACTTCCTCAGCCTGCCGTCGACCCAGCGCTGGGCCGTGCTCGCCCTGGTCGTGGTGGCGTTCGTCTGGCCGTTCTTCGCCTCGCGCGGGGCGGTGGACATCGCCACCCTGATCCTGATCTACGTGATGCTCGGCATCGGCCTGAACATCGTGGTCGGCCTGGCCGGCCTGCTCGACCTCGGCTATGTCGGCTTCTACGCGGTGGGCGCCTACACCTACGCGCTGCTCGCCGAGTACGCCGGGTTCGGTTTCTGGACCGCCCTGCCGATCGCCGGGATGATGGCCGCGCTGTTCGGTTTCCTCCTCGGCTTCCCGGTGCTGCGCCTGCGCGGCGACTACCTGGCGATCGTGACCCTCGGCTTCGGCGAGATCATCCGCATCCTGCTGCGCAACATGACCGAGATCACCGGCGGCCCCAACGGCATCGGCTCGATCCCCAAGCCGACCCTGTTCGGCCTGACTTTCGAGCGCCGCGCGCCGGAAGGCATGCAGACCTTCCACGAGTTCTTCGGCATCGCCTACAACACCAACTACAAGGTCATCCTGCTCTATGTCATCGCCCTGCTGCTGGTGCTGCTGGCCCTGTTCGTGATCAACCGGCTGATGCGCATGCCGATCGGTCGCGCCTGGGAAGCGCTGCGCGAGGATGAGGTGGCCTGCCGCGCGCTCGGCCTCAACCCGACCATCGTCAAGCTCTCCGCCTTCACCATCGGCGCCAGCTTCGCCGGTTTCGCCGGCAGCTTCTTCGCCGCGCGCCAGGGCCTGGTGACGCCTGAGTCCTTCACCTTCATCGAGTCGGCGATGATCCTCGCGATCGTCGTGCTCGGCGGCATGGGTTCGCAGCTCGGCGTGATCCTCGCCGCGGTGGTGATGGTGCTGCTCCAGGAAATGCGCGGATTCAACGAATACCGCATGCTGATCTTCGGCCTGACCATGATCGTGATGATGATCTGGCGTCCCCAGGGACTGCTACCGATGCAACGCCCGCACCTGGAGCTGAAGCCATGAGCCGACCGATTCTCGAAGTGAGCGGCCTGACCATGCGCTTCGGCGGCCTGCTGGCCGTCAACGGCGTCAACCTGAAGGTCGAGGAAAAGCAGGTGGTCTCGATGATCGGCCCGAACGGCGCCGGCAAGACCACCGTGTTCAACTGCCTGACCGGCTTCTACCAGCCCACCGGCGGCCTGATCCGCCTCGACGGCGAGGAGATCCAGGGCCTGCCCGGCCACAGGATCGCTCGCAAGGGCGTGGTGCGGACCTTCCAGAACGTCCGCCTGTTCAAGGAAATGACCGCGGTGGAGAACCTGCTGGTCGCCCAGCACCGCCACCTCAACACCAACTTCCTCGCCGGCCTGTTCAAGACCCCGGCGTTCCGCCGCAGCGAGCGCGAGGCCATGGAGTACGCCGCGCACTGGCTGGAGGAAGTCAACCTCACCGAGTTCGCCAACCGCAGCGCCGGCACCCTCGCTTACGGCCAGCAGCGGCGTCTGGAGATCGCCCGCTGCATGATGACCCGCCCGCGGATCCTCATGCTCGACGAGCCGGCCGCCGGCCTCAACCCGAAGGAGACCGACGACCTCAAGGCGCTGATCGCCAAGCTGCGCAGCGAGCACAACGTGACGGTGCTGCTGATCGAGCACGACATGAAGCTGGTGATGAGCATTTCCGACCATATCGTGGTGATCAACCAGGGCGCCCCCCTGGCCGACGGGACGCCGGAGCAGATCCGCGACAACCCGGACGTGATCAAGGCTTATCTGGGGGAAGCGTGAGCATGCTGAGTTTCCACAAGGTTTCCACCTACTACGGCAAGATCCAGGCGCTGCACGACGTCAGCGTGGAAGTTAAGAAAGGCGAGATCGTCACCCTGATCGGCGCCAACGGCGCCGGCAAGTCGACCCTGCTGATGACCCTCTGCGGCTCGCCGCAGGCGGCCAGCGGCAGCATCCGCTACGAAGGCGAGGAACTGGTCGGCCTGCCCTCCTCCAGCATCATGCGCAAGAGCATCGCGGTGGTCCCGGAAGGCCGCCGGGTGTTCTCCCGCCTGACGGTGGAGGAAAACCTGGCGATGGGCGGCTTCTTCACCGACAAGGACGACTACCAGGTGCAGATGGACAAGGTGCTGGAACTCTTCCCGCGCCTGAAGGAACGCTACGAACAGCGCGCCGGGACCATGTCCGGCGGCGAACAGCAGATGCTCGCCATCGGCCGCGCGCTGATGAGCAAGCCGAAGCTGTTGCTGCTGGACGAACCTTCCCTGGGTCTGGCACCGATCATCATCCAGCAGATCTTCGAGATCATCGAGCAGCTGCGTCGCGAAGGCGTCACCGTGTTCCTCGTCGAGCAGAACGCCAACCAGGCGCTGAAGCTCGCCGACCGCGCCTACGTGCTGGAGAACGGCCGGATCGTCATGCACGACACCGGCGCCGCCCTGCTGACCAACCCGAAGGTGCGCGACGCCTACCTCGGCGGCTGAACACCGTCCCGCCGGAGACATCAGCGGATACGAAAACAGCCCCGATGGGCTAATGCCAGTCAGTCAAGCCTTTGAGCGAGAGGCTTCTCGCTCACCTCGATGAGAAGGCCCAAGAAAACGGCGCTTCCCTCGCTTGAGGAAGCGCCGTTTTCTTAACTGACCGGCATGACCTGCTGGCTACAGGCCGTAGCGCTCGATGGCATCCAGGTGCGGCTGGGTGTCGACCTCCGCCGCTTCCGCCAGGCGCAGCCAGCACATCCGGTGCGGCCATTGGCCGGTGGCCTCCTGCAACGCCTGGTGCAGCTCGCGCGGGGCCAACTGCGCGGGCGTCGCCACGGTGAAGTAGATCGCCCGCAATTCCTCGCCGCTGCTGGCATCGCTGACCTGGTAGTCGCGGTTGCTGTGCACCCAGACCTTCCAGCCGCGCGCGTCCATGGCCTCACGGAAGGCGTCGAAGGCTTCCTCGCCGGGATACACCCCGTCCACCAGCCAGCTCGGCGAATAGCCGCCGCCCTCCAGCACATGCACCACGGCATAGGTGGGCACGAAGCGCTTGCGCTCCTCTTCGTCCTCCGGCGCCGGGTAGATCAGCCCGGCGTCGAACACCACCCAGTCGCCGACCCGCTGGCCGCGGTTGCCCGGGGCGTTCTCCAGGACCCGCGCGGTCACCGGGCCGGTGCGCCGGGCATAGTAGTCGAGCGCCTCGCCATCCTCGATGTAGCGGACGATCACCCAGCCCCAGTCTTCCTCGATCGGCCCCTCGCCAGCGGCGAACTCCATGCCCATCCCGGCGGCCACCTCGCGCAGCATCGTCCAGTCGCGCGCGGCGCTGGCGGCGGTCATCTGGTCCCACTGCACCGACTGCGGTTCCTCCAGCTTGCCGGCCAGTCGCTGGTAGGCCAGCGCCGCCTCGGCGAAGCGATCCTGCTCCATCAGCGCCTTGCCCAGCAGGCTGTGGGCCCCCAGCGAGCCGGGGGAAAGCTCCAGCACCGACTGGCAGGCGCGCTCCAGTTCCGGCCAGTCGTTGAGTTTCTCGGCCAGCTTGACCTCGCTCCACAGGGCGATCAGCGGCACGCTGTCGGCGTAGAGCCGTCCCAGACGCTTGACCTGGTCGTACTCGCCGCGCGCCAGCAAGGCGTTGAGCAGGTAGTAGGCCAGCTGCTGTTCCTCGTCGGTGTGGCGTTCGACGTATTCCCAGAGCAGGTCGATGGCCTCGTCGTCGGCGGAACACGCTTGCAGCGCCGAGGCGGCCACTTCGCGCAGGGCGGTATCGTCGGGTCGCTCGGCCAGCGCCTGGAGCAGCCACTGCACCTCCTTCTCCGGGTTGCGCGGCGAGTCTTCGGCGCCCTGCGCCGCCAGCCAGTCGAGCAGTTCAGCGGCCGGCACAGGCAGGTCCTGCTGCTGCGGCGCGGCGTCGATTTCCGTCCGCAGCCCGGCGAGCAGTTCGCTGGCGCCGCGATCGCGCTGCAACTGTTGCGCATGTCGCTCGGCCAGCGCCAGGTGACGCCTGGCGCTCCACACCGAACCGCGTTGCAAGGCGAGGCGGATGGCCTGGCTGGCGACGTCGACGACCACCCGGTGCGCGCCCTTCTGCGAGTAGTGCTCGAGCATCTGCTGCAGGCGCCCGCCGAAGTCCCAGGTGTTGCGCTCCGGGGTCCGTTGCAGCAGCAGGTAGACCGCGCGCAGCCAGATCGTGCGGTAGCGCGGAGCGATCTCGGAGAACGGCAGCAGCGCCTCCAGGGCTTCCTCGTCGCGCGCCAGCAAGGCCAGCGCATGGGCCTTGTACAGGCGCCGTGGCTGGCTGATGTTGTTCCACTCCGCGCCTTCGACCTTGTCCTCCATCTCGCCGATCAGGGCCAACGCCTGTTCGGCGCGGCCCAGGCTCAGGAGGATCGCCACGCGCATCTCCAGGAGGCTGTCGAACACCTCCTCCCCTGCGTCGAGGATCTTCTTCTCCTGTTCGGCGAGGAAGGCCAGGGCGTCTTCGCCGCGCCCGTCGTCGAGCAGCGCCTCGGCCTTCTCGTTGCTCAGGCAGTGGAAGCAGGCCCAGGTCGGGTCGATCCGCGCCAGGGTCTCGTCACAGACCTCGATGCGCTCCTCCACCCAGCCCGGGCCGTCGACGTTGGCGTAGCACGACGCCAGGTCCTGGGTCACGCAGACCGACTGCGGGCAGGCCTGGGTGTCGTCGCGGTTGGCCAGTTCGAACAGGGAAACGGCGTCGGCCAGGGCGGTCTCGCCCTCCAGCTGGTTGCCGACCCGGTTACGCATCTCCCAGTGGCGGACGAAGATTTCCAGCCACGGGTTGTTCAACGTCCGGCTCAGCGCCTTGACCTCCGGCAACAGCGCCTCGGCGCGCTCCACCTCGAGGTCGCAGACATACGCGGTGAGTTCGTCGATCAGCCGCGCACTCTGCTCCTGGCCGGCTTCACGCAGGTCGGCGCGGAGCTTTTCCACCCAGTTCCAGATATCCATATGCTTCAGTCTCCATCAGGCGTGTTGCGAATTTTCTTATTGCCCCAACAGGCGCTTCACCGAATCGGCGAGTCCGGCCAGGGCCTGGTTCAGCGAGGTCGCGGGCTGGCCGCGCCCCTGACCGGCGATGATCACCTTGAACGAGCGCAGCAGCAGCGCAGCATGGGCCGCTTCGCCGCGCTCCTCGCCGACGGCCGCCAGCAGCGCCTGCACCGCCGGATTGTCGAGGTTGACGTAGAGCCGGCTCGGCTGGCGATTGTCGAGCTTGCGGGTGAACTGCCGGGCCAGGCGCAACGCCGCGGTGGAGATACGCTTGTCGGCCTCGTCGTCCTCCAGCCGGCGCTTGAGTTCGGCGTCGCGGTCGGGCACTACCACAAGCGGCAGTTCCTCGGGGCTGAAGCGGGCGATCACCAGTTCCTCCCCGGCGCTGCCCAGCTGCTCGGCAAGCCAGGCGGTCTCGCGCTCGGGCAGACGATCCAGGCGGAACAACTGGCGGTTGCCCTGCTCGGTGCCCAGTTCCACCAGGCGCTGGCCCTTGGCCTGGGCCCAGCGACGCAGAAAAGGTACCACCGCATAGCGATTGCCATGGGCCACCGGTACGCCCATGGCGCGGAACAGCATTTCCTCGAAGCCGCTGTCGTTGTCCAACAGCACGTGCACCGCGCCGCGCGAAAGGAGTTCGGAGGCCGGGAGGTCGCCTTGCGAGGTGGGTACGCGCAGGCTGTCCATCATCAGCGCGAACAGTCGCTCGTCGCACAGCGCCGCACCCAGCAGGGCTTCGTTGTGCCGCAGCAGGACCCGTCGCCATGCCTCCGGCTGCTGCCGGGCGACCTCGCCGAGCCCGGCGATCAGCGCCTCGGCCAGCGCATGCTGGATCGCCGCGTAATGGTCGTCGCGCTGCAGGTCCTCACGGCTGGCGGTGGGCGTCAGGCGGTTCGACTCGATCACCCCGCCGACGAAACCGGCCCAGGACGGCAGCAGGTCGCGGGCGTCGTCGTCGAGCAGCATGCCGCGGAGGAATACCGAGAGATTGCGGTTGTCGCTGGTGCCATAGGTGCCACCGTCCTGGATCCACAGCAGGCCCCGCACGTCGACCCGCTCGTCGGGCCGCACCGGCAGGCAGCAGATCGGCTCGAAGTCGTGTTCGAAGCGCGCGGCGAACTCCAGGTCGCGGCGTCGCTGCTGCAGGGGGTGCAACGCGGCATCGGCGGCCAGCCGCCACGGCGGCGGCTCCGGGTTGATCGGCTGGGCGTCGCCACCGACGTGAATCGGCTCGCGCAGCAGCACGCAGTAGCGTTCGAGGATCTCGCGCAGACGCGCGGCCTGGGTCAGCGCGCTGTACTCGTCCTGCAGTTCGAGGGTGATCTCGGTGCCCACCGGCCGCGCCGGCATCGGCGTCACGCTGTACTGCTCGGCGTTGCTGGAGACGTAGCAGAAACCCAGTTCCGGCTGCTGGTAGGAAGTGGTCCGCACGCTGACCCGGCGGGCCAGCACGAAGGCGGAGAGGAAGCCCAGGCCGAACATGCCGATCAGCCCGCTGTCCTCGTGGCCGGACTGGCGCAGCCCACGAGTGTAGCCGACGCCGACGGTGGCCAGGTAGGCATGGATTTCGTGCTCGGTGAGCCCGGCGCCGGTGTCGACGATGCGCACGGTATTGCTGGCGCTGTCGCCGATCACCTCGATCCGCGAAGGGCCCTGCCAGTCGGGCTGCTCCAGGCGGCGGCGGAGGATCGAGTCATGGGCGTTCTGCACCAGCTCGCGCAGGGCCACGGTGGGCGTGGAATAGAGGTGCTTGCTGAGCACCGACATCACGCCGTTGAGATCGACTCCGGCGCGACGGATCTGGGGAGTGTTCGATTGCGGAAAGCTGCTTTGCATGTCCCTATCCAAGCGTTCGATGAGTGGCGTCCGCTCGCGCTCGAGCGGTCCGGTGCGCAATTCTGCCACGTTCCGTCGCCTTCCTTGTGCGACGACGGGCCCGCGATGGGTCCCGGCCCGGCATCGGGCCGGCTCGGAGTGCAATAGAGCCGTGTCGCGGCGAAATGTTCAACCCTGCAGGCCGATCAATTGTCGCCGGCTGCGCTCGAACCAGTCGAGCAGGTAGTCGGCGAGCACCTGGGTACGCCGCGGCAGGCCGCCCTGGAACGGGTGGACGAGGAACATCGGCGTGCTGCGCGTCTGGTAGTCGCGCAGCAGCCAGGCCAGCCGACCATCGCCCAGTTCGTCATGGACCATGTACGACGGCAGCCGGGCGATGCCGGCGCCGGCCAGCGCGGCCTTCTTCAACAGGCTGTAGTGGTTGCTGGCGAGGAAGCCCGAGACCGCTACCCGCTCCAGCCGGTGGCGACGGTGGTAGAGCCACTCCTCGTGCCCGCTGTAGTGCGAGTTGAGCAGGCACTCGCGCTCGCGCAGCTCGCCCGGACGCAACGGTTCGCCATGCCGCGCCAGGTAGGCGGGGCTCGCGCAGGTGATTTCCTGCAGGACGAACAACGGCCGCGCCACCAGCCGCGCGTCCTGGTCCACGCCGGCGCGGATCGCCAGGTCGAAGCCCTCACCGACCAGGTCGCGCAGGCCGTTGTACAGGTCCAGTTCGACGCGCAGCAGCGGATAGCGCGCCTGGAAGTCCTCCAGCAGGGCATCGAACAGCGTCTCGCCCAACGACACCGGCAAGGTCACCCGCACCTGCCCTTCCACCGACTCCTGCAGCCGCGCCACCGCCTGCCGCGCGCGTTGCGCCTGGGCTCGCAGCGCCTGCGCCTCGGGCAGCAGCGCGGCGCCCGCGGCGGTCAGCGACAGTCGCCGGGTGGTGCGGTGCAACAGGATCACGCCGAGCTGCCGCTCAAGGGCGCCGATGCGCTTCGACAGTTGCCCCTTGCTGCAACCCAGGCGTTCGGCGGCGCGGGTGAAGCTGCCCAGTTCGACGAGCACGGCGAAAGCGGCCAGGTCTTCCAGGTCTTTCACGACTGTTTCCCCATGGAAACGAAAGGTTGACGATTGGCTGGATTATCCACACCAAAGCCGACTCTACACTGGAAACCGTCTTCCTTCATTCCAACGAGAGGCTCGCATGAAGATCATCCTCATCGGTGCCAGTGGCACCCTCGGCAAAGGTATCGACAAGGAACTCGGCGAACGCCACGAGATCGTCCGGGTCGGCCACAGCAGCGGCGACTTCCAGGTCGATATCAACGACGCCGCCTCGATCCGTGCCCTGTTCGAAAAGACCGGTCGCTTCGACGCGCTGGTCGCCGCGGTCGGCAAGGTGCACTTCGGCGCGCTGGAAGAGATGGGCGAGGTCGAGTATCAGCTCGGTCTGCGCGACAAGCTGATGGGCCAGGTCAACCTGGTCCTGATCGGCCGCGAATACGCCAACGACGGCGGCTCCTTCACCCTCACCAGCGGCATTCTCAGCGACCAGCCGATCCGCTCCGGCAGTTCCGCGAGCATGGTCAACGGCGCTCTGGAAGGCTTCGTGCGCGGCGCCGCCATCGAGCTGCCGCGCGGCCTGCGGATCAACGCCGTGAGTCCGACCGTGATCAGCGAGGCGATGCCTGGCTACGCCCCCTACTTCCGCGGCTTCAAGCCGGTACCGGCGGCCGATGCGGCGCTGGGCTACGCGCGCAGCGTGGAAGGTGCGCAGACCGGGCAGGTGTATCGGATCTGGTAAGGGACGCCGGTCAGGACAGGCGGTCCGCATAGCAGGTCGGCGAACTGCCCGGTTGTTGCCGGTCGAGTTCCTCCTCGAGGAATTCGGCCAGCACCACGGCGTTGTTGTGCCGCTGGTCGTGGGCGCCATAGAGCAGGGTGAGGGTGCCCTCGCGGGCGCTGTCGAGCAGGCCCCACCAATGTTCCGGATGGGCCTGCAGCTCGGCGCGGTAGTGCTCGCGGAAGCTGTCGAACAGCGCCGGATCGTGGCTGAACCGCTTGCGCACCTCGCTGGACGGCGCCACCTCCTTCAACCAGTCGTCCATGGCCAGCGCTTCCTTGCGGATGCCGCGCGGCCACAGCCGGTCCACCAGGACGCGCCGGCCATCGGCGGGCGACGCCGGTTCGTAGACTCGCTTGCATTGGATCATCGTTCGCCTCCCCGGTCATAGTGAAGGCCGATCGGACTTGAGCTCGGCCCGGACGCTCGGTAACGTGGGCGCATTTTCGATGGAGTCTTCCTTATGCGCCCTGCCCGTCTGCTGGTCTACAGCCTGCTCCCCTTGTTCGCCGCCTGCCAGGTGTGGAAGCCCGAATCGCCGAGCACCAGTGTAGACACCCGCTTCCAGGGCGAACTGGTGAAGATCAACGGCGCGCTGCAATTCCGCCCCTGCGCCGAGAAACGCCTGTTCAGCGTCGAGGACGTGGCCAATACCGGCCTGCGTCGCGAAGCCGACGCCCTGTTCGACGACGGCGCCCAGGGCCTGTTCGTCGACCTGCGCGGCACCATGGGCCCGGCCAAGGCGCGCGGCACCGACGGCAAGCTGGAGGTCAGCCGACTGTACCGCGTGCAGAACGAGGGCCCCGGCTGCGACGATCCGAACTTCAAGCTGCTGACCTTCGCCGCCAATGGCAACGAGCCGTTCTGGAGCGCCAGGGTGAACAACCAGGGCCTGCGCCTGGATCGCCCGGAGCACGAAGCCCTGGCCCTGCCCTATGTCGCCGAGGAGCTACCCAACGGCAGCACCAGCTACTCCAGCGAGGCGAACGGCAAGAAGGTCGAGCTGTGGATCGCCCCGTCGCCCTGCAGCGACAGCATGAGCGGCGCCTTCAGCAGCTATTCCGCCGAGCTGCGCATCGACGGCGAGACGCTGCGCGGCTGCGCCTATCCGGGCGCGCTGGGCAAGTGACGACACGGGCCGCCACGGCGGCCCGTCTCCCGTTCAGAACAGCAGTCCGGCCTGTTCCAGGCGCCGCCGCAATGCCGCCAGGCCGCCTTCGTACTCCCAGTAGGCGACGCGACCATGGGAAGCGCTGACCAGCAGGTACTTCTCGCTGACCGACTGGATACGCTCGACGCGCAGCAGTTTCTCGACGAACCGTTCCTCGCCGATCTGCTCGACGATTTCCCGGTTGTCCGCGTCGTAGCCGTGGACCATGAAAGCGGCGCGCACCTTGAGACGGATGAAACTCACCGTGCGGCTTCGCGCTGGAGGGAAAGATTGCGATGGCATACCGTCGAGCGCCCCGAGCCGTTCGGCCGCCGCGCCGGATCGGCATAGGTTTCCAGCTCGACGAAGCCGGCCTTGCGCATCATTCCCGCCGACGCCAGGTTCTCTTCGTGGCGATCGATATAGACGTCCTCGATGCCTTCGTCGGCCAGCCGGGCCAGCACCGCCTCCAGCAACGCGCTGCCGAGACCCTGGCCGGCCGCCGCCGGATGCACTACCGCCTCGCAGATATAGGCCCGCGGCGCATCGGCACGCTGCGGCTGGTAATGGGCGAAATCCTCGGTGCGACGGAAGCTGGCGAACCCCAGCAGCCGCTCGTCGCGCTCGGCCAGGACGGCACGTACCTCGCCGCCGGCGATGGCCCGCAGATGCGCACGCACCTCCTCCTCCGGCAAATGGTTCCAGGGATTCGGCCCGTGGCTCAGCAACAGGTCGGTCATGGCCTCGATATCGCCGGCTTCGGCAGCTCGCAAACGGTTCATGTCCCCTCCTTCAAAATCCAGCCACCAACAGTCCGTCGGGTAGCGCCACGCCGCGCTCGACGCAGGCAGCCACCGCCTCGATCAGGGGTTCCAGCGCATGGCCCTGCCTGGCCAGCCAGACCGGATCGTAATAGGTGGTCGCATAGCGTTCACCGCCGTCGCAGAGGATCGCCACCAGCGAGCCCGTCTCCCCCACCGCCACCATCTGCCGCGCGGCCACCAGGGCGCCGATCAGGTTGGTCCCGCTGGAACCGCCGACCCGCCGGCCGAGGCGCCGCGCCAGGTAATGCATGGCCGCCAGCGACCAGGCGTCCGGTACCTTGACCATGGCGTCGATCACCTCCGGCAGGAATGACGCCTCGACCCGCGGCCGCCCGATGCCCTCGATCCGCGAGCCGCAATCCAGGGTCAGGCCGCGGTCGCCGCTGACGTAGGCGTCGAAGAATACCGAGCGCTCGGCGTCGGCGCAGAGCACCCGGGTGCAGTGCTGGCGATAGCGCACGTAGCGGCCGAGGGTCGCCAGGGTGCCGCCGGTGCCGGGGCTGGAGACCAGCCAGGTCGGGGTCGGGTGCGGTTCGTGGCGCATCTGCTGGAAGATCGACTCGGCGATGTTGTTGTTCGCCCGCCAGTCGGTGGCGCGCTCGGCGTAGGTGAACTGGTCCATGAAGTGTCCGCCGCTCTCCCGCGCCAGGCGCTCGGACTCGGCGTAGATCTGCGTAGGGTCGTCCACCAGGTGGCTCTGCCCGCCATAGAAGGCGATCTGCGCGATCTTTTCCTTCGACGTGCTGGCCGGCATCACGGCGATGAAGGGCAGGCCCAGCAGGCGCGCGAAATAGGCTTCGGAAATCGCCGTGGAACCGCTCGACGCCTCGATCACCGGCGCGGCCGGCCTGAGCCAGCCATTGCACAGCGCATAGAGGAACAGCGAGCGTGCCAGGCGGTGCTTGAGGCTGCCGGTGGGGTGGCTGGACTCGTCCTTGAAATACAGTTCGACACCCGGAAGGCCGGGGGTCTCCAGGGGAATCAGGTGGGTATCGGCGCTGCGCTGGAAATCCGCCTCGATGATGCGGATCGCCTCACGGGCCCACTGCCGGTGGTCGAGGGTCATGCCTACTCCTTCAGTTGAGGACGCCGGCCGGAGGCGGCGGCGCGGCGCTGCGCCACTGGCTGATGGCGACGCCGATGAAGACCAGGCCGGCGGCGAGCAGCTGCGGGCCGTTGAGGGTTTCGCCGAGGAACAGCGCGGCGAATACCAGGGTGAAGACCGGAATCAGGTTGATGAGCCCCGAGGCCTGGCTGGCCGGCAATCGACCGACGCCAAAGTTGTACAGGCCGTAGGCGCCTACCGTGACCACCACGCCGAGATACACCACCGCCTGGATGCCCAGTGCGCTGGGCTGGCTCGGCAGGTCGGCGCTGGCCAGCGCCAGCGGCAGGAAGAACAGCGTGCCGACGAAGGCCTGCATGGCGGTCAGGGCGAACGCTGAGTAGCGCGCCGACAGGTGCTTCAGCAACAGGGTATAGCCAGTCGCGCAGAGCATCGCGAGGAGTTCGAAGAAGTTGCCCAGCAAAGGTCGCGGCGCATGCAGGTCGGGCTCGCCGGCGAGGCTCAGCCAGATCGAACCGAGCACCGCCAGGCCGAAGCCGATCCAGGTCATCCGGCCGATCCGCTCGTGCAGCAGCAGCCAGGCGCCCACCGCCACCAGCAGCGGCAGCAGCGCGGTGATCATCCCGGCCTGGGCGGCGCTGGTGTACTGCAGGGCGAAGGATTCGCAGAGGAAGTACAGGCAGGGTTCGCAGGCGGCCAGGCCGAGCAGGTACTTCCAGTCGCCCGGACGGTAGTCGATACGTCCGCGCCAGCGCCAGGCGGCGAGGAACACCAGGCTGCCGAGGGCCATGCGGGCGAAGATCACCCAGAGCGGCGGCAGTTCGCGGAAGGCGACCTTCAGCACCACGTACGAACTGCCCCACAGCGCCATCGCCAGGATCAGGCAGGCCAGGGCGAACCAGCGCGTCCGAGTCAAAGGGAACCTCCAGCACGGGCGCCAGTCGGCGCCGGAAAACGGATTCCCAGTATAGGCAGCCGGCTAGCCGCGCCGACAGGCACAGAAGCCGGGCAAAACTGTTGCGCCGGTCCCGGGCCTCATTGCTCCCAGGGCTTGCCGCGAGTCTTCTTCGCCAGCGGCAACTGCTGCAGCACCGCGGCCTTGGCCAGCATGTAGGCGCTCACCGGGGCGCTGATGAAGAGGAACAGGCTGATCAGCAACTCATGGAGGCTGATCCCCGCCAGACGGTTGGAGAAGTAGACCAGCGAGGCCACTATCACCCCGCCGACGCCGAGGGTGGTCGCCTTGGTCGGGCCATGCAGGCGCATGAAAAAGTCCGGCAGGCGGTACAGGCCTATCGCGCCGATCAGGACGAAGGCGCTGCCCAGCAGGAGGAATGCCGAGACGATGATTTCCAGCCACAGGCCCAGGGGTTCGCCGTTCATTCGATGATGTCTCCGCGCAGCATGTATTTGGCCACCGCCACCGTGCCGACGAAACCGAGCACCGCGATCAGCAGCGCCGCCTCGAAGAACAGGTCGCTGTCGCGCCAGATGCCGTAGAGCATCAGCAGCGCGATGGCATTCACGTACAGGGTGTCCAGCGCCAGCGCACGGTCCGGCAGGCATGGCCCCCTGACCAGGCGCGCCAGGGTCAGCACCAGGGCCAGGCCGAGCAGCGCCAGGCACAGCGGGATCACGTAAGCGAGCATGGGAAGATCTCCTTCAGCGGCGCCTCGTAGCGTTGCTTGATCTCGGCGACCAGCGCGTCCTTGTCCGGCACGTCGAGGCCGTGCACCAGCAGGGTCTTGCGATCGTCGCTGAGGTCCGACGACACCGACCCCGGGGTCAGCGAGACGATGCTCACCAGCACGCTGATGGCGAGGTCGTTCTCCAGGTCGATCGGCACCTCGACGAACGCCGGACGCAGTCGCTCGACCGGCCCCAGGGTGAGACGGGCGACCTGGAGATTGGCGACGAGGATGTCCCACATCACCAGCACCAGCAGCTTCAGCAGCAGGAACGGGTGCCACTCCTGGCTGCGCCCGACCAGCAGGCGGTTGGTCAGCAGCGGGATACCCACCCCGAGGAAGGCGCCCAGCAACCACTGGCCGAGGGCGAAGGAGTCCACCAGCAGCAGCCAGACCAACACCAGCAGCACGCTGAGCACCGGATGAGGCAGCACGCGCAGGAGTGGACGTGGCAGGGAACGGCTGATCATGCTGCACCTCCGCGGGTGGCGATCTGGCGATACAGGTCGAGGTCATGCAACTGCGCGGCGGTGGCCTGGACATAGGCCAGCAGCGGCTTGGCCGCGACCACCAGCAACGGACCTGCGGCCAGCAGCAGGATGCAGGCGAACAGCCGGCCGTGGTCCAGTTCGGCGCTACCGAGCACGGTGTGCCCGGTGCGCCAGAACAACGTGCTGCCGGCGCGGCTCAGCGCCACCAGCGCCGCCAGGCCACCGCCCAGCACCACGCTCCACAGCGCCAGCGCCTGGCCGCCCGGGGCGACCGACTGGAGCAGCATGACCTTGCCGAAGAACCCCGACAGCGGCGGCAGGCCGGCGACGGCGATGGCACCGAGGAAGAAGGCGCCGCCGAGCAGCGCCGGGTTCTGCAACGCCGGCCCCTGGACCAGGTCGCCGGCCTTGTCGCCGCGCTGGCGGACGATCAGGTCGGCGAGCAGGAACAGCCCACCGGCGATCCAGGTGCTGTGCAACAGGTAATACAGCGACGCCGCCAGCGCCCGCTCGGTGCCCAGCGCCACGCCGGCCAGGAGGGTCCCGGCGGAGACCACCACCAGGTAGGCCAGCAGGCCTTGCAGGGTGCGCGCCGCCAGCGCGCCGACGGCGCCCAGGGCGAGGGTCGCCAGGGCCAGCGGCCAGAGCCAGGCCTGGGCCAGGTTGGCCAGTTCGCCGGCGCCCTCGCCGAAGACCAGGGTGTAGACACGCAGGATCGAGTAGATGCCGACCTTGGTCATGATCGCGAACAGCGCCGCCACCGGCGCGCTGGCCGCGGCATAGGCGCGGGGCAGCCAGAAGTACAGCGGCAGCAATGCCGCCTTCAGGGCGAACACCACCAGCAGCAGGAGCCCGGCGGCGCCCAGCAGCGGTGCGCGCCCGGCGTCGGCCAGGGCGATCTTCTGCGCCATGTCGGCCATGTTCAGGGTGCCGGTGAGGCCGTACAGGGTGCCCACGGCGATCAGGAAGAACGCCGAGCCGACCAGGTTGAGGATCACGTAGTGCAGGCCCGAGCGTACCCGCTCCGCGCCGCCGCCATGCAGGAGCAGCGCGTAGGAGGCGATCAGGAGGATCTCGAAGAACACGAACAGGTTGAACAGGTCGCCGGTGAGGAAGGCGCCGTTGATGCCCAGCAGCTGGAACTGGAACAGCGCGTGGAAGTGCTTGCCCAGCCGGTCGTCGCCGCGCAGCGCGTAGATCAGCGCGGCGCTGCCGAGCACGGCGGTGGCCAGCAGCATCAGCGCGGCGAGGCGGTCGAGCAGGAGCACGATACCGAACGGCGCGGCCCAGTTGCCCAGGGCATAGACGGTCAGGTCGCCGCTGGCGGCGGTGCGCAACAGCAGCAGACTCAACGGGATCAGCGCCAGGCTCGCCAGCAGCGACAGGCCGCGCTGCCAGCGCTCGGCCAGTGGCAACAGCAGCAGGCTGCCGGCGAACAGCGGGACCAGGATCGGCAGGATCAGCCAGTGACTCATGGGCGCGACTCCTCCTCGTCCGGGCGTCCGTCGACATGGTCGCTGCCGAGGTCGCCGAGGCCGCGCAGGGCCAGGACCACGACGAATGCGGTCATGGCGAAGCCGATGACGATCGCGGTCAGCACCAGCGCCTGCGGCAACGGGTCGCCGTACTCGCCGGGGGTGCCGATCACCGCGACGCCGCCGCTGAGCCGGCCCATGGCGAAGAGGAACAGATTGACCGCATAGGAGATCAGGGTGAGGCCGAGCACCACCGGGAAGGTCCGCGCCCGCAGCAGCAGGTAGACGCCACTGGCGGTGAGCAGGCCGAGGGTGATGGCGAACAGGGCTTCCATCAGAGCGCCTCCTCTTTCGCGACGGGTTCAGGCATCAGGCTCAGCTTGCCGAGGTAGGACAGGATCAGCAGCGCGGCGCCGACCACCGTCAGGTACACGCCCAGGTCAAACAGCATCGCCGTGGCCAACTCGATCTCGCCGATCAGCGGCAACTCGAAGTGGCCGAACGCCGAGGTCAGGAACGGATAGCCGAACAGCCAGCTGCCGAGCCCGGTGAGCCCGGCGATCAGCACCCCGGCGCCGGCCATCGCCGCGTAGTTCAGCGGCAGGCGTTGCTCGACCCACTGCGAGCCACTGGCGATGTACTGCAGCACCAGGGCGATCGCGGTCACCAGGCCGGCGATGAAACCACCGCCCGGCAGGTTGTGCCCGCGCAGGAAGATGAACACCGAGATCAGCAGGGCCAGCGGCAGCAGCACTCGCGACAGGGTTTCCAGGATCAGCGGATGCTTGGCGTGGGCCCAGTTGCGTCCCTGCGGATCGCAGGTCGGCTTGTGCAGAGCGAAGCCGGCGAGCATCGCATGAATGCCGACCGCGGCGATCGCCAGCACGCTGATCTCGCCGAGGGTATCGAAGCCGCGGAAGTCCACCAGGATCACGTTCACCACGTTGTAGCCGCCGCCACCGGAGACGCTGTTCTCGACGAAGAACCCGGCGATGCTCTCGTAGGGTCGGGTCAGCACCGCGTAGGCCAGCAGCGCGACCATGGTGCCGACCCCGCCGGCCAGCACCACGTCGCGCAGGCCCCGCAGGCTGGAGGACTCCGCCGGGGTGCGCGAGGGCAGGAAATACAGCGCCAGCATCAGCAGGACCATGGTCACCACTTCCACCGACAGCTGGGTCAGCGCCAGGTCCGGTGCCGCGAAGCGGGCGAAGGCCAGCGCCACCAGCAGGCCGGCGACGCTGAGGACCAGCAGTGCGACCAGGCGCATGCGGTGGAACAGCGCCGTGACCAGGCCGCTGAAGGCCAGCACCAGCATGCCCAGGGCGGTGATCCCGTCCAGCGGGGTCAGGCCGCGCGAACCGGTCAGGCTCGTCAGCGGCACCAGCTCGACCACCACCACGAGCACCGCCACGCCCAGCAGCCAGGCCAGGTAACGTTGCAGCGAACCGTTCTCCAGCCAGGCGGTGAAGCGTTCAGCCAACATCACCACGCGCTGCACCTGCTGTTCGAAGACCAGCTTGGCGTCGATCTCCGGCAACCCGGCGTACCAGTTGAACAGCGGCTTGCGCAGGACGTACACCAGAACCCCGCCGACCAGCGCCACCACGCTCATCAGCAGCGGCAGGTTGAAGCCGTGCCAGATCGCCAGGCTGTATTCCGGCAGGTGGCCACCGAGGCTGGCCCTGGCGGCGGTGGCCAGCAGCGGCGCCACGGTGTAGGCCGGCAGCATGCCGACCAGCAGGCAGAGGAACACCAGGATCTCCACCGGCACCTTCATGTAGCGCGGCGGCTCGTGAGGCGGAAACTTGGGCAGCCGGGCCGGTTCGCCGTTGAAGAACACGTCGTGGACGAAGCGCAGCGAGTAGGCCACCGAGAATACCCCGGCCAGGGTCGCCATCGCCGGAACCATCCAGTTGAAGCTGCCCAGCAGGTTCTGGCTGAGGGTTTCGCCGAAGAACATCTCCTTGCTGAGGAAGCCGTTGAGCAGCGGCACCCCGGCCATCGCCAGCGAGGCGACGATGGCCAGCACCGCGGTGTGCGGCAGGTAGCGCCACATCCCGTTGATCAGGCGCATGTCGCGGCTGCCGGTCTCGTGGTCGATGATCCCGGCAGCCATGAACAGCGAGGCCTTGAAGGTGGCGTGGTTGATGATGTGGAACACCGCGGCGACGTTCGACAGCGGTGAGTCGAGGCCGAACAGCAGGGTGATCAGGCCCAGGTGGCTGATCGTCGAGTAGGCCAGCAGGCCTTTCAGGTCGTGCTGGAACAGCGCCATGCCGGCACCCAGCAGCAACGTCACCAGTCCGCTCAGGCTGACCAGGTAGAAGAACCACTCGGTGCCGGCCAGCGCCGGGTAGAGGCGCGCCAGCAGGAACACCCCGGCCTTGACCATGGTCGCCGAGTGCAGGTAGGCGGACACCGGGGTCGGCGCCGCCATCGCATGGGGCAGCCAGAAGTGGAACGGGAACTGCGCCGACTTGGTGAATACGCCGAGCAGGATCAGCACCAGCACCAGCGGGTACAGGGCGTGGGCGCGGACCGCCTCGCCAGCCGCCAGTACCTGGGTGAGCTCGAAGCTGCCGGCGATGTGGCCGAGCAGCAGGATTCCGGCCAGCAACGCCAGGCCGCCGCCGCCGGTGACGGTCAGGGCCATCCGCGCGCCCTTGCGGGCATCGGAGCGGCTGCCCCAGAAGCCGATGAGAAGGAACGACGACAGGCTGGTGAGCTCCCAGAACAGCATCATCAGCAACAGGTTTTCCGCCAGCACCACGCCGAGCATGGAGCCCATGAACAGCAGCAGGAAGGCGAAGAAGCGCCCCATCGGCTCCTGTTCGGAAAGGTAGTAACGGGCGTAGAGAATCACCAGCAGGCCGATGCCCAGGATCAGCAGGGCGAACAGGAACCCCAGGCCGTCCAGGCGCAGGCTGAGGTTGATGCCGATGTCCGGCAGCCAGGCGTAGCTGGCGGTCAGCGCCTGGCCGGCGAACACCGTGCCGCGCTGGCCGAGCAGGAGCGCCAGGCCGAGCAGCGGCGCGACGCCCGCCGCCGCCGCGCACAAGGTGCGGCCGCCACGCTCGGCGAGCAGGGGCAGCAGCGCCCCCAGGAACGGTAGCGCGATGATCAGCGCCAGAATCATGGGCTACTCCTCTTCGGTGGCGGAGCCCTCCGGCATGTCAGGCCGGCGGTGCTTCCCCGCGGTTGTCGGTGCGCGGCCGGATCGCCAGCAGCTCGAAGCCCCCGTCCGCCGTCGGAAAGGCGCGGCGCGACGGAGCTACGATTATCGCAATCTATCGAACGAACGTCATGGATTGAATTATTACAAAATTCAGTCGTTCCGGCTGCCGGAAAACCGAAAAAAGCGCTGCAAGGGCAATGACTTGAAGCTTAGCAAGAGCACGCCGGGAGGGAACCGACGGCCTAACGAAAACGGCCGGCAAGGTGCCGGCCGTGGAACCACGAGACTGGGATCAATGGGCGACGCGGCTGGTGCCGTTCACGGTCAGGATGCGCACGCGCTCGCCGACCCGGAAGATCTGGCCCTGGTCGACCTGCTGGACGTAGGCGCGGGTGCTGCCGTCATCCTCGCGCACGGTGATCTCGACGCCCTGGGTACGGGTCAGCCCCTCTTCGGTGGCCGCGCCGAGCAGGCCGCCGGCGACCGCGCCGATGATGGCCGCGACGTAGCTGCCCTTGCCGCCACCGACCGCGCTGCCGGCGACACCGCCGACGCCGGCGCCGGCGATGGAGCCGATCGGAGTCTTGGTACCTTCGATCTTGACCGGGCGCAAGGCCTGGATGGTGCCCATGCGTACAGTCTGCACGGTACGGGCTTCCTCACGGGAATAGGTATCGCCGGTGAGGCTGGATTGGCAGCCGCCAAGAGCCAGGGCCATGGCGGTGAAGGAAGCAACGATCAGGGCAGACTTGCGCATAACGGGCATCTCCGAAAGGGATAACTGACGAACATTAGACTCTCCCGCGGCCGCTCCTGTCACCTGGCTGGCGCGAGATAATCGAATCGATTCAGCAATGGTACAGGTTCGTTCAGTTTCGACCGAACCCTCCCCCGCTTTCATCGGCGGAACCGATCGGCTAGGGTGAGCGCCCGCAGAAGGAACAGCCATGGACTATTTCATCATCGTCGTCACCACCGCCGCCGGCCTGTATTTCCACTGGTGGATCTACTGGCGCATCCGCCGCTGGATGGACCGCGACCTGGCGCTGTCATTCGCCGGCGACGACCCGCAGAAGCGTGACTATCTGTTACGGCGACTGGCCGAGGCCAAGGCCAGCAAGGTGAAGCGGCGCGACCTGCCGGCCTGGCTGGAGCGCGCCGCCGCCGACTACCCTTCCCGCGAAGCCTGAGCCAGGCGCCAGAGCCGGGCGATCTGCTCGGCTCGCGCCTCGAGCTCCTCCGCCGCTCCGGCACAGGCCTGCTCCAGGCTGATCGGTCCCGGCGCCAGGCTGAACGCCGCATCGATGCCGGCGTCGTGCAGGCGCTGGTAGCCATCGCCCAGGCTACCGGCCAGGGCTACCACGGGAACGCCGGCCGCGCGCGCGATCCGCGCCACTCCGACCGGAGTCTTGCCATGCAGGCTCTGCGCATCCAGGCGGCCCTCGCCGGTCAGCACCAGGTCGGCATCGACCAGCGCATCGGCCAGCCCGGCCAGCTCCGCCACCAGTTCGATTCCCGGGCGGAACCGCGCGCGAAGGAATGCCTTCGCGGCGAAACCCAGGCCGCCGGCGGCGCCGACGCCCGGCATCCGGCTGAAGTCCTCACCCAGGGTCGCCGCGACCACCTTGGCGAAGTGCGCCAGGGCGGCGTCCAGCTGCGCCACCTGTTCGGCGCTCGCGCCCTTCTGCGGACCGAACACCGCCGAGGCGCCACGCGGCCCGCACAGCGGGTTGTCGACATCCGCGGCGACCTCCACAGCGACATCCACCAGGCGCGGATCCAGCCCACCCAGGTCGAGGCTGTGCAGGCGCGCCAGCGCCGCCCCTCCGGGTGGCAGCTCCACACCGCCGGCATCGAGGAAGCGCACGCCGAGCGCACTCAGCAATCCAGCGCCGGCATCGTTGGTGGCGCTGCCACCGAGACCGAGGATGATCTTCCGCGCCCCGGCGTCCAGCGCCGCGCGGATCAGCTCACCGGTGCCACGGCTGCTGCTGCGCGTCGCGTCGCGGCGGTCGCGCGGGACCAGGTGCAGGCCGCTGGCGGAAGCCATTTCGATCACCGCGGTGGCGTCGTCCAGCCAGCCCCAGTGTGCCAGGGTAGGTTCACCGAGCGGGCCTGCGACCCGGCACTCGCGACGTTCGCCGGTGGTAGCGGCGAGGACCGCCTCCACCGTGCCCTCGCCTCCATCGGCCATGGGCCGCAGGCAAATCTCCGCCTGCGGGAAGACCCTCGACCAGCCACGCCCGATGGCGTCGGCGACCGCCGGGGCGGACAGGCTTTCCTTGAACGAATCAGGAGCAATCACGATTTTCATCAGTCACCTCGCAGGGCCGGGAGTCCCCGGCCCCGCTTCAATCAGAGCAGCACGAGGCTGAGCAGCCATACCGCGAGCATGCCGGCGATGCCCTGGACCAGGGTCGCCAGTGTCTGCGCGCGATAGGCGGTGGATACGGTCATGCGGCTGAACTGGGTGACCACCCAGAAGAAGCTGTCATTGGCGTGGGACACCGTCATCGCCCCGGCGCCGATCGCCATCACCGTCAGGACCCGGCCCATCTCGCTGTCCAGGCCGAGCTGCGGCAGCAGCGGTGCGACCAGCGCCGAAGTGGTGACCAGGGCCACGGTGGTCGAGCCCTGCGCGGTCTTCAGCGCGGCCGCTACCACGAACGGCATGAACAGGCCGATGCCCAGCGCGGACAGGGTGCTACCCAGGTAGTCGCCGAGCGGAGTGATCTTCAACATCGCGCCGAAGGCGCCGCCGGCACCGGTGATCAGCAGGATCGGCGCGGCCGACTGGATGCCCTCCACCACGCGCTCGTGGAATTCCTCGCGCTTGTTCTCTCCCTTGAGCAGGGTGCAGGCCAGCGCCAGGCCGACCAGCAGGGCAACCACCGGCTGACCGAGGAAGTTCAGGCAGGCGAACAGTACGCCTTCGCCCAGCGGCTTGCTCGGGAATACCGCGACCGAGCCAAGGCAGATCAACAGGATCGGTACGAAGATCGGCGCGAACGCCTGGGTCGCGCTGGGCAGCTTGCCGTAGCGGGCGCGCAGCTCGCTGAAATCCTCTTCGGTCTGGACGACCTGGCCGTCATCGACCAGGGGAATGTCCTTGCCGACGAAGCGATTGGCCCACCACATGCCGGCCATCGCGGTGACGAAGGCGACCACCAGGCCGACCGCGATCACCAGGCCAAGGCTGGCGTCCAGGCCGAGGTTGCCGGCCGCGGCGATCGGTCCCGGGGTCGGCGGCACGAAGGTGTGGGTGGCGTAAAGACCGGTGGCCAGGGCCACGCTCATGGCGATGGTGGATATCTTCATCCGCGCCGCCAGGGCGTTCTTCAGCGAGTTGAGGATGACGAAACCGGAATCGCAGAACACCGGGATCGACACCAGGTAGCCGATGATCGACATGGTCAGGGTCGGGAAGCGTTCGCCGAGCAGGCGGATCACGCTTTCCGCCATGGTGATCGCCGCACCGCTGCGCTCGAGGATCACCCCGATGATGGTGCCGAGCACGATGACGATGCCGATGTAGCCGAGGATGCTGCCGAAGCCGCCGGTAACGGTCTTGACGATTTCCGCCGTGGGTACCTGGTAGGCGAAGCCGGCGAGCAGCGCGGCGGCCAGCAGGGCGAGGAACGGGTGCAGCTTGAGTCGTGTGGTGGACAGGACGATAAAGGCGATCAACGCCAGCAGGATCAGGACCAGGGTCATGAGCCGCCTCCTTGTTGTTATGGGTGTGGGATGGGCGCCCAGGGGCGGCTCATTTTCGCTCCACCGGAGCCTGCGCCGCCTTGTGCAATGGCCAGAGGAAGGTGCCGACGGATGCCCTTGATTTTGTGCGTCCGCACAGTGAATCGATTGGCGCGCTCCTCACCCGCGGCGTGGCACCAGCAATTGCAGGCCCAGCAGCAGTTGCTGGCGATGCTCCAGGCGACCGAGGTCGAGCCCGCTGATCGAGGCGATGCGCTCCAGCCGGTAGCGCAGGCTGTTGCGGTGGATTCCCAGCGCCTGGGCGCAGGCCTGGGCATGCCCGTCGTGGGCGCACCAGCACGCCAGGGTGGCGGCCAGCAGACCTTGCGGGTCATGGTCGAGCACCCGCTGCAGGGGCGCCAGCAACTGCCGCACCTGCCAGTTGTCACGCTGGCTGAACAGCAGGCTGGCGAGGCGGTGCCCGTCCAGGCCCACCACCCGCTGGCCGGGCAACCGGCTGCGCGCATAATCCAGCAATTCACGCGCCGCGCGGGCCGAGGCGCGCAGCGCCTCCAGGCTGTGTACCGGATCGCTGCAACACAGACGCGCCACGCCCCAGCCTCGCGCGTCGGCGCGCTCCAGCCAGTGCTCGAGCGCATCCGCCTGTGACGCCGGCCGGCACCAGAACACCAGGCGCTCGCCCAGCGCCGCGCTCCAATGCTCGGCCCGTGAGCCAAGCGCGGCCAGCAGACGCGCCTGGAACGGCAGCGGGTCGGCATGCTCGTGCAACTCGAGGAAGACCGCCTGGCGCGGCCAGTGCAAGGCCAGACCAAGGTGCTCGGCGTCGGCGGCCAGCGCGCCCAGGCCGTGGGCGGGATCGAGCAACTGGCGCAGCCAGGTCTCCTGGCGCTGGCGTTGCCAGTGCCGCTCATCCTGCATCTGGCGCTGCTCCATGAGCATTTCCGCGGCCATCCGCACCAGCTCGGCATAGGGCCGTACCACCTCCGGCGCTCCGGTGATGCCGAGCACACCGACCAGGCGCTCGGCATGCAGCAACGGCAGATTGACTCCCGGCCGCACCCCACGCAGGCAGGCGGCGGCCTGCTCGTCGATCTCCACCACCCGGCGGTTGGCCAGTACCAGTTGCGCGCCTTCGTGGCGGGTGTGCAGGCGCGACGGATCGCCGCTGCCGATGATCATGCCCTGGGCGTCCATCACGTTGATGTTGTGCGGCAGGATCGCCATCGCCCGATCGACGATGTGCTGCGCCAGCGCCGAATCCAGTTCGAACATGGCGGCGTCAGGGGGCCAGGCGTTCGCGCGCCCAGACGCCGTCCTGGTGCCGGTAGTCGAGGCGGTCGTGCAGGCGGCTCGGGCGCCCCTGCCAGAACTCGATGCGCTGCGGCAGCAGGCGGTAGCCGCCCCAGTGCTCGGGGCAGCTCGGCGCCTGGTCGGCGAAACGCCGCTCGGTCTCGGCCAGCAGGCGCTCGAGCTCGGCGCGGTCGGCGATCACCCGGCTCTGCGGCGAGGCCCAGGCGCCCAGGCGGCTGCCCAGCGGGCGCACCTGGTAGTAGGCGTCGGACTCCTGCGCGGTGACCTTCTCGATCTCGCCTTCGATCCGCACCTGACGTTCCAGGGCCGGCCAGAAGAAGGTCATCGCCGCCCGCGGATTGGCCGCCAATTGCCGGCCCTTGGCGCTTTCGTAGTTGGTGAAGAAGGTGAAGCCGCGCTCGTCGAGGCCCTTGAGCAGGAGGATGCGGCAATGCGGATGGCCGTCGGCGTCGACGGTGGCCAGGGTCATGGCATTGGGTTCGACCGGCAGGCGCTCGGTCTTCACCGCGTCGTCGAACCACTGGCGGAACAGGCTGAAGGGGTCGCTCGGGGCGTTGGCCTCGCTGAGGCCATCGCGGGTGTACTCGCGGCGCATATCGGCCAGGGACTGGGTCATGGCGCATCTCCAGGGGGAAATGCGCCATAGCTTAACCGCAGACTCCGCCTCGCGCTTGATCCGGGACAATGGCGCCAGCGCCCCGCCCCGGCTTCGGCTCAGTTGCCCTGGGCCAGGGACAGCAGGCTGGCGCGCTGGGTATAGAGCACTTCGACGCGGCGGTTCTGGGCACGGCCGGCGGCGCTGGAATTGTCGGCGCGCGGCATGTCGGAGCCGACGCCCTTCAGGCGCAGCTGGTCGCCCTTCAGGCCGCTGAGGCGGAAGATCGCCGCCACCGACTGGGCACGCTCGAAGCTCAGCTTGTCGTTGACCGCCTTGCTGCCGGTGCTGTCGGTATGGCCGAGGACCAGGATGCCGCTCTGCGGATCGGCCTGGGCCATCTTGGCGACCTTGCCCAGCGGGTTGAGGGTGATCGGCATCAGCATGGTGTGGCGCTTGGGATTGAACGAATAATCGGCCGGGGCGATGACGATCAGCGCGTTGTCGCGCCGCTCGAGGGTGAATTCGCTGCCGGCGATCGCTTCGCGCAGGGCCTTCTCGTGGGCGTCCAGCCACTCCTTGGTGACCTTCTGCTGGACCAGCGCCGGCTTGCCCGAAGCCTTGCCCGCGGAGCTGGCGCCGAACGGCCACCACCAGGGGTTGGCGGTCTTCGGCTCGGCGGCTGCGGCGACGTCTTTCTTCGCCGCGGCGATCTCGGCCTTCTGCTCGGCCGCCTTGGCCGCTACGTCCTGGCCGGCTTCGTCCTTGCCGAACGGCCACCACCAGTGGCTGGAGCCGACATGCTCGGCCTCCGCCTCCGGTTCGGCGGCCTGCCTGGCGACGGTCTGCCCGTCGTCCTTGCCGAACGGCCACCAGGAATGGCCGGACGCCTGCTCGGCCGACGCCTTGGTCGGGGGGGTGGAGGCATCCTGGGTCTGGAAATAGCTGCAGCCGGAAGCGGTCATGCAGAGAAGAAGCGTCGAGGTCTTAAGCAGTTTCATACGTCGGGGTCCGTTGGAAGTGAAAGAAGGCGAGCCCGATGGAACATTCGGCTCAACCGCCGGTCACATCGCAGCGATGCCGGTTCAATCCACTGCACCGGCAACGCCCTATCTCATACGACGCTTTAGATTGTGTCGCTAAGCCATTATTTGGCAATGAAATTTGGCATTCAGCCGACAGGCGGTTAAAAGTTAACCAACCTATTACAGGCACTCGCCGGCGACGCGCGCCAACTGCTGCGCCCGCGGATCCATCAGCACGTACGGCCCCAAGGCATTGCTGACAAAGGAAAAAGCCAGTTCGCGCTCGGGATCGGCAAAGCCGATCGAACCACCCGCCCCGGGATGGCCGAAGGCCTTGGCACCGAGGCCGTAGGTAGCATTGGCCACGCCGGGCTGGTCGAGCATGGTGCCCAGGCCGAAGCGGGTGCGTGTCAGCAGGGTCCGGTCCTCCCCCACCGCATGTTCGCGGGCCAGTTCGCCGAGCAACGCATCCTCCAGCAGGCGTCCCTGCAGCAGGCCGCTGTAGAAGCCGGCAAGCGCGCGCGCATTGCCGTGGCCGTTGGCCGCCGGCTGCTGCATGCGCCGCCATTCCGGCTTGTTGGTACTGGTGAGGATCGATGGCGGGTTGGTGAAGGCGCGGGTGGTCAGGGCCAGCGGCTCGCTCATCATGGTCTTGAGCATGCGCTGGGCGGCGGCGTCGCCGAGACTGCCCTTGCTCCGCGCCATGTGCGCGACGCGGCCGAACTGGCTGTCGTCCAGGCCGATGTGGAAATCCAGCCCCAGCGGCGCCGCGGTGCGGGCAACGATGGCCGCGCCCGGTTCACGGCCGTCGACCCGGCGGATCACTTCGCCGACCAGCCAGCCATAGGTGATCGGCGCGTAGCCATGGGCCTCGCCCGGTATCCACCAGGGCTCCTCGGCGGCCAGCGCCGCGGTCATGGCTTCCCAGTCATAGAGGGCCTCCGGCGGCAGCTGTTCGCGCAGCGCCGGCAGGCCGGCGCGATGGCAGAGCAACTGGCGCACGCTGATCGCCGCCTTGCCGTTGGCGGCGAACTCCGGCCAGTAGCGTGCCACCGGGGCGTCCAGTTCCAGCTTGCCCTCGGCCACCAGTTGCAGCACGGCGACGGCGGTGAAGGTCTTGGTGCAGGAAAACAGATTGAGGAGGGTGTCGCGCTGCCAGGGCTGATGGCCGTCCTTGTCAGCGAATCCGCCCCAGAGGTCGACCACCGTCTCGCCGCCGACCTGCACGCACAGCGCCGCGCCGCGCTCCTGCGGATTATCGAAGAGCCTGGCGAAGGCCTCGGCAAGCGGGGCGAAACGGCGGTCACAGTGGCCTTGCGGGGTCATGCGGGAGCTCCGGCGAAAAGTGGTCGAAGCATTCTTCCAGCCCCCGGCCACCTTGTGAACCCTGACATAAGAGGGGTTCGCCAGCGAGACCAGCGCCTCAGGCGATTTCCCGCCGGAACGGCGGCAACGCATTGAGGATGGCCTTGCCGTAGCGCTGGGTGACGACGCGGCGATCCAGCAGGGTGATGGTGCCGCGGTCCTGTTCGGTGCGCAGCAGCCGCCCGCAGGCCTGGACCAGGCGTAGCGAGGCGTCCGGTACGGCGATCTCCATGAACGGATTGCCGCCGCGCGCCTCGATCCACTCGGCCAGCGCCGCTTCCACCGGGTCGT
Organism: Pseudomonas paraeruginosa; assembly: GCF_003025345.2. NCBI lineage: Bacteria > Pseudomonadati > Pseudomonadota > Gammaproteobacteria > Pseudomonadales > Pseudomonadaceae > Pseudomonas > Pseudomonas paraeruginosa. Next base: position 4,184,611 of record NZ_CP020560.1, read on the forward strand.
CGGGCACGGCGAAGGGGATCTTGGCGATCACCACGTGCTCGCAGTAGGCGCCCGGCAGGTCGACGCCCTCGGCGAAGCTGGCGAGGCCGAACAGCACGCTTTCCTCGCCATCATCGACCCGCGCCTTGTGCTTGTTCAGGGTCTCCTGCTTGGACAGGTTGCCCTGGATGAACACCCGCTTGCGCCAGTCGCGTTCGAGGCCGTCGAAGACTTCCTGCATCTGCTTGCGCGAGGAAAACAGCACCAGGCTGCCGCGCGCGCCCTTCACCAGGTCCGGCAGCTCGCGGATGATCGCCGCGGTGTGTTCGGCGGCGTTGCGCGGATCGGCCTTGAGGTCGGGCACTCGCAGCACGCCGGCCTCGGCATGGTGGAACGGACTCGGCACCACCGCGGTGATCGCGCCACGCGGCAGGCCGGCGCGCATCCGGTAGCGATCGAAGGTGCCCAGCGCGGTCAGCGTGGCGGAGGTCACCAGGACCCCGTAGGCGACGTTCCACAAGTTGCGGCGCAAGGTCTCGGCGGCCAGGATCGGACTGGCGTTGGCTTCGATGTCGTAGAAGCTGCCGCTCTCGGCGAGGGTCAGCCAGCGCGCCATCGGCGGACTGTCCTGCGGATCCTCGCAAGTGAACGCGGTCCATAGCTCCCAGTTGCCCTGGGCGCGCGCCAGCAGGCTGCCGAACAGCGGGTACCACTCTTCCGCCTGGTGGCTGGCGATGCCGCCGGCGCCTTCGCCGTCCATCGCTTCCTTGAGGATGTCGGTGAGGCGGGTGAACAGGTCAGTCAGCTTGGCGAAGCCCTTCTTCAGCTCGATGCCCATCTCGCGGATATGCTCGGGGACGACCCCGCCGACGAACCGGTGGCGCGGTCGCTCGCGGCCTTCCATGTCTTCGCCGGCGCGGAAGTCGCCGATCTCCTCGCAGGCGGTGAACATGAATTGCTGGTGGGTCTTGATCTCCCGGGCCAGTTCCGGCACCTGTTCGATCAGGCGTCCGAGGTCGCCCGGCAGCGGGTGCTGGGCGAGCAGCTTGGTGAGGTTCTTGGCGATCTGCTCCAGCCAGTCGGCGGTGGCGCGCAGGCGGGTGAAATGAGCGAAGTGGCCGATGGCCTTGTCCGGCAGGTGGTGGCCCTCGTCGAACACATAGAGGGTCTCGCGCGGGTCGGGCAGTATGGCGCCGCCGCCCAGCGCCAGGTCGGCCAGCACCAGGTCGTGGTTGGTGACGATCACGTCGACCTTGGTCATGCCTTCGCGCGCCTTGTAGAAGGCGCACTGCTGGAAGTTCGGGCAATGCCGGTTGGTGCACTGGCTGTGGTCGGTGGTCAGTTGCGCCCAGTGCGCGTCGTCGATCGCCTCCGGCCAGCTGTCGCGATCGCCGTCCCAGCGGTTGCCGGCCAGGCGCTCGATCATCTGGTTGAACAGCTTGCTGCTGGCCTCGTCGACATCGATGTTGAAGCCGTCGTCGGCGAACAGCTGCGCCGTCGCGCTCTGCGCCTGGCCTTCCTGCAGCAGCACGTCGAGCTTGGACAGGCACAGGTAGCGCCCGCGGCCCTTGGCCAGGGCGAAGCTGAAAGCCAGGCCGCTATTGCGCAGCAGGTCGGGAAGGTCCTTGTGGACGATCTGTTCCTGCAGGGCGACGGTGGCGGTGGCGATCACCAGGCGCTTACCGCTGGCCTTGGCGCAGGCGATCGCCGCCAGGCTGTAGGCCACGGTCTTGCCGGTACCGGTGCCGGCTTCCACCGCGACCACCGCCGGCTCGCCCTCGCGGTGCCCCTCCTCGTCCTCCTTGATCGCGCCGAGGGCCTTGGCCACTTCGGCGATCATCAGGCGCTGGCCATAGCGAGGCTTCAGCTCCTTGGCTTCGAGAAAGCGGGTGTAGGCACCCTGGATCTGGGACTTGAGTTCGGCGCTGAGCATGGAATTCCTGGGCCCGGCGCGCAGCGGAAGACGAATCCGCCGGCGCGCCATAGCTGGATAAATTTTCAGTGGTTCGACAGGGCGGCTATGATAACGCGCTTCGTCACAACCGCCAGTGGAGATCGCCGAATGACCCCTTACGCCCTCGTCTACGCCCTGCATGTCCTGGCCGCCCTGGCCTGGGTCGGAGGGATGTTCTTCGCCTGGACGATCCTCCGTCCGGCGGCGGTCGCCACCCTCGAGGCGCCGGCCCGGCTGGGCCTGTGGCTGGAGGTGTTCCGGCGTTTCTTCCACTGGGTATGGGCGGCGGTGATCCTGCTGCCACTCAGTGGCGTCGGCATGCTGCACCTGAGCTTCAACGGCTTCGCCGGCGCGCCGCGCTACGTACAGGTGATGATGGGCCTCTACGTCGCCATGCTGGCGCTGTTCCTGCGGGTACAGGCCCTGCAACTGCCGGAGCTGCGCCGGGCGGTGGAAGCGCGGGACTGGCCGGCCGGCGGCCAGGCGCTGGGCAGGATCCGTCGCACCGTCGGCTTCAACCTGCTCCTCGGCGTGCTCCTGGTGGCCCTGGTGGCCGCGCGCCCCAGCCTCTGAGGCGTTGGCGCAACCTGCGCGGGCCGCTCAGCGGCCTGCCGCCCTCCCGGCAGCCTCGCGCCTTCGCTCAGAAGCGCACGACATCCAGGCTGCCATCGCTGCCGTCGGCGCCATTCGCGCCATCCTGCCCGCCGCGGCCGGCCCGGCCGGCGTCCACCGAATAGATCCAGCAACCGTTGTCGGGATCGGCCGCACCCGGCTTGCCAGCCTTGCCGCCGGCGCCACCGACGCCGCCCTCCAGGCGGGTCTGGAGGCGCTCCACGGGGAAGTCGCCCGGCACCTCCAGGCGAATCCGACCGCCAGCCCCACCCGGTCCACCGTCGCTGCCGGACTGGCCGTCGCCACCTTTCTGCGCGCTGCCCCAGAAGCATCCCGAGGCCTTGCCAGAGGCGCCGTCCAGGCCGTCATAGCCCGGCGCGCCGACGCCGCCGCGGGCGTCCAGCAGCAGGTTCTCCACTTCCACCGCCTGCAACCGCAGGGTCAGGTCGCGACCGTTGCCGGCGCGCTGGCGAAAGGTGCCGGTGGCGCCCGGGGCGGCGATGATGCTGCCGTCGGCCAGGTGCCCGCTGATCACCTCGATGCTGATGCGCCCCTCGCCCGGGGCCACGCCGATGCGGGCATTGCGCGCCATGCGCAGTTCCTCGATGCGCAGCACGCTGACCTGCAGAGGAATCAGCAGGGCGCCATCCTCGCCGATCTCCACCCGTTGCAGGCGCAGCTCCTGGGCCCGCTTGGGCAGGCGCATCACCGAGTTGGGCTGGACCCGCACGGTGCCGCCGATGCCCTGCTGGCGTACCGCCGGCGCCGGGTTATCGGCCGCCATGGCGGCCTCGGCCCAGCACAGCGGAGCGATCAGCAACAAGCCGAACAGTCGCTTACGCATCGCCATCCTCCTGCTCCCGCGGCGCCTCGCTGGCCGGGCTCAGGGCCGGCAGCGCGAGCATGTGGAACACACCGAACAGCAGTACCTGGAAGCGATCCAGCCAGGGGTGCGCGCGCGCCTTCAGGCGCCGTCCGAGCACCAGGATCTCGATCAGGTGGATCAACAGGATCAGGCCGCCCGCGATCGACAACAGCCAGTTCAGCGGATAGGCGAACGGATGCAGCAGATTGACCAGCACCGTGCCCCAGAACGCCAGGGTCACGAGCTTGCCCAGGCCGAGAAACGCTTTCATGGAACTCCCCCCAAGACATCGTGTGCGGGGAACATACTCGCCAGTCCGCCGCTGCGCCAGCCATGGACGAAAACGGGGGCGACCAGGCCCCCGTTTTCCTGCGTGACTGCGGCGTCACTCGCGCTTGATGAGGATTTCCACCCGGCGGTTCTCGGCCCGGCCCTCGCGGGTCTTGTTGTCGGCGACCGGCTGGCTTTCGCCCAGGCCCTGCACGCCGACGATGATGCTCGAAGGCACCCCGGCATCGATCAGATAGTTCGCAACGGCATTGGCGCGCCGTTCCGACAGCTTCTGGTTGTAGGCGTCGGAACCGACGCTGTCGGTATGCCCGGTGATGCTCAGCCGGGTACTGGCCGCCTCACCCTTCAGGCGCTCGGCGATACCGTTGAGCTTCTCGCTGTCGGCGGCGTCCACCTTCGACGAGTCGAAGGCGAAGTGCAGGTCGCGCACGACAATGGTTTCCTCCTTGACCACCGGGGGCGGCGGCGCGACTTCCTCGACCGGTTGCGGAGGCGGCGGCGCGACCTGCTCGCCGGCGCCATGCACCCAGCAATAGGCGGCGCCGACACCACCGCCGATCAGGGCGCCCCAGCCGGCCCAGCTGCTGCTTTCGATCGCGCCCAGGCCGGCCCCGGTAACACCACCGACCGCCGCACAGGTCGGCCAGTCGCTTTTCTGCAACCCTGCGCAGCCCGTCAGCAAGCCGCTGACCAGGATCAGGGGTAAAGCGGTCCTCGTGATGCTCATTGGAATTCTCCTCGTGGATCGGTTGTTACCGACAGATAGGGAGTAAAGACCCCTGCCGAAAAAAGCGCCAGCACTAGGCCATGCAGGCGCTTCAGGCTAGTCTTGGCGAATCCGAGGAGGCTGTTTTCCCATGAGCGAACCGATTTCCCCGCGCACCCCGCAACAGGCCCTGGCCGCGCTGCTCGCCCGCCACGCGCCGAAGCGCCTGCTAGTGGTCGGCGCCAGCCGGCTGCCGGCGGTGGAGGCCTTTCTCCACAACCATCCACAGTGCCAACTGGCACACAGCCCGGCAGCGGAACTGCCCGCTGAACTGGCCAGCCAGCGTTTCGACCTGGCACTCTTCGTCGACTGCCTGGAACACCTGCCGCAGCGCCGCGGCCTGCAACTGCTCGCCGGGGTGCGCAACCTGAACGCCAGCCGGGTCGCGGTACTGGTCGACCTCGGCGCCAGCGACTGGAACGAAACCGATTTCTTCGCCCTCGCCATGCAGAACAGCGAACGCTTCCAGCGCGAGGGGCAGACCCTGACCCTGTTCACCTACGACCTGCACGAATACAAGCAGGTCCCCGACTGGCTGAACGCCAGGTTCTGGGCCAACCCGGAAAATTTCGGCAAGTACTGGTGGTAAGCATGAACCAACCCTCCTGCCCTTGCGGCAGCGGCGACCCGCTCGACGAATGCTGCGGCCGCTATCACCGGGGCCATCCGGCCCCCACCGCGGAAGCGCTGATGCGCTCGCGTTACAGCGCCTATGCCCTGGGCCTGGTGGACTACCTGCGCGAGACCACGCTGCCGGCGCAGCAGGCCGGACTCGATCTCGACGGCATCCGCGCCTGGAGCCACGGCAGCACCTGGCTCGGTCTCGACGTGGAAAGCCACGAGGTGCTCGGCGGAAAACCGGAACACGCGCGGGTCACCTTCACCGCGCGCTGGCACGACGCCGCCGGTGAGCATGCCCACCGCGAGTGTTCCGGCTTCGTCCAGCGCGACGGCCGCTGGTATTTCCTCGACCCCACGGTAGCCCTCGGGCTCGGCCGCAACGACCCGTGCCCCTGCGGCGCCGGCGGCAAGCTGAAGAAATGCTGCGGTCCCTGGATCAACTGACCGATGCGCTCGCTCGCCAGCTACATCCGCGCCATCCATGCCCTGCCCTCACCCGTTTCGATCAGCGACGAACAGCGCGAGGAACGGCGGTACCGGGAGGGCGGCAGCGAAATCCACAGCCGCGAGGCCATCTATCGCTTCGACAACGGCGTGCGTCTGCGCCAGCATTGCGAACGCGACCTGTTGCCGCGCGAGCAGGCCTGCGAGGAATGCTGGATCGGCTACGAGGTGCTGGATGCCGCGGGACAGGACATCCGCCCTCGCCACAAGCATTTCAGCAACGCCTGCCAGGAGCGTTTCTGGTTGCGCATGCACGCCTGAGAGACTGCGCCAGGCGCCGCGGTTTGGGCGTTCCCGGCCGCTCGGGTAGAATGCGCAGCCTTTTCATCCGGGCCCATCCCCATGCTGCTGACCGTGCTCTACATCATCGCCATCACCGCCGAAGCCATGACCGGTGCGCTGTCGGCCGGCCGGCGCAGCATGGACTTGTTCGGCGTGGTGCTGATCGCCTGCGTCACCGCCCTGGGCGGCGGCTCGGTGCGCGACATGCTGCTCGGCCATTATCCGCTGACCTGGGTCCGCCATCCCGAATACCTGGCGCTGACCGCCGTCGCCGCGCTGGTCACGGTCTTCATCGCGCCGCTGATGCGCCACCTGCGCTCGCTGTTCCTGGTGCTCGACGCGGTCGGCCTGGTGGCGTTCACCCTGATCGGCTGCCAGGTCAGCCTGGAGATGGGCCACAGCCTGCTGATCGCGGCGATCAGCGGGGTGATAACCGGGGTTTTCGGCGGCATCCTTCGCGACATCCTCTGCAACGACGTGCCGCTGATCTTCCGCCGCGAGCTCTACGCCAGCGTGTCCTTCGCCAGCGCCTGGTGCTACCTGATCTGCGTGGAACTGGAACTGCCCTCGGAACAGGCGATGCTGATCACCCTGTTCAGCGGCTTCCTGTTCCGCCTCCTGGCCATCCGCTTCCACTGGGAAATGCCGAAGTTCGTCTACCAGGACGATTTCGACCACTGAGCCGGTGTCCAGCGGCGCCGTAGCGATCACCGTCGAACCGGCGGATGACCGCGCCGCGCTTGGTCGCTCTGGCCGAGGACTTGGCGCCGGACGCTTTCGATGCGTTGCCCGCCTGCCGGGCTGAGCGTCTCAGTCCTGCAGGCGCAGGTGACTGGTATCCGGCGCCGGCGGCGGCGCCTCGGCGCGCGCCTGGCCCATGTCGCTGCCGACCGGGGCGATGCTGAGACCAGCGAGATCGAGCTTCGGCACCTCGATCCCGGCCTTGGCTTCCTGCAGGTCGGCACCTAGCGGAGCCAGGCCGAAGTCCGGCGCGTCAACCTCGGCGAAGGCCGCCATGTAGCCGTCCCGCGGCGCGACCTGCAGGCGCCCGGCGGGTGCCGGCGCAGCCGCCACGGACGGCGGTGTCGCTGCCGAGGGCTGCGGCGCCGGTGGTGGCGCCATGACCACCTCCTCGACCTCCATCTCGCTGACCAGGGCGATCGCTCCCGCGCGCTCCAGCACGCTGCGGTACTTCTCCGCGGATGCCGCGTCGAGATTGTTCTTGATCACCACCCGGCGTCCGGAAAACAGCAGCTCGATACGCTGCGCGTCGGCCTGGAACAGCTTGGCCAGGTTGGCCTTGACCACTTCGGGCCTGGCGCCCGCGACCAGTTGACCGGAAAAGGCGATTTCAAAGCGGCTCATTGGCATCTCTCCGAGTGACGGGCCGGGCGGCGTGGCGCCCCCTGACGATTGCGGGAACGATTGTACCCCTCGCCGTGGTCCCATGCAGTGACTGGGTCGGCAACGGCCAGGCTCGGGTCAGCCATGCCGGACGCGCGAGCCGACGGGAAGACTTGCACGGGCATACGCGCTTCTCCATGCTCCCCGGGCCGCAATGCGGGAAACATGTGGACACAGGCCTGTAGCTGAAACATCTTTCCTCTATACAACAATGAGTTGCAGCACATTCACTGCTTGATAAACTGGGGCGTCTCGGGGGGGATTGACATGAATTACCAGGCGCAAATGATAAGAATTATCAGCCTTATGATGATGTGGGGCGTAATCTCCAATCTGTCCGGCTGCAGTTGGATGACCGGCAACTTCGAAGACCCGGACGTCAAGCTGCTGAAGGTGGAGGTGATCAAGGCACGCCTGCTGGAGCAGGAGTTCGTCATGCGCTTCCGCATCGACAATCCCAACGACTTCAGCCTGCCGGTGCGCGGCCTGCGGTACGCGGTGCAACTCAACGACATCCAGCTCGCCGAAGGCGAATCCGGCCAGTGGTTCACCGTACCGGCCCACGGCCACGAAGTGTTCGACGTGCCGGTGCGAACCAATCTCTGGCGCCACATGAAATACATCGTCAAGCTCCTCGAACGTCCGGAGGAGCCGATCCGCTATCGCCTGGCGGGCGAGGTGAAGACCGGCCTGATGTTCGGCCGCAGCGTGCACCTGAGACGAAATGGCGAGATAATTCCCGGCGATTTCATTCCAGAGTAGGTCCCCCATGAGTCAGGAACCCCACGTGCACGGCCCGAACTGCAACCACGACCATGATCACCAGCACGACCATGGCCACGTCCACGGCCCGCACTGCAACCACAGCCACGAGCCGGTGCGCAACCCGCTGAAGACGGTGGGCCGCAACGACCCCTGCCCCTGCGGCAGCGAGAAGAAATTCAAGAAGTGCCACGGCGCCTGAGCGCCGCCGCGCTCGGAGAATTCCAGGCCCGCATGACAGCGGGCCTTTTTGCCGGCGCGACAGCGCTGTGCAGCGACCGGCACGATTTGCATCGAACCTCCCCTTCTGGCGTACAGTCTTCCGTTCGTAGCCCATCGAAGAAGCGGAGGCACCGATGATCGACCTCTACTACTGGACCACCCCGAACGGCCACAAGATCAGCCTGTTCCTCGAGGAGGCCGGCCTGCCCTATACCCTCCACCCGATCAACATCGGCCAGGGCGAGCAGTTCCAGCCGGAATTCCTGAAAATCTCTCCGAACAACAAGATTCCCGCCATCGTCGACCGGCAGCCGGCCGACGGCGGCGAACCCCTGGCCCTGTTCGAGTCCGGCGCGATCCTGCTCTACCTCGCGGAAAAGACCGGCCGCTTCCTCGCCAGGGACCTGCGCACCCGCGAACAAACCCTGCAATGGCTGTTCTGGCAGATGGGCGGGCTGGGGCCGATGGCCGGACAGAACCATCACTTCAGCCGCTTCGCCGCGCAGAAGATCCCCTACGCCATCGAGCGCTACGTCAAGGAAACCGCACGCCTGTATGGCGTCCTCGACCAGCGTCTGGCCGACCGCGCCTTCGTCGCCGGCGACGACTACAGCATCGCCGACATGGCGATCTATCCGTGGATCGTCCCGCACCAGTGGCAGGAGCAGGATCTTGCCGACTTCCCCCACCTGCAGCGCTGGTTCGAGAACATTCGCCAGCGCCCGGCGACGCAACGCGCCTATGCTTTGGTGGAGCGCATCAACCCGCCGAAGTAGCGAGTCCCGAGCCGGCCTGCGAACGACCTCGCGGACGACCGCAGGCGGAGCTTGCGCGGCCCTGCGCTCCTCTCTAACGTAGCGCCTCTCGACGCGACCACCCCCGCAGGAGCTCCCACCCCATGGCCTCGCCAGCCTTCATGCGCTTTCTTCCCCGTTGCGGCGCCGCCGCGGCCTTCGGCACCCTGCTCGGTCTCGCCGGCTGCCAGTCCTGGCTCGACGACCGCTATGCCGACAGCCTGCCGCCAACCTCCGGCGTGCAGCCGATCAAGGGCCTGGCGCAGAACGTCTCGATCCGGCGCAACGCGCTGGGCATGCCGCTGATCGAGACCAGTACCTTCCACGACGCGTTGTTCGCCCTGGGTTACGTGCACGCTTCCGACCGCCTCAGCCAGATGGTCGGCCTGCGCCTGCTGGGCCAGGGGCGCCTGGCCGAGATGGCCGGCCCCGGCGCGCTGGAGATCGACCGCTTCATGCGCACGGTGAACCTGCGCCAGGCCGCGGAGATCCAGTACAAGAACGCCTCGCCACGCCTGCGACGCTTCTTCGAGGTCTATGCGCGCGGCGTCAACGCCTACCTGTACCGCTACCGCGACAAGCTGCCGATGGACCTCGCCCAGTCCGGCTACCGCCCGGAATACTGGAAGCCCGAGGACTCGGCGCTGGTCTTCGTCCTGCTCAACTTCGGCCTGGCGGTGAACCTCCAGGAAGAAATCGCCTCGCTGGCGATCGCCCAGAAGGTCGGCAGCGACAAGCTGGCCTGGCTGACCCCGTCCTATCCCGACGAGAACCTGCCGTTCGACGAAGCGGAAAAGCTCCAGGGTCTGCGCCTGGACGGGCAGATTCCCGGTCTCGCCGGCATCGATGGCGCCGCCCGGCAGGTCGCCGCATTGAGCATGCTCGGTGTCGCCGCCTCGAACAACTGGGCCATCGCGCCGCAACGCAGCCGCAGCGGCAAGAGCCTGCTGGCCAACGACACCCACCTGCCGCTGAGCATGCCTTCGGTGTGGAACTACGTGCAGATCCGCTCGCCCAAGTACCAGGCCGCGGGCGTCTCCATCGCCGGCCTGCCGGGCGTGGTGGCGGGCTTCAACGGCAAGCTGGCGTGGGGCATGACCATGGTCCTGGGCGACAACCAGGATCTCTACCTGGAACAGCTGCGACGCCAGGGCAACCGCCTCTACTACCTGGCCGACGGCAAATGGCTGCCGACCCGCGAGCGCCAGGAAACCTTCTTCATCAAGGGCCAGCGGCCAATCCGCGAGGTGATCCACGAAACCCGCCACGGCCCGCTGCTCAACAGCGCCCTGGGCGAACGCAAGAACATCCTCCAGCCGCTGCCGCTGAGCAGCGGCTATGGCCTGGCCTACCGCAGCATCCAGCAGGAAGCCGACCGGACCCTCGACGGTTTCTTCGACCTGTCGCGAGCCCGGACCATCGAGCAGGCCTTCGACGCTACCCGCGAAATCCGCGCGATGCCTCTGAACATCGTGTTCGCCGACGAGAAGCACATCGGCTGGCAGGTCACCGGTCGCTACCCGAACCGCAAGGAAGGTCGCGGCCTGCTGCCCTCCCCCGGCTGGGACGGGCGCTACGACTGGGACGGCTATGCCGAGCCGATCCTCCATCCCTCCGACCAGGACCCGCAGCAAGGCTGGCTGGGCACCGCCAACCATCGGACCGTGCAACCCGGCTACGGCGCCCAGCTGTCCAACTCCTGGTACTACCCGGAGCGCGCCGAGCGCATCGCCCAGTTGGCCGGCGCCAGCAGGAGCCACGATACCCAGAGCATGATCCGCATGCAGTACGACCAGACCTCGCTGTTCGTCGCCAAGCTGCAGGCGATGTTCGACAGCCCCGGCATGGCCCTGCCGCTGCGCCAGGCCATCGACGCCCTGCCGGAAGCGCAGCGCGGCCGCGCGCACGAGGCCTACGACCGGCTGATGGCGTTCGACGGCAAGCTGGCGGCGAACTCCAGCGACGCCGCGCTGTACGGCGCGTTTCTCCAGGAAAGCGCCCGGCAGATTTTCCTCGACGAACTCGGTCCGGAGGATGGTCCGGCCTGGAAGGCCTTCGTCGAAACCGCCAACCTCTCCTACTCGGCGCAGGCCGACCACCTGCTCGGTCGCGACGACAGCCCGTTCTGGGACGACATCCGGACCCCGCAGAAGGAAGACAAGCCGGCGATCCTGGCCCGCAGCCTGGCCGCTGCGGTGGCGTTCTGCGAACAGCGGCTGGGCAACGAGCGCAAGGCCTGGCAATGGGGCTCGCTGCACACCTACGAATGGCAGAGCGACAGTTCGCGGATGGCCCCCTATCTGAGCGCCGGTGAGCGTGCCGGACTCGGCGCAATCAAGGGCTATCTCGACCGCGGTCCCTACCCGGCGGGGGGCGACCATACCACCCTGGACGTGTCTGCCTACAACTGGGGCCAGGATTTCGACACCTGGCTGATCCCGGCGATGCGCCTGATCGTCGATTTCGGCCAGAGCGAACCGATGATCGGCGTGAACAGCAGCGGCCAGTCCGGCAACCCGGCCAGCCCGCACTATGCCGACGGCATCGATGCCTGGCTCAAGGGGCGTTACGTCAGCTTCCCGTTCCAGCCACAGAACCTCGACCGCGCCTATGGCAGCAAGCGGCTGACCCTCACGCCCGCGCGCTGATGGACAGGCATGGAACTTTCCACCACGCCACCGCTCTGAACAGTCGACTTACTCCATGATCATCTTCAGGGCGTCCTCCCGGACGCCCTTCTTTTCCTCTCCCTCGCGACATCCTTTCCTCCATCATCCTTTTCCGAAGAGACTCACGATGCCTATCGAGTTGAAGCATTGCTTCGTCTTCACGGGCGCCCCCGGCACGGGCAAGACCAGCCTGCTCGAAGCCCTGCGGCGGCACGGCCAACGCTGCGTGGGCGAGGCCGGCCGGGCGATCATCCGCCAGCAACTGGCGAACCGGGGCGACGCCCTGCCCTGGGCGAACGCCGAAGCGTTCAAGACACTCATGCTGGAACAGGCCCTGGCGACGTGGCAGGCACATCGCGAAACCGCCGGCCCGGTATTCTTCGACCGCGGTATCGTCGACGTCCTGGGTTACGCCCGCCTGAGCCGACTCGACGAACCGCCCGCGCTGCGCGAAGCGGCGAACGACCTGCGCTACAACCGCCGGGTGTTCATCGCCCCGGCCTGGGAGGCGATCTATCGCAACGATACCGAGCGCCGCCAGGATTTCGCCGAAGCCCTGCGCACCGAACGGGCGATGCGCGAAGTCTATGCGGAGTCGGGCTATCGGTTGCTGGAACTGCCCAGAGCCGGCATCGCCGAGCGCCTGGCGTTCGTCCTCGCCCACCTCGGGACGGACTGAGGCTCAGTCCGCCCCACGCTCTTCCGCCGGCGCCACCAGCGCCCGATCCAGCCAGTCCGGCGGCAGGCTCTTGCTGGCGCGAGCCCCAGCAACTTGAGCTGCTCGCTACGGCTGATCAGATTGCCGCGCCCCTCGGCGAGCTTGTTGCGCGCCGCCGCGTAGGCCTTGTCCACCTGCTGCAGGCGTGCGCCGACCTCGTCGAGATCCTGGACGAAGAGCACGAACTTGTCGTACAGGGAACCGGCGCGCTCGGCGATCTCCCGCGCGTTCTGGTTCTGCCGCTCCTGGCGCCAGAGACTGTCGATCACGCGCAGGGTCGCCAGCAGAGTGGTCGGACTGACGATCACGATGTTCTGCGCGAAGGCGTCCTGGAACAGGTTCGGCTCGGCCTGCAAGGCGGTGGAAAACGCCGCCTCGATCGGCATGAAGAGCAGGACGAAATCGAGGCTGTGCAGCCCCTCCAGGCGCCGGTAGTCCTTGCCGGAAAGCCCTTTGACATGGTTGCGCAACGAAGTCACGTGCTGCTTCAGCGCCTGCTGGCGCAGCAGTTCGTCGTCGGCGGCGATGTACTGCTGGTAGGCCGTGAGACTGACCTTGGCGTCCACCACCACTTGCTTGTCGCCGGGCAGTCGAATCAGAACGTCCGGCTGGAAGCGCTCGCCCTCGGCGCCTTTCAGGCTGACCTGGGTGTCGTATTCGCGACCCTTTTCCAGGCCGGCATGCTCGAGCACCCGTTCCAGCACCAGTTCGCCCCAGTTGCCCTGGGTCTTCTGGCCCTTGAGCGCGCGCGTCAGGTTGGTCGCCTCCTCGCCCAGGCGCAGGTTGAGTTGCTGCAGGCGCTCCAGTTCCTTGCTCAGGGAGAAGCGCTCGCGCGCCTCCTGCTGGTAGCTTTCTTCCACGCGCTTCTCGAACGCCTGGATGCGCTCCTTCAACGGGTCGAGCATCTGCCCCAGGCGTTGCTGGCTGGTTTCGGCGAAACGCTGCTCGCGCTCATCGAAGATCTTTCCGGCCAGTTCGGCGAACTGCGCCCGCAACTCGTCGCGCGCCGCCTGCAGGTCGGCCAGGCGCTGCTGATGGCTGTCCTGTTGCTCGCGCAGTTCCGCGGCCAGTCCGGCGCGCTCCGACGCCAGCCGGCGCAATTCCTCCTCCCGCGCCTGGCGCTCGCTGGCCCAGCGCGCTTCCGCCTCGGCCGCGCGCTGCCGCTCTTCGCCCATCAGTTCGGCTTCACGGCGCAGGGCCGCGGCCTCGCCGGCCAGCTTGGCGTGACGCTCGCCGAGTTGCTGATAAGCTTCCCGCCCCATTTCCAGCTGCGCGTTCAAGCCATCCTGGGCCAACTGGGCGGTCGCCAGCCGCTCGCCGAGCAAGGCCACTTCGCGCTCCGCCAGGCTGCTCCGCCGCTGCAACTGCCAGGCCAGCCCGGCCAGGGGAAGCGCGGCGGCGAGCAGGCCAAGCAACAGGTTCGGTAGATCGACGGCCATCAAGGTACTCCAGCGGGAAAGGACGCCCTCGCCAGTCGGGCGGGCAGGCGCGTGCAGCGGATTCTAGGTTCTCGGAAAAAAGCCGTCGAGCGAATGGCGCCTGCCAGCCAGGCCAGCCAGGATGGCCCTTCCCCGAAGACCTCTGCGATGGCGCAGCAGCAGGCTGGCCACGGCTCGCAGCCAGCGCCGCCTTCGCCACAGGCTCCGGCACTCTTGTCGCGCTCGCAGGGCTTGCTTTGGAGCACGCGATGTGCTGTCGAGCAAGCGCTTGGGAAATCCACAGAACCTGTGGATAACCCGGTGGAAAAGACCTCAAAAAACTGCCGAAGCCCCGATGGAGCGGGGCTATGGGACAGATTGACGATTTTTTCACCAACTATTTTTATCTTTATTTTTCAATAAGTTACGAATCAAACATGAAAAATCAAGCGTTTAGAGCCTACCGCTCTCAGCCCTTGACAAGCTGCTTTCCATTTGTGCACAAATTTTCGCCGCGGCGCCTTCGCGCCCCATCGCGGGGCATCCGCAAGCGAAACACCGGGCTTGCGGAGCCACAGGACGAACCGCTGCTCGCGAGTGGGGAGATCCCGCTCATCCCGCCGTCCTCCAGTCTTCCGGAAACCCCGCTCCCGGCTGCCGGCGCATGGCCCCAAGGTCATGCCGGCTGGGGCAGGCGGCCGTCCACCAGGAACAGTTCGCGAGCGAACACCTTCGGCGAGCCCGGCACGTGCGCAGGCTTGAACGCCACATAGCTGGCGGTGGTTTCGCACAGCCATGGGGTCAGGTTGCGCGGACGTTTCTCGATGAAGGCCCGCGGCGTAAACAGGGCGACATTGCAGCCACGCTGCGGGCAACGCGCCGAACGATACTCGAATGCCTGTACACCGGCGCCGCGCATGGCACTACCCAGCTCCTGGGCGACTCGGTAGTCGGCGGTATCGGTCAGCGCGCGCTCGTAGTCGGAGAAAGGCGGTTCCTGCAGGCGAACGCCCCGCTCCACCTTCCAGGCCGCCTCGAACGAGGCGTGCTCGGAAAGGATCCGCCCACTGGGCGGCGGCACCGCCATGCCGCTCCACAGGACGCAACGGTAATAGGCGCCCTCGGCCATCGCTGTCTCCAGTTTCAGCGCGGCATAGAACAGGCCTGGCTCATGCCGGCGACCGAAGCGCGAGCCCCAGCGCAAGGGCGGATAGCGGAACGGCGTCTTCAACAGGTAATGCAGCGGCTCGGCACTTTCCGGCAGCGGCGGCTTGCTGGACTCCAGCAACTCCTCGAGCAACGCCTGCTCCTCGAGGGTATCCACCAGTTGCAGAGTCGCCACCTGCTCCTGGCTCTCCACCAGCCGCACCAGCCGCCCTTGCAGCGGCCGGACCTGCTTCTCGCCTGCGCAGAGGCGCCAGATCTCGCTCACCATTCCATCCCTCGCTTCCCGTGGTGTCGGATGCCAGCATACCGGCACTGGAATATCCGCTCGGCCAGGCGCGTCGCCACCGGCTGCCAGCCTTTTCCGCGACAGGCGTAGGCAACCCGCTCAGGCGCGCCGGGCATCAGACCTTGCCGCGGATCGCGTCGAGGTACTCCAGTACATGCACCAGGCCCTGTACCTGTCCCATCAGCGCCAGGGGCTCCCCGCCCAGGTGATGGTTGGGCGTGCGCATGAAATGACGCAGGTCCTCCTGCTGCCCGCCGAACAGGGCATACAGCGCGCGGTAGACCCGCACGAGCAGCAGGGCCAGTTCGCCGGTCTTGCTGTCCACCCGCAGGCCCTGGCTCTTCCAGCGGCTGATGGCGCTGCGGTCGACGCCGAGGATCCCGGCCAGTTCGAGTTGCGTCAGGCCCAGCTGCTCGCGCGCGGCCAGCACCGCCTTGGCCAGGACGGCATCGGCACTGGGGCGTTCCTTGATGAGAGCGCTCATGACGACCTCCTCATGTGTGTTTACAACAAATTAACATCATTCTGCTGAAAACACACGCACGGACCGCCCTCTTCTAGAGCACGACCCGCAGGCACTGCCCGGCGTGGTACAGGGAAAAGCCCGCCTCGTAGGCGCAACCGCGCAGCCGGGCGGCCGTTACCGGTTTCGACGCGCTGAACGGCAACGGCAAGGCATCGCGCTCGCCGCCCAGCAGATACTCGGCGAACGCCTTGCCCACGACCGTGCCGGTGGTCACCCCCCGGCCGTTGTAGCCGGTCACCGCGAGCAGGCCCGGCGCAGGCTCGAACAGGCGCATCAGGTGGTCGGGCGTGAAGGCGATGCGGCCGGTCCAGGTGTACTCCCAGTCGACCCGGCCGAGCTCGGGAAAGTAGTGCCGCCGGATACGTTCGGCCCACTGGCGGAGAAACCAGGTCGGCTTGCTCGAACCGTTGCCGAGGCTGCCCAGCAGCAGGCGTCCCTGGGCGTCGCGACGGATGCTGCTGAGCACCGTCCGAGTATCCCAGGCCCCCTGCCCATGCGGCAGGATGCGGTCGGCCGCGGCTCCCCGCAGCGGCGCCGAAGCGACCTGGTAGTAGTAGCCGGGGAAGAAGTGCCGGCGCAGGTCGGTCCACTCGCCTTCGGTATAGGCATTCGAGGCGATCACCACCTGTTCCGCCAGCACCACACCCGCCGCGCTGCGTACCGCCCAGCACGAGCCGTGACGCTCCAGCCGGCACACCGGCGAGCGCTCGTGAAGACGCCCGCCCAGGCGCAGGATGGCCGCCGCCAGCCCCCGTACATAGGCCATGGGGTTCAATGTTCCGGCACGCCGGTCGAGCAGCGCGGCGCTGATCCGGCGGGTGCCGCAGGTCTCGTGGCAGGCCGCTCCGCCCAACAGTTCCAGCGGCGCGCCGCGTCGCGTCCACTGCGCGTGGCGGCGCCGCAGCTCGGCCACGCCACTGGCGTTGTGCGCCATGTGCAGGGTGCCCTCGCGCCGCAGCTGGCAGTCGATGCCGAGGCGCTCGATCGTTTCCATCACCAGCGCCGGCGCCCGGCCCAGCACGCCGTTGAGCTTTTCCCCATGCTCGGCGCCGAGTCTGGAGACCACCTCGTCCGGAGCAATCCAGGTGCCGGCGTTGATCAGCCCGACGTTGCGCCCGGATCCCCCGTGACCGATCTCGTGCGCTTCCAGCACGCACACCGAACGCCCGGCCTCCAGCAGGTGCAGCGCCGCCGACAGCCCGGTGAAGCCGGCACCGATCACGCAGACATCCGCCCGCTGCTCGCCGTCCAGGCTCGCCGACCCGGGCAAGCCTGGCGTGACCACTTCCCATAGACACCGTTGCTGCAAACCACCCATGCGCGACTCCGCTGCCAGCCCGATAGCCATTAGCCATGCGGCGAGCCATCCGCCGCGTTCCGTTCAGTCGAAGGTGATGCCCTGCGCCAGCGGCAGCTCACGGGAATAGTTGACGGTGTTGGTTTGCCGGCGCATGTAGGCCTTCCAGGCGTCCGAGCCGGACTCGCGACCGCCGCCGGTGTCCTTCTCGCCGCCGAAGGCGCCGCCGATCTCCGCGCCGCTGGTGCCGATGTTGACGTTGGCGATCCCGCAGTCGCTGCCGGCGGCGCCCTGGAAACGCTCCGCCTCGCGCAGGTCGGTGGTGAAGATGCACGAGGACAGCCCCTGGGGCACCTCGTTGTTCAGGCGCAGGGCCTCATCGAAATCGCGATAGCCGATCACGTAGAGGATCGGCGCGAAGGTTTCCGTGCGCACCACCTCGGTCTGCCCCGGCATTTCGACGATGGCTGGCGACACGTAGTAGGCGTCCGGGTAGCGCTCCCGCAGTTGCCGCTCGCCGCCGAACACCTGGCCGCCCTGCTCGCGGGCCCGTGCCAGGGCATCCTGCATGGCCCGGTAGCTGTGCGCATCGATCAGCGGCCCGACCAGGTTGCCCTCCAGCGGATGGCCGATCCGCACCTTCGAATAGGCCGTCTTCAGGCGAGCGACGATCTCGTCCTTCACCGATTCGTGGGCGATCAGCCGGCGCAGGGTGGTACAACGTTGCCCGGCGGTACCCACCGCGCCGAAGAGAATGCCGCGCACAGCCAGGTCGAGGTCGGCGCTCGGGGCGAGGATCATCGCGTTGTTGCCACCCAGCTCGAGAATGCAGCGGCCGAAGCGCGCTGCCACCCGCGGCGCCACCTCGCGCCCCATGCGGGTACTGCCGGTGGCGCTGAGCAGCGCGACACGCGGATCGTCCGCCAGCGCCTCGCCGGCCTCGCGACCGCCGATCAGCAACTGGCTCAGGTGCGCCGGCGCGTCTGCACCGAATGCCCGCGCCGCGCGCTCGAACAGGGCCTGGCAGGCCAGCGCGGTCAGCGGCGTCTTCTCCGATGGCTTCCATATCACCGCGTTGCCGCAGACCAGGGCCAGCGCGGCGTTCCACGACCATACCGCGACCGGGAAGTTGAACGCGCTGATCACCCCGACCACACCCAGCGGATGCCAGGTCTCGCGCATGTGGTGGCCGGGTCGCTCGGAGGCGATGGTGAGGCCGTACAACTGGCGCGACAGGCCTACCGCGAAATCGCAGATGTCGATCATTTCCTGCACTTCGCCGAGGCCTTCCTGGGTGATCTTGCCAGCCTCCCAGGACACCAGTTCGCCGAGCTGGACCTTGTGCCGGCGCAGCTCTTCGCCGAACAGCCGTACCAGTTCGCCGCGACGCGGCGCCGGCACCTGGCGCCAGGCGCGGAACGCCTGTTCGGCGCGTTCGAGCCTGGCGCCCGCGGCATCGCGCCCCTCCAGGCGCAGCATGGCGAGGCGGCTGCCGTCGACCGGGGTATGCACGGCATGCTCGCCCTCGCCGAAGTCGGTGGGGTCGAGGCCGAGGCTGCGCAGCAATCCATCGATCATGGGGGTGGTTCTCCTGGCTGTCCGTTTCCGCCCGTTGTAGTCGGTTTGCCCGGCAGCGACAAACGACCTTTATTCGCCACGTCATTCCGACTTTTCATACAGTTCGGAGCGCTGTCTGGATCCGGCGCATTTCCCGTACCATGCACCCCTTCGCCGACCAGCCACGCCCGACCATGGACAAGAAACAGCTGCTGCACCTGATCATGCAAGCCCTCGCCGCGGATCTCGACGCCGCCGTGCGCGCCGCCCAGACCGCCCACGAGAGCGCGACCCACGAAGAGAACGTCGCCGAGAACAAGTACGACACCCTCGGCCTGGAGGCCGCCTACCTGGCCGCCGGGCAGTCGCGCCGGGTCGAGGAGATCCGCCAGGCGCTGAACCTGTACCGCAACCTGGCGCTGCGCGATTTCGACGAGGAGCAGGGGATCCAGCTCAGCGCGCTGGTCACCCTGCTGAACACCGACGGCAGTCGCCGCGTGGTGTTCCTCGGCCCCGCGGCAGCCGGCCTGAAGGTCGACTGCGAGGGCCGCGAAGTGCTGGTCAT
Source organism: Pseudomonas paraeruginosa (assembly GCF_003025345.2). Taxonomy (NCBI): domain Bacteria; kingdom Pseudomonadati; phylum Pseudomonadota; class Gammaproteobacteria; order Pseudomonadales; family Pseudomonadaceae; genus Pseudomonas; species Pseudomonas paraeruginosa. Next base: position 4,203,870 of record NZ_CP020560.1, read on the forward strand.
CACCCCGCGCTCGCCACTGGGGCAGAGCCTGCTCGGCAAGCAACCGGGCGACACGGCCGGGCCGAAGGATCCCCGCCAGGCGGTGGAAATCCTCGCCGCCGACTGAGCCTACCGCTGCGGCGCGCCACAGGCGCCGCAGAACTTCGCAGCCGCGGCGACTTCCGCCTGGCAAGCGCCGCAGCGCAGCGGCGCCAGGGAGCCACCGCAGCCCTGGCAGAAGCGCGCCGTCGCCGCATTGGCGGCACGGCAAGACGGGCAGGCGACAGCCGGCGCGGCGGCCGGCGCCGACGGCTGGCCGTCCGTGCCGCGCCGATGACCGGAACCGTGGTGGCCGCCTCCGCCGTACCCATGATGGCGACCGCCCTGCAGCAACCGTTCGAAGAAACCCATGGCGCAATCCTCTCGTGGTGTTCTGACGCCAACCAGTGAAAAGGCTGTAGCCACTACAGGGTCAACGGCGTGGAAACATCGGGATACGCAAGACCGTCGCGCGCCCGGGCGATCCTCGGCGAAGCCCGCCACGCCGACCAGGAAGGAACGCCTCAGTCCTGCGCAAGCATGCCCTCCAGCCGTTGCCGCACCAGGCCGCGGGCCTGTTCGACGATGCCTTGCAACAGCTCGGCGCAGGTCGGCTCGTCATCGATCAGGCCCTGGACCATGCCGGCCGACCAGATCCCCAGGTCGGTATCGCCCCGCTGGTAGACCTGGCGGCCGCGCTGGCCGCTGACCAGCGCGGCGATGTCGGCGTAGCCGGCCCCGCCACGCGCCTCGATCGCCAGTATTTCCTGGCTGATCGCGTTGCGCGCCACCCGCGCGGTATTGCGCAGGGAGCGCATGATCAGGTCGGTGGAACGCTCGTCGGCCGCACGGATCGCCGCTTTCACCGCCGGGTGTACCGGACATTCGCGGGTGGCGAGGAAACGCGTGCCCATGTTGATCGCGTCGGCGCCCAGCGCCAGCGCCGCCACCAGCCCGCGTCCGTCGGCGAAGCCGCCGGAAGCGATGATCGGCACGCGTAGCCGGTTGGCCGCGGCGGGCAGCAACACCAGCCCGGGAATGTCGTCCTCGCCCGGATGGCCGGCACATTCGAAGCCGTCGATGGAGACGGCGTCCACGCCCAGTCGCTCGGCCTTGAGCGCGTGACGCACGGCGGTGCACTTGTGGATCACCTTGACCCCGTGCCGACGGAATTCGGCGATGTGCTCGCCGGGGTCGTTGCCGGCGGTTTCGACGACGCGGATTCCCGCCTCGATGATGGCCGCGCGATATTCGGCATAGGGCACCGGCTTCTGCGTCGGCAGCAGGGTCAGGTTGACCGCGAACGGCCGATCGGTCAGTTCGCGGCAGCGGGCAATCTCCGCAGCCAGTGCCTCCGGGCTCGGCTGGGTCAGCGCCGACAGCGTGGCGAGGCCGCCGGCATTGGCCACCGCGGCGGCCAACTCGGCGCGCCCGACCCACTGCATGCCGCCCTGCATGACCGGGTGTTCGACGCCGAAGGTCTCGGTGAAGCGGGTCCTGAACACGCCCATGGATTGCCCCCGGTTCAGATCGGGTCCCAGGAGAACACATCCGGGCTGCGCGCCAGGTCCATGAAGCTGCCGCGCAACGCCGGCATGCCGTGCTCGGCGATGCTCTCCGCAGTCCAGCCGCGCTCGCTATGCACGCTGCGCAACGGCCGGCTCTGGCTCATCAGGAACAACTCGTGGTTGCGCGTGGCGAACACCTGGCCGGTGACTTCGCGGGCTGCGTCGGAGGCCAGGTAGACCGCCAGCGGCGCATTCTTCTGCGGGGTCATGCGTTGCAGCTTCTCGACGCGGGCCTTCTGCTCCGGGGTGTCGGCCGGGATCGAGTCGGTCATCCGGCTCCAGGCGAACGGCGCGATGCAGTTGGAACGCACGTTGTAGCGCTGCATGTCGAGGGCGATGGATTTGCTCAGGGCGACGATGCCCAGCTTGGCCGCGGAGTAATTGGCCTGGCCGACGTTGCCGATCAGCCCCGAGGTGCTGGTCATGTGCACGAACGCCCCTCCCTGCTGGGCGCGGAAACGCTCGGCGGCGGCGCGACTGACGAAGAAACTGCCGTTGAGATGGACATCGATCACCGACAACCAGTCCTCGGCGCTCATCTTGTGGAAGATCACGTCACGCAGGATGCCGGCGTTGTTCACCACGATGTCCAGGCGGCCGAAACCGTCCATGGCGCAGTCGACGATGCGCCGCGCGCTGTCCCAACCGGCGACGCTGTCGGTGTTGACCAGTGCGTCGCCGCCACGCTGGCGGATCAGGCCGAGGGTCTCCTCGGCCGGCGAGGCCGAGCCCCCCGCGCCCTGCAGCGACACGCCGATGTCGTTGATCACCACCCGCGCCCCGGAGTCGGCCAGGGCCAGGGCGATCTCGCGACCGATGCCGCCGCCCGCGCCGGTGACGATCGCGACCTTGCCTTCGTTGAGTTTCGTGCTCATGGGTAAACCTCTTGGTCCGCTGGATATCGGTTGCGCTCAGCCCGGCAGGCCGAGGACGCTCTTGGCCAGGATGTTGCGCTGGATTTCGTTGCTGCCGCCGTAGATGGTGGTCGGCCGCGACTGGATGAAGATCCCCGCCGGATGCAGGTCGGGATCGTCGGCGAAGGGTTGCAGCAGCGCCGCGTCCTCGCCGGCGATCTCCAGGCCCAGCTCGCTGATGCGCTGGTACAGCTCGGACTGGAAGATCTTCAGCATGGAAACCTCCGGCCCGAGCCTCTCCCCGCGGCGCAGGCGTTCGGCGAAACGCCCATAGAGCGCCTTGTGGCTGTCCAGGTCCATGCTCAGCGCGGCGAAGCGCCGGGCGAACAGCGGCTCGCGCCACAGTCCCAGGTGCCGGGCCAGGCGCTCCAGGCGCTGGAGGGCGAAGGTGGACTGCTTGGGCGAACCGAGGAAGATCCGCTCGAAACCGAGCAGCGCCTTGGCCATGCTCCAGCCCTGGTTGATCTCGCCGACCAGGTTTTCCCGGGGCACCCGCACATCGTCGAAGAACACCTCGCAGAACTCGCCGTGCAGCTCCAGGTTGAGGATCGGCCGCACCTCGATGCCGGGGCTGTCCATCGACACCAGCAGGAAGCTGATCCCCTGCTGCGCCCGGGTGCTGCGCTCGGTGCGCACCAGCATGAACATCCAGTTGGCCTCGGCGCCCATGGTGGTCCAGGTCTTCTGTCCGTTGACCACCCACTCGCCGTTTTCCAGGCGCGCCTCGGTGCGCAGGCTGGCCAGGTCGGAGCCGGCGTTGGGCTCGCTGTAGCCCTGGCACCAGATGTCCTCGCCGCTGAGGATGCGCGGCAGGAAGCGCGCCCGTTGCACCTCGTCGCCGTAGCGGATCAGCAGCGGACCGAGCATGGTCACGCCGCTGTCGGGCAGGCGCGCGCAACCGTAGTCCTCCATTTCCTCCATCATGATCAGTTGCTTGCCGGCGCTAAGGCCCATGCCGCCGTACTCCGCGGGCCAGCCGGGGCACAGCCAGCCCTGTCGCGACAGCAGCAGGTACCACTCGCGGGTTTCCTCGCGCCCCAGGCGGTGGGAAGGATTGCGGATGCGCTGCGGATAGTGGGCGGCGATCCAGTCGCGGACCACCCGGCGAAAGGTATCGTCGTCGAGACGGTTGTAGTCGGTCATTTCAGTGTCCTCCGAATACGGGGGGGCGCCTGGCGAGGAAGGCGGCCTTGCCTTCGGCGTGGTCGGCGCTGAGGAACAGCTGGCTCTGCAACTCGCCCTCGCGCTCCAGCAGCAGGTCAAGGCCGTCGGCGAGCAGCGCGCGAGTCATCGCCAGCGGCAACGGCGCCTGCTGCTCCACCCGCGCGGCCAGCGCCAGCGCGGCGTCCAGCGCGCCGCCGGCGGCGCAGAGCTGATCGGCCAGGCCGATGCGCAGCGCTTCCTCGGCCTCCACCACCTGGCCGAACAGAAGGATCTGCCGCGCCCGGCCGAAGCCGATGCGCGCCGGCAGGGTATGCAACTGGCCGAGATCGGCGAGCAGGCCGACCTTGCCGAAACCGGCGGCGAATCGCGCGGTGGCGCCGCAGACGATGCTGTCGCAGGCCAGCGCCACGGACAGCCCGGCCCCCACCGCCCAGCCTTCGACAGCAGCGATCAGCGGCTTGCCCATGCGCACCATCTGTCGCACCAGGCGTGCGTTGTCGCGCATCCGCGCCCTGCCGTCGGCCAGGCTGCCGACCCGCATGTCGGCGAGGTCGCCGCCGGCGCAGAACACCTCGTCGCCGCCGCTGAGCAGCACGCTGCGAATCGCCGGGTCGCGCTCGGCCACCTCCAGGGCAGCGAGCAGATCCATGCGCAGCGCCGGCGACAATGCGTTGCGCCGTTCCGGATTGTCGAAGCGCAGCAGGCGCACCGTGCCGCGCGTTTCCTGCAACAAGCCGCTCATCAGGCCACCTCCCGCTGTAGCGACTCGACGTAGCGCGCCCGGTGGAAATCCAGCGAACCATGGGCATTGAGCAGCACCATGGCGCGGCGCAGGAACAGGCCGATGTCGGCCTCGTCGGTGTAGCCGATGCCGCCGTGCAACTGGATGGCCTGGCGGGTCACCAGCAATGCCGCCTCCGAGCCGCGTACCCGCGCACTGGAGACCTGCCGCCGGCGCTCGTTGGCGGACGCCCCGGCATCGATCGCGGCGGCGGCCTGCCCAACCATCGCGCGCGACAGCTCGATCTGGATCTTCAGGTCGACCATGCGGTGCTGCAGCGCCTGGAAGCTGCCGATCTCGCGCCCGAACTGGCGGCGCACCCTGAGATATTCCAGGGTCCGCTCGAAGGCGCCGTCCATCAGCCCGACCAGGTAGGCGGCGCAAGCCAGCGCCGCCTCATCCAGCGCCTGCTCGACGGGCCCGTCGACGGGCAGCGGGCGCGCCGGCGTGTCGTGGAAACGCAGGCGCGCCCGGTGGGCGCCATCCTGGGTCGGCTCGCAAACCAGCTCAACCCCGGCGGCATCGCGCTCGACCAGCGCCAGGCCCTGCGCACAAGCCACCAGCCAGGCATCGGCGGCGCCTCCCAGGCAAACGCGGGCGACGCCGCCGCGCAGCCGTCCGCCATCCAGGCACGGGCGCTGCCGTTCCTCGCGGTAGCCGATGCCGGCGGGCAGGATCAGGCGCTCCCCGGCCAGCAACGCGGCGCGTTGCTCCTCCGGCAGCAGCGGCGCCACCAGCCCGACCTCGATCAGCGGCTCGGGCAGCAGGCCGCGCCCCAGGGTCTCCAGCAACGCCACCCACTCGGCCATGCCCAGGCCGCTGCCGCCCAGCGCCTGGTCCAGACGCAGCCCCGGCCACCCCATGGCACAGACCTCGCGCCAGGCCTGGCGGTCCACCGCGGTCCCGCTGAAACGGCCGCGGCGCACCCGCGTCAGGTCGCCGTCGCGCGGCACCAGGGAGGCGGCGCTGTCACGGATCATCCGCAAGCGCTCCTCGCGCTCGCGGTCCCAATCGTCTTGCTCGCTCATCTGCTCGTACTCCTGTGGATAGGACGGTGTCCGCTCCCCTGCCGGACGGAGGGTGACGGCCGGCCCCGCGCAGGCCATAGGTAGAACGCACGACGGGCAATCCCGCCGCGACGCCTGGAAACGCCGCTAGGGCTTCGCCACGCGATACCTGAAGCTGCCCGAAGCCATGGCGATCACCTCGCCGTCCTCGTTGCTGATCTGCGCCGTGCAGAAACAGATGGTGCGGGCCCGCCGCACCAGCCTGCCGACGCCCCTCAGTTCGCCGCGCGCGCTGCCCATGAAATGCGTGGCCATGTCGATGGTGACCATCGAGCAATCCGGCAGACAGGCGCGGATCGCCTCGGCCATGGCGGCGTCCAGCACGGACATCAGCACCCCGCCGTGGAATTGCTGCAGGTAGTTCATCAGTTCGGGACGGTGCCCCAGGCGCACCCGCGCCACCCCGTCGGCGTCGGTCCAGCGCTCGAGGCCGATGAACTCCTGGAAACTGACGGGCGGACGCGCGCCGCTCGGATCGTGTGGGAAAGCATTCATGGCATACGCACTCCTTCTGCAGGATCAGGCCTTGGCCGGGCGCCGCCGGCCGCCAGTGGCGGGGATGCCGCCTGGCTGTCGCCGGACGCCCGGTTCGGGTCGTAGAGGCGGTCCGGAATGAACAGCGCCGGGATCAGCCCGGTGAGCACATAGGTGATGCCCATCACCAGGAAACCCGCGCCGATCGATACATGGCTGGCCAGCAGGCCGATACCGGCGGGCGCCAGCGCCGCGCCGATGCGTCCCAGGTTGTAGGCGGTGCCCACCGCCGAACCGCGTACCCGGGTGGAGAAACTCTCGGTCATGTAGGTGGCGAGTACGCCGACCGGGACGCCGTAGATGAAACCGAAGATGATCAGGATCCAGAGGATGTTGGCCGGCGAGTGATGGAACACGATCAGCGGCATGAAGGCTGCGCTGCCGATGGCCCCGGCGGCGAAGGTCAGGCGCCGGCCGAAGAGATCGGCGCAGGCGCCGGCGACGATCTTGCCGAGGATCATCGCGCTGTAGGTGCCGACCATATAGCCGGTCATCGACTTGAAGTTCATCCCCAGCTCGCTTTCGAGGTAGGACGGCATCCAGTTGTTGGTGCCGTAGTAGCCGAACAGCAGGAAACAGGAGGTCAGGCTCCAGAGCAGGAACATGCCGCGCGTCTCCGGATCGCCCAGCATCCGCCCAAGCGGACCGGCGCCGCGCGCCGCGCGCTGGGCCGCACCGGAACGCCGGCGTTCGCTCCGGGTCGCCAGCCAGGAAGGCGACTCCGGCACCCAGGGCCGCAAGAGCAGGCAGACCAGCGCCGGGCCCAGCGCGGTGAAGAACAGCACGCGCCAGCCGAACTCGGGGATGATCCGTCCCGCCAGCAGGGTCGCGACCAGGTAGCCGACGGTCCAGCCGGCCTGCATGGCGGCAAGGAGGGTGGTGCGGTACTTCGTGCCGACGCACTCGGACATCAGGATGTTGCAGGCGACGAACAGCGAGCCGAGGCCGAGCGAGGCGACGAAGCGGACCAGCGCGAACTGCCAGTAGCTCTGCGTCAGCCCGAGCAGCGCGGTGCCGATGGAGAACAGCACGATGGTCCAGGTCACCACCCGCACCCGGCCGAAGCGGTCGCAGCACCAGCCTCCGTAGATACCGCCGATGGCCATGCCGGCCAGGGTCAGGCTGCCGAGGGAGCCGGCCTCGAAGTTGCTCAGGGCGAATTCGGTCTTCAGGCTGTTGAGGCTGTAGGCGAGGAACATCAGGTCGACGCCGTCGGCGAGCAGGCCGAGGAAGCAGAAGACGAAGGCGATGAGCATGGTGCGCCGGGGGATGGCCGGCGCCGGGTTCGGGGAAAGCGCGGTGGCATTCATTATTGTTGTTCTCGCAGGCAGGGGTTCGCTTCATCGTCGCGCCGGCCCGGAGCCTCCGGGCCGACACCCTTCGGTTCAGTCCGGCCGCTCTCGAGGGGCGCCGATCCGGCCGTTGTCCAGCACCACCCGGTCGCGCTCGACGACACGGGTACGGAACGAGCCATCGCTCCACATCTCCGTGCGCAGCGTCTCGCCGGGAAACACCGGCGCCGAGAAGCGCACCTGCAACTGCCCCAGGTGCTCCGCCCGATAATCGGCGAGCCCGCGCAGCAGCGCGTGGAACGCCACGCCGAGGGTGCACAGGCCGTGCAGGATCGGCCGCGGGAAACCGGCGCGAAGCGCCGCCGCCGGCTCGGCGTGGAGCGGGTTGTCGTCGCCGTTGAGGCGGTAGTACAGGGCCTGCTCGGGGCGGGTCGGCAGGTCGACCTGCAGGTCCGGCGCCCGCTCCGGCAGGCGGTGCGGCGCTTGCGCCACCTGTCGGGAACCGCCGCAGCCGCCGTCGCCGCGCAGGAAGGTGGTGCTGTGGGCGACGGCCAGCACCTCGCCGCTGAGCGCATCGCTGAGGACCTTCTCGCTATAGAGCAGCGCGCCCTTCTCGGCGCCCTTGTCCACCAGCCCGGTGACCCGGGTCCGGCCGATCACCTCGCCCTCCGCCGGCAACGGCCGGTGCCACTCCAGGCGTTGCTCGCCATGCACCAGGCGTAGCGCGTCGACCCCGGTGTCCGGCCTGCCCAGCCAGAAGCCCGGATGACCGAGCACCAGCGCCATGCACGGCAATGCCCGCAACTCCCGGCGTGGATCGACGAAAGCCAGCTGGCGCTCGTCCAGCGGGTCGCCGCCCAACCCCAGGGACAGGGCGTAGAACGCCGTGTCGCGACGGCTGTAGCGCTGGCGAACCTCGGGGATCGGGTAATTCAGGAGCACCTCAGGATCGAGCGCCATCGGCCACCTCCTCGAGTTCCACCACCGCATCCACGGCCCAGGCGCCCTGCCCCTCGGGCAAGGCGATGACCGGGTTGAGGTCCACCGAGCGCAAGCGCGGCCCCGCCGCCCAGGCGAAGCGCGACAGGTTCGACAACAGCCGCGCCAGCGCCGCCACGTCGGCCGCCGGGCGCCCGCGCGCACCGAGCAGGAGCGGCGCGCCCTTGATGCCGCGGATCATCGTCTCGGCCTCCTCGGCGTCGAACGGGCAGCGACGGAACACCACGTCCCGCAGGACTTCGACGAAGATCCCGCCAAGGCCGAACAGCGCCACCGGACCGAACAGCGGGTCGCGCTGGATACCCATGAAGCACTCCACCCCACCTTCCAGCTGACGCGCCACCAGCACCCCGTCGAGGCGCGCCAGCGGTGCCCTCTCGGCGGCGCGCCGCAGCAGCAGGTCGAAGCCGGCGCGCACGCCGTCGGCGTCGCGGATATCGAGCAGCACGCCGCCGATATCCGACTTGTGCAGGATGTCTGGCGAGGCGATCTTCAGCACCACCGGGTAACCGATGCGCCCGGCGAAGGCCACTGCCGCGCCGGCATCGACCAGCACCGCTTCGGCGGCGGACTCGATGCCGGCCATCGCCAGCAGGCGCTTGGCCTCGGCCTCGGCGGGCGTGCCCGCGGGCAGCTCCGGGCCCTCGCCCGCCGTGCGCTGCCGCAGGGGCCGGGCAAAAGCCTCGCCGAGGCGACCCATGGCCTGGATCGCCACGACCGCCCGGGTGGGATCCTCGAACAGGGCGAAGCCGGCGCTCTCGTAGGGCGCCAGCTCCTCGCCCTGGCCCATCACCGAGACCACGAACAGGCGATCGGGGTGGGCCTCCTTGACCCGCCTCAGCTCCTCGGCCAGGCGCGGGCCGACGGAGGCGGCGGTGCCGGCCTGAGTGAAGAAGGCGATCAGCGACCGATAGCCGCCGTCGACCACCATCGACTCGGTGAAGTCGCGTACCAGGCCCAGGTCGTTGAGCGCCTGGGCGGTGCAATCCAGCGGGTTGATCGGCGAGGCGAACGACAGCCGCTCCTTCAGCCGCGCCTGGGCCGCCTCCGGCATCGGTGGCATCGGCAGGCCGACCTCCTCGGCAGCGTCGCTGACGATGATCCCGGCGCCGCCGCTGACGGTGATCATGCCGAGGCTGTTATCCACCGGGTAGATGCGCCGGGTGGCCAGATAGGCGATGTCCATCAGCTCCTCGGTGGTGCGCGCGCGGATCACCGCGTAGTCGCCGAGCACCGCGTCCAGCACCTTGTCGTCGCCGGCCAGCGAGGCGGTGTGGGACAGCGCCGCGCGGCTGCCGAGGGCACTGCGCCCGACCTTGTGCAGGATCACCGGCTTGCCGGCGCGGTGTGCGCGCTCGAGGGCCGCGAGAAAGCTGTCGACATTGCGGATGGATTCGGCGTAGGCCATCACCACGTCGATTTCCGGCGACTCCACCAGCCAGCCGATGCTGTCGCCCAGGGTGACATCGGCCTCGTTGCCGGTGGCCACGCAGATCGGCGTCCCCAGGTGACGCTGGCGCGCCATGCCGAGCAGGTGGGCGCCGTAGGCGCCGGACTGGGTGGCGATTCCCACCCGGCCCGGCAGCGGTACGCCGCGCTCCATGCTGGTGGAGAAGAACGCGTAGTAGCCGAGGTTGCCGTTGAATACGCCCAGCGCGTTCGGCCCGAGCAGACGCATGCCGCTCGCGCGGGCGGCAGCGACGATGGCTTCCTGCATCGCCGCGCCGGCCGCGCCGACTTCGCTGAAACCGGAGGAAAACACGATGGCGCTGCGCGCGCCCTTGCGCCCCAGCGCCTGGACGGTTTCCAGCACCTGCGCCGCCGGCACGGCGACGATCGCCACGTCCGGCGCCTCGGGCAGCGCCTCGACCTCGGCGAAGGCCGGCAGGCCCTGGATCTCGGTCCGGTTCGGATTGACCGGAAGGATGCGTCCGGCATAGCCGTGGCGCAGCATGTAGGCGATCGGTCGGCCACCGATGCGGGTCGGATCGCTGGAAGCGCCGATCACCGCGACCGAGCGCGGTTCGATCAGCGGAGTGAGGCTGGCGAAGCGTGGAGCGTCGACGATCTGTTGCGAGTGGTTCGCTGACATGGGGTCCACCTGGTCCGTTCGTTTGCGGCCGGCGCGGCAACCTTTTCGCGGGCGAGCGCGCCCGTGGGACGCCGCTCCGGCGGTGCCCGGGGAAGCTGTCGGCCTGGGGTCTAGAGCGTGTCGCGGGTGCCGAGCAACGCGGTCACCTGGCTCGACAGCGTGCCGCCGTTGCCATGCAGCAGCGCCACGTCGGCCCTGGCCAGCTGCCGCTCGCCGGCCTGGCGGCGGAGCTGGGTGACCGCCTCGATGATCAGGAACATCCCGTACATGCCGGGATGCACGCAGGAAAGCCCGCCGCCGTTGGTATTCACCGCCAGTTCGCCGCCGGGCGCGATACGTCCGTCCTGGACGAACCGGCCACCCTCGCCCTTGGCGCAGAAGCCCAGGTCCTCGAGGAACAGCAGGGTGTTGATGGTGAAGGCGTCGTAGAGCATCACCAGGTCGATATCGGCGTGCCGCACACCGGCCATCTCCATCGCCCGGGAGCCGCTTTCCGAGGCTGCCGTCACGGTGAGATCGGGCATCGACACGATCGAGCGATGCCACTGCGCGCCGGCCGCGCCGAGGAAGTACACCGGCGTGCCGGGCAGGTCGCGGGCGCGCTCGGCGCGCACCACCACGCAGGCGCCACCGCCATCGGTGACCAGGCAGCAGTCGGCGGTGCTCAGCGGGTCGCTGACCATCCGCGCGGCCAGCACGTCGTCGACGCTCAGCGGACCGCGGGCGAATGCCTCGGGATTGAGATTGGCCCATTGCCGCGCGGATACCGCCACTTCGGCGAGCTGTGCGCGAGTGGTGCCGTACTGGTGCATGTGCCGGCTGGCCGCCAGGGCGTAGGCGGTGATCGGATGGCGCGGCCTGTAGGGCGTCTCGTGCCATTGCGGCTCGCTCATCGACACCAGGCGGCCACCGGCGGTGCGCTGGTTGGAGCCATAGCAGATCAGCGCGGCGTCGCACAGGCCGGCTTCCAGGGCGAGCGTCGCCTGGAGCAGGTGCAGTTCGAAACTGGAACCACCGATGTTGGTGCCATCGACGAATCTCGGCCGGATCCCCAGGTATTCGGCGACCGACAGGGTGGGAAAGGCATGGGAACTGGTGGCGGCGAAGATCGCGTCGATATCGCGAAGTGCCAGGCCGGCGTCGGCGATGGCCCTGAGCGAGGCCTGGGCGAGCAGTTCGATGGCGCTGTGCCCCGGCGCTTCGCCGAGGCCCGCGCTGCCGATGCCGACGATCGCGGTCCTGCCACGGAGTGCCGCGCTCATGGGTGCACCTCCCGGGGAACGAACACCACGACATTGGCGCCGTCCTGCTCGACGATGCGCGCCTGCAGCCGGGTACCGATCGGCAGGCTCGCATGCCCCTCGATCCGCGACATCATGCGGACACCTTCGTCCAGGTCGACCAGCGCGACATTGTGCTCGCCACCACGGGAGCGATTGACGGTGATCGCATAGAGCGTGCCCAGGCCACTGGCGGGAACCCACTCCAGATCGGTCTCGCCGCTGCCCGGCACCAGGTGGCGCGGGTAGAACACGTGACGGCCGCTGGAGCGACTGCGCTGCAACATGAAACGGCCCTGGGCGAGATACGCAAGGTATTGCGCCTCAGGTCCCGGAGTACTGCCATCGGGAAGATCTGCCACGAGGTTTCTCCTTTGTTCTTGTCGACCTTTGCTGCAAAGTGCATCGCGGTGAACGCCGAACCGGATCCTGCCGATGACGCCGGTTGTACGCTCCGGAAGGTCAGAATATATTCACTATCGTGAATGTCAATCAGAATACTGAACAAGAAAGAGGAAGAATGACCAAGGACGCCCCAAGCAAAAGCGCCGGCGGCAAGGATGTCGGCGCCGTCGTGAATGCCATCCAGATACTTCGCCACCTGGCCCATGCCGACGGCGCGCAAGGCGTGGCCGCCATCGCCCGCGCCACCGGCATCAGCCCGAGCAGCGCGTTCAACATCCTGCGCACCCTGAGCAACGAGCGCCTGGCCTCGTTCGACGACGCCAGCAAGACCTACCAGCTCGGTCTCGGCCTCTCGGAACTCGCCGTAGGATTCTTTGGCCGCAGCTATGCCGACCTGATCCAGCCGGAACTGGAACGCCTGAGCATCGCCCACCACATCCTCGTCGCCCTGTGGCAGGTGACCGACGACGCGCACATCCGTGTCATCGCCCTCGCCGCCCCGCCCGTCGCCCATGTCAACGTCGCCATCGGCACCCGCCTGCCGGAACTGGTCGGCGCCGCCGGACGCTGCATCGCCGGCCTGCGCAGGTTGCCGGAGGACGAACTGCGCAGGCGCCTGACCCGGGTGCGCTGGGAAAACCCGCCGAGCTTCGAGCAGTACCAGGCCGAAGCGGCCGACGCCGCCGCGCGCGGCTGGGCCATCGACGAGGAGCACCTGTATCGCGGCGTCAGCATGGTCGCCAGCGCCATCGTCGACCACGACGAGCAGCCGCGCTTCGCCATTTCCGCCATCGGCATCAGCGCCCAGCACCAACCCGACGATCTGGAACGGATCGGTACCGACCTGCGGGATACCGCGCGCTTCGTGAGCCGCGCGCTGTTTCCACAGAACGTGGCACACAAAAGCACGGCCAAGGAATAGCATTCAGCCAGCTGAAAGAACCGTTCGAAGCGCACCCGCGCGGCGACGGCGAAGGACTCGGCCCGGGTCTTGTCGATGCCCAGCGAGACCCGCGCCTGCCGGGGCACCCGCTCAGCGCGGCGGACAAGCCGCGCTTCAACTCGCTTCGTTCACCGCGCTCAAGAAGCAGCGCGTCCGCTCATGCTGCGGCTGCCCGAACAGCTGCTCCGGCGTCCCCTGTTCGAGGATGCCGCCCTGGTGGAAAAAGCACACACGGTCGGCGAACTCGCGGGCGAAGCCCATCTGGTGGGTGACCATCAGCATGGTCAGGTTGTGCTCGGCGCCGAGCCGGCGCACCACGTTGAGCACCTCGCCGCACAGTTCCGGGTCCAGCGCCGAGGTCACCTCGTCGAACAGCATCACCTTCGGTCGCATGGCCAGGGCCCGGGCGATGGCCACGCGTTGCTGCTGGCCACCGGAGAGTTGCGTGGGATAGTGCTCCAGCTTGTCGCCCAGGCCGACCATCGCCAGCAGCTCCTCGGCACGCTCGCGAGCCTCGCTGCGGCGCATTCCCAGCACCTGGACCGGCGCCTCCATCACGTTCTTCAGCGCGCTCATGTGCGGGAACAGGTTGAAGCTCTGGAACACCATGCCGATCTTGCCGCGCACGCGGCGCACGTGAGCTTCGGAAGCGCGCACCGGTTCGCCGTTGCGCAACTGGTGGGTAAGCGGCTCGCCATCCACCTCGATCACCCCGCTGTCGATGCTCTCCAGGGTCATCAAGGCCCGCAGCAGGGTCGACTTGCCCGAGCCGCTCGGGCCGATGATGGCGACCTTCTCGTTGGCGCCTACCTCCAGGTTCAGGCGGTTCAGCACGCTGAAGCTGCCGTAGCTCTTGCATACGTCGCGAAAGCGCACCATCGGCTGCGCGGTCTGCGCCTGCGGGGCCTCGCTGGCCAGCGGCCGGGCGGTCATGGACAGGACGGTCATGGGGTTTCCTCCGATAGGCGTCTTCATGGCAGCGCCGTGCGTTTTTCCACCTGGCGGACGACGCCGGCCAGGCCGATGCTGATGAGCAGGAAGAACACCCCGACCAGGGTGATCGGCTCCAGATAGCGAAAGCTGTCGGAGCCAACGTTCTTGGCCTGCTGCATGATTTCCACCACGGTGATAGCCGAGAGCACCGGAGTGTCCTTGAACATGGCGATCAGGTAGTTGCCCAGGGCCGGCAGCACAGGGCGGACGGCCTGGGGCAGGATCACCTGGCGGTAGGCGCGCCACGGCGAGAAGTTCAGCGCCGTGACCGCTTCCCACTGTCCGCGCGGCACAGAATCCAGGCCGGCACGGTAGACCTCGGCGGTGTAGCAGGCGTAGTGCAGGGCGATGCCCAGGGTGCCAGCCACCAGCGAGGTCATGCTCAGCCCGTAGCTGGGCAGCACGTAGAACAGGAAATACACCTGGATCAGCAGCGGCGTGCTGCGGATGAACTCGATCAGCCAGGCCACCGGCCACGACAACCAGAAGTGCCGGCTGCGCCGGGCCATGGCGAAGAGCAGGCCGAAGACCATCGCCAGGGTGAAGCCGACCAGGGTGATGCCGACGGTCTTGAGCGAAGCGTGCAGCAGCTGCGGCAGGATCTGCCAGGCGAACTGCCAGTCGAAGAATTTCATCGCAAGCCTCCCCGGATGCGCCCATGCCCCAGCCGGCGTTCCAGGCGGCGCATGAGGAAGACGATGACCTGGGCCATGGCGAAGTAGAGCACAAGGGTCAGGCTGAAGATCTTCAGCGTCTCGAAGGTCGCCTGGTCCAGTTGACGGGCGCGGAAGGCCAGGTCCGAAAGAGTGATCAGCGACACCAGCGAGGTGTTCTTCAGCAGCTCGATCAGCAGGTTGGTGCCCGGCGGTATGGCGCACAGCAGCGCCTGCGGCAGGACGATCCGGCGGAAGCGCGTGAACGGCGTCATGTTCAGCGCCAGCGCAGCCTCGTACTGGCCCCTGGGCACCGAGCCGATGGCCCCGCGCATCACTTCCGCGCCGTAGGCGCCGATGTGCAGGCCCAGCCCGAGAATGGCCACCGTGTAGGCGCCCAGATCAAGGTTGAACGGCGGCAACGGCAGTACGAAGAACAGCCAGAACAGTTGCACCAGCAGCGAGGTGCCGCGGAACAGCTCGATGTAGCCGATGGCCAGCCAGCGTACCGCCGGCCACGGCGCCAGGCGGCCGAGGGCGGCGATGATGGCCATCGCCACCGCCAGCAGAGAACCGAAGAAGGTGACCTGGACGGTGACCCAGGCGCCCTCCATCAGCAGTGGAAGCAATTCACCCATGTTGCGCATCCCGTATCGACAGGTTCGAAAGAACGACCGAGGGGCCAGGCCCCGTCGCTCATTGCTTGCAGAGCTCGGCGGCGCTCTTGTCGGTCAGATTGGACTTGTCGAAGCCGAACGGCTCGACCGTCCGCAGGTGATCGTCGCTGCCCAGCCACTTCTTCAGTTGCCGGTTCACCGCATCGCGCAGGTCCTGGTCTTCCGGGCGGAAGGCCAGGGCACCATAGCCGATGTGCGCCGGGTCGTCCTTGAAGTCGGTGATGGCCTCGACGCTGTCGCCCCCCTTGCTCGCCAGACCCTTCATGGTCAGCGCGGTGCCGACGCTGGCGTCGGCGCGACCGGCACGCACCGCCTGGAGCTGCGCGGTGGTATCCGGCACCTGGACGATCTGCTCCTCGCTCACTCCCTCGGCGCGGGCGTAGCCCAGCTCGACGGTGCCGGACATGATCGCTAGGCGCACGTCCGGGTTCTTCGCCACGTCGGCGTAGCTGTGCAGGTTCTTCGGGTTGCCCCGCTTCACCAGCAGGGTGTCGGGGATCTGGTAGTGCGGATCGGTGAAGATCACCTGCCGGCAACGCGGCGGGGTGATGTACGTGCCGGCTGCGATCACGTCGAAACGCCCGGCGCGCAATCCGGGGATCAGCGCGCCCCATTCGGTGAGCACCGGCTCTATCTTCTTCACGCCCATGGCGCTGAACACCTTGGCGGCGATCTCCGGCGACTCGCCGGTGACCTTGCCGGAGGTCTCGGTGTAGGCGAAGGGGGCCTCGTTGGCATAACCGATGCGCACCGTGGCGCTGTTCTGGATGCGTTCGAGGGTGCTCTCGGCCTGGCTGGCGAAGCTGGCCGCAAGGCCCGCCAGCAGGCTGCCGGCCAGGGCCAGGCGATGGAGGGAACGGGGGGCGGTACTCATCTTCGGATCTCCTGATCTTCTCGTGCCGGCCTTGTTGTGTAGTTGGGACGCGGCGGTGGATGGCAGGTAGCGATGTCGTGCGACTGTTGTTCTTATGTTGGGACCCGTCGAGCGGGCCTTCCGAAGTACTGCCCCGGGAGAGGGCATTCATTGCGTTGCAGACTAAGCCGTCCGGCCTTGCGGCAGTTCCCGATCGGCGCCGTCGCGACGGAAAAAACCGCCTGTCGCACAGCGCCCATCCGCGGCTTTTTTCTGCGCCGGCCCGCTCCGCGGCGAAACGGAGCCATGCACGACCGGTCGGGCCGAGCATACAAAAGGCTTTCCAGCGCTGGAATTGCACTAGGACAATCCATGGAAATGCCCTGATCCATCACCCTGTGCCGAGGACGAAAGGGAATGCCCATCATGCAAAGCTGGCGCCACGCGCTGGCCGGCCTGCGGGTCGGCGAATCCAAGTACAAGACGCTGGTCCAGGCCATCGCCACGGAAATCGAGCAGGGCCGCCTGCAGGACGGCCAGCGCCTGCCTGCGCAGCGCCAGGTGGCCGACGGCCTGGGCATCAGCGTGCAGACGGTGACCAACGCCTACAAGGAGTTGGAACGCCAAGGCCTGGTGCGCTGCGAGGTGGGTCGCGGCAGCTTCGTCTCGCGCCGCATGACCGAGGGCATGGCGCGCTACATGCTCGACCACCCGGAACGCGCGCTGGTGGACTTCTCCATCGCCAGCATCGTCCACACCGACGAGCACGACCGCCTGTGGCGGGACACCTGCCGCGAACTGGCACAGGAGACGGACCAGCCGTGGATGCGCGCCTGCCGGCCGATCGCCGGCTTCGACAGCCACCGCGAGGCGGCGGCGCAGTGGCTGGCGCAACAGGGCCTGCACTGCGAGCGCGACGACCTGCTGATCACCAACGGCGCCGCCCATGCCATCTTCCTCGCCCTCGCCTCGCTGGCCGGGCCGGACGACGTGGTGCTCTGCGAGCAGTTGACCGACCACGGAGTGATCGGCAACTCCCAGGTGCTCGGCTTCACTCTCAAGGGCGTGGAGGTCGACCGCGAGGGGATCGATCCGGAGCACTTCGAAGACCTCTGCGCCAACGAGCGCATCACCGCACTGGTGTGCACGCCCAACCTGAACAACCCCACCTCCAGCCTGATGAGCGATGCGCGGCGCCGGGAGATAGCCGCCATCGCCCAGCGCTTCGGCGTCTACGTCGTCGAGGACGACGTCTATGGCCCGCTGCTGGGCGAGCGCCGCGCACCGCCGCTGAGCCACTATCTGCCGGAGCTGTCGTTCTACTGCACCAGTTTCACCAAGAGCGTGCTCACCGGCCTGCGCATCGGCTATCTGGCGGTGCCACGACGCCTGGCCCTGCGCACCGAGAGCATCCTGCGGGTGAACAGCTGGATGGCCGCGCCGCTACTGGCCGAGGTGGCCACGCGCTGGATTCACAACGGCAACGCCCAGGCCCTCGCGGAACGCCAGCGACGCCTGTTGGCGGCGCGTCAGGCGCTGGTCGGCGAGCGCTTCGCCGACTACCTGCTGGGCCATGCGCCGCAGTCCCTGAACTGCTGGATGGGGATTCCCGAGCACTGGGAACTGGACAGCCTGGTGCGCGAACTGCGGCACCGGCACATCGCCGTGACCTTGCCGGATCCCTTCATGGTCCGCGGCACGCCCCGGCCGCGCGCGGTGCGCCTGTGCATGGGCGCCGAATGCAGCGACGAACGCATGGCCCAGGCCCTGGACGACATGCGCGAGCTGTTCGAGCAGTATCCGAAGATCCACGACTTCTGACGCAGGGCACGCTCCTCGCCCGGCTGGAGAGCGGTAGAGCGTATTCCCCCGCGACGAATGACAATCCCCGCAACATCGTCCTAGTACATTCGTCGCGACAATTTCCCGCTCATACACTCGGCCCGACTGCATTGTCGGGAGGCCGCCATGGCCAACGAGATCCCCCTGATCGAGCTGTACCGCGCGCGCCAGCGCATCCACGGGATGGTCCGGCAGACGCCGCTGGAGCATTCGCCGAGCCTCTCCGCACGATTGGGCGAGCCGGTGTATCTGAAGCTGGAGTCGCAGCAGGCCACCGGCAGCTTCAAGTTGCGCGGCGCCAGCAACGCCATCGCCCAACTGGACGACGCGCAGAAGGCGCGCGGGGTGGTCGCCGCCTCCACCGGCAACCACGGCCGCGCCCTCGCCCATGCCGCCCGCGCGCTGGGCGTACCGGCGGTCATCTGCCTGTCGTGCCTGGTGCCGGCGAACAAGGTCGAGGCGATCCGCGCCCTCGGCGCCGAGGTGCGTATCGTCGGCAACAGCCAGGACGACGCGCAGGCCGAAGCCGAGCGCATTGCCCACGAGCGGGGCGCGGCGCTGCTGCCGCCCTTCGATCACCCGCAGATCATCGCCGGCCAGGGCACCCTGGGCCTGGAAATCCTCGAACAACTGCCGCAGGTACGCCAGGTGCTGGTCCCGCTCTCCGGCGGCGGCCTGTTCGGCGGCCTGGCCCTGGCGCTGAAAGCAGCCGATCCGTCGATCCGCCTGCACGGCATCAGCATGCGCCGCGGCGCGGCCATGGCCGCCAGCCTGGAAGCCGGCCGACCGGTGGAGGTGGAGGAGCGGCCAAGTCTCGCCGACTCCCTCGGCGGCGGCATCGGCCTGGACAACCGCTACACCTTCGACCTCGCCCGCGCCCACTGCGACGAATTGCACCTGCTCGACGAAGCCGCGATAGCCGCCGGCATCCGCCACGCCTACCGCGAGGAGCGTCAGGTGCTCGAAGGCGCGGCGGCGGTGGGCATTGCCGCCTTGCTGGAAGGGAGGATCGCCGCCGAAGGGCCGGTGGTGGTGGTCGTCAGCGGCCGCAACATCGCCATCGATCAACATCAACGCATCATCGAGGAAGCCCCCCATGGCTGATGTCACCCTGCTCAGCGAAGCCGACCTGCGCGCCTGCGTGGCGCTGGACCGCGAAAGCCTCGACGCCGTCGAGCAAGCCTTCCGCCTGCTGGCAACGGCGGCGGTGGCGATGCCGCCGATCCTGCGCCTGGACATTCCCGAGCGCAACGGCGAAGTCGACGTGAAGACCGCCTACCTGCCGGGCCTGCCGCGCTTCGCCATCAAGGTCAGTCCGGGCTTCTTCGACAATCCCCGGCTCGGCCTGCCCAGCCTCAACGGCATGATGATGCTGCTGTCGGCGCACACCGGCCTGCTCGACGCCCTGCTGCTGGACAACGGCTACCTCACCGCGGTGCGCACCGCCTGCGCCGGCGCCGTAGCCGCCAAGTGGCTGGCCCGGGAAGACGCCCGCCGGGTAGCCCTCCTCGGCGCCGGCGAGCAGGCGCGCCTGCAGCTCAAGGCGCTATGCCTGGTGCGCCCGATCGAAGGCGCCAGCCTCTGGGCCCGCGACGCGGTCAAGGCGCGCCAGTGCGCCGCCGAGCTGAGCACCGCCCTGGGCATCCCGGTGGTCGCCTGCTCCAGCGTCGACGAAGCCCTGGAAGGCGCGGACATCGCCATCTCCAGCACGCCCAGTCGCGAGCCGCTGCTCGAACGGCGCCACCTGCGTCCAGGCCTGCACATCACCGCCATGGGCTCGGACGCCGAGCACAAGAACGAGATCGCCGCCGACGCGCTGGCGGCACTGGACTGCTACGTCGCCGACCGCCTGAGCCAGACCCGCGTGCTCGGCGAGTTGCACCACGCCATCGCGGCCGGCCTGGTAGCGGCGGACGCCGACTTCGCCGAACTCGGCCAGGTCATCGCCGGCCTCCGCCCGGGCCGCCGCAGCGCCCGGGACATCACCCTCTGCGATCTCACCGGCACCGGCGCGCAGGACACCGCCATCGCCGGCCTCGCCTTCCAGCGCGCGCAGCGCATGGGCAAGGGGTTCCGCTTCAGCAGTTGAACAATTCCCCGCCGTCCCGGCCCTCCTCTGCAACGGCAGAGCCTCGGGATGACAGGGGAGCCCAGGCACGGGCCTTCCGGAGCAGGCCCGGCAACCACTCAATCCAGAGGATTTCCGCATGCCCGAAATCGTCGTCGATCTCCCCTTCGCGCGGGAGGAATACGCCCAGCGCCTGGCCAAGGTTCGCGCCAGCATGCAGCAGCGCGGCATCGAGCTGCTGCTGGTCAGCGATCCGTCGAACATGGCCTGGCTGACCGGCTACGATGGCTGGTCCTTCTACGTGCACCAGTGCGTGCTGCTGGCGCTGGACGGCGAGCCTGTCTGGTTCGGCCGCGGCCAGGACGCCAACGGCGCGCGGCGCACCGTGTTCATGCAGGCCGACGCTATCGTCGGCTACCCGGACCACTACGTGCAGTCCGTCGAGCGCCATCCCATGGACTACCTGGCCCGCGAAGTCATCGCCGCGCGCGGCTGGGAAACGCTGGCCATCGGCGTGGAAATGGATAACTACTATTTCAGCGCCGCCGCCTTCCGCTCGCTGCAGAGCAACCTGCCGCAGGCGCGCTTCGTCGACGCCACCGCGCTGGTCAACTGGCAGCGCGCGCTGAAGTCTCCGCGCGAGATCGAATACATGCGCGTCGCCGCGCGCATCGTCGAGAAGATGCATGCGCACATCCTCGAACGCATCGAACCGGGCATGCGCAAGAACCAGTTGGTGGCGGAGATCTACAGCGCCGGCATCCTCGGCGTCGACGGCCACGGCGGCGACTACCCGGCGATCGTCCCGCTACTGCCCACCGGCGCCGACGCCAGCGCGCCGCACCTGACCTGGGACGACACGCCCTTCCAGCGCGGCGCCGGCACCTTCTTCGAGATCGCCGGCTGCTACAAGCGCTACCACTGCCCGCTGTCGCGCACGATCTACCTGGGCAAGCCGCCGCAGCACTTCCTCGATGCGGAAAAGGCCGTGGTCGAAGGCATCGCCGCCGGCCTGGAAGCGGCCAGGCCGGGCAATACCACCGGCGACATCGCCCGTGCGTTCTTCCGCGTGCTGCAGAAGTTCGGCATCCACAAGGACAGCCGCTGCGGCTACCCCATCGGCATCAGCTACCCGCCGGACTGGGGCGAACGCACCATGAGCCTGCGTCCCGGCGACGAGAGCGTGCTGCAAGCGGGCATGACCTTCCACTTCATGCCCGGCCTGTGGATGGACGATTGGGGCCTGGAAATCACCGAAAGCCTGCTGATCGTCGACAGCGGCGCACAGACCTTCTGCGACTACCCGCGCCAGTTGTTCGTCAAGGAGTGAAACCATGAACCAGTTGCCCGACAACCCCATCGCCGCCAGCGTCAACTTCGAGCACGACGGCGTGCAGCACGGCCATCTCAAGCTGCCCTACTCCCGCGACGACTCGGCCTGGGGCGCGGTGATGATCCCCGTCTGCGTGGTAAAGAACGGCGCAGGCCCCACCGCACTGCTCACCGGCGGCAACCATGGCGACGAGTACGAAGGGCCGGTGGCGCTCAGTCGCCTGGCCCAGGAACTGCGCGCCGAGGACATCCGCGGCCGGGTGATAGTCGTACCCTTCATGAACGCCCCGGCCTTCCTCGCCGGCAAGCGCACCTCGCCGATCGACGCCGGCAACCTCAACCGCAGCTTCCCCGGCCGCCCGGACGGCACGGTGACGCAGAAGATCGCCGACTACTTCCAGCGCACCCTGCTGCCGCTGGCCGATGTGGTGCTGGACATCCATTCCGGCGGCCGCACCCTCGACTTCCTGCCCTTCGCCGCCTGCCACGTCCTGCCGGACAAGGCCCAGCAGGAAGGCTGCGAGGCGCTGATGCGGGCGTTCTCCGCCCCCTACGCCATGCGCATGCTGGAGCTGGACGCGGTGGGCATGTACGACAGCGCCGCCGAGGCGCAGGGCAAGCTGTTCGTCACCACCGAACTGGGCGGCGGCGGCAGCAGCAGCGCGCGCAGCGTCGCCATCGCACGCCGCGGCGTGCGCAACGTGCTGGTGCAGGCCGGCATCCTGCACGGCGCAATCGAGCAGGCGCCTTCGCGGATGCTCGACATGCCCGACGCAGACTGCTTCGTCGCCAGCGAACACAGCGGCCTGCTGGAGATGTGCCGCGACCTCGGCGAGCGAGTGGCGCGCGGCGAGGTGCTGGCGCGGGTGCACGACGTGCTGCGCACAGGCGCCGCACCGGTGGAGTACCGGGCCAAGCGTGGCGGCATCCTCGCCGCGCGGCACTTCCCCGGTCTGGTGCAGAGCGGCGACACCCTGGCGGTGGTCGCCGAAGTGCTGGACTGATGCGCACCACGGCGCCGGAGGTGGCGATGACCAAGCTCGACCGCTACGACCTGAAGATCCTGCGCATCCTCGCCGGCGACGGACGCATCACCAAGTCCAGCCTGGCCGAAGCCATCAACCTCTCGGTCAGCCCGGCCTGGGAGCGGGTGCGCAAGCTGGAGGAAGCCGGCCTGATCAAGGGCTACCGCGCGCAGATCGACTGGCCGGCGCTGTTCCGCCAGCAGCAGGTGCTGGTGGAAGTCACCCTGGGCCGCCACACGGCCCAGGACATGCGGCGTTTCGAACAGCGTCTGCAGCAGGCGCCGGAAGTGGGCTTCTGCTACGCCACCGGCGGCGGGGTGGACTACATCGCGATGATCCAGGCTCGGGATATCGATCATTACCAGCGTTTTATCGACCAGTTGCTACTGGAAGACCTGGGAATCGAGCGCTATTTCACCTACATCGTCACCAAGGTGATCAAGCCGCTGGATGCGGCCGTACCGGCAGAGGCGCTGGCGGGAACCTGACGGCATGCCGCCCTTCGCCTGCCGGCGGCGCGCCGTCGGGCGAAAAAAGCCAAGCCGGCGGCGCATCTGCGGAAAGAATTGCCGCCGCCGCCCCGCCCTTAGGAAAAAACCGCCACGGCGTCCGCCCTAGGATGACTCCCATGCCACCTGCAAGGAAACGCCGTCATGTCCTACGCCCACCCCCTCCTCTTCAAGTCGCTGTGCTACGTCAACGGCCAGTGGCTGCATAGCGCCAGCGGCGCCAGCGTCGCCGTGGAAAACCCGGCCAGCCGCGAGGTCATCGGCCACGTGCCGCTGCTCGAACGCGAGCAGATAGTCGCCGCGGTGGATGCCGCCGCCGCGGCCTTCCCGGCCTGGCGCAAGCTGTCCCTGGACCAGCGCGCCGCGCCCCTGCTGCGCTGGGCCGAACTGATCCGCCGGCACCGCGAGGACCTGGCGCAGATGCTCTCCCAGGAACAGGGCAAGCCCCTGGCCGAGTCCCGTGGCGAGATCGACTACGCCGCCAGCTTCATCCCCTGGTTCGCCGAACAGGCCCGGCGCCTGGACGGCCGCAACATCCCCAGCCACATCCCCGGCGCCCACCTGGGCACCGTCATGGAGCCGGTGGGCGTGGCGGCATTGCTGACCCCCTGGAACTTCCCCGCGGCGATGATCACCCGCAAGGCCGCCGCCGCCCTGGCCGCCGGTTGCACGGTGGTGGTCAAGCCGGCCCACGAGACGCCCTACTCGGCCTTCGCCCTGGCCCAGTTGGCCGAGGAAGCCGGGCTCCCGGCC
Source organism: Pseudomonas paraeruginosa (assembly GCF_003025345.2). NCBI lineage: Bacteria > Pseudomonadati > Pseudomonadota > Gammaproteobacteria > Pseudomonadales > Pseudomonadaceae > Pseudomonas > Pseudomonas paraeruginosa. The sequence goes on from NZ_CP020560.1 coordinate 4,227,632, forward strand.
GGCGTCTTCAACGTAGTGCTGGGCGAACCGCAGATGAGCATGGAAACCCTGGTACAGGACAGCCGCGTGCGCGCGGTGAGCTTCACCGGCTCGACCCGCGTCGGCAAGCTGGTGCTGCAGGCCGCCGCCCAGGATGTGAAAAAAGTGGCGCTGGAACTGGGCGGCAACGCGCCCTTCATCGTGCTGCCCGACGCCGACCTGGAGCAGGCGGTGAAATTCGCCATCAACGCCAAGTTCCAGACCTCCGGCCAGGACTGCTGCGCGGCCAACCGCATTCTGGTCGCCCGCGAAAGCTACGAGCCCTTCCTCAAGCGCTTCGCCGCCGCGGTGCGCGAGCTGCGCGTGGGCCCGGCCAGCGACCCGCGCAGCGACATCGGCCCGCTGATGCACCAGGCTGCCTTCGCTGCCACCTGCGAGCGCGTGCGCGACGCCATCGACCGCGGTGCGCGGCTGCTGGCGGGCGGCGAACCCCATGCCCTGGGCGGCTGGTTCCACCAGCCCACGCTGCTCGCCGACGTCACCCCGGCCATGCGCATCTGGCGCGAGGAGAACTTCGCGCCCATCGCCGGAGTGACCGCCTACGACGACCTGGAGCAAGCCGTCGAACTGGCCAACGCCAGCGAGTACGGGCTGGCCGCCTACATTTGCGGACAGCGCCTCGATCAGGTCTGGCCGCTGATGCGGCGCCTGGAGTTCGCCATGGTCGCGGTGAACGGCGCCCGCTTCACCGGCCACCCCATTCCCTTCGGCGGCATGAAGGCCTCCGGCCTGGGCCGCGAGGGTAGCAGCGAAGGCTTCGAGCCCTTCATCGAGACCAAATACTTCTGCCTGCATCACGGCGCCATCTGAGGAGAACACCGCCATGACCGACTACGCCAAGCTCTTCGAACAGGACCGGGCGCACTTAATGCACCCCTCCACCCACGCCCACGACCACGCCAGCGGCACCCTGCCCGGCCGCATAATCACCGGCGCCTCGGGCGTGCGTATCCGCGACCAGCAGGGCCGCGAACTGCTGGATGCCTTCGCCGGACTGTACTGCGTGAACATCGGCTATGGCCGCCTCGAAGTGGCCGACGCCATCCATGAGCAGGCCAAACGACTGGCCTACTACCACACTTATGTCGGTCACTCTTCCGAGGCGATCATCGAGCTGTCCGCACGGATCATCCGCGACTGGGCGCCGGCAGGCATGAAGAAGGTCTACTACGGCCTCTCCGGCTCCGACGCCAACGAAACCCAGGTCAAGCTGGTGCGCTACTACAACAACGTGCTGGGCCGTCCGCAGAAGAAGAAGATCATCTCGCGCCAGCGCGGCTACCACGGCTCGGGCATCGTCACCGGCAGCCTCACCGGCCTGGCCAGCTTCCACCAGCACTTCGACCTGCCGGTGGAAGGCGTGAAGCACACCCTCTGCCCGCACTTCTACAAGGCCCCGGCGGGCATGGACGAGGCGGCCTTCGTGCGCCACTGCGCCCAGGAACTGGAGAAGCTGATCCTCGCCGAAGGCCCGGACACCGTGGCGGCCTTCATCGGCGAACCGGTGATGGGCACCGGCGGCATCATCGTTCCGCCCGAGGGGTACTGGGAAGCGATCCAGGCGGTACTGGCGAAGTACGACGTGCTGCTGATCGCCGACGAGGTGGTCTGCGCCTTCGGCCGCCTCGGCGACAAGATGGGCAGCCAGCGCCATGGCCTGCGCCCGGACCTGATCACCACCGCCAAGGGCCTGACCAGTGCCTACGCGCCGTTGTCGGCGGTGCTCGTCGGCGAGAAGGTCTGGGATGCGATCGACAGCGCCTCCGCCCGCGAAGGCGCCATGGGCCACGGCTGGACCTATTCCGGTCACCCGATCTGCGCGGCAGCGGCGCTGGCTAACCTGGATATCCTCGAACGCGAAAACATCACCGCCAACGCCGCGGACGTCGGCGGCTACCTCAACCGACGGCTGCGCCAGACCTTCGAAGGCCACCCGCTGGTGGGAGAAGTGCGCGGCGACGGCATGCTGGCGGCACTGGAGTTCATGGCCGAACACGAGACGCGCACGCCCTTCGACCCGGCGCAGAAGATAGGCCCGAGAGTCTCGGCGGCGTGCCTTGAACGCGGCATGATCGCCCGCGCCATGCCCCACGGCGACATCCTCGGCTTCGCCCCGCCGCTGGTGCTGAGCCGCGCCGAGGCCGACGAGGTAGTGGAGATCGCCAAAGCCGCGGTGGACGCCGTGGCGGCGGAGGTGCTCTGAAGGCCAGCACCGAAACGCCCTTCGTGGGATGGAGGCGCTGCGCCCCATCCCCTCAAGCCAGCCACAGAAAAGACAAAACCCCTGAAATGCCAAGCATTTCAGGGGTTCTGGCCATATGTAATGGCGGAGAGATAGGGATTTGAACCCTAGGAGCCATTGCTGACTCAACGGATTTCGAATCCGTCCCGTTCGACCACTCCGGCATCTCTCCGTGCGGCGCGCATGATACCAGCTTGTACGCAGAACGCGAAGCCTTCTTGAAGATTTTTTCGCGTTCTTTCAGATGGTTGCGCGCGTCCGAGGTTAAAGCGGCACGCCCAGGCGCCTGGCCACCTCTTCGTAGGCTTCGATCACCTCGCCGAGGCCCTGGCGGAAGCGGTCCTTGTCCATCTTCTTGCGGGTTTCCTTGTCCCACAGGCGGCAACCGTCGGGGCTGAACTCGTCGCCGAGGACGATCTGGCCATGGAACAGGCCGAACTCCAGCTTGAAGTCCACCAGCAGCAGGCCGGCCTCGTCGAACAGCTTGTTCAGCACTTCGTTGACCTTGAAGGAATAGGTCTTCATCTGCGCCAGTTGCTCGGGAGTGGCCCAGCCGAAGGCCTGAACGTGGGATTCGTTGATGAACGGATCGCCCAGGGCGTCGTTCTTCAGGAACAGTTCGAAGGTGGGAGGAGTCAGGGCGACGCCCTCTTCCACACCGAGGCGACGCACCAGGCTGCCGGCGGCGAAATTGCGCACCACGCACTCGACCGGGATCATGTCGAGCTTCTTCACCAGGCACTCGGTATCCGACAGCAGCGTGTCGAACTGGGTCGGAATGCCGGCGGCTTCCAGCTTCTGCATGATGAAGGCATTGAACTTGTTGTTCACCGCGCCCTTGCGATCGAGCTGCTCGATGCGCTTGCCATCGAAGGCGGAGGTGTCGTTGCGGAACAGCAGGATGAGACGGTCGGCATCGTCGGTCCGGTAAACCGACTTGGCCTTGCCGCGGTAGAGTTCTTCGCGTTTTTCCATGATGGGCTCCGCTTACGGGTAATAGGGCCTAGGCGATCTCGCGCCAGTCCAGGCCTGAATGCTGATCGGCCACCTGCAGCCAGCCCGGATCGCACCCGAGGGTGTCGACGAAGGTTTGCCGGGCCAGCTGCGGCGAGTTGTTCTTTTCGCTGAGATGGGCCAGCACCAGGTGCTGCATGCGGCGCCAGTCCAGCTGCTTCACCAGTTCGGCGGACTGGTGGTTGTTCAAGTGCCCTCGCGGACCGCCAACGCGGGCCTTGAGAAAATAGGGGTACGGGCCGCCGGCGAGCATCGTGCTGTCGTGATTGGCCTCGACCACCAGCGCATCCACCGCACGATAGCATTCCAGCACCTCGGCCGTGGCCATTCCCAGATCGGTGAGCATGCCGAAGCGCCGCTGCCCGTCGGTCAGCACGAACTGGGTAGGCTCGCGGGCATCGTGGGAGACGCCGACCACCTGCACCTCCAGCCCGCGGATCGCCAGGCGCTGGCCGGCCCGCAACAGTTCGGCGGGGAGCACCGGGCGACGCATGCCGCTCAGGGTACCCGCACTCAGATAGACCGGGATCTGGTAATGCCGCGCCAGCAGCTCGACGCCATGGATATGATCGGCGTGTTCATGCGTGACCAGGATCGCGTCCAGCTGCGCGGGGCTCAGCCCCAGGCGCGCCAGACGCTTGATGATTTCACGCAGCGGAAAGCCGCAGTCGATCAGTATCCGGGTGTCAGAACTGCTCACCAAGGCCGAATTGCCCCGGCTTCCGCTGCCCAGAACCGCGAACCGCATTGCGCATGCTCTCCTGGAGTTTTTCCAGTACGTTTTGCGCGACATCGGCCGGCGCAGAGGTGTTGATGTCCTTGTCGACGGTGACCTGCACGGCGTCGCTGACGGTGGTCAGGCGGACCTGGTAGCGCTGCGCCTTGGCGTCTTCCTCTTCCTTGGTCTTCTCGCCGCCGCCGAACAGGCGACTGAAGAAGCCAGGCTTGTCTTCGTCGGGCTTCTTCGCCCCTTCGGCGATGTTCACGTAGTACACGCCAAGGCTGCGGTTGAGGTCGTCGACGCGGATGTCGGCGCTGTCCAGGGCACGCCCGACGCTGACCCAAGAGCGGTCGAAGTCGGACTGCAGGGTCAGCACCGGGTTGCCGCTGCCGTCCTTGCTCAGCTCGAAGGTGCCGGGCGTATCGTAGACCGAGTTGGCTGCCAGCAGGGAGACCGAACCGCCCTGCTCCGCGCTGCGCGCCATGCTCGCGACCATCTCGTCGAGCAGCGCCGCGTCGAGGCTCGGCGCCACCGACTTGCTCGGCCAGCTCGGGCTGCTGGTGTCACCGGCGGCGCGGGTCTGGCTGAGCACGTAGACCTCGCTGGTATTGCTTTGCACCCCGGGCTCGATGCGCACCCGAACCCGTGCCTGGCCGTCCGGCTCGACGCCGCTCACGCGACTGCTCAGGCGGCGTGCCAGCGGCGCGGAAAGCTGCGACAGCGATTGCCAGTCGGAACTGAACTCGCCGGTCTGCGGACGCTCGTCGGCGATGCGGAAACCGTTCTCCTCGAAGAACTGCCGGGCCACCGGCCAGACCTCCGCCGGCGGCCGCTGGGCCACTACCCAGCGGCTGTCGCCGCTACGCTGCAGGCTGTAGTCGCTGATCTCGCCGGAATTGGCCAGCGGCTGCGGACGCGGAACCTCGTACTCCCCCTCCTTCTCATGGGTGGTGGCGACGTTCAGCGGAATCGGCAGCAGCGGATCGAGCGGCTTGCTGTGGACCCCTTCGGGCAATTGCATGGGCGGCGTCTCGCGGGCACCGAGGTAATCGGTGCCGCGGTCGCGGAAGTAGCCCTCCGGCCCCCACAGCCAGCCGCAGCCGGAAGTGTTGCCGATAACTAGGGCGAGGGCGGTCAGTCCAGCCAGTCGCTTCATTGCGTGGAGCTCCTTGATCAAGCCAATACGCCGGTCTGGCGCATGGCCTGACGCAGCGGCTCGTGGCAACGCGGGCTGAGCCAGGTCAGGGGCAGGCGGATGCCCTCGGGGATCAGACCCATCTCATGCAGGGCCCACTTCACCGGAATGGGGTTGGATTCGATGAACAGCGCCTTGTGCAGCGGCATCAGGCGGTCGTTGATGGCCCGCGCGGCAGCGGCGTCGCCGCGCATGGCGGCGGCGCACAGGTCGCTCATGGCGCGCGGCGCGACGTTGGCGGTGACCGAAATGTTGCCCTTGCCGCCCAGGAGCATCAGCTCGACGGCGGTGGCGTCGTCGCCGGAATAGACGAGGAAGTCCTTGCCGACGCGCTCGATGACTTCCCTGGCGCGCTGCAGGTCGCCGGTGGCTTCCTTGATGCCGATGATATTCGGCACCTTGGACAGGCGCTCGACGGTCTCCGGAAGCATGTCGCAGGAGGTGCGGCCCGGCACGTTGTAGAGGATCTGCGGGATCGCAACGGCTTCGGCGATATGGCGGAAGTGCTGGTACATGCCTTCCTGGGTCGGCTTGTTGTAGTACGGCGTCACCAGCAGGCAGGCGTCGGCGCCGCCGCTCTTCGCGGCCTCGGTCAGCGCCACCGCCTCGCGGGTGGAGTTGGCGCCGGTGCCGGCGATCACCGGGATGCGCCCCTTGACCTGGTCGACCACGCGACGGATCACCTGGATGTGCTCTTCCACGTCCAGCGTGGCCGATTCACCGGTGGTGCCGACGGCGACGATGGCGTTGGTGCCTTCCTGCAGGTGGAAGTCCACCAGCTTGGCGAGGCTGTCCCAGTCCAGTCGACCCTGAGCATCGAAGGGGGTGACCAGTGCCACCATACTGCCCGCAATCATGCAACCGCTCCTGCCGCGAAATTAAAGCGGTAATGGTACTGTCGGCGGCAGGCCTTGCACAAGACGAGCGCCGCGTCGTCGGAAGCCCCTGACAGGCGGCAGACGTTTCCCTCGGCGGCGCTTTTCGCTACCCTTCCCGCTTTCAGGTACGGCCCGTGCCGCCAGCGTATTCCAGGAAAGTTGAATGTCCACCAGCCAACCCCGCGAACAATTCCTTCTGATCAGCGCCCTCGGCCCCAATCCGATGGAGCTGACCACCCTGCTCTGCCGCGCCTGCGTCGAGAGCCGCTGCGCCGTGGTCAGCAGCCGCCTGACCCGCCATGGCGAGTTCAGCGCCCTGGTGCTGCAGGTCTCCGGGAGCTGGGATGCCCTCGCCCGCCTCGAGGGCAGCCTGCCGACCCTCACCAAGCGCGGCGACATCACCCTCAGCATGACCCGCAGCAACGCCCACGTGACCCGCGCCCAGGCGCTGCCTTACGTGGCCTATGTCAGCGCGGTGTATCGCCCGGACATCCTCAACGAACTCTGCCAGTTCTTCATCGACCACAACATCGAGCTGGAGAACCTCACCTGCGACACCTACCAGGCGCCGCACACCAACACCACCATGCTCAACGCCACGATCACCGTGACCCTGCCCGCCGGCACCCAGATCAGCTGGCTGCGCGACCAGTTCCTGGACTTCGCCGACGCCCTGAACCTGGACGCCCTGATCGAACCCTGGCGCCCCCAACATCCCTGAGGAGCCGAGTCCATGCCGGTCGCTATCGACAAACCCGTCCCCGACTTCACCGCCCCCGCCACCAGCGGCAAGGAAGTGACCCTGTCCGCGCTGAGAGGCAGGCAGGTCGTCCTCTATTTCTACCCGAAGGACAGCACTCCGGGCTGCACCACCGAGGGCCAGGGCTTCCGCGACCAGTACGCGGCGTTCCAGCGGGCCGATACCGAGGTCTTTGGGGTTTCCCGCGACGGCCTGAAGTCCCACGAGAACTTCAAGTGCAAACAGGAATTCCCCTTCGAGCTGATCAGCGACAAGGATGAGGCGGTCTGCCAGCTGTTCGACGTGATCAAGCTGAAGAAGCTCTACGGCAAGGAATACATGGGAGTCGACCGCAGCACCTTCCTCATCGACAAGGATGGCGTGCTGCGCCAGGAGTGGCGTGGCGTGAAGGTCCCCGGCCACGTCGATGCGGTGCTCGCCGCCGCCCAGGCGCTGAACGGGGCCTGAGTCCCGCGCCAGCGAAAGAGGCCGCTTCCGCGGCCTTTTTCATTTCCACCCGACGCTACGAGGTCGCCGCCGGGCTTTCGGGAAGATCCTTAGGCCAGGCGTCCAGCACCGCCTTCACCAGGGTCGCCAGGGGGATCGCGAAGAACACCCCCCAGAATCCCCACAGTCCGCCGAACAGCAGCACCGCGCAGATGATCGCCACCGGGTGCAGGTTCACCGCTTCGGAGAACAGCAGCGGCACCAGCACGTTGCCGTCCAGCGCCTGGATGATCGCGTGGGCCACCATCAGGTAGATGAACTGGTCGCTCCAGCCCCACTGGAAGAAGGCGATCATCGCCACCGGCACGCTCACGACTACCGCGCCGATGTACGGCACCACCACCGACAGGCCGACCAGCAGGGCCAGCAACGCCGCGTAGTTGAGGCCGAGGTAGGCGAAGGCGATGTAGGTCACCGCGCCGGTGATGACGATCTCGATGACCTTGCCACGGATGTAGTTGGCGATCTGCTGGTTCATCTCCGCCCAGACCTGCTTCATCAACCCGCGCTCGCGCGGCAGGTAGCGGCGGAACCAGGTGTAGAAGCGCTTCTTGTCCTTGAGGAAGAAGAACACCAGGATCGGCACCAGCACCAGGTAGATCATGATGTTCACCACTACCGGCAGGCTGGCCAGCGACGAGGTCAGCGCCCACTGGCCGATCTGGCCGAACTCGCCGCGCGCGGTCTCTATCGCCTTGAGCACCTGTTCTTCGCTGATCAGGCTCGGATAACGCTCGGGCAGCATCAGCAGCACGCTCTGCCATTCGCCGAGCATCCGCGGCAGTTCGTTGAACAGGGTGAACAATTGCTGCCAGAGCAGCGGCAGCAGGACCACCAGGAACAGCGCCAGCAAGCCGAGGAACAGGCTGTAGACCAGCCACACGGCGAACAGGTGCGGCATCCGGAAGCGCTCCAGCATGCCGACCACGCCCTGGATCAGGAAGGCGATCACCATCGCCGCCAGTACCGGCGCGAGCATCCCGCCGAAGGCGAGGATGACGCTGAAGCCGAGCACCAGCATGATCGCCAGCACCACCGCCTCCTCGTCGGAGAAGTAGCGCTGCATCCAGTCGCGTAACACCTTGATCATCGCAAATCCTGAATCGGTACGGCGGAGGCTCCGCTAACGCTTGCGCAGCCAGTATCGGTAGACGCCCTCCTCAGCCTCCTCGCGGAGCAGCTCGTGGCCGGCGAGCTGGGCGAAGGCGCGGAAGTCGCGCTGCGACCCGGCGTCGGTGGCGATCACCTTGAGCACCCCGCCGCTGGGCAGGCGGTTCAGCTCCAGCTTGGCCTTGAGCAGGGGCAGCGGACAGTTGAGACCACTGGCATCCAGCTCCGCGTCACATACCAGGGGAAATGAATCGTTATCCGTCATGACAGCCTCTCCCGAAGGGCCGACAAGCATACCCAAGCCCATCCGCCGCTGGCCAGTTGAAACGGCGGGCGACCTCCAACAGCTTCGGGTCCCGGGCAGATACCTAGGCAGTGCCGATAACCAACGGCTAAAGTAAGGCCTTTGCCAACCTGAGCTTCCTGCATGAATGTACTGCGCCCCGCCCTGTTGACGCTCGCCTGCATGCTCGCTTCGCCGGTCATGTCGGACGATCTGCCCTCCCTGGGCGACGCATCTTCCTCGATCGTTTCGCCGGAGCAGGAATTCCAGCTGGGCCGCGCCTGGCTGAGCATGCTGCGCAACCAGGTCGACGCGATCACCGACCCGCAACTGAAGGACTTCGTCGAAAGCAGCGTCTATCGGCTGGCCGAGACCAGCGACCTGCAGGACCACCGGCTGGCCTTCATCCTCATCCGCGATGCGCAGATCAACGCCTTCGCCGCGCCCGGCGGGGTGATCGGGGTCAATGGCGGCCTGCTGCTCAACGCCCAGACCGAAGGCGAGTACGCCGCGGTGCTGGCCCACGAACTCGGCCACCTGATCCAGCGCCACTTCGCCCGCGGCATCGAGGCGCAGCAGCGCATGCAGTTGCCGGTGATGGCGGCGATGCTCGCCGGCATCGTCGCCGCCGCCGCCGGTGCAGGCGACGCGGGGATCGCGGCGATCGCCGGGACCCAGGCCGCGGCGATCCAGAACCAGTTGCGCTTTTCCCGGCAGAACGAGCAGGAAGCCGACCGCGTCGGCGTCACCAACATGGTCCGTGCCGGCTACGACCCGCGCTCGATGCCGAACATGTTCGAGCGCCTGGCGCGGCAGTACCGCTATGACGGCAAGCCGCCGGAGTTCCTGCTCACCCACCCGGTCACCGAGTCGCGTATCGCCGACACCCGCAACCGCGCAGAGCAGTATCCCCAGGGCGGCAAGGAAGACAGCCTGCGCTACCAGCAGATGCGCGCGCGTACCCAGCTGATCTTCGAGGAAACCCCGGGGATGGCCGGCAAGCGCTTCCGCGCCATGCTCAACGACAATCCCGGGCTGGACGCCGCACGCTACGGGCTGGCCATCTCGCAGACGCGCATCGGCCAGCTCAACGATGCCCGTGACAACCTCAGGCAATTGCTGGCGAAGGCACCCAACGACGTCGCCTACAACCTCGCCCAGGTCGAACTGGACATCACCGCCAACCGCCTGCCGGACGCCGACCAGCGGCTGAAGAAGATGCTCGCCCAGTTCCCCAGCAGCTATCCGCTGAAACAGGCGCGCGCCGACCTGATGCTGAAGATGGGCAAGCCGCAGGACTCGGAAAAGATCCTCGACGACCTGAGCAAGGCCCGCCCGCTCGACCCCGACGTCTGGAACCGCCTGGCCGAGGTGCGCAGCCTGACCAACAACGCCATCGGCGTGCACCAGGCACGCGCCGAATACCTGTCGCTGACCGGCGACTACCAGGCCGCCATCGAGCAGTTGGACTTCGCCAAGCGCCGCGCCGGCGGCAACTTCCAGCTGGCCGCGCGGATCGACGCGCGCCAGCAGGAAATCCGCCAGCAGGAAAGGATGGTCAAGGAAATGTTCCGCTGATCGACGGCTGATCCGAGGAAAAAAGCCCGGTGATGTTCGCCGAAGCAGGGCGTGGGACGAATGCTGCCGGCGGCGCCATTCGCCCCGCGGAGCGGGCTTGCAGGCTCAGGCGTTGCCGGCCAGGCGCAGGCGCGCGGCCTGGGTGAAATCGAGCATGCGCTTCAACGGACGGACCGCGCGCGGAACCAGTGCCGGGTCGACGAAGATCTCCCCGCTGCCCTCGCGCAGGCAGGCCAGGGTGCGCTCCAGGGTATTCATCGCCATCCACGGGCAGTGCGCGCAGCTGCGGCAGGCGGCGCCATTGCCGGCGGTGGGAGCCTCGACGAAGGTCTTCTCCGGGCACAGTTGCTGCATCTTGTAGAAGATGCCGCGGTCGGTGGCGACGATGAAGGTGCTGTTCGGCAGGGTCTGCGCGGCCCTGATCAACTGGCTGGTCGAACCCACGGCATCGGCCAGCGCCACCACGCTCTCCGGCGATTCGGGATGGACGAGGATCGCCGCGTCCGGGTAGAGCGCCTTCATGTCCTCGAGCTGCTTGGCCTTGAACTCCTCGTGGACGATGCAGGCGCCGTCCCAGAGCAGCATGTCGGCGCCGGTCTCGCGCTGGATGTAGCGCCCCAGATGCTGGTCCGGCGCCCACAGGATGGGTTCGCCGTTGTCCATCAGGTGCTCGACGATCTCCACCGCGCAACTGGAGGTCACCACCCAGTCGGCGCGAGCCTTCACCGCCGCGGAGGTATTCGCATAGACCACCACGGTGCGCTCCGGATGCTGGTCGCAGAATGCCGAGAACTCGTCCACCGGGCAGCCCAGGTCGAGTGAACAGGTCGCCTCGAGGGTCGGCATCAGCACGCGCTTCTCGGGATTGAGGATCTTCGCCGTCTCGCCCATGAAGCGCACCCCGGCGACGACCACGGTCTGCGCCGGGTGCTGGTTGCCGAAACGGGCCATCTCCAGCGAGTCGGACACGCAACCGCCGGTCTCCTCGGCCAGCGCCTGGATCACCGGATCGCAATAGTAGTGCGCCACCAGCACGGCATTCTGCGCCTTCAGCTCGGCCGCGATCGCCGCGCGGTGCTCGGCGCTCTCCTGCTCGCTCAACACGCGGGGTTGCTTGGCGGCCAGGTGGGCCTGGACCAGGAGTCGTTCGGAAATCTGCGTCATAGTCGCTACACCTGAAGGCGCAACAGCGCGTCTCTCTATCTTATACCCGGCGGCAGGCTGGCCCGCCGGAAGCTGACGATCGCAGGCCCGGGCACGGCACCCGGCACCGCCTGCAAGGTCGCGGATTCTAACCGCATAGGCTGGCCAGGGCCATCCCGGCGCCAAGCCCCGCTGGCAGACGGCTACGCTAACAAAAGACATAGGTTTCGGTGGTTAGACCGACACGACATAATTTTTCTGTTTCTTAGAACAAACCTTTTGAATCCTTCGCCGCCGGCGATCCGAACAACCCTGCCGGCGGGCAACGCCTGGTACTTTAGTATTAAGCCCTTGGTATTAACGTTAAAGCCCCGGTAAATATCCGCAATTTCTTTTCGTCGAATTTACGAGCAATATGAAACTCATTTCACTGAAATAAGCTCTTCTTTCACATAATTATAAAAAAATCCTGAAACAGAGCCGTCATCCCTCACCTTCGATACGACGACTCCCGTGCCATGCGTCGGCCACCGTGCCAAGCCCGGCGGCCAGTAACACCCTTGCCACGCCAGCCCTTGCGCTTCACCGATCGACGGGAGGATTCCCCCGATGAAAACGTCATCCAGAAGACAAGTTGAAATACTCGGGCGCTATGTATCGAGTCCTCGACGCTTCTTCGCCAGCAGCGGCAACCTGACCCGATCAAGGGAAGCGGCACGCGCCACCCAATAAAAGGACAAAGGGATGCCTATTCATAACCTCAATCACGTCAACATGTTCCTCCAGGTCATCGCCTCCGGCTCGATCTCTTCCGCTGCGCGTATCCTGCGCAAGTCGCACACCGCGGTCAGCTCAGCGGTGAGCAACCTGGAAATCGACCTGTGCGTGGAGCTGGTCCGTCGCGACGGCTACAAGGTCGAACCCACCGAGCAGGCGCTACGCCTGATCCCCTACATGCGCAGCCTGCTGAACTACCAGCAGCTGATCGGCGACATCGCCTTCAACCTCAACAAGGGGCCACGCAACCTGCGGGTGCTGCTGGATACGGCAATCCCGCCATCGTTCTGCGACACGGTGAGCAGCGTCCTGCTCGACGACTTCAACATGGTCAGCCTGATACGCACCTCGCCGGCCGACAGCCTGGCGACCATCAAGCAGGACAACGCGGAAATCGACATCGCCATCACCATCGACGAGGAGTTGAAGATCTCCCGCTTCAACCAGTGCGTGCTCGGCTACACCAAGGCGTTCGTCGTCGCCCATCCCCAGCATCCGCTGTGCAATGCTTCGCTGCACAGCATCGCGAGCCTGGCCAACTACCGGCAGATCAGCCTCGGCAGCCGCTTCGGCCAGCATTCGAACCTGCTTCGCCCGGTCAGCGACAAGGTGCTCTTCGTGGAGAACTTCGACGATATGCTGCGCCTGGTGGAAGCCGGCGTGGGCTGGGGCATCGCGCCGCACTATTTCGTCGAGGAGCGCCTGCGCGCCGGCACCCTGGCCGTTCTCAGCGAGCTGTACGAGCCGGGAGGCATCGATACCAAGGTGTATTGCTACTACAACACCGCGCTGGAGTCCGAGCGCAGCTTCCTGCGCTTTCTCGAAAGCGCCCGCCAGCGCCTGCGCGAACTGGGCCGGCAGCGCTTCGACGAGGCGCCGGCCTGGCAGCCGAGCATCGTCGAGACGGTGCCACGGTGCTCAGGCCCGAAGGCGCTCGCGTACCGGCAGCGCGCCGCACCAGAGTAGAGCGTTCTCCAGCAGGCGCTGGCCGTGGGTGGTGAGGATCGATTCGGGATGGAACTGCAGGCCCAGTTGCCGGTTCCGCGCATCGGCCATCGCCATGATTTCGCCATCCGCGTCCGCCAGGCACTCGAAGCCCTCCGGCAGACGGCTGACCACCAGCGAGTGGTAGCGCGCGACGCGCAGGTCGCCGATGCCATCGAACAATGGATGGCGCGGATCGAAGCGCAGCGCCGTGCTCTTGCCGTGCAGCGGGCGCCGCGCCACCGCGACCGCGCCTCCGGCGGCCAGCGCCAGGGCCTGGTGGCCGAGGCAGACGCCGAGCACCGGCAGGCGCCCGCGAGCCCAGGCGAGCAATTCCAGCAAGCAACCGGCGTCCTCCGGCCGCCCCGGCCCCGGCGACAGCACCAGCAATTCGCAGCCGTCGGCCAGCAGCGCCGCGCGTACCGTCTGCAACGGCGTGTCGTTGCGCATCACCCGCACCTCGGCGCCCAGCAGGCAGAACTGCTCGACCAGGTTGTAGGTGAAGGAATCGAAGTTATCCAACAGCGTGATGCGCATCGCGCTCTCCCCTTTCGCGTTCGGCGGCGGCCACGGCGGTGAGTACCGCCAGCGCCTTGTTGCGGGTTTCCTCGGCCTCCAGCCGGGGCTCCGAGTCCAGCACCACACCGGCTCCGGCGCGGACCCGGGCGATGCCGTCGCGAACCTCGGCGGCACGGATGACGATGCTGGTGTCGAGATTGCCGGCGCTGTCGAGGATGCCGATCGCGCCGCCGTAGCTGCCGCGATAGCCGTCCTCGAACTGCCGCAGCAATTGCATGGCACGGACCTTCGGCGCACCGACCAGGGTGCCCATGTTCAGGCAGGCCCGGTAGGCGTGCAGGGCGTCCAGCTCGTGATGCAACTCGCCGGCCACCCGCGAGACTAGGTGCATCACATGGCTGTAGCGGTCGACCTTGAGCATGTCGCGCACCCGCCGGGTGCCACGCCGGCAGACCCGCGCCAGATCGTTGCGCGCCAGGTCGACCAGCATCATGTGCTCGGCGATTTCCTTGGCGTCCAGACGCAGTTCCGCCTCCAGGCGGTTGTCCAGTTCCGCATCGATGGCCCCTTCGGCGTCGCGCCCGCGCGGCCGGGTACCGGCGATGGGATAGAGCTCCACCTCACGGCTGGCGGCATCGTATTTCACCGCCGATTCCGGCGAGGCCCCGAACAGGCAGAAGTCTCCCGCGTCGAGGAAGAACCGGTACGGGCTGGGATTGCGCAGGCACAGTTGGCGATAGGCCCGCCAGGGGTCGGCGCAGGGCACGCTGAAACTGCGCGACGGTACGATCTGAAATACGTCGCCTGCCCTGACATGCTCCTGCAGGCGCTCCACCTGGCGGGCGAAGCTCGCGTCGTCGAGGTCGACCTGGTAGTTGCCGGCACGAACCCCGGCAAGCGCGGGTTCGACCGCGTCATCGACGGCGCCATGGTATTCGTCGGCGCACCGGCGCAGGCTGGCGGCCAGCGCCTGATGCCGGCCCGGTTCGTGGACGAAGGCCTGCAGCGAGGCCTGGCGCGCCACGTGATCGATGTCCAGCAGCAGTTCGGGAACCAGGAACAGATAATCCGGACATTGCCGGGCGGGATTGGCGGGCGCCGGCAGCGGCTCGAACTGCTCGGCCAGGTCGAAGCTGAACAGTCCGCCCAGTAGCACCGGCCGCTCGTCACCGCCCAGGGTCTCGAGCACCCGGCGCAGCGCCTCCAGGCTGGACAGGGCGTGCAGGCGCCGCCATTCGTCCGCCTCCGGCGCCTCATGGGGGAAGCGCCAGTGCAGGGTATCGCCGTCGCGCAGGCAGGTGACCTGCGCCGGACACGCCTCGCTCAATGGCGCCAGCAAGGCGCGCCCATTGGGGTTGGACGCGCGCAGCAGCACATCGCGTCCCCAGCATTCGATGCGCAGGCAACTGGAAAGAATCGCCACGCTGCGCCGCGGCGCCTTGCTGTCGACATCGAAACAGTCGAACAGCATCCGTCCGCTTCCCGCCGCGCGCCAGACCGACAACGCGTCAGGCGACAGGGAGCGGTACTTCAGGCGCTCTTCCAGCCGATAACCGCTCCCGCTCACAAGCCACCCCCCGGCGCCCACGGGCTGCCGGCCGGCGTAGCGCGACCACGCAACAGCCTGTCCATCATCGATATCCCCCTTCATTCCCTCGATTGCGGCCAGCGCCGACGGCGCTCGCCGCCGCAATGAATTTCCCGTCTCACTCCAGCGGCAGCGACTGGCGGGAAAGAATCTCCAGCATCCGGCGCATGCTGCCCAGGTGCAGTCCGCCGGGCAGGAAGTCGACGCTCTGCCCACCCCAGGCACGGTGCAAATCCTCGCTCAACTCATTGATCGACTCGCCCATCGCCTGCCGCCAGCGCAAGCGCCGGCACAGCCGCAGGCACTCGGTGAAGGCGGACTCCGCCCCGTCCGCGGCCAGCCGCCCCCGCAGCAGGCCGCCATGGCCCGGGATCAGCTGCAGCAGGGTCGGCAACCGCTGCAGGCGCTCCAGGGTGTCCAGGTAGGCGTCCAGGTCCTCGAATACCAGCGGCCGCCACACCCCTTCCGCCTCGTCGAACTCACCCAGGGCGTCGCCACAGAACAGGCGCCGCCGACGTACGTCGTAGAAAACGATCTGGTCGTCGCTATGACCGTGCGCCTCGATGACCTGCAGGCGATGCCGCGGGCCGAGCTCCAGCCACTCGCCGTCGACCAGCGGACGCACCGGCAACGCGTCCCAGGCGCAGGCTTCGGGCAACCGCTGGTCCGCACGCAGCAGTTGCCGGTTCAAGCGCTCGACTACCCGCACGCCGCTTTCCGACCGGAAGGCCTGGCAGGTCCGCTCCGACGCCAGGACCTGCACGTTGGGCAGCCGCGGGCACAGGTAGGGCAACAGGCCGCAATGGTCGTAGTGCTTGTGGGTGATGAGCCAGTAATGCACCTGGGACGGGTCGGCCACCCAACGGCACAGGTCGGCCCAGACCAATTCGGCATCCCGGCTGATCCCTCCTTCGACCAGCGCCCA
This sequence comes from Pseudomonas paraeruginosa, assembly GCF_003025345.2. Lineage (NCBI taxonomy): Bacteria > Pseudomonadati > Pseudomonadota > Gammaproteobacteria > Pseudomonadales > Pseudomonadaceae > Pseudomonas > Pseudomonas paraeruginosa. Next base: position 4,243,874 of record NZ_CP020560.1, read on the forward strand.
GCTCGCCTCGCCGAGGCGCAGCAGGAACACCGGTACCTGAACGTCCCCCAACAGGCACAGGTCATCGTCCAGTTGGCCGGGAGCCGAGAGTCTCAACATGGCCGGTTCACCTCCTCCGGTTTGCGGTACAGCGCCGCGCCCCAGGTCGCCCCGGAGCCGTAGGTCAGGATCAGCACCCGTTGTCCCGGCTGGATGTCCGGCCAGAACATCGCCAGCGTCACCGGGGTCGAGGCCGAAGCCATGTTGCCGAGGCGATCGACGGTGACGGCGAACTTGTGCTGCGGGATGCCCAGTTGCTCCTGCACCGCATCGAGGATGCGCAGGTTCGGCTGGTGGCAGATGACGTGGTCGATGTCGTCCAGCGTGAGCGCGTGGGCGGCGAGCATTTCGCCGGCGATCCGCACCAGGGTCTGGCTGGCATGCTCGAACATCGGCCGGCCGCGCATGAGGAACTCGCCACCGCCCTGGCGCAGGACGTTATCGTCGAGGAAGGTCGGCGACGCGCTGCCCGGCGCCGCGGTCATCAGCAGGTCGAAGTAGTTGCCGTCGGCGCCCAGGCGCAGGTCCAGCAGGCCATCTTCGAGACTGTCGCCGGCGCTGACCACCGCCGCGCCGGCGCCGTCGCCGAGCAGGATCGACAGGTTGCGCCCGCGATCGGAACAGTCCATGCGCTTGGACAGGACCTCGCCGCAGACCACCAGGACATGCCGCGCCAGGCCGGCGAGGATCTGCCCGCGGGCCACCTGCAGGCCGTAGAGCAGCCCGCTGCATTGCGCCCGGATATCCAGCACCGGGATCTGTCGCAGGCCGAGCAGCGGCTGGATCAGGCAGGCCTGGGATGGATCGTGGTGATCCGGCGACAGGGTGTTGACCAGCAGCAGGTCGATGTCCCCCGGCAGCAGCCCGGCGGCCTCGATGGCCTGGCGTGCCGCCGGCACCATCAGCGCGCTGACCGCCTGCTCCGGTTCGACGTGGTAGCGCGTGCGCACGCCGGTGCGTTCGACGATGAATTCGTCCGAAGTGTTGATGCGTCCCACCAGGTCATGGTTGCTGACCTGGCGTTTCGGCAGGCTGAACCCCAGCCCGGCGAGAATCGGATTACCCATGTGCGGCCCTCCTCGAGCGCAGTGGATCGGCGTGGCGATGGGTCAGCACACCAGTACCTCGCCCAGCCGCCAGACCTGCGCGGCGAAGCCCCAGCCGGTCGCGGCGCCGGCCATGACGATGCGATCGCCGGGTCGGATCTTGCCCTCGCGCAGGCCGGTCATCAGGGTGTAGGGAATGGAAACCGAGATCATCACCCCGGTATCGCCCATCGTCAGCTGGTACTGGTCCGGACGCGCGCCGATGCCTTCGGCCCAGGCGTTGACCAGGAACGGCGCCGGCTGGTGGAACACGAAGTAGTCGATCTCGTCGCTGCCCAGCCCGGCCTTCTCCAGGGCGCGGCGCATCGCGATCGGCACGTTGGTCGGGACGAAGCTGGCCATCTTGTTCTGGCCATCGCTGAACAACGAGAAATACAGCCGCGGCCTGGCCTCGCCGGCCGGGTTTTCCGGCAGGCGCCAGCGACCGGTGGCCACTTCATAGAACGTGGCGTCGCTATGCTCGGCCGAGGCCAGCAGGTCGCAGCTGTCGTCGTCGCCGCGGGTCAGCAGGGCCACCGCGCAACCATCGGCGAACAGGGTCGAGGTGCGCGAGGTGAAGTCGAGCAGGTTGGAAATGTATTCGCTGCACACCACCAGCACCTTCTCCGCCTTGCCCTGGCGGATCATGCTCGCCGCCAGGCGCAGGTTGAGCAGGAAGCTGGCGCACTCCATCTGCGAATCCAGTGGCAGCGCCCGGCTCAGTCCGAGTTGCTTGGACAGCACGTTGGCCATGCGCGGGTAGAGACGCCCGCGCAGATCCGGCAGGACATCGCCGGCGTCCGTCATGATCGGCGAAGAAGCCGAACAGATCAGCATGTCCACGCTATCCGGCGCGGTATCGCTGCTGCGCAGCAGGCGCTCGGCGGCACGGACCACCAGGCTGAACTCGTTCTCGCCGTTCCGCGGATCGAAATAGCCCCGCCGATTGACGCCCCAGAATTGCCACCAGGACTCGCTGAGGTCCGGTACCGCGGCGAACACCGGATCGTCGTTTTCATAGCTGCGAGCCGGAAGCTCACAGGTGATCGCTGCCAGTTTGACCTTATGCATGAGCTTCTCCCGCCAGTTCCAGGGTCACGCCCTCCACCACCATGCCGAACGGATCGAAGCTGATCAGCAGCAACTCCTCCAGGCGGTCGCGTTGCGCCGCGCGCAACTGCGACGCCAGCTCGAACGGCCCCAGGCAACGACCATCGGGCCGCCCCTGGCCGAACCATTCCTCGCGCACCCAGTTCAGCTGCGGGAAGTCCCCGGCCAGGCGGGTGAATCCGGCGCGCACCGCTTCGGGCAACCCGGGCTGGGCCGGCAGGTTGAGATGTCCCTTGACGTCGCCTACCTGGCGAATATCGGTATTCAGTGGAATGCTCAGCGGCAGCCATTCCTGCGCCGGATCACCGCCCAGCGCACCGCGGCGGAACGCAGCCTTGCCGGTCGGCCGGCAGAGCAGCGCCAGGGCGCCGTCGGCGAGGGCGAAGCCGGATTCGCTATCCACCTCCAGTCCCTGGCTGGACTCGCCGCGCACCACCAGCACGTTGCGATAGCCCTGGTCGCTGGCGAGGGTATCGACCACGTAGAGCGCGCGGGCCAGGCTGGAATCGGTGAGGTCGAAGACATGCGCACGCTTCGCCCCGAGCACTTTCTGCAAGGGGTGGCCGATCTTCGGCGCCATGATGTCGCGATTTTCGATGAGGTGGTCGGGAGACAGGGCGAGGCCCACGATCAGGTCGATCTCCTCGGGCTGCACAGACGCCTCGTCCAGGGCCTCGCGCACCGCCGGCAGCAAACGCTGCATCAGCATCTCGTCGCCCTGGGCCCTGGGGCGTTCGCCGCCCAGCGGTCCGTCCAGACACACATAGGATGGGGGCAGGTTCACCCCCACAGCCTGAATCAACATGCCCGTTCCTCCGGAAGGTTGTCGTGGTAGAGGGTGTCGGCGAGATGACGCAGCTCGGCGCGCGCCAGCTTGCCGTTGTCGTTGCGCGGCAGTGCCGGCAGTACATGCAGCTGGCTGGGCAGCATGTGCGAGGGAATCCGTTGGCCGAGATGCTGGTCGATGCGTTGCGCCAGCAGGATCTGGTTGCTCTCCTGGCGCTCGTCCAGGGTCACGAAAAGAGTCGGACGCAGGCCATCGTGACGCCGACTGGTAGGCACCAGCACGGCTTCGCGCACCTCCGGCAGATGCCGGCAGACCGCTTGCTCGACCTGGGTCGGCACCACCCAGCGGCCATTCACCTTGAACAGATCGTCCTCCCGTCCGCAGTGGCGGTAGGCGCCTCGCTCATCACGCTCGAACAGGTCGCCGGTGCGGTACCAGCCGTCGGCGAAGCGCGCCTGCTGCTCGACGCTGGCCCGCCAGTAGCCCGGGCTCAGCCCCGGCCCGCGCACCAGCAGCACGCCCTGCTGGCCGGCCGCCTCGACGGTCTCGCCGTCACGGTCCAGCAACCGGCACTCGTAGCCCGGCAACGGCAGGCCGGTGCTATCGGCCTGCGCCTGGCCCGGCCGGTTGGCGAGGAAGACATGGCCGACCTCGGTCGCCCCGATGCCATCGCAGATCTCCAGGCCCTGGGCGCTCCAGAACTCGAACTCGCCGCGCGGCAGGGGCGATCCGGCGGAAAACGCCAGGCGCACGCTCTCCAGGAGTTCGTGCGCATGAGGGCGCAACGCCGCATAGATCGCCGGCACGCCGAACAGCACCTTCGGCCGGCTGGCGCGCAGGTTCTCCAGCACCCGCTCCGCGCTCGGCCAGGTGTCGTCGAGCAGCGCCGAGGCGCCGCTGAACCACGGGAAGAACAGGCTGTTGCCCATGCCGTAGCCGAAGAACATCTTGGGTATCGAATACAGCCGGTCGCCTTCGCGCAGCGCCAGCAATTCCCCGGCGAAGGCACGGCAGAAGCCGAGGGTATTGCGCAAGGTGTGGATCACGCCCTTCGGCGCGCCGGTGGAACCCGAGGTGTATTGCAGATAGCAGGGCGTCGTCGACTCCTGGCGGTGGAAGTCGCTCCAGCCGGGCTCGGCGGGCCCCGCCAGCGCCGCCAGGGAAAAATCGTCGAGCAACGGCTGCCCGACGGTGGCACGCAGGGTCAGCGGCGCCAACGGCCCGCTCAACGAAGGCGCATCGGCTTCGCGAACCACCAGGCTGGCCTGGCAATCGGCCAGGATCTCGGCCAGAGCCGGCTCGCGGGTCTTCGGATTGATCACCGCCGGAATCGCCCCAACGGCGATGCAGGCGAGGAACAGGCAGACCAGCGAGGGCGAATCGTTGAGCGCCAGCACCACCCGGTCGCCGGGTTCGAGCACCCGGGCCAGCTGGCTTGCCTGCGAGAGGATGGCGGAGCGGCACTGCCGGCGGCTCAATGTCTGGCCCCGATAGCGATACAGTTCGGTGCCGGGATCGAAGTCGAGGCGGAACAGAACCTCGGTCAGGTTGGCCAGTGTGGTCATGACAGAACGTTCCCTCTTCAGCGATAGGCGCCTGTTTCAGGAGAGGCCTGAGCCAGAGCGCTTGCTTTGTCAGGAACGGGAAACTAGCGGCGCTGGGCGAAGCGCGGTATTCGGAGTCCGAACGAAAAAGTTTCGGTGGCCAGGGGCCGGCAACCGGCCTGGCCATGCCCAGGATGCTTCGCAGCCGCATGAACGACGGCTCTTCGCTGGAGAACCGGCCCGGACTGTCCGACGCTGGTGGCTGCGCCCGCTACGGGAGGAATCCGGCAAGCGGCAAAGAACCGTTACAACCCACCACCATCGAACGTCGTCTCCGGCTCGAAAAGACTACAAACCAATGACAACCTACTTTGCCTGGCAAATCGCCTGCCAGATCTCACAGTTCCGCTGGCCTGGCCGCGGGCGCCATCCAGGGCGCCCAGCGCGGCCCACCGGGGCGGGAAACAGGGAGCCTGGCCAACCCCTCTCCTCGCTCCCGTGAATCATTGCGTACACTGGGGCGGCCTTGCCGGGAAAGGATGTGCCACAGATGTACTACCGCTATACGAAAATGCAGTCGCCGGTCGGTACCCTGACGCTGGTAGCCAGGGGCCCGGCGCTGGTCGCCGTGCTCTGGCCGCACGAACGTCCGAATCGCGTTCCGCTGGACGCGATGGAGGCGGCGGACGCCAACCCCGTGCTCATCGAGACCGAACGCCAATTGCGCGAATACTTCGCCGGCCAGCGCACACGCTTCGACCTGCCCATCGACTTCCACGGCACCGATTTTCAGAAGAAGGTCTGGGCCGCGCTGCTTACCATTCCCTTCGGCGAAACCCGCAGCTATTCGGAAATCGCCACGCAGATCGGCAGCCCCAGGGCCGTACGGGCGGTCGGGGCGGCCAATGGCAGGAACCCGATCTCCATCATCGCCCCCTGCCATCGGGTCATCGGCGCATCGGGGGGGCTGACCGGCTTCGCCGGAGGACTGGAGGCCAAGCAGAGGCTCCTGCAACTGGAACGCCAGGTATGCAGGCCGGACCTGCTGGATGGACTCGGCGGTGGCTGATACGTCGACCTGACGGCAAACCAGGCGAAGCGCTGGCGCCCGCCTGGCAAGAAGCGATAGTACCGCCCTTACTGGTAGCTCATCGTGAAGGTCGCGGCGGCATTGGCCTGGCCCGCTGCCAGCGGAGAGGACGTCGTCACATAGCGCGCCCTCAACGGAATCGAGGTACTGGTGTTGCCGAACTGGCCGACGAACCATTGGTTGGGGTTGCCGGTGATCTTGGAGTCCGGGCCGAAGCTGACCATGGAGTCGTCCGCCCGGCGAATTTCCACGGCGACGCCCTTGGCCGCGGTGGAGCCCTTGGAGGACAGAGTCAACCGGTTGCCGCGATTACCCGGGTTCGTGGAGTCGGTCAGGGTGATGAACATCCGGGTAGAGGCGCCTGTCGAGCCTCCCGAGCATTGCAGGTCGATGGAGAAGGGCTTGTAATCCGATCCGCCACTCCGCTCCAGCTGGACCAGGCTGACCTCACCCAGGCCTATGTCGAGCCTCTTTTTCTGGATGGTGCAGGTGGGAACGGTCGGGCGAATCGGCAGGCCGCCATTGAAACTGACTCGTGCGGCTACCAGACCGCCATGATCCAGGACCCTGATAGTACCGATCTCACCTGACAGTACCCCGGCGGCGGTAATGGGTCCGGTTTTCACCAGCTGCACTCTATAGTCGTTCGCCCCTAAAAGAATCTTTCCAATTCCCTGATAGTTTATGTTTCTCGGCCACCACCCATCTTTTTCGAAATCCGTTATTCGATAGCCGACCCCTGACACCGACGTTTCATAGGCATTGAACTTGGCGTTGTACCTCCCCACGCCTTCGTACACCATGTTCCCGATGAGCTCACTAACTCCACACATCACGACCGCGAAGTAGTTGTCTCCCATACCCGCGGCATCATAGATCACCGTACCATCCGGCACATTCGGGTCGAACGTCGAAGGCAATACTGCAGGGAACCTGACATCTTGATAGGGAATGGTCTCGCCATTACCACCCCGAGATACGACGAAGCAACCCTCAGTCGGCTTGGCAAAGCCAGCGACGGGAAAAATGAGAAAGACGATCACCACGGTCAGGAAAAATCGTTTCATGAAGGGACTCTCAGTCATATTCCGTTGGTGGGCGAGACACAAGAGAGCTGCACGCGTTCATAGGCAAGTTCCTTGTTCTTCGGCGGCAACTGGTAGTCAGCCATGCAAGAGCCGCTGCTCCAACGGATGGAAAGACGTCCCTGATCCTGGATGCCGAACACCAGCAGACGAGAAAGGTTGTCCACCATGCCGACCACCTTCTCCTCCGCGTCGTAGGCCTGGGCACCGAACGGGATCTTCTCGCCAGAGCCCATGGTCAGTTCGAACTGCACGCGGCGGCCGGATTCCGCGGCGAAGCTGCTGCGGACCACCGCCCCGCGAGTGGGAACGACCATCTTGGAGTTGTCGGAAACCTCGGTATCGGAACCGAGCGTGGTGGCATCCAGGTTCACATAGTTGTATCGGTATGGCTGCGCGTAGGGCACTACCGCATAGCCACTGCCATCGGTACGCACGCCCCGGTAGCCTTCGATACCGACACCGGAGACATCCGGCACCTCGACCAGCGCGAAGGTTTCTCCCACCGACTGGCCGAAGGTCACGCCGCCCCCATGCACCACGACGGAACCGCTGGCGCCCATATCGATGTGCTTGTTGTCGCGTCCCTGACTGTAGTTGGCGCTCAACGAAGCCTTCGCGGTATCCCAGCCAAGCCCCACGCTACCGCTGTCGCCGTTGTACTTGCTATGTCCCGCCTGGACGGAGTAGTTGACGGAATTCTGATCGTCCAGGTAACCGGAAACGCCACTTTGCAGGCTGGAATCCCCATGCCGGGAGGATACGGCACTGGCGTAGGCACGGTGAGAACGACTCGAACTACCCAAGGGAATGCTGACAGAGGCGGTGAACTGGGTATCGGCCTGGCCCACCGGCCCGGTGTCCTGGGTACGCGATACCGCCAGGCTGTAGGTGGCGCTCCTGTAGCTGCTGCTGTAGCCGAACTGCCAGCGGCGGGTACTACCCTGGCGGTTCCAGTACGTCGTCTCGCCGGCGCTAAGATAGATCGAACTGGTGCGGAACAGCGTCTGGTTCACCGTCAGGTCCAGGCGGCTCTTCTGCCGGCCATAGCTGACACCATTCAGGAAGTCCTCGCTCGACAGATCCTCCACATGCTGGCTGAGCGTGCGGTAGCCCTCGGTGGAGTAGCGGTAGCCCACCATGGTGAAGTTGGTGTCGGTGGAGTTGATGGTCTTGGAATAGAGGAAGCGCAAGCTCTGCCCCTGGCTCCTGCCGCTGCGCCGGGCCTTCGACTGGCTGTGGGTGATGTCCATCGAGAGCCCGCCATAAGGGGTGTTCAAGCCCAGGCCAAGGTTGGTGGCATTGTAGTTGTCGGCCACCAGCAGGCCGCCGTACCCGGTGACGTTGTCGGACATGCCGTAGACGGTGGTGCCCTGCACCAGCTTGGGCGAGGGTTGCCCGTCGTTCCGGTACTCACCAGCCGATACGCTGTAGCGCAGGTTCCCCTTACGCGTCATCACGGGCAGGTAGGAATACGACTGCTTGAAGGTTCGCTCGCGCCCATCCTCCTCGATGATCTTCACCTCCAGGTCACCGTTGGAACCGCTGGGATAGATGTCGGTGATCTCGAAAGCCCCCGGCGATACGCTGGTGGAATAGATCACGTAGCCGTCCTGGCGTATCTCGACAGTGGCGTTGGTTTCAGCGATTCCACGTACCACGGGCGCGTAGCCGACCTCGTTGTCGGGTTGCATGCCGATATCGGATTGCAACCTCACCCCTCGCATACGCACGCTGTCGAAGATTTCCGAGTTGGTATACAGCTCGCCGAGAGAAAGAGTGCCCTTGAGTGGACGTATATCGCGCTCTACATAGGTGCGGTTGCTGCTGAACTTGTTGCGCATGCCGGTGCCGCCGACCAGGGAGGAGTCGTTGCGCAGGCGCCAGCCGAACAGGTTGAAGCCATTGCGCAAACCCAGGTATCGATAGTCGCTGCTGTCGCCATGGCTGGTATTGCGGCTGAAGTTGGCCTGGTAGTTGGTGAACAGCGCCGTGACCCCATCGTCCCAGAGGGAAGGATCCACATAGCCCCGGACATGCCGCTGGACATACATCTGCGGAATGCTGACCAGCAGGGCCAGCTGGTTGACCTCGAAATCGACCGACGCGCCGGGAATGAGCGCTGCGATGTCCAGCGGAGTATTGTTCTCGAGATTGGATGGAATCAGGTTGTCGCGCATCAGGCGGGCCACGTCGACGCCCAGGTCCCTGAGCAGGCCGACCTGAATGACCGGACGGACCTCGCCGGTTTCGGCATTGGCGCTGAAGTTGATGTCCTGGCGACGGATCATCGTCTGATTCAGGTAGACGTCGACGTTATAGGAGCCCGGCGCAACCGAGTTTCCTTGCTCGAAATACTTGAGTTCAACCGGGCTGCCATTGGTATTGTTCAGGAGTTCCGTATTGAACTCCACCGCCTGGACAGCGGCCGGCAGCGCAAGCCCCAGGGCCATAAAACAGGAAGACCCGGAACAAAGGGCTATTTTGAAATTGAACTTTTTCCTGAAAATGGCCACGAGACTATCCCTTGGGCTAACTTCCCAACTTCGGCTGGAAATATTTGTCCGTAATCAGGACAGGTTCCGACCTGCCCTACCCTGCATATGAATCAGTTCGTCAGGACACCTGAGTGTTTCTCGGAGGCACCAAAATCGTTGACGTTTTCAAACTCGACGCTCAAACCGGTGGCGGCACTCGGAACAGCATCCTTTAGAACCAACTTTTGAGAGGACTTCGGTGCAATCATGTCCGCCATGGCTTCATAGGACTTGCTACCGGATTTCAACTTCACGGCGACAAAGGAAATATGAAAGGGCGAATCATTGGTGACTTCGAGGAGTGCTTTTCCATCCTGACGAACCAGGCGCCATTTCAAGTTCTTTGGCGCGTCTTCAACAGTCGGCAGTCCTGCCGGACGATAGAAAACCTTGATACGTTGACGAAGTGCGATCTGCAGGGTGTTTTCCCCTTTTGCCTTCTGCGGGATTTCCTGGACGCTCAGGCGAAACACGGACTCACGATCCGACGGCAGCCCTTGACCCTGGAAGAGAATGCGCAGGTTCTGCTGTTTGTTCGCGCCCAACCGGCTCAGTGGTGGCGTGATCGCAAAAGGAACATCCTGTATCCCGCTGCCGGATTCGGGCTCCATCCAGGACTGGATCATGATGTCCTCTGCGGCCTGGTTCTTCACCAGGATGGACGCCTCCTTGGCAGGAGCCTGGATAACGACGCGTGTGCCACCCAAGGTAATGCCCGCACTGGCCATGCCGGAAAACAACATGAAGGCGCCAGCCCAAAGTAATCTGGAAGACAATGCAAGTTTCATGGTTTAACTCGAAGCTTGAGAAAGGGGGGCCGCAGCCCCCCTCTACAGGGCGAATTAACGGTAGGTCAGGGTGAACGGCAGGGTGCCGTTCGCGGAACCCGCAGTTACGCCTTTGGCATCGGAGGCGGTCATGACATAACCGGCGCGCAGGTTCAGCTTGGCGCTATAGGTGTAGTTCGGATCGGTACCAGCCTTGACCAGCGCTTCCTCGAAGACGTCGCTGGAGTTGGACAGGTTGATGCGGGTGCCGTCCTGCTTGTACAGGCCGATGCCTACGCCTTTGGCCGTCGAGCCGCCAGTCAGCTTCAGCAACTGGTTGTTGTTGGGGTCGATCTGGGAGCCGGACTGCGGGTCGAAGCGGAGCTGGACGTGGGTCAGGCCGGTGCCGGTAGCGCCACAGTCCAGATCCAGGTTGATGTTGGTACCGGCCGCGATGCCGCCACCAGCGGTGCCGCCCAGAGCATCGATACTGACAGTGCCCAGGTTGACGTCGATGATCTTGTTGCCTTTGTCACCGGTAACACCGGTGCCGGCGCCGCCGGTGATATTGCAGGATGCAGCAGTGATGTTGCCGGTGAAGTTGATGGTGCCGTCTGCAGCCATGGCGTTACCGACAACCAGGCTGGCTACTGCGGCAGCCAGAAGACTTTTCATGGAAATGGACACGATTGAGCTTCCTTTTTGCTAGTGGATGTATTGCGAAAATGAACTCCTTAAGAGCCACGCCTATTCTCCAGAAGCATCAATAGGACGACAATTAATCGCTTCCCATGCCGCCGTATGAAACGTCCCCCGAAATGTATGAATTTTCCTACAAGTACCCTAAATAATGATTCATCTCAAATAACGAGACAGGAAAGCCCGCCTGTTTGCGTTCACAAGTGGAAAAACTTCCAGAAGTTCCGGTAGTTGCGAAGCAGAAAGCCCATATCAATTCATCGGCGAATTGGCACTTCACACAAGCCCGATTGAAACCATGGCAGGCCCGCTGAAATTAGAAGGACGCTGTCTCCAGGTGAAACAGAGAAACCGGGACCAGACGGCCCGGCCTTGAGAAGTCAGGAGACAGGAGAAGAGGCATGTCTCCGCGGGATAAGGAATTGGTAGGTGGTAGGCCGCTGAAGAACCCACCACCGGAAACGACTCAGACTTTTGTAAGCCTGGCCAACTCCGCCAGAATGCTGGCTTCGAACGTTTCGAGTCCATCGTCCAGAGTCGCCGCATAGCCGGGCACCAGGGCAAGACCTTCGCCCCGCCCCCGACAGGCCTCCTCGAGCCGGGTGCAAGCCTCTACCAGGACGCTGCTGCCAACCACCCTGGCAGCGCCTTTTATACGGTGAGCAAGTTCGGCCAGCCCCTGCTGGTCCTTGTGTTCGAGCAACTGCGCCAAACGTGCGCGGTCGTCCCGGCTGCTCGTCAGCAGCGTGTCCAGCAGACGTCGCAATGCGTCCGGCTCACCGCCTGTTATGGACTCCAAGGATCGGCTATCGAACAGCCTATCCATCGACTGTTTCGAATCCAGTTTCTCGTTCATACGCCCCTCATCGTCATGCTTGCGGATTCGGCCAGCAAGTTTCCGCATGTCAAACCCATCGGCCTCGCCAGATCAACCTGAACCCAGCCATCGGAACATCAATCAATGGGCGAGGATAAGGGAATTGACCAGCCTCCGCTGCCGCTATCGCCCATCCGGCATGGCTGCCCTCACCTCGCGAAGCGCGCCGGCTCCAGGCGCCACCGCGGCATTCTGCGCATGCACGCGTTGCAGTTGAGCAGCTCTTTCGCTTCGCAACGGCCGCGCCAGCACAGCGGCTCAAGTCAGGAAAGTCCTACAGCAACGAAAATCCGCGGAAGCTCCCTGGCCGCAAGGATCATTGAGGCGTCTGTGGCGGGCAGGTGCTACCATGGCGCCCAGGACAGATCCATCGAGTCCCTCCCGCCAAGCATCGGAAGCACGGTCATGAACGCGTACCGAACGCCTGAACGTCGAAGCACCGACATTCCCGGTCCGTCTGAATCGTCTCCCCTCTTTCCCGCGCTTGCCCTGCAAGGATGGAAGAGGCTCTGCGCCGGCCACACCTCGCCGGCGAAGGGTGCCTGCCGGCAAGGCGGCCAGCTCGACATCGCCAGGGCTCCCGCGCGCCAGGCCATAGGCCCGCCGACGCACGGTTCCGACGCATCCACACCCAGCAGATTTCGAAGGACACTCCATGAGGGCAATGGCTTGGCGCGCGCTAGCCTTTCTTGTCGTTTTCCTTGCCGGCAACACGCTCAGCCTGGCCCAACAGACGCCCATCACCCTGTTCGGGCGGGTAGCCCCGACCCTTCGCCCCTGGCTGGACGAAGCCGATAGGCAGTGGCTGGCCGAGCGGGGACCGCTGACCCTTGGCGTGTCCAGCCCCGACTATCCGCCACTGGAACTGCTCAGCGCCAATCACCTGCAGGGCATTACCGCGGATTATCTCGCACTGCTGTTCGACCAGCCTGTCCGGATCGCCCGCTATCCTTCGCGGGAAGCCGCGCTCCAGGCCCTGCGCCGGGGTGAAGTGGACCTGCTGGGCAGCAGCACGCCGGTCGAAGCCAGCGCCAGCAAACTGGCCCTGAGCGAACTCTACCTGCTCGACCAACCCGTGCTGGTCACCACCAGCGACGCAGCGGAATCCCTGGAGAAATCCGCCATCCGCCTGGCCATCCCTCCCGGCTATCTCACGGAAACGCAGATTGCCGCCGCCTATCCCGGCAGTCGGCTGTTCCTCTACGAATCCACCAAGCGGGCACTGGAGGCCCTGGCCCTCGACGAAGTCGACGCGGCGCTGGGAGACGTGGTTTCCAGCAACTACCTCATCAATACCAATTACTGGGTGAACCTCAAGATCAAGAGCTTCGCCCCCATCGAAAGCCGAGGCTTCGGTTTTCTCCTGAGACCCGACGACGCGCGCCTGCGCGCCTATCTCGACAAGGCCCTGCCTGTCGTCTCCGCACAGTTCGGCGACGGCATCCTGCGCAGCTGGAGCGGTGGCCGAAGCATCAGCCTGAGCGACAACCGGATAGCCCTGACGCCCAGGGAAAACCGCTGGCTGGCGGACAACCCCAGGATCAAGGTCGTGCTCAATGGTTCGCTGGGCGCGCTCGGGCAGTTCGACCAGAATGGCAAGGCGGTAGGCATCGGCCCGGACTACCTGGAGCTCGTCAGCCGCCGCAGCGGCCTCCGCTTCGACTATGTCGCCGCCCGCAACTACACGGAACTCGACCAGGCGATGGCCAGGGGGGATGCCCTGCTGTCGCCGGTGATGTCGCCTACGCCAGCGCTATCGGACAGCATCGAGTTGTTGCCGCCCTACCTGCAGTCGTCGGTCATCGTCCTCGCCGCGAAAGGCTCGCCCAGACCCGGCGGAAACGATCAGGTCCACCACCTTTCCGAACTCGAGGGGCAGCGCGTGGCGGTGGTTTCCGGCTACTTCCTGGAAAGCGAGATACGCACGCATCACCCACGCATCAGGCTGGCCGTCTATCCCACCCTCGTCGATGCGCTGCGCAGTGTCGACGAAGGCATAAACGACAGCTTCGTCGGCAGCGACTACGCCGCCCGCTTCGTGGTGACCCAACGCTTCGACAATCGCCTGCGGGTGACAGGCGTACTGGACGAGTACAGCCGCCCCGTCAGCCTGGCCGTGCAGGCGCCGGAAAAGGAGCTGTACAGCATCCTGGAAAAGGCCCAGCTCTCGGTGACCCCGGAAGAAATCTCCGAGCTGATCAGGAAATGGGAGCCCAGGTATCTGAGCATCAAGGGAAGCTTCTGGCGTGATTACCGGCAACTTATCCTGCAGATCGTGGGCGTGTTTCTGCTTCTGGTAGCCATTTCCATCGTCTGGGGGCTCTACCTGACCCGGCAGATCCGCAGGACCCGCCAGGCGGAGCAGAAGGCGGAGGCCGCCAACCAGGCCAAGAGCATCTTCCTGTCGACCATGAGCCATGAGCTGCGTACCCCGCTGAGCGCGGTGATCGGCCTGCAGGAACTGGCCCTGCGCCAGGCCGACCAGGGCGTGCTGGACAAGGAATCGCTCGTCGCCGCGCAGACCGCTGCCCAGGGGCTGCTCCTGCTGATCGGCAATGTCCTGGACCTGAGCCGGATCGAAAGCGGAAAAATCGACTCCACGCCCAAGGCCGTGGCGCTGAAGGCGCTGATGGAAGAGATAGCCGGGCTGGTGGACGGCCTGGCCCGCCAGAAACAGCTGGCGCTGACCACCGAGCTCCATGGCGAAGTGGACACGTGGGTCACAGTGGATCCGCTGCACCTGAAGCAGATCACCTTCAACCTGCTGAGCAACGCCATCAAGTTCACCGAGCGGGGCGGCGTGACGATGCGGGTAAGCGGCACGCGCCGGTCGCAGCATCTGCATGTGCAACTGGACGTCATCGACACCGGCATCGGCGTCTCGGCGGAGGACAGCGCCAAGCTGTTCCAGCCCTTCGCCCAGGTCGAGTCCGCCCAGGCCGGGCAGGCTCATGGCAGCGGGCTCGGCCTGAACATCACGCGGCGCCTGGTGGAGCACATGGGAGGGCATATCGCGCTGCAGAGCGAACCCGGCAAGGGCTCGCATTTCAGCGTGACGCTCGAACTGCCGCTCGCCGCGCCTCCGGCCACCCTGCCCGAGGTGACGGCCAGTCCGGACATGGATACGCGGGCGACATCGCTGAGCATCCTCGTCGCCGACGACCACCCGTTCAACCGCATCGTCCTGGAAGGACAACTACTGCAGCTGGGCCATGCCGTCACGCTTTCGGAGGACGGGCTCGAAGCCTGGGAACGGTGGAAGACAGGGCAATTCGACCTGCTCGTCACGGATGGACACATGCCGAAGATGAACGGCTTCGAACTGGTCGCCCGGATCCGCGCGGAAGAGCAGGCCGAAGGCCGCGCCCGTCGCCGCATCATCGCCCTGACGGCCAGCGCCGAGGAGGCCATGGCGGAGCGCTTCCAGCAAGCGGGCGCGGATGAGGTCCTGTTCAAGCCGGTTACGCTGGAGACGCTGGCTCTTGTCATCCGCAAGGAATGACCTGACGAACGTTCCTCGCACACCGGTACGAACGACAGCGAAGGCCTTCCGCGCCTGGCCTGCGCGACGCAACCGCGCGTCTCGATCGAACGTGCCGAACACCCGGCTGAAGTGCGAGTACGCCTCGGAACGTGCCATCGTCTCCTGCACGCCGGCGAGCCGCTCCTTCTCGGTCTTCTCCGCTTCGAGCGTCGCCGACCTCGCTCGTCGTCAGCGGTCCCAGGAACATCCATCCCCGCTCGCGATTGTCGGTCTCGGCCTGTCGCGCTGTGCGCCGCTGGACGCCATCCTTCGGTCCCAGTTCGCAGGCGAAGGCGGTCAACGCCTCGCCGACCGGGTTGCTCGCCGGGCGCGCCGGCTGGTCGGGCGCGGTGGTGAGCTGCCGCCGCGCGGCGAGACCTGGATGAGCTGCTCCTCCAGGGTCTTGCGAGCGCAGTCGATGAGCATGTTCGAGGAGACCCAGTCGGGCACCCTGGGACTTTCCAGGGTGGTGATGGTTTCGAGCTGGCAGGTCCGCTCGGAAAAAGGCAGCGCATCGAGATAGGTCTCGTCGACGACGACGAAGATGCGGCTGGGCTTTTCTCCTTCGCTGTAGACGAGCCAGAGATCGCCCGCATGGACTGGCGCGATGCAGGCGACAGCGAGGGCCGCGGGCGGGCGGCCCCGGGGATCGCCCGGCGCGCCCATAGTTCATCCGTGCTAGTCGACCCTCGCGGCCGCCCGCACCTATGATTCCTCCCTTGGACGCCCCCGTGGCCAGGAACACCACATTTCAAGGAAGAAGCGATGACCAAACCACTCCTCCACCTTCGACGCTGGCTGCTGCCGCTGCTTCTCCTGTGCACGGCAACGACAGCCATCGCCGAAAGTTCGGGCGACTACTGGATCGTCTACGGCAAGGGCGAACGCTACAACAACGAGATATTCGTCGCCGACGCCGCCGGCATCGTGCAGAAGCCCAAGGGCATCCAGTCGGCGCAGATCATGCAGATCTTCGAAGACCCGTCGATGCCGACGCTGGCGGCCTACGAAGTCCAGTTCAAGTGCGAGGAGCGCAGGATCCGCTTCTACAACGCGCGCGCCATGCGCCGCATCGACAACGTCATCAACAACGTGAAAACCGTCGAAGGCTGGATCGACCCGGAGAAGTACGACTATTGGCTGCAACGCTCGTTCGCCTTCGTCTGCGCCCCCGCCATCCGCGCCAACAACCAGATGCTACCACTGGGCAAGATGGCCACCGCGCGCATGGTGCGGACCGTCCAGGCGATGTTCGCCGAACTCAAGGGCGTCCAGGCCAGGAAACAGACCATGCGCGACCTGGACGAGATGCTCGGCAATGCGCCGAAATGACGGGAGGCGTGCCCGCCCTCCCCGCCCCTTGGCAGGAGCCTGAAGTATCTTTCGCGAAGTCAGGCGCCCGCCATCATCGGGATACCAGCGGTATTCGAATCCTTGGCTTGCAGTGACGCTCTCAGCACATATTCAGCGTCGCTGCTCCGATACGGTGATCTTGTGTGCCAAGTATTCAGCTCCCATGATTACAGTCGGGTTCGTCGCCACGGAAGGTGTCTCTGGATAGATTGACGCATCCACGATACGCAGCCCTTCGACTCCCCACACCATCCCTTCGCAGTTCGTCACGCTGAGACCGTCGCGCGCGGCCCCCATTGGCGCCGTTGATGTGATGTGCAGGGTGGGTTCCACATGTTGCTGTAAAGCTGCACGCAGAACATCCGGGTCGTCCGGCACCGGGGTCCCGTCGCGGAACGTCACACTCTCCACGCGCTCGATCAAAGGAGCCTGGCGTACCACACGCAATGCAGCCTCGATGCCCGCCATCAGCCGGACGGTATCGTTCGGTACTTGAAGCAGGTTCAGTGAAACATCGATTTCCGCATCAGGGTGACGGGCAAGCAATTCCATCGTTCCACGAGACTCCACATGACAGGCGCATACTATGACTCCGAACGCATGTCCGGAGGACGCGACTGACTCGTCCGCGTAATGATTGAAGCCAAGGTAGAAATCGAGTTCCTCTCCCGTTGCGAGTGGCGAACGTCCCCACACCTTGCCGCCCACCGCCGGCGTCCGCTCACCTCCATCGCGTGTCACAACCTGCAAGTAGACATGCGGCTGATCCATCAGCGCCTGCCCCACCGGCAAGTCTTCTACAAGTGGAATCCCAAGTCGTTCGAGCTTCGCTCGCGGCCCAATGCCTGAGCGAATCAGCACTGCCGCACTGCCAACCGCACCAGCCGCAAGCGCAACTTGACGACCGCGAAACTCTCTGCCGTCGGCTAGCCTGACACCGACCACGCGCTTGCCTGCAAACAACAGGACATCGACGCTGGCGTCAGCGACAAGCGTGAGATTCTCACGCGCAACCACTTCGCCACCGAGATATGCCATGGCGGTGTTTATCCGCACGCCGTCGCGAACATTGGCCGGATAAATGGATACTCCAAACGAAGAGGGCCCATTCGCGTCATCGACATAAGGGAAACCGGCGAGTTGCGCCGCCGCAATGAACTCGCGCGCATCTCGAGTCAGTTCATCCAGGGTGCGCAAATGAACGGGAATCGGCCCGTCACGACCATGAAGCGCATCATCGCCATAATCGGAAGATTCGCATTTTTTATAAAAAGGCAGTACGTCACCATACGCCCAACCCTTCAGTCCATGTTCCGTCCATCGTGTGAAATCGGCTCGTGGTGCACGCACAAATGCGCCAGCGTTGATCGTTGAGCCCCCGCCGATCACCTTTGCTCGCAACCCTCCAGTCGGGCGCCCCCGGGCGACATCCCGTGTCGGTGACCATCGATGCTCGGCGTCGCCGCCGACCGAATCTACCGATGCGAGTCGGTCTGGGAACTCATGAGAGCCGTAGTGGTGACCTGCCTCGATGAGCAGCACACGGAACCCGGGGGTTTCACTCAGGCGCGACGCTAGAACTGCACCCGCCGAACCACCACCAACGACGATAAGGTCAAACTCGAGGAACGCGTTCTTCATGAGACCAACCTCAGTTGGAAGTTGCGGGCGTGCGCTGGATCAGGTTGAAGTCACGCAGTGCCACGTAGGGGTCCCAGTATTCACGGACGTAGGAAATCTGGCCATCCGCCACCTTGACGATGGAAATGAACTTCTGGTTGTACTCTCCGCCAGTGGCCTTGATCAGACCGCGGCTGGTGTATTCGAAGACGTACGTACCCGGCTCGTTCGTCTTGAGCTGGGTCCAGTTCTTTATCTCGGAATATTCGAGCCGCCCTAGATAGGCGCTCATCTCGGTAAAATAGCGGGTGATATTCTCCCGCCCGGTATTGGAGCGCGAAAATATCGGGAAGTCGTCCGCTGGCGCATAGGCCAGTTCAAATGTCCCCGACGGGGTAAAGTAACGTGCGACGTTGGCTGGCGTCTCCGACCAACCATTCAGGCTTTCCCGAAAGAAGCGCGCCACATCTTCGGTGTCATAACCCGGCGCCAGATACTTATAATCACCTCGTTGGACGATATGGCTCTTTCCGTTTTCCGCTGGTGTATCGGCAAAAACACCGCTGGCAACCATCGCCAGCGACAGAGCGAACAGGACAGGTTTAACAAGCTTCATGATTTTCCCCTTCATCTATGGATGTCGCATTTGAATGACAGCTTTGATCGTCGCACCTGAAAGAGAGTCTTCGATGGCCTGGTTTATCTCGTCGATCGGATAGAAGCGGACCAGAGCATCGACTGGAAAACGGCCCTGTAGAAAGAGTTCGATCAATTGCGGGATGAATTCCCTCGGTGCGGCGTCGCCCATGATCGTTCCCTTGATATGGCGACCACGCATGACATGCATTACATCAAGCGGAATGGTCGTGTGCTCCTTGACCACACCCGTCAAGGCGCACTGGCCGTTCTCGGCCAGGCAGGCGATCGCCGACTGCATGACGCCGGTGTTGCCTGCGGCTTCCACCGCATAATCGGCACCGCGGCCTTGGGTCAACTCCCCCAACAGGGCCGTCAGATCATCCGTTTTCGGATTGAGGCAGTGGGTGGCACCCACTTGTTTCGCCAGCGCTAGACGATTGTCCTTGATATCGACGGCGACAATATGCCCACATCCGGCGACGCGTGCCGCCATTACAGCAGCCAGCCCTACCGCACCAAGGCCGAACACCACAAGCGTAGAGCCCGGGCGTGGGCTCAGGGTGTTCAGTACCGCACCCGCACCGGTCATGATGCCGCATGCGAATGGCCCCAGATATTCCAGCGGCGCCTTGGGATCGACCTTGACCGCACTGCTGACGTTGACTGTCGCGTAATTGGAAAAAGACGATTGCCCAAAGAAGTGGCTGTGGACATCTTTGCCGCTGTCCAGTTCATGCAGGCAGGTCGTGGCATTGCTGCGACAGGCCGCCCAATTGAGTGCAGCATGCGATTCGCAATAGGTTGGCAGGCCGCTTGCACATTTCCTGCAGGTTCCGCATGAGGCCAGAGACAGCACCACATGATCACCCGGTTGCAGGTGCTCGACACCGGGACCGACACACTCGACCACACCGGCTCCCTCATGGCCCAGGACGACCGGCATCGGCACATCGACGAGTTCGTCTCGCACCGCAATGTCCGTATGGCAGATACCGGTGGCAACGATGCGCACCATCACTTCGTTGAATCCCGGAGGGTCCAATTCCAGAGGAAGAATTTGTAGTACGTCGTCGCTTCTTACAGCGACCGCCGAAGTAACTTTCATACAAGTTCCTTTATTAAAAGTGCGGTATGGAACATGCACGCATGTTCCTCTTCCGGCCCCCTAGGCGATGTCGATCACCGTCTTGCCCCGTGCGCCACCGGGCTGCCGTTGGCTCATGACTGCGGGCACGGCTTCGAGCGAGATGTGCTTATCGATCACGACGCGAAGGGAACCGCTGAGCACCTGTTGCGCAAGGGTCCGAAGATCCTCGCGGTTGGGCAGCATTTCCAGATTGACGACGCGTACTCCGCGCGCTGCCGCGACATCGGCATTGGCGGACCAAATGCTACTGAGCGCCGTCCCGCCGGGAGCAATGCAGGAAACCAACTCAGCAAAGGCCGGCGCAGGATTGACGAGGTCGATCAGGCCGTTGATGCCAGCAGGCCAACCCGTGCTCAACCGCTCAGGAACATTCTGCTTTCTGTCGAAAACATGCTCGACGCCCAATTGCGCCAGCCATGGAGCCGCTTCGGACGATGCGCTCGCCAGCACCTGGTAGCCTTTGGCACGTGCCAGTTGCACAGCGAACGTGCCCACTCCACCGGTGGCCCCCATTATCAGAACAACGCTGCCAGGCGGCAGGCCGAGGGACTCGACGGCCTGAAGGGCAGTCGTCGCCGCGGTGGGCAGGGCTGCCGCCAAAGCTGGCGGCACGCCGAGCGGCGTATGCAGCAGCGTTGCGTCAGCCGATATGGCTACATATTCAGAGAAGCTGCCGTTACCGACATAGCTGTGCAGAAACCGTCCGAATACGGAATCGCCGACCTCGAAGTCGCTCACCTGTTCGCCAATCGACTCGACGACGCCAGCACCGTCGATACCGAGCGTCAGCGGAAAGCGGTGTTCAAACCGGTCCTTGAAAAAACCTTCTGCGATCCGCCGGTCAATCGGATTCAGACTGGCGTGGGTCATTCGAATCAGAATTTCCTGCGGCCCGGCGACCGGAAGCGGGCGCTCGTCCACGATCGGCATGGTTCCAAAAGCAGACAGGACTATAGATTTCATCGTCACATCTCTAACCAGGTGGGAAAGCGCCTGCACCGCTGGAGTCGACATCGCGATGCAGGTGGTTAGGGATGTTATTTCCTGGACAATCCTTCGATAAGAGGCAATATAGTGACGAACTGTTCTTCCGTGGACGACAATCCTGGTGAAAAAAAAAGCGGTATTGCAGGATCTGAATGATCTCTATTACTTCGTCGCAGTGGCCGAGCACGGTGGATTTTCAGCCGCAGGTCGAGTGCTGGGCGTTGCCAAGTCCAAACTCAGCCTGCGAGTATTGCAACTCGAACAACGTTTGGGCGTTTTGTTGTTCCAGCGCACCACGCGCAAGATTCAGTTGACCGAGGTGGGCGCCCGCTTTCTGGAACATTGCCGCAGCCTGGTCGCAGAAGCGCACGCGGCACAGGATGCGATCGATTTCTCTTCGTCCGGTCCCACAGGTCTGATCCGTATCAGTTGCCCCGCTGGCGCGGCGGAAATATATCTGACGCCATGGCTATCGCAATTCATGGCTCAGTATCCGCGTGTGCAGATTCAACTTCAGGCCTCCGATAGAGTCATGGACCTGGTAGCCGAAGGCATTGACGTTGCTTTACGACTTCGCCCCGAATCGAGCATGGCCCCCGAACTGGTGACACGTCGATATGGCACCAGCCGACGTATCCTGGTGGCCAGTCCGGCGTATCTGGAAAGACATCCGGCAATCCAGTCACCGGACGACTTAAAGCACGCCGATACGATCAGTTTGCTTGAAGAGGCTCCGCTACAGCAGTGGGAGCTGATCGGTCCTGAATCCGAAGTGCGCACCATTGAACTCCGCCCCCGCCTGATGGCCAGTGTCTGGTCCCTGGCAATGCAAGCGACTCGGGACGGCCAGGGGGTTGCGCTACTTTCGGCGCTGGGCTGCCGACCTGCTCTGGAATGCGGGGATCTGCGTCAAGTCTTGCCCGAATGGGCGGCACGCGAACTGGTGGTGCATGCGGTGTTTCCTACCCGGCGCGGAATGGTGCCGGCGGTCAGGGCGTTGTTGGATTTTCTCTCGGACAGACTTCCCGTGATGACCGCACTCGATAGCTAGCGTTAGTTCCCAGCAATGCTGCGCGCACCGAAGCAATCGGCGTTGGCCTGGAACACACAGCACCCTACGAAAAGCACAGCGAGTATCTGGCAATGAAGTCTGCTCGTGGCCGCTTGCTGCCAGTCTTCATTGGGTCTTCGCGGTTCAATGCACCCGAATAGCCATGCAGCGAGTATTCGAATCGGTTCCGACACTAAATTCGCATGCCTAATCGACACCGATTCGCGCTCAAAACACCACCACGGCTTTTCAAAATCGTCAGCCAATCGCACGACTCCGACAGCCAGTCGCATACCCGTCACCTATTCGCGTCCTCCGACAGCAGTTCGCAATCTCGACAGTCTGCTTTGCTCGCGCCTAGGACAGCCAATCTTCAAGCGATGCAGGGTTCATTCTGCAATTCCCAGAAACGGACGTAGATGAAAAGACAGTTGCCGGTAAATTGCGGACAGTGCACTAGCAAATAAAGCTGTCCCTTTTTCGGACGGCGGCGGCGTAGACCCGACCGTGCAACTGGCTGTCAAAACGCTCGCTGACCCGCACCAGGACAAAGCTGCGCAGCCTTCCAGCACACCCATGAAGAACGAACACGCCGAGCGCTATCAATGTCAGCATCAACCGGATGACTTCGTTGGCCGACCGAGCCGCGCTCATCCCTGCCACCACTGCCCGCCGAATCCCGAATGAGCCCGGATGGCACCTCCCTGTGCCGGGCGCTCCCTCGCCGCTGCGCCAAAACCGTAGAGTGCCTACTGGGAGTTCAACCTACACGATGCTTATTGCCTGAACCGAAAGAACTTCTGGGTTAATCCCAACCAAGGTGATCATCCCCAACGTCAATAGACACATTACCATCAACCATATTAATCATTTGATTCTAAAGTGCAGACTGACCATGAAATTGCGTGGTTCACCATAGAGGTAGCCGTTCTGGAATCCCACAGTAGTGTAGTACTTCCTATCGAACAGGTTGCTTATATTGGCCGATAGGCTGGTGGTATCGGAGAGTTCATAACGGGCCATGAGCGACGTCAAGGCATAGGACGATTGCCCGACCTTAACGCTCTGCCGCTGGGGATTGGTGGCCTCTTGGTAGAAGCGGCTCTGCCAGTTGACCCCGCCGCCGACCGTCAGCCGGTTCCAATCGCCCTGCAGGCGGTAGGTCGTGAACAGGCGCGCGGTGCTGCGGGGAATCTGAGAGTTCAGGCGATAGCCGTCGCCATCCTCGGCGGTGAAGTGCGAGAGCCCTGCGTAGAGGTTCCAATCGAGGAGGGGTTCGCCCTGCACTTCGACGTCGAAACCGCGCGATACCGTACCGTTTGCCGCACGGTAGGCCTGGGTGCCGTCCGGCAGCACCTGCCCGGCGTCGAGTTGCGCGACGCCATCCAGGCGGGTCTCGAACACCGCGAGCGAAGCGTTGAGCAGACCGCCGAAGTATTCCCCCTTGATCCCGATTTCCTTGTTCTTTCCCTCTGCGGGTCCCAGTACCCTGTTACTGCTGTCGCGGTAGGCCGACTGTGGCTTGAAGATTTCTGTATAGCTCGCGTAGACCGAGTAGGTATCGTCCAGATCATAGATCACGCCGACATACGGGGAGACCTGCCCAGTTTTTTTGTAATGGTTGTCATTACTCTCATCGATCTCGTAGTTGCTGCTGCGCGCGCCGATGATGAGCTTGAACGGGTCTGCCAGGGAAAGGCGCAGCGCGCCGAAGATCCCGCTCTGCTTGATAGTGGTATTGATCGTCGGGCCCGGCTGGAACGCTTGGCGCGGGAAGCGGCCGTTCCAGGTATAGATACTGCTGACATCGGAGCTGGACACGAAGTTGAGGCCATAATCGCTATGGGACCTGGAGCGTGAGCCGCTGCCGCCGAGGACCAGTTCGTGCTCGCGGCCCAGCAGTTGGAACGGGCCGCTGACCAGCAGGTCGAGGCTGTCCTGGCGTGTTTCGACGCCGCCGTTCAGGGCCGCAGGCATCCAGCCCAGGCCGGTTGCGCGGTCCGGGTAACCGTTCATCGACAGCAGGTCGCTATTGACGTCGCTTTCCTTGTGGTCGGCGTTGACGCGCAAGGTCCAGCCATTGTCGAAGGATTGCTCGACCCTGGCAAACGTGGTGTTCAGCCTGCTTTCCCAGCGGTTCCAGCGTGCGGCCGGATTCTTCGAACGCGACCAGTCGGTGCGCGTGCCATCTGAGAAGAACAGCGGCATGCCGCCCCAGGTGACGCCCTTGGGGTCGTTGTTCTGGTACTCATGACCCAGAGTCAGGGTGGTGCCCGCGGTGAGGTCAACGTCGAGCACGCCGTAGAAGGCCTGGCGCTTTTGCCGGTAGTGGTCCTGGAAGGAGTCGCGGTCCAGGTAGGTACCGACGATACGCCCGCGTACCCTTTCATCCGTACTGAGCGGCGAGGAAAGGTCGAACGTGCCGCGCTGGTTGTCCCAGCGTCCCAGCCCCATGTTCGCCGAGGCGGAAAACGTCTTCAGCGGACGCTTGCGGACCAGGTTGACCGACGCGGAGGGTTCGCCGATGCCTTGCAGCAGGCCGGTCGCGCCACGCACCAATTCGACGCGGTCGTAGAACGCCGTGTCCAGCATGCCTTCCCCTGGTGCCATAGCGTTGGCAGTCGTAGGAATTCCGTCGTACATGAAGCTGTCGATGCTAAAACCGCGGGCAAAGTAGTTGACCCTCTCGCTGTCCAACATAGTCGACGAGACCCCGGTGGTGTTCTCCAGCACGTCACGGAGAGAGTCCAACTGCTGGTCGTCCATGCGTTGGCGGGTGATTACGGTGAGAGACTGAGGCGTTTCCCGTGGCGTCAAGGCGAGGCCGGTTCCCGAGCGACTCTTTGCTGCCGTGTAGGAGCCCGAGCCCTCGGTCGAAAGGTCTTCCGAGCTGCCGGTGACGGTGTCGGCAGGCAGTGCCAGGGCCGCCTCTTCGTCTGTGGTCTGCTCGAGCATGTCGGAGTGGGGCAGCGCTTGCCGGGTTTGTGCATTGGCCGGAACCAGGACGTGTGCGACCAAGGTACACAGACAGGCGGCATGGAGCAGGGGCTTGTGGGGGAGGATAAGGGGCCTGCGGCGGTAAGGGTGGGTCATTGGATCGATTCCTGGAAATGGGGCAAAACCTGCCCGAAGCCGCCGTGCCGATAGGCGCGGCGGCGCGAGCATCATAGAAATGGGGTGTTGCTTCAGGCGATGCGCCAGCCCTTGGCCATCTGCCGTTGCGCCAGGAAGTGCGCATAGCGCCCTTGCTGCGCTTGCAATTGCGCGTGAGTGCCGGACTCGACCACCCGACCGTCCTCCAGCACGGCGATCCGATCCGCCATTGCAACCGTCGATAGTTGGTGGGCAATGACGATCAGGGTCCGGCGGCCGCGCAGGCGCGCGAGCGCTTCGGCAATGGCCGCCTGGTTTTCCGCGTCCAGCGCGGCGGTGGCTTCGTCCACCAGCAGGATGGGGGCGTCTTTGAGCAGGGCGCGGGCAATCGAGATACGCTGGCGCTCGCCGCCCGACAGGCGCATGCCGCCCTCGCCTACCGGCGTGTCCAGGCCCTGCGGCAGGCGCTCGATGATCTCCGTCACGCCGGCCAGTCGGGCCGCCTGCAATATTTCGTCATCGCTGGCATCGGGTTTGCCGATGCGAATGTTGTCGGCGATGCTGCCCTGGAACAGGTAAGTGTTCTGGAAGATCTGGCTGATCTGCCCAGCCAACTGCTCGCTGCCCATTTGCCGCACGTCGACGCCCCCGACGAGCACGCTGCCGGCCGTCACATCGAAGAAGCGTGCGATTAGGGCCGCCAGCGTGCTCTTGCCCGAGCCGGAGGCGCCCACCAGCGCCAGCATGCTGCCCTCGGCGATATGCAGGTTTACTCCGCGCAGTACCTCGGGCGCGCTGGGCGCATAGCGGAATCTCACGTCACGCAGATCCACCGAGCCATCGATCGGCAGCTTCGGCTCGAGCGGTTCGGCCAGCGGTTTCTCGTTCAGCACTTCAGCTACCGCGTCGAGTTGGCCGCGCGCACTGCGCAGCACCTCTCCATAGCCGGCGATGTCAAGCAACGGGTCGATGAAGCGGTTCACCAGCAGCAGCGAGGCGACCACGGCGATGGCCGTGTCGGCCTGTGATTCCCCCCCCAGTTGGCTGCCCAGCCAGAGCGCGGCGGCGATCAGCAGGGCGGCGAACGCCAGTTGTACTGCCCAGGCATTGAGCACGACCGAGGCAATCGAAACATAGAGCAATCGCGAGCCGGCCGCGTGCTGCCGATCGATGGCACGTTTCAGGAAATCCATGCTGCCGCTGCGAGCGCTGAAGGCGCGGAGCACCGACTGTGCCTGGGCGAACTCGACGATGCGCTGGCTGGTACGGGCGGCACTGCTGTGGAACGCCTCGTCGGCCTGTTGGCCCAGGCGTGCGCTGAACACGAATATCCCGGCCAGGATTGGCAACGCTAGCAGTGCGATCAGGCCCAGTGGCCAATGCAGCGTTGTCAGTGCGACGACGAAGACCAGCGGTGTCACCACGCCACTGAGGATCGGAGTGAACAGGTGGCCTGGCAACTCGGACAGCTCGAACATGCCGTGAGTCATGACATGATTGAGGCGTACGGTGTTCTGTGGCGTGAACCATCCGACCGGCAGGCCGGCGATGTGATCGCCGATGCGTTGGCGGCAGTCGCGGAGTACGGCGACACGCACCGCCACGCTGGCCTCCTCGACCTGGCGGCGCCAGGCCCAGCAGGCCACGAGCCCTATACCCAAGGCGAGGAGCCAGAGGCCGGCGCTGTGGACGTCGCCGGCCAGCAGGTGACTCAGGATCGGCACCAGGGCGGTGATGATCAGGCCATTGAGCAGGCCCAGAACGACGGCCATCCAGGCATAGCGGTGGAAGATGCGCGCATCGTCGCCCAGCAGGCGGGAAAAGGTCTTGAACATCATTGCGTCACCTGGCCTCCGATTCTTGCGCGGCCTGCGCATCGCTATAGCCGCCCAGTTCCCACAGGCGAGCGTAGTGCCCGTTGCGCGCCAGCAACTCCTCGTGGCGCCCTTGCTCTATGACGGTGCCATTGTCGATCACGACAATGCGGTCTGCGTGCATTACGGTATCGAGCCGATGTGCGATGACTAGGAGCGTGCGCCCGTGGGCGAAGCGCGAAAGCGCTTCCTGGATGGCCACTTCGTTTTCGGCGTCGGCGGCGGCGGTGGCTTCATCCAGTACCAACACCGGCGGGTCCAGCAGAATCGCGCGAGCGATGCTCACGCGTTGTTGTTCGCCGCCGGAGAGATGCGCGTCCTCGCCGATTACCGAGTCGTAGCCGCGTGGCAGGCTCAGGATGCGTTCGTGGATATTGGCTGCGCGCGCGGCGTTCTCGATTTCCGACCGGGCCGCCGAGGGACGGCCCAGCGCGATGTTGTCATGCACGCTGGCATGGATCAGCCGCACGTCCTGCAGGACGAAACCAATGTGCCGGTACAACTCGGTACTTTCGAGGTTCCGCAGGTCTGCACCACCTAACGTTATGCGCCCTTGGCTCGGATCGAAGAAACGCAGCAGCAGTCGCGCCAGGGTGGACTTGCCAGCGCCGGAAGGACCGACCAATGCGGTAACTGTGCCGGGTTCAAGTGTGAGATTCAGGTTCGCGAGCACTTTGTGCTGCGCGTCCGCGTCGTAGGTGTAGCCTACCTGCTCAATGCGAATCTCGCTGCCGGTGGGCGTCTGCCGCAATGCTGCCGCAGGTTGTTCCAGCACTGCGGTACGCAACAGGTCCTGCACACGCCGAGCCGCTCCCTTCGCGGGGTCCAGTCCGTGCGCAATGAAGATCAGCAGCATCAGCGGAGCAGACACCCCGGGAGCCATCAGGACAAAGGGCAGAACTGCCGCCGGGGTCATCCAGTCGAGGTGCACGAACAGTGTGCCTGCCGCAAGCACCACGCCCAACACCGCGACCGGCGCCATCAGTGCGTTGGCGATGCTCATGGAGCCGAGCGTCGGCTGTAGCAACTGGAGAAATACTTCTAGGAAACCGTCCACCGCGGTCCGATAGTTGCCGTGAGCCCTGCCGCCGGCGCCGAAGGTCTTGATGACCGGAACGCCGTTGACGAACTCGACTACCGCATTGTCCACGCGCGCTTGTCCTGCGCCGAAGGCCTGCATCTGACGTTCGCTGAAGTTCATAGCCGAACCGATCAGCAGCAACCCGCCTACGTAGGGCAGGAGCGCTACCAGTGCCAGGCGCCAATCCAGCGCGAACAGATAGACCAGCGAGGTCAGGATGGCACCGAGCGTGCGCCCCAGGGTGGTGTAGAAATGTGCGGTCAGGTCGTGCAGGGTGCCGATGTCGTCCTGCATGGCGTGCTTGATCTCGCCCGACGAGCGCGAGCCGAACCAGCCCAGCGGCACCTTCGCCAGCCGACGCACCGCGGCTAGCCGCAGGTGGTGGGTCAGGCGGTTGTCGGCCGCGTGCGCCGTGGCTTCGGCCAGCAGGATCAGTAGCAGGCCGCCGAACAGGCTGGCGATGCTGAGGGCCACCGTCCGCCAGAGTTCGCCGTGGGCCGTGGCTTCGGTGGCATGGATGGCGACAGCGCCGAGCGCAATCTGTGCGATATGGGCGATGCCGGCCAGCGGCACCAGCGTCAGCGCCGCACCCAGGCCTGCCAGGGTGGCGGCGCAGATCAGGCGGCTACGGATCGGGCGCAGGATCTGGCCCAGCGGCGCAGGCTCGTTGGCCGGCGTGTCGTTGGCTTCAAGGGCGCTCATGGAGACTCCCGGCAGGAATGTGTAGGGGGGCGTCGAGCCGGGCCGTGCGCTGCGCCAGGAAACGTCGCGGAGGCACTCCGACGGCCTTGCGGAACATAGTCACGAAGGCTCCGGGGCTGTCGTAGCCCAGGTCGTCGGCGATGGCCTGGATGAGATGGCCCTGGGCGAGCAGCGGCAAGGCCCTGATGATGTGCATCCGGCGGCGCCATCTGCTCACACTCAAGCCGGTTTCGGCAACGAACAGCCTCGACATGTTGCGCTCGCTCATGCCGATGCGGCTGGCCCAGAGATCGAGCGTGGCATGCTCTGCCGGGGCAGCCAGCATCGCATCGGCGAGTTTGCGAAGGCGTGGGTCGACAGGCATGGGCAGGTGCAGGCTCTCCTGCGGCGCGGCGATCAGTTCATCGAGCAACACCTGCATCAGGCGCGCCTGTGGGCCGTCCAAGCCATAGTGCGCGGGAAGGGCCGCGGTGCGTGCCAACAACGCGCGCAGGAACGGCGAAACGGAGATCGTGCAGCAACTGCTGGGTAGCTCTGCCGCAGCATCCGCTTCGACGAACACCGCAAAGCCCTCGGCGTTTCCGCAACTGCTGGCGCGGTGCGGCATGCCGCTGGGAATCCAGACTGCTCCTTGCGGCGGCACCACCCAGATGCCGGCATCGGCCTCCAAAGTGATCAGCCCGCTGTCGGCGAATATGAGCTGCGCCTTACGGTGGTTGTGGAACGGTATCTCCCAACTGGCGGTTGGCATTTCCAGTCCGAGTACCACCACCGGGCGGTCGATGAGATCGGGATAGTTCGATTCGTTTCCGGCGATGGGCATCGGACGATTCCTCACGAGCTCGTTCAGGCACCGGCCAGCAGCGACTCGGCCTTGGCGCGAGCGGCCTCGGCACTGGCGACAACGAACATGGGGTAGCCCCAGAACTTGGCAAAGACCATCGAGAACCCCTGCATCTCGGCGCGCTGGTCCGGCTCCGGGACGATCTGCAGGTGGCCTTTGATCAGACGCCGAATCTCGGTCCGGTGGGCCTTCATCCAGGTGACGATCTTGCGTCGGGTATCGATATGGTCTTCGGCGTCGTCGGGGGCATCCTGGCTGACGAATACGAAAGGGCGGCCGCGGGCCAACAGTTCCGAGATGCACTCCAGCACCTCCTCGATAGGTCTGGCGCGGGCGGGGGAGTTTTCCATACGTACGAAGGGATACTCAGTTGTGTCGATATTCATGGTCGGCTCCAGCATATCGATGCGATCTGGAATACAAATGAGAATGCTTATCATATTCTCAAGAAAAAGTTGCGTCATTGGATAGAACGGACAAAAAATTCTTCATTTCAGCCAATCTGACAAGGAAAGCTGCTTCTTTTTCGATTGCCTATCGAACCCAGGATGCAGAGTGGCGGCCGGAATATTGAGACGTTGGTGCTGCAACAATTCCAAGATGCTCTTGACTGTGCTCAAGAACACATCGCAGTGGCAGCATGTGAGGCTGCCGTTTTCGACGAAGTCTTCGCTTCCCACAAGGAAACTATTCTCCGACTCCAAGCATTGTGGAAACCTGAAAGATTGAAACCGCCTCAATAACCTTACTTCTGAATAACTCCATGCAATCAATAATTCAGTATTTTTTAGACTGGAGAGTTTCCCTGCCTGACGTACCTACGCCCACATCGCTTAGTGTTCTAGACAGACGTCACCAAACCCAGCCAAAGCAGGCGGTAAGTCTTGACACTGTAGCGTTAAAGTTTTAATAAAGCATCATACACCTTGCCAGAAGTTTTTTTAAAAATAAACTTTACCAGTCAAGTGATAATCACCACAAACCACAGGAGTAGCCAGCATGAAAATCACTAGAACTTCAAAAGGACTCCTTTCCTCAATCACTTCCTCCGCAATATTCTTTCTACTAACAGCTAGCAACCCAGCAAACTCTGAACCTATAACCCACCCATACACTGAAACTTACAGAAAATGCATAAACAACAGCACAAACACAGTAGAACAATACTCCTGCATAGAAGAGGAACATAAAATTTGGGACCAAAAGTTAAACAAGGCCTACAAAGAAACACTTTCAAGCAGAGTGAATCCTCCAGCCTGGAAAATAGCCCAACGCAACTGGCTCAAGTTTAGAAAATCACAATGTGAAATCTATAACTTCAAAAGCAACGGCTCCGGGGATGGAGTCCTGGAAGCAGTTTGCGAACTTAATTTAACCATTGAAAGGACCCTTCAACTGGAAGACAGCAACTGGCCTTCCTAACCATTGAGAAAAACCATAGGAAATGAATCCCTTTAAACTATTTATCTTAAAAGGCTTGCCATCAGACGATGGCAAGCCCGATCCTTATAAGAAATTTAAATTTACAAAATCAGATAAGAAAATCTTCAGCAATCTTCATAAAAACATTGCTTCTCTCCCCCATGCTATTATGCCCACAGTTCCTTATGCGCACGGACTTGGCACCGGGTATACCTTTCTCCAACTGCTTGGCATGAGGAGGCAGCAAACAGCGATCTTCCTCGCTCCAGAGCACTAAAGTACGAGCTTTAATCTCTCCGAGCCGACTTAGGGTGTCAGCCTTTCTATCAGCTTCTACATTACGAAGAAAAGCCGCTGGCTCTTGTGGTGCAAGTATCTTCGCAGACGCTTCAAGTAGTTCATCAACAGTCCGCCTTGATAGAGTGCTGGAACCATTTCCATAAATTGTCATAGACTTGGCAAAAGCCTCATCGCTTTGATAATTACGAAGGACCTCCCAACTATCGAACATGGCATTCATCTTGTCGTCAGTGCGAGCCCAGGTATTGGCCAGCAGCATTCGGCTGACGCGAGCCGGTGCCATCAAAGCAAGCTCCTGCGCTATCTGTCCCCCCATCGAGTGTCCTACCAGATGAACACGCTCAATTCTCAACTCGTCGAGAAGTGCCAGAGCGTCCTCAGCCATATCGCGCAAGGTGTAGTTGCTCGGGCTCAAACTACTCTGTCCTGAGTCTCTATTGTCGAGTAAAATGGTGTCGAAGCGCTGGAAAGCTTCCTGTACTGGCCGCCAGATCCCTCGATCACACATGGTGCCGGGAATAAGCAAGACTGGATGTCCACCATTGCGCTGCCGTTCATAGGCTATTCGCAGACCATTTGGTGTGGCGATGGAGCCTTGCTCGATCGGAATGGGCTTTGAGGTGTTTGCAAAAACAGATGGCGCCATCGAGGCAGCTATTAGGGCTGTGCCTGTGCTCAGGTAGGTACCAACAAAGTTCCGTCGCGTCATCTCTCTGGACATGGTATTTCTCCTAGGCTGTTTAAGTAAAAAGCAAATGGTTGCTCGAAAGCATATAACCGTTTGAACATATATAATTCAAAATTCGATTACAGAATAACTTAGGCTACCAGTTAACTAGACTATTAGTAGTCACCTCGGGAGGCTTGATCAAGTCAAGAAGGATGTTAGGTTTCAACGATTAATTCGACAGTACCATTTAGACCACTAACCTAAGCTAGGCCATTGACCATATATACTGTTCTGAATTCATCGAATACTGCATATCGACCTGCTGTTACCGGGATTTATCAACGGTCTCGGCTGCCAAGCGCGCTTTGAGAAGGATCATCAATAAACGATCACGCTCGCAGGCCAATTCCTCAATGTTTCGTCCATCTACTTCCGCATACAGGCCGTCGACTATTTTTTTCTGCATCTCGGGGTTTAGCTGCACCTCCCCCAAGGGTGTCCACCATGTGACCAGTGGTCCGGCGAACTGCTGATAAAAGTGCTCAATGCCCCCCGATCCGCCACCAAGATGGTTGAGCAGCACGGGCCCCATCACCCCCCAGCGCAGACCCGGCCCCCACGAACACGCGGTATCAGCATCGGCCACTGTCACGACGCCCTCATTGACAAGCGACATCACCTCACGAATCAGCACACCTTGTAGCCGATTGGCTACATGTCCCGGCACCTCTTTATTCAACCGGATCGTTCGCTTGCCAAGAGCGGTGTAAAAAGCGTCCGCTCGTTTGATTGAATCCGGTGAAGTCCTCTCTCCAGCCACTAACTCAACCAGAGGAATGAGATGCGGAGGATTGAAAGGGTGGCCGACTAAGCATCGCTCCGGATGAAGGGCGCAGCCCTTCTGGATTTCCGTCATCATCAGCCCCGACGAGCTGGTAGCAATCAACACCTCAGGCGCCAGAAGCTCATCCAGTTGTTGATACAGGCTCTGCTTAAAGGCCAGTCGCTCAGGGCCATTCTCTTGTACGAAATCAACACCAGCAATTTCGGCGAGGTCTTTAGTAAAAGTTAGATTTGATGGCGAAGCTGCCGGAACCGCCAGCCCTAACTCTTCCAAGGCCGGCCAAGCATTCGCTATGTATTCACGCAGAATAGTCTCAGCCCCCGGTGCTGGGTCGGTTGCCGTTACCTTGAGCCCCCTAGCTAAAAATAAAGCGCTCCAGCTCGCACCTATGACCCCAGTACCGACCACTGCAACTTTCGTGATTGAATTGCTCATTACTAGTTCCTCACTCTGTGGAAGAGTCACAACATTGACACAAGTATCATTGGATGCTCTTGATGCTTGTCTTTGCCTATAGGCCCTCGTTCCCGAGCCATCCAAATCAAGCCTTCATGCCTATGAGCCTGCGGTTCTTACCCGATCTATCGATTCGACTGGCGTTAAGTTAGGAAATAGATGAAGAGCAGTTCAAATACTTTGTTAAGTCCTACCTATAGCTTGCAGGTATGATCATGGGATGGATATCCGCCATCTACGTTATTTTCTCGCGATTGCCGATGCCGGCAGCTTCACCGCCGGAGCTCAGCGGTTACGGGTTGCCCAACCTTCGTTGACGCGCCAGATCCAAGCGCTTGAAGCACATGTCGGTTGCACGCTTTTTGTTCGCACGTGGCAAGGTGTACACCTGACTGAAGCGGGGGAGGTTCTTCGAAAGGAGGCCCTGCTGGCTGTCACCCAGTTCGATGCAGCCCTGAAACGCACGCAAGACAGCGGAAAACAGGTATGCCGCCTAGTGCTGGGCATGATTCCTGGCACGGAAGATGAATTGATGGGATTAGTCTCGGCGGCGCTGGCTTCTGAAACACGCTGTATTGGGGTTGACGTTCAAAGCAAGCTACCTCTCGAGCTGATCAGAGCTCTGGAGCTGCGCAGCATCAATGCCGCATTCATTCGGCGCGGCGATGTGCCTCCTGGATGGGCAAGTCAGGTCGTTCGAAAGGAAACCCTTATGGCCATTCTTCCGCGCGGGCATCGCTTATTGCACAAAAGGAAAATTTCTCCGTCAGACCTCTGCAAGGAGCGCCTAGTAGCGATTAGCGCCTCGGCGGCACCTGCTCTCCGATCCACCATCGACGAATTTCTCCACCAAAACGGCAATGCGGTCGTTGAACCGCTCGAGGCCGATGGAATGTTGAGTATCTTTTCCATGGTGGCGGCAACGGGGCTTTGCAGCCTAGTGCCCTATCATTTCTGCAACATGTTACCCAAGAGCATAACCATTCGTAGGCTTACATCAGTGGATCACTCAGCACTAGACCTCGTTCTGGTGCATTCCGGCAAGGAAACGTCGCCGCTTTTGGAGCGCCTACTGGTGTACATCCAAGACATGAGGCCCCCCTGCTGTTGTAAACAACAGCCCTGAATCGCGGGTCAAAAATACACCGCTTACGTAATGATGATTTCCTGCTGCCCCATCGGAAGCGATCCTGTCTGCTGTCTGTACCTTCCTCGAACCGGTACAGACCCATGCCTCTTCATCACTCTCCCCCTGGCTGGCGGCCACAAACGCTAATCGTTGGCTTACTTGTAGTGGTCTACTGATCCCGGACACCGATTTAGGCGAAAATCCTCGCCGTGAGAGAGGTGTCTGATAAGCAAGCAACGACGTACGTTTTCCGCCGAGTTCAAACGAGAGGCCGCGGCCCTGGTGTTGGACCAAGACTACAGCCATATCGACGCCTGCCGTTCGCTGGAGGTGGTGGATTCGGCCTTGCGCCGTTGGGTGAAACAGCTCCAGCAGGAGCGCGATGGCGTAACCCCGGAGAGCAAGGCGCTCACCCCCGAACAGCAGAAGCTCCAGGAGCTGGAGGCTCGGATCAACCGGCTGGAGCGGGAGAAAGCGATATTAAAAAACCGCGCCCCATTGGGTTAGAAACACGGTCACTACGCTGACAGCGCTGGACAGTGGTCGCCTGTTTTTTGGAGGCTCAGTCCCCGTCAAAAAACCTGACCCAGGGGAAGCTGCGGACCCGTTAGTGGTGGCGCGTTTCGTGACCCCGTTTAGGAATGTGATCTGTTCCGAGTCCCCGTCCAGCACATCCAGTGAGTGGAGGGTTCTCATGAAAACGTCCAGTTCGCAGCGGCAGGGGCTGCCAGTGATTCACGAACGAGCGGCCGGCATCGACATCGGTTCGCGCTTCCATGTGGTGGCAGTGCCCGTCGATCTCGCCGAAGAGCCGGTGCAAACCTTCAAGGCGTACCGCCGACCTGGAGCGCATGGCCGATTGGCTGGTCGAGCTGGGAGTCACCACGGTGGCGATGGAGTCGACCGGGGTGTATTGGATTCCGGTCTACGAGATTCTCGAGAGCCACGGGTTCTACCCCATTTCCAGGGACAGGCATTCAGGGAGGTCCAACCGTGTGGGAAGAAGCGCTACCACAGCCACCTGACACCTTCGAGCAAAGCGTGCTGTTCACTCTGATGGCTCAACACTTATCGAACCGTGCCGCCTCGGCATCCGCGTCTCCCGCTGCAACAAGCGGATCTGGTGGATGGGGATCTACCGCCCGAAGCAGTCTCGCCTAGCGATACCGGTACTGAGGGGCCGGCTACCGGACGAAAGGTAGCCGCGCCTCCCAGCAGATCGCTAGGCCTGTAGGCAAAATCCGCAATTACCGAATGCGCCTCGACTCCAGCGCCGGCATGCTGGCAGAGCCGCGCAATTTCAAGGCCAACACCGCAGTACCCTCTGTAATCGCTGATTACGTCGGGGGCGCATTGCTACGCCTGCAGAATGGTTTCAGGGCCTTAGAAACAGAAAAGCCCACCTAGATAGGTGGGCTATTCCATATTGACATCACGTCAATGCGGGCCTAATGTTCGGCCCAGACGGCTGCTGGACAAGTAAAAGGTGAAACACCCTTCCCTAGGTCTGTGCAACTCGCCCCTCGAAAATGGTGGGTCGTGTAGGATTCGAACCTACGACCAATTGGTTAAAAGCCAACTGCTCTACCGACTGAGCTAACGACCCAACGCGAGGCGTATAATACTGATTTCTAACGCAAAAACAACACCCCTCGCGAATTTTTTTCAGAAATATGGCGTCGGATCAGGAATACCGGCCGCCGCGAAGCCATCCGCGCGTAGCCGGCAGCTATCGCATTTGCCACATGCCCGCCCCTGATCATCGGCCTGGTAGCAGGACACCGTCAGCCCGTAGTCCACGCCGCGCGCAACGCCCGCCTGGATGATCTGTGCCTTGGACAGGTACTGCAGCGGTGCCTGGATCCGGAACCCATTGCCTTCCACGCCGGCCTTGGTGGCCAGGTTGGCCATCCGCTCGAACGCCTCGACGAACTCGGGACGGCAATCCGGATACCCGGAATAGTCCACCGCGTTCACGCCAATGAAGATGTCTCGGGCCTCGAGCACTTCGGCCCAGCCCAGGGCAAGCGACAGGAACACGGTATTGCGCGCCGGCACATAGGTCACCGGTATTCCCTGGCTGGGCGCCTCGGGTACGGCGATGCTGTCGTCGGTCAATGCCGAGCCGCCCATCCCGTTGAGATCCAGCCCTATCACCTTGTGCTCGATCGCCCCCAGCTGCCGCGCCACGCGCTCAGCGGCCTGCAACTCGGCGCGATGGCGCTGGCCGTAGTCGAAGCTCATGGTGTAGCAGGCATAGCCATCGGCCTTGGCCATGGCGACAACGGTGGCGGAGTCGAGGCCGCCGGAGAGCAGGATGACCGCTTTCTTCTGGTTCATGGTGAGTTTCCTCGTCTCAATGGCCCGGCTCGTCGTTCCAGAGAATCTTGTGCAATTGCAGTTGCAGGCGTACCGGCAGGTTGTCGGCAACGATCCAGTCGGCCAGCTCGCGCGCATCCACCTGCCGGTGGCTGGGCGAGAACAGGACTTCGCCGGTGCGCTGTTCGAGGCGATACTCGATCAGCTTGGATACCGCCCAGTCGTAGTCCTCCCGCGAGCAGACGACGAATTTCACCTGGTCGTTGGCAGTCAGCAACGGGATGTTTTCGTAACGGTTGCGCCCGACCTCGCCGGATCCCGGCGTCTTCAGGTCGAGGACCTTGCTCACGCGGGGATCGACCCGCGACACGTCGAGAGCCCCGCTGGTTTCCAGGGATACCTCGTAACCGGCGTCGCAGAGTCGTTCCAACAGCGGAATGCAATTCGGCTGGGCCAGCGGCTCGCCGCCAGTTACGCAGATATAGCGAGGCTTGTAGGCAGCCACCCGCTCGAGGATGGCATCCAGGCTGACGATTTCGCCGCCGCTGAAGGCATAGGCGGTATCGCAGTAATGACAACGCAGGGGGCAGCCGGTCAGGCGCACGAAGACCGTCGGCAAGCCGGCGGTACGTGTCTCCCCCTGCAACGAGTAGAAGATCTCGGTAATGCGCAGGGTCTGTTGCATATCAGCCACGGGCGTGACGACTGAACAGGTCGTCCGCCTCCGTTGCGGTAAATAGGAGAAGCGCCTCGGGAGCGCCCACATCCGCGGAAGTCTCCTGGCGGGAAACACGGGCATCAGCCGAGCTGAAACCGTGTAATTCCGCGGGGCGCCGATTCTAACGAAAAAACCCGCGACTGGCGCGGGTTTGTTCATCGAGACGGGATCAGCGAAGGTTCTTCAGGTCGCGCTGCGACAGTTGTGCCGCGGAGGTTCCCGGGTACTGGGAAATGACCTGCTGGAGGATGCCCTTGGCCTTGTCGTTGTTGCCCAGGCGGCGCTCGACATCCGCCAGCTTGTACAGCGAATCGGGCACTTTCTGGCTGCTCGGGTAGCTCTGGCTGACCCGCGCGAAAGCCTGGCCGGCGCCCTGCAGGTCGCCCTTGGCCAGGTTCACCTCGCCGAGCCAGTATTGGGCATTGCCGGAATACTGGCTGTTCGGATACTTGCGCAGGAAGGCAGTGAACGCCTGGCTGGCCTTGTCGAAATCCTTGCTCTTGATCAGGTCGAAGGCCGCGTCGTAATAGAGCTTTTCCTTCGCCGGGTCGCCCGGCTCGCCGCTCGGCGCCGGGGCGTTGTTGCCTGCGGGAGCCGCAGGCGCGCCGTTGGCGTTGATCGCGCCAGCCGGTGCGGAATTCTGTGCGGCAGGCGCGCCACCACCGGAAATCCGGCGGTCGAGTTCCTGGTAACGCTCCAGGCCTTCCTGCTTGAGTTGCTGGATCTGGTTCTGCTGTTCTTCCAGCGTGCCACGCAGGCGAGCCAGCTCGTCCTGCATCTGCTGCAGCTGCATGAACAGTTCCCCCTGCACGGAGGTGGGAGTTGTCACCCCACCTCCGGCAAAGGCGCCACCGGCACCTGCCGTGCCATACCCTGAAGGAGGAACGTTGCCGCCGTTGTTGGCGGCAACGCCGTCATACACAGGAACTTCCGCCCAGGCCGCGAACGGCATGCTGAGCGCGAGGAAGGTCAGGACACGCAGGTGCTTGGGCATGACGTCTTCTTACTTCCGCAGCTCGACGCGACGGTTCTGGGCCCAGGACTGCTCGTCGTGGCCAGTGGCAACCGGACGCTCCTTACCGTAGGAAACCAGTTCCAGCTGAGCCGGGGACACGCCCTGCAGTACCAGGTAACGCTGAACGGCCTTGGCACGACGCTCGCCCAGGGCCATGTTGTACTCGCGGGTACCACGTTCGTCGGTGTGGCCTTCCAGGACTACGCGCTGACCGCTGCCTTTCAGGTCTTTCGCATGTACGTCCAGAGCACGCATGGCTTCCGGCTTCAGGTCGGAGCTGTCGTACTCGAAGTAGAAGGTGGTGATCGCACGCAGAGCGGCTTCGTCGCTCAGGCTGCCGTCAACGGCACCGCTGTTGGCGCCATAGCCTGCGTTCGGGTCGACGCCGCCATTGGCACCTTCACCGGAAGCGTCGCCGCCCTTGGAGGAGCAACCCACAGCTACAGCCATGGCCAGAGCCAGCGCAGCAAATTTGCCGAATTTCAGCATTTCCATCATGTAACTCCTAATGAACCCCAGTGTATAAGTTTGTAACCGTTGGCGACCGTCAGTTCAGGTAAGGGGACCAGGAAGGCTCGCGCACATCGCCCTGAGCGGTAGGGAGAGGTATCCGTACGCGTCCGTTGATGGATACGAGCATCAGCACGCCCCGGTCCTGCTGGCGGGTGGCGTAGATTAGCATGGTGCCATTGGGCGCGACAGTGGGCGAGTCGTCCAGGGTAGTGTTCGACAGCACCCGCAGATTGCCGCGCTGGAGGTCCTGGGCGGCGATCTGGAAGTTGGTGTAGCCCTGCTGGCGGTGAACCATCACCAGGGTCTTCTCGTCGGCCGAGAGTTTCGGGTTGGCGTTGTAGTTGCCGATGAAGGTCACCCGGTCCACGGCGCCGCTGTTCACGTTCATCTTGTAGATCTGCGGCTTGCCGCCACGGTCGGAGGTGAAGTACAGGGTGGAACCGTCCTTGCCCCAGAAAGGCTCGGTGTCGATCGCCAGGTTGTTGGTCAGGCGGCGCAGGGAGCGGCTGCCGAGATCCATTACGTAGATCTCCGGGTTACCGTCGCGCGACAGGACGAAGGCCAGGCGATTGCCGTCCGGGGAGAACGCCGGAGCGCCGTTCAGGCCTTCGAAGTTGGTGATCTGCTCGCGGCGGCCGGTATCGACATACTGGATGAAGATACGCGGACGCTTCTGCTCGAAGGACACATAGGCGATGCGGCGGCCGTCCGGCGAGAAGCGCGGCGACACGATCGGCTCGCGCGACTGCAGCAGGGTCACCGGGCGCGCGCCGTCGTAGTCGGAACGCTGCAGGGTGTAGCGGGTGTTGTCGACCGAGAAACGCTCGGCGGTGACGTAGAGCATCTTGGTGGAGAACGCGCCCTTGATGCCGGTCAGCTTCTCGAACGACTGGTCGGCGATGTAGTGCGACATGTCGCGCAACTGGTCGGTGCTGCCGGTCACGCTGCCGGTCAGCACCTGCTGCTCGGTACCCACGTCGAACAGCGCGTACTGCACCTGCAGACGGCCGCCGGCGGGCACGATGTTGCCCACCATCACGTAGTTCACGCCCACCGCCTTCCAGTCGCGGAAGATCACTTCGCTGGCCTGGGCCGGCTGGCTGATCATGTTCTGCCGGGGCAGCGGCTCGAAGTAACCCGAGTTGCGCAGGTCATTGCCGATGATGTTGGACATGTCTTCCGGCAACACGTTGCCGCCCTGGAAGCCGAACGGCACCACGGCGATGGGAATGGCACGGTCGTTGCCGCTGGAGATCACCAGCGGGTCGGCAGCCTGCGCAGCACCCGCCACCAGGGCCAGGGCAAACAGCGCAATGCGAATCAGGGTACTCACAGACTCAAATCCTCCGGTTTAAAGATGATGCGGCGCTGACGGTACAGACTGTCGAAGGTCGCCCGCGGCAGTTGCTGCATCTCGGGAATGCGGCCGACGTTGCGTACAGCCGCCACCGCCGAACTGTCGAACGGCTTGTCACCGCTCGAACGGCTGACGCTGGCGTTGGTGATGGTACCGTCCGGCAGCATTTCGATCAGTACTTCTACGCTCATTCCATTACGCGCCGATGGAGGACGCCGCCACTGCTGGCTGACCAGGTTGACGATCAGGTCGTCAAGGCTGCCGGTGACCTCGCTGCCCACCTCGTCTGCCAGGGCCTGCTGGCGCTCGGTGGTATCAGAGAGCAGCTCGGCCAGGGCCTGGGCCTTCTTGTCCTCGGCGGCCTTGCGGGCTGCCGCGGCGGCAGCCGCCGCCTTCTTCTTGGCGGCCTCGACGGCGGCCTTCTTCTTCGCCGCCTCGGCTGCCGCTTTCTTCTTGGCTTCCTCGGCCGCTTTCTTCTTCGCGTCCTCGGCTTTCTTCGCCTGGTCGGCGGCCTTCTTCTTGGCCTCCTCTTCGGCGCGCTTCCTGGCTATGTCGGCTTGCTTCTTCTGTTCGGCGGCCTTGGCCTCGGCAGCCTTCTTGGCTTCATCGGCCTTCTTCGCCGCGGCGACTTTCTCGGCCTCCGCCTTTCGAGCCTCGTCAGCCTTCTTTTGTTCCGCCGCCTTCGCGGCGGCTACCTGCTGCTGTTCCAGCTTCTGCTGCTCGAGTTTCTGCTGTTCGAGCTTCTTCTGCTCGAGCTGCTCGACTTCATATTGCCTGGAGGCGGTCTTCTTCGCCTCGCCGGCGATCTTCTGGTTGGTCTGGGTGGTCGCCTGGCTCTTCGACTTGAGCTGGTAGAGCGTGGCCTGCACGATCGGCTTGGAGGGAGGAAGCTCCGGGGCAAACGCCCAGCTGACGAACAGCATGGCGAAGATCAGAACGTGCAGGACCACCGCCAGGACGACGGGCCAGAAATAACTCTCGGAAGGCGAGCGCTCGAACTGTTGCTTCAAGATCAGGGAGCCTCGGTAATCAACCCGACATTGGGCACACCGGCCTGCTGCAAGGCACCCATGGCGCCAACCACCGCACCATAGTTCACCGCCTTGTCGCCGCGGATGAATACCTGGGTGTCCGGACGGGCACTCATGATCTTGGTGACTGCATCGGTCATCTGTTCCAACGACACGGCGCTATCGGTCTGTTTTTCAGTATCCACTTCACTGCCGACGTTCCAGTAATAGGAACCGTCGGCCTTCACCGAAAGGGTCAGGACCTGCTTGTTGTTGTCCTGGGGCAGAGCCTCGCTGGACACCTTCGGCAGGTCGACCTTGACCCCCTGGTTGAGCATCGGTGCGGTCACCATGAAAATCACCAGCAGTACCAGCATCACGTCGATGTAAGGCACCACGTTCATTTCCGCGACCGGCTTGCGCTTGTGACGAACCCTTGCCATATCGGCTTACCTCTCAGTCGTCTTAGTCGTCGCTGGTGTGCACCTTGCGGTGCAGGATGGCCTGGAACTCGTCGGCGAAGGTGTAGTAGCGACCGATCAGCATCTCAGAACGCGCGGAGAAACGGTTGTAGGCGATGACCGCCGGAATCGCGGCGAACAGGCCGATGGCGGTGGCGATCAGCGCCTCGGCGATACCCGGGGCGACGGTGGCCAGGGTAGCCTGCTGCACGGTGGCCAGGCCACGGAAGGAGTTCATGATACCCCAGACGGTACCGAACAGGCCGACGTACGGGCTGGTGGAGCCGACGGTTGCCAGGAAGGGCAGGCTGGCTTCGAGCTTCTCTTCCTCACGGGAAATCGCCACGCGCATGGCGCGCGCCACGCCTTCCATCACCGCGTCGGGATCGACGCCGGGCTGCTGGCGCAGGCGGGAGAACTCCTTGAAGCCGGCACGGAAGATCTGCTCGACGCCCGAGTCCGGGTCCGGGTTGCTACCGGCCTGGCGATACAGCTTGGACAGGTCGATGCCCGACCAGAAGCGTTCCTCGAAGGCATCCAGCGCCTTCTTCGCGGCGCGCATGGCGTTGCCACGCTGGAAGATCATGATCCAGGATGTGACCGAGGCGGCCACGAGGGTCAGCATGACCAGCTGCACCACGATACTGGCGTTGCTGATCAGGCTCCACATGGAGGTATGGTCGACGACGTTCGGTTCCACTTTAATCTCCTGCTGAAAAAGAATCCGGGCTTCCGGCAAAAGCCGCACGCAACGCTTCGGGGATAGCACGTGGCTTCAGGGTGTCCGCTCGCACGCACGCCACCAGGAACCGCCCCTCGCAGAGCAGGACGAAGTCCGACGCTCGACGAACCTGTTGACGAAACTTCAGGCTCGCCCGGTTCAACTCCTCGACCTCGGCACTGACCAGCAGCTCATCGTCGAGCTTCGCTGGCGCGTGGTAGCGCGCCTCGGCGGAGTGGACGACGA
The DNA here is from genome assembly GCF_003025345.2 of Pseudomonas paraeruginosa. Classification (NCBI taxonomy): domain Bacteria; kingdom Pseudomonadati; phylum Pseudomonadota; class Gammaproteobacteria; order Pseudomonadales; family Pseudomonadaceae; genus Pseudomonas; species Pseudomonas paraeruginosa. Next base: position 4,286,589 of record NZ_CP020560.1, read on the forward strand.
ACAGCAGGTTGTCACCGACCAGTTGCGATTGGGCGAACCCCAAAGCCCGCAGCCGCTCGGTCCGAGCCCGTTCCATGAACTTGAGGTAGTTGACGTAATAGACGATGCCGCCGGCATCCGTGTCCTCGTAATAGACCCGGAAACGCTGCTGGAACGGCTTTCCCCCGTGTTGCGCGCGCATACTCTAGAACCAAGTCCCGGCTTTGCCAATCGGCAATCGCCCACAAATGCAATTAATTACCATCTTCAGACGTGAACAGATCCGACGTTACCCCCGGACCCAACCTTTTCGGAATATTCAGGCCAAAATGCAGGTAGGCGTGGCGGGTCACCACACGTCCCCGTGGCGTCCGCATGATGTAGCCCTGCTGGATCAGATAGGGCTCCAGTACATCCTCGATAGTGTGCCGCTCCTCGCTCAACGCCGCGGCGAGGTTGTCGATCCCCACCGGCCCGCCATCGAACTTGTCGATCATGGTCAGCAACAGACGCCGGTCGAGGTGGTCGAAGCCACGCTCGTCGACATCGAGCAGGTTCAGCGCCTTGTCGGCGATCACCCGGGTGATGTCGCCTTGCCCGCGGACTTCGGCGAAATCCCGCACCCGCCGCAGCAGGCGGTTGGCGATACGCGGCGTGCCACGGGCGCGCTTGGCGATTTCCGCGGCGCCCTGCGTTTCGATCTGCAGGCCGAGTATGCCCGCCGAGCGACTGACGATGGTCGCCAGGTCCTCGACGTTGTAGAACTCCAGGCGTTGTACGATGCCGAAGCGATCGCGCAACGGGTTGGTCAGCATGCCGGCGCGCGTGGTCGCGCCGACCAGGGTGAACGGCGGCAGGTCCAGCTTGATCGAGCGGGCTGCGGGGCCTTCGCCGATCATGATGTCCAGCTGGAAATCTTCCATGGCCGGATACAGCACTTCCTCGACGATGGGCGAAAGACGGTGGATCTCGTCGACGAACAGGACATCGCCGGCCTCCAGGTTGGTCAGCAGTGCGGCGAGATCGCCGGGACGCTCCAGCACCGGCCCGGAGGTGCTCTTGATCGAAACACCCATTTCTTGGGCGATGATATTCGCCAGGGTCGTCTTGCCCAGTCCCGGCGGACCGAAGATCAGCGTATGGTCGAGCGCCTCCTGGCGGCCACGGGCGGCATGGATGAACAACTCCATCTGCTCGCGCACGCTGGGCTGGCCGATGTAGTCGGCCAGTTTCAGCGGGCGGATGGCGCGGTCCAGCTGCTCTTCGCGTTCGCGTCCGGAAACGGCGGATATGAGGCGATCAGGCTCGATCATCGGGCGCTACCTAGACCATGCCCTTGAGGGCCTGGCGGATCATTTCTTCGCTGGACAAATCCTCTCCCGGTACGGCTGCGACGGCACGGCTGGCTTCCTGTGGCTTGAAGCCCAGGGCGATCAGCGCGCTGACCGCATCGGCCTCCGCGCTTGAGACTGTAGCGCTGGCGCGGGGTTCCATCACCAGCGGCGCAATGGTGGGCATGTTTTCCCAGGCCTTGAAACGGTCCTTCAATTCGACCAGCAGGCGCTCGGCCGTTTTCTTGCCGACGCCGGGAATCTTCACCAGGGTGGAAGTATCCTGCGCCTGCACGCAACGCACCAGCTCGTCCACTTCCAGGCCCGACATCAGCGCCAGGGCCAGCTTCGGCCCCACCCCATTGAGCCGGATCAGTTCGCGGAACAGCTCTCGCTCGCGCTTTTCGGCGAAACCATAGAGCAAGTGCGCATCCTCACGCACAACCAGATGCGTATGCAAGGTCACCGGCTCGCCCACCGAAGGGAGCCGATAGAGGGTCGTCATCGGCACCTCCACCTCATAGCCGACGCCATTCACATCCAGGATCAGGTGCGGCGGCTGTTTCTCCGCCAGGGTGCCACGCAAGCGTCCGATCACGACGAGCTTTCCTTATTCAAAGACGCAGGCGCCCGCCGCGACGGCGCGCGCCCACCAGGCCATGGGGGACCAGGCTCTGCTGGGTATGGGCATGACACAGGGCGATGGCCAGGGCGTCCGAGGCATCGATCTGCGGTTTCTGGGTCAGTTTCAGCAGGTGCATGACCATCATCTGCACCTGCTGCTTGTCCGCGCCACCAGTGCCGACCACGGCCTGCTTGACCTGTGACGCGGTGTATTCCGCCACGCTCAGCCCCTCCTCCATCGCCGCGACGATAGCCGCGCCGCGCGCCTGGCCGAGTTTCAGGGCCGAGTCGGCATTGCGCGCCATGAACACCTGCTCGATGCTCAGGGCCGTCGGGCCGTGGGTGCGGATCACCTCGCGGACGCTGCGGAACACCACCTGCAGACGCTCGTGCAAGGGGCCATTGCCGGTCCGGATGCATCCCGACGCCACGTACTCGCAGCCGCGCGCCGTTTCCCGCACCACGCCGAAGCCGGTGATACGCGAACCGGGGTCAATCCCTAGAATCAAAGTCATAAGCTGGATACTAAAAGCCGGAAGCGGGGATCGAACGCGTCAAGCGTACCCCACTTCCGGCTTCGCGTTATCGCTCCGCTCGGCTCAGCCGAGTTGCGCCATTACGTCGTCCGGGATATCGGCATTGGAATAGACGTTCTGCACGTCGTCCAGGTCCTCGAGCATGTCGATCAGCTTGAGCACCTTCTGCGCGGTTTCCAGGTCCAGGGTCGCGGTGGTCGACGGGATCATCGTGACTTCGGCTTCATCGCCCTTGAAACCGGCGGCGGTCAGCGCCTCGTTCACCGAGATGAAGTCGGCGAAGGTGGTGAAGACGTCGATCGAGCCATCGTCGTTCACCACCACGTCGTCGGCGCCGGCCTCCAGGGCGGCATCCATCAGAGCCTCCTCGTCCACGCCGGGGGCGAAGCTGATCTGCCCCTTGCGCTCGAACATGTAGGCCACCGAGCCGTCGGTACCCAGGTTGCCGCCGCACTTGCTGAAGGCATGCCGCACTTCGGCGGCGGTACGGTTGCGGTTGTCGGTCATCGCCTCGACGATGATCGCCACGCCGCTCGGCGCATAGCCTTCATAGGACAGCTCGACCATGTTGTCGGCGTCGTTCGAGCCGACGCCGCGGGCGATGGCGCGGTCGATGGTGTCGCGGGTCATGTTGGCGGTCAGCGCCTTGTCCACGGCCAGGCGCAGACGCGGGTTGTCCGCCGGAACGCCGCCGCCCTGCTTCGCAGCGACGGTCAGCTCACGGATCAGCTTGGTGAAGATCTTGCCTTTCTTGGCATCTTGCCGCTCTTTGCGGTGCTTGATGTTGGCCCATTTAGAATGACCAGCCATAACTCACTCCGTATTGCTCTTTCGGCGGAAGGCGCCGCGTGCGACGCCATCGCAGGTTGATTCGAATCACTCGGCCTTCGGCTGCTCGCGCAGGCGGATGTGCAGTTCGCGCAGGGCCTTGCCGTCCACCGAGCCCGGAGCCTGGGTCATGACGTCGCCGGCGCTCTGGGTTTTCGGGAAGGCGATCACTTCGCGGATCGAGGACGCGCCGGTCATCAACATGACCAGGCGATCCAGGCCGAAGGCCAGGCCGCCGTGCGGAGGCGCGCCGTACTTGAGCGCGTCGAGCAGGAAGCCGAACTTCTCTTCCTGTTCCGCCTCGTCGATGCCCAGCACGCGGAACACCGCCTGCTGCATGGCCTTGTCGTGGATACGGATGGAACCGCCGCCCAGCTCGGTGCCGTTGAGCACCATGTCGTAGGCGCGGGACAATGCCGCGCCCGGATTGGCTTCCAGCTCGGCCGGAGTGCACTTGGGCGAGGTGAACGGGTGGTGCAGGGCGGACAGCGAACCGTCGTCGTTCTCCTCGAACATCGGGAAGTCCACGACCCACATCGGCGCCCACTCCTTGGTCAGCAGCTTGAGGTCATGACCGACCTTGATCCGCAGTGCGCCCAGGGCGTCGCAGACGATCCTGGCCTTGTCGGCGCCAAAGAAGACGATGTCGCCATCCACCGCGCCGACGCGATCGAGGATCACGTTCAGGTTGGCCTCGGGAATGAACTTGACGATCGGCGACTGCAGCCCTTCCACGCCCTTGGCGCGCTCGTTGACCTTGATATAGGCCAGGCCCTTGGCGCCATAGATGCCGACGAACTTGGTGTAGTCGTCGATCTGGCTGCGCGGCATGGAAGCGGCACCCGGCACGCGCAGCGCGGCGACACGGCCCTTCGGATCGTTGGCCGGACCGGAGAAGACCTTGAATTCGACTTCCTGCAACTGGTCGGCGACGTCGACCAGCTCCAGCGGGATGCGCAGATCGGGCTTGTCCGAACCGTAGCGGCGCATGGCCTCTTCGAACGGCATGTGCGGGAACTCGTCGAACTCGACGCCCAGGACTTCCTTGAACAGCTGGCGCACCATCTTCTCGGTGATGGCGATGATGTCGCTCTCGTCGAGGAAGCTGGTCTCGATGTCGATCTGGGTGAATTCCGGCTGGCGGTCGGCGCGCAGGTCCTCGTCGCGGAAGCACTTGGCGATCTGGTAGTAGCGATCGAAGCCGGCGACCATCAGTAGTTGCTTGAACAGCTGGGGCGACTGCGGAAGGGCGAAGAAATGGCCCGGGTAGGTGCGGCTCGGCACCAGGTAATCGCGCGCGCCTTCGGGGGTCGGACGGCCGAGGATCGGCGTCTCGACATCGAGGAAGCCGTTGTCGTCCAGGTAGCGGCGGATGCTGCTGGTGATGCGCGCGCGCAGTTTCAGCTTGGCGGCCATTTCCGGGCGACGCAGGTCGATGAAGCGGTAACGCAGGCGGGTTTCCTCACCCACGTCGGAATATTCGTCCAACGGGAACGGCGGGGTCTCGGCCTGGTTCAGTACCTCCAGCTCATAGCCCAGCACTTCGATGGAGCCGGAAGCCATGTTCGGGTTGCGCGCACCTTCCGGACGCAGGCGTACCCTGCCGGTGATCTTCACCACGAATTCGCTGCGTACCCGGTCGGCCTTGGCGAAGGTCTCCGCGCGATCCGGGTCGAACACCACCTGGGCCAGCCCTTCGCGATCGCGCACATCGAGGAAGATCACTCCACCATGGTCGCGACGGCGATGAACCCAGCCGCAAAGGGTGACTTCCTGGCCGTCCAGGCTCTCGTTCAGTTGGCCGCAATAGTGGCTGCGCATCATGGTGTGGTTCGCTTCTCGTAAGTCTTGGATTCTGTGGAGCCGCCGGCTGCCTGGCGACCATTGCCGGACTCTCCGGCCCTGACCGAGCACCGGAACCCTCGGCACGCCCCGGAAGGGCATCCCCCGCGCTGCCCGGTGAACGGCAACGGCGAAGCACCCGATCCGGGTTCACTTCGCATTGAAGACGGGGATTATAGCCTGAAAAATCCATGGCTTGCAGCCAGCCCGGCAGCCGCGAGCCAGGCGGCATCGCTGCGGCGCGGGAACGATTCGCCTGACCCTGCGAACCATTCTTTCAACCTCGCAGTCGGAATAGTTTCTCCCTATCGCCGTCTTTGACATAGACCAAGAGCGCCGGGAAAAACCCTGTGTTAGCCTGAACCCAACTATTTCGGAATGCCCCATTCACAGGCCGACTGAAAGGAGAACGCCATGGAAATCAATATCGGAATCGGCGAACAGGACCGCGCAGCCATCGCCGAGGGTCTGTCCCGGCTGCTGGCCGACACCTACACCCTTTACCTGAAAACCCACAATTTCCACTGGAACGTCACCGGTCCGATGTTCAATACCCTGCACCTGATGTTCGAGGGGCAGTACACCGAACTGGCCGTCGCGGTGGACGACATCGCCGAGCGCATCCGCGCCCTCGGCTTCCCGGCCCCCGGCACCTACGCGGCCTACGCGCGCCTGTCTTCGATCAAGGAAGAGGAAGGCGTTCCGGAAGCCGAGGAAATGATCCGGCAACTGGTCCAGGGTCAGGAAGCCGTGGTGCGCACAGCCCGCAGCATCTTCCCGCTACTGGACAAGGTCAGCGACGAACCCACCGCCGACCTGCTCACCCAGCGCATGCAGGTCCACGAAAAGACCGCCTGGATGCTGCGCAGCCTGCTGGCCAGCTGACCGCCCCGCAGATGTCAGGCAGGGTCCGCTGCGGACCCTGCCGTCACCTTCAAGCGACTGATTTGAGTAGCCTCCCGCTTTCCTGTTAAATAGCCGCCGTGCGTTACGCGCATAGGCCGGCCGTCCTTCCGCCCCCTTCGTTTCATGCAGCGAAGCGCTGTCCGGCTACTTGATCGTTACCCCATCAAGGTGAACTCATTGACATGTTGAAAATCGTCCTTCTGGTCACGGGCGTCGCCGCCCTATTGCTTTCCTTCATTCCCAGCCTAAGAACCGAAGCCACACCCTTCCTGCAACACCCCGATGCCATCTACCTGGCCATCCTCGGCCTGACCAACCTGCTGTTCGCCCCCACGCTGCACGCAACCCAACCCACCCGCCCGCTTCAGGCCGGAGCCGCGGCACTGCTGGTGCTTGGCGTCGTCCTGCAGGCGCTGATCCTGCTCGCGCCGCTGCCCACCATCGCCGACCAGCCCGCCGTCATCCTCCCGCTGCTCAGCCTGGCACTGGCGACGGCCCTGCAGTTGGCAGGCAGCCTCAAGCCCGGCCGCACCCCGGCTCGCGGCAGCGTCCCCGTACCGGCCACCGGCAACCAGGATGCGGGCAATCGCGAAACGGGCACCGTGAAGTGGTTCAACACATCCAAGGGCTTCGGCTTCATTTCGCGGGACTCGGGAGAAGATATCTTCGTCCACTTCCGCGCGATTCGTGGCGAAGGCCACCGCATTCTCATCGAGGGTCAGCGCGTGGAGTTCTCGGTGGTACAGCGCGACAAGGGCCTGCAGGCGGAGGACGTGATCGCCTCGCGCCGCTGACCGCCCCGGGAAACAAAAAACCCGCCGACTGGCGGGTTTTTTCTGCGACTCAATAATGCGGCGGCGGAGCCTCGTCTTCCTCCACCCCACCGACCAGCCCCTGGACATCCTCCAGGCGCTTGATCAGCGCGGCCACCTGCAGCTGCAAGCGCTCGATGCTGCGCTGCTGCTCCACCACCACCTCGTTCAGCGCCTGCAGGGTGTCATCCTGAAAAGCCTGGCGGCATTCCAGATCGTCCATCCGCGACTCCAGCTCCATCTATGCACCCTCGTCAAAACGGAAGCCATCGGTTAGCACCATCCGCAGCTTGCCGCGGATCGCCTCGACCTCTTCGACCGCATAGGGCCGGGACGCATGTCGCCCCCACACGGGCCCCGGCCAGGCATCGTCGCCGCGGCGACGCACGATCACATGCATGTGCAGCTGGCTGACCACGTTGCCCAGGTTAGCGACATTCATCTTGTCCGCCCGAAAAGTATCCTTGAGCACCTCCGCCAGCACGGTCGTCTCGCGCCACAAAGCCTGCCGGTCTCCCTCATCGAGCTGGAACAGCTCGATGACGTCCTCCCGTCTCGGCACCAGGATGAACCAGGGATAGCGGGCATCGTTCATCAGCAGCAGACGACTGAGCGGGAAGTCACCGATCGGCAGGGTGTCCTGCGCCAGCCGGGGATCCAAAGCGAACATACTGGCCTCTCCTGTTCGACGGTCATTCATGGACAGCTTAGCCCCTCCTCCCGGATGGGCTGCGCCGCGTTTGCCGCGCAGGATACTGCGCCCCCCGGCCAAAGCAAGTGCGATGCATCCGCCCCAGCTTGGCGCGCGGATAACGGCGAGCGCCCCATAAGTTGCCGGAAGAATGAATACAGGGCTGCGCCCCACATACGACACAGGATGCATACAAGCGCCCCTGCCGAGACAACTCACCTGCAACCAACCCTTGAAACAGAGGGATTACAAACAGGTTTCAGCGGGTAATTAGCTTGCTTTCAAAGACAATACAGACGCCCAACTCGAATACATGAGCGATGAGGGCTTTCAGTTGTGCACGGAGTTTGCTTAAGCGTCACTCTGCATAGTAAGAGCGGCGCATCGAAACATGACGATTTTATTACAAACCACCCCGGACGAGGAAAATCGATGTGAGAATCAGCCTCAACAAGAGTGACCAAACCCACGTCCTACGTCACTTTTTCAACCAGACACCTACGCAGATGCGACATACGTCATGCAATTTTGCGACAGCGCCGTAAAGATTCCGTCGCTCCGGAACCGCAACTATCGCCAAGAAACACTGCGTGCTATAAGTTAGCGCCGACAAGAAGAACTAGCCGTCACTGCGCACTGTGACGGCAGAGATAATTCAAAACCAAAGGAGCAATCACAATGAAAGTGATGAAGTGGAGCGCCATTGCACTGGCGGTTTCCGCGGGTAGCACTCAATTCGCCGTGGCCGACGCCTTCGTCAGCGATCAGGCCGAAGCGAAGGGGTTCATCGAAGACAGCAGCCTCGACCTGCTGCTCCGCAACTACTATTTCAACCGCGACGGCAAGAGCGGCAGCCGGGACCGTGTCGACTGGACCCAGGGCTTCCTCACCACTTACGAATCCGGCTTCACCCAAGGCACCGTCGGCTTCGGCGTGGATGCGTTCGGCTACCTCGGCCTGAAGCTCGACGGTACCTCCGACAAGACCGGCGCCGGCAACCTGCCGGTGATGAACGACGGCAAGCCGCGCGATGACTACAGCCGCGCAGGCGGCGCCCTGAAGGTGCGCATCTCCAAGACCATGCTGAAATGGGGCGAGATGCAGCCGACCGCACCGGTCTTCGCCGCCGGCGGCAGCCGCCTGTTCCCGCAGACCGCGACCGGCTTCCAGTTGCAGAGCAGCGAATTCGAAGGCCTCGACCTCGAAGCGGGCCATTTCACCGAAGGCAAGCAGGGCACCACCACCAAGTCGCGCGGCGAACTCTACGCGACCTATGCAGGCCAGACCGCCAAGAGCGCGGACTTCGCCGGCGGCCGCTACGCGATCACCGACAACCTCAGCGCCTCCCTGTATGGCGCCGAACTGAAAGACATCTATCGCCAGTACTACCTGAACACCAACTACACCATTCCGCTGGCGGAAGATCAGTCGCTGGGCTTCGACTTCAACATCTACCGCACTACCGACGAAGGCAAGTCCAAGGCCGGCGACATCAGCAACACCACCTGGTCCCTGGCCGGCGCGTACACCCTGGACGCACACACCTTCACCCTGGCCTACCAGCAGGTCCATGGCGACGAGCCGTTCGATTACATCGGCTTCGGCGAGAACAATTCCGGCGGTGGCGGTGACTCGATCTTCCTCGCCAACTCCATCCAGTACTCCGACTTCAACGGCCCCGGCGAGAAATCCTGGCAGGCCCGCTACGACCTGAACATGGCTTCGTACGGCGTACCCGGCCTGACCTTCATGGTCCGCTACATCAACGGCAAGGACATCGACGGCACCAAGGTCAGCGCCAACAGCGCGTATGTGAAGGAAGACGGCTCCCCACTGTACGGAGCAGACGGCAAGCACCACGAGACCAACTTCGAAGCCAAGTACGTGGTCCAGTCCGGCCCCGCCAAGGACCTGTCGTTCCGCATCCGCCAGGCCTGGCACCGCGCCAACGCCGACCAGGGCGAAGGCGACCAGGACGAGTTCCGCCTGATCGTCGACTATCCGCTGTCGATCCTGTAATCGACCCGGCAGTCAGAAAGGAAGCCCGGCAACGCCGGGCTTTTTTTCGAACGCCGGATCGCCTCTATAAAGGAAGGGCGTAGGTACCGGTCACATGGGCCACCAGCTCATCCTCGCGGCTCCGTGAGTACACCCCGACCTCGCAGACCACCTGGCGCCGCCCCAGCTTGAGGATGCTCGCCTCGGCCAACAGGTCCTCGGGACGGGGCTTGCTGAGAAAGTTGATGTTCAGGTTCGAGGTCACGGCCATTTCCACCGCCCCCAGGCGACCGAGGATGACCGCGTACATCGCCGCATCCGCCAGCGCCATGATGGTCGGGCCGGACAAGGTGCCGCCCGGACGCACCAGCCTGTCGTGGAAAGGAATGCGCGCCAGCGCATGTCGCTCATCGAGGCGCTCGACGCGCAGATCGATGTCTTCGGCCATGGGCAACCCCATGCGGATCAACGCCTGTACCTGCGCCGCGTTCATTGTCTGCCGACTCCTCATCATCGGTGGCCGGCGCCCTGTACGCGGCCAGACCGGCACCGTACAATGCCCAGCCATTCTCCCCGATACAACCGACATAACGGCCAAAGATGCGTACCAGTCAGTATCTGCTTTCCACGCTCAAAGAAACCCCCGCCGACGCGGTGGTGATCAGCCATCAACTGCTGCTTCGCGCCGGCATGATCCGCCGCCTGGCCTCGGGTCTCTACACCTGGCTGCCGATGGGCCTGCGGGTACTGCGCAAGGTCGAGACCGTCGTCCGCGAGGAAATGAACGCCGCCGGCGCTCTCGAGGTACTGATGCCGGCCGTGCAACCGGCCGAACTATGGCAGGAGTCCGGCCGCTGGGAGCAGTACGGCCCCGAACTGCTGCGCCTGAAGGACCGCCATGAGCGCGAGTTCTGCGTCGGCCCGACCCACGAGGAAGTGATCACCGACCTGGCGCGCAACGAGCTGAACAGCTACAAGCAGCTGCCGATCAACTTCTACCAGATCCAGACCAAGTTCCGCGACGAGATCCGTCCTCGCTTCGGCCTGATGCGCGGTCGCGAATTCATCATGAAGGACGCCTACTCCTTCCACCTGAACCAGGAATCGCTGCAGGCGACCTACGACGGGATGTACCAGGCCTACAGCAAGATCTTCACCCGCCTCGGCCTGGACTTCCGCCCCGTGCAGGCCGACAACGGCTCCATCGGCGGTAGCGGCTCCCATGAGTTCCACGTCCTGGCCAACTCGGGCGAGGACGACATCGTCTTCAGCGACAGCTCCGACTACGCCGCCAACATCGAGAAGGCCGAAGCCGTGCCGCGCGAGAGCGCCCGTGGCGCCGCCAGCGAAGACATGCGTCTGGTCGACACGCCTGACACCAAGACCATCGCGGCCCTGGTGGACGGCTTCGGGCTGCCGATCGAGAAAACCATCAAGACCCTGGTGGTGCACGGCGCGGAAGAAGGCACCCTGGTCGCCCTGATCGTCCGTGGCGATCATGAACTGAACGAGATCAAGGCAGCCAACCAGCCCCTGGTCGCCAGCCCGCTGGTCTTCGCCTCGGAGGCCGAGATCCGCGCCGCCATCGGCGCCGGCCCCGGCTCGCTGGGTCCGGTCAACCTGCCGATCGCCTGCATCGTCGACCGCTCGGTCGCCCTGATGAGCGATTTCGCCGCAGGCGCCAACATCGAGGACAAGCACTACTTCGGCGTGAACTGGGAGCGCGACCTGCCGCTGCCCGAAGTCGCCGACCTGCGCAACGTCGTCGAGGGCGACCCCAGCCCGGACGGCAAGGGCACCCTGGTGATCAAGCGCGGCATCGAGGTCGGTCATATCTTCCAGCTCGGCACCAAGTACAGCGAAGCGATGAAGCTGAGCGTCCTGAGCGAACAAGGCAAGCCGGTGAACCTGATCATGGGCTGCTACGGTATCGGCGTATCCCGCGTGGTCGCCGCCGCCATCGAGCAGAACCACGACGAGCGCGGGATTCTCTGGCCCAGCGCCCTGGCTCCGTTCCAGATCGCCCTGGTGCCGCTGAAATACGAAACCGAAAGCGTCAGGCAGGCCACCGACAGGCTGTATGCCGAACTGACCGCGGCCGGCTTCGAGGTGCTGCTGGACGATCGCGACAAGAAGACCAGCCCCGGCGTGAAGTTCGCCGACATGGAGCTGCTCGGCATTCCCCATCGCATCGTGGTCAGCGATCGCGGCCTCAACGAAGGCGTCCTGGAATACAAGGGGCGCCGTGACAGCGAGTCGCAGAATCTGCCGATCGGCGAACTGATGTCGTTCATCACCGAAAAACTCAGCCGCTGAGCGTAACGATGCCCACCGGAAGTCCCCTGCGCCTCTCCGCTGCCGTCCTGTGCGGCAGCCTTCTGCTGAGCGGCTGCGCCAACCAGTTGCCGCAGCGTAGCGAACACGAGGAGCGTGTCGAGCGAAAGCTGCTCGAACACACCCTGCAAGTCGATATCGGCCAGCCCGATGTGCTCGAACTGCCGCAGCGCCGGGTCCGGATCAACGACCAGAAGTCCTTCGAGGTCACCGAGTTCGAAGTGACCCGTCGTTACGATCGCTACACGCCGTACCAGCCCTGGCGGGAGATCTACGAGATCCCGCTGGGGGCGGTGGCGCTGGTGGCGGGCGTGGGGGCCAATGTCGTCAACGTGCTGACCTTCGGCAGCGTGCCGGACAACATCACCCACGGCTGGATCAGCTACGGCCTGGCCGGGGTCAACCCGTTCATGAACGTCGAATCCAATGGCCGCGCCGAACAGAACCTCGCCAGCATCGACGAAAAGCAGCGCGACAAGCGCCTGGAATACTCCAGCCTGCCCTGGGCCGAGCGCCCGGTGATGGTCAGCTCTGGCAAGGAACTCAACGAACTGCTCACCGATCGCCACGGCGTTCTGCGCCTGAACCTGCTCGACAGCCCCTTCGCCGAACAGGACATCAGCCGCATCTCGCAGATCCACCTGTCGGTGAGCGATCCGCAGGACGGCACCCGCGCCGACGCCAGCCTACGGGTCAGCCGCAGCCTGCGCGGCAAGCTGCTGGAGGCTCACGCGCTGATCTACGACGACCTGGAAGGCGATGACGTCCATCATTGGGTGCACCGGGTGAAGCGCCTGTCGGAACTGGGCCTGGAGGAAGAAGCCAGCGAGCTCGAGCAGAGCCTGATCGAACTCACCCGCAACGATCCCGAACTGCAGCAGCAATTCATGCATGCCCTGCTGCGGGATGCCGGGCGCCTGGCAGCCGATCCCGGCGAAACACCCTGAACGATGAATGCGTCGCTTCAGCGACGCACGATGAAGCCGGCGATCCCCTGCAACGGCAGCGCCTCGACCTCCACCCCCGCGACTCGCGCGCGCCGCGGCCCCCGCTCCAGCCAACGTTGCAGGGCCTTCACCTGTTCCTCCTCGCCTTCCCACAGGACTTCGACGCGACCGTCCTCCAGGTTGCGCACCCAGCCGTCGAGCCCCAGGCGTTCGGCCTCGTCCCGGGTCGACTGGCGGAAACCGACGCCCTGCACCCAGCCGCCAACATAGCGTGCAAGCAGATCCTTGCCATCACCGCTCCCCCCGCAGGGCCTCGAGTTGCTTCAGGATGCCGTCGGCCGTCTGCTCGCCCAGCAGGCGCTGACGCATTTCTCCCCGAGCATCGACGATATAGGTGACAGGCAGGGCTTCGCTGCGCGGCAGCTTGAAGCGTGGAGCCGGATCCTCGGCGAGCACGGTGAAGCGGATTCCCATGCCATCGGCCGACTTCTTCAGATCGGCGTCGCGCAGGCCGTCGAAGTTCACCCCGACCACCCGTCCGCCCTGCCCTTCGAGCACTTGCGCCAGGCGATTCATTTCCGGGATTTCGGTTCGACACGGCGCACACCAGTCGGCCCAGTAGTTGATCACCAGCCAGCGTCCGTCCAATTGCTCGGCCGGCACCGGGCGCCCGTCCTGGTCGACCCCGTAATCCGCCGAACAACCTGCCAGAAGCAGAACCACCACCGCCCCCAGCGGGCGTAGCCAATTCCTCATGTCACGAACCTCTCGAGTCGGGAAGACAACCACCGGACCAGGGCGGCCCGATATGGCAATACCGCGAGACCTTACTGGAAAGCGGCGCTCCCCTGCAAAAGCGCGCGGTAACGAACAGGAGAAGGAAGAGCCTGGATTCTTCCTACAAGCCACAAAGTGCGAGAAGGGTCACGGCGACCCTCGCCGAACCGCACAGTTTGACGCAAAGGTCCACCCCTATAATCCGCGTGCCACACACGACGCGACGACTCAATCGGCCGCACGCCGCCCGGCAGCGACCGGATCGACTTGGGGAGAAGTCGAGAGCGACGAGTCCGACGCCCTTTTGAAACGGACACACTGCTGCTTATGAAAGACCATCTGATCGGAAGCGTCCCCGCACACCTGGTGGACGCCGCCCGCCCGACCCTGACAGCCCACGAAGGACTGGTCGCGGATTACAACATCGCCGCCTGGCTGCATCTTCCAGACGCCTGCGACCTGCTGGTGTCGCTGGTGGTCAGATACCTGGATGGCGGACGGCAACGCGAGGTCGCGGTGGATCACGGACGAATAGACCGCCAGCAACGCATCCTGCTATCCGGTATCGCCCGCCTGCCGGTACGACAGAAAGTGGAGGACATGCAGATCCGACTGAAATCAGCCACGGCGCTGTCCCGCCTCGTCGTCGAAGAACTCTTCGTACAGGCGGTGGAGCAGGAAGGCCAGGCCCAGCAGCTGTCGGAGGCCTGAGCCAGGGCAACTCAGCCCTGGCGCACCTGCTCGAACAATGGTTCGGCTGGCGACTGTTCGGACGGCGGTTCGCTGGCGGGCGCCGCCGGCACCAGCGATTCCGGCCAACTGCTGAATTGCAGCCCGGTAATGCGGTTCAAACGCTCAAGCGCTGCCTGCTCATCCTTGTGATGCAAATGGACGACCTTGTTCGAGACTGGTGGCATGAACGGGAACCTCGATGGAACTACGGAGAAAAACGACTGTCACACAGGGGTTTGCCAGAAGCGTGCCAACCGCCAAAACCCGACTTTCGCCGGGCTTCCCCTGACCGAACTCACCTCCTTGCGCCCGACGTTCGCCGCAAACTGACACTTTACGTCACCTTCGCCGAGGCATTCACCTCCGCCAGCCAGTGCGCCAGGCTTTCCCCGAACAGCCTTTCCTGCTCCGCCTGCAAGCGCTCCATCGCCTGCTGGAACGTCGGATACCACGCCTCGTCCAGTTGCGCCGGCATGCGTTCCCGGCTCGGCATCGGCCATGGACAGCGATTGAGCAGGCGGTGCAGGCTGTAACTGCCAAGATCCCGGCACAACACCCATTCGCCTCCGCCTACCCGGCAAACGAACTGTTCCTTCTCGAGGAAATCCAGCAACTCCTCCCATTCGTCCTCAGGCAATAGCCATCCGGCACGGTGCAGGTGGACGAGGCGCATCGACTGGCCGAGTTGCTGGCGCTGATGGAAGACTCTCAGCACGCCGAGCATGACGATCGGCTTGGGTAGCGAGCGGCGTCGCCAGAGACGCGAGGAAGACAGATTGCAGACCAGTACGGCGCCGAACAGGACGATCATCCAGGAGAGATAGATCCACAGCAGGAAGATCGGCACGGTGGCAAAGGCCCCGTAGATCAACTGGTAACCGGGAAACAGGCTGACATAGAGGCCGAACAGGGTCTTGGCGGCCTCGAACAGCACGGCGGTGAACATTCCACCCATCAACGCATGGCGCACGGGAACCCGGGCGTTGGGCACCGCCGAGTAGAGCAGGGTGAAGGCCGCCACGCTGAACGCCAGCGGCATCAGCCCCAGCAGCGTTTCCGCGCCCGGCAGGGCATCCGGCCCGTGGAGCAGCGACAGCGAAGTGATATAGGTGGTCACGGCGAAGCCGGCCCCCAGCAGCAAGGGACCCAGGCTGAGGATCGCCCAGTAGAGCAGGAAGCGTCCGACGCCGCGGCGCGGCTGGCGTACCCGCCAGATCTCGTTGAAGGCTTTCTCGATGGTCACCAGCATGGTGAAGGCGGTGACCGCCAGGAACACCACGCCGACCCAGGTGAGATGGCGCGCCTGGGTGGTGAAACTCTTCAGGTAGGTCTCCACCGCCTCTCCGGCGGAAGGCACGAAATTACGGAAGATGAAAGTCTGGATCGACTCCCCCATGCCATGGAAAGCCGGGATCAGCGAGAGCATGGAAAACATCACCGTCATCATCGGCACCACCGCGAACAGCGTGGTGTAGGTCAGCGCCGCCGCGCTGTTGGGGGCCTTGTCGGTGACGAAGCGATGGGCGAGGAAGCGAGCGAATTCGATCCCGTCGTTAAAGTGTTCGCGCATGCCCTCTCCTTGAAGTCGCGCCGGTTCTTCGCCTCCTGGGGCGGTACTTCGCGCCGACGGGTTCAGTCCTGGTCGACGAGGCGGTTAGAATAGCCGTCACCTCCCCAGCCATGCGACCCCTGACATGAGCGAACTGATCCTGCTGCACAATCCCCGCTGCTCGAAATCCCGCGCCGCACTCGAGCTGCTCGAAGCCCGCGGTCTGCAACCCCAGGTAGTGCGCTACCTGGAAACCCCGCCGAGCGCCACCGAGCTGAAGGCCATCCTGGCCAAGCTGGGCCTTCCCGCCCGCCAGTTGCTGCGCACCGGAGAGGAGGAGTACAAGGCGCTCGGCCTGGACGATGCCAGCCTTGGCGAAGAGGCCCTCATCCAGGCGATGGCAGCGCATCCCAGGCTGATCGAACGCCCGGTGCTGGTGGCGGGCGACAGGGCGGTCATTGGCCGGCCGCCGGAGAAAGTCCTGGAGATCCTCGCTTGAACACCCCCTACATCCTGGTGCTGTACTACAGCCGCCATGGCGCTACCGCGGAAATGGCCCGGCAGATCGCCCGCGGCATCGAGCAGGCCGGCTTCGAAGCACGGGTACGCACGGTTCCCGCGGTCTCCACCGAGTGCGAAGCGGTGGCTCCCGACATCCCCGCCGAAGGCGCTCTCTACGCCACCCTCGACGACCTGAAGAACTGCGCCGGCCTGGCCCTGGGCAGCCCAACCCGCTTCGGCAACATGGCCTCGCCGCTGAAGTACTTCCTCGACGGCACCAGCAGCCTGTGGCTGACCGGCGGACTGGTCGGCAAGCCGGCAGCGGTATTCACCTCCACCGCCAGCCTGCACGGCGGCCAGGAAACCACCCAGTTGTCGATGCTGTTGCCCCTGCTGCACCACGGCATGCTGGTGCTGGGGATTCCCTACAGCGAGCCCGCCCTGCTGGAAACCCGTGGCGGCGGTACACCGTATGGCGCCAGCCACTTCGCCGGCGCCGACGGCAAGCGCAGTCTCGACGAACACGAACTGACGCTGTGCCGCGCCCTGGGCAAGCGCCTGGCGGAAACCGCCGGCAAGCTGGGGAACTGAAATGGCCCGCAAGAACAAACCGCTGCCCGAGCTGGCGTGGCTGCAGCCACGCCTGTCGATCACCCGCGCCATCAGCCTGGGCAGCTTCGTCGGCCTGGTACTGCTGATCCTCATCCGCGACCTGATCTACGCCGACGCCCATGGCGCGGCGAGCTGGGTGCCCTGGCTGGTCCTCGGCTTCAAGCTGCTGCCGCTGCTGGTGGTGGCCCCCGGCCTGCTCATGGGCAGCGCCCGCGGCCACGCCTGGACCTGTTACGTGGTCAACCTGTACTTCATCCTTGGCGTACTCGCCGCCTTCGACCCCGGCCAACGCCTGTTCGGCTGGGCCGAAGTGCTGCTCAGCGTAAGCCTGTTCTGCGCGGCGCTGCTCTATACGCGCTGGCGCTTCCAATACGACAGGCGGATAGCCGGAGAACGCTGATGCGCCGGCAGGAGCGGCACTGAAAAATGCCGCTCCGGGGCTCTTCGAGGCTATCGCCCAGTCGAATGCGCCGGGCGATGGGCGCTCCTCGGACACTTCCAGCATCCGCCCCGGAGCGACTGCGTCCTGACCATCCGCTGAGACATTGCCGACAGACCATGCCCCGGCATTGCCGGGGCTATGCACGAAAGCTGGAGAGAGGGGGACACGCCCCACCCGGGGCCCACCCCGGTGGAGCACGACGGGGAATTCGCCGGCAAGCAGCCGCTTCTCACCAGCCGAGGGTTTCCTTGAGGAAGGGAATGGTCAGCTTGCGCTGGGCCTGGAGCGAGGCGCGATCCAGTTGCTCCAGCAGGTCGAACAGCGAGTTCATGCTGCGCGACCCACGGTTGAGGATGAAGCGTCCGACCTCGTCGGTGAGGTGCAAGCCACGGCGCGAAGCGCGAAGCTGCAGGGCGCGGAGCTTGTCTTCGTCGGAAAGACCGTGCAACTGGAAGATCAGCGCCATGGTCAGGCGCGACTTCAGGTCGGGCAGCTTGACCTGCAGCTCCCGTGGCGACTTCGACGCTGCCAGCAGCAGGCGTCGCCCGGTATCACGCAGCCGGTTGAACAGGTGGAACAGACCCTCTTCCCAGTTGCGCTTGCCGACCAGCACGTCCAGGTCGTCGATGCACACCAGCTCGCACTGCTCGAGATCGTCGAAGATCTCCGGCCCGTACTGCACCAGGTCCGCCATCGGCAGGTAGATGGTACGCTCCTCGAACTGCTCGAAACGCAGGCAGGCCGCCTGCAGCAGGTGGCTGCGGCCGACGCCGTCGTGTCCCCAGAGATAGATCAGGCTTTCCGCCCATCCGGCCTCGGCTTCGCACAGACGCTCGACATATCCCAGTGCCGCGGCATTGGCACCGGGATAGTAGTTGGCGAAGGTGGCGTCGTCGCGCAGACGCACACTGAGGGGAAGCTGAATAGGTTTCATGCCAGGCTGGGCGGACAGTCCGAAAACGCCGCAGGAGTCACCGTAAAGGCTGCAAAGTTTATACGCCTCGGCAGGGCCGCACAATGAGCAACTAGGCAAGCAAAATCAAAGGTTTGCCGGTGGCCGCGGCCACCTGGCGCCGACCTGCCGCATCATTCTGGAGCAGGCCGGCGCCGCAACTCACCGCCAGCGGAAGATCAACTGGTTGGGCACCGCCGCCGCGCCGGGCGCCGAGGGCGGTGCGGAAGCATCTACAGGCGCGCTGGCGGCCGGGACCTCCTGCAACTGCGCCAGGCCCAACTGGGCGCGCAATTGCTCCGGACTGGCCTTCACGCTGTAGTCGAGGCGATCCCCCTGGACCCCGACCAGGCGCGCGCCGAACGGATCGAGCAGGCGTTGCAGTTCGGCATAGCGCGCCAGCGTCGCCCCCTGGACCTGCAGGGTCAGTCCGGTGGCCGCTCCCGGCGTGGCGACGAAACGGCTGGACAGACGGTTGGCGGCGGCCAGCATCACGCTGTCGGCCAGCGCGTCGGGGGTCGCGCCCTCGGCCTGGCCCTGTTCCCGCGAATCGCCCATCCACAGCCGCCATTGCGCCTGCCACTTGCCGTCGACCTCCTTGGCATCCACCGCCAGCAGCGCATCGGCGCCATAGCGTTCGGACGCGCCGCGCAGGGCATCGGGCTGGGCAGCGGTGAGATTCTCCGGCGTACCGACGATCTGCTCATCGAGATCCGCCAGCGGCAGGCGCAGCGGCAGGCCGCGATTCTGTGCGGCACGCTTGAGCGGCTCGGCCGACGCCTGGTTGTCGCCGACCAGGTTGCTGCCCTCGCTGCTCTCGTTCAGCCACCAGGCCAGCACCGCCGGCCGGTTGGCGCCCCAGCTCGGCAGGCCGGCGGCGCGCAGTGCGTTGCTGGTGGCAGCAGGATCGAAATCGACCACCAACGCCAGCGGCGGGCCGTTCTCGAAGGCGTACTGGCTGATCAGTTGCTGCGGGTCCTTCAGGTAGCCCGCGAGCCCCGGCTCCTGCGGCGCCTGCGGATTTCCGGTGAGACGCACCAGCAGGGTCTGCAGCGCCCGCACCAGGCCGGCGTCGCGCTCGCCGGGTTGCTGCGAGGAAACAGGCTCGCGCACCTGGTACAGATTGGGCACCGTTGCCGCGAAGACGGGCAAGCCAAGCAGGGAGAGGCAGAGAAGGAAGAGTCGGGCTATGCGCATGAAAGGCTCTCGACGAACGGATGGGAACGGCGGCGACGAGCTGTGAAGGCCGCGCAAGTGGACCTATACCTTAAACAGCAGCCCGCCCAGCGGCAACCGAGATGGCCGCTGCGTGGCAAGCCTGATAAAATCGCGCGCCTTCAAAACCGGCAAACAGCGTTGCACGCCTGGGCGGCCGGCCGATCTCCGAATTACCCCTATAGGCCTGGATTTATGAGCAGCAAGCAACCCTCGTTGAGCTACAAGGACGCTGGTGTGGACATCGACGCCGGCGAAGCCCTGGTGGAACGCATCAAAGGCGTGGCCAAGCGCACCGCACGCCCGGAAGTGATGGGCGGCCTCGGTGGCTTCGGCGCCCTCTGCGAAATCCCGGCTGGCTACAAACAGCCGGTGCTGGTCTCCGGCACCGACGGGGTCGGTACCAAGCTGCGCCTGGCGCTCAACCTGAACAAGCACGACAGCATCGGCCAGGACCTGGTGGCGATGTGCGTCAACGACCTGGTGGTCTGCGGCGCCGAGCCGCTGTTCTTCCTCGACTACTACGCCACCGGCAAGCTCAACGTCGACGTCGCGGCTACCGTGGTCACCGGCATCGGGGCCGGCTGCGAACTGGCCGGGTGCTCGCTGGTGGGCGGCGAAACCGCCGAGATGCCCGGCATGTACGAAGGCGAGGACTACGACCTGGCCGGCTTCTGCGTCGGTGTCGTGGAGAAGGCCGAAATCATCGACGGCTCCCGTGTCCAGGCCGGTGATGCACTGATCGCCCTGCCCTCCTCCGGCCCGCACTCCAACGGCTATTCGCTGATCCGCAAGATCATCGAGGTTTCCGGCGCCGACATCGAGCAGGTCCGGCTCGACGGCAAGCCGCTGGCCGACCTGCTGATGGCGCCGACCCGCATCTACGTCAAGCCGCTGCTGCAACTGATCAGGCAGACCGGCGCGGTCAAGGCCATGGCCCACATCACCGGCGGCGGCCTGCTGGACAATATCCCCCGGGTCCTGCCCGACAACGCCCAGGCTGTCATCGACGTCGCCAGCTGGAAGCGCCCGGCGGTGTTCGACTGGCTGCAGGAGCACGGCAACGTCGACGAGACCGAGATGCACCGCGTGTTGAACTGCGGGGTCGGCATGGTCATCTGCGTGGCCCAGGCCGACGCCGGGAAGGCCCTGGAAATCCTGCGCGCCGCCGGCGAGCAGCCGTGGCAGATCGGCCGTATCGAAACCTGCGGCGCGGATGCCGAGCGCGTGGTCCTGAACAACCTGAAAAGCCACTGATGTCGACACTCTGCAATGTCGTGGTGCTGATCTCCGGCTCCGGCAGCAATCTGCAGGCGCTGATCGACAGCCTCCGGGACGGCACCACGCCGGCCCGGATCCGTGCGGTGATTTCCAATCGCGCCGATGCCTACGGCCTGGAGCGCGCGCGCCAGGCCGGCATCGACACCCAGGTGCTCGAGCACAAGGCCTACGCCGATCGCGAAAGCTTCGACCGGGCCCTGGCGCAACTGATCGACGCCCATGAGCCGCACCTGGTGATCCTCGCCGGGTTCATGCGCATCCTCAGCGCGGACTTCGTCCGTCACTATCAGGGCCGCCTGCTGAACATCCACCCCTCGCTGCTGCCACGACACAAGGGCCTGCACACCCACCAGCGCGCCCTCGAGGCCGGCGACCGCGAGCACGGCTGCAGCGTGCACTTCGTGACGGAGGAACTCGACGGGGGACCACTGGTCGTACAGGCAGTAATCCCGGTAGAGTCGCAAGATACGCCGGAACGCCTGGCCAGACGGGTTCACGAGGAAGAACACCGGATCTATCCGCTGGCCATGCGCTGGTTCGCCGAAGGCCGCTTGCGCCTGGGCGAACAGGGCGCCCTGCTGGATGGCCAGGCCCTGCCTGCCACCGGCCATCAGATTCGCACCAAGGAGATTCGCAATGCGTAAAGCCATGCTGTTCCTGCTGACGCTGCTGACCTTGCCGGCCTATGCCTTCGAGTTGAAGCCGTTCACCGCCAGCTATACCGCCGACTGGAAACAGATGCCCATCAGCGGCAACGCCTCCCGCAGCCTCAAGGCGCTCGGCGACGGCCGCTGGCAGCTGGACTTCGAAGCCTCCATGCTGCTGGCCAGCCTCAACGAGGTCAGCACCTTCAAGGTCGAGAACGATACCTTCCTGCCGCAATCCTACCGCTTCGCCCGTCAGGGCCTGGGCAAGGGCAAGCAGGTCGAACTGGACTTCGACTGGTCGCAGAAGCAGGTGCTCGGCAGCGACCGCGGCGATGCGGTCCGGCAACCGCTGAACCGCGGCCAGTTGGACAAGTCCACCTATCAGTTGGTCCTGCAGCATGACGTGGCCGATGGCAAGAAGAGCATGAGCTACCAGATCATCGAGGGCGAGGATGTCGATACCTACGACTTCCGTGTACTCGGCGAGGAGAAGGTCCGCACCCAGGCCGGCCTGATCAATGCGATCAAGGTCGAGCGCGTGCGCGATCCGGGCAAGAGCAATCGCAAGACCATCCTCTGGTTCGCCAAGGACTGGGACTACCTGCTGGTCCGCCTGTACCAGATGGAAACCGACGGCAAGGAATACCAGATCATGCTCAAGGAAGGCACCATCGACGGCAAGACCGTCACTGGCGAGAAGGGCTGATATCTTCCTCCTACGAAAAGCCGGGCCATCGCCCGGCTTTTTCTTGCCCGCAGTTCAGGCGCAGGCCTGGTGCTCGCGGCAGATCAATTCGCCATCGGCCTGGCTCAACGATTCCCGGGTAAGGCCGCAGAACGGCGCGCCGTCACGCTGCTCGTGGAAGCGACAGGAGCGACAGAGGCCGAACCCCGGCACGTCCTCCTCACGCTGGATGACCACCAGCAGTTCATGCAGCAACCCCTGCAAACGCTCGCCCTTCTCGCCCAGCGCCGCCACGGCCTGTTCCAGGAATCGCGGCGGAATCACCGCATCGATCAGCGAGCGTCCCGCCTCGGTCAGACGCAGATGCACGCTGCGCCGATCCCGAGCGTCCGGCACCTTGCTGATCAGCCCCTTGCCTTCGAGCACCTTGAGCGACTGCGACACGGTCCCCTTGGTCAGGCCGAGATACTCGGTCACCACCAGCGGCGTATCCGAATAGCGATTGCAGCGCGCCAGATAGTGCAAGGCACTCAGCTGTACCGGCTGCAGCTCCGCCACCAACGGCTGTTCGCGCGACCAGGCGCGCATCAGGCTGGTCAGTCTTTCCAGGTAATCGTAAAGGGCGAGAGCGGACATGGGTTACCTCCTGGCATACATAGTATCGACTAAAAACATATTTGACAAAGCGGGCGAGCGATGATTAGCCTATACATGTATCGAATCGATACTAACTTAACAGGAGAATCATCATGTCCAAGGCCATCTACTATCACGCCGGCTGCCCTATCTGTGTCGAAGCCGAACGCTCCCTGCTGCCACTGCTCGACAGCAAGCAGGTGGAGGTCGAAGTGGTTCATCTCGCCGAGCAATCGGCGCGTGTTGCCGAAGCGGAAAAGGCCGGGGTGAAGTCGGTCCCCGCCCTGGTCGTCGACGGGCAGGTACTGCACCTGAACTTCGGCGCGGCACTCAGCGACCTGAAATAAGGAGTCCGGCCATGGAGGTGAAAGTCTTCGACACCCACGTGCGAACCCGCGACGGCCGCTATCTGCACTTCGACGTGCTGGTTACGGAGGAAATGGGCGCTCGCGCAGGCGAGTTCGCTCGCCGCTGGCTCGCCGGAAAAGGCATCGACGATGCCGATATCAGCCAGGGGCATTGCAGTTATTGCCATAGCGAGATCGCGACAACGGAGGTTGCCGAAGCCATCAGGCTCCATGGCCATTACATCCTGCCCCTCGAAGGCTGTTGAAAGCGAATGGACGGCTATCGCCCGATCGCCTGCGATCTCCACGATTACCTGGAGATCGCCTGCCTCTATCGCTACCGGCTGCGCCTGGAGCTCGACGGTGATCTCTGCTTCGAGGCCGAGGCCCGCACCACACTGATCCAGGCGGACCAGCCAGGCGGGGACAAGGCGGAATATCTTGAAGTGGAGGTCGATGGCGCCACCCGACTGTTGCGCCTCGATCGCCTGCAGTCCATCACCGCTCTCACCGAGGGGGCGCTGTTCAGGCATGTACGACTGCGGTAAGAAGCCTGACGCAGAGCCCTGGCATGCCATGTTCCGTGCTGGAAACTGAAAAGGTTTTTTTCAATTCCAGACCTATTTCATTAGCCAGCTAATGAAATAGGCTGGATCTGCCTTGATGCAGATCAACCCTGGAGTAGAAAAATGAGTGTGACAGTGACCGAGCGCGACGACGACCACAAATCCCGCGAACTGCGTGCACTTGGCCGCCGCTGCTGGGACGTGCACCAGCAGGGGTTGCTGGTAGGGGTCTTCCATAATGAAGAAGACGCCCAGGCTTACCGGCACAGACTGGAAAAGGAAGAACAGCTACGCCAGTCGGACAAGCTGGCGTGAGAAAACGCCCCCCGCTACCCCGGGGGCGTATACATCAGGTCCCCGACAGGGTTCGCTCGAGACTGACGACCCCGGGAGGCAATGCATGATCCTGCCGTTGCTGGAATGCACTACGCAACATAGCCCGCGCCAAGGCGACCAGAACCCCTAGCATCAATCCCCCGAGCCCTCCCAATACGAGAACGACAGCCTTGCGAGGCTTGATTGGCTGGAGTGGCATCGCGGCCCTCTGATCAACGCGCACCAACTCGATCTTCAGATCGCCTGCCTTCAGCGTTTGCAATCTTGCCTGCTCGCCACGCAACTTTTCGATATCGTCGAAAAACCGCTCTTCTCCCTGCCGCGCCTGCAGATACTGGACTTCGCGATTGTTTTCCAGTTGCTTCAGTTCTTGCTGGATCGCCGCCACCCTCGGCTCGGTGAAGTCATCTCCCTTACGCTTGAGCAACGTGTCGCGCTCGGCAGTCAGGGCATCCACCCCCATGAAATACAGCGGAATCTGCTGATTGTTCACCTCGGTACGAAATACGCTACGCGAACCATCCAGCCCTACCTCACCCAATGCCCCCGGGGTCGTGGGCTTCACAATTCCCAAACGAGTGGAAATCTGAATCGCTTCATTCAACTGCTGAATCCTGGAATCACGAACCATCTTGAGCCGCCCGCGCAGGGCTTTCAACTCATCTTCCAAGCCTGCGCGGCGAATGTTGTCCGCCTCGAGCAACCTGGCGATCCGCCCCTGTTTGCTTGCCTGGTAGCTGGCGCGCTTGCCCTCGATATCCTGCGCGAGGAACTGCAAGCGGCTATCCACACGAGCCTGGAGATCCTCGAGGATCTGACGGCGCTCGCTGTCGATGGTCTGGGAGACCATATCGTTCAGGATACCGGCACCATCCATTCCCTTTGGATACTGCATGAATATCTGCACGAAAGGAGTAGCCTGCGGATTCTTCTGCAAGTCTGCCTGCTTCATGGAGAAGGCAGACAGATTGAATTTCCAGAACGCCTGCTCAGCCGACAAGCCGTTGTCCTTGTTCAACTGCTGGAATCGTTCCGGATGAGCTTGGAAATACTCGAACCGACCAGAGTATGCCGACAATTCGCTGGCTACGCGATCGAGCGCTTCCCTGGGCGTCAAGGCATAGATATCCCTTGCATTGACCGCTTCCAGCGCCTTCGTCTGTATCGGACGCAGGAGGACGCTAACCTCATAAGTGGGAACAACCAGTAGCAAATAAAGAACCGCGACAGCCAGTCCTGCGCCCGTGATCGACGCGACAAGCCACTTCGCGCTCCATAGCTGTCGGAATAGCTGAACCAGATCGACTTCCGGGCGCTCTGGACCTGAAAACTGCGAGGATGGCATGCCAACGTCCTTTTCGAAAAAAATGCCGCCCCACAAGAAGCACGCAGAATCCTGTAGGAATTTTCTTAAGAAAAGGCATTATGCAATCAAAAAGAAATCATCGATAGCATTTTGGTAACACTTCACAGTTAGCCTTGGCCGATTTGATGTACGACCTGCGCTGCTTCAGGCCACTACCACATGAGGTCGTCGGGCACCACGTAGTCCTTGTACGGATCGTCCTCGTCCGGCTCCTGACTCTGCACATTGAGCAGCACCACCCGTCGTGGATCGCGCTCCTGGATGCGCACTGCCGCATCGCGCGGCACGATCTCGTAGCGCCCGTCGTAGCTGACGATAGCCAGACTGCCACGGCTCAGCTTGTCGCGGATCAGGTCGTTGACGGCGATCCGCTTGACCTTCTTCGCATCGACGAAATTGTAGTAGTCGTCGCCATCCAGCCGAGGCAGGCGCGTGCCCTCGATCAGTTGCTTGATCTGCGCGGCCTTGGCCTTCTTCTCGGCCTTCTCCTGCTGCTGGCGGTTCAACTCCTGGTCGCGAGCCAGCTTCTCAGCCCTGGCCTGCTCCGCCGCCAGGCGCTGGGAGTCATCCTTATCGACCTGGTTCTTGTGCTCCAGGCGCTGCTGTTTCTGTTTCTGCTTGGTGGCCTGCTTGGCCTGTTTTTCATTGACCAGTCCGGCTTTCAGCAACTGGTCACGCAATGACATGCTCATTTCGTCAACGACTCGCTCGCGTGGCACGCCCGGTGGGGTGCGGCATAATCTTCCAGCCGACTGGGGTTCAGCCGGCCCTCGCAGGGGGTATAATCCTCCCAGCCTCGGCCGCCTCAACGCAAGTCTCGGCGGCTCGCAAACTGCCACGCATGCCCGGATTCCCCTCCTTGTCGTCCCGAGCACTCGCAGGCACTCCTCCCGGCCCCTGACATCGAAGGCATGGAAAGCAAGGCATGAGCGTTTCTCTCCTGGTAAAAGTCACCCTGGTAGGCCTGTTCGTCGCCAGCGTGCTGTTCGTTCACTTCCGCGGGCGCGCGCGCTTGCCCTTCCTGCGCCAACTGGTCAACCACTCCGCCTGGTTCGCCCCCTACAACTCGCTGATGTACCTGTTCTCCAGCGTTCCCTCCAGGCCCTATCTGGATCGCAGTCGCTTTCCCGAGCTGGACGAGCTGAAGAACAACTGGCAGACCATTCGCGAAGAAGCCCTCAACCTGTTCGACGAGGGTTACATCCGCGCCGCCCTGAACAACAACGAAGCCGGCTTCGGCTCGTTCTTCAAGAAGGGCTGGAAGCGCTTCTACCTGACCTGGTACGACGGTCCGCTGCCGTCCGCCCAGAAGCTCTGCCCGAAGACCGTGGAGCTGGTGAGCCGCATTCCCAACGTCAAGGGGGCGATGTTCACCCTACTTCCCGGCGGCAGTCACCTGAACCCGCACCGTGATCCGTTCGGAGGCTCGCTGCGCTACCACCTCGGCCTGTCCACGCCGAACTCGGACAACTGCCGCATCTACGTCGACGGCCAGCCTTATGCCTGGCGCGATGGCGAAGACGTGATGTTCGACGAGACCTTCGTTCACTGGGTGAAGAATGAAACC
Organism: Pseudomonas paraeruginosa; assembly: GCF_003025345.2. Taxonomy (NCBI): domain Bacteria; kingdom Pseudomonadati; phylum Pseudomonadota; class Gammaproteobacteria; order Pseudomonadales; family Pseudomonadaceae; genus Pseudomonas; species Pseudomonas paraeruginosa. The sequence goes on from NZ_CP020560.1 coordinate 4,313,628, forward strand.
GAGCAGACCCGGGTGATCCTGTTCTGCGATATCGAACGCCCTCTCCGCTCGCGCCTGCTGACCCGCCTCAACCGCTGGATCAGCGGTATCCTCGGGCGCGCCACCGCACCGCAGAACGTCGAGGGCGAGCGTGTCGGCAGCATCAACCAGGCCTATTCGGTGGCCATTCGCGTCGGCAACGCCATCGGCGCCCAGGTGAAGCGCTTCAAGCGCGCCTATCCGAAGGCCTACAGGATCCTCCGCCCGGTGCTGGCGGTGATCCTGCTGGTAGCGCTCTATCGCTGGATCTTCGGTTGATTCCGATGCCGTGGCGGCCCCGCCGCCACGGCAACTACCTCTCAGCAACCCGACGGCTTCTCTGCTTTCTTCGCCTCGCCCCAGAGGCGGTCCAGCTCTTCCAGCGAACACTCTTCGGCTTTGCGGCCTGCTTCGCGCAGGTTCTGCTCGATGAAACGAAAGCGCCGCTCGAACTTGCCATTGGCCTGGCGCAGCGTGGCTTCCGGGTCGACCTTCAGGTGCCGGGCCAGGTTGACCGCGGCGAACAGCAGGTCCCCGACTTCCTCGCCCGCGGCGCGCTCGTCGCCATTCGCCATCGCTTCGAGCACCTCGTCCAGTTCCTCCCGCACCTTGTCCACCACCGCCAACGCCTCCGGCCAGTCGAAGCCGACCTGGGCCGCGCGCTTCTGCAACTTCGCCGCCCGCGACAGGGCCGGCAGGGCCGCCGGCACATCATCCAGCAGCGACAGTTGCTGCGGCTCCCGGGCCTTCTCCGCGCGCTCCTCGGCCTTGAGTTCTTCCCAGCGCTGCCTGACCGCCGCTTCGGCGAGCTTCGCCGCATCGGGCTTGCCGTAGAGGTCGCCATCCAGGAATACATGGGGATGCCGGCGGATCAGTTTGCGGGTGATGCCATCCACCACCTCGTCGAAGGCGAAACGACCTTCCTCGCGCGCCAACTGGCTGTAGTAGACCACCTGGAACAGCAGGTCGCCCAGTTCCTCGCGCAATTGTGGGAAATCCTCCTGTTCGATGGCATCCGCCACCTCATAGGCCTCTTCCAGGGTATGCGGGACGATGGTCGCGTAGCTCTGCTGGAGATCCCACGGACAGCCGAATTCAGGATCGCGCAGGCGCGCCATGAGGTGGAGCAGGTCGTCGAGTCGGTACATGGGGCATCTCGAATCGTCAGTGAAGGATACGGGCGCATTCAGCCCTTTGCGAAAAACCAAAGGCCACGCGCGGCCAGCGGCCACCCGTGGCCTGGCTGCCCAGCCTCAGGGCGTGCGGTTGCGCCGCGCCTCGATGATGTTGGGCAGTTGCGAGACACGCGCCAGCAGGCGCCCCAAGGCGTCCAGGCCGGGAATCTCGATGGTCAGCTGCATGGTCGCGGTGTTGTCTTCCTTGTTCGAGCGGGTGTTCACCGCCAGCACGTTGATCCGCTCGTTGAGCAGGACCTGGGAGACGTCGCGCAGCAGGCCGGAACGGTCGTAGGCACGGATCGCGATATCCACCGGATAGGTGCGGACCGGCTCCGGCCCCCAGCTGACCTGGATCATCCGCTCCGGCTCGCGCCCCGCCAGTTGCAGCGCGGTGGCGCAATCCTGGCGATGGATGGTGACGCCACGGCCGAGGGTGATGTAGCCGACGATGGGATCGCCCGGCAATGGCTGGCAGCACCCGGCCATCTGCGTCAGCAGGTTGCCGACGCCCTGGATCTGCACGTCACCACGCTTGCCGTGGCCGATCTTGCTCGGCTTGCGCGGAATCAGCTCGAGCTGTTCGCTGTCACGATCCGGCTCGACCAGTTGCTGGGCGTAGTTGACCAGGTGCGCCAGGCGCAGGTCCCCGGCGCCAAGGGCGGCGAACATGTCCTCGGCGGTCCGTACATTGGCCTTCTCCGCCAGGCGGTCGAAGTCCACCGGCGGCAGCGCCAGGCGCGACAGCTCGCGCTCGATCAACGCCTTGCCGGCCGCCACGTTCTGGTCGCGGGCCTGCAGCTTGAACCAGTGGACGATCTTCGCCCGCGCCCGCGAGGTGGTGACATAGCCGAGGTTGCTGTTCAGCCAGTCACGGCTCGGGCCACTGTGCTTGCCGGTGATGATCTCGACCTGCTCGCCGGTCTGCAGGCTGTAGTTCAGCGGCACGATACGACCGTTGATTTTCGCCCCACGGCAGTTGTGCCCGACCTCGGTATGCACCCGATAGGCGAAATCCAGAGGCGTCGCGCCCTTGGGCAGGTCGATGGCGTGTCCGTCGGGGGTGAAGACGTAGACCCGGTCCGGCTCGATGTCGACCCGCAGTTGCTCCGCCAGCCCGCCGATATCGCCCAGTTCCTCGTGCCATTCGAGGACCTGGCGCAGCCAGGAGATCTTCTCCTCGTAATGGTTGGAACTGGCCTTGACGTCGGTGCCCTTGTAGCGCCAGTGCGCGCAGACACCTAGCTCGGCCTCCTCGTGCATGGAATGGGTGCGGATCTGTACTTCCAGCACCTTGCCCTCCGGCCCGATCACCGCGGTATGCAGCGAGCGGTAGCCGTTTTCCTTGGGGTTGGCGATGTAGTCGTCGAATTCCTTGGGAATGTGCCGCCACAAGGTATGCACGATGCCCAGCGCGGTATAGCAGTCGCGCATCTCCGGAACCAGCACGCGGACGGCGCGAACGTCGTAGATCTGGCTGAAATCCAGGCCCTTGCGCTGCATCTTGCGCCAGATGGAGTAGATGTGCTTCGCCCGTCCGCTGAGGTCGGCCTGCACGCCGGTGGCGGCCAGGGCCTCCTTGAGCTGGCTCATCACGTTGGCGATGTATTGCTCGCGATCCAGTCGGCGCTCGTGCAGCAGCTTGGCGATCTGCTTGTACTGGTCGGGCTCGAGGTAGCGGAAGGACAGGTCTTCCAGTTCCCACTTGATATGCCCGATACCCAGGCGGTGGGCCAGCGGTGCATAGATGTCGAAGACTTCACGGGCGACGCGGTGGCGCTTCTCCTCGTCGGCGTTCTTCACCGCGCGGATCGCGCAGGTGCGCTCGGCCAGTTTGATCAGGGCGACGCGAACGTCGTCGACCATCGCCACCAGCATCTTGCGCAGGTTCTCCACCTGTGCCTGGGTGCCCAGCACCATGGAATGGCGCGGATTGAGGCTGGCGCTGATCGCCGCCATGCGCAGGACGCCCTCGATCAGCTTGGCCACCACCGGCCCGAAGCGCTTGTTGACCGCCTCGAGGGTGATCTTGCCTTCGCGTACGCCACGGTAGATGACCGCGGCGACCAGGGACTCCTGGTCCAGCTTGAGGTCCGCGAGAATCTCGGCGATCTCCAGGCCCGTCTGGAAACTGGAGGTGCCTTCCGCCCAGGAGTTCTGTGCGGCGATGGCTCGCTGTTCGGATTCGCGAGCGAACTCGCAAGCCTCCAGCAAGCCCTGACGATCGAGCCCGGGGACGAGGTTCTGGACGTGGTCCAGCCAGGCCTCGAGGTTGATACTGCCGTCGGTGTTGACCGGCTGGTGCGCTCTCACCTGTACCATCTTGCCTACCCTTTACCACGGTGCGCGTAGCCCACCGATGACTGCGCCAGCCTTCTCGTTCGGGCTGGTCGGATTACGCAGGCATCCTAGCCTGCCTCGAACAAAGCCATGGCCTCGACATGCGCCGTCTGCGGGAACATGTCGAGGATTCCGGCGCGCTTCAGACGATAGCCCTGCCTGGCCATTTCGCCAGCGTCGCGCGCCAGGGTCGCCGGATTGCAGGATACATAGACTACCCGGCGGGCACCCAGGGAACTCATTCCCCGTACCGCCTCCAACGCGCCATCGCGTGGCGGATCGAGCAGTACGGCGGTAAAACCTTGCGCCGCCCAGGGCGCTTCGGCAAGCGCTTTGGACAGATCGGCCTGGAAAAAATGCGCGTTGGCCAGGCCATTGGCCAGCGCGTTGGCGCTTGCCCGCCCGACCATCGCCGCCACGCCCTCCACCCCGACCACCTGCGCCACCTGGCGCGCCAGCGGCAGGGAGAAGTTGCCCAGCCCGCAGAACAGGTCGAGAACTCGTTCCTCGGCACCCGGCGCCAGCCATTCCAGCGCCTGGCGGACCATCAGCCGGTTGACCGGCGCGTTGACCTGGACGAAATCGCCCGGCCGATAGGCCAGCGTCAGTTTCCAGTCATCCAGGGCATAGCCCAGTTCGGCCGCAGGCTCCACCGGCCTGGGTTCGTCCGTCCCCTGCAGCCAGAGCTGGGCCTGGTGCTCGGCGCAGAAATCCTCCAGGCGCCGGCGGTCCTCGACGGCGAGGGCCACCGTATGACGCAGCAGCAGTGCACTGGCCGTGCCATGGAAGAGTTCGACGTGGCCGATGGCTTCCGGCTTGCGAAAGCCCCGCAGCAGCACCGGCAGAGCCTGGGCAATCGTTTGCAGTGCAGGCACCAGCACCAGGCATTCATCGAAGGCGACGATCTCCTGGCTGGAGGATGCCCGGAAGCCGACCTCCAGGCGCCGCGACTTCGGCTCCCAGCGCACGGCGATACGCGCGCGGCGGCGATAGCCGAACTCGGGCCCGACCAGCGGCGGCGCCCACTCCTCCGGCTCGATGCCGGCGAAACGCTGCAACTGTTCCTGCAGGGTGCGCTGCTTCAGCGCCAACTGTTCCGCGTGACCAAGGTGCTGCAGGGTGCAACCGCCACAACGCCCGGCAACGGAGCACGGCTCCCGGCGGCGCAGTTCGCTGCTGCCGAACAGACGTTCGCTGCGCGCCTCCACCACCTTGCTGCGCGCGCCGAGTACCCGGGCCTCCAGCTCTTCGCCGGGCAAGCCGCCGCTGACGAACCAGGTCATCCCGGCCTCATGGGCTATGCCACGCCCGTCATGGGCCAGGCGTTCGATCCGCAGACGCTGCTTCTTGCCGACTGGAATCGCGGGACCACGCGCGCCGCCACTGGGCTGGAAGCGCAAGCCGCCTTTATTTCTCGCCATGGACATGCTCAGCGCGGGGCATAGACACCGGAAGACAGGTAACGGTCGCCACGGTCGCAGATGATCGCGACGAGCACCGCGTTTTCCAGTTCGCGGGACAGGCGCAGCATCGCCGCCACCGCCCCGCCGGACGACACGCCGCAGAAGATGCCTTCCTCGCGGGCCAGCCGGCGCATCACGTCCTCGGCCTCGTCCTGGTGCATGTCGACGACCCGGTCGACGCGGCTGGCATCGTAGATCTTCGGCAGGTATTCCTGCGGCCAGCGGCGGATGCCCGGGATCGCCGAGCCCTCCATCGGCTGCAGGCCGACGATCTGCACCGCCGGGTTCTGCTCCTTGAGATAGCGCGACACGCCCATGATGGTGCCAGTGGTGCCCATGGAACTGACGAAATGGGTGATGCTGCCGCCGGTCTGCTGCCAGATTTCCGGACCGGTGCTGTGGTAATGGGCTTGCGGGTTGTCGCCGTTGCCGAACTGGTCGAGGACCTTGCCGCGGCCTTCGCGCTGCAACGCGTCGGCCAGGTCGCGGGCACCTTCCATGCCCTCTTCCTTGCTGACCAGGATCAGCTCGGCGCCATAAGCGGTCATCGCCGCCTTGCGTTCGGCGGTGGAGTTGTCCGGCATGATCAGGATCATCTTGTAGCCCTTGATCGCCGCCGCCATCGCCAGGGCGATGCCGGTGTTGCCGGAAGTGGCCTCGATCAGCGTGTCGCCGGGGCGGATATCGCCACGCAGCTCGGCACGGGTGATCATCGACAGTGCCGGGCGGTCCTTCACCGACCCCGCCGGGTTGTTGCCCTCGAGCTTCACCAGCAGGGTATTGGAGGTTTCCCCGGGCAGGCGCTGCAGGCGCACCAGAGGGGTATTGCCGACGCAGTCGGCGATAGTCGGGTACTGCACGGTCATGGAGGCACTCGTTCGGCACTGACGGTAAAGGCTGAGCATGATACCGGGAAACTGTTGCCTGACCCTAGCACCGCAATATCCGCTCATGCATGTCATTTGCGCCGAAGAAGCGCCCGAAACCGCATGCGACGCGGGGGAGGAGGTAACCGAAGGAGCGTCCGACCGTTGGCTGGTCGATGACTGACCAACGGTCGGGAATGGTCCGACAGGCATCGCGCCTGTCGGCGAAGGCTCGAATGGCGCCCCCGTTCAGAACGAGGTGGTCACCGACACGTAGTAGGCGCGCCCCGGCTCGTTGTAGGTCGCGGCACCGGCGTCGAACGAATTGCCCTGGCGGTACAGGCGCTTGTCGAAGAGGTTGCTGACCCCGCCGCGTACGCTCAGGTTTTCGCTGAAGGTATAGCCGGCACTGACTCCCCAGATGCCGTAGGTTCCCACTTCCTTGCGCGAGATGGCCCGGCTGCCGCGGCTGGTGGCGTGCTTCGGCGGCTCCTGGCGTCCGTATACGGTACTGGTCAGTTGCGTGGAAAGGCGTTCGCTGGCCTGCCAGTCGAGAGTCGAATTCAGGGTGTACTCGGGGATCACCGAGAGTGGGTTGCCGGTGTCCTTGTCCTTGGATTGCAGCATGTAGGTCAGGTTGGTGCTCCAGCTCAGGTCAGCCTGCAACGGTACCAGCAGGTTGCCCTCCAGCCCCTCGACCACCGCCTTCTTCGCATTGCTCCATTGCAGGATGTTGTTGCCGCTGCCGGTCTGTCCCATGACATCCAGCGGCGCGACGATCTTGTTCTTGTAGTCGTTGCGGAAGTAGGTGATCCCGGCGACCCAGCCGTCGCGCCGGAACTCCAGGCCAAGCTCCTTGTTGACGCTGGTCTCGGCATCCAGGTTCTCGTTGCCGACCAGGTAGCAGCCGCCGCTGCTGGTCTGGATCGGGCAGCCGTTGCCACGGGTATAGAGCAGATAGTTGGGATTGCTCTGGTACAGGTTGGGTGCCTTGAAGGCGCGAGCGATGCCGGCCTTGACCGTGAAGTATTCGCCGAGCGCCTGCGAGGCGTTCAGGCTCGGGCTCCAGTTCAGGCCGAAGTCGCTGTGGTCGTCCAGGCGCAGGCCGGGGGTGAGCATGGTGCCGGGACGTAGTTCGATGTTGTCCTCGACATACAGCGCGCGGATTTCAGCCTTGCTTTTCGGGCTTCGCGAGCCCGCCGCCGGGGTCCCCGGCAGGCTGTCGCCACCTACGAAGCCCTGCTTGAGCGAGGACGGATCGTTGAGGGTTTCCTTGTTCCACTCCGCGCCTACGGTCAGGACCTGCTCGAACAGTGCGTGCAGCGGCAGGTTCAGTTCGCCGTTGAGCCGGTAGTTCTCCAGCTTGCTGGTGCTGAACGACCGATCGGCGCCGATCTGTCCTTCGACGGAGCCGGCCAGGCCTTCCTCCAGCCGGTTGTTGCGGGTGGAGTCGTACTGGGCGACGAACTTGGAGGTGCCGAACTCCCAGGTACCGTTGTGGGTGATGGCGTAGTTCTCGCGATACATGCGGTTGGTCTCGGCGCCATCGTCGGCGAGTCCCTGGGTGTTCGCGTTGCCGTTGTTGTTCTGGGTATCGCCGGCGTAGATGTTGCCCTGGCGGCTGAAACCCGCCTCGAAGTCGACGATCTGGTCAGGCGTCACCTGCCAGGACAGCATCCCGCTCAGGTCCCGGTTGCGCACGCCCTCGCGCCCGGCCACGGTACGCGTGGGATCGACGCTGTGCCCGGCGTTGATGTCGGTATCGTCCGCATCGGTCTTGTTCGCGCTGCCGTAGGCGCGGAAGCTCAGGGCGTCGGTCAGCGGCCCGCTGAGACTGAAGTTGGCGCGACGGGTCGCACCGTCCTTCGAGCTTTCCGGGATATTGGTGAATACCGTCATGGAACCACGCAGGCGATCGGTCGGACGCTTGGTGATGATGTTCACCACCCCGCCCGCCGCACCGGAACCGTAGCGTGCCGCAGCCGGCCCGCGGAGGACCTCGATGCGCTCCACCTCCTCCGGCGGCACCCAGTTGCTGTCGCCGCGGGTGTCACGCTCGCCGCGCCAGCCATAGCGCACCGAGTTGCGCGAGGACACCGGCTTGCCGTCGACCAGGATCAGGGTGTTTTCCGGACCCATGCCTCGGATGTCGATCTGCCGGTTGTTGCCGCGCTGGCCGCTGGAACTGTTGCCGGTGAGGTTGACCCCGGGCATCGTCCGGATGATCTCGGAGAGGTCGTTCACCGGCGGACGCTTGCGGATGTCCTCCGCGGTGATGATCGACACCCCCGGCGCCTGCTTCAGCTCCTGCTCGGCGGTGCCCAGCACCACCTCGTCGCCGAGCTGGACCACCGATTCGGACCGTTCGTCCAGTTCTTCCAGGCGCTCGTCCTCGGCCAGGGCCTGCCCGGCGAGCAGGCCCGATGAAGCGAAGAGGACGGCAGCGGCGAGATGGCCGCGACGAAAATGGGGATACATGCGTGACTACTCCTGTCGAGGGAAAGCGAACAGCAGGCGAGCCACGAGCGATACGTTGACGTTTTTTCCGAGGACCGGGTCGCCGGCGCTGTACGAGAAACCTCCCGGGACGGCATGGCGAACGGGCAGTAGGCCCTGGTCGGGAGCGGCCGGCGAGGTCGCCACGGATGATAATTATTCACAAAGGATAGTAAAGATCATTTACATCCTGTGATTTGTAAAGGCGCTCAGGCCGCTGGCAGCACCAGGCACAGGCGCAGGCCCGGATCGCCGGCCTCGGCCCACAGCCGGCCGCCCTGCAGGGCGATGGCGCGCCGGGCGATGCTCAGGCCGAGACCGAAACCCTTGCCGGTCCGCGCCGAGGAGAGACGGGTGAAGGGGCGGAAGATGGTTTCCAGCTGCTGCGTGGCGACGCCCTCGCCCTGGTCTTCCAGGCACAGGCGCCAGCATGTGCCTTCGCGCTGACCGTAGAAGCGGACCACACCTCCCTCCGGGGAATGGCGGATCGCGTTGCGCAGCAGGTTTTCCAGGGCCTGGGCCAGGCCATTGAGGTTGCCGCGGACCACGCAATCTTCGGGCAGGTCGCTGCGCAGGCGTTCGGCGGCCCAGCCGCTTTCGAAGCGGGCGTTCTCCACCAGCAGGTCCCACAGTGCCGGCAGGGAGATATCCTCCAGCGCCAGCGCCGGGCGCTCGGTGTCGAGCCAGGCCAGCTCCAGGGTATTGTCGACCAGTTGCTGCATGCCCTGCACTTCCTGCTCCAGGCGGGCGCGCAGCGCCTCCGTCGACAGCTCGCTCTCGGCCGCCACCTGCAGGCGCGCCAGCGGCGTCCGCAATTCATGGGAGAGGTCGCGGAGCAATTGGCGCTGCAGCACCATGTGTTCGTCGAGGCGCTCGGCCATGTGGTCGAAGGCTCGGCCCAGGTCGCCCAGTTCGTCGCTGCGCCGGGTGATCCGCGGCTGCGTGCGCGCGGTCAGGTCGTTGCCGCGCAAGGCATTGGCCTGCGCGCGCAACCTTCCCAGCGGGACTATCCAGCGGCGGTACAGCAGGACGCCGAGCAGCAGCGCCAGCCCGGCCGGCACCAGGCCATGGGTGACCAGGCGCTTGGCCGGCGACAGCCCCGGAGGGACGAACTCGGCGGGCAGGCGCAGCACTACCCGTCCCTGTCGCGGATGGCCGGGGAAACGCAGGTTCATGAAGGGACGCGACAGGGAACGGGAACTCATCGGCCAGTCGATCCCACGCAGGAAGGTCAGGCGCTCGGCCTCCTCCTCCGTGAGCGGCCGGCTGCCCAGGGACTGCAGCCGGCCGTCGAGCACCACCACCCAGTCCAGCGCCCGCTGCCGCGGCTCGGCGAGCCAACGGTCGACCCCGGCGCGACCGCCGTCGAGCCAGGCCTGCTCGGCCCGTCGCGCATAGTCCTCGAGGCTGGCGCGGGCTTCGGCGGACAGGTAGTAGCCCTTCAGTTCGGCGCTACGCCCCCAGGTCCAGGACAGCCACACGGACAGCAGGAAGAACGCCACCAGCAACAGGGCCAGGCGCCAGAACAGCGAATGACGGTTGGGCATCATGACGCCGGCGTCAGGACGTAGCCCTTGCCCCATACGGTATGCAACTGGTGTCCGTGGTAGCCGAGACGCTGCAGCTTGCGCCGCAGGTGGCTGACATGCATGTCCAGGCTGCGGTCGTGCTGGGTATGGCCGCGATGCAGGACCTGCTGGTAGAGGAAGGCCTTGGTCAGGGTTTCGCCTTCCGCGGCGAGGAAGGTTTCCAGCAGACGGTACTCGGTCGGCGTCAGGTCGGCGAACGTTCCACCGAGGCTGACATCGCAGACGTCCGCGGCGAACTGCAGCGCCGCCCGCGCCTGCGGCGCGCTGGCGCGACCCGGCGGCTGGCCGCGCTCGAGGGCGATGCGGCGCAGGATGGCGTCGATGCGCACCCGCAGTTCGGCCAGGCTGAAGGGCTTCGGCAAATAGTCGTCGGCGCCCTGGCTGAAGCCGGCGATACGATCCTGTTCGGCGCCCAGCGCCGACATCAGGATCACCGGCAGGGCCTGTTCCTCGCGGAGCTGGCGGAGGATCTCCAGGCCATCGCGGCCGGGCAGCATGATGTCCATGAGGATCAGGTCATAGGCGCCGTTGCGCGCCGCCGCCAGGCCCTCTTCGCCGTCCCGGCACCAGGTCACCTCGAAGCCGCTGCCATTGAGATGCCGGAACAGATGAGCGCCCAGCGTAGGGTCGTCCTCGATGGCCAGCAGGCGGGGTTCGGGCGTCGCGGTCGGGATCATGGCGAGACAAATAAGATTGATTAGCAATCGTGCCAGTATTCACGATGTTTCCGCTCCGTCGCAAGCCGAATCCGCCAGGCTGCGCATGTCGCAGCACATTCCCCCTGCGCTACCCGCTAAACTGCGCGGGATAAACGCATGGCCGGGGAGCTTCGGCCATCGCTCACCGATTCAGGCTCGACGGAGAGACGTGTGTTCAAGGATCTCGGCATCAAGGGGCGCGTACTGCTGCTCACCCTGCTCCCCACCAGCCTGCTGGCCATGGTGCTCGGCGGCTACTTCACCTGGGTCCAGCTCTCCGACATGCGCGCCCAGCTGATCGAGCGCGGGCAGTTGATCGCCGAGCAGCTGGCACCGCTGGCCGCCACCGCCCTGGCGCGCAAGGATACCGGCGTGCTCAACCGCATCGCCAACGAAGCCCTGGACCAGCCGGACGTACGCGCCGTGACCTTCCTCGACGCCCGCCAGGAGCGCCTCGCCCATGCCGGGCCGAGCATGCTTACCGTGGCCCCGGCCGGCGACGCCAGCCACCTGAGCATGTCCACCGAGCTGGATACCACGCATTTCCTCCTGCCTGTCCTCGGTCGCCACCATAGCCTGTCCGGCGCCACCGAACCGGACGAGGAACGGGTACTGGGCTGGGTCGAACTGGAGCTGTCGCACCATGGCACCCTGCTGCGCGGCTACCGCAGCCTGTTCACCAGCCTGCTGCTGATCGCCGCCGGGCTCGGCGTCACCGCCCTGCTCGCCCTGCGCATGAGCCGGGCGATCAACGCGCCGCTGGAGCTGATCAGCCAGGGCGTCGCCCAGCTCAAGGAAGGGCGCATGGAAACCCGCCTGCCACCGATGGGCAGCAACGAGCTGGACGAGCTGGCCTCGGGCATCAATCGCATGGCCGAGACGCTGCAGAGCGCCCAGGAGGAAATGCAGCACAACATCGACCAGGCCACCGAGGACGTCCGCCAGAACCTGGAGACCATCGAGATCCAGAACATCGAGCTGGACCTGGCGCGCAAGGAGGCACTGGAGGCGAGCCGGATCAAGTCCGAGTTCCTCGCCAACATGAGCCATGAGATCCGCACCCCGCTCAACGGCATCCTCGGCTTCACCAACCTGTTGCAGAAGAGCGAGCTCAGCCCGCGCCAGCAGGACTACCTCTCGACCATCCAGAAATCCGCGGAAAGCCTGCTCGGGATCATCAACGAGATCCTCGACTTCTCGAAGATCGAGGCCGGCAAGCTGGTCCTGGAGAACCTTCCCTTCAATCTCCGCGACCTGATCCAGGACGCCCTGACCATGCTCGCCCCGGCTGCCCACGAGAAGCAGTTGGAGCTGGTCAGCCTGGTCTATCGCGACACTCCGGTCCAGCTGCAGGGAGACCCGCAGAGACTGAAGCAGATCCTCACCAACCTGGTCGGCAATGCCATCAAGTTCACCCAGGGTGGCACCGTCGCCGTGCGCGCCATGCTCGAGGACGAGAGCGACGATCGCGCACAGTTGCGGATAAGTGTGCAGGACACCGGCATCGGTCTCTCCGAGGACGACCAGCAGGCGTTGTTCAAGGCCTTCAGCCAGGCCGACAACTCGCTGTCGCGGCAAGCCGGCGGTACCGGCCTCGGGCTGGTGATCTCCAAGCGCCTGATCGAGCAGATGGGCGGCGAGATCGGCGTCGACAGCACGCCCGGCGAAGGCGCCGAGTTCTGGATCAGCCTGAGCCTGCCCAAGAGCCGCGAAGACAGCGAGACGGCGGGCGCCTCCTGGGCCGCCGGCCAGCGCGTGGCGCTGCTCGAGCCGCAGGAGCTGACGCGCCGCGCGCTGCACCACCAGCTCAGCGATTTCGGCCTGGAAGTCAGCGAGTTCGAGGACCTCGCCAGCCTCCAGGAACACCTGCGCAATCCGCCACCCGGCCAGTTGCCGCTCAGCCTGGCGGTGCTCGGCGTATCTGCCGCGATGTATCCGCCGGAGCAGCTCAGCCAGTCGTTCTGGGAGTTCGAGCGGCTCGGCTGCAAGACCCTGGTGCTCTGCCCGACCACCGAGCAGGCGCAATACCATGCGAGCCTGCCCGACGAGCAGGTCGAGGCCAAGCCCGCCTGCACCCGCAAACTGCAACGCAAGCTGCAGGAACTGCTGCAGGTTCGCCCGGCACGCAGCGACAAGCCGCACGCCGCGGCGTCGGGGCGGCCGCCACGACTGCTGTGCGTCGATGACAACCCGGCCAACCTGTTGCTGGTGCAGACCCTGCTCAGCGACCTCGGCGCCCAGGTCACCGCGGTGGATAGCGGCTACGCGGCGCTCGAGGTGGTCCAGCGCGAACGCTTCGACCTGGTCTTCATGGACGTGCAGATGCCCGGCATGGATGGCCGCCAGGCCACCGAGGCGATCCGCCGCTGGGAGGCCGAGCGGGAAGTCAGCCCGGTGCCGGTGATCGCCCTCACCGCCCATGCGTTGTCCAACGAGAAGCGCGCCCTGCTGCAGGCCGGCATGGACGACTACCTGACCAAGCCGATCGACGAACAGCAACTGGCCCAGGTGGTGCTGAAATGGACCGGACTGAGCCTCGGCCAGTCGCTGGCCAGCATGAGCCGTGCGCCGCAGCTCGGCCAGTTGAGCGTGCTCGACCCGGAGGAAGGGCTGCGCCTGGCCGCCGGCAAGGCCGATCTCGCCGCCGACATGCTGGCGATGTTGCTGGCCTCGCTGGCCGCCGATCGCCAGGCGATCCGCCAGGCGCGCGACAACGACGACCGCACGGCCCTGCTGGAGCGGGTCCATCGGCTGCACGGCGCCACCCGCTATTGCGGCGTGCCGCAGTTGCGCGCGGCCTGCCAGACCAGCGAAACCCTGCTCAAGCAGAACGATCCGGCCGCGGCGGCCGCCCTGGACGAACTGGACAAGGCCATCGAAGCCCTCGCCAGCACCGCGTCGGCGACCACCCACCTGTCCTCCACCAGCCTCGACTCCAGCGAACTCTGACCATGCGCATCCTGTTCTTCAGCAGCCAGGCCTACGACAGCGAGAGCTTCCAGGCCAGCAACCACCGGCACGGCTTCGAACTGCACTTCCAGCAGGCCCACCTGCAGGCGGACACGGCGCTCCTCGCCCAGGGCTTCGAGGTAGTCTGCGCCTTCGTCAACGACGACCTCTCGCGGCCGGTGCTGGAACGCCTGGCCGCCGGCGGCACGCGCCTGGTCGCCCTGCGCTCGGCCGGCTACAACCACGTCGACCTGGCCGCCGCCGAAGCGCTCGGCCTGCCGGTGGTGCACGTGCCGGCCTACTCGCCGCACGCTGTCGCCGAGCACGCGGTCGGCCTGATCCTGACGCTCAACCGACGCCTGCACCGCGCCTACAACCGGACCCGCGAGGGCGATTTCTCGCTGCATGGGCTGACCGGCTTCGACCTCCACGGCAAGCGCGTGGGAGTGATCGGCACCGGACAGATCGGCGAGACCTTCGCCCGCATCATGGCTGGCTTCGGCTGCGAGCTGCTGGCCTACGACCCCTACCCCAACCCCCGGGTCGAAGCGCTCGGCGGCCGCTATCCGGGCCTCGACACACTGCTCGCCGAGTCCGACATCGTCAGCCTGCATTGTCCGCTGAGCGCCGAGACCCGCCATCTCATCGACGCCCGTCGCCTGGCGGCGATGAAACGCGGCGCCATGCTGATCAACACCAGGCGTGGCGCCCTGGTAGACGCCGCCGCGCTGATCGAGGCGCTGAAGAGTGGCCAGCTGGGCTACCTCGGCCTCGATGTCTATGAAGAAGAAGCGGACATATTCTTCGAGGACCGCTCCGACCAGCCGCTGCAGGACGACGTGCTGGCACGCCTGCTGAGCTTCCCCAACGTGGTGGTGACCGCCCACCAGGCCTTCCTCACCCGCGAGGCCCTGGCGGCGATCGCCGATACCACCCTGGGCAACATCGCCGCCTGGCAGGACGGGACGCCTCGCAATCGGGTCAGGGCCTGATGGCGTGGTAGCATGCGCGGCTGACTGGAGGCTCCATGGCTGAACACGATTTCCGCTACACCCTGCTCAACCCGCAATACACCCTCAATGAATGCCGCGCGCTTTCCCCGGGACGCTACCAGGTCACCGGCACCGGCGGCTCGATCAAGGCCGACGACGTGCTGCTGGTCAGTCTCAAAGGCAGCAAGACCCTGAGCATGCGCCTGACCGTGGAGAAGGTCCGCCACCTGATCAACCCGCCCGGCCAATGGCTGGCGGTCGCTCGCGGGCCGGCGTTCCGCGAACTGGCGATCCATGCCTGGCAGGTCGATTGCGACCAGTGCCAGGCCCGTCTCGACTTCGAGTTCGCCGTCGACGCCAGCCTCGGCCGCAAGGCCCTGGCGCCGGCCGCCGAGGCGCGCATCCAGGAGCTGGGCTGGTGCAGCAGCGAAGGCAGGCACCTGTGTCCGAAGTGCCGGTAAGGCGAACGGTCAGTCCGACCGACGGTCTGTGAACTATCGCCCGTTCGAATTGCGCAAAGGAAACGCCATGAAATCCACCCTCCTCCTCGCCGCCTCCGCCGCTATCTTCCTCGCCGGCTGCGCCAGCCAGGAGACCACCCTGGAAACCGAGCAGGCCTACCAGGTCGACTGGGTCGGCGCGCAGCCGACGATGGACTACAGCCATATCAGCCTGACCTTCGACGGCCAGGGCCGCGCCTTCGGCAACGGCGGCTGCAACCACTGGTTCGCCAGCTACACCCTGAAGGACGAGTTGCTGCAGTTCGGTGCCATCGGCAGTACCCGGCGCCTGTGCGCGGAGGAAATCATGGAGCAGGAGCGGCGCTTCCTGGCGCTGCTGCAGAACGTCCAGCACTGGGATATCTCGCCCACCGACGAACTGCGCCTGTGGCCCGCCGAAGGCAAGCCGCTGCGCCTGGTCCCGGAGCATGACTGAAGCCAGGGACGGCGCGGGCGTCGTCCGTTTACATTTTCTTGACATCCATTTCATCCGCGCTTGACCCACGCGTCCCTAGGCTTCCGCATCCTCGCCCGGAGACGCTTGATGTTCGCCCCGCCCAGCACCGAGACACTCAACCGCTTCTTTCTGTTGTCTTGGCTGGTGGTGCTCTGGCAGGTGCTGCGCCTGCAGGACGGAATCTTCTTCGACGATGCCTGGCTGCCGCTATGGAGCGCAGCCGCCAGCCTGAGCTACGCCTTCCTTTATCTACTCCCGGTGTACCTGGCCTGCCGCCTGGCCCTGCATGCCCATGAGCGCCTGCCCGCGCGCCTGCGTCCCTGGCTGGCCGCCACGCTGGCCATCCTCGGCAGCGCAGCGGTGCAGATCCTGCTCTACGCCGACCGTACCCTGTACGACTTGTACGGTTTCCACCTCAACGGCTTCAGCATCGGCCTGCTGGTCACCCCCGGCGGTCTCTCCAGCCTCGGCAGCGGCGACGGCACCCTGCTCAGCGCCGCCCTCGCCGCCCTCGCCCTGCTACTCCTGCAAGGCTTGCTGTATTGCGCCTGCCAGGCCACCCGTCGACGCCTGCCGGCGCTGCCGCGAAGGGCCTGGCGGTGCCTGCTGGCCGCTTTCCTTTGCCTGACGCTGGGAGAGCGCCTGGGATATGCGTTCAGCTCCCTGCGCGACTACCGGCCGATCCTGCTGGCCAGCGAACGCTACCCGCTGTACCTGCCGCTGAGCGTGCGCAGCCTGGCCAGGAACCTGGGCATCGCGCCGACGCCCACCCAGCGCGAGCTGCTGCGGCGACAGGGCGGCCTGCGCTATCCGCTGCAGCCGCTGGAAATCCACCCACCCGCGCAGCCTCCGAACATCGTCTGGGTGGTCGCCGAGTCGCTGCGCGGGGACATGCTCGACCCTCGCTACATGCCCCGGCTCTGGGCGTTCTCCAAGCGAGCCATGCGCCTGGACAACCACTACAGCAGCGGCAACCTGACCCAGATGGGCGTTTTCGGCATGTTCTACGGGTTGCACGGTGGCTATTGGGACGCCGTGCTCGAGGCCGGCCAGCCGCCCGTGCTCATGCAGGTGCTCAGGCGGCAGAACTACCAGTTCCGAGTCAACGCCGCGCAACGCTTCAGCTACCCGCCCTTCGACCGCAGCGTGTTCGTCAACCTGCGACCGCAGGACCTGCACGTCCTGGACAGCCAGGCACCGGCCTGGCAGCGCGACGCGCAGAACACCGAGGACCTGCTGCGCTTCATCGATCGCCGGCTCCCCGGCCGGCCCTTCTTCGCCTGCCTGTTCCTCGAGTCGAGCCATGCCAACTACAGCTTCCGCGACGAAACCGCGAGCGTGCGTCCCTACCTGGCCAACTTCAACTACCTGACCACCGACTTCCAGGCGCAGATGCCACTGATCAAGAACCGCTACCTGAACGCCGTGGGCGAGGTCGACACACAGATCGGCCGCCTGCTGCAGCACCTGGAAAGCCAGCGGCTGCTGGAAAACACCGTGGTGGTGGTACTCGGCGACCACGGCGAGGAGTTCATGGAGCGCTCGCGCTGGGGCCACAACACCGAGTTCAACCGCTACCAGACCGGGACCGTCGCCGTGCTCTGGGTGCCCGGCCAGGCGCCACGCGCCGTCCATGGCATCACCAGCCACGTCGACCTGCCCGCCACCCTGCTGCCGCTGCTGGGCGTGCGCAATCCGCCGCGCGACTACTCGCTGGGCCAGGACCTGCTCGCGGCGGATTACCATCGCGACTACGCGGTGAGCGCGGACACCACGCGCATCGCCTACCTCGGCGAAGGCTTCAAGGTCAGCTTCCCCCTGCATGGCGCGGACCGCCGCCACGGCCCGGTGAGCGACGGCGACGACCGCCCGCTCGATCTGGAACAACAGAAAGCCATTCGCGGTCCGCTGCGCGCCGCGCGCCTGGAACTGTTGCAGGACCTCGGTCGCTTCAGCGAGCGGCCCCGGGAAGAGTCACAGCCGCAGAACCTGGCGACTTCACTGCGCCAATGAGCCGGCTCAGAACAGCCTGAGCTGTTCGTGGGCGCCCTGCAGGTCGAGCAGGCGCACGCCGACGCCGATCAGCCGCACCGGGCGGCTGCCGCGGGCGAAGGCCTGGCCGAGCATCTGCCGGTAGCTGTCCAGGTCGCGCCCGGCGCCAGCCTGCTCCAGGGTGGTCTGGGTGAAATCATGGAACTTCAGCTTGACGAACGGCTTGTCCGGCCGATAGCTGCCGTCCAGGCGCAGCAGGCGCCCGTCCAGTTCCTCGAGCAGCGCCGGCAACGCTTCCAGGCAGGCCGCCAGGTCCGGCAGGTCGCGGTCGAAGGTGCATTCGACGCTGACCGACTGGCGCCGGCTGTCGACCTCCACCGGGCGCTCGTCAATGCCATGGGCCAGGCTCCACAGGCGCTCGCCGAAGCTGCCGAACTCGCGCACCAGGCTCAGCTTGCTGCCCTGGCGCAGGTCGGCACAGGTGCGGATACCCATCCGCGCCAGGCGCTCCGCGGTGACCTTGCCGACGCCATGCAGCTTGGCCACCGGCAGTTCGGCGACGAAACCGTCGACCTGCTCCGGAGTGATCACGAACAGGCCGTCCGGCTTGCGCCAGTCGCTGGCGATCTTGGCGAGGAACTTGTTCGGCGCGACGCCCGCCGAAACGGTGATCCGCAACTCTTCGGCGACCCGCCGACGGATATCCTGGGCGATCCGCGTGGCGCTGCCGGCGAAATGCGGCGAGGCGCTGACGTCCAGGTAGGCTTCGTCCAGCGACAGCGGCTCGATCAGTTCGGTGTAGTCGCGGAAGATCGCGTGTATCTGCTTCGACACCGCCCGGTAGACATCGAAGCGCGGGCGCACCACAAGCAGGTCGGGACACAGCTTGAGCGCCGTGCGCATGGCCATCGCCGAACGCACGCCATAGGCCCGCGCCTCGTAGCTGCAGGTGGCGACCACCCCGCGCTTGTCCGGCGAACCGCCCACCGCCAGCGCCTTGCCGCGCAGGCTCGGATCGTCGCGCATCTCGAGGGCGGCGTAGAAGCAATCGCAGTCTATATGGATGATCTTGCGCACCGGAATCTCGCTACAAGCCCCGCCGGGCCTGCCCCGGAGCAGGCAATTCTAGCATCGGGCAAGCGCTAAGCATTTGAAGAAAAAACACTTTTTTCAAAAAAACGATTGACAGCCCGGGGATAGTCCGTAGAATGCGCCCACACAGACGCGGGATGGAGCAGTCTGGTAGCTCGTCGGGCTCATAACCCGAAGGTCGTTGGTTCAAATCCAGCTCCCGCAACCACATTCGAAAAGCCCCGGCACTAGCGATAGCGCCGGGGCTTTTTGCATTTGCGCCGCATGTCTTCATTCCGTCGCCTCGCCTGCCGTTCGCTCGCATCATCGCACATTTAACTGTATATTCGTACAGCCAAGGCCCGCCCTCGATGAAGGCTCGGCAACGGATACGAAAAGGACAGATAGATGCTGAACGTCGAACAACTGAAGCGCAGCGTGAACCGGATGGGACTCGACGACATCCGCCAGGCGCTGGACGAACTGCAGATGGACGGCCTGGTCACCGACGGCAAGACACCGTTCAACCGCGTGCACTTCAACACCTGTTTCGCCGAGATCGAGGCGCTGTTCCAGCGCGTCGGCTTCCACCGGCCGCTCGACGTGGTCGGCTACCAGGGCGAGATCTACGCGCTCTACGACCCTTCGCGCTGGGAGGCCGTGGAAGTGCTGCGCTGGCTGAAGGAATACCGCGAGGAATCGCGCCATCTGACCCCGGCGTGACGGCTCCGCGCCTGCGTCAGCGCAGTTCGTACACCAAGCGCGCGCAGGCCATGCCCACCGCCAGCATCACCAGCGGGCCGAACACGCGCATGGACACCCGGGCCAGGCTCCAGGACTCGCTTGCGGCGAACAGGCCTGCCGGATTCAACGCATAGACCAGCAAGGCGCCGAAGAACAGGCCGACGCCAAGCAGCCCCAGCCGGCGCGGCAATCCCCTGCGACGCAACAGGGTCACCAGAAGCGCGCCGTACAGCAGGCAATCGAGCCGCGCCACCGAATCCTTGACCTGCAACGCCTGCTCCCAATCCCCCAGCCACCATCCGGCGGCCACGCCCAGCACGACGCCGAAGCCGACCTGGAAGCCCGCCTGGATCATCGTCACCCTTCCCCCCTAGGAAATGGTCGGACCATGCAAGCCGCCACTATGCCCACGGCAAGCTGAACCATGGCTGAACGAATGATCGCCGGTGGCCTTCGGCCACGTGGCCGACGCAACTCACGGAATCCGCCGCGGTCTTTTCCCTCTGACAGGGCGCCGCCGGCGCGGAAAAAAACTGCCGCGCCCACTTGGGAAGACGCCCGAGAGGCCATACTCTGTCGCGCAAATTCCCATGAGGTGGCTAATGCGCCCCGACGCTCCCGTTTCCGAACATTCCGCTGTGCCCAGCTCTCCCGCGTCGCCGCAACGCATTCGGCTGATCGACCGGATTACCGCCTATCGCCAGCCCATTGGCCTGGCCTTTACCTTGCTGCTGTTCGGCCTCGCGCTGGTGGCCTGCTACCACCTGCTGCGCGAGATCGATCCCGGCGCCCTGCATGACGCCATCGCCGACGTGCCCAAGCCGGCCCTGCTCGGCGCCCTGGGCGCCACCGCCATCGGCTTCGTCATCCTGCTCGGCTACGAGTGGTCGGCCAGCCGCTTCGCCGGCGTCGCACTGCCGGTGCGCAGCCTGGCCACCGGCGGCTTCAGCGCCTTCGCCATCGGCAACGCGGTGGGCCTGTCGCTACTCTCCGGCGGCTCGGTGCGCTATCGCCTCTATGCGCGGCATGGCATCGGCGCCGCCGAGATCGCCCGGATGACGGTGTTCGCCAGCCTCTCCCTGGGCTGTGCCCTGCCCGTGCTGGCGGCGTTGGCCGCACTCTGCGACCTCGACGACGCGGCCCTGGCGCTGCACCTGCCGCGCACCGCGGTCGCATTCATCGCTATCGCCGTGCTGCTGGCGGCGGCCGGCCTGGTGGCGTTCCTGGCCCGGCACCGCATCCCGGACGAACGACCGACTCCCGACAGCCTGCTGATTCGCCTGGGCCGCCGCAGCGTGCGCCTGCCCAACCTGCGCCTGTCACTGCTGCAACTGTTGATCACCGCCCTGGACGTCGCGGCCGCCGCCATCGTCCTTTACCTGTTGCTGCCACAAGCCCCGCCGTTCGCGGCCTTCCTGCTGGTCTACCTGCTGGCCCTGGCCGCCGGGGTGCTCAGCCATGTTCCCGGTGGCGTGGGCGTGTTCGAAGCCGTGCTGCTCGCCGCATTCGCCGGCCAGCTCGGCGCCGCGCCACTGGCCGCCGCCCTGCTGCTGTACCGCCTGATCTACGTGGTCCTGCCGCTGCTGCTGGCCTGCCTGTTGTTGCTGTTCCTCGAAGCACGGCGGTTGTGGGTGACGCGCCAGGCGATCCGCGTCGCCTCCGGGTTCGCCGCACCGATCCTGGCGATCCTGGTCTTCCTTTCCGGCGTGGTGCTGCTGTTTTCCGGCGCCACGCCGGCAATCGACACGCGCCTGGAACACCTCGGCTTCCTCATCCCGCACCGCCTGATCGACGCCTCGCACCTGGTCGCCAGCCTGATCGGCGTGCTCTGCCTGCTGCTCGCCCAGGGCCTGCGCCGGCGCCTGTCGGCCGCCTGGGCGCTGACCCTGGTGCTGCTGCTGGTGGGCGCACTGCTCTCCCTGCTGAAGGGCTTCGACTGGGAAGAGGCCAGCCTGCTGAGCCTCACCGCCGCGCTGCTGGCGCTGTTCCGCCGCTCGTTCTACCGTCCCAGCCGGCTGCTGGAGGTGCCCTTCTCGCCGCTCTATGTCGGCGCCAGCATCTGCGTGATCGGCGCCTCGGTCTGGTTGCTGCTGTTCGCCAACCAGGACGTGCACTACAGCAACCAGCTCTGGTGGCAGTTCGCCCTGGACGCCGACGCACCGCGCGCCCTGCGCGCCGCCCTGGGCAGTTGCCTGTTGCTGCTGGCCCTGGCCCTCGGCTGGCTGCTGCGCGCGGCGCCGCCGGCGATCCGCGAGCCGGATGCGCAGGAGCTGCAACGCGCGGCGCGGATCATCCGCCAGTCCGACCAGCCGGACGGAGGCCTGGCCCTGAGCGGTGACAAGGCACTGCTGTTCCATGAGGGCGACGATGCCTTCCTCATGTACGCCCGTCGCGGTCGCAGCATGATCGCGCTGTACGACCCGATCGGCCCGGCCCTGCAACGCGCCGAACTGATCTGGCAGTTCCGCGACCTCTGCGACCTGCACCACGCCCGCCCGGTGTTCTACCAGGTACGGGCGGAGAACCTGCCGTTCTACATGGACATCGGCCTCACCGCCCTCAAGCTCGGCGAAGAAGCACGGGTCGACCTGCTGCGCTTCGACCTGGAGAACAAGGGCAAGGAGATGAAGGACCTGCGCTACACCTGGAACCGCGGCCAACGCGACGGCCTGGCCCTGGAGTTCCACGAGCCGGGGCAGGCGCCGCTGGACGAGCTGAAGGCGATATCGGACGCCTGGCTGGGCGGCAAGCAGGTTCGCGAGAAAGGCTTTTCCCTGGGCCGCTTCACCCCGGAGTACCTGGACTTCTTCCGCATCGCCATCGTTCGCCACCAGGGCAAGCCGGTGGCCTTCGCCAACCTGCTGGAAACCGACAGCCACGAATTGGCGAGCCTCGACCTGATGCGCGTGCACCCGGAGGCGCCGAAGCTGACCATGGAGTTCCTCATGCTCGGCCTTATCCTCCACTACAAGGCCCAGGGCCACGCGCGCTTCAGCCTCGGTATGGTGCCACTGGCCGGGCTCCAGCCACGGCGTGGCGCGCCGCTGACCCAGCGCCTGGGCGCGCTGGTCTTTCGCCGTGGCGAACAGTTCTACAATTTCCAGGGGCTGCGCCGCTTCAAGGACAAGTTCCAGCCCGACTGGGAGCCCCGCTACCTGGCCGTGCCAGCCGGGCTCGACCCGCTGGTGGCCCTCGCCGATACCGCTGCGCTGATCGCCGGCGGCCTGACTGGATTGGTGAAACGCTGATATGTCTGTCGTGAAACGTCACTGGCGCCGTCTGCTGGTCGCCGCCCTGGTACTCATCATCGGTGCCGCCCTGCTGCTCTGGAGCCGCCCGGCGGCCCAGGCGAAACTGGAAACCCTGGACCTCGCCGACGGCGGCCGCGCCACCCTCGCCGAACCCGGCGAGCGGCCGCGCTCGCGGGTAGTGGTGATCGCCGCCGCGGAACAGCAACTGAGCGACGCCCAATTGCTCAACCTGGCCCACGACAGCGCCGCCCGGGTGATCCAGTACTTCCCGCCGGAACGGGACGATTGCCGCGCGCAGCAGGCCCGTCTCGATGCGGTGCTCGCCCGTCTAGGCGGCAAGCCGAGCCTGGTCGCCGGCATCGGCCCGGGCTCGACCACCGCCTGGCGCTGGCTCGCCGGCCAGGACGACGACAAGGCCAAGGCTCTCTCGGTCGGCTTCGACCTCGCCCTGAGCGAACGCGACTGCGACGCCCCGCTGCCGCGCCAGGCGGCGCACGGCCAGTGGCTGCTGGCCTGGAACGACAATCCGGATGACGACACCGCGGTCTTCGTCCGCAAGCAGTCGAGCGCGGAAACCAGCATCAGCGACTACGACACCCCGCTGACCGACGTCCTCGCCCACCAGTTGCGCCTGCAACTGCAAGGCAACGCCGAGGCCCTGCCGGTGCTCGAAGTGCCGGCCGCGAAGCCATCGGACATCGTCACCCTCTTCTATTCCGGCGACGGCGGCTGGCGCGACCTGGACAAGGAATCCGCCGAGCACATGGCGAGCATGGGCTACCCGGTGGTCGGCATCGATACCCTGCGTTACTACTGGCAGCACAAGAGCCCGGAACAGAGCGCCGCGGATCTTTCCAAGCTGATGCAGCACTATCGCGAGAAATGGGGGGCGAAACGCTTCGTCCTGGCCGGCTACTCGTTCGGCGCCGACATCCTGCCGGCGATCTACAACCGTCTCCCGGACAAGGACCAGAAACAGGTGAAAGCCATGCTGCTGCTCGCCCTGGCCCGTACCGGCAGCTTCGAGATCGAAGTGGAAGGCTGGCTGGGCAAGGCCGGCGAGGAAGCCGCCACCGGGCCGGAAATGGCCAGGCTGCCGGCGGGCAAGGTGTTCTGCATCTACGGCGCGGAAGAGAAGGACGAAAGCGGTTGCACCCAGCCCCAGGCGGTCGGCGCCAAACTCGAGCTGCCGGGCGGCCACCACTTCGACGAGGACTACCTGTCCCTGGCGAAGAAGATGCTCCAGGCCATCCGCGAGCGCGAGGACGCTCCCGACGCCTGATCGCGATCAACCTCCCCGCCGTTCCCACTCTTCGCCCCGGCCGGCGCCAGCTAGACTGAGCCTGCCGGGAGCGTTCAGGCTGGCTTCGGCGAAGCCGCCGAGAATACCGGCCGACCCGCCGCAGAGCGGGCTTCCAAGAGCCGAAGAGAAGGAACCGTGATGAGCTGGAAAAACACCGAATCCCGTTATGGGAGCCTGACCATCGCCCTGCACTGGCTGACCCTGCTGCTGATCGTCGGGGTCTACGCCTGCATCGAGCTGAAGGGCAACTTCCCCAAGGGCAGCGACACCCGCGAGCTGCTCAAGCAATGGCACTTCATGCTCGGCCTGAGCGTTTTCCTGCTGGTCTGGCTGCGCCTGCTGGTGCGCCTGCTCAGCCCCAACCCGCGCATAGAGCCCGCCCTGCCCGCCTGGCAAGCGGCGGTGGCCAGGCTGGTGCACTATGCCCTCTACCTGATGATGATCGGCCTGCCCTTCGCCGGCTGGCTGATCCTCAGCGCCGCCGGCAAGCCGATCCCGTTCTTCGGCCTGGAGCTACCGCCGCTGGTGGCGAAGAATCCCGACCTCGCCGGGCAGATCAAGGAATGGCACGAAACCATCGGCAACGCCGGCTACTTCCTGATCGGCCTGCATGCCGCCGCGGGGCTTTTCCATCACTTCGTCAGCCGCGACAACACCCTGCTGCGGATGCTGCCGCAACGTCGCTGAAACAGACGCGGAACGCAGAAAAGGCGCAGTCCTCCGACCGCGCCTTTTTCCATGGATGCGATCAGATCTCGACCTGGGTCCCCAGTTCGATCACCCGGTTCAGCGGCAGGTTGAAATAGCGCAGGTTGCCGTTGGCGTTCTTCAACAGGAAGGCGAACAACCCTTCGCGCCAGCGCGCCATGCCGATGCGCCTGGACGGAATGACCGTCTCCCGGCTGAGGAAGTAGGTAGTGCGCATCGGGCTGAAATCCAGTTCGTTGAGATGGCACAGGCGCAGCGCCCCCGGGATGTCCGGCTCCTCCATGAAACCGAAGTGCAGGATCACCCGGAAGAACCCGTCTCCATAGGCTTCGACCTCGAAGCGCCGGTCCGGCGCAACCCGCGGGCTGTCTTCGTTGACCACGGTAAGCAGCACCACCTGCTCGTGCAGCACCTGATTGTGCAGCAGGTTGTGCAGCAGCGCATGGGGCACCGCGTCGGTGCGCGCAGTGAGGAATATCGCGGTGCCCTGGACCCGGTGCGGCGGCTGCACGCGCATGCTGGAAATGAACACCGGGAGCGGCAGCGAGCCTTCGTCCAGACGCTCGACCAGCAGTTGCCGGCCGCGCTTCCAGGTCGACATGAGGATGAAGATGACGATGCCCGCGATGACCGGGAAGGCCCCGCCCTGGACCACCTTGGGTACGTTGGCGGCGAAGAACAGGCTGTCCACCGCGAGCATCACGCAGAAGAACGGGACGCCCAGCCACAGCGGCCACTTCCACAGGCGCCAGATCACTACGCCCATCAGCAGGGTGGTGATCAGCATGGTGCCGGTGACCGCCACGCCGTAGGCCGCCGCCAGCGACGCCGAGGACTCGAAGCCGAGCACCAGCAGCACCACGCCGACCATCAGCGCCCAGTTCACTCCGCCGATGTAGATCTGCCCCTGCTCGTGGCTGGAGGTGTGCTGGATGCTCATCCGCGGCACGTAGCCAAGCTGGATGGCCTGGCGGGTCAGGGAGAAGGCACCGGAAATCACCGCCTGGGAGGCGATTACCGTGGCCAGGGTCGACAGCGCCACCATCGGCAGCAGCGCCCAGCCCGGCGCCAGCAGGTAGAAGGGATTGCGCGCCGCCTCGGCGTTGGACAGGATGGTCGCGCCCTGGCCGAAGTAGTTCAGCACCAGCGCCGGCAGCACCAGCAGGAACCAGGCCCGGGCGATAGGCTTGCGACCGAAGTGGCCCATGTCGGCGTACAGCGCCTCGGCGCCGGTCAGCGCCAGCACGGTGGCGCCGAGGATGGCGACGCCGATGCCCGGATGCGAGCTGAAGAAGCGCGCCGCCCACACCGGGTTCATCGCCTGCAGCACTTCCGGCTGCTGGACCACCCCGTAGACGCCCAGCGCCGCCAGGGCACCGAACCAGAGCACCATCACCGGGCCGAAGAGGGTGCCGATCCGCGCGGTGCCATGCTTCTGGATCAGGAACAGGCCGATCAGCACGATCAGCGCCAGGGGTACCGTCCAGTGCTCCAGGCCGTCGAAGGCGATCTCCAGACCCTCGACCGCCGACAGCACGGAAATCGCCGGGGTGATCATGCTGTCGCCATAGAACAGCGCCGCGCCGATCAGGCCGGCCACCACGACGAAGGTCTGCAGCTTGCCGAACGGCGCCGCCGCCCGCCGCGCCAGGGCCGACAGCGCCATCACCCCGCCCTCGCCCTGGTTGTCGGCGCGCAGGACGAAGATCACGTACTTGATGGAAACGACCCAGATCAGCGACCAGAAGATCAGCGACAACACACCGAGCACGCCATCGTGGTTGGCCTGTACGCCATAGCCACCGATGAAGACTTCCTTCAGGGTGTACAGCGGACTGGTGCCGATGTCCCCGTAGCAGACTCCCACCGCTCCAACCATCAGGCCGACGGCAGAACTGGAATGCTCTCCCGTCGCTCCCTCGGCACGCGTCGCTGCATCACTCATGAAAGGCTTTCCCCCGGAAAAATTCGGCAAATGCTGCGCCCATGCCGGCCGCGATGCAAGCGCCGACGCCTTGGGCTGCTATCACTATAGAGGGCTGCGCGGCCGCCCACCCCGGGCCCGGGAAGAGATTTTCCAGGCTTGGAAAAGAGCTGCACGGGAGACTGGAAAAGCCGCCGCGCTGCCGCTAGAATTGCGCACTTTTTGATCAGAGGCGCCAGAAAGCGCGCCCGTCCTGCCGAGGTTAGCCATGTCCACCCCCACTCCCAAAGTCGGTTTCGTCAGCCTTGGCTGCCCCAAGGCGCTGGTCGACTCCGAGCGCATCCTCACCCAGCTGCGCATGGAAGGTTATGAGGTCGTCCCGACCTACGAGGACGCCGACGTCGTGGTGGTCAACACCTGCGGTTTCATCGACAGCGCCAAGGCCGAGTCCCTGGAAGTGATCGGCGAAGCCATCGCCGAGAACGGCAAGGTCATCGTCACCGGCTGCATGGGCGTGGAAGAACACGCGATCCGCGACGTGCATCCCAGCGTGCTGGCGGTCACCGGCCCGCAACAATACGAGCAGGTGGTCACCGCGGTGCACGAAGTGGTACCGCCGAAGACCGAGCACAACCCGCTGGTCGACCTGGTCCCGCCGCAAGGCGTCAAGCTGACCCCGCGCCACTACGCCTACCTGAAGATTTCCGAAGGCTGCAACCACAGTTGCAGCTTCTGCATCATCCCGTCCATGCGCGGCAAGCTGGTCAGCCGGCCGGTTGGCGACGTGCTGAGCGAGGCCGAGCGCCTGGTCAAGGCCGGGGTCAAGGAACTCCTGGTGATTTCCCAGGACACCAGCGCCTACGGCGTGGACCTGAAGTACAAGACCGACTTCTGGAACGGCCAGCCGGTCAAGACCCGCATGAAGGAACTCTGCGAGGCGCTGAGCAGCATGGGCGTGTGGGTTCGCCTGCACTACGTCTACCCGTACCCCAACGTCGACGACGTGATCCCGCTGATGGCCGCCGGCAAGCTCCTGCCGTATCTCGACATCCCCTTCCAGCACGCCAGCCCGAAGGTGCTCAAGGCCATGAAGCGCCCGGCCTTCGAGGACAAGACCCTGGCCCGGATCAAGCACTGGCGCGAAATCTGCCCGGAACTGACCATCCGCTCGACCTTCATCGTCGGCTTCCCCGGCGAGACCGAGGAAGACTTCCAGTACCTGCTCGACTGGCTCACCGAAGCCCAGCTCGATCGCGTCGGCTGCTTCCAGTACTCCCCGGTGGAAGGCGCCCCGGCCAACGAACTTGGCCTGGAGCCGGTGCCGGATGAGGTCAAGCAGGACCGCTGGGAACGCTTCATGGCCCACCAGCAGGCGATTTCCGCCGCTCGCCTGCAGCTCAAGGTGGGCAAGGAAATCGAAGTGCTGATCGACGAAGTCGACGAGCAGGGCGCGGTCGGCCGCTCCTGGGCCGACGCTCCGGAAATCGACGGCAACGTGTTCGTCGACAGCGACGCGCTGAAGCCGGGCGACAAGGTCCGCGTGCGCATCACCGATGCCGACGAGTACGACCTCTGGGCCGAGCCGGTCTGAGTCGCCCCCTGGAAGAGCCCCGCACCGCGGGCTTTTTCATTGCCAACCATTGCGGAGAGCCCGATGCTCAACAACGATGTACTGCGCAGCCTGCGCTACCTGCTGGATCTTCCCGACGCGCGCCTGGCCGAACTGGCCGCCCCGTTCGGCGAGCGAGTCGAAGCGGACCTGCTCGAGGCTTACCTGAAGAAGGAAGACGAAGACGGCTTCCAGGCCTGCCCCGACCGTTACCTGGCACGCTGCCTGGACGGTCTGATCCTGCAACGCCGCGGTCGCGACGAATCGCGTCCGCTACCGCCGCTGGAACTGCCGCTGAGCAACAACATGATCCTGAAGAAGCTGCGGGTCGCCTTCGAACTCAAGGAGGAGGACCTCCACACCATCCTCGCCAGCGTCGATTTCCCGGTCTCCAAACCCGAGCTGAGCGCCCTGTTCCGCAAGCCCGGGCACAGCAACTACCGGACCTGCGGCGACCAGTTGCTGCGCAACTTCCTCAAGGGCCTGACCCTGCGCGTCCGTGGCTGAGCGCGCCGTCCCGCTGCTGGCGGTGCTGCTCCCGGCACCGCCCTGTGCCAACCCGTGGTTCCTGGAGAGCCGCCTGGACCGCGACGGCCTCCGCGTGTCGCTCCAGGACCGCGCCACCCTGCGTACCTGGCGGGTGGAGTTCGTCGAGGTCGAGGGCGTGCGCCAACTGGACGCCGGCGACCTCCTGGAGTTCTGGCCGGTCTGCGCGGCCGCGCAAGGCTGGCTGTACCGGATCGAGCAAGGTGGCTGGCTGGACCAGGAATGCCGGCGCGCCGGCTTCGTCGCCCGCGAGACCAAGGCCATCGAGGAATACTTCATCAACGCCGGCGACCGCTGCCTGAACGTGCTGTCCTGGTCGCCGCCGAAAGTTTCCGCGTCGAACTGAAGACATGAAAAAGCCGCCCGCGGGCGGCTTTTTCATGGCGTCCGGCTACATCAGGAAGATCGTCGCCAGGCCGAGGAAGATGAAGAAGCCGCCGCTGTCGGTCATGGCGGTGATCATCACGCTGGAGCCCATCGCCGGATCGCGGCCGAAGCGATGCAGGGTCATCGGGATGAGTACCCCCATCATCGCCGCCAGCAGCAGGTTGAGGGTCATCGCCGCGGTCATCACCACGCCCAGTTCCCAGTTGCCGTAGAGATAGAAGGCGACCACGCCGATCACCCCTCCCCAGGCCAGGCCGTTGACCAGGGCCACGCCCAGCTCCTTGCGCAGCAGGCGGTTGCGGCTGTTGCTGGTGGGCTGTACCTGGTCGAGAGCGATGGCGCGGACGATCATGGTGATGGTCTGGTTGCCGGAATTGCCACCGATGCCGGCAACGATCGGCATCAGCGCGGCCAGCGCCACCAGTTTCTCGATGGAGCCTTCGAACAGGCCGATCACCCGCGAGGCGACGAAGGCGGTGATCAGGTTGGTGGCCAGCCAGGCCCAGCGGTTGCGCACCGACTTCCAGACCGAGGCGAAGATGTCCTCTTCTTCACGCAGACCGGCCATGTTGAGGACTTCGCTTTCGCTCTCCTCACGGATCAGGTCGACCATCTCGTCGATGGTCAGGCGGCCGATCAGCTTGCCGCCCTTGTCCACCACCGGCGCGGAAATCAGGTCGTAGCGCTCGAACGCCTGGGCGGCGTCGTAGCCGTCCTCGTCCGGATGGAAGGTCACCGGGTCGGTGGCCATCACCTCCAGCACCTGCTTGTCCGGGTCGTTGACCAGCAGGCGCTTGATCGGCAGCACGCCCTTGAGCACGCCGTCGTAGTCGACCACGAACAGCTTGTCGGTATGCCCGGGCAGTTCCTTGAGGCGACGCAGGTAGCGCAGCACGACTTCGAGGCTGACATCCTCGCGGATGGTGACCATCTCGAAGTCCATCAGCGCGCCGACCTGGTCCTCCTCGTAGGACAGCGCCGAACGCACCCGCTCGCGCTGCTGCGCGTCGAGGCTTTCCATCAGCTCGTGGACCACG
This sequence comes from Pseudomonas paraeruginosa, assembly GCF_003025345.2. Classification (NCBI taxonomy): domain Bacteria; kingdom Pseudomonadati; phylum Pseudomonadota; class Gammaproteobacteria; order Pseudomonadales; family Pseudomonadaceae; genus Pseudomonas; species Pseudomonas paraeruginosa. The sequence goes on from NZ_CP020560.1 coordinate 4,343,743, forward strand.
TCACGCGGCAGTTCCGGCGCCAGGTCGGCGAGTTCGTCGGCGTCCAGGTCCTTGGTCGCGGCGATGATCTCGTGGTCGTCCATGTCCGCGATCAGGGTTTCCCGGACCGCGTCGGAAACTTCCAGGAGGATGTCGCCGTCGTCCTCGGACTTGACCAGCTGCCAGACCGTCAGGCGGTCGTCCAGCGGCAGCGATTCGAGGATGTGGGCGATGTCGGCGGGGTGCAGTTCCTCCAGCTTGCGCTGGAGTTCGACGAGATTCTGCCGGTGGACGAGGTTTTCCACCCGGTCATGGTGCTGGCCTTCCTGACGGTGGGTCAGGTCTTCCACCACCTTGTGGCGATGCAGCAGCTCGACCACCTGCGCTAGGCGGTCCTGCAGGCTTTCCTGCGGCTTCTTGGCTTCTACTTCGGTCATAGCGCGCTCCACCCCCAGTAGCGGAGCACGCCAAAGGGGTCAATCAGAAACGTGATTGGTCAAACGAGAAACTGTTCGAGTGTCTACTGGGTAAGTCCATGGGGGTGTTCCAGGGGCCCTCGCGGGGCAGATACGGATAATGATAACACTCCGCTTGCGTTTTGCGCGTTACAAAATGGCGGCAAGAACAAGCGCTTGCGGCACAAAGTTCATCGTCACTCGACGCCTGACTGCGACGTCGGAAATTTCACTCAGGACACTCGGCCCCGCGGAAAAAGGCAGCGCGTTAGCCTGCACTCACCCTTATCCGACCCGGAGTGCCGGCCATGCGTTCCCTGTTCCTCCTTCTCCTCCTCTCGCTGGCGCCCACCTGCGAGGCCGCCGCGGTATTCCGCTGCGAAGACGCCAGCGGCCATGTCAGCTTCACCCAACTCGGTTGCCCCGTCGGGCAGGCCGGCGAAACCGTCGTGGCGGACAATCCGCCGCCGGGAGGCAGGAGCGTCACGCCGATGGCCGAGACGAAGACGAAAAAGGCGTCCATCGGCCGGGAAAGCGTGCCGTTCGCGGTGATCGGAGAAAGAGAAGATCGCTGCGGAAGACGCCTGGACGAGAAGGAACGTCGCAAGGCGATCGTGGAGCAGCGGATAGTGGCGGGAATGTCCCGCTCCGACGTGGAGCGTGCGCTGGGCAAGCCGGACCGGGTCAGCGGGAACAATGCGGAGGTGACTTATCGGTACAAGGCCGACAAGCGACGGGGAGCGAAAAGCGTAAGCTTCGATCAGGAGGGGTGTGTGAAAGGCAAGGCGAAATCAGGCTGGGACAGCGACCGAAAAAAGCGCCCATCGCGCTGAGGGCGGGGAAAGCCGGCCGCTCAGCCGGCTCTCTTCCAACCAAGCAGGCTGGCCAGCCTGCGCAGCGGTGCGGTGATCTTCCAACTGGTGGAGTTCAACACCGCCTCGAGTTGCAAGCGATAGTCGATTTCAGGAGAGGACATGGCCGACGCGGGCGACGACAATGGCTGTTGAAGGGAGGACGCACTCTCCAGCGAGTCCAGCCGGCGTACCAGCTCTTCCCTCTCGAATCCCGCAACGATGTGCATGTACTTGTTCTCGAAGACATGCCGCTGAAAGATATCGCCAACATTGCCTCGCTCGGTGAAATCGATATACATCCCTTTTTCCACAGCGAAGACAAAGGGAAATATTCCAAGCAAAGCCTCATGGAATTCAGGCAACGAGGTGCGCCGAAAAACATTCAGGCACCAATGATTCATTTCCAGCAATACGTTCGGCCGGAACTTCTCCAGCGTATTCCTCGCGCCCCGCAATACATCCAGCTCATGGCCTTCGACATCGATCTTGATGAAATCCACCGACGCCAGGCCGCAATCGGTCACAAGGGCATCCAGGGTGGACAGGGGAATGTCCAGATTTCCGCTACTTTCCTCGCTGACCACGAAGGCGGTCGCAAGATTGCTCTCGTTGACATACATCGCGACCGAGCCGTCCTTGTCTCCCAGGGCCTTGTTCACCATCTTGACATTGGCGTGCAGGAGGAGGGACAGGTTTCTTTCAAGTAACCGAAAGGTGGCGGGTACAGGCTCAACGGCGACAACCAGCCCCTCTCCGCACAGCCCGGACATAGCCAGGGAGGTCAGCCCGATATTGGCGCCTATGTCGATCAAGGTGCTACCGGGATCACAGAAGACCCGCAGGATATCGACGGTATCCGGCTCGAAGGTATTTCCCATAAGTCCAAGATAGCCTGTGTCGCCCCAGACCTCATGGAGGTGCCCGCCGATAGATAATTTCTTCTTTATCATCAGTTCCCCGAAAGCGCCAAAACGAAAGTGGCAGCATAACCGAAGCAAAATCTAAAAATTGCGTCTCAACGCAGCAAGCATAGAACTGCCCTTGCCCTATTCTTGTCGCTCGGTAGAGGTGCTACTGACACCTCCACCGACGATACACATCGATCAGACGAAAATTACCGCCAACAACGCGCAGTTTCTTGGTCGAGCAGTAAAGGTTGAAACGCCCGTCGTGCCACCTGCTGCCAGTGAGGCGGCCAGATAGGGACCACTGACTCCAGATTTGAAACCATCCACATTGGTAGGCATCATTCCATTTCCATCCGGCGTCACCGCTGACAACAACGGGGTAACCAATACCCCCGTGGTAGGATCGCTTTCCTTCCGGGCGACGGTCATTACAGGAATGTCGGTCGCTTGCTGCGCCTGTCCGAATCGCCGCCCGGCATCCACTCCGCGTCCATCGTCAAAGGCTCTGAGGAACTCCCCGCGCAAGTCGGGCACCCTGAAGGAGTCTCCGCCCAGATCGGCATACGCCAGATTGCCCGGCGCCCAGGCAGCGGCACTGACGACCATTCCCGTGTCCATGGCCCAGCCCCACAGGCCTGGATAGTTCTTCTTGCTCAACGTACCGCCATTGGCTTTCACCGTCCCCGCCTTGGCGACCGGCGCAGCCTGCAGCAGGATCTCGCCGCAGCGCTGCGAACGGTAGCCGGACTGCGAGGACTGCCATTCCATCAGACCATAGGGCGGTACGTAGATGACAGGCTCGCGCAGCAAGGTCGGAACGGCTGTGTAGGTGCCAATGGTGTTGCTGCCGTACTCCAGCCAGTAAACGGATTCGCTCCCCGGCAGTTGCCCGGTGGACGCCTGGCGAGCGGACCAAAGGCTGCCAGCCGATCTGACCAGGGCTCCCGGCGGGTAGTCCTCGGTAGCCGACCACTCGGCGATCCCCCGCTGCATCAGGTAGCGAATGGCTTCGTCGGTACGCTTGAACAACGCGTTGAACCACTCCATCGGTGGTATCCCGGCGGTCTGCTCGAAAGCCACGCCCCAGCCACGGGCGATGTCGGGGAATGCCTCCAGTTCGCCGGGTTTGGCACCGGAGGCGAACACCGCTTCGTCGGGGCGTTTGTACTGAGTCATAGGAACCTCGCAAATTTGCCTTGGTTGAACGCCAGCGCGCCCGGCGCGCCACGGAAGCCGAAGGCGCGGTTGGGGGCGGCGAGATAGAAACGGATGCCGACCCCGGCGGGGCGCGGCAGGATGTCCAGGGTGGTGATCGCGTAGCGCTTGAAGTCGGTGATGCCGTCGCTGCGGATCACCACCGACAGCGTCATGTCGTACTGGTCGTAGGCCACCGACTGGCCGTCGAAGATGAAGCCGAGGGCAGCGGCGATGTCCTCCAGGGTGCCGAGCTGGTAGTTGCGGGCGATCCGGCAGCGAATCAGGAAGCGGTAGTCGTCATCGTCGAGCACCACCGAGTCGCGCAACGGATCGCCCAGCCGGTACCACTTGCCGCCACCCAGGCGGTTGCGGCCGAAGCCCTTGGCGCCCGGCGTTTCCTCGAAGCCGAACAGGCTGCGCGGCGCCAGTCCGCGCAACACCCGCGATTGCCCGACATGCTTGCCGACCAGGTCGAGGTTGACGCCTTCGGCACTGTCGATGTCCAGCGCCGCGGGCAACGTCGCCAGGCCCTCGCGGGTCTCGCCGAAGTGGGCATCGAGCAGCTTCGCCGTGGCGACGGCCCGCGGTCGTGCCTGGTATTGCCAGATCAGCAGGCGCTCGTAGCTCATAGCACCACCACTTCGATATCGGCGGGATCGAAGCGTGCCCGCTGGCGCACGCCGATCTCGATATTGGCAGCGGCCGGCGCCTGCCCCACGCGGGCGATCCTCAACTGGCTGACCCAGAAGCCCTGGACGGTATTCACCGGACTGTAGAGCCGCGACAGTTGCACGTCCTGGCCGATGCGGAAGTCGCTGGCGGCCAGCGCCGCCCTGATCGCCGCGCTGTCCACCGCACTGAATTCGGCGTCGCGCCGGACTTCGATCAAGGCCCGGCAGGCGACGGTTTGCGGGCGGTCGAAACGCAGCGTGCGGATGATGCCCTGGCTGTCGGCGAGCGTGACCTCGACCTCGCCGCGCAAGCCCGTACCGGCGGTCTTGCGCTGGAAGATGGCTTCGGCGATGGCCCGCTCATCGCCGCCGTCGACTATCAGGTTGAGGCTGTGCGGCGGCACGCCATTGGCGTCGGTCTGGTTGCCGGTATTCTCCAGGCCCACCACCTCGCGCACATCCGCCAATTGCAGGATCTCGGCGACCATTCCGTCCAGGCTGTTCTGCGCCGGACGGGCGCGGCTGCGGAAGAACCGCGCGCGCAGCTCGGCATCGGTCTCCTCCTCCGCGCCAACCTCGGCCGGCTGTCGGTTGCTCGCCGCGCTCCAGCCCAGCACCAGCGTCTCCGGTGCCAGCGGTGCGTCCGCCGGCAGGGGAAAAGCCCCCAGTTCCACGCTGCGGAAGTCGCCACGCGCCGAGCCGTCGGCGCCCAGCAGGGTTTCATCGACCAGTTGCCAGCGGCCTTGGTTGATATCGCGCAGCACCGAGCCGGCCGGCAGGATCGTTCCCGGCCGCCCGCCCAGGAGCACCCCGCGCAGGTAGCTGTAGCGCGCCCGCCGGCGCAGCAAGCCGGCATACGCGGCGCGCTGTTCGAGCCAGGCGCCGCCGGCGTGGTCCGGATCGAGGGCGCGGTAGATCGTTTCGCCCAGTTCTTCGAGATCGGCGCGGATCTGTGCGATCAGCCCGAGCATCTGCCCGTCCGGGCTGTCCGGCGCCAGGTCGATGTCGTTGCCGTAGATGGCGCGGAAACCCCGGTCCAGCTCCTCGAGGATACTGTCCAGGCGCTGCCCGACATAGCCCTTGTCAGTCAGTTGTCCCATGCTTTGGGCTCCCAGAAAAAAGCCCCTCGGCCCGCAGGGGACGAGAGGCTTCGGATTGAAAGGTCCAGTGGCCTGCGCGGACCGTCGTCCAGGCCACTAGCGGAAGATTTCCGCGCTCTGCGTGCCGCCGTAGCGATCACGCAGGCTGATGGCGATCTTCAACCGCCGCTCCCGTGGATCGAGCGCCAGATGAAAATCGAGGATCTCGCTCACTCCCTCGGTCAACAGGACGCAACGCTTCAGGTCTGCCTCCAGCGCGACCAGGTCGGCAGGCCGCGCCATGCGTTCGAACCAGGGCAGGCCGTGCTCCAGGTCGAGGAACCAGTCGCCCTCGAACGAGCGCAGGCGGGTGCAGACCCGCTGCCTCACCGACTCGCCGGCGGCGGCATAGTTGCCGCGCCCCTGGCCGAACAGCCAGTCACCCTCTTCGTCTATTCGTCTGACTCTCATCGTGGAACTCCCGTTGTCCCGCTACCCGGCATCACCTGCCCGTGCTGGTGCCGTTCCAGGCTGATCCCGGCGGACACCACATCGCCCTCGCCGCGCATGCCCGCGGCGAATACCACGGGACAGTTGATCTGCAGCTTGCTGCCGTCGATGGTCACGGTGCCGCTGTCGTCGATCCTGACGAAGGCCGAACCGTCCAGCCGGCGCAGCGCCGTGGCATCGCTGGCGAAATCCGCCACCGCCTGCGGCTGCGAGCTGATGCCCATGATCGCCACGGCGTCGGACAGATCATGCTGGCGATAGTCCAGAGGCTCGCTCGGTTCACCCGACTGCCACCAGCCATCGATGCAACGCTCGTTGAACAGCAACAGGCATTCGTCGCCCGGCCGCACCGGGAAGGTCAGGACGAAACCGCCGCCGCGTGGAAACTGCACCGGCACGTCCGCCAGCACCGGCAAGGGCACCCGCGTACCGTCCACCAGCACCTGGTCGATCAGCGGCTGCACGCTCGCGGTCTGCCATTGCGGATCGAAGCTCAGCACCCGTCCGGGCAACGCCGTGTGCAGGCGCTTGACCCGGCTGTCGAGGGCCCGCGCCATGGCCCGTTCGGCCGAAGGCATCTGCCAGTCGTAATCAGTCATCGCCGCGCTCCTTGCCCGGTTTGCCGCGGACCTGCTGGTTGACCACGGTGACCGTGCTTTTCCAGTGCTGTTCGAGGGCGTCGCCCTGGTAGTGGATGCGCACGATCTTGTAGTCGCCGTTGAGCCAGTCGAGGCGCGACTCCAGGCGTACCTGTCCGCCCACGCGCAGCGCCGGGTTGAGCAGGCAGGTGATGGTCAGGCCATCGTCACCGAGTTGCGGCGAGCCGAGCATGCCGGTCTCCTCGGAGAGCAGGATCAGCTCGTCGTCCAGCACTCGGTCATAAGGCAGTATCTGCAGTTGGCCGTCCTGGATAGACCAGTTGGCGTCCTGCCAGCCGGCCAGGTCGGAGAGCACGTCGCGGGTCGCGCCGAACAGTACCCGCGCCCGTGGCAGGCGTTGCGGGCGCGGCAGCTCCAGCTGGCCGAGCGAAGTGTTCGGCATGCTCGCGAGGGCCGCGCCGACCAGTCGTTCGCTGGAGGTTCCGGCGGACAGGGTCTGGCTGACATAGGACTGGTGGTAGTCGCGATCGCCGTCGCCGCACTCCAGTTCGACAATCCAGTCCATGTCTTCGCGCTTGACGCCGATCTTGATGATGTCGGCGAGAAACAGCAGGCGCAGTTCCTCGTAGCCGGCCCATAGCCGAGCGGACTGGAAATCTCCGCGCAACAACTGGTCGATCCGCTCGCGCGACAGGTTCCAGATTCTCACCCTGATCTGGTTCGGCGTGCTGTCGGCGCTCTTGGTCAGCTCGAAGGCGACCCGCAGCTTTTCCACCACCAGGTATTCGCCGGCCTTGCTCAATTCCAACCGGTAGCGCCGTCCATAGAGCCTCATGGCGCCACCTCCGTCTTTTCGCCGATGTACAGCCGGCAGCGGCTACCAAGGTCCTGCCCGGCGAGTGGGTCGAGGCCGGCGCCGCTTTCGTCGGCGAGCCAGAAATAGTACGGCACGCTGCTGCGCCAGAGCATCGGCACCCCGACCACCAGCGCCAGCCCCTGGGCGACCCAGGATTGCGCGCGCTCGTCGAACAGGTCCAGCGCCCAGTGGTCACCGACGCTGTTGTAGCGCAGGGTCAGGCGCAGGCGCTGGCCGGCGAACTCGAATCGCTGCTCCTGCAGCGGGCTGTCGTCGATCGGCAGCCGGTTCATTTGAACAGCCCCGCGATACTCTTCAGCAGGCTCTTGTCCGCCGGCTCCGGTCGCGTCGTGCCGCGCGCCTGGCGTGGCGCCGACTGCCGCGCGGCGCGACCGGAGCCGTTGCGGCCGGCGCTGGGTACTCGCACGGTGCGGGTCTCCACCAGATGCAGCTCGCGGGCGGTGATGGTCAGCTTCAACGCGCCATCCACTACCTGCTCCGCGGTGATGCTGGTCAGCAGCATGTTGCGGTAGAGATGAAAGCCGGTCTGCACATCCAGCGGCTCACCCGACTTCTGCAGGGCCAGCAGGCTGGCATGGATCTGCTGGATCCGCTGGTTGCTCGGCGACAGGTCGCCGATCGACGGCGGCACCAGGGTCGGCAGCCAGGCAGCCAGTTCCTGGGCCTGTGCCTGGCGCCGACCGCCAGGCGCCAGCCAGCTTTGCAGTTGGCGGCCGGCATAGCGCCGGGCCTGCTCGGTCAGCGAGCCTGGGACGCCGGCCGGCACCGCCTGGTCGAGGAAGTCCCGTGCGCGGCGGACGCCGGGCACCAGCAGGGAGGGCAGCGGTTCGCCGGGCGGCGCGTGATCCACCAGGGTACCGACGATGGTGATCGACTTGGGTTCGAGTACCGCATGGTCGATCACCTGCGCTCCCGACTCCACCGGATTGGCGGTGGTCTTCAGCGAAGACACGTGGTTCTCGGAGATTACCGCGTCCAGGCGCACGGTACCGACATGGCGATTGATAAGCATGACCATGGGTTCACCTCACTGTTTGAAACGGTTGGCGTAATTGCGGGTGGCGCGCTGGTTGAGGCGCTGGATTTCCGCGGCGGCGGTCTGTCCGGCCTGCACCGGGTCGCTGGTGACGATGTCGATCCGCACGTTCTGGTTGTTCACCGGGCTGTCGCCGCTGCCCGTCACGATGCCGGGCGTCCAGGCCGACGGCGGGCTGATGTAGGGACTGGCGCCGGCCTGCGCCGCGTCGACCTGGCCGAGCGCCTGCGTGGCGGCCGCCCGCAGGGTGGCGGGAACCTTCTGCGGCACACCCTCCCCGCTCGCCGGGAACAACTCGCCAAGTGCCTCCAGGGCCTTGCCGAGCAGGCCGGAGGCGCTCGCCAGGCTATCGCCCCAGAGCTTGAGCAACGTGCCGAAGACGCCACCAAGCGCCCGCACTATCGTCTCGCCGATGCGGCCGAACAGCCCGGAGAGCCAGTCGCCCAACGAACCGAACGCTGCGCGCAGCCCCTCCAGCACCTCGCCGGCCTTGGCCAGTAGCGCGTCCCAGGCCGCGTCCAGGGCCGCCTGGAGCAGCGCGGCCATGGCCGCGGCGGCCTCTCCCAGCGCCAGCAGCCAGGGGCGCGGATCGAGGTCGGGCAGATCGAACCACAGATAGTCGCGCAGCCCGCCGAACAGCCCGCCGATCGCCTCGATACCGCTCCGGAAGAAGCCCGTCAGTTGCTCCCACAACGCCCGGACCCGCTCCAGCGCGGCACTGAAATTGCCGCTGAGCAGGTCGCCGACCAGGCCGAACAGGTTGCCGTACCACCGCAGCAGCGGCGCGAAGACCTCCTGCAGGGAAGCGAACACCGCGACCGCCCTGGCCACGACGAAGTCCCAGGCGGCAGCGGCGACGGTCTTGATCCGCTCGAAGTTCAACGCAACCAGCACTGCCAGGGCGACCACGGCGGCGATCAGCAGCCCTACCGGATTGGCCAGGAAGGCGATGCGCAAGGCGTTGCCGACCAGGCCGACGGTCGTCGCGACGCCGCGCAACGCCGCGCCGAAACCTCCGATGCCACCCAGCAGCCCACCGATGGCCAGGTTGGCGGCGAGGAACAGCCTGGCCAGCCCCGCTCCCCAGCTGGAGAGCGGAACCGCCGTGAGCAGGGCGGTGCCGACGAAGGACGCCACCGCCAGCACGCCCTGCAGGTTTTCCTCGATGAAGGCGCTGACGTCGGCCACCGCGTCGCGCAGCCCTCCCCAGAAGCCGCTGAACAGCGAGTCGCCACCGCGCAGGTAGGTGACGAAGTCGTCCACCAGCAGGATCAGCGCCGCCAGGGCGGCGATCAGCAGGGTCAAGGGGTTGCTGGCGAAGACCAGCAGCGAGGTGCGTCCCAGCCACAGCAAGGTGCCGCCGAGCAGGGTCAGGGTGGTGCGCCAGCCGAGTGTCGCGCCGACAAGCTCATCCAGCGCCCAGACGAAGTTGCCCAGCGCGTCGATGACCTGGGCGATCACCTCCAGCGCCTTCCCCAGCCCCTCGAGCAGCGCCTCGCGGTTGCCCTGCACGAAGCGCTCGAAACGCTGCGCGAGGTTGCCGAGGGTCGGTGCCAGTCCCAAGGCGACGCGGAGGTTCAGCGCAGCCACCAGCGCATCGACCTCCGTCACCGCCTGGCGATAGTCTTGCACTGAGCGAATGGCCTCGGGTCCGATAGGCCCCAGCGCGTCCTCGCCCTGGTCGAGCGCCTCCAGGCCCTTGAGCGAATCGTCGAGGTAGCCGGTCAGGCCGCCCAGCAGAGCGGCTGCCGTCCCCTGCACGATCCTGGCGACCGACTGGACCTGGCTCAGCGCCTCGCGGAATTCCCCGAGGTAGTCCTGCAAGCCCTTGGCCGGTCCGGCGGCCGATTGATTAGTCGACTCCATGATGCGATCTCTCGTAGGCCAGCCGCTGGGCTTCATCCCACTCGCCGAGGGCATCGTGGAAGTCGCACAGGTCGGCCAGGGTGTAGAGCGCGCGCAGCTCGTGCAGCGTGCAGAGCCGGCGCATGACGGGAGCGAAGACGAACCAGTCGGTCAGGCCTGCGCCTGGACCGGCAGGACCCTCGCCAGCGCCGGCATGGCGGCGCCGAAAAAATCCGCGAACTGGTACTTCACGCCCTCGATGAGCAGCGGTAGCAGGTGGGCGCGATGCTGGTTGAAGTGCGTGTCCAGGCGATCCACCAGGCGGAACGCCTGGCCTTCCTGCGGCTGCACGTTGATGTGCTGCAGGACCAGTTGCTCCACCTCGGCCACCACCGGGTCGCCGAGGTTGCCGAGGATCGCGCCGAGCGCCGCGGACTCGCTGCCCTCGCCCAGCTCCAGGCCCTGCAACAGGCGCGCGGCCTTCTTCAGGGCGTTCCAGGCCGGCAGCGCATTGGCCGGACGCATCAGGTAGGTGACCTGGTCGAGGGTGAGGCGATGCTCCTGGTTCATGCTCAGGCCACTCCTTTTTCCAGGTTCACGCTGGCGCGCTCGAAGACGATGGTCCAGGTGGTGGCATTATGGCCGGCACCACGGGTGTATTCCGGACGCGTGGTGAAGTAGCCCCTGGTCGCGCTGACCAGGTCTTCGTTGAGCAGGTCGCGGATCTCCAGGGTCAGCGGCACGAAGGCCTTGATATTGCCGTCCTGCAGGGCGCGCAGGCGGTTGAGGTACCTGTTGTCCTCGGAATGCTGCCTGATCTTCAGGGTCAGCTTGCCCGAGCGATCGGTGCTGGCGACGAACACGCCGCCGCCGTCGGCACCGATCAGCATCTCGCCGGCATCCTTGGCGAAGGCGAACTTGACCGTGTCGGCACCGTCGGCCCAGTCCTTGATTTCGTAGCCATTGAGCAGCACGGACAATTGGTTGTGGTCGTAAATAGCCATGAGGTTCTCCGTCGAAAAAACGAGCCCCGCGCGCCGGATGCGGGCGGGGCCAAAGGGTGGGCCAGGGGGTCAGCGGGTGAAGTTCACCAGCACGTCGACCGAGTGCACGGCACCGGCCATCTTCAGCGCCACCTGGATCGGTGGCGCCTTGCGCAGCTCACGGTCGGAGGTGGACAGGTTGTCGACGCTGTCCGCCCATACGTAGAAGCCTTCGTCCAGGCGCTCGCCGCTGGCCAGGTTGCCGAAACCGTCGCCGCTCCAGACACCGGGCGCAAAGGCACCGTTGTTCACGCCCTCGCGGCAGACCTTGCGCACCGCCGCGAGCAGGCGAGCAACCCCGGCGTCGGTCAGCGGAATCTTGCTGGCCGAACCATAGAGGGTGGCGAAGACTTCCTTCTGCACCGCGTCGACATACCAGTCGAGGATGTGCACTTCATCGAAGAAACGCCCGCCGACCACGGTGCCTTCGGCGACCATCGCCGAGTCGTCGAAGTAGGTGTAGAAATTGATGCCCAGCTTGCGACACTTGTCGGCCTCGCTCAGGGTCAGGCTATCCGCGCTGATACCCGGCAGTTGCTTGAACTTCATCGTCAGCGTCGAGTTGTTCGCCGCGAAATTCACCGCCAGCGCCCGCGCCAGCCAGCTGTTCGCCGCATAGGCGTCGTTCTTGTCGTAGACCGCCACGGTACGGTAGCTCTGCCGGTCACGCAGCTGCTGGAAAGGGTTGCCGGAGACCGGCTCCAGATGCGCGGCGTTGCGGGTGGTGACGGCGAAGATCTTCTTGTCCGCGGCCAGCACCCAGGCGGAAGCCTCGAGGATCTGCGCGTCGCTCAGGGCGGCGGCGACGCTGGCGGCGTACCAACCGGGATTGACGTCGCTCAGCGCGGCGAATGCCTCGCCCAGGCTCTGGGCCGGCAGGTCCAGAGCGTCGCGGCCGGCGATCTTCTGCGCCATGCCCTCTTCCAGGCGCAGCAGCGCGCCCAGATAGGTTCCCGGCAGCATGCGGTTCTCGACGTAGCCGATGGACTTGCCGCTGCCAGCGGCGCTGGCTTCGAGGATGAAGCGACCGGCGACTTCGTCGTAGCGGCAATCCAGCGCCTGGGCGGCCAGCTTGGCCTTGAGGGTCGCGGCCACCGCCGGGAAGTCGGCGGCTTCGCTGAAGTCCAGGCCGGAGACATCCACTCGCGCACCGTCGACGCTGAGCGACAGCTGACCGTCGGCGATGCCCTTGAGCTGCGCCAGGCTGGCGCCGAGCGGGGCGCCAGCCAGCGCCGCCTTGAGCGCCGGCAGCGAGCGCGCGCTCTTCAGCCAGCGCGCCACGATCATCTGCCGTGGACGCGGCGACTGGGCGAAGAACGGTCGGCTCGCGGCGGCGGTTTCCGAGTGGCTGCCGAACGCCGCTTCGACGTCCGCCTGGCTGGCGCAACTGATGTACAGGGTGGAGGCATCGGCGAACACGGTGCCGGCTTCCGGAGTGAACAGGGCGAACAGGCCGAAGTCTCGGCGTGGCGAAGACGTCGGGGTGACATTCAGTTGGACGTTGACGATCTGGGAAATGGGGAGCGACATATCAGGTCTCCGAGGGTTGAACGGTAACGGCGGCGGACAGGCCCGAACTGCCGAGGGCCTGCAGCGTCGCCTGGGCGATGCGCTTGAGATCGACGACCAGCACGTGCTCGTGGCCGATGACCAGGTCGAAACGGGCCTGCTCCAGTGCCTGCCCGTCCTTGACGACGGACAGGTTCTCCAACGGCGTCAGGCGCAGCAGGCTGGCCTTCAATGCCCGCAGGGCGTCGATGGCGGCACTCGACTGCAGCAGGCAACGGGCGTCCTGCAGACGCTGGTGCGCCGCGGGGCCATGCCAGGTCAGGCGAAAGACGCTTTCGCAACTGGCCAGCAGGGACTCCTGCTCGTCGTCGGCGAAAAACTCCCGGCGTACGTTGCCGAGCAGGCTCGAGGTCTCCAGGCGCAGGGCCGCATAGGGGACGGCCGGCGGCGCCAGCGGTTGGTCGGCGTCGACGACGCCGCCGGCGGGCAGGTCGAGCAACTGCCGCAGGGTTTCACGCAGGACGGCGTGATCCAGGCGCGCGGGTGCGCTGGACATGGCGAACTCCTTTTTAAATGGATGGACAGCGGACAGGCGCATGCGCGGCGCTCGCAAGCGCCGGGCCGGTCCGCAGGTAGACACGCTGGTTCAGTACAGGCGCAGGACCCGCGCCAGGTTGCCGCGCGCCTGCAGCAGAAGGATCAGCAGCACCAGCAGTACCCCGAGCATCCAGGGCGACAGGTGCTCGGCGCGGTATAGCCCGGCGAGGATGCCCAGCGCCTGGCACCCGGTGCACAGCGCCAGGAGGTAGGCGCACAGGGAAACGCCGGGGCGGAAGCGGGCGCCGGCACGGCGGTAGGTAACCAGGCGCATGCAGATCGCCGAGCAGACCAGCACGGTCAGGGTGGACAATGGATCAACCATCTGACTTCCCCCTACGCCGGCGCAGCAGTGCGCGCATCCAGCTGGGAAGCTCGCCGCCGCGCATCCACTCGAGCATGCCGATGCCGCCGGTCACGCACAGGGTCGCGGCGACGAAGGCGGCCATACCGCTGGTCTGGGTCAGACCGCGACCGAGCGCCTCGACCCCGGCGTAGTAGCCACCGACCCAGGACACCAGCAGGTAGCCCAGGCGGGTCAGGGTGTTGTAGTCGCGGGCGAACACGACAAAGAAGATGGCGCCGCCGAAACCTCCCAGCAGGGCGTTGCCATCGATACCCGGCAGGTACATGGCCAGGCCGACGCCAGCCATTGCGCTGGCGGCGGAGGCCGCGGAGCTTGGCTCGGACATGGATGACTCCCGGAAATGAAAAGGCCCGCCGAAAAGGGCGGGCCCGGAACGACCGAAGCCCGCACTGGCGGGCTTCGGTCAGAGGAATTTCAATCGTGGAGAATTTATACCTTTATCGTCCCATGTCGTCAATATGGGAAAACCTGTTTTTCAGCAGAAATTTTTTAATGCTCGCAGACGATCCCCACCTGCGCCATCGGCTCCTCGAGGCGCAACAGCGCCTGGCGCAGCAGCGCGGCGACGCGCTCGCGCCATTCCTTGTCCCAGCGGTGCAGAGTGCTTTTCGACAGGCCGCTGAGACGTTCGATCTCGCGGATGCTCGACGGCGGGCGGCGGAACATGCGCATCAGCAAGGCCAGGGCCGCGCGCTGCTCGATGGGGCCGGCAGCGGGCTTCAACCAGTCACGCAAGGCCGCCAGGCCGAGGACGAAATCCCGACCGCGAGCGAACTCGGCACGCACCACCGCCAGTTCCAGCGGATGCGCGGCCAGCTGGCGCTGGGCGAAGCGTACGGTCATCACCGCCTGGGCCTGCCATTCGTGCGGGCTCAGGCCGCTGGGCAGGCGCTCGATGAAACGGCGGTCGAAACGTTCACGCAGGCTGTCGATGACCATCGCCGTCGAGGACCTCGGCCCGGGTTGCTGCTCGAACATCCAGTAAGCCACCGCCAGCGCCTGTTCGGTACTTTGAAACATAGGGTATTCCCTCCTTGGCCGGCCCATCTGGCTGGCCGTTCGCAATCGCCACCCGCAGTGGCCTTTCTTGGGCTGCCGTCCTGCTCGATGGGAACGGGAAAGCGCTGAAAATATGGTAATACCTATATACAGATACTTGCAATGCCACAGGCACACCTTTAGTCTTGCCCCATGGAACTCAAAGATCGCATCAAGGCAGCGCGCAAGCATGCCAATCTCAGCCAGGTCCAGCTTGCCCAGGCGGTAGGCATGACCCAGACCTCAATCTCCGACCTGGAGCGCGGCAAGTCCCGGGCCACCAGCTTCGCCGCACAGATCGCTGGCGCCTGCGGGGTCAGCCCGCTATGGCTGGCGGAAGGACGGGGCGAGATGCTCGACGGCCGCGGCGCGCAGCCGGCTGCCGGGCCCAACGCCAGTTGGCTCGGCGCGGTGGAATCCTGGGACGACGAGACACCGCTGGATGCCGACGAGATCGAACTGCCCTTCTACAAGGAGATCGAGCTGTCCGGCGGCAAGGGCAGCACGGTCATCCTGCAGACCGGCGGGCGCAAGCTGCGCTTCGGCAAATACACCCTGCGCAAGAAGAACATCGATCCGGCCAGCGCCGCCTGCGTCACCGTCAGTGGCAACAGCATGGAACCGGTCCTGCCGGACGGCAGCACGGTGGGCGTCGACACCAGCGCGAGAACGATCAGGGACGGCGACATGTACGCCTTCGACCACGACGGCCAACTGCGCGTGAAACTGCTTTACCGCCTTCCAGGCGGCGGCCTGCGCATTCGCAGCTTCAACAGTGACGAGCATCCGGACGAGCGCTACGAGCCCCAGGAAGCCGCCGAGCACATCAACGTGATCGGCCGGGTGTTCTGGTACTCGGTACTGGTCTGAGCGTCTCTCCGCCCCGCCTGGCGGCGGGGCCCTCCCACGGCGGAAGGAAATCCCGGACAAAGAAAAAGGGCCTGCATTTCTGCAGGCCCTTTCGGTATGGCGCACTCAGGAGGATTCGAACCTCCGACCGCTCGGTTCGTAGCCGAGTACTCTATCCAGCTGAGCTATGAGTGCGTTTCGGTGCTTTTGCCGGCCACCCGCCGGTAACGCTTCTTTTACCGCGAAAGACCGAAACTGTCGATCCTTCATCTCGGAAATCCTGTGAGAGGACTTCTTCGAAATTTGGCGCACTCAGGAGGATTCGAACCTCCGACCGCTCGGTTCGTAGCCGAGTACTCTATCCAGCTGAGCTATGAGTGCGTCGTGGGGGCGCATTATAGATTGTGGATTTTATCCGTCAAGCGATTTTTTCAACCAAATCAGCAACTTAGTTACTGCGTGGCTTACGCCGCCTGAATCAATCTCTAACACTTGAATGGCGGAGAGGGGGGGATTCGAACCCCCGACACCCTTTTGAGGTGTACTCCCTTAGCAGGGGAGCGCCTTCGGCCACTCGGCCACCTCTCCGCAACACGGGGCGCATGATACCCATCTTTACCCCGTTTGCAAAGGGAAAATTAGAGAAAAATTAATGGTTTGGCTCTTGATCTTTCTCTTTCTGGATGCGCTGGTAGATTTCCTCCCGGTGCACGGCGACTTCCTTCGGCGCGTTGACGCCAATGCGCACCTGGTTCCCTTTGACACCCAGTACCGTCACGGTGACGTCGTCACCCACCATCAGGGTCTCTCCGACCCGACGAGTCAGAATCAGCATTCCTTTCTCCTCACGCGAATATTTCAGGACAACAGTCTGCAAAAAAGAAATGGCGGCGGATCCGCAGAAATCAAGAGCGCGATCCTTCACCCAGTATTGACCAGTCCCGCCGGAATGAAAGTTCCTGCCGAACGGTCAAAAACGACAAAAGGCGCGGGATCGCCGCGCCTTTCGCCTGCCCGCGTCACTCGCCCTGTCGCGCCGGCGCGTCGAGTTCGAACGCCGTGTGCAGGGCACGTACCGCCAGCTCCAGATACTTCTCCTCGATCACCACGGAAACCTTGATTTCCGAGGTGGAGATCATCTGGATGTTGATGCTTTCCTTGGCCAGCGCCTCGAACATGCGGCTGGCCACCCCGGCGTGCGAACGCATGCCGACGCCGACGATGGAGACCTTGGCGATATTGGTGTCACCGATGGCTTCGCGCGCGCCGATGTTGGCGGCGGTCTGCTTGAGGATTTCCAGCGCGTTCAGGTAGTCGTTGCGATGCACCGTGAAGGTGAAGTCGGTGGTGTTATCGTGCGCCACGTTCTGCACGATCATGTCGACCTCGACATTGGCGGCGCTGATCGGTCCGAGGATCTTGAAGGCCACGCCGGGGGTATCGGGTACGCCACGGATGGTCAGCTTGGCTTCGTCGCGATTGAAGGCGATGCCGGAGATGATCGGCTGTTCCATGGATTCCTCTTCATCATCGATAGTAATGAGGGTGCCCGGACCCTCCTGGAAGCTGTGCAGCACGCGCAGCGGAACGTTGTACTTGCCGGCGAACTCGACCGCGCGGATCTGCAGCACCTTGGAACCGAGGCTGGCCATTTCCAGCATTTCCTCGAAGGTGATCTTGTCCAGCCGGCGGGCCTGCGGCACCACGCGCGGATCGGTGGTGTAGACACCGTCGACGTCGGTGTAGATCTGGCACTCGTCGGCCTTCAGCGCCGCCGCCAGGGCCACTCCGGTGGTATCGGAACCGCCGCGGCCCAGGGTGGTGATGTTGCCGTTGCCGTCGACGCCCTGGAAACCGGCGACCACCACCACCTTGCCGGCCTTGAGGTCGGCCCGGATGCTGCTGTCGTCGATATGCAGGATGCGCGCCTTGGTATGCGCGCTGTCGGTGAGGATACGAACCTGGTTGCCGGTGTAGGAAACCGCCGGCACGCCGCGCTTGATCAGGGCCATGCTGAGCAGGGCGATGGTCACCTGCTCGCCGGTCGAGACCATGACGTCCAGTTCGCGCGGAACCGGCTGCTCCATGATCTGGTTGGCCAGGCCGATCAGACGGTTGGTCTCGCCGCTCATGGCGGAAACCACCACGACGACGTCGTCTCCCGCTTCGCGGAATTTCTTCACCTTCTCGGCCACCTGCTCGATACGCTCGACGGTGCCGACGGAGGTCCCTCCAAACTTCTGTACGATCAAAGCCATTTCAAACCGCCTGATTCCGTGAAGGGCGCCCTTTTGAACCTGCCACATTCTTTCGCTACCCGGACTGGCGGGGCGCACCGCCGGCCGGGCATCAGGGAGCGCTGGCCACCCTGCCCCGCGTCGCTCCGACGAGGGGCGGGCGCGGCGTCAGAGCCCTTGCTCGACGAAGCGCTGGGCCAGGGCCAGGGCTTCGTCCAATTTCGCTGCATCGGTGCCACCGCCCTGGGCCATATCCGGGCGTCCGCCACCTTTGCCACCAACCGCCGCCGCGGCTTGCTTCATAAGCTCGCCGGCCTTCAGTTGGCCGGTCAGGTCCTGGGTCACACCTGCGACCAGCACGACCTTCCCGTCCAGCTCGCCGCCGAGCAGGATCACTGCGCGGCCGAGCTTGTTCTTCAACTGGTCGACCAGCGCCAGCAGCGCCTTGCCGTCCAGACCATCGAGGCGCGCGGCGAGTACCTTCGCGTCCTTGATATCCACCGCCGCAGCCGAAAGATCGTCGCCGGCCGCGCTGGCAGCCTTGGCCTTGAGCTGCTCCAGTTCCTTCTCCAGCGAGCGGTTGCGCTCCAGCAGGGCGCCGAGCTTGTCCAGCAGGTTGTCGCGGCTGCCCTTGACCAGGCCGGCCGCTTCCTTGAGCTGTTCCTCGGCACCGTTCAGGTATGCCAGCGCCGCCGCGCCGGTGACCGCTTCGATACGACGAACGCCGGCGGCCACGCCGCCTTCGCTGGTGATCTTGAACAGGCCGATGTCGCCGGTGCGCGACACGTGGGTACCGCCGCACAGCTCGACGGAAAAGTCCCCGCCCATGCTCAGCACGCGCACCTGGTCGCCGTACTTCTCGCCGAACAGCGCCATGGCGCCTTTGGCCTTGGCGGTGTCGATGTCGGTTTCCTCGGTCTCCACCTCTGTGTTGCGGCGAATCTCGGCGTTGACGATATCTTCCAGGGCCTTCAGCTGCTCCGGCTTGATCGCCTCGAAGTGGCTGAAGTCGAAACGCAGGCGCTGGCTGTCCACCAGCGAGCCCTTCTGTTGTACGTGGTCGCCCAGCACCTGGCGCAACGCGGCGTGCAGCAGGTGGGTGGCGGAGTGGTTGAGCGCGGTGGCCTGGCGTACCGAGGCGTCGACCTCGGCCTTGACCGCGGCGCCGACGCTCAGGCCGCCCTCGGCGACCACGCCGTGGTGCAGGTGTGCGCCGCCAGCCTTGGTGGTGTCACGCACGTCGAAGCGCACACCGGCCGCCTCGAGGTAGCCGCTGTCGCCGACCTGGCCGCCGGACTCGGCGTAGAACGGCGTCTGGTCGAGGACCACGACGCCCTCCTCGCCTTCCTCCAGGCGCTCGACGGCCTGACCGTCCCTGAACAGCGCGACGATCTGCCCGGCGCCGGAGATGCCCTGGTAGCCGAGGAAGCGGGTCTCGCCATCGACCTTGACCAGGCTGTTGTAGTCCATGCCGAAGGCGCTGGAGGCGCGGGCGCGCTCGCGCTGGGCCTCCATCTCGCGCTCGAAGCCGTCCTCGTCGATGGTCAGCTCGCGCTCGCGGGCGATGTCATTGGTCAGGTCGACCGGGAAGCCATAGGTGTCGTACAGCTTGAATACCACGTTGCCGGGAATCACGCTGCCCTGCAGTTCGGCCAGGTCCTGTTCGAGGATCTTCAGGCCCTGTTCAAGGGTCTTGGCGAACTGCTCTTCCTCGGTCTTCAGCACGCGCTCGATGTGCGCCTGCTGCTGTTTCAGCTCGGGGAAGGCCTCGCCCATCTCGGCGACCAGCGCCGCGACGATCCTGTGGAAGAAGCTGCCCCTGGCGCCCAGCTTGTTGCCGTGGCGGCAGGCGCGACGAATGATCCGCCGCAGCACGTAGCCGCGGCCTTCGTTGGACGGCAGCACGCCGTCGGCGATCAGGAAGCTGCAGGAACGGATGTGGTCGGCCACCACCTTCAGCGACGGCGCGTCGTCGTTGGCGCAGCCGATGGCCTCGGCGGAGGCTTTCAGCAGGTTCTGGAACAGGTCGATCTCATAGTTCGAGTGCACGTGCTGGAGCACCGCGCTGACCCGCTCCAGGCCCATGCCGGTGTCCACGCTCGGCGCCGGCAGCGGGTGCATGACGCCGTCCGCGGTGCGATTGAACTGCATGAACACGTTGTTCCAGATCTCGATGTAGCGGTCGCCGTCTTCTTCCGGCGAACCGGGCGGGCCGCCCCAGATCTCCGGTCCATGGTCGAAGAAGATCTCGGTGCAGGGACCGCAGGGCCCGGTATCGCCCATCGCCCAGAAGTTGTCGGAGGCGTACGGCGCGCCCTTGTTGTCGCCGATCCGCACCATGCGCTCGGCGGGCACGCCGACTTCCTTGGTCCAGATGTCGTAGGCCTCGTCATCGGTGGCGTAGACGGTGACCCAGAGCTTTTCCTTGGGCAGGTTCAGCCATTTCTCGCCGGTGAGGAACTCCCAGGCGTAGTGGATGGCGTCGCGCTTGAAATAGTCGCCGAAGCTGAAGTTGCCCAGCATCTCGAAGAAGGTGTGGTGGCGAGCCGTGTAGCCGACGTTCTCCAGGTCGTTGTGCTTGCCGCCGGCGCGCACGCATTTCTGGCTGGTGGTGGCACGGGTGTAGGCGCGCTTCTCCAGGCCGAGGAAGCAGTCCTTGAACTGGTTCATCCCCGCGTTGGTGAACAGCAGGGTCGGGTCGTTCGCCGGGATCAGCGAACTGGAGGCGACACGGGTGTGCCCCTTCTCTTCGAAGAAGCGGAGGAAGGCTTCACGGATTTCAGCGCTTTTCATAGGTTCTTCCACGGAAAATTGGCGGCCACGAATCGCCGGCAAAGGGCCGCATTATATCGGCCCTTTGGCAAGGTTGTAGTGTCTTTGCGCGATAGTTATTGCCTATTGGCGACCTTTTCGCTTATGAGCGACGAAAGGCCGCGAAGGCATCCAGTACTTGTCCTATGGACTCGGCGGAAACGTCCAGATGGGTGACCAGGCGCAAACGCGCCGCCGCGCTGATCCGCACCTCGCGCTCAGCGAGGAAATCGCGCAGCGCGACGGCCTGCTCACCGATGTCGAGGTAGACCATGTTGGTCTGCACCGGCTCTACCGCATAGCCCAGCTCGCGCAGCCCGTCGCCCAGGCAGGCGGCGTTGGCATGGTCCTCGGCCAGGCGCGCCACCTGATGGTCCAGGGCGTACAGCCCGGCCGCCGCCAGCAGGCCGGCCTGGCGCATCCCGCCGCCGACCATCTTGCGCCAGCGGCGGGCCTTGCCGATCAGTTCGACGCTGCCGCAAAGCACCGAGCCCACCGGCGCACCGAGGCCCTTGGACAGGCACACCGACACTGAGTCGAAGTGCCGGGTGATCTCGCCGGCGTCGACGCCCAGCTTCACCGCCGCGTTGTACAGGCGCGCGCCATCCAGGTGCAGGGCCAGGCCACGCGCGCGAGTGAAGGCACGGGCGGCGGCCAGGTAGTCGAGCGGCAGCACCTTGCCCTGCATGGTGTTTTCCAGGGCCAGCAGGCGGGTCCTGGCGAAATGGAAGTCGTCGGCCTTGATCGCCGCCGCGACCTTGTCCAGGTCGAGCGAACCGTCGGCCTCGCCGTCGATCGGTTGCGGCTGGATCGAGCCCAGCACCGCGGCACCACCGCCCTCGTATTTGTAGGTATGCGCCTGCTGGCCGACGATGTATTCGTCGCCGCGCTCGCAGTGGGCCATCAGTCCGAGCAGGTTGCTCATGGTCCCGGTCGGTACGAAGAGCGCCGCGGCGAAGCCCAGGCGCGCCGCCAGCTCTGCCTCCAGGCGGTTGACCGTGGGATCCTCGCCATAGACGTCGTCGCCCAGTTCGGCCGCGGCCATGGCTTCGCGCATGCCGGCGGTGGGCTGGGTGACGGTGTCGCTGCGCAGGTCGATGACAGGCACGGAGGGCTCCTCGGTTCGGCGGAAAAGCCCGATCCTACGGCGCCCCACCGGCAGCCACAAGGGAAGACGGGAAATCTTCCCGGTCGCAAAGAAAACGGAGCGCCGCAGCGCTCCGTCATGATCGTGGGGGAAAAGGCCGATACCTCTCAGAGCTTGGCCGGAACCACCAGGATTCCGGCGCGCAGGCCGTTCTTCACTCGTGGATTGGGAAAGATGATGCGCGCGCCGACCTCGTCCACCACCCAGCGCGTGCCGCCGATATCCTCGGCCAGCAGGTAGCCCGGCGAGAGTTCGGTGAAGTTGGCCACGTCGTCGTCGAGGTGCAGGCGGAAGTGGTCGCTGTGCTTGATCACCTCGCGGGACACACTGAACAGCTTGAGGCCGTCGAGGTGGGCGCCGTCCGGGCGCTCCTCGCTGCCGTCGATGAGCATCTCCAGGCGCCGTTCCAGGCGCTCCAGATTGACCTGCTGGTTCTGCCCGAATGGTCGCGCCTTGCCCAGCTCCAGGGTGAAGGCCTCGGCGCCGAGCTGGCCGTAGGTATAGGCGCTGAAGGTGATTCCCGGTTTGTTCTGCAGCAGCACCGCCTCGATGCCGGCGTCGCGCAGGCGGGCCAGTTCGGCGCGGGAGTGCTCGCGGCCCTCGGCCCAGGGATAGAGGGCGAACTGCTCGATCCTCGAGCCACGGATCGCGGTGTGCAGGTCGTAGTGCAGGCGGTCCCGCTCGCCCCGGCTGAAGAACACCTGGGCCAGGCGTTCCAACTCGGCGGCGCGGAAGGCCTCGTTGCCGCTGCCTTCCTCGTGGCGGCCGTTGAACAGACGGTTCATGTCCTGCTCCACGAAGCGTTCGCCACGGCGAATCGCCTCGGGGTTGCCGAGCAGGAACAGGACCCGCGCGGCGGGCTTCAGCTCGCCGCTGGCGAGCTTGCGGATCAGCCGTTCGAGCAGTTCGATGGGCGCGGTCTCGTTGCCGTGGATACCGGCCGAGAGCAGCAGGTCGACGCCATTGTCGCGGGCGCCGATCGGCGTGACCTCCAGCGCGCCCTCGGCCAGCCAGTGCAGGCGCGTGCCGTCGGCGGTGAGCTGGATCTTCTCGGTCGGCTCGCGGCCGGCCAGGGTCAAGTCGAGCAGTTTGCCGAGGGCGAGCATGGGATGTCCTCAGTCAGTGGGTGTGGTCGCAGCCGCAGTCGGGGCCGTGCTCGTGGTCGTCGCCCTCTTCGATCGGCTCCATCTCCAGTTGCAGGCTGACCAGGTTGGTCGCCATCGGCCGCAGCAGCAGGTTGGTGTACTCGGTGTCGCCGTCCTCGACATCCACGCCGATCAGCAACTGGCCGTTACCGGCCTGCTGGATCCACACTTCCTTGCCCTGCCAGACCACGGCGAAGCGGGTGCAGGAGGTTTCCAGCTGGGTGCCGTCGGTGTCTTCGAGGATCAGTTGCAGGCTATCGGACATGATGATGAGGCTCTCAATCGAGTTGGAAGGAATAGACCGAACCCAGTTTAAGGATCTGCGTCAGTTCATCCAATGCCGTCCGGCATTCCTGGAGCAATTGCGGATCGGCCAGGTCGGCTTCGCCGAGGCGGTCGCGATAGTGCCTGTCGACCCAGGCCACCAGGGTATCGTACAGGCCGGCAGTCATGATCACCCCCGGGTTCACCGCCGCCAGCTCCTGTTCCTTCAGCGCCACGCGCAGGCGCAGGCAGGCCGGGCCGCCGCCGTTCTGCATGCTCTGCTTGAGGTCGAAGACCTTCACCTCGCGGATCGGGCCATCGTCGCCGGTGAGCCGCTCCAGGTAGTTCCAGACCCGCGGGTTGTTCCGGCACTCCTCCGGTACCACCAGCAGCATCGAGCCATCGGCCTTCGACAGCAGTTGGCTGTTGAACAGGTAGGACTTCACCGCATCCTCCACCGCGACCTGCTCGCGCGGCACGCAGATGGCGCGGAAGCGGCCACCCCGGCGGCCGAGCTTGTCGTGCAGTTCGGCGAGGACCTTCTCGGTATCGAGGAAGGCATCCTCGTGGTGGAACAGCACCTCGCCGTTGCCCACCGAGATCACGTCGTTGTGGAACACGCCCTGGTCGATCACCGCCGGGTTCTGTTGAGCGTAGACCACCCCTGCCTCGCTCAGCCCGTGCAGGCGCGCGACCGCCTGGCAGGCTTCCAGGGTCTGGCGCGCCGGATAGCGTTGCGGCGCCGGGAAGCGACTGTCGAAGGCGCTGCGGCCGAAGACGAAGAACTCCACCCCGGCATCGCCATAGTCCTTGCAGAAGCGCGTGTGGTTGGCCGCGCCTTCGTCGCCGAACTGGCTCACCGCCGGCAGCGCCGCGTGATGGGCGAAATGCCGTTCGTCGTTGAACATCGCCGCCAGCACGCGGCTGGTGGTGGGATGCTCGATGGATCGGTGGAACTTGCAGTTCAGGTTGGCCGCGGTGAAATGCACGCGACCGTCGGCGGTGTCGGCGCTCGGACTGACCGTGGCGGCGTTGGCGGTCCACATGCTCGACGCCGAGCTGCAGGCGGCGAGGAGAGGCATCGCTTCCTTCGCCGCGCGGCGGATCACCTCCTCGTCGCTGCCGGAGAAGCCCAGGCTACGCAGCGCGGCGGTATCCGGGCGGGCTTGCGGGGCGAGCACGCCCTGCTTGAAGCCCAGCTCCATCAACGCCTTCATCTTCGCCAGGCCCTGCTTCGCCGCTTCCTTCGGGTTGGACAACGCCTGGCTGTTGCTTTGCGAAGCGACATTGCCGTAGGACAGGCCGCCGTAGTTGTGGGTCGGGCCGACCAGGCCGTCGAAATTCACTTCATGGGCATTCATAGGCTGATCCCGGGAGTCAGGGTGGCAGGAAGGGACACGCTGGGGCTTTCCAGCGAGGCGACCGGATAGGCACAGTAGTCGGCGGCATAGTAGGCGCTCGGCCGGTGGTTGCCGGACGCGCCGATACCGCCGAACGGCGCGCTGCTGGCGGCGCCGGTGAGCTGCTTGTTCCAGTTGACGATGCCGGCGCGGCTCTCGACGAAGAACTGCTCGAAGCGCTCGCGGGAATCCGACAACAGGCCGGCGGCGAGGCCGTACCGGGTGGCGTTGGCTTCGCGGATCGCCGCGGCGAAGTCGACGTAGCGGATCACCTGCAGCAGCGGGCCGAAGAACTCCTCGTCGGGACGCTCGGCCACCGCGCTGACATCGAGGATGCCCGGCGTCAGCAGGGCCGCGCCGTCGATCGGCTGGGTCATCGCCAGCAGCGGCAGCGCGCCCTTGCCGATCAGCTGCTCCTGGGCCTTGAGCAGGTGCTCGGCGGCAGCGAGGGAAATCACCGAGCCCATGAACGGCGCCGGCTGTTCGTCGAAGCGGCCGACCCGCAGGGTCGCGCTGACCGCCACCAGGCGCGCCAGCAGCGCGTCGCCCCAGGCGCCCTGCGGCACCAGCAGGCGGCGGGCGCAGGTACAGCGCTGGCCGGCGGAAATGAAGGCGGACTGGATGATGGTGTAGACGGCGGCGTCGAGGTCGGCGACCTCCTCCACCACCAGCGGGTTGTTGCCGCCCATCTCCAGCGCCAGGATCTTCTGCGGCTGGCCGGCGAACTGGCTGTGCAACAGGTTGCCGGTGCGACTGGAGCCGGTGAAGAACAGGCCGTCGAGCCCGCTGTGGGCGGCCAGCGCGACGCCGGTCTCGCGGCCACCCTGGACCAGGTTGAGCACGCCGGCCGGCAGGCCGGCCTCGATCCAGGCCTTGAGCGTCAGCTCGGCGACTTTCGGGGTCAGCTCGCTGGGCTTGAACACCACGCAGTTGCCGGCCAGCAGCGCCGGGACGATATGCCCGTTGGGCAGGTGGCCGGGGAAGTTGTAGGGACCGAACACCGCGACCACCCCGTGCGGCTTGTGCCGCAGCACGGCGGTGCCGTCGGCCAGCGGGCCGGACTTCTCGCCGGTGCGCTCGCGGAGCGCCTGCAGCGAGATCGCCACCTTGTTGACCATGCTGGTCACTTCGGTCGCCGACTCCCACAACGGCTTGCCGGTCTCCTCGCCTATCGCCCGCGCCAGTTCGTCGGCATGCGCCTTGAGAGTGGCGGCGAAGCGCTCCAGCAGCTCGATGCGCTGTTCCAGCGGGCGCCGCGCCCAGGCCGGGAAGGCTTCGCGGGCGGCGCGCACGGCGGCGTCGACCTGGGCGGCGTCGGCGCCTTGCCCGGACCAGACCACGCCCTGGCCGACCGGATCGAGGGACTCCAGGGTCTCGCCCTGGCCCGCCAGCCACTGGCCGGCAATGTAATGGGTACTCATCATCGACTCCTCGGGCGCCCTCGCCGGGGCGCCTGCATCAGGCTTTCAACCGCGCTTCTGCGCCGACAGCGGCACCGCGCGCACCGAGGCCCCGGCTGCCAGGCGCAAGCGCCTGGCGGTCAGCGGATCGACCACCAGGGTGCCGGCGGCGGCCCGCGCCGGCGCGGCGGTGATTCGGCAGTCCTCGCGCTTGCGGTTGTGGATCAGGTATGGCTCGGCCTCGTCGCCGGGGGTGCCCACCGCCAGCACCAGGTTCTGGCTCTCGGCGATGGCGCGGATCTTGTCGGTCTCGGCCTCGATCGCCGGGCCGGCGTCGAAGATGTCGACGTAGCCCTGGTAGCTGAAGCCCTCGGCCTTGAGCATCGCCAGCGCCGGCTCGGTGTTGGGGTGGACGCGGCCGATCACCCCGCGCGCCTCCTCGGAGAGGAAGCAGGTGTAGAGCGGGAACTTCGGCATCAGCTCGGCGATGAAGGCCTTGTTGCCGACCCCGGTGAGGTAGTCTGCCTGGGAGAACTCCATCTTGAAGAAGTGCCGGCCGAGGCTTTCCCAGAACGGTGAACGCCCTGCCTCGTCGGACATGCCGCGCATCTCGGCGATCAGCTTGTCGCCGAACAGATGGCGGAATTCGGCGATGAACAGGAAGCGCGCGCGCGACAGCAGCTTGCCGTTGAGGCCGCTGCGGTGGTCGGCGTGGAGGAATAGCGAGCACAGCTCGGAATTGCCGGTCAGGTCGTTGGCCAGGAACAGCGTGGGGATTTCGCGGTGGATGTCGAGCTCCTGCGAAGCGCTCACGGTGAGGCCGACCCGGTAGTTGTACCAGGGTTCGCGAAGTCCCACCGCTCCGGCGATGGCGGAGATGCCGACGACCTTGCCGGCGTCGTCCTCGAGGACGAACAGGTAATCGGCGTCGCCGCGTTCGGCCTCGCCGCGGAAGGCCTTCTCGGCCCAGCTGACGCGATGCTGCAGGCGCTGTTCGTTGGCCGGCAGGGTGGTCAGGCCGGTGCCGGTGCTGCGCGCCAGCTCGATCAGGGCCGGCAGGTCGGCGCTGGTGACGGGACGTACGATCATGTCGGGCTCCTTCAGACCGCAACCAGGCGCACGCTGGCGCCTTCGCCGACGCCCAGGGCCTCGGCGGCTTCAACACTCAGGGCCACCGGCTTGCCGGGCGCCCAATCCAGGTCCAGCACGACCGCGCGGAAGTCCTGGAGCTGGCCGTTGGTGACCAGGTAGGGGCGACCGCTCTTCGGCGCCTCGCCGATCTTCACCGGCACCACCCGGCTCTGGGCGATCGAGCGGATCCCCGAGGTACGCGCGTGCAGGGTCGGGCCGCCATCGAAGATATCGATGTAGTTGTCGGTCTCGAAGCCTTCACGCATCAGGATGTCGAAGGTGATCTGCGCTCGCGGGTGGACCTGGCCCATGGATTCCTGGGCGGCGTCCGGCAACAGCGGCACGTAGATCGGGTAATGCGGCATCAGCTCGGCGAGGAAGGTCCGGCTCTTCAGCCCGGAGAGCTTTTCCGCCTCGATGTAGTTGAGGTCGAAGAAATTGCGCCCGACCGCGTTCCAGAACGGCGATTCGCCCTGCTCGTCGCTGTAGCCGACGATCTCTACCACCACCGCGTCGGCGAAGCGCTCCGGATGGCTGGCCATGAACAGCAGGCGGCCGCGCGAGTTGAGTTCGGCGTAGACGCTCTGCACCAGGTCGCGCTGCACGTAGAAGCTGGTCAGCAGGCTGTTGCCGGTAAGGTCGTGGCACAGCGAGAGGACATGGATCTTGTTGTGGATCGACAGCGAGCGCGAGGCGTGCACGAAGGTCTCGTTGCGGAAGCTGTAGAACGGCTCGGAGAAGCCGGCCGAGGCGACGATCGCCGAGCAGCCGACCAGCTCGCCGCTGGCGCTGTCCTCGAGGACGAAGAAATAGCTTTCCTCGCCGTTGTAGCTCACTTCCGCGGCGAACGAGGCCTCGGAGGCGAGGATCTTGTCGCGCAGGCGTTCGGCGTCATCCGGCAAGGACGTGACGCCCACCGGGCTGTCCGCCGCCAGACGCTGCACCTGTGGCAGGTCGGCCGCTTGGGCGGGGCGCATCACCAACATGGCGTCACTCCTTTCTCAGACAACGATGATTGCTGCATCCATGCGCGGGATCGCGGCACCATCCTGTGCCACGGGGTCGATCATCCAGCAGGGAAGTAGGCGCGCCGCGCACGGCACGCTTCACGGCCCCGGCGCAGGCCGGGACCGGCACGCCCGGGGCCCGTGCGGACCACCCGGGGCGTCACGACCGGGGTCCCGGCCTCCACCGGGACGCCAGGGTCCGGCTCAGCCGCGGACCAGCTTGGCCACGGCGCGTTCGAAGCGCTCCAGGCCTTCGTCGATCTCGGCGTCGTCGATCACCAGGCTCGGCGCGAAGCGGACCACGTCGGGGCTGGCCTGGAGCACCATCACCGCCTCCTTCTCGGCGGCGTTGAGCACGTCGCGGGCCTTGCCTTTCCACTCCTCGGTCAGCGCCGCGCCGATCAGCAGGCCCATGCCACGGATCTCGCCGAAGATGCCGTACTCCTGGCCGATCTTCTGCAGGCGGGACTTGAAGCGCTCATGCTTGGCCTTCACGCCGTCCAGCACTTCCGGGGTATTGATCACGTCCAGCGCCGCCTCGGCCACCGCCGAGGCCAGGGGGTTGCCGCCGTAGGTGGTGCCGTGGGTGCCGACCGACAGGTGCTTGGCGATCTCGCTGGTGGTCAGCATCGCACCGATAGGGAAGCCGCCGCCCAGGCTCTTGGCGCTGGAAAGGATGTCCGGGACCACGCCGTAGTGCATGTAGGCGAACAGCTCGCCGATGCGGCCCATGCCGCTCTGCACCTCGTCGAAGACCAGCAGCGCGTTGTGTTCGTCGCACAGTTTGCGCGCGCCTTCCAGGTAGGCCTGCTGCGCCGGCAGCACGCCGCCCTCGCCCTGGATCGGTTCCAGGACCACGGCGCAGGTCTTGTCGGAGATCGCCGCCCTCAGCGCCTCGAGGTCGTTGTAGGGGACGTGGGTGATGCCTTCGAACTTCGGCCCGAAGCCATCGGAATACTTCGGCTGGCCACCGACGTTGACGGTGAACAGGGTGCGCCCGTGGAAGCTGTTGCTGGCGGCGATGATCTCGTACTTCTGCGGGCCGTAGACGTCGCTGGCATAGCGACGGGCCAGCTTGAAGGCCGCCTCGTTGGCCTCGGCGCCGGAGTTGGCGAGGAACACCCGCTCGGCGAAGGTGGCATCCACCAGCTTGCGCGCCAGGCGCAGCGCCGGCTCGTTGGTGAAGACGTTGGAAACGTGCCAGATGCGCTGGGCCTGCTCGGTGAGCGCCTTGACCAGCGCCGGATGCGCATGGCCGAGGGAGGTCACGGCGATGCCGCCGGCGAAGTCGATCAGCTCGCGGCCGCTCTGGTCCCAGACGCGCGATCCCTCGCCTCGCACCGGGATGAAAGCGGCGGGGGCGTAGTTGGGGACCATATACCGGTCGAAGTCGGCACGTTCTACCTGCGCATGGGGAGCGGACATCGGTGTTTCTCCTGCCTGAAGGCGGCTATCGATGAAAGGATTGTAGGGATTGGAACCGGGCCGGCATTGCCGCCATGCGACAACTTGTTATAGCGCCAACCCGGGAATTTCCGCGGCTTTCGGAAATGCGACAGAAAGCATCGGGAAGGCGCAGTGTAAACGCGCGATGCGTCCGGGTGCATGCTTCTTCTGCGCCGGCCAGCGCGCCGCAAAGCCGCGGGAAAAGCCGGGACAGGAACGCGGATCGAGCGACGCCTCGTCGTGGCTTCGTGCGGCGGCCTCGGGAGGGGAGGCCGTCTGCGCCGGCAGGCGGAACCGGCCTATGCCCTGGCCAGCGCCTTCAGCGCCGGCGCAGCGCGACTCAGCCGCGCTCGACCGGGGTGAAGGTCGAGTCGAAGGCGCTGCCGCCGCGCCGCTGGTTGCGGTCCTCGCGCGGCGTGACGCCGAAGAAGTTGCGGTAGGCGCTGGAGAAGTGTGGTCCGGAAGAGAAACCGCAGGACAGGCCGATCTGGATGATCGACTTGCTGGTCTGCATCAGCATCTGCCGCGCGCGGTTCAGGCGCAGCTCCAGGTAGTACTGGCTGGGCACGCGGTTCAGGTACTGCTTGAAGATACGCTCCAACTGGCGCCGCGAGACACAGACGTGCTGGGCGATCTCGTCGGTGGTCAGCGGCTCCTCGATGTTGGCCTCCATCAGCAGCACCGCCTGGGTCAGCTTCGGATGGCTGGAGCCAAGGCGGTTCTTCAGCGGGATGCGCTGGCGCTCGTTGCCTTCGCGGATGCGCTCCACCACCAGTTCCTCCGAGACCGCGCCGGCCAGTTCCGCGCCATGGTCGCGGGACAGCAGCGCCAGCAGCAGGTCGAGCACCGCCATGCCGCCGCAGGCGGTCATGCGGTCGCGATCCCATTCGAACAGGTGGTTGGTGGCGATGACCTTGGGGAAGCGCTCGGTGAAGTCGTCGTGCCAGCGCCAGTGCACCGCGGCGCGATAGCCGTCGAGCAGGCCCAGCTGGGCCAGCGGGTAGATGCCGGCGGACAGCGCGCCGATCGCCGTGCCCGAGCGCGCCAGTTGCTTGAGCGCCATGCCCAGCGCCGGCGATACCGCGGCCGGCGCCTCATCGGCGACCAGGAACAGCCGCGAGCACTGCTCCAGCCTGCCGTTCCAGGCCAGCCCCGGCAGGCGCCAGCCCTCCTCTTCCGGCGGCGCCTCGGCGAGCAGGAACAGCGGCTCGTAGAGAGCTTCGGGATGCAGCCGGCGGGCCGCCCGCAGGGCTTCCTCGGCGAGCGATAGCGTGAGCGCGCGGGTGGCGGGCCAGAGGAGGAAACCGATGCGTTGGGGTTGGGCAGTCATGGGAGCAGCTTAGCCGGCCTCTGCGATGAATGTTACTTGAGGCTGCCGGAGAGGAACTGCTTGAGGCGGTCCGACTGCGGGTTGGCGAGGACTTCCTTCGGGCAGCCGCGCTCTTCGACCAGGCCCTTGTGGAGGAACACCAACTGGTTCGAGACCTCGCGGGCGAAGCCCATCTCGTGGGTCACCACCACCATGGTGCGGCCTTCCTGCGCCAGGTCCTGCATGACCTTCAGCACCTCGCCGACCAGCTCAGGGTCGAGCGCCGAGGTCGGCTCGTCGAACAGCATGACTTCCGGCTCCACCGCCAGCGCCCGGGCGATCGCCACGCGCTGCTGCTCGCCGCCGCTCATGTGCGCGGGATAGGCGTCCTTGCGGTGCGCCACGCCGACCTTGGCCAGGTAGTGCTCGGCCTTCTCGATGGCTTCCTTCTTCGCCACCCCGAGGACGTGGACCGGCGCCTCGATGACGTTCTCCAGGGCGCTCATGTGCGACCACAGGTTGAAATGCTGGAACACCATCGACAGGCGCGAGCGCATGCGCTGCAGCTGGCGGGAGTCGGCAGCCTTCAGCGCGCCATCGCGGCCGGGCACCAGCTTCAGCTCCTCGCCGTTGAGCAGGATCTTGCCGGCGTGCGGCTGCTCCAGCAGGTTGATGCAACGCAGGAAGGTGCTCTTGCCGGAACCGCTCGAGCCGATGATGCTGATCACGTCGCCCGCTTTCGCCGCCAGCGAGACGCCCTTGAGCACCTCGTGGCTACCGTAGCGCTTGTGCAGGTCTTGGACTTCCAGTTTGTACATGTTGTGTGTTCTCGGCTAATCAGTCGCTGAGCAAGCGTCCCTGACGGATCGGTTGACGACCGGCCACCTTGGCCAGCCAGAGTCCCGGCTGCGCATAGCGCATCCGTTCGATGGCGAAAAGCACGCCGGACACCCCGGCGCACACCGTGCTGGCGCGGTCGGCCAGAGGATCGATGACCTGGAACAGCGGCTCGCCCGCCTCCACCCATTCGCCCGGCCGGCGCAGGAAGCTGACCACGCCGGTATGCGGGGCGTGCACGTATTCGGTGCCCTCGAAGGGCAGGCCTTCGCAGCAGTCCTCGGGCGCTGGCGGCCATTCGCCCTCGACGAAGCCCTGTTCGGCGAGGAAGGCCAGGATCGCCTCGGCGCTGGCCTCGGCCTGTTGCGGCGAGGTATCGGCCTGGCCACCCAGTTCGACGGTGGTCGCCAGGCAGGCCAGTGGCAGCGCGGCACGCGGATACAGGCGCGACAGGCGCAGCCAGGGCACCGAGCAGGCCTCGTCGAACG
This sequence comes from Pseudomonas paraeruginosa, assembly GCF_003025345.2. Taxonomy (NCBI): domain Bacteria; kingdom Pseudomonadati; phylum Pseudomonadota; class Gammaproteobacteria; order Pseudomonadales; family Pseudomonadaceae; genus Pseudomonas; species Pseudomonas paraeruginosa. Next base: position 4,375,778 of record NZ_CP020560.1, read on the forward strand.
AGCCGCCGCCGGACTCCTCGGCGAGCAGCCCGACGGCGGCGCCCAGGCGCGCGGCCAGGGAGGCGAAGGCCGGCCACTGCTGCGGCAGGGTATAGAGGTGAATCGCGGCCTCGAAGTCGCAGTGCAGATCGAGCACCAGGTCGGCATCGCAGGCATGGCGGTAGAGCAGACGCTGCATGCCGTCCAGCTCCGAGGTCGCCGGCGGCAGCGCGTCCAGCGCCTCGCGCAGGGCCTGGCGGACCAGCGCAACGTTGGCCCGCGGGTCGTCGCCCAGGCGCTCGCCGGCGCTGTCGATCACCGCGTCCAGCAGGTCGGGGAAATCGCGGTTGAAATTGCGCCCGCTGCTCATCTCGAAACGCCCCTGGTGCAGCGCCTGGATCATCTGCCCGAGACCGACCGGATTGGCCACCGGCACCAGCTCGACGGTGCCGCGCAGGCGGCCTTCCGCCTCCAGCCGGCGCAACCGCTGCTTCAGCTCCCAGGCGGTGCGCATCCCCGGCAGTTCGTCGGCGTGCAGGCTGGACTGGATGTAGACCTTGCGCGCGCCGGAGCCGAAGCGGAACACGCTCAGGCGCTTCTCGCTTCCCAGGGTGCTCCATGGCAGCAGGTGGTCGATACGCTCCATGCGGTCCTCCGGATCAGGATTTGCGCGGCGCCAGGTAGGCCAGCCAGCGTCGTTCGGCAAGCTTGAACAGGCGCACCAGGATGAAGGTCAGGCACAGGTAGAACAGGCCGGCGGTGATGAACGCCTCGAACGGCAGGTAGTACTGCGAGTAGACGTTCCGCGCGGCGCCGGTGATGTCCACCAGGGTGACGATGGACGCCAGGCTGGTGGTCTGCAGCATCATGATCACCTCGTTGCTGTACTGCGGCAGGGCGCGACGCAGCGCCGAGGGCAGGAGGATGCGGCGGTACATCTGCAGGCGCGACATGCCCATCGCCTTGGCCGCCTCGATCTCGCCGTGGGGCGTGGCCTTCAGGCTGCCGGCAAGGATCTCGGCGGTATAGGCGCTGGTGTTGATGGCGAACGCCAGGCAGGCGCAGAACGAGGCGTTCGACAACCAGGGCCACAGCGCGCTTTCGCGCACCGCGTCGAACTGCGCCAGGCCGTAGTAGATCAGGAACAGTTGGACCAGCATCGGCGTGCCGCGGATCACATAGGTGTAGAGCCAGGCCGGGAAATTCACCAGCGGCTGCCTGGAGACCCGCATCAGCGCCAGCGGCACCGCCAGCAGCAGGCCGACCAGGAGGGAGATCGAGAGCAGCCTGAGGGTGACCAGCAGGCCGTCGAAATAGAGCGGAAGGCTGTCCCAGATGACAGAGAAATCGAAGATCACGGCAAGGCCCCTTGATTCACAGTTCCGCGGTTTTCACGCCGACCGAATAGCGGCGCTCGAGCAGACGCAGCAACAGCAGCGACACGCTGGTCACCAGCAGGTACAGGCCGGCCACGGCGAGGTAATAGGTGAACGGCTCGCGGGTCGCGTCGGAAGCCTGCTTGGCCTTGAACATCATGTCCTGCAGGCCGACCACGGAAATCAGCGCGGTGGCCTTGACCAGCACCAGCCAGTTGTTGGTGAAGCCGGGGATCGCCAGGCGGATCATCTGCGGCACCTGGACGCGAAAGAACACCTGGCGGTGACTCATGCCGTAGGCATAGCCGGCCTCGCCCTGGCCCTTGGGGATCGCCATGAAGGCGCCGCGGAAGGTCTCCGAAAGATAGGCGCCGAAGATGAAACCGAGGGTGCCGACGCCGGAGACGAAGGGATTCAGGTCGATGTAGTCGTCGTAGCCGAACTGCGGTGCGACCCAGTTCAACAGGGCCTGGCCACCGTAGAAGATCAGCAGGATCAGCACCAGGTCGGGAATGCCGCGGACCACCGTGGCGTACAGGTCGCCGCACCAGGCCAGCCAGCGCACCGGCGACAGGCGGAAGGCCGCGCCGAGCAGGCCGAGCACGATGGCCAGGAGCATGGAAAGCAGGGCCAGCTGGAGAGTCAGCCAGGCGCCATCGACGATGGTCGCACCGTAGCCAGTGATCATCAAAACGGTACCTCTATGCAGCTAATGCAGCGCTAAAGCAGGGGCGTCCACTCAATAAAAAAGTGGCACAAACAGCGCGAGGCGTCGCGGAGGTTTGTGCCACCTGTGACGGACAGCGTCAGTTCGCGCCGTAGACGTCGAAGCTGAAGTACTTGTCCTGGATCTGCTTGTACTTGCCGTTGGCGCGCAGGGCGTCGATGGCCGCGTTGAACTTGCCGGCCAGCTCGCTATCGCCCTTGCGCACGGCAATGCCGACGCCTTCGCCGAAGTACTTCACATCGTTCAGTTGCGGGCCGACGAAGGCGTAGCCCTTGCCGGCGTCGGTCTTGAGGAAGCCGTCCTCGAGATTCACCGAGTCGGCGACCACCGCGTCGAGACGACCGGCCACCAGGTCCATGTTGGCCTCCTGCTGGGAGTTGTAGCGCACCACTTCGACGCCGGCCGGGGTCAGTTCGCCGGAAGCATAGCGGTCGGCGGTGCTGCCGCGCAGGACGCCGGCCTTCCTGCCCTTCAGGTCGGCCTTGGGATCGTTGAGGCTGGCGCCTTCCTTCATCACGAAGCGCGCCGGGGTGTTGTAGTACTTGTTGGTGAAGTCCACCGAGCGCTTGCGCTCGTCGGTGATGGTCATCGACGACAGGATGGCGTCGATCTTGCGCACCTTCAGCGCCGGGATCAGGCCGTCGAACTCCTGCTCGACCCACTTGCACTGCACCTTCATCTCCTCGCAGAGGGCATTGCCGATATCCACGTCGAAGCCTGCCAGTTGGCCATCCGGGGTCTTCAGCGAGAACGGCGGGTAGGCCGCCTCGATGCCGATGCGCACCGGCTTGTCGGCGGCGAAAGTGGGCAGGGAGAGCACGGACAGCGCCAGGGCGCCGAGAAGTGCGAGCTTCTTCATCTGGAACTCCTTCGAAGGGGATGGCATCGATTGGCAGGAGAAATAGAACCTTGCCCAGGCCGCCGACGGATATGCGTGTTCACCGGCTCTTGCGCAGGACGCCTTCTCGTGGAAAGGGCGCCAGCTGGGGTGAGCGGCATTCTAGCGACAGGCCGGAAGTGGTTATTTCTTCAATGCGACAACTAATTATAAAAGCACCGAAGAGGGCTTTCGGCGATATTGACAGGCAGCTGCATTTGTGCCCGGAAAACGCGAAGTGTAATCAATGAATAAAGCAAATCTCAAGCCATAAATTGGTAATTCCTTCATCTTCAAGGGTTTGGACGAGCCGACTCGCTTCGCCTGCTACCCCGTGTCGCACCCTCGCGGTGCGTGGCGTTTCCTCTCGCCCCAATTATGCGCAGGCGCGCATCACCGAAGTGTTACCGCCGACGCATTCCCGTGCGCGCCCATTCGGCACGCCCTCCTCCTCGACCCGCGCCAAATGAAAGACCCCGCGCGGCTCGCACCGCGCGGGGTCGTTTCGGATCAGGCGGGAGTCAGGCGGCCTGCATCGAGCGATGGGTCTCGATCAGGTGCTGGACCACGCCCGGATCGGCAAGGGTGGAGATGTCGCCGAGGGTGTCGTACTCGGCCGCGGCGATCTTGCGCAGGATGCGCCGCATGATCTTGCCCGAACGGGTCTTCGGCAGGCCCGGCGCCCACTGGATCACATCCGGCGTGGCGATCGGCCCGATCTCGCGGCGGACCCACTGCTTCAGCTCCTGGCGCAGCGCCTCGCTCGGCTCGACCCCGGAGTTTAGGGTGACGTAGACATAGATGCCCTGCCCCTTGATGTCGTGCTGCATGCCGACCACCGCCGCCTCGGCGACCTTCGGGTGGGCGACCATCGCGCTTTCCACCTCGGCGGTGCCCATGCGGTGGCCGGAGACGTTGAGCACGTCGTCGACCCGCCCGGTGATCCAGTAGTAGCCGTCCTCGTCGCGGCGCGCGCCGTCGCCGGTGAAGTACATGCCCTTGAAGGTCTTGAAGTAGGTGTCGACGAAGCGATCATGGTCGCCGTAGAGGGTCCGCGCCTGGCCTGGCCAGGAGTCGAGGATCACCAGGTTGCCTTCGGCCGCGCCCTCGATCAGGTTGCCCAGGTTGTCCACCAGCGCCGGCACCACGCCGAAGAACGGCTTGGCCGCGGAGCCCGGCTTCATCGCATGGGCGCCCGGCAGCGGGGTCATCAGGCAGGCGCCGGTCTCGGTCTGCCACCAGGTGTCGACGATCGGGCAGCGCGACTGGCCGACGGTCTCGTAGTACCACTGCCAGGCTTCCGGGTTGATCGGCTCGCCCACCGAGCCGAGCAGGCGCAGGCTGGAGCCATCGGCACCGGCCACCGCCGCCTTGCCCTCGGCCATCATCGCGCGGATCGCGGTCGGCGCGGTGTAGAGGATGTTGACCTTGTGCTTGTCGATGATCTTCGCCACGCGGGTCACGTCGGGGTAGTTCGGCACGCCCTCGAACAGAATGGTGGTGGCGCCGTTGGCCAGCGGGCCATAGACGATGTAGGTGTGGCCGGTGACCCAGCCGATGTCGGCGGTGCACCAGTAGACTTCCCCCGGACGGTAGTCGAAGACCCGCTCGTGGGTCAGCGAGGCATACACCAGGTAGCCGCCGGTGGTGTGCAGCACGCCCTTCGGCTTGCCGGTGGAACCGGAGGTGTAGAGGATGAACAGCGGGTCCTCGGCGCCCATTTCCTTCGGTGCGCAGGTGCTGCCGGCGACCTTCATCAGGTCGTCGTACCAGACGTCGCGGTGCTGGTTCCACTTGATTTCCGCGCCGGTACGCTTGCAGACGATGATCTTCTGCACGCTGGAGGTTTCCGGGTTGGTCAGGGCGTCGTCGACGTTGGCCTTCAGCGGAGTACGCTTGCCGCCGCGCACGCCTTCGTCGGCGGTGATCACCACCTTCGACTTGCAATCGATGATGCGCCCGGCCAGGGCTTCGGGGGAGAAGCCGCCGAAGACCACCGAGTGGATCGCGCCGATGCGGGTGCAGGCGAGCATGGCGACCACGGCCTCGGGGATCATCGGCATGTAGATGGTGACCACGTCGCCGCGGTGCACGTCCTGCCCGCGCAGGGCGTTGGCGAACTTGCAGACCTGCTCGTGGAGCTGGCGGTAGGTGATTTCCTGGTGGTCGGCGGGATCGTCGCCTTCCCAGATGATCGCCACCTGGTCGCCGCGTTCGGCGAGGTGACGGTCGAGGCAGTTGTGCGACACGTTGAGGGTGCCGTCGGCGAACCATTTGATGTCCACGTGATGGTCGTCGAAGGAGGTCTGCTTGACCTTCTCGAACGGCTTGATCCAGTCGATCCGCTGGGCCTGTTCGCGCCAGAAGCCGTCGGGGTTGACGACGGACTGCTGGTACATCGTCTTGTAGGTGGCTTCGTCGGTGAAGGTCCGTGCCACCGCTTCCGGGTGCACGGGGTACAGGGATGCCGCAGACATGGCTTTAACCTCGGTACGTGAGTGTTGTTTTTGTTGTGCCCAGTTGTAGCGAGCGCACACTCCACGAACCATACGACCATGGTCTTACCACTGCGCGACACCACCTATGGTCGCTATAAGCCGCGCCGATCGTAGCCTTGCGTGGGTCGGCGGGGCGCGTCACTCACCCCGCCCCGGCCTCAGCTCATGCCCAGCAGGCCGGGCAGCCACAGCGAGATCAGCGGCACGTAGGTCACCAGGAGCAGGAACAGCAGCAGGATCATCAGCCACGGCAGCGCCGCGCGGATGGTCGCGCCCAGCGGCATGCCGGTGACCGCCGAGGTGACGAACAGGTTGAGGCCCACCGGCGGGTGCACCAGGCCGATCTCCATGTTCACCACCATGACGATGCCCAGGTGGATCGGGTCGATGCCCAGCTTCATGGCGATGGGGAAGAAGATCGGCGCCAGGATCAGCACGATCGCCGAGGGCTCCATGAAGCTGCCGGCGACCAGCAGGACCACGTTGACCATCAGCAGGAAGCCGATCGGGGTCAGGCCTTCCTGCACCACCCATTCGGTGATCTGCTGGGGGATCTGCTCGGTGGTCAACACATGGGCGAAGAGCATGGCGTTGGCGATGATGAACATCAGCATGATGCTCAGCCGCCCCGACTCCAGCAGCACCTTGGGACAGTCGCGCAGGCGCATGTCCTTGTACACGAACAGCGCGACGAAGGCCGAATACACCGCCGCCACCGCCGCCGCCTCGGTGGGGGTGAACAGCCCGGAGTAGATGCCGCCGAGGATGATCACCAGCAGCAACAGGCCCCAGCCGGCGCGGCGCGCGGCGGCCAGCCACTCGCGGAAGCTGGCGCGCGGCTGCGCCGGCAGCTTCTTGACCCGCGCGACGATGTAGATCACCACCATCAGGATCACCCCGAGCAGCAGCCCCGGAACCACCCCGGCGACGAACAGCTTGCCCACCGAGGTCTCGGTGGCGGCGGCGTAGACCACCATCACGATCGATGGCGGGATGAGGATGCCCAGGGTCCCGGCGTTGCAGATGATCCCTGCGCCGAAGGCGCGCGGATAGCCGGAGCGCACCATGCCGGCCACGGCGATCGAACCGACCGCCGCCACCGTCGCCGGCGACGAGCCGGACAGCGCGGCGAACAGCATGCAGGCGAGCACCGCGGCGATCGCCAGGCCGCCGCGGATGTGCCCGACGCAGGCGTTGGCGAAGTCGATCAGGCGCCGCGCCACGCCACCGGTGGTCATGAACGCGCCGGAGAGCAGGAAGAACGGGATCGCCAGTAGCGTGTAGGCCTCGGAGGTCTCGAACAGCTTGATCGCCAGCGAGCGTACCGAGTCCGGGCTGAACAGCAGGATCGTCAGCGCGCCGGACAGCCCCAGGGAGATGGCGATGGGCACGCCGATGAACATGAACAGGAACAGCAGCAGGAACAGGATCAGCACGGTCATGGGCGGTTCTCCCCGGTCTCTTCGCCGGCCAGTTTGGAGGCCTCGGCGGCCTCGTCGGCGAGCCCCAGCCCGAGCTGGCGACCGCGCAGCAGGTTGACCAGGATTTCCAGGTAGCGCAGCAGCACCAGGCCGAAGCCGAGCGGCACCACCATCGCGATGTAGGCCTGGAGGATGCCGAAGTGATCGAGGTCCTCGGCGCCGATGCCGGCGACGAACAGGGTCTTCACCCAGTCGTAGCTGGCGATCATGAACAGCCCGGCGTAGCCCAGGCAGCACAGGCAGGCGAGCACCCCGACCAGGCGCTGCAGCGGGCGCGGCGCCAGGCGCACCAGGGCGTCCACCCCGAGGTGACCGGCGGTGCGCACGCCGTAGGCGATGCCGAGGAAGATCAGCCAGGCGAACAGCGCCCTGGTCAGCGCATTGCTCCAGGACATGTCCTGGGCCACCCCGAGGATCGCGTCGCCCACCGAGTACAGCGGAGCCCGCAGCGGCGGCAGGCGGTCGCCGAGGTCGTAGAACAGGGTGAAGACATTGGTCATCACCACATAGAGGAAGGTCACCAGCGTCATCGCCGCCAGCAGGAAGGCGATGGCGCCCTCCTCGAAGCGGTTGCAGACGCGCACGAGTCGATTCATTTCGGTGTTCTCCACAATGCCCCGCCCGGCCGGGCGGGGCCGGACGGGTCAATCGGGACGGTTGGAGGCTTCGGCGGCCTGGAGCAGGTCAGCGCCGACATTGCCGCGGAATTTCTGCCATACCGGCTGCATCGCCTGGCGCCAGTCGGCGCGCTGCTGCGGGCTCAGGGTATGGATCTCGCTGGCGCCACTGGCGAGGATGCGCTGGCGGGCGTCGCGGTTGAGGCGCTCCGCCGCGAGGTTCACCTGCGCGGTGACCTCCTCCATGATCCGCTGCAGCTCCTCGCGGATGTCCGCCGGCAGGCCGTTCCAGAACTTCGCGTTGGTGATCACCATGTAGTCCACCAGGCCGTGGTTGGACTCGGTGAAATACTTCTGCACCTCGTTGACCTTCTGGCTCTCGTAGTTCGACCAGGTGTTCTCGGTGCCATTCACCACGCCGGTCTGCAAGCCCTGGTAGACCTCGGCGAAGGACATCTTCCGGGAGATAGCGCGCAACTGGCGGAACTGCTCGTTGAGCACGTCGGACGCCTGCACGCGGAACTTCAGGCCGCGCGCGTCTTCCGGCTCCAGCAACGGGCGGTTGGCCGAGAGCTGCTTCATGCCGTTGTGCCAGTAGGCCAGGCCGAGGATGCCCTTGTCCTGCATGCTGGTCAGCAGGCCGCGCCCCTGCGGGCTGCGCTGGAAGCGGTCGACCGCCTGGATGTCGTCGAAGAGGAACGGCAGGTCGAATATCTGCACCTTGCGCGTGTACTGCTCGAACTTGGCCAGGGACGGCGCGAGCATCTGCACGTCGCCCAGCAGCAGCGCCTCCATTTCCTTGCCGTCGCCGAACAGCGAGGAGTTGGGGTAGACATCCACCTCGACCCGTCCGGCCAGGCGCTGTTCGACGAGTTTCTTGAACAGCAGCGCACCCTGGCCCTTGGGCGTGTTTTCCGCGACCACGTGGGAAAACTTGATGACGATCGGCTGCGCGGCATTCGCCAGGCAGGAGCCACCGATCGCCAGGGCGCACAGCAGCGCCCGTACCATCGTCTTGAACATGTCGTGACCTCAGATTGTTGTTGTGCTTTCGAGGTATCGACGAGCCTGACGCAGCTGGCGCGTTCGGAGAATTCGCCATTGCACAAGCCCGCATTCGCGTCTGTCGAACGCGCTCAGCCGCCCTCCCCGGCCCGCTCCAGCAAACGCCGCGCGCGTCCCAGCACCGGCGCGTCGACCATCTCGCCATCGACCACGAAGACTCCCGCGCCGCAGGCGCCGGCCTGCGCCACGCGACGCGCCCAGTCCAGTTCCGCGGGACTCGGCATCAATGTCTGGTGGATCGGCTCGACCTGCCCCGGATGGATGCACAGCAGCCCGCCGAAGCCCATGTCGCGAGCGAAGCGCACGGCCTCGATCAGTCCGGCGCGGTTCTGGATCGCCGGATAGACGCCGTCCAGCGGCGGCGCCAGGCCTGCCAGGCGTGAATGCAGGAGCAGCGCGTAGCGGGCGTGGCCGAGGATCTGCTCGGCGGCGTTGCTGCCGGTGTTGAGGTCGAGGTCCAGGGCCAGGTCGAGGGCGCCGAAGGACAACCGCTCGACCCCCTCGGCGGCGGCGATCCCGCCCAGCGCGGCGAGGCCGCGGGCGCTCTCGACGATGGGCCAGACCGGCTTGCCGCTGCCCTGCGCGGCGTGTCGTACCTGGGCGGCGCTCTCCACCTTCGGCAGGAGCAAGCCGATCACCCCGGCGTGCTCGCGGCACAGCGCCAGGTCGTCGGCATGCCCCGGATGCTCCGCCGCGTTGATCCGCACCAGCACCCGGGCTTCCGGCGTATCGACGAGGAAACGCCGGAGATTGGCCCGCGCCTCGACCTTCAGTCCCTCCTCCACCGCATCCTCGAGGTCGACGATGACTCGGTCGGCGCCGCTGGCAAGGGCCTTGGGGATCCGCTCCGGGCGGGTCGCCGGGACGAACAGCGCGCTGCGCACGATCTGTCGGTTCATGTCCGCCTCCTCATACCGTTCCGGTCGCGCGCAGGCGCTGGATATCGGCGGCGGTACAGCCCAGTTCGGCAAGCAGCGTGTCGCTGTCGCCGCCCAGCGCCGGCACCGCATCCATGCGCGGAACGAAGGCGCTGCTGCTGGCCGGCGGCAACAACGCCGGCAGGCGCCCGGCCGGGCTGTCGATGGAGGTCCAGCGTTGCCGCGCCTGCAACTGCGGGTGCGCCCAGACCCCGGCCATGTCGTTGACATGGGCATTGGCGATCTGCGCCTGTTCCAGGCGCGCCACCACCTCGGCGGCCGGCAGGCTGGCGAAGGCCTCGACGATCAGCGCGCGCAGGGCGTCACGGTTGGCCGAACGCTTGAAGTTCGCCGAGAAGCGCTCGTCGTCGGCCAGTTCCGGCTGCCGCAGGACCTTGTCGCAGAACGCCCGCCACTCGCGCTCGTTCTGCAGGCCGAGCATCACCGTACCGCCGTCGCCGGCAGGGAACGGCCCGTAGGGATAGATGGTCGCGTGCGAAGCGCCGGCGCGCGGCGGTGGCGGCGCGTCCTGGTAGGCGTAGTACATCGGGTAGCCCATCCACTCCACCAGGCTTTCCAGCATCGACACGTCGATCCGGCTGCCCTCGCCGGTGCGTTCACGCAGCAGCAGCGCCGAAAGGATGCCGCTGTAGGCGTACATGCCGGCGGCGATGTCGGCGATCGAGCAGCCGGCCTTGGCCATCTCGTTCGGCCCGGCGCCGCCGGTCACCGAAAGGAAGCCGCCCTCGCTCTGGATCAGCAGGTCGTAGGCCTTCTTCTTCTCGTAGGGACCGCCTTCGCCGTAGCCGGAGATATCGCAGACGATCAGCTGCGGGAAGCGCTCGCGCAGCGCCTCGTAGGACAGCCCCAGCCGCGTCGCGGCGCCCGGCGCGAGGTTCTGCACCAGCACATCGGCGCCCTCCAGCAGCTTCTCCAGCAATGGCAGCGCCTCGGCCTGCTTGAGGTCGAGGCTGAGGCTCTGCTTGGAACGGTTGGTCCAGACGAAGTGCGACGACAGGCCGTTGACCCGCTCGTCGTAGCCACGGGCGAAGTCGCCGACGCCCGGGCGCTCGATCTTGATCACCCGCGCGCCGAGATCGGCCAGTTGGCGGGTGCAGAACGGCGCGGCGATGGCGTGCTCCAGGCTGACCACGGTGATGCCGTCGAGCGGGCGCGGCTTGGGGGATTGCGTCATGGTTCGGGCTCCCTGCCCTCGCCCGACGGGGGCGAGGTGCGGCTGGTTCGGTTGATCAGATCAGTGCCGTCACGGACGGCGCCTGGCGCAGGCCCCAGGCCCGCTGGATGAGGGTTTCCGCCTCGGCGTCGGTGGCCGCGCCGGAGAACGCCAGCAGGCGGCGGAACTTTTCGGCCAGTTCGTCGCGGCTGAGGGTGTTGCCGGGATCGCCCTTGGGTTCGTCGATGGCGGCGGTGTGGCGACGCCCCTCGCGATCCAGTACTTCGACCCGCCCGAGCCAGCGCCGTGGATAGGCGGCATCGACCTCCGGGTCCAGGCGCATCTCGACCCGCGCGCGGAACGCAGCGACCCGCGGGTCGTTCAGCGCGTGCAGGTGGAACTCGCCGAGCCCGGCCTTGCCGTACACCGCGATCAGGCCCAGCACCGTGCCCATGGAAAACTTCGCCTGGTGCACGGTCTGCGGCTCGAGCACCCGTCCCAGCACGTCGATGGCGCCCTGGTGGACCCGCGCGGTGACCGCGGCGATCTGCGCATGATCGAGTCCTTCGCGCTGCATAAGCGCCAGCAGGGCGTCGGCCGCGGGGTGGGTATGGCGGCACGAAGCGTGGAACTTGAACGAGGTTTCCAGCAGCGCCCAGCGGCTGCCGAGGCGATCCACCAGGCGCTCGGGGTCGGCGTCGCTGGACATCCCGGCGGCCATGCCCTGCTCGCCTTCGAGGATGTGCCGTGCGCCGCTCAGGCCGTCGGCGCTGAGGTAGGCGGCGAGCAGGCCGTCGGCGGCCGCCTTGGCGGTATGCAGTTGCTTGGAGTCGGCGGCGTCGCGGAGGAACTCCCAGAGCCCGGCGGCCTGGGTCCCGGCGCTGCCGAGGAGGTTGACGAAGCGCTCGCGGTCGAGATCCATCAGCTTGCCGACCGCCACCGCGGCGGCGAGGGTGCCCACCGTGGCCGTGGTATGGAACACCCGATAGTGCGAACGACCGAGGAATTCGCCGATGCGGATGCCGGCCTCGTAGCCGGCCACCGCCGCGAGGAGCAGCTCGGCGCCGCTGCGGCCGAGGTCCTGGGCCGCGGCCAGGGCGGCGGGGAACACCACCGCGGCCGGGTGCAGCACCGAGCTGTTGTGCAGGTCGTCCTGCTCCACCACATGGGACGCCGCGCCGTTCACCAGGGCGGCGAAGTACGGCGAACTGCGCCGCCGGCTGGTGAGGATCTGCGCGCTGCCGTCGGCCGGGCCCATGCGTTCGGCGTAGCGCTCGAACAGCGGGATCGGATGCTGGCCCTTGCCGGCCAGGGCCGAGCCGAGCCAATCGAGGAACAATTCCTCGATACGCGCCAGCACCGCCGGCGGCAGGTCCTGGTAGCGCAGGCCGGCGAGAAAGCCGGCGAGTTGCTGGGTGTAGTCGGTCATGACCAACGCTCTCTTGTAGTTGTCCCGAGGCACGCGGCCTACAGCGGGTTGCTCAGTTCGATCAGGTTCAGGTCGGGATCGCGCAGGTACAGCGAGAGGATCGGCCCGCCGGCGCCGGTGCGTTGCACCGGACCCTCGAGAATTTCCACCGCCTGCTGGCGCAGTTGTTCGGCCACCGCCCCAAGTGGCGTGGCGACGATGAAACAGAGGTCGGCGGACCCCGGCGTGGGTCGCTCGGCCTTGGGTTCGAATTCGCCCCCGGCCTGGTGCAGGTTGATCTTCTGCGCACCGAAGGCGAGGGCCTTGCGGCCGGCGCCGAAGGTGACGGCGCGCATGCCGAGCACGCGGGTGTAGAAATCGATGCTGGCGTCGATGTCGCGAACGGTGAGCACCAGATGGTCGAGGCGGTCGATCTGCATGGGCGGCTCCCGCTTCAGAACGAGCGCGGCAGTTCGAGCAGGTGCTCGGCCACGTAGGACAGGATCAGGTTGGTGGAGATCGGCGCCACCTGGTACAGGCGGGTCTCGCGGAACTTGCGCTCGACGTCGTATTCGCAGGCGAAGCCGAAGCCGCCGTGGGTCTGCAGGCAGGCGTTGGCCGCCTCCCAGGAAGCCTTCGCCGCCAGGTACTTGGCCATGTTCGCGCTGGCCCCGGCGTTGAGCCCGGCGTCGTACTCCCGGCAGGCGCGCCAGCGCATCAGGTCGGCGGCCTCCACCTCGATGTGCGCCTCAGCGATGGGGAACTGCACGCCCTGGTTCTGCCCGATCGGCCGGCCGAAAACCACGCGGTCGCGGGCATAGTGGCTGGCCTTGTCGATGAACCAGCGACCGTCGCCGATGCATTCGGCGGCGATCAGCGTGCGCTCGGCATTGAGGCCGTCGAGGATGTAGCGGAAGCCCTTGCCTTCCTCGCCGATCAGGCTATCGGCGGGAATCTCCAGGTTGTCGAAGAACAGCTCGTTGGTCTCATGGTTGACCATGTTGGCGATCGGCTGCACGGTGAGGCCCTTGCCGATGGCCTCGCGCAGGTCGACGAGGAAGATCGACATGCCTTCGGACTTGCGCTTCACCTCGGCCAGCGGCGTGGTGCGCGCCAGCAGGATCATCAGGTCGGAGTGCTGGATCCGCGAGATCCACACCTTCTGCCCGTTGATCACGTAGCGGTCGCCCTGGCGCACGGCGGTGGTCTTGATCTTGGTGGTGTCGGTGCCGGTGGTCGGCTCGGTCACCCCCATCGACTGCAGGCGCAGCTCGCCGCTGGCCAGCTTCGGCAGGTAGAAGCGCTTCTGCGCCTCGCTGCCGTTACGCAGCAACGTGAACATGTTGTACATCTGCCCGTGCACGGTGCCGGAGTTGCCGCCGCAGCGGTTGACCTCCTCCAGGATCACCGAGGCCTCGGCCAGGCCCAGGCCGGAACCGCCGTACTCCTCCGGGATCATTGCCGAGAGCCAGCCGGCGTCGGTCAGGGCCTTGACGAAGGCCTCGGGAAAACCGCGCTGCTCATCGATGCGGCGCCAGTAGGCGGCGTCGAATTCGGCGCAGAGGGCACGCACGCCCTCGCGGATCGCGTTCAGCTCTTCGCTGTTCGGATTCATCGGTGACTCCTCGATTCTTGTCGTTGGACGGGCGCAGGGCCCTTTCAGTCGAATTCCACGTCGCCGCGCTGGGCCAGGCCGGCGCCATTGCCGACCCAGACCTCGGCCTTGCCGGCGCCGAGCAGGCGGCCGCCGACCTCGAACGGATCCGGACAGATCAGCGGGCGCAGGCCGCGATAGGCGAAGCGCCGCAGGCGCGCCTGCGGATTGGCCCGGCAGAACGCGCGCAGGGCCAGGGTGGCGATTAGCGGACCGTGCACCACCAGGCCCGGATAGCCTTCGGCCTCGGTGACATAGGGCCAGTCGTAGTGGATGCGGTGGCCGTTGAAAGTCACCGCCGAGTAGCGGAACAGCAACACCGGATCGGGCTCCAGCGCCTCGCGCCAGTCGCCCGCGGGCAGCGCCTCGGTGCCGCCGAGCTTGGGCGGGGTCGGTTCGCGGTAGACGATGTCGTGTTCTTCGCTCAGCGCCAGTTGGCCGTCCTGGCGGTAGTCGTGGCGCAGGGTGACGAACAGCAGGGCGCCGCTGCGACCGTGCTTCTCCTCGACCCGCAGGATGGTCGAGGTACGGCTGGCCTCGCCGCCGACCCGCAGCGGCTGGTGGAACTCCAGGCGTCCGCCGGCCCACATGCGGTTGCGATCGTCCGCCGGCGGCAGGAAACCGCCGCGCGCCGGATGACCGTCGGTGCCGAGGCCGGCGGCCTCCACCGGGTCCTGGAAGAATGCCCAGTGCCAGAGCGGCGGCAGCGCCTCGCCATGGGCCGGGGTCGGCTCGCCGAAGGTGGCGGCGATGCGCTTGACCAGGTTGCGGCTCAGTTGATCGTGGGTTTCTTCCTGGCGACCGATCCAGGGGGCGAAAGCGGACTCACTCATGCGTGGCTTCCCATGACCTAGGGGTGATGGGAGGAGAATGATAGGATGCTAGCGTTTTGAGAATTTGCAATTTCGCAATGGCGCGTTCGGCTTTGCCGAACGCCATGGAGTGCCCATGCATTTCGATCTCGCCGACCTGCGCCTGTTCATCCATATCGCCGAGTCGCCCAGCCTGACCCAGGGCGCGCGCCGCGCCCACCTTTCCCCGGCCGCCGCCAGCGCGCGGATCAAGGCGCTGGAAGGCCAGCTCGGCAGCCGCCTGCTGTACCGCGACAGCCGCGGCGTCGAACTGACCCCGGCGGGCCAGCGTCTGCTACAGCACGCGCGGCTGATCATGCGCCAGGTGGAATACCTGAAGAGCGAGTTCACCGAGTACGGCAGCGACGCCGCCGGGCATATCCGCATCTTCGCCAATACCACCGCGGTCACCGAATTCCTCCCGGAAATCCTCGCCGGCTTCCTCGCCGCCCGCCCCGGGGTCAGCGTCGACCTGCAGGAACGCCTCAGCCGCGACATCGTCCGAGGCGTGCTGGACGGCTCCACCGACCTCGGCATCATCGCCGGGCCGGTGGCGGCCAGTGGCCTGCAGGTCCTGCATTTCAGCACCGACCGCCTGGTGATGGCGGTGCCCCAGGGCCATCCGCTGGCCGGACAGGCCAGGGTACGCCTGCGCGACACCCTGCAGTTCCAGCATATCGGCCTGCCCGAGGGCACCACCCTGCACGCCTTCCTGTACGAACGGGTGGAGCAGATGGGCGAGCAGCTGTCGTTGCGCATCCAGGTCTCCAGCTTCGAGGCGATCTGCCGGATGATCGAAGGCGGCGTCGGCATCGGCGTGATCCCGCAGTCCGCCGCGCGCCGCCACAGCCGGACGATGAAGCTGGCGACCATCGAGCTCGACGAACCCTGGGCGATCCGCGAACGCAGCCTGCTGGTGCGGGACCTGGAGGCATTGCCGAGCTGCGTGCGGGCGTTGATCGAGGAGTTGCAGAGGGTCGGAGACAGCCTGTAGGGCTCCGGAGAATCGGCGGATAACCGCCAGGCGGTTATCCGCCCTGCGACTCCCGACAAGCCGGGGTGCGATCGTCGCGAAGGACGCAGCTCAGTTCGCCAACCCACCGCTCTCCGCCAGGCTGCGTTCGTCCGCGGCGAGCATCGCCGGCATGTGCTCGCGGAGGAACTCGACCCAGGTGCGGATCTTCGCGTCCAGATACTGCCGCGACGGGTACAGCGCGTAGACGTTGAGATGGAACAGGCTATAGCGCGGCAACACCCGCACCAGGCTGCCGTCCTTCAGGCCGTTGACCGCCGCGTACACCGGCAGCGCGCCGATACCCATGCCGGAGACCACCGCCTCGGTCATGGCGTCGGCGGTGTTGACCTGGAAATGCGTCTGGTTGATGCAGGCCAGTTCCTGGCCGTCGGGACCGTCGAACAGCCAGCGGTCCAGCGACATCACCGAGTTCACCAGGCGCAGGCAACGGTGCGCGGACAGCTCCGCCGGCAACCTGGGGAAGCCATGCGCGGCAATGTAGCCCGGCGAGGCGCAGAGGATGCTGTAGGTCTGGCCGATGCACTTGGAGACGAAACCGGAGTCCGGCAGTTCGGGGGCTATCACCACGGAAATGTCGTAGCCCTCGTCGAGAATGTCGGTGATCCGGTTGGCCAGGGTCAGGTCGAAGCCGACCTCCGGGTAGGTCTCGCAATATTGCGAGATGGCCTTGATCAGGTAGTGCTGGCCGATGCCGGTCATCGCGTGGACCTTCAGCGTGCCCGACGGCCGCGCATGGGCATCGCCCGCCTCGGCCTCGGCCTCCTCGATGTAGGCGAGTATCTGCTGGGCGCGCATCAGGTAGCGCTGCCCGGCTTCGGTCAGGGCGATGCGCCGGGTGGTGCGGTGCAGCAGGCGGGTCCGCAGGTGAGCCTCCAGCTTGGCCACCGCACGGGAGACATAGGCGGTCGTCAGGTCCAGGCGCTGGGCGGCGGCAGTGAAACTGCCGGTCTCCGCGACGCTGACGAACGCGCGCATATTGAACAGGATATCCATCACGGCCCTCTAGGCTCTGACGCTTATGGCGCGTCTCTTTTCCACGCAACCCGGAGGACACCCCAAGGCGGCGCAGATTCTGTCACGAGTCAACCCACCTATTATTGCCTTTTGTGACAAAAATTTTTCACCTATCCGCGCTCTTATCCGCAAGCGCGGGCGCTCCTAGAATTCCCAGCCGTTTCGGCCTCCCCTCGCCGTCGTTCAGGATTCGCAGCAGTGCCCCGCGCCACCCGGAAAGGTCTCCCCCTGGTTCCACCGGCTCCCCTCGCGTTCATTCCCAGCCCCGACGAATTGCGCCGCGCCCTGCTCGAATGGGCGCGCAGCGACGGCGTGGCCTGGGTCTTCGTGTTCAAGGCCCTGCTCACCGCCAGCCTCGCCCTGTGGCTGGCCTACCGCCTGGAGCTGCCGCAGCCGAGCACGGTGCTGGTGACGGTCTTCATCGTCATGCAGACGCAGAGCGGGCAGGTCCTGGCCAAGAGTTTCTACCGCATCGTCGGGACCCTGATCGGCCTCAGCGTGATGGTCACCCTGATCGCCCTGTTCGCCCAAGAGCGCGTGCTGTTCCTCGCCAGCCTGGCGCTCTGGGTCGGCCTGTGCACCGCCGGCGCCGCGCGTTACCGCGATTTCCGCGGCTACGCCTGCGTACTCGCCGGCTACACCGCGACCATGATCGGGATTCCCGCCACCGCGCATCCGGAAGGCGCCTTCATGGCGGCGCTGTGGCGGGTCCTGGAAATCTCCCTGGGGATCCTCTGCACCGGCACCGTCAGCGCCATCTTCCTGCCCCAGACCAGCGGCGCCGCCTTGCGCACTACGCTCTACGGACGCCTGCGCGACTTCGCCGGGTTCGCCGCCGAAGGCCTGCAGGGCAGCCTCGACGGCGAGCGCTTCGGCGAGCTCAGTGCGCGCTTCGTCGCCCAGTCCGTGGGCCTGGAGAACCTGCGCAGCGCCACTACTTTCGAAGATCCGCACATGCGCCTGCGCAGCGGCCGGCTGATTCGCCTGAACAACGAATTCATGGTCATGACCAGTCGCTTCCACGGCCTCCACCGCCTGCTCGAACGCCTGCGCGGGCGCGGCGCGCAGAATGCCCTGGAGGTCCTGGCGCCATGCCTGGCGGAGCTTGCCGGGCTGCTTGCGCCGATTCGCGAACGGCTGCCCACCGACGCCGATGCCGCCCGGCTCGCCGAGCGCATCGAGGCCTACAAGCCGGAACTGATGCAGAACATCCGCCAGGCCCGCCAGCGCCTGCTGGAACAGCGTCCCGGCGAGAACGACCTGCTGGATTTCAACACCGCCGCCGAACTGGCCTTCCGTTTCACCGACGACCTGCACAACTACGCCCTGACCCACGCTTCCCTGGCCGAGCACCACCATGCCCGCGAGCAGTGGAAGGAAAGCTTCGTCGCCCGCGCCAACCCGGTCGCCGCGCTGGTCGCCGGAGCGCGCAGCGCGCTGATGATCGGCCTGCTCGGCACGTTCTGGATCCAGACCTCCTGGCCCCACGGCGGCACCTTCGCCCTCACCGCGGTACTGATCTCGGCGCTCTCCTCGACCTCGCCGAATCCCGGCCGGTTGTCGCTGCAACTCACCCTCGGGACCCTCGCCGGAGCCTGCACCGGGCTGTTCGTGCTGCTCTACCTGCTACCCCACGTGGACGGTTTCCCGATGTTGCTCTGCTGCCTGCTGCCGGTCTTCGCGGTCGGCGCCCTGCTGCTCTGGCGGCCGCAGTGGAACGGCTACGGCGTCGGCCTGCTGGTGTGGTTCTGCTTCGCCTCGCTGCCGGCCAACATGGCGCGCTACGACGCCCTGGCGTTCTTCAACGAATACCTGGCGCTAGTCTTGTCGATGGTCCTCGCCACGGTCGCCGCCATGGTGATCCTGCCGCCGAACCGGCCGTGGATGTGGAAGCGCCTGGAGCACGACCTGCGCGAGCGGGTGGTGTTCGCCATCAGCGGCAAGAGCAAGGGCCTGGTCTCCGGTTTCGAAAGCGGCACCCGCGACCTGCTGAACCAAGCCTACACCTTCTCCGCCGGCCGCCCGGACGTGCAGCGCCGGTTGCTGGGCTGGATGTTCCTGGTGCTGGAGGTCGGCCAGGCGATCATCGAGCTGCGCCTGGAACAGCAGCGCCTGCCCCAGGAACCCTGCTACGCCGAACGCACCGCCTGGCGCCGGGCGATCCGCCTGATGGGACGCGCGCTGATCCGGCTGTTCCTGCAACCCGGCCCGAGCAACCGCCAGCGCGCCCTGCACGCGGTGGAGCAGGCGATCATGGCGGTCCGCGCGGCGCCGGAACCGCGCGCGCCGCAGTTCGACACCTCGCCGCTGCGCCGGGTACTCAGCTACCTGCATTTCATCCGCAGTTCGCTGCTCGATCCGCAGTCGCCGCTGGCCACGACCGGCAGTGCCGGATAGCGCGCCTGCGGCGCCCCAACAGGTCATTGTTACCAATCCGTACAAGGTTCTTGTCTTGACCGTGTCTATATGTCGCAGCATCACCGAATTTATAATTAACCCAACAGCCAAAGTTCACTTCCGTTGAACTTAGACTTCGCAACTTGATTGCAGACTTCAATTATCCAGCCTTGTTTATCGAGTTGCACCGGAGACCTGTCCGCCTGTCTTCCGACGGCAGATCGCACTCACTCAGAAACCACTCAGGTAACCAGTAATGAAGGCTTTCGCCCTGATCGCCCTGTTCGCCTGCTCGCCGCTGGTGATGGCGGCTGGCACCCAGGAACAACCTGCCAGCCAGCAGGAAGGTACTGTCGAGGAATATGCCTACGGCATGCATCTCGATGTCGCTCGCGTCATATCTTCCACCGATACTTCGGAGGCCTGCGGCATCGTTCCCGCACGCATGACCTACGAAGATTCCAAAGGCCGGAAACATACCGTGGAGTATCAGGTCTGGGGCAACGGCTGCAGCGGCGGCTAGAGCTCGTCCGGCCCTTGGGCCGCTCTCCGAAGGATCGCGCCACGACGGGCAACCCGCCCCTCCGGCGCGATCATTGTGTACCCGACGACGACAATCCGATTTCCGGCCAGCCAGGCCGCATTCCCCTCCCTTCCCTTCCTTACCCTCTGCGCTACCCAGTCGAATCGGGCCTTCACGCCAGTCGCGACACGCCAAACTTTCGTGAATCAGTTCACAGGCGTTTCTTCGTCCAGTCAGCAACCGGTCAATTTCTTTACTCGGATGTAACAAACGGGTGAGGTCTGCGACTAATCTACACAAGACACAAAGTTTACATAACAACACTTTGTGTCAAAGCTGTCGCTGAAACGTCCACGTCCTGCCCGTGGGCGCCTGATACATGAAGGATGCCGCGTGCCGTACCGCTCTACCGAATCATCGCCCCGCCGCCCGTTCTGCCGAGCCCTGCTGCTGGGCCTGCTCGGCGCCTCGCCCGTCTTCGCCGCCGATCCGGGCCAACCCGGGCAGGAAGCCCTGCGCCAACACCAGCAGCAACAACTGGAACTGCAACGCATGCAGCTGGAGGAACGCCAACGCCAATTGCAGCGCGGCAATTTCGGCGGCTCGACGGCCCCGGCGCCGGCATCGCCGCCCATCGCAGACCACGACTGCTGGCCCCTGAGCGGCACGCGGATCGGCGGCGTCACCCTGCTCAGCCGGGAGCGCCTGGACCGCACGCTCGGCCCGCTGATCGGCGAATGCATGGGACCCGGCCAGATCAACCGCCTGCTGGCGGCGATCACCCGGCTCTATGTCGATGCCGGCTACGTCGCCGCCCGCCCCTATCTGGCCAATCCCCCGGAGGCCGGGCAGAGCCTGGATATCCTGGTCGACGAAGGCTACGTCGAGTCCATCGAACTGGACGACCAGAGCCTGCCGGTATCGCTGCGCGGCGCCTTCCCCGGCGTGCTCGGCAAGCCGCTGAACCTGCGCGACCTGGAGCAGGGCCTGGACCAGTTGAACCGCCTGCGCTCGGTCGATCTCGCCGCCGACATCGCCCCGGGCAGCCAGCCCGGCGCCTCGCGGATCCTCCTGCGCAAACGCGGCGGCGCCGCGCGCTGGAGCCTCGGCCTGGGCCTGGACAACCTCGGCAGCCTGGCCACCGGACGCGATCGCGGCAACCTCAGCCTGGGCCTGGACAGCCCGCTGGAACTCAACGACTCGCTGTTGCTGAGCGCCAGCGACACGCTGAATCGCGACCGACGCTACAGCCGCAGCAGCAGCCTGTACTACGCGATTCCCTATGGCTACTGGACCTACAGCCTGTTCGCCAGCCACGCCGAATTCCGCTCGCCGCTGCGCACCGGCCGGCAGACCTTCTACCAGACCGGCGCGACCGATCTCTTCAGCCTGCGCGCCGACCGCGTGCTCTGGCGCGGCCAGCGTCACCAGTTGAGCGCCAACCTGCAACTGGCGCGCAAGGATGTCGACAGCTACCTCGGTGGCATCCGCCTGACCAACCAGAGCCCGCGGCTGAGCGTCGTCGAAGCCGGCCTCAACCTGTTCTGGCTGGACAGCGCGGTCTGGAGTCTCGACCTCGGCTACGCCCGTGGCCTGAGCGCCCTCGGCGCCGACCGCGATCGCGCGGGGCGGGCCGACAACTACCCCCGGGCGCAATTCGACAAGTACCGCCTCGGCCTCAATCAATGGCGCAACGGCCAGCTCGCCGGCCAGGCCTGGCAGTGGCAGAGCCAACTCACGGCGCAGTACAGCGCCGACCCGCTGCCAGCCATCGAGCAGTTGCTGGCCACCGACGACTCCGCGGTGCGCGGCTTCCGCCGCAACAGCGTCTCCGGCGCGATTGGCGCGATATGGCGCAACACCCTGCGCCTGCCGCTGCGCAGCGACCTGCCGGTGCAGGTCACTCCGCGCCTGGGCCTGGACCACGGCTGGGTCAAGCTCTACCACGGCGCCCCCGGCCAGTACCTGAGCGGTGCCAGCGCCGGCCTCAACCTGAGCTGGAAGCAGGTCCAGCTCGACCTCGACTACCAGCGCAGCCTCTCCGCGCCGTCCGCCTTCCGCCACGAGCCGGAGAGCTGGCTGCTGCGCCTGAGCCTGCAGATCTGAAGCCTGATCAGCCGCTGACCTGAGCGCGACAGCAGCGGCGACCACCAACCACGCGCAACGTTACAGCCAACCTGAACGAAGAGGTTCTCATGCATAGAGACAATCCTGTCTTCCACCTCTCCCCCCGGGGAAAACTCCGCTGCCTGATCGCCGGCCTGCTGCTGGCGCCCCACCTGCCCCAGGCTTTCGCCGGCGGGCTGGAGGCGGCCGGCGGGCCGGGCGGCACGCCGCAACTGCTCAACCAGGGCGGCGTGCCCATCGTCAACATCGTCGCGCCGAACGCCGCCGGCCTGTCGCACAACCAGTTCCTCGACTACAACGTCGACCGCCAGGGCCTGGTCCTCAACAATGCGCTGCAACCCGGCGCCTCGCAGCTCGCCGGACAACTGGCGGCCAACCCGCAACTGCGCGGCGACGCCGCCAGCGCCATCCTCAACGAGGTGATCAGCCGCAACGCCTCGGCGATCAACGGCCCGCAGGAAATCTTCGGCCAGGCCGCCGACTACATCCTGGCCAACCCCAACGGCATCTCGGTGAACGGCGGCAGCTTCATCAACACGCCCCATGCCAGCCTGCTGGTCGGCCGTCCGGAACTGGCCGACGGCAAGCTGCAGGCGCTGAACACCAACGACGCCGTCGGCGCCCTGCAGATCCAGGGCCAGGGCCTGAGCAACCGGGATGGCAGCATCGCCCTGCTGGCGCCGCGAGTCGACAGCCAAGGCAAGATCGAGGCGTCGACCGAGCTCGACCTGACCGTCGGTCGCAACCGCATCGACTACCCGAGCGGCAAGGTCGAGCGCGACCCGTCCGGCGACGTCCGTCCGGGCGAGCGGCGCATCGACGCCAGCCTGTTCGGCGCCATGCAGGCCGGACGCATCAACATCCTCAGCACCGCCGAGGGCGCCGGCGTGCGCGTCGGCCCGGTCGGGATCGACGGCAGGGACGGCGTCGACCTGCGCTCCGCCGGCGACCTGTCGATCAGCGGCCAGGCGCTTCCCGACAACAGCCTGAACGCCTTGCGCGCGGCGATCCGCAGCGACAGCGGCAACGTCGGCCTGCATGCCCGCGGCGACCTGAGCCTGGCCGCCGCCGACGTCAGCGGCGGCAGCGTCGACCTCAAGTCCGGGCGCAACCTGACCCTGGGCAGCGTGGAAAGCCGCAACCTGCGGGAAAGCCGCGAGCGCTGGAGCAACAGCACCATCGGCATCACCTGGGAAACCTACGACCGCACGCGTACCGTCACCGATTCGAAGCAGCACGGCAGCCGGATCGATGCCCGCGCCGACGCGAGCCTGGCCGCGCGGGGCGACAGCGAACTGAGGGCGGCGACGGTCAAGGCCGGCGCTACCCTGAAAGTCTCCAGCGGCAGCGATACCCGTCTTCTCGCCGCCACCGAGACCCGCACCGAACGCGACCAGGGCGCGCACCGCAAGCACCTGTGGAAAGCCAACTGGGACAAGGGCAGCAGCGAGCAACGCAGCGTGGCCAGCAGCCTCGAAGGCGCGCGGGTCGAACTCGGCGGCGGCCGGCGCCTGAATCTAGAAGGCGCCGACGTGGCCAGCCGCGGCGACCTCGACCTGCAAGCCAAGAGCGTCGACATCGGCAGCGCCAGCCGCAGCCACAGCAGCCGCGACAACAGCTACTCCGGCGACCTGGTCGGCGGCAGCTTCTTCGGCAGCCACGGCGACGGCGACAGCGGCAAGACCCTGCAACAGGGCAGCCGGGTCAAGGCCGACGGCGCACTGACGGTGACCGCCGATGCGGTCGAGGTGCGCGGCAGCCAGGTACGCGGCGCGCGCAAGGCCGAGGTGGTCAGCGGGAAAGGCTCGCTGCGCATCGACGGCGTGGAGGAAACCGCCCACAGCAACAGCTACAGCAAGGACAGCAAGTTCTTCGGCATCGCCAAGGACGAGAGTCGCCAGCGCAGCAAGGACAGCAGCAATCGCGCCAGCGAAGTACGCTCGGACAGCAACCTGACCCTGCGCAGCGCCGCCGACATCGCCATTCGCGGCTCCCGGGTCGAGGCTGGCGGCGCCCTCGCCGCCGAGGCCAAGGGCAACCTGGAGATAGCCTCGGCGCAGGAGCGCCACGACGGCAGCGACAGCCGCCACACCCGCGGCTTCGACGCCTATGCCGGCGAGCAGACCCCAGGCAGCCGCCAATACCGCGCCGGGGTGCGCTACCAGGACCAGCGGACCAGCGTCCGCCGCGAGGAAACCCGCAACAGCGGCTCCAGCCTGGGCGGCGCCACCCTGGCCGTGAAGGCCGGCGGCGATCTCACCGTGAAGGGGGCCGAGCTGAAGGCCAGCGCGGGCGACGCCAGCCTCTCCGGGAAGAACGTCGCCCTGCTCGCCGAGCAGGACAGCAAGACCCGCAGCAGCGAACAGACCACCACCGGCGGCGGCTTCTACTATACCGGCGGCCTGGACCGTGCCGGCAGCGGTATCGAAGTCGGCCACCAGCGGATCGACGAGAACGACGCCGAAAGCCATGCGCGCACCAGCCAGGTGAACGCGACGGGCAATCTCAGGATCGACGCCGCCCAGGGCAGCCTGACGACGCAGGGCGCGCGCCTGGAGGCCGGCGACAGCCTGGCGGTCGCCGCCGGCACGGTCGACAACCAGGCCGCCCGCGACAGCCAGAGCAGCCAGCGCCACGACAGCGGCTGGAGCGGCGACATCGGCGCCAACCTCGAGTACCGCGGCATCACCCGGCCGATCGAGAAGGCGGTCGAAGGCGTCGCCCAGCGCAAGGTCCACCAGCCCGGCCTGCTCGACAACCTGGAGCAGCCGAACGTCGGCGTCGACCTCGAGATCAGCCACCGCGACAGCCGCGGCGAGCAACAGGCGAGCCAGGCGCAGGTCAGCAGCTTCGCGGGCGGCCAGGTCGAACTGAAGGTCGGCGACGCCCTGCAGGACGAGGGCACCCGTTACCAGGCTCGCAGCGGAGGCCTCCTCATCGACGCCGCCAGACATGACGCCAGGGCGGCGGAGAACACCTCCGGCAGCCATGAGCAGAGCCTCGACGCCAAGGTCGGCGGGCGCCTCTACACCACCACCGGCCAGGACCTGAACCTGCGCCTGAGCGGCATTGGCGGCAGCAGCGAGAACAGCACCAGCCAGACCACCGCGGTGGTCGGCGAATACGCCGCGAAGCAGGGCGTCGAGATCCGCCTCGGCGGCGACGGCCTCTACCAGGGCAGCCGCTTCGACGGCGGCGAAGCCGGGGTCAGGCTCAGCGCCGGCGGCAACCTGGCCCTGGAACAGGCCAACGACCGGCAGAGCGCCAGCAGCGCCAGCCTGCGTGGCGACGCCGCGTTGAGCGGCGGCATGGCCCCCAGCGCCAACGGCAAAGGGCTGAACGCCAGCGCCGGCCTGCAACTCGACCACAAGGCCGGCGACAGCCGGGACAGCCAGGCGCGGGTCGCCGGCATCCAGGCCAAGGGCGCGGTGGAGCTGCGCAGCGGCGGCGATCTGGTCCTGCAAGGCAGCAATATCGGCAGCGCGGCAGCGAAGACCGGCGACATAGTCCTGGCCGCCGGCGGCAAGCTCGACCTGCAGGCCGCCCGCGATAGCCACCGGGCCGGGGGAAACAACCTCGGCGGCGGCTTCAGCCTAGGCGGCGGCAGCGTTCGCGACGCCGAAACGAGCAGCAAGAACGGCAGCGTCAGCGGCAACTTCAATATCGGCCGGGTCGACGAGGAACGTCACGCGCTGAACGGCGGCAACCTGCACAGCGCGACCAAGGCCAGCCTTTCCAGCGCCGCGGACGACGCCACCGCGGTACGCCTGCAAGGCACTCGCATCGAAGCCGCCCAGGTCAGTCTCGAAGCCGGCAACGGCGGCATTCTCCAGGAGTCCGCCGAATCCAGCGAGCGGCGCGCCAACTGGGGCGTGCTGCTCGGTGCCGGGGCCAACGGCGGCAAGACCACCGGCGCGCCGAGCGACTACCGGAGCGACTATGCCGTCCAGGCCCGCGCCAAGGTCGATGTCGATGTCCTGCGCAGCCAGACCCAGAGCGACAGCGTCATCCAGGCCGACCGGGTAATCCTGGCGAGCCAGGGCGACACCCGCCTGGAGGGCGCGCGCATCGACGCGGCACAGGTGGACGGGCGCATCGGCGGCGACCTGCGGGTGGAGAGCCGCCAGGACCGCGCGGAGGGCGTGAAGGTCAACGTCGACGCGCGCCTGGGCGTGGAGAAGAACCAGCCCGGCCTGGTGAACAAGCTGGCGAGCAAGACCGGACCGCTGAAGGACAAGCTGGAAACCAAGGCCGAGAATGCTTTCGACAAGCACCGCGGCAAGTTGGAGAACGGCGTCGACCGTAATGTCGAGCGGCTCGGCAAGGCCGGGGACAACCTCCTCGCCAAAGCCGAAACGGCCAAGGAGCGCCTGGGCGAGAAGCTGGTCCGCAGCGGCAGCTACGAGGTCAACCCGGAGCCGCGCGGCGCCTTCGCCAGCAAGCTGGACAGGGCCAGGGGCTATCTGGCGGAGAAAGGCGAAGCGCTCGGCGACCGGCTGTCCGGCCTCAAGCAGCGCCTGTCGCCGAACAAGACCGGTAGCTATGCGGTGAACGACAAGCAGACGGCCGGCGCCAAGGTCGGCAATGCCGTCGAGAACGTGCTGTTCGGCGACAAGAGCGGCGAAGCCTCGGTAACCCCGACGCTGTACCTGGACGTCAGCCACGTCAGCCGCAACTACGTCACCGAGGCCTCCGGCATCACCGGCAGGCAGGGCGTGAACCTGCAGGTGGGCGCAGCGACCCAGCTGACCGGCGCACGGATCAGCGCCAGCGACGGCAAGGTCGACCTCGGCGGCTCGCGCGTGGAAACCCGCGCCCTGGCCGGCAAGGACTACCGCGCCGATCTCGGCCTGAACGTCTCCAGGTCGCCGGTGGACCTGGCCTTCGGTATCAAGGACGAGTTCAGCCAGGAGCACGACCAGGCGACCCGCGACGACCAGGCCTTCAACCTCGGCGCCCTGCGCGTCGGCGGACGCAACCGCGACCAGCAGTTGCAGGCCGGCATCGAGCAGAAGGCCGACTGAGCCCGCCCCGCTCCTCGCCTGATTGCGAAGGAGCGCCCGGCCCCGGTCTTCGCCGGGGCCGGGACTCAACCCTCGCCCTGCCCGACGCCGTACTGGCGCAGCTTGTTCGCCGCCGTGGTGTGCGACACCCCGAGGCGCTTACCCAGTTGGCGGCTGCTCGGATGCTCGCGGAACAGGCGTTCCAGGACCGCCTTCTCGAAACGGCCGACGATGGCGTCCAGATCACCCTCCAGCGAGAAGTCCCCCAACGGTTGCGGCGCGCCGTAGTCCGGCAGGCGGATGTGCTCGGCCTTCACCGTCCCCCCTTCGCACAGCGAGACCGCCTGGAACAGCACGTTCTCCAGTTGCCGCACGTTGCCCGGCCAGTGGTAGCGCTCGAGGCGCTCCAGCGCCGGCGCGGAGAGCTTCGGCAGGCCGCAGCCGATCTGCCGGCTGGCCTGGTCGAGGAAGTGCTCGGCGAGCGGCGCCAGGCCGTCCAGGCATTCACGCAGCGGCGGAATGTGCAGCGAGAGGACGTTGAGGCGGTGATAGAGATCCTGGCGGAACTCGCCCTTGGCGCAGAGTTCGGACAGGTCCACCTGGGTCGCGCAGATCACCCGCACGTCCAGGTACACCTCCTCGTCGCTGCCGACCCGGCGGAAACAGCCGTCCTGCAGGAAGCGCAGCAGCTTGGCCTGCAGGCGCGGGCTCATCTCGCCGACGCCATCGAGGAACAGCGTGCCGCCGGCGGTGAGTTCGAGCAGGCCGAGCTTGCCTTCCGGACGCGCGCCTTCGAAGGCCCCGGGTCCATAGCCGAACAGTTCGGTCTCGGCCATCGACTCCGGCAGGCCGGCGCAGTTCAGCGCCATGAACGGCGATTGCCCGCGCGGGCTGGCCAGGTGGCAGGCGCGCGCCAGCAGCTCCTTGCCGGTGCCGGTCTCGCCCTCGATCAGCAACGGCGCGTCGAGCGGCGCCATGCGTCGCGCCTCGCGGACCACCGCGGCCATCACCCGCGAGCTCTGGAAGATGCTGTCGAAGCCGCGCAGCTCCTGCTTGCGCACATGGTAGATGCGCTCGCCGACGCGGTCCGCGCGATGCAGGGTCAGCACCGCGCCGGCCAGCGCCTCGCTCTCGTCGTGCTCGGATTGCAGCGGGGCGATGTCGGCGAGGAACACGTCGCCCTTCACCTTCACCCGCAGCCCGTTGATCCGCGCCTTGTTGGCGCGTACCAGCTCGGGCAGGTCGAGGTCCTCGACATAGCGCGACAGCGGAATCCCCGGCACTTCGTCGACGCGCACGCCGAGCAGCTGGGCGGCGGCACGGTTGGCGGCGACGATCTGCCCGCCCATGTCCACCGAGAGCACCGGAAAGTCCAGGGCGGCGAGCAGCGCGTTGAGCTCCAGGTGCCGGCGCTCGCTGGGCATCAGGCCGACGCGCTTGACCCCGAAGACCCCCGGCACCGCCTCCAGCTTGGGCCGCAGCGACTGCAACTGGAGATTGATCAGGTTCGGACAGAGCAGGTAGATGGCGTTGCCCTGGTCGCCGCCGACTTCGCCGCGATTGACGTTGATGCCGTAGTCGACCAGCAGGTCGAGGATGTCGCGAAGAATGCCTACACGGTTCTGGCAGTGCACTTTGATACGCATGGCGTGGCCCGGTGTTGTCGTTCTGATGGGCTCGCGGTCGGATTTTTTAACTCCCGACCGGAAATTTCCGTCAAGAATATGTGACAGTTAGACTCACCAGCAAGAATGCCTGAGCCAATGAACAGGCGACCCCGGTAAATTCGTAAGGAAAACTTTACGAAAACGCCGTTTCATCCTCGTTGCCCGGCCCCTATCCGGGGCTGCACGGAGCGTCCCGACGCGGTATCGATAAGGCAACGACAACAACAAAGACCCCGCGGCCACAAGCCGCTCATGGAGTCCGTATGAAAACGACGCAGTACGTGGCCCGCCAGCCCGACGACAACGGTTTCATCCATTACCCGGAAACCGAGCACCAGGTCTGGAACACCCTGATCACCCGGCAACTGAAGGTGATCGAAGGCCGCGCCTGTCAGGAATACCTCGACGGCATCGAACAGCTCGGCCTGCCCCACGACCGGATCCCCCAGCTCGACGAGATCAACCGGGTTCTCCAGGCCACCACCGGCTGGCGCGTGGCGCGGGTACCGGCGCTGATCCCGTTCCAGACTTTCTTCGAACTGCTGGCCAGCCAGCAATTCCCCGTCGCCACCTTCATCCGCACCCCGGAAGAACTGGACTACCTGCAGGAGCCGGACATCTTCCACGAGATCTTCGGCCACTGCCCCCTGCTGACCAACCCCTGGTTCGCCGAATTCACCCATACCTACGGCAAGCTCGGCCTCAAGGCGAGCAAGGAGGAACGCGTGTTCCTCGCCCGCCTGTACTGGATGACCATCGAGTTCGGCCTGGTCGACACCGACCAGGGCAAGCGCATCTACGGCGGCGGCATCCTCTCCTCGCCGAAGGAGACCGTCTACAGCCTCTCCGACGAGCCGCTGCACCAGGCCTTCAATCCGCTGGAGGCGATGCGCACGCCCTACCGCATCGACATCCTGCAACCGCTCTACTTCGTCCTGCCCGACCTCAAGCGCCTGTTCCAGCTGGCCCAGGAAGACATCATGGCGCTGGTCCACGAGGCCATGCGCCTGGGCCTGCACGCGCCGCTGTTCCCGCCCAGGCAGGCGGCCTGACGAGAATCGTCGCCACCGCGGCTGACCCCGCGGCGGCCTTGTACTATGGTGGACGGGCCCGGCCCGTCCGCCGCTCCCACATGCGACAACCAAGGACTCCCACCATGACCGCACTCACCCAAGCCCATTGCGAAGCCTGCCGCGCCGACGCCCCGCACGTCAGCGACGAAGAACTGCCCGTGCTGCTGCGGCAGATCCCGGATTGGAACATCGAAGTCCGCGACGGCATCATGCAGCTGGAGAAGGTCTACCTGTTCAAGAACTTCAGGCACGCCCTGGCCTTCACCAACGCCATTGGCGAGATCTCCGAGGCCGAAGGCCACCATCCGGGCCTGCTGACCGAGTGGGGCAAGGTCACCGTGACCTGGTGGAGCCACTCGATCAAGGGCCTGCACCGCAACGACTTCATCATGGCGGCGCGCACCGACGAGGTGGCGAAAACCGCCGAGGGGCGCAAATGAGTCATTTCGCCAAGGTCGCCCGCGTACCGGGCGACCCGATCCTGGGCCTGCTCGACGCCTACCGCAACGATCCGCGCGCGGACAAGCTGGATCTCGGCGTCGGCGTCTACAAGGATGCCCAGGGCCTGACCCCGATCCTGCGTTCGGTGAAACTCGCCGAGCAGCGCCTGGTCGAGCAGGAAACCACCAAGAGCTACGTCGGCGGCCACGGCGACGCGCTGTTCGCCGCGCGCCTGGCGGAACTGGTGCTCGGCGCCGCCTCGCCGCTGTTGCTGGAGCAGCGCGCCGACGCCACCCAGACGCCCGGCGGCACCGGCGCCCTGCGCCTGGCCGGCGACTTCATCACCCATTGCCTGCCCGGCCGCGGCATCTGGCTGAGCGACCCGACCTGGCCGATCCACGAGACGCTGTTCGCCGCCGCCGGCCTGAAGGTTTCCCACTACCCCTACGTCAGCGCCGACAACCGCCTGGATGTCGAGGCGATGCTCGCCGGCCTGGAGCGCATTCCCCAGGGCGACGTGGTGCTGCTGCATGCCTGCTGCCACAACCCGACCGGCTTCGACCTGAGCCACGACGACTGGCGCAGGGTGCTCGACGTGGTGCGCCGCCGCGAGCTGCTGCCGCTGATCGACTTCGCCTACCAGGGCTTCGGCGACGGTCTCGACGAAGACGCCTGGGCGGTACGCCTGTTCGCCGGCGAACTGCCGGAAGTGCTGGTCAGCAGCTCCTGCTCGAAGAACTTCGGCCTGTACCGCGACCGCGTCGGCGCACTGATCGTTTGCGCGCAGAACGCCGAGAAGCTCACCGACGTGCGCAGCCAACTGGCCTTCCTCGCCCGCAACCTGTGGTCGACCCCGCCGGCGCATGGCGCCGAGGTGGTCGCGGCGATCCTCGGCGACAGCGAGCTGAAGGGACTCTGGCAGGAAGAGGTCGAAGGCATGCGTTCGCGCATCGCCAGCCTGCGCATCGGCCTGGTCGAGGCCCTGGCGCCGCACGGCCTGGCCGAGCGCTTCGCCCACGTCGGCGCGCAACGCGGGATGTTCTCCTATACCGGCTTGAGCCCGCGGCAGGTCCAACGGCTACGCGACGAGCACGGCGTCTACCTGGTCTCCAGCGGCCGGGCCAACGTCGCCGGTCTCGACGCGCGCCGCCTCGACCGCCTGGCACAGGCCATCGCCCAGGTCTGCGCGGACTGAACCCCAGCGGTTACCCTGAGCCGGCCGTCATGGCCGGCTTTTTTTCGCCTCCGCGAACGCCATGCCCTCCGTCGAAGCGGCGGATAACCGCGTTGCGGTTATTCGCCCCCCCCCGCACCACGACCATGCAGGCGTTATCCGCCGAACCTCTCCGAGCCAGGCCAGCCATAAGTCAGCAGTTTCAAAGCCCTACGTGCTTTTCCTATAAAAGAGCATAAAATGCTCAATTATGGGGACCAGTTCACACTGCCCCCGAGGCCCCCCTCTTTCTCGTATTAGTGAGCAACGCACGTGAGAAACCGTCTCCTGTCACTGGTCACCCTGCTTCTCTTCCTCAGCGTTGCCACCGCGATATCCGCCTCGCCACCGCCCAAGGCCAAGCTGCCGCTGCAACAGGAACTGGCCTCGGGCAGCGCGCTGGTCACCGACCAGAACAGCGGCAAGGTGCTCTACTCGCGCAACCCCGACCTAGTGGTGCCGATCGCCTCGATCACCAAGCTGATGACCGCCATGGTCGTGCTCGACTCGAAGCTCCCGCTGGACGAAGTGCTGCCGATCGCGATAAGCGAGACCAGCGAGATGCGCGGGGTGTTTTCCCGGGTCAGGGTCGGCAGCCAGATCAGCCGCCGGGACATGCTCCTGCTCGCCCTGATGTCTTCGGAGAACCGCGCCGCGGCGAGCCTGGCGCAGAACTATCCGGGCGGCAAGAACGCCTTCGTCAAGGCGATGAACGCCAAGGCCCACGCCCTGGGCATGAAGAACACGCGCTACGTCGAGCCGACCGGGCTGTCGCTGCACAACGTCTCCACCGCCCGCGACCTCACCCGCCTGCTGGTGGCCAGCCGGCAGTACCCGCTGCTCAGCCAGTGGAGCACCACCCCGGAGAAAACCGTGGCCTTCCGCCACCCGAACTACACCCTGGGCTTCCGCAACACCAACCACCTGATCAACAACAAGACCTGGAACATCCAGCTGACCAAGACCGGCTTCACCAACGAAGCCGGGCACTGCCTGGTGATGCGCACCACGATCAACCGCAGCCCGGTCAACCTGGTGGTGCTGGATGCCTTCGGCAAGTACACCCATTTCGCCGATGCCACCCGCCTGCGGCGCTGGCTGGAGACCGGCCAGGTCACCGCGATCCCCGCCGCGGCCAAGGCCTATCGCCTGCAGCGCGACCGCGAGCGCGGCCTCGGCCAGCCGATGGCCCAGGCCGTGCGCTGATCCCGCGCGAGGACGGGTCGGCTCAGAAATCCACCTTGCCACGCCCGGCCTTCACCGCGCCGCGCTTGGCCTTGCCATCCAGCCGACGCTTCTGCGAACCGCGCGTGGGCTTGGTCGGGCGCCGCGCCTTCTGCACCTTGGCCACGCTGCGGATCAGCTCGGCCAGGCGCTCCAGGGCGTCCTCGCGGTTCTGTTCCTGGGTCCGGTACTGCTGGGCCTTGATCACCACCACGCCGTCACCGCTGATGCGCTGGTCGCTCAGCGCGAGCAGGCGCTCCTTGTAGAACGGCGGCAGCGACGAAGCCTGGATGTCGAAGCGCAGGTGCACCGCGCTGGAGACCTTGTTGACGTTCTGCCCGCCGGCGCCCTGGGCGCGGATGGCGTTCAGCTCGATCTCGTGGTCAGGCAGGTGGACGGCGTTGGAGATGATCAGCATGGGGCGGCACGGGGTACGAACGGGCTGCCAGCATAACCCCTTTGTCGAGCGCGAAGGCAGGCAAGAAGAAACCCGGCCGCGGCCGGGTTCCTGCGTTTCGGCTGGACGCCGGGCCGAACTCAACGTTCCTTGCAGGCGACCCCGTCGGTGGGCTCGCCGCCCTTCCAGTCGCCATAGAGGGTGGCCTCCTCGCCCTTGGTCCACCAGATGTACTGGCCGGCGGCGTACTTGGCGCCGGAGGCGGAAATCACGTTGCTGAAGACCAGCGTCGAGTTGTCGCTGACCGGCACCACGGCCAGGCTGTTGTCGCCCTTGTTCAGGTACTGCACGGTGAACTTGCGACCGTTCTCGCACTTGTAGTCGACGCTGCGGGTATCCAGCTTGGCATCCCCCGGCAAGGCCAGGTAGTCGACCTGGGCGGTCTGCTTGTCGTCGTCGCTGCCGCCACAGGCGACCAGGACCACGGGGACGGCAGCGAGAAGCAGCCAGAGCGCTTTTTTCATGGAAATCCCTCTAACGAGAAAAAATGGCGCTGCCACTGTAGGAACTCGGCGGGCGGCCCGTCAACGACGGGCACCCCTAGAAAAAGTCTTGTGGACCACCGGGACACGGAGGGAGTCGCTCCCCACTCCCTCCGCGCCGGTGCCCCCGGTCACTCGGCGACCGGCTTCACCCGCAGGCCCGGCAGTGGCCGCGGAGCTCCCTTGAGTCGATAGCAGGCCCACATCACCAGCAGCCAGACCGGAATCGCGTACACCGAGACCTGGATGCCAGGGATCAGCAGCATGACGCCGAGGATGAACACCACGAACGCCATGCACAGGTAGTTGCCGTACGGGTACCAGAACGCGCGGAAGTGCGTGCGGGTGCCCTGGCGCTCCATCTGCGCGCGGAACTTCAGGTGCGCCATGCTGATCATCGCCCAGTTGATCACCAGCGCCGCGACCACCAGCGACATCAGCAATTCCAGCGCCTGGTGCGGGATCACGTAGTTCACCACCACGGCGAGGAAGGTCACCAGCGCCGAGACCACCAGGGCCCGCACCGGCACGCCGCGCTTGTCGACCCTGGCCAGGGCGCGCGGGGCATCGCCCTGCTCGGCCAGGCCGAGGAGCATGCGGCCGTTGCAATAGGTGCCGCTGTTGTACACCGACAGCGCGGCGGTGAGCACCACGAAGTTCAGCAGGTGCGCGGCGGTGCCGCTGCCGATCATCGAGAAGATCTGCACGAACGGGCTGCCGCTGTAGGCGTCGCCGGAAGCGTTGAGGGTCGCCAGCAGGCTGTCCCAGGGCGTCAGCGAGAGCAGCACGACCAGGGCGCCGATATAGAAGATCAGGATCCGGTAGATCACCTGGTTGATCGCCTTCGGGATCACCGTCTTCGGCTTGTCCGCCTCGGCCGCGGTGAAACCGAGCATCTCCAGGCCGCCGAAGGAGAACATGATGATCGCCATGGCCATCACCAGCCCACCCACCCCGTTGGGGAAGAAGCCGCCGTGCGCCCACAGGTTGCTAACCGAGGCCTGCGGGCCGCCGCTGCCGCTGAACAGCAGGTAGCAGCCGAGCAGGATCATGCCGATGATCGCCACCACCTTGATGATCGCGAACCAGAACTCGGCTTCGCCGAAGGCCTTGACGTTGGCCAGGTTGATCGCGTTGACGACGACGAAGAACAGCGCCGCCGTGGCCCAGGTCGGTACGTCCGGCCACCAGTAGTGGATGTACTTGCCGACCGCGGTCAGCTCCGACATCCCTACCAGGATGTACAGCACCCAGCAGTTCCAGCCGGAGAGGAAGCCGGCGAAGCCGCCCCAGTACTTGTGCGCGAAGTGGCTGAAGGAGCCGGCGACCGGCTCCTCGACGATCATCTCGCCGAGCTGACGCATGATCATGAAGGCGATGAAGCCGGCGATGGCGTAGCCGAGGATCATCGACGGGCCCGCCGACTTGAGCACCCCGGCCGAGCCGAGGAACAGGCCGGTACCGATGGCGCCGCCGAGGGCGATCAACTGGATGTGACGATTCTTCAGGCCGCGCTTGAGCTCGCCCGAATGCGGATGTTGGCCGTCCATTGAGTTATCTCACGCAAGTGGAAATTTATTGTTGTCGGAGGCGAAACGGGGCCGTGCGGCTCAGGCGACGGACGCACGGCGGGCGTCATGCGGGGCGCGTGGCGTCGGGCGGACGGCTGGGCGAAGGTGGGTTTCACGGGTCATGCGTCACCTGTTTGTTGTTGTACGTGACGTGGATGGGCCGCCAGGCTCGTGGCGCGGCGGTGCGGGCAAGGGCTTGGCGCGATGGCGCCGCTGGAACGGCAACGCGGGCTGCAACGAAAACCGCCAGCCCCGGAAGAGGCTGGCGGCTGGGAGTCAGATCACGCCACGGCGAATCTGGTCTTCCTCGATGGATTCGAACAGGGCCTTGAAGTTGCCCTCGCCGAAGCCCTGGTTGCCCTTGCGCTGGATGATCTCGAAGAAGATCGGGCCGATCACCGTGTCGGTGAAGATCTGCAGCAGGATGCCGTCGTCGCCCGGGGCGCCGTCGATCAGCAGGTTCAGCTCGCGCAGTTGCTCCAGCGGCTCGCCGTGGCCGGCGACGCGGGTGTCGACCTTCTCGTAGTAGGTGTCCGGGGTCGACATGAACTTCACCCCGTTGTCGCGCAGCTTGCGCACGGTGGCGTAGATATCGTCGGTGGTCAGGGCGATGTGCTGGATGCCTTCGCCGTGGTATTCGCGGATGAATTCCTCGATCTGCGAGGTATCGTCGGCCGACTCGTTGATCGGGATGCGGATCTTCCCGCAGGGCGCGGTCATGGCGCGGGAGAACAGACCGGTGAGCTTGCCTTCGATGTCGAAGTAGCGGATCTCGCGGAAGTTGGCGATACGCTCGTAGAAGCCGGACCAGACGTCCATCTGGCCGCGCTTGACGTTGTGCGTCAGGTGGTCGATGTAGGTCAGGCCGACCGAGTTGTCGTTGGCGCTGCGGCCTTCGACGAACTCGAAGTCGACATCGTAGATGGAGCGGTCGCCGTAGCGGTCGACGAGGTACAGCAGCGAACCGCCGATGCCTTCCAGGCAGGGGATGTTCAGCTCGCCGAAGTTGGCATGGCTACCCACCAGGGTCGCGCCCTGGGCTTCGGCGTAGGCCGCGGCCTGGGACGCGTTCTTCACTCGGAAGGCCATGGCGCAGGCGCTCGGGCCGTGCTTGAGGGCGAACTCGTGGACGTGACCGGTGGGGCTGCCGTTGAGCACGATGTTGATGTCGTTCTGCTGGAACAGGAAGACTTCCTTGGAACGGTGCTTGGCGGTCTCGGTGAAGCCCATCATGGTGAACAGCTGGCGCAGCTGCTCGATGCCCTGGGCGTCCGGGGCGGTGAATTCGACGAACTCGAATCCGTCGGTACCGATGGGGTTGTGCTGTTCGATCTTGGCCACGGCGTTCATCCGGCCTCCTCGTTGTTCTTGTTGAATGGACCGCCGCCGGTTCAGGCGCCCGGCGACATGGGAGATGCCTTCATCTCACCCCGTGGCGACGCGCCGGACAAGCCGTCGGCAGGGCCCGGCGCAGGGCCTGGCGCAGGATTTCTGGCAACTATTCCTTACGCGCCGGCGGCATGCATGGCGAACGCCCGGTCTTCGTAAAATTATCTTTACAGGGCGGTGCGAAAAGCTGCCAGCAGCGCTGTCCCGGCTCCTCTGAAAGCTGGCGCTGCATGATCCGCGTCAAGCGGTTAACCTGCGTCTTTCCTCCGCTACGGCATTCCCATGGCACGACC
Organism: Pseudomonas paraeruginosa; assembly: GCF_003025345.2. NCBI lineage: Bacteria > Pseudomonadati > Pseudomonadota > Gammaproteobacteria > Pseudomonadales > Pseudomonadaceae > Pseudomonas > Pseudomonas paraeruginosa. Next base: position 4,412,312 of record NZ_CP020560.1, read on the forward strand.
CGCCCCACCCGATCTGAGCGATAGCCGCCGGCCCTTGCGCGGCGTCGCCCGCAGCTATCCTGCCGGACACCGCGTCGATGCCCACGAGCATGCCTGGGGCCAGGTGCTCTACGCGGTATCCGGGATGATGTGGCTGGAAACGCCCGACGAGGCCCTGCCGGTCCCGCCGCAACGGGCGGTCTGGTTGCCTCCGGGCCTGCGCCATGCGGTGCGGGTCGCCTCCGAGTTGCAGATGCGCAACATCTACCTGAGCCCGGAACTCTCCCGCGGCCTGGAAGACCGCACGCTGGTGCTGGTGGTCGGCCCGCTGCTGCGCGAGCTGATCGTCGGCCTGGTGGAGCAGGAGCGGCAAAGCGAGCCCGCCTATTACCAGGCACTGGCCAGCCTCGCCGTGCTCGAACTCGGCCGCGCCCGCCGCTCCAGCCTGCGCGTGCCGCTGCCGGACGCCTCTGACCGACGCCTGCTCGCGCTGTGCCAGGCGGTGATGGCCAACCCGTCGCTGGAGATCGGCCTGGAGCGCCTGGCCGAGGACGCCGGGGCCAGCGTGCGCACGCTCTCGCGGCTGTTCCAGCGCGGCCTGGGCATGGGCTTCGCCGACTGGCGCCGGCAGGTACAACTGGCCACCGCCGCCGCCGCGCTGATCGATGGCCGCGCGGTGAGCCGCATCGCCCACGAACTGGGCTATACGCCCAGCGCCTTCAGCGACATGTTCCGTCGCGAACTGGGCGTCTCGCCCAGCGAATACAAGGCCGAGCACCACCAGCCGAGCCTGCCTTGACCGGTATTCGATAGCGATTGGCCGATGGATCTTCCATCGGCCACCTAGACTGGCGCCATCCATCACCACTCCCGCCAGCCGCCATGAACTACCTGATCTCCCTCGGCATCGGCCTGCTGGTCGGCGTGCTCTACGCCGTCCTCGACTTCCGCTCGCCGGCGCCACCCACCATCGCCCTGGTCGGCCTGCTTGGCATGCAGCTCGGCGAACAGCTTTTCCCCCTTGGCCGCGACCTGTTGCAGCAGTGGCTGCACTGATCGCCCGCGACGACACGGAGCCCCCGATGAAAGCACTGCGATTCGACCGTACCGGTGACCTCGCCGCCCTCAAACTGGTGGAGATGCCCGCCCCGCCCCCCACCGCCGATGAAGTGCGGGTGGAAATCCGCGCCGCCGGGCTGAATCCGAGCGATGTGAAGAACGTCCTCGGCCGCTTCCCCTATACCACCCTGCCCCGGGTGCCAGGCCGCGACTTCGCCGGGGTGGTGGTGGAGGGACCGAAGGCCCTGCTCGGCCAGGCGGTCTGGGGCACCGGGCGGGAACCGGGATTCTTCCGCGACGGTAGCCATGCGCAGTTCCTGACCCTGCCGGCCACCGGCGTCGCGCTCAAGCCGGAAAGCCTGAGCTTCGCCCAGGCCGCCAGCTGCGGGGTACCCTACAGCACCGCCTGGGACGCCCTGCAACGCAGCCAGGTCAAGGCCGGCACCCGGCTACTGGTTATCGGCGCCAACGGCGCGGTCGGCAAGGCCGCGCTGGCCCTGGCCAGGGCACTGGGCGCCGAAGCGCTCGGCGCGGTGCGGCGCGAGGAACAGCGCCAGGCGCTGGAGGCGCAGGGCATCCCCGCCCTGCTGCTGGGCGAGCCGGCCGAGCTGGCGGCACAGGTGGAAGGCGTCTTCCCCGGCGGCGCCGAGGTGATCTTCGACACCACCGGTTTCTGGCTGGAAGCGGCGGTCCCGGCGCTGGCCAGCTTCGGCCGCCTGGCGATCATCGCCGCGCCGCTCGATGGTCACGTGCGCCTGCCGGCGCTGAGCCTGTACCGCCGCGGCGCTTCGGTGGTGGGCATCAATTCGCTGCTCTACGGCGTGGAAGCCTGCGCCGGCTTCCTCGGCGCGTTCGGCGAGCTGTTCGACCAGGGCCGCCTGCCGCTGCCCGGCAATCTGCGGGAGGTGCCGCTGGAACAGGGCGTCGAGCAGTATCACGCGGTGCATGCGGGGTGCGCCGAGAAGGTTGTCCTGGTGCCCTGAGCGAAGGCGGCAGGGCTCCCGGCGAAATGCCGGAAGCGCCAGGCGAAAACACCGCTATTCCACGCCAACCGCCAGCTTGCGCCCGCTACGCGCCGTCTCCAGCTGCATCAGGCGCTCGAGGAACAGGTACATGTAGTCGTAGCTCTTGCAGACCGCGTCGCGCAGTTGCCGGCGCAGCTCGGCGCTGGGATTGGTGCCGGCCAGGGTGCAGATGATCTCCAGGGCCTCCCAGGGATGGGCATCGTCGTACTGGGCGTGGAGCTTGAGCCACTTCATGGCGCGCTTGCGGCCTTCCCTGGGAAAGGCGTTCTCGTAGACGCCGTTCGAACAGACCAGCGCCGACCACTCGCCGGTGACGCCCTCGATGGCGTAGTTGGTGGCGGCCATGGCCACCGCCAGCGAATCGCTGGAGCAGGTGTGCCAGCACCAGTGGCTGAGTGCGTGCAACTCGGCGGGCACGTCCTGCGCCTGGATCTCGGCCAGGCTCACGCCATGGGCCTCGGCCCAGTGCAGCCAGTAGTCGGCGTGGTTGAGCTCGACGCGGATGTTGCGCATCAGCCAGCGGCGCGCCATGTCTTCGCCGGGATGGCGGGCGAAACGGGTCTTCAGCAGGTTCTGCGACATGTACAAGGGGAACTGCTCGACCACCGGCCAGCCGCCGATCAGGTACAGGCGCATCAGCGCCGGGCTCAGCTCGGCGTCGCGCATGCGCCGGTACAGCTCGTGGCCGGACACCCGGTCCTTGCTCGCCTGGCAGTCGACGATCAGTTGCTGCGCCCACTGCGGATAGCTTCCCGCCTCATGCAAGGGGCCCGTACGGTCAAAGAACTCGCTCACACCCGTCTCCCTTCTCTTCTTGTCGGCAACGGCCTCATAGCAGCGAAACTACTCTTTCTTCGCCCCGCGGTCACCTACCGGAGGTTCTGTCCGAGGCTCGGCCGCAAACCCTCCGCGCCCACCCCGCCGCCGGGAGGTTGGTGGCTGAACGGCAGGGGCGCGCCGATGGCCAGGCCCTGGGCATAGTCGATGCCGATCTCGCGCAGGGCCTCCATCACTTCCGCGGTCTCGACGAACTCGGCGATGGTGCGCTTGCCCATGACGTGGCCGATGTGGTTGATCACCTGGACCATGGCGCGATCGATGGGATCCTCGAGCATGTCCTTGACGAAGCTGCCATCGATCTTCAGGTAATCCACCGGCAGGTGCTTGAGGTATATGAACGACGACATGCCGGCGCAGAAATCGTCCAGGGAGAAACGGCAACCGGTGTCCTTGAGCTCGTTGATGAAGCGGATCGCGCTGGCCAGGTTGGCCACCGCCACGGTCTCGGTGACCTCGAAGCAGATGCTCTGCGGCGGGATGCGATAGCGGGCGAACTGCTCGTTGAGGAATTGCAGGAACGATTCGTCGCCGATGGTCGCCCCGGAAAGATTGATGGCGCAGGTGCCGATCGGTTCCGCATCGGGGTCTTCGGCGCGCTCGGCGAGGGTCCTGAAGGCGTTCTCCACCACCCAGCGGTCGATCAGGGTCATCAGGCCGTAGCGCTCGGCGGCGGGGATGAAGCTCAGCGGCGGCACCAGCCGCCCGTCCTCGTCGCGCAGGCGCAGCAGCAGTTCGACATGCGGGCCTTCGCCGTCTTCGCCCAGCGGCACGATGGGCTGGGCATAGAGGCTGAAGCGATCCTCCTCCAGCGCCAGGTGGATACGCTGGACCCAGGTCATCTCGCCGAAGCGCATCGACAGCTCGACGTCGTCCTGGTGGAACACCTGGACCCGGTTGCGGCCTTTTTCCTTGGCCATGTAGCAGGCCATGTCGGCCGAGCGAAGCGCTTCCTCGAGGGTCGAGATACCCGGCAGCAGATGCACCAGGCCGACGCTGACGGTGCAATTGAACGGCTGTCCGCTCCAGGTGAAGTGCAGGTCCTGCACCGTCTTGCGCAGGTGGTCGGCGATCTCCACGGCCTTCTCCGCCGGGCAGTTCTCCAGCAGAATGCCGAACTCGTCGCCGCCCAGCCGCGCCAGCGTGTCGCCTTCGCGCAGGCCCTGTTGCAGCAGGGTGCAGACCTGGCGCAGCAGTTCGTCGCCGGCGGCGTGCCCGCAGGTGTCGTTGACCAGTTTGAACTGGTCCAGGTCGAGGAACATCAGCGCGTGCCGCCCATTGCTTCGCTCCAGGCGCTCCAACGCCATCTGCAGGCGGTATTCGAATTCACGACGGTTGGTCAGGCCGGTCAGCGCGTCGTGGGTCGCCTGCCAGGACAGGCGCGCCATGTACTGGCGCTCGCGGGTCATGTCGTGAAGCACCAGCACCACCCCGGTGATCTCGCCGCCGCGGTGGATCGGCGCGCCCACCAGGGTCACCGGCACGCTGCTGCCGTCGTGGCGCAGGACCAGCTTGGAATGCTCGCGGCCACCGTCGATCTCGCCGCTGAGGATCTGCTCGATCAGCAGCATGCCCTCCTCCCGCGAGCTTTCGTCGACGATCCGGAACAGCGACGCCAGGGGCAGGCCGCGGGCCTTGTCCAGGGTCCAATTGGTCATCTGCTCGGCGGCTGGGTTGAGGTAGGAGATGCCCCCCTCGGTGTCGGCGGTGATGACCCCGTCGCCGATCGATGCCAGGGTGATCTGCGCCCGCTCGCGCTCGGCGTCGAGGGCGTTCTCCACCTCCTGGCGCTGCATCAGCTGCTGGCGGGTGCGCAGGAACGCCAGAAGGATCAGCACGCTGGCGGTCGCCAGGTTGGCCACCAGCAGCAACCTGAGCAGCGCCCGCGAGCCTTCGCCAAGGGCGTCGCTGAAGGCCTTGGCCGCCGGCGTGACCTTCTCGTTGATCGCGTGGATCTCGCTCTTCCACTGGAGTACCTGCTCGGCGCCGGCCTGCCCGGCGCCGATCCCCGCGCGCATCCTGGCGGCGACGTCGATCAGTTCCATGACGTACTTGTCGCCCACCAGCCACAGCTCGATGGCCCGTTCGAAATAGCTGAAGTCGTGGAAGTTGCGGTACAGCCAGATGATCGCGGTAACGTCGTCGGGGTGGTTGCCGCCCTTGAGGATACCCTGCCGCGCCGCCTCGATGTCGGCGTCGGGCTGGTCCAGCGCCAGGCGCATCTCGCGGTCGCCGAGGGGAATCGCGATGGCTTCCTCGTAGCGATGGAAGTCTTCGTCGGCACGCGAGTCGGCGTACAGGGTGAGATAGTAGATGGCGTCCTTCTGGCCCTTCGACCAGAGGCTTTCGCCACCGACGTAGCTGCGCACCGCGGAGAGGACATAGAGACTGCCTCCCGCGAGCATGGCCTGCAGCAACACCACGACGATGAAGGGCCATACCAGGCCGAGCAGGCGGGGCTTGTCGAGAGTCCGGTTCTGCCTCATTCCATCTACCATTCAAACTGGCGCAAAGCGATCGGGCGCGCGTCCGCGACACCCCTGACTGCATCACCTGTCGGCCGCTCAAGATCCCTACGCAGAACTCCCGAGGCCTTGCCCTGCCGGAAGCCGGCCATAAGCCGGCAAACAGTCTGAGTCTAGTGGCTGTTTGCCGAACCTGCCCTGCACCTGGCGGAACGGACAGCGGTTTTTATTGCTACAGCCAATAAAAACCCGACGTCTTATAGGGAATATACGAAAAAAACGCCAGGCGCCAGCCCGCCGCCTCACATCTGCTGAAGATGGCCGTAGAGCCGGGCGTAGAGACCGCCTTCGGCGATCAGTTGCTGGTGATCGCCGTCCTCGGCGATGCGCCCACCGTCGAACACCAGGACCCGGTCGGCCTGCTTCACCGCCGACAGCCGATGGGCCACGATCAATGTGGTGCGGCCCTCGAGAAAGTCGCCGAGGGCCTGGTGCAGGGCGTACTCGGTGGCAGCGTCGAGGGCCGAGGTGGCCTCGTCGAGGATCACCACCCTGGGCTCGGCGAGGATCATCCGGGCGATCGCCAGGCGCTGCCGCTGGCCGCCCGACAGGCGTACCCCGGAACGGCCGACGAGAGTGTCCAGGCCCTGCGGCAGGCGCCGCACGGCGTCGCCCAGCTGGGCGATCTCCAGGGCTCGCCAGCAGGCCTCGTCGCTGCGCTCGCGGCCCATGGTCAGGTTGGCGCGCACGCTGTCGTTGAACAGCGCCGGATGCTGCAGGACAACCGCCACGTGCTCGCGCACGCAATCCAGGCCGATCTCCTCCAGCGCCACGCCGCCATAGCGGATGCTGCCGCGCTGCGCGCTGTAGAGGCCGAGCAGCAGTTGCACCAGGGTGCTCTTGCCGCCGCCGCTGGCACCGACCAGGGCGACCTTCTCGCCGGCTGCGATGTTCAGGTCGAGCTGTTCCAGGACCTTGTCCTCGCCATAGGCGAAGTCCAGCCCGCGCACCTCGATGCCGACGGTGGCGCGGCCGGCGAAGGGGTCGCGCAGCGGCGGATAGCGCGGCTCGTCGGCCCGCGCCAGCAGCTCGTTGATCCGTTGCAGCGCGCCGCCGGCGGCATAGTAGGCGTACTGCAGACCGAGCAGCTGCTCGACCGGGCCGATCATGAACCACAGGTAGCTGAACACCGCCAGCATCTGCCCGATCGACAGGTCCGAGAGCAGCACGGTGAGCATCGCCGCGGCGCGGAACACGTCGATGCCGAACTGGAACAGCAGGCCGCTGGCGCGGCCGGCGGCGTCGCTCTTCCATTGCGAGGCCACGGCATGATCACGGACCTCCTGGGCGCGCTGGCCGAGGCGGCCGAGGAAAAAGCCCTGGCGATTGCCGGCACGGACCTCCAGGATCGCCTCGAGGGTTTCGGTCAACGCCTGGGTGAAGCGCGCGGTACTGTCGTTCTCGAGCTTCTTGAGGTGCTTGACGCGCTTGCCCAGCTGTACCGTGGACCAGATCACCAGCGGGTTGAACAGCAGGATCAGCAAGGCGAGCTGCCAGTGCATCCAGACCAGGATCGCGGCGGTGCCGAGCAGGGTCAGCAGGGCCACCAGGAAGCGGCTGAGGGTTTCCCCGACGAACTTGTCCAGGGTGTCCAGGTCGGTGACCAGGTGGGCGCTGACCGAACCACCGCCGAGTGTCTCGTACTCGCCCAGGGCGATGTGCCGCAGACGCTCGATCAGGCGCAGGCGGACGCGGTAGACGATGTCCTTGGACAGCCGCGCGAACAACTTCGCCTGGAGCACGTTGAACACGAGAGCCGCCCCCCGCAACAGGAGCGTCGCCGCCAGCATCAGGCCTATGTAGCCGAACGCCACCTGCCAGTCGGCGGGCAACAGGCGGTCCATGAAACGCAGCGCGGCGTCGCCCTTGCCGAGCAGCACTTCGTCCACCAGCAGCGGCAGCAGCAAGGGGATGGGCACGGTACAGAGGGTAGCCAGCAGCGCCACCAGGTTGGCGAGCAGCAGGGCTTTCTTGTGGCGCAGTGCGAGTCGGCGAATCTCCGCCCAGCTCAGGCGGTCTCCGCGCTCACTCATGCCGGCCCCGCTCCAGCCAGCGGCCGAGCAGCGGCGCCAGCTCGGCGAGCGGCTGGTAGCCGTTGGTGAGCAGCGCCAGCTGGCCGTCGCGCTCGGCCAGCAGGGTCGGGAACCCGGCGATGCCGAGGTCCTGGACCCAGGCAAAGTCGGCGGCGGTGGCATCGTGCGCCTCGCCGCTGTCGAAGGCCGCGGCGAACTCGATGCGCGGGATACCCACCGCCTCCGCCAGGTCGGTCAACACCGCCGCCCGGGTGACGTCGAGGCCCTCGGCATAGAACGCCCGCTGGATCGCCTTGACCAGCGGCCAGGCGCACGCCTCGTCGAGGCTGCGCGCGGCCACCAGGGCGCGACAGGCCGGCTCGGTGTCGTAGACGAAGCCGTCGGGCAGTGCGTCGTCGAAGCGGAACGGCTGGCCGGTGGCCTGCCGCACCGTCTGCCAGTGGCCGAGAATATAGCTTCGGGTATTCGGGTCGAGTGCCGCGCCGTGGCCGGCGCGCAGGCCACCGGCCACCAGGTGGAAGGCGACCGCGTCGGCCGCCGCCTGCCGGGCCAGCGCCTCGGCGACCGGGGCGAAGCCCCAGCACCAGGAACACATCGGGTCCATCACATACAGCAGGCGGGCCTTGGCCAAGGTTCAGTTCTCCAGCGTGGACTGGCGCGGGTCGCGGCCGAGCGGGTGCGGCTGGTTGCGCTGCCGCGCCAGTTCGATCTGCTTCTGCCGCTCGCGGGCGCCGGCCCGGGTCTTCTCGCTCAGCGAGTCCCAGCAGTGCGGACAGCTGATGCCGGGCACGTAGTGCTCGGACTGGCGGTCTTCCACCGATACCGGGTTGCGGCAGGCGTGGCACTGATCGTATTCACCCTCGCTAAGATCGTGGCGCACGGTCACCCGGTTGTCGAATACGAAGCAGTCGCCGCGCCACAGGCTCTGCTCCTGCGGCACCTCCTCGAGGTACTTGAGGATCCCACCCCGGAGATGGAAGACCTCCTCGAAGCCGGCGCCGAGCATGTAGCTGGAAGCCTTCTCGCAACGGATGCCGCCGGTGCAGAACATCGCCACCTTCTTGTGCCGCGCGGGATCGTAGTGGGCCTTGATGTACTCGGGGAATTCGCGGAACGAGCGGGTCTTCGGATCGACCGCGCCCTCGAAGGTGCCGATCGCCACCTCGTAGTCGTTGCGGGTGTCGATCAGCAGCACTTCCGGATCGCTGATCAGGGCGTTCCAGTCCTTCGCCTCGACGTATTGCCCGACCCGCTTGTTCGGATCGACGCCGGGCACGCCGAGGGTGACGATTTCCTTCTTCAGCTTGACCTTGGTGCGATAGAACGGCTGTTCGTCGCAATAGGATTCCTTGTGCTCGATGTCGGCCAGCCGCGGATCGCTGCGCAGCCAGGCGAACAGCGCATCGATGCCTTCGCGGCTACCGGAGACGGTGCCGTTGATGCCTTCCTCGGCCAGCAGCAGGGTGCCTTTCACACCGTTGTCGAGCAGGGTTTGCAGCAGGGGTTCACGCAGCGCCACGTAATCGTCGAGAGTCACGAACTTGTACAGCGCCGCCACGACGATGGATGTCATGGGGATATGGCCTCCAGGTGGTCGCCCGCGTAAAGGGCGGACCGGAACGAAAAGCGCCAGCCGCTGGCGCCATGGAAACGACAACGCCGGCGGAAGGCCGGCGCTGGGTGCGTAGTCTAGCGCAGCAGGGGCAGGCTCTGCACCCCGCCGCGACGGACGCCGTCTCAGTGGCTGTCGTGCTTGCTGCCGCCGCGGCAGGTCGGCGAGGCCGGCACCGCGGCCTGGCTCCACTCCTCCGGAGTGTAGGTGTGCAGCGCCAGGGCATGGAATTCGCCCATCAGCCCGCCGAGGGTGGCGTACACCTTCTGGTGCCGCTTCACCGAGTTCAGGCCGGCGAACTGCGGGCTGACCAGCACCACCTTGAAGTGGGTCTCCAGCCCGCGGCTGTGCATGTGGCTCTCGTCGTGCACCTCGACGTGCTGCGGGTCGAGGGGCTGCAAGGCGGTCTGGATACGGTCACGCATGCTCATCGCGAATCACGGCTCACTTTTTCTTCTGGGCCGGCGCGGCGACGCCGAGTTCCTTGTCCATGTCGGCCATCAGCTTGTTCACCGGCTCCACGGCGCCCTGCAGCCTGGACTGGGTCAGCTGGGCGGATTCGGCGGTCAGGCGCGGCATCTTCTCCAGGACTTTCTTGCCCAGCGGCGACTGGTAGAAGGCGTTCAGGTCCTTCAGCTCGGACTCGCTGAAGTTGCTGGTGTAGAGCTTGATCAGCTCGGGCTTGATCTTGTCCCAGCCGATGGCGCGGTCCAGCTCGGCATTGGCTTTGGCCTGGTAACGCTCGAGGACCGCCTTCTTGCTCTCCGGCGCCTTCGCCTGGGCGAAGCGCTGGGCCAGCATCTGCTGCACCTGGGCGTAGACCGGCACCGTCAGCTTGTCGGCATGGACCAGCTTGAGGAATTGCTCGGCCTGGCTGGCGGAATCGGCCATGGCCATGGAGCTGAGGCTGAGCAGCACGGCGCTGCCGATGAGGCGAAGACGGGTCATGGAAAATCCTTGAGGTTGGGTAGGTGTGTCCGTGGGACCCGACATTCTGCGCCTAAGTTCGAAATCCGCTCAAGCGCGACGCCGAATATCGGCAAAATCCTATTCCGCGCCCGCCGCTACCCATCGTCTACTATCAGTTCTGTAGCGGGTACTTGCCGCCCTCCTTCCGCAGCCGGCATGCTTGCCTCAGCCTGTCACATGGATGTGTTGGATGAACGAAACCGCCGCCGATACCCTCGCCGTATCGCCCCCGCCCCTGCGCAACCTCTGCGATGGCCAAGGCCGGCTCGATCCCCGCGCGATCGGCTGGTCCACCCGGCCGCGGGTGTTCTGCCGCATCCCCGGCCACTTCGGCCGGCGCAAGCGCTGGAACCACTGGTGCATCGTCAGTCCCGGCTGGATGCTCTCGCTGACCGTCGCCGACCTCGACTACCTGAACTACGGTGCCGCCTACTTCCTCGACCTGGCCAGCGGCCAGGCGGTGGCGCACACGCAGATCCGCTTCTTCGGCCACGGCTGCCAGCTGCCCGACGAGCCGCAGGCCAGCCATGCCTTCGAGCACCCGCGCCTGCAACTGCGTTTCGACGAGCAGCCCGGGCGCCTGCGCATCACCGGCCAGGCCCCGGATCTCGGCGGCCTGCCGCTGGAGCTGGCGCTGGAAGTGCGGCGGCCATCGCACCTGGAATCGGTGAACCTGGTGGTGCCGATGGGCGAGCAGACCTTCCACGCCTGCAGCCGCCAGCTCGGCCTGCCGATCAGCGGCAGCCTGCAGCTCGGCAACCGGCACTACGACTGCCAGGCGGGCCAGAGCTTCGCCGCATTGGACTTCGGTCGCGGCGTCTGGCCGCTGCACACCTACTGGACCCGCGCCGCCTTCGCCGCGCCTGGCGGCATCGCCGGCAACTTCGGCAGCGGCTGGACCGAGGCCAGCGGCCTGCGCGAGAACGCCCTGTGGTTCGGCGGCACGCTCAGCCGCGTGCTCGACGACGTGCATATCCGCGAACCTCGCGACCCGCTGGCCGAATGGCGCCTGGACAGCGCCTGTGGCCGCGTCGAACTGCTCTTCCGCCCCGAACAGCTGCACCAGGCGCGCCCCAGCGTCGGCCTGTTCTACGCCAATACCCGGCAGTGGTTCGGCCGCTTCAGCGGCACCCTGCGCCACGACGACGGCGATTGCGTACCGGTGGACGGCGCCCTCGGCTGGATCGGCTCGACCCGCGCACGCTGGTAGCCGCGCGCGGCGGCCAATCTATTTCCGACCCGCGCCGCGACGGAAAATGCCCGCGACGAAGCGACGGCAGCGGAACCCAGAGCCGGACGGAGGGCCTAAACTGCCGGAAACGCACGCCTGGAGAATTCTCATGAGCCGGACCGAAACCGACAGCCTGGGCACCATCGAGGTGCCCGACGACGCCTACTGGGGCGCCCAGACCCAGCGCTCGCTGGAAAACTTCGCCATCGGCGGCCAGCGCATGCCGCTCGCCGTGATCCATGCCCTGGCGCTGATCAAGAAAGCCGCCGCGCGGGTCAACGACCACCTCGGCGAACTGCCGCCGGAAGTCGCCCGGCTGATCGAGCAGGCCGCCGACGAAGTGCTCGAAGGCCGCCATGACGAGCATTTTCCGCTGGTGGTCTGGCAGACCGGCAGCGGTACCCAGACCAACATGAACGTCAACGAGGTGATCGCCGGCCGCGCCAACGAACTGGCCGGCAACCCGCGCGGCGGCAAGTCGCCGGTGCACCCCAACGACCATGTCAACCGCGCGCAGAGCTCCAACGACAGCTTCCCCACCGCCATGCACATCGCCGCCGCCAAGGCCGTGCACGAACAATTGCTGCCGGCCATCGCCGAGCTTTCCGGCGGCCTCGCCGAACAGTCGGCGCGCCACGCCAGCCTGGTCAAGACCGGTCGCACCCACCTGATGGACGCCACGCCGATCACCTTCGGCCAGGAGCTCTCGGCCTTCGTCGCCCAGCTCGACTACGCCGAGCGCGCCATCCGCGCGGCACTCCCGGCGGTCTACCAGCTGGCCCAGGGCGGCACCGCAGTGGGCACCGGGCTCAACGCGCCGAAGGGCTTCGCCGACGCCATCGCCGCGGAAATCGCCGCCGAGTCGGGCCTGCCCTTCGTCGCCGCGCCGAACAAGTTCGCCGCGCTGGCCGGCCACGAGCCGCTGGTGATCCTCTCCGGCGCCCTGAAGAGCCTGGCGGTGGCGCTGATGAAGATCGCCAACGACCTGCGCCTGCTCGGCTCCGGCCCCCGCGCCGGTTTCGCCGAGGTGAAGCTGCCGGCCAACGAGCCGGGCAGCTCGATCATGCCCGGCAAGGTCAACCCGACCCAGTGCGAGGCCCTGTCGATGCTGGCCTGCCAGGTCATGGGCAACGACAGCACGATCTCCTTCGCCGCCAGCCAGGGTCACCTGCAGCTCAACGTGTTCAAGCCGGTGATCGTCTACAACCTGCTGGAATCCATCCGCCTGCTCGCCGACGGTTGCCGCAACTTCAACAAGCACTGCGTCGCCGGCCTGGAGCCGGACGCCCAGCGCATGGCCGACCTGCTGGAGCGCGGCCTGATGCTGGTCACCGCGCTGAACCCGCACATCGGCTACGACAAGGCCGCGGAGATCGCCAAGAAGGCCTACGCCGAAGGCACCACCCTGCGCGCCGCGGCGCTGCAACTGGGCTATCTGGACGAGGCGCAGTTCGACGAATGGGTGCGTCCGGAACTGATGCTGGAGGCCGGCCACCATGGTTGAGACCGCCAAGAGCGGCGCCACCCCGCTGGAAGGCGACGGCAAGCGCATCCTGCTGGTCATCGGCTCGCCCAAGCGCAAGAGCTTCTGCCACCTGCTCGCCGAATGCTATGCCCAGGGCGCGCGGAGCAAGGACCACGTGGTGCGCGAACTGAAACTCGGCGAGCTGGCCTTCGACCCGATCCTCCACGAGGGCTACGAGCAGAGCCAGGTGCTCGAGCCCGACCTGCTGGAAGCGCAGCGGCAGATCCACTGGGCCGAGCACCTGGTGTTCGTCTACCCGGTCTGGTGGGGCGGCCTGCCGGCCCTGCTGCAGGGCTTCTTCGACCGCGCCCTGCAGCCGGGCTTCGCCTTCCGCTACCGCGGCACCCAGGACAAGGACTGGGAGCAACTGCTGGGCGGGCGCAGCGCCGACCTGCTGGTCTGCCACGACCAGCCGCTGTCGCGCCTGCGCTTCCTCAAGGGCCCGCCGGCGCACCGGCAGATGGTGCGCAACGTGCTCGGCGCCTGTGGCATCGCCACCCGCCGCCTGGAAGAGTTCGCGCCGATGCGCAGTTCCGGCGAGGAACAGCGCCAGGGCTGGCTGCGCCGCGCCGAGCAGCTCGGCAGCCAGGTCTAGCCACCTTCCCGCCCGGCTGCGGCCGGGCGCGGACACTGATCGTTCTGACAGGTCCGCCCTCCTGCGTCGCCGTCGCTTCCAGCCCCTCGATGGCGGCCCTTTGCCTGCCTCTACCGGCTCACAGTGCGGGTGCCGACTGCTTTGCATTCCGTGACATCCACCCGCAATGGGTAGGAATTCTGACCGCCCCGTCACATTTGGTAGGGACCCTGCAGCGCCAGCCGGGGCTAGGATCAGCCCGCTTCGCAATGAATCCGGTTCTGCAAAAAAGGACTTGTCATGAAACACTACTCAGCCACCCTGGCACTCCTGCCACTCACCCTCGCCCTGTTCCTGCCCCAGGCGGCCAACGCCCACGGCTCGATGGAAACGCCGCCCAGCCGGGTCTACGGCTGCTTCCTCGAAGGTCCGGAGAATCCCAAGTCGGCCGCCTGCAAGGCCGCCGTCGCCGCCGGCGGCACCCAGGCGCTGTACGACTGGAATGGCGTCAACCAGGGCAACGCCAACGGCAACCACCAGGCGGTGGTCCCCGACGGCCAGCTCTGCGGCGCCGGCAAGGCGCTGTTCAAGGGCCTGAACCTGGCCCGCAGCGACTGGCCGAGCACCGCCATCGCCCCGGACGCCAGCGGCAACTTCCAGTTCGTCTACAAGGCCAGCGCGCCACACGCGACCCGCTACTTCGACTTCTACATCACCAAGGACGGCTACAACCCGGAGAAACCGCTGGCCTGGGGCGACCTGGAGCCGGCGCCGTTCTGTTCGATCACCAGCGTCAAGCTGGAGAACGGCACCTACCGGATGAACTGCCCGCTGCCCCAGGGCAAGACCGGCAAGCACGTGATCTACAACGTCTGGCAGCGCTCGGACAGCCCGGAAGCCTTCTACGCCTGCATCGACGTGAGCTTCAGCGGCGCCGTCGCCAACCCCTGGCAAGCGCTTGGCAACCTGCGTGCGCAGCAGGACCTGCCGGCCGGCGCCACCGTCACCCTGCGCCTGTTCGACGCCCAGGGCCGCGACGCCCAGCGCCACAGCCTGACCCTGGCCCAGGGCAGCAACGGCGCCAAGCAATGGCCGCTGGCGCTGGCGCAGAAGGTCAACCAGGACTCGACCCTGGTCAACGTCGGCGTACTGGATGCCTACGGCGCGGTCAGCCCGGTGGCCAGTTCGCAGGACAACCAGGTCTACGTGCGCCAGGCCGGCTATCGCTTCCAGGTCGACATCGAACTGCCCAGCGAAGGCGGCGGCGAGCAACCGGGCGGCGACGGCAAGGTCGACTTCGACTATCCGCAAGGCCTCCAGCAGTACGACGCCGGCACCGTGGTGCGCGGCGCCGACGGCAAGCGCTACCAGTGCAAGCCCTACCCGAACTCCGGCTGGTGCAAGGGCTGGGATCTGTACTACGCGCCGGGCAAGGGCATGGCCTGGCAGGACGCCTGGACCCTGCTGTAACCCCCATGACTGCCGCCCGCCCCCGGGCGGCAGTCGCTTTCGCCACACAACCGGCCAGCGGTACAGTCCGCCGGCGAAACCCCGGCTACGTGTGCCTGTTCAATCCCCTGTGCGCTCCCTAGGCTGGTCCGACCACAAGTACAGGGGAATCGCACATGTCATTTTCTCTCGCCGCCCTCGAGCAGGCCGCCGCGATCGTCCGCCAGACCCTGCCGCCGACGCCGCAGATCCGCTGGCCGCTGCTGTGCGAGGCGCTGGGCTGCGATGTCTGGATGAAGCACGAGAACCACCTGCCGGTGGGCGCTTTCAAGCTGCGCGGCGGGCTGGCCTACTTCCACCACCTGGCGCACCAGGGCGAACGGCCGGCCGGGGTGATCAGCGCCACCCGCGGCAACCATGGCCAGTCGGTGGCCTTCTCGGCGAGCCGCCATGGTATCCACCCGGTCATCGTCGTGCCGCACGGCAACAGCCGCGAGAAGAACGCGGCGATGCGCAGCCTCGGCGCCGAGCTGGTCGAACACGGTGAGGATTTCCAGGCCTCCCGCGAATACGCCGCCGAGCGCGCCCGGCGCGACGGCCTGCACCTGATTCCGGCGTTCCATCCCTGGCTGGTGGCCGGGGTCGCCAGCTACGCCCTGGAGCTGTTCGCCGCGCAGCCCGATCTCGATGAAGTCTACGTGCCGATCGGCATGGGTTCGGGTATCTGCGGCCTGATCGCCGCACGCGACGCGCTGGGCCTGAAGACCCGCATCGTCGGCGTGGTCTCCGCCCACGCGCCGGCCTATGCGCTGTCGTTCGAGGCCGGCGCGGCGATCAGCCATCCGGTCGCCACCCGGCTGGCCGACGGCATGGCCTGCAGCACCCCGGACCCGAGCGCGCTGGAAATGATCCTGGCCGGCGCCGACCGCGTGGTGCGGGTCAGCGATGCGGAGATCGGCGCGGCCATGCGCCTGTGCTTCACCTGCACCCATAACGTCGGCGAGGGCGCCGGCGTCGCCGCCCTCGCCGCGGCGTGGCAGGAACGCGAGCGCCTCGAGGGACTGAAGGTGGGCCTGATCCTCAGCGGGGCGAACGTCGACCGGGCGCTGTTCGCCGAGCAACTGGCGGCGGTCGACTGAAGCCGCGCCGCTACGCCAGCCCCGCCAGGAGCAGCAGCCACCAGGCCAGCACCAGCAGTTGCACGAGGAAGCCGGCGAAGCGCAGCCAGACGAACAGCGCGGAAATGCTGAGCAGGTGCATCAGCGACTGGAACAGCCGCGCGCCGAGCAGCAGCGGCGCCAGCGGATCGGTCAGGCTGGTCTGTCCGCTGGCGATCGCGTAGAGCAGCACGCCGGCCAGCAGCGGCAGATTCTCCACGCAGTTGGCATGGGCACGGACCAGGCGCTGGCCGAAGCCGCCGGGGGTATTGCTGCCGTCGGCGGCGAAGGCGTTCACCGCCATGCGCCCGCCGAACACCAGCAGGCCACGCTGGCTGACCAGCAGGAAGACCAGCAACAGGGTCCAGGTGATCAGGCCGAGCAGGCAGATTGCGCTAGGGCTGAGAAACATGGATGACCCTCCTTCTTTCTATTGTGGTGGAAACCGCGAAGCGTCTGGATTCTAGGCCGGCTAGAGTAATTGCTCTATTCAACCCTTGCCGACCTTAAGTCGTGTTCTCGCGCGTCGGCCGCGCTCCCCCGCGTCACGGCGTCACCGGATCACCCACCGGCGGCGGCACCCATTTCGCGCGGGCAAAGAAAAGCCCCGCCGAAGCGGGGCCTTCCCTGCACGCAGCACTCAGGGCTGTCTTCTCATCAGAGCGAATCGAGATAGCGCTCCACATCCAGCGCGGCCATGCAACCGGCGCCGGCCGAGGTGATCGCCTGGCGGTAGACGTGGTCTGCCACGTCACCGGCGGCGAACACGCCCGGTACGTTGGTCGCGGTGGCATTGCCTTCACGCCCGCCGTCGACCACCAGGTAGCCGTCCTTCAGGGCCAACTGCCCCTCGAACAGCGAGGTATTGGGAGTATGGCCGATGGCGACGAACATGCCATCCACGGCGATCTCCTCGCTGCCGCCGTCACGCCTCTTCAGCCGCACGCCGGTGACGCCCATGGCGTCGCCGAGCACTTCGTCGACCTCGGCGTCGAGCTTGAGCACTATCCTGCCCTCGGCGACCCGCGCGCGCAGCTTGTCCTGGAGGATCTTCTCGGCGCGGAAGGTCCCGCGGCGATGCACCAGGGTCACCCGGCTGGCGATGTTGGCCAGGTACAGGGCCTCTTCCACGGCGGTATTGCCGCCACCGATCACCGCCACTTCGCGGTTGCGATAGAAGAAGCCGTCGCAGGTGGCGCAGGCCGACACGCCCTTGCCCATGAACGCCTGTTCCGACGGCAGCCCCAGGTAGCGCGCGCTGGCGCCGGTGGCGATGATCAGCGCGTCGCAGGTATAGGTGCCGTTGTCGCCCCGCAGGGTGAACGGCTTGCCGGCCAGGTCCACGGCATGGATGTGGTCGAAGACGATCTCGGTCTCGAAGCGCTCGGCGTGTTCCTGCATCCGCTGCATCAGCGCCGGGCCGGTGAGGCCATGGGGATCGCCGGGCCAGTTGTCGACCTCGGTGGTGGTGGTCAGCTGGCCGCCGGCCTGCATGCCGGTGATCAGCAGCGGCCTGAGGTTGGCGCGCGCGGCGTAGACGGCCGCGCTGTAACCGGCGGGGCCGGAACCGAGGATGATCACTCGGGCATGGCGAACGGTATCGGACATCTCGTCGAACTCCTGCCGACGTCAGCGTCGGCGCGAATAAAAACGGGGCCACCAAAGCACATGGGGAAGGCTTGGAAGGAGCGGTCGCCCCGGGAAAAGACTGGCCGGCCGCTCGCCGCGGCCGGCGACTGGTTTCACAGCGCCTCGGCGTTCTCGGCCAGGTACGCGGCCACGCCCGCGGCGCTCGCCTGCATGCCCTTCCGGCCCTTGCGCCAGCCGGCCGGGCAGACTTCGCCGTGTTCCTCGGTGAACTGCAGGGCCTCGACCAGGCGCACCATCTCGTCCACCTCGCGCCCCAGCGGCAGGTTGTTCACCACCTGGTGCTGGACCACCCCGGCGCGGTCGATCAGGAACGACGCGCGCAAAGCCACGCCGTCGTCATGCTCGATGCCGTAGGCGCGGGTGATCTCGTGCTTGAGGTCGGCGACCATGGTGAACTCGACCGCGCCGATGCCGCCCTTTTCCACCGGCGTGCTGCGCCAGGCGTGGTGGGTGAACTGCGAGTCGATGGACACGCCGACCACTTCCACGCCCAGCTCGCGGAACTTATCCATGCGGTTGTTGTGGGCGATGATTTCCGAAGGGCAGACGAAGGTGAAATCCAGGGGCCAGAAGAACAGCACCACGTACTTGCCGCGCAGGCTGGAAAGCTGGAAGGAATCGACGATGGATCCGTCGCCGAGCACCGCGGCGGCGTTGAAGTCGGGGGCTTGCTTGTTGACCAGTACACTCATCGATGACACTCCTGGAAAGGGCTGGGTCGCGCCCGATGCCGCCGGGCTGCCGAAAGGATATGCGGCGCAGGTTACCCAGCCGCGACGATACATTGAAATGTCGAATTTCAATTCGCATGATAGAGACCGCCTATGCCGGCCTCCTCCGGCTAGACTCAGGCAGTCCCCCACTATCCCGGTCCCCGCATGCCCCTACGTTCGCGCCTGCTCCGGTTGTTCCTGCCGCTGCTGATCGTCAGCCTCGGCGGGATCTGGCTGCTGTCGGAAAGCATCCTGCTCAGCCGTTTCGACCGCGAGGACGAACGGCGCCTGCAGGAAGAGGCGCTGTTCCTGCAGAACAAGCTGGACTTCGAGCTCAAGCGCCACCTCGACATCGTCCATACCTACGCCTGGTGGAACGCCACCTATCGTTTCATCCAGAAGCCCGACGACGATTTCGAACAGGAGAACCTCGACCACGAGATGCTCGACGACCTCGGCTTCGACTTCGTCCTGTTCCTCGACGAGCGCGGGCGCGTGGCGCTCAGGCAGTGGTCGCCGGCCGCTCCCGGCCAGCGCGTGCTGTTCGGCGCATCCTCGGCGTCCGACCAGGAGCTGGCACAAGCCCTGGTACGGCGCGCCCTGGAGCTGGGCGCCATGGATTTCCGGCACGGCACCGGGCACAGCCTGAGCGAGCTGCTGCTGGTGGACAACCTGCCGACCCTGCTGGTCAGCGTGCCGATCAGCGACAACCAGGGCAGCGCACCGCCGAAAGGGGTGATCCTCGCCGGCTACTTCCTCGACCAGGAACGCCTGGGCGGCCTGCGCGAACAGATGAACGCCGACCTGCTGCCGCAGCCCAACGCGCCCACCGACCCGAGCTGGCGAGCCCTCCACAGCCGCACCGGAACCACCCGCAACCAGGCCCTGCTGAGCCCGCGGCGCTTCCTCGGCGAACACCGCCAGCAGGTCTCCCTGCAATACCTCAGCTCGCGCGGCGAGCCGCAGCTGCGCTTCGACATCACCACCCCGCGCCAGCTCTACCTGCAGGGCGAGAAGACCATCAACTTCTTCCTCGGCACCTCCCTGCTGGTCGCGCTGGGCGCCTTCCTGGTCGGCTACCTGGCCCTGGAACTGTGGGTCCTGCGCCGGGTCCAGCGGCTCAACCGGGAGGTCGCCGAGGTCGGCCGCAACAGCCACTCGGCGCGCCTGAGCGACTTCGGCAACGACGAGCTCGGGCAACTGGCCGGCGAGATGAACCAGATGCTCGAACGCCTCGAACACAGCGAGGCGCGCGACCGGGCGATCCTCCAGTCGATGCGCGACGGCTACTTCGAGATGGACGCCGGGGGCGTGATCCTCACCGTCAACCCCGCGCTCTGCCAGTTGCTCGGCCACCCCTGCGAAACGCTGGTCGGCCATCCCTACTACGAACTGCTCGGCGAGGACGACCCGGCGCGCACCCGCCAGCCCTTCCAGCGCGCCATGCAGAGCGGCGCCGGGAAAACCTTCGCCGTGCCCCTCCAGCGCGCCGACGGCAGCCTCGGCTACTTCGAGGCCACGGTCTCGCTGGTCCACGACCTGCAGGGCGAACTGCGCGGCTACCGCGGCATCGTCCGCGACGTCAGCGACCAGGTCGCCTACCAGCAGCAATTGCTGGAAATGGCCTACCGCGACCCGCTGACCGGCCTGGGCAACCGCAAGGCCTTCGAGGAACAGCTCGGCCAGGCGTTGTTCCGCGCCGGCAACGGCGGCGCGGAGATCGCCCTGCTGTACCTGGACCTGGACCGCTTCAAGGAAGTCAACGACCGCTTCGGCCACGACATCGGCGACGCCCTGCTGAGGACCGTCGCCGAGCGCCTGCGCAACACCCTGCGGCAACCGGACAAGGCCTATCGCCTGGGCGGCGACGAGTTCGCCGTGCTCCTCGAGGACAGCCAGGCGAACAGCCCCGCGCGCCTCGCCGAACGGCTGCTGGCGGCGCTGGTCCAGCCCATTGCGCTGGGCGGCGAGCACATCGACTTCGTCACCCCGAGCATCGGCATCGCCCTTTATCCACGGCATGCCGGCGACGCCGAGGGCCTGGTGCGCGCCGCCGACAGCGCCATGTACCAGGCCAAGCGACAACGCAACCGCTACTGCCTGTACCAGGCGTCCCCCTGAAATGCCCGGTCAAACACGCCCTGTCCCGGGCTTTCGCGAGTCTGCTAAGGTTTCTGCCCGCCCCCCATTGGAGAGCCCCTACCCATGCCAGCCCTGAGCGGCCCGCAATACCTCGGTGAAGGCCTGAGGCTGATCATGCGCCCCGGCCTGCGCCTGTTCGTGCTGATCCCCCTGAGCATCAACCTGCTGGTGTTCGCCCTGCTGATCGGCTTCGCCATGCAGCAGTTCAGCCACTGGGTCGACCTGCTGATGCCCAGCCTGCCCGACTGGCTGGGCTTCCTGCAGTACATCGTCTGGCCACTGTTCGTCCTGCTGGTGCTGGTGATCGTGTTCTTCACCTTCACCATGGTCGCCAACATCATCTCCGCGCCGTTCAACGGCTTCCTCTCGGAAAAGGTCGAGGTGGTGGTTCGCGGCCGCGACGACTTCCCGCCGTTCAGCTGGGCCGAACTGCTGGCGATGATCCCGCGCACCATGGGCCGGGAGATGCGCAAGCTCGCCTACTTCCTGCCGCGCGCGCTGGTGCTGCTGGTGCTGAGCTTCGTGCCCGGGGTCAACCTGGTCGCCACGCCGCTGTGGATCCTCTTCGGCATCTGGATGATGGCGGTGCAGTACATCGACTACCCGGCGGACAACCACAAGCTCGGCTGGAACGAGATGCTCGCCTGGCTGCGCAGCAAGCGCTGGGCCTGCATGGGCTTCGGCGGGATGACCTACCTGGCGCTGCTGATCCCGCTGGTCAACCTGGTGATGATGCCCGCCGCCGTCGCCGGCGCGACCCTGTTCTGGGTCCGCGAGGAAGGCGAGAAGGCGCTGGTCAGGTAATCGCCCCGCCGGTCTCGCCTGTCGGCATTGTCATCCTGGCGTCACCGGCCTGACAGCGCCGACCGGGCACACTGCAACGGCCCTCGGGAGCGTCGGCGCGGACCGCAGCCGAGACCCGCGCCAGCCCTTGCAGACCGGCGAGACGCTGCCGAACCCGACTGGCCGCCCGTGCCCTCCCCACGCAGGCGGCCTTTTTTATGCCCGCCCGCCGCCCGGGCAGGATGGCCGCCGTCCACCCCCTTGCTGTCCGCAACGCCCCCCTCCGCCCGTACCAGCTGGCACTACAGTGGCAACCAGGCGAAGCGGGCCGCGCCCCGCCTTCGTCGACCCCGGTTCCCCACACCGCCTTTCGGCGGACGACAAGAAGAGGGTCGCCATGTCACGTTCCGCGCTCACCAGACTGTTGCTGTCCTGCATCCTGCTGGTCCTTTCCCACCCCTCGCGGGCCGACGATCTGCCCTACCGCTTCGGCCTGGGCAAGGCGGACATCACCGGCGAAGCCGCCGAAGTCGGCATGATGGGTTACTCGTCCCTCGAACAGAAGACCGCCGGCATCCACATGCGCCAGTGGGCACGCGCCTTCGTCATCGAGGAACCGGCCAGCGGACGCCGCCTGGTCTACGTCAACACCGACCTGGGGATGATCTTCCAGGCCGTGCACCTGAAGGTCCTGGCCCGGCTCAAGGCGAAGTACCCCGGGATCTACGACGAGAACAACGTGATGCTGGCCGCCACCCACACCCACTCCGGTCCGGGCGGCTTCTCCCACTACGCGATGTACAACCTGTCGGTGCTCGGCTTCCAGGAAAAGACCTTCGACGCCATCGTCGACGGTATCGTCCGCGCCATCGAGCGGGCCCAGGCCAGGCTGCAGCCCGGCCGCCTGTTCTACGGCAGCGGCGAGCTGCGCAACGCCAGCCGCAACCGCTCGCTGCTGTCGCACCTGAAGAACCCGGACATCGCCGGCTACGAGGACGGCATTGATCCGCAGATGAGCGTGCTCAGCTTCGTCGACGCCAACGGCGAGCTGGCCGGGGCGATCAGCTGGTTCCCGGTGCACAGCACCTCCATGACCAACGCCAACCGCCTGATCTCACCGGACAACAAGGGCTACGCCAGCTACCACTGGGAGCACGACGTCAGCCGCAAGGCCGGCTTCGTCGCGGCCTTCGCCCAGACCAACGCCGGCAACCTGTCGCCCAACCTGAACCTGAAGCCCGGTTCCGGCCCCTTCGACAACGAGTTCGACAACACCCGCGAGATCGGCCTGCGCCAGTTCGCCAAGGCCTACCAGATCGCCGGCGAGAACCAGGAAGAGGTGCTCGGCGAACTGGATTCGCGCTTCCGCTTCGTCGATTTCACCCGCCTGCCGATCCGCCCCGAGTTCACCGACGGCCAGCCGCACCAGCTATGCAGCGCAGCCATCGGCACCAGCCTGGCCGCCGGCAGCACCGAGGACGGCCCCGGGCCGCTGGGCCTGGAGGAAGGCAACAACCCGTTCCTCTCGGCCCTCGGCGGGCTGCTCACCGGAGTACCGCCGAAGGAGTTGGTGCAGTGCCAGGCGGAAAAGACCATCCTCGCCGACACCGGCAACAAGCAACCCTACCCCTGGACGCCGACCGTGCTGCCGATCCAGATGTTCCGCATCGGCCAGCTGGAACTGCTCGGCGCCCCGGCGGAATTCACCGTCATGGCCGGCGTGCGCATCCGCCGCGCGGTGCAGGCGGCCAGCGAGGCGGCCGGCATCCGCCACGTGATCTTCAACGGCTACGCCAACGCCTATGCCAGCTACGTCACCACCCGCGAGGAATACGCCGCCCAGGAATACGAGGGCGGCTCGACCCTCTACGGGCCCTGGACCCAGGCCGCCTACCAGCAACTCTTCGTCGACATGGCGGTGGCGCTGCGCGAGCGCCTGCCGGTGGAAACCTCGGCTATCGCGCCGGACCTGTCCTGCTGCCAGATGAACTTCCAGACCGGAGTAGTGGCCGACGATCCCTATATCGGCAGGTCCTTCGGCGACGTGTTGCAACAACCCAGGGAAAGTTATCGGGTCGGCGATACGGTGATCGTCGCCTTCGTGAGCGGACATCCGAAGAACGACCTGCGCACCGAGAAGACCTTCCTGGAAGTGGTGAACATCGGCAAGGACGGCAAGCAGCCCCCCATGGCCGTTGCCACCGACAATGACTGGGAGACCACGTATCGTTGGCAAAGAGTCGGCATATCGGCCTCGAAGGCGACCATCAGCTGGACCATTCCCCAGGGAACGGAACCGGGCCGCTACTACATCAGGCACTATGGCAACACGAAGAACTTCTGGACCCAGAAGGTCAGCGAGATCGGCGGCGCCACCCGTTCGTTCGACGTACTGCCCGGGCCCTGAACCCGCTTCGGCTGCCGCTCTGGAAGCGCGACGCTGGCGGATGCGCTAGGCTGGGCCCCTTCTCCGCACCAGGGACCCGTCCATGCCCCACCGCGTAACTTTCGGCGATACCTTTCCGGCTGAGCAACAGGCTGCGCTGCTGGCGCTGGTCGAGCAGGCCTACAGCCGCTTCACCGCGCAGTTCGCCAGCGCCGATGCCGCCCGCCTGCCGCTGCTGGTACAGGTGGAGCCGAGCACGGACGGCCATGCGGGCGAGGCCCGGAACGGATGCGTGAGGCTGCGGATCGCGGCGTCCTACGAAGCGGACGATCTGGCCCGCATGATCCATCACGAAATGGTCCACGCGCTCCAGCAGCACCTGCTCCGTCCCCTCGGTCCCTATGCCCTGCCGACCTGGTTCGCCGAAGGGATGGCGGTCGCCTGCTCCGGCCAGGGCATTACCTTCTCGAACCGGGACGAGGAGGGATTCGGCTGGCTGGACATCCATGAAGCCCTCGAGCAATCCGGCCATGTGGATGTTCCGCTGATGGACAGGCACTCCGAGGTTCCCCAGAGCTATCCCTGCAACGAGCGCTACCAGCTCTGGGGCTGTCTGTTCCTCTACGCCTGCGGCGATGGTCCGCGCCTGGATGAACGCTACAAGAAGGACGACGGCCCGTTCCTCCGCGCCAGCGAGCTCGAGCGCGCCCTGGCCGTCATACGGCACTATGTCGAAGCCCGGCAGGCGGATACAGCCGCCGGTTTCCAGGCCAGCCTCGCCAGCCTCTGCCCCAACCCGCCGCCCACCTACGCCGACCTGGCGGCCCAACTGGCGCGGTTTCTCCAGGATTGAGCCCGGCGGGCGCCGTCATCAAGTCATCACGAAAACGTCACATCCGCTACACGGCGCCGGTCGACACTGGCGTCATGAGCAGACCCCTGAGCATCGCCCTGATCAGCGAAACCTATCCGCCGGAAGTCAACGGCGTCGCCAACACCCTGGGACGCCTGCACGCCGGCCTCCAGCAGCTCGGCCACCGGGTCCAGGTGGTGCGCCCGCGCCAACCGGGCGACGACGGCCGGCGCAGCGATGCCGAGCTGCTGCTGACCCGCGGCTGGCCGCTGCCCGGCTACCCCGGCCTGCAATGGGGCATGTCGAGCCTGCACAAGCTGCTGCGCTGCTGGAAACGCCAGCGCCCCGACGTGCTCTACATCGCCACCGAAGGCCCGCTCGGCTTCTCCGCCCTGCGCGCCGCGCGGCGCCTGGGCATCCCGGCGGTCAGCGGCTTCCACACCAACTTCCAGCAGTACAGCGAGCACTACGGCTTCGGCCCGCTGACCCGGCTGGTCACCGGCTACCTGCGCTGGTTCCACAACCGCACGCAGATGACCCTGGTGCCCAGCGGCAGCCAGCGCATGGAATTGCAGCGGCGCGGTTTCGAACGCCTCAACCTGCTCTCGCGCGGGGTCGACAGCCAACTTTTCCACCCCTCCCGCCGCGATTCCGAGCTGCGCCGGCGCTGGGGCCTGGGCGAACAGGACATCGCCGTGCTGCACGTCGGCCGGCTGGCCGCGGAGAAGAACCTCGGCCTGCTCGGCGGCAGCTTCCGCGCGCTCTGTGCCGCCCATCCGCAGCTGAAGCTGCGCCTGGTGCTGGTGGGTGACGGGCCGGAACGCAAGCACCTCGAACGCGACCTGCCCGAAGCGCTGTTCTGCGGCGTGCAGCGCGGCGAGACCCTGGCCGCCCACTACGCCTCCGGCGACCTGTTCCTCTTCCCGAGCCTGTCGGAAACCTTCGGCAACGTGGTCCTCGAAGCCCAGGCCGCCGGCCTCGCGGTGGTGGCCTTCGACCAGGCGGCCGCCGGCCAGCACATCCGCCACGGGCACAACGGCGTGCTCGCCGCGCCGGGCGACAACGCCGGCTTCGTCGAAGTCGCCAGCTGGCTGCTGGGCGATCAGGAGCGCCTGCGCCGGGTCCGTCTCAACGCCCGCCAGCACGCCAGCCGGCAAGGCTGGGAGAGCATCGTCGAACATTTCCAGAACTACCTGGAAGACGCCTGCGCCAGCCCGCTGCTCCAGCCCGCCCCGGCCAGGCCCGAGCGGCCGCCGGCGGAGGATGGCGGAGCCTTGCCGCGCAGCCGCGAGTGAGCCTCAGGCAAAGGGTTTCGGCGCGGCGATGAAGCCCAGGCTCATCGCCCCGGCGCCCAGGTTGATGCCGCCGGTAGGGCTGAGCATGCCCAGGTGCAAGTGGATGTCGCGCTCGCGACAGGCGTTCTCCAGCGCGGCGAAGCCCGGCAGGTCGCGCAGCGCGGTCGGATCGCCGGCATAGCTGAGACCCAGTTGCGGTGCCAGCAGCTCACCCGCCTGTACCCGCGCCAGGGCGTAGCCGAGCAGCTTCTCCGCCGACTTCTCGAAACTCGGCGAGAGCGCCACCGGCTTGTCCTCGCCTTCGGCCAGGCTGAACACCGGCTTGACGTCGAGCAGCGAGCCCAACCCCAGCGCCGCGCCCTTGACCCGGTCGACGAAACCGCTGCGATCGCCCTTCTGGAAGCCGCGCCGGCGCAAGTGGCCGAGGTCGTCGGCGACCAGGTAGGTGCAGGTCTGCTGGCTGAGCTGTTCGAGGCGCGTGCGCAGCGCGTTGGGGTGGCTGCCCTGCGCCAGCAGGCGCGCAGCCTCTGCGGCCAGGCAGGCGAGGCCGGCGAACACCGCGTGGCTGTCGAGTACGCGCAGGGTGAAGGGACCGGCGATGCCGGCCGCGTGGCGGCGCTCGTGGTAATGCTGGAGCAGGCCGAAGGAGGCCTGGGTGGCGTGCTCGAAGATCGGGCTGCGCAGGCTGTCGACGGTGAGGCAGACCACGTAGTCGAAGTCGGTCACCAGTTCGTCGAGGAACCATTGCTGCAACTCGGCGGCGGAGAGCGGCTGGCTGCCGTCCTTGCTGCCGACCTTGGGCAGGTGGTCGCGGTAGAAGCTCAGGGTGGTGTCGGGGTCGCGTCGATCGATGAGCCGCTGCTCGCCCAGGCGGATCCCGATCGGCATCACGCGGATGCCGTGGGCGGCGAGGAATTCGGGCGGCAGGTCGCAGGTCGCGTCGACCACCAGGCCGATACGCATGGATTCGCTCCTCTGGCCGTTTCTCGGCCTATTGTTGTGTTGGCGGTCATACAATGCCCGTTTCGGACTTTGAAGTCAGCCGGTCGCACGGCGGGTTTTCGGAAAAAATCACGGGCATGAAAAATCCCACCCCGAGGGGTGGGATCTCCTTGCCGGCGCGGCGCCGGGCCGGTGCGCCGCGGACGCGGCCTCAGACCAGGCTGGCCAGGGCCTCGCGGCTGAACGGCTTGATGTCGCCGATACGCCCCTCGCGGACCTTCACCGCCCACTCCGGATCCACCAGCAGCGCGCGGCCCACCGCGACCAGGTCGAACTCGCCCTTGTCCAGGCGCTCCACCAGGCCGTCGATGCTCGCCGGCTGCGCCACCTCGTCGGTGTTGCCGAAGAATTGCAGGAACTCGCTGCCGTCCAGGCCGACGTTACCCACGGTAATGGTCGGCTTGCCGGTCAGCTCGCGGGTCCAGCCGGCCAGGTTGAGTTCCGAGCCTTCGAACTCGGGAATCCAGAAGCGCCGGGTCGAGCAGTGGAAGATATCGACGCCGGCCTCCACCAGCGGCGCGAGGAACTCGCGCAGGCCCTCCGGGCTTTCCACCAGGCGCGCGGAATAGTCCTGCTGCTTCCATTGGGAGAAGCGGAAGATGATCGGGAAATCCGCGCCGACCGCCGCGCGCACCGCTTGCACCAGCTCGACGGCGAAGCGCGAGCGATTGGCCAGGCTGCCGCCGTACTCGTCGTCGCGCTGGTTGCTGCCTTCCCAGAAGAACTGGTCGATCAGGTAGCCGTGGGCGCCGTGGATCTCCACCCCGTCCATGCCGATCGCCTGGGCGTCGCGGGCGGCCTGGGCGAAGGCGGCGATGACCTCCTGGATGTCGGCCTTGCTCATGCCGTGGACCAGCACCTTGCCGTCCTTGGCCTTCTCCATCGGGCCGTAGCCGGGCACGCTGGCGTCCGGCTCCACGCCCAGGCGGCGGACGCTGCCGACGTGCCAGAGCTGCGGAACGATGCGCCCGCCCTCGGCATGCACTGCCTCGACCACCTGCTTCCAGCCGGCCAGGGCGTCCTCGCCATGGAAGCGCGGCACGTTCGGATAGCCGTTGGCGGCCTTGTGGCCGACCGTGGTGCCTTCGCTGACGATCAGGCCGACGCCGGCGGCGGCGCGTCGGCGGTAGTACTCGACGACCTTGGCGTCGGGTACGCCGCCGGGGGAAAAGTTGCGCGTCATCGGCGCCATCACCACGCGGGTGGGCAGTTCCAGGGCGCCGAGGCGGAACGGTTGGAACAGGGCTTCTACGGGGGCACTCATGGACGGACTCCTGAGGGGGAATGGGCGGGTCGGGCAGGTATCAGGCGCGGAGCAGCAGCTCCAGACGCGACATGAAAGCATTCAGCGGAGCGAGGCCGGCGCCGACCTTGAAGCGCGCCAGGGCGCCCTGCCAGGCGCAGCCGATGAAGCCGGCCAGGCTCGCGCAGTCCTCGTCGGCGGCCAGTTCGCCGGCCTCGCGCGCCTGCTCCAGGCAGTCCTGGAGGATTCGCGCGGAAGCCTGCAGGATCGACTCGACCCTGGCCGCGATCGGCGGCGACAGCTCGGCCATCTCGAAGCTCAGGCTGCCGATGAAGCAGTGGTATTCGGGCTTTTCCTGGCGGGCGAAGTGCTCCAGCAGCTCGCCGTAGTAGCGCAGCACCCGCTCGCGCGGGCTGAAGCGGCGGTCGCCGAGGGCCTGGGCGTAGCGCGCCAGGCGCGGCGCGTAGACGTGTTCCAGGGCCTGCTCGGCGAAGGCTTCCTTGCTGTCGAAGTAGTGATAGAAGGAGCCCTTGGGAATGCGCGCGGCCTGGACGATCTCCAGCACCCCGGTACCGTGGTAGCCGCGCCGGGTCATGACCTCGGAGCCCTTGGCCAGGATCAGTTCACGCTTGTCGAGTCGATTGCTGTTCATGGAGCGAGAGAATATGACCGGTCGTCTCGCTCGCCCAGCACTATCAACGACAGTGATCAGGCATCACAGGCCGGGGCTTGTCGCGCCGCGTTCGGGAGGGAAAGGCGCCGGCGGGAGGCCTCCCGCCGGGACAGTCAACCCAGGGCCTTCTCGATGGCCTGCACCAGGGCCGGGTCGTCCGGCGCGGTGCGTGGGCTGAAGCGCGCCAGCACGCGGCCATCGGGGCCGAGGAGGAATTTCTCGAAGTTCCAGGTGATGTCGCCGGGAAACTCCGCGCCCTCGCCCGCCAGCAGGCGATAGAGCGGGTGCCGCGCACTGCCGTTGACCTCGACCTTGGCGCTCATCGGGAAGCTGACGCCATAGTTCAGGCTGCAGAAGGACTGGATCTCCGCCTCGCTGCCCGGCTCCTGGCCGGCGAACTGGTTGCAGGGGATGCCGAGCACCGCGAAACCGCGCTCGCGGTAGGTCTGGTAGAGGTTCTCCAGGCCGGCGTACTGGGGTGTCAGGCCGCATTTGGAGGCGACATTGACCACCAGCAGCACCTTGCCCTTGAACGGGGAAAGCGGCAGGTCCTGTCCATCCAACCCCTGCAGGGTGAGATCGTGAAAGGCACTCATGACGTACTCCTTGCGCATTCAGCGACACAACGTGCCAAGCCCCGCAGCGGACGGGATTCCCGGCTGCGGCGCAACCCCGGGGGACGGGGTGGAGAGCCCAGGCATGGCGCATGACGCGAAAGGCGCCCAAAGGCGCCTTTCGCAGTATCAGCTTAGCAGTTCCGCCGCTGGACGGCCCAGGCCATCAATCGGCGAACGACAGCCGATCAGTGGTGATGACCACCCTCGCCATGGATGTGGCCATGGGCGATTTCCTCGGCGTTGGCGTCGCGCACGTCGACCACCTTGACCTTGAAGTTCAGGCGCTGGCCGGCCAGCGGGTGGTTGCCGTCGACGGTCACGTCGTCGCCGTCGATGTCGCGGATGGTGACGATCTGCATGCCGCCGTCCGGCGCCGAGGCATGGAACTGCATGCCCACTTCCAGCTCGTCGACGCCCTCGAACATCTCGCGGGTCAGGGTCGCGACCAGCTCGGCGCTGTACTCGCCATAGGCATCTTCCGGCTCGATGGCGACGCTCAGCTCGTCACCGACGTTCTTGCCTTCCAGGGCCTTCTCCAGGCCGACGATGATGTTGCCGGCACCGTGCAGGTAAACCAGCGGCGCGCCACCTGCGGAACTGTCGATGACATCCCCGGCGTCGTTGGTCAGGGTATAGTCGATGGAAACCGCCTTGTTGGCCGCGATCTGCATGGTACGAAACCTTTTCGATAAAGAAGATGAATGCGCAAGTGTACGCATCAATAGCCCCGAAAGCGACCGCGCCCCGGATGAACGGGACGTGCGAACGCCGTCGCGGGTGATTGATTTTCATCAGGACGAGGAAGGCCATTGGGTGGCAGTCTTGTCCTGTGGCCATACTCAGCACCTGCGCCACCAACCGCCCTGGCAGTCGCGCGCCTGGGTCCTGGACGAAAACGCGCGGCACAGACAGCTCGGCCGCCCCTTTCGCTGCGGCTGGTGTGCCCGGGAACAAGAAGAGCAGACCAAGGAGCAGTGATGCCCTCACGCAACATTCTGGTGATCAACTGCGGCAGTTCGTCGATCAAGTTCGCCCTGGTCAACGAAGCCCATTCCCTGTTTCCCCTGCACGGCCTCGCCGAGCGCCTGGGCAGCCGCGACGCGGTGCTGCGCTGGAAGCGCGGCGGCGACAGCGACAGCCTGATGATTCCCAACGCCGACCACCGCGCCGCCCTCGCCCAACTGTTGCCGATGGTGCAGAACGCCGCCGGCGGCAAGCTGCACGGCATCGGCCACCGGGTGGTGCACGGCGGCGAGCTGTTCACCCATGCCACGCGCCTCGACGGGCGGGTGATCGAAGCGATCCGCGCCACCGCGCCGCTGGCGCCGCTGCACAACCCGGCCAACCTGCAGGGCATCGAAGCGGCGATGACGCTGTTCCCCGGGCTGCCGCACGTCGCCGTGTTCGACACCGCCTTCCACCAGAGCCTGCCGGAACATGCCTACCGCTACGCCCTGCCGGAAGCCCTCTATCGCGAGCACGGCGTGCGCCGCTACGGCTTCCACGGCACCAGCCACCGCTACGTCAGCCACCGCGCGGCGGAAATGGCCGGGCTGGCGGTCGGCGACAGCAGCTGGCTCAGCGCCCATCTCGGCAACGGCAGCTCGACCTGCGCCATCGTCAACGGCCAGAGCCTCGACACCAGCATGGGCCTGACCCCGCTGGAGGGCCTGGTGATGGGCACCCGCAGCGGCGACGTCGACCCCAACCTGCACAGCCACCTGGCGCGGACCCTGGGCTGGAGCCTGGAGCGCATCGACTCGATGCTGAACAACGAGAGCGGCCTGCTCGGCCTCTCCAACCTGTCCAACGACATGCGCACCCTGGAGCAGGAGCGCGAGCAGGGCCACCCCGGCGCGGCCCTGGCGATCGAGGTGTTCTGCTACCGCCTGGCCAAGTCCCTGGCGGCGATGAGCTGCGCCCTGCCGCAGCTGGACGGGGTGATCTTCACCGGCGGCATCGGCGAGAACTCGCCGCTGGTGCGCGCCAAGACCGTGGCCCACCTGCGACTGTTCGACCTGCGCCTGGACCAAGAGGCCAACGCCCGCTGCGTGCGCGGCGTCGCCGGACCGATCCAGGCCACGGGCCACCCGCGGGTGCTGGTCATCCCGACCAACGAAGAGCGGCAGATCGCCCTCGACACCCTGGCCCTGCTCGACTGAACGGGACCGGAGCCCCCGCCCACCCGGCGGCGCGGCCCAACGCACGGCTTAAGGAGCCCAGATGCATACCTTCTTCATCGCCCCGACCGGCTTCGGCGTCGGCCTCACCTCGATCAGCCTCGGCCTGCTCCGCGCCCTCGAGCGCGCCGGACTGAAGGTCGGCTTCTTCAAACCCATCGCCCAGTTGCACCCCGGCGACCTCGGCCCGGAGCGCTCCAGCGAACTGGTGGCGCGCACCCACGGCCTGGACACGCCGAAACCGCTGCCACTAGCGCAGGTCGAGCGGATGCTCGGCGACGGCCAGCTGGACGAACTGCTCGAAGAGATCATCAGCCTCTACCAGCGCGCCGCCACCGACAAGGACGTGGTGATCGTCGAAGGCATGGTGCCGACCCGCCACGCCAGCTATGCCGCGCGGGTCAACTTCCACCTGGCGAAGAGCCTCGACGCCGAGGTGATCCTGGTCTCGGCGCCGGAGAACGAGACCCTCACCGAACTCACCGACCGCATCGAGATCCAGGCCCAGCTGTTCGGCGGCCCGCGCGACCCGAAGGTGCTCGGGGTGATCCTCAACAAGGTCCGCGGCGAGGCCGACGCGGCCAGCGCCGAGGACGGCGTCGCCGACTTCGCCCGGCGCCTGACCGAACACTCGCCGCTGCTGCGCGACGACTTCCGCCTGATCGGTTGCATTCCCTGGCAGGACGAGCTCAACGCCGCGCGCACCCGCGACATCGCCGACCTGCTCAGCGCGCGGGTGATCAACGCCGGCGACTACGAGCAGCGCCGGGTGCAGAAGATCGTGCTGTGCGCCCGCGCCGTGCCCAACACCGTGCAGTTGCTCAAGCCCGGCGTGCTGGTGGTGACCCCCGGCGACCGCGACGACATCATCCTCGCCGCCAGCCTGGCCTCGATGAACGGCGTGCCGCTGGCCGGACTGCTGCTGTGCAGCGACTTCCCACCCGACCCGCGGATCATGGAACTCTGCCGTGGCGCCCTGCAGGGCGGCCTGCCGGTGCTGTCGGTGGCCACCGGCTCCTACGACACGGCGACCAACCTGAACCGGATGAACAAGGAAATCCCGGTGGACGACCGCGAGCGCGCCGAGCGGGTCACCGAGTTCGTCGCCGGGCACATCGACTTCGAATGGCTCAAGCAGCGCTGCGGCACGCCGCGCGAGCTGCGCCTGTCGCCGCCGGCGTTCCGCTACCAGGTGGTGCAGCGCGCGCAGAAGGCCGGCAAGCGCATCGTCCTGCCCGAGGGCAGCGAGCCGCGCACCGTGCAGGCCGCGGCGATCTGCCAGGCGCGCGGGATCGCCCGCTGCGTGCTGCTGGCCAAGCCGGAAGAGGTCCGGGCGGTGGCCCAGGCCCAGGGCATCGTGCTGCCGGAAGGGCTGGAGATCATCGATCCGGACCTGGTCCGGCAGCGCTACGTCGAGCCGATGGTCGAGCTGCGCAAGGGCAAGGGGCTGAACGCGCCGATGGCGGAGCAGCAACTGGAGGACAGCGTGGTCCTGGCGACCATGATGCTCGCCCTCGACGAGGTCGACGGCCTGGTCTCCGGCGCCATCCACACCACCGCCAGCACCATCCGCCCGGCGCTGCAACTGATCAAGACCGCGCCCGGCTACAACCTGGTGTCGTCAGTGTTTTTCATGTTGTTACCGGACCAGGTGCTGGTCTACGGCGATTGCGCGGTGAATCCCGATCCTTCGGCCAGTGACCTGGCCGAGATCGCCGTGCAGAGTGCCGCGTCGGCGCAGGCTTTCGGCATCCCGGCACGGGTCGCGATGATCAGCTACTCCACCGGCGACTCCGGTTCCGGCGTCGATGTCGACAAGGTCCGCGAGGCCACCCGCCTGGCGCGCGAGCAGCGACCCGACCTGTTGATCGACGGACCCTTGCAGTATGATGCCGCCGCCATCGCCAGCGTCGGCCGCCAGAAGGCGCCGAACAGCCCGGTGGCCGGGCAGGCCACGGTGTTCATCTTCCCCGACCTGAACACCGGCAACACGACCTACAAGGCAGTGCAGCGCAGCGCCGATTGCGTCAGCGTCGGGCCGATGCTGCAAGGCCTGCGCAAACCGGTGAACGACCTGTCGCGCGGCGCGCTGGTGGAAGACATCGTCTACACCATCGCCCTCACCGCCATCCAGGCGGACGCCCAGGCGCCGGCCTGAGGGAACGCCGCCCGATGGGCGGCACTGGCTTCGGCCAGGCACGAGGATGTGCCATGTGAACGGCGGGATCACGCCCCGCTCCACGCGCCCGGCCCTGGCCGGGCGCCTACGTACAAGGACTCCTCGATGCTTTCGTTTCTCCCCCATTTCCTGCGCGGCTCGCTGGCCGGCCTGCTGCTGGTGGCCAGCACCCTGTGCTGGGCCTGCCTGCTGTTCGGCATGACCCTGGTCAAGCTGCTGCTGCCGTTCGCCGCCGCCCAGCGCCTGTGCAGCAAGATCATGAGCCTGATCGCCGAAGGCTGGATCGCCTGCAACAAGGGCTGGATGAACCTGGTCCAGCGCACCCGCTGGAACGTCCAGGGCCTGCAGGGGCTGGAGTACCAGCATTCCTACCTGGTCACCAGCAACCACCAGAGCTGGGTCGACATCCTCGTCCTGCAATACCAGTTGAACCGGCGCATCCCGCTGCTGCGCTTCTTCCTCAAGCAGGAACTGATCTGGGTGCCGATCATCGGCCTGTGCTGGTGGGCCCTCGATTTCCCCTTCATGAAGCGCTACAGCAAGGCCTACCTGGCCAGGCATCCGGAAAAGAAAGGCCAGGACCTCGCGACCACGCGCAAGGCCTGCGCCAAGTTCAGCCGCATCCCGGTGGCGGTGTTCAACTTCCTCGAAGGCACCCGCTTCACCCGCGCCAAGCACGACGAGCAGCAGTCGCCGTTCCGCCACCTGCTCAAGCCCAAGGCCGGCGGCATCGCCTTCGTCCTCGACGCCATGGGCGAGCAGCTGAAGACCCTGGTCAACGTGACCATCCACTACCCGGACGGCAGCCCGACCTTCTGGTGCCTGCTTTCCGGACGCCTGAAGGAGGTCGTGGTGCGCTTCGAGGAACTGGAAATCCCGCGCCAGTTCGTCGGCAAGAGCTA
This sequence comes from Pseudomonas paraeruginosa, assembly GCF_003025345.2. Classification (NCBI taxonomy): domain Bacteria; kingdom Pseudomonadati; phylum Pseudomonadota; class Gammaproteobacteria; order Pseudomonadales; family Pseudomonadaceae; genus Pseudomonas; species Pseudomonas paraeruginosa. The sequence goes on from NZ_CP020560.1 coordinate 4,446,905, forward strand.
CGACCAGGACGCCGCCTACCGCGCGGAGTTCCAGCAATGGGTCAACCAACTGTGGGAGCGCAAGGACCAGTTGCTCGACAGCCTGCACCGCGAGTTTCCCGGTAACGCCAAGGCGTAGAACGAAGAGCGCCTACCAGCGCCCATGAAAAAGCCCGCCGAATGGCGGGCTTTTTCGTCCAGGCCGCGATCAGTACTGCGGCTGGGTCTGCGCCGGGCCCTGGGCGCCCGGAACCGGTCGCAGGTTGACCTCGACGCGGCGGTTCTGCGCGCGGCCGTCCGCGGTGGAGTTGCTCGCGATCGGCTGGTCCGGGCCCATGCCGCGGGTGCTCAGGCGGGTGCCGTCGACGCCCTGGGCGGTCAGGTAGCCGGCCACGCTCTGCGCGCGGCGCTGGGACAGGTCCATGTTGTGCTGGCGGCTGCCGGTGCTGTCGGTGTAGCCGACGATCTCGATGGTGTTCTGGTTGTACTGCTTGAACGAGTTCGCCAGGTTGTTCAGCGGCGCGTAGAAGCTCGGGGCGATGTTCGCCGAATCGGTGGCGAAGGTGATGTTGCCCGGCATGATCAGCTTGATGTCGTCGCCCTGGCGCTGCACTTCCACGCCGGTGCCTTCCATCTGCCGGCGCAGTTCGGCTTCCTGCTTGTCGGCGTAGTAACCGTAACCCGCGGCGGCCGCGCCGGCGACGGCGGCGCCGATCAGCGCGCCCTTGCCACGGTTGTTGTGATCGATCGCGGCGCCGGCGACAGCGCCGGCCAGCGCACCCAGTCCGCCATACTTGGCCGTCTTGCTCATGCCACCCTGGCTTTGGCTTTGCGTGTCGTAGGGGTTGTTGGAGGCACAACCGGCCAGCAGGGCCAGTGCGGTGACGGCTGCGGCCAGAGGCAGGCAACGGGAGGTGAACATGGGAAAACTACTCCTCGAGGTACTGAAACGCCCCTGCGTGAGGGGCGGCCGATAGCTTAGAGCATAGCCAAGTGGCAAAATTCCCGTCCCTCGGAAAATTCCTATTCAGCCCCTGACGAAGGGGTTCTCGCGCATCTCCTCGCCCAGCGTGGTGTCCGGGCCATGGCCGGCGACCACCGTGGCGTCCTCGTCGAGACGGTACAGGCGCTGTTTGATCGAACGCTGGATCGCCGCCGAGTCGCCGCCCCACAGGTCGGTGCGGCCGATGCCGCGGCGGAACAGGGTGTCGCCGGCGACCAGCAGCTTCGCCTGGGGGAACCAGAAGCTCATCGAGCCCGGCGTGTGCCCCGGGGTATGCAGCGCCACGCCGCAGCCGCAGGCCAGTTCCTCGTCGTCGGCCAGCCAGCGGTCCGGCGCCGGCACCGGCTTGTAGGGCACGCCGAACAGCTGGCACTGCATCTCCAGGTTGTCCCAGAGGAACTGGTCGTCCTTGTGCAGGTGCAGGCTGGCGCCGGTGCGCTTCTTCAGCTCGCCGGAGGCGAGGAAGTGGTCCAGGTGCGCGTGGGTATGAACGATGCTGACCACCTGCAGGCCGAGCCGCTCGAGGCGCTGCAGGATCAGCTCGTGGTCGCCGCCCGGATCGACGACGATGGCCTTCCTGGTCAGCGGATCGCCAATGATGGTGCAGTTGCACTGCAAAGGCCCGACAGGGAAGGTTTCGCGGATCAACGCGGGGGATGTCGACATGCAAGACTCCGATCACGGTCGGCGCGGCAAGCGCGCCATGGATTTCCAGTAGACGCCAAGCATGGCACATCCACCCGCCGCCGAGGACCGCTGGCGATGGCTCAGGGCGCTTCGCGGTAGTCGCTGGGCAGCTTGCCGGTCCACTTGCGGAACGCCCGGCGGAAGTTCGACGAATCGTTGAAACCGAGCAGCAGGGCGATCTCGTACAGCGGCAGCTGGGTGGTGGTCAGGTACTGCAGGGCCAGGCGCTTGCGCACGTCGTCGAGGACCTGCTGGTAGCTGGTCCCCAGCGACGACAGGTGCCGGCGCAGGCTGCGCCCGCTGGTGTGCAGTTCGCGGGCGGCCTGCTCGAGATCGGGGAAGTCGCCGGGACGCGCCAGCAGCAGGCGGCGCACGCGGGTCAGCAGGCCTTCCTGGACGTCCAGGGTGGCCAGCAGCGCCTCGCACTGCTGCTCGCACATCTGCACCGTGGCCGGGTTGGCCAGCGCCATCGGCCGCTCCAGGTATTCGCTGGGCATGCTCAGCCAGTGGCAGGGCTGCTCGAACTCGGCGGCCACGCCGAACACCTCGGCGTAGCGCCGGGCATGGGCCGGCGCCGGATAGGCGAAGCCCACCCGCACCTCCTGCAGCGGCTCGCCGACCAGGAAACAGGCGATGGAATACAGCGTCGCCATCAGGCCCTCGGCGGCGAACACCGAGGCGCTGCCCAGCGGCATCGACTCCACCGCGCGCAACTCGGCGCGGCCGTCGTCGAGCACCAGCTCCAGTTCATAGGCCAGGCCGAGCACCCGGTAGTACTTGAGGGCGAACTGGATGGCCTTGCCCAGGTTGGCGCTGGACAGCACCGCGTAGCCGAGGATGCCGTGGGCCGAGACGTTCAGCCGTTGGCCGAGCACCAGCCCCAGCGCCGGTTCGTCGCAGAGGATCTGGGCGCTGTAGGTGAGCTGGTTGAAATCGAGGAAGGACAGGCGGCCGTTCGGGCTCTCGAGCACCTCGGGGCGCACCCGCGCGGCGTCGAACAGCGCCTGGCGGGACACGCCGTGTTCCGCGACGAGATCGAGCAGCGCCTCGGCATAGGCCACCGGCACCAGTTCGGCGGTGAAGTTGAGCGGTTGTTTCATGGCTGATTGTTGTTCTGACCGCTGGCCGGATATGACCGGAAATTTGGCAGAAGATAACCTTGTGAGGCTACCCCCCGCAAGCGATAGTCGAGCCCATGGTCCTTCACCATCACAGGGAGCCGCTATGGCCAGCACCACCCCCGAAGGTCTGGAGATCCGCCCGCGTCATCTGGACTTCGACCTGCCCGATCCGATGCCGCGCCACTGGCACAGCGGCGACGCTTTCAAGACCCACATGTTCAATGCCATGTCGGTGCTGTTCCCCGACGGCGAGCGCTTCTTCATCGACTCCGTGCGCCACTACCGCGAGCGGGTCGAGGACCCGGCGCTGAAGCAGCAGATCCGCGGCTTCATCGGCCAGGAAGGCCACCACAGCCGCGAGCACCTGGTCTACAGCGACCGCCTGCGCGCCCTCGGCTACGACATCGATCGCCTCGAAGGTGGCGCCAAGCGGCGCATCCGCTTCGCCCAGCAGAAGCTGCACCCCTCGCGCCAGCTGGCGGCCACCGCGGCCCTGGAACATCTCACCGCGATCATGGCCGACGGCCTGCTGAGCAACCCCAGGTGGCTGGAGGGCGCCGACCCTACCATGGCCCGCCTGTGGCGCTGGCACGCGCTGGAGGAAACCGAGCACAAGGCGGTGGCCTACGACGTGTTCATGCTGGTCAACGGCAAGGCCAGCCTACGCCGCCGGGCGATGGTCCAGGGCACCTTCTTCTTCGCCCTCGACACCACCAAGGGCCTGGTCCACATGCTCAAGCGCGACGGCCTGCTGTGGAACTTCAAGGTCTGGCGCGACGGCATCAAGTGGCTGTGGGGCAAGGACGGCGTGTTCCGTTCACTGGTAGGCGTGTACCTGGACTTCTACAAGAAGGACTTCCACCCCTGGCAGCACAATAACCTGCACCTCATCGAGCAATACCGCGACCAGTTCGAGCCGGAGCCGAAGGCCGCCTGAGCCTCCCCGCCGCCCCTCTCCACCGCGAGAGGGGCTTGCATCGCAATAAATAAAAAAGCCCGCGACTGACCAGCGCGGGCTTCTTCATGACGGCCTGGGATCAGGCCATCAGGAAGCGCAGTGCGTCCGCCGCGGTCTGCTCGGGAATCTCCTCCATCGGGATATGCCCGACGCCCGGATAGGTCTTCACCTGGATCCCCGCCAGGTCGCGTTGCCACAGCGGTACGTGCTTCGGCGAGATCCAGCGGTCGCGTTCGCCCCACATCAGCAGGGTCGGCGCGGCGATCCGGGCGATACGTTCGCCGGAGCTGCCGAGTTCCTCGCGGTTGACCTTCAGCAGCACGCGGAAGATCTCCATCATGCCCTTGCGGTTGCCCGGGCGGCGGCTCAGGTCGTAGTAGCGGTCGACCACGCCCGGCTTGATCCGCCCCGGCTCGCCGTAGACTTCCCTGATGCCCTGGGCGATCAGCGCGCGCGGCATCCACAGCGGCATCGCCAGGGTCGAGCCGGGCAGCGCCGCCGCGGCGATCATCCACGGCACCTTGCGCATCTGGTAGCCGGCCGGGTCGATCAGCACCAGCCGCTCCACCCGCTGCGGCTGGGCCAGGGCGAAGTTCCAGGCGATATAGCCGCCCAGGGAGTTGCCGGCGATCGAAGCCTTGTCGATCCCCAGGTGGTCGAGCAACTGGCCGAGGATCGCCACCATGCGCTCGCCGGAGTAGTCGGTGTCGCGCCCCGGCCCGGTCAGGCCGAAGCCCGGCACGTCGAAACGGACGATGCGGAAGTACGGCGACATCGCCTTCACCCAGTCGTCCCAGGTGTGCAGCGAGGCGACCACGCCGTGGATCATCACCAGCACCGGCTTGTCGCGAGTGCCCTCGTCGCGGTAGTGCAGCGGGAAACCGTCCAGCTCGATGAAGCGCGAGCCACTGGACGGCGCGGCGTAGCGCTCGCGCAGCGACTCCAGCGACAGGGAGCCGAAGCCCAGGCGGGCGAATCCGACCGCCAGCGGCGGTTGCAGCAGATAGGGTGTCGCGGACATGGACGCACGTCTCCCGTCTTGTTGTCATGACAGGTCATCAGAGCATGGCCAAGGCAGGCTGCGAGCCCAACCTAGGTTCTGTCGGCGCGAGCGGCGACTGCCCGGCTGTTACCCTTGCGATTTCGTCGGAACCTGGGTGCGGGGACAGAGCGTCCCCACCAGCAGGTCGCCGAGCACCCGCTTGACCCGTGGCAGCTCCAGCGGATCGCTGGCGTTGAGCAGGTCCAGCGAGGCCGCCTCCATCGCCCAGATCAGCACCCGGTAGGTCAGCGGATCGTGCGCCGCGCCCTGGGCGCCGAGGCGCTCGGCCCACAGTTCGATGATCCGCAGGTGCGCGCGCTGCCGGTGCGCCGCCAGCGGCGAGCCGGCGTGCAGCGCCTCCTCCTGCATCATGCGGATGATCGGGCCGACCGCCAGGTGATAGTCGAAGAACAGCGAGACCATCGCCCGCAGCCAGTCCTCGTCGCTGCCGGCCTCGCTGCGCAGCCCGCCGAAGCGCGCCAGCAGCAGTTGCACGGCGCTGTGGTAGATGCTTTCCAGCACCTCCAGCTTGCCGGCGAAGTACTTGTAGAAAGTCCGCCGCGAAACGCGCGCCGCCTCCAGCAGGTCGTTGACCGTGGTCTCGGCGATGCCCTTGCGGGTGAACACCGGGATCGCCGCCAGCTGGATGTTGGTCCGTTGCAGATGCCCCACCAGCGGCCCCTCGCCCTGTCCGGCCTGGCGCGCCAGCGCGCCGTAGCCGCCGAGGTCCTCGAACACCGCCTGCAAGCCGTTCCACTGCCTCGTCGCCACGCCGTCCGCTCCAATCGAAGCGCGGGGTGACGGCGGCCCCGGCCATCGCTAACCTAGGCCGATCCACGCGCCCCGCAAGGAAAGTCCGTGCCGACCCTATCACGCCGCCTGCTCTGGCCGCTGGCCATCCTTTTACTGGTTCTCGGCCGCCCGCTCGCCGCCGCCGACCTCTACTACCTCGGCCAGCGCATCCCGGACATCCAGAAGCCCTGGGACAGCCACGACTACCAGGTGCTGATCGACGCCCTGAAGAAGATCGAGGAAACCCAGAAGAACGCCCTGCCGCGACGCAGCGGCGAATTCACCGGGCCGCTCTACCTGCGCATGGTCAGCGAGGAAAACTTCCGCCCGCAGCTGAACATCTATAGCCCGCTGGAGATCCGCCAGAACGAGGCCCGCGAAGTGCTGTTCAAGCTCAAGGAACTGATGCGCCTGTACTTCGACTTCCGCGCCGCCAGGCAGCCCTACGGCGCCGAGGCGCTGGGCCTGATGAGCTACTCGCTGCGCGAGCAGTCGATCCTGTTCACCCTCACCGTCGAATTCTGGATGACCCTGTCCCAGGCCGAACAACGCAACCCCGCGCGCCTGCAAGGCATGCAGGAAACCAAGGCGGCCGCCGCGATGCTCACCGGCAGCGCCCTCGACTACCTCGGCCTCACCGCCCAGTTCGAGCGCCAGGACCTGGTGCTCTACTCCGCCGAACTGGCCAAGGAAATGCCCGAGCTGTTCATTCACCTGCCCTCCCCGGTACGCGCCCAGTTACTGGAACGCATCGCCGGCTTCGCCACGGACCACCCCTACCCCGAGGTCCGCGACAACATGCGCGACCTGCAACCGGTGTTGCAGGCGATCCAGGCCGACGTCGAACGCCAGCTCAAGCCGACCCCAACCGGCAAGGCCTCCGCCCGGCCCCTCGACCTGACCCCGCCGGAAGAGCGGAAATAACCTGTCATCAATGACTTAGCCGCGCCCGGTTGGACTCCCAGGCGCCTTTGCCGTACACTACGCCTCGACCTACCCAGGTTTTGGGGCCGATTAGGATTCGACGCCGGTAACGAAACTTGAGGGGCATGCCGAGTTGGTAGCAGATCTCGTAAATTCGCTGCTGCAATCTTATAGTTGCCAACGACGACAACTACGCTCTGGCTGCTTAATGCACCAGCAGTCGCTAGGGGATGCCTGTAAACCCGAAACGACTGTCAGATAGAACAGGATCGCCGCCAAGTTCGCTGTAGACGTAACGGCTAAAACTCATACAGCTCGCTCCAAGCACCCTGCCACTCGGGCGGCGCGGAGTTAACTCAGTAGAGCTGGCTAAGCATGTAGAACCGATAGCGGAGAGCTGGCGGACGGGGGTTCAAATCCCCCCGGCTCCACCAAACGCAAACGATAAGCCCCTGATTTTCCTAGCGAAAGTCAGGGGCTTTTTCTTTTCCTTCATTACTCCCATCCTCTGACCCGCCGGTAGCCTCGGGTTGTCATCTCCAGATCTAGCGGGTCACGCAACGAGAGGGGGCTAAATCCTTCCAGTGCGCCATCTATCTACGGCCAATAGTTCTGCTTGCCCAGACCAGACCAGACCAGACCAGACCAGACCAGCATCACACGGCGAAGTGAGTAGCAATCTTAAAATCTGCACTCTATTTTCCGATATTTCACCGAACCACCTCGGAAAAATCCTAAATTCGAACAAAAAATGGAAGGATAAACTAAGAATCGTCCTAAAAAATAAAGTTTATCTCAAGAAAAACCTATGGTCAGTTAAAATGATTCAGCACAAAGCACTTCGCGGCACAGTTATTTTAACATCCTGGATCTGGGCCACTTATTCCGCGGCGTACTGCGACCTGCCTAGTGGTCCACCACCCCCACCAGTAACCTTAATCAAAAATTTTCCAGCTACAACCAAATTGAATCCCGCCCCCATAGGAGGGGTAATGGCTTCATTTACTATAACGGTCGCCCACGCAAGCACTGGTGGATGGTCTTGGTGTACGCAAAGCGGCCCTAATGGGGAATGGGGAGTTACCGCACCCGTTACAAATCTGAACCCTATAGATAACGGCCTATTTGATACGGGCGTTCCTGGCGTAGCCATACGAATACAGCCGGAAAGAGCTTACGGAACAACCCCCCCGCCCCCGTTTACCTACCCCACGCCAAAAGATGGGGCCGTACTCTCTTTCATAACAAGTTTCAGGTTCGATTTTATAAGAACCGGAATGGGCATTGGCAAAGGAGATATCATACCTTTTGACTACAAGACAACCTTTTTCATCGATACCAGCTATACCACCCCCAGACGAGCCGTTTACCATATAGAAGGCACAAATCTGCATACCAAGCTAGAACACAATGCCTTCTTCACGACTTGCTATACTCCAAAAGCCAGCACCGAGATTGACATGGGCACCATTTATACAGGGCATGTAAAGCAAGGAGCGGCTCCCGATATTCCATTCGCTTTGAATGTTGTCTGTGAAGGGCTGAACCCCACGATCAAGCCACCGGTGAAAGTATATTTCGAAGGAAATGCCGTTCGCGATGGCCTACTGAATCTCAGTGGAACCGGTCAGCAAGCCGTAGCCAAAGGTGTGGGCATTTCGCTGACCAATGACAAAGGCGTGGCGCTTCCTTTCAGCAAGTCCAAGGCCCTGCCTCTGGTTTGGCAAGCGAGCGGGCCAGGTTCCGAAATGTACCGATTCTCGGCCAAGGCTCGCTATGTTCCCACCAGTGGAAAAATCACCGCCGGCAAGGCCGATGCCACGCTCACCTACATTCTGGAATACTACTGACTACCGCTTGGAAACTTACGAAAGACTTAGAAAAAACCCTGATCATAGCGTCGATGCACATCATTTAAAATATTACTATCATTTATTCTAAAGCAGGGACTCATCCAGTCGCTGGAGCAGCACACCCATCTTAATTTATCGAAACCCCTCGATTAGGCTGTGTGCTCCAGCGCTAGCCCAGCTAACACAGCTAAAACCTTTTTCTTGATATCTCCCCGAACCTAAAACTGTAAAAGAGAATAGATTTCTTCAGACTTCTAGTTCTTGGAGCAGAAACCCGACACCCATGAAGAATACAACTTAGCCAGACAGAAAAATCAGAAAAACAAATCAATCTCCTAACTTCTCCTCACATCCCTTACGACCGAAAAACATCAGCATCAAGTTTTTCCTAAGAAAACTTACTTGTAAAACACTAACACCAGCGTTTCAATCTGCTCTCTTTCTTCCGCATGGATTCGTGGGAAAACCAATGTCGCTGCAATCTGAAATGCTCGTGGAGCAGAAAGTTTCCAACGCCCAGAAATCGACCGGCACCGCCTACCTGCTGTGGTTCTTCCTGGGCGGCTTCGGCGCGCACCGCTTCTACCTGGGAAAAACCGGCACGGCGGTTACCCAACTGATCATCACGCTGATCGGCTGTTTCACCCTGTTCCCGCTGATCGTTACCGGCATCTGGTGGATCGTCGATGCTTTCCTGATTCCAGGCATCATCCAGGGCCATATGGAACAGGCCCGGCGCAATGCCCGGCTGGAAGTCGCCGCCATGCAGGTAGCCGCCGCTCCGGTCTCCCAACCTCAAGGCTGACCGCGACGGCACGGCGTTACGAAGACTCCGGTGGCGGCTCATCCCTGACTGGGCAGGCCACCGCCACGTAGTGCTTTTCCTCATGTAGCAAGGAGCCAGGCCATGGCGCTGTATGAAGATGAAACGAAGGTTCGCAAGACTGGAAAACCAGAGATCTACAAGAAGTCTTTGAACATAGGGATAAAACCTGCAAACCCTGGCATCTACAAATGCGACACCTGCGGATTCGAGGATGTAATAAACCGCGAATGCGACAAGCTCCCGCCCTGTTCGAAATGCCGGGATAACAAGAGATCCAATACCTGGAAGCTTCTTGTCACGGCCACCGACAAATGAACCCGCAAAACCTCGTAACGCCTTAGAACCCAGTCACCTGGCTCACCCGCGCTTTCGCCGACAAGGCCGTGGAACGCCCGGGCTCCCCTGTTCCTCGTCGCCTGCGGCGGCTGGAGCACCTCATCGTCAACCGCGCGGTGGAGTCTCTCGTCCATGGCGAACTCCGCGTGATCCTGCCGCAATCGATGAACGTGGCAACCCTGCCGCCGAACCAACGGATCGGCCGGCAGCCGCGCGTACTCGACCCGGCCTGAGCGCTCACCTGGCGAACAGCTGGCCCATGTCGCGGAAACTCTTGAACTCCAGGGCGTTGCCGCAGGGGTCGAGGAGGAACAACGTGGCCTGCTCGCCGACCTGGCCCTTGAAGCGGATATAGGGCTCGATCACGAAGCGGGTGCCGCGCTGTTTCAGGCGTTCGGCCAGGGCGTGCCAGTCGTCCCATGCGAGGACCACGCCGAAGTGCGGCACCGGCACGTCGTGACCGTCCACCGGGGTGCTGCCGGCGTGGCGCTGGGAATCGGTCTGCGGGTGCTGGTGGATGACCAACTGGTGGCCGAAGAAGTCGAAGTCGACCCAGTGCTCGGCGGAGCGGCCTTCGCTCAGGCCGAAGACCTCGCCGTAAAAGCGCCGGGCGGCGGGCAGGTCGTGGACAGGGATGGCGAGGTGGAAGGGCATCAGGCTCATGATGCGGCTCCTGTGTGGGGATTCCGGGATTATTTGCCGTGCCGATTTCGATGGAAAGCGCATAATATTTCGTCTGAGCAACACTTTTTTCGAGGCTTGGATGATCCGCGAACTCCGCACCCTGGTCGCCGTGGCGCGCCGGGGCTCCTTCGCCGCGGCGGGGGAACAGGTGGGGCTGACGCAGTCGGCGGTGAGCGCGCAGATCCGTGCGCTGGAACGCAGCGTCGGCGTCGAATTGTTCCAGCGCACGCCGCGCGCGGCGCACCTGAACGAGGCCGGGCGGCAGGCGGTGCGTACGGCCGAGCAGATCCTCGCGCTGTTCGACGGCATCGGCCAAAGCGACAGCCCGCGCGGGCGCCTGCGCATCGGCGCGGTGAACACGGCGCAGACCGGGCTGCTGCCGGAGGTGCTCAAGCGCCTCGCCGAACAGGCGCCGCACATCGAGCCGCAGGTGGTGCCGGGCGTCTCGCTGCACCTGCTGGACCAGGTGGACGCCGACGAACTGGACCTGGCGATTCTCATCCGCCCGCCGTTCAACCTGCCGCGCGGGCTCTCCGCGCAACGGGTCGAGCGCCAGCCGTTCGTGCTGATCGCACCGCCGCAATGCACCGCGACGGATGCGCTGGAATTGCTGCGCACGCAACCGTTCATCCGCTACGACCATGTGTCCTTCGGCGGTCGCCTGGTGGGCGATTTCCTCGAGGCGCAACAGCTCAGGCCGCGCCAGGTGATGGAGCTGGATGAGATCGACGCGATCGCGCGGATGGTGGAGAACGGTCTCGGCGTGGCGCTGCTGCCTCGGGCTGGGCTGTGGCTACGCGAGCCGGCGCGGGTACGGGTGATCGAACTGGGCGCGCTGGAATTCCAGCGCGAGCTGGTGATGGTCAGCCGCAGCGGTTCGGCGCAGGACGACCTGGTCGGTGAATTCCGCCGCGCCCTGCTCGCCGAGACGGCGGCTCAGGAGGCCGCGCCGACCACCGCGTAGCGCGGCGCCGGGCGCGCCAGCTCACCGAGGAAGGTCCACAGGCGTTCGGCCTCGCCGGGTAGCGGCAGGCGGCGGCGGATCAGGGTATAGCGCAACGGCACGTCGAAGCGCTGGCCGCCGGCGCGCACCAGGCGACGGCTGGCGAGGTCCTCGCGGACCAGGGTATGCGGCAGCCAGGCGACGCCCAGGCGCGACTGGGCGAAGAAGCGCAGCCCCTCGGTCTGGCTGGAGCTGTGGTGGCGCAGGAGGAACAGGCCGCTGTCGCGCAGCAGCGGTTCCAGGGCCCAGCCCAGGTGGCATTCCTCGGAGTAGCCGAGGAACGATAGCGCTTCGGTCTGCAGGCGGTCGAGGTTGAACAGCGGCTGGCCGGCGGCGTCAGGCGCGCAGACCGCCACCAGTTGTTCGTGGCCAAGCTCCAGGCGCTGGAACTCGGCTTCGCTATCGATGCCCAGGCGGCGCGACACCGCCTCGCCTTCATCGAGCAACGCCACCACGTAGTCCACCGAGCCGTCACGCAGGCGCGACAGGCATTGCGGCAGGTAATCGCAGTCGACGCTGAACTTGGCGCTGCGGAAGTCCGCCTGCAGGCGCGGAATCCAGTGCGGGAAGAACACCGAGGAGAGGATGTGCGGGGCGCAGAAACGGATGCGCCGCTGGGCGTCTTCGTCGCGCTCGCGGATCGACTGGCGCAGGTTGTCCAGGGCACGCACCGCGTCCTGCGCCATGCCTTGCAGCTGGCGGCCGGCCTCGGTCAGTTCGAGGGCGTGCTTGTGGCGCTCGAAGACCGGCGCGCCGAGCCACTGTTCCAGGGTCTGGATACGCCGGCTCAACCCGGACACGGAGACATGGCACTCCTGCGCCGCACGGCTGAAGCTCTTGATCCGACAGAGGACGAGGAAGTCCTTGAGCATCACCAGGTCGATCATCGTTGCGCGTTCCTCAACGGTCGGGCGTTTTCAGTCTACTTCGCGCGGCGGTGCCTGTTGCAAGGCTAAAGTTCGGTTTGTTTTGCCGATTTGGCAAGCAACTCGTCGACTCCCGCAAAACAGACCGGGAAAACCGGCCCACAGTAGTGAGGTCGCGCTTTTCCAGCCATCGACCCGCCCGTGCATCGTGGCCGGGCGGGTCCGCCACGAGGACAGGACCATGCAGACATCCCCCGCTCCGGCCATCGTCGCCGGCGGCGCCTACCAGCCGGTGGTGCTCCACGCCGGCATCGCCTACGTCAGCGGCCAGTTGCCGCGCCAGCACGGCGAGCTGCGCTGGACCGGCAAGGTCGGCGCCGGGCTCGACCTGGAACAGGCCCGCCAGGCCGCCCGGTTCTGCGCGGCGCGCTGCCTGCAGGCGCTGGAGGAGGCGCTGGGCGGCCTGCAACGGGTCGAGCGGCTGCTCAAGGTGACCGGCTACGTCGCCAGCGCGGCGGGTTTCGTCCAGCAGCCGGCGGTGATCGATGCCGCCAGCGAATATTTCGACGAGGTGCTCGGCGCGCGCGGCGGCCACGCCCGCGCCGCCGTCGGCGTGGCCGAGCTGCCGCGCGGCGCCGCGGTGGAGGTGGAACTGATCGCGGCGGTGCGGCCATGAGCGCGCTCTTCCCCGCCGCCCCCGACGCCTTCGGTGCCGACGAACTGCTGCGCCTGCGGCGCGAGACCCCGGCCTGGGGCAGCTACGCGCACTTCGCCCATGGCTCCGCCAGCCTGCCGCCGCAGGTGCTCTACGACGCCCTCGACCGCTGGCTGGAAGCCGAGCGGCGCTGGGGCGTACAGCGCGCCGCCGAGCATTTCGCCGAGCCCTTGCAGGCGGTCCGCGACAGCGTCGCGCGGGTGCTCGGCACCCAGCCACGGCACATCGCCCTGCTCGACTGCGCCAGCCGCGCCTGGTCGGTGGCCTTCGCCGCGGCCCTGGCCGCCCATCCACGGATACGGGCGATCAGCAGCTTCGACGAATACGGTTCCAACAGCCTGTGCCTGCTCGCCGCGCGCCAGCAGCGCGGGCTGGAGCTGCGCCTGATCGATGCGCGCGGCGACGCCGCACAGCTGTTGCAGCGGCTCGACGAGCAGTTGCACGACCTCGCCCCCGGCCAGACGCCGCTGCTGTCGCTCAGCGCGGTGCCCACCGGGCATGGCGCGGCTACCGTGCTGGAGGGCGTGGCCGAGCGCATCCGCGCCCATGACGGGCTGTTCTTCCTCGATGCCAGCCATGCGGTCGGCCAGTTGCCGCTGGCGGTGGAGGCGGTCGGCTGCGACGTGCTGGTGTTCCCGCCGCGCAAGTGGCTGCGCGGGCCGAAGGGACTCGGCGTGCTCTATCTCGGCGAACGTGCCCTGGAGCGCCTGGCCCTGCCCGACGGGCTGGACGTCGGCGGCGCGCAATGGAGTGACGCCTTCGCCCTGCAGGCACGGGATGACGCGCGGCGCTTCGAATGCTCGGAGTTCAACCCGGGGCTGCGCCTGGCGCTCAAGGCCAGTTGCGACTACCTGTTGCAGACCGACGTCCGGCGCATCGCCCGGCGCAACCGCCAGTTGCGCGAACGCATCGCCCAGCAGCTCTACCGCCGGCTCGGCTGGACGCCGCTGGAACAAGGGCCGCACGCCAGCGCGCTGATGACCTACGCGGCCCCCGAACTGAGCGGCGAACAATGGCTGAAGCGCCTCCACGCGCGCGGCGTGAACGCCTCCTACATCGGCCCGCAGTCTGCCCGCTGGGCGCTGCGCGAGCAGGCGCTGCCGGGGGTACTGCGCCTGACTCCGCACTACCTGACCGACGACGGCGAGATCGAGCGCCTCGGCGAGGCCCTGGAGGATTGCCTGCGACAGCGCGCCGCCAGTTGAGCGACCTTGCGCGAATGGCAACGTTGCGCCGCCGTGCCGGCGGTTGGCGCAACGCCGGGCGGTTTGCGCAAGGTCTTTGTGCCGGCGGCAACGAGCGTTGCCGAATGCGCCGCGCACGGCCGCCGCCATGCGGTTTAAATCCCTCTCGTAGAACAACGCATAACGATCCCGCCAGCGACATCTTTCACCTGCCTGAGACACCGACGACTTTCGACGCCCTGGGCAGCCTTTCGGTCCGCCGCGGACCGCTCCGCCCTCAATGGAATGATGAATGGAGGAAAGACGACCATGACCGGATCCCGGAAAACCCTGATTCTCGGATGCGCCTCCACCGGCGCCAAGTTCACCCCGCGCAACCACGCCGCCACCGGCGACCACCTGCTCGACAGCATCTGCACCGGCGCCACCATCCGCACCGCCCCCGGCGAACTGCTGGACGAAGCGCGCCAGCTCTACGAGATGGGTTGCCGCTACTACCACTATCACGCGCGTAACCCGCTGACCCAGGAACAGACCACCGACAACGACATCTACCAGGCGGTCAGCCGCGCCCTGCAGAACCGCTTCCCCGACCTGATGCTGAGCTTCGGCGCCAGCCGCAACGGCAGCGAGGTGCAGGAGAACATCCGCCGCTTCGGCGAGTGGGAGCGGGTCAGCCACTGCGCCATCCCGCTGCACCTGGGCGGTGCGCACTTCGTGACGATCCAGGCGGCCATCGAATTGCAGGTGATCTGCGAGTTGGAGAAGCAAAGGCGCAAGCTCGACCTCGACTATGCCTCGAGCCCGGCCTTCCTCGCCGACCTGCGCGACTACCAGCCGTCGACGGCGCTGGAAAAGGCCGAGTTGCAGACCCACTCCACCAGCAAGGGCGCCGACTACGGGATGACCTCGCCGATGACCCAGTTCCAGGTCTACCGCAACGCCATCCAGGCGCGCCAGAAGCTCGGCCTGTTCCACGAGGTGGAGTGGGTGCAGCACGTGCGCAGCTACGCCATGACCCGTTTCGCGGTGGAGCACCCGCGCCTGCGCCTGGGCGGTTCCGGCCAGTTGAACGTGATCCTGCTGTTCGGCTTCTCGCCACGCCTGCCGTTCCCGGAGACCTACCAGCAGTTCCGCGCGGTGATCGAAAGCGCCAAGAGCCTGGAGTACGACATCGGCGAACCCGGGGCGCGCAAGCGCAAGGTCAGCATCACGGTCGGCGCGGCGGTGATGCCGCAGCATGCCGCGCAGCACTTCCGGCTGCTCGACGTCGGCTCTCGCGCCGGCACCCCGCTCTGCGCGGTGCGCCGGCTGGCCGCCTATGCCGCGCAGGCGGACAGCCAGGTCGACGTGCTGCGGGTCGGCATGGAGGACACGCCCTACGCGGTGGACGATGACGGCCGGGTGACGCTCAGCGACAACTGCCGGTTGCTGCGCCAGGCTCTCGACGAACTGCGCGCCAACGGCGCCGAGGCCGAGCTCGACGGCGAACGGATCTTCCAGCGCATGGGCATGGAACGCACCCTCGGCGAATACCTGTCGCTGCAGCGCCTGCATCCGCTCGGCGAAGCCAACTTCACCCTCGCACGGGAGTTCGTCCAGTGACCGCCGCCCTCGCCGCGAGCCCGACCCAGCGCTACCGCTGGGTCATCCTGCTGATCGCCACCTTCGCCCAGGCCTGCGCCTGCTTCTTCGTCCAGGGCATCGGCGCGATCGCCGTGTTCATCCAGAACGACCTGCAACTCTCGTCGCTGCAGATCGGCCTGCTGGTGTCGGCAGCGCAGCTGGTGCCGATCGTCGGCCTGCTGGTGGCCGGCGAGTTGCTCGACCGCTACTCCGAGCGGCTGGTGGTCGGCCTCGGCACGCTGATCGTCGCGCTGGCCCTCTGCGCCTCGCTGTGGGCCACCGACTACCTGACCATCCTGCTGTTCCTGGTGGTCGTCGGCGCCGGCTACAGCACGGCGCAGCCGGGCGGCAGCAAGTCGGTGTCACGCTGGTTCGCCAAGACCCAGCTGGGCTTCGCCATGGGCATCCGCCAGGCCGGGCTGCCGCTGGGCGGCGCGCTGTCCGCCGCGCTGCTGCCGTACCTGGCGGGAATCTACGGCTGGCGCAGCGCATTCCTCGCCGGCGGCCTGGTAGCGTTCCTCGGCGCGCTGGCCTTCATGCTCTTCTACCGCACCCCGCCGGACGCCCCGGCGCCCGGCGCGAACCCCGCCGAACGCGACCTGGGCGCGGTGGTGAAGTCGCGGCTGGCGATGATCACCGACCCGGCGATGAAGAACATCGTCTGCTCCGGGGTGGCGCTGATCTCGGTGCAGTACGGCATCCTGGTGTTCACCGTGCTCTACCTGCACGAGACCCTGGAGATCGGCATCGGCATGGCCGCGACCCTGCTGTTCGTCGCCCAGGGCAGCGGCGTCGCCGGGCGCATCCTGCTGGCCGCCTGGAGCGACCGCTGCCGCGCCGGGCGCTACTTCCCGGTGATGGTCTGCCTCGGTGCGGTGGTCCTCGGCCTGCTGGCGCTGGTCCTGCTGCCCCTGCAATCGCCGTTGGGGATGGGCCTGGTAGTGGCCTGGCTGGGCTTCTTCGGCTTCGGCTGGTACGGTCCCTGGGTGGCCTATGTGGCGGATACCGCGCCGGTCGGCAAGACCGGCTTCGCCCTCGGCCTGGCGATGGCCATCAACCAGTTGGCGATCGTTCTCGCGCCGCCGGCGCTGGGGCTGCTCAAGGACTTCAGCCACAGCTTCGTCCCCGGCTGGCTGGCGCTCTGCCTGATGGCGGCGGTAGCCCTTGTGGTCACCGCCTGGAGCGGCCGCGGCCTGCCCACGGCGCTGCCACAGAAGCACTGAAGCGATGACGGCCACGGCCGAGGAGGCACGATGCGCGCGATCCTGTTCGATGTGTTCGGTACCCTGGTGGACTGGCGTTCCAGCCTGATCGAGCAGTTCCAGGCGTTGGAGCGCGAACTCGGCGGAACCCTGCCCTGCGTGGAATTGACCGACCGCTGGCGCCAGCAATACAAGCCGGCGATGGACCGGGTACGCAACGGCCAGGCGCCCTGGCAGCACCTCGACCAGTTGCACCGGCAGAGTCTCGAGGCCCTGGCCGGAGAGTTCGGCCTGGCGCTGGACGAGGCCCTGCTGCAGCGCATCACCGGCTTCTGGCACCGCCTGCGGCCGTGGCCGGACACGCTCGCCGGGATGCATGCGCTGAAGGCCGACTACTGGCTCGCCGCGCTGAGCAACGGCAACACCGCGCTGATGCTCGACGTCGCGCGGCACGCCGGGCTGCCCTGGGACATGCTGCTGTGCGCCGACCTGTTCGGCCACTACAAGCCCGACCCGCAGGTCTACCTCGGCGCCTGCCGCCTGCTCGACCTGCCGCCGCAGGAGGTGATGCTCTGCGCGGCGCACAACTACGACCTCAAGGCCGCGCGCGCCCTCGGCCTGAAGACCGCGTTCATCGCCCGGCCGCTGGAATACGGCCCCGGCCAGACCCAGAACCTCGCCGCCGAGCAGGACTGGGACCTGGTCGCCAGCGACCTGCCGGACCTGCACCGGCAACTGGCCGCCTCGGCCTGACCGACTTCCTGCCCCTGAACCGCTCGCCTACCCGCGTGCCACGGCGCGCCGGGAAAGGCGCGCGAGCAGCGCCGGCACGCGTCCGGCAGGAGCTTAGTCATGTCCGCGAAGGATACCCCGGCCTCCCAGGCCGCCGAGCCCGGGCGCGCCCAGCCGGTCGAAGTCCCCGGCGGCGGTCACTGGTGGCGCCGCCTGCTGGCCTTCGCCGGCCCCGGCTACCTGGTCGCGGTGGGCTACATGGACCCGGGCAACTGGGCCACCGATGTCGCCGGCGGCGCACGGCTGGGCTATCTGCCGCTCCCGGTGATCCTGCTCTCCAGCCTGATGGCGATGCTGCTGCAGGCGCTGTCCGCACGGCTGGGCATAGCCAGCGGCCTGGACCTACGACTGCTGGCCGACTTCGCGTTCGGCTGAGCATTGCCCGACGGCACGCTGCATGGTGCGGGACGCGCACTCAGGCGATGCTCAGCCATCGAGACCGCGGGGAAAGCGGTCGGCCACCAGGTTCAGGGCGATGCCGTGCTCCAGGCAGGCCTTGAGCCCGGCCAGCACCAGGGTGAAACCTTCGGTGGCGTCTACCACCCGCGGGATGACCTCTTCCGGGGTGCCGACGAAACCGCTGTTGCGGATACTGACGAAGGTCCCGGCGCCGGGCAGTTCCTCGAACAGCCACTCCACCAGGGAAGGGTTGCTGTCGCCATTCGGCCATTCGATGAGGATGCGACGGTTCGTTTGCAGGTCCTTCACTTCGATTTCCTGGGAAACCCCGTACATGTCCCAATGCCAGCGCAACCGTTTCCCGGCTTCGAGGCGGGCATCGCCGCGGCTGAACCAGAACCTGGCGGTGATGGCCGGATCGACGAAGGCTTCGAAGACCTCGGCGATGGGGCGGCGGATCAGCATCTCCGCCTTGGCGACGACCTGTGCGGCAGCAGTCATGGCAAGTCCTCCATGGGGTTAGGCAAGGGAGCGGCCGCCGCATCGGGCGGCCGCTCGCTGTTAGTGGCTCAGGCCGGGTATTTCTCGTTCAGAGCGTAGAGGATCGCCGCCGTCTCCACATCCAGCGCGCCGTCGTGGTTCTCCGGGCGGAAATGCATCTGGAAGGCGCGCAGCAGGCTGGCGAAGTAGGCGTCGTCGATCGTCGCCGGCAGCGCATAGCCGTAGCGACGGAATGCCTCCAGCAGCTCGGCGCGCGGCGGCAGGCCGTCGCGCTCGAAGCCTTCGCGATAGCGATCGCGGCTGGCGTCGTCGTACCAGGCGCCGATGCCGGCCGCGTAGAGCTCCTTCCAGGGCAGCTTAGGACCCGGGTCGGACTTGCGCCCGACGGCGATGTCGGAGTGGCCGACCACATTCTTCGGCGTCATGTCCGGATAGCGTTGCAGGATGTTCTTCGCCAGTTGCTTGAGAGCGCCGATCTGCGAGCGCTCGTAGTCGGGGAAGGTGAACACGCCGTCGTCGTCGCGGGCGAGGTTGACGATCTCGATGCCGATCGAGGTGTCGTTGAGGTTGTCGCGCCCGGCCCAGCCGCTGACACCGGCGTGCCAGGCGCGGTCCTCCTCGGCGACCAGGTTGAAGATGCGCTGGCCCTTGAAACCGGCGGCCTTGTAGCTGGCGTCGCGCGGCGCCGGGATCAGGTAGTGGGCGCTGGCGGCGCCGGTGGTCAAGGCCTCGACCGAGGCGGCGAAGTCGAGCGCGGTGTAGTGCAGCACCAGGAAGCGCACACGTTTGCCGTAGGGAGTGGTGGTGCGATAGCTGTTGTAGTCGATGGTCAGCATGGTTTTCACCTTTTTTGCGGATGATGGAAAGCCCCCGGCCACAGGCTCGCCTGTAGCCAGGGACGTCGATGCAGCGATGAGGTTCAGGGCCCGGCCGGGGAAACGCGGGCCCCGGGTAGACCGGAAGGAAGAAGACCGGGCATAAAAAAGCCCGGCACGCGGCCGGGCAAAAGGGATACACCAAAGGCAAGCCCAGCGAACTGGGGGTACGGGGGCTCACCGAGGCGACTGAACGATGGCGTTATGACAGCAGTCGGCACAACCGAACTTTAAGTTGGCCGGATGCCGTGCGGGTGCACGCCAGAGCCTTCCGCGCCGGTCGCCGCCACGCCGCGTCCGGTAACACGGCGGGCGAAAACGACGAAGCCCGGCGCTGGGGCCGGGCTTCGAGGGCGACCACGGGAAACGTGATCATGGGAAAAAGCTACCGCGGGCGTCCCGCCGCTGGCAAGGCCGTTCGTCCGCTGGACGCTCTACTTTGCACTTCTTCACAAAGACCACAAATACCCATACAGACCCTGGACGAAGCGACTACTACTCTACACACGCCAGGTGCGATTGCTCCTCTATTCCCTGGCATTTCCCGCCACTGCCCCCGCACAGTGGCTTTTTTTTGCCCGCTCGCCGGGCCTTCCGGCGCCAGCACCAGCGCCAGGATGCAGCCAAGCAGGAACACCTGCAGCAACAGCCGCGCGCCCAGCGCCTGGGGCGGGAAAGCCGGGAACGACTCCGGGTGCTGCCACATGTGGAGGTTCGCCGGGGTCACGCAGAGGGTCAGGAGGAACAACCCGCAGGCCGCCGTGCGCCGCCGGCCCGGCAGCAACAGGACGAAGGCGCCGAGCAGTTCGAACATCCCGCTGGCATACACCGCCGCCAGCGGCCAGGGAATATAGGGCGGGACGATGCCGACGAAGAAATCGGTGAAGACGAAGTGGCCGAGCCCGCCCAGCAGGAACCAGGCGAAGACGAAGGCCAGCAGCAGCGTACGGACGGTCGACGGCATGGATGAACCTCGGCGCGAGGATGGCAGGCACCGGCATCCTGCCACGCGCCAGCGGCGGCGCGCCCATAACCTTTGCCCGGTTGGCGGCCACCCTGAAACAAATGCTCAAACATTCCCGACCCCGGGACGACATCTGCTCAAAAAATATCCTGGCCTTTCCCGGCCGAAAGACATACAATCCGGGACTGCGTACCAAACTGAAAGTCAATCAGGCTTTACCCCACGACCGGGCCCACAGATGAAAAGGGCTCTACCATCAGGGTTACAGCCTTCCGATGGTTCTTCGGTCGCCACTCTTCTGAAGCAATCCCCTGCCACGCAGGGCCGATGGGAAGACCGGCGTCCCGCAATACCACCCGCAGATTGATCAGGATCCTGGCCAGGAAACTTTTCCGTCAGTCCATCCTCTGATTAGTACCTGAACTGCCAGCTTGCTCTTTTCGAAAAAAGCCGGCATAACCAGTACGTTCCCCCGACACAAAGCTTTCTTGGCACTGTCACGGAGCGGGAACATTTGCAATATACGCTGACCTACAAGCGTGAAAGTAAAGGAAATAAGAACATGTCCATTCAACATCGTACTCAGGATGCAATTCGCACCCTAACCGCCGCATTTGCGCCGTTCGACTGCCTGATCCAGGCAACTCGTAAAGGAAACTTCAGTTTCACCATCGTTGACCAGCATGGCGTGGCCTGTCACAGCGAGCGCCTGTATCCGGAGCAATACGACGACTCCGGCAAAATGGAAGAAGTGATCAATCGAGTTCGCAAGAAGACACTGGCTGCCTGAATCATGCAAGCATCAGCGCGAATGCAAGAGAAAAGCCCCGTCCCCGACGGGGCTTTTTTGTAGGTGGCGAAGAAAGCAGACTATTCCCAAGAAAAATCCTACATAAGAAATAAATATTTACTTATTCCTTTTTAAATAATTCCCGGACAACTTCGTCATGTTCAAACGGCCCGCGGGAAAACCGCCGGCCGCCTGCTCTCTCTTCCCCTCAGACGATCGCCAGGTGCCGCTTGCGGGACGGTGGCGGGAAGGCCCGGTCGAGCGCCCGCAGGTCCTCGGCGGACAACTCCAGGCCGGCCGCCGCGGCGTTCTGCCGGATGTGCGCGGAGGTCACCGCCTTCGGAATCGCGATCACCCCCTGCTCCAGCAGCCAGGCCAGCGCCACCTGGGCGCTGCTGGCCTCATGCCGCGCGGCGATCTCGCCGAGCGCCGGATGCTGCAGCAACTTGCCGCCCTGCCCCACCGGACAGTAGGCCATCACCGGCATGCCGCGCTCCCGGCACCAGGGCAGCAGGTCGTACTCGATGCCGCGCTCCTCCAGGTTGTACATCACCTGGTTGGCGGCGCAGTCGCTGCCCTCCAGTTCGTGCAGGTCGCCCAGGTCGAAGTTGGACACGCCCCAGCGCTGGATCTTGCCTTCCTCGCGCAGGCGCTCGAAGGCCTCGACGGTTTCCTCCAGCGGATACTGGCCCTGCCAGTGCAGCAGGTAGAGGTCGATGCTGTCGCAGCCTAGCCGTCGCAGGCTGCGCTCGCAGGCCGCCGGCAGGCCCTTGCGGCTGGCGTTATGCGGGTAGACCTTGCTGACCAGGAAGACCTCCTCGCGACGCCCGGCGATGGCCGCGCCGACCACCTCCTCGGCACCGCCCTCGGCGTACATCTCGGCGGTATCGATCAGCGTCATTCCCAGCTCGATGCCTTCGCGCAGCGC
The DNA here is from genome assembly GCF_003025345.2 of Pseudomonas paraeruginosa. Taxonomy (NCBI): domain Bacteria; kingdom Pseudomonadati; phylum Pseudomonadota; class Gammaproteobacteria; order Pseudomonadales; family Pseudomonadaceae; genus Pseudomonas; species Pseudomonas paraeruginosa. Next base: position 4,468,955 of record NZ_CP020560.1, read on the forward strand.
CGCGACCTCGCGCTTGCGTTCGCTGGGATATTCGCCAAGGTGCCAGGTGCCCTGGCCGATGGCGGCGACCTCGCGGCCGCCGATCAGCGTCAGCGTTTTCATGCAGCGTCTCCTGTGGTGAATGGACGGGGCCTCATGCCCAGGGATCATAGCTGCCGAAGCTCCAGACGTGGCCCTCCGGGTCGCGGCAGGTGAAGCCACGGCCGCCGTAGTCCTCGTCCGCGATGTCGATGACGATCTCGGCGCCGGCGGCCTGGGCGGCGCGGAACAGCGCGTCGGGATCGGCCACCACCAGGTAGAGGCTCTGGGTATTGCCGCCGGCTTCGTCGACGTGGCGCATCAAGCGGCCATAGGCGTTGTCGCGCACGCTGGAGCCGAGCATGAGCATGCCGTTGGCGCCGCTCGGGCTGGCATAGGTCAGCTCGGCATGGAGTATCCGTCCATCCTCGCCGGCGACCACCCGCTTGCGCTGGAAGCCGAAGGTCCGGCACAGCCAGTCGATGGCGGCCGGGGCGTCGCGGTAGCGCAGGCAGGGAATGACGCTGGCGACGGTGTTGCTGGCGGGCGTGTGCATGGCGCATACCTCCGGGGGAAAGCACGACCACCAGCATAGACGCTGGACCGGACCGCCCCCGAGGCACGGATGGGCGGCGCGCCCTTCAGCGCAGCAGCGCCAGCACCCCGCCGAGCAACGGCACTCCGGCGGCGCAAGGCAACGCCCAGCGTGGCCGCCAGGCGAGCAGCAGGACCAGCGTGCCGGCCGCCAGCATCGACAGGCAGGCCCAGAAGACGATGCCGATATCCACGCCCTGGCGATGGATCGAGAAAGCCAGCGCCAGGCCCAGGTCGAGCGCCGCCACGCCGCGTAGCAGAAGCACCCGGGAAGCCGGCGGCTCGTGGCCGAGGAGGTTCCTGTGGTGGCGGTTCATGGCCAGGCAGAGGGCGGTGAAGGCCAGCAGGTTGAGGCCGAAGACCAGCAGCATCAGGCCACCTCCCGGGCGTCCAGGCGGCGCCGCGCGGGCTTCGCCGCCAGCTGCGGACGTCGCCAGCCGAGCCAGGCGCAGAGCAGGCCGATCCCGAGCAGGCTGAGGTCGACCCCGGCAAGCACCCAGTCGCCGCGCTGCAGGCTGGCCAGCAGGTTGCCTTCCGGGCTGCGCAGCAGGCCGAGCAACGGCAGGCCCAGCGCCAGCACGGCGGCGAGGCGCAGTTGCGTGCGACCGAGGGTCCCGCTGTTGCGGCGGACGATGGCCCACAGCGCGACCAGGAGCCAGCTGGCGCAGAACACGCGAACTTCCCAGGCGTCGCGGCCGGCCAGTTGCGTCGGCAGCAGGCGGTTGCCCCACAGCAGCGCCAGGCTGGCCAGCGGCAGGCCGCCGCAGACCGCCAGGTTCAACCTGCGCACCAGGCCGATGCCGCGGCCGCCGCGTGCCTCGCGCTTGGCCAGCCAGACCTGCAGCCCACCGAAGATCATCATCGCCCCGGAAAGCCCGAGCAGCAGGTACATCCAGCGCACCAGCTGGCCGCCCCACTGGATCATGTGCAGGCCGGTCAGCCAGCCGTAGGTGGCGTAGCCGGGCGCGTAGGACGGCTGGGCGTGCAGCAGTTCACCGCTGGAGGCGTCGAAGCTGACCGTGCGCTGGTCGTCGAGGATGCGCGAGGCATCGCGGCGGCGGATATCCACGGTGGCCGCCGCGTCGTAGGGATGGTGCACGCTGATCCAGCCCGGCGCGCCGCCGTCGCCCCAGACCTTGCCGGCCTCGACGATCAGGCCGTCGATGGACGCCGGCGGCCCCGCCGGGCGGCCGACTTCCTCGCGTTCGTAGGAGCCCTGTACTTCCTGGAAGAACCGTTCGCCGTCGTTCTGGTAGACCACCTGCAGGCCCGCCTGCATGTAGTAGACGATGAAGATCACCAGGCCGGTATAGGCGATCATCAGGTGGAACGGCAGGCCGACCACCCCCAGCACGTTGTGCGCGTCGAGCCAGGCGCGCTGCCGCCCCGCCTGCGGACGCAGGGTGAAGAAATCCTTGAAGATCCGCCGATGGACGATGGTCCCGCTGACCAGCGCCACCAGCATCAGCATCCCGGCGATGCCGACGATATAGAGACCGACCATGCCGGCGTGCAGGTCGTAGTGCAGGGTGAAGAAGAACTCGCCGCCGACCGTCTTCGGCAGCGGCTGGCCGCTCGCCGCGTCGAGCTGGAAGACCTGGAACTCGCCGCCGTCGCGCGGCTCCCAGCCGGCGTTCCAGTAAGGCGCGCGCTCGCTCGGCGGAAGCATCCACCAGGCATGGGCGTCAGGGGCACGCTGGCGCAGCCAGTCGCGCACCTGGTCGGCGCCCAGCGACTGTGCGCCGGGCTGGTGCAGCTCCGGCTGCATCCAGCGGGTCAGTTCCTTGTCGAAACTGGCCAGGCTGCCGGCGAAGACGATGACGAACAGCAGCCAGCTGACCAGCAGCCCCGACCAGGTGTGCAGGCCGGACATCGATTGACGCAGGCTCATGCGCGCGCTCCGTAGTCGAGGCCGAGCCAGGCCAGGCCGCCGAGGGCCAGGCTGGCCAGCGCCAGCACCCAGCAGGCGCGCCAGGCGCTGCGCGCGGCGAAGGCATAGACGATGGCCGCGACCCACACGGCGAAGCAGCCGAGGCTGCCGAACGAGACACGGTCGGGACGCGGCAGCGGCAGGTAGATGCTCAGGCAGGCGGTGGCCGCGTAGGCCAGCGCATAGCCAAGCAGGATCGCGGCGAGGATACGGCCGCTGACGGAAAGTCCGCCGGCCGGGAGCGGGCGGGTCATGGGGTGGCGTCCCTCGGGAAAACGGGGCCTTGCATCGTCGCTACCTCTGTCTGGCTGGCACGGCGACGCCGCGCCCGCGCAAGGCGGGACGGTCATCGATCCGGAAGGTTTGCGACTGTATCTCAATTACGTTCGCATTTGTACTTGCTCCGGACGACCGCCAGGTCGCGTCCCGCCCGGGACTGGCGGGCGCGGCAGCATGCCGGTCATATCCGGACACACTTGTCCGGCACGGCCATCGACCGCGCCATACGTCCATCTCCGCTCTGCGCAAGCGCCTCGAGCTTGGTAATATCGGCTGTTTGCGGTTTCGGCTGGTTCCGCCGAAGGACATACCGGATGACTTCACCCTCCGCCCCAGACACCCAGCTCAGCCTGGCCATCGACCCGGCCCGGCCGTATGCGCGGCTGACCCTCGGCAGCCACGTCCACAGCGGCTACGACCTGCGCAGCGGACGCATGCAGAGCATTTCCCGGCACCGCGCGGCGCTGGCCTTCATCTATGCCGGCGAGGCGGTTTCCGGGCGTCCCGGCAGCGAGCCGCGGGAAGCCCGCCGGCGCATCGAACGGCGCCCGGCGCACGAGCAGGAATATCGCGAGACCCTGCGTCGCCTCGGCTTCAAGCCGGCGACCCGGCGCAGCGACGCGCTCGAGGAAAGCGCCGGCGAGATGTTCGAACTGCCCGGCGACAACGCCTGGCTGCACTTCATGCAGGAAGACCTGCCGCGCCTGCGCCAGCAGGGCTGGTTCATCGACATCCGCGCCGACTTCGCCTACGACCTGACGCCCATCGACGCCTGGTACGCCGAGGTCGAGGAAGCCGACGACCGCCAGTGGTTCGAGCTGGAGCTGGGCATCCAGGTCGCCGGCCAGCGGGTCAGCCTGCTGCCGGCGCTGACCGAGCTGATCCGCCGCAGCCCGGCCCTGCTCGACCCGCGCGCCCTCGCCCGGCACGCCGACGAAGAGCAACTGGTGCTGCGTCTGGAGCTCAACCCGCCGCTGCGCGTGGCGCTGCCCTTCGGCCGTCTGAAACCGGTGCTGGCGGCGCTTTCCGACTTCTACCTGGGCGACCCCGAGCCGCAGCGCAAGCTGCGTCTGGGCGCTCCGGACGCGGCGCGCCTGGCCGACCTCGACGAACTGCCGCTGGCCTGGGAGGGCGGCGACAACCTGCGCGACTTCGCCCGCCGCCTGCGCAACTTCCAGGCCCGCCCGGCGACCCCGCCGCAAGGCCTGCGCGCGGAACTGCGGCCCTACCAGCTCGAAGGCCTGAGCTGGATGCAGACCCTGCGCGAACTCGACAGCGGCGGCGTGCTGGCCGACGACATGGGCCTGGGCAAGACCCTGCAGTCGCTGGCCCACGTGCTCCTGGAAAAGCAGGCCGGGCGGCTCGACGCGCCGGCGCTGGTGGTGATGCCCACCAGCCTGATCCCCAACTGGCTGGACGAGGCCGGTCGCTTCGCTCCCGATCTGCGCGTGCTGGCCCTGCACGGCGCCGGCCGGCGCCGCGATTTCGCCCGCATCGACGAGCACGACCTGGTGCTGACCACCTACGCCCTGCTGCCGCGCGACGCCGCCGAGCTGGGCAAGCGGCGCTTCCACCTGCTGATCCTCGACGAGGCGCAGAACATCAAGAACGCCACCACCAAGGCCGCCGTCGCCGCCCGCGAGCTGGCGGCGCGGCATCGCCTGTGCCTGACCGGCACGCCGCTGGAGAACCACCTCGGCGAGCTCTGGTCGCTGTTCCATTTCCTGATGCCCGGCTGGCTCGGCGACGCCCGCCAGTTCGCCCAGGACTACCGCACGCCGATCGAGAAGCACGGCGACGAGGCGCGCCTCAGCCACCTGGCCGCGCGCCTGCGGCCGTTCCTGCTGCGCCGGACCAAGGAACAGGTGGCCTCGGAGCTGCCGCCCAAGAGCGAGTTCACCCAGTTCGTCGAACTCAGCGAGGCGCAGCGCGAACTCTACGAGACCGTGCGCCTGGCGCTGGACCGCAAGGTCCGCGAGGAGATCGCCCGGCGCGGCCTGGCGCGCAGCCGCATCGTGATCCTCGAGGCGCTGCTCAAGCTGCGCCAGGTCTGCTGCGACACGCGCCTGCTGCAACGCCAGGAAGACAGCGCGCGCAGCGGCCGGGCGGCCAGCTCCGGCAAGCTGGCCTACCTGCTCGACATGCTCGACGAACTGATCGCCGAGGGCCGCCGGGTCCTGCTGTTCTCGCAGTTCACCTCGATGCTCGCGCTGGTCGAGGACGCCCTGCGCCAGCGCGGCGTCGACTATGTCCTGCTGACCGGCGAGACCCGCGACCGCCGCGCCCCGGTGCAGCGCTTCCAGAGCGGCCAGGTGCCGGTGTTCCTGATCAGCCTGAAGGCCGGCGGGGTCGGCCTCAACCTGACCGCGGCGGACACCGTGATCCACTACGATCCCTGGTGGAACCCCGCGGTGGAGAACCAAGCCAGCGACCGCGCCTACCGCATCGGCCAGGACAAGCCGGTGTTCGTCTACCGGCTGATCGCCCGCGGCACGGTGGAAGAGAAGATCCAGCACCTGCAGCAGGAAAAGGCCGCCCTCGCCGACGGCCTGTTCAGCGAAGGCAACGGCGACGGCTGGAAGCTCGACGAGGCCGATATCGACGCGCTGTTCGCGCCGCTGCCCAAGCCGCTCTGAGGCCGACGCTCAACGCGCCAGGCCACGGTAGACGTAGGTCAACGGGCGCGGCCCGGGCAGGTAGCCCTGTTCCAGCTCGTCGATGCTGAAGCCGGCTTCGCGCAGCAGCACCGGCATGTCGCGGTCCAGGTGGCAGCCGCCGGCCAGCGGTTTCCACCAGGGTGTCAGGCGCCGCTGCCAGGCCTGCACCGAGGCGTCCGGCGCGCGGCCGTGCTCGCAGAACAGCAGCTCGCCGCCCGTCTTCAGCACCCGGCGCATCTCGCCCAGCGCCGGCAGCGGCGCGGCGATGGAACAGAGGGTGAAGGTGCAGACGATGCTGTCGAAGCTTTCCGCCTCGGCGCGGATCTCGCCAAGCTCCAGGGCGAGCATCTGCACCGGGATGCCGATCCGCTCCGCGCGCTCGCGGGCCAGGCCCTGCATCTGCGCCGCCGGATCGACACCGACGATCGCCGACACCTTCGCCGCGTCGTAGAAGCCCAGGTTCAGCCCCGTGCCCAGGCCGATCTCCAGCACCCGGCCATGGGCGCGCGGCACCAGCAGCGAGCGCTGCTTCATCACGTCGCCCATGCCGCAGGCGAAATCGATCAGGCGCGGCAACACATAACGGTCATAGATACCCACGAACCTTCTCCTGGCAGCGGCGGCCGAACGGGAAAGCATAGCCCAACGCGGCATTAGACGATTGTCGACAATCAAGCGAAGAATGATTGACCCAGCCCAATCCAGGCGGTAGGTTTCGCACACATTGTCGACACATCGACACAGGCAGCCCAGGCATGACCCAGAACCCACCCTCCCTCGAAATTGCCCATGACGACGGCGAGACCCTCTCGGAACACGTCTTCCGCAAGATCCAGAGCGCCATCGTCAGCGGCGAGATCGCGCCGGGCAGCAAGATTTCCGAGCCGGAGCTGGCGCGCACCTACGGCATCAGCCGCGGGCCGCTGCGCGAGGCGATCCATCGCCTGGAAGGCCTGCGCCTGCTGGTGCGGGTGCCGCACGTCGGGGCGCGGGTGGTGTCGCTGAGCCATGCCGAACTGATCGAACTCTACGAGATCCGCGAGTCCCTGGAAGGCATGGCCTGCCGCCTGGCCGCCGAACGCATGAGCCAGGCCGAGATCGACGAGCTGCGCCGGGTGCTCGACACCCACGAGCGCGACGAGGCGTTCCAGGCCGGGCGCGGCTACTACCAGCAGGAAGGCGACTACGACTTCCACTACCGGATCATCCAGGGCAGCGGCAACGCCACCCTCAGCCGCATGCTCTGCGGCGAGCTCTACCAACTGGTGCGGATGTACCGCATCCAATACTCGACCACGCCGAACCGGCCGCGCCAGGCGTTCGCCGAACACCACCGCATTCTCGACGCCATCGCCGACCGTGACGGCGAACTGGCCGAGCTGCTGATGCGCCGCCACATCAGTGCGTCGCGCCGCAACATCGAGCGCCAGCTGGAAACCCAGCCGGCGAAGCTCGCCTCCGCTTCCTCCACCGTCTAAGAGGTCCGTGATGAGCCAGACGTCCCTTACCCCCGGCCAGCGCTTCCGCGAAGCCGTGGCCACCGAACACCCGCTACAGGTGGTCGGCACCATCAACGCCAACCACGCCCTGCTGGCCAAGCGCGCCGGCTTCAAGGCCATCTACCTGTCCGGCGGCGGCGTCGCCGCCGGTTCCCTGGGCCTGCCGGACCTGGGCATCAGCGGCCTCGACGACGTGCTCACCGACGTGCGCCGGATCACCGACGTCTGCGACCTGCCGCTGCTGGTGGATGTCGACACCGGCTTCGGCTCCTCGGCGTTCAACGTCGCCCGCACGGTGAAGTCGATGATCAAGTTCGGCGCCGCCGCGATGCATATCGAGGACCAGGTCGGCGCCAAGCGCTGCGGCCACCGGCCGAACAAGGAGATCGTCTCGCAGCAGGAGATGGTCGACCGCATCAAGGCCGCCGTCGATGCCCGCAGCGACGACTCCTTCGTGATCATGGCGCGCACCGACGCGCTGGCCGTGGAAGGCCTGCAGGCCGCCATCGATCGCGCCTGCGCCTGCGTCGAGGCCGGCGCCGACATGATCTTCCCGGAAGCCATGACCGAACTGGCCATGTACAAGGAATTCGCCGCCGCGGTGAAGGTGCCGGTGCTGGCCAACATCACCGAATTCGGCGCCACCCCGCTGTTCACCACCGACGAGCTGGCCTCCGCCGACGTGTCCCTGGTGCTCTACCCGCTGTCGGCCTTCCGCGCCATGAACAAGGCGGCGGAGAACGTCTACACCGCGATCCGTCGCGACGGCACCCAGAAGAACGTGATCGACACCATGCAGACCCGCATGGAGCTGTACGATCGCATCGACTACCACAGCTTCGAGCAGAAGCTCGATGCGCTCTTCGCGCAGAAGAAGAACGCCTGAGCATAGTGGTCGGCGTGCGCCTGAGCGCCGGCCCGCGAACCCCGTGAAACCGAGTTGCAGCATCCAGAAAAAATTCAAGAAAGGAGAGAGCAATGGCTGAAGCAAAAGTACTGAGTGGCGCCGGCCTGCGTGGCCAGGTGGCCGGCCAGACAGCCCTGTCCACCGTCGGCCAGGAAGGCGCCGGCCTGACCTACCGTGGCTACGACGTCCGCGACCTGGCGGCAGCGGCGATCTTCGAGGAAGTCGCCTACCTGCTGCTCTACGGCGAACTGCCGAACAAGCAGCAGCTCGACGCCTACCTGAAGAAGCTCCAGGGCCAGCGCGACCTGCCGCAGGCACTGAAGGAGGTCCTCGAACGGATTCCCAAGGACGCCCACCCGATGGATGTGATGCGCACCGGCGCCTCGGTCCTCGGCACCCTGGAACCGGAGCTGAGTTTCGACCAGCAGCGCGACGTCGCCGACCGCCTGCTCGCCGCCTTCCCGGCGATCATGACCTACTGGTACCGCTTCACCCACGAAGGCCAGCGCATCGACTGCAACAGCGACGAGCCGACCATCGGCGGACACTTCCTCGCCCTGCTGCACGGCAGGAAACCCAGCGAGCTGCACGTGAAGGTGATGAACGTCTCGCTGATCCTCTACGCCGAGCACGAGTTCAACGCATCCACCTTCACCGCGCGGGTCTGCGCCTCGACCCTGTCCGACCTGTACTCCTGCGTCACCGGCGCCATCGGCTCGCTGCGCGGCCCGCTGCACGGCGGTGCCAACGAGGCGGCGATGGAACTGATCGAGCGCTTCTCTTCGCCGCAGGAAGCCACCGCCGAGCTGCTGAAGATGCTCGAGCGCAAGGACAAGATCATGGGCTTCGGGCATGCGATCTACAAGGAATCCGACCCGCGCAACGAAGTGATCAAGGGCTGGTCGAAGCAGCTCGCCGACGAGGTCGGCGACAAGGTCCTGTTCGCGGTTTCCGAAGCCATCGACAAGACCATGTGGGAACAGAAGAAGCTGTTCCCCAACGCCGACTTCTACCATGCCTCGGCGTATCACTTCATGGGCATCCCGACCAAGCTGTTCACGCCGATCTTCGTCTGCTCGCGGACCAGCGGCTGGACCGCCCACGTCTTCGAACAGCGTGCCAACAACCGCATCATCCGCCCGAGCGCCGAGTACACCGGCGTCGAGCAGCGCGCGTTCGTGCCGCTGGAGCAACGCTGATCCACGCCGTCCGGCGCGCCGCCGACCGCGGGCGCGCCGGACGGTTGCCGCACCCAGAATTCGAAAGGCCGGCGTGGGCTGCGCCACGGCGCGAGCGACACGCTTCCGAACACCCCGTGATTGAGTCCGAGCCATGAACAGCGCACACCGCAAACCGCTCCCCGGCACCCGCCTGGACTACTTCGACGCCCGCGAGGCGGTCGAGGCGATCCAGCCCGGCGCCTACGCCAAGCTGCCCTATACCTCCCGCGTGCTCGCCGAGAACCTGGTGCGCCGCTGCGACCCGGCGACTCTGGAGGCTTCGCTGCGCCAACTGGTCGAGCGCAAGCGCGACCTCGACTTCCCCTGGTACCCGGCGCGGGTGGTCTGCCATGACATCCTCGGGCAGACCGCGCTGGTCGACCTCGCCGGCCTGCGCGACGCCATCGCCGACAAGGGCGGCGACCCGGCCCAGGTCAACCCGGTGGTGCCGGTGCAACTGATCGTCGACCACTCGCTGGCGGTGGAATGCGGCGGCTACGACCCCGAGGCCTTCGCCAAGAACCGCGCCATCGAGGACCGCCGCAACGAGGACCGCTTCCACTTCATCGACTGGACCAAGCAGGCCTTCCGCAACGTCGACGTGATCCCGCCGGGCAACGGCATCATGCACCAGATCAACCTGGAGAAGATGTCGCCGGTGATCCAGGCGCGCGACGGCGTGGCCTTCCCCGATACCTGCGTGGGTACCGACAGCCATACCCCGCACGTCGACGCCCTGGGCGTGATCGCCATCGGCGTCGGCGGCCTGGAGGCGGAGAACGTGATGCTCGGCCGCGCCTCCTGGATGCGCCTGCCGGACATCGTCGGCGTCGAGCTGAGCGGCCGTCGCCAGCCGGGCATCACCGCCACCGACGTGGTGCTGGCCCTGACCGAGTTCCTGCGCAAGCAGAAGGTGGTCGGCGCCTACCTGGAGTTCTACGGCGAAGGCGCCGCCAGCCTGACCCTCGGCGACCGCGCGACCATCTCCAACATGGCTCCGGAATACGGCGCCACCGCGGCGATGTTCGCCATCGACCAGCAGACCATCGACTACCTGCGCCTCACCGGTCGCGACGACGAGCAGGTCGCCCTGGTGGAGGCCTATGCGCGCACCGCCGGACTCTGGTCCGACAGCCTGGTAGACGCCGAGTACGAGCGGGTACTGAAGTTCGACCTGTCCAGCGTGGTGCGCAACATGGCCGGCCCGTCCAACCCGCACGCCCGGGTCGCCACCAGCGAACTGGCGGCGAAAGGCATCGCCGGCAACCTCGAGCGGGCCCGCGCCGAGGAAGCCGAGGGCCTGATGCCGGACGGCGCGGTGATCATCGCCGCGATCACCAGTTGCACCAACACCAGCAACCCGCGCAACGTGATCGCCGCCGGCCTGCTGGCGCGCAACGCCGACCGCCTCGGCCTGGTCCGCAAGCCATGGGTGAAGACCTCGCTGGCACCGGGCTCCAAGGTGGTCACCGAATACCTGCGCGAAGCCGGCCTGCTGCCGCACCTGGAAGCCCTCGGCTTCGGCGTGGTGGCCTACGCCTGCACGTCTTGCAACGGCATGTCCGGCGCCCTCGACCCGGCGATCCAGCGGGAGATCGTCGAACGCGACCTGTACGCCACCGCGGTGCTCTCCGGCAACCGCAACTTCGACGGGCGCATCCACCCCTACGCCAAGCAGGCCTTCCTCGCCTCGCCGCCGCTGGTGGTGGCCTACGCCATCGCCGGGACCATCCGCTTCGACATCGAGCGCGACGTGCTCGGCGTGGTGGACGGCAGGGAGATCCGCCTGAAGGACCTCTGGCCGAGCGACGAAGAGATCGACGCGGTGGTCAGGGCGGCGGTGAAGCCCGAGCAGTTCCGCCAGGTCTACATCCCGATGTTCGACATCACCCACGGCGAGCGCGAGAAGGTCGACCCGCTCTACGCCTGGCGCCCGACGAGCACCTACATCCGCCGCCCACCGTACTGGGAAGGCGCCCTCGCCGGCGAACGCACCCTGCGCGGCATGCGCCCGCTGGCGGTGCTGCCGGACAACATCACCACCGACCACCTGTCGCCGTCCAACGCGATCCTCGCCGACAGCGCGGCCGGCGAGTACCTGGCGAAAATGGGCCTGCCCGAAGAGGACTTCAACTCCTACGCCACCCACCGTGGCGACCACCTCACCGCGCAACGCGCGACCTTCGCCAACCCGAAGCTGTTCAACGAGATGGTGCGCGACGCCGACGGCAGCGTGAGGCAGGGCTCGCTGGCGCGGGTCGAGCCGGAAGGCAAGGTGATGCGCATGTGGGAAGCCATCGAGACCTACATGGAGCGCAAGCAGCCGCTGATCATCGTCGCCGGTGCCGACTACGGCCAGGGTTCTTCGCGCGACTGGGCGGCCAAGGGCGTGCGCCTGGCCGGGGTGGAGGCGATCGTCGCCGAGGGCTTCGAGCGCATCCACCGCACCAACCTGATCGGCATGGGCGTGCTGCCGCTGGAGTTCAAGCCGGGCACCACCCGCCTGACCCTGGGGATCGACGGCAGCGAGACCTTCGACGTGGTCGGCGCTCGCCGGCCGCGCGCCGACCTGACCCTGGTCATCCACCGGCGCGACGGCGAGCGGCTGGAAGTGCCGGTGACCTGCCGCCTGGACAGCGACGAGGAAGTCTCCATCTACGAAGCAGGCGGCGTACTGCAACGCTTCGCCCAGGACTTCCTGGAGGCGGCCGGCGCCTGATGGCGCCGGCGAAACACCCTGGTAGGACGGACGACGCGTAGCGTCAACCGCCGACGACCGGCAGCGGCTGCCAAAGGCAGCCGCTGCCCCTGAATTCGATTGCCGAGGACGACGACGCATGGCCCACCCACCCCAGATCCGCATCCCCGCCACCTACCTGCGCGGCGGCACCAGCAAGGGCGTGTTCTTCCGCCTGGAAGACCTGCCGGAATCCTGCCGGGTCCCCGGCGAGGCGCGCGACCGGCTGTTCATGCGGGTGATCGGCAGTCCCGACCCCTATGCCGCGCACATCGACGGGATGGGCGGCGCCACCTCCAGCACCAGCAAGTGCGTGATCCTCTCGAAGAGCAGCCAGCCGGGCCATGACGTCGACTACCTCTACGGCCAGGTCTCCATCGACAAGCCCTTCGTCGACTGGAGCGGCAACTGCGGCAACCTCTCCACCGGGGCCGGCGCCTTCGCCCTGCACGCCGGGCTGGTGGATCCGGCGCGGATACCGGAAGACGGCATCTGCGAGGTGCGCATCTGGCAGGCCAATATCGGCAAGACCATCATCGCCCACGTGCCGGTGAGCGGCGGCCAGGTCCGGGAAACCGGCGACTTCGAGCTGGACGGAGTGACCTTCCCGGCGGCCGAGATCGTGCTGGAGTTCCTCGACCCGTCCGACGACGGCGAGGACGGCGGTGCCATGTTCCCCACCGGCAACCTGGTGGACGACCTGGAGGTGCCGGGGATCGGCACCTTCCAGGCGACCATGATCAACGCCGGGATTCCCACGGTGTTCGTCAATGCCGAGGACATCGGCTACCGCGGCACCGAGCTGCGCGAAGAGATCAACGGCGACCCGCAGCAACTGGCGCGCTTCGAACGGATCCGCGTCGCCGGCGCCCTGCGCATGGGGCTGATCAAGACCCCCGAGGAAGCCGCGACCCGCCAGCACACGCCGAAGATCGCCTTCGTCGCCCCGCCCCGCGACTACCGCACCGCCAGCGGCAAGCTGGTGGCGGCCGGGGATATCGACCTGCTGGTCCGCGCGCTGTCCATGGGCAAGCTGCACCACGCGATGATGGGTACCGCGGCGGTGGCCATCGGCACCGCCGCAGCCATTCCCGGCACCCTGGTGAACCTCGCCGCCGGCGGCGGCGAACGCAGTGCGGTGCGTTTCGGCCATCCCTCCGGCACCCTGCGAGTGGGCGCCGAGGCCAGCCAGGCGAACGGCGAATGGACGGTGACCAAGGCGATCATGAGCCGCAGCGCGCGAATCCTCATGGAAGGCTGGGTTCGCGTACCCGGCAACGCCTTCTGAACCGACCTATCCTTGCCCCGGCCTTCCGCCACCGCGAAAGGCCGGGGCGTCTTGCAGCCACGACAAGAAAAACCATCCCCGAACCAGCCTGACCCGAGAGGAAACCCACCACTTACGAACCACTGGAGTACGCGATGAGTGCCAACGTCGATCTCAACCAACGTCCCGACTACGACGCCGTCCTGCAGGACATCGCCGACTACGTGCTGGACTACCGCATCGATTCCACGGAGGCCCTGGACACCGCCCGCAACTGCCTGATGGATACCCTCGGCTGCGGCCTGCTGGCGCTGCGCTTCCCGGAATGCACCAAGCACCTCGGCCCGCTGGTCGAGGGCACCCTGGTCCCGCACGGCGCGCGGGTGCCGGGCACCTCCTTCCGGCTCGACCCGGTCAAGGCCGCCTGGGACATCGGCTGCATCGTCCGCTGGCTGGACTACAACGACACCTGGCTGGCCGCCGAGTGGGGCCATCCCTCGGACAACCTCGGCGGCATCCTCGCCGTCGCCGACCACCTCTCGCAGAAACGCCTGGCCAACGGCGAAGCGCCGCTGAGCATGCGCCAGGTACTGGAAGCGATGATCATGGCCCACGAGATCCAGGGCGTGATCGCCCTGGAGAACTCGTTCAATCGCGTCGGCCTCGACCATGTGCTGCTGGTCAAGGTCGCTTCCACCGCCGTCTGCGCCAAGCTGATGGGAGCCGACCGCGAGCAACTGCTGGCCGCCCTCTCCCACGCCTTCGTCGACGGCCAGGCCCTGCGCACCTACCGTCACGCGCCGAACGCCGGCTCACGCAAGTCCTGGGCCGCTGGCGACGCAACGAGCCGCGGCGTGCGCCTGGCGGACATCGCCCTGCGCGGCGAGATGGGCATTCCCGGCGTGCTCAGCGCGCCACAGTGGGGTTTCTACGATGTCCTGTTCAGCCACACCAACAAGGACCTGGCGACCAAGCCCGAAGACAAGCGGCGCTTCGGCTTTCCCCAGGGCTACGGCAGCTACGTGATGGAAAACGTGCTGTTCAAGATCAGCTTCCCCGCCGAATTCCACGCGCAGACCGCCGCCGAGGCCGCCGTGCGCCTGCACCCGCTGGTGAAGGACCGCCTGCAACGGATCAGCCGCATCGTCATCACCACCCACGAGTCGGCGATCCGCATCATTTCCAAGGTCGGCCCGCTGGCCAACCCCGCCGACCGCGACCATTGCCTGCAGTACATGACCGCCGTGCCGCTGATCTTCGGCGACCTGGTCGCCGAGCACTACGAGGATGCCTTCCACGCCGCCCACCCACTGATCGATCGCTTGCGCGAGAAAATGGAGATCGTCGAGGAGCCGCGCTACAGCCGTGAATACCTGGAGGCGGACAAGCGTTCCATCGCCAACGCCGTGGAAGTGTTCTTCGACGACGGCAGCAGCACCGGCCAGGTCGCCGTGGAGTACCCGCTCGGCCATCGCCGCCGGCGCGCCGAAGGCATTCCGCTGCTGCAGGAGAAGTTCAAGGCCAACCTGGCCACGCGCTTCCCGCCGCAGCGCTGCCAGAGGATCTTCGACCTGTGCAGCCACCAGGCATCGCTGGAAGCCACGCCGGTGAACCGCTTCATGGACCTCCTGGCGATCTGAGCGCGCCCGCCTGGAAGGCACTGGGCGGCTGGCCGAGGACCCGGCGGAACATGGTCGAGAAGGCTGCCGGGCTCTCGTAGCCGCAGTCCAGGGCGATGGCGGTGACCGTTTCGCCGCCGGCCAGCCGCGCCAGGGCCTGCACCACGCAGGCGCGCTGCTTCCAGGCGCCGAAGCTGAGCCCGGTATGGCGCCGGAACAGCCGGTTGAAGCCACGCAGGCTGATATGCAGGCGAGCGGCCCAGTCCATGGCGGCCATGCGGATATCGGGACGGTCGAGGAACGCTTCGCACAACGCCAGCCAGCGCGCCTCCGTCGGCAGCGGCACATGCAACGGCAAGGGCTCGGCCGCGGCCAGTTCGTGCAGCAGCAGGCTCGCCAGGGCACCGTCGCGCCCCTCCAGGTCGTACTCCGCCGGCATGTCCACCGCCGCCATCAGCAATTGCCGCAGCAACGGCGAAACCGCCAGCACCTGGCAACGCGCCGGCATCGCCGCCAGGACGCCCGGCTCGATGTAGACACTGCGGGTGCTGACGCCAAGCATCCTGACCTCGTGCTCGACCTGCGGTGGAATCCATACCGCCCGCTGCGGCGGCACCACCCAGCTGCCATCGACGGTACGCACCTGCATGACCCCGCTGGCGCCGTACAGCAACTGCGCGCGACGATGACGGTGGCGTGCCAGCAGGTAGCCATCGGGATAGTCGGTACCCATGGCCACCACCTCGCGAGGAGTGGCCTCGTACTGGTCGATGGGAGCGTTGCGCATGGTAAGGTCGCCTGGCCGAAACGCGAACAGTATTGGCCAACCCTGTGAAGCAGGCCAAGCCCCAGCGGCCTATCGTGAGCCTCCGTTCCCGCTGCGGAAGCCTTCCATGTTCTATCTCCTGCTCACCCTCTGCGGCTGTCTCACCGGGGTCAGCGCCGTGCTGTTCGGCTTCGGCGGCGGCTTCGTGGTGGTGCCGCTGCTCTATCACCTGCTGCAACTGGGGCGCGCCGCCGACGACCCGCTGGCCCAGGCGGCCATGCAGGTCGCGGTGGCCACCTCGACCTGCGTGATGATCGTCAACGCCGCCCTCGCCACCTATCGCCACCAGCGCGCCGGCAGCCTGCTGCGCGCATACCTCTGGCCGCTGGGCGCGTACATCGGCGTCGGCGCGGTGCTCGGCGCGGCGCTGGTCGGCCTGGCCAGCGGCGATTTCATCCGCCTGGCCTTCGTCGTCTATCTCGCCGTCACCATCCTCGACTGCCTGCTACGCCGCGGTTTCCTCAGCCGCGCCGACGAACGCCCGGCGCGGCCGCTGGGCGTCGGCGAGACGCGCCTGGGCGGAACGCTGATCGGTGCGATCGCCACCTTCCTCGGCGTCGGCGGCAGCGTGATGACCGTACCACTGCTGCGCCGCTGCGGGCTGAGCATGACCCAGGCGACCTCCATGGCCAACCCGCTGAGCCTGCCGGTGGCTCTCGGCGGCACCCTCACCTACCTGGTCCTGGCCGGCTACCAGGCGCAGGACCTGGGTCGCGGCTTCATCGGCTACATCGACCTGCCGGCCTTCGCCACCCTGGCCGGCGGCGGCTGGCTCGGCATCCGCCTGGCGACCCCGCTGATCGGGCGGATTCCCGACGCGCTGCACGCGCGGGTGTACATCGGGCTGCTGGCAGCGGTGATGCTGAGCATGCTGGCGGGCTGATGCCCCGCCACGTCCCGGCGGCTAGCCGCAAGCGGTTATTCGCCCTACCGCCGTGGAGCGAGCCTGGGTAGGGCGAACAACGCCAGCGGCGTTGTCCGCCGGATGCACCGGGTCGGATATCGGCGCAACGAAAAAGGGCCTCGTCCGAGGCCCTCTTTCCTTTCCGGCGCTACACCGCTCAGGACGCCGCGCGGCTCACCGCGCCGGCACCGGCAGGTTCCTTCGGCGCCAGGTTGAAGGCGTAGTACAGGACGGTCAGCAGCAGGATGAACGGCGGGCCGATGTACAGGGCGATGCGGGTGTCCTCGAAGAAGGCCATGAGCACCACCACCATCACCAGGAACGCCAGCGCCAGGTAGGAACTGACCGGGTACAGCCACATGCGGTATTGCAGCTTGTCGCGCTCGGCCGGGCTCAGGGTCCTGCGGAAGCGCAGCTGGGCCAGCAGGATCATCGCCCAGGTCCAGATCGCGCCGAAGGTGGCGATGGAGGTCACCCAGACGAACACCTTCTCCGGCACCAGGTAGTTCAGCAACACGCCCAGCAGCAGCGCCAGGATCGACAGGATCAGCGCCCGGCGCGGTACGCCGCTGCGCGAGGCCTTGCCGAAGAAGGCCGGGGCCTGGCGATGCTGGGCCAGGCTGTAGAGCATGCGCCCGGTGCTGAAGATGCCGCCGTTGCAGGACGACAGCGCGGCGGTGATCACCACGAAGTTGATGATCCCGGCGGCGGTCTTGATGCCCATGCGCTCGAAGGTCATGACGAAGGGGCTGCCCTGGGTGCCGATCTCGTTCCACGGGTAGAGCGACATGATCACGAACAGCGAGCCGACATAGAACAGCAGGATGCGCCAGAACACCGAGTTGATCGCGCTGGGAATGGTCCTGGTCGGGTTACGCGCCTCGCCGGCGGTAAGGCCGATCATTTCCACCCCGAGGTAGGCGAACATCACCATCTGCAGCGACATCAGCACGCCCTGGATGCCGTTGGGCATGAAGCCACCGTGGGCCCAGAGGTTGGAGATGCCGGTGGCGATGCCGTCGTTGCCGAAGCCGAAGGCGATCATGCCGATGCCGACCACCACCATCGCCAGGATGGTGACGATCTTGATCAGGGCGAACCAGAACTCGAACTCGCCGAAGGCGCGCACCGCGATGAGGTTGATCGTGCCCATGCTCGCCAGGGCCGCCAGGGCCCAGATCCAGCGCGGCACGTCGGGGAACCAGATACCCATGTAGACGGCGACGGCGGTGATCTCGGCGACACAGGTCACCAGCCAGAGGAACCAGTAGTTCCAGCCGGTGATGAAGCCCGCCAGCGGGCCCAGGTAGTCCTTGGCGTACTGGCTGAAGGAACCGGCCACCGGATTGTGCACCGCCATCTCGCCGAGGGCGCGCATGATCACCAGGATCGCCAGGCCGCCGAGGATGTAGGAGATCATGATGGCCGGGCCGGCCATCTGGATGGCCTTCGCCGAGCCCAGGAACAGGCCGACGCCGATACAGGCGCCGAGCGCCATCAGGCGGATGTGTCGCTCACCGAGCTCGCGCTTCAGGGAGCCGTCTTGAACCTTCTGTTCGCCGACAGACGACATGGGAACAACCTCATTTTGTTATTGAGATAGATCAGTTGCGAACTCGCTCGTGCGGTCGGGGTAGGGAAGCGGATTTCACCAACGGCGCGGCCCCTGCGCGGTACCGCACAGCGGGCGACGACGGGGCGTCATAGGTTCCAGGACTGCACACCGGAAGAGGCTGTCCGCTCTCGTGGAGCGAACGTGGGCATTGCGGGAGTCGACTACAACTGAGGTCGGGCCGGAGTTTTACACAAGATTTCGAGGCCGTCATGCTCCGTGACGGGGCAACTGGACCAAAGGCGTAAGCGCCGCCGGAGGTGGCCCGCGCTGAATGGTTTCACCGCGAGTTCAGCGCAGGGGCTCGCGGCAGTGGAGATCGCGATAGGGACCGTCGAGCCTTACCCAACCGTCCCCCGGCGAGGTCTGCATGCAGGCGACCTGGCCGTCGAGCTTGCTCTGCCATTTGTAGAAGGGCGCCGGCGCGGCCTGCGCCGCGAGGCCGGAGAAACCCGCCAGGACGACAATGGCGAGAAGGGGGAAAAGTGTGCGCATCGACATTCCGGACCCGAAACACAAGGAACTCAGACAGACACTCTAACCCCTGCGCCACGCCGCTCCAACCCTCGGTCGTCCGATGCCGCCAGGGGGATTTTCCTTGCACGAATGACAGCAGGGTTGCAACGGGACAACTAGACTTCCCCCCAGGTGCGGATGAATTGCGCAGCTACAGGCGGTGCGAGCATGGGTGCATCAGAACGATCCACGAACGACCCTTCCGAGCTGCAACCCTGCGGTCTGCCTGCCGCCGCTCCCTCTCGAAAAAACCGCCTGCGCCAACGCCTGATGCTGCTCGGCTTCGCCTTGCCGATCCTCGGCGCGGTGGGCATCGTGGTACTTCACGAAGCGCACACTTCGCGCCTGCAGGCGCGCGAGCTGGCACGCTACGCCGCGACCCTGGACTACGCGGTGGGCCAGGGACCCAGCGAGGCCATCCGGTTCCCGGAGGACGGCCCGTTCGACCGCCGCCTCGGCTACCAGTTGCTGCCGTCCTTCATGCAGCGCCTGTACGACCGCGACTACACCATCACCCGCCAGGCGCGCTTCTCCCCGGCGCTGATGCGCTACACCGAACACCGGCTGTTCCCGCCCTACGCGGAGAAGCCCCAGGCCGGGCTGGACATAGCCGACTGCCGCGGCGTGCCGATCTACGACTTCCGTTATCCGCAACGGCGCTACGCGAACTTCTCCAGCCTGCCGCCGCTGGCGGTGCAGAGCCTGCTGTTCATCGAGAACCGCGACCTGCTCGATCATGAGCGCCCCTACCTCAACCCGGCGGTGGACTGGGGCCGCTTCACCCAGGCGGCGCTGTCGCAGGTCGGCAGGATGCTCGGCTTCAGCGCGCACTCCTCCGGCGGCAGCACCCTGGCGACCCAGATCGAAAAGTACCGCCACTCTTCCGAGGGCCGCACCACCAGCATCGGCGACAAGCTGCGGCAGATGTTCTCGGCCAGCGTGCGCAGCTATCGCGAAGGTCCGGCGAACTTCGCCGCGCGCCAGGGCATCGTGCTCACCTACCTGAACTCGGTGCCGCTGTCGGCGGCGCCGGGCTACGGCGAGGTCACCGGCCTGGCCGACGGCCTGTGGGTCTGGTACGGCGCCGATTACCGGCAGGTCGGCGCGGCCCTCGACGGCAAGGCCGGACTGGCCGCCCAGGGCCTGGCCCTGCGCCAGGTGCTGGCGCTGATGATCGCCCACCGGCGGCCTTCCTTCTACCTGGCGCCGCGCGGCCGCGACGAGCTGAACCGGATGACCGACAGCCACCTGCGGGTGCTGGCCCAGGCGGGCATCATCGAGGCACCGCTACGCGACGCGGCGCTGGCGCAGAAGCTGGCGTTCCGCGACTCGCGCAGCCAGCCGACGGTACAACCGCTGCCGACCAACAAGGGCGTGACCCTGGCGCGTACCCGCCTGGCCGGGATGCTCGGCGTGCCGCTGTACGACCTCGACCGTCTCGACCTGCGGGCCAATACCACCCTCCAGCACGAGTTGCAGGAAAGCGTCAGCGCCTACCTGCAGAAACTCGCCGACCCGGACTACGCCGCCCAGCTCGGCCTGATCGGCGAACGCCTGCTGACCCCGAGCTCGACCGGCGCGGTGCGCTACAGCTTCACCCTGTTCGAACGCACGCCGAGCGGCAACCAGGTGCGGGTGCAGACCGACAACACCGACCAGCCCTTCGACATCAACGAAGGCAGCAAGCTGGAGCTGGGCTCCACCGCCAAGCTGCGGGTGCTGGCCAGCTACCTGGAGAGCGTCGCGCAGATCCACCGCGACTATGGCGGCATGAGCGTCGCCGAGCTGCGCAAGGTGGAAGTGGAGCCGCTCGATTTCATCCTCCGCTGGGGCATCGACTACCTGATGGCCAGCCGCGACCGCGATCTTTCCGCGATGCTCCAGGCGGCCATGGAACGGCGCTATTCGGCCAGCCCCTACGAGAGCTTCTTCACCGGCGGCGGGCTGCACACCTTCAACAACTTCCGCAAGGAAGACAACGGCCGCCGGCCGATGCTGCTGGAAGCCCTGCGCGAATCGATCAACCTGCCCTTCGTGCGCCTGCTGCGCGACCTGATCCGCCACGACATCTACCAGAACGCCGGGAGCAAGGTGCAATTGCTGGCCGACGACAAGGACCCGCGCCGCGCCGACTACCTCGACCGTTTCGTCGACAAGGAAAGCCAGGTCTACCTGCGCCGCTTCTGGGTCAAGTACCGCGACAAGGACGCCAACCAGCGCCTGGAGACCTTTCTCGACGGCCTGCGTCCCTGGCCGGTGCGTCTGGCTGCGATCCATCGCTACCTGCGGCCGCAGGCCGACCTGGCGAGCTTCAGCGCCTTCCTCCGCGAACGCCTGCCCCGCGGCAGCCTGACCGACAAGCGCGCCGCCGAGCTGTACCAGCGCTACGGCCCGGGCAAGTTCAACCTCAACGACCAGGGCTACGTCGCCCGCGTGCACCCGCTGGAGCTATGGCTGCTCGGCTACCTGCAGAAGCAGCCGCAGGCGACTTTCGGCGAGGCGGTGGCGGCCAGCGGTGCCGAGCGCAAGGAGGTCTACGGCTGGCTGTTCAAGTCGCGGCACAAGAACGCCCGCGACAAGCGCATCCGCATCCTGCTGGAGGTGGAGGCCTTCCTCGACCTGCACCAGCAGTGGAAGAAGCTCGGCTATCCCTTCGATCACCTGGTGCCGTCCTACGCCACCGCCCTGGGCAGCTCCGGCGACCGCCCGGCGGCGCTGGCCGAACTGATGGGGATCATCGTCAACGACGGCGTGCGCATGCCGACCCTGCGCCTGGAGCACCTCGACTTCGCCCTGGGTACGCCCTACGAGACGCGCTTCGCGCCGGAAGCCACCCTCGGCCAGCGGGTGATGACCTCGGAAGTCGCCACTACCCTGCGCAACGCGCTGTCCCAGGTGGTCGACGCCGGCACCGCGCGACGCCTGCAAGGCACCTTCAGCCGTCCGGACGGCGCGCCGCTGGTGATGGGCGGCAAGACCGGCACCGGCGACAACCGCCTGCAGACCTTCAGCGCCGGCGGCCAGGTGCGCAGCTCGAAGGCGCTGAACCGCACCGCCACTTTCGTCTTCTACATCGGCCCGCGGCACTTCGGTACCCTCACCGCCTACGTCGACGGCAGCGAGTCGAGCCAGTTCAAGTTCACCTCGGCCCTGCCGGTGCAGGTGCTCAAGGGCATGGCGCCGATCCTCCGGGACTACCTCGACCCGCGCACCGCCACGCGCTGCCAGGTGCCATTGGCGCCGCAACAGATCGGCCGCCTGTAGCGGTTCAGCGCACCGGCCAGTACCAGGCCGGCCGGTCGAGTTCGCGCAGGCCCTGCACGCGGGTTTCGCCGAAGTCCTTCTCCAGCCCCAGCGCATGGCATTCCGGCTGTTCTTCGAGCGCCGCGATCAGCCGCGCGGCGTGCGACACCACCAGCACCTGGGAGCGTTGCGCGGCCTGGCCGACCAGGCGCCCCAGAGCCGGCAGCAGGTCGGGGTGCAGGCTGGTTTCCGGTTCGTTGAGCACCAGCAGCGCCGGCGGCCTCGGCGACAGCAGCGCGGCAACCCACAGCAGGTAGCGCAGGGTGCCATCCGACAGCTCCGCGGTGCGCAGCGGCCGCAGCAGGCCGGGCTGTTCGATCAGCATCTCGAAGCGCCCGCCCGGGTTGTCGATGTGCAGGCGGCTGCCGGGAAAGGCGTCGTCCACCGCCTCGTCCAGCGCCGCCGCGTCGCCGATCTCGCGGATGGTCTGCAGGGCCGCGGCCAGGTCGGCGCCGTCGGCGCCGAGCACCGGGGTATGGGTGCCGATCTGCGGGCGCCGCGCCGGCGCCTCGGCGTCGCTGCGGAAATGGTCGTAGAAGCGCCAGGAACGGATCCGCTCGCGCAGGCCGAGCAGTTCCGGCACCTGTCGCGGATCCACCGCCGCGCCCAGCATGCTGTCGAAGCTGGCGAGGTGCTGCGCCACTACCTCCCAGCGACCGCCACCACCGCGTGTACGCAACAGCGGCCCGCGACGGTCGACGAGGACATTGGCCGGGCGCAGGAACGGGCCGGCCCAGATGCATTCGCGCTTGATCACCGGATCGAGGCCGAACTTGCTCTGGCTTGGCTGCGGCAGGCCGAGATCGATGCAATAGCCGAAATCCTCCCCGGCGAAACCCAGGCGCAGGTTTACCGACTGCCTGCGCACGCTGCCCTCGATCGGCTGCGCGCCGCTGCGCATGGCCCGGCTGATGTCCTCCGGCCCCGCCCACAGGGTCGACTGCAGGCCGCCCTCGCGCGCCAGCGACGGAATCACTTCGCCGCGCGCGCTGTCCGCCAGCAGGCGCAGGGCACGGTAGACGTTGGACTTGCCGGCGCCATTGGCGCCGGTGATCAGGTTCAGGCGCCGCAGCGGCATCACCAGGTCGCGCAGGGTACGGTAGTTGGACACCGCCAGGGTGGTCAGCATGGCTGCTCTCGAAGGGACGGAAACGCCGCCGATTGTAGGTCAAACGCCGCACCCCTTACTTGAGCCCGGCCACTCCGGCGACGATCAACCCGACCGAGACCAGCTTCACCGCCGTCAGGCTCTCGCCGAGCAGGAGCACGCCGAGGAACACCGTGCCCAGCGAGCCGATCGCGGTCCAGATCGGATAGGCGACGCTGACCGGCAGTTCGCGCAGCGCCAGGGTCAGGAAATAGATCCCGCCGAGCGCCGCGACCAGCGTCAGCAGCGACGGCCAGAGCCTGCCGAAGCCGTTGGAGAACTTCATGCCCATGGCGAAGGCGACCTCGAAGGCCGCCGCCACCAGCAGATGGAACCAGGCCATGGCGCCTCCTCAGATCGACCGCGCCAGCGCCAGCAGCCGCTGTTCCGCCTCGGCGCAGGAGTCGGCGAAGGACTTGCCGCCGGACTCCTCGCCCTCCGCCGCGACCACCGTGACCTGGTCGATGCCGATGAACCCCAGCGCGGTGCGCAGCCAGGGATCGGCGTGGTTCATCGCCTGGTTCTCACCGCCCGGCCCGAAGCCGTGGCCGCCGCGACTGGTGACGATCAGCGCCCTTTTCCCATGTACCAGCGGCCGGTACTGGCCGACGCCATTGTCGAGGACGAAATCGAAGGTCACTCCGAGGCGCACGATCTGGTCGATCCAGGCCTTCAGGCCGCTGGGCACGCTGAAGTTGTACATCGGCGTGGAGATCACCAGCAGGTCGCTGTCGAGCAGTTCGCCCACCAGTTGGTCGCTCAGCGCCAGGTCGGCCCGCATCGCCAGCGAACGCTGTTCCGGCTGGGGATGGAAGGCGGCGGCGACGAAGGCCTCGCTGACCGCCGGCACCAAAGCCCGGCCGACTTCGCGGCGGGTCGGGCGGGCCTGTGGATGGGCCTGCTGGTAGGCAACGAGGAAAGCTTCGGCCAGGCGCCGCGACTGCGAGCGCTCGCCCCTCGGACTGGCATGGACAACAAGAACTCTATTCATCTGTATCTCCTTGGATTCGGCTAGACTCGAAGCACCTTGCGGCCCTTCGCTTGCAGGCAAAACTATTGGCGGCGAGGGCCGTCGACAAATGAGCAATAGTTGTTCCGGGTGAATTGAATTCATCCATGGAGATTCCAATGTTCGCTTCCCTGCCGCTGACCGCGCTGCGCACCTTCGAATCGGCGGCCCGCCAGTCGAGCTTCAAGGCCGCCGCCGAGGAGCTTTCGGTGACGCCGACCGCCGTCTCCCACCAGATCCGTTCGCTGGAAGCCTGTCTCGGCGTTCCGCTGTTCCAGCGCCTGCCACGGCAGGTGCGCCTGACCGACTGCGGCGAACGGCTGTTCCGCAGCCTGCACGGGGCGCTGCTGGAGATTTCGCAGAGCGTCGACACGCTGCGTCCGCAGCGCAGCGGCGGCAACCTGACGGTTTCCACCACGCCGGCCTTCGCCGCCCTCTGGCTGGTGCCACGCCTCGGCCGCTTCTATGCCGCCCACCCGCAGATCAACCTGCGCCTGGACACCAACTGCGAAGTCCTCGACCTGCACCAGGACGCCAGCATCGACCTGGTGATCCGCTACAGCCTCGACGACTACCCGAACTTCTACGGCCTCTGCCTGTTCGACGAATGCTTCGCGGTCTACGGCTCGCCGGCCCAGGTCGCCCTGGCCGCGGAGCAGCGGCCGACCCTGATCAGCGTGCGCTGGCACAACTCCAGGCTCTACGCCCACGGCTGGGAAGCCTGGTGCGCGCAGGCCGGCGAGAGCTGGATGCAAGGCCGACCGGTGGTCCGCCAGTACGACGAGGAGCACTATGCCCTGCAGGCGGCCATCGCCGGCCAGGGACTGGTGCTGGCCAGTTCGATCCTGGTTTCGGAAAGCGTCGCCAGCGGCCTGCTGCAACCCTACAGGCCGGAGATCAGCGTCGACGGCGCCGGCTACAGCGCGCTGTGCGTGCCCGGACGGGAACGTCATCCACCGGTGAAGGCATTCTTCGAATGGCTGAGGCTGGAGGCACGACAGTCGGGACACGCTTGCCGGCTGGAGCGGGACGCCTGAGTCGCGCGACGAGATGGGGGCAACGCGGCCGCCGTTATCCGTCCTGCGCGGCCAGGCGCAGACGCCGGAAAAAACGACGGCCCGCACCTTGCGGGGCGGGCCGTCGCGATGGGCGGGCGCTTCACGCGCCCGCAGGCTCGATCAGCGCTGGGTTACCGGAGCGGCGGACCCTTGGTGCGCCTCGCGGTACTCCTGCTCCGCATCGTCGAAGCGCTTGAGCATGCTCGTCGAAGGCGCCTTGCCGACCAGGCTGAAGACGACGATGGCGACGCTGGCGAAGAGGAAGCCGGGGATGATCTCGTACAGGCCGGTCCAGCCCAGCAGGTTCTTCCACAGGATCACCGTCACCGCGCCGACGATCATGCCGGCCAGCGCGCCGTTGCGGGTCATCCGCTTCCACAGCAGGGAGAACAGCACCAGCGGGCCGAAGGCGGCGCCGAAGCCGGCCCAGGCATAGGACACCAGGCCGAGCACGCGGTTTTCCGGGTTGGATGCCAGCCAGATGGCGATCACCGCCACCAGCAGCACCATGGCGCGGCCGACCCAGACCAGTTCCAGCTGGCTGGCGCCCTTGCGCAGGAAGGCCTTGTAGAAGTCCTCGGTGAGCGCCGAGGAGCAGACCAGCAGCTGGCAGCTCAGGGTGCTCATCACCGCGGCGAGGATGGCGGACAGCAGCACGCCGGCGACCCACGGGTTGAACAGGATCTTGGCCAGTTCGATGAACACCCGCTCAGGGTTCTCGCCGACCGCTCCGGCCTGCTCCGGATGCGCCTGGAAGTAGGCGATGCCGAAGAAGCCAACGGCCACGGCGCCGCCGAGGCAGAGGATCATCCAGGTCATGGAGATGCGGCGCGCGGCCGGGATCGATTTCACCGAGTCGGCGGCCATGAAGCGCGCCAGGATGTGCGGCTGGCCGAAGTAGCCCAGGCCCCAGGCCATCAGCGAGATCACGCCGATGAAGGAAGCGCCCTTGAGCATGTCGAAGCTGGTCGCGTCCTTCAGCTCGATGGCGGTGAAGGTCGGCTCGACGCCGCCGGTGGCGATCATCACGATCACCGGGGTGAGGATCAGCGCGAAGATCATCAGCGAGGCCTGCACGGTGTCGGTCCAGCTCACCGCGAGGAAGCCGCCGATGAAGGTGTAGGCGATGGTCGCCGCGGCGCCGGCCCACAGCGCGGTCTCGTAGGAGAGGCCGAAGGTGCTCTCGAACAGGCGCGCGCCGGCGACGATGCCCGAGGCGCAGTAGATGGTGAAGAACACCAGGATCACCAGGGCCGAGAAGATCCGCAGCAGGCGGCTGTTGTCCTCGAAGCGGTTGGTGAAGTAGTCGGGCAGGGTCAGCGCGTTGCCGTTGTGCTCGGTCTGCACCCGCAGGCGGCCGGCGACGAACAGCCAGTTGAGGTAGGCGCCGACGATCAGGCCGATGGCGATCCAGCTTTCGGACAGGCCGGACAGGTACACCGCGCCGGGCAGGCCCATCAGCAGCCAGCCGCTCATGTCGGAGGCGCCGGCGGACAGCGCCGTGACGAAGCTGCCGAGGCTGCGGCCGCCGAGGATGTAGTCGGAGAAGTTGTTGGTGGAGCGATATGCCGCCAGGCCGATCAGGACCATGGCCGCGATGTAGATCACGAAGGTGATCAGCGTGGGCGTATTGACACTCATAGGGACTCCCCTATTGCTTGTTTTTATCCGGGCCCTTGCGTGTGCAAGCAACGGGTAGCGGGCCCTTGGTTGGCAGAATGGCGCTTGTGGCGTCACTCCGTGAGTGCTTGCCGGAGCAAGCCGGAAACGCGGGTGGCCTCAAACGAGTCCGAACAGGCCCACGCCTCACGATCCCTCCCCTGTCGGGCAGGGAAAATCGTCCTTTATGGTCCGTTCCGGGCACGCACCGGAACGGCGGTCATTTCCACGGTGCCCGCCACGGCGGACCCCGGAAACCGACCCGGGCGCCAAGGCGCCCGGGAACGGAGTATCACTCGGCGTCGGCCAGCGACAGCAGCGACGCGTTGCCGCCCACCGCGGTGGTGTTCACCGAGGTGGTGCGCTCGCTGACGAAACGCAGCAGGTAGTTCGGCCCGCCGGCCTTGGGACCGGTGCCGGACAGCCCGTGGCCGCCGAACGGTTGCACGCCCACCACCGCGCCGATCTGGTTGCGGTTGACGTAGAGGTTGCCGACCCGCGCCAGCTCTTCGATGCGGCGGGCGGTTTCCTCGTTGCGGCTGTGGACCCCCATGGTCAGGCCGAAACCGGTGGCGTTGATCGCCTGCACGACCTTTTCCAGGTCCTGAGCGGCGTAGCGCACCACGTGCAGCACCGGGCCGAAGTTCTCTTTCTTCAGCTCGTCGATGCCGCTGATCTCGAACGCGACGGGAGCGACGAAGTGACCGTTCAGGTTGCCCGGCACCGGGGTCTCGGCGATCAGCTTGCCGGCGGCCTTCAGCGCGGCGATGTGCTGCTCCAGGCCGGCCTTGGCCTCGGCGTCGATCACCGGGCCGACGTCGCTGACGCGCACATCGGTCGGACCGACCTTCAGCTCGGCCATGGCGCCCCTGAGCAACTCGATCACCCGCTCGGCGATGTCCTGCTGCACGTACATCACGCGCAGCGCGGAGCAACGCTGGCCGGCGCTGGTGAAGGCGGATTGTACCGCATCCTTGATCACCTGTTCCGGCAAAGCGGTGGAATCGACGATCATCGCGTTCTGCCCACCGGTCTCGGCGATCAGGGTGGCGATGGCGCCGGGCTTCTCGGCCAGTTGGCGGTTGATGATGCGGGCGGTGTCGGTGGAGCCGGTGAAGGCCACCCCGGCGACCCGCGCGTCACGGCAGAACACGCCGCCGAGGGTGGCGCCGTCGCCCGGCAGCAGGGCGATCACGTCCTTCGGCAGGCCGGCTTCGAACATCAGTTCGACGGTGCGCGCGGCGATCAGGCTAGTCTGCTCGGCCGGCTTGGCCAGCACGGTGTTGCCGGCGACCAGCGCGGCGCTGATCTGGCCGAGGAAGATCGCCAGCGGGAAGTTCCACGGGCTGACGCAGGCGAAGATGCCGCGGCCCTCGTAGAACAGCTCGTTGCGCTCGCCGGTCGGGCCGCGCAGTTCCTCGCGGACCAGGCGCTGGCGGGCCTGCTGGGCGTAGTAGCGGCAGAAGTCGACCGCCTCGCGGATCTCGTCGATACCGTCCTGCAGCGACTTGCCGGCTTCCAGGGTGCACAGCGCCATCAGCTCGCCGCGCTGGGCTTCCAGCAGGTCGGCGAGGCGTTCGAGGATGCCGGCGCGCTCGTCCACCGGGGTGGCGCTCCAGCGCGGCCAGGCCGCCTGCAACACGTCGAGGGCCTTGCCGGCCTGCTCGGCGGACGCGTACTGGACGCTGCCGACCAGCTTCTCCAGGTCGTACGGGCAACGCACTTCGTGGGCCGGGCCGGAGAGCTTCTCGCCGTTGACGATCGGCGCAGCTTGCCACTGGCGGGTCAGGTGCGGCTTGTAGGCGAGCTCCAGCTCGTTCCACTGGTTCTGGATGTTCATGTTGATGCCCTGGGAGTTTTTCCGCCCGGCGCCGAAGATCGCCTGGGGCAGAGGGATACGGTCGTTGGCCAGCGTCTTGAACTGGCGCAGTTGGGTAACCGGGTGCTGGATCAGCGTCTCCACCGGCACGCGCGGGTCCACCAGCTTGTGCACGAAGGAAGAGTTGGCGCCGTTCTCCAGCAGGCGCCGGACCAGGTACGGCAGCAGGTCCTTGTGCGCGCCGACCGGGGCGTAGATGCGCACGTTGCGGCGGTACTTCTCGATCACCGTGTCGTACAGCGCGTCGCCCATGCCGTGCAGGCGCTGGAACTCGAAGTCGCGCTCCTCGCCGCCGGCGGCCCTGGCCTCGTCGGCCAGGGCGAGGATGGCGCTGACCGTGTGGGCATTGTGGCTGGCGAACTGCGGGTAGATCACCCCGCGGGTGTGCTCGCTGAGCAGGTAGCGGGCGCAGGCCAGATAGGAAGTGTCGGTGCCTTCCTTGCGGGTGTAGACGGGGTAGCCGTCGGCGCCCTGCACCTGGCACTGCTTGATCTCGCTGTCCCAGTAGGCGCCCTTCACCAGGCGCAGCGGGATGCGCGCGCCGAGTTCGCGGCCGAGCAGGGTCAGCCACACCAGCACCGGCAGGCAGCGCTTGGAGTAGGCCTGGATGACCAGGCCGAACTCGCCCCAGCCAACGATGGCCGGGTCGCGCATCAGCTTCTCGTAGAGTTCGAGGGACAGCTCCAGGCGATCGGCTTCCTCGGCGTCGATGGTGATGCCGACGTTCAGCTTGCGCGCGCGCACCGCCAGTTCCAGGACGTTGGCGAACAGCTCGCTGAGCACCCGCTCGCGCTGCGCCACTTCGTAGCGCGGATGCAGCGCCGAGAGCTTGATCGAGATCGACGGCCGCGGCCCCGGACCAACCTGCGGCTCGGCGCCGACGGTGTCGATGGCCTGGCGGTAGTCGGCCATGTATTTCTCGGCGTCGGCGGCGGTCAGCGCGGCCTCGCCGAGCATGTCGAAGGAATAGGTGTAGCCCTGCTCGCGGCATGGACGGCCGTTCTTCAGCGCTTCGGAGATGGTCCGGCCAAGCACGAACTGCTTGCCCATCAGCTTCATCGCCTGGTTCATCGCGGCGCGGATCACCGGTTCGCCGGAACGCTGCACCAGGCGGCTGATGACGCTCGGGGCGCGGCCGTCGGTGCGTTCGTCGATGTTCACCACCTTGCCGGTCATCACCAGGCCCCAGGCAGCGAAATTGACCAGCACGTTGTCGCTCTGGCCGAGATGGCGCTGCCAGTCGGCGGCGGACAGCTTGTCGCGGATCAGCGCGTCGGCGGTCGCCGCGTCAGGCACACGCAACAGCGCCTCGGCCAGGCACATCAGCATCAGGCCTTCCTGGGTGTCCAGGCTGTATTGGCGCAGGAGTGCGTCGAGGGTATCGACGGCGTTGTCCCGGCTGCGCACGGTTTCGATCAGTGCGCGGGCGTTGCGGCGGATAGCCTCGATGCCGTCGGGACCGGGGTCGGCGAGCTGCAGCAGTTCGCCCAGGTAGGCTTCCTCGTCGACCGCGTAGTTGGCGCTGACGACGGGGAAGAATTCGGCTGCGGACCGGGTCTGGTCCTCGCCCTGCAAGACGTGACTGGCTTTGAACATCACGCCCTCCTCTTGTGGAGCCATTGTTATTGAAAGAAGTCCGGCCAGGCGTCCATTGCCCGGGGCACCGCCGCCGACGGGTGGTGCCGGCGGCGCGGCACGTCCTGTGGCGCGGGAATACGGATCAGTATGGGCCAGGCCCATTCCGCCGGCGCGAGGCATCAGCGGATAGCGGAATGTAGTGGCTGCGAGAGGGGCGATTCTTGCGAAAGGCTCTGGAGTTTTTGCGGAAAACTCCTGGCCGCGGAACTTTCCCGTTCCTCTTCGCCGGCAGGCATGCGGACATTGCCGCTGCTCGTCGGCACGACGCCATGCAGAGTGGCTACGCGGGTCTATCGACACAAAAAGAAATAATATAACATCCCAAAAAATACGCCGATCCGACCCCGTCGCCCTTCCTCCGGGAAGGGCCTGGGTTCGCTTTGGCCTGAAAAAAGTCCGTCCCATGACCATGGAGCCCGCAATGTCCTCTTCCGGCCTTTTCCCTTCCCGTCCGCTCTGGCCTCTCACGCCACTGGCACTGGCCTGCCTGATCGTTTCGGGGGAAACGCTCGGCGCCGACGGCCGCCCCAGCGAATTGCCCTCCCAGGTGATCACCGCCAACCCGCTGGGCAACCAATCTCCCGCCACACCCAGCAGCGTGCTCGAAGGCGACGAGCTGACCCTGCGACAGAAAGGCAGCCTCGGCGAAACCCTCAACGGCCTGCCCGGGGTGTCCTCCACCTACTTCGGACCGGGCGCCAGCCGACCGGTGATCCGCGGCATGGACGGCGACCGCATCCGCCTGCTGCGCAACGGCGTCGGCGCGCTCGACGCCTCGTCGCTGTCCTACGACCACGCGGTGCCGGAAGACCCCAACAGCGTCGAGCGACTGGAAGTGGTACGCGGCCCGGCCGCCCTGCTCTACGGCGGCAATGCCATCGGCGGGGTGGTGAACAGCTTCGACAACCGCATCCCCAGCGAACCCGTCGACGGCATCCACGGCAGCGGCGAACTGCGCTACGGCGGCGCCGACACCACTCGTAGCCGTTCCGGCGCACTGGAGGCCGGTGACGGCAACTTCGCCCTGCACGTGGACGCCGCCAGCCGCGAGTTCAACGACGTCAGGATTCCCGGCTACGCCCATTCCAGCCGCCAGCGGCAGATCGACGGCGACACCGGCAAGCATCGGGTGCAGAACAGCGACGGCCGCCAGGACGGCGGCGCCGTCGGTGGCTCCTATCACTGGGAGCACGGTTACGCCGGCCTTTCCTATAGCGGCTATGACAGCAACTATGGCTCGCCGGCCGAGGACGACGTGCGCCTGAAGATGCAGCAGGACCGCTACGCCTTCGCCTCGGAGATCCGCGACCTCGAAGGCCCGTTCACCTCGCTGAAGCTGGACGCCGCCTATACCAAGTACGAACACAAGGAAATCGAAGACGGCGAGACCGGCACCACCTTCAAGAACGAAGGCTACGAAGGCCGCATCGAGGCCCGCCACCGCCCGCTCGGCCCGCTGAACGGGGTGGTCGGCGCGCAGTTCGCCAACAGCCGCTTCTCCGCCCTCGGCGAGGAAGCCTTCGTGCCGCACACGGAAACCGACAGCGCCGCGTTGTTCGCCCTGGAGGAATGGAAGCTCAGCGACCGCCTCGACCTCAGCTTCGGCGCGCGCCTGGAGCACACCCGCGTGGACCCCGACGCCAAGGGCAACGAGCGCTTCGCCGAGAACGACGGTTCGCAGAGCTTCACCACCGGCAGCCTGTCCAGCGGCGCGGTGTACAAGCTGACGCCGATCTGGTCGCTGGCCGCCACCCTCAGCTACACCGAGCGCGCACCGACCTTCTACGAGCTGTACGCCAACGGCCCGCACGCCGCCACCGGCACCTACGAGGTGGGCGATGCCGACGCGGACAAGGAAAAGGCGGTCTCCACCGACCTCGCCCTGCGCTTCGACAACGGCGTGCACAAGGGCAGCGTCGGCGTGTTCTACAGCCGCTTCTCCAACTACATCGGCCTGCTCGCCAGCGGTCGCCAGCGCAACGAGGAAGGCGAAGTGGTCGCCGCCGGCGACGACGAGGCGCTGCCGGAATACCTCTACAGCAGCGTTCGCGCGGACTTCTACGGTGTCGAGGCGCAGGACCGCATCCATCTGCTGGAAAGCCCGTACGGCAACTTCGACCTGGAACTCTCCGGCGACTATACCCGCGCCAAGAACAAGGACACCGGCGAACCGCTGCCACGCATCGCCCCGCTGCGCCTGAACAGCGCGCTGATCTGGGAATTGCAGCAGTGGCAGGCGCGGGTCGACGTCGAGCACGCCTCCTCGCAGCATCGGGTGCCGGAGGAAGAACTCTCCACCGACGGCTACACCACCCTCGGCGCCAGCCTCGGCTACAACTTCGATCTCGGCGAGAGCCGCTGGCTGGCCTTCGTCAAGGGCACCAACCTGACCAACCAGACCGTGCGCTACGCCAGTTCGATCCTGCGCGACCGGGTGCCGGCGGCGGGACGCGGCGTCGAGGCGGGGGTGAAGGTGGCGTTCTGAGCCAGGCCGTGCGGGACCAATCCGCTCGGCGGATGACGTCCGCGCCGTTATCCGCCCTACGCCACTCCCGGCAGGGCGGATAGCCGCTGCGCTTAATCCGCCGAAGGTGGCGAAGGGCGGACGGCGCTCAGCCCTTGCGCAGCGACTTCGGCGTCAGCCCCAGGTAGCGGCGCATCGCCGTGGTCAGCGCGCTCTGGCTGGAGAAGCCGCACTCCCCGGCGATCCGCACCAGCGGCAGGCGGCTTTCCCGCAGCAGCCGCGCGGCGCAGTCCAGGCGGACCTTGAGCAGGTACTGGTGCGGGGTCAGGCCGACGCTGTCCTTGAACTGCGCGTGGAAATGGCTCGGGCTGAGGCAGGCGACCTGGGCCAGTTCAGCGACCGTGATGCGCCGCGCCAGGTTCTGCACGATGTGCGCATCCAGGCGTTCCAGGTCCAGCGGACCGCTGGCCGGCAGCGGTTGCTGCTCGCCGAACAGGCGCAGGTGCAGGGCACGGATCAGCACGCCGCCGAGAGCGCGGGTCAGCAGCGGGTCGCTGCCGTAGCGCGCCAGTTCTGCCCCGGCGTAGCTGAGCAGGTTCTGGAAGTCGGCATCCAGGGTCGGGTAGCGCGGCGCCTCGAACAGGCGGGCGAGCAGGTCGGGGTCTTCCGGGGTCGGGTTGTCCTCGCCCAGGTCGATGATCAGCATGCGGTTGTCGCCCACCCCGGCGAATACGTGACCCGCCTCGCCCGGCACCAGGCAGGCGCGCATCCGGCAGACTTCCCCGCCACAGCCGTTGACCTCGAATTCGGCGCGCCCGGCCAGGGACATCACCAGTTGATGATGCTCGTGGGCGTGGGTATGCGACTGGTCGGGCAGGCGGATGAGGCGGGTGTCGAACATGAACGGCAACTGCTCAATTTTTGCGCACTTTACTCGATTTGCCCGGCGCTGCCCAGCATCTCGCCGCAACTGGCACCGGCGTACCGCGGACTCCGTGGAAACCTCCGGCAACATCCCCTGCGCGGGCAGGGATTGAAACCCTCCCCCGGGGCCCCATCTAGACTCTCATGTTTCAGTCAGTCAGGTGCCTCATGAGCGACCAGGACGTTAATCCCGAACACATCAGCGACGCACAGCCCACCAGCACCGGCCTGGTGCTGCCCGGCCAGACCCTGCCGACCACCCTGTACGTGATCCCGATCCACAACCGCCCGTTCTTCCCGGCGCAGGTGCTGCCGGTGATCGTCAACGAAGAGCCGTGGGCGGAAACCCTCGAACTGGTGGCCAAGACCGACCACCATTCGCTGGCCCTGTTCTTCATGGACAACCCGCCGGAAGACCCGCGCCACTTCGACGTCAACAGCCTGCCCGAGCACGGCACGCTGGTCCGCGTGCACCATGCCTCGCGCGAGGGCGGCAAGCTGCAGTTCGTCGCCCAGGGCCTGTCGCGGGTGCGTATCCGCGGCTGGATCAAGCGCCACCGCCCGCCATTCATGGTCGAGGTGGACTATCCGAAGACCCCGATCGACCCCAGCGACGAGGTGAAGGCATACGGCATGGCCCTGATCAACGCGATCAAGGAGCTGCTGCCGCTCAACCCGCTGTACAGCGAAGAACTGAAGAACTACCTGAACCGCTTCAGCCCCAACGATCCGTCGCCGCTCACCGACTTCGCCGCGGCCCTGACCACCGCGCCCGGCGCCGAGCTGCAGGAGGTGCTGGACACCGTGCCGATCCTCAAGCGCATGGAGAAGGTCCTGCCGCTGCTGCGCAAGGAAGTGGAGGTCGCGCGCCTGCAGAAGGAGCTGTCCGCCGAGGTCAACCGCAAGATCGGCGAACACCAGCGCGAATTCTTCCTCAAGGAACAGCTGAAGATCATCCAGCAGGAGTTGGGCATCACCAAGGACGACAAGAGCGCCGACGCCGATGAATTCCGCGCCCGCCTGGAAGGCAAGGTGCTGCCCGAGCAGGCGCGCAAGCGCATCGACGAAGAGCTGAACAAGCTGTCGATCCTCGAGAGCGGCTCGCCCGAGTACGCCGTCACCCGCAACTACCTGGACTGGGCCACTGCCCTGCCCTGGGGCGTGTACGGCAAGGACAGGCTCGACCTCAAGCATGCGCGCAAGGTCCTCGACAAGCATCACGCGGGCCTCGACGACATCAAGGATCGCATCCTCGAATTCCTCGCCGTGGGTAGTTTCAAGGGCGAAATCGCCGGCTCCATCGTGCTCCTGGTCGGCCCGCCGGGGGTGGGCAAGACCAGCATCGGCAAGTCCATCGCCGAGAGCCTCGGCCGGCCGTTCTATCGTTTCAGCGTCGGCGGCATGCGCGACGAGGCGGAGATCAAGGGCCACCGACGCACCTACATCGGCGCCCTGCCCGGCAAGCTGGTGCAGGCCTTGAAGGAAGTCGAGGTGATGAACCCGGTGATCATGCTCGACGAGATCGACAAGCTCGGCGCCAGCTACCAGGGCGACCCGGCCTCGGCGCTGCTGGAAACCCTCGACCCGGAGCAGAACGTCGAATTCCTCGACCACTACCTGGACCTGCGCCTGGACCTGTCCAAGGTGCTGTTCGTCTGTACCGCCAACACCCTCGACTCGATCCCTGGCCCGCTGCTCGACCGGATGGAGGTGATCCGCCTGTCCGGCTACATCTCCGAGGAAAAGCTGGCGATCGCCAAGCGCCACCTGTGGCCCAAGCAACTGGACAAGGCCGGCGTGCCGAAGGGTCGCCTGAGCATCAGCGACGCCGCCCTGCGCGCGGTGATCGAGGGTTACGCCCGCGAGGCCGGGGTGCGCCAGCTGGAGAAACAGCTGGGCAAGCTGGTGCGCAAGTCGGTGGTCAAGTTGCTGGAAGACCCCGAGTCGAAAGTGAAGATCGGTCCCAGGGACCTCGAGGACTACCTCGGCATGCCGGTATTCCGCAGCGAGCAGGTGCTTTCCGGGATCGGCGTGATCACCGGCCTGGCCTGGACCAGCATGGGCGGCGCCACCCTGCCGATCGAGGCCACGCGCATCCACACGCTGAACCGCGGCTTCAAGCTGACCGGCCAGCTCGGCGACGTGATGAAGGAGTCGGCCGAGATCGCCTATAGCTACATCGGCTCGCAGTTGAAGAAGTATGGCGGCGACCCGACCTTCTTCGACCAGGCCTTCGTCCACCTGCACGTGCCGGAAGGCGCGACGCCCAAGGACGGCCCCAGCGCCGGCGTCACCATGGCCAGCGCGCTACTTTCCCTGGCGCGCAACCAGGCACCGAAGAAGGGCGTGGCGATGACCGGCGAACTGACCCTGACCGGCCAGGTCCTGCCGATCGGCGGGGTACGCGAGAAGGTGATCGCTGCCCGACGGCAGAAGATCTTCGAGCTGATCCTGCCGGAGGCCAACCGCGGCAACTTCGAGGAACTGCCCGAGTACCTCAAGGAAGGCCTCACCGTGCACTTCGCCAAGCGTTATGGCGACGTGGCCAGGGTGCTGTTCCCGGCCTGATCCGCGAGCGCCCGGCCGGTATCCCGGCCGGGCGCCACGTCAACCTTGGCACTGGGACGCCGCCAGGGTTTATGCTGGCGTCCTTTCCATTCGAGCCGAGGAACGCTGCATGTCCTTTTCCCCCTCCCGTCTGCTGCTGCCATTGTCCATCGCGGTCCTGACCGGTTGCGCCGGACAACAGAAGCCGGTGGTCAGCCTGGACGACGCCGACGACTGCTCGCCGCTGAAGCTGACGCAAGGCCAGGAACTGGTGCTGACCCTGCCGAGCAATCCCACCACCGGCTTCCGCTGGGAACTGCGCAACCCCGCTGCCGGCGTGCTCAGGCGCCTCGGGCCGGAGGTCTACAGCAACCCGGACGACAACGGACTGGTCGGCAGCGGAGGCGAATCGACCTGGCGCTTCCGCGCCGCCGCCAGCGGCGACGATCGCCTGGAACTGGTCTACCGGCGGCCCTGGGAAAAGGACGCGGAACCGGCGGAAAGCTTCTCCTGCGCGATCCAGGTGCGCTGAACGCGCGCCACGACGGACACATTCTGTAGGAAGCGCGCCGCCCCACCGCACCCTGACCTGGCCTATCCTGGCAGCCCCTGCAATCACGAGTCCTCCATGCTCCGCGCCGCCCTCGTCCTGCTCGCCCTGTCCTGCGCCAGCCTGCCATCGGCACTTGCCGAACCACTGCGTTTCGCCGGCGAAGACGGCTGCCCCTACCTGTGCCCGCACACGCCGCAGGAACCCGGCTACCTCGCCGAGGCGCTCGGTCTGGTACTGCCGGAACCGCCACGCTTCGACAGCCTGCCCTGGCCGCGCGCCGTGCAGATGGTCCGCGACGGGCATCGCGATGGCCTGGTCGGCGCCTACGGACTCGCCGGACTGCGGGTCGGCAGCGAACCCATCGGCTGGGTCGAGCTGGCCTTCTATACCCGCCGCGACAGCGACTGGCGCTACCACGGCGACGCTTCCCTGCTCGGTCAGCGCCTGGGGCTCGCCCAGGGCTACGCGAACAGCCCGCGCTTCATCGCCTGGCGCAACCAGGCCGGCGACGACGACCTGCACCTGCAGGTGCTCGGCGGCGAACGCGTGCTGCCGCGCAACCTGCAGAAACTGCTGCTCGGGCGCATCGACGTGCTGCTCGAGGACCGGCACATCATCGAACACTACCTGTATCTTCACCCGCAGCTCGCCGGGCGGATCCGCCGCGCCGGCGAGCTGCCCGGGCGGCAGCCGCTGCATGTGGGACTCAGTCCGCACCTGCCGGCGGTCGACGAGCGTCTCGCGGAACTCGACGAGGGCCTGCGCCAACTGCGCCGCGACGGCACGCTGAAGACCCTCGGCGAACGCTATAGGCTTTCTTTCGACTGAGTTTTCGGCGACGCCGGAAAACCGCCGCCAGGCCAGCAACCACGCCGCTTCCAGTCCATTGAATAAATCCCGGCGCGCCCTCCGGGGCATCGTCTGTTATTCAATCACGACGGTCCCCGGAAGGAGGCGCGTCAGGAGCGCCCCTCTTCGCTACTCGCAGCTCCGGGCGTCCACTGTCTTCGTTTGCTCCTGCGACAGCCTGCCGCCCAGCGAACGAGCGGAAGTCCCATCCCCCTTCGTCGACTATCTCGATGCCGAGTTGCGCTATTCACAGGCGCACCTCCGGCAGCACCACCCGCTCGCAGCTGTTCGGGCTGGGTTTCGATCCGTTGACCCAGGGCAACGGCCGCATGCTGTCGTTCATCGACGCGCGGCTCATGTTCATCCAGCCGCACATCCCCATCGACTACCTGCCCGGTGGCCTGGTGCAATGCCCGGAAGCGAAGGACCGCTGCATCGGCTACGCCTTCGGCTTCGGCAAGACCGACACCCAGCGGGTCGCAGCTTCTGGTCGGACCTGTTCGACTTCCGCAAGAAACGGGAATTGCAGGGCCGCTCGTTCAAGACGGTGTTCGTCTTCGTCAACGACGCGCTGGTGCGCAAGCTCAGCAACGGCGAAGCGAACATCCATCGCCTGGCAGACAGGAAGAACCCGCTGGGTCCGCTGCAGGGCGCGGGCGAGAGCTTCTCCGACAAGCTCAGGTGATACCGCGCACATCGGGCAGGGTGAATCGTCGCCGCACGGTTGGGCGACGATCGTCCCTCGGCTACAATTCGGCCCCCTGAAAAGCCGTGATGCCCGAGGTCACCCGCGTGAGCGAGTCCGATCGCCTGTTCGCCCAGCCCCAGCAACGTGTCGCCGACTTCGTGTTCAACGAAGACGTGGTGCGCGTGTTCCCCGACATGATCAAGCGCTCCGTGCCGGGCTACCCCACCATCGTCGAGAACATCGGCGTGCTCGGCGCGCAGTTCGCCCGGCCGCACAGCGTGCTCTACGACCTCGGCTGCTCGCTCGGCGCGGTCACCCAGTCGCTGCGCCGCCACGTGCGCAGCGACGGCTGCCGGGTGATCGGCGTGGACAACTCGCATGCGATGATCGAGCGCTGCGGCGAGTACCTGCACGCGCAGGACGCCATGTACCAGGAACTGCTGCCGGTCGAGCTGATCGAGGCCGACATTCTCGCCCTGGAGTTGCAACCCACCTCCCTGGTGGCGATGAACTTCACCCTGCAGTTCGTCGCCCCGGACCAGCGCCTCGGTCTGTTGCGCAACATCCGCCGGGCGCTGCTGCCCGGCGGCGCGCTGATCCTTTCGGAGAAACTGCGCTTCGCCGATGCGCAGGAGCACGCCCTGCTCACCGACCTGCACATCGCCTTCAAGCGCGCCAACGGCTACAGCGAGCTGGAGATCGCGCAGAAGCGCAGCGCCCTGGAGAACGTGATGCTCCCCGACACCTTCGAGGAGCATCGCGAACGGCTCCTGGCCGCCGGTTTCAGCCGCGTCAGCCAATGGTTCCAGTGTCTCAACTTCGCCTCGATGATCGCCCTGCCATGATCCAGCACCTCGCTCTCGACGCCCTCCAGCGCCACCTCGCCGGCTCGCCGCTGTACGCCTGGGCGACCAGCCTGCCGGCGCAGATCGCCGCGCGCATCGAGGAAGGCCACGGCGACCTCGCCCGCTGGTGGAGCGCGGTGCAGCGCCTGCCCCAGGTGCAGGCGCCGACGGTCGAGCTGGCCGGGCGTTTCGCCCTGCACAGCGAGCGGGACGCAGCCCTGCAACCCCAGGTGAAGGAGGCGCTGCAGGGACTGATTCCGTGGCGCAAGGGGCCGTTCGATTTCTTCGGCGTGCAGGTCGACACCGAGTGGCGCTCCGACTGGAAATGGAGCCGCGTCTCGCCGCACGTCGATCTGCGCGGCAAACGCATCCTCGACGTCGGCTGCGGCAATGGCTACTACCAGTGGCGCATGCTCGGCGCCGGCGCGGAAAGCGTGATCGGCATCGATCCGAACTGGCTGTTCCTCTGCCAGTTCCTCGCCGCCAAGCGCTACCTGGCGGACCTGCCGGCCTGGCACCTGCCGCTGGCCCTGGAAGACCTGCCGGAGAAGCTCGAAGGCTTCGACACGCTGTTCTCCATGGGCGTGCTCTATCACCGACGCTCGCCCATCGACCACCTGCTGGCGCTCAAGGACTGCCTCAAGCGCGGCGGCGAGCTGGTCCTGGAGACCCTGGTGGTGGAAGGCGACGCCAGCACCGTGCTGGTGCCCGAGGACCGCTACGCGCAGATGCGCAACGTCTGGTTCCTGCCCTCGGTGGCGGCCCTGGAACTCTGGCTGCGCCGCGCCGGATTCGCCGACGCGCGCTGCGTCGACGTCAGCCTGACCAGTGTCGAGGAACAACGCGCCACCGAATGGATGCGTTTCCAGTCGCTGCCGGAATTCCTCGATCCGCAGGACCGTTCGCGAACCGTCGAAGGCCTGCCCGCGCCGATGCGCGCCACGCTGGTGGCGCGCAAGCCCTGACGGCGGATATGAAAAAAACCCATCCGCGGATGGGCTTTTTTCATGGGCTCTGTCCCGTCCTGAACAAGGTTTACAGGAAGCGGGGCGCAATTGCCTCAGCGCTTGGCCGCCGCGGCCAGCATTAGGGCCTTCATCTCGGCCACCGCCTGCCTGAAGCCGACGAACAGGGCATGGGCGACGATGGCATGGCCGATGTTCAGCTCGTTGATGCCCTCGATCGCCGCGACCGGCTCGACATTGTGGTAGTGCAGGCCATGCCCGGCGTTGACGATCAGGCCGAGGGAACGCCCGAGGGCCACGCCCTCGCGTACCCGCTGCAGCTCGCGGGCCTGCTCCTCGGGTTCTTCGGCGTCGGCGTAGCGACCGGTATGCAGTTCGATAGCCGGCGCGCCGACCCGCGCGGAGGCCTCGATCTGCCGCGGATCGGGATCGATGAACAGCGACACTTCGCTGCCCACCGCAGCCAGGCGTCGCACAGCGTCGCGGATCCGCTGTTCCTGGCCGGCGACGTCGAGGCCGCCCTCGGTGGTCAGTTCTTCGCGGCGCTCGGGCACCAGGCAGCTGTGCGCGGGACGGATCTCCTCGGCGAAGGCGAGCATTTCCTCGGTGACGCCCATCTCGAAGTTCATCCGCGTCTGCAGCACTTCCTTGAGCACCCGCACGTCGCGTTCCTGGATATGCCGGCGGTCCTCGCGCAGGTGCACGGTGATACCGTCGGCGCCGGCTTCCTCGGCGTCCAGGGCGGCCTTCACCGGATCCGGATAGCGGGTACCGCGGGCCTGGCGCAGGGTGGCGACGTGATCGATGTTCACGCCGAGCAGAATTCGAGTGGCTTCAGTCACGGGGTGACTCCTTACGGTTCATGAACAGCTCGCGGCTGACCAGCGGCCGGCCGCCCAGATGGGGAGCGAGCGCCTGGCGCATCAGGCGCTTGGCCGCCGCCAGGGCGCCCGGGGCGCTCCAGTCGGCGTCGGCCATGGATAACAGTTCGACGCCCTGGAACAGGCCGGGCTGCAACTGCGTCACCGGTTCCAGGCCGGCTTCGGGCAGCAACTGGTACAGCGCCTGCGGTTCGATCGGGCGTCCGTGGATGTCGACGTCGAGAGCGAAACCATAGCCCAGTTGCTCCAGCAGGCGCCATTCGAACGCGCGCAGCAGCGGCTCGAGCGGCCGCCCCGCCGCCAGCAGCGGCAGGGTCGCGGCGTAGTGGGCGAAGATCTCCGGTTGCGGGTCTTCCGCCGGCAACAGGCGGATCAGCAGTTCGTTGAGGTAGAGACCGCTGAACAGCGCCTGGCCACTGAGCAGGTTGGGAATGCCGGCGCTTTCCAGGCGAGCGACGGTCTTCAGTTCGCCACGCCCGCGCCACTCCCCTTCCAGCGGCACGAATGGCCGCGCCAGTGCGCCAGCCTTGCCGCGGGCGCCGCGCAGGACCGCGCGCAGGCGGCCCTGCGCGGTGAAGAAATCCACCAGGGCGCTGGTTTCCTTGTACGGCCGGCTATGCAGCACGTAGGTGGCTTGGGCGGCGGCGAAGGTCATGGCGGCTCGACCGGGCGCGGGTGGGACGGCGCCTGGCGCCGTGCGCCAGGCGACCGGGAACGTCAGAGGTCGCCGTAGCCCAGCGAACGCAGGGCGCGCTCGTCGTCGGACCAGCCACCCTTGACCTTGACCCAGAGGTTGAGCATGACCTTGGAGTCGAACAGCACTTCCATGTCCTTGCGCGCGTTCTGGCCGATGCTTTTGATCCGCTCGCCCTTGTCGCCGATGATGATCTTCTTCTGCCCCTCGCGCTCCACCAGGATCAGCGCATGGATATGCAGGATGCGACCCTCCTGCTTGAACTCCTCGATCTCCACGGTGATCTGGTAGGGCAGCTCGGCGCCCAACTGGCGCATGATCTTCTCGCGGACCAGCTCGGCGGCCAGGAAGCGGCTGCTGCGGTCGGTGATCTGGTCTTCGGGGAAGAAATGCTCGCTTTCCGGCAGGCGCTCGGCCACCAGTTTCTCCAGCACGTCCAGGTTGGTCCCGTTCTGCGCCGAGATCGGCACCACCTCGGCCTTCGGCAACTGCTGGGTGAGCCATTCGAGATGCGGCAGCAGGTCGGCCTTCTCCTCGATGCGGTCGGTCTTGTTCACCGCGATCAGCACCGGGCAACTGACGTACTGCACGCGCTCCAGGACCATCTGGTCC
The DNA here is from genome assembly GCF_003025345.2 of Pseudomonas paraeruginosa. Lineage (NCBI taxonomy): Bacteria > Pseudomonadati > Pseudomonadota > Gammaproteobacteria > Pseudomonadales > Pseudomonadaceae > Pseudomonas > Pseudomonas paraeruginosa. Next base: position 4,511,255 of record NZ_CP020560.1, read on the forward strand.
TCTTCGGTCCAGCGGCTGCGGTCGACCACGAAGATCACCACGTCGACATCCTTCAACGCCGCGCTGGCGGTACGGTTCATGTAGCGGTTGAGGGCCTTCTCGCCGCTCTTGTGCAAGCCGGGGGTGTCGACGTAGACCGCCTGTACCTCGCCTTCGGTCTTGATCCCGAGCATGTTGTGGCGGGTGGTCTGCGGCTTGCGCGAGGTGATCGCCAGCTTCTGCCCGAGGATATGGTTGAGCAGGGTGGACTTGCCCACGTTGGGGCGGCCCACGATAGCCACGTAGCCGCAGCGGCTGCCGGCGGGGATGTCGTCGTGCATGTCAGTCATGGCCGTTCTCCACGCCCAGGGCCACCAGCGCGGCGGCCGCGGCCACCTGCTCGGCGATGCGGCGGCTGCCGCCATGCCCGTGGGTCTTGTCGCTCAGCAGGGCCACTTCGCAATCGACGAAGAAGGTCCGGCAATGGGGTTCGCCCTGGATATCCACCACTTCGTAGCGCGGCAGGTCGCAGCCGCGCGACTGCAGGAACTCCTGCAGGCGGGTCTTGGGGTCCTTGTTGGTATCCACCGGGGTCAGCTCGCGCAACTGCGGCCCGAGCCAGGCGATGATCCGCTCGCGCGCGGAGTCCATGCCGGTGTCCAGGTAGATGGCGCCGATCAGGGCCTCCATCGCGTCGGCGAGGATCGACTCGCGGCGGAAACCGCCGCTCTTCAGCTCACCCGAGCCCAGGCGCAGGTAGTCGCCCACCTCGAAGCCGCGCGCCAGCAGGGCCAGGGTCTCGCCCTTGACCAGCCGTGCGCGCAGGCGCGAAAGCTGGCCTTCGCGGGCCTGCGGGAAGTGGTGGAACAGCGCCTCGCCGATGACGAAGTTGAGAATGGCGTCACCGAGGAACTCCAGGCGCTCGTTGTTGCGCCCGGCGTAGCTGCGATGGGTCAGGGCCAGGACCATCAGGTCCTGGTCTTTGAAGGTATAGCCGAGCTTGCGCTCGAGTCGGTCCAGCGGATTACTCACGGCATGCGTACACGGAATTCTTTGTCGAAGTGGACCACCAGGTCGATGTTGCTGATCAGTGGCTCGCGTTTTTCATATTTCAGGTGCGCCCGGAATTCGTTGTCTTCCAGTTGCACGTCCAGGGCCTTTTCCAGGTCCAGGTTGCGGATGCCGTTGATCTGCATCCCCTTGCCGACGTAGCTGTAGAACTCCGGTACGGAACGCACCTCGGCCGCCTTGTCGGTCTCCACGGAAGTGATCACCTTTTCCAGGGAGTAGTAGTCCAGGTAGTGCGGGATGATCTTGAATGCGGCGCTGGCGAAGAATGCCACCACGCCCAGCACCACCAGCCACCCCAGCAGGGACATCCCCTTCTGCGAACGCGCGAACCTCATGTCGGACCTCATGTCAGTGTAGTTATTCCGTCCTGCGACCGGTAACACCATCGGGCGGGGCCCGGCGGCGGCGTTCGCGGAAGTGAAAGCGGGGCTGCCCTCGGGCGAGCAGCCCCGCTTCGCGATTATTCAGCAGGACCGCCCTTCCGCGTGGCGAACCTGCGCACAGGTCAGTGAATCACGCCGACCCGGGAGAAGTTCGGCAGGTTGCTCATCTTCGGATCGGGCCAGCTCATCCACACGGCGAAGGCCTTGCCGACGATATTGCGGTCAGGGACCATGCCCAGCAGCTCCTTCGGGATCTTCGGATCGTTCCAGTAGCGGCTGTCGTTGGAGTTGTCGCGGTTGTCACCCATCATGAAATAGTGGCCGGCGGGAATGGTCCACTGGCGATCGGGCTCGATGCGGTAGCGGCTCATTTCCTTGCGGATCAGGTGCTCGGCCTGGCCCAGTTTCTCCTGGTACAGGGTCACGCTGCCGAGGGTGCCCGGCTCCTCGCCGACCAGTTTCTCAGCCACCAGCTCGCCGTTGACGTACAGGCGCTTTTCCCTGGTGTAGCGCACGGTATCGCCCGGCAGGCCGACCACCCGCTTGATGTAGTTGATGTTCGGTTCGCTGGGGTAGCGGAACACCATCACATCGCCGCGCTGCGGATCGCCGATCGGGATCACCTTGGTGTCCAGCACCGGCAGGCGGATGCCATAGGCGAACTTGTTGACCAGGATGAAATCGCCGACCTCCAGGGTCGGTTTCATCGATCCCGAGGGAATCTGGAACGGTTCGACCAGGAAGGAGCGCAGCACCAGCACGATGAACAGGACCGGGAAGAACGACTTGCCGTACTCGACCAGCAGCGGTTCCTTGTTGAGCTTCTCCAGCACCGCCGGATCGGGCTCGTTCACCTGCCCTTCGTAGGACGAGATGGCGGCCCGCCGACGCGGCGCGAACAGCACCAGGTCGACCAGGGCCAGGGCGCCGCATACAGCCACGGCGATGACCAGCAACAACGGGAAATTGAGTGTCATGGGTTCTAGCTATCCACTTTGAGCACGGCGAGGAAGGCTTCCTGGGGAATCTCCACGCTACCGACCTGCTTCATCCTTTTCTTACCGGCCTTCTGCTTTTCCAACAGTTTGCGCTTACGGCTCACGTCACCGCCGTAGCACTTGGCCAGCACGTTCTTCCTGAGCGCCTTGACCGTCGAACGGGCGATGATCTGCCCGCCGATGGCTGCCTGGATCGCCACGTCGAACATCTGCCGCGGGATCAGTTCCTTCATTTTCTCCACCAACTGGCGGCCCTTGTATGGCGCGTTGTCGCGGTGGACGATCAGGGCGAGGGCGTCGACCTTCTCGCCGTTGATCAGCACGTCGAGACGAACCAGGTTGGACGGTTCGAAGCGATCGAAGCTGTAGTCCAGGGAAGCATAGCCGCGGCTGGTGGACTTGAGGCGGTCGAAGAAGTCGAGCACCACCTCGTTCATCGGCAGGTCGTAGATCACCTGCACCTGGCCGCTGAGGAAGTGCATGTCGCGCTGCACGCCGCGCTTCTCGATGCACAGGGTGATGACGTTGCCCAGGTGGTCCTTGGGCACCAGGATGGTGGCGCGGCAGATCGGCTCGCGCATTTCCTGGATCGAGGCCAGGTCCGGGAGCTTGGACGGGTTGTCGACGTAGATGATCTCGCCGTTCTTCTGCACGATCTCGAACACCACGGTCGGTGCGGTGGTGATCAGGTCCAGGTCGTATTCGCGCTCCAGGCGCTCCTGGATGATCTCCATGTGCAGCATGCCGAGGAACCCGCAACGGAAGCCGAAACCCAGGGCCTCGGAGCTTTCCGGCTCGTACTGCAGCGACGAGTCGTTGAGGGTCAGCTTCTGCAGGGCGTCGCGGAAGTCCTCGAAATCGTCCGAGCTGACCGGGAACAGGCCGGCGTAGACCTGCGGCTTGACCCGCTTGAAGCCCGGCAGGACCTCGACGTCAGGGGTGTTGTTGAGGGTCAGGGTGTCGCCCACCGGCGCGCCGTGGATGTCCTTGATGCCGGCGATGATGAAGCCCACCTCGCCGGCCTTGAGGTCGGCGGTCTCGGTGTGCTTCGGGGTGAAGACGCCGACGCTGTCCACCTGGTGGACCTTGCCGGTGGATTTCACCAGGATCTTGTCGCCCTTCTTCACCCGGCCGTTCTTCACCCGTACCAGCGAGACCACGCCAAGGTAGTTGTCGAACCAGGAGTCGATGATCAGCGCCTGCAGCGGCGCCTCGATCTCGCCTTCCGGCGCGGGAATGACGGTCACCAGGCGCTCCAGCACCTCGAGCACGCCCATGCCGCTCTTGGCGCTGCAGGCCACGGCGTCGGTGGCGTCGATACCGATGATGCTCTCGATTTCCTCCTTCACCCGCTCCGGCTCGGCCTGGGGCAGGTCCATCTTGTTCAGCACGGGCATCACTTCCAGGCCCTGCTCGATGGCGGTGTAGCAGTTGGCGACGGACTGCGCCTCGACGCCCTGGCCGGCGTCCACCACCAGCAAGGCGCCTTCGCAGGCGGCCAGCGAGCGGCTGACTTCGTAGGTGAAGTCGACGTGGCCAGGGGTGTCGATGAAGTTGAGCTGGTAGGTCTTGCCGTCCTGCGCCTTGTAGTGCAGGGTCACGCTGTGGGCCTTGATGGTGATCCCGCGCTCGCGCTCCAGGTCCATGGAATCCAGGACCTGGGCCTCCATTTCACGGTCGGACAGGCCGCCGCACATCTGGATGAAGCGATCGGCCAGCGTCGACTTGCCATGGTCGATATGGGCAATGATGGAGAAATTGCGGATATGGCTCAGGTCGCTCACGGCTCAACACACTCGAAAAGGGCAAGGGCGGCAATCCGCCGAAAAATAGCCGGGGAGTTTACCTGATGCTCGGGCAGGGCGTCACGCAGGTAACGGATTGACGGACATGAAAAAGGGCGGTGGAAACCGCCCTTTTTTCGTCAGCCGGCTTATTCGGCCAGCTTGAAGGTGATGAAGCTGGCACGTCCCTGGCGCAGAACCCGCATCGAAACCGAACGGTTCTTCGGCAGCGCCTTGGCCACGTCGGCGAAGACCTTGGTCGAGGTCACCGCCTTGTTGTCCAGGTGGGTAATGACGTCGCCCGGACGCAGGCCGATGACCGCGGCGGGGCCGTCCTGGACTTCCTTGATCACCACGCCGCCCTGGATATCCAGGCTCTTGCGCTGCTCGGCGGTGAGGTCGGCGACGGTCACGCCGAGACGGTTGCTGCTGCGCTCGGCACCCGGGGCGCCCATCGAGGCGATTTCCTCGTCGTCGTCCGGCAGGCTGCCGACCGCCATGCTCAGGGTCTTGCGCTGGCCGTTGCGGATCACCTCGAGGTTGATCTTGTCGCCCGGCTTCATGTTGCCCACCAGGTGCGGCAGGTCGGCGGACTCGTTGATCGACTGGCCGTTCAGGCTGAGGATCACGTCGCCCACCTGCAGGCCGCCCTTGGCTGCCGGGCCGTCTTCCACCAGTTGCGCCACCAGCGCGCCGGACGGCTTGTCGAGACCGAAGGACTCGGCGAGATCCTTGTTCACTTCCTGGATCACCACGCCCAGCCAGCCGCGGCTGACCTTGCCGGCTTTCTTCAGTTGGTCGGCGACATTCAGCGCGACATCGATCGGAATGGCGAAGGACAGGCCCATGAAGCCGCCGGAACGGGTGAAGATCTGCGAGTTGATGCCGACCACCTCGCCCTGCAGGTTCAGCAGCGGGCCGCCGGAGTTGCCCGGGTTGATCGCCACGTCGGTCTGGATGAAGGGAACGTAGCTCTCGTTCGGCAGGCTGCGGCCCTTGGCGCTGACGATACCGGCGGTGACCGAGTGGTCGAAGCCGAACGGCGAGCCGATGGCCAGCACCCACTCACCGACCTTCAGCTTGTTCGAATCGCCCAGCTTCAGGGTCGGCAGGTTCTTCGCCTCGATCTTCAGCACCGCCACGTCGCTGCGCGGGTCCGCCCCGATCAGCTTGGCCTTGTGCTCGCTACGGTCGGACAGGCGCACCAGGATCTCGTCGGCATCGGCCACCACGTGGTTGTTGGTGAGGATGTAGCCGTCGTTGGAAATGATGAAGCCGGAGCCCAGCGACTGCGCCTCGCGCTGCTGGCCGCGCGGATTGCGCGGAACCTGCGGGATGCTGCGCTCGAGGAAGTCGCGGAACATCGGTGGCAGGCCTTCGAGGTCCGGGATCGACAGCTGCCCGCGCGCCATGGCGCGATCCGGCAGCTTCTGCCGGGTACTGATATTCACCACCGCCGGCGACGCCTGTTCGACCAGAGGCGTGAAGTCCGGCAATTCTGCCCGGGCCGTCATCGCCAGGCTCAAGGCCAGCAAGGCCACCATCGCAGCCATACAGCGTTTTAGGGTATGCATCGACTACAGCTCCCGTGATGTTCGAGGGAAGAGAAGGACTCAGGCCGAATCGGACGGCCCGGAAATCAGCGCTCGCAAGACCACCGGCTGCGAGGCTGGATCATCGGCATGACGACGAGCATGCCGACGCACCAATAGCCAGGCCGCCAGCAAACCTGCCAGCCCGGACACGATGACCAGGGGTTCCACAAGACCTGCCCGGCTCGCCAGCAATGCTGCCACGAAAAACCCGAGCAGAGGGAAAAGATAGAAGAGGATGGAGGCGCGCAACAACAGGTCTTCGCGAATTCCTAGGATGACGCCGTCGCCGACCCGCAGGCTCAGGTCGCAGAGCGCGCGCACCCGGGCGCGCCCTTCGCCGACGCCAAGCCGCTGCAGCAGCCCCTGGCCACAGCCGGCGTTGACCGAACAGGATGAGCAGGTGCTGCGGCGCGCGGTTTCGACCCACACCGCTCCCGGCTCGGTCGCCACCACGCGCCCCTGCTCTTCGATCATTTCTGGGCGGCAGCCTCAGGACGGATGGACAGTGCCACCCGCTCGGCGGTACCCAGCGGCACTTCGCCGACCACGGTCACCATCTGGCCGCCATCATCGGTCTGCAGGCGCTTGGACACCACCACGGTGGGGCCGAGCTGGCTGCGTGCGTCACCGACCATCGCGCCATGCAGGGGCTCGATGAATACCGAGAAACGCGCCAGGCCATCGTCGTAGGTCAGGCAGGCGACCGGGTCGGGAGTCACCGGGCTGCGCCGCATGAAACTGCGGGTCAGGGTGAAGCCCGGCGGCAGCCACTCGGAGCGCCAGGCGACGGCTTTTTCCGCCTCGCCCTTGACCGGGCCGACCGCCTGGCACTCGGCGCCAGCCTGCAACTGGTCGTCAGCCGGCGCGGCGCCGGTGTTCAACCGGGTGAACTGGAAGCGCTCGAGCAACTGCCCTTTCTCGTTGAGCAACAGCGACTTCAGCGGCAGGCCGGTCTCGCGATCCAGGTGCAGCTCGAAGCCATAGCGATGCTGGTCGCGCGGACTTACCGCCAGAACCACAGCCGGGCGCCCGGCAACGCGCGACTCGCCGACCAGGCGCAGGTCATACCAGGACGCCAGCTGAGAAGGATCGAACTTGCGCACCGGCCACAACTGGGCATCGGCCAGTTGGTCGGCAAGTCCGCCGCTGATGCACTGGGTGCGGCCGTCGACGCGAACCACCTCCTGGCGCGCACCGTCGAGCTGCAGCAGGCGTTCACGGACCGCACCATCGCCCTCGACGCGATGCCAGATCTCATGGGTCGAGAAGCTGCCATTGCGCTCGTAGACGAAGGTGCCCTGGAAACTGTTCTGGCGCTCGGCCTCGGCGAGGCGCTTCAGCCAGTCGGAAGCGTCGGCGGCCTGAGTGGCGGGTACCGCCATCAGGCTGCCGAGCAGGAGCAACAGGGAGGTGGTGCGCATGTCTCTCCTCAGCGGTTTTCCAGGCTGGCTGCCCGAGCGTAGGGCAGCGCGCTCTCTGAACCACTGACGGCGGACTGTTGCACGTGCTGACGCAGGTAGATCGGCAGGCGCTGCTCGTGCCAGCGGGTGTCGCTGGACGAGGAGTTGGTGATCACCTGCGGCGCACCCTGCTCTTCGCTGTAGCCGGCCAGCACAGCCGGCCCCTTGACCTGCGGCAGGGCGATCTGCGGGGTTGCCCCCTGCTGCGCCATCTGCGGCAGTGCGTCGTTCTGATTGTACAGGCGCACACCGGCCAGCACCGCCAGGGTGACCGACGCGGCGACCGCCAGACGACCTACCATGCGCCACGGTCCCTTCTCCGCTTTCGGCGGAGCGGCCTCGTCGGCCAGGGCAGCCGATACCGCCGCGGCGATATCCAGCTTCGGCAAGGTAGGCTCGCGGTGCATGACGGACCGCGCCAGCTGGTAACGCGACCAGGTGGAACGCAGCTCGGCATCCTCGCCGCAAGCTGCGAGCACCCGCCGCAACTCAAGTTCATCCGCCTCGTTATCCATCACAGCGGACAGAGTTTCCTGCAGGGCTTCACGACTCATAGCGATACCTCTCTTGGCATTTGCCGCTGTGTCAGGCTTCTCGCAACAAAGGCTGCAGAGCTTTGTCGATTGCTTCACGGGCGCGGAAGATCCGCGACCGAACCGTCCCCACCGGACACTGCATCACGGTGGCGATATCCTCGTAACTCAAACCTTCGAACTCGCGCAGGGTCAGGGCCGTACGCAAATCCTCGGGCAACTGCTGGATGGTCTGGTGCACGGTGGCCTCGATCTCATCCCGCAACATCGCCCGTTCCGGCGACTCGATGTCCTTCAGGGCATGATCGCCCTCGAAGAACTCCGCATCCTCTGCGGTCACATCGCTGTCCGGCGGCCGACGCCCGCGAGCGACCAAGTGGTTCTTCGCGGTGTTGATGGCGATCCGGTACAGCCAGGTATAGAAAGCACTATCGCCGCGGAAATTTCCGAGCGCCCGGTAGGCCTTGATGAAGGCCTCCTGCGCTACGTCCTGGGCTTCCTGGGCGTCATGCACGAAGCGCACGATCAATCCCAGTATCTTGTGCTGGTATTTCAGTACCAGCAGATCGAAAGCCCGCTTGTCTCCGCGCTGTACCCGTTCAACCAGTTGCTGATCCTGTTCCTGGGTTAGCATGAAAGCTCCTCTTCGAACCCGGAGGAGCTTCGAGCGTCCCAGCGAATCGTCTTGCCAAGATAGACTCGGGCTTCTTGCAAAAGTTCTCCCCTCCAAGCATGCGCCACGAGATTTTTCCTCGCTCGTGACGTGCGGCCCCGGACATCGTGTCCGGACCCCGCGAAAATGGATTGCATCGGGCTCAGGGCCCGGCCTCTGCGCCGCTGGGTAGGCCAACCGGACGAGGTCTTCAGGCATCCTGCTTTGGAACCGATGCGTCTAAGAAAGTTCCAGCACTACATCGCCCCGCTCTGATGAAGCCTGCCGCTGGCAGGCCCGCAACTCATCCGCCGGACCGGCGGCGGGGTGCGCTATTGTGCCGCCAGGCCCTTCTATATACTAGGGCTCCACCATGGGGAAATGCGGGCATGAGCCAACATTATCAACACGATGTACTGGTCATCGGCAGCGGCGCCGCCGGCCTGAGCCTGGCCCTTACCCTCCCGGAACACCTGCGCATCGCCGTCCTCAGCAAGGGCGAACTGTCGCAGGGCTCGACCTATTGGGCCCAGGGCGGCGTGGCCGCCGTGCTGGACGATACCGACACCGTGGAATCCCACGTCGAGGACACCCTGGTCGCCGGCGGCGGCCTGTGCCGCGAGGATGCGGTGCGCTTCACCGTTGAGCATAGCCGCGAAGCGATCCAGTGGCTGATCGAGCAGGGCGTGCCGTTCACCCGAGACGAACAGGGCAACCACGAGGAAGGCAGCTTCGAGTACCACCTGACCCGCGAAGGCGGGCACAGCCACCGGCGCATCATCCATGCCGCCGACGCCACTGGCGCGGCGATCTTCAACACCCTGCTGGCTCGCGCCCGCCAGCGCCCGAACATCGAGTTGCTGTCGCAACGAGTGGCGGTCGACCTGATCACCGAACGCAAGCTCGGCCTGCCGAGCAAGCGCTGCCTGGGCGCCTACGTGCTGAACCGGGAAAGCGGCGAAGTGGACACCTTCCGCGCCCGTTTCACCGTGCTGGCCTCCGGCGGCGCGAGCAAGGTCTACCTCTACACCAGCAACCCCGACGGCAATTCCGGCGACGGCATCGCCATGGCCTGGCGCGCCGGCTGCCGGGTCGGCAACCTGGAGTTCAACCAGTTCCACCCGACCTGCCTGTACCACCCGCAGGCCAAGAGTTTCCTGATCACCGAGGCATTGCGCGGCGAAGGCGCCCTGCTGCGCCTGCCCAACGGCGAGCGCTTCATGCCGCGCTTCGACCCGCGTGGCGAACTGGCGCCCCGGGACATAGTGGCCCGCGCCATCGACCACGAGATGAAGCGCCTGGGGATCGACTGCGTCTACCTGGACATCAGCCACAAGCCGGCCGAGTTCATCAAGGCGCACTTCCCCACCGTCCACGAGCGCTGCCTGGACTTCGGCATCGACATCACCCGGCAACCGATCCCGGTGGTGCCGGCCGCGCACTACACCTGCGGCGGCGTGCTCGTCGACCAGCACGGGCATACCGACGTGCCGGGCCTCTACGCCATCGGCGAGACCACCTTCACCGGCCTGCACGGCGCCAACCGCATGGCCAGCAATTCGCTGCTGGAATGCTTCGTCTATGCCCGCTCGGCCGCCGCCGACATGCTCCAGCGCCTGCCCGGCACGCCGCTGCCGGAAAGCCTGCCGAGCTGGGACGCCAGCCAGGTCACCGACTCCGACGAGGACGTGATCATCGCGCACAACTGGGATGAGTTGCGGCGTTTCATGTGGGACTACGTCGGTATCGTGCGCACCAACAAGCGCCTGCAGCGCGCCCAGCACCGGGTGCGCCTGCTGCTCAGCGAGATCGACGAGTTCTACAGCAACTACAAGGTCAGCCGCGACCTGATCGAGTTGCGCAACCTGGCGCTGGTCGCCGAACTGATCATCCGCTCGGCCATGCAGCGCCGCGAAAGCCGGGGCCTGCACTACACGCTGGATTATCCGGACCTATTGCCCGAAGCCCGCGACACTATCCTGGTGCCGCCCATCTACGGCGACTGAAGCGCAGGCGGACGCGCAGGCGCCGATGGCTGTCGGCGCCCAGCGCGTCGGCCGGGATACAGCAGCCAAGGGTGCGCCAGCCGCCCGGCAGGCGCACGCGCAGTACGATCAGCCAGGGCAGCGCCAGGCTGTCCGGGCGCAACTGCACCGCCTGCCAGCCGCTACCGGCACTCCACAACTGCCAGCCGCGCTCGTCGTGGCGCAACCCGCGGAAAGCCTGCGGACCGCGCAGCAGTACCTGGCGCTGGAGCCCCCAGCCGCCATAGGCGAGACAGCCCGCGACGAGCGCCAGCTTCAGCCAGACCGGCAATGCCGCCAGGAAGATCGCCAGCAGCGCCAGCCCCCACAATGTCAGACAGGCCGCCAGCAGGGTCGGAGAGACCCGCCAGCGGCATTCGAACGGCTCAATCCGGCTGGACACGGTCCAGAATCATCCGCACCATCCGCCGCAGGTCGGCGTCTTCCGGTTCGCCGCGCTGCATGAACCAGCCGAACATGTCCTGGTCCTCGCACTCCAGCAGCTTGCGGAAGCGCGCCTGGTCCTCGGCATCCAGCCCCGGATAGACCTCCTGCACGAAGGGCACCAGCAGCACATCCAGTTCCAGCATGCCGCGACGGCTGTGCCAGTAGAGTCGTTTCAGTTCGGTTTCATCTGCCATGTCGGGCTCCTCGAAAACGCCCGGCATTATAGGGCGGTTGCGCTCGAATGGCGCGGCCCGATGACGAGGCACCGCCCCGCCGGCGTCCGCCCTTGGTCGTATTGCCCATCGCGCGGGGGCCACAGGCCGTCTCACGGACCACGCCCGACGGCCGTTTCGGAAGGGTCCGACAACTCGCCGGCAGGAACGGCGAACGCGCGACCCGCTGACAAGCCCCGGACCGAGTTCTATGATGACCACCCTGACTGACTGACCGCGCAGCATCGCAATGGCCGACTCCGCTTTCCATACCCCGCTTGTCCATGAAGGCATCCTCGCCGTCCGTGGCCCGGACGCCGCCAAGTTCCTCCAGGGGCAGCTGACCTGCAACCTGGCCTATCTGAACGACGAAACCTCCAGCCTCGGCGGTCGCTGCACCATCAAGGGCCGGCTGCTGTCGAGCTTTCGCATCCTGCTGCAAGGCGACGGCCTGCTGCTGGCGCTGGCCAGCGAACTGCTCGAGGCCCAACTGGCGGACCTGAAGAAGTACGCGGTGTTCTCCAAGGCCACCCTGGCCGACGAGAGCGCCGCCTGGGTCCGCGTCGGCCTGCGCGATGCCGGGGAGGCCCTGCGCGCGCTGGGCATCGAGGCGCCGGCAGAGGCCGGCGGAATCGCCCGCCACGCCGACCTGCTCGCCGTCGCCCTGGGCGACGCCCGGGTCGAGTTGTGGATCCCTGCGGCACGCGCCGCGGCGGTGCTCGCCACGCTCCGCGAGCACAGCCGGGAGGCGCCGCTCGACGACTGGCTGCTCGGCCAGGTGCGCGCCGGCATCGGCCAGGTGTTCGGTGCCACCCGCGAGCTGTTCATCCCACAGATGATCAACCTGCAGGCGGTCGGCGGGGTCAGCTTCAAGAAAGGCTGCTACACCGGCCAGGAAATCGTCGCCCGCATGCAGTACCTGGGACGTCTCAAGCGTCGCCTGTACCGGTTGGCACTGGCCGGGGAAGACCCGCCGGAGCCCGCTACCGGGCTGTTCTCGCCGGTCCACGCCACCAGCGTCGGCGAAGTGGTGCTGGCCGCGCGCACGCCGGAAAACACCGTGGAGCTGCTCGCAGTGCTGCAGGACGACGCCGTCGCCGACGGCCGGATCACCCTCGGCAGCAGCGACGGAGCGCCGCTCGTCCTCCTCAATCTGCCTTACACGCTGGACAGCGACCGCGAAATCCAGCGCTGACCGTAGACTGTAGGTGCCGTCCGCGGACGGTCCGCCAGTATTCCCATGGCCGGTGCACGCACAGCGTGCTCCGGCCATCGCGTTTTCAAAGGAAGTGCCATGAGCAAGCTTGCCGACAAAGTCCAACAGGACCTGATCCGCGCCATCGATCAGGATGAACTGGTGCTGCCGACCCTGCCCGAGGTGGCCCTGCAGGTCCGCGAGGCGGCCGAGGACCCGGATGTCAGCATCCAGGCCCTGAGCAGGGTGATCGGCAACGACGCGGCGCTGACCGCGCGCATCATCCGCGTGGTGAACAGCCCGCTGCTGCGCAGCCCCAAGGAAATCACCGACCTGCAGATGGCGATCAGCCGGCTGGGCATCAACTATACCTGCAACCTCGCCACCGGCCTGGCCATGGAGCAGATGTTCCAGGCCACCACCGACGTGGTCGACCGCAAGATGCGCGAGGTCTGGAACAAGAGCACCGAGATCGCCGGCATCTGCCACGTGCTGGCCCGTCACTACACGCGCCTGGCCCCGGACCAGGCGACCCTGGCCGGCCTGGTGCACCAGATCGGCGTACTGCCGATCCTCACCTACGCCGAGGACCACAACGAACTGCTGTCCGACTCCATCAGCCTGAGCCACGTGATCGAGCGCATCCACCCGATGATCGGCGAGCGCATCCTCAAGGCCTGGGACTTCCCCGCGCCGATCGCCGAAGTGCCGCGCCAGCACCTGGACTTCAGCCGCGATTCGCCGCGCGCCGACTACACCGACCTGGTCCAGGTCGCCACCCTGCAGAGCTACCTGGGCAGCGAACATCCCTACACCCGCCTGGACTGGAGCCAGATCCCGGCGTTCGCCAAGCTCGGCCTCGAACCGACCGTCGACATGAAGGAAGACGAGGATCTTTCCAGCGCCCTGGAAGCCGCCACCAGCATGCTCCAGTAAGGCGCCCTACTCCGCCGGGAAACGCACCCGCACCAGCAGGCCACCCAGTCCGCCCTGGTCGAGCTGGATCTGCGCGCGGTGCGCCCGGCAGACTTCGCCGACGATCGCCAGCCCCAGGCCGCTACCGGGGCTGTCGCCACGCCGGTAGAAGCGCTCGAAGACCCGCTCGCGATCGGCCTCGGGAATCCCCGGACCGTCATCCTCCACTTCCAGCACGCCTTCCCCCAGTACCCTGAGGATCACATTGCCGCCCTGCGGGGTATGCGCCAGCGCGTTGTCCAGCAGGTTGCTGAGCAGTTCGTTGAGCAATGTCGGTTCGCCCTGGATCCACACCGACCCGGCGCTTTCCAGGGCCAGCGTGGCACCGCGCGCGTAGGCCAGCGGCGCCAGCGCCATGCCCAGTTCCCTGGCCAGGGCGGTCAGGTCGATGCATTCGGCGCCCCCCTCGGCGATGGCCTGGGCGCCGCTTTCGATGCGCGCCAGGGAGAGCAACTGGTTGGCCAGGTGGATCAGTCGGTCGGTGTTCTTCGCGGTGGTCTCCAGGGTCGAGCGCCAGGACCCGGGCTCGCGTTCGCGCAGGCCGAGTTCCAGACGCGCCTTCAGCGCCGCCAGCGGCGTGCGCAGCTCGTGGGCGGCATCGGCGATGAACTGCGACTGGCGCTCGAACAGACCGCGCAGGCGCTGGGTGAAGTGGTTCAGCGACTCCACCAGCGGGCGCAGCTCACGCTGCACCTCGAGCATCGGCAACGGGCGCAGGTCGTCCGGCTGGCGCTCCTCCACCTCGCGGCGCAGGCGGTCCAGCGGGCGCAACGCGGCGCTCACCGCCAGCCACACCAGCACCAGCGCGCCGACCCCGAGCAGGCCCAGGCGCAGCAGGGTATCGGTCATCAGGCTGCGTGCCATGCGCTCGCGGGCGCCCTCGGTCTCGGCCACGCGGATCTCCGCCATGCCGCTCATGCTCGGCTCGCTGACTGGCTGCAGCAGGCTCACCACGCGCACGTCGACGCCCTGGTAGACGCCGTCGTAGAACTTCGCCAGGGCCGGATAGTCGTCGGTGCGCAGAGCCTCGGCGGGCGCCGCCGGAAGATTCTCATAGCCGGAGATCATGCGCCCGTGGATGTCGTTGACCTGGTAGAAGATCCGCCCGGCGCTGTCGTAGGCGAAGGTGTCCAGGGCCACGTAGGGCACGTCGGCGCGCAGCGTGCCGTCCTTTTCGTAGAGGCCGTCGGCGATCGCTCGCGCCGAGGCCAGCAGGGTCCGGTCGTAGGCGGTGTCGGCCGCCTCGCGGCCGTTCCAGTAGGCGCTCAGGCTGCTCGCCAGCAACACCAGCAACAGGAGCAGGGCCAGCCGCAGCAGCAGCCGCCCGCGCAGGCTGCCGGCATCAGTCACCCTGCGCCTCCAGCAGGTAGCCGAGGCCACGGAAGGTGACGATGCGTACGGCGCCGCCCTCCAGCTTCTTGCGCAGGCGGTGGACGTAGATCTCGATGGCATCGGCGCTGGCCTCCTCGTCGAGGCCGAAGACCTGGGCCGCCAGTTGCTCCTTGCTCATCACCCGCCCCGGGCGGGCGATCATCGCCTCCAGCACCGCCTGCTCCCGCGAGGTCAGGGTCAGCGGCTGCTCGTCGAGGCTGAAACGCCGGGTGCCGAGGTCGTAGGCCAGGGCGCCGCAACGCTGTACCTGCTCGCCGCCGAGCATGCTGCGGCGCAGCAGGGCCTTGACCCGCGCCTCCAGCTCGGACAGTTCGAAGGGCTTGGCCAGGTAGTCGTCGGCGCCGAGATTGAGCCCGTGCACCCGGTCCTTCACCTCGCCGCGCGCGGTGAGCATCAGCACCGGCAGGGTCTTGCCACGCCCGCGCAGGCGCGCCAGCACCTCGAAACCGTCCATCCGCGGCAGGCCGACGTCGAGGATCGCCAGGGCGTACTCCTCGCTGGCCAGGGCCAGGTCGGCGGCCACTCCGTCCTGCAGCAGGTCCACCGTCCAGCCGGCGCCCTTGAGCGCCTGGACCACGCTTTCGGCGAGTTGCGGATGGTCTTCCACCAGAAGGATGCGCATGGACGGTTCTCCACCACCGGATGAGGGCACAAGAGGCGAAGTGTACCGGGGAAAACCCACGGGTAAATGGCTTCTCTGCCACCAGGGATTGCTGAAAGCCTGGCGAAAGCTTGGCGCCTTAGGATCAGTCGATGGACGGCGCAGATCGTCCGCCAAAACGCCCTGCAGCGTGGTGCTCGGCGTACAAGAACAAGAACCGGAGACCACCGCATGTCCATTTCCCTGCCTCAGGCCGCAAGGTCTGTACGCCTGTCCCGCCGCACCACCCTGACCACCAGCGCCGTCGTGCTCGCCGGCATCGCGCCCCTGGGCAACGCCGCCGGCTTCCTCGAAGACAGCAAGGCCAGCCTGGAAACCCGCAACTTCTACATGAACCGCGACTTCCGCGACGGCCCCGGCCAGTCCAAGCGCGAGGAGTGGGCGCAAGGCTTCATCCTCAACCTGCAGTCCGGCTACACCCAGGGCACCGTCGGCTTCGGCCTCGATGCCATGGGCATGCTCGGCGTCAAGCTCGACTCCGGCCGCGGCCGCAGCGGCACCGGGCTGCTGCCGAAGGACTCCGACGGCCGTGCGCCGGACAGCTACTCGAAGCTGGGCCTGACCGCCAAGGTCAAGGTTTCGAAGAGCGAACTGAAAGTCGGCACGCTGATTCCGAAACTGCCGTCGGTGCAACCGAACAACGGTCGGATCTTCCCGCAGATCTTCGAGGGCGCCCTGCTCACCTCGAAGGAAATCAAGAACCTCGGCTTCACCGCCGGGCGCCTGGAGAAGACCAAGATCCGCAATTCGAGCGACTCCGAGGACCTCGCACTGAACGACAAGAACGGCCGTTTCGCCGGGGTCAGCGCCGACCACTTCGACCTCGGCGGGCTGGACTACAAGCTCAGCGACAACCTCACCGCCAGCTACCACTACAGCAACCTGCAGGACGTCTACCGCCAGCATTTCGTCGGCCTGCTGCATACCTGGCCGATCGGCCCCGGCGAACTGACCAGCGACCTGCGCTTCGCCCGCAGCACCGATAGCGGCTCGGCCAAGGCTGGTGGCATCGACAACAAGTCGCTCAACGGCATGTTCACCTACAGCCTCGGCAACCACGCCGTCGGCGCGGCCTGGCAACGAATGAACGGCGACGACGCGTTCCCCTACCTGGAAGGCAGCAACCCGTACCTGGTCAACTTCGTCCAGATCAACGACTTCGCCGGCCCCCGGGAGCGCTCCTGGCAACTGCGCTACGACTACGATTTCGTCGGCCTCGGCATTCCCGGCCTGACCTTCATGACCCGCTACATCAAGGGCGACAACATCGAGCTCGCCGGCCAGCGTGGCGAAGGCCGCGAGTGGGAACGCGACACCGAGCTGCAGTACGTGTTCCAGAGCGGCGCACTGAAGAACCTCGGAATCCGCTGGCGCAACGCGAGTTTCCGTTCCAACTTCACCCGCAACGTCGATGAGAACCGCCTGATCGTCAGCTATACCCTGCCGATCTGGTAAGCCAGAACAAGAACTCCCCAGGAGCTCCGATCATGATGAAACCGTCTTTTCGTCCCCTCGTCTCGCTTGCCGCCGGCCTGCTGCTGGCCGGCGCCGCCGTGGCCGAACCCAAGCGTCCCGAATGCATCGCCCCGGCCTCGCCCGGCGGTGGCTTCGACCTGACCTGCAAGCTGGCGCAGAGCGCCCTGGTCGAGGGCAAGCTGCTGAGCAAGCCGATGCGCGTCACTTACATGCCCGGCGGCGTCGGCGCGGTCGCCTATAACGCGGTGGTCGCCCAGCGTCCGGGCGACGCCGGCACCATCACCGCCTTCTCCAGCGGCTCCCTGTTGAACTTGGCCCAGGGCAAGTTCGGCCGCTTCGACGAGAACGCGGTGAAATGGCTGGCCGCCATCGGCACCAGCTACGGCGCCATCGCCGTGCGCAACGACTCGCCCTACAAGAACCTCGACGACCTGGTGAAGGCGCTCAAGACCGACCCGAGCAAGGTGGTGATCGGTTCCGGCGGCACCGTCGGCAGCCAGGACTGGATGCAGACCGCGCTGATCGCCAAGGCCGCCGGGATCAACCCGCGCGACCTCCGCTACGTGGCCCTGGAGGGCGGCGGCGAGATCGCCACCGCGCTGCTCGGCGGGCACATCCAGGTCGGCAGTACCGACATTTCCGACTCCATGCCGCACATCCTCAGCGGCGACATGCGCCTGCTCGCTGTGTTCTCCGAGGAGCGCCTGCCGGAAGAGGCGATGGCCGGCATCCCCACCGCCAAGGAACAGGGCTACGACATCGTCTGGCCGGTGGTCCGCGGCTTCTACCTGGGGCCGAAGGTCAGCGACGAGGACTACGCCTGGTGGAAGAACGCCTTCGACCAGTTGCTGGCCTCCGAGGACTTCGCCCAGCTGCGCGACCAGCGCGAGCTGTTCCCCTTCGCCATGACCGGGGAGGAACTCGACGGCTACGTGAAGAAGCAGGTCCAGCAATACAAGCAACTGGCCAAGGATTTCGGCCTGATCCAGTAAGCCTGTCCGCGCGCGGCCGCACTCCGGCCGCGCCACGAGGATCGTTCCATGACCCATTCAACGCTCTACCAGCGCCTGTTCGCCGGGCTCTGGCTGCTCGCCTGCGTCGGCCTGGCGATCGCCGGCTGGCAATACCAGGCGCCGTTTTCCTACGAACCGGTCGGACCGCGCGCCTACCCGCTGCTCTGCCTGGCGCTGATGGGCGCCGGCCTGGCCTGGCTGATCGCGCGGCCGACGCCGATCCGCCACGCCGAAGACGAACAACCGCTGGGCGCCGCCGTGCTGCTCAAGGTGGTCGCCTGCATCGCCCTGCTGCTGGTATTCGCCGGCCTGTTCGAAACGCTCGGCTTCATTCTCAGCGCCGCCCTGGTCGGCTCCTGCATGGCCATTCTCTACGGCGCCCGGCCGCTGCCCGCGGTGATCACCGCGTGTCTGCTCGGCATCGGCCTGTACTGGCTGTTCGACCGCGCCCTGGACGTCCCGCTGCCGCTGGGCGTCCTCGACTTCCTGCCGCTGTGAGGACTTCGTGATGGAAACCCTGAACTACCTGGGCCACGGTTTCGGCGTCGCGATGACCCCGACCAACCTGATCACCGCGCTGATCGGCACCCTGATCGGCACCATCGTCGGCCTGCTGCCCGGTCTCGGCCCGATCAATGGCGTGGCGCTGCTGATCCCGGTGGCCTTCGCCCTCGGCCTGCCGCCGGAAACCGCACTGATCCTGCTCGCCGCCGTGTACCTGGGCTGCGAGTACGGCGGGCGCATCAGCTCGATCCTGCTCAACATCCCCGGCGAAGCCTCGACCGTGATGACCACCCTCGACGGCTATCCGATGGCGCGCAAGGGCCTGGCCGGCGTGGCCCTGTCGCTGTCGGCCTGGAGCTCGTTCATCGGCGCCTTCATCGCCACCTGCGGAATGGTCCTGTTCGCCCCGCTGCTGGCCAAATGGGCGATCGCCTTCGGCCCGGCGGAATACTTCGTGCTGATGGTGTTCGCCATCGTCTGCCTCGGCGGCATGGCCGGCGACAAACCGCTGAAGACCCTGCTGGCGGCGCTGCTCGGCCTGTTCCTTTCCTGTGTCGGGATCGACGCCAACAGCGGTGTCTACCGCTTCACCGGCGACAGCATCCATCTCGCCGATGGCATCCAGTTCGTGGTCCTGGTCCTGGGCCTGTTCTCGGTCAGCGAGATCCTCCTGCTGCTGGAGAAGACCCATCACGGCCAGGAGGCGGTGAAGGCCACCGGACGGATGATGTTCAACCTCAAGGAGGCCGCCAGCGTGTTCGCCGTCAACCTGCGCTGTGGCGTGCTCGGCTTCGTCATGGGCGTGCTGCCTGGCGCCGGCGCGACCCTGGCCAGCGCGGTGGCCTACATGACCGAGAAGAAGCTGGCCGGCGCCAAGGGCGAGTTCGGCAAGGGCGACATGCGCGGCCTGGCCGCCCCGGAGACGGCCATCGGCGGCGCGGCCTGCGGCGCCATGGTGCCGATGCTGACCCTCGGCGTGCCCGGCTCGGGCACCACCGCGGTGATGATCGGCGCGCTGACCCTGTACAACATCACCCCCGGCCCGCTGCTGTTCCAGCAGCAACCGGACATCGTCTGGGGGCTGATCGCCTCGCTGTTCATCGCCAACGTCATGCTGATCATCCTCAACGTGCCGATGGTCCGCGTGTTCACCCGCATCCTCGCGGTGCCGAACTGGGCCCTGGTGCCGGCCATCGCGATCATCACCGGGATCGGCGTGTACGGCGTGCACGCCACCACCTTCGACCTGTTCCTGATGGTCGGCATCGGCGTGCTCGGCTACATCCTGCGCAAGCTCGACTTCCCGCTCTCGCCGCTGCTGCTGGGCTTCATTCTCGGCGGCCTGATGGAACAGAACCTGCGCCGCGCGCTGTCGATCTCCAACGGCGAACTGGGCATCCTCTGGTCGAGCCCGATCAGCCTGGTGACCTGGGCGCTGGTGGTGGTGATGCTGCTGTTGCCGCTGCTCCGCGCCTGGCGCCGCCGCGCGGCGCGACGCGCGACAGGATTGGCCGATGCCTGACCGCGCCACCTGGAAGCTGTACTGGGCGACCCCGCTGGTGGGCGCCCTCGGCGGCTGGCTGGCGAGCCTGGTCGGCTGGCCGCTGCCATGGATGATCGGCTCCCTGCTGGCGGTGATGCTGGTGCGCTGCCTGGCCGACCTGCCGCTGGCCGAGGTGCCGGGCGCGCGCAAGTGCGGGCAGTGGATCGTCGGCATCGGCATCGGCCTGCACTTCACACCGGCGGTGATCGAGCAGGTGCTGGCGCACAGCGCGATCATCGTCTTCGGCGCCGTAGCCACCACGCTTTCCAGCGTGCTGGCGATCGTTTTCCTGCGCCGCAGCGGCGAGGACCGCGCCACCGCATTCTTCGCCAGCATGCCCGGCGGTGCCAGCGAGATGGTCAACCTCGGCCAGCGCCACGGCGCGGTGCTCAGCCGCGTCGCCGCGGCGCAGAGCCTGCGCCTGCTGCTGGTGGTGCTGCTGGTGCCGGCGGCGTTCCAGTACCTGCTCGGCGGCGGCCAGCCCGGCCCGCACCAGGCCGCACCGGTGGACTGGCGTTGGCTGGCCCTGCTGTTCCCGGCCGGGGCACTGGTCGCGCTGGGCTGGCAGAAGCTGCGTCAGCCCAATCCCTGGCTGCTCGGCCCGCTGTTGCTGGCGGCCACCGTCAGCCTCGCTTTCAACCTGCAGATCGGCTTGCCGGCGGGTTCCAGCGGCGTCGGCCAGTGGCTGATCGGCAGCGCCCTGGGCTGTCATTTCAACCGCAGCTTCTTCCGCAGCGCACCGGCCTTCGTCAGTCGCACCCTGGTCTGCACGCTGTGGATGATGCTCGCCGCGGCGCTCACCGCCGAGTTGCTCGGCTGGCTGAGCACCCTCGACCACCAGTCGCTGATGCTCGGCATGATGCCCGGCGGCATCGCCGAACTGAGCCTGACCGCAGAAGCCCTGCAATTCTCGGTGCCGCTGGTCACCGCCCTGCAGGTGCTGAGGCTGTTGCTGGTGCTGTTCCTCGCCGAGCCGTGCTTCCGCTACTGGACGAAGCGCGCCGGCTGACCGAGCCACGCCGCCACACCGGATGTGTGGCGTTTTCCAGCCCGCCTCGTGCGGGCTTTTTTAATCGCGGGAACGGCTGCGGCGGACTGCCGGGCGGCGGCCCCGGCGGGCTTCAGAGATCCGGCAGCGACCAGTCGATCGGCGTCTTGCCGTTCTGTTCGAGGAACTTGTTGGTGCGGCTGAAGTGACCGTTGCCGAGGAAGCCGCGGTAGGCCGACAGCGGCGACGGATGCGCCGACTTGAGGATCAGATGGCGCTGCGGGTCGATCAGCTTCTGCTTGCTCTGCGCGTGACTGCCCCAGAGCAGGAACACCAGGCGCTCGCAACGCTCGTTGACCACCTCGATGACGCGGTCGGTGAAAGGCTGCCAGCCGGCGTTGGCGTGGGAGCCGGCCTTGGCCTGCTCGACGGTCAGCGAGGTGTTGAGCAGCAGCACGCCCTGCTCCGCCCAGCGCTGCAGGTAGCCGTTGTTGGGAATCGGGATGTTCAGGTCGCGGTTGAGTTCCTTGTAGATGTTCTGCAAGGACGGCGGCGTCGGTACCCCGGGCTGCACCGAGAAGCACAGGCCGTGGGCCTGGCCCGGCCCGTGGTAGGGGTCCTGGCCGATGATCACCACCTTGACGTTCTCCAGCGGCGTGGTGTTCAGCGCGTTGAAGATCAGCGGACCGGGAGGGAAGATCACCTTGCCGGCGGCCTTTTCCTGGCGCAGGAACTCGCCCAGCTGCTTCATGTAGGGCTTGTCGAATTCCTCGCGCAGCGCTTCCTTCCAGCTCGCCTCGAGCTTGATGCGGTCGTCGTTATCGGTCATGGAACCCCCTGTCTCGGTACTGAAAAAGTCGTCCGGCCTTTTCAGAAGGTCGCCGACAGCCTGTGGCCGCGGAACCGTAGAAAAGCGCGCCGCGCTTGTCAATCTCGGGACAGGCGGGCCTCTTCCACCGGATACTTCACGCACACCCGGTTGCGGTACAGGCACTCGCTGGCCAGCAGGGTGCCGGCCTGGCCCTTTTCCCGGATATCGCGCCAGATCTCGTTGAGCCTCAACACCGCATCGCCGTCGCGGACAAAGCGCTGGGCCCTCTCGTAGACGTGGTAGCGCACAGGGCGCGGCGCGCTGCACAGCAGTTCGCCTTCCAATTGGTGGGCGGCGATATGGAAGCGCAGCTGGAAGCTATCCGCCGTCGGATTGTGCAGCACCAGGTCGATGAAGTTGTAGAAGATCGCCGCGCCCGAGCCGAACGGCAGGATCCGTCCCTCGTCGGGGAACGGATCGAAGCTGTGGTTGGCCCGCTCCACCACGCGCAGCGGCGAATGCAGGGCCATCCAGTGGATCAGGTTGCTCAGTTGGCAGATGCCGCCGCCGATTCCGCTGCGCGCCTCGCCGAAGGACAGCTCCATGCCTTCGACGAAGCCACGCCGGGCGCTGGGCCGACCGACCAGCCGGCAGAACGAGAAGTACTCGCCGGGGCCGATGCGCACGCCGTTCATGCAGTCCACCGCCAGGCGCAGGTTGACCACCTTGTTGCGTTGCAGGGCGAGGTCGCTGTCGCCGAGGCGCCGAATCAGCTTCGAGGTATGCCTGATGTAGCGGTGCGGCAGGCGCTCGTCGACCAATGGCAGCCGCGCGTAGCGGCGGCCGCCAAGACGCCAGCGGCAGTGCCGCCAGAGACGCCGTTGCCAGACCCGCAGCCAGTAGAGCCAGGGGTGGTAGAGCGATAGAGGTTTGCGCATCGACGATCCTTGTCGGTCTCGGCCCACTGGCCGGAGACGGCATTATGCCCGGAGTGCTAGCCCTGGTGCAGCGCCCGGTAGTGACTGGGCGCCATGCCCACCACCTTGCGGAACAGCCGCGAGAAGTAATAGGGATCGGCGTAGCCGAGCTGCTCGGCGATCTGTCGCACCTCCAGCGCGCCCTCGTCGAGCAGGCGGCAGGCATGGGCCATCTTCATCTGGATGAAGTCCTGGATCGGTGCCTGGCCGGTCAGGGCGCGGTAGGTCTTGGCGAAATGGAAACGCGACAGCTTGAACTGCGCCGCCAGTTCGTCGAGGTTCAGGCTGTCGTGCAGGTGCGCGCGCATCAGCGCCTGTACCGCGTCGATGTCCAGCACCCGCCCGGACTTCAGGCTGGCCCGCGCCGGACGCACCGCCAGCGAGGTGAGCAGGCCCTGCAACAGGTGCGCGGCATGGATGAAGTGCGGCAGGCTGAGGCCCTGGCGGCGCAGCGCCAGCAGCGCGTCGAACTCCGCCAGCAGGCGCGGCTGCATGCCCAGGCGCAGGCGCGGGACGCTGCCCAGCGGGTGCAGGAAGTCCTCCGCCAGGACGCCTTCGAAATGCACCCAGTAGATGCTCCATGGCCGCTGCGAGTCGGCGCCGTAGGCATGTTCCAGGCCCTTGGGCAGGACCAGCAGGTCGCCGCCGCCGACCTCGACGCGCTCGCCGGCGCATTCCAGCCAGCCACGCCCGGCGCGGCAGTAGATCAGCAGATGGTCATCCGGCGTGCGCCGCTGCATGCGGTGGCCATGGGCTTCGGGGTAATAGCCCAGGGCCAGTGGATAGCAGGCCTGGCCGAGCGGGTGGCGGGCCAGGGCGCGACGCAGGCGCGGCGGCGTGATGAAACGCACGCCCTGGTTGGGCAGGGGCCAGGCGGAGGTCTGTACGGAACGCTTCACGGCGATGCGACTCGGCAGTCTGAATCCCAAGATCGTCCATCCCTTGCGCAAGATCGTCAATCCACAGGCGGCTTGCGGCCGGCTATAACGACTCAAAACAACATCCCGGCCCACCGGGAAGCGGAGGAGACGATGGCCAAGGCAATCCCCCAGCTGATCGACGGCGAATGGCGCGGCAGCCGTTCCCGCGAACTGATCGAAGTCACCGATCCGGCGACCCAGGACGTCCTCGCGCTGGCACCGAAGGCCACCGCCGACGAGATCGAGCAGGCCATCGCCAGCGCCCAGCGCGCCTTCGAGACCTGGCGCGAAGTCCCGGCTTCCGAGCGAGCGCGGTTGATGCTGCGCTACCAGCACCTGCTCAAGGAACACCACGACGAACTCGGCGAACTGCTGGCCCGCGAGACCGGCAAGAACCTTGCCGATGCCAAGGGCGACGTGTGGCGCGGCATCGAGGTGGTCGAGCACGCCGCCAACGTGGCCAGCCTGATGATGGGCGAGACGGTGGAGAACGTCGCCCGCGAGATCGACACCGCCAGTTGGATCCAGCCCCTCGGCGTGTGCGCCGGGATCACCCCGTTCAATTTCCCGGCGATGATCCCGCTATGGATGTTCCCGCTGGCCATCGCCTGCGGCAACACCTTCGTCCTCAAGCCCTCCGAGCAGGATCCGCTGACGCCCAACCGCCTCGCCGAACTGTTCCTCGAGGCCGGCGCGCCGAAGGGCATGCTGCAGGTGATCCATGGCGGCCGCGAACAGGTCGATGCCCTGCTCACCCACCCTGACATCCGGGCGATTTCCTTCGTCGGCTCGGTCGCCGTCGGCCAGCACGTGTACCGCACCGGCACTGCGCACCTGAAGCGGGTGCAGGCCTTCGCCGGGGCGAAGAACCACATGGTGATCCTCCCCGACGCGAACAAGGCCCAGGTCCTCGGCAACCTGGTCGGCGCCAGCTGCGGCGCCGCCGGCCAGCGCTGCATGGCGATCAGCGCGGCGGTGTTCGTCGGCGCGGCGCGCGAGTGGATTCCCGAGCTGGCCGAGCGGATGGCCGCCCTGCGCCCCGGTCACTGGCAGGACCCGGACGCCGCCTATGGTCCGCTGATCAGCCCGCAGGCGCGGCAGCGCGTGCTGCGCCTGATCGCCGAAGGCAAGGCGGAAGGCGCCGAGTGCCTGCTCGACGGCTCGCAGTGCCAGGTCGAAGGCTATCCCAACGGCAACTGGCTCGGTCCCACCCTGTTCCGCGCAGTGACGCCGAGGATGGGCCTGTACCGCGAGGAAATCTTCGGCCCGGTGCTGGCCTGCCTGGAGGTGGATAGCCTGGAAGAGGCCATCGCCCTGGTCAACGCCAATCCCTATGGCAACGGCACCAGCCTGTTCACCCGCTCCGGCGGCGCCGCTCGGCGCTACCAGCACGCGGTGCAGGTCGGCCAGGTGGGAATCAACGTGCCGATCCCGGTACCGTTGCCGTTCTTCTCCTTCACCGGCTGGAAGGGCTCCTTCTACGGCGACCTGCACGCCTACGGCAAGCAGGCGGTGCGCTTCTATACCGAGACCAAGACCGTCACCAGCCGCTGGTTCGACGATGAACCGACGGCCGACGAATCGTCGGCCGGCCCGAACATGACCATCCATCTCAAGTGACCCGAGGACCTATGGATTTCGACCTCACCGAAGAACAACGCCTGCTGGTGGAGAGCGCCCGCGCCTTCGCCCGCCACGAACTGGCGCCGAAGGCGGCCGACTGGGACCGCGACCATCACTTCCCGGTGGACGTCATCCGCGCCGCCGCCGAACAGGGCTACCTCGGCCTGTACATCGCCGAGGAAGACGGCGGCCTGGGCCTGTCGCGGCTTTCCACCTCGCTGATCTTCGAGCAACTGGCGGCCGGCTGCGTGGCCACCACCGCCTACATCAGCATCCACAACATGGCCGCCTGGATGCTCGCCTCGTTCGGCGACGCGGCGCTGAAGGAGGCCTGGCTGCCCGGCCTGATCGGCGGCGAGCTGCTCGCCTCCTACTGCCTCACCGAGCCGGACGCCGGCTCCGACGCCGCGCGCCTGCGCACCCGCGCCCGTCGCGAGGGCGACGAATACGTGCTCGACGGCAGCAAGTGCTTCATCTCCGGCGCCGGCAGCACCCAGGTACTGATCGTCATGGCGCGCACCGGCGAGGACGGCGCCAGGGGCATTTCCTGCTTCCTGGTGCCGGCCGATGCGCCCGGCATCCGCTACGGCCGCAACGAGGACAAGATGGGCTGGCGCGCCCAGCCGACCCGCACCATCACCTTCGAAGGCGTGCGCATCCCCGCCGGCAACCGCATCGGCCCGGAGGGCCAGGGCTTCGTCTATGCCATGAAAGGCCTCGACGGCGGCCGCCTGAACATCGCCAGTTGTTCCCTGGGCGCCGCCCAGGCGGCGCTGGAGCAGTCGATGCGCTACGTCGAGGAGCGCGAGCAGTTCGGCAAGCCGCTGGCGACCTTCCAGGCCTTGCAGTTCAAGCTCGCCGACATGCTCACCGAACTCACCGCCAGCCGCCAGATGGTCCGCCTCGGCGCCCATCGGCTGGACCGCGGCGACGCCGAGGCGACCCTGTACTGCGCGATGGCCAAGCGCTTCGCCACCGACCGCTGCTTCGATGTCTGCAACGAAGCCTTGCAACTGCACGGCGGCTACGGCTATCTCAACGATTATCCGCTGGAGCGCTGGGTACGCGACACCCGCGTGCACCAGATCCTCGAAGGCACCAACGAAATCATGCGGGTGATCGTCGCCCGCCGCCTGCTGGAGCAGGGCGGCATGCTCGATCGCCTGCTGTGAACGCCGCGAACCATCGCATCCGATAGTGCCGGAACGCCCCGGCCCATGATCCAGTGAGGGACTTCATGAACACTGCCGTCGAACCCTACAAGGCTTCCTCCTTCGACCTGACCCACAAGCTCACCGTGGAGAAGCACGGGCACACCGCGCTGATCACCATCAACCACCCGCCGGCCAACACCTGGGACCGCGATTCGCTGATCGGCCTGCGCCAACTGATCGAGCACCTCAACCGCGACGACGATATCTACGCCCTGGTGGTGACCGGCCAGGGGCCGAAGTTCTTCTCCGCCGGCGCCGACCTGAACATGTTCGCCGACGGCGACAAGGCCCGCGCTCGCGAGATGGCCCGCCGCTTCGGCGAGGCCTTCGAAGCGTTGCGCGATTTCCGCGGGGTGTCGATCGCGGCGATCAACGGCTACGCCATGGGCGGCGGCCTGGAGTGCGCCCTCGCCTGCGACATCCGCATCGCCGAGCGCCAGGCGCAGATGGCCTTGCCGGAGGCCGCGGTGGGCCTGCTGCCCTGCGCCGGCGGGACCCAGGCGCTGCCCTGGCTGGTGGGCGAAGGCTGGGCCAAGCGGATGATCCTCTGCAACGAGCGGGTGGACGCGGAAACCGCCCTGCGCATCGGCCTGGTCGAACAGGTGGTGGATAGCGGCGAGGCGCGCGGCGCCGCCCTGCTGCTGGCGGCCAAGGTGGCACGCCAGAGCCCGGTGGCGATCCGTACCATCAAGCCGCTGATCCAGGGCGCCCGCGAACGCGCGCCGAACGCCTGGCTGCCGGAGGAGCGCGAGCGCTTCGTCGACCTGTTCGACGCCCAGGACACCCGCGAAGGGGTCAACGCCTTCCTCGAGAAGCGCGATCCCAAGTGGCGCAACTGCTGAGCCTTCCCATCGAACCCGGCGGGCTGCGCCACAGCCCGCCCGAGCCGAGACTCCCGACATGAACGTGCTTTTCGAAGAACGCCCGAGCCTGCATGGATTCCGCATCGGCATCGCCACCCTGGATGCGGAAAAGAGCCTGAACGCCTTGTCCCTGCCGATGATCGAGGCCCTGGCGGCGAAGCTCGACGCCTGGGCCGAGGACGCCGGCATCGCCTGCGTGCTGTTGCGCGGCAACGGCGCCAAGGCCTTCTGCGCCGGCGGCGACGTGCGCAAGCTGGTGGATGCCTGCCGCGAGCATCCCGGCGAGGTGCCAGCCCTGGCACGACGCTTCTTCGCCGACGAATACCGCCTCGACTACCGCATCCACACCTACCCGAAGCCCTTCATCTGCTGGGCCCACGGCTATGTGATGGGCGGCGGCATGGGCCTGATGCAGGGGGCCGGGATTCGCATCGTCACCCCGTCCAGCCGCCTGGCGATGCCGGAAATCGGCATCGGCCTGTACCCGGACGTCGGCGCCAGCTGGTTCCTCGCCCGCCTGCCCGGCAGGCTCGGCCTGTTCCTCGGCCTGAGCGCGGCACAGATGAACGCCCGCGACGCCCTCGACCTCGACCTGGCCGACCGCTTCCTTCTCGACGACCAGCAGGACGCCCTGCTCGCCGGCCTGGTGCAGATGAACTGGAACGAGGCGCCCCAGGTGCAACTGCATAGCCTGCTCCGCGCCCTCGAACACGAGGCCCGCGGCGAACTGCCGGAGGCCCAGTTGCTCCCGCGCCGGCCGCGCCTGGACGCACTGCTCGACCAGCCGGACCTGGCGAGCGCCTGGCAGGCGCTGGTGGCGCTGCGCGACGACGCCGACCCGCTGCTTGCGCGTGGCGCGAAGACCCTGGCCGAGGGCTGCCCGATGACCGCACAGCTGGTCTGGCAGCAGATCGCACGGGCGCGCTATCTGTCGCTGGCCGAGGTGTTCCGCCTGGAATACGCCATGAGCCTGAACTGCACGCGCCATCCGGAATTCGCCGAGGGCGTGCGGGCGCGGCTGATCGACCGCGACAACGCGCCGAAGTGGCACTGGCCGGAGGTCGGCGCGATCCCCGCGGCGGTGATCGAGGCGCACTTCGAGCCGACCTGGGAAGGCGAACACCCGCTGGCGGAGCTCTGACCCCCACGGCGGCCTTCTCCCGCGGGAAGAGGGCCGCCAGTCCCGTGCATAGCGTCTAAGCTGTTTCACAGCATCCCCAAGGCCCCGGGCCGCCACAGGAGGAGCTCCATGAAACAGATCGCCTTCATCGGCCTCGGCCACATGGGCGCGCCGATGGCCGCCAACCTGCTCAAGGCCGGCTACCTGCTGAACGTCTTCGACCTGGTGCAGAGCGCCGTCGACGGCTTGGTCGCCGCCGGTGCCAGCGCCGCCCGCAGCGCCCGCGACGCGGTGCGGGGCGCCGACGTGGTGATCAGCATGCTGCCGGCCAGCCAGCATGTGGAAGGTCTGTACCTGGGCGACGACGGGCTGCTCATGCACATTGCCGCCGGCGCCCTGGTGCTGGAGTGCTCGACCATCGCCCCGGCATCGGCGCGCAAGGTCCACGCCGCCGCCCGCGAACGCGGCCTGGCGATGCTCGACGCGCCGGTGTCCGGCGGCACTGCCGGCGCGGCGGCCGGCACCCTGACCTTCATGGTCGGCGGCGACGCCGAAGCCCTGGAAAAGGCCCGGCCGCTGTTCGAGGCCATGGGTCGCAACATCTTCCACGCCGGCCCCGACGGCGCCGGCCAGGTCGCCAAGGTGTGCAACAACCAGCTCCTCGCGGTACTGATGATCGGTACCGCCGAAGCCATGGCCCTGGGCGTTGCCAACGGTCTCGAGGCGAAGGTGCTGGCCGAGATCATGCGCCGCAGCTCCGGCGGCAACTGGGCGCTGGAGGTCTACAACCCCTGGCCGGGGGTGATGGACAATGCCCCGGCGTCGCGCGACTACAGCGGCGGCTTCATGGCCCAGCTGATGGCCAAGGATCTCGGCCTGGCCCAGGAGGCCGCCCAGGCCAGCGCCAGCAGCACGCCGATGGGCAGCCTGGCGCTGAGCCTGTACCGCCTGTTGCTGAAGCAGGGCTATGCGGAGCGGGACTTCTCCGTGGTGCAGAAATTGTTCGATCCGACCCAAGGCCAATAGACACCACGGCGGCTCCTCGCCCAGGCTGGTCAATTCGCCCGATGCGAGGAGCCTTTCGTGAATACCCTGCTGCTGCGCTACCGTTTCCGCCTGCTGTTCTTCTCCACGGTCCTCTTCACCCTGGTCCTCGGCCTCCCTTCCAGCACCAAGCCACGGGTGCTCGGCGCCCTCCTGCTGCTGGTGCTCAGCGGCATGAATACCCTGCGCCGGCGCAGCCCACTGGTCTATCTGACGGCCTTCTTCGGCCTGTTCAGCCTGGCCCTGTACACCACCGCCGACTTCAGCAGCCCCTATTCCAGCCTGCCGCCTGGCCTGCTCCGCGGTCTGAGCCTGATCCTGCTGTACCTGACCCTGTTCGCCGCGCTGTTCCGCCGCGTCACCCAGGAGCGCCCGGTGACCCACGAGCTGCTCTACGGCCTCTGCGCCCTCTACCTGCAGATGGCGCTGGCCTTCGCCCTCGCCTACTACATGGTCGAGCAGATGGCGCCGGCCAGCTTCATCGCCAGCCATGGCGCGCTGGGCCTGGATACCTTCGTCTACTACAGCCTGGTGACCCTGACCACCGTGGGCTACGGCGACATCCAGGCGATCAATCCGCTGGCACGCCTGCTGGCGGGCAGCGAAGGGGTGATCGGGGTGTTGTTCATCGCTCTCGCCGTGGCCCGCAGCCTGACCTTGATGAGCGACAGCGAAGAGCTCTGATTATTAAGCAGAGCTAATGAGTGCATCCGCTTCGCACGGTTTATCCCGATCGTCTCGGCACGGATGATATGTTCCACCGCCGCCCCGCAGCATGTCTCGAACGGAAGGTGCAGCATGAAAATCGCCCTGATCGGCGCCACCGGCCACGTCGGCCACTATTTCCTCAACGAAGCCCTGCTGCGCGGCCACACGGTGTCCGCGCTGGTCCGCGACCCGGGCAAGCTGGCGGCCCGCGACGGCCTCAATGTAGTGCAGGCGGACGTCAGCGACCCGGCCCAGGTGGCCAGCGCCGTAGCATCCCACGAAGTGGTCATCAGCGCCTTCAACGGCGGCTGGGGTAGCGCCGACCTCCGCGCCCGCCACGCCGCCGGCAGCCAGGCCATCCTCGACGGCGTGAAACGCTCCGGCGTGCCGCGCCTGCTGGTCCTCGGCGGCGCCGGGAGCCTGGAGATCGCCCCTGGCCAGCGCCTGGTGGATAGCCCGGAGTTCCCCGAACAGTGGAAGCAGGGCGCCCTCGGCGCCGCCGACGCCCTCGACCAGCTGCGCGGCGAGCAACAACTGGACTGGGTGTTCCTCAGCCCGGCGATGCTCCTCGAACCCGGCCAGCGCAGCGGCAAGTTCCGCCTCGGCGGCGACCAGGTGTTGTTCGACGCCAAGGGCGAGAGCCGGATTTCCCTGGAAGACCTGGCGCTGGCCATGCTCGACGAGGCCGAGCAGCCCCGTCATCATCGCCAGCGCTTCACCGTGGCCTACTGAAAAGCCAAGGCGCCCCTCTCGGGCGCCTTCGTCGTCAGCCCTCGGACTTCGCCGCCGGCGTGACGACATCGAACCAGAAGTCGAAGTCGCCGAGCATGCCGAACAGTTGCCCCAGCAGCAGCGGATTGCCGGAACTCTTCAGCTTGCCTTCGAGGACCAGGCGTACCGCCGACACCTCCTTGAGCAACAGCCGGTTGAGATCGGCGCGGTCGATGCTCACGGTCTGCCCGGCGTCCTCGCTCTGCACGCCGCGCAGGTTGTTCAGGTGCGAGTTCTTCAGTTCCAGCAGGTAGTCCTCGCCGATGTCCGGCAGGCGCAGGTTGATGCTCAGCGCCTTGCCCTCCGCAGCGCTGGCATCCAGGCGCACGCCGAGATAGTCGAACAGCAGGCCGGTATCCATCGCCGCCAGGGCATCGGCGCTTCCGGCCTTCATCGTCGGCTGATCGCGCGGTACGCCGTGGCGCAGTTCGTAGGCGGCGCTCAGGTAGCTGTTGCGCCAGCCGGCGTTCTCCGCCTGGTAGCCGAGCTGCTCCAGGGCGTCGGCCTGCAACTCGCGCGCGGCCCGATTATCCGGCTCGGCGAAGACCAGCCTGTTGACCACCTCGACCACCCAGCGGTACTCGCCCCTGGCATACGACGCCCGCGCCTGCTCCAGCAGGCGCTCGGCGCCGCCCATGTATTCCACGTAGCGGCCCGCCGAGTCCTCCGGGCTGAGCGGGTCGAGGGTCGCCGGGTTGCCGTCGTAGTAGCCCAGGTAGCGGTTCAGCACGGCCCGTGCGTTATGGCTGACCGAGCCGTGGTAGCCGCGGTCGTACCATTCCTGGTCGAGGCTGGCCGGCAGGCGCAGGCGGTTGTGCACCTGGCTGATGGTCACGCCCTGGTTGGCCAGGTGCAGGGTCTGGTCGTGC
Source organism: Pseudomonas paraeruginosa (assembly GCF_003025345.2). Classification (NCBI taxonomy): domain Bacteria; kingdom Pseudomonadati; phylum Pseudomonadota; class Gammaproteobacteria; order Pseudomonadales; family Pseudomonadaceae; genus Pseudomonas; species Pseudomonas paraeruginosa. The sequence goes on from NZ_CP020560.1 coordinate 4,543,060, forward strand.
AGGTAGCCGTACAGGTCGCGCTGCTTCTCCAGGACCTGGACGATCTCCGCGTTGCCCCAGCGCGGCCAGTTGTGCACCGCGAACATCACCTCGGCCTGCCTGCCGAAACGATGCAGCGCCTGGTTGATGTACTTGCTCCAGCCCAGCGCATCGCGTACCTCGGCGCCGCGCAGGGTGTACAGGTTGTGCAGGCTGCCGACCACGTTCTCGGCCATCAGCAGGGCCTTCTGCCGCGGCAGCCAGATGTTCATCTCCGCCGGCGATTCGGTACCCGGCGTGTTCTGGAAGGTGAACGGAACGCCGTCCAGCACCAGGTCCTCGCCCTCGCCTTCGATCAGGCGGGTCGGCGCCAGCAGGCTCAGCGGTCCACGCGCCAGCCCCTTGCCGATGGCCATGTCGACCTGACCCTGCGGCCCCTTGGGCAATTGCGTGCCGTACTGGTAGGTGGCGCGGCGCATCATGGCATTGCCGGCCAGGACATTCTCCTTGATCGCCGCCTCCATGAAGCCGGCCGGAGCGATGATCTGCACCGCGCCGCTGGCGACCTGCTGCGGCTCGACCAGACCGCGCACACCGCCAAAGTGATCGGCGTGGGCATGACTGTAGATCACCGTACGGATCGGCCTCTCGCCCAGCTCGCGGCTGACCAGCTCGTAGGCCGCCCTTGCGGTGGCCGGGGTGGTCAGGGTGTCGACCACTATCCAGCCGCTGTCGCCGCGGATGAAGGTGATGTTGGCCAGGTCGAAGCCGCGCACCTGGTAGATACCCTCGGCAACCTCGAACAGGCCGTACTTGAGATTGAGCAGGGCCTGGCGTTGCAGGCTGGGATTGATGCTGTCGCGGGGCTTGCCGTCGAGGAGAAAGTCGTAGCCGCCGAGCTGCCAGGCGACGCTACCGTCGGGGTTGCGGATGAGCAACCGCTCCGGGCGTCGGATCAGGCCGCGGTCGGCGCGCTCGAAGTCGGCGCGGTCGGCGAAGGGCAATTCCGCTTCGACCCGCCGCTGGGCCTCGACGGTGAAGGCGCTGGGCGGCTTGGCCGCGGTGGGTTCGGCGGCGCCGGCGAGCAGCGGGGCGAGCGCCAGGAGTGCGAGCAGACGGCTCATCGGATGCTCCGTTTTATTGTTGTGGGCTTCGGCTGGCACTATGCCGAGGGGCACGCCAATAATTCCAATGCATTCCAAACCCATATTCGATGCGGGGTCCGCATGAACGATCTACGCCAGTTCCGCCATTTCGTCGCCCTCGCCGAACACGGCCACTTCGCCCGCGCCGCCGAGGCGGTGAATCTCAGCCAGCCAGCGCTGTCGCGCAGCATCCAGGCGCTGGAGGGCCAACTCGGCTGCACACTGGTGGAACGCGGCGGCCGCGGCGTGGCGCTCACCGCCCACGGCCGGCTGGTGCTGGAACACGCCCGCCGCCTGCTGGCCGGGCATCGCGCGCTGCATAACGCGGTGAGCCAGTTGGGAAATCTCGACAGCGGCGAGCTACGCCTGGGCGGCGGTCCCTTCCCCGCCGCACGGCTGTTGCCCGAGGCACTGGCCGGTTTCTCCAGCGCCCACCCATGCGTGCGCGTCGCGCTGCTCATCGAGGACTGGCAGACCCTGCGCCAGCGCCTGCTGGATGACGTCGTCGAACTCTTCGTCGCGGACATCCGCGAGCTGCAAGGCGATCCGCTGTTGCACATCCATCCGCTACCCGAGCATCCCGGCGTACTCTTCTGCCGGCCCGGCCATCCACTGCTGCGTCTGGAGCGGCCGGGCGCCGCGCAACTGGCCGCCTATCCGCTGGCGGGGCCGCGCCTGCCCGAGGAGATCCGCCGCGACCTGGCGCGCCTGCTGCGGCGCGACGAACCGCTCGGTGTGCAATGCGACGACGTGCTGATGCTCAAGGGACTGGTCGGCTCCAGCGAACTGATCAGCCTGGCGCCGTGGGACGTGGTCGCCGCCGATGTCGAGGCCGGCCGCCTGGCGCTGCTGCCCTGGCCGGTCGGCGTCGAGCCCGCCCGCGCCAAGGGTTCCGCCTACGGCCTGGTCAGCCGCGCCGGCCGCAGCCTTTCGCCGGCGGCGGCAGTATTCGTCGAGCGGGTGCTGGAACAGGAGCGGCGCTTCGCCGACGCCTGAGGTCAGCGCCAGCGACCGTCGTCGCGGCGATTCTGCCAGGAACGGTTCCAGTCGCGTCCGCGGTTGTCATGGGCGCGGTCGTGGTAGCGCTCGTAGCGGTAATCGGGGCGATGCCGGTGGTCGTCGCGGTCGTAGAGCACACAGGCCGACAACGGCAGGACGAGGATCAGCAGGGAGGAAAGCAAACGACGCATGGCGCCTCCTGTGCGGCCCCGGCCTCTCCTGCGGATGCGGGAGGATTGCCTTCCGGAGCCTGCACATCGGACTGCGCGACGCGCGGGCGGTGCCCGCGGCGAGGGTAAAGCCTGTGTAAATCAGCCGCGGCTGCGCAGGTGCAGGACGCCGAACAGCAGCACCTGCAGGCGCTCCAGCCAAGGTGCCGGGCGCGCCTCGAGGCGCCCGTTGAGCAACAGGATCTCGGCGGCATGGACCAGCACCAGTACGCCGGACGACAGCAGGATCGGGCGGTGCAGTTCACCCAGCGGATAGGCCAGGTTGACCAGCGCGACGAGCCAGAACATCGCCAGGGCGCCCTTGGCGAACGACAGGAAATGACTCATGGGAACCTCCTCGTTTCGGTATCGGCAGAGTGTGCCGAGCAAATGCGCCAAGGGGGTCCGCACTTTCGACTGGAAAGCACGGCGGAGCTGGCAGGCGCCGCCGTGCCTTCCATCGTTCAGTTGCGCCAGCGGGCCGCGCCGCCGTGGTGGTCCTGGCGCCCCGGGCGGTCCTGCCGACCGTGTTGCTGCCAGCGTTGCGGCGAGTGTCCGCGCCATTGCGGCTGGCCACCGCGCTGCCAGTTGCCCGGATGCCGCTCGCCGCGGTGCGCCGGGCGCGACTCGTGGTAGCGGCGCTCCTGGTAGCGATACTGCTCGCGCCGGTAGTCGCGATGGCCATCGTAGCTCCGTGGCGCCGGGTAGTAGCGGCGGTCGTAGTAGCGCGTCGAGTGGTAGCGCCTTTCACTGCGCCAACCATCGTCATACACGCGATAGCGCGGCACTTCGTAGGCGTAGCCGTAGGGCTGGCCGCGATAGTGGCGCCAGTCGCGGTCATCGTAGTCGTAGTCATAAACCGCGCAGCCACCCAGGCTGGCGAGAAACAGGAGAAGCGGAACTCTCAGGAATGTGCGCCACATGGCAGCCTCCTGCGGCCCCGCCGCCAGCCGGCCGGATGACCGACAACGCTGCGAGGCACGCATACGACGTGAAGACTCGGGAAGGGAGTGGGCTCAGCACCAGCCTTTCTTGGCATGGCCCGGGGGACAATGGGGCGGACCGCCGCGATCGTAGCCGTAGTAGCCGACGTCGAACGGATCCAGCTCGACATAGGCGCCCGGCACACGGACGCTGCATCCGCTTATCAGGTAGGCCGCCAGCAGCAGCCCGATCATTCGCACGACCATCAGCATTCTCCTTCATCGCAGAACGCAGCCGAACCACGCCTGGACAAGATCCCGATGGAGCGGGAAGCCGGTTGCGGCGGATGCAATCCGGCTGCAATAAAGACTGGAAGGAAAAGCGGAAATTCCCTGAATCCGACCAACGACACGGCTACCCACAGGACGTGACCGCCACCAATCTTTCTCGGTAGAGTGCGCAGATCAAGGACTGCCGGCCCGCCGGCAACGCTCAAGGAGCATGCATGCAACCCCTCGACCGCGCCCAGGCCCAGCAGCGCGCCAACGACATCCTGGTGTTCCAGCGCGAGCTGCAACGCCTCGACCAGGAGCAGGCGTTCCGCCTCGAACCGACCCAGGCCCGGCAACTCGCCGACTACCACCTGGCCCTGCTGGACGGCTACCGCGACCGTTTCGACATCGACCACGACCTGCGCAGCCAGCAACTTTCGCTGGGCATGCGGGTGGCCTCGTTCTTCGGCGCGCTGGCCTTCGCCGCCAGCGTGTTCCTGCTGTTCTATCGCTTCTGGGGCCTGTTCCCCACCGTCGCCCAGGTGGCGATCCTGGGCGGCTGCGCCTTCGCCGCGTTCTTCGCCACGCTCTGGGTCCAGGCCAAGGACGCCTCGGGCTACTTCAGCAAGCTGGCGGCGATGGTCGCGTTCGCCTGCTTCGTCCTCGACCTGACCATGCTCGGGCAGATATTCAACGTCACCCCGACCGACCTGGCCCTGGTGCCCTGGGCGCTCTATGCCCTGCTCCTGGCCTACCTGTGCAACGCCCGGCTGCTGCTGGCGGCGGCGATCCTCTGCGTGATGGGCTTCATCGCCGCGCGCGTCGGCACCTGGGGCGGCGGCTACTGGCTGAGCGTAGGCGAGCGACCGGAGAACTTCTTCCCCGCCGCCGCGCTGATCTTCGCCGTGCCGCTGTGCTTCGAGCAACGCAACTTCAGCGGCTTCGCCGTGACCTACCGGGTGTTCGCCCTGCTCGGCCTGTTCCTGCCGATGCTGGTGCTGGCCAACTGGGGGGCGGCCAGCTACCTGGCGCTGCCGACAGCGCTGATCGAGGGCCTCTACCAGGTCACCGGCTTCGTCGCCGCCGCCCTGGTGATCTGGCTCGGCGCACGACGCAACTGGGCCGACGTGAGCAACACCGGGGTCACCTTCTTCGTCATCTTCCTCTACACCAAATTCTTCGACTGGTGGTGGGAAGCGATGCCGAAGTACCTGTTCTTCCTGGTGGTCGGCCTCAGCGCCCTGCTGATCCTGTTGGTCCTGCGCCGCTTGCGCGCGCCCCTGGGTATCGTGAAGAGGGACGACGCATGAACCGAAGCCGTCGCAACGCCCTGGTCGCCGGCAGCCTCCTGCTGCTGGCAGCGAACCTGGCCGCCCTCGGCGGCGTCGCCTGGAACCGTTCCGGCGAGGCCGAAAGCAAGCTGGTGCTCAGCCAGCGCGAACTCCAGCGCAACTGGTCCTACGACTTCTGGAGCGAAGAGAACAGTGGCGTCGAACTACGCCTGGAGCTCCGCTCGCCGAACAGCGATCCGCCCAATGACCTCGTTCCCCCGCTGCCACCTGAGCAGATGCGCGCCCTCGGTTTCAGCGTCCCGGATTCGCTCGACGAGGAAAACGTGCGGCGCTACCGTCGCCAGCAGGAAAAACAGGTGCTGCTGGTCCTTGAGCTCGACGGCCCGGCCTATCGTCGCGAAGTACGCCTGGCCGAGGAGCGCCTGGCCGAAGCCCGCGCCCGCAGCAAGGCCCTGCCCAAGGATGAAATGCTGTCCAGCCACATGGAGGCCGCTCGCCACCAATTGAAGCATGAGCAGGAAGAGGCCAGCCGACTGTTCATCGTCGACGCCGGCCTCGACCTGGCCGTTCTGCGCCAGCGCTACCCGGAGCGCCAGCGCTACGCCATCGTCAAAGGCCGGGTACGCCCTTGGTCCGCGGTCGACGGAGGCAGGACGCTGGTCGGCGGCTACGTCAGCCGTACCGACCTCGCCGCGATCAACGTGCCACGTCAATGGCACGCAGTGTTCGCCAAGGTCGACGAGCAAGGCTACCGGCTAGCGCCGCTGGAACTGCATCTCAGCTTCGGCCAGCGCCTGGAGCCCTGGATCACCAACGCCGTCCGCCGCTGAAACGCCCCGCCCGGCGCGCGGCGCTTGCATCCGCGCGCCGGGCGCTGCACCCTGAGCGTTCCCGCCCGCCAACCACCGCGTCATGAACAGCGAAATCGATCCCGGCCGCTGCCCGCTGTGCCAGCAATCCAACCGCTGCACCCTGGCCGACCCCGCCAGCGCCACCCAGGCTTGCTGGTGCTTTACCACGGAAATCGATGCGACCGCGCTGGAGCGGATTCCAGCCGAGCTGCGCCGCCGCGCCTGCCTCTGTCCGCGCTGCGCGCAACTGCTACCGCCCGACGCCGACCACTGATGCGCCTGGACCGCTTCCTCGCCAACCTGCCCGAACTCAGCCGCCGCGACGCGCAAAGGCTGATCGCCGGTGGGCGCCTGCGCGTGGACGGCCAGGTGGTGCGCGACGGCACCCACGAGGTGCGGGTATTCAGCCGGGTGGAACTGGACGAACGGCTGCTCCAGGCCGGCAAGCCGGCGCGCTACTACATGCTGCACAAGCCAATGGGCTGCGTCAGCGCCACCCGCGACCCAGAGCATCCAACCGTGCTCGAGCTGCTGCCGCCAGATCACCGCGACGACCTGCATATCGGCGGCCGCCTCGACTACAACACCACCGGGCTGATGCTGCTGACCAACGACGGCCGGTGGTCGCGCCGTCTGACCCTTCCCGGCAGCCGGCGCGACAAGGTCTACTACGTGGAGACCGAGGAGCCGATCGAACAGCGCTACGTGGACGCCTTCGCCGCCGGCATCCATTTTCGCTTCGAGGACCTCGTCACCCTCCCCGCACAGCTCGAACCGCTCGGCCCGCGCAGCGCCCGCCTGACCCTGCACGAAGGTCGCTACCACCAGGTCAAGCGGATGTTCGGCCACTTCGACAACAGGGTACTGCGCCTGCACCGCGAGCGCATGGGTGACATCCAGCTCGACCCGACGCTACCACCGGGGGCATGGCGGCCACTGAATGCTGAAGAAATCTGTTCGGTGTGAAACCCCGCCGCCGGCCCCAGTGTCCACCGAAAGAGGCCGGCCCCCGCGGTTTGGCCGACCGTCGCGACCGACGCTAAGCTGAAAGGCATCTGTCGGATCGACAGTCTTTCCCGCATGGAGCAAGAGAAAGCGCCGATGAAGAGACCCCTTGCCGTACTGCTGCTGGCCTTCGCCGTCGCGGCCGTCCAGGCGGCCCCCGCCAGCCCGCCGAACGCGCCGCTGCCGCCGGCGGACATCAAGGCCCGGTTGAAGAGTATGAAGCCCGGCGAATACCTCTGGTATCCGGAGGTATCGCCACAAGGCCCGGTGACCATCGTGGTCAGCCTCACCGAACAGAAGGCCTACATCTATCGCAACGGCATCGCCATCGGCGTCAGCACCTTGAGTTCGGGGAAGAAGGGCCGGGAGACTCCTACCGGGGTATTCTCGATCCTGCAGAAAAGCGTCGACCACAAGTCCGATCTCTACAACAGCGCGCCCATGCCCTACATGCAGCGCCTGACCTGGGACGGCATCGCCCTGCACGCCGGCAACCTGCCCGGCTACCCCGCTTCCCACGGCTGCATCCGCCTGCCCATGGCATTTGCCAAGAAGCTCTACGGCATCACCGGCTTCAGCTCGACCACGGTGATCATCTCCGATGCCAGCAGCGCACCGAAGGAGGTCGACCACCCCGGCCTGCTGGCGCCGACCGTGGCCGACGGCCGTCCGGTGACACTGCCGGTGGAGCCTGGCGAGATCGCCTGGAACGACCCCGGCGCCGAGCGCGGCCCGCTGTCGGTACTGATCAGCCGCGCCGACCAGCGCGCCTACGTGTACCGCGGCGGCCAGCGCATCGGCACCGCGCCGGTACAACTGCCGGCACGCCCGCAAAGCGGCATGGCGGTGTTCTCGCTGCTGGAAAAACCGACCCGGGCGGAAATCGAGGAAACCTCGCCGAACCTGCGCTGGTCGGTGGTCCAGGTGAGCAATCCGGGGCATGGCCTGACGCCCTCCGAACAACTGGGCAAGATACGCATGGATCCGGCCTTCGTCCGCGAGATGCTCGGCGCCATGGATGTCGGCAGTACCCTGGTGATCACCGACTGGGCCTCGACCCGGGACACCCACAGCGACTCCGATTTCACGGTGATCGCCACGGAAACCCCGAACAATCCGACGAAATCGCTTAAAAAGTAGTCGGCAAGTTGTTCAAAAATCGAGCACAATGCCTCTCATCCGGTAAAAACCACACTGAACCGATGGGAATACTGCTCGTATGCCAACCTTCCTCCGTGCCGCCCTGCGCAGGCTGAGCCTGGCGGGCGCCACCCTTTGCGCACTGGCCAGCCTGCCGGTGTTCGCCCAGCCCCTTCCTTCCGCCAAGGACCTTCAGAAACTCGCCCCCCGGGCCAGCCTGCCAACCCTCGAACTGGCCCTCACCGCCTATGCCTGCGCGAGCGCCAGCCAGGGCGGCGACAACGGCCTGCTGACGGTGATCGACTACTCGCGGCCATCGCGCGACAAGCGCCTCTGGGTATTCGATCTGAAGGCCCGCAAGCTGCTCTTCGAAGAGTGGGTGACCCACGGCAAGAACAGCGGCGACGACCTCGCCACCTCCTTTTCCAACCGGCCGAACAGCTACCAGTCCTCCATCGGCCTGTTCCAGACCGGCCAGCTCTATACCGGCAAGCATGGCCAGTCGCTACGCCTGGTGGGCCTGGAGCCGGGCTTCAACGACAAGAGCGAAGAGCGCGCCATCGTCATGCATTCCGCCGCCTACGCCGATCCCAGAGTGGTCCCCGGACTCGGTCGCCTCGGCCGCAGCCAGGGCTGCCCTGCGGTACGCCCGGCCGTAGCCGCGCGGCTGATCAACACTCTCAAGCGCGGCAGCTACCTGTTCGCCTATTACCCGCAGCCGAAATGGCTGGAAACCTCGCGTTTCCTGACCCCGCAGAGCTGCGCCGTGGCTCGCGCGGCCCGCACGCCGGAAGTGATCGCCAGCCTGCTCAAGTAGCCCGCCGGGGCGGGAACGCCCCGCTCCTCGAAAACGCAGCGCAGGGGCATCCGCGTGGCAACTCGTCGGATTCCCTCCCCTCCACCCCCTTTCAAAAGCGAAACAGGCTTGCGGTGCCGTACGCCTGCTGCTTAACTGACGACCACGTTGTGACCGACCAGTCACGAACGACTTCCAAGAAAGCCCGCGTGTCTGCCCGCGCTTCGGCGCAGGCCTTTCCTGCCCGGCCGAACAGCCGTATCCCCATGACCTGAAAGGGTTTTTGGACGATCTCCTTTTGGCCAGTAAGTCGTTGAAAATTAAGAGTTTGTTAAGTTACTCCGAATGACATCCAACTGTCATTGGGAGGCGCTTTCATCTGCCCATGAGCAATTTGACTTCGCCGCGACAAGCAGGTCGCCGCGTTCCCATCGAACGATTCCAGGAGGAAGCGACATGAGGCCGGAAACCGCCATCGTCGAGATTCACGGGCAACACCGCGTCCACACCGAGTTCTACGGCAATCCCGCGGCGCAGCAGACCATCGTCCTGGTCAACGGCTCGCTGTCGACCACCGCGTCCTTCGCCCAGACCGTGAAGTACCTGCAGCCACACTTCAACGTGGTGCTCTACGACCAGCCCTATGCAGGGCAGTCCAAGCCGCACAACGACAACCGGGCGCCGATCAGCAAGGAATGCGAGGCCGGGATCCTGCTGGAACTGCTCGAGCATTTCCGCGCGGAGGTGGTGATGTCCTTTTCCTGGGGCGGCGTCGCCACCCTGCTCGCCCTCGCACAGCGTCCGGGACGGGTGCGCAAGGCGGTGGTGAACTCGTTCTCGCCGCTGCTCAACCCGGCCATGCTCGACTACCTGCACCGCGGCCTCGACTACCTCGCCGCCTGTGATCGAACCCAGGTCGGCAACCTGGTCAACGAGACCATCGGGCGCTACCTGCCTCAGTTGTTCAAGCGCTACAACTTCCGCCACGTCAGCGGCCTCGACGAGCACGAGTACCGGCAGATGCACTTCCACATCCGCGAAGTGCTGCGCCTGAATGCCGGCAGCTACACCGAAAGCTTCGCCGGCATCGAGATCCCGGTGCTGTTCATGAACGGCGAGCTGGACATCTACACCACTCCCCACGAGGCCCGCCAGTTCGGCCAGCTGATCCGCGCCGCGGAATTCCACACCATCCGCAACGCCGGCCATTTCATCGACGTCGAGCACAAGGCCGCCTGGCAACAGACCCAGGACGCCCTGCTGGCCTTCCTTCGTCCACAACACGCAAAGCCGCTCAACCCGATCTACCGCCCCCTGCCCAACGGCGCCAGCGTCCCCCTTGCCGCCCTCGCCAGTTGACCACCGCCCGGGGAGCCCCGCTCCCCGGGCGGAAAAAACCAGCCACATCAACAAAAAAACCGCCCCGGGCTTCACCTGCCGCCACGCATCTGGTAAAAAGGCGCCCTGGCCGCAAAAGCCGTCCGAGCGGGCGTCGTATAATGGCATTACCTGAGCTTCCCAAGCTCATGACGAGGGTTCGATTCCCTTCGCCCGCTCCAGATCACCCTGCCAAGCCCCTGAAATGCCTAGCGTTTCGGGGGCTTTGCTTTTTGGGGGAAGGAAAGGTGTCGAAGAAGTGTCGAGGCGCATTCAGCGCTACATGCTCAGGAGTAGAAAGCCATCACTCGATTGGCCCCACCAAGCAGTAGCGGATCAATTGCTGCTCAACGCTCTGCTTCTGTCGCAAAACCAAGATCACTGCCACCTCGCCTTGCTCTTCGTGGAATTCGTAAAAAACACGATAGGGGCCGGTATTAAGCTCGCGATAGCTCAGCACCCCCAGAAGACTCGCCTGCTGGCTGACTGGGTAACCTTTAGGTGCAAGTGAAATCTTCTCTTCAATCTCATCCAAAAGGCTCAGTACTGACTGGAGTGCAGCCTGTTCACCTTGGAATGGAGCCAAGTGGTGGACTTGGTCTTCGATGCTTTGCTCTGCGGTATCAGTAAAACGAATGACGACCGGGGACATTAAACCTCCTTATTCTGGCTGAGCGAACCTCCTGGAAAGGCGAGCTTTCAAATCATCAACAGAGCGATGCTTGCCTTCTGCGTACTGGCGGGAGCCAATCGCAAGCAACTTCACCAGCGCAATTGCTTCATCGCGCTGCTTCCGCTCAGCATATGACTCAACCACATAGGCAGGAACACCGTTCTGCGTGACGACCATTGGCTCGGATAAATCCAGGTCAGCCGCATGACGTTTCAAATAACTAATTGTCTCGACTCGCATGAGCCGGTACCTCCATTGCTGTGGGAACACTTAAGGCCTGGAACTCAGGTTCTACGGTGTTCGAACTCCACCACGCTCCATATCCAGGCGACGAGTGGGATTCGCGCGTCGGCAGTCTGTCTACCGTCGGCTCCAACATCATAATCCGAATTCAGACCGAATTTGAACCACCTCAAGTCTATTTTTCTTTCCCTCTGTCGACCCCCGCAGCCTTCAACCTATGAGCGGGTTGAATCGAACAGCCTCAGATAGGTGGTCTTGGGAGAGGTGCGCATATCGCATCGTCATCGACAACGAGGCGTGCCCCAGGATGTGCTGTAGGGTCACGATGTGCCCGCCGTTCATGATGAAGTGACTGGCGAACGTGTGGCGCAGTACGTGGCTGGCCTGCCCCTTCGGCAGCTTGATCGAGGTCGACAGCAGCACCAGGCGGAACACGCCAAGGCAGTTCGTGAACGGCCCGTGGGTCTGCCAATGCCGGCGAAGGTCGGCGCCCAATTCTTCCGAGATCGGCACCGAGCGCACACGCTTGGACTTAGTGTTGGCAAAGATCACCGTATTACCTTTCAGACGTTCCGGCGTCAGCGCCTGAGCCTCACCCCATCGAGCCCCTGTCGCGAGGCAGATACGAGCGACCATCTTCGGATGTGGCGACGTGGTGCGCGCATCCAGGGCCGTAAGCAGTTCGGACACCTGATGCTTGGTCAGGTACGACAGCGGTCTTTCCTGAAGCTTGAGCGGCCGCATGCGCCCTACCGGATTCTCATAGTCAATGACGCCGAGTTGGCGCAATTCGTTGTACATGGACTTGAGGTAGCCAAGACGGTTGTTCGCGGTCTTGCCCGACATGCCATTGGCTATCTGCCGGCTACGCAACCGAGCCACTTTCGCAGGCTCCAGGGAGACAGCGACCGGGTCGCCCAGGTCCTTTGCCACCAACCGCAGAATCGCCACGCAACGATGCCCGTTGCTCAGGGTCTGGCCGTGCAGTTCATACCAGAGTTCGACCAACTCGGAGAGACGCCGACGGTCCTTCGGCTTGAGCGTCCAGCTGGGGTTCTCCGCACACTTCTGACGCGCAGTGGCCTCGAATTGCTGCGCTTCCATCTTGGTCTTGAACCGCTTGCGAAAGCGCTTGCCCTTGATCGGTTCTACATCGACGAACCAACGGCCATCGGGGAGCTTGGTGATCGACATTAGACGGCATACCCCCGCCGCAGATACCGATCACACATCAGCTTGTGTATATGCCTTTCCAGATCGCGACGAGTCCAACCCTTGGCGAGATAGTGGTCTTCGATAACGTGCCAGAACTCCAATTTGCGGGCGGACTCAATAGCCTTTTTTGCCGGGACACGCTCCCGCGCGATCAGGCTCACGAACTGGCCAAGGAACATCTCGCAGTTACGCCCGCTGAAGCCCTTGGCGGTCTTGTAATAGCGCCGGTACTCGGTGCGCTCGATCAGCGGATCGCACTCGACCTGTACACGGGCGTCCTGGCTGATCAGGCTCCAGAACGGATCGTAGACCGCCGTCCGGCTCAGCAGCTTGAAGCTTTCGCAGGCGTAGTTCCACAGCCCTTGCAGGTGCGGGCAGAGGCCCTCGTAGGTGCGGCAGCCAATGACCTCCCCCGAGGCCATACGCGAGCCTTCGGAGAATTGCTGGACGATGGAGTGGTGGAAACGGAATTCGAGCCGCCACACCGTTTCCAGGGGGTTATAGGCCGGGTCGCCATCGCCGAACGGATCCCCGTTCAGGGTTGCCCACACGCTTTCCCAATAGTCGAGCTTGTCGGTGGCCCGAGCCTGGAGGGTCTTGTTATAGATCGACAGTTGCAGGCCGTTGGCCGAGCCGAACATGAAGGTCTCGCCACGCCCGTAGACCGAGGCGTTGCCGTCGAACTCGATACGCTCGATCCCGCTGATTTGCCGTACCCGGCGCGAGCGGCAATGCATGCGGTCCACCAGATCGCGAGGCGGTTTCCAGCCCTGCACGTCCAGGGCGATATGCACAGCGGCTTGGTTGGTTTCGCAGTGACTCAGCACGGCAGCGGCCAAGTCATCCAGCACGCCCTGGAGGATGCGCGGATCGGCGCCATCGAGGGCGTGAGGCGATACCTCGATCTTGAGGTGCGAGCCAATGGTGTCGACCTTGATGTTGTGATTCTTGATTAGCAGGATCAGACCCATTTCAGCGTTCTGCAGGCGGTACTGATAGCCGGAGTCGCGACCGATGCGGCCCTTGGACCACTCGTAGCCGGCGAACTCGACCACATCCACCGAGAGGTCAAACAGCGCCATGACTTCCGGGCGCAACTTGCCGTTGTACAACTGCCGCACCGTGTCCACGCCGCAACGCAGGATGCGCACGCCTGACAGGTCGGTGAATTGAGCCGTGGTGTCGTCGAAGAACAACCGCCCTTTCGGGCTTTCCAAGACCTGACCGTCCGACTCGATACTGACGCGAATTTGATGGCTGATTTTCTTCATCTTTAACGATCCAAATTGGTACGAATTGAAACCGCAATAGGTGGCTTATCTGACGTGTTACAGGGGCGTCGGCCGCGCCTTCGGCCTATCGCTCATGCCTTGCGCTCCCGGCCGGCGGCGCGGCCCGCCCCTCATGGCGGCACCCCTACCGCCGCTAGCGCCGTCATCACCGTCCACCAGTGATGCAGCGCCCAGCCCATCGCCACCGGGACGAGGAATTCCCAATCGATCATTTGTGCCTCCAGGGCCGCGAGGCATATTCGGAATCGGGGACGATGGTCAGCGGCGACTGGCCCCTGGCCAGTGCGTCTGCGGAGGCGGCAACAGGCGCTGCCGGAGCGATGCTGGCCACCGCGCCGGGCTGCCTCCCGGTACAGGTGACGGTCTGTTTCCACTCCTCATAGCGAAGCTCTACGACGCACTCGCCCTTGGGCGTCACCCGGTAGCCGGAGCCGATCAGTTGCCAACTGGTGAGTTCCAGGCGTCGGCCCGTGGGATCTTCCAGAGCGAACAGGTAGATATCGCCCCGCGACTTGCGGTAGGCGTGGGCGAGGATGGAAATCCGCCGATCGGCGAAGGGATGGGCGTTCAGATCAACAGGCGCAGCAGCAGGCCCATCAGGTACAAGCCCAGGAGGAAGAAGGCTATTCGCAGCAGGACGCGCTGGAGCAGCCACAGCAGCGGGCGCAGCAGGGGCTTGAGCAGGGTCGCCAGGAGCGTCGGCAGGTGTCGCAGCAGCCGGACCGCCAATCGTGCGCAGAGGCCCCATATACCAGACAAAGCCAATAGTGCCGGCCAGCAATGCCAGTAGAAGAACCAGCTTAGGCGACCGGAAGAGGCTCTTGCCCGCCTTGGTGTCTTGGGTCTTGCCGGTGGCCGTGGACTGGTAGAGGGCGAAGGTCTGCTTTCGGATCCGCTTGTATTCGATGATGGTGCCATCGGCGGGCGGACGGTTGAGTTGGGCGTCATGCTGGGCCTCCTTGTAGCGGCCGGGAATGCCGATCACCGCGAGGTTGGAATGCTTGTAGGCCATCTCGCAGGTCATGCGGATATCGTCGCGGATGTAGGAGATGTTCGGCGTGGTGAGGACAATGTCCCAGTTGAAATGCCGGTGCCGGGTCCAGGCGTCGAGCCAACCCATGGGACGGTCGGCCGCGTGGGCCGCTTCCGGTCCACCGGGGTAGTCGAAACGCTCGAGGTCTTTTTCCCGCCAGGACTTGGGAAACAGCAGTTGGGTTTCGTCGAAGATCAGGAAGGCCCCGCGGGGCGCCCACTGAAACCACGTGCGCATCTTTTCGAGGTCTTCCAGCGACTCCAGATCGAGGTTGATGATTTCCGCCGTGTTGGGCAGGTCCGGGAAGACCTGATAGGCCCGCTCCAGGGTGAAGCCGCGCACGTTGGTGATGATCACCCGCCCGTCTTTCAGCGCGGGCACGGCGTCATCCTGGATCGCGCCGGAGGTCTTGTAGGAGCCATTGGGGCCGTGATGGATCTTGATCGACACGGATCACCTCCCAATGAACGGCACGAAGCGCATGCAGAAGCGCGTCGCCGCCGCGACCATGATGATGTTCAACGCCTGCGGCACGCCGAAGAAGGCCAGCCCCGCCGCAATCGGCCCCGGCAGCGCGGCATACATGCTGCGGATCATCTGCGGCACGCCAAGGCTGTCGATCAGTTCGCGGGCGGCGGTGTAGCTGACATCGATCAGCAGGATCAGGGTCTGGAGCGCGGCGTACATCGACGCCTTGGTGGCGACCACCAGTCCGTCGCGCACGAAGTCATAGATGCCTTGGGCGAAGAAATCCCAGATCCACTGGAAGAAGGCGATGATCTGATCGAGAAAACCGGAGAGCCATTCCATAGGGTCAGTCCTTCAGCAGAATGAGGGCGGCGATCAGCGCGGCCATTAGCAGCAGCGCCACGCGCAGGCTGGAGAGTTGGCCGGCGTAGTCGGAGATACAGAGGGAGTAGGACTTGCCCCAAATGGTCATGGGTTCGCATGGCAGTTGCCCGCCGCCTTCCGCCAGGTTGAGGTCGAAGGCGCCCTTCATCTGGTCGACGTTGGCCTTCACCTTGGTCTTGAGTTCTTGCTTGGCGTCCTCGACCTTCTTTTCCCAGGTGGCGATGGCGTCATCCCAGGTGCCGGGCGTGGGTTCCTTGAGTTCGCCGCCGGGGCCTTCGGGGCCGGTGGAGCAGTTCTCTTTCGCCGGGTCGCAGGTGCCGTTGCCATCGCCGCCCGTGCCGCTGCCGTCACCGTCGCCGCTACCATCGCCCCCGCCGTTGCCGTCCCCTCCCCCGCTGCCGTCGCCGCCATTGCCGGTGCCACCGTCATTGCCGCCGCCGTTGTTGTTTCCACCGCCATTGCCATCGCCGCCACCGTCGCCATCACCGCCCGGCGTGGTTGGGTCGGTTGGATCCGTGGGATCGGTCGGGGTCTTGACGCAGGTAGTCCCCGACCACGACCAGCCGGGCGGACAGCCGGGGTCGTTCGGGTCGGAAGGATCGGTGTTCGGGGTGTCGGGTGGGTTCAGCGAATCGCCGGTCTGCGCGAAGGTGTAGGAATCGGCACCGCAATTCTGTCCGGTGCCCTTGAGGATGTAATTGCAGAAGCCGGTCGTGGTGGAGCCTTTGACCAGATAGCAACTGGCCGGGCTGGGGTTGCCGCCGTACTCGCAGCTCTGATAACAGGCGCTCGGTGCGCCGCCGTCGCCGACATAGTTCCGCCCGCCCGAGGTGACAACAGGCGAGTCCGGGCCCTTGGCCGGGAACAGTTCGCCTTCCTTGCACTCTTCGGGCGGCGGCTTGCAGGCGCCATCGGCCGGATCGAGCTCTTGCTCTGGAGGACAGCTATCGCCAGTCAAGATGGTAGTCGACGTCTGCCAAGTGATTCCGCCAGTACCCGAAACACTGCACTGAACTTCCTTGTAGCTCAGTTTGTTGATTTTCTTTAGCCAGTTGGCCGACGTGTTATCGAAGTAGTACTGGCACGCCGCCGTATAGGATGGAAAGAAGGCCGTGGGCTCTCCGGGGATGGAAATCTGCCATTGGTAGAAGTCCGCGTTCGCCAAGGAATGCCACAGCAGCGAGACCAGCAGACCCAGCAGCGAAAGAAGTCGGCCAAGGCCGGAACGTGCGTTGTTACTCATCCAGTCACCCATGAAAAAGCCCCCTGCCGGAAACTCCGGAGGGGGCTTCCGCCTCGGTCTGTCCGGTTAGAAGAATTCGCCGGTCCGGTACCCGGTGATGAAGGCGCCGGCGAAGAACGCCCCCAACCACACCGACCAGAGCACCCGTTACGCCTTGCGCAACATGCTGTAGATCAGGCCGGCGACGGCCAGGATCACCAGGGCGCCGACGATGTAGCCGCCAATGGCCTTCATATCGCCCTGGCCATCGGTGATCGCCGACTCCACCGCGCTGGTGTCGATCACCCCGGCGAAGGCCGGCAGCGAAGTCGCGGCAGTGACGGAACCGGCGATGCACAGGTTGCGGAACGAGGCGACCGGGCTGAACTTGGCGATGCGTTGCTTCATTGCTTTCATGGTGTTTCCTCTCTACTTGGCTTTACGAAGAAGTGACGCGACCCAGCCAATCAAAAGCCCCGTCACGAACGATCCCAGGACGCCAGCGGCACCGATGCCGAAGGCTTCCGGGGAGAAACCACCGTTGACCAGGATGTCCACGTATCCAGCGGCCTCGGGCGGAATCAGGTAGGCCTGTTGCCATGCGAGTTCGCGACACGCCATGAAGCCCTCGGGGGTCGAGGTCCATGCGGTACACACCTGCACAGCGACAACGCCTGACATAGCGATCAGTCCTCAAACAGCCAGGGAGGCCGCTAGGCCGTCGATCCAGCCCCAGGCGTAGCCGGTGGCCAGACCTACCGCGAACAGCGAGAGATAGCGGAGCATCGCGGCCTCCTACGGCTTACGCCTTGGCGTCCGGGGACTTGTCTTGTTTGTCCTGGCCCTGCGGCTGCTGGGCCGGGCGCGGGGCTTGGGCTTGTGCTTGCGGGCGGGCCGGGGCTTGGGCGGTCGGCGCCATCGGCTTGCCGCCCACGGCCAGCAGATCCACGAGGACCTGGGTATTGGTGATCCGGCCGAAACGGTCTTGGGTCGGGCGGACCACGCTGGCGAACTTGCAGAGCACCGGCTGGCCTTCGAAGACGATGGCGTCCAGCAGGGTCGGCTCGATGTTGTATTCGCTGATCTCGAAGCCCTTGGCGTTGCCACGGGCGCCTTCCGGGATCGGGGCGATGGATTGGACCGAGGCGTAGATTTCCCCGGTCTTGGTCGAGGTATAGGTGTCGGTCTTGGTGACCCACAGTTCGACGACGCCGCCTTGGGTTGCAAACATGTTCATCGGTGTTTCTCCTTCAATTCGCCTTTTTCGGCGTGAGTTGTCCCGCTGCTGCAAATTCGGCTGTTTCGCCTTCATTCAGCGGTGTTGGGTGAAAGTGATGTGTTGGGCGATCCCTTCGGGCCGGGCTCTATTCGCTAGCGAACCAAGCCAACCAGGGGTGTTCGTCTTGGCCCATTCGGGTAACGATCCCTATCGCAAAATCGTCTCCGACGGCCAAGGGGAACGCTTCCCCTTGGAACCCGCAGAGCAACACCAAGGGCTCCGCCCTTGTCATCCCGCTCTTGCCGCCGAGGGCTCGGGAGCGCGGGGCGGAGGAGCTGCCCCACACTCCCAAGCAGAGGCTGTTTCAGGGGGAGGCGTTCAAGGGTGCGCTCCGCCCGTGCTTCCGTTCGCCGGAACGGTGAGGCTGTTCCGACGAGCCGGGAGCGCGGCCCTTGACCGGATCGGCCACGGTGCGGGCGGCTTGGATCAAGCAGAGCAGGAGCAGCGCTTTCAGGGTGTCAGCGAGCATGGGTCAGCCCTCCAGTTGGAATGCTTCGCGCACGGGCACAAAGGGCGTGGGTTTCCCGCTGTCGTACACAACGTGCCAGTACTTCGGCGGACGCCGGGACGGGTCGTGTTTCGCGCAGAAGGAACGGGGACGGCAGAGCCAACGGCCATCTTCCCGATAGGGCAGCCCAGGGGGCCGGCAGTCCGGACACCGCGACGGGCTGTGCAATGGGATGGCCTGCCTTGCGGACCAGCACACAGAGCAGGCGCAGTCCGGGGCGTGGGTTTGGCGCAGGTAGTAGGGACTGGCGGCCATGGCTCATTTCTGCCCCCTACGACCACAGCGATAGTCTTCAATGGCCCGACGAAGCCAAGCATTCTCGATCTGGTCGATATCGACAGTCAGGCCGCCCCAGGTCACGACCCTGCCGGAGACGCTGCCGACGATGCCCGCGAAGCAGAATTGAAAGGCGTCCATCACTCCTCCTTTCATGCTGTCCACTCCTGTTCCAACAGCCAGTTGCGCAGCAGCGCGCTATTCACCATGCGCAGCTTTCCGAGCTTCACGGACGGCAGCACGCCCCGGTAAACCCAAGCGCGGGCGGTGCCATAGCTAATGCCGTTGCGTTCCGCCCACCGTTCGATGGACTCCACATCCTGTTGCGGCCCTATCAGGGCGCCGGGGTTAAGCTCTTCCAGTTCCATGCTCATTCCGTCACTATTCGTGGCATTAGCCATATGCAGGTAGAGAAATAATTGCCCTGGAGAAATTATTTCCCCAAAACCGCAACAGGGCAACTATTTCCCCGGAATAATTTTCTATATGAACACGTCAGCCGATAGAGCAAGACTATTAATCAAGAAAATCGGCCCCAAAAAGGTCAGCCTTCACGGGGGCGATTACGAGAGATGGAAAAGCGTCAGCAAAGGCGCGATTCGCGTGAGCACGGAAGAAATCGACGTCCTAGTAAAAATTTTCCCTAATTACGCGTTATGGATTGCAAGCGGTTCCATCGCACCAGAAGTCGGCCAAACTAGCCCCGACTACGACGAAGCCAATCGAAACTTGCCCAATCAAAACGCGGGATAGCAATTACTAAAGAAGTAGCATTGCGTTGGTACGCCCAAAGGATCGAAGGCAAACGATGATCAGAGACAAGGAGAAATAGTGTGAACCTAGATTCACTAGTCAGAGTTGTGCAGGCAGCAAGTATTTCAGACCTTAGATCATTAGTAGTCGACTTCCTTCCACTAGTAGGGATAAACAAAGCATATTTCTGTGACGGACCATATGATGGGGGAAAGGATTTTGCAATCTATGGCGACCAAGCAAAGGGTGTCGAGATAGGAATCCAACTATCTGTTGAGTCAAATTGGCAGGGAAAAGTCCTAACAGACGCAAGAAAGTGCAAAGCAAAATTCAATGTTAACCTGATGTATTTTGTTTCCAGCAGAAGAATACCTGAAGGTAGTTTTGAATCTACCCGGAAGGAAATATTTAAGGAGACAGGCGTAACAGTCTTAAAATATGATTCCCAGGCAATAGCAACCGCATTCACCCAACACAACGAAGTGAATACCCTACTGAAACATTTGGGAATTGACGTAACGCCAACCAATCTACCGAAAAAATATTTTAGCGCAAAAAATGAAGCAGTTGCATCACTCTTAGTTTTCGACAATGACGTAAAGGATTTTAGAGCCAGACTATATGACTCAATTGTAAAATCTGTTCTCGCCCGAAACGAAGGCGGATTGAATCGTGAAGAGCTTATCGACGAGGTGATAGGCACCTACCAAATGTCCAATGCACAACGGGCCTTGGTAAATTCCCACATAGATCGACTACTACAATCAAAAGAAATAAATTCCAGAAGTAAAACCTTGTATCTAAGCTCTTCCGAAATGGCCGCCTACAAGGGACTTAAAGATTCTGCAGAATACGAAGCAGGCATACTTTTTGAAAGAATCAAACAAACACTATCTGAAAAGAATATACTGAAGGACGATAATAACATCTCGCTTCTTCTCGATAACTACCTAACTCTCTCCTGCAGCCTAATTGAGAAGAACTTTTCCCTAAGCGATAACACGAATGGAACTAACGCATCCTATATTGCCATCAGGGAAATTTTGAAATCCAAAGAAGGCGAGGAGGCAACCGAGCAGGCATTCCAAGAAATATCCAGAATTATCGCAGACTCGGAATTTGCCAAACTAGTATCCTCTGCAAAACTTTACGATTGCATTCTAAACTCAGACTCTACCCGATTAATAAACGCACTCGGCGCCGACAAAAGCATCAATATATACTTTGACTCCTCTGTCGTAATACCACTAATCTGCGGAATACTATACTCAGCTGTTCGCGACAGAAACAGCCGGTCCGGAGCGGCATTATATGAGTTAGTTTCAGAACACTCATTTACATCAATTATACCAGCAACTTACGCTGAAGAAATTAGCGCACACCTCATCGAGGCATGTAGAGATTACAAATCGATCCTTGAGCAAGGTATTGACATGTCCTATTCAGGAAATGCATTTGTCAGTCACTATTGCCAATACATAAAAACTGAAAACGGAAAAAACTTAAGCTTCAGCGACTACGTAAGAATTTTTGGAATTAGTGCTGACACAATCAGCACATCAATGTCAGATACACAATTCTACAAAGCAAGAGACAGGGCAACTGGCGAGATTTCTAGAATCTTACCAAAGTATGGGTTTACAGTTGAAACACTCAACCCAACTGGCGTTGATAGAGCAATATTAGAAATCAAAGAAATTCTGAAAGAAAAAAATCTAAGAAAACCAGACGTTCTAGTTCGACATGATGCAGTCGTCATCAGCTATCTCTCTGGCGCATACGTACCTTCTGACATTGCAAAAATACTATGCACATGGGACAAAATTCATCTTAGCCTAAATCCAGAAGGATTAAATGGCTATTTCGTAATGAACCCAATTGTCCTTATTGACTTCTTATCAATTGCGAAAAACTCAGCCAAGGAATTCTCTTTGGCTCACATACTCGATTTTGCCGCAATACAGCAAGAAAAAGACCTTGAACTTAGCGCAAAAATCTGGGATCAAATAGCAAAAATCGAGCACGGAAAACTTTCTGATGCATCGCTAATGCTACAGGCTAGCAAATTTAAAGAGCAATTTATAGAAAATAACTCAGGGCAACTAGACTCGATTGAGGATGCGGTAAGAGAACAATGGCAGATATGGAAAAAAACTTTTCCAGAACAATCTGGAGTTGAAAGTTCATGAGTTACAAAAGCAAATTTGCTCCAAAACCTGTCGACGAAGTGTCGAAAGCAGTGACACTCAAAGGCATGAATCCAAACTAGGAATCCGCAGGTCAGCTGCACCGCAACAAGTTGCGATGCGCTGAGATGATGATTTCAAGGGTTCGATTCCCTTCGCCCGCTCCAGATTCCATAGCTAAGCCCCTGAAAACGCCGCGTTTTCGGGGGTTTTGTTGTTTTTGGGGCTGAAAAGGTGGCAAGCCAAGATTTTTACCCTTCTTCGGCAACTCTGTTTCCGCATACGGTCTAAACGAAGCACCGACTTCATGTAAGTCACCGCGGAGCACACAGCCTCATGAACAAAGCCTATCCCCTTGCCTTCTCTCTCTTCTGCCTGATGACGGCGAGTGTCCAGGCGGATAATGGTTACGAAGAATACAGAGAGGCAGAAAAACGCTACTGGGAATACCAGAAAGAGCGAAGCAAGGACCGCATGGAAGCCCGCAAGGAACATCGCAAATTCCACGAAGAGCAAGAACGCGAAAGCCGCAAGCACTACGAGGAAATGGAACGAGAAGACGCGAAGCGTCGAGCGGAGTACTACCGCGAACGGGAGAAGGCCTACCATGAATAAGGCAGAAGTGTTTCGAGCCAGCCGAAATCTCTTCGTCGTTCTTCCGATACTGTTGAGCGCAGGTTGTGCGGCATACGGATATGACGATTACGGCGACTACGACCCTGAACGTCGGCGTCATCATGACCGTGACCATGATCGCGGATACGTGCCTGACGGGCATCTACCGCCACCCGGAGAATGCCGGATCTGGTACCCCGACAGGCCAGCGGGGCAACAACCTCCTCCTGGCGATTGCCGCGAACTACGCAGACACGTTCCCCCAGGCGGACGTTTGATCAGAGGCTGAACCAAGGACATGGACGGATTCAGCCTAACTCACCTCGGACAATACTCTCTTGGACAGATTCGCATGAGGTGTCCTCAACGATCATGAGCATTTGCCAAGATGCGCGCTGCCATGTCGTATCAGAATATTTATCAGCCGCACCTATCACGGCACCGGATCCCTGAAAGCTCGATAAAAGGACGTCGATTCAGGAAGCGCTCCGGTAGCACATGTCCTCCATGTCCGAGAAGCTGCCATGACGCGCTCGCAATGGCAGTGGCGTCTCATGCCACCTGGCAAGGCGGGCATAGACCGACAACGGACAGCCTACATCATCAGCAAATACACCCGCTCCAGCTGGTCCAGGTCGATATCCAGGGGCAGCGGCAACGGCACTTCGCCGATATGCTTCTCACTGGCGAACCGCCCCTGCGCCAGTGCCCGCGCGGGGGCGTTGAGGGCCAGGAAGTCGCCTTCGGCGTATTCCCAGAAATTCAGAGGGGAGCGGCCCGAGTAGGTTTCGTTCCAGCAGGCGACGTACGAGCGTTTGCCCAGAACCTTCGGCCGGCAGGAAACGTAGGGATCCAGGTAGACCTCGTGGGTCAGGTACATCAGAGTCAGCTCATCGATCCGATGGACCGGGACTTCGCTGACCTCTTGCGCCTCCTCGGGCGCTCCCATGGCCATACCTCCGCCGATGAAAAGGAAAGCAACCACGACCAACAACTTCAACACGACGAAACCTCGCCTGAAAAGCGCAGAGATTACGCCGACAACTTTTCAGGTATGCGAACAGGGTAGCCCGCAACGTTCACCCCTAAAGCCCGATATCAGGCAATTCCTACATGACGAAAAGTACCGACCGGCCCCACACCCGACAGGTCCCTCCGCTCAGCGCTAATTCACGATTTACCGCGACAAGTTTCTAGTAAATTTCTGTAGGAAAAACTCTCCGAAAAACCTCCTCATTTCCGTTCGATACCGATTTCAACCAATGTGCCTTCGGTGACACACGGCTGCCGATCGGCCCGCTACCGTGTCCATCCATCCGGAACTCGCTGCGGCGGCACTGAATCTGGGCACACCGTTGTTGCACAACGCGGCTCGGTTGACGATCCGCCGCCGCGGTTGCCCGGGTTTAGCCAAAACCTGCCGGTCACCCCCCCGCCTCGACCAGATGCGGGCCGTCTCTCGTCGCGGCGGCGACAGGCCTGGAGAGGGAGCAGCGCCAGCATGCTGCGGCGCATGGCAGCCTCCCGGCCTGGTTGGCAATGGAACCGCGAGTCACCGCGGGAGAGGACGAACGCCCTCACAAATCGATGATCCCGGGACAGCGGCATGACGACGCAGCCATTGCCTTGTCGTCGCCTCGTCCGCTCGGCTAGACTGTCGCCCCATAGTCACCTCCGTGACTGCCCCTCCCCGTTCCGAGGCTTGCATGCTGGAGATAGTAGTCATCCGATAACCGCCGCTTCGTCGCCTTGCACGAGGTGTCGCCGGTTATCTGCCTTCGCCATGGTCCGCATGCGCCTGTTCGCGCCGTGCGGGCGCGTTGCCATATCGATGACTACAGGTTCTCCCGACATGAACGTTTCCAAGCCGGAACAACGGACCCTCCACGCCTTGGCCCAGGGTGGCCATATCGCTTTCTTCCGCGACGCCTCGGGCAAGGTCACCCAGGTCGAATGCTACAACCGCGACGGCCATCTCCTGCTCGACTGTACCCTGGCGGTGTTCGCCAGGCTGAAGAGCCAGCGCCTGATCCACTCCAGCCTGGGCCGGCCCTACCGTATCTCGATGGCCGGACTGAAAGCCGTGCGCCCGCAGGCGGACAATCGCTGAGTCCCATTCTTCTCCACCGCCCTGGCCAGGAGAAGGCCGGGGCCATGCCCGAGGAGTACACGCATGAACATCTCCATCCGTGCGGAGACCACCGCCGACATCGATGCCATCGCCCGCCTGACCGAAGCCGCGTTCCGCCGGGCTGCGCATGCCAGCCATACCGAGCAGTTCATCGTCGCCGCCCTCCGTCGTGCCGGCTCGCTGACACTATCGCTGGTCGCCGAGGGCAACGGAGAACTGTTCGGCCATGTCGCCGCCTCACCGGTGACCATCGACGGCACACCGGGCGGCTGGTACGGCCTCGCACCGGTCTCGGTAGAGCCCGAATGGCAAGGACGCGGCATCGGCTCGCGGCTGATCCGCCAGTTGCTGGCCGAACTGCGCTCGCTGGACGCGGAAGGTTGCGTGGTGCTGGGTGAACCGGCCTACTACAGCCGCTTCGGCTTCCGCGCGGAAAGCGGCCTGGTGCTGCCTGGCGTTCCCGCCGCTTTCTTCCAGGCACAGTCCTTCGCTGGAGCGGCGGCCCGGGGAACGGTCGCCTTCCATCCCGCCTTCGACGCTACCAGGTGAACCGGGCGCCTGTCGCGGCGTTCAATCGAACAGGGATCCTCCTGGACCAGTTCGATCCCGTAGCCAGCCGCCCCCAGAAACGCGTTCACGCGGTGTCCGTGCCTCATCGCCCCGGCACGCGGGCCCAGCGCCCTGGCGATCTCTTCGCCTGCGCGCCGGGAGGCTTCGTCGCCCGGTTTCCCCCGTAACACCGCGACCTCCATGCCACTACGATCGTCGGACTGGACTCCAGAAGCATCCACTTCGCCTGGCGCAAGCAACAGGCTTCACCGCTTGTCCTGGGCTGCACCGACAGCATCGGCGCGGGCTGACGCCGACGCCGCGCAGCGCAACACGCGTGCGGCGGGAAAAAACGGCAACAGCGGAACCACTGCACAGACCGGAGAAAAAACCGCTGGCCGCCAGGCCTGGCGGCGGCCACGGAAGTACCCTCGCGGCCGATTGCCGAGCCGATCCCTGCCTGCCCACCGGGCTTTCCGACGAAAGACCTTGATTCGCCGGAGGCAGAACCGTCTCCGCTAGACACCCCTTCAATCCTGTGCACGGGCACTGTCCGTGCGCCTCGGCGAGATTTGCCCATAGAGCCATCACCTATGACTGCGACAGACAGAACGCCCCCGCCATTGAAATGGCTTTGCCTCGGCAACCGTGACGCGAACGACGGATTCGAGCTCTTCGCCCACGGCATCTATGCGAGGAACGGCGCGTTGGTCGGCAGCAAGCTCTCCCTGCGCGAACGCCGTCAACGGGTCGACCTGTCGGCCTTCCTCTCCGGCGCCCCGCCATTGCTCGCCGAAGCCGCGGTGAAACACCTGCTGGCACGACTGCTCTGCGTCCACCGGCACAACACCGACCTCGAACTGCTGGGCAGGAACTTCATCCCCCTGCATGCCAGCAGCCTGGGCAATGCCGGAGTCTGCGAGCGTCTCCTGGCCTCGGCCAGGCAGTTGCAGCAGCACCAGGTCGAGCTGTGCCTGCTGCTGGCCATCGACGAGCAGGGCCCCGCCTCGCCGGAATATCTCGCCACCCTGGCCCGTCTGCGCGACAGCGGCATGCGCATCGCGCTGCATCCACAGCGCATCGACACCGACGCCCGCCAATGCTTCGCCGAGGTCGATGCCGGGCTCTGCGACTTCCTGGCGCTGGACGCCCGCCTGCTGGCGCCCGGCCCGCTGACCCGCAACCTGCGCCAGCGCAAGAGCATCGAATACCTCAATCGTCTGCTGGTGGCACAGGACATCCAGATGCTCTGCCTCAATGTCGACACCGAGGAACAGCACCAGCAGGCCAACGCGTTGCCCTTCGCCTTTCGCCACGGCAGGCACTACTCGGAACCGTTCCAGGCCTGGCCGTTCAGCGCCGGCACCTGAGCGCCAGCGCCGTCCGCCAGCCGTCACGCCGCGCTGGCCCGTCCCCTCGCCAGAGGCTACCCTTGAGCGCTTCGACGGACACGGACGCCAGGTCATGGGCAATTATTTCGCGAGTAGCTTCAGGGGCAAGCTGCTCTCGGAGCAAGTCAGCAATCCGAACATTCGGGCGGGGCGCTACAGCTACTATCACGGGCATTCCTTCGACGACTGTGCGCGCTACCTGATGCCGGACCGCGACGACGTGGACAGGCTGGTCATCGGCAGCTTCTGTTCGATCGGCAGCGGCGCCACCTTCATCATGGCCGGCAACCAGGGACAGCGCGCCGGGTGGGCGTCGACCTTTCCCTTCCATTTCATGCACGAGGAGCCGGCCTTCGCCAACGCCGAGAACGGTCACCTGCCGGCGGGCGACACGGCGACCGGGCACGACGTCTGGATCGGCGCCGAGGCGATGTTCATGCCGGGCGTGCGGGTCGGCCACGGGGCGATCATCGGCAGCCGCGCGCTGGTGACCCGCGACGTGGCCCCTATGCCATCGTCGGCGGCAACCCGGCGCGGACGCTTCGTAAACGCTTTTTCGATAGCGATATCCGGCACCTCCTGGCAATGGCCTGGTGGAACTGGCCGCGGGAGGAGATCGAGGCGGCGATTCCGCTGCTCTGCGCCGCGGATATCCCGGCCCCGTACCAGCACTGGCAACGGCTGCGAGCAGAGACCCGATGCCCGCAAGCATGATCCGGAGGGTTTTTCTCGGCTCCACAGGCATATCCTCCAGGCTCCAGGCGGTATATTGTCGTGATACCCGGATATCCAGGCATGCATGCCAGAGCCTTTCCGACGCCAGCGCGCCTCCGCTGGAAGGGTCCGCTGATTTCTCGGAAGCGCCCCGAAGACCGCCCGCTGGAACATTCGCAGGACTTCATGACCGGCGCGTCGCCCGGGGCGGTCGTCGTGCAAGACGAGTGACAAGAACGACACATGATTGAAGAAGCCACTTCCAGCAAGCCCTCAGGCACGACGGACACCCCCCTGGTCTCCGTCGTCGCGCCCTGCTTCAACGCGGAAAAGTACCTGGAAGAAGCCCTGCGGAGCATCTATGCGCAGGACTACCCGAATTTCGAAGTGATCATCGTCGACGACGGTTCCACCGACGCCAGCTATGCCATGCTGGAACAGCTGCAGGCCAGCTACGGCTTCCAGCTCTACCGTCAGCGCAACCAGGGCGTCAGCGCCGCGCTGAACCTCGGCCTGCAGCATGCCCGCGGCGACTACGTCGCCACTCCGGACCTGGACGACATCATGCTGCCGCATTCGCTGAGCGTACGCGCCGAGTACCTCGACCAGCACCCCGAGGTCGGCTGCGTCGGCGCCCTGGTCATCTACATCGACAGCGAAGGCCAGGAAACCAAGCGGCAGAGCAGCAACCGCATCCGCCAGCTGGACTTCGACTACCTGCTCGGCAACGCCTATGTCTGCGGCGCCCCGGTGTCCCTCTACCGCATGGAAGCCCTGCGCGCCGCCGGCTTCTACGATCCGCAGATCAAGGTCCAGGATTTCCAGATGACCCTGCGCATCGCCAGCCAGGGCTACCAGATCCACAAGCTGCCGGTGCTGGTCACCCGCTACCGGCGCCACCCCGACAACCTGTCGCGGCGCTACAAGGTGCTGCTCGACGCTGACCTGCGCACCATCGAGCCCTACCAGTCGCATCCGGCCTACGAGCGCGGCCGCACGGAGCTGGTCAACAAGGCCCTGAAATACGCCGTGGTATCGGACAAGAAGCATGCCTGGCAACTGCTCCGCTCGCTGCCCCTGCGGCAGTGGAACCGCACCACCTTCCGCCGTCTGAAGCGCTTCCTGCTCCATCACGAGACCACCTGAGGCCCGCCGCGCCTGCCAGGGTGGCAAGGTAAACCAATGAGATTCCTGGAAAAACTGAAAAAACGCAAAGAGCGTAAATACTTCCGTGGCTGGGAAAAGATCTTCAAGGCGCCCGAGAAGATCCGCCTCGCCTATCCCGGCTACGAGGTCGGCGTGGGCACCTATGGGATCCCCGAAGTCACCGAGTTCGGCGACAAGTCCACCCTCCGGATCGGCGCCTACACCTCGATCGCAGCCGGCGTGAAGATTCTTCTCGGCGGCGAGCATCACACCGACTGGCTCACCACCTATCCCTTCCCGAAGATGATCGACGAGGTCGCCGACATCCCCGACAGCACCACCACCCGGGGCGACGTGATCATCGGCAGCGACTGCTGGATCTGCACCAACGCGCTGATCCTCTCCGGCGTCACCATCGGCCATGGCGCGGTGGTCGCCGCCGGCGCGGTGGTGACCCGCGACGTGCCACCGTTCGCCATCGTCGGCGGCAACCCGGCCCGGCAGATCCGCTGGCGCTTCGAGGAAGACGTCCGCGAGGCCCTGCTGGCCTCGGCCTGGTGGGACTGGCCCGTGGACGAGGTGAAGCGGGTCGCCAGGACCCTCTGCAGCACCGACATGCCGGCCTTCCTGCGCTACATCGAGCAACGCAACGGCTGAGCCGCGTCGGCGGAACAATCGCCGGCGATGGGCTATACCTCCCCGATACGTCATGTTTCGAATCCGTGCCCGGCTCCGGGCACGCCGGTCGCGCCTCGTCCGCGGCCGGTCTTCGGGGGAGTCTGAATGAGCGCGCTGCACGATATCGAGGGAGCCCGCCTGCTGGCCCTGTTCGCCCGCCGGGAATTGTCGCCGAGCGAGTACTACGAGCATCTGCTGGAGCACATCCAGCGCTGGGAACCGCACCTCAACGCCCTGTACCGCTTCGACCCGCAACGCGTCCGCGAACAGGCCGCGGCGGCCACCGAGCGCTGGCGCAAAGGGCAACCGCGGGGCCCGCTGGACGGACTGCCGGTGACCATCAAGGAACTGATCGCCACCGCCGGCGAGCCGATCCCGCAGGGCAGCGCCGCCACCGCCGCTCAGCCCGAGCCCCGCGACGCGCCACCGGCGGCGCGGCTGCGCGAGGCCGGGGCAATCGTCCTGGCCAAGACCACGGTACCGGACTTCGGCATGCTTTCCTCGGGTATCTCCAGTTTCCACGGGATCACCCGCAACCCCTGGAACCTGGCCAACAACACCGGCGGCTCCAGCTCCGGCGCCGCTGCCGCCGCGGCAGCCGGCTACGGGCCGCTGCACCTGGGCACCGACATCGGCGGCTCGGTGCGCCTGCCGGCCGGCTGGTGCGGTCTGGTGGGCTTCAAGCCGAGCCTTGGGCGGATTCCCATCGACCCCTACTACACCGGCCGCTGCGCCGGCCCCATGACTCGTGGCATGGACGACTGCCTGCTGCTGATGCGCCACCTGGCGCAGCCCGACGCTCGCGACGCCACCAGCCTGCCGCCACAAACGCTGGACTGGAGCGCCGAGCCGGTCTCGGTTCGCGGTCTCGAGATCGGCCTGCAGCTCGACCCCGGCTGCGGCCTGCAACCGGACGCGGAGATCCGCGCGGCGGTCGAGGCCGCGGCACGGCTGTTCGAGGAACAGGGCGCGCGGGTCCGCGTCGTCGAGCCGCTGATGGACCGCGCCCTGCTGGACGGCCTCGACGACTTCTGGCGCGCCCGCTTGTGGAGCGAACTGCTGCGTCTGGACGAAACCCGCCGGGCCAGGGTGCTGCCCTACATACATGCCTGGGCCGAGGGCGGCGCGCGGATCAGCGGGGTCGACGCGGTACGTGGCTTCAACCAGACCTTCGAGATGCGCCGGCGCGCGGCCAGCCTGTTCGGCGAGATCGACCTGCTGCTGACGCCGACCAACCAGGTCGGCGCCTTTCCCGCCGACTGGGCCTCGCCGCTGAACGACCCGCAGCGGCCGTTCGAGCACATCGTCTTCACCGTGCCCTGGAATATGGGCGAACAACCCGCTCTCTCGATAAACTGCAGCTTCACGGCCGCCGGCATGCCGATCGGCCTGCAACTGGTCGCGCCGCGCTTCGCCGATACCTGGCTGTTGCGCGTCGGCAAGACCTACGAAGGCTGGCGCGGTCCGATCCGCGCCTGGCCACGGCCGCCGGCGGACTGAAATCGGCTGCCGGTCGCTGCTCGGCGCCAGGCCCGAGTGTTTTCGTCGTCACTGCGAGAGGGCCTCGCCATGCACTCCCCCACCACAACCCCGGCGGCCGCCGATCCAGCCAGCCGCCGCAGCGTCTTCGCCGTGGTGCTCG
Organism: Pseudomonas paraeruginosa; assembly: GCF_003025345.2. Classification (NCBI taxonomy): domain Bacteria; kingdom Pseudomonadati; phylum Pseudomonadota; class Gammaproteobacteria; order Pseudomonadales; family Pseudomonadaceae; genus Pseudomonas; species Pseudomonas paraeruginosa. The sequence goes on from NZ_CP020560.1 coordinate 4,573,447, forward strand.
GCAACGCCGTGGAATTCTTCGACTTCGGGGTCTACGCGACCTTCGCGGTGATGATCGGCCAGACCTTCTTCCCTTCCGAGAGTGCCTTCGTCAGCCTGCTGCTGTCGGTCACCGCGTTCGCCGTCGGCTTCGTCATCCGTCCCCTCGGCGCGATTCTCATCGGCGCCTACGCCGACCGCGCCGGGCGCAAGCCGGCGATGCTCCTGACCCTGCTGCTGATGGCGCTGGGCACCGGCGGCATAGCCGTGCTGCCCGGCTACGACAGCATCGGCCTCGCTGCGCCGCTGCTGCTGGTGCTGACCCGCCTGCTGCAGGGCCTGGCCTGGGGCGGCGAAGCCGGCCCGGCGACCACCTACATCCTCGAAGCGGCGCCGCCGCACAAGCGCGGCACCTACGCCTGCTGGCAAGTGGTGGCGCAAGGTATCGCGGCGGTCGCCGCCGGGCTGATGGGCTACCTGCTGACCCTCTGGCTCGACGAGCGGCAGCTGCAGCAGTGGGGCTGGCGGATTCCCTTCGCGGTCGGCCTGCTGGTCCTGCCGATCGGCCTGTACATCCGCCTCAACCTGGCCGAGACCTTTTCCGGACGCGGCCGCCAGGCCAGCACCCGGAGCCTGCTCGGCGAGTTGTTCGGCAATCATCGGCGGGCCCTACTGCTCGGCCTGCTGATCCTCTCCGGCAGTACCATCACCCAGTACTTCCTCAACTACATGACCACCTTCGCCCTCACCGAGCTGCACCTGCCGGCGGGCATCGCGATGCTCTCGACGCTGGTGGCCGGCGCCGCCCTGGCGCTGTCGGCGCTGCTCGGCGGTATCCTCTGCGACCGCTACGGCCGCCGCGCCGTGCTGATCCTGCCGCGCCTGCTGTTGCTCGCGGTGCTGTTCCCGGCTCTACAGGCAATGACCCGCCATCCCGAGGCGTCGACCTTCCTCGCCGTCCTCGCCCTGCTCTCGGCCCTGCATGGCATGAGCGGCGCGGCACTGATCGTACTGCTGGTGGAAAGCTTCCCGCGGGCGCTGCGCTCCACCGGTTTTTCCCTGGTCTACGCGATCGGCGTCGCCGCCTTCGGCGGCACCGCGCAGATCGTGGTGACCTGGCTGATCGGCGTCACCGGCAATCCGCTGTCGCCGGTGGGCTACCTGCTGCTGGCCAACCTGGTCTGTCTCGGCGGGGCCTGGCTGGCCCGCGAGACCTGGCCGGGTCGCGGAAACATGCGAAGCGAGGCGCTGGTGGTGCGCGACTGAGAACTTGCGCGGTTCGTTCAAGCGCCGCCGGCCTGCCGCGAGCGACGCTGGGGACCTCATTCATCCGGAGGTCTCACCATGCAGTTCTTCCTGCGCTACGCCTACGCTCCCCTCTTCTGGTCCGGCTTCATCGGCCTGGCGGTCTGGCAGGTCGGCTATCGCCAGGCTTCCCACGCCTGGCTGGTCGCCCTGTTCCTGGGGGCGCTCGGCCTGTCCTTTCTCGCCGAACGACGACTGCCCTACCAGCCACGCTGGAACCGGCCGCACGCCGACCGCCTGCGCGATGTCCTGCACGCATTGGTCAACGAAAGCCTGAACGCACTCGGCATCCTCGCCCTGCCGCTGCTGGCCGGAGTCCTGGGCTTCTGGCCGGTATGGCCGCAGGCCTGGCCGCTGTGGCTGCAACTGCTCCTGGCTATCGTCCTCGCCGATCTCGGCATCACCCTGGTGCACTACGCCAGCCACCGTTCGGCGCTGCTTTGGCGGCTGCACGCGGTGCACCATAGCGTGCAGCGCCTGTACGGTTTCAACGGGCTGATGAAGCATCCCCTGCACCTGGGCCTGGAAGCGCTCGGCGGCACCCTGCCGCTGTTGCTGCTCGGCGTGCCGCAGACGGTCGTCGCGCTGCTCGCCTTCGCCATCGGCATCCAGTTGCTGCTGCAACACAGCAACGTCGACATGCGCATCGGCGGGTTGCGCCATGTGTTCGCCTGGGCACCGCTGCATCGCCTGCACCACATCCGCTACGGGCGCGCCGGCGACGTCAACTTCGCGCTGTTCTTCAGCGTCTGGGACCGCCTGCTCGGCACCGCACTCCATCGTCCCGGCTACCGCCTGGACAGCGCCGACATGGGCATCGGCGACCAGCCCGACTATCCCCGCGACTACACCGGCCAGTTGCTCGCGCCATTCCGCGACCTGCCGCGCAGCAGGTGCGTCCCGCAGCCGCCGGAAGGACTGGGGCGTTCAACCGGCCAGGCGTAGGTGCGGCAGCGACAGGCCGGCGCGGATGCCGAGCAGGCTGCGTACGCTGCGCGACAGATGCGCGGCATCGGCGAAGCCGGCGTGATGGGCCGCCTCGGTCAGGCTGCGCCCCTGCAGGGCCAGGGCGAAGGCCAGGTACAGGCGCCGCCAGAGCACCAGGCGGCGCACCGACAGGCCGACCTGGACGGCGAACAGCCGCTCCAGCTGGCTCAGCGAAAGACTGGCGCAGCGCGCCAGTCTTTCCGCCTCGACCCGCGCCACGAGTTGCTCGTCGAGCGCCTCCAGGGCCTTTTCGACGCGGCGGTCGAGTCGTCGACGAGGCAGCCGCGCAAGCCGCCCCAGCAACGCCTCGGGCTCGCCGGGAGCGTCTTCGAGAAGCTGACCCAGGACTTCGCTGTCGAATGCCAGCGGCTCGACGTACAGCGCCAGCAACGACTGCGACGCTTCGACGCGATGGGCTTGCAGCGAGGGCACCAGCAAGCGCCGGGCCTCCAGTACCTGGCCGGCGAGGCGCACCCGCAGCGGCGTCTGCGCCAGCAGCAACTGGTGGGCATAGTGCGCGTGCTCGCGGGTGTCGCCGTTGATCCCGGCGAACAACGCATGGTCCCGCGCCAGCCAGACCTCGCCCTGCCAATGCCGCTCCGTCATCGCGTGTCTTCCGTCAGCCGTTCCGTGGCGAAACGGTGTCGGCTATGGCGGCGGCCGTCAAGCCCGCAATGTCAGCGTCCGAACCAGTCGCGCCGGTCGTCGAAGGCATGCTCGATCAGATCGAGCAAGGCACGGACCTCGGTGCGGTTCGCCGCCTCCGACTGCACGCTCAACCAGACCTCGCGCCGCATCGGCTGGTCGAACACCTGCGGCAACGCCGCCAGGTTGCGTTCCAGGCGCCCGGCGTAGTGCGGCAGCAGGCCGATGCAGGCGCCCCAGAGGATCGCCTGTAGCAACAGATCGTGGCTCTGTACCTCGATCACTCCCGACTGCCGTGCCGCCACCCGCCGGTTCCAGGGTGCCAGGGCGGCGCTGGCGGCGTGGCCGTGGAGCTGCGCCAGCAGGTAGTCGTCCAGCTCGTCTTCGCTGGCCGGCCGCGTGCGCTCGCGCGAATAGCGCTTGCCGATGTGCGGCTGGTACTCCAGCTCGGCGATACGCGCCGGCGCCGCGTCATGGCCTTCCAGTATCGGATGCGGCTGGTCCGGATCGGCGATCCAGATGGCGATCTCCGCCGGGCCGGCGTTGCCCGGCCAGCCTTCGCGCAATTCGGCCAGCGCCACGCGCAGGTTGGCGTTCTTGCGCAGGTAGCCCCACAGCTCGCGGCTGAGCACGTCGTGCAGCACGCTCTCGGCCACCGCCAGGCGCACCAGCGGCTGTTGCCGGTGAAGATCGGCATGGCTGTGGCTGTCCTCGACCAGGCGCTGTCCCGCAGCCTGGAGCAGGCGGCCCTCGCGGGTCAGCGACAGGGCGTTGCCCTCGTGCACGAACAGGTGCAGGCCGAGACGCTCCTCGAGCCGGGCCAGGGTCTTGCGCAACAGCGTCGGCTTGACGTCGAGGCTGCGCGCGGCCTGCATGAAGCAGCCGCAGCGGGCGGTGACCAGGAAGAAATGCACCACTTCCAGGGAGCCGAACAAGTCGTGCCAGTAGGCACGGTCGTCGCGTCCCTGCGCGGGCCTGAGCAGTACCGGGCGCTGCCCGGCGGACTCCGATAGGGCCATGCTTCCTCGCTAGCGTCCAGGCATGAGGCGGATCCGCAGCTCGATCGGCTGCGGCATGTGGTCCGGCGGCGGCAGACGCAACGAGCGATCCATCAGGGCCCGCCGCAGTTCGGCGTCGATCGGTTCGGCATCGGCGCGCAGGCAGGCCAGGCCGACGATCCAGCCGCTGGCGTCGAGCCAGACTTGCAGGTCGATGTCGGTATTCGGCAATTGCCCCGCCGCGCGCCGCGACTCCAGGTAGGCTTGCAGCCGTGGCGCGACCTCGGCGTCCTCGCCGAGACGCTGCTGTACCTGCTCGCCGAGCCAGGCGGCATAGGCGATCCATAGCCGCTGGCGCTCGTCGCGAACCCGCTCGGGTTCGCCGAACAACCAACTACGCAGGTGTCGCCAGCGACTACCGCGCGGCGCTCGACCGGTCTCCGGCGCGCGCTCCATCAACGCAGCTCGGCCAGGGTCTTGCCAAGCAGCGCGCCATCGATGCTCAGGGTGGCGTTGTTCACCAGACCGTCCAGGTAGGCTTTGGCGATCTGCTCCTGGCGTTGCGCGCGCAGGCTGGCGCGCAGGCGTTCGCGGACCTCGTCGAGGCTGGCGAGGCGGGGGTCGCGACGCTCGGTCAGCTTGACCAGGTGAAAGCCGTTGCCGCCCTGGATCGGTTCGGATACTTCGCCCACCTTGAGCCGTTCCAGCGCCGGGCGGATCGCCGGCAGCAGCTGCGCCTGCGCCAGCAGTCCACCGATGTCGCCGCCGTTGCGCGCGGTCTGCGGGTCGTCGGAATACTTTCGCGCCAGCTCGGCGAAATCGCCGGCGGCGGCCTGCCGGTAGAGTTCCTGGGCGCGCTTGCGCGCCTCGGCCGGGCCTCCAGCGGTGGCGGTGGCGATGAAGATCTGGCTGACCCGGTACAGCGCCGGCACCCCCAGTTGCGCCTTGTTCGCCTCGTAGGCGTCGTGCAGATCGGCATCGCTGGGATAATCCTCGGGCACCGTGCTCACCGACTCCAGGTAGGTGCGCAGGACGATCTGCCGCGTGGCCGCGTCGATCAGCGTCTTCACTTCCGGTCGCTGTTGCCAATCCTGGGCGCTGGCCTGCTCGTAGAGCGCCTTCTCGGCGAGCCGCGCACGCATCCAGCGCTCCAGAGCCTCACGGTTCTCGCCCAGTTGCGCACGGGTTTGCGCCGGTACCTCGGCCAGCAGAGCCTTCAGTTCGTCCGGCGCCACCTGCAAGGCTCCGAGGCGCGCCACCGCGGGCTCCGCGGCGCCGCTGGCAGGTGGCTTGGCAAGCGCGGCCTGGGCCTGGCCCGCGCCGCCGTTCCCGTCCTGGCCGCAACCGGCGAGGATGACGAGCGCGAGCGCCAGGCCGCCGCAACGGTAAACCGGCCGCATAGGTTCAGGCCTCGCCATCGACGGACCGCGCGGCTTCCTGCGCCACGCCCTGTTGCTCGGCGGCCAGGCGGCTGTAGTCGCGCAGGTAGGCGAGGAACTCCTGCAGCAGGCGGTCCCACAGCTCGACATGGCTGCGCAGGTTGGCCGGGCTGACGCCGCCGGCGACGATCACGTCCATCTCCATCACCAGGAACTCGCCCTGTTGCGACAGGCGGCCGAAGCGCCGGCTGAGGTTCCAGCGCTCGGTCAGCCCGGCCGGCAACTCGCCCTGCACGCGCAGGGCGCAACTGAAGGTGAAGTCGAGGTAGCTCGCCGGCACCGACGCCGGATTGCCGAAGCGCACCGCGTAGCCGATCCCCTGGCTGGCGCTGAGCAGTTGCACCACGCCGTTCTGTTCGCTGCGATTGACCCGGTAGCCGGCGTCCTGCAGGGCTTCGGTCAGGCTGTCGATGGAAAGGTGTTCGATCAGGGTGATATCGCTCATGTACGGATTCCTTGATTGCTCTGGAGGTTCACTGGGCCAGCGCCGCCTGGCGGTCGTCGACCTGGGTCTTGTAGAGGTCGTCGCCGAGCTTCTGCGCCATCTCTTCGAATTTCACCCGCGCACCGCTGGCGAACGGCTGGCGGATCTTCATCACCTCGGCGACGCTGACGTTCTCGTAGGCGCCAAGGATCTCCTTGGCCACGCCATACATTTCCCGGTTCTTCGCGGTGCATTGCTGCAACTGCCGGTCATGCTCGCGGAACGCCACATCGAGCTTCTGCCGCTCGGCCTCCTTGGCTCGCGCCATGACCAGCAACTCGTCGTAGGCCTGCTTGTACTTGCCCAGTTGCTCATTGCTCGCCTCGACCATCTGCCGCGCCCGGTCGTGCAAGCCCTGTTGCTGGGCCGAGAGTTGCTCGGCCTGGCCCTTGGCCCGGGTCAGCTCGGCGGTCAGTTGCCTGACCTGGGCCAGCGCCGCGTCGCGCTGGCCTTCCAGCGCAGCCTTGGCCGCGGCGGCCTGGGCCTGCTCGGTCTGCAGCGCCTGCAGCTGCTGGGTGGTGCTGCGCAACTGGGCGCGCAGGCGTTCCTCCAGGCTGTCGGCATAGGCCGCCTGGCTGGCGTAGGCGGCGAAGGCGGCCCCGGCGAGCAACGCCTGGGCCCAGATCGGCAATGAGAAAGGTCGCATGTTCATGGTCTGCCTCTTCATGGCCTGCCTCGGGGAGCGCTCAGAAGCGCGTATTGACCTCGAGCTGCAGGACGTCGATGGAGAACGGTGCGCCGTAGACTTCGTCGGAACTGAGCCAGCGCGCGGTACCGTAGACGCGCTTGTCGAAGCCGTAGCTGGCGCCGAGGATGTAGCCCTTGGCGTTGGTCCCGCCGAGATGGAAGGTGGAGTCGTTGAAGCCATCCGGCAGGGCGTCCGGCTGGATGTACTTGTAGGCGGCGAACACCTGCCAGTCGCCGGCCTCGCGCATATCCAGGGCGTTGCCCAGGGTGAACTGGAGCATCCAGGCATTCGCCCCGCTCTTGATGTCGCCATCGGAGCCGAGATTGTTGGCGATCTGCGCCACACCGCCGGCGCGCTTGCGCATGTCGCCCTCGTCGTAACCCAGGTTGTGCACGTAGTTGCCGGCCACCCGCAGCTTGAAATCGTTGGGCAGCTCGGCGTCCCAGCCCAGGTTCAGGTCGAGCAGGTTGAACTCCGAGGCGAGGCCGACGTACTGCGGGTTCGGCGTGTTCGCCGGATCGGCCGGGTTGGGCACGATGTCGCGCAGGAGGAACACCGTGTTGCCCTTCTGCATGAAGGTCGGACGGCTGCCGTCGGTATCGCACTCCGGCTGCCCGGCCCAGGGCCGGCAGGGGCTGGAGCGTTGCCCTTCGATGTCGTCGAAGCGGTAGTAGGCCAGCGCGCCGGTAAGGCTGTGCCGCGGGTTGATCTTCCAGGTGGCGCCCAGTTGCGCGCCGTAGAGCCATTTGTTGTCGCTGTCTTCCTTGTCGAAGCCGTTCGACGAGGCGGTGTCCGAGCTGTATTCCACGGGGAACGCACCGACCGTGCCGAACAGCGAGACATCGCGGCCCAGCGGCTGGTTGAAGATCGCCGCCACGCCGTCGAAGTTGAGGTCGCTGGAATACAGCAGGTCGGTGGACAGGAACGGGTTGGCGATCCGTCCGCCGGTCAGGCTCAGGCGCTCGCTGGGCTTCCAGGTCAGGTAGCCCTGGTCGAGCCAGAGGTCCTTCTTGCCGAAACCGCCGCCGAGGGTCTGGGTGGTCGATACCGGGTTGTTGTCCGAACCGGTACCGATGCGGATCCCGGCGCTCCAGCTTTCCGACAGCGCCGCCTTGAGGCCGAAACGCGCGCGCAGGCGCAGCAGGCTGTCGCGGTCCTCGCGGGTGTTGAGCAACGGCGGCAGGCCGGAGCTGGTGTTCGGGTTGACGTCGTACGGGCCGTCGTCGTTGAGTTCGGCGAAGTCGGTGATCTGGTTGCTGTTGCCGTTGCCGAAGGAGCGCGACTCGTAGCGCAGGCGCACGTCGCCGTCGAAACTGATGCGCGAGGCCCAGTCCGGGAAGGCGTTGGGCTGCGCCCAGTTCTCCGCCTTGGCCTGGGTCATCACCTCGGCCTTCACCTCGTCGCGGATCTGGTCGCGCACCACCTGCGGGATATAGGGCACGCGGACCTCCCCGGGGACCGCGGCGACGGCCGCCGCGGGCGCCACGGCCTGGCGCGCCTGCTGGGCCTGCAGCGCCTCGGCCTCGGCCTGCCTGACCAGCGCATCGGCCTGGTCCTTCTTCAGCACGCCCTGCTGCACCAGCAGGCGGATCAGGTTGATCGTGGCATTCTCCGAGGGCGCCGGCGGCTGGGCCTGCGCCTGGCCGGCCAGCGCGGCGAGCATGACGCCCATCGCCAGCGCCGGTCGGTTCATTTTCGCGTTCATCTGTGTACGGCTCCTAAGGTCCTTCAAGGCAGTCGCCTGCCGGAAATCGTTCTGGGTTGGCGTCTTCTCATCCCGGCCGCTTGCCCTGCAGGGCGATGCGCACCGGCAGGGTCAGCGAGGCCGGCGGGCGCTCCTGCAGGCGGCCGGCGCCGCGCAGGGCGGCGAGCACCTTCTGGTCGGTCTCGGGGTCGCCGCTGGAGCGGGTCAGCTCGACCCGGGTGATGTCCCCCGAGGAACTCAGCCAGACCTCCGCCTGCAGGCGGAACGCCAGGTTGCGCAGCTCGGGGTTGTCCCGCAGCAGGCGCTGGAAGGCGTAGGCCAGGTACTGGCTGTAGCTGGCGTTGCCGGCGCGACCGCCGCCGGAACCGGCCATCCCGCCGCCCTTGCCGGCGCCGATGTTGAAAGCGTCGGAACCGGACTGGGCATCGCCGTCCATCTGCATCGGATCGGCCAGGTCGTCGGCCGGCGACGGCGGCGCTTCCTCCTGCGGCTTGACTTCCTCCAGCTCTGGCTGCGGCTCCGGCTCGACGATCTTTTCCTCCTCCACTGGCTGTTCCGGCTCCGGCGGTTTTTCCGGCGGCGGCGGAGGCGGTGGCGGCAGCGGGATGATCGCCGGCACCTTGGGCGCCTCGCGGCGCACGCCGCTCATGTCGTTGGCCCACTCCCAGACCAGCCAGGCGAGGCCGGCGAGCAGCAGCGCGCCGATGCCCCACTTGAGGTAGCGCAGGGTCGGGTTCGCCGGGCGGCCGTCGGTGGACAGCGGCGCGGCGTTCTTCGGCTCGGGGGTGTGCTTGGGATCGGCGGACATGTTCATCCCGGGCCTCAGGTCGGTTTGCCGGTGACCAGGCCGACCTGGGACAGCTCCAGGCGGCGCAGCAGGTCGAGGACCTCGATGACCTTCTGGTACTGCACCGTGGCGTCGCCGCGGACCACTACCGGGAAGTCGGGGTTGAGGGCCTTCTCCGTGCGCAGGCGGTCTTCCAGCTCGGGCAGGGTCACCGGGTAGGCGTCGAGGAACACCTGGCCGGCGTCGTTCACCGAGATCGCCTTGGTCTTGGGCTGCGACAGCGCCACGGTGGCACTGGCCTTCGGCAGGTTGATCTGGATCCCGGCGACCTGGGCGGTGGCGGTGAGGATGAACATCACCAGCACCACCATCAGCACATCCACCAGCGGGGTGATGTTGATGCTGTCGACGGCACCGTCGTCGTCATCGTCGTGGCTGCTGTTCACGGAAGCCATGGCGTTCTCCTCAGGCCGGCAACGGCTGGCCGTTGCGACGATGGGCCACTTCGCTGAGCTGGCTTTCGCCATGCACCTCGGCGAGGCGGGTGACGAATTCGTCGACGAACACCCGCATGTCCGCGCTGACTTCCTTGTTCCGCGTGACCAGGCGGTTGTAGCCGAACAGCGCGGGGATCGCGACGAACAGGCCCATGGCCGTGGCCAGCAGGGCGGCGGCCATGCCCGGGGCGATGGCGTTGATGTTGACGTCGCCGGCCATGGCGGTGCCGAGGAACACCACCATGATCCCCAGCACGGTGCCGAGCAGGCCGATGTAGGGGCCGCCGGCGATGGCGTTGGACAGGCTCGACAGGCGCGCGCCGAGCTGCTGGTTCTCCTTGGTGCGCACGCCGTCCATGGAGGCGCGGATCGCCTCGATGGTGGCCGCGGAAACGGAAGAAGTGTCGGCACCCTGCTCGCGGCGCGTGCGGATCTCCTTCACCGCCACCTGGTACAGGCGCCACAGCGAGGAGTGTTGCAGGCGGGCGGCCAGCTCGCGGTCGTCGGCGAGCAGTTCCAGGCGTGTGCCGACCTCGGCGAAGCGCTCGCGGAACAGCCCGTTGGCGCGACTGACGCGGCCGACGTTCTGGTTCTTGCGGTACATGATCACCCACGACTGGACCATCATCAGCGCCAGGATCGCGATGATCACCCAGGCGTCCAGCGGCACCGCGTTGAGCAGGAAGCCAAGCTTGCCGAAGCCGAAGCCGGACTGCTTCTCGTCGACCCCGTAGGCTACCAGGCGCGACTCGGCGCCCTGGGCGGTGGCGTCGGCGAGGAGCAATGCCGCCGGACGGGCGATCTTCGACAGGCGCAGCTCGTCGATCGCGCCCTGGAAGGGTTGCAGGGTCGGCGCCGCCTCGCCCTCGCCGGCGACCGCCGCAGTGGCTGGCGCGGGCTCCGCGCCGATGGCGATGGCGCCGCTGAACGCCGGCAGCGCCGCCGCCAGGCTGGCGACTTCGCGGCCGCCGAGATACAGCGCCAGGCGGCTGCCGTCGGCGACCAGCGCCAGGTGCTGCCACTGGCCCTGGACCAAGGCCTGGCCGGCGGCGCTGCGCTGGCCGTCCAGCTCGACGAAGGGCGCGCCCTGGGCCAGGCCCAGCAGCAGCGAGTGGCCGCCCTCGCGGCGCGCCAGCAGGACCTGCTCGCCGGCCAGTTGGTCGGGACGCACCCAGCCGCTGAAGCTGAAGCTGCCGCCGGCGCTCACCGCCAGCGACGGGCTGGGCGGCAGCAGCAGCGGCTGGCCTACCAGCTGTGCGGAGCGACCGATGACGCCTTCCACCGGGCTGCCGGCGGCGCTCTGCGCGTTGTTGGCATAGGCGGTGGCGTCGCGTGGCGGAGTGCCCGGCGCGCCGTCGAAGTGGTAGACCAGGGTGTAGTCCGGGTCGAACACCGCGGCGCCGTTGCCGCTTTCCGGGGCCTTGGCGTTGCCGTAGTACATCCAGATATCCTGGCGCTGGCCCCCCTCCACCCGCGGCACGTCGACCCAGATCAGCGCCATGCCCATCAGCGGGTCGAAGCTCTCCACCTGGTGGTGCAGCACGGTCTTGTCGTCGGCGGCGACGAAGCGGATGTCCGAGCCGTTCTCGTTGACCCCGTCGAAGGTGAAGTTGCCGGTATGCAGGCGCACCAGCAGCGGCAGGCGACCGAGACTGTCGTTGATCGCCGCGCCTTGCGGGGTGGTATCGACCGATACCTGCTTGCGGTACTGCCAGTCGTCCTGCCACCAGGCACTGGCGCTGGCCGGGGCCAGCAGGCCCAGGCAGATCAGCGATGTCAGCAATAAGCGATACATGGGTGGGTACTCCGGGGTCGGGGTCAGAAACTCGCCTGCACGCTGAAATGCAGGCGCGAGTCGTGTTTGTCGGTGTTCGTCCCTTCCAGCAACGGGAAGGCCCAGTCGAGGCTGCCGGACAGCCAGTCGGCGAGTTGCGCGCGGGTGCCGATGCCGACGCTGGCCAGGCTGAAGTCGTCGTCCTGCTCGGGCAGCGCATCCTGCAGGCGCAGTTGCGCGCCCTCGGCGAACACGTAGAAGCGCCAGTCGTTGACGTAGCCGCCGGCGCGCTTGCCGAGGAAGCGTCCGAGGGACGGCGTACGCCATTCCTGGGAGAGCAGGTAGCCGTCGTCGGCGGTGTTCTCCGCCGCCAGGTAGCCACGCACGCTGGTGGCACCGCCGGCGGCGAACTGTTCGTTGGAAATCAGCGGCCCGGAGGCGAGCTGGAAGGCCGCCTTGGTCGCCACCTGCCAGTCGCCGCCGAAGGTCAGGGTGTGGTTGAGATCGCCCTTGAGCACGCCGAAGCCGGACTTGGCGCGATAACGCTTGCGGTCGAATTCCTCGTCGTCGTCGCCGTAGCCGAGGAGACTGCCGGTACCGGCCACCAGGCTCAGGCCAAGGGCCAGCTGGGAACGTTCGGTGTAGCGGAAACCGTTGTAGCCGAGGGTCAGCGGGGCGTACTTGATCGGCACCCTGTCGTTGTTGCCGCCGATCCGGGTCTGTTCCTCGAAGTCCTTGAAGTCGACGCCGAAGGAGAACGAGTGCGACCAGAGGCCGGTGACCGGCAGGCTGTAGATCGCCGCCACGCCGTAGGAGTGGCCCTGGCCGACCACGTTCATGCTGCCCACCGTGGCCACGTCGCTGTCGGACTGGTAGCCGGACAGCTGCACGCTCCAGCGCTGGCTCAGCGGCGCGGTATAGGAGCCGGACCAGACCTTGGCGTTGTCCTGATCCTGCGGCGCCGTGAAGTAGGTCAGCGAGACCGCGTGGCCGAGCTGCCACAGGTTGTCGTAGCCCAGCGAAACCACCGAGCGCAGGTGGCGGGTATCGGCGCTGTAGTCGTTGTTCAGGCCGATGCTGGCGTGCCAGGGATTCTTGTCCTCGACCTGCAGGTCGACATCCATGGTCCCGGGCCGCTGGCCCTCGCGCACCATCGGCAGCACCTGGCGGCCGGGGGTGCGATTGACCTGCGCCAGCTCACGCTGGACCTGGGCGAAATCGGGCACCTTGCCCTCCTCCAGGGCCGGCACTTCTTCGCGCAGCTCCACCGGCGAATAGTGCTTGGCGCCGACCACCCGGACACGACCGACGGTGGTCTCGGTGACCTGCAGGTAGACCACCCCGCCGTTCACCTGCTGCTCCGGCAACTCGACATGCACCGACTGGTAGCCCTTCTCCTGGTAGGCGGCCTGCAGCGCATCGCGCGCACCCTCGATGTCGCCCAGGCTGCGCTGCGGCCCGAGGAAGGGATACACCGCCGCCTCGATGGCGCGGTTGTCCAGCACGGTGTTGCCGCGCACCACGTACTCGTTGATGTCCACCAGGCGCTGGGGCTCGCCTCCCGCCGCGGCGGGAGGCGCCTCGTCGGCCAGCGAAGCGCACGACAATGCGACAGCCAGGCAACCGATCGACCAGCGCTGGCGAAACGGGTGCGCACAATTGAACAGCGAACGCTTCACACGGTCCCCCGAAGTTCCATCGGGACTTATTGTTCTCTTCAACAAGTCCGTTCATCGAACAGTTCTATGAAAGGCAACAAACTAGCGACGGCGCATGAACAACCTGTGAAAAACAGTGCTCCGCCCTTATGAAATTTCGTTCTTTTCTATTTTCACCAGCGCGCTAGATATTCCGCTGTCGCACTCCGCCATGACGCGCCTGCCAGGTATGCAACAAGGCGAAATTCAGGGAGAACTCCGGCATCTGCATGAGGTCTCCGGAAATTACTTCGGCGATAATCCGGCCTATTATCTTCACCGCCTCCGCGCTATTCAGCAGAACGGTTATATCGCTGACGAAAACCGGGAAACTCCAGATCTTCTGCTTCATCTCGAGGCCGACGAACCAGCGGTACAGCAGGTTGTAATTGAGTTGTTCGTACAATTGCTGTTCACTGGGAATCGCGTACAACAGTTGCAGCAACAGAGCCTGGATCAACGGCTCAGGCGCCAACTGCATGGCGTTCTCGCGGGCGATTCCCGAGAGGACTTTCGCCTCTTCGCCAAGGAGACTTTCTATTTGCGGTTTCAGCAATGCCAGGGAATGTCCGGGCGGTATATAACTTGAAACTTCCTTGAGCGCGCCCTGCCAATCTTCCTGAGACACTATCCAGACCCACGGCGCTCCATAACGATAAACCGACACCGGTTTCTTGCGCGCAGCCTCGACGATCTTCGACAAACGCTGGTCAAGCTCCTGCATACCGACCTTCGAATAACTTTCCATCAACATTCACCGTCCTTCGCCATCGCCGTAGAACCGCCGACGGCCGTTAGCGGATACTGTTTCTCTTGTTTCAGAGCAGGGTTTGTCGTTGTCAATGGCGCGCCCTTTTTCAGCAACCGGTTCGCGTAACCCGGAACAGCTCGCTTCCCTTCGTATCCATCCCTGGTCGTCATCGAGGAATTCCGTTTTCGTCATGCACACCTGATTGACGGAAAGGCCGCCGCACCACCGAACTTTTGTCATGAAAACTTCATGCGCCCCCTGGTTCGCCAGCCACCGGCGGGGACGAACGGACGTTCTCCCGAGGATCACGCCCAGCGGCGGTTCCTGCGAAAAAAGAAGCCCTCCGCGGGGAGGGCTTCGGTGGTCCTTCCCGGCCCTACAAGGCCAGGTTGCCGCGCTCCTCGTCGGTCAGTTGGCGACGTGCCTGCTCGCTGAGCGCGCCGGCGCCAAGCACCTGCACGGCGCTGTCCGGGTCGTAGCCCGGCGCGCGGCTGGCGCCGTCGCGCGAAGGCTCCAGTCGCTCGTTGCCGAAGCCCAGCACCTGCACCGTGATCACCGAGGGCATGCGCTGCCGCGCGGTGGCCTGCTGCTGGCGGCTGACATCTTCCGCCGCCTGGCTCGCCGAACTGGCCGCGGCGCTGGCGGAAGTCAACGCGCCGGTGTTCACCGAGGCCACCACCGGGATGCCGCTGGACTGGCCCTGGGTCTGGATGTTCGCCGCGTTGATCACCTGCAGCGCCGCCACGTTGACGTTGCCGGAAACCCGGATGCCGGCCTCGCCGGCGTCGATGGTGCCGAGCGGCGCGATCAGGTCGATGTCGCCCGGCGCCACCTCGGGAATCGGGTTGAGGGTGGCGATGCCGGCGCCGGTGCTGGGCACCTGCGGCGACAGGCTGACATTGCCCCAGGCGTCGTAGACGCGCCGCGGCGGGGTGTACACCACGGTGGTCTTGCTGCCACGCCCGGCGTTGATGTCTCCCTCGGCCGACCAGATCTGGATATCCCCGCCGAACGTGGTCATCACCCGGCTCTGGCCGAGGAGGATGCTGCCCTGGGCATAGGAGCGGATGTTCCCCATGCCCTGGGTCACCACGCCGGCGCTCGACGGCGGCGCCTCGCCCTCGATGCCGAACACCTGTTGTCCACCGGGAGTGAGCAACTGGATGTCGCCACCGAAGTTGGTGTGCACCCCGGCACCACCGTACATGACGATATCGCCGTCGTAACGGATCGGGTTGCCCGCCGGGTCGCGCCCGGGGAATAGCGTGGCGATCGCGTTGCGGCCGCGCAGGTAGCTGCCCTGGCGCACTCCACCGGCCTCGTTGTACTCACGACCAGCGGCCTTGAGTTCGGCGAAGTACAGCTCGCGGGCGAAGATCCGTTGCTGCTCCGCCGGCAGGCCGGCGAGGAAGTCCCGCGCCTGGAGGACGTCGCCGCTGAAGCCATAGCGGCCGGCGAGCCACTCGACCAACTCGTTCTCGTAGGTCCGCACTACCTTGCCGGGCTGTTCCGCCAGAGACACAGCCGCCAATGCAAGGTTATCGGGTTCCAGGTAACGCCGGAGGAAACCGGAATAGTCCGCCTGGCTGGCGCCCGCCTGCAGGACGACGCTGGCGCCGGAACGAGCGTCGCCCGGCGCGACCGGTCCCAGGCTGGTGACCGCCACCTCGTCTTCCATCAGCAGGTTGCGCCCGGCGCTGATTTCCAGGCTGCCCGGCCCGGCGACGTTGAAGTTGCCGTAGAGGATGTCGCGCCCCGCCTGCACCAGCGACACGTCGCTAGCCAGGGTATTGACGAACAGATTGCCGCTGCTGGCGTAGTTCTCCAGCGTGCTCGCGAACCGTCGCTCGATTCCCAGTCCGGTTCCGCTGCTGACGATGTCACGGCCGGCGAGCATGCGTACCGCGCCGTAGCCCTCGTACCGCAACTGGCCGAAACGCGCATCCCCCGGATCGGTGTAACGCAGCAGCCGTCCACTGTCGACGCCGACCAGGTCTCCGCTGAGCGCATGGAAGCGCGACGGTTCCTGCGCCGCTCCCCATTCGCCGGAAACGCTGTTGGCGCCGAAAGCGAACAGCGGGAACAGTTCGAAACTCGCGCGGCTGCCGTCGCTGGCAAGGTTGTCGGCCTGCCGCGCCCCCCCGGTGTAGCCCTGGTAGCTCGGGTTCGACGGCGTGGCCAGGCTGGCGGCACTGGCGCCGGAGCGGCTGATGCTGTAGCCGCCAGCATAGATGGAGTCGCCTGCCAGCAGGTCGAGACGGCCCTGGCTCGACGGCGCCAGGACCAGTGCGGTCATGTCGCTGCGTGTATTGTCGCGCCGTGTCGCATTGCCGTAGTAGAGGCTGCCGGCAAGCGCCACCGCGGATAGCTTGGCGGGGTAGACCAGCGCCGAGTCGGTGACCTGCTCCGGCCTGCCCAGGGAAACCGGGGTCAGGTTGCCTCCCGCCGAGGCCAGGTCGATCGCCGTGCGTTCGCTCCACAGCGAGAAACCGCTCAGCCCGTAGCCATCGACGCCGCCGCTGGTATAGGGCGTGCCGTTCATCAATGGAGCCCGGCCGGGATCGACCACCCCCTGCAGGACCAGGTCACCCAGGCTGTTCAGGCTGAAGGTGGCGTCGCCCGGAACCAGCGTCGGCCCGCCGTTGGCCAGGCCGAGGGTCGCGACGAAAGGATCGTAGGCCCGCCGTTCGCCCGGAACCTGCAGGGAATCCGTACGGCCATAGAGCAGGTCGATACCGCCCAGGCTCGTCGCCCGTACCTGGGCATTGCCCCGCAGATTGATCACCGCGCCGTACAGCGAACTGCCCTGGTCGAAAGGGGTCAACGGATTGAGCGTACCGCCGATGCGCACGTCCATGTCGCCGCCGCCGCTCAGGCTCAACCGGCCATCCTCGCCGACCCGGCCACTGCCGCCCACCGCCAGCACCAGTCCCTGGCTGCGCTGCGACCTCACCTGCGCGACGCTGGACGTACGGGTCTCGATGATACCCGCATCGCCCGCGACCCTCAGGCTCAGGTCGCCACCGCCAAGGGTGCCGATGCCGGTGAAGCCTACCTGCTGGGTGGCGGCGGCAGCCCCCTCACTGCCGGGCCGGCGCGCATAGGTACCGAAGTTGACCCACCAGGCGGTGGCATCGGTCGTACCGGCGGTCGACGCGCTGCCCTGGCGCCAGAGCCAGTTGCCGACAGCGGCCGAATCCTGGCCGGTGTTGGACACGGCACCGGACAGCCGTCCCAGTATGTCGCCACTCAGATCGCCGCCGACCACCAGTGTCAGGTTACCCCCCTGGGTCGGATACCAGGCGCTGTAAAGGCTCTGTTCGCCGCCATCCACCCATTGCTCGTAGCCGCCCAGCGCCGGATCGAGCAGAACGCTGCCGCCATCCCTGGCGCGCGGGAGGTTGTACCTGGCATCGACGAGGCTCGCGGTACCTGCGGTATAGACCCCGAACGGCGAGTCCATGCGCAGGTTGCCAGCGGAGAACAGTTCGAGATCGCCGGTACCGGTGCGCAACACGCTGAAGCGCGAAGCGTAGGGTTCGGCTTCCAGGGCGTAATCGTCTCCGGACGCCGCGCACCAGGTGGGGAAATCGTCACAGAGGGTCGGGTAGCCCAGCGCCTCCGGGTCCAGCGGATCACCCGGCTTGATGCCGGGATCGCCCCAGCCGGCCACACCTTCCTCGGTCCATACCATGCCGCCGGAACTCGCCGCGCACCAGCTCGGGAAATCATCGCAGAGCGTCGGATAGCCCAGCGCTTCCGGGTCCAGCGGGTCGCCGGGCTTGATGCTGGGATCGCCCCAGCCATCGACTCCCTCCTGGGTCCATACCAGTCCGCCGCCCGTCGCCGGTATGCGCCGCATGCCATAGTGCGTATCGGCGAGGCGCATCTGCCCGTGGGAAAGCGGATCGGTCAGCCGCGGATCGGCCGCCTGCAGGTCGGCGCCAGCCACCAGGCGCAAATTCCAGGACTGCGAACCGGCCGTCAGCATCGGCGCAATGGCCCAGTTGCGCGAAACCGCGCCGACCGGGCGCACATCCACCGAGGCGGCGCCATCGGGCAGGCGGATGTCGCTGCCGGCCGGGAGGAAGGCCCCGGCGCGCAATTCCAGTCCGCCTGCCAGGCGCACGCCATCGGCCTCGCCGTTGGCCAGCGTGGCGCGGCCGGGCAACGGCACGCCGCCAGGCCAGCTCATGGCCATCACTGGCGTCGCCAGCGGCAGGCGGCTGCCCGCGCCGAGGCGGGTGCCGGCGGGCAGCTCCAGGGCCTCGCCAAGCAGGCTGCCGGCCGGCTGCAGCAAATTGCCGGCAGCATCCAGGATCGCCCCTTCGAGCACGGTCCCCGCCGGCAGCCACAGCGGCTGGCTGAGCACCGCCTCGACTGGCAGTCGGGTACCGGCGGCCAGGGTCATGGCCTTGATCGGCAGTTCGAAGTTGAGCGTCTTGCCCGCCGGGAAGAAGCTGTCGTCGTCCAGGCGCACGCCGGCCGTCGGCACCACCCGGTCGCCGCCCAGGCGGTCCTGGCCGGAAAGCAGCCGCCAGCCCTGGTCGTCGTCGGTTTCCGGCGGAGGGGCGAAACCGTCGGTGACGCTGCCATAGATGTTCAGGTCGCCGCCGGCGCGGAGTGCCAGCGAACCGGCCTCTCCGGAACCGTAGACCATGGTCTTTGCCGTATGCGGGTTGAGGCTGGCGTAGCGATAGCCCGAGAGGTCCAGATCGCCCTGTACCACCAGGTCGCCGTCGGCCGTGGCGCTGACGATCTCCAGTCCGGGGCGGAGGTGGAACGCGTCGGCGTAGGCGGCATCGTTCAGGCCGGCCAGCTTGCCGTCGAGCAGGGCGGCATTGGCAAGGGCGGCTTGCATGAACAGCTCGTTCTGCTGGTGCTTGCCATCCAGATAGGCCTGGGTGATCTCCTGGTACGCTCGGCCGTTGCTCGCGGGCTGCGCGGCGCTCGGCGCATCGTCGTAGCGTTGCACGGCGTTGAGGGTGATGGTGCGGGCGCCGAGTATCTGCAACGGGCCGCTGGCGTCGACCGCGATGTCGCCCGCCGTCGCCCCGCCCAGGCGTGGCGCGTACAGGTCGAGGCTGCCGCGGGCGACGCCGTCGTTCTGCCCGGCCGCGCCGCCCGGTGCCGCTGCGGTGCCATGGCGCAGGTCGATACGGGCGCCGGCGCCGAGGCTGAGCAATCCGTCTCCGGCATTCAGCTCGATCACCGCGCGGTTCGGCGAATCGATGATCTTGCCGTAGCTGTCCACCCGCAGCCGGCGCCCATGGGCGTCGAGCAGCGCCTCAGCGCCGATGCTCAGGCCCTGCTTGCCGGCCAGGCGGATACTACCGACCTGCTCGCCGCTGGCATCGAGGGCACCGTTCACGCTCAGATGGCCACCGTCCAGCGACACCTCGATCGCCGCGGCCTTCACCTCGCTGCCGATGGTCAGGTCGCCCTGCTTGATCTGGAAACTGCGCGCACCGAATACCTGGCCGGCATTCAGCCTCTGGTTGAGGTCGGCGAACCGGCTGTCTGGCGTACCCTCCCCACCCAGTTGCTGGGCGCGAATCTCGACGCTGCCGGCTGCGTATGGCACCAGGGTGCCACCGGCGTCGTATTCGCCGCTGCTCGCCGCCAGGAGTTGCCCCTGCAGGTCGACCACTCCAGCCTCGCTGCCCAGCGCCACCGCCGTCAGGCTGCCAGCCCGGTTGTTGCTCGCCGACAGGTCGATGCGCGAAGCGCCAGCCTGGCGGATATCGCCGCCACGGCTCAGCAGGTTGACTTCACCGCCCCAGCTGTAGCGGGTCACGTCATCGAAACGGACCGCCCGCCCCGCCAGGTCGAGCTGCGCGCCGGCGCCCAGTTCCAGGTCCTCCCGCGCGGTCAGGCTCAACTTGCCGCTGGGCAGGCCGACGCGAGTGTCCAGCAGCAGGCTCCCGCCTTCCAGGGCCAGCTCGGCGCCCAGGGCGCCATTGGCCAGTTCGAGCGGAGCGGACGTCACGTTGCCCGGCCCCGCGCTGACCCGCAACGAGCCGCCGGCCAGCAGGCTGTTGCGCGAGCCGGCCTCGCCGGTGAGCAGGGGCGTGATCAGGTTGAGGTCGCCGCCGCTGTATGCATAGCCGCTGCCGGCCTGGTACTCGCCCTGGCTCTGGTAGACCGCGAGGCTGCCCTTGTGGTTGGCGGTGATCCGCTCGCTGGCCGCCAGGTTGACCGTGGCGAAGCCCAGCGCCAGGCGCCGGTAGCTGTCGATGGCGCTGGGCTGGCTGAAGGGGCCGTAGCCGAATTCCAGACGCTCGCTGCGGATGTCCAGCGTACCCTGGCCGCTGCCGGCGCCACCGGCGATGACCCCGGCGGGCGGGGTCTGCGCGCCGTTCCAGATCAGGTTGGAGGTCCGGATCGAGGCGACGCTGTCGCTATCGCCATAGCCATAGATCGCCGGAGTGCCCAGTACCAGGCGCGACAGGCGGGAACGGCCGGTCGCCGGATCGTAGGAGTCGAGGCTGACATCACCATAGAAGTTGAACGCGTCGCGGGCGTTCAGCACCAGGGTTTCCAAGGGTGGCGCCCCCTCCGACGCATCGCCCTGCAGCAGGCGATCGAGCAGGCGCTGGTCGAGCGCCAACCCCGTCGGCAGCACGCCACGTTGCGCCAGGCCGGCCAGCAGCGCCTGCTCGCCGACATTGAAGGCGCCCGCCGCCAGGGTCAGGTTACGCGTACCGTAGCGCACGCTGCTGTCGAGCACGAAGCGCTTGTCGGTGGCCGCGACCAGACTGCCCTCGGAATACAACCGGGTTTCGCCAGCCGCTCCGCCGGCAGCGGAAACACCGAGCAGGATGTCGCCGGGGCCGCGATCCGGCGTTCCAGCCTCCGGCGGCAATACATTCAGTACGCCGTTGGAGAGGGCGAGCATGGAACGTCCCCCCGGCGCATACAGGAAACCATCCCGCGCATCGTAGGCCGCTGCCCCTCGTCCCAGGGTGACGATGGCGGCGCCTTGCTCGAGGCTGATCGCCTCCCCCGGCCGGTCGGCCAGGAGGAACACCTCGGGCGCGGCCAGTTCGGCGCCATTGCGCAGGACAATACTTCGTGCGCTATCGGTGATATCGAAGCTGACGTAGTTGCCGCCCTGCCCGTAGAGAACCGTTGGCGTCGAGCCGATCACCAGGCGGGCGGCACCGACGGCGTTGAGATCGTCGGCCCGCAGCGTCACGCCCTGGAAACCCTCGCTGGCCTGCGCGCCGCCGCCGACGATCTCGATCCGCTGGTTGTTACCCGATACCACCAGGCTACCGCCATAGCCGCCGCGGGCGGCCTGGAACAGCCCACGGCCGTCGAACGCCAGCGCGTCGGCGCCGCCCCCGGCGAGCAGGTCGAGGCGCAGGCTGCGCGCATCTTCCGGCAGCATCGGCCGCGGGATACCACGGCGGGCGGCATCGGCCCGAGCGAAGTCGCTGTAGCTCGTCTCGTTGTACTGCGAATGGCGTCGCACCACGTCCGCCGGGGTCAGCAGCACCTGACGGTACAACTGGTCGCGTACCCCGGTCCCGGCCAGGGACAACTGCCCGGCCAGCGACCAGGAGCCGCTGCGCATGAGCTGGGTCGGCAACGCGCGGCCCAGCCCGGCCTGGCCATTGAGTTCGACCCGATACGCCCCGGGCAGCAGGGCATAGGTCGACGGCAGCAGCGTATAGGTTCCCGCCGGCAGGCCGGGCACGCCGCCGCCGATGCTGATCTGCTGGCCGACCAGCGGATCGACGGCACCACGTTCGGCGGCGACCGGCGCGATGCGCTGGACACCGGGCACGATGGCGTAGATCGGATTGTCGGCCAACCCCGGCAGGCTGAAGCGGCCATCCTCGTCGATGCGTACCAGCGGGTTGTAGCGCGCGTCGGTGGAACCGCCGCGCCCGGAGACGAAGCCGGCGCCGAGCAGTTCGCCGCCGCCGGAAAGATCCAGCGTCGCGCCGGGCGCCACCTGCACGGAGAGGCCGCCCAGGTCGAGGCCGGTTTTCAACACCCCCCTGTCGTTGGAGCTACCGCCCACGCCGGTCAGAACGACTTCCTTGCCGGCGTAGCGCCAGGCCTGCCCGTCTACCGTACCGCCGTAGGGCAGCGCCAGACCGGCGCCGCTGACCGAGGTCAGGCTTCCGGGCAACAACTCGACCCTGTTGGTCGTGCCGGCACCGCCATTGCTCTGGCCGATTTCCAGGTAGCCCAGTGGCGCGCGCACGACACCGCCCTGGATGACACTGGCCGCCCCCAGCGACAGGCTGCCGAAAACCGCAAGCGGCTGCTCCGGCGTCGTCGCACCGCTGCGCTCGATGCGCAGGCTGCGCGTCGGGTCGAATGCCGGGGCGGCGCCATCGGCCTGATAGCCGTAGCCGGCGAGAATGCGCGCGCCTGCACCGCTGCCCGGATAGAGCTGGGCGGCGCGAATCAGCACATCGCCAGCGCTGAGCAGCTGGGTGTTGATACGTTCCATGGGTTCGGCGTTCCCCGCCAGCAAGCGCATGTCGCCTGTGCTGGAAAGCTCGACCCGGTCGAAACCGCGCCGGTCGACCACGCGCGTCCCGCCGGTGGCGTCGCGGAAACCGCCGCGCGAACCGAACACCAGGCTGTCGCGGATATCCAGCACCTGCGCGCTGGCCTCGAAGCGCGCCTCGCTGGGCTGCCTGGAGACCTGGGCCAGGCTGGTCGACAGCGGCTGGGTTTCATTGTTCTCCGCCGCTTCGTTGACGAACGCTCCCGCCAGCAGCAATGACGGCGCCGTCAATCTCACCCGGCTGTCGGCGGCGGCTCCTTCGCCGAGACCCAGCGCCCCGCTGTAGAGGCTCAGGCGTTGCGCCAGGGACAGCTCCAGATCGCCGGCGAAGCTCAGCAGCCCGTCACTGAACAAGGTCAGCTCGCCGAACCCGCCGTCCTGCACCTGGCTCGCCGCCAGGCGGCCATGGCCATAAGCGTAGCCGCGCTCTTCCCCGGCGGTATCGCGCTGCTGGGCGACGATCAGCTCGCGCGGGCGCAGCACCTGGTCGGTCGCCAGGCTGGTCAGGTAGTTCGGCGTGGCCAGCGCCACCGACAGGCTGCCGGCGGCGGCACCCTCTCCACCGGAGAAGGCTCGCAGGTCGCCGTCCAGGTACAGGCCATTGGCCGAGGCCAGGGAGATACTGCCGCCAGCGCTGGCGACCCGGGTCTGGCCGACCCCCGGGATGTCCAGCAATGCCTCGGTGCCGGACGCATCCAGCAGGCTTCCCGGACGCAGATCGATGAACAGTTCGGCGGCGGCGGCCTTGCCGCCGGCCTGCTCGACCGTGCCGCCGATGACGATGCTGCCGCCCTCGGCCACCCGGCCGTAGCGCCGTCCCTGGAAATCCAGCGCGGTCGCGGCGCGCGCGGCGACATCGAGCACGCCCTGCTCGCCGACGCGGATGGCCCGCTGGTGGCCGACGCTCTCGAGCGGATCGCGTTGCGGAGCGGGCAGCGCCACGCTACCCAGCTCGATCGAACCGCCCCAAGCGTTCAAGCGACCTTCGATGTTCAACTGGCCGACACCGCGCAGCTCGATGCGCTGGCCGGGGTCGACCTCGAGCAGGCTGCCGCGGGCGATGTCGAGGACGCTGGCGGCTACCTGCCCGGCACCGGTCTGGCGAGTGCCGGCCTGCAGGAACAGGCTGGCGC
Organism: Pseudomonas paraeruginosa; assembly: GCF_003025345.2. Classification (NCBI taxonomy): domain Bacteria; kingdom Pseudomonadati; phylum Pseudomonadota; class Gammaproteobacteria; order Pseudomonadales; family Pseudomonadaceae; genus Pseudomonas; species Pseudomonas paraeruginosa. The sequence continues at coordinate 4,596,845 of NZ_CP020560.1, forward strand.
CGGGACGCTGGAGCAGCTCGCCGCTGGCCGGCCGCTCCTCGTACAGTGGCGCCAGCCAGGGTTCCAGCGCGCGCAGCGGGTCGGCGCCGCTGGCGATGGCCACGGCGTCGTCGCGGAAACGGTACAGCGGGCGCCGCACCTGCACCTGCGTGCCTTCCGTCACCTCCAGGCCTTGCTCGCCGATCACCCGATAGCTGTCGAACCCCCTGTCGAAGAACCCGCTGGCAAGCGCCAGGGTGTCGTCCCGCGCCGTCGCGCCGATGCTCACCCGCGGCGCCTGGATGCTCAGGGTGCCGGCGCCGGCGACACCATGGCCGGCCAGTTCGCCGCCCAGTTGCAGGCGGCCGTCGGTCGCCGCCGCGCCGGTGTTGGCCGACAGCGTCAGGTCGCCACCCTTGCCGCCCACCTGCTTGCCGTCGGCGAGAAGCGCGGCGCCGGAGGACACGTCGATGCGGCTGTCCACACCCAACGACAGGTCACCGCTGCTACGCAGGGAAACCCTTCCGCCATCGAGGTAGGCTCGCTCGGCTTCCACGCCACCGCGCAACAGGTTGCTCCAGAGGCCACGCGCATCCAGCCTGACGCCATCGCCCAGGGTCACGCCGGCACGCTGGCCGACGGCGGGGCCGAGATAGGTATCGAGGCGCTCGCCACGCACCATCTCCACCTGTTCCAGGACGTTGCCCAGGCGCAGGCTGCCAGCGCGCGCGACAAGGTCGGCGTTCACCTCTACCTCGGGAGCGTAGAGCGTGATCTCGCCACCGTTGCCGACTTGCAGGGCATCGCCCACCTCGATCCGCTCGCTCGCAGCCACCCGTACCGCCCCCAGTTCGAAACCGGACAGGCGTTCGCTGTCGAGTTGGAGCGTGCCGCGCTGCTCGTCGGCCAGCGCGGCGTACAGGCCGAGACTCGTCGCCGAGGGTGCGCCGCCATCGGCCAGGCGCACCCGTTGCAGAGTCGGCGCGAGGTTGTACGACACGTTGCCGCTGGCACTTTCGTAACGTGGTGTATAGCTACCCACGATCAGCTCGGCGCCACGCGCCACCGCGTTCTGCGCCTGCCGATAGCCATCCGCCCCCGGCTGCGGCGCGCGCGCCTGGCGCTCGCCCTGGAACACCTTGCCGAGCAGGTCGCCCTCGAGCACCGCCGAAGCGGTGCCGACCACCATGCGGCCGGCGTCGCGTCCGACCATGTAGCCGTTCTCGTAGCGGCTCTGCGGGGCGATCAGCGGATTGTAGAAATAGCGCGTCTGTCCCCAGCGCGGGCTGCTGTCCTCGAAGCCACGATAGATACCCTCGTAGAGCAGGTCGCCGGGGGCGCGGGAAATTTCGTAAAGGCGCCCGTCGCTGCCCTTCAGCCAGGTTTGCCGGATGAGGCCGCCCTGTACGTCGAGGGTGCCGCCGGAGAGGTTGGCCACCGAGCCGGGCTGGCTGACCAGCTCGCCGCCGGTGAAGGTGAGGGTGCCGCCCTGGGCCATCCATTCGCCCGCCGAGTGGTTGCGCGTACCGAGATAGCCGCCCAGCTCCAGCAGGCCGCCGGCGGTATACCAGCGATCGGAGGCATAGCCGTTGCTACCGGCCGGGACCAGCACCAGTTCGCGGGCGTCGACCCAGACATCGTTGCTGGCCAGCCCGCCGCCTTCGCGGTTGACCGGTGCGTCGCGCTGTTCGTTGCCCTGGACGTTGATCCGGATGTTGTTGCTTTCCATTGCCACCTTCACCCCGACGGCGCCGGCGACATCCACCTGCGCGCCGTCGCGCAGCAGGCTCCGGCCCGCGGCGCTGACCGCCACCTGGCCGCCACTGGCCAGGGTCAGCGAGCCCCTCTGGAAATCCACGTTGCCACCGCTGACGATCTCGATCCGTGACTGCTCGCTGCGATCGGTGACCCGGCTGAGGTTGTCGAAACGACCGGTGACGTTGTTGGTCGGCGAGGCACCGTCCAGCGCCTGCTGGGCGGCATCGCGCTGGCTGTCGAGCGCACCGGCGCCACTGGCGTCGACCAGCACCGCGGTGCTGCTGCCCTCGCCCAGGACCACGCTGCCCCTGGTATCGCTGGCCGAATTGAGCAGGTGGATGGTACCGCGCACATCGGTGGAACTGCTGGACAGGACGACCCCCTCCTGCCGTACCTGGCGGCCGGTCAGAGTGATGTCGCCGGTGGAGGCCTGGACCAAGCCCTGGTTGACCACCCGCCCGGCGCTGCTGCCGGCGACCAGCGCGGTGGCCACTTCGTTGCCGCGGGTGGTGGAGCGCAGGTTGCCGTCGGTGCCGACTCCGCGGCGAATGTAGAAGCTATCGCCCGCCGCCAGGGTCGCCTGGCCCTTGGGCGTGACGATCTGCCCGGCGTTCTCCACCTCGCTGCCGAGCAGCAGCACGTAGCCGCCTGCCGCGGTGGAACTGGCCGGATCGGCGCTCTGCAGCAAGGCCCCCCGCTCCACCCGCACCGCTCCGGCGGCGTCGGTGAAGCTCGGCTGACTGCCGTTGGCATCGAAGTACAGCCCGCGCTCGCGGAACTGGCTGTCGCTGATATTGGCCGCCGCGGCCACCAGGTTGCGGACATTGACCTGGCTGCTGCCGCTGAACACCACACCGTTGCGGTTGGCCACCATCACCGTGCCGCCCGCCTCGATCCGGCCCTGGATCTGGCTCGGCCGGGCGCTCGGGTCGTTGACCCGGTTGAGCACCGCCCAGTTGCTCTGCTGGTCGAAACGCAGGGTGGTCTGCCGGCCGATGTTGAAGGTTTCCCAGTTGAGGATCGCGCGATCGGCGGTCTGCTCCACCGTCACCGTGGTACGCCCGCCATCTTGCGACTGCACCGGCGCCTTGGCGTTCTGCCAGGCCTGTTCGAACGGCAGGGATGCGTCCACCTTCAGGCCGCCCTCGCCCAGGCCGTCCGGGATATTCGTCGGCGCCGCCAGCGCGGCCTGGCGTCCCGCCGCCTGGGCGGCCTGCTGCGCGGCGATCGCCGCCACGGTGTTGTTGAGGTTCTGCAACGAACGCTGCAACTGCTGGTTGACCTTCTGCTGCTGGGCCAGCGGCGGTGGCGTCATGCCCGGTAGCGGCGCGCCCGGACGCGCGACTCCAGCGCTCTGCTGGGCGCCCTTGGCGGCGAACCAGGCCGCGCTGAACGGCTGGGAAGCCTGGGCGCCACCGGCAACCATGAGCAGGGCGATGACCTGTGCCAGCGGTTTCAGCCGCGGCAGGCCGCTATCGAGCGAAACGACGGATGACGAAGGGGCGGACGGGCGAGACGGCATGACGCGGGATTCCTTGGGCCTGTTCAACTCGACGCGCCGGTTCGCCAACGCGCACTCCTGATGGGAAGACGGCCGGCGACGGGGTGGGCCGAAGTCTTGTCACGGAAAGTTCATGGGAAGCGGTTATGCGCCGGAAAAAGAAACCGGCAGTGCTTGCGCACCACCGGTCCCGGGTATCGCCTTTAGGCGGGAACGTCTCAGAGCGGACGGCCGATGCCGTTGCAGACGTTGGCGTGGCCGATGTACAGGTTGTTGGTGGAAGTCAGGAACGACTGGCGCACCGCGAGCTTCCAGGAAGCCGGCAGCGGTACGAAGCGATGGTTGGTGATCGCGGCGTCGTTGTTGACGCTGGCGCCGTAGTGACGGGTGAAGAAGTCGCGCACCTGCTGGGTCTGGGTGGCGTCCGCGTAGCACTGGCTGAAGATCAGGTTGGTGAAGCCGAGGATCGGGTAGCCGGTGGTGGGGTACGGACGTACGCTCGGATCGGTCGCGCTGGCGGTGGCGGCGAAGACCGGCACCCAGTTGTTCGGATTGGAGCGTTGGGCGGTGGTCGGCGGGGTGACGGCGCCGATGGCGGCCGAGACGTTGGCCGGAGCCGGCGATACGCCGCGAATCTGGGCGACCTTGGTGGCATCGTCGAGACCGGCCAGGGTCGGCGCGGCGAAGTCCGGGCTCATGTAGGTGATGCGGCCCTCGGCGGCGTTGAGCGCGTTCATCACGGCCTGGCTGCCCTGGGCCGAGACGGCGCCGGACGGCAGGCCGCCGGAGAAGCTGCTGCCGAAGCTGGTGGTGATGGCGAAGGTACCGCCCTCGGTAGCGCTGGAGCAGGAAGCGTTGAGGAAGCGGGTGAACAGCTCGGTGGTGCCGCTGCTTTCCGAACGGTAGACCACGGTGATGGCGCCAGTGCGGCCCGAGCCGGGGATCTGGCTCCAGTTGGTCAGGCGGCCGGAGAACACGCCGCAGAGGGTGTTCACGTCGGCGAAGTTGACGGCGTTGCTGCCTGCCTTGTTGAACGGAATGGCGACCGAGGTGGCGACCGAGGGAACCTGGATCAGCGGACCCCAGGCAGTGCCATGGGCGGCCAGGTAGGGGCTGGTTTCGCTGGTGGGGTTCAGCTTGGAGTCGCTACCGGCCCAGTGCACGTTCTTGCCGGTGGTGCCGGCGACGAACTTGGTGTAGTCGTTGTTCAGGAAGGCAGCCTTGCCGTTGCCGCTGCCGACGCCGATGTAGGCGGCGAAGCCGGCGGTCAGGACGCCGGGCTCCTGGTACAGCTGCTGCGGCAGGGTAGCACCGCCGCCATTGACGGCGGCCATGGCCTGGGCGGATACGAGGGCGGCCACGCTCAGCGAGGCAGCGATCAGAGAGCGCTTGAACATGAAGAATCTCCTTTCATCGTGGTGTTGGTACGTTGAGAAGTCGTCTTGCATGAGGCGGCGCCGTGCTTGCCGGGCTTTGCATCCCTAGCCGGTCGAAGGGGCCGCTGGGGTTAAAACTCGCAAGTTCCGGTGACAGATCGGGGAAAAAATCTCGGGAGCATCGAATTGTTTTCAGGCCCTTTCCTCGGGTGTTCGAAGGCTCTGCGCCGGGCGTTTTCGCCAGGCGCGCAATGCCTTCGGAGCCTGCCCCGGCGGGTGGCCCGCGGCGGCCCTGGCGCGCCCGCGGGGCAACCTCGCTGAAACATGCACCCGAGCCCTGGCACGGGGCCATACGGGTTGATGACAGCCAGAGGAAGGCCTGCCTGCCCTCGGCCCTCCCGCTGGCCGGGCAACGCCAGCGGCGTTATCCGCCCGACACGGCAGTGGATCGTCCAGGCACCGGCTACTGGACCAGTTGGTTCATCTCGATGATCGGCATCAGCACCGCCATCACGATCATCAGCACCACGCCGCCCATGACCACGATCATCAGCGGTTCGAGCAGCGCGGTCATGCCCATGGCGCGGCGCTCGATGTCGCGCGACAGGGTCTGCGCCGCGCGGTCGAGCATCGGTGGCAGCGCACCGGTCTTCTCGCCGCTGGCGATCAGGTGGGTGAGGATCGGCGGGAATACCTGCCGCGCGCGCAGCGCCGAGGCCAGCGAGACGCCCTCGCGGACCTGCGCGGTGGCCTCCTCCACCGCTCGCGCCAGGCAGTCGTTGGCCAGGGTCTGGCGCGCCGCGTCGAGCGCGCGCAGCAGCGGCACGCCGGCGCTGCCGAGGATCGCCAGGGTGGAGGCGAAGCGCGCGGTATTCACCCCGAGCACGAAGCGGCCGACCAGGGGCAGGCGCAGCACCCGGCGATGCCAGTCGAGCCGCGCCTGCGGGTTGCGCAGGTACAGGCGCCAGCCCCAGAAACCACCGCCGAGGGCTCCCGCGCAGAGCCAGCCCCAGGCGCGCACGAAGTCGCTGGCCTGGAGCATCACCCGGGTCAGCGCCGGCAGGTCCTGGCGCGCCTGGGAAAAGGCGCTGACCACCTGCGGCACCACGTAGCCGAGGAGGAAGATGACGATACCGATGGAAACCACGCCGACCACCGCCGGATAGATGAACGCGGTGAGGATCTTGCCGCGCAAGGCGTTGCGTTCCTCGATGTAGTCGGCCAGGCGCTCCATTACCTGGGCCAGGTCGCCGGACTCCTCGCCCGCCGCCACCAGCGCCCGGTAGATTTCCGGAAAGTCGCGCGGCCGCGCGGCGAGGGCGTCGGCCAGGCGCATGCCACCGCGCACGTCGCTGCGCACGGCGCCGAGGGTCTGTGCAATATGCTTGCGCTCGGCCTGGTCGAGGGTCGCGCTCAGCGCCGCTTCCAGCGGCAGGCTGGCGGCCAGCAGGCTGGCCAGCTGGCGGGTGGCCCAGGCCAGGTCGCCGTCGGACAGGCGCGGTGCGAACAGAGCGACGCCACCCTGTCCGCCGCCGGCGCCGGCCTGCTCGCGGACCTCCAGCGGAGTCAGGCCGCGGGCGCGCAGCTGGCCGAGGGCGCCGCGCGGGCTGTCCGCCTCCAGGGTCCCGGTCTCGATCCGCCCCTGGGCGTCGGCGGCTTCGTAGCGGAAGGTCTGCATCAGGCGTCCCGGGTCACGCGGAGGATTTCCTCCAGGGTGGTGGCGCCGCTGGCGATCCAGCGCTCGCCGTCCTCGCGCATGCTGCGCATGCCGGCGGCGCGGGCGGCTTCGCGGAGATCCTGCTCGGCGCGGCCCTGGTGGACCAGGCGGCGGATCTCGTCGTCGATCACGAACAGCTCGTGGATGCCGGTGCGCCCGCTGTAGCCGGTGTGGTTGCAGGCCGGGCAGCCGACCGCGCGCCAACCGCCGTCCTCTTCGAACCGGCAGTGCGTGCACAGGCGCCGCACCAGGCGCTGGGCGAGCACGCCGAGCATCGACGAGGCGAGCAGGAATGGCTCGACGCCCATGTCCACCAGCCGGGTCACCGCCGACACCGCGTCGTTGGTGTGCAGCGTGGCCAGCACCAGGTGCCCGGTGAGCGAGGCCTGCACGGCGATCTGCGCGGTCTCCAGGTCGCGGATCTCGCCGATCATGATGATGTCCGGGTCCTGCCGGAGGATCGCCCGCAGGGCCACGGCGAAGGTCATGTCGATGCGCGCGTTGACCTGGATCTGGCTGATCCCGGGCAGGTCGTACTCCACCGGATCCTCGACGGTGAGGATGTTGCTGGTGCTGGCGTCGAGCCGCGCCAGGGCGGCGTAGAGGGTGGTGGTCTTGCCGCTGCCGGTGGGCCCGGTGACCAGCACGATGCCGTGCGGCTGGCGGATCAGCTGGTCCAGCGGCGCCAGCACCCCCGGGGCCATGCCCAGGGTCTCCAGCTTCAGGCGCCCGGCCTGCTTGTCCAGCAGACGCATCACCACCCGCTCGCCATGCCCGGTGGGTACGGTGGAGACGCGGATGTCGATCGGTCGCCCGGCCACCCGCAGGGCGATGCGGCCGTCCTGGGGCAGGCGTTTCTCGGCGATGTCCAGCTGCGCCATGATCTTGATCCGCGATACCAGCGCCGCGTGCAGCGCCTTGCGCGGCGCGACCACGTCGCGCAGGGCGCCGTCGACGCGGTAGCGCACCACCGAATGGGTCTCGAAGGGCTCGATGTGGATGTCGCTGGCCTCGTCGCGCGCGGCCTGGGTCAGCAGCGCGTTGATCATGCGGATCACCGGCGCGCCGTCCTGGGTGTCGAGCAGGTCGGTGACCTCGGGGATGTCGTCCAGCAGGCGGTCGAGGTCGACCTCGCTCTCCGCCGCGCCGACCACCGCCGCGGCGCTACCGGTGTCGGAATAGGCGCTGGCCAGCAGGGTGTCGAGTTCGTCGTCGCGGACGCTCTCGAGACTGGCCACGGCATGCCGCTGGCGCACCTCGCTGATCGCCCAGCCGGGCGTGCGCGGACTGACCAGCAGGGTCGCGCCGTCGGCACCCGGCCGCAGCAGGGCGCGCTGCGCCTTGGCCCAGGCGTAGGGCAGCAGGCTCACAGCGGCGCCGCCTCGTCCAGCGGCACCGCACGCAACGGCCGCGGGGTCGGGCGCAGGTCGTAGGCGGCCTGCGGGATGCCCTGCTCCGCCGGCGGCAGTACCGGCGCCTGCATGTCGCCGACGCTCCAGTCATGGCGCGGCTGTATGCGTTGCTGGGCGCGGCGGATGAAGTCGTAGCGGTTGAGGGTGATGCTGCGCCCGGCGGCGGCGTCGCGGACGATATAGGGACGCAGGAACACCATCAGGTTGGTCTTGGTCCGCGAGCGCTTCTGGTAGCGGAACAGCGAGCCGACGCCGGGCAGACTGGAGAGACCCGGGACACCGTCGGTGTTGTCCTGCACGTTGTCCTGCAGGAGGCCGCCGAGGACCATGATCTGGCCGTCGTCGAGAAGGATGCTGGTGTCGATCGCGCGCTTGTTGGTGACCACCCCGGCGGCGGTACTGGCGCGCTCGTCGACGCTGCTGACTTCCTGGTAGACGTCGAGCTTCACCGTGCCACCTTCGGAAATCTGCGGACGGATGTTCAGCTTCAGGCCGACGTCCTCGCGCTGGATGGTCTGGAACGGGTTGTTGCTGGTACCGCCGCCGTCGGTGACGTACTGGCCGCTGACGAAGGGTATGGTCTGGCCGACCATGATGCTCGCCGACTCGTTGTCCAGGGTCAGCAGGTTCGGGGTCGACAGCACGTTGGTGCCGCCGCGGCTCTTCAGCGCCCGGGCGAGCACCTTGAGGTCGAGGATCTTGCCGATCCCGGGGATGTCCACGGTGCCATCCACCAGGCCGATGTTGAGGCCCTTGGGCAGCACGTCGATGCTGTTCTTGGCGGCCGTGTTCAGCGCCGACTGGCCGAAGTTGACCCCGCCGATCACGCCATTGCCGCCGAGGTTGCCGGCCTGCCACTGGATGCCGAACTCGCTGGAATCGTCCTCGCTGACCTCGACGATCAGGCTTTCGATCACCACCTGGGCGCGGCGCTGGTCGAGCAGGTCGATGACTTCGCGGAGGTTGCGGTACAGCGGCTCAGGCGCGGAGATCAGCAGGGTATTGGTGGTGGCGTCGGCCTGCACGGTGACCCCGCCGGCGGAGAACGCCGAGTTCTCCTCGCCCATCGCACCGGGTCCGCCGCCGCCCTGGCCGCTGCCCATCGCGCCATAGGCGCCGCCGCTGCGGTTGCTGCCGCCCAACCCGCTGGAACCGCTGCCCGTGGTATTACCGCTGGTTCCCAGGCCCTGGCTACCAGTACCGCTGTTGCCGCCACCGAGCATGCCGCCGCCGCTCAGGCGCGCGCGCTGCTGGTCGCCCTCGTTGCCCTCGCCGCCGCTGTCGCCGGTGATCAGCCCGCGCAGGGCCTGGGCCAGGCGGGTCGCCTGGGCGTTGCGCAGGTACACCACGTGGAGGTTGCCGGGGTTGCTCTGCACGCTGTCGAGCTTGCCGATCAGCTCGCGCGCCAGCTGCGTGCGCTCCGGGCTCGGCGAGCGGATCACGATGCTGTTGGAGCGTGGATCGGCGAGCACCACGGTCTTCTGGCCCTGCTCGGCGCCACCGCTGCCCTGGTTGTCGAGCAGTTCGGAGACGGTGCTGGCGATGTCCACCGCGATGCCGTTCTGGATCGGCACCACATCGGTGTCGCTGGCGCTGGGGGTGTCGATGCTGGCGATGATCCCGGCGACCCGGTCGAGGTTTTCCGCGTAGTCGGTGACCACCACGGTGTTGTTGCCCGGATAGGCGTTGATCGGATTGTTCTGCGCGACGATCGGGCGCAGCACCGGGATCAGGTTCACCGCGTTCTCGTAGCGCAGGCGGAAGGTCCGCGTGACCATCCCGTTGGCCGCCGGCCGGTCGGCGCCGTAGACCGGCCCGCCGAGCAGCTTGGCGTCGGCCTCCGGCACCACCTGGCTGACGCCGTCGACGTCGACCACGCTGAAGCCCTGCATGCGCAGGGCGCTGGTGAGCATCCGGTAGGCGGTGCGCGCCGGCACCTGACCTTCGGAGACCAGGGTCAGCTTGCCTTTCACCCGCGGGTCGACCAGGAACTGCCGGCCGGTGGCGCGCGATAGCGCGCGCACCACCGCTTCCACCTCGGTATCGACGAAATTCAGGCTGACCGGCTGCTCGCCGAGTTCGGCCGGAGCCGCCGGGGCCGGAGCGCCGCCGCTGGAACGCGGCCCGCCGCGCCCGGCGCCCAGCGCGCGGCGGGCCTGCTCGGCCTGGGGTCGCCGAGCGACATCGGCGCTGCGCAACGGCGCGCCGGAGCGGACACTGCTCAGCGGCCGGCCGATTTCCTCGTCGGCCGGCGGCACGCCGGGAAGCTTCGGCGTCTCGCTGCACGCCGCGACCAGCAGCGCGCCCAGCGCCACGCCCAGTACAGGCCAACGACGCCGGGCAGGATGTAAAGCTGTTTGCCTCATGGGGAATCCTTGGGAGCGGAAGTCGACTGCAAATGGATCGAGGCGGACACCAGCCCGCCGGCTTGCTCCTCGGCGGGCGCTTCGAGGCGCGTCACCCGTGCCTGGTCGACGCTCAGTCGCAATGCTGTCGGGCTGCGCGCCAGCCAGCGCAGCAAGGCCTCGCCGGAAGCGCTGGCGAAGTCCAGTTGCCACTGGCCGGGGCCCATCGCCTCCAACTGGAAACCATCCAGGCCCTGGTCGCGCAGGCTGCGGCCGATCGCCTGGGCATCCGCCGTACCATCCAGGAGCGGGCCGCGCAGCGCCTCGACTTCGCCCAGCACAGCGTCCACCGCCGCCGCCTGCGAACGCAGGCGGGGCAGCTCGGCCTGCCAGTGCTCGATGCGCGCCAGCGGCGGCTCGACGAAGAGTTGCCAGGTCAGCGCCAGGCCCAGCGCCAGGCCACCGCCGGCGACGGTCCTGCGTTCGCGCGGAGCCAGTTGCCGCCAGTAGGCCCGCGCCCGCCGCAGCAGGGGATTCCAGCGCTGCGCCGGAGCCGTCAGGAAGCCCGCCAGGCGCCTATTCATCGCCGGCCACCCCGGTATCGCCACCATCCGCCGCGCCCGGCGCCAGCGGCGTTTCCGCGGCACGCACCTGCCAGCCCCCGTCGGAGACGTCGGCCTGCAGGCCATGCTTGCCCAACTCTCCCTGCCAGGTGGCGGCATCGGTGATGGCGGGCCCCGGCAACAGGGCCAGGTCCAGTTCGCCGTCGCGGTAGTCCAGGCGCTGCAGGCGCCCGGCGAGGAACGGCATCGCCTCGCCGGTGCCATGCAGCAGCGCGGCCAGTCCCGGCGCGGCATCGCCATCGGCCTTGCCGGCCAGGTAGGCGTCGCGGCGCTCGCGAGCCTGGCGCAGCGGATCGAGCACCACCGGCAGTTCGGGAAACGCCTGCTGTACGCGCTGGATACCCTGCCGCTGCAGGGCCTGACCCTGCCCCGCCAGTTGCCCGGCATACAGGTTCAGGCCGGCGACCCACACCAGCAGGGCGAGGACGGCGCAGGTCAGGGGGAGCTTCCAGGTGCCACGACCGGCACCCGCCATCGGCTGTTTCAGCGCGAGTCCCCAGGGGCAGGCGGGCCCGCTCCAGCGCAACGCCTCGTCCAGCGCCTCGGTCCGCGCCAGGGTGGCGCAGCTCCACGTTGGCCGTTCGCCCAGCCAGTACAGGCGCAAATCCTCCGGCAACTCGCCCAGCCCTTGTTCCGGCAACGGATGGACCGCGGCATCGGTCAGCGAGCGGCGCAGCAGGAGATGGCCATCCCACTCGCCGGCCACCCAGCCGTCTTCGCGCAACGGCAGCAGGAACGGCGCGGCCTGCACCTGTCGCACATCGAGCCGCAGGCGCTGCAGGGCCTGCTCCAGCGGAGCCAGGGCCGACGCCTCCAGCCAGCCCAGGGTCAGGCCCCCGTCGGCGCCGCGCGGCCCATGGGCCAGGCGCAGTTGCGCCGGATCGCCGAGGACCAGCGCCTCGGCCGCGCAGTTCACCGCGGCGGCGAGCTTCGCCGCGGGCAGCGCCGGCAGCTCGAGAGCAGCCAGGCGGCAATCGCGCGGATGCAGGTAGAGTTCCACGGGCAGGCCCTGGCGCCGCTGCGCCAGCTCCCCGAGAGACAGTTGGCAACGCTCCAGGAGCACTCCTCGCGCATCCAGGCGCAGGCAATCCAGCGACGCCGCCTCGGCGAACTCGGCCAGCGGCGGCAGCAGGCAACGCCAGGCGGCCTTCACGGGCCCACCCTCAGCCAGTTCACCGTGGTGCGCTCGCCGGCCTGCCGCTGCAGCAGGGCCTGCAGACGCACCTGTTGCTGCTCGCGCTGGGCGTAGGCATCGAGCAGGAACCAGTCGCTGGTGATCCCGACCTTCACCGACTGCGCCTGCAACTGCGGCATGTTCAGGCGGTTGACGAAGTCGCCGCGGTTTAGGAACCAGCGGCCCTGGTCGCGCTCGCCGACCACCCGCCGCGCCTGCTCCAGGCCGAGCCCGGGAACGCAGGCGGCGAGCACTTCGGCACGCGCGGTGTTGCCGTTGACCCAGGTGCTTTCGGGCAGGATGGTGACGTAGGGCCGCAACCGCTCCAGGGTCGCCGCCGGAATCCCCAGCCGCGCCAGATCGTCGAACCGCCGGAGCGGCGGTCGGCGTGCCGCAAGCGCTCGCCGCGCGGCGCCCGGCGAGGTTTCGCGAGCGCTGTCGAAACCCGGGGGGCGCGTATCGGCCAATGGCGCCTCGGCGGGTAGCCGCGCATAGGAGGCGAGCACTCGCTCGACGATCAGCCGCGCGTCCTCCGGGCGCACGCCGAGCAGCCCGGCGAGGCGTTCGAAATTGGCCTGTTCCTGCGCATCGGGACGCTGGTCGACCAACAGGTTGCGCAGGTTGAACTTGCCCTGTTCATCTTCCATCCGGCCGTTGAACAGCAACTCGGCGTCGCTCAGGCGCAGATCGCGCATCGGTCGCGCCCAACGCTGGTCGAGGCGGGTCAGCGGGTCGCGGCGGCTGTCCTCGAGCAGCAGCTGGCGACTCCACTCCAGGCCGCCGCGCAGCATCCAGCTGGCGCGGATGCGCAGTTGCTCGCTCTCCAGACCGCGGATATACGCACCCTGGCGGGCGATCAGGCCGGCGGCGATGACCGCGACCACGGTGACGATCAGCAGCGCGCTGATGATCGCCATGCCGCGCTGGTGACGGCCGTTCATGGCGCGCTCAGAGCTGCCAGGAGCCGATGTCGGCGTTGATGCCCTCGCCGCCCGGCTGGCCGTCGGCGCCGAGGGAGAAGACATCGATCTCGCCGTTCACGCCCGGGTTCAGGTACTGGTAGGGCTTGCCCCAGGGATCGTTGGGCAGGCGCTCCAGGTACGAGCGCCAGTTGCTCGCCGAAACATCGGCGGGACGTTCCGCCAGCACCTTGAGGCCCTGCGCCTGGCTCGGATAGCGCCCCTGGTCGAGGCGGTAGAGCTTGAGCGCCTGCATCAGTCCGGAAATGTCCTGGCGCGCCGCGGTGGCGCGGGCCTGGTCGGGCCGGTCGAGCACCTTGGGTACCACCATCGCGGCGAGGATGCCGAGGATCACCACCACCACCATGATCTCGATCAGGGTGAAGCCCCGTTGTCCCCGACGTCCTTTCGGGCTGGAGCTGAACTGCACGACATCCATCTCGACACTCCTCGGCATGGTTCGATTCGCCGCGGATTGTTTCAGGAAGATATGTCAACGATATTGAAAATCCTCGGGTGCGCACCTCTCCCGCAGGGGCGCGGAAGGCCCTGGAACAGGGCTCTCCGGCAGGTCTTGGAAGGCCCGCCGGGGGAGCCCTCCCGAGCTTTTGTCAGGTATCGGTCAGATTCCCCGGCTAGCCTGGAAGCCCTCCTTTCGCCGACCCGCGATGCCCATGCCCTCTTCTTCCCGCGGTTTCACCCTGATCGAGGTGCTGGTGGCCCTGGCCATCGTCGCCATCGCCCTGGCCGCAGCGATCCGCGCGGTGGGCCTGATGACCGATGGCAACGGCCTGCTGCGCGACAAGTCGCTGGCCCTGCTGACGGCGCAAAGCCGTCTCGCCGAACTGCGCCTGGATGGGGCCGTGCGTCCCGGCGAGAGCGCTTTCGAATGCTCCCAGGGGCGCCTGCGGCTGTACTGCGAGCAGCGCGTCCAGGCCACCGCCGACCCGGCCCTGCTGTGGGTGGAGATCCGCGTGCGCGCGCAGCGCGAACAGGCCGTCCCGCTGGCACGCCTGAATACCCTGCTGAGCCGCGTGCCCTGATGTCAGCCGCGCTTGAGGGTGGCCAGTGGCGGCGGCTCGGCGAGCCGCGGCATGACCACCCGGCGAACCTCGCCGTTCTGCTCGATGAGCACCGCGTCGGCCTCGATCCGCCGTACCTTCGCCGCACGCCCCAGCGCCTCGCCCTCGCGGTAGGCCTGGAGTGGCGCGCCATTCACCGAAAGGATGGCGATCGCCGCCGGCCCCCCACCGATCAGCCCGGCCAGGGACACCTCGATCTCGCTGGAAGGTGCCGCGAACCAGCGCTGCGCGGGCTCCTCGCTGGACACTGGCGGAGCGGCGCCGACTTCGGCCTGGACCACGCCGGGAATCGGCGCCAGCAGCAGGTAGCCCCAGAACAGCAGGCCGGCGAGAAGCGCCAGAACGGCGGCGAGCTGGACCAGGCGGGGCGGGTCGATACGGGGTATGGCCGGCATGGCGGGACACTCCTGGAGAATGAACGGCGGGCACCGCGAACGGCGCCTCGGAACCAGCCTAGCGCCGAATTCTCTCCGTTATGTTTCACACGCCGATCATCTTCGTCGGGCAGCCTGGAGCCTTCTATCCCTGCGAAGAGGCATGTGGTGGCGGGTTCCCGGCAAGGCGGCTTCACCCTGATCGAACTGATGGTGGTGCTGGTGATCGTCGGCATCGCCACGGCGGCCATCAGCCTGAGCACTCGTCCCGATCCGACCCGGTTGTTGCGCCAGGACGCCGCGCGCCTGGCGCAATTGCTGGAGATCGCCCAGGGCGAGGCGCGGTTGCGCGGCACGCCGATCCTCTGGCAGGCCAACGCAAAGGGCTACCGCTTCAGTCCGCAGGCGTATCGCGGCAAGGCCGACGCCTTCGCCGCCGACGCCCAGTTGCGCGCGCGCCACTGGCAGGCCGCGCCGCTGCAGGTCAGCGTGCGCCCGTCGCGACCGGTACTGCTGGATGCCGAATGGATCGGCGCGCCGTTGCTCATCACCCTTTCCGATGGACAGCACAGCGTCACCGTGCGGCGCGAGGCGAACGGCCATGTGCGGGTGCGCTGAGCGCGCCTCGGCAGCGCGCCGGCAAGGCGGCTTCACGCTCATCGAGGTGATGGTCGCGATCATGCTCATGGCCATCGTCAGCCTGATGGCCTGGCGCGGCCTGGACAGCATCACCCGGGCCAGCGCGCACCTGGAGGCGACTACCGAGCAGAGCGCCGCGCTGCTCCGCGCGCTGAACCAGCTGGAACGCGACATCGCCCTGCACGCCCCCAGCCGGGAAGAACCCTCCCCCATCGATGGCGAGGAGCCTGCGCAGCCGCGCGACCGGCTGCCGCCTGGTCTCGAACTCAAGCGGCTCGGCGAAATCCCGCTGCGCCTGGACATCGTCCGCGCCAGCGCCGAACCCGGCGCGCCGCTGCAACGAGTGCGCTGGTGGCGCCAGGGCAAGATCCTCTACCGCGCCGCCTCGCCCAGCGGCGATCGCTTGCCGCTGCCGGCGCTGGCGGAGCGGGTGGCGGTGCTGGAGGACGTGACCCGCTTCGAGATCCGCGCCTGGGTGCCGGGCAAGGGCTGGACGCGCCTGCCGGCGCGCGGCAAGGTGCGCGCCAGCGGGCTGGAGATCAGCCTGGCGCGGGTCACCGGCAATGGCGTGGAGCGTTACCGGCGGGTGGTGGCTTTGCCGTGAGCCGACGATTCAGCCGAGCAGCACCACCCCGCCCGGCAAGCGGGTGACTTCGATGCCGTAGGCGTCGCGGATCAGGGTCGCCACGTCGGCCAGCTGGTCGAGGCTGAAGCGGGCCTGGACCCGGCGCCGGCCAAGGGCCTTGTCGAGCAACAGGAGCATCCCGGGACGGTAGCGGTTGATCTCGTCGATCAGGGTGGCCAGCGGTACGTCGTTGAACACCAGCATGCGCTCGCGCCAGGCCATCACCTCGGCGGCATCGAAAGGCACCGGCGGACCGTTGCGGCGCTCGTCGAAGGTCAGTTGCTGGCCGGCCTCGAGGTCCAGCCGCTGGCCCAGGTGATCGAGCACGACGCGGCCCTCCAGGCAGGTCACCACGCAGACATCGTCGTTGCTGCGCACATTGAAGCGGGCCCGGCTGGCGCTCAGCCAGGCGCTCCCGGCCAGTACCCGCAGTCCGCTCTGCGGTGGATGGCTGGCGATGATCTCGGCTTCGCCGCTGAGCAACTCGATGGTTTCCTGTTGCTCGCGGTTGCGCCGCACGTTCAGGCGGGTCCGGGTGTTCATCTCGATCCGCGTCCCGCCGCTCACCTGCACCTGGCGCTGCTCGCCGACCGCTGTCACGTAGTCGGCGCCGCCCAGCCCCTGTCCGAGCAGCGACGGACGCAGGGCGAACAGCGCCACCGAGGCGGCCAGCGCCCCGCCGACGAACCAGCGGCGCCCGAAACGCCGCGGCGTCCGCGTGGCTACCCGCGCCACGGCCCGTGGCTCCAGCGGGAGCGCGGCGGCACTGCCGAGGGTCTGCCAGAGATCACGCGCCTCGACGAACGCCCGCAGGTGTTCCGGACTGCGCGCGCACCACTGGCGGAAGGCCCGCGCGTCGCCCTGGGTGACGCGTCCGGAGGTCAGGCTGATCACCCAGGCCTGCGCCTCGCGGCGAAGATCGCCGGTTTCATCGGCGGCGGAGTCGGAGGCTGTCATGGCTGTGCTTTACGGACACCGGAATGGCTCATGGATTGGAGGCGGCCGCGACGGTTTCGGCCTGCTTGTTCTTATGACGGTTTTCCGGCCCCGGGACCGAACCTCTGGATGACTTTTCTTTCCAGACGCTCCGCGCAGTACCACAGCGCGGCCTTGAGTTCCTTCTCCACGGTGCGGGTGGAAATGCCGAAGCGACGGGAAATCTCCAGGTGCGGCGTTTCCTCCAGGCGCGAGGCGATGAGGATCTGCCGGCGCCGCGCGGGCAGCTCGCAGAGCGCCTCCACCAGGCGGCGGATGTCGGCGTGGCCACCGACGATGCGTTCCGGGTCGAGGCCTTCGTCGGGTACCTGCAACAGCTCCGCCACCTCCTCCCCGGTGAGCAGCCGGGCGTCGCCCTCGCGGCGGTCGGCGGCGATGTTCAGGGCGATGCGGAACAGGTAGGCCTGGGGCTTCCTGACTTCCAGGGCGTGATCCATCCGGTCGACCCGCAGATAGGTCTCGTGCAGGACATCGCTGGCCAGGTCCTCGGAACCCAGGCGCCGCTTCAGGCGCGCCTTGAAGTCGTCGTAGGA
This sequence comes from Pseudomonas paraeruginosa, assembly GCF_003025345.2. Lineage (NCBI taxonomy): Bacteria > Pseudomonadati > Pseudomonadota > Gammaproteobacteria > Pseudomonadales > Pseudomonadaceae > Pseudomonas > Pseudomonas paraeruginosa. The sequence goes on from NZ_CP020560.1 coordinate 4,613,938, forward strand.
GGCAAGGAACAGCTTGACCATCGCGCTTTGCGGCGATTCGCTCATGACCCTCCCACTCCCTCCCTCAACGTGCACTCCATGGCCCTGTCCGTCGCCTTCGGCAGCAACAGGATGGTCAGCGGCTGGGCCAGCGTGGCCGGCGTCGCGCGCATCACCCTCACTCCGCGCAGGCTCTCGACCAGGGCGCCGTCGCGCCGGGCATCGCCGGTCGAGCCGAGCAGGCGGCTGTGGCGTACCTCGCCATGGCGTCCGATCCAGAGCTGCAACACCGCCCGGTAGGTGCCGGGACGGGTGTGCGGCGAACGACACAGCTGTTCCTCCAGGGCCGCCTGGAGCGCTCCGGCGTAGCCGCGATCCAGGGGCTGCGCGGCCCGCGACGAGGAGATCGGCGACGCAACGACGCTCCTGGCGGCTTGCGCCGGCAGCAGGGTGAACGCCTCCTGGCTGGTATAGCGCGCCATCAGACCGGTGCCGTCGAGCAGCCGGGCCAGGGCGTCACTGGCGGTGAAGCGGCCCTGCAATCGTGCCGAACGCCGCCCGCGGGCCAGTTCGCCATCCACCAGAACCGCCATTCCCGTCACTCCGCTGTAGGTCACCAGCGCCGCTGCCAGGCCCTGCGGGGGAATATCGAATTCATGCACCGCCAGGCGCAACGTCGGCCTGCCACTTTCACCCGGCACGGCGCCGGGCGCCGGCAACACCATGCCGAGGCCGAGCAACGACACTGCACACGACCTTGCCACCCCGAGGATCGACATCGACGGATTCCAGTCCGAACTACCCGGTGCAGGCCAGATGGCCATCACCCAGGAGGGACATCCTGATGGCACTGTGTGACTGTGGTGTGACGGCGCGCGCGGTGACATGTTTTCGCCGATTGCCGTATAAGCGGGAAACCACCATCCCAGCGCGGGAGAATCGTCATGCACCGTTCATCGCGGATCCTGCCGGGCCTGTTCCTGGGCCTGGCCATGTCCACCGCCCAGGCCGACGAGCCGACGCCACCGGCGAACTGCATCAGCACCGAGGTCAATGGTTACCAGGCGCTGTCCTATGAATGCCTGAGCCAGCAGATGGCCGACCCGGAGAGCGCGGCCAGGGCCCGCCGCGAACAGGAGCTGGATTCCGCCGCCATCGTCCGGCGTCCGCCAAACCAGCTCGGCCTGTACAACCAGTCGGCGACACGCATTCGCCTGGGTACCTCGTTCGGCAACTCGGTGGAAGCGCAGCGGCCACCTCGTTAAGGGCTCCCATCTGCCGACGCCGGCCTTCATTCGCCCTGCCGGTCGGACACGCTGTTCCTGGCCGGCGGCAAGACAAAAAAAGCCCCGGACCAGGCCGGGGCACTCGTCGTCGGCAGGGTTGGCCGCCGACCAAAGGAGAAGGAACGCCACTCAGGCGAAGGTACGCTCCAGCAGGTCGCCGAAACGATTGAAGGCATCGCTGGCGCCCTTCGCGGCCAGGCGCTCTTCCTCGTCGTTCAGTTCGATGCCGTCGAGGATCGCCACGAAGCTCTTCCAGCCCTGGGCGCGACCGCCTTCCGGTTCGGCCAGGTGGCGGGCGCCGAAGTTCTCGTCGAGCTCGAGGGCGGCGGCCTTCTTGAACAGGAACGCCGCGCCCAGCTTCGAGCCCTCGGAAACGAACAGCCAGCCCAGCGCCTCGGCCAGGCTCAGGTCGGCCTCGCGCACGCTCTGGTCGCCTTCCGGCACGGCGTGGCCGAGGTCGGCCAGGTCGGCACGGGCGGCATCGTCGCGGGCGCGGGAAGCCAGGTCGGGGAACAGGCGGGCCAGCGCCTCGTTGCGATAAAGCGGCTCCAGGTCATGCTGGAAGAGATACTGGGCAGCGACGAAGCGGGCGAAGTTGTCTCGGCTGGCGAAGGGTTCCTTGCTCTTCACCAGGCTCTCCAGGCGCTGGTGCGGCTCGTTGGTCAGCAGGTTGAGGCGTTGCGAACGCAGGTTTTGCCGAGTGGATTCGGGGGCCAGGGTATCCATTAGGGAAATTCCTTTCGAGAGACGGAACGCATTGGACCGCCGAGGCGTGCCCAAATATGAATAACGATTCTCAATTATATTCGTTATTGAGTCTCAATGGCATAGAAAAGGATGCCGACCGACAGCCATTGACCAGAAAAGGACTACAGCAAATACTGTATTTACATACAGTAAACGAGTCATTTTCCTTGGCCTCCCTGTCATCCGTAGCCCAGCGTTCCCCTCTCGACACTCTCCCGGGACAAGGAGCAGGCATAGACCTGAATACCCTGCTCGATGCCCGTCGGGTCTGGAAAGGCCAATCCGCTCTCCCGGCCAGCAGCTCCCAGCCCACCGGGCATGCGCGCCTGGACGCGCTGCTACCGGGCGGCGGCTGGCCGGAGCATGCCCTGAGCGAAATCCTCCACGCCCGCGACGGCGTCGGCGAGCTGCAATTGCTGCTACCTACCCTGGTCCGCCTGACCCGGGCACAACGCCGCGTAGTGCTGGTCGGCGCGCCGTACCTGCCCTATCCGCAGGCCTGGCTCGCCGCCGCGGTCGATCTGCGCCACCTGGTCCTGGTCCAGGCCAGCGGCCGTGACGCCCTGTGGGCCGCCGAGCAATGCCTGCGTTCGGGCAGTTGCGCCGCCGTGCTGTGCTGGCCGCAGCAGGCCGATGACCGCGCCCTGCGTCGACTCCAGGTAGCCGCCGAAAGCGGCCAGGCGCTGGGGTTCGCCTATCGCCCCCTGCGCGAAGCGGTCAATCCCTCGCCCGCGGCGCTGCGCCTGTGCCTGGAGAGCCACCCCGCGCGCCTGCGCATCCTCAAGTGCCGGGGCGGCCTCGCGCCGGCGACCTCCCTGCCGGCCAGCGCCTGGCAATGAGGCGGCCATGCTCTGGGCTTGCATTCTCCTGCCGCAGCTGGCCATGGACAGCGCCTTGCGCCAACGGTCGGATCCCGGGGCGCCGCTGGCGCTGCTCGGGGGACCGCCGCAACGCCGCCTGCTGCGGGCGGTCAACCCGGCGGCGCGCGCCCTCGGCCTGAAGCCCGGGCAGTCGCTGATCGCCGCCCAGGCCCTGAGCCGGGTCTTCGCCACGGCAGAGTACGACCTCGTCGCCATCGAACGCTGGCAGGCCTTTCTCGCCGCCTGGGCCTATGGCTTCAGTTCGCAGGTCAGCCTGCACTATCCACGCGCGCTGCTGCTGGAGGTACAGTCGAGCCTTGCCCTGTTCGGTCCCTGGCCGCGCTTCGAGGCGCGCCTGCGCAGGGAGCTGACGGCCCTGGGTTTCAGCCACCGCCTGTGCCTGGCGCCGAACCCGGCGGCGGCCAGGGTGCTGGTGGACAGCCAGGACGGGCTGGCCATCGAGGACGACGACGCGCTGCGTCGCCACCTGGCCAGCCTCCCGCTCGACCGGCTGGGACTGTCCCGGGACCTGACGACCGCCCTCGGGCGCATGGGGCTGCGCCACCTGCGACAGGTCCTCGACCTGCCGCGCGCGGCCCTGGCCCGCCGCTTCCCTGCCGAACTGCTGCTGCAGATCGATCGCATCGGCGGACGCATCCCCCTGGCCCTGGAGCACTACCGGCCGCCGGACGTATTCGATCTGCGCATCGAGCTCAACTTCGACGTGGAATCCCACCAGGCCCTGCTCTTCCCCCTGCGCCGGCTGACCGCCGACCTCGCGGCCTTTCTCGCCGGACGCGACAGCGGCGTGCAGCGCTTCAGCCTGCGCCTGGAGCATCACGGACGCGCCGACAGCCTGGTCACGATCGGCCTGCTCGGCGCCGAGCGCGAGGCGGCCATGCTGTTCGAACTGACCCGCGGCCGCCTCGAACAACTGCAATTGCCCGCGCCAGTGCATGCCGTGCGCCTGCTGGCCGACGAACTGCCCCCCTTCACCCCGCGGCACAGGGAACTGTTCGACGAGCGTCCGCAGCAGTTCCTCGCCTGGGACCAGTTGCGGGAACGCCTGCGGGCACGTCTGGGCGACGAGGCAGTACACGGCCTGAGCGCTGTCGCCGAACATCGTCCGGAGCGCAGCTGGCGGCTGGAGACCTGCGACAGGTCCGTGCCGCTGGCTCCCGCCGGCCTCCGCCCCGGTTGGCTGCTGATGGAGCCCCGGCCCCTCGGCGAGGCGCTGCCGACCGTGCTGGCCGGCCCCGAGCGCATCGAGTCGGGCTGGTGGGACGGCGAAGACATCCGTCGCGACTACTACCTGGTGGAAACCCGTTCCGGCCAACGCGCCTGGGTCTACCGCGAGGTCGGCAGCGAAGGGCCGCTGTGGCTGCATGGCTGGTTCGCATGAGCGCCTACGCCGAGCTGCACTGCCTGTCCAATTTCAGCTTCCAGCGTGGCGCCTCCAGCGCTGCGGAGCTCTTCGCCCGCGCTGCCCGCCTGGGCTACCGGGCCCTGGCGATCACCGACGAATGCAGCCTGGCCGGCATCGTGCGGGCCTGGCAGGCGGCGCGGGAGTACCGGGTGAAATTGCTCGTCGGCAGCGAGATCCGCCTCGAACAGGGACCGAAACTGGTCCTGCTGGTGGAGGACCTGGTGGGCTACCAGCAGCTCTGCCGGCTCATCACCCGTGGCCGGCGGCGGGCCGACAAGGGCAGTTATCGGCTGCTGCGCGAAGACCTGCAACCTGCGCTGGACGGAGTGTTGGCGATCTGGCTGGCCGAGCCGGGCGATGACGACGATGCCGCCTGGCTCGGCGAATGCTTCCCGCAACGCCTGTGGCTGGGCGTCGAGCTGCATCGCGGCGCCGATGACGACGCTCGCCTGCGCGGCCTGCTGGCGCTCGCTGCCCGCGCGCAGTTGCCGGCAGTGGCCTGTGGCGACGTGCATATGCACTGCCGTGGCAGGCGCGCCCTGCAGGACTGCATGACGGCGATCCGCAACCATCTGCCGGTGAGCGAGGCGGGCGCCCATCTGTTCGCCAACGGCGAGCGCCACCTGCGCCCGCTGGCGGCCCTGCAGGGCATCTATCCGGAGGCCCTGCTGGCGGAAACCCTGCGCATCGCCGAACGTTGCCGGTTCGACCTGGAACAGTTGAAGTACCAGTACCCCCGGGAACTGGTGCCGGCCGGACATGACCCGGCCTCCTGGCTACGGCGACTCACCGAGGAAGGCATCCGCAGGCGCTGGCCGGACGGCGCGAGCGCCAAGGTCCGCGAGCAGATCGAGAAAGAACTGAAACTGATTTCCGAACTGGGTTATGAAAGCTATTTCCTCACGGTGCAGGACATCGTCGGCTTCGCCCGGCGCCAGAAAATCCTTTGCCAGGGACGCGGCTCGGCGGCCAATTCGGCGGTGTGTTTCGCCCTCGGCATCACCGAGCTCGATCCGGAGCGGATCAACCTGCTGTTCGAGCGCTTTCTTTCCCGCGAGCGCAACGAACCACCGGACATCGACGTGGACTTCGAGCATGAACGCCGCGAGGAAGTCATCCAGTACGTCTTCAACCGCTACGGTCGCCAACGCGCGGCGCTGACCGCGGTGGTCAGCACCTACCATGGGGCCGGCGCGGTGCGCGACGTGGCCAAGGCACTGGGCTTGCCACCCGACCAGGTCGATGCCCTGGCCAATTGCTGCGGGCGCTGGAGCGACCGGGCGCCCAGCGCCGAACGCCTGATGGAGGCCGGCTTCGATCCGCAGAGCGCGGTCCTGCGTCGGGTGCTGGCCCTGACCGGCGAACTGGTCGGCTTCCCGCGCCACCTCTCGCAGCACCCTGGCGGCTTCGTCATCTCCGAGCAGCCCCTGGACACCCTGGTGCCGGTGGAGAACGCCAGCATGGCCGAGCGCACCGTGATCCAGTGGGACAAGGACGACCTCGACGCGGTCGGCCTGCTCAAGGTCGACGTGCTCGCCCTGGGCATGCTCAGCGCCCTGCGCCGCAGCTTCGACCTGCTGCACGAACTGCGCGGCGGCGAACGCCTGAGCCTCGCCAGCATCCCCAGCGAAGACCCGGCGACCTATGCGATGATCAGCCGCGCCGATACCATCGGTGTGTTCCAGATCGAATCGCGCGCGCAGATGGCCATGCTGCCACGCCTGCGCCCGGAAAAGTTCTATGACCTGGTGATCCAGGTCGCCATCGTCCGCCCGGGGCCGATCCAGGGCGACATGGTGCATCCCTACCTGCGGCGGCGAAACGGAGAAGAGCCGGTGGCCTATCCCTCCGTCGAACTGGAGAAGGTCTTCGAACGCACCCTGGGCGTGCCGCTGTTCCAGGAACAGGTCATGGAACTGGCGATCGTCGCCGCCGACTATTCGCCGGGCGAGGCGGACGAACTGCGTCGTTCCATGGCCGCCTGGAAGCGCCACGGCGGCCTGGAGCACCATCGCGAACGACTGACCCGCGGCATGCTCGCCAACGGCTACGAAGCCGACTTCGCCGCGCGTATCTTCGAACAGATCAAGGGCTTCGGCAGCTATGGCTTCCCCGAGTCCCACGCCGCCAGCTTCGCCCTGCTCACCTACGCCAGCAGTTGGCTGAAACGTCACGAGCCGGCGGCCTTCACCTGCGCCCTGATCAACAGCTGGCCGATGGGTTTCTACAGCCCCGACCAGTTGCTCCAGGACGCACGGCGGCACGCCATCCAGACACGTCCGGTGGATGTCCGCCACAGTCGCTGGGATTGCAGCCTGGAGCCCATCGGCCAGGAGCAACCGGCCATTCGCCTCGGCCTGCGGATGATCCGCGGCTTTCGCGAGGAGGACGCCAGGCGCATCGAACAGGCCAGGCAGGCGCAGTCATTCACGGACGTGCATGACCTCGGCCGACGTGCCGGACTCGATACCCGGGCCCTCGAGTTACTGGCCGATGCCGGCGCCTTGCGAGGGCTCGCCGGGCATCGGCACAAGGCGCGCTGGGCGATCGCTGGCGTCGAGCCACAGTTGCCGCTGTTCGCCGAAGGCCCTCGGATCGAAGAACCGGCGATCAGCCTTCCACTGCCCAGCCGGGGCGAAGAGCTGCTGAGCGACTACGCCCTGCTCGGCACCACTCTCGGCCCGCATCCTCTGAAGCTGCTGCGCGTCCAGCTCAAGGCGCGCCGCTGTCGTGCCTCCCGCGAACTGGTGGGCATGGAACATGGACGCCCGGTGCGGATCGCCGGTCTGGTGGTCGGCCGGCAGCGGCCGCAGACGGCGAGCGGCGTAACCTTCATCACCCTGGAAGACGAGTTCGGCATGGTCAATGTGGTGGTCTGGCACGACCTCGCCGAGCGGCAGCGGCGCCCCTTCCTCGAATCCCGCCTGCTCCAGGTGGAAGGCACGCTCGAGTCATCCAGCGGCGTACGGCATGTCATCGCCGGCCGTTTGCAGGACCTGACGCCCCTGCTCACCGGACTGGACGTACGCAGCCGGGACTTTCACTGAGACAAAGAAAAAGGCAGCTCGATGAGCGAGCTGCCTGGGATGGCCAACAGGGATGGCCACGAAGGGGGGAGCGCTCACGATACTGTTTATTCATACAGTAAAGCAAGCGATTCCCTTCAGTAGAACCCATCCGTTTCTTTTCGAGGCCGCGAGCTAGCGCTCTAGCCAGTGTTTCAGGCCCGTCGACCGCGGCGCTGAGACAGGTGGAAGGGAAAGGGCACCCTCCCAGAGCGCGGCAGCCCGCCGATAAAGGCTGCAGCGCAGACTCGGGCTTCGGAGACAACTCGCGAACGTCGTCGAGTCGGGATATTTCCAGCGCCAAAGCAAAACCCCCGGCCATTGCTGGCCAGGGGTTTTGGGATAGGAGCTTGACGATGACCTACTCTCACATGGGGAGACCCCACACTACCATCGGCGATGCGTCGTTTCACTTCTGAGTTCGGGAAGGGATCAGGTGGTTCCAACGCTCTATGATCGTCAAGCAATTCGGTTGGATATCCGTTTGCTTGTGCTTACGTCTATCCGGATTCAGGTATGTGATTTCAAGGTGTTTGCGGTTCATGCGAACTTTCGGTTCGTCGACTTCACCTTACAACACACAATCGTCAGATTGTTTGGGTGTTATATGGTCAAGCCTCACGGGCAATTAGTACTGGTTAGCTCAACGCCTCACAACGCTTACACACCCAGCCTATCAACGTCGTAGTCTTCGACGGCCCTTCAGGGGAATCAAGTTCCCAGTGAGATCTCATCTTGAGGCAAGTTTCCCGCTTAGATGCTTTCAGCGGTTATCTTTTCCGAACATAGCTACCCGGCAATGCCACTGGCGTGACAACCGGAACACCAGAGGTTCGTCCACTCCGGTCCTCTCGTACTAGGAGCAGCCCCTCTCAAATCTCAAACGTCCACGGCAGATAGGGACCGAACTGTCTCACGACGTTCTAAACCCAGCTCGCGTACCACTTTAAATGGCGAACAGCCATACCCTTGGGACCGGCTTCAGCCCCAGGATGTGATGAGCCGACATCGAGGTGCCAAACACCGCCGTCGATATGAACTCTTGGGCGGTATCAGCCTGTTATCCCCGGAGTACCTTTTATCCGTTGAGCGATGGCCCTTCCATACAGAACCACCGGATCACTAAGACCTACTTTCGTACCTGCTCGACGTGTCTGTCTCGCAGTCAAGCGCGCTTTTGCCTTTATACTCTGCGACCGATTTCCGACCGGTCTGAGCGCACCTTCGTACTCCTCCGTTACTCTTTAGGAGGAGACCGCCCCAGTCAAACTGCCCACCATACACTGTCCTCGATCCGGATCACGGACCAGAGTTAGAACCTCAAGCATGCCAGGGTGGTATTTCAAGGATGGCTCCACGCGAACTGGCGTCCACGCTTCAAAGCCTCCCACCTATCCTACACAAGCAGGCTCAAAGTCCAGTGCAAAGCTACAGTAAAGGTTCACGGGGTCTTTCCGTCTAGCCGCGGATACACTGCATCTTCACAGCGATTTCAATTTCACTGAGTCTCGGGTGGAGACAGCGCCGCCATCGTTACGCCATTCGTGCAGGTCGGAACTTACCCGACAAGGAATTTCGCTACCTTAGGACCGTTATAGTTACGGCCGCCGTTTACCGGGGCTTCGATCAAGAGCTTCGCTTGCGCTAACCCCATCAATTAACCTTCCGGCACCGGGCAGGCGTCACACCCTATACGTCCACTTTCGTGTTTGCAGAGTGCTGTGTTTTTAATAAACAGTCGCAGCGGCCTGGTATCTTCGACCAGCCAGAGCTTACGGAGTAAATCCTTCACCCTAGCCGGCGCACCTTCTCCCGAAGTTACGGTGCCATTTTGCCTAGTTCCTTCACCCGAGTTCTCTCAAGCGCCTTGGTATTCTCTACCCGACCACCTGTGTCGGTTTGGGGTACGGTTCCTGGTTACCTGAAGCTTAGAAGCTTTTCTTGGAAGCATGGCATCAACCACTTCGTCATCTAAAAGACGACTCGTCATCAGCTCTCGGCCTTGAAACCCCGGATTTACCTAAGATTTCAGCCTACCACCTTAAACTTGGACAACCAACGCCAAGCTGGCCTAGCCTTCTCCGTCCCTCCATCGCAGTAACCAGAAGTACAGGAATATTAACCTGTTTCCCATCGACTACGCTTTTCAGCCTCGCCTTAGGAACCGACTAACCCTGCGTCGATTAACGTTGCGCAGGAACCCTTGGTCTTTCGGCGTGGGTGTTTTTCACACCCATTGTCGTTACTCATGTCAGCATTCGCACTTCTGATACCTCCAGCAAGCTTCTCAACTCACCTTCACAGGCTTACAGAACGCTCCTCTACCGCGTCACTTACGTGACACCCGCAGCTTCGGTGTGTGGTTTGAGCCCCGTTACATCTTCCGCGCAGGCCGACTCGACTAGTGAGCTATTACGCTTTCTTTAAAGGATGGCTGCTTCTAAGCCAACCTCCTAGCTGTCTAAGCCTTCCCACATCGTTTACCACTTAACCACAACTTTGGGACCTTAGCTGGCGGTCTGGGTTGTTTCCCTTTTCACGACGGACGTTAGCACCCGCCGTGTGTCTCCCATGCTCGGCACTTCTGGGTATTCGGAGTTTGCATCGGTTTGGTAAGTCGGGATGACCCCCTAGCCGAAACAGTGCTCTACCCCCCAGAGTGATACATGAGGCGCTACCTAAATAGCTTTCGAGGAGAACCAGCTATCTCCGAGCTTGATTAGCCTTTCACTCCGATCCACAAGTCATCCCCTACCTTTTCAACGGGAGTGGGTTCGGTCCTCCAGTCAGTGTTACCTAACCTTCAACCTGCTCATGGATAGATCGCCCGGTTTCGGGTCTATACCCAGCGACTAAACGCCCTATTAAGACTCGCTTTCGCTACGCCTACCCTATTCGGTTAAGCTCGCCACTGAATATAAGTCGCTGACCCATTATACAAAAGGTACGCAGTCACCTAACAAGTAGGCTCCCACTGCTTGTACGCATACGGTTTCAGGTTCTATTTCACTCCCCTCTCCGGGGTTCTTTTCGCCTTTCCCTCACGGTACTGGTTCACTATCGGTCAGTCAGTAGTATTTAGCCTTGGAGGATGGTCCCCCCATGTTCAGACAAAGTTTCTCGTGCTCCGTCCTACTCGATTTCACTTCAAAGATCCTTTCGCGTACGGGGCTATCACCCACTATGGCCGCACTTTCCAGAGCGTTCCGCTAAAATCAATGAAGCTTAAGGGCTAATCCCCGTTCGCTCGCCACTACTAAGGGAATCTCGGTTGATTTCTTTTCCTCAGGGTACTTAGATGTTTCAGTTCCCCTGGTTCGCCTCTTGCACCTATGGATTCAGTACAAGATACCTAGGTTATCCTAGGTGGGTTCCCCCATTCAGAGATCTCCGGATCAAAGTCTGTTTGCCGACTCCCCGAAGCTTATCGCAGGCTACCACGTCTTTCATCGCCTCTGACTGCCAAGGCATCCACCGTATGCGCTTCTTCACTTGACCATATAACCCCAAGCAATCTGGTTATACTGTGAAGACGACATTCGCCGAAAATTCGCGCTTGAACTCGCAAATTTTACCTTGACTTGAATGATCACCAGTGAAAGAGATCATTCAGTCTTACTTCTATCACATACCCGAATTTTTAAAGAACAGTTCTGGTGCAAAGACCAGAAATCAATGTTCATCCACGAACATTCATTTCTGAGCTTTCGACGATTGTTAGATGGTGGAGCCAAGGAGGATCGAACTCCTGACCTCCTGCGTGCAAAGCAGGCGCTCTCCCAGCTGAGCTATGGCCCCGTATCGGATCACGCAGCACACCAACAATTGGTGGGTCTGGGCAGATTCGAACTGCCGACCTCACCCTTATCAGGGGTGCGCTCTAACCAACTGAGCTACAGACCCAATCGTCTAACCAGTGAATCAAGCAATTCGTGTGGGAGCTTATGAAGAAGCTGGGATCTTCGATTAAGGAGGTGATCCAGCCGCAGGTTCCCCTACGGCTACCTTGTTACGACTTCACCCCAGTCATGAATCACTCCGTGGTAACCGTCCCCCTTGCGGTTAGACTAGCTACTTCTGGAGCAACCCACTCCCATGGTGTGACGGGCGGTGTGTACAAGGCCCGGGAACGTATTCACCGTGACATTCTGATTCACGATTACTAGCGATTCCGACTTCACGCAGTCGAGTTGCAGACTGCGATCCGGACTACGATCGGTTTTATGGGATTAGCTCCACCTCGCGGCTTGGCAACCCTTTGTACCGACCATTGTAGCACGTGTGTAGCCCTGGCCGTAAGGGCCATGATGACTTGACGTCATCCCCACCTTCCTCCGGTTTGTCACCGGCAGTCTCCTTAGAGTGCCCACCCGAGGTGCTGGTAACTAAGGACAAGGGTTGCGCTCGTTACGGGACTTAACCCAACATCTCACGACACGAGCTGACGACAGCCATGCAGCACCTGTGTCTGAGTTCCCGAAGGCACCAATCCATCTCTGGAAAGTTCTCAGCATGTCAAGGCCAGGTAAGGTTCTTCGCGTTGCTTCGAATTAAACCACATGCTCCACCGCTTGTGCGGGCCCCCGTCAATTCATTTGAGTTTTAACCTTGCGGCCGTACTCCCCAGGCGGTCGACTTATCGCGTTAGCTGCGCCACTAAGATCTCAAGGATCCCAACGGCTAGTCGACATCGTTTACGGCGTGGACTACCAGGGTATCTAATCCTGTTTGCTCCCCACGCTTTCGCACCTCAGTGTCAGTATCAGTCCAGGTGGTCGCCTTCGCCACTGGTGTTCCTTCCTATATCTACGCATTTCACCGCTACACAGGAAATTCCACCACCCTCTACCGTACTCTAGCTCAGTAGTTTTGGATGCAGTTCCCAGGTTGAGCCCGGGGATTTCACATCCAACTTGCTGAACCACCTACGCGCGCTTTACGCCCAGTAATTCCGATTAACGCTTGCACCCTTCGTATTACCGCGGCTGCTGGCACGAAGTTAGCCGGTGCTTATTCTGTTGGTAACGTCAAAACAGCAAGGTATTAACTTACTGCCCTTCCTCCCAACTTAAAGTGCTTTACAATCCGAAGACCTTCTTCACACACGCGGCATGGCTGGATCAGGCTTTCGCCCATTGTCCAATATTCCCCACTGCTGCCTCCCGTAGGAGTCTGGACCGTGTCTCAGTTCCAGTGTGACTGATCATCCTCTCAGACCAGTTACGGATCGTCGCCTTGGTAGGCCTTTACCCCACCAACTAGCTAATCCGACCTAGGCTCATCTGATAGCGTGAGGTCCGAAGATCCCCCACTTTCTCCCTCAGGACGTATGCGGTATTAGCGCCCGTTTCCGGACGTTATCCCCCACTACCAGGCAGATTCCTAGGCATTACTCACCCGTCCGCCGCTGAATCCAGGAGCAAGCTCCCTTCATCCGCTCGACTTGCATGTGTTAGGCCTGCCGCCAGCGTTCAATCTGAGCCATGATCAAACTCTTCAGTTCAATACTGCTTGGGTTTTGAGAAAACCCTAAACTTGGCTCAGCAATCGCAATTAACTCTTGTGAATTCACAGAGTTACTTGTGTTGCTGATAATCTTGCGATCACCAGTCTTACATCACAAGCACCCACACGAATTGCTTGATTCGACTTGTTAAAGAGCAGTTGGTCAAGGCTTTCGTCTCAACCGAGGCCGCGCATTCTACAGCAACCTCTCTTTCCGTCAAGCGTTATTTTCGAAAATTTTCTTTTCTACTCAACCGCTTGCGCTGACCTTCAAACCATCTTCCGATCAGCGGGAGGCGCATTCTACAGCGTTCAAACTCGCTGTCAAGCACCTCGGCGAAGCTTCGTTCCGAATCCCTTCCGGGACCGAACCGCTGCGGCGAACAACCTGCCGGAGCGCTTCACCACCCCTGGGAGAGAATCCGTAAATCCTTGATTTTCAAGCATTTACTCTTCGTCGTCGCCGGGAGTGGTGCGCATTATAGGGAGATAAAAACTGCCGTCAACACTTAATTGAAACTTTTCAACCCAAAGGTCAAGAAGCCTCCGGCGGACGCCACGCCTTCCTTATAGGCTGGCTTGCCCCGCCCTCTCCTTCTGTTGCCTCATATAAGGAATGCGAGCCCGCTCCCCGTTTTCGACGAGTCATCCATGCGCCTCATCCACACCTCCGACTGGCACCTGGGCCAGACCCTGCACGGCCAGGACCGCGACCATGAACACGCGCGCTTCCTCGACTGGCTGCTGCGCCAGCTGGAGGAGCAGCGCGCCGATGCCCTGCTGATCGCCGGTGACGTCTTCGACACGGTCAACCCACCGCTCAAGGCCCAGGAGCGCCTCTACGACTTCATCGTCAGCGTTCATCAGCGGCTGCCGCAACTGGAAATAGTGATGATCGCCGGCAACCACGACTCCGGCGCGCGCATCGAGTTGCCGGCAGCATTGATGAAACGTCTGAACGCCCATGCCATCGGCCGTATCGGCTGGATAGACGAAAGCCTCGACAGCGATCGCCTGCTGTTACCCCTGCACGATGCAGATGGCCAGGTTGCCGCCTGGTGCCTCGCCCTGCCCTTCCTGCGCCCCGCCGAAGTCACCGGTGGCGCGAACGGCGACGACTACCTGGCCGGCATCCGCCAGGTGCATGAACGCCTGGTCGACGCCGCGGAGGCTCGCCGCGAACCGGGACAGGCACTGGTCGCCCTCAGCCATGCGCACATGGCCGGTGGTGCGATTTCCGAAGATTCCGAGCGAAACCTGATCATCGGCAATGTCGAGGCGCTACCCGCCAGCCTGTTTCCGGAGCAGATTGCCTACGTAGCCCTCGGTCATCTGCACAAGCCACAGAAAGTCGCCGGACAGGAGCGCATTCGCTACAGCGGCTCGCCGTTGCCGTTGTCCTTCGCCGAAGTGAACTACCGCCACCAGGTCCTGCTCGTCACCCTGGAGGGTGAGCGGCTGGAGGATGTGCAGAGTCTCCAGGTGCCCCGCGCCGTGGACTTGCTGCGGATCGGTCCGGCTCCCCTTGGCGATGTCCTGCTGCAGCTCGCGGGGCTGGCCGACGCCGATCTGCTGGACGAACACCGTCCCTGGCTGGAAGTCCGCGTACGCCTGGACGAACCGCAGCCCGACCTCCGCCAGCAGATCGAGAGCGCCCTGCAGGGCAAGGCCTGTCGCCTGGTGCGTATCGCCAGCGAGTACCGGCGGCGCGATGAGGAGCAGGCGCCGCTGCTCGGTCTCGACCAGCTCAGCCCGCAGGAGCTGTTCAGCCGTGCCTGGGAAAGCGCCTATGGTTCCAGCCCGGATGCGCAGGCGCTGGACGACTTCGCCAGCCTGCTGCAGAGCGTCGAACTGACCACCGAAGAGCCCTCGGGGAAATAAGCCGCTTCATGAAGATTCTCGCCATCCGCCTGAAGAACCTCGCCTCCCTCGGCGGCGAGCAGGAAATCGACTTCACCCGCGAGCCGCTGTCCAGCGCCGGCCTGTTCGCCATCACCGGGCCGACCGGCGCCGGCAAGAGCACCGTGCTGGACGCCCTGTGCCTGGCCCTGTTCGGCAGCACCCCACGCCTGGAATCCACCTCGACCGCCAGCAAGGTGCCCGACGGCCGGAACGAACTGTCCAGCAACGACGAGCGCAACCTGCTGCGCCGCGGTTGCGCCAGCGGCTACGCCGAAGTGGACTTCGTCGGCATCGACGGCCGCCGCTACCGCGCCCGCTGGGAAACCCGCCGCGCGCGGGACAAGGTCGACGGCCAGTTGCAGGCCAGCCGGCAGAGCCTGCAGGACCTGGATAGCCGGCAGATGCTCGCGGCGAACAAGAAGAGCGAATTCCGCGAGCAGCTGGAACAGAAGCTCGGCCTCAACTTCGCCCAGTTCACCCGCGCCGTGCTGCTGGCACAGAGCGAATTCAGCGCCTTTCTCAAGGCCAACGACAACGATCGCGGCGCGTTGCTGGAGAAACTCACCGACACCGGCCTCTACAGCCAACTGAGCAAGGCCGCCTACCAGCGCGCCAGCCTGGCCCACGAACAGCGCAAGCAGCTGGAACAACGCCTGGAAGGCAGCCTGCCGCTCGCCGAACAGGCGCGGACCGAGCTGGAATCGACGCTGGCGAACCACACCCAGGCCCGCCAGCAGGAGCAGCAGGCGCTGCAGCGCCTGGAAAGCCAGCAGCAATGGTTCCTGGAGGAGCGGCGCCTGGCCCTGTCTTGCGAGCAGGCCCAGCGTCAACTCGCCGAGGCGCGGCACGCCTGGGACGGCCTGGCCGCCGAGCGGGAAACCCTGCAGCAGCTGGAGCGCCTGGCCCCGGTTCGCGGCCTGCTGCAACGCCTCGAACAGCTCGGACAGGACCTGCTGCTTTCCCAGGAGCAACATCGCCAGCAAAGCCAGCGGCACACCGCGGGCAGCGAACGTCTGCAGCAGTTGCAGAGCCAGTTGCACGAGGCGCGGCAACGCCAGGCCGCCGCCGAAAGCACTCTTCGCGAAGCCCAGGGGCCGCTGCGCGAGGCTTTCCAGCTGGAGGCCGAGGCCAGCCGCCTCGAGCGGACGCTATCCGAACAGCAGACACTCCATCGCCAGTCGAACGAGCGCCATGCCCAGCAGTGCGAGGCAATCCAGCGCCTGGAGAGCGAACGGCAGCGCAGCGCCGAAGAACAGACGCAATTGCGGGCCGCGCTGCAGCAGAGCAGCGCCCTCGCCACCCTCGGCGACGCCTGGCCGACCCAGCAGGGCCAGTTCGCCGCTTTCCTGCAACGGCGCCAGCGTTCGGCCGAAAGCCGCGCCCTGCTGCCGGAGCTGGAGAACGCCCTGGCGCAGGCCGCTGAGCCACTCGGGCAGCTCCAGGAAAAGTGGGTTGCGCTGCATGGCAGCGACACGGATGACCTCGCCGCGCGACTGGATGAGCTGCGCCAGCAGACCTCCGGGCTGGAGCAAAGCCAGGCGCTGTACAAGGAGTGGCAGCAAGGCCTGGGCCGGCGCGCCGACCTGGTCCGACGCCTGGCCGAACTCGGCCAGCGCCTGGTCGCCCAGGAACAGCAGCTGCTAGAGCTGAAGCAGCAAGGCAGCCAATGCGCCGAACAGGTGAAGGCGGCGGAGCAGGCGCTGCAACTCACCCGCGAGTTGCTCCAGCGCCAACGCCTGGCCCGCAGCGCCAGCGTGGAACAGTTGCGCGCCGGCCTGGTGGAGGGCGAGGCCTGTCCCGTCTGCGGCAGCCAGGAGCACCCCTATCACCACCCCGAGCGACTGCTCGCGGCCCTCGGCGAAGCCGACGACCAGGAACAGGCCCGCGCCGAGCAGGCTCTCGAGCAGCAGCGAGGAGCCCTCGGCGATCTGCGCGAGCGTTACTCCAGTCAACGCGAGAAGCTCAACCAGAGCCGTCATGAACAGCAGGAGTTGACCGAACAGCTGGCCGCACTCGATCGCCAGTTGGGGCAATGGACCCTGCCGGGAGAATTGCTGCGCCTGGAACCAGCCGCACAACTGGAGTGGCTGGGCACGCGCCTGGACGAGCTGGCGGAGCAGCGCCAGCACAGCCAGCAGGACTTCGACCGGCTGATCGCCCGCCAGCGTCAGGCCCAGCAGTTGCGGCAGCAGCTGCGGGCGGCCGAGGCGACGCTCCAGCAACGGCAGCAAGCGCTGCACGAACAGCAGCAGCGCTGCGAACACCTGCGCCAGCAGGTCGAGGAGGACGACCAGCAACTGCGCCTGCTGCTTTCCGCCGAACACTGGCAACGCTGGCAGGACGCTCCGGAGCCGACCTTCCAGGCGCTCGCCCAGGCGATCGAGCAACGTCGGCACCAGCAGGACCGCCTGCTGCAGGTCGAACAGCAGTTGCAGGAACTGGAGCGGCGCGGCGACGAGCTGCAGTGGCAACTGAAGCAGAACGACGAACAGCGCAGCCAGGCCCGCCAGGCCGAGGAACAGACCCAGGCGGAACTGGCCGGGTTGCGCGGGCGCCTGGGCGCCCATCTCGGCCGGCACACCCGCGCGCAGGACTGGCAGCAGGCACTGGAAAACGCCGTGCAGGCGGCGCAGGCCACGGTCGAGACGCTGCAGGCGCCGCTCGACACGCTTCGCGAAGAACAGCTCAGGCTCGGCGAAGCCCTCGAGCACCTGCAACACCAGCAGTCGCGCCAGCAAGAGGAGCGGCAGCGGCTACAGGCCGACTGGCAGGCCTGGCGCGAAGGCCAGGAGAATCTCGATGACAGCCGCCTCGACGCCCTGCTCGCCCTCCCCGACGCGCAGGCCCGGCAATGGCGTGAACACCTGCAGCAGCTGCAGGAAGAGATCACCCGCCAGCGGACCCTGGAGGCGGAACGCCAGGAACAATTGCAGCAGCATCGTCGACAACGACCGGAGCTTGACCACGAGGCACTGGAAGACATCCTGCGCCAGCAGCGCGAACGCCTGGCCGCCAGCGAACAGGCCTATCTCGACGCCTACAGCCAGTTGCAGGCCGACAACCAGCGCCGCGAACAGAGCCAGGCGCTGCTCGCCGAACTGGAGCAGGCTCGCGCCGAGTTCCGCCGCTGGGGGCGCCTGAACGAGCTGATCGGTTCGTCCAGCGGCGACAAGTTCCGCCGCATCGCCCAGGGCTACAACCTCGACCTGCTGGTCCAGCACAGCAACGTGCAACTGCGCCAGCTGGCGCGGCGCTATCGCCTGCAGCGCGGCGGCAGCGAACTGGGCCTGCTGGTGGTGGATACGGAGATGGGCGACGAGCTGCGTTCGGTCTACTCGCTGTCCGGTGGCGAGACCTTCCTGATCTCCCTGGCCCTGGCGCTCGGCCTGGCCTCGATGGCGTCGAGCAAGCTGCGTATCGAGTCGCTGTTCATCGACGAAGGCTTCGGCAGCCTCGACCCGGAGTCCCTGCAACTGGCGATGGATGCCCTGGACAACCTGCAGGCCCAGGGTCGCAAGGTAGCGGTGATCTCCCACGTACAGGAAATGCACGAGCGTATTCCGGTGCAGGTGCGGGTACAGCGCGAAGGCAACGGCATGAGCAGCCTGAAGGTGGTCGGCTGAGCCGTCCACCTTCAGGCGCGTCCTCAGAACGGTAGCTCGCCCTGTTCGCCAGGCTGGCGCGGCGCTTCCCGGCTTTCCGCCTGCAGATGCAGCATCAGCCCGCTGAGTCGGCGCACCTTGCGCCGCAGCGCTTCCTCGAATACCCCGGGGTGGCTTTCCACCAGGCTGAACCAGTCGCGGGCGCGGGTGATGCCGGTATACACCAATTCCTTGGTCAACACCGGGTTCAGCGCGTCCGGCAGGACCAGCGCGGTATGCGCGAACTCCGAGCCCTGCGACTTGTGCACGGTCATGGCGAACACGGTGTCCACCTCGACCAGGCGGCTCGGCAGGACGAAACGCACCCCGCCGCTGCCATCGTTGCGCGGGAAGGCGACCCGCAAGGCGAAGCGCAGGCTACCGTCGGCGCCGCGCTCGGGCAGGCGCAGGGCGATGCCGATGTCGCCGTTCATCAGCCCCAGGCTGTAGTCGTTGCGCGTCACCAGCACCGGTCGTCCCTCGTACCAGCCGTGGTCGGCGTCGATCAGGCCGAGTCGCAGCAGTTCCGCCGCCACCCGCTGGTTCAACCCCTCCACGCCCCAGGGACCGCGGCGCAGCGCGCAGAGCAGGCGGAAGGCATCGAACGCCGCCAGCACCGACTGCGCCCAGCGCTCCCAGACCTCGCTCTCCAGCGCCAACCCGGCAGGCGGACGGCCCTCGGCCAGGCGTTGCAGGTAGTGCCGATAGCCGTATGGGGTTCCAGCCGCGCGCGGATGCCCGTCGACGAACAACCGGGCGAAAGCCACGTCTCGCTCGCCGCGCAGGCGCAGATCGAACAGGTCGGCGGGCGGCTGGTCGAGCAGCGCGCGGGCATCCGCGGCCTGTTGCCGATTGACCAGCCGCGCCAGGCGGCCGATCCCGCTGCTGGCGCCGAAACGCCGGGAATGCCGCAGCATCACCGTTTGCTGCGCCAGCGGATGCGCCTGCGCCGAACCTTCGCGCAAGCCCTGCCAGGTTTCGCCGCTGACCCGCTGCAACCAGGCGCGGGTCTCGGCGCTGTACCAGCCCTCCTCGGCATCCCGGCAGAGATCGCCGAGCACCGCGCCGGCCTCTACCGAGGCCAACTGGTCCTTGTCGCCAAGGAGGATCAGGCGCGCCTGCGGCGGCAGCGCGTCGAGCAGGCTGGCCATCATCTCCAGGTCGATCATCGAGGCCTCGTCCACCACCAGCACATCCAGCGCCAGCGGGTTGTCCCGGTGATGGCGGAAGTGCCGGGTATCCGGCCGGCTGCCGAGCAGCCGGTGCAGGGTGGTGACCTCGGCGGGGATCGCCTGCAGCACCGCCTCCGGCAATGGCAGGGCGCGGACCTGCTGGCCGATGGATTCGGACAGGCGCGCCGCGGCCTTGCCGGTGGGTGCCGCGAGGCGGATGCGCAGCGGCTGGCCGGCGGCCACCGCCGGCGCCTGGAGCAGGCCGAGCAGGCGTACCACGGTAGTGGTCTTGCCGGTGCCCGGGCCGCCGGTGATCAGACTGAAGTAACCGCGCGCCGCCAGGGCGCAGGCCAGCTTCTGCCAGTCGGTGACGCGCCGGCCGTCTTCCCGCGGCGGCTGCGCGAACAGCGCGGCCAGGCGTGGCGCCAGGTCCTCGGCCAGGGGCGCCCGGCGCGCCAGACGCTCGCGCAGGGCCGCGGCGATTTCCAGTTCATGCCGCCAGTAGCGGCGCAGGTAGAGACGCTGATCGCAGAGCACCAGCGGCGAGGCCTCCTGGTCGCTCGCTGCGGGATCGTCCGCACGCCCGTCGACCACCTCCACCAGCGGCGAACCTGCCAGGGCCTGGCGCCAGGCGTCGAGGCGCACACCCTGCAGCAGCTGCGAAGGCAGCAGGACATCACCACCTTCATCGCCTTCCGGCGGCAGCGACAGGGCCGCGTCGGGGGCGCCGAGGGTCGCGTCCAGGTCCAGGCAGACGTGGCCATGACCCAGTTGGTGGCTGGTCAGGGCCGCCGCCAGCAGCACCCGGGGATCGGCCTGCGGCTCCAGTTCGACGAGGAAGGCCACGAGCGCGCGGTCCAGCGCGCGCAACCAGCCGCGCGCCACCCACAGGTCGAGCTGGCGCAGCAGATCGTGGCGCGCCGCCAGCGGTTGCGTCAGCCGCTGGTCGCCAGTATCGCGAACTTCGCCGGCCAGTTGCTTGAGGGTCGGATTCATCGCGGGACTCCCGACTGGCCGCGGAACAGAGCGTCCAGGTCCTCGATCAGTTCGCGCGGCGGTCGTTCGAAATGCAGGCCCTGGGTCGCCGCGCGGGCGCCGCGGAGGAACAGGTAGACGGCGCCACCCACGTGGCGGTCGTAGTCATAATCGGGCAGGCGCGCCTGCAACTGCCGGTGCAGGGCCAGCAGGTAGAGGACGTATTGCAGGTCGTAGCGGTTCTCCAGCACCGCGGCGGCCATCGCTTCCGGGCTGTAGGCGCCGTCGTCGGCGCCCAGCCAGTTGGACTTGTAGTCGGCCACGTAGAAACGCCCCTGGTGCTCGAAGACCAGATCGACGAAGCCCTTGAACATGCCGTTCAGCAGGGTCGGCGCCAGCGCCGGGCGCGCCGCGCCACCAAGGGTATGGCGGCGGACCAGGGCGTCGATCGCCTCGGCCTGGACCTGGTGGCTGGCGAACCAGAACTCCATTTCCACCTGGTAGGCGAGCAGCCCGGCCAGGCTGGCTTCGCCGCCGGGCCAGCGCAACGGTTCGGCGAGATACTGTTCCAGCCACAGGTCGAGCGGTTCGGCCCAGTCCTTCCAGCCACGCAGTTCGCAGCGCCGGGCGATCAGCTCGCGACGACGCGGGGCATCCGCCCGGGCCGCCTCGAAGCCTTCGCGCCCGGCCCACTCGAGCAGGCCGTGGAGGAAGGTGCCGGGCGCCGGGCCGCGCGGGAAGCGGTGCAGGTCGTCGCGCATCGCGCTGGCGACGGCGGGCGGCGGCTGCTCGGCGGAGCGGCCCTCTTCCTGGAAAGTGGCTTCCTCGGCGCTGATCGGCTCCTGCGACTCGGCGACGGCGACCGCCTCGTCGTCCTCCAACCCGCTGGAAGCCTGCAACTGCAGGCCGGAATAGCTGGCGACCCACCATTTCTCGCGGCTGCTGCGGCAGGTCTCGCGCGCCTGCCCGAGCGCCTCGCCGCGCCCCATCACATAGGGTTCGGCATCCGCCGGCGGCGCCGGCTCGACGACGATCCCCGCACATTCGCCACGCAGCGCGGCGAGGCAGCTCGCAAGACCCTCGCCGCTGATCGCGGCGCCGCCGGCGAGCAGGTAGCCCATGGCGCCCTTGTGCAGTTCGGGTGATCGGCTGTTGCCCGCCACCAGCGGCGCGATGCCCAGCCACACCGAGTGCCGCGCACGGGTCAGGGCCACGTAGAGCAGGCGCATGTCCTCGCCGAGACGCTCGTCGTTGGCCTGCTCGTAGGCGCGTGCGGCCTGCTCCTTGCGCCGCGCCAGCTCGACCACCTGCCCCGGGATGCCGTCCTCGTGGAAACTGGCCGGTGCGCCGCTATTGCCGTCCAGTTCCTTCCAGCTGCAGATGAAGGGCAGCAGTACCAGTGGATATTCCAGGCCCTTGGATTTGTGGATGGTCACCACCTTGATCAGGTCGGCGTCGCTTTCCAGGCGCAGGATCTCTTCACTGCCGGGGCTCTGCAACTGCTCGGCGAGGTGGCGGACCAGCGCATGCTCGCCGTCCAGCTCCACCGCCGCGCGTTGCAGCCATTCGGCCAGGTGCAGCAGGTTGGTCAGGCTGCGCTCGCCGTCGGTATGCCGCAGCAGGCGCGCCGGCAGCTCGAAGTCGGCGAGCAGGCGCCGCAGCATCGGCAGCACACCCTGGGTCTGCCAGAGGCGACGATAGTCGCGGAAGCGCAGGACCATCCGTTCCCAGAACAGTTCGTCCTGGTTCAGCCGCTCCAGGGTCGCCCAGTCCAGGTGCAGGCTGCGGCTGGCCAGGGCGACCCGCAGCAGGGTATCGGCGCCCGGGTCGGCGCAGGCGCGCAGCCAGTGCAGCAGGTCGGCGGCTTCCTGGCTATCGAACACCGAGTCGCGGTCGGACAGGTAGACGCTGGCCAGACGCCGCGCCGCCAACGCGCTACGGATCGCCTCGGCCTCGGCGCGACCGCGGACGAGGATGGCGATATCCGCCGGGCGCAACGCCCGCCAGCCGCCCTGTTCGTCGGCGAAGCCGGCGCGGCCCAGGTCGGCCAGGCTCAGCCAGCGGCGGATGGCACTGGCGCTACGCTCGGCCATTTCCTGGCGATACGCCGCGGAGCCGAGCACGCCGGCTTCGGCGTCGAGGCACCAGAACGTCATCGCCGGCGCCTCGGCACCATCGATCGACAGGCGTTCGGCGCGCCCCTGGGCATCGACCGCATGGAACGGCAGCGGATTCTCCACCCCCTCGCGGGCGAAACGAAAGGCGCCGCGCGGATGCTCTTCGGCGAAGGCGAAACAGCGGTTGGCGGCCGCCACCATGGCGGCGGTCGAGCGGAAGTTCCTGCCGAGGGTGTAGTGGCGGCCGCGAGTGGCTTCCCGCGCACGCAGGTAGGTATGGATGTCGGCGCCGCGGAAGGCATAGATCGCCTGCTTGGGGTCGCCGATCATGAACAGGCCGGTCTCCCGCGCCTGGGGCCCGGCGGGATCGGCGGCGATCCGGTAGATGCGTTCGAAGATCCGGTACTGCACCGGGTCGGTGTCCTGGAATTCATCGATCAACGCCACCGGGAACTGTTCGCGGATCAACTGCGCCAGGCGCTCGCCACCGGGACCTTGCAGGGCGCGGTCAAGACGGGTGAGCAGGTCGTCGAAGCCGATCTCGGCACGCCGCTGCTTCTCGACCTCCAGTTCGCGGCCGACCTCGCCCAGCGCGTGCAACAACAGGTGGGGAGCGATATCGGGACGCTCTTCCTGATGCGCGGCCCAGGCGTCGATGGCCCGCAGCGCGGGATGCTCGGGCGCGGCACGCTTGGCGGTGAGCTTGATCCGGGTCTGGCCGAACTTGCCCAGGTTGGCCGGCTGGTCGCCGCCCTCGCTCCAGTCCGCCAATGCCTGCAACCAGGCGTCGAAGGTCTCGTCGCTGTCCTTGCCGCGATAGCTGTTGCCGTTCAGGCAGGGACGCAGCTCGCGCAGCAGCGTTTCCAGTTCGACGCGCGCTGCGCGCCAGGCGGCGCGGGCTTGCGCGTCCAGTTGGTCGAGCTGGCGATACCAGTCGCCGCCCCGCTCCAGCAAGGCTGCCAGCGACTCGGGCGCACTCAGCGCCTGGTCGGCGTAGCGGAAATCGGCGTCCTGCCGCGCCAACAACGGCTGCAGGGCCTTGCCCAGCGCCTCCGGCCCGCTGTAGCAGCTGGCCACGGCTTGCGCCGCCTGCGCCGTCAGGCCGTAGAAATTGCGCCGCCAGTAGTCCCGCACCACTTCGGCGAGCAATTCGCTCTGGTCGGTTTCCAGGTTCTGGGTGAACAGGCTGCCGCTGTCGAAGGCGTGTTCGCGCAGCATCCGGTAGCACCAGCTATGGATGGTCGACACCGCTGCCTCGTCCATCCACTCGGCGGCCAGCCGTAGCAGACGCGCGCAGCCCGGCCAGCGTTCGGCGGGATATTGCTGGCGCAGCGCGACCAGCAGGCCGTCGTGGCTCGCCTGCGGCTCGGCGAAGCAGCGCGCCGCTTCGGTCAGGCGACTGCGGATACGCTCGCGGAGCTCACGGGTCGCCGCATCGGTGAAGGTCACCACGAGGATTTCCGGCGGACTCAGCGGCCGGCCGAAGGCGTTCTCGCCACCATGGTCGAGGACCAGGCGGACATACAGCAGGGCGATGGTGAAGGTCTTGCCGGTCCCGGCGCTGGCCTCGATCAGGCGGCTGCCGTGCAACGGGAAATCCAGCGGATCGAGGGGCGCGGGCATCTGTGCAGTCATGCCGGTTCCTCCGTGCCACGGCCCAGGGTGGTCAGCAACGGTGCGTAGAGCAGTTCGGCCCAATGGGCGAAGCCACCATCGGCGAGAAGCCGATCGAAGTCCGGGTAGACCCGCGCCAGAGCCGGCGAGCCATCCACTTCGCCGCCGACGTTGAAGCCGCCTTCGTAGCGCTTGCGCGCCTCGCGTGCGGCCTTCTCCGGCTCGCCGGCGCCACCGCCGGCCAGCCAGGCGAAGGCTGTCCGGCAGGCCACCGGCAGGGGCCGGCGCATGCCTTCGCGCCAGGCGTCGAGCAGCCGGTCGAGGTGTTCACCGGCGCGCTCGGCCGGCAGCGGCGGAATCTCCAGGGTTCCGCTCTGGCTCACCAGCACGCTGCGCACCGGCTGGCCGAGCATCTGCAAGGCAAGGTGCTGCAACCAGTGGCGCACCAGGCTATGCCACTTGTAGCCGCGCCCTTCGTGGAGCTTGCCGCTGAGCAACTGCAGGCGCGCCAGGCGTCCGGATGCGTCGCGGCGCAGTCCACCGAGCCAGTCCTCCAGTTCCAGCCCGGAAGGATGGCGATGGCGCAGTTCCTGCTGCTGCTCGACTACCTCCGGCCAGCGCTGGATTTCCTGGCGATAGCGCCAGAGCAGGTCGGGCAGCGGTTGCAGCAAATGGCGCGCGGAGAACTCGCCGAACGCCGCCAGCGGCAGGCGCCCCTGCCGGCGCAGGCGCTCGACCTGCGCCTGCAACTGCGCCGGCAGCCGCTCGGCGTCCCAATCCAGCTCCACCCAGCGCTTCAGGCGCTCGGTCAGCTCGAACTGCAGCTTCCAGTTGTCCAGGGCATCCAGTTCGAAGGGTTCTTCGTCGTTGCCGGTCAGTTGCTCGTCGTCGAAACGCACCTTGAGCCGCTGCTGGAAGAAGGCGTTCACCGGGTTGGCCAGGAACTCCGCCAGCGGGCGCAAGCCCAGCGCGCCCTCCAGGACCAGCGGGGGCAGCGGCGCCTCGGCCTCGGCAGCGGCGGCTTCGTCCTCGCGGTGGACTTCGCGCCACTCGCGGGCATAGGTGAACAGACCGTCCACGCCCTGTGCCGGCGCAGCCTGGAAATAGCGCCGGCTGAACGGCTGCAGCGGATGTTCCTGGGTCAGGGCGCGCAGCAGCGCATCGCCGTCAGCGTCCGGAGACAGGCGCCAGCCGGCCGCCAGGTGATCGCGCAACTGGCCGATCAGCACCGAGGGCGGCCGCTCTTCATTGTCGCGGATGCTTCGCCCCACCCAGCTCACGTAGAGCTGCTCGCGCGCCGAGAGCAGCGCCTCGAGCAGCAGGTAGCGATCGTCCTCGCGCCGCGAGCGGTCGCCGGGACGGTAGTCGTTGCGCATCAGGTCGAAGTCCAGCGGCGCTTGCTGGCGCGGGTAGTCGCCGTCGTTCATGCCCAGCAGGCAGACCAGCCGGAACGGGATCGCGCGCATCGGCATCAGCGTGCAGAAGCTCACCGCGCCAGCCAGGAAGCGCTGGTTCAGGCCGCCCTGGTCAAGACCGCCGAGCCAGGCCTCGCGTACCACGCTGAGCGGCAGCGGTTCGGCGAAAGCCGCGCAGGCGCAGTGTTCCTGCCAGCGCTCGAGCAGTTGCAGGAGCTGGGTAAGCAGCAGTTCGTCGCGCTCGTCGTGGGCCTCGAAGAATACCGTGAGCAAGGCCTGCAGGCGCTCGCCCCACTGTACCGGGGTGGCCGGCTCGGCCAGTTCGGCATAGGCCACCTCGAGGCGCTCCAGCAGCACCGCCAGCGGGCCGGCCAGGGCCGCGTCGAGACCACCGACCTCGTCGTAGGGCTGGATCCCCTGCAGGGCCGCGCCCTCGCCGACGGCATAGCCGAGCAGCATGCGCCGCAGGCCGAAGCGCCAGCTGTTGCCCTCCAGGCCCGGCGGCAGGCCGAGACGCTCGCGCTGCGCGGCGTCCAGGCCCCAGCGTACCCCCGCACCTTCGATCCAGCGATGCAGGATCGCCAGGTCGGCCTCGTCGACGCCGAAACGCCGGCGCAGTGCCGGGACGTCCAGGAGGTCGAGGATTTCACTTACCGCGAAGCGGCTCTCGGGCAGTTTCAGCAGGTGCTCCAGGGCGATCAGCAGCGGTTCGCGGCCGCGCTGGCCCTGGTCGGCGAGGGTGTAGGGAATGAAGCGCTGGTCGTCGCGCGGCACCTGGCCGAACACCGCTTCGATGTGCGGCGCGTAGGCGTTGATGTCGGGGACCATGACGATCACGTCGCGCGGCTTCAACCGCGGATCGGCGTTGAAGCGGGCGAGCAATTGGTCGTGGAGGATCTCCACCTCGCGCTGCGCGCTGTGCGCTACCTGGAAGCGGATCGAGGCATCGTGCTGCGGGCTCACCGGCGGCCAGTGCCGACGGGTCTCCGCCAGCGGGCGCAGTTCGAGGATGTCGTCCTGCAACTGGCCGAGCAGACTGGCCGGCGGCTCCTCGCTGAACAGGTCGATGCGCCCGCCGTTGACCTCGCCGAACAGCGTGCGATAGCTGTCCGGGTCGTCGTAGCTGTCGAGCAGGTTGATGTAATCGCGGCCCTGCTTGCCCCAGGCCGCCAGCAGCGGCTGGGCGTGCTGGTGCTGGAGGTCCTCGTCGAGGCCGGTCGGGGTGCCGGCGCGGCGCTGCTGGCGGCGGTACTCGTGGCGCAGCAGGTCCTTGTCGGCGACGATGTCGGCCCAGTGGTGGCGGCAGGGGTTGTGCACGCAGAGCAGCACCTGGCTGAACCTGGCCAGGGCGGCCAGCGCCTCGAGGGTCTGCGCCGGCATCGAGGAGATGCCGAACACCACCACCCGCCGCGGCAATGCGCGCGGCGCGACCTCGGCCGAACGCAAGGCCTCGATGAAACGTCGGTGCACGCCGGAACGGCTGCGGGCCAGGCTGTCGGCGCCGACGTCGGCGAGCAGCGCGCGCCACAGTTCGGCCTGCCAGCGTTCGCTGGCGTCGAGCGGACGCGCCTTGCCGTTCGCCGTGCGCAACTGGTCGCGCCCCTGGCTCCAGTCGTCGAGCCAGTCGCCGCGGTAGACCTGGTACTGGTCGAACAGGTCGGCCAGGCGCTCGGCCAGTTGGTGGCGCTTGCGCAGGTCGGCGTCATCGGCGAGGAAGCGTTGCAGGGCATGGAACTCGGGACGCTCCAGCAACCCCGGGAGCAGGCGCATCAGACGCCAGGTCAGCGGCGCCTTGTCCAGCTCGGAAACCTCGGGAATGCTCTCGCGACCGAGCACCGCGCGGTAGGCCTGCCAGAGGAACTGCGCCGGCAGCTGCACCTCCAGCGCCGCGGCGATGCCGCCACCGCCGCCGCCGTCCGCGCGCGGATCCTCGGCCAGCGCCAGCTTCAGCCACTGGGCGATACCGTTGCTGTGCACCAGGATCCGCTCGCTCTCCAGCGGCGCCAGCGGATAGCGGCGCATCCAGGAGACGGCGAGGTCGCGCAGGTCGTCCAGGCGGTTGCCATGGACGATCATGAATCCGGGCGTGAGGGCTGTGGTTCCCAAGGGTTCTGGCATCGGTACGGCTATTCCTGGCGCAAGGCTCTGGCGGAAGGATCAGGATCGGGCGGCGGCGAAGCGGCGCTCCAGGTCGGCGCTGTCGGCCAGGCGGAAATCGCTCCAGCGTTCGCTCAGGCCGAGGTGGCTGTCCGCCCGGCAGTCCGGGGCGCTGGCGCAAAGACGGGTGAAGGTGTTGACCACCTCGACCATCTCCTCGCGTTCGGCGCCGACCAACAGCGCCGCGTGCGCCAGCACCACCGGCCGCCCGGCGCCATTGCGCCGCCAGCGTTGCGCGGTACCGGCGAGCTTGCGCCCGTCCAGGGTTACATTGTAGCGGCCGTCGCAGAAGGAGCCCGGCACGGCGCCGACGCCAGCGTCCAGTCCGCGCTCGCGCAGCCAGTCGCAGATCGGCTGGCAGAGCCGCTGGTAGGCGGTCTCGATGCGCGTCTGCTCGTTGTCGCCAGCGCCCAGCGCATAAGAGAGGGCGATGTTCAGCACACCCGGCGACTGCGGTACCGGTTCGCCGCCGGTGTCGCGCAACAGCACCGGCCAGCCGCGCCCGGCGACCGCCGCGCTGGCCGGCTCGAATCGTTCCAGCCGCTGCATCCGGCGCGGCATGACCAGCGCCCGGTCGCGCGGCTGCCAGAGCAGCAGGGCATGATCGCGGACACCGCCGCACACCTCGTCGAGCAGGGCGCGCTCGGCGTCCAGCCCGTCCTGCACGGAAAACACTTCGACCACGATTCTTCCTCTTTTTTCAGGCGGGAACGGCACGGCCCCGGGGAACGGGGCCGTGCCTATGATAGCCAGTGGCGCCGCGTGCGTGCGCCGTGATCGCGAGGAAGATACAGGCAAATCAGCAGCTTGCCGATCGCAGGCGGGCCGGCCGGCGCTGCCAGAACTCGGCCAGCAGCACCCCGGCGAGGGTCAGCGCGCCGCCGACCAGGTGATGGACGGTCAGACGCTCGCCGAGCACCAGGGTGGCGATGCAGGCGGTGATGATCGGCAGCAGGTTGAAGAACAGCGCCATCCGGCTCGGCCCGAGACGGGCGACACCGTGCATCCAGGCCAGCGCGGCGACGATCGAGGCGAACAGCGCGGCGTACAGCACCAGCGGCAGGTTGGCGGCGTTCAGCCCGCTGCGCGGCGACAGCAGGTACAGCGGCAGCAGGGCGAGGATCGCCACCAGCACCTGCAGGTAGAGCATCTGCATCGCCGGCAGCTGCAGGCTCCATTTCTTCAGCAGCACGCTGTACACGGCATAGGACAGGGTCGCGACGATCATCATCGCGTCGCCGAGATTGACCCCGTGCTCGAGCAGCGCGCCGAGATGTCCCTGGGAGATCACCAGGACCACGCCGGCCAGCGACACCAGCGCGCCGAGCACGGCGCCGGGATTCAGGCGGTGGGCCAGGATGCTGCTGGCCAGACCCAGCGACATCAGGGGCATCAGCGACAGGATGATGCCCATGTTGGTGGCGCTGGTCAGGGCCGCCGCGTAGTAGGCCAGGCTCTGGTAGACGGCCATGCCGAGCAGGCCGAGGAGCACGAGGCGGCCGAGGTTGGCGCGGATGTAGCGGCGGTTGCGCAATACCGGCCGCAGCATGAAGGGAGTCAGCGCCAGGCCCACCAGCAGCCAGCGGAAGAAGCCGATCTCGGCGGGCTGGATGACGCCGACGGCGAGCTTGTTGACCACGGTGTTGCCGGCCCAGATGAACACGGCGAGCAGGGGAAACAGGTATTGCATGGAGGTTCCGGGCATGGACAAGGAATACCCGGCCATTCTGGACCAGTCCGAATACAGACGTATAATGAAATCCAGACAAACTACCCGTGCGTTCGGACATGTCGACCACCACCCTCCTGCGCCTGCCCGATCTCCAGGGCCAGCCGTTCGATGTCTATTTCCGCTACGACGAGTTCGGCGCCGACAGCCACTCGCCGCCACACACCCACGCCTGGGGCCAGCTCAATTATGCTTCGCATGGCGTGATGCAACTGGAGATCGACGGCCAGCGTTTCCTTTCGCCGCCGCAGTACGCGGTCTGGGTGCCACCGGGGCGGGAGCACAGCTGCTACAACAGCCAGGCCATCGTCTATCGCTCGCTGTACCTGTCCGCCGAGCTGTCGCGGCGCCTGCCGACGACGCCCTGTACCCTGGCGATCAGCACGATCCTCAAGGCGATCCTCTCGGACTTCGCCGAGCGCCGGGTCAACCTGCCGACCTCGGCGAAGGACCTGCGCCTGGCCCAGGTGGTGATCGACCAGTTGGAATGCGCCCAGCCGCATGACGACTACCTGCCCTACGGCCGTACCCCGGCACTGCGCGAGGTGCTCGACGCGCTGCAGGCCGAGCCGGGCGACAACCGCTCGCTGGCGCAATGGGCCGAGCGGGTGCACAGCACCGAGCGGACCCTGGCCCGCTACTGCCAGCGCGAACTGGGCATGACCTTCGGCGAATGGCGCCAGCGCCTGCGCTTTCTCTCGGCGATCGATGCGCTGGAGGCCGGCGAAGGCATCCAGCAGATCGCCTTCGACCTCGGCTACAGCAGTCCCTCGGCATTCATCTCGATGTTCCGCCGGCTGGCCGGCACCACCCCGGAACAATACCGCCTGGCCAGCCGCGCGCAGGACGCCTGAGAGGTGTCATCCGCCGTGCACGCGCGGCGGCTATGCTCGCAGCAGTCAGCACACCGGAGCCCGCATGCCTACCAACCGCCGCCATCCCGACACCGCCCGCACGGTATTCTTCGCCTTCCTCAAGCTGGGCTGCAGCGCCTTCGGCGGGCCCATCGCGCATCTCGGTTACTTCCGCGACGAGTTCGTCCGTCGCCGCGGCTGGCTGAGCGAAAGCAGCTACGCCGACCTGGTCGCCCTCTGCCAATTCCTGCCCGGCCCCGCCAGCAGCCAGGTCGGCATGGCCCTGGGCCTGGCCCGCGCCGGCTACCCCGGGGCGCTCGCCGCCTGGGTCGGCTTCACCCTGCCCTCGGCGCTGTTGCTGGTGCTCTTCGCCCTCGGCCTGGGACGCTGGGGCGCGCTGTTGCCCGCTGGCGTGCTGCACGGCCTGAAGATCGCCGCGCTGGCGGTGGTGGCCCAGGCGGTCTGGGGCATGGGCCGCAGCCTGTGCCCGGACCGCCCGCGCCTGGCGCTGATGGCGCTGGCCTGCGCCACTGTGCTGGCCTGGCCGAGCGCCTGGGCGCAGGTCGCGGTGATCGCCGGCGCAGGCCTGGCCGGCCTTGGCCTGCTGAAAACCGCCCCCGGGGCAGGCCACGAGGGCCTGCCGATCGCCGTCGGCTATCGCGCCGCGCTGTTGTTCCTCGCCCTGTTCGCCGCGCTGCTGGTCTGCCTGCCGCTGGCCGCGGGCCTGTGGCCGGAGCAGTGGCTGCGCCTGTTCGATGCGTTCTACCGGGCCGGCGCCCTGGTCTTCGGCGGCGGCCACGTAGTGCTGCCGCTGCTGCAGGCCGAGGTGGTACCCAGCGGCTGGGTCGATGGCGACACCTTCCTCGCCGGCTATGCCGCCGCCCAGGCGGTGCCGGGACCGCTGTTCACCTTCGCCGCGTTCCTCGGCGCGGCTTCGTCCAGCGGGCCGGGCGGCTGGAGCGGCGCGCTGCTGTGCCTGCTGGCGATCTTCCTGCCGTCGTTCCTGCTGGTCGCCGGCGCCCTGCCGTTCTGGGAGCGCCTGCGCCACAGTCCGCGGGCACGGGCCGCGCTGGCCGGGGTCAACGCGGCGGTGGTCGGCCTGCTGCTGGCGGCGCTGTACCAGCCGCTCTGGACCCAGGGGATCCTCGGCGCGGCCGACTTCACCCTGCTCCTCTTCGCCCTGCTGGCCTTGCTGGCCTGGCGCCTGCCGCCCTGGCTGGTGGTGCTCGGCTGCGCCATGGCAGGCGGTCTGCTGGCGGCGGCCGGCTAGGTCCTCAGGCCAGGCTCAGGCGCGCCGTCGACGCCGCCGCAACCTTGCCCGGTTCCGCATCCTCCGGGCGATAGCCCAGGCGCAGTCCGCCCCAGTGCTTGCCGTGGATGAAGATCGGTACCGAGAGATCGTGCATCAGCTCGCCGGTATCGCGGGTGTAGGTCTGCAACAGCAACGGCTGCTGGTGACTGCCGCAACGGATCCCGGTCCGATCGTTGAACAGACGCTTGCTGCGGCTGCGCAGGGCATCCGCCTGCGGGTCGCCGCTGGGCGGATGGGCGAAGGCGCGGTTGTGGGTCGGCACGTAGCCTTCGGGGGTGCAGGCAATGGCGAACACCAGGTTGCGATTGCGCTCCAGCAGCTGTTCCTGGATGCCCGGCAGGACCTGGTCGGTGTAGCTGTCGAAGCGCGTGCGGTACTTGGTCGGCTGGGTATTGGGCAACGGCTG
Source organism: Pseudomonas paraeruginosa (assembly GCF_003025345.2). Lineage (NCBI taxonomy): Bacteria > Pseudomonadati > Pseudomonadota > Gammaproteobacteria > Pseudomonadales > Pseudomonadaceae > Pseudomonas > Pseudomonas paraeruginosa. The sequence goes on from NZ_CP020560.1 coordinate 4,646,100, forward strand.
GTAGCTGCGGTCGAACAGGTCGTCGAGGTCGATGCGCCCGGCACGCACGTCCTCCTCGAACCGCGCGGCGATGGCCGCCGCGCCTTCCCGGGCGAGGTCGTAGACCGCCTGGTGGTAAGCGTCCAAGCTGACCTCGGCGAGCCGTTCGCTGATCACCTCGGCCTGGTTCTCCAGTTGGCTGGCGGCCTCGCCGAGGCGCAGGGTCTGCTCTTCGCTGGCGCTGAGGTCGCCGCGCACCTGCTCGACCGCGGCGAACAGGCTGGCCAACTGATTGCGGTTGATCTCGGCGCCCTGGGCGATCTCGGTGATCTGGCTCTCCACCCCGGCGGCCAGCTCGGCGATGCCTTCCAGTTGCCGGCCGGTCAGCTCGACCTGGCCGACACCTTCGCCCAGTTCCAGCGACAGCTGGCGGATCTGCTCGACCACCTCGCTGGTCTGGCGCTGGATCTCGGCGATCATCTGGCCGACTTCCTCGGTGGCCTCGGCGGTACGCCCGGCCAGCCCGCGGACTTCCTCGGCGACCACCGCGAAGCCGCGACCGTGTTCGCCGGCGCGGGCCGCCTCGATGGCCGCGTTGAGGGCCAGCAGGTTGGTCTGGCTGGCGATGCCCTGGATCACCAGGGTGACCCGCTGGATGTCCTCGCTGCGCTGGTTCAGCGCCTCGATCGCCTCGCGGCTGGCGCCCATCCGCTCGCTCAGCTGGTGCATGCGCTCGATGGTCGAGGCCAGCAACGCCTGGCCCTCGTCGCTGCCGGCGCGCGCGCGGGTGGCGGCATCCATCGCCTGGCGGGCGAGATTGGAGGTGGCGCGTTCGGTATGGATCATCACCTCGGCGCTGCCGACGATCTGCTCGGCGGCGTCGAGCTGGGACTGCAGCTTCTCCGCCAGGCGCTTGACCGCGTATGCGACGCCGGCGGCCGACAGGGCGTTCTGGCTGGTGTTGTGAGAAAGGTCGCGGGCCAGCCGAGCGATGTCCGGCTCGCCGACCGCCGCCGCCGCGGTGCGGTTGCCGGGCAGCAGCCAGGGCCCCCAGAGCAGCGCGATGCCCAGCGGCATGGCCAGGTACAGCGGCAGCCAGCCATGCCGGGCGCCGACCAGCAGGAGGACCAGGGCCAGGCTCTGCAACAGGCAGATGAAGAAAATTCGGGAACGAGCGGGCTGCATCGGGTCTCTCCAGCCTCCGGAGCGTTGCGTCATGACCGCGCGGACGGTTCGGACGGACAACGCCGGGGCGTTCTTATTTGACTTGTGCCTGCGTTTGTAGCCTGCCCCCGGCAAGGCCGCCATCGTTCCTTAGTGGTATGGCCATTGGTGGGTATTCGACTAGCGCCCGCCCCGGCCGCATGCCGGAAACTCTCCACCGGACGCCACCGAGGGCCCGGTCCGGCGGGGTCATGCAGCGTTGGCACGGCCCGCTCGAAGAACTTCCGACCTGCCGTCCGTCGGCCCGTACCGTATGACAAGCCGGGAGCGCACGTTATAATTCAGCGCCCCATCCACAACCGGTAACGCTCGACTGGACTGTCGCCCAGCGCCGCGCGGATCTCGTTTCCGCACAGCCGAACCGTTGCCGGGCCTGCTCTTTTTGGACCCAGGACCACCCGTGACGAAAGACGAGTTGCGTGCCGCGCTGGCGCGCGAGGAACAACGTTACAAGGATGTCTACGGCGGCGAGGTAACGCTTTATGCCGCCCAGCCGGAACCCGACCGCAAGCCCTGGCGCAAGCGCCCCAGCGTCCAGGACCAGGCGTTCGACAGGGAACTGCAGAAGATAGAAGAAGAGCGTCTCAAGGCCGAACAGGAAGCGGCCGGAACCCTTTCATCAACCCCCAACCGACAGGAGAGCGACGGATAACGAAGCGTTTCAATGTGTTTCGTTTTTCCCGCAAAGCCCGATGCGCCGGGGCGTTGCCCGCGACAATGGCAACCTTCCGGAGTTCCAGACGGATAAAAAAGCATCTGGCATAATCGCCGCCCCGTCTCTGACCGGTTTCTCACATGTTCGATCTTTTCAGCGGGCTCGATGCCTGGGTAGGCGTCAGCCTGGTGCTGGCCCTGATCTTCGTCCTCAGCTTCGAGTTCATCAACGGCTTCCACGACACTGCCAACGCGGTCGCCACCGTCATCTACACCAAGGCGATGTCGCCCTACCGGGCGGTGATGCTCTCCGGCGTGTTCAACTTCCTCGGCGTGCTGCTCGGCGGCGTCGGCGTGGCGTATGCCATCGTTCACCTGCTACCGGTGGAACTGCTGATCAACGTGAACACCGGCCATGGCCTGGCGATGGTCTTCTCGTTGCTCGCCGCGGCCATCGCCTGGAACCTCGGCACCTGGTACTTCGGCATCCCCGCCTCCAGCTCGCATACCCTGATCGGCTCGATCCTCGGTGTCGGCCTGGCCAATGCACTGATCACCGACGTGCCGCTGGCCGAGGGGATCAACTGGCAGAAGGCGATCGACATCGGCCTGTCGCTGATCTTCTCGCCGATGGCCGGTTTCCTGGTCGCCGCGCTGGTCCTGCTCGGCCTGAAGTGGTGGCGTCCGCTGTCGAAGATGCACAAGACCCCGGAGACCCGCCGCGAACTCGACGAGAAGAAGCATCCGCCGTTCTGGAACCGCCTGGTACTGGTGCTGTCCGCCATGGCGGTGAGCTTCGTCCATGGCTCCAACGACGGGCAGAAGGGCATCGGCCTGATCATGCTGGTGCTGATCGGCATCGTTCCGGCCAAGTTCGTCCTCGACCTGAACAGCACCACCTACCAGATCGAGCGCACCCGCGACGCCGCGCTGCACCTCAGCCAGTTCTACCAGCGCCACACCGACACCCTCGGTGAGATGCTGGCGCTGGGCAAGAGCAACGCCAGCGAGATGCCGCAGTTCTACCGCTGCGATCCGAAGCAGACCGAACCGACCATCAATGCCCTGCTTCGCGACCTGCGCGGCGTGCCCAGCTACAACGACCTGAGCGCCGACGAGCGCGTGCAGGTGCGCCGCTACCTGCTGTGCCTGGACGACACCGCGAAGAAGGTCGGCAAGCTGTCCGACCTGCCGGCGCGGGAAAAGGCCGACCTGGAAAAACTCCGCAAGGACCTGACCGCCACCACCGAGTACGCGCCGTTCTGGGTGATCATCGCGGTAGCCCTGGCCCTCGGCATCGGCACCATGGTCGGCTGGAAGCGCGTGGTGCTCACCGTCGGCGAGAAGATCGGCAAGCAGGGCATGACCTATGCCCAGGGCATGAGCGCGCAGATCACCGCCGCCGCCGCCATCGGCATGGCCAATATCTACAGCCTGCCGGTGTCCACCACCCATGTGCTGTCTTCCGGCGTGGCCGGGACCATGGTGGCGAACAAGAGCGGCCTGCACGGCGGCACCGTGCGCAATATCCTGATGGCCTGGGTGCTCACCCTGCCGACCTCGATGGCGCTCTCCGCCGGCCTGTTCTGGCTGGCCTCGCAGTTCCTCTGAGCCCCGCCGTCCGCAACGAACGCCTGCTCCCGCAGGCGTTTTTTTTGCCCTCTACGCCTCGCCGGACGGCGGCGCCAGCGGCAGGCGTATCACGAACAGAGCCCCTTCCGGCAGGTTGCTCGCCGCCAGGCTGCCGCCCATGTTGCGCACCAGGTCGTGGCTCACCGAAAGCCCCAGGCCGGTACCCTTGCCTTCCGCCTTGGTGGTGAAGAAGGGTTCGAAGATCCGCTCCAGCAGGGCCGGCTCGATGCCGCCGGCGTTGTCGCGCACGTGCAGCTCCACCCAGCCCGGCTCGCGGCAGGCCTCCTGCGCCAGGACGATGCGCCGTTCGGCCAGTCCGGGGTTGCCGAGCAGGGCATCGCGGGCGTTGGCGAGCAGGTTGATGATCACCTGTTCGAGCTGGTCCGCATGCCCCCTGACCACCACCCGCTGCGCCGGCGCCCGGCATTCGACCTGGATGGCGTGCTGCTGCAGGCCTTCGCCGAGCAGGCCGAGGGCGCCTTCGAAGGCGGCATAGGGATCGAACGGCAGCGCCTCGACCGCCGATTTGCGGCTGAACACGCCGAGGTGGCTGACCAGTCGGTCGACGCGCATGACCTGGGCGTCCATGCGTTCCAGCTTCTCGTCCAGATAGCTTTCGTCGAGGCCGACGTTGTTCATCCGCTGGCGCATGTTGAACAGGGTCATGCGCAGCACGTGCAGCGGCTGCTTCACCTCGTGGGCCAGGCCGCTGACCATTTCTCCCAGGCTGGCCATCTTGGCGCCCTGCGCCAGTTGCTGCTGGGCCCTGCGCACCGGGGTGTTGTCGCGCCCGACTGCCTGCACCTCGAGTACCTGGCCGCGGTCATCGTAGAGCGGCCGCTCGGCCCACACCAGCCAGAGGAAGCGCTGTCCCGGCAGGTTGAAGCGCACCTCGGAGACCTCGATCGCGCCCTCCCGTGGCGCATCCAGCAACCGCGCCCGCAGGGCGCTGCCGTCCTCCGCCGCCAGCCACTCGTCGAGCCGCCGGCCGACCAGTTCCTCCGGGTGCGCCGCAAGGCAGTCGGCGAACGTCCGGTTCACGTAGGTGAGCACCAGGTCGGCGGTATAGCGGCAGATCAGCGCCGGCGAATCCTCCACCAGCGCCCGGTAGCGCTCCTCGCTCGCGGCGATGCGCTGCGCCGCCAGGTGCTGCTCGGTGACGTCCAGCCACAGGCCGACCGCTTCGCTGGGCAACCCTTGGGCATCACGCAGCAGCTTGGCTTCGTCATATAGCCAATGCCACTGGCCCTGGCCATCGGCGAGACGGTAGCGGGTCTTCACCCGCCCCTCGCGCAGCAACTCGCGTCCGCGGGCGAAGAAGGTCTCCAGGTCGTCCGGATGTACGCGCTCCGCCAGCGCTTGCCAGTTCTGTCCCTGCAGGTCGAGACCGAGCAGGTTGCTCGCGCTCTCGCTGTAGAACTCCGGCACCAGCCGCCCCTGCTCGACCCGCTGGACATAGATCACCACCGGCGCGCTATCGATCAGGTTGCGCAACCGCGCGTGGGCCGCCTGGGCGTGCTCCTCCTGGCGCCGGCCTTCGCTGATGTCGAGGAGGACGCCGGACAGCCCCGGCGCACTGCCGCCCCCCTGCGGGCGGCCTTCGATGCGCAGCCAGCGGCGCTCTCCACGGCTGTCCGGCTGGCGCAGGCAGAGATCCTGGGCCAGCGCCTGGCCACTGCGCAGGCTGGCGCGCAGGCGCAGGCCCAACTCGTCGGCGTCGGCAGGCTGCAACAGGTTCTGCAGTTGCTCCAGCGGCACGCGACGCTGCTCGCCGGTCAGGCCCAGGCTCTGCAGCAGCGCCGGCGACAGTTCGAACAACTCCTGCTCCGCCCGGTAGTACCACCAACCGCCACCGATCATCTCCTGCAGCAGGCCCAGCTTGCGGGCGCTGTCGCGCTGCGCGTGGAGTTCGCAGCGATCCGCCACCTGGTTCGCCAGCAGCTCCGCGAGATACTGCCAGTCCTGCGGCGCCGGCCCCTCGGCCAACTGCTCCAGCGAGACGGGCTTGACCAGCAGGGCGCCGACGCGCCCGCCGCGCATGGCCGCCGGCACCAGGTAGACAGCCTCCTCGCCGATCTGCCGCAGCAGCGCCGAAGCGCCATCGCCACTGCGCAGCAGGCGTACCCCACGCTCCTCGCGCAGCTCGCCATCGGCCAGATGCAGCCCGGGCCGCAGCAGGCTGTCGCTACCGGGCCGGACGTGGCTGGCGAAGACCGAGCAGGCGCCGTCGCCATCCCCCAGCAGCAAGGCGATCGCCTGCATCCGGAAGGCTCCGGAGAGCGATTCGAGGATCTCCTGGGTCGCCTCCGCCAGATGGCCCTGGGAGACATGCCGCAGGCGCGAGAGGACCAGCTTGCCCAGGCTCAGGCTCTGCAGTTGATGCAGCTGGCTGTCGGACTGCCAGTTCAGGTCGGAGATATCCATGCCCAGCAGCAATGAACGCCCCAACCCATCGAGCGGCTGCATCGGCTGGAAACGGCAGGTGAAGGGCGCCGCCGCATCGCTGCGCAAGGCCAGGTCGAGCCGTTCGCCGCGGCGCAGGGCCGCCAGCGCCGGCGCGCCGGGAGCGCGCCGTTCCAGGTACTCGGCGAGCGGCCGCGGTCCGTCGCCACGACCGTGGGGGCGCTGCAGGCGATAGGCCTGGCGACCGCCGACGCGGATCACCCGGTCCTGCTCGTCCAGCTCCAGGCACAGGTCCCAGCTCTTCAGCGCGCCCGCCCATTGGCCGGCGCCTTCCGGCGAAAGCGGCTCGCGCGCCTCGCAGGCGTCCGCGGCGGAAGACGAACGGGAAAACTCGAACATGCCACCACCTCACAGCAACAGGTTGGCGCTCGCCTTCAGGGTCTGCGGCAGGTTGGGGATCGCGCCGATGCCGGGAAAACGCAGCACCGGAATGATCGCCTTGGCCGGATCTCCGTACTGGTACTGCACGCAGACTTCGATCCGCGAGGTGGCACCGACATAGTCGGCATACTGGCCGTTTCCGGCGCAGGGCTCCAGGTTCGCCCGCCAGGTCGCCGGCATCCACGCCAGGCGCGCCAGCAGCTCGTCCCTGGCGCGGGTTTCGGCGAGCGCCTCGTAGCCCGGCTCCGAAGGATCCACAGCGACCGCCGCGCGCGCACCCACCGCCGCGGCATCGTTGAACGACTGCAGCATGAGCAGGGGGATGCTGTAGCTGATCAGGCCGTAGATCAGCGCGAAGAACAGCAGGAAGACCGCCGTGAATTCGATGGCGACGGCTCCCTTCTGGCCTCCCCGGAAAGCTTTTCTGTGCATGAGCTGACATCCCCGATCCGCATCCTCAATACTAGTCGGCATTGGCGTCGCCAACGCTAGCGAAAAAGTATTAATCCAGGATTTCGAAAAAGGCTGCCGAAAAGCATGGAACAATTAGCATTGGCGCTATGGGCAAGCGTTTGCGGTTATCAGGACATCAAACGTTTGCGCGTTTCAAACTGGCTTACCCTGGGCGGCCTTCTTATTTCCTTTATTTATTTATATGTGAAAGAGTCAAGCCTGGCCGGCGGCACGGTTAATATGGCAATGACCGCACTTCTTATAGGTGTCGCGCTCACCCTTCCCGGGTATTTCTCCGGTAGACTCGGCGCCGCCGACGTCAAGTACCTTGCCGCTCTGGGGCTGGCCAGCGAGCCGCTCACGGTCCTCTACAGCCTGTCCTTCGGCTGCCTGACATGCATAACGATATTCATGCTCCGAAAACTATTCGAACGCGCAGTTGGAAAATCCGTAATGCATGAGGAAGTTGGTAATCCGCAGGCACCGTCAAAAAACAAGACATTCCCCTTTATATTCGCCATGAGCGTCGGCCTTTTGGCACAGCTGACTATCAATGAAATTACCTGAGCAAACTTGCGGAAAACCTCACTTAGCGACTATATGCTTATGGCTAATACCATTCGGTATGGCTGCATTTCGTAATGCATGGACACCCTAAAAACACAATAAATGGAGCGTATGACCATGGACAAACCGGCCTCGCGGCGTTTCGGCGTGTTGATCATCGATGACGAACCCCAGGTGACCTCGGAACTTCGCGAACTGCTGGAAAACAGTGGCTACCGTTGCGTGACCAGCACCCACCGGGAGGCGGCCATCGCCAGCTTCCAGGCCGACCCGAACATCGGCCTGGTCATCTGCGACCTGTACCTGGGCCAGGACAATGGCATCCGCCTCATCGAGAGCCTCAAGGAGGCCGCCGGCAGCGGGCGTTTCTTCGAGTCGATCATCCTCACCGGCCACGATGGTCGCCAGGAAGTGATCGAGGCCATGCGGGTCGGCGCCGCCGACTACTACCAGAAACCGGTGGCGCCACAGGAACTCCTGCGTGGCCTGGAGCGCCTGGAGAACCGCCTGCAGGAGCGGGTGCGCAGCCAGCTGAGCCTGAGCCACGTCAACCAGCGCCTGGAGTACCTCGCCGAGTCGCTGAACTCGATCTACCGGGATATCCACAAGATCAAGTACGAAGTGCATGGCAACAGCCAGCCGAGCGCCCTGAAGAGCGAGGACAGCCCGCCGCCGACGCCGGTCGCGGAAAGCCAGGTGTCCCCGGCCAACCCGCTGTTCAGCAAGCTCTCCCCCCGCCAGCAGGCGGTGGCGCGCCTGGTGAGCAAGGGCCTGACCAACTACCAGATCGCCTACGAGCTGGGTATCACCGAGAACACCGTGAAACTGTACGTGTCCCAGGTGCTGCGCCTGATGCACATGCACAATCGCACCCAGCTGGCGCTGGCCCTCTCGCCCGCGGCGATGCAACAGGGCAGCGGGGCGGTGGTGCACTGAAGCGGCCGCTACGGCGGAATCGCTAGATCAGCAGTTCCGCCTGCCCTACATCGACCTCGAGGATTTCCGCATCGATGTAGCCGAGCTGTATACCCAGCAGCGGCAGGACCAGGTTCAGGAGCGGCGTCAGCAGATTGTCCACCAGCGGCGCGACGACCGAGTTGACGATGAGGTCGGTCAACGCCGTCGGCCCACACAGCAACGGCAGGCACAGCCCCAGTACCTCAGGCTGTACGCTGATCCGGGACTTGAGCGTGCTGCCGAGGGAGCCGCCTTCCGGCAGCCTGCGGCTTCGAGAGAGATCGGAACCATCGGCTTTCACCACGACTGCGCTGTCACCGGAGCTGTTGGCGAGGGTGGTGTCCAACTTCAGATTCAGCTTCACCAGGCCTCCAAGCACCAGGATGGCACCAGCCTGGTCGATGTTGCCCGGGGCGCCGATCCGTATGGTCGCCCCGCTGCTGTTCCACCCGAGCCCCAGGTGAGTGTCGGGCCGGGAGCAGGTCATGCTCTCCAGCCAGAGCGCCCCTGACGCCCCTTCGATGGCCAGTTGCAGTTTCGTTGTGGCAAGGATCGAGAGGAAACCGGAGTCGATATCCGCGGTGAGCCTCAGTTGAGCCTGTTTCACCTCGGTTCGCCATGCCCCGGCGGCATCTCGTCCCGGAGGACCGGACACCACCCTCTTGGGCTCGATGACCGTGACCCGGACGTTGGCCAGCCCCGGTATCCCCAGACCCACGGCGACCGCCGAGTTCTTGTTGGCGACCTGGGCCACCGCCATGATGAGGTCCAGGGCGTTGATCGCCGTATCCAGCTGGGACACGCTGTTCACCTCGCCGGCGCTCAGCCCGAGCACGTCCCCCAGCTTCAGCGTGGCCGACTTCACTCCAAGCAACTGCGTCTTCAGCGCCTCGACCGAAGCCACGCCGCTCTTCGCCAGGACATTCACGCTGGCGGCAAGCACCTGCTGCAGTCCGACATTGGTATTCAGCAACTGCTCGATGGTGCCCAGGCTGGTATCGACGCCGATCAACCCCATTCCGTCCGGCCCGAGGATGTCCAACACACTGAGCTTGGCATCGGCGATGCCGTTATAAGCCGCCGCCGAAAGACTGATGTCGGTTCCCAGCAATCCGCTCAGTATGGGATTGAGCAGGGCCGACTGGCTGCTGTTCAAACTCGCCAGACCGGTGCCCGCGGAAATCGTGGCGCTCGGCAGACGTCGGGCCACCGCTTCCGCGCGCAGGTTCACGTTGGCGTTGGCACCGCCGAACAACCCCGCCAGGTTGGCCACCAGGCTGCCGGGAACGCTCTTGCTGACGACCACACGCACCGCCTCGTTGTCGACGGACACGTTCGAGGCGCTGGAGGAAAATCTGCGCAGCCCTCCCAGGCTTTGTACCCCGCCCACCTCCGCCAGCAGACCGGAACCGGCGGCGTTCGCATCGAAACCGTTGAGCGATGCGCTAGCCCTGGCGAAAGACGTGGCCTGGGCACTTGTCTGGTCACCGCACAAGGCCCCCTGGGAAGCGCTTTCCAGCGCCGCCACATCCGCCACCCGCTGCAGGTTGCGCTGCTCCAGGTAGAGCCGCCCGGTATCCACCACCAGCAGCAGGCAGATCAGCGCCAGCAGCAGAGTGGTCGCCGCCAGGATGCCGATCGCCCCGCGCTGTCTCGCAGGCCATCCGTTCATGCCCTGCCCTCCGCCCGACCCGTCAGTTCTTGCTTTCGCCGAAGCCGCGATCTTCCAGCAGGTACTCGGGAATCTCGTGCTCGTAGCTCTTCAGGTAGCGCTGATAGGCGCGTTCGCGCTCCGCCGCGGTCGCGCCCTGGCGCACCGGGCTGGCGGCCTGGCCGCTGGCCTGGATGGCCAGCCAGGCGCGGCTGGCGGTCTGCGGCTCGGCCGGCGGCGGGGCGGCGGGATAGACAACCGGCCTTTCCGCGCCCCGGGCCAGTGCGGAGGCCAGCAGCAACGCGCCGATCAGGATTGGCTTGTGCATCGTTCAGCTCCCCGGCGCCGGCTCACGGCGCCTCGTTGGTCATCGCGGTACGCAGGTGCGCGGGCCGCGCCGGAGCGGCCGGCAGGTCCGCCAGTGGCTCCTGCTCCGGCGCCGGGCCGGACGGCTGCGCCGGGGCGCCCCAGTTGCGCGCCCGCGCCTCGGCCTCGCGGATGTCCCGCTGGTCCAGTTGCAGGCGCTCGATCAGGCGCTGCGCCTCCCGCCGCTCGCCCTGCAGGTAGAGCAGGCCGAGCAGGTTGGTGGCCGGCAGCTTGCCGCCCTGCTGCAGCTCCAGCGCGGTGATGAATTCGAAACGCGCGCCGACCCGGTCGCCGCGCTTGAGCAAGGCGACGCCGAGGTCGTTGCGGAAGCGGCTCTCGGTCGGCCGCAGGCGTGCCGCCTCGCGCAATTCGAGGACCGCGCGGGCGCTGTCGCCGGCGCGCAGGGCGAGCAGGCCCAGCCCGTGGTGCGCTTCCGGCGCCTTGCAGGTCCGCAGCAGCGACTGGTACTCGGCCCTGGCCTTCGGGTCGCCGATCCGGCGCAGGATCAGTGCCTTTTCCTCGCGCACGTCGAGCAACGCCGGCGGCATGCTTTCCAGGTTGGCCAGGGCCGCGTGCAGGCGCCCTTCCCTGATCATGTCGCGCACCATGTTCATCTGCAGTTCCTGCTCCTGGCCGAGCTGGGCCGGACACTCGCGTCCGGCGCCCGGCCCCGGAGGCAGCCCCGGCAGGCTGGCGCAACCGCCGAGCAGGGCGGCGCCCAGGGCAATGCCGATCAAGCCTTTCATCCCAATCCTCCCAGGGCCTTGCTGATGGCGATCACGCCCGGTCCGGCGAGCACGATCAGCAACGCCGGGAACAGCAGCACCATCATCACCAGGCTCATCTTCGCCGACAGCTTGCCGATACGTTCCTGCAAGGTGGTCAGGCGCCGGTCCTCGAACAGTTGCTTGAGCGTCAGCAGGGTGCCACGCGCGCTGCCACCCTGGCGCAGCATCTGCCGCAGCACGCCGCAGCAGTCGTTCAGCGGGTCCACCTGCAGGCGCCGGGCGAGCGCCTCCAGCTCCTCCGCCAGGTCGATGCCGTTGCCGGCACGGGCCAGCGCCAGGTCCAGTTCGCGAGCCAGTTGCGGGGTGATGCCGCGGCCCTCCTGGCAGACCACCCGCAGCGCCTGCTCCACCGTCAGGCCGGCGTCGAAGAGGATGCGGATCAGTTGCACGAACAGGATCATCTCTTCGGCGATCAGCGCGCGCCGGGCCTTGGCGAAGTGCTTGAGAACCTGCTTGGGCAGGAGGAAACCGATGCCGGCGGCGAACAGCAGCGGCACCGCGTGGGACGCCTCGCTCTCGGCGCGCAGCAGCCTGGCCAGCAGGACCAGCAGGACGAACAGCAGCGGCGTGAGGAACACCGAGATCAGGTAGAGCGTGCGATGGCGGCTCGCGTGCCAGCCGGCTTGCTGCAGCAACTGGCGTGCCTCGCTGTCCATCAGTTGCAGGCGACGCACCCAGAAGCTGTCGTCCATCCGCTCGGTCATTCCGGCCAGCCAGTCTCCCGCGCCGCCGGGGTTGGCCAGGCCGCCCAGACGCTTCTCGATCAGGCGCTGCTCGCGACTGCCGTTGCGCGCCTGGAGCAACAGCAGCAGCCCGCCGCCAAGGGCCATCAGCACTGCCGCGAAGATCAGCCACTGTGCCTGCATGGTCGCCTCCTAGACGCTCTTGAGCATGCGCCAGAGCGCATAGCAGCCGAGCAGTTGCAGGCCCAGCGAGGCCAGCAGCAGGAAACGCCCGCTGCCGTCGGCCCACATGTTCAGCAGATAGCCCGGGTTGCTCGCCAGGATGTAGCCCCCCAGGGCGCTCGGCACGCCGGCCAGGACATAGGCGCTGATGCGCGTCTCGCCGGTCATCGCGTGTAGTTGCCGGCTGAGCTTCTCGCGCTCATGGATGAGCCTGACGATGCCGTCCAGCAGGTCGGTGGTGTTGCCGCCGTAGCGGTGGTTGACCGAGACGCCGAGGGCGAGGATGCGCAGCTCCTCCACCTCGTAGAGTTCGGCGACCTCCTGCAGAGCCTCCGGCAGGTGAATGCCGAGAAGCACGTGGTTGCGCGCCAGGCCGAAGATGTCGCGCAGCGGGTCCTCGGCATCCTCCACCGCCTGCATCAGCGCGTCGCCCAGCGTGCGCCCGGCATGCAGGCTGCGCACCACCTGGTCGAGGAAGCGCGGCATCTGCCGGATCATCCGCTTCAGCCGGCGCCGGTAGAGCATGCCCAGGATGCCGCGCAACAGCAGCAGCGCCAGCAGCAGCCCGGCGAGCAGGCCGGGGAACCCCAGCAGCCGCTGTCCGGCCCCGGCCAGCAGCAGCGCAACCAGTAGCGCCCCGACCAGCCACGGCCGCGAATGCTGGATTCCGGCGCGACGCAGCTGCCGGGCCAGCCAGTGGCTGCTGCGCGGCCGTTCGGCGGTTTCCGGACGCCCGAGCAGGCGCTCCAGCACCTGCTCGTTGCGCCCGGCACGCCAGCCCATGAACGCCAGGGTCAGCGCGGTGAGGCCCAGCAGGCCGCTGAACAGCACCAGCAACTGCGCCCCGTTCACAACAGCTCCTGGCGGAACTTCTGGCCGACCGGCGCGGCCTGGCGGACGAACTGGCCGCTGCCACGCCGGTCGAGGCTGAACAGGGTATTGGTGACGTATATGCCGTCGCGCACCTCCAGCACCTCCAGCACTTCGCTGATGCAACGTCGACCGCTGGCCAGGCGGGTGATCTGTACCACCACGTCGAGCGCGGCGCAGATCATCAGGCGCAGGGTCTGCTCCGGCAACCTGTTGCCGGTGAGGCCGACCAGCATCTCCATGCGCAGCAGCGAGTCCATCGCCGAGTTGGCGTGCACCGTGCTCATCGAGCCGTCGTGGCCGGTATTCATCGCCTGCAGCACGTCGAGCACCTCGACCCCGCGGATCTCGCCGAGGATGATCCGGTCCGGGCGCATCCGCAGGGCATTGCGGATCAGGTCGCGGGCGGTCACCTCGCCATAGCCCTCGGCGTTCGGCGGACGGGTTTCCAGGCGCACCACATGGTCGTGACCGAGTTGCAGTTCGGCAGTGTCCTCGATGGTGACGATCCGTTCGCGCGGGTCGATGAAACCGCTGATGACGTTGAGCAGGGTGGTCTTGCCGGTACCGGTGCCGCCGCTGATGAGGATGTTGCAACGCCGCGAGACGGCCTGGCGGAGGAACTCCAGCAAGGCCTCGTCGACGCTCTGGTAGGCCAGCAGGTCGGCGCTGCGCAGCAGTTCCTGGCTGAACTTGCGGATCGAGATGCACGGTCCGTCCAGCGCCACCGGCGGGATGATCGCATTGACCCGGCTGCCGTCCGGCAGGCGCGCGTCGACCATCGGGCTGGACTCGTCCAGGCGCCGCCCGAGCGGCGCGAGGATGCGCTGGATCACGCGCAGCACATGATGATCGTCGATGAAACGCAGGTCGCTCTGGTAGAGCCGCCCTTCCCGCTCGATGAACACCCGCCCCGGTCCGTTGACCAGGATTTCCGAGACGCCGGGGTCGCGCAACAGGATTTCCAGCGGGCCGAAACCGGTGAGTTCGTCGACCAGTTCCTCGGCCAGACGATCCAGTTCATAGCGGGAGATCGCCAGCTGGTGGCGCGAGCCGTATTCGCAGACCTTTTCCGAAACGTACTGGACCACCGCGCCGCGAGCGCCTTCCAGCAGGTTCATGCCATCTTCGTCGATCTCGTCGATGATGTAGCGGTGCAGGCGCAGCTTCAGCGCCTGGATATCCTGCTCCTGGCGATAGTGGAAACCGCCGCCGTCCGCCGGCGCGCCGAATGCAGGCCTCATAGCAGCGCCGCCTTGGCCCGGCCGAGCCAGGACAGCAGCGAGCGACGTTCGCCGCGCGCCACGCAGAGGCTGTCCGCCAGTTGCCGCAGCCTGACCGCCAGCGGGTCGCGCGGGGCCACCTCGAACAGACTCTTGCCTAAGTTCTTCGCGCGCAGGCGCGATTCCGGCGACAGCGGCAGCACGCCGAACAGGTCGAGGTCGAACATCCGGCTGAGGGCCTGCTGGTCCGGCGCCACGTTGGGCAGGTAGCGCTCGATCAGCAGCTCGATGGAAGGCAGCGGCAGGTTGCGTTCGCGCAGTCGGCGCAGGCGCTCCAGGCCTTTCTTGCAGGACGGCACGCTCTGGTCGACCATCCACAGCACGCGGTTCGCCTGCACCAGCAGCTGGTTGCTCAGCTCGCCCTCGGGCAGCCCGGTGAGGTTGACCACCACGTGGCTGAACGCCCCGCGCAGATTGCCCAGCAACAGGTAGAGCTCGGCGGTGGTGACCCGCTCGAGCACGCCGGGCTCGTCGGTCAGGCTGAGTATCCGCAGGCCGCTGTCGAGGCGGGAGAAGGCGCTGTCGATGAGGGTCTGGTCGAGCCGCCGCAGGTTACGCAGGGCATCGCTGAAGGTGAAGGCCGAGTCCAGGCCGAGAATCGCCAGCGCTTCGCCGGTCGGCTGGCCGACATCCAGCAGCAGGACCTGGTTCGGCGTCTGTTCCTGCAGCGCCTTGGCCAGGTGCAGGGCGACGAACGCGCCGTCGGCATCCGGCCGCGCGCTGACCAGGGTCAGCAGCTCGCCCTGGCGCGCCGCGCTCACCGGGACGCTGGGCAGGCGCCCGCCGAGGCGGCGAACCAGCCCGGTCAGCTCGCTGGCGCGGGCACCGTAGGTGATGAAGTCGCGCGCCCCGGCGCGCATCGCCGCGAGCACCAGCTGGTTGTCCAGGCCATCGCCGATGGCGACCACCGAGAGCATCGGCCGTGCCGAGACCAATCCTTCGACCAGCGCGCCCTGGGACGCCAGGTTGTTCTTGCCGAGGCTGATGAACAGCACGCCGGCGGCGGTGACATCGAGCAGCGCCAGCAGCTCCTCCAGGCTCGCACTGCCGGCCGGCACCACCTGCCCGGCGGAGGCCAGGCTGTTCTGCAGCCAGTCGAGCTCCCCGGGATGCTGGGTCAGCGCCACGAAATTCTGGTTCATCCGCGCCTCCCTAGTCCGACAGTCCGGTATCGTTCTGCTGGCCGTCGTATTCGCCGCGCTCGAGGAAATACAGGCGCGAGAAGCCCGGGTCGTAATGGCGCAGGCCTTCGCCGGGCAGGCCCGGCAACTGCGCGTCGGCGGCCAGCGGCTGGACCAGGTGCGGGGTGACGATCATCAGCAGCTCGCGGTCGTCCTTGTCCAGCTTGGTCGAACGGAAGAAGGCGCCGAGGATCGGGATGTCGCCCAGCCAGGGAAACTTGTCGACGTTGCTCACCGAGTTGCTGCTGGTCAGGCCGCTGATCACGAAGCTTTCGCCATCGGCCAGCATCACGCTGGTGTCGGTGCGCCGCACCCGCAGGGCCGGCACCGCCACCCCGCCGCTCTGGATGCCGGCGCTGTAGTCCAGCTCGCTGACCTCCGGCGCCACCTTGAGGGCGATGCGCCGGTTGTTCATCACCGTCGGGGTCAGGGTCAGGCGGATGCCGAATTCCTTGTATTCGATGGTGACGTTGTCGTTGGTGCCGTTCGGCACCGGGATCGGGAACTCGCCACCGGCCAGGAACGACGCGCTCTGCCCGCTCATCGCCACCAGGCTCGGACGCGCCAGGGTATAGGCGAAGCCGCTGCCCTCCAGGGCGTTCATGAAGCTCAGCCACTTGCCGCCGCCGAAGATCAGGTTGAAGCCCGAAGCGCCGGCGCCGAAGGTACCGCCCAGGCCGCTGCCGTCGGCGTTCACCTTGATGTCGCCGAGGCTGCCCGGCGCGCCGAGCACCCAGAGATTGCCACCACGACGGACGAACGATGTGCTGGCCTGCTTGAGCTTGCTGCGGCTGACCTCGACGAAGCGGATGTCGGTCTGCACCTGGTTCGGCAACTCGTCCGCGCCCCCCGCCCCGAGCGCTGGCGCGGCAGCGGTATCGACGCTGCCGCGCCCTTCGACCGCGACCTGGCTGCGCAGTGGTTCTGCGCTGCAGGCGGTCCAGATCAGCAGGCTGGTGGAACCCTGCTCCTTGCCGGTGACCAGCAGGCTGCTGCGGTCCAGCAACTGCACGTCGGCGATCTGCGGATCGCCGATGGCCAGGCGCTTGATCGGCACCGCCAGGCGCAGGTCATTCTGCTGCCCCTGGGCGACATTGACCTGCGGCGCCTGCGCCAGCAGTTCCAGGCAGCCCTGCGGCAGGGCCGAGGCCGGCTGCGCAAGCGACAGCGCCAGCAACCCGGCCAGCCCACACCACATCTGTACTCCCCTGGTCCGATGCATGTGCCGGCTCCCTCTCAAGGCGCTTCATGGGTCATGGCACTGCCACGGTAGACCGCCACCCCGGCGGCGGCCGGCGCGCGCGGCGCCGCGCTGCGCACGCCGGCCGGCGTGGCCTTGCGCCGCTCGAGCAACTGGTCGAGGGTCAGCGCCGCGCCTGGAGCGCCCAGCGAGGCCCGCAGCAGCGGGCCTTCCTGTTCCCTGCGGTAGAGTTCCTCGTCCTGGCTGCGGATCGCCAGGCGCAACGCCCCGGCCTGGCTCGCCAGCATCAGCCGCGCCACGCCTTCCGCCGGCACCGCCAGCACGGCGGTACGCGGCGGGCGCGGATCCTTTTCCGTGGCCGAACGGTCCTGGCCGTCGCCGCCCACGGCGATCCGTTCGCCGTAGGTGAGCACCCGCACGCCGGGCAACACCAACTGCGCCAGCGACGTCGACTCGCCACCGCGCTCGTCGCGGATGAAGAGCATCACGTCGACGTAGTCGCCGGGCAGGACGAAGCCGCCGCCGCCGATCACCTCGTCCACCGCGATCGCCATGGCGCGCTCGTCCGCACGGATGGTGCGGGCCAGCGGACCGCCGGGCTCGAGCGTCGCCGCGGAGAGGATGCTGCCCGCCGGCACCGCCACCCAGACCCGCTTGCCGAGCAGCGCCTCGGGCTTGTCGTAGCTGCCGGCCGGCGCGGTGCGCAGCATTTCCACGACGAGGTCGTCCTTGCCGATCACCGCCAGCGCCGGCAGGTCACGGCTGGCCACCAGCACCGGCTTGCGTTCGAGTTTCTCCAGCGACGCGTCCACCACCGAAGTCGCCGGCGCCACCGCGGGGACCTGGACGGTCGAAGGCGCACGCCCGATCGACACGCCGAGGTATCCAAGCAGTACGGCACCGACCAGCAGCAGCCCGGCCAGCACCATCAGCACCTTGCTATTCATGGGCAGACCCCTGCTATGCGTCCGGGCAGTTCGGATATAGGAAAATCACCGGCGAACGCCAGTGGGCGAACAAGAGAGGGCGGCGTCTTACGGTCCGTGTCATGGCCATACTCCGGGATTGGCTTTCCATGGCAGGTACTTCGAGGCTATCGGCTGACCGGAAGGTATTCGTCAAGAACTAAAGTTCATAACTTCGCCTGGCCATCGATATATCCGAATCTAGTCTTCCGATGATCAATGTCAATTTCCATTAGATGTAGTCCAAGTGCTGTAACCCGCCTATATAACCTTGCGACTAATCCACTCCTACTAATGCCATTTACTTGTTGCAAACTGCCATCACCGACCTAGCCTCAGCGGTGAGGCATCGCTCTGTCTCGGTGGTTTGCCGCGTGCGAGGAGTAGACTGAAAAATGAAAAACCTGTCCCTGTTCCTGTATTGCAAGTTCCGCGCATTCCTGGCGGATGAAGAGGGGGCCAATGCCATCGAATACGCGGTTATCGCCGGATTGATCGCGGTCGCTCTTATTGCGGTATTGAGCCCGACGGATAGCGGTATCGTCGGCGGGCTGAAAGCCTTCTTCGACGGCGTCGGAGAAAAAGTCGGCGGCCTGGCCCCCTCAGCAAACTGACCTCTTTTCCTCCCGCAATCCCCCTTTCCCCATGGCGCCATTTTCATGGCGCCACTATTTTGCCTTTATACTGGCACTATGCTACAAAGCCTCCCGCTCAGGCGCTGGAACACAGCTTTCCCCCGTAAGCTCCCCCTGGTGGCCTGGGCTCCCTGCCCCACCTGAGGCTTTTGCCAGGACGCATCGCTCATGCTTCGCTCGCTGTCGTTTGCCAAGAAAATCCTTCTCGCCGCCGCGCTGGTGGTGGTCTTCGCCTTCACCTGCTTCATCCTCTACAACGATTACCGGCAGCGCGAGGCCGTGCGCACGGACACGGAAAACTACCTCGGGGAAATCGGCACCCTGACCGCCAGCAACATCCAGAGCTGGCTGGAAGGCCGCATGCACCTGGTGCAAGGACTGGCCTCGCAGCTCGCGCTGCTCGAGCAGCCCGACGAGGCGGGCATCGCGCGACAGCTGGAACAGTCGGTGTTCAGCAGCAACTTCGCCTCGGTCTACCTCGGCGAGGCAGCCACCGGGGCGTTCACCATGCGTCCCTACGATGCCATGCCGGCAGGCTACGATCCGCGTACCCGTGCCTGGTACAAGGAAGCGCTGGCGGCCGACCGGCTGATCGTCACCGAGCCTTTCGTCGATGCCGGCACCGGCGAGCAGATCCTCGCCATGTCGCTGCCGGTGCGGCACAACGGCCAACTGCTAGGCGTCGCCGCCGGCGACATGAAGCTGGAAACCCTGACCGCGATCCTCAACTCGCTGAAGTTCGACGGCGCCGGCTATGCCTTCCTGGTCAGCGACGCCGGCAGGATCCTCCTCCACCCCGACTCCGGGTTGGTCCTGAAGAGCCTCGCCGAAGCCTATCCCAAGGGCGCACCGGCAATCGCCCCCGGAGTCCATGAAGTGGAGCTCGACGGCCGCAGCCAGTTCGTTTCCTTCACTCCGGTGAAGGGACTGCCCGGCGTGACCTGGTATGTCGCCCTGGTTCTCGATCGCGACACCGCCTATTCGATGCTCAGCGAGTTCCGCACGTCGGCGATCGTCGCCACGCTGATCGCGGTGGTCGGCATCATGTTCCTCCTCGGCATGCTGATTCGCGTGCTGATGCAGCCGCTCACCGACATGGGCCGCGCCATGCAGGACATCGCCCAGGGCGAGGGCGACCTGACCAAGCGCCTGAAGGTCACCAGCGACGATGAGTTCGGTACGCTGGCCAACGCCTTCAACCACTTCGTCGAGCGCATCCACGAATCGATCCGCGAGGTCGCCGGCACCGCCCGCCAGTTGCACGACGTGGCGCAACTGGTGGTCAACGCCTCGAATTCGTCGATGGCCAACTCCGACGAGCAGTCCAACCGCACTAACAGCGTCGCCGCCGCGATCAACGAACTCGGCGCCGCCGCCCAGGAGATCGCCCGCAACGCCGCCGACGCCTCGCACCATGCTTCCGACGCCAACCATCAGGCCGAGGACGGCAAGCAGGTGGTCGAGCAGACCATCCGCGCGATGAACGAGCTGTCCGAGAAGATCAGCGCTTCCTGCGCCAACATCGAGGCGCTGAACAGCCGCACGGTGAACATCGGGCAGATCCTCGAGGTGATCAAGGGCATCTCCGAGCAGACCAACCTGCTCGCCCTCAACGCCGCCATCGAGGCCGCCCGCGCCGGCGAGGCCGGGCGCGGCTTCGCGGTGGTCGCCGACGAGGTGCGCAACCTCGCGCACCGCGCCCAGGAGTCGGCGCAACAGATCCAGAAGATGATCGAGGAACTGCAGGTCGGCGCCCGCGAAGCGGTGGCCACCATGACCGAGAGCCAGCGCTACAGCCTGGAGAGCGTGGAGATCGCCAACCGCGCCGGCGAACGCCTGGGCAGCGTGACCAGCCGGATCGGCGAGATCGACAGCATGAACCAGTCGGTGGCCACCGCCACCGAGGAGCAGACCGCCGTGGTCGACTCGCTGAACATGGACATCACCGAGATCAACACCCTCAACCAGGAAGGCGTGGAGAACCTCCAGGCCACCCTGCGCGCCTGCGGCGAGCTGGAGACCCAGGCCGGGCGCCTGCGGCACCTGGTGGACAGTTTCAAGATCTGAGCCCGTCCGTCCCGCCGGGGATATCGCCACGGGCGTTATCCGCCGGGCCCCCTCGCTGAAACGGCGGATAATCGCGAAGCGGTTATCCGCCCCACGCACTCATCCAGCCCCAATGAAAAAGGCGCCCAAGGGCGCCTTTTTCATTGCCTGGCGCTCAACGCCGCTTCTTGCCGCCCATCAACGAACCCAGCAGGCCGCGCACCAGTTCGCGGCTCAACTGGTTGGCCGCCTGGCGCATGGCGCTCTTCACCGTCGAGTTGGACAGCAGGCTGCCGAGGATCTGCCCGGCCATGCCGCCGACGCCGGACGAGCCCTCCTGCTGTGCGGGCGCCTGGCCCTGCACCACCGGCTTGGCGGCCGCCTTGCTCGCCAGTACCTCGTAGGCCGACTCGCGATCGATCGGCTGGTCGTAGCGGCCCTTCAATGGCGAACGCTGGACCAGTTCGGCGCGTTCGCTGTCGCTCAGCGGGCCGATCCGCGAATAGGGCGGCGCCACCGCGACACGCTGGACCATGGCCGGCGTGCCCTTCTCCTCCAGGGTGCCGACCAGCGCCTCGCCGATGCCCAGCTCGGTCAGTACCCCCAGGGTGTCGAACGCCGGGTTCGGGCGGAAACCGTCGGCCACCGCGCGCAGCGACTTCTGTTCCTTGGCGGTGAAGGCGCGCAGGCCGTGCTGGATGCGCAGGCCGAGCTGGGCGAGGACGTCGTCCGGCAGGTCGCCCGGCGACTGGGTGACGAAGTAGACGCCGACGCCCTTCGAGCGGATCAGCCGCACCACCTGTTCCAGACGGTCGCGCAGGGCTTTCGGGGTGCCGTTGAACAGCAGGTGGGCCTCGTCGAAGAACAGTGCCAGCACCGGCTTGTCGGCATCGCCGCGCTCCGGCAGTTGCTCGAACAGTTCGGCCAGCAGCCAGAGCAGGAAGGTCGCGTAGACCTTCGGCGCCTCGTGCACCAGGCGACTGGCGTCGAGCAGGTGGATGCGTCCGCGTCCGTCCGGCTCGGGGCGGAGGATGTCCTCCAGTTGCAGCGCCGGTTCGCCGAAGAACGCCTCGGCGCCCTGCTGCTCCAGGGTCGCCAGGCGGCGCAGCAGCGCCTGCCCGGAAGCACCGGTGAACAGTGCACGGTCCTCGCCGAGGATTTCCGGATTGTCCTTCAGGTGGTTGAGCAGCGCCTTCAGGTCCTTCAGGTCGAGCAGCAGCAGGCCTTCGCGATCCGCCACCTGGAAGGCGGCGAACAGTGCGGCCTGCTGGCTGTCGGTCAGTTCCAGCAGGTTGGCCAGCAGCAGCGGGCCCATTTCGCTGATGGTGGTGCGCAGGGGATGGCCGGTCTTGCCGGCGATGTCCCAGAGCGTGGTCGGGTAGGCCTTCGGCTGGTAGTTCAGCCACGGCATGCTGGCGATGCGCTCGGCGACCTTGCCCTGCGGATTGCCCGGCGCGGCGATGCCGCACAGGTCACCCTTGATGTCGGCGGCGAACACCGCCACGCCGGCGTCGCTGAAGGACTCGGCGAGGTGCTGCAGGGTCACCGTCTTGCCGGTACCGGTGGCGCCGGCGATCAATCCATGGCGGTTGGCCAGGCGCCAGGCCTGCCCTACCGGCTGGCCATCGGGGCCAGCGCCGATCAACAACTCATTCGCTTGCGACATCCATTCATCCTCGGGACTAAAGCTCCAGCACGCAGTGCCGACAGTTAAGGAAAGCCCTTTTATACCGGGGCCTCCAGCGGCCCCCGCTAGCAGATGCGCGGGGACCGCGAAGGGGCGTCGGGCCCGCCGTACCGGCCCGACCTGGCCGTCCAGCTTCAGTGAAGACCGTCCGGCCTTCCTGAGACAGGAAAAAACGCCATCGTATCCGTATCACGCACTCTTCGGAGCCACCAGGGAACCGTGGCTTCGCGGCACAAGGCAGTGCCTGGGTCGACGGGCTTGCACCCGCCCGGCCCGCCCGACGCTGCAAGGCGTGCGGACAGCCCCGGCCGATCGCGGAGCGCTCGCCGGGGCCAGGTCAAAGACTGGCGCTACATACTCCTGGACGCAATACAACATGATCAAAAGTCTGAAGTTCAGCCACAAGATCCTCCTCGCGGCCTCCCTCGTGGTGTTCGCCGCCTTCGCACTGTTCACCCTCTACAACGACTACCTGCAACGCAACGCGATCCGCGAGGACCTCGAAAGCTACCTGCGGGAAATGGGCGACGTGACTTCCAGCAACATCCAGAACTGGCTGGGCGGCCGCCTGCTGCTGGTCGAGCAGACCGCACAGACCCTGGCCCGTGACCACGCCCCGGAAAATGTCAGCGCCCTGCTCGAGCAGCCGGTGCTGGCCTCGACCTTCAGCTTCACCTACCTCGGCCAGCAGGACGGCGCCTTCACCATGCGTCCGGACAGCCCGATGCCGGCCGGCTACGACCCACGCACCCGCCCCTGGTACAAGGATGCCGTGGCTGCCGGCGGCCTGACCCTGACCGAACCCTACGTCGACGCCGCCACCCAGGAACTGATCATCACCGCGGCAACGCCGGTGAAGGCCGCCGGCAACACCCTCGGCGTGGTCGGCGGCGATCTCAGCCTGAAGACCCTGGTACAGATCATCAATTCGCTGGACTTCAGCGGCATGGGCTACGCCTTCCTGGTCAGCGGCGATGGCAAGATCCTCGTCCATCCGGACAAAGAGCAGGTGATGAAGACCCTGGGCGAGATCTACCCGCAGAACACGCCGAAGATCGCCGCCGGTTTCAGCGAGGCCGAACTGCACGGGCATGCCCGCATCCTCGCCTTCACCCCGATCAAGGGCCTGTCCGGCCTGAACTGGTACATCGGCATCTCGGTGGACAAGGACAAGGCCTACGCCATGCTCAGCAAGTTCCGCGTCTCGGCTATCGCCGCCGCGCTGATCTCGATCGTCGCCATCCTGCTCCTGCTCGGCCTGCTGATCCGCCTGCTGATGCAGCCGCTGCACCTGATGGGCCGCGCCATGCAGGACATCGCCCAGGGCGAGGGCGACCTGACCAAGCGCCTGAACGTGACCAGCCACGACGAGTTCGGCGTGCTCGGCGAGGCCTTCAATCAGTTCGTCGAGCGCATCCATCGCTCGATCCGCGAGGTCGCCGGGACGGCGCACAAGCTGCACGACGTCTCGCAACTGGTGGTCAATGCCTCGAATTCGTCGATGGCCAACTCCGACGAGCAGTCCAACCGCACCAACAGCGTCGCCGCCGCGATCAACGAACTCGGCGCCGCCGCCCAGGAGATCGCCCGCAACGCCGCCGACGCCTCGCACCATGCTTCCGACGCCAACCACCAGGCCGAGGACGGCAAGCAGGTGGTCGAGCAGACCATCCGCGCGATGAACGAGCTGTCCGAGAAGATCAGCGCTTCCTGCGCCAACATCGAGGCGCTGAACAGCCGCACGGTGAACATCGGGCAGATCCTCGAGGTGATCAAGGGCATCTCCGAGCAGACCAACCTGCTCGCCCTCAACGCCGCCATCGAGGCCGCCCGCGCCGGCGAGGCCGGGCGCGGCTTCGCGGTGGTCGCCGACGAGGTGCGCAACCTCGCGCACCGCGCCCAGGAGTCGGCGCAGCAGATCCAGAAGATGATCGAGGAACTGCAGGTCGGCGCCCAGGAAGCCGTCAGCACCATGACCGAGAGCCAGCGCTACAGCCTGGAAAGCGTGGAGATCGCCAACCGCGCCGGCGAACGCCTGAGCAGCGTCACTGGCCGGATCGCCGAGATCGACGGGATGAACCAGTCGGTGGCCACCGCCACCGAGGAACAGACCGCCGTGGTCGACTCGCTGAACATGGACATCACCGAGATCAACACCCTCAACCAGGAAGGCGTGGAGAACCTCCAGGCCACCCTGCGCGCCTGCGGCGAGCTGGAGGCCCAGGCCGGGCGCCTGCGGCAACTGGTAGACAGCTTCAAGATCTGAACCTGCGCGGCCTTCCCATCCAGCATCCGCCGAGCCGACGAGAAAAGCGCCCCCGGCGCTTTTTTCGCTCTCCACGTCGCATTCGGCGCAACCATTCATCCAGTGCGCTAAAGCTTCCGGGCTTGCCGCCGACAGACACGGCAAGCCTTGCAGTTGCGATCCAACTGGGGCTGTTCACGACAGCGCGCCCGCGCCTCCCGGATGCAAGAAACCATGATCAAAAGTCTCAAGTTCAGCCACAAGATCCTGCTCGCCGCCGCCCTGGTGGTGATCGCGACCTTCTCCCTGTTCACCCTCTACAACGACTCCCTGCAGCGCACCTCGATCCGCGAGGACCTCGAGGATTACCTGCACGAAATGGGCGAGATCACCGCCAGCAACGTGCAGAACTGGCTGAGCGGGCGCATCCTGCTGATCGAGAACCTGGCCCAGACCCTGGCCCGCGACCACAGCCCGGAAACCACCCAGGCCCTGCTGGAACAGCCGCTGCTGGGCTCGACCTTCCTCTTCACCTACCTGGGACAGACCGACGGCACCTATACCGCACGCCCCACCAGCGACCTGCCGGCCGACTACGATCCGCGCCGCCGCCCCTGGTACAACGCCGCCATCAGCGCCGGCCAGACCACCCTCACCGAACCCTACATGGAGCCGGCCATCCATGAGCTGGTGCTGACCATCGCCAGCCCGGCGCGCCAGGGCGGCCAGCCGTTCGGCGTGGTCGGCGGCGACCTCAGCCTGCAGACGGTGGTGAAGATCATCAACTCGCTGGACTTCGGTGGCATGGGCTACGCCTTCCTGGTCAGCGGCGACGGCAAGATCCTCGTCCATCCGGACAAGGACCAGGTGATGAAGAACCTCAGCGACGTCTACCCACGCAACACGCCGAAGATCGGCAGTGGTTTCAGCGAGGCCGAACTGCAAGGCAACACCCGCATCCTCAGCTTCTCCCCGGTCAAGGGCCTGTCCGGCCTGAACTGGTACATCGGCATTTCGGTGGACAAGGACAAGGCCTACGCCATGCTCACCAAGCTGCGCACCTCGGCCATCGTCGCCGCGCTGATCGCGGTGGTGGCCATCGTGCTCCTGCTGGGTATGCTGATCCGCGTGCTGATGCAGCCGCTCACCGACATGGGCCGCGCCATGCAGGACATCGCCCAGGGCGAGGGCGACCTGACCAAGCGCCTGAAGGTCACCAGCAACGATGAATTCGGCGCCCTGGCGATCGCCTTCAACCGTTTCGTCGAGCGCATCCACGAGTCGATCCGCGAGGTCGCCGGCACCGCCCGCCAGTTGCACGACGTGGCGCAACTGGTGGTCAACGCCTCGAACTCGTCGATGGCCAATTCCGACGAGCAGTCCAACCGCACCAACAGCGTCGCCGCCGCGATCAACGAACTCGGCGCCGCTGCCCAGGAAATCGCCCGCAACGCCGCCGACGCCTCGCACCATGCTTCCGACGCCAACCACCAGGCCGAGGACGGCAAGCAGGTGGTCGAGCAGACCATCCGCGCGATGAACGAGCTGTCCGAGAAGATCAGCGCTTCCTGCGCCAACATCGAGGCGCTGAACAGCCGCACGGTGAACATCGGGCAGATCCTCGAGGTGATCAAGGGCATCTCCGAGCAGACCAACCTGCTCGCCCTCAACGCCGCCATCGAGGCCGCCCGCGCCGGCGAGGCCGGGCGCGGCTTCGCGGTGGTCGCCGACGAGGTGCGCAACCTCGCGCACCGCGCCCAGGAGTCGGCGCAGCAGATCCAGAAGATGATCGAGGAACTGCAGGTCGGCGCCCAGGAAGCCGTCAGCACCATGACCGAGAGCCAGCGCTACAGCCTGGAAAGCGTGGAGATCGCCAACCGCGCCGGCGAACGCCTGAGCAGCGTCACTGGCCGGATCGCCGAGATCGACGGGATGAACCAGTCGGTGGCCACCGCCACCGAGGAACAGACCGCCGTGGTCGACTCGCTGAACATGGACATCACCGAGATCAACACCCTCAACCAGGAAGGCGTGGAGAACCTCCAGGCCACCCTGCGCGCCTGCGGCGAGCTGGAGACCCAGGCCGGGCGCCTGCGGCAACTGGTGGACAGCTTCAAGATCTGACCCCGCCCGTGTCCTGACAGGCATTCCCGCCGAGCCGGCGGATAACCGCGAGGCGGTTATCCGCCCCGCTCCAAGCGCGGCCATCCGCTCCACGCCCCCTCGCCTGCGACCTATCCCCGCGCTGGCTCTTCCAAACGCGCCGGTTGGCGCTTTCTTTCCTAGACTTGAAGCCAGGCCGCCCCGCGCACGCCGTTCGAACGTCTGCCGGGGCCGGTGGTCCACTGACTGGCAGAAGGAACAAGCTCAACGGAGGAAGGCCCATCGTGCACATCGCCGATATGACCATGTTCTACGCGCCTGCCAGCGGGGGGGTTCGCACCTATCTGGAAGCCAAGCATCGCCATCTCTGGCACTACCCCGGCATCCGCCACAGCGTGCTGGTCCCGGGCGCCGGCTACCGCCAGGCGAATGGCATCCACGAGGTCCCGGCGCCGCCGCTCCCGTTCGGCAACGGCTATCGTTTTCCCCTCCGCCGCGGCCCCTGGCGCAAGGTGCTGCGCAATCTGCAGCCGGACCTGATCGAAGTCGGCGATCCCTACCTCACCGCCTGGGCGGCGCTCGACGCACGGCGCCGGCTGGACGTGCCGGTGATCGGCTTCTACCACTCCGACCTGCCGCTGCTGGTGAGCAACCGCATGGGCGCCTGGCTGGGCACCAATGCCGACAACTATGTGAGCAAGCTGTACGGCCATTTCGACCGGGTGCTGGCGCCCAGCCGGGTGATGGCCGAGAAGCTGATGCGCCTGGGCGTCGCCGACGTACACGTGCAGCCACTGGGCGTCGACCTGGTCACTTTCCATCCGAGCAACCGCGACCCGGGCCTGCGCCAGGAGCTCGGGCTGGACGAGGAAACCCGCCTGCTGGTGTTCGCCGGTCGCGGTTCACGGGAAAAGAACCTGCCGGTGCTACTCGACGCCATCCAGCGCCTGGGCGATGGCTACCATCTGCTACTGGTGGGTTCCAACATGCCGACCCGGGTACCGCACAACACCAGCGTGGTCGACCATTTCTGCGACAGCCGGGAAGTCGCCCGCCTGCTGGCCAGCAGCGACGCGCTGCTGCACGCCGGCGACCAGGAGACCTTCGGCCTGGTCGCCCTGGAAGCGATGGCCAGCGGCATCCCGGTGGTGGCGGTGCGCGCCGGGGCGCTGGCGGAAATCGTCCCGGAACGCTGCGGCGTGCTCTGCGCGCCGAACAATGGCGACGCCATGGCCTGCGCCGTGCGCGAGCTGTTCAGCCACGACGTGGCGCAGCGCGGCCAGCGCGCGCGCCGCCACGTCGAGCGCCAGCACGCCTGGGACGCGGTGGTCGCCGGACTGCTGCTGCACTATCACGCGGTACTCGGCGACAGCGAGGCGAGGTTCCCGCGCCATGGCTGAACGCAGCCTGCTGCTGGTGCTGCATGACGTGGCTCCGGAGACCTGGCCGGACTACCGGCCCTTCGTCGAGGCGGTGGATGCTCTCGGCCAGGTGCCGATGACCTGGCTGGTGGTCCCCGATTTCCACCATCGCAACCCGCTGGAAAACGACGAGGCGTTCTGCGAACTGCTCTCGCGACGGGTGGCGCATGGCGACGAACTGGCTCTCCACGGTTTCTATCACTACGATGACGCCCCACCACCGCGCACTCCGGGGCAATACTTCATGCGTCGCATCTATACCTGGGAGGGAGAGTTCTACGCCCTCGACCACACCGAGGCCAAGGCCCGCCTGGCCGCCGGCATCCAGTTGTTCCGCCGGCGCGGCTGGCCGCTGCACGGTTTCGTCGCGCCGGCCTGGCTGATGAGCGCCGGCACCCGCCAGGCGCTCGGCGAGAGCGGACTGCGCTACACCAGCGACCCGTCCAACCTGTACCTGCTTCCCCGACTGCAACCGATCGAGGCCCCCGGCCTGGTCTGGAGCGCACGCAGTGCCTGGCGTCGCGGCCTCTCCTGGGCGCTCAGCGAGCAGCGCCGGCGGGCCTGGCGCGAAGCGCCGGTGATCCGTCTCGGACTCCATCCCGTCGACATGCGCCATCGCTTCTCCCGCGAATACTGGCTGCGCACCCTCGAGACCCTGCTGGCCGAGGGGCGCCGTCCACTGACCAAGATCGACTGGCTGGACCGCCAGCAGGCTTCGGACCGCGCGGCATGAGTCGAGGCTGGTTGCTGCTGTTCGGACTGATCGGCGCCTCGCTGATTCCGCTGCTGCTCGGCGGCAGCGACATGTTCCCGCGCCTGCGCGCCTTCCCGCTGGACAGCCTGCTGCTGATGTTCGGCATGATCGTGGTCTGCTGGTTCATCAACGGCCTGCGCCTGCGCCTGCTGCTCGCCGGCCGCGCGGGCAGGCTCGGGCAGATGCAGAGCGTCGGTATCATCATGGCCAGCGAGTTCGCCTTCTGCGCCACCCCCGGCGGCAGCGGCGGTCCGCTGACCCTGATGGCCCTGCTGGCCCGCCGCGGCCTGAGGCCGGCGCAGACCAGCGCGGTGTTCGCCGTGGACCAGTTGGCCGACCTGACCTTCTTCCTCTGCGCCCTGGGCGCGATCCTGATCTACGCCCTCAGCCATTCGCTGAGTCCGAACATGGAGTCGAGCCTGATCTTCAGCGCGGTGTTCCTGGTCGGCCTGTTCGTCGGCGCGGTGATGCTGATCCGCTACCTGCACCAGGTGATCCGCTTCAACGGCCGGGTCCTGGCCCGGCTCGGCGTGTCGCCGCGCAAGCGGTTGCACTGGGGACGCAAGATCCTGCACTTCCGCATCGCCCTGCACGACAGCCTGCGTCTGCCGAAACGCCGCCTGCTGGCGGTGTTCCTGCTCAGCAGCACGCACTGGCTGCTGCGCTTCAGCGTACTCGACCTGACCCTGCGCGGGCTCGGGGTGGATATCCAGTGGGCCTGGACCTTCCTGATCCAGATGGTTTCGCTCAGCGCCGGCCAGCTCTCGCTGATTCCCGGCGGCGCCGGCGGCACCGAGCTGACCTCGGCGGCGCTGCTGGCGCCCATGGTCGGCAAGTCGACGGCGGCGGCGGCCATCGTCATCTGGCGGGCAGTGACCTTCTATTTCTACCTGGTCGCCGGCGGTCCGGTGTTCGCCGTGCTCGCCGGGCGGCCGCTGCTGAAGAAGCTGATCAGCAGTCGCGAGGCGTCTTCCTGAGCCTGTCGTCGGCGGAGCCCTCGGCCATCCCGCCGTTCTCCTGGAGACGCCGCCAGAGTTCGGCCGCGCCTGGAAACTCGGTTCCGTCCTCGTCGCCCAGCGCGTCGATGTCGTAGCGGCTGGTGCAGCCCTCGCCGAGGGTCGGCGGCGGGCTGGCGGTACCCGCCTGCCTGGGATCGCTCATGTTCCTTCCTCCGGATGCCGGCCACGGCCGGCACCGCGCGGGAACCGACTCAGTCGAACACCACCGTCTTGTTGCCGTGAACCAGTACACGGTCTTCCAGGTGATAGCGCAGACCGCGCGCGAGCACCAGTTTTTCCACGTCCTTGCCCAGGCGCACCATGTCCTCGACGTTGTCGCGGTGGGTCACCCGCACCACGTCCTGCTCGATGATCGGGCCGGCATCCAGTTCCTCGGTCACGTAGTGGCTGGTCGCGCCGATCAGCTTGACCCCGCGCTTCGACGCCTGGTGGTAAGGCTTGGCGCCGATGAAGGACGGCAGGAAGCTGTGGTGGATGTTGATCACCTGGTGGGCGTACTTGCGGCACAGGTCCGGTGGCAGGATCTGCATGTAGCGGGCCAGCACGATGCAATCGGCACCATGTTCGTCGATCAGCCGGGAAACCTCGTCGAAGGCCGGCTGTTTGTCCTGGGGATCGACCGGAACGTGGAAATACGGGATGCCGTGCCATTCGACCATGCTGCGCAGGTCGTCATGGTTGGCGATCACGCAGGGAATCTCGCAGTCCAGTTCGCCACTGTGCCAGCGGTGCAGCAGGTCGGCCAGGCAATGCGACTCCTTGCTGGCCATCAGCACCACGCGCTTCTTCATTTCGGAATCGGTGATCCGCCACACCATGGAAAACTCGCGGGCGATCGGGGCGAAGGCCTGGCGGAAGCCATCGAGATCGAACGGCAGGGAATCGGCACGGATCTCGTGGCGCATGAAGAACCAGCCGTTATCGTTATCGGAATGATGGCTGGCTTCGGTGATCCAGCCATTGTAGGTGGCCAGGAAGTTACTCACCTTGGCAACGATCCCGACCCCGTCGGGACAGGCGATCACCAGCCGAAAAGTGCGCATGGGTATACTCCAGAAACATCGCGAAAAGCCGCCATTCTAGCGGCACGGCGGGAAAAGTTCAGCCTCGGCGACGGCCTTTCGACGGGCTGTTCGCAGGCGAGAATAAAGCCCGGCAACTGGGCAATGGCGATGCCGAATTAATTACTTTGAATTTCTTCGAGAAAACTTTTCTTCGCGGTTTACTTACAGTTTCGCCCTGACTATTATTGAATCTACTTACATGCCCGCCATCGCCACTCAGCACAGACAAGGTACCTGACATGTCCCTGATCAATGAATATCGCGCCACGGAAGAAGCCATCAAGGAACTTCAGGAACGCCTGAAGTCCCTCGAACAAGACGACAAACTGAAAAAAGAACTGGAATTCGAAGAGAAGCTGCGGGCACTGATGGGTACTTACCAGAAGTCTCTGCGCGACGTGATTTCCCTGCTCGATCCGGACGCCAAGATCGGCGGCAAGAGCACCCGCGCGGTGAAGGCCCCTGCCGGCAAGCGCGCGCGCAAGGTCAAGCAATACAAGAACCCGCATACCGGTGAAGTCATCGAGACCAAGGGCGGCAACCACAAGACCCTGAAAGAATGGAAAGCCAAGTGGGGCCCGGAGGCCGTCGAGAGCTGGGCCACCCTGCTCGGCTAAGCGCCGCTCGCTCGAAGGAACGCCAGCCTAGTGCTGGCGTTTTCATTTCTGCCGGAGAGTGCGCCGGCACATGCCTCGCGCCGTCAGTTGTCCAGCGCATAGCGTCGACGCAGTTCCCCGGCATAATCGCGCCAGGCCGCAAGTACCGCCGGCAATGTCCCGCCCTGCTCTTGTCGACAGGCTTCCATTGCCGCCTCGAAGGCCGGCAAAGTATTCGGCGCACCGAATTCTTCATGGGACAAACGATTGCGGCAGAACGCCTCCCATTGTTGTCGCTCGCTGGGACTTAAAGTTTCCGGGAAATTGCGCGCACGATAACGGAAGAACAATTCCTGCAAGCGGATATCGTCAAACGGCCATTGTTCTCTGGCCAACTGCTCCGGTTCGGCGCGACGCAGCTGTTCGCAAAGGCGCCGGTCGCGGTCGCCGATAAATCCGTCATACAACTGTTGTTCGGGGTCTTCGCTGGCGACGAAACTTTCCTCGCTATATGCGAGGGCCAGTTTTTCCGTCCAGGCAGCCTGCCGCTGGCGCAACAGCTCGGCTCTCCGCTGGCAGGCCTCGACATCGATGCCTGTGCGCAGGCGATCCTCGGCACGCAACACCGACAGCGGCGCCACCACCGGGCAACGGTTCACCTGGATCTGCTTCAGCGGCACCGGCAGCTCGCCTTCGGCCAGCTCGTCGCGCCGGGTATACAGGCGCCGGCGCAGCTCCTCGGCGGACAGCTCCAGCAACGGCGCGGGGTCGGCGCGCAGGTCGCAGACGATCAGGGCATTGCGGTTGCGCGGGTGCCAGGCCAGCGGCAGGACCACGGAGAGGAAATGACGCTCGGCGGAAAAGCGCCCGGAGACGTGCACCAGCGGCTGCAGCAGGTGGATCTGGTCGAGCACCCTGTGCTTGCTGCGCAACTGGTAGAGATAGTCGTACAGGCGTGGCTGGCGCTGGCGGATCAGGCGGGCCAGGGCGATGGTCGCGCGGACGTCGGACAGCGCGTCGTGGGCCTGGCCGTGCTCCAGGCCATTCGCCGCGGTGAGCAGTTCCAGCTTCAGCGATACGCGACCGTCCGCTTCCGGCCACTGGATGCCTTCGGGGCGCAGGGCGTAGGCGGTGCGGACCATGTCGATCAGGTCCCAGCGACTGTTGCCGCCCTGCCATTCGCGGGCATAGGGATCGAAGAAGTTGCGGTACAGGCTGTAGCGCGTCACCTCGTCGTCGAAGCGCAGCGAGTTGTAGCCGGCCACGCAGGTCGCCGGGTGCGCCAGCTGGGCGTGGACCCGGGTCATGAAGTCGGCCTCGGAGAGCCCCCGCTCGGCCAGGCGCTGCGGGGTGATGCCGGTGATCAGGCAGGCCATCGGGTGCGGCAGGATGTCGTCGCTGGGGCGGCAATAGAGGTTCATCGGCTCGCCGATCTCGTTCAGCGCCTCGTCGGTGCGGATGCCGGCGATCTGCAGCGGGCGGTCGCGACGGGGGTCGATGCCGGTGGTTTCGTAGTCGTACCAAAAAATACTCGCGTTCACGGTCATTCCCTATCTGGCGGCAGCAGGGAGTCTAACAGCGACAGCCGTTCCGCTTTCAAAGCCTTGAGGTATTCGCTGGTTTCCCCCGGGCTATCAGAAACCTCTGAACTCAATCCACCCCATAATCCGCGACAATCCGCATCTTCCTCCATCCAACCTTGCGCAACGCCCCCACCCCTCGTTAGCATTCCGCTCGCACGGATGCCCGTTTCACAGACAAGGAAAGCACCATGACCGACACCAGCAATCCCTACGCCACACCCGCCAGCGCGCTGCAGCCCACCCAAGCGGTGCCACCGGTGATCGGCGACTACGACTTCCGCATCGGCGACGTGATCAGCGAAGCCTGGGCCAGGATCAAGGGTGTCAAGGGCATCCTGATCGGCGCCTTCGTGGTCTACAGCGTGGTGGTCCAGACCGTCACCTTCGTCCTTACCCTGATCTTCGGCGGCATCGGCCTGATGAGCGAAGCCGATCCCGTCGCCCTGGCGATCGGCCAGATGATCGCCAGCCTGGCCGCCACCGCCGTCAGCTATCCGTTCTTCACCGGCCTGACCATGATCGGCATCCGCCGCGCCGCCGACCAGCCGGCGACCTTCAACGAGATGTTCAACTATTTCGGCGTGATGGTGCCGCTGCTGATCACCGGGCTGCTGATGATGCTGATGGTCTACCTCGGCTTCTTCCTGCTGATCATCCCCGGCATCTACCTGAGCGTCGCCTACATGCTCGCCCTGCCGCTGGTGGCCGAGCGTGGCCTGTCGCCCTGGCAGGCGCTGGAAACCTCGCGCAAGGCCATCAGCCGCCACTGGTTCAAGGTCTTCGGACTGATGCTGGTACTCAGCCTGCTGATGCTGGTGAGCATGATCCCGCTGTTCATCGGCCTGATCTGGACCGGCCCGCTGTTCGTCGTCTCCATGGGCATCCTCTACCGCACCATCTTCGGCGTCCGCCCGCTGGGCAATTGAGAAGCCGTCCGGGCCGCCGCGGCGGCCCGGTTGCCTGATGACGCCGCGCTGGCTAGCATCTGACTTTCCCCGACACGGCCCCCCGATGCTCCCGAACGCTGCCGCCCGCCTCGTCGCGCCCGCCTCACGGCCTGGCGCCGAGGTCCTCGACACCCATTACCACGTGGAAACGCCGGAAGGCATCGACCTGCTCCTGCGCCCCGCCGGCGTCGTCCCCCGGGCCCTGGCCTACAGCATCGACCTGGGCATCCGCGGACTGATCATGCTGGTGCTGATGCTCGGCCTGGCCTTCCTCGGCAAGCTCGGCGCCGGCCTCGGTCTGCTGCTGACCTTCGTCATGACCTGGTGGTACATGGTCCTGTTCGAAGTGCTCAACCAGGGCCGCTCGCCCGGCAAGCAACTGATGGGCCTGCGCGTGGTCCACGACGACGGCACGCCGGTAGGCTGGGCCGCCTCGCTGCTGCGCAACCTGCTGCGCTTCGCCGACATCCTCCCGTTCGGCTACGCCCTGGGCCTGCTCAGCTGCCTCAACCACCCGGCCTTCAAGCGTCTCGGCGACATCGCCGCGGGAACCCTGGTGGTCTACCGCGAGCCCGAGCTGAGCCGACCGAGCCTGCCCGACGTCGAGCCGCTGCTGCCACCCTTCCCGATGAGCCTGGAGGAACAGCGCGCCTTCCTCGGTTTCGCCGAACGCGGCGCGGCGCTTTCCGCCGCGCGTCGCGAGGAGCTGGCGGGCATCCTCGCCGAACCGCTGGGCGTCGAGGCGGTCCGCGCCCAGGCCGAGATCAACGGCATCGCCCGCGGCTTTCTCGGCCTGCGCCAGGAGAGCGCATGAAACAGAGCCTCTTCGAACAGCGTCACCAGGCCGCCTGGCAGCGCTTCGACAAACGCCTCGCCTTCCTCGAGAAAGGCAGGAAGCTGGAGGGTTCCAGCGAGGACTTCGCCGCCGATTACCGGCGCCTCTGCCAGCAGCTGGCGCTGGCCCAGGAACGCGGCTACAGCAGCCACCTGATCGATCAGTTGCAGCAACTGGTGATGCGCGGCCACCAGCAGTTCTACCGGCACCGCAGCCACCTCGGCAGCCGCATCCTCGGCTTCCTCCTCGCCGGCCTGCCGCGCCTGGTTCGCGAGGAATGGCGCAGCATCGCCGTGGCCAGCCTGCTGTTCTACGGCAGCGCCCTGCTCATGGGCCTGCTGGTCTACCACTTCCCCGACCTGATCTACAGCGTGGTCAGCCCGGACAAGGTCAGCGAGATGGAATCGATGTACGCCCCCGAGACCACCCGCCTCGGACCGCTGGGTGCGCGCGACACCAGCGACGACTGGGAGATGTTCGGCTTCTATGTCATGAACAACATCGGCATCGCCTTCCAGACCTTCGCCAGCGGCGTGCTGCTGGGCCTGGGCAGCCTGTTCTTCCTGCTGTTCAACGGCCTGATGATCGGCTCGGTGGCCGGCCACCTGACGCAGATCGGCTACGTGCAGACCTTCTGGCCGTTCGTCATCGGCCACGGCGCCTTCGAGCTGACCGCCATCACCTTCGCCGGCGCCGCCGGCCTCAAGCTCGGCTGGGCGCTGCTCGCCCCCGGTCGCCTGACCCGCGGCGAAGCACTGCGGCTGGCCGCCAGACGCAGCGTGCAACTGATCGCCGGGGTGATCGTGCTGTTGCTGCTGGCCGCCTTCACCGAGGCCTACTGGTCCTCCATCAGCCATTTCCAGCCACGGGTGAAGTACGTGGTGGGCGCAGTCCTCTGGCTGCTGGTCGGCGCCTACTTCCTGCTCGCCGGACGGAGCCGCCATGCGCCTGACTGACGCCAGCGTGGCGATCCGCCCGCGCAGCGCCTGGGAGGCGCTGGACCTCGGCATGCTGTTGGCGCACCGCCACGCGCGGCTGCTGATGGCCAGCTGGGCACTGCTGACGCTGCCGCTGTTCGTCGTGCTCAGCCTGCTGCTGTGGCGACACCCGACCCTGGCGATCCTGCTCTTCTGGTGGCTCAAGCCGGCCTTCGAGCGGCTGCCGCTGTACATCCTCTCGCACGCCCTGTTCGGCGACACGCCAACCCTGAAGCAGGCGCTGCGCGCCTATCCCGCACTGTTGAAGAAACAGTTGCCGGCCAGCCTGCTGTGGCGCCGCTTCAGCCCGACGCGCAGCTTCGACCTGCCGGTCCTGCAACTCGAAGGACTCGCCGGGGACACCCGCAGCCAGCGCCTGATCGTCCTGTCCCAGCGCAACGCCGGCGGCGCGACCTGGCTGACCGTGGTCGGCGTGCACCTGGAGATGGCCCTCTGGGCCGGCTTCGCCATGCTGCTGTACCTGCTGATCCCGGCGCAGAGCGAGATCGACTGGAACTGGCAGAGCCTGCTCGATCCGGAGGCCGGCGAATGGCTCTGGCTCGAGCACCTGTCGAACCTGCTCTACGCCCTGGTGCTGGTGATCTGGGAACCGATCTACGTGGCCTGCGGCTTCACCCTCTACCTGAACCGGCGCACCGAACTGGAGGCCTGGGACATCGAACTGGTGTTCCGCCGCCTGCGCCAGCGCCTGCTCGGCAGCGCCTACGTACTGCTGCTCGGGCTCGGCGGACTGCTGGCCTGGCTGCCCTCCCCCGCCGTCTACGCCGAGCCGGCGCCGGCCGCCAGCGCCGCCGCGGCCGAGCTGCCGCCCGAACAACCCCGCCTGCTGCGGCAGAAGCTCAACAGCGAACAGGCCGGCAAGCAGATCCAGGCGCTCGTCGACGCCGCTCCGTTCAAGAACAGCGAGACCGTCACCGGCTGGCGCTTCGGCGACAAGTCCGGGAAGAAGGACGGCAGCAAGGACGACGAGAAGCAGCTCAAGGCGTTCTTCGAGGCCCTGGCCAACTGGGTGCCGTTCCGCCATGTCGCCCAGGCCATCGAGGTACTGCTCTGGGCGTTGCTGTTCAGCGCGGTGTTCCTGCTGGTCTGGCGCTACCGCGAATGGCTGCGCCTGTTCGTCGGCAACCTGGGTCTGCCGCGCCGGCCCCGGCGCGAAGCACCGACGGTGATGTTCGGTCTCGACCTCAGCCCGGAAAGCCTGCCCGACGACATCGCCGGTCACGCCGAGCGGCTCTGGGCGGAAAAACCGCGGGAGGCCCTCGGCCTGCTCTACCGTGGCCTGCTCAGCCGCCTGCTGCACGACTACCGCCTGCCGCTGAAGGGCTCGCATACCGAGGGCGAGGTCCTGCGCCTGGTCGAGCGGCTCGACCAGCAGCAGCCACTGCTGCACTACGCCCGGTTGCTGACCGCCCAGTGGCAGGCCCTGGCCTATGGCCACCGCCTGCCCGCCGAAGAGCTGCGCCAGCGCCTGTGCGACGGCTGGCGTGGCCTGTTCGCCGCCGAGGTGCGCCCATGACGAGCCGCCGTGCGCGTTTCCTGTTCGTCGCCGTGCTCCTGCTGCTGGCCGGTTTGCTGGCGCTCTTCCTCTTCAGCCGGCTGCAACCCTATACCGAGACCATCGACCTCGGCCCGGCGCCGGAGGCCCGGCGCAACCCCTACCTCGCCGCCGAGCTGTTCCTGCGCAAGCAGGGCGTCGCGGTGAACCGTGCCGACGGCCTGGAGACACTCAAGGACCTGCCGCCGGCCGGGCATACCCTGCTCCTGCTCGGCAGCCGCGCCGGCATGACCCCGACCCAGGCCCGGCGGCTGCTCGCCTGGAGCGAACAGGGCGGACACCTGGTGCTGGTCGCCGAGCGTCTGTGGGACGAGGACGAGAAGAAGAGCGGCGACCTGCTGCTCGACAGCCTGGACATCCGCCAGTACCTGACCGAGGACTTCGACGACAGCCAGGACCAGGCACGGGAGCAGACCCAGGCCGACGAGGAGGTGGCGGAAGAGGACGAGGCCGTGGATACGCCACCGGCGGACACCGCCGAAGAGGACGCGCAGACGCCTGCCGACGCCACTCCCGACCATTCCGCGCTGACCCGCCTCTACCTGGAGAACGAGCAGTCGCCGGCCTACATCGGCTTCGATCCCGATTATCACCTCTACGACCCGCAGAACCACGCCTACGCCTGGGCCAACAGCGGCGATGCCACCCACCTGCTGCAGATGCAGCACGGCAAGGGCCTGGTCACCGTGCTCACCGACGCCTGGATCTGGCAGAACCGCAACATCGAGCAGTACGACAACGCCTGGCTGCTCTGGTATCTGACCCAGGACAACCAGGTCACCCTGCTCTACCGCGCCGAGCGCGACAGCCTCGCCACCCTGCTCGCCCGCCACTTCCCCGAAGCCCTGGCGGCGGCGCTGCTGTTGCTGCTCGGCGGCCTGTGGCGCGCCGGCCTGCGCCAGGGACCGCTGCAGCCGGTGGCCAGCCGCTCGCGCCGGCAACTGGAGGAACACCTGCGCGCCGGCGCCGACTTCCTCCTCCGCCAGCGTGGCCACGTCGCCTTGCTGCACGGGTTGCAACGCGACATCCTGCGCAGGGCGCGACGTCGCCACCCCGGTTTCGAACAGCTCGGCGTCGCCGAGCAATGGCAGATACTCGGGCGCATGACCCACCTGCCACCCAGTGCCATCAGCCAGGCCATGCGCCCCTACCCGGCGCAGCGGCTTTCCGCTGCCGACTTCACCCGCCAGGTCGCCCACCTGCAAAGCCTCAGGAATGCCCTATGAGCGAACAGACGCCCGAACAACCGAGCACCGCGCCCAACCCGGCGCTCCAGCGCCAGCGCGCCAGCCAGCTGGCGCAGGCCTTGCGCAACGAACTGCAGAAAGCCCTGATCGGCCAGGGTGCGGTGATCGACGACGTGCTCACCGCGCTGCTCGCCGGCGGCCACGTGCTGGTGGAAGGCGTCCCGGGGCTCGGCAAGACCCTCCTGGTGCGCGCCCTGGCGCGCTGCTTCGACGGCGGCTTCGCGCGTATCCAGTTCACCCCCGACCTGATGCCCAGCGACGTCACCGGCCACGCCGTGTACGACCTCGCCAGCGAGCAGTTCAAGCTGCGCAAGGGCCCGGTGTTCACCCACCTGCTGCTGGCCGACGAGATCAACCGCGCCCCGGCCAAGACCCAGGCCGCCCTGCTGGAAGTGATGCAGGAGCGCCAGGTGACCCTGGAAGGCCGCGCCCTGCCGGTGCCGCAGCCGTTCATGGTGCTGGCGACGCAGAACCCGATCGAGCAGGAGGGCACCTACCCGCTGCCGGAAGCCGAACTCGACCGCTTCATGCTCAAGCTGCGCATCGACTACCCGGCCGAAGCCGAGGAGCAGACCCTGGTGCGCCAGGTGACCCGCTCGGCGCGCAGCGACATGCTCGACGTAGCCAGCCTGCGGCCGCTGCTGAAGGACAAGGACATCCTCGCCCTGCAGCGGATCGCCAGCGACCTGCCGCTCGACGACCAGGTGCTCGACTACGCCGTGCGCCTGGCCCGCACCACCCGCAACTGGCCGGGCCTGGCCCTCGGCGCCGGGCCGCGCGCGTCGATCGCCCTGGTCCGCTGCGGCCGCGCGCGGGCGTTGCTGCGTGGTGGCGAGTTCGTGCTCCCCGACGACATCAAGGGCTGCGCCCTGGCGGTCCTGCGCCACCGGGTCCGGCTGTCGCCGGAACTGGATATCGAAGGCCTGTCGGTGGACCAGGTCCTGCAACAACTGCTCGACCAGGTACCGGCACCGCGCGTATGAAGCCATCCCGCGCCCTGCTGGCGCTGACCGCCGCGCTCCTGCTGCTGGCCATCGTCCTGGGCAGCCTGTCGGCGCTCGGTCGGCAACTGCCGGCGCAGTTGCACACCTTCTGGTGGGCGGCGCTGGCCGCGCTGGTCCTGCTCGGCCTGCTGGACGCCCTGTGGGCACGACGCCAGCCGGCGCCGAGCCTGAGCCGCCAACTCAGCGGCAACCTGCCGCTCGGACGCTGGAGCGAAGTGCGCCTGCACCTGCAGCACGGCTACCGTCGCCCGCTGCGCCTGAGCCTTTTCGACCACCTGCCGGCCGGCATGGACTTCGAATACCTGCCGCAGGAAGTCGAGCTGCGCCCGGGCGAAAGCACCGAGCTCGGCTACCGGGTACGGCCACTGAACCGCGGCCACTTCGTGTTTCCCCGCTGCGAACTGGAACTGCCCAGCCCGCTGCGCCTGTGGCGGCAGCGACGCTACCTGGAGGTACGCGACGAAACCCGGGTCTACCCGGATTTCGCCCGCCTCTACGGCGCCGAGCTGATGGCGGTCGATCACTGGCTCAACCAGATCGGCGTGCGCGGCGGCCAGCGCCGCGGCCTCGGCCTGGAGTTCCACCAGTTGCGTGAATTCCGCGACGGCGACACCCTGCGCCAGATCGACTGGAAGGCCACCGCGCGCAAACGCACGCCGATCGCCCGCGAGTACCAGGACGAACGCGACCAGCAGATCCTCTTCCTGCTCGACTGCGGGCGGCGCATGCGCAGCCAGGACGGCGACCTCTCGCACTTCGACCACGCCCTCAACGCCAGCCTGCTGCTGGCCTACGTCGCCCTGCGCCAGGGCGACGCGGTGGGCGCCATGACCTTCGCCGGCGACGACCGCCGGCACCTGCCGCCGGGCAAGGGCAACGGCCAGCTCGGCGCGTTGCTGAATACCGTCTATGACCTGCGGACCAGCCAGCGTCCCGCCGACTTCCCGGAAGCCGTCCAGGCCGTGCTGTCCCGCCAGCGGCGGCGAGCGCTGGTGATCCTGGTGACCAACCTGCGCGACGAGGATGACGAAGAGCTGCTCGGCGCGGTGAAACGCCTGGGCCGCCAGCACCGGGTGCTGGTCGCCAGCCTGCGCGAGGAAGTGCTCGATACCCTGCGCCAGGAGCCGGTGGCCCGCTACGAGCAGGCGCTGGCCTACACCGGCACCATCGACTACCTGAACGCGCGCAACGGTCTCCACGAGAAGCTCGTCGCCCATGGCGTGCCGGTGCTCGACGCGCGCCCCAGCGAACTGGGCCCGGAGCTGATCAGCCGCTACCTGGGCTGGAAGCGCGCCGGCGTGCTCTGAGGCGTCAGACCGATTGCGGCTGGCGCGGGAAGCTGAAGTAGCGGCGCAACGCCTCGACCAGTTCGAGGAACTCGGCGGGCGGCGCCAACAGGTGGAAGCCGGAGTCGAAATGACCGGGCGTGACGTCCTCGCGGGTCCACTGGCAGTCGGCGGAAAAGTCGATGCATTGCGGGCGGCCGCCCAGTCCCGGAACCTTCAGGCGCAGTTCGAAACGTGCGCCGACCAGCATCGGCAGTTGGCTGATGAGCAGCAGGCCGTCCTCGGAGACATTGCCGATATAGCCCATCGGCTTGTCGGTGATGCGATTGAACACCTTCAGGTAGCTGGGCAACTGATGGCGCTGGATATGTCGTTGATGACCCATAATGGCATTTCGCTATGATTTGCAGTCCAGTATGACGATGCCGGCGCTCGCGGAACAAGCTCAGCGGCAGCGTTCGGACTCCCGCGAGGTCAGTTCGCGACGAATGGCGTCCAGCTCGGCATCGCTCAGGTAAACCTGCTCGCCGCCGGCGTCCTGCCGATAGAAGCGGCCGCCGCGTTCGAGCCGGGACAACTGTTGCCGCAAGCGCCCGCACTCCTCGGCCAGCGCGGCCTGGCGCTGGCCGGCGCGTTCGGCGGCGGCGTCGCGTTCCTCGCGGCGAGCATCGAAATACTCCCGGGTGCGCTGCTCGCGCTGAAGGGTGGCGGCGTCACGCTCCACCACCTGCGGCCTGACTTCGACGCGTTGCGCGCCGGCCGGTGGCGTGGCGGAGAAGTGCACCTTGCCCTGGGCATCGGTCCAGCGATAGATGTCCGCCTGTGCCAGCAAGGGCAGCAGACCGAGACAGAACCACAGGGCACGCATGCGAACCTCCTCCGTGAAATCCAGGGCGCAGCTTACCGGATCGGCCAGGCCTGCACGCGACCGACGGTCAGCCTGAACGCCCGTCCAATCCGCCGGGCGCCTACAGGCGGGTTGGCACGGCACTGGCCGAGGCCGGCGTCTCGCTCAGCCGGCCCAGTTGGCGCAGCGTCTCCAGCCGCGCCTTGGCACGGTAGGCATATTCGCTGGTGGGGTAGCGGGCGATGATGAAGTGGTAGGTCTGCGCCGCGTCGACGAACAGGCTTTGGCGCTCCAGGCACTGCCCGCGCAGCAGCGAGATTTCCGGCTGCAGGTAGGGCCGCGCGCGGATCCGCCGCTCGGCGCGCGACAGGTCGAGCATCACCTGTGCGCAATCGCCCTTGTCGTAGGCGCGGTAGGCCCCGTTCAGGTCGCTGTTCAGCGACCAGCTGTTACAGCCGGTGGCACTCAGCGCCAGGCAGGCAACGATCAAGCTTCGCATAGGCA
The DNA here is from genome assembly GCF_003025345.2 of Pseudomonas paraeruginosa. Classification (NCBI taxonomy): domain Bacteria; kingdom Pseudomonadati; phylum Pseudomonadota; class Gammaproteobacteria; order Pseudomonadales; family Pseudomonadaceae; genus Pseudomonas; species Pseudomonas paraeruginosa. The sequence goes on from NZ_CP020560.1 coordinate 4,687,996, forward strand.
TATCCTCCGTTGGGTACTGTATCGGCGCGTATTGGCGTGGCTGAAGGGCCTGACTAGACTGGAGCGGCCCTCGCCCTGGCGCCAAGGAGATGCCATGCGCTTCGCCCGCCGTCTCGTCCTGCCCCCGCTGCTGTCGCTGCTGGCCGCCTGTTCGCCGACCACGCCGTTGTTCGTCGCCCAGGTCACCACAGGCGAAGTCGCCGAATACAAGCAGATGAAGAGCAACCGCATGACCGCCGCCATCGAGGAGGAAGGCGACCTGCTGACCTACAGCGCCATGGCGATCCGCGACAACAGGAGCGCCGAGGCGGAGAAGCTCTACCTCACCGGCTACGACAATGACCGCTACAGCGCCGAGGTGCGCGGCATCTCGCTGTACCAGATCGGCCTGATCTACATGAGCCGCTACAACGACCAGCGCGACGACGCCAGGGCCACCGACTACTTCCAGCGCGTGATCCGCGAGTTTCCCGGCACCCACGCCGCCGAGCATGCCCAGGCGCGCCTGCTGGCGATGCGCCAGCGGGCCAGGGAGCCGGTGCAGAAGAGCGCCCGCGAATTGCTCGCCACCTGGAAGCCACAGCAGAACCTCGACCTCTACAAGACCAGCCTCGACCCGGACATGACCCTGCTGTCGCGCCGGGCGGTGCTCAAGGATCGCGTCGACGAAGCCGCCGAGCTCTACCTGCTGGCGGTCAACGATCCGGCGATTCCCGCCGGTATAAAGGAAAAGGCCCTCTACCAGCTCGGCCTGATGTACCTGGCGCCGGACAACCCGCACCCCAACCGCGACAAGGCCATCGAATACCTGCGCCGCCAGTTGCTCGACTATCCTGAAGGGGATCTGTCGAACAAGGCCAGCCGGCACCTCGACCAGGCTCTCAACGCGCAGCCGCGCTGATACCCGCCGGACTGACCCAGATCAAGCGCCCGACGCGGCGCCTGGTCTGCAATGGCATTCTCGCCCACAGCCAGGAGCGTTGCCATGAACCTGCAGAACCTGCTGGTGGTCATCGACCCGAGCAGCGACGAACAACCGGCTCTCACCCGCGCGCAGTGGATCGCCGAGCGCAGCGGCGCCAGCGTCGAATTGCTGCTGTGCGACTTCAACCCGGCGCTGGACGGCGGGCTGTTCTTCGACAGCCACTCCCTGAGGCGCGCCCGCGACCTTTACCTGGACGAACGGGTCACCTGGCTGGAGCAGCTTTCCATGCCGCTGCAGCAGGCCGGCCTCCGCACCCGGGTCGAGGCCCTGTGGGGCAAGCCGCTGGACCGGATGGTCCTGCAGCGGGTCGACGAAACTCGCCCCGACCTGGTCCTCAAGAGTACCCGCAGGCACAACCTGCTGCGCCGCCTGCTGCTGGGCAACAGCGACTGGCAACTGATCCGCCACTGCCCGCAGCCGCTCTGGCTGGTGCATCACGATACCTGGCGCGGCCAGCGCCTGTGCGCGGCGCTGGACCCGCTGCACGCCAGCGACAAGCCAGCGGCCCTCGACCACCAGCTGATCGCCGCCGCCGAGCGCCTGGAGGCCAGCCTCGGCCTGCGCGCCGACTATCTCCATGCCTACGCGGCAATGCCGCGCAGCCTGCTGTTCGACGCGGAGATGCTCGCCGGCTACGAGCGCTTCGTGCTGCAGCACGAGGAACGACACCGCCAGGCTTTCGACGATCTGCTGGCGGCTTATCCGCAGGTCGCCGCGGAGCGCCGCCACCTGCTGGCCGGCTACGCCGAGCAGGCGATTCCCGACTTCGTCCGGGCCAACGACATCGACCTGCTGCTGATGGGCGCGGTCGCCCGCGGGCACCTGGACAACGCGCTGATCGGGCAGACCGCCGAACGGGTGCTGGAAGAGGTGGAGTGCGACCTGCTGGTGCTCAAACCGACAAATGACATCTGATGCAGATAGTATGACTCCGCAGTCGCCGCCGAGCCTCGCCGGTGGTAGCCTGCACGCCAGCGTTATCCAAGGAGTCCTTTGCATGTCCGTTCGCCGCACCAAAATCGTCGCCACCCTCGGCCCAGCCAGCAATTCCCCGGAAGTGCTGGAGCAGCTGATCCTGGCCGGGATCGACGTCGCCCGCCTCAACTTCTCCCACGGCACCCCCGATGAACACCGTGCCCGCGCCAGGCTGGTGCGCGAGCTGGCGGCCAAGCACGGCCGCTTCGTCGCCCTGCTCGGCGACCTGCAAGGACCGAAGATCCGCATCGCCAAGTTCGCCAGCAAGCGCATCGAATTGCAGGTCGGCGACAGGTTCCGCTTCTCCACCAGCCACCCGCGCGACGCCGGCACCCAGGAAGTGGTCGGCATCGACTATCCGGACCTGGTGAAGGACTGCGGTGTCGGCGACGAACTGCTGCTGGACGACGGCCGGGTGGTGATGGTGGTCGAGGAAGTCGCCGCCGACGAACTGCGCTGCCGGGTGCTGATCGGCGGCCCGCTGTCCGACCACAAGGGCATCAACCGCCGCGGCGGCGGTCTCACCGCGCCGGCGCTGACCGACAAGGACAAGGCCGACATCAAGCTGGCCGCGGACATGGACCTGGACTACGTGGCCGTTTCCTTCCCGCGCGACGCCAAGGACATGGAATACGCCCGCAGCCTGCTCACCGAGGCCGGTGGCAAGGCCTGGCTGGTGGCCAAGATCGAACGCGCCGAAGCGGTGGCCGACGATGACGCCCTCGACGGCCTGATCCGCGCCAGCGACGCGGTGATGGTGGCGCGCGGCGACCTCGGCGTGGAAATCGGCGATGCCGAGCTGGTCGGCATCCAGAAGAAGATCATCCTGCACGCCCGCCGCAACAATAAAGTGGTGATCACCGCGACCCAGATGATGGAGTCGATGATCCACAGCCCGATGCCGACCCGCGCGGAAGTCTCCGACGTGGCCAACGCCGTGCTCGACTACACCGACGCGGTGATGCTCTCGGCGGAAAGCGCCGCCGGCGAATACCCGGTGGAAGCGGTGAAAGCCATGGCCCGCGTCTGCCAGGGCGCCGAGAAGCACCCGACCAGCCAGAAGTCCAGCCACCGCCTCGGCCAGACCTTCGACCGCTGCGACGAGAGCATCGCCCTGGCGTCGATGTATACCGCCAACCACTTCCCGGGGATCAAGGCGATCATCTGCCTGACCGAAAGCGGCTTCACCCCGCTGATCATGTCGCGCATCCGCTCCTCGGTACCGATCTACGCCTATTCCCCGCACCGCGAGACCCAGGCCCGCGTGGCCATGTTCCGCGGCGTGGAGACCATCCCCTTCGACCCGGCCGCGCTGCCGCCGGAAAAGGTCAGCCAGGCCGCGGTCGACGAACTGCTCAAGCGCGGCGTGGTGACCAAGGGCGACTGGGTGATCCTGACCAAGGGCGACAGCTATACCGCCCAGGGCGGGACCAACACCATGAAGGTCCTGCACGTCGGCGACCTGCTGGTATAAGCGCCTCACGCACGTCGCGGCGGATAACGCCTGGAGCGTTATCCGCCCTACGGATCGGCGTCCCGCCAGCCCGACAACGGCGCGCTCAGGCGAACCTGGAGAAATCCGGCTGGCGCCGGTGCATGAAGGCGCTGAGCGCCTCGATCGCCTCGGGTGAGCGCAGACGGGCACTGAAGATATCGCCTTCCTCGGCGATCACCCGACGAAGCTCCTCGATGAATGGCGCTTTCATCAGACGCTTGCTCTCCACTACCGCCGACGGCGCCAGGTGCAGGAAGCGCCGCGCCGCATCGCGGGCGTGCTCCAGGACCGTGGCGCCATCCTCCAGCGCCGCGTTGGCCAGGCCCCAGGCGGCGGCCTGCTCGCCGCTGAAGTCCTGCCCGAGCAACAGCAGCTCGGCGGCCCTGGCATGACCGAGCATGCGCGGCAGGATCAGGCTGGAGCCGAACTCCGGGGTCAGGCCGAGGTTGGCGAAAGGCATCTTCAGTCGCGCGTTGCGTCCGACGTAGACCAGGTCGCAATGCAGCAGCAGGGTGGTGCCGATGCCGACCGCCGGACCGTTCACCGCGGCGATCACCGGCTTGGGAAATTCCAGCAGGGCGCTCATGAAGCGGCCGACCGGGCTGTCGCGCAGGGACGGCGGCTGCTCGAGAAAATCGAGGATGTCGTTGCCGCTGGTGAAACAGGCGTCGCCACCAGTGATCAGCACCACCCGCACAGCCGTATCGGCCTGCGCCTCCAGCAGCGCCTCGGCCATCCGGCTGTACATCGCGCGGGTCAGCGCGTTCTTCTTGTCCAGGCGGTCCAGACGCAGGGTCAGCAGACCCGCCTCGCGCTCGACCCGAATCAGCTCGCTCATCGTCACTCCCAGGAATGCGGCGCGCGGCCGCGGCAATCGCTGCAAGGCCCTGCCGCCAGCGCCGCTCAGGCGTGGGGCAGGAACAGGTCCGCGAGTGTCTGGCTACGCGGCACGCCGGCCAGGTAGAGATGCCGGGCGAAGCGCTCGACACTGGCGGGCTGGCCGCAGAGTAAGGCCAGGCTGCGCCGGGGAACAAGGCGGAGATCGGCCAACGCAGAGGGCAACTGCGCCGCCGTGATCAGGCTGGTCCGCAACTGCGGGTATTGCGCGGCCAACCCGGCGAGTTCGCCGGCCAGGTAATGCTCGCGCGCCAGGTGCAGCAGTTGGATCGGCGCCTGGTGCCCGCCGCGCAGGGCCTCGCGCAGAATGCCCCAGAGCGGGGCCAGGCCGGTGCCGGCGGCCATCAGCAGCAACGGCCGGTCCTGCCAGTCGGGTTCGTAATGCAACGCCCCGCCGCGCAGCTCGCCGAGCCGCAGGCTGGCGCCGGGCGCCAACTGGCGGGCGCGGTCGCGGAAGGCGCCGGGCTCGCGGCAATCGATGTGGAATTCCAGCCAGGGGTCCTCGTTGGGCAGGCTGGCCAGCGAGTAGGGCCGCGCCACGCCATCCTCGCTCCACAGCAGCAGGTGCTACCCGGCGCGATAGCGCAACGGCCGCTGCGGTTCCAGGCGCAGGCGCAGCACCTGGCCATCCAGCCAGTCGCAAGCGACCACCCGGGCCGGCAGTCCGTCGCGCGCCGGGTCGAAAGGCTGCAAGGCGAGGTCGCCGCGGACCCGGCACTGGCACGCCAGCCGCCAGCCCTGTTCGCGCCGCTCGGCGTCGAGCGCCTCGGGCAACAGGTCCTCCACCTCGCCGTCCAGGCATTGCACCAGGCAGGCATGGCAACTGCCGGCCCGGCAGCTATAGGGCAAGGCGATAGCGCCGGCGAGCAGCGCGTCCAGCAGGTTGCTGCCGGCGGCGACGACCAGGCGTCGCTCGCCGACCCGGATCTCAGGCACTGGTGACCTCCCAGGTGGCGTCGCAGCGGTTTCGTCCGCCGCGCTTGGCACGGTAGAGCGCCTGGTCGGCCCGCTGCAAGGCCTCGTCGAGATCGTCGTCGGCATACAGCAGGGTCATGCCCACCGACAGGCTCAGGACCTCCACCGCCACACCCACCGGTTCCGCCTGTTCGAACGCCAGGCGCAGGCGCTCGCAACAACTTTCCAGCTGCTCGGCATCGGCGTGCGGCAGCAGCAGGACGAATTCCTCGCCACCGTAGCGGGCCAGGATGTCACCGTCGCGCAGACAGGAGCGCGCCACCGCGGCGAAGGTCTGCAGCACGCGGTCGCCGGCGGCATGGCCGTGGCGGTCGTTGATCCGCTTGAAGTGATCGAGGTCGATCAACGCCAGGCCGTGCTGCCGGTTCGGCAACAGGTCTTCCAGTGCGCGCCCGGCCATGCGCATGAAGTGGCGACGGTTGAACAGGCCGGTGAGTTCGTCGGTGGCGACCAGGTCTTCCAGCTGGCGCATCATTCCGCGCAGGGTGTCCTGGTGCGCCTGCAGGGCATAGCGGCGCTGGCGCATGCGCTGGCGCATCGCCTGCACGTAGCTGGCGAACAGGCTCAGCCAGACCAGCACGATGAACAGCACCAGCACCTGCAGTGCGGCGCGCCCCGGCAGTTCGAGGCGCCGCTGCAGGACTTCCACCAGATGGATGCCGGAGAAGGCGATGAACGCCAGCGCTGCGCAGCGGGCGAAGACCCGTGGCGGCAACTGGAATATGCCGAACAACAGGGCCAGCACGTAGAACACCATGAAAGTGCCGCGCAGGCTGTCGACGTGATAAAGGAAGTAGGTCAGCCAGACGATCGCCACCAGCACCTGCGGCTCGGTCAGGCTGGGATCGGCGTAACGCAGGTTGCGGCCACTGGCGAACAGCCAGAGGAACGCCAGCTGGCAAGCCACCACCAGGGTGGTGCTGAGCGCCGCGGTGGTCGGCGCGGCCCGGTAGAAACCGCTGAGCACCGCCAGCCAGAGCAGGACCAGGCCGAACAGGTAGGTGCCGGCGGCCATGCCGAACCGGCGGAGCAAGAGCTTTTGCAGGGCGCGCTGCTTCAGAGGGGGCTTGTCTGTGCGCATGGGCTCCGTCCCGTAATGGCACCTGGCCGCAATGTACCCTTCCCCCCGCGGGTTGCCTAGTCGAACGAACAGCCAGCTAGTCGCACCCCGGCCGACCAAGGTCTGATCGCCGGCGCGTGCGCCTGTCGCGTGGGAAGGGCTATACTGTTCCGCCTTTTTTGCGCCGGTGCCTGACCGGCGCGCTCCTCGGCTGCGGCCGGTTCCGTGACCCTGACCCGCCGCCGAATTACCCGCCTGAAGAGGACCGTGCTCCATGGCCGTGATCAAGCAAGACGACCTGATCCAGAGCGTCGCCGATGCCCTGCAGTTCATCTCCTACTACCACCCGGTCGATTTCATCCAGGCCATGCATGAGGCCTACCTGCGCGAAGAGTCGCCCGCCGCCCGCGACTCCATGGCGCAGATCCTGATCAACTCGCGCATGTGCGCCACCGGGCACCGCCCGATCTGCCAGGACACCGGAATCGTCACCGTGTTCGTCCGGGTCGGCATGGACGTGCGCTGGGACGGCGCCACCATGAGCGTCGACGACATGATCAACGAAGGCGTGCGCCGCGCCTACAACCTGCCGGAAAACGTCCTGCGCGCCTCGATCCTGGCCGACCCGGCCGGAGCGCGGAAGAACACCAGGGACAACACCCCGGCGGTGATCCACTATTCCCTCGTCCCCGGCGACAAGGTCGAGGTCGATGTCGCGGCCAAGGGCGGCGGCTCGGAGAACAAGTCGAAGATGGCCATGCTCAACCCGTCCGACTCGATCGTCGACTGGGTGCTCAAGACCGTTCCGACCATGGGCGCCGGCTGGTGCCCGCCAGGCATGCTCGGCATCGGCATCGGCGGTACCGCGGAGAAGGCCGCGGTGATGGCCAAGGAGGTCCTGATGGACCCGATCGACATTCACGAGCTGAAGGCCCGCGGCCCGCAGAACCGCATCGAGGAACTGCGCCTGGAACTGTTCGAGAAGGTCAACCAGCTGGGCATCGGCGCCCAGGGCCTGGGCGGCCTGACCACCGTGCTCGACGTCAAGATCATGGACTACCCGACCCACGCCGCTTCGCTGCCGGTGTGCATGATCCCCAACTGCGCCGCCACCCGCCACGCCCACTTCGTCCTCGACGGTTCCGGCCCGGCCGAGCTGGAAGCGCCGCCGCTGGACGCCTACCCGGAGATCGTCTGGGAAGCCGGTCCGTCCGCGCGCCGCGTCGACCTGGACAGCATCACCCCGGAAGAGGTGCGGAGCTGGAAGCCGGGCGAGACCCTGCTGCTCAACGGCAAGATGCTCACCGGCCGCGATGCCGCCCACAAGCGCATGGTCGACATGCTGAACAAGGGCGAAGAACTGCCGGTGGACCTGAAAGGCCGCTTCATCTACTACGTCGGCCCGGTCGATCCGGTCGGCGACGAAGTGGTCGGTCCGGCCGGTCCCACCACCGCCACCCGGATGGACAAGTTCACCCGGCAGATCCTCGAACAGACCGGCCTGCTGGGCATGATCGGCAAGTCCGAGCGCGGCCCAATCGCGATCGAGGCGATCAAGGACAACAAGGCCGTCTATCTGATGGCCGTCGGCGGCGCCGCCTACCTGGTTGCCCAGGCGATCAAGAAGTCCAGGGTCCTGGCCTTCGCCGAACTGGGCATGGAAGCGATCTACGAATTCGACGTGAAGGACATGCCGGTCACCGTCGCGGTCGATACCAACGGCGAGTCGGTGCACATCACCGGCCCGGCGGTCTGGCAGAAGAAGATCAGCGAAAGCCTGGCGGTGGAAGTCAAGTAGAGCGCGCCGCCCCAGAGGAAAAGCCCGGCCTTGCGCCGGGCTTTTCCGTTAGGGACGCCCGCATCCCGCTACCAGACCACCTGCTGGTCGAGCGCATAGGCCCGACAGGGGGTCGACGAGTTGGTGTTGCAGTACTCCAGCGCTTCGTCCAGCGGATTGGCGGAAACCGACCAGCCCCAGGCGTCCCCATCCTCGCTCAGGGCGAAAGCCCGTTGACCGGCAGCCTCGAGGAAGGTCCGGTAGTCCTTGCCGCCGGCTTCACGCTCGTGCTCGACGAACGGCACGCTGTCGACGTCCCCGATGGCGGCGAACCCGCTCTCGCCCGGACGCCTGGTTTCGGCGATGTGCCGCACCTTGCGCGTCGGCAATCCCACGGCCCGCATGAACCCCTCTACCTCCGGCCACCAGGCTTGCAGTCCGCTCCGCTCAGGGAAGAACAGATGACCGTCGCCGGGATGCGCAGCCAGCACTCGCAGGCGCCCCGCGCCCCCCGCCTGGCGGTAGCTGGCGAACAGCTGCCGGGCCAGCTCCGGCGGGAACATCCGGTCGTTTTCCGCGTACACCCAGAGGGAGGGTATCCGAGAGGCTGCGGCCTGGCGCATCTCTTCCAGCAACGGCGTCTGCCAGTCGCAATTTTCCCAGCGGAAGCCGCCCGCCATGTTTACGACGCCGACGACGCCAGGCAAGTCCTGCTCGGCTGTCTTCAGTCCCACCAGGCCACCCACCGAATGACCCACAAGGAGGATCCGCCGCGTGTCGATGTCGTCGCGCGCCAGGGCCAGCCGCAGGGTAGCGTGGATTTCGCGCTGCGCCTCGCGGGTATAGGCGCCGGGCTGGCAGTCCGGCCAGTCGCGCGGCCCCTCGGAACCGCCGAAGGAACGTCGCTGCGGCACCATCACGGCGTAGCCGCGCTGGACGAACTCGCGCGCGGGCACCTGGAAGCGTACGCGGTCCCGGCTACCGTCGGGGTCGATGCCATGGTTGAGGATGACCAGGGGGAACGGCCCCGGTCCCGAGGGTAGGAAGGTGTTCACCCGGATCACGAAGGACTTGCCCGGGCGGGGCGAGATCCGCTCGTAGAGGATGGTCTCGCCGATCCGCCGGTCCAGGTGGTCCGTGGCAAACGTCGGCCCGCCATTCAGTGCGAGCCCGATGAGCAAGAGAAACCCGCGGCTGGTTCTTTTCATTGCTGCACTCCCGTTGGTCGTGGACATTGCGTCGAAGACAGTCATCGCCGACCGCCGGCGTTCCCGGGGACAAAGGACAAGGTTGCCCACATCGTCCGCATGGACAGGACTGGACCGGGATTCGAAAGAGCAGCCGGAATGACTTTCCCGCTGACGCCCCATCCATGCGGGGGTTCCACGGAGAAAGCCGAGCGCGCGACCCAGCTCACACTTGGGGAAAAGAACGCGCGGCCGGGGAATTCCCCTGGCTCTCCAGGCTCGGGCCGGAGCCGAGCGTTCTCAGGCGAACCAGAAGTACAGCAGGGCCAGGTTCGCCGCCGAGATCAGGCCGAACAGCAGCCAGGCCAGCGCGCTCACCCAGGGCGGGTTGACGAATTCACCCATCAGGCCCCGGTCGCCGCTGAAGCGGATCAGCGGCCATAGCGCGAACGGCAGTTGCAGGCTCAGCAGCACCTGGCTGAGCACCAGCAGCTTGCCCACCGCGCCCTCGCCGAGCCAGAGCACACCGAGCAGTGCCGGTATCAGGGCCAGGCCGCGGGTGATCAGGCGCCGCTGCCAGCAGGGAATCTTCGCGCGGAGGAAACCCTCCATCACCACCTGGCCGGCGATGGTGCCGGTGAAGGTCGAACTCTGCCCGGCCGCCAGCAGGGCGAAACCGAACAGGAAGCTGGCCAGGGCGCCTCCCACCAGCGGGTCGAGCAGGTGGTAGGCGTCCTGGATCTCCACCACCTCGGTATGGCCAGTGCCGTGGAAGGCGGCGGCGGCAAGGATCAGGATCGCCGCGTTGACCAGCAGTGCCAGGGACAGCGAGCCGATGGTGTCGAACCGTGAGAAGCGGATCGCCGAGCGCTTGCTCGCCGCGTCGTCGCCGTTGACCCGGGTCTGTACCACGGAGGAATGCAGGTAGAGGTTGTGCGGCATCACCGTCGCGCCGAGGATGCCGATCGCCAGGTACAGCGGCTCCTGGCTGCCCAGCGTGTCCCAGGACGGCCGCAGGCCGGCGGCGACGTCGGGCCAGTAGGGCTTGATCAGCACCAGTTCGACGAAGAAGCACGCGCCGATGGTGGCGATCAGGCCCAGGACGATGGCTTCCAGGCGGCGGAAGTTGGCGCCCTGCAGGGCCAGCACGATCAGGGTATCGAAGGCGGTGAGCACCACCCCGGTGGTGATCGAGACGCCCAGCAGCAGGTGGAAGGCCAGCGCCGCGCCGAGCACCTCGGCAAGGTCGGTGGCGACGATCGACAGCTCCGCCAGCAGCCATTGGCCGCGCGCCACGCCGGGCCGGTAGCGCTCCCGGGAGAGCTGCGCGAGGTCGCGGCCGGTGGCGATCCCCAGGCGCGAACAGAGGCTTTGCAGGAGCATCCCGGAAAAGCTCGCCAGCACCACTACGAACAGCAGCGCGTAGCCGAAGCGCGAGCCCGCCTCGATGGCGGTGGCCCAGTTGCCGGGGTCCATGTAGCCGACCGAGACCAGCAGGCCGGGGCCGACGAACAGCGCCAGCTTGCGCAGCGGCGAGGCGTCAGCCGGCACCGCCACGCTGTGGCTGACCGCCGAGGGACAGAACGGCGCGGTGGCCGTGGTGGGCAGGGAGTATTTCACGAGGCGACGCCGGATCGGGGAGGAAGTGCAACCAGCCTAAACGTTTCACCCCGGTCGCGTCTTCCCTCGCCTCAGGCCTGGGCGCGCTGGCCGACCAGGCTCAGCTCGGCGACTTTCTCGCGCCGCTGCGCCAGGTAGCGAGTGCAACTGACGCGCAGGAACGAAGCGAAGTTGAGCACTTCGCCGCGATAGTCCATCACTTCCTCGTAGAGATTGGTGATCAACTGGTTGGTGCTCAGCCCCTCGCCTTCGGCGATCTCGCGGAGGATATCCCAGAACTGGTTCTCCAGGCGCAGGGTGGTCACCACCCCGCGGATGCGCAGGGAGCGCGAGCGCGATTCGTAGAGGATCGGATCGGCTTTCACATAGAGTTCGCACATGCGCGGAGCCTCCTGGATCTCAGTGACTGATACGGGTGCCGAGCACCTCGAGGAAGCGCGCCAGCCAGGCCGGGTGCGCCGGCCAGACCGGCGCGGTGACCAGGTGGCCGTCGACATGGGCCTGGTCCACCGGGATGTCGACGTACTCGCCGCCGGCCAGGCGCACTTCCGGCGCGCAGGCCGGGTAGGCGCTGCATGCCCGCCCTTGCAGGACACCAGCGGCGGCCAGCAGCTGCGCGCCATGGCAGACCGCGGCGATCGGCTTGCGCGCGGCGTCGAAGGCGCGCACCAGGGCCAGCACCTGCTCGTTCAGGCGCAGGTATTCGGGGGCGCGTCCTCCGGGGATCAGCAGGGCATCGTAATCCTCGGCGCGAGCCTGGGCAAAGTCGGCGTTGAGAGCGAAGTTGTGCCCCGGCTTCTCGCTGTAGGTCTGGTCGCCTTCGAAATCGTGGATGGCGGTGCGTACGCTCTGCCCGGCGCTCTTGTCCGGGCATACCGCGTGCACCTGGTGGCCGACCATCTGCAGGGCCTGGAACGGCACCATGGTCTCGTAGTCTTCGGCGTAGTCGCCGACCAGCATCAGGATCTTCTTCGCAGCCATCACGCGCACTCCTTCGGGCGGGGCCTGGCCAGCCGGCCGGGCATGCCGGATAGGTTAGTCGTTCATCGCGGACGCGGGTAATAAGCCACTACTACAAGGACCGGCAGCATCCGTGCTCGACCTGGCGGGCGTCTTCCAGGATCAATTCGGCGCCCTTCTCCGCCACCATCATCACCGCGGCGTTGGTGTTGCCCGAGGTGACATTGGGGAAGATCGACGCATCCACCACACGCAGGCCGTCGATGCCGTGCACCCGCAGGCGCCTGTCGACCACGCTGGCCTGCGGATCGGCACCCATGGCGCAGCTGCCGCACAGGTGGTAGATCGAGCCGCAGTTCTCGCGAAAGTACCGCAGCATGGCCTCGTCCGAGTCCGCTGCCGGTCCGGGCAGCACTTCTTCCACGGTCACCGCCTTGAGCGCCGGCGCGCTCATGATCCGGCGGATCAGCCGGCTGCCCTGGATCGCCTCGTCGATGTCCTTCGCGGTGCTCAGGTAGTTGGGATCGATCAGCGCCGCGTCGGTCGGGTTCTTCGAGGCTATGCGCACTTCGCCGCGGCTGGTCGGGCGACACGGGTTGAAGCACAGCAGGAAGCCCGAGTAAGGCTCCGGCTTGAGGCGGGCCTTGCTGTCCTTGGGAATCTGGTAGGACAGCGGGTTGAAGTACAGCTGCAAGTTCGGGTGGCGCTGGCCGGCATCGCTGCGGAAGAAGCCGCCGCTCTGGTTGACGCTCATCGACAGTGGGCCCTTGCGGGTGAGCAGGTACTTCAGGCCCAGCTTCACCTGGCCCAGCAAGGAGCCGAACTCGTCGTTGAGGGTGCGCACGTTGGCCTTGTAGTAGTAGCTGACGCACAGGTGGTCCTGCAGGTTCCTGCCCACCGCCGGCAGGTGCAGCACCTCGGGAATGCGATGTTCGCGCAACAGCTCGCGGTCGGCCACCCCGGACAGTTGCAGGAGCTTCGGCGAATCCACCGCGCCGGCCGCCAGTATCACTTCGCGGCGGGCATGGAATTCGCGCTTCACGCCATGCTGGCTGACGCTCACGCCGATGGCGCGGCGTTTCTCGTTGAACAGCACACGCTCGGTCAGGGCGTAATGCTCGACGTGCAGGTTCGGCCGGCCCAGCGCCGGGTGCAGGTAGGCGAAGCTGCTGGAGCAGCGCTGGCCGTCGCGGGTATTGACGTCGTAGATGCCGGCGCCTTCGCAGCGCTCGCTGTTGAAGTCCTCGCTGCGCGGGTAGCCCAGCTCCTCGCAACCCTTGAGGAAGGCGTCGCAGATCGGGTGGGCATGACCTTTCATCGGACTGATGCGGATCGGTCCGCTGGCGCCGTGGTACTCGCTGTCACCCAGGGGATGGGATTCGAGCTTGCGGAAGTACGGCAGCACCTCCTTGAACGACCAGCCGTCGTTGCCGTTCGCTGCCCAGTCGTCGAAGTCGTGGGCCTGGCCGCGTACGTAGATCATCGCATTGATCGAGCCGGAGCCGCCCTGCACCTTGCCTCGCGGCGCGTACAGCTTGCGTCCGGCGAGCTGCTGCTGCGGCTGGCTGTAGTACATCCAGTTGAAGGTCGGGTTGTAGTAGAGCTTGGCGAAGCCCACCGGGACCTTGAACCAGGGCGATGCGTCCTTGCCGCCGGCCTCCAGCAGCAGGACGCTGTGCTCGCCGGATTCGCTCAGGCGGCTGGCCAGAATGCAGCCGGCGGAGCCGGCGCCGACGATGATGTAGTCGTAGTTCATGAATCTCGTACCGCAAGTGAGGGGGCCCGCGTCAACCGCCGCGGGCGCGTGGGTCAGCCCTTGGCCGGGGCGGTGTCCTTGACATCCACCGGGTCCGGGCCCATCTGCAGGTGCAGGCGCTCGTCGGTGTAGGGCGAGTGGCGGCGCACCACGTCCATGTCCAGCTCCACGCCAAGGCCGGGTTCGCTGGAGGGGATGATGTAGCCGTCTTCCCAGTGCAGCGGCTTCTTCAGGATCTCGGCGTGGAAGCCATCCCAGGTGCCGATGCTTTCCTGGATCAGGAAGTTCGGCGTGCAGGCCGCCAGCTGGAAGCTGGCCGCGGCGCCGATCGGGCCGTTGTACAGGTGCGGGGCGATCTGCGCGTAGAAGGCTTCGGCCAGGCTGGCGATCTTCTTGCCCTCCAGCAGGCCGCCGCAGCGCCCCACGTTCATCTGCAGGATGGATGCGCCACCGGCCTGCAGCAGGCGGAAGAACTCGTACTTGGTGGTCAGCCGCTCGCCGGTGGCGATGGGGATGCTGGTCTTGGCCGCGACCTGGCCCATGGCCTCTTCCTGGCCCGGCGGGATCGGCTCCTCGAACCACAGCGGGTCGTACTTCTCCAGGCGCCTGGCGAGGCGGATGGCCGAGGACGGCACCATCTGCCCGTGGGTGCCGAACAGCAGGTCGCACTGGTTGCCCACCGCTTCGCGGATCTGGCGGCAGAAGGTCTCGCAGCGCTCCAGCACCTCCAGCGACAGCTGGTGCCCGGAAAACGCTGTGTAGGGCCCGGCCGGGTCGAATTTCAGCGCACTGAAGCCGAGGTTCATGTTGTGCACCGCGCATTCGGCGGCCAGGTCCGGATCGGAGTAGTCGTACTCCCCCGAGCGTTCTTCGGGTACAGGTAGGTGTAGGAGCGCAGGCGCTCATGGACCTTGCCGCCGAGCAGTTCGTACACCGGCCTGTTCGCCGCCTTGCCGACGATGTCCCAGCAGGCCATCTCCAGGCCGCTGACCACGCCCATCATGGTCAGGTCCGGGCGCTGGGTGAAGCCGCTGGAGTAGGCACGGCGGAAGAAGCGCTCGATGTGGTGCGGATCCTGGTCCAGCAGGTAGCGCTGGAACACGTCCTGGATCACCGGGACCATCGCCCTGGGGTGGAAGGTGGAGGCGTAGATCTCGCCGACGCCCTCGATGCCGCAGTCAGTCTTGAGGATCACGAACAGCCAGTACATGCCGCCGATGTGCGGCGGCGGGACGGCGACCACATGGGTCTGAAGGGAGACGACTTTCATGCTTGGCGCCCTCTCTTGTCGATGCGTTTCTTCAGGATCAGGGTGGCGACCACGCCCAGCAGGCCAACCGCCACGACATAGGAGAAGTAGATCTGGTAGCCGAAGAAGCCAGGGAAGCGGTCGCTGATCCAGCCGTTGAGCAGCGGTAGGAACACATCCGGCGAATAGCCGACCAGGGAGATGATGCCGATGGCCAGGCCGGTAACACGCTGGGGGATGCGGCAGTCGTCGAGGATCGCCCAATACAGGCCACGGATGGCGTAGGTCATCAGGCCAATGAAGATCACCAGGAACACCAGCACGCCCAACTGATGCATGCTCGGCAGCAGTACCAGGCCGAGCATGCCCAGGGCCGAGAGCAGCATGGCCCAGGTCAGCACTCCGGCCCTGGAGAAGCGGTCGCCCAGCCAACCGCCGCCAATGCCGCCGACCGGGCGCATCCACAGCTTGATGGTGGTGATCAGCCCGGCCATGGTGGCACTGAGACCGAAGCCTCCTTCCTGCAGGTAGGCCGAGAAGCTGTAAGTGGCCCAGAAGAAGTGATAGCCACAGAACACGATGGCGGTCACCAACCAAAGCTCGGGGATGCGCGCCAGGACGCGCAGGTCTTCGAGCAGCTTGCCCTTGCCCGCGGCAGCGCCTTCGTCGCGAGCGCCCTGAGGGTCACGCAGCAGCATCAGCACCGCACCGAGGGCGATGCAGCAGGCGGCGTAGAAGTGGATGACCAGTTGCAAGCCCTCGGCGTTGCGTTCCCCACTTGCAGTGACATAGGCGAACAGCGCGATCGCCACGGTGGCCAGCAGCGCCTCGATCAGACCGCGGCCACCGTCGAGCACGCCGAAGAAGCGGCCCTGCTCGTCGTCGCCGGCAAGCATCTTCACTCGCTTGATCAACGAGGCCCAGAACGTCAGCCCGGTGGTGATGCCGAAGCCGCAGAAAATCGCCAGTAATGCCTGGAAGCCAGGCAATCGTGCGTACCACAGGCCCAGCACGCCGGTGCCCAGCAGCGAGAAGCTGATCAGATAGCGTGGCGAGAAGCGGTCGGCCAGCCAGCCGCTGGGCAGATAGCTGACCAGGAAGGCGAAGCCGAGGAGTGAGTAGAGGTAGCCCAGCTCGCTGTTGCCGATAGCCAAGGCATCGAGCATGGTGCTCTGGTACACCTGGCGCAGGTAGAGCATCGGGTAGATGGCTCCGGCGGCGATCACCAGCAGAGCCAACTGCAGGTAGCGGGACAGATTGGCGCTGGACGGAACGGCCATGGGCATGGCCTCTGCACTTATTGTTTTTTTCATCATGCGTCTCGTGACCGGCGGTGACGCCGGCGGTATGTCGGAAAACGCGACGGCGCAGGGTGCAGGCAGGCGCCCTGCGCCGTCCGTCAGTACTTCAGGACCACCAGGCGGGTCTGGGTGAACTCCAGCATTCCGTGCTTGCCATCGTCGCCACCGAGGCCGGAGCGTTTCCAGCCGGCGTGGTAGCCCTGATAGGGGTCGGCGGGAGTGCGGTTGACATAGAGCTCGCCGGCCTCGATGGCGTTGGCCACCGTCATCGCCGTGCGGTAGCTCTCGCTGTAGAGCACCGAGCACAGGCCGAACTGGTGGTCGTTGGCCATCGCAAGGGCTTCGTCGAGGGTCTCGTAGCGCAGCACCGGCAGTACCGGGCCGAAGATTTCCTCCTGGACAATCTCCATGTCCTGGCGGCACTCGCTCAACAGAGTGGCGGGATAGAAATGCCCCGGTCCTTCCGGCAGCACGCCACCGCATTCCAGCACGGCGCCTTCGGCAACAGCGCGCTGAACCTTGGCGTGGATCTCCTGGCGCGAGCGGGCGTTGACCAGCGGCCCCATGCGCGTGGCGTCCTCGGCGCGGTCGCCGCTGCGTACGGAGGCTAGCTTCCCGCGCAGCAGGGCAAGGAAGCGCTCGTGCACGCTGGCCTGTACGTAGACGCGCTCGATGGCGGTGCACAGCTGACCGCAATGAGTGGTCTTGGACGCGGCGATGGCACTGGCGGCCTGCTCCAGGTCGGCGTCGGCCTCGATGATCGCCGGGGTCTTTCCGCCCAGTTCCAAGGACGGCTTGGCGATGTTGGCCTTGCAGTGGTCGAGCACGGTACGCCCGGCACCGACGCTACCGGTCAGAGTGATCATGCCCACCGCCGGGTGCCGGCAGAGGCTGGCGGCGACCTCGTGGACCATGGTCAGCACGTTGAACACGCCGGCCGGCAGCTCGGCCTCCGCAGCGGCGCGGGCGATTTCGAAGGCGGAGGTCGGCGTATTGTTGCTTGGCCGCACCACCACCGCGTTACCGGTGATCAGCGCCGGGGCGACCTTGCGCAGCAGGGTGTAGACCGGGTAGTTGAAGGGGATCAGGCAAGCCACCACGCCGATCGGCTCGCGTTGCAGCAGGATGGTCTCGTCGCGCGAGTCGCTGGGAATCACCTCGCCTTCGATGCGCCGTGCCCATTCGGCGTGGTAGCGGGTGACCTGCGCGGCGTAGATGGCCTCGTTGGTGGCGTCCTGCACGCTCTTGCCGGACTCGCGGGCCAGCGCTGCACCGATACTGGCAGCGTTGCGCTCGATGGCCTCGGCGAAACGCCGCAGGTACTCGCCGCGCTCGATGGCCGGCAGCCTGGCCCACTCGCGCTGGGCCCGTTGCGCGGCTTCGACCGCGCTCAGCACCTCGACCTCGCTGGCCGCCGGCACTTCGGCGATGCAGGCTTCGGTGGCCGGGTCGAATACGGCGATACGCTCGTCCACGCTGGAATCGTGGAAACGGCCGTCGATGAAGTTCTGGTCAATACGCATGGGCATTCCTGGGTTCAAGCAACGCGGTGGCGAAGGAACGACAGGAGGAGCGCGGTGCAGGCGCGAAGCCACGCCGGCAAGCGGGTGCGGGCAGGCATGGGGAAATGCTCTTGTCGTTCTTGGGTGGCCAAGTTTCGACAGGAGCGGCAGGCCGGACAAACGATTAATAGCGCCGGGCAACCTGCGTTTTTCGCATGTTACCCGGCGCACCATCTCATCGCCGCAAGGCGCGTTTCAGCATGGACTGACGATGTGCGCGGCACTGTCCAGGCTGCGCTCGGCCAGCTGCACTTCTTCCAGCAGCCAATCGCGGAAGCGCTCCACGTGCTCCGGCAATTCCAGCTCCGGGCGACTCACCCACCAGTAGGACTGGTGGCCGTCCACCTGCACGTCGAGCAGCTGCACCAGTTGCCCGGCCACCAGTTCGCGGGCCACCATCTGGCGATCAGCCATGGTCACGCCCAGGCCGTCGATGGCGGCGCGGATGGCCATGTCCAGCAGGTCGAACTCGTAGCCGCCCTGCAAGTCGACGCCTTGGATCTTCGCCGCCGCCAGCCAATGGCTCCAGGTCAGGTAGCGCTGGTCGTCGCGGGCCAGCACATGCAGCAGGGTCATGCCGTTCAGGTCCAGGCCCTGTTCCTCGCGCTGCACCAGCAGGCCCGGCGCGCACACGGCAATGTGCTTCTCGTGCATCAGCAGCGAGCTGTCCAGGCCCTCCCATTCGCCGTTGCCGAAGCGGATGGCGCAGTCCAGGGTGCCGGTCTCGGCCAGGCTGTCCTGCAGATGGGTGGTGAGGGTGACCTCCAGCCCCGGATGTGCCTCGCGCAGGCGCCCCAGGCGCGGCAGCAACCAACGGCTGGCGAAGGTCGGCGGCGCGTTCAGGCGCAGGCGGTTGAGGTGCTGGCGCTGTTGGATGCCACGCACCGTCAGCTCGATGCGGTCGAACGACTGCTGCAGCGCGCGCAGCAACATGCGTCCTGCATCGGTCAGTTGCAGGTGGTGGTGGCGGCGCTGCAGCAGCGGTTCGCCGAGCTGTTCCTCCAACTGGCGCACCTGGCGGCTGACCGCGCTCTGGGTGACGTTGAGCAGTTCGGCGGCACGGGTGAAGCTACCGGTGCTGCCGGCCACCTCGAACGCCTTGAGTGCATTGAGCGCCGGAATCTTGCGCTTCATCGCTGGCCCTCCCCTCGCGCCCCCGTCGGACGCGGCATGCGCATTTGAGTATGGCAGCGGCCGCGGAGTCACCGCAGCCGTCGCGACGGGCTCAGAAGTAGTAGCCGATGTTGGCGTAGAGCTGGTTCTCCCAGTGGTCGGTGCCGCCTTGGGCCAGGCTCTGGGTATAGTTGCTACCGCCGATATAGGGGTCGTTGCGGCCATTGAGCCATTCCAGCGCGATGTAGAACGACCGCACCGAGAAGGAGGTGCCGAGAATGAAGCGCTCGGAGGCGTCGAAGCCGCTGGCCGACTTGTCGAAGCGGCTGTAGTTGCCATAGATCCTTACCCCGCTCACCCAGCCATCCACGAAGGTGCCGGGGATGCTGTAGCTGAGGTCGCCGACGTAGAGGTTGCCGCGGCTGGCGACGTTGAAGGTGCCGTCGTAGCCACCGAAGCTGATCACCTCGTCGCTGCCCGGGTTGCGTGGCGACATCTGCTGGCGCCCGGCCAGGAGTTGCACGCCCCAGGGACCATTCTGCCCCAGGTAATGCAGGGCATAGGCGTTGCGCCGGCCGGTATCGTGGGTGTCCTTGTTCTCCAGGCGCGAGGTCAGTGCGGAAACCCCGACCTCGGACTTCCACCCGCCCAGCGGCAGCGAACGCGCCAGGCGGGCCGCCACGATCTGCCGCTCCTGGTTGCGGGTACCCCCGGGTACGTAGTCGTCGGCGGAAGTCACCACCGTCGAGTAGGTGCTGCCGTTGCTGGTGCCGCGCCCCGGCCAGGCCGGTCGGCCGTACAGGCCCGCCTGCAGGTTCCAGTCGCCCTGCTGCTGGATGTACTTGGCGCCCACAGCGGCCACGTCTTCCAGACCCACCACGTTGCCGAGGGTCTCGTAGAAGGTGCTGCCGAAGAACGGCTGCAGGCCGAAGGGAATCGGGTTGAGACCGACCTGTATCTGCCGGTCCGCATCGAAGCGATAGCCGATCCAGGCGTATTCGGCGAAGGCGATATCGCCGATGTGGTCGGTGTACTGGTAGGGGTACTGCTTGCCGTAGAAGCGGTAGCGCGCCGCGCCTATCCAGCTGTCGGAGGTGTAGGTGGCGCGCAGCATCAGGGTGTCGAAGCCAGCCTTGTCGATGTCGCGGTCCGGGTCATGGTCGAAACGCGCGCGAATGGCGCCGCCGACATCGAGTTCGTCCGTCACCGGCACTGCCAGGGCGGCGGCGCTGCAAGTCAGCAGGACGGGAAACAGCAGGTGCGCATAGGAGCGCGGCAGGGGAATTCTGGCCACAGTGGAAAGCCTCGGCGAAGTTCTTGTCGTTATTCTGCGCACCCGGCGCGGATACTCCTCCGCACCTTGTGCGCGGCCGAAACTAGTCCCTGGCGCAAGGCGCGCACAAACGACTAAAACGCCGGCGTAACCCGAGAAAAACGCATGTTTGCAGGACACGCGGCGGCGCTAGAATCGACTCATAACGACAAGCCCGCGCGCCCCACGCCGCGCCCCATTCGGAAGCCGCCCCATGCGCAGCCTGCCGCCGTTGAACATGCTCCGGGTCTTCGAGGAAGTCACCCGCCACCGCAGCTTCAACCGCGCCGCCGAGGCGCTCAACGTCACCCAGGGCGCAGTCAGCCGGCAGATCAAGCAACTGGAGGGCTATCTGGGCGTCAGCCTTTTCGTACGAACACCCCGCGGCCTGACCCTCACCGAGACCGGCAGCGCCCTGGCGTCGCATCTGGGCAACGCTCTCGACCAGATCGAAGGCGTCCTGCAAGCGGTTCGCGTGCCCAACCTGCGCCAGCGTCTGCGCATCCTCGCCCCGCCCACCTGGGGCACGCGCTGGCTGTCGCCGCGCCTGCGCAGCTTCCTGCAGCGCTACCCGGACATCAGCCTAAGCGTGACCAACGCACAGGACCACGACAACCCCGGCGAGCTGGACTGCTGCATCCGCTTCGGCCTGGAGGCTGCCGCCCAATGCCACAGCCAGTTATTGATGATGGAACGGCACCTCGCCGTGGCCAGCCCGGAGCTCTTCGATGGGCAGGGCCCACCGGAGCTGGATGCGCACCCGTTGCTGCATATCCTCCACCAGGGCAAGCGCCTGAAGGTCTGGGAGAACTGGCTGGAGGCCGTCGGCCGCAACGACGTCGACGCCAGCAGCGGCATCGAGTTCAGCACACTCGACCAAGTCATCCACACCGCCCTGGCTGGCGGTGGCCTTGCGGTGATCGACCGGCAGATGATCGAGCGCGAGCTGGCTGCCGGCAGCCTGCTGCCGATCACCCCGGTGGAAGTGCTCGGCCCCTACGGTTACTGGCTGGACGTCCCCACTGACAGGCACGGCCTGTCCAAGGTGCAGCGCTTCCAGGACTGGCTGGGGTTGATGAGCACTCCATGAGGCGGCTTTGCCACCTTCTGTCCAGCATCGACCTCTCCGAGGAATCCCGTGAGCGGTCACCTGGACAAGCTTTCCTGGGGCGATCTGCGCATCGTCACGGCGATCGGCGAAGGCGGCAGCCTGGTCGCCTCCGCAGCTACGCTGGGGCTGAACCACTCGACCGTCTCCCGGCGCCTGGCAGCCCTGGAGCTGGGCCTCGGTGTGGCCCTCTTCGAGTGCCACTACCGCCGCCAGCCCGACTTCATCGAGGGCCGCGAACCGCACTCCGCCTCGTTCGCCCTGCCAGGCGCTAGCACCGGGCCGCAATCCTGGCCAACGCCGCCAAGGGTTTCGGCGTGCCGACAGTGATCTCGATCATCTCCCGGGAAAGCTCCGCCGGACCGCTGTTCCCTGAGCTTCAGGAAGCCTTCCCCGACGCCGAGGCCATCGATCGCCACACCTCCAACCCGGGGAGGACGAACAGTTCATCGCTGCCATCAACCCCAGCGCCAGGCAATGCCTGGTATGGCCTTCCTTTCTTTCTGTGTCTTCGCCTTTGCAGTCATGAGGCATCTCGTGTGGTGGTCAGTCATTGCACAAAGGCATATAGCGCTTGCACTGCCGGTCCCCTACGAATCGTCCCGCCCCGACAGGACAGCCATTTTGCATCTCGCTCCGTACAGGGAAGCTCTACCGACAGCCGCCCTGACAGCATCGGTTATAGCGCTGCTGCCATCTTCGCCGCCGGCCGTGCTTCTTCCGCTCCGCCATCGCCACGTCCGGCATCGGTCAGCGTCAGGTACTTGGTCTCCGGCGCCCAGGCCAGAGAGATCAGCGCACCGAACAGGAGGATGCCGGCGAGGATCGCCATGGTCGGGTTGAGGCCAATGCCAGCCACGCTCACCGGCAGCAGGAAGGTACTCAGCGCCGAGCCCAGGCGGCTGGTAGCGGTAGCCAGGCCGATGCCACCGGCACGCACCTCGGTGGGGAAGCTTTCCGCCGGGTAGACGCCAACCAGGTTGCTCACCGCCGACAGCACCAGGGTGAACAGGCCGAAGGTCACCACCATCAGCCAGGCCAGGCTGCCGGGCAGCAGCACCAGCAGGAAGAGCGCGACGGAAAGGATCAGGAAGGAGCCGATGAGGAAGCCACGGCGGGTGAACTTCAGCGTGCACCAGATACCCAGCAGAGCACCCACCACCAGCAGTGCGTTGAGCAGCATCTCGGTGCCGAAGCCCTCTGCCAGCCCCATCTTCTGGAGGATCGCCGGCAGGAAGGTATAGATAGCGAAATACGGCATGACGAGACAGATGAAGAACAGGCAGTTGAACGCGGTGCGCGTGCGATACTGCGTGCTGAACAGCGCCTTGTAGCCGCTGTGCGCGGGCGTCGCGATCTCGTCGTCGAGCACCACGTGCCCGCCCAGATGCTTGCGCACGATGGCCCGGGCTTCTTCCACGCGGCCCTTGTGCACCAACCAGCGTGGCGACTCGGGGGTGCCGATGCGGGCGATCAGGATCAGCGCGGCGGGGATCGCCGAGGACGCCAGCATCCAGCGCCAGGCGTCGTCACCCAGGCCGAGCATGGCGGTACCGACGAAAGTGGCGGCGACGTAGCCGAAGGTCCAGATCACGCTGAAGGAGCCCAGCAGCACGCCGCGGTGCTTTTTCGGCGAAAACTCGGCGAGCATCGCGTGGCCGACGCTGAAGTCGCCACCCAGGCCGATGCCGATCAGCACCCGGCAGAGGAACAGTTGCAGCGCGGTCTCGGCGAAGAACTGCAGTAGCGAGGCCAGAGTGATCAGCACGAAGCTGATGAGGAAGATCTTCTGCCGCCCCAGGTGGTCGGAAATCCAGCCGAAGAACAGGCTGCCGAAGAACAGTCCGAGCAGTGCCGAGCTGCCGATCAGCCCCTGCCAGAAAGGGTCGAGATCCAATTGCGGGGTGATCAGGGTGAAAGCGATGCCGATCAGTCCGAGGATGTAGCCGTCGGTGAAGTGGGCGCCGAAGGTGAGGCCGGCAATCCTGATATGGAATCCGCCAATGGGCAGATCATCGATTTTGACTGTGTTACCCGACATGATCATCTCCGATTTGTTCTTGTTGGTCTGAGCGGGGTACAGGCCGCCGCGCCGTTCGGGCACGGCGGTGGTTGGAACTCCATAGCCGCATGGCCGCTGTTGCGCGCGCGGCCGCGTCAGTCGGCCAGGCCGCCGAACAGCAGGTACTTGATCTCCAGGTATTCGTCGAGGCCGTACTTCGAGCCCTCGCGGCCCAGGCCGGACTCCTTGATACCGCCGAAGGGCGCTACCTCGGTGGAAATGATCCCTTCGTTGATGCCGACCATGCCGACCTCCAGGCTCTCGGCCACCCGCCATACTCGACCGATGTCGCGGCTGTAGAGATAAGCGGAAAGGCCGTAGGGCGTGGAGTTGGCCAGGCACAGCGCTTCGGCCTCGTCGCGGAAGCGGAAGCAGGCGGCCACCGGACCGAAGGTCTCCTCACCGGCGATCAGCATGTCGGCGCTCACCTCGGCCAGCACCGTGGGCTCATAGAAGGTTCCACCGAGGGCGTGGCGGCGGCCGCCGCAGAGCAGCCGGGCGCCTTTCTCCAGGGCATCGCCGACATGTTGCTCCACCTTACCCAGAGCCGCCTCGTTGATCAGCGGGCCCTGCTCGGTCTCACCCTCCAGGGCGCTACCCACGCGCAGCGCAAGCACCGCCGCGGTCAGCTTGGCGGTGAAGGCCTCGTACACCTCATCCTGCACGTAGAAGCGGTTGACGCACACGCATGTCTGCCCGGTGTTGCGGAACTTCGAGGCCATGGCGCCGCGCACCGCAGCGTCCAGGTCTGCGTCGGCGAAGACTATGAAGGGCGCGTTGCCGCCCAGCTCCAGAGAGACCTTCTTCAGCGTCTCGGCGGCCTGGCGCATCAGCAGCTTGCCGGTGCGGGTCGAGCCGGTGAACGACAGCTTGCGCACCACGCCGGATGCCTGCAGCGCTCCGCCGATGGCCGGGGCATCGCCGGAGACGATGTTGAACACCCCGGCGGGGACTCCCGCCTGCTCGGCCAGCACGGCTAGGGCGAAGGCCGAGAGCGGCGTTTCTTCCGAAGGTTTAAGGATCAGCGTGCACCCCGCCGCTAGCGCCGGGCCGACCTTGCGAGTGACCATCGCCAGGGGAAAGTTCCAGGGCGTGATGGCGGCCACCACGCCGATCGGCTGTTTGGTGACCACGATGCGCGCGTCGGACTTGTGCGAAGGGATAACGTCGCCGTACACGCGCTTGGCTTCCTCGGCGAACCATTCGAGGAAACTCGCCGCGTAGGCCACCTCGCCTTTCGCCTCGGCCAGCGGCTTGCCCTGCTCGCGGCTGAGCAGGCGCGCCAGCTCGTCCTGATTGGCCAGCATCAGCTCGGCCCAGCGGCGCAAGCGTGCCCCGCGCTCCTTGGCGAGCAGCCCGCGCCACGCCGGCAGGGAGCGCTCGGCGGCGGCAATGGCGGCGTTGGTTTGCTCGGCGCCGCCGCGCGGCACTTCGGCGATGAGTTCGCCGGTGGCCGGGTTGCGCACCGGGTAGGTCGGGCCACCGTCATGCCACTGGCCGTCGATATAGTGCCCGGCTCTCAGCAGCGCGCTCATGCCACTGCCTCCGTGAGGGCGAAAGCTTCGCGCATCGGTCGTGCCACGCGCAGGATGCGCTTGCCGGCGGTGTAGTCGTTGATGACATCGCAGGGGGTATAGTTACGCTCCAGCTCGTACAACTCCTCCTCGTCCAGACGCGTCTCCAGCGCGGCCAGGGCGCTGTCGAACTGCGCGTTGCTGTCGGCGCCGACCAGCATGCAGTCCACGCCGGGGTGGTTCAGCACCCAGGCCTGGGCTATCTGCGCATTGGATACGCCACGACGCCGGGCCACTCGCTGCACCGAACGGGCGATCTCCAAGGAAGCTTCGTCGGCGTACATCTGCTGGGTGAAGAAATCGGTCTGGTTGCGTGTGGACTGCACGTCGCCGGTCAGCAGACCGCGGGCCAGCGGGCTGAACACCGAGACGCCCAGGCCTTGGTCACGACAGAATGGGATCATCTCGCGCTCTTCCTCGCGATAAGCACAGTTGAGCTGCAGTTGCATGTTGATCGGCTTGACCCAGCCGTTGCGTTCGCAGGCCATGAGGATCTTCGCCAGTTGGCCGGTGAGCATGGTGGACACGCCGATGTAACGCGCCTTGCCGGCCTTCACGATGTCGTTGAGCGTGGCCATCACCTCTTCGACCGGAGAGTTCAGGTCATAGAAATGCAGCATGTAGAGGTCCACGTAGTCCATGCCCAGGCGAGTCAGGGAGGCATCGATGCTATCCATGATGTGCTTGCGCGAATGGCCGCTGGCGTTAATGCCAGGGCGGGTGCCGTAACCGACCTTGGTGGTCACTACTATGTCCTCGCGACGCACCAGGCGGTTGAGGATGCGCCCGAGCACTTCCTCGCCGACGCCGGCGGAGTAGAAGTCGGCCAGGTCGATGAAGTTCACCCCGGCATCCAGCGCGTGTTTCACGATCGGCTCGCTGCGCTGCTCGTCGAAGATCCAGGGTTTCCAGTCCGGAGTGCCCATGTTCATCGTGCCCAGGCACAGCTTGGAGACCTTTAGCCCGGAATTGCCGAGACGGATGTATTGCATGGCGACGACCTCAGGCGTTGGGGGTGTAGAAGGGATTGGCAATCTGCCCTGCCACGTCGGCCAGCTGTGCGCGTCCGGGCTTGCAGCTCAGAGCCGCGCGGATGGCGGTGCGGCAGGCGTTGTAGTTGTTCAGGTAGACGGCATCGAGGTCGTCGCAGGCCGGGTTTACCCAGTTGGCAGTGATGATCGCCCACTCGTCCTCGGCCTCGGCCGGCAGGGTGCCGTCCAGCAGAGCCTCGGTGACGGCCCTGGCGATGCCGGCCTGGGACGCGCCCCAGGTGGCGTTCGCGTGTAGATCGCCGTTGATCCCGGCCTTGTTCACGTACAGGGTCATCGGCTTGACCGGGATGTTCGGCTGGGCGACCACCATGAACGGGCAGTGGCCCTGGCTGGGCGACGCCAGGCTGCAGGCGAAGGCCTGGCCGGCCGGGCCGTTGCGTGGGCCGAGGAGGATGTTGATGTGCGCGGCGTTGACACCGGGGCCTTCGAAGCCTTCACCGATGTAGAGAGCGAGCTGTTTCATGGGATACCTCGTGGGATAGTCGGGACGAACGGGAGCGCGGAACACAAGGATCCGTGCGCAAGGCTGCTGGCAGCGGGGTTCAGTGAGAGGTTCGCGACGGGACGGAACGAAGGACGAGCGGGGGCGGGAAAGCAGCGGGAAAAGTAGAGTCATGGCGCAATCGCTCGTTGTTATTGTCGGGAGCCGTTGCGCGATTTTTAGCACCGGCGCCTGACGGACCGGTAAGCATAAAAACTCAAGGAGCTATGAACTCAGCTCATAGCATCGGTACTCAGATACCTATCTTGTCCAGTGTCCGCCCGACGCCTTCCCAGAACGAACGCTGGATGCGCTTCTGGTAGCCGCTGGCGGCGAACTGCATAGGTTCCTGAACCTGGTGGGTGGCAGCGATCTCGGCGCTGCCGAGGTCGCCGCCCACCAGTTGCAGCGGGCCGTCGCCCTCGCCCGCCGGATGCTCGCTCTTCGGCGGCGGGGCGAGTTCATCGTAGCGCAGGTAATAGACCGCGCCGGCCCTGGCGTCGAGCACGAAGCTGGCGATGCGGGTGAAATCCATCGGCCCGTCGGCGAACAGGGTCCAGAAGCTGCCTGCCAGCGGACGGCGCATCTCCAGCTTGTAGCTGCCGGTCTCGAACTCGAAGGCCAGGTAGCCGTTGCTCGGCAGGCTGCCGATCAGCTCGTTGTTGAGGAAGATGCCCGGCGCCTCGAGTTCCTCGTCCGCCCACTGGCTCTGCGGGCGGTAGAGGTAGACCGTGGCGTGACTGGCGTCGGCGGCAGGATGGGTGGCGAAGACGGGACCGTCCAGCGCACCGAAGAACGCGCCGGGCGTGCTGCAGCCAACCAGGCTCGCGACGATCGACAGGGCCAGCGACAGGCTGCGCAGCATGCTCCATCCCTCTTCTTATGGTTATTCGCCAAGAATAACCAGCCCGGTCATGGCTGCCACCCGTCGAAAGTCCGGTTCGCCGGCCTCAGGCCGGGCGCGGCACCTTGGCCAGCGGCGGGGCCGGCATCAAGCGGCGCACCAGCCACTTGCGCACCGGCACCACACCGCGCTCCTGGAACAGCACGCAGAACGCCACCAGCAGCACCAGGAACAGCGGGTAGTAGAGCAGCGACGAGGGCAGCGCAGCCGCCGCCTCGGTACAGGCGCGCCAGTCGTCGAGACAACGCCCGGGCACGGCGATAAGGCGCTCTCCCCGGGAGAACAGGGTGAACATCGGCACATGCAGGGCGAACAGCGACAGCGAGGCGGCGCCCAGGCGCGGCGACCAGTGGCGGACGAAGGCGCTCTTCGGGTCGGCGGGCAGCGCGCAGAGGCACACCAGCAGCAACTGTGCCGGCAGCAGCAGGCCGTTGTGCAGCAGGAAGTACCAATGCTTGGCACCCTGGGTGAACAGATAGTCGGCCACCAGGAAGGCTGCCACTACCAGCGCCACCAACCCGGCGAGAAGACCGCGCCCTGGCGCCAGGCCACGGTCGCGGTAGCCGCGGAACAGCCCGTAGGCGAGGATGCCGCCGAGGAATTCCGGCAGGCGCAGCAGCGGATTGCGGTGCAGCAGGCCGGTCCAGGGAATCCCGTAGCTCTCGCTGGCCACTACCAGCACCGGCGGAACCAGATAGACCAGCCAGACCAGCGCCAGCACCTTCCACTTGTGCCGGCTGCGCATCAGCCGCGGGGCGACGAACGGAAACGCCAGGTAGAAGAACATCAGCGTCGACAACGACCACAAAGGCGCGTTGAAGGTCAGGTAGTAAGGATTCCAGGCCTGCAGCAGGAGGATCTGCAGGATGCTGTTGACGAACAGTTCGGTGTTGCTCATCCAGTGCAGGAAAAGCTCCGGGTGGGTGCGACCGAGCACTTCGTTGGTGTCGTAGATGACGAAGCGCGGAGTGGCCTTGTCCAGCTCGGGGCCAACCCCGAGATGGCTCAGCGCCAGCAGCACCAGGATCGACAGCAGCAGGGAAAACAGGTGCAGCGGGTATAGGTTGGACAGGCGCTTGGTCCAGAAGCTGCGGGGGCTTTCGCGCAACCGGCCGCTGCGCGCGTAGACGTGGGCCAGGAGGAAGCCGGAGAGCGCGAAGAAGGTGCTGGTGGCGAAGAAGCCCAGGCTGGTCAGCTCATCGAGGCCGGGAAACTTCTGCTCTTTCGGATAGGTATGCAGGGTGTGGTACACCACCACGTACAGGCCGAGCAGGAAGCGCAACCATTCCAGTCCGATGAAACGTTCCTTGGAGTCGGGCGTTGCCACGCATCTCTCCTTTGTCATTGTAATGGGCGGTGCGGGGTAGACCCGCAGGCTCCCCGGCAAGTTTCACCGGGACGGCCAGCGGGTACGAACGGCCGGCACCCTAGCGACGACGGTCGAGGAAATTCACCACCACCCGGTCCAGCCACCCCCACAAGCGCTGGTGCAGACGCATCCACAGCGGCCGCGCGCGCCACATCGCCAGGGTCACCTCGCGGCTGTCGGCGAAGTCCGCCAGCAGGCTCGCCGCCGCCTGGTTGGTGAAGTCCGGGTCGAGGGCCTCGAGATTGGCGTCGAGGTTGAAGCGTAGATTCCAATGGTCGAAGTTGCAGGAGCCGACGCTGACCCAGTCGTCGACCATGACCATCTTCAGGTGCAGGAAGCGCGGCCGGTATTCATGGATCTGCACGCCGGCGCGCAGCAGGCGCGGGTAGTAACGTTGTCCGGCATAGCGTACAGGGGCGTGGTCGGTGAGCCGCCCGGCGAGCAGCAGGCGCACTTCCACGCCACGCTGGGCGGCCTTGCGCAGGGCCCGGCGGACCTTCCAGGTCGGCAGGAAGTACGGTGTCGCCAGCCAGATGCGCCGCCGCGAACCGTTCAGCGCGCGGACCAGCGACTGCAGGATGTCGCGATGCTGGCGAGCATCGGCGTAGGCCACCCGGCCCAGCCCCTGCTCCGCCCCCGGTTGCGGCGGCAGGCGGGTGAGCGTCATGCCTTCGCGGGGCTTCCAGGCCTTGTCCTCCAGGCAGGCCTGCCATTGCCGCTCGAACAGCGCGGCCCAGTCCGCCACCACCGGGCCGTCCATCTCCACCATCACTTCGCGCCAGGCGCTGACGTCACTGACCGGATCCCAGAATTCGTCGGTGATCCCGGCGCCGCCGACATAGCCGATGCGCCCGTCCACCAGCAGCAGCTTGCGATGGTCGCGGTAGAGATTGCCGCCGGTCAGCTTCCAGCGCAGCGGGTTGTACAGCCGCAGCTCGCCACCGGCCTCGCGCAGGCGCTGGCCCCAGGCGCTGCCCAGGCCTAGGCAGCCGAAGCCGTCGAACAGGCAACGCACGGCGACGCCCCGGCGGCGGGCATCGAGCAGGGCCAGAAGAAACAGTTCGGCGCAATGCCCGTCCTCCACCAGATACAACTCCAGCTCGATGCTCCGCTGCGCCGCCTCGATGGCCAGAAGCATGCGCGGAAAGAAGCGCGCGCCATCGTTGAGCAGGGCGAAGCGGTTGTCGCTGCGCCAGGGGAAGACCGGACCGCTCACCGCGACGTGAAGATCAGCACGGCGCCGACCGGCACCGTGAGCCCGATGCTGCTGGCGCCGGCCAGCTTGCGCAGGGTCTCGATACCCGGGGCAAGGTCGAAGTCGGCGGCTTCCAGCACCAGCGGCGACAGGGTGACCACCTGGAAGCGATGCTCGTCCAGGCGGGTCACCAGCAGGTCGCTGGAGTAGCGCTTCTGCCTGCCGTGCAGGCTCACGGTCAGCGGCTGGCTCATCTCCAGCTGCACGCCGCTGGCCAGGTCGACGATCGGACCCAGGTCGAGCTGCGCAGTGATCTCCGCTTCGGCGAAGCGCTTGGTCTCGAACAGATGCTCGCGGATGCGCTCGTCGCGCAGCGGGATCCCGCTGCTCACCGAGTCCAGTTCGACACGCAGGCGCGCCTGGCCCTTGTCATCGACCTTGCCATGCATGACCAGGAAGCGGCCGACTTCGGAAAGGGTGGCGTTCTTGGTGGAGATGAAGCTGAGTCGCGACGACTCGTAGTCCAGGTACCAGGCGGCCTGGACCGGCAAGGCCAGCAGGGCCAGGCCGAGGCAGATCAACTTGTGCATGCGGGCTCCCTATGCGTCCGGCGCCACCTTAAACCGGGCGCCGGGGAGCAGGCAAACCCCCGCCTCAGTCCAGCGCGTGCTGCAACTGACTGATGGTCTCGGCCAGGGTTCCCAGGTGCCGCCGGCGAACCCGCTCGACGCAATCCTGGTCGCACGGCCAGTGCAGCGCCACGCTGCCCAGCAGGCGGCCCTGGACGCGCACCGGCAGGGCCACCGCGCGGATCAGGAACGGCAGGCGCACCGGGTATTCCCAGTGCCCCTCGGTGCGTTCGCCGTAACCCTGGCCATGGGCCTGTTCGCGGGTGCGCAGCCAGAGGTCCTCGTCCACCTGGTGCTGGCGCGCCAGGCGGCGTACCTCGCTGTCTTCCAGTTCGCCCAGGCAAGCCTTGCCCATCGCCGAGTGGAACAGGCTGGCATGCTGGCCAACCACCAGCCGGTTGGCCGGGTAGCGTTTACGCAGGACACCCGGCACCGAGCTTTCCGCCACCAGCAAGTGGTCGCCGTCGAGGATCGACAGGTCGGCGACCAGCCCGGTACGCTCGCTCAGTTCCACCAGCAGCGGCGCGGAACGCTCCACCACCTGGCAGCGGAAACGCTCGGCGGCGTCGCCGTACAGGCGGTTGGAACGCAGGCGGTAGCGCCGGTCGGTCAACGCGCGGTACAGCCAGCCCTGTTCCAGCAGGGTATGCAACAGCCGCGACACCGTGGCCTTGGGCAGCCCGCTCAGATAGTGCAGTTCCTCCAGGCCCAGCGCGCGGTGCTGGCCAAGCAGGTCGAGGAGCGCCAGCGCCCGCTCCACCGAACGGACGGTTCCCGCTTCTTCTTTTTCCGGCATGACGACACCTCCACCGTCGACAGACCGTGATGGCAAAGCAATATGCAAGCCCAGGCCTTGTAGGAGAAGTCTGCAAGCACAGCCAGCGTGCCTACCGAAGCCAGGCCGCTCCCGCCACCTCCAGCATCGCCGGCGGGCGCCGGCCGACCCAGCCGGTCAGTTTCTCGTGGGCCCGGGCCAGTTGCAGCACCGCCAGGTCGGCCTGCGCCGGGCCGATGATCTGCAGACCCATCGGCAAGCCCGCCGCACCGAAACCGATCGGTACGCTGATCGCCGGCAGGCCGGCCAGGGTCGCACCGATCACTACCTCCATCCAGCGATGATAGGTGTCCATCGGCCGCCCGCCGACCTGCCGCGGCCAGGGTATCTCTGCATCGAAAGGAAACACCTGGGCGGTGGGCAGCAAGAGGAAATCGTAACGTTCGAACAGGCGCGCCAGGGCGCGGTACCAGTCGCTGCGATCCAGCGCCGCGCGATACACCTCGGCAGCCGTCAAGCCGAGCCCGGACTCCACCTCCCACTGCGCCTCCGGCTTGAGCCGGGCGCGATGCGCGGGGTCGACGTAGAGCTCGCCGAGGCTGCCCTGCACCAGCCACTGGCGATGGACCAGCCAGCTGCGCCACAGACGTTCCAGCGAATAGTCCGGCAGGCACGCCTCGACCTCGCAACCCAGTTCGGCGAAATCGCCCAGCGCGGCGTCGCAGAGCGCCAGCACGCCCTCCTCCATCGGCAGGTAGCCGGCGTAGTCGCCGAGCCAGCCGAGCCGGGCGCCGTGGAAATCGCGCTCCAGGTCGCCGGCGAAAACGCGCGGATCGTCACGCAGCGACAACGGGCAGCGCGGGTCGTAGCCGGCCTGGGTGGCCAACAGCCGGGCGACATCGGCGACGCTGCGGCCCATCGGACCTTCGGTGGCCAGTTGCTGGATGAACAGCTCCGGCTGCGGTCCGTGCGGCACCCGGCCCAGGGACGGCCGGAAGCCGTAGATGTTGTTGTAGGCCGCCGGATTGCGCAGCGAGCCCATCATGTCGCTGCCGTCGGCCACCGGCAACATGCGCAGCGCCAGCGCCACCGCTGCCCCGCCGCTGCTGCCGCCGGCGGTCCGCGACGGATCGTAGGCGTTGCGGGTGGTACCGAAGACACGGTTGTAGGTCTGCGAACCGAGGCCGAACTCCGGCACGTTGGTCTTGCCGATGACGATCGCCCCGCTGCGCCTGGCGCGTTCGACGATGATCGCGTCGTGCGCCGGCACCTGTCCGGCGAACAGCGGCGAGCCCAGGGTGGTGGGGATGCCGGCGGTGGCGGCGAGGTCCTTGACTGCCTGAGGCATGCCGTGCATCCAGCCAAGCCATTCGCCGCGCGCCAGTTGCCGGTCGCGCTCGTCGGCCTGGGCCAGCAGCAGGCTTTCCGGTCGCAACGAGACGATGGCGTTGACCCGCGGGTTGAACCGCTCGATCTGCGCCAGGTAGGCCCGCATGACCTCGCGACAGGACAGCTCGCGTCGGCGGATCGCCGCGGACAACGGCAACGCGTCCAGCGCGACGATCTCCTCGTGGTTGTCGCGTCGATCGCCGGTGGCGCTCATTCACAGACTCCTTGCCGGCTTGCCCAGGACCGGTTGGGGGGCGCGCGGAGCGGGCGTGGCGCCCTCCCGCAGGTACAGGGTGGCGAGCAGACCGAGGAAGGCCGCGCCGAGCACGTAGAACGCCGGCGCCACCGGCGAGCCACCGACCTCGCTCAGCCAGGTGACGATGAACGGGGCGAAGCCGCCGAACAGCATCACCGCCAGGTTATACCCCACCGCCAGGCCGGTGGAGCGGACCCGCACCGGGAACTGCTCGGCCACCGCGGTCGGCGCCGGGCCGTAGAAACCGCCGATCGCCGTGCACAACAGCAGTTGCATCAGCAGCAGGCGCTCCAGGCTGGGCGCGGCGGCGACCCAGGCGAACAACGGGTAGACCATCAGCATGAAGGCCAGGGTCGAGACCAGCAGCACCGGCCGCCGGCCGACCCGGTCGGACAATCCGCCGGCCAGCGGGATCACCAGGGTCATCAGCGCCACCGCCGCCATCTGCACCATGAATACCTGGTCCAGCGCCAGGCCCAGCTGCTTGTGGGCAAAGGTCGGCATGTTCACCAGCACCACGTAGAAAGACACCGTGCCGATCACCGTCAGGCCCATGCTCACCAGCACGCCGCGCCGGTGCCGGCGCAGCACGCCGAGCAGGCCCAGGCGCTCGCCGGGCGCCTGGCGGGCCTCGAGGAAGGCTTCGGTCTCGCTCATGTAGCGGCGGATCCAGAACCCCACCGGGCCGATCAGCAGGCCGACCAGGAACGGCAGCCGCCAGCCCCAGCTTTCCAGCGCCGCCGCACTCAGGCAATGGGTGACCAGCGCGCCCATGCCGGCACCGGTGAATACCGCCAGGCACTGCCCGAACAACTGCCAGGAACCGTAGAGGCCACGCCGATGCGGCGGCGCGCTTTCCACCAGGAACGCCGTGGCGCTGGCGAACTCGCCACCGGTGGCGAAGCCCTGCAGCATCCGCGCGATGACGATCAGCAGCGGCGCGCCCAGGCCGATGGCCGCGTGGGTCGGGGCGAGGGCGATCAGCGCGATGGACAGGGTCATCAGCAGGATGATCAGTTGCATCGCCGCCTTTCGCCCCTTGCGATCGGCATACAGGCCGAGCAGCACGCCACCGGCCGGGCGCATGAAGAAGCCGACGCCGAAGGTCGCCAGGGCCATCAGCAGCGAGGTGTAGTCGTCACCGGAGGGAAAGAACAGCCTGGCGATCAGGCTGGAGAGAAAGCCGTAGACGATGAAGTCGTACCATTCCAGGGCGTTGCCGATCACGGCAGCCGCCACCTGGCGGGTACGCGAGGTACCGCTCGGGCAAGCGTGCATGGGAGTCTCCTGGTAACCGGGAAAGGCCGGCGCGGTTCAGGCCGCACCGAGGCTGGCGGCGGTGCCGACGCCGGCGGCCGCGGAAGCGTCCAGCCAGGTCTCGGCGAGCGCGCCCCAGTAGGCGGCGCCCAGGACCAGGATGTCGTCGTTGAAGTCATAGCCCGGGTTATGCACCATCGGTCCCCCGGCGCCATTACCGATGAACAGGTAGCTGCCGGGGCAGCGTTGCAGCATCCAGGCGAAATCCTCGCTGCCCATCAGCTTCGGCGTAGCGCCGTCGACCTGGTCCGCGCCGAGCAGCTCGACCCCGACCTGGCGGGCGAACTCGGTTTCCTCGGCGCTGTTGACCAGCACCGGGTAGGCCGGATAGTGCTCGATGCTGGCCTGGCAGCCGTAGCTGGCGGCCTGCTGCTCGATGATCGCGCGGACCCGTTGCAGGACCTGCTCGCGCACCTGCCCGTCGAGCGCCCGCAGGCTCAGGCGCAGCAAGGCGCGCTGGGGAATCACGTTGGCCGCTTCGCCGGCCTGCAGCGCGCCGACGGTGACCACCGCGGCCTTCTGCGGGTCGATGTTGCGCGCCACCACGCTCTGCAAGGCCATCACCACGCCGGACGCGGCGAGCAGCGGGTCGACGCTCAGGTGCGGCATCGAGCCGTGGCCGCCGACGCCTTCGACGGTGACCGTCAGCAGATCCTGGGACGCCATCATCGGCCCGGCGCGGAAGCCCAGGTGGCCGGCCTCCAGCCCCGGCATGTTGTGCATGCCGAACAGCGCGTCGCAGGGGAAGCGCTCCAGCAGACCATCGGCGAGCATCGCCTCGGCACCGCCCTGGCCTTCCTCGGCGGGCTGGAAGATCAGCACCAGGGTGCCGTCGAAACGCCGGGTCGCCGCCAGGTAGCGCGCCGCGCCAAGCAGCATCGCGGTGTGCCCGTCGTGGCCGCAGGCATGCATCCGCCCGCCGTGGCAACTGCTGTAGCCGAGCCCGGTGGCCTCGACGATGGGCAGCGCGTCCATGTCCGCCCGCAGCCCGATCCGGCGCGGACTGTCGCCCTGGCGCAGGACCCCGACCACGCCGGTGCGGCCGATCCCTTCGTGTACCTCGTAGCCCCACTCGCGCAGGCGGTCGGCGACCAGCGCGGCGGTGCGCCGCTCCTCGAAACCCAGTTCGGGATGGGCGTGGATGTCCTGGCGCAGGCTGCGCAGATCGTCGCCGACCTCCTCGAGCCAGGCCACGATGTGTCGATGTCGAGCCATGCCGTCTCTCCTCTGGCCGGATAGCGCTCCGGTCTTGTTGGCGGGAGCCCCGGGACGCAAGGCCGCCCGGGCTTGGCAACAGCTAAGCGCGGCACGCGGCGGAGGACAACGAAAGGCGGTTCCACTGGGTGGAACCCGACGCCCGCGCCGGCCTTCAGAGCTGTTCCGGCGGCACTTCGCGGAAGTTGAGCACGGCGAAGACCGGCACCTCGGGAGTGATCGAAGGGATATTGGCCATGTCCTTCAGCGGCTTGAGCTTTTCCTCGAGGTTGAAGTCGAGCAGCTTGAGCAGCACCGGCTCCAGGGTGGCCACCTGGACCAGCCCCTCGCCCTGGCGGGTGACCAGCACGTCGGCCTTGAGGCGACGCTGCTGGCCGTGCAGGTCGAGGGTGAAGTCGAGCTTCTCGACCCGCGACTGGCCAACCCGCAGGTCGTCGAAGCCGGCCATGTCCAGGCGGCTCTCCACGGTGGCCTGGGGGAAGCGCGAGGTCTCGAAGAAGTTGTCCTTCATCCGCTCGTCGCGCAGGGCCAGGCCGCTGTCCAGGGTGCCCAGCGGCACCACGATGCGCGCCACGCCCTGCTTGTCGATCTGCCCGCTGAGACGGTCGAAGCGCTGCACCTCGGCCATCTTCGCGCGCTTCACGGAGACGAAGCTGATTCGCGAATAATCCGGTTCCAGCTGCCATTCCGCCGCCGACAGCAACGGGCTGAACAGCAGCAGCACACACAATACGACAGGCATTCCACCTCCGGCTGCGGGCCGGCGCCATCCCTCGCACCGCGCCCCGACATGCGCCGCCGGTCAGTCCGGCAGCCTGTCCGCCTCGGCCAGCAGCCGGCATCCTTCGCGCGGGCCCAGCCAGGCGGCCGTCTGCGTACTGCCGAGGCCGCGGGCGGTCACCCGGCGGCGGGCTTCGTCGTCGAAGAAGCCGCTGATCGGCACGTACTGTTGGGTATAGGCCCGGCAATAGTCCGCAGAGTTCCCCATCACGTAGCGACAGGAACAGTACTCCTTGGCCGTGTAGGCGCCGATGATGGCGGGAAAGGCCGCCAGGTGGACGCGGTTCTGCCAGGCCCAGGCCAGCGCCGCGAGCAGTAGCAGGAGGAACAGCGCGAGCCAGGGGTGGCGTCGGATCATGGCGGTGTGTCCCCGGCGAACGCCGCCCTGGCCAGGCCGAGGAAGCGGTTGTCGTCGTAGCGTCCGTCGCGGTCGTCGGCGTAGCGCACGATCACCAGCTTCTGCTCGGGCAGGACGTAGAGCGCCTGGCCCCAGTGACCGAGCGCGGCGAAAGCGGTCTCCGGGATGTCCGGCCAGGGCGGCGGCGCGCCTTTCACCGCGCGGTTCAGCCACCAGTGCCCGCCGGGCACCGCCTCGCCGGCCTCTTCCGGACTCGGCCGGTAGCGGGCGAAAGGCGTCAGGTTGAATTCGATCCAGGACAGCGGCAGCAGCTGGCGCTCGCGCCAGCGCCCGTGGCGCTGCATCAGCAGGCCGACGCGGGCCAGGTCGCGGGCGCTCAGGTAGGCATAGGACGAACCGACGAATGTGCCGGCGGCATCCCGCTCCCAGACCGCCGAACGAATCCCCAGCGGCTCGAACAGCGCGCGCCAGGGATAGTCGGCGTATTCCGCGCCGAGCATGCCGTGCAGGGCCGCCGCCAGCACGTTGCTGTCGCCGCTGGAGTAGCGGAAGCGCCGGCCCGGCTGGCGTGCCACCGGTGTGCTGGCGACGAACCCGGCCATGTCGTCGCGGCCGCGGGTATAGAGCATCGCCACCACCGAGGATTTCAGCGGCGCGAACTCGTAGTCCTCCTGCCAGTCCAGCCCGGAGGACCAGTTCAGCAGGTGACGCAGCGTCACCTCGGGATGGCGGGCGAGCGGCGGGTAGTAGCCGGCGACCGGATCGTCGAGCTGGAAGCGCCGCTCGCCCTGGGCGATGCCGAGCAGCGTGGCGAGCAGGCTCTTGCTCACCGACCAGGTCAGGTGCGGCGTCTCGGCGCGGCTCGGCCCGGCATAGCGCTCGTAGACCAGGCGGCCGTCGCGGACCACCACCAGCGCATCGGTGCGAACGCCCTTGCGACGGACATCGTCACGACGGGGAAAGGCATAGCGCTCGAACGCCTCCAGCGCCGGCCCGGTGGGCTGCGGCGCGCGCGGCCAGTCGGCGTCGGGCCAGTCTTCACCGAGAGCGGCAAGGGAACACGTCAGGAGCAGCGCGGCGAGGGCGCCGCGGAACAACGGCAAAGCGGGCATCGGCGGGGCCCTCTCGACAGTCGAGGGGCCACCCTAGCACGGCCTCGATGACAGCCGGAAGCGCGGGTTCAGCCGGGCATGCGGTAGTCGTCGGGACCGAGCAGGTCGATGCCGCACTCCAGGTTCTCGATCCAGTAGAGGAAGGCGCTGATCATTTCCTTGCCGACGAAGGGGCGGCCGTGTTGCGGCACGATCATCTCCACATCCATGTCCCGGACCATCCGCGCCCACAGGCGGCAGATCTTGTTCGCCGCCATGTAGCGGCGATGGAAGCCGTCCATGTACTGGATGTGCGCGGCGAAGTCGGTCACCGGCGAGGCGTCGTCCACCAGCGAGGCGCCCATGTCGCCGGAGAAGAGAATCCTGCTCACCGGATCGTAGAGCTGGAAGTTGCCCACCGAGTGCAGGAAATGCGCGGGAATCGCCTTCAGCGAACAGTCGCCGAGGGAAATCGCCTGGCCGCGGTCGGGCAACGGGATGACCCGGTCGTAGGTGTTGATGCCATGGCTGACCGCCAGGTAGTTGGCCGTCAGGTGCGGCAGAAAGCGTGCCCAGAGCTTGGAGCAGATCACTCGCGCGCGGGTGTGCAGCAGCCATTTGTCGAGGGCGGCGATGATGTCCGGGTCCTGGTGCGAAGCGAAGATGTAGTCCAGTTCCTGCAGCGGGAAGCGCTTCGACAGCTCCAGCGAGAGCGGCGTATAGGTCAGGTCGCCGCCCGGGTCGAGCAGCAGGTACTGGCCGTTGTCGACGATGAGGAACTGGTTGGACTGGACGCCTTCGCCGCTGACGAGGTCATCGAAACACAGGCACTGGTGGCTGCCGTTGTCGAACAGCACGATCGGTTCGCGTCGCATGGTCGGTGGAATCTACTCTGTGCAGGCGCGAGGCATGCCTCGCCGGATGCTGCGCAGGGTAAGCGCCTGCGGCGCGGCGCCTCACTGACCTGGGTCAAGCCCGAGGGTGGTCAAGGCCTTTTCCAGGCGAACTTTGCGGGCCCCGTTGGCAATCGCCAGCAGGCCGCGGTCGCGCTGCCACAGCGCCTCCCAGGCCGAGGCGTTGGCGGCGAAGGCGGCGTCGAGGTCGGCTTCGAGCGCCCTGAACTGTTCGAACAGCCCGGCCAGCACCGCCTGGGTACCGACGCAGGCGACCGGGTGTCGCGCCACTTCGGCGCAACCACCGAGGACCCCGGCCAGGCGCAGCAGCAGCGGCGTCGGCCAGCCGCACTCGTGGCCGACGCCGTAAAGCCAGGCGCCGAGCGCGGCCAGCACGTGGACGTCTTCCAGCAGACGGAACGGCTTGACGTAGTCGTCCCAGCCATCGCCGGGCAGGCGCTCGCAATGGGCGCCGTCGAGCAGCAGGCGGGAATGCGGCACGTCCGGCATCAGCGGCAGCGCCGGCAACGCCTCCAGGCGCGCCCCCGGCGCGCCGGCCAGGACCACCGTCATCGACAGTCGCGGCGGCTGCCCCGGCGCTTCGTCGCGGGCGGCCACCAGCCACCAGGCAGCACTGTCGCCAGCGGTGACGAAATCCTTTTGCCCATGCAGGACCAGCCCCTCCAGGCGGGTCTGCAGGTCTGCCGGGCGCACGCTGCGCTTCTCGGTGACGCACAGCGCGCCGAGGCCTTCCGGCGCCGCCGGCCAGAGCGCGCGCAGGGCCGCCTGGTAGCCGGCGAGGAAGGCCAGGCCCGGACTCGCGGCCAATCGTCCGCCGAGCACCGCGCGCTCCAGGCTGCCGAGGCCGTCGGCGCGCGCCAGGACGGCGGCGTGCCAGTCCTCCAGGGAACCTTCGGTGGGCAGGCGGTCGAGCGGGCCGAGCAAGGGTTGCCAGGACATGGCGGACTCCAATCGTCGAAGATGTCGAAACCGGCATCCTGCCGAGGCTGCCGGGGTGGAACAACGGCGCGTTACATCCGGCGACAATGTCATACAAGCATCACGCCCCTGTCACAGGGGTGACACCGCGCCTTCCTAGCCTGAGCTTGCACAACAAAGCCGAGCGGCCGCAACCCGCGGCGCCGGCCCAAGGAGGCCCAGGCATGACCCAGACCGCCATTCCCCGCGAACCCGTCGCCGGACGCCGCCTCAAGGCCGAGCGCCTGAACGGTGCCCGCGCCCTGCGCGAGGCCCAGGCCCTGCGCTACCGCGTATTCAGCGCCGAGTTCGACGCCAAGCTCGAAGGCGCCGAAGACGGTCTCGACCGCGACGACTACGACCGCCACTGTGCACACATCGGCGTCCGTGACCTCGACAGCGGCGCCCTGGTGGCCACCACCCGGCTCCTCGATCATCGCGCCGCCGAGCGCCTCGGGCGCTTCTACAGCGAAGAGGAATTCCACCTCTCCGGGCTCGACGCCCTGCACGGCCCGGTGCTGGAGATCGGCCGCACCTGCGTCGCCCCCGAATACCGCAACGGCGCCACCATCGCGGTACTCTGGGGCGAACTCGCCGAGGTCCTCAACGAGGGCGGCTACCGCTACCTGATGGGTTGCGCCAGCATTCCCATGCGCGACGGCGGGGTCCAGGCCAAGGCGGTGATGCAGCGGCTGCGCGAACGCTACCTGTGCACCGACTACCTGCAGGCCGAGCCGAAGAACCCGCTGCCGCCGCTGGACGTCCCGGAAAACCTCACCGCCGAACTGCCGCCGCTGCTCAAGGCCTACATGCGCCTGGGCGCGAAGATCTGCGGCGAGCCCTGCTGGGACCCGGACTTCCAGGTCGCCGACGTATTCATCCTGCTCAAGCGCGACGAACTCTGCCCACGCTACGCCCGCCACTTCAAGGCGGCGGTCTGATGGCGCGGCTGCGCCTGCTGCTGCGCAGCGCCCGCCTGCTCGGGCTGGTCGCGCTCGGATTGGGCCTGGCGAGCTGGGTCAGCCTGCGCGAGCGGCTCCCCGGCACCGACGTCACGCCGCTGCGCCAGCGCCTGACCCGCTGGTGGCTGGCGCGCCTGTGCGCGGCGCTGCCGTTCGATATCCGGGTCAGCGGCGAAGCGCCACGGCAACCGATGCTGTGGGTCGCCAACCATGTGTCCTGGACCGATATTCCCCTGCTCGGCGCCCTGGCGCCGCTGACCTTCCTGTCCAAGGCCGAGGTTCGCGCCTGGCCGCTGGCCGGCTGGCTGGCGGAAAAGGCCGGAACCCTGTTCATCCGCCGCGGCGCGGGCGACAGCCGGCTGATCAACCAGCGACTGGCCGAACAGTTGCACCGCGGGCGCAACCTGCTGATCTTCCCGGAAGGCACCACCACCAACGGCGAGAGCCTGCGCACCTTCCACGGACGCCTGATGGCCAGCGCCCTGGAGGCCGGCGTGGCGGTGCAGCCGGTGGCGATCAGCTACCGCCGCGATGGCGTACCCGATGCGCTGGCGCCGTTCATCGGCGACGACGACCTGCTCAGCCACCTCGGCCGCCTGCTGCGCGGCGAGCGCGGCAGCGTGCACATCCAGCTGCTGGAGCCTATCCCCAGCCAGGGCCTGGACCGCGCCGAACTGGCCCGCCAGGCCCAGCAGGCGGTGCGCCTGGCGCTGTTCGGCACTGCCGCCCCTGCGGAAACCCGGCGCGCCGCCTAGTCGCGCTTGGGCGGCACCGCCAGCACGTCGCATGGCAGGTCGCCGAGGGCCGCCTCGGCCACGCTGCCGATCAGCGCGCGGCGGAAGCCGGTCAGGCCCTGGGTGCCGAGCACCGTCAACTGCGGTGCCTGGCGCCGCACCTCGGTCATGATCACGTTGATCGGCAAGCCTTCGCCTACGCGCAGCTGGATATCCTCGCGGCCCAGCCCCAGCCCGGCGACGTAATCGCGCAGCTCGACGTTGGCCTTGAGCTCCTCCTGGTCAACGTAATGCTCGACGCGGTCTTCCTTGATCCCCGAATAACGCATCATGCCCTTGGCGAACGGCTCGAAGGCATGCAACGCGGTGAGGCTGGCGGCCTCGAGGAAGCCGAGCTGGCCGGCCATCTGCACCGCGCGCGTGGAGGTCGGCGAGAAATCCAGCGCCAGCAGCACCCGGCGGTACTCCTCTTCCGGCGCACCGGCCGCGCGCAACACCGGGATCTTCGCATTGCGTACCACCCGCTCCAGGGTGGTGCCGATGAACAGGTCGCGCAGCGGCGTGTGCCGGTGCGCCCCCATCACCAGCAGGTCGGCGCCGAGTTCCTCGGCCACCGCGTTGATCACCACCACCGGGTCGCCGACCCGCACGATCGCCCTGGAGTCGACCCCGAGGCGTTCCTTCAGGGCCTGCCCATTGACCTCCAGCAGGTTGGCGATGGCCAGCCGCTGTGGCGCGATCAGCACCGGTGGCTGGTCGTCGTCGAGCACATTCAGCACGGTCAGCTCGGCATTCCTCGCCTTGGCCAGTGCCGCGGCGCGCATGACCGCCAGCTCGGAACGCGTGGACAGGTCGGTCGCCACCAGGATTCGTTTCATCTTCCACCTCCATTGGCAGAGCGTTGAACGTCGGCCTCATTGAACGATCGACGCGACCGTTGCCGGTTGATATGCATCAAGCGGATGCTTCGGCCTGAAACAATTGACAGGTGATTCCGCCGACCGGGCCAATGGCCGCTGCGCCAGGGGTCAGCGCTGGCTCAGGGCGAAGGCCTGGAGCTGCGGGTAGAAGGCGCGGAAATCCGCGCTCAGGACGTCGTAGCGCTGGGCCAGTTCTTCCCAGGAGCCGTCCAGCAGGTGCGGTCGCGACAGCCTCCGCGACATGCCGCCCAGCACTTCGCGCAAGACCTCGAACTCGCGGTAGCTGCCCAGCCAGTCCTGGGCCGCCATCCGCGGCGCGATGCGCGCCAGGCGCTCCGGCAGCGGCGAGGCGGTGCGCAGGGTGCCGTAGACCCGCTCGACGAACTGCGGCAGCGGTTCGTCGGCGTAGTCGCTCCAGTCGCGCGCCAGGCAGTGGTCGAAGAACACGTCCAGCAGGACACCGGCGAAACGCCGTCGCTCCGCCGGGAAGCGCCGCTTGGCCGCATGCACCAGCGGGTGGCTGTCGGTGAAGGCGTCGATGCGCCGGTGCAGCTGGATGGCCCGCTCGATCTCGTCCGGCCATTGTCCCTGCAGGCGGCCCTTGACGAAGTCGCCGTACAGGCTGCCGAGCAGTTGGGCCGGCTGCGGGCCGCCGAGGTGGAGGTGCGCGAGGTAGTTCATGCGGCCTAGCTTACCCCAGGGACGGAACGGTCGTTTCGATCATCGTCATCAGCCCTGTCGATAGCGACTATCGTCGCAATCGATCCCAATATCGTCCCGCGTCGATATATAGTTCGTTCCAACCCGATATGAACGGCCAACGGACCACCGCCATGCCACTGGACATCGACGAAATCATCAAGGCTCTCTCCCACCCGGTGCGACGCGACATGCTGCGCTGGCTGAAGGAGCCGGAGAAGTACTTCGTCGAACAGGACCATCCGTTCGAGATCGGCGTCTGCGCCGGCAAGTTCGACCAGCGTACCGGTCTCTCCCAGTCCACCGTGTCGGTGCACCTGGCCACCCTGCAACGCGCCGGCCTGGTGACCAGCCGCCGGGTCGGCCAGTGGAACTTCTTCAAGCGCAACGAGGAGACCATCCAGGCCTTCCTCGACCAACTCGGCGACGAGCTGTAAGCAGCACTCGCTTCCACCCCACTACTTCGCTGTCCAGGAGCTCGACCGATGCCGGCGTCTCTTCTCGTCCTCGCTTTGTCCGCCTTTGCCATCGGTACCACCGAATTCGTCATCATGGGCCTGCTGCCGCAGGTCGCCGGCGACCTGCGGGTCTCCATTCCCAGCGCCG
This sequence comes from Pseudomonas paraeruginosa, assembly GCF_003025345.2. Lineage (NCBI taxonomy): Bacteria > Pseudomonadati > Pseudomonadota > Gammaproteobacteria > Pseudomonadales > Pseudomonadaceae > Pseudomonas > Pseudomonas paraeruginosa. The sequence goes on from NZ_CP020560.1 coordinate 4,731,567, forward strand.
GCTGGCTGATCAGCGGCTACGCCTTCGCCGTGGCCTTCGGCGCCCCGCTGATGGCCATGGCCACCGCCCGCCTGGAGCGCAAGAAAGCGCTGCTGGCGCTGATGGGCATCTTCATCGTCGGCAACCTGCTCTGTGCGGTGGCCGCCAACTACGGCCTGCTGATGCTGGCGCGGATCGTCACCGCGCTCTGCCATGGCGCCTTCTTCGGCATCGGCTCGGTGGTCGCCGCTGGCCTGGTGGCGCCGAACCGCCGCGCCTCCGCCGTGGCCCTGATGTTCACCGGCCTGACCCTGGCCAACGTGCTCGGCGTGCCGCTGGGCACCGCGCTCGGCCAGGAAGCCGGCTGGCGCGCGACCTTCTGGGTGGTGACCCTGATCGGCGTGGTCGCCTTCGTCGGCCTGGCCAGGGTGCTGCCGAACGACCGCGAAGAGGAAACGGTCGACCTGCGCCAGGAGATGACCGCGCTGCGGAACCCCTCGCTGTGGCTGGCGCTGGGCACCACCGTGCTGTTCGCCGCCTCGATGTTCGCCCTGTTCACCTATGTCGCGCCGCTGCTCGGCGAAGTCACCGGGGTTTCCCCGCGCGGGGTGACCTGGACCCTGCTGCTGATCGGCGTCGGCCTGACCGTCGGCAACGTGATCGGCGGACGCCTCGCCGATTGGCGCCTGGGCCTCACCATGGCCGGCGTGTTCGCCGCGATGGCGCTGGTCTCGGCGCTGCTCAGCTGGACCAGCCAGGCCGTGCTGCCGGCGGAAATCACCCTGTTCCTCTGGGCCGCCGCCTCCTTCGCCGCGGTGCCCGCCCTGCAGGTCAACGTGGTGCGCGTCGGGCATGCCGCGCCGAACCTGGTGGCGACCCTGAACATCGGCGCCTTCAACGTCGGCAACGCACTCGGCGCCTGGATCGGCGGCAGCGTCATCGACCACGGCCTGGGCCTGACCCGCGTGCCGCTGGCCGCCGCCGCGCTGGCCGTACTGGCGTTGCTGGCCACCCTCATCGGCTTTTCCGGAAACGGCCGCGCCCAGGCGCAGCCGGTCCTCGATTGATCCCTGTCCGTGTATTCCCTAGTGGAGGATGTTCCATGGCTACTCTGTTCGATCCCATCGTGCTCGGCGACCTCGAGCTGCCCAACCGCATCGTCATGGCGCCGCTGACCCGCTGCCGCGCCGACGAGGGCCGCGTGCCCAACGCCCTGATGGCCGAGTACTACGCCCAGCGCGCCGAGGCCGGCCTGATCCTCAGCGAGGCCACCGCGGTCACGCCGATGGGTGTGGGCTATCCCGATACCCCCGGCATCTGGTCCGATGACCAGGTCCGTGGCTGGAGCAACGTGACCAAGGCGGTGCACGCCGCCGGCGGGCGCATCTTCCTGCAGTTGTGGCACGTCGGGCGGATTTCCGACCCGCTCTACCTGAACGGCGAGCTGCCAGTGGCGCCGAGCGCCATCGCCGCCGAGGGGCATGTCAGCCTGGTGCGTCCGAAGCGTCCCTTCGTCACCCCGCGCGCGCTGGACACCGAGGAGATCGCCGACATCGTCGAGGCCTACCGCCAGGGCGCCGAACGGGCCAAGGCCGCCGGCTTCGACGGCGTGGAGATCCACGGCGCCAACGGCTACCTGCTCGACCAGTTCCTCCAGGACAGCACCAACCAGCGCACCGACCGCTACGGCGGCTCCATCGAGAACCGCGCACGCCTGCTGCTGGAAGTCACCGACGCGGCGATTTCCGTATGGGGCGCCCAGCGCGTCGGCGTGCACCTGGCGCCGCGCGCCGACTCCCACGACATGGGCGATTCCAACCGCCTGGAGACCTTCAGCCATGTCGCCCGCGAGCTGGGCAAGCGCGGCATCGCCTTCATCTGCGCCCGCGAAGCGCAGGCCGACGACAGCATCGGCGTGGCCCTGAAGGAAGCCTTCGGCGGTCCCTACATCGCCAACGAGAAATTCACCCGCGACAGCGCCAACGCCATCCTGGCCAGGGGCGACGCCGATGCGGTGGCCTTCGGCATTCCCTTCATCGCCAACCCGGATCTGGTCAAGCGCCTGCGCAACGGCGCCGAGCTGAACCCGCCGCGCCCGGAGACCTTCTACACCGGTGGCACCGAAGGCTACCTGGACTACCCGACCCTGGACTGATCGCACCACCCAGGAAAAAGCCCGTCACGCTTGCCGTGGCGGGCTTTTTCGCATCTAGCGGCGACGGAACCGCGGCTCCGGCTCCGCGCAAGGATCGCGCTGGGCGCAGCCCTTGCAGCCATTGCCGCAACCGCCCGAGCCTTGCGCAGCCACCCGCTCGACCTTGCCGAGCGCGATCAGCCGCTCCAGGATCGCCTCCACCAGCGCCGGCGGCGCGTCCACCTGGCGGCTGAGCTGTTTCAGCCCGCGCGCCTGGCCGTCTTCCAGGGCGGCGCGGATCTGCATGAGTGTCGCCATCAGTGACATCCTCCCTGCCCGCCCGGGGCATCGACCATTCGGCCTGGCAGTTGCAGTACCTGCTCGCGGCCGAACAGACGCAGGCAGGTCATCAGGATCAGGTTGAAGACCAGCACCACGGCGATGGTCAGGACGCTACGCTCGGGGTGCGCGGCGAAGGTGGCGACCTGGTAGCAGAGGGTCGCCAGCGAGTAGGCGACGTTCAGCCCCCAGAGCACCGAGAAAGCCATCCAGCCCTTGCTGCTTTCCCGGGCGATCGCGCCCATGGCGGTCACGCAGGGCACGTAGAGCAGGACGAAGACCAGATAGCTGTAGGCCGCGATGGGGCTGCCGAACTTGCTCGCCATGGTGCCCATCGAGCCGGCCGCCATGTCGCCGTCGGCCATGCTCGCCTCCACCGGGTTGGCCAGCACGCTGAGGCTGAAGGTATCGACCAGGCCGTCCCAGGTTTCGGTCAGGGCGTCGCGCAGCTGTCCGGGCAGGTCGTAGCCTTCGTAGTCGAAGGCCTCGCCCTGGATCTGCTCGGCGGTATAGAGGGTGTTCAGGGTGCCCACCACCACTTCCTTGGCCATCGCCCCGGTGACCAGGCCGACGGTGGCCTGCCAGTTGTCCGGCTGCACCCCGAGCGGCGCCAGCAGCGGAGTGAGACGCTGACTGACACTGGCCAGCGCGGAATGGCCGATGTCGCCCCGCACCGGCTTGCCGTCGAGGGTGATGCTGTTCAGCCCGCCGATCACCAGGCTGACCAGGATGATCACCTTGCCGGCCCGCACCACGAAGCCGCGCAGGCGCGACCAGGTCTGCAGCAGCAGGCTCTTCAGGTGCGGCACATGGTACAGCGGCAGCTCCATGACGAAGGGCGAGGCCTCGCCGCGCATCAGGGTGTGCTTGAGCAGCAGCCCGGTGAGGATCGCCACGACGATGCCGAGCAGGTACAGGGAGAAGATCACCAGCGCGCCGCCCTGGCCGAAGAAGGCCCCGGCGAACACGGCGAAGATCGCCAGGCGCGCGCCGCAGGACATGAACGGCGCCATCATGATGGTGATCAGCCGCTCGCGCTGCGCGTCCAGGGTGCGCGCGCCCATGATCGACGGCACGTTGCAGCCGAAACCGACGATCAGCGGCACGAACGACTTGCCCGGCAGGCCCAGCGCCTGCATCAGGCGGTCCATGACGAAGGCCGCGCGGGCCATGTAGCCGGAGTCCTCGAGCAGCGAGAGGAACAGGTACATCAGGCCGATCTGCGGCACCAGCGGCAGCACCGTGTTGACCCCGCCGCCGATGCCCTGGGCGAGAAACACCGTGAGCCAGTCGGGCAGGCCGAAGCGGATGCCCAGCCACTGGATGCCATCGATGAAGATCGCCGCCGAACCCTTGTCGAAGATCGGCTGCAGCGCCCCGCCGATGTTGATGGCGAAGAAGAACATCAGGTACATCACCAGCAGGAAGATCGGCAGGCCCAGCCAGCGATTCAGGACGATCCGGTCGAGCCACTGGGTCAGCCGGTGCGGCTGCGCCTGCTGGTGGTCGCAGACCGCCGCGCAGATCTCGCCGATCAGCCGGTAGCGCGCATCGACGATAGCCAGCTCGGGCTCCTCGCCGCAGGCCTGGCGCGCCTGTTCCAGGGTAGCGGGCGGCAAGCCCAGCGCCGGGCCGTTGAAGATGTCGCCTTCCAGCGCCTGCAACGCCAGCCAGCGCGGTTCGATGGCCGAGGCCGCCGGAGTGCGCGTTTCCAGCAGGTAGCCTACCTGCGCCTCGATGGTCGCCGGGTAATCCACCGCCAGCGCCGCCTGCGGGACCTGCAGGTCGTCGATGGCCGCCTTCAGCTCGTCGATGCCATCGGCGCGGGTGGACACCAGCGGCACCACCGGGCAACCGAGGCGCCGCGCGAGTCCGTCGATGTCGATGCGGATCCGCTGGCTGCGGGCGATGTCCAGCATGTTCAGCGCGACGATGCAGGGGATGCCCATCTCCCGTAGTTGTACCGTGAGGTAGAGATTGCGCTCCAGGTTCGCCGCGTCCACCACGTTGACCAGCACGTCCACTTCGCCGCTGGCGATGTAGCGACACGCGATCTGTTCGTCCAGCGAGGCCTGGGCGGACACGCTGGTCAGCGAATAGGTACCCGGCAGGTCGACCAGGCGCACCGCGTGGCGGGCGGTGTGGAACGCGCCCTCCTTGCGCTCGACGGTGACGCCGGCCCAGTTGCCGACCCGCTGGCGCGAGCCGGTGAGCTGGTTGAACAGGGTGGTCTTGCCGGAGTTGGGGTTGCCGATCAGGCCGAGGGTCAGTGCGGTCATGGGGACTCCGGGCGGGATCAGTCGAGCGGGACGAGGGTCAGCAGGGCGAGGTCCTTGCGCCGCAGCGCCAGGCTGGTCTGGCGGGTCTCGACCTGGATCGGGTCGCCCAGCGGGGCGATGCGCACCACGCGCAGCGCGGCGCCGGGCAGCAGGCCCATGGAGAACAGGCGCTGGCGATAGCCGTTGCCAATGGCCGGTGAATACCCGGTGATGCGATAGGTACGGGAAGGTTGCAGTGCGCTCATGGCGGATTCCAGGCAGTAGGGAGGAACGGTGGCCTCCCTGGCCGCTGATCGAGAATCTAAACGACTCTCACTTAAGGCTCGCTTAAGGGCGCAGTATCGGAGCGGATGGACAGCGGATTCGCTGATCCAGAGCAATGGATGGAGGGATTTCCGCGCGGCGCGGCGATCTGTCGCCGCCAGCGCCCCGGGCAACGGAGCAACTGGCGACACAGCGGATTCAGCGGCTGTTGAGCTGCTGTTGCAGGTTCTGCACCTGGGCCTGGAGGGTATTGATGTTACGCATCACCTGGGTGCGGAAGGCGTCGAACTCGGCGGTATTGCCACCCTGGGGACGATTGTCGAGCTGGCTGCGCAGCACCAGCAGGTCGTCCTGGATGCCCTTGATGGCCTGGCTGGGATTGCCCTGTTTCTTCAGCGCCGCGACGTCGCCACCGAGGCTCTTGAGCTGCTCGTTGGTCTTGCCCAGCTCGGCCTGCAGCGCCTTCAGCTTCTCCTGCTCGGTGGCCAGCGCCTGCAGCTTGCCGTCGAGCTGCGCGACCAGTTGCGCGGCGCTTTCCTGCTGGGCCTTGAGGTCGCTGGCCAACTGGTCGAGGCGCTTGCCCTGGCCGCCGAACTGGTTGCTCACATCGGCCTGCTGGCGTTCCTGGCTGCCGAGTTTTTCCTGCAACTGCTTGACCTGCAGGCGCAGCGCCTCGCGCTCGCTGGTGACGCTGGACTCGCTGGCGACCACCTTGCCGCGGATGTCGTCGAGTCGCCCGGCGGCTTCCTCGCTGATCCGCACGAAGCTTTCCTGGGTCGCGACCAGTTGCTGCTCCATCAGGCTGAGCTGCTGGTGACTCCACCAGGCCACTCCGGCGAGGGCGATCAGCATCGCCCCGAGCAGGGCCCAGAGCGGGCCGGTGGAAGCCGGGCGGCGCGCCTTGGTATCTACCACCCGACGCTGTTCCGGTTCGTAGACGTGCCGCGGGTGGTGGCCGAACTCTTCGCGGTCGGCGGCATCGGTGGTCAGGCTGGGCACATCGTCGAGTTCGTCGAAAGAATCGTTACGCATGGTGAAAACCTGTGAAGGGGAACGGCATCCTGCCGGAGGCCTGGAGAGAGGGCCGAATGACGCATTATATCGATTCGGCCCCACCCCTTCAGCGTCCGCGCGAAGGAAGTTCGTCGAGACCGGGGCGCTCCATCGCGGAGCCGCACGCACCATCACGGCGCGAGCCTGGCCCGACACAGACCGCCGCCGGACGCGGCCGGTTCCCGCGCGTCGCGCCGCCATCGGTGGAACCGTCGCGGCTGTCCGCACCCGCGCCGAGCCGGCATTACGCCGGCCCGCTGCGCGGCTGATCAGAGTTCCTGGGCGCGCCACCAGGCGCAGAACTCGTCGAGCGCCGTCCACAGGCTGACCCGCGGATCGTAGTCGAGGTATTCGCGAGCGCGGTTGATGTCCAGGGTGAAATTCTTCGCCATCACCGCCATGCCCAGGCGGAACAGTGCCGGCTCCGGGCGCCCCGGGAGAATCCGGCAGACGCCCTCGTTGAGCGCCGCCAGGCCGTAACCTATGGCATACGGCAGATGCCCGGTGACTGGCGGCAGGCCGAGCTGGCGCATGACGTAGTTGACCGCGTCCCAGAACGGCACCGGCTGGCCGTTGCTGATGTTGTAGACCCTGCCCAGCGCCGGCTCGCCGGCCAGCAGGCAACTGAACAGGGCATCGTTGAGGTTGTGCACGCTGGTGAAGTCGACCCGGTTCAGACCGTTGCCGAGGATCCGCAGGCGGCCCTTGCGATGGGCCTGGATCAGCCTTGGGAAGATGCTGGTGTCGCCAGCGCCGACCACGAAGCGCGGACGCAGGGCCAGCACCTCGAGGCCGAGGTCGCGGGCACTGAGCACCAGTTGCTCGGCCTGGTACTTGGTCGCCCCGTAGTGATCGGAAAAGCGCCGCGGGACATAGTCTTCACCGAGGTTCAGGTGGTCACGCCCGTCGAAGTAGATCGACGGCGACGACAGATGCACGAGGCGCCGCACCTTCTGCTTCAGGCAGGCCTCGACCACGCTCTCGGCGAGGCCGACGTTGGCCGCCTGGAACCGCTCGCGCGGCCCCCACACACCCACCGCGCCGGCACAGTGCACCACCGCCTCGACACCCTCGCAGAGGCGCTCGACCAGCGCCGGCTCGGCCAGGTCGCCGGGAACGAACTCGGCGCCCCGCGCCACCAGGTGCTGCACCGCCTCCTGGCGACGTCCGCTGACCCGCACCGACAAGCCCTGCTCCAGGGCGAAGCGGGCGAAACGCCCGCCGATGAAGCCCGTCGCCCCCGTTACCAGTATCCGCATCCCGAGTACTCCCGCTGTTCTTCTTGTGCCGCGACTCTAGCAATCCGACGTCGCGAAACCACTGGCACAGCATGCCAGAACAACGACCCTGCGGGCCGCCGGCACGACTTGCGTTGGGCGACAGGACAGGCATGGCGCGCTACAAGGGCTAACCTGAATGCCACCAGTTCGCGGGAGACGCAGCATGGCCAGTCACTGGATGATCTACGGCGCCAACGGCTACACCGGCCGGCTGGTCGCCGAACAGGCGCGGCGCGAGGGCCTGACGCCGCTGCTCGGCGGGCGCAATCCGGCCGCCCTGCACGCGCTCAGCAGCCAGCTCGGGCTGGAGGGCCGGGTCTTCGATCTGGGCAATCCGCACGGCTGCCGCGAAGCGTTGAGCGACGTGCAGGTGGTAGCCCACTGCGCAGGTCCGTTCTCCGCCACCAGCGCGCCGATGATCGCCGCCTGCCGCGCCGCCGGCAGCCATTACGTGGACATCACCGGCGAGATCGCGGTGTTCGAGCAGGCCCATGCCGGCGACGCCGAGGCGCGCGAGGCGGGCATCGTGGTCTGCCCCGGGGTAGGTTTCGACGTGATCCCCACCGACTGCCTGGCCGCCTGCCTGAAGGAAGCCTTGCCGGACGCGCAGCGACTGGCGCTGGGCTTCGACACCGGCAGCGGACTCTCGACCGGAACCGCCAAGACCAGCGTCGAAGGCCTCAAGCTCGGCGGCAAGGTCCGCGAGAACGGACGCCTGCGCGACGTGCCGCTGGGCTACAGGCGCCGCGACATCGATTTCGGCCGCGGCCTGCGGCACGCCGTGACCATTCCCTGGGGCGACGTCGCCACCGCCTACTACAGCACCGGCATCCCGGACATCGAAGTCTACCTGCCGGCGCCGCCGCTGCTGGCCCTGGGCATGCGCCTGGTCGACCCGCTGCGGCCGCTGCTCGGTCGCGAACGGGTCCAGGACTGGCTCAAGGGCCAGGTCGACAAGCGCATCGCCGGCCCCGACCAGGCGGCCCGCGAACGCCAGCGCACCTGGGTCTGGGGCGAGGCGCGCAATGCCCGCGGCGAACGCCGCACGGCGCGCCTGGAAACCGCCAACGTCTACGACCTGACCGTGCACGGCGTGCTCCTGGCGGTGCGCCACCTGCTCGGCTACCAAGGCCCCGGCGGCTACTTCACGCCCTCGCAGCTGCTCGGCGCGCGCTGCGTCGAGGCGCTGCCCGGTTCCGGCCGGATCGCCGTCATCGGTTGATCAGCCGGCCACCCGCACCAGACCGTCGCCGGCACGGGCGAGCAGGTGCTCGGTGAGCGAGGCGAGCAGTTCACCGCCATTGCGCCAGTAGTGCCAGTACAGCGGCACGTCGATGACCTGGCCGGGCAACAGCTCGACCAGTTCGCCGCGGGCCAGTTCGCCCCACACCTGGCGCTCCGGTACCAACCCCCAGCCGAGGCCGCCGGCGGTGAGACGGACGAACCCTTCCGAGGACGGGCAGAGGTGGTGGATGAAACCGCCCTCGACGCCAAGGTCCTTGAGGAAGCGGTGTTGCAGCAGGTCGTCCGGACCGAACACGATCGCCGGCACCCTGGCCAGGGCGGCCGCTTCGACGCCCTGTGGAAAGTGCCGGGCGACGAACGCCGGGCTGGCCAGCCCGCGGTAGCGCATGGCGCCGAGCAGCAGCGAACGCGCGCCGGCCACCGGACGCGCGCTGCCGCAGACGCAGCCGGCCACCTCGCCCGCGCGCATGCGCTTGAGCCCGACTTCCTGGTCCTCCACAACCAGGTCCAGCAGCACCCGTCGCTCGGCGCAGAAGTCGCCCACCGCGGCGGCCCACCAGGTCGCCAGGCTATCGGCATTGAGGGCTATGCGCAGGCGCTCCGGGGCACCGCCCTCGTCGAGATTCGGCACCCGGCGCTGCAGGTCGCCCTCCAGCAGGCGTACCTGCTGCACATGGTTGAGCAGGCGACGGCCGAGATCGGTGGGTTGCGGTGGCGTCTCGCGCACCAGGACCGGCTGGCCGACCCGCGCCTCGAGCAGCTTGATCCGCTGCGATACCGCCGATTGCGACAGCCCCAGCGCCTGCGCGGCGCGCTCGAAACCGCCCTGCTCCACGACCGCGGCCAGCGCGGCGAGCAACTTGTAGTCGAACAAAATCAGTTTTCCTAATGAGAGATCAGCAGGATTCGTTTTCCTTATAAACCGTTCGCCATCACACTCGCCAGCACTTCCCGATCATCCACTGCGGACCGACCATGGCTGGCGAAACCTCGCTGCGTACCCTGCTGCGCACGCTCACTCCCGAACTCAATCCCGGCGACTACGTGTTCTGTACCTGCGCCGATGGCGCGCTGCCGGACGGCGCCGAGCCGATCGCCAGCTTCCGCGAGCGCGAGGGCCTGACCCTGGTGCTCGAACGCCAGCAAGCCGAACGCCTGGGCCTGCCCTACGAATACGTGGCGGCCTGGATCACCCTGACGGTGCACTCGTCGCTGGCGGCGGTGGGCCTGACCGCCGCCTTCGCCACGGCGCTGGCCGGAGCCGGGATCAGTTGCAACGTGATGGCCGGCTATTTCCACGATCATCTGTTCGTCGCCCGCGACGACGGCCCGCGCGCCCTCGCCGTCCTGCAGAAGCTGGCCAGGGAGGCGCACTGAGATGTGGCAGAGCTATTTCAACGGGATCCTGGTGGCCGCCGGCCTGATCATCGCCATCGGCGCGCAGAATGCCTTCGTCCTCGCCCAGAGCCTGCGCCGCGAGCATCACCTCGCGGTAGCCGCTCTCTGCGTGCTCTGCGACGCGATACTGGTCAGCCTCGGCGTGTTCGGCCTGGCCAGGCTGCTGGTGGAGAACCCGACACTACTGGCCATCGCCCGCTGGGGCGGGGTGGCCTTCCTGAGCTGGTACGGGCTCAAGGCGCTGCTTCGCGCGCTGCGCCCGGACGCGCTCGGCGACGCCGCGGAAACCGGCCCTCGCTCGCGCCGGGCGGTGCTGCTGGCGGCGCTGGCGGTGACCCTGCTCAACCCGCACGTCTATCTGGATACCGTCCTGCTGATCGGTTCGCTCGGCGCCCAGCAGGCCGCTCCCGGCGCCTACGCCCTTGGCGCGGCCAGCGCCTCGCTGATGTGGTTCTTCGCCCTCGCCCTCGGCGCTGCGTGGCTGGCGCCCTGGCTGGCGCGCCCGGCCACCTGGCGCCTGCTCGACCTGATGGTCGCCGCCATGATGATGGGCATGGCCGTCCAACTGGTCCTCCGCAGTTGAGCGGAAATCCGGCGAGGCGACCGAACCCCGGCGCCGCTACGCAGTCCAGAAGGAAGGTGGGCAGTGCGCCGAGTGGCCTTGCGAAGCCCGGCGCAGCGCGCTGCCATCGGCCTTTGCCCCTACAGTTGCTGCGTGGATATGCCCCGACACGGGTGCTATGATCCGGAGTTCGCGGCACTGGGAGCCTAGGCTCCGAGTCGCACCCGGCGCCCTTTCCGGAGCGCTCCGCCGAACGTCCCCCGGGGATCCAGGACGGGCTCCCGGACAGGCATCGGACCGGCCCCGTGAACCGGTCGCGCGCTAGCCGCGCCAGTCCTGACCTGAGGAAGAATAGGAGAGACACCATGGCTTTCGAATTGCCGCCGCTGCCTTACGAAAAGAATGCCCTTGAGCCGCACATTTCCGCCGAGACCCTGGAATACCACCACGACAAGCACCACAACACCTACGTGGTGAACCTGAACAACCTGATCCCGGGCACCGAGTTCGAAGGCAAGAGCCTGGAAGAGATCGTCAAGACCTCCTCCGGCGGCATCTTCAACAACGCCGCCCAGGTGTGGAACCACACCTTCTACTGGAACTGCCTGAGCCCCAACGGCGGTGGCCAGCCCACCGGTGCCCTGGCCGACGCGATCAACGCCGCCTTCGGCTCCTTCGACAAGTTCAAGGAAGAGTTCACCAAGACTTCCGTCGGCACCTTCGGCTCCGGCTGGGGCTGGCTGGTGAAGAAGGCCGACGGCTCCCTGGCCCTGGCCAGCACCATCGGCGCCGGCAACCCGCTGACCAGCGGCGACACCCCGCTGCTGACCTGCGACGTCTGGGAACACGCGTATTACATCGACTACCGCAACCTGCGTCCGAAGTACGTCGAAGCGTTCTGGAACCTGGTCAACTGGGACTTCGTGGCGAAGAACTTCGCTGCCTGAGTCTGTTCAGAACCACGAAAAAGCCCGGCATTCGCCGGGCTTTTTCGTTTTAATCTGTGGCCCAGGAGCCATCGTCTACCCTCAGGAACTGGTAGACCTCCGCTCGTGTTAGCCTCTTGAGGCAAAGAAGTTCTTCCTACCGGCTTGTCTTTCGCCCTGGCGACGTACAAGGAAGGCCCCTTGAAACTGGACTCCCGACACAGCCTCTCGCTCAAGCTGCTGCGTGTCGTGCTACTGGCGGCGCTGGCCGTTGGCGCAGTGCTCAGTTGCGCACAGATCGTCTTCGACGCCTACAAGGCCAGGCAGGCGGTGAACAGCGACGCCCAGCGCATCCTCGCGATGGTCCGCGACCCGTCCACCCAGGCGGTCTACAGCCTCGACCGGGAGATGGCGATGCAGGTCCTCGAGGGGCTGTTCCAGCACGAGGCGGTGCGCCAGGCGAGCATCGGCCACCCCGGCGAACCGATGCTGGCGGAGAAATCCAGGCCGCTGCTGGACCTGCCGACCCGCTGGCTGACCGACCCGATCCTCGGCCAGGAACGCACCTTCAGCATCCGCCTGATCGGCCGTCCGCCCTACAGCGAATACTACGGCGACCTGAAGATCACCCTGGACACCGCGCCCTACGGGGAAAACTTCGTCACTACCTCGGAGATCATCTTCATCTCCGGCATCCTCCGCGCCCTAGCCATGGGCCTGGTGCTGTTCCTGGTCTACCACTGGATGCTGACCAAGCCGCTGTCGAAGATCATCGAGCACCTGGTCAGCATCAATCCGGACCGCCCCGGCCAGCACCAGCTACCGCTGCTCAAGGGACACGAACGCAACGAACTGGGCCTCTGGGTGACCACCGCCAACCAGTTGCTCGCCTCCATCGAAAGCAACAGCCATCTGCGCCGCGAAGCCGAGGACAACCTGCTGCGCATCTCCCAGTACGACTTCCTCACCGGCCTGCCGAACCGCCAGTTGCTGCAGCAGCAGCTCGACCAGATCCTCGACGGCGCCGGCCGCCAGCAGCGCCGGGTGGCAGTGCTGTGCCTGGGCCTCGACGACTTCAAGGGGATCAACGAGCAGTACACCTACCAGCTCGGCGACCAGTTGCTGATCGCCCTCGCCGACCGCCTGCGTGGCCACAGCGCGCGGCTCGGTTCCCTGGCGCGGCTGGGCGGCGACCAGTTCGCCCTGGTCCAGGCCGACATCGAGCAACCCTACGAGGCGGCCGAGCTGGCGCAGAGCATCCTCGACGGCCTGGAGGCGCCGTTCGAGATCGACCAGCACGAGGTGCGCCTGCGCGCCACCATCGGCATCACCCTGTTCCCCGAGGATGGCGAGACCACCGAGAAGCTGCTGCAGAAGGCCGAGCAGACCATGACCCTGGCCAAGACCCGCTCGCGCAACCGCTACCAGTTCTACATCGCCAGCGTGGACAGCGAGATGCGGCGCCGCCGGGAACTGGAAAAGGACCTGCGCGACGCCTTGCAGCGCCACGAGTTGCACCTGGTCTACCAGCCACAGGTGGACTACCGCGACCACCGCGTGGTCGGCGTCGAGGCGCTGCTGCGCTGGCAACACCCGCTGCACGGCTTCGTTCCGCCGGACCTGTTCATTCCGCTGGCGGAGCAGAACGGCAGCATCTTCAGCATCGGCGAGTGGGTGCTCGACCAGGCCTGCCGGCAACTGCGCGAATGGCACGACCAGGGCTTCGACGACCTGCGCATGGCGGTCAACCTGTCCACCGTGCAACTCCACCACAACGCCCTGCCGCGGGTGGTCAGCAACCTGCTGCAGGTCTACCGCCTGCCGGCGCGCAGCCTGGAGCTGGAAGTCACCGAGACCGGCCTGATGGAAGACATCTCCACCGCCGCCCAGCACCTGCTCAGCCTGCGTCGCGCCGGCGCGCTGATCGCCATCGACGACTTCGGCACCGGTTACTCCTCGCTGAGCTACCTCAAGAGCCTGCCGCTGGACAAGATCAAGATCGACAAGAGCTTCGTCCAGGATCTGCTGCAGGACGAGGACGACGCCACCATCGTCCGCGCCATCATCCAACTCGGCAAGAGCCTGGGCATGCAGGTGATCGCCGAGGGCGTGGAAACCGCCGAGCAGGAGGCGTACATCATCGCCGAAGGCTGCCACGAAGGTCAGGGCTACCTGTACAGCAAGCCGCTGCCGGCCAGGGAATTGACCCAGTACCTCAAGCAGGCGCGGCGCCTGAGCCAGGCCACCAGCGAGCGGCCCTGAGGCCGCCGGAGGCACTTCGGACGACGACGCCGATATATCCCGGCACGGCGCGATCACGCTGCGGCCTTTTCAAAAATGCAAATCTTTCGCATTATGTGGCGGTTTTTCCGCGCCCTTCCGGACGTTCTCGACAAGCGCACGCCGCTTCGGCAAGCCACCAATAAAGCAAAGGAATCCGCCATGACTCGTATGCCCCTGGCCACCGCCAGTCTGCTGGCCCTCGCCATCTCCCTCGCCGGTTGCGGCGACGACAAGAAAGCCGAAGCGCCTGCGACCCCGGCGGCCAGCACCCAGCCCGCCGCTCCTGCCGCCGCCCCGGCCGCCAAGGTCGACGAGGCCGCCGCCAGGGCGGTGATCAAGAATTACGCGGATCTCGCCGAAGCCACTTTCGCCGACGCTCTGAGCACCGCCAGGGAGTTGCAGAAGGCCGTCGACGCGTTCCTCGCCAAGCCCGACGCGGAGACCCTGAAAGCCGCCAAGGAAGCCTGGTTCGCCGCCCGCACCCCCTACTCGCAGAGCGAAGCCTTCCGCTTCGGCAACGCGATCATCGACGACTGGGAAGGACAGGTTAACGCCTGGCCGCTGGACGAAGGCCTGATCGACTATGTCGCCAAGGACTACCAGCATGCCCTGGGCAACCCCGGCGCCACCGCCAACATCGTCGCCAACACCGAGATCCAGGTCGGCGAAGACAAGATCGACGTCAAGGAAATCACCGGCGAGAAACTGGCCGGCCTGAACGAGCTGGGCGGTTCCGAAGCCAACGTCGCCACCGGCTACCACGCCATCGAGTTCCTCCTCTGGGGCCAGGACCTGAACGGCACCGGTCCGGGCGCCGGCAACCGCCCCGCCACCGACTATGCCCAGGGCAAAGACTGCACCGGCGGTCATTGCGACCGCCGCGCCGCTTACCTGAAGTCGGTCACCGACCTGCTGGTCAGCGACCTCGAATACATGGCCGGACAGTGGAAAGCCGGCGTCGCCGACAACTACCGCGCCAAGCTGGAAGCCGAGCCGGTGGATACCGGCCTGCGCAAGATGTTCTTCGGCATGGGCAGCCTGTCCCTCGGCGAACTGGCCGGCGAGCGCATGAAGGTCGCACTGGAGGCCAACTCCACCGAGGACGAGCACGACTGCTTCAGCGACGACACCCACCACACCCTGTTCTTCAATGCCAAGAGCATCCGCAACATCTACCTGGGCGAGTACAAGCGCGTCGACGGCAGCGTGGTGAAAGGCCCGAGCCTGGCCGACCTGGTCGCCAAGGCCGACGCCGCCGCCAACGACACCCTGAAGGCCGACCTTGCCGACACCGAGGCCAAGCTGCAGGTCATCGTCGACAGCGCCGAGAAGGATGGTGTGCACTTCGACCAGATGATCGCCCCGGACAACAAGGAAGGCCAGCAGAAGATCCGCGACGCCATCGCCGCCCTGGTCAAGCAGACCGGCGCCATCGAGCAGGCCGCGGGCAAGCTGGGCATCCAGGACCTGAAGCCGGATAACGCCGACCACCAGTTCTGATCCCTTCCTGCGTCAACAGCGTGCGGCCCATGGCCGCACGTTGCGTTTCAGGCCCGCCGCTGCGGGCTGCGGGGGCCTTTACAAACGCAAATCCCTCTTATTTTGATTAGCCCCAACTGGTAAGCTTGCGGGCTGTCTCCACGCAGTCCGGATGTTCGCCGATGTCGTTGCCGTCACCTCTTACACCGCTCGCCTGCCTCCTGACGGCGCTCCTCCTGAGCGGCTGCGGCGCCAGCGACGAGCCGCCGCGCGCCGAGCCCGGCGAACAGCTCTCCGGGGGCGCGGCCACGGTGCAGCAAAGCGACCGCAACGCCTTCTCCCTGCCGTCCGCCAACCTCGCCCCTAGCCGGCGCCTGGACTTCAGCGTCGGCAACAGCTTCTTCCGCAACCCCTGGGTCATCGCCCCTTCCTCCACCACCGCGCGCGACGGCCTCGGCCCGCTGTTCAACACCAACGCCTGCCAGAACTGCCACGTCAAGGACGGCCGCGGCCATCCGCCGGGGCCGGACGCGGTGAGCGCGGTGTCGATGCTGGTGCGCCTGTCGATCCCGGCCGGCCCGGACGACCAGCAGACCCTGTTGCACCAGGGGGTGATTCCCGAGCCGACCTATGGTGGCCAGTTGCAGGACGTCGGCATTCCGGGCGTCGCCCCGGAAGGCAAGGTGCGGGTGGACTACGAACCGCTGAAAGTGAGGTTCGACGACGGCACCGAGGTCGAACTGCGCAAGCCGGTCCTGCGCATCAGCCAGCTCGGCTACGGGCCGATGCACCCGCAGACGATGTTCTCGGCCCGTGTCGCCCCGCCGATGATCGGCCTCGGTCTGCTCGAAGCGATACCCGAAGCGGCGATCCTGGCCAATGCCGACCCGGACGACCGCAACGGCGACGGTATCCGCGGGCGCGCCAACCAGGTCTGGGACGCCGCGCGCCAGCGCAGCGCGCTCGGCCGCTTCGGCTGGAAGGCTGGCCAGCCGGACATCCCGCAGCAGAACGCGCACGCCTTCGCCGACGACATGGGCCTGACCAGCAGCCTGCGGCCCCACGACGACTGCAGCCCCGCCCAGGTCGAGTGCCGCCGGGCGCCCAACGGCGGCGAACCGGAAGTCAGCGATAACATCTTCGCCCAGGTGCTGTTCTATAGCCGCAACCTGGCGGTCCCGGCGCGACGCAAGGTGGAAGACCCGCAGGTGCTGGCCGGCAAGCGCCTGTTCGCCCAGGCCAACTGCGTCGCCTGCCATGTTCCCAGCTTCACCACCGGCGCCAACGCCAGCGAGCCGGAGCTGGCCAACCAGGTGATCCGCCCCTATTCCGACCTGCTGCTGCATGACATGGGCGACGGCTTGGCGGACAATCGCCCGGAATTTCTCGCCAGCGGGCGGGACTGGCGCACCCCGCCGCTGTGGGGCATCGGCCTGACCGAGACGGTCAACGGCCATACCCAGTTCCTTCACGACGGGCGCGCCCGCAACCTGCTGGAGGCGATCCTCTGGCACGGCGGCGAAGCCGAAGCGGCCAAGCGGCATGTGCTCGGCTTCGACGCCGACCAGCGCAGCGCCCTGCTGGCCTTCCTGAATTCACTCTGAGGAGCCCACATGTTCCGCCCACGACTGCTCTTGACCAGCCTCGCCATCGCCCTCGGCGCCTGTTCGCCGCAAGACCCGCAGGCCGTCACCAGTGCCGCCCTGGCGCAACAGGTGATCCTGCCGACCTACAGCCGCTGGGTGGAGGCCGACCAGGCCCTGGCCAGCAGCGCCCTGGCCTACTGCCAGGGCAAGGAAGAACTGGCCAAGGCCCGTGACGCGTTCCATGCCGCGCAGAAGGCCTGGGCCGAGCTGCAACCACTGCTGATCGGCCCGCTGGCCGAAGGCAACCGCGCCTGGCAGGTGCAGTTCTGGCCGGACAAGAAGGATCTGGTCGGCCGCCAGGTCGAGCAGTTGCTCAAGAGCAACCCGCAGGTCGACGCCGCGGCCCTGGCCAAGGCCAGCGTGGTGGTACAGGGGCTCTCCGCCTACGAGTACATCCTCTTCGACAGCAAGATCGATCTCGCCGACGCCGCCACCAAGGCCCGTTACTGCCCCTTGCTGGAAGCCATCGGCACCCACCAGCAGCAACTGGCCCAGGACATCCTGGCGCGCTGGAAGAACGACGGCGGCATGCTCACCCAGATGAGCAAGTTCCCCAACGATCGCTACGCCGACGCCCACGAGGCGATCGCCGAACTGCTGCGGGTACAGGTCACCGCCCTGGACATGCTGAAGAAGAAGCTCGGCACGCCGCTGGGCCGGCAGAGCAAGGGCATTCCCCAGCCCTACCAGGCCGAGGCCTGGCGCAGCAACGCTTCGCTGGCCAGCCTGGACGCCAGCCTGGGCGGCGCCCAGGCGCTCTGGGAAGGCATCGATGGCAAGGGTCTGAAGACCCTGCTGCCGGCCGAGCAGAAGGACCTGGCCGGCAAGATCGACGCCGCCTACGCCGACAGCCATGCGAAGCTGATGGCGCTGGAACAGAAACCGCTCTCCGAACTGCTCGCCAGCGAGGACGGGCGCACCCAGCTCAACGCCCTCTACGACAGCCTGAACGTGGTCCATCGCCTGCACGAAGGCGACCTGGCCCGCGCCCTCGGCGTGCAACTGGGCTTCAACGCCAACGATGGCGACTGAGGTCGGCGCCATGCTGCGACGTCATGTGATCGGCCTGGGCAGCCTGTTGCTCGGCGCCTTGTCCTTCGGTGGCTGGAGCTTCAGCCGCCAGGGTAGTCAGCCGCTGGTGCTGTCGGCGCGCGACGACGCCGAGGGCCAGCACTACGCGGTGGGCTACCGCCTGGATGGCAAGCGCCAGTTCGCCACCCGCGTGGCCCAGCGCTGCCACGACATCGTCCAGCACCCGAGCCTGCCGCTGGCGCTGTTCGTCGCCCGCCGGCCGGGCACCGAAAGCTACCTGATCGACCTGCGCGACGGTCGCCTGCTGCAGACCCTGGTCTCGCAGGAAAACCGCCACTTCTACGGCCACGGCGTGTTCCACCAGGGCGGCGAATGGCTCTACGCTACCGAGAACGACACCACCGACCCCGGCCGCGGCGTGCTCGGCGTCTACCGTTTCGACGGCGAACGACTGCAACACAGCGGCGAGATCTCCACCCACGGCCTCGGGCCGCACCAGGTTTCCTGGATGCCCGACGGCGAAACCCTGGTGGTGGCCAACGGCGGCATTCGCACCGAGGCGGAAAGCCGGGTCGAGATGAACCTCGACGCCATGGAGCCAAGCCTGGTGCTGATGCGCCGCGACGGCAGCCTGCTCTCCAGGGAAACCCTGCCACAGCAGATGAACAGCGTCCGCCACCTGGCGATCGGTCGCGACGGCACCATCGTCGCCGGCCAGCAGTTCATGGGCGACGCCCACGAACATGCCGACCTGCTGGCGATCAAGCGCCCCGGCGGCCCTTTCGAAGCCTTCCCGGTGGCCGAGGAACAGCGCCTGGCAATGGCCCAGTACACCGCCAGCGTGGCGATCCACGACGAGCTGCGCCTGGTGGCCCTGACCGCTCCGCGCGGCAACCGCTTCTTCATCTGGGACCTGGACAGCGGCGCCGTGCGCCTGGACGCGCCATTGCCGGACTGCGCTGGCGTAGGCGCGGTGCGGAACGGCTTCGTCGTCACTTCCGGACAGGGGCGTTGCCGCTTCTATGACTGCCAGGGCGAACGCATCGCCGCGCAACCGCTGGAGCTGCCTTCCGGCCTCTGGGACAATCACCTGCACCTGGCCTGAAAGCGGCGCGCAGCGCTGGTTCCGGGTTCCCGGCGAAGGCCGCGGGCGGCCTGCTAGCTGCCTGGCAGCTTTCGCCAGCCCGCTGCTTTGACAAGCCTTGAAAGCTGCACGTAATGTGTCGGACTCGCCCCGCGATGGGGCGCTCTCGACATACCAGGGACCAGGATTATGTTGCTCCGCCGCATGTTGATCATGCTCGCCGCAGTGATCGCCGTGGTGGCGATTCTCGCCGGCTACAAGGTCTATTCCATTCGTCAGCAGATCGCGCTTTTCAGCGCGCCGAAACCACCGATCAGCGTGACCGCCAGCCTGGCCGAGCGGCGACCGTGGCAAAGCCGCCTGCCGGCCATCGGCAGCCTCAAGGCGTTCCAGGGCGTGACTCTCACCGCCGAGGTCTCCGGCACGGTACGCGACGTGCTGTTCCTCTCCGGCGATCAGGTGCGGCTGGACCAGCCGCTGATCCAGTTGGAAAGCGACGTCGAGGAAGCCACCCTGCGCACCGCCGAGGCCGATCTCGGCCTGGCCAGGGCCGAGTACCAGCGCGGCCGCGAACTGATCGGCAGCAAGGCCATCTCGAAAAGCGAGTTCGATCGCCTCGCCGCACAGTGGGCGAAGACCAGCGCCACCGTCGCCGAACTCAAGGCGGCACTGGCGAAGAAGCGCCTGCTCGCGCCCTTCGCCGGGACCATCGGCATCCGCCAGGTGGACGTCGGCGACTATGTCTCGCCCGGCACGCCGATCGCCACCTTGCAGGACCTGTCCACCCTGCTGCTGGACTTCCACCTGCCGGAGCAGGATTTCCCCCTGCTCAGCCGCGGCCAGCTGGTGAAGGTCCGGGTCGCCGCCTACCCCGGCCAGGTGTTCGACGCCGAGATCGCCGCGATCAACCCCAAGGTCGACAACGCAACCCGCAACCTGCAGGTCCGCGCCGCCCTGGAGAACCCGGGCGGCAAGCTGCTGCCGGGGATGTTCGCCAACCTGGAGGTGATGCTGCCGGGCGAGGAACAACGCATCGTGGTGCCGGAGACGGCGATCACCTTCACCCTCTATGGCGACTCGATCTACGTGGTCGGGCAGAAGAAGGACAGGCAGGGCCAGGCTTCGAAGGATGACAAGGGCCAGCCGCAACTGGTCGTCGAGCGCCGCTTCGTCAAGGTCGGCGAGCGCCGCGAAGGCCAGGCGGTGGTGCTCGAAGGCCTGCGGGACGGCGAGCAGGTGGTGACCTCCGGGCAACTGAAGCTCGACAACGGCGCCGCGGTGGCCATCGTCGCCGAGCGGGACCTCCAGCAAGGGCACTGAGTCGCACGCCTGACCGCCTTGCGGCAGGCCTGCCAAGGGACTGAAACATGGCTTTTACCGATCCGTTCATTCGTCGCCCGGTCCTCGCCTGCGTGGTCAGCCTGCTGATCGTCCTGCTCGGCATGCAGGCCTTCAGCAAGCTGGTGATCCGCGAATATCCGCAGATGGAGAACGCGCTGATCACGGTGACCACGCTCTACGCCGGAGCCAACGCGGAGACCATCCAGGGCTACATCACCCAGCCGCTGCAGCAGAGCCTGGCCAGCGCCGAAGGCATCGACTACATGACCTCGGTGAGCCGGCAGAACTACTCGACCATCTCGATCTACGCACGGATCGGCGCCAACACCGATCGCCTGGTCACCGAGCTGCTGGCCAAGTCCAACGAGGTGAAGAGCCAGCTGCCGCCGGACGCCGAGGACCCGGTGCTGCAGAAGGAGGCCGCCGACGCCTCGGCGCTGATGTACATCAGCTTCTACAGCGAGCAGATGAACAACCCGCAGATCACCGACTACCTGTCGCGGGTGATCCAGCCCAAGCTGGCGACCCTGCCCGGCATCGCCGAGGCGGAGATCCTCGGCAACCAGGTGTTCGCCATGCGCCTGTGGCTGGACCCGGTGAAGATGGCCGCGTTCGGCGTCACCGCCGGCGAGATCAACCAGGCGGTGCGGCAGTACAACTTCCTCGCCGCCGCCGGCGAAGTGAAGGGCCAGTTGGTGGTCACCAGCGTCAACGCCTCCACCGACCTCAAGTCGCCGCAAGCCTTCGCCGCCATCCCGGTGAAGACCGACGGCGACCGCCGGGTGCTGATGGGCGACGTCGCGCGGGTCGAGCTGGGCGCCGCCAGCTACGATGCGATCAGTTCGTTCAACGGCATCCCGTCGGTCTATATCGGTATCAAGGGCACGCCCAGCGCCAACCCGCTGGACGTGATCAAGGAAGTGCGGGCGAAGATGCCCGAACTGGAAGAACAGTTGCCGCCGAACCTCAAGGTGTCCATTGCCTACGACGCCACGCGCTTCATCCAGGCCTCCATCGACGAGGTGGTGAAGACCCTCGGCGAGGCGGTGCTGATCGTCATCGTGGTGGTGTTCCTGTTCCTCGGCGCGTTCCGCTCGGTGCTGATCCCGGTGGTGACCATCCCGCTGTCGATGATCGGCGTGCTGTTCTTCATGCAGGCCATGGGCTACTCGATCAACCTGCTGACCCTGCTGGCGATGGTCCTGGCCATCGGCCTGGTGGTGGACGACGCGATCGTGGTGGTGGAGAACATCCATCGCCACATCGAGGAGGGCAAGACACCTTTCGACGCCGCGCTGGAGGGGGCGCGGGAGATCGCCATCCCGGTGGTCAGCATGACCATCACCCTGGCCGCGGTGTACGCGCCGATCGGCTTCCTCACCGGTCTCACCGGCGCGCTGTTCAAGGAATTCGCCTTCACCCTCGCCGGCGCGGTGATCATCTCCGGGGTGGTCGCCCTGACCCTGTCGCCGATGATGTGCTCGCGCCTGCTGCGCCACGAGGAAAACCCGTCGGGCCTGGCGCATCGCCTCGACCTGCTCTTCGAGGGCCTGAAACGCCGCTACCAGCGCGCCCTCCACGGCACCCTGGAGACCCGTCCGGTGGTGCTGGTATTCGCCGTGCTGGTGCTGGCGCTGATCCCGCTCCTGCTGATGTTCACCAAGAAGGAACTGGCGCCGGAAGAGGACCAGGGCATCGTCTTCCTCATGACCAACTCGCCGCAGACCGCCAACCTCGACTACCTGAACCGCTACACCGCCGAGTTCGAAGGCATCTTCCGCAGCTTCCCGGAGTACTACTCGGCGTTCCAGATCAACGGCTACAACGGCGTCCAGGCCGGTATCGGCGGCATGCTGCTCAAGCCCTGGGACGAACGCGAGAAGAGCCAGATGGAACTGCTCCACGCGGTACAGGCCAGGCTCAACGAGATCCCCGGCGTGCAGATCTTCGCCTTCAACCTGCCGTCGCTGCCGGGCACCGGCGAGGGCCTGCCGTTCCAGTTCGTGCTCAACACCGCCAACGACTACGAGTCGCTGCTGCAGGTGGCGCAACGGGTCAAGCAGCGCGCCACGGAGTCCGGCAAGTTCGCCTTCCTCGACCTCGACCTGGCCTTCGACAAGCCCGAACTGGTGGTCGACATCGACCGCGAGAAGGCCGCGCAGATGGGCGTCTCCATGCAGGACCTGGGGGTGGCGCTGGCCAGCCTGCTCGGCGAGGGCGAGATCAACCGCTTCACCATCGACGGGCGCAGCTACAAGGTGATCGCCCAGGTCGAACGCCCCTACCGTGACAATCCCGGCTGGCTCGGCAGCTACTACGTGAAAAGCAGCGACGGCCAGCTGGTCGCACTCTCGACCCTGATCGAGACCCGCGAACGGGCGCGGCCGCGCCAGTTGAACCAGTTCCAGCAACTCAACTCGGCGATCATCTCCGGCTTCCCCATCGTCAGCATGGGCGAGGCCATCGAGACCGTGCAGCAGATCGCCCGCGAGGAGGCCCCGCGCGGCTTCGCCGTCGACTATGCTGGCGCCTCGCGGCAGTACGTGCAGGAAGGCAACGCGCTGCTGGTCACCTTCGGCCTGGCCCTGGCGATCATCTTCCTGGTCCTCGCCGCGCAGTTCGAAAGCTTCCGCGACCCGCTGGTGATCATGGTCACCGTGCCGCTTTCGATCTGCGGCGCGCTGGTGCCGCTGTTCCTGGGCGTGTCGAGCCTGAACATCTATACCCAGGTCGGCCTGGTGACGCTGATCGGGCTGATCAGCAAGCACGGCATCCTGATCGTCGAGTTCGCCAACCAGCTACGCCACGAACAGGGCCTGGGGCGCCGCGAGGCCATCGAACAGGCGGCGGCGATCCGCCTGCGGCCGGTACTGATGACCACCGCGGCGATGGTGCTCGGGGTGATCCCGCTGATCCTCGCCAGCGGCGCCGGCGCGGTCAGTCGCTTCGACATCGGCATCGTGATCGCCACCGGGATGTCGGTGGGCACCCTCTTCACCCTGTTCGTGCTGCCGTGCATCTATACCCTGGTGGCGCGGCCGGATGCTCCACCCGGCGTGACGCAGCCGGCAGACGCGCACTGATCCGGAACGGCGGACAGCGCCCACGGCGCCGTCCGCCGACGCTTGCGCCGCCTCCCCGGCCATCCCGCCGCAATCCTATGTCCGCCGGCAGCCGCCTCCAGTAGACTGCCTGCTGAAACGCAGTGGTGAGACGAGCATGGCCGAGAGCGCTTTTTCCGAACGTATCGTGCAGAACCTGCTGGATACCGACTTCTACAAGCTGACCATGATGCAGGCGGTGCTGCACAACTATCCCAATGCCGAGGTGGAATGGGAGTTCCGCTGCCGCAACCAGGAAGACCTGCGCCTCTACCTGCCGGCCATCCGCGAACAGATCGAGTACCTCGCGGGCCTGGCGATCAGCGACGAGCAACTGGCCTTCCTCGAACGCATCCCCTTCCTGGCGCCGGATTTCATCCGTTTCCTCGGCCTGTTCCGCTTCAACCCGCGCTACGTGCAGACCGGCATCGAGAACGACGAGTTCTTCCTGCGCCTGAAAGGCCCCTGGCTGCACGTGATCCTCTTCGAGGTGCCGCTGCTGGCGATGATCAGCGAAGTGCGCAACCGCGCGCGCTACCCGAACGCGACCATCGAGCAGGCTCGCGAGCGCCTGCGGGAGAAGTTCGACTGGCTGCGCCGCGAGGCCGGCGCCGAAGAGCTGGCCGGCTTCAAGATGGCCGACTTCGGTACCCGCCGGCGCTTCTCCTACCGGGTCCATGAGGCCGTGGTGAGCGGCCTGAAGGAAGACTTCCCGGGCTGCTTCGTCGGCACCAGCAATGTCCACCTGGCGCGCAAGCTGGATCTCAAGCCGCTGGGCACCATGGCCCACGAATGGCTGATGGCGCACCAACAGCTCGGCCCGCGCCTGATCGACAGCCAGAGTGCCGCGCTGGACTGCTGGGTCCGCGAGTATCGCGGGCTGCTCGGCATCGCCTTGACCGATTGCATCACCACCGATGCCTTCCTGCGCGACTTCGACCTCTACTTCGCCAAGCTCTTCGACGGCCTGCGCCACGACTCGGGCGACCCGCTGCTATGGGCGGAGAAGACCATCGCCCACTACCTGAAGCTGGGCATCGACCCGCTGACCAAGACCCTGGTGTTCTCCGACGGCCTCGACCTGCCCAGGGCGCTGAAGATCTATCGCGCCCTGCGGGGACGGATCAACGTCAGCTTCGGCATCGGCACGCACTTCACCTGCGACCTGCCGGGCGTCGAACCGATGAACATCGTAGTGAAGATGAGCGCCTGCAACGGCCATCCGGTGGCGAAGATCTCCGATACCCCGGGCAAGGCCCAGTGCCGGGACCCGGACTTCATCCACTACCTCAAGCACGTGTTCCAGGTCGCCTAGGGCGGGGCCTGGCCTACCGCGGCAAGGCGCCGAATGACGCCCGGAGCCAGTCGGTCGATCTTCCGGTGAACTCATCGCCCACGAAAAAGCCCCGCTCAGGCGGGGCTTTCTCATCAAGGAGTCTCAGCGCGAGAGGCTGGCTCCCCCCTGGGAAAGACCGAACATCAACAGCAGGATGTCCTTGTTCGGCTGGACCTCCTGCCGCGTCGGCCGCTCGGCCTTCAGCACCGAGGGTGTCGGACAGTACTCGTGGCCGCCGCTCATCTGCACCACGTTCGGCGCGGGTTCGTGCCAGGCGGCAGCCGCGGCCGTGGCCACGGCGAGAGCGCCGACCAGCAACAAACCTCGAGTGATTTCTAGTTTCATGTCTGCAACCCTTTGATGGCGCTGCCAAACGCCGTCTGGTAACCATAGATGAAGGCTTGCCACTGCGCGCTGGTCCACGACGAACGGCGCTTCAACTGCTTCAGATCGTGCCGGGACGCCCTGTTCACGGTGAGGCGACGACGGCTTTTCTCCAGGTCGATCAGCGCCACCTCGATGGTCTCGCCCTCGACGCGGACGAAAATGTGCTTCGGATACAGGCAACCATGCTGCCAGTGGGCAAGGTTCATGCGGGCGATGGTAGCGCCGATTTGTTGCAGAATTCTTTGGTGCTTCGCTTCGCCCCAACGATCCTGGTCACCGCGCGCATAGCACTCGTCGAGGCTGGAGAAACCCTCCAGGGCCTCGGTGACCAGCAGCGCCTGCCATTGCCCATCGACCTTGCGGCAGCCGGAGTAGACCAGGCGCGGCACGCGGATGCCGAGCGATTCGAAGGCCCGCAGCGCGTCGCGCTCGCGCATGGCGGTGGGATAGCCGAACGGACGTTGCCAGTCGCGGTAGACGTGCCCGGTCTGCTGCTTGCGATAGAGCAGCCGTCCATCGCCGGTGTACACCCGCTGCACGCCGCTGGCGCCGCCGCGCCGCTCGTTGGGCTCCTCGACCCAGCTGCCGGGCACCTGCAACCACTGGTCGATGGCGGAGTCGCCGGAAATACGTTGCAGGGATGCCAGATCGGGAGCCATCGTTATTCCTTTCGCAAGATATAGACCCGCCACATGTGATAAAGCGGGATGAAATCGAGATGCTTCTGAATGACGAAGCCGGCGTCGAGAAATTCGCGCTCGACCGTGTCGGCAGGTAACACGAAGCGGTTCTGGTAGCCTGTCTGTTCCCCGTTCGCTACCCGCCGTGCCTCCATGCGCCTGCGTTTCCAGGCCTTGAAATTGCCGTCGACCCAGAGGGAAAGAATCACGCTGTCCCGCGTGACCCGGTGAAACTCGCGCAACAGAACGCTCCGGTCGGCTGCCTCGCCGATATGGTGGAGCAGGCGCATGCAGAAGATGTTGTCCACCGAGTTGTCCGGCAGGTCGATGGCGAAAGCGGACGTCTGCAAGGGCCGTACCCGTTTCACCACGCCGTCGGGCTGTCCGGCGCAGGCGACTGCCAGCATATCCGCGGAATTGTCCGCGCCGATGATCACCCGGTTGTCCTTTTCCGCCAGCAATGGCCAGAAACGCCCGGCACCGCAGGGCAGGTCGAGCACCAGGTTGGGCTGGCCGGCGAGCTTCAGCGCTTGCCGGGCGAGTTGGACGTCGCGCCGGTGGGAAAGTTTCCGGGCGAGACCATCCTGATGCTTCTTCAGGTAGGCCTCAGCATGCTCGCGATCATACTTGTGGGAAAAGTCGAGGTCGACAGGCGGATTGTTCATGACGGGTGCTCCTGGATTCATGGGACGAACGGTATGAGTCCAGCCGTCAAGCTCGGGTCAAGGGGTGGTGAATTTTTCGTCAAGCAACATCGAGTAAAACTTCGAACCGGCAGCCGTGCGGCTCCACCGCGCTGAGGGTCACGCTCCAGCCCTCGGCTGCGCAGATCCGCTTCACCAGCGAGAGCCCCAGGCCCAGGCCTTCGCCACGTCCGGAGCTGGAACTGCCGCGGACGAACGGCAGGAAGATGCGTTCGCGTTGCTCTTCCGGTACGCCCGCACCGGTGTCCTCTACGCTGAAACCGTGCTCGCCGAGGGTCAACGTGATGCTCCCGGAATCGGTGTAGTGCACCGCGTTGCGCAACAGGTTGCCCATCACCGCGCGTAGCAACGGGGCATTGAACTGGCCGGCACAGGCACCTTCGTTGCGGTAGTGCAGGGTCAGACCGCGCGCCTCGACCTGCTCCCGCCAGACCTGCACCAGGTCGTCGGCGATGCTCTCCAGGCCGCCGTGGGGCGCCAGGCTTTCTTCGCCCTTCTGCGCCCGCGCCAGCAACAGGAAGGTTTGCACCAGGTCGCGCATCTCCTCGGCGGCCTTGGTCATCCGCTCCAGCTGGCCGCGGGCACGCGGCCCGAGGCTGGACTCTTCGGCCAGCAGTTCGCAGGAAGTGGCGATGACCATCAGCGGCGTACGCAACTCATGGCTGACATCGCTGGTGAACAGCTGCTCGCGCTTGAGTGCGTCGCGCAGGCGGCCGAGGGTTTCGTCGAACGAGGCGGCCAGTTCGCCGACCTCGTCGTTGGCGTAGTCCGGCGCCAGCGGCGGCGCCAGGCCGAGCAACTGTTCGCGGTGGCGTACCTGGCGCGCCAGCCGGACCACCGGCTCCATCACCTTGCGCGCGAGCATCCAGCCGAGCAGGCCGGCCAGGGCGATGCTCAGCACGTAGCCGGTCAGCACCGAGGCATAGAGCACCTGTTCGCGGGCTTCGAAATCGCTCTGGTCCTGCAGCAGGATGAAACGCCGGCCGTCGATATCGCGCACCAGCGCGTGGAACGACAGGTCGCCCTCGAAGACTTCGTGAAAACCGACATCCAGTTGGTCCAGCGCCGGCGGCATGGCGTAGGAACCCTGCCCGTCGCTGATGAAGAAGCGCATGCCGGGATCGAGCACCGGGTTGCGTCCCTGGGCCAGGTCGTCGCGCAGGATGCGCTCCAACTCGCCGCCCAGGTCGCGGGAAATCAGGCGCTCCTCGATGATGTGGACAACGCCGACGATGCCGGCGGAGAACAGTCCTCCCACAGCGACCGTCATCAGCATGAAGGCGATGACGATCCGACGGGCGAGGCTCTGCTTATACTCCATTCGGCTCCTCCGCCAGGCGGTAGCCGACGCCATGCACCGTATGCAGCAAGGCCACGGGGAATGGCTTGTCGATCACCTGGCGGAGTTGATGGACGTGGCTGCGCAGGCTGTCGCTGTCCGGGCAGTCGTCGCCCCATACCGCTTCCTCCAGGGCGTCCCGGCGGACCACGTGGGGACTCTTCTGCATCAGCACGGCAAGCAGCTTGAGACCGATCGGGTTGAGCTTGAGCGACTTGCCGGCACGCCTGACCTCCAGGGTGTCGAGGTCGTAGCTCAGGTCGGCGACGCTCAGCTCGCGCCGACCGCCGCCCTGGGCGCGGCGCAGCACCGCCTCGATGCGCGCGGACAGTTCGGAAAGGGCGAAGGGCTTGACCAGGTAATCGTCGGCGCCGGAACGGAAGCCCTGCAGGCGGTCGTCCAGTTGGTCCCGGGCGGTGAGCATGATCACCGGGGTGTCGCGCCGGGCGTCCTCGCGCAGGCGTCGACACAGCGTATAGCCGTCGATGCCCGGCAGCATCACGTCGAGCACGATCAGGTCGTAGTGCTCGGTGGCCGCCAGGTGCAGGCCGGACAGCCCGTCCTGCGCGCAGTCCACGGTGTAGCCCTTGAGCGACAGGTAGTCGGCCAGGTTGGCCAGGATGTCGCGGTTGTCTTCGACCACCAGTATTCGCATGTCCCACTCCTTCACAGGAAGACCGATCGGGCGCGTTGCGCACATTACGGATTCTTCACCGGCTATTCACACCGGCTCCACGCTCGTCACCACAGACTCCACGGCGTCTTCCACAGCAGCCGATCATAGCGGCTTTGGAAGTGCGCTCGAACCCCGGCGGTGGATTTAACCAGCGTCGAAGTCAAGAGAACGTCAACGCCGCGTCGGAGATCGCATGTCCCAGGCCGCCACCCGCCCCCTTTCCCGCCCCTTCAATCCCTGGCTGTTCCTCGTCCTGCCGCTGGGCCTGGCCGCGCTACTGCTGATCTGCGAGCCGGTGACCCTGGACCTCGCCCTGGCCAACCTGATGTACGAGCCGGGAGCCGGTTTCATCGGCCGGCACAGCTGGTTCCTGGAAAACATCCTGCACGACCGGGTCAAGCAACTGGTGATCGCCATCAGCCTCATCGGCCTGCTGGTTTCCATCGTCGGCCTGTTCTACCGGCCCTGGCGTGCGCTGAGCCGGCCGCTGGCCTATGTGTTCCTCGCCATGAGTATTTCAGCCAGCATAGTCACCCCGCTCAAGGCACTCACGGCGGTGCAGTGCCCCTGGAGCCTGGCGCAGTTCGGCGGCGAGGAAGCCTACAGCTCGCTGCTCAGCCCGCGACCGCCGACCGATCACCCCGGGCGGTGCTGGCCGGGAGGGCACGCGTCGTCGGGCTTCGTCCTGTTCGCCCTGTTCTTCGCCCTGCGCGACCGCCGGCCGAAGCTGGCGCGCTACGCCCTGGCCTTCGCCTTCGGCATGGGTTGCCTGCTGTCCCTGTCGCGCATGCTGCAGGGCGCGCACTTCCTCTCGCACAACCTGTGGACGATGCTGTTCGACTGGCTGATCTGCCTCGGCCTGTACCGTCTGATGCTCTATCGACCGGCCGTGAGCGGGCAACGCGACGGCGGCGGGGAAAACCGCGTTCAGGAAGCGGGCTCGTCCGCCCCCAGTACGCCGAACTCGACGGGTACTTTCATGTAGAACAGCCGCACGCCGGCCTGGCGGATCGCCTCGAACAGGCGTTCGGCCTGCCCGGGATCGACCGCCATGAGGATCTCCTGCGGCTGGTCGGCCAGCTCGAAGAAGTGCATCGAATGCAGCCGGCCGCTCTGGCCGAAGCCTTCGCTGGCGGCCAGCGCGGTGGCGCCGCGGATCCCCAGGCGGCGCGCCTCCTCCAGCAGCCAGTCGCAGAGCGGCTGGCCCTGGTGGTGGCGGCCCTGCTGGGTGATGAAGGTCAGTTGGTAGCCTTGCATGATCGTTCCTCCCGCTGCGCTATCTGCCCAGCATCCAGTTCATCGAGAACAGCCCCAGCAGGGTCATCAGCAGCGAGCCGCCGACATGCGTCGCGATAGCCCCGGCGGCCCAGCCCAGGCGCCCCTCCTGGAGCAGGGTGACGACCTCGGCGGAAAAGGTGGAGAAGGTGGTCAGGCCACCGCAGAACCCGGTGATGATCAGTAGCCGCCACTCCGGCGCTATACCCGGCGCTTGGGCGAAATAGGCGATCGCCGCACCGATGATGTAGCCGCCGACCAGGTTGGCCAGCAGCGTGCCGGGAGGAACGCTCGGCAGCAGGCTGTTCAGCTTGAGCCCGAGGAACCAGCGCAACAGCGCCCCGAGGGCGGCGCCGAGGGCGATGGCGAGAATGGATTTCCACATAGTCCTGTCCTTGTAGGAGAGCGATTCGGACAGGCGGCAGGCGAGCGCCTACGCGCCTTTTCCAGGTTCATGCGTAGGCATCATCAGCCCCAGGGGCGGTTGAAGGAGGAATGCCATCTCCTGCCGGCTAGATTGGCACAAAGCGCAGCGCCTATCAAAGCCCGGGGTACGCAGGCACGGGCAAAACGTGCCAGTCTGCAGCGAAAATACCCCCTCGCCGGAGTCCCTCCATGCGCCCCTGCCTGCTGTTCTGTTGCCTGTTCCTCGCCTGCGCCGCCCAAGCCGGGGAATGCTCGTCGCATAGCCCCGTCGACAGTTGGTGCGAACTGCCCCTGGCGGCGCTCCACCCGACCCAGCAGAACGTCGGCCTGCTGCAGGTAGAGGATGAACAGGCCAAGCTCGCCGGGAAAAAGCCCAAGGCCCTCGAACGCTACCTGCGCAAGAAGGAAATCCCGGTGGTGATCGGTCCCGATGGACGCTTCTACCTCACCGATCGCCACCACCTGAGCAGCGCGCTCTGGCGCCTGGAGCCAACCCGGGAAGTGCCGGTGAAGGTGATCGGCCAGCTACCCCGGGTCGGCGACTTCTGGGAGAAGATGCAGGAAAACCACTGGGTCTGGCTGCACGATGCGCGCGGCGCGCCGATCCCGCCCGCCGCCCTGCCCAACGACCTCGCCGGGCTCGGCAACGACCCCTACCGCGCCCTCGCCGGCTACGCCGAGGACGAGAACGCCTTCGACAAGGATCGGCGGAGCTATTTCATCGAGTTCCACTGGGCACGCTATTTCGGCGAACGCATGCACTGGCGGCCGATCAGCCGTGCCTCGCTGCCCGGCGACCTGGAGGAAGCCCTGCGCCTGGCCTGCGAGCCGGCGGCGAAGGAACTGCCGGGCTACCGCCAGGACTGCCCGCGCTGAGGCAAAAAAAAGCCCCGCCGAAGCGGGGCTTTTTTCAACCACAGGGGCCGGTCGGCTTACATCATGCCGCCCATGCCACCCATGCCGCCCATGTCAGGCATGCCGCCCATGGCCGGCTTGTCTTCCACGATCTCGGCGACCATGGCTTCGGTGGTGATCATCAGACCGCCGATGGAGGCCGCGGCCTGCAGAGCGGAACGAGTGACCTTGGCCGGGTCCAGGATGCCCATCTCGATCATGTCGCCGTACACGCCGGTGGCAGCGTTGAAGCCATAGTTGCCGGAGCCCTGCTTGACCTTGTCGACCACCACGCTCGGCTCGTCGCCGGCGTTGGCCACGATCTGGCGCAGCGGCGCTTCGACGGCGCGACGCAGCAGGGCGATACCGACGTTCTGCTCCTCGTTGTCACCCTTCAGGCCTTCGATGGCCTGCAGGGCACGAACCAGGGCTACGCCGCCGCCGGGAACCACGCCCTCTTCCACCGCTGCACGGGTAGCGTGCAGGGCGTCTTCGACGCGGGCTTTCTTCTCTTTCATCTCGACTTCGGTGGCAGCGCCTACCTTGATCACGGCAACACCGCCGGCCAGCTTGGCCAGGCGCTCTTGCAGCTTCTCGCGGTCGTAGTCGGAAGTGGTTTCCTCGATCTGCTTGCGGATCTGCAGGACGCGGGCTTCGATGTCAGCCTGCACACCGGCGCCATCGATGATGGTGGTGTTTTCCTTGTTGATCACGACGCGCTTGGCGTTGCCCAGGTGCTCCAGGGTAGCGCCTTCCAGGCTCAGGCCGACTTCTTCGCTGATCACGGTACCGCCGGTGAGGATGGCGATGTCCTGCAGCATGGCCTTGCGGCGGTCGCCGAAGCCCGGAGCCTTGACGGCCGCGACCTTGACGATGCCACGCATGTTGTTCACCACCAGGGTGGCCAGGGCTTCGCCCTCGACGTCCTCGGCGACGATCAGCAGCGGACGGCCGGCCTTGGCGACGGCTTCCAGCACCGGCAGCATTTCGCGGATGTTGGAGATCTTCTTGTCGACCAGCAGCAGCAGCGGGCTGTCCAGCTCGGCAGCCATGGTGTCCGGCTTGTTCACGAAGTAGGGAGACAGGTAGCCGCGATCGAACTGCATGCCTTCGACGACGGACAGTTCGTTCTCCAGGCCAGAGCCTTCCTCGACGGTGATCACGCCTTCTTTACCGACCTTCTCCATGGCCTCGGCGATGATCTGGCCGATGGACTCGTCGGAGTTGGCGGAGATGGTGCCTACCTGGGCGATGGCCTTGGTGTCGGCGCAGGGCTTGGCCAGTTCCTTCAGCTGGGCGACGATGGCCACGGTGGCCTTGTCGATGCCGCGCTTCAGGTCCATCGGGTTCAT
Source organism: Pseudomonas paraeruginosa (assembly GCF_003025345.2). Classification (NCBI taxonomy): domain Bacteria; kingdom Pseudomonadati; phylum Pseudomonadota; class Gammaproteobacteria; order Pseudomonadales; family Pseudomonadaceae; genus Pseudomonas; species Pseudomonas paraeruginosa. The sequence goes on from NZ_CP020560.1 coordinate 4,764,061, forward strand.
GCCGGCGGCGACGGCCTTCAGGCCTTCGTTGACGATGGCCTGGGCCAGGACGGTAGCGGTGGTGGTGCCGTCACCGGCAGCGTCGTTGGCCTTGGAGGCAACGTCTTTCACCAGCTGGGCGCCCATGTTCTCGAACTTGTCTTTCAGCTCGATTTCCTTGGCGACGGAAACGCCGTCCTTGGTGATGGTCGGAGCGCCGAAGGACTTGTCCAGAACCACGTTGCGGCCTTTCGGGCCGAGGGTGGCCTTGACGGCATCGGCCAGCACGTTCACGCCGACCAGCATTTTCTTGCGAGCGGAATCGCCGAACTTAACTTCTTTGGCAGCCATGTTCTCTTTCCTCTAAATCGAATTCGGTGAAAACGGAGTGGGGAGACCGATCAGTCTTCCAGGACGGCGAGGATTTCGGACTCGCCCATCACCAGCAGTTCCTCGCCATCGACCTTGATGGCGTTGCTGCCGGAGTACGGCCCGAAGACCACCTTGTCGCCCACCTTCACTGCCAGAGCGCGCACTTCGCCGTTGTCCAGTACACGACCGGTACCTACGGCTACCACTTCACCGCGGTTCGGCTTCTCGGCGGCGGAACCCGGCAGCACGATGCCGCCTGCGGTCTTGGTCTCTTCCTCGCTGCGACGGATAACGACGCGATCATGCAGAGGACGAAGCTTCATAGTCGTAACTCTCCCAAACAGTGGTTTCCAACGGCCGGATCGAAGTCCGGCGGGTTTTGTTGAAGCCGGCGTTGCCGGGTTGCGACTCGACGCGCGAGCCGCGTAAGACAGCCTGCCCGTATGGCAGGGACCTTGCGGTGACCGTTACATAAGGTCGTCACAAGCCATTTCAAGGGCAAGCAGTGAAATTTTTTTCAGCGGCGCGAATCGTCGCGGCGCTCGTACTCGCCCTCGATGACGTTCGGCCGCGACGCACCCTGTCCGTAGCGGGCGTCAAGGTCGTCGGCGAAGGCGCGGCGGCGCAGCGCCTGCTGCTCGACGCGACGGCGCAGGCCGCCGAGCATCAGGCGGCGGGTGAAGGGAATCAGGCAGAGGATGCCGAAGATGTCGCTGATGAAGCCCGGCAGCATCAGCAGACCGCCACCGACGGCGATCAGCAGGCCTTCGAGCATTTCCTCCTCCGGCAGTTCGCCGCGGGCCAGCCGCTCGCGGGCGCGCCAGGCGGTGGCGACACCGGCCACACGCAACAGGGCGGCGCCGATGAAGGCGCTGGCGACGATCAGGAACAGGGTCCAGCCCACGCCGATGACGCTGCCGACCTTGATCAGGACGGCCAGCTCGACCAGCGGGAAGAGCAACAGCAGAAAGAGAAAAGCGCGCATTTCAGAGTCCTTGGCGGGGCCTGGATGCCCCCGGTACCACCAGTAGTTGGCGCCGATCGGCGGAGAATTCAACCCTGCGCCGGCTCGGCGGTCGGCCAGCGCTCGGCCCTGGCCAGTTGCACCAGAGCCTGGCGCACCGCCCCGGGGTTGCCGCAGGCCGCGGGGAACGGCAGCCAGTGCAGGCCCTGGCCAATGCGCAGGTGGAAACCTTCTGTATCAATTCCCGCCAGTTGCGCCGCGGCGTGCGCCGGCAGTCCGGCCAGTTCCACATAGTGCGCGATGGCGGCGGCATGATCGCTGTTCATGTGCTCGACCATGCCGCGCTCGGCTTCGCCAGCGAACGGATTGGCCAGCGGCACGCGCTCGGCGCCCAGCCAGTGGATCGCGCCGAAACCGCCGATGAAGCGCCACTGGACCGGCTGCAGCACCCAGAAATCGAAATCGTGGACCCGATGGTAATCGGCGGACTCGGGAAAATAGCGGTAGTAGCGCTCGGCCGCCGCGGCGACCTCCTCCTCCGCCAGTTGCCGCGCCTCGGCCAGCAGGGTGAGGCGGCCGACCGCCTGGATGTCTTCGGCGCCGCGCTCGCCGACCAGCAGCGAGCAGCGCCGATCGGCCTGCAGGTTATGGGTGTGCTGGGCGATGCGGCTGATCAGGATCAGCGGCCGGCCTTCACCGTCCAGGCAATACGGCACCACCGAGCCGAAGGGAAAGCCCGGCCATTTCTTCGACTGGGTGGAAAGGACCGCGCGGTATTCCTTGAGCAGCAATTCTCGGGCATTCTTTGCAGCTTCAACGCTCAATTTATGACTCCTTGCATAAAATCCGTCGCAAACGGACGGGCATAGAAAAGTGCGTTCGCAGATGCCGGCAAGGTCCGCTTCCAGAAACTGCTCGTGGGGTTCCAACCAATGCAACTGAAAGACAAGGTCATCATTATCACCGGCGGCTGCCAGGGTCTCGGCCGGGCGATGGGCGAATACCTCGCCGGCAAGGGCGCCAGGCTGGCCCTGGTCGATCTCAACCGCGAACGCCTCGACGAAGCCGTCGCCGCCTGCAAGGCCGCCGGCGGCGACGCCCGCGCCTACCTGTGCAACGTGGCGGACGAGGAACAGGTTACCCACATGGTGGCCCAGGTCGCCAGCGACTTCGGCGCCATCAACGGCCTGGTCAACAACGCCGGCATCCTCCGCGACGGCCTGACCATCAAGGTCAAGGACGGCGAGCTGAGCAAGATGAGTCTGGCCCAGTGGCAATCGGTGATCGACGTCAACCTCACCGGTGTATTCCTCTGCACCCGCGAAGTAGCGGCGAAGATGATCGAGCTGAAGAACCAGGGCGCGATCGTCAACATCTCCTCGATCTCCCGCGCCGGCAACATGGGCCAGGCCAACTACTCGGCGGCCAAGGCCGGGGTGGCCGCGGACACCGTGGTCTGGGCCAAGGAGCTGGCGCGCTACGGCATCCGTGTCGCCGGCGTGGCGCCGGGCTTCATCGAGACCGAGATGACCGCGGGCATGAAACCCGAGGCGCTGGAGAAGATGACCGCCGGCATTCCGCTCAAGCGCATGGGCAAGCCGGTGGAGATCGCCCATTCGGTGGCCTACATCTTCGAGAACGACTACTACACCGGTCGCATCCTCGAGCTGGATGGCGGTCTGCGCCTGTAGGCGCCAGCACCGCAAGGAAAGAAGCCCCGCGTTCGCGGGGCTTTTTCGTGGCGCGGGTACTACCAGCCGACCCCGAGGCCGAAGGTATAGCGGCGCTGGTTGACGTTACCGTCGTTGCCGCTGAACTTGTCCCACTCCGCCTTCAGACTCAACGAGGCCCAGCTGGTCAGCTTGTAGCGGATCCCCGCCTCGGTCTGCAGTTCGTAGTCCAGGCCCGACTGCAGCGGTTTGCTGACCTCGCCGTTGGTGAACAGCTCGAACTGCTTGGCCAGCAGGTAGCGGTTGTAGTCCCATTTGAGGCTCGACGAATAGAAGTGCTCCTTCTCGCCGTCGGCGAACTCGTAGTCGTTGCGGTTGACCAGGGTGGCGATGGAGAACGCGCCCAGTTCGTTGTCCCAGAACTGGTAGCCGGGACCGGTACCGATGGTGCGCTTCTTCGCCAGGTCCTCGATCATGTCGCGCTTGTAGGCGACCTGGCCCTGCCAGAACCAGTGATCGTCGATGAAGCGGTCCAGCGCGTACTGGCCGGAATAATTGTCGGTGCTGACCTGGCCGTTCTTCTTCTCGCGGTTGTACTCGCCCTGCATGTTATGGCGCCAGAGCCCATGCCGGGCGTTGGTCTTGAAGTCGATGTCGTAGTCGGAGACGTCGTTCTCGGCCTGCTTGCGGTCCAGCGAGAAATCGACGTTGCCGTTCCACACCCAGTCCTGGAGGATCGGCTTGGGCGGCATCATCTGCTGGATGCTGGCCAGCTCCACGGTCTTCGGCTCGCCATTGACCAGCGTCACCTGGCCCGGCCCGGCGGCCTTGATCCCCCTGGAGTGCTCGCCGGTCTCGGCGTCCTGCTTGACCAGCAGGTTCTGCTCGCTCTCGAAGGTGGAGATCTTGTCCCATTTGAGGGTGATGTCGCCGCCGTAGTCGGTCTTGAGCAGCAGCTTGCCGCCATCGAACAGGGTGATCTTGCCGGTGAGGCGGTCACCGTTCTTCATCCAGACCGTATCGGCGAGGGTTGAGGTGGAGCTTGCGAGGGCGGCGAGGCACAGCAGAATTCTCGACAACATGAGCACAAATCAACTGAAGTGGGTTCGAAGAGGCCGGCATTATCCAAATGCCGGGCGGCAGAGCAAGGACCGGGGCACGGGCGGTAAAGTTCAGCCGGATCGGCCGAAAGGTGCGCCGGCTCACCAGCCGACGCCGATCCCGATCAGGTAGTGCCGGTCGGACTGGGTACCGCCCGCCGCGCGCAACTGGTCCAGTTCATAAAGGAACGAAAGACGCGCCCAGCTGTTCAGGCGATAACGCAGGCCGTATTCGCTGTCGAGCAGGTAATCGATCTGCTCGATGCCCGGCACCAGCACGGTTCCCTTGCTGTACAGCTCCAGCCGGGTCCCGGCGAGCAGCCGCTTGTAGTCCCATTCCAGCGAGTAGGAGGTGAAGTCCTCGCGCGGCTGGTCGCGCCATTCCAGTTGCCAGCGGCTGATCGCGGCGACCAGGTCGAAACGCCCCAGCTCGTCGTTCCAGAACTGGTAGCCGGGGCCGGTTCCCAGCGCACGCTGGCGCTCGAGGCTGTCGATCCCATCGCGCTGTTGCGAATAGCTGGCGCGCCAGAACCAGTGTTCGTCGAAGAAGCGATCGAGATCGTAGCCCAGATCCCAATTGTCCTCGACTTGCCTGCCGTCCTTCTTCTCCCGTTCCACTTCCCCCGCCAGCACGTGGCGCCAGGCGCCGTGGCGAACCCGGGTATCGCCCTTGAGCTTCCACTCGTCCTTGTCGCTGTCGTTGCGCTTGCTGTCCAGCTTGACATCGAGATTGCCCTCCCAGACCAGGTCCTCCACCAGCGGCCGTGGCGGCACCATCTGGTGGATGCTGGCCAGCGGGACGGTGCGGCTTTCGCCATCGACGATCCGCACCATGCCCTTGCCCGCCGCCTCCAGGGTTCGGCTACGCTGCCCGGAAACGCCCTGCTGCTTGACCAGCAGGGGTTTGTCGGAACTGATGGTGTCGATATTCTTCCAATCGATCAGTACCTGCCCGGCGTAGCGGGTCTTCAGCGCCAGCTTGCCGCCGTCCATCAGCACGATTTCGCCGGACAGGCGGTCGCCGTTGTCCAGCCACACGGTGTCGGCCAGCGCTGGGCCGGACAGCAGTATCAAGACCAATGAACAGAGGGCTCTGAGCGACATGGGCGTTCACAAGGCGGACAGGAAAGGGAAAACCGGCGAGCATGCCTGGACCGGCAGCGACCCGGCAAGCGCCCAGGCGCGCCGCGAGGCCCTGTACCTGGTGCTGGCGCAAGTGCCGCCGGGCCGGGTGGTCAGCTACGGCCAGCTGGCCGAAATGGCCGGTCTCGGCCGCGCCGCGCGCTGGGTCGGGCGAACCCTCGGCCAACTGCCGGCGGACACGCGCCTGCCCTGGCACCGGGTGCTCGGCGCCGGCGGCCGCATCAGCCTGCCGGCGGACAGCCCCGGCGGCCGCGAGCAGCGCACGCGCCTGCGCGAGGAAGGCGTCCTCCTGCACAACGACAGGGTGGACATACGTCGGCATGGCTGGCTTACAGCGAAGTAGAGCGGTTAGAGTGCGCGTTATTTTTTGCGGAACGGTTACCTCATGACTCAGCAATCCTGGCGAGAGGCCCTGGTCGCCTACAAGTCTCCCGCCAGCCTGGCCCTCCTGCTGCTCGGCTTCGCCGCCGGCCTGCCGACCATGCTGGTGTTCAACACCCTGTCGGTATGGTTGCGCGAGGCAGGCGTGGCGCGGGACACCATCGGTTTCGCCAGTTGGCTGGGTCTGGTGTACGCCTTCAAGTGGGTCTGGTCGCCGATGCTCGACCAATGGCGCCTGCCCATCGTCGGCCGTCTCGGCCGGCGCCGCTCCTGGCTGGTGTTCTCGCAGGTGCTGATCGCCCTCGGCCTGCTCGGCATGGCCCTGTGCAACCCGCAGAACCACCTGCCCTGGCTGATCGGCCTGGCCCTGCTGGTGGCGTTCGCCTCGGCGACCCAGGATATCGCGATCGACGCCTACCGCCTGGAAATCGCCGAGGACAGTCGCCAGGCCGCCCTCGCCGCCTGCTACATGACCGGCTACCGCGCGGCGATCCTGCTGGCCAGCGCCGGCGCGCTGATCCTCGCCGAATGGTTCGGCTCTACCAGTCTCAACTACAGCCAGACGGCCTGGGGCCTGACCTACGCGCTGTTCGCCCTGCTCATCCTGCCCGGCCTGGTCACCAGCCTGCTGATCCGCGAGCCGGCGGTGGACGTGCCGATCCACGTCAATCCGTCGCGCTTCGATTTCAACCACCAGTTGCTCTCGGTGCTCCTGTTGCTGATCCTGCTGATCTCGCTGCCGGCGATGATCACCGCCCTGCTCGACCGCGCCTGGCCACGCGCCGGCCTCTACGCCCTGCTGATGGGGATCTGCCTGTCGCCCTGGGGGCGCCAGCAGATCCGCCCGGTCCGCGAACTGCTCGCCACCGTGCGCCGGCCGCTGCTGGTGGCGGCGCGCGGCAAGGAAGTTCCACTGTTCGATTTCGTCCACCAGGCGGTCTCGGTGATGGTCCTGATCATCCTCCTGGTCACTGTCACCGCCATGTGCCGCGCCTACTACTCCGGGGCCTGGCCGCGCGGCACGCTGTTCCTGCTGATCGCCGCGTCCTGCCTGTCGGCGCCCGGACGCCTGCTGATGGCCCCGGTGCTGACGCCGATCACCGAGTTCGTCCAGCGCTACCGCTGGCAGGCCCTGCTGCTGCTCGGCCTGATCTCCACCTATCGACTGTCGGACACGGTGATGGGTGTGATGGCCGGGGTGTTCTACATCGACATGGGTTTCTCCAAGGAAGTCATCGCCAGCGTCAGCAAAGTCTTCGGCGTGCTCATGACCCTGATCGGCGCCGCCGCCGGCGGGGTGCTGATCGCCCGCTTCAGCATTCTCTCGATCCTGTTCATCGGCGGCGCCGCCTCGGCCACCACCAACCTGCTGTTCGCCATGCTCGCCCAACTCGGCCCGCTGCATGCCGAGGCCCTGCCCAGCCACGACGTGTTCAGCCTGGTGATGGCGCTGGAACCGCACGTGCTGATGCTGGTGATGACCATCACCCTCGACAACTTCAGCGGCGGCCTCGCCGCCTCGGCCTTCGTCGCCTACCTGTCGAGCCTGACCAACCTGAAGTTCTCCGCCACCCAGTACGCCATGCTCAGTTCGACCATGCTCCTGCTGCCGCGCTTCATCGGCGGTTACTCCGGAACCATGGTCGAAAGCCTCGGCTACGAGCGCTTCTTCTACGTCACCGCGGTGATGGGCATTCCCACCCTGCTGCTGATCGGCTGGCTGTGGCTGCGCCGCGCGCCGACCAGCGAGACGCCGGCGCCGGGGCACCAGAACGCCGAGCAACACTGAGTCGAATGAAAAAAGGCCGGCGAATGCCGGCCTTTCTCGTGGTCGCCCGCGCCGTCAGTCGGCCAATGCGCCCTGCACCACCTTGACCACCCGCTGCGGGAACGGGATGCCGATGCCTTCCTTGCCCAGCGCGTCGCGGGCCTTCTCGTTGAACATGAACATCACGTCCCAGTAGTCGGCGTTCTTCACCCAGACCCGCAGGGACAGGGTGATCGCACTCTCGCCGAGGTTGGCCACCACCGCCACCGGCGCCGGATCCTTGAGCACGCGCGGGTCGTCGGCCATGGCCAGGAGGATGTTCTGCGCGCTCTTCAGGTCGGCGTCGTAGTCGATGCCGACATCGAAGATCACCTTGCGCAGCGGCTCGGCCGAATAGTTGGTCACCGTGCCGTTGGACAGCGCGCCGTTGGGTACGATGATCCGCTTGTTGTCACCGCTGCGCAGCACGGTGTGGAAGATCAGGATCGAATCCACTGTGCCGGACACGCCCTGCGCCTCGATCCAGTCGCCGACCTTGAACGGGCGGAACAGCAGGATCAGCACGCCGCCGGCGAAGTTCGCCAGGCTGCCCTGCAGGGCCAGGCCGATGGCCAGGCCGGCGGCACCGATGGCGGCGACGAAGCTGGTGGTCTGGATGCCGATCATCGAGGCCACGCTGACCACCAGCAGGATCTTCAGGACGATGCTCACCAGGCTGCCGACGAAGCCCTGCAGGGTACGGTCGACGCTGCGCTTGGCAAGCAACCCGCCGACCCGCCCGGTCAGGGTGTTGATCAGCCACCAGCCGACCGCCAGGGTCAGCAGCGCCAGGGCGACCTTGCCACTGTACTCCAGCACGACCGGCAACCAGGACTCGGTCTGCTGCACCAGTCGGTCGTAGTTCAATTCCATGCATTACCTCCATTCTCGAGAAACACCCACCCGTGCGGCACGGAAAACGGGGCGGGCTCTTGCAGATTCCTGCCCGGAGACGCCGCGCGACGGTTTCCGGACCTGGACACGAATCGGCGCAGCGCGGATGGCCCGGCGCTGCGCCGACAGGGAGAGGCATCGCCGGAGACGCCGCGGCGGCGCTACTCCTATTGCGATGCCCGGGATGGCGAGAGGTTCCGAAAAACCTCGTCAATCGCGGAAGTTGGTGAACTGCAGCGGCATCCCCAGGGACTCGCCACGCAACAGGGCGATGGCTTCCTGCAGGTCGTCGCGCTTCTTGCCGGTGACCCGCACCTGCTCGCCCTGGATGGCGGCCTGGACCTTGAGCTTGCGTTCCTTGATCAGGCCGACGATCTTCTTCGCCAGGTCCTTGTCGATGCCTTCGCGGAAATTCACCTCCTGCTTGACCACCTTGCCCGACGGGTAGGCGTCCTTGACCTCCATGCACTGGCTGTCGACCTTGCGCTTGACCAGGTTGGAGCGGAGGATGTCGAGCATCTGCTCGAGCATGAAATCGGCTTCGGCGGTGAGGGTCACCGACTTGTCCTTGGCTTCGAAACTGCATTTGCCTTTCAGGTCGAAACGGCGATCCAGTTCCTTGATGGCGTTGTCCACGGCGTTGGTCAACTCGTGTTTGTCCAGTTCGGACACCACGTCGAACGAAGGCATGTCATCTCTCCAGATGGAAGGCGCGACAGGGTTCACAGACGGAACCGCGCCTGACTTGACGGTAAAAAATGCCCGCCCATTATAACCGAGCCCTCGCGAGCGAATGCCCGCCGGTTTGGCGGAGACCGACGATTTATTCCCGATGACGCGCACCAACGTGCCCGAAAGGGGTCTCCCGCGACGACCGGGCCCCTGCCGGCAGCGTACCGGCCCAATCCTCATCCCGAGTCCGTTCATGCCCAACCCCGATCTCAGCATCCTGGTCGTCGACGACGCCAAGTTCTCCAGCGCCATGATCGGCCGCGCCCTCAGCCAGGCCGGCTACCAGGACATCCGCTTCGCCAGCAGCGCCAGCGAAGCCCTGCGGCAACTCGAGGAGCGCCCGGTCAGCGTGCTTCTCGCCGACTGGCTGATGCCGGAGATGGACGGCCTGGAACTGACCGCCCGGGTGCGCCAGCTGGACGAAAGCAGCAACCACTACACCTATGTCGTCCTGCTCACCGGCAAGGAGGGCGAGAACGTCCTCGGCGAGGCCTTCGACCGCGGCGTCGACGATTTCGTCAGCAAGGCGGCGATGAACGAGCAACTGGTGCCGCGCATCTATGCCGCCGACCGCCTGTGCAACACCCTGCAGCGCCTGCTGGTGGAAAACCGTCTGCTCACCGAGAACATCGCGCGGATGGAGGAGCGCAACCTGGTGGATACCCTCACCGGCCTCGGCAACCCGCGCTACCTGCGGCAGAAGCTGGCCGACAGCCTGCGCCAGGTGGAGACCCGCGGCGGCGCACTGTGCTACCTGCTGATCGGCATGCCCGAAGCACCGACCCTGCGCCAGCGCCACGGCGAGGCGTTCCACCGCGAACTGCTGCTCGGCGTCGCCCGCCGCCTGCAACAACTGGTGCGGCCGCTGGACGTGCTGGTGCGCCTGGACGAACAGCACTTCGCCCTGATCACCCTGGTGGAAGACCTGCACGAGTGCTCGTCGAGCAGCTTCAAGCGGCTGCACGACGGACTCAACCTGAAGGCCTTCAAGACCAGCGAGGGCTTCATCGGCCTGAAGGCCGGCATCGCCATGCTCGGCCTCGACGGCAAGGCCCTGCCGCTGGGCATCGACGAACTGATGCAGCGCACCGAGGCGCTGCTGCCCGATGCCTACGCCAGCGGCCGGATCGCTACCTGCCGGCTACCGGCGCTGCGCTAGACTTCGCCTATCGTCAGCCATTCGCAGTAGCACCCTCATGACCTGGCACATCCTCGGCGCCGGCAGCCTCGGCAGCCTCTGGGCCGCGCGCCTCGGCCGCGCCGGCCTGCCCGTCCGCCTGATCCTGCGCGACCGCCAGCGCCTGCGCCGCTACCAGCAGGCCGGCGGCCTGAGCCTGGTGGAGGATGGCCAGGCCAGCCTCTACCCGATCGCCGCGGAAACGCCCGATGGCGGGCCGCCGATCCAGCGCCTGCTGCTGGCCTGCAAGGCCTACGACGCGGAGGAGGCCGCCGCCAGCGTGGCCCACCGCCTGGCCGGCAACGCCGAACTGCTGTTGCTGCAGAACGGCCTGGGCAGCCAGCAGGCGGTCGCCGCGCGCCTGCCGCGCAGCCGCTGCCTGTTCGCCTCGAGCACCGAGGGCGCGTTCCGCGACGGTGATTTCCGCGTGGTCTTCGCCGGTCGCGGGCATACCTGGCTCGGCGATCCCCGCGGCGGTGCCGCCCCCGCCTGGCTGGGCCAGCTGTCGCAGGCCGGGATCGCGCACAGTTGGAGCGCCGACATCCTCGAGCGCCTGTGGCGCAAGCTGGCGCTGAACTGCGCGATCAACCCGCTGACCGTGCTCCACGATTGCCGCAACGGCGGCCTGCGGGAGCATTCCCAGGAAGTCGCGGCGCTCTGCGACGAACTCGGCCAGCTGCTCCACGCCGGCGGCTACGTCGAGGCCGCCGGAAGCCTGCTGCAGGAGGTCCGGGGAGTGATCGACGCCACCGCGTCGAACTACTCCTCGATGCACCAGGACGTCGCCCGGGGCCGGCGCACCGAGATCGGCTACCTGCTCGGCTACGCCTGCCAGCACGGCCAGCGCCTGGGGCTGCCGCTGCCGCGCCTGCAAGCCCTGTTCGTCCGCTTGCAGGACCACCTGCGCCAGCGCGGTTTGCCCGACCGCTAAAGCGCGCTACCCTGCCCGCCACCCTCTTCGCCACGAAACATCCGAGCCCATGAACCTGCGCCAGCGCCTCGACAACCTGCCCGTCGGACAGAAACTGCTCGCCGCCCTGCTGATCCTGCTGGCCACCGTGCTGCTGGTGGCCAACCTGGCGTTCATCAGCGCCGCCTACTGGATCTCCCAGGAAAGCGTCGCGCCCCAGGCCATGCAGACCATCGGCCGGCTGATCGCCAACCCGGCGCTGAGCCAGCCGGCGCTCAGTTCGCCGCAGACCGCCGAGGTCCTGCTGCGCCAGCTCAACGACTACCAGCCGCTGCGCGCCGCCGCCCTGTACGACAGCAACGGCCTGATGCTGGCCGACCTGCAGCGCGGCGATACCCTCAAGCTGCCGGCCCGGCTCGATCGCCTGGAACACTGGCGACGCGGCGAATATCGCCTCAATGCGCTGATCGAGCTACCACAGGAAAACGCCCGCCCCGGCTACCTGCTGCTGGTGGCCAGCGGGGAGCTGCCCAGCGCCTTCTACACCGGGACCCTCACCGCCAGCCTGGCGATCCTCGGCATCAGCGTGCTGCTCTGGCTGCTGGTGGCGCAGCAGATCCGCCGCCTGATCACCCGGCCGATCCGCGACCTGGAGGAACTCTCGCGCCAGGTCACCCGCGAGGAAAACTACGCGCTGCGGGCCCAGCGCGGCAACGGCGACGAGATCGGCCGCCTGGCCGACGCCTTCAACACCATGCTGACCCGCATCGAAGCCCGCGAGCAGCAGCTCAAGCGCGCCCGCGACGACGCCCAGGAGGCGGTCGAGCAGGCCCAGAGCCTGGCCGAGGAAACCCGCCGCTCGAACCGCAAGCTGGAACTGGAAGTGCAGGTGCGCAGCAAGATCGAGAAGAAGCTCACCGGTTTCCAGCACTACCTCAACAGCATCATCGACTCCATGCCCTCGGCGCTGATCGCGGTGGACGAGCAGCTCTACGTCACCCAGTGGAACCAGGAAGCCAGCCAGCTTTCCGGCACCAGCCTGGACGACGCGGTGAACCAGCCGGTGTTCCTTGCCTTCCCCTCGCTCAAGCCGTTCCTCCCGCAGCTCACCCGCGCCGCCGAGAAACACAGCGTGGAGCGCGTAGAAAGGGTCACCTGGGCACTGATCGACACCCCGCGCCACTATGCCCTGACCTTCTATCCGCTGATGGGCGGCACCGGCCGTGGCGCGGTGATCCGCATCGACGACATCACCCAGCGCCTGAGCCTGGAAGAAGTGATGGTGCAATCGGAGAAGATGCTTTCGGTCGGCAGCCTCGCCGCCGGCATGGCCCACGAGATCAACAACCCGCTCGGCGCGATCCTGCACAACGTACAGAACATCAAGCGACGCCTGTCCCCGGAGCTGGCGAAGAACGTCGAACTGGCCGCCGAGGTCGGCGTGCCGCTGGAAGACATCAATCACTACCTCGATGGTCGCGACATCCCGCGCCTGCTTGAAGGCATCCAGCACGCCGGCTCGCGGGCGGCGAAGATCGTCACCCACATGCTCGCCTTCAGCCGGCGCAGCCACCGGCAGATGACCGCCTGCGAGCTGCCCGCGCTGATCGAACAGGCGGTGGAGATCGCCGGCAACGATTTCGACCTGGCCGAGGGTTTCGACTTCAAGTCGCTGCAGATCGTCCATGAGTTCGACCCCAACCTGGGGCCGGTGCCGGTGATCGCCAACGAGGTCGAGCAGGTCCTGCTCAACCTGCTGAAGAACGCCGCCCAGGCCATCCACCAGCGCGACGACGAAGAGGAAGGCGAGCAAGGCCGGATCGTCCTGCGTACGCGTCTGGTGCCGCCCTGGGCGGAAGTCCAGGTGGAAGACAACGGCAGCGGCATGCCGGAGCTGGTGCGCAAGCGGATCTTCGAGCCGTTCTTCACCACCAAGGAAGTCGGCCAGGGTACCGGCCTCGGCCTGTCGGTCTCGTATTTCATCATCACCAACAATCACAAGGGCCAGATGGAGGTGCGCTCGGAACTCGGCCGTGGCACCTGCTTCAGCATCCGCCTGCCGCTGGAGAGCACCGGACTGGTCGCCCCGGCACAGGCCAAGGCCCTGCCACCCGCCCTGCCGCAGCCGGGCAGCAGCCTGCGGCGTGGCGACGAAGAGGAAGGTTGAAGCCATGGGCAATCGATTGTCGAAGATCTACACCCGCACCGGCGACCGCGGCGAGACCGGCCTGGCCGGCGGACGCAGGGTACCCAAGAGCCATCCGCGCATCGAGGCGATCGGCGCGGTCGACGAGTTGAACAGCCAGTTGGGCCTGCTCCTTGCCGAGCTGCTGGAAGCGCGTGGCGCACATCCCGGCCTGGAGGAGATAGTCCAGGCGCTGGCGCCGGTGCAACACCGCCTGTTCGACCTCGGTGGGGAGTTGGCGATGCCGGAGTACCAGGCCCTGGACGAGACGGAAGTGGCACGCCTGGAAAGCTGCATCGACCGCTGGAACGACGAGCTGGGCCCGCTGAAGAATTTCATCCTCCCCGGCGGTTCCCGCCTGGTCGCCCTGGCCCATGTCTGCCGCAGCCTGGCGCGCCGCGCCGAACGGCGCTGCCAGGCACTGGACCAGGAGGAAACGCTGGAGGGCGTCGGCCTGCGCTACCTGAACCGGCTCTCCGACCTGCTGTTCGTCGCCGCCCGCGCCATCGCCCGGCGCCAGGGCGTGGCGGAGATCCTCTGGGAGGCGGCGGCAAAACCGGACTGACGGGGAGCGAGGGCGCGGCATCGAGACGAAAAAAAAGGAGGCCGAAGCCTCCTTTTCTTCGTCCACCGTCAAAGGCCGCCCGGCCAGAACGCACGGATACCCGCCACGCCCTGGGCTCCATGCTCCCAAGCCTGCTCGGCCTGCTGCGGACCGACGCCACCCAGCAGGTAGACCGGCTGGTTGAAGCCGGCGATCAGTTCGGCGGCCTTGTCCCAGCCCAGCGCTGGCGCGCCGGGGTGGCTCTCGGTGGGCTGTACCGGCGACAGGGTGACGAACTCCACGCCCATCGAGGCGGCCAGGGCCAGCTCCTCCGCGTCGTGGCAGGAAGCCGCCAGCAGGCGCCCTTCGGGAAACGGCCGACCGGCGCTGGCATACTTGCGCAGCTGGGCGGAGGTCAGGTGCCAGCCGGCGGCCGGGAAGTCGCCCAGCCATTCCAGCGGGCCCTTGAGCATCAGCTGCGCCTTGCCGGCGCAGAGCCCCTGGATATCGATGGCGAGATCGCGGTACTCGGGACTGAACATGTTCGGCGCGCGCAGCTGGATCAGGCGGATGCCCGACTCCAGCGCCTTGCGCACGCCGCTGATCAGTTCGCCCGGCTCCAGGCCATCCGGCGTGATCAGGTAGTGCGCCGGCAGGCGCGCGGCCTGGACGATCGGCACATTGGCGGCGGGGAACTCGTAGTCCGCCAGCTCGCGCGGCTCCGCCCAGGCCAGCGGCTGGCCTTCGGCGCCATGCGGCTCGCCGGAGAAACCATCGACCTCCCAGACATCGAGCAGCACGTGCTTGTCGGCATAGTCGTGGCGCACCTGGATCAGCGGGCGGGCCCGCTCGACGCGAATGCCCAGCTCCTCTTCCAGTTCACGGGCCAGCGCCACGCGCACCGGCTCGCCCTCCTCCACCTTGCCGCCGGGAAACTCCCACAGGCCGCCCTGGTGCTTGTCTTCCGGCCGACGGGCGATCAGCACCCGGCCATCGGAGCCACGAATCACGGCCGCGGCGACATGTACTCGTTTCACGGATCATCTCCTCGCTACTGCCGCCGCGCACCGCCTGGGACGGTACCGACGGTCAACTAGGCCTGCTCGCGCAATGCCGCGTCGTACCAGGTACGAAACGCAGGCCACTGATAAATGGTCTCGACATAGGCCCGGGCGGTGTCCGGCAACTCCACGGCATAGCTGCGGAAGCGCGCCGCCACCGGCGCGTAGAACGCATCCGCGAGGCTGGCATGGCCGAACAGGAACGCACCGTCCTGGCCGAAGCGCCGGCGGCACTCCGCCCACGCCTGGCAGATACGCTGAATATCCTGTCGCGTCGCCTCGGACAATTCCACCAATGGCTGCTGGCGGCGCAGGTCCATCGGCAACTCGCCGCGCAAGGCCATGAAGCCACTGTGCATTTCCGCGCAGAGCGAGCGCGCCATCGCCCGCGCCGCCTCGCCGCGCGGCCACAGGTGGGCCTCGGGGAAACGCTCGGCAAGGTACTCGGCGATGGCCAGGGAGTCCCAGATATCGCCGTCCTCGCTTTTCAACAGGGGCACCTTGCCGGTCGGCGAATGCCGCAGGATACGTTCTCGGCTATCGGGCCGCCCCAGCGGCACGAGGATTTCATCGAAGGCCGCCCCGCTCATCTGCAGGGCCAGCCAGCCGCGCAGCGACCAGGACGAATCGTTGCGGTTTCCAATCACGATGGTAAGGGCCATGCGTCTCTCCTTCTCGGTCGTTCCTTCATCCAGGGGAACTTAAGAGGCGCATGGCCCGATGGCAAATTCCCGATTTTCATCCATCGATGAAGGATCGGAATGCCGGGCTCAGGTGCGGTACTCCGCGTTGATCTTGACGTATTCGTGGGACAGGTCGGTGGTCCAGATGGTCTCGCTGCAGGTGCCGCGTCCCAGTTCGATGCGGATGCCGATCTCGGCCTGGGCCATGACCGCCGCGCCCTGCTCCTCGGTATAGCTGGCCGCCCGGCCGCCACGGCTGGCGATGCAGACGTCGCCGAGGAAGACGTCGATCTTGCTCACGTCCAGATTGGCCACGCCGGCACGCCCGACCGCGGCGAGGATCCGTCCCCAGTTGGGATCGGAAGCGAACAACGCGGTCTTGATCAGCGGCGAGTGGGCCACCGCATAGCCGACATCCAGGCACTCCTGGTGAGTGGCGCCGCCATTGACCTGAACGGTGACGAACTTGGTCGCGCCCTCGCCGTCGCGAACGATGGCCTGGGCCAGTTCCATGGACACCTCCAGCACCGCCTGCTTCAGCGCGGCGAACAGCGCGCCGCTGGCCTGGGTCACTTCCGGCAGCGCCGCGCGACCGGTGGCGATCAGCATGCAGCAGTCGTTGGTGGAGGTATCGCCGTCGATGGTGATGCGGTTGAAGGACTTGTTCGCGGCGTCGCGCAACAGGTCCTGCAGCACGCCCTGGGCGACCTTGGCGTCGGTGGCGATGTAACCGAGCATGGTCGCCATGTTCGGCTTGATCATCCCGGCGCCCTTGCTGATCCCGGTCACGGTCACGGTCACGCCGTCGTGGACGAACTGGCGGCTGGCGCCCTTGGGCAGGGTATCGGTGGTCATGATCCCCGTGGCAGCTTCGGCCCAATGATCCTCGGCCAGGTCGGCCAGGGCCGCCGGCAGCGCCGCCTCGATCTTGGCCACCGGCAGAGGTTCGCCGATCACTCCGGTGGAATATGGCAGCACGGAAGTCTCGACGACTCCGGCCAGTTCGGCGAGCTTGGCACAGGTTTGCGCGGCGGCGGCGAGGCCGGCCTCGCCGGTACCGGCGTTGGCATTGCCGGTATTGGTCAGCAGGTAGCGCACCTCGCCGAGGAAACGCTGCTTGGCCAGGGTCACCGGCGCGGCACAGAATGCGTTCAGGGTGAATACCCCGGCCACGCTGGAACCTTCTGCGCAGCGCATGACCACCACGTCTTTGCGCCCCGGTCGCTTGATGCCGGCCGAAGCGATGCCGAGTTCGAAACCGGGGACCGGGTGCAGGGTGGACAGGGGGCCAAGACCGACAGCCATGGGAACGCGCTCCTTTACCAAACAGTGGACTCGATGCCGTCTGCGACGGCGTGACGGAAAACGCATCGGCGCCGGACTGGCGCCAATTCGAACAAACGCCGCGAGCGGCAGGACCGGTCGCGGCGTTGGTGAACCAGGCGGGAAGCTTAGTCCAGCTGCCCGTGGCAATGCTTGTATTTCTTGCCGGAACCGCACGGGCAAGGCTCGTTGCGGCCGATCTTCTGCTCGTTGCGCACCGGCTCGAGCGGCACTACCGGAGCCGGGCCCTCGGGAAGCTCCTCGTCCTCACCGGCCACCGCCTGTTCCATCGACGGTGCCTCGGCATGCTGGAACTGCATGCGCTTGGCCAGTTCCTCCGCCTCGCGACGCAGGCGGGCTTCCTCTTCGGCCGGATCTTCGCGACGGACCTGGACATGGGACAGCACGCGGATGGTGTCGCGCTTGATCGAGTCCAGCAGCTCCTGGAACAGGGTGAAGGACTCGCGCTTGTATTCCTGTTTCGGGTTCTTCTGCGCGTAGCCACGCAGGTGGATACCGTGGCGCAGGTGGTCCATGGTCGACAGGTGGTCCTTCCACAGGTCGTCCAGCACGCGCAGCAGCATCTGCTTCTCGAAGGCGCGCAGGGCCTCGGCGCCGGCCAGCTCTTCCTTCTCGTAGTAGGCGGCGACGATCTGCTCGAGGATCTTGCTGCGCAGGGTTTCCTCGTACAGCTTGTCGTCTTCGTCCAGCCACTGCTGGATCGGCAGGCGCACGGCGAAATCGCTGTACAGCGCGGCTTCCAGGCCTTCGACGTCCCACTGCTCCGGCAGCGACTGCGGCGGGATGTGCTGGTTGATGGTGGCGTTGAGGGTTTCCTCGCGGAACTCCTTGATGGTCTCGCCCACGTCCTCGGCCGACAGCAGGGTGTTGCGCATGTGGTAGATCACCTTGCGCTGCTCGTTGGCGACGTCGTCGAACTCCAGCAGTTGCTTGCGGATATCGAAGTTGCGGCCTTCGACCTTGCGCTGGGCCTTCTCGATGGCGTTGGTCACCATGCGGTGCTCGATCGCCTCGCCGGACTGCATGCCCAGCGCCTTCATGAAGTTCTTCACCCGGTCGGAGGCGAAGATGCGCATCAGGTTGTCTTCCAGCGACAGGTAGAAGCGGCTGGAACCCGGGTCGCCCTGGCGGCCGGCGCGGCCGCGCAACTGGTTGTCGATCCGGCGCGACTCGTGGCGCTCGGAAGCAATCACATGCAGGCCGCCCGCTTCGATCACCTGCTGGTGGCGCTTCTGCCACTCGGCCTTGATCTGGGCGATCTGCTCCTCGGTGGGGTTCTCCAGAGCGGCGACCTCGACTTCCCAGTTGCCGCCGAGGAGGATGTCGGTACCACGGCCGGCCATGTTGGTGGCGATGGTCACCGAACCCGGCGCACCGGCCTGGGCGATGATCTCGGCTTCCTTCTCGTGGTACTTGGCGTTGAGCACCTTGTGCTCGATGCCGGCCTGTTGCAGCAGCTTGGAAACGTATTCGGAACTCTCGATCGACGCGGTACCGACCAGGATCGGCCGGCCGAGGGCCTGGCACTGCTTGATGTCGGTGATGATCGCCGCGTATTTCTCTTCCTGGGTCAGGTAGACCAGGTCGTTGAAGTCCTTGCGCGCGATCGGGCGGTGGGTCGGGATGACCACCACGTCCAGACCGTAGATCTGGCGGAACTCGAAAGCCTCGGTATCGGCGGTGCCGGTCATGCCGGCCAGCTTGTTGTACAGGCGGAAGTAGTTCTGGAAGGTGGTCGAGGCCAGGGTCTGGCTCTCGGCCTGGATCGGCAGACCTTCCTTCGCCTCGATCGCCTGGTGCAGGCCCTCGGACAGGCGGCGACCCGGCATGGTGCGCCCGGTGTGCTCGTCGATCAGGAGGATCTGGTCGCCCTGGACGATGTACTCGACATTGCGGTGGAACAGGGTATGCGCACGCAGCGCCGCGTAGACGTGGGTCAGCAGGCTCAGGTTGTGCGCCGAATAGAGGCTTTCGCCTTCGCCGAGCAGGCCGTTCTGGCTCAGCAGGTCCTCGATGAACTGGTGGCCCTGCTCGTTGAGTTCGACCTGGCGGGTCTTCTCGTCGATGCTGTAGTGGCCTTCCTCGCTCGGCTTGCCCTCGACCTCTTCGACCTGGCGCTTGAGACGCGGGATCAGCTTGTTGATCTTGATGTACAGTTCGGAGCTGTCTTCGGCCTGGCCGGAGATGATCAGCGGCGTACGTGCCTCGTCGATGAGGATCGAGTCCACTTCGTCGACCACGGCGAAGTTCAGCTCGCGCTGGAACTTGTCGTCCAGGCTGAAGGCCATGTTGTCGCGCAGGTAGTCGAAGCCGAACTCGTTGTTGGTGCCGTAGGTGATGTCCGCGGCGTAGGCCGCGCGCTTGTCTTCCGGCGGCTGGAAGGGGGTGACCACGCCGACGCTGAGGCCGAGGAACTCGTACAACGGGCGCATCCAGTTGGCGTCGCGGCGGGCCAGGTAGTCGTTCACCGTGACCACGTGCACGCCCTTGCCGGACAGCGCGTTGAGATACACCGGCAGGGTGCCCACCAGGGTCTTGCCCTCACCGGTGCGCATTTCCGCGATCTTGCCATCGTGCAGGGTCATGCCGCCGATCAGCTGGACGTCGAAGTGACGCATGCCCATCACCCGCTTGCCGGCCTCGCGAACCACGGCGAAGGCTTCGGGCAACAACTGGTCGAGCGTTTCGCCCTTGGCATAGCGCTGCTGGAACTCGGCCGTCTTCGCCTTCAACTGCTCGTCGGAGAGCGCCACCATCTGGGGCTCGAGCGCATTGATGGCCTGTACAGCCTTGGCCATGCGCTTTACATCACGCTCGTTCTTGCTTCCAAAGAGTTTCTTCAACAAAGGCGCAAACATATCGACTTGGTCATCCACACGTGGGGAATGGAAGGCTCACCCTTCCGGCGGCCCGTGCCGATCAACGGCATGAAAGGGAACATTCTACCCGGAAACGGGTATGAGAAAAGTACAGCAGATCAATGCGCGCCGCTCACTCGGAAACAGACGCGCGCGCGATGAAGCTTTGCGGATTCATTACCCGGCCATCCTTCATCACCTCGAAATGTACGTGGTAACCGGTGGAGCGTCCGGTGCTGCCGACCTTGGCCAGGACCTGGCCTCGCTTGACCAGGTCGCCGACCTCGACCAGGTTCTTCTGGTTGTGCGCATAGAGCGTGGTATAGCCATCGGCATGACCGACCTCCACCACGTTGCCGTAGCCGTTCTTGCGCCCGGACCAGGTCACCACGCCGGCCGCCACGGCCACCACGTCGCTGCCCGCCGGCGCGGCGAAGTCGATGCCCTTGTGCAGGCTCAGGCGCCCGCTCACCGGATTGACCCGACGCCCGAACGGCGAGGAGATGTAGCCCTGGCGCACCGGCTGGCCGGCCAGGTAGGTCGACTGGCTGATGTGCTTGTCGGCGAGCAGTTGCTCGAGTACCTCGAGCTGCTGCTCGCGGGTATCCAGGCGTGCCGCCAGTTCGTCCAGCGTCGCCATGAACGACGGCGGGGCATAGGCGTTGCCCTCCAGCGGTTCATCGACGCCGCCCTGGCCGACGCCCAGGGAGAAGTCGAACTCTTCGGGGTCGACGTCGGCCAGTTCGGTAAGGCGCTCCCCCAGGGCATCCAGCCGTACCAGGCGTGCCTGCAGCTCACCTAGATGCACGCTCAGCGCGTCCATCTGCCGCTGCGCATCCTCGCGCGCGCTGCTGATCTCGTCGCTCTGCGCCTGCAGAGCGGCATCGACCTCGGTACCCACCGCCGGCGCCGGCGCGCGGAACAGCCAGGCGCCCATGAAGCCCCCCGCCAACAGGCTGGCGCCGACCACGCAGGCCCCCGCCAGCATCAGCAGCCGCGGCTGCAGATGGACGGAGCGAGCGGCCCCATGGCGCCGGCTCAGAAAAATGATGTGCATGACTTATCCTTCATACGGGCCGGCAGTAGCGAAACGCTTTCTGCTACCATTCCGACTCAGTAACCCCCAGGCTTCCCGCCATGTCTTTTCGTCCCTTGCCCGCCCAGGCCTCGACCCAGTTGCTGCGCCAGGCCAAGCCGCTGCAGATGCTGTTCGCCGAGGCCCAGCGCATCTGCCGCCTGCAACAGCTGCTGGAAAGCCAGCTGCAACCGGCGGCACGTCCGTACTGTCACGTGGCCTCGTGGCGCGGCGGTTGCCTGCTGCTGATCGTCACCGACGGACACTGGGCCACACGCCTGCGCTACCAGCAGCGGCGCCTGCAGCGACAGCTGCAGGGTTTCGAAGAATTCGCGAACTTAGCGAAAATCCTTTTCAAGGTGCAACCCACCACGTCCACACAACGTGCGGCGCGTCGCAGCTTGACCCTCTCCAGCGTGGCCGCGGAAAACCTTCGCGGCTCCGCCGACATCGTCGCCAACCCGCGTCTCAGGGAAGCGCTCGAACGACTGGCAAGCCGCGCCGAGAAAAGCCGGCAAGAATAAATCCTGAAATAAAAAGAGGCCACCCTGAGGTGGCCTCCAAAGATGGAAAGGAGAGATTTCCTACACTGCTGCCGCCGGGCGCATATAGGAAATAGGCGCGGTACGCGCGTCTTCGAAGGTCACCACTTCCCAAGCGTCCCTGTCTGCGATCAGCGAACGCAGCAGTTGGTTGTTCAGGGCATGGCCGGACTTGAAGCCGCGGAACTCGCCGATAAGGCTGTTGCCGAGCAGGTACAGGTCGCCGATGGCATCCAGGATCTTGTGCTTGACGAACTCGTCCTCGTAACGCAGGCCGTCTTCGTTGAGCACGCGGTTCTCGTCGACCACGATCGCGTTCTCCACGCTACCGCCGAGCGCCAGGTTCTGCGAACGCAGGTACTCGATGTCGCGCATGAAGCCGAAGGTCCGGGCGCGGCTGACTTCCTTGACGAAGGAAGTGCTGGAGAAGTCGACCGAAGCCTGCTGGGTGCGGCCACGGAAGACCGGGTGATCGAAATCGATCTCGAAGCTGACCTTGAAGCCGTCGAACGGAACGAAGACGGCGCGCTTGTCGCCTTCCTCGACGCTGACCTCGCGCTTGATGCGGATGAACTTCTTGGCCGCTTCCTGCTCTTGCAATCCGGCGGACTGGATCAGGAATACGAACGGACCAGCGCTGCCATCCATGATCGGCACTTCCGAAGCGGACAGCTCGACGTAGGCGTTGTCGATACCCAGGCCGGCCATGGCCGAGAGCAGGTGCTCCACCGTATCCACTTTGACGTCACCCTTGACCAGGGTGGTCGACATGGTGGTTTCGCCGACGTTCTCGGCCCGGGCCGGGATTTCCACTACCGGATCCAGGTCGGTGCGGCAGAACACGATGCCGGTGTCCACCGGCGCCGGTTTCAGGGTCAGGTAAACCTTCTCCCCCGAATGCAGACCGACGCCAGTAGCCCGGATGATGTTCTTCAAGGTGCGTTGTTTGATCATGGCTTTGGCCGCTTAAGCGCTGACTGCGAACTGTTTTCAACAATGGCCGGCGATGATAGCAGAACCGGCCTTTGCTGAACACCAATCACGTCTCTACTCCTGATTAATAACTTCAATCGGCCTGACGACGCAGGAACGCCGGGATATCCAGGTAATCCAGGTCATCCTGCGGGTTCAGCTTGGCCGCGGTCGCCGCGCTGCCGTGAGACTGGTTGCGCATCACGGTCGGACGGTCGAGGTCGCGGTAGTTCACCGACTGCTGCTCGCGCTGGGCCGGGGCGGCTGCCTGGGCGGCGCTGGCCTGCACGGTGTTGTCGACGACCTTGACCGGCTTCTCCAGGCGCGCACCCAGGCCGGTGGCGACCACGGTGACGTGCAGCTCATCGCGCATGTCCGCGTCGATCACGGTGCCCACCTTCACGGTGGCGTGCTCGGATGCGAACTGTTCGATGATGTTGCCGACGTCGGAGTACTCGCCCAGGGACAGGTCCGGACCCGCGGTGATGTTCACCAGGATGCCGCGCGCGCCCTGCAGGTTGACGTCTTCCAGCAGCGGGTTGCGGATCGCCGCCTCGGTGGCCTCGCGGGCACGGTTCGGACCGCTGGCGCAGCCGGTGCCCATCATCGCCATGCCCATCTCGCTCATGACGGTCTTCACGTCGGCGAAGTCGACGTTGATCATGCCCGGACGCTTGATGATGTCGGAGATCCCGCGCACGGCGCCGGCCAGCACGTCGTCGGCCTTGGCGAAGGCAGCCAGCAGGCTGGCGTCCTTGCCGAGGATGGTCAGCAGCTTCTCGTTCGGGATGGTGATCAGCGAATCGACGCTCTCGGCCAGGGCACGGATGCCCTCGTCGGCGATCTGCATGCGCTTGCGACCTTCGAACGGGAACGGGCGGGTCACCACCGCGACGGTGAGGATGCCCATCTCCTTGGCCACTTCGGCGATGATCGGCGCCGCACCGGTACCGGTACCGCCACCCATGCCGGTGGTGATGAAGACCATGTCGGCGCCTTCCAGCACTTCGGAAATGCGCTCACGATCTTCCAGCGCCGCCTGACGACCGACTTCCGGATTGGCGCCGGCACCCAGCCCCTTGGTGACGCCCGGGCCGAGTTGCAGAACGGTGCGCGCCGCGATGTTCTTCAGCGCCTGTGCGTCGGTGTTGGCGCAGATGAACTCGACGCCCTCGACGTTGTTCTTGGCCATGTGATTGACGGCGTTGCCGCCACCACCACCTACACCGATCACTTTTATGACGGCGGTTTGTGCGATGTTATCGACCAGTTCAAACATTTCCCCTCTCCTTCCTTTCTAGTTTTGTCGCCTGCTGTTACCGCGTTGAATCAGAAATTGCCCTGGACCCAGCGTTTGAGCCGCTCCAGGACAGGTGCCTTGGGTTCGTCGCTGCTGTAGCTGCTGCCTGAAACGGACATCGACATGCCATCGGACTGTTTCTGCAGTCCGTACATCAGCAGGCCCACGCCCGTCGAATAGATCGGGTTGCGCACCACGTCGGTGAGCCCCTTCACGCTGTACGGCACGCCCAGGCGCACCGGCATGTGGAAGATTTCCTCGGCCAGCTCGACCGCGCCTTCCATCTTCGAGGTGCCGCCGGTGAGGACGATCCCGGCCGGGATCAGGTCCTCGTAGCCGCTGCGGCGCAGCTCGGCCTGGACCAGGGTGAACAGCTCGTCGTAGCGCGGCTCGACCACTTCGGCCAGGGCCTGGCGCGACAGTTCGCGCGGCGGCCGGTCGCCGACGCTGGGCACCTTGATGGTCTCGCCGGCGCCGGCCAGCTTGGCCAGGGCGCAGGCGTAGCGGATCTTGATCTCTTCCGCGTACTGGGTCGGCGTGCGCAGCGCCATGGCGATATCGTTGGTGACCTGGTCGCCTGCGATCGGGATCACCGCGGTATGGCGGATCGCGCCTTCGGTGAAGATGGCGATGTCGGTGGTGCCGCCGCCGATGTCCACCAGGCACACGCCCAGCTCCTTCTCGTCCTCGGTCAGCACCGAATAGGCAGAGGCCAATTGCTCGAGGATGATGTCGTCGACCTCCAGGCCGCAGCGGCGCACGCACTTCTCGATGTTCTGCGAGGCATTCACCGCGCAGGTCACCACGTGCACCTTGGCTTCCAGGCGCACGCCGGACATGCCCAGCGGCTCGCGCACGCCTTCCTGGTTATCGATCACGTAGTCCTGGGCCAGGGTATGCAGCACCCGCTGGTCCGCCGGGATCGCCACCGCCTGGGCGGCGTCCAGGACACGCTCGATGTCCGCCGGGTTCACCTCGCGGTCGCGGATCGCCACGATGCCGTGGGAGTTCAGGCTGCGGATGTGGTTGCCGGCGATGCCGACGAACGCCGAGTGGATACGGCAACCGGCCATCTGCTGGGCCTCGTCGATGGCGCGCTGGATCGACTGCACGGTGGACTCGATGTTCACCACCACGCCCTTCTTCAGGCCGCGGGACGGATGAGTGCCGATGCCGACGACTTCCAGCTGGCCATCGGCCGTCACCTCGCCCACCAGCGCCACCACCTTGGAGGTACCGATGTCCAGGCCGACGATCATCTTGCCGCTCTGCACGCTTGCCATGGTTATTACTGTCTCCTCAACTCACTGCACGGCGCTGGCCGTGGCCACCGACGTGGGCGTGACCGGCTCGCGCCACGCAACGGCCAGGCCGTTGGGGTAACGCAGGTCGATCCGCGCAATGTTCGAAATCTGATCTTTGAGTGCCTTGTCGTAGATGCTTACGAAGCGGCGAATCTTGTCTACCACGTGGTCGCGCCCGATCTGGATCTCGACGCCCTGGGCCGTGGTCAGCGCCCAGCCACCGCGATCGCTCATTTCCAGGCGGGCGATGGAGAACCCGAGGGGACGCAGCAGCTGGCTGAGCAACTGGTATTGCTGCATCACCTGTTGTTGCGCCCGCTGTGGACCATGCAAGCGGGGCAGATGTTCATAATTCGCCAGCTCTTTTGGCGTGAAGGCCTGTCCCTGGTTGTTCAGCAGCGCCTCGTCACCCCAGCGGGCGATCGGCAACTGCTCGTCCAGGCGGATCACCACCTGGTCCGGCCACACCCGGCGCACCTCGGCGTGGGCGATCCAGGGCATCTGCTCCAGTTGCCCGCGCATGCCCGCCAGGTCGATGGTGAAGAAGCTCGCCGCCAGGTACGGGGAGATCCGCTGCTGCACCGCGTGCTGGCTGATGTAGCTGAGGTCGCCCTC
Source organism: Pseudomonas paraeruginosa (assembly GCF_003025345.2). Classification (NCBI taxonomy): domain Bacteria; kingdom Pseudomonadati; phylum Pseudomonadota; class Gammaproteobacteria; order Pseudomonadales; family Pseudomonadaceae; genus Pseudomonas; species Pseudomonas paraeruginosa. Next base: position 4,789,673 of record NZ_CP020560.1, read on the forward strand.
GACGCTGACCTTGGCGATCGGCCGGTCGGCGTACGGCAGGATGTACTCGGCGCCGCGATAGGCGCCATAGCCGAGGATCGCCAGCAACAGCGGCCAGGCCAGGTACTTGAGGAAGCTGAAGTCGGCTTTGGGCAGGCGCACGCTCAGCGGTTCCTTGGCCACCAGACGGCTGGCGCCGCGCGGCATCGGCTTGCGCGGAGCGCGGCCGAGACCACCGGGTTGCTGATGACGGAGCAGTACGCCGTTCATGGCTTATCCCCTCGCCTCGCGGCTATCGGCCAGGATCGCCAGCACCAGTTGCTGGAAATCCAGACCGGCGGCCCGCGCGGCCATGGGCACCAGGCTGTGGTCGGTCATGCCCGGTGCGGTGTTGACTTCAAGCAGCCAGAAACGCCCTTCGGCGTCCTGCATCACGTCGGCCCGTCCCCAACCCTGGATGCCCAGTGCGTCGCAGGCGCGCGCGGTGAGATCCTTCAGCTCGCTTTCCTTGGCCTCATCGAGGCCACAGGGCACCTGGTAGCGGGTATCGCTGGCCAGGTACTTGGCGTCGTAGTCGTAGAAGGTGTGCGGCGTACCCAGGCGGATCGCCGGCAGCACCTGCCCGCGCAAGGTCGCCACGGTGAATTCCGGGCCGCTGATCCACTGTTCGACCAGCACCTGCGAGTCGTAGCGGGCCGCCTCGCGCCACGCCGCGATCAATTCGTCGAGCCCGCCGACCTTGGCCATGCCGATGCTCGAACCTTCATGGGCCGGCTTGACGATCAGCGGGAAACCCAGTCGTTGCGCGGCTTCGCGGCAATCATCCTCGCTGCCCAGCACCGCGTAGTCCGGGGTCGGCAGGCCGAGGCTGAGCCAGACCCGCTTGGTCCGCAGCTTGTCCATCGCCAGCGCCGAGGCCAGCACGCCGCTGCCGGTGTAGGGAATGCCCGCGCACTCGAGCAGGCCCTGCATGCTGCCATCCTCGCCGCCACGACCGTGGAGAATGATGAAGGCACGGTCGATCTTCTCCTCGACCAGGCGATGCAGCAGGTCGTCGCCGACATCGATGCCGAAGGCATCGACCCCGGCGGCCAGCAGGGATTGCAGGACCATGGCGCCGGACTTCAGCGACACCTCGCGCTCGGCGCTCTTGCCGCCGAACAGCACGGCGACGCGACCGAAGGCCCTGGGATCCTGGGTGCCGTTCAGCAGGCTATCGAGGCAAAGGTTCATGCGCCCTTCCCTCCCTTGCCGGCGAACAGCGGGTTCCTGATCAGTTGCGGGGCCAGGCCGCCGACATCGCCAGCACCCTGGCAGAGCAGGATGTCGCCGGCGCGCAGCAGCGGCTTGACCAGCGGCGCCAGGTCGGCGTCGCGCTCGAAGTAGATCGGGTCGAGCTGGCCGCGCTGGCGGATGCTGTGGCACAGCTGGCGGCTGTCGGCTCCCGGGATCGGCTCTTCGCCGGCCGGATAGACCTCCATCAACAGCAGCACGTTGGCCTCGCCCAGCACCTGCACGAAGTCTTCGTACAGGTCGCGGGTACGGGTATAGCGATGCGGCTGGTAGACCATCACCAGGCGACGCTCCGGCCATCCGCCACGGATCGCCTTGATCACCGCGGCGACTTCGCGCGGATGGTGGCCGTAGTCGTCCACCAGCATCACGCTACCGCCCTCGACCTGCAGCTCGCCGTAGACCTGGAAGCGCCGGCCCACGCCCTGGAAGCCGGACAGGCCCTGGACGATGGCTTCGTCGGAAATGCCTTCGTCGGTGGCGATGACGATGGTCGCCAGGGAATTCAGCACGTTGTGCAGGCCGGGCATGTTCACCGAGACGTCCAGCGGCTCGCGCTCCGGGCGCAGCACGGTGAACCAGGTGCGCATGCCTTCCTGGCGGATGTTGATCGCGCGCACGTCGGCGTCTTCGCTGAGGCCGTAGGTCACGGTCGGGCGGGCGATCTGCGGAAGGATCTCGCGCACCACCGGGTCGTCCACGCACATCACCGCCAGCCCGTAGAACGGCAGGTTGTGGAGGAACTCGACGAAGGTCTTCTTCAGCTTGTTGAAGTCGCCGCCGTAGGTCGCCATGTGGTCGGCGTCGATATTGGTGACCACCGCGACCATCGGCTGCAGATGCAGGAAACTGGCGTCGCTCTCGTCGGCCTCGGCCACCAGGTAGCGGCTGGCGCCGAGCTGGGCGTTGGTCCCGGCGGCGTTCAGCCGGCCGCCGATGACGAAGGTCGGGTCCAGGCCGCCGGCGGCGAACACCGAGGCGATCAGGCTGGTGGTGGTGGTCTTGCCGTGGGTGCCGGCGACCGCGATGCCGTGCCGGTAGCGCATCAGCTCGGCGAGCATCTCCGCGCGCGGCACCACCGGAATCCGCCGTTCCAGGGCCGAGGCCACTTCCGGGTTGGCCCGGTTGATGGCGCTGGACACCACCAGCACATCGGCACCGTCGGCGTTTTCCGCCTGGTGACCGATGAAGATCTGCGCGCCGAACTTCTCCAGGCGCTCGGTCACCGCCGAGGCCTTGAGGTCCGATCCGGACACCTCGTAGCCGAGGTTCAGCAGCACTTCGGCGATCCCGCACATGCCGGCGCCGCCGATGCCGACGAAATGGATGCGGCGGATACGGCGCATGGTCCGGGTGACGCCATTGGGTTCCTTAACCACGGGCCACCTCCAGGCAGGCATCGACCACCGTCCGGGTAGCCTCGGGTTTCGCCAGGCTGCGTGCCTGGTCTGCCATGGAGCGCAGGGTTTCGGGATGCATCAGGACCTCGGACAGCTGCGCGGCCAGTTCGGCCGCGCCGGTAGACTTTTGCGGCAGCAGGCGGCCGGCGCCGCTGCGAACCAGGAATTCGGCGTTGCGGGTCTGGTGGTCGTCGATCGCATGGGGCAACGGCACCAGGAAAGCGGGGAGTCCCGCGGCGGCCAGCTCGCTGACGGTCAGCGCGCCGGCGCGGCAGATCACCAGGTCGGCCCAGGCATAGGCCGCGGCCATGTCGCTGATGAAGGGCGCGACGTCCGCTTCGACCGCCACTGTGCGATAACGCTCGGCGGTAATCTCGGCATGCTGACGACCGGCCTGATGGCGGATTGCCGGACGGATTTCCGCCGGAACCTGCGCCAGGGCCTCTGGCAACAGCTTGTTCAGCGGTTCCGCGCCAAGGCTGCCGCCGAGCACCAGCAGATTGACCCGACGGTCGGTCAGCGGCGCGCGGGCGTCCTCGCCGAGGAACAGTTCGGCGCGCACCGGATTGCCAGTGGTCAGGCGTTTGTCGCTGGCCGGGAAGGTATCCGGGAAGGCCTCGCAGACACGTCTGGCGATCGGCGCCAGGCTGCGGTTGGCGGTGCCGGCGACGGCGTTCTGCTCGTGGATCACCAGCGGCACGCCGTTCAGGCGCGCGGCCAACCCGCCCGGACCGGTGACATAGCCACCCAGGCCGAGCACGCAGACCGGCCGCAACCGGCGGATCACCCGCAGCGCCTGGAACAGCGACTTGACCAGCTCCAGCGGCGCCTTGACCAGCGACTTCAGGCCCTTTCCGCGCAGCCCGCTGACCTGGATCAGGTGCAACGGCAGCCCGGCCTTGGGTACCAGGTCATTCTCGATGCCGCGCGGTGTTCCCAGCCAGTGCACGGCGTAGCCGCGCGCCTGGAATTCCCGCGCGCAGGCCAGCGCCGGGAACACGTGTCCGCCGGTGCCGCCTGCCATGATCAGGACGTTACCTTTCATCGGCAAAGTCCTCTTCGTTGAATTCATATTCCTCGCTACCCAGGTGGGTACGGCGTTCCCATTCGATGCGCAGCAGCATTCCCAGGCAGGCGCAGCAGATCACCAGCGAGCTGCCGCCGTAGCTGAGGAACGGCAGGGTCAGCCCCTTGGTCGGCAGCAGGCCGACGTTCACCCCGATGTTGATCAGGAACTGGCCGATCCAGAGGAAGGCCAGGCCGTAGGCCACATAGGCGGAGAAGAACTGCTTGGCCTGCTCGGCCCAGATGCCGATGTACAGCGCGCGCAGGCTGACGAAGACGAACAGCGCGACGGTCGCCAGGGCGCCGATGATGCCCAGCTCCTCTGCGAGTACGGCGAAGACGAAGTCGGTGTGCGCCTCCGGCAGGTAGAACTGCTTCTGGATACTGTTGCCCAGCCCCATGCCCAGCCAGCCGCCACGGCCGAAGGCGATCAACGCCTGGCTCAACTGGTAACCGGCGCCGAACTGGTCGGCCCAGGGATCGGTGAAGTTGGTCAGGCGCGCCATCCGGTAGGGCTGGGTCTGGATCAGCAGCACCACCGCGCCGACCGCCAGCAGCACCATCAGGCCGAAGCGGAACAGCCCTACTCCACCGAGGAACAGCATGGCCGCGGCCGCGCCCATCATCACCACGGTGGCGCCGAAGTCGGGCTCGCGCAGCAGCAGGCCGGCCATCGGCAGCAGCACCACGAACGGCTTGAAGAAGCCCATCCAGCTTTCCCGGACTTCCTGCTGGCGGCGAATCAGGTAGCCGGCCATGAAGATCACCACGCAGACCTTGGCGATCTCCGAGGGCTGGATGTTGAACAGGCCGAAACCGATCCAGCGCATCGAGCCGTTCACCTCGCGACCGATGCCCGGCGTGATCACCAGCACCAGCAGGGCGAAGGCGACCAGCAGCAGCTTCCAGCCCCAGCGTTGCCAGGTGGCCATCGGGATCATCATGGTCAGGCCGCAGGAGATCAGGCCGATCACCAGGTAGATCAGGTGCCGCACGGAGAAATACAGCGGATTGCCCGACTGCGCCGCCGCCACCTCGGAGGAGGCGGAAGTCACCATCACCAGGCCGAGGCCGAGCAGCGCCAGGCAACCCGCCAGCAGCGGGAAGTCCAGGTCGATGCCGTGCCGGCTCAACAGCGGCGACGGGAAGGGGCGCAACACCGAGAGCATCACGCGAGTTCCTCCACGGCTTTGGCGAACAGGCGTCCGCGCTCTTCGAAGTTCTTGAACATGTCCAGGCTCGCGCAGGCCGGCGACAGCAGTACCGCGTCGCCTTCGCGGGCCAACTCGGCAGCCTGGCCCACGGCCTCCTCCAGGGTGGCGACGCGTACCAGCGGCACCGCGTTGCCCAGCGCCCGGGCGATCAGTTCGGCGTCACGGCCGAGCAACACCACGGCGCGGCAGAAGCGTGCGACCGGCTCGCGCAGGTCATGGAAATCGGCACCCTTGCCATCGCCGCCGGCGAGCAGCACCAGCTTGCCGGCAATGTCGGCGCCCAGCCCCTCGATCGCCGCCAGCGCGGCGCCGACGTTGGTGGCCTTGGAATCGTCGTAGTAGCTCACGCCCTGCCGCTCGCGTACCCACTGGCAACGATGAGCCAGGCCGGAGAACGCCTTCAGCGCGCCGAGCATGGCGTCGAACGGCAGGCCGACCGCATGCCCCAGCGCCAGCGCGGCGAGCGCATTGGAATAGTTGTGGGCGCCACGGATCTTCAGTGCGCCGACCGGCAGCAGCTTGTCGAACTGGAAAGCCAGCCACTTCTGGCCGTCTTCCTCGACCAGGCCGAAAGCCTTGAAGTCCGGCTTGTTCAGGCCGAACGACCAGCACGGCACGGTATCGGCGATCAGTGGCCGGGTCAGCGCGTCGGCACGATTCACCACGACCTGGCGGGCGCCACGGAAGATCCGGTGCTTGGCCAGGTGGTAGTCGGCCATCCCGTCGTAGCGATCCATGTGGTCTTCGCTGACGTTCAGCACCGTAGCCACCTCGGCATTCAGGCGCTCGCAGGTTTCCAGCTGGAAGCTGGACAGTTCCAGCACGTACAGTTCGATGTCGTCGGCCAGCAGGTCGAGCGCCGGCGTGCCGAGGTTGCCGCCGACGGCGACGCGCTTGTCCGCGGCCACAGCCATTTCGCCGACCAGGGTGGTCACGGTGCTCTTCGCATTGGAACCGGTGATGGCGACGATCGGCGCCTTCGCCTCGCGAGCGAAGAGGTCGATATCGCCGGAGATGCGCACGCCTTTCGCGGCGGCCTGCACCAGCGCGGGGGTGCGCAGCGACAGGCCGGGGCTGACGTAGAGCTCGCGAGCCGAGCAGAGGAATTCGGCGTCGAGCTCGCCGCAACGCACTTCCACCTGCGGATACTGGGCACGCAGGGTGGCCAGCTCCGGCGGGTTCTCGCGGGTATCGACCACGGCGAAAGGCAGGCCGCGGCGCGCCAGGTGGCGCACCAGGGACATGCCGCTCTTGCCGAGGCCGACAACGATGCGGAAGTGGTCGGAGGCGATCAGGCTCATGCTCTCTTCGTCCTCAACGCAGCTTCAGGGTGGCCAGGCCGACCAGCACCAGGATCACGGTGATGATCCAGAAACGCACGATCACGCGCGGCTCCGGCCAGCCTTTCAGTTCGAAATGATGATGGATCGGCGCCATGCGGAAGACCCGCCGCCCGGTCAGCTTGAAGGAAGCGACCTGGATCATCACCGACAGGGTTTCCATGACGAATACCCCCCCCATGATGAACAGCACGATTTCCTGGCGCACGATCACCGCGATGGTGCCCAGCGCGGCGCCCAGCGCCAGCGCGCCGACGTCGCCCATGAAGACCTGCGCCGGATAGGTGTTGAACCAGAGGAAACCGAGGCCGGCACCGACCAGCGCGGCGCAGAACACGATCAGCTCGCCGGCACCCGGTACATTCGGGATCAGCAGGTATTCGGCGAACTTAACGTTGCCCGACAGGTAGCAGAAGATCCCCAGCGCGCCGGCGACCATCACCGTCGGCATGATCGCCAGGCCATCCAGGCCATCGGTGAGGTTCACCGCATTGCTCGAACCGACGATGACGAAGTAGGTCAGGACCACGAAGAAGATGCCGAGCTGGATCTCGACGTTCTTCAGCAACGGGAAGATCAGGGTGGTCTCGATCGGAGTCTCTGCGGTCATGTAAAGGAAGACCGCGGCGCCGATGCCGAACACCGATTGCCAGAAATACTTCCAGCGACTCGGCAGGCCGCGGGAGTTCTTCTCGATGACCTTGCGGTAGTCGTCCACCCAGCCGATGGCGCCGAACAGCAGGGTGACGATCAGCACCACCCACACGTAGCGGTTGGAAAGATCCGCCCAGAGCAGGGTACTGATGGCGATGGCGGTGAGGATCAGGGCTCCACCCATGGTCGGGGTGCCCTTCTTCGACAGGTGCGACTGCGGTCCGTCGTTGCGCACGGCCTGGCCGATCTGGCGGATCTGCAAGGTACGGATCATCCAGGGCCCCAGCCACAGCGACAGCGACAGCGCAGTGAGCACGCTGAGGATGCCGCGCAGGGTCAGGTACTGGAAGACGCCGAAGCCCTTGTAGAACTGTTGCAGGTATTCGGCCAGCAGCAGGAGCATTAGTGACTCTCCTCGGAGGAACCGCACAGCGCCGCGACGACTTTGTCCATCGCCGCGCTGCGGGAACCCTTGATCAGAATGGTGGTTGTCGGTTGTTCGGTGGTCAGCGCCCGGATCAGGCTGGCCTGGTCGGCGAAATGCCGGCCCGCCTCGCCGAACGCCTGCACGGCGTTGGCCATCAGTGGCCCGACCGCGTACAGCGCGGATACCTTGCCGGCGGCGTAGGCGCCCACCTCGCGGTGGGCCTGCTCGGCCCAGGAACCGAGTTCGCCCATGTCTCCGAGGACCAGGACGGTGCGCCCGGAAAAGCCGCCCAGTATATCAATCGCCGCCAGCATTGACGCGGGGTTGGCGTTGTAGCTGTCGTCTATCACGCGGACGCCGCCGGCGGTCAGCTGCGCTACCGCGCGGCCCTTGACCGGTTGCAGCGCCTGCAGCCCGGCGACGATCCCGTCCAGCGGCACGCCCAGCGCATGGGCCGCGGCAGCGGCGGCCAGCGCATTGGCCACGTTATGCCGGCCCAGGAGATTGAGCTGGACCTGTCCCTCGCCCGCTACGCCGTGCAGCCGGAAGCCCATGCAGCCACGCGCGTCGCGCTGCAGATCGGCGGCGTGGAAGTCGGCCCGGGCCTGCTCGAGGGAGAAGGTCAGCAGCGGACGCCCGTTGGCCCGCGCCTTCCAGGTGGCGAAGGCCTTGTCGTCCAGATTCAGCACCGCGGTGCCGTCGGCGGCCAGGCCTTCGAGAATCTCGCCCTTGGCCTCGACGATCTTCTCCGGCCCGCCGAACTCACCGACATGGGCGGTCCCGGCATTGGTGATGATCGCCACGTGCGGGCGGGTCAGTCCGACCGTATAGGCGATCTCGCCGACGCGCGAGGCGCCCAGCTCGATCACCGCGCTGCGGTGCTGCGGCGCCAGTTGCAGCAGGGTCAGCGGGACGCCGAGGTCATTGTTCAGGTTGCCGCGGGTCGCCAGCACCGATTCGGCGTCGCCGGCCTGGGTGCGCAGGATGCTGGCGAGCATCTCCTTGACCGTGGTCTTGCCGCTGGAGCCAGTCATGGCCGCCAGCGGGCCGGTGAACTTGCGCCGGTTCAGCGCGCCCAACCGTCCCAGGGCGGCGCGGGTATCGCCCACCAGCAACTGCGGCAGGGGCGCGTCGGCGATCTCGCGCTCCACCAGCGCAGCCACCGCGCCCTTGGCGGCAACCTCGGCGAGATAGTCATGACCGTCGAAGCGAGGCCCGCTCAGCGCGATGAACAACTGTCCCGGTTCGATGGCGCGACTGTCGGTGGAAACCGCCGAAAAGACGGCGTCCTCGCCGATCAGGCGGGCATCCAGGGCGACCGTCAACTGGCTGAGGCGAAGAGACTCAAGCATGCGCCACCTCCCAGGCAGCCAGGGCGCGCTCGGCCTGCTCGATATCGGAGAACGGATGCCGTACGCCGTCGATCTCCTGATAGTCCTCATGTCCCTTGCCGGCCAGGAGCACCACGTCATCCACCGCCGCGGAGGCGATCAGGTGGGCGATCGCCTCACCACGCGACGGCAGGAAGGTGACCTTGTCAGCAGCAACGAAGCCTTGGCGGATATCGGCGATGATCGCCGCACTGGCCTCGGTGCGCGGGTTGTCGTCGGTGACCAGCACAGCATCCGCCAGGCGTTCGGCAATCGCCGCCATCAGCGGGCGCTTGCCGGCATCGCGATCTCCGCCGCAGCCGAACAGGCACAGCAGGCGCGCTGCGGCGTGCGGGCGCAGGGCCTCCAGGACTTTCTCCAGGGCGTCGGGAGTATGCGCGTAGTCCACCACCACCAGCGGCTTGTCCCCGCCGCCCAGGCGCTGCATGCGGCCAACCGGCCCCTGCAGTTGCGGCAAGGTGCGCAGGATATCGCCCAGGGGATACCCCAGGCCAAGCAACGCGCCGACCGCGGCCAGCAGGTTGCTCAGGTTGAAGCGGCCGAGCAGCGGGCTGCGCAGCAGGCCTTCTCCGTGCGGAGTGACCAGCGCCGCCTCGATGCCGGCGTCGCCGAAGCGCGCTTCGCGGCAATAGAGGAAAGCCGAGCTGTCGCTGAGGCTGTAGGTGATCAGCTCCGAGTCCTGTTCCTCGCCGGCCAGGCGGCGGCCGAAATCGTCGTCCAGGTTGACCACCCGGCAGCGCAGGCCCGGCCAGGCGAACAGCTTGGCCTTGGCGGCGGCGTAGGCCTCCATCGAGCCGTGATAGTCGAGGTGGTCGCGGGACAGGTTGGTGAACACCGCGATATCGAAACCGAGCGCCGCCACGCGCCCCTGGTCGAGGCCGTGCGACGACACTTCCATCGCCACTGCGCGGGCCCCGGCCTGCTTCAGGTTGGCCAGGGTGGCCTGCACGGCGAGCGGGTCCGGGGTAGTGTGGCGGCCGCTTTCCAGCGCGCCGTAGAAACCGGTGCCGAGGGTACCGACGATGCCGCAGCGCTCGCCGAGCAGGTCGAGGGCCTGGGCCACCAGCTGGCTGACGCTGGTCTTGCCATTGGTGCCGGTGACGCCGATCAGGTCCAGCCCGCGGCTCGGCTCGCCGTAGAAACGCCCGGCGACCGCCGACAGTTGCGCGGCCAGCCCCTTCACCGCGATCAGCGGCGCCTCGCTGGGCGGCAGTTCTCCGGCGCCTTCCGCCTCGTAGGCGACGGCGGCAGCGCCCTTGGCCAGGGCATCGGCGATGTGCGCACGACCATCCTGGCGCTCGCCCGGCACCGCCAGGAACAGGTCGCCCGGGCGAACACCGCGGCTATCCAGGGTCAGCTCGCGGATCAGCAGATCGCGCTCGGCCTGGGGAAACAGTTGGTTCAGGCTCATGGGCATCAGCCACGCCCTCCTTTTGCGGGCGCAGCATTGACCTGCTGCTGTTCGGTGGCCGTCGGCAGGTTATCCGGCGGCACGTTCATCAGGCGCAGCGCGCCGGCCATGACCTTGCTGAACACCGGCGCCGAGACCAGGCCGCCGAAGTAGCCGGCCTTGCTCGGTTCGTCGATCACCACGACCATGGCGATGCGCGGGTCGGTGGCCGGGGCGAAACCGGCGAACAGCGAGCGGTAGGCGTTTTCCCGGTAGCCCTTGGTGCCCACCGAGACCTTGCGCGCGGTACCGCTCTTGCCGGCAGCGTGGTAGCCCGGCACCTGGGCGCGGAACACCCCGCCCTGGGCCTCGACCACCTGCTGCAGCATGCCCTGCACGGTGGAGGCCACTTCCGGCGAGATCACCTGCACGCCGTCCGGCACGCGGTCGACGCGGGTCATGCTCAACGGCACGCTCTTGCCGTCGTTGGCCAGCGCCGCATAGGCATGCGCCAGCTGGATCGCGGTCACCGACAGGCCATAGCCATACGCCAGGGTCGCGGTTTCCGCCTTCGGCCACTTGCGGTGGTTGGGCAGGTTGCCGACCCGTTCGCCAGGGAAGCCCAGCCCGGTGTCCTGACCGAGGCCGACCTGCTGCATGACCGAGTAGATGGATTCGGCGCCGATATCGAAGGCGATCTTGCTGATACCGACGTTGCTCGACTTGATCAGGATCCCGGTGAGGTCCAGCTGCCGTGAATTGCGCGAGACGTCGCGGATGGTGTAACGGCCGATCTGCAGGGTGCCCGGATAGACATCGACGATGTCGCTGGGCTTCCAGCGCCCGCTGGCCAGCGCCGCGCTCATCGAGAACGGCTTGACCGTCGAGCCCGGCTCGAACACGTCGATCATCGCCCGGTTGCGCATGGCCGCCGGCTGCAGGTTGCGGCGGTTGTTCGGGTTGTAGGTCGGCTGGTTGGTCATGGCCAGGATTTCCCCGGTCTTCACGTCCATGATCACCAGGCTGCCGGCCTTGGCGCCGTTCTCCACCAGCGCGTTGCGCAGTTCACGGTGGGCCAGGTACTGCAAGCGCAGGTCGATGGACAGCGCCAGGGTCTTGCCCGGCTTGGCGTTCTTGGTGACCTGCACGTCCTTGATCACCCGGCCACGGCGGTCCTTGAGGACCTGGCGCTTGCCCGGCACGCCGGCCAGCCACTCGTCGAAGGCCAGCTCGATGCCCTCGCGGCCACGGTCGTCGACATCGGTGAAGCCGACCGCGTGGGCCACCACTTCGCCCGCCGGGTAGAAACGACGAAACTCCTCGATGGAGTAGACGCCGGGTACCTTCAGACTGATCACGCCTTCGCCCTGCTCGGGGGTCAGGCCACGAACCAGGTAGATGAATTCGCGCTCGGCATTCTGTTCGATGCGATCGGCGAACAGCTTGGTGTCCTGACCGAGCGCCGCCGCCAATTGAGGCCAGCGCTCCTTGGCGGCCATCAGTTCCTTGGGATTGGCCCACAGGGTGGTGACCGGGGTACTCACCGCCAGCGGCTCGCCGTTGCGGTCGGTGATCAGGCCACGGTGCGCAGGGATGGCGATATGCCGAACGCTGCGCGCGTCGCCCTGGCCCTTGAGGAAGTCATGGTCGATCACGTGCAGGTCGACGATCCGCCAGACGATTGCGCCGACCATCGCCAGCAGCAGGCCGACGATCACGCAGAACCGCCAAGGATAGAGCGCGCCCTGGAAATGGTTCAGCTTCATGGCGCCACCATCCTGACCTCGGACGGGTCGGGCACGCGCATGCGCAGTTGTTCCACCGCCAGGCTTTCGATCCGGCTATGGGCGGTCCAGGTGCTCTGTTCGAGGATCAGCCGGCCCCACTCGGCCTGCGCCTTGTCGCGCACGCTCAGTTCGGAATACAGCGAGTTGAGCAGTTGCCGGTTCCAGTAGGTGCTGTAGGCCACCGCGATCGCCGAAAGCAGCAGGCTTATATAAAGCAGCAGCATGAGAAAGCTGCCGGTGGGCAGGCGCTTGACGAAGAGGCGGCTCATTTCAGCTTCTCCGCGACACGCATGACCGCGCTGCGCGAGCGCGGGTTGGCCTTGAGTTCAGCCTCCGAAGCGTACTGCGGCTTGCCCAGCAGCTTCAGGCGCGGCTCGAAGACCTTGGAGCGGATCGGCAGATCGCGCGGCAGGTTGTCCGCCTCGCCCTTGGCATGCTTGCGCATGAACAGCTTGACGATACGGTCTTCCAGGGAGTGGAAGCTGATCACCACCAGGCGGCCGCCGACGGCCAGCGATTCGAGCGCCGCATCGAGGCCACGCTCGAGATCGCCCAGTTCGTTGTTCACATGGATGCGCAGGCCCTGGAATGCCCGCGTCGCCGGGTTCTTGCCTTTCTCCCAGGCGGGATTGGCGACCGTGATCACTTCGGCGAGATCGGCGGTCCGCTCGAACGGGCGCTCCTGACGGCGCTGCACGATGGCGCGGGCCATGCGCTTGGCGAAACGCTCTTCGCCATATTCCTTGAAGACCCGGGCGATCTCTTCCTCCGCGGCGCTGGCGATGAACTCCGCAGCGCTGATGCCCTGGCCTGGATTCATGCGCATGTCCAGCGGACCGTCGTTGAGGAAGCTGAAGCCGCGTTCGGGATCGTCGAGCTGCGGCGACGACACGCCGAGGTCGAGCAGGATGCCGTCGACCCGGCCTTCGAGGCCGCGCGCGCGCACCTCGTCGCCGAGTTCGGCGAACGAGCGCTGCACAATGACGAAGCGGCCGTCTTCGGCCGCCAATGCTTTTCCTGTCTGGATGGCCTGGGGATCTTTGTCGAATCCGAGCAGGCGCCCCCCGGTGCCCAGTTTCTCGAGCAAGGCTCGACTATGGCCCCCTCTTCCGAAGGTACCGTCCAGATAGCAGCCGTCCTCCCGTGGGGCCAGCGCGGAAACGGCCTCCTCGAGCAGAACGGTGATATGGCGGTAGGTGGCATTCATAGTCAAAGGATCAGGTCGCGTAGTTCGTCCGGCAGCCCACCGGGTTGTTTGATTGCCGCCAGGTCGGCTTCAGCCATGGCGTTCCAGGCATCCTCATCCCACAACTGAAACTTGTTCAGTTGCCCTACCAGCATCGCCCGCTTGTCCAGCTTGGCGTACTCGCGCAGGCGCGGCGGAATGAGGAAGCGCCCGTTCCCATCCAGTTCCAGATCGACGGCATTGCCGATCAGCAGACGCTGCAGGCGCCGGGTCTCCTCACGCAGGGACGGCAACTCGCGCAGCTTGGCTTCGATCAGTTCCCATTCGGGTAAGGGGTAGACGGTGAGGCAAGGGTCGACTGCATCGATGGTGACGATGAGCTGGCCGGCACAACGCGAAACGAGCTCGTCACGATACCGACTCGGCATCGCGAGGCGCCCTTTGGCGTCGAGACTGATGGCATTAGCTCCGCGAAACACGTCAGCGCTTCCCCTGTGGTTGGCTTTCCATGCCAATTGATCCCACTTTTACCCACTTCATACCACTTCCGCACACTATAGAAATCCACACTCCCCACCGTCAAGGCGCGTCAGAAGCGAAAAATCCTTACAGGACGGAGATTTAGCGAGGTTTTGGAAGGTTGCGGAGCGCTTTTAGAAGTAAAAGAAATGACAAAACACAATAAGTCCAAAGTCTTAGGCTTCGAACTTAAAGTGATTTATCAAGAGTGGGAGCCTTTCGCTTTTACGACGGACGGATAAAACCGGGAAAAAGCGACGAAGGTGGGAAGAAGTGGGAGAGTCGATCTATAAGCCGGGTTCTGTCGAGGACAGCCATTCCTCTGGGACGCACATCACTGTACGCCTCAAGCGACCTACCCGAATCCAGCGCGGGCCGCGCCAATGGATTCCTATTTGGTCTTGCTCCGAGTGGGGTTTACCTAGCCACGCACTGTTGCCAGCCGTGCGGTGCGCTCTTACCGCACCTTTTCACCCTTACCGGCGCTGCTGCGCTTAGGCGGTTATTTTCTGTGGCACTTTCCGTAGGCTCGCGCCTCCCAGGCGTTACCTGGCACTCTGCCCTATGGAGCCCGGACTTTCCTCCACCGCGCTATTGCGCGACAGCGACTGCCCAATCGACTCTCCGCCGACAAGGTTAGCGGGAGCAGGCGCGAAGAACAAGCTCAACTCTTCCCTTGGCGCTGCAAAGCCTGTTGATACAAAAGGTTTTTTCGCACCCCGGTGATTTCCGCCGCCAGCGCCGCCGCTTTCTTCAACGGCAGCTCGGCAAGCAGCAGGTCGAGCACCCTGAGCGCCTCTGCACCTATCGATTCCTCGCCTTCCGGCGCCAGCCACCCCGCCACCAGCACAACGCACTCGCCGCGCTGCTGGTTGCTGTCCGACGCCACCCAATCGTGCAGTTCGGCCAGCGGTAGGCTGCGGATGGTCTCGAAGGTCTTGCTCAGCTCCCGCGCCAGCACCGCACGGCGCTCCCCGCCGAACACGTCGCGCATGTCCGCCAGGCTTTCCAGCAGACGATGGGGCGCCTCGTAGAAAATCAGCGTGCGCGGCTCTTCCTGTACCGCCTGGAGGCGGCTGCGTCGCCCCGCAGCCTTGGCGGGCAGGAAACCTTCGAAGATGAACCGGTCCGACGGCAATCCCGCCGCCGACAGCGCCGCGATCAGCGCGCAGGAGCCCGGCACCGGGACTACCCGGATACCCAGCGCCTGCGCCTGGCGTACCAGGTGGAAGCCGGGATCGGAAATCAGCGGGGTACCGGCGTCCGAGATCAGCGCCACGTCGTCGCCGGACTGCAGGCGGGAGATGAAACGGCCGCCCTCCTCGCGCTCGTTGTGTTCGTGGCAGGCGGCCAGCGGCGTCTCGATGCCGAAGTGCTGGAACAGGCGGATCGAATGGCGCGTATCCTCCGCGGCCACCAGCGCTACCTCGCGCAACACCCGCAGGGCGCGCGGGGTGATGTCGTCGAGATTGCCGATCGGGGTCGCCACTACGAACAGAGTGCCTGCTGACACGAAAACACCTCGGGAGCTATCTGAAAAGGTGGCATTGTATCGCGATTCAGGGTGCCGCCATCGCACCCGGCGCGGGGCTCCGGTACAATCGGCGACTCTTTGTGTATGCGCCATGAGAAGCCCGATATGATCGCTTGCTTGCGTCCGCTTTCTGCTTTGATCCTGGCCGGTCTGCTGACCGCCTGCGCGACCTCGTCCAACTCCGGACTGGGCGAACTTCCCCGTACGCCGAATGCCAGCATCGAGCAGTTGTTGCAGCAGGCCAGCCAGAGCAAGCCGGAAGAAGCCGCCCTGCTGCGCCTCTCGGCCGCGGACCTGGCCTACCAGCAGAAGGACCTGGCACGCTCCAGCGCCATTCTCGGGCAGATTCCCCTGGAAACCCTGAAACCGGCCCAGCAGGTCTTCGCCAGCACCCTCGGCGCCGAACTCGCCCTCGCCCGCAACAAGCCCAAGGCCGCCCTGCAGGCCCTGCAGCACCCGAGCATGCAGCATCTCGGCGAACTGCCGGTGACCCAGCAGGTGCGTACCCAACGCGCCAAGGCCCAGGCCCTCGCCGCCGACGGCCAGGTCCTCGCGGCAGCCAAGGAGCGCATCTACTTCGCACCACTGCTCGAAGGCCCGGCGGTACTCGAAAACCAGGAGAAGATCTGGAGCCTGGTCAGCAGCCTGCCGGTCGACCAGTTGCAACCGAGCGCCAGCGAAGGCGACCTCAGCGGCTGGCTGGCCCTGGCGCGCATCACCAAGACCTCGCCGACCCTGCAGCAACAGCAGGCCAGCATCCAGAGCTGGCAGCAGCAGAACCCGGAACACCCGGCTGCCAAACACCTGCCGGCCGCGCTGGAAAAACTCAAGACCCTGTCCCAGCAGCCGCTGACCCGCATCGCTTTGTTGCTGCCGCAGCAAGGCCAGCTGGCCAACGTTGCACGCGCCCTGCAGGACGGCTTCCTCGCAGCCCACTACCAGGCCCAGCAGGCCGGTCAGAACCCTCCCTCGATCAAGCTCTACGACAGCACCCAGGTGCGCTCGGTGGACGACTTCTATCGCCAGGCGCAGGCCGACGGCGTCGAACTGGTCGTCGGCCCGCTGGAGAAGCCACTGGTCAAGCAACTGGCCAGCCGCGAGCAACTGCCGATCACCACCCTCGCGCTCAATTATGGCGACAACAGTCAGGAAGGTCCGGCGCAGCTGTTCCAGTTCGGCCTCGCCGCCGAAGACGAAGCCCGCGCGGTAGCCAGCCGCGCCTGGGGCGATGGCATGCGCCGCGCCGTGGCGCTGGTGCCGCGCGGCGAATGGGGTGACCGCGTCCTGGCCGCCTTCAGCCAGAGCTGGCAGGCCGCCGGTGGCAGTCTGATCGCCGCCGAGCACGTCGACCAGCCGGTACAACTGGCGCAACAGATCGCCGACCTGCTGCAACTGCGCCAGAGCGAAGGCCGCGCCCAGCGCCTGCAAGGTGCCCTGGGCAGCCAGATCGCCACCCAGCCGTCACGCCGCCAGGACATCGACTTCGTGTTCCTCGCCGCCACCCCGCAGCAGGCCCGCCAGATCAAGCCGACCCTGGCCTTCCAGTACGCCGGCGACCTTCCGGTGTACGCCACCTCGCACCTCTACACCGGGACCAACAACCCGACCCAGGACCAGGACCTCAACGGCATCCGCTTCTGCGAGACCCCGTGGCTGCTCAACCCCAGCGACCCGACCCGCCAGCAGGTCGCTGCCCAGTGGCCGCAGGCCAATGGCAGCATGGGCCGGCTCTACGCCATGGGCGTCGACGCCTACCGACTGGCTCCGCGCCTGCCCGAACTGAAGGCCGTACCGAGCCTGCAGATCGACGGCCTGACCGGCACCCTGAGCCTCAACCCGGCCCAGCGTATCGAACGCCAGCTGCAATGGGCCGAATTCCGCAACGGCCAGGTCCAGCCGCTGGGGACCACCAGCTTTTGACCGATAGAGCGAACTCCCGGGACAAGGGGCGCCAGGCCGAGGAAATGGCCTGCGCCCACCTCCTTCGCCAGGGCCTTGCCACACTTGGCAAGAATTGGACCTGCCGCCGGGGGGAGCTCGATCTGGTCATGCTCGACGGCGATACAGTAGTATTCGTCGAAGTCCGCTCCCGCCGGCATCGCGCCTGGGGTGGAGCGCTGGAGAGCATCGACGCGCGCAAGCGCCAGCGCCTGATCCTCTCCGCCGAACTTTTCCTGCAACAGGAGGCGCGCTGGGCCAAACGGCCCTGTCGCTTCGATGTGGTCACCGTCGATACCAGCGACGGACAATCACCACCGCGACTGGACTGGATTCAGAACGCGTTCGACGCCTGAACAGCCGCCCCACCGAAGGTCATTACCGATGGACATGCAACACCGTATCCGCCAGCTCTTCCAGGCCAGCATCGAGACCAAGCAGCAAGCGCTGGAGGTTCTGCCCCCCTATATCGAGCAGGCCAGCCTGGTGATGGTCAACGCGCTGCTCAACGAGGGCAAGATCCTCTCCTGCGGCAATGGCGGCTCGGCCGGCGATGCCCAGCACTTTTCCTCCGAACTGCTCAACCGCTTCGAGCGCGAACGTCCGAGCCTGCCGGCCGTGGCCCTGACCACCGACAGCTCGACCATCACCTCGATCGCCAACGACTACAGCTACAACGAAGTCTTCTCCAAGCAGATCCGCGCCCTGGGCCAGCCGGGCGACGTCCTGCTGGCGATCTCCACCAGCGGCAACTCGGCCAATGTGATCCAGGCCATCCAGGCCGCCCACGACCGCGAGATGGTGGTGGTCGCCCTGACCGGCCGCGACGGCGGCGGCATGGCCTCCCTGCTGCTGCCGGAAGACGTGGAAATCCGCGTTCCGTCCAAGATCACCGCGCGCATCCAGGAAGTCCACCTGCTGGCCATCCACTGCCTGTGCGACCTGATCGACCGCCAACTGTTCGGGA
This sequence comes from Pseudomonas paraeruginosa, assembly GCF_003025345.2. Lineage (NCBI taxonomy): Bacteria > Pseudomonadati > Pseudomonadota > Gammaproteobacteria > Pseudomonadales > Pseudomonadaceae > Pseudomonas > Pseudomonas paraeruginosa. The sequence goes on from NZ_CP020560.1 coordinate 4,807,757, forward strand.
GTGAAGAATGAGCCGTACCGCCTTCGTCGCCGCCACCCTGGCCCTGAGCCTGGCCCTGGGAGGCTGCAGCAGTTTCCTCAGCGCCACCCGGGACAAGCCGATCGACGATGATCGCGGGACCCGCACCATCGGCAGCAAGATCGACGACTCGCTGATCGAGACCAAGGCCGCGGTGAACATCGCCAAGGCCGATCCGGCCCTGGACAAGGATTCCCACATCGTCGTGGTCAGCTACAACGGCATCGTGCTGATCGCCGGCCAGACCCCGCGCGCCGACCTCAAGAGCAAGGCCGAGCAGGCCGCGCGCACGGTGCAGAAGGTCAAGAACGTGCATAACGAGCTGCAGGTGACCGCGCCCTCCTCCCTGCTCGCGCGCAACAACGACACCTGGATCACCACCAAGCTGAAGACCCAGATGCTCAGCGATCCCAACGTGCCTTCCTCGCGGATCAAGGTGGTCACCGAGAACGGCATCGTCTACATGATGGGCCTGGTCAACCAGCAGGAAGCCGCCCAGGCCGTCCGTGTCGCCCAAGGCGTCGACGGCGTGCAGAAGATCGTCAAGCTGTTCGAATACATAAACTGACGAACGCCAGAACGAAAAAAGGCGATCCTTCGATCGCCTTTTTTCATTGCTCGCCGTCTACTTGACCACCTTCAACGACGGCCTGCCGCTGGGACGCGGCGGCTCATCGGACGGCCCACCGTCGTCATCACCCGGCTCGTCGTCCACCGGACCTGGCTGCTCCAGATCGAAGACCATGCCCTGGCCGTTCTCCCTGGCATAGATGGCCATCACCGCCAGCGCGGGAATGTACAGGCTCTGGGCCACGCCCCCGAAACGCCCCTCGAAGCTCACCGCCTCGTTGTCCATGTGCAGATGGCGCACGGCCGAGGGCGAGACATTGAGCACGATCTGCCCATCGCTGGCGTACCCCGGAGGCACCTTTACCCCGGCGAACTCGGCGTTCACCAGGATGTGCGGCGTGCAGTCGTTGTCGACGATCCATTCGTAGAGCGCGCGGACCAGATAGGGACGGCTGGAATTCATCTTCATGTTCCTTAACGCATATCTCGTTCAACGGAAGACAGACTGGCCCGGAAGCTGTCCCGGGCGAAGCCGCGCTCCATGTAGTCGAGCAACGGCTTGGCCTGCCGCGGCAACTCGATGCCCAGTACGGGGAGGCGCCAGAGGATCGGCAGCAGGCAGCAATCCACCAGGCTGAAGTCCTCGCTGAGGAAGTACGCCTTGTCGGCGAACAGCGGGGAAACGCCGGTCAGGCTCTCGCGCAACTCCTTGCGCGCCAACGCCCGCTCGGCCTCCTTGCTGCGCGCATCGAGGATCCGGTCCACCAGGGCACACCAGTCCCGCTGGATACGATGGATCAACAAGCGGCTGTTGGCACGCTTCACCGGATAGTCGGGCAAGAGTGGCGGATGTGGGTAGCGCTCGTCGAGGTATTCCATGACCACCGTCGGTTCGTACAGCGCCAGGTCGCGATCGACCAGGGTCGGCACGCTGCCGTAGGGGTTGACCTCCGCCAGCTCCGGCGGACAGCGCCCCGCCTGGATATCGACCACGTCCACGCTCACATTCTTCTCGGCCAGGACCAGGCGAATGCGATGGCAGTAGTGATCGGCGGGATCGGAATAGCAGGTCAGCTTGTTGATCGAAGCCATGGAGCCCTCCTCGCAGGTCGACTTGTGGGAGGTGAAAAGACGCGCGCGCCCCGGAGGGCGCGCGCTTCGAGACCAACGTGCGGGTTAGTGCACGTCCTTCCAGTACTCGCGCTTGAGGAGATAGGCGAATACGAAGAAGAAGGCCAGGTAGAGCAGGACGTAGGTACCGATACGCTCGGAGGCCAGCTTGTTCGGGTTGGCCGAATAGGCCAGGAAGGTCACCAGGTTCTTGACCTTCTCGTCGAACTGGGCTTCGTTCAGCTCGCCGGTCTTCGGCACCACGGTCAGCTGGTCACAGGCTTCGTGAGTCAGCGGGGTGCCGGTCAGCGGGTCGAACTGCTTCTTGCCATCCTCGACCACCTGCACCTGCTTGCAGCCGATCACCTGGCGTCCCTGCAGGGGAGCCAGGACGTTCGGCATGCCGACGTTCGGGAAGACCACGTTGTTCACGCCCCACGGACGCTTGGGATCCTCGTAGAACGAACGCAGGTAGCTGTACAGCCAGTCGGTGCCACGTACGCGGGCGACCAGGGTCAGGTCCGGCGGAGCGGCGCCGAACCAGGTCTTGGCGTCGGCCGGCTTCATGCCGATATCCATGTGATCGCCGATCTTGGCGCCGGTGAATACCAGCTTTTCCATCATCAGGTCGGCCGGAATGCCCAGGTCGGTGGCGACGCGCTCGTAACGCTGGAACTTGGCGCTATGACAGCCCATGCAGTAGTTGGCGAAGGTACGCGCGCCATCCTGCATGGCCGCCTTGTCGGTCAGGTCGATATCGACATGGTCCAGTTGCGGCCCATGGCCGCCGGCGGCGAAACCCAGGACTGGCAGTACCGCCAGGATCAGTGCAGCGAATTGCTTTTTCATCAGCCAGTCACCCTTTCCGGAACCGGTTTGGTCTTCTCCATCCGGGTGTAGAACGGCATCAGGATGAAGAAGGCGAAATACAGGACGGTGCAAATGCGCGACAGGGTGGTACCCAGCGGGCTCGGAGCCTGGGCACCGTAGTAGCCGAGGATCACGAAGGAAACCGCGAAGATCACCAGCCACAGCTTGCTCAACCAGCCCTTGTAGCGGATCGAGCGAACCGGGCTGCGATCCAGCCACGGCAGGACGAACAGCACGGCGATCGCCGCACCCATCGCCACCACGCCCATCAGCTTGTCCGGAACCGCGCGGAGGATCGCGTAGAACGGGGTGAAGTACCAGACCGGAGCGATGTGCTCGGGGGTCTTGAACTGGTTGGCCATCTCGAAGTTGGGCTTCTCGAGGAAGTAGCCGCCCATTTCCGGGAAGAAGAAGATCACGGTGCAGAAGATGAACAGGAACACCACGACGCCGACGATGTCCTTCACGGTGTAGTACGGGTGGAACGCGATGCCGTCCAGCGGTACGCCGTTCTCGTCCTTCTTCTTCTTGATGTCCACGCCGTCCGGGTTGTTCGAACCGACTTCGTGCAGCGCCAGGATGTGCAGCACGACCAGGCCAAGCAGGACGATCGGCAGGGCGATCACGTGCAGGGCGAAGAAGCGGTTCAGGGTGATGCCGGAGATCAGGAAGTCACCACGGATCCACTGGGCCAGGTCTTCGCCGACCACAGGAATCGCGCCGAACAGGGAGATGATCACCTGGGCGCCCCAGTAGGACATCTGGCCCCAAGGCAGCAGGTAGCCCATGAAGGCCTCGGCCATCAGCGCCAGGTAGATCAGCATGCCGAAGATCCACACCAGCTCGCGCGGCTTCTGATAGGAGCCGTAGAGCAGGCCGCGGAACATGTGCAGGTAGACCACGATGAAGAACGCCGATGCACCGGTGGAGTGCATGTAGCGAATGATCCAGCCGTAGTCGACATCGCGCATGATGTATTCGACGGAGGCGAACGCCTCTTCGGCCGACGGCGTGAAGCTCATGGTCAGCCAGATACCAGTGAGGATCTGGTTCACCAGCACCAGCAGCGCCAGGGAGCCGAAGAAATACCAGAAGTTGAAGTTCTTCGGTGCGTAGTACTTGCTCAGATGGTCTTCCCACATCTTGGTCGCGGGAAAACGCGCATCGACCCAAGCCATGAACTTGTTCATCAGGCTTTCTCCTGGTCCACGCCGATGGTGATGACATCGTCAGCATCGAACGTATAAGGCGGAATCGGCAGGTTCAGCGGCGCAGGCTGGCCCTTGTAGACACGACCGGCGAGGTCGTAGTGGGAGCCGTGGCAAGGGCAGAAATAGCCACCCTTCCAGTCCGGACCGAGGTCGGCAGGGGCGACTTCGGGACGGAAGGTCGGCGAGCAGCCCAGGTGGGTACAGATGCCGACGATCACCGCCAGTTCCGGCTTGATCGAGCGAAGCTTGGGATCGACGTACTCCGGCTGCTCCGAGGCCTTGGAGTCCGGGTCGGCCAGTTGTCCTTCGAGGCTCGGCAGGGCGTCCAGCATCTCCTTCGTACGGTGCACGATGAATACGGGCTTGCCGCGCCATTCAGCGATGATCTGCTGACCTGGATCGATCTTGCCCACGTTCACCTGCACCGGCGCGCCAGCAGCCTTGGCTTTGGCACTGGGGAACCATGACCCTACGAACGGGACCGCAGCACCCACCGCTCCCGCCGCGCCAACCACAGAAGTGGCCGCGACGAGGAAGCGACGCCGGCCTGCATTCACGCCGTCATTACTCATTCAGTCGTCTCCCATCAGCTTCAGACCTGTTCTAATCAGGCCTTTAAGTAAAAATTCGAGCCGCGCAAAAAATTCGCCAAATGGTAAAGAAAACCCCCTTTGATGACAAGGTAATAGCCTGACACAAACAGCCCGAAACCCTTGCAGGGCGCGCTCTCCGGCCATGCGACACCTTGCCGCAGAGAGTAGAGCGTAGACATAAAAAAACGCCCAGCTCCGAAGAGGTGGGCGTTTTTCATCAAGCGTCGACTTAACGCTTGGAGTACTGCGGACGCTTACGCGCTTTACGCAGACCGACTTTCTTACGCTCGACTTCGCGGGCATCGCGGGTCACGTAACCGGCCTTGCGCAGCGGGCTGCGCAGGGTTTCGTCGTATTCGATCAGGGCACGGGTGATGCCGTGACGGATCGCGCCAGCCTGACCACTTACACCACCGCCGACGACGGTGACGAAGATGTCGAACTTCTCGACGGTCTCGGTCAGCTCGAGCGGCTGACGCACGACCATGCGAGCGGTTTCACGACCGAAGAACTGGTCGAGGCCGCGGTTGTTGATGGAAATCTTGCCAGTACCCGGACGCAGGAAGACGCGAGCGGTAGCGGTCTTACGACGGCCAGTGCCGTAATTTTGAGTCGCCGACATAATGAGCTATCCCGTTAAATCTTCAGTTCTTGGGGCTGCTGAGCGGTGTGCGGGTGGTTGGCACCCTTGTACACCTTCAGCTTGCGATACATATCGCGACCCAGAGGGTTCTTCGGCAGCATGCCTTTCACAGCGGTCTCGATGACGCGCTCAGGGGCCTTGGCGATCAGCTTCTCGAAGTTGATCGACTTGATGCCGCCCGGGAAGCCGGAGTGGTGGTAGTACATCTTGTCGGTGGTCTTGGCACCGGTCACACGCACCTGCTCGGCGTTGATGACGACGATGTAGTCGCCGGTATCAACGTGCGGAGTGTACTCAGGCTTGTGCTTGCCACGCAGGCGGCGGGCAATTTCGGTCGCCAGACGACCCAGGGTCTGGCCGGCAGCGTCGACGACGAACCAGTCGCGCTGTACAGTTTCCGGTTTCGCGGTATAGGTTTTCATTCGTTATAGCCTCAGGGGCCGCCTGAAAATAAGACGGCGAATCTTACTGGACAGTGGTTGCCTTGACAAGTCAAGGACAGCCGAAAACAGACACGAATTGGGGCTCGGGTCGGTGTGCGTCCGTAACGACTAGATATATCGATCGGCAGGCTAGGCATCCCCCGCCGATGAAAGGCTGCGGAATTATGCAGATTTCGCCAGAATTTACAACCGCATTAACCACTTAATTTCACGAGGACACCCGCATGCAGTATCGCCCGCTCGGCCGCACCGACCTGAAAGTCAGCGCCCTGTGCCTCGGCACCATGACCTGGGGCGAGCAGAACAGCGAGGAGGAGGCGTTCGCCCAGATCGCCAGGGCCAAGGCCGCCGGGATCAATTTCATGGATACCGCGGAGATGTACCCGGTGCCGCCGCGCGCGGAAACCTATGCCAGCACCGAGCGCATCATCGGCAACTGGTTCCGCCGCAGCGGCGACCGCGCCGACTGGATCCTCGCCAGCAAGATCGCCGGCCCCGGCAACGGCATCAGCCATGTGCGCGACGGCAACCTCAGGTTCAACCGCCGCCACATCGTCGCCGCTCTCGACGCCAGCCTGCAGCGCCTGCAGACCGACTGGCTGGACCTCTACCAGTTGCACTGGCCCGAACGGCGCACCAACTTCTTCGGCCAGCTCGGTTACCAGCACCAGGAGGAGAGCTTCACCCCCCTGGAGGAAACCCTGGAAGTGCTCGACGAGCAGGTGCGCGCCGGCAAGATCCGCCATATAGGCCTGTCCAACGAAACGCCCTGGGGCACCATGACCTTCCTCAGGCTCGCCGAGGAGCGCGGCTGGCCGCGCGCGGTGTCTATCCAGAATCCCTACAACCTGCTCAACCGCAGCTTCGAGGTCGGCCTGGCGGAGATCGCCATCCGCGAACAATGTGGCCTGCTGGCCTACTCGCCAATGGCCTTCGGCATGCTTTCCGGCAAGTACGGGAATGGCGCCCGTCCGGCCAACGCGCGCATCAGTCTCTACAGCCGCTTCACCCGCTACACCAACCCGCAGGCCGAGGCGGCCTGCGCGCGCTACGTGGCGCTCGCCCGCGAGCATGGGCTGGAGCCGGCGCAGATGGCGCTGGCCTATGTCACCTCGCGGTCGTTCGTCAGCAGCAACATCATCGGCGCCACCTCGCTGGAACAACTGGAAACCAACCTTGGCAGCATCCACCTGAAGCTGGACGAGGAAGTGCTCGCCGCTATCGACGCGATCCACCGGGAGCAACCGAACCCGGCGCCCTGAGCTCTCCAGGGCCCGGCGGCCGGGAGCGCGTCACAGGGCCCGCGCGATGATCTCCTTCATGATCTCGTTGGTACCGGCGTAGATCCGCTGCACCCGGGCATCGGCCCAGGCCCGCGCCACCGGGTATTCCCACATGAAGCCGTAGCCGCCGTGCAATTGCACGCATTCGTCGAGCACCTTGCATTGCAGGTCCGTCGTCCAGTACTTGCACATGGCGGCGGTGGGTACGTCCAGCTTGCCCTGGAGATGCTGCTCCATGCAGCGATCGACGAAGACCCGGCCGACCTGGATCTCGGTGGCCATTTCCGCCAGCTTGAAACGGGTGTTCTGGAAATCCGCCACCGACTTGCCGAACGCCTTGCGCTCGCGAGTGTAGTCGAGCGTCCATTGCAGGGCCGCCTCGGCCGATGCCAGCGCGCCGATACCGACGGTCAGGCGCTCCTGCGGCAGCTCCTGCATCAGGTAGATGAATCCCTGGCCGTCCTTGCCGAGCAGGTTCTCCCGGGGAATCCGCACATCCTGGAAGAACAGTTCGGAGGTATCCTGGGCCTTCATCCCGACCTTCTCCAGTCGCTTGCCCTTGCTGAAGCCCGGCGTACCCGCCTCGACCACGAACAGGCTTATGCCCTTGGCGCCAGCCTTCGGATCGGTCTTCGCCACCACGATCACCAGGTCGGCGAGGAAGCCGTTGGTGATGAAGGTCTTCGAACCATTGATGACGTACTCGTCGCCATCCAGTACCGCGGTGGTCTTCACCCCTTGCAGGTCGGAGCCGGCGCCCGGTTCGGTCATGGCGATGGCCGCGACCATCTCGCCGGATACCAGCTTCGGCAGGTACTTGCGCTTCAGCGCCTCGCTGCCGTAGTGGAGGATGTAGGGTGCGGCGATGTCCGAATGCAGGGAGAAGCCGATCCCGGTCAGCCCGGCCCGACCGATTTCTTCGATGACCACCGCGCTGTAGAGGAAGTCCGCGCCCATCCCGCCATATTCCTCCGGCAGGTGCGAACAGAGCATTCCGGCCTCGCCGGCCTTGTTCCAGAGCGCGCGGTCGACATGCCCATCCTTTTCCCACTGGTGATGGAAAGGCACGGCCTCCTGTTCGAGGAACTTGCGCACGCTGTCGCGGAACAGTTCGTGGTCGGAGCTGAACAGGGTTCTCGGTATCATCGTGGTCACCTGGAAACGGTCTGGGATCGGATTGGCCGCACGCGGCAGGCCTTCGACTGTAGGGAAATGCCCCGACCGACGCACTGGACAGTTGCGCCAAAAAATAAGACGATCCAGCCGCCTTTTGACCGCTTTCCCTTACTCACAACAACGATAAAAATCCATGCGCGCTCAATCCGCCCCGGTGCTGAAACATGTCGGCATCGTCGCCATCGACGGCGTCTTCGCCTCGACCCTGATGCAGGCCAAGGACTTCTTCCACATGGCCAGCCTGCGCCACGGCAAGCAGCAGGGCCTCGGCCTGCAGCCGGCCTTCCGTACGCGCATCCTCAGCCCCGACGGCCAGCCGGTACGCAGCTTCAGCGGCGACAGCATCGCCGTCGACGGCCCCCTCGCCGCCTGCGATATCGTGGTCCTGCCAGCCTTCTGGGGCGACTTCGACGCCCTCGAGCGGCGCTATCCGCAGATCGTCCCCTGGCTGCGCCGCAGCCACGCCGAGGGCACCGCGCTATGCGGCGAGGCCACCGGGGTCTTCTGGCTGGCCCGGGCGGGGCTGCTGGACGGCAAGGAAGCGACCACCTACTGGCGTTTCTACCGGGAATTCGCCGAGCGCTTTCCGAATGTGCTGCTCAACCAGGAAAAACACCTCACCGACGCCGACGACCTGTTCTGCGCCAGCGGCGTCACCTCCGCCTGCGACCTGTACATCTACCTGATCGAACGCTTCTGCGGCGGTCCGGTGGCCCAGGCGGTGGCCCGCGATACCCTCTACGAGGTGCAGCGCAGCTACACCCCGGGACGCATCGGCTTCGGCGGGCAGAAACTGCACCACGACCCGACGATACTGCAGATCCAGCAATGGCTGGAAGACCACTTCGCCGACAAGTTCCGTTTCGAGGATGTCGCCCGCGACCACGGCATGAGCATCCGCAACTTCATGCGGCGCTTCCAGGCGGCCACCGGCGACAAGCCACTGCACTACCTGCAGCGCCTGCGCATCGAGACCGCCAAGGGCTTGTTGTCGAGTACCCGCAAGAGCATCAAGACGATCAGCTACGAAGTCGGCTACGACGACGCCAGCTTCTTCGCCCGCCTGTTTCGCCAGCACACGGAGCTCTCCCCCCACCATTACCGCCGCCAGTTCCTGCAGAAGGAAAGCTGAGCCGGCCATCCCTAGGATGGGTAGCCAGGCGGGCCTGCACGGGTTCTCATGAACCTCGCAGGCCCGCCGCAGACGCGGGCGTTCCGAACAACGACAAGAACGGACCTTTGCCATGCGCCTTTATCTGCTCGCCTTCCTGGCCCTCTTCGGTACGAATGTCATGGCCGCCGACCACTGGAAAGCCTTCCCCTACGACCAGAGCGCCTATGACTATCCCGGCGACAAGTTGAAGGAAGCCTGGCCGCGCCTGACCCGCGGCTTCGGCAGCTATCCCTATCCGGACGCCGACTGGGTGGTGAGCATGGCCACCTCGCACCCCGACGCCCTGGAAAAGACCGTGAAGGCCGGCACCGGATTTACCGGCAGGCCCGAGGAAGCCGCGGAGTATGCGGCGCGACTGCAGGACGTCTGGCGCCTGCTGTTCCGTGGCGACTACGCCAAGGCCAAGGAACAGGGCCTGGCCCTGGGGGTTGGCGGCCAGGTCCCGGCAATGTTCGCCCAGGTGCTCTACGCCATGTTCCTGGCGCCCACCCAGGCGGAGAAGCAGCGCCTGCTGGAAGAGGTGATCGACTACACCGAGCAGGCCGGCCCGCTGGTCAAGGCCGATATCGTGGCCCAGTTCGGCAGCGTCTACGCCAAGGCGCGCCTGGCCGAGGAGCTGTCGGTACCGGTGGTGCTCAAGCGCGGCTATACCAGCGAGATCCCCAGGGAACTGGACGCCCTCCTGGCCAGGCAGCCCAACCAGCCGTTCGCCCTGGCGCTCTACGGCGGTTACGAGGCGGGAGTGATCCGCAAGGTCGGCAAGCTGGTCGGCAAGATGACCTACGGGGTCAGCGCCGACAAGATGGAGCAGTATTTCGCCCGCTCCTTCCGCCAGGCCGACGACCTGCCGATCGGCCACTACGAATACGCCAACGCGCTGACCTACGTATACGGCGACGACGAACGGGAGAAAGCCATCGCCCAACTGAAGCAGGCCGTGGCGATCAAGCCGATCAACGCCATGGAAGCCCTCGAAGTGGCCCACGCGAAGAAGCTCCTCGCCGGTTTCGAACAGAACACCGCGCAACGCTGAGACGCCGCGCGCCCATGAAAAAAGGGGTTGCCATCGGCAACCCCTTTCTCGTTCCCGCCCCGGATCAGGGCCGGTGCGGACGCGTCAGGTATTCGTGGGACTGCATTTCCAGCAGACGGCTGAGGGTGCGCTGGAACTCGAATTCCAGCCGGCCGCCACTATAGAGGTCCTTGAGTTCGACCTCGGCGGAGATGATCAGCTTGACGCTACGGTCGTAGAACTCGTCCACCAGGTTGATGAAGCGTCGCGCCATGTCGTCCTTGGCGACGCCCATCTGCTCGACGTTGGAGATCAGCACCGCGTGGAAGATCTTCGCCAGTTCGATGTAGTCGTTCTGGCTGCGCGGGCCGTCGCACAGCTCGCGGAACTCGAACCAGGCAACGTCGTCGCAGGTCAGGCGCGCGCGAATCTCGCGGTTCTCGATCATCAGCGCCTCGTCGCGCTGGGCCTTGGCGCAGTCCGGGGTCAGGGCCTTGAAGCTGCGCGCCATCTCCTCCTCGACCTGCTCGCTGAGCGGCCAGTGGAACAGCTCCGCCTGCTCCAGCGCACGCAGTCGATAGTCGACGCCGCTGTCGACGTTGACGATCTCGGTATGCTCCTTGAGCAGGGCGATCGCCGGCAGGAAGCGCGCGCGCTGCAGGCCGTCCTTGTACAGGCCGTCCGGAACGATGTTGGAGGTCGCCACCAGGCTCACGCCATTCTTGAACAGCTCTTCCAGCAGCGTGGCGAGGATCATCGCGTCGGTGATGTCGGAGACGAAGAACTCGTCGAAACAGATCACCCGCGCCTCGTCGGCGAAACGCTTGCCGATGATGGTCAGCGGGTTCTTCTCGCCCTTGAGGGTCTTCAGTTCTTCATGCACCCGCTTCATGAAGCGGTGGAAGTGCGTGCGCACCTTCTGCTCGAACGGCAGCGATTCGAAGAAGGTATCCACCAGGTAGGTCTTGCCGCGGCCGACGCCGCCCCAGAAGTACAGGCCCTTGACCGGCCCGCCGGACTTCCTGCCGAGCAGCTTGCCGAACAGGCCGGGCTTGGCATGGTCGGCGGCGACCAGGTCGTCGTAGAGGCGTTGCAGATGCTTCACGGCATTCGCCTGTGCGGCATCGTGGAAGAAATCGGGGCGTTGGAGATCGGCCTGGTAGCGCTCGAGGGGCGTCATGATCGGTAGCAATGCAACGAAAACGGGGCCGTCACTTTAGCGACGACCCCGTCTCTTGGCAATCGGCCATCCGTCGAGGGCGGGCCGCAGCCTTATTCCTGCGGCGCCAGCGCTTCGCGGGTGCGCTCGATGGCGGCGTCGCGGGCGGCGGCGTCGGCAAAGGCCGGGCTCTGCGCCACCGCTTCGCCGTCCAGCCACAGGCCGAAGGCATTGCCGTCGACCCGCAGGTCGGTCCCCTCGCCGCCCTGCAGGCGCTTGCTCACCGCGCCGGCGGCCTTGCCATCGGCAAAGGCGCGGGACAGCAGCAACTGCTCGCCGGCGGCATCCAGCAGGCGGAAACGGAAGCTGCCGTCGTCGTCGCGGAAGCTGACCAGGCGCGCCGCCTTGGTGGCCTTCTTCCTGCCAGCCTCGGCGCTCTTCAGCGGCTCGCGCAGGGAGCGCAGGCCGACCGCCTCGCGCAGCTCACCGAGGAACGGCGTGGCGATGCGGCGCGCCTTGGCCGCGCCAGCGAGAAGGATGTCCTCGATGTCGTCCGGCTTGGCGATCAGCGCCTGGTAGCGCTCGCGGGCCTCGCCCAGTTCGTCGTCGAGCAACTGGAACAGGCGTTGCTTGGCCTCGCCCCAGGCCAGGCCGTCGAGCAGCTCCTGGCGGAACGTGGCGACCTGCTCCGAGCTGGCGAAGGCCGAATAAAGGGTGAACAGGTGCGAGTTGTCCGGGTCCTTCGCTTCGCCCGGCGCGCGCGAGTCGGTGACGATGCGGGCGATGGCGTCCTTGAGTTGCCTGGACGAACTGAACAGCGGGATGGTGTTGTCGTAACTCTTGGACATCTTGCGTCCGTCCAGGCCCGGCAGGGTGGCGACGCTTTCCTCGATCACCGCCTCGGGCAGGACGAAGAACTCGCGACCGTTGCCGAACAGGTGGTTGAAGCGCTGGCCGATGTCGCGGGCCATTTCCACGTGCTGCACCTGGTCGCGACCGACCGGGATCTTGTGCGCGTTGAACATCAGGATGTCCGCGGCCATCAGCACCGGGTAGCTGTAGAGGCCCATGGTCACGCCGGCGTCCGGGTCTTCGCCGGCCTCGACGTTGCGGTCCACCGCCGCCTTGTAGGCATGCGCGCGGTTGAGCAGGCCCTTGGCGCTGACGCAGGTGAGCAGCCAGGTCAGCTCGGGAATCTCGGGAATGTCCGACTGCCGGTAGAAGGTCGCACGCTCGACGTCGAGGCCACCGGCCAGCCAGGTCGCGGCGATCTCCAGGCGCGAGCGCTGGATACGAGCGGGATCGTCGCACTTGATCAAGGCGTGGTAGTCCGCCAGGAAGTAGAACGAATCCACGTCGCTCCGACGGCTGGCGAGGATCGCCGGGCGGATGGCGCCGGCGTAGTTGCCCAGGTGCGGAGTGCCGGTGGTGGTGATGCCGGTCAGGATACGAGTAGTCATGCGATACCAGGTGTCAGGCAAAGAAAAAGATGGCGCGCCGGATGGTAGCAGGGCCGGCGCGACGACGTCAGTCCTGCAGGCGCGGCAGCAGCAGGTCCTTCAGCTCGATCAGCTTGCCGTGGAAGAAATGTCCGCTTTCAGCCACCCGCAGCAACTCGTGCGGACGCGCCAGGGACTCGCTCCAGGCATACACCGCCGAAGGCGTGACCACATCGTCGTCTTCCGGCTGGATCACGGTCAGCGGGCAGCGCCCGGGCAGGCTGACGGCGAAGCGCTCGACCGGCGGCGCGATCATGAACAGTCGCGCCAGCGCGACGTCCTGCGCCTCCAGGCGGCCGGCCAGGTTGCCGACCACGCAGGAGCCGAAGGAAAAGCCCATCAGGGTCAGCGGCAGCCCCGGATGGCGCTCCAGCAACCAGCGCGCGGCGGCCTCGGCGTCATCGATCTCGCCGATACCCTCGGCGTAGCTGCCGGCGCTCTGGCCGACGCCGCGGAAGTTGAAGCGCAGGGTCGCCAGGCCGGCGTCGCGGGCGGCGCGCTGCAGGGTGGCGACCACCTTGTTCTGCATGGTGCCGGCGAACAGCGGATGCGGGTGGCAGGCCAGGGCGATGCCGCGGGCGTCCGCCAGGTCGAGGTGCAGGGCTTCCAGCGGCCCGCAGGGACCGTCGATGGTTACAGGGTTTTCGCGGGTAGACAAACAGGTACTCCGTGACCCCGGCTCGGGTCGACTCGTCTAGCAGATTACTCCAAGCGACACAGGCACTTACTCGCGTGCCGTGGTATACAGCTCGGACTCAAGCCGTTAACGTAAAGCAAAGCCGTCTATAGAGGAAGGATTCGCGTGGAACAGTCGCTCACCGCCTGGCTGCTGCCGGCCCTCGCCCTGGTCGCCGGGGTCGCCATCGGTTTTCTGATCGCCCGCCTGCTGCCCAACGCCGCACCGAACAAGGTGCAACGCCAGATGGACGACCTGCAGGACCGCTTCGACAGCTATCAGCGCGAAGTCGTGACCCATTTCAACACCACCGCCAGCCTCGTCAAGAAGCTGACCCAGAGCTACCAGGACGTGCAGGAGCACCTCTCCGACGGTGCCCAGCGCCTGGCCCTGGACGAACAGACCCGCCAGCGCCTGCTGGCCGCGCTGCATGCCGACGAAGCCTACCCGGCCGAGCGCCGCGAGCGCCTGACCCCGCCGGCCAGCGGCGAGGTGCCGAAGGACTACGCGCCGAAGAGCCCGGACAGCCCCGGCACCCTGGACGCCACCTACGGCCTGAAAGGCAAGTACTGACGCGTTGTGCAAAACCGTCGGACGCCCATGAAAAAGCCCCGCATCCGCGGGGCTTTTTCATGGCTGCGAAACGATCAGATCGCCTGGCGTTCGCGCAACAGCTCGAGCACCTGCTTCACGCCGTCCTCGACGCTCAGCGACTGGGTATCGATCACAAGGTCGGCGTCCAGCGGCACATCGTAGGGGAAGGACTCGCCAGGGATGTTGTCCTGTCCCGCCGCATACAGCCCTTGGGGATCGCGTTCGCGGCAGACCTGCGGCGAGGCCTGCACGTAGACCGTGATCAGGCGCTCGGCGCCGATCAGCGCCCGGGCCTGCGCGCGACCTTCCGCGCTCGGCGCGACGAAGGCGCACAGGCTGATCAGCCCGGCCTCGTTGAACTGCTTGGCGACGTGCGCGGTGCGCAGCCAGTTCTCGGTGCGCCCGGCGCGATCCTGCGGCAGGCCCTTGTTCAGGTCGTGGCGCAGGTTCTGTCCGTCGAGCACGTAGACCGCGCGGCCCATGTCGAACAGCTTGCGCTCCACGGCATAGGCCAGGGTGCTCTTGCCGGCGCCGGAGAGGCCGCTGAACAGCACGGTGGCCGGCTGCTGGCCGAAGCGCGCGGCGCGCTCCTCGCGGGTGACGTGGGCGCTCGCGCCATGCTGAGCCGCGCCATGGCCTGCCGGCGGCTCGGAGATGATCATGCCGGCGCCGACGGTGCCGTTGGTCAAGCGGTCGATGACGATGAAGGCACCAGTGGTGCGGTTCTGCTCGTAGCCGTCCAGCGCGATGGGCGCGTCCAGGCTGACCTTGACCCGGGCGATCTCGTTGAGCTTCAGCTCGCTGCCCGGGGTCTGCTCCAGGGTGTTCACGTCCACCTTGTGGACGATGCTCGGGATCGAGCCCGGCACGTAGCTGGTGGCGCGCTTGATGTCGTACTTCTTGCCAGGCAGCATCGGTTCCTCGGCCATCCACACGAGCATGGCGTCGAAGCCGTCGCTGACCAGCGGGCGGTTGTCGGCATGCACCAGCATGTCGCCGCGGGACACGTCGATCTCGTCTTCCAGGGTCAGGGTGACGGCCTGGCCGGGTCCGGCCTGCTCCAGTTCGCCCTCGAAGGTGACGATGGACTTCACCTTGCTGCCCTTGCCGGACGGTAGCGCCACGACCTCGTCGCCCTTGCGCACCACGCCGCTGGCCAGGGTGCCGGCGAAACCGCGGAAGTTCAGGTTCGGCCGGTTAACGTACTGCACCGGAAAGCGCATGTCGTCGAGGTTGCGGTCGGCGGCGATCTCGACGGTCTCGAGGATCTCCATCAGCGACTGGCCGCTGTACCAGGGCGAACGCTCGGACTTGTTGACCACGTTGTCGCCCTTGAGCGCCGACATCGGCACGAAGTGCAGCGAACTGGTCTTCAGGCCGATCTTCTCGGCGAAGGCCAGGTAGTCGGCCTTGATCCGCTCGAAGACACCCTGGTCGAAGTCCTTCAGGTCCATCTTGTTGATCGCCACGACGATGTGGCGGATGCCCAGCAGCGAAGCGATGAAGCTGTGCCGGCGGGTCTGGGTCTGCACGCCGTAGCGGGCGTCGATGAGGATGATCGCCAGGTCGCAGGTCGATGCGCCGGTGGCCATGTTGCGGGTGTACTGCTCGTGGCCGGGGGTGTCGGCGATGATGAACTTGCGCTTGGCGGTGCTGAAGTAGCGGTACGCCACGTCGATGGTGATGCCCTGCTCGCGCTCGGCCTGCAGGCCGTCGACCAGCAGCGCGAGGTCGACGTCGTCACCGGTGGTGCCGACCTTCTTCGAGTCGCGGGCGATCGCCTCCAGGTGATCCTCGTAGATCATCTTGGAATCGTGCAGCAGGCGCCCGATCAGGGTGCTCTTGCCGTCGTCGACGTTGCCGCAGGTGAGGAAGCGCAGCAGTTCCTTGCGTTCGTGCTGCCCCAGGTAGGCGAGGATGTCCTCGCTGATCAGATCGGATTGATGAGACATGCTGCGTATCCTCAGAAATAGCCCTGACGTTTCTTTTCTTCCATCGAACCGGCCTGGTCATGGTCGATGACCCGGCCCTGGCGTTCGGAAGTGCGCGTCAGGAGCATTTCCTGGATGATTTCCGGCAGCGTGGTGGCGCTGGACTCCACCGCGCCGGTGAGCGGGTAGCAGCCGAGGGTACGGAAACGCACCATGCGCTTCTCGATGCGGGCCTTCTCTTCGTCCGAGAGGTGCTCGAGGATGCGCTCGTCGTCGATCATGATCAGCGTGCCGTTCTTCTCGATGACCTCGCGCTCGGCGGCGAAGTACAGCGGGACGATCGGGATGCCTTCGAGGTAGATGTATTGCCAGATGTCCAGCTCGGTCCAGTTGGACAGCGGGAAGACGCGGATCGACTCGCCCTTCTTCACCTTGCCGTTGTAGATGTTCCACAGCTCGGGGCGCTGGTTCTTCGGATCCCAGCGATGCTTGCTGTCGCGGAACGAATAGACACGCTCCTTGGCCCGCGACTTTTCCTCGTCGCGCCGCGCGCCGCCGAAGGCGGCGTCGAAACCGTACTTGTCCAGGGCCTGCTTGAGGCCCTCGGTCTTCATCACGTCGGTGTGCTTGGCGCTGCCGTGGGTGAACGGGTTGATCCCCTGGGCGACGCCGTCCGGGTTGACGTGGGTGATCAGGTCCAGGCCCATTTCCTCGACCATGCGCTCGCGGAACCTGTACATCTCCTGGAATTTCCAGCGGGTGTCCACGTGCATCACCGGGAAGGGCAGCTTGCCGGGGAAGAAGGCCTTGCGGGCCAGGTGCAGCATGACCGCGGAATCCTTGCCGATCGAGTACAGCATCACCGGGTTATCGAACTCGGCGGCCACCTCGCGGATGATGTGGATGCTTTCCGCCTCCAGCTGTTTCAGGTGCGTCAGTTTGTCGACCATGGCTACTCACGGAATTGCTTATGGACGGCCGTCGGGCCGTAGACGAACGCGCACTCTATCACAGCGCAAGGCTCTAAAAGATCAGCCTGTTATACCGAAAGAATATACCCATATAGCCATCCGCGCTCAGCGCCGAAGCCGGCGGAAACACTGGCCTGGAGAGGAATTCCGCAGTCTCGGCGAAGCCCTCTCGAGCGGGTACGCACAGCGTCTTTCTCCACCACGTCGACAACCGGGCCCCGCCTGGCGGGGCATCCGCGGCGACCCTTCGGCGCCTCGACTTGTACGTCGCCGGCACTGCGCTAGCATAGCGGGCATCGTTCCCCGGCCAAGAAGACCGCACATGCGCCGCACCGCCCTCGCCCTGCCCCTGTTCCTCCTGGTCTCAGCCTGCAGCAGCGAACCGACGCCGCCTGCCAAACCCGCCGCCAAGCCCCAGGCCCGCAGCGTCATCTCGCCCCAGCCGGTACGCAAGTCGGTACAGCCGATCCTGCCGCTGCGTGGCGACTACGCGAACAATCCGCAGGCCCAGCGCTTCATCGACCGGATGGTCAGCCAGCACGACTTCAATCGCCAGCAACTGCATGACCTGTTCGCCCAGACCCAGCGCCTGGACTGGGTGATCCGCCTGATGGACCGCCAGGCGCCCAGCTATACCCCACCCAGCGGGCCGAACGGCGCCTGGCTGCGTTACCGGAAGAAGTTCGTCACCCCGGGCAACGTGCAGAACGGCGTGCTGTTCTGGGACCAGTACCAGGCCGACCTTCAGCGCGCCTCGCGCATCTATGGCGTGCCGCCGGAAATCATCGTCGGCATCATCGGCGTGGAGACCCGCTGGGGACGGGTGATGGGCAAGACGCGGATCATCGACGCGCTGGCCACCCTGTCCTTCTCCTACCCGCGCCGCGCGGAGTTCTTCAGCGGCGAGCTGGAGCAATTCCTCCTCCAGGCGCGCAAGGAAGGCAGCGACCCGCTGGTCCTGCGCGGTTCCTATGCCGGCGCCATGGGTTACGGCCAGTTCATGCCGTCCTCGTTCAGCAAGTACGCGGTGGACTTCGACGGCGATGGGCATATCGACCTGTGGAACCCGCGCGATGCGATCGGCAGCGTCGCCAACTATTTCAAGCAGCACGGCTGGGTCAGCGGCGATCGCGTGGCGGTTCCCGCCAGTGGCCGCGCGCCCTCGCTGGAGGACGGCTTCAAGACGCTCTACCCGCTCGACGTGCTGGCCTCAGCCGGACTACGCCCGCAGGGTCCGCTCGGCGGCCACCGGCAGGCGAGCCTGCTGCGCCTGGACATGGGCAGGAACTACCAGTACTGGTACGGCCTGCCGAACTTCTACGTGATCACCCGCTACAACCACAGTACCCACTACGCGATGGCCGTCTGGGAACTGGGCAAGGCAGTGGACCAGGCGCGTCACGGCGCCGTGGTCAGGCAGGATTGGGACAGTCGATGAACAGGTGTTCGATGGCGAAGCGCTTGCCCAGGTAGTCGCCCAGCGCCTGCACCCCGTAGCGCTCGGTGGCGTGGTGTCCGGCGGCGATGAAGCTGATGCCGTTCTCCCGCGCGCTGTGCACGGTCTGCTCGGAAACCTCGCCGGTCAGGTAGGCATCCACGCCGGCGGCGATCGCCTGGTCGATGTAGCCCTGGGCGCCGCCGGTGCACCAGGCGATGCGCCGGATCGGCTGGCCGGCATCGACCAGCAGCGGCTCGCGCCCCAGCGCATCGCGCACATGGCGGGCGAAGTCGGTGGGCTGCATCGGCTCGGCAAGCGAACCGAGGAGGACGATGGAACGCGGATTGCCGGGCTCCAGCGGCCCTTCCACCTCGAGGCCGAGTTGCCGGGCGAGTTGCACGTTGTTGCCCACTTCGGGATGCAGGTCCAATGGCAGATGGTAGGCCAGCAGGCTGATGTCGTTGTTCAGCAGGGTCTTCAGGCGCCGCTGCTTCATGCCGACCACGCACGGATTCTCGCCCTTCCAGAAGTAGCCGTGATGCACCAGCACCACGTCGGCCTCGGCCTCCACGGCGGCATCCAGCAGCGCCTGGCTGGCAGTGACCCCGCTGACGATGCGCCGCACCTGCGGCCGGCCTTCGACCTGCAGGCCGTTCGGGCAGTAGTCCTGGATGCGCGCGGCCTCCAGGTAGCGGTCGGCTTCCTCGACCAGGGTGCTCAGGGCGATGGCCATGGCAAAATCCTCTTCATTCAGGCAGGGCGCGCCGCTCCTCTAATGGACGGCTTCGCCCTATAATGGCCGCCACCTTATCGGCCGTTTTTCGGCCTCGCAACCCCAAGGATTTTCCCGATGCCCAAGGCCCTGCGTTTCCTCGGCTGGCCCGTGCTGGTCGGCGTGCTGCTGGCCCTGCTGATCATCCAGCGCAACCCCGAATGGGTCGGCCTGCCGCGCCAGGAGGTGCATGTCGAGCAGGCGCCGCTGCTCAGCCGCCTGCAGGAAGGCCCGGTGTCCTACGCCAATGCGGTGAGCCGGGCGGCTCCCGCGGTGGCCAACCTGTACACCACCAAGATGGTCAGCAAGCCGTCCCACCCATTGTTCGACGACCCGATGTTCCGCCGCTTCTTCGGCGACAACCTGCCGCAACAGAAGCGCATGGAGTCGAGCCTCGGCTCGGCGGTGATCATGAGCGCGGAAGGCTACCTGCTGACCAACAACCACGTCACCGCCGGCGCCGACCAGATCATCGTGGCCCTGCGCGACGGCCGCGAGACCATCGCGCAACTGGTCGGCAGCGATCCGGAAACCGATCTCGCGGTACTGAAGATCGACCTGAAGAACCTGCCGGCGATGACCCTCGGCCGCTCCGACGGCATCCGCACCGGCGACGTCTGCCTCGCCATCGGCAACCCGTTCGGCGTCGGCCAGACGGTGACCATGGGCATCATCAGCGCCACCGGGCGCAACCAGCTCGGTCTGAACACCTACGAGGACTTCATCCAGACCGACGCGGCGATCAATCCGGGCAACTCCGGCGGCGCGCTGGTCGATGCCGCCGGCAACCTGATCGGCATCAATACCGCGATCTTCTCCAAGTCCGGCGGTTCCCAGGGCATCGGTTTCGCCATCCCGACCAAGCTGGCCCTGGAGGTCATGCAGTCGATCATCGAGCATGGCCAGGTGATCCGTGGCTGGCTCGGCGTCGAGGTCAAGGCGCTGACCCCGGAGCTGGCGGACTCCCTGGGCCTCGGCGAAACCGCCGGGATCGTCGTCGCCGGCGTCTACCGCGACGGCCCGGCGGCGCGCGGCGGCCTGCTGCCGGGCGACGTGATCCTGACCATCGACAAGCAGGAAGCCAGCGATGGCCGCCGCTCGATGAACCAGGTGGCGCGCACCCGGCCGGGGCAGAAGATCAACATCCTGGTGCTGCGCAACGGGCAGAAGGTCAACCTGACCGCCGAGGTCGGCCTGCGTCCGCCGCCGGCGCCGGCGCCGCAGCAGAAACAGGACGGCGGCGAGTAGAGAGCCTGCCCGAATGAAAACGGCGCCCGCGGGCGCCGTTTTCGTTTCACTTGAGGAAGTGCAAGGCGTCCAGCAGCGCCTGGTTCTGCTCCGGGCTGCCGATGGTGATGCGCAGGAACTGCTCGATCCGCGCCTGCTTGAAATGGCGGACGATCACCCCCTGCTCGCGCAGGGTCGCGGCGATCTGCCCGGCCTCGTGCCGCGGATGGCGGGCGAAGACGAAGTTGGCCGCCGACGGCAGTACCTCGAAGCCCAGCGCCCGCAGCGAGCCGCTCAGCGTCTCGCGGCTGTCGATCACCGCCTGGCAGGTGCGGCGGAAGTAGGCATCGTCCTCGAAGGCCGCCGCCGCGCCGGCGATCGCCAGGCGATCCAGCGGATAGGAGTTGAAGCTGTTCTTGATCCGCTCCAGCGCCTCGATCAGCTCGGCATGGCCGACCGCCAGGCCGACCCGCAGACCGGCCAGGGAACGCGACTTGGACAGGGTCTGGGTGACCAGCAGGTTCGGGTAGCGATCGACCAGGGCGATGGCGCTGTCGCCGCCGAAGTCGACATAGGCCTCGTCGACCACCACCACCGAGTCCGGCGATGCCTTCAGCATCGCCTCGATGGCGTCCAGCGGCAGCAGGCAGCCGGTCGGTGCGTTCGGGTTGGGGAAGATGATCCCGCCGTTGGGCCGCGCATAGTCCTCGACGCGGATGCGGAACTGCTCGTCCAGCGCGATCTTCTCGTACGCGATGCCGTACAGGCCGCAGTAGACCGGGTAGAAGCTGTAGGTCACGTCCGGGAACAGCAACGGCAGGTCGTGCTGGAACAGGCCGTGGAAAATGTGCGCCAGGACCTCGTCGGAGCCGTTGCCGACGAACACCTGGTCGTCCCGTATGCCGTAGTGCCCGGCCACCGCCTTCTTCAGGCGCTCGCCGTTGGGGTCGGGGTACAGACGCAGGTCGTCGTTGAGCTCCGCCTGCATGGCGGCGAGGGCCCTGGGCGACGGACCGTAGGGGTTCTCGTTGGTGTTCAGCTTGACCAGCCGCGACAGCTTCGGCTGCTCGCCCGGCACATAGGGCACCAGATCCTTGACGAACGGGCTCCAGAACTTGCTCATGCTCAGCTCTCCTTCTCGTCGAGGATGCGGTATTCGGCGCTACGCGCGTGGGCGGTCAGCGACTCGCCGCGGGCCAGTACCGAGGCGGTGCGGCCGAGGACCGACGCGCCCTGCGCCGAGCAGTTGATGATCGAAGAACGTTTCTGGAAGTCATATACCCCCAGCGGCGAAGAGAAACGCGCGGTACCGGAGGTCGGCAGCACGTGATTCGGCCCGGCGCAGTAGTCGCCCAGCGCCTCGGCGGTGTAGCGGCCCATGAAGATCGCGCCGGCATGACGGATCTCCGGCAACCAGCTCTCCGGATCGGCCACCGACAGTTCCAGGTGCTCCGGCGCGATGCGGTTGGCCACCGCGCAGGCCTGGGCCTGGTCGGCGACCTGGATCAGCGCGCCGCGCCCCTCCAGGGAGGTGCGGATGATCTCGGCGCGCTCCATGGTCGGCAGCAGGCGGGCGATGCTTTCCGCGACCCGGTCGAGGAACGCCGCGTCCGGACTGACCAGGATCGACTGGGCGTCCTCGTCGTGCTCGGCCTGGGAGAACAGGTCCATGGCGATCCAGTCGGGATCGGTCTGGCCGTCGCAGACCACGAGGATTTCCGAGGGGCCGGCGATCATGTCGATGCCGACCTGGCCGAACACGTGGCGCTTGGCGGTGGCCACGTAGATGTTGCCGGGGCCGACGATCTTGTCTACCCGCGGCACGCTTTCGGTGCCATAGGCCAGCGCGGCCACGGCCTGCGCACCGCCGATGGTGAAGACCCGGTCGACGCCGGCGATGCAGGCGGCGGCGAGGACGATCTCGTTGATTTCGCCGCGCGGGGTCGGCACCACCATGACCACCTCGGTCACCCCGGCGACCTTGGCCGGGATCGCGTTCATCAACACCGAGGACGGGTAGGACGCCTTGCCGCCCGGCACGTAGAGGCCGGCGCGGTCCAACGGAGTGACCTGCTGGCCGAGCACCGTACCGTCGGCCTCGGTATAGCGCCAGGAGCCCTGCTTCTGCTTCTCGTGGTAACTGCGCACGCGCTCGGCGGCAACTTCCAGGGCCTCGCGCTGGGCCGCCGTGATACGGGTCAGGGCCAGTTCCAGGCGCTCGCGCGGCAGGATCAGGTCGGCCATCGAGGCGGCCTGCAGGCCGTCGAAGCGCTGGGTGAACTCGACCACGGCGGCGTCGCCGCGGCTGCGCACGGCGGCGATGATATCGAGGACGCGCTGGTTGACCGAGTCGTCGGAAACACTTTCCCAGCTCAGCAGATGATCCAGATGACGCCCGAAGTCCGGATCAGCGGCGTTGAGTCGACGGATAGCGAAGGGAGCGGTCATAGCGAGCCTCTTTTATGGATGGCGTTGTCTCGGGCGCCGCTAGACTACCAAGCCCACCGTGCGGGCACCCGAGAAAATTTGGCTATGACACGGATAGGCAGGTGCGGCGCGAGGGGCCGCACGGGTATCAGTGACGGTGTCGCGCCTCGACGGCGTCGCGCAGGGTATCGATCAGCGCCTGGATGCGAGCATGCTGCATCTTCATCGAGGCCTTGTTGACCACCAGGCGCGAACTGATCGTGGCGATCAGTTCCTGGGGCTCCAGGCCATTGGCGCGCAGGGTGTTGCCGGTATCCACCACGTCGATGATCTTGTCGGCGAGGCCGACCAGCGGCGCCAGCTCCATCGAGCCGTACAGCTTGATCACGTCGACCTGACGGCCCTGCTCGGCGTAGTAGCGCTTGGCGACATTGACGAACTTGGTGGCCACCCGCAGGCGTCCCTTGGGTTCGGCCGCGCCGATGGCGCCGGCGGTCATCAGCTTGCAGTTGGCGATCCGCAGGTCCAGCGGTTCGTAGAGTCCCTGGCCGCCGTACTCCATCAGGACGTCCTTGCCGGCCACGCCGAGATCGGCGGCGCCATGCTCGACATAGGTCGGCACGTCGGTGGCGCGGACAATGAGCAGGCGCACATCGGGCAGGGAGGTCGGGATGATCAGCTTGCGGCTCTTGTCCGGGTTCTCCGACGGCACGATCCCCGCCGCTGCGAGCAGCGGCAGGGTGTCGTCGAGAATCCGGCCCTTGGACAAGGCGATGGTCAGCATTTCGCGACTGCCTCCGCTAGCCCGGTACGCGGCGGATCTTCGCGCCGAGCAGCTGGAGTTTCTCTTCGATGCACTCGTAGCCACGGTCGATGTGGTAGATGCGGTCGATCAGGGTGTCGCCCTCGGCCACCAGGCCGGCGATCACCAGGCTCGCGGAGGCGCGCAGGTCGGTGGCCATCACCGGAGCGCCCTTGAGCCTGGGTACGCCGGTGACGATCGCGGTGTTGCCCTCGACGAGGATCTGCGCGCCCATGCGGTTCATTTCATAGACGTGCATGAAACGGTTCTCGAAGACCGTCTCGATGACCGCGCCGGTGCCTTCGGCGACGGCGTTCATGGAAATGAACTGGGCCTGCATGTCGGTGGGGAATGCCGGGTACGGCGCGGTGCGGATATTCACCGCCTTCGGCCGGTTGCCCTTCATGTCCAGTTCGATCCAGTTGTTGCCGGTGTTGATGTGGGCACCGGCCTCTTCCAGCTTCTGCAGGACCGCCTCGAGGATGGTCGGATCGGTGTCCTTCAGTTTCACCCGGCCACCAGTCGCTGCCGCCGCCACCAGGTAGGTACCGGTCTCGATACGGTCGGGAAGGACATTGTAGCGGGCGCCGCCGAGGCGCTTAACGCCATCGATGACGATGGTGTCGGAACCGGCGCCCTGGACGTTGGCGCCCATGGCGTTCAGGCAGTTGGCCAGGTCGACGACCTCCGGCTCGCGCGCGGCGTTCTGCAGCACGGTACGGCCGTTGGCCAGCGCGGCGGCCATCATGAGGTTCTCGGTCCCAGTCACGCTAACGGTATCGAAGAAGAACTGGCCGCCATGCAGGCCACCGACTGGGGCCTTGGCCTTGATGTAGCCACCTTCGACCTCGATCTGCGCGCCCATCGCCTCGAGACCGCGGATGTGCAGGTCGACCGGGCGCGAGCCGATCGCGCAACCGCCCGGCAGGGCCACCTCGGCCTCGCCGAAGCGCGCCAGCATGGGGCCGAGCACGAGGATCGAGGCGCGCATGGTCTTCACCAGTTCGTAGGGCGCGACCAGGGTCTTGATGCTGCTGGCGTCGACTTCGACGTTGAGCTTCTCGTCGATGATCGGCTGCACGCCCATGCGGCCGAACAGCTCGATCATGGTGGTGATGTCGTGCAGGTGCGGCAGGTTGCACACGGTGACCGGGGTATCGGCCAGCAGGGTCGCGGCCAGGATCGGCAGCGCCGAGTTCTTCGCGCCGGAAATGCGGATTTCGCCATCGAGGCGGTTGCCGCCGGTAATGATCAGTTTGTCCATCGCAGTGATTTCCCCCGTGGGCTCAGGAACGCTCGGCCCAGGCGGCGCGGCTGAAGAATTTCATGGTGACGGCGTGGATGCTGCCATCGGCGATCCAGGCGTTCAAATGGGCGTAGACCTGCTGCTGGCGCTTGACCGGGCTCTGGCCGGCCAGCTCGTCGCTGATCAGATTCAGTTGGAAATTGCACCCTTCGCCCTCGACTTCCACCTGGGTGCCGGGGAGTTTTTCCTGGAGAAGGCTCTTAACGTCTTCGGCCTGCATGCTCAACCTCAATCGGGCGCCCTACGCGCACGGTCGGCCATCATACAAAAAAGCCCTCCGCCTGCGAACCCCAGGAAGGGACGCGCAGACGGAGGGCCGCTCGTTCCGCCGGCCGGTCACGCCTGCAGCGGCAGGATTTCCAGCACGCTGCTGACCTTGGCGATCTCCCGCATGTCGTCCGGCAGTGCCCGGATGCTCAGGGTCTTGCCGGCCTTGCGCGCATCGCGCATGAAGGACAGCAGCAGGGAAATGCCCACGCTGCTGGAGCGCTCCACCGCCGAGCAGTCGACCACCAACTGCGCCGCCTGGCTGGCATGGATCAGCCGTCCGCCCTGCTCGCGCAGCGCCGGCCCGCTGCTGTAGTCGAGCACGCCGACGAGCTGCAGCTCGCCAGGCGCGCCTTCGCGCAGGCTGGCCTGGCTCATTTCGCCCCGGCCTCTTCCGCCTTCGCGGTTTCCTTGGCCTTGGCGACCACCTCGCCCCAGCCGGCGATGGTTTTCTCGAGGTCGTTGCGGTTCTTCTGCATGGTGTCGGCGAACTGGTCACGGAACAGCTTGCCGATGTTGATACCGTTGATGATCACGTTGCGGACCTTCCAGCCGCCAGCCAGGTTGGTCATGGTGTAGGACACCGGATAGACGGTGCCCTTGCTGTCGCGGATCTCCATGTTGACGCTGGCGCGCTCGTCGCTGGGCTTGGCCGAACTGGGCAGGACACGGATGTCCTGGTTGTCGTACTCGAGCAGGGCGTTGCCGTAGAACTGCATCAGACTGTTCTTGAACACTTCCTCGAAGCGCTTGATCTGCTCCGGCGAGGCCTGCCGCGAGTACTTCACGGTCATCACGCTCTTGGCGATGCCCTCGGCGTCGACCACCGGCCCGAGGATGCGGTCGAGGGTGGCGTAGAGCTTTTGCGGATCTGCCTTGTAGGCGGCCTTGTTGGCCTTGATGTCGGAAAGCAGCTCGTCGACCGTGCCCTGCACGACCTGTTGCGGGGTCGACGCGGCCACGGAAAGCAGCGGGAAAGCCGCCAGGAGCACCAGCAGGCCACGACGCAGGAGAGTCAGCATGGAAGAGAACCTCACTTTTTGGCTTCGTCTTTGTTAACCGAGTTCAGCAGGAACTTGCCGATCAGGTCTTCCAGCACCAGCGCCGACTGGGTGTCGTGGATGGTGCTGCCGTCCTTCAGGACGTCCTCATCGCCACCCACGCTGATGCCGATGTACTTCTCGCCCAGCAGGCCGGCGGTGAGGATCGACGCGGTGGAGTCGACCGGCAGGTTGTTCACGTTCTGGTTGATTTCCATGGTCACGCGACCAGTGTAGCTGTCGCGGTCCAGGTCTACCGCGGTCACCTTGCCGATGGTCACGCCGGCCAGGGTCACCTTGCCACGCACGGTGACGCCGGCGATGTTGTCGAAGTAGGCATAGACCTTGTAGGTATCGCCAGCGTTGCCCACGCTCAGGCCGCTGACGCGCAGGGCCAGCAGCAACAGGGCCAGCAGGCCGGCCAGGAGGAACAGGCCGACACCGATTTCCAGGGTGCGGGTTTGCATTCAGAAATCTCCAAACATCAAAGCAGTCAGAATGAAGTCGAGCCCCAGCACCGCCAGGGAGGCATAGACCACGGTACGCGTCGTCGCGCGACTGATCCCTTCCGAGGTCGGTTCGCAGTCGTAGCCCTGGTAGACCGCGATCCAGGTCACCACGAAAGCGAACACGATACTTTTGATCACGCCGTTGAGCACATCCTCGGTGAACTGCACGCTGTTCTGCATGTTCGCCCAGAACGATCCCTCGTAGACTCCCAGCCAGTCGACCGCGACCATCGCCCCGCCCCAGATGCCGACCACGCTGAAGATCGCGGCGAGCAGCGGCATGGAAATGAAGCCGGCCCACAGGCGCGGCGCGACGATGTACTTGAGCGGGTCGACGCCGATCATTTCCAGGCTGGAAAGCTGCTCGGTGGCCTTCATGTTGCCGATTTCCGCGGTCAGCGCCGAACCGGCCCGGCCGGCGAACAGCAGACCGGTCACCACCGGGCCGAGTTCACGCAGCAGGGTCAGCGCCACCATCTGCCCGACGGCCTGCTCGGAGCCATAGGAAATCAGGATGTTGTAGCCCTGCAGGGCGAGCACCATGCCGATGAACAGCCCCGAGACGACGATGATCGCCAGGGACAGCACGCCCACTGAGTAGAGTTGCTTCACCAGCAGGTGCAGGCCGGCGCCCGGCGTGCGCCGACCGAGCAATGCATGGCCGAGGAACAGGGTCGAACGGCCGAGCGCGGCGACCACGTCGAGGCCGGCGCGACCGAACAGGCGCACGCGCTCGAGGGGAGAGACTCTACGCATCAGCGTTCTCCCAGCAGGTCGGCCCGGTAGTCGCGGGCCGGGTAATGGAACGGAACGGGGCCATCCGGGATTCCCTTGACGAACTGGCGGATACGGGGATCGTCGGTTTCCTTGAGCACGTCCGGGGTCCCGTGGCCAAGCACCCGGCCATCGCCGACGATGTAGATGTAGTCGGCGATGCTGGCGGTTTCGGCCAGGTCGTGGGAAACCACGATGCTGGTGATGCCCAGGGCATCGTTGAGCAGGCGGATCAGGCGCACCAGAACGCCCATGGCGATCGGGTCCTGACCCACGAAAGGCTCGTCGTATAGAAGGATCTGCGGGTCCAGCGCGATCGCCCGGGCCAGCGCGACGCGGCGCTTCATGCCGCCGGACAGCTCGTCGGGCATCAGCTCCACGGCGCCGCGCAGGCCGACGGCCTGGAGTTTCATCAGGACGATGTCGCGGATCATTTCCTCCGGCAGCTGGGTATGCACCCGCAGCGGAAACGCCACGTTCTCGAACACGTCGAGATCGGTGAACAGCGCGCCGCTCTGGAACAGCACGCCGAACTGCTTGCGCATGTCGAACAGGTCGCCGCGCGAGAGTTGCGGCAGGTTCTGACCGTTGACCCAGACTTCCCCTTTCGAGGGACGCAGCTGGGAGGCGATCAGCCGCAACAGCGTGGTCTTGCCGCAGCCGGACGGACCCATGATGCCGGTCACCTTGCCGCGCGGAATACGCACATCGATGTTGTCGAAAATCGCCCGCGATCCGCGCTTGAAGGTCAGGCCCTTCAACTCGACCGCGTAGGCACTATCGGTGCTCATCAGGACTCCTTGCGATGCGACCCGTCCATGCTAGACGCTCTGCCCCGTCGCAGAGGCACGCATCCGGGAGGGCCGAATGGGCGCGGACTATAGCACCGCGGCGGGTTGTCGCCCAAGGCCCGGTGCCGTGCCGTTCAGCTTGAATTCAGCTTGTTCGGAGCGATCTCCAAGCCTTTTAGGACATATCGCACACTTCAGGTTCAGCGCGGACAGAAAAAAATCACACCGTGGTCGAATATATCGACATTTGCGCAGTCATAGCGCGGAGGGCGGATAACCACGGCGTAACAGCGCGTTACAGCCGCCGCGCCATCGTTCGCGCGCCGCCGACCGGGTTCGCTGCACGGTTGGTGTAAGCCGGGCACGCTTTCCCGTTATAATCCCGCCTTTCATCCAGGCGCCACATTCGTTGAACATGAGCCAGAACCTCGATTTCATCCATTCCGCCCAGCGCACCATCGGCCTCGAGCGCGACGCGGTAGACAGCCTGCTGGCGCGGATTGGCGACGATTTCGTCAGGGCCTGCGAACTGCTGCTGGCCGGCAAGGGCCGGGTCGTCGTGGTCGGCATGGGCAAGTCCGGCCACATCGGCAAGAAGATCGCCGCGACCCTGGCCAGCACCGGCACCCCGTCCTTCTTCGTGCATCCGGCCGAAGCCAGCCATGGCGACATGGGCATGATCACCGAGGACGACGTGGTCCTCGCCCTGTCCAATTCGGGCTCCACCGCGGAAATCGTCACCCTGCTGCCGCTGATCAAGCGCCTGGGCATCACCCTGATCAGCATGACCGGCAACCCCGAATCGCCGCTGGCCAAGGCCGCGGAGGTCAACCTGGACGCCAGCGTCGGCCAGGAAGCCTGCCCGCTGAACCTGGCGCCGACCTCTTCCACCACCGTCTCCCTGGTGCTCGGCGACGCCCTGGCGATTGCCCTGCTCGAGGCCCGCGGCTTCACCGCCGAGGACTTCGCCTTTTCCCATCCGGGAGGTGCGCTGGGCCGGCGCCTGCTGCTGAAGGTGGAAAACGTCATGCACGTCGGCGAAGAACTGCCACAGGTATTGCTCGGCACTTCGCTGACCGGCGCGCTGATGGAGATGACCCGCAAGGGCCTGGGCATGACCGTGGTGCTCGACGAACACGGCAAGCTCGCCGGCATATTCACCGATGGCGACCTGCGCCGCGCGCTGGACCGGGGCGTCGACGTGCGCCAGGTCACCATCGACCAGGTGATGACCGTCCACGGCAAGACCGTCCGCGCCGAGATCCTCGCCGCGGAAGCCCTGAAGATCATGGAAGACAACAAGATCGGCGCACTGGTGGTGGTCGACGCGGACGACCGTCCGGTCGGAGCCCTGAACATGCACGACCTGTTGCGCGCAGGAGTGATGTAATGAGCGATACCCAATCGGCCATGGAACTCTCGGCCCGGGCCCGCCAGGTGCGCCTGGCGATTTTCGACGTCGATGGCGTGCTGACCGACGGCAAGCTGTATTTCCTCGTCGACGGCAGCGAGTTCAAGACCTTCAACACCCTCGACGGCCACGGCATCAAGATGCTGATCGCCTCCGGCGTGCGCACCGCCATCATCACCGGCCGCGACACCCCGGTGGTCGAGCGCCGCGCGCGCAACCTGGGCATCCAGCATCTCTACCAGGGCCGGGAAGACAAGCTCGCGGTGCTCGACGAACTGCTCGGCGAACTCGGGCTAGGCTATGAGCAGGTCGCCTACCTGGGCGACGACCTGCCCGACCTGCCGGTTATCCGCCGCGTCGGCCTCGGCATGGCGGTGGCCAGCGCCGACCCGTTCGTCCGCCAGCACGCCCACGGAGTCACCGCGACCCGCGGCGGGGAAGGCGCGGCCCGGGAGTTCTGCGAACTGATCATGCGCGCCCAGGGCACGCTCGAAGCCGCCCAGAGCGCCTACCTGTAGAGCCGACCATGCCGAAAACACTGCAACAGAAACTGCTGCTCGCCCTGATCGCCCTGCTGTTGATCGTCGCGGGCTATTACTGGAACGTCGGACTTGAACTGTTCAACGAACAGCCAGCCCGGCCCGGCCAGGACAACACCATCGACTACTACGCCGAGAACGCCCACAGCCTGCAATACCAGGAGAACGGCAGCCTCGACTACGAGATGACGGCGGTGAAGCTGGAACACCAGAAGGCCACCGACATCACCTTCGTCACCACCCCCGATCTGCTGCTGTTCCGCGGCAACGTGCAGCCCTGGCATATCCAGAGCGCCCGCGCCGAAGTCGGGCCGAAAGGCAAGGAAGTCGAACTGATCGACGACGTGCGCGTCGCGCGCACCGATGCCAAGGGCCAGCCAAGCATCCTCACCACCACCCGGCTGACCGTATTCCCCGACAAGAATTATGCACAGACCGAGCAAGCCGTTAAAATCGACGCGGCCAATGGAGTGACGACGGCTGTTGGAATGAAAGCGTATCTGAAAGACAGCCGGATGCACCTGCTGTCCAACGTAAGAGGTCAGCATGAGGTTCGTTAACACCCTCCCCCTTGTATTCGGTCTGACTGCCGTCCTCGGCAGTTCCCTGGCATGGGCCCTGCCCTCGGATCGCGAGCAACCGATCCGCGTCCAGGCCGACAGCGCCGAACTGGATGACAAGCAAGGCGTCGCGGTCTACCGCGGCGATGTCGTGGTGACCCAGGGCAGCACCAGGCTGACCGGTAACACCGTGACCCTGAAACGGGACAAGAACGGCGACGTCGAGGTGGTGACCTCGGTCGGCAGGCCCGCCTACTACGAGCAGAAGCCCGCGCCTGACAAGGACGTGACCAAGGCCTACGGCCTGACCATCCAGTACTTCGTCACGCAGAACCGGGTCGTGCTGATCGACCAGGCCAAGGTGATCCAGGAAGGCAACACCTTCGAAGGCGAGAAGATCGTCTACGACACCCAGCGCCAGATCGTCAACGCCGGCCGCGCCACCGGTTCCCAGGTGACCAGTCCGCGCCCGCGCATCGACATGGTCATCCAGCCGAAGAAAAAGGCCCAGTAATGGCAACGCTCAGAGCCCAGCACCTGGCCAAAAGCTATAAAGGCCGGCAAGTCGTCCGCGACGTCAGCATGTCCATCGATAGCGGGCAGATCGTCGGCCTCCTCGGCCCGAACGGTGCCGGCAAGACCACCTGCTTCTACATGATCGTCGGCCTGGTGCAGGCCGACCAGGGCGTGGTCCGCATCGACGAGCAGAACGTCACCCACCTGCCGATGCACGGGCGGGCGCGCGCCGGTATCGGCTACCTGCCGCAGGAGGCCTCGATCTTCCGCAAGCTGTCGGTGTCCGACAACATCATGGCGATCCTCGAGACCCGCAGCGACCTCGATCGCAACGGACGCAAGGACGCCCTGGAAGGCTTGCTGCAGGAGTTCCACATCCACCATATCCGCGACAACCTCGGCATGAGCCTGTCCGGCGGCGAGCGACGCCGGGTGGAAATCGCCCGGGCCCTGGCCAGCGCGCCGAAGTTCATCCTCCTCGACGAACCCTTCGCCGGCGTGGACCCGATATCGGTCGGCGACATCAAGCAGATCATCCATCACCTGAAGGCAAAGGGTATCGGCATCCTCATCACCGACCACAACGTCCGCGAGACCCTGGACATCTGCGAAACGGCGTATATCGTCAATGATGGGCAGTTGATCGCGGAAGGCGATGCCGAGAGCATCCTCGCCAACGACCTGGTCAAGGAAGTCTACCTGGGGCACGAGTTCCGCCTCTGAAGAAATCTCCTACCGTGCCCTCCGGCCCTGCCGGAGCGGTTTCGCACGTCCCCGGTTTTTACGGGTAGAGGTGTCGCCACGGGCGGATGATTTATTCGGAGCAACCCTAGGCAAAGTACGAAAATTCAGGCATATAATTTGCTTCCTGGCGGTGCCGCCACCTCGGCACCCGTAGTAGTGGATGGTGCCATCCGGTACCAGCGAATAAGGTACTAAGCCCTCAGCCATGAAACCATCGCTAGTCCTCAAGATGGGCCAGCAGCTGACGATGACGCCTCAGCTGCAACAGGCCATACGCCTCCTCCAGCTCTCCACCCTGGACCTCCAGCAGGAAATCCAGGAAGCGCTGGAATCCAATCCCATGCTCGAACGCCAGGAAGACGGCGACGATTTCGACGGCAGCGACCCGCTCGCCGATGGCGCCGAACAGGCAACCAGCGCGCCGCAGGAGAGCGCCCTCCAGGAAAGCACCACGCCCAGCGTAGAAAGCCTCGACGACGACCAGTGGAGCGAGCGCATCCCCAGCGAACTGCCGGTGGATACCGCCTGGGAGGACATCTACCAGACCAGCGCCAGCAGCCTGCCCAGCAGCGACGACGACGAATGGGACTTCACCGCGCGCACCAGCAGCGGCGAGAGCCTGCACAGCCACCTGCTCTGGCAGGTGAACCTGGCGCCGATGTCGGACACCGACCGCATGATCGCGGTGACCATCATCGACAGCATCAACAATGACGGCTATCTGGAGGAGTCCCTCGAGGAGATCCTCGCCGCCCTCGATCCGGAGCTGGACGTCGAGCTCGACGAAGTCGAAGTCGTGCTGCGCCGCATCCAGCAGTTGGAGCCCGCCGGCATCGGCGCCCGCAACCTGCGCGAGTGCCTGTTGCTGCAACTGCGCCAGCTGCCACCCGCCACGCCCTGGCTGGACGAAGCCCTGCGCCTGGTTTCCGACTACCTCGACCTGCTCGGCGGCCGCGACTACGGCCAGTTGATGCGGCGCATGAAGCTCAAGGAAGACGAGTTGCGCCTGGTCATCGAGTTGATCCAGTGCCTGCATCCACGGCCCGGCTCGCAGATCGAGTCGAGCGAGGCCGAATACATCGTCCCGGACGTCATCGTGCGCAAGGACAACGAGCGCTGGCTGGTGGAACTGAACCAGGAGGCGATGCCACGCCTGCGTGTCAACGCCACCTATGCCGGCATGGTCCGCCGTGCCGACAGCAGTGCCGACAATACCTTCATGCGCAACCAGTTGCAGGAAGCGCGCTGGTTCATCAAGAGCCTGCAGAGCCGCAACGAGACCCTGATGAAGGTGGCGACGCAGATCGTCGAACACCAGCGTGGCTTTCTCGACTACGGCGAGGAAGCCATGAAGCCGCTGGTCCTGCACGACATCGCCGAAGCGGTGGGCATGCACGAGTCGACCATTTCGCGGGTCACCACGCAGAAGTACATGCATACGCCGCGCGGTATTTTCGAGCTGAAATATTTCTTTTCAAGTCACGTCAGCACCGCCGAAGGCGGGGAATGCTCGTCCACCGCGATCCGCGCGATCATCAAGAAACTGGTGGCCGCGGAAAATGCGAAAAAGCCATTGAGCGACAGCAAGATCGCTGGTTTACTGGAGGCACAGGGCATTCAAGTGGCTCGCCGCACCGTCGCCAAGTACCGCGAATCCCTGGGCATAGCCCCTTCGAGCGAGCGCAAGCGACTGGTGTGACGTTGATCCACGCCAAGGTGTTCCGGAGGCAGGTTGCTAACCTGCCACTTACACACGGGCAACAAGGAGAACGCGGTATGCAAGTCAACATCAGTGGCCATCAACTGGATGTGACCGACGCCCTGCGCGACTATGTCGGCGAGAAACTGAGCCGTCTGGAGCGCCATTTCGACAAGATCACCAATGTGCAGGTGATCATGGAGGTCGAGAAACTGAAGCAGAAGATCGAAGCCACCCTGCGCGTCGCCGGTGGCGAGATCGTGGCCAATGCGGAACATGAGGACATGTACGCGGCCATCGACCTGCTGATCGACAAACTCGACCGTCAACTGATCAAACACAAAGAGAAGTACCTCGAACGGCAGCAAGGCGTAGGCGCCCGCTGATCTCCCCTCCCCTATGATCCGACTTGAGCAAATCCTGACCCCCGGCCGTTCCCTCGTGAACGTGCCGGGCGGCAGCAAGAAACGCGTCCTCGAACAAATCGCCAACCTGGTAGCCAGGGAGCTGCCGGAATTCGACGCCCAGGACATCTTCGAAAACCTGGTGGCCCGGGAAAAGCTCGGCTCCACTGGCTTCGGCAATGGCATCGCCATTCCACACTGCCGCCTGGCCGGCTGCCAGAGCCCGATCAGCGCCGTGCTGCATCTGGATGCCCCGGTGGACTTCGACGCGCTGGACGGCGCGCCGGTCGACCTGGTCTTCGTCCTCCTGGTACCGGAGGCCGCGACCGAAGAACACCTCGAACTGCTCCGGCAGATCGCCGCCATGCTCGACCGTGCCGACGTACGCGAGCGCCTGCGCAGCGCTCCCAGTGCCGAAGCGCTTTATCAGATCGTGGTAGACGTACAGAACGGGCAATGACATGCGCCTGATCATCGTCAGTGGCCGCTCGGGGTCGGGCAAGAGCACCGCCCTGAACGTCCTCGAAGACAACGGCTTCTATTGCATCGACAACCTGCCCGCCAGCCTGCTTCCCGACCTGGCGCAACGCGCGCTGCTGCACACCGAGCTGCTGCACCCGCAGGTCGCGGTATCGATCGACGCACGCAACCTGCCCAGCCAGTTGCAACGCTTCCCCGAGCTGCTGCAGGAAGTGCGCGACAACCATATCAACTGCGACGTGCTGTACCTCGACGCCGACGACGAAACGCTGCTCAAGCGTTTCTCGGAAACCCGTCGACGCCATCCCCTGACCACCGATACCCGTTCGCTGGCCGAAGCCATCGGCGACGAGAGCCAGCTGCTCGGACCGATCGCCGACCTCGCCGACCTAAAGCTGGACACCACCAGCCTCAACCTCTACCAGCTGCGCGACACCATCAAGCTGCGCCTGCTGAACAAGCCGGAGCCGGGAACAGCGTTCCTCGTCGAGTCCTTCGGCTTCAAGCGCGGCATGCCGGTCGACGCCGACCTGGTGTTCGACGTGCGCTGCCTGCCGAACCCCTACTGGAAGCCCGAGCTGCGCGACCATTCGGGGCTGGAGCCGGAAGTCAGGGAGTACCTGGCCGCCCAGCCGGACGTCGAGGAGATGTACCAGGATATCGTCGGCTACCTGAACAAATGGCTGCCGCGCTTCGCCGCCAGTAACCGCTCATATGTGACAGTTGCGATCGGCTGTACCGGCGGCCACCATCGCTCGGTCTACCTCGCCGAACGGATTGGCGCTGCACTCAGGGAATCCCTGAAGAACGTGCAGATCCGCCACCGCGATCTCAACAGCTAGCCCATAACAAGAAGGACAGACTCCCCACGATGCCCGCCCTCGAGATCACCATCATCAACAAGCTCGGCCTGCATGCCCGCGCCGCGGCCAAGTTCGTCGGCGTCGCGGGACGCTATCCCTGCCAGGTCCGCGTCGGCCGCCAGGCGGACAGCTGTGTCGACGGCAAGAGCATCATGGCCGTGATGATGCTGGCCGCCGGCAAGGGCACCAGCCTGCACCTGCATACCGAGGGCGAGCAGGAGGACGAAGCGCTGAACGCACTGGTCGAACTGATCAACAACCGCTTCGACGAAGGCGAATAGCCTCTCTTCCGCCACTGAAGAAAAAAGCCGCCAACTGGCGGCTTTTTCGTTTCTTCCCTTCCGCTCGGCAACTAGCCCAGCGCGGTATCCAGCACCATCATCAGGCAGAAACCGAACACCAGGCCCAGCGTGGCCTCGGCGGCATGCCCCTGGCGATGGGACTCGGGAATGATCTCGTGGGTGACCACGAAGAGCATTGCCCCCGCCGCCGCCGCAAGGCCCCAGGGCAGGAGCAGCGCGGAGAGACCGACGAGCCAGGCGCAGAGCACGGCGAACAGCGGCTCGACCAGGCCAGACGCGGCGCCGACCAGCATCGCCTTGAACCGCGACATGCCGACCCCGGCCAGCACCAGCGCCACCACCAGCCCTTCCGGCACGTCCTGCAGGGCGATGCCCAGGGCCAGGCCGTTGGCCTCGTCCAGGCCGGCCCCGGCCGAGACGCCAACCGCCATGCCTTCAGGGATGTTGTGCAGGACGATCGCCGTGACGAACAGCAGGATGCGCGGAGGGATCCCGCCGGACAGGGGCGCGCCCTCGCGGCCGGGATGCACGTCCGGCATCAGCCGACCGAGGACGAACAGCCCCATGACGCCCAGGGCCAGGCCGAAGCTGACCAGGAAACCGGCGCCGAACCTGGAGTAGCCGAGGTCGCCGGCCGCGGAAAGCGCCGGCATGATCAGCGAAAAGGCCGTCGCCGACAGCATCACCCCGGCGCCGAATCCCAGCAGCGCATCCGACAGGCGCGCCGGCATGGTCCTTACCACCAGCACCGGCATCGCCCCGAGAGCGGTACCGAAGGCGCACAGCAGGCCGCCCTTCAGCGCCAGCACGACGGGTGCCGGGAGGTTGAGTTCGGCCAGCAACAGCGCGTGGCGACCGAGCAGATAGCCGCCACCGATGAATATCAGCAGGCCAAGCAGGTTGCGCAGGGGCCGGGCATGGCCCTCGGCGATGCTATGCAGCAAGGCTTTCATCGCACCTCCGCGACACGGGCCACACCAGGGCAGCGCCGCAGCCGCGCCCGCCCTCCTTCACGGACATCAGCGGGCCAGAGCCTGCGCATAGCGACGCGCGACCTCTCGCCAGTCGATCACGTTGTAGAACGCGCCGATGTATTCCGGGCGGCGGTTCTGGTACTTCAGGTAATAGGCATGTTCCCAGACATCCAGGCCGAGGATCGGCGTGTTGCCGTTCATCAGCGGGCTGTCCTGGTTACCGCTGCTTTCCACCAGCAGCCTGCCCTGCGGGGTCACGCTGAGCCAGGCCCAGCCGCTGCCGAAGCGGGTCAGCGCGGCCTTGGTGAAGGCCTCCCTGAACGCTTCGAAGCCGCCGAGTTCCTGGTCGATGGCCCGCGCCAGATCTCCCTCCGGATGGCCACCACCCTCGGGCGACATCACCGTCCAGAACAGCGAATGGTTGGCATGCCCGCCACCGTTGTTGATTACCGCCGTGCGCAGGTTCTCCGGCAGCCCGGCCAGTTGCAGCAGCAGGCTTTCCACCGGCTGCCCGGCGTAGGGCGTGCCTTCCAGCGCGGCGTTCAGGTTGTTCACGTAGGTCTGGTGGTGCTTGCTGTGGTGAATCTCCATGGTCAGCGCATCGATGTGCGGTTCCAGGGCATCGTAGGCATAGGGCAAGGGTGGCAAGGCATGCGGCATGGAAACTCTCCGTCAGTGATAGCGAAGTGAGGGGGGCGGAGCGAGGAACTCGGGGCGGACTTCCGCATTCGGCGGTCCCTTGAGCAGGCGCTCGGTGCGTGGATAGGCGCCGTGCTCGCCGATGAACGACAGCAGTTCGACATAGGTACGCCGGCTATGATGCTGGGCCGCCAGGCGCAGGGCCTGCGGCAGCTTCTGGTCGGCGCTGACCCGCAGCAGGCGCTCGTGGCAGGCACAGAGGTACTCGGCGGTCTCCTCCGGCTGCTCCAGTTGCAGATGCAGGTCGGCCAGGTTGTGATGGGAGATGACGAACGCCATCACCGCCTCGTCCGGATCGCCCCAGCGCTCCAGCAGGACCTGGGCCAGCGCCAGGGCGTGGAGATAGTGCTCGCGCGCATCGATCAATGCGCCGGTGACGAAGCAGCGGTTGCCCTGTTCGATCGTACGTTGCCAATGACGCATGGCCGGGACCTCCAGTACTGGGGCGGCCTCAGAGGCCGCCGGCCGTGAGTTTCTCCGGATCGAGCAGCGCCTCCAGGCGCGCGCGGTCCAGGTCGGTGTTTTCCAGTGCCACATCGATGATCGGCCGGCCTTCGCGATAGGTCTGCTTGGCGATCTCCGCGGCCTTCTGGTAACCGATGATCGGATTCAACGCGGTGACCAGGATCGGATTGCGCGCCAGCGCCTCGCCGAGCCTGCCCTGGTTGACCTTGAAGCTGGCGATGGCCTTGTCCGCCAGCAGGCGGCTGGCATTGGCCAGCAGCTGGATGCTGTGCAGCAGGTTGTCGGCCACCAGCGGCAGCATCACGTTCAGTTCGAAGTTGCCCGACTGGCCGGCGACGGCGATGGCGGCGTCGTTGCCGATCACCTGGGCGGCGACCATGGCGGTGGCCTCGGGGATCACCGGGTTGACCTTGCCGGGCATGATCGAGGAACCCGGCTGCAACGCTTCCAGCTCGATCTCGCCGAGCCCGGCGAGCGGGCCGGAGTTCATCCAGCGCAGATCGTTGGCCAGCTTCATCAGTGTCACGGCGAGGGTCTTCAGTTGGCCGGACGCGGCGACTGCGGTGTCCTGCGAACCGATCAGGGCGAAGAAGTCGTCGCCGGGACGGAACGCCAGGCCGGTCAGGTCGTTCAGCTCCTGGCTGAAGCGCTCGGCGAACTGCGGATGGGCGTTGATCCCGGTTCCCACCGCGGTGCCGCCCTGGGCCAGTTGCTGCAAGGCCGGCAACACGCCCTCGATATGTCCGGCGGCCTGCCGGACCTGCTGCGCCCAGCCGCCGAGCACCTGGCTCATGCGCACCGGCATGGCGTCCATCAGGTGGGTGCGCCCGGTTTTCACGTAAGCGTGCACTTCGCCGGCCTTGCGCTCGATGGTCTGCTCCAGGTGGCGCAACGCCGGCAGCAGGCGTTCGCCGATCTCGAGGGCGGCGCTGATGTGGATGGTCGACGGGATGATGTCGTTGCTACTCTGCCCGCGATTCACATGGTCGTTCGGATCGACCTTATCGCCCAGGCGCCGGCTGGCCAGGGTCGCCACCACTTCGTTGGCATTCATGTTGGAACTGGTGCCGGAGCCGGTCTGGAACACGTCCACCGGGAAGTGCTGCATGAAATCTTCCTGGAGCAATTGCAGGCAGGCCTCGGCGATCGCCTCGCCCATCGGTGCGTCCAGTTGCTGCAAGGAGACGTTGGCCCGCGCCGCTGCGGCCTTGGCCAGCAGCAGGGCACGGACGAAGGCCTGCGGCATGCGCTGGCCGCTGACCGGGAAGTTGTTCACCGCGCGCTGGGTCTGGGCGCCATAGAGGGCGGTCGCCGGGACCGCCAGTTCGCCCATGCTGTCGCGTTCGATGCGGGTATCAGTCATCTTGGTTTCCTTGTTGCGGATGATCGAAGCTCATCGACGGCACCAGGTCTTGCCTGGCCATCCGTACCGAGAGCTGGCGCAGCCGGCGACGCTGGCTGCCGTTGGTGGTCAGTCGCTGCAGTTCGCAGAGGGGCCGGTAGGCGTAGTCGAGACAGAGGCTGCGCCAGTGCCAGGGCAATGCCGGATCGCGGCCGGTAGCGAGCAGGAGGTTGTAGGTCTTCTCGAACAGTGGCCAGGCGGCCATGCCTTCCCAGCCGGCGAGATAGCGAGCCTCGCCGAAGTACTGGTCGAGCAGGCGCGGTTCGTCGGGAGCGAGCGCGCAGCGGATCTGCATGCCCAGCCAGTACCAGTGATCCAGTGCTTCCGGGTCGTGCGTCTCGACGGACATGGCAACCTCACTAGACGATAATGAGATTGATTATTGTTTTCTTCTTTCCAAAACACAAGCCATGGGGCCGATAGAACCCGGCAATCGATCAGGCACAAAGCAAAACGCCAGCGACAGGCGCTGGCGTTCGGAAGAAGCTGGGGCGGGGGGTCAGCGGCCGGCAACCATCATCGACTCGACCAGCACCGAACCGGTGTGCAGGTTGCCGCGTCCCTCCACGTCCTTGCCGATCGCGACGATGCGGCGGAACAGGTCGCGCAGGTTGGCGGCGATGGTGACTTCCTGCACCGGGAACTGGATCTCGCCGTTCTCCACCCAGTAGCCGGCAGCGCCACGGGAGTAGTCGCCGGTCACCAGGTTGACCCCCTGCCCCATCAACTCGGTGACCAGCAGGCCGCGCCCCATGCGTCGCAGCAGGGCGGCCTGGTCCTCGTCGCCATGGCTGACGAAGAGGTTGTGCACGCCACCGGCGTTGGCTGTGCTCGGCAGGCCGAGCTTGCGCCCGGAGTAGGTACCCAGCACATAGGAGACCAGCTCGCCGCTCTCCACGAAGGGCTTGGCGTAGGTGGCCAGGCCGTCGCTGTCGAAGCTGGCGCTGCCGAGCGCACCGACCAGGTGCGGACGCTCGTCGATGCTCAGCCATTCGGGGAACAGACGCTGGCCCAGCGCACCTTCGAGGAACGACGACTTGCGGTACAGGCTGCCACCGGAAATTGCCCCGAGGAAATGGCCGAACAGGCCGACGGCGATTTCCGGGGCGAACAGCACCGGGACTTCCGCGGTCTGTACCGGGCGGGCGCCCAGGCGGCTGGCGGCGCGCTCGGCGGCGCGCCGGCCGATGGACTCGGCGCTGGCCAAGGCCTCGCCGCGACGATTGACGTCGTACCAGTAGTCGCGCTGCATCTGCCCCTCGCCCTCGGCGATCATCACGCAACTGAGGCTGTGCCGGGTGCTGGCATAGCCTCCGATGAAGCCGTGGCTGTTACCGTAGACCCGACAGCCCTGATGGGTATTCAGGGTGGTCCCGTCGGCCTTGGTCACCCGCCTGTCGGCGGCGAACGCCGCCGCCTCGCAGGCCAGGGCACGCTCCACGGCCTGCTCGGGACTCAGGCTCCAGGGATGGTAGAGATCCAGTTCTGGCAATTCACGGGCCATCAGCGCCGCGTCGGCGAGGCCGGCGCAGTCGTCCTCGGAGGTGTGCCGGGCGATCGCCAACGCCGCCGCCACGGTTTCGCGGATAGCCGCCTCGCCGGTCGCCGAAGTGCTCGCCGAGCCTTTGCGCTGGCCGGCGTAGAGGGTGATGCCGAAACCCTGGTCGCGGTTGAACTCGACGGTTTCC
Source organism: Pseudomonas paraeruginosa (assembly GCF_003025345.2). Classification (NCBI taxonomy): domain Bacteria; kingdom Pseudomonadati; phylum Pseudomonadota; class Gammaproteobacteria; order Pseudomonadales; family Pseudomonadaceae; genus Pseudomonas; species Pseudomonas paraeruginosa. The sequence goes on from NZ_CP020560.1 coordinate 4,848,789, forward strand.
ACCTCGCCCTGGCGTACGCTGGTGGACAGCCCCTGCTCCAGCGATACCGCCACTTCGCAGGCACTGGCGCCCTGGCGGCGGGCCTCGGCGATGATCTGCTCGACCTGCTCGCGAAGGTCCGGAAGAACGGCGGGACCGACTGCCGCGGCATGTAGACTCATCTGTTGGTTCTCCTGTAGACATGGCCGCCTACGCGGCCGGGCCGGACAAGCGGCCCCTGACTCGTTATCATGGCGGCGTTTTCCACTGGACCACCACCATGGCTGAATTTCACGACGACGACGCGCAATTCGAAGAGAAGAGCAAGTCGCAGATCAAACGCGAGCTGCATGCCCTGCAGGACCTCGGCGAACACCTGACCACCCTGCAACCGCAGTTGCTGGAGCGCCTGCCGCTGACCGACCCGCTGCGCAAGGCCGTGCTCGACGCGCCGAAACACAAGGCGCACATCGCCCGCAAGCGACATATCCAGTACATCGGCAAGCTGATGCGCGACCAGGACGTGGACGCCATCGTCGCCCTCATCGAGCAGGTGGACACCTCCACCCGCCAGTACAACGAACGCTTCCACGCCCTCGAACGCTGGCGCGACCAGTTGATCGCCGGCGGCGACGCCGCGCTCGACGCCTTCGTCGGCGAATTCCCCGACTGCGACCGCCAGCATCTGCGCAGCCTGGTCCGCCATGCCCAGCACGAAGCCGCGCACAACAAGCCGCCGGCCGCCGCGCGCAAGGTGTTCAAGTACATCCGCGAGCTGGACGAGACCAAGCGCGGCTTGCGCTAGGTCCCGCAGCGCCGGCCTCTGGGCCATGCCTCAGGCGCCGGTACCGCCGACGGTGATCGCATCGATCTTCAGGGTCGGCTGGCCGACGCCGACCGGCACCGACTGACCGTCCTTCCCGCAGGTCCCCACGCCACTGTCCAGCGCCAGGTCGTTGCCGACCATCGAGACCCGGCTCATCGCCTCCGGGCCATTGCCGATCAGGGTCGCGCCCTTCACCGGGGTGGTGATCCTGCCGTTCTCGATCAGGTAGGCCTCGCTGGTGGAGAACACGAACTTGCCGCTGGTGATGTCCACCTGGCCGCCGCCGAGGTTGGCGCAGTAGATGCCCTTCTCCACCGAGGCGATGATCTCCTGCGGATCGCTCTCGCCTGCCAGCATGTAGGTGTTGGTCATGCGCGGCATCGGCAGGTGCGCGTAGGACTCGCGACGACCATTGCCGGTCCGCGCCACGCCCATCAGGCGGGCGTTGAGCTTGTCCTGCATGTAGCCCTTGAGCACGCCGTTCTCGATCAGCACGTTGCAGTTGCTCGGCGTGCCTTCGTCGTCGACGCTCAACGAGCCGCGGCGCCCGGCCAGGGTGCCATCGTCGACGATGGTGCACAGGCTCGAGGCGACCTTCTCGCCGACCCGGCCGCTGTAGGCGGAACTGCCCTTGCGATTGAAGTCGCCCTCCAGGCCGTGGCCTACCGCCTCGTGCAGCAGTACCCCCGACCAGCCGGCGCCCATGACCACCGGCAGGGTACCGGCCGGCGCGGGAATCGCCTCGAGGTTGACCAGCGCCTGGCGCAGGGCCTCGCGGGCGTAGCCCATGGCGCGGTCTTCCTGGAGAAAGTAGCGGTAGTCGGTACGTCCTCCGCCGCCGTGGCCGCCACGCTCGCGGCGGCCGTTCTGCTCGACGATCACGCTGACATTGAAACGCACCAGCGGACGGATGTCGGCGGCCAGCGAACCGTCGCTGGCGGCGACCAGGATCTGCTCCCAGACCCCGGCCATGCTCACCGTGACCTGCTGGATGCGCGGGTCGAGGGCGCGGGTCGCGGCATCGATCTTCTTCAGCAACTCGACCTTCTCGGCGCGGCTGAGCACGTCCAGCGGGTTCTCCCCGGCGTACAGGCGAGCCGGCAGCACGGCCTTGAACGCCTGCACGCTGCCGTTCTGTCCCGCCCGGGAAATCGAGCGGGCCGCCTGGGCGGCCTGCTTCAGCGCCTCGCCGGTGATCGCGTTGCTGTAGGCGAAGCCGGTCTTCTCGCCCGACTGCGCACGCACCCCGACGCCCTGGTCGAGATTGAAGCTGCCTTCCTTGACGATGCCGTCCTCGAGCATCCACGACTCGGAGACCTGGCTCTGGAAATACAGATCGGCGGCATCGATGCCGGGGCCGCTCAGTTCATGCAGGATACCGGGCAGGCTGTCCAGCTCCAGACCACCGGGGGCCAGCAACTGCTGGCTGACGGATGACAACAACTCGCTCATATTCACTCCGTACGCGCCGGCCGTGGTTCGGCCGGCGGGAAAAATCGTCTGTGCGCCACCACCGGCATGCGCCGGCGGATATCCGCCTGTTCTGCGGCGTCGCGCGCCGCCAGCAGCACCGCTTCGCCCTGCGGCCGCTCGGCCAGGACCCGTCCCCAGGGATCGACGATCGCCGAGTGACCGAACGTCTCGCGGCCCCGCGGATGAACGCCGCCCTGCCCGGCCGCCAGCAGGTAGCACTGGGTCTCGATGGCGCGCGCGCGGACCAGCACTTGCCAGTGCGCCGCACCGGTCACCGCGGTGAATGCCGACGGCGCCGTGATCAGCTCCGCGCCGGCCTCGCGCAGCGCGGTATAGAGCTCCGGAAAACGCAGGTCGTAGCAGACCGTCAGGCCCAGGCGACCAACCGGCGTATCCGCCACCACGATCTTCTGACCAAAAGCATAGTCGTCGGATTCACGGTAGCGGCCCCGCGCATCGGCTACATCCACGTCGAACAGGTGCAGCTTGTCGTAGCGGGCAACCCGCTCGCCATGTTCGTCGAACAGCAGCGAACAGGCATTCGCCTTCGCCTCGGGCTGGCCTTCGGGCGGCAGCGGCAGCGTGCCGGCGACTATCCACAACCTGAGGTCGCGGGCGGTGGAATTCAACCAGGGCAGGATCGGCCCCTCCCCCCGTGCCTCGGCCCGACCGAGTTCGGCGAGGTCACGGCGGCCCATGGCGGCGAAGTTCTCCGGTAACACGACGAGGCGCGCGCCGCCCTCGGCGGCCTCTTCGAGCAGCCGACGGGCGGCGGCCAGGTTGGCCATCACGTCGTCCTGGCTGACCATCTGGATCACGGCAATGGACATGCGTTCCTCCACGCGGGCGAGAACGCCCCGGCGCAGCACCGGGCGGCGCTCAGCGGGGCTTCTCGAATGGCTTGTCGAAACTGATCTTCGGGTCCTGCCAGGGGCCCTTGACGCTGTATTGCACGCTGGCGAAACGCGAGACCCGGTCGCCGAGCAGCTTGTCTACGACGAAGACCGCGCCGCCGACCGCCGGACCGCCGACTATCAGTGCCGCCAGGGTCAGGTTGTTGGTCAGTGGCAGGGTCACCAGCAGCTTGGCGTCGACCCGATCGTGAGCCAGGTCCAGGGTACCGTTCAACTCCAGGTTGCTCGAAGGCCCTTCCAGCTTCAGCGGCTCGCGGGTGATGTAGACGCCGTCGGTGGCGGAGAGGACCCCCTTCACCCGGTCATAGCTCAGGCCCTTGCCGAGGATGTCCGAGAAATCCAGGCGCAGACGGCGGTTGATCGCGTTGAAGTTGAGCAGGCCGAACACCCGCAGCGCCTGGGCGCCCCCCTCGACCTCGACGAACTGGCCCTTGCGCAGCGATGCATCCATGCTGCCGCTGAAGCGTTTCAGGGCCATGTAGGCCGGCGATCCAGGCCACTGGCCGTTGATATCCATGCGGAAACGCTCGCTGGTGGCACTCGGCGCGAAATTCCAGGCCTTGAGCACATCCGCCAGGTTCTTGCCCTCGATCCGGCCCTGGTAGGTGCTGCGGGTATTGCCCGGACTGCCGTCCCAGCGCAGGCTGCCGTTGACGTGCAAGCCACGCAGGTCGAGGTCCAGGTCGTTGAACGCCACGCCGTTGCTGCCCGGCCGTACTTTCAGGCTCCAGGCGCCCAGCGGTTGGCCGCCGAGGGCGACCTGGCCGATCTTCACGTCCACCGCCGGCAGGCTGCGTGGGTCGACGGCGGCCAGCGGATCCGTGTCTTGCACCTTGTCCTCGTCGGGCAGCGTCGTTTTCGGCAGGTTCAGGCGGTCGAGATCGACCATGATCGGCACGCCCCGGGCATCCGGCAGGACCACCCGGCCCGAGGCGAGGTCGCTGACCAGTACCAGTTGCCAGGCCCGCTCCTGGCGCGCCAGATCGACGGTGAGGTTCTTCAGTTGCTGGCCGAAGCCCTTGAAGCTGTCGATGCGCAGTTCGGCTCCGCGCAGCACGCCGCCGGCTGCGCCGGCCTGGCCGCCGCCGGCGTAGCGCTTGAGAGTCGCCTGCCAGGCGTCCCAGTCCAGCTCCGCCAGGCGCCCGCGCACCCGCAATCCGGGCGCCGAGGGCAGCAACGCCGGATCACCGCCCAGGCGCAGGGCGCCGCGTCCGTTCAGCGGCTTGTCCGCCGGGGCCGCATAGGCCAGGCTGGCGAGGCCGTCGTAGCGCGCCCAGTAACGCCGCTCGGCGCCATCCAGGGTCATCCGCCACTCGGTCGGCCGCGCCTGGGCGGCCGTCTTGCCGAACGGCGCCGGCAGGTCGACCACGGCGCCCTTGAGGTCCGAATTGATCTGCAACTGGCTGTCCTTGCCATCCAGCAGCAGGTTGAGCTGGTACGGCAGGCGCCCCGAGACCGGCAAGGGACGCTGGCCAGCGCCGAGCCAGTCGCTCAGCGACCTGACCGCCACCTGGCCGTTGAGCAGCAAGCGCGTGCGCGCATCGCCGCGCCCCTCGGCGACGATTCGCCCGCGTACCTCGCTGCCCAGCACCCGCGCCCGCACCGCCGGCGCGCTCAGGCCCTTGGCCAGGTCGAAGCGGAAGTCGCCCTTCACTTCGCTCATATCCAGTTTCGGACTGGGCATCTTCAGGGTTGCGCCCACGGTGGAGAAATCCACGACCACCCCGGTCTTGCCGGCCTCGTCGTGGTCCAGCGGAATATCCAGCTTCAGGTGGCCCTGCAAGGGCCCGTCGCCCTCCCAGCCGGCGAAGATCTTGCGGGTCGGGATCGGCGCTTCCTGGAGCAGCTTGATCCCGTCCTTCAGGTTGCTGTCGACGGCGCCATCCACATACAGGTGCGGCGTCTGCCCCGGACGGCCGAGAGGTATGTCGACCTTGACATCGCTGACCCGGGAGTTCAGCAGGTTCCCGCCGGAGGCCAGCACGCGGACCCCGGAGTCCTCGACGAACACCTCGCCGACCGTTTTGCTCAGGGCGGGCCAGCCGGGCTGGTAGGCCAGTTCACCGTCGCGGACCTTGAAATACAGGTTCATCACATGGGCCTCGCGCGCCGCCCCGCGGTTCAGCGAACCCTGCCACTGGAAATAGCCCTGGTCGACGTGGCCGCCGCGGATCGCGGTCTTCAGCCAGTTCGCCAGGCTCTTGTTCATCCCCGGCAACCGGGTCGGCAGGTACTTGGCGGTGAAGCGCGCGTCGCCGTCGCTGAGGCCGACCTGCAGGTCCATGTAATCTTCAGCGCCGGGATCACGCATCAGACGGATCAGCATGTCGCCGGCCAGGCTGCCCTCCTCGCCCTCGACCCGCATCAGGTGGCTGCCGAGGGTGAAGGCCCGCTCGTCCAGGCTCCAGAACATCCGCGTGCGGGCCTCGCGGTAACGCCACGGTTCGGGAAACACCTTGGCCAGGTGCAGCATGAAATCCTGCGCCGACGCGTCGAGCTGGCCTCCGGCCAGGGTGCCGGTCAGCGTGCCGCTGACGTTTTCCACCGCCGGGACTTCGTGGAACGCCGAGATACCGACCTTTTCCAGGTTGGTCGCGTAGCTGACCCGCTCGGGCAGCGCTCGCTGCGGCCAGAAGTCGGCGTTCAGGTTGTGCAGGACGCCCTTCGGCTTCAGGCCCGCCACCCACGCCGCCGCCGCGTCCGGCAATGGCGCCAGCGCTTCTATCGCCGGCACCAGGGGCGTCAGGTCGACGCGGTCGGCCTGCAGCTTCCAGTGCGGCTCGTTCTGCTGCTGGTCGCGACGCAACAGCAGTTCCACTTCGCCCCAGCGCTGCTCGCCGAAATTCGCCGCGAGATCGCCAACGCGGACCTTCCAGCCCTGCGCCTCGCGATCGAAGAACAGATTCATGCCCAGATCGTTGATCTCCACCGGCTGGCGCGCGGCGTACGACGCCTTCAGCTGCGGCGCCAGCAGCCGCGCCACCAGCCGTTGCGCCTTGCCGTCGCGCCAGTCGAACCAGAAGTCGCCGCCGGCCTTGGCCCGTGCGATCTTCCACTCCCCCGTCAGGCCGGCCGGCAGCCACTGCGCCCAGTCGCTCTGCGGCAGGCCGAGATAGACCCGGGCGCTGCTGCGCAACCAGTCCTCGGGCTTGATCCGGCCTTCGGCGTGCAGCGCCAGGGGCTGGCCATCCGGCAGCGTCAGGCGGGCATCGAGGCGCTGTCCGGCAACGGATGAACTGCGCAGGGTCGCGCCGAGTGCGCTCAGGGACAGCGTCTTCCGCCCACGCGGCGCCACTTCCAGCTGGCTGTCGAGCAACGAGATGCGCTGGGTCTGCAACAGGAAGTTGAGGAGTTGCCGCGGATCGCTCGGCTTGTCGCTCCGTGGCAGGCCGTCCAGGCTCCACTGGCCGTCGGCGCCTTCGCGCAGGGTCAGTTTCAGCCCTTCAAGCTCCAGGCTGGCGATCCGCGCCTGGCGCGCCAGCAGGCTGCCGAGCAGGTCCGGCACCACCCTGACCCGCGCCAGGCGCAGGCCCTGCGGGTCTTCGCCGAGCTGGATGTCGCGCGCCACCACAAGGGGCTCGAAACCACGCCAGCTACCGCTCAGCTCGGCGATACGGACCGGGATGCCGAGCTGCTTGCCGGCCTCGTCCTCCAGTTGCTGGCGGTACTCGGCCACCAGCGGCACCAGTTGCCGCCCAAGGCTGACATACAGCGCCAGCAATACCAGCACCAGGGCGCACAGACCCAGGAGGATCCGCAGCAGTCGTGTTCCGAGGCTCGCCACATCCACCATTTCAGCCATCAGCCTCAGAGCAGGACCACGTCATATTGCTCCTGCGAGTACATCGCCTCGACCTGGAACTTGATGGTGCGACCGATGAACGCCTCGAGGTCGGCGACATTGCCCGACTCCTCGTCGAGAAGCCGGTCCACCACCTTCTGGTTGGCCAGCACCAGGTAGGAATCGGCCTGGTAGGCGCGCGCCTCGCGGAGGATTTCGCGGAAGATCTCGTAGCAGGTGGTCTCCGCGGTCTTCAGCATGCCGCGTCCCTGGCAGCAGGGGCAGGGCTCGCAGAGGATCTGCACCAGGCTTTCGCGGGTGCGCTTGCGGGTCATCTGCACCAGGCCGAGTTCGGTGATGCCGATGATGTTGGTCTTGGCGTGGTCGCGCTCCAGCTGTTTCTCCAGGGTGCGCAGGACCTGCCGGCGGTGCTCCTCGTCCTCCATGTCGATGAAGTCGATGATGATGATCCCGCCCAGGTTGCGCAGGCGCAACTGGCGGGCGATCGCGGTGGCCGCCTCGAGATTGGTCTTGAAGATGGTTTCCTCGAGGTTGCGATGGCCGACGAAGGCGCCGGTGTTGACGTCGATGGTGGTCATCGCCTCGGTCGGATCGACGATCAGGTAGCCGCCGGACTTCAGCAGCACCTTGCGCTCCAGGGCCTTCTGGATCTCGTCCTCGACGCCGTACAGGTCGAAGATCGGCCGCTCGCCCGGATAGTGCTCGAGCCGATCGGAAATCTCCGGCATCAGTTCCTCGACGAAGGAAGTGATCTTCTGGAAATTCTCCCGGGAATCGATGCGGATCTTCTCGATCCGCGGGTTGACCAGGTCGCGCAGGGTACGGATCGCCAGGGACAGGTCCTCGTAGATCACCGAAGGCGCGCCGATGCTCTGGATCTGCGCGGCGATCTGATCCCATAGCCGGCGCAGGTAGCGGATGTCAGCGAGAATCTCGTCCTCTCCCGCGCCTTCCGCGGCGGTGCGCAGGATGAAGCCGCCCTGCCCCTCGATCCCCTCCGCCGCGACGCAGTCGGCGACCACCTTCTTCAGCCGCTCGCGTTCGACTTCGTCCTCGATCCGCAGGGAAATCCCGACATGGCTGGTGCGCGGCATGTAGACCAGGTAGCGCGAGGGAATCGACAGGTGGGTGGTCAGGCGCGCGCCCTTGGTGCCGATGGGGTCCTTGGTCACTTGCACCACCAGCGCCTGGCCTTCGTGGACCAGCGCGCTGATGCTTTCCACCGCGCTGCCTTCGCGGGTGGAGATCTCGGCGGCATGGATGAACGCCGCCCGTTCCAGGCCGATGTCGACGAACGCCGCCTGCATCCCCGGCAGCACCCGCACCACCCGCCCCTTGTAGATATTGCCGACGATGCCGCGACGCTGGGTGCGCTCGACATGCACTTCCTGCAGGACGCCGTTCTCCACCACCGCCACGCGCGATTCCATCGGCGTGATATTGATCAGGATCTCTTCGCTCATGCGTCCACTGTCCTTATTTCGGCGCGTTAGGCGTTACGGCGGATTCCCGCCCACGGGCTGCCAGCAAGGGATGCCGAATTCCCCCAACAGTTCCGCAGTTTCACACAAAGGCAGCCCGACCACCGCACTGTAACTGCCTTCGATACGGCTGACGAATATCGCGCCAAGGCCCTGGATCGCATAGCCACCCGCCTTGTCCGCCGGCTCGCCGCTGAGCCAGTAACGCAGGGCCTCGTCGCGACCGATCTGGCGAAAGCGCACCCGGCACTCCACCACCCGCGCCTCGATGCCAGTGGCGGCGGCCAGCGCCACCGCGGTGAGGACCTGGTGTTCACGTCCGGAAAGCGCGGCGAGCATCGCCAGCCCGTCGGACTCGTCGGCCGGCTTGCCGAGGATCCTGCCATCGATCACCACCGAGGTATCCGCGCCCAGCACGCAGCCCTCCCCACCCAGCTCTTCCAGCATAGCCAGGCCGGCGGCGGCCTTGCCACGCGCCAGGCGTTCGACATAGGCGGCCGGCGCCTCGTCCGGCAACGGGGTTTCGTCGATGGCGATGGACAGCACGCAGAGCGGCACGCCGATCTGGGCCAGCAGTTCGCGGCGGCGGGGCGAGGCGGAGGCTAGGTACAGCGAGGACATGGAGGCTCCCGGGAAACGCGACGGGGATGCGGCGCCCCCCGTCTCGAAGAATGACGATATCCGCCGCAGCATAGCCGCGGAACGGACCTACCTCACGTTAAGGCGCAGCCGTACGAACTGCAGCAGGGCGTACACCCAGGGCCAGAGCAGTGCGCTGACCAGTGCCGGGAGCAGGAAGGTCAGGGTCGGCGGACGGTTTCCGGTGAGAGCGTTGAGCCACAGCTGGAGCAGTTGCGCCAGGCCGTAGACCACCACCAGCACCAGGCATTGCTGCCAGGCCGGGAACATGCGCAGGCGCTGGTGCAGGGACAGTACGAGGAAGGTGATCAGGCCGAGGATCAGCGCGTTCTGCCCGAGCAGGTTGCCGTAGAGCACGTCCTGGGCCAGGCCGAGCAGCCAGGCGGTGACCATCCCGACCCGCTCGGGCAGCAGCAGCACCCAGTAGGTCAGCAGCATCGCCAGCCACAGCGGGCGGCCGATCTCGGTGAAGGTCGGCATCGGCGCCACCGCCAGCAGCAGGCCGACCAGCAGGCTCAGCCAGATCACCCAGACATTGTTCGAACCCTGGGTCGCGCGAGCCATCAGCGACGTCCCCCGGCGGGCGCCGTCGGTGCGGCGGGTTGTGCGGGCGCGGCGGGGGCACCGGCGGCAGGAGTGGCGCCACCCTGCGGCGCGGGGCTTGCCGGTGCCGGTGCCGGGGCGGGCGCGGCGGCCGGCGGGGCCGCCTGGGCGCCGGCGGCGGCCTTCTTGTCCGCTTCTTCCTGGGCCTCTGCGGCGTCATTGGCGCGCTGTTCCGGCGTACGACTGTCGCTGAACACCAGCAGCACGTAGCGACTGCGGTTCATCTTCGCGGTCGGCACCGCGCGGACCACGGCGAACGGCTGGCCGGAATCGTGGATGACTTCCTTGACCGTGGCCACCGGATAGCCGGCGGGGAAACGCTGCCCAAGGCCGGAACTGACCAGCAGGTCGCCCTCCTTGATGTCGGCGGTGTCGGCGACATAGCGCAGTTCCAGGCGTTCCGGGTTGCCGGTGCCGACGGCGATGGCGCGCAGGCCATTGCGGTTGACCTGCACGGGGATGCTATGGGTGGTATCGGTGAGCAGCAGGACCCGCGCGGTGTAGGGCATGACCTCGACCACCTGGCCCATCAGGCCGCTGGCATCGAGCACCGGCTGGCCGACGAAAACGCCGTCGTTCTCGCCCTTGTCGATCATGATGCGCTGGGTGAAGGGGTTCGGGTCGACGCCGATCAGTTCGCTGACCAGCACCTTGTCGTCGACCAGCGCGGCGGAATTCAGCAGTTCGCGCAGGCGCACGTTCTGCTCGGTGAGGGCCGCGAGCTTCTGCACGCGACGCTGCATCAGCAGGGACTCGGCCTTGAGGCGCTCGTTCTCGGCGATCAGCTCGCTACGGCTGCTGAACTGGTCGCGCACGCCTTCCCAGGCGCGCACCGGCATTTCCGCCAGGCCGTAGAAAGGCGTGAGCACCATCCCCAGCTTGCTGCGGACGGGCTCCAGATAGTCGAACCGGGCGTCCACCACCATCAGGCTGACCGACAGCACGGCCAGCACCAACAGGCGAACGCCCAGCGACGGGCCTTTGGAGAATAGCGGTTTGATGATCCGCTCCTAGACGACGATGCTCGCCACCTTACTCGGTGGAGAGCAGGTCCATGGAGTGGCGGTCCATCATCTCCAGCGCACGGCCACCGCCGCGCGCCACGCAGGTCAGCGGCTCCTCGGCGACGATCACCGGCAGGCCGGTTTCCTGGGCCAGCAGCTTGTCCAGGTCGCGCAACAGGGCGCCACCGCCGGTCAGCACCAGGCCGCGCTCGGCGATGTCCGAGGCCAGCTCCGGCGGCGACTGCTCGAGGGCACTCTTGACCGCCTGGACGATGGTCGCCAGGGATTCCTGCAGGGCCTCGAGGACTTCGTTGGAGTTCAGGGTGAAGCTGCGCGGCACGCCTTCGGCCAGGTTGCGGCCGCGGACGTCGACTTCGCGGACGTCGCCGCCGGGGAAGGCGGTGCCGATCTCCTGCTTGATCCGCTCGGCGGTGGATTCGCCGATCAGGCTGCCGTAGTTGCGCCGCACGTAGGTGACGATGGCTTCGTCGAAGCGGTCGCCGCCGACCCGGACGGACTCGGCATAGACCACGCCGTTGAGGGAGATCAGGGCAATCTCGGTGGTGCCGCCGCCGATGTCGACGACCATCGAGCCGCGGGCCTCCTCGACCGGCAGGCCGGCGCCGATGGCGGCGGCCATCGGCTCCTCGATCAGGAACACTTCGCGGGCGCCGGCGCCCAGGGCGGATTCGCGGATCGCCCGGCGTTCAACCTGGGTGGACTTGCACGGTACGCAGATCAGCACGCGCGGGCTGGGCTGCAGGAAGCTGTTTTCGTGAACCTTGTTGATGAAGTACTGCAGCATCTTCTCGCAGACGCTGAAATCCGCGATCACGCCGTCTTTCATCGGACGGATGGCGGCGATGTTGCCCGGGGTACGGCCGAGCATGCGCTTGGCCTCGGTGCCCACGGCGACGACGCTCTTCTGGCTGCCATGGCTGCGAATGGCGACCACGGACGGTTCGTTCAGGACGATGCCGCGCTCGCGCACATAAATAAGGGTATTGGCAGTACCCAGGTCGATCGACAGATCGCTGGAAAACATGCCACGCAATTTTTTGAACATGGGAAAGAAACCCTAGGCGAAGCGTGGGTGAAAAATACGCGGGTAAAAAAGTGCGGCAAACTCTAACAACGACGGGGATTTTGGGCAAGGCGGGCAATATGCTAAATTGCTGGCTTTTCCCGGCCCCACAAGGCCCGTCCAGGCGGAATTAGACCGCCGACCGCGGCATCCGTTCCCTGCCTTATATATCGCATGGCGCCCGCCGCCCTTCCAAGGCCGCTTTTGCTGGAGACTCCCGATGGCGCTTGAACGCTCCGACGTGGAAAAAATCGCCCATCTCGCCCGCCTGGGCCTGAGCGAGGCCGATCTTCCGCGTACCACCGAGACCCTGAACAACATCCTCGGCCTGATCGACCAGATGCAGGCGGTCGACACCAGCGGCGTAGAACCGCTCGCCCACCCGCTGGAAGCCACCCAGCGCCTGCGCCCGGACGCGGTCACCGAGACCGATCACCGCGACGCCTACCAGACCATCGCCCCCGCCGTGGAAGAAGGTCTGTACCTGGTTCCGAAAGTCATCGAGTAATAAGGACGCGGACACATGCTGCATCAATTGACCCTCGCCGAGATCGCCCGCGCCCTCGCCGACAAGCGATTTTCCGCCGAAGAGCTGACCCGCACCCTGCTCGGTCGCATCCGGCAGCTGGATCCCCAGCTCAACAGTTTCATCAGCGTCACCGACGACCTGGCCATCGCCCAGGCCAAGGCAGCCGACGAACGGCGCGCCAACGGCGAGAACGGCGTCCTGCTCGGCGCGCCGATCGCCCACAAGGACCTGTTCTGCACCCAGGGCGTACGCACCAGCTGCGGTTCGAAGATGCTCGACAACTTCGTCTCGCCCTACGACGCCACCGTCGTCGAGAAACTCGCCGCCGCCGGCACCGTGACCCTCGGCAAGCTGAACATGGACGAATTCGCCATGGGCTCGTCGAACCAGTCCAGCCACTACGGCGCGGTGAAGAACCCCTGGAGCCTCGACCGCGTGCCCGGCGGCTCCTCCGGTGGCTCCGCCGCGGCGGTCGCCGCGCGCCTGCTGCCGGCCGCCACCGGCACCGATACCGGCGGCTCGATCCGCCAGCCGGCGGCGCTGACCAACCTCACCGGGATCAAGCCCACCTACGGCCGGGTATCCCGCTGGGGCATGATCGCCTACGCCTCCAGCCTCGACCAGGGCGGCCCGCTGGCGCGCACCGCCGAGGATTGCGCGCTGATGCTGGGGGCGATGGCCGGCTTCGACCCGAAGGACTCCACCAGCGTCGAGCAGCCGGTGGACGACTACCTGGCCGCCCTGCAGAAGCCGCTGAGCGGCCTGCGCATCGGCCTGCCGAAGGAATACTTCGGCGCCGGCCTCGACAGTCGCATCGCCGACGCGGTGCTGGCGGTGGTGGAGGAGTTGAAGAAGCTCGGCGCCACGGTGAAGGACATTTCCCTGCCGAACATGCAGCACGCCATTCCCGCCTACTACGTGATCGCCCCGGCCGAGGCCTCCTCCAACCTGTCGCGCTTCGACGGCGTGCGCTACGGCTATCGCTGCGACGCCCCGCAGAACCTGGAAGACCTGTACAAGCGCTCGCGCGCCGAAGGCTTCGGCAGCGAGGTGAAGAACCGCATCATGGTCGGCACCTACGCGCTGTCGGCCGGCTACTACGATGCCTATTACCTGCAGGCTCAGAAGATTCGTCGGCTGATCAAGAACGACTTCGTCAACGCCTTCGCCGAAGTGGACGTGATCCTCGGCCCGACCACGCCGAACCCGGCCTGGAAGATCGGCGAGAAGAACGACGACCCGGTTTCCCAGTACCTGGAAGACATCTACACCATCACCGCCAACCTCGCCGGCCTGCCGGGGCTGTCCATGCCCGCCGGCTTCGTCGACGGCCTGCCGGTGGGTGTCCAATTGCTCGCGCCTTACTTCCAGGAAGGCCGCCTGCTCAACGTCGCGCACCAGTACCAGCAGGTCAGCGACTGGCACACCCGCACCCCGGCCGGCTTCTAAGCCATGGCAACGCCGCGCAGTCCCCTCCCCTCTCCCCGCACGGAGAGGGCGGCCCGCAGGGTCGGCAGCGGGACTGCGCAGGCACAGAAGGATTGAGGAACACCACATGCAATGGGAAACCGTGATCGGGCTGGAAATCCACGCACAGCTCGCCACCCAATCGAAGATCTTCTCCGGCAGCCCGACCGCCTTCGGCGCAGCGCCGAACACCCAGGCCAGCCTGGTCGACCTGGCCATGCCAGGCACCCTGCCGGTGCTCAACGAGGAGGCCGTGCGCATGGCCTGCCTGTTCGGCCTGGCGATCGACGCGCGGATCGACCGGCAGAACGTGTTCGCCCGCAAGAACTACTTCTACCCGGACCTGCCGAAGGGCTACCAGACCAGCCAGATGGACCACCCCATCGTCGGCAAGGGCCACCTCGACATCACCCTGGAAGACGGCACCACCAGGCGCATCGGCATCACCCGCGCGCACCTGGAGGAAGACGCCGGCAAGAGCCTGCACGAGGACTTCCAGGGCATGAGCGGGATCGACCTGAACCGCGCCGGCACGCCGCTGCTGGAGATCGTTTCCGAGCCGGACATCCGCAGCGCCAAGGAAGCCGTGGCCTACGTCAAGGCGATCCACGCCCTGGTGCGCTACCTGGGCATCTGCGACGGCAACATGGCCGAGGGTTCGCTGCGCTGCGACTGCAACGTCTCGGTGCGGCCCAAGGGCCAGGCCGAGTTCGGCACCCGCGCCGAGATCAAGAACGTCAACTCCTTCCGCTTCATCGAGAAGGCGATCAACCATGAGATCCAGCGCCAGATCGAGCTGATCGAGGACGGCGGCAAGGTGGTCCAGGAAACCCGCCTGTACGACCCGAACAAGGACGAGACCCGCTCCATGCGCGGCAAGGAAGAAGCCAACGACTACCGTTACTTCCCCTGCCCCGACCTGCTGCCGGTGATCATCGAGCCCGAGTACCTGGCGAAGCTGCGCGAGCAGTTGCCGGAACTGCCGGTGCAGAAGCGCGAGCGCTTCGAGAGCCAGTACGGTCTGTCGGCCTACGACGCCAGCGTGCTGTCCGCCAGCCGCGAGATGGCCGACTACTTCGAGAAGGTCCAGGACATCTGCGGCGACGCCAAGCTGGCGGCCAACTGGGTGATGGTCGAGCTGGGCAGCCTGCTCAACAAGGACGGCCTGGAGATCGAGCAGTCGCCGGTGTCCGCCGAGCAACTGGGCGGCATGATCCTGCGTATCAAGGACAACACCATCTCCGGCAAGATCGCCAAGATGGTCTTCGAAGCCATGGCCAACGGCGAGGGTTCCGCCGACCAGATCATCGAGGCCAAGGGCCTGAAGCAGGTCACCGACAGTGGCGCCATCGAGAAGATGCTCGACGAGGTGCTGGCGGCCAACGCCGAGCAGGTCGAGCAGTACCGCGCCGCCGACGAGGCCAAGCGCGGCAAGATGTTCGGCTTCTTCGTCGGCCAGGCGATGAAAGCCTCGAAAGGCAAGGCCAACCCGCAGCAGGTGAACCAGTTGCTGAAGAAAAAGCTCGAAGCGTGAGTCAAAGCCAGACGCCGGGTTCGCCCGGCGTCTTCTTGTCCGCCAGGAGCCTATTGTCCATGCCCAACCCATCCGCCGCCGTGCGCCTCGCCCTCGCCGTCCTACCGCTGTTCCTCGCCGGCTGCTCCAGCCTCGGCGGCAGCGGTTCCGCGGATACCGGCGAAGCCTCCTACTATGGCAGCCGCCACGCCGGCCTGCGTACCGCCAGCGGCGAACGCTACAACCCCAACGCGATGACCGCTGCCCACCGTACGCTGCCGTTCGGTACCCGCGTGCGGGTAACCAACCTCGACAACCGCCGCAGCGTGGTGGTCCGCATCAACGATCGCGGGCCGTTCCGCCGCGGGCGGATCATCGATGTATCGCGCAAGGCCGCCGAAGGCCTGGGCATGATCCGCAGCGGCGTGGCGCCGGTTCGGATAGAGTCGCTGGATTGAGCCGCCTCCTACCCTCGACAGGAAACTTCCGATGAGCGAACACCACAAGACCGGTCTGGAGATCCGACGTGAAGTCATGGGCGACGCCTTCGTCGAGCGCGCCATGGGCAACGCCACCGCCTTCACCCAGCCATTGCAGGACTTCGTCAACGAGCATGCCTGGGGCTCGGTCTGGGCCCGCGATACGCTGCCGCTCAAGACCCGCAGCCTGATCACCCTGGCCGCCCTGACCGCGCTGAAATGCCCGCAGGAGCTCAAAGGCCACGTGCGCGGCGCGCTGAACAACGGCTGCACGGTGGAGGAAATCCGCGAGGCGCTGCTGCACTGCGCGGTCTATGCCGGGGTACCGGCGGCGATCGACGCGTTCCGCGCGGCGCAGGAAGTGATCGATACCTGGCAAGGCGAGCAGCCCGCCTGAGCCCAGGAGCCATTCGCAGCGGCATGCGCGCCGCCGTCATGCCACGCGGTTCGTAGCGCCGATGCCGGAGCGACGGCGAATGACGCCAGGGGCGTTATCCGCCCTACGGGACGGCGCGCGGCGCGTCTCCCCCGCCTACGGGTAGCTGAAGCGCTTCACCAGCGTCAGCTCGCCGGGCTTGCGCATCGGTACCAGGAAGGTTTCCTGTTTCTCGTTCGGCGTGCCTTCCTCGGTGACCAGGGTGATGCGCGCCGTGGTCAGGTCCTGGGCGGCCTGCTCGGCGCCGTCCTCGCTGCTGCCGTAGCCACCGCCGAAATAGTTGACGTAGACCAGGTAAGGCCCCTTCTGCGGAGTCGGCGTGGCGATGATTTCCGGTCCGTAGCCGGTAGTGACGTCGACATCCAGGGTCGCGCCATTGGCCAGCGAACGGTTGCCATACCAGACGTGGTCGCCGTCCGGGGTCACCAGGTGCAGGTCGAGGTCGGTGTTGTCGCTGTCCCAGGACAGCAGCACGCGCAGCTTGGCCGGCACTTCCCCGCCGCCGCCACCGTGATAGAACTGGACCCGTCGCGACTGCCCGGCGGCGTTGCGCACCTCGACGCTATTGCTGCCGGACGGGAAGGCGAACGGGCGATCGAAGCTGCCATCGGCGTCCACCTTCAGCGGCATGCTCACACCGTTCACCACCAGCGTCGCCGGGCGGTCCTTGGACTGGGCCGCGATCGCGCCGCGAATGCGCGCGGTGGTCGCCTGGTCGGCGGCGACGTTGACCGAGGACGCCGGGTAATTCACCACCTGCCGGTAATTGGCGGCGGAACCGTCGCCGGCGCGCCAGCCGGAGACCGGCGTATCCAGTTTCACGGGGTTGTCCGCCCAGGCGACGAGGGGCAGGCAACTGAGCAGGGCGACAAGGGACATTCGGTTCATGGAGTCATTCCAGTAGCAGGCGCCGGGCCAGGCTTTCGACATAGTTTTCGTCCTGGCCGCTGGGATGGGCGCGGAAGGCCAGGTGCAGGTATTCGTGGGTGAGGTCCAGGCGCTCCTGGAGGGAATACAGGCCACGGACGAAGATGCGTTCGCGCTCGCGATCGACATAGGGCCGCCCGGAAGCCAGGCGGCATACGGAAAAACTCGGTATTTCCTCGTAGCCGGGCTCGCGGTCGAGGCGCTCGCGCCACTGCCGGCGCTGCTTGCGCAGCCACTCTTCGGCGGCCGGCAACGGCTGGCAGGCGGCCACCGGGTTGTCCCAGCGGCTCAGGCTGCTGCGCGGGAAGGCCTGGGCGAGGATGCTGTCGTAGCCCAGGCCCTGGCCGGCCTGCTCCACCGCCTGCTTCCAGGACAGGCGCGCCGGGCCAGGCTGGTCGGAGTGATAGTTGACGGTCGCCCCGGCCAGCACCAGGTCGGCGCTCCAGGCGGCGATGCGCCGTGCCGGCGCGCTGGCCGGGCGCGGCGCCACGCGCTGGCGCTGGCTGCTGTCATCGATGGCCAGGCACTCGCCGCGCGGTGCGGCGTTCTGCAACAGATAGGTGCGAATGGTCACCGCCAGCGCGCGGGCGGCTTCCTTCGGCTGCGCCGAGGCTTCGCGCTCCAGCACCCGCGCCACGTACTCTTCGCGCGAAACCCGGGCGACCAGGCGCGGCACGCCATCCACCCGCTGCAGGAAGAGGTCGCCGGCGCTGGCGATGTCCAGGCGATTGCCGTTGGCGAAGAGCACTTGCTGCGGACCGTGCAGCAGACCTTCGGGGGCCGGTTGGCCGGCGGGAGCGCTGACCGAACGCAGCGGATAGCGGCTGAACAGGTTCACTTCCACGCAACGGCCCGGATCGGTCGGCCACGGACTCGGCAGGAAGCGCCCGAGCACCTCGGCGTAACGGTCCAGGATCACCTTGCTGGTCCCCGGGCCACCGAGCCAGAGCGGCGTCCCGTCGACCAGCCAGCCGGCGAAACCGCCCTGGCGCGCCTGTGGATCGCGGTCATCGAGCCAGCTCCAGGTCTTCACCCGCAGGCGCCCGCCCAGACTGGCAATGGCATGCCCATCGCCGGCCTGCAACGCCACGTCGAGCAGCACACGCCGCGCTTCGTCCTGGGCCGGCAACTGCTGCAACTGTTCCAGAAGCTCTTTAACCGGCACCCGCGTCTGCGGTTGCAGCCGCTCCAGATCGAGCAGCCAGGCCGGCGCCTGGCGCGCCTGCCAGTAGTCGCGCCAGGCCTGCGGCCGCACGGCGAGGCGCTGCGGGTCGAAATACAGCCCGCAGGAACGCACCAGGGCGCGATCACGGCCGATCGTCTGGCCATTCTCGCAGCAGTAGACCTCTTCGCGGCTGCGCCCCTGGCAGGCATAGGGCGGCTCGGTCTGGCCGGTGTCGCTCAGCCAGGCGAAGACGAACAATTTCCACAGGCTGCCCAGCGGAGCCTGCAAATCGGCCGGCAATGGCCGGCGCTCGAGCACCCGCTGGCGATCCAGGCTCACCAGTTCGTAGCCCTGGGCCGTGCGCCAGGCCAGCTGCACCGGCGCCTCCGCCGCGCGAAGCAGCAACGGCACGGCGCACAGCAGGACCAGCCAGGCGCGCAACGCGATCACTCGACCTTGACCTTGGCCAGCGCCGGCTTGGCTTCCAAGGCCTGCTGTTCCGGCGCGTAGAGACGCAGGTAGCGGGCCGGAGGCAGGTTGAAGCTGCCTTTTTGGGAGAAACGCACCAGGTGACGGAAACGCTGTTCGCCACTCAGGCTGTCCACCGGCACCCCATAGAACAGCTCGCCCGGTTCGTTGCGCGCGCGCTCCAGGGTGGTCGCCTCGTCGCCGGCCAGGCCGCTGATCTTGATGCCCCAGGTGGTGCGCTCGACATCCGCGCCGGGCGGCAGCGGCATCTCCAGCATGCCGTAGCGCAGGGCGGTGTTCTCCGGAACGTTCAGCGTCACTTCGTCGAGATACAGCTCGTCGCTGGAGAGCGGCCTGTCGCCGACCTCCTCGACCTTGAACTCGAACGCCCCTTCGCCGGGCACCAGGCGTAGCAGACGACGGCTGATCTGCACCGGCAACTGCGCGTTCGGCGCCTGGGCGCTGCGGTAGCTGAGCGCGACCGGCAGCGGCCGGGCCGGCGCCTCGTCCAGGTCGACCCAGCTCGGGATGCCGCGGCCGCGCCATTGCCAGTAGGTCTCGCCAGTAGCGCCGCGCTGCGCCTGCCAGTCCTTCGGCGGCTGCGGCAGCTTGCCTTGAGGCGCCTGGGCCAGGACACCCTGCAACCAGGTCAGGGCCAGCGCGCGTTCCAGGGTCGATTGCGCCGGCGCCAGGCGTTGCAGCAAGACGCCGGCCTGCTGCGCGTCCACGCTCGAGCGGGACGCCAGCAAGGCGTCGGTGAACGGCAGGCCGGCCTCGCGCAGGCGCTGCGTCGCCGCCTCGGACTGCGCCGCCAGCGGTGCGGGCACCGCGACCCGCAGTTGCCGCGCCAGGTCCACCGCCAGCACCCGCGCCGCGGCCAGGCCGAGGGCCGAGTCCGGATCGCCCAGCACCAGGCCGTCATCGGCCTCCAGCGGCTGCGCGCGCGCCTGCCCTTCGCCGGCGTTGGCCAGATCGTTGAGCAGGCCGCCAAGCAGGGTGTTCACCGGCAACTGCATGTCGCGGGCGAAAGCCAGGATCAGCGCGCGCTGCAACAGCGGAGTCTGCGCCGCCTGCTTGGCGTAAGGCTCGAGGATGCGCTGCCAGTGTTCGGCCGGCAGCTGGATCTCCAGTGCGCGGCTGGCGTACCAGTCGGCGTAGTAGGCATAGGCGGTGAGGAAAGCGTCGCCATCGACGTCGCCGCCCCACCAGGCGAACCAGGCGTCCGGGCCGGCCATCTGCACCAGGCGCAGGCGACTGTTCTGCATGATCAGGCGCAGGCGGTCGCGAATCCGCGGCTCGCCGCCGGCCAGCGCCGGATAGGCGATGCTCAGCGGCAGCAACTGGCTGGCGGTCTGCTCGACGCCGCCGTAGGGATACTCCAGCAGATCATCGAGATTGCCCAGGTAGGCCGCCGACGGTCCGTCGGCCAGGCGCAGGCGTACGTCGCGGGCGTCCGCCGGCAGTTGCAGCGGGTTGCTCGCCGCCGCCAGGCTGAGGTTCTGCGCCTGCTCCACCTGCCAGCCGTCGGCCAG
The DNA here is from genome assembly GCF_003025345.2 of Pseudomonas paraeruginosa. NCBI lineage: Bacteria > Pseudomonadati > Pseudomonadota > Gammaproteobacteria > Pseudomonadales > Pseudomonadaceae > Pseudomonas > Pseudomonas paraeruginosa. The sequence goes on from NZ_CP020560.1 coordinate 4,869,110, forward strand.
CAGGTTGAAGCGCACCGCCAGGCGGTCGCGGACCTGCCCGTCCTGGCGCAGCTCGGCGCTCCAGTCGCCATCGGCGAGCGGCTGTTGCGCCAGCGGAATGTAGTTGACCCCCTTGGCCAGCTCCAGGGTCTGGCTGCGCTGGCTGCCGGGCGGCCCGCTGAGCAGTTCGGCCTTGACCGGCTGTTCGCCCTGGTTGAAGACGAACAGACCGAGGTCTGGCCGGTCACCCTGGCGGAAGCGGGTCGGCCCGCTCCACTTCAGGTACAGCGGCTTCTCCGAGCGAAGGAACTGCTTCTTCTGGCCGACCTGGCCGTTGTCGTCGATGGCCCGCGCGGTGATCCGCCAGCGGGTCAGCGAGTCGGGCATGCGGAAGCTGAAGCTGGCCTTGCCCTGGGCGTCGGTGACCAGCTCCGGCTGCCAGGCGGCGGTGTCGACGTCCTCGCGGCGCGGCCGCTCCAGTACCTTGACGCCGCGCTCGCTGCGGTTCGCCCGTCCGGGTGCGCTGGTGCTGCCGGGCAGCGCCACGTCATAGCTGATGAAGGCCAGGCTGGCGCTGGTGCGCACGTTGTTGCGCCGCGGATGGTAGAAGAACTGGTCGATGCCGGGGGCGATCTCCGCTTGCAGGGCATAGACCATCTCATCCACCACGCTGACGGTCAGGTGGCTGGAAACCGGTTTGCCGGCGAAGCGCGTGGCCAGGGTCACGGTCACCGTCTCGCCCGGTTCGTAGCGCTCCTTGTCGGTGGCGATGTCGATCTCCACCTGGGGCATGCCGACCTTGATCCCGGCGTTCTGGAAGCTGTAGTCGCCGCCCTTGGTGTAGAGCACGGAGAAGGTCAGGTTCGGCGCGAACTCCTCGCGCACCGGGATCCGCGCGCGGTACTGGGTCGGGTTGAGCTTTTCCAGGCGCAGCCAGTCGGCGCCCTTGGACAGCAGGGCGGTGGCCTCGACCTTGTCGCGCTCCAGGGACAACAGCGCATCCTCCACCGGCTCGGGGAAGGTGATCAGTGCGGAAGCTTCCTCGCCGGTGCGGTACTCGGGCTTGTCGAAGATCACTTCGACGGTGCCGGGCACCGACTTCACGCCCTCGCCGCTCACCGAGTGGCCGGTGGCGCCAAGGAGCTGGCCCTTGTCGTCGCGCAGCTCCACGGAATAGGTACCGGGACGCTCGAAGGTCAGCGCGAAGCGGCCGTCGGCGAGCGGACCGCTGTCGGTGGCGCGGTCCTCCAGGCGGATCCACTGGTAGCTGCTCGGCTTGAGCGGGGTCGGCTGTTCGCTGGCATAGCTGAACTCGACCTTCTCGCCGGCGGCGCTGAAGCGCTGCGGCGCGCTCAGGCGGTAGCGCGCGGCGCCGCGCTCGATGAGGATCTCCTTGCTGGTCTTGACCCGGTAGGCGGCGCCGTCGCTGGCGAAGATGGTCAGCATGTAGCGACTGGGCTTCTCCGCCGCCGGCAATTCGATGGTGGCGCGGCCCTTGCCGTCGGTGGTCAGTTCGGTGCTGCTCAGTTCCACCGGGAACTGGCCGAGATACTGCAGTTCGTTATCCACCATCGACAACTGCTGGGCGCGCAGGCTCAGTTGCAGGCGCGCATTGGCCACCGGCTTGCCGTCCGGATAGAGCAGGACGATCTCGCCCTTCACCGGCTCGGCGGTCTTGAAGTCCGGCTTGGCCAGGTCGAGGGAAACCTCGAAGTGCGGCTTGATGTATTCGGCGACGCGGAAGGCGCTGCTGTAGGTCTGCCCACGGTAGTCGAAGCGCAGCTCGTAGCCGCCGGCGACGGCGTTCTCCGGCAGTTGGAAGCGGCCATTGGCGCCGCTCTTCGCGTCGAAGCGCAGGTCCAGGCTTTGCAATACGGTGCCACTGGCGTCGATCACGCTCAGGCGCACCGGAGCGCTGGCGGCGGCCTGGGATTGGCGGGCGTTCTTGAACTCGCGGCCGACCATCTTCAACGAGACCCAGTCGCCCGGCCGGTACAGCGGACGGTCGGTGAAGGCGTAGATCTTGGTGTCGTAGATCTCGCTGTCGTAATAGAAGTTCTCGGAGACGAAGACCCCACCCTCGCGGTCCTCGCCGATCACGTAGGAGCGCTCCGGACTGGCGTGCCGGAGCCGCAGCAGGCCATCGGCGTCGGTATTGCCGCTGCTCATCACGCCCAGGCCGTCGGTCCACAGCACCTTGGTGTCGGGCACCGGGGTGCCTTCGTGCTTGCGCGCGGTCCAGACCAGCAGCTCGTCGCCGGCGACCTTGCTCACCGCCACGCTATTGGAGACGAACACCACGGTGGTGGCGCGGTACTTGCCGACCAGCGCCTCGACCAGGTACAGGCCCGGTTTCAGCTTGCCCAGCGGGATGTAGACATTGCCCGGCACGACGTTGATGAACTCGCTGGAGGAGCCGGCCAGCTTGACGTCCTGCGGCGGCTCGATGGGCTTGGCGTCCCACAGCGGGTAGCGGAACTGGCTGACCAGCGGCAGGCCGGGAATCGGCGCGTACTGCGGCTGCGCGTCGTAGGGCGTCGGCGCGCTCATGGCGTTGCCCATCTTCAGCTCGGGCACCGCCTCGGTGACCTGTTGCCGCGACTCGTAGGAGAAGGCGCGCTGCATCACCCGGCGCGACTTGCGATACCAGTTGTCCCAGAGATAGGCCAGGGTATTCGACAGCCCTTCGCCCTTGAACTGTCCTTCGGCCAGGACACGGTGCAGGTTCTTCTGCCGCTTGAGGAACTCCAGCGGCTGTTCGATCCGGTACAGGCGCACGTCGACCCCGCCATAGGGCTCCATGCGGTAGCGCCGGTAGTCGCGGCCGGGCGCCTCGAGGCGGACCCGCGCTTCCTCGTCGGTGGCGAAGCTGCTGTCGGCGAGCAGGAAGAAGGATTCACCGGCCATCGGCGTGTAGCCGCTCGGCTCCACCGCATCTTCCGCCTGGACGGCGGCGAACGGCAGCAGGGCCAGGGCGGCGACCGCCAGGCTACGGCTGAAACGACGCAGGTTGCTCATTGCTGTGGTCTTCACTGGGACGTGATTCATTGAGAAAGGAAAGCCAGCCGATAGATGCCGATAAAGTTGGGATTGGATTCGTCGGGGATCCATCGGGTGTCCTTCCATGTCATGAGTTGTTGCAGGCTGACCGAGCGCATGCCGTTGTCGGTCGGGGTGCTGCTGCCGGTGTGATAGGCGATGGAGCGGCCCATCCAGATCATCAGGTGCTGGTCGTCGCCCTGGTCGTAGAACATCAGGTCGCCGGGGCGCGCCTGGTTGAGGTCGCGGCCGACCAGCCGGCTGTTGAACTGCACCAGCTTGATCGCATTCACGTAGGGTCCGACCTGGCCGCCCCCCTGCTGCCAGTTCTGCGCCAGGCGCCGTTGCTCGGGACTGAGCGCCAGCTCCGGGGGCAGGTAGCGGTTGGACAGGCCGTTGGCGCGCAGCCATTTGCCGTCATGGACCTTCAGCGCCTCGTTGGCGGCGAAGCGCACCAGGCCGGCGCAGTCCTGCTGGTGCCAGCGCGGGCTCGGTCCCTGGCGCAACTGTTCCTGGGCGATGCGCACGAACCAGGCGCGGAACACCTGCGATTGCTGCGGGTCGAGCGCTACCGGGGTCTCGCCACGGGCACCGCCGCTGGCCAGCAGGAGCAGCGCCAGGCCGAAGGTCGTCAGGCGCCTCACAGCGGCCGCCATTCCAGCGGCAGCCACTGCCACGGCGCGTTGGCCTGGCTGCCGGCAGGCAGCCCGAGGGCATAGCCGCCCTTGCCGGCGAGGGTCTTCAGGCGCGGCATCAGGTAGGTGTCGGCGGCATTGCGGAATACCGGCTCCATGTCCTGCGGCAGGCTGTCGAGGGTTTCCCGCTGCAGCAGTTCGGAGAGCGGCTGCGGCGCCAGGTAGGCTGGCACCAGCGCATCCTTGGGCAGCACTTCGGCGAGCGGCGGATAACGCTTGTCGAGGGTGTCTAGGGCCTTGCCGAGCAACTGGTCGTCGAGGGAGAACAGCAGGGTCTGGCCATGCCGCGCCATGCCGATGCGGAAGAACGCGCGGCCGCTGATGCTGTCCGGGTCGTCCGCCTGGCTGGCCGGATAGGCGCCGAAGTTCGAGCTGACCTGGCGGGTCCAGCGGCGGGTCTGGCCATCCACCCGGTCGTCCACCGGGAAGCTGCCACCCTCGACCTTGGCTTCCTTCGCGCCGATCACGCGGCCGAACAGCTTGCCCAGCTCGTCGTCGAGCTCGACACTGGCCGGCGCGCTCAACTGGCCTACCAGCAGCGGCGAATGCAGGCGCGAACTGGCGTACCAGCAGAGACCGGCGGCGCCGCTGAGATGCTCGGAGAAGGCCTGGGCCATCTTCTGCTCGGCCCCCAGGCGCTCCAGCATCACACCGTACAGGCCGGGCGTGACCGGCAGCGCCACGCAGGCGCTGGCGCCCATCGGCATGGCCTGCCAGACCGGGGAGAAGTCCAGCGGCGGCTGACGCTCCACCTCGTTCAGCGCCAGGTAGCTGCTCCAGCCCTGCTCGCCCTTCTCGAAGCGCACCCCGGCGAAGCTCGGGATGAAGCGCTGGTAGCCCATGGCCAGGACGCTGGCATTTAGGGTGATGCGCTGGCGCAGCTCGCCACGGTCCGGCAGGCCGAAGCGCTCGGGGAACAGCTCGTCGCCATCGATCAACGCCGCCAGTTCCTCGCTGGCCGGACCGTTCAACGGGCTGTCGTCGCTTTCGCCGCCATCGTCGAAGAGCATTCGTGGGTTCGACAGCAGCAACAGCCGGTCGCCCTTGGACAGGAACAGCATCGCCTTGTCGTTGCCGTAGCGCAGGCGATAGACCGAGGTTCCAGCCAGCTCGCCGACCTTGCGCAACTGCTGGTCGTCTGCGGCGATATGTGCCAGCGGCTCGAGCACCCGTGCCAGGCCGCCGCGCTTGAGCACCACCACGAAGTCGCGCAGGCGGCCGTCGGCGCCGCGCCAGAGGGCGACCTGGGCCGGCTGGTCGAGGAGTTCCTCGACCAGGCTGTCCTTCAGAGTCAGGTCGTGTTCGTAGATGATCCGTCGCAACGTACCGGTCAGGCCGAGGCGGTCGCCGTTGTTCTCGTAATAGAAGACGAAGTCCTCGGTGAGGGTATCGCGCAGCAGCGGCACCTCGAGGATTTCCTTCGGCAGGCGGCTCAGCGATACGCTCTCGATCAGCGCGTCGGGCTTGCGCAGGTCGCGGTAGGCGCGTGGCGCGGCGGCGTCCGCGGGTGCCTGGGCGCCGATCGGCTGGCCGAGGTCCTCCTCGACCGGGCCACCGCTACCGAGCCGCTCCAGCCAGCCCATCTGCCAGGCCAGCACACCGCCGGCGGCCAGCGCGGCGACGATCCCCAGCACCGGCCACAGGGCGCTTCGCGGGCGCGCAGCGGCGGGCGCAGGGGTTCCGTTGGCAGGGCTAGGGGTATTGTTCTCGCTCATGGTTCGCTAATCCCGTGTCATCCGTACGAGGGGGATGCTTCAGTAGGTAAAGGTCTTGACCAGCACCAGGTCGCCGATGGTGCGCAGGGGCACGACGAAGGTCTCGTGCTTCTCGTCGACGCTGTTTTCGTTGAACACCAGGTTGACCTGGGCGGTGATCACGTCCTGTACGTTGCTGCCGGCCTGGAAGTTGTAGCCCTGGTTGTTGAGGTTGCCCCAGTAGTTCACGTAGATCAGGTAGGTGCCGTGCAGCGGCGCGCCCATGGTGAACATCTCCGGGCCGGGCCCGTCGACGCCGTCCGGATCCAGGCCGCCGCTGTTGCTCAGGCGCGGATGCGCCCAATAGGCGTGCTGGCCATCGGGGGTGACGATATGCAGGTCGAGCTCGGCCTTGGGGTCGTCCCAGCCGAGCACCACGCGTACGCGCGGGGGCACCTGGGAGCGGTTGGCCTCGTAGAACTGCACGCGCTTGAGGATCTTGCCGTCGGCGCTGCCGACCTGGACGCCATTGGAGCCATGGCCGAACGCATAGGGGCGGACGAAACGCCCGACGCCGTCGGTATAGAGAGGGAGAGGATTGCCGTTGACCACCAGGCGCTGGGCGCGCTCGGTGCCGACCAGTTCGCGCAGATGTCCTTCGATCAGGCTGCGGCCGCGCTGGCCGCCGCGATCGATGGGCGGAGTCGGATAGGCGACACGCGGGGCATCGGGCTGTTCGAGCAGGCCGGAATAGCGCCAGCCCGCCGTCGGACCATCCAGGTCCACCGAGGGCTCGGCTAGTGCAGGCAGCCCGAAGGCCAGTCCGAACAGCACCGACAGGCAGCCGGCACTCGAACCGAAGATACGCATGATCAATCCCTGGTCGTGCGATTTATGAAAGTTGCATCTTAACGATTGCTCGGCCCGCTGGATATCCCCGGCGACCGGTGGAATCCGCGAAACCGAGCGCGAATCGACGGAAAGCGAAAACGCCAGGGGCGCCCTGCGGCGCCCCTGGCGTCATTTTCGCTTCAGCGCCGGACCGGCCGCTTCTGCAGCTTGCGCTGCAAGGTCCGTCGATGCATGCCCAGGGCGCGGGCGGTGGCGGAGATGTTGCCCTCGTGCTCGGCGAGCACGCGCTGGATGTGCTCCCATTGCAGGCGATCCACCGACATCGGGTTCTCCGGCACCAGGGTGTCCAGGTCGGCGTGCTCTGAGAGCAGCGCGGCCAGCACGTCGTCGGCGTCCGCCGGCTTGCACAGGTAGTTGCAGGCACCGCGCTTGATCGCCTCGACCGCGGTGGCGATGCTGGAATAGCCGGTGAGGATCACCACCCGCATGTCCGCGTGCAGTTCCAGCAGTTTCGGCAGCAGCACCAGTCCCGAATCGCCCTCCATCTTCAGGTCGAGCACGGCGTAGTCCGGGGTGTCCTGCTGGGCCAGCGCCAGGCCTTCCTCGGCGGAGCCGGCGGTACTGACCCGCAGGCCGCGGCGGCTCATGGCCCGCGCCAGGACGCGGGTGAAGGTGGGATCGTCGTCCACCAGCAGGAGATGGGGATGTTCTTCCCCTTCGAAGAGCAGCTCTTCAGACATAGGCAGGGCCTCTCAGACGGATCACTCAAGCCATCCCGTACATGCGCGGCAGGCGCAGTTCGGTCAGAGTGCCGCCATCTTCGTGGTTATACAACTTCACCGTTCCACCAGCGCGGGTCACGCTGGCCTGACTGAGAAACAGGCCAAGGCCGAAGCCCTTGCCCTTGGTGGTGAAGAACGGTTTGCCGATCTGCTCGGCGATCGCCAGGGGCACCCCGACGCCATGGTCGCGGATGCTCAGGCAGATATTGCTGCTATCCCAGTCCAGGCGGATGTCGAGGTCGTCGGGACAGGCGTCCGCCGCGTTGTTCAGCAGATTCAGCAGGGCCTGGCTGAGGTCGGTCGGCGGGGTCAGGCGCGGCGCGGCGCCCAGGCCCAGGCACTGGTAGCGGTAGGAGGCCTCGGGGCGCATCAGGTGCCAGCGGCGCAGCACCGACTCCAGCCATTCGGCGGCGCTCTGCTCTTCCACCGCCTGGCGGCGGTCGGCCTCGGCGGCACGCACCAGTTGCTGGAGGGTGTGCTTGCACTGCTTGACCTGCTCCTGCAGCAGGGCCAGGTCTTCCTGCAGGGTCGGATCCTGCGGACGCTCCTGGCGCAGTTCGTTGAGCAACACGCTCATGGTCGCCAGCGGCGTGCCCAGTTCGTGCGCGGCGCCGGCCGCTTGCGTGGCCACCGCCAGCAACTGCTGGTCGCGCATGCTTTCCTCGCGCCGCTCGGCCTGTACGTGCGCCTGCCAACGCAGCGCCTCGGACATCTTCACCACGAAGAAGGTGATGAAGGCCGCCGACAGGGCGAAGTTCAGCCACATGCCGAACAGGTGCAGGTTGATCAGCATCGCCTCGTGCTGCACCGCCTGCAGGTGCAGCGGGTGGTACCAGATCAGCAGCAGGGTGTAGCCGGTCAGGGCCAGGCCGGAGAGGACCATGGAATAGATCCAGGGCAGGGTCGCCGCGGCGATGGTCAGCGGTACCAGGTAATAGGAGACGAAGGGGTTGGTCGAGCCGCCGGAGTAATACAACAGGGTGCTGTGGATGATCAGGTCGCAGGCCAGTTGCACCGCGTATTCCTGGTCGGTCACCGGCCATGGCGCGCGCAGGCGCAGGGCGGTGAACAGGATCAGGCCGGCGGACAGGCCGAGGGTCAGGCCCAGCGCCAGCCAGGGTAGCGGCAGCAGGTCGGAGAGCCAGGCGAAACCCACCGAGCCGGCCTGCGCGGCCAGCACGAGAATACGGATGAGGAGCAGACGGCCAAGATTCTGGCGACTGGCGGAGAGCAGGAAAACCGGTGCGCGCATGTTTTCTTCCGGAATAAGCGCGAGTATAGCCAAGACACTGTCGGCAACTCTGCGGCAAAGTGACTCAGAAACCTCGCAGGTCGCCATCCTGCCCTGTTTCGCCGGACCCTGTCAGGGCCCAGATCAGTAAATTTCTCGTTTTTTCCGAAATCGCCTAACCCGTTTTGCGAAAAACTTCCGTCTCAGGGTCCAAGACCGGCTTGCAGGCGCGCTCGCCGCGCCCACCGGAACCATGCTCTACAGTGTGAATTCAGCCTCAAGTACAAGGAGTTGCCCAATGTCCGCGATTTCCCGCCTGGCCGCCGCCGTCACCCTCTGCGCCGCCAGCCTCTCGGCGGTGGCCGAGGAAGCGCCGCGCTACAACCAGGTCTCGCTGCACGCCGAAGTCAGCCAGCAGGTGGCCCACGACCTGATGCAGGTCACCCTCTACAGCGAAAGCCAGGGCAGCGACCCGGCCAAGCTCGCCGCCGAGACCACCAGCGTCCTCAATGCCGCCGTCGCCGACGCGCGCAAGGTCAAGGGCGTGACCATCAGCCTGGGCAGCCGCAACAGCTACCCGGTCTATGACGACAAGGGCCAGAAGATCACCGGCTGGCGCGAGCGCGCCGAGCTGCGCCTGGAAAGCTCCGACTTCGCCGCCCTCGGCCAGCTCTCCGCCGACCTGCTGGGCAAGCTGAAGATGGGCGGCATGGACTTCAGCATCGCCGAGGCGACCCGCAAGAAGAACGAGGAGCAGTTGATGAAAGGCGCTGTGGACGCGTTCAAGGAACGCGCCCAGTTGCTCACCGAGGCACTCGGCGGCAAAGGCTACAAGCTGGTCAGCCTGAACGTGAACAGCGCCGGCGCACCGCGCCCGTATCCGGTGATGCGGATGGCGGCGATGAAGGCCGACGCCAGCTTCGGTGGCGCCCAGGCGCCGGAGATCGAGGCCGGTACCAGCCAGGTCACGGTGAACGCCGACGGCGTGATCGAAGTGCAGATGCCCTGATCCGGAACCTCGCCGCACCACCAGAGGCAGCCCAGGGGCTGCCTCTTGCGTTGCCGCTGTCGCTCGCGCGGCAAACGCGCCCAGATCGCGTTTGCGCAAATTCGAAAATGCGACATTCCCTTTCAACCAGATAACAACATCTACACTGAACCGACCTCGACGCTTGCGGCCGGCACATGCCCTGCATAGCTTCGCGCAAGACAGCTCACGAGGCTGTCCCTCGCAGACAATCAAAATAACCAGAGGTCATTCCATGCGTAGAAACGCCGTCATCCGCTCCGCGATCATGCCGTCCCTGCTCGGCGCCGCCCTGATCGCCAGTGTTCCCCAGGCCTTCGCCAGCAACCTGATCTTCTGCTCGGAAGGCAGCCCGGCCGGCTTCGATCCCGCCCAGTACACCACCGGTACCGATTTCGACGCCGCGGCGGAGACCGTCTTCAACCGGCTGACCCAGTTCGAGCGCGGCGGCACCCGGGTGATCCCCGGCCTGGCGGAGAGCTGGGAGGTCGGCGACGACGGCAAGACCTACACCTTCCACCTGCGCAAGGGCGTGAAGTTCCACAGTACCGACTACTTCAAGCCGACCCGCGAATTCAACGCCGACGACGTGCTGTTCACCTTCGAACGCATGCTCGACAAGAACCATCCGTTCAGGAAGGCCTACCCCACCGAGTTCCCCTACTTCACCGACATGGGCCTGGACAAGAACATCGCCAGGGTCGAGAAGCTCGACGAGCACACGGTGAAGTTCACCCTCAACGAGGTCGACGCCGCCTTCATCCAGAACCTGGCGATGCCCTTCCCGTCGATCCAGTCCGCCGAATACGCCGCGCAACTGCTCAAGCAGGGCAAGGCCAGCGACATCAACCAGAAGCCGATCGGTACCGGGCCCTTCGTGTTCAGCCGCTACCAGAAAGATGCGCAGATTCGCTTCAAGGGCAATAAGGACTATTGGAAGCCGGGCGAAGTGAAGGTCGACAACCTGATCTTCGCCATCAACACCGACGCCTCGGTGCGCGCGCAGAAGCTCAAGGCCGGCGAGTGCCAGATCACCCTCAACCCGCGCCCCGCCGATCTCGACGCACTGAAGAAAGACCCGAACCTGAACCTGCCGTCGCAGGCCGGCTTCAACCTCGGCTACATCGCCTACAACGTCACCCACAAGCCGTTCGACCAGTTGGAAGTACGCCAGGCGCTGGACATGGCGGTGAACAAGAAAGCGATCATCGATGCCGTCTACCAGGGCGCCGGCCAGTTGGCGAGCAACGGCATGCCGCCGACCCAGTGGTCCTACGACGAGACCATCAAGGACGCGCCCTACGATCCGGCCAAGGCCAGGGAGCTGCTGAAGAAGGCCGGCGTCGCCGAGGGCACGGAGATCACCCTCTGGGCCATGCCGGTACAGCGTCCCTACAACCCCAACGCCAAGCTGATGGCGGAAATGCTGCAGAACGACTGGGCGAAGATCGGCATCAAGGCGAAGATCGTCACCTACGAGTGGGGCGAATACATCAAGCGCGCCAAGGGCGGCGAGCACGACGCCATGCTGATCGGCTGGAGCGGCGACAACGGCGACCCGGACAACTGGCTCGGCACCCTCTACGGCTGCGACGCGGTGGACGGCAACAACTTCTCGAAATGGTGCGACGCCGGCTACGACAAGCTGGTCAAGGACGCCAAGCGCACCACCGACCAGGGCAAGCGCACCGAGCTGTACAAGCAGGCCCAGCACATCCTCAAGGAGCAGGTGCCGATCACCCCGATCGCCCACTCCACCGTCTACCAGCCGATGCGCAAGACGGTCCGGGACTTCAAGATCAGCCCCTTCGGCCTGAACTCGTTCTACGAGGTCAGCGTCGGCAAGTAGCTTCGCCTGCCAGCCGCGCCGCCCCGCCACGAGCGCGGCGGCGTCTCCCCCCGGGGCGTCCGACCCGGCCGTCCCGTTCCAGAGGAGTCATCCATGCGACCATGCTCTGCCCTGCGCTACAGCCTGCTGCTGCTCGCCTTCGCCGCCAGCGCCGCCATCCAGGCTCAGCCGAAGACCCTGGCGGTGTGCACCGAAGCGGCGCCGGAAGGGTTCGATCCGGCCCGCTATACCTCCGGCTATACCTTCGACGCTTCCGCCCATCCGCTGTACAACGCGCTGGCCGCGTTCGCTCCGGGCAGCGCCACGGTGATCCCGGCCCTGGCGGAAAGCTGGGACATCTCCGCTGACGGCCTCGTCTACACCTTCCGCCTGCGCCAAGGCGTGAAATTCCACAGCACCGATTATTTCAAGCCAAGCCGCGAATTCAACGCCGACGACGTGCTGTTCAGCTTCCAGCGCATGCTCGACCCGCGGCATCCCGCCCACGACCTTTCTCCCAGCGGCTACCCCTACGCCGACGCCATGCAACTGCGCGAGATCATCGAGCGTATCGAGAAGATCGACGAGCACCAGGTGCGCTTCGTCCTCAAGCACCCGGAGGCGCCGTTCCTGGCCGACCTGGCGATGCCGTTCGGCTCGATCCTCTCCGCCGAGTACGCCGGCCAGTTGATCGCCCTGGGCAAGGGCGACGAACTCAACAGCAAGCCGATCGGCACCGGTCCGTTCGTCTTCACCCGCTACCGCAAGGACGCTCAGGTGCGCTACGCGGCCAATCCCGACTATTGGAAGGGCAAGCCGGCCATCGACCACCTGGTGCTGGCGATCACCCTCGACCCCAACGTGCGCGTGCAGCGCCTGCGCCGCAACGAATGCCAGATCGCCCTGACGCCCAAGCCGGAAGACATCGCAGCGCTGCGCCAGGACCCGCAGCTGACCGTGCTCCAGGAGGCGGCGATGATCACCTCCCACGCAGCGATCAATACCCGGCACAAGCCGTTCGACGACCCCCGCGTGCGCCGCGCGATCTCCCTGGGCTTCAACAAGCCGTCCTACCTGAAGATCGTCTTCGGCGACCAGGCCCGCCCGGCCATCGGCCCGTACCCGCCGATGCTGCTCGGCTACGACGACAGCATCCACGACTGGCCCTACGACCCCGCACAGGCCAAGGCCCTGCTGAAGGAAGCCGGGGTCGCCCCGGGCACCCCGCTGAACCTCTACATCAGCACCGGCAGCGGCCCCGGCGGCAACCCGGCGCGGGTGGCGCAACTGATCCAGTCCGACCTGGCCGGGATCGGCCTGCAGGTGAATATCCGCCAGTTCGAATGGGGCGAGATGGTCAAGCGCACCAAGGCTGGCGAGCACGACATGATGCTCTACAGCTGGATCGGCGATAACGGCGATCCGGACAACTTCCTCACCCACAACCTCGGCTGCGCCTCGGTGGAATCCGGCGAGAACCGTGCGCGCTGGTGCGACAAGGCGTTCGACGAGGCGATCCGCAAGGCGCGCATGAGCAACGACGAGAGCCAACGGGTAGCGCTGTACAAGGAAGCGCAGCGGATCTTCCACGAACAGATGCCCTGGCTGCCGCTGGCCCACCCGCTGATGTTCGACGCGCAACGCAAGAACGTCGGCGGTTACCGCATGAGCCCGATGTCGGCACGGGACTTTTCCCGGGTCACGCTGGAGTGAGGGAACAGCCGGCGATGCCAGCGGGGTCCAGGCCCCCGCTCGCCGCCGGCGCGCGGCTCAGCCTTGCAGGCCGAACGGATCGTCGATCGACGGGCTCGGCTGGGTGAACCAGCACGGCCCCTGCGCCGTCATGTAGAAGTGATCTTCCAGGCGGATGCCGAACTCGCCGGGCACGCAGATCATCGGTTCGTTGCTGAAGCACATGCCGACGTCCAGCGGCGTGCGGTCGCCACGCACCAGGTAGGGACCTTCATGGACGTCCAGGCCGATGCCGTGCCCGGTGCGGTGCGGCAGGCCGGGCAAGCGGTAGTCCGGCCCCAGGCCGTTGGCTTCCAGCGAACGCCGCGCCGCGGCGTCCACCGCCTCGCAGGGCTGGCCCAGGCGCGCGGCGTCGAAGGCCGCCAGCTGGGCGTCACGCTCCATCGCCCAGAACTCGCGCTGACGAGTGCTGGGCATGCCGAACACGTAGCTGCGGGTGATGTCCGACTGGTAGCCGTGGAGCTGGCAGCCGGTGTCGATCAGCACCATGTCGCCCCCCTTCAGCACCTGCGCGTGCTTCACCCCATGGGGGAAGGCGCTGGCGGCGCCGAACAGGACGATGCAGAAGGTCGAGCCGGGGGCGCCCACCTTGCGGTGCGCCTGGTGGATGAATTCGGCGACCTCGGTGGTGCTGATGCCTTCGCGGAGAATGCTCGCCGCAGCCTTCTGCACTTCCAGGGTCATGTTCTTGGCCCGCTGCATCAGCGCCAGTTCCTCGGCCGACTTGCGCATCCGCCCCTGGTCGACCAGCGCCGCGGCGCTGACGAAGGACCGCGCCGGCGCCAGCCGGCGCAGCCGGTCGAACATCTCGAACGGCAAGGTCGGGCACAACGCGACCGGACGCGCCTCGTCGATGCCGAGCGCGGCCAGGCGCTCGAGCAGCAGGCGGTAGGGATCCTGGTGTTCCTCCCAGGTGTGGATGATGCCGTCGACCACCTGGAAGTCGCGTACCGTACCTTCCTCGAAGGCCGGCGCAAGGTATTCGAGCGCTCCTTCGGCGGGCAGCAGGGCGCCCACCAGGCGTTCGCTGGGGTGCCATTGCACACCGCTGAAGTAACGCAGATTGCTGCCCGCATGCAGGTAGGCCGCGGCGATGCCGCGCTCACGCATCCAGGCCTGGGCCGCGGCGATGCGCTGGCGATAGGCCGGCAGGCCGATCGGCTGCGCACCGTCCGTCATGTTCCGCAGACGCGCCAGCGCCTGCTCAGGGGTACTACCGCCAACACCCACGGTCATTTGTTGTTCTCCTCGTCTGGACCGGGCTGAAATTTAAGTCGAGCTTAAATTCAGGTCAAAGCAAATTTTCAGTCACACTTAAAAAATACTGCCTCGGGTAGCTCATCTGTCAGACTTCATTGACGCACCGCGCTGGGTATACTGCGCCTTTCAACAAGAGTCTCCCCAATGACCGTAGACCGCATCGGCGAACGCCTGCGTCGCTATCGCCGCGCCGCCAAGAAAACCCTGCACCAAGTCGCCAGCGAATCCGGTCTCACCGCGAGCTTCCTTTCCCAGGCGGAGCGCAACCTCACCGGCGTATCGATCTCCTCCCTGGCCAACATCGCCAAGTCGCTGAACATCCCGCTCAACGCCCTGTTCGACCAACCGGCCCAGCCACAGCCCGATTCCCACGAAGGCGAACGGGTGCGCTACACCATCGAGGGCCAGCCGCTGGCCTACGAGCGCCTGTCCAGCTCCTTTCCCGGCAACCTGATCAACGCGGTGAAGATGAACATGCCGGTGGGCTATCAGTCCGAGCTGATTTCCCATGAGGGCGCGGAGTTCTCCTACGTTCTTTCCGGACAGATCGTCTACACCATCGAAGGCCGCCAGTATCCTCTCGGTGCCGGCGACTCGGTGCATTTCGACGCCACCAAGACCCACTGCCTGGCCAATGTCGGCAACGACGTGGCGGAAGTCCTGACCATCACCACCATGGGCCTGTTCGACGACCATCCGGCGCCCTGACGCAGCCGCAACGCGCCAACCCTCCCTGTCAGGCAAACGTTTTCGTAAGAGAAATGTTAGTCATGCTTAATTTTCGTTGACCCCAATTTCAGCATGACTTAATTTCGGCATCAGCGAATCGTCGACCAACAACAAGCGGACGATCGCTGTCGCCGCACAGGGTCCATGGCTGTCATCCGCCATCCATGGAAAGGCGAGAGTTGCCATGGCCCACAAGGCCGATCCTCAGACGATGCCCTTAGAAAAAGAAAAAATGAGGTTTGCATGCGTAAGATCCTTCCCGTTCGGGCCTGGCTGGCAGCCGGTCTGATCCTCGGCACCCCGTTCTCCCACGCCGCCAGCAACCTGGTGTTCTGCTCGGAGGGCAGCCCGGCCGGCTTCGATCCCGCCCAGTACACCACCGGTACCGATTACGACGCGACCTCGGTCACCCTGTTCAACCGCCTCGTCCAGTTCGAGCGCGGCGGCACCCGGGCGATCCCCGGCCTGGCGGAGAGCTGGGACATCGGCGACGACGGCAAGACCTACACCTTCCACCTGCGCAAGGGCGTGAAGTTCCACAGCACCGACTACTTCAAGCCGACCCGCGAGTTCGACGCCGACGACGTGCTGTTCACCTTCCAGCGCATGCTCGACAAGAACCATCCGTTCAGGAAGGCCTACCCCACCGAGTTCCCCTACTTCACCGACATGGGCCTGGACAAGAACATCGCCAGGGTCGAGAAGCTCGACGAGCACACGGTGAAGTTCACCCTCAACGAGGTCGACGCCGCCTTCATCCAGAACCTGGCGATGGACGTCGCTTCGATCCAGTCCGCCGAATACGCCGGGCAGTTGCTAGAGGCCGGCAAGCCGCAGCAGATCAACCAGAAGCCGATCGGTACCGGGCCCTTCATTCTCAGTCGCTACCAGAAGGACGCGCAGATCCGCTTCAAGGGCAACAAGGACTACTGGAAGCCGGAAGACGTGAAGATCGATAACCTGATCTTCGCCATCAATACCGACGCCGCCGTGCGCGCGCAGAAACTCAAGGCCGGCGAGTGCCAGATCACCCTCAACCCGCGCCCCGCCGACCTCAAGGCCCTGCAGGAAGCGGCGAACCTGAAGGTGCCGTCGCAGCCGGGCTTCAACCTCGGCTACATCGCCTACAACGTCACCCACAAGCCGTTCGACCAGCTGGAAGTGCGTCAGGCGCTGGACATGGCGGTGAATAAACAGGCGATCATCGATGCCGTCTACCAGGGCGCCGGGCAACTGGCCGTGAACGGCATGCCGCCGACCCAGTGGTCCTACGACGAGACCATCAAGGACGCCCCGTTCGATCCAGCCAAGGCCCGCGAACTGCTGAAGAAAGCCGGCGTCGCCGAAGGCACCGAGATCACCCTCTGGGCCATGCCGGTACAGCGTCCCTACAACCCCAACGCCAAGCTGATGGCCGAGATGATCCAGGCCGACTGGGCGAAGATCGGCATCAAGGCCAGGATCGTCAGCTACGAATGGGGCGAGTACATCAAGCGCGCCCACGCCGGCGAGCACGACGCCATGCTGTTCGGCTGGACCGGCGACAACGGCGACCCGGACAACTGGCTGGCGACCCTCTACGGCTGCGACTCGATCAACGGCAACAACGTCTCCAAATGGTGCGACGCCGGCTACGACAAGCTGGTCAAGGAAGCCAAGCGGGTCACCGACCAGGACAAGCGCAGCGAGCTGTACAAGCAGGCCCAGCACATCCTCAAGGAGCAGGTGCCGATCACCCCGATCGCCCACTCCACCGTCTACCAGCCGATGAGCAAGTCGGTCCACGGCTTCAAGATCAGTCCCTTCTCGCGGAACGCCTTCTATGGCGTAGCCAACCAGCCCTGATGCCGACGCCGCCCCGGTCGTGAAACGACCGGGGCGCAGAAGAACGGCACGACTTCGTACTTCATTTTTTTGCTTTTCCTGCCCGTGTTCCAGAACGGCGCTACGCGCGTTCCGCCAGGAACGCTCGCCGCGCCGTCTTCGACCGCCGCGCCCCGGCGCAGGCGAAACCGGCGCAAACCTGGTGGTGAAACAGGTGCCAACGACAACAATAAAGGGAGCAATCAGGTGATGAGAAACCAACGTGTGACCAGCGCTACGCTGGGACTGGCCTTGCTGGCTGCGAGCGCGCCGGGCTGGGCGGCCGACGAGCAGGAAAACCCGCCGGCCCCGGACAACCCGAGCTACGCCGCCGAAGTGCAGAGCATTCCCAGCGTGGCGAAGCCGATCAAGGGCCAGGCCGGCGCCACCGGGCTGGTCGAAGGCCAGAGCCTGACCCTGACCACCCGCAACTTCTACTCGCGGGAAAACATGAAGGACAGCTTCACCTTCCGCATTCCCAAAGCCGGCGGCGGCTCCCAGCGCATCCACCAGCGCAACGCCTGGGTCCAGGGCACCGTTCTCAAGTACAGCTCGGGCTACACCCAGGGCACCGTCGGTTTCGGTTTCGACGTCGCGGCATTCAACGAGATCGCCCTGGAGCGCGGCAAGGGCCGCATCGGCGGCGGCGGCAACCGGACCCTGGCGAACAGCGACGGCGAGGCGCTCGGCGAGTGGTCCAAGCTGGGCGTCGCCAACATCCGCCTGCGCGCCTCCAACACCGAATTCAAGGCCGGTCGCTTCCTGGTCAACACTCCGGTGTTCAGCTACATCGACAACCGCGCCCTGCCCTCCAGCTTCACCGGCTTCGCCGTGACCAGCGAGGAGCTGGACAACCTCAGCCTGCAGGCCGGCAGCTTCCGCAAGGTCAGCCCGCGGACCGGCTCCGGCGACGAGGACATGACCACCGAGTACGGCACCCGCCAGGTCAAGGGCGACCGCCTGAACTACCTCGGCGGCAACTACAAGCCGCTCGACGGACTGGAGATATCGCTCTACGGCTCGCACTTCCAGGACGTCTGGAACCAGTACTACCTCGGGGTCACCCACGACATCGGCGACCTGGAGAACGGCATCGCCCTGCGCACCGCCTTCAACGGCTACCACACCGGCGACACCGGCGCGCGCGAAGCCGGCTACATCGACAACGACACCTGGAGCCTGGCCTTCACCCTCGGCCATCGCGCCCACGCCCTGACCCTGGCCTACCAGCAGGTCGACGGCAACGAATACTTCGACTACGTGCACGAGACCTCGGCGATCTTCCTCGCCAACTCGATGCTCGCCGACTACAACAGCCCCAACGAGAAATCCGCGCAGATCCGCTACGAGACCGACTGGAGCTACTACGGCGTACCCGGCCTGAGCACCGGGGTGTGGTACGTGAAGGGCTGGGACATCGACGGCACCCACTACGACGGCGACCGCAACGGCGCCTACGGCAACTATGCCGAGGTGCGCGCCCAGGACGGCGAGAAACACCACGAGCTGGGCCTGATGGCGGCCTACAAGGTGCAGAACGGCCCGATCAAGGACAGCACCTTCAAGCTCACCTACATGATGCACAAGGCCAGCCAGAACCAGATCGACGGCAGCGTCAACGAACTGCGCCTGGTCAGCACCTTCCCCTTCAACCTGCTGTAAACCTGCGACAACCGGCGGCCCCGGCGACGGGGCCCACGAGGAGGACTCCATGCTCCATCCGTTGCTCCGACACCTGCCCCTGGCCCTGGCGCTGTGCGCCGCCGGGACGGCCCAGGCGAAGAACCTGGTGGTCTGCACCGAGGCCAGCCCGGAAGGCTTCGACATCGTCCAGTACACCGGCGCGGTCACCGCCGACGCTTCCGCGGAAACCGTGTTCAGCCGCCTGCTCGCCTTCCGCCCCGGGACCACCGAAGTGATCCCCGGGCTGGCCGAGCGCTGGGACGTCAGCGCCGACGGACTGAGCTATACCTTCCACCTGCGCCCCGGCGTGAAATTCCATACCACCGACTACTTCAAGCCGACCCGGAGCCTGAACGCCGATGATGTGCTGTGGAGCTTCCAGCGCGCCCTCGATCCGAAGCATCCCTGGCATGCCTCGGCGCCGCGCGGCTACGCCTACTTCGAGGCGATGGGCATGGGCGAGCTGATCAGGTCGGTGGAAAAGGTCGACGACCTCACCGTGCGCTTCGTCCTCAACCGTCCCGAGGCGCCATTCCTGCGCGACATGGCGATGCCCTTCGCGTCGATCTATTCCGCCGAGTACGGCGACCAGTTGCTCGCCGCCGGCAAGCAGGGCCAGCTGAACAACCAGCCGATCGGCACCGGGCCCTTCGTCTTCAAGCGCTACGCCAAGGATGCCCAGGTCCGCTACACGGCGAACCCGGACTACTACGCCGGCAAACCGCCGATCGACAACCTGGTGTTCGCCATAACCCTCGACCCCAACGTGCGCATGCAGAAGGTCCGCGCCGGCGAATGCCAGGTCTCGCTGTACCCGAAGCCGGAAGACGTTCCGCGCCTGAAGCGGGATCCCAACCTGGCGGTAGACGAGATCGATGCCCTGCTCACCACCTACATCGCCATCAATACCCGGCACAAGCCGCTCGACGATCCGCGCGTGCGCCAGGCGATCAACCTCGCGGTGGACAAGAAGGCCATGCTCGACGCGGTGTTCGGCCCTGGCGCGGCCACCCCTGCGGTCGGCCCCTACCCGCCGACCCTGCTCGGCTACAACCACTCGATCCAGGACTGGCCGCACGACCCCGAACGTGCAAAGGCGCTGCTCAAGGAGGCCGGCGCGGAAAACCTGAAGATCACCCTGTTCATTCGCAACGGCACCTCGCCTACCATCCCCAATCCGGCTCTGGCGGCACAGATGCTGCAAGCGGACCTGGCCAAGGCCGGCATCCAGATGACCATCCGTTCGCTGGAGTGGGGCGAGCTGCTCAAGCGTTCGAAGGCTGGCGAGCACGACCTGTCGCTGCTCGGCTGGGCCGGCGACAACGGCGACCCGGACAATTTCCTCAGCCCGAACCTGAGCTGCGCCGCCGCCGAGTCGGGGGAAAACCAGGCGCGCTGGTGCGACAAGGACTTCGAGGCGCTGATGCGCAAGGCCCGCGAGGTGAGCGATCCGGCCGAGCGGGCGAAACTGTACGAGCAGGCCCAGGTGGTATTCCACGAACAGGCACCGTGGATTCCGCTGGCCTACCCGAAACTGTTCAACGTCCGGCGGAACACCGTCCAGGGCTATGTGATCAATCCGCTGAGCAACAACAACTTCGCCACCACCTCGGTGAAGCCGTAGAAGAACAAGGGCCACAGCCCCGTCGATGGCGGGGCGCATGGCTCGCGATGAGGAGTTACCCGCCACCATGCTTAGTTTCATTGCTCGACGACTGGGGCTGCTGATCCCCACCTTCTTCGGCGTGACCCTGCTCACCTTCGCGCTGATCCGCCTGATTCCCGGCGACCCGGTGGAAGTGATGATGGGCGAGCGCCGCGTCGACCCGCAGATGCACGCCGAGGCCCTGCACCGCCTGGGCCTGGACAAGCCGCTGTACCAGCAGTACCTGGACTATGTCGGCAACCTCGCCCAGGGCAACCTCGGCGAATCGCTGACCACCCGCGACGGCGTCTGGCACGAATTCCTCACCCTGTTCCCGGCGACCCTGGAACTGTCCCTGGCCGCGATGCTCTTCGCCGGCACCTTCGGCCTGCTCGCCGGGGTGATCGCCGCGCTCAAGCGCGGCTCGCTGTTCGACCACGGGGTGATGACCATCTCCCTCGCCGGCTATTCGATGCCGATCTTCTGGTGGGGCCTGATCCTGATCATGCTGTTCTCCGTGTCGCTGGGCTGGACCCCGGTGTCCGGGCGCCTCGACCTGCTCTACGACATCGAGCCGAAGACCGGCTTCATGCTTGTCGACACCCTGCTCTCCGACGAGGAAGGCGCCTTCCTCGACGCCGTGCGCCACCTGATCCTGCCGGCCATCGTGCTGGGCACCATCCCGCTGGCGGTGATCGCCCGCATGACCCGCTCGGCGATGCTCGAGGTCCTGCGCGAGGACTACGTGCGCACCGCCCGCGCCAAGGGCCTGTCGCCGGCCCGGGTGGTCTTCGTGCACGCCCTGCGCAACGCGCTGATCCCGGTGCTGACGGTGTTCGGCCTGCAGGTCGGCACCCTGCTCGCCGGCGCGGTGCTGACCGAGACCATCTTCTCCTGGCCGGGCATCGGCAAGTGGCTGATCGATGCCATCAGCCGCCGCGACTACCCGGTGGTGCAGAACGGCATCCTGCTGGTCGCCACCCTGGTCATCCTGGTCAATTTCGTCGTGGACATCCTCTACGGCCTGGCCAACCCACGCATTCGCCACCAACGCTGAGGAGCGAGCCGATGAACGCCATGCACAACGCTCCCGCCAGCGACCCGAGCCTGGTCTACCCGTCCCCGCTGAAGGAATTCTGGCAAGCCTTCGCGCACAACAAGGGCGCCCTCGGCGGCCTGCTGTTCATGCTGCTGATCGTGTTCTGCGCGCTGTTCGCCCCCTGGGTCGCGCCCTACGATCCGAGCGAACAGTTCCGCGACTTCCTGCTGACCCCGCCGTCCTGGCTGGAGGGCGGCCAGGCGCGTTTCCTGCTCGGCACCGACGAACTGGGCCGCGACCTGCTCTCGCGGCTGATCCACGGCGCCCGCCTGTCGCTGCTGATCGGCCTGTCCTCGGTGGTGATCTCGCTGATCCCCGGCATCCTCCTCGGCCTGCTCGCCGGCTTCTCGCCGAACCGCGCCGGGCCGCTGATCATGCGCCTGATGGACATCATGCTGGCGCTGCCGTCGCTGCTGCTGGCGGTGGCCATCGTGGCGATTCTCGGCCCGGGCCTGATCAACACCGTGATCGCCATCGCCATCGTCTCGCTGCCAGCCTACGTGCGCCTGACCCGCGCCGCGGTGATGACCGAGCTCAACCGCGACTACGTCACCGCCTCGCGCCTGGCCGGCGCCGGCACCCTGCGCCTGATGTTCGTCTGCGTGCTGCCGAACTGCATGGCGCCGCTGATCGTCCAGGCCACCCTGAGCTTCTCCTCGGCAATCCTCGACGCCGCCGCCCTGGGCTTCCTCGGCCTCGGCGTGCAACCGCCGACCCCCGAGTGGGGCACCATGCTCGCCTCCGCCCGCGACTACATCGAGCGCGCCTGGTGGGTGGTCAGCCTGCCCGGCCTAACCATCCTGCTCAGCGTGCTGGCGATCAACCTGATGGGCGACGGCCTGCGCGACGCCCTCGACCCGAAACTGAAGAACGCGGCATGAGGAGCACGACCATGAACCCCGCATCCGTACCCGCGCCACAGGAGACCGCCGCATGAGCCTCCTCGACATCAAGAACCTCAGCGTGCGCTTCGGCGACACCACCGCCGTGCCCGTGGTCGACGGCCTCGACCTGAGCGTCGACAAGGGCGAGGTGCTGGCCATCGTCGGCGAGTCCGGCTCCGGCAAGTCGGTGACCATGATGGCCCTGATGGGCCTGATCGACGCCCCCGGCTGGGTGTCCGCCGATCACCTGCGCTTCGACGGCCACGACATGCTCACCCTCAAGGGCCGCCAGCGCCGGCGCATCGTCGGCAAGGACATGGCGATGGTCTTCCAGGACCCGATGACCGCCCTCAACCCCAGCTACACCGTCGGCTACCAGATCGAGGAAGTCCTCCGCCTGCATCTCGGCCTGCGCGGCAAGGCCCTGCGCCAGCGCGCCCTGGAGCTGCTCGAGCGGGTCGAGATCCCGGCCGCCGCCAGCCGCCTCGACGCCTACCCGCACCAGCTCTCCGGCGGCATGAGCCAGCGCGTGGCCATTGCCATGGCCATCGCCGCCGAGCCCAAGCTGCTGATCGCCGACGAGCCGACCACCGCCCTCGACGTGACCATCCAGGCGCAGATCATGGAGCTGCTGCTGAACCTGCAGCGCGACCAGGACATGGCGCTGATCCTGATCACCCACGATCTCGCCGTGGTCGCCGAGACCGCCCAGCGCGTCTGCGTGATGTACGCCGGCGAGGCGGTGGAGATCGGCGGCGTGCCGGCGCTGTTCGACCGCCCGACCCACCCCTACACCGAGGCGCTGATCAAGGCGATTCCCGAGCACTGTGCCGGCGAAGCCCGCCTGGCCACCCTGCCCGGCATCGTGCCCGGGCGCTACGACCGTCCGCGCGGTTGCCTGCTGTCGCCACGCTGTCCCTATGCCCAGGAGCATTGCCGCCAGGAACGGCCGGCCCTGGAGGCGCACGAGCGCGGCGCGGTGCGCTGCTTCTATCCGTTGAACCTGCTGAACGAGGTGGCCTGATGGAAACCGTTCTGACCGCCCGAGATCTGACCCGTCACTACGAAGTCTCCCGCGGCCTGTTCAAGGGCCACGCCCAGGTACGCGCGCTGAACGGCGTGTCGTTCGAACTGGAAGCCGGCAAGACCCTCGCCGTGGTCGGCGAGTCCGGCTGCGGCAAGTCGACCCTGGCGCGCGCCCTGACCCTGATCGAGGAACCCACCTCCGGCTCGCTGAAAATCGCCGGGCAGGAGGTCAAGGGCGCCAGCAAGGACCAGCGCCGGCAGTTGCGTCGCGACGTGCAGATGGTCTTCCAGAACCCCTACGCCTCGCTCAATCCGCGGCAGAAGATCGGCGACCAGCTGGCCGAGCCGCTGCTGATCAACACCGCGCTGTCGCGCGAGGAGCGCCGCGAGAAAGTCCAGCAGATGATGCGCCAGGTCGGCCTGCGCCCGGAACACTACCAGCGCTATCCGCACATGTTCTCCGGCGGCCAGCGCCAGCGCATCGCCCTGGCCCGGGCGATGATGCTGCAACCCAAGGTGCTGGTGGCGGACGAGCCGACCTCGGCCCTCGACGTGTCGATCCAGGCCCAGGTACTGAACCTGTTCATGGACCTGCAGCAGCAGTTCCGCACCGCCTACGTGTTCATCTCGCACAACCTGGCGGTAGTCCGCCATGTCGCCGACGACGTCCTGGTGATGTACCTCGGCCGACCGGCGGAGATGGGGCCGGCGGACAAGCTCTACGAGAACCCGCTGCATCCCTACACGCGCGCGCTGCTCTCGGCGACCCCGGCGATCCATCCGGACCCGACGAAGCCGAAGATCCGCATCCAGGGCGAACTGCCGAACCCGCTGGACCCGCCGCAGGGCTGCGCCTTCCACAAGCGCTGCCC
Organism: Pseudomonas paraeruginosa; assembly: GCF_003025345.2. Classification (NCBI taxonomy): domain Bacteria; kingdom Pseudomonadati; phylum Pseudomonadota; class Gammaproteobacteria; order Pseudomonadales; family Pseudomonadaceae; genus Pseudomonas; species Pseudomonas paraeruginosa. The sequence goes on from NZ_CP020560.1 coordinate 4,893,050, forward strand.
CTACGCCACCGAGCGCTGCCGCAGCGAGGTGCCCGAGTTGCGCCCGCTCGACCAGCGCCAGGTGGCCTGCCACCACGCCGAGCAGTTCCTCGGCTGAGCCACGACGGGGCGCTCGCCGCCCCGTCTGCCTTCAGAGCTGGCGCAGCAGCGCCAGCCTCACTCCGAAACCGATCAGCAGCCCACCGAAACCCCACTGCTGCAGGCGCTGCGCCAGGGGCCGGGAGGCCAGCCAGCGCCCGAGGCGGCCACCGGCCAGGGCGTAGGCGCAGTCGAAGGCCAGCCCGACCAGTACCAGTATCGAGCCGAGCGCGGCGAACTGGAGGGCCAGCGAACCGGCCTGGGGACTGACGAACTGCGGCAACAGCACCGAACAGAACAGCAAGGCCTTGGGATTCAGGAGGTTGGTCAGCAGTCCGCGCAGCAACGCCCGGCGGTCGGCGTGCGGCACCAGTGACGCGGAACCCGCGTCGCTGGTCGGCAAGGCCAGTCCGCCACCGCGCAGCATCTGCAGGCCGAGCCAGGCGAGGTAGGCGGCGCCGAGCAGGCGCACCAGGTCGAAGGTCCAGAGCGCGGTACGGAACAGCAGCGCCAGCCCGGTCGCCGCCATCAGTACATGGCAGGCCCGCGCCAGGGCCAGGCCGAGGGCGGTGACCAGCGCCGCGCGCCGCCCCTGGCGGGCGCCGGTCTGGAACAGCAGGAGCATGTCCGGTCCGGGGACCAGGTAAACCACCGCCAGGGCAATCAGGAAAGCGCTCGTGTCCATCGCATCGGCTCCAGGAAGGTGACCCGGATAGCGATTCTATGCCCGCAAGGCAAGGCAGGTGCTTGCGTTTTCCACCAGTCGAAGCATTCTGTTTGGCAGGAAATTCCACTCTATGAAGACTATCCATCCGGATATGCCAAGATGAAACTCGACGCCTATGACCATCGCATCCTCGCCGCCCTCCAGCGCGACGGCCGCCTGAGCAACGTCCAACTGGCCGAGGAGATCGGCCTTTCGCCTTCGCCCTGCCTGCGCCGCGTGCGCCTGCTGGAAGAGGCCGGGGTGATCCGCGGCTACCAGGCCAGCATCGACCGCGACGAGGTCGGCCTCGGCCTCACGGTGTTCGTCGGGATCAAGGTGGAACGCCATCGCCAGGAACAGGCCGAAGCCTTCCACCGGGCAGTGGTCGACCTGCCGGAAGTGATCTCGGTGCACCTGGTCTCCGGCGAGTCGGACTTCCTCCTGCAAGTGGTGGTCCCCGACCTGCGCGCCTACGAACGCCTGCTCAGCGAAACCCTGCTGCGCCTGCCCGGGGTCAGCGACATTCGCAGCAACTTCGCGATCAAGACGGTGAAGGCGCCCTCGCCGCTGCCGCTCGGCCACCTGGCCGGCTGAGCGCTCAGCCGCGGAAAAAGCGGTAGAAGCGCAGCAGATCGGCCTGCTGCGTCGCCAGGTCGCTCTCGACGAAGGTTACCTCGCTATGCGCGGGGCTTTGCGCCAGGCGCGGGAGGTCCAGCGGATGGACGAAACCGAGCAGCGGATAGCCGCCCATGCTCTGGCGGTCGGCCATCAGTACGATGGGATGGCCATCCGGCGGGACCTGGATAGCCCCTTCCACCACCCCCTGCGACCAGCTGCGCCGCGCCCCGCGCAGCGGCTCGCCGGACAGGCGCACGCCCATGCGGTCGGACTGCGGGCTGATGCGCCAGGAACAGGCGAAAAAAGCCTGCCGGCTGGCTTCGTCGAAGGCCGCCGCGTCGCCGCCGAGCAGCACCCGCAGAGGCGGTGGGCGCCGATAGTCCGGCTGGAAACGCCAGGGCACGCTGGCCGCCCTCGGATGGGCGGCGCCGGCCTCGGCGCATGGCAGGCAATCGCCCTCCTCCAGCGCCTGGCCGTCACCGCGCAAGCCGCCCAGGCCATCGCGGACCTGGCTGGCGACGCTGCCCAGCACCGGGCGGGCCTGGAAGCCGCCGGCGCAGGCCAGGTAGGCACGCTGTCCGGCCTCGGCGAAGCCCAGTTCGATACGCTGCCCGCGGCGGACCCGGAAACGGCTCCAGGGCAGCTGCACGTGTCCGTCCACCGCCAGCGCCAGGCGCGCTCCGGTCAGCGCCAGCCAGGTCGCTTCGACCGTGCATTCCAGCACCAGGCCGCCGAGGGCGATCTCCAGCAGCGGCGTGCCCCAGGGATTGCCGAGCAGGCGATTGGCCCAGGCCGCCGCCTGGCGGTCCAGCGGCCCGCCCGGGGATACGCCCAGATGCTGCCAGCCGCGCCGGCCGTCGTCCTGCAGCAGGCTTTGCGGACCCGCCCGGATCACCCGCAACCCGTTCATTCATGCCCCCCCAGGGACAGGAAGGCCTCGTGATCGATGGCGACGAAACGCACCCGGTCGCCCGGCGACAACGGGCAAGGCGGGGCGGCGGCCGCATCGAACGGGCGCCACGGACTGCGCCCCAGCAGGTGCCAGCCACCCGGCGAGGCCTGCGGATAGATCGCCGTCTGCGCCTCGGCGATGGCCAGGCTGCCAGCCGGCACGCGTGCCCGTGGCGTGGCCCTGCGCGGCAGGAGCAGACGCGGATCGAGGCCGCCGAGATAGGCGAACCCCGGCGCGAAACCGATCGCGCCGACCCGGTATTCGACCGCGCTGTGCAGCGCGATCACTTCCTCGCGGTCCATGCCGCAGGCAGAAGCCACCAGCGGCAGATCCTCGCCCGCATACCAGACGGGAATCTCGTGCAGGCGACCGGCCTCTTCGGCGGGTCGCCAGGCACGCCACTCCGCCAGCAGCGGACGCAGGCGCGCCTCCAGGACCTGCGGGTCGACCCGGTAGGCATCGTAATGCAGCAGCAGCCCGGTCCAGCCCGGCACCAGGTCGCGGACGCCCGCGCCGAACTCCTCGCGCAGGCGCCTCGCCAGCTCGACCAGGCGTAACGGCAGGTCCGCCCCGGGCTCCTCGGCAAGGACCAGCAGCAAGGCTTCCGCGCCAGCGGGCTCGATACGGATCACAGGCTGCCCAGGGCCGCGCGCAGGCGCCGGAGCACCGCCAGCGACTCCGGGTTGTCGCCATGCACGCAAAGACTGTCGGCGGTCAGGCGCAACGGGTTGCCATCGTAGTCGGCGAAGGCTTCGCCGCGGGCGATGGCCAGCGCCTGTCCGATGATCCGCTGCGGATCGCGATGCACCGCGCCGCCAAGCCGCCGCGGCGCCAGCCTTCCGTCCGGCAGGTAGGCACGATCGGCAAAAGCCTCGAACAGCAGGGGCACGTCGGCTTCGTCGGCCAGTTGCAGTTCGCGGGCGTTGTCGGCCAGCGCCAGCACCATCAGCGGCAAGCCCTTGCGATAGGCGGCACAGGCGTCGAGCACCGCGCGCAGCAGTTCGTCGTCGGCGACCAGGTCGTTGTACAGCGCGCCATGCGGCTTCACATAGGCGACCTGGGTACCGAGGGAGCGGCAGAAGGCGTCCAGCGCGCCGATCTGGTACAGCACCATGGCATGTACCTCTTCGGCGGAGCAGGCCAGCGAACGCCGGCCGAAGCCACTCAAGTCGGGATAGGCCGGGTGCGCGCCGATGCTCACCCCGTGACGCACCGCCAGCGCCACCGAGCGCTGCATGGTCAGCGGGTCGCCGGCATGGAAACCGCAGGCCAGGTTGGCCTGGTCAACCAGCGGCATGCTGTGGGTGTCGTCGCCCATGCGCCAGGCGCCAAAGCTTTCGCCCATGTCGCAATTGAGCAGGATATGCCGGCCACTGTCGTTCATTGCACGCTCCTTTCAGGGCCGCCAGGACCGAGAAACAGGCCCGGTGCTGGCGAATTAGCGTCAGGTAGCATACTCAGGCGCCCATAAGAGGAGTAAATTCTCCTCTTTTGCACCGACGACCTTGCATTCATGAAAGTTCTCATCCTGGCGGCCTATGCGCTGAGCATCCTCTATGTCCATTTCCGCGGCCGGGTACGCCATAAACTGTCACGCCAGTTGAGCGACCACTCCAGCTTCCTCGCGCCGGTCAACTGCCTGATGTACCTGTTCTCCAAGGTACCGAACCGGCCGTACCTGGCGCCGGAGACCTTCCCCGAACTGAAGACGCTGGTCGACAACTGGCAGACCATCCGCAGCGAAGCGCTGCACCTGCACGACGCCGGCAATATCAAGCGCTCCGAGCAGTACGACGATATCGGTTTCAACTCGTTCTTCAAGAGCGGCTGGAAGCGCTTCTACCTGAAATGGTACGACGAGGCCCATCCCTCCGCCGGCGAACTCTGCCCGCAGACTACCGCCCTCCTGCGGCAGATTCCCTCGGTCAAGGCGGCGATGTTCGCCGAGCTGCCGCCCGGCTCGAAGCTGGTTCGCCACCGCGATCCCTACGCCGGCTCGCTACGCTTCCACCTGGGTCTGTACACCCCCAACGACCCAGCCTGCTTCATCGAGGTGGATGGCGAGCGCTATCACTGGCGCGACGGCGAGGCGGTGGTGTTCGACGAGACCTTCATCCACTACGCGGAAAACGCCACCGGGCACAACCGCATCATCCTCTTCTGCGACATCGAGCGGCCGCTGTCCCAGGGCTGGGCCGCTGCCTTCAACCGCTGGTTCAGCCGCAACGTGATGGCCGCCGCCGCCGCCCCGAACAACGCTGGCGACCGGACCGGCGGGCTCAATCGGGTCTTCGACAGCCTGTACAAGATCCGCCTGCAAGGCAAACGTTTGAAGAAGCGCAACCGCACGCTCTACTACCTGCAGAAATGGGGCTTCTTTGCCCTGGTACTGGGCTTCATCCTGTGGATCTGAGGCCCGGCGGCGCAACGTCCCGATAGCCATCCAAATGGCGGATAACCGCTCTGCGGTTATTCGCCCTACGCCACGGGCGGTGCGAAGTCCCGATAGCTCCGTAGGGCGCATGACGCCTACGGCGTCATCCGCCGATGCCTCGCTGGAATGGCGGATAACCGCTCTGCGGGTATCCGCCCTACGCCATGAACAGCCCGGCAGTTCTGGCGGCAGGCAAAAAAAAAGGCTCCCTGGGGAGCCTTTTTCATTCATTCGTTCAGTACACGTCGCGCCGGTAGCGTCCTTCGTCGGCCAGGCGTTGCAAGGCCTCCTCACCGAGCACTTCGCGCAGCACCCGGTCGACGCCGCCGGCCATGCCCTGCAGACTGCCGCAGACATACAGCGCCGCGCCCTGGTCGACCCAGCGCCGCAGTTCGTCTGCCGCTTCACGCAGGCGATCCTGGACATAGATCTTCTCCGCCTGGTCGCGGGAGAACGCCAGGTCCAGGCGCTGCAGTTCGCCGCTGGCCAGGGCCTGCTCCAGTTCGGCACGGCAATAATAGTCATGGGCGAAATTGCGCTCGCCGAAGAGCAACCAGTTGCGCCTGCGCCCGGCGGCGATGCTGGCGCGCAGCAGGCTGCGCAGGCCGGCGAGGCCGGTGCCGTTGCCGATCAGGACCAACGGCAGGTCGTCCTCCGGCAGGTGGAAGCCGGCGTTGCGTCGCAGGCGCAGGCTCAGCGCGGCGCCGAGCGGCAGATATTCGGTGAGCCAGCCGGAACAGATACCCAGGCTGCCGTCGGCGTGCTGCTCCTGGCGCACGATCAGTTGCAGGTCGCCGTCGCTCTGCAGCGAGGCGATCGAGTACTGCCGCACGGACAGCGGGATCAGCGCATCCAGCAACGCCTGCGGATGCAGGCCGACCAGGTGTTCGAAGGAGTCCGGCAGCAGGCGTCCGGCCAGGGCCTGCTCCAGGCATTGCTCGACGCCTTCCAGCGACACCCGCGCCTGGCCGTCCAGGTGATGTCGCTCCAGCCATTCGCGGATACGCACGGGCGCCTGCCGCGGAACGATCTCCACCAGGTCGCCGGCGCGCCATTCGATGGCGCTGTCGGTCGGCGCGCGCAGATCCAGCAGCCAGGTCGACTCGCCCTGGCTACCGGGATTCAGCTGCTCGCGCCGGGCCAGCGACCAGACCTCGAAGGACGGCGCCGCCCAGGCCGCCGGCGCGCCGCCGCCGGTGACTTCGGCGAGTCGCTCCTGCCACTGGCGCAGCGCGGCGGCATCGCCGTCGTCCACCTCCACGGGGGAGAACAGGCTCTGCGCGCCCTGTCCCTGCAGCCAGCCCTGCATGCGCCGGGCGAAACCGCAGAACTGCTCGTACTGGCGATCGCCCAGGGCCAGCAGGGCGTAGCTCAGGCCACCGAGGCTGGCGGCCTGGCCGAGGACCTTGCGCTCGAAGCCGCGGGCGCTGTCCGGCGCCTCGCCGTCACCGAAGGTGCTGACCACGAACAGCGCGTTGCGTGCCTCGGCGAGCTGGCCGACGTCCAGCCGCGCCAGTGACTCGACCCGCACCGGCAGGCCTGCGGCCTGCAACTGGCCGGCGCTCTGCCAGGCCAGCTGCTCGGCGAAACCGCTCTGGCTGGCGTAGCCGATCAGCCACGATTCGCCGCTGGCGCCGGCGCTTTCGTCCAGCCCGGCACGGCTCGCCCGCACCGCGCGCTTCTTGCGCCGACGGTCGAGATAGAGCAGCCAGCCGGTAATGAAGAACAAGGGCATCGCCAGGCTGGCGAGCATCATCAGGATGCGCCCGGGCAGGCCGAAATAGCTGCCCACGTGCAAAGCGTAGACGCTGGCGAGCAACTGGCCGCCGAAGGAGCGCTCGCTGTAGCGCTGGTCGCTTTTCACCTGGCCACTGGCCGGATCCAGTGTCAGGGTGTTGAAGGCGCGCTCGTGCGGCGCATCGGTCAGGCGGTAGAACACCGTCGCCGGCTGGCCGCCCGCCGGTGGCAGGCGCAGGTTGTAGGCCTGCAGGCGATCGCCGCCGGCCTGGCGGATGCTGTTCCACACCGCGGCGTAGTCGACCACCAGCGGCGCCGTCTCGGCCGGTCGCTCGCCGCGCCCGCCGGGCTTGCCACGCTGCGCCTGTTGCCCGGCCGGTGCGTCGTCGAGCAGCTTGAACAGGCCGTTGCGGTACCACTCGTAGGACCAGTACAGGCCGGTCAGCGCCGCCAGCAGGTACAGCGCCAGGCACCAGGTGCCGGCCACGGCGTGCAGGTCCCAGTTGAAGCTGCGGCCCTTGCGCGACCAATCGAGGGTCAGCCAGGCGCGCCAGTCCAGGGCCTTGCGCGGCCAGCGCAGGTAGAGGCCGGACAGGCAGAAGAAAATCAGGATCAGGGTGCAGGCGGCGGTGACCTGCTTGCCGTACTCGCCCATGGCGAGGAAACGGTGCAGTTGCATCATCAGGTTGAAGAAAGCCTCGCCCTTCGGTTCGCCGACGAAGGCGCCGGTATAGGGATCGACCCAGCGCGATTCGCCGCGGCGCTGCCCCGGCGGCGGGGTGTAGAAGATCCGCCCGGCCTTGTCGCTGTCCATCTCGACCCAGACGAAGGCCACCTTCCGGCCCGGCTCGGCGCTCTCGATGCGATGCACCAGTTCGTCCAGCGGCAGCACGCCCCCGGGGCGCTTCTGCACCACCAGTACGTCGGGGTTGAGGACGCGCATCAGTTCGTCCTGGAACGACAGGGTCGCCCCGGTGACGCCCATCAGCGCCAGCACCAGGCCGGCGCTGATGCCGAAGAACCAATGCAACTGGAACCAGACTTTCTTCACAGGATCACCTTCACGGGCCGCCAGGCGGCAACAACGGAACAGGGCCAGGTGCTTCGCACTGGCTGGACGATACGGAAATCGCAGGCAGCCAATTCTATTTGATAATCAGTTGCGATAAAGCCGAATTAACGTTCTTTACGCTCTATTTACCCGCCCCGGATGCGGAAAAGCCCCGCCCCGGGAAGGGGTGGGGCTTTCGCGGAAAGCGCAAGCGGCTGTCAGAAGTGGAAGTTGGTGGAGAACAACACCGTCCTTCCGGCAGCCTGGGACGCATAGTGCGCCGCGTAGGCCTTGTCGAAATACTTCTTGTCGAACACGTTCTGCACATTGACCTGGAAATCGACGTTCTTGCTCAGCTTGTAGCTGGCCATCGCATCGTAGCGCCAGTAATCGGGGACATAGACGGTATTGCCGACATCGCCATAGACCTTGTCGACATAGAAGGCGCCGCCCCCGATGGTTGCTTTCGGGAAGAGGTCGTAAGTGGTCCACAGACTGAAGCTGTTCTTCGGCGTGTTCGGCATCTCATTGCCGTTGCTGGAAACTGCCGATGCGTTGACGTTGCCGTTGCGCCCGGCCTTGCCGGCATCAACCAGCTCGCTGTCGAGGTAGCTGTAGCCTGCGAACACCTTCCACTTCTCGGTCAGTTTGCCGCTGGCGCTCAGCTCCACGCCATCGACGCGGGATTGTCCGGCATTGTCGTAGGTCTGGTTGGCCACCAGGATACGGGTGTTGTCCTTGTCCGTGCGGAAAATCGCTGCACTCAACTCCAGCCGCTCGTTGAAGAAGGCCCATTTGGTACCAAGCTCGTAGTTGGTGGTTTCTTCCGGCTCGAGATTATTGCTGATGGCGAACCCGTCGACGGCGTTCGAGGTGTCGCCATTGTCGAGCATGCTCCCCGGCGGGGTCGCCGAGGTGGCGTAGGACGCATAGATGCTGCCGTTCGGTGCAGGCTTCCACACCAGGCCTGCCTGCCAGTTCCAGAAGCTCGACTTGTCGCTGAGCTTGGTAGTGGGGCTGACACCATGGTTCTTCGCCGTGGTTTCGAAACTGTCGAAGCGGGCACCGATATTGACCTGCCATTGTTCGTTCAGGTCGATGGTATCGAACGCATATATGGCCTTGGTGGTGCCGACCGTATTCAGCGGCGCATATTTCCGAGTGATGCTGCCATTCCACGGATCATGCGGATTGGGGTTTTCCAGGCTGGTGCAGTTATAGCCACTGGGAGCCCCGATCAGCGATGGATTGCACTTGTTGTTGCCCAGACCGGTATTGGTATCGACGGTATAGCCATCGCGCTTGCTGTCTTCGCGGCTGAACTCGAGGCCGGTGCTAAAGCTGTTCTTGAAGCCGCCCAGGTAGAACTCTCCGAACAGGTCCGTCTGGTTGACTGCCGTGGTGGTGGTACTCACGCGGTTGTTCTGCCGGCGCCAGACCGTGCCATTGTTGATGTTGCCCTGGCTGTCGTCCGGCTGCGTCCACAGATAGTCCTGATGGCTGTTGCCGTAACGCGAGGTGTTGCGAATGGTGAGGTTGTCGGTCAGGTCGTGCTCGATGGTGATGGTACTGGTATCGATCCGGCTCTTCTGGAAATCGCGCCCCGTCAATCCATAGAAATTGCCTCGATCGACATTCACCGGCTTATCTGGATTGTGCTTGCTGCGGTTGCCGCTCTTGGCGTATGGAATCCCCGAGTCGGGCGTATCGTCACTTTCCAGGTGATAGTGGCTGACGGTAACTCGCGTCGGCGAACCGAGGCCGAAGGTAAGCGATGGCGCTACGCCCCAGCGGCTGACGTCCACTTCGTCGCGGCCGGCGACATTGGCGTCGTGCTTGAGAAGATTCAGGCGAAATGCCGCATTGCCATCGAGGAACTCCTGATTGAGGTCCAGGGTATAGCGGCGGGTCTGGTCGGAACCATAGGTGAAGCCACCATCGATGAAGTTCCCCGCCTTGGCCTGCTTGCTCACGAGATTGAGGCTGCCGCCGGCCGAGCCACGCCCGCCGAACGCCGAGTTGGGCCCCTTGCTGACCTCGATCTGCTCGAGGTTGAAGATCTCGCGCGTCTGCGCGCCGGTGTCGCGTACACCATCGACGTAGGTGTCGCTCTGCGCATCGAATCCGCGGATGAACGGTCGGTCACCGGTGGGGTTACCGCCTTCGCCCGCGCCAAAGGTAATGCCCGGAACGGTACGCAACGCGTCCTGGAGGGAAACAGCGGCGGTATCCTTGATCACCTGCTTGGGCACCACGGTGACAGAACGTGGCGTATCCAGCAGCGGCGCGGTGTACTTTTTCGACGCGGAGCGATCGACGTTGTAGGTGGTTTCGTCCTGCTGCTCACCGACGATGGTGGCCGCGTCCAGCGACAGGACGCCGCCCTTGTCGGTCTTTTTCTGCCCGGCCTGTTCGGCATGGGCCGCCTGCGGCGTGGCGATGGCAGTGATGGCGACACCGATGGCCGAAGCCAGCAGGCGCTGCGACGAAACGGCGATATCCGTGGACTGACGCGACATTCGAAACCCCTCCCCGGGAGCTGTGAAGGTCGCGAAATCTATTGCAGATCAGAATTGTTATCAATTATTACAGATTCGCATCCGACAGGAATTTACATTTTTTACACTTTTCTCATTACATTTTTCTGCGCTTCGCTCGTCCATCCTGGGATGGCGGTTTTACAGCACCAATGCAAATCAATATCATTGGCAATCATTTCGCCTCCATGGACAGCGCCATGCTGCTGCACATCCCCGCCCTCTTCACCGCCGATGAAGTCTCCCGGATCCGCGCCGCCCTGGAACAGGCGGAGTGGGCCGACGGCAAGGCGACCGCCGGCTACCAGTCGGCCAAGGCCAAGCACAACCTGCAGTTGCCGCAGGACCACCCGCTGGCGCGGGAAATCGGTGAGGCCATGCTGCAGCGACTGTGGAATCACCCGCTGTTCATGTCCGCCGCGCTGCCGTTGAAGGTCTTCCCACCGCTGTTCAACTGCTATACCGGCGGCGGCTCGTTCGACTTCCATATCGACAACGCCGTGCGCGACATCCAGGGCGGTCGCGAACGGGTCCGCACCGACCTGTCCTCGACGCTGTTCTTCAGCGACCCGCAGGACTACGACGGCGGCGAACTGGTGATCCAGGACACCTACGGCCTGCACCAGGTGAAGCTGCCCGCCGGCGACCTGGTGCTCTACCCCGGCACCAGCCTGCACAAGGTCAACCCGGTCACCCGTGGCGCGCGCTACGCCTCGTTCTTCTGGACCCAAAGCCTGGTCCGCGAGGACAGCCAGCGTACCCTGCTGTTCGAGATGGACCAGTCGATCCAGCAACTGACCCGCGACGTACCCGAGCATCCCTCGCTGATCCGCCTCACCGGCACCTACCACAACCTCCTGCGGCGCTGGTCGGAACTCTGAGCATGCGCCACCTGCTGCATCGACATGAGGCGCTGGACGCCGAAGGCTTCGCCGCGCAACTGGCCGGCAGCCCGCGAGAGGCCGCCCAGGCCATCCTCGGCGCGGCGCGCGAAGGCCTGCCGGAAGCCCAGGCGCTGCTCGGGCAGATCCTCCTCGATGGCCAGGGCATCGAACGCGATGCGGCGCTGGCGCGGACCTGGTTCGGCATCGCCGCCGAGGGTGGCCACGCGATGGCGCGCAACATGCTCGCTCGCTGCCTGGAGCACGGCTGGGGCGGCGCGGCGGATCTCGCGGCGGCGGCGCGACACTACCGGATCGCCGCCGGGCAAGGCCTCGACTGGGCCCGCTACAACCTGGCCAACCTCTACGCCACCGGCCGTGGCGTGGAACAGGACCAGGCGTGCGCCTATGCGCTGTACCGGCAGGCCGCCGAGCAGGGACACGCGAAGTCGATGAACCTGGTCGGCCGCTATCACGAAGAAGGCCTGGTGGTCGCCCGCGACCAGGCACAGGCGGCACACTGGTACCGGCGCTCCGCCGAGGGCGGCGACTTCCGCGGCCAGTTCAGCCACGCCGCGATGCTGGCCGCCAACGGCCGCCATGCCGAGGCCGAGACCTGGCTACGGCGCGCCCTGGAGGGCGGCAACCTGAACTTCCTGCGCAGCGCTCGCCACAGCCTGGAGCAATCGTCCCATCCCGCGTTCCGCGGCCTGGCGCTGGCCTATTGCCGACGCGCGGCGGAACTGGGCGACGCCAGCGACAGGGAGGCCCTGGAGCGCGCCATCGGGCATGCCGAGACAGCGCCACTACCGGCCTGACGAACAGCCGACAACCCTTTGTTCACGCTGGCATAACACTTTTTTGACAAGCCCTTGCCTACCCTCGCCTCCTCATCGAGGCGCACCCGACCACGCCTCCGCTCACTGAACGAGGCTATCGTGTCCCCCACCCCACCAAGCGTCACGCGCAACCGCATCGACTGGGCCGGCCTGGGCTGGCTGTTCCTGTTCTTCTGGTTCTTCTCCGGCATCACCCAACTGCTCCTGCTGGCCTCCGGCAACAGCGGCTTCTCCGGCTTCCGCAACGCCATGGTGCTGAGCAGCATCTGGCTCGCGCCGGTGCTGTTGTTCCCGCGCTGGACCAAGCCGCTGGCCGCGATCATCGGGCTGGTGCTGTGGGCCGCCTCGCTGGTCGGCCTGAGCTATTTCGGCATCTATCACCAGGAATTTTCGCAAAGCGTGATCTTCGTGATGTTCGAGTCGAACACCGCGGAAGCCAGCGAGTACTTCAGCCAGTATTTCAATCCCTGGATGACCCTCGGCCTGGTGCTCTACAGCCTGGTTGCGATCCTGCTCTGGCGGCGCCTGCGGCCGGTGTACCTGCCGCGCTTCAGCGCCGCGCCGGTGGCCGTGCTGCTGATCGTCGCGACCATCGGCTATCCCTTCTACAAGCAACTGATAAGCCAGGGCCGTCCGTTCGACCAGGCCCTGGACAAGGTCCAGGCGCGCATGGAGCCGGCGGTGCCCTGGCAATTGCTGATCGGCTACCAGCAATACCGCCAGCAACTGGCCAGCATGCAGGCGCTGCTGCAGAAGAATGCCGCCCTGCCGCCGCTGAAGAACCTGGTCGACGCCAACGGCGACACCCCGCGCACCCTGGTCCTGGTGATCGGCGAGTCGACCTCGCGCAAACACATGAGCCTCTACGGCTACCCGCGTGAAACCACCCCGCAGCTGGATGCGCTGAAGGCCGCCAACCAGAACCTCACGGTGTTCAACAACGTGGTGGCCTCGCGGCCGTACACCATCGAGGTGCTGCAGCAGGTGCTGACCTTCGCCGACCAGGAACATCCGGATCGCTTCCTCACCGATCCGTCGCTGATGAACCTGATGAAGCAGGCCGGCTACAAGACCTTCTGGATCACCAACCAGCAGACCATGACCAAGCGCAACACCATGCTGACCACCTTCGCCCAGCAGACCGATGCGCAGTTCTACCTGAACAACCAGCGCAGCCAGAACGCCAGCCAGCTCGACGGCGCGGTGCTGGCGCCCTTCGCCAAGGTGCTGGAAGACCCGGCGCCGAAGAAGTTCATCGTGGTCCATCTGCTCGGCACCCACATGAACTACAAGTACCGCTACCCCGAGGAATACGCCCGCTTCGTCGACCGCCAGGGCGCGCCGGCGGCGCTCAGCGACGACCAGGTGGCGGTCTACAACAGCTACGACAACGCCGTGCTGTACAACGACTACGTGGTCTCCAGCCTGATCAAGGGCTTCGCCAACAGCGACCCGAACGGCTTCCTGGTCTATCTCTCCGACCACGGCGAGGAAGTCTTCGACGAAGCCCCGCACGATCGCCTGGGACGCAACGAGGGCGACCCGACCCGCGGCATGTACACCGTGCCCTTCCTGGTCTGGACTTCCCCCAGCTGGCAGCAGAGCCACCCCCGCGACCTGCAGGCGCTGGTCGACCGACGCTACAGCAGCGAAGACCTGATCCACACCTGGTCCGACCTGGCCGGCCTCGGCTACGACCTCTTCGACCCGAGCAAGAGCCTGGTCAGCAACGACTTCCGGCAGGAAGTCCGCTGGATCGGCAACCCCTACGCGCACAATGGCCTGCGCGACTTCGACAAGCTGCCGCTGGACAAGGCCGCCACCGAACAGCAAGTGGCCCAGGCCGGGCGCCCGGCACCGGCGACGCCGCGCGCGCCGGCCCGCCAGCCGAACGAAGGCTGACGCCGCGAAAAGAAAAGGCGCCCCGCCAGCGGGGCGTTTTCCTGTGCGTAGCGAACTCAGGGCAATACCAGGTTGCCCTGCTCGTCGAGCGGTCAGAACGGCTTGTGGGCGACTTCCCAGAGATGCCCGTCCGGATCGGCGACATATTCCGAATAACCGCCCCAGAACACCTCCTGCGGCACCTTGGTCGCTTGCTCGCCACCCGCCAGGGCGGCGGCGAACAACAGCCGGTCGGACTTCTTCCCGCGGGGCGCAGTCGCAGGCCAGGGTGATGGCGCGAAGCCGGTCGGGCGGTCCTCCACCCGGGCGTCCTCGGCGAGCGCCTGGCGGCCGTGGAGGCCGAGGGCCAGGTTGCGCCCCTTGAGGAACACCACCTGTTCGTTGCCGTCCGCCGACGCTTGCCAGCCCAGCGCCTGGTAGCAGCGGCTGGAGCGTGCGAGATCGGCGGCGCCGAGAGTCACCAGGGAAATACCGTGGCCTGTCATCTTGCTTCCCCCTCGTGCTCGTCGAGCGCCCAACCTCGCACGCGGGAACTCCGTCGGCCAGCGCCGGGAATGAAAAAGCCCCGCCAGGGCGGGGCTTTTCCGGAACCAACGGGAGTTACAGGTAGAACGCCTTCAGCGGCGGGAAGCCGTTGAACTCCACGGCGCTGTAGCTGGTGGTATAGGCACCGGTGGACAGCCAGTAGAGCCGGTCGCCGCTCGACAGGTTCAGCGGCAGGCCGTACTTGTAGTGCTCGTACATGATGTCGGCGCTGTCGCAGGTCGGTCCGGCGATCACCACCTCTTCCATTTCGCCCTGCTTCTCGGTCCAGATAGGGAACTTGATCGACTCATCCATGGTTTCGATCAGTCCGGAGAACTTGCCAACGTCGGCATAGACCCAGCGCTCCACGGCGGTCCGCGACTTGCGCGCGACCAGCACCACTTCGCTGACCAGGATGCCGGCATTGGCGATCAGCGAACGGCCCGGCTCGAGGATGATTTCCGGCAGGTCGTCGCCGAAGTCTTCCTTGAGGAAGCGGATGATCTCCTCCGCGTAGGTCTCCAGGTCATTGGTCTTGGTGATGTAGTTGGCCGGGAAGCCGCCGCCCATGTTGATCATCTTCAGGACGATGCCGTCCTCCTCCTTCAGGCGCTCGAAGATCACCTTGACCTTGGCGATCGCCGCGTCCCATACCGAGATGTCGCGCTGCTGCGACCCCACGTGGAAGGAGATGCCGTAGGGCTCCAGGCCCAACTGGCGGGCCAGGATCAGCAGGTCCATGGCCATGTCGGTCTGGCAGCCGAACTTGCGCGACAGCGGCCAGTCGGCGGTGGTCGAACCCTCGGTGAGGATACGCACGTAGACCTTGGCCCCGGGCGCGGCCTTGGCGATGTTGCGCAGGTCGGCCTCGGAGTCGGTGGCGAACAGGCGCACGCCCTTCTCGTAGAAGTAGCGGATGTCCTTGGATTTCTTGATGGTATTGCCGTAGCTGATGCGCTCCGGACCGACGCCGGTCTTCAGCACCTTGTCCAGCTCGTAGATCGAGGCGATGTCGAAGTTCGAGCCCTTGTCGCGCAGCAGTTCGGTGATCTCGGTGGCGGGGTTGGCCTTCACCGCGTAGTAGATCCTGGCGAAGGGGAAGCAATCGGTCAGTTGGTCGTAGGCATCGGCGATGGTCTGCCTGTCGATGACCACGAAGGGGGTTTCCTGCTTGTCGGCGAAGGCCTTCATGCGCTGGAAGGTTTCAGGGGCGAAATAATCCTCGACCTTGATGGACATGGTTGGGACTCCCAATGGCAAAACACATGGATTCGTAGGGGTGAAGCTGAACGTCTAATCCGTTTCCCCACTTTGGTTCGCCTACTTCCCAAGGCATGTCGCCGAGTATCACCTGCCTGCCGGCAGCCACCGCCTGTTCATCCTGCCAGGTCGCCCTCCGCAAGCGCCGCGGCGCCTGGCGAACGGAACGAACTGGCCGCGATGAGCGGCGGGCGTCGCCTTGCCTCAAGGCGATCTCTCGTCGTCAGTACTTGAGCCGGATGGATCGTTTCCAGCATGGACGTTCGGGCGCGAACTTTAGGACCAAGGGGGCACGAGATCAATAAAAAAATGCCGCGATTTCGCCTCCGCCTGTCGCGGCGCTGGCTTGACCTGCCCAGGCTTTACCCCATGCGCATGACAGTGGGATGTCGTCGCCCGCCCGGGGTTCGCTCGGACGGACGAAACGCACCCGCGCGCGGGCCTTGCGCCTATACCCTGAACGCCCCGATCAGACGCTTGAGCTGGTTCACCTGCGCGCCCAGCTCGCGGCTGGCCCGCTCGGTCTGGCTGGCCCCTTCGGCGGTGCGCTCGCCGGCCTGGTTGATCTCGACGATATTCTGGTCGATGTCGTGGGCCACCGTGGTCTGCTGCTCGGCGGCGGCGGCGATCTGCTGGTTCTGGTCGACGATCATGCCCACCGCGCCGAGGATGTTCTCCAGCGCCTGCTGTACGCGCGCCGACTCGTTGACGGTGCCGTCGGCGGTGTGATGGCTGCTGCCCATCGCCTTCACCGCCGCGTCCACCCCGCCCTGCAGGCGCAGGATCATCTGCTCGATCTCGGCGGTGGACTGCTGGGTGCGCTTGGCCAGGGTCCGCACCTCGTCGGCGACCACCGCGAAGCCACGGCCCTGCTCGCCGGCGCGGGCCGCCTCGATCGCCGCGTTGAGCGCCAGCAGGTTGGTCTGCTCGGCGATCCCCTTGATCACGTCCAGCACCTGGCTGATCGACGCGCTGTCGCTGGCCAGGCGATTGATCGCCGCCACCGACTGATCGATCTCGCCGGCCAGGCGCTGGATGCTGCCCACCTGCGACTCGACCAGGCTGCGCCCGCTGAGGGTTTCCTGGTTCACGCTGTTCGCGCTGCTCACCGCCATCGCCGCGCTGCGCGCCACTTCCTGGGCGGTGGCCGCCATCTGGTTCATCGCCGTCGCGACCTGTTCGATCTGGCTGCGCTGGCCAGCCACCGCCTGGTTGCTTTCGGCCGACACCGACTCGACCCGCAGGGTCTGCCGCTCGACCTCGCCGACGGTCTGGCTGACCCGCTCGATCAGGTCGTGGATCTTCGCCACCGACTCGTTGAACGACTGCCCCAGTTCGCCCAGCTCGTCGCGGCTGCGCGACTGGAAGCTGACCGTCATGTCGCCGCCGGCGACCCGCTCCATCATTCGCCCGAGGTCCTTCAGGGTGGCGCGGGTGGACACGTAGAAACCGCCGTAGAGGTAGAAGATCGCGATGAACACCACCACCAGCGCCGTCACCAGCAGCAGCATCTGCGCACGCACCTGCTGCAGGCGCTTCTGCAACTGGCTGTCGAGGTAGGCAAGGACACTGTCGTCGAGCTGGTAGGTCTTGCCCATCGCCGCGCTGACCTGGTCGTAGAACTGGGTCCAGGGCGCATCCAGGGTGTCGGCCACGATCACCTGGTCTTCGAGCAGTTGCCCCAGGCTCTTCAGGGTCTCGCGACTGGCCTGGGCGGCATCGATCAGCGCCTGGGGACTGTCGGCCAGCGACTCCTGCAGCTTCAGGCCGTATTCGCCATGCAGTTTCTCGAACTCCAGCAGGAGTTCGTCGAGGCGCGCGCTGGAAGACGAATTGAGAAACCCCTGGCCCAGGGAATAGGCGCCGATGGCCCGTCCCTTGCTGATCGCCGCCGTCACCTCCGGGGTTATCGAACCGACCAGCTCGCTGAGCTGGCGCACCTGGCGCTGGCTGTCCTGGCTGAGCCCCGCCTGGCCGATCAGCAGCTTGATGAAGACCTGCGCGCCGCCGAGCAGTTTCTCCGCCCGTGCGCCCTTGCCCTGCAGCGAGCCTTCGGCCTCGACCGCCTGCAAACCCTCCAGCAACTGGTTGCGCTGGGCCTGGAACTCGGCGATCGCCGCGCCGTCCTCGCTGAGCGGGACCAGCGCCTCGAGGCGCCCGCGCAGGGCTTTCTGCAGGTTAGCGATGCGCGCTTCCAGGTCGCCGCCCTTGCCGGACTGGCCGATGACGGCGTTGATCTGCACCAGGTCGTTGAGGGACTCCAGGTCGCGCCGGAGCTGCAGGCTGCTGCCCAGCAGCGCCAGGCTCTGCAGCTCGATGCGGGTATCGCTGAACTGGCGGTAGGCGTCGCGTACCAGGTAGAAGCTGGTGATCAGCAGAGGCAGGAAGAACAGCACGCTGATCAGGCCGAACTTCATGCCGAAGCTGAGCCGGTTCATCAGCGCGATGGCGGGATAGAGTACGGTCTTCACCCAGACGTCTCCTGATTATTCTTATCGTTCTGAGAGATGTCGCGCCGTGGCGACACCGACGCTCGGCACTCGCTCGTGATGGCTTTTCGAAATCACGCAAGCGCGATCACCTGTGTACCCGATATCGGCCCGCCGTTCTGTAACTTAAGGTTAACGGGGAGCCGCGAGCGGGCTCCCCGCCTTTGCGCTCAGAGGAACAGCGCGCAGAAGGCGAACACGGCGTACCAGAGCACCGCCGCGCGCACCAGCAATTGCCAGAGCGCATCCAGGCTGGCGACCCCGGCGGCGCCCAGCTCGACCGCCTCGACGTCGCTGGCGACCCGCCCGGCCTTGGCCAGCAGGGCCGCCGCGGAGAGGTCCCAGGCCAGCAACCAGTGCAGCAGTACGCGGATCACCGCGAGGAAGTTGCCGACCAGGGCGAAGCTCAGCACCAGCGCGCGCGCCGGCAGCCAATCGAGGGCATGACGTACCCGCGCCGCCCGTTCGCGCAGTTCCGGCTGACGGGCATGCTCCACCGTCAGCGCCAGCAGGCGGTAGGCCAGGGCCGCCGCCGGCCCGAGCAGCGCATACCAGAAGATCACCGCGAAGAAGCTCTGGTAGCCCTGCCAGAGCAGATGGGCATGCACCCGGCCGATCAGTTCGCCCTCGCTGCAACCCTGGACACCCAGGTCACGCTCGGCGACCAGGGATGCCGCCTGGGCGTCCTCGCGCCGCCAGGCATCGCGGAATGGCCCGAGGTCGGCCAGTACGTCGCCACGCCCGAGGCTGTAGACCACCACCAGGAGATGCAGCGGCAGGCTCAGCCAACCATAGGCCAGCGGCTGCAGCAGCGTCAGCAGCAGGGCCAGCGGCAGCAGCGGCAGGACCACCGCCAGCAGCACGCCGAGCCAGGAGCGGCGGGACACCAGGGGCAGGTCCTCGACCAGCCCCAGCCAGGCGAGCCAGGCGCCATCGCGCTGGATACGCCGGCGCCAGCCGGAGAACTTCTCCAGCGCCAGGGCCAGCAGCAACACCAGGAACGTCATGTTTCCTCCTTGGAATCGGTCAATCCGGCACGGTAGCGCGGCCAGTCGAAGGCCTCGCCGGGGTCGGTCTTGCGCTGCGGAGCGATATCGCAGTGCCCCTGGATCCGCCCGCGGGTGATCGCCGGAAACGCCGCGCGCAACAGCCGCGTCAACCCGACCAGGGCAGTGTACTGCGCATCCGTGTACGGTTCCGTGTCGGTCCCTTCCAGTTCGACCCCCAGGGAAAAGTCGTTGCACGCCTCGCGCCCTTCGAAGCAGGACACCCCGGCGTGCCAGGCGCGATCGTGGCAGGAGACGAACTGGGTGATGCCGCCGTCGCGTTCGATGAGGAAATGCGCGGAGACCGTCAGGTGGCGGATTTCCGCGAAATAGGGGTGCTCGTCCGCGTCCAGGCGGTTCTGAAAGAAGGCCTGGACCTTGCCGGTGCCGAACTGCCCCGGTGGCAGGCTGATGTTGTGGATGACCAGCAACGACACCACTTCCCCCTGCGAACGCAGGTTGAAGTTCGGTGAAGGACAGTGGCGGATCCCCTGGACCCAGCCGGTGACGGAATCGAAATGCATACGGGCTCCTGAACGAGCCCCCACTCTAATCCAGGCGTAGCGGAATGACGATCGGCCTGGCGCAGGATCGGCCGGTTCGACTGCGGTCGAAGAAGGTTCGTACCTGGAGAAACGAAAAGCCCGGCGCAATGCCGGGCCTTCACCTGGACTCAGGCGCCCTTGAGCCGTCGCAGGTTGCCGATCACCGACTCGAGGGCACGGTCGAACAGCAGTGCGTCATCCAGCAGGCGTACCGCCTCCCGGCGGAACTCCACGGCCAGGCCCATGCGGGTCTTTTCCAGGACCTTCATCCCGGTGCGGTTGACGAAGATATAACGGCCGGTCGGGCGGATCACCGCCGCCAGCTTGCAACGCAGCTTGTGCTCGGCGTCCTCCTGGATCTCCACCCAACTGCCGACACGCAGCGCATCGACCCGCAGCAGCGCCTCGTCGTCGTCCGCCAGGCGCACCTCGCTCTCGCTCGGCGGGGTGGCAACCTCCGGCGAGCTGAGGACGATCTCTTCTACCACTCGCAGCATGACCGGCGCGCGCGGCTTCTCGGAGAGCGTGTCCGACGACGGCTCATCGAGCAGCGGGATGTCCGCCGCCTCGCCGCGCTTGTCGCGCTGCAGGCCCTGGACATGCAGGGTCTCCAGCTGGCTGAAGAACTCGCCGGTGGAGAACGGATCGAATGCCGCGCTGGCCAGGCCCTCGCGCAGCGCCTTGAGCAGGCCCGGCACGCGTTCCAGCAATTGCTGACGGGACAGCGGATCGTCGTGCGGCTCGACGCTCCAGATCAGTTCGTCCATGGTCGCCAGGGCCTCTCGCCATTCGGCCGATGCCTTGCCATGCTTGAGGCAGATCAGCAGCATCACCTTGCTCCAGGCGTCGCGCAGCAGGCGTACCACCACCTCCGGCAGGACCTTGCCGAGCAGGCGCTGGTTGAGTACCTGCTCCACGTCCTGGCGCGCCAGCTCGGCCCGGGCCCGGCCTTCCTCGGCGTCGCGGGTGCGCTGCTCGAGCAGTTCGCTGCGGCGACGCTCGTCGCCGGTGAAGGCGATGAAATCCTCCAGCAGCTCGGCGAAGATCGCCGGGTCGTCGACGAAGTCGTTCAGCAGGCGCATCACCACCTGCTCGATCTTCTGGTAGAGGCTGTCGCGCCGGGCGTCGTTGTGCTCGGCCCAACCCAGCGAAGCCGAAGCGATCTCGTTGAGCAGGCGCCGCGCCGGGTGGCTGCCGCGGCTGAAGAAGGTCTTGTCGAGCAACGCCACCTTGAGCATCGGGATCTGCATCCGCCCGATCAGGGCCTTCAGCGAGTCCGGCAGGGTGCGGTCGTCGAGGATGAACTCGAAGAGCATCGATACCAGGTTGATGACGTCGTCATCCATCTGGCCGACCACCCGCGAGCGCCCGCTCTTGTGGCTGACGCGCTGGAGCAGCTGGTCGACCCCGTCGCGCACGTCGAACTCCGCGCCACTGGCGCTCGGCAGGTGCTGCTGCAGGTGGGAAAGCAGGCGCATCAGGTCGTTGCTGGAAATCGGTGCGGCATTTTCCGGGATTTCCCGGCGATAGAAGGACGGATTGGCGCGGACCTGCGACAACAGCTCCTGCAGCGCGCCGAAGACTTCCTGCTGGCCGCCGTCGAGCAATGCCGCCTGCGCCTGCAGCGCGTCGCTATCGCGCACCGCCTCGCTGCGCGCCGCGGGATTGCGCCGCGGCAGGGCCGACTTCAGCTCCGGCAGCACGCCCGCCGCGACCAATACCTGGTTGGCCTCGGCGTAGAGCTGGTCGCAGTGCGCCAGGACATACTTCTCGAACAGCTTGAGGATGATCAGCTTGACCTTGATCTCGACGCCCAACCCCTGGCAGGCATCGAGGAAGGCCGCGGTCAGCGGGCGCGGACCGAGGGGATTGTTCTTCTCGTCGACCTTGCGCCCGACCAGGGTGTTCAGGCGCGTGCCGAGGTGCGCCAGCGCGGTCGCGTCGCGGCTCATCACCCGCGCCACCATGGCATCCACGGCGACGGACTCCTCCAGTTCCTCGTTCTGCACCAGGCTGAGACTGTCGAAGGACACGCTGTCCAGCGTCGGTACGGACCTACCGGGCTGTACCTGGTTGAGTGCGGAAAACTCCTCGAAGACCTTCTGCAGGTAGACCCGCTCGATGCTCTTGCGCTTGAGGCGCAGGTCGCGCATGGCTTCGAAGAAGGCATTCTGCTCGAGATTGCTGGTGGCCCGGTCGGCCATCTCGAAAAGAGTGTCGTCGGCATTGTCGAACAACGCCTGCAGTGCCTGCTTCAGTTGCAGCGCCGCCTTGTCGCGCACCTGCACGAGGATGACCGGCAGCCGTCCTGCGCCGGCGTTCGGCGACGGCTCGGAGGCGATCCTGGTCAGGTGCACCACATTGGCATCGTTCTGCATCGGGACTCTCCTGCCACCCTCGCGGCCGCGCATGGAATGGCAAAATTCGGGCACAGAGGATCGATTGGCGTCGTCCGTAACGTCAATTTCCAGGCGTCAAAAACAAGTATCTACATTCATTATAGAGATACTTTCGAATCTAGATAGAGGGTTTTCCTATAGACATGACTCTTTTCACACAAGCGAAGACCGATGAATGGAAGCCCTCCCGACGACGCCCAGGCAGGCACAGACGCCGTCCGCCGCGCTCCGTATAATCGCCCGATCTCGTACAGGAGCCCGCCATGCCCAACCTCACCCTTGCCGACCTCCAAGGCGAAATCCAGGCCAACGTCCGCACCGCCCTGGCGGAAGACGTCGGTGGTGGCGACCTTACCGCTCAATTGATCGATCCACAGCGCGAAGCCGAGGCCCGGGTGATTACCCGCGAGCACGCGACGATCGCGGGCCGCGCCTGGGTCGACGAGGTCTTCCGCCAGGTCGATCCCCGAGTGCTGGTGACCTGGCAGGTGGAGGACGGCCAGCGAGTCGAGCCGAACCAGACGCTGTTCCAGCTAAAAGGTCCGGCCCGCGCCCTGCTCACCGGCGAGCGCAGCGCACTGAACTTCCTGCAACTGCTTTCCGGCACCGCCACCCGCAGCCAGCACTACGCCGACCTGGTCGCCGGCACCGCGGTGAAGCTGCTCGACACCCGCAAGACCCTGCCCGGCCTGCGCCTGGCGCAGAAGTACGCGGTCACCTGCGGCGGTTGCCACAACCATCGCATCGGCCTCTACGATGCCTTCCTGATCAAGGAAAACCACATCGCCGCCTGCGGCGGCATCGCCCCGGCGATCGCCGAAGCCCGGCGCATCGCCCCCGACAAGCCGGTAGAAGTGGAAGTGGAGAACCTCGACGAACTGCGCCAGGCCCTGGAAGCCGGTGCCGATATCGTCATGCTCGACGAACTCAGCCTGGACGACATGCGCACCGCCGTCGCGCTCACCGCCGGGCGCGCCAAGCTGGAAGCGTCCGGCGGGATCAACGAGAGCACCCTGCGCAACATCGCCGAGACCGGCGTCGACTACATCTCCATCGGCACCCTGACCAAGGACGTCAGGGCCGTCGACCTGTCCATGCGCCTCGCCCTCTGAACGAATCGCAGGCAATAAAAAGCCCCGCCGAAGCGGGGCTTTTTATTGCGACTGGTGCCGGATAGAGGAATCGAACCCCCGACCTTCTCATTACGAATGAGCTGCTCTACCGACTGAGCTAATCCGGCGGCGCGGGGAAGGTATCACTCGGCACAGCCGGATTTCAACCGATATTCCCCCTCACATGGGAATCCAGCCCTGAATCCAGAAACGTGGCGCCTCGCCGCCGCCGTGGATTTCCAGGTAGCGCTCCTCGGCCGCGGTCAGCCCCGGAACCTCGAGCAGCAGCACGCGCCCTAGCACGACAATGACAACGACAGCCAGGCCCCGACAGAGCCAGCGCTGTGCGGGAGACGGCGCGACCGGCCTCGACCAGCGCGCCATGGCGATGCCTACCAACAAGGCCAATACGGTCTGGGTGAAGGGCATGACGAACACGCCGTCCACCTGGGCCAGGACCAGGACCGAAACGAGGGCCAGCCACAGTCCGGCATCCATCGGATCGCCCTGTTCACGCAGGTAACGCGCGCCGCGAAGCAGACCTAGGATCATCAGTCCAACCACCAGAAGGCCAGCGACCCCGCCCCATTCGGCGAACCACTGCAGCAGCATCTGGTGCGGGTGGGCACCGACGCTGTTCGGCACCGCCGAGAAATGCATGGGCCCGACCCCAAGCAAAGGATGGGCTACGAACATGCCCCAGGCATCTCTCCACAACACGTCGCGCAGAGACAGACCACTGCGCATACCGGACATGAGGGTCATGTCGATACCGAGCCAGGCCGGCAAGGCAACCATTAGCAGGAAATAGAGCGCCAGTCCGACGAATGCTGCGGACAACTGGACGATCAAAAAGCGGCGCCCCACGGGGCCGATCCAGCAAAGCGCGAGATGCGCGACGGCGAAACTCAACCAGAGCCCGCGCCCAGCCAAGGCGAAGGAGATGCACCACTGAATGGCCAGCAGCAGCATGACAAGCCAGGACAGCCTGAACCGCCCGGTCTCTCGCAGGTATAACCCCAGCGCAGCCATCAGCGGCAGCAGCATGGCCTGGAACTGCCCCATGGTCCGGACGTTGGAAAAGCCGCTGAGCAGAACCTCAGGGTTCAACTCACGGAGTCCGCTGACGAAGGCCGCGAGATAGGAAAGCAGGAACTGGTAGCAGAAGAACCCTCCCAACACCAGCAGCCCCCAGAGGGCAGCACGGCGAACCCACTCTGGGCTGGCGGATATATTGAAGGAAAACAGCATCAGGCCGGCGAATACCGACCATTCCTTGAATGCCCAGGAGGAACCATCAGAAAGAAGGGAGGAAAAAACACCCAACCCGAGAGTCAACAATAGAGCGGCAAGAACCTTTCGCCTAATAAGCGAAGAAGGAAAATACAAGAAAAAAAACAGTGATGAGCTACTCAGCAACAGCAACTGGAATATGCGCTGCTGGTCGTGCCAGTTCGGAGAAACCCCATAATGAATTACAGTAGAAAGCAGCACAGCTGCTATCAGGGATAGTAGTGCAAACCCTACGAAAGAAGGCAAAGCAATCCCGCCTTGCCAGATCACTCTTGTTCGATTCATCGCGAGTCCGTAATGAAAAAACCCCGCAATGCGGGGTTTTCTCTTTTACTACTAGACCAGACCGAAAAGCCTATTAGGATTTCGGGCAGTTGGCCGGAGCGTAGTTGGTTTTCCAGTTGGCCGGCGAGCCTGTGATCTTGCAGGTCCAGATTCCCTCGGCAGTACGTGCCACGGTGATTTTGGCACCAGCGATAGCTTTGCCTGAAGAGCCACCCAAAGTAGCCGAAATCTCCGGAGTAGCGGTGGCGCCCTTTTGAACATCGATTTGAGCTTTGTCTTCCCCTGCCAGCAGGGTGGAACTGGTAAACCCAAGGTCATACTGGGTAGCGGAAGGAGCTTTGTTGGAAACAATCTCCTTCCCTTCCAGAATCGCCGACTCCGCAGCGGTCTTCAGCGCGCTGACTTCGCTCACGGCACGGGTCACCTGGGTACGGGCGGTGTAGTCCTGGTATTGCGGGATGGCAATGGCGGCCAGGATGCCGATGATCGCGACCACGATCATCAGTTCGATCAGAGTAAAACCCTTCTGAGCTTTCATGAATATCTCCATGTGGTATGTATAGGCCAAACGCCTTCCCTCTCCAAAGCAGGTTGCATGCCAACCTTTCAAGCGCCCTCCTTTCGCAACTCTTGCGGGGACTTCGAAAGTGTTCCGCTCTCCCCTGCCGGCAATATGTGACACTTTTGGGCATCTCGGAATCGTCGGTTTGGCAGCCTTTGGCATCTGCGTTATAAGTCTCGCTCCAAGCCTTCTTCAGATGTTCCCCAATGAACGATTCCACGCCTCTCAGCGGCCTTGCCAAGCAACTGGTCCTGAACGAACTCCTCGACGAAAAGACCGCCCGCCAGGCCCAGGTGCAGGCCGCGCGCAACAAGCAGTCGCTGGTCAGCCACCTGGTCCAGGCCAAGCTGGTGCAGAGCCGGGCGCTGGTCGAGGTGGCCGCCGAGCAGTTCGGCATCGCCTATTGCGACCTGAACAGCCTGGATCGGGAAAGCATTCCCAAGGATGTCATCAGCGAGCGCCTGGTCCGCCAGCACCGCGTGTTGCCGCTGTGGAAACGCGGCAACAAACTGTTCATCGGTCTCTCCGACCCGACCAATCACCAAGCGGTCACCGATATCCAGTTCAGCACCGGCCTCACCACCGAGGCCCTGCTGGTGGAGGACGACAAGCTCGGCGTAGCCATCGAGAAGCTCTACGAGGGCGCCATGGACGCCCTCGGCGACCTCGGCGACATCGATCTCGACGGGGTCGATGTCGGCAAGGCGGAAAGCGCCAGCCAGGACGACGACGGCGACGATGCCGAAGACGCCCCCGTGGTGCGCTTCGTCAACAAGATGCTGCTCGACGCCATCCGCGGCGGCTCTTCCGACCTGCACTTCGAGCCCTACGAAAAGACCTACCGGGTGCGCTTCCGTACCGACGGCATGCTCCACGAAGTGGCCAAGCCGCCGATCCAGTTGGCCAGCCGCATTTCCGCGCGACTCAAGGTGATGGCCGGCCTGGATATCTCCGAACGACGCAAGCCGCAGGACGGCCGGATCAAGATGCGCGTGTCGAAGACCAAGTCCATCGACTTCCGCGTCAACACCCTGCCGACCCTGTGGGGCGAGAAGATCGTGATGCGGATTCTCGACTCCTCCAGCGCGCAGATGGGCATCGACGCCCTGGGCTACGAAGAGGATCAGAAGGAACTCTACCTGGCCGCGCTCAAGCAGCCGCAGGGCATGATCCTGGTCACCGGCCCCACCGGTTCGGGCAAGACGGTCTCGCTGTACACCGGCCTGAACATCCTCAATACAACCGATATCAACATCTCCACCGCCGAAGATCCGGTGGAGATCAACCTGGAAGGCATCAACCAGGTCAACGTCAACCCGCGCCAGGGCATGGACTTCTCCCAGGCGCTGCGCGCCTTCCTGCGCCAGGATCCGGACGTGATCATGGTCGGCGAGATCCGCGACCTGGAGACTGCCGAGATCGCCATCAAGGCGGCGCAAACCGGGCATATGGTGATGTCCACCCTGCACACCAACAGCGCCGCCGAGACCCTGACCCGCCTGCTGAACATGGGCGTGCCGGCGTTCAACCTGGCGACTTCGGTGAACCTGATCATCGCCCAGCGCCTTGCGCGAAAACTCTGTTCGCACTGCAAGAAAGAACACGAGGTGCCGAGGGAAACCCTGCTTCACGAAGGCTTCCCGGAAGACAGGATCGGCACCTTCAAGCTGTATTCGCCTGTGGCTGCGAAAACTGCAAAGGCGGTTACAAAGGTCGCGTCGGTATTTATGAAGTGGTTAAAAACACCCCCGCCCTGCAGCGGATTATCATGGAAGAAGGCAACTCCATCGAGATCGCCGAGCAAGCCCGCAAAGAAGGCTTCAACGATCTGCGCACCTCAGGCCTGCTGAAAGCCATGCAGGGAATCACCAGCCTGGAGGAAGTCAACCGCGTGACCAAGGATTAATCCATGGCGGACAAAGCGTTAAAGACCAGTGTCTTCGTATGGGAAGGCACTGACAAGAAAGGCACCAAGGTCAAGGGCGAGCTGTCCAGCCAGAACCCGACCCTGGTCAAGGCGCAACTGCGCAAGCAAGGCATCACGCCAGTCAAGGTCCGCAAGAAAGGCATTTCCCTGCTGGGGGCGGGGAAGAAGATCAAGCCCATGGACATCGCCCTGTTCACCCGTCAGATGTCCACCATGATGGCCGCCGGCGTGCCACTGCTACAGTCTTTCGACATCATCAGCGAAGGCTTCGACAATCCGAACATGCGCAAGCTGGTGGAGGAGATCAAGCAGGAAGTCGCCGGCGGTAACAGCCTGGCCAACTCGCTGCGCAAGAAGCCGCAGTACTTCGACTCGCTCTACTGCAACCTGGTGGACGCCGGCGAACAATCCGGCGCCCTGGAAACCCTGCTCGACCGGGTCGCCGCCTATAAGGAAAAGACCGAGGCGCTGAAGGCCAAGATCAAGAAGGCCATGACCTACCCGATCGCGGTGATCGTCGTCGCCATCATCGTCTCGGCGATCCTACTGATCAAGGTGGTACCGCAGTTCCAGTCGGTGTTCGAGGGCTTCGGCGCCGAACTGCCGGCTTTCACCCAAATGGTCATCAATATCTCCAACGTGCTCCAAGAATGGTGGCTCCTGGTACTGCTGATGATGGGCGGCGCCGGCTTCCTGCTGAACCACGCCTACAAGCGTTCGGAGAAGTTCCGCGACGCCACCGACCGCACGGTACTGAAGCTGCCGATCGTCGGCGCCATCCTCTACAAATCCGCCGTGGCACGCTACGCGCGGACGCTGTCGACCACCTTCGCCGCCGGCGTGCCATTGGTGGAAGCCCTCGACTCGGTTTCCGGCGCCACCGGTAACGTGGTGTTCAGGGACGCGGTGGGCAAGATCAAGCAGGACGTGTCCACCGGCATGCAGTTGAACTTCTCCATGCGCACCACCAACATCTTCCCCAGCATGGCCATCCAGATGACCGCCATCGGCGAGGAATCGGGCGCGCTGGACGACATGCTGGCCAAGGTAGCTGGCTTCTACGAGCAGGAAGTGGATAATGCCGTGGACAACCTGACCGCCCTGATGGAACCGATGATCATGGCGGTCCTCGGGGTTCTGGTCGGTGGCCTGATCATCGCCATGTACCTGCCGATCTTCCAGCTGGGCAACGTCGTCTAAATGACCCTCCTCGACTACCTGGCCAGCCATACGCTGGCCTTTGTCTTGTGCGCCATCGTCCTCGGCCTGCTGGTCGGCAGCTTCCTCAACGTCGTCGTGCACCGCCTGCCGAAGATGATGGAGCGCAACTGGAAGGCCGAGGCCCGCGAGGCGCTCGGGCTGCAGCCGGAGCCTGAACCGGCGATCTACAACCTGGTCCTGCCGAACTCCTCGTGCCCGCATTGCGGCCACGAGATCCGCCCCTGGGAAAACATCCCGGTGCTCAGCTACCTGGCGCTGGGCGGCAAGTGCTCGTCCTGCAAGGCCGCCATCGGCAAGCGCTACCCCCTGGTGGAACTGGCCACCGCGCTGCTTTCCGGCTACGTCGCCTGGCACTTCGGTTTCAATTGGCAGGCCGGCGCGATGCTCCTGCTGACCTGGGGCCTGCTGGCGATGAGCCTGATCGATGCCGATCACCAGCTGCTGCCGGACGTGCTGGTGCTGCCGCTGCTCTGGCTGGGCCTGATCGCCAACCATTTCGGCCTCTTCGCCAGCCTCGACGACGCGCTGTTCGGCGCGGTGTTCGGCTACCTCAGCCTGTGGTCGGTGTTCTGGCTGTTCAAGCTGGTGACCGGCAAGGAAGGCATGGGCTACGGCGACTTCAAGCTGCTGGCCATGCTCGGCGCCTGGGGCGGCTGGCAGGTCCTGCCGCTGACCATCCTGCTGTCGTCGCTGGTCGGGGCCATCCTCGGGGTGGTCATGCTGCGCCTGCGCAACGCCGCAAGCGGCACGCCGATCCCCTTCGGTCCCTATCTGGCGATTGCCGGGTGGATTGCATTGCTCTGGGGTGATCAAATAACCCGGACCTATTTGCAATTCGCCGGATTCAAATGACCCAACCCTGGATACTTGGCCTCACAGGCGGCATCGGCAGCGGCAAGAGCGCGGCCGCCGAGCATTTCGCCGCCCTCGGCGTCCACCTGGTGGACGCCGACCATGCCGCCCGCTGGGTGGTGGAACCGGGGCGCCCGGCCCTGGCGAAGATCGTCGAACGCTTCGGCGACGGCATCCTCCTGCCCGACGGCCAGCTCGACCGCGCCGCCCTGCGCGAACGGATCTTCCAGGCGCCTGAGGAGCGGCGCTGGCTGGAACAACTGCTGCACCCGCTGATCGGCGCGGAGATCGTCCAGTACCTGGCCAGGGCCGAATCGTCCTACGCCATCCTGGTTTCGCCGCTGCTGGTGGAGTCCGGGCAGCGCCACATGACCCAGCGCGTGCTGGTGGTGGACACCCCGGAACACCTGCAACTGCAACGCACCATGCTCCGCGACAAGGTCTCCGAGGAGCAGGTGCGCTCGATCCTCCAGGCCCAGGCCCGGCGCGACGAGCGCCTGAAGCACGCCGACGACGTGCTGGTCAACGACGGCGACCTGTCCCACCTGCAGCGTGAAGTCGAACGACTGCACGCCTTCTACCTGACCTTGCGAGGAGGCCGAGCATGAGCCAGCCGCTGACCGTGGAGTGCCCGACCTGCGGCGCGCCCGTCGAATGGAAAAGCGACAACAAGTACCGCCCCTTCTGCTCCGACCGCTGCAAGCTGATCGATCTCGGCGCCTGGGCCGCCGAGGAACACGCGATCCCCGGCGACACCCTGGAAGACGACATCTTCTCTGCCGACCTGCCGCCTCGCGAGCATTGATCGCGACGGGCCAGCCAACCCGGCTGGCCCGTCTCCATCAAGGGCGCATGAAGGCATAGTCGCGCTGATCGTCGAGGTTCTCCGCCAGGAACTGCAGTTCGCCGGCCAGGTCTTCAGGGGCGCGCTGCGCCTTGTTCAGTTCGACGATCACGCTCAACAGCGCGCGCAGGCGCATCGTCCGGTCCGCCTCGCCATTTTCCGCCAGCAAACGCAGCAGGCCCTGCCGGGCCCATTCGTGGACTCCCATGTTCCGATCCTCCCGTGAGAAAGCGGCAGGATCGCGGTGCGCCCGCGCCGAAACACTGATCCAGGTCAGCCGCGCCCCGCCATGGACATGGCGAATGACTGGCCATCAGGGCTTGCGGTCGTCGTCCTTCCAGGGCGCCTGCAGGTAGCGGGTGCGGTTGAAGGTTTCCAGCCATTCCGGGTAGTAGACCACCAGGCCGGTGATCACCGTGCCGTTGATGAAGGCCTCGGGGAACATGATCAGCCACAGGTAGCCGGCGAAATCCTCGAGCCAGGGCGGCATCGGGAACAGGCCGTCGATCCAGACCACGCCCAGGCCGAGCAGCAGAACCACCACGGCGGTCAGCGCCGCCGGGAAGAAGCCGCAGCAGAAGATATAGACGAACAGGTTGCGCGGCTGGCGCCTTTCCACGAACAGCGCCGCCAGCTCGGCGATCAGCGCCGGGATCGCCACCAGCAGCACGCCGTTGACGCCGATCGCCAGCCAGTCCTGGCGTCCGAGCAGGCACAGGCCGAGCTGCGCCACCAGCCCCACCACGATCGCCAGCGGCCAGTCGAGCAGCAGGGTCACGGCGGTCATGCCGATGAAATGGAACGACAGCCCCGAATCGAAGTCACGGCGTACCAGCCAGAGCAAAAACAGCCCGAGCATGGTGCCGAACACCAGATGCTGGCGACGGGTATCGCTGACCAGCTCGACCCAGGGCGCGCGCCAGGCGGCGAGCAGCAGCACCGGCGCATAGATCGCCCAACCCAGCTCGAGGCTTTCCGCCGACAACAGCTCGGCAGCGATCACGGCTGCGCCTGTTCCAGGGCGATGCGCAGGGCCACCGGCGAGTCCAGCTCGCGGACCTCCTCCACTCGCCGCTGCTCCAGGCGGATCCACAGGACCTTGCTCGCGCCCGCGCCATAGCGCGGCGCCACCGCGGCCTCGCGGTCCAGCACGACCGGATAGCTGTAGTCGCGCATCGCCGGTACCGCGAAGAGCCGCGAGATCAGGCCCGGCATCCGGCTGATGTCCGCCAGGAACAGCACCTGGCGCGCCTCCAGGTAGCCTTTGGGACGTTCGGCCAGAGCCGCCTTGACCAGCTTCGCGCCGTCCATGTCGCGGGCGACCAGCAGGACCCGCGTGGAGTCATCGAGCGAGCGGGCCTGCCCGAACTGGTCCTGGAGCGTCCAGGGCTCCAGGGTCTCGCCCTTCTCCAGCGCCAGGGCCAGGCCCGGCAGCAGCATGGCCAGCAGAATCCAGTGCAATCGTTTCACGCGCGTTCCTCCCGAGTGGAAAATACCTGGATGTCCTCGCGCCGCTGCCAACCCGCCTGGGCCTGCCAGAACGCCAGGGCCTGTTCGGCGGCGTCGAGGACGAAGACATGGGATTTGCCGATCCCTTCCCTGGCCAGGCGCGCCAGCGCCTCGTCGAGCAGGCGCCGCGCCAGCCCCTGGCGACGATAGGCAGGATCGACCGCCAGGTGCTGCAGGTAGCCACGGCGGCCATCGTGGCCGGCCATCAGGCAGGCGATCACCACGCCCGCGGATTCGACCAGCAGGCTCAGCCCGGGGTTGCGTTCGAGATAGGCGACGAAGAACGGATACTCGTCCTCGGCGCGGATGCGAATACCCGGCGTTCGCGACCAGAGGGCGAACAGAGCCGGATGATCGGCGGCGATGACGCTGCGAAGCTGCATCGGAACGGCTCCAGGCCATGGGGAACGGCAGTGTACACCGAGGTCCGGCGGCGATGCGCGCCGGGCGGATTGTCGCAGGCAGAACGCCCACGGGCTGGAAAGCGGACCTGCGGGCGGACTAAGCTGAGCCCATGAACGAAGCGGATTACCTGCGCCTGCTCACCCGTCAGGCCGAACAAGCCAACGACTTCCTCTCCAACGCGCGCAAATGGGACCGCGAGCGCTGGGTCTGCCAGCGCTTCCTCGAAGCGCTCAACGTGCCCTATCGCCAGGAGGACTTCGCCGCGCCGGGCGACCAGCCGCCGGACGTGCTGTTCAAGGGCGCCGGTTTCGAGGTGTTCTTCGTCCTCGACGAGGGTCGTCGGCTCAACGAGGAATGGCGCGAGGAGCTGAGCCGCCGTCGCCAGGCCGTCAGCCTGCGCCAGCTGATCCGCCGCGAGGAGCGTCCACAACGGATCGCCGCCGCCGAACTGCAGGCCCGGCTGGCGCCGACCCTGCGCAAGAAGGCACACAACTACAGCGAGCGCGGCATCGATCATGCCGAGCTGGACCTGCTGGCCTTCGTCAACCTGAAACGCGCGGTGCCCGACTTCAACACCCCGTTCCCACCGCCGACCGAATACCTGCGCCAGGGCTGGCGCTCGCTATCGATGGTCGGCCCGACCTTCGCCCGGGTGCTTTTCGCCCACTCCGGCGCTCCCGAGTTCCTCCGCGCCAACCTCGGCCGCAGCATCCTGTTCGACGCCGGAGTGGGGCTGTGAGCGAGGGACGGGTGAAGTGGATCGGCGTACGCTCCGGCAGCCGCGCGCCGATCCAGGAACTGGAGGCGGTCGAGGCGCGCCGCGGCCAGGGACTGACCGGCGACCATGCGCAGCCGCCGCGCCAGGTCACCCTGGTGCAGTGGGAGCACATCGAGGCCCTCGGCACCCTGCTGGGCAGGCCGTTGCTGCCCACCGAAATGCGCCGCAACATCGCCGTCGCCGGAATCGACCTGCTCAGTCTCAAGGACCGGCGTTTCCGCCTCGGTGGCGCACTGCTGGAAGCCACCGGCTGGTACCAGCCCTGCGGCCGCCTGGAAAAGCACATCGACCACCGCACGCTGAAGAGCGTGCGCGAGCAGGGCGGCATCACCGCGCGGGTGATCGGCAGCGGGGTGATCCGCCTCGACGATCCGCTGGTGATCGACCCCCCTGTCTGACTAGAATGACCGATATCGAAAACGGAGGCCCGCCATGCCCAGCCGACTGAGCCCCGAAGACCAGCGCAAGGTCGAGCAGTACCTCGCCTCGCCGCTGCACCAGGTCGAGCGTGCGCCGTTCCGCCCATGGTTCCTGATGTTCGTCCTGCTCGCCGTGGTCATCGGCCTGGGCCTGCTCAGCCGCCTCCTCAGCTACCTGGCCTGAGTCGTCCGGTCGAGCCCCGCTCCCGACGACCGCCTCACGGAATTCCCACTATGAGATATCGACATGTCCCATCGCATCGTGATCGTCGGCGGCGGCGCCGGCGGGCTGGAGCTCGCCACCCGTCTCGGCCGCACCCTGGGTAAACGCGGCAGGGCCCAGGTCACCCTGGTCGACGCCAACCTCACGCACATCTGGAAACCGCTGCTGCACGAAGTCGCCGCCGGCTCGCTCAACTCCTCGGAGGACGAGCTGAACTATGTCGCCCAGGCGAAATGGAACCACTTCGAATTCCAGCTCGGCCGCATGCAGGGCCTGGATCGCGCCGGCAAGCGCGTCCGCCTGGCGGCGCTGGTGGACGAGAATGGCGTGGAACTGGTTCCCGAACGCGACATCGACTATGACACCCTGGTGATCGCCGTCGGCAGCACCACCAACGACTTCGGCACCGAGGGCGCCGCGCAGCACTGCATCTTCCTCGATACCCGCGCCCAGGCCGAACGCTTCCACCGCCAGTTGCTCGGCCAGTACCTGCGTGCGCATACCGGGCATGACGCCGACAACAACGCGGTGAGCATCGCCATCATCGGCGCCGGCGCCACCGGCGTCGAACTGGCCGCCGAACTGCACCATGCGGCGCAGATGCTGGCCGCCTACGGGCTCGACCGGATCCGC
The DNA here is from genome assembly GCF_003025345.2 of Pseudomonas paraeruginosa. Lineage (NCBI taxonomy): Bacteria > Pseudomonadati > Pseudomonadota > Gammaproteobacteria > Pseudomonadales > Pseudomonadaceae > Pseudomonas > Pseudomonas paraeruginosa. The sequence continues at coordinate 4,927,112 of NZ_CP020560.1, forward strand.
CCGGAAGACCTGCACATCAGCCTGATCGAAGCCGGCCCGCGTGTGCTGCCGGCATTGCCCGAGCGTATCGGCCAGCCGGTCCACCAGACCCTGACCAGGCTTGGCGTGCGGGTGATGACCGGTTCCGCGGTGAGCAAGGTGGATGCCGACGGCCTCTGGACCGGCGACGGCGAGTTCGTCCCGGCGACCCTCAAGGTCTGGGCCGCGGGCATCCGCGCGCCGGCCTTCCTCAAGGACCTGGACGGCCTGGAAAGCAACCGCATCAACCAACTGGTGGTCCGCCCGACGCTGCAGACCACCCGCGACGACGACATCTTCGCCTTCGGCGACTGCGCCGCCTGCCCGCAACCGGCGCAACCGGGCGCGGAACCGCGCAACGTGCCGCCACGCGCCCAGGCCGCGCACCAGCAGGCCTCGCTGCTGGTCAAGTCGCTGCGCGCCCGCCTCGACGGCAAGCCGCTGGGCGACTACCTCTACCGCGACTACGGTTCGCTGATCTCGCTGTCGCGCTTCAGCGCGGTCGGCAATCTGATGGGCAATCTGATGGGTAGCGTCATGCTCGAAGGCTGGCTGGCGCGGATGTTCTACGTCTCGCTGTATCGCATGCACCAGATGGCCCTGTACGGCCCGCTGCGCACCGCGATGCTGATGCTCAGCGGGCGCCTGCGCAGCACCGAGCCTCGCCTCAAGCTGCATTGACGGCCGCGCCCCGCCAGCCGCGCGGGGCGCCACCTCAGCGACGCAACTGCCGCAGTTGCGCCAGGCGGCTGGCGGTGCGCTGCATGTCCGCCGGCAGCTCGCTGCCTTCGACCAGCTCCGCCAGCGGCGCCTCGGCGCGCAGGAACAGGCGCCGGTCGTTGTCGTGGAGGACATCGACCAGATTGATGAAGCGCTGTTGGGCGGCGACCGAACAGCGCGCCATCGGCGGTACGCCATCCAGCACCCAGGTGGAAAAGCGCTCGCCAAGTGCCAGGTAATCCATCACCGCGGTCGGCGCCTCGCAGAGATCGGCGAAGGCGAACCACACCAGGTCGCCGCGCACCGCACGCGCCAGCAGGGACCTCGCCCCGCTGCGCAGCATCACCCGCTCCGCCGGCGCCGGCACGGCCAGGCCCAGCCCTTCCATGACGGCGGCCGCGGCGGCCTGGCAATACGCGCCGCTCGGGTAGCCGGAGACCGCTTCGGCGACCGGCGAGCACGTCCGGTAATCCTGCGCGCCAGCCACTTCCAGCACATCCATGCGCGCTTCGATCAGGCGGATAGCCGGCAGGAACCGCTCGTGGTACAGCGGGTTGGGCAGCAGCTCCCGGGGCGCGTAGTTGGACGTGCAGACCAGGGTGATGCCGCGCCGGAACAACTCACGGAACAGGCGGGTGATGAGCATCGCATCGCCGATGTCGTGCACGTGGAATTCGTCGAAGCAGAGCAGCCGGCAATCGCCGAGCAGCTCATCGAGCGCCCCGCCCAGCGCGTCGGCCTGCCCCTGGCGACGGAACATGCCGTCGTGCAGCTGGCGGAAGAACGCGTGGAAATGGATCCGGCGCTTGCGCGCCAGGTCGGCGCTGCGGAAGAAGCCATCCATCAGCCAGCTCTTGCCGCGCCCCACCGGGCCCCACAGGTAGAGGCCGCGCGAAGCCCGGCGGAACAGCGTGGGCCCTCGGCGCAGGCGCCGCAACAGGTCATCCAGGTGAGCGATGGCTATGCGCTGGGCTTCATCCAGGGCATAGCCGCACCGCTGCGCTTCGCGCTGGAAGTGGTACGCCACGGGGGATGCTGGAGTCGGCTCGGACATGCGCGATCGTCAGGGCGGAAAGAGTCTCTGCGCGGGGCCGGGCAGGCGAACCCCCGCGACAAGGGAACGATTCTAGCGCCGACAGATCGGAGCGCTCCAGCCATGCCCCGCCAACAGTGGGCGATTGCCGGACGGGCAGCGCAGGCGCCCTGGTCGACAGCGATAGCAGCACGCGTCTGACAGACCGCTCCAACACCGGCAGAAAATCCGCGCAGGTCCGGGGAAGCCCTTCTCCGACATCCTCTTCCCACCCCTCCGACAGCGTTCCCCCGCAACCCCTACAAAAGCCGGAGAAAAGGGGCTATCCAGAATCAGAAAGCTACGATTGTTTCCGATTCCCCTCCTCTCCAGCCTATTGGCATCTCTTTTCCAGTCCTGATCCCGCTCTGCATCGGTAACGGTCGATGCGGCTACAGGGCTTTCTTCCGCGCAACAAGCGAACCGAATGACGATGCCGCCTCGCCCCGATGATTTTCCGCTGAACCACGCTCCCCTACCGCCCGCCGCCCACCGGCCACCCCGCAACCAGGCTCTGCCCGGCCACCGCGCCGGCCTTGCCGGCCTGGCGCTGCTGCTCTCCAGTTTCGGCGCCACGGCCGCGCCTCCCTCGGTACCGGATGCCGGCCAAGCCTTGCGCGATGCGCAAAGCAATCGCCTCAGCCTGCCCGACCCGGTGAAGCTGGATCCGGAAAAACCCAAGCCGCAAGACAAGGTCGCGGCCGACGCGGTGCCGGAGGGCCCACGCGTGCTGGTCAAGGAGTTCCGGGTGGGTGGCAATCGGGTATTCGACTCCACGCGACTGCTGGCCCTGCTCGCTGACCTCCAGGGAAGGGAGCTGAGCCTGGCGCAGTTGCATGCCGCCGCCGAGCGGATCGGCGAGTTCTACCAGCAGCAGGGCTATGTGCTGGCCCGTGCCTACCTGCCCGCCCAGGAGATCGACAACGGCGCGGTTCGCATCGAGGTCGTCGAGGGACGCTACGGCCAGGTCGACTTGCGGAATACCTCGCGCACCCTCGACCGGGTATTGCGACAACCCCTCTCCGCCCTGGAAAGCGGCAACGCGGTGAAGGGTGACGAACTCGAGCGCAGCCTGCTGCTGCTCAGCGACATTCCGGGCGTGGAGGCCAAGGGCACCCTGCTGCCGGGCCAGGCGCCCGGCACCACCGACCTGCGCATCGACGCCCAGCCGGCGCCACTGCTCAGCGGCCGCCTGGAGGCGGATAACTACGGCGACTTCTACATGGGCGAGTATCGCCTGGGCGGCGTCCTCGACATCAACAGTCCGCTGCGCCTGGGCGACCAGTTGAACCTGCGCCTGCTCGGCAGCGACCGCCACCAGCGCTACTACCGGGCCGCCTACCAGTTGCCGGTGGGGCCGTGGGGCTCGCGGGTCGGCCTGGCACGTTCGGAAACCTCCTATCGGCTGGCCCGCGACTTCACTGAGCTGGAGGCTCACGGGCGCGCCACCATCGACAGCCTGTTCCTCGCCCAGCCGCTGGTACGCGGCCGGACCTTCAACCTCTCTACGCAGCTGCAATTCGAGAACAAGCGGCTGCGCGACGACATCGATCTCTTCGATTACAGCAAGCACAAGAAAATCCGCCTCTGGACGGCGGGCCTCAGCGGCAACAGCCAGGACCGGTTGCTCGGCGGCGGCCAGAACGGCTTCTCCGTGGCCTACGGCCATGGCCGGCTGGACATGAACAGCATGGAGCGCCGCGCCGACAGGCGAACAGCCGGTGCCGTGGGCCGTTTCGACAAGCTCAGCGTCAACGCCGTACGCCTGCAACGCGTGACCGACCGCCTGCAATTGTTCACCCAGATCAACGCCCAGTGGGCCAGCGGCAACCTCGACAGCGCGGAGAAATTCGACATCGGCGGCCCCTACGGCGTACGCGCCTTCCCCGCGGGCACCGGCCGAGGCGTCGGCGACGAAGGCTGGCAGGCCAGCGCGGAGCTGCGCTACAGCCTGGCGCCCGGCTGGCAACTGAGCACCTTCGTCGACCAGGGCGCGGTGAAGTTCCAGAAGAGCCCCTGGACCCCGGAAAGCAACCACAACCGCATGGGTGGCGCCGGCACCGGCGCCACCTGGTACGGGGCGGACCACCAGGTCAGCCTGACCGCCGCCTGGCCGCTCGGCCAGGAGCGCGACATCGTCCCCAAACGCACCCCGCGCCTGTGGCTGCAGGCGACCCGCTATTTCTGAGCGTCACCCGTTCTGCTGGGGATCAGCAGAATTTTTCCCACCAAGAGAGGACCTACCCATGAACAAGACCTACGCCCTGGTCTGGAACCAGGCCACGGGATGCTGGAACGTCACCAGCGAAGGCACCCGCCGGCGCGGCAAGAGCGGTCGCGGCACCCTGCTGGCGGTCGCCGGCGCCTCGCTGCTGGGCCTGCTCGGCCTGCCCGAGGCCTTCGCCCTGCCCAGCGACGGCAAGGTCATCCATGGCGAGGCCGGCCTTCACACCTCCACCGACGGCAAGCACCTGACCATCGACCAGCAGAGCCAGAAGCTGATCGCCCAATGGAACGGCTTCGATATCGCCGGCGATGAAAGCGTCCGCTTCAACCAGCCCAACAGCACCGCCGTCGCCCTCAACCGTGTGGTCGGCACCAACGGCAGCCAGATCCTCGGCAAGCTCGACGCCAACGGCAAGGTGTTCCTGGTCAACCCCAACGGGGTGGTGTTCGGCAAGACCGCCCAGGTCAACGTCGGCGGCCTGGTCGCCAGCACCCTGGACATCTCCGACAAGGACTTCCTCGACGGCAACTACCGCTTCAGCGGCAAGTCCACCTCCCAGGTGAGCAACGCCGGCAGCCTCAACGCCAGCGAAGGCGGCAGCGTCGCCCTGCTCGGCGCGCGGGTCGACAACAGCGGTGTGATCCAGGCCCGCCTGGGCAGCGTCGCCCTCGGCGCCGGCGAGGACGTCAGCCTCAACTTCGACGGCAACGGCCTGCTCAACCTGCAGGTGAACGCCGGCGCGGTCGACGCCCTGGCGCACAACGGCGGCCTGCTCAAGGCCGACGGCGGCCAGGTGCTGATGACCGCGCGCAGCGCCGACAGCCTGCTCAAGACCGTGGTCAGCAACCAGGGCGTGATCGAGGCGAAGACCCTGCAGAATCGAGACGGCCGCATCGTCCTCGACGCCGGCAACGCCACCCTCCAGGTCGCCGGCCGCCAGGACGCCAGCGCCAGCGGCCAGGGCAATGGCGGAGTGGTGGAAAACCGCGGCGCCAAGGTCGAAGTGCACCAGTACGCCAAGGTCGATACCCGTTCCAAGCAAGGCCAGACCGGTACCTGGAAGATCGCCGCGAACAACCTGGAAGTCGCCAGCAGCGTGCTGCGCGACGCCGCAACGCTGAAGGCCAGCACCCTGGCGGACAACCTGGAAACCACCAGCATCGAACTGGCCAGCACCCAGGGAGATATCAAGGTCGACGCACCGCTGTCCTGGAACAGCGGCAACAAGCTGGGCCTGAGCGCCGAGCGCGGCAACGTCGAGGTGAACGGCAACCTGCGCGCCAGCGGCGACAAGGCCGAACTGGCGCTGAACGCGCGCGACCAGGTACGCCTGAACGCCGACCTGTCCCTCACCGGGCGCAACGCCAGGCTGGAGCTGAACAGCGGCAAAGGCCACAAGCTCGCCGACGGCGTGCGCGTGACCCTTTCCGGCGCCGGTGCCGGCTACCGTGCCAACGGCGAGGACTACCGGGTGATCCAGAACCTCGCGCAGCTGCGCGAGATCGAAGCCGACATGGACGGTCGCTACGTGCTCGGCAACCAGATCAAGGGGGCAACACCCGCTTCCGCTCCCTGGGCAACGGTCAATCCTTCAACGGCACCTTCGACGGCCTGGGCAACAGCATCAGCGACCTCTCCGTCTACGACACAAGCGCCTATGTCGGTCTGTTCAGCGTCAACAACGGCATCATCCGCAACCTCAATCTGGACCATGTCTGGGCCAGCGGGGCGCAATCCAGCCACTACAATACCCAGGTCGGCACCCTGGCGGGCCTGAACAACGGCATCATCTCCAACGTCAAGGCCAGCAACATCCGGGTCACCGGAGCCTCGCACCTCAACAGCCTGGGCGGTCTGGTCGCTCTCAACCTGGGTAGCATCGACGGCTCCTCGGCCAGCGGCCAGGTCATCGGTGACGGCAACACCTACGCCATGGGCGGCCTGGTCGGCGAAAACATCAGCGAACGGCGTGTCGCCACCATCACCAACAGCCGAGCCGATGTCGCCATGAGCGGACGGCTGCTCGACAATTACGGCTACCACGGAGCCGGCGGCCTGGTCGGCAGGAACACCGGCCGCATCGCCGACAGCCAGAGCGCGGGCTCGCTCCGCCTGGCTGGCGACAACCTGAACCTCGGTGGCCTGGTGGGGCGCAACGAGGGTGGCAGCCTGGTCAACGTCGAATCCTCCGTGAATGTGACGGGACAGGGCAACGGCGGTCTGTACGGCGGCCTGGTCGGCCTCGACCAGCACGGCGATATCAGCCGCGCCAAGGCCACCGGCAAGGTCAGCGGCAACGGTAGCGAAGCGATCGGCGGTCTGGTCGGCAAGAGCCTGGACAGCGCCATCGTCGACAGCAGCGCGACGGGCGATGTATCCGATCTGCGAGGCCGCTACCTGGGAGGCCTGGTTGGCTACAACCGGGGAGGCAGCCTGACCAGAGTCGCAGCCTATGGCAAGGTGACCGCTGGCGCCGGCTCCTACGTCGGTGGATTGCTCGGCTACAACCGCGACGCTTCGCTGAACAGCGTCCAGGCAAGCGGCAGCGTGGTTGCCAGCGCCTCCCAGGCGATCGGAGGACTGATCGGCTGGAACCAGGACAGTTCCATCACCGGCGCTCGCGCCACCGGCCATGTGAGCGACAAGCAAGGCCAATACCTGGGCGGCCTGCTCGGCTACAACAAAGGAGGCAACCACACCGGCCTTTCGGCCAGCGGCAATGTCGATGGCGGCCTCAACAGCCGGATCGGCGGCCTGATCGGCAGCAACCACAACGCCAACCTGAGCGACGCCCACGCCGAGGGTGACGTCAGCGGCAACGGCGCCCAAGCGATCGGCGGCCTGATCGGCCTGAACGAAGGCGGCGAGCTGCATGACCTCAAGGCCAGCGGCAATGTAACCGGCAAGGGCGCGCAGAACCTCGGCGGCCTGATCGGCAGCAGCAAAGCCGCCAGGCTGCGCAACGTGAGCGCAAGCGGCAATGTCTCGGGAGGTACCACCTATGGCCTGCTCGGCGGCTTGATCGGCAACAGCGAGGACGTCCTCATCGCCGATGCCAAGGCCTCCGGCAAGGTCAAGGGCGACGCCTACACCTATACCGGTGGCCTGGTCGGCATGCTCGGCAGGAAAACGACCCTGGAAAACAGCTCGGCCAGCGGCGAGGTGGAAGGCGGCTACGCCGGCTATGCGGGCGGCCTGGTCGGCCTGAACTCGGGCACCATCCGCAACAGCGCGGCATCCGGCAAGGTGCACGGTCTCAGCAGAGCCCTGGGCGGCCTGGTCGGCTTCAACCAGGGATGGATCTACGGTTCGTCGGCCAGCGGCAGGATCGTCCCCGCCTTCGAAGGACAGGCCTATGGCGGGCTCATCGGCATGAACTTCGGCACCCAGTCGCAGAACGCCCTCTACGGGGAGGCCGCCAAGGCGCCCTGGATCGGGCTTGGCCGCTAACCGGCCAACCCACCCTTCCGCGCTGAACGCGCGGAAGGGTTTTTCAACCTTCGAACGAGCCGAGCGTACAAGATCGGAAAACAAAAAAGCGGCAAGGCTTGCGCCTTGCCGCTTCTTCGGACCTCCCAAGGAGGCCTGGATATGGTGGGTCGTGTAGGATTCGAACCTACGACCAATTGGTTAAAAGCCAACTGCTCTACCGACTGAGCTAACGACCCATGTATGAGGTGGTCGGGGTAGAGAGATTCGAACTCCCGACATCCTGCTCCCAAAGCAGGCGCGCTACCGGACTGCGCTATACCCCGATTGGAAGTTGGCTCCGCGACCTGGACTCGAACCAGGGACCCAATGATTAACAGTCATTTGCTCTACCGACTGAGCTATCGCGGAACGTCTGTCTTCCAACCCTGGACGCTTCCGGTGCTGCTGGATTCGCGTCTCAGAGGCGCGCCATTTTACGGATGCGCGACGACATGTCAACCCTCTGATCCAAAAAGTTTTTCTTCTTTTTCCCGACCAGGCCACACCACCTTGCCAGCCACCAGCCGTTCATGAAAAAGCCCCGCCGAAGCGGGGCTTTTTCATGTGCCTGCGAAGCGATCAGGCGAACACGATCTCGTCGCCGTCCACCTTCGCCGAGACCTTCGCCCCCGGCGCGAACTTGCCGGCCAGGATCAGTTGCGCCAGCGGGTTCTCGATCCAGCGCTGGATTGCCCGCTTCAGCGGACGCGCACCGTAGACCGGGTCGAAGCCGACGGCGATCAGCTTGTCCAGTGCCTCCTGGCTCAAGTCCAGGCTCAGCTCGCGCTCGGCCAGCCGCTTGCGCAGGCGGCCGAGCTGGATCTCGGCGATGCCGGCGATCTGCTCGCGGGCCAGCGGTTCGAACACCACCACTTCATCGATCCGGTTGATGAATTCCGGACGGAAATGCGCGTTGACCGCATCCATCACCGCGGCACGCTGCGCCTCGCGGTCACCGGCCAGCTCCTGGATCTGCGCCGAGCCGAGGTTGGAGGTCATCACCACCACGGTGTTGCGGAAATCCACGGTGCGCCCGTGGCTGTCGGTCAGGCGGCCATCCTCGAGTACCTGCAGGAGAATGTTGAAGACGTCCGGGTGGGCCTTCTCCACTTCGTCCAGCAGCACCACCGAATACGGCTTGCGGCGGATCGCCTCGGTCAGGTAGCCGCCCTCCTCGAAACCGACGTAGCCCGGAGGCGCGCCGATCAGGCGAGCCACGGAGTGTTTCTCCATGAACTCGGACATGTCGATCCGCACCAGCGCCTCCTCGGTATCGAAGAGGAACTCGGCCAGCGCCTTGCACAGCTCGGTCTTGCCCACCCCGGTCGGGCCGAGGAAGAGGAACGAGCCGCTGGGCCGGTTCGGATCGGCCAGGCCGGCGCGCGAACGGCGCACCGCATTGGACACGGCGACCACCGCCTCGTCCTGGCCGATGACCCGGCGATGCAGTTCCTGCTCCATGCGCAGCAGCTTCTCGCGCTCGCCCTCGAGCATCTTCGACACCGGGATACCGGTCCACTTGGAGACCACCTCGGCGATTTCCTCGTCGGTCACCTTGTTGCGCAGCAACTGGTTCTCGGTCTTGCCGTGCTGGTCGACCATCTGCAGGCTGCGTTCCAGGTCCGGGATGGTCTGGTACTGGATGCGCGCCATGCTTTCCAGGTCGCCCTTGCGCCGCGCCGCCTCCATTTCCTGCTTGGCCTGCTCGATCTTCTGCTGGATCTGCGCCGAACCCTGTACCTCGGCCTTCTCCGACTTCCAGATCTCTTCCAGGTCGGCGTACTCGCGTTCCAGCTTGACGATGTCCTCTTCCAGCTTGGCCAGGCGCTTCCTGGTGGCTTCGTCGTCTTCCTTCTTCAGCGCCTCGCGCTCGATCTTGAGCTGGATCAGGCGACGGTCGAGACGATCCAGTTCCTCCGGCTTGGAGTCGATCTCCATGCGGATGCGGCTGGCGGCCTCGTCGATCAGGTCGATGGCCTTGTCCGGCAACTGCCGGTCGGTGATGTAGCGGTGCGACAGCTTGGCGGCGGCGATGATCGCGCCGTCGGTGATGCTCACCCCATGGTGCACCTCGTAGCGCTCCTTGAGGCCACGGAGGATGGCGATGGTGTCTTCCTCGCTCGGCTCGTCCACCAGCACCTTCTGGAAGCGGCGTTCCAGGGCGGCGTCCTTCTCGATGTACTGGCGATACTCGTCGAGAGTGGTGGCGCCGACGCAGTGCAGTTCGCCGCGCGCCAGAGCCGGCTTGAGCATGTTGCCGGCGTCCATGGCGCCTTCCGCCTTGCCGGCGCCGACCATGGTGTGCAGTTCGTCGATGAACAGGATGACCCGCCCTTCCTGCTTGCCCAGTTCGTTGAGGACCGCCTTCAGTCGTTCCTCGAACTCGCCGCGGAATTTTGCGCCGGCGATCAGCGCGCCCATGTCCAGGGCCAGCAGGCGCTTGTCCTTGAGGCCATCCGGCACTTCGCCATTGATGATGCGCTGGGCCAGGCCTTCGACGATGGCGGTCTTGCCGACGCCGGGTTCGCCGATCAGCACCGGGTTGTTCTTCGTCCGCCGCTGCAGGACCTGGATGGTCCGGCGGATCTCGTCGTCGCGACCGATCACCGGGTCGAGCTTGCCTTCCTCGGCGCGCCTGGTCATGTCGACGGTGTACTTGTCCAGCGCCTGGCGCGACTCCTCGACGTTCGGGTCGTTCACCGCTTCGCCGCCGCGCAGGTTGGCCACGGCATTCTCCAGCGCCTTGCGCGACACGCCCTGGCCGAGCAACAGCTTGCCGAGCCTGGTGTTCTCGTCCATCGCGGCCAGCAATACCAGCTCGCTGGAGATGAACTGGTCGCCCTTCTGCTGGGCCAGGCGGTCAGCCTGATTGAGCAGGCGCGCGAGGTCCTGGGACAGGTTCACGTCGCCGGTCGGGCTCTGGATCTTCGGCAGCGCGTCGAGTTCCTTGTTGAGGCCGCTGCGCAGGGCGGCGATATCGAAGCCGACCTGCATCAGCAGGGGCTTGATCGAGCCGCCTTGCTGTTCGAGCAGGGCGGAAAGCAGATGCACCGGCTCGATGGCCGGGTGGTCGTGGCCGACGGCCAGGGACTGGGCGTCGGAGAGCGCGAGTTGCAGCTTGCTGGTCAAACGGTCTATTCGCATGGGTCGTCCTTCCTTCTATAGAGCGGGCCGGAACGATGGGTGTCCCTGATGAAGAAAAGCCCGCCGAGATGGCTCAATAGATAAGGGCGATTTTCCGCGGTTCAAGCGACCGGGCCGTGACATCGGTCAGTTCGCGCCGGATAACCTGCGCGGGCCTAGCCCTGGAGCCAGACCAGGCTGGCGAAACGGCCGGTACGCGACGAGCGGCGATAGGAATAGAAGCGCTCGCTATCGCTGAAGGTGCAGAAACCGCCGCCATGCACGGCGGTGACGCCATGGGCGGCCAGGCGGATGCGAGCCAGGTGGTAGATGTCGGCCATGAAGCGCCCGGGGTTGGCACTCGGCAGGAATGCCGCCTGCGCCTCGGCGTGCGCGCCGATGAAGGCGTCGCGCACCTCGCCGCCGACCTCGAAGGCCCGCGGGCCGATCGCCGGGCCGAGCCAGACCAGTAGCTCGTCGCCGGGCACGCCCAGGCTGTCCACCGTCGCCTCCAGCACGCCCGCCGCCAGCCCGCGCCAGCCGGCATGGGCGGCGGCCACGCGGGTGCCGGCGCGGTCGCAGAACAGCGTCGGCAGGCAATCGGCGGTCATGATCGTACAGGCGGTGCCAGGCGTCGCGCTCCAGCTGGCATCCGCGGTCGGCAGCCGGCCCGGGTCGGCCTCCACCACCGTGGTCCCGTGCACCTGCTCGAGCCAGCTCGGCCGGCAGGCCAGGCGTTCGCTGAGGCGCCGGCGATTCTCCGCCACGGCCCGAGGATCGTCGTCGACATGGGCACCCAGGTTCAGGCTGTCGAACGGCGCCTGGCTGATCCCGCCGCCGCGCGTGGTCACGCAGGCGCGGACATTGGCCGGCGCCGGCCAGTCGGGGCTCAGCCAGCCGCTCATCCGACGAACGCCTCGCGGTCCTGGCGCAGCAGGCTGAGCAACCAGAGGAAGTCTTCCGGCAGCGGCGACTCCCACTTCATGCGTACGCCCGTCGCCGGGTGATCCAGTTCGAGGAAGCGCGCGTGCAGCGCCTGGCGCGGGAACTCGCGGAGGGTCTGGACCAGCGTCTGGCTGGCCACCGGCGGGATCTTGAAGCGGCCGCCATAGACCGGATCGCCGACCAGCGGATAGCCGATGTGGCTCATGTGCACGCGGATCTGGTGGGTGCGCCCGGTCTCCAGCTTGACCCGGGTGTGGGTGTGCGCGCGGAAGCGTTCCAGCACCCGGTAATGGCTCACAGCCACCTTGCCGGCATCGACCACCGCCATCTTCTGCCGCTGCACGCCGTGCCGGCCGATCGGCGCATCGATGGTGCCGCCGGAAGTGATCACGCCGATCACGATCGCCTCGTAGATGCGGCTGACCGAGCGCGCCTGCAACTGCGCGACCAGCTTGGTATGGGCCTCCAGGGTCTTGGCCACCACCATCAGGCCGGTGGTGTCCTTGTCCAGGCGGTGGACGATGCCCGCACGCGGCACGTTGGCGATACCCGGCACGTGGTACAGCAAGGCGTTGAGCAGGGTGCCGTCCTGGTGGCCGGCAGCCGGGTGGACCACAAGACCGGCGGGCTTGTCGATCACCAGGATATGCTCGTCTTCATGGACGATATCCAGCTCGATATCCTGTGCGACCCACTCGCCCTGGGCCTCCTGCTCGGCTTCCAGGACCAGCTGCGCCCCGCTGTGGACGATGTCGCGCGGGCGCGCCGCGGCGCCGTCGACGGTCAGCCGACCGTCCTTGATCCAGCCGGCCAGGCGGGAGCGCGAGTGTTCGGGAAAAAGCTGGGCGGCGATCTGGTCGAGACGCTGGCCACCCAGCTCGAACGGCACCTCGGCCGCGCGTTGAATCATATCGGACATGAGTAGGGAACGATGCTCAGCGCGGCTTTTGGAATCGGCTACGCGCTGTGGTTAAATACGGGGTCTTTGTCCCAGGGGGTGCCTGGGGCGCCAATCATAACAGACGGTTGAGGCCAAGCCGACCGTCCCAGGGACGCAAGCCGCCATGCAAGTGAAACACCTGCTGCTGATCGCCATCCTCGCCCTCACCGCAGCCTGCTCCTCGAACAAGGAGACTGTCGACGAGAACCTGAGCGAGAGCCAGCTGTACCAGCAGGCGCAGGACGACCTCAACAACAAGAGCTACAACAGCGCCGTCACCAAGCTGAAAGCCCTCGAGTCGCGCTATCCCTTCGGCCGCTACGCCGAGCAGGCCCAACTCGAGCTGATCTACGCCAACTACAAGAACATGGAGCCCGAGGCCGCGCGCGCCGCCGCCGAGCGCTTCATCCGCCTGCATCCGCAGCATCCCAACGTCGACTACGCCTATTACCTCAAGGGCCTGTCCTCCTTCGACCAGGACCGCGGACTGGTCGCGCGCTTCCTGCCGCTGGACATGACCAAGCGCGACCCGGGCGCCGCCCGCGACTCCTTCAACGAGTTCGCCCAGCTCACCAGCCGCTTCCCCAACAGCCGCTACGCCCCTGACGCCAAGGCGCGCATGGTCTACCTGCGCAACCTGCTGGCGGCCTACGAGGTGCATGTCGGCCACTACTACCTCAAGCGCCAGGCCTACGTCGCCGCGGCCAACCGTGGTCGCTACGTGGTGGAGAACTTCCAGGAAACCCCGGCCGTCGGCGATGGCCTGGCGATCATGGTCGAAGCCTATCGCCGCCTGGGCCTGGACGACCTGGCCAGCACTAGCCTGGAAACCCTCAAGCTGAACTACCCGGACAACGCCAGCCTCAAGGACGGCGAGTTCGTCGCCCGCGAAAGCGAGGCCGATACCCGTTCCTGGCTGGCCAAGGCCACCCTGGGCCTGATCGAGGGCGGCGAGCCGCCGCCGCACATGGAGACCCAGGCCGCGAAGGACGTGATCAAGCAGTACGAAGACGCCGAGCGCGAGATTCCCGCCGAACTGAAGCCGGAGAACCAGGACCACGGCGCCGACGAAGAGAAACCGGAAAGCGACGACGACGAAGACTCCGGTCGCTCCTGGTGGAGCTACATGACCTTCGGTCTCTTCGACTGATCGCAGGAAACACCGGAGGGAGGCGCAAGCCTCCCTTCTTTTTTCCCCGGCCGACCCTGCCAGCGCCAAGCGCCGCACAGCCTGGGCCTTCCCGACTGTGATCGGGCCGGCGGCTTGGCTAAACTGCAGCTTTCCCCAGCCTACGAGACCACCATGGGCCTTTTCCGCCTCCTTTTCTGGATCGCCCTGATCGCCATCGCGTTCTGGCTCTGGCGCCGCTTCACCCGTCCCGTTCCGCGCCGGCAGCAGCGTCCGCGGGAGGAGCCGAACGCCTCGCCGATGGTCCGCTGCGCGCATTGCGGCGTGCATGTACCGCAAGCCAACGCGCTGGCCCACGAACGTCGCTGGTATTGCAGCCAGGCGCATCTGCAGCAGGACCAGGGCGACCGTGCGCGCTGAGCGGCTGCGGCTGAGCGAGGAGCAAGGGCAGCGCATCCTCCGCCTGTATCACCTGTATCGCCTGACCATCGGCCTGGTACTGGTCCTGCTGATCTCCAGCGAGCTGGAAGAACAGGTCCTGAAACTGGTCCATCCCGAACTGTTCCATGTCGGCAGCTGGTGCTACCTGGTCTTCAACATCCTGGTCGCGCTGTTCCTGCCGCCGTCACGGCAATTGCTGCCGATTTTCATCCTCGCCCTCACCGACGTGCTGCTGCTCTGCGGCCTGTTCTACGCCGGCGGCGGCATGCCCAGCGGCATCGGCAGCCTGCTGGTGGTGGCGGTGGCGATCGCCAACATCCTCCTGCGCGGGCGCATCGGCCTGGTGATCGCGGCGGTGGCCAGCCTGGGCCTGCTGTACCTGACCTTCTTCCTCAGCCTGAGCAGCCCGGACGCCCCCAACCACTACGTCCAGGCCGGCGGCCTCGGCACCCTGTGCTTCGCCGCCGCGCTGGTGATCCAGGCCCTGGTGCGGCGCCAGGAACAGACGGAAACGCTGGCCGAGGAACGCGCCGAGACGGTCGCCAACCTCGAAGAGCTCAACGCGCTGATCCTGCAGCGCATGCGCACCGGCATCCTGGTGGTCGACAGCCGCCTGAACATCCTCCTCGCCAACCAGGCCGCCCTCGGCCTGCTCAGGCAGGACCAGGTGCGGGGCACCAGCCTGGATCGCTACAGCCCGATGCTGGTGCACTGCATGAAGCAGTGGCGCCTCAACCCCAGTCGCCGCCCGCCGACCCTCAAGGTGATTCCGGAGGGCCCCGCCGTGCAGCCCAGCTTCATCAGCCTCAACCGTGAACACGACCGGCATGTGCTGATCTTCCTCGAAGACATCTCGCAGATCGCCCAGCAGGCGCAGCAGATGAAGCTCGCCGGCCTCGGCCGGCTGACCGCCGGCATCGCCCACGAGATCCGCAACCCGCTGGGCGCCATCAGTCACGCCGCGCAACTGCTGCAGGAGTCCGAGGAACTCGACGGCGCCGACCGCCGCCTGACACAGATCATCCAGGACCAGTCGCGACGGATGAACCTGGTCATCGAGAACGTCCTGCAGCTCTCCCGCCGCCGCCAGGCCGAACCGCAGCAACTCGACCTGAAGGACTGGCTGCAACGCTTCGTCGACGAATATCCCGGCAAGCTGCGCAACGACAGCGAACTGCACCTGCAGCTCGGCGCCGGCGACATCCACACGCGCATGGACCCGCACCAGTTGAATCAGGTACTGAGCAACCTGGTGCAGAACGGCCTGCGCTACAGCGCCCAGGCGCACGGGCGCGGCCAGGTCTGGCTGAGTCTCGCGCGCGATGCGGACAGCGACCTGCCGGTGCTGGAAATCGCCGACGACGGCCCCGGCGTGCCGACGGACAAGCTGAACAACCTGTTCGAACCCTTCTTTACTACAGAAAGCAAAGGCACCGGCCTGGGCCTCTATCTCTCCCGCGAATTGTGCGAGAGCAACCAGGCGCGCATCGACTACCGCAATCGCGAGGAGGGTGGAGGCTGCTTCCGCATCACCTTCGCCCACCCGCGCAAACTCAGCTGACAGAAGCCGCAACGCATGAGCCGACAAAAAGCCCTGATCGTCGACGATGAACCGGATATCCGCGAGCTGCTGGAAATCACCCTCGGCCGCATGAAGCTGGATACCCGCAGCGCCCGCAACGTCAAGGAAGCCCGCGAGTTGCTGGCCCGCGAACCGTTCGACCTGTGCCTGACCGACATGCGCCTGCCGGACGGTAGCGGCCTCGACCTGGTGCAGTACATCCAGCAGCGTCACCCGCAGACCCCGGTCGCCATGATCACCGCCTACGGCAGCCTGGACACCGCGATCCAGGCGCTCAAGGCCGGCGCCTTCGACTTCCTCACCAAGCCGGTCGACCTCGGCCGCCTGCGCGAACTGGTGGCGACCGCCCTGCGCCTGCGCAATCCGGAAGCCGAGGAAGCGCCGGTGGACAACCGCCTGCTCGGCGAGTCGCCGCCGATGCGCGCGCTGCGCAACCAGATCGGCAAGCTGGCGCGTAGCCAGGCGCCGGTCTACATCAGCGGCGAGTCCGGCAGCGGCAAGGAACTGGTGGCCCGCCTGATCCACGAGCAGGGGCCGCGCATCGAGCGACCGTTCGTGCCGGTCAACTGCGGCGCGATCCCTACCGAGCTGATGGAAAGCGAGTTCTTCGGCCACAAGAAAGGCAGCTTCACCGGCGCCATCGAGGACAAGCAGGGCCTGTTCCAGGCCGCCAGCGGCGGTACCCTGTTCCTCGACGAAGTCGCCGACCTGCCGATGCCGATGCAGGTCAAGCTGCTCCGCGCAATCCAGGAAAAGGCCGTGCGCGCGGTCGGCGGCCAGCAGGAGATCGGCGTCGACGTCCGCATCCTCTGCGCCACTCACAAGGACCTCGCCGCCGAGGTCGGCGCCGGGCGCTTCCGCCAGGATCTCTACTACCGCCTCAACGTCATCGAATTGCGCGTTCCGCCCCTGCGCGAACGCCGCGAGGACATCCCGCTGCTGGCCGAGCGCATCCTCAAACGCCTGGCCGGCGATACCGGCTTGCCAGCCGCCCGCCTGACCGGCGATGCCCAGGAAAAGCTGAAGAACTATCGCTTCCCCGGCAACGTGCGTGAACTGGAGAACATGCTGGAGCGCGCCTACACGCTGTGCGAGAACGACCAGATCCAGCCCCACGACCTGCGCCTGGCCGACGCGCCGGGCGCCAGCCAGGACGGCGCGGCGAGCCTGAGCGAGATAGACAATCTCGAGGACTACCTGGAAGACATCGAGCGCAAGCTGATCATGCAGGCTCTCGAGGAGACCCGCTGGAACCGCACTGCCGCGGCCCAGCGCCTGGGCCTGACGTTCCGTTCGATGCGTTATCGCCTGAAGAAACTCGGCATAGATTGATGATGAAAAAAGGCCTGTCGACGACAGGCCTTTGCCTTTCCCGCCTCAGAGCCTGCCCACCGGGGCATAGGGCGCCGGATCGATGATCGGCTCGCGGCCGCTCATCAGGTCCGCCAGCAGGCGGCAGGAAGCCGGCGCCAGGACCAGGCCGTTGCGGTAATGCCCGGTATTCAGCCAGAGCCCGTCGAAGCCCGGCACCGGGCCGATATAAGGAATGCCTTCCGGAGATCCCGGCCGCAAGCCCGCCCAGTGCGCCACCGGCCGCTGCTCCGCCAGCGCCGGTAGCAGTTCGGCCGCCGAGGCCCTGAGACTGTCCAGCGCGTCCCCGGTCGGCGTCTTGTCGAAGCCCGCATGCTCCAGGGTGCTGCCGATCAGGATATGCCCGTCGCGCCGAGGGATCGCATAGCGCCCCTTGGCCAGTACCATGCGCGGCAGGAAGTCCGCCGCGCACTTGTAGAGGATCATCTGCCCTTTCACCGGCTCGACGGGCAACTCCAGCCCCAGCGGCTTCAGCAGCTCGCCGCTCCAGGCTCCCGCCGCCAGCAGCAGCCTGTCGCCACGGATCTCGCCTCGCGAGGTGGCCACGCCGACCACTCGATCACCGTCACGCAACCAGCCGCGCACCTCCGTCTGTTCATGCAGTTCGAGGTTGGCGAATTGTTGCAGGGATGCCCGCAATGAACGCGCCAGGCGAGGATTGCGCACATTGGCCACGCCCGACATGTAGACGGCCCGCTGGAAGCCTGCGCCCAACCCGGGCACCGCCGCATAGGCGTCCTCGATCGGCACCTCCTGCAACGGCCGTGTGTGATTGCGCGCCCAATGCAACGCCTCGGCCTGATCCTCCAGGTCCAGCCAGTACAGGCCCACGGTGTGGACCTCGGGGTCCAGCCCGGTCTCGTCGAGCAGGCGCTGCCCCAGCGCCGGGTAGAAGTCCTGCGACCAATGCGCCAGGGCGGTCACCGCCGGACTGTAGCGCCACGGATAGAGCGGCGAGACGATCCCGCCGCCCGCCCACGAAGCCTCCCGGCCACTCTCGCCGCGTTCCACCAGGGTCACCCGCAGGCCGGCGAGCGCCAGCTCCCGGGCGGTCAACAGGCCGATGACGCCAGCGCCCACCACTACTACTCGTTCCGACACCAGGGCCTCCACGATCACACAGGGGTTGCAGAAAAGTCGCTCATGCGCCTCTACCAGGCGCTGATTGAGGCAACCCGGCAAATCCGGCGAGATACGACCAACGCGGAATGATACGAGCAAAAGGATCGCCTGCCATGGTCGAAAGGTCGCAGAGTGCGTTCACCCTCCCCGAGCTGCTGCTCACGCTGACGCTACTGGGAATCTTGGCAAGCCTTGCGCTGCCCGGGTTGGAGGGCTGGCTGGCTGGAAACCGCCAGCAGGCCCTGCTGCACGAACTAAGCGCGAGCATTCAGCTGGGCCGCGCGCATGCCGTCACCCATCGACGCCCGGTGGCGCTCTGTCCTTCGAGCGATGGCCGGGGTTGCGGCGGCGACTGGGGACAAGGCTGGCTGCTCGCCGAAGAGGACGCTGGCCTGGTGCTCGCCCGGCGCCAGTTGCCGACGCCGGAAGCGATCCGCTGGAACCGTTCGAATACCCTGCGCTTCCTCCCCAGCGGCCAGCTCAACGTACACAACGGCCGGTTTCTGCTCTGCGGGAGAAACGGCGTCGCCTGGCAACTGGTCCTCAATCGCCAGGGTCGCCTCCGCGCCGCGACCGCGCAGGAGAACCGGGAGAAACGTGAGCTATGCGGCACTTCGGAATGATCATCAACCAGTTGTCCTGCCCCATGGCCCGACCGTCAACCACCGCAAGACGCTCCATGACCCGTTTGGCATGCTTTCCAGGCGTAGAAACCCTGGAGCAACCGCATGTCATACCGTTCCAGCTCGGCCGGCTTCACCCTGATCGAGCTGCTGATCATCGTCGTCCTGCTGGCCATCATGGCGAGCTTCGCCATCCCCAACTTCAAGCAGTTGACCGAGCGCAACGAACTGCAGAGTGCCAGCGAGGAACTCAACGCGATGCTGCAGTACGCCCGCAGCGAAGCCGTCTCCCAGCGCCGCGCGATCAGCATCCAGGCGCTGAAGGACCACGACTGGGGCAAGGGCCTGAGCATCGGCGTCCTCGACTCCGGCACGATCGCCGCACCGCTGCGCAAGCACGACGGCTTTCGCGGCGCCACGCTGACAGCCAGGGAAGAGAGCGCCATAGCCGAACTGACCTTCACGCCCAACGGGACCCTGCTGCCGCCCACGGAGCGGACCTTCGCCATCTGCCAGAACGGCAAGGCCGAGGGCGGCCGCCTGCTGCGCATCAGCCAGGCCGGACGGATCCAACTCGAACCTTCCTCCAAGGCACCGCCGTCATGCTATTGAAACTCCCGCGCAAACCGCTGCGCGAATCCGGCTTCAGCCTGATCGAAGTGCTGGTCGCCCTGCTGCTGGTCAGCATCGGCGTGCTGGGCATGATCGCCATGCAGGGCAAGACCATCCAGTACACCGCCGACTCGGTGGAGCGCAACAAGGCCGCGATGCTCGGCAGCAACCTGCTGGAAAGCATGCGGGCAAGCCCCAAGGCCCTGTACGACGTCAAGGACCAGATGGCCACGCAATCCGACTTCTTCAAGGCCAAGGGGTCGGCGTTCCCCACCGCGCCCTCCTCCTGCACGCCATTGCCCGACGCGGTAAAGGACCGCCTGGGCTGCTGGGCGGAACAGGTGAAGAAGGAATTGCCGGGAGCCGTGGACCTGCTGAACAGCGAGTTCTACATCTGCCGCAGTTCGAAGCCGGGCGATTGCGACGGCAAGGGCTCGATGCTGGAGATCCGCCTCGCCTGGCGCGGCAAGCAGGGCGCCTGCGTCAACCCCGCCGACAGCGGCGCCGACACCTCCCTCTGCCATTACACCCTCAGGGTCGAGCCATGAGCATGATCAACCGCTCCCGACGGCAATCGGGCCTGTCCATGATCGAATTGCTGGTGGCCCTGGCCATCAGCAGCTTCCTGATCCTCGGGATCACCCAGATCTACCTGGACAACAAGCGCAACTACCTGTTCCAGCAAGGCCAGGCCGGCAACCAGGAGAACGGCCGCTTCGCCATGATGTTCCTCGACCAGCAACTGGCCAAGGTCGGCTTCCGCCGGCGCGCGGACGACCCCAACGAGTTCGCCTTCAAAGCGCTGGCCAAGTCCGCGTTTTGCGAGGAGTTCAAGGCCGGCGCCACCCTGGTGCCCGCGGTGACCAAGAGCGGCCAGAGCGGGTTCTGCTACCGCTACCAGCCGGCCCCCGGCGAGGCGTACGACTGCGAAGGCAATTCGATCAGCACGCCCAGCGATCCATTCGGGACTGCCGATGCCATCACCGCCCGCATTCTCTTCATTTCCCCCACCGCCGATGCTCCCGGGACGCTCACCTGCTCCGCGCAGACAATCAAGGAAAAAGGCCAGGAGATCGTCAGCGGCCTGGTCGATTTCAAGCTGGAATATGGCGTCGGCCCGACCATGGTCGGCAAGCGCGAGGTGGAGGGTTTCGTCGAACAGGCCAATATCGCCGGCCGGCCGGTCCGGGCGCTGCGCTACTCCGCCCTGATGGCCAGCGACAAGAACCTGCGCCAGGGCGACAGCAAGACGCTGGACGACTGGATCGCCCTCTATCCCGCCTCCAGGACCAGCCTGCAGGACAACGACAAGGACCGCCTCTACCAGATCGCCCAGGGCAGCCAGACACTCAGGAACCTCGTGCCATGAACCATCCCCTTTCGAAGCAGCGCGGCGCCACCCTGGTCATCGCTTTGGCGATCCTGGTGATAGTCACCCTGCTGGCCGTCTCGAGCATGCGCGAAGTGGTGCTGGAAAGCCGCATCACCGGCAACGTGATCGAGCAGACCCGCTTGCAGAACGCCGCCGAATCCGGCCTGCGCGAAGGCGAACGGCGCTTCGTCAACACCCTGCGCCCGCCGGAGCCAGGCACCGGCTGCACGGTCGACAACATCGCCCGCCCCTGCCTGCTGAACCTCGCGGCACTCAACGTGAAGCTGGAGGATGCGCACCAGGACCCGGTCGGCGTGCTGAAGAACGCCGCCAACGCCTGGATGGACTACCGCGGCAGCGACGTCGCCAACGCGACCACCGCCGGAACGCTCTACAAGGTCCAGTGGAACAACCTGCCGATCCCCTCGGGCGGCCAGGTCAACGAAGCGGAAAGCCCGGAATACGGCAACCTGATGCGCGGTATCGGCACCTTCTACTACGAGACCAACAGCGTCGCGCGCAACCAGACCAACAGCGAGACCGTCCTGCAGACCGTTCTCGCCCGTCTCTATACCAACTGATCGAGCCTCGCATGAAATCGGCACTCCACCAGATCGGCAAGACCTCGCTGGCCGCCGCGCTCAGCGGCGCCATCCTGCTTTCCGCCCAGACCACCCAGGCCGCCGCGCTGTCGGTCAGCCAGCAGCCGCTGATGTTGGTCCAGGGCGTCGCTCCCAACCTGCTGGTCACACTGGACGACTCCGGCAGCATGGCATTCGCCTACGCCCCGGACAGTATCTCCAGCTACAGGGACTCCACGTTCTTCGCTTCGAACAGCTTCAACCCGATGTACTTCGATCCAAACACCGAATACAAGCTGCCGAAGAAGCTCACGCTGGTTAACGGCCAGGTACAGATACAGGACTATCCCGCCCCCAGCTTCACCTACGCCTGGCGCAACGGTTTCACGCGCGCGGGAGGTATCGATCTATCGCGCAACTACAAGGTCACCGTAGAGTACGGCCGAGGTTATGACCGGGAATCGACTATCAGGCCCGCCGCAGCCTTCTATTACGAGTTCACCGGCTCGTCCAACTGCAGCCGCACCAACCAGAACTGCTATACCCGTCGCTCCGTGAGCACAGAGCAGCGACAGAACTTCGCCAACTGGTACTCCTTCTACCGCACCCGCGCCCTGGCCACCCAGACCGCAGCCAACCTGGCGTTCTACAGTCTGCCGGAGAACATCCGGGTAAGCTGGCAGATGCTGAACAACTCGTCCTGCAACCAGATGGGTAGCGGTTCCAGCTATGGCAACTGCTTCAACAACTATCTGAGGGACTTCAACGGTCAGCACCGAGTGAATTTCTTCAACTGGCTGGAAAACCTCTCAGTAGAGGGGGCACGCCATTACGGCGTGCGATGACTCGTGCTGGCGATTTCCTGCGCAGAACCGGCGTGAACGGCCCCTACGCTTACCGCCCCGGCGAACAGACCGCACCAGAATATAGCTGCCGCGGTTCCTACCATATCCTGATGACCGACGGTCTCTGGAACAGCGATTCCGCTAACGTGGGCAATGCAGACAGCAACAGCAGGACCCTTCCCGACGGGCAACATTACAGCAGCCAGGCGCCGTACAAGGACAATGCCTCCAATACCCTCGCCGATCTGGCATTTCACTATTGGGCCAATGACGCCAGGCCCGATATCGAAGACAATCTGAACCCTTTCATTACCTACCCCGACAAGGCCAACCCCTCGGCAGAATATTGGAACCCGCGTAACGACCCTGCTACGTGGCAGCACATGGTCACCTACACCCTTGGTCTGGGATTGACCACGACCCTCATTAGCCCGAAATGGGAAGGCTCTACCTATGCCGGCGGCTACAAGGATATCCAGGCGGGCCGCCTGAACTGGCCCAGCGCCGCTGTAGACAGTGCCAATAATGTCTATGATCTATGGCACGCAGCGGTCAACTCGCGGGGAGAATTCTTCAGCGCCGACTCTCCGGATCAGTTGGTTGCAGCCTTCCAGGCTATCGTGAACCGAATCTCCGGCGGCCCCTTGCCAGCCTCACGTCCGGCCATCAGCTCGTCACTGCAGGAAGATGCTACCGGCGACAAGCAGATCCGCCACGCCTATCAGACCAGCTTCGCCAGTGACCAGAACTGGGCAGGGGACCTGACTCGCTACAGCCTGACCAGTCAGGACAAGGTTACCGTGCAGACCAAGCTGTGGAGCGCGCAGGCCATCCTCGACGCGATGCCCAACGGCGGCGCGGGACGCAAGATCATGATGGCCGGCTCCGGCAGCAACGGACTCAAGGAGTTCTCCTGGACCAGCCTCAGCGCCGACCAGCAGCGACAACTGAACCGCGATCCGGACCGCAACGACGTCGCCGACAGCAAGGGCCAGGACCGCGTGGCCTTCCTGCGTGGCGACCGCAGCAAGGAAAACAGCGACAACTTCCGCACCCGCAACTCGATCCTCGGCGACATCATCAACTCCTCGCCGGCGACCGTGGCCAAGGCCCAGTACCTCACCTACCTGGCCCAGCCGATCGAGCCCAGCGGCAACTACGCGCAGTTCGCCGAAGCGCAGAAGACCCGCGCACCGCGGGTCTATGTCGGCGCCAACGATGGCATGCTGCACGGCTTCGATACCGACGGCAACGAAACCTTCGCCTTCATCCCCTCCGCGGTCTTCGAGAAGCTTCATAAGCTGACCGCCCGCGGCTACCAGGGTGGCGCGCACCAGTTCTACGTGGACGGCTCGCCGGTGGTCGCCGACGCCTTCTTCGGCGGCGCCTGGCATACCGTGCTGATCGGCAGCCTGCGCGCCGGCGGCAAGGGCCTGTTCGCCCTCGACGTGACCGACCCCGGCAACATCAAGCTGCTCTGGGAGCTAGGCGTCGACGAGGAGCCCGACCTCGGCTACAGCTTCCCCAAACCGACAGTGGCCCGCCTGCACAACGGCAAGTGGGCGGTGGTCACCGGCAACGGCTATTCCAGCCTGAACGACAAGGCCGCGCTGCTCATCATCGACCTGGAGACCGGGGCCGTCACCCGCAAGCTGGAAGTCACCGGCAAGGCCGGCGTGCCCAACGGCCTGTCCACTCCCCGGCTGGCCGACAACAACAGCGACGGCGTCGCCGACTACGCCTACGCCGGAGACCTGCAGGGCAACCTCTGGCGCTTCGACCTGATCGCCGGCAAGGTCGACCAGAACGATCCGTTCAGCCGCGCCAACGACGGCCCGGCGGTGGCCTCCAGCTTCAAGGTTTCCTTCGGCGGCCAACCACTTTACTCGGCGGTCGACTCGAACAACGCGGCGCAGGCGATCACCGCCGCCCCCTCGCTGGTGCGCCATCCGACGCGCAAGGGCTATATCGTGATCTTCGGCACCGGCAAGTACTTCGAGAACAGCGACGCCCGCGCCGATACCAGCCGCGCCCAGACGCTCTACGGCATCTGGGACCAGCAGACCAAGGGCGAGGCGGCAGGCAGTACGCCGCGCCTGAGCCGCGGCAACCTGCGGCAGCAGACCCTGGACCTGCAGGCGGACTCGACCTTCGTCTCGACAGCCCGTACCATCCGCCTCGCCAGCCAGCATCCGGTCGATTGGCAAAGCCAGTCCGGCTGGTACCTCGACTTCATGGTCAACGGCACCCTCAAGGGCGAGATGCTGATCGAGGACATGATCGCCATCGGCCAGGTGGTGCTGCTACAGACCATCACCCCGAACGACGACCCCTGTAACGATGGGGCCAGCAACTGGACCTACGGCCTCGACCCGTATACCGGCGGTCGCACCAATTTCACGGTGTTCGACCTGGCCCGCCAGGGCGTCGTGGACTCGAAGTCCGACTACAGCTACAACAAGCAGAACGTGGTGGTCTCCGGCACCGAGCAGAAAGGCCTCGGCGGCCTGACCCTGAGCACCAACGAACAGGGCAACCCGGAAGTCTGCTCCTCGGGCGAATGCCTGACCGTGAACCCCGGACCGAACACCCGTGGCCGCCAGAACTGGCGTCCCATCGAAGGAAAGAACTGATATGAAAACGCTGTCTCTGCTGCTGGCCCTGGCGCTGCCCGGCCTGAGCTGGGCCGAAGAGCCCAGGACCTTCGAAGGCGCCGGCGTGGTCCTCGATGTACAGGTCGAGAAGAACCTGGTGGACATCGATCACAGTTTCTACCGCCTGCCCAACAGCACCGCTCAGAACGGCATGCCCAGCCTGTTCCAGGTCAAGCCGGGCTCGGTGGTGTCCTACTCGGGCGTCGTCAGCCAGCCGTTGTCCACCATCACCAGTATCTACATCCACAGACAGATGAGCGAACAGGAGCTGGCCGAGATGATTCAGAAGGAAAAGCCCCTCCAGGCCGGCGAGGAGCAATCCCGATGACGAAAAAAGAGAAAGGCTTCACCTTGCTGGAGATGATGATCGTCGTGGTGCTGATCGGCATCCTCCTCGGCATCGCCATTCCCAGCTACCAGAACTACGTGATCCGCGCCAACCGCACCGAAGGCCAGGCGCTGCTCTCGGACGCGGCGGCACGCCAGGAGCGCTACTATTCGCAGAACCCCGGGGTCGGTTACACCAACGACGTGGCCAAGCTGGGCATGAGCTCGGCCAACTCGCCGAACAATCTGTACAGCCTCACCATAGCGACGCCCACCAGTACCACCTATACCCTGACCGCCACGCCGATCAACTCGCAGACCCGCGACAAGGCCTGCGGCAAGCTGACTCTCAACCAGCTCGGCGAACGCGGCGCAGCCGGCAAGACCGGTAACGACAGCACGGTCAACGACTGCTGGCGCTGAAACGAAAAAGCCCCTCTGCGAGGGGCTTTTTTCATGCAGCCAGGCGGTCTACAGCGCCTTGACCCGTAGCTCCTTGGGCATCGAGAAGGTGATGTTCTCCTCGCGCCCGTCCAGTTCCTGCTCTTCCGACGCGCCCCATTCGCGCAACTGCGCGATCACGCCGCGTACCAGAACCTCCGGGGCCGAGGCGCCGGCGGTGATGCCGATGCGGCGAACACCATCGAACCAGCCGCGCTGCATGTCCTCGGCGCCGTCGATCAGGTAGGCCGGAGTGCCCATCCGCTCGGCGAGTTCACGCAGGCGGTTGGAGTTCGAGCTGTTGGGACTGCCGACCACCAGCACCATGTCGCACTGGTCGGCCAGTTCCTTCACCGCATCCTGGCGGTTTTGCGTGGCATAGCAGATATCGTTCTTGCGCGGTCCCTGGATCAGCGGGAACTTGGCGCGCAGGGCATCGATGACCTTGGAGGTATCGTCCATCGACAGGGTGGTCTGGGTCACGTAGTGCAGGGCTTCCGGCCTGCGTACCTCCAGCGCGGCGACATCCGCCTCGTCCTCCACCAGGTAGATGGCACCGCCGTTGCTGGTGTCGTACTGGCCCATGGTGCCTTCCACTTCAGGGTGTCCTTCGTGGCCGATCAGCACGCACTCATGGCCGTCGCGGCTGTAGCGCACCACCTCCATGTGCACCTTGGTCACCAGCGGGCAGGTCGCGTCGAAGACCTTCAAGCCGCGCCCCTCGGCTTCCTTGCGGACCGCCTGGGATACACCGTGGGCGCTGAAGATGACGATGACGTTGTCCGGAACCTGGTCGAGTTCCTCGACGAAGACCGCGCCGCGCTGGCGCAGGTTGTCCACGACGAATTTGTTGTGCACCACCTCGTGGCGCACGTAGATCGGCGGGCCGAAGACATCCAGGGCGCGGTTGACGATCTCGATGGCGCGATCCACGCCGGCGCAGAAGCCGCGGGGATTGGCGAGTTTGATTTGCATGGCGGTCTCGTGGGCGACACGGTGAGTGGACGAATGAACCTTGCTACCGCCCTCCCCGCTTGGGAAGGGTGCAGCGACCGGCGGTTCAGGCGGGCTGGACGTCGATGATCTCGACTTCGAAGGCCAGGGTCTTGCCGGCCAGCGGGTGATTGAAATCGACCGTCACCTGCTGCTCGTCGAAGGCCTTGACCACCCCCGGCAGCTCGGTCTTGGCCGCATCGTTGAAGATCACCAGCAGGCCTTCGGCCAGTTCCATGTCCTGGAACTGATCGCGCGGCATGACCTGCACGTTCTGCGGGTTCGGCTGGCCGAAGCCCTGCTCCGGGAGGATGGTCAGGGTCCGCTTGTCGCCGGCCTTGAGACCGAACAGCGCCTGCTCGAAGCCCGGCAACAGGTTGCCGTCGCCGACCTGGAAGGAAGCCGGCTGCTTGTCGAAAGTGCTGTCGACGACGTTGCCGTCCTCCAGCTTCAGGGCGAAATGCAGGGTGACGCGGCTCTCCTGGCCAATGCGGGTCGACTCAGCCATGGGCGGCTTCTCCGGATTTCTTCGATCTGAACATGTCCAGCGCCAGCATGACGGCGCCGACGGTGATGGCGCTGTCGGCCAGGTTGAACGCCGGGAAGTACCAGCGGTTCTGCCAGTGGACCAGGATGAAGTCCACCACGTGGCCGAGCACCATGCGGTCGTAAAGGTTTCCCAGGGCACCGCCGAGGACCAGCGCCAGGGCGACGGCCAGCCAGGTCTCGCCTTTCTTCAGGCGCTTCAGCCAGACCACCAGGATAGCGCTGACGACGATGGCGATCAGGGCGAACAGCCAACGCTGCCAGCCCGAACTGTCGGCCAGGAAGCTGAAGGCGGCTCCGGTGTTGTAGGCCAGCGTCCAGCTGAACAGGTCGGGGATCACCACGACCTGCTGGTACATGCTCAGCTCGGCCTGGAAGAACGCCTTGCTGATCTGGTCGAGGACGAACACCAGCACGGTGATCCACAACCAGGGCAGGCGCCCGAAGCGATCGGTGTCAGGCATAGTGGCGAACCTCGCCGCTGCCTTCGATGTTCTCGATGCAACGGCCGCAGAGCTCGGGATGCGCCGCGTGCTGGCCGACGTCCTCGCGGTGGTGCCAGCAACGCCCGCACTTGGCATGGGCCGACTTGACCACTTTCAGCTTGAGGCCGGCGACTTCGCTGTCCACCGCATCGGCCGGCGCCGAGGCCAGCGGCGCGAGGGTCGCGGTCGAGGTGATCAGGACGAAGCGCAGTTCATTGCCCAGCCTGGCCAGGCTGGCCTGCAAGGCATCCTCCGCGTACAGGGTGACCTCGGCCTGCAGGTTGCCGCCCACGGCCTTCGCCGCGCGCTGGTTTTCCAGCTCCTTGTTGACCGCGGCCTTCACCGCCATGACCTGCTCCCAGTACTCGCGGTTCAGCGCGGCGTCGGCCGGCAGTTCGCCGAGGCCGTCGTACCAGGTGGCGAGCATCACCGACTCGACGCGCTCGCCGGGCAGGAACTTCCAGACTTCCTCGGCGGTGAACGCCAGGATCGGCGCGATCCAGCGCACCAGCGCCTCGGCGATGTGGAACAGCGCGGTCTGGCAGGAGCGCCGGGCGACACTGTTGGCACCGGTGGTGTACTGGCGGTCCTTGATGATGTCCAGGTAGAAGCCGCCCAGCTCCTGCACGCAGAAGTTGTGCACCTTGGAATAGACGTTCCAGAAGCGGTACTCGCGGTAGGCTTCCTCGATCTCGCGCTGCAGCAGCAGCGCACGGTCGACCGCCCAGCGGTCCAGGGCCAGCATCTCCTCCGGCGGCAGCAGGTCCTTGGCCGGGTCGAAGCCGTTCAGGTTCGACAGCAGGAAGCGCGTGGTATTGCGGATCCGCCGGTAGGCGTCGGCGCTGCGCTGGAGGATCTGCTGGGATACCGCGATCTCGCCCGAGTAATCGGTCGAGGCCACCCACAGGCGCAGGATGTCGGCGCCCAGGGTATCGATGACGGTCTGCGGCACCACTGTGTTGCCCAGCGACTTGGACATCTTGCGGCCGGACTCGTCGACGGTGAAACCGTGGGTCAGCAACTGGCGGTACGGCGCATGGTTGTCGATCGCGCAGCCGGTGAGCAGCGAGGAATGGAACCAGCCGCGGTGCTGGTCGGAACCTTCCAGGTAGAGATCGGCGACCGGGCCGCTGGCATGGCCGATCCGGTGGGAGCCACGCAGCACGTGCCAATGGGTGGTGCCGGAGTCGAACCAGACGTCGAGGGTGTCGCTGATCTTGTCATACTGCGCGGCCTCGTCGCCGAGCAGTTCGGCGGCATCGAGCCTGAACCAGGCCTCGATGCCCTCTTTCTCGACGCGCTGCGCGACCTCCTCCATCAACTCGACGGTGCGTGGATGCAGTTCGCCGCTGGCCTTGTGCAGGAAGAACGGGATAGGTACGCCCCAGTTGCGCTGGCGCGAGATGCACCAGTCGGGACGGCCGGCGATCATGCCGTGCAGGCGCGCCTGGCCCCAGCCGGGTATGAACTCGGTCTGGGTGATGGCTTCCAGCGCCCGCTCGCGCAGGGAAGCACCCTGCCCGGGCTGCTTATCCATGCCGACGAACCACTGCGCGGTGGCGCGGTAGATCAGCGGGGTCTTGTGCCGCCAGCAGTGCATGTAGCTGTGGTTGATGGTCTCGTGGGCCAGCAGGCTGCCGACTTCCTCCAGCTTGGCCACCACGTTGGGGTTGGCCTTCCAGATGAACTGGCCGCCGAAGAACGGCAACGAGTCGACGTAGACGCCGTTGCTCTGCACCGGACTGAGGATGTCGTCGTTGCTCATCCCGTAGCGCTTGCAGGTGTAGAAGTCGTCCTCGCCGTAGGCCGGCGAGGAGTGGACGATGCCGGTGCCGGCGTCGAGGGCCACGTAGTCGGCCAGGTAGACCGGCGACAGGCGCTCGTAGAACGGGTGGCGGAAGTTGATCAGTTCCAGCGTCTCGCCCTTGGCGGTGGCGACCACCTTGCCCTCGCGCTGGTAGCGCGCCAGGCAGGGCTCGACCAGGGCCTCGGCGAGTACCAGGTAGCGATCGCCGGCATCGACCAGTGCGTAGTCGATTTCCGGATGCACGTTCAGCGCCTGGTTGGCCGGGATGGTCCAGGGCGTGGTGGTCCAGATGACGATCTGCGCCGGCTTGTCCAGCGCGGCCAGGCCGAAGGCCGCGGCCAGTTTGTCGGCATCCGCCACCGGGAAGCCGACATCGATGGTCGGCGACTTCTTGTCGGCGTACTCGACCTCGGCCTCGGCCAGCGCCGAACCGCAGTCGAAACACCAGTTCACCGGCTTCAGGCCCTTGAACACGAAGCCCTGCCTGACCATTTCCGCGAGCGCGCGGATCTCGTTCGCCTCGTTGGCGAAGGCCATGGTCTTGTACGGATTGTCCCACTCGCCGAGCACGCCCAGGCGGATGAAGTCGGCCTTCTGCCCTTCGATCTGCTCGGCCGCGTATTCGCGGCACAGCTCGCGGGTCTTGTCGGCCGGCAGGTTCTTGCCGTGGGTGGTCTCGACCTTGTGCTCGATCGGCAGGCCGTGGCAGTCCCAGCCCGGCACGTAGGGCGCGTCGTAGCCCGCCAGGGTCTTGGAGCGGACGATGATGTCCTTGAGGATCTTGTTGACCGCGTGACCGATGTGAATGCTGCCGTTGGCGTAGGGAGGGCCATCGTGCAGGACGAACTTCGGACGGTCGCCACCAATAGCCCGCAGCTTCTGGTACAGACCAATGTCGTTCCAGAACTTCAGGGTCTCCGGCTCGCGCTGGGGCAGGCCGGCTTTCATCGGGAAGGCGGTTTCCGGAAGGTTTAGCGTCGCTTTGTAGTCGGTCATCTCAGGGCCTGTTCAGGATCTCTTCAATCAAGCGGTTGGCCCAGCCAGTAGGCCCGGGCGGCGGCGATATCCGCGAGAATCGCCGCCTTGAGTGCCTCCAGGGAGGCGAATCGCTGCTCGTCGCGCAGCTTCTGGTGGAAGGTCACCTGCAGGTGCCGGCCGTAGAGGTCGCCGGAGAAGTCGAGCAGGTGCACTTCCAGATGGGGACGGCCATCGCCGTTCACCGAGGGACGGGTGCCGATGTTCGCCACCCCCTGGCAACGCTGGCCATCGACCAGCGTACTGACCAGGTAGACCCCGTTCAACGGCGCCTTGCGCCGTTTCAGTTGAATGTTGGCCGTGGGCGAACCCAGTTGCCGGCCGAGCTTCTGCCCATGCAGGACCCGTCCGCTGAGGCTGAACGGGCGGCCCAGCAGGCGCTCGGCGAGATGCAGGTCGCCGTCGGCCAGGGCCTGGCGCACCCGCGTGCTGCTGACCCGCACGCCATCCAGTTCGACAGTGGCGGCGGCCTCGACGGTGAAGCCCTGCTCACGGCTGGCGTTGACCAGGAAGGCGAAGTCGCCGGAGCGGTCGCAGCCGAAGCGGAAATCGTCGCCCACCTCCAGGTGCCGCACCGCCAGGCCATCCACCAGCACCTGGCGAACGAATTCGGCCGCCGACAACTCGCGCAGGCGGCGGTTGAAGGCCAGGCACAGCACCACGTCGACCCCCTGCCCGCGCAGCAGCTCGAGCTTCTCGCGCAGGCGGGTCAGGCGCACCGGAGCGGAGTCGGGGGAAAAGAACTCACGCGGCTGCGGCTCGAAAATCACCACGCAACTGGGCACGCCCAGTTCCTGCGAACGCTCGCGCAGACGCGCCAGGATCGCCTGGTGCCCCAAGTGTACGCCGTCGAAGTTACCGATGGTGGCGACGCAGCCCCCGGCCAGGGGCTGCAGGTTGTGAAGTCCGCGAAGCAGCTGCATAGCACGCTTATTGCTCAGAAAGTGGTCGATTATACGCGCACCGGGCGCGCGACAACAGGCAAAACGGCATGAACGTGCCGCTCGGACGGAACCCTCTCACAGCACGGCCCGGCGGGAAAAGTCGCGCACACGGAACCCCAGCAGCGCGAGCATACCGAAATAGGCCAGCAGGCCGGCCGCGACCAGCAGGCCGAGGCGCAGGAAACGCTCCAGCATGCCACCCTGCTCCCAGGCCGGCAGCCAGTGCATCGCCCCCAGCAACACCGCGGACATCACCAGCACCGCGAACACCAGCTTGAGCAGGAACTTCGCCCAGCCGGGCTGCGGCAGGAACAGCCGCTGCTTGCGCAACTGCCAGTACAGCAGGCCGGCGTTCAGGCAGGCGGCCAGGCCGATGGACAGCGCCAGGCCGGCGTGCTTCAGCGGGCCGATGAAAGCCAGGTTCATCAACTGGGTGGTGATCAGGGTGAAGATCGCGATCTTCACCGGCGTGCGGATGTTCTGCTGGGCATAGAAGCCCGGCGCCAGCACCTTGACCAGGATGATCCCGAGCAGGCCGACCGAATAGGCGACCAGCGCGCGCTGGGTCATCGCCGCGTCCGTGGCGGTGAACTTGCCGTACTGGAATAGCGAGACGGTCAGCGGCTCGGCGAGGATCGCCAGGGCCAGCGAGCACGGCAGCACCAGCAGGAAGCACAGGCGCAGTCCCCAGTCGAGCAGCCGTGAATACTCCTGGCGGTCCTTGTTCGAGTAGGTCTTCGACAGCATCGGCAGGAGAATCGTCCCCAGCGCCACGCCCAGCACCCCGGACGGCAGCTCCATCAGGCGATCGGCGTAGTACATCCAGGACACCGAGCCGGCCGCCAGGAACGAGGCAAAGATGGTGTTGATGATCAGCGAGATCTGGCTCACCGAAACCCCGAGGATCGCCGGCAGCATCAGCTTCATCACCCGCCAGACGCCGCTATCCCTGAAATTCAGGCGCGGCAGCACGAGCATGCCGATCCGCCTCAGGTGCGGCAGCTGGTAAAGCAGCTGCAGCAGGCCGCCGGCCAGCACCGCCCAGCCCAGCACCATCACCGGCGGGTCGAAGTAGGGCGTGAGAAACAGCGCGAAGCCGATCATCGCGATGTTCAGCAGGGTCGGCACGAAGGCCGGCACCGAGAAACGGTTCCAGGTGTTGAGGATCGCGCCGGCCAGGGACGACAGCGAGATCAGCAATATATAAGGAAAGGTCACTCGCAGCAGGTCGGTGGTCAGGTCGAACTTCTCCGGCGTGTCGGCGAAGCCTGGCGCGGTGATCCAGATCACCCAGGGCGCGGCGAGGATGCCGAGCGCCGTGACCAGCGCCAGCGCCAGCGTCAGCAGCCCGGAGACATAGGCGATGAAAGTGCGCGTCGCCTCCTCGCCCCGCTGGTTCTTGTATTCCGCCAGGATCGGCACGAAAGCCTGGGAAAACGCCCCTTCGGCGAAAATCCGGCGCAGCAGGTTGGGCAGCTTGAAGGCGACGAAGAAGGCGTCGGTGGCGACGCCGGCGCCGAAGATCCGCGCCAGGATGGTATCGCGGACGAAGCCGAGGACCCGCGACAGCAGGGTGATGGAACTCACCGCCGCCAATGATTTGAGAAGATTCATGGATGTCGGGCTGCCGGCATGTCGAAATTGATCCTGTCCAAGACCGCGACCGGCCGGGCCGGTTCATCGCGCGAATGCGCCCTCGCCGCCGAACGGCGGTCCGCGAGGGCGCGCCGAGTGTAGAATGCGCGCCGGAATAAATCACCCGCAAGAAAGCAGGCGACATCCGTCGCCGATCTTTCCCGCCGCATGCGCAGCCCCTTGACAACCCCAGGAGGCGACGGCATTATTCGCGGCCTTAATTTGTTCGCTATTTACCCAGTTTTTTTCGAGGAGCTCGACGGTGGCCAACACACCTTCCGCCAAAAAACGCGCCAAACAGGCTGAGAAGCGTCGCAGCCACAACGCCAGCCTGCGCTCCATGGTGCGCACCTACATCAAGAACGTCGTGAAAGCCATCGACGCCAAAGACCTGGCCAAGGCCCAAGCCGCTTTCACCGCCGCCGTACCGGTGATCGATCGCATGGCTGACAAAGGCATCATCCACAAGAACAAGGCTGCTCGTCACAAGAGCCGTCTGAGCGGCCACATCAAGGCCCTCAGCACCGCTGCCGCCTAAGGCACGCCTTGCTCGAACAAAAAACCGGCCAATGGCCGGTTTTTTGTTGCCTCGCGGTTCCGCCCGCCTCAGCGAGCGGACGGCCAGGGCATGACCGGAATCGCAGTCACCGCGTTCTGCGGGCTACCCTCGATCACCCGGTCGCTGTAGACCAGATAGACCAAAGCGTTGCGCTTGCGATCGAAGAAGCGCACCACCTGCATGCTCTTGAATACCAGCGAAGTGCGCTGCTTGAACACCTCCTCGCCATCCTTGAGCTCGCCGCTGAACCGGATCGGCCCCACCTGGCGACAGGCGATCGACGCCTCGGCGCGGTCCTCCGCCAACCCCAGACCACCCTTCACGCCGCCGGTCTTGGCCCGCGACAGGTAGCAGGTCACGCCCTGCACCTTGGGATCGTCGAAGGCCTCGACGACGATCTTGTCATTCGGCCCGACCCACTTGAACACCGTGGACACTTCGCCGATCTCCTCCGCCCCGGCCAGCGCCGGCAACAGCAGCAGGCCACCGAGCAATCCCGCGAGCTTGCGCATTCGTCCTCTCCTCAGACCAGTACCAGATTGTCGCGATGCACCAGCTCCGGGCCATCCACGTAGCCGAGCAGCGCCTCGATGGCGTCGGTCGGCTGGCCGAGGATCTTCTGTGCCTCCAGCGCGCTGTAGTTGACCAGCCCACGCGCCACTTCGCGCCCGCTCTGGTCCACACAGACCACCATCTCGCCCCGACGGAAGCTGCCCTGGACCGCCTTGACCCCCACCGGCAGCAGACTCTTGTGATCCTGGCTCACCGCCTTCACCGCGCCGTCGTCCAGCACCAGGGTGCCACGCATCTGCAGGTGGCCGGCCAGCCACTGCTTGCGCGCCGCCTTGCGGCTGCGGTCCGGGGTCAGCAGGGTGCCGAGGCGCTCGCCGGCGCGCAGGCGGTCGAGCACCCGCTCGATCCGCCCACCGACGATCACCGTATGCCCGCCGGAACGCGCCGCCAGCCGCGCCGCGCGCAACTTGGTCTGCATGCCGCCGCGCCCCAGGGCGCCGGCGCTGCCGCCAGCCACCGCATCGAGCTGCGGGTCGTCGGCACGCGCCTCGTAGATCAGTTGGGCATCGGGATTGTTGCGCGGATCGGCATCGAACATGCCGTCGCGGTCGGTAAGGATCACCAGCAGGTCGGCCTCGACCAGATTGGCCACCAGCGCCGCCAGGGTATCGTTGTCGCCGAAGCGGATCTCGTCGGTGACCACCGTGTCGTTCTCGTTGATCACCGGCACCACGCCCAGCTCGACCAGGGTCCGCAGGGTGCTGCGAGCGTTCAGGTAGCGCTTGCGGTCGGACAGGTCGTCATGGGTCAGCAGCACCTGGGCGGTCTGCAGGCCGTGCAGGGCGAAGCTGGACTCCCAGGCCTGCACCAGGCCCATCTGGCCCACCGAGGCGGCAGCCTGGAGCTCGTGCATCGCGCTCGGCCGGCTGACCCAGCCCAGGCGGCTCATGCCGGCGGCGACGGCGCCGGAGGACACCAGCACCAGCTCGATGCCGGCGCAATGCAACGCCACCATCTGCTCGACCCAAACGGCCATGGCATTGCGGTCCAGCCCACGGCCATCTGCCGTCAGCAGGGCGCTACCGATCTTCACCACCCAGCGCCGCGCGCCGGTTACCTTGTCCCGCATACCCTCAACCTTAGAAGCCCAGGCTTCGACTCTTCAGCCCCACCGGCCCGCCCGGCGGGGTATCTCGTCATCAGGGAACGTAGAAGATCTCCGGTCCGTCGCCGTCGTCTTCCTCATCATCGAAATCGTCGTCATCCGCCGCGCCGGCGTTCTTCAGGCCGGAACGGCGCAGCGCGCGCGCATCGTCCAGCGCCTGCAGGCGGGCCCGCGCCTCGTCCTCGATGCGCTGGTCGAGCTCGGCCAGCTCCTCGGCATACTGCGGATCCTCCTCCAGGCGCAGGGTGCGCTCGTCGAGGTAGCGCATGATGTCCTGGCTGAGCGCCTCGGTACCATCGCGCTCCAGCGCGGAGATCACGTAGACCGGACCTTCCCAGCCCAGCCGCTCGATCACCGCCTGCTTGCGCGCCTCGCGCTCGGCGGGGTCGAGGATCTGGTCCATCTTGTTCAGCACCAGCCAACGCTCACGCTCGGTCAATGCCGGACTGAACCTCCCCAGTTCGCGGACGATGACCTCGGCGGCGTCGGCCGGATCGCTTTCATCCAGCGGCGCCATGTCCACCAGGTGCAGGAGGATGCGGGTGCGCGCCAGGTGCTTGAGGAAGCGGATGCCCAGCCCTGCGCCTTCGGCGGCACCCTCGATCAGGCCGGGAATATCGGCGACCACGAAGCTCTTGTAGCGACCGACGCTGACCACCCCGAGGTTCGGCACCAGGGTGGTGAACGGGTAGTCGGCGACCTTCGGCTTGGCCGCGGAAACCGCGCGGATGAAGGTGCTTTTGCCAGCATTCGGCAAGCCCAGCAGGCCGACGTCGGCCAGCACTTTCAGCTCCAGCTTGAGGTCGCGCGCCTCGCCCGGCTTGCCCGGCGTGGTCTGGCGCGGCGCCCGGTTGGTACTGGACTTGAAGCGGGTGTTGCCGAGGCCGTGCCAGCCACCCTGGGCGACCATCAGGCGCTGCCCGGGCTCGGTCAGGTCGCCGATGATTTCCTGGGTATTGGCGTCGATCACGGTGGTACCCACCGGCACCGGCAGGACCAGGTCGTCGCCCTTGGCCCCGGTGCAGTCCTTGCTGCCGCCGTTCTCGCCGCGCTGGGCATCGAAACGGCGGGTGTAGCGATAGTCGACCAGGGTGTTCAGGTTGACGTCGGCTTCCAGATAGATGGAGCCGCCGTCGCCACCGTCGCCGCCGTTGGGACCGCCTTTTTCGATGAACTTCTCGCGGCGAAAGCTCATGAGGCCATTACCGCCGTCACCGGCTTTCACGTGGATTGATACTTCATCGACGAATTTCATGGATATGCCTCCCACCACAGGGGCGGGTTAACAGAAAAAACATAGGATACAGGATGCCCCGAAGGCAGGGCATGGCCGGAAGCCGGCGCAGAAACAAAAAAGCCCCGTCGCGAGACAGGGCTTTTTCAGCGAGCTATTGCTTAGGCAGCAACGATGCTCACGTATTTGCGACCAAAGGCGCCTTTGGTCTCAAACTTGACCACGCCGTCCACTTTCGCGAAGAGGGTGTGATCCTTGCCCAGGCCAACGCCGTAACCGGCGTGGAACTTGGTGCCGCGCTGGCGAACGAGGATGTTGCCAGCCTTGACAGCCTGGCCGCCGAACAGTTTCACGCCAAGGCGTTTACTTTCTGAGTCGCGGCCGTTGCGGGTGGAACCGCCAGCTTTTTTGTGTGCCATGAGTCATATCCTCCAGAAAGGAATTAGGCCTGAATGCCGGTGATCTTGATTTCAGTGAACCACTGGCGGTGGCCCTGACGCTTCATGTGGTGCTTACGACGGCGGAACTTGATGATGCGGACCTTGTCGTGACGACCATGGGAAACCACCTCGGCGGTAACCTTGGCACCTTCGACGACCGGCAGGCCGATTTTCACGTCGTCGCCATTGGCGACCAGCAGAACGCGGTCGAAATCGATCGCTTCGCCGGTGGCGATGTCGAGCTTCTCGACCTTGAGGAATTCGCCTTCGGTGACTTTGTGCTGCTTGCCACCGGTAACAATCACTGCGTACATGTGTATCTCCGTTAAACCTGCTCACCCGACGCTTTATAGAAGTAGGAATCGGCCGGCATGGCTGCATGGGGTCGGATGGGACGCCCGTGCAATTGCGTAAGGCAGGGTATGCCAAGGAAGTTCAGGGCCCGCGATTGTA
Source organism: Pseudomonas paraeruginosa (assembly GCF_003025345.2). Lineage (NCBI taxonomy): Bacteria > Pseudomonadati > Pseudomonadota > Gammaproteobacteria > Pseudomonadales > Pseudomonadaceae > Pseudomonas > Pseudomonas paraeruginosa. The sequence goes on from NZ_CP020560.1 coordinate 4,964,537, forward strand.
CGGAAAGGTCCAGGCCGAGGCAAGTGTCCCGGGCCTTTCCTTGACAGCCCCCCCCCTGCCACCTAGCATGCCGCGCAATCTTTGTGGAGCTATTGTCACTGATGCAACCCCAGGCCTTCTACCGCGTGGTGGCGGAAGATTTCACCGCCGTCGACGGGATCATCCGTCGCCAACTCACCTCTCGCGTTCCCCTGGTGGAAAAGATCGGCGACTACATCATCTCCGCCGGTGGCAAGCGCCTGCGCCCGCTGCTGGTCCTGCTCGCCGGCAAGACCCTGGGCTACAAGGGCGACGATCTGTGCCTGCTGGCGGCCACCATCGAGTTCCTGCACACCTCCACCCTGCTCCACGACGACGTGGTCGACGCCTCCGGCCTGCGCCGCGGCCGCTCCACCGCCAACGCCCTGTGGGGCAACGCGCCGAGCGTGCTGGTGGGCGATTTCCTCTATGCCCGCTCCTTCGAAATGATGGTCGAACTCGGCTCAATGCCGGTCATGCGCATCATCTCCCAGGCCACCCGGGTCATCGCCGAGGGCGAAGTGCTGCAACTGTCCAAGGTGCGCGACGCCAGCACCACCGAAGAGACCTACATGGAAGTCATCCGCGGCAAGACCGCGATGCTCTTCGAGGCCTCGACCCATAGCGCCGCCGCGCTGTGCCGGGCCGGCGAGGAACAGGCCGAGGCGCTGCGCCGCTTCGGCGACTACCTGGGAATCGCCTTCCAGCTGGTCGACGACCTGCTCGACTACCGCGGCGACGCCGCCACCCTGGGCAAGAACGTCGGCGACGACCTCGCCGAGGGCAAACCGACCCTGCCGCTGATCGTCACCATGCGCGACGGTACCGAGGAACAGGCGGCGCTGGTGCGCAAGGCCATCCAGCAAGGCGGCAGCCAGGACCTGGAGAGTGTCTGCGCGGCCGTCGAGGCCGCTGGCGCCCTGGACTACACTGCCAACCTGGCCCGCGACTACGCGGCGCGCGCCATCGCCTGCCTGGAAAGCCTGCCGGACAACGAGTACCGCGCCGCCCTGGTCGAACTCAGCGAATTCGCGGTCGCCCGCACCCACTGAGCCACCGCCGGGCTGTGACGAACGCCGCCGTTTTCACGGCGGCGTTTTCGTTTTGCGACGAAAGGCACGATCAAGACTTGCTATTACGATAATAAGAATTATTCTCACCTCACAGTCTTGTCACGGAGATGAGCGCCATGACTTATTTGATCGATGCCTGGCTTGATCGGCCACACCCCTACCTACGGATCCTGCACCGGGAAACCGGGGAAATCTGCGCCGTCCTGGAAGAAGATGCGCTGGACGAACTGCGTGACCAGGGCGGCCTGGATCTGCACGAACTGAACTCGAGCGAACCGCTGATCCTCAAGGAACTGGTGCGCAACCTGTTCCTCTTCTGCTACGCCCGCGCCCTGCGCTGACTCTTGCGATGACGCCAGGACGCGTCATCCGTGCGCCGCTGCCCGGGAGGCGGATCGCACGAACGGAGGCAAAGGCGCCTCCGGACGGTTCCGGGAAGGTCACGGACGGCCTTCCCGGAGTCACTTTCCCCCGCCTTTCCCGGATCGCCTGAGCACCCCGGCCTCGGGTACAGATCGCCACAGCGAATCCCCGCCTGATCCATATCAAGCAGCCCTCCTCCGAAAGCCGCTACAACAGAGGCACAACCGTCGAGCCTTCGACGGCCGCACAACGAAAAAAAGAATGGACCGTGGCCGAGGGGACTACCCCAGGCCTACGCCTAAGGATGAGGAAATGCCTGCTTCTTTCCCGCGCCTCGGCTTGCTCGGCGCGCTGTGCTCCATCGTTCCCCTGCTTCATGCCAGCGAACCGGCCACGGACGCCGCACTGATCGAAAAAGGCCGCTACGTGGCCCAGCTCGGCGACTGCGTCGCCTGCCACACCGCCCCGCAAGGCGCACCGATGGCCGGCGGCCTGGAGCTGAAGACGCCGATGGGCACCATCTACTCGACCAACATCACCCCCGACCCGGAGACGGGCATCGGCCGCTACAGCTTCGAACAGTTCGACCGCGCCATGCGCAAGGGCGTCAGCGCCGCAGGCGAGAACCTCTATCCGGCGATGCCCTATCCGTCCTACGCCAAGGTCAGCGAAGATGACATGCGCGCGCTATACGCCTACCTGATGCATGGCGTACAGCCGGTCAACCGGGCGAACACGCCGAGCGCGATGAGCTGGCCGTTCAACCAGCGCTGGGGCCTGGCGCTGTGGAACTGGGCGTTCCTCGACGACACACCGTTCACCCCCTCCACCGACGCGGACCCGATGATCAACCGCGGCGCCTACCTGGTGCAGGGCCTCGGCCACTGCGGCGCCTGCCATACTCCGCGCGGCATCGCCTTCCAGGAAAAGGCCATGAGCGACGCGGGCCGCTCCGGGCAGCTCTACCTCGCCGGCGAGACCGTCGAGCAATGGCAGGCGCTGAGCCTGCGCAACCTGTGGACGGTGGAGGACACCGTGCAACTGCTGAAGACCGGGCAGAACCGCTTCGCCACGGTATCCGGCAGCATGACCGACGTGATCCACCACAGCACCCAGCACTTCAGCGACGACGACCTGGTGGCCATCGCCAGCTACCTGAAATCCCTGCCGGCCGGCAAGGACGACCTGCCGATGCCCGCCAGCGAACGCCCGCCGACCACTCCGGACGACCTCTACAGCTCGCGCGGCGGCCTCGGCTACGCGCAGTTCTGTTCCGATTGCCACCGCAAGGACGGTAGCGGCGTGCCGGGCATGTTCCCGCCGCTGGCCGGCAACCCCACCGTCGCCTCCGCCAATCCGAGCACCCTGCTGCACATCACCCTCACCGGCTGGAAGACCGCGGAAACCGCCACTCATTCGCGGGTCTACACCATGCCCGGGTTCGCCCAGCTGGAGGATCGCGAGATCGCCGAGATCCTCAGCTTCGTCCGCGGCAGCTGGGGCAACCATGGCTCGGCGATCGACGCCGGCCAGGTGAACAAACTGCGGCGGCAGGTCGAAGCCGGCAGCGGCCCGAGCGGCGCGTTCGTCTCCCCGCGCCTGGCGGACATGCTCGCTGCGCCGAACGCCGAACAGGTGGTGCGCGGCATGCGCCTGCATCTGGAAACCCGCGAACTGCTGCCGGACAACGTCGGCAACCAGCTCAACTGCACCAGTTGCCACCTGAACGCCGGGACCGTCGCCGACGGCTCGCCCTTCGTCGGCGTCTCGGCGTTCTTCCCCGGCTACGCGCCACGGGCGGGCAAGGTCATCGACCTGGAGGAACGCATCAACGGCTGCTTCCGCCGTTCGATGAACGGCAAGCCGCTGCCGCCGGAATCGGCCGACATGCAGGCGATGGTGGCCTATTTCGACTGGATGAAGAACAACACCCGGCCGGAGGACAAGGTCGCCGGACGCGGCGTCGGCAAGGTCGACCCGGCGCTCAGGCCCGACCCGGAAAACGGTCGCAGGGTCTATGCGCAGCAATGCGCGGTGTGCCACGGCGAGAACGGCGAAGGCCTGCGCAACGCCGCCGGGGAGATGCTCTTCCCGCCGCTGTGGGGCGAACAGTCGTTCAATATCGGCGCCGGCATGGCGCGGACCTTCACCGCTGCCGCCTTCGTCAAGCACAACATGCCGATCGGCTTCCAGGAACGCTTCCCGCTCGGCCAGGGCGGCCTCAGCGACCAGGACGCAGTGGACGTCGCGGAGTACTTTTCGCACCAGCCGCGCCCGGACTTCCCGGACAAGGTCAAGGACTGGCCGAAGGACAAGCGTCCGGTTGACGCCCGCTACTGATGTGTCAATGAAAAACGCCCCGTCGATGCTTCGACGGGGCGTTTCGCTCCTTCCTGGGGCCGATGCGCCTCAGAGGATTTCCAGCAGTTCGACGTCGAACACCAGCACGCTGTGCGGGGGGATGCTGCCGACCGCCTGGCCGCCATAGGCCAGCTCGCTCGGCACGTGCAGGCGCCACTTGGAGCCGGCGTTCATCAGTTGCAGCGCCTCGACCCAACCGGCGATCACGCCGCCCACCGGGAACTCGGCCGGCTGGCCGCGCTGGTAGGAGCTGTCGAACACGGTGCCGTCGATCAGGGTGCCGTGGTAGTGAGTACGCACGGTATCCTCGCGGGAAGGCTTGGCGCCCTCGCCAGTGCTCAGCACTTCGAACTGCAGGCCGGACGGCAGCACGGTGACGCCTTCGCGCCTGGCGTTCTCGGCCAGGTAGGCACGGCCTTCGCCAGCGGCGGCTTCGGCCTTGGCCTGGGCTTCGGCCTGCATGCGCTCGCGGATCACCTGGAAGCTGGCGGACAGCGCCTCGCCGGAGACCCGGCTGTCGAGACCCGCGAACGCATCGGACAGGCCGGCCAGGACTGCGTCCAGGGTCATGCCCGGAACCGGGTTCTCGCGCAATTGGTCGCCCAGCTGGCGGCCGATGCCGTAGCTGACACGGGCTTCGTCAGTGGTCAGGTTGAGTTCGCTCATGGCGGTGCTCCGCTGTGGGGTCGAAAAAAAGGGCGGCCAGCCTAGCACAGAAGCCCCGCCACCCCCACCGACGGCGCCCGCGCTCAGTGACGGATCGACAGCGGCAGCCAGCCGAGAGCGCCCGGCTCGACCAGCAAGCCACACATCTCGTCGTGGACGTCGGCACGCACCAGCTCCACCGGTACCCGCGCCATCCCGCGCAGCACCTGCCGCGCATGCTCCACCGAACGCAGGCTGAGCGGCCGGCCGGACTCGTCTTCCACCGGATAGGCACGGTCGCCCATCTGCGCCTCCAGCACGTAGATGCCGCCCTCCAGCGAAACCAGGTGCAAGGCGTCGATATGTCCGGCCTGGACCCGGCCGGCGAGATCCTGCATGTTCATCGCAAACCTCTCGAGGTCGCGCGGGCAGCGGAAGCCTCCCGGATTCCGCCAACCGCCTCGGTCCCGGCAGCGCCGGCCCGATTCCCGGCATCGTCCGGACACCTGGCCCCGACGACGCGAAGGACGCCCGCTCCCGGCGTCCGCCCGACAACACTGGAAGTCTTGCCCAGGCACGGCTCGACGCAAGCCTGAAACAGCGCCGCCCGTCCGTTTTGCAACGGCCGGGCGGCACGAGCGAAGCGCTGGACAGGGCCCTCAGTGGCGGGTCTGCTTATCCAGATAGCCCATGGCGAAGGCCGAGAGCACGAAGGTCATGTGGATGATCACGTACCACATCAGCTTGTTGTCCGGCACGTTCTTCGCGTCCATGAAGATGCGCAACAGGTGGATCGAGGAGATCGCCACGATGGAGGCGGCCACCTTGTTCTTCAGCGAGCCGGAGTCCATCTTGCCCAGCCAGTTGAGTTTCTCCTTGCCTTCGTCGATGTCCAGTTGCGAAACGAAGTTCTCGTAGCCGGAGATCATCACCATCACCAGCAGGCCGCCGACCAGCGCCATGTCGATCAGCGAGAGCAGGACCAGGATCAGGTCGGCCTCGGCCATCGCGAAGATGTTCGGGATGACGTGGAATATTTCCTGGAAGAACTTGATGGTCAGCGCCAGCAGCGCCAGGGACAGGCCCATGTAGATCGGAGCCAGCAGCCAGCGCGAGGCGTACATGGCGTTTTCGAAAAAGCGTTCCATGGTCTCTTGTGTGTATGTGCAGGGAAAATGGCTGGCGAGTATAGCGCAGCGGCTTGCGGTTTTTATCCAGAAAATCTGTGGATAAATATGTGCACCGAGCCGGGATGAATCCCGCCAGCGATGATGGCACGCGGCCTTGGCCGGATTGCTCAGGCTTTGCCCAGGCGCCGCCTCAGGACTCCGGTCGGAACAGGTAGTCACCGACATGGGGCGTGCGTTCGCCGTTGAGCCGGCGCAGCTCGCCCTGCAGGTGCAGGCGCCAGATCGGCGGATCGACGGCTTCGATATAGCCTTGCTGGGCCAGGCAGTCGGCGATCGCCTGCAATACCCCTTCGGCCACCAGCGGACCGTGGAAAGGGCCCTGGGCCTTGATCGCCGAAGGCTGGGAGCCGGACATGCCGGCGGCGCAGAGCAGGGTCCAGAGTCCGTTCCCTCCGGCCAGCGGCCTGATCACGCACTCGATACGCGTGGTCAACCCCAGGCAGGGGCGGATGAGGCAGAGGTTACGCGGCATGGCGGCATCCTCACGGGGGTTCCCAGTTTTGAGCCTACACCCGCCGCCAGGTTCCGCATAGCGCCGGCGTAAACTTGTCCACAGGCCTGAAACGCACGAGGGCGAGGCTTTTCCAGCCCCGCCCTCGGCAGGTTCCGGCTATGCGGTCGGGTCAGTCCTTCTTCGCCGCGGCCTTGTCCTTCGGGGCGAGGGCCTCCTTCTCCACCGGCTTGTCCTTTTCCTTGTCGTCCTCTTCCATGCCGAGTTCGGAGATTTCCTGCAAACGCGCCACCACCAGGTCATTCACGCTGTCTTTCGGGAAGCGTCCCTTCTCGTCCTGGGCACCGACCGGCTTGCCCACCAGCAGCGCCAGCGCCTCGTCCACCTCGCGCACCGCGTAGACATGGAACTGCCCGGCGCGTACCGCCTGCAGCACGCGCTCGTCGAGCATCAGGGTGGTGACGTTGGCGCGCGGGATGATCACGCCCTGCTCGCCGGTCAGGCCACGGGCCTCGCAGAGGCGGAAGAAGCCTTCGATCTTCTCGTTGACCCCGCCCACCGCCTGCACCTCGCCGAACTGGTTGATCGAGCCGGTAATGGCGAAGCACTGCTTCAGCGGCGTCCGCGACAGCGCCGAGATCAGCGTGCAGACCTCGCCCAGCGAGGCGCTGTCGCCGTCCACGTAGCCGTAGGACTGCTCCAGGGCGATGCTGGCGGAGATTTCCAGGGGGAATTCCTGGGCGTAGCGGCTACCCAGGTAGCCGGTAAGGATCATCACGCCCTTGGAGTGGATCGGCTGGCCGAGGTTGACCTCGCGCTCGATGTCGACGATCCCGCTGCTGCCCGGATAGACGGTGGCGGAAATCCGCGCCGGTACGCCGAACACCGAATCACCGACTTCCAGCACGGTCAGGCCGTTGCACTTGCCGACCGCGGCGCCGGCAGTGTCGATCAGGATGATCCCCGCCAGCATGTCATCGAGGATCCGCGCCGACACCCGGCCGGTGCGGGTCTGCTTGGCCTTGAGGGCACGCTCGATATGGCCGAGCTGGATCACCTCCTCGTTCGCCAGCTGGCGGATGAAATCGGCTTCGCTGACCAGTTGGAACAGGTCGCCGATCCGCGCCGAGAGCCGTCCCTGGTGCTCGGCCAGGCGCGCGCTGTAGGTCGCCAGGCGGGCCACCGCCGCGCCGCTGAGCGGCGCCATGCCCTCTTCCGAGGTGCGCGTCTTGAGCAACTGGGCGAACTGCTCGAGGCTGTCCTCGCCCAGCGGGATGTCTTCGTCGAAGTCGACCAGCACGCGGAACATCTCCTGGAAGTCCGGGTCGAGGTCCTGCAGGGTGTAATAGATCTGCCGCGAGCCGATGATGATCACCTTCAGTTGCAGCGGGATCACCTGCGGCGTCAGCGAGACCGCGGCCAGGCGGCCGAGTTCGGCCAGCGGCGACTCCATCTTCAACTGGCGCGACTGCAGGGCGCGCTTCAGCGCGTCCCAGACGAACGGCTCGCCGAGCATCTTTTCCGCTTCCAGGATCAGGAAGCCGCCGTTGGCCCGGTGCAGCGCACCCGGACGCAACTGCCGGTAGCTGGTGTAGAGCGCACCCTGGTCGGAGCTGTACTCGATGCGGCCGAACAGGTTGTCGTAGGTCGGGTGCGACTCGAACACCACCGGTGCGCCGCTGGTCGCATGGTGGACGATGGCCTGGTTCGGCGCGTACTGCTCGATCAGCCCCTGCTTGCGCTGGGCGTCGGTGCGGCTGTCGTCGACCAGTTGGTCGACCACGGTCTTCAGCAGGTTCAGTTGCATCGCCTGCAGGTAGGCGCAAACGCCCGGGTTGTTGTTGTACTTCTCCACCAGAGGCGCCAGCAGCGGCTGCAGGGCCAGGGTGATGGTTTCCTCGTTGAGCTCGCGCAACTGGTTGCTCGATTCGCGCTTCCACTGCGGCAGGCTCGCCAGCTCCTCGTTGAGGTATTCCTCGAGGGCGGCGATGTCCTTGTGGAAGCGCTCGCGCTCGGCCTCCGGCAACTGGGCGAACTCGGCTTCGTCGAGCGCCTTGCCGTCCTTCATCGGGGTGAAGGCGACGTTGGCGCTGTCGCGGTACAGCGCCACGTCCTTCTCCAGGGCGCGCCGCTCCACCGAGTCCAGGGCGCGGTCGTAGCGCTGGTTGAAGGCGCGGTCGACGGCGTTCTTCTTCTGCTGGTAGGCCGGGTGCTCGAAGACCGCCGGGAAGGTCGACATGAGGTTATCGATCAGGCGGTCGATGTCGGCGCTGAATTCGCTCGCGCTACCCGGCGGCAGCTCGATCACCCGGGGTTCGCGCGGCTCGTCGAAGTTGTTCAGGTAGACCCAGTCCGACGGCGTGGCGACGCGCTTGCCCTCGGCCTGCAGGTAGCGCTTGACGAAGGAGAAGCGTCCGGTCCCCGGCTCGCCCATGACGAATACGTTGTAACCCGGCCGCGGCATCGCCACCCCGAACTGCAGCGCCTCGACCGCCCGCTCCTGGCCCAGCACGCCGCGGAAGGGCTCCAGGTCGTCGGTGGTGTCGAAGGCGAATTGCTCGGGAGCGAAGGGACGGGTCAGTTCTTCTGGCGCCAGGCGCAGGCCGGCAGCGACGGAATCGGGCATCGGGAATCCTTGCATCGGGCGGCAGGTTGCCGCGGGGTGTCGTCGCCCGCATTCTCCCCCCAGCCTCGCGCCACTGACAAGGCGCCGATGGCGCTATCTCACCGATGTGCCAGGTCGGCGCAGCGCAGGCAGTATTCCGCCGCAGGCAGGGCGGCCAGGCGCGCCGGTTCGATGGCCTCGCCGCAGCGCTCGCACTCGCCGTAGCGACCTTCCGCCAGGCGCAGGCGGGCAAGACCGACCTGACGCATCCCCGCCTCCGCCTCGGCGAGCAGGCCTTCGAGCACTTCGTCGTTCTGCCGCTGCACCGCCTGCTCGGCGAAATCCGGCGAATGGCTGCGCGCCAGGTCCCGGCGGATCGCCGCGGCGCGTGCCGCGTACTCGGTCGCCAGGGTTTCCAGGGCAGTCGCGGGGTCGAAAGCGCTCATATCCACCTCCTGCATGAGGGTCGGCTGACCAAGGCCGGTTTCGCTCAGACCGACCAGAACTTTCTCAAGTCTGGACGCTTCCAGGCGGATTGCCGCTGACGCCGGTCAATTTTCGCCCGGCATTGCGCGCTGCCACCCATTCGGTGCCTTGACACCCCGGTGGCATTCCGAAAAGCTCACGGCGTCGCTGGCCCGCTCCAGATGGCTTCGATCCACCTCAAGAGAGAACAAACGATGAAACGGATTCTGCTCGGTACCCTGTTCGCCGCCGCCTCCTTCAATGCCTTCGCCGACGCTCCCGGCGGCGCCGGCTGCGGCTGGGGCAACATGCTCTTCAAAGGCCAGCGCGGCGTGGCCACCCACGTGGTCGCGGCGACCACCAACGGCACTTCCGGCAACAATACCTTCGGCATGACCACCGGCACCAACGGCTGCCACACCAACGGCGCGCTGTCCTATGGCGGCAAGCCGCTGCTGGTGCTCGGCAGCATGATGGACGAGCTGTCCGAAGACATGGCCAAGGGCAATGGCGAAGCGCTGACCACCTATGCCGTGGTGCTGGGCGTGCAACCGCAGGACCGCGAGCACTTCGCCGCCGTTACCCACGAGCACTTCTCGCAGATCTTCAACAAGTCCGACGCCACCGCCGCCGACGTCTACGCCAATACCCAGGCGATCCTGAAACAGGACGCCCGCCTGGCCAAGTACGCCGAGCAGGCCTGAGCCTCGCCGCCTGCCCGTTCGCGGGCAGGCCCCTTTCCCCAGCCTTAAGCCTTGCCGATGCCGAAACGCCTGTTGCCCTGGATGGCGCTGTGCGCCTGTTCTCCCCTGCTGGCCGCGCCGGCCGTTCCCGAAGCCCGCCTCCAGCAGTTGGCCGCCGATCCCTACTGGATCGCCCTCGGTCACTACGAGCGCGACAAGCTCGGCGGCTGGCGCAGCTACGTCGACGACGAGCGGTTCTTCCTCGCCGACGACGGCGAAAGCCACCCGGAAGCCGAACTGGCGGCCACGCTGGAGGCGCTCTACGCCTCGCCCAGCCTTGGCGACAAGCACGCGCAGTGCGTCTACCCGGCGCGCACCCGCTGGCTGCGCCGGCAACTGCAACTCGACGACCTGCCGCAGCCGCAGTGCAGCGAATACGAAACCTGGTACCGCGACATCAACCCGCACAGCGCCGTGCTGGTGTTTCCCGCCGCCTACCTGAACAGCCCGTCGTCGATGTTCGGCCATACCCTGCTGCGCATCGATCAGGCCGACGTCAGCAGCAACAACACCGCCCTGCTCAGCTACGCGCTGAACTTCGGCGCCTATATCGAAGGCATGGACAACAGCATCCTCTATGCCTGGAAAGGCCTGATGGGCGGCTATCCCGGCCTGTTCGCGCTGGTCCCCTACCGGGAGAAGCTGGCCGAATACAGCCGCCTGGAGAACCGCGACCTGTGGGAATACAAGCTGAACCTGACGCCCGAGGAGACCGGGCGCATGGTCGAGCATGTCTGGGAGCTCAAGCAGGTCCGCTTCGACTACTACTTCTTCGACGAGAACTGTTCGTTCCGCCTGCTCGAACTGATGGAGATCGCCCGCCCGGGCATCGAGCTGACCGAACAGTTCCCGCTCACCGCGATCCCCACCGATACCGTCCGCGCGGTGAAGAACGCCGGGCTGATCGAGCGCATCGACTACCGGCCGTCGCGCGAGAAGGAACTGCTCGCCCGCGCCGAACCGCTCGACCATGCCGAGCGCGACTGGGCCAAGCGCCTGGCGGACGACGACAGCCTGCTCGACGACCCCGGGTTCAGGGCCCTGCCGGCGCCGCGCCAGGCGCTGATCCAGGACGCCGCCTTCCGCCTGGTGCGCTACCGCGCCACCGGCCAGGCGCGCGACAGCGGCATCGCCTCGCGCAGCTACAACCTGCTGCGGGCGATCAACCGCAACCCACCGCCGGAACTGCACGTCGAACGTCCCGGCCAGCCGGAGGACGGCCACGAGTCACGCACCTGGCAGCTCGGCGTCGGCAGCCGCGACGACCGCGCCTTCGCCGAATACGGCCTGCGCATGGCCTACCATGACCTCGCCGACAACGCCTATGGCTTCCCGCTCGGCGCGCAGATCGAGATCGGCCAGCTCAAGCTGCGCCAGTACGAGGGCAACCACTGGCAGTTGCAGAACCTCGACCTGGTCACCATTCGCTCGCTGACCCCGCGCAACCAGTTGCTCAAGCCGCTGTCCTGGCAGGTCGCCGGCGGCCTGGAGCGAGTCCTGGGCGAGGACGGCGACGAGGTCCTGGTCAGCCACCTCAATGGCGGTGCCGGCGGCAGCTGGATGTTCGGCGACGACCTGCTGCTCTACGCCATGGGCACCGCGCGGATCGAGAACAACAGCGACTTCGCCGCCGCGATCGCCCCGGCCATGGGCTTCGACAGCGGCCTGCTGTGGCGCAACCCGCTGGGCAACCTGACCCTGGAAGCCAGGGGTGACTACTTCCACAACGGCGAGGTGCGGCGCAGCCTGAGCTTCGGCCAGCAGGTCGAACTGGGCCGCGACCTGGGTCTGCGCCTGAGCGCCGAACGCGCGTTCAGCCACGTCAGCCAGCCGATCAACGAGGTGAAGCTGGAACTGCGCTGGTACTACTACTGAGCCAGGCGCCGGCGCACTTCCATCAGGGCGAAACCGAGCAGGTTGAGGCCGCGCCAGGCCGCCGGTTCGGTGGCCTGGGGATCGGTGGCGGCCAGGCCGATGCCCCAGATCGCGTCCACCGGGCTGGCTTCGACCAGCACCCGGTCGGCGGTGCCCAGCAGGTATTTCTTCAGCGAGGCGTTCTGGCCGAACTTGCCGAGATTGCCTTCGATCACGATTCCCATCCGCTCGGCGCTCCATAGCGCCTCGTCGAAGCCGGCGACTTCCCGGCCCAGGGCCTTCGCCTCGCCTGGGCTGCGCGCCGCCAGGATGCGCTCGAACAGCTTACGGTCGTCGAACAAGCGTGCCTTGGCCGCCATCATGTAGTGCTCGGCGCTGGCATAGCGCACCCCGCCGAGCTTGAACGAAGCCTCGTACCACTGGCTGAAGCAGCTCTTGCCGACCTGGTCATTCGCCGCCGGGCGATGTCCCCAGAAGTACAGGTATTTGAAGCTTTCGCCGGCCGCGCAGCGCTGGCGCAGCCGCTCGAGGTTCATTATCTCGCTCATCGGCAATCGTCCCTGGAGCCCGTGAAAAGTGCCCAGGATATCCCGAAGTGGCGTTCAGGCGCGTATCTGCGCCCAATCCAGGCCGAAACGAGCCAGGTACTTGCGCAGCCGGTCGGCGTCGTTGGGGTTGCGCTTGCCCTCGCGCGAAACGGCGAACAGCCGGCGTCCCGCCTCGGAAAGGGTCTTCGCCCCGCGGCACACCTCCAGCACCGCCTGCAGTTGCAGGCGATCGAACAGATCCAGGGCCTCCACCCGCTGCCCCAGCAGCTCAGCCAGTGGCTCCCGCCCCGCATCGAGCCCCCAGGCCTGGCGCAGGCGGTGGATCTCCTCCTCGACCAGCGCCTCGTCGATCCGCCCGCTGTCGGCCAGGGTGGCCATCCGTGTGATGGAAGCCGACAGCTCGCGGAAGTTGCCGGCCCAGCGCGCTTCGCTGGAACCGGCGAAGGCCAGGTAGCGACGCTTGGCCTCCAGGTTGAAGCGCACCTGCCGCCCCTGCTCGCGGGCATGCCGCTCCAGTTCGAAGTCGATGTTCGGCTCGATGTCCTCGCGGCGCCCGGCCAGACCCGGTAGCTCGAAGGTCCACAGGTTGATGCGGGCGAACAGGTCCTCGCGGAACAGGCCTTCGGCCACTCGTCCGCGCAAGTCGCGGTGGGTCCCGGCGATGAGCTGGAAGTCGCTCTCCACCTCACGATCCGAACCCAGCGGGAAGAAGCGCTTCTCTTCGATCGCCTTGAGCAGCATCGCCTGCTCGTCGGCACCCAGCTCGCCGATCTCGTCGAGGAACAGCATGCCGCCGTCGGCTGCGCGCAGCAGGCCTTCGCGCGCGTTCTGCGCGCCGGTGAAGGCGCCCTTGACGTGGCCGAACAGTGCCGACATCGCGCCGTCGCCGCGCAAGGTGGCGCAGTTGACCTCGACGAAGCGCCCGTCGAGCTGGTGCCGGCTGCGCTTGAGTTCGTAAATGCGCCGGGCGAGGAACGATTTGCCGGCGCCGGTCGGCCCCACCAGCAGCATGGGTGCCCGAGAACGCACGGCGACCCGCTCGATCTGCTCGATGGAACGGTTGAAAGCGGCATTGCGCGTGGCGATTCCCGACTTGAGCAAAGCCAGGCTTTCCTCCTGTTCACGGCGGAACCGCGAGGCGATGCGGTCGTAGCGGGACAGGTCGAGGTCGATCAACGTCGCCGAGCCCTCGGGATGGCGCGCCTCGTCCTTGCGCCGCGACGGCGAGGTCTGCACCAGCCGGGCCGGCAGGTAGCGCGCCTCGGTAAGGAGGAACCAGCAGATCTGCGCGACATGGGTCCCGGTGGTGATGTGCACCAGGTAGTCCTCGCGCTCGGTGTCGAAGGGATAGGCGCTGACGAAATCGTGCAGGGCGCCATAGACCTCCTCGAAGTCCCAGGGGTTGCGCAGCGCCATCGGCTGCAGGCGCACCTCGGTGTGCGGCGACACCGCGGCGATGTCGGCGCGGATCCGCTCGGCCAGGCCGAGATCGCGGGCGTCGTCGCCGTGGATCAGTTCGAGGCGGTCGATCAGCAGGTCCGGCTGCTGGCACAGGCCGATGCTCGGCCGCCACTTTTGCCAGCGCGCCGCGCCCTTGCCGAGACGGTCGAGGGTGGCGCCGATGAAGCCGATGGCGACCGTGCGTTTCATCACTTCTTATCCTTCAAGATAAAGATCGATATGAAAATATATAGAAATAGCCAGGCATCTCTCCATCGAGTTCGCCGACGAATCGCAATAAAAAATTTATTCATCTTTAAGATCAAAGAGTTAAATAAAAAACAGACTTATCAAGAAAAACCTGGCACGCCGCTCGCTATGTCCATTTCGACCGCATCGCCCATGCAGGCCGACGGGTCGGGACTCCAGTCCCGCCGGTGCCCGAGCCCACCCCTGGTGTCGGCGTCGTGCATGCCGCCCGCAGCAACGACGGTCACTCGCGAGTCCGGCAATGCCGGTTCGCGGTTCGATAGCTCAGCCTGGTAGAGCAACCATCCACGAAATGGTCTGTCGCGGGTTCGACTCCCGCTCGAACGTTGCCTTAACGGCAATCACTCAATGGCAACACCCGCCGGTGTGGCCGAGGCGAACTGCGCAAGCGGCCAGGAAGGCCGGAGAACGCAAGGGAGCCGAGGCCGCCGCCGGCCCGCCCGGCCCGCGGATCGGGCACGGAGCAAGGCAGGCCTGGAGCGAGGGACATCGCCCACACGGACAGGACGTTCGCAGGCCCCGTCTCCTCCGCACTCCATCCGCGAGGTCCGGCGGGCCGGCGAACACCGGCACCCGGAAAACACGAAAGGAATGAAGAAATGAAAATGCTGAAGCGCTTCATCGTGAAGAAGAACGAACGTGGCCTGCTGTACGCCGAGGGCGACTTCCTCGCCGTGCTCGAACCGGGCACCTATCGCCGCTTCGATCCGTGCGACCGCCTGAGCCTGGAAACCTTCAGCCTGAACACCCCGCAATTCGAACACCGCCTGGCCGGTTACCTGCGGCAGAGCGAGCCGGAACTGGTCGAGCGCTACTTCACCCGGATGGACCTGGGCGACAACGAGGCCGGCCTGCGCTACGAGGACGGCGTACTGGTGGAACTGCTCGCCCCGGGTAGCCGTCGACTGTACTGGAAGGGCCAGACCGAGCAGCGACTGGAGCGCATCGACCTGGCGCAGGACTATCGCCTGCCGGCCGCACTGGTCGCCCAATTGAACCAGCCGAACCTGCGCGGTCGCAGCCTGGCAGGCCTGGAAGCGGTGTTGCTGGCCCAGGTGCCGGCGTTCCAGGTCGGCGTGCTGAAGGTCGATGGCGCCCTGGCCGGGCTGCTGCAAGCCGGACAATACGGTTTCTGGCGCTACAACCGACAAGTCGGCGTGGAACTGGTCGACACCCGTATCCAGGCGCTGGAGGTCAGCGGCCAGGAGATCCTCACCCGCGACAAGGTCAGCCTGCGCCTGAACCTCGCCGCCAACTGGCGCTACAGCGACGTTCTGGCCGCGTACTCGCGACTGAGCAAGCCACTGGAGCATCTGTACCGCGAGCTGCAGTTCGGCCTGCGGGCGGCGGTGGGAACGCGCACGCTCGACGAGTTGCTGGAGAACAAGCAGTCGATCGACGAAGCGGTCAGCGCCCACCTGGCCGCCAAGCTGGAAGGCAGCGGCATGGAAGTGAGCGGCCTGGGCGTGCGCGACATCATCCTGCCCGGCGAGATGAAGACCCTGCTGGCGCAGGTGGTGGAGGCGGAAAAGGCGGCCCAGGCCAACGTGATCCGGCGCCGCGAGGAAACCTCGGCGACCCGCTCGCTGCTGAACACGGCGAAGGTGATGGAGGAAAATCCGACCGCGCTGCGCCTGAAGGAACTGGAAACCCTGGAGCGGGTGGCCGAACGCATCGACCGGATCTCGGTGTTCGGCGGCCTGGACCAGGTATTGAATGGGCTGGTCACGCTGAAGCAGGCCTGACCGCGAACGACTCCGCACCGGCCAAGGGACGGCGCGGAATACAAGGAAAGCACGATGAAAGACATGAACATCCTCGAAGTCGCCGGCGGCAAGCCGATCAAGCTCTGGACCCAGGGCGTCCCGGTGGAGGAAGAAGCGCGCCGGCAACTGATGAACACGGCGAAGATGCCGTTCATCTTCAAGCACCTGGCGGTGATGCCCGACGTCCACCAGGGCAAGGGTTCGACCATCGGCAGCGTGATCCCCACCCTCGGCGCGATCATCCCGGCGGCGGTGGGCGTGGACATCGGTTGCGGGATGATCGCCGCGCGGACCTCGCTGGTCGCCGCCGATCTGCCGGACAACCTGCACGGTCTGCGCAGCGCCATCGAGCAGGCGGTGCCCCACGGCAAGACCTTCGGCCGTCGCGACCGCGGCGCCTGGCATGAGGTGCCGGACGCCGCCGACCAGGCCTGGAAGGCGCTCGCCGGCCGCTTCAGGGCGATCACCGACAAGTACCCGCGGCTGGAGAAGACCAACAACCGCCAGCACCTGGGTACCCTCGGCACCGGCAACCACTTCATCGAGGTCTGCCTGGACGAGGCCGATCGCGTCTGGTTCATGCTGCACAGCGGTTCGCGCGGGGTCGGCAACGCCATCGGCAACCTGTTCATCGAACTGGCCAAGGCCGACATGCGCCAGCACATCGCCAACCTGCCGGACAAGGACCTGGCCTACTTCGAGGAGGGCAGCCGGCACTTCGACGACTACGTGGAAGCGGTCGGCTGGGCCCAGGACTTCGCCCGGCAGAACCGCGCGCTGATGATGCACGCGGTGATCGAGGCGGCGCGCCAGGTGATCCGCAAGCCGTTCGAGGCCAACCTCGAAGCGGTCAACTGCCACCACAACTACGTGCAGAAGGAACGCCACTTCGGCCAGGAGGTGCTGGTCACCCGCAAGGGCGCGGTGTCCGCGCAGAAGGGCCAGCTCGGCATCATCCCCGGCTCGATGGGCGCGAAGAGCTTCATCGTCCGCGGCCTCGGCAACCAGGAAGCGTTCTGCTCGTGCAGCCACGGGGCCGGGCGGACCATGAGCCGGACCCAGGCGAAGAAGGTCTTCAGCGTCGAAGACCAGATCCGCGCCACCGCCCACGTCGAATGCCGCAAGGACGCCGACGTGATCGACGAGATCCCGATGGCCTACAAGGACATCGACCGGGTCATGGAAGCCCAGCGCGAGCTGGTGGAAGTGCTGCACACCCTGCGTCAGGTGGTGTGCGTGAAAGGATGAGAAGAATGCAACGCTTGAAACTCTGGCTGCAGCGGCAACGGCAGGCACCGTTCACGGACACCTGGACCGAGCGTCACCGCCGCGAGGCGCTGGGGCTGGTCGAACGGCGCCTGTGGGAAAACGACGTCGACTGGGTCGAACTCAGCCGCTCATGCAATGGCTTCGTGCGCGAAGCCGCGGTGCTCGGGCTCAGCGCGAGCAACGACGCCGAGGCGCTGGCGGCGCTGATCGAGCGGGCCAACGACTGGGTCGGTCCGGTCCGCGCCGCGGCCCGGGAGGGCCTGGAACGCTACCTGGTCAGCGAGTGCGTGCCGGCCCTGCTCGGCGCGCTGCCGCAGTGGGTTGCCCTGGGCCGGAAGAACCGGGTCGACCATGGCGACCTGCTGGATCGGCTGGCCGTCCTGCTGGCAGGTGCCGAACACCGTGGACAGGTCCTGGAGGCCCTGCTTCGACAGCGCTCCGCCAGCGCGCGCTTCCTTCTGGAGGTCCTGCTGCGGCCTGGACAGAGCGGCCGGTTCGAGGTGCTCGAGCGGGCGCTGTCCAGCCCGGATCCGAGCGTGCGCCGCCAGGCCCTGCACGAGGCCGCGGCGCTGCCGCCGGACAGCGCGATCCGCCTGCTGGAAAGCGGACTCCGTGACCACGGCGCCAGCCTCCGGGCCCAGGCGTTGCACCTCTATGACCGGGCCCTGGGAGCCGAGCCGCTGCCTGCGGCGGTCCAGGCCCGGGCGCTGCTCGATGCGTCGCCCAGTGTGCGCAACCTGGCGCTGTACCTGGCGAAAGCCGCCGGAACCGACGTCGACGCCATCCTGGCCGAACGGCTCGCCTGGATGCCAACGACCAAGGCCGACTGGCTCGGCCTGCTCGGTCTGGCCCGCGACCGCCAGGCCCAGGCGGTCGCGCCGCTGGCCCGGCAGGCATTGCGTCATCCCGCGCAGCAGGTGCGTGGCGCAGCGCTGGACACCCTTGCCGCGCTGCCGGCCGAGGACCTCGCCGATGCCTGCCTGCAGGCCCTGCGCGATCCGTCCGGCAAGGTCTTCGCCAAGGCCGCGCAGTGCCTGCGCAGCGCCGCGCCAGGGATATGCCCGCAGCGTCTGGACGAGGTCCTGCGGCAGCTGCTCGAGGACGCGGCGTACGGGCGGGCCGATCGCTTGCTCGCGCTCAAGCCTTACTGGCAGCAACTCGACTACCTGCTGCAGACGCGCCCGGAGCTGGCCGCGGACGCCTGGCAACCTCTGCTGTTCGCCTGGCGCGAGCGGCGCAGCGGCGCCATCGACTACGCCACGTCGCCGGCTCGACGCGAAGAGCTGCTGGAACATCTCCAGGCATTGCAGGAACAGGGGCTGCTCTCCCGGCAGATCGTCATCGATGCGCTGCGCTGAGCGCCGCGCAAGAACGAGAGGGCAAGGAACGCCAGGAAACGCCCCCATCGAACTCGACGACAACGACGGCGGCGGGCAGATCCTGCGCAGCGCCCTGAGCCTGTCGATGAGCAGCGGCTGGGGCAGCGTGACTGGAACGACCGCGACGCCGACTGGCAACGCGACCGCGAGCGCTGAACCGCGCTGCGACAACCGCCCGCAGGAACGATTCCGGCGCGCTTGATCCACGTCAAGCCTCGCCGTCCTTCGCTGGCCTCTCCTCACAGGACCGGTTGTAACACCTGATAAGGAGAAAAAAAGATGCAGTCCTCGTCACTGCTCCCGCTTGGCAGCCTGTTGCTGTCGTTCGCCATGCCCCTCGCCCATGCCGACCCCCTGCACGACCAGGCCAGCGCTCTGTTCAAGCCGATTCCCGAGCAGGTCACCGAACTGCGCGGCCAGGCCATCAACGAACAGCAGCGCGAACTCGGCAAGAAGCTGTTCTTCGACCCGCGCCTGTCGCGCAGCCATGTGCTCAGCTGCAACACCTGCCACAACGTCGGCACCGGCGGCGCCGACAACGTGCCGACCTCGGTCGGCCACGGCTGGCAGAAAGGCCCGCGCAACTCACCGACGGTGTTCAACGCGGTATTCAACGCCGCGCAGTTCTGGGACGGTCGCGCCAAGGACCTGGGAGAACAGGCCAAGGGCCCTATCCAGAACAGCGTGGAGATGCACAGCACCCCGCAACTGGTGGAACAGACCCTGAGCAGCATCCCGGAATACGTCGACGCCTTCCGCAAGGCCTTCCCCAAGGCCGGCAAGCCGGTCAGCTTCGACAACATGGCGCTGGCCATCGAAGCCTACGAGGCGACCCTGGTAACCCCCGACTCGCCCTTCGACCTGTACCTCAAGGGCGACGACAACGCCCTCGACGCGCGGCAGAAGAAAGGTCTCAAGGCGTTCATGGACAGTGGCTGCAGCGCCTGCCACAACGGCATCAACCTGGGCGGCCAGGCCTACTTCCCGTTCGGCCTGGTGAAGAAGCCCGACGCCAGCGTCCTGCCCAGCGGCGACAAGGGCCGCTTCGCGGTGACCAAGACCCAGAGCGACGAGTACGTGTTCCGCGCCGCGCCCCTGCGCAACGTCGCACTCACCGCGCCGTACTTCCACAGCGGCCAGGTCTGGGAGCTCAAGGACGCCGTGGCGATCATGGGCAACGCCCAGCTCGGCAAGCAACTGGCGCCGGATGACGTGGAGAACATCGTGGCTTTCCTGCACAGCCTGAGCGGCAAGCAACCACGGGTGGAATACCCGCTGCTGCCGGCCAGCACCGAGACCACGCCACGCCCGGCGGAATGACCGGCGCAACGAAAAACGGGGCTCGTCGAGCCCCGTTTTTTTTCAACCACGGCGATACCTCAGACCACGCCCTGCGCCAGCATCGCGTCGGCGACCTTGACGAAGCCGGCGATGTTCGCGCCCTTCACGTAGTTGACCCGGCCCCGTTCCTCGCCGTACAGCAGGCAGGCATGGTGGATCGACTGCATGATGCCGTGCAGCTTGGTGTCCACTTCGCCCTCGCTCCAGCGCAGGCGCATGGCGTTCTGCGACATCTCCAGGCCGCTCACCGCCACCCCGCCGGCATTCGACGCCTTGCCCGGCGCGTAGAGGATGCCGGCCTCGAGGAACAGGTCGACGGCCTCCAGGGTCGAGGGCATGTTGGCGCCTTCGGCGACGCAGACGCAGCCGTTGGCCAGCAGGCGCCGCGCATCCTCGGCGTCCAGTTCGTTCTGGGTCGCGCAGGGCAGCGCGATGTCGCAGGCCAGCTCCCAGGGGCGACGATTCTCGAGGAACTGCAAGGAAAAACGCTCGGCCATCTCGCGAATGCGCCCGCGACGAACGTTCTTCAGCTCCATCAGGTAGTCCCACTGCTCGTCGGTGAGGCCCGCCTCGGCATACAGGGTGCCTTCGGAATCGGACAGCGAGATCACCCTGCCGCCCATCTCCATGACCTTGCGCGCCGCGTACTGGGCGACGTTGCCGGAGCCGGAGATCGCCACCCGCTGGCCATCGAAGCCGCGACCATGGCCCTTGAGCATTTCCTGGGCGAAGTAGACGCAGCCGAAGCCGGTGGCCTCGGGACGGATCAGACTGCCGCCGTAGCTCAGGCCCTTGCCGGTGAACACCGAGGTGAACTGGTTGGACAGGCGCTTGTACTGGCCGAACAGGTAGCCGATCTCGCGCGCGCCGACGCCGATGTCGCCGGCCGGCACGTCCAGGTCGGCACCGACGTGGCGGTACAGCTCGCTCATGAACGACTGGCAGAAACGCATCACCTCGGCGTCGCTCTTGCCCTTCGGATCGAAGTCGGAGCCGCCCTTGCCGCCGCCCATGGGCAGGGTGGTCAGGGAGTTCTTGAAGACCTGCTCGAAGGCGAGGAACTTCAGCACGCCGAGGTTCACCGAGGGATGGAAGCGCAGGCCGCCCTTGTACGGGCCGATGGCGCTGCTCATCTGCACCCGGTAGCCGCGGTTGACCCGCACCCGGCCCTGGTCGTCGACCCAGGGCACGCGGAACAGGATCGCCCGCTCCGGCTCGACGATGCGTTCGATGATGCCGGCTTCCAGGTAGTGCGGGTTGGCCTCGAGGAACGGCCAGAGGGAACGCAGCACCTCCTCCACCGCCTGGTGGAATTCGGGCTGGTCGGGGTCGCGCCGTTGCAGGCGCTCGAGGAAAGCGTCGACGGATTGCGTCATGTTTCTCACCGGTTTCTAGTTTTGTGAACAATTTTTTGCGCGTGACTCTAGCAAGCCAGGCGGCACCTAGATAGTGCGAGATGACGCATTGATGAATCTTTATGGTGCAAAAGTGAAACTTTCAGCGACCCGCAAAGTACGCCGACATAGAGCGCCCGCGGGTAGCGAACGACGAGCGCGATGGCGCAACGCACCGCCCGCGAGCACGCCAGGCACCGTCCGCGTGCGGATCCGGCAAGGACGAACGGGCCTCCGCCACAGCGCGGAAGCCCGTCCGTCAACCAGGCCAACTAGAAGTCGTAGGTCGCCGACAGGCTGAACACCTGCCCCTTGCTGGTCGCCCGGCCATCCAGGCGGCCGCCGCCCAAGCGATCCTGGTTGACCGTCTTGATCGGTACTTCCTTGACGAACTGCCGCGAATAGGCCGCGTCGATAGACAGTTCCGGCATCGACTGGAAGCGGTAGCCCGCCCCCAGCGACACGAAGTAACGATCGCCGTCGGGAATTCGCGGATCCCGGGTGGCGTTGTGGGTCGGCGTCTGGTCATAGGCGACACCGGCGCGCATGGTCCACTGGTCGGTCACCTTGTAGTCGCCGCCCATCGCCAGGGTCCAGGTGTTCCGGTAGGTATAGGGAATGGAGACGATGGTGCTGCCATGGGACTTGAGGGTCAGGTCCTGGAACGACGACCACTCGGTCCAGGTGGCGCTGGCTCCCAGGCTCAGACGGTCGTTGAACTGGTGTACCCAGTCCAGCGAGGCGTAGGCGGGGATATCCAGGCGCGCCGAGGCGGAAGCGCCCATCCGCAGGTCCAGGCCGGGATAAGCCAGGCCTGGCGTGCCGCCCTCGATGGCGCCCTCGGTCAGCCCACCGTCGTGGTCGTAGAGGTTGTAGTGCCCCTTCAGCTTGTTGCGGATCTTCGCGTGGTAGGCGAAGCCCAGGGTGTCGCGGTCGGTCGGCTTCCACACCGCACCGGCGAAGAAGCCGGGCGAGGTGTTGTCCACCTTGACCCGCATCAGCGCGGACGAGTTCGAGGCCGGGAACGGAATGCCGCCCATGCCCGGGGAGTTGGCGGCCGAGGCATAGAGATCGAGGTTCTGGCTGACGAAGCCGGAGGTGCGCTGGATGATCACCCCCGCGCCCAGGGAGAAGTTGTCGTTGACCTTGAACGACAGGGAGCCGGTCAGGCCGATCGTCTCGATCTTGGTGTCCACCGCGAAATCGCGGCCTTTCCAGTTCGGGTCCCAGGTGCTGCGCATTCCCATCGGAACGACCTGGCTCAGACCGAAGGCGAAGCGGTCGTTGATCGGTACGACCAGGAAGCCGGTCGGCAGCCACGCGCCGAATCCGGCCTGCCCGCCATCGTTGGTACCCAGCTCGGGGGTGCCCGGCCCGTCCTGGTAGCCGCCGGTCATGGGATTACCCTGGTAGTCGTAGGCATCGCCGTTGTACTTGATGTCGATATCGGCGTAGTTGACCGTCAACTGGGCGATCCGCTTGTCGATGAAAGCCATGGCCGCCGGGTTGTTGAACGCGGCGCTGGGATCGTTGGGGAACAGCGAGCCACCCGCCATCGCGCGACCCCAACCCGCCGTATTGGAGGTCGGGACCATGAAGCCGCCGGCCTGAGCCTGGGACGTGCCGAGCAGGCCGCCGACGATAAGGGCACAGAACAATGGCAGTGGTTTTCTGGCAAACAGGCAGGAAATATCGTTTTTCTTGTTCAAGGTTTCATCACCCCTGGTGGACTGCTAATGCACGGGGCACGATGGTCGGCCTGCTTGAGCGTCCTGGCGGACACCCTCCCCCAGGCCGATTTCCATGTGCGAGCAAGGAGTCGGCGCCGTTGCACCCACCTCGCTGCCATCCCCTCGGGAGTGGCAGGCCTGGGAGCGCTTCGGCAGCCACCGCGCGTAGCGCGGAACCGCTGGCGCCGAAGGCGCCAGCGATGGCCTGGATTACGGGTTGACGACGAAGGCCGGGGTCGGCTTCACGCTCAGGCTGTTGATCTTGCAGTTGCCGGCCAGCGACTGGTTGCTGGCGCTGAGCGTGTTGGTGGCGTTGCTCCAGGAACCGTTGACAGTGCTCGGGCCGCAGGTGGAGGACAGAATCTTGAAGCCGACGCCATCGACCTTGCCGGCGGTGGTGCTGGACACGGTCAGCTTCCACGGCAGTCCGGTCATCTGCGGCACGCTGCACAGGGTGTTGCTGCCGCTGACGGTAACGCTGTCGATGCTGGCATAGGAGCCGTCGGCCGCGGTCTTGCCCTTGAAGGTGATATTGCAGGTCACCGGCAGGTTGAGCGACGCGGGCGAGCTCACGCTGATGGTGCCAGGTGCGGTGAAGGCCGAGTTGACCGGGGTGATGGTGGCCGCGCTGGCCATGGACGAAACGCTCAGGCAGAGAGCAAGAGCGGCAAGGGACGGCAGGGACTTGATGGATTTCATTGTTTTGTATCCTTCCAGTGAGTGGCAACGCTCGCGGTTGCCGAGCCTTGGCCGTGCGGCAGGAGCGTTGCCGATCCGTCCCACGACCACCTTGTGCCTTCCCGTTCGATCCGACTGCCAGGCGAACCACACCACCCGCCAGGCCGTGCGTATCGAGAAGCGGGAGAGGCCTTACCTCATGAGTCCTATCCGGTGCCGACGCTGACGGTTCCCACGACGAGCCGGGACGAACCGTTTATCGGACAAGGCCGATAGGGTTTTCCAGCTCGCCGCGCCTCGAAATGCCCGTCCGGCCAACCTGCGCGGAGGCAGGCCTGACAGGGCTGGCAATCACCACGAGGGGGCAGTGGACCAGTCAACGACGGTGCCCAGAGTACGGGCAGAGGGGCTCTGGAAAAGCCTAGCGAAAGAAGGGGGTTGATCCCCCCATGGAAGGTCGCGAAATGCGGCGGACCAGCTCCGGACCGTCGCGGCGAAACAATCCTGATACCTCTGTCAACATTCTCAGCGAGAAGAAACGCACCATCACGGTGCGTACCTACCAGAATTGGCAGCTATTCCTTGGAAGCGGCCAACCCAAAGTTAGGTTGCCATCAGTCGGCCATCCTGGATGAAACCCGGACGAATCCCGGCGGCAGGTCGAAGACCTCGATGCCCTCAGGGGTCGAGCGCCCGGCCCTGACCTGCCGCGCCACAGCACTGGCGCCGGCGTCCTGGCGATAATCCACGAACAGCCGCTCGCCGTCGTGGCGCACCGCCTCCGGCGGGACGACGATGGCCTGCTCGTTGCGATAGGTGGTGACCATCAGCTTGGCGCTCATGCCCAGGCGAATCTTCTGCAATTGCCGAGGATCGAGCGGTGCTACCGAGACCGTCACCTCGAACTGCGGGCTTCCACCCTGGGCCGTGCCCGGCAGCGCCTGACCACCGAGCGCGGCGATGACGCCAGCGAGCGTGGTGCCCTCGAAACCGTCGCCGCTGATGTCCACAGGCTGCCCTTCGCGCAACTGGTTGATATCCAGTTCCGACACCTTTGCCGAGACCTTCAGCCGCTCGACGCTGGCCAGGCCGAACAACGCCTGGCCCTGGCCCAGCTTGCTGCCGGCCTGCACCGGCTCGCGGCTGCCCTGCTCGCCGACCATGCCCGGCGCCACGACGACGATCCCGGCGAACGGCGCGCGCACCGTGCGACCGTCCAGTTGGGCCTGCAGCGTCTCGTATTTCACGGTGGCGTTGGCCAGGTCCATCTCGGCGATCTGGCGATTCTCGCCCTGCCCCTTGGCGCGGGTCGATTCCACTTCCCGCCGGGCCGCTTCCAGGTCCATGCGCTGCTGGCTGGCCTGCTGCTCGAGATCGTCGAGCTCGTTGCGCGGAACGATCCCACGCTGGAACAGCTCGCGGGTCTCGCGCAGCTTGCGCTCGGTGCTGCTCTGCGCCAGCTGCGCGCTGCGCAGGGCACGACGGACCCGCGCCATGTCCTCGCCACGCTCCCAGTCGCGCAGGTCCTGCAGGGTGCGGCGGGCCTTGAGCAAGGCTGACTGTGCCTCGCGTACCTGCACGGCGATCTCGCGGGTGTCCATGCGCAGCAGGTCCTGTCCCTCCGCGACCCGCTGTCCCGGCTCCACCAGCAGCGCCTCGACATTGCCGGCGAAAGGCGCCGCCAGGGTCACCACCCGACCCGGCTCCAGGCGCCCGACCAGGCCGATCTGATGAACCAGGGGGGCCGGCTGCACGGCGACCCAGCGTCCCCCTTCCGCAGGTTTCACGGCGCCCCCGGAGAAGACCAGCCAGGCCAGCGCCGCGACAACCGCCAGGCCGACGGCGAGAAGCGACGCTGGCCGGCGCAGGAAGGAAAACCGGTCAGTGGTCATTGAGCGAAATCTCCCAGCTATCCAGGGTCATGCCGACGATCAGGTCCAGTTGCGTCTGCGCATTGAGAAACGAGATCAGGGCATTCAACTGGGTGTTTTCGACGTTGCGCAGGTCGGTTTCGAAGCTCAGCACCTGGAAGTTGCTCGAGCGTCCGACGCGCAGTTTTTCCCGTTCGATTTCCAGCTTGCGCCGCGACAGTGCGGTGGCGCGCTGGGCGATCTGGTACTGGCGCCAGCGGGTGCCAAGGTCGCGCACCGCATCGATGACGTTCTGCTCCAGGGTCTGCCGGGCATCCTCGATCAGGATCTTCTGGTTCTCCACGTCGACCTGGGCACGCACCTCGGCCTGCCGGCGGCTGAGGTCGCCGATGGGAATTTCCACCTGCACCCCTGCGTAGCTGTCCCAGCTGCGTGAATTGTCGCCGCCGCCCTCGCTGTAGCGATCGCGGATCTGGCTGGCGCCGCCTACCAGCGAGACATCCCATAGGCGCTGGTTCTTCGCCAGCACCAGGTTGAGGTCGGCCTGGCGACTGCCGATCAGGCGTTGCAGGTATTCCGGTTGCTGCTGGAGGGCGGTCCTGATCGCCTGCTGACGGTCGATCTCGATCGGCGTGGCGCTCAGCGCGTCGCTGGCGCGGATCTGCGTCGACAGGTCCAGCGCCAGCAGTTGCAGCAGGGCCAGGCGGGCACTGTCGACCTGGTTGGTGGACTCCTCGACGTTGAGCTCCTGGGTGGCGACATCGGCCTCGGTCTGGACGATCTCGAACTCGGCCATTCGCCCGGCACGGATCATCGCCCGGTTCACCTCGAGCAGCTCCTGGGTACGCGCCAGTGCCTCCCGGGCGATGCGCGCCTGTTCCTGCGCGCGCAGCAGTTCGCGGTAGGCGCCGATCACCTGGCTGATGGTCTGCGACACGCTGGCCTTGAGTTGCAGGCGGTTGGCGTCCTCGGACAGGCGCGCCAGGCGCAGCGGCGCGGTGGTCACATCCCAGCCGGCGTCGCGCAGCAACGGCTGGACGACGGTCAGGTCGAGACCATCGCTGCGGTAGCGCCCGGCCTCGTCGGCGCTGCGGAACTGCTTGACCCAGGCCAGGCTGAAGCGGGTGCCGTACTCGCCGAGCAGGGTCGCGGTCGGCGACAGGTTGCTGGTCCGCATACGGTCCTCGGTGGCGCGGCTGGCACGGTAGTCGCCACGCACCACCAGCTTCGGGTTGAAGGCATCGGCGGCGACGCGCAGGTCGAACTTCTGCGCGATGCGCTGCAGGTACGCGCTGCGGATGCCGCGGTTGTTGCGCAGGCCGAGGTAGACCGCGTCGCTCAGGCTCAGGTCGATCACCTGCTCGCTCAGCAGCACCGATCCGCCGCGCGCGCGGGCCATGCTCGGCGCATCCGGGCTCAGCGCCGGGTTGTCACTTGCCGCGACCGGAAGCGCCAGCGCCAGCCACAGCGCAGCCAGGCTCCGGCTATTCATCGCGCAGCGCCTCGACCGGTTGCATGCGTGCCGCCGAAAGCGCCGGATAGAGGCCGAAGAACAGCCCCACCAGCAAGGTACTGCCCATCCCCAGCGGCAGGGCCGCGTAGGCCAGGGAGAAAGTCCAGCCGGAAAACCTGGCGTAGAGATACGCAGCCGCCACGCCGAGCACCGCCCCCGACAGCGCGCCCGCGGCAGTCAGGGTCACCGCCTCGATCAGGAACAGGTTGCGGATGTCCCGCTGACGTGCGCCCAGCGCCATGCGCACGCCGATCTCCCGGCGGCGCTCGGCGACGCTCATCAGCATCACGTTCATCACCCCGACGCCGCCGCCGAGCAGGGAGATGATCCCCAGCCCGGCCAGCAGGTAGGTGAAGGTCCGGGTCTGCCGCTTGAGCCCGTCGAGCACCTGCTGCGACACCTGCACCTGCGCCTCGTGACCGGGCAACCGCGCCGCCAGGGCCTCGCCCAGCGCCGCGCCGACCCGGTAGACATCCGCTCCCGGCGCCACCCGCGCCACCACGTGGCTGACCTCGGCGGCGGGCTGCAGGCGCGGCATGCCGGCAGCCGGCACGAACAGCGAGTCGTTGGCGGCGAACGGCAGCAGCGCGGCGCTGGCCTGCGGCCGCAGGATACCGATCACGCGGAACAGGTAGTCGTTGACCATCAGTTGCTCGCCGAGGCGCAACGGATCGCCTGCTGCGCCCAGCGCCTCGGCGAGGCCCGCGCCGACCACCACGTAGGTGTCGTGGTCATCGAAGCGCGAGAGAAATCGCCCTTCGCGCAGGTGCAGCCTGGCGGCGCTGGCGAGCCCGGCGCTGGTGCCGACGATGCTGGCGTTGCTGGTACGCCCATGGTAGGTCACCGGCGCGGAGTACAGGCCGAGCGCAGCGAGGTGGTCCAGCCCCGACACGGCACGGCGCAGCGGCTCGGTGTCGAGCACCGCCGGCATAGGCTGCGGCGCCTGCGGGGCGAACGGGAACTGCACCACCAGGGTGTCGGTGCCCATGTCCTTGAAGATGCTCATCGCCTCGTCGGTCGCATTGCTGCCGATATTCAGCATCGCGATCACCGATGAACAGCCCATGACGATCCCCAGCAACGCCAGCAACGAGCGCCGACCCAGGCCACGAAGGCTGGCCAGGGCCTCATGGAGCAACTGCCGCGGCGACGGACTGGCGCTCACCGGCAAGTCTCCGCCAGTTCCTCGTGGATCTCGCCATGGCGCACCGTCAGCTGGCGCCCGAGACGGGCGGCCAGGCCGGGATCGTGGGTGACCACCACCAGGGTCACCTGGCGTTCGCGATTGAGCGCCAGGAGCAGTTCCAGCACTTCCTTCGCGGTGCTCGCGTCGAGGTTGCCAGTCGGTTCGTCGGCGAGGATCAGCGCGGGCTCGCCGACCAGCGCGCGGGCGATGGCGACACGCTGCCGCTGGCCGCCGGAGAGGTCCGCCGGACGATGCCCGGCGCGCTCGGCGAGGCCGACCTGGGCGAGCATCGCCGCGGCGCGCTCCAGCGCCTCGCGGCGCGGCATGCCACGATAGCCCAGCGGCAGCGCCACGTTCTCCAGCGCGCTCAGGCGCGGCAGCAGGTTGAAACTCTGGAAGACGAAGCCGATCAGGCGGTTGCGGATCGCCGCCAACTGGTCTTCGTCGACCCTGAAGATGTCGTGTTCGGCGAATCGATAGGCGCCGCTGTCCGGCCGGTCGAGCAGGCCGAGGATATTCAGCAGGGTGCTCTTGCCCGAGCCCGACGCGCCGACGATCGCGCAGCTTTCACCGGGAAAGATGTCCAGGCAGACGTCTTTCAGTATCTGCAGTGGCTGCCCCCCAGGAGATAGCCCTTGCCGATTCCCCGCAGGGAGATCAATGATTCGTGCTTGTTTGTTGTAGGCATTCGCACTCGGCCGCTCGCATCCCTTCACGGCTCGCTCCGGACGTATCGCCGCAAGGCCGGCGAAACAGGCCGAAGGGCCATACCGCTGATGATGGAGACAGCGCACAAGCCGCCACCACCGGCAACGCTACCCCGAGGCGCCAGCGCCGAACGAAGGTAGCGGGTGGTCCGCCCGGCCAATCCCGATACTCGATTTCCGCCGGGCTTCGCCATATGGCGCGGTCTCTCCGGGCAGGCGGTATTGAGCGCACGGATCGGCTGCGCAGACCACTAGCAGAGCTGACACCATCGGGGCCGTCGATGCACCCCCATCTTTAGTTAGGTGAAGGCTCAGGCATGCTGCTTGGGAGACTCACCCTGGGCACCGCCGATGGAGGCGCCCTGCACAGTTCCCATGGTCCTCCAGCGCATGGCTCGTTGAATTCCAGGCATGAAAAAACCGCCGGCCGGCAGGGCCGGCGGGCGGTTTCGATCCAGGCGCGCTTACGCCAGCTTCTTGTAGCGCACGCGGTGCGGCTGGGCCGCGGCATCGCCCAGGCGCTTCTTGCGATCGGCCTCGAACTCGGTGTAGTTGCCTTCGAAGAAGGTCACCTGGCCATCGTCCTCGTAGGAGAGGATGTGGGTGGCGATCCGGTCGAGGAACCAGCGATCGTGGGAGATCACGATGGCGGCGCCGGGGAAGTCCAGCAGCGCCTCTTCCAGCGCGCGCAGGGTTTCCACGTCGAGGTCGTTGGACGGTTCGTCGAGCAGCAGCACGTTGCCGCCCTGCTTCAGGGTCAGGGCCAGGTGCAGGCGACCGCGCTCACCGCCGGAGAGGTCCTTGACGAACTTCTGCTGGTCGGCGCCCTTGAAGTTGAAACGGCCGACATAACTGCGCGACGGGACTTCGTAGTTGCCGATCTTGATCTGCTCGAAACCGTCGGAAACCTGTTCCCACACGGTCTTGTTGCCTTCCAGGCTGTCGCGGCTCTGGTCGACGCTGGCGATCTGCACGGTCTCGCCGATCTCGATGGTGCCGGAGTCCGGCTGCTCCTTGCCGGTGAGCATGCGGAACAGGGTCGACTTGCCCGCGCCGTTGCCGCCGATCACGCCGACGATGGCGCCCTTGGGGATGCTCAGGGACAGGTTGTCGATCAGCACGCGGTCGCCGTAGCCCTTGGTCACGTTGTGCAGCTCGATGACCTTGTCGCCCAGGCGCGGACCGGCCGGGATGTAGATCTCGTTGGTCTCGCTGCGCTTCTGGAATTCCTGCGACTGAAGTTCCTCGAAGCGCTGCAGGCGCGCCTTGGACTTGGCCTGGCGGCCCTTGGCGCCCTGGCGTACCCACTCCAGTTCGGCCTTCATGGCCTTGGCGTGGGAGGCTTCCTGCTTGGCTTCCTGGGCCAGGCGCGCGGCCTTGGATTCCAGCCAGCCGGAGTAGTTGCCCTCGAACGGGATGCCGTGGCCGCGGTCGAGTTCGAGGATCCAGCCGGCGACGTTGTCGAGGAAGTAGCGGTCGTGGGTGATCGCCACCACGGTACCGGGGAAGTCGTGCAGGAAGTGCTCCAGCCAGGCCACCGAGTCGGCGTCCAGGTGGTTGGTCGGCTCGTCCAGCAGCAGCATGTCGGGCGCCGACAGCAGCAGGCGGCACAGCGCCACGCGGCGCTTCTCGCCACCGGACAGGTGTTCCACCTTGGCGTCCCACGGCGGCAGGCGCAGGGCGTCCGCGGCGACCTCCAACTGGCGCTCCAGGTTGTGGCCATCGGAGGCCTGCAGGATCGCCTCCAGCTTGGCCTGTTCGGCGGCCAGGGCGTCGAAGTCGGCGTCCGGCTCGGCGTAGGCGGCGTAGACCTCGTCCAGTCGCGCCTGGGCCTGCTTGATCTGGCCCACGGCCTCCTCGACGATGTCGCGCACGGTGGCCTGCGGGTCCAGCTTGGGCTCCTGCGGCAGGTAGCCGACGTTGATCCCCGGCATCGGCCGGGCCTCGCCTTCGATCTCGGTGTCGACGCCGGCCATGATCCGCAGCAGCGTGGACTTGCCCGCGCCGTTCAGGCCGAGCACGCCGATCTTGGCGCCGGGGAAGAACGACAGGGAGATGTCCTTGAGGATTTCACGCTTGGGCGGAACGATCTTGCCGACCCGATGCATGGTGTAGACGTACTGAGCCAAAACGAGCACCTCATGAAGAAAAGGAAAAAAACTCGGCCAAGTATATGACAGACCGGGAGAAAGCTGGCCAGCCACCCCGGTTTTCGTGGGGCGCGGGGCGCCGCCGGCGAATGTTCGCCGTCCGCCACGGGCGCTTGCCGGGCCTCGCCGGTTTACGGTCCCCGCGATCTGCCTGGCCAACCCGAGGAACGGTGCCACCCTGACCGCCCCCAAGCCTGATGAACCTGGGCGGCTTCCCGGCATTCTCCTTCGGCGCGATCGCCGGCTCGGTCTCGGTGGCGAGCGTGATCGGCACGCTGCATCTCCGGACCTGACGCGGAGCAAGGCGAGTGCCGGTCTCGCCTGCTACGATTGAATCAAACCAGCCTCAAAAGAGTTAAAAAAACCTCAAGATGGTACTCACGCCCCTCCCCGCCCAGATACCCGCCTCGCCACCTGGGAGCGGCCCAGGCGCAGCGCCGGACCCGTCGCCCCAGGAGCAGCGCCTGCTCAAGGCCCTGGCCACCGCGATGGTCAGTCATCCGCGAGCCACCATGCGGGAACTGGCGGAGCTGGCGGGAGTGAGCAGGGCAACCCTGAACCGGCATTGCGGAACCCGCGAACGACTCAGACGGCGCCTGGAAAGCCATGCCAGGAGCACCCTCGAGCGCCTCACCCGCGACGCCGCCCTGCCCCGACTGGAGCCGCGGGCAGCGCTACGCGAACTGATCCGGGAACACCTCGCGCACCGCGACCTGCTGGCGCTGCTGATGTGCGAGCAGAACCCGGGACACCAGGCCGGGAATGAAGACGCCGGTTGGCAGGCGCATATCGAGGCCCTGGATGCTTTCTTCCTGCGCGGCCAGCAGGCGGGCGTGTTCCGCATCGACATCAGCGCAGCGGTCTTCAGCGAACTGTTCATCAACCTGGTCTACGCCATGGTCGATGCCGAGCGCCGTGGTCGCGCGGCCGGCGCCGGATTGTCCGGCAGCCTGGAGCAACTGTTCATGCACGGCGCCTCGCGCGTCCCCTAGCCCGGCGCATCGGAGGCACCGCGCGATGCCATGCTCAGCGCTGCGCCAGCGCAACGCGAGCCTGTCCCCAGCCGCCGCCAAGGGCGCGGAACAGGTCGACCAGGGCGATCTGCCGCTGGGTGCTGCCGTCGATGAACGCAGACTCGTCGAAGAAACTTCTGCGCTGTGCATCGAGGTAGCGCAGGTGGCTGTCCACACCACTCTCGTAGCGTGCCCTGGCCAGCTTCAGCGCTTCGTTGCTGGTGTCGGCCAGGGCGCGCAGGGCCTTCTCCTCGCGGCGCAGGGTATCGCTGGCCGCCAGGGCGTCGGCGACTTCGCGGAAGGCGCCCTGGATGGCGCCCTCGTAGGCCGCCAGCGCGGAATCCTTGCGCGCCTCGGCCAGGCTCAGGTTGGCGCGGTTGCGCCCGCCGTCGAAGATCGGCAGCGTCAGCGTCGGCAGGAAGCTCCAGGAGCGCGAGCCGCCGTCGAACAGGCCGGACATTTCCGCGCTGGAGGTGCCGAAGCTGCCGGTCAGGCTGATTCGTGGGAAGAACGCCGCGCGCGCCGCGCCGATGTCCGCGTTGCGCGCGCGCAGGCGATGTTCGGCGGCGAGGATGTCCGGGCGCCGCTCGATCAGCCCGGACGGCGTGCCGGGAGCGATGTCCTGCAGCAGCTTCGGCTGTTCTCCCGGGGCCCGCGGGATCGTCTGCGCCGCATCGGCGGAGCCCAGCAGCAGCACCAGCGCGTTGAACGCCTGCCGCTTCTGCCGCAGGTTGCGCTCCCGCTCGGCGCGCGCCTGTTCCACCAGGCCCAGGGCTTCCTGGTAATCCAGCGCGGTGGCGGTGCCGGCCGCGCGACGCTGGCCGATCAGGGCGAGGGAAGACTCGCGGCTGACCAGGGTCTGCCGGGTCAGCGCCAGGCGCCGCTGGGCACCGTCATAGCTCAGGTAGGCCTGGCTGACCTCCGCGACCAGGGCGATCCGCGCCGCCCGCGCCGCCTCCTCGCTGGCCAGGTACTGCTGCAGGGCCGCGTCGCTCAGGCTCTTGACCCGGCCGAACAGGTCCAGCTCGTACTCCGGCAGTGCCAGCCCGACCTGGTAGCTGCTGGCGACGGCGGAGCGGTTGCCGGCGGACAGGTCGGCCGGCTGTCGCTGGCGGCTGCCGCTGGCGCTGGCGTCCAGGCCCGGCACCCGGTCGGCGCGCTGGATGCGATACTGCGCGCGGGCCTGCTCGATATCCAAGAGGGCCTGGCGCAGCGAGCGGTTGTTATCCAGGGCCATGTCCACCAGGCGGCGTAGTTCGGCATCGACGATGAAACTCTTCCAATCCAGCGTGTCTATGGCCGCGCCCTGGCGCTGGGCGGCGGCGCCGCTCCAGCTGTCGGCCACCGGCGCGGCGGGACGTTCGTAGGTCGGCGCCATGGAGCAGGCGCCGAGGGTCAGGGCGATCAGCAGCGCCGATACGCCGAAAGCAGGTTTGCGCATCTCGTTCACTCCCCGGCCGAAGCGGCCTGTTCGATGGGTGCCGGCTTGCTGCGCAGCAGCGACAGCAGCCAGACGAAACAGATAGGTACGAACAGCACGCCGAGGAAGGTCGCGCTGAGCATCCCGCCGATCACCCCGGTGCCGATGGCGCGCTGGCTGGCCGCGCCGGCGCCGCTGGCCAGGGCCAGCGGCACCACGCCGAGGATGAAGGCCATGGAGGTCATGATGATCGGCCGGAAGCGCAGGCGCGCAGCCTCGATGGCGGCGTCGCGCAGGCCATGTCCCTTCTCCCAGAGCTCCTTGGCGAACTCGACGATGAGGATCGCGTTCTTCGCCGACAGGCCGATGATGGTGATCAGGCCGACCTTGAAGTAGACGTCGTTGGCCATGCCCGTGACCATCACCGCCAGCACCGCGCCGATGGCGCCGATCGGTACGATCAGCATGACCGACAACGGGATCGACCAGCTCTCGTAGAGCGCCACCAGCAGCAGGAACACCACCAGGATGGCCAGGGCGAACAGGGCGGTCGCCTGGCCGGCGGAGACCTTTTCCTGGTAGGACAGGCCGGTCCATTCGTAACCGATGCCGGCCGGCAGCTGCGCGGCCAGGCGCTCCATTTCCGCCATGGCCTCGCCGGTGCTGAAGCCGGGCGCGGCGTCGCCGACGATGCGGATCGACGGGTAGCCGTTGTAGCGCACCAGCTGTACCGGTCCCTCTTCCCATTTCATGCTGACGAAGGCGCTTAGCGGCACCAGCTCGCCGCGGGCGTTGGGCACGTAGAGCCTGAGCACGCTTTCCGGGGTCATCCGGGCGCCCTGCTCGGCCTGGATCACCACGCGCTGCTGGCGCCCGGCGTTGGTGAAGTCGTTGATCACGTCCGAACCGAACGCGGCGGACAGCGTGCCGCTGATGCTCTCGAAGCCCACCCCCAGGGCCCGGGCCTTCTCGCGGTCGATCAGCAGGCGCAGCTGCGGCGCCTCGGCCAGGCCTTCCATCATCGCGTAGAGGAATTTCGGATTGCCCCGGACCTCGCCGAGCAGGGTGTCGCGGGCCTGCAGCAGGGCTTCGCGGCCGACGCCGCCACGGTCCATCAGGCGCAGGGCGAAGCCGCCGGAGTTGCCCAGGCCGTCGATCGGCGGCGGCGAAACGGCCATGATGGTGCCGTCGTCAGGCAACGCGAAATGCTCGTTCACCGCGGCGATCTCGGCGGCGGCCGATTGCCCCGGGCCGCGCTCGGACCAGTCCTTGAAGGTCGGGAAGGCCAGCGCGGCGTTGTCGCCCTGGCCGGAGAAGCTGAAGCCGGAGACCAGGAATACCGAGTCCACTGCCCCGCGGGTCTCGAGGAAGCGTTCCAGCTCCTCGCCGGTGGCGTCGGTGCGCATGCGCGAGGCGCCGGGCGGCAACTGCACGTCGACCACCATGTAGCCGAGGTCTTCAGCCGGCACGAAGGCCTCCGGCAGGCGCAGGTAGAAGTAGCCGAGCGCCGCCACCAGGCCGGCGTACACCAGCATGAAGCGCCCGGCGCGCGCCACCAGCTTCGAGTTGAGCAGGGAATAGTGGCCGGTGAGGCGGGCGAAGCCGCGGTTGAAGGCGCCGAAGAAGCCGCGCTTCTCGTGATGCCCCTCGGGGATGGGCTTGAGCAGGGTGGCGCACAGCGCCGGGGTGAAGGTCAGGGCGAGGAAGCCGGAGAACAGGATCGAGACCGCCAGCGATACCGAGAACTGCTGGTAGATCACCCCCACCGAACCGGCCATGAAGGCCAGCGGCAGGAACACCGCCGAAAGCACCAGGGTGATGCCGACGATCGCACCGGAGACCTGCCTCATCGCCTTGGCGGTGGCCTCGGCCGGCGACAGCCCCTCCTCCGCCATGATCCGCTCGACGTTCTCCACCACCACGATGGCATCGTCCACCAGGATGCCGATCGCCAGCACCATGCCGAACATGGTCATCATGTTCACCGAGAAGCCCAGCAGGTACATGACCATCAGCGTGCCGAGCAGACACACCGGCACCACGATCGACGGGATCAGGGTGTAGCGGACGTTCTGCAGGAACAGGAACATCACCAGGAACACCAGCACCATCGCCTCGATCAGGGTGTGGATCACCTTCTCGATAGCCACGTCGACGAAGCGCGAGGTGTCGTAGGGCACGCTGTACTGCATGTCCTCGGGGAAGAACGCCGACAATTCGGCGAGGCGCTGCTTCACCAGGGTGGCGGTCTGGATCGCGTTGGCCCCGGGCGACAGCTGGATCGCCCCGCCCACGGTGGGCGTGCCGTTCAGCCGCGAGGAAATGTTGTAGCTCTCCTTGCCGAGTTCCAGGCGCGCGACGTCGGCGAGCCTGACCAGGGATCCGTCCTCGTTGGCGCGCAGGACCACCTGGCCGAACTCCTGCGGGTTGTCCAGGGTGCCCTTCACCGCCAGCGTGGCGCTCAGCTCCTGCTCGGAACTGCCCGGCGCGCTGCCGAAGGCGCCGGCGGGGACCTGCACGTTCTGTCCGCGAATGGCGTTGCTCACGTCGTCGATGGAGAGTCCGAAGCCGACCAGCTTCTGCGGATCGATCCAGACCCGCATGGCCGCCTCGGAGGAGAAGAACTGCAGCTTGCCGACACCCGGCAGGCGACGCAGTTCGTTGTTGATGTTGCGCGCGGCATAGTCGCCCAGGGCGGTGGTGTCGCTGCGCTGCACGCCTTCCTTGTAGTTGAGGGCGTAGATCAACAGGAAGCCGGCGCTGGTCTGCTCGACCTCCACCCCCTGGGTCAGCACCGCCTGCGGCATGCGCGCCTCGGCTTTCTTCAGGCGGTTCTGCACATCGACCTGGGCAAGGTCCGGATCGGTGCCGGGCTCGAAGGTGACGACGATCTCGGCGGTACCGTTGGAGTTGTTGGTCGACTCGAAGTAGAGCAGGCCCTTCGCGCCGTTCAGCGATTCCTCGAGAACGCTGGTGACGGAATCCACCAGTACCTTCGCCGAAGCGCCGGGGTAGGTGGCGGTAATGGTGATCTGCGGTGGCGCGACACTGGGGTACTGCGCCACCGGCAATCTGGAAATGACCAGCAGGCCGGCCAGGGAGATGAACAGCGCCACCACCCAGGCGAAGTTCGGCCGCTTGATGAAGAACTCGGACATCGGAAAATCCTCGGGGCGAACCCGCCCTTACTGTTGCGGCACGGACGACCGGGCTTGCGCCTGGGCGCCATCCGGCTTCGGCACGATCTTCACCCCCGGCTGCACCGCGGTCAGGCCACCGACGATGACCCGGTCACCCGGCTGCAGGCCCTCGGTGATCTGCCAGCGCGAGCCCTGCATGACGCCGGTGCTGACGTCGCGCGCCTCGGCGCGTTCGTCCGCGCCCACCACCATCACCTGGGCGGTGCCGTCGCTGCCGCGGCGAACGGCGCGCTGCGGGACCAGGATCGCCCGGCTGTCGGTGCCCTGCGGCGCCCGCACGCGCACGTACATGCCCGGCAGCAGCACGCCGTCGGGATTGGCGAACTTGCCGCGCAAGGTGATCTGGCCGGTGCCGCGGTCCACCGCCACGTCGGCGAACTGCAATGCGCCCTGGCGCTCGTAGGAGGTGCCTTCGACACGGATGCTCAGCGCCTCGCTGTCGCCGGCGGCCAGGCTGCCATCCTTCAGCGCTTCGCGCAGGCGCAGCGCCTCGGCGGCCGTCTGGGTGAAGTCCGCGTAGATCGGATCGAGCTGCTGGATGCGCGCCATCAGCGTGGCCTCGCCCTGCCCGACCAGCGCGCCCTCGGTCACCAGCGCGCGGCCGATGCGGCCGGAGATCGGCGCGCTGACCGAGGCGTAGCCCAGGTTCAGCCGCGCGGTTTCCACCTCGGCCTGGGCCGACCGGCTCGCCGCCTGGGCGCTGCGCAGGTCGGCGATGGCGGTGTCGAAGTCCTGCTGGCTGACCGCCTGGATCTTCACCAGCGGCTCGTAGCGGCGCACCCGCGCCTGCGCCTCGAACAGCACCGCCCGGGTTCGCGCCAGCTCCCCCTCGGCACGCGACAGCGCAGCCTTCAGCGGCGCCGGATCGATCTGGAACAGCAGCTCGCCGGCCTTGACGTCGGCACCTTCTTCGAAGCGCTTCTGCACCACGATGCCCGCTACCCGCGCACGTACCTCGGCGACCCGCACCGGTTCGATCCGCCCCGGCAGTTCCGAGGTCAGCGCCAGGGTTTCGCTCCGCACCGCCAGTACCTCCACCGGCAGCGCCGGTTCGGCGGCGTCCTGCCGTTCTTCCGCCGGCCCGCAACCCGCCAGCGCGACGGCCAGCGCCAGTGCAGCGCCCCTTCCTATTGCCCGCAAATCAGCCATGACATACCCGACCCTTGATTGAAAAATGGATCGAATGGTACTTTTCAAATCTAAATGAGTCAATAATGTCTCATATGAGCAAAAGTTACCTGATCCTTTTGAAGTGCGGGCACTTTTCTGCACAATGGCGCGCAAACGGAAAGCCAACCGGGACCTGCCGATGACCCTGATCACCCATGACGAACGACTCCTCAAGGCGCTGGCCGTCGCCATCGTCGAGCGCCCACGGGCCACGCTGAAAGAGCTGGCCGAGGCGGCCGGCGTGAGCAAGGCCACGCTGCACCGCTTCTGCGGGACGCGCGACAACCTGGTGCGGATGCTCGAGGACCATGGCGAGGCGGTGCTGAACCAGGTCATCGAGAC
Source organism: Pseudomonas paraeruginosa (assembly GCF_003025345.2). Classification (NCBI taxonomy): domain Bacteria; kingdom Pseudomonadati; phylum Pseudomonadota; class Gammaproteobacteria; order Pseudomonadales; family Pseudomonadaceae; genus Pseudomonas; species Pseudomonas paraeruginosa. The sequence continues at coordinate 5,002,713 of NZ_CP020560.1, forward strand.
CTGCGACCTGGAACGCAGCGAGCCCCTGGCGGCGCTGCAGCGGCTGGTCAAGGAGCACCTCGCCCATCGCGAGATGCTGGTCTTCCTGGTGTTCCAGTACCGCCCGGACTACCTCGACCCCGACGGCGAAGGCGCCCGCTGGCAGTCCTACATCGCCGCGCTGGATGCCTTCTTCCTGCGCGGCCAGCAGAAAGGTGTGTTCCGCATCGACATCACCGCGGCAGTCTTCACCGAGCTGTTCCTGACCCTGATCTATGGCCTGGTCGACGCCGAACGGCGCGGGCGCGCGGCCAGCGCCAACTCCGCGCAAACCCTCGAACAGATGTTCCTCCACGGCGCCGCCAATCCGGCGCGTCCCTGAGGTTGCACCGCCCTGCCCGGAATCCCCCGCGGCCATGTCCGGCCAGATTTTCCGGGCACCGCCGCCAGACAGCCCCGGCGAACCGGAAAGCCCCGCCGTTCCTCGCTGCGACAAAGTGACCCGTTAGGCCGGAAAGGACCACGACGCTCGTCGGCGATACTGGCACTTGGCCTTGCTTCCGGGCATCCTAACTGCCTACTGAATCACACCTGCCCCAGGAACTCCGGTCAGTGTCGACCCCCTCGCAAACCCCGTCGCCGCCTCCCGCCGGCGACCCGCTGACCGTTCCCGTCCGCCAGGCAGCCAAGGGCGGTCTGCTGTTGCTGGTCGTGCTGATGCTCGGCTTGCTGCTCTGGCAGATATGCCAGGAATTGCGCCAGCAGGAGCGCTTCGAACACGAACGGGCCGCCGCCCAGCTCGACCGCCTGCACGACCGCCTGTCCCTGACCCTCGAACTGAAGGCCCGCACCGCCCTCGCGTTGCTGCCAGGAGCGCCGCCCGCCGAGCGCGACGAGATCCGCCGCAGGCTGTTGCCCCGGGTCAGCGATGCGCTGCCGCAGGTGCGGGCGCTGGAGTGGGTGGATGGCAAGCCGCAAGCGGGCAATCCGCCACTCTATGACCGGCTGCGCCAGCACGCCGGTGCCGGTCTCTATCACTATTGCCTCGATCCGCGCGATGGTGAATCCCTCTATCTCACTCTGCGCGAACCCGGCAGCCGCCGCGACAGCGGCTTCTGGCTGCTGCGCCTGGCCAGCGACAGCCTCGCCCAGTGGAGTCCCGACCTGCCGGCCGGCAACCTGCTCTGGCGCCTGGAAGACCAGTACGCCGGCCGGGTGCTCTGGCATACGCCGGGCAACGCGACGTTGCTCGACGACATGCAGAGCCTCGGCGTGGAGCCCCTGCGCAACAGCGACTGGCAATTGCGCGGGCTCCACGACAGCCCCCAGGTGCGGCTCGGCCTGCTGCGGGGGATCGGCGGCGAACTGCTGATATTCCTCCTGCTGGTCGGCGTCACGGTGTTCACCCTGCTGCGCCTGCATCGCGAACAGCAAGGCCTGCGCGCCATGACCCTGGCCTCGCAGCGCAGCCTGCGCCAGGCGGCCACGGCACTGGCGGCGATCGACGAGCGGGTGCTGGTGACCCGCGCCGATGGCCGTCTCAGCTATCTCAACCCGCAGGCCGAGCAACTCTTCGGCATCAGCTCGGCGCAGGCGCGCCAGCATCATTTGCTGGGCCTGCTGCCAGACCTCGAGCCGGGCTGGCTGAGCGACGCCGCCGGCGATGGCGAAACCCGCAGCGAATTGCTGCCGCTGCGGGTGCGCGGCGAACCACGGGTGTTCACCCTCAGCCGCCACCCGTTGGCCAGCCATACGGAGGCCGCCCAGGCCTGGACCCTGCGCGAACGGATCCTCCAGGGCGGCCAGGTCTGGGTGCTGCGCGATGTCACCGAGGAGCAGCACGCCCTCGGCGTCCTGGAAGAGACCCGGCGGCGCTACCAGGACATCTTCGAGGGCGTCGGCGTGGCGCTCTGCGTGCTGGACCTGTCCGCCCTGCGCCAGGCCCTGGCCGAGTACCGGCTGGACACTCCCGCCGCGCTGCATGCCTGGCTCGCCGGGCGGCCCGCCCGGCAGCGCGAACTGCTGGAGCGGATCCGCATCACCGAGATCAACGACCTTACCCGCCGCCTGCTGGGAATCGACTCCACCGGCCAGGCCTGGCAGCGCCTTCTCGACCACGGACCGCTGCAACCGGACAGCCTGCGCCTGCAGGTGATCGAGGCCCTGATCGAGCGCCGCCCGCTGCTCGAACTCGAAGCCACGCTGCGCAACGACCGCGGCGCGCCGCGCCACCTGTGGTTGCAGCTGCGCCTGCCGGACAACCCCGGCGAATGGCACGCGGTGACCCTCAGCCTGTCCGACGTCACCAGCCGCAAGGAAGTCGAGCTGTCGCTGATCGAGCGCGAGAAATTCTGGTCGGACGCCGTGCAGGCGGTGCCCGACACCCTGTACATCCATGACCTGAACGCGCGCCGGGTGATCTTCAGCAACCACCACCTGGGCCAGCAGCTTGGCTACGACCAGGAAGAACTGGCACGGATGGGCGAGAACTTCTGGGAAACCCTGCTGCACCCCGACGACCAGGAATACTACTGGCGCATCCGCAACCTGCAGCACGTGGTCGGCGACGGCCTGCTGCTCGACAGCCAGTTGCGCTGGCGCCACCGCGATGGCCGCTGGCACTGGTTCGACATCCGCGAACAGGCCTTCAGCCGGGACCGCAGCGGCCGCGTGGCGCGCCTGATCGGGGTGGCCAAGGACATCACCTTCACCGTCGAGGCGAACAATGCGCTGCGCGAGAACGGTCGGCGCTACCGCATGCTGGCGGAGAACATCAGCGACGTGATCTTCTCCACCGACGCCGAGCTCAACGCCAACTACGTCAGCCCCTCGGTGCAGCACGTGTTCGGCTACAGCCCGGAGTGGGCGCTGCTCAACGGTCTCCACCAGACGGCCACCAACCCGCGCCAGCTGGGCCGCCTGAACGGCCTGTTGCGTCGCGTGCGGCATGCCATCGGCGATCGCGAGAAACTCGCCGAGCTGCGCGAGAATCCCGCCCAGCACCTGTTCGCCCTCGACTGCCTGCGCGCCGATGGGCGCAAGATCCCCATCGAACTGCGACTGGTCCTGATGTGGGACGAACACGATCGCTTCGAGGGCCTGCTCGGCGTCGCCCGCGACATCAGCCAGCAACGCCGCGCCGAACGCGAATTGCGGATGGCGGCGACGGTATTCGAACACTCGACCGCGGCGATCATGGTCACCGACCCGGCCGGCTATATCGTCCAGGTCAACGACTCCTTCTCGCGCCTGACCGGCTACAGCCCGGCCGACGTGCTCGACCAGCAGCCACGCCTGCTCACCGCCGACCGCCAGGAAGCCAACCAGCTCAAGCACGTGCTCGCCAGCCTGCAGCACAGCGGCAGCTGGGAAGGCGAGATCCTGCAGAAGCGCAAGACCGGCGAACTCTATCCCTCCTGGGTCGGGATCACCGCGATCCGCGACGAGGAAGGCGACCTGGTCAGCTTCGTCTGTTTCTTCAGCGACATCAGCGAACGCAAGGCCAGCGAGCGACGCATCCATCGCCTGGCCTACTACGACGCCCTCACCCACCTGCCCAATCGCACGCTGTTCCAGGACCGCCTGCACACCGCCCTGCAACAGGCCGAGCGCAACGGCCAGTGGGTGGTGCTGATGTTCCTCGACCTCGACCGCTTCAAGCCGATCAACGACTCCCTCGGCCATGCCGCCGGCGACCGCATGCTGCAGGAAGTGGCTACCCGCCTGAGCGCCTGCGTCAGCCAGGACGACACGGTGGCGCGCATGGGCGGCGACGAGTTCACCCTGCTGCTGCCGTCCCAGGGCGACCGCGAGATCGCCCTGAAGCGGGCGATCCAGGTCGCCGAGCTGATCCTCGGCCGCCTGGCCCGACCGTTCACCCTGGAAGGCCGCGAGTTCTTCGTCACCGCCAGCATCGGCGTGGCCCTGTCGCCACAGGACGGCGCCGAGCTGAGCCTGCTGATGAAGAACGCCGACACGGCGATGTACCATGCCAAGGAGATGGGCAAGAACAACTTCCAGTTCTACCAGGCCGAGATGAACGCCCGCGCCCTCGAGCGCCTGGAACTGGAAAGCGACCTGCGCCGCGCCCTCGAACTGGGCGAGTTCGTCCTCCACTACCAGCCGCAGTTCACCGGCGACGGGCGCCGCCTGACCGGCGCCGAGGCCCTGTTGCGCTGGCAGCACCCGCGCCGCGGGCTGGTTCCGCCGAGCGAGTTCATTCCGGTGCTGGAGGAGATCGGCCTGGTGGCCCAGGTCGGCGACTGGCTGCTGGCCGAGGCCTGCAAGCAGTTGCGCAGCTGGCACAAGGCCAAGGTGCGGGTGCCGAAGGTCTCGGTGAACCTCTCGGCACGCCAGTTCGCCGATGGCCAGCTGGGCGAGCGGATCGCCGCGATCCTCTACGAGACCGGCATCCCGCCAGCCTGCCTGGAACTGGAACTGACCGAAAGCATCCTGATGAGCGACGTCGCCGAGGCCATGCAGATCCTCTCCGGGCTCAAGCGCCTCGGCCTGGCCATCGCGGTGGACGACTTCGGCACCGGCTACTCCTCGCTGAACTACCTCAAGCAGTTCCCCATCGACGTGCTCAAGATCGACCGCAGCTTCGTCGACGGCCTGCCCCATGGCGAGCAGGACGCGCAGATCGCCCGGGCGATCATCGCCATGGCCCACAGCCTGAACCTGATGGTGATCGCCGAGGGCGTGGAAAGCCAGGCGCAGCTGGACTTCCTCCGCGAGCACGGCTGCGATGAGGTGCAAGGCTACCTGTTCGGCCGGCCGATGCCCGCCGAGCAGTTCGGCATGCTCTACGCCAGCGACGTGCTGTTCATGTTCAACGAGGGCTGAGCGCCGGGCGGCGCGCTTGAGCGCCGCTTGTCCGCGACATGATGGCCTTTCATGTGCCAGCTCCCGCCGCATGGGTTAGAATGCGCGCCTTTTCCCAGCACCGATCCTTATGAGGACCGCCATGTTCAGCCGTGATTTGACCCTCGCCCGCTACGATGCCGAACTCTTTGCCGCGATGGAGCAGGAAGCCCAGCGCCAGGAAGAGCACATCGAGCTGATCGCCTCCGAGAACTACACCAGCCCGGCGGTGATGGAAGCCCAGGGTTCGGTGCTGACCAACAAGTACGCCGAAGGCTACCCGCACAAGCGCTACTACGGTGGCTGCGAGTACGTCGATATCGTCGAGCAACTGGCCATCGACCGCGCCAAGCAACTGTTCGGCGCCGACTACGCCAACGTCCAGCCGCATGCCGGCTCCCAGGCCAACGCGGCGGTCTACCTGGCCCTGCTGTCGGCCGGCGACACCATCCTCGGCATGAGCCTGGCCCACGGCGGCCACCTGACCCACGGCGCCAGCGTCTCCTCCTCCGGCAAGCTGTACAACGCCGTGCAGTACGGTATCGACGCCAACGGCCTGATCGACTATGACGAAGTCGAGCGCCTGGCCGTCGAGCACAAGCCGAAGATGATCGTCGCCGGCTTCTCCGCCTATTCCCAGGTCCTCGACTTCCCGCGCTTCCGCGCCATCGCCGACAAGGTCGGCGCCTACCTGTTCGTCGACATGGCCCACGTCGCCGGGCTGGTCGCCGCTGGTGTCTACCCGAACCCGGTGCCGTTCGCCGACGTGGTCACCACCACCACCCACAAGACCCTGCGCGGTCCGCGCGGTGGCCTGATCCTGGCGCGCGCCAACGAAGAGATCGAGAAGAAGCTCAACTCCGCGGTATTCCCCGGCGCCCAGGGCGGTCCGCTGGAACACGTGATCGCGGCCAAGGCGGTGTGCTTCAAGGAAGCCCTGCAGCCGGAGTTCAAGACCTACCAGCAGCAGGTCCTGAAGAACGCCCAGGCGATGGCCCAGGTCTTCATCGACCGCGGCTTCGACGTGGTTTCCGGCGGCACCCGGAACCACCTGTTCCTGCTCTCCCTGATCAAGCAGGACATCACCGGCAAGGACGCCGACGCCGCTCTCGGCCGCGCGTTCATCACCGTGAACAAGAACTCGGTTCCGAACGACCCGCGCTCGCCTTTCGTCACCTCCGGCCTGCGCATCGGTACCCCGGCCGTGACCACCCGTGGCTTCAAGGAGGCCGAATGCCGCGAGCTGGCCGGCTGGATCTGCGACATCCTCGAGAACATGGGCGACGAGTCCGTGGTCGACGGCGTACGCGAGAAGGTCAAGGCGATCTGCGCCAAGTTCCCGGTCTACGGCAACTAAGCGACAAGGCAAGACGAAAGAGCCCGGCAAATGCCGGGCTTTTTCATTTCCACGCTCCCTTTGTCCGATTCCATGCTCCCTTGACGTCGCTGCGCCTCAGCGGCCTTCGACGATGCGTTCGAAGCCCTGGCGGATGCTGTCTTCCGGCAGGTTGTCGCCGATGAACACGATCACGCTCTCGCGCGCTTCGTCGTCCCGCCACTCGCTATCCCAATCGAAGCCGTAGAGTCGCAGCACGCCCTGGAATACCAGGCGACGCGGCTCGCCGGCGATGTTCAGCACGCCCTTGTAGCGCAGCAGGGAATTGCCATGCCACTGCAACAGGTCGTCCATGAACTCGCTCAGCCTTTCGAGATCCAGCGGCGTGTCGCTGCGCAGCACCAGCGTGCCGATGCGATCGCGGCTGTCCTTGGCTGCCACCGCTCGCAGCGGGCGCAGGCCGATGCCCGGACCGAGGTCGGCGTTGAGGTTGAAGCCTCGTACGTCGAGCAGGTTCGCCAGGTCGATGCGGCCGTGCTCGACCACATGCACCAGCGCCCGCCGGTTGATCCGTTGCAGGCGCTGGCCCAGGGCCTCGAAGGTCGCGGCGTCGACCAGGTCGGTCTTGCTCACCAGGATGCGGTCGGCGAAGCCGACCTGGGCCTGGGCGATGGTTTCCTGCAGGTGGCGCTCGGCATTGGCGGCGTCCACCAGGGTGATGATGCCGTCCAGCACATAGCGCTGGCAGAGTTCCTCGTCGGCGAAGAAGGTCTGCGCCACCGGCGCCGGATCGGCCAGGCCGGTGCACTCGATCACCAGGCGGTCGAAGTCGATCTCGCCGTTGTCGCGGCGCTCCAGCAGGAGGAACAGGGCCTTTTCCAGGTCGGTGTTGATCGAGCAGCAGACGCAGCCGTTGGACAGCGTCATCACCTGCACCGGCTCGACGCCGAGCAACTGGCCGTCGATCGGTGTATCGCTGTACTCGTTCTCGATCACCGCGATCTTCATGCCGTGCTCGGCCTGCAGCAGGTACTTGAGCAGGGTGGTCTTGCCCGCGCCGAGGAAACCGGTGAGCACGGTGACGGGGATCGGGGCGTGTTTGTCGTTGGCTACTTCGGACATGCGCAACTTCCAGAAAAGACGCGGGCCACGTCAGACGTGGCCCGCGGAAGGATGGGGATTCAGCAGCAGCGGATCGGCCGGCCCTTGCCGCCACCGTAGCGCGCCTCCTGGCGCTCGCGGAAGAACTCCTCGTAGGTCATCACCGGCTTGTCCGGGTGCTTGTTGCGCATGTGCTCGACATAGGTGTCGTAGTCGGGCATGCCGACCAGCATCCGGGCCGCCTGGCCCAGGTATTTGCCCATGCGGCTGAGGTCGTTGAACATGGCGATTTCCTCGTGAAGGCTCCCCGGCGAACCGGGGAGCGCGGCCGGTCAGGCATCGGGAATGGGCTGGAACGGGGTTTCCTTGTCGGTCCGCTCGCTCTTGCCCCAGGCCGCGATGCCGACCTTGATGGCGTAGAACAGTACGCTGAACACCACCAGCAGGAACAGCACGGTCAGGCCGGCGTTGATGTAGGCGTTCAGCACCACGTGCTGCATCTGGCCGATATCCTTGGCCGGAGCCAGTACCTGGCCGGCATCCAGCGCGGTGGCGTACTTCTCGCCGAGGGCGACGAAGCCGACCGCCGGATTGCTGTCGAAGATCTTGATCAGGCCCGCGGTGGTGGTGCAGATCAGCAGCCAGGCGGCCGGCAGGATGGTCACCCAGACGTACTGCTGGCGCTTCATCTTGATCAGGACCACGGTGGCGAGCATCAGCGCGATGCCGGCGAGCATCTGGTTGGAAATGCCGAACAGCGGCCACAGGGTGTTGATCCCGCCCAGCGGATCGACCACGCCCTGGTACAGCAGCCAGCCCCACAGCGCCACGCAGCCGCCGGTGCCGATGATGTTGGCGGTCCACGACTCGGTCTTCTTCAGCGCCGGCACGAAGTTGCCCAGCAGGTCCTGCAACATGAAGCGCCCGGCGCGGGTGCCGGCATCCACCGCGGTGAGGATGAACAGCGCCTCGAAGAGAATCGCGAAGTGGTACCAGAAGGCCATGGTGTTCTCGCCCGGCAGTACCTGGTGAAGGATGTGCGCGATACCCACCGCCAGGGTCGGCGCGCCGCCGGCGCGGGCCAGGATGGTGGTCTCGCCGATGTCCCTGGCGGTCTGGGTGAGCTGGTCCGGGGTGATGGCGAAGCCCCAGCTGCTGACGGTCGCGGCCACCGCGTTGACGTCGGCGCCGACCACCGCCGGCGGACTGTTCATGGCGAAGTAGATGCCCGGCTCGATCACCGAGGCGGCAACCATCGCCATGATCGCCACGAAGGATTCCATCAGCATGCCGCCGTAGCCGATGTAGCGGGCATCGGGCTCGCGGTTGAGCAGCTTCGGCGTGGTCCCCGAGGAGATCAGCGCGTGGAAGCCGGACACCGCGCCGCAGGCGATGGTGATGAACAGGAACGGGAACAGGCTGCCCTTCCAGACCGGGCCGGTGCCGTCGGTGAACTGGGTCAGGGCCGGCATCTTCAGTTCCGGCATGACGATCAGGATGCCGATCGCCAGGCCGATGATGGTGCCGATCTTGAGGAAGGTCGACAGATAGTCGCGCGGCGCCAGCAGCAGCCATACCGGCAGCACCGAGGCGACGGCGCCGTAGCCGATCAGCATCCAGGTGATCTGGATCCCGCTGAAGGTGAAGTGCGGCGCCCATTCCGGGCTGGCCGCCACCTGGCCGCCGAGCCAGATCGAGCCGAGCAGGAGGAGCACGCCGATGATCGAGATCTCGCCGATCCGGCCGGGCCGGATGAAGCGCATGTAGACGCCCATGAACAGCGCGATCGGGATGGTCGCGAGCACGGTGAACATGCCCCACGGGCTGTCGGCCAGGGCCTTCACCACGATCAGCGCGAGCACCGCGAGGATGATGATCATGATCAGGAAGGCGCCGAACAGCGCGATGGTGCCGGCCACCTGGCCCATTTCCTCGCGCACCAGCTCGCCCAGCGAGCGGCCGTTGCGCCGGCTGGAAATGAACAGGACCATGAAGTCCTGCACCGCGCCGGCGAGGACTACGCCAGCGATCAGCCAGAGCGTGCCGGGCAGGTAGCCCATCTGTGCGGCGAGCACCGGGCCGACCAGCGGGCCGGCGCCGGCGATGGCGGCGAAATGGTGACCGAAGAGGATGTGCTTGTTGGTCGGGACGTAGTCCAGGCCATCGTTGTTGAGCACCGCGGGGGTCGCGCGGTTGGGGTCCAGTTGCATCACCTTGCTGGCGATGAACAGGCTGTAGTAGCGGTAGGCGACCAGGTAGATGGCCACCGCCGCGACCACGATCCACAAGGCATTGATCGCTTCGCCGCGACGCAGGGCGACGACGCCCAGGGCCGCGGCGCCCACGATCGCCACCACCAGCCAGGCGAGGTGACGTAGCAGGCTATTGTTATTGTTCATAGTGTTTGGCTTCCGACAGATGGAGGGCGCAGTTCTGCAGCGAAAATTCTAGCCGCGAACCGACCGGGGGTCATACGACCTTAGTCTAGAGCGGTTACCGCGTGATGGCGGTAGGCGCAATGTCGCAGGAATCCGGCGGAAAAGTCCATGGCCGGCGGGCCCTGGCGGCAGCGAGCGGAAGGAATGACAGCTGCGGAGCCCTTCAGGGCGAATGTTTCCGGCTATAGGAAAAAACTGATGGATGCGCCGGGTTCGCGCCGTTCCCACTAGCCCTTGGGAAGCCTCCGTCCAGGCCCGGCCAGTTGCCGCGCGCCCATGAAAAAGCCCGCCGTAGCGGGCTTTTTCATGGGCCTGGGTGGATCAGGCCGGCTGCTTGGCGTAGCGCGCCAGGGTGCCATCGCGACTCATGACCGCCAGGGTGTTGCTCAGCACCTGCTCGCCGGTCGCATCCTGGCTGGCGAAGATCTCGCCGAAGTGCTTCTGGGTGACCTGGGCGAAATGCGCGCGGTCCTTGGCTTCCACCCCGAGCAGGACGGCATAGGCGTCGAGCGCTTCGCCCTGGCCCTTGGCCATGTCCTCGGCGATGTTGTCGAGCATCCCGTTCATGGCGAAGATCGAGCGGCCGCCGTAGCCCAGGCGTGCGTTGGTGTTACAGCCGTTGGTGCCGGAGGTCATGCCAAAGGTGGCGTTGCCCGAGGTACCGTTGGTGGTGGTGGCGAGCAGGTGCGGGAACAGGCCGCGCTGGCCCTCGAACACCATGTTGCCCCAACCACAGCCGTTTCCGCCTGCCGCGTCGGCGTATGCCGTCATGCTGCCCAGGCTCAGCAGCCCCAGAACCAACCCCTTGCTCAAAAGTCGCTTGTCCATGTCTGCGCTCCGCAGTTGTATTTTGGAGAAAAACGCTCTAGCAGCTTTGGCGACACTTGACGAACTGTCAAACTCGCACAGGTGCCGTCGATCCAGCCGCCACTGAGAGAGACACGGTGCCCACCGCACAGGTTCCGTCACTACCCCGCCGGCGGGGCTTGGCTATAGTGGTATCCAACAGCGCGCACCGAGGGATCGCGACATGAGTGACCAGCACGACGAACGTCGACGTTTCCACCGGATCGCCTTCGACGCCGACAGCGAGATTCTCCAGGGTGAACGGCGCTGGGAGGTCTTGCTCCACGACGTCTCCCTGCACGGCATCCTGGTCGGCCAGCCACAGGACTGGAACGGCGATCCGCAGCGGCCCTTCGAGGCCCGCCTGTACCTGGGCCTGGACGTGCTGATCCGCATGGAGATCAGCCTGGCCTGGGCCCGCGACGGCCTGCTCGGCTTCGAATGCCGGCACATCGACCTCGACTCCATCAGCCACCTGCGCCGCCTGGTCGAGCTCAACCTGGGCGACGAGGAACTGCTGGAGCGCGAACTGGCCCTGCTGGTCAGCGCCCACGACGACTGAGGCGAATCATTCGAAGAGGGCGTCCAGGGCCTGCTCCAGGCGCGTCACGGCGATCACCTGCAAGCCCGCCGGGGCTTCCTTCGGTGCGTTGCCGAGGGGCACGATGGCGCGCTTGAAGCCATGCTTGCCGGCTTCCTTCAGGCGCTCCTGGCCGCTCGGCACCGGGCGCACCTCGCCCGACAGCCCGACCTCGCCGAACACCAGCAGGTCGTGCGGCAACGGCCGGTTGCGCAGGCTCGACATCACCGCCGCCATCAGCGCCAGGTCGGAGGCGGTTTCCAGTACCTTCACCCCGCCCACCACGTTGAGGAACACGTCCTGGTCGTAGGTCGGGATGCCGCCGTGGCGATGCAGCACCGCCAGCAGCATCGCCAGGCGGTTCTGGTCGAGGCCCAGGGTCACCCGCCGCGGGTTGGCCAGGTGGCTGGTATCGACCAGCGCCTGGACCTCCACCAGCATCGGCCGCGAGCCCTCCCAGGTGGCCATCACCACGCTGCCGGGCACCGCTTCCTGGGCGCGGGTGAGGAAGATCGCCGAAGGATTGCTGACCTCCTTGAGGCCCTTGTCGGTCATGCCGAACACGCCCAGCTCGTTGACCGCGCCGAAACGGTTCTTCACCGCCCGCAGCAGGCGCAGGCGGCCGTCGGACTCGCCTTCGAAATACAGCACGGTGTCGACCATGTGCTCGAGCACCCGTGGCCCGGCCAGCGCGCCTTCCTTGGTCACGTGGCCGACCAGGAAGATCGCCGTGCCGCTCTGCTTGGCGTAGCGCACCAGCATGGCGGCGCTTTCGCGCACCTGGGCGACGCCGCCCGGCGCCGATTGCAACTGCTCGGTGAAGATGGTCTGGATCGAGTCGATCACCATCACCCGCGGCTGCTCCTGGCGGGCGGTGGCGATGATGGTCTCGATGCTGGTCTCGGTCATCACCTTGAGCCGGTCTTCCGGCAGCGACAGGCGCCGCGCGCGCATCGCCACCTGCTGTTGCGACTCCTCGCCGGTGACATACAAGGCCGGCACCCGGGTCGCCAGGTTGCACAGGGTCTGCAGGAGGATGGTCGACTTGCCGATGCCGGGATCGCCGCCGATCAGCACCACCGAACCGTCCACCAGGCCGCCGCCGAGCACCCGGTCCAGCTCGGCCGAGCCGGTGGTGAAGCGCGGCATTTCCTCGACGCTGACTTCCGCCAGGGTCTTCAGGTTGGCCTGCTGGCCGGCCCAGCCGCCGCGCCCGGAACCGCTCGGCGCGGCCTCGACCACGGTCTCCACCAGGGTGTTCCAGGCCCCGCAGTCCGCGCACTGGCCGGCCCATTTCGGGAAGGTCGCGCCACACTCGGTGCAGCCGTACATGCGCTTGGCCTTGGCCATGGGAATTCCTCTCGCGGGCAAAGCGCAGATGATAGCCGCTGGCTTGATTCCGATCAGCCTCGATCGTCCGCGCTTCGCGCGACACTGGTGGCCGGACAAGGAGACTTCCATGCGCATACTGCTGTTCCTGCACCTGCTGGGCGCCGCGATCTGGGTCGGCGGCCACCTGGTCCTGGCCCTCGGCATCCTCCCCGGCGCCCTGCGCCGCCGCGATCCGCAGGCGATCCGCGCCTTCGAGCAGGTCTACGAGCGGATCGGCATCCCCGCCCTGCTGCTGCAGGTGGCCAGCGGCCTGTGGCTGGCCAGCCTGTGGCTACCGCTCGGGCACTGGCTCGACGCCAGCCCGGTGGCCCGCGCCCTGCAGCTCAAGCTGCTGCTCCTGGCGGCGACCGCCGCCCTCGGCGCGCACGCCCGCCTGCGCCTGATCCCGAGGCTGGACGCCGCCAGCCTGCCGAAGCTGGGCTGGCATATCGTGGCGATAACCCTGGTCGGACTGGCGTTCGTCGCGGTCGGCCAGAGCTTCCGCTTCGGCGGGCTGTTCTGAAACCGCCGACACGAAAAAGGGCGCCCTCAGGCGCCCTTCCCTACCACGGGCTGAACTCAATGGCCCCTGCCGTTGGCCTTCCTCAGCCTCTCGGCGATCTCGTCCTTGAGCTGTACCCGCTGCTGTTTCAATCCCTGCAGCGCCAGATCGTCGAGGGCTTCGCGGCCACCCTCGACCTCGTAGATACGCTTGTCGAGGCTTTCGTAATCCGCCGCCAGGCGAGTGAAGTGGGCGTCGTTGCCGTGAAGCTGCTTCAGTTCGGCGTGAAAATCCGGAAACTCCCGGGAAAGCGGATGTTGCTCGAGCGGCATGGCGGACCTCCTCTGACGTTGGATACGACACCTCCAGACTAGCCCAGCCCGCTCCCGCCGAACATTGCCCCCGATCACTTCGCTGGCGCAGTACCGTTCAGCTCGCCGCGTCGCAGGCTTTCCACGCTGTTGCCCAGGGCATCGCGGGCGCCAAGGTCGGCGCCGCGCGCCGACAACGCCTGGAGCAGCTCCTCGCGCTGGAACAGCGCGGCGTACATCGCCGCGGTCTGGCCCGCGCCGTTGCGCTGGTCCGGGCTGCACTCGGCGCCGATCAGGCGCCGGGCGATGCGCATCTCACCCTTGAAGATCGCGCCCATCAGGGCGGTATTGCCGCGCTTGTCCTGGGCGCAGGGATCGGCGCCGGCCTCCAGCAACTGCTCCACCACCTCGCCATGGCCGTGGTAGGCGGCCAGGATCAGCGCGGTATAACCCTTGGCGTCCCGCGCATCGAGATCGAAACCGGCCTCGACGAACTCCTTCAGCATGGCCTGGTCGCCACGCCGGGCGGCGTCGAAGAGGTAATCGCGCAACCGCGCCTCCACCTCGGGCCCCGACGCCGCTGGCCGGCTGCCTTCGGCCTGGGCTCCCAGCGCCGCGAGCAGCATGCAAGCCGCCACTATCCAACCTCGCATCGTCCTCACCTCCTGCCCAGTCGATATAGGGAGAGGGCGGCCTCGCAGGCCGCCCCGTCTGGCGTCAATCCTGGAGTTTCGCCGCCAGTTGGCGAACACGCTGCAGATCGGCCCCGGCCACCTTGGCCAGGCCGGTACCGTAGTCGCTGTCGGCCTTGTAGAAGTAGGAAAGCATGATGTACTTGCTCTCGTCGTCGGTGATCGCCAGCGCCCCGCCGAGGCTGGCGATCAGGTCGGCCTGGTCCTTCTTGCCGTACGAGCGGAACAGCTCGCCGGTCTGCTTGAAGTTCTGCTCGCGCTGGATCTTCGCCTGCTGGGTGGCGCCGCTCAGCGGGGTCTGCACATAGCGCGCGCTGGCCTGCTCTTCGCGCGGCTCCAGGCGGCTCGGCTGGTAGTTCACCCCGCTCGCGCTGTGCCCGGCGTTCAGCGCACCGTCCTGGTTGACGGTATTGACCACGCTGCGCGGCCGGTTGACCGGCAGGCCCAGGCCGTTGGCGCCGACCCGGTACATCTGGGTGTCGGCGTAGGCGAACAGCCGGCCCTGGAGCAGGCGATCCTCGGAAGGCTCGATGCCCGGCACCAGGTTCGAGGGCGCCATGGCGACCTGCTCGGTTTCCTGGAAGAAGTTGTCGACGTTGCGGTTCAGCACCATCCGGCCGATCTTGCGCTCGGCAATGCCCGGCCAGATCTTGGTCGCATCCAGCGGATCGAAGTCGAACTTCGCCAGGTCCTCGGGCTTGAGCACCTGGATGTACAGGTCCCATTTCGGGAAATCACCCTTCCTGATCGCACTCACCAGGTCGTTGGTCATGTGGCTGTAGTCGCGCCCCTGGACCTCCATGACCTGCTTCGGATCGAGGTTCTTCTGGCCCTGCAGGCTCTTCCAGTGGAACTTCACGTAGTGCACCTCGCCCTTGGCGTTGACCAGCTTGTAGGCGTGCACGCTGTTGCCGTCCATTTCCCGGTAGCTGGCCGGAGTGCCCTCGTTGGAGTACAGCAGGGTCAGGGTACGGGTCGCTTCCGGTACGTGGGAGAAGAAGTCGAAGCGCCGCGAGTCGTCGTCCAGGTTGCTGCGCGGATCCGGCTTGAAGGCATGGACCATGTCCGGGAACTTGATCGCGTCGCGGATGAAGAAGGTCGGGAAGTTGTTGCCGACCAGGTCCCAGTTGCCGTCGGCGGTGTAGAACTTGGTGGCGAAGCCACGCGGATCGCGCAGGGTTTCCGGGGAATGGTTGCCGTGCACTACCGCGGAGAAGCGCACGAACACCGGGGTCTTCTCGCCCTTGCGGAAGACCTTGGCCATGCTCAGGTCGCTGATGTCGGCGCTGGCGACGAACTCGCCATGGGCTCCGGTGCCGCGAGCGTGCACGACGCGCTCGGGAATGCGTTCGCGGTCGAAGCGCTGCAGCTTCTGCAGCAGTTGCACGTCCTGCAGCAGCACCGAGCCGTTGGGGCCGGCGGTCTGCGAATTCTGGTTGTCGCCGACCGGGGCGCCGTTGTCGCGGGTGAGGGTGGTGGCCTGCACGGACAGCGACAGCAGGCTGGCGCTCAGGCTCGCTGCCACGAGCAGGCGGCCGGGACGGAAGGCGTTCAGGGAAAGGGTCATGGAAGAGCTCCTAGTGGCTTGTCAGGCGTCTTGTTGCGCCGGACCAAGGTACTGAGCCGGGCGGGCGACGCTAAATTGAAAAAGCCCACATGCCCGATAGGGAATCTTCATCCCCCATCCCTTTCCATCCGGGTTATGAGGCCCGTTCCAGAGCGGGAGACGGCGTTCCCGCCTCCCGCCGCGGCCACTACTCGCGCAGTTTCGCCGCCAGCGCAGCGATGCGCGTCGCATCTTCGTCCAGCGCCCGGGCCAGCGCCTGGCCGTAGTCGGCATCGGCCTTGTAGAAGTACGAAAGCATGGTCTGCCGCACCTCGGCCTGGCGTACCTGGCCAAGCTCGGCGGAAAGATTGGCGATCAGGTTCTTCCGTTCGCTGCGCGACAGGCTGCGGTAGAACTCGCCGGCCTGCTGGAAGTTGAGGGTCTTGGCGATACGCCGTTGCTGCACGGTGCCACTCAGCGGCGTCGGCACGGCCCGCGAGCGTGGATCCTCGACCCAGGGCTCGCGCTGTCCCGGCTGGTAGTTCACGTCCGACAGGCTGTGCCCGTTGTCGCCGGCGCCGAACTGGTTGCCGTTGACCACGCGGATCTGCCGCGGCCGGTTGATCGGCAACTCCAGGCCGTTGGCGCCAAGCCGGTAGATCTGCGTATCGGCATAGGAGAACAGCCGTCCCTGGAGCATGCGGTCCTCCGAGGGCTGGATGCCCGGCACCAGGTTGGAAGGCGCCATGGCGACCTGCTCGGTTTCCTGGAACACGTTGTCCGGATTGCGGTTCAGGGTCAGGGTGCCGACCTTGCGCCGCGCCACGCCGGTCCAGACCTTGGTCGAGTCCAGCGGATTGAAGGCGAAGTCGTCCAGCTGTTGCGGGGCGAGAACCTGGATGTACATGTCCCACTTCGGATAATCGCCCCGCTTGATCGCCTCGACCAGGTCGCGGGTCGCGTGATTCGAGTCGCGCGCCTGGATCGCGCTGGCCTGCTTGGCGCTGAGGTTCTTCACGCCCAGCTGCGGTTGCCAGTCGAAACGCACGTAGTGCACCTCGCCCCGGGCGTTGACCAGCTTGTAGGCATGCACGCTGGAACCGTCCATGTGGCGGTAGCTGGCCGGCGTACCGTAGTCGGAGAACAGCCGGGTCAGCATGTGCGTGGCTTCCGGTACCCGGGCGAAGAAATCGAAGGTGCGCTCGGGATCCGGCAGGTTGGTGGTGGGCGACGGCTTGAGCGAATGGATGACATCCGGGAACTTGATCGCATCGCGGATGAAGAACACCGGCAGGTGGTTGCCCACCAGGTCCCAGTTGCCTTCGCGGGTATAGAACTTGGTGGAGAAGCCGCGCGGATCGCGGGAGGTCTCCGGCGACCCGCTGCCGCCGATCACCGTGGAGAAGCGCACGAACACCGGCGTCACCTCGCCCTTGCGGAACAGCGCCGCGGAGGTCAGGGCGGAAAGGTCTTCACTGGCGATGAACTCCCCGTGCGCGCCGGTGCCGCGCGCATGCACCACACGCTCCGGAATCCGCTCACGGTCGAAGCGCTGCAACTTCTGCAGCAGATGGCCGTCCTGCAACAGCACCGGGCCGTCGGGACCGGCGGTCTGCGAATTCTGGTTGTCGCCTACCGTGGCGCCGTTGTCGTCGGTCATGGTCGCAGCCGGCTGGGCGCCGGCGACCAGCGCGAAGGACAGCAGCGAAGCGCCCAGGCTCAGGCGCAAATCTGCCGCCCTCGGGCGAAGAACATGGTTCATGGTCGGAACTCCTTATAGGTCTCGTCGGACGTTGTCGGGCAACGCGTTTCGACAGTAAGGAAGTTTCGACTCAATACATAAATGACAAAATCTAACGGACTGATGGCTTTTTTCAATCAAACCCGGGGAACCCACGGAACCAATGGCCAACCTTCCAGCCTGAGCATCCTGACGAGGGCTGAATTACACTGCCTTCACCTTTTAGCGAAATACAGGGAGTGAACCCATGGGTCTTCTGAGTGAATTCAAAGCCTTTGCCGTCAAGGGCAACGTGGTGGATATGGCAGTCGGTATCATCATCGGCGCGGCCTTCGGCAAGATCGTCTCGTCCTTCGTGGGCGATGTGATCATGCCGCCGATCGGCCTGCTGATCGGCGGGGTGGACTTCTCCGACCTGGCGATAACGCTGAAGGCGGCGGAAGGCGACGTGCCGGCGGTGGTACTGGCCTATGGCAAATTCATTCAGACCATCCTCGACTTCGTGATCGTGGCCTTCGCCATCTTCATGGGGGTCAAGGCGATCAACCGGCTCAAGCGCGAAGAGGCCGTCGCACCGTCCGAGCCGCCGGTGCCGAGCGCCGAGGAAACCTTGCTGACCGAGATCCGCGATCTGCTCAAGGCCCAGCAGAACAAGCCGTGACCGCGTCGGTGAGCAGATGAAAAAAGGCCCTCTCGGGCCTTTTTTTCTGGTCGGAAACATGCCGGTCGGCGACCAGGCCTACCAGTAGTTCTCCACCGCCACCTGGCCCGGGCGCCGGGTCAGGCTCAGGTTCATGTCGCGGGCCTTCAGCACCGCGCGGGTATCCTCGATCATCTGCGGATTGCCGCAGAGCATCACCCGCGAATGCTCCGGAGTCAGCGCCAGGCCGGCCGCGCGCTCCAACTCGCCGTTCTCGATCAGGGTGGTGATCCGCCCGTTCAGGCAGCCGGGCACCCGCTCGCGGGTGACCACCGGAATGAACTGCAGCTTGTGCGCCTGCTCGGCCAGGTAGTCGCGCCCGGCGAGGCCGGCGATCAGCTCGCGGTAGGCCAGCTCCCTGCCCTCGCGCACGCTGTAGACCAGCTTGATGCTTTCGAAGCGCTCCCAGACCTCGAAGTCCTGCAGGATCGAGAGGAACGGCGCCACCCCGGTGCCGGTGGCCAGCAGCCAGAGGTCGCGGCCATCGACGAAGCGGTCGAGGGTGAGGAAGCCGAAGGCCTGGCGGTCGACCAGCAACTGGTCGCCTTGGCGCAGGCGGCTGAGCTCGCTGGTGAACTCGCCGTCGGGGACGACGATGGAGAAGAAGTCGAGGAACTCGTCGTGCGGCGCCGAGACCATCGAGTAGGCGCGCCAGACGATGCTGCCGCTGGGCTTGTACACGCCGAGCCGGGCGAACTGCCCGGCGCGGAAACGGAAGCCCGCGTCGCGGCTGGTACGCAGGGTGAACAGGTTGGGGGTCAGCGGCTGCACGTCGAGCAGCGTCTGACGGGTGAACTTCTCTTCGCTGGCGGTCATGGTCCGCTCCGGATACCGATACCCCCCTAGTGTCCCGCAAAGCACCCGGCAGAAACACCCGCAAGGCTTGTGGCTATCCCCGCACGCGGGGACAGCCGGACGGGCTCAGCGCTTGCGGTTGACCACCTGGGCCGCGCGCAGCACATCGCTGCCGATCTGCGCCTCGTAGTTCTTCCACAGCGGCTTCATCGCGTTGCGCCAGGCCTGGTGCTCCTCGGCGCTGAGGCTGACCAGACGGCTCCTGCCGGCGGCCAGCAGGTGTTCGCGCTCCTTCTGGTTGAGTGCCTCGGCCTCCTTGTTCACCACCAGGGTGACCTCGTCGACGATGCTCTCCAGCTCGGTGCGGGTCTGGTAGGGAATGCCGGTCCAGAACGCCGAACTGGTGATCAGCATGTAGCTGAGTGCGCCATGGTTGGATTCGGTGATATACGGCTGCACGTTGTCGATCTTCTGCCCGGCCAGGTTCGACCAGGTGTTCTCGGTGCCCTGCACGCTGCCGGCCTGCATGGCCTTGAGGGTCTCGGCGTAGGACAGCTGCCTGGCGGTGGCGCCGAGCATGTCGAATTGCGCCTCCAGCACCGACGACGGCTGGATGCGGAACACCAGGCCCTTGGCGTCGCCCGGCTGGCGCAGCTCGCGAGTGGCGGAAAGCTGCTTCATGCCGTTGTTCCAGTAGGCCAGGCCGTAGATCCCGTGCTTGGCCATGGAGCGCAGCAGCTCGCGGCTCTTGTCGCGTTTCTGGAAGCGCTTCAGGGCTTCCAGGTCGTCGAACAGGAACGGCAGGTCGAACACCTGGAGTTGCTTGGTATAGGGTTCGAACTTGGACAGCGAGGTGGCCAGCATCTGCACCTTGTTGGCGCGCAGGGCCTCGATCTCGTCGGCGTCGCCGAACAGCGTCGAGTTGGGGTAGACCTCGACCTTGACCTTGCCCGGCAGGCGCTCCTCGGCGAGCTTCTTGAACAGCAGGGCCCCCCTGCCCTTGGGGGTGTCGTCGGAGACCACGTGGGAGAACTTGATCACGATCGGACCGGTGTCCTCGGCATGGACGGCGGCGGAAACGGCGAACAGTGCGGCGAGCGCCACACCGACAAACGGCTTGAACATCGATGTACCTGTGCGATGGCAACGACGAGCCCCGCGACGGTTCGCACGGGGCTCGCTCGGAAAACGGTTGGGTGACGGTCGCCGCTCGACGTGGCGAAGGCGCCCGTCCAGGCGCTACCGGGTCATGACAGGCGCTATCGAAGCCCCAGCCCGGTTATTATTGGCGTGCCCGGCACGGGTGACTCGTCGGTAAGGAAACGACTAACCAGGGCCGGGTAAAGAATTTTTCGGCATATCCGTGTGCCGCACAAGCTGGAGAACTCCAACCAGCTCTCAGTTTCGACAGATTGTTAATTGACGAGCGGGATTCTCCCGCCGGGAAGCCGATGCCTCTATTCGCGACACCCTTCGCCCAGCTCGACCTGATCCGCCAGCCCGAGCAGGACGGCGAGCCCCTGCAGGCGTTCGACGCTGCCGACGAATACCTGCTCAACCAGTTGCACGAACGGGGCGTGACGGCGCAATGCCGGGTGCTGGTCCTCAACGACGCCTTCGGCGCCCTCGCCGCGAGCCTGGCGCCGCACGTTCAGGTCACCAGCAGCGGCGATTCGCACCTGGGCTTCCTTGCCCTGCGCAAGAACCTCGCGCGCAACGGCCTCGACCTGGGCTCGGTGCGCTTCGTCCCGGCCAGCGAAACCGCCGTGGGGCCCTTCGATCACGTGCTGGTCAAGGTGCCGAAGACCCTCGCGTTGCTGGAGGAGCAACTGATCCGCCTGCACGGCCAACTGGCGCCGGGCGCGCAGGTGGTCGCCGCAGGGATGGTCAAGCACCTGCCGCGCGCCGCCGGCGACCTGCTGGAGCGCTACATCGGCCCGATGCATGCCTCGCTGGCGGTGAAGAAGGCCCGCCTGCTGGTCGCCGAAGCGGCGGAGCGCCCGGCGCCGCGCTCGCCCTACCCGACCCGCTACCGCCTGGAGCAACCGCCGCTGACGCTGCTCAACCACGCCAACGTGTTCTGCCGCGAAGGCCTCGACATCGGCACCCGCGCCTTCCTCCCGCACCTGCCGCGCAGCCTCGGCGCGCTGCGCGCGGCCGACCTCGGTTGCGGCAACGGGGTGCTCGGCATCGCCTACGCGCTGCTCAACCCGCAGGCCGAACTGACCCTGGTGGACGAGTCGTACATGGCCGTGCAGTCGGCACGGGAGAACTGGCGCGCGGCGCTGGGCGAGCGGCCGGCGGCGTTCCGCGCCGACGATGGCCTGGCCGGCCAGGCGGCGGGCTCGCTGGACCTGGTCCTGTGCAACCCGCCGTTCCACCAGCAGCAGGTGGTCGGCGACTTCCTCGCCTGGCGCATGTTTCTCCAGGCTCGCGATGCCCTGGCGGCGGGCGGCGAACTGTGGATCGTCGGCAACCGCCACCTGGGCTACCACGCCAAGCTCAAGCGGCTGTTCCGCGGGGTCGAGCAGGTCGCGGCGAATCCGAAGTTCGTGATCCTGAAAGCGGGAAAATAGTCAGACGAGCGCCGCCGGGGTGTCCACGTCGCGGAGTACCCCCGGATCGTCGCACGGCACCTCGCGCCAGGCCGGACGATGGGCCTGCAGCACACCGCGCGCGCCCTGGTCGCCGTCCAGTTGCGCAAGCGCGTCCCAGAAAGCGCGGCCGAACAGCACCGGATGGCCGCGCTGACCGTCGTACAGGGGAAACACGATGGCCTCGGGAGTGGCCATCGCTGCCAGACGCTCGAGGGTATCGGCGGCGATCCAGGGCATGTCGCCGAGCAGGACGGCGATGGCCCGCGCCGGGCTGCTCCCCGCCGCCGCGACGCCGGCGGCCAGGCTGTGGCCCATGCCCAACGACGCGTCGAGGCTGTGGACAAGCCGCTGCTGCGCCGGCAGGCCCAGGCTCGCCGGGGTCTCTCCGGCACGCACCACCACCCGCACCTCGGCGAACGCCTCGCGTGCCCGCGCCACGCTGGCCGCCAGCAGGGTGGTGCCATCAGCCAGGCGCGCCAGGCGCTTGTCGCTGCCGAAGCGGCGCCCCCGCCCGGCCGCCAGGACCAGGCACAGCACCTCGTCGGCGGCGACCATCAGAGCCGCTCGCGCGGAATGCCGTTGCGGATGCGGAGAATGTCCGCCAGCACCGCCAGGGCGATTTCCGCCGGCGTCTTGCTGCCCAGGTTGAGGCCGATCGGCGCGTGGATCCGCGCCAGTTCGGCATCGTCCAGGCCGCCGATGCGCCGCAGGCGTTCGAAGCGTTTCTCCGAGGTCGCCCGCGAGCCCATCACGCCGATATAGAAGGCTTCGGTACGCACCGCCTCGAGCATCGCCAGGTCGTCGATCTTCGGATCGTGGGTCAACGCCACCACCGCCGTATCGGCGTGGCAACCGCCGTCGGCGATGAACAGCGAGGGCAGTTCGCGACGGATCTCGATGCCCTCCAGCACCACGCCGCGCAAGGCTTCTTCGCGCGGGTCGCAGAGGATCACCTCGAAGCCCAGGCCCTTGCCGAACTCGGCGCAGGCATGGGCGACGCTGGAATAGCCGGCCAGCAGCAGGCGCTGGGCGGCGCCGACGCGCAGGCGCACCCGCTCGCCGTCGCGTTCCGCCCGTGGGCCGTGGCTGGAGTCGTCGCGCAGGCTGCGCGCGCCGCTGCCCAACTCGACCTCGCGGAGCAGGCGGCGCTGGCCGAGCAACGCCGACTCCAGCTCGCGCAGATGGGCCTGGACATCGCAGTCCGGCGCCAGGTTTTCCACCAGCACGTCGAGGATGCCGCCGCAGGGCAGGCGGACGTTCGAGTTCGGGTCGTCACCCTCTCCGTAGCGCACGATCACCGAGGGCTCGGGGAAACCGCCGGCGGCGACCCGTTCGAGGAAATCATCCTCGACGCAGCCGCCGGACAGCGAGCCGACCCAGTGACCGCTGGCGTTCACCGCCAGCAGCGATCCCGGCGCGCGGGGCGCCGAGCCGTAGGTCGTGAGCACGGTACAGAACCACACCCGTTCGCCGTCCACGGACCACTTCAGCGCCTGGCGGACCACCTGTAGATCGAGGTGTTGCACGATTCACTTCACCTTGACGGTATGCGCCGAGGCGCTCTCCGTCTTCAATTGCGCGACCTGTCGGGGACCGAGGTCACCGGGCAATCCGCCCCAGGTCTGGCGCAGGTAGTTGAGCAGGTCCGTGAGTTGCTCGTCGTCGAGTTTCCCGGCGAAGCCGGGCATCGGTTGCATGCGTTCGAAGCCGGTGAACTGCTGTTCGACGATGCCGTCTTCGATCACTCGCAACAGATTACGCGGGTCTTGCAGGCGCAGGGTAGTGTTGCCGTTCATCGCCACCGCGATATGCGGCTTGCCCTCGCCTTCGCCACCGTGGCAGCCGGCGCAGACATTGAGGTACTGCTGGCGACCGCGCTTGCCGCTGTCGTTCAGCTGCGCCTCGGGCAGCGCCTGGACCTCCCTGGCCGGCGGCGGCTGGTCGCCGAGCAGGTAGGTGGCCATGGCCGCCAGGTCGCCGTCGTCGAGGTGCTGGGTGCTGTGGTGCACCACCGGGAACATCTCGTTGAACATGCTGCCCTGGGCGCTCATGCCGTGCTTGAGGAAGCTCGCCAGGTCCGGCTGGGTCCAACCGCGCTCGGCGAGGTCGCCGGGCAGCAGGCTGGGCGCCAGGTAGCCGTTGAGCAGGCCGCCGCTCAGGCGCTTGTCCTGCTCCAGGGCACCGGCGAGGTTGCGCGGGGTATGGCACTCGCCGCAGTGGCCGAGCACCTCGACCATGTACTGGCCGCGCTTCCACGCCTCGCTGCGGCCGTCCTCCGGCTGCAAGCGCACGCTCTTGCCGTAGAGCAGGTTCCAGCCGGCCAGCCCCATGCGCACGTTGAACGGGAAGCTCAGGCTGGTCTGTGGCGCCGGCCGGGCGATCGGCTCCTGGGCCATCAGGTAGGCGTAGATGGCGTCGGCATCCTCGCGCTCGATCAGGTGGTACGAGGTGTAGGGCATCGCCGGATAGAGATAGGCGCCGTCCTTGCGCTTGCCCTCGGTGAGGGCGGCGAAGAACTCGTCGGCGCTGTAGGCGCCGATGCCGTGTTCCTTGTCCGGAGTGATGTTGGTGCCGTAGATGGTGCCGAACGGCGACTGGATCGGCAGCCCGCCGGCGAACGGCGCGCCGCCCTCGGCGGTATGGCAGGCCATGCAGTCGGCGGCGCGGGCGAGGTATTCGCCGCGCTTGACCAGCGCCGCATCGGCGCCGGCGGCGGAGGCCAGGGACGGCGACAGCGCGGCCAGCGCCAGGGCGAGGCCGGAAAGGGTGCGCTTCATCCTCAAGCCTCCTTGACCAGGCCGAGTTCGTCGAGCACGTCGCGGGTGGCGCTGTAGTAGCGCACGTAGCCGGTGCAACGACAGATGTGGTGGCCGAGGCTGTCCTCGATCGCCTGCTCCAGCTCGCTGCGCCTGATCGGCTGGCGCTGGGCTTTTTCCACCAGCACGGTGGCGGCGTTGACGAAGCCCGGCGCGCAATAGCTGCACTGGAAGGCGAACTGGTCGACGAACTTCTGCTGGATCGGGTTCAGCGCGCGGATCTCGCCGTTCTCGTCGCGCTGGGCATGGCCCTCAATGGTGCGAACCTTCTTGCCGTCGAAGTAGTGCGCGCCGGTGATGCAGGTGCGCACTTCCTCGCTGGTGCCGTCCGGGTTGTCGACGATCACCACGCAGGCATGGCAGATGCCCTGGCCACAGCCCAGGCGCGAGCCGGTGAGGTTCTGGTATTCGTGCAGGTAGTCGATCATCGGCAGGTCTTCGGCGACCTCCACCGGACCGACGGCTTGACCGTTGAGGGTCATCTGGAGCTTGCGGTTAGCCATGGAGGGCCTCCTTGATGCGGGCGGGAGTGATGGGCAGGTCGCGGACGCGCTTGCCGGTGGCGTGCGCCACGGCATTGGCGATGGCGCCGACCACCGGGATCATCACCACCTCGGCGATGCCCTTGGCCGGATCGGTCGGCGACAGCGGCGGCAGGATCTCCGCCGTCTGTTTCCACACCGCCACGTCCTTCGCCCGCGGCAACCGGTAGCGGTTGAAGTTCCAGTCCCCTTCCGCGGGGCCGCCCTCGTAGAGCGGCATTTCCTCCAGCAACGCATGGCCGATACCCATGGCGATGCCGCCCTCCAGCTGGCCCTTGACCAGTTCCGGCACCAGCACCCGGCCGCACTCGATCCAGGAATGGTGGTCGAGCACCTGCACCTCGCCGCTGCCCTTGTTCACCTTCAGCTCGACCAGGGTCGCCACCGGGCTGTAGTAGGTGACCATCGCGTTGTTCAGCTGGGTCGCCGGATAAGCCGGGTTCTGCCGGTCGAGCAGGTGGAAGCCGGCGCTGTTCATCATCGCCTTCTTCACTCCCGGCGCACCGTCGCCGTACTTCACCGCCATGGCGTCGAGCGGCAGGCGTTCGCGCACGCCATCGATGACGAAGTCCGCCTCGGCCCAGCTCCAGCGGTTGAAGCCGTGGACGCTGACGCCGGTGACCAGGCCCATCTCATGGGCCTTCTTCGCCAGCTCGGCGAAGGGAATCGGCGCCAGGCCGTTGCCGGTCAACTGGCCGTCGACCCATACCGCGTTTTCGCGACGCACCACGTAAGGGTTGGCCTGGCCGCCGAACGGACCGCTGCGCCACAGTTCCAGGGCCGCCGGCCACAGGCCGTGGTTGAACAGCACACGCGCCGCTTCCCGAGTGGCATGGCTGAAATAGAACGCCGAGTTGGTCGCCGACGACGGCGAGGCCAGCTTGCCGACCCAGCGCGGATCGCGCAGCGCGGCATCCTGCTCGGCCTGGCTCATCAGGTAGGGATTGCCCTTGGTGGTGAGCCGCAGCTCGGGCCATTCGGTCTCGGCGGTCTTCACCTCGTCCGCCGGACGGCCGAGGAAGTCGCCGACCACGAAGGCCTGCGAGGTGGACATCCCGGTACCGATCTCGGTGCCGATGTGGCGCAGGCTGATGCGCCCGTCGGCGCTGAACTCGATGCTCGCCATCGGCGCCTCGGCGCCGGTGCCGAAGTCCTTCTGGCAGATGGCGAAGCCGACCCCGTACCAGTTGTCCGGGTCCTCCGCGTCGAAGCGTTTCTTGCGCGCCTCGCGGTCCTTCCAGACTTCGTGGGCAGCGGCCTTGTCGAGTATCTCGTGCAGGCGCAGGGCACCGGCCGGGACCGCGCCCTGGGTGTTCTTCATGCCCGAGCGCAGGGCATTGCGGCGGCGCAGGTCGATGGCGTCGACGCCCAGCCGGCCGGCGATCTCGTCGACCATCATCTCGGTCGCGGCCATGGTCTGCAGGGTGCCGTAGCCGCGCATCGAACCGGCCTCGACTCCGCGCGAATGGTAGGCGGTGACCGCCAGGTCGTTCTGCGGCATGTAGTAGATCGACTGCGCGGCGGTGGCGCCCACCGCCGCCACCGAGGCGCTGTAGTTGGCGCGGCCGCCGCCGTCGGCGCTCATGTCGGCGCGGAAGATGCGGAAGCCGAGGTCGTTCCTGTCCACCGCCAGTTGGTAGCGGATGTCGAACGGGTGGCGCTTGATGCCGCTCTGGAACTGCTCGTAGCGGTCGTTGGCCAGGCGCACCGGCACACCTTCGCCGTACAGCGCGGCGAGCGCGGCGTAGAAGACGAAGATGTTGTTGTCCTTGGAGCCGTAGCCGACGGTGTAGCCCGGATGGATGTTGAGCTTCTCCAGGGCGAAGCGCGACGGCTTGATCATGTGCACGCTTTCGTAGGCGACCTCGAACGGGCACTGGGTGGCGACCACGAAGTGCAGGGTCTTGCTCGCCGCGTCGTACCAGCCGTTGCCGTTGTCCGGCTCCAGCGCCGCCGGCTCGATCGACGGAGTCTTGTAGCGCTCGTCGAAGACCAGCCAGTCCTGCGGCGGGTTTTCCAGTTGCTCGGCCATGCGCTTGGCATGGAACAGGCCCTGCTCGGTGAGGTCGCCGTGCAGCTTCGGCTCGCTGGTCCAGACCGGCTTGCGGTTGAGGATGGTGGGGAACAGCATCGAGTCCTTCAGGCTGGAGAACTCGTCGTCCTCGTAGGGCGTCTTGCCGCCGACCCGGACGAAGCGATAGCTGCCGTAGGGATCGCCCTGGTACAGCGGGGCCTGGGCGCCATAGCGGATCGCCTTGTCGTTGAACTTGAGCTTGAGCTTGGCCCGGCGGAAGCGCTCGAAGTCGTTCCAGATCAGGATCGCCACCGGATGGCCGATGAACATCGGCACCTTGCCCGGCGGCAGCAGCGGATCGGGCGAATGCGCCTCGGGGAAGACGATGCCGTCCTTCTCCAGGTCGGCAGCGGTGACGATACGGTCCGGCTGCAACTCGGCGCCCAGCCAGGAAAGGTCGTGGCCTTCGTAGATGCGGTCGGCGCGCACGGTCTTCAGCAGCATGGCGTGGCCCTGCTGCTGAGGCCAGCCGGGCATGTCGCTGGCGCGGATGTCGCGGGCGAACACCTTGTTGCCACAGACCTTGGACAAGGCGTCGTTACGGAAGCGAACCTGGCCGTTGCCCGCCATCCACTGCTGGGCGGCAACGGTCACCTGGTTCTCGAACAAGGCAGCGAAAGCCCGGCTGCCGAGCGGCGCCAGGGTGACGCCCACGCCGGCGATCAACCCGCCCTGGAGAAAGGCGCGCCGGGAGATATCACGGTTGGACATGCAAATTCCTCTGGGTGGTAAGGGGCCCACCCATGTCGTTATTCAGGCTTGAACAACTCGCCCGGACGGGCGAGGTGGAGCACGCAGGCGAAAAACCTGACTCGGAAGTTAATTTTAGCGGCAAGTCACGCCCGAGGAAAAGTCCCGCCTGCCGCCGAAAGGCCCCGTGGATACTCGACTTTGGTCGCCCGCAGGGTCCGCGCTCGGGTCTTCGTGCGCTTTTCGTGTTCACCGATTCCGGCAAATGCAACAGCCAGGAGGTAACCGCATGTTACTCTCCGTCCTCCTCCCGCAATGCCCCGATCCAGCATGTCCAGCGAACCCCACTCCCTGCTCCGCCACCGTCCCTTCCTCGCCTTCTGGCTGGCCCGCGTCTGCACCGCAAGCGGTTTCCAGATGCTCACCGTGGCCATCGGCTGGCACATCTACGAACTCACCGGCAACGTCCTCGACCTGGGCCTGGTCGGCCTGGTGGAGTTCCTCCCGCGGGTGCTGTTCATGCTGCATACCGGGCACGTCGCCGACCGCTACGACCGGCGCAAGGTCGCCGCCCTCTGCCAGGCCGGCCAGGCCCTGGTGGCGGTGGCGCTGGTGTTCGGCGCGGCCTCCGGAGAGCTGACCCGCAACATGATCTTCGTCCTCGCCTTCGCCCTGGGCAGCGCCCGCTCCTTCGAGATGCCGACCACCCAGGCGCTGTTGCCGAACCTGGTACCGGCCGGGCTGTTCCCGCGCGCGGTGGCCGCTTCGGCCTCGGCGATGCAGGCGGCGACCATCGCCGCCCCGGCCCTCGGCGGCCTGCTCTATGCGTTCGGCGCCGCCTGGGTCTATGTGCCGACAGCCACCCTGTACGTCCTCGCCTGCGCCCTGACGCTCAGCCTGCCGGTGCGCAACCAGCCGCTTTCCCAGGGCAAGGCCACCCTGGACTCGCTGCTCGCCGGGATCCGCTTCATCCGCAGCCGGCCGGACATCTTCGGGGCGATCTCCCTCGACCTGTTCGCCGTGCTCCTCGGCGGCGCCACAGCCCTGCTCCCGGTGTTCGCCAAGGACATCCTGCTCACCGGCCCCTGGGGCCTCGGCCTGCTGCGCTCGGCGCCGGCGGTGGGCGCACTGGCGATGTCGTTCTGGCTGGCGCGCTTCAGCATCGAGCGCAACGTCGGACGGATCATGTTCCTCTCGGTGGGCATCTTCGGCCTGGCGACCATCGCCTTCGGCCTGTCGAAGTCGTTCTGGCTGTCCCTCGGCGTGCTGGTGGTGCTCGGTGCCGCCGACATGGTCAGCATGGTCATCCGCGGCGCCTTCGTACAACTGGAGACTCCCGACGAGATGCGCGGCCGGGTCAGCGCGGTGAACGGCCTGTTCATCGGCGCCTCGAACCAGCTCGGCGAGTTCGAGTCCGGGCTCACCGCACACTGGTTCGGCACGGTGCCGGCGGTGGTCCTCGGCGGGATCGGCACCCTGGTGGTCACCGGTGCGTGGATGAAACTGTTCCCCACCCTGGCGCAACGCGACCGCCTGCACTGAGGCCCGTGCCGTCGCGCGCCGAAGCCTCGGCAGCGGTGTGTCTGCGGATGACGCCCGACCTACCCGTACACCGCTCCTTCTCGACAATTAAGAAAGCCCGGCATCGAGCCGGGCTTTTCTCGCGCCTTGCGGCGTGGTCCGCGGTGTCAGGCGGGGCGCTGCATCTCCCGATGCAGGCGCTCGACGGTGCGCTCGCTACCGTTGTCGGCCAGGCGCAGGTCGGCGCGCCCCAGGTCCTTGTGCAGACGGTCGACGGTCTGTTCGCTGCCGTTCTCGGCCAGGCGCGCCTCGCGGCCGGTCATGTCGCGGTGGAGGCGGTCGACGGTCTGCTCGCTGCCGCTTTCGGCGATCCGGCGTTCTTCCTGGACCCGCGGCGCCTGGGTCTTGCGCAGGCGTTCGAGGGTGCGGTCGGAACCGTCGGAAGCGATCATTTGCTGGGCGCCGCGCAGGGCGACGGACTCGACGCGCGGTGCGGCGAAGGCGGCATTGGCGGCCAGGGTGGCGAGAGCGATGGCGAGGATCAGCGGACGTTTCATGGCAGTGGCTCCAGGTAGTCGTTGCGTGGAGCCATTCTCTGTTCGGGAAAGTCGATTGGAAAACGAAGCACGGCAATAGTCTTTATCGACATTTGAAATAGTCGAAAAAGCCGCTCTAGATCGGAGCCTCAGGAGAAAAACGGTCGTATCGCGAGGAAACTGGCGCTATTGAGAATGTCGATAAGAAAAATCGAAGAAATCGAATGTTTGACAGGATTACTCGGATTAAAGCACGGAGAAGCCCGCAGCCAGGCCCGCCTGGCTGCGGATGAAGGAGACGTTCAGAAACGCGCCACCACGTTGAACAGGACTCGCGTATCGCGCTTGCCGTCGCGCTGGTCGGCCGGCTCACCGATGACCTGGCGGGCGATCTCCGGGTTGAACGACAACTGGTCGGTGAGGTTGAAGCGCACTCCGGCACCTATCGAGCCGAGCTTCTGCTGCTCGTCATCGTCCACGTCGAGGTTGTAGGTTTTGCCCCAGTCGTAGAAAGCGTAGGCCTGGTAGCTGCGCAGCCAGCTGTAGCCCACAGCCTGGCCGTAGCGCGGCTCGATCTTCAGGGCGAAGCCGCGGTCGCCGGTGATGTTGCCGGGCGCGAAGCCACGACCGATGCCGCTGCCGCCGACACCGAAGCGCTCGCTCGGCAGCAATGGGTCGAAGCTGTACTGCCACTGCAACTCGCCGTACACCGACCAGGGCCCGCCGAGGCCCTGCAGGCGGCCGACGTTGCCGTTGAGATAGACGAAGCGGCCGTCGGCCACCTCGCGGGAACGCCGCTCGTCGTCCTTCTTGGTCGCCCCCCACATGTCCAGGCCGATGTTGTTGCGCACCTCCGCCAGGTTGATGCCCATCCAGCGGTCGACCCAGTCGTAGGTCAGGCGCTGCTGGAACACCCGCACGTGGTCACGGCCTGGGTTCGAGGCGTCGCTGGCGAAGTCGCGCAGACGGGTCTCGGTATCCTTCCACTGCAACGCCAGGCCACCGCTCAGGTTCTGCGAGCGCGAGCGGATGAAGGGATGGTTGTAGGCAATGCTGCCTTCGGTGCTCTTGCTGACGCTGTCGAAGGGGAACACCGAGTCCGGGATGTCCGGGTTGACCTTCGAATAGGAGCCCATGATCTGCAGGGTATCGCCGGCGAACATGCCGCCCAGCGGCAGCGTGCCGCGCAACTGGATGTAGCGGGTGGCGTCGCTGAACGGCGAGATCGCGCCGAGCACGTCGATCTGCTCGTAGAAGCCCAGGCGGGAAAACTCGGTGGCGCCGAAGGCCAGGGTGGTCGGATCGGTGTAGTGCGAGCCACGGTTGTCGAGACTGACGAAGCCCTCGTAGCGCTGCTGCTGCAACGCCACGTCGAGGTTCGACGAGCCCAGCGCCTGGCCGGGGCTGAGCACGCTCTGCACGTTCACCCCCGGCAGGTCGCCGACCAGCAGCAGGCCGCGCTCCAGCGTGTCGGCGTCCAGCGGGCGCTTCTCGCTGAGCGGCGCGAGCAGTTCCTCCACCCGCACCCGCGGCCCGTCGACGGTGCCCTTGATCTGCACGTGCTCGAGGTAGCCCTCGATCACCTGCAGGCGCACCTTGCCGCCCTCGATGCTCTGTTCCGGCACCACCACCTGGGTCAGCAGGTAGCCGTCCTGACGGTACTTGGCGGTCAGGCGGTTGGCCAGGTCGACCAGCTCGGCCAGGGAAACCTGCTTGCCGAGCATGTGCTGGTAGTAGGACTCGAGCACCGCTTTGTCGTAGCGGGTATTGCCTTCGATGCGAATCTCGCGCAGTTCGAAGCGGATCTGTTCACTGCCTTGCGGCGCGACCTGCCTGGGTACCACCAGCGGCGCCTCGGGCTTGGCCTGCGGCTCGCTGCGCGGCTTGAAGCGTTCATCGAGCTGGGATGGCTGTACAGTCCCTGGCAACTCCACGGCGGCGGCGGATGCTGCCAGCATCCCGCAGCCACAGAGCGTCACCCAGCGAAGCGTCCATTGCGAAGGTTTCATCATTCACCTCGGGCAAATGACGCGCTATCGCCCGAGGGCGATAGCGCGCACTGCGAAAAGGGTTAGAAGTTCAGAGGCTTGTTGAAGCAGCTCCAGTAGTCGGCCAGGTAGCTCTGGTTCGAGCAGCCCGCCCCACTCTCCGCCTCTGCCCGCAGCGGACGATCGGTGAACTGGCCCACCCGCTTGGCGCTGGCATCCTCGGCCGGACCCGCGGCGGTCGCCGGCAGCAGGTTCGGGTCGCTGACGTCCATCCCCAGAGCGTAGGCACGCAGGAAGGGATTTTCGAGGAACGGGTTTTCCAGCGTGGTGGTGCGGTAGACCGCGTCCCCGGGGGTATCCGGATCGCGCCCTTTCTGCAGCTCGCGCAGATCGGAGAACGCCGCCAGTTGGCCCAGGTCGCCCGGATTGACCGGCAGCGGCAGGATGCTCAGCAGGTTGCCCTGGTAGTTGAGCTGATAGTTGCCGCTGGTAAGCGCGAGCCCGCCCTGGAGGATGTCGTACTGGCCGACCGCCTCGCCGCCCACCCGACCGAGTCCACCGGCGAGCACCTGGCCGGCACTGTCGCCATTCTTCAGGCCGCTCACCTGGTAGGTCAGCGCCGGGTCGACGCTGCCGACCTGCTTGCTCTTGGCGTCGGCGAATACGTTGAGCAGCGCCTTGGTGATGGTCAGGTCATTGCCCTGGTAGGCCAGGTCGTAGTTGCCGCTGGTCAGCACCAGGCCGCCCTGGTTGATGCCATACACGCCCACGTTCTCGCCCGCGGCGCGGTTCAGCCCGCCGGTGAGGATCGCGCCTGCGCTGTCGCCGTTCTTCAGACCGCTGACCTGGTAGGTCAGGCTCGGGTCGGCATCGCCGTAGACCTTGGTCTTGGCATCGGCGATCACGTTCAGCAGCGCCTTGGTGATGGTCAGGTTATTGCCCTGATAGCTCAGGTCATAGTTGCCGCTGTTCAGTGCCAGGTCGCCCTGGTTGATGCCGTACACGCCCACGTTCTCGCCCGCGGCACGGTTCAGCCCGCCGGTCAGGATCGCGCCTGCGCTATCGCCGTTCTTCAGGCCGCTGACCTGGTAGGTCAGGCTCGGGTCGGCATCGCCGTAGACCTTGGTCTTGGCGTCGGCGATCACATTCAGCAGCGCCTTGGTGATGGTCAGGTTATTGCCCTGATAGCTCAGGTCATAGTTGCCGCTGTTCAGTGCCAGGTCGCCCTGGTTGATGCCGTACACGCCCACGTTCTCGCCCGCGGCACGGTTCAGCCCGCCGGTCAGGATCGCGCCTGCGCTATCGCCGTTCTTCAGGCCGCTGACCTGGTAGGTCAGGCTCGGGTCGGCGTCGCCATAGACCTTGGTCTTGGCGTCGGCGATCACGTTCAGCAGCGCCTTGGTGATGGTCAGGTTGTTACCCTGGTAGGCTAGGTCGTAGTTGCCGCTGTTCAGTGCCAGGTCGCCCTGGTTGATGCCGTACACGCCCACGTTCTCGCCCGCGGCACGGTTCAGCCCGCCGGTGAGGATCGCGCCGGCGCTATCGCCGTTCTTCAGACCGCTGACCTGGTAGGTCAGGCTCGGATCGGCGTCGCCATAGACCTTGGTCTTGGCGTCGGCGATCACGTTCAGCAGCGCCTTGGTGATGGTCAGGTTGTTACCCTGGTAGGCTAGGTCGTAGTTGCCGCTGTTCAGTGCCAGGTCGCCCTGGTTGATGCCGTACACGCCCACGTTCTCGCCCGCGGCACGGTTCAGCCCGCCGGTGAGGATCGCGCCGGCGCTATCGCCGTTCTTCAGACCGCTGACCTGGTAGGTCAGGCTCGGATCGGCATCGCCGTAGACCTTGGTCTTGGCATCGGCGATCACGTTCAGCAGCGCCTTGGTGATGGTCAGGTTGTTGCCCTGATAGCTCAGGTCATAGTTGCCGCTGTTCAGTGCCAGGTCGCCCTGGTTGATGCCGTACACGCCCACGTTCTCGCCCGCGGCACGGTTCAGCCCGCCGGTGAGGATCGCGCCGGCGCTGTCGCCGTTCTTCAGCCCGCTGACCTGGTAGGTCAGGCTCGGGTCGGCGTCGCCATAGACCTTGGTCTTGGCATCGGCGATCACGTTCAGCAGCGCCTTGGTGATGGTCAGGTTGTTGCCCTGGTAGGCCAGGTCGTAGTTGCCGCTGTTCAGTGCCAGGTCGCCCTGGTTGATGCCGTAGGTGCCGACATTTTCACCGGCAACTCGACTCAGGCTACCGCCGTTGAGCACGGCGCCGGCGCTGTCGCCGTTCTTCAGCCCGCTGACCTGGTAGGTCAGGCTCGGGTCGGCGTCGCCATAGACCTTGGTCTTGGCATCGGCGATCACGTTCAGCAGCGCCTTGGTGATGGTCAGGTTGTTGCCCTGGTAGCTCAGGTCGTAGTTGCCGCTGTTCAGTGCCAGGTCGCCCTGGTTGATGCCGTACACGCCCACGTTCTCGCCCGCGGCACGGTTCAGCCCGCCGGTCAGGATCGCGCCTGCGCTATCGCCGTTCTTCAGGCCGCTGACCTGGTAGGTCAGGCTCGGGTCGGCATCGCCGTAGACCTTGGTCTTGGCGTCGGCGATCACGTTCAGCAGCGCCTTGGTGATGGTCAGGTTATTGCCCTGATAGCTCAGGTCATAGTTGCCGCTGTTCAGTGCCAGGTCGCCCTGGTTGATGCCGTACACGCCCACGTTCTCGCCCGCGGCGCGGTTCAGGCCACCGGTCAGGATCGAACCGGCGCTGTCGCCGTTCTTCAGTCCGCTGACCTGGTAGGTCAGGCTCGGGTCGGCGTCGCCATAGACCTTGGTCTTGGCGTCGGCGATCACGTTCAGCAGCGCCTTGGTGATGGTCAGGTTATTGCCCTGATAGCTCAGGTCATAGTTGCCGCTGTTCAGTGCCAGGTCGCCCTGGTTGATGCCGTACACGCCCACGTTCTCGCCCGCGGCGCGGTTCAGGCCACCGGTCAGGATCGAACCGGCGCTGTCGCCGTTCTTCAGTCCGCTGACCTGGTAGGTCAGGCTCGGGTCGGCGTCGCCATAGACCTTGGTCTTGGCGTCGGCGATCACGTTCAGCAGCGCCTTGGTGATGGTCAGGTTATTGCCCTGATAGCTCAGGTCATAGTTGCCGCTGTTCAGTGCCAGGTCGCCCTGGTTGATGCCGTACACGCCCACGTTCTCGCCCGCGGCACGGTTCAGCCCGCCGGTCAGAATCGCGCCTGCGCTATCGCCGTTCTTCAGTCCGCTGACCTGGTAGGTCAGGCTCGGGTCGGCGTCGCCATAGACCTTGGTCTTGGCGTCGGCGATCACGTTCAGCAGCGCCTTGGTGATGGTCAGGTTATTGCCCTGATAGCTCAGGTCATAGTTGCCGCTGTTCAGTGCCAGGTCGCCCTGGTTGATGCCGTACACGCCCACGTTCTCGCCCGCGGCACGGTTCAGCCCGCCGGTCAGAATCGCGCCTGCGCTATCGCCGTTCTTCAGGCCGCTGACCTGGTAGGTCAGGCTCGGGTCGGCATCGCCGTAGACCTTGGTCTTGGCATCGGCGATCACGTTCAGCAGCGCCTTGGTGATGGTCAGGTCGTTGCCCTGGTAATTCAGCGTGTAGTTGCTGCTGACCAGGCCCAGGCCGCCCTGGTTGATGCCGTAGACCCCGACATTCTCGCCCGCCACGCGACTCAGGCTGCCGCCATTGAGCACCGCGCCGGCGGTATCGCCGCGCTTCAGGCCGGAGACCTGGTAGGTGAGGGTCGGATCCAGGTCGCCGTACACCTTGGTCTTGGCGTCGGCGATCACGTTCAGTTGCGCCGGCGTGATGCGCAGGTCGTTGCCGACGTAGCTCAGGGTGTAGTTGGCGGTATTGAGGCCCAGCCCGCCCTGGAGAATCCCGTAGTTGCCGACATTCTCGCCGGCCACCCGGCCCAGGTTGCCGGTCAGCACGCTACCCGCGGTGTCGCCGTTCTTCAGACCGCTGACCTGGTAGGTCAGGCTCGGATCGGCGTCGCCATAGACCTTGCTCCTGGCGTCGGCGCTGACGATCAGTTGCGCCGGGGTGACCGTCAGCTTGCCGTCCTGGCGTACCAGCTGGTAGCGCTGGCTGAAGTATTCGCTGCCGTTGGCATTGCCGGTGATCGCGTACTGCCCGACGTTCGACGCCTGGGTCGCAGTGGTGCTGGCGGTCACCTGGTAGAGGTCGTTGAACTGGCTGTTGACATAGGCATCGATGGCATTGATGCCGGACATGGTCGCCGTCAGCGCCGGGTTGGCATCGCCGTAGACGCGGCTGGCATCGCCGGCGGTCAGGGTGGCGGTCTGCTGGCGCGAGAGAATGTCGCCAGCGGTGGTAGTGGTCTTGAACATTTCCACCTGGGCGCGCTCGGCAAAGCTGCCGAATGGCCCCTCGCGCATGAACAGGTCGAGGCGGGTGTCGACGCGGCTGGTCTTGCCGCCCAGGCCGAAGATCAGTTCCTCGGTCAGGCCGGTGCCGACGTCGTACTGCAACTCGTCAGTCACCCCGATCACCCCGCCGAAGCCCTTCACGCCCCAACTGGTGCCCCAGTTGCCGGCCCAGGTGGTGACGCTGCCGTTGCCGGCGGCGACGGTGAAGCCGCTGGGCGTGCCGCCGGTCGGCGTGGCCGTGACGTCGCTGCCGTTGACCCGGTAGCGCAGGTTGGTCACCAGGTAATCCGACGAGTCGTTGGTCGGGAAGCTGGCGGAGCCGCTGACCCGGCGGTAGGGCAACGCGGTGAAGACCAGGCGGTCGAACTCGCTGTTGCCGTCGGCGGTCAGGGTGTAGTTGCCGGTGGTGCCTCTGCTGTTGGCCTCGAGGACCCGGGTACCGACGCTGGAGACGATGTTCTGCGCGGTGCCGGTCATGCTCTGGCTGGCGATGAACGGATCGAACACCGTGCCGCTGGTGGTCACACCGGTGGAGTTGCTCTGCCGGTACTTCAACGCGCCATTGAAGGTCTGCAGCGCCAGGTTGCCGGCGTAGTTGTCCCAGGAACCGAGGTCGATGCTGCCGGCACGACCGGCCAGGTTGGCGGCGATCAGCGCGGTACCGGCCTGCTGGCTGATCTTGCCGGTGGTGCTGGTCTGCATCCACAGGGTGCCGCTGCCAAGGTCGACGATGCCACTGGTCTGCGGGGTGCCACCGCTGAGGAAGTTGATATTGCCGCCGGCGCGGATCGCCAGGCTGCCGTTGCGGAACAGGATCGGCGCGGAGATGTCCACCGCGCCGGCCGGGCCGGTGGCGATCAACTCCAGGCCACGGCTGGCGCCGCCCAGGTTGTTGGTGATCAGCGGCGCCTCGACCGACAGCCGGTCGCTGGCGCTGAGGGTAACCCGGCCGCCGGCCAGCGCGCCGGTGACCACCGAGGCATTGACCGTCGCGTTGCCGCTGGCGCCATTGGCTCCCCCGACCGAGCCGGAGGTGCCGCCGGAGGCGACGATGCGCAGGGTGGTCGGGTCGAGCAGCCAGGTGCCGCCGTTGCCGTAGGGTGCCGCGACGCTGACGTAGGCGCTGTCGGCGATGCTCAGGTTGACCTTGCCGGAGGTTTCCACCAGGCCGCCGTTGCCGCCCTGGGCACCGCCCCGGGCGAGGATCCGCCCGTCCATGCGGGTATTGCCGTCCGACCAGACCACGGCGAGGCCGCCGTTGCCCTTGCCGGTTGCGGAAACGTCGATGCTGGCGCCCTTGTCCAGCGTGGTGTTCTTCGCCCGGGGCAGTTCGCCGCGGCCCTGGAAGTCGCCGCCGATGCGTACGCTGCCACCCTGGGCGGCGCCGCGCGCATCGACGCTGGCGCTGCTCGCCAGGACCACCTGCTGGCCGCTGACCAGCACGTCGCCACCATTCTTCGGTCCGCTGACGTCGATCTTGCCGGCGACCTGGATGTCCCCGGACTTGCTCACCAGCGCCACGCTGCCCTCGCGCACCTCGGTGCCGCGGGCGAGGATCACGCCGGACAGGTTGACCGCGTTATCGACCACCCGCGAGGCCTGCTCGGCGGTGATCAGCACGCTGCCGCCATCGGCCTGGATGGCCCCGCCGTTGCTGACCAGCGCCTGGGCATCCTGCGGCTTGCGGGTGACCGGGTCGGTCACCGCGATCGACACCAGGCCGTCGCCGTAGAGGTCGATGGTGGCGGCGTTGCCGGCGGCCATCGCCACGGTGCCGAGGCGCGCGTTGATCACGCCGTTGTTGGCCACCGACGGCGCGACGAAGGCCGCCAGGCCTTTCTCGGCGACGCTGATGCTGCCGTCGTTGACGATCCGCGCATTGGGGTTACCGGGCTGGTCGAAGATCAGCTTGCCCTGGCGGAAGTGTTCGTCGCTGATGTTCGCCGTGGTGGTGATCAGGGAGCCGACGTCGACCTTGGCCGTGCCGCTGAATACCACGCCGTTGGAGTTGTAGATGATCACCTGCCCGGGCGCCGAGATGCGCCCGGCGATCACGCTTTCCTGGCCGGCGGTGACCCGGTTCAGGGTCGACGAGGTCACCCCGGGCTGGTTGAAGCGCACCGCTTCGTCGGCGGACACGTCGAAGCCCTTCCAGTTGATGATCGCGCGCTGGGTGCTCTGGTCGATCAGCGTGGTCTTGCCCTGCTGGCTGATCTTGATCTCGTTGGGGTTGAACTGGGCACCGGTGGGCGCCGCCATGGCCGCATTGATACTGGCGATGGCGAACATCAGGGTGCTGCTGGCGGCGAGGACGAAACGACCCTCCCTACCGGCTTTCGAAGTGGTGCGCTTGTCGCGCTGGTTATCCGGACGGACCATGAAAATCTCCCTATCTACGTGGCGCACGTCAGTTTTCCAGCACTTCATTTCGTCAGTTAAATGACGAAAATCTGAGAAGTAATTCACATGGCGCCCTATGTGCCAAAAAAATGCCTTCCAGATCAAAAAATGTCCACTTGAAAGGGCGACCGTTCGTCGGAGTGACTCAAAAATGACACTACGAAGGTTAAATATGTAACAACGTCAAAAAACCGACAATACTTTCGAGATAATCACTGTCAAGAAAACCGGAAAGCCCGCCTGGCGCGGGGGTTTGCTAGGCTAGGCAGCCTTCGCTCGCTGCCGCCAAGGACCTTCCATGAGCCATTCCCTGCGCGCCGTCTTCCTCGACCACGCCTCCCTCGACCTCGGCGACCTCGATATGCGTGCCCTGCATGCCGCGTTCGACGAACTCATGCTGTACCCCTCCAGCCAGCCGCAGGAAGTCGCCGGGCGACTGCACGGGGCGCAGGTGGCGATCAGCAACAAGGCGCCCATCGATGCGCAATGCCTGGCCGCCAATCCCGAACTGCGGCTGATCCTGGTCAGCGCCACCGGCACCAACAACATCGATCTTGCCGCCGCCCGCGAGCGTGAGATCGTCGTCGCCAACTGCCATGGCTACGGCACGCCGTCGGTGGCCCAGCACACCCTCGCGCTGCTGCTGGCGCTGGCCACCCGGCTGCCGGACTACCAGCAGGCGATACGCGCCGGACGCTGGCAGCAGGCCAGCCAGTTCTGCCTGCTGGACTTCCCCATTGTCGAACTGGAAGGCAAGACCCTCGGCCTGCTCGGCCACGGCGAACTGGGCGGCGCGGTGGCGCGACTGGCGGAAGCCTTCGGCATGCGCGTGCTGCTCGGCCAGTTGCCAGGGCGGCCGGCCCGGGCGGACCGGCTGCCGCTTGGCGAACTCCTGCCGCGGGTCGACGCCCTGACCCTGCACTGTCCCCTGACCGAGGCTACCCGCGGCATGCTCGGCGCCGCCGAACTGGCGCTGATGAAGCCCGGCGCGTTCCTGGTCAATACCGCCCGTGGCGGACTGGTCGACGAACAGGCGCTGGCCGACGCGCTACGCGGCGGACACCTGGGCGGCGCCGCCACCGACGTGCTCAGCGTCGAGCCGCCGCGAAACGGCAATCCGCTGCTGGCACCGGACATCCCGCGGCTGATCGTCACCCCGCACAACGCCTGGGGCAGCCGCGAGGCGCGGCAACGCATCGTCGGCCAGTTGGCGGAAAACGCCGAGGCCTGGAAGGCCGGTCGCGCGCTGCGGGTGGTGAATGCCGGCTGAAACGGGCAGAGGAAACCCGGCACGGATGAACGGCAGTCATCGCCGACAATCCAGGCGGGTATGCCAGGCCCAAGCCTGTTAAGATTTCCCATTTTTTCCGGAGCCCGCATGGACCCACGCAGTGAAGTGCTGCTGCGCCAGCGCCACCTCTTCGCCGCGCCGACGCTGCTGGCCGGCCTGCCCGCCGACGACCTGCTCGCCGAGCTGCCGCTGGCCCACGGCTGGAGCTGGCACGCCGGCGAACAGGCGCAACTGGACGCCCGCTTTCCCGGCCGCAGCCGCTTCGACACCCGCGCGCCGGTGGGCGCCTGGTCGGCGGCGGTACTGTTCCTGCCCAAGTCACGCGAACTGGCCGACTACCTGCTGGCCAGCCTGGCCGCGCGCCTGCCCGGCGGCGAACTGTTCCTGGTCGGCGAGAAGCGCGGCGGCATCGAGCGCGCCAGCAAGCAACTGGCCGCCTACGGCAGGCCGCGCAAGCTCGACAGCGCGCGACATTGCCAGCTCTGGCAGGTACAGGTCGAACAGGCGCCGGCCGAACCCGACCTGCTGGCCCTGGCCCAGCGCTACAGCCTGCCTCTGGCCGATGGCGAGCTGCAGGTGGTCAGCCTGCCGGGCGTATTCAGCCATGGCCGCCTGGACCGCGGCAGCGCGTTGCTGCTCGAGCATCTGGACGACCTGCCCAAAGGCCACCTGCTCGACTTCGGCTGCGGCGCCGGCGTGCTCGGGGCGTTGGTCAAACGACGCTATCCCGCCAGCCGCCTGACCCTGCTCGACGTCGACGCCTTCGCCGTCGCGAGCAGTCGCCTGACCCTGGCCGCCAACGGCCTCGACGGCGAAGTGATCGCCGCCGACGGTATCGACGGCGCGCCGCGCGGCCTCGCCGCGATCGTCAGCAACCCGCCCTTCCACCAGGGCGTGCATACCGACTACCAGGCCTCCGAGCGCCTGCTGCAACGAGCCGCCGAACACCTGGCGGCAGGCGGCGAGCTGCGCCTGGTGGCCAACAGCTTCCTGAAATACCCGCCGTTGATCGAGCGCCATCTCGGCCCTTGCCGGACGCTCGCCGAAGGCGATGGCTTCCGCGTCTACACCGCCCGTCGCCCCTGATTTCTGCCTGGAACCCTCGTGAATGAAGCTTTTCCTCTCCCTGCCCGTCCGCCCGCAGCCATTCCCTTTCGCGGCCCCTCGCCGGGAGGCCGCCGATGACTGACCTCAACGCCAGCCAGGGCCAGCAACTTCGGCGGGTACTCAAGCCGCGGCACCTGAACATGATCGCCATCGGCGGCTCCATCGGCACCGGGCTGTTCGTCGCTTCCGGGGCCACCGTGGCCAGCGCCGGCCCGGGCGGCGCGCTGCTCTCCTACGCACTGATCGGCCTGATGGTCTACTTCCTCATGACCAGCCTCGGCGAGATGGCCGCCTACATGCCGGTTTCCGGCTCGTTCTGCACCTATGGCAGCCGGTTCGTCGAAGATGGCTTCGGTTTCGCCCTCGGCTGGAACTACTGGTACAACTGGGCGGTGACCATCGCCGCGGAACTGGTGGCGGCGCAGCTGGTGATGAGCTTCTGGTTCCCCGACGTGCCGGGAATCTACTGGAGCGCGATCTTCCTCGGCATCATGTTCGGCCTCAACGTGATCTCCGCGCGTGGCTTCGGCGAAAGCGAGTTCTGGTTCGCCCTGATCAAGGTGGTCACGGTGGTCATCTTCATCGGCGTCGGCCTGGCGACCATCTTCGGCATCATGCATGGCGTGGAGTCGCCCGGCTTCAGCAACTTCACCCTGGGCGACGCGCCCTTCGTCGGCGGCTTCCAGGCGATGGTCGGGGTGGCGATGATCGCCGGCTTCTCGTTCCAGGGCACCGAACTGATCGGCATCGCCGCCGGCGAGTCGGAAAATCCGCGGAAGAACATCCCGATCGCCATCCGCCAGGTGTTCTGGCGCATCCTGATGTTCTACATCCTGGCGATCTTCGTGATCGGCATGCTGATCCCCTATACCGACCCGAACCTGCTGAAGAACGACGCCAGCGACATCAGCGTGTCGCCTTTCACCCTGCTTTTCGAGCGCGCCGGTTTCGCCGCCGCCGCAGGGGTGATGAACGCGGTGATCCTCTCGGCGATCCTCTCGGCCGGCAACTCGGGGATGTACGCCTCGACCCGCATGCTCTACAACCTGGCCCTCGAGGGCAAGGCACCGCGCCTGTTCTCCCGCGTCTCGCGCAGCGGTGTGCCGCGCAACGCGCTCTACGCCACGACCCTGGTCGGTGCCCTGTGCTTCCTCACCTCGGCCTTCGGCGACAGCACCGTCTACACCTGGCTGCTGAATACCTCGGGCATGTGCGGCTTCATCGCCTGGCTGGGCATCGCCATCTCCCACTACCGCTTCCGCAAGGGTTACCTCGCCCAGGGCGGCCGCCTGGAAGACCTGCCCTACCGGGCCAAGCTGTTCCCCTTCGGCCCGCTGTTCGCCTTCGCCCTGTGCATGGTCATCACCCTCGGACAGAACTACCAGGCGCTGGTCGGCGAGCGCATCGACTGGATCGGCCTGCTGGCCACCTACATCAGCCTGCCGCTGTTCCTGGCGATCTGGCTGGGCTACCGCTGGAAGAAGCGTTCGCGCTTCGTCCGCTACAACGAGATGGACGTCAGCCCGACCAATCCCTGAACCGCAGAGTACTCCGGCGATCCGCATGGATTCGCCGCGGTTCGCCGGCATTTGGCCGCACGATCCCGCCTCCCCCTGCGCCCGGCCGAACGAAAGTTCCCCCCTTGGGCTTGCCCAAGCCGCCCGGCTTGGGCAGAATGCGCCCCGTCCTAGGGGAGTAGTCTCCCGCGAGCGCCGTCCAGGCCTCGCCCGGCACGCGTCAACACACTTGGTCCGCAGACCATGGCGCGCGCGACCCAAGCCTGCCCAGACAGGCCAAGGGTTTGA
Source organism: Pseudomonas paraeruginosa (assembly GCF_003025345.2). Classification (NCBI taxonomy): domain Bacteria; kingdom Pseudomonadati; phylum Pseudomonadota; class Gammaproteobacteria; order Pseudomonadales; family Pseudomonadaceae; genus Pseudomonas; species Pseudomonas paraeruginosa. Next base: position 5,045,275 of record NZ_CP020560.1, read on the forward strand.
CAAGACCTATGACACGCACGATCTGACCCGGGGCGGGCAGATGGCGCGTGTCATGGTGATTAGTCGACCCGCCCCTTAGGAAGCCTGATGGAATCGCTGTTCGTCCCCACCCTGATCGTTGCTCTCGCGGAAATCGGCGACAAGACCCAGTTGCTGGCGCTCCTGCTCGCGGCGCGGTTCCGCAAGCCATGGCCGATCATCGCCGGCATCGTCGCCGCCACCCTGGCCAACCACTTCGCCGCCGGCGCGGTAGGCGCCTGGGTCGCCAGCTTCTTCTCCGAAGCCACCCTGAGCTGGATCCTCGCCGCGTCCTTCATCGCCGTCGCGCTCTGGACGCTGGTCCCGGACAAGCTCGACGACGAAGAGTCCGGGCTGAAGAAATACGGGCCCTTCCTCACCACCCTGATCGCCTTCTTCCTCGCCGAGATGGGTGACAAGACCCAGGTCGCCACGGTGATGCTGGCCGCCCAGTATCCGCATTTCTGGCTGGTGGTGATCGGCACCACGCTGGGCATGCTGATCGCCAATGTGCCGGTGGTGCTGATCGGCAACCTGGCCGCCGACAGGTTGCCGCTGGCGCTGATCCGCCGCCTGGCCGCGGCCGCCTTCGCCGCGCTCGGCCTTTACGCCGCCTGGCACGCCGCGCGATTGACAGGCTGGCTCTGACGGACCGCGCCGCCGGGCCCGGTTGGCTAGGCGGCCAATGCAAAATGCATGGAAGCGGCTAGAGTTCAGGCAGGTACCGGATGCCTGCCCGACCACCCGCCCGCGAGAGCCGGAGATGCCCGCACACGACCTGAAACGACTCGCCCGCCATCACATCGAACTGTCCTGGAACAAGGGCCGCATGGCGCTGGTGGAGCAACTGCACAGCAAGGATTTCCTCTACAAGAGTTCGTTCATCGGCCATCCCCTGGATACCGCCGGCTATATCCGCCTTGTGCAGGACATCCGCACGGCCATGCCGGACCTGGAGGTGGTGGTCGAGGACTGCATCGGCGAGGAGCGCAAGGTGTTCACCTGGAGCACCCTGATCGGCACCATCGTCCGGCCGACCCTGGGCTATCCGGCCAGCGACAAGGTGCTGAGCATTTCCGCGATGGGCTTCTGGGTGTTCAACCCGCAGGGCCAGCTGCAGGAACTGTGCACCATGTTCGACATGGAGAGCTTCCGCGCCCAGCTGGGACTGCAGACCCGGCCCTTCGCGGAAAAGGCGCTGCCCTAGGTGTTGAAATAGCCGTTGTCGCGGAACCAGTCGATGGCGCGCAGCAGGGTGTCGTCCAGGGCGGTGGTGGAGAAGAAGCCGAGTTCCTCGCGGGCCTTGCGTCCATCGAGGAACTGCCCTCCGGCCATCACCTCGATAGCGGTCTCGTCGAGCAGCGGCAACTGGCCGCTGACCCGGTAGCGCAGGCGGCCGAGGGTGGCCAGGGCGCGAGCCATGGCCATCGACATCGGCTGCGGTGCCGGCTGGCCGAGCAGTTCGGCGATGCGCCGGGTCAGGTCGGCCATCTCCAGGTTGTGCCCGGTCAGCAGGTAGCGCTCGCCGATGCGCCCGCGCTCCAGGGCCATCAGCAGGCCGCGGCCGGCTTCGGCGGCGTCGATGACATTGCGCTGGCCGGCGACGTAGTGGGTCATCTCGCCATTGCCGATGGCGGTGATCACGCGCCCGGTGGTCGGGCCGATGTCCAGTTCGCCGAGGACCATTCCGGGAATCCCGATCACCACCGGCAGGCCATTGCGCGCCTGCTCCCGGGCCTGCTCGTCGAGCGCCCACTTGCACAGCACGTAGGAACTCTTGCCGCTCGGCAGGCTGTCGTAGAACAGCCCCTCGTGTCCCGGCAGGCCCTGCGGATGGCGCGGCATGGCGTAGGCCGAGCCGACATAGAGGATGCGCGGCACCCGCGCCTGCAGGCAGGCGGCGTAGAACGGATTGGTCTGGCCCAGCGCGCTGGCCACTTCCTCCTGCCAGCGGCGTGGCCGCGACGGATAGTAGCCGGCGCTGAAGATCACTCCGTCGAGGCCGCGCAGCGCGCGCTCCAGGCCGGCGTGATCGAGCATCTCGGCGACCCGGCACTCGGGCTCCAGATAGGCGAGACGCTGGATCTGCGAAGAAGGACGGTGGACCAGCACCAGATCGTGACCGGCGGCCCTGATGGCGCGCGCGGCGTGATGTCCCAGCAGGCCGGTGGCTCCGAGTACGGCGTATTTCACATGAGCTCCAGGGCGTGAGAGTGACTGTTCGTCCACGGGTCCCGCGAGCGGGTCGGCCAGCAGTCTAGGCCGAACACCGGCGAGATACCAAACAGCGGGTTACGGAAATACACATCGCGCGTTTCCGACGGTAAGCCTGTCGGCGCGCCGGCCGCCCCGCGACCGCGCGCGCCTGGCCTCACTTGCCGCGCCTGGCCTGCTGGTAGAGCGGCATCACCTTGGGAATCGCGGCCTGGAGGTTGGCCATCCGCGAGCTGTCGGAGGGGTGGGTGCTGGTGAACTCCGGCTGGCCGGCGCCGCCGCTGGCCTTGCCCATCTTCTGCCAGAGGCTGATCGCCGCTTCCGGGTTGTAGCCGGCGCGGGCGGCCAGTTCGAGGCCGATCAGGTCGGCTTCGTTCTCGTTGGCCCGGCTGTTGGGCAGGGTCATCAGGTATTCGACCCCGGTATTGGCCAGTTGCAGGCTTTCCTGGCCGAGCCCGGCGAGGGCGCCGATCTGGCTCGCCAGCTGTACGCCGTAGGCCTTGGACATGGCTTCGCGGCCATGCTCGCGCAGGGCGTGGGCGATCTCGTGGCCCATCACCGCGGCGATCTCGTCGTCGGTGAGCTTCAGCTTGTCGATCAGGCCGGTGTAGAAAATGATCTTGCCGCCGGGGCCGCAGTTGGCGTTGAGCTCGTCGCTCTTCACCACGTTGACTTCCCAGTTCCAGCCGGTCGCGTCCGGGCGGAAGGCGGCGGTCTGCGGGATCAGCCGCTGGGCGATCGCCTTGACCCGCCGCGCGTCGGCGCTGCTGGTGTCGAGCACGCCGGCGCTCTTCGCCTCGCCGAGGGTCTTCTGGTACGACTGGGCGTACATCTGGTCGACTTCCTGGCTGGACAGCATGCTGAACATGTATTGCTTGCGGTCGACGCCGACGGCGCCGCCACTGGTGGTGTTCACTGCCTGGCAACCGGCGAGCAGCAGCGCGCCGGCGAGGGTGGCGAATCGGAAGGGATGAGCCATGGTCCTTGTTCTCCTCTGAAGGCCGGAGCGCATGGTAGGCCCCGGCTCGCACGGCGGCAACAGCCGCTGGAGCGGAAACCCGGGAGCGCCGATTAAGGATTTTCCGGGCTCCTGCCGATAACCCTCCCTGAGACAATTCCAACAAGGGTCGGAAGTCCCATCATGAAGCTCAAGTCGATCCAGTTTTCTGTCGCCGCCCTCGCCGGCGCCAGCGTTCTAAGCGTCGTCGTGGTGCTGGTGCTGTACGCCCTGTTCGCCGGCGCGCGCACCCAGGAGCTGGTGCAGCAGCGCACCCAGGGCCTGTTGGAAAAGGTCATCAACGAGCGCCTGGTGGCGCTGGCGCGCGCCCAGGTCAGCCAGATCCAGCGCGAGCTGGAATATCCGCTGACAGTGGTGCATGGCCTGGCCAACAGTACCCGCCTGCTCGGCGAGCCGGGCACCGACGGCATGCCGCAGCTGAACGCCAGCCGCGACGAGATTTCCGCGCTGCTGCGCAGCACCGTGCAGAACAATCCCAAGCTGCTCGACACCTTCATGGCCTGGGAGCCGGACGCCTTCGGCAGCGACGCCGCCTTCGCCGGCCAGACCGGCAAGGGCTACGCCCCGGACGGCCGCTACCTGCCCTGGTGGTACCGTGGCGCCGACGGCCAGCCGATCGTCGAGTCGATGGTCGACACCATAGACAGCGAGAAGCTGCTGCCCACCGGCGTGCGCGAGAACGAGTTCTACGCCTGTCCGAAGGAGCGGAAGCGGCCCTGCATCGTCGACCCAGCCCCCTACGAGATGGGCGGCAAGACGGTGATGATGTCGTCGTTCAACGTGCCGATCATGGTCGGCGACCAGTTCCGCGGCGCGGTCGGCGCCGATCTCTCGCTGGCCTTCATCCAGGACCTGCTCAAGCGCGCCGACCAGCAACTCTACGACGGCGCCGGGGAAATGGCGCTGATCGCCAGCAACGGCCGGCTGGTGGCCTATACCCGCGACGACGGCAAGCTCGGCGAGCCGGTGAGCAGCGTTCTCGACAGCAACGAAGTGGATAATCTGAAGAATCTCTCGCTCGACCAGCCGCTCTACGACGTCGACGCCGAACATGGCCACATCGAGCTGTTCCTGCCCTTCACCATCGCCGACACCGGCGTGCGCTGGACCCTGATGCTGCAGATTCCCCAGACCGCGGTGTTCGGCGAACTGCAACAGTTGCAGGCCGACCTGAGCAGCCAGCGCCAGCAGGACATCCTCGGCATGAGCCTGGCCGGCCTGGTGGTGGCGGCCCTCGGCCTGCTGGTGGTATGGCTGGTCGGCTACGGCATCGCCCGGCCGCTGCGCCAGCTGGTCGGCATGCTCGACGACATCGCCCAGGGCGAAGGCGACCTGACCCGCCGCCTGAGCAGCGAGCGCGCCGACGAGCTGGGCTCCATCGCCAATGGCTTCAATACCTTCCTCGGCAAGCTGCAGAACATGATCGGCCAGGTGGTGCAGTCGGTGCAGAAGGTCAGCGACTCCTCGGAACACACCGCCGACATCGCCATCCGCACCAACCAGGGGGTCCAGCAGCAACTGGCGGAAATCGAGCTGGTGGCCACCGCAGTCCACGAGATGACCGCCACCGCCCAGGACGTGGCGCGCAACGCCACCCACGCCGCCGAGGCGGCCAACCACGCCGACCAGGCCGCGCACCAGGGCAAGCAGATCGTCGAGAGCAGCTCGGCGGCGATCCAGGCCCTGGCCGGCGAGATCGGCCGCGCGGTCGGGGTGGTGCAGAACCTGGCCAAGGACAGCGAGAACATCAACGCGATCCTGGTGGCGATCCGCGGCATCGCCGAGCAGACCAACCTGCTCGCCCTCAACGCCGCCATCGAGGCCGCCCGCGCCGGCGAGCAGGGGCGCGGCTTCGCGGTGGTGGCCGACGAGGTGCGCAACCTGGCGCAGAAGACCCAGCAGGCCACGGAAGAGATCCAGAGCATGATCCAGCAATTGCAGCAGGGCACCCGCGACGTGGTGAAGGTCATGCAGGACAGCCAGGACCGTACCGACGACAGCGTGCGTCATGCGCGCCAGGCGGCCGAGGCGCTGGAGTCGATCACCCAGGCGGTGTCGGTGATCAACGACATGAACACCCAGATCGCCAGCGCCGCCGAGGAGCAGAGCGCGGTCGCCGAGGACATCAACCGCAACGTCAGCAACATCGGCCAGGTCGCCAACCAGGTCGCCGGCGGCGCCGACGAGGCATCCCAGGCCAGCGCCGAGCTGACCCGGCTGGCCGAGCAGCAGCGGCGGCTGGTGAATCAGTTCAAGGTGTAGCTCAGGCCGGGGTCAGGCACTCCGGCCCGTCGGCTTCCGGCTGGTTGACGAAGCCGGCCAGGGCCACGCTGCGCAGGTTCGCTTGCGGCTTGGCGAGCAGGCTGATCAGCGCCGGCAGCGGCGTGTCCGGGGCCAGCCAGGTGTCCTGTTCGGCCTCGTCGAGCAGCAGCGGCCGGCGGAACTCGGCGGCCGCCTGGGACACCTGGGCCACGCTGAGCCAGGTCTGTCCCTGCACCGGATAGGCTTCCCAGATCCCGGCGAAGAACAGCAGGCGCTCGCCGGTGGAGACCCAGTAGGGGCGCTTGCGCACCCCGCGCCATTCATAGAAACCGTTGGCCGGCAGCAGGCAACGGCGTCGCAGGAACGCCTCGCGGAACATCGGCTGCTCGGCAAGGGTTTCCGCCCGCGCGTGGCTGGGCGTTCGCGACAGGTCGGTGAGCCAGGCCGGGGTCAGCCCCCAGCGCGCCAGGTCGGCGCGGCGCGCGCCGCCCTCCGCGCGAACCATCAGCACCTGGTTCGCCGGAGAAATGTTCCACTGCGCCCGCCAGTCCGCCGGGAACCCCGGCAGCGCCGCCAGCGCGGGATTCCAGCGGAACAGCGCGTAACGACCACTCATGCTTGCCACCGCCTGGTGAAGGAAAGCCGCACAGTGTAACCCGAAGCGCCGCGCCGGCCTTGCCGAACGAAAGCTGAATGAAACCCAATCTTCACTTGACGCGCCTATCCTCCGGGCTTAACGTCCCCGCCCGCATTCCGCAACCCACACAGGAGTCCTGCATTGGACAACAGCCCCAGTCGATTGCGACAGGTCCCTCCGGCGAGCTAGTCCAGCAGAACCCTCTGCCACTGCTCGCCGGACATGGCGGACAGTGGCGATCCGCATCCCGCACGGGATGACGCATCCCCATTTTCCCATCGTGACCCTTCCCTTCGCGCCGCCGCGCCGGGAAGCCACGCACCTGCGCAATCCATCGCCCTTTTGACCGCGCGCGCCGACGGCTCGCGCCAGCCCCGGCCGTCGGCCGGCAACGAGGTGGAACATGATGGATTGGAAAGTATTTCTCCTGCGCGTCGCGGTCGCGCTGGTCCTGGGCGCCCTGATCGGCGCCGAACGCCAGCTGCGCCAGCGCCTCACCGGCCTGCGCACCAACGCGCTGGTCAGCACCGGCGCCTGCCTGTTCGTGCTGATGACCCAGGGCGTGCCCGGCCTGGCCGGCGACGCCTCGCGGATCGCCGCCTACGTGGTCTCCGGGATCGGTTTCCTCGGCGGCGGCGTGATCATGCGCGACGGCCTCAACGTGCGCGGCCTGAACACCGCCGCCACCCTCTGGTGCACCGCCGCCATCGGCGTGCTGTGCAGCATGGGCCTGCTGCTGGAGGCCAGCCTCGGCAGCCTGGTGGTGCTCTGCGCCAACATCCTGCTGCGCGATATCGCCCAGCGCCTGAATCGCCAGGACGTGGTGCCGGCCAGCGAAGCCGAGCAGCGCTACGAGGTACAGATCGTCTGCCGCGCCGAGGACGAGATCCAGGTCCGCAGCCTGATGCTGCACAGCCTGGGCAGCAGCGGCCTGCGCCTGCAATCGCTGCACAGCGAGGACCTGGACAACCCGGCCAAGCTGGAAGTCCGCGCCGAACTGCTCGGCACCCCGGAAGCCCCGGCGCAGCTGGAACGCCTGGTCAGCCGGGTAAGCCTGGAGAAGGGCGTCAGCTCGGTGCGCTGGCAGGTCTTCGAACTGGCGGCCGACTGAGCGGCCGCCGCCTCAGCACAACAGGCTGCCGGGGCCACAGGGCTCCGGCGGCTCCTCGGCCAGCGGGGCAGCAGCGTTGTAGGCGAGGATCAGCTCCCGCGCCCGCTCCGTCTGCTCGTCGGCCACCAGCAGCGCCAGCAGCCCGCCGGGAGGCAGTTCGCCGATGGCGCCGACCAGGTGGCGGCCGCTGACATGGGCGGCGATCCCTTCGCTGGCGAGCATTCCCACCAGCATCTCGGCCTCCAGCAGGTCGGCCGGTTCGTATACGCGCTGCATCAGTCGTCCTCCCGGTGAACCTCGAGTGACCAGTCCTGCCCATCGGTGCGCAGGTCGAACAGGATCGGCCGGCAGCACACCGGGCAGTCCTCGTAGTACTGCTGGTCGCCGGCGCTCAGGTCGAGCAGCGCCTCGGCCGGTTCCCCGCAGTAAGGGCAGCTGTAGGCCTGGCTTTCGAGCATCGCTGCACCCCCCATGAGTTCCGTTTATAATCGCGCGGTTCAAATTTCGGCCGCCCCCTGGGACGGCCTTCGCAGCATCCATATGGAACCAGAAAGCATGATGGGCGAGTTCGAAGCCATCCGACCCTACAGTGACGCCGAAGTCCCCGCGGTATTGCAACGCCTCCTGAGCGACGACGCCTTCCTCGGCGCCCTGGTCCGCTACCGCTTCCCGCGCCTGGCCGGTCCCTTCGGTTGGCTGCTCAAACCTCTTATAGCCCATCGCCTGGCCCGCGAGGTCACCGGCATCCGCAGCGTCGCCACGCTGCAGGACAAGTTCGAACCCTACGTCGACCATACCATCGAGAAGGCCACCGACGGCGTCACCTACTCCGGGGTCAACCGCCTCCAGGCCGGCTGCGCCTACCTGTTCATCGCCAACCACCGCGACATCGTGATGGACCCGGCCTTCGTCAACTACGCGGTATACCACGCCGGCCTGCCGACCCCGCGCATCGCCATCGGCGACAACCTGCTGCAGAAATCCTTCGTCAGCGACCTGATGCGCCTGAACAAGAGCTTCATCGTGCACCGTTCGCTGAGCGGCCGCCGCGAGAAGCTCGCCGCCTACCAGACGCTCTCCGCCTACATCAATCACTCGATCCGCGAGGACCGCCAGTCGGTGTGGATCGCCCAGGCCGAGGGCCGGGCCAAGGACGGCGACGACCGTACCGACTCGGCGATCCTCAAGATGTTCCACATGAGCCGCAAGGACGAACCCTTCGCCGAAATGGTGCGCGCCCTGCATTTCATCCCGGTGTCGATCAGCTACGAATACGACCCCTGCGACCAGGCCAAGGCCCGCGAACTGCACACCCGCGCCAGCACCGGCGAGTATCGCAAGGCTCCGGGCGAGGACGACGCCAGCATCGCCCTGGGCATCACCGGCTACAAGGGCCGCGTGCACATCAATTTCGGCGCCGAACTGCAAGGCGAGTTCAGCGACGCCAAGCAACTGGCCGCCGAACTGGACCGGCAGATCCTCGGCAACTACCGTCTGTTCCCGGTGCACTACCTGGCCTACGAGATGAGCGAGCACCAGGACCCGAGCCTGGCCGTGCCCAAGGCGGAGACTCTGTTCGGCGCCGAGGAGCTGGAGAAGGCGCGCAAGGAATGGGGCCGCCGCCTGGAACAGTGCCCACCCGAACAGCGTCCCTGGCTGGTGCTGCAATACGCCAACCCGGTGCTCAACCAGTACCGGATCAAGCGACAGTCCTGAAATTGAAAGCCCGGCGATGCCGGGCTTTTTCATCGGGCCACGGCTTCGCGGCAGCATGCGCCGGGCGAATAACGCCATCGGCGTTACCCGCCGATATCTACCGGTACCAGCCCATGCAAGCGTGCGGTTCGGATCGACCAGGCAGGGCCTTTCAGAACCGCGTGCTGGCCCAGCTGACCAGCAGTGCCAGACCCAGGCAGGTAGCGCCGAAGCGGTAGAAGAAGCGATTGATCCGCAGGGTCGCCTCGTCCACCGGCAGCGCGGCCTCGTCGTCCAGGTCCGCCTCGCCCTCCGCGGCCCAGCGCGCCAGGGCACGGCGCTCGCGCACGCGTGTGGCGAGCAGCAACCAGGCGCCGGCGACCCCGAAGAACAGCGCGAGGCCGTTCACGGCCTGGGCGGGATGGGTGAGGAACAGCGCCCACAAGGCTTGCAAGGACATCGATAACCTCCACAACAGGACAACACGCCGGGGCTATCGAACAACGCCATGGGTGAGCTGATGACAGGACGGGCCGTCGCAACGGCGGGAAAGGAATGCCCGGATTCTATCCAGGATGCATGGCGGCCGGCCAGCGGCAGCCGTCCTGGCGCGACGAAGCGCAGCGGTTAGCAGCAATGGATCTAAAAACATCGCGGCTTCGTCATAGTGACCAGCTAGTCTGAAAGTGCTTTTCCGGTCACGCACCCCGCCAGGCGAATGACAACACAGGAGAGTCGTCATGCTGGAAACCGCTCCCCACGAACATAACTACCTGATCGACCATCTGGACGAAATCGAGGCCGTCATCGTCGACCTCTCCTTCAACGTCCAGGACGACCGCTGGCTGGTGTATTGCACTGCCTGCGGCCATGAACACCTCGACCTGCCCGAGACCGACGAACGCATCGGCGTCAGCGAGCCGGATCCGTTCCACCAGGCCGCCTGACCTCTCTCGCGATGAAAAAAGCCCGGCATGCGCCGGGCTTTTTCGTCAGCGTCAGCTCACTGCTGGCCGAGGGTCTGGCCGATGGTCGGATCCTTGAACACCCGGGTCAGGGCATCGCTGAGCACGTCGCTGACCAGCTTGCTGTTGGTCGCCTGGTTCGGCGCCATGCCGAAGCGCTGATTCAGCGAGGCGCCATAGCGACCGGTGTAGCGGCGGCCGCTGTTCTGCACGTCGGCGCGGAAGGTCGCGGTGATGTCGGCCTGGGTGACATAGACGCCGTCCTTGGGCGACTGGTACTTCAGCTCGGCCAGCGTCAGGGTCAGTTGCGGCGCGTTGTAGGCGTTGGCCGACGGCGTATAGCCGAGCAGGCGCACGGCGGTCTCGGCCTGGGTCTGGAGCTTGGGCACCACGTCCTCGCTGCGCACGGTCAGGGTGCTGGTGTCGGCGTAGAGGCCGCCGCGGGTGCCGAGGGACGGGCCGGGCCGACCATCGACCACCTTGACCACCACCGGCTGGCCATGGCCGACGGCGGTCAGCGGTCCTTTCAGGACCGGTTGCGGGTCCAGTTGTTGCGGGCTCAGGGCGCAGCCGCCGAGAACCAGCGCGCTTGCGGTCATCAGGCTGAGCAACAGGCGATGCAGCATGCTCATCTCTCCATGGGTTGGGCACGAATGGCCGGCAGTATAACGGCGCCGCGAAGGCGCCGCAGCATTGCCTTGGACGTCCGCCACGAGGGCGTGGTTCCTCGCCTGTGCCGGGCGACGCAGGGCACGCGGGCGCGGCGTTTGGCCGAGGCGGCGCGGCGGATTGTCCCAGGGGGCTTTCGCCGGCGGGCACTTCGTGACCGGGAATGGGAAAAAAGTCTAAGGAGCGGGGTATTTTTCGTTTTTCACCGTTATAATCGCCCCCCGATTATAAGGACGCCTCCTGATCGGGTCCCGGCCCGCGCCATCCCCCACAGAGAGCCGCCATTAGAGCGCTGCCGCAAGAGGCAGACGCCCTGAAACGCCTGTAGCGAGTTTTTCGGCAAGGAGTGCCGCATGACCCCGCACCATTCTGCGAAGGCATGCCCGCGACAGACGAGCCCTTCCGGCCCATGCCTCCAAAAGAGCATGGATCGAAGGTATTTCACTACTTCACGAGAGTGTGGCGAGCAATGAAGAGTTTTGCGTCGGTAAGTGCACCATTAGCGCTTGAAACAGCCTCCCGCAGACGCGACCGCAGCGGATACCTCATGACCAGAGCCTGACGGCCCGTTCCGTCGCGAATGTGCTTGCACGACCGGATGCCCGCATGAACCGGCCAGGCGGCCAGATCGCCAGCCCCGCCCCGGCATCCACAGGCGATGACGCCCGGCGTCGCGCCGCTGTTGCGAAGAATCGGACATGACGGCTCCTTCCGCCGCTGCCTGCCGGCCCGTACCGGCCTCGGCCCCGCCCCGTCTGTCGTCAATTTGGTGCTGAAGATTTTGGAGAAGCGTTAATGGCGCAAAACGATCACGAAACAGTCGACATGCTGCTGGTAGGCGCCGGCATCATGAGCGCGACCCTGGCGGTCCTGCTCAAGGAACTCGACCCCAACCTGAAGATGGAAGTCGTCGAGCTCCAGGAGTCCGGCGCCATCGAGAGCTCCAATCCGTGGAACAACGCGGGCACCGGCCACGCCGGGCTGTGCGAGCTGAACTACACCCCGCAATCGGCCGACGGCAGCATCGATATCAAGAAGGCCGTGGGCATCAACACCATGTTCGAGGTGTCCAAGCAGTTCTGGTCGCACCTGGTCGCCAAGGGCACCTTCGGCTCGCCGAAGGGCTTCATCAATCCGGTGCCGCACCTGAGCTTCGTCCGTGGCAGCGACGGCATCGCCTACCTGAAGAAGCGCTTCGAGTCGCTGACGAAGCACCACGCCTTCGAGACCATGGTCTACTCCGAGGACAAGGCCACCCTCGCCGAGTGGATGCCGCTGATGATGCCGGGCCGCCCGGCCGACGAAGCGATCGCCGCGACCCGCGTCGAAGGCGGTACCGACGTCAACTTCGGCGCCCTGACCAACCAGTTGCTGCAGCACCTGGCCCAGCAGCCGGGCGCGCAGATCCGCTACAACCAGAAGGTCACCCACCTGCGTCGCGCCGACAACGGCTGGCGGGTCACCGTCAAGGACACCCGCAACGGCGGCGACCGCGAGATCCAGGCGCGCTTCGTCTTCCTCGGCGCCGGCGGCGGCGCCTTGCCGCTCCTGCAACTCTCCGGCATCCCGGAAGGCAAGGGCTTCGGCGGCTTCCCGGTGAGCGGCCAGTGGCTGCGCTGCGACAACCCGGAGATCGTCAGGCAGCACCAGGCCAAGGTCTACAGCCAGGCCGAGGTCGGCTCGCCGCCGATGTCCGTGCCGCACCTGGACACCCGCGTGGTGGATGGCAAGAAATCCCTGCTGTTCGGACCCTATGCCGGCTTCTCCACCAAGTTCCTGCGCCATGGCTCGTTCCTCGACCTGCCGCTATCGGTACGCCCGGGCAACATCCTGCCGATGCTCTCGGTGGCCCGCGACAACATGGACCTGACCCGCTACCTGATCGGCCAGGTCATGCAGTCGCCGGAGCAGCGCCTGGAGGCCCTGCGCAAGTTCTACCCGGAAGCCAGGGCCGAGGACTGGCGCCTGGAAGTCGCCGGCCAGCGCGTGCAGATCATCAAGAAGGATCCGAAGAAAGGCGGCATCCTGCAGTTCGGCACCGAACTGGTGGCCGCCCACGACGGCTCCATCGCCGCCCTGCTGGGCGCCTCGCCGGGCGCTTCGGTGACCGTCTCGATCATGCTCGGCCTGATCGAGCGCTGCTTCCCGGAACAGGCCCGCTCGCCGGAGTGGAGCGCCAAGCTGAAGGAAATCTTCCCGGCCCGCGAGAAGGAGCTGGAGAACGACGCCGAGCTGTACCGCCGCGTCAGCGCCCACAGCAGCGAAGTGCTGGAGCTGACCGCGAAGAACGACGTGCAGGCTCCGGTCAACGCCGGGTAAGCAGAACGTCGCTGAAAAAGCCGCCTCCGGGCGGCTTTTTCATGGGCGACTCAGGCTCCGGCTTCGCAATTGATCATCCAGGACACCCCGAAGCGGTCGACCAGGGTGCCGAAACAGGGCGACCAGAAAGTCTTGCCCAGTTCCAGCTCGACCCGCCCACCGTCCTCCAGCAATGCGTCGTAGCAGCGCCGCGCCTGTTGCGGGTCGCGGGTGTTGAGCGAAAGGGAGATTCCCGAGATCGCTTGCAAGGCCGGACCGTATCCGTCGGAAGCCATGATCTGGCTGTCGCCGATCTGCAGGTTGGCGTGCATCACCTTGTCGCACCAGCCTTCCGGCACCACCACCGGACCGGGCGCCTCGTCGAAGCGGAACAGGAAGCTGACCCTGGCGCCGATGGCGTGTTCGTAGAAACGCAAGGCCTCTTCGCAACGGCCGTTGAAGCAGACATAGGGCTGGACGTACATGGCGACCTCGACAGGCGGTTTTTCACTTGAGTGTAGAAACCCCGGCACGACCTGTAGGACTAACGCCGCCAACCCTCCGAAACGGCGGATAAGCGCATCGCGGCCAACCGCCCTACTCCGGGTCAGGCGCGCCAGCCGCCGACGCGCAGTGCGAATGCGCCCCGCGTTATCCGTGGCTGGACCAACGAGACGGCGGCCGCGGCGCACCGACAGGAAGCCCGCCGCAGGGCGGGCTGCGGAAAGCGCGAGGACTCAGGCGCCGCGGGCCGTCTTCACGGCCTCGATGTAGGGCTCGGCCTGGCGCTGGTCGGCGATCAGCGCGATGAAGTCGTTGCCCTTGGCGTCGCGCGCGTCGAGATCGTAGCCGGCCTCGCGGAAGAAGGTGAGGAAACGCTCGAAGTCATCGATGCGCAGGCCGCGGTAGGCCTTGACCAGCTTGTGCAACGAAGGCGGCGTGTCGTCGGCCGGCTCGACGCCGAGGAACAGCTTGATCGACTCGTCACTGATCTCTTCGCCAATGATCTGCTTCTTGTCTTTGCGCATCGCTCTCTCTCAACGGCTCTGGGGCCGGGCTCGCCCGGCGCGGGATAAGGCCAGGCAGTTTACTCCCGGCGCGCGGCGCGGCTCAACGCGCGCGTACCGTGCCGGTGTGCAGGTCGGCCCAGACATGCCCGTTGGGGTAGGCGAGGAATTGGCAATAGACCGTCTGGTTGCGCAGCAGGTCGAGCAACGCCGGGTACTGCGCCAGCGGATAGTTGAGCGTGAGGGTGCGGGTCCGGGGATCGTAGACAGGCTTCTTCAGGCTCTTGCCTTCGCTGTCGAACTGGATCAGCACCTGCGCCAGGGTCGCACCCTTGCTCAGCGGCTTGCCCTTCAGGCGCAGCAGGGTCGGCGTGGTGATCGGGATCGGCTGCTGGTTGGACTGCCGCTGGTTGCCCAGCACCACGCTGTACTCGGTGATCTGGATCAGTTGCTGCTGCTCCGGCGCCTCCTGGCGCGACTGGCCATCGTCGGGCGGCAGGAAGCGCGCGTGCATCGGAGGGTTCTCGGCGGCCAGGCCGGCCAGGCTGACGAACAGGAGCAGGGAGCCGCACAGGCTACGGGCGAACATCGGGACCTCCGGACAGGGCGAGCCGGCACTCTAGCATGGCTGCCGCCCCGCCGCCGACGCCAAGCGCTCAGGGGAACTGGGCGCGCATCCAGTCCCGGTAGGCCGGCGCATCGGCGCTGCCCTCGGCGGGCGCCCAACTGGCGAACTCACCCTCGCCGAGCGGCCGGTAAGGGCCGGCCTTGCATTCGAACAGGATGCTGTCCGGCTCCAGCACTACCAGGGCGTGGAACACACCCGGCGGCAGGTCGACACCAGGGCAGTCGCCAGCGGCGCTCAACTCGCGCTTGTCGAGGACCTGACCGTCCTCGGCGAACAGCAGCAGGCCGAGGCGACCCTTGAGTACGATCAGCGCCTCGGCCTTGCCGGCATCCAGGTGCCGGTGCGGCGGAATGTAGGTGTGCGGCTGGAGCCCTACGGCCATGCGATGGCAGGGCTCTTCCATATGATGGAAGTTGTGGTGCTGGCGGCCGCGCGGCGCATTGCCCGCGGCGACAGCCAGCTCGGCGAACAGCTGCTGGTCGAGGTAGCGCGGGCCGCTCATCTCAGAGCCCCTTGACCGCGAAGATGCCCGCGGCGTTGCGCCAGTAGCCCTTGTAGTCCATGCCGTAGCCGAACACGTAGCGGTCGGCGCAGTAGAGGCCGGTGAAGCTGGCCTTGAGGTCGGGACGCGCCTTGCGCTCGTGCTCCTTGTCCACCAGTACCGCGGTGTGCACCGCGCGGGCGCCGGCATGCTTGCAGAAGTCGATGATCGCCGAGAGGGTGTGCCCTTCGTCGAGAATGTCGTCGATGATCAGCACGTCACGGTCGATGAAAGAGATTTCCGGCTTGGCCTTCCAGAACAGTTCGCCGCCGGAGGTCTCGTTGCGGTAACGGGTCGCATGCAGGTAGGACAGCTCAAGGGGGAAGTCCAGCAGCGGGAGCAGCTTGCCGGAGAAGATCAGGCCGCCGTTCATCACGCAGAAGACCACCGGGTTGGTCTCGCCGAGATCGCGGTTGATCGCCTCGGCGACGCGACCGATGGCTGCCTCGACCTCGTCGTTGTTGAACAGGCAGTCGGCTTCCGCCATGACTTGGCGGATGTGCGCGAGATCGACGGACATGGTGCTTCTCCCTGGCTGGGCTGAGAAAAAGTCGGCAAAGGTACTCATCCGGTCGCCATCGGGCAACCCCCGGCGGTCGAGTGCGAATCAGAATAATGGTCCAGACTGTGCGGAATGCATTACGCTAGCGCAATTTTTTTGCCCGCCCCCGTTGGAGACCGTCGCCCATGCCCGTACATGAGATCCGCCACCCCCTCATCCGCCACAAACTGGGCCTGATGCGCCGTGCCGATATCAGCACCAAGAACTTCCGCGAACTGGCCCAGGAAGTCGGCGCCCTGCTGACCTACGAGGCGACCAAGGACCTGCCCCTGGAGCAGTACGAGATTCCGGGCTGGGCCGGCCCGGTGACAGTGGAGAAGATCTCCGGGAAGAAGATCACCGTGGTACCGATCCTGCGCGCCGGCATCGGCATGCTCGACGGCGTGCTCAGCCTGGTTCCCGGTGCCAAGGTCAGCGCGGTCGGCGTCGCCCGCAACGAAGAGACCCTAGAAGCGCGCACCTACCTGGAGAAGCTGGCGCCGGACATCGCCGAGCGCCGCTCGCTGATCATCGACCCGATGCTCGCCACCGGCGGCTCGATGGTCGCCACCATCGACCTGCTGAAGAAAGCCGGCAGCAAGGAGATCCGCGCCATGGTGCTGGTCGCCGCGCCCGAAGGCATCGAGGCGGTGCGCCAGGCGCATCCCGACGTGATCATCTATACCGCTTCGATCGACGAGAAACTCGACGAGAACGGCTACATCATCCCGGGCCTCGGCGACGCCGGCGACAAGATCTTCGGTACCAAGCAGAAGGAAGCCTGAACATGGGCGATGCCTTCCAGGAGCCGCTCTGGCGCCAGGTGCTGTCCGGCGCGCAGATGCTCTTCGTCGCCTTCGGCGCGCTGGTGCTGATGCCGCTGATCACCGGTCTGGATCCCAACGTGGCGCTGTTCACCGCAGGTCTCGGCACCTTGTTGTTCCAACTGGTGACCGGGCGCCAGGTACCGGTGTTCCTCGCCTCCAGCTTCGCCTTCATCACCCCGATCATTCTCGCCAAGGGCCAGTTCGGCCTGGCCGCGACCATGGGCGGAGTGGTCGCCGCCGGCTTCGTCTACACCTTCATGGGCCTGGCGGTGAAGATCAAGGGCACCGGTTTCATCGATAGACTGCTGCCGCCGGTGGTGATCGGCCCGGTGATCATCTCGATCGGCCTGGCGATGGCGCCGATCGCCGCGAACATGGCGATGGGCAAGGCCGGCGACGGCAGCGAGTTGCTGCCGTATCGCACCGCGATGATGATCTCGATGCCGGCGCTGCTCACCACCCTGGTGGTGGCGGTGTTCGGCAAGGGCATCTTCCGCCTGGTGCCGATCATCGCCGGCGTGCTGGTCGGCTTCGCCCTGTCGTTCGTCTTCGGCGTGGTCGATACCGCCGCCATCGTCGCCGCGCCCTGGCTGGAGCTGCCGAAATTCACCGCGCCGGAATTCAACTGGCAGGCGATCCTGTTCATCGTCCCGGTCGCCCTGGCGCCGGCCATCGAGCATATCGGCGGGGTCATCGCGGTGGGCGGCGTCACCGGCCAGGACTACCTGAAGAAGCCCGGCCTGCACCGCACCCTGCTCGGCGACGGCCTGGCCACCTCGGCCGCCGGCCTGTTCGGCGGACCGCCCAACACCACCTACGCGGAAGTCACCGGCGCGGTGATGCTGACCAAGAACTACAACCCGAAGATCATGACCTGGGCGGCGCTGATCGCCATCACCCTGGCCTTCGTCGGCAAGTTCGGCGCGATCCTGCAGAGCATCCCGGTACCGGTGATGGGCGGTATCCTCTGCCTGCTGTTCGGCACCATCGCCTCGGTCGGCATGAACACCCTGATCCGGCACAAGGTCGACCTCTCGGAAGCGCGCAACCTGGTGATCGTCTCGGTGACCCTGGTGTTCGGCATCGGCGGCGTGCTGATCGGCAGCGGTACCGGTCCCGACGACATCGGCCTGAAGGGCATCGCCCTGTGCGCCATCGTCGCCATCGTCCTCAACCTGCTATTGCCGGGCAACGACGGCTGGCAGAACAAGGCGCTCGACGAACAACACAAGGATTCGCACTGAAATCAACGGACGGAACACTTCGCTGTTCCGTCCGTTTCCACCCGCCTCGTTATTTTTAGTCGATCGCCTACTACTACCTGCCCCCGGCATCTGCCGGACAACGGGGTCCGCTGCACGCTCAACGCCACCTATACCATCGGCTTCGACAACGGCAGCAGCTTCAGCGGCGGCTGGCGGCGCATGCTCAGGGGCGCCAACGCGATCCAGTACAACCTCTACAAGCTCGGCGACGCGACGGTCTGGACCACCACCAGCACCCAGCCCGGCACCGGCAGCGGTGCCGCGCAGAACGTGCCCGCCGGCATCTACAGCGATACCGTGCGGGTCATCCTCACCTACTGGGTCAGGCCGGCTGCCGGGAAGCCTTCCAATCCTCGCCGCCCTCGCCTTCCCGCCGCAGGCTCCAGTCCTTCAGGTGCTCCAGGCTGGCGCGATAGGGCTTGAGGCCGATCCCCAGCAGGACCACTGCGCCAAGCACCGCGGCCAGGGTCACCAGCAGCAGCGAGTAGCGCAGCGCCATGTCGTCGGCGAAGACGAAATCGGTGACCAGCGCCACCGCCGTCGGCCCCACGCCGAGACCGAACAGGGTGACCACGAACAAGTAGATCGCCGAGGCCTGGCCGCGCATCGCGTTGGGCATGATCTCCTGGATCGCCGCCGGGGCCACGCCGAACGGCATGCTCAGGAAGAACACCGTCGGCGCCATCAGCGCCGCCGCCCAATTGGCGTTGTCCAGCAGCGGATAGACCAGGGTGAAGGGAATCACCGCCCAGGCGGCGAGCAGCCCGACACGCATGTTCGCGTCGCTGCGCCCGCGCTTCGCCCAGTAGTCTGCCAGGCGTCCGCCGAAGACGATGCCGAGGCAGCCGAACACCGCGACGATGCTGCCGTAGACCACCCCGACATGACCGGCGTCCCAGCCGTGGGTGCGGACGAAGAAGGTCGGCACCCAGGCGCCGCTGCCGTAGCCGGCGAAGGACAGGCAGGCGAAACCGAAGTTGTGGCAGAGCACGGTCTTGCGGTTGGCCCGCAGGTAGGCGCCGACCTCGCCCAGCGGCACCGCCACGCCTGCGCCGACTCCGCGCCGGGCCGGCTCGCGGATCGCCAGCAGCAACAGGCAGAAGAGCACGCCGGCGGCGCCGAGGATGAGGAAGATCAGTTGCCACGGGCGCACTTCGCCGAACAGCGGCAGGTGCACGTCGCCCTGGGCCGAGGCGAACTTGATCACCAGCCCGCCGAGCAGGAAGGCCAGCCCCGACCCCAGGTAGATGCCCATCGAGTAGACGCTGATCGCCGTCGCCCGACGCTCGCGCGGGAAGCTGTCGGCGATCAGCGAATAGGCCGCCGGCGACAGCGCCGCCTCGCCAACCCCGACGCCGACCCGGAAGGTGAGGAATTGCCAATAGCTGCGCGCCAGGCCGCAGGCCGCGGTCATCGCGCTCCACACCAGCACGCCGAACAGGATCAGGCCGCGCCGGCTGCGGTTGTCGGCCATGCGTCCGAGCGGGATACCGCAAAGGGTGTAGAACAGGGCGAAGGACAAGCCCATCAGCAGGCTCATTTCCGTATCGCTGATGGCCAGGTCGCGGCGGATCGGACCAACCAGCAGGTTGAGGATCTGCCGGTCGATGAAGGACAGCACATAGGCGACCATGAGGATCGCCACCGTGGTCCAGGCCGCAAGGTTGGAGGGATAGCCGTTATTGTTGTTATGCATGCCGAACTCCTGGACGCCGCCGAAGCGGCGGATGCGAAGGGAGGGGTCGACAGGCAGGATAAGCCGGCAACATCCGGGCTTATACCCAGGGCAAGGGACTATAGAACTGCTGAATGCGAGAAGCGGGCTCCGGCGAATGACCGCCAGGTCATTCGCCGCCGCGTGCGCTCAGAGCCTGTCCATCATCTCGCGAGCTGGAGTTGGAGCAGGACAGGGCTGAAACCCTGCTTTCAAAGCCGTCATACCGCGAAGCGCAGCGGATCGTGGAAAGCTTCTCACAGCGGCCTGGCCAGGCGTCCGCTCATGTCGGCCAGGGCGCCGACCCAGGCGGGGTGGTCGTTGAGGCAGGGAATCAGCACCAGATCCTCACCGCCGGCGCTGATGAACTGCTCGCGGCCACGCATGCCGATTTCCTCCAGGGTCTCGATGCAGTCGGCGACGAACGCCGGGCACATCACCAGCAGACGCTTCACCCCACGCTGCACCAGTTCGTCGAGCTTGGCGTCGGTATAGGGCTCGATCCACTTGGCGCGCCCCAGGCGCGACTGGAACGACACCGACCAGCGCCCCTGCTCCAGGCCGGCACGCTCGGCGAAGGCCTCGGCGGTGCGCAGGCACTGGCTGCGGTAGCACAGGGCGAGGGCTTCGGGGCTGACGTTGCGACTGCTCTCGGCCAGCAGGTCGTGGGCAGGATCCTTCACCAGCTTGCGGATGTGCCGCTCGGGCAGGCCATGGAAGCTCAGCAACAGATGGTCGTGGGGCTGCTGCAGGTACGGACGCACGCTTTCCACCAGGGCATCGAGGTACACCGGCTGGTCGTAGAACGGCGGCAGCGTGCTGACCTCCAGCTCCAGGCGATGGGCGGCGATCACCCGGCGCACCTCCTGTTCGGCGGTGGTCGTGGTGCTGTCGGCGAACTGCGGATACAGCGGCGCCAGGGTCACCCGGCGGATGCCGCGGCGCGCCAGGTCGAGCAGGACCTTCTCGATGGCCGGCTGGCCGTAGCGCATCGCCAGTTCCACCGGCCCATGCGGCCAGTGTGGCTTGATCGCTTCCTGCAGGCGACGACTGAGGACGATCAGCGGCGATCCCTCGTCCCACCAGATCGAGCTGTAGGCGTGCGCCGACTCGGCCGGGCGCTTGACCAGGATCAGCGATACCAGCAGGCGTCGCAGCGGCCAGGGCAGGTCGACCACGTAGGGATCCATGAGGAACTGGTCGAGATAGCGGCGGACATCCTCCACCCGGGTCGAATCCGGGGAGCCCAGGTTGAGCAGCAGCAGGGCGTTCTCGGTCATGCCTGATCCTTTCGTCGGTCGTCCAGGACATCGGCCAGCGCCGCGTCCAGGTCGGTGAATTGAAAACGGTAGCCGGCCTCCTGCAAGCGCTGCGGCAAGGCTCGCTGGCCGCCGAGCAGCAATCCGGACATTTCCCCCAGCCCCAGGCGCAGGACGAATCCGGGAGTCGGTATCCGCGCCGGCTTGTGCAGCGCCCGGCCCAGGGCCTTGGCGAAATCGCGGTTGCGCGCCGGGTTGGGGGCGCACGCATTATAGGGACCGCTGGCATCGGGCCGCCGCAAAAGAAAATCGATCAGCTCGATTTGATCCTGGATATGGATCCACGGCATCCATTGCCGGCCGTCGCCCAGCGGTCCGCCCAGGCCGAGCCGGTAGAGCGGCAACAGGCGCCTGAGGAAGCCGCCCTCGGGCGCCAGCACCAGGCCGGTACGCAGCAGCACGACACGGATGCCTAGCTTTTCCGCCTCGCCGGCGATCTGCTCCCAGGCGAGGCACAGCTCGCTGGCGAAGTCCTCGCCGGCCGCCGCGCCCTCCTCGATCACCGGGCGCTCGCCGCTGTCGCCATACCAGCCCACCGCAGAACCCGATAAGAGCAGGTCCGGGCGCTGCTCGCGGCTTTCCAGCCAATCCACCAGGCGCTCGGTAAGGCGTACCCGGCTTTCCCACAGCAGCGCCTTGCGCTTGTGGCTCCAGGGTTTGTCCGCGATCGGTTCGCCGGCCAGGTTAACCACCGCATCGAGCGGCTGCTCGCCGTACTCGTCGAAACTACCGATGCCGCGCACGCCGGCGCCGCACAGCGATTCCACCTGCTGCGGCCGCCGGCTGAACACGGTCAGCCGGTGCCCGGCCTGTCGCCAGCGGGCGCACAGGCGGCGGCCCATCAGGCCGGTACCGCCGGTCAAGAGAATGTGCATGGCTGTCTCCTCGTTTTGCCTGCGTACCCTTGCAGTCTGGACCATCGATCTGCCCGATGACGCTGCATCCGCCCCGCATTCCGGCGTTATCCTGTGGCTGGACGATCCGTCGGCTCGGGCCGGGGAACCCTGGCGTCGTTTTCGACTCAGCCAAGGAACAGGGCTTGCATCGCACTGGTGCCTAAATGAACGGCGCCAGCCGTCTATTCTTCAGATAACTCGGTTGATACTTCCGAACGGAACGTCTGAAGGTTCGACAGGCCAGGAAGCGAGCCGTGCGCCGCAAGCGCGCCACCGGCGCGACGCAAGGTGCGCCTCGAAGCACGCGCAATACTGTACATCAAATAAAGTTTGTACAAGAAACCTGATTCGCCTGTCCAGACGCTACACAACCAGAGAGGCATGTCATGAGCGTCCCCATCGCCATCATCGGTACTGGCATCGCCGGGCTTTCCGCCGCCCACGCATTGAGGTCCGCCGGCCAGACCGTGCAACTGTTCGACAAGGGCCACGGCAGCGGCGGCCGCATGGCCAGCAAGCGCAGCGAGGCCGGCACGCTGGACCTCGGCGCGCAATACTTCACCGCCCGCGACCGGCGCTTCCTCGACGCCTTGCAACACTGGCGCGAGGAGGGCTGGGTGGACGAGTGGCAACCCGCGCTCTACCAATATCGCGACGGCCAGTTGAGCCCGTCCCCGGACGAGCAGCCACGCTGGGTCGGCATCCCACGGATGAGCGCGATCACCCGCGCCCTGCTCACCGATCTGCCGGTGGTCTTCTCCTGCCGCATCACCGAGGTCTTCCGCGGCAAGCAGCACTGGCACCTGCAGGACGCCGAGGGACAGAACCACGGTCCGTTCAACCAGGTCCTGATCGCCCTCCCGGCCCCCCAGGCCACGCCGCTGCTGGCCAGCGTGCCGAAGCTGGCGGCCACCGCCGCGAGCGTGGTCATGGAGCCGACCTGGGCGGTGGCGCTGGGCTTCCGCGAGGTCCTCGACACCCCGGTGCAGGGCTGCTTCGTACACGACAGCCCGATCGCCTGGCTGGCCTGCAACCGCAGCAAGCCGGGGCGCGACACCGCCCTCGACACCTGGGTGCTGCACGCCACCAGCCAATGGAGCCGGCAGCACATCGACATGGCCAAGGAAGACGTGGTCGAGCACCTGCGCTGCGCCTTCGCCGAAGTGATCGGCTGCGCCGTGCCGGAAGCCGCCTTCAGCATCGCCCACCGCTGGCTCTATGCGCGCCCGGCGGAAGCCCACCAGTGGGGCGCCCTCGGCGATCCCGACCTGGGCATCTACGCCTGCGGCGACTGGTGCTCCAGCGGTCGCGTCGAGGGCGCCTGGCTCAGCGGTCAGGAAGCCGCGCGGCGCCTGCTGGAACATCTCTGACGGGTTCGGGCCGTCGCCTGGCGGCCCGATGCGAACGAATATACCTGTACAAAACGATTGACCTGTACAAGATAAGTCCTAGGATGTGTCGTATGTCCGTCACGCTGTCGAGCGGCGCGCGGGCCACCTTTCCCAATGGGAGACGACACCGATGCACGAATCTCACCTTTCCCTGACACCCCGGCTCGGCATCAGCGCCTGCCTGCTCGGCGAGCCGGTGCGCTTCAACGGTGGACACAAGCGTTCCGCGCTTTGCGAGGAACTGGCGCGGCACGTCGAGTTCATCTCCTTCTGCCCGGAACAGGCCATCGGCCTGGCCACGCCGCGTCCGGCGATTCGCCTGGAAGGCACTCCGGAAGCCGCCGAGGCGCGGAGCCGCGACGGCCTGGCGGTCGGCGGAGCGCTCGCCGAATACGCGCGGCGGGTGACGCAACGGACGGACACGCTGGACGGCTTCATCTTCATGCAGCGTTCGCCATCCTGCGGACTGCAGCGGGTCAAGGTCTACCCGGAAGGAGGCGGCGCGCCGCGCGCCGAAGGCCGTGGACGCTTCGCCGCAGCCCTTTGCGAAGCCTTGCCGGAGCTACCGGTGGAAGAAGAAGGCCGGCTGCACGATCCGGTCCTGCGGGAAAACTTCCTCACCCGGGTGTTCGCCCATGCCCACTGGCAGGCCCTGCGCCAGCGCGGGCTCAGCCATGCGGCCATCGTCGCCTTCCACAGCCGCTACAAGTACCAGTTGCTGGCGCATTCGCCGGAACACTACCGCAGCCTCGGCCGCCTGCTCGGCGAGGCCGGCCACCACCCGCCGGAAGCTCTCGGCAAACGCTACTTCGGCGCGCTGATGCAGGGCCTGCGCCGCTGCGCGACCCGCGGCAGCCACGGCAACGTGTTGCTGCACCTGAGCGGCTACCTGAAACGCAGCCTCGCCGCCGACGACAGGCGGGAACTGCGCGAGCTGATCGAGCAGTACCGACACGGCAGCGTGCCGCTGGTGGTACCGCTGACCCTGCTGAAGCACCACTTCCGCCGCCACCCGCAGGCGTACATCGCCCAGCAGGCCTACCTGCAACCGCACCCGGCCGAACTCGGCCTGCGCAACTCGCTCTAGGACGCCCTGATGAACCCACCCCACGCCGAACGCGGCGGCCTGCCGATCCGCGAAGTCACCCGCCTGACCGGCGTTCACCCGGTCACCCTGCGCGCCTGGGAGCGCCGCTACGGCCTGGTGGTGCCGCAACGCACCGGCAAGGGCCACCGGCTCTACAGCGAGGAGCAGGTCGAGCGCATCCGCCGGATACTGGTCTGGCTCGAGCGTGGCGTCGCCATCAGCCAGGTTCGCGCGTTGCTGGAGCGGCCGGAGGAAACGCCGGCGGCGGATGTCGAGTCCCCCTGGGAAGGCCTGCACGAACAGTTGCTGGAAGCCATCGCCGCACTGGCCGAGCGCCGTCTCGACGATCTGTTCAACCAGGCCGCCTCGCTCTATCCGGTAGCGACCCTCTGCGAAAAGCTCCTGCAACCCTTGCTGCTGCACCTCGAACGACGCTGGCAGGGACAATTCGGCGCGCGCATGGAGCGCGCCTTCTTCTTTTCGTGGCTGCGCAGCAAACTGGGCGCCCGTCTCTATCACCAACAGCGGCTGCAACAAGGCGCGCCATTGCTGCTGATCAACCAGTCGGAGCTGTCTC
Organism: Pseudomonas paraeruginosa; assembly: GCF_003025345.2. Classification (NCBI taxonomy): domain Bacteria; kingdom Pseudomonadati; phylum Pseudomonadota; class Gammaproteobacteria; order Pseudomonadales; family Pseudomonadaceae; genus Pseudomonas; species Pseudomonas paraeruginosa. The sequence goes on from NZ_CP020560.1 coordinate 5,069,955, forward strand.
TGGAGCCAAGCCTGTGGCTCTGCAGCTGGCTGCTCGGCAGCGGCGAGGTGCCTCTGCAGGTTTTCGACTGGCCGCTGCCCCCGGCCGAGCTGGCCCTTGCCTGCGAGCGGCTGGAGGCACGTGGCGTACTGCTGTACGCCAGCCACCGCCTCAACCCCGAGCACCTGCCGCGCCTGCTGGCGGGGGTGGAATGCCCGGTGCTGCTGGCCGGGCCGGCGGTGGAGATCCAGCGCGACGCCTTGGAGGCCCTTGCCCTGCCCGGCCTGCTGCTGGCGAACTCGCCGCTGGAGGCCCGGCAGCTGCTGGCTAAACGGGGCCTGCTGACACCATGAGGAAGGTACCCATGAACCTGGTCTGGTTCCGCTGCGACCTGCGCACAAGCGACAACAGCGCCCTTCTCGCCGCCGCCGACGGGCGCCCCTGCGTGGCCCTCTACCTGCTCAGTCCGGCACAGTGGCGGGAACACGACGATGCGCCCTGCAAGGTCGACTTCTGGCTGCGCAACCTGAGTGAACTGCAACGCCAGCTCGCCGCACTGAACATCCCGCTGCTGGTGCGCGACTGCGAGCACTGGCGGCAGGCCCCGACCGTCCTCGGCCGGCTCTGCAGCGAGCTGGGGATCGGCGCGGTGCACGTCAACCAGGAATACGGCGCGAACGAACAGCGCCGCGACCAGGCGGTCGCCCGCCACCTGCGCGAACAGGGCGTGGCCTTCCACGAACACCTCGACCAGCTGTTCTTCGCTCCAGGCTCGGTGCTGACCCGGGGCGGCGGCTACTTCCAGGTGTTCAGCCAGTTCCGCAGGGTCTGTCACGAGCGCCTGTACCAGGCGCTGCCAGCTGTCCAGCCGCGGCCGCAACCGCAGCCACCGCACCGCCTGCTGCCCGGTGATCCGCTGCCGGATGCCGTTCCCGGCTTCGCAGCGCCGGGCGCTGGCCTGCGCGCCCTCTGGCCGGCCGGCGAGACGGCGGCGCAGCAGCGCCTGCGCGATTTCGCCGAGCAGCACCTGGACGACTACCATGAACAGCGCGACTTCCCGGCGCTCCCCGGCACCAGCCAGTTGTCGCCCTACCTGGCCGCCGGCGTACTCTCACCCAGACAATGCCTGGACGCCGCGCTGGTCGCCAACCGCGGTGAGTTCAGCGGCGGCCGGCAAGGCGCCGCGACCTGGATCAACGAGTTGCTCTGGCGCGAGTTCTACAAACACATTCTGGTCGGCTACCCGCGCGTTTCCCGGCACCGTCCGTTCCGCGAAGAGACCGAAGCCCTGCGCTGGCGCCAGGCGCCAGCGGAACTGGAGGCCTGGCAACAGGGACGCACCGGCATTCCGATCATCGACGCGGCGATGCGCCAGTTGCTGGCCACCGGCTGGATGCACAACCGCCTGCGGATGGTGGTGGCGATGTTCCTCAGCAAGAACCTGCTGATCGACTGGCGCGAAGGCGAGCGCTGGTTCATGCGCCACCTGATCGACGGCGACCTCGCGGCGAACAACGGCGGCTGGCAGTGGAGCGCCTCCACCGGCACCGACGCAGTGCCCTACTTCCGCCTGTTCAACCCGCTCTCGCAGTCCGAACGCTTCGACCCGCGCGGCGAATTCATTCGCCACTGGCTGCCGGAACTGGCCGGCCTGGAGCGCAAGGCAATCCATGATCCGTCTCGCCTGGGACTGTTCGCCGGCGTGGACTATCCGCAACCGATGGTCGACCTGAAGGCCAGCCGTGAACGGGCGCTGGCGGCCTTCCGCGACCTGTCGCCAGGCGGCAGGCAGCCTTAGGGAAGTCAACCGCCATCGCCCCACGGCCATGGCCAAACGGCGGCGGCGGGTCGCAAGCGATCATCCGCCAGGCCAACCGCCCGCCCCCATGTCGCAGGCATGAAAAAGCCGGGATGGACCCGGCTTTCTTTCACCTGTGGACAAGTACCGACTAGATCGGGATCTTGTAGAACAGGCTGTAGGACTCGATACCATCGTTCGGCTGCTTCAGGCCGGCGTTGGAATAGTGGATCGCGCGTACGCCGACCGACTGGCCGTTGGCGAACTTCAGGCCGGCACCGATGCGGTCTTCGAAGTTGAACGAGGAGCCCAGGTCCCGGTCGCCGACCCGGGTGCCGGAGAACGCCGCCACGCCGATACCGGCTTCGATGAACGGCTTGATCGAATCGCCGGCGAACTCGTAGACAAACACCGGGGCGAACGACAGCGAATGCTTGCCGGCGCCTTCGTCGCCACCTTCCCAGTAGGTGTAGCCCGCATCCCAGTAGCCGGTCAGGCGGCCGGTGGAACTCTGCCACCAGCTCTTGTCCCAATCCCAGCTCAGGCCCAGGCGATAGGTCATGCCCGACTGGCCGGTCGCACCGACGGCGGCCGAGACGTCAGCCGCCTGGGCCGACGCCACGTGGACGGAGGAAAGTGCGGCCAGAACGGCCAGCGGAAGTAGTTTCTTCATTGAAACGTCCTTTTCGAAAGTTGCATGAAAGCCCCCGCATTCAAGCTGCGCATTATAAGAGCGCACTTACTAAAGCAGATACTAGACCAAACGCTTTAGTTCAAAAAATCGCTGACAAGTCTGCCAGTAACAGCTAAACGTCTAATTTTCCTACACTTTCCTGGCTCCCCCAGAGAATCGGCAGGATTCTTTCCATCTCCTCCGGCAACGCGCTGGTCCAGAAACGCGGTGCCGCGGCCTGGCCAGAGGCCAGCAGCGCTCGCGTCGACAATACGCGCTCGAGCTGCCGGGCGACAGCCGCTCCCGTGTCGATCACCGCGATATCCGCCGGGATCAGCTCGGCCAGCAAGGGTTTGACGAAGGGATAGTGAGTGCAACCGAGGATCAGCGTATCGCAGCCCTGTTCGAGAATGGGACCCAGCAGGCGCTCCAGCAGCGCCCGGGTCCTCGCCCCGTGGAGATCGCCGGCCTCGATACGCTCGACCAGCCCCGGGCAGGGCTGGGTGAAGACCTGCACGTCGCTGGCGAAACGATCGAGCAAGGCGGCGAAGCGCGCGCTCTTCAGGGTGCCGGTGGTGGCCAGCACGCCAACCCGGCCATTGCGGGTAGCCGCCGCCGCTGGCTTGACCGCCGGCTCCATGGCCACCAACGGCACCTGCGGATAGCGTTCGCGCAACTCCGCCGCAGCCGCAGCCGTCGCTGTGTTGCAGGCCAGCACCAGGGCCTTGGCGCCCCGCTCCAGAAGGAAATCGCCGATCCGCTCGCAGCGCTCGCGGATGTACTCCGCACTCTTCTCGCCATAAGGCACGTGGGCGTTGTCGGCAACGTAAAGCAGGGATTCGGCCGGCAACCGCGCGCGGATCTCGCGCAGCACGCTGAGCCCGCCGACGCCGGAGTCGAACACCCCGACCGGCGCCGACTCAGCCGCCATGACGTTGCCCGCAGACCGCGCAGGACGGATCGCGACGTACCCGCAGTTCGCGGAAGCGCGTACCCAGGGCGTCCACCAGCAGCAGCCGGCCGATCATCGGTTCGCCGAAGCCAGCCAGCAGTTTCAGCGCCTCCAGCGCCTGCAGGCTGCCCACCAGTCCCACCAGCGGGCCGATCACCCCGGCTTCGCTACAGGTCAGCTCGGCCTCGCTGCCGTGGCCGTAGAGGCAGTGGTAGCAGGGGCTTTCATCGCAGCGGGTATCGAATACCGAAAGCTGGCCTTCGAGGCGGATCGCCGCGCCGCTGACCAGCGGCTTGCCGGCGCGCACGCAGGCGGCGTTGACCGCCTCGCGGGTGGCGAAGTTGTCGGTGCAGTCGAGCACCAGGTCGACCGCCGCCACGGCTGCATCGAGGGAGTCCTCGTCCAGCGCGGCGCCATGGGGAACCAGGCGGATGTGCGGATTCAAAGCCTGCAGCCGCCGGATCGCCGAATCCACCTTGGCGACTCCAACACTGGCGCCGTCGTGGATCACCTGGCGTTGCAGGTTGGTCAGGTCGACGCTGTCGAAATCCGCCAGGTGCAGTTCGCCGACCCCGGCCGCGGCCAGGTACAGCGCCACCGGCGAGCCCAGGCCGCCGAGGCCGACGATCAGCGCGCGGCTGCGCTTCAGGCGCAGCTGGCCCTCGACGTCGACCTGCGCCAGCAGGATTTGACGGCTGTAGCGCAGCAGTTCCTCGTCGCTCAGCATGTCCATTGTCCGAGAGTGATCCGCTCGTTGCCGCCGAGGTCGCGCAGCGTGCGCACTCCGGCGAAACCGCGGGCGCCGAGCAGGTCGCGTACCGCGGCTCCCTGATCATAGCCGTGTTCGAGCAGCAGCCAGCCTTCGGCCAGCAGGTACCTTGGCGCCTGCTCGACGATCTGGCGGATATCGTCGAGCCCGTCGTTGCCGGCGACCAGCGCGCTCTTCGGCTCGAAGCGCACGTCGCCCTCGCTCAGGTGCGGGTCGCTGGCGGGAATGTACGGCGGATTGCCGACGATCATCCGGAAACGACGCCCGTCGAGTGCGGAAAACCAGTGGCTGTGGCACACCTCGACGTTCTCCAGCAGCAACCGCTGGCGATTGCGCTCGGCCAGCGCCACGGCCTCCTCCACACGGTCCACCGCAGTCACTGTCCATAGCGGCCGCTCGCTGGCCAGGGCCAGGGCGATGGCGCCGGTGCCGGTGCCCAGGTCGAGGACGGTGGCGCTGTCCGCCGCGAGGGTCGCCAGCGCGGTTTCCACCAGCAACTCGGTGTCCGGGCGCGGGATCAGGGTATGCGGCGCAACCTCCAGGTCCAGGCTCCAGAAGCCCTGGTGGCCAAGGATGTAGGCCACCGGCTCGCCGTTGCGGCGACGGGCGATCCAGTCGTCGAACAGTTCGTTGGCCTCGCGCGGCACGATACGCTCCGGCCAGGTACGCAGGAAGCTGCGCGGCTTGCCCATCGCCGCCGCCAGCAGCAGTTCGGTGTCGAGCCGGGCGCTGGGTGAATCGGGCAGTTGGGAATCCTTCAGAAGGGTGCAGATGGTGGTCATGTCAGTCGCCCAAGGCGGCCAGCTGATCGGCCTGGTATTCCTGCAGCAGCGGCTCGATCACCTGTTCCACCGCGCCTTCCATCACCTCGCCTAGGGAATACAGGGTGAGGTTGATGCGGTGGTCGGTGACCCGCCCTTGCGGGAAGTTGTAGGTACGGATGCGTTCGGAACGGTCGCCGGAACCCACCAGCAGCTTGCGCGTGCTGGCGATCGCCTGCTGCGCCGCGGCCTGCTGCTGGTCGTTGAGCTTGGCCGCCAGCCAGGCCATGGCCTTGGCACGGTTCTTGTGCTGCGAGCGCTCTTCCTGGCATTCCACCACGATGCCGCTGGGCAGGTGGGTGATGCGCACCGCCGAATCGGTCTTGTTGACGTGCTGGCCGCCGGCGCCGGAGGAACGGTAGGTGTCCACCCGCAGGTCGGCCGGATTGATCTCGATCGCCGCCTGCTCGTCCGGCTCCGGCAGCACCGCGACGGTGCAGGCGGAGGTGTGGATGCGGCCCTGGGATTCGGTTTCCGGGACCCGCTGCACACGGTGCGCGCCGGACTCGAACTTGAGCTTGGCGTAGACGTTTTCGCCCTCGACCCGGGCGATCACCTCTTTATAACCGCCATGCTCGCCCTCGTTCTCCGACAGCGTCTCGACCCGCCAGCCCTGGCGCTCGGCGTAGCGCGAATACATGCGGAACAGGTCGCCGGAGAAGATCGCCGCCTCGTCGCCACCGGTGCCGGCGCGGATTTCCAGGAACACGTTGCGGCCGTCGTTGGGGTCCTTGGGCAGCAGCATGCGCTGCAGGCTGTCGCCCAGGGCGGCCAGGCGCTCGCGCGCCTCGGCGACCTCCTCCTCGGCGAGATCGCGCAGCTCCGGATCGCTGTCCTTGAGCAGCGCCTGGGCGCCCTCGAGGTCGGCCTGCACCTTGCGGTAGTCGCGGAACGCCAGGATCACCGGCTCGACCTCGGCGTACTCGCGGGAATAGGCGCGGAAGCGGGTCTGGTCGCTGATCACTTCGGCGTCGCCGAGCAGCGCCGTCAATTCTTCGTAGCGATCGCTGAGGACATCCAGCTTTTTCAGCAGAGAAGCTTTCATGCAGGCATAGGTACCGGTCAGTGGCGCGGCGCGCCCTCGTCGAGGGCGAACAGCTCCTGGGCCAGGGCCAGCGCATCGATGCGGCCCTCGGCGGACATTTTCTTCATCTGCACGCTGGGCGCGTGCAGCAGTTTGTTGGTCAGGCCGCGAGCCAGCTGGGCCAGCACCTCGGCCGGGTCGGCGCCGTTGGCCAGTTGCCGCTGGGCCTTGCCCAGTTCGTCGTCGCGCAGGCGCTCGGCCTGCTGCCGGTAGGCGCGCAGCACATCCACCGCAGCCAGCTCGCGCAGGCGCTGCATGAACTCGGTGACGCCGCTGCCGACCAGTTCCTCGGCGGCCTGGGCGGCGCCCTGGCGGCTCTTGAGGTTCTCCGCGACCACTTCGTGGAGGTCGTCGACGCTATAGAGGTAGACGTCGTCCAGCTCGCCGACTTCCGGTTCGATGTCGCGCGGCACGGCGATGTCGACCATGAACATCGGCTTGTGCTTGCGCTGCTTCAGCGCGCGCTCCACCGCACCCTTGCCGAGGATCGGCAACTGGCTGGCGGTGGAACTGATGACGATGTCGCTGTTGGCCAGTTCCTCGGGGATCTCCGAGAGCAGCACGGCGTGGGCGCCGAACTGCTCGGCCAGCAGGCTGGCGCGCTCCAGGGTACGGTTGGCCACCACGATGCGCTTCACGCCCTGCTCGAACAGGTGGCGGGCGACCAGGGTGATGGTTTCGCCAGCGCCGATCAGCAGCGCCTGGCTGCGGTGCAGGTCGCTGAAGATCTGCTTGGCCAGGCTCACTGCGGCGAACGCCACGGACACCGGGTTCTCGCCGATGGCGGTGTCGGTGCGGACGGTCTTCGCCGTGCTGAAGGTGGCCTGGAACAGGCGGCCGAGCAGCGGGCCGACGGTGCCGGCCTCGCGCGCCACGGCATAGGCCGACTTCATCTGGCCGAGGATCTGCGGCTCGCCGAGGACCATCGAGTCGAGTCCGGAGGCCACGCGCATCATGTGGCGCACCGCGTCCTCGTCCTGGTGCACGTAGGCGCAGGCGCGCAGCTCGTCGAGGGTCAGCCGGTGGTAGTCCGCCAGCCAGGCGAGCACGTCGTCCGCGGTCGGGTGGTCGATCTCCAGGTAGAGTTCGCTCCGGTTGCAGGTCGACAGGATGGCCGCCTCGCGGCTGGTGGTCAGGCGGCAGAGCTGCTGCAGCGCCTCGACCATCTGCTCCGGAGTGAAAGCCACGCGCTCGCGGACAGCCACGGAGGCGGTCTTGTGATTGATGCCGAGGGCAATGAAGGCCATGCAGGATCGCTGAGCTAATCGGGGAAACGCGCAATTCTCCTACTTCGCCAGGGGCAGGACAACCACTGCCGATGTATTGACCCCATAGACAGCTTCATCGACGCCCCGTCCCGGCCCCCTTGGGCTTGCCGGACGGCTTATGTCATGATGACGCCACCCTCGCAGGTTCAAGGCCGGCTTTCTTCCTCTATGAACAAATCCCTTGCGCTGCTGACCGTCACGCTGCTGCTCGGCGGCTGCCAGTCACTTACCCACAAGACCCCCGATGGCACCCCGCCGGTGGAAGACACCGCGGCCGAGACCCAGGCCAAGCCGGAGAAGTATGGCTCCTTCAGCGAGGACAGCCTGTATTCGCTGCTGGTGGCCGAACTGGCCGGGCAGCGCAACCGCTTCGACATCGCCCTGAGCAACTACGTGGTTCAGGCGCAGAAGACCCGCGATCCCGGGGTTTCCGAGCGAGCCTTCCGCATCGCCGAATACCTCGGCGCCGATCAGGAAGCCCTCGACACCTCGCTGCTCTGGGCGCGCAGCGCGCCGGACAACCTCGACGCCCAGCGCGCCGCCGCGATCCAGCTGGCCCGCGCCGGGCGCTACGAGGAATCCATGGTGTACATGGAAAAGGTCCTCAACGGCCAGGGCGACACGCACTTCGATTTCCTCGCCCTCTCGGCCGCGGAAACCGACCCGGACACCCGCGCCGGCCTGTTGCAGAGCTTCGACCACCTGCTGAAGAAGTACCCGAACAACGGCCAGCTGCTGTTCGGCAAGGCCCTGCTGCTGCAACAGGACGGCCGTCCCGACGAGGCCCTGAGCCTGCTCGAGGACAATTCCGCGAGCCGTCACGACGTCGCCCCGCTGCTGCTGCGCTCGCGCCTGCTGCAGAGCATGAAGCGCAGCGACGAGGCCCTGCCGCTGCTCAAGGCCGGGATGAAGGAACACCCGGACGACAAGCGCGTGCGCCTGGCCTACGCTCGCCTGCTGGTGGAACAGAACCGCCTGGACGAAGCCAAGGCCGAGTTCGCCGGTCTGGTCCAGCAGTTCCCCGACGACGACGACCTGCGCTTTTCCCTGGCGCTGGTCTGCCTGGAGGCCCAGGCCTGGGACGAGGCCAGGGTCTACCTGGAGGAACTGGTCGAGCGCGAGAGCCATGTCGACGCCGCCCACTTCAACCTCGGCCGCCTGGCCGAGGAACAGAAGGACACCGCACGCGCCCTCGACGAATACGCCCAGGTCGGCCCGGGCAATGACTTCCTCCCGGCACAACTGCGCCAGACCGACGTCCTGCTCAAGGCCGGGCGCGTCGACGAAGCCGCCCGGCGCCTGGACAAGGCGCGCAGCGAACAGCCCGACTATGCCATCCAGCTGTACCTGATCGAAGCCGAGGCGCTGTCCGGCAACGAGCAGCAGGAAAAGGCCTGGCAGGCCATCCAGGAAGGCCTGAAGCAGTATCCGGAGGACCTCAACCTGCTCTATACCCGCTCGATGCTGGCGGAAAAGCGCAACGACCTGGCGCAGATGGAAAAGGACCTGCGCTTCGTCATCGCCCGCGAGCCGGACAACGCCATGGCCCTCAACGCCCTCGGCTACACCCTGGCCGACCGCACCACCCGCTACGCCGAGGCCCGCGAACTGATCCTCAAGGCGCACAAGCTGAACCCGGACGACCCGGCGATCCTCGACAGCATGGGCTGGATCAACTATCGCCAGGGCAAGCTGGCGGATGCCGAGCGCTACCTGCGCCAGGCACTGCAACGTTATCCCGACCACGAAGTCGCCGCACACCTGGGCGAAGTCCTCTGGGCCCAGGGGCGCCAGGGCGACGCCCGGGCCATCTGGCGCGAATACCTCGACAAGCAGCCCGACAGCGACGTGCTGCGCCGCACCATCAAGCGCCTGACCGGCGCCGAGACCCCTTGAAGCCATGCGTCTACGTCTTTTCCTCGCCGCCTCCGCGCTGGCCCTGCTCAGCGGCTGCGCCGGCCTGACCTCCCACGAAGCCCTGGAAGGCCAGGGCGATGCGCAGACCTGGAAAACCCACAAGCAACAGCTCAGCGAGCTGGATGCCTGGCAGATCGACGGCAAGGTCGGCATCCGCGCCCCGCGCGACTCCGGCAGCGGGACTCTGTTCTGGCTGCAGCGCCAGGGCTACTACGACATCCGCCTGTCCGGCCCGCTCGGCCGCGGCGCCGCCCGCCTGACCGGGCGTGAAGGCGCGGTGAGCCTGGAAGTCGCCGGGCAGGGCCGCTACCAGGCGGAATCCCCGGAAGCCCTGCTGGAACAACAGCTCGGCTGGCGTCTGCCGGTTTCGCACCTGCTCTGGTGGGTGCGCGGCCTCCCCGCGCCGGACAGCAAGAGCCGCCTGACCCTCGACGCCGACAGCCGCCTGGCGCGCCTGGAACAGGACGGCTGGCAGATCGAATACACCCGCTACGCCGAGCAGAACGGCTACTGGCTGCCCGAGCGCCTGAAGCTGCACGGCCAGGACCTCGATGTCACCCTGGTGATCAAGGACTGGCAGCCGCGCCAGCTCGGCCGCTGACATGGCCGTGCGTCTCAGCCTGCCGGCGCCGGCCAAGCTCAACCTGTTCCTGCACATCCTCGGCCGTCGCGCCGACGGCTACCACGAGTTGCAGACCCTGTTCCAGTTCCTCGACCACGGCGACGAATTGCTTTTCGAAACCCGCGAGGACGGCCAGGTACGCCTGCACACGGAAATCGCCGGGGTGCCTCACGACGGCAACCTGATCGTGCGCGCCGCGCGCGTGCTGCAGGAAGCCTCCGGCAGCCCGCAAGGCGTCGACATCTGGCTGGACAAGCGCCTGCCCATGGGCGGCGGCATCGGCGGCGGCAGCTCCGACGCCGCCACGACGCTCCTGGCCCTGAACCATCTCTGGAACCTCGGCTGGGACGAGGATCGCATCGCTGCCCTGGGCCTGCGCCTGGGCGCCGACGTACCGGTCTTCACCCGCGGACGCGCGGCTTTCGCCGAAGGCGTGGGGGAAAAGCTCACCCCGGTGGACATCCCGGAGCCCTGGTATCTCGTCGTGGTTCCGCAAGTACTTGTCAGCACAGCAGAAATTTTTTCAGATCCACTGTTGACACGCGATTCTCCCGCCATTAAAGTGCGCACCGTTCTCGAGGGGGACAGCCGAAACGACTGTCAGCCGGTAGTCGAGAGGCGTTACCCAGAAGTTCGTAACGCTTTGATCTTGCTAAACAAATTTGTTTCAGCTAGATTAACCGGCACTGGAGGTTGTGTGTTTGGGAGCTTCCCAAACAAAGCTGAAGCTGATAAAGTCTCGGCCCTTCTTCCAGACCACCTTCAGAGGTTCGTCGCCAAGGGAAGCAACGTCTCGATGTTGCACCGGAAGCTGGAAACTCTGGTCTGAGAAAGGAATGCCGAAACGGCATTCGAGCAATACCACAGGGGCGTCGCCAAGCGGTAAGGCAGCAGGTTTTGATCCTGCCATGCGTTGGTTCGAATCCAGCCGCCCCTGCCATTTTCCTCTTCTGTATTTCATCCGGATCCCTTCGGTCGACACAGGTACCTGTAGCGTGTCCAAGATGATGGTCTTCACGGGGAACGCTAACCCCGATCTTGCACGACGCGTCGTGCGTCAGCTGCACATTCCTCTTGGCGATGTTTCAGTTGGCAAATTCTCCGATGGCGAAATCAGCGTCGAAATCAACGAAAACGTCCGCGGCAAGGACGTATTCCTGATTCAGCCGACCTGCGCGCCGACCAACGACAACCTGATGGAACTGGTGGTGATGGCCGATGCCTTCCGCCGCTCCTCGGCCACTCGTATCACCGCCGTCATCCCCTACTTCGGCTATGCCCGCCAGGATCGCCGTCCGCGCTCCGCCCGCGTGGCCATCAGCGCCAAGGTAGTGGCCGACATGCTGACCGTGGTCGGCGTCAACCGTGTCCTCACGGTCGACCTGCACGCGGACCAGATCCAGGGCTTCTTCGATATCCCGGTAGACAACATCTACGGTTCGCCCGTGCTGGTGGACGATATCGAGGACCAGCGCTTCGAGAACCTGATGATCGTCTCCCCGGACATCGGTGGCGTGGTGCGTGCGCGCGCCGTGGCCAAGTCCCTGGGTGTGGACCTGGCGATCATCGACAAGCGCCGTCCCAAGGCCAACCAGTCCGAGGTGATGCACATCATCGGTGACGTCGAAGGCCGCACCTGCGTGCTGGTCGACGACATGGTCGATACCGCCGGCACCCTCGGCCACGCCGCCAAGGCCCTGAAAGAGCATGGCGCCGCCAAGGTCATCGCCTACTGCACCCACCCGGTGCTGTCCGGCCGTGCCATCGAGAACATCGAGAAATCCGTACTGGACGAGCTGGTGGTGACCAATACCATCCCGCTGTCCGCCGCTGCCCAGGCCTGTGGCCGCATCCGCCAGCTGGACATCGCTCCGGTCGTCGCGGAAGCCATGCGCCGGATCAGCAACGAAGAATCGATCAGCGCGATGTTCCGCTGAGGCCCAGCCTCGGCGAACGCGCCTGAACGAAAACGCCCCGCTGCGGCGGGGCCTTTGAAATCGCCCGAACGCTGGTCGCAAGCGTTCGGGCGCATTGTTATTTTTGGAGAGACACAATGGTCGACTTTATTCTGAATGCCCAAGTGCGTTCCGATCTGGGGAAAGGTGCGAGCCGCCGCCTGCGTCGTAACGCCGCTCAGGTTCCCGCGGTAATCTACGGCGGCGACAAAGAGCCCCAGTCCGTTACCCTGGAACTGCGCGAAATCGCCAAGCTGCTGGAAAACGAGGCTGCCTTCAGCCACGTGATCGCCCTGAACGTTGGCGGCGCCAAGGAAACCGTACTGATCAAGGCCCTGCAGCGCCATCCGGCGAAAGGCTTCGTGATGCACGCCGACTTCCTGCGCGTGGTCGCCGACCACAAGCTGACCGCCCACGTACCGCTGCACTTCATCAACGAAGACGTAGCCGTTGGCGTCAAGCAAGCCGGTGGCGAGATCTCCCACACCATCTCCGAAGTCGAAGTTTCCTGCCTGCCGAAAGACCTGCCGGAATTCATCGAAGTCGACATGGCCAAGGTCGAGCTGGGCCAGATCGTTCACCTGTCGGACCTCAAGGCTCCGAAAGGCGTCGAGCTGGTACAACTGGCCCACGGCAACGACCTGGCCGTTGCCAACATCCACGCCTCCCGCGTGGTGAAGGAAGAAGGTAGCGAAGAAGGCGCCGCCGAGTAATTCATTACTCGATCGCCTTTTTATAGAGAGGGGCTCCCGTCGTGACTGCCGTACAACTGATCGTTGGCCTGGGAAACCCGGGTCCTGAATACGACCAGACCCGGCATAACGCGGGGGCCCTTTTCGTTGAGCGCCTGGCGCATGCCCAGGGCATCAGCCTCGTGGCTGAGCGCAAGTATTTCGGCCTGGTCGGCAAGTTCAGCCACCAGGGCAAGGACGTTCGTCTGCTGATCCCGACCACCTACATGAACCGCAGCGGCCAGTCCGTGGCGGCGCTGGCGGGATTCTTCCGGATCCCCCCGGACGCCATCCTGGTGGCCCACGACGAGCTCGACATGCCCCCCGGCGTCGCCAAGCTCAAGACCGGCGGCGGGCACGGCGGGCACAACGGGCTGCGCGACATCATCGCCCAGCTCGGCAATCAGAATTCTTTCCATCGCCTGCGGCTTGGCATCGGCCATCCGGGGCACAGCAGCCTGGTGTCCGGTTACGTGCTCGGCCGCGCCCCGCGCAGCGAGCAGGAGCTGCTCGACACCAGCATCGACTTCGCCCTCGGCGTGCTGCCGGAAATGCTCGCCGGGGACTGGACCCGGGCGATGCAGAAGCTGCACAGCCAGAAGGCCTGATCCACTTTTTCTAGCGCCCACCTCTGCGCGCGAGGGACATAGCATGGGATTCAACTGCGGCATCGTCGGCCTGCCCAACGTCGGCAAGTCCACCCTGTTCAACGCCCTGACCAAATCCGGCATCGCGGCGGAGAACTTCCCGTTCTGCACCATCGAGCCGAACAGCGGCATCGTGCCGATGCCCGACGCGCGCCTGAACGCCCTGGCCGAGATCGTCAAGCCCGAGCGCGTGCTGCCGACCACCATGGAGTTCGTCGACATCGCCGGCCTGGTGGCGGGCGCCTCCAAGGGTGAGGGCCTGGGCAACAAGTTCCTCGCCAACATCCGCGAGACCGATGCCATCGCCCACGTGGTGCGCTGCTTCGAAGACGACAATGTGATCCACGTGTCCAACAGCGTCGACCCCAGGCGCGACATCGAGATCATCGACCTCGAACTGATCTTCGCCGACCTCGACAGCTGCGAGAAGCAACTGCAGAAAGTCTCCCGCAACGCCAAGGGCGGCGACAAGGAAGCCCTGGCGCAGAAGGCCCTGCTGGAAAAGCTCATCCCCCACTTCACCGAAGGCAAGCCGGCGCGTTCGCTGCTGAAGAACCTCGGTGACGAGGAGAAGCGCCTGGTGCGCAGCTTCCACCTGCTGACCAGCAAGCCGGTGATGTACATCGCCAACGTCGCCGAGGACGGCTTCGAGAACAACCCGCACCTGGACGTGGTGAAGGCCATCGCCGAGGAAGAAGGCGCGGTGGTGGTGCCGGTCTGCAACAAGATCGAAGCCGAGATCGCCGAGCTGGAAGACGGCGAGGAGAAGGACATGTTCCTCGAATCCCTCGGCCTCGAGGAGCCCGGTCTGAACCGCGTGATTCGCGCCGGCTACGGCCTGCTCAACCTGCAGACCTACTTCACCGCCGGCGTGAAGGAAGTACGCGCCTGGACCGTCCGTGTCGGCGCCACCGCCCCGCAGGCCGCCGGCGTGATCCACACCGACTTCGAGAAAGGCTTCATCCGCGCCGAAGTGGTCGCCTACGATGACTTCATCCAGTTCAAGGGCGAACAGGGCGCCAAGGAAGCCGGCAAATGGCGCCTGGAAGGCAAGGACTACATCGTCAAGGACGGCGACGTGATGCATTTCCGCTTCAACGTCTGACCCCGCCGCCCGTATAGAAGCCCTCTGAAGCCAAGCGCTCCAGAGGGCTTTTCTTTTTCCCTGCGCGACCTTCAGGGCTGCTTGGAAAGCAGGGCCTGGTCATGGATTCGTTCCAGCGCCTCCACGCGTCGCCGTTCGGCCTCGTTGCCGAAACTGCTCCGGCGCAAATCGTCCAGCTGGCGCTCGCGATCCTCCTCGCTCAACCCGGGTGTCTTCAGCAATTCGTCGCGCTGCGCATACCAATCGCCCATGCGACGGTCCCAAGAGGCATTTTCCTGGTCCAACACTTCGAGCCGCGCGGTCGCCTCCGCGCCCAACAATCCCTGGCGGATCTGGTGCAACTCCTCCGCCGATCCGCCACGCTGTTTCCAGTCGTCCGTCAGCGTCTTCAGGTTCAGGTACTGATTCATCGCCTTGAGCGAGTCCTGGATGTCATCCGGCAACTGTCGCTCCAGTTCCGCCAGTTGCTGCGCCCGCGCCTGCGGCGAAAGCTCCTTGTTGCGCATGAGCTCCAACCGCGCCAGCGTATAGCGATCATAGGCGTCCTCATCGCCGTAGAAGGCCGCGATGACCTCGGCAGACAGATACTGCATTCGAAGTGTCCGCACCCGCTCCATCCGCTGGCGGAGGGCCCCCATGTCCAGCGCCCCCGCCTCCTGGACGCCCTCGCTCTGCTCGATCTCCGCCATACCGCTCATATAGGCGAGATAGGCCGCCAGGATCTGCTCGGCCTCGTCCCGCGCCGGCTCCTGCAGGCGGCTGCGCAGTTCGGCGCGGATACGCGCGGCTAGCACCTCGACACGCTCCTCACCGATGGCCGCGAGAAAATAGTCGAAGCACAGTCGAAGCCCCTTGGTTATGCGGAGATGACCGTCGGCTCCAGTTTCGACCGGACAATTCACCTCGGTGCCCAGCAGCGAGGCCGGCAGGCTCCGGGGCGGCGCGGTGGCGGCACGGGAAACGGCAGGGGCGGCTACCGCAGGCGTCGCGAGCCGCGGCGGCACCTCGGCGACCTTCTGCGGTTGCGCAGCCGGGGGGGCCTCTTGCAGCCACCACCCCAGTCCGGCGCCCGCCACGGCCAATACGCAGGAGCCAAGGATCATAAGCACGGTTCTTTTCATATGGACTCCGGTTCTGTCGCGGCAAGCGCCAGGGCCGGCAGGCCCCGGCTGCTTCTGAGCGATGCTCCTTCCTGGACCTGTCAGAACCCGGCCAGCTTCAAGCGGTTCGCTTGCTGGAGATAGACCGTCTTCGGATTGGTCTCGATCGGAGAGACGATACCCAGCAAATGGTTGACGCTATCGAAGTGGTTCATCATGTAATCGTCGCGAATCACCATGCCGAGGTGGTTGGAGCATTTCGGCACCACGCCGTCATTGGGCTGCCCCAAGATCAGCAGGCTGGCGCTTTTCATCCACCAGTCCGAAGGGTCCAGGACACTGGTGAGATGCTTCGCTCCCCCCCAGGAGTAGTAGCGAACCCCATTGGCTTCGGCCGGACCGGCGCCGCAGGCGGTCGCCGGTATCCCGCCAGGGAAGCGCTGATTGAAGGCCAGGGCACCACCGCTGGTCAGGTCGCGCATGGCGCCCAGCGAGTTCTGCGCGCTGCCCGAACCGTCGCCGAGCGCGTCGATCATCCAGGTGATGGCGTTCACCGCACCGGCAATGACGTCCGCCCCAAAAGGCCCTACTACCGAGGCGATGCCCTGGACCACGTCCGCCACCGGAGTGCCTTTGTGCGGCGTACTGACGGAAGTCACCGAGGCCACGAGTTCTGGCGCCACCCCGGCCACATAGCGGATGGTCATCCCTCCCTGGCTATGGCCGATCAGGTTGACCTTGTCCGAGCCTGTGATGGCCCGAATCTCCTTGACCTGAGCCAGCAATTGCTCACCCCGGGAGTCGTTGCTCTGCGCCGGCGCCTGGGCGGTGACGAAGACCGTCGCGCCATTCTCCCGGAGTTCATTGGGTATGCCGTACCAATACTCTATCGGGCCGATGTTGCTGAACCCGAAAAGGCCATGCGCGAAGACGATGGGGTATTTGGTCTTGGCATAATCGGAGTAGGCGTGAGCAGGGGCTGCACCCACTGCGGCAGCAACCAGCACCATGGGAGCTATCAGTTTCTTCATAAGGACCTCGTTTTATGCTTGTTCTTTCGGTCGCCGGGGAGCAAGGAGCCCTGAGGCATCCTCTTGGCAGTCTTGGCAATTCGGCCCGTAGGCCACACAAGCATTACGGAGGCGCCATGGCGGGGAAAATGAGGAAAACGGACATTGATACTGTCGGTCTGGGACATGTCCCTGTGGCGTCATCCGCCCGGGAGCGACATTGCGCGGCCTTCACGGCCAAGCTACAAATGGAGAAACAACGAAACGCTCACCAGTCCCCAGACACCAGCATGAAGCACTTCACACCGAGTCCGGCTGCCCGCAATGCCATGGCCGAAGGGAGCAAGACCGAGGGTTTCTTCCTTGCCAGCATCCTTCTGGACGCGTTGGAGACGCTGCGTGCCCGCGACATCGACGCCGAAGCCATCGGCCAGGCACTCGGCCTGAATCTGCACAGCCTGCTGGCCGATCCCAATGCCTGGCTGCCCACCCAACTGCTGGAAACCATCCTGCGCAAGGCCCTGTCGCTCTACCCCGACCCGCTCATGGGTCTGCATGCCTCCCAGTCCGAGCGCGACTCCGCCTTCGGCGTACTGGGCTATCTGGGACAGACCTGCGCCACCCTGCAGGAGGTCTTCACCACCAAGGCCCGCTATGAACGTCTGGTGAGCAACATCGGCACCACCACACTGCGCCAGGAGCCAGGCGTCGTCCTCTGCTGCTGGAGCTGCAATACCTGCGACCCGCTGTTCGCCAGGCACGCCACCGAGTTCCTGCTGGGCCAGTGGCTGCGGCATATCCGATCGATCCGGGAGCAGAAGCGGGACCTGCTGCTACGCGTGCATTTCCGCCATGCGGCTCCCGACGACCCGACACTCCTCGACGAATACCAGGCCATTTTCGGCTGCCCGGTGCTGTTCGAACAGCCGGAGTCGGCACTGGTGGTCCCGGCTCCAGTCATGAACCTGCGCCTGCGCACTCCCGATCCAGGCCTGCAAGCCACCCTGGAGCGTCACGCCCATCTGCTGCTCAACGAACGCCACGGCACGCCCTCGCTACTCGACCAGATCCGCTCGCGCATGCGAGTACTACTGATGGAAGGCAGCGTCTCCCGCGACCATCTCGCGGAAGAACTCGGCATAAGCAGCCGCCATCTACACCGGCAATTGCAGAAGGCCGGCAGCAGCTACCGGGAATTGGTCGACGATATCCGCATCGAGCTGGCCAAAACTCTCCTGCACGACAACGGCCTGACCGTAGAAACCATCAGCCGACGCCTCAACTTCAGAGAAGGTCCCTCCTTCAACCGCTGGTTTCGCGAGATGACCCAGCAGACGCCCGGTGAGTACCGGCGGCAACTGCGGTCTGCGGAAACCGCCGCTCCCCGCAGCCGCCCCTAGGCAGCAAGGAGGCAACGGCAGCCCGGCAGCCAGCGACCGGGGCCGAACCTTCCGTCTAAACGTTTGAAAGAACAGAAAATTATCTATGGCCAGGGCTTGACAGTCCCCACCGGGATACGGAAAATGCGCGCCACTCGGCTACATAGCTCAGTCGGTTAGAGCGCAGCATTCATAATGCTGATGTCCCAGGTTCAAGTCCCGGTGTAGCCACCATATTTTTCAAGGGGTTAGCGCAAGCTAACCCCTTTTTGTTTTGGTCGGCAGACTACAAACCGACTACAAACCGTCTACGCCCCCCTTTACCAATTTACGGTTCGCATAAAAAAGCCCCGCATCTGCGGGGCTCTCCGATCCACGTCACCGCTATCCGTGAGCAAGCAACGGCTCAATCTCATGTTCGATCTGCTCGCCATTCGCCGCATAAGCAGTTGCTAACGAATACTCACTCTGGAGATTCATCCAGAACTGAGCGGACGTATCAAAGTAACGCCCCAGACGAATCGCCATATCTGCGGAGATACCACGCTGCTCACGAACGATATCGTTCACTGTCGGGGCGGAGACGTTCAAAGCGCGTGCTAGAGCAGCTGGAGAGATATCCAACTCCGTCAGAAACTCATCGCGCAATATTTCCCCAGGATGGATGGGGCGCATACCATTGGTAGCCATGGTCCACCTCCTCAGTGGTAATCAACTATTTCGACTTCTTCGGGACCCGCATCTGTCCAGACGAAACAGACACGCCACTGGTCATTGATCCTGATGCTATGTTGGCCAGCCCGCTTTCCCTGCAACGGCTCCAACCGGTTTCCAGGTGGAGAGCGCAGGTCTCGAAGCTCCGTAGCCGCATGAAGCATTGCGAGCTTACGCGTAGCGACTGTGAGGATGGCTCCCCACCGCCTCGAAAGACCCGTCTCAAAAAGCTGACGAGTCTCGTCGCATCGAAAGGTCAGAATCATTCATTAACCCTTAACGTTAAGCGTTAACTTCACTACAGATTACCACAGATCCTCATGTGGTCAATTTGTAGCCAGATTGAGTAATCGGAGAAAAGCGCATCGCCGATTCCAAGTGCTCCGGCGATAGGTGCGCATACCGCATGGTCATGGTGATCGAGGAATGGCCGAGTATCCGCTGTAGGGTCAGGATATCCCCTCCCCCCATCATGTAGTGGCTGGCGAAGGTATGGCGGAGGATATGGGTCATCTGGCCCGGCGTCTGGAATCCGCAACGCTGATAGGCGCAGCGGAACGCGGCGCGGCAGGACATGAACAGGCGGCCAGACCCAGGCATGCCCACCTTGAGCATCAGCCTCTCCAACTCTGCCGGAATCGGCACTGATCGGCTCTGCCGATTCTTGGTCCGGTGATAGTGCACCTTGCCGCCATGCACAGCGCTCCGCGTCAGGCTTTCCGCCTCTTCCCAACGGGCTCCGGTGGCAAGACACAACAGCGCGACCGGATAGGTATGGTTGTTCGTGCTGGCCTTGCACTCTTCCAGTAGTCGAGCGACCTGATCCAAGGTCAGAAACGTCAGTTCGACCTGATCCGTCTTGATTTGCCGGACCTTGCCCAGCGGGTTTTCCTTGTGCCAGGAGCCCAGGCGAATCAGTTCAGAGAAGACCGCCGACAGGTAGCGTTGCTCATGATTGACCGTCTCCGGCTTCACCTCGGTCAGGCGACGTTGCCGGTAGCGTGCCCACGCCAACGAATCGAACTCGAACGCCAGAGGGTTCCCTAGCCGCTTCGCCAACGCCTCGCAGCGCGCCAAGCGTTGCTTACCGTCCTTCAAGGTGCAGCCGTGGAGGTCATACCAGACCCTCACCAGATCGGAGAGGCGATCATCCAGCGGTCGGCCCGTCTCACCCTTCACGGCGAAAAAGTCCTGCTCATAGCGAATCGCGGCGGATTTGGTCAAAAACCCATACTTTCTGACCCTACGGCCCGAGCGACCGTTCTCATAGAAATCCGCCGTCCACGTCTTGCCTTCTTTGCGTGCCGTCATATCGCATATCCCTTGCGCAGATAGCGATCACACATGAGCTTGTGGATATGCCTTTCCAGATCGCGACGAGTCCAACCCTTGGCGAGATAGTGGTCTTCGATAACGTGCCAGAACTCCAATTTGCGGGCGGACTCAATAGCCTTTTTTGCCGGGACACGCTCCCGCGCGATCAGGCTCACGAACTGGCCAAGGAACATCTCGCAGTTACGCCCGCTGAAGCCCTTCGCAGTCTTGTAATAGCGCCGATACTCGGTGCGCTCGATCAGAGGATCGCACTCGACCTGGACGCGAGCGTCCTGGCTGATCAGGCTCCAGAAGGCGTCATACATGCCCTCCCGGGAGAGCACACGGAATGCCTCGCAGGCATAGTTCCACAGCCCCTGTAGGTGCGGGCAAAGGCCTTCGTAGGTGCGGCAGCCAATGGCCTCCCCCGAGGCCATACGCGAGCCTTCAGAGAACTGCTGGACGATGGAGTGGTGATAGCGAAACTCGATCCGCCACACCGTTTCCAGGGGGTTATAGGCCGGGTCGCCATCGCCGAACGGATCCCCGTTCAAGGTCGCCCACACGCTTTCCCAATAGTCGAGCTTATCGGTGGCCCGAGCCTGGAGGGTCTTGTTATAGATCGACAGTTGCAGGCCGTTGGCCGAGCCGAACATGTACGTCTCGCCACGCCCGTAGACCGAGGCGTTGCCGTCGAACTCGATCCGCTCGATCCCACTGATTTGCCGTACCCGACGCGAGCGGCAGTGCATGCGATCAACGAGATCAGCCGGAGGCGTCCAGCCCTGCACATCCAGCGCGATATGCACGGCTGCTTGGTTGGTTTCGCAGTGACTCAGCACGGCAGCGGCCAAGTCATCCAGCACGCCCTGGAGAATGTGCGGATCGGCGCCGTCAATGGCGTGGGGCGACACCTCGATCTTGAGGTGCGAGCCAATGGTGTCAACCTTGATATTGTGGTTCTTGATCAGCAGGATCAGGCCCATTTCGGCGTTCTGCAGGCGGTACTGATAGCCAGAGTCGCGACCGATACGGCCCTTGGACCATTCGTAGCCGGCGAACTCGACCACATCCACCGAGAGGTCGAACAGCGCCATCACTTCCGGGCGCAACTTGCCGTTGTACAACTGCCGCACGGTGTCCACACCACACCGCAGGATCCGCACGCTTGACAGGTCGGTGAACTGTCCATTGAGCGGGTCCATGAAAAGCATCCCCTTCGGGGACTTGTGGAAATCCCCGTTCTCTTCGAGGACCAGTCGGGTTGGATGGATCGGAGTCTTCATGTTCTTTACCCGTTAATGAGGTTCTATGGGGTTGCTGATCGGGGGTTATCTGACGTGTTACAGGGGCGTCGGCCGCGCCTTCGGCCTATCGCTCATGCCTTGCGCTCCCGGCCGGCGGCGCGGCCCGCCCCTCATGGCGGCACCCCTACCGCCGCTAGCGCCGTCATCACCGTCCACCAGTGATGCAGCGCCCAGCCCATCGCCACCGGGACGAGGAATTCCCAATCGATCATTTGTGCCTCCAGGGCCGCGAGGCATATTCGGAATCGGGGACGATGGTCAGCGGCGACTGGCCCCTGGCCAGTGCGTCTGCGGAGGCGGCAACAGGCGCTGCCGGAGCGATGCTGGCCACCGCGCCGGGCTGCCTCCCGGTACAGGTGACGGTCTGTTTCCACTCCTCATAGCGAAGCTCTACGACGCACTCGCCCTTGGGCGTCACCCGGTAGCCGGAGCCGATCAGTTGCCAGCTGGTGAGTTCCAGGCGCCGGCCCGTGGGATCGTCCAGGGCGAACAGGTAAATGTCGCCCCGCGACTTGCGGTAGGCGTGGGCAAGGATGGAGATCCGCCGATCGGCGAAGGGATGGGCGTTCAGATCAACAGGCGCAGCAGCAGGCCCATCAGGTACAAGCCCAGGAGGAAGAAGGCTATTCGCAGCAGGACGCGTTGGAGCAGCCACAGCAGCGGGCGCAGCAGGGGCTTGAACAGGGTCGCCAGGAGCGTCGGCAGGTGTCGCAGCAGCCGGACCGCCAATCGTGCGCAGAGGCCCCATATACCAGACAAAGCCAATAGTGCCGGCCAGCAATGCCAGTAGAAGAACCAGCTTAGGCGACCGGAAGAGGCTCTTGCCCGCCTTGGTGTCTTGGGTCTTGCCGGTGGCCGTGGACTGGTAGAGGGCGAAGGTCTGCTTTCGGATCCGCTTGTATTCGATGATGGTGCCATCGGCGGGCGGACGGTTGAGTTGGGCGTCATGCTGGGCCTCCTTGTAGCGGCCGGGAATGCCGATCACCGCGAGGTTGGAATGCTTGTAGGCCATCTCGCAGGTCATGCGGATATCGTCGCGGATGTAGGAGATGTTCGGCGTGGTGAGGACAATGTCCCAGTTGAAATGCCGGTGCCGGGTCCAGGCGTCGAGCCAACCCATGGGACGGTCGGCCGCGTGGGCCGCTTCCGGTCCACCGGGGTAGTCGAAACGCTCGAGGTCTTTTTCCCGCCAGGACTTGGGAAACAGCAGTTGGGTTTCGTCGAAGATCAGGAAGGCCCCGCGGGGCGCCCACTGAAACCACGTGCGCATCTTTTCGAGGTCTTCCAGCGACTCCAGATCGAGGTTGATGATTTCCGCCGTGTTGGGCAGGTCCGGGAAGACCTGATAGGCCCGCTCCAGGGTGAAGCCGCGCACGTTGGTGATGATCACCCGCCCGTCTTTCAGCGCGGGCACGGCGTCATCCTGGATCGCGCCGGAGGTCTTGTAGGAGCCATTGGGGCCGTGGTGGATCTTGATCGACACGGTTCACCTCCCAATGAACGGCACGAAGCGCATGCAGAAGCGCGTCGCCGCCGCGACCATGATGATGTTCAACGCCTGCGGCACGCCGAAGAAGGCCAGCCCCGCCGCAATCGGCCCCGGCAGCGCGGCATACATGCTGCGGATCATCTGCGGCACGCCAAGGCTGTCGATCAGTTCGCGGGCGGCGGTGTAGCTGACATCGATCAGCAGGATCAGGGTCTGGAGCGCGGCGTACATCGACGCCTTGGTGGCGACCACCAGTCCGTCGCGCACGAAGTCATAGATGCCTTGAGCGAAGAAATCCCAGATCCACTGGAAGAAGGCGATGATCTGATCGAGAAAACCGGAGAGCCATTCCATAGGGTCAGTCCTTCAGCAGAATGAGGGCGGCGATCAGCGCGGCCATTAGCAGCAGCGCCACGCGCAGGCTGGAGAGTTGGCCGGCGTAGTCGGAGATACAGAGGGAGTAGGACTTTCCCCAAATGGCCATGGACTCGCAGGGCAGTTGCCCGCCGCCTTCCGCCAGGTTGAGGTCGAAGGCGCCCTTCATCTGGTCGACGTTGGCCTTCACCTTGGTCTTGAGTTCTTGCTTGGCGTCCTCGACCTTCTTTTCCCAGGTGGCGATGGCGTCATCCCAGGTGCCGGGCGTGGGTTCCTTGAGTTCGCCGCCGGGGCCTTCGGGGCCGGTGGAGCAGTTCTCTTTCGCCGGGTCGCAGGTGCCGTTGCCATCGCCGCCCGTGCCGCTGCCGTCACCGTCGCCGCTACCATCGCCCCCGCCGTTGCCGTCCCCTCCCCCGCTGCCGTCGCCGCCATTGCCGGTGCCACCGTCATTGCCGCCGCCGTTGTTGTTTCCACCGCCATTGCCATCACCGCCCGGCGTGGTCGGGTCGGTTGGATCCGTGGGATCGGTCGGGGTCTTGACGCAGGTAGTCCCCGACCACGACCAGCCGGGCGGACAGCCGGGGTCGTTCGGGTCGGAAGGATCGGTGTTCGGGGTGTCGGGTGGGTTCAGCGAATCGCCGGTCTGCGCGAAGGTGTAGGAATCGGCACCGCAATTCTGTCCGGTGCCCTTGAGGATGTAATTGCAGAAGCCGGTCGTGGTGGAGCCTTTGACCAGATAGCAACTGGCCGGGCTGGGGTTGCCGCCGTACTCGCAGCTTTGATAACAGGCGCTCGGTGCGCCGCCGTCGCCGACATAGTTCCGCCCGCCCGAGGTGACAACAGGCGAGTCCGGGCCCTTGGCCGGGAACAATTCGCCTTCCTTGCACTCTTCGGGCGGCGGCTTGCAGGCGCCATCGGCCGGATCGAGCTCTTGCTCTGGAGGACAGCTATCGCCAGTCAAGATGGTAGTCGACGTCTGCCAAGTGATTCCGCCAGTACCCGAAACACTGCACTGAACTTCCTTGTAGCTCAGTTTGTTGATTTTCTTTAGCCAGTTGGCCGACGTGTTATCGAAGTAGTACTGGCACGCCGCCGTATAGGATGGAAAGAAGGCCGTGGGCTCTCCGGGGATGGAAATCTGCCATTGGTAGAAGTCCGCGTTCGCCAAGGAATGCCACAGCAGCGAGACCAGCAGACCCAGCAGCGAAAGAAGTCGGCCAAGGCCGGAACGTGCGTTGTTACTCATCCAGTCACCCATGAAAAAGCCCCCTGCCGGAAACTCCGGAGGGGGCTTCCGCCTCGGTCTGTCCGGTTAGAAGAATTCGCCGGTCCGGTACCCGGTGATGAAGGCGCCGGCGAAGAACGCCCCCAACCACACCGACCAGAGCACCCGTTACGCCTTGCGCAACATGCTGTAGATCAGGCCGGCGACGGCCAGGATCACCAGGGCGCCGACGATGTAGCCGCCAATGGCCTTCATATCGCCCTGGCCATCGGTGATCGCCGACTCCACCGCGCTGGTGTCGATCACCCCGGCGAAGGCCGGCAGCGAAGTCGCGGCAGTGACGGAACCGGCGATGCACAGGTTGCGGAACGAGGCGACCGGGCTGAACTTGGCGATGCGTTGCTTCATTGCTTTCATGGTGTTTCCTCTCTACTTGGCTTTACGAAGAAGTGACGCGACCCAGCCAATCAAAAGCCCCGTCACGAACGATCCCAGGACGCCAGCGGCACCGATGCCGAAGGCTTCCGGGGAGAAACCACCGTTGACCAGGATGTCCACGTATCCAGCGGCCTCGGGCGGAATCAGGTAGGCCTGTTGCCATGCGAGTTCGCGACACGCCATGAAGCCCTCGGGGGTCGAGGTCCATGCGGTACACACCTGCACAGCGACAACGCCTGACATAGCGATCAGTCCTCAAACAGCCAGGGAGGCCGCTAGGCCGTCGATCCAGCCCCAGGCGTAGCCGGTGGCCAGACCTACCGCGAACAGCGAGAGATAGCGGAGCATCGCGGCCTCCTACGGCTTACGCCTTGGCGTCCGGGGACTTGTCTTGTTTGTCCTGGCCCTGCGGCTGCTGGGCCGGGCGCGGGGCTTGGGCCTGTGCTTGCGGGCGGGTCGGGGCTTGGGCGGTCGGCGCCATCGGCTTGCCGCCCACGGCCAGCAGATCCACAAGGACCTGGGTATTGGTGATGTTGCCGAAGCGATCCTTGGTCGGGCGGACCACGCTGGCGAACTTGCAGAGCACCGGCTGGCCTTCGAAGACGATGGCGTCCAGCAGGGTCGGTTCGATGTTGTATTCGCTGATCTCGAAGCCCTTGGCGTTGCCACGGGCGCCTTCCGGGATCGGGGCGATGGATTGGACCGAGGCGTAGATTTCCCCGGTCTTGGTCGAGGTATAGGTGTCGGTCTTGGTGACCCACAGTTCGACGACGCCGCCTTGGGTTGCAAACATGTTCATCGGTGTTTCTCCTTCAATTCGCCTTTTTCGGCGTGAGTTGTCCCGCTGCTGCAATTCGGCTCATGTGCCGGTGATTCAGCGGAAGTGATTACTTAGGAAAAGAAGAGCCTTTTTTACCGAGTTTCAACGAGTTCTAGTGGAGCTATATCAACACAGATAAAGCGCCTAAAATCGTTTCTGAGGAAATATCAAGCTACTGAACTTATTGAGCAACAAAGTGCAGTAACGAGCATTTCGATTTTCGCCGAAATGAATAACTTTCAAGTCTGTTAACACCAAGGGCTCTGCCCTTGTCATCCCGCTCTTGCCGCCGAGGGCTCGGGAGCGCGGGGCGGAGAAGCTGCCCCACACTCCCCGGCGGAGGCTGTTTCAGGGGGGAGGCGTTCAAGGGTGCGCTCCGCCCGTGCTTCCGTTCGCCGGAACGGTGAAGCTGTTCCGACGAGCCGGGAGCGCGGCCCTTGACCGGATCAGCCATGGTGCGGGCGGCTTGGATCAGGCAGAGCAGGACCAGCGCTTTCAGGGTGTTAGCGAGCATGGGTCAGCCCTCCAGTTGGAACGCTTCGCGCACTGGCACGAAGGGCGTGGGTTTCCCGCTGTCGTACACAACGTGCCAGTACTTCGGCGGACGCCGGGACGGATCGTGTTTCGCGCAGAAGGAACGGGAACGGCAGAGCCAGCGGCCACCTTCCAGATAGGGCAGCCCAGGGGGCCGGCAGTCCGGACACGGCGACGGGTTGTGCAATGGGATGGCCTGCCTTGCGGACCAGCACACAGAGCAGCCGCAGTCCGGGGCGTGGGTTTGGCGTAGGTAATAGGGACTGGCGGCCATGGCTCATTTCTGCCCCCTACGACCACAGCGATAGTCTTCAATGGCCCGACGAAGCCAAGCATTCTCTATCCGGTCGATATCGACAGTCAGGCCGCCCCAGGTCACAACCCTGCCGGAGACGCCGCCGACAATGCCCGCGAAGCAGAACTGGAAGGTTTCCATCGGCACTGGGCGATCACTCGGCATCGTAATCACCCTGGCAGAAGATCGATTTGCCCCGGTCGAGGTCACGGCGAATACGGTGCAGGTTCACCACGCGGCGACGGCCAATCTTGGCAGTCGGGATCGTCTTGGTTTCCACCCAGCCCCGCACCACGTCTTCCGTGATGTCTTCCAGGCCCAGCATCTGCGCGAAGACCGCCTGCGAGCAGAACGGCGCGGTGCGGAAGTCCGTAACCTTTTCCACAGCACCTGTGACGGTGAACCCCACTATTCCAGACTCTTCCATGCGAACCCCCTATAATCGCTGCTACCTGCACACGCCGAGCAGGTGGAATATTTCCACAAGATAAGTGGAATATTACCACTCACTATGAATAGTGGAATAATTCCACAAGATTTTTTTTAGACCAATATGGAATCAACACAAGAAAGAGTTCGCATCTTTATGTCTAAACTGGGCCACCGTGAGGTAGGCCTAGCCACAGGCATAAAGGAAGAACGGTGCAAAACCATCCGGTACGACAAGAGGGCAAATCTCCGTACCAATGAGCTTGATCTCATTGCAGAGCACTATCCTCAGTACTCTCTGTGGTTACGCACGGGCAGGATTGACCCAGCCAATGGAGAAATTAGCCCTGACTACGAAGAGGCTGATCGAAACTTGGCCGAACAAGAGACGGGATAGAAATAACTCAGAGAGCCGTTAGGCGTTGGTTTGCCCGTGATAAATCCGCCAGGGAGAAGTGAGGCAGAATCGCAGGTTTCACCTGCATTTATCCACTGATGGTTGCAATTATAGCTAGATAACAGCAAACTTTTCTCATTGCCGCTAGGCTCTGGCTACGTTTTGCCGGGCGGAACTATATTGCACGAAAATAGCATGAAGAAAGTCAAAAAAGCTCCTAAGTGCGAAAACTCAACTGCTTTCTGATACTACTTCATTCATAACAACTGGTGTTGACGCAAATCCAAAGAGTGTTTCTGCGAAAAAGAATCAGAAGCCACCATCATAATAAAATCAGCCTGGGACCTAAGAGCCTCATCCAAAAGATTTAACTTCAGGAGCGAAACTAAAAGAGCACACGTTCTAGCTTGGCAGTTTATTGACTTCTCAGGATTAAACTCAATATCTGTAAATCCAGCAAAAGAAAAAAGTCTCTTCAGAAAATCTTGATGCGGCTGAAGAGCCGACAAATACAGCCAATCATAGAATGCAGTCTTCGGAATCAACGGCCATTTTTGACCAAAAAAATCAAATCCGACTAACTGCCCAGAATTCTTTAGCCGCTCATCTTTTTTTGCAGAGCGACTATCCATTTTATAAATATCAGTAAACGGCCCGCCAGCCTTAAAAACCTTACTACCTTGAAATGCAGACTCGATACTTATCTCACCAACATCTGTAGAAATTTTTAGATTAAAAGCACTCAATCTTCGTCCCAACTCAAGCTCAGATTTTGTTGAAACTTCTAACAAGGGGAATAATCCGATTTTTTCTGCTGCCGAATGCATAGCAGAAATATTCTTCTTCTTCTGAATTGGAGCAAACCCAGGATTCCACGCAAAACCAATCTCACGCTCGAGGACCAGCTTATCTTCTTTTCCCTGAGCAATAAAAACTGGACGACTAGCCATTATGAAAATCTCTAATATAATCAATCGGGACAATAGTTGGCACTAGAACTTCAGACTTCTCAGCACAGCGTCGTCTTCTCATTACTTCCTCATCACTCCAATCCATACGGGTATAAAGTGCTTGGAAATCCACACCAGTCTTCGCTTGGTCGGAGCTCAAAATTTCGACTCCCGACTTGTTTGCAACATCATTAGTATACATCACACCCGCCAGATCAAGAACACTAACGTCGATCTCTACCCATATAAGACTTTCTATTCGCCCTTCCTTCTTTGCTATATGAAGCATAGGGTGATTCTTTATGAAGGCCAAATGAACAAATTTATCAACACCAAACATCTGATCTGCTTGGTGGCTCCAATCATTTCCCCCTGGAGCAGGTACAACGAGCCGTCGCCTTACGGCTTCCGCCCACGAAAGCAGCCCCCCGTTAGCCAAAATTGAAGCCTGATTCCTTTTGTCGGTGAAATGCCACAAGGCAGAAACATTATAACTCTTAAGCAGATTTCTCATAACGCCTCCAATGCGTACGTCGCAAACGACAACTGCCCTATAGGGCCTAACTTTAGGTCAAATCACCACCAATGCTTATTCCATCAAAGAAGTATTTCAGTATGTATTTATCAAAATAACCAAGAAGTGGCACTTCCTTACACAAACCTTCAAATCCAATGAACTGCAGCTCCTTAATAGCCCCATATATATCCAGCCCATCATTTTCGAAGTCGATCAACTGCGCAGAATTAATCTTCTTAGATATCATCCTAGGCAAACCATATTCTTCCAACTGATAAACAACCTTCGGAAGAAAAGCATGTGAAACCTTGGAAACAAATGGAGACACATCGACAGCGGCATCACCAAATATCTCCTTCTGTATTGTATTAACATCACCCAATAGAGAAGCGAGTTTAAAAGTCACCTTACGCTCTAGATCAAAAAACTTATCAACTCCAATATCCAACACCTCTAGCCGACTCAACAACTCAGGGATTGAAAGACTCCAATTTCCAGAGAGAATTTTTACAAATCCCACAAATCGCGTGTGCTCTATGCCCCAAGCTCCTGGTTGAAGCTTCAGAACCCGATATAACAATCTATCCCAATTTTCCGGATTTGCAGAGTTAAGAAACCCGAGCCCGTTCCACGAGCTAGAATTAAGCTTTAGATCTTTAGCAATATCCATGACCAAATATGAGTTGCTACTTTGGAACACACCGTCGCGCTGCAGGCTGCGAAAAACTTCCTCCCCTAATATACCACCCATTTCCTCTTTGTAGCTAATGATCTTAGCAATCTGCTCAGGCGAAAGTGCATCAGAATAGTTCTCCATCTCTGCATCACCAACGAGATCATCAGGAACAGATAGTTCTAACATTGCACTCGTGGATTCAGGCGGAGGCTCTAGAATGTAAATCTTCCCTATGAAGTGCTTAAACATCCGCCCGCCGCGACCAATTATATTTCGATAAGAGAAATCCTTTATCTTGGCACGCCCTTGACCACTAAGGTTACTCCAAAGCACAACGTTTTCTGCGGAAGTGTTTACCCCTTCAATAATCGATGAAGTTGAAATTATCGTTTTAAGCGCAGCCTCATCTTCGAATAGTTTAATCTGAATCTGACTTAGGGACCGATGAAGTTGCCCATTATGAATACCAACGCCCCTAGTGACTAAGCTAGTCAGCGTCCACGCTGGATCATAGTTCTCGGCCAACCATTTACTAAACGAAAGTAGAATTCTATTTTCACCCGATCTAAAATGGCCTATTATTAGAGTCGACACCTTATCGATATTAGTATAGGTGCCCGCATAAATTAAAGTCTTACCTTTTGCCTCTCTTAGAATAGATATCAACTCAATACTTTTCTTTATTCCATCTCCGCCAATCTTCTTATAAAGCTCAAATTTCTCCAAAAATACTGTATTAAAGTCTAGACTATAAAAGTCCATACCCTCGGTAAATATACTGCCTCTTAAATCACTTATATTTGGCGCAAGAAAATATCGCTGCCTTGCCTTTTTGCCGAGCTTCAAAATTGCTCGAAGCAACGCTGGCGATCTTTCCTTATCGAAGGCTGGACTCGCTTTATAGAACTCATCAATAACTAGGACATCTAGCTCTTCTATCTTATCAACATAGCCTATTGCACGCTCCTGAGGAAATATAAAAATATTCCTCGCAGACAAACCCTGCTCCCCCGTGGTTATGATTTTATATTCAGAGCCAAACTTTCTATTAATTCTTCGCCGAGTTTCGTCAGTAAGTGCAATAGTCGGAACAATTATCATCACATTGCTGGGTTTCTTAATCGAAATGAAAGAGTCAATTACAAAGCTCTTCCCAAAGCTGGTAGGCGCACTTACTGCTATATCCTTTCCATCCAAGAGGCTATTCAATAAGTAAGACTGCTCGCGATGTAAGGTAAGCCTGCTGCCGCCACCAACATCGACCTTAAATGCCTCAAATACGTATTTATCCTGCCAAGATGCGCTTTCAACATCTAGATAAGGATACAATCCAAGCTGTCGGATCAAGCTATTAACAAGAGGAGTGTACTTTTCTCCGCTTTCCTCAAAGAAATCCAAGAGCTTTATTAGTTTATTTCTAGCGTCACCTTCATTTCCAGCCAAAATCAATTCGTTAATTTCATGGCAATGTTCAAAGCTATCCATGTCACTGCCCCTTGTAATAGGCAACACCTTCTACAAATTTATCAACAATAATCGACTTGCTTGGTACCGGAAAAAGAATCACATGGAACTTGATTTTTTCATAATAGGCAATAGCACTAGAAAGACTCTCTATTTGCTTTTCGAAATAAGACTTTGCGCGCCCAAGATGATAGGAAATTATCTTTTCTTTGTACTCATCATCTGCGGAGTGCGCGACAGCGGTCACTTCGCACTCATGCAAAAGCAAAATGGGGATATTTATCTTCGATTTCAAAGAGTCTATAGACTCTTTGTTAGAGAGAGCCTTTCTTATTCTCCCCCTTAGCTTTTCATCAAGATCAAGAAAATCTATATCCGAGACATTAGTTATAATACTATTTTCCTTTCTTAACTTATCTGTATTTAAAGAATTACCCACAGATTCGATTATCTTAGCTAAACGTGCATCCTCTATATTGTTATAAAATTTTGCCTCGCCAAACCAAAGGGAAAAATCATCATCCCCTTCTAGTACTAGATGCACACTATCCGCGCCCTTGGCATTATCCTGACTATTCTGCTTGTAAAATATCTTAGGGACAACTGGCAGAGCGTCATATTGATGCTTCATGATTCCATAAAGTACAATCTCAGCGAGCTCACTGCCTTTACTAATATCCCCCTCTTTGTCCGTAAGCCTCAAATTTTTGGCCGCAGCAATCAAAGTTGACTGAGGTTGTCCACTTAGAATCTCTCGTTCTCGATAAGATAACGAAGTTTCGGATATATTATTCCATATAAATTCCTGAAACTTCCTGAAGCGCCACCTCTTATCTTCATAGTCATTAATTAAACTCAGCACTCTTTTATTCTTTCCAGATAGAAATTCATTTCCCGGAAAAGCCTCAAGAAGTGAGCTATTAACTAAAACTTCAAAATCCATGCTCTAGCCCTAGCCGTGATCCAAAAAATTCACATTAGAGACACTTAGCAACCAGCCTACTCAGCCCATCGGGCTAAAAGAGCTTTCTGCGGTACAGTACCGCTCCTTCATTTGATGGCTCCAATCCGAGTGGTCCAGGCGCGGCATTGCTCCCGAAAATGTACCTTTGCGCCCTTTCGGCACTCCCGATATTCAATGGAACCCCAGCCTTGGTTCCGGCAAACAGTTGCGCCATCAATTACGTTGTTAACAACAAGCCACTCAGCCAGATAGCCGCTGCCGCCACCCCATCTCTTTATCCACTGAGAATCACGCTCCGGGGTGTTTTGAGCACTGCCCTGCCGAGCTATTCGCTGGTCTCGCTCAGCCTGAAACTGCGCTAGGTATTCTTGAGAAACCATGCCCTGGGGCTCAGACGCTTTCTGCGGAGCACGGGCGCGCGGCAGCTCGCCACCGTTCTGGCAACGGATCACATTTTCATCGATAGCATTGCTACCGTTCAGGCAATCGCGCAGCGAGCGGCGATTTGGGGCCTCTGGCGCTGTTGGCCGCTGGGCTGTTTCAAGGGGAGGTGCAGGAAGATCCTGAGGACCTTCCGCAAACGGAACACTGCCTTCGACAGGCGCGGAGGCAGAGAAACGATCTACGAGAGAACGGAGCGAAGGCCAAGTCAGCGCTAGCACCGTGAGCAGTATCATGCCGCCAAACAAGTGCAGGGCGTTCCAGCGGAAGGTCCTAGGCCACTTACGGGCCCAGCCCTCTCGCTGACGTTCACTACTCTCGCGACGCATCCATTCGCGATCATCCAGTCCCATGGTCCTTCCCTACAGAGCGTCCATACATGGCATGTAGCCATGTCCAAAGCTAGCGCGAGAGGCTAGTACCCGTAAAGAGTTTAGGGTGACTACATAAAGCGTATTGTCAGAAATAGCCTGTTTCTGTGAGGTTTTGTCGCCTTTGAAATGCTCGATTTACAAGACTTTGAGGGCACGCGGGGCGCCTCTCATGCGATTCATAATGCTGATGTCCCAGGTTCAAGTCCCGGTGTAGCCACCATATTTTTCAAGGGGTTAGCGCAAGCTAACCCCTTTTCTTTTGCCTGTGGTGACTACAAGTGACTACAGCGTGTCTACCAAGCTAAAGACCACAGTTGCAACCAGCCTCCTTGCTCGCATTTGGTGTCAGCCACTCCAGGGATTAAACAGCTCAACACCGAAGCTCTGGAAGTGGCGGATATTGCGGGTAGCAACCGGTACGCCGTGCAACTTGGCTATCGCTGCAATTTGCCCGTCAGCCATATCGGCTATCTTTCCCTTGCCCTCACTCTCTGCCGCCAGCTCTGCGTAATGAACAGCGGCATCCGCATCGAATGGCAAGATCCTCCCGGCAAAGTCCTCTTCGAACATGGCAATGGCCACGTCCTGTAGTGCTTGCCTGCGCTTACCCTCCGGTATTCTGGCGATACCATAGAGGATCTCTGCCACCGTGATCGAACTGATGAGCAAATCCTGGACAGGTTGAGCGTCGACCCAAGCAACCACCACCGGATCCGGCTTCGCTCTCATGAGTTCTGACAGGACATTGGTGTCGAGCAGGATCATTCGTCGAAGTCCGCAGCCCGAGCCTTGGTATTACGAGCGGGCACCTCGATATCAGCCCCACCAACCAACGCAAAGCGGGAATGAATTCGGCTTCCCAGCCCACTACGTTTCTCTTCCCGAGAAAGTGCTTGGGCGAGGATTATCCGGACTTCCTCTTCCATCGAGCGGCCATGGTTCGCAGCGACCACTCGAAGCTTGGCCTTGAGGTCTTCGTCTAGATTTCTAATGGTGATACTGGCCATATTCCCTCCAGTGCAATCAATGAAATCACTGATAGCATACAGCAGACTGTCCAAGCTGAGCGAGCGGCGACAGACGCATGGCTGATTCAAGATGCTCCGGCGATAGGTGCGCATACCGCATGGTCATGGTGATCGAGGAGTGTCCGAGGATCCGCTGTAGAGCCAGGATGACCCCTCTCCCCCAACATGTAGTCGCTGGCGAAGGTACGGCGGAGGATATGGGTCATCTGGCCCGGCGTCTGGAACCCGCAACGCTGATAGGCGCAGCGGAACGCGGCGCGGCAGGACCTGAACAGGCGGCCAGACCCAGGCATGCCACCTTGAATGTCAGCCTCTCCAACTCACCTGGGATCAGCAGGTGGCTTGTAGTGACTCATAATGCTGATGTCCCAGATTCAAGCCCCGGTGTAGCCGGCATGTTCTTCAAGGGTTAGCGCAAGCCAAACCCTTTTTCTTTGGCGTGTGCCGACTCCAGTCCCGGGACGATCCATAAACCCCATGAAACAGGGCCAGGGACGCCGGTAGATCCCGCTCCCTCTTCCCGGAAAACTTGGGAATATCCACCTCTGCAAAAATCAGAATTCCCTGACTGACGTCCCCCTTTCCCCTGTGAAGTAATGGGTGTTTCCGTCAGCCCAAGGGAGAAGTCCCCATGCAGGTGCATATCTGGAAACGCAGGGAAGGTGACATCGTCACCCTCAAGCTGGCCAGCGACGGTGACGAACACACGTTGCTCCAGCAGTTGCGCGACGAAGGTATCGAGCTGATCTTCGGGCCGAACGACAGCCAGGTCACCGAAGTCTGCGTGCGTGCACCGGCATCGCTGAGGGCGCGGATCGACTCGGATGCGATCTGAGCGGCTAGCACGTCGAAGCCGGTGCGCCAACTACCTGATCTGGATCCGACACCTCGCCCGCTGAGCCTGGAAAGGCGTGGCGATCTGTGCATCAATAGCCCTCTGCCAGTATTTGCGCCTTTTCGAGTCCGGGGCTCCGCTCCGGGCTTTCCTTCGCGCTCGTTGCCACGGCGAGCGCGGTCGGACCAGGGCGCCGTTCCCGCTTCACCCGTGCCCGACGCACGCCAAGGATAGGCATCGACATGGCCCAGTTCTTCCCCGCCCGCAACGCCTGTCGCTTCGACAGCCCCGGCGAACGGCGCCTCGCCGAACGCCTGGAAAAGAAACTCGACGACGACTACCTATGCTGGTTCAACGTCCCGGTCGGCGACAACGCCCTGCATCCCGACGTGATCCTGGTCCATCCGCAGCGCGGCATGCTGGTGCTGGAGGTCAAGGACTGGAGCCTGGAGCGGATCACCTTCATGGACAAGGCGCAGGCGCGGATCCGCGACGGCGCTGGCGAGCGGACCCACAAGCATCCGCTGGAGCAGGCGCGCGAGTATACCTTCGAGGTGGTGAAGACCCTGCGCAAGGACGCCGCCCTGAAGCAGCCGGAGAGCGCCGCGCGGCCGGGCCAGCTGGTGATGCCCTTCGGCTTCGGCGTGGTGCTCAGCAACGTTACCCGCAGCCAGTTCGAACAGACCGACCTGCACGAAGTACTCGACCCGCACAAGGTGATCTTCCAGGACGAAATGACCGAGTCGGTAGACAGCGAGGCCTTCCAGCAGCGCCTGTGGGACCTGTTTCCCTACCCCTTCCACTGCCAGCTGTCGCCGGAGCAGCTGGACCGGGTGCGCTACCACCTGTTTCCCGAGGTACGGGTCAGCCAGCAGTCCGGGCAGTTCGGCCTGTTCAGCGCCAGCGAGGCGCCTCTGCCGAGCCTGATCAAGGTCATGGACCTGCAGCAGGAACAACTGGCCCGCTCCCTCGGCGACGGTCACCGGGTGATCCACGGCGTCGCCGGCAGCGGCAAGACCATGATCCTGGCCTACCGCTGCAAGCACCTGGCGGCGCTGGCGAGCAAGCCGATCCTGGTGCTCTGCTACAACCGCTCGCTGGCCGGGCGCCTCAACCAGCTGATGGTCGAGCGCGGCCTGGGTGACAAGGTAAAGGTGCGCAGCTTCCATGCCTGGTGCCGGGAATTGCTGGTCGAGCACGGTCTCGAGCTGCCCGGAGCGACGCTCTCGGTCAACGAGAAGATGGAAACCATGGTCCGCCAGGCCGTCGACGGCGCGAACGACGGACGCATTCCCGGCGCACGCTACGCGGCGGTGCTCATCGACGAAGGCCACGACTTCCAGCCCGACTGGTTCCGCCTGGCCGTGCGCATGGTCGACGGCGACAGCGGCTCGCTGCTGGTGCTCTACGACGACGCCCAGTCGATCTACCGGCCGAAGGGCGGCAGGCGCCTGGACTTCAGCTTCGCCAGCGTCGGCATCCGCGCCCAGGGCCGCACCACCATCCTGCGGACCAACTACCGCAACACCCTGGAGGTGCTCAGCGTAGCCCGCGCCTTCGCCCACGACCTGCTCGCCGCTCGCGAGGACAGCGACGATGGCGTTCCCACCCTGGCCCCGGAAAGCGCCGGCCGCCGCGGCGCCTTCCCGGAACTGATCCACTGCGCCAGCGAACGCAAGGAATGGCAGTGCCTGGTCGAACGCATCCGCGACGCCCAGGCCCACGGCCGCGCGCTCAGCGACATCGCCATCGTCTATCGCCACCACACCCAGGGCCAACGCGCCGAGCGCGCCCTGCAGGAGGCCGGCATTCCCTGCGCCTCCGGCCTCTCCACCCAGGGCCGCGCCAGCCTCTACGGCGCCAGCGATTCGGTGAAGCTGGTCAGCATGCATTCCAGCAAGGGGCTGGAGTTCGGCCTGGTGCTGATTCCAGGTCTGCACGAGATGCCCAGGACGAACGAAGACGAAAGCGACGAGGCGCGTCTGCTCTACGTGGCGATGACGCGGGCGATCGACCGTTTGGTGATGACCTATAGGGAAGGCACCGGATTCACCGGGAGGGTTGCAGAGGCGATAGGGGTCGCGCGGGGAGTGCTTGCCTGAGGGGGTAGGCGGGCTCGCGACTGGTCCAGTCGCCGGCCTTTTTCTGCCCCTCGTTTCCGACCCGTCGTCAGGCATGCCGTCTTGTTTGGCTACCAGGCAAGGGTCGCTGAAACAGTTCGTATCATTTGATAATAATTATCAATTTGTTTAGCTTTGCCGTCGACAAAACAACAGCAAATCGGACACCCCTCATGCCCCGCTCCATTCCTTCGCGCCCGGCTCCCCTGGCGCTTTCCCTCTCCCTGTTCGCTTCGTTTTCCGCTCCCACGCTGGCCGCCGATCCGGTGGAGCAGCAGATGGTGGTGATCGGTTCGCGCGCGCCGACCAGCATCAGCGAGTTACCCGGCACGGTCTGGGTGATCGAGCGCGAGCAACTGGACCAGCAGACCCAGGCCGGCGTGCCGCTGAAAGAGGCGCTGGGGCAATTGATCCCGGGCCTGGACATCGGCTCGCAGGGCCGCACCAACAACGGCCAGAACCTGCGCGGGCGCAGCGTGCTGGTAATGATCGACGGCGTGTCGCTGAACAGTTCGCGTGGCATCAGCCGGCAGTTCGACTCCATCGATCCGTTCAACATCGAGCGCATCGAGGTGATGTCCGGCGCCAGCGCGGTCTATGGCGGCGGCGCCACCGGCGGAATCATCAATATCGTGACCAGGAAGGGCGTCGGCGGCGACACCCGCTTCAACACCGAACTGGGCGCCCGCAGCGGCTTCCAGAGCCACGAGGACCACGACCTGCGCGCGGCGCAGTCGATCAGCGGCGGCAATGATCTGTTCAACGGCCGCCTGGCCATCGCCTACCAGAAGAACGGCGCGGCCTACGACGGCAATGGCGACCAGGTGCTGACCGACATCACCCAGACCGACCTGCAATACAACAGGTCGGTGGATCTGATGGGCAGCCTCGGCTTCACTTT
Organism: Pseudomonas paraeruginosa; assembly: GCF_003025345.2. Taxonomy (NCBI): domain Bacteria; kingdom Pseudomonadati; phylum Pseudomonadota; class Gammaproteobacteria; order Pseudomonadales; family Pseudomonadaceae; genus Pseudomonas; species Pseudomonas paraeruginosa. The sequence continues at coordinate 5,107,372 of NZ_CP020560.1, forward strand.
CGCCAATGGCCACAGCCTCGATCTCGGCCTGCAGTACTACGACTCCGGCTACGATGGCGACCGCGGCCTCGATCTCGGGCGCAACTTCGACGCCCTGCGCGGACGGGCGCCCTATTCGATCAAGGGCGGCGTCGACCTCGACCGCGAGCCGGAGAGCAAGCGCCACCAGTTCAACGCCACCTACCACGCGCCGGAAGTGCTGGGCCACGACCTCTACCTGCAGGCCTACTACCGCAACGAGAAGATGGCCTTCAACCCCTTCCCCACCATCCGTTACAACAATAGCGGCGCGATCAACTACGGCACCTCCTACTACTCCGCCTCGCAGCAGGACACCGACTACTATGGGATGAAACTGGCCCTGGTGAAGACCTGGGAGCGTGTCAGCCTGACCTACGGGGTGGACCTGGACCGGGAGAAGTTCACCTCTGACCAGATGCTCTTCAACCTGCCGCTCGCCGCCGCCAGCGGCGGGCTGGTCGCCAGCGAGCAGGCCAAGCTGGGCCGCTACCCGGACATCGATACCGACAGCCGCGCGTTCTTCCTCCAGGGCAGTTGGAAGGCCACCGATGACCTGACCCTGAGCGCCGGCGTGCGGCGCCAGTCGATGAGCACCGACGTCAGCGACTTCGTCGCGGCGAACCAGCAGATCCTCATCGCCAACGGCCTCGGCAAGTCCGCCGACGCGGTTCCGGGCGGGAGCAAGGACTACGACGTCAACCTGGTCAACGTCGGCGCCATCTACAAGCTGAACCAGCAACAACAGGTCTGGGCCAACTACAGCGAAGGCTTCGAGTTGCCGGACCCGGCCAAGTACTACGGCTTCGGGCGCTACGGCGCAGCCGACGGCAACGGCCACTATCCGCTGCTGCAGGGCGTGAGCGTGAACGATTCGCCGCTGGACGGGATCAAGACCAAGCAGGTCGAGCTGGGCTGGCGGCACACCGACGGTGCGCTGGATACCCAGGTGGCGGCGTTCTATTCCTGGTCGGACAAGAGCATCAAGTACGACTCGAAGACCCTGGCGGTGCTGCAGCAGGACACCAAGAAGCGCAACTATGGCTTCGAGGGCCAGGCCACCTACTGGCTGGACGATCACTGGCAGGTCGGCGTCAACGGCCTGGCCATCCGCTCCCAGGAGAAAGTCGATGGCCGCTGGCTGAAGCAGGACGTGACCTCGGCCAGCCCGTCCAAGGCCGGCGCCTTCGTCGGCTGGAAGGACGACCAGCGCAGCCTGCGCCTACAGGGCGTGCGCACCTTCAACCTGAACGACGAGGCGGGCAACAAGATCGACGGCTACGCGCTGTTCGACCTGCTCGGCACCCAGGCGCTGCCGGTGGGCAGCCTCACCGCGGGTATCCAGAACCTGCTGGACAAGGACTACACCACGGTCTGGGGACAGCGCGCCCAGGTCTACTACGGCGGACTCGCGCCAGCGGGGCTGTTCGATTACAAGGGGCGGGGACGCACCTACAGCCTGACGTATAGCGTGGAGTTCTGAAGCTCTCCCCTCTCCCCGAAGGGAGAGGGGGCCGATCGGAGCGAGGCGGTGACCATGGCTGGCACCGCCGCGCCTCTCAGCAGCAACTTCCCAGCGGACTCAAGCGATACTGCGGCGGCAACTGGTCGAGGCCGCTGACCGTGACGTTGAGGTTCTTCCACAGGCCATCCTTGATCCCGTAGATGCAGCCGTGCACGGACAGCGGCTGGCCACGGTGCCAGGCATTCTGGACGATGCTGGTGTGGCTGACGTTGGCCACCTGCTGGATCACGTTGAGCTCGCAGAGGCGGTCGACGCGTTCCTCCTCGGTCGGCAACTGTTCCAGATGCTCGCGGTACTCGTAGGCGAGGTCGCGGATGCTGCGCAGCCAGCCGTCGATCAGGCCCAGCTGGTCGTTGTGCAGGGAGGCGCGCACGCCGCCGCAGCCATAGTGACCGGTGACCAGGATGTGCTTGACCTTGAGCACGTCGACGGCGAACTGGATCACCGACAGGCAGTTGAGATCGGTGTGCAGCACGACGTTGGCGACGTTGCGGTGGACGAACAGGTCGCCGGGCAGCATGCCGACGATCTCGTTGGCCGGCACCCGCGCGTCGGAGCAGCCTATCCAGAGGTATTCGGGGGTCTGCTGGCGGGCCAGCTTGGCGAAGAAGTCCGGGTCTTCCTGCTTGATCGCTTCGGCCCAGCGGACGTTGTTCTCGAACAGTTGCTGCAAGTCGCTCATGGCATGCCCCTCGTTTGACCGGTGCAGCACCTTACGGAAGGCGGCGCCCGTTTGACAAGCGTCACAACGCGGCGTGGCTGCGCCACCAGCGCGGTTGCGCCAGCGGCTGCGCGGCGGCGGCCTGTTCCTGCCAACTGGCGTGCCAGGCGGCGGCGTCCTCGGCCAGGCGCTGCCAGTCGGGCCGCTCGAGGCCGGCGAAGAGCTCCCGCTCCAGCCAGTCGCGGCCGCTGCGCAAGGCCTGGCGGAAGGCGCGGTCACGGAGCGCGCGGCGATGCACCGCCTCGAAGCGCCACCAGGGCGAGTCCTGCACCGCGTCGCGCGGCTGGCTGAGCACGGCGGCGCCGGAGGCCGGATCGAAGGACAGCGGCTGGAACAGTCCCAGGCACGGCGCCGAAGTACCGCTGGCGGCCAGCAGCGGGCCGTCGTCGCGCAAGCGGGCGACCAGGCTGGCGGTGGTCTGCGAGGGCCGCCAGAAACCGCCGGCGTGCATGCACACCTGGCGATTGTTGTGGCGACTGAAATGATCGCCGCGCGGGCCGTGGTGGCGCAGCGCGGCGAACAGCGCATGCCAGTCCGGCTCGCCGGGCAGGCTGTCGAGGAAGCGCTGGTTGACCCGGCAGCGCTGGTGCGCGCCGCCGACCCAGGGCAGCAGGCGGGTGTCGAAGACCCGCGCGAAGTGGAAGTCGCCGCGGCCGTCCCAGCAGCCCTGGCGGCGCGCCTGGTCTTCGAGGTCGCGGCTGCACAGGTCGAACTCGTGGCCAAGGGTCAGGGCGTTGGAGATGGCCCAGCGCTCGACCTTCTTCGCCGCCCACAGGTTGCCGGCGGTTTCCAGTACCTAGGCCTCACCGGGGTCGGCGATGAGGAAGCTGTTGTCGTAGCGCAAGCGCTTGTCGCGGTAGCCGGCCGGGCCACCCTGGCCGTAGCGCTGCAGCAGGCCGGTGATCACCTCCAGCGCCTCGCGGGCGCTGGCGCCGCGTTCCAGGCCCAGACGCAGCAGGTCCATGCCGAGCAGCGCGGCGCCGCGCTGGCGGGTCAGCCTGGTGAACACCGCTTCGTTGCCGATCGCCACGCCGTGTTCGTTGACGCCCATCTCCGCGCCCCAGATCCAGCTCGGCTGGCTGATCACCAGCGCATGCCGCCGGGCGACCTGGGGGATGTCGAGGTAAGTGGTGCGCAGGCGCGCTTCCGGATCGTTGCGCACCGCCGGCAGGCGCAACAGGCGCTGCGGTTCGGCGGGCTCGCGATCGCTGTTCTTGGCGAACCAGGTCTGGCCCTGGTGGCGAAGGATCAGGGTGTCGCACATGGGGGAAGCTCCAGTCTGCGCATCCTGCCACCGGCCACTGTCGACCTGACTTCGCATTCCCGCGAAGGGCTGCCACGTGAAGGGACCTGCCTGCGGCATGCAGGCGAGAATCGGAACGCTGGTAAGGGTACGACGGTGCCAGAAGGCCAGCTAGCTACCCCATGTGATAGCTAGTTGCCAGTAGCGCAGCGGAGCATGGCTCAATCGAGCAGGGTGCAGGCCATCACCAGGGCGTCCTCGCGACCGCCGACCGCCGGGTAGTAGTCGCGGCGGCGGCCGATCTCGTTGAAGCCGTAGCGCTCGTAGAGGCGGTAGGCGGCCTGGTTGGAGGCACGCACTTCGAGGAAGCACTCGCGGGCCTGGTGTCCGGCTGCCTCGCGCATCAGGTGCTCGAGCAGGCGTAGGCCGAGGCCACGACCCTGGCTCTCCGGCTTCACCGTGATGTTCAGCAGGTGCGCCTCGTCGAGGATGATCTGGATGACCCCGTGACCGACCTGCTGGCTGCCTTCGAACATCAGCCAGCAACGATAGTTCTTCAGGCCTTCGCTGAAGATGCCGCGGGTCCAGGGATGGCTGAAGGCGGCGTATTCGATTTTCAGCACGGCATCGAGGTCCGCCTCGGTCATCGGGCGGAAGGAAATCGCATCGCTCATTGAATCTCGCTCGACCAGCGCTGACGGACACGACGCATGGCGCGCCATAGCTCGCCCTTGAGGGCGGGCTCTTCCATGAGGGTTTCCAGGCCCGGAACCGCCCAGGCGGCGCCCAGGCCCTCCACCTGCAGCTCGCGGAACAGGCTGCCCTCGTCGCCCTCGCCAGCGAAGCGGATCGCCGGCAGGCCGACCAGCCACAGGCAGCGGCTGCGCTCGCCCTCTTCCAGGCGCGCGGCGACGAAGCTCTGGACGAACTCCAGGGCCGCCTGCGGGCCCTGGTCGAGATTGCCGCGCGCCAGCAGCGGCCAGCGCACCGGTTCGCCGATCAGCCGCGGGCTGTCCGGCAGGCCGGCGGCGCGCAGCAGGTCGCGCAGCAGCAGGTAGCCCGGATCGCGGCTGGCGAAGGGCTCGCCGGTGGGCAGTTCGACCAGCAGGGCGCAGGGCCCGGCCTGCAACAGTTGCAGAGCGAAACGCGGCGGCGGCGCCTGGACGACCGGCGGCTCGGCCGGGGCTTCCTCCACCGGCGCGAGCGGCTCGGCCTTCTTCGCCGCCGGGGCGCCCGGCTTCGGCAGGCTGATCGGAATCCCCCGGCCCTCCGCCGGCACGACGGGCGCCACGCTCGAAGCGGCGGTCGGCGCTTCGGCCTGCGGCACGCGGGCCTGTGGCAGGTCGACCGCGGCACGCGCGGACACCACCGGCTCCTCCCGCGATGGAGTCTCCAGCAGTTCCAGCCGCGACGGCGCGGCGAACGGCAACGGCTGGCGGGGCAGCCAGCTGGTTATCTGCATCGCGCCCAGGAAGGCGCGGCGACGCTGTTCTTCGATCAAGTCTCGGGCACCGGCAAATAGGCGATGCGCGGGAGATGCTGGCATCCCCCGGCGTTCAGGCTGGCCATGATAACGGTTCTTCGACCTCGGCGGAGCGGCTTTGTCCCGTCGGGCGACGGTTCGTCGCTCAGCGCGGGGCGACGGTGAAGATGTTGACGTTGCCCTGCAGCTTCAGGGTGCCGTCGATGCGCGCGCTGACCAGGTTGGTCTGCACCAGCCCGGGGTCGGTGCCGCGCGCCTTGTTGGCACCGGCGATGGTGAAGCGCAGGTCCTGGAAGCTGGTGTCCTTCAGGCCGACGCGCAGCACCGGGCGGTTGAAGGCGGCGCCGTCGCCGCCGAAGCCGTCCTTGATGGTCACCACGTCCAGGGTGACTTCGTCGAAGCTGAACTTGCCGCTGATGTCGTCGATCACCAGGTAGTTGTTGCCGCTGCCGGCCGGCTGGATCGCCAGGCGCGCGCCGCAGCCGCCGGCGCAGCGGGTCTGCGAAGGATTTTCCTGGAGATTGAGCGAGGCGCTGATGCTGATCCCGGCCTGGCCGACCACGTCGCCCAGGTCGCTATCGCCCAGCGAGCGCAGCTCGGCCCCGGCCGAGGCGCTGAACAGCAGCGCCAGCGCCGCGAGGATGCCGATGCCGCCTGCCTGTGGATGAGTCTGCCTGGCCATGTGCTGTGTGCCTCGTTTCGCGCCGCCACCTCAGAGGTTGTGCGACGTCACCTTCAGGTAGTTGAAGCTGAGCCCGGAAATCTCGTTGCGGCCCATGTCGTAGCCGCCGGTGGGCACCTGCCCGTAGCCCGGCCGGGTGCCACCGATATTGAGGTTCTCGATCACCAGGCTGGTGCGCGGCGCGTTGGCGTAGAAGTCGGCGGCGTTGGCCAGGGTCAGCTGGGGCAATTCGAAGGTGAAGTTGCCGTCGGCGGTGACCGAGAACAGCAACGGCTGCGACTTCCCGTAGCCCAGCGCGACGCTGGCGTAGGCATTGGTCAGGTAGACGGTGCGCGCGGCCTGCTCGGCGGCGCTGACGCAACTGGGCGAGCCGGCGCCGCAGGACATGATCTCGAAGGTCTTGGCGTAGAGGTTCAGGCGCATCTCGCCGACCAACTGGCTGCGCGCGTTGGCGCCCCAGAAGCGCAGGTAGGAGCCGTCCATCGCCAGTTCGGAGAAATCCAGGTTGAGCACGTCGGTGCGCGTGGAGGTGACGCCGAAGTCGAAGCGGATGCCGGCGTCGACCTTCTCGCCGGCGCGGCTCGAGCAGTTGCTGCCGGCCCCTGCGTAGCCGGCGATGCACGGCTGGCCGCCGGCGCCGTTGACCAGGCTGGGAAAGGCCAGCTCGATCACGTCCGCGTTGTCCGGCAGGGTACTGACCAGCCGGCCGTCGTCGAGCTGGGTGGTCAGTACCGAGCCCTTGGCCAGGTTCAGCTTGAACGGGAAATTGAGACGACCCAGGGTCACCGGCGCCAGGGCGCTGCCCTTGTCGCTGCCGGTGGCGGCGAGGTACAGCTCCTTCACCGTGATCGGCACGTTCTGCCCGGTGCTGGTGTTGGTCACGCCGTTGATCGCGACGGTGGCCTTGTTGCCGTCGAGCATGGCGTTGTCGAGGACGAAGCCGATGCCGGCGCCCTGCACGTCCGACAGTTGCTCGTCGTCGAGGGCGGTCATCTCGGCATGGGCGAAGGGCGCGGCCAGCAGGGCCGCGAGCAGATAGGCGCGGCTCATCTCAGCAGCCCTTGTTGAGGCCGCCCAGGCAAGTGTCCTGCCGTGGGATGCCATTGAAGGCCTGCCCGAAGTCGACCTTGATCGGTGCCGTTCCATCGGCGTTGCGCGACATGTTGAGGAAGGCGCCGGCCAGCGCGGCGACCAGCTTGGACGGATCCTGCTGGTCGCGCCACTGGACGTTCTGGCTCTGCATCGAGATGAAGAAGCCTTTCGACGAGTCGATGAATTTCTGCGAATTGTTCGGATCCACGGTGCCGATCGGGAACGACTGGTACTGGGCGAGGTTGAAGCAGGTCTGGGCGCCCATCAGCTTGCAGTCGTTGGAGGTCAGGAATGGCAGCAGGACGTTCACCAGGCTGCCGATGATGGTGCTGTCGTGCATGTCCAGCGCCGTGCCGTTCTTCAGGCCGATCATGGTGGCGCGGATCGGATCCGGGTTGCCGGAACTGTTCACCAGCTCGGCCTGGGCGGTGTACTGGGAACTGCCGGTGAGGGTGATGGCGGTCTTCGCCGCCAGGCAGTCGAGGGCCAGCAGGCCGCAGGAAATGCTGCCGCCCAGCTGGCTGCCGGTGCCGTACAGGTCCACCGGCACGTTGCCGGTCAGGCTCTTGATGTCGCCCGAGAGGTAGCCCTTGGCCTCGCCGAAACCGATGCGGATGCCGACCATCCTGTTGCCGTCGTAGGCGAACTCGATGTAGGGGTTGCTGATGAGGAACGGGTTGATCGCCCCGGTGGCGTCGTTGACCGTGCCCAGGGCGAAGTTGTCAATGGCGATGTCGGCGCTGCCGGCGGCCTCGCCGGCGCGGTTGTACTGGCCCAGCTGGAGCTTCTTCATGTTCAGCTGGGTCTCGATGTCGGCGCCGAAGTTGATGCGGGTGAAGTTCAGCCCGTTGGCGGCGTCGGTGGTCAGGTTGATGAAGGCCTGGCCGACCACGTCGGAGAGCTGCTCGTCGTCCAGTGACTCCATCCGCGCCTGGGCGGTCGTGGCCAGGAGAGCGACGCCGCAGAACAGCGCGCAACGCAGCAGGAAGGGCAGACGACGGGACATGGGCACACCTCTTGTTCTTCTCGTGGCCACAGCGAAGGCATTGCGACCTGTAGTCACTATAGAAAGCCCCGGGCGAATCGGGGCCGACCCATAGTCGAGAAAAACCGCCGAACGACGCGTTCGCCGCGACTGGCGCGGCGGACGAGCGGTCGTCCCGCCGAGGCGGATGTTACCCATCGTCACACGGGTAACGCCGGCCCTTCACTGCTGGCGGAACAGACCGATCAGATGGTCGGCGATGGCGCCCTTGATGGCGTTGAGGCTGAGCAGGGAGTGAGCGCCGAGACGGGCGGGATTGATCCGGTGCAGATGCAGCGAGGGCATGCGCGCCTCGTACTCGCGCAGGTCGCCCTTGACCAGGATCGGCAGGAACACATCGTCGTGGGCCTGGTAGCGCTGGATCAGCAGCTTCAGCCCCTCCTGGAACGGCAGCTCCTTCGACGCCACCAGGCGGTGCTCGCCGGGAATCTTCAGGTACAGCCCACGATAGCCCATGGTCTCGCCCGGCAGGATGTGGATGCCGGTGGGTTCCACCGCGGCCAGCGGGATGTCGTGGAAGGTGTCGTGCCAGGCCTGCTCGCTGGGCAGGATGGTGATGCCGCCATGGTCGCTCTCGGGAATCACGAAGCTGTAGTTGCTGTAGAGCTTCTCGACGTAGGCGGAATAGATGCACAGGCGGTTCTCGAAACGCTTGAGGAAGGCGATCGCCTCGCTGCGGTTGGTGATGGCATCCAGGTCCCAGGCAAGGTCACCCTGGTTCTGCAGTTCGGCCCAGCGGGCCTCGGCGTAGGCGGCGTCGTTCAAGAGTCGGCATTCATTTGGAATAAACAGGCCAGGGGGCTTCAGCAGAAAGCGTGCCAGCCCCCGGCAGCCCCATTCCCCGGACCAGGCGGGGCAGGAATACCCTAGCGCGGTCATAAACTGCCGTTTTTCGACACCCGAATAGTGGCCAGGCGCCACCTATGCCGGCAGTCGCCGGCAGGGCCTCCGCCAGCGGCGGCGCAGAGCCGCCGACGACGGCGGGCGCACTCATCGGCGGCGTCTGCGTCCGCCGCGCCTTTGCAGTACAATCGGTGCTTTTTCCACGGACCGGCCCTCCCGATGATCGACCCCCGACGCGTACTGCGTGCGCTTGCCGAACACTGGGCCCTGCTCGAGCCTCTCTGCGAGCGCTTCGATGCCGGCACCCTGAGCCTGGCGGAGCTGCGCAGCCAGCTGAACACCCAGTTACCGGAAAGCAATCCGGCGGAAATCACCGCCCTGCTCGACCAGTGGATCCGCCTGGACATCCTGGTCCCGGTGGCCAAGAGCCCCAACCGTTTCGAGCTGAACGCGCAGATCCACGACTTCCTCGCCTATCTGCGCCACGAGCACCGCCTCGGCCTGTGCCTGGAGATCGAAGCCTACCTGCGCCACCTGGAGCGCCTCGCCGGCTATATCCAGGACGCCTTCGAGACCCGCGACAGCCAGGACCTGGCGCGTCAGCTGCGGCTGCTCGACATGCGCGTGCGCGACGTCCTGAAGAAGCTCGGCAACGACGAGCAGGCGCTGATCGGCGTGGCCGAGCGGGCCAAGACCAGCGACCGGCAGATTCCCCTGGCGCAGCGCTACGCCGAGGTCCTGGCGACCTGGGACGAGTACGTCGAGCCGATGATCCAGCTGGTCAGCGCCGACGGCGCCTTCGAGCAGGGCGTGCGGCGGGTCGAGCAGGTCCTGCTGCGCCTGCTCGGCGAACAGCAGCGGCTCGGCCACCTGGTCGACGACGACCTGGTGCTGCGCACCCATGCGCGCATCCTGGAAATGCAGACCAACGCCCAGCTGACCCTGCGCCGCGCCCGCGAACTGCTGCTGCCGCTGCGCGAAGAGGCACGCCGGCACAACGCCGTGACCCGCGGCGCCGCCCTGGCGCTGGCGGCGATCCGGCGCAAGGGCCTGGACGCCGTGCCGCAGGCGGCGATGCCGCTGTTCACCCGGCCGCAGAGCACCTTCCTCGGCACCGCCTCGCAAGTCGAAAGCTACGTCTTCGCCCTCGCCCGCTTCGAGCCGAAGCCGGCGCAGTTCCCCAAGTCCAGCGGCCCGCGCAAGAGCAACGGGCCGGCGCGACCGCCGCGCACCGCGCGCGAGATGATCGAGCGCTGCCAGGCGGCGCTGCCGCTGCCGGACCTCATGCAGTGGCTGCTGGCCCAGGAGCCGGACGGCGCCACCGACGAACTGCTCTACTGGTTCTCCCGGCTGTCGCGCGACGCGCGCTTCCAGCGCGAGCGCCTGCAGCGCCGCGAGTACGAAACCACCGAACATTGCGTCAGCCTCTGCTCCTTCGCCCTGAATCCCGCCGCCAAGGACAAGGGTCAGGCCAGGGACGCAGACACCCTTTCCGCGAGCGAACCCCATGCATCTTGACCTCTCCGAACTGACCCAGCTCGCGCCGATCTTCCGCGAACTGTTCAAGGGCTACCACATCAGCCACCGCGACCCGGAGCTGTACACCCAGCTGTCCTCGCAGCAGGACCAGTACCGCGGCCTGTTCCGCGCCATGGGCTTCGAACTGGTCTGCGACACCCGCGGCTTCTACTACTTCGTCCCGGAGCAGGTCGGCGCCCAGGTCAACAAGACCGCCCAGCGCCTGGCGCTGTTCACCTTCATCCTCGTCGAGCATCTCGCCGACCAGGGCCGCGACCCGCTGTCCGTGCTGGACGGTGGCAGCATCGGTCGCGAGGAACTGCCGCCGCTGCTGGAGAAATACCGCGACCTGTTCCTCCAGGCCGAAGTGCAGACCCAGGAAGAACTGGAAGAGAAAGTCATGCGCCGCCTGACCCAGCTCGGCTTCGCCTCCGAGGACAACGGTGTGTACCGCTTCATGCCGCCGATGCACCGTTTCCTCGACGTCTGCCTGTCGGTGCAGCAGGACCGCAACCTGTCCGCCAGCCTGCATGCCGACCTGCCATTGCAGACCCCGGTGCTGGTCGATGACGGCGAGATCGAAGCGCTGATGGCCAGCGACGAAGAACTGGCCGAAGAGAGCGAGGAAGACGCCCTCGCCCGCGCCATCGCCGAAGAACACGCGCAACAGGAGGCTGACGCATGAGCCAGACCCGCTACGGCATCCGCCGCTTCGCCCTGCTCAACACCGCCGGCTACAGCCTGGGCATCTTCCCGCTGGAAAACCCGCTGTCGATCTACGGCGCCAACAACCTGGGCAAGAGCGCCTCGATCAACGCCCTGCAGTTCCCGATCCTTGCCCGCCTGTCGGACATGAGCTTCGGCAAGTACAGCATGGAGCAGTCGCGGCGCTTCTACTTCGCCTCGGATACCAGCTACATCCTCCTCGAACTCATGCTGCCCCACGGTCCGCACGTGATCGGCGTGGCCGGGCGCGGCCCGGGTGGCGGCTTCGGCCACCAGTTCTTCGCCTACGCCGGCGAGCTGAGCCTGGACCACTACCAGAAGAACGGCACCTGCCTGCGCCAGCGCGAGCTGTTCGCCAACCTCGAGCGTGAAGGCATCAAGGCCTACGAGGTGAAGCCGGAAGAGCTCCGCCGTCTGCTGGTCGGCGGGCATACCTCGATCCCGCTCGACCTGACCATGATCCCGCTGCGCTCCACCAGCGAGCAGAGCCTGAAGACCTTCCGCTCGCTGTTCATCAACCTGCTGCACATGCGCGAGATCACCGCGGCCAAGCTCAAGCAGCTGTTCCTCGACGCCTTCGAGCACAGCCTGCGCTCGGGCAACGTCGACTACATCGCCGCCTGCGAGGAAGCCTTCCGCGACGTGCGGCGGATGGAGCAGGACTACCAGGCGCTGGTCGCCGCCGGCCCGCTGGTGGAAGCCCTGGCCAATGGCGTGACCCAGCGCGACGTGCTGCGCGGCAAGATGCACCGCCTCTCGCCGCTGCTCGACAGCCTGCTCGGCACCTGGCACGACTATGCGGGCGCACGCCGCGAGGAACTGCTGATCCAGCATGAGCAGTACCGCGCCGAACAGGACGGATTGCAGAACGAACAGCGCGGCGGCACCCAGGAGCTGATGCGCCTGGAGCGCGAGATCGCCGGCATCCAGCGCTGGCTCGGCGAGCTGTCGGTGCTCAAGACCCGTTTCGCCCTGGTCGACGACGCCAAGGTCCTCGAACAGCAGCTGCTCGCCGCCAAGGACGCCCACGATGAACTGGCCGGGGCCCTGGCCCATTCGCGGCAGTTCTCCAGCGAAGATCTGGAAGAGCGCCTGCGCGACCTGGAAAAACGCCTGAAGAGCGTCCGCCAGCAACTCGAGCACGCCGACAACAACAGCTACGCACGCCTGCGCGAAGAGTTCAGCCAGCAGGACGTGGAGCGCCTGATGCGCCTGTTCAACGGCGCGCTGTTCAGCCTGCCGCTGGGCGAGAACGGGGTGAGCCTGGATGACGGCGACGTCTGGGTGAAGAGCGTCGAAGCCATCCTCGACCACTTCAAGGGCGAGCATTTCGAAGCCCCTGGCCTGAGCATCGACCTGTCGCACATCGAGCCGCCGGCGTTGCAGGCCCTGGCCGACCGCGCCGCCCTGCGCGACCAGAAGGAGCGCCTGGAGAAGGAGCTGAAGCAGCTCAAGACCCAGCAGAGCGTCGCCGCCGACCGCGCCGCGAGCAAGGCCCAGGCGGAAAAGCTGTACCAGGACGTGCTGGACGCGCAGAAGGCCTTGGAAGACTTCCGTCGCACCCAGACGCTGACCGCCGAGGAGCCCGGGAAGCTCGCCGAACTGGCCCAGCTGGAGGCGTCCCAGGACGAACTCAAGCGCTCCAGCGACGCCTTCGCCGAGCGCGTCCAGCAGCTCTCCGCGCGCCTGCAACTGGTGGCCCGGCAACTGGGCGACCTGGAGGCCAAGGAACGCACCCTGGAAGATGCCCTGCGCCGTCGCCAGTTGCTCCCGGCCGACCTGCCCTTCGGCACGCCGTTCATGGAGCCGGTGGACGACTCGCTGGACAACCTGCTGCCACTGCTCAACGACTACCAGGACACCTGGCAGGCTCTGCAGCGCATCGACGGGCAGATCGAGGCGCTGTACGCACAGGTGCGCCTGAAGGGCGTCGCCAAGTTCGACAGCGAGGACGACACCGAACGCCGCCTGAAGCTGCTGATCAACGCCTACGCGCATCGCCAGGACGAGGCCCTGACCCTGGCCAAGGCGCGCCGCGCGGCGGTCACCGACATCGCCCGGACCCTGCGCAACATCCGCAGCGACTACGACAACCTGGAACACCAGCTGGCCCTGTTCAACCGCGAGATCAACAAGCGCCAGGTCTCCAACCTGCAGAGCTTCCGCATCGTCCTCGCGCCGAACAAGGATGCGCTCAAGCACATCGATCAGATCATCCACAGCGCCGGCCAGTACGAGGAGGGCGAGAACCTCTCGGTGTTCGACCTGACCCAGAGCGCCGAGCAGGACGCGAAGAACGAGGAGGCCAAGGAATACCTGGCGCGCCTGGTCGCCGCCAACCACAACCAGCTGGGCCTGAAGGACCTGTTCGAACTGGCCTTCGAGATCACCAAGGTCAACGGCCAGCCGATCATGCATACCGACATCGACGGCGCCGCCTCCAACGGCACCACCATGACCATCAAGGCGCTGACCAACATGTACCTGTTGCTGCACCTGATGGACCGCGAGCAGGCCGGGCGCGTGCGCCTGCCCTACTACCTCGACGAGGCGGCGGACATCGACGAACGCAACCAGGCCGCACTGCTGGAGACCAGCCTGCAACTGGGCTTCGTGCCGATCCTGGCGAGCGTGAAGCCACAGGTTTCCGCACACGTGGCGATCGACCTGGAAGGCGGTAGCGGTCCGAACGGCATCTATATCGACGAAGCCGACTGGAAATACATCCGTCGCCGCGATACCGCCGCCAGCGGCGAAACCCGCGCAGCCAGCGAGCCGGAGGAAGCCGGCGAACCGGCGTGAAGCGTCTGCCACGGCCCCGCTCGACGGGGCCGTGGACTTTTCCGGTAGGCCCGGAGCCCCCGCGAAGATATAATTGGTTACATTCGCATTTGTAGCCCACGGGGAGAATCCATGCCTGTTCGACTTCTCAACCGTTTCCGCCACGCCGCCCTGGCGTGCCTGCTCGGTTCGCTTTCCCTCAATGCGGCGGCCGATCCCGTCACCCTTACTCTCTACAATGGCCAGCACGCCGCCACCGGTATCGCCATCGCCAAGGCCTTCCAGGACAAGACCGGCATCCAGGTGAAGATCCGCAAGGGCGGAGATGGCCAGCTCGCCAGCCAGATCACCGAGGAAGGCGAACGCTCGCCGGCCGACGTGCTCTACACCGAGGAATCGCCACCGTTGATCCGCCTGGCCAGCGCCGGCCTGCTGGCCAGGCTGGAGCCAGAAACCCTGGCCCTGGTCGAGCCGGAGCACGCCGGCGCCAACGGCGACTGGATCGGTATTACCGCCCGCACCCGGGTACTGGCCTACAACCCGAAGAAGATCGACGAGAAGGACCTGCCGAAGAGCCTGATGGATCTTTCCGATCCGTCCTGGTCCGGCCGCTTCGGCTTCGTGCCCACCAGCGGCGCCTTCCTCGAGCAGGTCGCCGCGGTGATCAAACTCAAGGGCCAGGAGGAAGCCGAGGACTGGCTGACCGGCCTGAAGGCCTTCGGCTCGATCTACACCAACAACGTCACCGCCATGAAAGCCGTGGAGAACGGCGAGGTCGACATGGCGCTGATCAATAACTACTACTGGTACACCCTGAAGAAGGAAAAGGGCGAGCTGAACTCGCGCCTGCACTACTTCGGCAACCAGGACCCGGGCGCGCTGGTCACCGTCTCCGGCGCCGCGGTGCTCAAGTCCAGCAAGCACCCCAGGGAAGCCCAGCAGTTCGTCGCCTTCATGCTCAGCGAGGAAGGCCAGAAGGCGATTCTCAGCCAATCCGCCGAGTACCCGATGCGCAAGGGCATGCAGGCCGATCCGGCGCTGAAGCCGTTCGCCGAGCTGGACCCACCGAAACTGACCCCGGCCGACCTGGGTGAGGCCAGCGAGGCCCTCAGTCTCGAACGCGACGTTGGCCTGAATTGATCGGCGCCGCCTCCACGCCCGTGCCCCTGCGCACGGGCTCGCGCCGACGAACGCCGTTCTGGCTGCTCCCGCCGGTCCTGCTCCTCGCCCTGCTGGCCAGCCTGCCGCTGCTCTACGTCGCGGCCAAGGCCTGGGACGCCGGCTGGCATACAGCCTGGCAACTGCTCTGGCGTCCCTACGTGTTCCGCCTGCTAGGCAACACCCTGTGGCTGATGCTCGGCGTGACCCTGCTCAGCGCCCTGCTCGGCCTGGCCCTGGCCTGGTGCGTGGAGCGCAGCGACCTGCCGGCGCGGCGCTTCTGGAACGTGGTGCTGTGCCTGCCGTTCGCCATCCCGGCCTTCGTCAGCAGCTTCACCTGGGTTTCGCTGAGCCCGATGTACGAAGGCCTCGGCGGCGCCATCCTGGTCATGACCATGTCCAAGTACCCGCTGGTCTACCTGCCGGTGGCGGCGACCCTGCGCGGCATCGATCCTTCCCTGGAGGAGTCGGCGCGGATGCTCGGCCTGTCGCGGCGCCAGGTATTCCTGCGGGTCACCCTGCCGCTGCTGCGCCCGACCCTGGCCGCCACCGGGCTGCTGGTGGCGCTGCACATGCTGGTGGAATTCGGCGCGCTGTCGATCCTGCGCTACCAGACCTTCACCACCGCCATCTATCAGGAGTTCGAACTGGAATTCAGCAACGCCACCGCGGCGATGCTCTCCTCGGTGCTCCTGGCGCTGTGCTTCCTGCTACTCTGGCTGGAGTTGCGCATGCGCGGCCGCGGCCGCCTGGTGCGCACCGGCCAGGGCAGCGCGCGACAGGCCGAGCGGGTTCGCCTAGGGCTGGGGAAATGGCCGCTCCAGGCGTTGCTGGTGGCGCTGGTGATCGTCGGCACCGGCATCCCGCTGGTGATGCTCGGCTACTGGCTGTACGAAGGCACCTCGGCCAGCTTCCCGCTGATGGAAATCGCCTCGACCCTGCTCTCCTCCCTGTCGCTGGCCTTCGGCGGGGCCCTGCTCAGTTGCCTGCTGGCGTTGCCGGTGAGCATCCTGGTGGTGCGCTACCCTGGCGCCCTGGCACGCTGGACCCAGCGCCTGCCATACCTCCTGCAGGCGCTGCCGGGCCTGGTGATCGCCTTGTCGCTGGTGTATTTCTCGCTGCACTACCTGCCGGCCACCTACCAGACCACCGGCCTGCTGCTGGTCGCCTACGCCCTGCTGTTCATGCCGCTGACCCAGGCGCCGATCCGCGTGGCCCTGGAAAAGGCCTCGCCGCAATTGGAGGAAGCCGCCCGCACCCTCGGCCAGACGCCGCTGATGGCCTTCCTGCGCATCACCCTGCCGATCATCTCGCCGGCCATCGGCGCCGGCTTCGTCCTGGTCTTCCTCGATACCATGAAGGAGCTGACCGCCACCCTGGTGCTCGGCCCCACCGGGCTGTCGACCCTGGCCACCTCGGTCTGGGTGCACACCGCCAACCTGGAGTACGCTGCCGCCGCGCCCTACGCCGCGCTGCTGATCCTGATCTCCGGCTTGCCGGTGTACCTGCTGACCACCCGGGCGCATCTCAGCGCTCACTGACATCCATTCCCCACCAGCAGGCATGCATGAACGAAAACGCCGCTTACCCAGGTAAGCGGCGTTTCTTTTTGCCGGTCCGACCATCAGCGGCGGGCGGTTTCCTTCAGAGGAATCTTGGGCGCCCACTCCAGCCACTCGTCGTTGGCCGAATCGAACAGGGCGAAGGTCTGCCCCGGCTTGGCCGGTTCACCCATCTGCGCATTGTTCGGGGTGGCGAAGGCAATGCCGCCCTCCATCAGCGCCTCCATCGACTCGGTGCGCAGCGACAGGCCCTTGAACAGACTGGCGTCGACGCCGAAGCCGCTGGCATTCCAGAAGCGGCTGCCGGTACGCACCAGCGGGACGTAGCGCGGCTCGATGAGGATGTCGATCAGCACCCGGTCGGCTTGCTGGCCGAGGGCGAGGTCGATCACCTTACCCACCGGTATCTGCCGGTAGGTCACCAGGTTGCCCGGCTTGATCGAGCCCTTGCGCGGCGCGCTGAGGGTCAACCGCAGGCCGCTTTCCCGGCCCAGCAGGTTGGGCGCTTCGGCGAGGGTCTGGAAGCGTGCCTGGCGCTCGCCCGGCGTGCTCGACGGCAGCGCCTCGATATAGGGGCCGCTGACCAGGGTACCGAGGTTCTCGGTACGCAACAGGCCGAGCGCCGGACGCACCACCCAGAAGCGGGTTCCGCTGCGGGCGACGCGCTCGCCGGCGGAAGTCAGGCGAGCCTTCATCAGCACCCCGGAGAGGTCCGGATTCAGCTCGACGCTTTCGATCTTGCCGATGTCCAGGCCCTTGAAGCGGATCGGCGTGCCTTCATGCAGGCCGTCGGCGTTGTCGATGCTCAACTGGATCTCCACGCCACGGGCCATGGCCGCCTCCTCGCTGTCGAAGAGAGTGAAGCGGCGCACCCTGGTCACGGTCGGCGCCTTCGGATCCAGGGTGTCGAAGGAAATCCCCCGGTGATCAGGGTCTGCAGCGACTCGCTCTTCACCTGCACGCCACTTAGGTTGCCGGTCAGGGTGATCCCGCTGGAGTTCCAGAAGCGCGTCGAGGTGTTCACCAGGTGTGCGTACTCCGGCTCGATGTGCACGCCCACCACCACCCGCTGGCGGTCACGCGAGAGCTGGTAGCTCTGCACGCTGCCGACGCGGACCTGGCGGTAGAGGATCGGCGCGCCGATATCGATCGAGCCGAGCTTGTCGCTGGTCAGCACCAGGTGCAGGCCGGGCGCGTCGGTGTTCAGCGGCGGCGCTTTCGGGCGGATGGTGAACTCACGGCTCGGCGCACCGCTCTTGGCGAAGCGCACATCGATGTAGTTGCCTTTGACCAGAGCTTCGAGACCGGTTATCCCGGCCAGCGAGATGCTCGGCTTGACGGTCCAGAACTCGGTGCCTTCGAGCAGCATGTCCTCGACCCGCGGATCCATCGCCAGGTCGGCGGTGGCGCTGCTGTAGTCCTTGCCCATGTCGATCGACTTGACCAGGCCGACCTGCACGCCGTTGAACATCACCGGCGTGCGACCCGGATCGATGCCGCTGACGTCGTTCATCTTCAGCTTCACGCGCAGACCGGCCTGGGCCGCGTCGTAGTCATCGTACAGGCGGAACGGCTTGCTCGGATCGGTGGGCGGGCTATCGGCACGGTTCTCCGGAGTGGAGAAGGCGATACCGCCGGCAACCAGGGTCAGCAGCGACTCGCTGTGCACCTTGAAGCCGGACAGGCCGCCGGAAATGGAGATGCCGCTGGCGTTCCAGAATCGCGTGTGCTTGCGCACAAGGTCGGCGTAGGCCGGCTCGATATGCACCTTGATCTCGATGGTGCGCTGGTCGTCGCCGAGCTGGAAGCTCTTCACCTGGCCGACCTGGATCTGCCGGTAGAACACCGGGCTGCCCTGCTCCAGGGAGCCCAGGCGATCGGCCTTGAGGGTCAGGTGCAGGCCGGGCAGCTTGTCGGAAAGGGGTGGCGGCTCCTTCAACGCGGTGAAGTAGCGTTCTTCCTTCTCGCCCTTCACCGGATCGACCGCGATGTAGACGCCGGATACCAGGGTTTCCAGGCCGGTGACGCCAGCCAGGGAAACGCGCGGCTTGACCAGCCAGAAGCGGGTGTCCTTGCTCAGGTATTCCTGGGCTTCCTTCTTGATCTCGATGGTCGCGACCACACCCTTGATGTCCTTGCTGACATGCAGGTCGGTCACCTTGCCCACCGAGATGCCCTTGTACAGCACCTCGGTCTTGTTGGCCTGGATCCCGTCGCCGCTCTCGAAGCGGACCTGGATGTCCACCCCGGCCTGGTCGAAGGCACGCCAGGCCAGCCAGGCGCCGATCGCCAGGGCCACCAGCGGCAGCACCCAGATCGCCGACCAGTTCGAGGTCTTGTGTTTCTTCGGACTTGGCAGATCAGTCATTCTCGTCATCCAGATTGGTATTGTCCCAGATCAGCCGGGGATCGAAAGTCACGGCGGCCAGCATGGTGAGTACCACCACGCTGGCGAAGGCGGCGGCGCCGAGGTTGGCCTCGATGCTCGCCAGGTTGCCGAAGTTCACCAGCGCCACGAGGATGGCGATGACGAAGATATCGAGCATCGACCAGCGCCCGATCCACTCGATGAAACGGTACATCAGGATCCGTTGGCGTGCCGACATCGGCTGGTGCCGCTGCACCGAGTAGAGGAGCAGGGCGATGCCCACCAGCTTGAAGGTCGGCACCAGGATGCTGGCGACGAACACCACCATGGCGATCGGGAACATGTCGGCGTGCACCAGTTCGACCACGCCCTCCATGATGGTGGCGGGCATCCCGCTGCCGAAGAGGTTGACCGTCATGATCGGCAGCAGGTTGGCGGGGATGTAGAGGATCGCCGCGGTGATCAGCAACGCCCAGGTCCGCGTCAGGCTGTTCGGGCGCCGGGCGTGCAGCGTCGCGCCGCAGCGGCTGCAGCGTGGGTGTTCGCTCGCGTCGGCACGATTCAACTGGTGGCATTCGCCGCACACCAGGATCCCGGCATCAAGGGCGCGCATCGTCGTCCTCGCCTCCCAGCGCTTCCCACACCTGGTGCGGCGACATGGTGACCTCCAGCCAGACCTGGGTGAACAGCAGTGCCACGAAGCAGGCCAGGCCGATACCCAGGCTGAGGTCGGCCATGTCGACCAGCTTGACGATGGATACCAGAATGCCCATGAGATAGACCTCCAGCATCCCCCATTCGCGCAAGTGGTGATAGCCGCGATAGAGCAGCATGCCGGTATGCCGGGCAATGCCGAAGCGCACGCTGATCATCACCAGCAGTTGGCAGAGCAGCTTGATCAGCGGAATCACCATGCTGCACAGGAATACCAGGATGGCGACGCCCTGCATGCCGCTGTCATAGAGACCGAGGACACCCGTCCAGACCGTGTCGCTGCGGGTCTGGCCGAGCAGGCTGAGATTCATGATCGGCAGGAAGTTGGCCGGGATATAAAGGAAGAGCGCCGTCAGAACCAGTGCGAAGCAACGGCGTTTCCATTGATGGCGATGGGCAGCCAGTTCGAAGCCGCAACGTGGGCAATTGGCCTTCTCGCCCGGACCGAGAGGCTCCCGGCGCATCAACAGGTCGCACTCGTGGCAGGCGACCAGTTCTTCCAGGGGAAGATCCTGCAGGCCACGGACATCGGTATCGGACATGAATGAGCTCGGCTGGATTTGTCGGCTATTGTAGACGAGCGCACCGTGCAAATCGCGCCCCTGAAGGCCTCGGAAGTACGCCGCCCGGCAGCTCTCGAAGTTTTTCGATTATCCTCCGCGGCGCCGCTCGCCTGCCACTTTTCCGCGCGCCAAAGCAAAACCCCCGGCCATTGCTGGCCAGGGGTTTTGGGATAGGAGCTTGACGATGACCTACTCTCACATGGGGAGACCCCACACTACCATCGGCGATGCGTCGTTTCACTTCTGAGTTCGGGAAGGGATCAGGTGGTTCCAACGCTCTATGATCGTCAAGCAATTCGGTTGGATATCCGTTTGCTTGTGCTTACGTCTATCCGGATTCAGGTATGTGATTTCAAGGTGTTTGCGGTTCATGCGAACTTTCGGTTCGTCGACTTCACCTTACAACACACAATCGTCAGATTGTTTGGGTGTTATATGGTCAAGCCTCACGGGCAATTAGTACTGGTTAGCTCAACGCCTCACAACGCTTACACACCCAGCCTATCAACGTCGTAGTCTTCGACGGCCCTTCAGGGGAATCAAGTTCCCAGTGAGATCTCATCTTGAGGCAAGTTTCCCGCTTAGATGCTTTCAGCGGTTATCTTTTCCGAACATAGCTACCCGGCAATGCCACTGGCGTGACAACCGGAACACCAGAGGTTCGTCCACTCCGGTCCTCTCGTACTAGGAGCAGCCCCTCTCAAATCTCAAACGTCCACGGCAGATAGGGACCGAACTGTCTCACGACGTTCTAAACCCAGCTCGCGTACCACTTTAAATGGCGAACAGCCATACCCTTGGGACCGGCTTCAGCCCCAGGATGTGATGAGCCGACATCGAGGTGCCAAACACCGCCGTCGATATGAACTCTTGGGCGGTATCAGCCTGTTATCCCCGGAGTACCTTTTATCCGTTGAGCGATGGCCCTTCCATACAGAACCACCGGATCACTAAGACCTACTTTCGTACCTGCTCGACGTGTCTGTCTCGCAGTCAAGCGCGCTTTTGCCTTTATACTCTGCGACCGATTTCCGACCGGTCTGAGCGCACCTTCGTACTCCTCCGTTACTCTTTAGGAGGAGACCGCCCCAGTCAAACTGCCCACCATACACTGTCCTCGATCCGGATCACGGACCAGAGTTAGAACCTCAAGCATGCCAGGGTGGTATTTCAAGGATGGCTCCACGCGAACTGGCGTCCACGCTTCAAAGCCTCCCACCTATCCTACACAAGCAGGCTCAAAGTCCAGTGCAAAGCTACAGTAAAGGTTCACGGGGTCTTTCCGTCTAGCCGCGGATACACTGCATCTTCACAGCGATTTCAATTTCACTGAGTCTCGGGTGGAGACAGCGCCGCCATCGTTACGCCATTCGTGCAGGTCGGAACTTACCCGACAAGGAATTTCGCTACCTTAGGACCGTTATAGTTACGGCCGCCGTTTACCGGGGCTTCGATCAAGAGCTTCGCTTGCGCTAACCCCATCAATTAACCTTCCGGCACCGGGCAGGCGTCACACCCTATACGTCCACTTTCGTGTTTGCAGAGTGCTGTGTTTTTAATAAACAGTCGCAGCGGCCTGGTATCTTCGACCAGCCAGAGCTTACGGAGTAAATCCTTCACCCTAGCCGGCGCACCTTCTCCCGAAGTTACGGTGCCATTTTGCCTAGTTCCTTCACCCGAGTTCTCTCAAGCGCCTTGGTATTCTCTACCCGACCACCTGTGTCGGTTTGGGGTACGGTTCCTGGTTACCTGAAGCTTAGAAGCTTTTCTTGGAAGCATGGCATCAACCACTTCGTCATCTAAAAGACGACTCGTCATCAGCTCTCGGCCTTGAAACCCCGGATTTACCTAAGATTTCAGCCTACCACCTTAAACTTGGACAACCAACGCCAAGCTGGCCTAGCCTTCTCCGTCCCTCCATCGCAGTAACCAGAAGTACAGGAATATTAACCTGTTTCCCATCGACTACGCTTTTCAGCCTCGCCTTAGGAACCGACTAACCCTGCGTCGATTAACGTTGCGCAGGAACCCTTGGTCTTTCGGCGTGGGTGTTTTTCACACCCATTGTCGTTACTCATGTCAGCATTCGCACTTCTGATACCTCCAGCAAGCTTCTCAACTCACCTTCACAGGCTTACAGAACGCTCCTCTACCGCGTCACTTACGTGACACCCGCAGCTTCGGTGTGTGGTTTGAGCCCCGTTACATCTTCCGCGCAGGCCGACTCGACTAGTGAGCTATTACGCTTTCTTTAAAGGATGGCTGCTTCTAAGCCAACCTCCTAGCTGTCTAAGCCTTCCCACATCGTTTACCACTTAACCACAACTTTGGGACCTTAGCTGGCGGTCTGGGTTGTTTCCCTTTTCACGACGGACGTTAGCACCCGCCGTGTGTCTCCCATGCTCGGCACTTCTGGGTATTCGGAGTTTGCATCGGTTTGGTAAGTCGGGATGACCCCCTAGCCGAAACAGTGCTCTACCCCCCAGAGTGATACATGAGGCGCTACCTAAATAGCTTTCGAGGAGAACCAGCTATCTCCGAGCTTGATTAGCCTTTCACTCCGATCCACAAGTCATCCCCTACCTTT